>NZ_CP162152.1:0-4464072 GCF_040834095.1 Enterobacter vonholyi
GTGTCACTTTCGCTTTGGCAGCAGTGTCTTGCCCGATTGCAGGATGAGTTACCAGCCACAGAATTCAGTATGTGGATCCGCCCGTTGCAGGCGGAACTGAGCGATAACACGCTGGCTTTGTATGCTCCAAACCGTTTTGTGCTCGATTGGGTAAGGGACAAGTACCTTAATAACATCAATGGACTGCTGAACGATTTCTGTGGGTCAGATGCCCCGCAGCTGCGCTTTGAAGTGGGCACAAAGCCGGTCACCCAAACCGTACGTGAAACCGTGAACGTCGCAGCGCCTGCTCAGGCCGCTCCTGCTCCGGCCCCTCGCGTCGCACCTGCTCGTCAGGGCTGGGATAATGTCCCTGCACCGGCTGAGCCAACCTACCGCTCTAACGTTAACGTGAAACACACGTTCGATAACTTCGTTGAAGGTAAATCGAACCAGCTGGCGCGCGCGGCGGCTCGTCAGGTTGCTGATAATCCCGGTGGAGCCTACAACCCGCTGTTTCTTTATGGCGGCACGGGTCTGGGTAAAACGCACCTGCTGCATGCGGTGGGCAACGGCATTATGGCGCGCAAGCCCAATGCAAAAGTGGTGTATATGCACTCCGAACGCTTCGTTCAGGACATGGTAAAAGCCCTGCAAAACAATGCGATCGAAGAGTTTAAACGCTACTATCGTTCCGTTGACGCGCTGCTGATCGATGACATCCAGTTCTTTGCCAATAAAGAACGATCGCAGGAAGAGTTTTTCCACACCTTCAATGCCCTGCTGGAAGGCAATCAGCAGATCATTTTGACCTCGGATCGTTACCCAAAAGAGATCAACGGCGTTGAAGATCGTCTGAAATCCCGCTTCGGCTGGGGCCTGACCGTGGCGATCGAGCCACCGGAGCTGGAAACCCGCGTCGCGATCCTGATGAAGAAAGCCGATGAAAATGACATTCGCCTGCCGGGTGAAGTGGCGTTCTTCATTGCCAAGCGTCTGCGCTCCAACGTCCGTGAGCTGGAGGGGGCACTGAACCGCGTTATCGCCAATGCCAACTTCACCGGTCGTGCGATCACCATCGATTTTGTGCGTGAAGCGCTGCGCGATTTGCTGGCATTGCAGGAAAAACTGGTCACTATCGACAATATTCAAAAGACGGTGGCTGAGTACTACAAGATCAAAGTGGCAGATTTACTGTCTAAACGTCGTTCCCGCTCGGTGGCGCGTCCGCGTCAGATGGCGATGGCGCTGGCAAAGGAGTTAACCAACCACAGTCTGCCGGAAATCGGGGATGCGTTTGGTGGCCGTGACCATACGACCGTGCTGCACGCTTGTCGCAAGATTGAGCAGTTACGCGAAGAAAGCCACGACATAAAAGAAGATTTTTCCAATCTAATCAGAACATTATCATCGTGACGCTATGAAATTTACCGTTGAACGTGAACATTTATTAAAACCGCTGCAACAGGTGAGTGGCCCATTAGGCGGCCGCCCAACGCTGCCTATTCTCGGAAACCTGCTGCTTCAGGTCGCGGACGGTACGCTGTCGCTGACCGGTACAGATCTGGAAATGGAAATGATCGCGCGCGTTACGCTGACGCAGCCGCACGACGCGGGCGCGACCACGGTTCCGGCACGTAAATTCTTTGATATCTGCCGCGGGCTGCCGGAAGGCGCTGAAATCGCCGTGCAGCTGGAAGGCGACCGTATGCTGGTGCGTTCTGGTCGCAGCCGTTTCTCGCTCTCCACGCTGCCAGCAGCGGACTTCCCGAACCTGGACGACTGGCAGAGCGAAGTTGAATTCACCCTGCCTCAGGCGACGATGAAGCGTCTGATTGAAGCCACGCAGTTTTCCATGGCGCATCAGGACGTTCGTTACTACTTAAACGGCATGCTGTTCGAAACCGAAGGTGAAGAGCTGCGTACCGTGGCAACCGACGGCCACCGTCTGGCGGTCTGTTCTATGCCGATTGGCGACTCACTGCCAAACCATTCGGTGATCGTGCCGCGTAAAGGGGTGATTGAGCTGATGCGTATGCTCGACGGTGGCGACACGCCGCTGCGCGTGCAGATCGGCAGCAACAACATCCGTGCACACGTGGGTGATTTTGTCTTCACGTCTAAGCTGGTTGACGGCCGTTTCCCGGATTATCGCCGCGTATTGCCGAAGAATCCGGACAAAACGCTGGAAGCAGGCTGCGACAGCCTCAAGCAGGCCTTTGCCCGTGCCGCCATCCTCTCTAACGAGAAATTCCGCGGCGTGCGCCTGTACGTGAGTGAAAACCAGATCAAAATCACCGCTAACAACCCGGAGCAGGAAGAGGCAGAAGAGATTCTGGACGTCACCTACGCCGGGGCTGAGATGGAAATCGGCTTTAACGTCAGCTACGTACTGGATGTGCTGAATGCGCTGAAATGCGAAAACGTGCGCATCCTGCTGACCGACTCCGTTTCGAGCGTACAGATTGAAGATGCCGCATCACAGTCGGCTGCCTATGTTGTCATGCCAATGAGACTGTAATGTCGCTCACCCGTCTGTTGATCCGCGACTTTCGCAATATCGAAAGCGCGGATCTCGCTTTATCCCCCGGCTTTAACTTCCTGGTTGGCGCGAACGGCAGCGGCAAAACCAGCGTGCTGGAAGCCATCTATACGCTCGGCCACGGCCGGGCGTTTCGCAGTTTGCAGATTGGTCGCGTCATTCGCCACGAGCAGGAATCCTTTGTTCTGCACGGGCGTTTGCAGGGCGAGGAGCGGGAGACCGCCATCGGCCTGACCAAAGATAAGCAGGGCGACAGCAAGGTGCGCATCGACGGCACTGACGGCCATAAAGTGGCGGAGCTTGCTCTGCTGATGCCGATGCAGCTGATAACGCCCGAGGGGTTTACTTTACTCAACGGCGGCCCCAAATACAGAAGAGCGTTCCTCGACTGGGGATGCTTTCACAACGAAGCCGGATTCTTTAACGCCTGGAGCAACCTGAAGCGTCTGCTCAAGCAGCGTAACGCCGCGCTGCGCCAGGTTACCCGTTACGCCCAGCTGCGTCCGTGGGACATGGAGTTAATCCCTCTTGCGGAACAGATTAGCCGCTGGCGTGCCGAATACAGCGCTGGTATCGCCGAAGACATGGCCGACACCTGCAAACAGTTTTTACCTGAATTCTCTCTCACCTTCTCCTTCCAGCGCGGCTGGGAGAAAGAGACGGACTATGCCGAGGTGTTAGAGAGAAGCTTCGAGCGCGACCGCATGTTGACCTATACCGCGCACGGCCCGCACAAGGCGGATTTCCGCATTCGTGCTGACGGTGCGCCAGTGGAAGACACGCTGTCGCGCGGGCAGCTCAAGCTCCTGATGTGTGCGCTGCGCCTGGCACAGGGAGAGTTTCTGACCCGCGAGAGCGGAAGACGCTGCCTGTACCTGATAGATGATTTTGCCTCGGAACTTGACGACGCGCGGCGCGGGCTGCTTGCCAGCCGCTTAAAAGCCACGCAGTCGCAGGTTTTCGTCAGCGCCATTAGCGCTGAACACGTTATAGACATGTCGGACGAAAATTCGAAGATGTTTACCGTGGAAAAGGGTAAAATAACGGATTAACCCAAGTTGAAATGAGCGAGAAACGTTGATGTCGAATTCTTATGACTCCTCCAGTATCAAAGTCCTGAAAGGGCTGGATGCGGTGCGTAAGCGCCCGGGTATGTATATCGGCGACACGGATGACGGCACCGGTCTGCACCACATGGTATTCGAGGTGGTAGATAACGCTATCGACGAAGCGCTCGCGGGTCACTGTAAAGACATCGTGGTCACCATCCATGCGGATAACTCCGTCTCCGTCACCGATGACGGTCGTGGCATCCCAACCGGTATTCACCCGGAAGAGGGCGTCTCTGCGGCGGAAGTGATCATGACCGTCCTGCACGCAGGCGGTAAGTTCGACGATAACTCCTATAAAGTTTCCGGCGGCCTGCACGGCGTAGGTGTTTCGGTAGTAAACGCCCTGTCGCAGAAGCTGGAGCTGGTTATCCAGCGCGAAGGCAAAATCCACCGTCAGCTTTATACGCACGGCGTGCCGCAGGCACCGCTGGCCGTCACTGGCGACACCGACAAAACCGGTACCATGGTGCGTTTCTGGCCGAGCCTCGAAACCTTCACCAACGTCACCGAGTTTGAGTACGACATCCTGGCGAAACGCCTGCGTGAACTGTCGTTCCTGAACTCCGGCGTCTCGATTCGCCTGCGCGACAAGCGTGACAACAAAGAAGACCACTTCCACTACGAAGGCGGTATCAAGGCGTTCGTTGAGTATCTGAACAAGAACAAAACGCCTATTCACCCAAATATCTTCTACTTCTCCACCGAAAAAGACGGTATCGGCGTGGAAGTGGCGCTGCAGTGGAACGACGGTTTCCAGGAAAACATCTACTGCTTTACCAACAACATTCCACAGCGTGACGGTGGTACTCACCTTGCAGGCTTCCGTGCGGCGATGACCCGTACCCTGAACGCCTACATGGACAAAGAAGGCTACAGCAAGAAAGCGAAAGTCAGCGCCACCGGTGACGATGCCCGTGAAGGCCTGATTGCCGTGGTTTCCGTGAAGGTGCCGGATCCGAAGTTCTCCTCACAGACCAAAGATAAGCTGGTCTCTTCTGAGGTGAAATCGGCGGTTGAGCAGCAGATGAACGAACTGCTGAGCGAATACCTGCTGGAAAACCCGTCCGACGCGAAAATCGTGGTGGGCAAAATTATCGATGCGGCGCGTGCCCGTGAAGCGGCGCGTAAAGCGCGTGAAATGACACGTCGTAAAGGCGCGCTGGACCTGGCAGGCCTGCCGGGCAAACTGGCTGACTGTCAGGAACGCGACCCGGCATTGTCCGAACTGTACCTCGTGGAAGGGGACTCCGCGGGCGGTTCTGCGAAGCAGGGCCGTAACCGTAAGAACCAGGCGATTCTGCCGCTGAAGGGTAAAATCCTCAACGTTGAGAAGGCGCGCTTCGACAAGATGCTCTCTTCTCAGGAAGTGGCGACGCTCATCACCGCGCTGGGCTGCGGCATCGGCCGTGACGAGTACAACCCGGACAAACTGCGCTACCACAGCATCATCATCATGACCGATGCGGACGTCGACGGCTCGCACATTCGTACGCTGCTGTTGACCTTCTTCTATCGTCAGATGCCTGAAATCGTTGAACGTGGCCACGTCTACATTGCCCAGCCGCCGCTGTACAAAGTGAAGAAAGGCAAGCAGGAACAGTACATCAAAGATGACGAAGCGATGGATCAGTACCAAATCGCGATCGCCCTTGATGGCGCGACCCTGCACGCGAACTCGCACGCCCCTGCACTGGCCGGTGAGCCGCTGGAGCGTCTGGTGTCCGAGTTCAACGCCACGCAGAAAATGATCACGCGTATGGAACGTCGTTATCCGAAAACGCTGCTGAAGGAACTGGTTTATCAGCCAACCCTGACCGAGGCCGATCTGAGCGACGAGCAGACCGTCACCCGCTGGGTGAACGCCCTGGTGACCGATCTGAACGAAAAAGAGCAGCACGGCAGCCAGTGGAAATGCGATGTTCAGCAGAATGCCGATCAGCAGTTCGAGCCGATCGTTCGCGTGCGTACCCACGGCGTCGACACCGACTACCCGCTGGAGCACGAATTTGTGACCGGTCCGGAATACCGTCGTATCTGCACGCTCGGCGAGAAGCTGCGCGGCCTGATCGAAGACGATGCGTTCATCGAACGTGGCGAACGTCGTCAGCCGGTAGCCAGCTTCGAGCAGGCGCTGGACTGGCTGGTGAAAGAGTCCCGTCGCGGCCTCGCGATCCAGCGCTATAAAGGTCTGGGCGAAATGAACCCGGAGCAGCTGTGGGAAACCACCATGGATCCGGAAAGCCGCCGCATGCTGCGCGTTACCGTTAAGGACGCGATTGCTGCAGACCAGCTGTTCACCACCCTGATGGGCGATGCGGTTGAACCACGTCGTGCCTTCATCGAAGAGAACGCCCTGAAAGCGGCAAATATCGATATTTAATCGACGTTATACCGCACGATAACTGGCCGCGCGTTTAGCGCGGCTTTTTTATGGGCGCAGGCATATCCAGCGACATCACGGATGGTAAACGGCTCGCCAGCGTATCTATCGCTATTCTTACCCTCAGCGGCAGATGCGGCGTCTGCTGCCACACGGCATGAACGTTGAAATGCACATCCGGTGCCTGCTTCAGGAGCGGGACGAGTTTACCCTGGTGAATATCTTTGACGACCATCCAGCAGGGCAGCCATGCAATGCCGTGTCCGGCCAGCGCAGCGTCGCAGATCGCCTGCAAATCATCCATATTGAGTGATGACCGGGGTGTAAAGGTGTGCGACGTTCCTTCGTTATCCATCAGCTGCCAGGACAACACTCTGCCTGTGCTCAAATAGTTGATGGCCGTATGCTGGGATAAATCATTAACGCTTTGCGGCTGGCCTTTTTTCAGCAGATACTCCGGCGCGGCGCACAGCACCATGCGGTGTTCTCCCAGCTTTCTGGCGACCAGCACGCTGCTGTCCTGAAGCGTGCCGTTACGCACCGCCATATCAAACCCTTCCTCCACCAGATCCACCACGCGGTCGCTGAACGACATTTCAAGCTCAAGCCCGGGGTGTTCCTGCGCCAGTTCAATCAGCAGCGGCGCGACGCACTGGCGGCCAAACAGTACCGGCATGGCAACGCGCAGGCGGCCGCTGACCTGCTGTTTCCCCGTTTCAAGCAGCGACTCTGCGCCCCGAATCTCCTCCAGCGCGCGCAGGCAGCGTTCATAAAAAAGGGCGCCGTTATCGGTCAGCCTCTGGCTGCGGGTGGTGCGCTGAAAGAGCCGTACTCCAAGGCGTTCCTCTAGGCGAGCAATGCTTTTTCCCACCGCCGAGCGCGACAGGTGCAGGCGAACTGCGGCCTGTGCAAAGCTTCCTGCCTCCACGGCAGCGACAAAAACAGGAATATCCTTCAGCGTATCGGTCATGGATTGTATCCATTCAGGCATCAATAAAGAGAAAAATTATCGCCATTGGTGACGAAGAGTCAACGCTAGACTGTCGGTACTGAAGATTATTTGATCGCAGGAGAGAAAAATGACAGAGACAATGCAACGCTGGACGATGAACGCCCTCGGGCGCGAGAGCCTTACGCTTATTCAGGAGCCCATTCCACAGCCCGGTCCGGGTGAAGTGCGCGTAAGGGTGAATGCCGTCGCGCTCAACTATCGCGACAAAATGGTGATTGAAGGCACGATGCCGATTCCTCTTTCCTTCCCGTTTACCCCGGCGTCTGACATGGCGGGCGTCGTCGACAGCATTGGTGAAGGCGTCACGCGTTTCCAGCCAGGCGCCCGCGTCATCTCAACCTTCTTCCCGGAGTGGATCGACGGTAAACCGCAGGCTGACGCGCGCAATTTGCCCTATAAAACGTCCGGCGGATACTTCCAGGGAATGCTGGCCGAGTACGTGATTGTGAAGGAAGACGCGCTGGCGGCCTCCCCGGAGACCCTGGATGACGCCGAGGCCAGCACCTTACCCTGCGCAGGGCTTACCGCCTGGTTTGCGCTGGTGGAACGCGGCCAGCTGCGCGCCGGGCAATCGGTGCTGGTACAGGGAACGGGCGGCGTGGCGATTTTCGCCCTGCAAATTGCAAAAGCGCACGGCGCGGAGGTGTTTGTCACCTCGGGGAGCGATGAAAAACTGGCGCTGGCCAAAACGCTGGGGGCCAGCCAGGGCATCAACCGTCTGAAAGGCGACTGGGCTGAAAATACGCTGGCGCTGACTCAGGATCGCGGCATAGACCATATTATTGAAACCGTGGGCGGGGAGAACCTGAAGCATTCCCTGCGCGCCGTTGCCGTTCATGGACGCATATCGGTCATTGGCGTGCTGGCCGGGTCTGACATTTCGCTCTCTGCTGGCGAACTGTTGCTGAAATCTCCCGTCATTCAGGGGATCGGCGTAGGCCCCCGCAGGGCGCTGGAAGATTTCGTTCGCGCTGTTGACGTCACGGGACTGAAGCCGGTGATTGAGCATCGCTACCGCTTTAACGAGCTTGAACAGGCACTTGAACATCTGGATCGCGGCGCGTTCGGTAAAATCGTTCTCACCCGCGAGTAAGCCTTTGTTCCCCGGAATAAACGTAAAAGGGGTGTTCCTGTTGCGCAATGTAGCTCTATTTTTGTGTGCTTAATCGCGTTAGCATGAGGCAGCACTCATTTATCCCGGGGAACTCATGGCTATCAAACTCATTGCAATCGATATGGACGGCACGCTGCTGTTGCCGGACCACACCATTTCTCCAGCTGTTAAAAACGCGATCGCCGCGGCGCGCGCAAAGGGCGTGAATGTGGTCCTAACCACGGGGCGTCCGTATGCGGGCGTGCACAGCTACCTGAAAGAGCTGCACATGAATCAGCCTGGCGACTACTGCATCACCTATAACGGCGCGCTGGTACAGAAAGCCGCGGATGGCAGTACGGTTGCGCAAACCGCGCTAAGCTACGATGACTACCGGTTCCTGGAAAAACTGTCCCGTGAGGTGGGTTCCCACTTCCACGCTCTCGATCGCAATACGCTTTACACCGCCAACCGTGATATCAGCTACTACACGGTACATGAATCCTACGTTGCGACCATTCCGCTGGTGTTCTGTGAAGCCGAGAAAATGGACCCGGCGACCCAGTTCCTGAAAGTGATGATGATCGACGAGCCGGAGATCCTGGATAAGGCGATTGCACGCATTCCGGCCGAGGTGAAAGAGAAATACACCGTGCTGAAAAGTGCGCCGTACTTCCTCGAAATACTCGATAAACGCGTCAATAAAGGCACCGGCGTTAAATCGCTGGCCGACGCGCTGGGCATCAAGCCGGATGAAATCATGGCGCTGGGCGATCAGGAAAACGACATCGCGATGATTGAATTCGCGGGCATGGGCGTGGCGATGGATAACGCTATTCCGTCGGTGAAAGAAGTGGCTAATTTTGTCACCAAATCCAACCTCGAAGACGGCGTGGCCTACGCGATCGAGAAGTTTGTGCTGCAGTAACGCTTATTTTTAATCATCTGCCTCGGTTATCAACCGGGGCTTTTTTTTGCGCTGAATTTATTGAATTGTTCTTTTTGTGATCTTGATTGTAGTACAATATTAAATGATTGTACTACATTACAGCCATGACAAAGACGAACTCCCTCACGTTTGTACTGCAAAAGTGAGGTGAAATTCAGCGGTCGCGGTAAAGTAGTGATGGACATACAGAGCACAAGGACTCTCCATGACACTCAATAAAACCGATCGCATCGTCATCACGCTGGGCACACAGATTGTGGGTGGCAAATACGTTCCCGGTTCGCCGCTGCCGGCAGAGGCCGAACTGTGTGAGGAGTTTGAAACCTCGCGCAACATCATCCGGGAAGTATTCCGCTCGCTGATGGCGAAGCGGCTGATTGAAATGAAGCGCTATCGCGGCGCGTTTGTTGCCCCGCGTAACCAGTGGAACTATCTCGATACCGACGTGCTGCAGTGGGTGCTGGAAAACGACTACGACCCGCGGCTTATCGGCGCGATGAGCGAAGTCCGAAACCTGGTTGAACCGGCCATCGCCCGCTGGGCGGCGGAACGCGCAACTTCCGGCGATTTGGCCCAGATCGAGTCGGCTTTAAACGACATGATCGCCAATAACCAGAACCGGGAGGCGTTTAACGAGGCAGATATTCGCTACCACGAAGCGGTGCTGCAGTCGGTGCATAACCCGGTATTACAGCAGCTTAGCGTAGCGATCAGCTCGCTACAGCGAGCAGTATTTGAACGTACCTGGATGGGCGATGAGGCCAACATGCCGAAAACGCTCCAGGAACATAAAGCGCTGTTCGATGCGATACGGCATCAGGACGGCGATGCGGCAGAGCAGGCGGCACTTACTATGATTGCCAGCTCGACACGAAGGCTGAAGGAAATCACATGACATCTCGCTACATCGCAATTGACTGGGGATCGACCAATCTGCGCGCCTGGCTGTATCAGGGCGAGCAGTGCCTGGAGAGCAGGCAATCAGATGCAGGCGTGACGCGCCTGAACGGTAAATCCCCCGAGGCGGTGTTAGCAGAGGTCACACAAAACTGGCGCGACAGCGCCACGCCGGTGGTAATGGCGGGAATGGTAGGCAGCAATGTAGGCTGGAAAGTTGCGCCTTATCTGCCGGTTCCCGCCCATTTCTCCGCGATTGGCGAGCAGTTAACGTCCGTTGGCGACAATATCTGGATTATTCCCGGCTTGCGCGTTTCTCGCGACGACAACCATAACGTGATGCGCGGCGAAGAGACGCAGCTGCTTGGCGCGCGCGTGCTTTCTCCTTCTTCTGTCTACGTCATGCCCGGAACGCACTGCAAGTGGGTCCAGGCTGACGCTGAGCAAATCCACGACTTTCGCACCGTGATGACCGGCGAGCTGCACCATTTGCTGCTCAACCATTCGCTGGTCGGGGCCGGTTTACCTGAGCAGGAAGACTCGGCAGAGGCGTTTGCTGCCGGGCTTGAACGTGGGATCGCTTCTCCTGATGTCTTGCCGCACCTTTTTGAGGTTCGCGCCTCGCACGTGCTGGGAAATCTCCCGCGCGAGCAGGTCAGCGAGTTTCTTTCCGGCCTGCTGATTGGCGCTGAGGTTGCCAGCATGCGTGATTTCATCGCGCACGAGCAGGCCATCACCATTGTCGCAGGCGCATCGCTGACGTCGCGCTACGAGCAGGCGTTTCGCACCGTTGGGCGTAACGTTTCAACGCTATCCGGCGACACGGCATTTCAGGCAGGAATAAGGAGCATCGCTCATGCAGTGGCAAACTGATCTTCCCCTTATCGCAATTTTGCGCGGCATCACGCCCGATGAGGCGTTAGCCCACGTCGGCGCGGTTATTGACGCCGGGTTCGACGCGGTGGAAATCCCGCTTAACTCTCCGAAGTGGGAAAAAAGCATTCCGGCCGTGGTGGAGGCCTTCGGCGATAGGGCGCTGATTGGCGCAGGCACAGTGTTACGGCCTGAGCAGGTGGATGAACTGGCGAAAATGGGCTGCAAGCTTATCGTCACGCCCAACATTCAGCCAGAGGTGATCCGCCGCGCGGTAGGGCACGGCATGACCGTCTGCCCGGGCTGCGCCACCGCCACGGAGGCCTTTACTGCTCTCGAAGCAGGCGCACAGTCGCTCAAAATTTTCCCGTCATCGGCTTTTGGTCCGGACTACATCAAAGCGCTGAAAGCGGTATTGCCCGCCAGCGTGCCGGTCTTTGCCGTGGGCGGCGTAACGCCAGAAAACCTGGGCCAGTGGATGAGCGCTGGCTGTGTGGGCGCGGGGCTGGGCAGCGATCTTTATCGTGCCGGACAGTCCGTGGAGCGTACCGCACAGCAGGCGGCAGCATTTGTGAAAGCGTATCGAGAGGCAGTGAAATGAAAATAACCAAACTCACCACGTACCGTTTACCCCCGCGCTGGATGTTCCTGAAAATCGAAACCGATGAAGGGGTTGTGGGCTGGGGCGAACCGGTGATTGAAGGGCGGGCGCGTACCGTAGAAGCGGCGGTGCACGAGCTGGGTGAATACCTGATTGGTCAGGATCCGGCGCGCATTAACGACCTTTGGCAGGTAATGTACCGCGCGGGCTTCTACCGCGGGGGGCCGATCCTGATGAGCGCCATCGCCGGCATCGACCAGGCGCTGTGGGATATCAAAGGCAAAGTGCTGAACGCGCCGGTATGGCAATTGATGGGCGGCCTGGTGCGCGACAAAATCAAAGCCTACAGCTGGGTCGGCGGTGACCGTCCTGCGGATGTGATTGATGGCATCACGCAGCTGCGCAACATCGGCTTCGACACTTTCAAGCTCAACGGCTGCGAAGAGATGGGCATTATCGACAACTCGCGCGCGGTAGACCGGGCGGTGAATACCGTGGCGCAAATCCGTGAAGCCTTCGGCAACGAGATTGAGTTTGGCCTGGATTTCCACGGCCGCGTCAGCGCGCCGATGGCCAAAGTGCTAATTAAAGAACTGGAGCCGTATCGTCCGCTGTTTATCGAAGAGCCGGTGCTGGCCGAGCAGGCCGAGTACTACCCGAAGCTGGCTGAACAGACCCACATTCCTATCGCGGCGGGTGAACGTATGTTCTCGCGCTTCGAGTTTAAACGCGTGCTTGAAGCGGGAGGCATTGCCATCCTGCAGCCGGACCTCTCTCACGCGGGCGGCATCACCGAATGCTATAAAATTGCCGGGATGGCCGAAGCTTACGATGTGGCGCTGGCGCCGCACTGCCCGCTTGGCCCGATCGCGCTGGCTGCCTGTTTGCACGTCGACTTTGTCTCCCGCAATGCGGTGTTCCAGGAACAGAGCATGGGGATTCACTATAACAAGGGCGCGGAACTGCTCGATTTTGTGAAAAATAAAGAAGACTTCTGCATGGAAGGCGGTTTCTTTAAACCGTTAACGAAGCCGGGCCTTGGAGTGGAAATTGACGAAGCCAAAGTCATTGAGCTGAGTAAAAATGCGCCGGACTGGCGCAACCCGCTGTGGCGTCATGAGGACGGCAGCGTAGCGGAATGGTAATCGCCATCCCGTAGACCCGATAAGCCTCCGGGCAAAAATCATACATACAAAAATATAACCCTCTGTAAATTACAGGGCATGGTGAGCGGCTTCGCTATGCCCAAAATCTGGAGACAGATTGCGATGGATATTCCAGTTACCGCTACAAAAACCGGGCGTCGCCGCTACCTGACGCTGATTATGATCTTTATTACCGTGGTCATTTGCTATGTAGACCGCGCCAACCTTGCCGTGGCATCGGCCCATATCCAGGAAGAGTTTGGCATCACCAAAGCTGAAATGGGCTACGTCTTTTCTGCGTTTGCCTGGCTGTATACGCTCTGTCAGATCCCGGGCGGCTGGTTCCTTGACCGCGTGGGCTCACGTTTGACCTACTTTATCGCCATTTTCGGCTGGTCCGTGGCGACCCTGTTCCAGGGCTTCGCGACCGGGCTGATGTCGCTGATTGGCCTGCGCGCGATCACTGGGGTGTTCGAAGCGCCCGCGTTTCCTACCAACAACCGCATGGTGACCAGCTGGTTCCCGGAACACGAGCGCGCTTCCGCCGTTGGCTTTTACACCTCCGGGCAGTTTGTCGGCCTGGCGTTCCTGACGCCGCTGCTGATCTGGATCCAGGAGCTGCTGAGCTGGCACTGGGTATTCATCGTTACGGGTGGGATTGGCATTATCTGGTCGCTGATTTGGTTCAAGGTTTACCAGCCGCCGCGTCTGACCAAAAGCATCACCAAAGCCGAGCTGGACTACATCCGCGACGGCGGTGGCCTGGTGGACGGCGATGCGCCGGTGAAAAAAGAGGCGCGTCAGCCGCTGACCAAAGCGGACTGGAAGCTGGTCTTCCATCGTAAGCTGGTGGGCGTTTATCTGGGCCAGTTCGCGGTGACCTCAACGCTGTGGTTCTTCCTCACCTGGTTTCCGAACTACCTGACCCAAGAGAAGGGGATCGCGGCGCTGAAGGCGGGCTTTATGACCACCGTGCCGTTTCTCGCAGCATTCTTCGGCGTGCTGCTCTCCGGCTGGCTGGCCGATAAGCTGGTGAAAAAAGGCTACTCGCTGGGCGTGGCGCGTAAAACGCCGATCATCTGCGGCTTGCTGATCTCAACCTGCATCATGGGTGCCAACTACACCAACGATCCGGTGTGGATTATGACCCTGATGGCGGTGGCGTTCTTCGGTAACGGTTTCGCCTCTATCACCTGGTCACTGGTCTCATCCCTTGCGCCGATGCGGCTGATTGGTCTGACCGGCGGCGTGTTCAACTTTGTCGGCGGGCTGGGGGGGATCACTGTACCGCTGGTCATCGGCTACCTGGCGCAGGACTACGGCTTCGGCCCGGCTCTGGTCTATATTTCTGCCGTGGCGCTGATCGGGGCACTCTCCTACATCCTGCTGGTGGGTGATGTGAAACGAGTAGGCTAATCCCTGCGGATGTTTTACCCTGATGCACTCACCGTGCATCAGGGTATCCTCATGAAACAAATCACCTTCGCTTCCCGCAACCACCAGCTGACCAACATCAATACCTGGACGCCGGACAGCCAGTGGCTGGTCTATGACGTGCGCCCGTCAGGTGCGTCGTTCACCGGTGAAACCATCGAGCGGGTCAACGTCGGCACGGGTGAGGTGGAGGTGGTTTATCGCGCCACTGACGGCGCGCACGTCGGCGTGGTGACCGTTCATCCGGCACAGGACAAATACGTCTTTATCCACGGTCCGAGAAACCCGGATGCAGACTGGCACTACGATTTTCATCATCGTCAGGGGGTGATTGCGCATCACGGCCAGTTGAGCAACCTGGACGCGATGGATATCACTTCGCCGTACACTCCTGGCGCGCTGCGCGGCGGAAGCCACGTCCATGTCTTCAGCCCGAACGGCCTGCTCGTCAGCTTTACCTATAACGACCACGTGCTCCACGAGCGCGATCCCAAACTTGATTTACGCAACGTCGGCGTGGCGGCGCCTTTCGGTCCGGTAAACCCGCAGGGGAACCATCCCCGTGAATACCCGGGCGCTTACTGGAGCGTGCTGGTCAGCCGCACGACGCCCAATCCGCAGCCGGGCAGCGACGAGATTAACCGCGCTTACGAAGAGGGCTGGGTGGGCAACGACAGGCTGGCGTTTATCGGCGATACCCTGTCTGCAACCGGCGAGAAAGTGCCTGAACTTTTTATTGTTAATCTGCCCGAAGACGAGCAGGGCTGGAAGCGTGCGGGCGATGCGCCGCTACAGGGCACGACGGATACCCTGCCAGCTCCGCCAGCGGGAGTAGAGCAGCGTCGTTTAACCTTTACGCATCAGAGGGCGTATCCGGGTCTGGTAAACGTGCCGCGTCACTGGGTTCGCAGTAATCCGCAGGGGACACAGATTGCGTTTCTGATGCGGGATGATAACGGCATTGTGCAGCTGTGGCTGATCTCGCCGGAGGGCGGCGAGCCGCGCCAGTTGACGCGAAACGGAAGCGATATTCAGTCTGCATTTAACTGGCATCCTTCCGGCGATCGTTTGGGGTTTGTGCTCGAAAATAGGATCGCGTGCTGCGACGCACAGACCGGAGAGGTGACGTTTTTGACGTCCGATCACGGCAATCCGCCATCTGCTGATGCGGTCGTGTTTTCTCCGGACGGGCGCGTTATTGCATGGATGGAAGAGACAGCCGGTTTCCGTCAGCTTTGGGTAACGGAAACCGCGCAGCGCTAGCGTGGAGGCATGTCAGCGGGCGGGATGACGGCGTTTGTCGCCAGATTCTCCTGCTCGCTTTTTTCTACCCGTGAGCGTACGGAGTTGTCCTTACGAAACATATCCCACGGCAGCAGAAGCGTATCCGCCACGGCCGTAAACGGCATATCGAGGATTACCAGGGATTTGGTGCCCCAGTTTGTATCGTCATCGGAGAGCATCGTCGCGCTGGCTCGCGTCCCCGGATATGTTCCTTCTTTACCGCCGGTGTGAGACATCACGCTCGAACACCCGCAAAGTAAAACTACCCCGCTGAACGTCGTCAGCTTTATCAGAACATTTTTCATCATCACTCAGTCATCGTTAATGGCACTGCATAGACCTTCAACTCAGGGTTATAGCGAGCCTTATCCAAAATGGATAGCCCGATAACCCCGCACTGTGGCAGCCATCGCAATTTAACCCTTTGTGCTGTTGTCCCAGTCTAAGCGAGATGCAGGAAAGTGCAAAAAAAAGTGCAGGTGTCGTTCTTGAAAAGGCCGATTGCAGACCCATTTTAATCATGTAGCCCGATAACGAACTCGCCTGATGGGTGTTCGGGGGCGCAAAGGCCTGTCCATGGTGGAAGGCTACAATTTCTCGCTGATTTCAGGAGTTTTATTTATGCGTAACTTCGATCTTTCTCCGCTATACCGTTCTGCAATTGGTTTTGACCGCCTGTTTAATCATTTAGAAAATAACCAAAGCCAGAGCAACGGCTACCCTCCATACAATGTTGAGCTGGTTGACGAAAACCACTACCGCATCGCCATTGCCGTCGCCGGTTTTGCAGAAAACGAACTGGAGATCACCGCGCAGGACAACCTGCTGGTGGTGAAAGGTTCCCATACGGCCGAGCAGAAAGAACGTACCTACCTTTACCAGGGCATCGCCGAGCGCAACTTTGAACGCAAGTTCCAGTTAGCCGAGAACATTCACGTGAAAGGCGCGAACCTGGTCAACGGCCTGCTGTTTATCGAACTGGAACGTGTGATTCCGGAAGAGAAAAAACCGCGTCGTATCGAAATTAACTAATTATGCGGGTCGCGCGAGCGGCCCATCCAGACTTGCTTGCCGTAACGGGAGCATATGCGAATCCATCCGGATTTGCAGGAACAACTGCGCACAAAATTAAACTGTGCCGAACTCGCTTCTCAGAAGGAGATTTAGTATGCGTAACTACGATTTATCCCCCTTGCTTCGTCAGTGGATTGGTTTTGACAAACTGGCTAACGCCCTGCAAAACACCGCTGAACAACAGACGTTTCCGCCTTACAACATCGAAAAAAGCGACGATAACCATTATCGCATTACCCTTGCGCTGGCCGGTTTCCGCCAGGAGGATCTGGATATCCAGCTTGAAGGCACGCGTCTGACCGTGAAAGGTACGCCGGAGAAACAAGAGACCGAGACCAAATGGCTGCATCAGGGGCTGGTTAATCAGCCGTTTAGCCTGAGCTTTACTCTGGCAGACCATATGGACGTCTCCGGCGCAACGTTTACCAACGGGCTGCTGCATATTGACCTGACCCGTAACGTGCCGGAAGCCATCGCGCCACAGCGTATCGCCATTAGCGACCGGCCGGCGTTAAACAGTTAACAATCCCACCGAACCTGTAGGTCGGGTAAGGCGCAGCCGCCACCCGACACCGCTCACAGACCGCACAAGGCCCTGCCCCGGCAGGGCTTTTTTGTGCGCCATCGCCCATACAACCGCCCACGGCTCTGAGAGAATCCTTAGCATAACTAAGGTTATGCCAAGGAAGTGGATCATGAGTGATATCGCGTTAACCGTCAGCGTGTTGGCCCTGGTCGCTGTTGTTGGCCTGTGGATAGGGAATATCAAAATCCGCGGCGTCGGGTTTGGGATAGGCGGGGTGCTGTTTGGCGGCATTTTTGTCGGCCACTTTGCCGACCAGCTCGGGCTGGTGCTGAGCGCCGAGATGCTTCACTTTACTCAGGAGTTCGGCCTGATCCTGTTCGTCTATACCATCGGGATTCAGGTGGGGCCGGGTTTTTTCGCCTCTCTTCGTGTTTCCGGCTTACGGCTCAACCTGTTTGCCCTCGGCATTGTGGTGATGGGCGGGCTGGTCACCGCCATTCTGCATAAAATCTTTGCTATCCCGCTGCCCGTGGTGCTGGGCATTTTCTCCGGAGCGGTCACCAACACGCCCGCGCTCGGTGCCGGGCAGCAAATCCTCCGCGATTTGGGCATCGAACCCGGCATCGTCGACCAGATGGGGATGAGCTACGCCATGGCCTATCCGTTTGGCATTTGCGGCATTCTGCTCTCTATGTGGCTGGTCCGCGTCCTGTTTCGCATTAACGTCGATAAAGAGGCAAAGGACCACGAAACCACCCTCACCAACGGCCATATGCCGATCAAAACCATCAACATTCGGGTTGATAACCCCAACCTGAACAATATGGCGATTCAGGACGTGCCGATCCTGAACAGCGCCAATATCATCTGCTCCCGCCTTAAGCGCGACGATATGCTGATGGTGCCCGCGCCCGGCACCATCATTCAGCAAGGCGATCTGCTGCATCTGGTCGGCCAGCCCGGCGATTTAAACAACGCGCGGCTGGTGATTGGTCAGGAAGTGGATACCTCGCTCTCAACGCGCGGCACCGATATGCGGGTGGAACGCGTTGTGGTGACTAACGAGCACGTCCTTGGTAAAAAAATACGCGATCTGCAGGTAAAAGAGCGCTATGACGTGGTGATCTCCCGCCTCAACCGTGCGGGTGTCGAGCTGGTCGCCAGCCCCGAGGCCAGCCTGCAGTTCGGGGATATCCTCAACCTGGTGGGTCGCCCCTCGTCCATCGACGCCGTGGCGGATATGGTGGGTAACGCCCAGCAGAAGCTGCAGCAGGTGCAGATGCTGCCGGTGTTCATCGGTATTGGGCTTGGCGTGCTGCTCGGCTCCATCCCGCTGTACGTGCCGGGCTTCCCGGTGGCGCTCAGGCTGGGCCTGGCGGGCGGGCCGCTGATTATGGCGCTGATCCTCGGGCGTATCGGCTGCATCGGTAAGCTCTACTGGTTTATGCCGCCGAGCGCCAACCTGGCGCTGCGCGAGCTGGGCATCGTGCTGTTCCTGGCGGTGGTCGGGCTGAAGTCCGGCGGGGATTTCGTCGACACCCTGATCAAGGGCGAAGGGATGAGCTGGGTCGGTTACGGCATATTTATCACGGCTATTCCTTTGCTGACGGTGGGCATACTGGCGCGGATGTTCGCCAAAATGAACTACCTGACGCTGTGCGGCATGCTGGCGGGTTCCATGACCGATCCGCCCGCGCTGGCCTTTGCCAATAACCTGCACACCACCAGCGGCGCGGCCGCGCTCTCCTATGCCACCGTCTACCCGCTGGTGATGTTCCTGCGCATCATCACCCCGCAGCTACTGGCGGTGCTGTTCTGGGGGATGAGCTAGTAAATCTTCCGGGTGGATGCGCCGCAGATGGTAGTCCACCTGGTAATCACTGGTATTTCGGAACATCACGGAATAGTTGAGGAACTCGCCGCTGTCGCTGTAGGAGAGAGATGTAATTCGCAGCAGCGGCGTCTGTTCCGGCAGGTTCATATAACCGGCCAGCGTTTTATCTGCCAGCACCGGCGTCAGGCTCTCGTAGTTGCCGCTGATGGTGACCCCGCACTCCTTCTCGATGTAATCAAACTTTGACCCTTCAAGATGCGCCAGCGACAGGTTGCGAAACAGCTTCACCGGCATAAAACTGTCCTCCAGCATCAGCGGCTTCCCGTCCACGTAGCGCACCCGCCGGGAAAAGTAGATCCGCTCATCCACCTGGATCCGCAGC
Organism: Enterobacter vonholyi; assembly: GCF_040834095.1. NCBI lineage: Bacteria > Pseudomonadati > Pseudomonadota > Gammaproteobacteria > Enterobacterales > Enterobacteriaceae > Enterobacter > Enterobacter vonholyi. The sequence continues at coordinate 19,118 of NZ_CP162152.1, forward strand.
TGGCTGGCGATGGCGGGCGGGGCGGGCATCACTTCGAACTGTAAGACCTTACTCTGCACCTCTTTTCCCTGCTGACGCAACACCTCCACCAGCCCGGTCAGGTTGGTGGTTTCGTGGTGAACGTCTTTGCGTGACACAAACGTTCCGCTGCCGTGTCGGCGCTCAACCAGCCCCCAGCTCACCAGCAGATCCAGCGCCTTGCGGATGGTCATTCGCGCCACGCCGAACTCCTGCGCCAGCGCTTTCTCGCCCGGCAGCGGGCTGCCGATGTTGTAGTCCGACGAATTCAGCCGCAGCCGCAATCTGTCAGCAATCGATTTGTAGATCACCAGTAGACCTCTCTGCCCTTATCAGGGCGTAGATGGCGTCCTGACATGTCCATATTTACCGTAAAAAGTAGACCTGATTGGTCAAAATAAAACCATGAATGCGATCACGAATCGCAGCGGCACGCCATGTTCGCGCATCAGTAAGTTCTTATGCTCACCTCAGGCCAGCAAAAAACCATAAAGGCCTCTACCCCTACAGGTTGTTTCATGAGGATTTAAAAATGCTCAGTCAAATACAACGTTTTGGCGGTGCCATGTTTACCCCGGTGTTGCTGTTTCCGTTCGCCGGGATCGTGGTGGGAATCGCCATCATGCTTCGCAACCCGCTGTTTGTCGGCGAAGCCTTAACGGCCCCCGATCATCTTTTCGCGCAGATTGTTCACATCATTGAAGAGGGCGGCTGGGCGGTGTTTCGCAATATGCCGCTGATTTTTGCCGTCGGCCTGCCGATTGGCCTGGCGAAGCAGGCCCAGGGCCGCGCCTGTCTGGCTGTGCTGATTAGCTTCCTGACCTGGAACTACTTCATCAACGCGATGGGGATGACCTGGGGCCACTTCTTCGGCGTCGACTTCTCCGCCGAACCGACGGCGGGTAGCGGGCTGGCGATGATTGCCGGGATCAAAACGCTCGATACCAGCATCATCGGTGCCATCGTGATTTCAGGCATCGTCACCGCCATCCACAACCGCTATTTTGACAAGCCGCTGCCGGTGTTTCTGGGGATTTTCCAGGGCAGCTCGTTTGTCGTTATCCTCGCGTTCTTCGTCATGATCCCCTGCGCCTGGCTGACGCTGCTGGGCTGGCCGAAAGTGCAGATGGGCATTGAGTCTCTGCAGGCGTTCCTGCGCTCTGCCGGGGCGCTGGGCGTGTGGGTGTATACCTTCCTGGAACGCATTCTGATCCCAACCGGATTGCACCACTTCGTCTACGGTCCGTTCATCTTCGGCCCGGCGGCGGTGGAGGGGGGGATTCAGGTCTACTGGGCACAGCACCTGCAGGAATTCAGCCAGAGCACCCTGCCGCTGAAAACCCTCTTCCCGGAAGGCGGCTTCGCCCTGCACGGTAACTCAAAAGTGTTCGGTTCGATCGGGATTGCGCTGGCGATCTGGTACACCGCGTCGCCGGAAAACCGCGTCAAGGTCGCGGGGCTGCTGGTCCCGGCCACGCTTACCGCGGTGCTGGTGGGCATTACTGAACCGCTCGAATTCACCTTCCTGTTTATCTCGCCGCTGCTGTTTGCCGTTCACGCCGTGCTGGCGGCGACCATGGCAACGGTGATGTACACCTTCGGCGTGGTCGGCAACATGGGCGGCGGCCTGCTGGACCAGTTCCTGCCGCAAAACTGGATCCCGATGTTCCACAACCACGCCTCGACGGTGTTCACCCAGATCGGCATTGGCGTGTGCTTCACCGGAATTTACTTCGTGGTCTTCAAAACGCTGATTGCGCGTCTGAACCTGAAAACGCCGGGCCGGGAAGAGAGCGAAATCAAACTCTACAGCAAGGCCGACTATAAGGCGGCGCGCGGGCAAACCACCGCCCCGGCGGCGGCCAGCCAGCAGGTCGGACAGGCCGCCGGGTTCCTGCAGGCGCTTGGCGGCGCGGCCAACATCGAAAGCATCAACAACTGCGCCACCCGCCTGCGCATCGCCTTGGTCGATATGGCGAAAACGCAAAGCGATGACGTCTTCAAAGCCCTCGGCGCCCACGGCGTGGTGCGACGCGGCAACGGTATTCAGGTGATTGTCGGCCTGCACGTTCCTCAGGTGCGCGACCAGCTGGAATCGCTGATGAAAACCCCCTTAACGAATGAACAAACCACCCTGACAGAGGCTATATCATGAAAAAATTCTCAGTTGTCATTGCAGGCGGCGGCAGCACCTTTACGCCTGGTATCGTCCTGATGCTGTTAGCCAACCGTGACCGTTTCCCGCTGCGCGCCCTGAAGTTTTATGACAACGACGGCGCGCGTCAGGAGACCATCGCCGAAGCGTGCAAAATCATCCTTAAGGAGCAGGCTCCGGAGATTGAATTCAGCTACACCACCGATCCGAAAGCGGCGTTTACCGATGTCGATTTCGTAATGGCGCATATCCGCGTGGGCAAATACCCAATGCGTGAAAAAGATGAAAAAATCCCGCTGCGCCACGGCGTGCTGGGCCAGGAAACCTGCGGCCCGGGCGGCATCTCCTACGGCATGCGCTCTATCGGCGGCGTGCTGGAGCTGGTGGATTACATGGAGCAGTACTCCCCAAACGCGTGGATGCTGAACTACTCCAACCCGGCGGCGATTGTCGCGGAAGCCACGCGCCGTCTGCGTCCGAACGCCAAAATCCTCAACATCTGCGATATGCCGATCGGCATTGAAGGGCGCATGGCGCAGATAGTCGGCCTGAAGGACCGCAAAGAGATGCGCGTGCGCTACTACGGCCTGAATCACTTCGGCTGGTGGACGTCGATTGAAGACCTGAACGGCAACGATCTGATGCCGAAGCTGCGCGAATACGTGGCGAAAAACGGCTATGTTCCGCCTTCGGAAGATGCGCACACCGAAGCGAGCTGGAACGATACGTTCGCTAAAGCAAAAGACGTGCAGGCGCTGGATCCGGACACCATGCCGAACACCTACCTGAAGTATTACCTGTTCCCGGACTACGTGGTCGCGCATTCCAACCCGGAACGCACCCGCGCCAATGAGGTCATGGATCACCGTGAAAAGCATGTGTTCAGTTCCTGCCGGGCGATTATCGAGGCGGGCAAATCTTCCGCCGGTGAGCTGGAAATTGATGAACATGCGTCGTATATCGTCGATCTGGCGACGGCAATTGCCTTTAACACCCAGGAGCGGATGCTGCTGATTGTGCCTAACAACGGGGCCATCCATAACTTCGATGCCGACGCGATGGTTGAGATACCGTGCCTGGTGGGCCATAACGGTCCTGAGCCGCTTACGGTGGGCGATATTCCACACTTCCAGAAAGGGCTGATGAGCCAGCAGGTGGCGGTGGAAAAACTGGTGGTGGATGCCTGGGAGCAGCGCTCGTATCAGAAACTCTGGCAGGCGATTACCCTGTCGAAAACCGTGCCGAGCGCGTCCGTCGCGAAAGCGATTCTGGATGACCTGATCGAGGCCAACAAGGATTACTGGCCAGAGCTGCACTGATCGTCCTGACCGACATCGCCCTATGTCGGTCTCCTTGTCCTTGTCGATTTACGCTATGCTGAAGCCTGCCCGTAGCTCGACAAGGAACCTTCATGAAAATTTCCCGCCTCGGCGAAGCGCCGGACTACCGCTTCTCGCTGGCTAATGAACGCACGTTTTTAGCGTGGATCCGCACCGCGCTGGGATTCCTTGCCGCAGGGGTGGGTCTCGACCAGCTCGCGCCTGATTTTGCCACGCCGATGATTCGAGAGGTGCTGGCGCTGCTGCTGTGCCTGTTCGCGGGCGTGCTGGCGGTTTACGGCTACCTGCGCTGGCTGCGCAATGAGAAGGCGATGCGTCTGAAGCAGGATCTGCCCTATACGCACGGGTTACTCATCATCAGCGCGGTTTTGCTGGCGGTGGCGGGCGTGGTGATGGTGCTGGTGTTCTATGGCGGATAGCCGCAAAGCGCGACGGGAAGCGGACCCCGGCCTGCAGCCGGAGCGGACGTCGCTCGCCTGGCTGCGTACGCTGCTGGGGTATGGCGCGCTGATTGCCCTGGCGATTAAGCACAACTGGCACCGCACCGGGGTGCCGTTCTGGATCTCGCTTGTTGTGCTGGCGCTGGTGGCGATCGTTTTATGGCGCTATACCCGCAGCCGTAACCTGATGGACGTGGCGCAGAACGACTTTGTGCAGCCGAAGGCGGTGCGGGATAAGTTCCTGATTGCGCTGGCCGTGCTGTCTCTGTCTTTACTCTTCGCAGTGACTCACATTCAGCAAATTGTGAGCTTTTAAAGCCCGGTGGCGGCTACGCCTTACCGGGCCTACGATTAACGGCCTTTTGCTAAATACTTCGCCATCTCGTCTTCCGGCACCATCCCGCCGCCGGTCGCCCACACAACGTGGGTAACGTTCGCACCGGCACTGACGCGCACCGGCCCGGCCATCCCCGCCAGCGCCGACGGTTCCAGACGAATGCCTTCCTCCTGCGCCAGCCAGCCGAGCATGTCGTACATGCTCTGATCGGAAAGCGTATAGAACCCGTCGAGCAGGCGCTCCATCGTGCGACCCACGAAGCCGGAGGCACGTCCTACCGCCAGCCCGTCCGCCGCCGTCACGTTATCAATGCCCAGGTCCTGTACGGCAATCTCGTCGTGCAGGCCGGTGTAAACCCCCAGCAGCATGCACGGGGAGTGCGTGGGCTCCGCGAAGAAGCAGTGAACGTTGTCGCCAAAGGCCAGCTTCAGGCCAAACGCCACGCCGCCGGGGCCGCCGCCGACGCCGCACGGCAGGTAGACATACAGCGGATGCTCCGCATCCACCACGCGGCCCTGTGCGGCAAACTGCGCCTTCAGCCGCTCGCCTGCTACCGCGTAACCCAGGAACAGGGTGCGGGAGTTTTCATCGTCAATGAAGAAACAGTTCGGATCGCTTTCCGCCGCTTTGCGTCCCTGCTCCACCGCCACGCCATAATCTTGTTCGTATTCCACGACGATCACGCCATGGCTGCGCAGTTTGGCTTTCTTCCACTCGCGGGCGTCGGCGGACATATGCACCGTCACCTTAAAGCCGATGCGGGCGCTCATAATGCCGATGGACATACCCAGGTTGCCGGTTGAGCCCACGGCGATGCTGTACTGGCTGAAGAAGTCCTTAAAGCGCGGCTCCAGCAGAACGCTGTAGTCGTCTTCAACGCTCAGCAACCCGGCTTCCAGCGCCAGTTTTTCCGCGTGGGTCAGCACCTCATAGATACCGCCGCGCGCTTTAATCGAGCCGGAGATCGGCAAATGGCTGTCTTTTTTCAGCAGCAGGGTGCCGGGAATGGCCTTGCCGGACTCTTTCTCCAGCCGCGCCTGCATTGCCGGAATCGCGACCAGCTCGGATTCAATAATCCCGCCCGTTGCCGCCGTCTCAGGGAAGGCTTTCGCCAGATAAGGCGCGAAGCGTTTCAGGCGAGCGTGGGCGTTGTCCACATCGGCTTTGGTCAGCCCAACATGGGGCAGCCCTTCAGCCAGCGTCGTGGTGCGGGGGTTAATCCAGGTGGTTTCTTTCAGGGCAATCAGATCCTCAACCAGAGGAAACTGTGCGGTTAAAGTAGTGATAGTTGCGTTTTCCATAATACGTCTCTTCGCGCTCAGATAATGAAAGAAAGCAGGAATGTGCCACCAAGTGCAAGCACCGAGGCGATAAACGTCGCCGTCGTATAGTATTTGAAGGTCTCATTCAGGGTCGCGCCGCAGTATTGCTTCACCAGCCAGAAGAGGGAATCGGTTACGATCGTGCAGCCAATGGCGCCGGAACCGATGGCAATGGTGATGATCTCCGGGCTCACGTTCGGGTAGAGCGGCAGCATCGGCGCGACTATCGCCGTGGCGCCCATCATCGCCACCGTCGCGGAGCCGACGGCGGCATGCAGCACCAGCGCCACCAGCCAGGCGAGCAGGATAGGGTGCATGTGCAGGTTCGAGAGAATATGCGCCAGCGAGTCCGCCAGTCCGCTGGTTTTCAGGATGGCGTTAAACGCGCCGCCCGCGCCGATAATCAGCAAAATGTTGGCGATAGAGCCGAAGCCGTGCTCGGTATGCGTCAGCATCGTGCCCATGCCCATATGCTGGCGTATCCCCAGCAGGTAGTAGGCGACAAACACGGCGATAAACATCGCGGTGATCGGGTTGCCGATAAACTCCAGCAGCGAATACAGCGTGCCTTCTTTCGCCATATTCAGCTCGGCGATGGTTTTCAACAGCATCAGGGCAATCGGCAGCAGCACCGTGAACAGCGTGGCGCCCAGCGACGGCAGGGTGTGCTCTTCCCGCACCTTCAGGTCTGAAAATTCCGCCGGAACCGGTTTAAACGGCAGACGATTGCCGAGCAGTTTCAGGAACAGCGGGCCGCCGACCAGCGAGGCCAACAGGCCCACCATCAAACCGTAGACAATGACCGTTCCGACGTCCGCGCCTAATTTATTGGTCACAAACAGCGCGGCCGGATGCGGCGGCACTACGCAATGCACCGCCATCAGCGCGGTACAGAGCGGAATGGCCAGCTTGAGCAGCGACGTGTTGGTCTTTTTGGCGATGGAAAACGCCAGCGGGATCAGCAGTACCACGCCCACTTCCACAAACAGCGTAATGCCGCAGATAAGGCCTACCAGCACCATAATCACGTCCGCCGACAGCCAGCGGCAGCGCTGCAGTGCGATCCCGATGCGCTCTGCCGCGCCGGAGACTTCCATCATCTTGCCGAGAATGGTTCCCAGACCAATCACCGCCGCCAGGAAGCCCAGCGTACCGCCAATTCCGCTCTCGATGGCGTTCACCATATCCAGCGGGCTCATCCCCATCATCGCGCCGACGAAAAAGCTCGCCAGCAGCAGCGCGAGGAACGGGTGAAACTTCAGTTTTACGATGGTTAAAACAATCAACACAATGCTGACCAGCAGCGTTGCCACAACCCAGACCTGAGATCCCATATCTCACCTCACCCTTATGTCATCTGTGGGTATTGGACGAAAAAACGGCGTGGGCTGACAAACGATATAAATTGGCGTTCAGGTGAGCCAGATTGGATCAACTGAGTGACTGCGCTCTAAAAAGCGCACTTAATTCGTATTAGGTTCACATAAATTCACCCTTGAGCGGTATGCTGAGCGCAGAAAACCCGCGTGAGAATTGTGATGACCGATGCGAATGAAGCCAGAAACCGCCTGTTAAACGGCTGGCAACTGTCGAAAATGTATACCTTTGAAGTGGCCGCCCGGCATGAGTCCTTCGCCCTGGCGGCGGAGGAGCTGTCGCTCAGCCCCAGCGCGGTGAGCCACCGCATCAACCTGCTGGAAGAGGAGCTGGGCATTCAGCTGTTCGTCCGCTCGCACCGTAAAGTTGAGCTGACGCAGGAGGGAAAGCGCGTTTACTGGACGCTGAAATCGTCCCTCGATACCCTGAATCAGGAGATCCTGGATATCAAAAACCAGGCGCTGTCCGGCACGCTGACGGTCTACTCCCGGCCGTCGATCGCCCAGTGCTGGCTGGTGCCCATGCTGGGGGACTTTACCCGCCGCTATCCGTCGATTTCACTCACCATCCTGACCGGCAATGATTACGTCAATATGCAGCGAACGGGCGTCGATCTGGCGCTCTATTTCGACGATACGCCGCCAAACCACCTCTCTCATCACTTCCTGATGGACGAGGAGATTTTGCCCGTCTGCTCACCGCAGTATGCCCGCGAGCATGAACTGCTGAAAAACCCCGATAACCTCAGCCACTGCACACTGCTGCACGACCGTCAGGCCTGGAGCAACGATTCCGGGACGGATGAGTGGCTGAGCTGGGCGCAACACTTTGCGGTGAATATGCCGCCATCGTCGGGTATTGGTTTCGATCGTTCCGATTTAGCGATTATTGCGGCCATCAACCACGTCGGCGTCGCGATGGGCAGAAAGCGGCTGGTGCAGAAGAGGCTCGAACGGGGCGAGCTGATCGCCCCGTTTGGTGACAAGACCCTGAAATGCCATCAGCACTACTATGTCTCGACGCTTTCTGGCCGTCAGTGGCCGAAAATAGACGCCTTTATCGGCTGGCTGAAAGAACTGGCAGGTTGAAGAATTATTACGCTTTCGCTCTACACCAAATGTCAAAAAGCGTGCTAAATACAGGTAATGCTTTCGATTTATCCAGGGTAAACCGTGTTAAAGCCTTTTATTGCCTCTGCATTACTGATCTCTTCCGGCTGGGCGATGGCCGCTGAGCCGCCGCTGACGGCTGCCCGTTATGCGCAGCAGTTGGGCGTCGGGATGGATGTGGACTGGGCGCGCACCGAGCGCGGCATACGTGAATTCGACCCGCTGGTGGTCCGCGATTTTCGTGCAAAAGGCATTACCCACGTGCGCATCCGCGTGGCCGATGAGCCGACGGAAGCGCGGTTAATTCACCTGCGCAAGCTGGTAGAAGCCTGCGAGCAGTATGGCGTGATCCCGATAATTGCTTATCAGGCTGATGAATATAAAAACGACCCGAAAGCCGATAACGAGAAAGAGACGGTCAACTGGTGGATTGCCGTGGCACACTATTTCGGCCAAAGCTATCCGCAGCTGGGTTTTGATCTCATCTATGAGCCGGCCGACAAGCTTAACCACAGCCTGGCGTCGCTAAACCGCGTGTATGAAAAATCTATTAAAGAGATCCACGACATCGACCCCCAGCGCATGATTTTTATTGCGCCGCGCCTGCGTGCCGCTCCGGAGGATTTATCCAGCCTGAAGCTGCCTGCGCACAGTCAAAACTACCTGCTGGCGGAGTGGCATATTTTCCCGTGGGGGCCGCTGAAAAATGGTAGTAAATACCCGTGGACGTCCGGCACGGCGGCGGAGAAAACGGCTATCCATAATCGCATCAATACCGCCCTGCACTGGCAGCAAAAAACCGGTCACGTTAGCTGGGTCGGGGGCTGGGGCGTGGGGGAGTCAAACCACCTCACGCCAACCGCTTCGCAAATGGCCTTCGCCACCTTTATGGCCTGCGAACTGCAAAAAGCGAAAATCCCGTATGCGCTTAACGCGGATTTCCAGTTTTACGACGGGGAAGAGGGGGCCTGGCGGCCAGCGCCAGAGCCCTTACTGCAGGCGATGATAACGCCTGCCTGTGAAAAGCCCGGCGAGAAGCCGGGCCATCATGCGCTTAAACCGGCTGCTCGTGATGCGGAACGCGAGACGCCAGCGGCAGCCAGCACAGTAAAATCAGCAGCCCCATCAGCGTCATCAGCAACCCCAGACTAGACTGCCCGGTCTGCGGCATCATCGCCGACAGCCAGGCCAGCGCGCCGGAACCGATGTTCTGCAAACCGCCCACCAGCGCGCCCGCCGTGCCTGCGAGGAACGGGAACGGCTCCATCGCGCCGCTGGTGGCGAGCGGGAACAGCATCCCCGCGCCGAAGAAGAACAGCGCTGCCGGGATGAGCAGCGTCCAGACGGTCATCACGCCAAACAGCCCTGGGATCCACATCATCAGACCCGCCAGCAGGCAGCTGATCACCGACTGCCACATCAGGGTGGAGAAGCGCTTGTTCTGACGCCCGGCAAACCACGCGCCGAAGAACGCCGCTGGGATTGGCAGAATAAACAGAATGCTCACCACCATGCTGCTCAGGCCCAGCCCCGCGCCCAGCAGCACGCCGGAGCAGGCTTCAAACACCGCGATGCCCGCCAGGCCGCCGATCAGCATCAGCAGGTAGCAGGTGAACGCGCCGTTGCCGAACAGCGTTTTATAGCTGGCGATCAGCTTCGTGCGCGGCGCGTCCTGCGGCCGCGTTTCCGGCATCCAGCGCGCCATGCTGAAGGTGACAATCATGCAGAGCACCAGCAGGAAGGCGTAGCAGGCGCGCCAGGACCACATAGTGTCCAGCAGGCCGCCAATCAGCGGGGCCAGCAGTGGGCTCACCAGAATCCCCATATTCAACAGGCTATTGGCATGGCGCAGCTGAGTGCCCTGATACATATCGCGCGGTAGGGTTCGCGCCATCACGCCGCCGACGCCGGTTCCGACGCCCTGCAGAGCGCTGGCGGCAATCAATACGGTCAGGCTGTGGGTGGTCATCGCAATCACGGTCGCCACCATGAAAATGCACATACCGACTAAAATCACCGGACGACGCCCGATACGGTCGGAGAGCGGTCCATAGAACAGCTGCGAAACGCCATAGGTCAGCAGGTAGGCTGCCATCACGCTTTGTACTGCGCCCTCGCGGACGTTTAATTCCTTTGCCATGTCGGCAACCGCCGGAATGTAGATGGTTTGCGCCATCTGACCGACAGCCACCAGTAACACCAGCATCAACAATAAGTTAACGTTCCTTTGTTTTTTCATGTCGCTGAATGCTTTTGCCAAAAGAGAAAAATGAAGAATAAGTAACTGCGCATTCCCATAAATGCGCGAGGAATCTACCACAGAGAGATGGCAAATTAAGCATTGTCGTGGTGAATGAAAAAAACGTGAAAGGCAGGATTTGTAAACAATAACGGCAACTAATGTTGCCAGTGATTTACGCCAGACGTAGCAGAATGGCGCCGCCAGCGATACCCAGCGCCGCCGCGATGCGCAGGCCCGCAACCTTCTCTTTTAAAAGGACAAACGCGATTAGCGCGCCGAAGAGTATGGAAGTTTCACGCAGCGCCGCGACTACCGCCAGCGGCGCCTGCGTCATCGCCCACAGCGCCAGACCGTAAGAGCCCATGGTGCCAACCCCGCCGAGCAGCCCCTTTTTCCAGTGCAGGCGCAGGTAGCCGGACGCCTGGCGCCGACGCGCCACCATCGCCCAGCCGAGCAGGCAGAAGCCGTTCATAAAGAAGGTCCATAGCGTATAGCCCAGCGCGGTCTCCGACAGCCGCACGCCGGTGCCGTCCACAAGCGTATACCCGGCAATAAAGCAGGCATTCAGCAGCGCCAGCCAGATCCCTTTGCGTGACTGCATGCGCCCGTTCATCGCCATCGCCAGAATCGACAGGCAGATCACCCCAATGCCGGACCAGGCGAGCCAGGAGAGACGATCGCCGAGCGCCAGCACGCTGATCAGCGCCACCAGCAGCGGGGCGGTGCCGCGCATCAGCGGGTAGGTCTGGCTCATATCGGAGACTTGATAGGTCTTCGCAACCAGCACGGTGTACACCACCTGTAGGGCGCAGGAGACAATCAAAAACGGCCAGCTTTCAGCAGATGGCTGTGGGGAAAACGGCAGTAAGACCAGAGCGATAAGCGTGGCGGATCCGCTGACGCTTATGGCGGAATAGAGCTTGTCCGTTCCGGCCTTAACGATGGCGTTCCAGCTGGCATGCAGCAGCGCGGCGAAGAGCAAAATGCAGAATACGGTGATGGTCATGGCGTATCGGGTGGTGAATTGTCACTCAACTGTAACATTCACGCCCTGAAGCTGCCAGCCGCTTACACCGCACAAAAAAGGCGGTGCGTCACCCGCGGTTCGTCCGAGACCAGCGTAAATCCTGCCTGGCGATAAAACCCGTAGGCAGCGTCCGGCGCATGGGTATTGAGGAAATCAAACCAGATGCTGGCATCGGCCATCACCACGGTCAAAAGCTGCTTGCCAATTCCCAGCCCGCGGCACTTTTCGCTGACGTAGAGATGACGAATACGTCCGGCGCGCGGCTGCTGGCTGAACGGATCGCGATTCAGACCGCACACGCCGACCAGCTTGCCGTTGAGAAACGCGCCTAACAGCTTTTCGCCCGGCGCGTTAAAGCGGTTCTCACCCCGCTGCCAGCTCTCTTCGAGCCTGCGCAGCATATTGAAATTCAGTGCAATACTTTCCGCCTTCAGGGCGATATACCCCGGCTCGTCTGGCGTGACAGGCTCAATTAACAGACGCGACATAGCATTCCCTCGTTATTAAAGAGGGGCGGTTGCCCGCCCCTCTCAGGTGCGACTTGAACCTGAATTACCGAACGAATTTCAGGACAGCATCAAGCAGTTGCAGTACAGCAACAATGAGTTTGAGGATAAGTATCACCATATCCACTACGCTCATACGCGTCTCCTTTTGGTTAAAAGGAGCACGATGCTGGCGTACCTTTCCGCCGCCTGTTGCCAGCACCTGGATTGACGTAACACAGTGTGCTCACTTCAGAGGGTTAAGGCACTGACGGCACCACCCGTTTCAGCCAGGACTTCGTTGCGCCGGTAGAACTGCGGCCCCCTCGCTCACTGCGAACACCCTCAGTATAGATAAATACTGTATGCATGAACAGTATTTTTTGGACAAAATCAGGAAGGTGATCCATACTCAAAAACGTCAAAATCCGTGCCTCAATTGCGCGTTCGTCTTCGATCGCGTATACTTTTTTGCGTTGACGTAACACAGTGTGTTCTGCGGCGACCAACCGCAAAACCCTGATAAAAACCTCGCTTAGGCGGGGTTTTTTGTTTTCATCACCCAACAAACGAAACGTGATCCCTGACGCATTTTTGCGCAGATGAAAATTTTTCCATTGTCACGCCCGAAAACCTGTGTTTGTATAAATTCAATCAATGATTCCAAACACAGGTCCCCAATGACTTCATCCATCTTCACTTCGACCCTACTAAAAACTGCGCAACCAGCCGCAGTGGTCGTCGTGCGTGTGGTGGTGGTCGTCGGCAATGCGCCGTAGGGACTGGATCAACACACGAATCCAAAACCCCGCCGGCGCAAACCGGGCGGGGTTTTTCGTTTAGGACCCTCCCCGGAAAGTCGGCTCAGAAGAAAAGGACTGGAGCATGGCAAGTTCGGGCACAACATCCACCAAGACGCGTTTTACCGGCGCGCAGCTGATCGTTCATCTGCTGGAGCGACAGGGCATCACCACGGTTGCGGGCATCCCCGGCGGCACGGTGCTGCCGCTGTACGATGCGTTAAGCCAAAGCACGCAGATCCGCCACGTGCTTGCGCGTCACGAGCAGGGGGCAGGCTTTATCGCTCAGGGCATGGCGCGTACCCAGGGTAAACCGGCGGTCTGTATGGCCTGCAGCGGGCCGGGCGCAACCAACCTGGTGACCGCCATCGCCGACGCGCGCCTCGACTCCATTCCGCTGATCTGCATCACCGGCCAGGTGCCGTCCTCGATGATCGGCACCGATGCGTTCCAGGAAGTGGATACCTACGGCATCTCTATCCCCATCACCAAACATAACTATTTAGTTCGCGATATCAGCGAGCTTCCTCAGGTTATCAGCGATGCGTTCCGCATTGCGCAGTCCGGCCGCCCGGGCCCGGTGTGGATAGACATTCCTAAGGATGTCCAGACCGCAGAAATTGAGATCGACGTTCTGCCGGAGCCGGGTGAGCGAGCCCCCGCGCCGGAATTCAGCGCTGAGAGCGTGCGCGACGCTGCCGCCATGATTAACGCCGCCAAACGCCCGGTGCTCTATCTGGGTGGCGGGGCGATTAACGCCGCAGATGAAATCCGCGAGTTTGCAGAAAAAGCCAACCTGCCGACTACCATGACCCTGATGGCGCTCGGCATGCTGCCAAAAGCGCACCCGCTGTCCCTGGGGATGCTGGGGATGCACGGCGCGCGCAGCACCAACTACATCCTGCAGGAGGCGGATTTATTGATTGTTATGGGCGCGCGTTTTGATGACCGGGCGATTGGCAAAACCGAGCAGTTCTGCCCGAATGCGAAAATCATTCACGTGGATATCGATCGCGCCGAGCTCGGCAAAATCAAGCAGCCGCACGTGGCGATTCAGGGAGATGTGGCGGAAGTACTGACGCAGCTGATCCCGCAAACCGACGCAACCGACCGCGCCGACTGGCGTCAGCTGGTGGCCGATCTGCAGCGCGAGTTCCCGGGTGCCATCCCAACCGAAGGCGACCCGCTGAGCCACTATGGTCTTATCAACGCCGTGGCCGCCTGCGTGGACGACAGCGCGATTATCACCACCGACGTCGGCCAGCATCAGATGTGGACCGCGCAGGCCTACCCGCTGAACCGTCCGCGCCAGTGGCTGACCTCCGGCGGTCTGGGAACCATGGGCTTCGGCCTGCCTGCGGCGGTCGGTGCAGCGCTCGCCAACCCGGACCGCAAGGTCATCTGCTTCTCCGGTGACGGCAGCCTGATGATGAACATTCAGGAAATGGCGACCGCGGCCGAAAACCAGTTAGACGTGAAAATCATCCTGATGAACAACGAGGCGCTGGGGCTGGTGCACCAGCAGCAGAGCCTGTTCTACAAGCAGGGCGTGTTTGCGGCGACCTATCCGGGGATGATTAACTTTATGCAGATTGCTGCCGGCTTTGGCCTGCACACCTGCGATCTGAACGCGGAAGAGGATGCCCATGCGGCGCTGCAGGCGGCGATTTCTCGTCCGGGCCCGGCGCTGATCCACGTCCGTATCGACCCTGAACAAAAAGTGTATCCGATGGTGCCGCCGGGTGCGGCAAATACTGAGATGGTGGGAGAATAAGCCATGCAGAAACAACATGATAACGTCATTCTGGAACTCACCGTCCGCAACCATCCCGGCGTCATGACTCACGTCTGCGGGCTGTTTGCCCGCCGGGCGTTTAACGTGGAAGGCATTCTCTGTCTGCCGATTCAGGGCAGCGAGCACAGCCGCATCTGGCTCCTGGTGAACGATGACCAGCGTCTGGAGCAGATGATGGCGCAGATTGACAAGCTGGAGGACGTCACCAACGTGGCGCGCAACCAGTCCGATCCCACCATGTTTAACAAAATTGCGGTGTTTTTCGAATAGATCGCTCATTGCTTGAACACCCGCGCGCTTATCGTTAAGGTAGGCGCGTTTTTTTATCCGCCCGCCAGGAACGCGCCATGACCACCATCGCCCTTATCGACGACCACCTTATCGTCCGCTCCGGATTTGCCCAGCTTCTGAACCTCGAACCGGATTTTCAGGTGGTGGCCGAGTTTGGCTCTGGTCGCGAGGCGCTGGCGGGCCTGCCGGGACGCGGGGTGCAGGTCTGTATCTGCGATATCTCGATGCCGGATCTCTCCGGGCTGGAGCTGTTAAGCCAGCTGCCGAAAGGGATGGCGACGATCATGCTGTCGGTTCACGACAGCCCGGCGCTGGTCGAGCAGGCGCTTAACGCGGGCGCGCGCGGCTTCCTTTCCAAACGCTGTAGCCCGGACGAGCTGATTGCCGCCGTGCGCACCGTCTCCACCGGCGGCTGCTACCTGACGCCGGATATCGCCATCAAGCTGGCGGCCGGCAGGCAGGATCCGCTCACCAGACGCGAGCGTCAGGTGGCTGAGAAGCTCGCGCAGGGGATGTCGGTGAAAGAGATTGCGGCTGAGCTGGATTTGTCGCCAAAAACCGTGCATGTCCATCGCGCCAACCTGATGGAAAAACTCAACGTCAGCAACGACGTCGAGCTGGCGCGCCGCATGTTCGACAGCTGGCAATGAGTTCCGCTTTTTCACGGCTGATCGCCGTCGTCGCCAGCTTTTTTATCTTCTCCGCCGCGTGGTTCTGCTTGTGGAGCATTAGTCTGCATCTGGTGGAGCGCCCGGAGCTGGCGGTGCTGCTGTTTCCATTCGGCCTGCGTCTGGGGCTGATGCTGCAA
This sequence comes from Enterobacter vonholyi, assembly GCF_040834095.1. Lineage (NCBI taxonomy): Bacteria > Pseudomonadati > Pseudomonadota > Gammaproteobacteria > Enterobacterales > Enterobacteriaceae > Enterobacter > Enterobacter vonholyi. The sequence continues at coordinate 34,664 of NZ_CP162152.1, forward strand.
TGCCCGCGCGGCTACTGGCCCGTTTTGCTCGGGGCAGAGTGGCTGATGCTGGTCTGGCTGGCTCAGGAGGTTGCCCTCGCGCATCTTCCCTTATTGATGACCGGAAGCCTGCTCACGCTTCTCCCTGTTGCCCTCATTTCCCGCTATCGTCACCAGCGCGACTGGCGCACCCTGCTGCGGCAGGGGGCGGCGCTGATTGCCGCCGCACTGCTGCAGTCCCTGCCGTGGGTTGGCGACAAGGAGATGCTCAACGCTCTGCTGCTGACCCTCACCGGTGGCCTGACGCTGGCACCCACCTGCCTCGTGATCTGGCACTACCTCACCAGCACCGTCTGGCAGCCGCTCGGCCCGGGGCTGGTTTCCCAACCGGTGAACTGGCGCGCCCGGCATCTCATCTGGTATCTGCTGCTGTTCGTGGTAAGCCTCTGGCTTCAGCTGGGTTTGCCCGCCGAGCTTTCACGCTTCACGCCGTTTTGCCTTGCGCTGCCGATTATTGCTCTGGCCTGGCACTATGGCTGGCAGGGGGCGCTGATCGCCACCCTGATGAACGCCATCGCGCTGATCGCCAGCCAGACCTGGCACGACCATCCGGTGGATTTGCTGCTCTCGCTGCTGGCCCAGAGCCTGACCGGGCTGCTGCTCGGCGCGGGCATTCAGCGCCTGCGCGAGCTGAACCAGTCCCTGCAGACCGAGCTGGCGCGCAACCGCCGTCTGGCTGAACGCCTGCTGGAGACGGAAGAGAGCGTGCGGCAGGAGGTGGCCCGCGAGCTGCACGATGATATCGGCCAGACGATCACCGCCATCCGCACTCAGGCGGGCATTGTCCAGCGTCTTGCGGCGGAAAATGCGGGCGTGAAGCAGGGCGGGGCGCATATCGAGCAGCTTTCACTTGGCGTATATGACTCGGTGCGACGCCTGCTCGGCAGGCTGCGCCCGCGCCAGCTTGACGACCTGTCGCTGGAGCAGGCGGTACGCTCCCTGATGCGCGAGATGGAGCTGGAAAGCCGCGGCATTGTCAGCCATCTCGACTGGCGCATTAGCGAACCTGCGCTGAGCGAAGGCCAGCGCGTAACCCTGTTCCGCGTCTGTCAGGAAGGGCTGAACAATATTGTCAAACACGCCAGTGCCAGCGCGGTCACGATCCAGGGCTGGCAGCAGGACGAGCGCCTGATGCTGGTAATTGAAGACGACGGCTGCGGCCTGCCGCCGGGCTCCGGCCAGCAGGGCTTTGGCCTGGCGGGCATGCGCGAGCGCGTCAAGGCGCTGGGCGGCACGCTGAACCTTTCCTGTACCCACGGGACGCGCGTCAGCGTCAGTTTGCCGTTAAGGACGCATCATGTTTAAAACCCCAGCCAGCGCAGCCCCATTAAGCAACAAAGCGGAAATTGACGCCCGCTACCGCTACTGGCGACGTCATATTCTGATTACCATCTGGCTCGGCTACGCGCTGTTCTACTTCACTCGCAAAAGCTTCAACGCCGCCGCGCCGGAGATCCTCGCCAGCGGCGTGATGACGCGCACCGATATCGGCCTGCTGGCGACGCTGTTTTACATCACCTACGGCCTGTCGAAGTTCTTCTCCGGTATTGTTAGCGACCGCTCTAACGCCCGCTATTTCATGGGCGTTGGGCTGATCGCTACCGGGGTGGTGAACATCCTGTTTGGTTTCTCCACATCGCTTTGGGCCTTCGCCCTGCTGTGGGCGCTGAACGCCTTTTTCCAGGGCTGGGGCGCGCCGGTCTGCGCCCGCCTGCTCACGGCGTGGTACTCGCGCAACGAGCGCGGCGGCTGGTGGGCCGTCTGGAACACCGCGCATAACGTCGGCGGGGCGCTGATCCCGATGGTGGTCGGCGCCGCGGCGCTGCACTACGGCTGGCGCGCGGGGATGATGATTGCAGGTGGCCTCGCCATTCTCGCCGGGCTGTTCCTCTGCTGGCGCCTCCGCGACAGGCCGCAAACCGTTGGCCTGCCTGCGGTGGGCGACTGGCGGCACGACGAAATGGAGATTGCCCAGCAGCAGGAGGGGGCGGGGCTGACCCGTAAGGAGATCCTCACCAAATACGTGCTGAAAAACCCGTACATCTGGCTGCTGTCGCTCTGCTACGTGCTGGTCTACGTGGTGCGCGCGGCCATTAACGACTGGGGCAATCTGTACATGTCCGAGACGCTCGGCGTGGACCTGGTCACCGCTAACTCGGCGGTGACGATGTTCGAACTGGGCGGGTTTATCGGCGCGCTGGTAGCGGGCTGGGGTTCGGATAAGCTGTTCAACGGCAACCGCGGCCCGATGAACCTGATTTTTGCCGCCGGGATTTTGCTCTCCGTCGGCTCGCTGTGGCTGATGCCGTTCGCCAGCTACGTGATGCAGGCGGCGTGCTTTTTTACCACCGGCTTCTTCGTCTTTGGCCCGCAGATGCTCATCGGCATGGCAGCGGCGGAGTGTTCCCACAAAGAGGCGGCAGGCGCGGCGACGGGCTTTGTCGGGCTGTTTGCCTACCTTGGCGCATCGCTCTCCGGCTGGCCGCTGGCGCGGGTGATCGATATCTGGCACTGGAGCGGTTTCTTCGCGGTGATCGCCATCGCGGCGGGAATTTCCGCCCTGCTGCTGCTGCCTTTCCTGCACGCGCAGGCCCCGCGCGAGATGGGTGAAGCGTGATGCGCCTCACCTTTCTGGCCCGAGTGGCGTAAAACTAAGAAATTTTCCCGGTTTTACCTGGACGCTGTCTCAGGCATCTCTCCTGGCTGATTTTTACAATGCCTGCCATTCGCAGGTAAAAATCAGCTCAGGAGCAAACCATGCTGGCCTTCCTCAACCAGGTGCGCAAGCCGACCCTGGATCTGCCGCTCGACGTGCGGCGCAAAATGTGGTTCAAACCGTTCATGCAGTCCTATCTGGTGGTCTTCATCGGCTACCTGACCATGTACCTGATCCGCAAAAACTTTAACATCGCGCAGAACGACATGATCTCCACCTACGGGCTGAGCATGACGCAGCTGGGGATGATTGGCCTGGGCTTCTCCATCACCTACGGCGTGGGAAAAACGGTTGTGTCCTACTACGCGGACGGCAAAAACACCAAGCAGTTCCTGCCGTTTATGCTGATCCTCTCCGCCATCTGTATGCTCGGCTTCAGCGCCAGCATGGGCGCAGGGTCTGTCAGCCTGTTCCTGATGATCGCCTTCTACGCCCTGAGCGGCTTCTTCCAGAGTACCGGCGGGTCGTGCAGCTACTCCACCATCACCAAGTGGACCCCGCGCCGCAAGCGTGGTTCGTACCTCGGCATGTGGAACATCTCCCACAACCTCGGCGGAGCGGGTGCGGCAGGCGTGGCGCTGTTTGGCGCAAACTACCTGTTCGACGGCCACGTGATCGGCATGTTTATCTTCCCGTCGATTATTGCCCTGATTGTCGGCTTTATTGGCCTGCGCTACGGCAGCGACTCCCCGGAATCGTACGGCCTCGGCAAAGCCGAAGAGCTGTTCGGGGAAGAGATCAGCGAAGAGGACAAAGAGACCGAAGAGAACGAGATGTCCAAATGGCAGATCTTTGTTGAGTACGTGCTGAAAAACAAAGTGATCTGGCTGCTGTGCTTCTCAAACATATTCCTCTACGTGGTGCGCATCGGCATCGACCAGTGGTCCACCGTATACGCCTTCCAGGAGCTGAAGCTCTCTAAAGAGGTGGCGATTCAGGGCTTCACCCTGTTCGAAGTGGGCGCGCTGGTCGGCACCCTGCTGTGGGGCTGGCTTTCGGATCTTGCCAACGGCCGTCGCGCGCTGGTGGCCTGCGTCGCGCTGGCGCTGATTATCGCCACCCTCGGCGTCTACCAGCACGCCAGCAACCAGTACGTTTACCTGGCGTCCCTGTTCGCGCTCGGCTTCCTGGTGTTTGGTCCACAGCTGCTGATCGGCGTGGCGGCAGTCGGCTTCGTACCGAAAAAAGCGATCGGCGCCGCCGATGGGATTAAAGGCACCTTCGCCTACCTGATCGGCGACAGCTTCGCCAAGCTCGGCTTAGGTATGATTGCCGACGGCACGCCAATTTTCGGCCTCACCGGCTGGGCGGGCACCTTCGCGGCGCTGGATGCGGCAGCGATTGGCTGTATCGTCCTGATGGCGATGGTCGCGGTGCTGGAAGAACGTAAAATTCGCCGTGAGAATCGTGCGCAGAAATTAAAAACAGCCTGAGTGTGCAGGTAACGTCTTTGCCCGGTGTGTGATGCCGGGCTTTTTTATTTCCGCCGACGGCATTAATACCTTATCCCCCGTCCCGCAACGTCTTTTCAGTGCACTATTCTGGTTCTGCCCGCTGTTGACGCCGTGCGTTTCCCGCTATGATGAGCGGCTAGTCAAAGGAGAACGCATGGTCTGGATAATGCTGGCAACGCTTGCCGTGGTGTTTGTGGTGGGATTTCGCGTCCTGACCTCAGACTCCCGCCGCGCCATCAAACGTTTAAGCGAGCGTCTGGGCATCACCCCGATGCCGGTTGAGTCGATGATCGATCAGTTCGGCAAAATGCCGGGCAATGAGTTTATCCGCTACCTTGAGCGCCCGGACGAAGCGCATCTGCAAAACGCCGCGCAGGTGCTGCTGATCTGGCAGGTCTGCATTGTCGACGCCAGCGAGGAGAACCTGCACGCCTGGCACCGCATGCTGCGAAAAGCCCGCCTGGCGGCGCCGATCACCGATGCGCAAATTCGTCTGGCGCTTGGCTTTATGCGCGAGATGGAGCCCGATCCGCAGGAGCTGAACGCCTTCCAGCTACGCTATAACCAGCTCTTCCTGCCGGAAGAGGGCGTGTTTTATCTGCACTGATCCCCTCTAAAAACCACAAAAGTTGTCTAAACGTTAAATCCGTCACACTTTTGATGATAAACTGCGCGACTTTTCCGCACGTTTTTATCTTCAGGTGACGCCATGACAGAACATATCCAGCCCACGACCAGACCGCAGACCAAAGAGGTTTCACGCCCCAACTGGTCGGCGGTTTTCTCCGTGGCGTTCTGCGTCGCCTGCCTGATTACCGTTGAGTTTCTGCCGGTGAGCCTGCTGACACCGATGGCGCAGGACCTGGGCATTTCCGAAGGCGTGGCGGGGCAGTCCGTTACCGTCACCGCGTTTGTGGCGATGTTTGCCAGCCTGTTTATCACCCAGGTGATTGGCACTATCGACCGCCGCAAAGTGGTCATTCTGTTCAGCGTGCTGCTGACGCTCTCCTGCCTGCTGGTCTCCTTCGCGGAAAGCTTCACCCTGCTGCTGCTCGGTCGCGCCTGTCTTGGTCTGGGGCTCGGCGGCTTCTGGGCGATGTCCGCCTCGCTCACCATGCGCCTGGTGCCTGCGCGCACCGTGCCGAAAGCGCTGTCCGTCATATTTGGCGCGGTCTCCATCGCGCTGGTGATTGCCGCGCCGTTGGGCAGCTTCCTGGGCGGGATTATCGGCTGGCGTAACGTCTTTAATGCGGCGGCGGTTATGGGCGTGCTTTGCGTTATCTGGGTGTGGAAGGCGCTGCCGTCCCTGCCTGGCGAAGCGGCGCACCACAAACAGAACATGTTTAGCCTGCTGAAGCGTCCCGGCGTGCTGGCGGGGATGACCGCGATCTTTATGTCCTTTGCCGGGCAGTTTGCCTTCTTTACCTATATCCGCCCGGTGTTTATGACCATGGCGGGCTTTGACGTAGACGGCCTGACGCTGGTGCTGCTGAGCTTCGGTATCGCCAGCTTTGTCGGTACCTCGCTTTCGTCCCAGTTCCTGAAGCGCTCCCTGAAAGTGGCGCTGGCGGGTGCGCCGCTGGTGCTGGCTGCAAGCGCCGCGGTGCTGGTGATGTGGGGCAGCGATAAGTGGGTCGCGTCTGCCATTGCGATTATCTGGGGCTTTGCCTTTGCGCTGGTGCCGGTGGGCTGGTCGACGTGGATCACCCGCTCGCTTGCCGATCAGGCTGAAAAAGCCGGGTCGATTCAGGTGGCGGTGATCCAGCTGGCAAACACCTGCGGCGCGGCGATTGGCGGCGTGGCGCTCGACCACCTGGGGCTGACGTCACCGCTGGTGATTTCAGGCGCGCTGATGCTTTTGACCGCGCTGCTGGTGGCGGGCAAGGTTAAAGCACGTTGATTGATAAATAGTCACTTCATCGATATACTTGTACCGTAACTTGTACAGGAGGGAATATGCAGGTTGTGACGTTTACCGAAGCACGAAGCCGACTCAAAGATGTGTTGGACGACGTGAATGACAACGTGGAGACAACCATCATTAGCCGCCGAAACGGGGGTGACGCGGTGGTTATGTCTCTGCAGCACTACAACTCGATGATGGAAACCATCCATCTGATGAGTTCGCCTGCTAACGCCAGCCGACTGATGGAGTCAATCGCACAGGCAAATACCGGAAAAACCACGCAGAGGGATCTGATAGATGACCAGGCTACTGATTTGGACTGATAACGGCTGGGATGATTACCTGTGGTGGCAGGAGCAGGACAAGAAAACGCTTCGCAGAATGAATAAATTGATTGAAGATGCGAAGCGTCAACCTTTCGATGGCCTGGGTAAGCCGGAACCCCTTAAAGGTAACCTTTCCGGATACTGGTCCCGTCGAATCAATGATACCGATCGTCTGGTTTACGGGGTGTCAGATAGCGCTCTTACTATTTTAATGTGCCGCTATCACTATTATTCGTAGATCACGCCGATGTCCTCACCCGTCTTCTTGAATCCATCGAAATCAGTACAACCGACGACACGATCAGCAGCGTCCCCAGCCAGTCCGGCAGGGTGAACGCCACGCCCAGCAACACCACCGACAGCAGCGCGCTGCTCAGCGGCTCGGCGCAGCTCAGAATGCTCGCTTTCGGCCCGCCGATCGTCTGCGCGCCTTTCAGATACAGGCTGAACGTCAGCGCGGTGCCGATCACCACCAGGTAGAAAAACGCCAGCAGCAGGCTGCCGTCAATGACGAAGGTCGTCCCGCGCCCGGCGTAGAACGGCGTCAGCATTAACCCGGCAATCAACATACTCCAGCCGACAATCGGCAATGTGCCATAGCGGGCAATCAGCGTTGACGGATAGGTGGTGTAAAACGCGGCGGCAAACGCCGAGGCGATGCCGAAGAACAGCGCGGCTGGCGAGATGGAGAGCGAGGTTGGATCGCCGTGGGTGACCAGCAGGAACGTTCCGACAAGCGAGGTCACAATCGCGGATAAAACAAACACGCCGGGGCGCGTTTTCCGCGCCAGCGCGAACCAGGCCACGATAATGGTTGGTGACAGAAACTGCAGAACGGTAGCGGTCGCGGCGTTGGATTTTTCAATCGTCAGCAGGAAGGTGAGCTGCACGGTGAGCGCGCCGACCAGCGAGAAAAACAGCAGGCTGAGGGCGTCTTTGCGATGTTTGATGACCGAGAAAATCTTGTCGCCGTGAACGAAGGAGAGCGTCAGCAGGATCACGCCGGTAAACAGCAGGCGAACCATGGTCAGGTAAGGCGAAGAAATGTGGCTTTTCTCCATGATGTACTGCGCGCAAACGCCGGAACTGCCCCATAAAACGGCGGCGATCAGGACGTTCAGCATCCCTTTACGTGTAGAACCCATTTTCTCCCCTGTTATGTTGGTTTTTTTCTAGCATAACATGGGATCTTTCCGGGTGGCGCTACGCTTACCCGGCCTACAAAACCTTGTAGGCCCGTGCAAGCGCAGCGCCGCCGGGCGAAACAAACGGCGCTGTACTAGAACCACGCCTCCCACATCGCGCCGACGTTGAAGTCGTCGAGCGTTTCGTCTTTGGTGTTGTTCACGCGCGCGGTGCGTGCGTTATCCACTTTGCCGCCGGTCACGTAGAAGCGCAGCATCGGACGGAACTCTGGCCCCATGGCGATAGACATGTTCTGCGACAGGGTCAGCTTCCAGCCCTTGTTGTCGCCGCCGTTGTCGTAGTCAACGTGCTGCCAGCCTGCTTCCAGCCAGGTGGAGTGAACGTCGTTCCACCAGTGCATCGGACGCACGATGGCGTTGTAGTTCTTGCGGTTGTCGGTCTTATCGCGGCTGTTGTCGTAGTCGTGGAAGGCGAGGATATACTCCACCTGCGTGGCCTGGGTGAATTTGTACAGCCCTTCGAAGCTGGCGTAGACCGTGGTCAGATCCTCGGTTTTGTTGAACACGCTGTTGTCCGAATTATCGGAGTAGCGGGCAATCACCTTGTTCACGCCGCTGTCGTTGGTGTGGCTCAGCACCACGCCGCCCTGCCACGCGTTCAGACGTTCGTCGCTCTCCACCGCTTTGGAGTCAAAGCCGTAGTTGGCGTAAAGCTCCATGTCGATCGGTCCGAGCTTCATGCCGTGGATTTTTGAGGTCGCGGCGTAGTTGCCTTTGTCGCCCGTGCCGGACCCGCCGGTACAGGTGATGCGCGACGGGTTGGCTTCATCTTCCATCACTTCCGGGCTACAGGATTCCACCGCCGCCACGGCGGCGACGTCAAACTGCACGCCGCCGATGTCGAAGTTCTTCACCCCGGCGCCCTGGCCGTCGTGGTTCATCCAGAAGTAATCGTTGATGCCCTGCTGCGGGCGCTGGTGGAAGTCACGACCGGCCCAGAAATAGGCGTTCGGGTTGGAGGCCATAATGTTGGTCACCCCGGCGTAGGCTTTTTTCAGGTTAACTTCGTCGCCCCAGTGGTCGATCATCACGTTGATGTCCCAGATGGCGCCGTTTTCGCCTTTAAAGGCCTTGGAAAGCTGGAATTCCCCGCCGTTGCCTTCGTTGCCCAGACGACCAATGGCGGACGCGCCGTTGTATGAACCGTCCACCGCCACGTATTTCTGATCGGCGGCCTGGAAGTGCGCGCCGTATCGGGCGTAGCCGGTAAATTTAACCCCAAACGGAATCGCCATATCCGGAGATTGCGCCGCGCTTTGCGGCTCGGTCACCACGTCCGCTTTTTTCGCGACGGCAGCATCCATTTTGGCCTGACGTTCAGCCAGGGCTTTATCCACCGCTTTCGCCACAATGGCGTCGATTTGTTCCTGCGTGAATTCCTGTGCGAGCACGGAAATTGGGCAAAGCGCGGCGATAACCGCCATGGTTAATGGAAGTTTTTTAATCGTATTCATGGTTATCTCAATATAGTTTAATTTTATTCAGACAATAACCATCCCGCTCCGATCTGACAGAATATGTCGCTATCATCAGAACAAGTGGATTTCTAGTTTTAGGTACAGAGGTGTTACATTAATTTATTTCGACATAGGCTATCTCTGATATAAATGAATAATTTCTTCGGACAATTCACGCGCTAATAGCGAATTCATTAAATGATCCTGCGCGTGCACCATGATTAACGTCATCGGCTGGCGGGCTTCGCCCGCATCCTGCTCGATCAGTTTGGTCTGCATCTTGTGCGCCTGGCGCGCGTAGCCATCGGCCTCGCGCAGCAGGCTTTTGGCTTCGTCAATGTTTCCCTGACGCGCGGCGTGCAGGGCTTCAAAGCACAGGCTGCGGGACTGCCCGGCATTGACGATAATTTCCATTACGGCTTCTTCTAATGCGATCATAATCATGACTCTTTTTCAAAACTATTATTTAACGCGGTGGCGGCAAACCACTCCCCGCTTTTCTTAATGGTGCGTTTCTGCGTCTCTAAATCGAGCTGGATAAATCCGTAGCGATTTTTATACGCGTTGCACCACGACCAGTTATCTATAAACGTCCACATATGGTAGCCAAGACAATTACACCCTTCGCTAATGCCTTTATGCAGCCAGGCTAAATGTTCGGAAATAAACTCGATGCGGTATTGATCGTTAATCTGACCATTTTCAATAAAACGCTGCTCATTTTCGACGCCCATGCCGTTTTCAGAAATAAAGCAGCGAGGGTTGCCGTAATTGTCGCGCAGGTTAATCAGAATATCGTAGATACCCGGCTCGTAGATTTCCCAGCCGCGGTGCGGATTCATCTTGCGGCCCGGCATCTCGTAATTATCAAAGAACCACTCCGGCATAAACGGCGCCTGCGGGTTCACCGCGCTGTCGCGACACTTCACGCGACGCGGCTGATAGTAGTTAATGCCGAGCAGGTCGATTTTCCCTTCTGCAATCAGGAAACCGTCTTCCGGCTTGCAGGCGGGCAGCTGGTCGTAAGATTTCAGGAGCGCCACCAGATCCGCCGGGTATTCGCCGCGTAGGACCGGGTCGAGGAAGCTGCGGTTAAACATCAGATCCGCAACGTGCGCCGCCTTCACGTCTGCCGGGTTCTGCGAGCGCGGATACGACGGCGTCAGGTTCAACACGATGCCGATCTCCCCCGCGTAGTGCCCGGCGCGGTAGGCCTGCACCGCCTTCGCATGGGCCAGCACCGTGTGATACGCCACGGTGGCCGCCCGGCGGAAATCCACTACGTTGGGGTAGTGGAAGTCGTACAGATAACCGCCTTCCACCGGCACGATCGGTTCGTTGAAGGTAAACCAGTGCAGCACGCGATCGCCGAACAGCTCGAAGCAAATCTGCGCGTAACGTGCGTACGCGTCCACCACGTCGCGGTTTTCCCAGCCGCCTATTTCCTGCATCGCCATCGGCATGTCGAAATGGAACAGAGTGATAAACGGCGTGATGCCCTGTTCGTTCAGCTCGTCAATGACCTGATTATAAAAATCGACCGCGTCCGGGTTCACTTCACCGATACCGTCGGGGATCAGGCGCGCCCAGCTAATCGAGGTGCGAAAGCTGTTGTGGTTCAGCTGCTTCAACAGCTGAATGTCCGTTTTCCAGTGCTGATAAAACGTGGAGGTCTGCTGTGGCCCCACGCCGTTGTGAAAACGGTTCGGCTCGCGGGCAAACCAGTAGTCCCAAGTGGTTTCACCCTCTCTTGCCCCTTCCGTCTGGAGAGCGGAGCTTGCGCTGCCCCACCAGAAGTTATCGGGAAATGCGTATTTCATGACTCTTCCTCTTTGACTTAATTGCTGGCGGTCTCAGCGGCACCGACGGTTGCCTGGGCCTTCTGCTCTTCGTTTTTGATGAGCGTACGCTCATAGGCGCGCAGGAACGGCAGGTACATCAGCGCGGACATCACCATACAGACCAGGCACATCACCACCGGGCTCAACGCCCAGTTCGCCGCCCACGAGGCGCCGATCGGTGCAGGGGTAGTCCATGGGGTCAATGACACAACCTGTGCCAGCCAGCCGAGCTTGGTTGCCGCGTACGCCAGACAGGCGTTGACCAGCGGAACGAACACGAACGGGATAAACAGCATCGGGTTCATGATGATCGGCGCGCCGAACAGAATCGGTTCGTTGATGTTAAAGAAGCTTGGCACCACGCCCATTTTGCCGATGGTACGCAGGTGGGTAACGCGGCTGCGCAGCAGCAGGAACGCCAGCGGCAGTGTGGAGCCGACGCCGCCAATCAGCAGGTAGTGATCCCAGAAGCCCTGCAGGTAGACGTGCGGCAGCGCCGCGCCTGCTGCCAGTGCCGCCTGGTTTGCCGAGAGGTTGGCCATCCAGAACGGGTTCATGATGCCGGTGACAATCAGCGAACCGTGGATACCGGCGAACCAGAAGATCTGGCACAGCAGCACGGAGAGCAGAATGGCTGGCAGCGAGTCAGACGCGGACACCAGCGGCTCCAGCAGGTGCATAATCGCCTGCGGGATAATCATCCCGGTCTGCGCTTCAATGAACAGGTTCAGCGGGTGCAGCGTACCGATCACCACCATCACCGGGATCAGGATCTCAAACGAGCGCGCCACGCCGGTTGGCACTTCCTTCGGCAGACGAATGGTGACGTTGTTCTGCTTCAGCCATGCGTAAACGCGGGTGGCGTAAATCGCGGTGATCAGCGCGGTGAAGATGCCCTGACCGGAGAGATACTGGGTCGAGATTTTACCGTCGGCATACGGCGCGGCGACCAGCAGGAAGGCCATAAAGGCCAGCAGGCCGGACATCACCGGGTCGAGGTTAAACTGACGTCCCAGGCTCGCCCCAATCCCCACCGAGATGAAGAAAGTCATCACGCCCATGCTGAGGTTAAACGGCAGCATCAGCTGCTCGCGGTAGGTCTGGGAGAAATCCAGCCAGCCGCGGGCGAAGCTGTTGGTGGTATCCGCCGAGAACGGCGGGAAGATGAACACCAGCATAAACGAGCCGATGATCATGAACGGCAGCGCGGCGGTAAAGCCGTCGCGGATGGCAATCACATACTTTTGCTGGCCGAGCTTCGCGGCCAGCGGGGTAATTGACTGCTCAATCACCGCGACCATGGATTGATATAACGAACTCATGTGAACACCTTTTAGTGTGCCGCTTCGATGAGCGACAGAGCATAGTCCAGTACTTTATCGCCACGCTGCATGCCGTAGTCCATCATATCGATGGGCTGCACCGGAATGCCATGCGTCGCCGCCTTGTCTGAGAGTGTCTGTAACATGTATTTCACTTGCGGTCCGAGAAGGACAACCTGGTATTGCGGAAACTGCGTATCAAATTCGGAAACACCGTACGCATCAATCTTCACCGGCAAACCACGTTCTTTCGCGACATCGACCATTTTGCTGACCAGCAGGCTGGTGGACATCCCGGCAGAGCAGCACAGCATAATCTTGAACATCGACAACCATCCTCTAAATGTAAAAAGTTATTGCGAGGATGATTGGACATTATACGGAAACCGGTTTCCATTTTTAAAAAGCAGAACTGTGATAGCCATCAAGATCCAATACTTATGAGGCTAATTAACCGGATGTGTGTCACATAATTTGGCTGTTTTGACATCATTTGGAGTGGAAACGGAAAATCGGTTTCCATGAAAAACGGAAACGGATATACTCCGTTCTGGCTATAATGTGAGCCGAAGCGGTGATGGAATTTGCAGGCGCGAGGTAAGCCTGCCAGGGGAAAGAGATGTCGACAATCAATGATGTATCACGTCTTGCCGGGGTGTCTAAAGCCACGGTTTCGCGAGTGTTGAGTGGGTCGCGTGGCGTTAAGGAAGCCAGCCGTCAGGCCGTTCTGAAAGCTGTGGATGAGCTGAACTATCGTCCCAACGTGATTGCCCAGTCGCTGCTGAGCCAGTCGACGGGCTGCATTGGGGTCATTTGCGCGCAGGAGAATATTAACCAGACCACCGGTTATCTGTACGCGCTGGAAAAACAGCTCAGCCAGCATCAAAAACACCTGCTGCTGCGTTTCGCGCACGGTAAAGCGGAAGTGATGAACGCCCTTGAAGAACTTTCCTGCGGGCTTTGTGATGACATCCTGGTGATCGGCGCCCGTTTCCCGCTGGACGTCGACATGGACAACGTCATTCTGGTGGACTGCATGGAGTCTGATAATTCCAACAGCATCCAGTTCGATCACGCTTTTGCCGCAGAAACTGCCTGTAACTATCTCACCAGCCAGGGGCGTCGCCAGATTGCGCTGATCCACCCCCACGGCAGCGGTTTTGCCGACCAGGTGCTGCTCGGCTACAAGCACGCGCTGGAGAAAAATTTCCTGCCCTTTAATCGCAACCTGGTCTTTATGGACGCGACGTCTTCGTCCGTTGCGCTGCAGGAGCTGCTTAATAACGCCAGCACGCTGAACTTCAACGCGCTGCTGGTGGCGGACGAGCAGGAAGCCCAGCGGGTGATCCCGCAGCTGCAGGCGTTTAATAAATCGGTGCCGGATGACATCATGGTCTTTAGCCTTGCCGGATCGCTGCACCTGCCGGGTATTCCGGTGATCCCGGCGATTGAATATTCAATGGATGCCATGGCGGCGCGTATCGTGAGCTGGCTGACGGAGAAAACGCAGATGCTGGGCTCGTATGTGCTGCGCGGAGACTTAATTATTCCGGATGTGCGTAAGCGTTAAACATGTTTTCCAGGCCGGGTAAGCGTAGCGCCACCCGGCAAGCAGCATTCAATAATCTTCCAGACAATCCACCTGACCAACCGCCGCCCAGTAGGCGTCCAGGTTGTCGCGCTTCACGGCGGTAATAGCATTTTTGATCAGCAGCTGATTGGCCTCGGAGGACAAAATCATCTCCTGCCAGGCTTTATCGCTCTGCTTTTTCTGTGGCGTACAGGTTTTCTTAATATCTTTAAGGACCTGCTGCTTTATTTGCGCCTCTTTCACGGGATCGTCCTTTTCCTGAGCATGGACAAATGCGGCGAAGAGCAGACAAACCAGCAGGCAGACCAGGTGCGCAGCTTTCATCAACAACCCCCTTTTGACGTCACAGGCTTCCCATGAAATATATCGTTACATTCAGTGTAGCGACGCCAGCCGAAAGTATGAATTTTCTCCGTAGAGTATCTGTGAGATAGTCAAACAGCACACAAAAACAGGGAGAACGTCATGCAACTGAGCATTACCAATACGGTTACGCAGCAGGAAAAAGAAGAGTTATTCGTGGGGCTGCGTGCCTACAACGCGCAATTTTTGGATATGGCGACCTTTAGCGGCGACGTTGGCGTTTACGTGCGTGACGATAATGGCGCCATGCTGGGCGGGTTAATCGGTGTGCGAAAAGGCGACTGGCTGAATATCGACTATCTCTGGGTGAACGAGACCGTGCGCGGATCCGGCGTTGGCAGCCAGCTCATCAGAACGGCCGAAGAGGAAGCCAGACGCAAAGGCTGCAAGCACGCGCTGGTCGATACCGCCAGCTTCCAGGCGCGGCCGTTCTATGAAAAACAGGGGTACCAGCTGCAAATGTCTTTGCAGGATTATCCTTATCCGGGCATGCAGCGACATTACCTGGCGAAAGCCCTTTAAGCTTTGAATCCGTAGGCTGGGTAAGCGCAGCGCCACCCGGCCATAGCCGCATATAACTTATCCTTCTTATTGATTCTTTTTCGGTTTTTATTTCACCGCCTCGTTGTCGATATAGTCACTACAACATTCAGCAAAAGGAACTGTCTTGTGAAACGTCGATTGGGTGCTCTGGTACTGGCTGGCCTGCTGCTGGCAGGGTGCGATCAAAGTGGCAGCGATGCCAAACACATTAAAGTCGGCGTCATCAACGGCGCCGAGCAGGACGTGGCGGAAGTCGCCAAAAAGGTGGCAAAAGAGAAATATGGCCTGGACGTGGAGCTGGTAGGCTTCAGCGGCTCGCTGTTGCCTAACGATGCCACCAACCAAGGGGAACTGGATGCCAACGTCTTCCAGCATCGCCCGTTCCTTGCAGAGGATAACAAGGCGCATGGCTACAAGCTGGTGGCCGTGGCGAACACCTTTGTTTTCCCGATGGCCGGCTATTCCCGCAAAATCAAATCCGTCTCTGACCTAAAGGACGGCGCGACCATTGCCATTCCAAACGATCCGACCAACCTGGGCCGCGCGCTGCTGCTGTTGCAAAAAGAGAAGCTCATCACCCTGAAGCCGGATACCGGGCTGCTGCCAACGGCGCTGGATATTACCGCCAACCCTAAACAGCTGAAAATCATGGAGCTCGAAGGGGCGCAGCTGCCGCGCGTGCTGGACGACCCGAAAGTCGATGTCGCCATCATCAGCACTACCTATATCCAGCAAACCGGGCTGTCGCCGGTGCATGACAGCGTCTTTATCGAAGACAAAAACTCGCCGTACGTGAACATCGTTGTGACGCGCGAAGAGAACAAAGACGCGGAGAACGTGAAGGAATTTATCCAGTCGTATCAGTCGCCTGAAGTGGCGAAAGCGGCGGAGACGATCTTTAACGGCGGGGCGGTGCCGGGCTGGTAAAGGAACCGGCAGAAAACGCGGTGATTAAATTGGCCCGATTCCATCGGTAATCGCCCTTTAACCCACAGCGTTACCGGCGACGGCTGGCTATCCTCCTTATCACACCAACCGGAGGATAGCCCATGAACATTACCCACATTCGCAACGCCACCCAGCTGATTACCTACGCCGGAAAACGTCTTTTAATCGACCCGATGCTGGCCCCTAAGGGCGCTTATCCGGGCTTTCCCGGCACGGCGTATGCCGAACGTCGTAATCCGACTGTCGAGCTCCCCGTTGACGTCAACACGCTGCTGGACGCCGACGCGGTGATCGTCACCCATACTCATGACGATCACTGGGATCGCGCCGCGGCGGAACTGATCGCCAAAGACAAACCCATTTACGTACAAAACGAGCGTGACGCCGCGCTGCTGCGCAGCCAGGGGTTTAGCAACCTGACGGTCATGACCGACGAGACCACTTTCGGCGAGATTCGAATTGCGAAGACCCACGGCGGCCAGCACGGTACCGATCGCGCATACGCGGTGCCCGAACTGGCGGAGCGGCTGGGCGAGGCCTGTGGCGTGGTGCTCCGCCATCCTGATGAGAAGACGCTCTACATTGCCGGGGATACCGTCTGGCGTGACGAAGTGGCGGCCGATCTGCACAAGCACCAGCCGGACGTGGTGGTGCTGAACGCCGGCTATGCTCACGTCATTGGCTTTGGGCCCATTATTATGGGGCAGGAGGACGTGCTTAACGTCCATTTCCTGCTGCCGCAGGCCAAAATTGTGGCGAGCCATATGGAAGCCATTAACCACTGCCTGTTAACCCGCAGCGCGCTGCGTGAGTACGTTGAAGCCAACCAGGTGAGTGACGCAGTGAGCATTCCCCAGGATGGCGAAACCGTTATATTCTGAGTATCTAAAAGGGAAAGGAGAGACAAATGCCGCTAGTCAACGTCGCGATTGTCGCGGTAGACGGGTTCAGCCCGTTCCACTACTCCGTTCCCTGCATTCTGTTTGGCGACTCGGTCTCCGGAGAAAAGCGCTTTAACGTGACGATCTGCGCCGAAACGCCGGGATTCCTCACCTCAAAAGACGGATTTGCCCTCAACGCCACGCAGGATTTTACCGCCATTGGGCAGGCCGATATTGTTGTCGTTCCCTACTGGCAGCACGTTCTTGAACGCCCGCCGCAGTCGCTGCTCGATAGCCTGGTGCAGGCGAGAGACCGCGGCGCAGAAATCGTCGGGCTGTGTCTGGGGTCGTTTGTGCTGGCCTGGGCGGGGATCCTCGACGGTAAGCGTGCGGCCACCCACTGGGAGTTCGAACGTCAGTTTCAGTCCCTCTTCCCGAACGTTCGGCTGGATATTAATGCCCTTTACGTGGATGACGGCAATATCATTACCTCTGCCGGGACTGCCGCCGCGCTGGACTGCTGCCTGTATATCATTCGCCAGCGCTTTGGCAGCGTGGTTGCCAACCAGATTGCCCGCCGGATGATTGTACCGCCCCACCGCGAGGGCGGTCAGGCGCAGTTCATCGCCCAGCCGGTACCCAAAGATACCCGCGACGGACGCATTAACTGCCTGATCGACTATCTTCAGCAGCACATCACCGAACCGCATAGTCTGGACTCGCTGGCGGAGGTCGTCTCGATGAGTCGCCGCACCCTGACCCGTCATTTTGTTAACGCTACGGGGATGAGCGTCGCCGACTGGCTGACCGCCGAACGCCTGCGGCGCAGCCAGGTCCTGCTTGAAGCCGGAAATATGCCGATTGAGCGCATGGCTGAGCTGGTGGGATTTAATTCCGCCGTCACCTGGCGACAGCAGTTTAAGGCTCGTTTTGGGGTGAGCCCTGCGGAATGGAGAAAAACCTTTCGTCTTCACAGCTAGTTTATTTTGGCTAACTCAAGATTTAAGGCTTAGTTAAATAATTTATTATTTTTTCTTAATCGACCTCTCATTTTTCTAAAAAAATATTTTATTTGATGAGCCCTAACGCAAATTAGATATACTCGCATTAAGAATGCTCTTATATTTCGAAAATATTAATTGCGAATAATTTTGTGGCATGGATGAATAGCAATAAAATAAAAAAGAGAATAATTTCATTAGCAAATTATATTATTTTTATCTTATCGGTTGCGCTTTTTTCAGCGAGCGCTAACGCTGCCCCCTTGTCTCCAGCCGATCGCGATTCCATTCAACAGCAACAGCAGCAGCTTTTATTACAGAACCAGCAACAGCGTGAGGAGCTGGAGCGGAGTATTCCTCGCCCCGCGCCCGCCAGACCGCTGCCTGTTACCGGCGCCGGGCCCTGTTTCACCATTCATACCATTACCCTTTCCGGTGCGACCCTCATTTCCCCGAAAACCCGGCAGACCCTTGTCGCGCCATGGCAGGGCCGCTGTCTGGATATGGCGAAAATAACGGCGCTTCTCGCCCATATTTCTGACTGGTATATCAGCCGGGGATATATCACCAGCCGCGCTTTTCTTACCGAGCAGGATCTCTCCGGCGGTCAGCTGAATATTGTGGTGCTGGAAGGACGGCTGGAAGCGATCCGCCTGGAAGGCGAAACGCCGCACATGCTGAAAATGGCGTTTCCGGGACGGGTGGGCGGCATCCTTAATTTACGCGACATCGAACAGGGTATGGAGCAAATTAACCGTTTGCGTACCGACCCGGTTCAGATTGAAATTCTTCCGGGAACGCAGGCCGGATATTCCATCGTTAACCTCACGGCAAAACCGGAATTTCCCTTAAGTGTATCCGTAAGCCTGGATAATAGCGGGCAGAAGAGCACCGGTGAAAACCAGCTGAATGGCGTGCTCACCGCGAATAATATGCTGGGGCTGGCGGATAAATGGTTTGTCAGCGGCGGGCGCAGCAGCGATTTTGCCAGCGCGTACGATGCGCAGAACTTCCAGGCGGGCGTCAGCGTGCCGTTTGGCTACGGCCTGCTGGACTACAGCTACGTCTGGAGTAACTACCGGACCACCATCAGTAACCAGGGGTTTAACTGGCTCTCCACGGGCGATACGAAAACCCACCGCGTTAACGCGTCCTGGGTGGTCTTTCGCAACGGGGAGGTGAAAACCGGCATTGCGGCTGGCGTGGTTCAGCGATCCAGCCGCAACTGGCTCAACGACGCGCCGCTTCAGAGCAGCACGCGCAACCTCTCCAGCCTGGTACTGGGCATTACGCACACGCAAAAAATGCTGGGCGGCGTGGCGACCTTCAACCCGACCTGGAGCCACGGCATGCCGTGGTTCAGTGCCGAAACCGACGAAGATAAGTCCGGGGATGTGCCGCGTGCGGAATTCCGCAAATGGAGCCTGAACGCCAGCTTCCAGCGGCCGATTACCCGTAATGCCTGGTGGCTGACCAGCGCCTATGGCCAGTGGTCGCCCGACCGGCTGTACGGCTCTGAGCGCCTGACGCTCGGCGGCGAAAGCTCCGTGCGCGGTTTTAAAGAGCAGTACCTGTCCGGGGATAACGGCGGCTACTGGCGTAACGAGCTGGGGTATTCCCTCTTCACCCTTCCGGTGATTGGCGCAGTGAGCGCAACGGTCGCCGTTGACGGCGGCTGGCTGGAAAAAGACCGTCAGGACCGTTTTGCCTCCGGCACGTTATGGGGAGGCTCGGTGGGGCTGAGCAGCGCAGGGCGCTGGTACAGCAGCCAGATTTCGGTCGGCACGCCCCTGCACTACCCCGACTGGCTCGGCCCGGATCATGTGAGCGTTAACTGGCGCATTGCCTTCATGCTTTAAGAGACTCTACGACTATGGATACCCGTCACCCACCCGTTCGTTTCTCGCAGCGTCTGATCAGCTGGATTGTCTGCGGCTTAATGGTCTGGCAGCCGATGGCACCTGCCGTCGCGGCGGCGCTGACGCCGACCGGGCAGACCACGGTCGATCGGGCGGGGAACGGGGTGCCGGTCGTCAACATCGCCACGCCCAACGGGGCGGGTATCTCGCATAACCAGTTCGGTGAGTATAACGTCGGCAAAGAGGGGCTTATCCTCAATAACGGTACGGACCGTTTAACCCAGACCCAGCTGGGCGGGCTTATCCAGAACAACCCCAACCTGCAGGCCGGGCGGGAAGCGAAAGGCATTATCAACGAAGTCACGGGCGCCAACCGCTCGCAGCTGCAGGGCTACACGGAAGTCGCCGGTAAAGCAGCAAACGTTATGGTGGCCAACCCGTACGGCATTACCTGTAACGGGTGCGGATTTATCAACACCCCGAACGTCACCCTGACCACCGGCAAGCCGCAGTTTGACGCCAGCGGTAACCTGCTGGCGCTGGAGGTGACGAAAGGGGCCATCACGGTTGAAGGCCAGGGGCTGGATGCCAGCAAGAGCGACGCGCTGTCGATTATTGCGCGCGCGACGGAAGTGAACGCCGCGATCCACGCGAACGACCTGACGGTGACCGCAGGGGCGAACCGCGTGGGGGCAGACGGCAGCGTCAGGCCGATTGCCGGTGAGGGCGCCGCGCCCGTGGTGGCCGTGGATACCGGCGCGCTCGGCGGGATGTATGCCAACCGTATTCGCCTGGTCTCCAGCGAGACGGGCGTGGGGGTGAACCTCGGCAACCTCACCGCGCGCCAGGGCGACATTCAGCTGGACGCGGGCGGGAAACTGACGGTCACGAACAGCCTGGCCAGCGGCTCGATTAGCGCGAACGGCGCGGGGGTGGCCCTCAGCGGCAGCCATCAGGCCGGGGGGGCGCTGAGCGTGGCCAGCTCGCGGGATGTGGAGCTCAGTAACAGCACGCTCGCCAGCCAGGGCGATATGCGCCTTTCCGCTGCGGGGAAAGTGCAGATGACAGGCGGCGGGACAAACAGCGCGGGCGCGCTTGCGGTGAGCAGCGGGCAGGGGATGACGCTCAGCAATACCTCCCTGGTCTCCCGCGGCGCGGCGACGCTGGACAGTAAAGCCACCCTGACCGTCAACGGCGGCGGCGTGTCGGCACAGGGCGGGGCGCTGACCGTCACGAGCAAACAGGGAGTGGCGCTTGCGGATGCGACGCTGACGGGCAAGGCCGACACCACGCTGTCCACCGGCGGCAGCCTGACGCAGCGCGGCGGCAGCGTCACCAGCAAAGGCGCGCTCAGCGTGGCGGCCGGGAAGGATATCACGCTGACGAATACCCGCAGCGGAAGCAATACCCGCGCGACGCTCAGCAGCGGCGGCACGCTGTCCTCCACGGCCAGCGCGGTCTCGGCAGGAGAGAATCTGGCCCTGAGAGGCGGACAGCTGATGATGGACGGCCAGAGCCGGGCCGATGCCGCGGGCGACGTCCGCCTGACGGGCAGCGCCGTCAGTAACCAGGGGCAGGTGAATGCGGGGCGCGACATTGCCCTCTCCGGCGACAGGGTGTCCAGCAGCGGCCAGCTGGCAGCGAAAGGCCGCCTGGACGTGAACGCGGGAGAGCTGACGAACGGCGGCACGGCGCAGGGTAACGACGTCACCCTGAAGGGGCAGACGGTCACTAACAGCGGTACCCTGCAGAGCGCCGGCAACCTGGCGCTGAGCGCCGGTACCCTGGAGCAGCGGGGCACGCTCAGCGCGAAAGGCAACGCGAACGTCACGGTGCAGCAGGCCCTGCGTAACAGCGGCAGCCTGCTGGCTGACGGGGCGATGAGCGTGACGGCAGACGCGCTTGAGCAGAACGGCACCCTGTCCGGCGCGACGGCGCTGACGGCGCAGGCCGGCACCCTGACCAGCGGTCAGGCGTCCCGCACCACCAGTCAGGGTAACGTACAGATTACCGCGACCCGCAGCGCCAGCCTGAACGGGCAGACGGACGCGGCGGGGGCATTAACCGTCAGCACCGGCGACCTGACCACCGGCCAGGATGCGCACCTGCAGAGCGGGCAGGGGCTTACCCTGCAGGCGCAGAATGCCGCGCTGAACGGCACGCAGGCGGCGAAAGGAGCCCTGTCGGTGACGGCGGGCACCCTTGCGCACGCCGGGAAATCCACCGGTAACGCGCTGAGTTTTAACGCAACCGGCGACCTGACCAGCGGCGGCGAGCTCACCGCCGGTACCCTCAGCCTCAGCGGAAATAACATCCTCCAGTCCGGCGTCGCAAAAGCGGACCGCATGACCCTGACGGCCCCCGGGCGCATCACCAGCAGCGGTACGCTGGTTGCCGGTACGCTGGCGCTGGACGGTGCCTCGGTGGAGAACGGCGGGCTGCTGCAGGGGACCACCCAGCTCGACCTGAAGACCGGGTCGCTCACGAACCTCGCCGGCGGGTCGGTCTACAGCGCGCAGGATTTAACGCTGAACGTTCCGGTGCTGGCCAACGGCGGGCTTATCACCACCGACGGCACGCTGCGCATTAAAGGCGACACGCTGACAAACCAGGGTGAAATCAACGGCGTCAGCCTGAGCAGCGACTACCTCAGCCTGACCAACAGCGGACGCCTGCTGGCGGACGACCGGCTCACCCTGAACGGCACTGCGTTTGCTAACGCGGGCAATATTGCGGCCGGCGACCTGCACATCACGGCGGACAGCCTGCAGAACCAGGGCACCGTCGGGGGGGACGCGGCCCTGACGCTCGGCGTGGCAGACCTTACTAACCGGGGCGCGCTGCGCAGCGGCGGAACGCTGACGCTTAACGGTGAAACGCTGGCCAACAGCGGCGAGCTCAGCGCCACCGCGCTGCTGCTGAACCTGACCCGACAGGCCAGCAACGATGCCGACGGGCGGGTAATTGCCCGGAACGGCCTGACGCTGACCGCCGCCAGCCTGACGAACGGCGGCCTGATGGCCGGTACCGACGCGCAGTTTAACAGCGCGTCGGTGACCAACGGCGGCACGCTGCAGGGGACACACTCCCTCACGGCGACCGGGACACAGCTCAGCAACCAGCAGGCGGGCATGCTGCTCTCCGGCGGCGCGCTCGACCTGCACCACACCACCCTGAACAACGCCGGGCTGCTGCAGGGCAACACCCTGAACCTGGCCACCGGCGAGTGGATGAATACAGGCAACGCGCTGGGGGAAGCGGGCGTGACGGCGGCGGTGACCGGCACGCTGACCAACAGCGGCAAGGTGCTCAGCCAGCAGGCGCTGGACGTCCAGGCCGGCAGGACCGATAACCGGGGCCAGCTGCTGGCGAAAGTGCTGACCCTGCGGGGCGACCTGCAGAACAGCGGCCTGCTTCAGGGCAGCAGCACGCTGGCCTGGTCCGGCAACACCTTCACGAACCAGCCTCAGGGCCAGGTGACGGGCGGCGAGACCCTGACGCTCAGCGGACAAACGCTGAGCAACGCGGGCAGCCTGCAGGGGCGCCGCGCGACGCTTGACGCCGGGAGCCTGAATAACCAGGGCAGCGTTCAGGCGCTGGACGCCCTGACGCTTTCCGCGACCGGCAGGCTGGATAACACCGGCGCCCTGCTCAGCCAGAACCTGTTCACGCTGACGGCGGCGCAGCTGTTCAGCGACGGCCAGCTGGCCGGGAAGGCGCTGACGGTGAACGCCGCGCAGCTGACCAACACCGGCATGCTGCAGGGCAACGACACGCTGGCGCTGACCACCCGCGCGCTGAGCAACGGTGCCACCGGTCAGCTGGTGAGCGGCAGTTCGCTGGACCTGTCCCTCGACACGCTCGATAACGCCGGCCTGCTGCTGGTGAAGGGCGGGTTTACCCTGCGGGGCAGCGACCTGACCAACCGGGGCGATATTCAGGCGCAGGACCTGGATTTGGGCCTGAGCAGTGCCCTGACCAGCACGGGGAACATCGTTGCCACCGGAGATGCCGCGCTTCACGCGACGACGCTGACCAGCAGCGGCACGGTGGCGGGCAAAACGCTGACAGCTGGCGCGACGGAGCTGCGCAACAGCGGCCTGATGCAGGGCAGCAGCGCGGTTAACGCCGCCGCTGACCGCTTTATCAACGAGCAGAACGGCAAATGGCTCTCCGGCGGCGGCTTCACGCTGACGGGCGGAGAGCTGACGAACGCCGGTACGCTGCAGGGCGCGACGCTGGGCATGACCGGCACCACCCTCACCAACAGCGGCACGGTGAACGGGCAGACGGGACTCAGCGGCACGCTCGGCGGGGCGTTAACCAATACCGGGCTGCTGCAGAGCGGCGGCACGACCGCCTTCACCGCGGATACCCTGGCGAACCCGGGGCGCATCACGGGCGGTACGCTGTCCCTCACCGCCCGCGAGATGAACAACGGCGGGCTGATGCAGGGAACGAACGGCCTGGCGCTCACCGGCACCGCGCTGACCACGGGCGCGACCTCGCGCACCCTCTCCGGCGGCATGCTGACGCTGGATGCAGGCCAGCTGACCACCCAGGGCACGCTGCAGGGGAACGGCGCGGACATCCGCGCCAGCGACTGGACGCACGGCGGGTCCCTGCTCAGCCAGGGAGCGCTGACGGCCACGACCGGCGGCACGCTGACCTCAGCCGGCTCGCTGATGAGCCAGGGGCGGGCGGATATCACCGCGCAGACGCTGGACAACCGCGGGCAGCTCCTCAGCGAGGGGGATGTGACGCTCGGCGGCAGCACGCTTAAAAACAGCGGCACCGTGCAGGGGAACACCCTCGCGCTGCATCAGAACAGCATTAACAACCAGGGCACGCTGACCGGCCTGCAGAGCCTGACCGTTCAGGGGGAGCAGCGGCTGATGGCGCGCATGGCGATGGCCGCGCCGCAGCAGGCGCTGATCAACGGCGCAGGCGGCAGGCTTCTCACTCAGGGCGCGCTGACGATTGCGTCCGGCGCGGTGACCAACGCCGGGAGCTGGCAGGCGCAGAACATTCTGCTTAACGCGCAGTCGCTCAGCAACAGCGGCACGGTGCAGAGCGCCGACGGGCTGCAGATGACGCTGGCCGACACGCTCACCGGAACCGCGGGCAGCAGGATCACCGCGCTGGGTGCGGCGACGCTGCAGGCCGCGACGCTGGCGAACCAGGGCCAGTGGGCGGCGAAAAACCTGACGCTGACAGGCGGTACGCTCAGCAACAGCGGCGCCATCAGCGGCGTGAATGGCCTGACCCTCAGCCAGACCGGCGCGGTCAGCCAGCAGTCTGGCGGCACCCTGCTGTCCGGCGGGGCGCTGAACGTCACGGCGGCCTCCGTCACCAGCGACGGCAAAATGCAGGGGAGCACGCTCGGCATCACCACCGGGGCGCTCACCAACGGCGGACGTCTGCAGGGCGATAACGGCGCGACGCTGGCCCTCAGCGGGACGCTCACCAACAGCAGCGGAGGCGAAATCGTCAGCCGCGATGCGCTGACGCTGACCACGCCCGCGCTGTTTAACTACGGCCTGATCCAGGGCGGCGGCGAGACGCGGGTGACCGCCTCCTCGCAGGCGCGTAACGACGGCAGGCTGCTCTCCGGCGCGCGCCTGACGCTCGGCACGCCGCAGTTCACGGGCACTGGCTGGCTGCAGGCCACCGACCTGATACTCAATGCGGCAAACGCCACCAACGGCGGTACGTGGGTGGCCGACCGGGCCACGCTGACCGGCACCAGTTTCGCCAGCCAGGGCACCACCCAGGCGGGGCAGCTGACGGTTAACTACGGCCAGCTGAACAACAGCGGCACGCTGCTCGGCAACGCGCAGCTGAACATCAATGCCGACCAGGTGACCCAGAGCGCGGGCGGCAGGCTGCTGAGCGGCGGCAACCTGTGGCTGCAGAGCCGTGGGCTGGACCTGACCGGCCAGCTGGTGTCCCTGGGGGACTTAACGCTGCAGCTGACGAACGCGTTTACCAGCCGGACCGCCGTGGCGGCAGGCCGAACCCTGACCATCAGCAGCGGCGGCGACATCGATAACCGCAGCGTGCTGCAGGGGCAGGCGGTCAACCTGAATGCGGGCGGGCAGCTCAGCAACAACGGACAAATCACCACTGGCGGCGGCGCGAGCACGCTCTCCGGCAGCAGCGTGGCGCTGAACGGCGCGGGCTCGGTGCAGGGCGGAGGTGACATCACCGTGGCCAGCCGGAGCAACATTACCGTCGACGGCTTCACCGGCACGCGCGGCTCGCTGACCCTCAGCGCGCCGGGCGCCATCGTCAACACCGCGCTGCTGTACGCGGCGAATAACCTGGCGCTGTTTGCCGACAGCATCACCAACCGGCGCGGCGACATCATGGCGGGGAATAACCTGTGGATGCAGCGGGATGCGGCGGGGAATGCGAACAGCCAGGTGGTGAACACGTCGGGGAATATTGAGACGCAGGGTGGGGATATTGCGATCAGAACGGGGCATTTGCTGAATGAACGAGATGATATGGAGTCGAGCGGTAATACGCAAACTTTGACCAATCCTGTTTACGTCGGAACGGCATCATATCAGATATCTCTGGATGACATGCCAAAACTCAATTACGACATAGTTTATACCCGTACTGACGTATGGGTTGGCAGTTGCGGGCCTACGGGCGCATGTACTATGGATGAACCTTTTTACAGGAAATCCTACAAACTTACCGACACAGGAAAAACTCAGCGTTTTGCTATCTCCCGTACAACGATGGACATTTCAGGGAATAGTGCGGCAGGTCGTATTGCTTCAGGTAAAAACCTGAACATAAACGCCGCTACGCTAGATAACAATGCAAGTAACATTCTGGCAAATAGTAATGTCTCGTTAAGTGGAAACGTGCTTAATAACAATAGCTATCAGTCTGGTGGTTATACAGACTATCTGGTTTACTCATCCTCTTATGTTGGCGCGGGTGGTGCACTCTACACGTTGACTGGTCAGGAGCGGGTGCAGGATGAAGGAGGCGCTATTATTCGCGCCGTCATCCAGGCAGGCGGTAACGTCACCGCAAACTTTACCAGTAACATCAGCAACACCAATACCACTGCGAACGCGGGCGGCGTTAGTAACGTTATCTCCACGCCGTCGCTGAACACCCTCAGCAACCAGAGCGTCGGCAGCGGCGTGCAAAAACAGGGGCTGAACACGACCGGCACCGTGGCGGTGAACTCGCCGCAGTGGAACGATCGGCTCCAGGGTGCGCTGCAGCAGCTTAACGGCGGCGGCGCGCTGGAAAACGGCGGCGCGTCCGGCACGCCTCTCAGCAACATTGGCACCAGGCAGAAAGGCAACGCGAACCTCGGCCAGCTGGGCGCGCTGGCGAACGCCGGGGTCACCACCGCCGATCTCCGAACCGCTCAGGGCGGTGCCGTCGGGCATTATCAGGGCCAGCGCGTCGATACCAGCGCTTACCCGCTGCCGTCGGGCAACAACGGCTATTTTGTCTTCTCCGACAACCCGAAAAGCCCGTACCTGATCGGCATCAACCCGAAACTGAACGGTCTCGGACAGCTTGATCCCGCCCTGTTTGCCGACCTGAACGCAATGCTCGGGGTCAAACCGTCGTCCACTGCGCCGCAGGAGACGCGGCTGGCGTTTACCGACGAGAAGCAGTTCCTCGGCTCGTCTTACATGCTCGGCCGTCTCAACCTGAACCCGGATTACGATTACCGCTTCCTCGGTGATGCGGCGTTCGATACCCGCTACGTTTCCAACGTGGTGCTCAACCAGACCGGTAACCGTTACCTGAACGGTATCGGCTCCGATCTGGATCAGATGCGCTACCTGATGGACAACGCCGCGGCGGCGCAGCAGTCGCTGGGCCTGCAGTTTGGCGTCTCGCTGACCGCCGATCAGATTGCCGCGCTCGACCACAGCCTGCTGTGGTGGGAGAAAGCCACCGTCAACGGCGAAACGGTGATGGTGCCGAAACTCTACCTGTCGCCGAAGGACGTCACCGTCAACAACGGCAGCGTGATCGCGGGCAACAACGTCACCCTGAAGGGCGGCAGCATCACCAACGGCGGCAGCTCGCTGCTGGCGCAAAACAGCCTGACGCTCGACAGCCAGAACAGCATCAGTAACCTCAGTAACGGCCTGATGAAAGCGGGCGGCGACCTGAACCTGAGCGCCATCGGCGATATCAATAACATCAGCTCCACCATCAGCGGCAAAACGGTCGCGCTGGAGAGCCTGAACGGCAGCATCAACAACCTGACCCAGGTTGAGCAGATTGATATCAACGCCGGCGGGAAGTACGGCAACATCGGCCTGAAGGACACCCTGCTGGGCAACACGGCGTCTATTACCGCACAGGATGGCCTGTCGCTTGAGGCGGGGAAAAACATCACCGTTACCGGGGCGAACCTGGCCTCCGGCGGCGATATGCTGCTGAACGCGTGGGGCGATATTGCCGTCAACGCGAATCAGATCAACGACGCATTCAGCTCCAGCCGGGCGAAAACCAGCCGTTCGTCCGTCACGTATCAGGGCAGTAACGTCACCGCGGGCGGCAACCTGCTGGTGAATGCCGGGCACAACCTTGACGTGACCGCCAGCGACCTGAAGGCGGGCGGCAGCGCGGGGCTGAGCGCGGGCAACGACCTGAACCTGAACGCAGAGCAAACCAGCGAAAGCAGCCGGAAAGGGAAAAGCGAGTCCCACAGCACCGGGCTCGACCGCACCACGATTTCCGCAGGCGATAACCTGGTTCTGAAGGCCGGACAGGATATCAACGCCCAGGCCGCCGCGCTGGCGGCGGAGAAAAGCGTCGGGCTGCAGGCGGGTCACGACGTGAATCTGGCTGCGGAAGAGACCACGCAGGGCGACAGCTATAGGTCAGGCAAGAAAACCGTCATCAACGAGTCCGTACGTCAGCAGGGAACCGAGATCGCCAGCGGGGCGAATACCCAAATCCTCGCCGGGCGCGATGTCATCACCGAAGCCGCGCAGGTGACGGCGAAGGGCGATATCGGCGTGGCGGCAGGCCGAGACGTCAATCTCAATACCGCAACCGAAAGCGACTATCACTACAAAGAGCAGACCAAAACCAAAAAAGGGTTCCTGAGCAAGAAAACCACCCACACCATCGAGGAGAACAGCGCGACGCGTGAATCCGGCTCTTTGCTGAGCGGCGACAACGTGCAGGTGGTTGCGGGCAATAACCTGTTGGTGTCAGGCTCCGCCATCGCGGGCGATGGCGACGTGAAGCTCAAGGCAGGCAACAACGTCGATATTGTGGCAGCGACGAACAGCGATACCTCCTGGCGCTTTAAGGAAGAGAAAAAATCCGGCCTGATGGGCTCGGGCGGGATTGGTTTCACCATCGGCAGCAGCAAAAGCACGCACGATCTCCGTGAGAAGGGCACCACCCAGAGTCAGAGCTTCAGTACGGTGGGTTCGACGGGGGGGAGCGTTGATATTGCCGCCGGTAATCAGCTGCATGTCGGCGGCGCGGATCTGGTGGCTGGCAAAAATATGGCGCTCACCGGTGACAGCGTGGTGATCGAGCCGGGTCATGACAAACGCGCCCGCGATGAGAAGTTTGAACAAAAATCCAGTGGCCTGACGGTGGCTCTGTCTGGCGTAGTGGGTAGCGCAATCAACAGCGCTGTTACCACTGCACAGGAGGCGTCTAAAGAAAGTGATGGACGTCTGGCTGCCCTGCAGGCAACGAAAGCGACACTTTCGGGCGTACAGGCAGCGCAGGGAGCGGTTGTTGCCCAGCAGACTGGCGATCCGGCGAACGGATTTGGTGTCAGCCTCTCTCTGACTAGCCAGAAATCGAAATCTCAGCAGCATGCCGAGAGCGACACGGTAGCGGGCAGCACGATCAATGCCGGAAACGATCTTTCCATTACCGCCACGGGCAAAGGTAAGAGTGCGAATAGTGGCGATATCCTGATCAGCGGTAGTCAG
Source organism: Enterobacter vonholyi (assembly GCF_040834095.1). Classification (NCBI taxonomy): domain Bacteria; kingdom Pseudomonadati; phylum Pseudomonadota; class Gammaproteobacteria; order Enterobacterales; family Enterobacteriaceae; genus Enterobacter; species Enterobacter vonholyi. The sequence continues at coordinate 64,078 of NZ_CP162152.1, forward strand.
CTGAAAGCGGGCGGTGACGCCGCGCTGAATGCTGAAAACGACATCCTGCTGACGGGAGCGGCCAACACGCAGAAAACCACCGGCAAAAACAGCAGCAGTGGTGGTGGTGTGGGCGTAAGTATTGGGGGCGGCAGCGGCGGGATGGGGATCAGTGTCTTCGCCAATGTGAATGCGTCTAAAGGTAATGAAAAAGGTAACGGCACCGCCTGGACCGAAACCACGCTGGACAGCGGCGGCACGGTCTCCATGACCAGCGGTAGAGATGCCATTCTGAACGGGGCGCAGGTCAACGGTGAGAAGATTGTCGCTGATATTGGCCGCGATCTTTTGGTGAGTAGTCAGCAGGACAATAATGATTACAAATCTAAGCAGACCAGCGCAGCGGCGGGCGGCAGCTTCACCTTCGGCAGTATGACTGGCTCCGGTTACATCAGTGCCAGTCAGGACAAGATGAAGAGCACGTACGACTCCGTTCAAGAGCAGACGGGGTTGTTTGCCGGTAATGGTGGATTTGACGTCACGGTTGGCCGTCATACGCAGCTGGATGGCGCGGTTATTGCCTCCACGGCGACGGCTGACAAAAATTCGTTGGACACGGGAACGCTGGGCTTTAGCGACCTTCACAACGAGGCGGATTATAAGGTCAGCCATACGGGTGTGAGCCTCAGTGGGAGCGGTAGTTTTGGCGATACGTTTAAAGGCAAAATGCCGGGCGGCATGATTTCAGGCGCAAGCCACAGCGGTCATGCGGAAGGTACCACCCAGGCAGCGGTGGCTGACGGCACCATTATCGTTCGCGATCGGGATAATCAGAAGCAGGATGTGGCAAACCTGAGCCGCGATACCGAACATGCTAATGACAACATCAGCCCAATCTTCGACAAGGAGAAAGAGCAAAATCGCCTGAAAGCGGTCGGGCTTATCAGTGATATCGGCAGCCAGGCGGCGGATATCGCGCGGACACAGGGAGCGATAGCGGCACGGAATGCCATGACCGATCCAGAGGCGCTGAAGGCGGCCAAAGAGAAGCTGAAATCGGAAGGTAATGCTAACCCAAGTGATAAGCAAATCGTGAATCAGGCTGGCCAGACGGCAATGGAGAAGTACGGTACAGGCAGCGATATTCAGCGCGGTATTCAGGCGGCAACGGCGGCACTTCAGGGCCTGGCGGGCGGTAATATTGCGGGTGCCTTGGCAGGCGCGTCGGCGCCTGAGCTGGCGCATCTGCTTAAAGCAACCGAAGGCGATCCAACCGTCAATACCGTTGCGCACGCAATTCTGGGCGGCGCGGTGGCGGCTCTTCAGGGTAACAGCGCCGCTGCGGGAGCTGCAGGGGCGGCAACGGGCGAGCTAGCTGCGCATGCTATAGCCAGCCTGCTCTATCCGGATGTTAAAGACCTGTCGAAACTGAGCGAAGATCAAAAGCAGACGGTCATTACTTTGGCATCAATATCGGCGGGGATGGCTGGAGGAATTGCGGGGAATAAGACGGTCTCGACAGCAACGGGTGCACAAAGCGGGAAGAATGCGGCTGAGAATAATGCCAATTCTTTCCCTCTACCTGATGGTCTGGCCAAATATATGACTTCTGCAGGCTCATTGAACAATTATGCGGAAGCCAAAGGTGCATCTGCGGATGAAAAGCAGGCCATGATGAATAAGCTGGCAAAAGGAGACTTGCCTGAAAATCAGCAACCCGCTACCGGGCTGGTTAAAGCATGGGGTGCGGGTATGTCAAGTGTAGTTGCTCCAGCACTATTACCTGGAGCGGCAACGGCAGGATCCGTCGTGGCTTCTGGAATGATTGGTGGCACAGCAAATGTGTGGTCTCAATTAAACACTAATGAACCCTTCAGCGTAACCGACGCACTTATAGCAACAGGGGTTAGTGGATTAACACAAGGTCGTGGGTTCTGGTTTACAGAAGGTGCGAGTATGGCTGGTGCTTATGCGGGGGCTGTGTTGCAAGGGAAAGATCCGCTTGCTCCAACTGTTGGCGCAGGATTTGGAACTTTAGCGGGGGCGGGAATAGGTAAGGGATATGAGAAATTGCAAAATTACTTCCCGCAATATTCTTTGCCAAAATATACTAGTACTATTACCGAAGCTGTTGGTTCCGAATTTATTGGTAGCTACGCCCAAGCTTTAACTGAAAAACTACAAAAAAACCAGAGTAGCAATAAATGATGATTAATCCGCGACTAAAACTTTTCTTATTACTGGTATTACTCTGGATGTCAGGTCTCTTTATCACTATGGCTGCAGGCCGTCTGCTAATTGCAGCGGCCTCGTATCTCTTCCTTAATGATTTTGATTTCAAGTGGAGCGACTTGATTACTGCGCTCAAAATCTCTGTAGGCGCAGGGTTCATCATTGGAGGGGGGCAGTCCCTGCAGGTGAAAGAGAAAAAATGAAAATTTCATTTTACTGGGCTTTAAAAGAAGAGAATGCGGCCTACCCCAGCCTCTCCACCTTCGTCTCCCCCTCCACCATAGACAGCTGATACAGCGAGAAAGATCGCTGCTTCTCAATCAACTGCGCCAGCTCCGGCGAGTGGCTGGTGAGCCAGATCTGCGAGTAGCGGCTGGCCTCGGCGATTAAGCTCGCCAGGGCAGGCAGCATCTGCGGGTGCAGGCTGTTTTCCGGTTCGTTCAACGCGATAAACGCCGGTGGGCGCGGGCTTAACAGCGCTACCGCCAGGCACAGAAAGCGCAGGGTGCCGTCGGAGAACTCCGCGGGTTCCAGCGGCCTGCTCAATCCCTCGCGCTGCATCATCATGCGAAAACGTCCGCCGGCGTTGTCGCTGTAAAACACGCAGCCGGGGAAGGCCTGGTCAAGGATGCGCATCAGCAGCAGCTCGTCGCCAATTTCGACGATGGTCTGAAACGCCGCCGCCAGGTTAGCGCCGTCGCTGGCCAGCACCGGGGAGCGGAAACCGACCTGCGGCGCCCGCATCGCCGAGCCGATTGATACAGAAAACTCATGATAAAAGCGCCAGTTACGCAGGGACTCGCGCATCTGCGACACTTCCGGGTAGAGGTGCGGTTCGCCGAGCTGTCCGAATACCGATTCGTTCTCGTACAGCGTGCCGCTGTGGGTCACCTTCTCGTGATGCACGTTGTTCAGAAACACAGCCTGGTTCTTACGCTTCATCAGCTGTGACGAAGGACGACGGTGCTGGCCGCTCAGCCAGAGAGATTCTTCCTTGATCACCGGGTCGAGCTGAAATTGCGAGGGATAGGGCAGCTTCTCCACAAACCCGACCTGCAGCTCGTATTCGTAGGTCTCTGTTTCTACCGCGAGGTTCATCCGCCGCAGCTGGTCGCTGCGGGTTTTGCCTGCCCAGAACACCTTCAGAATGCCGCCCTCGTTCGCCAGCGCCTGGGAAAACTGCCCCTGGGCGGCGCTGTGCATCAGGTGTATCGCCTTGTAGATATTGGATTTTCCGGTCCCGTTCGGCCCGAAGACGATATTGAGCTGCTCCAGCTCCAGCGACATGTCGCGGATGGAGCGGTAGTTTTGAATGTGCAGGGTGTGGATCACAGGCAGGCCCCTTTCGCAGAATAAGCCTGTATATAATCACAGCCTTTGAGATGAAATGCAAAAAAGAGACGACAGTGAGGATGTCGTCTAAACGGGGTACTGCTTTGGGCCTCTACGGGTCAATGGGGCCTTCGCATTTTTATGATCACTTGACTGCCAGACGCAGACCCAAATCATCAGGATAGGGATCAAAGTAGTTTTGCGTCATCAGATACCGGTCGGGGTATTCGGCCAGGTAGTGCTTCAGCAGCGTGATCGGGGCGAGGATTGGCAACTGTCCGTTGCGATAGTGCAGGATCACGTCGCGCAGCTCGCCGCGCTGGCGGGTGTTAAGCTGGTTACGAAAATACCCCTGAATATGCATCAGCACGTTGGTGTGATTCTTCCGCGAGGCGGGTTTTTTCAGGATGGTCATCAGCTTTTCCCGGTACGCCACGAAGAAGGCGTCCAGGTCTTCCCACTCGTGCAGCGAGGCAACGAACGGGCCGATTTCACGGTAACCCGCCTGATGGTGCGCCAGCAGCTGGAGTTTGTAACGGCTGTGGAAGTCCAGCAGCGCGCGGCGCGTGAGGCCATTTTTACGCAGCGTGTTCAGTTCGTGCAGGGCAAAAACACGTTCGACGAAATTTTCCCGCAGCACCGGATCGTGCAGGCGTCCATCCTCTTCCACGGGCAGCCACGGCCAGGTTTCAAGGAGGGCAGCGGTGAACAGCCCGACCCCCTCCTTGCGGCCCCGGTTGCCGTTTTCATCGTACAGCCGCACGCGTTCCAGGCCGCAGCTTGGGGATTTTGCACAGACGATAAATCCGGACAGATCGCCGATTTTTGGCAGATAGTCCGCCGTAAAGTCGGCCATTTTCTGCGTGAGGTCATCATGAGGCGGCTTGCTAAAACGGAGCTGCGTTTCGCCGCTTTCCGTCAGCGTCAGGCGTATGGCCGGGCGAGGCGTCGGCAGGCCGATGGCCATCTCCGGGCAGACGGGCCTGAAATTTACCCACTGGGCCAGCTCATCCATGACGAAGCCCATACGCTTGTGTCCGCCGTCAAAGCGAACGGCGGATCCGGTCAAACATCCGCTAATACCCAGCACTGGTTTCGTCGTCATGGTGTAGTCCTCCCGTTCATATAATTAAAACTTACACAACATGACTAATTTGTCCAAATATTCGCGGAACTATTTTTTTTATTCCTTTAGAATCAATGCGTCTTAGCTGCCCTTATAGGTCGAGTAACCGTACTGGCTCAGCAGAAGCGGGATGTGCAGCTTCTCGTTGGTGCGGGTCACGGTAAACAGCACCGGGATCTCCGGGAAGAAGGAGTCCAGCTTTTTGCCGTGGAAGTACTCTGCGGTTTTGAAGGTCACTTTATACACGCCAGGCTGCATGTCCTGGTCCTGCGGATAGAGCGATTTGATGCGTCCGTCGTGGTCGGTTTTACCGCTGGCAATCGAGGTCCATTTGTCCTGCTGCTGCTTCTCCAGCGTGACGGTGACGCCCGGTGGAGGCGTGCCGGTTTGCTGGTCGAGGATGTGTACGCTCAAGGTGCCAGCAGGAGCGGCGCTAAAGGCGGCAGGGGTAAAGGCCATCGCGGCCAGCATCAGCAGAGGGGTAGTTTTTTTCATGGTGTTTTCCTGTGGAGTTATAGGTCACAGGAAAACGTTAGCATCTGCGGCGCGGGAAAATATTCAACTTTTCGTGAAGATTCCCGCAGGAGAAAATTATCAGAGGATAATTACTTCAAGCGATACCTGCTGCTGCCACTGCTCCACCTGCTTTTTCCGCGCGGCGGTGAGCTTGCCGCTGGTGACCAGCAGCCATTTCCGCTCCGGGAAAATTTCCGGTGCCAGCGCTTCAGGCGGAACCGGCAGGATGTCGATGCGGTGGCCCTGGCCGGTGCGCGTTAGGGCTTCGAGCCAGATCTCGCACGGGTCGTTCAGGTGCCAGCCGCTGAGCAGAATATTATCGCCCGGCGCTTTTTTATCGCCTTCGAGGCAAAACGAGGTGTAGGCCATGATGATGCCGTCGAGGATCGCGCGCAGGGTCATGGCGGCGGCGACGTTGGCCGAGACCTGGCTGCGCAGCGGGCGCAGCACGTTCGCGACCAGCTCTGGCCTTGGGTACTCGCGTCCGGCGTCGTAAATCATCTGGCGCAGAGACTCAACTTTGCCGTCCTGCAGGCGTTGCAGCATGTTCTGCTGCAGGGTTTGCCAGTTGTTGGTCCGCCCGGGCGTCGGGCGTTCCAGCAGCGGTTTGACCTGGCCGATCGGGACGCCTTTTTTTACCCAGTCGAGGATTTTGAGCGCCTGCTGGACGTCCTCATCGCTGTACTGGCGGTGGCCGCCTTCCGTGCGCTGTGGCTTGAGTAAACCGTAGCGACGCTGCCACGCCCGCAGGGTGGTGGCGGTGATGCCGCTGAGTCTGGCGAATTCGCCGATGGAGTAAGCCATGTCCGTGTCCAGAGTGGAGGAATACTCTCAATATACTACGAATTTTCCCGAAGGGGATGAAGCGCCGAAACGGTGCACTACACTTAACATCCAACCGTGCAAATGAAAGGAATTCTCATGAAGCTATGGCCCGTTGTGACCGGTGTTGCGATTGCTTTGACGCTGGTCGCCTGTAAATCCCCCACGCCGCCGAAAGGCGTGCAGCCTATTACCAACTTCGAAGCCAGCCGCTATCTCGGCAAATGGTACGAAGTCGCCCGTCTGGAAAACCGCTTCGAACGCGGGCTGGAGCAGGTGACGGCGACCTACGGCAAGCGCAGCGACGGCGGTATCAGCGTGCTTAACCGGGGGTACGATCCGGTGAAGAACAAGTGGAATGAGAGCGAAGGCAAAGCGTACTTCACCGGCGAGCCGACCACGGCCGCGCTGAAGGTGTCGTTCTTCGGCCCGTTCTACGGCGGGTATAACGTGATCAGGCTGGACGATAAGTACCAGTACGCGCTGGTGAGCGGCCCGAACCGCGATTACCTGTGGATCCTGTCGCGCACGCCAACCATCCCGGATGCGGTGAAGCAGGATTACCTGAACACTGCGCGCAGTCTGGGCTTCCGGGTTGACCAGCTGGTGTGGGTGAAGCAGTAGCCCCTACTGGTAGGAAAACGTAATGCTGGCCAGCGCGTTGGCCGAGCCGGGGACCAGTTCACCGGTTCGGATGTACCGCGCCTGGAACGGTAACGTGAGCGTTTGTGCCGCCGTGGTACTCTGGATAAAGAACTGGCCGGTCGCACCCGCGGCCGAGCTGTCCGGCCCCATCATCAGCGGCCCGCTGCCGTTGTAGAAAAACTGCACCCCAACGCCGGACGCCGTGGAGTCTCCGGTTAGCGTCACCACCGACGAGGTGTTCGACGGCGTGGTCTGATCGGTCATCACCGCGTGAACCGCCACGTTCGCGTCGCAGGTCAGGCCGACGTTAAACGTCCCCGATGGCGACGTGCTTCCCACCGTGGGCAGGGTGCGAATATCAATGGTGCCCAGCGCCACGCTGGCGTTTTTGCTGCCGACCGTACACCCGCTGGCGGTCACCGTGATGGTGGTCGGGCTGATAATCACCTGCGCCGTTTTTGTCTCGTTGTTATAGGCGGTGAGCACCGCGGCGTTGATGGTCGGGATCTGATAGACGCCGGATTTAAGGGCGGCACCGGTTTTAATAAAGGTGACCTTTGCTGACCATCCCAGATCCTGGGCAAACCCACTGGTGCCCTCTGCCGGGTAGCTTTGCGTGATACCGGTCTGCAGGGGAATATATTGTGTACTCTTAAAATCCTTCAGCCCGATGATATATCCCACGCCCGGTACGCCGGTCTCAAAAATGGTGTAATTCGCGCCGTCGACGGTGACCGTCGCACCGCTTGAGATGGCGCTGCTGCTGGGCTGCAGCGTGCCTTTGTTGCAGGTAAAAATAAGCCCGCACCAGAACACCTGCTGCACGCTGGCGGTGGCGCTCCAGGTTGAGCCGATAATGCTGCCCGGCACCACGGAGTCCGCTGGCCCGCTGTAGGTCATCGGCTGAGGGGAGAGCGTAATATCCGATTTCCAGTCCAGCGCCTGTACGCTGGCGCAGAAAAGTAATCCGCTGAGAAGAAACGCTAAACGCATCATAGATACTCCGTTGTCCAGGTGGCGAGGGCTGACACATCACCGGCGCTCACCGGCGTAGCGGTGGCAACCAGCTGCGCGTAGAAGGTCATCTGTACGCTGTCATCCCCCGCGGTTCCGTATGCGGTGGTCTTTGTATTCAGGGGAATGAGTACGCTCTCTTTATCGAGGATTTGCACCGCCACGCCGGTAGCGCCACCGTCGGCAATTTTCAGCAGCTGCGGGTTGGCATCATCCGGCGTTCCGCTGAAGCGAATTTTTACGCCAGCAAAGGTTGGCCCGCACGCTTCAAGCCTGAGCGTGAAGGGCGTTTTGATATTGCTGACGGCCCCGGCACGGCTGAACTGTTTAATACCAATAGTGCCCAGCGGCACGTTCTGCTCCCCGGAGTCCTGCGCCACCACGCAGGTGTTGCCGATCAAATTGCCGGTGACGGAGACCAGCACGTCGTAGCCGCGAACGGGGAGCGTGAAAACCAGCAGCAGCGCAATGCAGCCGATCCGAAGCGTTACTGACATACCACCTCCTGAGAATAAAGACCGGTGCGGGCGCTATAGTTCTGCTTGTTTAAGGCATAGGTAACGGCGCAGCGCTGGCGGTTGCCGCGACCCCACACGGCGTTCAGCGTGCCCTTCTCTGACAAACCGGAGAGATACAGGCTGCCGCCATCGCCGACGATGCCGCTGGTTTTGTCATCATCGAGCGAGACCAGCGTGCCGAAGGGGAGTACGTCGTTGCCGTGACGCACGATAAACATCGCTTTTGCCCCCTGGTGCGTAGCGAAGGTGGCGCGAACCAGGGCGCCATCGGTAGGCGTTTTGTTGGCGATGGCGTTTTCCAGCTCCACGTCGTTGCCAGCGGTCGTCACGTCCAGCGCGACCTGGTTAACGCGGTACGGCGTGGCGTACGGGATCACCGCGTAGCCACGGCTGTCCGTTTTGATGCCCTTATGGTTAAGCACGGCGACGTTGCTTGCCCCCGGGGCTTTCACCAGAATGTTGGTGTTCCCGAGCGGCTGGCTCAGCGTCAGGCCATCTTCATGCACTACCGCGCCGCCGCTGATGCCGTAGCTGAGGTTGCGGGAGTCGCTGGCGTAGCTGTAGCCCAGGTTGTAGTCTCCCCACGCGCCTTCGTACTGCAGGGTGGCATCGCCGCCGTAGTGCTGCTGCGCGCTGTAGCGCTGGTTGACGCTATAGAACAGATTCTCCTCACCCGGCAGGTAGCCGCTCACGCCCGTGCTGGTGGTGGTGCCAGTGGAGTCCGCATGGGTCGTGGTAAAGCGCGCGCGGGTTGACAGCGTCGGGTTGCCCAGCGGGACCGAAATCGACATCGACAGGATGTTATCTTTCTTGTCGTCATACAGGCTCGAGCTTCGCTGGACGCTGACGCCAAGGGACACGTTACGAAACGTGGCGTTCCACGCAAACTGCAGGCTTTGCGTGGTATTTGATGTGTTCCAGTAGGTCTGCTGATCCCACGACAGTGACAGCGAGCCGTATTCTCCCATCGGCTGCGACAGCAGCAGCTGGTTTTTTGCCTTACGCGACATGCGCAGGTTGTACACAGTGTCGTATTGGGTGGTGACGGTGCCATCGTCTTCCACCGTCTGCTTTGGCGATCCGCCCGACATGCCTTTGTACGTGGTGTCGCTGAGGGTATAAAACCCTTTCGTGGAGTAGCGCAGCGAGAAGAAGTTAACCCGCGTGCCAATGTCGTTCAGCAGCTTGCTGTAGCGCAGGCGCACCGAATCACCGGTATATTGCCGATCGTCCGCCAGCTGGCTGCGGGCGTGGGTCAGGTCGATGGAGTAGGCGCCAAAGCGGCCGAGGTTTTGCCCAAACCCGAGGGCCAGGCCGTTATAGCGATCGGCAAACTGCGCCCCACCGTAAAACGTCAGGCCGTATCGCCAGCCGTAGAACAGCTCGCCCTGCGCGAAAGAGGGCGCGTCCTGATTGCCCGTCGGACGGTATTTCCCGGCGCCCAGGGCATATTTCACCTGTCCGTTACGCACCAGGTTCGGCACGCTGGCAAAGGGAAGCGTGTATTGCGTTTTGCTGCCGTCGTTCTCCTGAATGGTGACCGCCAGATCGCCTCCCGAGGAGGTCGGGTAGAGATCTTTCAGCACGAACGCCCCCGGCGGAACGGAGGTTTGATAGATGATGTTGCCGTTCTGGCGAACCGTGACCGTGGCGTTGCTGCGCGCAATGCCCCGGACTTCAGGAGCATAGCCGCTGAGGCTGGCGGGCAGCATGTTGTCATCGGTTTTCAGGGCGATACCGCGCAGGCCCACGGAGTCGAAAACCTGCGCCGAGGTGTACGTTTCCCCGGCGTACACCTGCGCGCGCAGGGCGTGAATATCGCGCTGCAGCCAGGTCTGCACGTGGGCAAGTTCATTGCTGTCTTTGGTCCACGTGGTGAAATCACGCAGCCGCCACGCGCCCAGGTTGACGCCGCTGTTGAGGCTTGCAAATAGCTGCTGTTCCCGTGTGCGCGTCTCGCCGCGATATTCATTATTCGAACCATTGACCACGTAATTCAGCCACGCGGCAGGAATGCCCGCCTCCCAGCTTTCCGGGCTGACATATCCGCGCGGCAAATTGCGCATCGCACTTTGCGGTACGGTGAAGCTCAGGGTGAGCGTCTTCTGGTCCAGATCAAACTGCGTATCCGCAAACGCCTTCGTTAAGACGATGCAGCGTTGCGCCAGCGGCAGCACTCCGCCCTTCGCCTGATGGCTATCGATGCCCAGCGCGTCGAATTGCTCGGGCGTGAGGCAGGGCAGTGCTTCACCCGTACTGTCTTCAGCAAGGCGGAACGTGACGTTACCTGTGAACACGTAGTTGGTATTGATATACACGTTGAGGTTGTAATCACCCGGCGGCAACGCGCTCCCGGCGTTGACCCAGGCGAGATCGGCGCTGTTCGCGCTCTCGCCGTTGAGGAATGCGGGGTTAAATTGCAGCTCGCTTTCAGCAGCCACGGCTTGCCGAATCACCAGGGAGATCACCGTGGCGCACAGGATTTTTATTTTCACGTGGTCACGCCTTACTTTTTTTATTGGGATAACGACGCGCGCGTGGCGGGAGTCCATGCCCCGTAATCGTTAATGGTCTGATAGCTCATGCTGCCCGCATGGCTGAAGGTTTCGGCCAGCGTCACGCTGCCTTTCGGGGGCACCATCACCGGCTGCACCGGCATGCCGTCAATTTTCACGTTGATGGTGGTGAGGTAGTACGGCGTGGGGTTGCTGAGCGTAACCTTTCCGGCACGGTAGACACCGGCCAGTTTTTTCCATGCCTCTGCCGGGCTCTCACTGAGTCCTTCTGGGCGATAAAAGACCTTGATGCGGTTAGCCGACGCAAACTGCAGCGTGTTCCCGGAGCCGCTTTTAGCCTGCTGGGGGATGGCTTTGACGGTCATCCAGTAGAGCGTCTCCCGATCCTCTGGCAGGGCTTTGCCGTTAAACATGATTTTTACCGCGCTTTCGCTGGCCGGTTTCATGACGTACAGCGGTGGCGTGATCACGAAGTCGTTGGTGCGTTCGCCTTTCTCATTCTCCATCCAGGACTGGATGAGGAACGTGGCCTCGGGATGGGTGTTTCTCACCTGCATCATGGCCTGGCTGGTGGCGCTGGAGTAGACCATTCGCGTTGCGCCCAATCCCACGCCACCGGCATAGACGGCGGATGAACATAACGCGCCCGCCAGGCAAATCCATGTATTTACGCGCATAGTGTTTCTCCTGAAAGCTAAGACAGGCCCGGCTCGCAGACCGGGCCTGAAGATTACGAATAGGTCACGGTGTAAGTCGCGACGGCGCTAGCATCGCCCGCGGTGGCGCCGCCCTTCGGCGAGTAATATTTCGCGCTGAAGTTCAGTGTGTTGGCACCCTTACGCAGAGGGATGGCCGATGCCGGTTCACCCAGCTTCACCACGTTGCCTTGCTCGTCATAAAGGCGAATAGCCACGTTTTGCGCAGAGTTGGCGCTGCCGTTTGCACCGACGGACAAGCTATTGACATCGGAACCGTCCGGCGTACCGGTGAAGGTGACGGCCACTGTGGTCGCAGCAATCGGGTTCTCTGCCGTTGAGGCTGAGGTATCGGCGATTTCACAATCTTCCAGGGTGATGGCAAACGCTTTTGCCGTGCTGGCTTCACTGCCTGCCGTCTTCAGCGTTGCGGTCCGCACTTCACCCATATCCACGTCAATGTTGGCGCTTCCTGCGCTGATGGCGCAGGCGGAGGTCACCACTTTGCCGCTAAAGTTCACCGTGCCGCCGCTGGTGCCGGCAGCCAGCACCGAGCCCACTGGCAGTACTGCCGCAATAGCGATCGCAAGCAGCGTTTTATTATTGAATTGAGCTTTCATTGTCCTGATTCCATTATGGTGTTATGTCGAGATTTGCTCTGAAAGCAGCAGGTCTAACTGGTTAAAAAGACCAGCAAATCTGTCTTGTTCCTGAGCCCTAGTTTTCTTATCGCTGAGCTTTTTAACGCGCTGACACGACGGTAAGAAAGCTGCTCTGTTTCGGCGATGTAACGCATATCCAGACCCTTTCGTAGTTCCTTCAATACCCTCCATTCACCCGGCGTCAGCGATAACGCCGTGGGTTTTTTTATTGGGCGATAACGGCTATCGACCATTTTTAATACGCTGGCTCGCCAGTGATAAAGCGGGTCCTGTAGCGAGATATAGGCGTCTATTTCACCGCGTATCCACAGCCAGGAATTTGCCGGTGCGGAATACATGCAAATAAGTACGTCGGGATAGAGGACTTTCATCTTCCTGATATATTTCAGGCAATCATATCCCGCGTGATATTTCTCCGTACCGGATAAAAAAATTAAGTCTACCGGTGCGGCCGCGAGTATTGTTTCGATCTCCGCATAATTATCGAACGATGCTGTTATCTGCATGGTCGGGGTGATATTTTTTAATAACGCGGCGATCCCCTGACGCGCAAAGTGATCTCCACCCAATAGCGCGATATTTAAATGACGTGTGTTGTTGAGTTTATTCGCCATGTCATTCCCTCGATTTATAATTGTAATGAGACTCCTCTGTCGGGCAGAGCGATGCCTGTATTTTCGAAGCAATTAAGCATTGCACGGTGTGAGCCCACTATACTCAGGGCGTTAAATAGGTAACCTGAATTAATCTTAATTTGTTTTAAGTACAGTTTAGGTGTGGCGTCAATTTCTCCTCGCTAAACCGGCTTTTGCTTATCTGCCTGTAAATAATCATACCGGTAGTTTTTATTGAAAAGTTAGCTTTAATAAATGTTTTGTAAGGAAATAGTCTGCTGACGTCATGTGATGAGGGTAGTTACTGACGGTAGCTAACAGTTTCGTGGCGAAATTGTTAATTAAGACGACAGCTTTCGAACTGGTTGTAATTTCGAAACCCGCTGGCAGAGAGCGTCCCCTCTGCTTTTTATCAAAAAAACAAATTAAGCACGCTGAATAATTCAGACAACAATGGCTAAAGCGTTCAACGGGCGCCTTTGTCGAGTTTTGTCAGTGTCAAGACGGCTTTAAATGGCGGTTAAGAAAACTTCAGACCGGTCAGATAAAGAGAAAGGAAAAATAAGATTTTTCGCCAGGTGCCAGGATATACAGTTGCGCAATTATCCGTCACATTAAGCCTTACACAGGCGAGGGATACGCAGGTTAACCGTGAAGGGAATCTACTGGAGCAACAGGCGTTGACCGGAGGTATTTAGCCTATTCTATGCATAAGCATTACATTATTAATGGCCTGGTAGAGTTTCACCCAGCCGCCAGCACATTACGCGATCTCAACAATCCTGACCGGGTGGTGGTATTAAATTCCCCGGCGGGCCGCTGTTTGTTGTTATTAATAGAAAGAGTCGGAAGTATTGTGACTCAACAGGAGTGCATGGATATTGTCTGGCAGCGCCGGGGGATGCTGGTTTCGCCTAATACCTATTACCAGAACATTTCTATTCTGCGCAAAGGTCTGAAGAAGGTGGGTTTCGAAACCGATCCAATTGTCACTATCCCGCGCATAGGGCTGACGCTCGCAAGCGATACGCAAATCACTATTAAAGAGATGCAGCCGCAGGCTGAAGAGGAAGAATGTGCTGCTCCGGATGTCTACGAAGAGACCGTCGCCCCGACGGTCTCAAGAAACCGCTTCTGGCTGTCGGGCGCGCTGGTGCTATTGCTGATGCTGGCTGGCGTGAGCGTTATCAGCCATAACCTGCTGCATGACAGCTATTTCGTAGACGGGTACCGCTTCGCGATGAAGATGGGCGAGTGTCAGCTCTATTTTTCTCGCGATATTGAAACGCAGCGCGACAGGGATAAAGCCCTGGCCTATGCCGCCCCGTTTAAGGACCAGTGCGCGAACTATCCCTGGGTGTACGTCAGCGGTTACATCCTGCTGCCCCGTGCATCGGTCATTCGCTGTGACAGACCGATGACGGAACCCAACCGCTGTATGTCCGATTATTTTATAGAGGATCGCTAGTATGGTTCGCTACCGTCAAACGCTTGTTGTGCTCTGCCTGTGCCTGCTGATAGGGGCTGTCGTGGCGACGTATTACCTCTTGCATCGCCATTACATCAAGCCCTTTTCCTGCCAGGCGAACTTTATTCAGCATCACCGTGATGAGACGCTCTCTCTGTGGCTGAATTACACCGTGGAGGGTAACAGCGGAATACTCAGCATGAATGGCCGGTTGAAAAGCGATCCTACGAAGACCCTGAATCGCAAAGTTTTCTTTCAGATTGAGCGCAAAGACAGCGTCTATAATCTGACGTCCATACGCAATATGAAATTTCCGGACGACAACATCAGCGACAGCTGGCTGGAGAAGTACGAGCCCTTATTTTTTATCTATCCGAATAAGAATATTTATATGCGTATTAAGAAACAGCAGAATGAGAATTATTTATTTATTCTGGGAACGCTGCCGACCTATGTGTGCCACACGTCAAAAAACGGATAGCGACAGGGAGAAATGTTTTTAAGTTTTTGCAACCATCATTTATGTTTGATTTAACAGCCAGGACCTATCTTAGGAAAATATAACAGCAACAACAATGTTGCGATAATGTAATTATTCTTCGGCAAGTTAATGAAAAATATAATTTATGATAGCGTCAGAATGACGCCTGCGCGGAAAAAATCCCTGCATATGGGGTTACTCCTGTGGCCTCATTTCTCGCTTTTCGCATATTCAGGATTGATAGAGGCGTTACGTATTGCTTCCAGCGTCCAGAAGCGTAGCCAGAAAATACGCTTTAAACTCAGCCTGATAAGCACTTACCCCGACTTACCGGTAGTGAGCAGCTCAGGGCTCAGCGTGCGGCCCGAGGCCGCCCATGCGCCGCCCGGCGACTTCGACTATATTGCGGCGATCGGCGGAAGTCTTGCTCATCTTCACCTGGGACACCGTGGCGACAGAGCGTTTCTCACGGATGCTCATCACAACAACGTTCCCCTGATTGGTATTGGTACCGGCAGCTTTATTCTGGCGGAGGAAGGCTTACTGAACGAGCGCCGCGCCTCGATTCATCCGCATCACCATGACGTTTTCACGCAACGTTTTCCGCAGGTTTATGCTGAGCAAAGCCTCGATTTTATCGACGAAGGCGATGTGCTGACCTGCCCGGGGGGGATCTCAACGCTCACCCTGATAACGGCGCTGATCCGCGCCCTCGGGGGAGACGACATTGCGGCCACCACCTCCCGGCGGCTGTCCCTTCCTCCGCATGATGCCGCCACGCCGCGGCCCGCGAATATCGCCATGATCCCTGATTCGCGCCTGCGCAGGGCGGTGACGATCGTCGAACAGTATCTGACTCACCCGCTGAACGCCGCCAGGCTCGCGCAGGACGTTAAGCTGAGCGAACGTCAGCTTAATCGCCTGTTTCACGCCGAGTTTGGCAAAACGGCGCGGGAGTTTATTCGCAGCGCCAGGCTGCGCTATGCCTGCTGGCTGCTGAAAAACTCTCAGCAAAGCGTTACGGATATCGCGCGACGGATGCGGTTTAGCGACTGCGCCCACTTTATTCGTCATTTTCAGAGCGAGTACGGCTGCACGCCGGGGGTATGGCGCACGTCGCAGAACTGATGCACCTATTTCGTGCTTTCTTCGTAGGGTATTACTGGCTCGCCTGGATAGACTTCCGTTAAAAGCCTAACGGAGGGATGACGACATGAACTGGCAGCCTTTTCGCGGCGATGCACCGGAAAATATGACGATTTTCAGCGCGTCATTTCCCGACGTCAGCGACCAGTGGCCGATGAAAGACGATGCTGCCCGCGAGATCGCCTCCCTTGACCGCGCCTTGAAAGCGGAGCCGGCACTTCGGCCGCCGCGGGTGGAATACGACGAAGGGGGGCAGGCCGTGCTGGTTCCCCAGAACCGCTATTCCGAACAGGCCTTCCGTAACCGTCCGGCGCTCACTGCGTGGCGAACCCGGCTGGTGCCCTCCGCGCTGGCGCTGTTTGTGGTGCAAAATCCGCTGGAGGACCGCCTGCCCGACGGCACGAAAATGGACAGCGACAGCCGCCAGTGGTTTATCCACGCTAACGATGCGATTGGCGTGCGTTCCCGCGCCCGGGTGCTGGCCGCGCTGGTGGATAAGTACATTCATAATGAAAGCGAGAATAACTGGGTCAGCCTGGCGAGCGGTGCCGCCATCCCGGTGCTGGAGGCGCTGCGCGAAGCAAAGCTCGACGGCCAGCGGGTGTATCTCACGCTGGTGGACAAAGACCCGGTGGCGCTCAGCTGGGCCGAAACCATGGCGGCGCAGGAAGGGATTGTGGTGGGCGAACAGCTGACCCTGCTCAGGCGCAACCTGCTCCATACGCTGGTGCGTAACGAAGACCTGCTGCTGGAGCTGGGCGAGCATCAGGCCGAACTGGTCGACGCGCTGGGGATATTTGAATACTTCAACGATACCGACGCGGTGATTTTTCTCCAGCGCGCGCTGCGGCTGGTTAAGCCCGGCGGGGCGGTGATTGTGTCGAACATGCTCACCAGCAGCCCGCACATTGACTTTGTGCTGCGGGGTATCGGCTGGGAGGATATTCACCCGAGGACGCTGCAGCAACTGCAGGACATCCACCTCGCGGCAGGCGTGCCGGTGGATAACGTCACCGTGGTCGTGCCGAAGGATGGGGTGTACGCGGTGATGGAGATTAGGGGTTAGCGCGATCTGTTCCCTCTCCCTGAGGGAGAGGGTTAGGGTGAGGAGGGAACAGGGCGCACGGAGTGACTTGAATTAACGTCCTAAACCGCACATGATCCGCCCCATGAAAATAGAAACCGCACTCCCCTCACACTTCGAACGTCTGGTCGCGATCTGGGAATCCTCCGTCCGCGCCACCCATCACTTTTTACAGGAAAGCGATATTGCGGCGCTGCGTCCGTTATTGCTTAACGCCTATCTGCCTAACCTCAACGTTTTCATTGCCCGTGATGAAACAGGCGTTATTCACGGCTTTTTAGGCGTGGATGAAAACCGCATTGAAATGCTGTTTGTTGACGACGCGAGCCGCGGGAAGGGCGTCGGGAAATTGCTGCTACAGCACGCCATCGCAGCGTTCGGCGCGAACGAGGTGGACGTGAATGAGCAGAATCCGCAGGGCGTGGGATTTTATCGCCATATGGGGTTTGAGCAGGTCGGACGCTCTGAACTGGACGGGCAGGGGAATCCGTTTCCGCTGCTGCATATGAAGCTGAGCAGGAATACCGGAATTAGCGCTTAGCCTGTTTATCCCATTTTAATAAGCCGACGATATCTTTCTCACCTTCGGCTTCTTTCAGCAGGCGCTGCTTTTTTTCAAACTCAATGTATTCTGAGCACGCCTTTTCATCAGCCGCTTTCTTGCTGATTTTGCCTGCCCCTTCTAAAACGTCCCGGTCATTGAATTGCAGGAACTGATCGAGCTTGGTTTGCCAGTCTCGTAAAAATACCTGCTTCCGGCGTTTGGCCTGATCTTCGGCAAAATCGAGCCACATATTAACGACGCGATTAAGTTCGCTCACCTCATCCTGAGACAGATAATTTTTTGCAGTGGTGACATCGCTTTTACGGACTTCTTCGCCTTTATAGCTTGTCAGCCCCATATGCGGTTGAGTTGCATCGGCGCGATGGTGAATCAACTCAGCAGCGGTGTGGCCCGTGCAGGCAAAATGCAGTTTATTCTGGATGGTCTGAAAGAATACCGTCGTCTCTTTGAGCGACGGCTGATAGTCAGCGGCTAATGCGAAAATCTCCCTCACGCGAAGATAGACCCGGCGTTCGCTGGCCCGGATATCGCGAATGCGTTCCAGCATTTCGTCGAAATAGTCAGGTACGGCGGAAGATCCGACAGGCGGGTTTTTCAGGCGCTCGTCATCCATAACGAAGCCTTTTACCAGATATTCCTGCAGCGTTTGGGTGGCCCATTGTCGGAACTGGATGCCTCGAGACGAGCGCACCCGGTAGCCGACAGCTAGTATTGCTTCTAGATTGTAGTGCTCTATCTCTCTGGAAACCTGACGTTTTCCTTCCTGACGAACTAACCGGAATTTCCGGATAGTTGAATTTTGATCAATTTCGCCATCAGAAAATATATTCATCAGATGCTCGTTGATAGTTCGAACATCTTTACCGTACAGATCGGCCATTGCTGCCTGGGATAACCAGATCGTGTCTGATTCGAAGCGACATTCGACACGAACTCTTCCGTCACCGCTGGCAAACATAATAAATTCGCCTGCTGGAGATTGGATTACGTCTTTATCTGCCATGTCTCCCCTCCACATCCTCAACGATTAACGCACCAGGCACTTAGTATGCCAGAAACAGCCGCTAAGCCAGGTAGTTTGTATTTGATTTTGCGAGGCGCTTTCCAGGACGTGGAGTTTGGATCGCTGCAAGCGCGTTCTCTATCTCAATAAGCTTTGCTTTCGTCCGTTTATAATCATCCTGCAACCTCTGCTCCTGCTCGTTATACGCCACCAAAACGATGCATCCCTTCATGACTTTTATCGTGACCTGCTGTCCGGTATCAAAACCCGCCGCGCGTAGCCACTTGCCGGAAAGGATGATTTTCGGCGTGGATTTGTCGAAAACATTCGGGCGGTATCCCACAATTAACGAACGCTCGGTTCCGGATTGGTCGGTGTCTGGGGTAGAATGCGAATCAGCCATAATCAACTCCTTGATAGTTGGTGAGGTTAGACGCTCTTTAATGCTTCAACCCTGCTAGGCGTTGCTAGATTTTCAAATCCATGTGGTAAGTACCACATGCAGATAAGCCAACCGAAGTGGTACCTACCACGCAAGAGAAAAAGAAACCAAATTTTGACCGTACCAAAAGCACGATGAAGAACATCCGGTTCGAGGATGAGCTTTTAGAAAAGATTGAAAAGGCGGCGGGGAAAGGGAATTTTAGTAAGTGGGTGAAAGAGGCATTTTGGCTAAGATTAAATGAAAAAATTAAATTATAAATCTTGAGCGCTTGAATTAAATAGGGGGCTGATGAACAATATTCATCAGCCTATTGACGTGCTAATTAAGCCATCCGTCTTTGATTTTATCAATGAACCCTATTATTGTCGTAAGTGCTGTTGCTATTTTGGCTGTATTTTCTGCAGTTGTTGCGCCTGATTCAATTGCAGACTGCGTCCTCTTCAAAAATCCATCAGCCTGGGTAACTGCTCTCTTGGCATCAAGAGTGGTGTTAGCCTCCATGGCATCGTCAATTGATTTTACTAATTCGTTAATTTCTGAAGATTTATCCACTAGCAGTGTGGATAATTCGGTAAGTTGGCTCTTTATGTTTTCAAGATCTTTTCCTGTAGCCATGGATTCTGACCTGCCAGAGTAGGATTCACATTCACAGATATTTTTCTTGCAGACTGGGCAACCGTCTAAATAGTAATCTTTAAATGCATCACCTAAGCTTCTTTTCGGACATTTGATTCCCCATGCAGAGAAAATCCAAGCTGCTACATCTGCAATTTCCTCTGCCAAATTAGAGATATTCCCACTGTTTTTTATAACTGCAGAATAAGCTTCCTGCGTTTCGCCTAATTCTTCAAAAATCCTTGAAAAATGGTAGAAACTGCCAAATATTTTCCAAACTGCACCGTTTGAGGGGTAGATGTCGTTAATATTACTTACTGCTTTATCAATTAATCTTCTGTTTAAGGTATGAGTGTTTTGAAGTGAAAGGAATTTCTCATTCAATTCGTGCCTTGCTGCATATGCTGCTAAATTTCCTGCTGGTTGTTTATGTGTTTGGACGCACTCACATGTAGATTTAAGGCAATAGGGACATGCATCAGGAAATTTTTTATAAAATGCTTCATTTAAATTAATATCAAACTTTGATGCCAAAGTGAATAACCAAGATAAGCTTTGAATGAAGCTTTTTTCAAACTCACCATCGCGAAGAATTGCTCGTGAAAGAAAGGATACCTTTCTTACAAGAAATGAATATATATAGTCTGGATCCTTGCTTTCATTCGCATTTCCATACATTTGTTCCAAAAAAAGTTGGTAGTCATTTATTGTTTGTAACTTAGTGATTTCCACTCTTATTCCCTCTTAAATTGAATGATGAACAGATTATATAATACACAGTGCGACATTGTATTGCACTCACATTCAATGAATTTATATAATATATCTTTACCAAGAAAGGCTAAATGAAGGGCGAATATATTTGTAAGATACCTTACTAAGAAGCTTAATTTTTGGCGGAAGATCACAGGAGTCGAACCTGCCCGGGAACGCTGGCGTCCCCAACTGGATTTGAAGTCCAGCCACCTCACCGGAGATGACGATCTTCCGCGCCTCGATTGCTACATGGAGGCGGGGCGCATTATAGCTACTTTCAGGCATTTACCACATACCCCGACACACTTTTTTCACCTCTCTTTTGACCTGTACACCCCTGTTTCAGTTAATTCCTAAGAAAATCCTCAGGTTAGCCTTTTGTGCTCTTCGACATTTACCGCGATCACAAAAAACAAGAAACGTAATCTGCTAACCAGAAAACGCAATACCCGCTCCTGAAACAATGGTTTAAAACTCTGTAACCGGTCTCAGCGCCCCCTACAGCGTGAAGGATAAAAAAAGATGAGCGAAGTATTGTCAGTAAAAGAGAAGATTGGCTACGGCATGGGAGACGCCGCCAGCCACATCATTTTTGATAACGTCATGTTGTACATGATGTTTTTCTATACCGATATTTTCGGCATTCCCGCCGGGTTTGTCGGCACCATGTTCCTGCTGGCGCGCGCGCTGGATGCGATCTCCGACCCGTGCATGGGGCTGATTGCCGACCGCACCCGCAGCCGCTGGGGCAAGTTCCGTCCGTGGATTTTGTTTGGCGCGATCCCGTTCGGCATCGTCTGCGTGCTGGCCTACACCACTCCGGACCTCAGCCTCAACGGCAAAATGGTTTACGCCGCCGTTACCTACACCCTGCTGACCCTGCTCTATACCGTAGTGAACATCCCGTACTGCGCGCTGGGCGGCGTGATCACCAACGACCCGACGCAGCGTATCTCCCTTCAGTCCTGGCGCTTTGTGCTGGCGACCGCGGGCGGCATGCTCTCCACGGTGCTGATGATGCCGCTGGTGAAGCTGATTGGCGGCGACGATAAGGCGTTCGGCTTCCAGGGCGGGATCGCCGTGCTGTCGGTGGTCGCGTTCCTGATGCTGGCGTTCTGCTTCTTCACCACCAAAGAGCGCATCCAGGTGCCGCCGAGCACTACCTCCATGCGGGAAGACCTGCGCGACATCTGGCACAACGACCAGTGGCGCATCGTGGGCGTGCTGACCATCCTCAACATCCTTGCCGTCTGCGTGCGCGGCGGCGCGATGATGTACTACTGCACCTGGATCATGGGCTCGCCGGAGGTGTTCATCGCCTTCCTCACCACCTACTGCGTCGGCAACCTGATCGGCTCCGCGCTGGCGAAACCGCTCACCGACTGGAAGTGCAAGGTCAGCATCTTCTGGTGGACCAACGCCGCGCTGGCGGTGGTCAGCGCGGCGATGTTCTTCGTGCCGATGTACGCCACGGTGCTGATGTTCGCCTTTATCTTCGTCATCGGCGTGCTGCACCAGCTGGTGACGCCGATTCAGTGGGTGATGATGTCCGATACCGTCGACTACGGCGAGTGGACCAACGGCAAACGCCTGACCGGCATCAGCTTTGCGGGCACCCTGTTCGTGCTGAAGCTCGGCCTGGCGCTGGGCGGAGCGATGATCGGCTGGATGCTGGCTGGCGGCGGCTACGACGCGGCAGCCAAAACCCAGAACAGCGCGACCATCAGCATCATTATCGGCCTGTTTACCCTGGCCCCGGCGGTCTGCTACGTGCTGAGCGCCATTATCGCCAAACGCTACTACACGCTGAAAACCCCCTTCCTGACCAAAATCCTGGGCGAGCTGGCGCAGGGCGCGCGCCGCAATCAGCAGGAGTTTGAAAACCTGCCGGTCAGCAAAGAATTACAGAACTAAGAGGACGAGAGCATGAAAATCAGTGATGGAAACTGGCTTATTCAACCGGGCCTGAACGTGACGTATCCGGTTCAGGTGTTCGACGTGGAGCAGCAGGGCAATGACCTGGTGGTATTTGTTGCGCCGCGCGACGTGCGCGAGCGTACCTGGCAGCTCGACACGTTGATGTTCACGGTGCGCCTGTTTGCCCCGCAGGAAGGGATTATCGGGGTGCGCATCGAACATTTCCAGGGCGCACTTAACAACGGCCCGCACTATCCGCTGAACGTTCTGAAAGACGTGAATGTTGAGATTGAAAACAACGCCGATTTTGCCGAGCTGAAAAGCGGCAGTATCAGCGTGCGCGTCACCAAAGGCGAGTTCTGGGCGCTGGATTTCCTGCGTAACGGCCAGCGCATTACCGGCAGCCAGCTGAAAAACAACGGCTACTTGCAGGACAGCAACACCGATCGCAATTACGTGTTCGAGCGTCTGGATCTGGGCGTGGGGGAAACGGTCTACGGTCTCGGCGAGCGCTTCACCGCGCTGGTGCGCAACGGCCAGACGGTCGAAACCTGGAACCGCGACGGCGGCACCAGCACCGAGCAGTCCTACAAAAATATCCCGTTCTACCTGACCAACCGCGGCTACGGCGTGCTGGTGAATCACCCGGAAAACGTCTCGTTTGAAGTCGGCTCCGAGAAGGTCTCCAAAGTGCAGTTCAGCGTGGAAGGGGAATATCTGGAATACTTCGTGATCGACGGCCCGACGCCAAAAGAGGTATTAAACCGCTATACGCAGTTCACCGGGCGTCCGGCGCTGCCGCCTGCCTGGTCGTTCGGCCTGTGGTTGACCACCTCGTTCACCACCAACTACGACGAGGCGACGGTCAACAGCTTTATCGACGGCATGGCCGAGCGCGACCTGCCGCTGCACGTGTTCCACTTCGACTGCTTCTGGATGAAGGCCTTCCAGTGGTGTGACTTCGAGTGGGACCCGGTGACCTTCCCGGATCCGGAAGGCATGATCCGCCGCCTGAAGGAGAAAGGGCTGAAGGTCTGCGTGTGGATCAACCCGTACATCGGCCAGAAATCCCCCATCTTCCGGGAGCTGAAAGAGAAGGACTACCTGCTCAGGCGCCCGGACGGCTCCCTGTGGCAGTGGGACAAATGGCAGCCGGGGCTGGCGATTTATGACTTCACCAATCCGGACGCGTGCCGGTGGTATGCCGACAAGCTGAAAGGCCTGGTAGATATCGGCGTCGACTGTTTCAAGACCGACTTTGGCGAGCGTATCCCGACCGACGTCCAGTGGTTTGACGGATCCGATCCGCAGAAGATGCACAACCACTACGCCTACATCTACAACGAACTGGTGTGGAACGTGCTGAAAGAGACGGTGGGTGAAGAAGAGGCGGTGCTGTTTGCACGCTCCGCGTCCGTGGGTGCGCAACAGTTCCCGGTTCACTGGGGCGGCGACTGCTACGCCAACTATGAGTCGATGGCCGAAAGCCTGCGCGGCGGGCTGTCGATTGGTCTGTCCGGCTTTGGGTTCTGGAGCCACGATATCGGCGGGTTCGAAAACACCGCCCCGGCGCACGTCTACAAGCGCTGGTGCGCGTTCGGGCTGTTCTCCAGCCACAGCCGCCTGCACGGCAGCAAATCCTACCGCGTGCCGTGGGCATACGATGACGAGTCCTGCGACGTGGTGCGCCACTTCACCCAGCTGAAGTGCCAACTGATGCCGTACCTGTATCGTCAGGCGGCGCTGGCCCGCGAGTTCGGCACGCCGATGCTGCGCGCGATGATGCTGGAATTTCCGGACGATCCGGCGTGCGATTACCTCGACCGTCAGTACATGCTGGGGGATTCGTTAACGGTGGCACCGGTATTCTCCGAGGCGGGCGACGTGCAGTTCTACCTGCCGGAAGGGCGCTGGACGCACCTGTGGCACAACGACGAAATCCAGGGCAGCCGCTGGCATAAGCAGCAGCACGGTTTCATGAGCCTGCCGGTCTACGTGCGCGACAACACGCTGCTTGCGCTAGGCAACAATAACCAGAAGCCGGACTACGCGTGGCACGAGGGAACGGCCTTTCAGCTGTTTAACCTGGACGATGGCGCAACGGCGGTCGGCGAAGTCCCTGCGGCGGACGGCTCCGTGGCGTTTACGCTGAAGGCGTCACGTCGGGGCGACATCGTGACCTTTACCGGCGCGGGAGACGCGCAAAACTGGTCGGTGTGCTTGCGCAACGTGCAGAAGGTGAGCGGCGTGAAGGGCGGTTCGCATGCGGGCAGCGAGTGGGGCGTGGTGGTGAAAGCGGAGGGCGATGAGGTGGTGGTTCACCTTTAATTCCCCTCTCCCTAACCCTCACCCCAAAGGAGCGAGGGAATGGTTTGCTCCCTCTCCCTTTCAGGGAGAGGGCTGGGGTGAGGGTGGTGTTGAAACCACCCCGCCCGTCATCGTCTGCTGCACCTGCTGCTTATCCATATTCACCGCGCTCAGCTTCCCATTCACCGTCGGCTTCAGCGGGGCATTCGCCTGCACGCTGCCGCTGGCAGTGAGCTGAATATTGCCGTCGCCCGTAATCGGCAGAGCAGGCCAGCCCCACTGCTGCAGTACGTTGAGCGGTACGCCGCGCCCGTTCAGGCTTACCGTAGTCTGCCGCTGCGGGAGTTGTGAAACGGTCGCCGTGGCTTCCAGAATGCCTTTTTCGGTAAACGCGCTCAGGTCGGTAATGTTCACCGTGGCGGCGTTGGCATTCAGCGCCAGCGACGGGCGGCGCACGTCGACGCGGTTAAAGGTCGCCGCCGCGCCGTTCAGGGTTGCGCTCCCGCCCCAGACGCCCCACTGGCGATCTTTCACCAGCTGCAGGTTTGCGCCATAGCCGTCCAGAGAGGTGATCTGCCAGGGGAAGGCGGGATCGATGTCGATCACCAGGTTACGGCTCAGGCCGAATTTTTGCAGCGTGACGCTGTTCAGCCATTCCGGCAGAGGCTCCATCCACAATGTTTTCCAGTTCTGCGGCAGGGTGTACTCCAGTCCAGCGATGGCAACATCGTCCAGAACCAGCGCTTTACCGTCGCGTAGCCAGTTGCCCGAGGTGCGTACCATGCCGCCCTCCCAGCGGGAGGTGAACTGACGCAGCGCCATGCCCTGCGGGGAAAACTCCGCATTCAGGATCGGGTCGAAAAGATGCAGCGAGCCGTAGATAAACTCGCTGGCGTTCATGGACAGACGACCTTCCTGGCTCTGCCAGTCACCTTTGCTCAGAGTCAGGTTGCGCAGGCTTAAGTCGAGATCGGTCACAGCCCAGTCCGGGCCCTGAAGCCGGGCGTCGGTCACGTCCAGACGACCAATCTGCAAAGAGGGAATGGTGCCCAGCGGCGCGAAGAATGCCGTCAGCGTTTTATCGCTCTGCAGGCGGATCTCGTTGAGGCGCATGGTGTCGATAATCCAGCTCCCGTCGGCGTTGCGCAGGGCGGAGCCGGTGAGTGAGCCACGAGCCATGTCGGCGCCAATCGTTTTCAGCACCACCTCCTTGCCGTTAAGCTGGCCCTCGATCAGCACGTTGGTGGCCGGTACGCCGTTCAGGGTCAGCGAGCCCGCGCTCATCTGAATCTGCGCATTATGCCCCAGCACGTTGCCGGCTTCCGGCTGCCATGGGCTGACGCCGCCCGTGACCTTCTGCGCGCTGAGTTCCCATTCGGTATTCGGGCTGTTAAAGGCCATGTTGTTAAGCTGCAGGCGATCCGCCTGGAAAGGCAGCGGCGCCGTCTGCGGCGAGAGATTCAGCGTGCCGTCGAAGAGGGTGATGGTGTCCATGTGCAGCGGATCGGTTATCTGACGGCTGCTCAGTCCAATATCGACTTTTTTGGCTACCAGCGTGGCGGGTTTACCGTCCCGACCAAAGGTGACGTTTTCCAGAATGATGTGGGAAGGCGACGAAAAGCGGTGATTCATCTTGTCGAAACTGAGTTCGTAGTCGGTATTCACCGTTACCCAGCTGCTGACCTGAGACGCGCCCCAGCGGGTCTGGAGCAGAATGTAGAACGCCAGCAGCACAATGAGCAGGGCTACAAGAAGATAGATGAGGAGCTTTCCAATAAATTTCATGGTCTTCCATCCCGCAAAACGCACATAAGGGAGTTATGCACGATTTATGCGCAATCCTCAAGGCGGGAATGGTGTAATTCGATGTCACGGCAGGCATTGACTGCCTGCCGTGAGAGAAATCAATTTTTCTCAGGCGGGAAAACGAGGTTCAGCACGATAGCGGTGATACCGCCCGCAGCAATGCCGGAAGAGAGCAGGTTTTTCACCCAGTCAGGGGCGAACTGCAGGATCAGCGGCTGCTGGGAAACGCCCAGACCAACGGCCAGCGACAGCGCGATAATCATGATCGCGCGGCGGTTCAGTGGTTCGCGGGAGACGATACGCACGCCGGAAGCTGCGATAGTCCCGAACATTACCAGCGTTGCGCCGCCCAGCACCGGCTCAGGGATGTGCTGCACAAAGCCGCTTACCGCCGGGAACAGGCCGAGGACGATCAGCATCAGCGCTACTACAAAACCGACGTAGCGGCTGGCCACGCCGGTCAGCTGGATGACGCCGTTGTTTTGACCGAAGCAGGAGTTCGGGAAGGTGTTGAATACCGCAGAGACAAACGAGTTCAGACCGTTCGCCAGAACGCCGCCTTTCAGTCGCTTCATGTACAGCGGGCCGGACACCGGCTGCTCGGAGACGTCTGAGGTAGCGGTGATGTCGCCGATGGTTTCCAGAGAGGTGATCATAAAGACCAGCATCAGCGGCAGGAGCAGACCCCAGTCAATGCCCAGACCGTAGTACAAAGGCGTGGGGACGACGATCAGCGCGCTGTTGGTCGGCGCGGTGTTCTCCGGCAGCATGCCCAGCGCCCACGCCAGCAGATAACCCGCCGCCATGGCGATCACCAGGGAGGCGACGCGCAGGTAAGGGTTACGCTGACGGTTAAGCAGAATAATGATCGCCAGCACGACGCCTGCCAGCAGCAGGTTTTTCGGCGCGCCGAAGGTATGGTCGCTCATCGCGGCATAGCCGCCGCCGATGGAGGTAAGGCCCACCTGAATCAGCGACAGGCCGATAATCATCACGACGACGCCGGAAACCAGCGGGGTGATAACGCGGCGAGCCAGATGCAGAACGCGGGAGATCACCATCTCCGTACAGCTGGCCAGCATCAGCGTGCCGAACAGCGCCGCCATCATGGTCGGAACATCCGCACCGCCGGTTTTCAGGGCCGTACCGCCCATGATCAGCGGTGCCACGAAGTTAAAGCTTGTGCCCTGAATCGACAACAAACCCGACCCCACCGGACCCCACGCTTTAATTTGAATAATCGAGGCCACGCCGGAGGCGAAAAGAGACATGCTGATAATGTGCTGCGTGTCCTGCGCCGGTAAGCCGAGCGCCTGGCAAATCAGCAGCGCCGGAGTGATCACCGCAACAAACATAGCCAGAAGATGCTGGCAGGCAGCGAAAAGCGTTTGCGGCAGCGGCGGGCGGTCTTCAAGGCGGTAAATCAGTTCGCTATTTTGCTTCGGCGCAATCGGTTGCGCATCAGGCGACTCTATGGTGTTAACGGACATCGGCGGCAATCCCACGGTGGAAAAGCGGGCATTTTATCTGACCACCTGGTAAAAGCAAACGATTGCCAGCAAAAAAAGGCAAGAAATTCTGCCGCTGTGAGCAGGTTTTCTACAACGCATCGGGAAAAAAAATTACACTTTTTGCGCCGGGGGCTTATGAAGAGCGCAAACCGGCCCAGGATAACGCCGCGTGTGTATGGAACACGCGCAAAAAAGGAGCCTTCTATGATTCATCTCGATACGTTGTCGACCCTTGTTGCCGCAACGCTGGTCTTACTGCTTGGTCGTAAGCTGGTACATAGCGTTTCCCTTCTGAAAAAGTACACCATTCCTGAACCCGTCGCCGGCGGCCTGCTGGTAGCGCTGGCCCTGCTGGTGCTGAAAAAAAGCCTGGGCTGGGAAATCGATTTTGATATGTCCCTGAAAGACCCGCTGATGCTGGCCTTCTTTGCCACCATCGGCCTGAACGCCAACCTGGCGAGCCTGCGCTCGGGCGGTAAGGTGCTCGGCGTATTCCTGATTGTGGTGGTGGGGCTGCTGCTGATGCAAAACGCCATTGGTATCGGGATGGCGACGCTGCTGGGGCTGGATCCGCTGATGGGGCTGCTGGCGGGGTCGATTACCCTTTCGGGCGGTCACGGAACCGGGGCCGCGTGGAGCAAGCTATTCATCGAACGCTACGGCTTTGAAAACGCGACGGAAGTGGCGATGGCCTGTGCCACCTTTGGCCTGGTGCTGGGTGGCCTGATTGGCGGCCCGGTGGCGCGTTATCTTGTGAAGCACTCCACCACGCCGGACGGTAGGCCGGACGATGAGCTGGTGCCTACCGCCTTTGAAAAGCCGGACGTTGGGCGCAGTATCACCTCGCTGGTGCTGATTGAAACCATCGCGACGATCGCCATCTGCCTGACCGTGGGCAAAGTGGTTGCGCAATGGCTGGCGGGCTCAGCGTTTGAGCTGCCGACGTTTGTTTGCGTGCTGTTTATCGGGGTGATCCTGAGCAACGGTCTGGCGCTGATGGGCTTCTACCGCGTGTTTGAAAGGGCGGTGTCGGTGCTCGGCAACGTCTGCCTGTCGCTGTTCCTGGCGATGGCGCTAATGAGCCTCAAGCTGTGGGAGCTGGCCTCGCTGGCGCTGCCGATGGTGGCGATTCTGGCAGTGCAAACCCTGTTTATGGCGCTGTACGCTATGTTCGTCACCTGGCGCATGATGGGCAAAAACTACGATGCGGCGGTGCTGGCGGCGGGTCACTGCGGGTTTGGTCTGGGGGCAACCCCAACGGCTATCGCTAACATGCAGGCGATCACAGAACGGTTCGGGCCATCGCACATGGCGTTTCTGGTGGTCCCGATGGTCGGGGCGTTCTTTATTGATATCGTCAACGCGCTGGTGATCAAGCTATACCTGATGCTGCCGATGTTTGCGTGAAATCAGGCGTTGGAATACCGCTCGGTTTCCGGCATCCAGCGCTCAATTAACGCTGCCGCCTGTTCGGGGTAGCGTTCATGAATGTGGCGCGCAAGGCGCTGAACTTCCGGGATCATAGCCTGATCGCGCAGCAAATCCGCCACTTTGAATTCCGCGTTCCCCGTCTGGCGCGTGCCCAGCAGTTCGCCCGGGCCGCGGATCTCCAGGTCTTTTTGCGCAATCACAAAACCGTCGTTGCTGTCGCGCAGCACCTGCAACCGCATCTGGGCGGTTTTCGAGAGCGGGGCTTTGTAGAGCAGGACGCAGTGGGAGGCTACCGCGCCGCGGCCAACGCGCCCGCGCAGCTGGTGGAGCTGGGCAAGGCCCAGGCGCTCCGGGTTTTCGATAATCATCAGGCTGGAGTTCGGGACGTCCACGCCCACTTCAATGACCGTCGTGGCGACCAGCAAATGCAGCTCGCCCTGCTTAAACGACTGCATCACCGACTGTTTTTCAGCGGGCTTCATGCGTCCGTGAACCAGACCCACGTTCAGCTCCGGCAGCGCCAGCTTGAGTTCTTCCCACGTGGCTTCGGCAGCCTGCGCTTCCAGCAGTTCAGACTCCTCGATCAGCGTACAGACCCAGTAGGCCTGACGTCCTTCGTGGGTGCAGGCGTTGCGCACGCGGTCAATAATATCGCTGCGACGCGTGTCAGGAATCGCGACCGTCGTCACCGGCGTCCGCCCCGGCGGCAGTTCGTCGATAGTGGAGGTATCCAGATCGGCGTAGGCGGTCATTGCCAGGGTGCGCGGGATCGGCGTAGCGGTCATGATCAGCTGATGCGGGTGGAAGCCCTGTTGAAGGCCTTTTTCCCACAGAGCCAGACGCTGATGGACGCCAAAGCGGTGTTGTTCATCGATAATCACCAGCGCAAGGCCGCTGAACTGCACCTGCTCCTGGAAGATAGCGTGCGTGCCGACAATCATCTGCACCTGCCCGCTGGCGATGGCTTCCTGCTGCGCAAGTCGCGCTTTGCCTTTTTGCTTCCCGGCAAGCCAGCCCACTTCAATCCCCAGCGGCGCGAACCAGGCGCGGAAATTGTTGGCGTGCTGTTCAGCCAGCAGCTCGGTCGGCGCCATAAGCGCGACCTGTTTACCGTGGGCAATCGCGCGCAGGGCTGCCAGCGCGGCAACCAGCGTTTTACCGGACCCTACATCGCCCTGCACCAGGCGCATCATCGGCACGTCGAGCGCCATATCGCGTTCAATCTCAGCGGTGACGCGCGCCTGCGCGCCGGTGGGTTTAAACGGCAGAGAGGCCAGCAGCTTATCTTTGAGCGCATCATTCTGGCTTAAAGGCTGAGCGTGGAAACGCTGCGCGCCCGCACGAAGCGCCAGCATGCTCAGGTTATGCGCCAGTAATTCCTCAAGGATAAGACGCTGTTGGGCGGGGTGTTTGCCGCTTTCTAAATCGCTGAGCTGCAGCGTTGGCGGCGGACGGTGCAGGGTTCGCAGCGCCTCGGGCAGGCTCATCATGCCCTGCGCCAGCTCGGGCGGCAGCAGCTCGGTAATGGCGCAGGTATCCAGCAGCTCCAGCGCCTGATCGGTGAGCTTACGCAGCGTTGCCTGCTTGATGCCTTCGGTCGTCGGGTAAACCGGGGTGAGCGTCTCCTGCAGTTCCGGCGTGCTGAGATCGCCCTGCACGCGGTACTCCGGGTGGATCATCTCTGCGCCGTATTTCCCGCGTTTGGCTTCACCATAGGCCAGCACCCTGCGGCCCGTCGCCAGGCTGTTTTTCATCGCCGCGCTGAAGTTGAAAAAACGCATGGTAAGGATGCCGGTGCCGTCGCTGATCTGGCAGGTCATCATCCGGCGTCCGCCGAAGGTGATATTGCAGTTCAGTACTTCGCCTTCAACGGTGGCGTAAATGGCGGGAAGGAGATCGCCAATCTTATAGAGCTGGGTGCGGTCTTCGTAACGCAGGGGGAGGTGAAGCAGGAGATCCTGCACGGTGTGCAGGCCAATTTTCGCGAGCTTATTGCTTTGCGCCGCGCCCACGCCCGTCAGGCTGTTAAGCGGGATGGCATCCAGCAGGCGGCCTTTCATCGCTTACCCGGCGTACTGCATGGTGGCCCACCACTCGGCATCGGCTTCAATTTCGCCCTGCGCGTTGACGTGGGGGTAAGGCAATTTTTTCTGCTTCGCAACGCGAGCCAGCACCGGATAACCACCTTCAAACAGCAGGCGCTGCTGTTCATCTTCCGGCAGCATGCTGTTGCTGCGCTCGTACATCCCCGCGTTCTGACGCTGGCGCTGCGCTTCATAAAGAATGAGCGCGGACGCCACGGAGACGTTGAGAGACTGGACCATGCCGATCATCGGAATGATGATGTCCCGATCCGCCAGATCCAGCGCTTCCTGGGAGATCCCGGTTTTCTCCTGACCCATTAAAATGCAGGTCGGGCGGGTGTAGTCGATCTCGCGGAAATCTACGGCTTTAGCGGACAGGTTAGTGGCAAGGATCTGCATCCCGCGCCCTTTCAGGTGCGATACGGCTTCGCCAATGGTGTGATGATTTTTGACGGACACCCAGCTGTTGCTGCCTGCCGCCGCTGAGACCGTATTTCGCATACGGCCGTCCGGCCAGACGGCGTGCACTTCATGCACACCGACAGCATCTGCGGTACGGACGATGGCAGAGACGTTATGAGGTTTATGCACCTGCTCCATGCAGACCGTCAGGTCAGGCTGACGCCTGGCGAGCATTTCGCAGATACGTGCATAACGTTGTGAATTCATAAACCTAGTTTCGGTTTCGGGTGACTTTAATCACGTCCGGCATGACGCGGATCTTGCGCATAATATTCGCCAGATGTACGCGGTCGCGGGCGGTCAGACGAATAAAGGCGCTATAAACGCGGCCATCTTTTTCTTCCGTATTCAGACTCTGAATGTTGGAAGAGGCCGTGTTGATCGCTGCCGTCAGGTTCGCCAGGGCACCCTGGTGGTTGAACATATCCACCTTAATTTCGGTGATAAATTCCTGCGCGGTCTCTTTATCCCACTCGACCGCCATAAACTTCTCGGCTTCTTTCTGGTAGCCGCGAATGTTACGACAGGATTCATGGTGGATAACCAGCCCTTTGCCCGGGCTGACGTGCGCAATAATCGGGTCGCCAGGAATTGGGCGGCAACATTTTGCGAAGGTGATCAGTACCCCGTCCGCGCCTTTAATCGGCAAATGAGCATGGCCAGATGCGCCTGGAGCAGAAGGTGTCGCTTCGCCCTGCTGCAAGTTTTTCGCTACTACGACACTCATGGCGTTGCCCAGACCAATTTCCGCCAGCAGATCGTCCAGAGACGTGAGCTTCATTCGGTCGAGTTCGCGCTGGATATGCTCCGGTGGGATCTCAGCCAGCTTACGGCTACCGCCCAACGCGTGGTTGAGCAGCCGACGTCCCAGACTGACGGAATCATCACGCTTGAGGTTTTTCAGCAGCTGGCGAATTTTGGCGCGTGCTTTGGAACTTACGACAAAGTTCAACCAGGCCGCGTTAGGACGCGCGCCCGGCGCGGTAATAATTTCTACCGTCTGGCCGCTGGAGAGCGGCTGAGACAGCGGATAAGGCTGTCTGTCGACGCGCGCGCCGACGCAGGCATGCCCGATATCGGTATGCACGGCGTAAGCGAAATCGACCGGCGTTGCGCCCGCAGGCAGTTCGACAATGCGACCTTCTGGGGTGAAAACGTAAATCTCATCCGGGAAGAGATCGGATTTAACGCTCTCGATAAATTCAAACGAGCTGCCCGCACTCTGCTGAAGTTCCAGCAGGCTCTGCATCCAGCGCTGGGCGCGGATTTGTGCGGTCGTACTGCTTTCGCCGCCGTGCTCTTTATAGGCCCAGTGTGCGGCTACACCCATCTCTGCCATCTGGTCCATGTCTTCGGTGCGAATTTGCACCTCAACAGGCACGCCGTGCGGCCCGATCATCGAGGTGTGCAAAGATTGATAGCCGTTCGCTTTTGGAATGGCGATATAATCTTTCATACGCCCCGGACGCGGCTTGTAGAGGCTGTGCATCTGCCCCAGCACGCGATAACAGGTGTCCGAGTCATGGACGATCACGCGGAAGGCGTAGATATCCATGATCGAGTGAAAACGTTGCTCTTTGAGCACCATTTTGCAATAGATGGAGTACAGGTGTTTCTCGCGACCGCTAACGCGGCACGGAATTCCCGCTTCCTGCAAGCGCCCTTCGATTTCAGAGAGGATTTTTTGAATCATCTCTTTACGGTTACCGCGTGCGGCTTTCACCACCTCTTTAATGACGCGATAACGGTTCGGGTACAACGCTTCAAAACCCAGCTCTTCCAGCTCGGTTTTAATGTGGTGAATACCTAAACGGTGCGCCAGCGGGCTGTAAATTTCGAGGGTTTCACGGGCAATACGGCGACGTTTATCCGGACGAAGTGAGCCCAGCGTGCGCATGTTGTGGGTACGGTCAGCGAGTTTGATGAGAATGACGCGGATATCCTGCACCATCGCCATAATCATCTTGCGGAAGTTTTCGGCTTGCGCCTCTTTCTTGTCGCGGAAATTCAGCTTATCAAGCTTAGAGACCCCTTCCACCAGTTCGGCAACGCTTTTGCCAAACAGCTGTTCCATGTCCTGGTAAGTGGCAGGGGTATCTTCGATCACGTCGTGCAGCAGAGCGGCCATGAGCGTTTCGTAGTCGAGTTTCATCTCGGCCAGAATACAGGCCACCGCTACCGGGTGCGTGATATAGGGTTCACCGCTTGAACGTGTCTGGCCCTCGTGAGCGTCACGTGCAACGAGATACGCCTGCTGAAGACGCTTAATCTGGTCTTCAGGCAGGTAGGTTTGAATCAGTTGATTCAGGCTTTCAAACAGATACAAGGGCGACCCGCAGGTTTAATTAACGACGACCTTCAGCAATAGCGGTTACGGCCTGCAGTTCTGCGGCTTCCTGCTCTTGCTGCTCCTGGCGCTCACGCACGTCGAGGATCTGGTTGTTGATCAGACCTTCTTCGATTTCGCGAAGTGCAATAACGGTGGTTTTATCGTTTTCTTCCGGTACCAGCGGATCTTTACCGCCTACCTGCATCTGACGAGCGCGACGCGCGGCGACCAGTACCAGGTCAAAACGGTTACCAATTTTCTCTACAGCGTCCTGAACAGTTACGCGTGCCATACTTAAAATGCTCCACAGGTGAAGAAATGACTGGGCATGATACTGAAAGTGGGTTCAGTCTGCCAACAGTTTGGTGATTAATGCGTCATGTCGCTGCTTCTGGCGGCTCATACGCAGACGTTCTGCACGAAGAATGGTTTTGAGATCGCTCAGCGCGGCATCAAAATCATCATTCACAATTAGGTAATCATATTCCGCGTAATGGCTCATTTCTGCAACAGCCTGTTCCATACGCTTTGCGATCACTTCTTCGCTGTCCTGGCCGCGCCCACGCAGGCGGCGATCCAGCTCATCTTTCGATGGTGGTAAAATAAAGATACTGCGGGAGTCAGGCATTTTCTTGCGAATTTGCTGCGCACCCTGCCAGTCGATATCCAGGAACACATTCACGCCCGTGGCCAGAACCTGCTCAATGGTTTCACGCGAGGTACCGTAGTAATTACCGAAGACTTCAGCGTGTTCAAGAAACGCGTCTCTGCCGATCATCGCTCTGAATTCGTCGTGATCCACAAAGAAATAGTGTTCACCGTGCACTTCACCCGGACGCGGCGCTCGCGTGGTATGAGAAACAGAAACCTGTGTGTCGTACAACGGTTGGGTTTTTAACAGTGCCTGAATAAGGCTGGATTTACCCGCGCCGCTAGGGGCAGAAACAATATAAAGCGTGCCTTGAGCCATGAGAGTCTTTTGTATGTGTTAACGAAGAAGTCCTACATACGGGCTTATTATACACGTCACCGCCGTGTGACGTAGTCTTTGTCACACTTTTTCCCTCGGATTATTGAATTTTGCGTGCCGTTTTCAGGTTTTATCTGGGGTTTTCAGCCACCAAAAGAAATACCGGATAGCGTCTCGCATTGTGAAACGTTGCCGTTAGCGTTGTTTCAGGCATCAGGGTATACCTCTTGCAATGCAAAGGAGGGGTAGCGATGTGGCGATGGATAAGCGGGGTAATGTTGTTGTGGTGTGGCTATGGCGCGGCGGTTTGCCCAGTGTGGTCGCAGGCAAAAGCAGAGAAAGAGATGGCGTCGTTAAGCGCGCAAATCAAACGCTGGGATAACGCTTATTGGAAGGAGGGGGTGAGCGAGGTCAACGACGAAGTTTACGACCAGCTTCACGGGCGGTTAACGCAGTGGCAGCGCTGTTTCGGCAGCGAGCCTTCAGAAGAGAAACTCCCTAATCTGACGGGGAGCGTAAAACATCCTGTCGCCCATACGGGCGTACATAAAGTGGCCAGCAAAGAGGCTCTGAGACAGTGGATGCTCGCTCGGCAACATCTGTGGATGCAGCCCAAAGTTGACGGTGTGGCGGTAACGCTGGTCTATCGTGACGGAAAGTTGGCCCAGGCCATCAGTCGAGGTGATGGCCTGAAAGGGGAAGACTGGACCGATAAGGTACGTTTAATCCCGTCTGTTCCGCAAAAGCTCACCGGCAAGTTGGCAAATAGCGTCTTACAGGGCGAGCTTTTCTGGTTAAGCGACAATCACGTTCAGCGGCAGATGGGCGGGATGAATGCTCGCGCAAAAGTTGCGGGTGCGATGATGCGGCAAAAGGATAACGCGCTATCGAATAAGCTCGGCGTATTCATCTGGGCCTGGCCGGACGGACCGAAAGAGATGCATACATCTCTAGCTGAACTGTCTCAGGCCGGTTTTACGCTGTCGGCACGGTATACGTTACCCGCCGATGCTGTTGATGCCGTCGAGAAACAGCGCGCGGCCTGGCACGTAACCGCATTACCCTTTGCCACGGATGGCATTGTGGTGCGTTCGGAGAATGAACCCGCGGGCGAAGATTGGTTACCGGGAGAAGGCAGCTGGGTCGTCGCGTGGAAATATCCTCCTGCAGCCCAGGTCGCCGAGGTGAGTGATATTCATTTTTCCGTGGGACGAACGGGCAAAATTTCCGTTGTAGCAGCGCTGGAACCCGTGCAACTGGATGATAAACAGGTGCAGCGGGTGAGTCTGGGCTCGGTTGAGCGCTGGCAGGGGCTGGATATTGCCCCGGGGGATCAGATCCAGATCAGCCTGGCCGGGCAAGGTATCCCCCGGTTTGATAAGGTGCTCTGGCGCGGGAGTGACAGACATAAACCAGAGCCTCCGGCCCCACGTTATCATTCTCTTAGCTGTTTCTATGCTTCACCGGAGTGTATGGAACAGTTCTTTGCCCGACTGACCTGGCTTAGTTCAAAGCAGGTACTTGATATTGATGGATTAGGCGAGTCAGGCTGGCGAACCCTCTGGCAGGCGCATCATTTTGAACATCTCTTTTCGTGGCTATTATTAACGCAGGCGCAGCTGCAGGCTGTACCGGGATTTTCCTCTGCGCGCGGGCTGGCGCTCTGGCACCGATTTAATCTGGTGCGCGAGAAGCCTTTTACCCGCTGGCTCATGGCATTGGGTGTGCCAATGTCGCAGTCTTCGCTGAAGGCAATGGGAGACATATCGTGGCAGAAGATGAGCGGGCGCAACGCAAAGGACTGGCAGACCCTGCCGGGAACGGGAGAGGAGAAAGCGCGACAAATCATTAACTGGCTGCACGCGCCTCAAATTGATGTGCTGGCGAAATGGCTCGCTGAACAGCACATCAATGGGTTCTGAAGCTAGTGTGCGCTGTGTTTGTAATGAAAAACGGGCAGCCCGAGCTTCAGACGCAGCGCCAGCATGCGGGCCGTAAAGCCAAACAGCAGCGTCGAGATGACCACCACGTCATGGTTAGAAACATAATGCTGCAGAGCGATATAAAGCACCGCTGCCGCAAAGGAAATGCCAGCATACAGCTCTTTTTGAAAGACCAGGGGGATGCGTTTGCAGAACATATCTCGCAGCACGCCGCCGAATACGCCAGTGACCACGGCAGCAATGGTGGCGATTACCGGGCCTTCCCCCATATCGAGCGCGATTTGCGCACCGATGATCGAAAAAACGATCAGCCCCAGCGCATCAAGCACCAGGAACAGGCGGCGAAGATGGGGCATAACGGGCGCCACGATGGTGGTTAACACGGCGGCCGTCGCCACGATAATCACGTATTCAGGGTGTTTAACCCAGCCGAGCGGGTAATGGCCAAGCAGAATATCGCGCACGGAACCGCCGCCCAGTGCGGTTGCTGTAGCAATAATGATTACGCCGAAGGTATCCATACGGCGACGTCCGGCGGCAAGTGCGCCGGTCATGGCTTCTGCGGTGATGCCAATGAGATAAAGGATGTGAAGCAGCATATACCCTCCGGTGTGAACGCGTGGGAGGTTAGCGATTTGTGCGCAAGATCACGATTGAGATTTTCTAAGGCGACTTGATTTGCCCTATAAATTTTTATCAGGATATGTTGAAAAAGCTTGATGAGCGGCGGTAAAAGACAAAAATAGATGCATGGATGGATTAGAAATAGTAATGGGTGGCACCATCGACACCACCCGAAATGCATTACTCGATATTCTGGATCTGCTCGCGCATCTGCTCAATCAGCACTTTCAGCTCAATCGCTGAATTCGTCACTTCTGCATTGATTGACTTAGACGCCAGGGTGTTCGACTCGCGGTTGAACTCCTGCATCATAAAGTCCAGACGGCGGCCCACAGCCTCTTTCTTCTTCAGAATGTTGTAGGTTTCTTTAACGTGCGCTTCCAGACGGTCCAGCTCTTCAGCGACATCGATACGCTGCGCCATCAGCACCAGTTCTTGTTCCAGACGGGTGTTTTCCAGCTGAACTTCGGCTTCTTCCAGTTTGGCGACAAGACGCTCGCGCTGCCATTGCAGCACTTCTGGCATATGGGCGCGGACTTTGGCTACTTCGGTGCTCACGCCTTCAAGGCGCTGCTCAATCATCGCTTTCAGCGCCTGGCCTTCGGTTTCACGGGCAACGATAAAGTCGTCCAGCGTGCCGTCGAGGGCTGCCAGGATTTCAGCGGCAATGGCATCCAGGTCCTGTTCACCGGCGGCCATGACGCCAGGCCAGCGCAGAATATCAACCGGGTTGATTTCGCCTTCATCGCTCTGCATTTTGACCCAGTTCGCCGCATTCACGAGCTGTTTCGCCAGTTTTTCGTTGAGGATCAGTTCGCCCTGAGCGCTGGCATCAGGCTCAAAGCGCAGGTTACATTCCACTTTCCCGCGCGTCAGACGCGTACGGATACGTTCACGTACGACAGGCTCAAGGCTGCGGAACTGCTCCGGCATACGGAAATACGTTTCCAGGTAACGCTGGTTTACCGAGCGCATTTCCCATGTGGCGCTACCCCAGCTACCCTTGATTTCACGCCGGGCGTAGGCGGTCATACTGCGGATCATAGACATTCCCGTTTTTAAAGGAGAGATGGGAGGATTATAGCTTTCGGGGGCTTCTCAGGATAGGAATAAGCGTCCTTTATCCGTATAATGCGCAGCCACATTCGTTTCAAGCCGGAGAATCCATCATGCGTCCATCAGGTCGTAGCGCCAATCAGGTGCGTCCCGTCACCCTGACCCGTAACTATACAAAACACGCTGAAGGCTCCGTGCTGGTTGAGTTTGGTGACACGAAGGTTCTCTGCACCGCGTCCATTGAAGAAGGCGTTCCGCGTTTCCTGAAAGGTCAGGGCCAGGGCTGGATCACCGCAGAGTACGGCATGCTGCCGCGTGCGACCCATACCCGAAACGCCCGCGAAGCGGCAAAGGGCAAGCAGGGCGGTCGTACCATGGAAATTCAGCGTCTGATCGCGCGTGCGCTGCGTGCAGCCGTTGATCTGAAAATCCTCGGCGAATTCACCATTACGCTGGACTGCGACGTTATTCAGGCAGACGGTGGTACGCGTACGGCGTCCATTACTGGCGCATGCGTGGCGCTGGCGGATGCCCTTAACAAGCTGGTTGCGGCCGGTAAGCTGAAAACCAACCCAATGAAAGGTATGGTTGCGGCGGTGTCCGTGGGTATCGTTAACGGTGAAGCGCTTTGCGATCTGGAATACGTTGAAGATTCTGCCGCCGAGACCGACATGAACGTGGTGATGACCGAAGACGGTCGCATCATTGAAGTACAGGGCACGGCGGAAGGCGAGCCGTTCACCCACGACGAGCTTCTCTCCCTGCTGGCGTTGGCCCGAGGGGGAATCGAATCCATTGTAACGACGCAGAAAGCGGCGTTAGAAAATTGATTTAAAAGGCGACCAATGAGTCGCCTTTTTTTTGCCTGTAAGACAGAAAAACCAAAGGAGCAAATCCATGAAATCGTATCAGCGCCAGTTTATTGAGTTTGCGCTTAACAAGCAGGTACTTAAGTTTGGCGAGTTTACGCTGAAATCCGGGCGTAAGAGTCCCTATTTCTTCAACGCCGGGCTGTTTAATACCGGGCGCGATCTGGCACTGTTAGGCCGTTTCTATGCCGAAGCGCTGGTGGATTCCGGGATTGATTTTGACCTGCTTTTTGGCCCGGCCTATAAAGGCATTCCGATTGCGACCACCACCGCGGTGGCGCTGGCGGAACACCATGACCGCGACGTGCCGTACTGCTTTAACCGCAAAGAGGCTAAAACCCACGGTGAAGGCGGGAATCTGGTCGGCAGCACACTGCAGGGCCGCGTCA
This sequence comes from Enterobacter vonholyi, assembly GCF_040834095.1. Classification (NCBI taxonomy): domain Bacteria; kingdom Pseudomonadati; phylum Pseudomonadota; class Gammaproteobacteria; order Enterobacterales; family Enterobacteriaceae; genus Enterobacter; species Enterobacter vonholyi. The sequence goes on from NZ_CP162152.1 coordinate 104,010, forward strand.
TGCTGGTCGATGACGTGATCACCGCGGGTACGGCGATCCGCGAATCGATGGAGATTATCCAGGCCAACGGTGCGACGCTTGCTGGCGTGCTGATTTCTCTGGATCGTAAGGAGCGTGGTCGCGGTGAAATTTCCGCTATTCAGGAAGTTGAGCGCGATTACAGCTGTAAAGTGACGTCGATTATCACCCTGAAAGAGCTGATTGCGTATCTGGAAGAGAAGCCTGAGATGGCGGACCATCTGGCGGCGGTACGTGCGTACCGGGAAGAGTTCGGGGTGTAGTTAAATTGCCCGGTGGCGCGACGCTTACCGGGCTTACGGATTACTGCAGCTGAGCAGCCACTAACGGCCAGCGGGCATCAAAATCGTCCGTTGGACGGTATTTGAATTCGCTACGCACAAACCGGGAGAGCATGCCTTCACAAAACGCCAGAATCTGGCTCGCCAGCAGCGTTTCATCAATGCTGTAACCTTCGCCCTCACGCATTTTCTTTTCGCGCAGTACCTGGCGCAGCTGCGCTTCAATTCGCTCGAAAAGCTGGTTAATGCGGCCCTGCAGTCTGTCCTGTTCAAACATCAGCGCGTGGCCGGTGAGGATACGGGTTAAGCCCGGATTGCGTTCACCGAAGCCCAGGATTAACAGCACAATCAGACGCAGACGCGCGGTCGTGTCTTTTTCATCTTTCAGAATCAGGTTGATGCGCGTGATCAGGCTGTCTTCAATGAATTCGATCAGGCTGTCGAACATCCGGGTTTTGCTCGGAAAATGACGGTACAGCGCCGCCTCAGACACGCCCACAGAGGCGGCCAGTTTAGCGGTGGTGATGCGTTGACTGCCATCGCTGGATTCAAGCATCAGAGCCAGAGATTGAAGTATTTCTTCGCGACGATTCCTTTTCGCGGTTTGTTTTTCTGCCATGTTACAAAATACCCCTGAAAATAAGCACTTGCCAGGCTAGCATCCACACAGCGACCGCAAACTGGCGTTTGCGGTTTGTTATTGCATTATGACGCTGTGAGATACGTGTCTTTCGGGCCGTTATTTGCGCCCGGAATGGCCGAAGCCGCCTTCGCCACGGTCGGTGGCGTCAAAGTCTGCCACCAGGTTAAATTCTGCCTGTACCACCGGTACAAAGACCATCTGTGCGATACGCTCGCCTGGTTCAATGGTGAAGCTGTCCTGACCACGGTTCCAGACGGAGACCATCAGTTGACCCTGATAGTCGGAGTCAATCAGACCCACCAGGTTACCCAGCACAACGCCGTGCTTATGGCCCAGACCAGAACGCGGCAGGATCACCGCTGCCAGAGACGGGTCAGCAATGTGAATCGCCAGGCCAGTTGGAACCAGGGTAGTGGCACCCGGAGCCAGTTCTACGGCGTCATCGAGACAGGCGCGCAGGTCAAGACCGGCAGAGCCGGAGGTGGCATAGGTTGGCAGCGGGAATAGCTCGCCAACACGCGGGTCCAGAATCTTAACGTCGATTTTTTTCATCATAACGGGTAACGATCTCGTCCAGTAATTGTTGGCCCAGGAGTTCCTTGCGCTCAAGCGGTAAGACTTTATCTCCATCCTGCCAGAAAAGGTGCAGTGCGTTGCTGTCGCTGTTAAATCCTTGTGTGGCCAGCGATACATCGTTCGCGCAAATCAAATCGAGGTTTTTGCGGGTACGTTTTTGCCGGGCATATTCTTCCACATTATTCGTTTCTGCGGCAAACCCAACAACGTATGGACGATGGCTTTTTAGTGCGGCGACACCGGCAACGATGTCCGGATTTTTCACCATTTTTATTGTTAATTCATCGCCTTGCTTTTTAATTTTAGCCTCGGCGATCGTCTCGGCACGATAGTCTGCAACGGCTGCACAGCCGATAAAAATCTGCTGGCTTTGAGCATGTGCCTGCACGGCGGCTTCCATCTCCAGCGCGGTGGTAACGTCAATTCGCTTCACAAACGCAGGGGTAGGCAGCGATACCGGGCCGCTCACCAGCGTGACGTTCGCGCCGCGCTTCGCCGCTGCGGCGGCAATGGCAAAACCCATCTTACCGGAGCTGTGATTGGTGATATAGCGCACCGGGTCCAGCGGCTCGCGCGTAGGGCCCGCGGTAATCATGATGTTGAGATGTTGCAGATCGTTGACAGGCGAAAAATGGGCGGCGGCCATATCAACAATCGTCAGCGGATCAAGCATGCGACCCGGGCCAACGTCGCCGCAGGCCTGGCTGCCGCTGTCCGGTCCCCAGATAAGCAGTCCGCGTGAGGCCAGCGTCTCAAGATTGTGCTGGGTGGCCGCATTACGGTACATCTGCTGGTTCATAGCAGGAACGACGGCAACAGGCGCAGGCGTGGCCAAACAAATGGTGGAAACCAGGTCGTTTGCCATACCGGCCGCCACCCGAGCGATTAAATCGGCCGTGGCGGGGGCGAGGATAACCAGGTCTGCCCATTTACCCAGTTCAATATGGCCCATCGCGGCTTCGGCGGCCGGATCGAGCAGGCTGTCAGAAACCGGGTATCCTGAAACGGCCTGCAGGCTCAGGGGAGTGATAAAGGCTTTACCGCCTTCGGTTATCGCGACCCGCACGTCAGCCCCTCGCTCGCGCAGGCGACGCACGAGATCCGGCGATTTATAAGCAGCAATGCCGCCGCTCACGCCAAGAACGATTTTTTTACCGGCCAGGCTCATCATGATTCTTTCCTGTTGGGTTTCACCAGAGAGCAGGCATTTTATCACAATCCCCAAAGCGGGGTGATTTTGTCCTTCGGCCACTTTGCGAGCCGCTACGCAAGAACGCAATGTGGTCGTCGAGCGACGGATTGGCCTGTGGCAGCATGAGGTTAAAAAAGGGAGAAAGGGCATGGAAGAAAAGGATGAGGAGCTGCTGCCGCGCGAAAAACTGCTGCGCTATGGCGTCACCCTGTTAAAAGACGATGAACTGCTGGCGCTCTTTTTACGTACCGGAACGCCCGGAAAAACGGTATTTACGCTGGCAAAAGAGCTGATAGCACATTTCGGTTCGCTCTACGGTTTACTGACCGCCGATCTGGCGCAGTTTAAGCACGTAGAGGGGATCGGCGTGGCGAAGTATGCCCAGCTGAGGGGCATAGCTGAACTTGCCCGCCGTTTTTATAATGTCCGCATGGAGAAGGAAGATCCGATCCTGACGCCAGAAATGACGCGTGAATTCCTGCAAAGTCAGTTAACCGATATTGAACGCGAGATCTTTATGGTGATCTTTGTCGATAACAGAAATCGAGTGCTTAAACATAGCTGTCTCTTTGCGGGCACATTGAGCCACGTTGAGGTGCATCCGCGTGAAATTGTGCGGGAAGCGATAAAAGTGAATGCAGCGGGCGTGATCCTCGCGCATAATCACCCCTCTGGCTGTGCAGAACCGAGCAGAGCTGACAAAGAAATCACCGAACGCATTATCAAATGCTGTCAATTCATGGACATTCGTGTGCTGGACCATCTGATAATTGGCCGCGGTGAGTACATTTCTTTCGCAGAACATGGCTGGATTTAGGCTATTTCTCGCGATCCATCGGGATCTTTGTCTGTTCGGGACTTGAGCACACCGCCGAGTCAGCGTATACTACGCCACCTTTGAGAATCTCGGGTTTGGCATTTGGGCCTGGCAATCGAGAGTTCACTTAGAACTATGCGATGACCGGGCTGTAAAGCCTGACGAGGCGCCGATACCCCATACGAAGCTCGAGCTAATTTGATTTTTGGAGAATAGACATGTCCCGAGTCTGCCAAGTTACTGGCAAGCGTCCGGTGACCGGTAACAACCGTTCCCACGCACTGAACGCGACTAAACGCCGTTTCCTGCCGAACCTGCACTCTCACCGTTTCTGGGTTGAGAGCGAGAAGCGTTTTGTCACCCTGCGCGTATCTGCTAAAGGTATGCGTGTAATCGATAAGAAAGGCATCGATACAGTTCTGTCTGAACTGCGTGCCCGTGGCGAAAAGTACTAAGTACTTAAAGAGGAAATAAATCATGGCTAAAGGTATTCGCGAGAAAATCAAGCTGGTTTCTTCTGCTGGTACAGGTCACTTCTACACCACCACGAAGAACAAACGTACTAAGCCGGAAAAACTGGAACTGAAAAAATTCGATCCAGTTGTACGCCAGCACGTACTGTACAAAGAAGCTAAAATCAAATAATTTTAGTCTCCTTGTAACGAAAAACCCCGCAACTGCGGGGTTTTTTGCATTCTGTATCTCAACGGAGGAACCATGCCTGAATTACCTGAGGTAGAAACCAGCCGCCGCGGTATTGAGCCCCATCTGGTCGGCGCGACGATTCTTCACGCGGTGATCCGCAATGGACGTCTGCGCTGGCCGGTGTCCGATGAGATCCACGCGTTAAGTGACAAACCCGTCCTGAGCGTACAGCGTCGCGCGAAATACCTGCTGCTGGAGCTGCCCGACGGCTGGATCATTATCCACCTGGGGATGTCCGGAAGCCTGCGCATTCTTACCGAAGAACTGCCTGCGGAAAAGCACGACCATGTCGATCTGGTGATGAGCAACGGCAAAGTGCTCCGTTACACCGACCCACGGCGCTTTGGCGCGTGGCTGTGGACGAAGGAGCTTGAAGGGCATAACGTGCTTGCGCATCTGGGCCCCGAGCCACTCTCAGACGCGTTTAACGCGGAATACCTCAAGGCAAAGTGTGCGAAGAAGATAAGCCCGATTAAGCCCTGGCTGATGGATAACAAGCTGGTGGTCGGCGTGGGGAATATCTATGCCAGCGAATCGCTGTTTGCCGCCGGGATCCATCCCGATCGGCTGGCCTCTTCGCTGTCTGCGGAGGAGTGCGAGCTACTGGTCCGGGTGATTAAAGCCGTATTGCTGCGCTCGATTGAACAGGGGGGAACAACGCTGAAGGACTTCCTGCAAAGTGACGGCAAGCCGGGCTATTTTGCCCAGGAGCTGCAGGTGTATGGCCGTAAAGGCGAACCGTGCAGAGTCTGCGGTACGCCCATTATTGCCACGAAGCACGCCCAGCGCGCCACGTTCTACTGCCGTCAGTGCCAGAAATAGGGCTACTTGAGCTTTTCGATCAACGCCTGGTGGACGTTAACCGGCAGGAAATGGGTAACGTCCCCATGATGGCGCGCCACCTCTTTTACCAGCGTGGACGAGATAAACGACCACTCTTTGGAGGGCATCAGAAACACGCTTTCCAGCTCCGGCATCAGGTGGCGATTCATGTGCGCCAGCTGCATCTCATACTCGAAGTCTGCCACCGCGCGTAAGCCGCGGATCAGAATATTGGCCTGCTGAGCGCGGGCGAAGTTAGCCATCAGATCGCTAAACCCGACCACCTCAACATTCGGTAGGTGCGAAATGGCATCGGTGGCGAGCTGCACGCGCTCGTTGAGATCAAACATCGGCTTTTTGCTGGGGCTGGCGGCAATGGCCAGGATCACCTTATCGAACATGCTCGCCGCACGGGTGATGATATCAAGATGACCGTTGGTGATCGGATCGAAGGTACCCGGATAAATCGCTTTTGTGCTCATGGCTCACGTTTTCTCTGAGTAGCCGCGGCAGAGCGCCCACAGCTCGGTGTATTTGTTGAAAGTATACTGGGCATTTACTACCGCGAGTAACCAGCCCTGCTTACCGTCCAGCACGCCACCACGCAGCAGCAGCGTTTTCAGAAACGCGCCCAGCGTATGGGTGAAGATACCCGTCAGCGAGGCTTTCTTGCCGCGCTGGTGACGCTCCTGCGCCCATGCGGTGGCATAGTTGAGCTGTTTACGCTGGAAGCTCGCGAAATCACGGCAGGTCAGATGCAGCAAATCGCCCCTCAGGGGGATGACCTGGGCGCTATCGCAGCTCAGGGATTCATGAACCAGATTGTCATTGTACTGATATCGCTCGCGCTCGTACAGGCGCATGACGCGATCGGGATACCAGCCGCTGTGGCGCATAAAACGACCAAGGAAGTAGTTGCGGCGGGCAATGCTGTATACGGCGCCAGGCTGGGGCGAAGAAAGCACCGCCTGAATGGCCTGCTGAAGCTCCGGCGTGATGCGCTCGTCAGTGTCGAGCATCAATACATAATCACCGGTGGCATACCCCTGCGCGCGCTGGCGCTGGATGCCATAGCCTTGCCAGTCCGTATCGGTAAAGACTTTTGCGCCCGCAGCCCGGGCAACATCTACCGTATCATCCGTACTTCCGGAGTCGAGCACGACAATCTCGTCAGCCCAGGCAACCGACGCCAGGCAGTCCGGAAGCAGGTCGGCGGCGTTTTTGGCGATCATCACGACCGACAGACGCGTTGACATTAGTGGCTCCGCTGAGGCAGATAAGGTTGCAGAAGCTGCAGCAGACGGGTCAGTGCGCCCTGGTTCTGGTGCAGTACTTCGACGGCATGGCGGCCGTACCACAGGCGATAATCTTCGTCAGTCAGAAGGGTCGATACCTCTTTGACCACCGAATCCGCATCGGTCACGGTAATTAAACCATCGGCCTGCTGTAATTTCGCGCAGATGTCTTTGAAGTTAAACGTGTGCGGTCCCATCAGCACCGGAATGGCGTGGGCTGCCGGCTCCAGCGGGTTATGACCGCCGCGCTCGACCAGGCTACCACCGACAAACGCGAGGTCAGCAATGCCGTACAGCAGCATCAGCTCGCCCATCGTATCGCCAATCACCACCTGGGTGCTGCCGGAAGGGATTTCACCGCTGCTGCGCAGCGTGAAGCTGAAGCCGCCTTTCTGGACCATTTCACGGGCATCTTTAAAACGCTCCGGATGGCGAGGCACGAGGATCAGCAGTAAATCAGGGAATTTTTCCAGCAGCTTGCGGTGAGCCTGCAGGATGATCTCTTCTTCGCCATCATGGGTACTGGTTGCAATCCAGACCTGACGACGTGGAGCCCACTGGCGACGCAGCGTGATGGCGCGAGCTGCGAGTTCAGGGGTTACAGAAATATCAAATTTCAGGCTTCCCGTTACCGCAAGCTGGTTGCGTTTCAGGCCCAGAGAGATAAAGCGTGCTGCATCTTCTTCATTCTGCGCGGCAATCAGCGTGATCTTACTGAGCAGGCGGCGCATAAATTTACCCAGCTTGCCGTAACCTTTCGCCGAGCGCTCTGAGAGACGCGCGTTGGCAATGACCAGCGGGATTTTACGAGCATGCAGGGCGGAAATCATGTTCGGCCACAGTTCGGTTTCCATCACGATCACCAGCTTCGGGCGCACGGTGTTGAGGAAACGATTCATGGCGCAGGGCAGATCGTAAGGCAGATAAACATGCTGCACGTCTTTACCGAAAGCGGATAACGCGCGCTCCGAGCCGGTTGGCGTCATCGTCGTGACGGTGATTGGCAGTGAAGGGTAGCGGTGACGCAGGGCGCGAACCAGCGGGATCGCCGCCAGCGTTTCACCAACAGAAACGGAATGCAGCAAAATACCGTCCGGTACGACTTTATTGCGGCAGAAGCCATAGCGTTCAGCCCAGCGTTTACGATACGCAGGCGCTTTCCGGCTACGAAGCAACAGTCTCAGCCACACCAGTGGCTGAATGATGTAGAGCAGAGCGGTATACAACAATTCCAAGCGATTATCCGTTTTTTTAGTTTCGGCGGGCAAATTCTAAGCATTTAGGCCAGGTAAAGCTATCTCTTATGCCAGATACCGTTTCAAACGGAAATAACGTCTACCCAGCCGCCAGCGCAGACGCGGACTTTTTGCACTTTTCCAGATGAGTTTCCAGATGCCTGTTTCGAAGAACTCTTTAATAATCATTGATTTCTTCTTCTCATCCTTCATGTTGTCAAAGGTGTGAATAATTCCCAGCCCCTCTTTGGCAATTTGCCAGTGGCAGGCAGGGATCCCTTTTACCTTATCCGGGTAACGCTGATTGATGGCGTCGAGCATCTGCAGGATTTTCATGTAGTGACGCGCGGAACGAATCAGCGTGTCGTCATTGTCCGGCATATGGGACACCGATGCAGAGTGAATGTAGTAGTCGTAATAACGTTCACTGGTGTACTGAACCCGCTCTGCCGCGAGCAGCACTTCGGTGGTCCACGGAATATCCTGATGGCGCAGGCCGGGTTCAAAATGGAAGCTGTGTTTACGGATAAAGTCGTGGCGATAGATGTTCAGCCAGGTGACGTGAAGGAATTTGCGAGAATCCAACGCCATTTTTAACCACGCAGGGCCAGCCATGACCCCTGTCGAAGCCAGTTTGTCTTCAGGAAAAATCGGGCGCGAGGGCTTCTTGTTATTCTCCCAGACGTAGTTCCCGTTACAGGTGGCGACATCCAGATCCTGCGTGACGGCCATATCCAGCAGACGCTGGTACATGCCTGGTTTAAAGACATCATCAATATCCGGGAAAGAGAGATATTGACCCGTCGCAACGGCCAGACCGGTATTACGCGCGATGGATACCCCCTGGTTTTGCTGTTCTATGACCTGCATCTGCGGCAGTTTTTCTCGCCATTTCTCGACGATCTCCATCGAGCGGTCAGTAGAGCCGTCATTAACAATGATGACTTCCATGCTGTCGATGCGTTGATGGACAAGGCAGGTAAAGAACTGATCCAGGAAAGCTTCACCGTTATAAACGGCAACCACCACGCTTAACAATGGGGCAGAATTTTGCATAAAAAACCTGATTATTTTTGATTGTCGACCAGAGCAACATATTGCTGGCAAATGGCATTGATACCGAACGACGCGATAGTTGCATCGCCAACGACCGGCGGGGCGGTATAAATATCCGCCAGCGTTTTTGCCAGTGAGGCGTCATTTAACTCTGCCAGCCCGCGAGCTAAAGCCCCGGTAAGGATTTCGGCAGGGCCTCCTGGGCAATTTGTACTGACCGGTGGCGTCTGGCAGATAATGGCTTCGACCAGCACATTACCAAAACCTTCGCAGTCAGAACTTAACACTAAAAGGCGTGCCCCTTTAATCCAGGGATAGGGATTGGACTCGAACGGGCGGAAAACCGTTTTGTTTTCAATGCCCAAATCGCGGGCAAGCTGCTTGAGTTTTTGAATTTGAGCGTCAGATCCATTGCCCATCATGACCAGCGTTGTGTCAATTTTACTCAGGGCGAACGCACGTAAGAGACGGTCGTGGCGTTTGTGCTCATGGAAGCGGCCAACATGAATGATGTAATCCTTTCCCTGCATCTCGAAGGGCGCATCCGCCAGACGCTGAATTTCAGGAATATCGAAAGGATTATGGATAACCGCTTTGCGTCGAAGATTGAGTGCCAGCGTCTCGGAAAGATCGTTCAACACGGCGCCTGAGACGGCGACGACGTTGCGGTTTTCGTAGGTATGACGAATTTTAAGATGTTTAAACCAGCGCGAAAGCCCGCTGCGATGGCGAAGATAGGAGAACGAGAACATGCCATGCACGCAGAACCAAACTTTGTTACGTTCAAGGGCGCGGCAGTGCGCCACAATCCGGTCTGTTTTGTGCAGATGAGAGAACACCACATCAAATTTGCCGCTGCGTTCAGCCCGCTCAATAGCTTGATCCAGCAATTGGGCGCGGCGTGGAATTTCCGTCAGCTTTCGCCACGGTTTTTTACATGTGTCTTGAACAACCTGATAATCGATGCCCTCCGGGATGGCGTAGTCGCACACTTTCCGCAGAGAGAATAGAGAGACCTGATGCCCCATATCTATTAATCCGCGGGAGAGTGTAAGAACCGTTTTTTCAGCTCCTCCACCGGGTAAACCATCAATAATCATTAGGATGCGCATTTTTAATCCAGTAATTTTTGATAAAGCGTAATAAGCTGACTTGACAGTTTTTCGGGAGTGGCGTCTTTTACACGTTCACGTGCTGCTCGTCCCATATTGTTATTTTTTTCCAGTGAAGGGATAGCGGCTACCGCTTCCTTCAATGTACTGATATCAAGCGCGTCACAATAAAATCCGTTCTGGCCTTGTTGAATAAACTCTGCACCACCGCAACTCTCTGAAGTAATGACGGGCAAGCCGCAGGCCATCGCTTCAAGAATAACGTTAGGAAAGGGATCATACAGCGTTGGTAACAGTAAACCATCGGATAGCTGATAAAAAGGCAGAGTTTCTTTTTGCACCCCCAGGAAACGGATTTGCCCCTCGCAGCCTAACGAACGGGCGAGGTCGCGATAACGATTTTCTGCTTTATCTTGTCCAACCACAATCAGCCAGGCTGATGTTCCAGCAATAGCGCGTATGGCGCTCGCCAACCCTTTTCGTTCAAACCCTGATCCTACAAAACAGAACACCACCGCATTGACCGGCAAACCAAATTGTTGGCGCAAAATCGCACGTTGCGTCTCCTGGGCCGGAACGAATCGGCTGGAATCAATAGAATTATAAATCACATGGATTTTATTTGCGTCAATATCAAAGTCTTCAACGATTTCGCGTTTGATCATCTCCGCATTACAAATTACGGCTTTTAACTCAGGTGCCTGATACATGTCCCGTTCCGCGCGCATCACGTAGCGGTGATAGCGGTCATACATCAGCATTTGCGCACGCCAGGCAGGTAAAATGCGCGCGCGCTGAAGCAGCCAGCGACGATGCACTCCATCACCCGCGCGATAGATATCACAACCCGGGATGCGCTCATGGCTTTGAACAATATCAAACTGCTGTTGCTGCCACAGCGCACGCGCGGCTTGTGCAAACCCGCGTTCTCGACTGATGCGGCCCCATTTTTGAGGGTTGCAAATGTGGATATGCCAGTCGTCTTGCTTCTCTCCCTGCCACTCACGCGTGATGACGTTGAGTTCAAGGTTCTGATTGCTCAATGCGGTGAGAGCTCGCGAAACGAAGCGCTCTGCCCCGCCATCAGGGCGATATTTTTGGCGAACAATGGCCAGACGATGGTTTTTCATGACAGATATCTCCTTGCAGCGGAGACGACTGCATCAACAGGAATGGCATCGAGATAGCGTTCTTTCGTTTTAGTATCAATGGCATCCGGATCGGGCAGCGGGCCGTAATCGCCGGCCCAGATCACTTCCCCTTTAACCTGCCACGGTGACCAGAATGTCAGTTTTGATGGACCAAACAATGCCACGCAGGGCGTTTGCAGCGCGGCGGCCATATGCATTGGAACGGAGTCAACGCCAATAAACAGAGAGGCATGATCGATAAGCGATGCCAGTTGACGCAGCGTCAACTGGCCTGCCAGCGAAACCACGCCGGTTTTGGGTGCGGCAGCGAGAATGCGATCGATCATCGCCAGCTCTTTTTTATCCGGCCCCGCGGTGAGCACAATCGTATGACCATCCTGCTGCAGAGCAGTCATGGTTTGCGCCATCTTGTCTTCGCTCCAGCATTTAAAGAACCAGCGGGACGTCGGTTGGATCACGATATAGCTGTCGCCCACACCTTTCTGCGTCAATCTTTGACGGGCATGATCCCAGTCTTCTTCGGTGTAGGCCATGGTTACGGCAGGCTGTGGCGCGATCGGCAATGGTGCCAAAATGGAGAGATTCTGTTCGACCGTATGCAGGGATTTATGGCCGTCGACAGAGACCAGATCGGTATGACAAAAACGCCAGAACGCACTATTGCGTTTGTTAAACGCAAATCCGAGGCGAACGGGGGCACCGGTGAAACGAGTAACGATCGCGCTACGCCATTGATCGGCAAGGTTAATTACCAGATGATAATGCTGATTTCTTAACGCACACAACAACTGCCACTCTTTTTGAAGATGCTTCAGCGTGCCCAGCTGTTTCCATTTGCGATCGATTCCATAAATTGTACCGATCGCTGGATGCGCGGCGAGCATATCGCGCGTTTCTTCATACAGCAGGACATCAATCTGCGCCTGCGGCCATTTTTGACGTAACGAATCAATGACGGGAGTGGTCAGCAACATGTCGCCATGATGGCGGAGTTTGATAAGTAAAATGCGCAAATCAGGTGTGTCAGGTAAGTTATTCATCATCATCTTATCGGCGTTGTACTGATGGCAATTCTAATAGACCTGTTGGCGACTTGCACTCTTTCTCCATAATCTCAGTAATTTCCCTGGAAGGGTTTACTCATGCTTTGGAGAGTGCGTAACATAGCGCTAACTTTCCTGTCTTGCGGACTCATTATGAACAAACCAGCGTTTATCATCACAATTGATACTGAGGGCGATAATCTCTGGCAAAATCACCGCGTCATTAAAACGGAAAATGCGCGCTATCTGGCGCGTTTCCAGACGCTTTGCGAGCGTTTCGGCTTTAAGCCCGTGTGGCTGACCAATTATGAGATGGCGATCGAGCCCGTTTTCATCGAATTCGCAAGGGACGCGATCGCCCGCGGTCAGGGGGAGGTGGGAATGCACCTCCACGCATGGAATAGCCCGCCGGAACACGATCTCACGGGAGATGACTGGTGCTGGCAGCCTTATCTGATTGAATTTTCGGATGAGATGATGCGCGAGAAAGTGCTGTTCATGACCCGACTGCTGGAAGAGACCTTCCAGACCAAAATGTTAAGCCACCGTGCCGGACGTTGGGCATTTGACAGTCGCTATGCAAAATTGCTCGTTGAACTGGGTTACCAGGTTGATTGCTCCGTGACGCCACGCGTGAACTGGCGCAATGCGAAAGGCGCCCCGCAGGGCAATGGCGGAACGGATTACCAGCATTTCCCCGACCACGCCTATTTCATGGACTTAGACAATATTTCCCGGGCAGGTAATAGCCCATTACTTGAAGTGCCGATGAGCATTCAGTATAAGCACCCGGCGTGGTTGAACACGATCAAACAGGGTTACGATCGGCTTCGGGGTAAATACCGTTCCCCGTCCGTCAACTGGCTAAGACCGTCCGGTGGGAATGCGGCGCAAATGATTCAGGTCGCACAGCAATGTCTGTCGCAGGGAAATGAGTACGTGGAGTTTATGCTTCATTCGTCGGAATTTATGCCAGGCGGAAGTCCTACGTTTAAAGATGAGGCAGCGATAGAAGGGTTGTATCAGGATTTAGAAACGCTCTTTGGCTGGTTATCCGATAAGACGGTAGGGATGACGCTGGCGGAGTTTTATCAATACAAGAAAAAATAATGCCCGCGAGGCGGGCATTATCATTAACGTTGCCTGGTTTGCGAAAAAGGTGTACTCAGCGCAAACACAGTGACAAAGAAAATTAAGGCCTCTGAACTCAATAGTATGACGTCCGTCATGCCGTAGAGTAATAAAAGAAGCAGGGTCGTCAGCAGCAGACCATTTTTGTTTTTTAGTGCGTAAGCGAACATCGATATATAGGCAAAGAGTAATATCGCTAGCCCGGGGATCCCTTGCAGTGAGTATTTTTCAATAAACTCATTATGCAGATGCACTTTGATATAATCGAGTGCGGTTGCGAGATGTGGATGCCCATTTTTCACATATTGCTGTGTCCATACTTCGCGGTCTTCAACTGATTGCCCTAAAGGATGGGCAAGTCCGTTTTGAATACCCACACTCCACATAGAGAAACGTGCGCCGAGCGAGGTTGCATCATTACCTTTTTGGTAATTTTCAACTTCAATTTGTGTTTGTTGTATCTTTGGTAAAATTAATGGCTTGTAGCTAACGACAACAATGCCCGCCACAATGCATAAGAAAATCAACGTTGATTTAAGGTGTATTCTTCTGAAGTGGTAGAGCGTGAGTATAATCGCCAGGAGTAAATATAATCCCATTGCGGCACGCGTGCCCGTTAGAAGAATGACAAAGTAAGAGATTAAGATGATGAGTCCTGCGGCTACATACAGTTTTATATTTTTCTGTAGATAAAGGCTATATACAAACGCCAGTGACAGTACAGAGTAAACATAGGCCGACACGGTTGCACGGTTTATGGCCATCTCGATACGCCCCATACCCTGCGATGCTTGCCATAAGCCATAGCCAGTAGCAAGCATAAACCCAGCACCAGAAGCGTATAAGAAATATTTCTGGAAGGATGCTTGATCAATATAAGACTTAAACCGGTCAAGATAGAATATAAGGATACTCGCCAGAATCAATTTTTTACTTGCACCGAGATAATCGCTATAAACGTTCAAACCCTCGCTATGATATTCATACACCATATACCAGATAAGATTAAGCAACCCGATTAATAAAATCGGCAATGCGATAGTAAAAGGGCGCACTGTGATCTTTTTATATTCGCAAGCTAAACCGATGATGCTGGCATAAATTGCAATATAGAAAAACTCGCGCTGCTTACCTGAACTCAGCAGCGCCAGCGCAAGCGAAATAAGGCTCAAAATCAGCGTAAGCTGATAAAGCCGCAGTTTTACTTTTTCCATAATGCCTCAATGACCCTTTTTTTGTAGCTGAAACGTACATCTCTGGAGAAGAAAAAAGAGAAAGAATAAAGAGCGTTTACCCGCTGCTTAACCAGTTTGAGTTGCTGGTCAGTCAGATGCTTGCGGTGGTTACTGTAAATATCAAACCAGTGACAATTCACAAGGTGTCTAAATGATGGCGGAAATGTTTTTTCCATCTGTAGTGTGCATTCAACCAGCATAGCGATTTTACTGGCGTCGAGTCGACTCGACAAACTGTCGCTACGTTTAATGTAATAATAGTGTCCCTGACGCTGATAAACTATTTTACTCGATTGCATCAGCATGCCGGGAAATACGGCGAAATCTTCATAGCAGATCATCGAAGGAATCGGGTTGTTTGCATACAATTTTCGATGCATGAATTGCCCGATGAGATGTGCCTGAAAATCTTTGTGCTGCAGGAACCGCTTTATTGCTTCATGCTGTGACAAAGCAACAGGAGAGAAATCCTGCCAGTCGGCGGTGATTTTCTTAGTGTCGCGAATTTCCAGCAGGCGCGTCAGTAGCATATCAGGGCGTTCTTTTTTGAGAAAGGCCACTGCGTCCCTGATGCTGCCTGGTTTCAATCGGTCATCGCTATCCAGCATGGTAATATATTCACCTGAGGCCAGCGAGAGGGCACTGTTTCGAACATGACCTACGTTACGGTACTCAACGTATCGGGACTGGGCATTTGGAAACGCTGGCAGCCAGGCTTCAATAATATCCTGCGTTGAGTCATTGGAGCTGTCGTTAAAGATAATGATCTCTACATCGTTGCCCGCACCATCAATTGCGTTTTGCAGGCTTTCCAGGGTTGCGTGAAGCGTATCTTTAGCGTTATGCGCGGCAATAATGATGCTTAGAAAAGCCATAGTAATTATTTTCCCTGAGCATCAAAGGAGTATGCGGTTGCGTTAGTTGTTGATAACTCGCAAATAAAATGTTTGAGGTCACGTAGCGATTCTTCAGTTACAGCGAAGAGTTCTTCTCTGCTCTGTGAGAAGTAATACCGTGTTTCAAAAACGTATGAGCAAATGTTGTCATCATTTCCAATTAGCAACACGTTGCCCAGCGGACGCTGTTCATAGTGGCAACAAGGCCCGAACAATAGGATAACTGGCACTCCGACGGCATCGGCGATGTAAACATTCCCCGAGTCAGAGGCGATATAACAATCCATTTTAGAAATGGCCCACGGCAGCTCTTCAAGCGAGATTTTGCCAATCAGATTAATAAAGTTGGGCAGTTCACCATAAGCGCGGGTGATATCGTCCATCCACGATTGTTCATTTGGGGCGCCAAAAACATAAAATTCGCAAGGCAGGTCAGCGAGACGATCGGCAATTTGCTTCCAGATGACCGGCGGAACGGTTTTCGCTTTATTCCCGGCGGCTACGCTGATGCCAATTCGGATCACGCCAGGTTTATCGAGGATTGCCGGATAGGTTGCGGGTTTGAAAAGTGGCTTTGTGGCGTGCTTTGGCGAGTCTTGCCAGGTTAAGGTGCGATCGGCCAGTTTGAGATAGTTCGTGACCGAAAGAGTCTTCTTACCATGTTCAACAATACCGTCTGCCGTGGCATAGAAAATACCGTGATACCATCTGCGCGTGTAAGTGCTTAAAAACTGTTTGTTTTTAGCATTACACACGGAGGCGAAAAAGAGATTTACGCTGTTAGGTTGCAGGAGATAGACATTGTCATAGCGATTCATGATCCGGCAGGCAAAGACCAGTTTTCGCCACAGGTTACGCTTATGCTGCTCGATAAAAAAAATCTCATCGATCGTCTCATCATGCTTCGCCAGCGCACCCACGCTACGACTGATGAGTACGTCGCTTTTTTGAAGGTATGCCAGAAGGGGCGTTGCATTAACAAAATCGCCGATTTTAGCTGTCTGAATGACCAGGTTTTTTCCTGTCTCTTTGCGGAACAGCTGCCGGATAAGCTTCACCGGAAAAAGTAAAATCAGCAGAAATACGTAACTCATGCGTTAGATATCCCTGTTGGAAAGCCAACGGCTGCCCTGTAAAAATGAAAAAATAGCATCTGCGCTGATATCCTTCGTTTGCTGGGTCGGGCTGACCATCTGATGCTGGTTCTTACCGTAACCCCCGATCAATCCGGGATCGGTCGGACCAAAAATCGTAATATTCGGACGATCCAGCGCCGCGGTTAAATGGCTTAAACCGGTATCAACGGAAACAACAGCATTCGCCCCCGCCAGCTGTGCAGCAACCTGCGCCAGCGTGAGTTTCGGCAATACCTCGACGTGCGAAAATCCTGCAGCCAGACGCTTTGCACGCTGCCGCTCATGTTCAGCGCCCCAGGGCAGTTTAATATGGATGCCGGTAGGTTGCATTAGTTCAATCAGGCTTCGCCAGTGCGTTTCCGGCCAGTGTTTATCGTCGCGAGTTGTGGCATGCAGGAACACAAGATAAGGCTGAGCACAGGGATCTGTATTGCGCAAAAAGTGCTGTGCAATGGCGTAGTCGCCTTGGGTTTCCGGTTTGGCATAGCCCAGACTTTTTGCAAACAGCTCGCGTGTACGTTCGACGGCATGCTGTTGCTTTGCGATGTAGTGGCGGCGGTTATAGAACATGCTCGCCAGCGGTTCGCGGGCGGTATGCCAGTCCATGCCGTGCTTTACGCCATGTGCCAGACGCGTCACCAGCGCAGCGCTTTTCACCAGCCCCTGGGCGTCGATGATAGCGTCGTAATGTTGTGCCTGTACCGCCTCACGGAAGGCTTTGCGTTCGGCTTTAATTGGCGCGGAGAACCACGCTTTGCGCCAGCGGCGAATCGCCACCGGGATCACGCGGTCAACCGCTTCATGCCAGGTGGGGATCTGCGCGAAACCTTCTTCCACTACCCAGTCAAAACGAATGCCGGGAATGGCCCGCATGGCGTCCGTCAGTGACGGCAGCGTATGCAGAACATCGCCCATCGAAGAGGTTTTAACGATCAGTACCCGCATTCGTTATCCTTCTTCGCTCAGCAGCAGTTCGTTAAGTTCTTCGAGAACGCGCTCTGGGGTAATGTCGATCAGGCTCTGATGATAGCCTTCTGCGGCATCGCCTTTGCGCACTTTGTGGTAGCCGGTGATCAGGCGAATGACGCGCGCTTTATGAGAAAGCGGGGGCGTGAAGTCCGGGCTACTTGGGCCATACAGCGCCACAAGCGGGCGGTTGAGCGCGGCAGCGACGTGCATCAGGCCAGAATCGTTACTTACTACAGCCTTACAGGCGGCAATCAGAATAACCGCCTGTTCAAGCTGCGTTTCTCCCGCCAGGTTGCGGCACCAGGCCTGCTGTTCATTACTCAGCGTCGCGAGAATTTCGTTGCCTGCCTCGTGGTCCTTTGCCGAGCCGAACAGGACAATCTGGTAGCCTTCGTCAATCAGCTGTTTCGCCAGCTCCGCATAATGATAGTGCGGCCAGCGTTTTGCCGGGCCGAACTCGGCGCCAGGGCAAAAGCCAATCATCGGGCGTTCAGACGAAAGACCAAACGCGTTACAGGTCTGGGATTTTTCACCGTCGTTAACCTGAAGCTGTGGCCAGAGCAGCGGCTGCGGCAGGTCTTTCGCACTGCGCATCACGCCTTTGTCATAGGCCAAAGCCACGTAGCGTTCCACCATCAGCGGCCAGGCCTCTTTATCCAGCACCCGTGCATCGTTCAGCAGGCCGTAGCGCATTTCGCCGCGCCAGCCGGTACGGTGCGGTATCCCCGCAAAAAAGGGCACCAGGGCGGATTTAAAGGAGTTTGGCAGGACATACGCCCGATCGTAGCGCTTCTCGCGCAGGCTATGACCGAGTTTGCGGCGTTCGCCGATTTCCAGCGCCCCGTGGCCAAGCGGCATCGGGATGGCTTCATTTACTTCCGGCATACGCGACAACAGCGGACGGCACCATGCAGGTGCCATCACGTCGATTATCGCCTGGGGATAGCGCGCCTTGAGCGTGCGATAGAGACTTTGCGACATCATCATGTCGCCCACCCATGACGGGCCGATCACCAGAATCTTCATACTTACGCGTCGCGGTTCAGCCAGGCCATATATTCCGTTACGCCTTCGGCAACGGTCTTGAACGGCTTGTCATAACCCGCTGCGCGCAGGTTAGTCAGATCGGCCTGCGTGAACGCCTGATAACGGCCCTTCAGCTTGTCAGGGAACGGAATGTACTCAATGCTGCCTTTTTTGTGATACGCCAGCGTGGCGTCAGCCACTGCCTGGAAGGACTCCGCGCGGCCGGTCCCCAGGTTGAAGATGCCGGATACGCCGTTTTCCCAGAACCACAGGTTCACTGCGGCAACGTCGCCTACGTAGACGAAATCACGCTTAAAGCCGTCACTGCCTTCGAACAGTTTCGGACTTTCGCCGTTATTCAGCTGGGTGTTCAGGTGGAACGCTACGCTTGCCATACTGCCTTTGTGGCCTTCGCGCGGTCCGTAGACGTTGAAGTAACGGAAGCCGACGATCTGCGAGTTCGCTTCTGGCAGAACCTGACGCACGTACTCGTCGAACAGAAACTTAGAATAACCGTAGACGTTCAGCGGCTGTTCATACTCGCGGGACTCGATGAAGTCCGAGGTGCGGCCGCCGTAGGTTGCAGCGGAGGAGGCGTACAGGAACGGAATTTCACGCTCCAGGCAGTAGTGCAGGATCTCTTTGGAGTACTGATAGTTGTTGTCCATCATGTACTTTCCATCCCACTCGGTGGTGGAAGAACACGCACCTTCGTGGAAGATGGCTTCGATCTCGCCGAACTCTTCGCCTGCCATAATCTGGATAAGGAAGTCTTCTTTATCCATGTAGTCAGCGATGTTCAGATCCACCAGGTTGACGAACTTGGTGCCGTCTTTCAGGTTGTCAACCACCAGGATGTCGGTGATGCCTTTGTCATTGAGAGCCTTAACAATATTGCTGCCGATAAAGCCCGCGCCGCCGGTAACGATGATCATAACTGTAACCTTTGAAGTGTGGAGCCCGGGGACAATCCCGGACGCTAATGTCTCTATCATATCATTAGTATGGCTGCCCTTCAGCCATTCACCTTCACAGCGCAGGGGTACGCGTGATTTATGCTGCAAAAACGACAAGAGATGACGTGTCATCTCGTCATGAACTATAGGTTTGGGTAATATGTCCCGAAATTTGCCGAGTCTGGAGAATTGCAATGCGTGGTGATTTTTACAAACAGTTAAACAGCGACCTCGACACCGCACGTGCGGAAGGGTTGTTCAAGGAAGAGCGTATTATCACGTCTGCCCAGCAGGCGGACATCACCGTTGCCGGCGGCAGCCATGTGATCAACTTTTGTGCGAACAACTATTTAGGTCTCGCAAATCACCCTGAGCTGATTGCCGCTGCAAAAAACGGCATGGACACCCACGGTTTCGGCATGGCCTCCGTACGCTTTATCTGCGGTACGCAGGACAGCCACAAACAGCTTGAGCAAAAGCTGGCGAGCTTCCTCGGAATGGAAGACGCGATCCTGTACTCCTCCTGCTTTGACGCTAACGGCGGTCTGTTTGAGACCCTGCTCGGTGCAGAAGATGCGATTATCTCCGACGCCCTGAACCACGCTTCCATCATCGACGGCGTACGCCTGTGTAAAGCGAAGCGTTTCCGCTACGCCAACAACGATATGGTTGAGCTGGAAGCGCGCCTGAAAGAGGCTCGTGAAGCGGGTGCTCGCCACGTGCTGATCGCCACCGACGGCGTATTCTCCATGGACGGCGTGATCGCCAACCTGAAGGGCGTGTGCGACCTGGCGGATAAATACGACGCGCTGGTGATGGTCGATGACTCTCACGCGGTCGGTTTTGTCGGCGAAAACGGCCGCGGCTCCCACGAATACTGTGACGTGATGGGCCGCGTGGACATCATCACCGGCACGCTGGGCAAAGCGCTCGGCGGCGCGTCCGGCGGCTATACCGCCGCGCGTAAAGAGGTGGTTGAGTGGCTGCGTCAGCGCTCCCGTCCGTATCTGTTCTCCAACTCCCTGGCGCCGGCGATTGTTGCCGCCTCCATTAAAGTGCTGGAGATGGTGGAGTCCGGCGCTGAGCTGCGCGACCGCCTGTGGTCCAACGCCCGTCTGTTCCGTGAAAAAATGAGCGCCGCAGGGTTTACCCTGGCCGGTGCCGACCATGCGATCATTCCGGTGATGCTCGGCGATGCGGTCGTCGCGCAGCAATTTGCCCGCGAACTGCAGAAAGAAGGGATTTACGTCACCGGGTTCTTCTTCCCGGTGGTGCCAAAAGGTCAGGCGCGTATCCGCACCCAGATGTCTGCGGCGCATACGCCTGAACAAATTGAACGTGCGGTAGAAGCCTTTACCCGCATTGGTAAACTGCTGGGCGTAATTGCCTGAGGACGTGTGATGAAAGCGTTATCCAAACTGAAAGCGGAAGAAGGGATTTGGATGACCGACGTGCCGGAGCCGGAAGTCGGTCATAACGATCTGCTGATCAAAATTCGTAAAACGGCCATCTGTGGTACTGACGTTCACATCTATAACTGGGACCAGTGGTCGCAGAAAACCATCCCGGTACCGATGGTTGTCGGTCACGAATATGTCGGCGAAGTGGTGGGTATCGGCCAGGAAGTAAAAGGCTTCAAAATTGGCGACCGCGTCTCCGGTGAAGGCCATATTACCTGCGGCCACTGCCGTAACTGCCGCGGCGGGCGTACTCACCTGTGCCGTAATACCATTGGCGTGGGCGTGAACCGTCCGGGCTGCTTCGCGGAATATCTGGTGATCCCGGCCTTTAACGCGTTCAAAATCCCGGACAATATTTCTGACGATCTGGCCTCTATATTCGACCCGTTCGGCAATGCGGTGCACACGGCGCTCTCTTTCGACCTGGTTGGTGAAGACGTGCTGGTCTCCGGCGCGGGCCCAATTGGCATTATGGCGGCAGCCGTGGCGAAGCACGTGGGTGCGCGCAACGTTGTGATCACCGACGTGAACGAATACCGTCTGTCGCTGGCGCGCAAAATGGGCGTCACCCGTGCGGTGGATGTCTCGAAAGAGAGCCTGAGCGACGTGATGGAAGAGCTGGGCATGACCGAAGGCTTTGACGTGGGTCTGGAGATGTCCGGCGCGCCACCGGCGTTTCGCACCATGCTCGACACCATGAACCACGGCGGTCGTATTGCGATGCTGGGTATTCCGCCATCGGATATGTCTATCGACTGGAACAAGGTCATCTTCAAGGGGCTGTTCATTAAGGGCATCTATGGCCGCGAAATGTTCGAGACCTGGTACAAGATGGCGGCGCTGATCCAGTCCGGTCTGGATCTGTCCCCGATTATCACTCACCGTTTCTCCATCGATGAGTTCCAGCAGGGCTTTGACGCGATGCGTTCCGGCCAGTCAGGGAAAGTGATCCTGAGCTGGGATAAGTAATCAAAAAGGGGCCTGAGGCCCCTTTTTTTATTGATTCTTTTTCTCTTCGTCCGTCAGGTAGCGCACCTTGCGGGTGTAGTCCTGACCTTTGAACAGCAGTTTGTTATCCGGTGATTCAAGATATTTTTGCCATTCTGAGAGAGGGAAACCGCCGTGCGCGCCAATCACCTCTTTCGGAACTACGGCTTCCTGCCCGCCGATCTTCTTGGAGACCGGCCAGTTCATCCAGTCACCCAGGTTAACCGTTTTTAAATCCAGCATGTCCAGCAGCGCGGCGAGCGGCAGCTGATCGGTCGGCGGCTGCGTGTCGTCCATCAGTTCCCAGGTATCCTGGAACAGCGTCAGCCACAGCGGGCAGATACGGCGCCAGGTTTTTTTAGTTGCCGCAAGAAACGCGCCGTTAACGTGATCGACCAGATAAGGGCGCACCGTCTCCTTGTAATACGCCGGCACTTTCTCCGCAGGCGCACCGTCCAGCTTGGCAATCATTTTACCCTGACGGAAGCTGGAGTAGATGTGCATATCGGCCATGTTGATCTCTGGCATCTTCAGCAAATTGAGATCGGAATCGATCATCAATATCCCTTCACCGCGAGCCTGTAGCGGGGCGTTAAGCTTCACCAGACGGCTGAGGTAGATCTGCTTATAGCGGTAACTTTCCTCACGAACGGGAAGGTTAAGCGTCACTACGCGGGTTTTAGGCGGCAGTATCCCAAAGGCGGATTCGGGTTGATCGCTGACGATGACGATTTCGCTCACCCCGGTGGCATAACGTTCCGCGAAGGTGGCAGAGAGTAATGCTTCTTCGACGAAATCTGCGCCGGTACACGGAATCACAATAGAGTCCACCGCAGCAAGCGCGCCCGTCACGGGAAGAGAGCTGTAAGGAATGTTGTGTCGCCCGGTGATATGACGATAGCGAGCATTAAGAAATTTAAACATAGTTATCTCGTTTGGTCAGCGCGCGCCAAGCACGGCTTCGACACCGCTGACGTAGTTTTCAATGGCGTAGTTATGACAGACGTTCTGGTAAGCAGCTGCCGCCAGTCGAGCCCGCAGTTCCGCGTCTGCCCAGATATTGTCCAGATGTTGTGCAAGTTGTGAAACATCGCTCCAGGGGAAGAGCAGCCCTGTCGAATCATGGTCAATTAATTCCGCCGTGCCGGTTACCTGAGAGCCAATCACGGGGATATTGAGAAGCATCGCTTCCAGCACCACGCGCGGTAGCCCTTCGCTTTTTGAGGCGAGGATAAAGGCGTCAAACGTAGCGAGGTAATCAAACGGGGTGTTCTGAAAACCGGTGAAGATGACGTGATGTTCAATGCCCAGCGCTCGGGCCTGTTCCGCTAAAGCGCGGCGTTCGGCACCTTCGCCGACCAGCACCATTTTCCATTTCGCCTGCGGATGCTTCTCGCTGAACTGTGCCAGCGCCTCCAGCGTGTGGTGGTTGGCTTTGCGAGGGATTAACGACCCGATACTGCCGAACACAAACGTGTCGTCATCAATATTCAGGCGCTGGCGCATCGCACGTCGGTCAGGCAAAGGCTGGTGGATGTCGATGGCATTATTGACCGTCGTACACAGTTCGGGCCGGACGCCATGCTGAAGTAACACGCGTTCAACGCCGTGCGAGACGGCGATGATTTTTGTTGCATGGGCATTAACCAGCTTTACCAGAGGTGGGGTCAAAACAGGTTCAATGCGGCAGTGTTGGATCACCCGCGCCTGCAGGTTCGCCGCCGCCAGATAGCCTTCTTCATTTGAGCCCGGTTGGTTATTCATATAGAGCGTATCGAAACCGCCCTGCGAGAAAAGAGTTTCGATCTTGCTGACGTTAGGCCTGATGCGCCACATAATATCCACGTGACGCGTTAATGCTTTGCGGGCGCTGCGCGAGAAAAACAGCAGGCTACGTCCAGCTTCCTTCAACAATTTGGCCCAGACCGGCTGCGGACGTTGAGGGATCACGATGAGCGGGATCCCGATGCCGTTGAGCACCTGGCCAATCGTCTCACCTTCGGCACGACTATAATCACTGTAAAAACAACAGGTAATATCGAATTTATCGCGATTGATTCGCTTCAGGAGCTCAAGCATACTGTTGGTGCCTCCCCCCCATTCTTTACCCGTATCCAGGAGGAGAATTTTACTTTTGTGCGGCATGTCTGAATCCGTGTGCTACCCTTCATCTGACAGCATTATAAAGAATCTGTTGAAATAAAATAGATTTTTCTATTTTATTGCGCTTCAGGATTAGAGAAAATTTCAAGCTCGTTTATTTTAAAAGTGTGATTCAGGACTTTAACCATCTCTACTCATTTATATAGTATTAATAATATTAATTTAGGCTGCTATTGAGAGTGGGAAAATGTTTAAAATAACGGTCTGCTTATTAACGTTTAATTCTGAGAGATTGTTGCATGATGTTATTCCGCCTCTTTTAAAAATAGCGGATGAAGTCGTTGTGGTTGATTCAGGTAGTACGGACAAAACACGATATATTTGTGAAAGCTTTGGACTGCTCCCGGTCTATAAAAAATTTGGCTGGCATGGCGAGCAGATGAACCATGCCATATCCTTAGCCAGCAATGACTGGGTCCTGTGCATCGATAGCGACGAAATTCTTGACCAAGAAACGGTTAATGCCATTTTAAGGTTAAAAGCAGGTGATGAGCCTGACCCCGGAACGGCATGGCGAATATGCCGCCACTGGTTTGTTCTGGGTGAAGAAGTCCGGACGATTTATCCCGTTTCATCCCCTGATTATCCTGTGCGTCTTTTTAATCGTAAACAGTCCCGGTTTAATAACCGACCGGTAGACGATCAGGTCGAAGGTTTTCTCCGTTGTGAACGTATTCAGGGCTATGTAAAACATGATACGTTTCCCACGCTGCACGAGCTTTTTAATAAATTAAATTGTTATACAACCCGCCTGGTTCAACATCAAAAAATACGGCCCTCTGTTGGGCGCGGCGTAATCAGCGCCATCGGTGCTTTTTTCAAATGGTATCTTTTTAGCGGCGCCTGGCGTAAGGGCAAAGTGGGGGTGGCAACGGGACTGTATGCCACAGCCTATAGTTTTTTGAAGTATTTCAAATCCTGGTATCAGCATCAGGAAAAAAAAGAGTCCGTTGCTAACGAGCAGACGGACTCACAGATTGCGAAATAGGCGTCAGGCTTTCTTACCCCATCCCTGCCACTGCTGCTGGACGTATTTCACCAGCGTACTGTTACTGATGCTGTCTCCGATGACGGAGAAGAAGCGGGTCGCATAGACCGGTTCAAGCGGCTGCTTCGGTACACAGCGCTTCACGCCGCGGAACGGATTACGCGGCGCTGTCGGGACGGGCTGCGCAGAATTCGGTGTAGAGGTATCCACCTGCGGCTCGTTCAGTAGATCGCTCGGCCGTACCAGCGTGATATCGGAAGGCAAGGTCGGCAGCATCTGCTGCAGGACGCGAACGGTAGACGGGTGCGGGTGACCGATGGCGATGGCTGAGCCATTGCGGCGGGCCAGCTGTACCGCGCGATTAAACTGCATGCGGATATCGGCTTCGTTCTGGGTATCATCCAGGAACACCTTGCGCTTAATTACCTTTACGCCCGTTCCCTGAGCGGCACGCATCGCCTGGCTGTTGCCGATGGTCATGCTGTCGAGGAAGTAGAGGTTGTAACGCTCCAGCGCCTGCATCACTTTGAGCATCCCGTACAGGCTTGACGTCATCGCGCTGCCCATATGGTTGTTCAGCCCTACGGCATACGGCACTTTGTTGTAGGCGTCACGGATGATGCGCTCGATTTCCTCGCTGCTCATGTCCGGGCGCAGGGTATCTTTTTCCAGCGGCTGCTTGCTGAGCGGGGCCATTGGCAGGTGGATCAGCACCTGATGGCCGCTGCTGTGTGCTTTGGTCGCCATCTCACGCGCGTGGGGAGCATTCGGAAGGACGGCGACAGAGATGGCCGACGGCATCGCCAGCACCTGATTTTCATAGTGCGGACGATAACCGAAGTCATCAATCACGATAGCGAGTTTACCTGCGTATACCGGTGCAGCCAGCGCCAGCGCGCTGACGACGGAGAAAACCATTCGACGAAATTGAAGCAAAACTTATCTTCCCAACCACGGCTGTGGATTGACCGCCTGACCCTGGCGACGAATTTCGAAATAAAGTGACGGGCGGCCCTGACCGCCACTGCTGCCCACAAGGGCGATGGGTTGGCCGGCGCGCACCTGCGTGCCGACGCTGACCAGCGCGCTCTGGTTGTAGCCGTAAAGGCTCATATCACCTTTACCGTGTTCGACCACCACGACCAGTCCGTAACCCTGCAGCCAGTCGGCCAGAATCACGCGGCCATCGGCGATGGCTTTCACTTCGCTACCTTCAGATGCACCGATAACGATCCCTTTCCAACGTAGCTCACCCTGCAGCTGTTCGCCATAGCGATGCAGAATTGAACCGCGAACGGGCCAGAAAGCCTGGCCGCGAGGAGAACCCAAACCGCCGGTACGCGACATCAGGGAACGTTCGCTCTCGCTTGGCTTGTAGGTGGTGCCTTTGCGGGACGCTTCCTGCTGCTTGTCGCGAACGGCCTGCGCCTCGCGCGCTTCTTTTTCGGCACGCGCTTTCGCCGCGGCTTCCGCACGGGCGATGCTGTTACGCAGTTTTGATTCGTTGGCGCGCATTTCGCTGAGCTGGCTCTGTCCTTCCTGAATAGAGGATTCAAGGCCGGAAAGGGTTTTCTTACGCTCGTTGCGCGCCTGCTCGAGCTTCGCCTGCTGGGCCTGCTGATCGTAGAGCAGCGTCTGCTGCTGGGTCTGCTTCTCTTCCAGCTCGGCTTTTTGCGTGGTGACCTCTTCGCGCGTCTGCTTCAGTTGCGCGATAGTCTCCTGACGCGCCTGGTTGAGATAGCCAAAGTAGGCCTGCAGGCGCTGGCCGCGCTGGCTCTCTTCGCCGCTGAGGATCAGCTGGAGTCCGGTATGTTCACCCTGGCGGAATGCGGCATCAAGCTGTGCGGCAAGGTTGCGCTCCTGCGCATCGCGCTGGCGTTCCAGTTTGGCAATCGACGCGTTCATCTCGTCGATCTGCTTGTTCAACTGGGCAAGGGTGTTTTGCGTTTCACGGAGTTTACGCGCGGCGGCGGAAATCGCCTCTTCCTGTTGCTTTAGCTGGGCAAGAAGTGCGGATCGCTGCTGTTGCTGCTGGCGTACCGCACGCTCTTTGGCGGCGATATCGGCCTGAATGGATTTCAGCTGGTCGCGGTCATCCGCGTGGGCGGATGCGGCGCACAGCAATACGCCAGCGCTGAGTGCGCTGGCGTAAAACAGAGGTCTGACTGATAACCTAAGCGGCTTCACGACCCATGTGATTGAAAAAATCGCCTTTCCCCTCATGGGGAGCGATTATTCCACGATGAACAGCGGCTTACCAGTCATCTCTTCAGGGATCGGCATCCCCATCAGCGACAGCATGGTTGGCGCGATGTCAGAAAGCTTGCCACCCTCCACTGCTTTCAGTGATTTATCACCCACATAAATCAGCGGAACGGGCAGGTTGGTGTGGGCGGTATGCGCCTGGCCAGTCGCCGGGTCGCGCATCTGTTCAGCGTTACCGTGATCTGCGGTGATCAGCAGCTGGCCGCCAACGGATTCAACAGCTTTCGCAACCTGATCAACGCAGTGATCCAGTGCTTCAACCGCTTTCACTGCCGCTTCCATCACCCCGGTATGACCCACCATGTCGCCGTTCGGGTAGTTACAAATGATGGTGTCGTATTTACCGCTCTCGATGGCCGCAACCAGTTTTTCCGTCAATTCTGCAGAGCTCATTTCTGGCTGCAGATCGTAGGTCGCGACTTTCGGTGAGTTGATCAGAATGCGGTCTTCGCCTTTGAACGGCTCTTCAACGCCGCCGTTAAAGAAGAAGGTCACGTGCGCGTATTTTTCCGTTTCGGAAATACGCAACTGCGTTTTGTCGTTCTTCGCCATCCACTCACCGAAGGTGTTTGCCAGCGAGGCCGGTGGGTACGCGCACGGCGCTTTGATGTCTGCCGCGTATTCGGTCAGCTGGATGAAGTCGATGTTTACCACTTTCTTGCGGGCAAAACCGTCGAAGTCGCTGTTGACGAAAGCACGGGTGATTTCGCGCGCGCGGTCAGCGCGGAAGTTCATGAAGATCAGCGCGTCGCCATCTTCCATGGCGGCGTCGGCCTGACCTTCAGCGCGAATGACGGACGCTTTGACGAATTCGTCGTTTTCATCACGAGCATAAGCTGCTTCCAGCGCTTCAACGGCGGTCGCGAACTGGAACTCACCTTTTGCCAGGGTCAAAAGGTCATAGGCCTGTTCAACGCGATCCCAGCGGTTGTCGCGGTCCATGGCGTAGTAACGGCCAATAATGGATGCTACGCGGCCTTTACCCAGCGCGGCGAATTTGTCTTCGAAGGCTTGCAGAGAGCCTTTTGCGCTGCGTGGTGGCGTATCGCGACCGTCCAGGAAGGCGTGCAGATAGATTTTTTCTGCACCGCGTTCAGCGGCCAGTTCAACCATCGCCATGATGTGATCTTCGTGGCTGTGAACGCCGCCAGCAGAGAGCAGGCCCATAATGTGTACAGCCTTGCCAGCGGCAACGGCTTTATCGACCGCGCCAGACAGCGTTGGGTTGGAGAAGAAGGTGCGTTCTTTGATTTCAACGTCCAGACGCGTCAGGTCCTGATACACAATACGCCCGGCGCCCAGGTTTACGTGACCGACTTCGGAGTTGCCCATCTGGCGGTCCGGCAGGCCCACTTCCAGGCCAGACGCGTCAATCAGCGTATGTGGACGTTTTGCCCACAGGGCATCCATGACCGGGGTTTTGGCGTTGAAAATAGCGTTATCCTGGCTATCTTCACGGTAGCCATAACCATCCAGAATCACCAGTACCATAGGTTTTTTAGAAACCGACATTGCGACAACCTCATGCTCAAGAGTCAAAATTTGCGTAATTTTACTACAGCTGAATCGATCAAATAGCCGCAGAAGATCAAAGAAAGCGCAGTGGCAAGGTGCCCTCCAGACCATTTTGAGGCATTTTTTTAGGTGGCATGCCGCAGAAAATGGATTAGGTTATGGTCGCTGGCTGTATTTGCCAGAACGCACAGGTATACTCCTGTCCTGGTTTTTTTATCAATTAGTCGGGAGTAGTTACCCTCCATGCAAGAAATTATGCAATTCGTTAGCCGCCATCCGGTTCTGAGCATCGCGTGGATTGGCCTGCTGGCTGCTGTGCTGTTCACCACATTTAAGAGCCTGACGTCTAAGATTAAGGTTATCACCCGTGGTGAAGCGACGCGTCTGATTAACAAAGAAGATGCCGTCGTTGTCGATCTGCGTCAGCGTGACGATTTCCGTAAAGGTCACATTGCGGGCGCAATCAACCTGTTGCCAGCTGAAATCAAAGCGAACAACGTCGGTGAGCTTGAAAAACACAAAGCCCAGCCGATTATCGTTGTCGATGCGACCGGCATGCAGGCACAAGAATCTGCCAGCGCGCTTCATAAAGCAGGCTTCGAAAACGTAACTGTGCTGAAAGAAGGCATTTCCGGCTGGAGCGGGGAAAATCTTCCTTTGGTGCGCGGTAAATAAGGAGTTCAGTCATGGCCAATATTGAGATCTATACCAAAGCGACGTGTCCGTTCTGCCATCGTGCGAAAGCGCTGCTGAACAGCAAGGGCGTCACGTTCCAAGAACTGCCGATCGACGGTGACGCGATTAAACGCGAAGAGATGATCAAACGTAGTGGTCGCACGACGGTTCCGCAGATTTTTATTGATGCGCAGCACATTGGCGGCTGTGATGACTTGTATGCGCTCGACGCCCGTGGTGGACTCGATCCGCTGCTGAGCTAAGAGACTTTAGGACAATTAAAAAGGGTATTTCCATGTCAGAACAAAACAACACCGAAATGACTTTCCAGATCCAGCGTATCTACACCAAGGACGTCTCTTTCGAAGCGCCAAATGCGCCACACGTTTTCCAGAAAGATTGGCAGCCAGAGGTTAAACTTGATCTGGATACCGCATCTACCCAACTGGCAGATGACGTGTATGAAGTCGTGCTGCGTGTGACCGTTACCGCATCCCTGGGTGAAGAAACTGCATTCCTGTGTGAAGTACAGCAGGGCGGCATCTTCTCTATCGGCGGTATCGAAGGCAACCAGATGGCACATTGCCTGGGTGCGTACTGCCCGAACATTCTGTTCCCGTATGCGCGTGAATGCATCACCAGCCTGGTTTCTCGCGGTACATTCCCGCAACTGAACCTTGCGCCAGTTAACTTTGATGCGCTGTTCATGAACTATCTGCAGCAGCAGGCTGGCGAAGGTGCTGAACAACATCAGGATGCCTGATGAGCACTGTTAATGCGTCAATGACTGTGATCGGTGCCGGCTCATACGGCACCGCTCTTGCCATCACGCTGGCAAGAAATGGTCACGATGTGGTCCTCTGGGGCCACGACCCAAAACATATCGCAACGCTGCAGCGCGATCGTTGTAACGTCGCGTTTCTCCCGGACGTTCCGTTCCCTGACTCCCTGCACCTTGAAAGCGACCTTGCGACCGCGCTGGCGGCCAGCCGCAACATTCTGATTGTGGTTCCGAGCCATGTCTTTGGCGACGTGCTGCGTCAGATTAAGCCGCTGATGCGCCCGGATGCGCGCATTGTCTGGGCGACTAAAGGACTGGAAGCCGAAACCGGACGCCTGCTGCAGGACGTTGCCCGTGAAGCGCTGGGTGATGAGATCCCGCTGGCGGTCATCTCCGGCCCGACCTTTGCCAAAGAGCTGGCCGCTGGCCTGCCGACGGCGATTTCGCTGGCCTCCACCGATCGGGCCTTCTCCGACGATCTTCAACAGCTGCTGCACTGCGGTAAGAGCTTCCGCGTCTACAGCAACCCCGATTTTATCGGCGTGCAGTTGGGCGGTGCGGTGAAGAACGTGATTGCGATTGGTGCCGGGATGTCCGACGGCATTGGTTTTGGTGCGAATGCGCGTACGGCGCTGATCACCCGAGGGCTGACCGAGATGTCCCGCCTGGGCGAAGCGCTGGGTGCCGATCCGGCCACCTTTATGGGGATGGCTGGCCTGGGCGATCTGGTGCTGACCTGTACCGACAACCAGTCTCGTAACCGCCGCTTTGGCATGATGCTCGGACAGGGCAGCGATGTGAAAGGCGCGCAGGAGAAGATTGGTCAGGTGGTTGAAGGCTACCGCAATACCAAGGAAGTCCGCGAGTTGGCGCACCGTTTCGGTGTCGAAATGCCAATAACCGAGGAAATTTATCAGGTATTGTATTGCGGAAAAAATGCGCGCGAGGCAGCATTGACCTTATTAGGTCGTGCGCGCAAGGACGAGCGCAGCAGTAACTAGTCGGAAACGTTGTCACCTGAATGACCCAGCCAGCGCAGAACTGGCTGGTCATTAACTATCGTCTGGAGTAAGCAATGCCGTGTGAAGAACTGGATATCGTCTGGAACAATATTAAAGCCGAAGCCCGGGCGCTGGCCGACTGTGAGCCTATGCTGGCCAGTTTCTACCACGCAACGCTACTTAAGCACGAAAATCTCGGCAGCGCGCTGAGCTATATGCTCGCCAACAAGCTGGCTTCCTCGATCATGCCCGCTATCGCTATTCGTGAAGTGGTGGAAGAGGCTTACGCTGCAGACCCGGAAATGATCGCCTCTGCCGCCTGCGATATTCAGGCCGTGCGCACGCGTGACCCGGCGGTCGATAAATATTCTACGCCGCTGCTGTACCTGAAAGGCTTCCACGCCCTGCAGGCTTACCGCATCGGCCACTGGCTGTGGAATGAAGGCCGCCGCGCGCTGGCGATCTTCCTGCAAAACCAGGTTTCCGTGACGTTCCAGGTCGATATTCACCCGGCTGCGAAAATTGGCCGCGGGATCATGCTCGACCACGCCACCGGGATTGTCGTCGGGGAAACGGCGGTCATTGAAGATGACGTCTCGATCCTGCAGTCGGTTACCCTGGGCGGTACCGGTAAAACCAGCGGCGATCGCCATCCGAAAATTCGTGAAGGTGTGATGATTGGTGCGGGCGCCAAAATTCTCGGCAATATCGAAGTTGGGCGCGGCGCGAAGATCGGCGCAGGCTCCGTGGTGCTCCAGCCTGTGCCGCCGCATACCACCGCCGCTGGCGTACCGGCGCGCATCGTCGGTAAACCAGACAGCGATAAGCCGTCCATGGACATGGATCAGCACTTCAACGGCATTCACCATACCTTCGAGTATGGCGACGGCATTTAACTTCTGAGAATGGCGCCCGGATATCCCAGCTGGCGCCAGGCTTCATACACGACCACCGACACCGCGTTCGACAGGTTCATGCTGCGGCTGTCCGGCATCATCGGAATACGGATTTTCTGCTCAGCGGGCAGGGCATCCAGGATCGTGGCCGGCAGGCCGCGGGTTTCCGGGCCAAACATCAGATAGTCACCTGCCTGATAGCTCACGGCGCTATGCGCTGGCGTGCCTTTGGTGGTCAGGGCGAACATGCGCTGCGGCTTCTCTGCTTCCAGAAACGCGGCGTAATCGTGATGGCGAACGACGGCGGTAAATTCATGATAATCCAGCCCTGCGCGACGCAGGCGTTTGTCGTCCCACGTAAAGCCCATCGGCTCAATGATATGCAGACGAAAACCGGTGTTGGCGCACAGGCGGATAATATTGCCGGTATTCGGCGGAATTTCTGGTTCGAATAAAACGATGTTAAGCATGCTGCCCCCTTAATTGCGGGGGCAGGATAGCAGAAAAGAGAGGAACTACGCGACGCCGGGTTCCTGCGAGCGGCTGTACAGCATTTTGTAGACGGTTGCCGCCGCGGCCACCAGAGCGGGCACGCTGAGGATCATTAAAATACTGTCTGCCTGCCACTGCATAGCGAGAAGCTGGGCGCTGGTCATGGTTCCCGCCACGCCGCCAAAGCGGCCGATCCCCTGCATCCAGGCGATGCCCGTCGCGCGGCACTCGGTAGGGTAAAAGGTGGCGGCCAGGGTTTGCATGCCCGATTGCGCGCCGTTCATCGCGATCCCCATCAGGAAAATCAGCCCGCCAAACAGGGCGATATGGTTATGCTCAATGCCAAGCAAAAGAATGAGGCCCATTGTCAGCACGAAACCACACGCGACCACTTTATGCGCT
Organism: Enterobacter vonholyi; assembly: GCF_040834095.1. Taxonomy (NCBI): domain Bacteria; kingdom Pseudomonadati; phylum Pseudomonadota; class Gammaproteobacteria; order Enterobacterales; family Enterobacteriaceae; genus Enterobacter; species Enterobacter vonholyi. The sequence continues at coordinate 136,930 of NZ_CP162152.1, forward strand.
TCCCAGCGGTCCATCATCCAGCCCGCGAGCAGAATGCCTGCGGTGCCGCCGAAGGTGAACAGCGAGGTGAGCCAGGCGGATTCCGCCAGAGCATAGCCCATCCCCTGCATCAGCGTTGGCATCCAGCTAAGCAGGACGTAGTAAATCACCAGCCCCATAAAATAGGTCACCCACAGCATCAGGGTGCCGGGCAGCCAGGGCATGGAAAAGAGCTGCGACACGCTCCCTTTTTTAGAGGCGAGCTTCTCCTCCGCCAGGAAGAAGCCCGTGACGCTATCCAGCGTGCTGCGGGCGAACCGGCTGGCGATACGGCGGACCTGCATGACGTCTTTCCCGCGCTGCACCAGAAACTTCACGGACTCCGGTAAAAACAGCGCCAGCAGCAGCGTTAAAATCAGCGGCGCAATCGCGCCGGTCAGCAGCACGCTTCGCCAGCCGTGGTGGGGGATAAGCCAGGAAGAGATCGCGCCGCCGCCCGCCGCGCCCAGAGGGAAGCCGCAGTACATGGTGTTAATCGCCATGGCGCGGCAGCGCTGGGGGGCAAACTCGGAGATCAGCGTGATGGCGTTAGGCATTGCTGCGCCGAGCCCGAGGCCCGTCAGAAAGCGCCACAGCGTGAGCGTATTCAGACTTTGCGCCCAGGCCGTCCCCAGGCTCGCCAGGCCGAAGAACAGACACGAAAAGACCAGCACGCGCTTGCGCCCCATCCGGTCCGATACCGGACCGGCAATCAGCGCGCCCAACGACAGCCCCAGCAGCGCCGCGCTCAGCACCGGCCCCAGATCCTGTTTATGGATCCCCCATTCTGCCGACAGCGTGGGCGCAATGTAGCCCATCGCCGCCGTATCAAAACCATCGATCGCCAGAACCAGAAAGCCCAGCACAATGAGCAGCCAGTGAAACCCTGAAAAGGGACTCTCATCGATCACCTGCTGAATATCCACCTTACCTGAATATGCCATACGCTCCACTCCGATCTGATGTTGTTTTTGTGTTCTTGTATTTGCTTGTCTATACAATTGCGGACGGCAGGTGGATGTCAAATTTTCTTATCCAATATGTTATCTGGATGTTATTTTTGGCGTAAAAAAGCGCCCGAGGGGGAAATCGGGCGCGAGAAAAAGGTGTATTAACGGAGGAGAATTTAGGCCGCGTTTCCCTGAGCAAGTGGCGCCAGCGCCGCCGGTAATTTGCTTAACTCCTGCACCAGAGAATCCTTACTGATTTCGCTAATCGTTCTTGCACCTGTCAGCGTCATCGCCACCTTCATCTCTTTTTCGATCAGGTTGAGCAGATTCGCCACCCCTGCCTGGCCCGCCGTCGCCAGCGCATACAGATACGCGCGCCCCAGCAGCACGCTGTCGGCGCCCAGCGCAATCATGCGCACTACGTCCAGCCCGTTGCGGATCCCGCTGTCGGCCAGGATGGCAATATCGCCCTTCACCGCATCGGCTATCGCTGGCAGGGCGCGTGCGGAGGAGAGCACCCCGTCAAGCTGGCGTCCCCCATGGTTAGAGACCACAATCCCGTCTGCGCCAAAGCGCACCGCATCGCGGGCATCTTCCGGGTCGAGGATCCCCTTGATCACCATCGGGCCATCCCAGAATTCGCGGATCCACTCCAGGTCTTTCCAGGAGATGGACGGATCGAAGTTGTTCGCCAGCCAGCCGATGTAATCCTCCAGCCCGGTGGGTTTACCCAGATACGCCGAGATATTCCCCAGATCGTGTGGACGACCGTTCAGGCCGACGTCCCACGCCCACTGTGGATGCGTTACCGCCTGCCAGTAGCGGCGGAGCGCCGCATTTGGGCCGCTCATGCCGGAGTGCGCATCGCGGTAGCGCGCGCCGGGGGTCGGCATATCAACGGTAAAGACCAGCGTGGAGCAGCCCGCCGCTTTGGCGCGCTCGAGCGCGTTACGCATAAAGCCGCGATCGCGCAGGACGTACAGCTGGAACCACATCGGGCGTTTGATGGTTGGGGCGACCTCTTCAATCGGACAAACCGAGACGGTAGAGAGGGTAAACGGAATGCCTTTAGCATCCGCTGCAGCGGCGGCCTGCACTTCGCCACGGCGGGCATACATACCGCACAGGCCTACGGGCGCGAGCGCGACGGGCATGGAAAGCGTTTCGTTGAACAGTTTCGTCTCAAGGCTCAGGTCAGACATATTCTTCAGCACGCGCTGGCGCAGCGCCACCTCCGACAGGTCTTCCACGTTGCGGCGCAGGGTGTATTCGGCATACGCCCCGCCGTCAATGTAGTGGAACAGGAACGGGGGCAAAATGCGCTGCGCCGCGGCGCGATAGTCACTGGCTGCTGAAATGATCATGCTTTGTTCTCCCTGGAAATATCACTGTCGCCAGGCAGACGGGTAATACGCGCCTGTCGGGCCTGGTCTTCATCGAATCGTTTGATGGTGGTATGCACGAAGCCGAGATGCGCCATCATCGCTTTGCGCGCGGCCTCTGCATCACCGGCAAGAATGGCGTTGAGCACCGCCTCGTGCTGTTCGGTCAGTTGGGCAAACACCGGCGGAACCAGATACATGCGCTGGCGGCTCTGCTTCACGGAGGATTGCAGCAGGTCGAAAAACCCGCGCATGGTCTGGAGCAGCACCACGTTGTGCGACGCCTCGGCAATCGCAAGGTGAAAACGGACGTCCGCCTGGGAGGCGATATCCGGGTCGCTGCTTTGCGTGGCCTCAAAGCAGGCGATGAGTTTCTCTTTGTCGGCGTCGGTTGCCCTCATGGCCGCGTGCCAGGCGGTACTGGTTTCAATGGCGTGACGCGCTTCAAGGATGTCGAAGCTGTAGTCCGGGTCGTTCTCCATCAGCGTTTTCAGCGGCTGAACGATGTTTTGCTCGGACCAGTCGTCATGCTGCCAGCGCACAAAGGTGCCGCCGCCGCGACGGCTTACCAGTACCCCTTCGCTGACCAGCGTCGCCAGCGCCTCGCGCAGTGAATTGCGCGACACGCCAAGCTGGGCGGCGAGCTGGCGTTCGGCGGGCAACTTCATGCCCGCTTCCAGCTGTTGTTCTTCAATCAGCGCCCGCACGCGAGAGGCAATCTCGTCGGACAGGCGTCTGGGCATCACTATCATGGGATCATCCAGGTTAAGACATAGGCCTGCAGGGTGGTGATCACCCCGACCATGCAGGTGAATATCAGGCTGTGTTTCACGGTAAAGCGGAACAGATCCGACTCTTTACCGACCAGTCCCACCGCCGCACAGGCAATGGCGATGGATTGCGGGGAGATCATTTTCCCGGTCACGCCGCCCGTAGTGTTCGCGGCCACCAGCAGGACGTCCGACACGCCAATCTGCTGGGCCGCCGTGGCCTGCAGCGCGGCAAACAGAGCGTTAGACGAGGTATCGGACCCGGTCAGGAACACCCCCAGCCAGCCGAGGAACGGCGAGAAGAAGGTGAAGGCGTGGCTGGTATGGGCCAGCGCGAGCGCCAGCGTCGATGACAGTCCGGAGTAGTTCGAGATAAACGCGAACGCCAGCACCATGCCGATGGAGTAAATCGGCAGCATCAGCTCTTTAACGGTCGCCGCAAAGGTCTGTACCGCAGCCGCAGGCTTCATGCGCAGCCACACCACGGAAAGAATAGCGGCAAACAGGATGGCGGTCCCGGTGGCGGAGAACCAGTCGAATTTATAGACCGCGGCATACGGCGTGGCGGCGTGCACTACCGGCGGCATACGGGCGACCATCTTGTCGAGGAACGGCACGGAGATATTAATCACCATGTCGTACAGCGCGCCGCCAGGGGCGAACAGGGCTTTAAACGGCGGGATGCTCCACAGCGTGACCGTGGCGGTCAGGAACAGAAACGGTGACCAGGCGCGGATCACCTGTCCTGCGGTGTAGCCGGTGCGGGCCAGCGTTTGATCGACCTGCGAGGCGCCCATGTCGGCGAAGCGGAAAATACGGACCGGCTGCCAGCGTTTCAGGAACAGCGTCAGGCAGACCAGAGAAACCAGCGAAGAGATGATGTCCGGCAGCTCCGGGCCAAGGAAGTTCGAGCTGAGGTACTGGGCGATAGCGAACGAACCGCCCGCCACCATCACCGCAGGCCAGGTCTCCTTCACGCCGCGCCAGCCGTCCATAATCGCCATGATCCAAAACAAGACGATAATGGTCAGGAACGGCAGCTGGCGGCCAACCATCTGGCCGATCTCGAAGCTGTCCAGCCCGGTGACCTGCCCGGCCACCAGAATCGGAATACCCATCGCGCCAAACGCCACCGGCGCGGTGTTCACAATCAGGCACAGGCCCGCGGCATAGAGCGGGTTAAAGCCCAGACCCACCAGCAGCGCGGCGGTGATCGCCACCGGTGCGCCAAAACCTGCCGCGCCTTCCAGAAACGCCCCGAAGGAGAAGCCAACAATCAGCATCTGCAGGCGCTGGTCAGGCGTGATGGAGAGAATCGACGAGCGGATAATGTCGAACTGCCCGGTTTTCACCGAGATTTTATAGACAAAGACCGCCGCGATGATGATCCACGCAATCGGCCACAGGCCGTAGAAGAAACCGTAGACGACGGAGGCCAGCGCGCGATCGACCGGCATTTTGTAGAAGAACAACGCCACCATCAGGGCGATGGCAACGGTATACGTCGCGGCGAGGTAGCCCTTCAGCTTTAGCTTAATCAGCGCAAAGAAGAAGAACAGGATCGGAAGCGATGCGATCAGGCTCGACAGCCAGATATTTCCAGCCGGGTCGTAGTTTTGTTGCCAGAGGCTCATGCAGGTCTCCTGGGGACCAGACAGCCTGCGCTGCGGGTGAGTCTCCGCTCAACTCTGCGTCACAGGTTGTGTAAAAGTGGTCCTGCCAATGTTGTGTTGTAGGGTTAATGACAATGAATGGTTAACCAGATGTTATGAGCTAGCAATGGTTTTGTGAGCGGAAATAATGGAATTGTGAACCGGGGAAGGATTGATTGCGCTATTGGTTGGACCAATTCACGCGAAGGGGAAAAGAGTAGGCCGGGTAAGCGCAGCGCCACCCGGCATGAAATCAGAACGCGGTCTTACAAAAGCCCGTCATCTCTTTCAGGCCCATTTCGCGGCCAAGCTCGGTCATCGGGTGTACCACCACCAGACCGCGGACGCTTTTCTTCAGCTTGCCCATGTCGGCCTGTTCTTTTTTGGTGATGGCGCGGCGGTGCGGCATGTTCATCAGCTTCTGCGCTTCTTTGCTCAGCTTCTGGCCTTTGACTTCGCGCAGGCGCTCGATTTCCGCTTCCAGCTTCGCGGTCTCTTTCTCAAGCTCGGCGTATTTCTCGGCGGAATCGACCAGCGACAGGCCAGCCATCTGGTGGCGGATCAGATCCAGGCGGTCGCTCAGGCGTTTAATTTCGTTCTTTTCGACTTCTTTCATAACAAATGACTCTGAAAACGGGGAATTTACAGGGAAGGATACACCAATGTGAGCAGGCTTACTTCTGAAACGCTTTTTTTAAGCTGATTCGGGAAATCAGCTCAGTCAGGGAGAGAACCATCGTGGAACGGACAACCTGTTGATAACGCAGCTTTTGCATCGCGTAAAGCTCAGGGTCGCTGTTATCAAAATGGGGAGCAGGGGGCAGCGCAGTAACGCAGTGCAGCTCGCCGAAGGGCCCCAGAATCTCATCGTCGGTAAAGGTATACTCGTTACCGTCATGATTGAGCTCTTCGCGCAGCGCCATTAGCAGCTCCGCATCTTCATACTCTTGTCGGTTGAGCACGCCAAGACCATAAATCAGCTTCAGACGCACGGATAGATCGCCCAGCGGTCCGTCTCCGTCCAGTAACGGTTCTACAGCATATTTTACCGCGTAGTCGTCTTTGCGAAACACCTGAAGCACCAGGATATTCACCGCCTCGGTTAACAGCTCGACGGCGGCAATCAGGAAACTTCGTACGGTTTTGCCAGCATTCAGACGCTCAAGCACACGATTTTCAAAGGCCTGGGTTTGTTCCATTATTGCCTGCATATCTGACAATCTGTAATCAGGGCGCAGGATTACCTGCGCCGCATTCTGCATCATTTGGTTGCGTTGTATGCGTTGACCGCCTCCGCAACCACGTCGCTGTTGGCGTCCAGACCGGAGATCTGCGCCAGCGCAGCCTGCGCGCCTTTATCATCAATCAGCTGAGCCAGCTCAATCGCCTGTGGGTCCTGCTCGCTGCGGTAGTGCATCGCTGCGGCAATCCCTTTCACCAGGTTGGCATGCGGCAGGCCGTATTCCAGCGTGCCCAGCAGCGGCTTAATCAGGCGATCGCCCGCGCTTAGCTTGCGCAGCGGCTGGCGGCCCACGCGCTCAACGTCATCTTTCAGATACGGGTTTTCAAAGCGACCGAGGATTTTCTGGATGTATGCTGCGTGTTTCTCAGCATCAAAACCGTAGCGTTTGATCAGCACCGCGCCGCTCTCTTCCATTGCCCCTTTTACCACCGCGCGGATCTTCTCATCGAGGATCGCGTCACGAATGGTCTGATGACCGGCCAATTTTCCGAGGTACGCGGTTATAGCATGCCCGGTGTTCAGCGTGAAGAGCTTGCGTTCGACAAATGCCATCAGGTTATCGGTTAATTCCATTCCCGGAATGGTCGGCAGCGCGCCTTTAAACTGGGTTTTATCGACGATCCACTCGCTGAAGGTTTCTACGGTCACTTCCAGCGGGTCGTTGGTCGCGGATTCGGAAGGCGGAACGATGCGATCCACGGCGGAATCCACAAAACCCACGTGCGCTTCAACCCAGGCTTTGTCTTCGTCTGCCACCGCGTTAAGAACGTGGCCTTTCAGCTGCGTAGTGCCGCGCACCATGTTTTCACAGGCGATGATGTTCAGCGGGGTGTCGATGCCCTGCGCTTTACGTTTTGCCAGGCCTTTTGCAACCGCAGGGGCGATTCGCTCAAGGACGACCGGACCCACGGCGGTGGTGACCAGATCGACGCTGGCGATCAGGTCAATAACGTCTTCACCGATGCTGCTGACCGCGTTGACGCCAGATACTGTCTCAACCTGCTCGTTTTCGCCCACCACATGGACCTGATAGCTATGACGGGCATTCAGGGCATCCAGGACGACCTGATTCACATCGGCGAATGTCAGGGTAATGCCCGCGTCTGCCAGCAGTTTACCGATAAAACCACGACCGATATTACCTGCGCCAAAATGTAATGCTTTCATAGTGTTAACCTTCATCAATGTTTTTACCCGAGAGGGCTGGGGTGAGGAACGTTTATCCCCTCACCCTAGCCCTCTCCCCGGAGGGAGAGGGAAGAGAACTTATTTGTTCAGCAGAGCCAGCACTTCTTCCACGCTGGTGGTATTGGCCAGACGCTCAATGACGGACTCATCGTCCAGCGCGTTGGTCAGGCTGGTAATCACCTGAATGTGCTCGTTGTTGCGAGCGGCGATACCAATTACCAGACGGGCGATGTCGTCTTCTTCTTCACCGAAGCGCACGCCCTGCGGATACTGACAGAATACGACGCCGGTTTTCAGGACGCGATCTTTCGCTTCAACCGTTCCGTGCGGCACCGCGATGGATTCGCCCAGGTAGGTTGGCGTCAGTTTTTCACGTTCCAGCATCGCGTCGACATATTCAGGCTGAACGTAGCCGCCTTTCACCAGCTGCTCACCGGCAAAGCGAATCGCGTCTTCTTTGGTGGCCGCGGTACGACCGAGGAAGATGTTTTCCGCACCCAGCTTAAACAGGTGTGCATTGCTCTCGTCAAAGCTGTCCTGCAGGCTGGAGCGCACTTTCACTTCGTTGTCTTCGTGACGCTGCGCGGCCACCAGACGTTCGGTCAGGCTGGTGTACAGGCCGCTGTCGAGGAAGTTGGTCAGCGAAATGTGCTGTGCCTGCGGCACCTGGCGCATGGCGCGTTCGGTCAGATCGCGGTGCGTGATGACCAGGTCAACATCCGGCGGCAGGCTGTTAATGGCGCTGTTGGTCACGGAGATGTTGGTCAGGCCCGCATCCTGCACTTTCTTACGCAGCACGCCTGCACCCATCGCGCTGGAACCCATACCGGCGTCGCAGGCAACGATGATTTTACGCACGTGGCTCAGGTCGTTAGAGACATCACCGGCTGCCAGTGGCGTCGCGCCTTTGGATTCGGCTTTCATGTCGTGCATACGACGGGTTGCGGCTTCGATGTCATCATCTTCTTTCACTTTGCTGGTTTTCAGCAGGATAGAAGAGACCACGAAGGAGACGGCCATTGCCGCAAAGATAGCTGCGAGGTTCGCGAAATAAGCGCCTTTTGGCGTCATCGCCAGTACCGCCAGGATAGAACCCGGAGAAGCTGGAGAAACCAGACCGCCGCCCAGCACGCTCAGGGTGAACACGCCGGTCATACCGCCGAGGATAACGGCCAGGATCAGACGTGGGTTCATCAGCACGTACGGGAAGTAAATTTCGTGGATACCGCCCAGGAAGTGGATGATCGCCGCACCGCCAGCAGACTGTTTTGCGCTACCACGGCCGAAGAAGATGTACGCCAGCAGAACGCCCATACCCGGACCCGGGTTGGCTTCAATCAGGAAGAAGATAGACTTGCCGAGATCGTGAGACTGCTGAATACCCAGCGGCGAGAAGATACCGTGGTTGATGGCGTTGTTAAGGAACAGGATTTTCGCCGGTTCAACGAAGATAGACGCCAGCGGCAGCATTTCGTGCGCCACCATGAAGTTAACGCCTGCCGCGAGAATTTTAGACAGCACTTCAACCGCAGGGCCAATGCCGAGGAACGCCAGAATGGCGAGGATCATCCCGATGATGCCCGCAGAGAAGTTGTTCACCAGCATTTCGAAGCCGGATTTGATCTTACCATCAACCCAGACGTCGAATTTCTTAATCGCCCAGCCGCCCAGAGGGCCGGCAATCATCGCACCGAGGAACATCGGCATATCCGCACCGACGATAACACCCATGGTTGTGATGGCACCCACTACGCCACCACGATCACCGCCCACCAGACGACCCCCGGTGAAACCGATGAGCAGCGGCAGGAGATAGGTAATCATTGGGCCAACAAGTTTCGCCAGCGTTTCGTTAGGCAACCACCCTGTCGGAATGAACAATGCGGTGATGATACCCCACGCGATAAACGCGCCGATATTTGGCATCACCATGTTGCTGAGGAAACGACCAAAGCTTTGAACTTTGATCTTGAAATCGGATGACATAAAACACCCCTTCTTCTGTTTACGCTAAGGCTTATGGCCCGAGGTTTATTGTTAATGAGGCGGCAGAGGTAGCCGGGCCCTGTTCTGATGCTGTGAAATCTGGCACTGAATCGTTCAACTGTCCAGACAGTGAAAATTTATGTGATTCATGTCACGTAAATGTGGGGGGTGAGGATATCTATGAGGTGATCTGAATCACAAAAACGATGGGCAAAAAAAATACGATGGCGAGAAAAAAAGCAAAACACACCCTTTTGTGTGATTGTTGTCACGTTTTGTTCTGGCGTGTTTGTTTCTGGATTGTGACTGATTTCACAAAATATTTTTATGCAGATTTCTCCGGCTGTGATCGACGGCAAACTCTGCTTCGCGTTTCAGCGCCAGGATGATATGGCACGACACGATAAGCCAAAAAACCACTTTTGATGTGTGGTATGGCGAAAAGTTAAAAGGTGGATTACGCTCATATTGTAAGGTTAAGTCTATTATTATTCAGGATATATTTTGACACGCTTATAAACTTGCATGGAGATATTATAAAAACCCATACTCCCCTGCTCGGAAATAATAAGCACAACCCCGTGTTTATAAAAAATTAATTAGGTTGCGTACCGTTTTATTAATTTAATGAGTTGACGTTGTTTAAGTGAGGAGAATATGTTTCTCAACTATTTTGCGCTGGGCGTATTGATTTTTGTATTTCTGGTTCTCTTTTATGGAATCATCGCCATCCATGATATTCCTTATAATATGGCTAAAAAGCGTAACCATCCGCATGCCGATGCCATTCATACGGCTGGCTGGATTAGCCTGTTTACGCTTCATGCCATCTGGCCATTCCTGTGGATTTGGGCCACGCTGTACCGCGAGGATCGCGGCTGGGGCATGCAAAACCACATCACAAAGCCTGATGAGGTCCCGGGCATGGATGCGCTGGCAAAACGCGTGGCCGAATTAGAACAAAAGCTGGCCGCGGTAAAGCCCGCTGCTGATAAGAACACGCTGGAGCGCTAATCATGGATCTGTTGATTATTTTGACCTACGTGGCATTTGCCTGGGCCATCTTTAAAATATTCCGAATTCCGGTCAACCAGTGGACGCTTGCCACCGCAACATTAGGCGGCGTATTTATTGTTGCCGGACTTATTCTGCTAATGAACTATAACCACCCGTATACGTTTACGGCGCAAAAAGCGGTTATTTCTATTCCAATCACGCCGCAGGTGACCGGTGTGGTCAGCGAAGTGACCGATAAAAATAACCAGCTAATTAAAAAAGGCGAAGTGTTATTTAAACTGGATCCAGGCCGCTATCAGGCGCGGGTCGACAGGCTTCAGGCCGACCTGGTGACCGCGACGCACAATATCGATAATCTGAAAGCGCAGCTGGCGGAAGCCGTTGCCAATACCACGCGCGTCTCCGCTGAACGCGATCGCCTCTATAAAGATTATCAGCGCTACCTGAAAGGCAGCCAGGCGAAGGTGAATCCGTTCTCTGAAAGCGATATCGACAACGCGCGGCAGAACTATCTGGCGCAGGATGCGCTGGTGAAAGGCTCCGTGGCTGAACAGGTGCAGATCCAAAGCCAGTTAGACAGCATGGTGAACGGCGAGCAGTCGCAGATTGCGTCGTTACGCGCCCAGCTTGCCGAAGCCAAATACAACCTGGATCAGACCGTGGTGCGTGCGCCGAGCGATGGTTACATCACCCAGGTGCTGATACGTCCGGGGACCTATGCCGCCGCGCTGCCTCTGCGTCCGGTGATGGTCTTTATCCCTGAACAGAAGCGTCAGATTGTGGCCCAGTTCCGCCAGAACTCGCTGCTGCGTCTGAAGCCGGGCGATGAAGCGGAAGTAGTGTTTAACGCGCTGCCGGGCCAGGTGTTCTCCGGGAAGCTCACCAGTATTCTGCCGGTGGTGCCGGGGGGAACCTATCAGGCGCAGGGCGCGCTGCAGTCGCTGACGGTGGTGCCGGGAACGGACGGTGTTCAGGCACTTATTGAGCTGGAACCCAACGCCGAAGTCGATGCCCTGCCGGACGGTATCTATGCCCAGGTGGCGGTCTATTCGGACCACTTCGCCCACGTCTCGGTCATGCGTAAAGTACTGCTGCGTATGACCAGCTGGATGCACTACCTCTACCTCGATCACTAATCCTTCCAGGGCAGGAATGCGACATGCAGACCTGCCCTTTTTTCATCGCTTGATCCATACTGACTTTTTTCCGGCATCAAGGATCAGGCAATGAAACTCATCGGCAGCTATACCAGTCCCTTCGTGCGAAAAATCTCGATTCTCCTGCTGGAGAAGGGGATTGAATTTGAATTCGTGAATGAACAGCCCTACAACGCGGAAAACGGCGTCGCGCAGTACAATCCGCTGGGAAAAGTGCCAGCGCTGGTCACGGACGAGGGCGAATACTGGTTTGATTCCCCGATTATTGCGGAGTATATCGAGCTGCTGGGCGTTGCCCCGGCAATGCTGCCGGCTGACCCAAAAGCGGCGCTGGCGGTGAAGCAAATTGAAGCCCTGGCCGATGGCATTATGGATGCGGCGTTAACCTCCGTGCGTGAACAGGCCAGGCCCGTTGCCCAGCAGTCGGAAACGGAACTGTTACGCCAGCGGGAAAAAATCAGCCGCAGCCTGGACAGGTGCGAACAGCTTATCCGGGAGGGAAAGATCGACACCGACAGCCTGAACCTGGCAACTATCGCCATCGCCTGCGCCATCGGCTATCTCAACTTCCGCCGGGTTTCCCCTGGCTGGTGCGTCGACCGTCCGCTGCTGGTGAAGCTTGCAGACACGCTTTTTAGCCGCGAGAGCTTTGCCCGTACCGAACCGCCAAAGGCTTGACGCGGGTTATAACACTTCGGCGTCGGAGGCGGTACAATCCCTCTACATGTTAACTCCCTCTCCCGTCGGGAGGGGGGAAGATATTTACTCGCCAGGCGCTTTCATGACTACTCATCGTTCGCTGTACAGCCAGATCCCCGCTACCGACCGTCTCCTTCGCGAGCCCCGCATTTATGCTGTTGTTGAGCGCTTCGGCCATACCGCGACGGTGGAAATGTTACGCCTGCTTCAGGACGAAGCCCGCTGCGCGATTCAGGCAGAAAACGCCTTGCCCGACTGGTGCAGTGCGTGGGAGCAGGAAGTTGAACAGCGGCTGGATGAGAAGGCGCAAAGCGCGTTACGCCCGGTGATTAACCTGACCGGTACCGTACTGCATACCAACCTCGGGCGAGCCCAGCAGGCGGAAGAGGCCGTTGCCGCCGTCGTGCAGGCCATGCAAGCGCCTGTAACGCTGGAGTACGATCTGGACGGCGCCGGACGCGGGCATCGCGACCACGCGCTGGCGGAGCTGCTGTGCCAGCTGACCGGCGCGGAAGATGCCTGCATTGTGAATAACAACGCCGCAGCGGTGCTGCTGATGCTGGCGTCCACCGCCAGCGGCAAAGAGGTAGTGGTGTCCCGCGGCGAGCTGGTGGAGATTGGCGGGGCATTTCGTATTCCGGACGTGATGCGCCAGGCGGGCTGTACGCTGCATGAAGTGGGCACCACCAACCGTACCCATGCGAAAGACTATCGCGCGGCAGTGAATGAAAATACTGCCCTGCTGATGAAGGTCCACACCAGCAATTATCATATTGAAGGCTTCACCAAAACGGTTGAAGAGGCGGAGCTGGCGGCGATTGGGCGCGAACTGAACATACCGGTGATTGCCGATCTCGGCAGCGGCTCGCTGGTGGATCTGAGCCTGTACGGGCTGCCAAAAGAGCCGATGCCGCAGGAGATGATTGCGGCGGGCGTTAGCCTGGTCAGCTTTTCCGGCGACAAACTGCTGGGCGGGCCGCAGGCCGGGATTATCGTCGGCAAGCGCGAGCTGATTGCGCAGCTGCAGCAGCATCCGCTCAAGCGCGCCCTGCGCGCCGATAAAATGACGCTTGCCGCCCTGGACGCTACGCTGCGGCTCTATCTCCACCCGGAGAAACTGGCCGACCGCCTGCCCACGCTGCGACTGTTAAGCCGCGATGCCGCCTCGATTCGCGCCCAGGCTGAACTTCTGCTGCCGCGCGTCGCCGCGCACTACCCCGATTTTGACGTTCGCATTGAGCCCTGCCAGTCGCAGATTGGCAGCGGTTCGCTGCCGGTGGACAGGCTGCCGAGTGAAGCGCTGACGTTCACGCCGCGTGACGGGCGCGGCGGCCATCTGGAAGCCCTGTCGTCGCGCTGGCGCGGTCTCTCGACGCCGGTTATCGGGCGGATTTACGATGGCCGAATGTGGCTGGATTTGCGCTGCCTTGAAGATGAAGAGCGATTTCTGGAGATGTTGTTGAAATGATTATTGCCACCGCCGGTCACGTTGACCACGGAAAAACCACGTTACTGCAGGCCATTACCGGCGTAAACGCCGACCGCCTGCCGGAAGAGAAAAAGCGCGGCATGACCATCGATCTGGGCTATGCCTACTGGCCCCAGCCTGATGGCCGCGTGCTGGGCTTTATTGATGTGCCGGGGCATGAAAAGTTTCTGTCCAACATGCTGGCGGGCGTGGGCGGCATCGATCATGCCCTGCTGGTGGTGGCCTGCGATGACGGCGTGATGGCGCAAACCCGCGAGCACCTGGCGATCCTCCAGCTGACCGGTAACCCGCAGCTGACCGTGGCGCTGACCAAAGCCGATCGCGTGGATGACGCACGCGTCAGCGAGGTGCGCGAAACGGTACAGGCGACCTTGCGGGAGTATGGTTTTGCCGACGCGTCGCTATTTGTCACCGTGGCGACGGAAGGGCGCGGTATCGACGAACTTCGCCACCACTTACAGCAGCTTTCATCACGCGACCACGCCAGCCATCATCGTTTCCGCCTGGCCATTGATCGGGCGTTTACCGTAAAAGGTGCGGGGCTTGTGGTGACTGGTACGGCGCTGAGCGGCGAAGTGAACGTCGGTGATACGCTCTGGCTGACGGGCGTGAACAAACCGATGCGCGTGCGCGGGCTGCACGCACAAAACCAGCCCGCAGACCGCGCCCACGCCGGGCAGCGGATCGCGCTGAACATTGCCGGGGATGCGGAAAAAGAGCAGCTTAATCGCGGCGACTGGCTGCTGGCCGATGCCCCACCTGAACCGTCTGAACGCGTCATCGTCTCCCTGCAGGCAAACGTGCCCCTGACCCAATGGCAGCCGCTGCATATTCACCACGCGGCCAGCCATATCACCGGGCGCGTGTCGCTGCTGGAAAACGATCTCGCCGAGCTGGTATTCGATTCACCGCTCTGGCTGGCAGACAACGATCGTCTGGTTCTGCGTGACATTTCTGCAAGGGAAACGCTGGCCGGGGCGCGCGTGGTGGCGCTTAACCCACCCCGACGCGGCAAGCGTAAACCTGAATATCTGCAGTGGCTGGCCGCGCTGGCGCAGGCCAGAGAGGATAACGCCGCGCTGCGGGTACACCTCGATCGCGGTGCGGTGAGCCTGCGTGATTTTGCATGGGCACGCCAGCTGAGCGGGGAAGGCTTACGCCAGCTGACCCAGGAGCCGGGCTTTATTCAGGCCGGAGACAGCCTGCTCAATGCCCCGGTTGCTGCGCAATGGCAGCGTAAGATACTGAACACGCTTGCGACTTACCACGGACAGCATCAGGATGAGCCTGGCCCGGGGCGCGAGCGTCTGCGGCGCATGGCGCTGCCGATGGAAGACGATGCGCTGGTGCTGCTGCTGATTGAAAACATGCGCGAAAGCGGGGCGATTAAAAGCCACCACGGCTGGCTGCATCTGCCGGATCACAAGGCCGGATTCACCGCAGAGCAGGAGGCGATATGGCAAAAAGCAGCCCCGCTGTTTGGCGATGAGCCGTGGTGGGTTCGCGATCTGGCTCGCGAAACCAACACCGACGAACAGGTGATGCGTCAGGTATTGCGCCATGCGGCGCAGCAGGGGCTAATAGTCGCGATCGTGAAAGATCGTTATTACCGTAACGATCGTATTGTGGCATTTGCCAACCTGATCCGCGAGCTGGATCAGGCGCGCGGCTCGACCTGCGCAGCGGATTTCCGCGATCGGCTGAACGTGGGGCGCAAGCTGGCGATCCAGATCCTGGAGTATTTCAACCGCATCGGCTTTACCCGCCGTCGCGGTAACGATCATCTGTTGCGCGATTCGTTATTATTTCCTGAAACTCCGTGACCTCCGTCGTAAACACCGTTACCGGTTGGCGAGAAAATCGCCAGCCGGAACTACCCTTGTTGTACACCAACAGCAAGGAGACGGACATGACAAACAATCCTCCCTCATCGCGTATCCAGCCCGGCGAGTATGGTTTTCCCCTCAAGCTGAAGCCTCGTTATGACAACTTTATTGGCGGCGACTGGGTAGCTCCCGTCGACGGCGAATACTATTCCAACCTGACTCCCGTTACCGGCCAGCCGCTGTGCGAAATTGCCAGCTCCGGCAAGCGTGATATAGACCTGGCGCTGGATGCGGCGCACAAAGCGAAAGAAAAATGGGCTCACACCTCCGTGCAGGACCGGGCGGCGATCCTGTTCAAAATCGCCGACCGGATGGAGCAGAATCTGGAGCTGCTGGCGACGGCGGAAACCTGGGATAACGGCAAGCCGATACGGGAAACGATGGCGGCAGACGTGCCGCTGGCCATTGACCACTTCCGCTATTTTGCTTCCTGCATTCGCGCTCAGGAGGGAGGAATAAGCGAGGTAGACAGCGATACCGTGGCGTATCACTTCCACGAACCGCTGGGCGTCGTCGGGCAAATCATTCCGTGGAACTTCCCGCTGCTGATGGCGAGCTGGAAAATGGCGCCCGCGCTGGCGGCGGGAAACTGCATTGTGCTCAAACCGGCGCGTCTGACTCCGCTCTCAGTGCTGCTGCTGATGGAAATCGTTGGCGATCTTCTGCCGCCGGGCGTGATTAACGTGGTCAACGGTGCGGGCGGGGAGATAGGGGAATATCTGGCCACCTCAAAACGGATCGCCAAAGTGGCGTTTACCGGGTCGACGGAGGTGGGCCAGCAGATCATGCAGTACGCCACGCAGAACATTATCCCGGTGACCCTCGAGCTGGGCGGGAAATCCCCGAACATCTTCTTCGCAGACGTAATGGAGGAAGAGGATGCCTTCTTCGATAAAGTACTGGAAGGGTTTGCGCTGTTTGCGTTTAACCAGGGCGAAGTCTGCACTTGCCCAAGCCGCGCGCTGGTGCAGGAGTCCATCTATGAGCGCTTTATGGAGCGGGCCATTCGCCGCGTCGAGTCTATCCGCAGCGGTAACCCGCTCGATAACGCCACGCAGATGGGGGCGCAGGTCTCGCATGGACAGCTGGAAACTATCCTCAACTACATCGACATCGGCAAGAAAGAGGGGGCGGATATTCTCACCGGCGGGCGTCGTAAGGTACTCGGTGGGGATCTGCAGGACGGGTATTATCTGGAGCCGACGATCCTGTTCGGTCAAAACAACATGCGCGTCTTCCAGGAAGAAATTTTCGGACCGGTACTGGCCGTGACCACCTTCAAAACGATGGAGGAGGCGCTGGAGATTGCCAACGACACGCCGTATGGTCTGGGAGCAGGCGTCTGGAGCCGCAACGGTAATCTGGCCTATAAAATGGGAAGAGGCATTCAGGCCGGGCGCGTCTGGACCAACTGCTACCACGCCTATCCGGCGCACGCGGCATTTGGCGGTTATAAGCAATCGGGCATCGGGCGTGAAACCCACAAGATGATGCTGGAGCATTATCAGCAGACGAAATGTTTGCTGGTCAGCTACTCCGATAAGCCGCTGGGGCTGTTTTAATCACCCAGCTCAGGCCGTCCATGCACGGCCTGAGCAATTTGCTGGCGCAGGCAGTTCAGAACGCCATCCAGTACGTATTGCACGCGCCAGGGCTGGTATTCGCGTTTGCGGAAGATGGCCGTCAGATCGAGCCACCACTCTTCCTGATGCGGGAAGCAGGGGACCAGCATCCCTTGCGTTAATTCTTTTTTCAGACTTTCTTTTGGTGCAAAAACAATCCCAAGATTATTTCTTGCCAGCTCCAGAGCCGTCTGCGTATTGTCGCAAATATAATTACCGGTCACCCGGTAGTCATGCACGTCATCGCTGCCGTGCACTCGGAAACGCCAGATGTTGGCATCATCAACCAGCATGGAGTCAATGAGAATACAGGAGTGATTAATTAAATCTTCCGGTCCCGTTAAGGGGTGTTTATTTAAATACTCCACGGTTGCGAAGGCCGTAACGGAATATTGTGTCAGAACGCTGGCAACCAGACTTTCGTCTTTAGGCTGCGTATAAGTAATTAAAATGTCGCAGTCATCCGGAAAGGAAACGCCTTCTGAAAATTCATTCCGGTCCAGATTGTAGGTTTTCAAAGAGATGCGAATGTCACCGATGTCTTCTATCTGATGGATCACGTGTCGCGCGAGGTAGGTCACGATGCCGGTTGGGGCATAGATCGTCACTTTTCCGCGCTTTTCGTGCTTATAATCCGCAATGAAATTCACAAGCTGGCTGTTCTTATCCAGTGTTGCATTAACGTAAGGGAGCAACGCTTCACCAAACTGGGTCAGGGCAAGCTGGCGCGTGGTGCGCTCAAAAACCTTGAGTCCAACCCGCGTTTCAAAATCAGACAGATATTTACTGACGTTGGCCTGCGCCATGCCCAGCAGGGCGGCGGCATCACCAATGCTGTGGGTGGCTGCAATGACGGAGATAATTTTTAATTCGCGTGGTTTTAGCTGTAATGTACTCATCATGCACACCCATCTATATGATTTTATATATAATATTATATAAACCGCAGCGTTGCATTGGCAATTTTGTAACCATTATTATGCGCCTCGCTTGTTTGGCATTTAAATGGATTACATAGAATGACTATTAAATACAATTTACTCATCGCGGCCACGTTATTTGCATCAACGTCTGCCATGGCTGGTGATTTTTCACTTGGAGCGGGGGCTGTATTTAATGAGTCTCCTTACAAAGGCTATAACGAAAATACTACCGCAGTACCGTTAATTAGCTACGAAGGCGATCGCTTTTATGTTCGCCAGACCACGGGTGGATGGATCCTGTGGAAAGACGCAAAAAATGAACTCAGCCTGACCGCAACGTGGATGCCGCTGCATTTCGATCCTGATGACAACGACGATCATCAGATGAAGCAGCTTGATGAGCGTAAAGCATCTGCGTTCCTCGGTGGGGCGTACTACCGTCACGAAAGCTGGGGGTCGCTGAAAGTGGCCGTTTCTGGCGATGCGATGGATGAAAGCGGCGGCGTGGTGGGCGAGGTATCGTACTTCCGTCCGATCAAAATGGAGCGCCTGACCCTGACACCTTCTGTTGGTGTTTTCTACAGCGACGAAAGCTATAACGACTATTACTACGGCGTATCCGGCAGCGAGTCTCGCCGCTCCGGACTGGATAAATACACCGCTGGCGACAGTTGGACGCCATACGTTGGCCTGGCGGCTAAATATCAGTTAACCCAGAATCTGTACCTCAACGCCAGCGCGGTTTACACCGTGTTGCCTGACGACGTGAAGAACAGCCCGATGATCGACCGCGACGACAGCTTCGCGCTGATGACCGGCCTGACCTGGCGTTTCTGATGCGGTAAAGCCGGGGGCAGGTTCGCCTTACCCGGCCTACGATCGTGCCTGTCGAGCAGTTCCTGCTGCATATCCGGGATCTGAATCGGCTAGCATATGCCTCTCTACTGCTCCGCAATGGGCAAGATCTACATGGCGTTGAGATCCAACCTTTGACGCGGAATACCATCACTGAACTGAGCGCCATGTATGATGAGCTGGTGTTTGATATCCACGGCCGCGTTCCGTATGCGATCTCAAAAGAGCTGGGTTTTAACGTACGAGAGGCGTAACAGATGAACCGATTTATCATGGCGGATGCGGAAAAATGCATCGGGTGCCGCACCTGTGAAGTGGCCTGTGCGGTTGCGCATCAGGATGACTTGACCGCAGAGGCTTTTACCTCTCGCCTGCGGGTGGTGAAGGGGGACGCCTACACTACGGCTGTGGGTTGCCATCAGTGCGAGGACGCCCCTTGTGCCAATGTCTGCCCAACCCATGCCATCAGACGTACGGCAGTCGCCTGGCTTGTTGAGCAGACGCGCTGTATTGGCTGCAAGAGCTGTATGGTTGCCTGTCCGTTTGGGGCGATGCAGGTGCGTCTGGATGGGGGTAAGGCACAAGCGCTGAAATGTGATTTGTGCCTGCATCGCGAAGGCGGACCGGCCTGCGTGGAGGCCTGTCCAACCCACGCGCTGCGCTGTGTTGATCCTGCCAGTCTTCGGGCTGAAAAGCTTACTGCATTTTATTGAAATTCCAGGTAAACGTCAGGCTGTAGCGCCAGTCTCTGTTGCGACTGTCTGTCGGAACATCCCCGACGGGTCTTGCCGCCTCAAGCGTGATGCTATAGTGGCGCGTATCGCCTACCATCACGCCGGTAGCTACTGACCCGAGCCGTTGGTGGGGCAAACCGGGCGTGTTAAACCAGGTTTGCGCGATATCGGCCAGGATATAGGGCTGGATGGTGGCAAGCCAGGTGCTCTCTTTTCGCATCTGGATATAGCGCAGTTCTACCTGCCCGCCGTAGCCGTAGTCACCGCTTGCTTCACTGTCCTGATATCCTCGGCCAAAGCGCTGGGCACCGAAGCTAACGCGTTCGGGCTCGGGCAACGTGTTATTTGACCAGTCTCCCTCCCAGGAGGTTGATAGCCGCCATTTATCGGCAAACAGCCAGGCTGCGTCCAGATAGCTTTTCGTGAGCGTAAAATTAATATCGGGCCTGGGGGCCGAGACGATATCGGCACCCATCGCATCAATACCCTGACGAACGTTGAGTCGGCCGCTGATGCTGGCGGTTGTGAATTGATGTGCACCGTTGATGCCGACTTCCAGGGCGGGATAACGCGCGTGCTGATTGACGGAGTCAAGGCTATAGGTTTTGCCCTGCAGTCTGGCCTGCAGAGCATAATCATCCTGGCGGTCGGTGTAATCAAAACCGCTGGTCAGATTAATTTGTGATTTTTGCGTCAGCAGCAGGGGATAGCCAAACGTCACGCCGCCGTTGTATTGCGTTGTTTTTTGCTTCGAATCGACGCTGATATTATTCGGCAAAGAGAGCAGGGGAGAAAAATCTCGCGGCTCTTCATGGTAATAGCTGCCTTTGAGCTGCATCGTCAGCCCTTCATCGTTTAAAAACTGCTGCCAGTTGAGCCCGACATAGTTTTTTCGCGTGTGGCTATCTAACGGCACAAGCGTGGCAACGCCAAGCTGATCGCCATAGCTTGTCATGTTGCTGAGCGTGCCGTTCAGCATCATTAAATCTTGCCCTTTACGGGTATCGATCGTCGAGGCGATATTCCAGCTCCGCTCCTGGTTGCCGGTTATTTGCATCGCCGCCGCGCCATAGATATTGGTTGGCAGCTGCGCGTTAGCCGTAACCGGAACGTTCGGGGTGCGCGTCATCAGCTGGCTGTAGCGGTCGAACGTATCCTGTGAGAGCGGTTTTTCCGCCATGATTTTTTCGGACAGACGTTTAAGACGTTCAGCGATGTGGGGGTTATTACTGGTGATGTCGCTATGAGCGACATAGCCTTCAACCAGAACAATTTTAATATTGCCCTGCTGGAAATTATTATCGGGCAGCCAGGCATAAGAGAGCGGAAAACCGTCAGCCTTGTAGCGCGCCGTAATATCGTTTACCAGCCCCGTGAGCGTTTTTAGCGGCACGGTTTTTCCGGCGTAAGGTCTGAAGGGCTGAAGTAATTCCTTCAAGGAATAACGCGTGCCGCCAATAAACTGAATGTGATTAATGGTAATGGGCGTTTCAGGCGTCAGCGTTGACTTCGGTTTTTCTATTTTGACGGTCGGCTGTTGAACGGCTTCAGTCTGTTCGGGGGCAACGTTACGAGAAACTTGTGCCGGGTTATCGGGGTTAATAATAGAGGGCAGAGTATCGGCGCGGGCCATGCTCAGCACAACCAGCCCCGTCAGCGAAAAAAGGAAGTGGTGTTTCATCGCGCAATCCCTGTTCGTCATCCCCGGTTGGGGTAAGTGTCGCTGAATAAAGCGCCCCTGAACCAGGGGCGCAGACAGGCAATAAAAGGATTACTGTTTTGACGTCAGTAGACTCGTGGTTAACGTGTTGAGCCCATTAATCGGGTTTGTCGTAGATGTATTTTGGGTTGTGCCTGCATTGGCCGTTACACCCGCCGTCAGCGTATTGAGGGTGGTATTGACCGTTGTGCTCAGGCTATTGTTTGTGGCTGTCACATTGGCATCGGCCGTCAGAGATCCTGTGCCGCTGCCTCCGGTGGTTGATGTGGGTTTCACTAGCGTACCGCTATCCGTGACCGTCTGGCCGACATTTTGAACGACCTGACCGACACCGCTAAGCCCGCTATTGCTGCTGCTAATGTTGGTCCCTACGCCGCTGACGGTGCCACCCACCTGGGTCAGCAGACCGTTGACCGGTGTGCCGAGACCCGTTGTGGTGCCTACGGTTTGCGTCACGCCTTGTACTCCGCCCAGCGTCTTGTTAGCCAGGGTCGTGGTATCGGTTGTTACCTGAGTGACTGCAGGGCTGCTTACCGTGTTGGTGAGACCCGTGCCGGTGTTACTGACCAGTTGCCCGGAACTGTTTACCACGCTGCCCGTCAGGCCCGTTACGCCGCTGACCGGTGTTCCGGAAGTGGAACTCGCCAGACCCGTGCCTACCGTTGAAACGGTATTGCCGAGGGAGGTGACCGACGTGGTCACGCCTTTAACCGTTGTACCCACACCGTTCGGGTTGTTTGGATCGCCAACGCCAGTCGTGACGCCTGTCCCCACGGTGGACACGGCACTGCCAACACCGCTGACGGTGGTTGAAACGGTTGACGTGACGGGATTATTTGTTTGAAGCTGGCTTCCGAGGCCATCCACAGTGGATCCGACGCTGGTCACGGTTTTACCAGCATCACCCAGTATCGTATTTACGCCTGCGGTAGTTGTTCCTCCACTGCCCCCTGAGCCTGAGCCTGAGCCTGAGCCTGAGCCTGAGCCTGAGCCCGATCCTGAACCAGAACCCGTTCCGTCACCAGCGCCTGTCCCGGTACCTGAACCCGTTCCGGTGCCCGATCCGTTGCTGCCCGAACCGCCATTGCTCGCGGTTGTGCCACTTCCATCATCTGAGCCGCTGCTGCTTCCCGTTGCAGGGTTATTTTTGGCTGTTGAGTGAGATCCGCCACCGCTTCCACTACAGGCAGAAAGAGAGAACGCGAGCAGTACCGCAACAGCAATAGCGCTGATGCGACTAACATTATTAGGTAGCATATGAATACTCCACGCAAAAGAACGCCGAGCGGCGTATTAGTGAGTATATGCAGTATTTTTAAATATGCATGAAAGTGGCTGAAGAAGGTATTTTTCTTCGGTGTAGGTGGTTATTTAAAATAACAATAAGTTAGGGTGTTTAATCGGTGCTTAATTATTGAGAGAGTAGTTAGCGGGCGTAAATTAAAGGAATATTCCTAAGAAAACTCAATGGGGATGATAAATGAATCGCTACAGGGTATATCCTTATTGTAAGATTCAGATCGCGGAAAAATAAGGCTCTTCATTTGAAGAGCCTAATTATTTAACAATTGCCTTCGAGCCAGGCTTTTTCGATTTCTTCGGCGAGAATTTTAACCCCCGCTTCGATTTTTTCCGGGTCGGGGACGTAGTTCATGCGCATGCACTGATGGGTATGGGGCCATGGCTTATCCAGTCCCGGGAAGAAATAATCGCCCGGAACCATCAGCACGCCGCGCTTTTTAAGGCGCTGGTAGAGCAGTTCAGTAGTGATAGGCAAATCCTTAAACCACAGCCACAGGAAAATCGCTCCTTCAGGCTTGTGGATCAGGCAGCGTTCTTCCGACAAATAGCGGCGAATTGTCGCGATTGTTTCCTGAACGCGCTGGTAATAGAAAGGCTTAATCACGTCATTCGACAGACGCAGCAGATCCTTGCGTTTGATCATCTCGCACATCATCGCCGGGCCAATGCCGCCCGGTGAAAGGCTGATAATACCGTTCATATTGGTAATGGCGGTGATGATTTTCTCATTGGCGATGATGATGCCGCAGCGGCTGCCCGGCAGGCCCAGCTTAGAGAGGCTCATGCACAGGACAATGTTCGGGTTCCACAGCGGACGTGCTTCGCTGAAGATAATGCCCGGGAACGGTACGCCGTAGGCGTTATCGATTACCAGCGGAATGCCGTGCTGATTTGCCAGTGCATCCAGCTTCATCAGCTCGTCATCGGTGATCACATTGCCCGTTGGATTAGTCGGGCGCGATACGCAGATCATGCCCGTCTCTTCACCAATATGCAGGTGTTCAAAATCGACGTGATATTTGAACTGGCCTTCCGGCAGCAGCTCGATGTTCGGGCGCGCGGAGACGAACAGATCCTCTTCCAGGCCGGAATCGGCATAGCCGATATACTCCGGCGCCAGCGGGAACAGCACTTTTTTGGTGGTGCCGTCGGCGCGACGCCCTGCGAACAGGTTAAACAAGTAGAAAAATGCGCTCTGGCTGCCGTTTGTTAGTGCAATATTCTGTGGTTCGATATCCCAGCCCAGCTCGTCACGCAGCATTTCGGCGAGGAGTGCCAGCAGTTCGGTTTTACCCTGCGGGCCGTCGTAATTGCAAAGCGCATCGGTTGCTTTGCCGCTTTCCAGCATCTGAGCGAGCAGCGTCTGGAAATAGGTCGTCATCTCCGGAATTTGAGCCGGGTTTCCGCCGCCGAGCATGATTGCGCCCGGTGTGCGCAGCCCGTCGTTGAGGTCCTCCATCAGGCGAGTAATGCCTGAATGGCGGGTAAATTTGTCGCCGAAAAGTGAAAACGTCATAGCAGGTGATCTGTCGAGCTTATTTTGAAAGTGGGTAACCATAACGCTAGCACCGTGCTGGTGCAAATCGGGTGGTGTGGTCGGATTTGTTGTTTTATAGGGCGAGAGTGGGTTTGTGTAGTGAATAGTTCTGGAGCTCCTCCCCTCTCTCCATGGGGAGAGGGTTAGGGTGAGGGGGATGATCTACTGATTCCCCGCCCAGACGACCATCACCTTATCGCCATCATGTTCACGTACGAAGCCATATCCCTCTTTCAGCGACAGCGTGGTTTGTTTGCCTTCACCTATCGCCGGGTGGCGGGCGCGGAACTGACCCAGCGTTTGCCAGTGGGCGACGGTTGAGGCCTGCTTGCCCGTAACGTCCTGCCAGTTCATATCCGAACGGGTGCCCTGCAGCGGGTCGGAGCCTGTTGGCCCGAATGGACGCTCAGACTCATCCCCGTAATAGATTTGCACGCTGCCCGGCGCCAGCAGGAGCAGCTCCGCCGCGCGCTGGCTCCCTTCGCGGAACAGACGCGTATCGTGTGATGAGAGATAGCTCAGCACGTTGAAGTTTTGCAGCTTTTCCGCCATCTGCTGCCAGGTGAGATCCATATCGGCCAGGCAATCCACCGCCTTTGCCGCCTGCTCCTGATAGTCAAAGTTAATCATCGCGTCAAAACCGTGACGGTAATAATCGCTCTGCAACACCCCGTGGCCCCAGGATTCCCCGGTCATCCAGAACGGTGCGTTGTCGATCTTTTTGTCCGGGTGAGCGCCTTTCCAGGCGGCCAGCGCCTGGCTTGCCTGGTCTTTCAGCTGTTTCCAGGCCGCAAGCTCAACGTGTTTCGCCGTATCCACCCGAAAACCGTCGATGCCGTAGTCACGTACCCACTGGCTGAGCCAGTGGGTCAGGTAGTCGCGCGGGGTATAGCCCGGAATCGCTTTCGCGTGGGTATCGGGCTTGTATTGATAGAAATTGGGCAACCCGGAAGGGACGGTGGATTCCGTTTTCAGATCGGGTAAAAACGCCAGCGACATTGTTAAATCATCAAAACCGGGGTTGTCGTAATCACCGATGTCGGTGCGGATCCACTTTTTACCCCACCATTTTTCCCATGCGGCTTTATCGCCGAAGTTGATGTAGTCGTTAAAGCTGTGCCAGCTTTGTCCCGCGCCCGGCTTCCAGTCCGTCCAGCGTTCTCCCAGCGTCTTTTTCAGCTCGTCACTCTGCAGGTACAGGGCTCCAAACTGATACTCCTGCATGTCTGCAAGCGTGGCATAGCCAGCGTGGTTCATAACGATATCGAACAGAATGCGGATCCCGCGCTTGTGCGCTTCGTCGACAAGATGGCGTAAATCATCTTCGGTGCCCATGTTGGCGTCGAGTTTTGTCCAGTCCTGGGTGTAGTAGCCGTGATAGGCGTAGTGAGGAAAATCTCCTTTGGTGCCACCGCCGACCCAGCCGTGGATCTGCTCAAGCGGGGAGCTTATCCAGAGCGCGTTCACTCCCAGCTGCTGTAAATAATCGAGCTTGCCGGCGAGCCCCTTGAGGTCGCCACCGTGGAAAGTGCCAATCTCCTGCATGCCGTCTTTATGGCGACCGTAGCTGTTGTCGTTACCCGGGTCACCATTAGCATAGCGGTCGGTCAGCACAAAATAGACGGTGGCATTTTGCCAGCTAAACGGCGCAGGCCTGTCGGTTTCGGCGCGCTCAAGCAGCAGCAGGCCGTTACTGTTGACGGCTGGCTGCAGAGTGATGTTTCCATTCTGCACCGTCGTCGTCTGTTTACTGTAGTAGTCGCGCACGACGGAGCCTTCCGGGAAGGTATGGCTGACGTCCAGCGTCAGCGGCTTACCGTCCCACTTCGGACACTGACGGATGACGTTTGCAACCGGCTGTTCTGCGGCGCTCTGAATCGTCAGCAGCAGGGTGGGCGTGCCGGAGCGGGTATCAATCCGCATCTGGTATTCACCGTCGCGGAAAAGGCGCCACTGCGGCGGCGTGCCGTCACAGGGCTTGAGCGACAGCATCTCATTGAGTTTTATCGCACCTGTAGGCTGCCAGCACGTCTTGTCAAAACTCAGCGTAAGAGGACGCGTACCCTTCGCAAGCTTTGCCTGGCTGGTGAAGACCCCGGTGCCTTCGGCGCTAAATGCGCTAAACCCTGGCGATGACCAGTCGGCATGCGCCAGTGCGGGTAACATCAGAAAGGCTAATGCGGTACGTTTCATTCCTTTTTCCTGTCGCGGCATTTTTGACCAGTGTGCCATCAGGCGAGGGGCAAAAACTCATCCCCTGTCGGTTTCTGCCAGGAGGATGCGTGAGGATGAGTGATCTCGCGCAAAATTAGGTAGTTATCTGCGATAGCGCACACAGTTTTTGTGGAATGATATTTTTATGAGCAAGTTTCAGGTGACATAGTTTCGGAATTGGACTATTTCTATACGTGCTCTTGAAGTCTATTTTTGATATGATTTGAGATTCCGCTCTCAAATTTGTGAAAAAAATAAGGTGTTAGGATGATTACATCCGACCAGGAGACCTAATGATATCGACTCCCATTCGACGATATGGGGCTGCGATACTCATGTTACTCACCACGGCATTTTCGGGTGAGGTGCTTGCGAAGACGCACACGGATACAACGAGTAAGAAAGCCCACGTAATAAAGACGACAAGTAGTAAGGTTAGCAGTAAACAAGAGTATTCTCGCAATAGTGCAAAGAGTAGTTCACTTCCTGATTTGCGAAAATACCCTTCCGGAACACCAAGGAAAAAAGCGTTTCTCCGGACGGTAATGCCTTACATCACGAGTCAAAATGCCGCGATTACTGCGGATCGTAACTGGCTGATTTCCAAACAGTACGATAGCCGCTGGTCGCCATCCGAGCGCGCGCGTCTGAAGGATATCACGAAGCGCTACAAGCTGAGCTGGAACGGTAACACGCGTCGTGTGCCGTGGAACGCTCTCCTTGAGCGTGTGGATATCATCCCAGGCAGTATGGTTGCGACCATGGCTGCAGCCGAAAGCGGCTGGGGGACTTCTAAGCTTGCGCGTAGCAACAACAACCTTTTCGGCATGAAATGCGTGAAAGGCCGTTGTACTAATGCGCCGGGCAAAGTGAAAGGCTATTCGCAGTTTGAATCCGTGAAAGATTCCGTTAGCGCCTATGTGGTGAATCTGAACACGCACCCGGCCTACTCATCGTTCCGTAAATCACGCGCTCAGCTGCGTAAAGCGGACCAGGAAGTGACGGCCAGTACGATGATCCACAAGCTGAAAGGGTATTCGACGAAGGGACAGAGCTATAACAACTATCTGTTTGCTATGTACCAGGATAACCAGCGCTTAATCGCCGCCCATATGTAATCTCAAAAAAACGCCTTCCACCGGAAGGCGTTTTCTTTTCTAGATCAGCACCTCGCTGTGGCGATCCCGATACTCTTTCGGCGTGGTGTCATACTCTTTGCGAAACACCGAATAAAAATATTGCAGCGACGGGTAACCGCACATCTGCGAGATTTCGTTGATCGACAGCGATGTGGAGATGAGCAGGCTGCGTGCTTTCTCCAGCTTTTCAGCATGGATGACGGCATGAATAGTTTCGCCCACCTCTTCTTTAAAACGCTTCTCCAGATTCGAACGCGAAATACCCACCGAATCCAGCACCTGATCGACCTTAATCCCTTTGCAGGCGTGGTTGCGAATATAGTGCATGGCCTGAATGACGGCCGGGTCGCTTAAGGAGCGATAATCGGTTGAACGACGTTCTACGACGCGAACAGGAGGCACCAGCAGGCGCTGAAGCGGCAGAGATTCTTTATCGAGCAGGCGATGCAGCAGCTTCGCCGCCTGATAGCCCATCTGACGAGTGCCCTGGGCAACGGAGGAAAGCGCCACGCGGGACAGATAGCGGGTCAGTTCTTCATTATCAATGCCAATCACGCACAGCTTTTCGGGCACCGGAATATGTAAGTGTTCGCAGACCTGCAGCACGTGGCGCGCACGCGCGTCCGTTACGGCAATGATACCGGTTTGCGGCGGCAGCGTTTGCAGCCAGTCAGCGAGGCGGTTTTGCGCGTGCTGCCAGTTTTCCGGCGCGGTTTCCAGCCCCTGATAGACCACGCCGCGATACTTCTCCTGCGCGACCAGCTGGCAAAACGCGTGTTCACGCTCAACGGCCCAGCGCTTGCCGCTGGTGGCGGGTAGGCCGTAAAACGCAAAGCGGTGGACGCCTTTCTCTTTTAAATGGAGAAACGCGGCCTCGACCAGGGCATGGTTATCGGTGGCAATATAGTGAACCGGAGGATAGTGTTCGGGCGAATGGTAGGAGCCGCCGACGCCCACAATCGGAACGTCGACGTCGGTCAGCAACTGTTCGATGACGGGATCGTCATAGTCGGCGATAACGCCATCGCCCAGCCAGTCTTTGATGTTCTCCAGACGGGTGCGGAAATCTTCTTCAATAAAAATATCCCATTCGGATTGCGACGCCTGCAAATATTCACCCACACCTTCCACCACCTGACGGTCGTAGGCTTTGTTGGCATTGAATAACAACGTAATGCGGTGACGCTTTTCAAACATGGCTCACTTCCTAATTAAGTCACAATACCGTTATCAGGCCCGTCGCTTGGTGGCCGAATCCATCCAGACTGCCAGTAAAAGAATGGCCCCCTTGACGATATACTGCCAAAACGTCGGGACGTCCATCATACTCATCCCGTTATCCAGCGACGCCATGATAAATGCGCCCATCACCGCGCCCGCCACGCTACCGATACCCCCTGCGAGGCTGGTGCCGCCAATGACGCAGGCGGCGATAGCATCCAGCTCGGCGATGTTACCGGCGGAGGGAGAACCGGCGCCCAGACGCGAGCTGAGGATCAGCCCGGCGATAGCGACCATCAGGCCGTTAATGGCGAAGACCGCCAGCTTGGTACGCTCGACATTGATACCCGAGAGGCGGGCAGCTTCAAGGTTGCCGCCAATGGCATAAATACGGCGGCCAAATGCGGTGCGCGTCGCCATAAACATACCGGCCAGCAGTAAAAGTGCCAGCAGCAGGACGGGTGTCGGGACACCGCGGTAGTCGTTTAAAAGCCAGATGGCGCCCAGCACAATGACCGCCGTGAGCGCCTGACGCCCCACCACCGACGTTGACGCCGGAGAAGCGAGCCCCAACGCCTGACGGCGCATGCGTCCACGCCACTGCCATGCGACAAACGCCAGCAATCCCACCACGCCGATGGAAAAGCCCACGCTATCTGAGAAGTAACTCTGGCCAATCTGCGACATGGCTGCACTGGTCGGGGAGACGGTGGTGCCGTTAGTGATGCCGATTAAGATCCCGCGGAAGGCCAGCATCCCCGCCAGGGTGACAATGAACGACGGCACTTTACGATAGGCTACCCACCAGCCGTTCCAGGCCCCCAGAACCAGACCCAGCACCAGCGTGACCGCTACGGTCAGCGGCAGAGGCCAGCCGAGCCATACGTCAAAAATCGCCGCCACGCCGCCGAGAAGTCCCATCATCGACCCGACCGACAGATCGATCTCCGCGGAGATAATCACGAACACCATGCCCACGGCCAGGATGCCGGTGATGGCGGTCTGGCGGAGCAGGTTGGAGACGTTTCGCGCGCTTAAGTACGAGCCATCGGTCATCCAGGTAAAGAACAGCATGATGACGATAATGGCCGCGATCATCACGAAGACCTGCAGGTTCAGCGCTTTTAGCCCTGCGAACGCACCGGGCGTCGGAACGGCGACTTTGATCTCAGACGGATTGCTTTTCGACATGACGTTCGCTCCTTAAAGCGGCTTCCATCACCTGCTCCTGCGTCAGGTTCTGGTTAATCAGGTTGGCTTTCAGTTTCCCCTCATGCATGACCAGCACGCGGTCGCTCAGGCCGAGCACTTCGGGTAACTCAGACGAAATGACAATGACGGCAATCCCTTGCTGTACAAGCTGATTAATCAGTTTGTAGATTTCATATTTGGCACCGATATCAATCCCGCGCGTCGGTTCATCAAGGATTAATATGCGTGGATTAAGCAGCAGGCAGCGCGCCAGAATGGCTTTTTGCTGGTTGCCGCCGCTCAGGCGACCAATCGCCAGTTCCGGAGAGGAGGTTTTGACCTTGAGACGGGCGAGTGACTGGAGGATGCACTGTTGCTCTGCGGCATCGTCCAGGCTGCTCAGCGCGCCGGAGAAGCGATCGAGCGCCGCCAGCGTAATGTTTTTCCCCACCGCCATGACCGGCACGATGCCGTCTTTTTTACGATCTTCCGGCACCATGGCAATGCCGCGGGCGATCGCCTGCTGGCAGTTGTCGATTTTCACCGGCTGGCCGTCGATATAAATCGTGCCCTCCCAGCGCCCCGGCCACACGCCAAAAAGACACTGTACGGCCTCCGTGCGCCCGGCGCCGACTAACCCGGCAATACCGAGAATTTCGCCGCTGTGCAGAGAAAACGAGACGTTATTGACGCGCCTGATGTGGCGGTTAACGGGGTGCCACGCGGTCAGGTTTTCCACGCGCAGCACTTCATCACCTTTGGTGTGAGGCTCATTCGGGTAGAGCGCCGTCAGCTCGCGCCCTACCATCATGGTGATGATGTCATCTTCGCTCATCCCGGCGGCTTCACGCGTGCCGATGTGCTGCCCGTCGCGGATCACGCAGATGGTATCCGAAATGGCTTTAACCTCGTTCAGCTTGTGTGAAATGTAGATGCAGGCGATGCCGTGGTTTTGCAGATCGCGGATGATATTGAGCAGAACCGCGGTTTCCTGTTCGGTGAGCGAGGCTGTAGGCTCATCAAGGATCAGCAGCCTGACCTGTTTATTGAGCGCTTTCGCTATTTCGACCAGCTGCTGTTGCCCAAGGCCCAGGTCGCCCACGCGGGTATCCGGTGAAATGCTGAGGCTCACCTGCGCCAGCAGCTTTTCACAGCGGAGCGTCATGGTGTCGTAATCCAGCACGCCGTGGCGGGA
Source organism: Enterobacter vonholyi (assembly GCF_040834095.1). NCBI lineage: Bacteria > Pseudomonadati > Pseudomonadota > Gammaproteobacteria > Enterobacterales > Enterobacteriaceae > Enterobacter > Enterobacter vonholyi. Next base: position 168,020 of record NZ_CP162152.1, read on the forward strand.
AATTTCGGCCCCGAGGAAAATGTTCTCCAGCACGGTGAGATGCTTCACCAGCGCCAGTTCCTGATGGATGATGGCGATGCCTTTACGTTCGGTATCACGAATGTGAGTCGCCTGGATAACTTCACCGGCAAAGACGATTTCGCCTTCGTAGCTGCCGTGCGGGTAGATCCCGCACAGCACTTTCATCAGCGTCGACTTGCCCGAGCCGTTCTCGCCACACAGCGAAACCACTTCGCCGGGGTTCAACCGGAGGCTGACGTTATCGACGGCTTTCACCGTGCCGAAGCGCTTGGTGATGCTTTTCATTTCAAGTAAATAAGGCATAACTGCTCCACATAACCCGAGGGAAGAACAGTACAACGTGATGCGCCCCCGCAGAGCAGGGGCCGCGCCGGATTACAGTTCGCTCTTCTTGTGGAAGCCGTCTTTAATGACGGTGGCGTCAATGTTCTCTTTATTGACTTCAATAGGGGTGAGCAGGCGAGCCGGAACGTCTTTCAGTCCGTTATTTAGCGTTGCGTCTGCTTTAGGCTGCTTGCCATTGCCCAGTTCCACGGCGATTTCCGCCGCCGTATTGGCAAGCTCGGTAATCGGTTTGTAGACCGTCATGGTTTGGGTGCCTGCGATGATGCGTTTTACGCCAGCCAGATCGGCATCCTGTCCTGAAATGGCGACTTTACCGGCCAGCCCCTGTGCACTCAGGGCCTGGATAGCACCGCCTGCGGTGGCATCGTTGGAGGCCACAACCGCATCAATTTTGTTGTTGTTGGCCGTCAGCGCGTTTTCCATAATCTTCAGCGCGTTTTCTGGCAGCCAGCCGTCGGCCCACTGATCGCCGACCACTTTAATTTTCCCGTTGTCGATGTACGGTTTAAGGACTTTCATTTGCCCTTCGCGGAACAGCTTGGCGTTGTTATCCACCGGAGAGCCGCCCATCAGGAAATAATTGCCCTGAGGCACTTTGTCGATCAGGCTTTGCGCCTGTAATTCCCCGACTTTTTCATTGTCGAACGAAATATAATAATCAATGTCCGCATTATTAATCATGCGGTCATAGGCCAGGACTTTAATGCCTTCCTGTTTGGCTTCTTTCACCACGTTACTTAATACCTGGCCGTTATAGGGGATAATGACCAGCACATCGACGCCACGGTTAATCATATTCTCAATCTGCGACATTTGTGTTTCTTCGTTGCCGTTAGCCGACTGAACAAACACGCTGGCGCCGAGGGATTCTGCTTTTTTAACAAAAATATCGCGATCTTTTTGCCAGCGCTCCAGGCGCAGGTCGTCAATCGCCATGCCAATTTTGACCTCTTTGGCATGTCCTGCAAAGCTTGCAAGGAGGAGCGTAGCGCAGAGCGTTAGAGTCAGGTTCTTTATCTTCATAATTATTAGGCCTTTTTGTAGGGGTATGTGTTGCTGAGATAAAAGAAACATTCACTGCTGGGACGCAGCAAATTTTTAACGCGGAAAGGCGGGCTGGCAATTACAGATTTTTATCTTCGCATTATGATATTTGGTTTATTTCTGAATTTATGACCGCGATCGGATTTTAAAATACGTAACGTCTTAATTACATTTGATTCTGGAATATGCGCCGAAAAATAGTTTGTCTGCGCATTATTTTGCGAGCCAGCGCACAGTTGTGCATTCTCTCAATAGCAGTGTGAAATAACGTAATTGAGCAACCCAAAATGTCTATTCACTATTACTCCTGTATCAACGACTCGCCGCATACCCTGATTATGGAGCTCAATATGCAAGCTTATTTCGACCAACTCGATCGTGTTCGTTACGAAGGCCCGAAAACGACCAATCCTTTAGCATTTCGTCACTACAACCCGGATGAGCTGGTGCTGGGTAAGCGCATGGAAGATCATCTGCGCTTTGCCGCCTGTTACTGGCATACCTTCTGCTGGAATGGCGCCGATATGTTCGGCGTGGGCTCCTTTGATCGCCCATGGCAGCAGCCGGGTGAGGCCATCGAACTGGCAAAGCGCAAAGCCGACGTTGCATTTGAGTTCTTCCACAAGCTGAACGTGCCGTACTACTGCTTCCATGACGTCGACGTGTCGCCGGAAGGCGCATCGCTGAAAGAGTATCTGAACAACTTTGCACAGATGGTGGATGTACTGGCAGCAAAACAGCAGCAAAGCGGCGTGAAGCTGCTCTGGGGCACGGCAAACTGCTTCACTAACCCACGCTACGGCGCGGGTGCGGCAACCAACCCGGATCCGGAAGTGTTTAGCTGGGCGGCCACGCAGGTGGTGACGGCAATGAATGCCACGCATCAGCTGGGCGGCGAAAACTATGTCCTGTGGGGCGGACGTGAAGGCTATGAAACCCTGCTCAACACCGATCTGCGTCAGGAGCGCGAGCAGATTGGCCGCTTTATGCAGATGGTTGTCGACCACAAGCACAAAATTGGCTTCCGCGGCACGCTGTTGATTGAGCCGAAGCCGCAGGAACCAACGAAGCATCAGTATGACTACGACGTGGCGACGGTGTATGGCTTCCTGAAGCAGTTTGGTCTGGAAAAAGAGATCAAAGTGAACATTGAGGCCAATCACGCCACGCTGGCGGGCCACTCTTTCCACCACGAGATCGCGTCTGCGATTGCGCTGGGCATCTTCGGCTCGGTCGATGCGAACCGTGGCGACGCGCAGCTGGGCTGGGACACCGATCAGTTCCCGAACAGCGTGGAAGAGAATGCGCTGGTGATGTACGAGATCGTCAAAGCGGGCGGTTTCACCACCGGTGGCCTGAACTTTGACGCCAAGGTGCGTCGCCAGAGCACCGACAAATACGATCTGTTCTACGGCCACATTGGCGCGATGGACACCATGGCGCTGGCGCTGAAGGTGGCGGCACGTATGATTGAAGACGGCGAGCTCGATAAACGCGTGGCGAAGCGCTACAGCGGCTGGAACAGTGAGCTGGGCCAGCAAATATTGAAAGGGCAGTTATCGCTTGCGGAGATCGCGAAGTACGCTGAACACCATCAGCTGGCGCCGCAGCACCAGAGCGGGCACCAGGAGCTGCTGGAAAATCTGGTCAACCACTACCTGTTCGATAAATAACAGTATCCAGGCCCGGTACGCGGAAGCGCCACCGGGCATTTCTGTCAAAGGAGTCACCGCAATGTATATCGGGATCGATCTGGGCACATCGGGTGTGAAAGCCATCCTGTTGAGCGAGCAGGGCGAGGTGTTAGCAACGCAGACTGAAAAGCTGCAGGTTTCACGTCCGCATCCGCTGTGGTCGGAACAGGACCCGGAGCAGTGGTGGCAGGCAACGGATCGTGCAATCAAGGGGTTAGGTGAACAGCATTCTCTGCGTGACGTGAAAGCGCTGGGGATTGCCGGGCAAATGCACGGTGCAACCTTGCTGGATAGCGAGCATCGCGTGTTGCGACCCGCCATTCTCTGGAACGATGGCCGCTGTGCGGAAGAGTGCGCGCTTCTTGAGGCGCATGTACCCACGTCTCGTGAAATTACCGGCAACCTGATGATGCCCGGCTTTACTGCGCCCAAACTGCTGTGGGTGCAGCGACACGAGCCGGAGATTTTCCGTCAGGTGGCGAAAGTTCTGTTGCCGAAAGACTATCTGCGCTTTCGTATGACGGGCGATTTTGCTTCCGACATGTCCGATGCCGCAGGCACGATGTGGCTCGACGTGGCGAAACGCGACTGGAGCGAGGCGATGCTGGATGCTTGCCATCTAACCCGGGAACACATGCCCGCGCTGTTCGAAGGTAGCGAGGTCACAGGCACGTTGCTGCCGGACGTTGCGGAACGCTGGAATATGCCTGCCGTACCGGTGGTTGCCGGGGGCGGTGACAATGCCGCGGGTGCCGTGGGCGTCGGCATGGTTGAGGCGGGTCAGGCGATGCTGTCGCTGGGAACGTCTGGCGTCTATTTTGCCGTCAGTGACGGCTATCGCAGCAATCCCGAAAGCGCGGTGCACAGTTTCTGTCACGCGCTTCCTGGGAAATGGCATTTGATGTCGGTGATGCTGAGTGCAGCGTCGTGCCTGGACTGGGCGGCGAAATTGACCGGGATGGCTGATGTTCCTGCGTTGATTGCCGCAGCACAGCAGGCGGATGAAAATACCGGTACCGTCTGGTTTTTACCGTATCTTTCCGGCGAACGTACGCCGCACAACAACCCGGAAGCGAAAGGGGTGTTTTTTGGCTTAACCCATCAGCATGGTCCGGCAGAACTGGCGCGTGCAGTTCTGGAAGGGGTGGGCTATGCGCTGGCCGACGGGATGGACGTGGTGCACGACTGCGGCCTGAAACCGACTAGCGTCACCCTGATTGGAGGAGGTGCGCGAAGCCCTTACTGGCGACAAATGCTGTCGGATATCAGCGGGTTGCAGCTGGATTTCCGCACGGGAGGGGATGTTGGCCCCGCGCTCGGCGCCGCGCGTCTGGCGCAGATTGCTGTGAACCCGGAAAAACCGCTTTCACAACTGCTGCCGCAGCTTACCCTTGAGCAGGCGCATTTCCCGAACGCGGTAAACCATGCGCGGTACGCGGAAAGGCGCGCGGTATTCCGTAAAATCTACCAGCAGCTGCTGCCGCTGATGTCGTAAATACGCTTGTCCGGGAGAGGCACGAGGATGTCCTTTTTTGGTCTGTGCGTGCCTTCCTTTCCTTGCCAGTATGGTGTCACACCCACCGGCGAGGAGATCCATCATGTCACGTATTGCACTCATCAATATTGATACTCAGCAGTCCTTCCATCACCGCAATTACTGGCAGGAAAGCGAGATCCCTGCTTTTCAGCAGGCGATTCTGGGGCTGATTGATGGCTGCCAGGCACGTAATATCCCGGTCGTTGATATTTTTCACGTGGATGAAGACGGTCCTTTCACCCTGGAAAGTGGCTATGTCAAACCGATGGCCTTTTTACGTCATCAGCCGGATGTGGTTTTTCAGAAACACGTCCATAATGCCTTCACGGATACCGGGCTTGACCGCTGGCTGCGCGAGCGTGATATCAACCAGCTGATTATCTGCGGCATTCGCACTGAACAATGCTGTGAAACCACCGCCCGGGTGGCATCCGATCTGAGTTATGCTGTGACCTTTGTAAGCGAGGCGACGCTGACGTTTCCCATGACGTACAAAGGGATAACCCTTAGCGCAGCGGAAATTCGCCACCGTACCGAAACGGTACTGTCCGGGCGTTTTGCCGAAATTAAAACGGTAGCGGAGACGCTGGAGTCACTGTAATGAGCATCGACGTCTGGTTCGTCATGTTGCCCGGGGTGCTGTCATTAGATATGACGGGCCCGGCAGAGACCTTTGTGCTGGCTGGCGACGCGTTTCGTCTGCATTACATTGGGCCGCAACCGGACGTTCCGACGTCGATAGGCCTGACGATGAGCGGCATTCAGCCGCTGCCGGAACGTCTCCCGGAAGGCAGCCTGCTGGTGCTGCCGGGGGTGAGCGACTCCCGCTATCAGTTTTCGACACCACAGGCGTTACGGATACAGCACTGGCTGATGCGCCTGCAGCCGGCCATTCAGCGCCGGGATATCACGGTGATGTGCGTCTGTTCAGGGGCGCTGCTGGCGGCGAAATCGGGTCTGCTGAACAACCGGCAGTGTACAACCCACCATGACGTTATCAGCCGTTTACGCACCGCAGCCCCCACGGCGACAATTAAAGAAAACCGCATCTTTGTGCAGGACGAGAACATCTGGACCAGCGCGGGGATCACGTCGGGCATCGATCTGGCGCTGCATATGATTAACCGCCTGTGCGGCCCCGAAAAGGCGCTGAGTGTGGCGCGCGAGATGGTGGTCTGGTTCCGCCGTTCCGGTGACGATCCCCAGCTATCCCCGTGGCTACGCTATCGCAATCATCTTCATCCGGCGATCCATCGGGCGCAGGATGCGCTCACGGCCGAGCCGCAAAAAGCGTGGAGCTTGCCTGACATCGCCGCGCTGGCGCACGTCAGCCCGCGCCATCTCACCCGGCTTTTCCAGACTCATTTAGGCATTAGCGTTCGCGATTATCTGGAGCAGCTGCGTCTGGCGGTGGCGGAACAGTGGCTATTGCAGGGGCGCGGCGTGGAGCAGGCTTCGCTGGCGGCAGGGTTTTCCTCCCCGCGCCAGTACCATCGCGCGCGGCAGCGCAGCGTTAACTGACGAAGCGGCGAAAGTCTATTTTTTGCAGCAGCATCGACAGCAGCAGGCTGATCGCCAGCGTGGCGGCAAAAATCCAGACCATATCCAGCACCGGCCAGCTTTTTAGCTCAACGCCTCTTGTCCTAAGCGCGTGGATAACCAGCGCGTGAAAACCGTAAATCCCGAGAGAGTGTCGTGAAATGACGCTCAGTACGGGAAGGGGACGCGCATTCAGGGTGTTTTTGGCGAGCGTGAGCAGCGATACGGCACAGATAAAGACCATCGGCCCGCAGTAGAGATACCAGGTATCGGCAAAATTACCACGCCACTGCAGCTCATGCAGCGTCCCGCGTGAAATCACCGCCACGCCAGCGATAAACAGCGCCCCGCAGAGCCAGCTCAGACCGCGTTTTTGCGTGTCCATCATCCCGATGGCGCGCCCCAGCATGCCGTAAAGCACGTAGTAAAAGGTATCGCCGTTGATATAGAGGTTCACCGGCAGCCACTCAAACCCGTCGATTTTCTGCGAAACCGTATTCGGGTTGGCGATGATGCCAATCACCACCATCAAGGCCAGGAGCATTTTCCCGCTGACGTTTTTCACCTGAATGAGCGGGGAGACCAGATAGATAACAATAATGGCGAAGAAGAACCACAGGTGGTAGAACACCGGTTTTTGCAGCACGTATTTCAGCGATAGTCCGGCGTTTATTGAGGTAAACAGGGTGATATAGAGCAGGGCAACGGCGCTGTAAAACCCCAGGCAGGCCGCGATGCGGATGAAGTGCCTTGGCTGCGCGCTGCGCTCGCCAAAAAAGAGAAAGCCGGAAATCATAAAGAACAGCGGCACGCTGACGCGTGACGCAGAGTTGAGAATATTGGCGATATCCCAGTTAACGGGGCTGATGCTGTGGGCATTCGTAACGTACCAGGTCGTTGTGTGGATCATGACCACCATCAGACACGCTATTCCTCGCAGGTTATCAATCCAGTTAATTTTTGACGGCATCAGTTCCTCGTATTCCCTGTAAATTGAGTGTGACTCCCATTGTCCAAAAGTCTTCGTTTGGAAAATTCTGAGTTTTATGCGCAGGCTTGCCGGGAGACCGCGAGATTCGCAGAATGGCAGTCCTTAATCTATAAAAGTGTTGATACTAAAAATAACAGCCGCTGACCAGGACGGTAATAAAAATGATGATGAAGCGTGTGGCGTCACTCTTTCTGCTGTTGATCCTGGCGGGATGCAGTGCGCCGCAAGAAGCACCCGTGCAAAAAGCGCAGCAGGGTAAAATGAGCCCGGAACGTTCGCTGAATATGGAGTCGCTCTGCAAGGACCAGGCCGCACGCCGCTATAACTCGGACGTGCAGAAAATCAACGTCACCGGGTTTGAGCGCTTTCAGGGCAGCTATGAGCTCAAGGGCCATACGTCGCGCAAAGAGGGCTTTGTCTGCTCGTTTGATGCGGACGGTCAGTTTTTACACCTCTCCATGCGCTAGCCTGCTCGCATAATCAACAGCCAGACGCCGTCAGCGTTCTGGCCGGAAGGCTTATTTCCCAATTTTCCCTAAACAACCCCGTTTCGTACTGTATATCTTGCAGCCAGCGGGTATACTGGTCGCTTCCATTTAAAACCACACGTATCCAGCACGAAATACTATGCAAAAGTTTGATACCAAGACCTTCCAGGGCCTGATCCTGACCTTACAGGATTACTGGGCTCGTCAGGGCTGTACCATTGTTCAACCTTTGGACATGGAAGTCGGCGCCGGCACTTCACACCCGATGACCAGTCTGCGTGCGTTGGGGCCAGAGCCAATGGCGACCGCGTATGTGCAGCCTTCCCGTCGTCCGACCGATGGTCGTTACGGTGAGAACCCGAACCGTCTGCAGCATTACTATCAGTTCCAGGTGGTGATTAAGCCATCACCCGACAACATTCAGGAACTGTACCTCGGGTCGCTAAAAGAGCTGGGTATGGATCCAACCATCCACGACATCCGTTTCGTGGAAGATAACTGGGAGAACCCAACGCTGGGTGCCTGGGGTCTGGGTTGGGAAGTGTGGCTTAACGGTATGGAAGTGACCCAGTTCACTTACTTCCAGCAGGTGGGTGGTCTGGAATGTAAGCCGATCACCGGTGAAATCACCTACGGTCTGGAACGTCTGGCGATGTACATTCAGGGCGTAGACAGCGTTTACGACCTGGTCTGGAGCGACGGCCCGCTGGGTAAAACCACCTACGGCGACGTGTTCCATCAGAACGAAGTGGAGCAATCCACCTATAACTTCGAATACGCGGACGTGGACTTCCTGTTCACCTGCTTCGAGCAGTACGAGAAAGAAGCGCAGCAGCTGCTGGCGCTGGAGACTCCGCTGCCGCTGCCTGCCTACGAGCGTATTCTGAAGGCCGCCCACAGCTTCAACCTGCTGGACGCCCGCAAAGCCATCTCCGTGACTGAACGTCAGCGCTACATTCTGCGTATTCGTACCCTGACCAAAGCCGTTGCAGAAGCTTACTATGCGTCCCGTGAAGCCCTTGGCTTCCCGATGTGCAACCGAAACAAATAAGAGGCGGCCATGTCTGAGAAAACTTTCCTGGTGGAAATTGGCACCGAAGAGCTGCCACCAAAAGCCCTGCGCAGCCTGGCTGAATCTTTTGCTGCGAACGTGACCGCCGAGCTGGATAACGCTGGCCTGGCGCACGGTAAAATTGAGTGGTTTGCTGCCCCGCGCCGTCTGGCGCTGAAAGTGGCAAACCTGGCGGCGTCTCAGCCAGATCGCGAAGTCGAAAAACGTGGCCCGGCGATTGCTCAGGCGTTTGACGCGGAAGGCAAGCCGAGCAAAGCGGCGGAAGGCTGGGCGCGCGGCTGCGGCATCACCGTCGATCAGGCCGAGCGTCTGACCACGGATAAAGGCGAATGGCTGCTGTATCGTGCCCATGTGAAAGGCGAAAGCGCGGAAGCGCTGCTGCCGGACATGATTGCCACGTCTCTGGCGAAGCTGCCTATTCCTAAGCTGATGCGCTGGGGCGCGTCTGATGTGCACTTTGTGCGTCCGGTTCACACCGTGACCCTGCTGCTGGGCGACACCGTTATTCCGGCTACCATTCTGGGCGTGGCGTCCGATCGCGTGATCCGCGGCCACCGCTTTATGGGCGAGCCAGAGTTCACCATCGACAATGCCGACCAGTACCCGCAGATCCTGCTGGAGCGCGGCAAGGTCATTGCTGACTACGAACAGCGTAAAGCCAAAATCAAAGCGGACGCGGAAGACGCGGCGCGCAAGATTGGCGGTAAAGCCGATCTGAGCGACAGCCTGCTGGAAGAAGTGACCTCGCTGGTGGAATGGCCGGTTGTGCTGACCGCGAAGTTTGAAGAGAAATTCCTGGCCGTTCCGGCTGAAGCGCTGGTGTACACCATGAAGGGTGACCAGAAGTACTTCCCGGTCTATGCCAACGACGGCAAACTGCTGCCAAACTTCATCTTCGTGGCAAACATCGAATCGAAAGATCCGATCCAGATTATCTCTGGTAACGAGAAGGTCGTGCGTCCACGTCTGGCCGATGCCGAGTTCTTCTTCAATACCGACCGTAAAAAGCGTCTGGAAGATCATCTTCCACGCCTGCAGACCGTGTTGTTCCAGCAGCAACTGGGTACGCTGCGCGACAAGACCGACCGTATCGCGGAGCTGTCCGGCTGGATTGCCCGTGAAATCGGTGCGGACGTCAACCACGCAACGCGTGCTGGCCTGCTGTCCAAGTGTGACCTGATGACCAACATGGTGTTCGAATTTACCGACACCCAGGGCGTGATGGGTATGCATTACGCGCGTCACGATGGCGAAGCGGAAGACGTGGCCGTGGCCCTGAACGAGCAGTATCAGCCGCGCTTTGCGGGTGACGAACTGCCGTCCAACCCGGTTGCCTGTGCCGTGGCGATCGCCGATAAGATGGACACCCTGGCGGGTATCTTCGGTATCGGTCAGCATCCAAAAGGCGACAAAGACCCGTTTGCGCTGCGTCGTGCCGCGCTGGGCGTGCTGCGTATCATCGTTGAGAAGAACCTGAACCTGGATCTGCAGACCCTGACCGAAGAAGCGGTGCGTTTGTACGGTGATAAGCTGACTAACGCGAACGTGGTGGATGATGTGATCGACTTTATGCTCGGTCGTTTCCGCGCCTGGTATCAGGATGAAGGTTACACCGTTGACACCATTCAGGCGGTGCTGGCGCGTCGTCCGACCCGTCCGGCTGATTTCGATGCGCGTATGAAGGCAGTTTCCCACTTCCGTACGCTGGAAGCGTCATCTGCTCTGGCGGCAGCCAACAAGCGTGTATCCAACATTCTGGCGAAATCCGACGAGACGCTGAACGAGCGTGTGAACGCCGCGACGCTGAAAGAGCCGGAAGAGATCGCCCTGGCGATGCAGGTTGTGGTGCTGCGCGACAAGCTCGAGCCGGTCTTCGCGGAAGGTCGCTACCAGGAAGCGCTGGTGGAGCTGGCCGAGCTGCGTGACGTCATTGACGCCTTCTTCGAGAAAGTGATGGTGAACGTAGAAGATAAAGAGCTGCGTATTAACCGTCTCTCTATGCTCGAAAAACTGCGTGAGCTGTTCCTGCGCGTAGCGGATATTTCGCTGCTGCAGTAATGTGCCCGTTGATACACATGCTAAAAACCCGCTTCGGCGGGTTTTTTTATGATGTGTTGCTGAAAATTTAACCTTGAAACCGTCAACACATTACCGCTATCCTTATCCACGTTAACTTTCTCGCGCTGGAGTGCCCCCCAAAAATGAACAAACACGACTGATGAATTTCGATCCTTGCTAAACGCCACCGCGTCGGCAGGGGATGTTTTGATTTCATTCAGGAGTGCTTATGGCTCATTTTGCGCAGCCCCCTTCTTTTATTTTGCATCAGGTCACCTGTCAGTTTCCGACGGGCGATACCCTTTTTGGCCCGCTGAATCTCACGCTGGAACCCTCTCTGTGCGCGCTGGTTGGCCGCAACGGCAGCGGAAAAACGCGTCTGCTGCGTCTGCTGGCGGCGCTGGACGAACCGGCTACCGGTCATATTGAACGCTTTGGCTCGCATGTCTTTGTGGCGCAGCAGCACGTCATTTCTTCGCAGACGACGCTGGCTGAACTTCTCGGATATGACGCGATTTTTACTGCGCGTAAGCGCATCGACAGCGGTGATTACCAGCCTGACGATCTGGCGTTGCTCGACGGCTACTGGGATGTAGCCGAGCGACTGAGCGAGGCGTTTATCAATGCGAAGCTCCCGGCGTTTGATCCGGATAAGCCTGCCCTGGAACTCAGCGGCGGCGAGCGCATCCGCGCCCTGCTGTGCGGCGCGTTTACGGCTGAAGCGGATTTCATGCTGCTGGACGAACCGACTAACCATCTGGATCGACAAGGTCGGGCGTGGTTCTACGACCAGTTGAGTCGCTATCAGGGCGGCGTGCTGGTGGCCTCTCATGACCGCGAACTTCTGGAGCAGGTGCCGCGTATTCTTGAGCTGAGCGCCTCGGGTCTGCGCAGCTACGGCGGAAATTATGCGGATTATCAAGCCCAGCGCGATGCCGAACAGCAGGCTGCCCGCGCGGCGCTCGAACATGCGGCAACCGAGCGCAAACGCACCCGCGCGCGCATGCAAAAAGAGCATGATGACAGCCAGCGGCGGTCGGCAAAGACGTTACGCACCGTCGATACCCTGAATATCGCATCGTTTGAGCGTGTCAAATACAAAGGCGCGGCAAAGGAGCGGATCGGCTCATGGAAAAAACAGCACAGCGAGCAAAATGAAGCCCTGAACGCCGCGGTAAACAAGGCGCGTGAACGCGTTGAAGAAGATAACCCGGTCATGTTCACCCTGCCGGGAAGTCAGGTCCCGGAAGGGAAACAGGTACTGGTTCTGGAGGATCTGGTGTTGCCGCATGTGCCTGTCCCACCCATCACATGGCGTATGGACGGACCGATGCGCGTGGCGTTAAAGGGACCGAACGGCTGTGGGAAATCGACGTTGTTAAAAACCATCCTCGGCGAGGTTACTCCCCGTTCGGGTGCCTGTAAGGTATCCGTCAGCTGTGCTTATCTCGACCAGCATCTGTCGCAACTCGATCTCACGCAGTCGGTCATGACGCATCTCAATTTGAGTCATACCCCTCTGGAAGAGGGGGTATTGCGAACCCGTTTAGCACAGCTTCAACTGGGGGCCGACAAAGTGAAGCTCCCATTGGCGGAGCTCAGCGGCGGCGAGCGTCTTAAGGCTGCCCTGGCCTGCGTGCTGTGGCGTGCGGAGGCCACGCAGCTTCTTCTGCTGGATGAACCGACCAACCATCTGGATCTGGCTTCAGCCCAGGCCATTGAAGCGGCGCTGGCCGGTTTCCCTGGGGCTCTGCTGGTGGTATCACACGATGAGGTTTTTTTAAGAGGCCTGGCGTTAACGCATGAGCTGGTATGGGAAGAGGCGGGTTGGCGTTGTGATAGCCTGTAAAACACAAGCCCCCGCAACGGCGGGGGCATTCAATCTTCACTACGCTATCTGTTTGCTGAGTGCAGGGTTGGCCTGAATCAGGCGCATCAGCCGTAACTCGGTTGGGGTGGGTTTCTCACGTTTTGACTCCCACTCCTGCACCATAGCCACGCTGACACCCATCGCTCTGGCGAATTCTTCGGTTTTCAGTCCTGTCCCTTTGCGCAATTGCTCATATTCTGTAAAGGGATTGGATTTTTGTTGCAGGGTAATCATCTGCGGTACATCTTTAAAAATGATCTGTTCCAGACTGCTCAGCAGTTCAAACTCAGGATCTTTATATTCCATTGAGGACTCCTCTTAAATCTCACATCGTGATCAAGAACATCAGAGAGCCAGTTAAGAATAGTCCCTAATACCAACCCAGGATCGTCACGGGTGTGATTAATTGTGCGGTAACGATCGCTGTATCCGATTCAGCAATATGGATAGTTATGCTAATTCCCTGATTAGTCATAGGTCGGCTTCGCCAGGTATTTTTTTGTAAATGATAAGAAATAAATCGGCAATAGCCGTTTTGCATGAAAAGAGTATCTTGCAAGGCTGACCTGGACTATCCTTGTCAGCGTCGGGCACGCGTGTGCCGGTGTGCGCTTTTTTGGGTGAAAGGAGTAATAAAATGGCGACAGGAAAGTCCTGCTCTCGCTGGTTTGCGCCTATTGCGGCGTTGTTGATGGTTGTTAGCCTGAGTGGGTGTTTTGATAAAGAAGGCGATCAGCGCAAAGCGTTTATCGATTTTCTGCAGAATACAGTGATGCGCAGCGGCGAGCGGTTGCCGACGCTGACTGCGGATCAGAAAAAACAGTTTGGTCCCTTCGTGTCCGATTACGCCATTCTTTATGGTTATTCACAGCAGGTGAGCCAGGCGATGGATTCCGGTATCCGCCCGGTAGTGGATAGCGTGAACGCCATCCGCGTTCCACAGGATTATGTGACGCAGCGTGAACCGCTGCGCCAGTCCAACGGTGCACTTGGCGTGTTGAGCCAGCAGTTGCAAAATGCGAAAATGCAGGCTGACGCGTCACGTTCTGCGCTCAAGCAAGGTGACGATCTTAAACCGGTCTTCGACAAAGTGTATGAGAAAGTGGTGACCAAGCCTTCTGAAGCGCTGCAACCGCTGATTCCGGCTGCGCAAATCTTCACGCAGCAACTGGTTCAGGTGGGTGACTTTATCGCCCAGCAGGATACGCAGGTGAGCTTTGTTGCCAACGGTATTCAGTTCCCAACCTCGCAGCAGGCAAGCCAGTATAATACGCTGATTGGGCCGCTGGCCTCCCAGCATCAGGCCTTTAGCCAGGCCTGGAGTGCGGCAGTCACTGCCACAGAATAAACCGAAAAAACCCCGCTTCTGGCGGGGTTTTTTTATGCCTGTCGAAAATAACGCTTGTCATTCCTCTACCACATCGGTATAACTATTCCCGTCGGTTTGTTACACAGACCTAAAGCAGTTTAGTAAAGCAGTCCAGATTGTTATCCATAGATACCCTTCGTAGTGACCCTTCCTTCATCGCTTAAAAATCTGTAACGCAATCCATCAAGCCGGAAGGCACAATATATTTGTTAATAAGGTAATTTCTATGTCTGCTAAAATGACTGGTCTGGTAAAATGGTTCAACGCTGATAAAGGTTTCGGCTTCATCACTCCTGACGATGGCTCTAAAGACGTGTTCGTACACTTCTCTGCTATTCAGAACGATGGCTACAAATCTCTGGACGAAGGTCAGAAAGTGTCCTTCACCATCGAAAGCGGCGCTAAAGGCCCAGCAGCTGGTAACGTTGTAAGCCTGTAAGCTTCCAACCCAGTAGCAAAAAATTTAAAAACCCGCCTTCTGGCGGGTTTTTTCGTTTCTACCGTTGCACCTGCGGGTTCACGCAGTTTATCTCCGCCTTTCCGCTAAGGGCGGCAATTAGATTATCGACCGCTGTTGCCGCCATATTGTAGCGCGTCTCATGGGTGGCTGAACCGATGTGGGGCAGGGCAACCACGTTAGGCAGCGAAAGCAGCGGCGAATCCACCGGCAGCGGCTCCTGCTCAAACACGTCCAGACCTGCTGCATGGATCTGACCGTTTTTAAGGGCCTCAATCAGCGCCTTCTCATCCACCACCGGACCACGACCCGCGTTGATGAAAATGGCTGACGTCTTCATTTTTTCAAACGCCTCTTTGCCAATCAGATGACGGGTTTCGTTCGTGAGCGGCAGAACCAGGCAGACAAAATCGGCTTCCTGCAGCAGGGTATCCAGCTCGCAGTAACGAGCGTTGAAGCGTTCTTCGGCTTCACCGTGATGGCGACGCGCGTTATACAGAATCGGCATGTTAAAACCAAAATGCGCGCGCTGCGCCAGCGCCAGCCCGATACGACCCATACCGACAATGCCCAGCGTCTTGCCGTGAACGTCCACGCCGAACCAGTCCGGACCAATGCTTTTTGTCCATTCGCCCGCTTTGACGCGCTCAGCTACTTCCACCACGCGACGGGCCGTGGTGAGCATCAGCGCCATCAGCGTATCGGCCACGGTTTCCGTCAGGGCATGTGGAGTATGCATCAGCAGGATCTTGCGGGCGTTAAGGGCATCCACGTCGAAGTTGTCGTAACCCACGGAAACGGTTGAGGTAGCACGAAGCTTCGGCATTTTTTCCAGCAGGGCGACATCCACTTTCTCGCTTGAACCCAGCAGGCCTTCGGCGCTGGCGAACGCATCGGCGTGCTGTGCCACGGTTTCCGGGCTCAGGTTCTTCACCTGCGTGACGGTGAAGTGTTCTTCAAGGCGTTTCTGCAGATCTTCCGGCAGTGCTTTATACAAAATGACGGACGGCTTCATGCTAATCTCCGTTGATTTTTAAGGATTCAGGCGTGGCGAGCGCCGACAGGGTGTTGTTGATTATTAGCAGGCTTAACAATCAGAGTAAGCCACACGGAGGCGAAAAGCGCCACCCCCATAAATATGTACGATGCGGACGGGCTGCCGGTGGCACCGTTCAGGTAGCCGACGAACCAGGAGCCGCAGAACGAGCCCAGCGCACCCATGCTGTTAATTAACGCCATTGCGCCACCCGCAACGTTACGCGGGAGCATCTCCGGGATGATGGCAAAGAACGGTCCGTAAGGGGCGTACATGGCCGCACCGGCAATCACCAGCAGGGTGTAAGAGGCCCAGAAATGGTTTGCGCCCACGGCCCAGGAGCCAATAAAGGCGAAGGCAGCAATCAGCAGCAGCGGCCAGACAAACAATTTACGGTTCTGCAGCTTGTCCGATGCCCAGGAGACGACGATCATGGCGATGGTTGCCGCCAGATATGGTACGGATGACAGCCAGCCTACTTCGACCATGCCGAGGTTCTCGCCGCCGCTGCGGATAATGGACGGCAGCCACAGCACAAAGCCGTACACGCCAATGCTCCAGGTAAAATACTGCGCGCAGAGCAGGAGCACGTTACGCGAGCGGAAGGCTTCGCCGTAGTTACGTACCGCCTTCAGGCCCTGCTGTTCTTTGTCCAGCTGCGCCTGCAGCGCCGCTTTCTCATCTTCAGAAAGCCATTTCGCCTGGGCTGGTTTATCTTTCACCAGCACCCACCAGCAGAAGGCCCAGATAATCGCCGGCACCCCTTCAATGATAAACATTTCGCGCCAGCCGAAGGACTGGATCAGGTAGCCGGACACCACTGACATCCACAGTACCGTTACCGGGTTACCGAGGATAAGGAAGGTATTCGCGCGCGAGCGTTCAGATTTGGTAAACCAGTTGCTGATGTAGATCAGCATCGCCGGCATAACCGCCGCCTCAACGACGCCGAGGATAAAGCGAATGGCGGCCAGGGCAGGAATATTGTTCACCATGCCGGTCAGTGACGCGCAGGCGCCCCACAGGATCAGACAGATGAAGATCAGCTTACGCACGCTGCGGCGTTCCGCATAAATCGCGCCGGGGATCTGGAAGAAGAAGTAGCCCAGGAAGAAAAGGGCACCCAGCAGGGAGGAGATACCTTTGGTGATGCCAAGGTCCTCTGTGATCCCTGCCGCAGACGCGAAGCTGAAGTTGGCACGGTCAAGGTACGCCAGGCTGTACGTGATAAACACGATTGGCATGATGTACCACCAGCGTTTTACTGCATTGGTCGAACTGTTCATAGGCTTGCCTCTGTTGTTGAGGTTGTTACCGCCGTTGTCTGTAGGGTACACGGTGGCTTAATTATTTGGTGCGGCTTGCTGCCCTCACCCTGGCCCTCTCCCACAGGGAGAGGGAATTTAAACGCCGAGCTGTGCTCGCGTTGGTAATCCTTCGCTGTCGCCCTGCACCTGAATGGCCAGCGAGCCAATCTTGTTGCCTCGAGCGACGGCCTGCGGCAGCGTTTTGCCTTCCAGCAGGGCGCTAATCACGCCCACAGCAAAGCCGTCGCCCGCGCCGACGGTGTCGACTACGTTCTCGACCTTCACTGCCGCGACCGCGCCCTGTTCGCCGTCGGCCGTTTTAAACCATGCGCCATCAGCACCGGTTTTCAGCACCACCGCTTTTACCCCTTTATTCAGATAGAAATCGGCAATGCCTTCCGGCGTGCTTTTGCCGGTCAGGATCATCCCTTCTTTCAGGCCTGGCAGAACCCAGTCCGCCCTGAACGCCAGACGATTCAGTTTCTCCACCATTTCCGCTTCGCTTTTCCACAGCACCGGGCGCAGGTTGGGGTCGAACGATATGGTTTTCCCCTGGGCTTTCAGGGTGGCTGCCGCATGATCCAGCAGCTCATACGAGCTGGCAGACAGCGCGGCCGCCACGCCGCTCAGGTGCAGATGGCGCGCGGAGGCAAAGTAATCTGTGTGGTAATCCGCGACAGACAGGTGGCTTGCGGCCGATCCTTTTCGGAAATACTCCACGATGGGATCGGTTCCATTTTCGACCTTAGATTTAAGCTGAAAGCCGGTAGGGAAGCGTCCGTCGAGGGTGACGCCTGCGGCATCAATCCCCTCTTTTTTCAGCGAATCGAGAACGAAATGGCCAAAGCTGTCATCCCCCACGCGGCTGACCCAGCCCACGTTCAGGCCAAGACGCGCCAGGCCGGTTGCGACGTTGAGTTCAGCGCCTGCGACGCGTTTAATAAAGTGCTCTACCGCGCTCAGCTCGCCCGTTTCGGTGGCGACAAACATCGCCATGGCCTCGCCGATCGTTATGACATCCAGCGTCTTGTGCATGGTTTACTCCTCGCGCAGCAGGTTGACGTAATGGCGGGTAACGGCGGTTAAATCCGCCCCTTCCAGCGGGAACTCGATACCGCGCGGGGCATCTGCAGGCAGCTGGCCGAGCAGATCCAGCCAGCGCGCATCGGCGCGATCCGGCGCCACGGCGCGGAAGTTATCTTTGTGCGGCACGGCGGCCTTCACGTGGATAT
This sequence comes from Enterobacter vonholyi, assembly GCF_040834095.1. Lineage (NCBI taxonomy): Bacteria > Pseudomonadati > Pseudomonadota > Gammaproteobacteria > Enterobacterales > Enterobacteriaceae > Enterobacter > Enterobacter vonholyi. Next base: position 186,080 of record NZ_CP162152.1, read on the forward strand.
AGCTCACCGCAGGGGCCAGATGACGCGCGGCCTCTTCGGGGGAATCACCGACCCATAGCCAGTTGCCCATGTCGAAGGTTAGCGTGACGGGTAAAGCCATTTCCCGACAGGCGGCCTGGAAGCGCTGCATGGGGGCGAGCTGCCCGCAGTCGGTCTGATCGTTCTCCACGACCAGCGCCATACCGCTTGCATTAAGCAGGCTACGCAAGTCGTCAAGAGGCTGCGCGTCGCGGAAATGGCCCAGGGAAACCTTCAGCCACAGGGCGTTCAGGGTGTTGGCTTCAGAAAGATAGCGGGGCAGGTCCGGGTTGAGGTTGCCGTCGGGCATAAACAGGGCGGCGGGTGCGGAGTAGCACGCAAGCAGGCCCAGCAGCTCAATGGATTCACCCAGCGCAGGCAGTGCCAGCAGCTCTTCGCTGTTGAACAGTTCCCGGCGGATCTCCACGCCGTCTGCCCCTGCGCCTGCAATAACGGGAAGCATCGCCCGCTGACCGCCTGCCTGTCGCACCTGTTCCGCACCGTACGCGGCGGTGACCACCATAATTTTCCTGCCCATCTTCGGACTCCATCGCAACATATCAATACTATTACGCTAGATGGAACCGGTTCCAAAGAAAAGGTCAGGATGTTGAATTTATGATCGCTATCACAAGGGAAATTTAACGCGCGGTGGAGCCACGAACGATCAGCTCGCCGGAGAAGACCTGCTCGCGAACGGCATCGCTGGTGCCTTCAATACGACGAACCACTTGTTCAACAGCAGCATAGCCAATTTGCCAGGTGGGCTGCTTGAGGGTGGTAATGCCTACGCCAGCCAGTTCCGCCCACTCCAGTTCATCAAACCCCAGCAGACCGATGTCGCTGCCCCAGTGAAGGCCAATGCGCTTGAGCGAGCGGGCGACCTGAAGCGTCAGCGCCCCGTTGGCCGAGATAACGGCTTTGCGCATCCCGCGATGGCGCGTGTGGAACTGACGCAGGGTGTTGTCGAGCTGCCCGGCTTCGTGAAGCGGCGTTTCGGCATTTTCGGCAATCACGCCGGGATATCGCTCCAGCGTGGCGCGAAATGCGCTCAGGCGCTCGCGACGGGTATTGACCATCCCCAGCGGTTCACTCAAAAACAGAATGGCCTCGAAGCCCTGTTCAATCAGATGTTCGGTGGCGGTCGTCGCGGCCTGGGTGTTGTCCAGCCCGACCACGTCGCAGGCAAATTCAGGGATTTTACGGTCGATGAGGACCATAGGCAGAGAGGACTGCTGCAGGCGGTTTAACCCCTCTTCACGCATGCCTACCGCGTTGACCACAATCCCTTCCACCTGATAGCTGCGCAGCAGGTCGAGATAGTGCAGCTCCTGGTCGACTTCATTATTGGTATTACAGACCAGTGGCGTGAACCCCTTCTCGCGACAGGCGGCTTCGATACCGCTGAGCACGTTAACGGAGTAGGGATTAGTGATATCGGCGATGATAAGTCCGATAAGACGGGTGCGACCGCGTTTAAGCCCGCGCGCCATGAGGCTGGGACGGTAGTCGAGATCGGCAATGGCCTGTTCAATTCGCGCCAGCAACGCATCGGACAGCAGGTGTTTTTCACCGTTAAGGTAGCGCGAAATACTGGTTTTACCGGTTTTGGCGGCTTTCGCCACGTCGCTGATGGTGGCCCGGGCTGGTTTGCTCATCGCTGATTTCCCTGAATTTAGTGAGAATACCTTAGCGGGAAAATCAAGGATGGCAAGTGGTTCATGCCGGGGTGTGGGGCTTGATGCCCTCACCCCGACCCTCTCCCACTGGGAGAGGAGGAAATGCAATTACTGAATTGGGCTCAACGTAATCTCAACGCGGCGGTTCTGCGCTTTGCCTTCCGCCGTGCTGTTGCTGGCGATAGGGTTGGCAGGGCCCATGCCGCTGGTGCGGATGCGGTTTGCTTCAACGCCCTGAGTGATGAGCGAGCTGGCCACGGCGTCGGCGCGCTGCTGGGACAGACGCATGTTCAGTTCCTGGCTGCCGGTGCTATCGGTATAGCCCATCACGTTCACGGCAGTCTTGTTGTACTCTTTCAGCACCATTGCCACGCCGGTGAGCGTATTCGCACCTGCTGGTTTCAGCGTTGCGCTGCTGCTGTCGAAGGTCACGTTGTTCGGCATGTTCAGGATGATGTTATCGCCGCTGCGCGTCACGCTCACGCCGGTTCCCTTCATTTTGTCGCGCAGCTTCGCTTCCTGCACGTCCATGTAATAACCAACGCCGCCGCCCAGCGCCGCGCCCGCCGCTGCGCCAATCAGAGCGCCTTTGCCGCGGTCTTTCTTGGAGGAGGAGAGCGCCCCAACGCCTGCGCCGACCAGCGAGCCGATACCCGCGCCAATGCCGGATTTACCCGCTTCGCGTTCACCGGTGTAAGGGTTGGTTGTGCAGCCAGAAACAGCCAGGGCACCGCTCACCAGAGCGGCAATAACGAGTACGCGTTTTTTCATCTTCTTTCCTTAATCCTTTTTATTCTTTGCCACGGCGAGCGTGGCAGTTGATTATGACGTCCATATACGGAGAAAATTCCGGGTATAACTCTGAAATTTGTGACAAACCATAAACTGCCTCAGCAAAGAAGGCCGTAAAACCTGCACGCAACCAGGAGCGCACGCTTGAGCACCTCAACGAAAACCATTCTGACCGCCGCCCACTGGGGTCCGATGCTGGTCGAAACCGATGGCGAAAATGTTCTGTCGTCCCGCGGGGCACTGCCAACCCAACATCCCAACTCGTTACAGACCGTCGTTCGCGATCAGGTGCACAGCAAAACGCGCGTGCGCTGGCCGATGGTGCGTAAAGGTTTTCTGGCCTCGCCGGACAAGCCGCAGGGTATTCGCGGTCAGGATGAGTTTGTTCGCGTGAGCTGGGATGACGCGCTGGCGCTGATCCACGCCCAGCACAAGCGTATCCGCAACAGCTACGGTCCGTCGTCCATTTTCGCCGGGTCCTACGGCTGGCGTTCAAACGGCGTGCTGCACAAAGCCTCGACGCTGCTGCAGCGCTACATGAGCCTGGCGGGAGGCTATACCGGTCATCTGGGGGATTACTCCACCGGCGCGGCGCAGGCGATCATGCCGTACGTCGTGGGCGGGAACGAAGTGTACCAGCAGCAGACCAGCTGGCCGCTGGTGCTGGAGCATACCGATGTGGTCGTGCTGTGGAGCGCTAACCCCCTTAACACGCTGAAAATTGCCTGGAATGCCAGCGACGAGCAGGGCATTGGGTATTTCGACGCGCTGCGCAAAAGCGGCAAGCGCATCATCTGCATTGACCCGATGCGTTCTGAAACCATGGATTTCTTTGGCGACAGCGCCGAGTGGGTTGCCCCGCATATGGGCACCGACGTGGCAATGATGCTGGGTATCGCCCATACGCTGGTGGAGAACGGCTGGCACGATGTTGAATTCCTGACGCGCTGTACCACCGGTTTCGATAAATTCGCCGACTACCTGACGGGTCAATCCGATGGGATTGCGAAAACGGCAGAGTGGGCGGCAAATATTTGTGGCGTTTCTGCGGAGAAAATCCGCGAACTGGCGGCGTTGTTCCATAAAAATACCACGATGTTAATGTCCGGCTGGGGAATGCAGCGCCAGCAGTTTGGCGAGCAAAAACACTGGATGCTGGTGACCCTTGCCGCGATGCTTGGGCAGATCGGCACGCCGGGCGGTGGTTTTGGTCTCTCCTATCACTTTGCTAACGGCGGCAACCCCACGCGTAAAGCGGCGGTGCTGGCGTCTCTGCAGGGCTCGGTGCAGGGCGGCGTGGATGCCGTGGATAAAATCCCGGTGGCGCGTATTGTTGAAGCCCTTGAAAACCCCGGTGGTTTTTATCAGCACAACGGTCTGGACCGCCATTTCCCGGACATTAAATTTGTCTGGTGGGCAGGCGGGTCGAACTTCACGCACCATCAGGATACCAACCGCCTGATCCGCGCCTGGCAAAAGCCGGAGCTGGTGGTGATTTCCGAGTGCTTCTGGACCGGTTCGGCTAAGCATGCAGATATCGTGCTGCCGGCGACCACCTCGTTTGAGCGTAACGATCTCACCATGACCGGTGACTACAGCAACCAGCATATGGTTCCGATGAAGCGCGTAGTGGCCCCGCGATATGAAGCACGTGATGATTTTGAGGTGTTTGCTGAACTGAGCGAACTGTGGGAAACGGGCGGCCGCGAGCGTTTTACCGAAGGGAAAAGCGATCTGCAATGGCTGGAGATCTTCTACCAGATTGCCGGACAGCGCGGCGCAGCGCAGGGCGTGACGCTTTCGCCATTCGCTGAGTTTTGGGAGGCGAACCAGATTGTCGAGATGCCGGAGAGCGAGCAGAACGCGAAGTTTGTCCGTTTTGCCGATTTCCGCCGCGACCCCGAGAACCACCCGCTGAAAACAGAGAGCGGAAAGATCGTGATTTACAGCGAGCGCATCGCCAGCTTTGGCTATGCCGACTGCCCGCCGCACCCTACCTGGCTCGAGCCGGATGAGTGGCACGGCAACGCCCAGCCGGAACAGCTGCAGGTGTTGTCTGCGCATCCCGCGCACCGTCTGCACAGCCAGCTTAACTATACGTCCCTGCGCGAGCAGTATGCAGTCGCCGGGCGAGAGCCCATCACGCTGAATACCCATGATGCGAAAGCGCGCGGGATTGCCGACGGTGACGTGGTGCGCGTCTGGAACTCGCGCGGGCAGGTGCTGGCAGGGGCGGTGGTGAGCGACGGAATTAAACCGGGCGTGATCTGTATTCATCAGGGCGCATGGCCCGACCTTGAGCCCGCCGAGGGCGGTATCTGTAAAAACGGGGCGGTTAACGTGCTGACCAAAGATCTCCCTAGCTCGAAGCTGGGGAATGGATGCGCAGGGAACACGGCGCTGGCCTGGGTCGAGAAATATGAGGGGCCCGAGCTTACCTTAACGGCGTTTGATCCGCCTGCCAGCTCATGATCCATGTCGGGTGCTGAGTATCATCCTGCCAGGCGCTGTCTTCAATGCGAAAGCCCTGAGCATGGTAGAAATTCACCGCCCGGACATTTTTCTGGTACACCTCCAGGGTTAAGTGCGAGAAGCGCTGTTGAACATGGTTCAGCAGCGCGCGCCCGATGCCTTTCCCGATGCATGACGGCGCCACAAACAGGGCGCCGACAAACTGAGACTGCATCACGCTGATAAATCCGCAAGGTTCGCCGTCCTGTTCCCAGACCCAGGTTTCTGCAGACGGCAGGTAAACGTCCCGCACCATAGCCTCGTTCTCTTTCCAGTAACCCGGCTCGATAAACGGATGCGCTTCCGTGGTGCTTTCAAGCCATAGGCTCAAAAGCGGCGCGGTATTCTCATTTTGCCATTTGCGGATCATGATGGCCTCCCGGATGACAGAAGCAGCCGGTAACGTGGTCATTGACCAGGCCACAGGCCTGCATAAAGGCGTAGCAGATGGTGGAGCCGACAAACTTAAAGCCGCGTTTTTTCAGTGCTTTCGAGAGCGCATCCGAGGCCGGGGTGGAGGCCGGGATTTCCGCGAGCGTGGCGGCCTGGGTGAGTTGCGGTTTGTTGTTCACAAACGTCCAGACAAAATCTGAAAATGATTCGCCGTTTTGCTCCATCGCCAGGTAAGCGCGTGCGTTGCCGATGATGGCCTGGATCTTACCGCGATGCCGGATGATGCCGGCATCCTGCACCAGCCGCTCCACGTCCTCATCGGTCATCGCGGCGACGGCGACAGGATCGAACTGATGGAAAGCGTTGCGGTAATTTTCACGTTTTTTCAGTACCGTAATCCATGATAACCCCGCCTGCTGGCCCTCCAGGCAGATCATCTCGAAGAGCTTTTTGCCATCCCTTTCCGGCACGCCCCATTCCCGATCGTGATAGTCGATATAAAGCTGATCCTGGCTTACCCAACCGCAACGTTCCATCCGTCATCTCCCTTATTGATACTGATTTCGCAAAAATTTCGTTCTGACTGGCTTGACGTGTTTACTATAAAGACAATAGTTAATACAGGGCCATATGCTCTCTAAGCTCTTCCTGAATAACGACAAATATCGCCGAATTCGGCTCTCTCTGGGGTCGCGTTGATGATGATAAAAAAAATCAGTGGTCGCCATGCTGCTTCTGGCCTGGTGGGAATTTCAGCCTGCCTGTTCTTTTGTAATACAGCGTCTGCCTGGCAACAGGAATATATCGTTTCAGACGCCCAGAATAATACGGCGGAACGCTATACATGGGACGCGGATCACCAACCGCGTTATGAGGATATTCTGGCTGAGCGTATTCAGTCTTCGCAGAACGCGCCGGGACTTGCCCTGAATATACCGTCTGGCAGAACGACGGAGGGGGCAATGAGCGTGGGCTGGAATTTTCCCGTTTCAGCACGCATCACCACCGGCCCGGTGGTGGCATGGCGGTACGACGGCACGACTCCCATGATGATCAACGAGTTTGGTGATAGCGCGTCGACGCAAGCAATCACCGACCCGCTCTGGCATGCCAGCGTCAGCACGCTGGGGTGGCGCGTGAATACCCAGTATGGCGATCTCCGTCCGTGGGCGCAGATTAGCTATAACCAGCAGTTTGGTGAAAACCAGTGGAAATCGCAGTTTGGCATGCCGCAAACGCCAGCCCCTGCCCAAAACGGTAGCTGGATGGATGTCACCGTGGGAACGGATATTCCCTTTAACACGCACATGGCGGCCTATGCGTCGCTGGCTCAGGGGGAGCACACCACCACCGGTGAGGAGTTTTTATACACACTCGGCGTCAGCGCAAATTTCTAGAGTTGTTACTTTTTTAAACGTTACGGTAACATCTCGAATACAATAACCACGGGCTTTACAGCGATAGCAGATACTAACATGCTATCGCTTTATTCCCGTGCCAGGTCATTCATTCCCGATTCCAGGCATTTCATTCCGTTCCGCCTGCATTTCATGCCGTTTTACCCCATGCGTTTTAAGGTTTTGTTTATCGTTGTCCTCAGCGAACTTCCTTAATTTCTCTTGCAGGACAACTGCCATGAACACATCAACCTATAACCGCACGCGCTGGCTCACGCTCTTTGGCACCATCGTCACTCAGTTTGCATTGGGGTCGGTCTATACCTGGAGCCTGTTCAACAGCGCGCTTTCCGACAAACTCGGCGCGCCGGTCAGCCAGGTCGCGTTCTCCTTTGGTTTGCTGAGCCTGGGTCTGGCAATTTCGTCTTCCGTCGCGGGTAAGCTGCAGGAGCGTTTTGGCGTGAAGCGCGTGACCATGGCGTCCGGCATCCTGCTGGGTCTGGGCTTTTTCCTGACGGCGCACTCCAGCAACCTGATGATGCTGTGGCTAAGCGCCGGCGTGCTGGTGGGTCTGGCCGATGGCGCAGGTTACCTGCTGACCCTGTCGAACTGCGTGAAGTGGTTCCCGGAGCGTAAAGGTTTAATCTCCGCGTTTGCCATCGGCTCTTATGGCCTGGGCAGCCTCGGGTTCAAATTTATCGACTCCCACCTGCTGGCGTCCGTCGGCCTCGAAAAAACCTTTATGATCTGGGGCGCAATCGTGCTGGTGATGATTTTGTTCGGCGCCACGCTGATGAACGATGCGCCGCAGCAGGAGGTTAAATCCGTGAACGGCGTGGTGGAGAACGACTTCACCCTCGCGCAGTCCATGCGTAAGCCGCAGTACTGGATGCTGGCGGTAATGTTCCTGACTGCCTGCATGAGCGGTCTGTATGTTATCGGCGTGGCGAAGGATATCGCGCAGGGCATGGTGAAGCTGGATGCGGCCACGGCGGCGAATGCGGTGACGGTCATCTCCATTGCCAACCTCTCCGGTCGTCTGGTGCTCGGTATTCTGTCTGACAAAATTGCCCGCATCCGCGTGATTACGATTGGGCAGGTGGTCTCGCTGGTCGGTATGGCGGCGCTGCTGTTCGCTCCGCTGAATGAAGCCACCTTCTTTGCGGCGATTGCCTGCGTGGCCTTTAACTTCGGCGGCACCATTACCGTCTTCCCGTCACTGGTGAGCGAGTTCTTTGGCTTGAACAATCTGGCGAAAAACTACGGCGTTATTTATCTGGGCTTCGGGATCGGCAGTATCTGCGGCTCGCTGATTGCCTCTCTGTTCGGCGGGTTCTACGTGACCTTCTGCGTAATATTTGCCTTGCTGATTATCTCGCTGGCGCTCTCAACCACAATTCGCCAGCCGCAGCGCGAAGTATTCAAAGAAGCGCATGCGTAAGCGGTATGAAAGAGGCCTCTGTGGCCTCTTTTGTCTTTATGCGAGACGCTTCCCGTCTCGATATTTTGTAAAAATTTACACCGATCACACTCTCTGCTGCCACTTTTCTCTCCCGCTGTGGTCTACTTACCGCGCTTGTAGACGTTTCTCATAACGCTTCCTTACGCATTTACTTACTCTGTCCGCTTTCTCTTTGAGATTCGACGGGTCTTTATACCCCTTCCCCCAGGGTTGTTTGCATGAAATACATTAGGTCTCTTACCCAGCAAAGATTGTGTCTGATGCTGGCTGTCTATATCGGATTATTTCTGAATGGCGCGGTACTGTTCAGAAGAGTGGAAGGTTATTTCGAAAACCTTACCGTAAGTAATTGTATTTTTGCCGCAATTGAAGTGTTCGGCTCCGTCCTCGCTACCTTCTTCCTCTTACGCCTGCTGTCCCTTTTTGGCCGACGTACCTGGCAAATTTTGGCCTCGCTGGTGGTGATTATTTCTGCCGCCGCAAGCTATTACATGACCTTTATGAACGTGGTCATTGGGTACGGTATTGTTGCCTCGGTGATGACCACGGATATCGATCTCTCGAAAGAGGTGGTAGGGAAAGGCTTTATCGTCTGGACGGTTTTAACCTGTCTGATCCCGCTGTTCTTTATCTGGAACAATACGTGCCGCTATACGCTGTTACGCCAGCTGCGCACGCGTGGACAGCGGATCCGCAATATCGTCGTCGTCCTGCTGGCCGGTCTGCTGGTATGGGCGCCTATCCGCCTGATGGAAACGCAGCAAAAACGCGTTGAAAAAGCGACGGGCGTGGATATGCCAAGCTATGGCGGCGTGGTGGCAAACTCCTATTTGCCGTCTAACTGGCTGTCAGCGTTAGGTCTGTATGCCTGGGCGCAGGCGGATGAATCCGGTGATGTTAAGTCGCTGATCAATCCACTGAAAAAATTCACCTACCAGCCGCCAGCCGACGGGCTTGATGATACGTACGTCGTTTTTGTCATTGGCGAAACGACGCGCTGGGATCATATGGGCATTCTCGGCTATAACCGGGATACCACGCCAAAGCTGGCGCAGGAGAAGAACCTGGTGGCTTACCGGGGTTACTCCTGCGATACCGCGACCAAGCTTTCGCTGCGCTGTATGTTTGTTCGCGAAGGCGGTGCAAGCGATAACCCGCAGCGCACGCTGAAAGAGCAAAACGTCTTTGCCGTGCTAAAGCAGCTTGGATTTAGCTCAGACCTGTTCGCCATGCAAAGTGAGATGTGGTTCTACACCAATACCCTGGCAGATAACATCGCGTACCGTGAGCAGATTGGCGCCGAACCGCGTAACCGCGGTAAAAACGTCGACGACATGCTGCTGCTGGAAGAGATGTCGCAATCCCTCAAGAATCATCCGCAGGGCAAGCATCTTGTCATTCTGCATACCAAAGGATCGCATTACAGCTATTACCAGCGCTACACGCGTGATTTCGCGAAGTGGCAGCCTGAGTGCGTGGGCATTAATAAAGACTGCAGCAAGCAGGAGCTGATCAATGCCTATGATAACTCGGTGCTGTATGTGGATACCTTCCTGAGCCGGGTGATCGACCAGCTGCGCGATAAGAAAGCGATTGTGATTTATGCGGCAGACCACGGTGAATCCATCAACGAGAAAGAGCATCTGCACGGTACGCCGCGCAAGCTGGCACCGCCTGAACAGTTCCGCGTGCCGATGATCATGTGGATGTCGGATAAGTACCTGGAAAACCCGGAGAAGGCGAAGATGTTTGCTCAGCTGAAGAAAGAGGCGGAGATGAAGGTGCCGCGTCGTCACGTTGAGCTGTACGACACCATTATGGGTTGTCTCGGCTATACCTCACCGAACGGTGGGATTAACGAAAACAACAACTGGTGTAAACTCCCTGCTAACAGCGTAAAAGCCGCGCAGTAGCTGCTCTGGCGAGAATATCGCCAGTTGAATGGCTTTTTGAAAATAAGGGATTGACGGGGGCGCACCTCAGCAGTAAGATGCGCTCCGCATTCGGCGAGTAGCGCAGCTTGGTAGCGCAACTGGTTTGGGACCAGTGGGTCGGAGGTTCGAATCCTCTCTCGCCGACCACATTCTGAAAAGGGCTAACCGCAAGGTTAGCCCTTTTTGCATTATGACCTTATCCCGTCAGAGTATCCAAAACGCCCCTTAGGTCCGCTTCTTCCTGCCTGTTAACGATTTTGTGACATAATCCATTGTATTTTTTTATATATAGATTGATCTTTTTTCGCGTTGCTTATGGATAACCTCAGCATTTTTCGCTGTGCGTTTTAGCGTTCATGGAATTTAGTGCTCAGATAATCACCATTCTGCAAGAAAATTTACCCATTCTGAATAAAAGTTAATCACTGATTGTTGCGAAATATGAAGAGACTTGTGCTGCAGGATAGCGAGTAGCATAAATTTCCCTGCTGAAAACTGGCATACATAGTTTTTTTAATCTTTGTTTGCGGTTTCTCACACTCAGCGTAAATCCCCGCCACCTGTATTGACGTTTTCACATTCTGTTGACAGATTGTAGGGCATGAGGGGCATTTCAGGGACGATCTGCGCTGCAACTCAAACGCTCTTCTGAAAGGATTCTCCATCCCTTTAACGCCTTCGGGCACCTCCGACCGGACCGGGTAAAAAATAAATAAAGGTCTGGCGGCGTAACACAACAAAGCAAAACATCACATTGGAGCAGAATAATGAGTATTTCCTTGAAGAAGTCAGGGATGCTGAAACTTGGTCTGAGCCTGGTGGCTATGACCGTGGCAGCAAGCGTACAGGCAAAAACCCTGGTTTACTGTTCTGAAGGCTCGCCGGAAGGCTTTAACCCACAGCTCTTTACCTCTGGTACGACTTACGACGCAAGCTCTGTACCGATCTATAACCGTCTGGTTGAATTCAAAACCGGTACCACGGAAGTGATTCCGGGGCTGGCAGAGAAGTGGGACGTCAGCGAAGACGGCAAAACCTATACCTTCCACCTGCGCAAAGGCGTGAAGTGGCAGGACAGCAAAGAATTCAAACCAACGCGCGACTTTAACGCCGACGACGTTGTGTTCTCCTTCGATCGTCAGAAAAACGCGCAGAACCCGTACCACAAAGTGTCTGGCGGCAGCTATGAATACTTCGAAGGGATGGGCCTGCCGGATCTGATTTCTGAAGTGAAAAAAGTGGACGACAATACCGTTCAGTTCGTGCTGACGCGTCCGGAAGCGCCATTCCTGGCTGACCTGGCTATGGACTTTGCTTCAATTCTGTCCAAAGAGTACGCGGACAACATGCTGAAAGCCGGTACGCCGGAAAAAGTCGACCTGAACCCAATCGGTACCGGTCCATTCCAGCTGCTGCAGTACCAGAAAGACTCCCGCATTCTGTACAAAGCGTTCGAAGGCTATTGGGGCACCAAGCCGCAGATCGACCGTCTGGTCTTCTCCATTACGCCTGATGCATCAGTGCGTTATGCAAAACTGCAGAAAAACGAATGCCAGGTTATGCCATACCCGAACCCGGCTGACATTGCCCGCATGAAGCAGGACAAGAACATCAACCTGCTGGAGCAGGCTGGCCTGAACGTGGGCTATCTCTCCTTCAACACCGAGAAGAAACCGTTTGATGACGTGAAAGTGCGTCAGGCGCTGACCTACGCGGTGAACAAAGAAGCGATCATCAAGGCCGTTTACCAGGGCGCTGGCGTTGCAGCCAAAAACCTGATCCCACCAACCATGTGGGGCTATAACGACGACGTTAAAGACTACAGCTACGATCCTGAGAAAGCGAAAGCGCTGCTGAAAGAAGCGGGCCAGGATAAAGGCTTCACCGTCGAGCTGTGGGCGATGCCGGTACAGCGTCCGTACAACCCGAACGCACGCCGCATGGCAGAAATGGTTCAGGCTGACTGGGCTAAGATTGGCGTTCAGGCCAAGATTGTGACCTACGAGTGGGGCGAGTACCTGAAGCGCGCTAAAGCGGGTGAGCACCAGGCGGTAATGATGGGCTGGACCGGTGATAACGGGGATCCGGACAACTTCTTCGCTACCCTGTTCAGCTGCGCGGCGGCGAAAGACGGTTCTAACTACTCTCGCTGGTGCTACAAGCCGTTTGAAGACCTGATCCAGCCGGCGCGTGCGACCGACGATCACAACAAACGTATTGAACTGTACAAGCAGGCTCAGGTTGTTATGCACGATCAGGCTCCGGCGCTGATTGTTGCTCACTCCACCGTGTACGAGCCAGTGCGTAAAGAAGTGAAGGGCTACGTGGTTGATCCACTGGGCAAACACCACTTCGAGAACGTATCTGTTGAATAATAAGTAGGGTGTTTTCCCTCTCCCTCCGGGAGAGGGCAGGGGTGAGGGGCGTGCATGCATCCCCTCACCCTCATCTTCTCTCAAGGGAGAAGAAATTTACATTTGTGAGCAATACAGACGTCACGCCACTGGTCGTGCGTCATCAGAGAGAATCCGGGTTATGTTGCAGTTCATCCTCCGACGTCTGGGACTTGTTATCCCCACGTTTATCGGTATCACCCTTCTCACTTTTGCCTTCGTCCATATGATCCCCGGCGACCCGGTAATGATTATGGCGGGCGAGCGTGGTATTTCCCCTGAGCGCCATGCACAGCTGCTGGCTGAACTCGGTCTCGATAAGCCGATGTGGCAGCAGTATCTCCACTATATCTGGGGCGTGCTGCACGGTGATTTAGGGATTTCGCTGAAAAGCCGTCTTCCGGTGTGGGACGAGTTCGTGCCGCGTTTTAAAGCGACGCTGGAGCTTGGCGTCTGCGCCATGATTTTCGCTACTGCGGTAGGTATCCCAGTTGGGGTACTGGCAGCCGTTAAGCGTGGCTCTATTTTTGACCATACCGCCGTGGGCCTGGCGCTGACCGGCTACTCCATGCCTATCTTCTGGTGGGGCATGATGCTGATCATGCTGGTCTCGGTGCAGCTTAACCTGACCCCGGTCTCCGGGCGCGTTAGCGATATGGTCTTCCTGGATGACTCCAACCCGCTCACCGGCTTTATGCTGATTGATACGGCTATCTGGGGCGAGGAGGGCAACTTCATGGATGCCGTCGCGCACATGATCCTGCCTGCCATGGTGCTGGGGACCATTCCTCTGGCGGTGATCGTGCGTATGACCCGTTCATCGATGCTGGAAGTGCTGGGTGAGGATTACATCCGCACCGCGCGCGCCAAGGGCCTGACGCGCATGCGCGTCATTATCGTCCATGCGCTGCGTAACGCCATGCTGCCGGTGGTGACCGTTATCGGTCTCCAGGTGGGGACGTTGCTGGCGGGGGCGATTCTGACCGAAACCATCTTCTCCTGGCCGGGCCTGGGCCGCTGGCTGATTGACGCGCTGCAACGCCGTGACTATCCGGTTGTGCAGGGCGGTGTACTGCTGGTCGCGACGATGATTATCCTCGTCAACCTGCTGGTCGATTTGCTGTACGGCGTGGTGAACCCGCGTATTCGTCATAAGAAGTAAGGGGCCATCATGTCACAAGTCACTCAAAATAAAGTGGTCGCTGCACCGGTTCCTATGACGCCGCTGCAGGAATTCTGGCACTACTTCAAGCGCAATAAAGGTGCGGTAGTAGGTCTGGTGTATGTTGCTATCATGATCCTGATTGCGGTGTTTGCGAACTTCCTCGCACCGTATAATCCGGCGGACCAGTTCCGCGATGCGCTGCTCGCGCCACCTGCGTGGCAGGACGGCGGTAGCCTGGCGCACCTGCTCGGTACCGATGACGTGGGCCGCGATGTGCTGTCGCGTCTGATGTACGGCGCGCGCCTGTCGCTGCTGGTCGGCTGCCTGGTGGTGGTGCTCTCCCTGATTATGGGGATCGTTCTCGGCCTGGTTGCCGGTTACTTCGGCGGCATCGTTGATAACATCATCATGCGTATCGTCGACATCATGCTGGCGCTGCCAAGCCTGCTGCTGGCCCTGGTGCTGGTGGCGATCTTCGGTCCGTCGATCGGTAACGCCGCCCTGGCGCTGACGTTCGTCGCGCTTCCTCACTACGTGCGTTTAACCCGTGCGGCGGTGCTGGTGGAAGTGAACCGCGATTACGTTACCGCCTCTCGTGTGGCGGGTGCCGGTGCGATGCGCCAGATGTTCGTGAATATCTTCCCTAACTGCCTTGCGCCGCTGATCGTTCAGGCGTCGCTCGGTTTCTCTAACGCCATTCTTGATATGGCCGCTCTTGGCTTCCTGGGCATGGGTGCGCAGCCGCCAACACCGGAGTGGGGCACCATGCTCTCCGACGTGTTGCAGTTCGCACAAAGCGCCTGGTGGGTTGTCACCTTCCCGGGTCTGGCAATCCTGCTGACGGTGCTGGCATTTAACCTGATGGGTGATGGCCTGCGTGATGCGCTTGATCCCAAACTGAAGCAGTAAGAGGCACGAGATGGCGTTATTAAATGTAGATAAATTATCGGTGCACTTCGGCGACGAAGGCACCCCGTTTCGCGCCGTGGACCGCATCAGCTACAGCGTAAATCAGGGCGAAGTGGTAGGCATTGTCGGGGAATCCGGTTCCGGTAAGTCGGTGAGTTCACTGGCGATCATGGGGCTGATTGATTACCCGGGCCGCGTGATGGCGGAAAACCTACAGTTCAACGGTCAGGATCTGAAGCGCATTTCTGAAAAACAGCGCCGCCAGCTGGTGGGCGCCGAAGTGGCGATGATTTTCCAGGATCCCATGACCAGCCTTAACCCCTGCTACACCGTTGGTTTCCAGATTATGGAAGCGATTAAGGTGCATCAGGGTGGGAATAAGAAAACCCGTCGCCAGCGCGCGATCGATCTGCTGAACCAAGTAGGTATTCCTGACCCGGCATCGCGCCTGGACGTTTACCCGCATCAGCTCTCCGGTGGGATGAGCCAGCGCGTGATGATCGCGATGGCGATTGCCTGTCGGCCAAAGCTGCTGATTGCGGATGAACCGACGACGGCGCTGGATGTGACCATTCAGGCACAAATCATCGAACTGCTGCTGGAGCTGCAGCAGAAAGAGAATATGGCGCTGGTGCTGATTACGCACGATCTGGCGCTGGTAGCCGAAGCCGCGCACAAAATCATCGTGATGTATGCGGGCCAGGTGGTTGAGACCGGAAATTCTCACGCTATTTTCCGCGCGCCGCGTCACCCGTATACCCAGGCGCTTTTACGCGCGCTGCCGGAGTTTGCTCAGGACAAAGCGCGTCTGGCGTCGCTGCCGGGTGTGGTGCCGGGTAAATATGACCGTCCGCAGGGCTGTCTGCTTAATCCGCGCTGTCCATATGCGACGGACAAATGCCGGGCGGAGGAGCCAGATCTGAACCAGCTGGCTGATGGTCGTCAGTCGAAATGCCACTACCCACTCGATGATGCCGGGAGGCCAACACTATGAGTACGCAACAGGCCACCACGCAACAGCCGCTGTTGCAGGCCATCGACCTGAAAAAATACTACCCGGTGAAGAAGGGACTGTTTGCCCCTGAACGCCTGGTGAAAGCGCTGGACGGCGTCTCCTTTAACCTCGAACGCGGTAAAACGCTGGCGGTGGTGGGAGAGTCAGGCTGCGGGAAATCCACGCTGGGCCGTCTGCTGACGATGATTGAAGTGCCGACCGGCGGTGAGCTCTATTATCAGGGGCAAGATCTACTCAAGCACGATCCGCAGGCGCAGAAGCTGCGTCGCCAGAAAATCCAGATTGTGTTCCAGAACCCGTATGGTTCGCTGAACCCGCGTAAAAAAGTGGGACAGATTCTGGAAGAGCCGCTGCTGATCAACAGTAATCTGAGCAAAGAGCAGCGCCGTGAAAAAGCGCTGGCGATGATGGCGAAGGTCGGCCTCAAAACCGAGCATTACGATCGCTATCCGCACATGTTCTCCGGTGGCCAGCGTCAGCGTATTGCTATCGCGCGCGGGCTGATGCTCGATCCGGACGTGGTGATTGCCGATGAGCCGGTCTCCGCGCTCGACGTATCCGTGCGTGCGCAGGTGCTGAACCTGATGATGGATCTGCAGCAGGAGCTGGGGCTGTCTTACGTTTTCATCTCCCACGACCTGTCGGTGGTGGAGCATATTGCTGATGAGGTGATGGTGATGTACCTGGGACGCTGCGTGGAGAAGGGGACCAAAGACCAGATCTTTAATAATCCTCGTCACCCGTATACCCAGGCGCTGCTGTCTGCGACGCCGCGTCTGAACCCGGACGATCGTCGCGAGCGTATTAAGCTGACGGGTGAACTGCCAAGTCCGCTGAATCCGCCTCCGGGATGTGCATTCAACGCCCGCTGCAGCCGCCGCTTTGGCCCGTGCACCCAGCTCCAGCCGCAGCTGAAGGATTATGGCGGCCAGCTGGTTGCCTGCTTCGCGGTCGATCAGGATGAAAATGGCGAGAAGCCACACGCATAACGAAAAAAACCGGCGCTAAGCCGGTTTTTTTATGTCTGATTGATTATTTCCGCAGGCGAATCTGGTCGACGGCGTGCTTCTCGCTCTTGGTGAGGATCAGGCTTGCTCGTTCGCGCGTCGGCAGGATGTTCTCTTTGAGGTTGACGTAGTTGATCTCATTCCACAGTCCCGTGGCCACGTTGATCGCTTCTTCTTCAGAAAGCTGAGCATAGTGGTGGAAATAGGAATCCGGATCGGTGAACGCCCCTTCGCGGAACTTCAGGAAGCGGTTGATGTACCAGTTTTGCAGCAGATCTTCCGGCGCATCGACATAAATAGAGAAATCGACGAAATCCGAGACGAATACGTGATGCGGGTCGTGAGGATAGTCCATCCCGCTTTGCAGCACGTTCAGACCTTCCAGAATGAGAATATCCGGCTGAACCACCGTTTTATCCCCACCCGGGATGCGATCGTAGATCAGGTGCGAATAGACTGGCGCAGTCACGTGCGGCACGCCGGATTTCAGGTCAGAGACAAATTTCACCAGACGGTGCATATCGTAAGAGAGCGGGAAGCCCTTCTTCTTCATCAGCCCACGTTCTTTTAATACCTCGTTCGGGTGCAGAAAACCGTCGGTGGTGATCAGCTCCACGCTGCGGTGTTCCGGCCAGCGGCTCAACAGCGCCTGCAGGACGCGCGCGGTGGTACTTTTACCCACGGCCACGCTGCCTGCGATACTGATGATATAAGGAATGCGTTGACCGTTCGTCCCGAGAAACTGCTCCAGCACGGCCTGACGGCGCAGGTTCGAGCTGATATAGAAGTTAAGCAAGCGAGAGAGGGGGAGATAAATTTCTGCCACCTCTTCCAGGGACAGATCTTCGTTTATCCCTTTTAACCGTGCGATTTCACCTTCCGTCAGCGTCATAGGGACGGAATCACGCAGGGCAGCCCACTGGCTGCGGTTAAAGTGAAGATAAGGCGTCATTAACGTTTGCTCTTTTTTGCTCATAAGCATGCTTCAGCGAGCCAGCACCACACTGCCGGATCGTGGCTCATCACACAGTTAATTTTGGACAATGGGCAGGAGGTTAACACCAGATGACGGGAATAATAAGAAAAAAGATGGAAAGCGCTGCGTTACGCGGAAGCCGTCACGCTACGGTGAATACGGTGCAAATCACGATGATATGTTGAATATTTGACCTCAAATGGCTGCTTTTACAGCGTCCGATACGCTGTTCGCATAAAATGTGAGCGAAAGAACGTTTTATGCAAATTTTTAGTTGCATGACCGCTCAGGTATCCATAGAATGCGCGCTACTTGATGCCGACTTAGCTCAGTAGGTAGAGCAACTGACTTGTAATCAGTAGGTCACCAGTTCGATTCCGGTAGTCGGCACCATCAAGTCCGGTGGGGTTCCCGAGCGGCCAAAGGGAGCAGACTGTAAATCTGCCGTCACAGACTTCGAAGGTTCGAATCCTTCCCCCACCACCACTTTCTGGCAGCGTAAATGCCGCCGGAGCTGGTTGGAAAAATTAGCCAGCTCAAACTGAAAAAGAGAGAAATCTCTTTTTTTGTTACAGAAAGAACTGGGTAGCCGAGTTTCAGGATGCGGGCATCGTATAATGGCTATTACCTCAGCCTTCCAAGCTGATGATGCGGGTTCGATTCCCGCTGCCCGCTCCAATACGTGCTGATATGGCTCAGTTGGTAGAGCGCACCCTTGGTAAGGGTGAGGTCCCCAGTTCGACTCTGGGTATCAGCACCACTTCACTTCTCCTTCCCGTTTCTCTCTGTTTCAATTTTACTGTATTCAACAATTCAGGCATTTCGCCTGGTTGATGTGGTGATATCACCGATTTATCCGTGTCTTAGAGGGACAATCGATGTCTAAAGAAAAGTTTGAACGTACAAAACCGCACGTTAACGTCGGTACTATCGGCCACGTTGACCATGGTAAAACAACGCTGACCGCTGCAATCACTACCGTTCTGGCAAAAACCTACGGTGGTTCTGCTCGTGCTTTCGACCAGATCGATAACGCACCAGAAGAAAAAGCTCGTGGTATCACCATCAACACCTCTCACGTTGAGTACGACACCCCGACTCGCCACTACGCACACGTAGACTGCCCAGGCCACGCCGACTATGTTAAAAACATGATCACCGGTGCTGCGCAGATGGACGGCGCGATCCTGGTTGTTGCTGCGACTGACGGCCCAATGCCTCAGACTCGTGAGCACATCCTGCTGGGTCGTCAGGTAGGCGTTCCTTTCATCATCGTGTTCCTGAACAAGTGCGACATGGTTGATGACGAAGAGCTGCTGGAACTGGTAGAGATGGAAGTTCGTGAACTGCTGTCTCAGTACGATTTCCCAGGCGACGATACTCCAATCGTTCGTGGTTCTGCTCTGAAAGCGCTGGAAGGCGAAGCTGAGTGGGAAGCGAAAATCATCGAACTGGCTGGCTTCCTGGATTCTTACATCCCAGAACCAGAGCGTGCGATTGACAAGCCATTCCTGCTGCCAATCGAAGACGTATTCTCCATCTCCGGTCGTGGTACCGTTGTTACCGGTCGTGTAGAGCGCGGTATCATCAAAGTTGGTGAAGAAGTTGAAATCGTTGGTATCAAAGAGACTGCGAAGTCTACCTGTACTGGCGTTGAAATGTTCCGCAAACTGCTGGACGAAGGCCGTGCTGGTGAGAACGTTGGTGTTCTGCTGCGTGGTATCAAACGTGAAGAAATCGAACGTGGTCAGGTTCTGGCGAAGCCAGGCTCAATCAAGCCACACACCAAGTTCGAATCTGAAGTGTATATCCTGTCCAAAGACGAAGGCGGCCGTCATACTCCGTTCTTCAAAGGCTACCGTCCACAGTTCTACTTCCGTACAACTGACGTGACCGGTACCATCGAACTGCCAGAAGGCGTTGAGATGGTAATGCCAGGCGACAACATCAAGATGGTTGTGACGCTGATCCACCCAATCGCGATGGACGACGGTCTGCGTTTCGCAATCCGTGAAGGTGGCCGTACCGTTGGCGCGGGCGTGGTTGCTAAAGTTCTCGGCTAATCGCTGATAACATTTGACGCAATGCGCATGAAAAGGGCATCATTTGATGCCCTTTTTGCACGCTTTCACATCAGAACCTGGCTCATCAGTGATTATTTTTGTCATAATCATTGCTGAGACAGGCTCTGCAGAGAGCGTATAATCCATAAAGGGATTAGCGTTTCGATTTGGCTCGCCTCGCAATCGCGGGGTGAAATTATTTGTAGAATTCTTCTGACAGGTTGGTTTATGAGTGCGAATACCGAAGCTCAAGGGAGCGGGCGCGGCCTGGAAGCGATGAAGTGGGTCGCTGTTGCCGTGCTGCTGATTGTGGCAATCGTTGGCAACTATCTTTATCGTGACATGATGCTGCCGCTCCGCGCGCTGGCAGTGGTGATTCTGATTGCTGCAGCGGGCGGTGTCGCGCTGTTGACGACTAAGGGTAAAGCGACCGTTGCTTTCGCTCGTGAAGCACGTACCGAAGTCCGCAAGGTCATTTGGCCGACTCGCCAGGAAACATTGCACACCACGCTGATCGTGGCTGCAGTGACTGCGGTAATGTCACTGATCCTGTGGGGACTGGATGGTATTCTGGTTCGCCTGGTTTCCTTTATTACTGGCCTGAGGTTCTAAGATGTCTGAAGCCCCTAAAAAGCGTTGGTACGTCGTTCAGGCGTTTTCCGGTTTTGAAGGCCGCGTAGCAACGTCGCTGCGTGAGCATATCAAATTACACAACATGGAAGAGTTATTTGGCGAAGTTATGGTTCCGACCGAAGAAGTGGTTGAGATCCGTGGCGGCCAACGTCGCAAAAGCGAGCGTAAATTCTTCCCGGGTTACGTGCTGGTTCAGATGGTGATGAACGATGCGAGCTGGCACCTGGTGCGCAGCGTACCGCGCGTGATGGGCTTTATCGGCGGCACGTCTGACCGTCCGGCGCCAATCAGCGATAAAGAAGTTGATGCGATTATGAACCGCCTGCAGCAGGTGGGTGATAAGCCGCGTCCGAAAACGCTGTTTGAACCGGGTGAAATGGTTCGTGTTAGCGACGGTCCGTTTGCTGACTTTAATGGCGTCGTTGAAGAAGTGGACTACGAGAAGTCCCGCCTGAAAGTTTCTGTTTCTATCTTCGGTCGTGCGACCCCGGTAGAACTGGACTTTGCGCAGGTCGAAAAAGCCTAAGCAGCGATCAAAAAAGCGGCGATTTAATCGTTGCACAGGGCGCGAGATTGGAATACAATTTCGCGCCTTTTGTTTTTATGGGCCCCGGCCCGTAAAACGAATTTTATTCACGGGGAGCCTCCCTGAGGCGCTATCACCCAATCAGAGGATTTTAGAATGGCTAAGAAAGTACAAGCCTACGTCAAGCTGCAGGTTGCAGCTGGTATGGCGAACCCAAGTCCACCAGTTGGTCCAGCTCTGGGTCAGCAGGGTGTGAACATCATGGAATTCTGTAAAGCGTTCAACGCAAAAACTGAATCCCTGGAAAAAGGTCTGCCAATCCCAGTCGTAATCACTGTTTACGCTGACCGTTCTTTCACTTTCGTTACCAAAACCCCTCCAGCAGCTGTTCTGCTGAAGAAAGCGGCTGGTATCAAGTCTGGTTCCGGTAAACCGAACAAAGACAAAGTGGGTAAAATTTCCCGCGCTCAGCTGCAGGAAATCGCGCAGACCAAAGCTGCCGACATGACTGGTGCCGACATTGAAGCGATGACTCGCTCAATCGAAGGTACTGCACGTTCCATGGGCCTGGTAGTGGAGGACTAAGAAATGGCTAAACTGACCAAGCGCATGTCCGTGATCCGTGACAAAGTTGATGCGACCAAACAGTACGACATCAACGAAGCTATCGCTCTGCTGAAAGAACTGGCAACTGCTAAGTTCGTTGAAAGCGTTGACGTTGCCGTTAACCTCGGCATCGACGCGCGTAAATCCGATCAGAACGTTCGTGGCGCAACTGTACTGCCACACGGTACTGGCCGTTCCGTTCGCGTAGCTGTATTTGCTCAGGGTGCGAACGCTGAAGCTGCTAAAGCTGCCGGCGCTGAACTGGTAGGTATGGAAGATCTGGCTGATCAGATCAAGAAAGGCGAAATGAACTTTGACGTTGTTATTGCTTCTCCAGATGCAATGCGCGTTGTTGGCCAGCTGGGCCAGGTTCTGGGTCCACGCGGCCTGATGCCAAACCCGAAAGTTGGTACTGTAACCCCTAACGTTGCTGAAGCGGTTAAGAACGCTAAAGCAGGTCAGGTTCGTTATCGTAACGACAAAAACGGCATCATCCACACCACCATCGGTAAAGTGGACTTTGACGCTGACAAACTGAAAGAAAACCTGGAAGCTCTGCTGGTTGCGCTGAAAAAAGCGAAACCAACTCAGGCGAAAGGCGTGTACATCAAGAAAGTTAGCATCTCCACCACTATGGGTGCAGGTATTGCAGTTGACCAGGCTGGCCTGAGCGCTGCTGCAAACTAATGCCTTTACGTGGGCGGTGATTTTGTCTACAATCTTACCCCCACGTTTGCTAACAAAAGTTAGCGGCTAAAAGATTTGTTCGTTGGAGCCTGGCCTAATCCAGGCCTCCGTCGAAGACCGCAGGTGTTTCGCAAGAGACTTAATCCCCTGCGTAGACGGTGACAGAACGCTAAGATTATTTTTGGATACTCTGGCTTGTTTCTGCTCACCGTATTAAGACGCTCTTTCCGTTGGGGAGAGTGAAGTGAGTTCCGGAACATGAGTTCCGGCAAACATCCAGGAGCAAAGCTAATGGCTTTAAATCTTCAAGACAAACAAGCGATTGTTGCTGAAGTCAGCGAAGTAGCCAAAGGCGCGCTGTCTGCAGTAGTTGCGGATTCCCGTGGCGTTACTGTAGACAAAATGACTGAACTGCGTAAAGCAGGTCGTGAAGCTGGCGTATACATGCGTGTTGTTCGTAACACCCTGCTGCGCCGCGTAGTTGAAGGTACTCAGTTCGAGTGCCTGAAAGACACGTTTGTTGGTCCGACCCTGATTGCATACTCTATGGAACACCCGGGCGCTGCTGCTCGTCTGTTCAAAGAGTTCGCGAAAGCGAATGCAAAATTTGAGGTCAAAGCTGCAGCCTTTGAAGGTGAGTTGATCCCGGCATCGCAAATCGATCGCCTGGCAACCCTGCCGACCTACGAAGAAGCAATTGCACGCCTGATGGCAACCATGAAAGAAGCTGCGGCTGGCAAACTGGTTCGCACTCTGGCTGCTGTACGCGATGCGAAAGAAGCTGCTTAATCGCAGTTATCTTTATAAAGCATTTGCTTACGTATAAACTTATTCTGATTTTCAGGAACAATTTAAATGTCTATCACTAAAGATCAAATCATTGAAGCAGTAGCAGCTATGTCCGTAATGGACGTTGTAGAGCTGGTTTCTGCAATGGAAGAAAAATTCGGTGTTTCTGCTGCTGCTGCTGTAGCTGTAGCTGCGGGCCCGGCTGAAGCTGCTGAAGAAAAAACTGAATTCGACGTAATTCTGAAAGCTGCTGGCGCTAACAAAGTTGCTGTTATCAAAGCAGTACGTGGTGCAACTGGCCTGGGTCTGAAAGAAGCTAAAGACCTGGTAGAATCTGCTCCAGCTGCGCTGAAAGAAGGCGTGAGCAAAGACGACGCAGAAGCACTGAAAAAATCTCTGGAAGAAGCTGGCGCTGAAGTTGAAGTTAAATAAGCCAACTTTTCTGGTTGCAGCCTGAGTAATTAGGCTGATGGCTGGTGACTTTTTAGTCACCAGCCTTTTTGCGCTGTAAGGCATCAGTAGCATTTCACACTGTTTGACTGCTGATTGTCCTGACAATGCATGTTTCTATCGACGACTTAATATATTGCGACAGGGTGCTCGCTCTGTGTAAATCGCGACGAAATGATTTAAGCGTGATAGCAACAGGTATTGCGGAAAGTATTCAATTTTCCGGTCCACAAAATGGTGTTGCACAAACTGTCCCTTCGTCGGACAGATGGGTCGACTTGTCAGCGAGCTGAGGAACCCTATGGTTTACTCCTATACCGAGAAAAAACGTATTCGTAAGGATTTTGGTAAACGTCCACAA
Organism: Enterobacter vonholyi; assembly: GCF_040834095.1. NCBI lineage: Bacteria > Pseudomonadati > Pseudomonadota > Gammaproteobacteria > Enterobacterales > Enterobacteriaceae > Enterobacter > Enterobacter vonholyi. Next base: position 209,846 of record NZ_CP162152.1, read on the forward strand.
GTTCTGGACATTCCATATCTCCTTTCTATCCAGCTTGACTCGTTCCAGAAGTTTATCGAGCAAGATCCTGAAGGGCAGTACGGTCTGGAAGCAGCCTTCCGCTCCGTGTTCCCGATTCAGAGCTATAGCGGTAACTCCGAGCTGCAGTACGTCAGCTACCGCCTTGGCGAACCGGTGTTTGACGTTCAGGAATGTCAGATCCGTGGCGTGACCTATTCCGCACCGCTGCGCGTAAAACTGCGTCTGGTGATCTACGAGCGCGAAGCTCCGGAAGGCACCGTAAAAGACATTAAAGAACAAGAAGTCTACATGGGTGAAATTCCACTCATGACAGACAACGGTACTTTCGTAATCAACGGTACTGAGCGTGTTATCGTTTCCCAGCTGCATCGTAGCCCGGGCGTCTTCTTCGACAGCGATAAAGGTAAAACACACTCTTCCGGTAAAGTACTGTATAACGCACGCATCATTCCTTACCGTGGTTCATGGCTGGACTTTGAGTTCGATCCGAAAGACAACCTGTTTGTCCGTATCGACCGTCGTCGTAAGCTGCCTGCAACCATCATTCTGCGTGCACTGAACTATACCACTGAGCAGATCCTGGACCTGTTCTTTGAGAAAGTGATCTTTGAAATCCGCGACAACAAGCTGCAGATGGAGCTGGTGCCGGAACGTCTGCGTGGTGAGACCGCGTCGTTCGACATCGAAGCCGACGGCAAAGTGTATGTGGAAAAAGGTCGCCGTATCACCGCGCGCCACATCCGCCAGCTGGAAAAAGATGATATCAAACACATCGAAGTTCCGGTTGAATACATTGCAGGAAAAGTAGCCGCGAAAGATTACGTTGATGAATCAACTGGCGAGCTGATCTGCCCGGCGAACATGGAGCTGAGCCTGGATCTGCTGGCTAAGCTGAGCCAGTCTGGCCACAAACGTATCGAAACGCTGTTCACCAACGATCTGGACCACGGTGCGTATATCTCTGAGACTATTCGCGTCGACCCAACCACCGATCGTCTGAGCGCGCTGGTAGAAATCTACCGCATGATGCGTCCTGGTGAGCCACCAACTCGCGAAGCGGCGGAAAGCCTGTTCGAGAACCTGTTCTTCTCCGAAGACCGCTACGATCTGTCTGCGGTTGGTCGTATGAAGTTCAACCGTTCTCTGCTGCGCGACGAAATCGAAGGTTCCGGTATCCTGAGCAAAGACGACATCATCGAAGTGATGAAGAAGCTCATCGATATCCGTAACGGTAAAGGCGAAGTGGACGATATCGACCACCTCGGCAACCGTCGTATCCGTTCCGTAGGCGAAATGGCGGAAAACCAGTTCCGCGTTGGCCTGGTACGCGTAGAGCGTGCGGTGAAAGAGCGTCTGTCTCTGGGCGATCTGGATACCCTGATGCCTCAGGATATGATCAACGCCAAGCCGATTTCTGCAGCAGTGAAAGAGTTCTTCGGTTCAAGCCAGCTGTCTCAGTTCATGGACCAGAACAACCCGCTGTCTGAGATTACGCACAAACGTCGTATCTCTGCACTCGGCCCAGGCGGTCTGACCCGTGAACGTGCAGGCTTTGAAGTTCGAGACGTACACCCGACGCACTACGGTCGCGTATGTCCAATCGAAACGCCTGAAGGTCCAAACATCGGTCTGATCAACTCCCTGTCCGTGTACGCACAGACTAACGAATACGGTTTCCTTGAGACCCCGTACCGTAAAGTGACCGACGGTGTTGTAACCGATGAAATTCATTACCTGTCTGCTATTGAAGAAGGTAACTACGTTATCGCTCAGGCGAACTCCAACCTGGATGACGAAGGCCACTTTGTAGAAGATCTGGTTACCTGCCGTAGCAAAGGCGAATCCAGCTTGTTCAGCCGCGATCAGGTTGACTACATGGACGTATCCACCCAGCAGGTGGTATCCGTCGGTGCGTCCCTGATCCCGTTCCTGGAACACGATGACGCCAACCGTGCATTGATGGGTGCGAACATGCAACGTCAGGCCGTTCCAACTCTGCGCGCTGATAAGCCGCTGGTTGGTACTGGTATGGAGCGTGCTGTTGCCGTTGACTCCGGTGTTACTGCAGTTGCTAAACGTGGCGGTACTGTTCAGTACGTCGATGCATCCCGTATCGTTATCAAAGTTAACGAAGACGAGATGTATCCGGGCGAAGCAGGTATCGACATTTATAACCTGACCAAATACACCCGTTCTAACCAGAACACCTGTATCAACCAGATGCCTTGCGTGTCTCTGGGTGAGCCAGTTGAGCGCGGCGACGTGCTGGCAGACGGTCCGTCAACCGACCTCGGTGAACTGGCGCTCGGTCAGAACATGCGCGTAGCGTTCATGCCGTGGAACGGTTACAACTTCGAAGACTCCATCCTCGTCTCCGAGCGTGTGGTTCAGGAAGATCGTTTCACCACCATCCATATTCAGGAACTGGCATGTGTGTCCCGTGACACCAAGCTGGGGCCAGAAGAGATCACCGCTGACATCCCTAACGTGGGTGAAGCTGCGCTCTCCAAACTGGATGAATCCGGTATCGTTTACATCGGTGCGGAAGTGACCGGCGGCGACATTCTGGTTGGTAAGGTTACGCCTAAAGGTGAAACCCAGCTGACGCCAGAAGAGAAACTGCTGCGTGCAATCTTCGGTGAGAAAGCGTCTGACGTTAAAGACTCTTCCCTGCGCGTACCAAACGGTGTTTCCGGTACGGTTATCGACGTTCAGGTCTTCACCCGTGACGGCGTTGAGAAAGATAAGCGTGCGCTGGAAATCGAAGAGATGCAGCTCAAACAGGCTAAGAAAGACCTGTCTGAAGAACTGCAGATCCTCGAAGCGGGTCTGTTCAGCCGTATCTATGCGGTGCTGGTTGCCGGTGGCGTTGAAGCTGAGAAGCTCGACAAACTGCCACGCGATCGCTGGCTGGAACTGGGCCTGACCGACGAAGAGAAACAGAATCAGCTGGAACAGCTGGCTGAGCAGTATGACGAACTGAAACACGAGTTCGAGAAAAAACTCGAAGCGAAACGCCGCAAAATCACTCAGGGCGACGATCTGGCACCAGGCGTGCTGAAGATTGTTAAGGTGTATCTGGCTGTTAAACGTCAGATCCAGCCTGGTGATAAGATGGCAGGTCGTCACGGTAACAAGGGTGTTATCTCTAAGATCAACCCGATCGAAGATATGCCGCACGATGCTAACGGTACGCCGGTAGATATCGTACTGAACCCGCTGGGCGTACCGTCTCGTATGAACATTGGTCAGATCCTGGAAACTCACCTGGGTATGGCTGCAAAAGGCATCGGCGATAAGATTAACGCCATGCTGAAACAGCAGCAGGAAGTCGCGAAACTGCGCGAATTCATCCAGCGTGCCTACGATCTGGGTACCGACGTGCGTCAGAAAGTCGACCTGAACACCTTCAGCGATGAAGAAGTGCTGCGTCTGGCAGAGAACCTGCGCAAAGGTATGCCAATTGCAACGCCGGTATTCGACGGTGCAAAAGAAGCTGAAATTAAAGAGCTGCTGCAACTGGGTGGTCTGCCAACGTCTGGTCAGATTACGCTGTTTGACGGCCGTACTGGTGAACAGTTCGAACGTCCGGTAACCGTAGGTTACATGTACATGCTGAAACTGAACCACCTGGTCGACGACAAGATGCACGCTCGTTCTACCGGTTCTTACAGCCTGGTTACTCAGCAGCCGCTGGGTGGTAAGGCACAGTTCGGTGGTCAGCGCTTCGGGGAGATGGAAGTGTGGGCGCTGGAAGCATACGGCGCGGCATACACCCTGCAGGAAATGCTCACCGTTAAGTCTGATGACGTGAACGGTCGTACCAAGATGTATAAAAACATCGTGGACGGCAACCATCAGATGGAGCCGGGCATGCCAGAATCCTTCAACGTACTGTTGAAAGAGATTCGTTCGCTGGGTATCAACATCGAACTGGAAGACGAGTAATTCTCGCTCAAACAGGTCACTGGTGCCGGGTTAACCCCCGGCACCAGATTGTGCTAACTCCGACGGGAGCAAATCCGTGAAAGATTTATTAAAGTTTCTGAAAGCGCAGACTAAAACCGAAGAGTTTGATGCGATCAAAATTGCTCTGGCTTCGCCAGACATGATCCGTTCATGGTCTTTCGGTGAAGTTAAAAAGCCGGAAACCATCAACTACCGTACGTTCAAACCTGAGCGTGACGGCCTTTTCTGTGCGCGTATTTTCGGGCCAGTAAAAGATTACGAATGCCTGTGCGGTAAGTACAAGCGCCTGAAACACCGTGGTGTGATCTGTGAGAAGTGCGGCGTTGAAGTGACCCAGACCAAAGTGCGTCGTGAGCGCATGGGCCACATCGAGCTGGCGTCTCCGACCGCTCACATCTGGTTCCTGAAATCTCTGCCGTCCCGTATCGGTCTGCTGCTGGATATGCCGCTGCGCGATATCGAACGTGTTCTGTACTTCGAATCTTATGTGGTTATCGAAGGCGGGATGACGAACCTGGAACGTCATCAGATCCTGACTGAAGAGCAGTATCTGGACGCGCTGGAAGAGTTCGGTGACGAATTCGACGCGAAGATGGGTGCGGAAGCTATTCAGGCCCTGCTGAAGAGCATGGATCTGGAGCAAGAGTGCGAGCAGCTGCGTGAAGAGCTGAACGAAACCAACTCCGAAACCAAACGTAAAAAGCTGACCAAGCGTATCAAACTGCTGGAAGCGTTCGTTCAGTCTGGTAACAAACCAGAGTGGATGATTCTGACCGTTCTGCCGGTTCTGCCGCCAGATCTGCGTCCACTGGTTCCGCTGGATGGTGGTCGTTTCGCAACGTCCGATCTGAACGATCTGTATCGTCGCGTTATCAACCGTAACAACCGTCTGAAACGTCTGCTGGATCTGGCTGCGCCGGACATCATCGTACGCAACGAAAAACGTATGCTGCAGGAAGCGGTAGATGCCCTGCTGGATAACGGTCGTCGCGGTCGTGCGATCACCGGTTCTAACAAACGTCCTCTGAAATCTTTGGCCGACATGATCAAAGGTAAACAGGGTCGTTTCCGTCAGAACCTGCTCGGTAAGCGTGTTGACTACTCCGGTCGTTCTGTAATCACCGTAGGTCCATACCTGCGTCTGCATCAGTGCGGTCTGCCGAAGAAAATGGCACTGGAGCTGTTCAAACCGTTCATCTACGGCAAGCTGGAACTGCGTGGCCTCGCCACCACCATCAAAGCCGCTAAGAAAATGGTTGAGCGTGAAGAAGCTGTCGTTTGGGATATCCTGGACGAAGTTATCCGCGAACACCCGGTACTGCTGAACCGTGCACCAACTCTGCACCGTTTGGGTATCCAGGCATTTGAGCCAGTCCTGATCGAAGGTAAAGCTATCCAGCTGCACCCGCTGGTTTGTGCGGCCTATAACGCCGACTTCGATGGTGACCAGATGGCTGTTCACGTACCGCTGACGCTGGAAGCCCAGCTCGAAGCGCGTGCGCTGATGATGTCTACCAACAACATCCTGTCCCCAGCGAACGGTGAACCAATTATCGTTCCTTCTCAGGACGTTGTACTGGGTCTGTACTACATGACCCGTGACTGTGTTAACGCCAAAGGCGAAGGCATGGTGCTGACTGGCCCGAAAGAAGCTGAGCGTATTTATCGCGCTGGCCTGGCCTCTCTGCATGCGCGCGTTAAAGTGCGTATCACCGAATACGAAAAAGATGAAAACGGCGAATTCGTTGCGAAAACCAGCCTGAAAGACACGACCGTTGGCCGTGCCATTCTGTGGATGATCGTACCGAAAGGTCTGCCTTTCTCCATCGTCAACCAGGCGCTGGGCAAGAAAGCGATCTCCAAAATGCTGAACACCTGTTACCGCATTCTGGGTCTGAAGCCGACCGTTATCTTCGCTGACCAGACAATGTATACCGGCTTTGCTTACGCAGCGCGTTCAGGTGCATCTGTTGGTATCGATGACATGGTCATCCCAGAGAAGAAACACGAGATCATCTCTGAAGCGGAAGCCGAAGTTGCTGAGATCCAGGAGCAGTTCCAGTCTGGTCTGGTTACCGCGGGCGAACGCTATAACAAAGTTATCGATATCTGGGCAGCGGCGAACGATCGTGTATCCAAAGCGATGATGGATAACCTGCAGACCGAAACCGTGATTAACCGTGACGGCGTAGAAGAGCAGCAGGTTTCCTTCAACAGCATCTACATGATGGCCGACTCCGGTGCGCGTGGTTCCGCAGCACAGATTCGTCAGCTGGCAGGTATGCGTGGTCTGATGGCGAAGCCAGATGGCTCTATCATCGAAACGCCAATCACCGCGAACTTCCGTGAAGGTCTGAACGTACTCCAGTACTTCATCTCCACGCACGGTGCTCGTAAGGGTCTGGCGGATACCGCACTGAAAACTGCGAACTCCGGTTATCTGACGCGTCGTCTGGTTGACGTTGCGCAGGATCTGGTTGTGACCGAAGACGATTGTGGCACCCTCGAAGGTATCACCATGACCCCGGTTATCGAGGGCGGTGATGTTAAAGAGCCACTGCGCGATCGCGTTCTGGGTCGTGTAACCGCGGAAGACATTCTGAAGCCGGGTACTGCAGACATTCTGGTTCCACGCAACACGCTGCTGCACGAGCACTGGTGTGACCTGCTGGAAGCGAACTCTGTTGACTCCGTGAAAGTACGTTCCGTTGTATCCTGTGACACCGACTTTGGTGTATGTGCGCACTGCTACGGTCGTGACCTGGCGCGTGGCCACATCATCAACAAAGGTGAAGCAATCGGCGTTATCGCGGCACAGTCCATCGGTGAGCCGGGTACACAGCTGACGATGCGTACGTTCCACATCGGTGGTGCGGCATCTCGTGCGGCTGCTGAATCCAGCATCCAGGTGAAAAACAAAGGTAGCATCAAGCTCAGCAACGCGAAGTCTGTTGTTAACTCCGCTGGCAAGCTGGTTGTGACCTCTCGTAACACCGAGCTGAAGCTGATCGACGAATTCGGTCGTACCAAAGAGAGCTATAAAGTGCCTTACGGTGCGGTTATGGCGAAAGGTGATGGCGAGCAGGTTGCCGGCGGTGAAACCGTTGCAAACTGGGATCCACACACCATGCCGGTTATCACCGAAGTAAGTGGTTTCATCCGCTTCACTGACATGATCGACGGCCAGACCATTACTCGTCAGACGGACGAGCTGACCGGTCTGTCTTCTCTGGTGGTTCTGGATTCTGCTGAACGTACTACCGGTGGTAAAGATCTGCGTCCTGCACTGAAAATCGTTGATGCTCAGGGTAACGACGTTCTGATCCCGGGTACCGACATGCCTGCGCAGTACTTCCTGCCGGGTAAAGCGATCGTTCAGCTGGAAGATGGCATTCAGATCGGTGCGGGTGATGCTCTGGCGCGTATTCCACAGGAATCCAGCGGTACCAAGGACATCACCGGTGGTCTGCCACGCGTTGCGGACCTGTTCGAAGCACGTCGTCCGAAAGAGCCTGCAATCCTGGCTGAAATCAGCGGTATCATCTCCTTCGGTAAAGAGACCAAAGGGAAGCGCCGTCTGGTTATCACTCCAGTAGATGGCAGCGAACCGTACGAAGAGATGATTCCTAAGTGGCGTCAGCTCAACGTGTTCGAAGGTGAACGTGTAGAACGTGGTGACGTGGTTTCCGATGGTCCAGAAGCTCCGCACGACATTCTGCGTCTTCGTGGCGTACACGCGGTAACGCGTTACATCACCAACGAAGTACAGGACGTTTACCGTCTGCAGGGCGTTAAGATTAACGATAAGCACATCGAAGTTATCGTTCGTCAGATGCTGCGTAAAGCAACCATCGAAAACGCAGGCAGCTCCGAGTTCCTGGAAGGCGAGCAGGTTGAATACTCACGCGTCAAGATCGCTAACCGCGAACTGGAAGCGAACGGCAAAATCGGTGCGACCTTCTCGCGCGATCTGCTGGGTATCACCAAAGCGTCTCTGGCAACCGAGTCCTTCATCTCTGCAGCATCGTTCCAGGAAACGACTCGTGTCCTGACCGAAGCCGCTGTTGCAGGTAAACGTGATGAACTGCGCGGTCTGAAAGAGAACGTCATCGTGGGGCGTCTGATCCCGGCTGGTACCGGTTATGCGTACCATCAGGATCGTATGCGTCGTCGTGCTGCGGGCGAACTGCCAGCTGCACCGCAGGTGACTGCTGAAGATGCATCCGCGAGCCTGGCAGAACTGCTGAACGCAGGTCTGGGCGGTTCCGACAACGAGTAATCGTTGATGCCGTAAATAAAAAACCCGCCTCGGCGGGTTTTTTTACATCTGCATGTATTCAATTCACCAACGGGATCCGACGATAAAGCTCAATCATATCGCCCGCCAGATCCTGAATGACCATGGCGTTCATCAGGTGATCCTGCGAGTGGACGGTGATCAGGTTAACCGGAAGCTTCCCGGTCCCCTCATCAAGACCGATAAGCTGCGTCTGTATAGTGTGCGCATGCTTCACATATTCACGCGACTCTTCCATCGCTTTTTCAGCTTCGTCAAAATCACCTTTACGCGCCATCTGCAACGCCGTCAGGGCTGCACTGCGCGCCGCGCCCGCGTTGACCAGCAGTTCCATAATCGTGGTTTCTAAGTCTTCCATTATGACTCCAGAAGTTTGAGCGCTTTTTCCAGTACGGCATCACCTTTCATCATGCCGTAATCCATCATGTCGATCACCGCGACCTTTTTACCCAACGGGTCGGCCTGCGCCTGGAGTTTAGCCTGCTCGTATTTAACCTGTGGCCCCAGCAATACGATGTCGGCCGTCGCGATGTTGTCTTTAAACTCCGCAACCGGAACGGCTTTAATGGTGACTTCAACTCCTTTTTTCTGCGCGGCGTCTTTCATACGTTGAACCAGCATGCTGGTTGACATTCCCGCTGCACAGCATAAAACGATGTTCTTCATAATCAGCCTCGATCTACATGTGTTTATTGATAATTATCCCGTGCAGACCGCTTCAACAACCGCTTTACCGCGATTGTGTGTCAGGCATCACAAAGAAACCGGTGATTTTCTGAAACCGGTTACAATTTTGCATTGTCAGGCACCCGGCCCGTGGAAACGGGCAGGGTGAAAGAGGCAGGATTAGCTGATGGACGTTCGGTTAATGCGGTTTTTGCCCTGCTGTTTGGCGCTGTAGAGGGCGTTATCAACGCTCCCGACAAATTGCTCCAGTGGTTCAAAATGCCACTCTCCAAGACCGCCGCTGAACGTAACCCGCAGGTTTTCTTCCCGCCAGACGCGCTTTTCAACGGCGGTACGCCACGCTTCCAGCAATGAGAGCGCGGAAGACATCTGCTCAGCCTGGAAGATTACCGCGAACTCTTCTCCACCATAACGGTAAATTGAGACGTGATGTGGCTGCATGATCTGAATCCCTTCGCGAGCCACGTTACGCAGAACAATATCACCGGTCAGGTGGCCCAGCGTGTCGTTAATTGACTTGAAGTTATCAATGTCTACCAGCGCCATCGCGAAAGGCTGTTGGGCATTCAGCAGCTCCGCGACATCGCTGTCGAACGCGCGGCGGTTTTTACAGCCCGTCAGCGCATCGTGAGTGGCCTGGCGAACATACGCCATTTCACGCTCTTTGTTGGACTGAATCGTGTGGCTCAGCATCGCTTCCAGGCGCGGCGCCTCGCTAACATCGCCAGTTTTGATGGCATTGATAATGTGCATCAGCACTGAACGCGAGGCGTGGCGGAGGTATAAGCCGAAGAGGATGATGATGATGGCGGCCAGCGCAAACCCCCAACCAACGATAGTTGTTTCGTGACGGGTAATATCGGTGAGCGTCTCGCCAGAGACCCGGTAGATGACAAACCAGTCCGGGTTGGTAAACGAGTAGTAGTAATACCAGGCGTTGCTTTTCTTGTCGTAAAGATGACCTTCGCCGCTGGTCATTTTGTCCATCAGCGCTTCGCTCACGTACTGTTTGAACAGCGCGCCGGTATCCGGATGCAGCACCACGGCGCCGTCGCGCTCGACGACGAAGAATTCCCCCTGAACGGGCGCCACCATCTGGCGCAGGGTGAAGCCCATAGACGTCAAATCGAGATGGAAAGCGAGCGTTCCCTTCAGTCTCCCTTCAGGCGAAATCAAAGGCTTATAGAGTGTTACCGTCGGATGGCCAGTGAAGTAGTCCATGTAGGGACGGGTATAGTGACTGAAGATACTCGCTTCCGCCTGAGCGACGAACCACGGGCGTGTCCGGGGATCGAAGGTTTTACTCGTCTCCGTGGGGAGCACCTCTGGTGCGCGAAGATAATGCCCCTGCGTGTCCGCCAGCGAGATGGAGGAGACGGTCGGCATCAGGTTCTGCAAATGCATCATCATCTGCAGCCCTTGCGTCGGGTTGACGTTGAGCGTCTCGTTTAGCCTGTCGTCGCGGGCAAAGTACATCGCGGAACGGCCCAGGATATAGTCGTTTTCACGCAGGATAGATTCGGTGTAGTTCACCGCTAGGTTATGCGTGAAGTTGCTATTGATCTTATGATAATCCTCAAGAAAATCCTTTCGTTGCGAAAGCGTTACCGCGATCGCGATCACCGCAAAACTGCAGAGGATCCCCGCAAAGCTGAGCATGATTGGCCGTGTAAAAGAGAGCTTTTTGCTGTGAAGTGCCATGAGCTGTACATCGTTCCTGATGGTGAATATTTTTCGTCTGCCGATATCCTCTCAGCATAGTCGCTGTCCTGCGGTTAGCGGTGAATTATACGGCGCACGATTTCTGACGAGATGATTTATCTTAAGAATCATTAAGAAAATACTTATTCATTTGCCGGGGGCAGTTTGTGAAATGAATCAGAGGCAGGGCGAAACGAGGAAGAAGCTTTTCGCCCCGGTCAGCATCCGTTGCTGACCTTGTGACAATAAAAAACCGGACGATCGATGACAATCATCCGGTTTTGCCTTTTCGTAGCGTCTCGACAAATTTCTATGATGTTGCTGTGCGTTTCAACGTCATTGCGAGGCTCTTCCCAGCCAGCTGTCCCAGTCTTTCCAGACAGGCTGAAGGCCCTGCGCCGTCAGGGCTGCGGCGACCGCTTCCGGACGTCGCCCGTCATGCGGCACAAACTGCTCCAGCTCCGGACGATCGTCGGCGTAGCCGCCAGGCTGCGTTTTGGAAAACGCGCTGACGTTGTTAATCGCAAGCGGGATAACGCGATCGCGAAACGCCGGGGACTCACGCGTTGAGAGCGATAATTCAACTTCCGGGGCGAGCAGGCGAAACGCGCAGATCGTCTGCACCAGCTGGCGTTCATCCATTAGCGAAGCCGGTTCGATCCCTCCCGCACAGGGGCGCAGGCGCGGGAAGGAGATGGAATAACGGCTCTGCCAGTAGTGCTGCTGGAGCCACAGCAAATGTTCCGCCACCATATAACAATCCACCCGCCAGCTGTCGGAGAGCCCGATCAGCGCACCCAGACCGATTTTGTCGATACCCGCGCGGCCGAGCCTGTCCGGCGTTTCCAGCCGGAAAAAGAAATCCTGTTTCTTACCCTTCAGGTGGTGCCGGGCGTACGTCGCCTCATGATATGTTTCCTGGTAGACCATGACCCCGTCCAGCCCGAGGTTTTTGAGCTCTGCGTACTCCTCCTGCGACAGGGGCTGCACTTCCATCTGCAACGACGCAAACTGACGACGAATGGCGGGAAGGTGCTGACGGAAATAGTCCATTCCCACTTTTCCCTGATGTTCGCCCGTGACCAGCAGAAGATGTTCAAAGCCCATTTCACGAATGGCCGCACACTCCCGGGAAATCTCATCTTCATCGAGCGTTTTACGCTTGATGCGGTTGCTCATGGAAAAACCGCAGTAGGTGCAGTCATTGGCGCACAGGTTGGAGAGATAGAGCGGCACGTAGAAGCTCACCGTGTTGCCAAAACGCTGGCGGGTGAGTCGCTGTGCTCGCTGGGCCATCGGTTCGAGGTACGCGCTCGCCGCGGGGGAGAGCAGGGCCATCAGATCCTCGCGGGTCAGATGGCGGGCATGCAGCGCGCGCTCCACGTCAGCCGCCGTTTTGCTGTTGATGCGCAGGGCAATGTCGTCCCAGTTAAGCTGCCGCCAGCGCTCGGTAAACGTGCTCATGAGATCGCCTCCAGAAAACCGGTCAGCGGGCTGGTGGCCTGCGCCTGGAAACTGCGCGAGCCGGGGCCGGCTCCCCTTGCCAGCAGGCCAGCCTCTACGGCCATGCGGAATGCACGCGCCATCATGACCGGGTCGTCGGCAACCGCGATGGCCGTGTTGACCAGCACCGCGTCGGCGCCCATCTCCAGCGCTTGCGCGGCATGGCTGGGCACGCCAATGCCCGCATCAACGACCACCGGCACGGTGGCCTGCTCGATGATGATCTCCAGCATCGCGCGGGTTTCCAGCCCCTGGTTGGAGCCAATGGGGGCCCCCAGCGGCATGACGGCAGCGCATCCGACCTCTTCGAGACGTTTGCACAGAACAGGGTCAGCGCCGCAGTAAGGCAGAACGGTAAACCCTTGCTGCACCAGCTTTTCAGCCGCTTTCAGCGTTTCAATCGGGTCGGGCAGCAGCCAGCGGGCATCCGGATGGATTTCCAGCTTTAGCCAGCGGGTGCCGAGCGCCTCGCGGGCCAGCTGCGCGGCAAAAATCGCCTCTTCGGCCGTTTTGGCGCCGGAGGTGTTGGGCAACAGCGTGACGCCTGCTTCCAGCAACGGAGCCAGAATGGCATCGCTGTGGTGGCGCAGATCCACGCGCTTGAGCGCCAGCGTCACCAGCTGGCTGCCGCTTTCGCGAATGGCATCCACCATCAGCTGCGGCGAGGCGAATTTTCCGGTTCCGGTAAACAGATGCGAATCAAAAACCTTATCGGCAATACGTAACATCTCAGCCCCCTGCGATAACCTGAAACAGCAGGATCTGGTCGCCTTCATTGACCTGCTGATGTTCCCACTGCTCGCGCGGCAGGATCTGTTGATTGAGCGCCAGCGCCGTTCCCGGCTTGAGCTGACGCAGCTTGTCGAGCAGTGCGGCAACGGTAAGCCCGTCGTCGCATCTCATCGGCTCATCGTTAAACAGAATGCGCATCGCGGTCTCCACATACCGGGCAGCGGCTGGCGCGGCGTAACGCCAGCTGGCGCCAGCTGCTGGAGCGGGCATCAAACAGCCGCAGCGTATTGCGTTCCGTCTCCATGCCGCTGAGCAGCTTGATGGCCTCCAGCGCCTGCATGGTGCCCATCACCCCGACCACCGGGCCAAGAATGCCCGCCGTACGGCAGTTGCGCGTCGGTTCGGCATCTTCCGGCCACAGGCAGCGATAGCAACCCTGCGACCACGGCGGGGTCAGGACCATCATTTGCCCGCCGAACCCCACCGCGCTGGCGGTGATAAGCGGCGTATTATTTGCCACGCAGGCGGCGTTAATCGCCTGGCGCGTCGCCATGTTGTCGGTACAGTCCAGCACCACGTCAGCAAGGGCGACTTCACGGCTGAGGTTGTCACCGCTGAGCCGTTCCTGCAGGGCAATCAGCGCGATATCCGGGTTGAGCTGGTTCAGGCGCTGCCGGGTGATTTGCGCTTTCGGCTGGTTGATATCCTCGGTGGTAAAGAGGATTTGTCGCTGCAGGTTGCTGAGGTGAACCTCGTCGTCGTCGGCCAGCACCAGCGTACCGATACCTGCGCCTGCCAGATAAAGCGCGGCGGGTGCGCCTAATCCGCCCAGACCGACAATCAGCACCCGGCTGGCGAGCAGCTTTTGCTGGCCGTCGATGGCGATATCCTCCAGCAGGATCTGACGGCTGTAGCGCATAAAGTCACGATCGTTCATCGCCTGCTCCTGCCAGCTGTAACAGCTGTTCGGTGGCGGACCGCCAGTCTGCGGCCTGGGTGATGGCACTGACGACGGCGATACTGCCGACGCCGGTCTCCAGCACCGCCGGGGCACGTTCAAGGCTGATTCCGCCGATGGCGACAGTGGGGTAATCGGCAAGGCGTTTAACGTGACTTGCCAGCTGCGTCAGACCCTGCGGAGCGGAGGGCATCTGCTTGGTTTGCGTCGGGAAGACGTGACCAAGCGCGATGTAAGAGGGACGGGCCGCCAGGGCCACGTCAATCTCCATGTCATCGTGCGTTGACACGCCCAGACGCAACCCGGCTTCACGGATTGCGCTCAGATCCGTTGTTTCCAAATCCTCCTGACCCAGATGCACGCCGTACGCCCGGTGCTTAACGGCCAGCCGCCAGTAGTCGTTGATAAACAGACGGGCGTTATACCGGCGCCCCAGCGCGATGGCGGCAACCACATCGGCTTCCACCTCGTCATCGCGTTTATCCTTGATGCGCAGCTGGATCGTTCGAACGCCTGTCTCCAGCAGGCGCTCTATCCACGCCACGCTGTCCACCACCAGATAGAGCCCTAAACGGTAGGGAACGGGTGGGAAATCGGGCTGGTACATTACGCCTCCTCTTTTTTGAGGTAGATTTCGCCGCCTTTGGCGCGGAAGGTTTCGGACATGTCCGCCATACCCACTTCAATGGTTTGCGTGGCGGCGTAGTCGCGCACCTCCTGGCTGATTTTCATCGAGCAGAACTTCGGCCCACACATGGAGCAGAAGTGCGCGACTTTGCCCGATTCCTGCGGCAGGGTTTCGTCGTGGTAGGCGCGGGCGGTGAACGGATCCAGCGCCAGGTTGAACTGGTCTTCCCAGCGGAATTCAAAGCGCGCCTTCGACATGGCGTTATCACGGATTTGCGCGCCCGGATGGCCTTTGGCCAGATCCGCCGCGTGGGCGGCAATCTTGTAGGTGATCAGCCCCTGCTTCACGTCCTCTTTGTTTGGCAGCCCGAGGTGCTCTTTCGGCGTCACGTAGCACAGCATGGCGCAGCCGAACCAGCCGATCATCGCCGCGCCAATGCCTGACGTGAAGTGGTCATAGCCCGGCGCGATGTCGGTGGTCAGTGGCCCCAGCGTGTAGAACGGCGCTTCGTGGCAGTGCTCCAGCTCCTCGGTCATGTTGCGGCGGATCATCTGCATCGGCACGTGTCCCGGGCCTTCAATCATCACCTGCACGTCATACTCCCAGGCGATTTTGGTCAGTTCGCCCAGCGTGTGCAGCTCGGCAAACTGCGCTTCGTCGTTGGCGTCACGGATGGAGCCCGGGCGCAGGCCGTCGCCCAGTGACAGAGAGACGTCATAGGCGGCGCAGATCTCGCAAATTTCGCGGAAGTGTTCATAGAGGAAGTTTTCCCGGTGATGGGAGAGGCACCACTTCGCCATGATGGAGCCGCCGCGCGAGACGATGCCGGTCAGACGCTTCGCGGTCATTGGCACGTAGCGCAGCAGCACGCCCGCGTGAATGGTGAAGTAGTCCACGCCCTGCTCCGCCTGCTCCAGCAGGGTGTCGCGGAACGCTTCCCAGGTGAGGTCTTCGGCAATGCCGTTGACCTTCTCCAGCGCCTGATAAATCGGGACGGTGCCAATCGGTACCGGGCTGTTACGCAGGATCCATTCGCGGGTTTCATGGATATAGCGGCCGGTGGAGAGATCCATTACCGTGTCCGCACCCCAGCGCGTGGACCAGACCAGCTTTTCCACCTCTTCTTCGATGGAGGAGGTGACGGCCGAGTTACCGATGTTAGCGTTGACCTTCACCAGGAAGTTGCGGCCGATAATCATCGGCTCGGACTCCGGGTGGTTAATGTTGGCGGGGATAATCGCGCGGCCGGCGGCCACTTCGTCACGCACAAACTCCGGCGTGATGTTCTCCGGCAGGCGAGCGCCAAAGCCTTCACCAGGATGCTGATAGCGCAGCACTTCGCTGCGGATACGCTCGCGACCCATGTTTTCACGGATGGCGATGAACTCCATCTCCGGCGTGACGATACCCTGGCGGGCGTAGTGCAGCTGGGTCACGCATTTACCTGCTTTAGCACGTTTTGGCGTCAGCAGGCCGGTAAAGCGCAGCTCGTCCAGACCGTCGTCGGCCAGGCGCTCTTTGGTGTACGCAGAGCTGAGCACGCTCAGCTCTTCGCAGTCGTTACGCGCGTCAATCCACGGCTGGCGCAGCTTTGCCAGCCCCTGCTGGACGTTGATGGCAACATCAGGATCGCCGTATGGGCCGGAGGTGTCATACACCGGCACGGCTTCGTTGTCTTCATACTGCGGATTCTCTTTGCTGCCGCCGATAAGCGTCGGGCTGAGGTGGATTTCGCGCATCGGAACGCGAATATCGTCCTGCGAGCCGGAAATGTAGATGCGTTTCGAGTTCGGGAAAGCGGTGCCTTCCAGGGTGTCGATGAAGTGTTGGGCCTGTGCGCGCTGTTCGCGGCGGGTCAGTTTTGCAGTAGACATAGCTCATTCCAAAAGTGAAGGACATGGCTTGTCAGACGACGGATGAAGCAAGAGAGGATCGCCCGGGGGGCGATACAACAGCAGTGTGACTCTTGTTCCCTTCGCAGGTATTAGCCTGATCAGGTTCCGCGGATCCCGAATTAACGGTCTCAGCCCGGCTTTCGCTCTGGGCACTCCGACAAGAAAAATCCCCCTCGTGAGAGGGGCGAATGGTTGTAAATTACTCGTTAACGATTAAGAACTCAAGCAGGGCGCGCGACGTTCTCTTCGTTACTGATGTTCAAATCATTGTCCAGGGCGAGAGAGATCAGCTTGTCTTCCAGCGTGAATCGCTCCTCCAGCGCTTCGCCGAGGTCGGATAGCGCCTGCTGGAACTCAAGATAGTTATCGTGATCGATGGCGTTCTCAAGCGTGGAATCGTAGTAATCCATGATCTGCTGGGTATTGGCTTCCAGCAGCGGATAGAGCTTGCTGGCCGCTAAATACGGCGTTGTCCCTTCCATTTCGCGGATAATGCGTTCATAAATATTGAAATGGCCGTCGGACAGATAGTCGACCAGGCCCTGACAAAAATCATCCAGCGCTTTTTCGTTCAGTCGCATAAACGATTCTTTGCCAGGCTTAATGCCGACCAGATTGTAATAAGCCACGAGTAGATGCTTGCGCACATGCAGCCAGCGATCCACCAGTTTGTTACTTCCTCTAACGCGCTCAGTCAGGCTTTCTAGCTGGTTTAACATGGTCGACTCCGCAAAGTGTAGGATTGAATCTGCTCATCCAGAATGTAACCACAATGCTAACAACATGTCAGTGAAGCGAAGGTAGTGCAATAGATATGGATCGTATTATTGAAAAATCAGATCTGGGTTGGTGGATCGTCAGCCACGAACAAAAATTATGGTTGCCCGGTGGAGAACTGCCCTACGGTGCGGCGGAAACGTTCGATCTCGTGGGCCAGCCTGCGCTAGAGATCGGCGAGTGGCAGGGTGAGCCCGTGTGGTTGATCCAGCAAGCGCGTCGTCAGGATATGGGATCCGTTCGCCAGGTGTTGGATCTGGACGTAGGCCTGTTCCAGCTGGCGGGGCGGGGCGTGCAGCTGGCGGAGTTTTACCGCTCGCACAAATACTGCGGCTATTGCGGCCATACCATGCACTCGAGTAAAACCGAGTGGGCGATGCTCTGCAGCCACTGCCGCGAACGTTATTACCCACAAATTGCGCCGTGCATTATCGTCGCTATCCGTCGGGATGACTCTATTTTGCTTGCACAGCATACCCGCCATCGCAACGGCATTCATACCGTGCTGGCCGGGTTCGTCGAGGTGGGCGAAACGCTGGAGCAGGCAGTGGCGCGCGAGGTGATGGAAGAGAGCGGGATCAAAGTGAAGAACTTGCGCTACGTCACCTCCCAGCCGTGGCCGTTCCCGCAGTCGCTGATGACGGCCTTTATGGCCGACTATGACAGCGGCGAGATCGTTATCGATCAGAAAGAGCTGCTGGACGCGAACTGGTATCGCTACGACGATTTACCCCTGTTACCTCCGCCGGGCACCGTGGCGCGTCGGCTGATAGAAGATACCGTGGCGATGTGTCGGGCCGAGTATGAGTAGTGTTACACTGAGGCCATGACGCTTAAGGAACTGCAAAAATGACCGAACTGAAGAACGATCGTTATCTGCGTGCGCTGCTGCGCCAGCCCGTTGATGTCACCCCGGTGTGGATGATGCGCCAGGCGGGACGCTATCTGCCAGAGTACAAAGCCACGCGCGCGCAGGCGGGCGATTTTATGTCGCTTTGCAAAAACGCCGAGCTGGCCTGTGAAGTGACGCTCCAGCCGCTGCGCCGCTTCCCGCTGGATGCGGCGATCCTCTTCTCGGATATTCTGACCATTCCGGATGCGATGGGCCTTGGCCTGTACTTCGAAACCGGTGAAGGTCCGCGTTTCACCTCTCCGATCAAAAGCAAAGCCGACGTGGACAAGCTGCCGATCCCCGATCCGGAAGGCGAACTGGGCTACGTGATGAACGCCGTGCGCACCATTCGCCGCGAGCTGAAAGGTGAAGTGCCGCTGATTGGCTTCTCAGGCAGCCCGTGGACGCTGGCGACCTATATGGTGGAAGGGGGCAGCAGCAAAGCCTTCACCATGATTAAAAAGATGATGTACGCCGAGCCGCTGGCCCTGCATGCGCTGCTCGACAAGCTGGCGAAGAGCGTTACGCTCTATCTGAACGCGCAGATTAAGGCGGGCGCGCAGTCGGTGATGATTTTCGATACCTGGGGCGGCGTGCTGACCGGGCGCGATTATCAGCAGTTCTCCCTGTATTACATGCATAAAATCGTTGATGGCCTGCTGCGTGAAAACGAAGGTCGCCGCGTGCCGGTGACGCTGTTCACCAAAGGTGGCGGCCAGTGGCTGGAAGCGATGGCGGCAACCGGCTGCGACGCGCTGGGTCTCGACTGGACCACCGATATTGCCGATGCGCGTCGTCGCGTGGGCGACAAAGTAGCGCTGCAGGGCAATATGGACCCGTCCATGCTTTATGCGCCGCCAGCCCGCATTGAAGAAGAAGTGTCGACTATACTGTCTGGTTTCGGCCAGGGGGAAGGCCACGTCTTTAACCTCGGCCACGGCATTCATCAGGATGTGCCGCCAGAACACGCAGGCGTATTTGTGGAGGCGGTGCATCGGCTTTCTGCCCAGTATCACAAGTAAGGAGTCGTTATGGATCTCGCGTCGCTACGCGCTCAACAAATCGAACTGGCCTCATCGGTGATCCGCGAGGATCGTCTGGATAAGGACCCTCCGCAGTACATTGGCGGAGCAGACGTCGGATTCGAGCAGGGTGGGGACGTGACGCGAGCGGCGATGGTGGTACTGAAATACCCTTCGCTTGAGCTGGTGGAGTACAAGGTCGCGCGTATCGCGACCACCATGCCGTACATTCCGGGCTTTCTCTCCTTCCGCGAATATCCCGCGCTGCTGGCAGCGTGGGAGCAGCTTTCGCAAAAACCTGACCTGCTGTTTGTCGATGGGCACGGGATCTCACACCCGCGTCGTTTAGGCGTTGCCAGTCATTTTGGGCTGCTGGTGGATGTGCCGACCATTGGCGTCGCCAAGAAACGCCTGTGCGGCGCGTTTGAACCTCTTTCATCCGAGCCGGGTGCGCTGGCGCCGCTCATCCATAAAGGCGAGCAGCTGGCGTGGGTCTGGCGCAGCAAGGCACGCTGTAACCCGCTCTTTATCGCTACCGGGCACCGTGTGAGCATGGACAGCGCCCTCGCGTGGGTGCAGCGCTGCATGAAGGGCTACCGCTTGCCGGAGCCGACGCGCTGGGCAGACGCCGTGGCGTCTTCACGTCCGGCTTTTGTTCGTTGGCAGGAAATTCAGCGATGATTCAGGTAAACTGCGCCTAATTTTCGATTCGAGAGATCATCATGCTACAAAACCCAATTCACCTGCGCCTTGAAAAGCTGGAAAGCTGGCAGCACGTCACCTTTATGGCTTGCCTGTGCGAGCGCATGTATCCCAACTATGCCGCGTTCTGCAAGCAGACGGGTTTTGGTGATGGCCATATCTACCGCCGCATTCTGGATCTGATCTGGGAAACGCTGACGGTGAAAGACGCGAAGGTGAATTTCGACTCTCAGCTCGAAAAGCTGGAAGAGGCGATTCCGGTGGCGGATGATTTTGACCTGTACGGCGTCTACCCGGCAATTGATGCCTGCGTGGCGTTAAGCGAACTGCTGCACTCCCGACTGAGCGGTGAAACGCTGGAGCACGCTATTGAAGTCAGTAAGGCATCTATTACGACCGTCGCGATGCTGGAAATGACCCAGGAAGGTCGGGAAATGACCGACGAAGAGCTGCGTGCGAACCCGGCGGTTGAGCAAGAATGGGACATTCAGTGGGAAATTTTCCGCCTGTTAGCAGAGTGTGAAGAACGCGATATTGAGCTGATAAAAGGGCTGCGCGCGGACTTACGAGAGGCTGGCGAGAGCAATATTGGTATAATTTTTAACCAATGAGACAATAAATCTTGAGATAACGCCCGTTTTGTCGCTCCTCGACTCTTCCCTTTCGCCCCTTGTCTGGTCTACATTTGGGGGGCGAAAAAAAGTGGCTATCGGTGCGTGTATGCAGGAGAGTGCTTTTTTGGCATTTTCGTCGCACTCGATGCTTAGCAAGCGATAAACACATTGAAAGGATAACTTATGAACAAGACTCAACTGATTGATGTAATTGCGGACAAGGCTGATCTGTCTAAAGTGCAGGCTAAAGCTGCTCTGGAATCTACCCTGGCTGCTATTACTGAGTCTCTGAAAGAAGGTGATGCTGTACAACTGGTTGGTTTCGGTACCTTCAAAGTGAACCACCGCGCTGAGCGTACTGGCCGCAACCCGCAGACCGGTAAAGAAATCAAAATCGCCGCAGCTAACGTGCCGGCATTTGTTTCTGGTAAAGCACTGAAAGACGCTGTTAAGTAAGACGCGTGGCAGTGAACAGTTTTAGCGAAGGGGCGGTAACGCCCCTTTTGTCTTTCTGGCGTGGAACGCTCGCGCTGGCAGGCATGCTGCTGCTGTCAGCCTGTAGCCACGACACCTCCCTGCCGCCGTTTACCGCCAGCGGTTACGCGGACAACCAGGGCGCGGTTAGGGTCTGGCGCAAAGATTCCGGCGGCGAAGTTCATCTGCTTTCTGCCTTCAGCCCGTGGCATAACGGCAATACGTCGACTGCGGAATATCGCTGGCAGGGAGATGACCTGTCGCTGATTGAACTGAACGTCTACAGCAAAACCCCCGAACATGTGAAAGTGCGTTTTGACGACCATGGCGAGCTGAGCTTTATGCAGCGCGAAGTCAGCGGTCAAAAACAGCAGCTTTCCAGCGATCAAATCGCCCTCTACCGTTATCGTGCCGAACAAATCCGCCAGACCAGCGATGCGCTTCGTCTGGGACGCGTTGTGCTGCGCCAGGGGCGCTGGCATGCCGATGGGTCGGTGACAACCTGCGAAGGGCAGACGGTCAAGCCTGAGCTCGAATCCTGGGCAACCGAACACATTCAACGCCGTCAGCGTCATTCATCAATGGAAGTGAGCGTGGCGTGGCTTGAGGCGCCGGAAGGCTCTCAGCTGCTGCTGGTGGCGAACGAAGACTTCTGCACCTGGCAGCCGACAGAGAAGAGTTTCTGAGGTAAATCCCCTCTCCCTTGAGGGAGAGGGTCAGGGTGAGGGGGAACAGACGGTTCCGTTACTCCCCCTGCTCGCGTGCAATCGCGCGATAGCCGATATCCTGACGGCTAAAGCTACCGTTCCAGTGAATATCTGCCATCAGCGCATAGGCGCGCTTCTGCGCTTCTGCCACGGTATGGCCCAGCGCGGTTGCACACAGCACGCGGCCGCCGTTGGTGAGGACGCGATCGTCGCCAGCCAGCTTCGTACCGGCGTGGAACACCTTCGCACCTTCAATCTCTTCCAGCGGCAGGCCGTGGATTTCATCACCGGTGCTGTAGTTGCCCGGATAACCACCCGCAGCAATCACCACGCCGAGAGACGCACGCTCGTCCCACTCGGAGGTTTTCTCGTCCAGCTTGCCATCGCAGGCTGCCAGGCACAGATCCACCAGATCGGATTTCATGCGCAGCATGATTGGCTGCGTTTCCGGATCGCCAAAACGGCAGTTGAATTCGATGACCTTAGGGTTACCCTGCTTGTCGATCATCAGACCTGCGTAAAGGAAACCGGTGTAGGTATTACCTTCTGCCGCCATTCCCTTCACGGTAGGCCAGATGATGCGATCCATGGTGCGCTGGTGAACTTCGTCAGTCACTACCGGAGCGGGGGAGTAAGCCCCCATTCCACCGGTATTCGGGCCGGTATCGCCATTGCCCACACGCTTGTGGTCCTGGCTGGTGGCCATCGGCAGAACGTGCTCACCGTCGACCATCACGATGAAGCTTGCTTCTTCACCGTCGAGGAACTCTTCGATCACGATGCGGTGGCCCGCATCACCGAAAGCATTGCCCGCCAGCATATCCTGAACTGCGGCTTCGGCTTCGTCGAGCGTCATCGCGACGATCACGCCTTTACCGGCGGCCAGACCGTCGGCCTTGATAACAATCGGCGCGCCCTTCTCACGTAAGTAGGCCAGAGCAGGCTCCACTTCAGTGAAATTCTGATATTCCGCCGTCGGGATGTTATGACGCGCGAGGAAATCTTTGGTGAAGGCTTTGGAGCCTTCCAGCTGCGCGGCGCCTTCCGTTGGGCCGAAAATTTTCAGGCCCGCTGCGCGGAACGCATCCACCACGCCAATCACCAGCGGCGCTTCCGGGCCGACGATGGTCAGGTCGATTTTCTCGCTCTGGACAAAACTCAGCAGCGCCGGAATGTCGGTCACGCCGATAGCCACGTTCTGCAGCGCGGGTTCCAGTGCGGTACCGGCGTTGCCCGGTGCCACGAAGACCGTTGTCACCAGCGGAGACTGCGCCGCTTTCCACGCCAGCGCGTGCTCGCGTCCGCCGTTACCAATCACTAATACTTTCATTTTCAGCTCCGGGAATTAATGGCGGAAGTGGCGCATGTCGGTGAAGATCATCGCGATGCCGTGTTCGTCGGCAGCGGCAATCACTTCGTCGTCGCGGATTGAACCGCCTGGCTGGATCACGCAGGTGATGCCCACAGCGGCTGCGGCGTCGATACCGTCACGGAACGGGAAGAAGGCGTCAGAGGCCAT
The DNA here is from genome assembly GCF_040834095.1 of Enterobacter vonholyi. NCBI lineage: Bacteria > Pseudomonadati > Pseudomonadota > Gammaproteobacteria > Enterobacterales > Enterobacteriaceae > Enterobacter > Enterobacter vonholyi. The sequence continues at coordinate 232,944 of NZ_CP162152.1, forward strand.
GGCGGAGCCTTTGACTTCCAGACCTTCGTCACCTGCTTTAATACCCGCGATTTTCGCAGAGTAAACGCGGCTCATCTGGCCTGCGCCTATCCCGATAGTCATGTTCTCTTTCGCATAGACGATGGCGTTGGATTTTACGAACTTCGCCACTTTCCAGCAGAACAGCGCGTCACGCAGTTCCTGTTCGGTCGGCTGGCGTTTGGTCACCACGCGCAGGTCGGCTTTTGTCACCATGCCCAGATCGCGGTCCTGAACCAGCAGGCCGCCGTTTACGCGTTTGAAGTCCAGGCCCGGCACGCGTTCTGCCCACTGGCCGCAAATCAGTACGCGCACGTTCTGTTTTGCCGCGGTGATTTTCAGCGCTTCTTCGGAGGCCGATGGCGCGATAATCACTTCGACAAACTGGCGGGAGATAATGGCCTGTGCGGTTTCAGCATCCAGTTCGCGGTTGAAGGCGATAATGCCGCCGAACGCGGAGGTCGGGTCGGTTTTGTAGGCGCGATCGTAGGCATCCAGAATAGAGGTGCTTACCGCCACGCCGCATGGGTTGGCGTGCTTGACGATAACGCAGGCCGGCTCGCTGAACTCTTTCACGCATTCCAGCGCCGCGTCGGTGTCGGCAATGTTGTTATAGGAGAGCGCTTTGCCCTGAACCTGCTGAGCGGTCGCAACAGAGGCTTCTTTTACCTCTTCTTCTATATAGAAGGCAGCCTGCTGGTGGCTGTTCTCACCGTAACGCATATCTTGTTTCTTAATGAAGTTCAGATTCAGGGTACGCGGGAAGCGGCCAGAAGGATCTTTGCTTTCACCGTGGTAAGCCGGCACCAGGCTACCGAAGTAGTTGGCGATCATGCTGTCATACGCTGCGGTGTGCTCGAAAGCTTTAATGGCGAGGTCGAAACGGGTATCCAGAGTCAGCGACCCTTCGTTGGCATCCATCTCATTAATAATGGTCTCGTAATCGCTGCTCTTCACCACGATAGCCACATCTTTATGGTTCTTGGCTGCTGAGCGCACCATGGTTGGGCCGCCAATATCAATATTCTCTACGGCATCTTCCAGAGAGCAGCCTTCGCGGGCAACGGTCTGGGCAAACGGGTAGAGGTTAACGACAACCATATCGATCGGCGCGATGTCGTGCTGTTCCATAATGGCGTCGTCCTGGCCGCGACGGCCAAGAATACCGCCGTGGACTTTCGGATGCAGGGTTTTGACGCGTCCATCCATCATTTCCGGGAAACCGGTGTAATCGGACACTTCGGTTACCGGCAGACCTTTATCTGCTAACAGGCGAGCGGTACCGCCTGTAGAAAGCAGTTCTACACCGCGTGCAGAAAGTGCCTGAGCGAATTCGACGATACCGGCTTTATCAGAAACACTGAGCAGAGCGCGGCGGACTGGACGACGTTGTTGCATGGTAAATCCCCTGGATTTCACGATTACAGAGAGCGTTAGATGAATTTTCCTGCGAAAAACTCATCTAACACACCTGACGAGGCATCCTTGTTAAGCGCGAGCATTTTAACGAAAACGTTTGCGCAACGCTCGTACATTTTCACTTTTTCGCATCACTGTGGATAACTTTGTGCATAAAAGGGTATAAGGCGGGGTTTTGCTGGGGAATGCAGCAGTCAGTCATTTTTTTGCAACTTTTCGGTTGCGGTCGTTCGCGAACTCCCTATAATGCGCCTCCATCGACACGGCGGATGTGAATCACTTCACAAACAGCCCGGTCGGTTGAAGAGAAAAAATCCTGCAATAACGGGTTGACTCTGAAAGAGGAAAGCGTAATATACGCCACCTCGCAACGGTGAGCGAAAGCCGCGTTGCACTGCTCTTTAACAATTTATCAGACAATCTGTGTGGGCACTCAAAGTGACATGGATTCTTAATGTCTTCGGACAATAAATGAATACCAAGTCTCTGAGTGAACATGCGTAATTCATTACGAAGTTTAATTCACGAGCATCAAACTTAAATTGAAGAGTTTGATCATGGCTCAGATTGAACGCTGGCGGCAGGCCTAACACATGCAAGTCGAGCGGCAGCGGAAAGTAGCTTGCTACTTTGCCGGCGAGCGGCGGACGGGTGAGTAATGTCTGGGAAACTGCCTGATGGAGGGGGATAACTACTGGAAACGGTAGCTAATACCGCATAACGTCGCAAGACCAAAGAGGGGGACCTTCGGGCCTCTTGCCATCAGATGTGCCCAGATGGGATTAGCTAGTAGGTGGGGTAACGGCTCACCTAGGCGACGATCCCTAGCTGGTCTGAGAGGATGACCAGCCACACTGGAACTGAGACACGGTCCAGACTCCTACGGGAGGCAGCAGTGGGGAATATTGCACAATGGGCGCAAGCCTGATGCAGCCATGCCGCGTGTATGAAGAAGGCCTTCGGGTTGTAAAGTACTTTCAGCGGGGAGGAAGGCGTTGAGGTTAATAACCTCAGCGATTGACGTTACCCGCAGAAGAAGCACCGGCTAACTCCGTGCCAGCAGCCGCGGTAATACGGAGGGTGCAAGCGTTAATCGGAATTACTGGGCGTAAAGCGCACGCAGGCGGTCTGTCAAGTCGGATGTGAAATCCCCGGGCTCAACCTGGGAACTGCATTCGAAACTGGCAGGCTAGAGTCTTGTAGAGGGGGGTAGAATTCCAGGTGTAGCGGTGAAATGCGTAGAGATCTGGAGGAATACCGGTGGCGAAGGCGGCCCCCTGGACAAAGACTGACGCTCAGGTGCGAAAGCGTGGGGAGCAAACAGGATTAGATACCCTGGTAGTCCACGCCGTAAACGATGTCGACTTGGAGGTTGTGCCCTTGAGGCGTGGCTTCCGGAGCTAACGCGTTAAGTCGACCGCCTGGGGAGTACGGCCGCAAGGTTAAAACTCAAATGAATTGACGGGGGCCCGCACAAGCGGTGGAGCATGTGGTTTAATTCGATGCAACGCGAAGAACCTTACCTACTCTTGACATCCAGAGAACTTTCCAGAGATGGATTGGTGCCTTCGGGAACTCTGAGACAGGTGCTGCATGGCTGTCGTCAGCTCGTGTTGTGAAATGTTGGGTTAAGTCCCGCAACGAGCGCAACCCTTATCCTTTGTTGCCAGCGGTCCGGCCGGGAACTCAAAGGAGACTGCCAGTGATAAACTGGAGGAAGGTGGGGATGACGTCAAGTCATCATGGCCCTTACGAGTAGGGCTACACACGTGCTACAATGGCGCATACAAAGAGAAGCGACCTCGCGAGAGCAAGCGGACCTCATAAAGTGCGTCGTAGTCCGGATTGGAGTCTGCAACTCGACTCCATGAAGTCGGAATCGCTAGTAATCGTAGATCAGAATGCTACGGTGAATACGTTCCCGGGCCTTGTACACACCGCCCGTCACACCATGGGAGTGGGTTGCAAAAGAAGTAGGTAGCTTAACCTTCGGGAGGGCGCTTACCACTTTGTGATTCATGACTGGGGTGAAGTCGTAACAAGGTAACCGTAGGGGAACCTGCGGTTGGATCACCTCCTTACCTTAAAGAACCTGCCTTTGTAGTGCTCACACAGATTGTCTGATGAAAAGTAAATAGCAAGGCGTCTTGCGATTGAGACTTCAGTGTCCCCTTCGTCTAGAGGCCCAGGACACCGCCCTTTCACGGCGGTAACAGGGGTTCGAATCCCCTAGGGGACGCCACTTGCTGGTTCGTGAGTGAAAGTCACCTGCCGTCATATCTCAAAACTGACTTACGAGTCACGTTTGAGATATTTGCTCTTTAAAAATCTGGATCAAGCTGAAAATTGAAACGACACATCTTTAATGGTGTGTTTGAGTCTCTCAAATTTTCGCAATCAGAAGTGAAACATCTTCGGGTTGTGAGGTTAAGCGACTAAGCGTACACGGTGGATGCCCTGGCAGTCAGAGGCGATGAAGGACGTGCTAATCTGCGAAAAGCGCCGGCGAGGTGATATGAACCTTTGACCCGGCGATGTCCGAATGGGGAAACCCAGTGCAATTCGTTGCACTATCGTTAACTGAATACATAGGTTAACGAGGCGAACCGGGGGAACTGAAACATCTAAGTACCCCGAGGAAAAGAAATCAACCGAGATTCCCCCAGTAGCGGCGAGCGAACGGGGAGCAGCCCAGAGTCTGAATCAGCTTGTGTGTTAGTGGAAGCGTCTGGAAAGTCGCACGGTACAGGGTGACAGTCCCGTACACGAAAGCACACAGGCTGTGAACTCGAAGAGTAGGGCGGGACACGTGGTATCCTGTCTGAATATGGGGGGACCATCCTCCAAGGCTAAATACTCCTGACTGACCGATAGTGAACCAGTACCGTGAGGGAAAGGCGAAAAGAACCCCGGCGAGGGGAGTGAAAAAGAACCTGAAACCGTGTACGTACAAGCAGTGGGAGCACCTTCGTGGTGTGACTGCGTACCTTTTGTATAATGGGTCAGCGACTTATATTCTGTAGCAAGGTTAACCGTATAGGGGAGCCGAAGGGAAACCGAGTCTTAACTGGGCGTTAAGTTGCAGGGTATAGACCCGAAACCCGGTGATCTAGCCATGGGCAGGTTGAAGGTTGGGTAACACTAACTGGAGGACCGAACCGACTAATGTTGAAAAATTAGCGGATGACTTGTGGCTGGGGGTGAAAGGCCAATCAAACCGGGAGATAGCTGGTTCTCCCCGAAAGCTATTTAGGTAGCGCCTCGTGAACTCATCTTCGGGGGTAGAGCACTGTTTCGGCTAGGGGGCCATCCCGGCTTACCAACCCGATGCAAACTACGAATACCGAAGAATGTTATCACGGGAGACACACGGCGGGTGCTAACGTCCGTCGTGAAGAGGGAAACAACCCAGACCGCCAGCTAAGGTCCCAAAGTCATGGTTAAGTGGGAAACGATGTGGGAAGGCACAGACAGCCAGGATGTTGGCTTAGAAGCAGCCATCATTTAAAGAAAGCGTAATAGCTCACTGGTCGAGTCGGCCTGCGCGGAAGATGTAACGGGGCTAAACCATGCACCGAAGCTGCGGCAGCGACACTATGTGTTGTTGGGTAGGGGAGCGTTCTGTAAGCCGTTGAAGGTGTGCTGTGAGGCATGCTGGAGGTATCAGAAGTGCGAATGCTGACATAAGTAACGATAAAGCGGGTGAAAAGCCCGCTCGCCGGAAGACCAAGGGTTCCTGTCCAACGTTAATCGGGGCAGGGTGAGTCGACCCCTAAGGCGAGGCCGAAAGGCGTAGTCGATGGGAAACAGGTTAATATTCCTGTACTTGGTGTTACTGCGAAGGGGGGACGGAGAAGGCTATGTTAGCCGGGCGACGGTTGTCCCGGTTTAAGCATGTAGGCGGAGGTTCCAGGTAAATCCGGTACCTTATTAACGCTGAGGTGTGATGACGAGGCACTACGGTGCTGAAGTAACAAATGCCCTGCTTCCAGGAAAAGCCTCTAAGCATCAGGTAACACGAAATCGTACCCCAAACCGACACAGGTGGTCAGGTAGAGAATACCAAGGCGCTTGAGAGAACTCGGGTGAAGGAACTAGGCAAAATGGTGCCGTAACTTCGGGAGAAGGCACGCTGATATGTAGGTGAAGCCCCTGCGGGTGGAGCTGAAATCAGTCGAAGATACCAGCTGGCTGCAACTGTTTATTAAAAACACAGCACTGTGCAAACACGAAAGTGGACGTATACGGTGTGACGCCTGCCCGGTGCCGGAAGGTTAATTGATGGGGTTAGCGGCAACGCGAAGCTCTTGATCGAAGCCCCGGTAAACGGCGGCCGTAACTATAACGGTCCTAAGGTAGCGAAATTCCTTGTCGGGTAAGTTCCGACCTGCACGAATGGCGTAATGATGGCCAGGCTGTCTCCACCCGAGACTCAGTGAAATTGAACTCGCTGTGAAGATGCAGTGTACCCGCGGCAAGACGGAAAGACCCCGTGAACCTTTACTATAGCTTGACACTGAACACTGGTCCTTGATGTGTAGGATAGGTGGGAGGCTTTGAAGCGTGGACGCCAGTCTGCGTGGAGCCGTCCTTGAAATACCACCCTTTAATGGCTGGTGTTCTAACGTAGACCCGTGATCCGGGTTGCGGACAGTGTCTGGTGGGTAGTTTGACTGGGGCGGTCTCCTCCCAAAGAGTAACGGAGGAGCACGAAGGTTAGCTAATCCTGGTCGGACATCAGGAGGTTAGTGCAATGGCATAAGCTAGCTTGACTGCGAGAGTGACGGCTCGAGCAGGTGCGAAAGCAGGTCATAGTGATCCGGTGGTTCTGAATGGAAGGGCCATCGCTCAACGGATAAAAGGTACTCCGGGGATAACAGGCTGATACCGCCCAAGAGTTCATATCGACGGCGGTGTTTGGCACCTCGATGTCGGCTCATCACATCCTGGGGCTGAAGTAGGTCCCAAGGGTATGGCTGTTCGCCATTTAAAGTGGTACGCGAGCTGGGTTTAGAACGTCGTGAGACAGTTCGGTCCCTATCTGCCGTGGGCGCTGGAGAATTGAGGGGGGCTGCTCCTAGTACGAGAGGACCGGAGTGGACGCATCACTGGTGTTCGGGTTGTCATGCCAATGGCACTGCCCGGTAGCTAAATGCGGAAAAGATAAGTGCTGAAAGCATCTAAGCACGAAACTTGCCCCGAGATGAGTTCTCCCTGAGACTTTAAGTCTCCTGAAGGAACGTTGAAGACGACGACGTTGATAGGTCGGGTGTGTAAGCGCAGCGATGCGTTGAGCTAACCGATACTAATGAACCGTGAGGCTTAACCTTACAACGCCGAAGGTGTTTTGGCGAAGAGACAGAACAATCAATTTCAGCCTGATACAGATTTAACAGAATTTGCCTGGCGGCTTTAGCGCGGTGGTCCCACCTGACCCCATGCCGAACTCAGAAGTGAAACGCCGTAGCGCCGATGGTAGTGTGGGGTCTCCCCATGTGAGAGTAGGGAACTGCCAGGCATCAAAATAGAAGAACCCCGTACCGAAAGGTGCGGGGTTTTTTGCTTTTGTTTTTCACCCTCTCCCTGCGGGAGAGAGACGGGGCGAGGGGCATCAAACCGTACCATTCTCTCCTTGAAACTTTCTCACCTTCCGCTTGCAGACTCGACATTCAAACCATTTCTGGGTATCGTTAGCTATCTGGATGTCTAAACGTTTATACGTATGCTGTGAGGATATAAAGCTATGCCGATTCGGGTGCAGGACGAGCTACCAGCCGTCAATTTCTTGCGTGAAGAAAATGTCTTTGTCATGACGACTTCACGTGCGACAGGTCAGGAAATTCGCCCGCTGAAGGTGCTTATTCTCAATCTGATGCCAAAAAAGATCGAAACAGAAAACCAGTTCCTGCGTCTTCTGTCGAACTCCCCGCTGCAGGTCGATATTCAGCTGCTGCGAATCGATGCCCGTGAGTCACGTAACACGCCTTCCGAGCATCTGAACAACTTCTACTGTAACTTCGATGACATTCAGGGTGAAAATTTCGACGGACTGATTGTGACCGGCGCGCCGCTGGGCCTGGTGGAATTTAACGATGTCGCTTACTGGCCGCAGATCAAACAGGTTCTGGAGTGGGCAAAAGATCACGTCACGTCCACGCTGTTTGTCTGTTGGGCGGTACAAGCCGCACTGAATATTCTCTATGGCATCCCCAAGCAAACCCGCACTGAAAAGCTCTCCGGCGTATACGAACACCACATTCTCCATCCACATGCGTTGCTGACGCGTGGTTTCGATGATTCTTTCCTGGCCCCGCATTCTCGCTACGCCGATTTCCCGGCCCAGCTGATTCGTGATTACACCGATCTGGAGATTCTGGCTGAAACGGAAGATGGGGACGCTTACCTGTTTGCCAGTAAAGATAAGCGCATTGCCTTTGTGACCGGACATCCTGAGTACGATCCGCACACCCTTGCGGCAGAATATTTCCGTGATGTCGAAGCGGGTCTTAACCCGGATGTCCCGTACAACTATTTCCCGAAGGACGATCCACAAAACAAACCGAGAGCGACCTGGCGCAGCCACGGGAATTTGCTTTTTACTAACTGGCTCAACTATTACGTCTACCAGATCACACCATACGATCTGCGTCACATGAATCCAACGCTGGAGTAATCGTCTGCACTAAACGATCCTAAAGCGTTTCAGCTATTCAAATCAGGCACCTTCGGGTGTCTTTTTTATTTTCGAAATACCACTCATCATTCTTTAAAACTTTAATTTCAATAAAATCAATCAATTAAATTCAATTTATAATTAAAATGGAAATTGTTTTTGATTTTAGAAAAAATGGAGATAGTCTTAATTCTGCTGAGCGAAAACTACCCAACGATCTTTCGTTCGCATCGGGAGCGTGATTTTGGATCTTTGATGAGGAGCAGAGTAATGACTCAACAGGCAACGACGGTCGATGAACTGGCCTTTACCCAGCCGTATGGTGAGCAAGAACAGCAGGTATTGACGGCAGAAGCGGTAGAATTTCTGACTGAACTGGTGACCCGCTTTACGCCGCAGCGTAATAAGCTGCTGGCGGCACGCATTCATCAGCAGCAGGAAATTGATAACGGCAAGTTGCCTGGTTTTATTTCGGAAACCGCTTCCATTCGCCGTGGCGAGTGGAAAATCCGCGGCATCCCTGAAGATTTACAGGATCGTCGCGTTGAGATCACCGGTCCGGTAGAGCGAAAAATGGTGATCAACGCCATGAACGCGAACGTTAAGGTCTTCATGGCCGATTTTGAAGATTCCCTGGCGCCGGACTGGCGTAAGGTCATCGAGGGGCAGATCAACCTGCGCGACGCCGTGAACGGCACCATCAGCTATACCAACGAAGCCGGTAAAATTTACCAGCTCAAACCGAACCCGGCGGTGCTGATCTGTCGCGTACGCGGCCTGCACCTGCCTGAAAAACATGTCACCTGGCGTGGGGAAGCCATTCCGGGCAGCCTGTTTGATTTCGCGCTCTATTTCTTCCACAACTATAAAGCCCTGCTGGCGAAGGGCAGCGGCCCGTATTTCTATCTGCCTAAAACGCAGGCCTGGCAGGAAGCAGCCTGGTGGAGCGAGGTCTTCAGCTACGCGGAAGAACGTTTCAATCTGCCGCGCGGCACCATCAAAGCTACCCTACTGATTGAAACGCTGCCTGCCGTATTCCAGATGAATGAAATTCTGCACGCCCTGCGTGACCACATTGTCGGTCTGAACTGCGGACGCTGGGACTATATTTTCAGCTACATCAAAACCCTGAAAAACTATCCCGATCGCGTACTGCCGGATCGCCAGGTCGTGACCATGGATAAACCGTTCCTGAGCGCCTACTCGCGTCTGCTGATCAAAACCTGCCACAAGCGCGGCGCCTTTGCGATGGGCGGCATGGCGGCTTTTATCCCGAGCAAAGACGCAGAGCGCAACAATCAGGTGCTCAACAAGGTGAAAGCCGATAAAGAGCTTGAAGCCCGGAACGGTCACGACGGCACGTGGATTGCGCATCCCGGCCTGGCCGATACGGCAATGGAGGTCTTCAACCGCGTCCTCGGTGACAACAAAAACCAGCTGTTTGTCACGCGTGAAGACGATGCCCCAACGGCTGAAGAACAGCTGCTGGCCCCGTGCGCGGGCGAACGGACGGAAGAGGGGATGCGGGCCAATATTCGCGTTGCGGTGCAGTACATCGAAGCGTGGATCTCCGGCAACGGCTGCGTGCCGATCTACGGCCTGATGGAAGATGCCGCGACGGCGGAGATCTCACGTACCTCTATCTGGCAGTGGATCCACCATCAAAAAACGCTCAGCAACGGCAAGCCGGTGACCAAATCCCTGTTCCGCCAGATGCTGGCCGAAGAGATGCGGGTGATCCAGGACGAGCTGGGCGGACACCGCTTCAGCAGCGGACGCTTTGACGACGCCGCGCGCCTGATGGAGCAAATCACGACATCAGATGACTTAATCGACTTCCTGACCCTGCCGGGCTACCGCTTGCTGGCGTAATCCACCACATAACAATATGGAGCATCTGCACATGAAAACCCGTACCCAACAAATCGAAGAATTGAAGAAAGAGTGGACACAACCTCGCTGGGAAGGCATCCGCCGTCCTTACAGCGCTGAGGAAGTGGTGAAATTACGCGGCTCGGTCAATCCGGAATGCACGCTGGCGCAAAATGGCGCGGCGAAAATGTGGAAGCTGCTGCACGGTGGCTCTAAAAAAGGCTACATCAACAGCCTCGGCGCGCTGACCGGCGGTCAGGCGCTGCAGCAGGCGAAGGCCGGTATTGAGGCGATTTACCTCTCCGGCTGGCAGGTTGCGGCGGACGCCAACCTGGCCTCCAGCATGTACCCGGATCAGTCGCTCTATCCGGCTAACTCCGTGCCGGCGGTTGTGGATCGGATCAACAACACCTTCCGCCGTGCGGATCAGATCCAGTGGGCGGCGGGCATCGAACCCAACGATCCGCGCTTTATTGACTACTTCCTGCCGATCGTCGCGGATGCGGAAGCGGGCTTCGGCGGCGTGCTGAACGCCTTTGAGCTGATGAAATCGATGATTGAGGCCGGTGCAGCGGCCGTTCACTTCGAAGACCAGCTGGCGTCAGTGAAGAAGTGCGGACATATGGGCGGTAAGGTGCTGGTTCCCACACAGGAAGCGGTTCAGAAGCTGGTTGCCGCGCGTCTGGCTGCTGACGTGCTCGGCGTGCCGACGCTGGTCATTGCCCGTACCGATGCGGACGCGGCTGACCTGATCACCTCTGACTGCGATCCGTACGACAGCGAGTTCATCACCGGCGAGCGTACCAGTGAAGGTTTCTATCGTACCCACGCGGGTATCGAGCAGGCGATCAGCCGCGGTCTGGCGTACGCGCCGTACGCGGATCTGGTCTGGTGTGAAACGTCCACGCCGGATCTGGCGCTGGCAAAACGCTTTGCTGATGCCATTCATGCGAAGTATCCGGGCAAACTGCTGGCCTATAACTGCTCGCCGTCCTTCAACTGGCAGAAAAAGCTGGATGACAAAACCATCGCCAGCTTCCAGCAGCAGCTGTCCGACATGGGCTACAAATACCAGTTCATTACCCTGGCCGGTATCCACAGCATGTGGTTCAACATGTTCGACCTGGCGCACGCCTACGCGCAGGGTGAGGGCATGAAGCACTACGTTGAGAAGGTGCAGCAGCCGGAGTTTGCGGCGGGCAAAGATGGCTACACCTTCGTCTCTCACCAGCAGGAAGTGGGCACCGGCTACTTTGATAATGTGACCACGATTATTCAGGGCGGCACCTCCTCCGTCACCGCCTTGACGGGTTCAACGGAAGAAGCACAGTTCTAATCTTTTCCCCCTCTCCCCCTGGGGAGAGGGCTGGTGGTGAGGGGGAATATATGTCGCGTGGCCTGGAATTACTGATTGCCCAAACTATTTTGCAGGGCTTCGATGCCCAGTATGGTCGTTTTCTTGAAGTGACCTCCGGCGCGCAGCAGCGCTTCGAACACGCAGACTGGCATGCGGTTCAGCAGGCCATGAAGCAGCGTATCCATCTTTATGACCACCACGTGGGTCTGGTGGTGGAGCAGCTGCGCTGTATTACCGACGGTAAAAGCCCGGACGCGGAATTTTTACTGCGCGTGAAGGAGCACTACACCCATCTGTTACCCGATTACCCGCGCTTCGAGATTGCGGAGAGCTTTTTCAACTCCGTCTATTGCCGGTTATTTGACCACCGCTCATTATCTCCTGAGCGGTTATTTATCTTCAGCTCCCAGCCTGAACGGCGCTTTCGTACCATTCCGCGTCCGCTGGCGAAAGATTTCTTTCCCGATCGCGGATGGGAAAAGCTCCTGCACCGCGTGCTAACGGATTTGCCGCTGCGCCTGCCCTGGGAGAATAAAACCCGGGATATCGGGTATATCCACGCCCATCTCAAGGAAGCCTTCGGCGCGGAGGTGCTCAGCCACAGCCATTTGCAGGTGGCCAACGAGCTTTTCTACCGCAATAAAGCGGCCTGGCTGGTGGGGAAACTGGTTACGCCGACGGCCATTGTGCCGTTTCTGCTGCCCATTCACCGCACCGACGGCGGGGAACTGTTTGTCGATACCTGCCTGACCACCAGCGCCGAGGCGAGCATCGTGTTTGGCTTCGCCCGCTCCTATTTTATGGTCTATGCACCGTTACCTGCCGCGCTGGTGGAGTGGCTGCGCGAGATCCTGCCGGGTAAAACCACCGCCGAGCTGTATATGGCTATTGGCTGCCAGAAGCACGCTAAAACGGAAAGCTACCGGGAGTACCTGCGCTATGTCACCACGGCCGATGAGCAGTTTATCGAAGCGCCCGGCATTCGCGGCATGGTGATGCTGGTGTTTACGCTGCCGGGTTTCGACCGGGTATTTAAGGTGATCAAAGACAGATTCGCGCCGCAGAAAGAGATGACCGCCGCGCACGTCCGCGCCTGCTACCAGCTGGTTAAGGAGCATGACCGTGTCGGGCGCATGGCGGATACTCAGGAATTCGAAAACTTTGTGCTGGATAAGCAGCAGATCGATCCGGCACTCATGGCGCTTTTAATGCAGGAAGCACCTGCCAAAATCACCGATCTTGGGGACAAGATCGTCATTAGCCATCTCTATATTGAACGACGCATGGTGCCGCTGAATATCTGGCTGGAGCAGTCCGACGGTCAGGCTTTAAGAGATGCGATTGAAGAGTACGGCAACGCGATTCGCCAGCTTGCCGCCGCCAACATCTTCCCGGGCGATATGCTGTTTAAAAACTTCGGCGTCACCCGTCACGGTCGGGTGGTGTTCTACGATTACGACGAAATTTGCTACATGACCGAGGTGAACTTCCGCGATATCCCACCGCCCCGCTACCCGGAAGATGAGCTTTCCAGCGAGCCGTGGTACAGCGTTTCGCCGGGCGATGTGTTTCCCGAAGAGTTTCGCCACTGGTTGTGCGCCGATCCGCGCATCGGGCCGCTATTCGAAGAGATGCATGCCGATCTGTTTCGCGCCAGCTACTGGCGCGGACTGCAAACGCGGATCAAAAATGGGCATGTCGAAGATGTGTATGCATACCGCCGCAAGCAGCGGTTTTGCATCAGGTTTTCAGAGGGCATCATGTAGACCGGGTATGGCGAAGCCGCCACCCGGCAATGCATGCTTAACGAATCCCACCGTACGCCAGCGTCACCTCTTTCGCCGCCTTAATTACCAGTGCGCCCAGCTCGGTAACCCGGTCATCGGTCATGCGCGAAATCGGTCCGGAGATGGAGATGGCGGCAAACGGCTCGCGGTGCTCGTCAAAAATACAGGCTGCGATACAGCGCAGGCCCAGAGCATGTTCTTCATCATCAAACGAATAGCCGCGCTTGCGGGTCAGAGCAAGATCTTCTTTTAAATGCACGGGCGAGACCAGGGTGGCGTGGGTATAGGCGTGTAGCCCTTTACGGTGCAGCAGGCCTGTCACCTGCTCTTCGCTCAGCTGCGAGAGAAATGCCTTTCCCGCGCCGGAGGCGTGCATCGGCAGCTTGCCGCCAATCGGCGCGGACATGCGCATCAGCTGCGTGCACTGCACCTGGTCGATGATAATCGCCTGATGGTCGCTCTGGTCCAGCACCGCCAGGTTTACGGTCTCGCCGGAGTCCTCCATCAGCTTGCGCAGAATCGGGTGAACAATCGCCAGCAGGTTGCGGCTCTGCAGGAAGCTGCTGCCAACAATAAATGCATGCGCGCCCACCGCCCAGTGCCCCAGCTCGCCCACCTGGCGGACAAAGCCCAGCTGCTGCATGGTGGTCAGAAGACGGTGCGTCGTGGAGTTCGGCAGGCCAGCCTGCTGGGCAAGCTCCGTCAGGGCCACGCTGCTGTGCGACTCGGCTATCCACTCCAGCAGCTTCAAACCGCGCGTGAGCGATTGAACCTGTCCGCCCTGTTGTGCGGCGGTGGTGGCAGCAGGTTTTCTGCCGCGTTTAGCGGGAACGGTCGCGACCATGACGATCTCCTTTTTCTGTATCGTGGAAATCATTTTCGTTTTATTTGGTGAATTTGCAACCGTTATCCTGACTGATCGGAGGAGTGATGGTGAACATGTCTCATGTTACCGCTGAGCGGCTTTTCCACCCTGCGAGATTGTGCCAGTATGGAACGCAGCCTTTTGGCCTTGTTGAGCGTTGTCGGGAGCAAGTGTGAGCAGCAAAGTAGAGCAACTGCGTGCGCAGTTAAATGAACGAATTCTGGTGCTGGACGGCGGCATGGGCACCATGATCCAGGGGTATCGTCTGAGTGAAGATGATTTCCGCGGCGAACGCTTCGCTGACTGGCCATGTGACCTGAAAGGGAACAACGACCTGCTGGTGCTCAGCAAGCCGTCCGTGATTAAAGATATCCACAACGCCTACTTCGAAGCGGGTGCGGATATCGTTGAAACCAACACCTTTAACTCGACAACCATCGCCATGGCGGATTACCAGATGGAATCCCTGTCGGCTGAAATCAACCTGGAAGCCGCGAAGCTGGCGCGCGCCTGCGCCGACGAGTGGACGGCCCGCACGCCGGACAAGCCTCGCTACGTTGCCGGGGTGCTTGGCCCAACCAACCGCACCGCGTCGATTTCACCGGACGTCAACGACCCGGCGTTTCGTAATATCACCTTTGACCAGCTGGTTGCTGCCTACCGTGAATCGACCAAAGCGCTGGTGGAAGGCGGTTCCGATCTGATCCTGATTGAAACGGTATTCGACACCCTCAACGCCAAGGCCGCGATTTACGCGGTAAAAGAGGAGTTTGAGGCGCTGGGCGTTGACCTGCCGATCATGATTTCCGGCACCATCACCGACGCTTCCGGGCGCACTCTGTCCGGCCAGACCACCGAAGCGTTTTATAACTCCCTGCGTCACGCCGACGCGCTCTCCTTCGGCCTGAACTGCGCGCTGGGGCCGGATGAACTGCGCCAGTACGTGCAGGAGCTTTCGCGCATTGCGGAATGCTACGTCACCGCCCACCCGAACGCCGGTCTGCCGAACGCCTTCGGCGAATACGATCTTGATGCCGATACCATGGCGGCGCAAATCCGCGAGTGGGCCGAGTCTGGGTTTCTGAACATCGTCGGCGGCTGCTGCGGCACCACGCCTGAACATATCGCTGCTATGAGCAACGCCGTGGCGGGGCTGCCGCCGCGCAAGCTGCCCGAGCTTCCGGTTGCCTGTCGTCTCTCCGGCCTTGAGCCGTTGACCATCGGCGAAGACAGCCTGTTTGTGAACGTGGGCGAGCGTACGAACGTTACCGGTTCCGCGAAGTTCAAACGCCTGATCAAAGAAGAGAAGTACAGCGAAGCGCTGGACGTCGCGCGTCAGCAGGTGGAAAACGGCGCGCAGATTATTGATATCAACATGGATGAGGGGATGCTCGACGCCGAAGCGGCGATGGTGCGTTTCCTCAACCTGATTGCCGGTGAGCCGGACATTGCCCGCGTGCCGATCATGATCGACTCCTCCAAATGGGAAGTGATCGAGAAGGGGCTCAAGTGCATTCAGGGAAAAGGCATCGTCAACTCTATCTCGATGAAAGAGGGCGTGGATATCTTTATCCACCACGCGAAGATGGTGCGCCGCTACGGTGCCGCCGTGGTGGTGATGGCTTTTGACGAAGTGGGCCAGGCCGATACCCGCGCGCGTAAAATCGAGATTTGCCGCCGGGCATATAAAATTCTGACCGAGGAGGTGGGCTTCCCGCCGGAAGACATCATCTTTGACCCGAACATCTTCGCCGTGGCGACCGGTATCGAAGAGCATAATAACTATGCTCAGGACTTTATCGGGGCATGTGAAGATATTAAACGCGAGCTGCCGCATGCGCTGATCTCCGGCGGCGTGTCGAACGTGTCGTTCTCGTTCCGCGGTAACGACCCGGTGCGCGAAGCGATCCACGCCGTGTTCCTCTACTACGCCATCCGCAACGGGATGGACATGGGGATCGTCAACGCCGGCCAGCTGGCGATTTACGACGACCTGCCCGCAGAGCTGCGCGACGCGGTTGAAGACGTGATCCTTAACCGTCGCGATGACGCCACCGAGCGCATGCTGGACCTGGCGGAAAAATACCGCGGCAGCAAATCGGATGAATCGGCCAACGTTCAGCAGGCCGAGTGGCGCGCCTGGGACGTGAAAAAGCGTCTGGAATATTCGCTGGTAAAAGGCATCACCGAGTTTATCGAGCAGGATACCGAAGAGGCGCGTCAGCAGTCAGCCCGCCCGATCGAGGTGATCGAAGGGCCGCTGATGGACGGCATGAACGTGGTAGGCGATCTGTTCGGTGAGGGCAAAATGTTCCTGCCGCAGGTGGTGAAATCTGCCCGCGTGATGAAGCAGGCCGTGGCGTACCTGGAGCCGTTTATCGAGGCCAGCAAAGAGAAAGGCTCCAGCAATGGCAAAATGGTCATTGCCACCGTCAAGGGCGACGTGCACGACATCGGCAAGAACATTGTCGGCGTGGTGCTGCAGTGTAATAACTACGAGATTATCGACCTCGGCGTGATGGTCCCGGCGGATAAAATCCTCAAGACCGCGCGCGAAGTGAACGCCGATCTGATTGGCCTCTCCGGGCTGATCACCCCGTCGCTGGACGAAATGGTTAACGTGGCGAAGGAGATGGAGCGCCAGGGCTTCACCATTCCTCTGCTGATTGGCGGCGCGACCACCTCCAAAGCGCACACGGCGGTGAAAATCGAGCAGAACTACAGCGGGCCGACGGTCTACGTTCAGAACGCCTCGCGCACGGTGGGCGTGGTCTCCGCACTGCTCTCTGACGCCCAGCGCGACGAGTTTGTTGAGCGCACCCGCAAAGAGTACGAAACCGTTCGCATCCAGCACGGGCGCAAGAAACCGCGCACCCCGCCAGTTTCACTCCAGGCGGCGCGCGATAACGATCTGGCGTTTGACTGGTCGAGCTATACGCCGCCGGTCGCGCATCGACTGGGCGTTCAGGAGGTCAGCGCCAGCATAGAAACGCTGCGCAACTACATCGACTGGACGCCGTTCTTTATGACCTGGTCGCTGGCGGGCAAATATCCGCGCATCCTGGAAGATGAGGTCGTAGGTGAAGAAGCGAAACGCCTGTTTAAAGATGCCAACGATATGCTCGACACGCTGAGTGCTGAGAAAACCCTCAATCCGCGCGGCGTGGTGGGGCTGTTCCCGGCCAACCGCGTGGGAGACGACATCGAAATTTATCGCGATGAAACCCGCACCCACGTGCTGGCGGTCAGCCGCCATCTGCGTCAGCAAACCGAGAAAGTGGGCTTTGCCAACTACTGCCTGGCCGATTTTGTCGCGCCGAAGCTGAGCGGAAAAGCCGACTATATCGGCGCCTTTGCGGTAACCGGCGGTCTGGAAGAAGATGCGCTGGCGGACGCGTACGAAGCGCAGCACGACGATTACAATAAAATCATGGTGAAAGCGATAGCCGACCGCCTGGCAGAAGCCTTCGCCGAGTACCTGCACGAGCGCGTGCGCAAGGTGCACTGGGGCTACGCGGCGAATGAAAACCTCAGCAACGAGGAGCTGATCCGCGAAAACTACCAGGGTATTCGTCCGGCACCGGGATATCCGGCCTGTCCGGAACACACCGAAAAGGGCACTATCTGGCAACTGCTGGACGTCGAAGCCCATACCGGAATGAAGCTCACCGAGTCGTTCGCCATGTGGCCGGGTGCGTCCGTCTCCGGCTGGTACTTCAGCCACCCGGACAGCAAGTACTTTGCCGTGGCGCAGCTGCAGCGCGATCAGATTGAAGATTACGCCCTGCGCAAAGGCATGAGCGTATCAGAAGTCGAGCGCTGGCTGGCACCCAATTTAGGCTACGACGCAGACTAACGTCACTTTTCCTTACAACAAACAGGGCACCTCAAGGGTGCCTTGTCTCTTTCTTACGCTTAAACCCTTATACTGAACCTATGGAAAACGAATAACGATAAGGAGGAAAACCTTTCGTGCTGACCTTGTTACACCTGCTTTCTGCAGTCGCACTGCTCGTATGGGGCACCCATATCGTTCGTACCGGCGTGATGCGCGTCTTTGGCGCGCGCTTGCGTACCGTTCTCAGCAGCAGCGTTGAGAAGAAGCCGCTCGCCTTCTGCGCGGGTATTGGCGTAACGGCACTGGTGCAGAGCAGTAACGCCACAACCCTGCTTGTCACCTCCTTTGTGGCGCAGGATCTGGTGGCGCTGGCTCCGGCGCTGGTCATTGTGCTGGGGGCCGACGTGGGGACCGCGCTGATGGCGCGTATCCTGACCTTCGATCTCTCCTGGCTGTCGCCGCTGCTGATTTTTGTCGGCGTCATCTTCTTCCTCGGCCGCAAACAGACGCGGGCCGGCCAGCTTGGACGCGTGGGCATTGGCCTGGGGCTGATTCTGCTGGCGCTGGAGCTGATTGTGCAGGCGGTCACCCCTATTACCGAGGCCAACGGCGTTCAGGTCATCTTCGCTTCCCTAACCGGGGACATTATGCTCGACGCGCTGATTGGCGCGGTGTTTGCCATCGTCAGCTACTCCAGCCTGGCCGCCGTGCTGCTGACGGCCACGCTTACTGCCGCCGGGGCGATCTCCTTCCCGGTGGCGCTGTGTCTGGTGATAGGTGCCAACCTCGGCTCTGGCCTGCTGGCGATGCTCAATAACAGCGCGGCCAACGCTGCCGCCCGCCGCGTGGCGCTCGGTAGCCTGCTGTTTAAGCTGGTGGGCAGCCTGATTATCCTGCCCTTTATCCATCCGCTGGCGAACCTGATGGACAACCTCCCGCTGCCGAAGGCGGAGCTGGTGATCTACTTCCACGTGTTTTATAACCTGGTGCGCTGCCTGGCGATGGTGCCTTTTGCCGGGCCGATGGCCCGCTTCTGCGAACGTCTCATTCAGGACGAA
Source organism: Enterobacter vonholyi (assembly GCF_040834095.1). Lineage (NCBI taxonomy): Bacteria > Pseudomonadati > Pseudomonadota > Gammaproteobacteria > Enterobacterales > Enterobacteriaceae > Enterobacter > Enterobacter vonholyi. The sequence continues at coordinate 251,831 of NZ_CP162152.1, forward strand.
CCGGAGCTGGATGCGCGCCTGAAGCCGAAGCACCTGGATACGTCCGCGCTGGATACCCCGGCACTGGCGCTGGCGAATGCCGCGCGCGAGACGCTGCGCATGGGCGACGCGATGGAAACCATGCTCGAAGGCCTGCAAAAGGTGATGCACGGCGAGCCGCGAGAGGAGAAAGAGCTGCGCAGACTGGCGGACGATATCAACGTGCTCTATACCGCCATTAAGCTTTACCTGGCGCGCATGCCGCAGGACGAACTGGCGGAAGAGGAGTCCCGCCGCTGGGCGGAAATCATTGAGATGTCGCTTAACCTTGAGCAGGCCTCCGATATTGTTGAGCGCATGGGCAGCGAGATAGCCGATAAATCGCTGGCCGCACGCCGGGCGTTCTCCGTTGAAGGCTTAAAAGAGCTTGAAGCGCTGCACGAACAGCTGGTCAGCAACCTCAAGCTGGCGATGCTGGTCTTCTTTTCCAGCGACGTGCCGAGCGCGCGCCGCCTGCGCCGCAACAAGCATCGTTTCCGTATCCTGAACCGCCGCTATTCGCACGCCCACGTTGAGCGTCTTCACCAGCAGAACGTGCAGAGCATCGAAACCAGCTCGCTTCATCTGGGGCTGCTGGGGGATATGAAGCGTCTCAACTCGTTGTTCTGCGCGGTGGCCTACAGCGTGATGGAACAGCCGGATGAAGATGACGAGCGGGATGAGTATTAATCTCTGAAAGCGCCTCGCAAAACTTTTTTGCGAGGCGTGACACCTTATCATGCGCCATTTACACACTACACTTCGCCAATTCATGCGCATTCCGATGGGGGGCTCATGCGCACTACTCATGGCTGCACTGCAGGAGCAGTTTCGTGCGCATCAGCGCGCAGAGTGGTTAGCAGAAAATAAAGTTTCTATCGAGGCCATTAACCAGTGGGTTGATGAAAACGGCTCCTTTAGTGACTTTCAGAGGTCATTCTGATGGATCAATAGGCAGGCATATCGCCAAAAGAGTTAGGCGAGCGTGTCGCCGATCTTACGCAAAACAGTGCTTCATTGCGGGATGCACTCGATTTTTTGATCAACGGTTACTAACACTTTTTTGTCAGCCGCAAGGTAAGGTATATTTCGCCCTTCACAGGAGAAACTATGCTGCCAACTCAATCAACCCGATTAAACAAATACATTAGCGAGAGCGGAATCTGCTCACGTCGCGAGGCTGACCGTTACATTGAACAAGGTAACGTGTTTCTTAACGGCAAACGCGCCACCATCGGCGACCAGGTGGTCCCTGGCGATGTGGTTAAAGTGAATGGTCAGGTCATCGAACCGCGTGATGCTGAAGACCTGGTGTTTATCGCGTTGAACAAACCGGTTGGGATTGTCAGCACCACGGAAGACGGCGAGCGGGACAACATCGTTGATTTCGTGAACCACAGCAGCCGTATCTTCCCGATCGGCCGTCTGGATAAAGACTCTCAGGGGCTGATTTTCCTCACCAACCACGGCGATCTGGTCAACAAGATCCTGCGTGCCGGTAACGATCACGAAAAAGAGTACATTGTGACGGTGAATAAGCCGGTCACGGACGACTTTATTCGCGGCATGGGCGCCGGTGTGCCGATCCTCGGTACCGTCACGAAAAAGTGTAAGGTGAAGAAAGAAGCGCCGTTCGCGTTCCGCATTACCCTGGTGCAGGGCTTAAACCGCCAGATCCGCCGCATGTGCGAGTACTTCGGTTATGAAGTGACGAAGCTGGAGCGCACGCGCATCATGAACGTTAGCCTGTCCGGCATCCCGCTGGGTGAGTGGCGCGACTTAACGGACGACGAGCTGATCGAGCTGTTCAAGCTTATCGAGAACTCCTCGTCCGAAGCGAAGCCGAAGGCCAAAGCAAAACCGAAAGCTCAGGCGATTAAGCGCCCGGTCGTGAAGGCGCCGCAGGCGGAAGAGAAAGGGCGAGGCAAGCCGGGCAACGGAAAACGCTTTACCCAGCCGGGGCGTAAAAAGAAAGGGCGCTGATTAGCGCCTTCCACGGGTTGATGTGGTGGCGGACCAGGAAAAGGTCGCTTCTGCATCAGGTTTATAAGCCTGCTCTTTTTTCAGCTTGCGGGCCTTTTTCGCCGCGGCGTCACGTTGCGCCATCAGCTTATCGATGTACTCTTTTTTCACCTGATTGGTTTCGGCGTTCGTCAGCGTGCGGCCATGTGCGATACGAGCGCGGTCGAGAAGCGTTTTCAGCTCGCGCTGCTCGGCTTCCGTCATGTCTTTCTGGGTCAAACGTGGTGTAGCCATTGCTGAAGCCTCCTGATGTGGAGGCTTCAGTGTAAAGCAAGCAGCGTAAATTAACCCTGCTTCACCGCATCTTTTTTCGTTTGTTCATCAATCGGTTTGCCGGACCAGTAGCCCGCCAGCAGAGAGCCGGAGAGATTGTGCCAGACGGAGAACAGCGCACCCGGCAGGGCCGCCAGCGGCGAGAAGTAGATTTTACCGAGCGCCGCCGCCAGGCCGGAGTTCTGCATCCCTACCTCGATTGCCAGCGTGCGGCAGGTCGATTCGTCGAAGCCAAACAGTTTCCCGCCCCAGTAGCCGCCCAGCAGGCCGATGGTGTTATGCAGCACAACCGCGACGATCACCACAAAGCCTACGGAAGCAATGTGCGAGGCGGAGCCCGCCACCACGGCGCTGATGATGGCCAGAATGCAGATCATCGAAAACGCGGGCAGATACGGCTCAACGGCCTTCACCACGCGAGGGAACAGGTGGTGAATGACCAGCCCAAGCGCAATCGGGATCACCACGATTTGCAGAATGCTCAGCAGCATCCCCATCACGTCCACCTGAATATGCGCATCCACGTACAGGCGGGTTAACAGCGGCGTGGCAATCACGCCCACCAGCGTGGAGACGGACGAGATAGTGACGGAGAGCGCCACGTCGCCTTTCGCCAGATAGATCATGACGTTGGACGCCGTGCCGCTGGCCACGCTGCCCACCAGCACCATCCCGGCGGAGAGATCGGGCGGCATCTTAAAAGCCATCGCCAGCAGCCACGCCGCGAGCGGCATCACCAGGTAGTGCAGAAATATCCCTGCCGCGACGGGCGCAGGGCGAGACAGCACGCGCTTAAAATCGTCTACTTTCAGATGCACACCCATACCGAACATGATCAGCATCAGCAGCGTGGCGACCCACGGACCAATACCGGTGAACGTGGTGGGCGTGTAATACGCGAGTACGGAGAGCAGCAGCGCCCATAACGGGAACAGCCGCGTAATAGCGGATAACATAATGATTTCCTTGCGATGAATGTTGCGTGTGTTTGTTATAAAAAGCCGGGATCGAGCCCGGCTATAGTTATTGTTTATCGCGTAAGGAAGTAATATTCAAATGAATTATGACCGGATGCTTTCCCAGCTCAGACTAAAGCGAGCCAGATATTTACGCAGTCGGTCGGCGTCGTTAGGATTGGCTTTTTTGAGCCGTGAAACGGCAAACAGCTCACGTCCGGCTTCAGACAACGATGCGCTGCGGCGACATACCTCCAGCACCGTTTCCAGTTGCCGCTGGTCAAAGAGGTCAATCTCCATGTCAGTTGCAGGCTGCGTCACGTCAGTTTGCCAGTCGGTCTGAAGACGTGAGATCTCCTCCAGCACCAGATCCTGAGTAATACGCCCTCGTTCCGCCAGCGTCGCCATGCGTGCGACGCTGGCGCTCAGTTCGCGAAAGTTGCCCCGCCACAGCGCTCTGCTGGAACAGGCAAAGGCCAGATAGCCTTCGCGTGCCTCTTTATCGAAGCGGATTTGCGTCTGGCTTGCGCGAGAGAAACGTTGAAGTTCGTAGTCAACATTCGGCGTGATGTCTTCTTTCCGTTGGGCAAGGCCGGGTAATGCAAAGCTCCACATATTAATACGGGCATAGAGATCTTCACGAAAACGTCCTTCTGCCACCCACTGGCGCATATCACGGTGGGTTCCGGCGATAAGTTGAAAATCGCTGTGAACTTCTTTATCGGAGCCAAACGGGAAAAAAGTTTTCTCTTCAATGGCTTTGAGCAGCATCGCCTGTTCATCCAGGCCTAGTTCGGCAATCTCGTCGAGGAAAAGGACACCGCCATCGGCTTCACGCAGCAGGCCGCTGCGCGCCGACAGTGCGCCGGTAAAGGCCCCTTTCACATGGCCGAACAGCGTGGACATGGCGTTATCACCGCGCAGGGTCGCGCAGTTGACGGAAACCAGTTTGCCGGAAACCTGATGGCGTGACTGCTTAAGCTGATAAATGCGGTTCGCGAGGAACGACTTGCCCGCGCCGGTGGGGCCGGTCAGCAGGATCGGGGCTGTTGAACGTAGCGCCACGCGTTCAATCTTGTCGATCAGACTGTTAAAGGTGGCATTTCGCGTCTCAATACCCGCTTTCAGAAATGAGATTGACTGCTGCTGCTCGCGCTGAAAACGGTTGGTAAGGGTCGTGTAGCGGCTTAAATCCAGGTCGATAATTGAGTAAGTTCCGGCTGCAGTCTCCTCAGCAGAGGCTTCTTTTCTGGCAGGGCCAGTCTGCAAAAGGCTGGCGGGAAGATAGCGGGCTTCCGTCAGCAGGAACCAGCAGATCTGCGCCACATGCGTGCCGGTGGTGATGTGGACGAAATACTCTTCGCGATCGGTATCAAAAGTGTACTGGGTGGCGAAATCGAGAAACGCGGCATAAACCTCTTCGAAATCCCACGGGTCTTCAATGATTACCGTGCTGGGACGCACCTCGGTGTGGGGGGAAACCAGCACAATATCTTCCGCCAGTTGCTGAGCCATGCCGAGATCTCGCGGTTGATGTAGCAGCTCCAGCCTGTCGACCGGGAAATCCGGCTGTTGGCACAGCCCGACGGTCGGTCGCCATTTGCGAAAGCGATTAGCCCGCTTTCCCCGTTTATCCATCACGGTGCCAAGCACCCCGATCACCACCTTCCGCTTCTTCATGTTTATCCAGAAAGATAATTGTCGATATAGCAGGATAAGAAATGTTGAGCCGAACGGCAATGCATGAAAAGCGCGATAAATAAAAATCATTAATTATCAATAAAATAAAAAAATAAAACAGCGATTTTTGTTTTTGGCACGCTTCTGGCAATAAAGATAACGTCACGACGTTGAGCACACTGGGGTTAAGGCCCCGTCGGCGCACCAGGAACGGCAAGGCTGTTTTCCGGGGGCGTTCCGTCAACCAATGACAGATAGAAGGGTTCGATTCCCGATTCATTCTCCCAATGAAAACTGGTTGTAAACATCAAAGTAAAAACGGGTATTGCGCAGTCAGTAATCCCAATGAAGGTCGCCGGTAATGGCGCCGGATCGCAGGCGAAAAGGCATTCCCCTGTGATTTCGTGCCTGCACCCGCGCCTGACTTTAAGGAATATAAAATGGCTAAAAAAATCACGATAAAAAAAGGTCAGTTAGGACTGGTAGCAAAAGCTGGCGATTATTACCGGGTACTGGAGGCGGGTGAACACCGTCTGGGTTGGTTCAATACTGACGACGTGCTGGTGGTGAGCCAGGATGGCAGCGAGGTGCCGGGTGCGCTGGCGGATTATCTGCGCCGCTTTCAGCCTGACTGGGTGGTACGTTACTGCCTGGCGGTTGACCTTACTGCAGATGAAATCGGGGTGTTATCGAACAACGGCGTATTGCAGGAAATTGTGCCGCCTTCGACTCGTCGTCTGTACTGGCAGCAGGATGCGGCGTTGAGCCTGCAAAGAATCGATACCCGCGACGTGCGGGTGCCGGTGGACGTGATGAATGCTGCTCTGCAACCGCGTCGTAATGGTGCGCTAAAGGGGCGCGACGCGATGCTGGTCGTACAGGTACCTGCCTGGCACGTCGGGGTGGTGAAAATCGACGGAGAAATTCAGGCACTGTTACCGCCGGGACTGACGGCTTACTGGAAAATTAACCATCTGGTTGAGGCAGAGGTAGTGGATACGCGCCTTCAGGTGGTGGAAGTGAGCGGGCAGGAGATCCTGACGAAGGACAAAGTTAACCTGCGCCTGAACCTGGCGGCTAACTGGCGCTACAGCGACGTGCTGCAGGCCTGCGGACAGCTTACGAAACCGCTGGAACATTTGTACCGCGAACTCCAGTTCGCACTGCGTGAGGCGGTCGGCACCCGCACGCTCGATGAGTTACTGGAAGATAAGCAGATCATTGATGAGGTGGTCAGCAAACAGGTGCAAGGCCGCCTGTCATCCTTTGGAATGGAAATTGCGTCGCTTGGGGTAAAAGATATTGTTTTACCTGGTGATATGAAAACAATTTTATCCCGTCTGGTAGAGGCCGAAAAATCGGCCCAGGCGAATGTTATTCGCCGACGTGAAGAAACGGCGGCGACACGATCGCTGTTAAACACCGCAAAGGTGATGGAGAACAACCCGGTGGCGCTGCGTTTAAAAGAGCTGGAAACCCTGGAAAGGGTCGCGGAGCGTATCGACAAAATTTCAGTATTTGGTGGCCTGGACCAGGTATTACACGGCCTTGTTAACCTGAAAGGATAACGCAATGCAACAGAATGATTTTGAATTACTGACGGCGTCAAACGGCGCCCCGATCAAAATGTGGACTCACGGCGTTCCCGTGGAGCCAGAGGCACAGGCGCAGTTACTGAATACTGCAAAGATGCCGTTTATTTTCAAACACCTTGCGGTGATGCCCGACGTTCATCTCGGTAAAGGCTCAACCATCGGCAGCGTGATTCCGACCAAAGGGGCAATTATTCCTGCGGCGGTTGGCGTGGATATTGGCTGCGGGATGATTGCCGTTCGCACGTCGCTGGTGGCCGGTGATTTGCCGGATAATCTCAGCGGTTTACGTAGCGCCATTGAACAGGCAGTACCGCATGGGAGAACCAATACGCGTTCTCGACGGGATAAAGGCGCGTGGGAAACGCCACCGAAAGAAGTGGACGATCGCTGGTTGGTGTTGGCCCCACGTTTTAAACAACTCACGGATAAATACCCGCAGTTGCGGAAAACCAACAACTACCAGCATCTGGGCACGCTGGGTACCGGAAACCACTTTATTGAAATTTGCCTCGATGAGCAGCAGCGCGTCTGGGTGATGTTGCACAGCGGCTCGCGCGGCGTAGGAAACGCCATCGGTAATTTGTTTATCGCCCTGGCACAGCAGGATATGCAGCATCACCTGGGACATCTGCCGGATAAAAATCTGGCCTATTTTCAGGAGGGGAGTCGTCACTATGAGGACTACATTGAGGCGGTGGAGTGGGCGCAGGATTTTGCCCGCCACAATCGGGAAGTGATGATGTCGCGCGTGCTGGCGGCGCTCTCTCGCGAAGTGACAAAGCCCTTTATTACGCAGCAGGAGGCGGTTAACTGCCATCACAACTATGTGCAGAAAGAGCATCACTTTGGGGAAGAGGTACTGATCACGCGCAAAGGTGCGGTGTCGGCGCAGAAAGGGCAGATGGGGATTATTCCGGGCTCAATGGGCGCAAAGAGCTTCATCGTGCGTGGCCTCGGCAACGAGCAAAGCTTCTGTTCCTGCAGCCACGGCGCCGGGCGAGTGATGAGCCGAACGGCGGCAAAAAAACGCTATACCCTTAGCGACCATATTCAGGCGACCTCTCACGTAGAGTGTCGCAAAGACAATGAGGTGATCGATGAAACGCCGATGGCCTATAAAGACATTGACGCCGTGATGGCCGCGCAATCGTCGCTGGTGGAGATCGTTCACACCCTGCGTCAGGTAGTGTGTGTAAAAGGATAAAAAAATGAGCAACAACGATGTTGATAGCGCGATGCGCGCACGTGTCTGCGCGCAACTTCGCGATATAGAGCAGCGCTATAACGTGCGCGTGCTCTACGCCTGTGAATCGGGCAGCCGGGGATGGGGATTTGCCTCACCGGATAGCGATTATGATGTGCGGTTTTTGTACGTTCACCACCCAGAATGGTATCTGCGCGTCGAATCCCAGCGGGATGTGATCGAGCTGCCGATAGATGATGAACTGGACGTTTGTGGCTGGGAATGGCGCAAGGCACTGGGCCTGCTGAAGGGGGCAAACCCGACGCTTATCGAGTGGCTGGATTCCCCTGTTGTTTATCAGGAGGATGAGACGGTAGTGGCCGAGTTGCGTGCGCTGATACCTGCGTGGTTTTCGCCATTGCGCGCCCGCTGGCATTATTACTCAATGGCCCGAAAAAACTTCCGTGGATATTTACAGGGGGAAACGGTTCGGCTGAAAAAGTACTTTTATGTTCTGCGACCTTTGCTGGCGGCGCGGTGGGTAGAAGCGGGGAAAGGCGTTCCACCGATGCGTTTTGCCGAACTGCTTGCCGGGAGCGAACTGTGTGCGCCGTTACGTGCGGAAATCGATGCATTGCTGGAAATAAAACAGCGCGCAGGTGAAGCGGAATATGGTCCTAAACGGCCCTTACTCCACGCTTTTTTGCAAAGTGAGCTGGTGAGAGGAGAAGTGCCGCCGGTACTACCCGACAGCAGAGAAGGAAATTTAAAAGATCTGGATTCGCTGCTGATGAGAACAGTAATGAAAAGCTAAAGAATGGCCCGGTAGTGAAAACGCCCGGGCCACTCTTGCGCTTATTCAAACAAATTCTGATGAAGTTTCTGCACGACCTGCTCGGCCTGATCGGCTGGCACCAGGAAGCAGAGGTTATAGCTGGACGCACCGTAGCAAATCATGCGGATGTTGAACGGGTCGAGCACGCCAAATACCTCTTTGCCCACGCCGCAGGCGCGCGACAGCTTGTTGCCAATGATGGCAACCAGCGCCAGGTCTTCTTCCACTTCCACGCGGCACAGCTCAGACAGCTCAATCAGCAGCGACTGCGTCAGCAGGGTGTCACCCGTTGAGGTTGAACCGGTGGTGTCCAGCGTCAGCGCAATGCTCACTTCCGAGGTGGTGATCAGATCCACGGAGATGTTGTGGCGTGCCAGAATGCCAAACACTTCCGCCAGGAAACCGCGGGAGTGCAGCATATTGTGGCTGTGCAGGGTGACCAGCGTCTGGCGACGGCGCAGGGCCAGGGCGCGGAACAGCGGCGGGTTTTCCGTTTTCTTGCAGACCAGCGTCCCGCCCGCTTTCGGATCTTTACTGGAGCCGACAAAGACCGGAATATCGCTGCGTACGGCTGGCAGCAGCGTGGCCGGGTGCAGCACTTTCGCGCCGAAGGTGGCCATTTCCGCCGCTTCTTCAAACGCGATCACATCAATACGTTTCGCCGCAGAAACGACGCGCGGGTCGGTGGTGTAAATACCCGGAACGTCAGTCCAGATATCCACGCGCGTGGCATGCAGGGCCTCGCCCAGCAGCGCGGCGGTGTAGTCGCTGCCGCCACGGCCAAGCGTGGTGGTGCGGCCCTTCGCTTCACTGCCGATAAAGCCCTGGGTGATCACGATGCCGTCTGCCAGACGCGGGGCCAACTGCTGATTGGTCAGCTCGGCCAGTGCTTCAACGTCTGGCTCGGCGCGGCCAAAGCGGTCGCTGGTGCGCATCACTTTACGCACGTCAAACCACTGCGCCTGAACGTTACGCTCGCGCATGATTTCAACAAACAGCAGGGTGGACATCAGCTCACCGTGGCTGACCAGCTCGTCGGTCAGGGCGGTGGAGGTTGCCAGAGAAGCCGCTTCTGCCAGGGTGGTGATATTTTCCAGCAGACGTTCCACTTCCTCGCGGATGACGTTAGGGTTCTGCAGACGTTCAAGAATGTCGAACTGAATTTTGCGCAGTGCATCCAGCTTCACGAAACGTTCTGTCGCTTCCAGTCCTTCAGACAGAGAAACCAGCAGGTTCGTCACGCCGGCTGATGCAGACAGCACCACCAGGCGGGTATTCGGATCGGCCAGCACCACATCGGCGCTGCGGTTCATGGCATCGTAATCGGCCACACTGGTGCCGCCAAACTTGGCGACCACAAAACTCGTCATAACAACCTCGTGTCAGGGAATGAATAAGCGACCTTGGCACAAGAGTGAAACGAAAACAGGTGCAGGCGCAAAATACGGCCCTATAAATAAAATGCGGGGGAGGTCCTGTCAATGCTGGGATTATGCGGATTTTTTATGGGGGGGTACCCCTGAGAAACAGGACTTATAACAGGGCCAGATTTTATGCTCCGTTTTAGGGCATTTTGACCGACATTTCTCCGCTCCGGGAGGGCGCTTCAGCAGCTATACTTTTCGGGTCTTTTCACCTGTGTTTGATGCAGGCCAGGGCAATGGCATAAAAACCATCACAATTTTTATTTGCAGGCGCTACAATCGACCGCAGTCACAATTCTCAAATCAGAAGAGTATTGCTAATGAAAAACATCAACCCAACGCAGACCGCTGCCTGGCAGGCACTCCAGAAACATTATGATGAAATGAAAGACGTCACCATCGCGGATCTTTTCGCGAAAGATGCCGATCGTTTCAACAAGTTCTCCGCGACCTTCGACGACCTGATGCTGGTGGATTTCTCCAAAAACCGCATTACCGAAGAGACGCTGGCAAAACTGCAGGATCTGGCGAAAGAGACTGAGCTTGCAGACGCCATCAAATCCATGTTCTCCGGCGAGAAGATCAACCGCACCGAAGACCGTGCCGTGCTGCACGTGGCCCTGCGTAACCGTAGCAATACGCCAATCATCGTTGACGGCAAAGACGTCATGCCGGAAGTGAACGCGGTGCTGGAAAAGATGAAAGCGTTCTCCGAAGCGATTATCTCCGGTAGCTGGAAAGGCTACACCGGCAAACCGATCACCGACGTGGTTAACATCGGTATCGGCGGTTCTGACCTCGGCCCGTTCATGGTGACCGAAGCGCTGCGTCCGTATAAAAACCACCTCAATATGCACTTTGTGTCTAACGTCGATGGTACCCACATCGCCGAAGTGCTGAAGAACGTGAACCCGGAAACTACCCTGTTCCTGGTTGCGTCCAAAACCTTCACCACTCAGGAAACCATGACCAACGCCCACAGCGCGCGCGACTGGTTCCTGAAAACCGCTGGCGACAACAAGCACGTGGCGAAACACTTCGCGGCGCTTTCTACCAACGGTAAAGCCGTCAGCGAGTTCGGTATCGACACCGCGAACATGTTCGAGTTCTGGGACTGGGTTGGTGGCCGCTACTCCCTGTGGTCTGCGATTGGCCTGTCCATCATCCTGTCCGTGGGCTTCGACAACTTCGTCGAGCTGCTCTCCGGCGCGCACGCGATGGACAAACACTTCTCCACTACCGCGCCTGAGAAAAACCTGCCGGTACTGCTGGCGCTGATCGGGATCTGGTACAACAACTTCTTCGGCGCTGAAACCGAAGCGATCCTGCCGTACGACCAGTATATGCACCGCTTTGCGGCTTACTTCCAGCAGGGCAACATGGAATCCAACGGTAAGTACGTTGACCGTAACGGCAACGCGGTGGACTACCAGACTGGCCCAATTATCTGGGGCGAGCCGGGCACTAACGGTCAGCATGCTTTCTACCAGCTGATTCACCAGGGCACCAAAATGGTACCGTGCGATTTCATCGCTCCGGCTATCACCCATAACCCGCTGTCCGACCACCATCCGAAGCTGCTGTCCAACTTCTTCGCCCAGACCGAAGCGCTGGCGTTCGGTAAATCCCGCGAGGTGGTTGAGCAGGAATACCGTGACCAGGGTAAAGATCCTGCCACGCTGGAGCACGTGGTACCGTTCAAAGTGTTTGAAGGCAACCGTCCAACCAACTCCATCCTGCTGCGCGAAATCACGCCGTTCAGCCTGGGCGCGCTGATTGCCCTGTACGAGCACAAAATCTTCACGCAGGGCGCGATCCTGAACATCTTCACCTTTGACCAGTGGGGCGTTGAGCTGGGCAAACAGCTGGCAAACCGTATTCTGCCAGAGCTGGGTGACGATAAAGCGATTACCAGCCATGATAGCTCGACAAATGGTTTGATCAACCGTTATAAAGCATGGCGTGCGTAATTAAAACGACATGAAAACGTGCCGGCTTAATGCCGGCATTTTTTTATCGGATAATTCCTGATGTCTGTTAGTTAACTCAAATTCTGGATCTGAGTTTAATCCGAAAAAGACGCTTAACCCGTTAATTGCTGCGGTTTATTTTAAGAAAATACGCAGAAATCAGATAATGTAAATATATTATAAGTATTTGTTTTGTATTTCTTTTGTATTTTTTGGATTTGTCCTTCATTTCCATTTTAACCATTATTCCGAAAACCCGCTCCCTATTTCCCCTTACGGCAAACCCACGGCATGAGTTGTGTATACTCGATTCCGCCTGAAATTCTTTTCGGGCAAATCTCCATTCATTCATTGAAGGGAAATTGTTATGAAGAAAGTACTGTATGGCATTTTTGCCATATCTGCGCTTGCGGCGACATCTGTTTATGCAGCTCCGGTTCAGGTCGGGGAAGCGGCAGGGTCGGCTGCGACGTCTGCGTCTGCGGGAAGTTCTACCGCAGCCAGCGCCAGCACCGTAAGTTCAGCCGTGGGTGTCGCGCTGGCGGCAACCGGTGGCGGTGATGGCTCCAACACCGGAACCACGACCACCACGACAACCAGCACCCAGTAATAGCGGGTGTTTTAATCATAACCACACTTCGGTGTGGTTATTTCGCCCCTTCGGAGAAGAGTCGTGAAGCGACCTGCAATCATTCTGATTTGCCTGCTGCTGCAGGCGTGCTCGGCCACCACTAAAGGGCTGGGAAATTCACTGTGGGAAAGCATGTTCGGCACGCCGGGCGTGCATCTGACCGATGACGAACTTCAGAACATGCCTTATGCCAGTCAGTACATGCAGCTTAACGATGGCCCGCAGCTTTTTGTGGTGCTCGCTTTCGATGAAAACGGGCAGCAGAAATGGGTGACGCAGGATCAGGCCACCATCGTGACGCAGCATGGCCGTATCGTGAAAACCCTGCTGGGCGGCGACAACCTGCTGGAGGTGAATAATCTCGCCGACGACCCGCTGATCAAGCCGAACCAGATCGTCGACGGCGCAGGCTGGACGCGCACGATGGGCTGGACTGAACACAAGCAGGTGCGTTACGCCACGGCACGCTCGACCTTCCGCTGGGACGGCACCGACAGCGTGAAGGTCGGCAGCGACGAAACGCAGGTTCGCGTGCTGGATGAAGAGGTCATCACCGACCAGGCCACCTGGCACAACCGCTTCTGGATTGACGAGGAAGGGCAGATCCGCCAGTCATTACAGTATCTTGGTGCCGGATTCTTTCCGGTCAAAACCACCCTGATCAAGGCGGCGAAATCATGAAAATGCTCATCCACGCTGCGCTTATCGCCAGTTTTGCCGCGCCGCTGGCATGGTCCGCCGGGACTGTGAAGGTCTACACGCCGGACAGTGAAAAACCCAAAACCTTAACCCACGCCGAGCATCTTCTCGATCTCGTCGGACAGCCAAGGCTCGCCAACAGCTGGTGGCCAGGCGCGGTCATCGCTGAACGGCAGAAGACCGCTGAAGCGGAACAGCAGCACAAGGCGCTCCTTGCCAGGCTAACGGGATTAGCGGAGCAGGAAGACGGCGACGACGCGGCGGCGATTAATAGCGTTCGCCAGCAGCTGCAGGCGCTGAAGGTGACGGGCCGACAGAACGTCAATCTTGACCCGGATGACGTGCGCGTCACGGAAAACGGCAACCCGACCCTGGAAGGGGACTATACGCTCTGGCTTCCGGCGAAGCCGACGACGGTGACCGTGATGGGGCTGATCGGCAGCCCGGGTAACAAGCCCTTTACCCCCGGTCGTGACGTGGCGAGTTATCTCGACGAGCAGAGTCGGCTGAGCGGCGCGGATAACAGCTACGCCTGGGTGATTTACCCCGACGGCCACACGCAAAAAGCCCCCGTTGCTTACTGGAATAAACGTCATATCGAACCCATGCCGGGCAGCATTATTTTTGTCGGTTTTGCCGACCATTTCTGGACGAAGGCGTATGACGGGCTTAACGCCGATATCCTTCACTCCCTGATTCAGCGGATACCGGAATAATGAAAAGAACCTATCTCTACAGCATGCTGGCGCTCTGCGTGAGTGCCGCCTGCCATGCAGAAACGTATCCGGCACCCATTGGCCCGTCTCAGTCAGACTTCGGCGGCGTCGGTTTACTGCAAACGCCCACCGCGCGTATGGCGCGCGAAGGGGAAATTAGCCTTAACTACCGTGATAACGACCAGTATCGCTACTACTCGGGGTCAGTGCAGCTGTTCCCGTGGCTTGAAACCACGCTGCGCTATACCGACGTGCGGACGAAACAATACAGCAGCGTCGAGGCGTTCTCAGGCGATCAGACCTACAAAGATAAAGCCTTCGACGTCAAGCTGCGCCTGTGGGAAGAGAGCTACTGGATGCCGCAGGTCTCCGTGGGCGCCAAAGATATCGGCGGTACCGGCCTGTTTGATGCGGAATACATCGTGGCCAGCAAGGCCTGGGGGCCGTTCGACTTCTCGCTTGGCCTGGGATGGGGCTATCTCGGCACCAGCGGAAACGTGAAAAACCCGTTTTGCTCCTACAGCGATAAATACTGCTACCGCGATAACAGCTATAAGAAAGCGGGCTCCATCAACGGGGATCAGATGTTCCACGGTCCAGCATCGCTGTTTGGCGGTGTGGAGTATCAAACCCCATGGCAGCCGTTACGCCTGAAGCTGGAGTACGAGGGGAATGATTACTCGCAGGACTTCGCCGGGAAGATTGAGCAGAAGAGCAAGTTTAACGTCGGCGCAATTTATCGCGTCACCGACTGGGCCGACGTTAACCTCAGCTACGAGCGCGGCAATACGGTGATGTTCGGCTTCACGCTGCGCACCAACTTTAACGACATGCGGCCGCACTACAACGACAACGCGCGGCCTGCATACCAGCCGGAACCGCAGGATGCGATTCTGCAGCACTCAGTGGTGGCAAACCAGCTGACGCTGCTGAAATACAATGCCGGCCTGGCGGATCCGAAAATTCAGGTGAAAGGCGATACGCTTTACGTCACCGGCGAGCAGGTGAAATACCGCGACTCGCGGGAAGGGATCGAGCGCGCCAACCGGATCATCATGAACGATCTGCCAGAGGGGATCCGCACGATCCGCGTGACCGAGAATCGTCTCAACCTGCCGCAGGTGACGACGGAAACGGATGTTGCCAGCCTTAAGCGCCACCTCGAAGGCGAGCCGCTGGGACATGAAACCGAGCTGGTGCAAAAACGCGTTGAGCCGATCGTCCCAGAAACCACAGAGCAGGGCTGGTATATCGACAGGTCGCGCTTCGATTTCCATATCGATCCGGTGCTGAACCAGTCCGTCGGTGGGCCGGAAAACTTCTACATGTATCAGCTGGGCGTCATGGCGACGGCGGATCTGTGGCTGACCGACCATCTGCTGACCACCGGCAGCCTGTTCGGCAACATCGCCAATAACTATGACAAGTTCAACTACACCAACCCGCCAAAAGACTCGTCGCTGCCGCGCGTGCGTACCCGCGTGCGTGAGTACGTGCAGAACGATGCTTACGTGAACAACCTGCAGGCCAACTACTTCCAGTACTTCGGCAACGGCTTCTACGGCCAGGTGTACGGCGGGTATCTGGAAACCATGTACGGCGGCGCGGGGGCGGAAGTGCTTTATCGTCCTGTCGACAGCAACTGGGCGTTCGGGATTGATGCTAACTATGTTAAACAGCGTGACTGGCGCAGCGCGCAGGACATGATGAAGTTCACCGACTACAGCGTCAAAACCGGTCACCTGACCGCCTACTGGACGCCGTCGTTCGCGCCTGACGTGCTGGTGAAAGCCAGCGTAGGCCAGTACCTGGCGGGCGATAAGGGCGGTACGCTGGACATCTCCAAACACTTCGATAGCGGCGTCGTGGTGGGCGGCTACGCCACCATTACGAACGTCTCGCCGGACGAATACGGGGAAGGGGACTTCACCAAGGGAGTCTATGTGTCGATTCCGCTGGATCTCTTCTCGTCAGGCCCAACCCGCAGCCGTGCAGCGGTTGGCTGGACGCCGCTGACGCGCGACGGCGGCCAGCAGCTTGGACGTAAGTTCCAGCTGTACGACATGACCAGCGATAAGAACATTAACTTCCGCTGATGCCCCTCACCCTAACCCTCTCCCCAAAGGGGAGAGGGGATCGCTCGGTGCTGTCTTTTCCCCCTCGCCCCTTTGGGGAGAGGGCCGGGGTGAGGGGAATCCTCTCCGGTGCGCTAAACATAAACAAAAAATATAGATCTCCGTCACATTTTTGCGTTATACAGAAACCTCGCCCTGGAGAATGAGGTGCTGTATGACATCCCTGACTCGCCCGCGCGTTGAGTTTATCTCAACTATCCTCCAGACCGTGCTGAACCTCGGTCTGTTGAGCCTTGGCCTGATACTGGTCGTCTTTTTGGGTAAAGAGACGGTGCATCTGGCGGATGTGCTGTTTGCCCCTGAACAAACCAGCAAATATGCGCTGGTGGAAGGCCTGGTGGTCTACTTTCTCTACTTTGAATTTATCGCCCTGATTGTGAAGTATTTTCAGTCCGGCTTTCACTTCCCACTACGTTATTTTGTCTACATTGGGATCACCGCCATTGTGCGGCTGATCATCGTCGATCATAAATCCCCGCTCGACGTGCTGATCTACTCGGCGGCGATCCTGCTGCTGGTGATCACCCTCTGGCTGTGCAATTCGAAGCGGCTGAAACGGGAATAAAAAAATGGCGCTCCGAAGAGCGCCTAACAACAGTCACAAGTTGGGTCAATACAATACGTCTAAAGTTGAGGGTTGCAGTGGCATAACAAAATGAAACTTAACCTTTCACACCGCCCGCCGTCAGGCCGTTCACCAGCCAGCGCTGCGCCAGCAGGAACACCACGGTAATCGGGATGGCAGAGAGTACGGCCGCCGCGGCAAAGTCGCCCCACAGGTAGTTTTGCGGGTTGAGGTATTGCTGCATACCCACGGCCAGGGTGTAGCTGTTCACATCACGCAGTAACAGTGAGGCAACCGGTACTTCAGTGATCGCAGCGATAAACGACAGGATAAACACCACCGCCAGAATCGGCACCGACAGCGGCAGCAGCACCAGGCGGAACGCCTGCCACGGGGTAGCCCCATCCAGCGCGGCGGCTTCTTCCAGCGAGCCGTCGATAGTTTCGAAATAGCCTTTAATGGTCCACACATGCAGTGCGATACCGCCAAGGTAGGCGAAGATCACGCCGCCGTGGGTGTTCAGGCCGATAAACGGGACGTACTGGCCCAGGCGGTCAAACAGGGCATACAGCGCCACCAGCGACAGCACCGCCGGGAACATCTGGAAAATCAGCATCCCTTTCAGCAGCGTCGCTTTGCCCGGGAAACGCATACGGGCAAAGGCGTAGGCGCAGGTGGTGGAAAGTGCCACGATACCAATGGCGGTAATGCCTGCGATTTTCACCGAGTTCCACAGCCACAGCAGCACCGGGAACGGCGGCGGCGTGACGCGGCCATCCGCGTGTTCCACGCTAAAGCCCAGCGCGAGCTTCCAGTGCTCCCAGGAGATTTCGTCCGGGATCAGGCTTCCTGTCGCGAAGTTACCCGAACGCAGGGAGATGGCGATAACCATCAGCAGCGGGAACATGATCGCCGCGATGAAAATCAGCAGGCCTAAGTGCGTCGCCAGGAGGCGCAACTTCTGAGATTTGGGTTGTACCATTGCCATGATCGATGCCCTCCTTAGTCAAATTTCATACGTGTAGCTTTCAGGTTCACAATCGCCAGTGCGCCTACCAGCAGGAAGATCAGGGTGGCAATCGCTGCCGCCAGACCGAAGTCCTGGCCGCCGCCGCCTTCGAAGGCGATACGGTAGGTGTAGCTCACGAGCAGGTCGGTATAGCCTGCCGGCGTCGTAGTGCCGAGGCGGTCCGGGCCGCCGTTGGTCAACAGCTGAATCAGCACGAAGTTGTTAAAGTTAAAGGCGAAGCTGGCAATCATCAGCGGGGTGAGCGGCTTGATGAGCAGCGGCAGCGTAATCTTAAAGAAGTTCTGGAACGGACCCGCACCGTCCATCGCCGAAGCTTCGTACAGGTCATCCGGGATGGCCTTCAGCAGCCCCATGCACAGGATCATCATGTACGGATAACCCAGCCAGGTATTCACGATGATGATCATCGAGCGGGCGGTGGTTGGGTCGCTGAACCAGGCCGGTTTGATGCCGAACAGGGCGCTCAGCATCATGTTGATTTCACCGAAGCTCTGGTTAAACAGCCCTTTGAAAATCAGAATCGAGATAAACGACGGCACGGCATACGGCAGAATCAGCAGCACGCGGTAGATTGCTTTGCCCTTCAGGGATTCCCACTGGACCAGACAGGCCAGAACCATGCCCACGGCAACGGTCAGTATCACCGTCAGCACCGAGAAGACCACCGTCCAGACAAAGATGGCGAAGAAGGGTTTCTGAATGCCTTCGTCGGTAAACACGCGGGTAAAGTTGTCCCAGCCGATGGTGACTGTGTAGCCCGGGCTGAGCTTGTCATCACCCCATTTGCCGTCGGCAGTAATGGACTGATAGAAACCAATGTCGTTATTCGGACGGTACTTCACGCCGCTCTGGTTGTTGGTCAGCGTGCCGTCATCCGCCAGGGTATAGAGCGGTTGGGTGCCTGAGAACTGGCGCAGCGAGCTCATGGTCACTTTGCTTTCATCTGGCAGCACGGCGGTGAGCTGGGTCAGCGCCTGGCGGTTCTGGGTAATGACGCGCAGGTTGGCACGTTCACCTTCCGGCAGGGCCTCGGCCTCTTTTAAGGCCAGCTTCTGCTCGCCGCCAAATTTGAACGCGTCGGAAACGTAGTATTTGCCGCTTGCTTCGTCAGTAAGCGCTAACTTCCACTCGTTCCCCGCAGGATAGAGGCCGAAGTTAAAGGTCTTGCCTGCCTGATATGAGCGATCCAGCAGGACCTGCTGGGCGCGTTCCTGCGCAAGCTGGTTGGTGCTGCTGTAGTTGGTAAACGCAATGGCGATGGTGCAAATCAGCGGGAACAGGACAAACAGCCCCATCCCGGCCACGCCCGGGTAGACATAACGCCAGGCATAGGCTTTACGGTTGGCGAAAATATACAGGCCAGCAGAGCTTAAAATCAGCGTCATGATGGCGAACAGATATTCCCCTTGTACGTACATTAAAACAACAAGGTAACCCACCAGCAGACACAGCAGACCTATCGCTGACCACTTCAGCGCGTCGCTTTGCCACCAGCGTTTCTTTTTAATGACATCCATGGGGTTTTTCCTCTACAACGTTTGATCTTTTCTCCCTCTCCTGGGGGGAGAGGGCCGGGGTGAGGGCGTGCGAATAGCGACAACCCTCACCCTAACCCTCTCCCAAAGGAAGAGGGGACTACGTCATTACTTAGTAATACGACCCTGAGCATCTTTCAGCGCGGCATCAACGGTCTGGCGACCGCTTGCAGCGTTGATGACCGCGGTACGGGTGGCGTACCAGAACGCAGCCATCTGCGGGATGTTCGGCATGATTTCGCCTTTCTGGGCGTTATCCATGGTAGCCGCGATACGTGGGTCTTTCGCCAGCTGATCCTGGAAGGATTTCAGCGCAACGGCGCCCAGCGGTTTGTCCTTGTTCACTTCATCCAGACCCTGATCGGTCAGCAGGTAGTTTTCCAGGAACTCTTTCGCCAGCTCTTTGTTCGGGCTGGCGGCGTTGATACCCGCGCTCAGCACGCCAACGAACGGTTTAGACGGCTTGCCTTTGAAGGTTGGCAGCAGCGTCACGCCGTAGTTGATTTTGCTCTTGTCGATGTTGGTCCAGGCCCACGGACCGTTGATGGTCATCGCGGTTTCGCCTTTGTTGAACGCCGCTTCCGCGATGGAGTAATCGGTATCCGCGTTCATGTGTTTGTTCTTGATAAGGTCAACCAGGAAGGTCAGGCCCGCTTTCGCGCCCGCGCTGTCGACGCCCACGTCTTTCACGTCATACTTGCCGTTTTCAAACTTGAACGCGTAACCGCCGTCGGCAGCTATCAGCGGCCAGGTGAAGTACGGCTCTTGCAGGTTGAACATCAGGGCGGATTTACCTTTCGCCTTCAGCTCTTTATCCAGTTTCGGGATCTCTTCCCAGGTTTTCGGCGGGTTAGGTACCAGGTCTTTGTTATAAATCAGAGACAGGGCTTCAACCGCGACAGGATAAGCGATCAGCTTGCCGTTATAGCGAACAGCGTCCCAGGTGAACGGGAACAGTTTATCCTGGAAAGCTTTGTCCGGGGTGACTTCAGCCAGCAGGCCAGACTGCGCGTAACCACCGAAACGGTCATGCGCCCAGAAGATGATGTCCGGGCCGTCGCCGGTTGCCGCAACCTGCGGGAATTTCTCTTCCAGTTTGTCCGGGTGTTCTACGGTAACTTTGATGCCGGTGTCTTTCTCGAATTTTTTGCCCACTTCGGCCAGGCCGTTATAGCCTTTGTCGCCGTTAATCCAGATAACCAGTTTGCCTTCTTCAATTTTGGCGAGCGCCGGTGCGGAAATCATCATTGCTGCGAGGGCGGACAATGCGAAAACGCGTGCGCCAGTCTTGATATTCATAGCTGCCATCCTTTTTGGTGATGTCTCATGGTATGACTTCAGTGGTTCAACGTGTCTCAGTCTCCTTATTTGACATCCTCTTTCCATCCTCCCAACCCCTACGCCCCACCCCCCGTTTGTGTGATCTCCGTTGCATAAATTTAAGTTATGAGTGCTGGCGCACATAAAAACCCACCGAATTTTGCAGGCGGCTTCACGAATTTTGCCTCAGCCCTCCCGCGGCGGTCGCAGAGCCTGCTCTCTCATCCTCCCGCCTCCTCCCCCATAAAAAAGGCGGGGGGTGGAGGATTCGGGAAAGTAATGGATACCCCATAGTGAACTTATCTTGAATGTTTCTGTCGGTGACAGGTTGTAACGAAGGGAGAAGGGCATGGCGAGCGTACAGCTGCGTAATGTAACGAAAGCCTGGGGTGACGTTGTGGTGTCGAAAGACATCAATCTGGACATCAACGAAGGCGAATTCGTTGTGTTTGTTGGCCCATCAGGCTGTGGTAAATCTACTCTGCTGCGTATGATTGCCGGTCTTGAAACCATCACCAGCGGCGACCTGCTGATTGGTGATACCCGAATGAATGACATCCCGCCTGCCGAACGTGGCGTAGGCATGGTGTTCCAGTCTTATGCACTCTATCCCCATCTTTCCGTTGCCGAGAACATGTCCTTTGGCCTGAAGCTGGCCGGCGCGAAGAAAGAGGTCATTAACCAGCGCGTGACGCAGGTAGCTGAAGTATTACAGCTGGCGCACCTGCTGGAGCGTAAGCCGAAAGCGCTTTCCGGCGGTCAGCGTCAGCGCGTGGCGATTGGCCGTACCCTGGTCGCCGAGCCGCGCGTCTTCCTGCTCGACGAACCGCTTTCCAACCTGGATGCCGCCCTGCGCGTCCAGATGCGTATCGAAATCTCCCGTCTGCACAAGCGTCTTGGCCGCACGATGATTTACGTCACCCACGATCAGGTCGAAGCGATGACCCTCGCCGACAAAATCGTGGTGCTGGATGCCGGTCGCGTGGCGCAGGTGGGTAAACCGCTGGAGCTGTATCACTACCCGGCAGACCGCTTTGTTGCGGGCTTCATTGGCTCGCCAAAGATGAACTTCCTGCCCGTCAAAGTGACCGCGACAGCCATTGAACAGGTACAGGTGGAGCTGCCAAACCGCCAGCAGGTCTGGCTGCCGGTCGACAGCGCCAACGTACAGGTCGGGGCAAACATGTCCCTCGGTATTCGTCCTGAGCATCTGCTGCCGAGCCACATCGCTGATGTGACCCTGGAAGGTGACGTTCAGGTCGTCGAACAGCTTGGTCACGAAACACAGATTCATATCCAGATCCCCGCCATCCGTCAGAACCTGGTCTACCGCCAGAACGACGTGGTGTTGGTAGAAGAGGGTGCCACATTCGCTATCGGCTTGCCGCCAGAGCGTTGCCATCTGTTCCGTGAGGATGGCACTGCATGTCGTCGGTTGCATAAAGAGCCAGGCGTTTAAGCAATCCCAAAAGAAGACACGAAACCGACAGGTGAAGTGTTCAAAGAAAAGCAATGATCTCAGGAGATAGAATGATGATTACTCTGCGCAAACAAGTCCCTCTGGCAATCGCCATTGCGGCAGGCATCCTGTCTGCCCAGGCGGGTGCTGTAGATTTTAAAGGTTATGCTCGTTCTGGCATCGGCTGGACCGGGAGTGGTGGTGAACAACAATGTTTCCAGACCACCGGTGCGGATTCTAAATATCGTCTTGGTAACGAGTGTGAAACCTATGCGGAAGTTAAATTAGGCCAGGAAGTGTGGAAAGAAGCGGACAAGAGCTTCTATTTCGATTCCAACATCGCCTATAAAACTGCTCAGCTTAACGACTGGGAAGACAGTAACACGCCAGCAGTGCGTGAGTTTAACGTCGTAGGTAAAAACCTGATTGATTCACTGCCAGGGGCAAATATTTGGGCAGGTAAGCGTTTCTATCAACGTCATGACGTTCACATGATCGACTTCTACTACTGGGATATTTCTGGTCCTGGTGCAGGTCTGGAAAACGTTGATGTCGGTATAGGTAAACTCTCTCTCGCAGCAACTCGTTCTTCTGAATCCGGCGGCTCCTCGGCTTTTGGCGATCGCGATCCGAATACCGGTCTGCGTACCTATAACAACAAAGTGCCAAACGACGTGTTTGATGCGCGTTTAGCCGGTATGGAAATTAACCCGGGCGGTACTCTGGAACTGGGTGTTGACTACGGCCATACCAACATTCCTGACGATTACTACCTGCAGCCTGGTGCATCGAAAGATGGCTGGATGTTCACTGCAGAACACACCCAGAGCATGATGAAAGGCTTCAACAAGTTTGTGGTGCAGTACGCCACCGACTCCATGATTTCTCAGGGTAAAGGTCAGGCGCGTGGGGGTGCTGTTGATAATGACGGCAGCCTGATCCGTATCCTCGACCACGGTGCGATCACGCTGGCGGATAAATGGGACCTGATGTACGTCGGTATGTATCAGGATATCGATCGTGACAACAATCAAGGTACCACCTGGTACACCGTGGGCGTGCGTCCAATGTACAAATGGACGCCTATCATGAGCACCTTGCTGGAAGTGGGATATGACAACGTCAAATCTCAGCAAACCGGCGATCGTAACGACCAATACAAAATCACTCTGGCACAACAGTGGCAGGCGGGTGACAGCATCTGGTCCCGTCCAGCGATTCGCGTGTTTGCTACCTACGCCAAGTGGGATGAGAAATGGGGTTACGTGAAGACCGACTCTGAGGGTAACTTCTCTTCCACTGCTGCAAGCAACAGCACTGTAACTCCGTTCGGTACGACCAGCCGTGGTGACAGCGATGAGTGGACCTTCGGTGCTCAGATGGAAATCTGGTGGTAATTTTAGACGTTAATGTATTTAAAAGAGGGGCTTAGGCCCCTCTAACTCATAACGCATTTCTCGGAAAGTATGCGCTATTGCCTGGCTACCATGCTTTCGAATAATGAGGTCATAACGATGAAAAAAAGTCTCTTAGCACTCTGTCTGACGGCGGGCATGTTTGCTGCATTACCAGCAGTGAGCTTGGCTGATGTCAATATCGTTCCGCAGAACACGACTGCTGCGCCTGCGATCCCCTCTGCCACACTGCAAAGTCTGAACTGGGTGCCCGTGAATGTGGCACAAACCCAGACCATCGAGTTGGGGAATACAGGACAGACCCTGAATGTACCGGGAATTTCAGGACCGGTTGCTGCATGGAGTGTCCCTGCAAATGTGGGTGAGTTAACGTTAACGCTTGTCAGTGAAGCCGACAAAACACCCTCTGTATTTGCACCAAACGTGTTAGTGCTTGATCAAAACATGTCGCCTTCAGCTTTTTTCCCAAGCAGTTATTTTACCTATCAGAAACCCGGCGTCATGTCGGCTGACCGCCTTGAGGGCATACTGAAACTGACACCCGCTTTAGGCCAGCAAAAGATTTATATCCTCGCGTTTACTACGCCCGAAGATCTGCAGCGCACCACCAAAATGATTGATCCGGCAAAATCCTATGCTCAGGGGGCGGGTAACGCTATTCCTGAT
The DNA here is from genome assembly GCF_040834095.1 of Enterobacter vonholyi. Classification (NCBI taxonomy): domain Bacteria; kingdom Pseudomonadati; phylum Pseudomonadota; class Gammaproteobacteria; order Enterobacterales; family Enterobacteriaceae; genus Enterobacter; species Enterobacter vonholyi. The sequence goes on from NZ_CP162152.1 coordinate 275,958, forward strand.
ATTCCTGATCCGGTCGCACGCCACGTGACGAACGGTACGCTAAAACTCAAAGTTCAAACAAACACCAGCTCCAGTATTCTGGTCGGGCCGTTATTCGGATCCTCTGGCCCTGCTGCTGTCACCGTTGGCAACACTGCGGCACCTGCACCTGCCTATACCGCACCCGCTGCCACGGCAGCCGCACCGGTAGCGACTGCAGCGCCTGCCCCGGCGAAGAAAGCCGAGCCGGTACTGAACGACACCGAAGAGTACTTCAACAACGCCATTAAGCAGGCGGTGAAGCGCGGCGATGTCGATAAAGCGCTGAAGCTGCTTGATGAAGCCGAACGTTTAGGTTCAACCACTGCCCGTTCCACCTTTATCAGCAGTGTAAAAGGCAAGGGGTAACCGTTTCCCCACAGTGCTGATTTGTTAGTAGTTTGGTGCGCCTGAGTGGGCGCACTTTTTTTCGTATCGGCCAGGCTGTTGCGCCCATGTTGCGATCGTGATCGTTAAATAACGTTTGGCCCCCCTCAATCCGTGTTTCTGCGATACAATGCCATTACGTTATGTATCGGAGAGTCTGGCATGTCACACCCTGCGCTAACGCAACTGCGTGCGCTGCGCTATTTCGACCAAATACCTGCGCTTGATCCGCAGCAGCTGGACTGGTTGCTGCTGGAAGATTCCATGACGAAACGTTTTGAGCAACAGGGTAAAACGGTCACGGTGACCCTGATTCAGGAAGGGTTTGTCTCTGGCGATGAGATCGCCAACGAGCTGCCGCTGCTGCCGCACGAGCCACGTTACTGGCTGCGCGAAATTTTGCTCTGTGCCGATGGCGAGCCGTGGCTTGCCGGACGGACGGTAGTGCCTGAGTCCACCCTTTCCGGGCCAGAACTGGCACTGCAACGTCTGGGGAAAACGCCTCTGGGGCGTTACCTTTTCACCTCGTCTGAGCTTACCCGGGATTTTATTGAGATTGGTCGTGATGCTGAACTGTGGGGGCGTCGTTCCCGCCTTCGCCTGAGCGGTAAACCGTTAATACTGACGGAGCTTTTTTTACCGGCATCACCGTTGTACTAAGAGGAAGAAAAAATGGAGTGGAGCCTGACGCAGAATAAGCTGTTGGCGTATCACCGCTTAATGCGTACCGATAAACCCATTGGCGCGTTGCTGCTGCTGTGGCCGACCCTCTGGGCGCTGTGGCTTGCCACGCCGGGCGTGCCGCCGCTGTGGATCCTGGGCGTGTTCGTTGCCGGCGTCTGGCTGATGCGCGCGGCGGGCTGCGTGGTGAATGACTATGCCGATCGTAAATTCGACGGTCATGTTAAGCGTACTGCCGGTCGTCCGTTACCCAGCGGGCAGGTCACCGGGAAAGAAGCCCGCGTGCTGTTTATTGTTCTGGTGCTGCTCTCTTTCCTGCTGGTGTTAACCCTGAACACCATGACCATTTTGCTTTCCGTTGCGGCGCTGGCCCTGGCCTGGGTTTATCCGTTTATGAAGCGCTATACCCACCTGCCTCAGGTGGTGCTGGGCGCGGCGTTTGGCTGGTCGATTCCGATGGCGTTTGCGGCGGTTAGTGAGTCCTTACCGCTCAGCTGCTGGCTGATGTTCCTGGCGAACATTCTCTGGGCGGTGGCTTACGACACGCAATATGCAATGGTAGACCGCGACGATGACCTGAAAATCGGCATCAAATCCACCGCCATCCTCTTTGGTCGTCACGACAAGCTGATTATCGGTATCCTGCAGGTCGCGGTATTGGCGCTGATGGTGGCGATTGGCCGCCTGAACGGGCTGAACTGGGAGTTTTACTGGTCCGTGCTGGTGGCGGGGCTGCTGTTTGCTTATCAGCAGAAGCTGATCGCTAAGCGTGAACGTGATGCCTGCTTCAAGGCGTTTATGAACAATAACTACGTCGGTCTGGTGCTGTTTTTAGGCCTGGCGATGAGCTATTTCTTATAAAAAAGTCGGGTGGCGGCTTCGTCTTACTCGATCCACGATCTGGCAGGAAATGTAGGCCCGGTAGCGTTAGCGCCACCGGGCGTTTTTTTACCGGCGACGCAGCAGCCGAAGCGCGTTCGCCGTCACCAGCACCGTTGCCCCGGTATCCGCCAGCACCGCCAGCCACAGTCCGGTCATGCCGAGCAGGGTCGTTACCAGGAAAATCCCCTTCAGCCCGAGCGCGATGCCGATGTTCTGACGGATATTGGCCCGCGTCGCGCGCGCAAGATCGATCATCTGGGCCAGCCCGGTCAGGCGGTTGTGGGTCAGCGCCGCGTCGGCGGTCTCCAGCGCCACGTCAGTACCGCTACCCATCGCAATACCAATGGTGGACGCTTTCATCGCCGGGGCATCGTTGATCCCGTCACCGACCATCGCCAGCGGAGCCTGAGCGTTCAGCTCCGTCACCGCGCTGACCTTATCCGCAGGCAGCAATCCGGCTTTAAACGCCAGCCCCAGCTCACCGGCAATCGCTGCCGCCGCGCGAGGGTTATCACCGGTGAGAATCACGCCCTTCACGCCCAGCTGATGCAGCGCCGCCACGGCCTCTTTTGCGTCATCGCGCAGGGTGTCGCGTAGCGCCAGCATCCCTTTTGCGGTGCTGTCCTGCATGACGGTCACGACCGTCTGTCCGGTCTGTTCTAACGTCTCCACCTCTGGAGTAGAAGACTTACCCGCCGCGACAATCAGCACCTTTTTACCGTCAACGGTGGCCTCAATCCCTGACCCTACCAGCGCCCGCTGGGCGGTTGCCGGAGGTATGTTTAGTCCGCGCGACTGCGCTTCACGCACAATCGCCTGCGCCAGCGGATGGGTGGAGCCCTGTTCAACGGCGGCGGCCAGGGCCAGCAGTTCATCCTCACTGATATCCTGCGGATACACGCCGGTCACCTGCGGCTTGCCCACGGTCAGCGTACCGGTTTTATCAAAAGCGATATGCTGGACCTGGCTGAGCTGCTCCAGCGCCGCGCCGCCCTTAATCAGCGCCCCGCGACGTGCCGCAGCCGCCAGACCGGACGTAATCGCCGCCGGGGTGGAAATCACCAGCGCGCATGGGCAGCCGATCAGAAGCAGCGTCAGCCCTTTATAAATCCAGCCCTCCCACGGCGCGCCAAAGAACAGCGGTGGGACGACGGTAACCAGCAGAGCCACCAGCATAATGGCGGGCGTGTAGATCCGGCTGAAGCGGTCGATAAAGCGTTCGACCGGCGCGCGGCGCTCCTCAGCCTCTTCAATCAGCTTCAGGATACGGTCGATGGCGCTGTCGCCTGGCTCGGAAAGAACCTTAAGCTGCACCAGACGATCGACGCTGGTGGCGCCTGCAGGCACTTTTTCACCCGCCTCACGTTCAACCGGAATGGACTCGCCGGTCAGGGCGCTTTCATCAAAGCTTGCGGTGGCGGTAAGCAGCGCGCCGTCTGCAGGCAGGCGTCCGCCTGCCGCGACTTCTATCACGTCGCCCGGACGCAGCGTAGTGATGGCGACCGTTTCACGCGTACCGTTTACCACGCGCGTGGCGGTTTCCGGCTTCAGCGCCATCAGCGCGCTGACCCCTTTACGCGCCCGGCTCGCCGCCCAGCCCTCAAGACGTTCGCCGATTAAGAACAGCAGCAGCACCATCGCCGCTTCTGCCGTCGCGCCAATGAACAGCGCGCCGATGGCCGCCACGCTCATCAGCGTTTCGATGGCAAACCAGCTGCCGCTTTTCATCAGGCGCAGCGCCTGACGGGCAATCGGGAACAGACCGACCAGGGTGGTGGCGATAAACGCCAGATTGCCGAACGGGTGGTTAATCTGCTCCAGACCCCAGCTCAGGGACATCATGATGATGAGGGTAATGAGCGGCAGATTTTCTTTCAGGGAGGAGACTTTTTCAACGGGCGCCGTTTCGCTGCGCAGGGTATAACCCGCCTTGCTGACGGCGGCTTCAACCTGCTTGCTGACGTCGTTATCGGCGCTAACCAGCAGCTTTTCGGTGGCGAACAGCACCTGAACGTGACTCACGCCCGGCACCTGTTTGACGGCGTTTTCCACTTTGCGCGCGCAGGCGGCGCAGTCCATGCCGTTGACGACCCAGCTGTAGCGGTTGCCGCTTTCAGGAAGGGGTTGAGTTTGCGTTTCGCACGCGCCTTCGCAGCAGCAGTCGTCTTTCGACGGAGCCGGGCTGAGCTTAAGTGCCGAGAATTGAGGAACTTTTTTAGGTATTTCTGGAGTCGACATGGCAGTCTCCGGCAATGATAATTTTCTCATTAACCGCAGCATACACTCTGGAGTCGACTCCAGAGTCAAGCGCTATTTAGATATACAGCGAACGCACAATAAGGAAATGCCCGGCAAAGTAACAGGCGGCGGCAATCGCGTTATCCGCCCGGAAGCGGCGGCGATAGTGGCTGCCCAGCCAGACGACGTTACCTATCAGCAGCAGTGCGGCGCCGAAGAACGCTGACATCGCCGGAGCGGTCGGACGGAAGAACCACAGTTCACCTGCCAGCCATACCATTACCAGCGTCATGGCGATAAACGTACAAACCGGCAAACGCATCTCTTCCAGACGCGACCAGATCACCGCGATCAGCAGGGCGCCAATCACCAGCAGGACCAGCGGCAGCGGCCAGAAGAAAGAGAGCGTCATCTGGCTGGCGAAGTAGATGGTATACAGCAGATGCGACAGGAAAAATGCCCCTACGGCATACAGCAGGCGCTGGCGCGGCAGCAGGGTCAGGGCATCGCCAATCAGAGAGGCGCACAGCCCTGCGAGCACCAGATAGCTGACGGCGTTAAACATTGGCGCTTGCCAGGCCAGCAGCAGCAGGAGCAGCAGCGTGACCGGTTTAAACAACCAGCGCTGCCAGGTGGGACCACGGTACGACGCATCGACATAAAGCCATGCGGAAAAACAGACAGCGATAAATGACCAAAGCATATTAACTCCCTGTATCTGTTAAGCCTGAATAATCAGTTTCTGATCCAGTGTAGTGACGCGGGCGGGCGTTTGGCAATGGTGGGGAAGGCAAGGTATCCTGAATTCCGCATAATCTGATGGGATTTTTCAATGAGCAAGATGCCGCTTTTTTTCATTATCGTGGTGGCGATTATCGTCATTGCCGCCTCGTTTCGTTTCGTGCAGCAGCGCCGCGAGAAGGCGGATAACGATGCCGCACCGCTGATGCAAAAGCGCGTGGTGGTGACGAACAAACGCGAAAAACCGCTCAATGACCGCCGCTCGCGCCAGCAGAAGGTGACGCCTGCGGGCACAACAATGCGCTATGAAGCGAGCTTTAAGCCGGAAACGGGCGGCCTTGAGATGACCTTCCGCCTGGAGGCGCAACAGTACCATCAGCTGACGGTGGGAGAGAAAGGAACGCTGAGCTACAAAGGGTCGCGATTCGAAGGTTTTACGCCTGAATAAGGCGCGATTGGTTCCCTCTCCCTGTGGGAGAGGGTAAAGGTGAGGGCATCAGGCCGCACCTTACTTCTTCACCTGCGCCTTAAATTTTTTCATCCACACCAGCAGCTCAAACACGCCGAAAATAAAGACGCGCAGCTGCTGCCAGCCCGTCATCTGCGGGCCGTCTTTCGGCAGGCCGTTTTTCAGCATCACCATCTGAAGGGCGTGCATAAACGACGTGAAAATCAGCGCCACGTTAACAAAAATATTCATCGGACGCGGGAACGGGTGCACCAGGTTGAGCAGCAAAAACGCCCAGACGCCCAGCATCAGCAAACGTCCCAGATTAATCAGTACCGGCATCGGATCCTCCTTGTGCCTGACGGTGATACAGACGATAAGCAACCTGACCTGCCACTTTTTCACGGTGCAGATCCCAGTGGGCGGGAACCGGCGGCAAACCGTTTTCCACTTCGCTTTCCACGTAAATCAATGCGTCATCCGCCAGCCAGCCGTTTTGCTCCAGCAGGGATAACGTCTCTTCAAGCAGCCCCTTGCGGAACGGCGGATCGACAAACACCACGTTATGCGGCGTGCCCTTTTGCGCGAGGAAGCTCAGCGTGTTGGTGTTCACCACTTTGGCGTTGCTCGCCTTCAGCGTCGCCAGATTTTGCTGCAGCGTCTGCGCAACGCCGCGCTCCATCTCCAGCAGCGTGGCGCTGGCGGCAAAGCGCGACAGCGCTTCCAGCCCGAGGGCGCCGCTGCCGGCGAAGCAGTCAAGACAGTGGGCGTCTACCACAGACGGAGCCAGCCAGTTAAACAGCGTCTCGCGCACGCGGTCGGTAGTTGGGCGTAAACCGGGGCTGTCCGGCACCGGTAATTTCCGGCCTCGCCACTGACCGCCGATAATACGAATTTGACCGGCCGGGGCGCGGTTGGGTTTCTTCATCTCAGGAAAGCTCTGTTAACAATTGGCCTGCGATTGCGGGCGGTGATGTCAATTAAGTAAAGTGTTAGACTATTTCATCATTTTTTTAGCTTCCATGTATATAGCGCCGCGAGGAGTGTAGTCGCAGATGGCAAAACAAAAAAAACGTGGCTTCTTTTCCTGGCTGGGCTTCGGTGAAAAAGAGCAAGAAACAGAACAGAAAACCGAAGAGCAACAAGCCGTTGAAGAGTCATCGCAGCCTGAAACGCCAGTAGAAACCGCCGCGGTTGTTGACGCGGAAGAAACGGCGCACAGCAAAGAAGAGATTGAAACCTTTGCTGAAGAGGTGGTTGAGGTCACTGAACGGGTTCAGGAGAGCGAGAAGCCAGAACCGGTTGTCGTAGAAGCCGCTATCGAAGCACCACAGGCCGCTATCGAACACGAAGAGCTGCCGCTGCCGGAAGAGGTCAAAGCCGAAGCGGTGTCTGCCGAAGAGTGGCAGGCCGAAGCGGAAACCGTTGAAATCGTTGAGGCGGTGGAAGAAGAAGCGGCGCTCGAGCCGGAGCTGACCGACGAAGAGCTGGAAGCCCAGGCGCTGGCGGCGGAGGCAGCTGAAGAAGCGGTCATCGTTGTGCCGGTAGAAGAGCAGGCCGAAGACGAGATCGTTCAGGAGCAGGAAAAACCGACCAAAGAAGGTTTCTTCGCGCGCCTGAAGCGCAGCCTGCTTAAAACCAAAGAAAACTTAGGTTCCGGATTTATCAGTCTGTTCCGCGGCAAGAAGATCGACGACGATCTGTTTGAAGAGCTGGAAGAACAACTGCTGATTGCTGACGTTGGGGTAGAAACTACCCGTAAGATCATCGCCAATCTGACCGAAGGGGCGAGCCGCAAACAGCTGCGCGACGCCGAAGCGCTGTACGGCCTGCTGAAAGACGAGATGGGTGAAATTCTCGCAAAAGTTGACGAACCGCTTAATATTGAAGGCAAAACGCCATTTGTTATTCTGATGGTCGGCGTGAACGGCGTGGGTAAAACCACCACCATCGGCAAGCTGGCGCGCCAGTTCGAGCAGCAGGGCAAATCGGTGATGCTGGCGGCGGGCGATACCTTCCGTGCAGCGGCGGTTGAGCAGCTGCAGGTGTGGGGCCAGCGCAACAACATTCCGGTGATTGCCCAGCATACCGGCGCGGATTCCGCGTCCGTGATCTTTGACGCCATCCAGGCGGCGAAGGCGCGCAACGTGGACGTGCTGATTGCCGATACCGCAGGGCGTTTGCAGAACAAATCGCACCTGATGGAAGAATTGAAGAAAATCGTTCGCGTCATGAAGAAGCTGGACGAAGACGCACCGCATGAAATTATGCTGACCATCGATGCCAGCACCGGACAGAACGCCATCAGCCAGGCGAAGCTGTTCCATGAAGCGGTAGGACTGACGGGGATCACGCTGACCAAACTGGACGGCACCGCGAAAGGCGGGGTGATTTTCTCCGTGGCTGACCAGTTCGGCATTCCTATCCGTTACATCGGTGTGGGCGAGCGTATTGAGGATTTACGTCCGTTTAAGGCGGACGACTTTATTGAGGCATTATTTGCCCGAGAGGACTAACAATGATTCGCTTTGAACACGTCAGCAAGGCCTATCTCGGTGGGAGACAAGCGCTGCAGGGGGTCACATTCCACCTGCAGCCGGGCGAGATGGCATTCCTGACCGGCCATTCCGGCGCGGGGAAAAGTACCCTGCTCAAGCTTATCTGTGGGATCGAGCGGCCAAGCGCCGGGAAGATCTTTTTCAGCGGCCATGAGATCAGCCGCCTGAAAAACCGTGAGGTGCCGTTCCTGCGTCGCCAGATCGGCATGATTTTCCAGGATCACCACCTGCTGATGGATCGCACCGTTTTCGATAACGTGGCCATTCCGCTGATTATTGCCGGCGCCAGCTATGACGATATCCGCCGCCGCGTCTCTGCGGCGCTGGATAAGGTCGGGCTACTGGACAAAGCGAAGAACTTCCCGATCCAGCTCTCCGGCGGTGAACAGCAGCGCGTGGGTATCGCCCGCGCGGTGGTGAACAAGCCTGCGGTGCTGCTGGCGGATGAACCGACCGGTAACCTGGACGATGCTCTGTCAGAAGGGATTTTGCGTCTGTTTGAGGAATTTAACCGCGTAGGGGTTACCGTATTGATGGCAACGCACGACATCGGGCTGATTTCCCGTCGTTCGTACCGCATGCTGACCCTGAGCGACGGTCATTTGCACGGAGGCCACGGTGAATAAGCGTGATGCAATAAACCAGATTCGGCAGTTCGGGAACCGGTTTGACCGTTTCCGTAAGCCGCAGGGCGGGGGTGACGGCAATCGTAATGCGCCGAAGCGCCAGAAGGCCGCGCCAAAACCGGCCTCCCGTAAAACCAACGTCTTTAACGAGCAGGTGCGCTACGCGTTCCACGGCGCGCTGCAGGACCTGAAAAGCAAACCGCTGGCGACGTTCCTGACGGTGATGGTGATCGCCATCTCCCTCACGCTTCCAAGCGTCTGCTATATGGTCTATAAAAACGTCAACCAGGCGGCCTCCCAGTATTATCCGTCCCCGCAGATCACGGTCTATCTGGATAAAGCGCTCGACGATAACGCGGCGGCCCAGGTGGTTGGGCAAATTCAGGCCGAGCAGGGCGTAGAGAAGGTCAACTATCTCTCACGTGAAGACGCGCTGGGCGAGTTCCGTAACTGGTCTGGCTTTGGCGGCGCGCTGGATATGCTCGAAGAGAACCCGCTGCCCGCCGTGGCGGTGGTGATCCCGAAGCTGGATTTCCAGGGGACCGAGTCGCTTAACACCCTGCGCGATCGCATCACGCGCATTAAGGGCATTGATGAAGTGCGCATGGATGACAGCTGGTTTGCGCGCCTTTCTGCTCTCACCGGGCTGGTAGGCCGCGTCGCGGCGATGATTGGCGTGCTGATGGTGGCGGCGGTCTTCCTCGTCATCGGCAACAGCGTGCGCCTGAGCATCTTTGCCCGTCGCGATACCATCAACGTGCAGAAACTGATTGGTGCGACGGATGGCTTCATCCTCCGACCGTTCCTTTACGGTGGCGCACTGCTCGGTTTTTCCGGCGCATTTCTTTCACTGATATTGTCAGAAATTTTGGTGATGCGGCTTTCGTCTGCCGTGACTGAAGTGGCGCAGGTTTTCGGAACGAAGTTTGATATCAGTGGCTTAGGGTTCGATGAGTGCCTGTTACTGCTGCTGGTGTGTTCGATGATTGGGTGGGTGGCAGCGTGGCTGGCAACCGTTCAACATTTACGTCACTTTACTCCCGACTAATAAAAGCGTGATATAATCTTTCCCTGCACCGAGATGTTCGCTCTGCAGGGAAAGCGTCCCTGTTGTCTCTTCCCCTGTTATCATCTCCATGTCACATTTTGTGCGTAATTTATTCACCGTTGCACCTGGAACTTGTGGATAAAATCACTGTCTGATAAAAGAGTGAATGCTAATCTCGTTGCTCAAACGCTTTGGCATGGTTGTTGCCTGACGGGGACAACCTGGACCAGAAGAAACACTGAGAGGAATGAATGACCAAAGAAATGCAAACTTTAGCTTTAGCCCCTGTTGGTAACCTGGAATCTTATATCCGGGCTGCGAACACCTGGCCGATGTTAACGGCCGAGGAAGAAAAGGAGCTTGCTGAAAAGCTGCATTACCAGGGCGATCTGGAAGCAGCGAAAAAGCTGATCCTGTCTCACCTGCGCTTTGTTGTTCACATTGCTCGTAATTATGCGGGCTATGGCCTGCCGCAGGCGGACTTGATTCAGGAAGGTAACATCGGCCTGATGAAGGCTGTGCGTCGCTTCAACCCGGAAGTGGGTGTGCGACTCGTCTCCTTCGCCGTACACTGGATCAAGGCAGAAATTCATGAATACGTGCTGCGCAACTGGCGTATCGTGAAAGTCGCCACGACAAAAGCGCAACGCAAACTGTTCTTTAACCTGCGTAAAACCAAGCAGCGTCTGGGCTGGTTCAACCAGGATGAAGTGGAAATGGTGGCGCGCGAGCTGGGCGTAACCAGCAAAGACGTGCGTGAGATGGAATCCCGTATGGCCGCGCAGGACATGACCTTTGATATGTCCTCCGACGACGACGCCTCCGACAGCCAGCCGATGGCACCGGTTCTGTATCTGCAGGATAAAACCTCTAACTTTGCTGATGGCATCGAAGAGGACAACTGGGAAGATCAGGCCGCGAACAAGCTGACCCATGCGATGGAAGGCCTCGACGAACGTAGCCAGGATATTATCCGCGCCCGCTGGCTGGACGAAGACAACAAGTCCACGCTGCAGGAGCTGGCTGACCGTTACGGCGTCTCTGCAGAACGTGTGCGTCAGCTTGAAAAGAACGCCATGAAAAAACTTCGCGCCGCTATCGAAGCGTAATTTCCGCGAAGTACACCGAGAACCCCTGGATGAGAGTCTGGGGGTTTTGTTTTTTTAGCGCCCGCTCTGGCGAATTCCCTCCCCCTGGCAAACACTTACTGATGCGCTAAGCAGGCGACTTTCTCAGGGGGACAGGGTGAAAAACAACGAACTGAACGACCGGCGTTTACAGGCGACGCCGCGCGGCATCGGCGTGATGTGTAACTTCTATGCCGATAAAGCCGAAAACGCCACGGTGTGGGACGTGGAAGGCAATGAGTATATCGACTTCGCCGCCGGGATCGCGGTGCTGAATACTGGCCATCGGCATCCCAAAGTCATTTCCGCCATCGAAAAACAACTTCACGCGTTTACCCACACGGCCTACCAGATTGTGCCGTACGAAGGCTACGTGGCGCTTGCCGAGCGTATCAACGCACGCGTGCCCGTAGAAGGTCCTGCCAAAACGGCGTTCTTCTCCACGGGGGCTGAGGCGGTCGAAAACGCGGTCAAAATTGCGCGCGCCTATACCAAACGTCCTGGCCTTATCACCTTCGGCGGCGCGTTCCACGGCCGCACCTTTATGACTATGGCGCTGACCGGCAAAGTTGCGCCGTACAAGATCGGCTTCGGACCCTTCCCCGGCTCGGTTTACCACGCGCAGTATCCGAATGACCTACACGGCGTCAGCACCGCTGAGGCGTTAAAAAGCCTGGAACGTATCTTTAAAGCGGATATTGCTCCTGACCAGGTCGCGGCGATTATTCTCGAACCGGTTCAGGGGGAGGGCGGCTTCAACATTGCGCCTGCTGATTTTATGCAGGCTCTTCGCGCCCTGTGCGATACCCACGGTATTTTGCTGATTGCCGACGAGGTGCAAAGCGGCTTCGCCCGCACCGGCAAGCTTTTCTCGATGGAACACCACTGCGTGAAGCCGGACCTGATCACCATGGCAAAAAGCCTGGCGGGCGGGATGCCGCTCTCGGCGGTATCGGGCCGTGCCGACGTGATGGACGCGCCTGCGCCGGGCGGGCTGGGCGGCACCTACGCGGGTAATCCGCTGGCGATTGCCGCAGCGCACGCGGTGCTGGACGTGATTGACGAGGAAGATCTCTGCACGCGCTCGGCGCATCTCGGCCATCACCTGGTGGAAGTGCTCAACAAAGCCAAGGAACACTGCCCGTATATCGCTGACATTCGCGGGCAGGGCTCGATGGTGGCGGTAGAGTTTAACGACCCGCAAACGGGCCAGCCTTCTCCGGAATTTACCCGCCAGGTGCAGGAACGTGCGTTGAACCAAGGGCTGCTTCTGCTGAGCTGCGGCGTCTACGGCAACGTCATTCGTTTCCTCTATCCGCTGACTATCCCTGAAGCGCAGTTCCGGAAAGCGCTGGATATAATCTCCGCGTCGCTGACACGTTAAAGCCGCAAGCCCGGCGGTAAATCCTGCCGGGCTTATCATATATTCATTTCAAATTAGCTATTCCAAAATCATAAAAATCGGGTATGTTTTAGCAGAGTATGCTGAAAAAGCGCGGACAGCACACCTATAACTGACATAAAGCGCTGCACAACAACATCACAACAATCGTAATAACCATAATAATGGGGAATCTCAGGATGAACATGAAGGGTAAAGCGTTACTGGCAGGATGTATCGCGTTGGCATTCAGCACCATGGCACAGGCAGACATCAAGGTGGCTGTGGTTGGCGCGATGTCCGGTCCGGTAGCACAGTACGGCGACCAGGAATTTACCGGCGCTGAACAGGCGGTTGCAGACATTAATGCTAAGGGCGGTATCAAAGGCGAAAAACTGCAGATCGTAAAATATGATGATGCCTGTGACCCGAAACAAGCGGTCGCGGTCGCGAACAAAGTGGTGAACGACGGGATCAAATACGTTATCGGTCACCTGTGCTCTTCCTCTACTCAGCCCGCGTCTGACATCTACGAAGACGAAGGTATTCTGATGATCACTCCGGCAGCGACCGCACCGGAGCTGACTGCGCGTGGCTACAAGCTGACCCTGCGCACCACCGGCCTGGACTCAGACCAGGGCCCAACCGCGGCGAAATACATCGTTGAAAAAGTGAAGCCGAAGCGCATTGCTATCGTTCATGACAAGCAGCAGTACGGTGAAGGTCTGGCGCGTTCAGTGCAGGACAACCTCAAGAAAGCCAATGCCGACGTGGTGTTCTTCGACGGGATCACCGCCGGTGAGAAAGACTTCTCCACCCTGGTGGCGCGTCTGAAGAAAGAGAATATCGACTTCGTATACTACGGCGGCTACCATCCGGAAATGGGCCAGATCCTGCGTCAGGCGCGCGCTGCGGGCCTGAAAACCCAGTTTATGGGCCCGGAAGGCGTGGCGAACGTTTCTCTGTCTAACATTGCGGGTGAATCAGCCGAAGGTCTGCTGGTGACCAAACCGAAGAACTACGACCAGGTCCCTGCGAACAAACCTATCGTAGATGCCATCAAGGCGAAGAAACAGGATCCAAGCGGCGCGTTCGTCTGGACCACCTACGCGGCGCTGCAGTCTCTGCAGGCAGGTCTGAACCAGTCAGCCGATCCGGCTGAAATTGCCACCTGGCTGAAAGCGAATACGGTTCAGACCGTTATGGGGCCACTCTCCTGGGACGAGAAGGGCGACCTGAAGGGCTTCGAGTTCGGCGTGTTTGACTGGCATGCCAATGGCACGGCGACAGACGCAAAATAATTTTCCCGTCTCCTTTCGCGCCGCAGGTGCGTTGGCTGCGTTATTCAACCCCGGTCACTTACTTATGTAAGCTCCCGGGGATTTCATAACTTGCCGCCTTCCTGCAACACGAAATGCTTGGGAAAATACAGTGGAGAATGTAGGCCGGGTAAGGCGCAGCCGCCACCCGGCTTTCTTTTAGCGCTTCTCCCACCCGCTCTCCTGCGCCGTAAAGCCTAACGCCTGCATAAACGCTGCCATCACGCCGCGGTCTTCCACGCCCACGTCGGCCATCCACCATGAGGTCACGCTTGGGTTTTCGCGGATCACTTCTTCAATTAAATACTGTCCCACGCCGCGACGACGGGTGACGTCACGAACGCGCAGTGAGTCCAGCGCTCCTTCTGTACCGCTCAGGGTGACGCGAACCGCAGCCAGCAGGCGCTCGTTAAAACGCGCGGCATAAATGCGGTGGGTCTCATCAACGCGCAGCGACGAAGGGGAATATTCCGGCCAGATCTTGCCCAGGTCGATATGATCCTGGTCGCTAAAGGTCACCAGACGCACGATAGTCAGTTTCATTAGCTACTTGTCCAAATCAAATTGAGTAGAGGCAGTGTACTCAATTTATTCACTCAGCGGCTTCCTCTTTTTATTCTCATTAACCAGGTGATTAGTTTTTTGGCAACGCGATGGGCAGTTTGAAAACACATGGATCGAAAAATAAGCAGAATTTTAACCTGAATGGTAGTGATTTATTCGGCGCTTTGTACCGTTATTTTATGCTGCAAACTGCACTTTTATTTGTTTATCTCTGCCTGATTTCAGAATATTATCTTTGCTTAATCGCCTGAAAAATAGAGATTTTAGTCTGGTTTTTGACAAAAACCTGCGCTAAACCATTAAAGGCACTGGTAAAAATAGCGTTGTTCATTAAAAGTACAGAATGCTTTTTAACCATAATAAAACAAAATATAAACACGACATCACGAATGGGGATTCAGAGATGAAAAGGAACGCGAAGACGTTAATCGCGGGGATGGTCGCACTGTCGATCTCGCATGCCGCCATGGCGGAGGACATTAAAGTTGCGGTAGTGGGCGCGATGTCCGGCCCTGTTGCCCAGTGGGGTGATATGGAGTTCAACGGTGCGCGCCAGGCCATCAAAGACATCAACGCTAAGGGCGGCATCAAAGGCGACAAGCTGGTGGGCGTAGAATATGACGACGCCTGCGATCCGAAACAGGCCGTCGCGGTCGCCAACAAAATCGTTAACGACGGCATCCAGTATGTTATCGGCCACCTGTGCTCGTCGTCCACCCAGCCCGCTTCTGATATCTACGAAGACGAAGGCATTCTGATGATCACCCCTGGCGCCACTAACCCTGAGCTGACCCAGCGCGGATACCAGCACATCATGCGTACCGCGGGGCTGGACTCCTCTCAGGGGCCAACCGCCGCCAAATACATCCTTGAAACCGTCAAGCCGCAGCGTATCGCCATTATTCATGACAAGCAGCAGTACGGCGAAGGCCTGGCGCGCTCCGTTCAGGACGGCCTGAAAAAAGGCGGCGCAAACATCGTCTTTTTCGACGGGATTACCGCCGGTGAGAAAGACTTTTCCGCGCTGATCGCCCGCCTGCAAAAAGAGAATATCGACTTTGTTTACTACGGCGGCTACTACCCGGAGATGGGCCAGATGCTGCGTCAGGCGCGCGCCACCGGTCTGAAGACCCAGTTTATGGGGCCAGAGGGCGTGGGCAATGCCTCTCTGTCAAACATCGCCGGGGATTCTGCTGAAGGCATGCTGGTGACGATGCCAAAACGCTATGACCAGGATCCGGCCAACAAGGCTATCGTGGATGCGCTCAAGGCGCAGAAGAAAGATCCGAGTGGTCCGTACGTCTGGATCACCTACGCCGCCGTACAGTCTCTGGCCACCGCGCTGGAACGCTCCGGCAGCAAAGAACCGCTGGATCTGGTGAAAGATTTAAAAGCACACGGGGCGAACACCGTGATTGGGCCGCTGAACTGGGATGAGAAAGGCGATCTGAAGGGATTTGAGTTTGGTGTCTTTAAGTGGCACGCCGACGGTTCATCTTCGGCCGCCAAATAATTATCCCACCGCCCGGACTGACGGGCGGGTATAAAAAGGTTTGCATATGTCCGAGCAGTTTCTCTATTTCCTGCAGCAGATGTTTAACGGCGTTACGCTGGGAAGCACCTACGCGCTGATCGCCATCGGCTATACGATGGTTTACGGCATTATCGGCATGATCAACTTCGCCCACGGCGAGGTCTACATGATCGGTAGCTATGTCTCCTTTATGATCATCGCCGCGCTGATGATGATGGGCATCGACAGCAGCTGGCTGCTGGTCGCCGCCGGGTTTGTTGGCGCGATTGTGATTGCCAGCACCTACGGCTGGAGCATCGAGCGCGTGGCCTACCGGCCGGTGCGCAGCTCCAAGCGTCTGATTGCGTTGATTTCCGCGATCGGGATGTCGATCTTCCTGCAAAACTACGTCAGCCTGACCGAAGGCTCGCGCGACGTGGCGCTGCCAAGCCTGTTTAACGGCCAGTGGATTGTGGGGGCCAGTGAAAACTTCTCGGCCTCAATCACCACCATGCAGCTGGTTATCTGGGTCGTGACCTTTATTGCGATGCTGGCCCTGACGCTGTTCATCCGCTACTCGCGGATGGGACGCGCCTGCCGCGCCTGCGCAGAAGACCTGAAGATGGCGAGCCTGCTCGGCATCAACACCGACCGCGTGATTGCCCTGACCTTCGTGATTGGCGCCGCGATGGCGGCCGTCGCAGGCGTGCTGCTCGGCCAGTTCTACGGCGTGATCAACCCGTACATCGGCTTTATGGCCGGGATGAAAGCGTTTACCGCGGCGGTTCTGGGCGGTATCGGCAGTATTCCGGGGGCGATGATCGGCGGCCTGATCCTGGGTGTGGCGGAAGCGCTCTCCTCGGCGTATCTGAGCACTGAGTATAAAGATGTGGTGTCGTTTGCCCTGCTGATTCTGGTTCTGCTGGTGATGCCTACCGGTATTCTGGGCCGTCCGGAGGTAGAGAAAGTATGAAACCGATGCATTTTGCAATGGCGCTGCTCTCTGCCGCCATGTTCTTCGTGCTGGCGGGCGTCTTTATGGGCGTCCAGTTAGGTCTGGACGGGACGAAGCTGGTGGTAGACGCCGCCCCCGACATCCGCTGGCAGTGGGTATTTATCGGCACTGCCGTGGTGTTCCTGTTCCAGCTGCTGCGTCCGCTGTTCCAGAAGTCGCTGAAAAACGTCTCCGGGCCGAAATTCGTTCTGCCGGCCATCGACGGGTCAACCGTTAAGCAGAAGCTGTTCCTCGTGGCGCTGCTGGTGGCCGCCGTGGCGTGGCCGTTTGTGGTCTCTCGTGGAACCGTAGATATCGCTACCCTGACCATGATCTACGTGATTCTTGGTCTTGGTCTGAATGTGGTGGTGGGGCTATCTGGCCTGCTGGTGCTTGGCTACGGCGGCTTCTACGCCATCGGCGCCTACACCTTCGCGCTGCTGAACCACTATTACGGCCTCGGCTTCTGGACCTGTCTGCCGCTGGCGGGGCTGGTCTCCGCCGCAGCCGGTTTCCTGCTTGGCTTCCCGGTGCTGCGCCTGCGCGGTGACTACCTGGCGATCGTGACCTTAGGCTTCGGTGAAATCGTCCGTATCCTGCTGCTGAACAACACCGAAGTGACCGGCGGCCCGAACGGCATCAGCCAGATCCCGAAACCGACCTTCTTCGGTCTGGAGTTCAGCCGTACCGCCCGCGAAGGCGGCTGGGATACCTTCAGTAACTTCTTCGGCGTGAAGTATGACCCGTCCGACCGCGTGATCTGGCTCTATCTGGTAGCGCTGCTGCTGGTGGTGATCACCCTGTTCGTGATTAACCGCCTGCTGCGCATGCCGCTGGGCCGCGCGTGGGAAGCGCTGCGCGAGGATGAGATCGCCTGCCGTTCCCTGGGCCTGAACCCGACACGCATCAAGCTGACCGCGTTCACCATCAGCGCCGCGTTTGCCGGTTTCGCCGGGACGCTGTTTGCCGCGCGTCAGGGCTTCGTCAGCCCGGAATCGTTCACCTTTGCCGAATCCGCTTTTGTGCTGGCGATTGTGGTGCTCGGCGGGATGGGCTCGCAGTTCGCCGTTATCCTCGCGGCCATCCTGCTGGTGGTTTCGCGCGAGCTGATGCGCGACTTTAACGAATACAGCATGTTAATGCTGGGTGGTTTGATGGTGCTGATGATGATCTGGCGTCCGCAGGGCTTGCTGCCGATGACCCGTCCACAGCTGAAGCTGAAGAACGGGCAAGCGAAAGGAGAGCAGGCATGAGTCAGCCATTATTATCCGTTAACGGTCTGATGATGCGTTTTGGCGGCCTGCTGGCGGTCAACAATGTGTCACTGGATCTGCACAAGAAAGAGATTGTCTCCCTGATTGGCCCGAACGGCGCGGGGAAAACCACGGTCTTTAACTGCCTGACCGGCTTCTACAAGCCGACGGGCGGCACCATCATGCTGCGCGACAAGCACCTTGAAGGGCTGCCGGGCCAGCAGATTGCCCGCATGGGCGTGGTGCGTACCTTCCAGCACGTGCGTCTGTTCCGCGAGATGACGGTGATTGAGAACCTGCTGGTTGCGCAGCATCAGCAGCTGAAAACCGGGCTGTTCTCCGGTCTGCTGAAAACCCCGGCCTTCCGCCGCGCCCAGGATGAAGCGCTCGATCGCGCCGCCACCTGGCTCGACCGAATTGGCCTGCTGCAGCACGCTAACCGCCAGGCGAGCAATCTGGCCTACGGCGACCAGCGTCGTCTGGAGATTGTGCGCTGCATGGTCACCCAGCCGGAAATCCTGATGCTCGACGAACCGGCGGCGGGCCTCAACCCGAAAGAGACCAAAGAGCTGGACGAGCTGATTGCTGAGCTGCGCGATCACCACGACACCACCATTCTGCTGATTGAGCACGACATGAAGCTGGTAATGGGCATTTCCGACCGTATCTACGTGGTTAACCAGGGTACGCCGCTGGCAAACGGCACGCCGGAAGAGATCCGCAACAACCCGGACGTGATCCGCGCATACCTGGGTGAGGCATAAGATGGAAAAAGCGATGTTAACGTTCGACAAGGTCAACGCGCACTATGGCAAGATCCAGGCGCTGCACGACGTCAGCCTGCATATCAATCAGGGTGAAATCGTGACCCTGATTGGCGCCAACGGCGCGGGCAAAACCACGCTGCTCGGCACCCTGTGCGGCGACCCGCGCGCCACCAGCGGGCGGATTGTGTTTGATGGCAAAGACATTACCGACTGGCAGACCGCCAGAATCATGCGCGAGGCGGTGGCGATTGTTCCGGAAGGGCGCCGCGTGTTCTCGCGTATGACGGTGGAAGAGAACCTGGCGATGGGCGGGTTCTTCGCCCACCGCGATGAATACCAGACCCGCATCAAATGGGTGTACGAACTCTTCCCGCGCCTGTGGGAGCGCCGCATTCAGCGTGCGGGCACCATGTCCGGCGGTGAGCAGCAGATGCTGGCGATCGGCCGCGCGCTGATGAGCCAGCCACGCCTGCTGCTGCTGGATGAGCCGTCGCTCGGCCTGGCGCCAATCATCATCCAGCAGATATTCGACACCATCGAGCAGCTGCGCAAAGAGGGGATGACCATCTTCCTCGTCGAGCAGAACGCCAACCAGGCGCTGAAGCTCGCCGACCGTGGCTACGTGCTGGAGAACGGCCGCGTGGTGCTGGAAGACACCGGCGACGCGCTGCTGGCGAACGAAGCGGTGCGGAGCGCGTATCTGGGCGGATAGGTAAAAGCAAAAAGGCAACGCAAGTTGCCTTTTTTAGTGTTTTCTCCCTCTCCCTGTGGGAGAGGGCCGGGGTGAGGGCACCAGACCGCACCCAACCATCCAACCCCCTTCACATAACCATCATCCCCCTGACCCTTTACTGTCACTTATCTGTAAACAAACAGTTATTTTTCTGTCATTCGAGCATGTCATGTTACCTCGCGAGCATAAAACGCGTGATATCGCGCATCCGGCACAATAAGAGAGATGACAATGACATCGTTACGACACACAGCTTTGGGTCTGGCACTGGGTCTGGCTTTTGCGACGAACGCAATGGCTGTGACGACCATTCCGTTCTGGCATTCCATGGAAGGGGAGTTGGGTAAAGAAGTTGACTCCCTGGCGCAGCGTTTCAACGACACCCACCCGGATTACAAAATTGTGCCGGTGTACAAAGGCAACTACGAGCAGAGCCTGAGCGCGGGCATCGCCGCCTTCCGTACAGGCAACGCGCCTGCACTGTTACAGGTTTATGAAGTGGGCACCGCTACGATGATGGCCTCCAAAGCCATCAAGCCGGTCTATGAAGTATTCAAAGAAGCGGGTATCAACTTCGATGAATCCCAGTTTGTACCGACCGTAGCGGGTTACTACACCGATTCCAAAACCGGCCATCTGCTGTCCCAGCCGTTTAACAGCTCTACGCCGGTGCTGTACTACAACAAAGACGCATTCAAAAAAGCCGGTTTAGACCCGGAGCAGCCGCCAAAAACCTGGCAGGACCTGGCCGAATACACCGCGAAGCTGAAAGCGGCGGGAATGAAGTGCGGCTACGCCAGCGGCTGGCAGGGCTGGATCCAGATTGAAAACTTCAGCGCCTGGCACGGCCTGCCGGTTGCGACCAAAAACAACGGCTTCGACGGCACCGATGCGGTACTGGAGTTCAACAAGCCGGAGCAGGTGAAGCACATTGCGCTGCTTGCCGATCTGAACAAGAAGGGCGACTTCAGCTACTTCGGGCGTAAAGACGAATCCACCGAGAAGTTCTACAACGGCGACTGTGCCATTACCACCGCCTCGTCCGGCTCGCTGGCGGACATCCGTCACTACGCCAAATTCAACTACGGCGTGGGCATGATGCCGTATGACGCTGACGTGAAGGGCGCGCCGCAGAACGCCATCATCGGCGGGGCGAGCCTGTGGGTGATGCAGGGTAAAGACAAGGGCACCTATAAAGGCGTGGCCGAGTTCCTCGACTTCCTGGCGAAGCCGGAAAACGCCGCCGAATGGCACCAGAAGACCGGCTACCTGCCGATCACCAAAGCCGCGTATGACCTGACCCGCGAGCAGGGCTTCTACAGCAAGAACCCAGGGGCGGACATCGCGACGCGCCAGATGCTGAACAAGCCGCCGTTGCCGTTCACCAAAGGCCTGCGCCTGGGCAACATGCCGCAGATCCGCACCATTGTGGATGAAGAGCTGGAAAGCGTCTGGACCGGGAAGAAAACGCCACAGCAGGCGCTGGATTCCGCGGTAGAGCGCGGGAATCAGCTGCTGCGCCGCTTTGAGCAGTCGACGAAATCGTAATTCAAACCTGCCCCTCACCCCGGCCCTCTCCCCAAAGGGGCGAGGGAGAAAAGACGGCTCCGTGCAGTCCCCTCTCCCCTCTGGGGAGAGGGCTAGGGTGAGGGGTGAATACCTACAGAGCTAACCTATGTCATCATCCCGTCCGGTGTTCCGTTCCCGCTGGCTGCCGTACCTGCTGGTCGCGCCTCAGCTGGTCATCACCGTTATCTTCTTTATCTGGCCTGCGGGCGAAGCGCTGTGGTACTCGGTACAAAGCGTCGATCCGTTTGGGCTTTCCAGCCAGTTTGTCGGGCTGGACAACTTTACCGCGCTGTTCAATGACAGCTACTACCTGGAGTCCTTCTGGACGACGATGAAGTTCAGCGCGCTGGTCACCGTCAGCGGCCTTGTTGCCTCGCTGTTTTTCGCCGCGCTGGTGGACTACGTGGTGCGCGGAAGTCGTATTTATCAGACCCTGATGCTGCTGCCATACGCCGTGGCGCCCGCCGTCGCTGCCGTACTGTGGATTTTCCTGTTTAACCCGGGGCGAGGGTTGATTACCCATTTCCTGGCAGAGTTCGGCTACGACTGGAACCACGCCCAGAACAGCGGCCAGGCCATGTTCCTGGTGGTGTTCGCCTCGGTGTGGAAGCAGATTAGCTATAACTTCCTGTTCTTCTTTGCCGCGCTGCAGTCCATTCCGCGTTCGCTGGTGGAAGCCGCCGCGATTGACGGCGCAGGGCCGATTCGTCGCTTCTTCAGGCTGTCGCTGCCGCTGATCGCCCCGGTAAGCTTCTTCCTGCTGGTGGTTAACCTCGTTTACGCCTTCTTCGACACCTTCCCGGTAATCGATGCGGCCACCGCAGGCGGCCCGGTGCAGGCGACCACCACGCTGATTTACAAAATCTATCGCGAAGGCTTCGCCGGGCTGGATCTCTCCGCCTCTGCCGCGCAGTCGGTTGTGCTGATGTTCCTCGTCATCATCCTCACGGTGGTGCAGTTCCGCTATGTCGAAAGTAAGGTGCGCTACCAATGATTGAGAACCGTCGCGGGCTGACGATTTTCAGCCATACCATGCTGATTTTAGGGATCATCGTCATCCTCTTCCCGCTGTACGTGGCCTTTGTCGCCGCCACGCTGGACACCAAAGCGGTGTTCGATACGCCGATGACGCTGATCCCCGGCGGCCACCTCTTTGAGAACATGAAGACCATCTGGACCCAGGGCGTGGGCGTCAACAGCGCACCGTTCTGGCTGATGATGCTCAACAGCTTCATCATGGCGTTTGGCATTACGGTCGGCAAAATTACGGTGTCGATGCTTTCGGCGTTCGCCATCGTCTGGTTCCGCTTTCCGCTGCGTAACCTCTTCTTCTGGATGATCTTCATCACGTTGATGCTGCCGGTTGAGGTGCGTATCTTCCCGACGGTGGAGGTGATCGCCAACCTGAAGATGCTCGACAGCTACGCGGGCTTAACCCTGCCGCTGATGGCCTCGGCGACCGCCACCTTCCTCTTCCGCCAGTTCTTTATGACTCTGCCGGACGAGCTGATTGAAGCCGCGCGCATCGACGGCGCCTCACCGATGCGCTTCTTCCGCGACATCGTGCTGCCGCTGTCGAAAACCAACCTTGCGGCGCTGTTTGTGATCACCTTTATCTACGGCTGGAACCAGTACCTGTGGCCGCTGCTGATTATTCAGGACGTCAATCTCGGCACCGCCGTGGCGGGCATCAAAGGCATGATTGCCACCGGCGAAGGCACCACCCTCTGGAACCAGGTGATGGCGGCGATGCTGCTCACCCTTATCCCACCCGTAGTCATTGTTTTAGCCATGCAGCGCGCGTTTGTCCGCGGCCTGGTCGATAGCGAGAAATAAGATGGCAGGTTTAAAACTTCAGGCAGTAACCAAAAGCTGGGACGGCAAAACCCAGGTGATCCAGCCGCTGACGCTCGACGTGGCGGACGGGGAGTTTATCGTGATGGTCGGCCCGTCCGGCTGCGGCAAATCCACCCTGCTGCGCATGGTGGCGGGGCTGGAGCGCGTGACGTCCGGGGACATCTGGATTGACCGCCAGCGCGTCACCGAGATGGAGCCGAAAGACAGAGGTATCGCGATGGTCTTCCAGAACTACGCTCTCTACCCGCACATGAGCGTGGAGGAGAACATGGCCTGGGGGCTGAAAATCCGCGGCATGGGCAAAGGCCATATCGAGGAGCGCGTGAAAGAAGCCGCCCGCATTCTGGAGCTGGACGGCCTGCTCAAGCGCCGCCCGCGCGAGCTCTCAGGCGGCCAGCGCCAGCGCGTAGCGATGGGGCGCGCCATCGTGCGCGATCCGGCGGTATTCCTGTTCGACGAGCCGCTCTCTAACCTCGATGCCAAGCTGCGCGTGCAGATGCGTCTTGAGCTGCAGCAATTGCACCGTCGTCTGAAAACCACCTCGCTGTACGTTACCCACGATCAGGTCGAAGCCATGACCCTCGCCCAGCGCGTGATGGTGATGAACAAAGGCGTTGCCGAGCAGATTGGTACCCCGGTGGAAGTGTATGAGAAACCGGCTACCCGCTTTGTGGCGAGCTTTATCGGCAGCCCGGCGATGAACCTGCTCGAAGGGCGCATCAGCAGCACGGGCACGCACTTTGAGCTGGAAAGCGGGATGGCATTGCCGATCAACTGGTACTATCGTGGCTACGCCGGGCGTAAGATGACGCTCGGTATCCGCCCGGAACATATCGGTTTAACCTCTCAGGCGGAAGGCGGCGTGCCGCTGGTGATGGACACGCTGGAGATGCTAGGTGCAGATAACCTGGCGCACGGGCGCTGGGGCGAGCAAAAGATGGTGGTGCGTCTGGTGCATCAGGAGCGCCCTAAAGCAGGCAGCACGCTGTGGCTGCACCTGCCGGAAAATCATCTGCACCTTTTTGACGGTGAAACAGGACAACGAGTATGAGCAACTGGCCTTATCCCCACGTCGTCGCCCACCGCGGCGGCGGTAAACTGGCGCCGGAGAACACCCTGGCGGCGATTGATGTTGGCGCGCGTTACGGCCACACCATGATCGAGTTCGACGCCAAGCTGTCGAAAGACGGCGAGATTTTCCTGCTGCATGACGATAACCTCGAACGCACCAGCAACGGCTGGGGCGTCGCGGGCGAGCTGCCGTGGCGCGATCTGCTGAAAGTCGACGCCGGAAGCTGGTACAGCGGCGAATTCAAAGGCGAACCGCTGCCGCTGCTGGCGGAAGTGGCCGATCGCTGTCGCCAGCACGGCATGATGGCCAATATCGAAATTAAACCGACCACCGGCACCGGGCCGCTGACCGGCAAAGTGATTGCCCTTGCCGCGCGCGAGCTGTGGGAAGGGATGACCGCGCCGCTGCTCTCCTCGTTTGAAATCGACGCGCTGGAGGCGGCGCAGGCTGCCGCGCCGGAGCTGCCGCGCGGGCTATTGTTGGACGAGTGGCGCGAAGACTGGCGCGAGCTGACGACGCGCTTAGCGTGTGTCTCTATTCATCTTAATCACAAGCTGCTGGATGAGGCGCGGGTGAAGATGCTGAAAGATGCGGGACTGCATATTCTGGTTTACACCGTTAACAAACCCCAGCGTGCAGCCGAACTGCTGCGCTGGGGCGTGGACAGCATCTGTACCGATGCAATCGACCTGATCGGCCCGGACTTTAGTTCTGCGGATTAAGCATACTGCCATTCGACTGCGGCGGCAGCATATGCTGCTGTCCGCTGCCTGACGAGGTCATCCCGCCTAACATTCCGCCGTTTCTGTTCGGCAGCGGCTGCTCGCGCACCTGACCCTGCTGCACCCGCTGGGTGTTGGCGTTCATCTGATTTTGCAGGCTCTGCTGCTGCATCTGGGTCTGCGTTCTCAACTGCTGGTTAAGCATCCCTTTTTGCTGCTGTTGCTGGCTCATCATCTCGGTCTGCATACGCTGCTGGCTCGGGATGACGTAACCCTGCTGGTTCGGGTTATTCATGGTGTTGAGTGGCTGTGCGAGCGCGGCAAAGGGGATCAGCGCCGTAAGAATCAATAAGCGTTTCATTGTCATTTCCTCCTTTTGAGGTCTCTCTTAAGTTTACCCTGATTTCACCATGACGATGATTTTTTAGGAGTTGTGAACCAGGCTTAAGCGGGGAATATGGATCCCTTCACCTGGAGAACAATAATGATGAAACCAACGTTTTTGCGCTGGGTCGCCCTCGCCGCGCTGATGGCAGGCGGTACATTTAGCGTGGCGGCCAACCCGCCCGCGGCGCCTCCGGTCTCTTACGGCGTGGAGGAAGATGTCTTTCATCCCGTGCGGGCAACCCACGGCATGGTGGCGTCGGTGGATGCGCTGGCGACCCGCGTGGGTGTCGATATTCTCAGGCAGGGCGGTAACGCGGTGGATGCGGCGGTCGCCGTCGGCTATGCTCTGGCGGTGACGCACCCGCAGGCGGGGAACCTGGGCGGCGGCGGCTTTATGATGCTGCGCACCAAAGACGGGAAAACCACCGCCATCGACTTCCGTGAAATGGCGCCTTCTCAGGCGTCACGCGACATGTTCCTCGATGACCAGGGCAACCCGGACAGTAAAAAATCCCTGACCTCGCACCTGGCCTCCGGCACGCCGGGCACCGTTGCGGGCTTCTCGCTGGCGCTGGAAAAATACGGCACGATGCCGCTGAACAAGGTGGTGCAGCCTGCTATCAAGCTGGCGCGGGAGGGCTTTGTGGTGAATGACGCGCTGGCAGACGACCTCAAAACCTACGGCAGCGAAGTCATTCCGAATCATGAAAACAGCAAGGCCATCTTCTGGAAAGACGGCGAGCCGCTGAAGAAGGGCGATAAGCTGGTGCAAAAAAACCTCGCTAAAAGCCTGGAGCTGATTGCGGAGCACGGTCCGGACGCCTTCTACAAAGGGGCGATTGCCGACCAGATTGCGGAAGAGATGCAGAAGAACGGCGGGCTCATCACCAAAGCGGATCTGGCGGACTACAGGGCGGTGGAGCGCGAGCCGATTAGCGGCACCTACCGCGGCTACGAGGTGTTCTCCATGCCGCCGCCGTCTTCCGGGGGCATTCACATCGTGCAGATCCTCAACATTCTTGAAAACTTCGATATGCACAAGTTCGGCTTCGGCAGCGCGGATGCCATGCAAATAATGGCGGAAGCGGAAAAACGCGCCTACGCCGACCGCTCGGAATATCTCGGCGATCCGGACTTCGTGAAGGTGCCGTGGCAGGCGCTGACCAACAAGGCGTACGCCAAATCCATTGCCGATCAGATCGACATCAACAAGGCTAAGCCGTCGAGCGAGATCCGCCCCGGCAAGCTGGCGCCGTATGAAAGCAACCAGACCACCCACTTCTCGGTGGTGGATAAAGACGGTAACGCGGTGGCGGTGACCTATACGCTCAACACCACGTTTGGCACCGGGATTGTGGCGGGCAACAGCGGCATTCTGCTGAACAACGAGATGGATGACTTCTCCGCCAAGCCGGGCGTGCCGAACGTCTACGGGCTGGTCGGCGGCGATGCGAATGCGGTAGGACCGAAGAAACGTCCGCTGTCGTCCATGTCGCCCACAATCGTGGTGAAAGAGGGCAAAACCTGGCTGGTAACCGGCAGCCCGGGCGGCAGCCGAATTATCACCACAGTATTGCAGATGGTGGTGAACAGCATCGACTTTGGGATGAACGTCGCCGAAGCCACCAACGCACCGCGCTTCCATCATCAGTGGCTGCCGGACGAGCTGCGCGTCGAGAAGGGCTTTAGCCCGGACACCATTAAACTGCTGGAGCAGCGTGGGCAGAAGGTGGCGGTGAAAGAGGCGATGGGCAGCACCCAGAGCATTATGGTAGGGCCGGACGGAGCGCTGTTTGGCGCATCAGATCCGCGTTCGGTGGATGATTTGACGGCGGGGTATTGATGTATTGCCCGGTGGCGCTGCGCTTACCGGGCCTACAACTGCACGAACGTAGGCCGGGTAAGGCGAAGCCGCCACCCGGCAAATCACTACTTCATTCTCGCCATATAATACGCGTCCACATATTCGCCGTTGCGCAGGGCAAATTTCTTGCCGGTCCCTTCGATTTCAAAACCAAAATTTTTATAGAGGGCAACTGCCGCGGGGTTATCGGCAAAGACCGTCAGTTCGATACGTTCAATGCGCAACCAGTTGTCACACAAGTTGATCATCTCGCTCATGAGCCTGCGGCCTACGCCGCGTCCCTGCATATCCGCAGCCACGCTGATGCCGAATGTGGCAACATGGCTGCGACGCGGGTTTTCCATTACGTCCAGCGCCATATGTCCAATAACGCGCTGGTCCAGACAGGCAACGAGATGGCGCCGGCCTGGTTTTGTCGCAACGCGTTCGTGCCACATTTCCATAGAAGGATGAGGGAGTTGTAGCGTGTCGTGATACACATCAGGATGCGACATGATGTCACGTAAAGCTTCTGCATCGCTGGGTTCGATATGGCGTATCACTATCTCACTCATTCCTTGTTCCTCAGTCAGTTAAAAGTCCCTTCCAACATCAATGACTTTAAAATTTGAGTCAACCGCTATTTTTTGCAAAAAGTATTGGACAAGTGCGAATGAGAATGATTATTATTGCTCTGCATTCAGGAAGACCGCTACGGGAACCTGAAAGCACGACATTGCTCACATTGCTTCCAGTATTACTTTAGCCAGCTTTTAGCTGGCTTTTTTTTTGTTATGGTTAGACTCAGTAACCTTCCAAAAGGACTGAGCCATGACACTACATTGCGCATTTATTGGATTTGGTAAAAGCACCACCCGCTACCACCTGCCGTATGTCCTCAACCGTAAAGATACCTGGCATGTGGCCCATATCTACCGCCGCCGCGCGAAGCCGGAAGAGCAGTCTCCGCAGTACTCCCGCATCCACTTCACCAGCGATCTCGATGAGGTGCTTAACGACCCGCAGGTGAAGCTGGTGATTGTCTGCACCCACGCCGACAGCCATTTTGACTATGCCAAACGCGCGCTCAATGCGGGTAAAAACGTGCTGGTAGAAAAGCCGTTCACCCCGACTATTGCCGAAGCGAAAGAGCTGTTCGCGCTGGCGAAAAGCAAAGGCCTGACCGTCACGCCGTATCAGAACCGTCGCTTTGACAGCTGCTTCCTGACGGCGAAAAAAGCGATTGAAAGCGGCAAGCTCGGCAACATCGTGGAAATCGAAAGTCACTTCGATTACTACCGTCCGGTGGCGGAAACGCAGCCCGGACTGCCTCAGGATGGTTCGTTCTATGGTCTGGGCGTGCACACCATGGACCAGATCATCTCCCTGTTTGGCCGCCCGGACCACGTGGCGTATGACATTCGCAGCCTGCGCAACAAAGCCAACCCGGACGATACCTTCGAAGCCCAGCTGTTCTACGGCGACCTGAAGGCCATCGTCAAAACCAGCCTCCTGGTGAAGATCGACTACCCGAAATTTATCGTTCACGGTACCCGGGGTTCGTTCATTAAGTACGGCATTGACCAGCAGGAGACCAGCCTGAAGGCCAATATCATGCCGGGCGAGCCGGGATTTGCCGCAGACGATTCCGTGGGCGTGCTGGAGTATGTGAACGACGAGGGCATGACGGTCAAAGAAACGCTGAAGCCGGAAACCGGCGACTATGGCCGCGTCTACGATGCGCTGTTTGAGACCCTCACAAACGGCACGGCGAATTACGTCAAGGAATCTGACGTTCTGACCAACCTCGAAATCCTTGAGCGGGCCTTCGAACAGGCTTCTCCTGCCACGATAACCCTCGCGAAATAAGCAAAAACGGCTCCTCTGAACTTGTTCACAATTTTTGAACAGAGGAGTCAATTTTCACCCTCTATGATCCCAGGCCGTTTGCGTCCACACTTACTCCATCGAAACGAACTGAGGGTGAAAACAATGATCTACTTACGCAAAGCAAACGAACGTGGTCACGCGAATCATGGCTGGCTGGACTCATGGCATTCATTCTCGTTTGCCGACTACTACGACCCGAACTTCATGGGCTTCTCCGCGCTGCGCGTGATTAACGACGACGTGATTGATGCAGGCCAGGGCTTCGGTACCCACCCGCACAAAGACATGGAAATCCTTACCTATGTGCTGGAAGGCGCGGTTGAGCACCAGGACAGCATGGGCAACAAAGAGCAGGTTCCGGCGGGCGAGTTCCAGATTATGAGCGCGGGTACCGGGGTGCGTCACTCCGAGTACAACCCGAGCAAAACGGAAAAACTGCACCTGTATCAAATCTGGATCATTCCAGAAGAGACCGGCATCACGCCGCGCTACGAGCAGCGCCGCTTCGACGCGAAACAAGGCAAACAGCTGGTGCTGTCCCCGGATGCGCGTGAAGGTTCCCTGAAAGTGCATCAGGATATGGAGCTGTACCGCTGGGCGCTGGCGAAAGATGAACAGTCCGTGCATCAGATTGCCGCTAACCGCCGCGTCTGGATCCAGGTGGTGAAAGGTGACGTGTCCATCAACGGGACCAAAGCGACAACCGCCGATGGTCTGGCCATCTGGGACGAGCAGGCGATCTCCGTGCACGCCGACAGCGAAAGCGAAATTCTGCTGTTTGACCTGCCGCCGGTGTAATAAAACATAAATAAATCCCCATCCTTCCCTTTGACAGGGGAAGGATGGGCTTTGTCCGTGGTAAACTGAGCAAATCTATCACTTCAAGATTTCTCAGGACGATGAAAAAGAAACGCCCCGTACTTCA
Source organism: Enterobacter vonholyi (assembly GCF_040834095.1). Lineage (NCBI taxonomy): Bacteria > Pseudomonadati > Pseudomonadota > Gammaproteobacteria > Enterobacterales > Enterobacteriaceae > Enterobacter > Enterobacter vonholyi. Next base: position 305,501 of record NZ_CP162152.1, read on the forward strand.
GGATGTCGCCGATCGCGTCGGTGTGACCAAAATGACGGTCAGCCGTTTTTTACGTAACCCGGAACAGGTTTCCGTAGCGTTACGTGGCAAGATTGCCGCTGCCCTTGATGAACTGGGTTATATCCCCAACCGCGCGCCCGATATTCTCTCCAATGCGACCAGCCGCGCGGTGGGCGTTCTGCTTCCTTCTTTGACCAACCAGGTTTTCGCCGAAGTATTACGTGGAATAGAAAGCGTCACCGATGCGTTTGGCTACCAGACCATGCTCGCCCACTACGGGTACAAGCCGGAACTCGAAGAGGAACGTCTTGAGTCGATGCTTTCCTGGAACATTGACGGCCTGATTTTAACCGAACGAACCCACACTGCCCGCACGCTCAAAATGATTGAAGTGGCCGGTATTCCGGTCGTGGAGCTGATGGACAGCCAGTCGCCGTGCCTCGACATCGCCGTCGGCTTTGATAACTTCGAAGCGGCGCGCCAGATGACGGCGGCCATTATCGCCCGCGGGCATCGTCATATCGCCTATCTGGGTGCGCGTCTTGATGAACGTACTATCATCAAACAGAAGGGATACGAGCAGGCGATGCTCGACGCGAACTTAACCCCGTACAGCGTGATGGTGGAGCAGTCCTCTTCCTATACGTCGGGTATTGAGCTGATGCGTCAGGCGCGACGCGAGTATCCGCAACTGGACGGTATTTTTTGTACCAACGATGACCTTGCGGTCGGCGCAGCGTTTGAGTGCCAGCGTCTGGGGCTGAAGATCCCTGATGATATGGCGATCGCTGGTTTCCACGGCCATGACATCGGTCAGGTGATGGAGCCGCGTCTGGCGAGCGTCCTGACGCCGCGTGAACGTATGGGCCGCATTGGCGCAGAACGCCTGCTGGCGCGCATTCGTGGCGAGACGGTTACCCCGAAAATGTTAGATTTAGGTTTCACCTTGTCACCGGGTGGATCTATTTGAACTGACAAATTTGAAGTAGCTCACACTTATTCACTTCGCGCACGTTTGGATATTGCTTCTCTTTTGCCCCAGCAGGACAATGTTACCGATAACTGTTACCCGTAACAATTGACTGAGGGACACCCTTTGAGCACGACTAATCACGATCACCACGTCTACGTCCTGATGGGCGTTTCCGGTAGCGGGAAATCAGCCGTGGCCAGCGAAGTGGCGCATCAACTCCAGGCTGCGTTTCTTGATGGCGACTTCCTCCATCCGCGCAGCAACATCATGAAAATGGCCTCCGGCGAGCCGCTGAACGATGACGACCGCAAACCGTGGTTGCAGGCGCTGAATGACGCCGCGTTCGCGATGCAGCGTACCAATAAAGTCTCCCTGATCGTCTGCTCCGCGCTGAAAAAAACCTACCGCGACCTGCTGCGTGACGGCAACCCGAATCTCTCTTTCATCTACCTGAAAGGGGATTTCGAAGTGATTGAAAGCCGCCTGAAGGCGCGTAAAGGTCACTTCTTCAAAACCCAGATGCTGGTGACGCAGTTTGAAGCGCTGCAGGAGCCGGGTGAAGACGAAAAAGACGTCTTAGTGGTTGATATCGATCAGTCACTGGAGGGTGTTGTTGCCAGCACCATCGAGGTCATTAATAAAAGGCAGTAAGTTTTGAGTACATTAACGCTAGTTTTGACAGCAGTGGGTTCGGTATTGCTGCTGCTGTTTTTAGTGATGAAGGCGCGCATGCACGCCTTTGTTGCTTTGATGGTGGTTTCTATTGGTGCTGGTCTCTTTTCCGGTATGCCGCTCGACAAGATCGCCGCGACGATGGAAAAAGGGATGGGCGGTACGCTGGGCTTCCTGGCGATTGTGGTCGCGCTGGGCGCGATGTTTGGCAAGATTTTGCACGAGACGGGCGCGGTCGACCAGATTGCAGTGAAGATGCTGAAATCCTTTGGCCACAGCCGTGCGCACTACGCGATTGGCCTGGCAGGGCTGATTTGCGCGCTGCCGCTGTTCTTCGAAGTGGCCGTTGTGCTGCTGATAAGCGTCGCATTCTCCATGGCGCGCCATACTGGTACTAACCTCGTGAAGCTGGTCATTCCGCTGTTTGCGGGGGTGGCGGCGGCTGCGGCGTTTCTGCTGCCGGGGCCTGCGCCGATGCTGCTTGCCTCCCAGATGCACGCCGACTTTGGCTGGATGATCCTGATTGGCCTGTGCGCGGCAATCCCGGGGATGATTATCGCCGGTCCGCTGTGGGGCAACTTCATCAGCCGTTACGTTGAGCTGCATATTCCGGATGACGTCACCGAGCCGCACCTGGGCGAGGGCAAAATGCCGTCCTTCGGCTTCAGCCTGTCGCTGATCCTGCTGCCGCTGGTTCTGGTGGGTCTGAAAACCATCGCCGCGCGCTTTGTGCCGGTGGGTTCCAGCGCCTACGAATGGTTCGAGTTCATCGGTCACCCATTTACGGCGATCCTGGTGGCCTGTCTGGTGGCGATTTACGGCCTGGCGATGCGTCAGGGGATGCCGAAAGACCGGGTGATGGAGATTTGCGGTGCGGCGCTGCAGCCTGCGGGCATTATCCTGCTGGTGATCGGTGCCGGCGGCGTGTTCAAGCAGGTGCTGGTGGATTCCGGCGTGGGCCCGGCTCTGGGTGAAGCGCTGACCGGGATGGGCCTGCCGATTGCGGTAACCTGTTTTGTGTTGGCTGCGGCGGTTCGTATCATTCAGGGTTCCGCCACCGTGGCGTGTTTAACCGCCGTGGGTCTGGTGATGCCGGTGATTGAACAGCTGAACTACTCCGGTGCCCAGATGGCCGCGCTCTCTATCTGTATCGCGGGCGGTTCGATTGTGGTCTCTCACGTTAACGACGCCGGCTTCTGGCTGTTCGGTAAGTTTACCGGCGCCACCGAAGCGCAAACCCTGAAAACCTGGACGCTGATGGAAACCATACTCGGCACGACGGGTGCGATTGTCGGGATGATTGCCTTTACGCTGCTCAGCTAAATGCAATGATTTAACAAGGCAGAAAAAAAGGCCCGGTAGCGTTAACGCTTACCGGGCCTTTTATTATGCAGAACGTCAGGCCGGGTCAGGTGAAACCATCACCCGGCTTTTTAACATCACTCGCCCTGCGTGGCGCTCTCAATCGTCAAGCGCACGTCCGAGGTAATCAGCTCTGCGAGCATCTGGTAAACCTTCAGCGTCTCTTCCGGCTCGGCATCGCCTGTATCGCTGATGAAGCCTTCATCACGCAGCGTCAGTACCAGAGAACTAAAGACTGCTTTGTCGAAGAATTCAGGGGCGTTAATGCCGTGCAGAACGGACAGGCGCTGGGCCAGCGTCCGGCTTTCTTTCTCCAGCGTACCGCGGTTGATGGACGGGTTCGCACTCAGCAGCCAGAACGTAATGGCGTAGCGCTGCAGCGTTTCACGCGCACCGGCCGCCAGCAGCTGCAGGGTACGGGAGCGTGACGGATTGATGTGCAGCTCGTCGTTTGAAACGGCGATCAGCCCCTGGCGACGCATCTCTTCCGTCATCTTATCCAGTTCTGTCGCCAGCTCATCCTTACTCCAGCGCAGGAACAGCTCCGCTTTCAGCATCGGATAGATGGTCTCAAGATGGCGCAATAGCTCCTGACGGGAGATATGACGATGCTGGGTAATAATGGCGGCCATGAGCGACGGCAGCATCAGCATATGCGTGATGTTGTTGCGGTAGTAGGTCATCAGCACCGCCTGCTCGCGCGGCAGAATGATGATGTCGCCGATCGTGTCCTTTTCGACTTCAAACTTGTTCATCTGAAGCGCGTGATCGATAAGCTCACTGGCGGTCGCAGAAGGTACGGTCGAATCAACCGAATACGGCACGTTACGCATCATATCCAGATAGCAATCCAGCTGCTCTGTGAGCTGTTCACGGGTCAGCGAGCGCTGGCGCGAAGCCAGAAGCGCCGTACAGCACAGGTTCATGGCGTTAGCCGCACCGGCGTTGTTAATGCGCACCATCAGCTCGGACGCGATGCCGTTAACCGTTGGCGTCAGCCAGGCCGGACGCACCGCTTCGATAGGATCGATGGACTCGCGCCACTCCGGAACGTGATGGTTCAGGTACGTCATCAGCGGCATCGGCTCGCCGAAGTTCACGTAGCCCTGACCAAGATTGCGCAACTTGCTCAAGCCGCGCAGCATCTGCGGCAGGCTCTCTTTCTCTTTGGTCGCGCCACGCAGCTCTTTCGCGTACGTGCCCACTTCCATCACGTGCTCGTAGCCGATGTAGATAGGCACCAGCGTGATCGGACGGGTACCTCCGCGCAGCATGGCCTGGATGGTCATCGACAGCGTGCCGGTCTTCGGATCGAGCAGACGACCGGTACGGGAACGCCCGCCCTCCACGAAGTACTCCACGGAATAGCCGCGGCTGAACAGCTCGCCCAGATACTCGCGGAACACGGTGGAGTAGAGCTTGTTACCCTTGAAGGTACGACGAATAAAGAACGCGCCCAGGCGGCGGAAAATCGGACCTGCTGGCCAGAAATTCAGGTTGATACCGGCAGCAATGTGCGGCGGTACCAGCCCCTGATGATAGAGCACGTAGGAAAGGAGCAGGTAGTCCATGTGGCTGCGGTGGCAGGGGACATAGACAATCTCATGGCCATCATGCGCCAGCTGACGCACGCGCTCGGCGTTATGGACGTTGATGCCCTGATAGAGGCGGTTCCACGTAAAGCCGAGGATACGATCGGAAAGGCGAATCATCTCGTAAGAGAAGTTCGCTGCAATCTCTTCCATCAGCGCAATGGCGTTCTGCTGAGCTTTCTCATGCGAAATTTTCTTGCTGCGCGCTTCATCTTCAACGGCGCGGGCAATCGCTTTGGAAGCCAGCAGCTTGTTGAACAGATCCTGACGCGCCGGGAGGCGTGGCCCTACGGCAGCGAGGCGCTGACGAGCGAAGTGCATACGCGCTACGCGCGCCAGTTTTTGCGCGATGATCTTGTCGGTGCCGTGCTCGTCCGCCATGCGACGCAGCGAAACGGAAGGGGAGAAACGTACAAAGCTGTCGCGTCCCAGCCAGGAGACCGCAAAGAACTTCTGGATGCCGTTAAGCATGCGCAGCGGCGGGTTCTCTTCACCTTTTTCGCGGCCCGGACGACGACCAAACATCACCGATACCGGCACCATCTGCACATCCAGATCGGGGTTGCTGCGGTGCAGGTCGAGATAGTCATGGAACAGCTTGATGGACTCTTCTTTCGGCGTGTAATAGGTAAACACGCGCGGCCCGCCGTGGATGAACACGTAGCGCGGCAGCAGCGTACCGTCAACTTCCAGCGGTTCAAGCGGATCTGGTAAGTCATGCGCCAGACACTGGGCGCGAAGCGTCAGTAAGTCAGCCTTCGAGTTATAAGGCAAAACGTACATAATGGGACGCGACGTATCGAGCCCCAGTTCCAGCGCGGGTTCTGCTGGGATAGACTTGCTTTTTACCAGGATGCTTAATGGTAAATTAAGTAATTTGTAGTAAATTCGTGGCCAGCCGGACATAAACGATGTAAAGCCTCTGGTTAATAATGCAATTGCGGCGCAAGGATAACAGAAAGCGCGCAAAATTTCTGTTGTTACCCGTCATACTTCAGGCTGTAGCGAAACGCGCTACGGCTCCTGTTACTGACGCTCTTTTTTAAAAAGGTTCTTTTAATGGCCAATAATACCACTGGGTTAACACGTATCATCAAAGCCGCCGGCTATTCATGGAAAGGTTTCCGTGCCGCATGGGCCAACGAGGCCGCGTTTCGCCAGGAGGGCGTCGCCGCTATCATCGCGGTGATCGTCGCCTGTTTCCTTGATGTTGATGCTATTACCCGCGTACTTCTTATCGGTTCCGTACTTCTGGTGATGATAGTGGAAATTCTTAATAGCGCTATTGAGGCCGTTGTGGATCGCATCGGTTCCGATTTCCATGAGCTTTCTGGCCGCGCAAAAGACATGGGATCTGCTGCCGTGTTACTGGCGATTATCACTGCCGTTATCACCTGGGTCACGCTGCTTTGGTCACATTTCCGATGAGCCTCGAGGAATAATTAAGTCCCTGGTTTTTTGTGCAGTTTTTGGTTCCAAAATCGCCTTTGACTGTATATACTCACAGCATAACTGTATATACACCCAGGGGGCGGAATGAAAGCGTTAACGACCAGGCAGCAAGAGGTGTTTGATCTCATCCGGGATCATATCGGCCAGACGGGTATGCCACCTACGCGTGCGGAAATCGCGCAGCGTCTGGGTTTCCGTTCTCCGAATGCTGCCGAAGAACACCTGAAAGCGCTGGCGCGTAAAGGCGTGATTGAGATTGTATCAGGCGCGTCACGCGGTATCCGACTGCTAGTAGAAGAAGAGACGGGCATTCCGCTGGTAGGTCGTGTTGCTGCCGGTGAGCCTTTACTGGCACAGCAGCATATTGAAGGTCATTACCAGGTCGATCCAGCCATGTTCAAGCCGAGCGCTGATTTTCTGCTGCGCGTTAGCGGCATGTCGATGAAAGACATCGGTATTCTTGACGGCGATCTGCTTGCGGTACATAAAACGCAGGATGTGCGTAACGGCCAGGTGGTTGTCGCGCGCATTGACGATGAAGTCACCGTCAAACGTCTGAAAAAACAGGGTAACACCGTTCAGTTGCTGCCTGAAAACAACGAGTTCACCCCAATTGTGGTCGATCTCCGCGAACAGAACTTCTCTATCGAAGGTCTGGCAGTAGGCGTGATTCGTAACGGTGAATGGCTGTAATCTCTTCCTGACAGGCTACGCTTCCGCTGTAGCCTGTTCATCTACCTTTCCCGGTATTTCGCATGTCACTACTGACGGCATCAGATAAGGCATTGTGGCGTCTTGCCCTGCCGATGATTTTCTCCAATATTACCGTGCCTTTACTGGGACTGGTTGATACTGCCGTTATAGGCCATCTTGATTCATCAGTTTATCTTGGCGGCGTGGCGATTGGCGCGACGGCAACCAGCTTCCTGTTTATGCTGTTGCTCTTTTTACGCATGAGCACCACCGGTCTTACCGCACAGGCTTATGGTGCGAAAGATCCGCTGCGTCTGGCGCGCGCGCTGGTGCAGCCGCTGATACTCGCGCTTGGCGCGGGTGCATTAATCGTTGTATTGCGGACACCCCTGATCGATCTTGCGCTTCATATCGTTGGCGGCAGCGAGGCGGTACTGGATCAGGCGCGACGTTTCCTTGAAATCCGGTGGCTCAGCGCGCCAGCGTCGCTGGCTAACCTGGTTCTGCTGGGGTGGCTACTGGGCGTTCAGTATGCCCGGGCGCCAGTGATTTTGCTGGTGGTGGGCAACCTTCTCAACATTGTGCTGGATATCTGGCTGGTGATGGGCCTGCATATGAACGTGCGGGGCGCGGCGCTAGCGACGGCGATTGCCGAATACGGGACCTTTATCATTGGCTTGTGGATGGTCTGGCGCGTGCTGTCGATGCGCGGGATCTCACTGGCGCTGCTCAAAACCGCATGGCGCGGCAATATCCGTAAGCTGCTGGCCCTCAACCGTGACATCATGCTGCGCTCGCTGCTTCTTCAGCTCTGCTTCGGCGCGCTGACGGTTTTCGGGGCTCGACTGGGGCCAGAAATCGTGGCGGTCAACGCGATATTGATGACGCTTCTGACCTTTACCGCCTATGCGCTGGACGGTTTTGCCTACGCGGTTGAAGCGCATTCCGGGCAGGCGTACGGTGCGCGAGAAAGCGGGCAGCTTCGGGATGTCTGGCGGGCAGCCTGCCGTCAGTCGGGACTGGTGGCGCTGGCCTTTGGTCTGGTTTACGCCTGCTTTGGTGAGCAGATCGTTGCATTGCTGACGTCTATACCTGCTCTGCGCGAGTTGGCGAGTCACTATCTCCTCTGGCAAGTCATCTTACCGGTGGTCGGCGTCTGGTGTTATCTGCTGGACGGCATGTTTATTGGTGCGACGCGCGGAGCGGAAATGCGCAACAGCATGGCGGTCGCGGCGGCAGGGTTTGGTCTGACGCTGCTAACGCTTCCCTGGCTGGGTAATCACGGTTTGTGGCTGGCCCTGGCCGTCTTCCTCTCGCTGCGCGGGTTATCGCTGGCGTTTATCTGGCACCGCCACTGGCAAAACGATACCTGGTTCTCTTCGCGCCACGATATATCGTGACGGTTAAAGATTCCGAATATGAAATTAACTACGGAATCCTTAACTACAATAATTATCACGTCCAGCAGAAAAGAACGTAACGGACGTTACGACCCGACGCTTAACTAAGAGGACACGATGATGAATAAAGACGAAATCGGCGGCAACTGGAAGCAGTTCAAAGGTAAAGCGAAAGAAAAGTGGGGTAAGCTGACTGATGACGATATGACCGTCATTGAAGGTAAACGCGATCAGCTTGTCGGTAAAATTCAGGAACGTTACGGCTACGCGAAAGATCAGGCGGAAAACGAAGTCAAAGACTGGGAAACCCGTAACGACTACCGCTGGTAACGCTGAATAACCCACAGGGCGGCTCCAGGCCGCCTTTTCTTTTGCCGTTAACGCGGCTTTTTCTTCACCAGGATAGAGTGGTCGTGCTGACACGCGTCCTGATGGCGACAGGCTTCCACCTCCACGCACGCGGAACAGAGCCCGTGCGCCTCAATCACGTTATGACGCAGGGCAAACCCCATTTTCGCTGCCAGCGTATGCATAATGTCTTCCACGCCTTCCGCAGCCTCTTCTTTCACCACGCCGCAGCGGTCACAGATAAACATAGCCGATGTGTGGGTGGGCTGATCGAACAGATGGCACAGCACATAGCTGTTGGTGGATTCCACCTTGTGCACGAACCCTTGTTCAAGCAGGAAATCCAGAGCGCGATAGACCGTCGGCGGCTTTGCCTGCGGCTCGCTTTCGCGGAGCAGGTCGAGCAGATCGTAGGCGCTGATGGCACCCTGCTGCAGGCTCATCAGGCGTAATACTTCAAGGCGCTGCGGAGTCAGGCGCACATTGCGTTGCGCACACAGCTTTTCGGCCTGCGCTAACAGCTCTTTTGTGGACTTATCCATGTAGCACCCCGGATGTTATAGGACGGAAAACCCTCACTTTATCATGTTCTGGTAAAAACGCCGAGATCCACCAGTCTGTGCTATACCTGACCCATTACAAACCGGGAAATAAACAATGAAAAAACCTGACTGTATTCGGCACTGGCGCGACGTAGAAGTCGCGGATGATTCGACCTATCCAGATAGCGATGAGCTTTTTTCTATCGGCGCCCCGTTGGCTCGAAAGCTTGGGCTCGGGCGTATTGGTATCCATCATGAGCGCCTGCCGCCTGGGCGCAGGACGTCCTATCCGCATGCGGAGAGCGACGAAGAAGAGTTTATTTACGTGCTTGAAGGCCACCCTGACGCCTGGATTAATGGCTACTTGTGGAAGCTGGAGCCTGGCGACAGCGTAGGTTTTCCCGCCGGTACCGGCATCTGTCATACCTTTATCAACAACACGGACGACGAGGTTCGGCTCCTGGTCGTTGGCGAGGCTAACAAGAAGCATAACCGCATATACTATCCGCTTAACCCGGTTTATGCCGCTACCCGAGAGGATCGCTGGGTAGACCACCCGCCCCAGTTTTTTGGACCGCATGATGGAAAACCTGGGAAAAAATAATTTCCTCTTCTATAAATATTGAGGGCCGTCACAAAATATAACAGGCCGTAAGGGAGTTTTACTTAGGGATAGAAATAGCGGGTCTTTTACTACTTATTCACAGCAATAGTTCGTTCCTGTTTGGGTGATAACAGACAGGGGTTATTTCATAACAGACTATAACGGGCATACTGTGAAAAAAAATTTTAAATTTTCGGTGGTTAGTATCGCTGTTTCCTTGTTTATGGCAAATCAGGCGGGAGCAGCCAATACCTGGACAGAATCACGAAGCGACGCAATGGGTGGCACTGGCGTTGCCTCCGGGAGCTATGGCAGTGGGGCATTAATCAACCCCGCGCTGCTGGCAAAGGCAAAACCTGACGATGATGTGACGGTCATTTTGCCGTCCGTTGGCGTACAGGTAACGGATGAGGACAATCTTCAGGACGAGATTGATACCATCAACGACAAAATCAATCACTACAAGGATGTGGTTGATAATCTCACGCCAAGAGAAATTATCACCAATCCATTAGGTTCCATTAATCAATTCCAGGGCGCGGCCAAAGATCTGGCCGATGAGCTGGACTATCTCAAAGGCAAAACCGCACGCGCAACGGCTGGTGCAGGGCTTGCGGTGAGTATCCCTAACGATGTCCTTTCGGTAGCCTTCATGGCGAAAGGCTATGCCCATGGCCGGGTGAGCTCGTCTATCGATCAGCAGGATATTGATTATCTGCGCGGTATTCAACGCAGTAATGTGGTGGCTGCCGGTGTTGCCCTGGACGCTGCGCTGAACGGCACGGATCAGATCACTAAAAACCTCAACTCAACCGCGTCTGGCCGGGCAGCGATTGTCTCCGACTATGGTGTTGCCGTTGCCCGCCAGTTTGACCTCGGCGGCGTCCCTGTTTCCGTGGGCGTGACGCCAAAGCTGCAAAAAACCTGGGTCTATAACTACACCACGTCAATCTACGATTACGACAGTAACAAGTGGAACGACAGCCGCTACCGTACTGACGATACGGGCTTCAACGTGGATGCCGGTATTGCGGCCGATTTCGGCGAACACTGGACCGTTGGCGTGAGCGGACAAAACCTGATGTCGCGCGATATCGACACCAAAGATATCCGTATCCGCAATGGCCGTACGGGAGAAGTGGTGAGCTATAAAGACACCTATCAGATCCGCCCGCTGGTAACCGCCGGTGCCGCCTGGCACAACGACCTGGTGACGCTGACCGCCGATGGCGATCTGACCGAAACCAAAGGCTTCAAGAGCGAAGATACGTCGCAGTACGTGGGTGTCGGTGCCGAGGTGACGCCGCTGAGCTGGCTGGCGGTCCGTGCGGGTTATCGTGCAGACGTGAAGGGTAACGACAGCAATGTCTTTACCGGCGGTGTCGGTTTCGCGCCGTTTAGCACCGTGCATGTTGACCTGATGGGCCTGTACGGTGAAGATGAAACCTGGGGCGCAGGGGCTCAGCTGAGCATGACGTTCTAAAGTCAACCGGAGGCGCTGCGCCTCCGGCTTTTCTTTGTGCTATAGTAGCGCCCCTTTTCCACCAGATGCTTAAAACTTCGCCATGTCGTCAGAATCACAGACCGCTTTCCCCGCACACCGTTTCTCCATTGCGCCGATGCTCGACTGGACGGACAGACACTGCCGCTATTTCCTGCGCCAGCTCTCCCGCCATACGCTGCTGTACACCGAAATGGTGACCACGGGCGCAATTATTCACGGGAAGGGCGACTATCTGGCCTACAGTGAGGAAGAGCATCCGGTTGCCCTGCAGCTGGGCGGCAGCGATCCGGCCGCGCTGGCGCAGTGTGCGAAGCTGGCGGAAGCGCGCGGCTACGACGAGATCAACCTGAACGTTGGCTGCCCGTCCGACCGTGTGCAAAACGGTATGTTCGGTGCCTGCCTGATGGGGAACGCGCAGCTGGTAGCGGACTGTATCAAGGCGATGCGCGACGTCGTTTCCATTCCGGTGACGGTCAAAACCCGTATCGGGATTGACGACCAGGACAGCTACGAATTCCTGTGCAACTTCATCGATACGGTCTCCGGAAAGGGCGAATGCGAGATGTTCATCATCCACGCGCGAAAAGCCTGGCTCTCCGGCCTGAGCCCGAAAGAGAACCGTGAGATCCCGCCGCTGGACTACCCGCGCGTGTATCAACTGAAGCGTGACTTCCCGCACCTGACGATGTCGATCAACGGCGGCATTAAGTCGCTGGAAGAGGCCAAAGCGCATCTGGCGCATATGGATGGCGTGATGGTCGGCCGCGAGGCGTACCAGAACCCAGGCATTCTGGCGACGGTCGATCGCGAAATCTTTGGCATTGAAGGCGCAGACACCGATCCGGTTGCCGTCGTGCGGGCGATGTATCCTTATATTGAGCGCGAGCTGAGCAACGGTACGTATCTCGGCCATATCACCCGCCATATGCTGGGTCTGTTCCAGGGTATACCGGGCGCGCGTCAGTGGCGCCGCTACCTGAGCGAGAATGCGCATAAAGCCGGAGCCGATATTGAGGTGCTGGAACATGCGCTGCGACTGGTGGCAGACAAGCGATAACTTTCGCTAAAAGTTCGTCAAATTCACCACGCCCTGCGAGTTCTCGCGGGGCGTTTTGCTTTAAGAACAAAACGTTAGCTTTGGCATGGATCTTGTAATGCTTAATGCATTACTCGGGAACTCGTGGGAGAGCACCATGCTGGAACTACTTTTTGTGATTGGCTTTTTTGTCATGCTGTTAGCGACAGGCGTTTCGTTGCTCGGCATTCTGGCGGCTATCGTGGTGGCGACGGTGGTCATGTTTATTGGCGGACTGTTTGCGCTGACGATCAAACTGCTGCCGTGGTTACTGCTGGCCGTTGCTGTGGTGTGGGTGATTCGGTCGATTAAATCGCCAAAAGTGCCCGGTTATCAGCGCAATAACCGCTTCCGTTACTAAGGTATTGAGGGGTTCGTCACATAGTTGTAACTTTTCCGGCAGCATGGCTTAGAACAGAATAGGATTTACTTATCGAATCTGTCACTATGACTGCCGTTAAAGAATTCATCGTGCTGTACCCTACATACAGCCGAACTAAAAAAAGAAAGGGCTTCCCACGGGAAGCCCAATTTCTTTTTGGGGCTCAGGGAATCAACAGGCTCGACCCCTGCGTCGCCCGGCTCTCCAGCACCTCATGCGCGCGCTGCGCATCGGTCAGCGCGAATTTCTGCGCATCTGCCACGTCCACTTTGATGACACCGCTGGCGATCAGCGAGAACAGCTCGTTGCTGGCTTCCTCAAGTTCTTCCCGGTTGGTGATGTAGCCCTGCAGGGAAGGGCGCGTGACGTATAGCGAACCTTTCTGATTCAGAATACCGAGATTCACGCCGGTGACAGCGCCTGACGCATTGCCGAAGCTCACCATCAGCCCACGACGCTGCAGACAGTCCAGCGACGCTTCCCAGGTGTCTTTCCCAACCGAGTCATACACGACGCGCACCTTTTTGCCGCTGGTGATCTCCTTCAGCCGTTCGACAATGCTCTCTTCACGATAGTTAATCACCTGCCAGGCGCCCGCCTGCAGCGCGCGCTGCGCTTTTTGGGCATTGCCCACGGTGCCGATCAGTTTTGCGCCCAGGGCTTTTGCCCACTGACAGGCGATGAGCCCGACGCCGCCCGCCGCGGCATGAAACAGGAACTGCTCGTCGGGTTTAATTTCATAGGTTTTACGCAGCAGGTAGTAAACGGTTAAGCCTTTCAGGAACGAGGCCGCCGCCTGTTCGAAGGAGATAGCGTTAGGCAGCAGGGCGGCTTTATCCGCCGGAACGTTGTGGACGGAGCTGTAAGCGCCCAGCGCAGACTGCGCATATACCACGCGGTCGCCCTCTTTAATATGCTTAACCGCGCTGCCCACTTTGACGACGACGCCGGCTGCCTCGGTGCCGAGGCCGCTCGGCATTGACGGAGGCGGGTAGAGCCCGCCGCGAATATAGGTGTCGATGTAGTTTATGCCTATGGCTTTGTTTTCAACCTGCACTTCGTTTTCGCCAGGCGCGGTGGGGGTGAACTCCACCGCTTTGAGTACGTCTGGCCCACCGTGTTTCTGGAATTCAATGCGCGTTGCCATGCTCCCTCCATAAGAAAAATATGGTAATCTTTCGACCCACTCTTTATCTCGGTAACTCCATTCACTATGGCAGGAAACAAACCCTTCAACAAACAGACTGAACCTCGCGAGCGTGATTTCCAGGTCGCAGGGTTAAAGGTCCCGCCGCACTCGATTGAAGCGGAACAGTCGGTGTTGGGCGGTTTAATGCTGGATAACGAGCGCTGGGACGACGTCGCCGAGCGCGTCGTGGCGGAAGATTTCTACACCCGCCCGCACCGCCACATCTTTACTGAAATGGCGCGTCTGCAGGAGTCGGGCAGCCCGATTGATCTGATCACGCTCGCAGAATCACTGGAGCGTCTTGGTCAGCTCGACAGCTGCGGTGGGTTTGCCTATCTGGCAGAACTGTCAAAAAACACGCCTAGTGCGGCGAACATCAGCGCTTATGCCGATATCGTGCGCGAACGTGCCGTCGTCCGCGAGATGATCTCGGTGGCGAACGAGATCGCCGAAGCGGGTTTTGATCCGCAGGGTCGCACCAGTGAAGACCTGCTCGACCTTGCCGAGTCCCGCGTCTTCAAAATCGCCGAAAGCCGCGCCAACAAAGACGAAGGCCCAAAAAATATCGCCGATGTGCTCGACGCCACCGTCGCCCGTATCGAACAGCTGTTCCAGCAGCCGCACGATGGCGTCACCGGAGTGAATACCGGCTATGATGATTTGAACAAGAAAACCGCCGGCCTTCAGCCGTCGGATTTGATTATCGTCGCCGCGCGTCCGTCGATGGGTAAAACCACTTTTGCGATGAACCTCGTCGAAAATGCGGCGATGTTGCAGGATAAGCCGGTGCTTATCTTCAGTCTTGAGATGCCCTCCGAGCAGATTATGATGCGTTCTCTGGCGTCGCTGTCGCGTGTGGATCAGACCCGCATTCGTACCGGCCAGCTTGACGATGAGGACTGGGCGCGCATCTCCGGCACCATGGGCATTCTGCTGGAAAAACGTAACATCTATATCGATGACTCTTCCGGCCTGACGCCGACGGAAGTGCGCTCCCGCGCGCGCCGTATCGCCCGTGAACACGGCGGCATCGGCCTCATCATGATCGACTACCTTCAGCTGATGCGCGTTCCGTCGCTTTCAGACAACCGTACGCTGGAGATTGCGGAGATTTCCCGCTCGCTCAAGGCGTTAGCCAAAGAGCTGCACGTGCCGGTGGTCGCGCTGTCGCAGCTGAACCGCTCCCTGGAACAACGCGCCGACAAGCGCCCGGTCAACTCCGACCTGCGTGAATCCGGCTCCATCGAGCAGGATGCCGACTTAATCATGTTTATCTACCGTGATGAGGTTTATCACGAGAACAGCGACCTGAAAGGGATCGCCGAAATTATTATTGGTAAACAACGTAACGGCCCAATCGGAACGGTGCGTCTGACCTTTAACGGACAGTGGTCGCGTTTCGACAACTATGCCGGTCCTCAATATGATGATGAGTAATTTCTAAGGAATTCAAATGCAAGCGGCAACTGTTGTTATTAACCGCCGCGCTCTGCGACACAACCTGCAACGTCTGCGTCAACTGGCGCCTGCCAGCAAGCTCGTTGCAGTCGTGAAAGCGAACGCTTACGGACACGGTCTTCTTGAGACCGCGCGAACGCTCCCCGATGCCGATGCCTTTGGCGTCGCCCGTCTTGAAGAAGCCCTCCGCCTGCGCGCGGGGGGGATTACCCAACCGATTCTTCTCCTCGAAGGTTTTTTCGAAGCCAGCGATCTGCCAACCATTGCTGACCAGCATCTGCACACGGCGGTACACAATGAAGAACAGCTGGCCGCACTTGAAACCGCCGAGCTGAGCGAGCCGGTGACCGTCTGGATGAAGCTAGACACGGGCATGCACCGTCTGGGCGTGCGTCCGGAAAGCGCGGAAGCGTTTTACCAGCGTCTATGCCGGTGCAAAAACGTGCGCCAGCCGGTGAATATTGTCAGCCACTTCGCCCGTGCCGATGAGCCCGAGTGCGGTGCAACCGAGCGGCAGCTGGATATCTTTAATACCTTCTGCGAAGGCAAGCCGGGGATGCGCTCGATCGCAGCTTCCGGCGGGATCCTGCTGTGGCCGCAGTCGCACTTCGACTGGGCGCGACCGGGCATCATTCTTTACGGCGTATCACCGCTGGAGAACAAGCCCTGGGGGCCGGATTTTGGCTTCCAGCCGGTCATGTCGCTGGTCTCTAACCTGATTGCCGTGCGTGACCATAAAGCGGGTGAGCCGGTGGGCTACGGCGGTACCTGGACCAGCGAGCGTGATACCCGCCTTGGCGTGGTGGCGATGGGCTATGGCGACGGTTATCCCCGTGCCGCGCCGTCGGGTACGCCGGTTCTCGTCAACGGTCGCGAGGTGAAGATCGTTGGTCGCGTGGCGATGGACATGATTTGCGTCGATCTGGGGCCAGAAGCGCAGGATAAACCCGGCGACGATGTGGTGATGTGGGGGGAAGGTTTACCCGTTGAACGTATTGCTGAAATTACTAAAGTGAGTGCTTACGAACTTATTACCCGCCTGACGTCTCGGGTGGCGATGAAGTACGTCGACTGAAACGTGTACGTAACAGTCCAACGGCATACGTTGCCGTTGGACAAGTAACGCTTATTTCAACACGTTATAAATCGCCTGATTCGTTAAATAATCTGACGCCAGCCCTGACTCTGGACTGAAGCGCGCGCCCTGAATGGATGAGAAGCGTTTTCCTGTGTTGCCCAGTGAGACATAGCGTTCTCCCCCATCGTTTTCCGAAATGGTGTACACCGTTTTCTGCATTTCGGCGAACAGCGGAGCGTTACGCTGAATGACCTGATGCAATTCCAGCAGCTGCACACCATCAAGATTGAGCTTTTTATCCAGCGTGACCCCCCATCTTTGCAGGCAAACTTCGGCAAAATGACGCACGATCGTGCCCGGTTCATGCACCACTTTTTCCCCGCTATTCCCATTAGCCGACGCATTTCCCACCAGCGTAGCGTGACGACCAGACATAGGATAAATATGTACCTTTGTCGTGCTATCGGTCTGTGGAATGACGCACGAGAAACCTTTTGAACGCTCGTGTCGGGCATAGAAAGCCACATACTCCTTCACGTTGCTGCCCAGAGTGACTTTTTCCGGCTGGAAATTACCCATTCCCGGAACCGGATCGACAGCAAAAATATTCACCGGAATAGTCGTCAAAAGGGGATCGGCCAGCATCGCATTCGCAAGCATATGGCAGCTAATTCCGCCCCGGCTCCATCCCACAAGGTTCACCTGAGTGGGCAGAATCTGGCCCTGACGGAAGGTTTTAATAATTTGCTGCTGCAGCGCCTGCTGGGTCACTTTACGGTCACCATAATCATACTTGCGCCACCAAAACGATCCGGTAACCTCAACGTCCTGAATCGGCACGCCCGCCTTTTTGAGCTGCTCATAGTTCTCTTTTGTGAGCTTTTCTCGCTGCCAGTCAACGTGCCCTTTAATAATATTGATCGCGTGCTTAACATTCTCATTCCAGCCGCTGCCCAGAAGCTGGGCCCGAAGCTGAGAATATTCTCCGCTTTTGACCCAAAGTTCATCGCTTTGAAGATTACCGCTTCCCGGGCCATCAAGAATGACCCATTCGGCGAACTCTTTACCCTTGTTATTGGCGGCCAGAGAAGAAATGAGCTCGCCGTTCCAGTAATTAGCATGAGACTCATCAAACTTATTAGAACCAGTACCACAGAAATACACTGTTAGTATTGTCATAAATGACCTCATTGAAATATTAATATGTAGGTGGATGGCACGCGTGCGGTTAAATAATACGTGTCGGCAATATTTCGAGAAATATGCTATTAAGCCCAGGGTATTTTTGATAGCGATAAGTTCGTTCTTAATTAAATATGGCTATGTTTAATGTGTAGCACTGCTTAACTTTGTGCTTAGGCATATGACATTTGCCTTATGCCGAATGCTGTTTTTACAGTTCTGCAATAGCACGCATACTTAATTTCGGAATAAGTTAGTTGAATAATCTAAGAAAATAGATTTCACACGGGGTTATGCTACAATGAACATATTAATGATCGATGAATTACCGATCTTCATTCACGGTATGAAAACAGAGCTGGAACGCGTAATGCCGGAATGCACTGTTTTTTCAGCGAACAACTTTGAAGATGCACACGCAATTTTAACCTCTATGCCAGTCAGCATTATTTTGCTGGATGGTGAAATGAAATGCCGTGATTTTATCACAAATTTGATGTCAAACTGGCCTGAGCTACCGATCGTGGTAATGTTACGAAAAACGACGGATAAGATATTCAACTTCTACATTCGTCAAAGCATTAAGGGCATTTTTACTAAGGATCTTCCCGCCGAGAAAATCAGCCAGATACTTAGCATGGTTTCCTCGGGTGTGGTCTGCTTTCCGGAGCAGGCCGTGATTCAGCGAGAACAACCCACTGGCGGTTTACCGATTCATACTCTGAGTCGTCGGCAGAAGGAAGTGCTCAAGCTGCTGGCGAATGGAGGAACAAATAAGCAGATCAGCAGACAACTGAATATCAGTGCTGGTACGGTCAAAGTACATCTGGAATCCATTTTTCACCGATTGCAGGTCAACAATCGAACACAGGCTGCAATGCTCTATTTTAAATATATGGGCAATTAGGCCGTTTTTGTAAGACGCAGGATTGGTATCAAACTATGTTTAGTGAAAAGCGCGACAGGCAGAATACTGTCGCGCTTTTTTTAATGATACTGAGATTTGAAATAGTATATCACGACCACCAGAGTTCCAAAGTCCTGCAATAGCCAGAAGGGAAAACTGTCACTCAGTATATCAGCCCCAGTAAGGATAAATTTCATGTTTAAACTGCTCTCACCAAAAAAGCCAAAGGCGAGGGCAGCTAAGCCGACTTTACACATTACCGGCAGAGCATGGACTCTTCGACTATAGGCTGCAAACAAAATGAGCAGCGAGGTGACAAGGTCGACGAGGATAATAAAGGGAAGAACCCAGCCATTCATTATGTTAAGCATTTACTCTCCATCGGGATTGTTATGGGTTAAATCAGGCGGAGAAAGTGACTCGTGCCTGACTTTGCTTTTGATGACGCTGGCGACATCAAAAATATCGCGCTGTTCGTGCCGGCGGAAAAAGTTTGCCAGCCAGACGATCAGACCATTACTCATTGCCCCGAGGATATAACCTAAACCAAGCGTGATATCGGCCTGGTTAAGGTCTATCTTTAACCAGCGGGCTGATAAGCCACCTAATGCGACGGCCGCACCCATGCTGATTCCGCCAAAAATAATGCCTGCCATAAATCGGCTGTGCTGATGCAGCCGCTGCGGTTGCCAGAAAAACGAAATACTGACGCCGCCAAATAAGCCTGAAAATGCCAGCAAGGCTTCGCTGATGAGGGTCGGGAGATAGATGTCAGACATACATTCATCCTCTGCAAGGATAAACCCCCTCGAAAAAGGGGATTTATTATCGTAACGGGCGCTTATTATTGGCAGGGATCCAGCTCAACAATATGCTGATACTTATCGGTAGTGATAAAGCGCTGTTGCCCTGACAGGCTGTAAATCAAACGTTCAGGAGAGCGATAGCCCTTTACGACATCCACATCCGCGCTAAGCCAGGGCTGATCGGCAGGAAGAGCGCTATGGCTGTATTTGTCGCCTCCGATCCATTTTTGATGAGTGAGTTTCAACCCCCAAAGTGACTCGCTTTCACTCCCCGACCAGCCGAGGCGTTTGGCTTCTTCCGACGTGATATAGCGGTCGGGCAGGCGGCCAAAATTTTTTATATGGCGAAGGGTTGTCGCCAGCTCGGTCACATTATTGACGGGCGGTACACCCTGAGAAGATAAAAAGGCGTTAACTTCCTTTATTTCATCTTCGCAGGTTGGCATGGCGGCAGTAGCCTGTAAAACGGCGAATAAGGAAGCAGAAAGAACGGCCATTTGCACTATGGATAATGATTTCATGTGTTTTTCCTGTCGAGTTAACTGAGAAATAACTTCATTTCCGCCTCGCGGCGACGCGTCAGACCAGCCAATACCTTCCCGCCTGCCTTATTCCAGCTTTTGAACTGCAGTGCGGCGCCCTGAACATCGCCAGCGTTGAATTTTTTGAGCAGCGTTGATTTCTTCAAATTGCCAACGCCGAGGTTGAAGGCGAAGGAAACCAGCGCGTCGAATTGCGCCTGCGTTGCTGGCTGGTTCAGCAGCTTTTTCACGCCGTCCTCGGTGCGTTTTAGATCTTTGCGCAGCAGATCTTTGGCTTCGCCGGTAGTAATTTTAGTGAGCTTTTCCATCTCCTCTTTGAGGATCAAATGGCCATAGCCGATGGTCCATAAACCTACGGCATCGCGATAACGCTCCAGCTTTAGTCCTTCAAACTGGCAAATCAGCTGAATACCCTTGTCACCTGTACGTTCTGGTTGTGTGTGCATTACGGAGTCTCCTCTGCTTTCGGACGGGGAATCACCTTGTTGGTGTATTCGTCAATCAAGCGCATAACGCTTTCCGGTGGCTCAAGCGCGGTAAACTGCATCTCCACATCGACGTGGCGGCTGTCACGCCCGCCTTTGTTATCGCTGGAAGGCGAAAGGCTGACGTGAAAGCGACCAAATTCGTTTTCACCGGACTGGCGGGAAGGTGCCTGCATGCCTTCCGTACGGATCGTCAGGTTGACCTTCATTTTCTCCAGCATCAGCCCGCGCGGCGTTGAAAGTGCGACCAAGGGCAGGTCAAAGTAGTGCTTTTCATCCAGTGCTAGCTGTACCGTGCGTGGAACCAACGAACCGTCCTCAGCAGGTTCGAAAAAGGGATCCAGCGCTTTCATATACTGTTGAGCAATCAGTTCGTTGGCCGCCGTGGCCGCGTACTGCATCCCGCGGGTAATATCTTCAAGCGAGATCGGCACGCCGGGAATATCGGCTGGCGGCGTAGGGGGCGTGTTTTCCTGTACAGGCGGCGTGCCTTCATCCTCTTTGCCCGTCCTGTTTTCCGGCTCTTCATCCTTGCCGCCGCGCAGCCATTTTTTAAAAGACATATTTCGCTCCTGGAAAAAGGGCTACCCGGGTAGCCCCTGCGTTACGGAATCGCACGTATGTCGCGGCGTGGAAGATTATTGCGCGGCGACAGGCTTGGTTTTGGCGTTGGTCAGGTAGTCAATTACGCGCTGCAGAGCTTCTGGTGGCTCCTGGCGTTTGATCTGGGTATGAATGGAGTATTTCGCGCGTGTGTCGGTCGAACGGGTCTGCTCCGATTTATGGGAGACTTTGCCGGTCATTTTGGCTTTAAAGACACCCCAGCCGACGGACGCTTCCACGGATGCCTCCGCTTCGGTACTGCTGGAACTGGCTTCGCTCTGGCTCACTTCCAGTTCAAAGTCGATAGTGCCGTCTTCGATACAGATGATAGGGTGCGTGATCGCCGCCAGTAGCGGAATGCTCATCTTGCGGGTCACGCTGCCTTTGTTCACGCCTTGTTCGTCTACCACGGTTTCGTCGTAGTCGAACTCGATCGCGACGGCTTTGCCGTCTTTAATGCAGACAGAGAGCAGGAAGTCGGTATAGGACTTGCTCGCCTGAACCTGTGCTTTGATCATCGCCTGCAGCGGACCGCCGATCATATGCTCCAGCGGCAGGGCGTTAATAACTGAACCAATAAATTGTGAATCCATGATGTGAACTCCTTGAATCAGTGAATGCGCGGTTGCGCAGGAGTCACATTACGGAAAGCGAGAAGGGGAAAATATTGGGTAAATGTCATGGCTAAAGGACGCAAAAAACCTATGCCGATCGCAGGATAATCCTAAGGGGTGGTGTTGCGTGATATTCCGGTTTATTGTTGAAATCCCTGCCTCATCGAATTCCGGAGAACCATCGCGTGTTTCAGAAAGTTGACGCCTATGCCGGCGACCCTATCCTCTCCTTAATGGAGCGTTTCAAAGAAGATCCTCGCAGCGACAAAGTGAACCTCAGCATCGGTCTGTATTACAACGAGGATGGCATTATTCCTCAATTAAAAGCCGTTGCCGAAGCCGAAGCGCGTCTGAACGCTGTTCCACACGGCGCTTCTCTTTATCTGCCAATGGAAGGGCTAAACGCTTATCGCAACACCATTGCACCGCTGCTGTTCGGCGCCGATCACGCGGTGCTCGCGCAAAAACGCGTGGCGACCATCCAGACGCTGGGCGGCTCGGGTGCGCTGAAAGTGGGTGCAGACTTCCTGAAAAAATACTTCCCGGATTCAGGCGTGTGGGTCAGTGACCCGACGTGGGAAAACCACGTTGCGATCTTCGAGGGCGCAGGCTTCAAGGTCGAGACCTATCCGTGGTTCGACAGCAAAACTAACGGCGTGCGCGTTGAAGCGCTGCTGGAAAAACTGAACACGCTGCCGGCGCGCAGTATTGTGCTGCTGCACCCATGCTGCCATAACCCGACCGGTGCAGATCTCACTAACGCCCAGTGGGATACGGTGATTGAGGTACTGAAGGCCCGTGACCTGATCCCATTCCTCGACATTGCCTACCAGGGCTTTGGCGCGGGCATGGAAGAAGATGCTTACGCCATCCGCGCCGTAGCCAGCGCCGGGCTGCCTGCTCTGGTAAGTAACTCCTTCTCTAAAATTTTCTCCCTGTACGGTGAACGCGTTGGCGGTCTGTCAGTAGTCTGTGAGGATGCCGAAGCAGCCAGCCGCGTGCTCGGCCAGCTGAAAGCGACGGTACGCCGTATCTACTCCAGCCCGCCAAACTTTGGTGCGCAGGTGGTGGCGACGGTTCTCGGTGACGAGCAGCTGAAAGCGTCCTGGCTTGGCGAAGTGGAGGCGATGCGTAAGCGCATTCTGTCGATGCGTCAGGAACTGGTTAACGTCCTGAAAGAGGCCGTGCCGGGACATAACTTCGACTATCTGCTCAAGCAGCGCGGGATGTTCAGCTATACCGGACTGAGTGCGGCCCAGGTCGATCGTCTGCGCGAAGAGTTCGGCGTCTACCTGATTGCCAGCGGCCGTATGTGCGTGGCGGGCCTGAATGCCAGCAACGTTCATCGCGTGGCGCAGGCGTTTGCTGCTGTAATGTAAGTACTTACCAACTCACCCTCTCCCTGTGGGAGAGGGTCGGGGTGAGGGCATCAGGCCGCACAAAAACGTTGCCCGGCTTTTGTGATCGTCTTCTTTTTATTCCCCTTCATAAGCAAAAACTCCTTCCCTTCACCTCCCGCTGGGGTTATGGTCGGATAGTTTTTTGACCATCCGCTCAAATTAAAACGATAACAAACTGAATTTTCAGGGGAAAACATGCGCAAGATCACACTGGCGCTCAGCGCCGCCTGCTTATTGTTCTCGCTTAATAGCGCCGTCGTCGCGCGAGCTTCTGCCCCGACGCCGCTTTACACCGGTACCACTGCAGCCATGCTTGCCGAGCAGGCGCCCATTCACTGGGTTTCCGTGGCTCAAATCGAAAACAGCCTGATGGGCCGTGCGCCAATGGCCGTGGGTTTTGACATTGACGATACCGTTCTCTTCTCCAGCCCGGGCTTCTGGCGCGGCAAAAAAATGTATTCGCCCGACAGCGAAGCGTATCTGAAGAACCCGGAATTCTGGGAAAAAATGAATAACGGCTGGGACGAATTCAGCATCCCGAAAGAGGTTGCCCGTGCGCTTATTGCTATGCACGTGAAGCGCGGAGACAGCATCTACTTTGTCACCGGCCGCAGTCAGACCAAAACGGAAACCGTCTCCAAAACCCTGCAGGATGATTTTCAGATCCCGGTAGCCAGCATGAATCCGGTGATTTTTGCCGGTGACAAAGAAGGGCAAAACACCAAAACCCAGTGGCTGGAAAAGAAAAATATCAAAGTATTCTACGGCGATTCGGATAACGACATCACTGCCGCGCATGACGTGGGTGCCAGAGGGATCAGGGTATTGCGTGCCTCTAACTCGACCTATCGACCGCTGCCGATGGCCGGAAAGTTTGGCGAAGAGGTCATTGTGAACTCTGAGTATTAAACCGCAGGCGACGAGTTTGACTCTTTTTTAAACAAATCTCGTCGCTGCGGGTTTTACCTTTCGCCTTCTTGCTGCACACTTAGAAAGATTCATCTTTCATTACGGAGCAGCACATGTGGTATCAACAGACCCTGACCTTAAGCGCTAAACCACGCGGATTTCATCTGGTGACGGACGAAGTCATCGGGCAAATCCGCGACCTGCCGCGGGTCAAAACGGGTTTGCTGCATCTGCTCCTTCAGCACACGTCTGCCTCTCTCACGCTTAATGAAAATTGCGATCCCACCGTCCGGTCAGACATGGAGCACCATTTTCTGAAGAGCGTCCCGGACAACGCTCCTTATGAGCATGACTATGAGGGGGCAGACGATATGCCTTCGCATATTAAATCCTCCCTGTTGGGCGTATCGCTTATGCTGCCGGTTCACAACGGGCGGCTGCTGTTGGGAACGTGGCAGGGGATCTGGCTGGGAGAGCATCGCATTCACGGTGGTTCGCGTAAAATTATCGCCACGCTACAAGGGGAATAAAGATGACAATTTCGGAGATACTTCAGTACTGCATGAGCAAGCCCGGCGCGGAGCAGAGCGTCCATAGCGACTGGAAAGCCACGCAGGTTAAGGTGGGGGATGTGCTGTTTGCGATGGTGAAAGAGGTGGAAGGCCGTCCTGCGGCGTCGCTGAAAACCAGCCCTGAACTGGCGGATTTGCTACGTCAACAGCATGATGACGTGAGGCCGAGCAAGCACCTCAATAAGGCGCACTGGAGCACCGTCTATCTGGATGGATCGATTCCAGGCTCGCAAATTTACTACCTGGTGGACGCATCCTATCAGCAGGCGGTTGAGCTGCTGCCGGAAACGACCCGACAGCAGCTCTCCGTGTGACAATTACAGCAACGGTTTAAGGAAGCGCGCGGTGTGCGAGGCTTCGCACTCTGCAACCGTCTCTGGCGTACCGGAGACGAGGATTTCACCGCCGCCGCTGCCGCCTTCCGGGCCGAGATCGACAATCCAGTCCGCGGTTTTAATCACGTCCAGGTTATGTTCGATGACCACGATAGTGTTGCCCTGATCGCGCAGCTGATGCAGCACGTCGAGCAGCTGCTGGATATCGGCAAAGTGCAGGCCGGTGGTCGGCTCGTCCAGAATGTAGAGCGTCTGACCGGTGCCGCGTTTTGACAGCTCGCGCGCCAGCTTCACGCGCTGCGCTTCGCCGCCGGACAGCGTGGTTGCTGATTGCCCCAGACGAATGTAGGTCAGGCCCACGTCCATCAGCGTCTGCAGCTTACGCGCCAGCGCAGGAACGGCATCAAAGAATTCGCGCGCCTCTTCGATGGTCATGTCCAGCACTTCGTGGATGGTCTTGCCTTTGTACTTAATCTCCAGCGTTTCTCGGTTATAGCGCTTGCCTTTGCACTGGTCGCACGGGACGTAGATATCCGGCAGGAAGTGCATCTCAACCTTGATCACACCGTCGCCCTGGCACGCTTCGCAGCGGCCACCGCGTACGTTAAAGCTGAAACGTCCTGGCGTATAGCCGCGGGAGCGTGCTTCCGGCACACCGGCAAACAGTTCACGTACGGGCGTGAAGACGCCGGTATAGGTTGCCGGGTTAGAGCGCGGGGTACGGCCAATCGGGCTCTGGTCAATGTCGATAACTTTATCGAAATGCTCCAGCCCCTGGATGTCACGGTACGGCGCCGGCTCGGCCAGCGTCGCGCCGTTCAGCGCCGTCTGCGCAATCGGGAACAGCGTATCGTTGATCAGCGTCGATTTACCGGAACCGGATACGCCGGTGATACAGGTAAACAGGCCAACAGGCAGCGTCAGGGTGACGTCTTTGAGGTTGTTGCCGCGCGCGCCGGTCAGCTTCAGCACTTTTTCTGGATCTGCCGCTACGCGCTGTTTTGGCACCTCAATCTTACGCTTGCCGCTCATGTACTGGCCGGTCAGCGATTCGGGCACCGCCATGATGTCCTTCAGCGTCCCTTCTGCAACCACCTGCCCGCCGTGTACGCCTGCGCCCGGACCAATATCGATCACGTGATCAGCCGCGCGGATCGCATCTTCATCGTGCTCGACCACGATTACCGTGTTGCCGAGATTGCGCAGGTGGACCAGCGTGCCGAGCAGACGCTCGTTGTCGCGCTGGTGCAAGCCGATGGACGGCTCATCCAGTACGTACATCACGCCTACCAGACCCGCGCCAATCTGGCTCGCCAGACGTATACGCTGCGCTTCACCGCCGGAGAGCGTTTCTGCCGAGCGGGATAACGTCAGGTAGTTCAGGCCGACGTTCACCAGGAATTTCAGGCGATCGCCAATCTCTTTCAGCACTTTTTCGGCTATTTTCGCGCGCTGGCCGGAGAGCTTCAGGTTATTGAAGAAGTCCATCGCGTGGCCGATGCTCATGTCTGAGATGGTCGGCAGCGCCGTGTTTTCCACAAACACGTGGCGCGCTTCGCGGCGCAGGCGCGTTCCTTCACAGGTGGCACAGGAGCGGTTGCTGATGAACTTCGCCAGCTCCTCGCGCACCGCGCTGGATTCAGTCTCTTTGTAGCGGCGCTCCATGTTGTGCAGCACCCCTTCGAACGGGTGGCGACGCACGGAGGTATCGCCGCGATCGTTCATGTATTTGAACTCGATGTGCTCTTTACCGGAACCGAACAGGATCACTTTGTGCACGTTCGGGCTCAGGCTGGCCCACGGCGCTTCAACGTCGAACTTGTAGTGTTCTGCCAGCGATTTCAGCATCTGGAAGTAGTAGAAGTTACGCTTGTCCCAGCCGCGAATGGCCCCGCCCGCCAGCGACAGCTCCGGGTTCTGGATCACGCGATCCGGATCGAAATACTGCTGCACGCCCAGGCCGTCACACGTCGGGCACGCGCCCGCCGGGTTGTTAAAGGAGAACAGGCGCGGTTCCAGCTCGCGCATGCTGTAGCCGCAAATCGGGCAGGCAAAGTTGGCGGAGAAGAGCAGCTCTTCCGCTTCTGGATCGTCCATGTCGGAGACCACGGCCGTACCGCCAGAGAGTTCCAGCGCCGTTTCAAAGGATTCCGCCAGGCGCGTGGCGAGATCGTCGCGCACCTTAAAGCGGTCAATCACCACTTCGATGGTGTGCTTCTTCTGCAGCTCCAGCTTTGGTGGATCGGACAGGTCACACACTTCGCCGTCGATACGGGCGCGGATATAGCCCTGGCTTGCCAGATTTTCCAGCGTTTTGGTGTGTTCGCCCTTACGCTCTTTGATGATTGGCGCAAGGAGCATCAGGCGTTTGCCTTCCGGCTGCGACAGCACGTTATCGACCATCTGGCTCACGGTTTGCGCCGCCAGCGGGACGTCGTGGTCCGGGCAGCGCGGCTCGCCCACGCGGGCATACAGCAGACGCAGGTAGTCATGAATTTCGGTAATGGTACCGACCGTTGAGCGCGGGTTATGCGACGTGGACTTCTGCTCAATAGAGATAGCAGGTGACAACCCTTCAATATGGTCGACATCCGGTTTTTCCATCAGCGACAGGAACTGACGAGCGTACGCCGAGAGCGATTCAACGTAACGACGCTGTCCTTCGGCATACAGAGTGTCGAAAGCCAGTGAGGATTTGCCAGACCCCGAAAGCCCGGTCACGACAATGAGTTTGTCGCGAGGGATTATCAGGTTGATATTCTTGAGATTGTGGGTGCGGGCGCCCCGAACTTCGATCTTATCCATTCACCTTTCCCGGTTGGAACACGGATTGCCTGGTTTGTTTGAAGGACAAACGGCTGTCAGAAACGGCTAATTATGACACAATTTGACCTGTTTGAATATACAGTATTGGAATGCATTTTCTGATTCGCTGTGTAACAATGTTGAGTTGCGGGAGAACTCTGGAACGTGCTACGCAACTATCAAAGTGCAGCATGGAAATGGTACACTCGCGCGTTTACACTATTAAGAAACGTATTCAGGAGACACGAACATGGCCAGCAGAGGCGTAAACAAGGTGATTCTCGTCGGTAATCTGGGCCAGGACCCGGAAGTACGCTACATGCCGAGTGGTGGCGCAGTTGCCAACATTACGCTGGCTACTTCCGAATCCTGGCGTGATAAAGCGACCGGTGAGATGAAAGAGCAGACCGAATGGCACCGTGTTGTGCTGTTTGGCAAACTGGCCGAAGTGGCCGGAGAATATCTGCGTAAAGGTTCTCAGGTCTATATCGAAGGCCAGCTGCGTACCCGCAAATGGACCGATCAGTCCGGTGCTGAGAAGTACACGACTGAAGTAGTGGTCAACGTGGGCGGCACCATGCAGATGCTGGGTGGCCGTCAGGGCGGTGGCGCACCTGCAGGTGGCGGTCAGAGCCAGCAGCAGGGCGGTTGGGGTCAGCCTCAGCAGCCGCAGGGTGGCAACCAGTTCAGCGGCGGCGCACAGTCTCGTCCGCAGCAGCAGTCTGCTCCGGCGCCGTCTAACGAACCGCCAATGGATTTCGACGACGACATTCCGTTCTGATTTCCGCGTGCTAAAAACAAAAAACCCAGACCATCGTCTGGGTTTTTTTTATTCCGTAAGGGATCAGGTAATCACCATCGGCCAGTCTGGCGGCGTGTGGCTCATCGCCTCAACCATCACCACTTTAATGTTTTCCCAGACGGCAGCGATATCCAACAGGGTGATACCAAGCAGACCCGTTGCAAACCAGCAGGCCGCACCCAGCCCCAGCAGGGTGCTGATGACAGCAAGACCCGCATAGTCAGATTTACGAAACTGAATGTTCAGCGTGCTGGCTAAAAACATCAGTACCGCACTTAACAAAGGCCAGCGCATGAGAACCATGCTGGTAGTAATGGTTGCCATAAAACCCATCCTCTACAAATCAGACGAACTGAATGAAACAGTGTTTCTCGTTACAAAATATGTGTGAACTATATCACAATTGATGATTTATTCGCCAGTGCCTGTGCGATCAAAAAAGAGGATTTTATTCCCCAGGAAAAGCGATTCTGTAGGCAGGACCAGCCTCGGCGCATGAGGAGATGAACCCACAACGTGCCGGAAACGCCCGTCGGGCAAGTGGGGATACCGCAAATTCGGTTTTTATAACAGGGGCGTTATTCTCCGCCATTACTGAAAATAGTGTGGTAAAGACCGATTATTTATAAATCAACAAACACAGTACCTGGAGCAAATAGCATAAAACGTCATGACGATGTTGTACTTTTTTCATGCTGTTAGACGTTTGGCTTAATCAACGATCGTCTGTTGTGTTATCTTTCCGTCGGCCCCGGCGGGCTGGATAATTATTTCCCTTAATTGAAACGGAACGAATACTTACAGTTTAACTTACGGGAAAATATTATCGTCATAACGAAATTTAAGATTTTTAATACTAAAAGTCAGTTGCTAACTTTGCATGATTCATGCAACGTAATCACCTGTTTAACAAAGCATCCGGCCTTCATTACTACAGGCGTACAACATGCAGGGATATAGGGCGGGAAATGAATCGTAGCGCGCGGCGCAAAATGCTCAGGGTGGTAGGGATCATCATGGTAGTTATGCTGCCGGTGATGCTTGCCCTATGGTTTGCCCAGCTACGCGCCGTGTCTGAAACAAGCGCACAGCTACGCACATTTGCTGAACTGGCTTTAGACAAAACAGAGCTGGTTATTCAACAGGTTGAGCTGGCCCGGGACGAGGCTGAAAAATATCAGGGTGAGCTTTGCACGCCGGGACACCGTCAATATATGCTGAACGTTGTTCGTGGCCGCCTGTTTGTCGCCGATTTAATTTACGCTGAAGGTCAGAATTTTCTTTGTTCGACCGTTTTTACACCGGATCATCCCTACGCCATTCCTGTCGCTAATTACACGCGTAAACCTGACGTCGCTATCTATTATTATCGCGATACCCCATTTTATACTGGCTATAAAATGACATATATGCAGCGCGGAAATTATGTGGTGGTCGTCAATCCGCTTTCATACAGCGAAGTCATGTCAGCGGATCATTCTCTCTCGTGGGGTGTGTACGACACGGTAACCAATGCTTTCTTTTCGGTTAGCCAGAAAGCCAATGTTTCTTTATTAAATTCGATGATTCGAGATAAGGAATCGGTATTTCAAAAAGATAACCGCTTTTATACGATCGTAACGTCCCCCAAAAGACCTATTGCGGCCATTGTGTCGACATCGAATAAACGCTTTTATGAAACGCTTTATCACCAGGCGACGTTGACGCTACCGCTGGGCATGATCTGCAGCATTATTATTTTGCTGGTATGGTCCCGTACCCATCGTGAGCTTAATTCGCCGGGGCGCTTACTGCACCGGGCGCTGAACAAGCGACAGCTTTGCGTCCACTATCAGCCGATTATTGATATCAAGAACAACCAGTGTGTGGGTGCGGAAGCGTTGTTACGCTGGCCGGGTTTTAACGGGCAGGTGATGAGCCCGGCTGAGTTTATTCCGCTGGCGGAAAATGAGGGAATGAGCGAGCGGATTACGGACTATGTCGTTGAGGAGGTGTTCAACGATCTGGGCCATTTCCTGGCGGAGCATCCGTATCTCTATATTTCGATTAACCTGTCGGCCACGGATTTCCACTCCTCGCGGCTGATCGCCATGATTTCCGACAAGGCTCGCCACTACGCCGTCCGCGCGCAGCAAATCAAAATTGAAGTGACGGAACGTGGTTTTATCGATGTGCCAAAAACCACGCCGGTGATTCAGGCTTTCCGTCAGGCGGGTTATGAAGTCGCGATCGATGACTTCGGTACCGGCTACTCGAACCTGCACAACCTCTACTCGCTGAACGTGGATATCCTGAAGATCGATAAATCGTTTATCGATACCTTAACGACCAACAGTACCAGCCACCTGATCGCCGAGCATATTATCGAGATGGCGCAGAGCCTGCGCCTGAAAACCATTGCGGAAGGGGTAGAGACGGCAGAGCAGGTGAGCTGGCTGTTGAAGCGCGGCGTCCAGTTTTGTCAGGGATGGCACTTCGCGAAAGCGATGCCGCCCCAGGAATTTATGACCTGGCAGCAGCAGCCTTTGCACTGAGAGTGATTAATTCAACTGGTGGCGATAGTCGCTTGGCGTACGGTCAAACTCGCGGCGAAACACGCGGGAAAAGGTTTGTTGCGACACATAGCCAAGGTCCATCGCGATATCAAAAATGGGCCGCTGCGTTGAGCGTAGCGCCTGCGCTGCCAGCAGAAGTCTGCGCTGGCGAATGTACTCACCCAGCGTCTGATGCATGACCGTGCGGAACATTCTCTGTAAATACCATTTCGAATAGCCCGACTTTTTCGCGACCACATCAATGTTCAACGGTTGGTCGATATGGTCATCAATCCATTCAATAAGCGTCTGAATAATCTGCTGATGCGACATAAGGTTGCCCCTCTGTAGATACAACTATCTCGGTTAATTCGTCGTTTTCTCTGCGGGGGAGTATAATTCCTCAAGTTAACTTGAGGTAAAGAGGTTTTATGGAAAAGAGATTGCCGCGAATTAAAGCGCTTTTAACTCCCGGTGAAGTGGCGAAGCGAAGCGGCGTTGCGGTATCGGCGCTCCACTTCTATGAAAGCAAAGGTTTAATCAAGAGCATCCGTAACGGGGGTAACCAGCGTCGCTATACTCGCGACGTGCTCCGCTACGTGGCGATAATCAAAATTGCGCAACGAATCGGAATTCCCCTGGCCACGATCGGTGAGGCCTTTGGGGTACTGCCGGAAGGGCACACGCTGAGTCCGAAAGAGTGGAAAGAGCTGTCGTCCCAGTGGCGTGAAGAGCTGGACAGGCGTATTCACACGCTGGTCGCTCTGCGTGACGAGCTGGATGGCTGCATCGGCTGCGGCTGCCTGTCGCGCAGCGACTGCCCGCTGCGTAACCCCGGCGACAAACTGGGCGAGCAGGGGACGGGGGCGCGGCTGCTGGAAGAGGATTGAGATTGCGCGGCAAAAAGCACATAAAGAACTAAAGCGCCACATAAGGGCGCTTTAGTTTTTCCCGGTCTTTGTCTTTCACTCTATCCCGCTGGTTCACGGGAGGGTTTCCCCCGACGTCAGCACCCCTCAGTGTCGAGCTGGTTGGGGAGGTTCCGGATTGTGCTGACACTTTAATTCTATGCAAGACCCGTTTTTTCGCCAGCGTCGCTGACCGGTTTTTAGCCGAATTTTTTTCGCGGTGTTGTTCAATTTTCTATAGTTAAAAAGTATGAATAACAGGAGAAAGCCATGCTCACGATACACCACCTTAACCAGTCGCGCTCGCACCGCGCGATCTGGGCGCTGGAAGAACTCGGCCTGCCTTATGAGATCGTTCACTATCAGCGCCAAAAAAACATGCTGGCGCCGGAGGCTCTCAAAAAGGTACATCCGTTGGGTAAATCACCGGTTATCGAAGATAACGGGCTGATCCTTGCGGAGTCTGGCGCCATTCTGGAGTACCTGCAGGAAACTTACGATCCCGAGTCGCGGCTTAAGCCTTTAGATCCGGCGCATAAGGTGCAGTACCGCTTCTGGCTGCACTACGCGGAAGGATCGCTGATGCCGCTGTTGTTAATGAAGCTGGTCTTCAGCAGCCTCGGAAAACCGCCGGTGCCGTTTGGTATCCGAACCCTGGGGAAAGCGCTGGGGCAGGGGGTGCAGAAAGCGTACCTCAACCGCCAGCTGGAAACCCATGCGCGCTTTATTGAATCACATCTGGCTAAAAACAGCTGGTTTGCCGGGGATACGCTCAGCATGGCCGACATCCAGATGAGCTTTCCGATTTTTGCCCTGCTGGCGCGCGGCGGTATTAACAACCTGCCGCATATTCAGGCATGGAAAAGTAAGGTTGAGAACAGCCCTGGCTGGCAAAGAACTCTGGAGCAAGGGGGGCCGTTATCCATCCCGGGTGAGGATTAAATGTAAACAAATTGCGCATTGACGATAACGTTTGCGCATCCTCTGTTTATTTCTTCAGCGTCATAAGTGAATTTTAGCGAAAAACGATAAAGTTCAGTTGAAAAGGGCGGGGATTAGGCTGGATAATCGTTTGCCTTAATTTGACCACCCGTTTGTAAGCGCGGAGCTAAACGTTTGCTTTTTTTGTGACGCCCTTTCGTCGCAAACGCAACACAAGGATTTGACGTTTAGCTGGCAGTGGCGTCTCCACCTCGCTTACGGACTTCCTAAAAAACTCTCAGGGGATGTTTTCTATGTCTACGCCATCTGCGCGTACTGGCGGTTCACTTGACGCCATGTTTAAAATTTCGGCCCGCGGCAGCACCGTGCGTCAGGAAATCGTTGCTGGTTTGACAACGTTTCTGGCGATGGTTTATTCCGTCATCGTTGTGCCGGGCATGCTGGGCAAAGCGGGCTTCCCGCCAGCGGCTGTCTTTGTAGCGACCTGTCTTGTGGCCGGCGTGGGCTCTATCGTGATGGGCCTGTGGGCGAACCTGCCGCTGGCGATTGGTTGCGCCATCTCCCTGACCGCGTTTACCGCGTTCAGCCTGGTGCTGGGTCAGCACATCAGCGTACCGGTTGCGCTGGGCGCCGTGTTCCTGATGGGTGTGCTGTTTACCATTATTTCAGCGACCGGCATCCGTAGCTGGATCTTGCGCAACCTGCCGCAGGGCGTGGCGCACGGTACCGGCATCGGCATCGGCCTGTTCCTGCTGCTGATCGCCGCCAACGGCGTCGGTCTGGTCATCAAGAACCCGCTGGACGGCCTGCCGGTGGCGCTCGGCCATTTCGCCAGCTTCCCGGTGATCATGTCGCTGATCGGCCTGGCGGTGATTATCGGTCTGGAAAAACTGAAAGTCCCGGGCGGCATCCTGCTGACCATTATCGGCGTGTCGATTGTGGGCCTGATTTTCGATCCGAACGTCCACTTCTCCGGCATTTTCGCCATGCCGTCGCTGAGCGATGACAAAGGCAACTCCCTGATTGGCAGCCTGGATATCGTTGGCGCGCTGAACCCGGTGATCCTCCCAAGCGTGCTGGCGCTGGTGATGACCGCCGTGTTTGACGCGACCGGTACTATTCGTGCGGTGGCCGGTCAGGCGAACCTGCTGGATAAAGACGGTCAGATTATTGACGGCGGCAAAGCGCTGACCACTGACTCCCTGAGCAGCGTCTTCTCTGGTCTGGTGGGTGCGGCGCCTGCGGCGGTATACATCGAGTCCGCGGCGGGTACGGCGGCAGGCGGTAAAACTGGCCTGACGGCGATCACCGTCGGCGTGCTGTTCATGCTGATCCTGTTTCTCTCTCCACTCTCGTACCTGGTTCCGGCGTACGCGACCGCGCCAGCGCTGATGTACGTTGGCCTGCTGATGCTGAGCAACGTGGCGAAAATCGACTTTGCGGATTTTGTGGACGCGATGTCTGGCCTGATTACTGCGGTCTTCATCGTACTGACCTGTAACATCGTGACCGGCATTATGATCGGCTTCGCGTCGCTGGTGATCGGTCGTCTAGTCTCCGGTGAATGGCGCAAGCTGAACGTTGGCACCGTTGTTATCGCCGTTGCGCTGGTGGCGTTCTACGCGGGCGGCTGGGCAATCTAAGTTGTCCTTTGATGCGAAAACGGGTGGCTCAGGCCGCCCGTTTTTATTTTCAGGACTCATCCTGTTGCCTTTTGCGTTACTCTGGGGAAGATAGAATAAAAGGCACGACGCCTTCCGGAGTACATAAGCAACACAGCAAACAGGGAACGCATGGAAATCTTCTTCACAATACTCATCATGACCCTTGTGGTCTCGCTATCCGGGGTGGTTACACGCGTACTGCCCTTTCAGGTCCCCCTGCCATTAATGCAAATTGCCATCGGCGCGCTGCTGGCGTGGCCGACGTTTGGCCTGCACGTGGAATTTGACCCCGAACTGTTCCTCGTGCTGTTTATTCCGCCACTGCTGTTTGCCGATGGCTGGAAAACGCCCACGCGCGAATTCCTTGAGCACGGGCGAGAGATCTTCGGCCTGGCGCTTGCGCTGGTGGTGGTCACCGTCGTCGGGATTGGTTTCCTGATCTACTGGACGGTGCCGGGCATTCCGTTAATACCGGCTTTTGCGCTGGCCGCCGTGCTGTCGCCAACCGATGCCGTGGCGCTGTCCGGCATTGTGGGTGAAGGCCGTATTCCGAAGAAAATCATGGGGATTTTACAGGGTGAGGCGCTGATGAACGACGCCTCCGGCCTGGTCGCCCTGAAGTTTGCCGTGGCCGTAGCGATGGGTACGATGGTCTTTACCGTCGGCGGCGCAACGCTGGAATTCTTCAAGGTGGCGATTGGCGGTATTCTCGCAGGCTTCGTGGTGAGCTGGCTGTACGGCCGCTCGCTGCGCTTCCTCAGCCGCTGGGGCGGCGATGAACCCGCTACGCAGATCGTACTGCTGTTCCTGCTGCCGTTTGCCTCTTATCTGATTGCCGAACATATCGGCGTGTCGGGCATTCTGGCAGCGGTTGCGGCAGGGATGACCATTACCCGTTCCGGCGTAATGCGCCGCGCGCCGCTGGCCATGCGCCTGCGTGCAAACAGCACCTGGGCCATGCTGGAGTTTGTCTTTAACGGCATGGTGTTCCTGCTCCTGGGCCTGCAGCTGCCTGGCATTATGGAGTCCTCGCTGGTGGCGGCGGAGGCCGACCCGAACGTTGAGGTCTGGATGCTGTTTACCGACATCGTGCTGATCTACCTGGCGCTGATGCTGGTTCGTTTCGGCTGGCTGTGGACGATGAAAAACTTCAGCGTCCGCTTCCTGAAGAAAAAACCGATGGAGTTCGGCTCGTGGACAACGCGTGAACTGCTGATTGCCTCTTTTGCGGGCGTACGCGGGGCGATCACCCTTGCCGGTGTGCTCTCCATTCCGCTGCTGCTGCCGACAGGCGATGTCTTCCCGGCGCGCTACGAGCTGGTCTTCCTGGCGGCGGGCGTGATTCTCTTCTCACTGTTTGTCGGCGTGATTATGCTGCCGATCCTGCTGCAGCATATTGATGTCGGCGATTCGACCCAGCAGCACAAGGAAGAGCGCATTGCGCGTGCCGCCACCGCCGAAGTGGCCATTGTCGCCATCCAGAAAATGGAAGAGCGTCTGGCCGCAGATGCGGAGGAGAACATCGACAATCAGCTGCTGACGGAAGTGAGTTCCCGCGTGATTGGTAACCTTCGTCGCCGCGCGGACGGGCGTAACGATGTGGAAAGCTCGCTGCAGGAGGAGAACCTGGAACGCCGGTTCCGCCTGGCGGCGCTGCGCTCAGAGCGCGCCGAACTGTATCACCTGCGCGCCACGCGCCAGATCAGCAACGAGACGCTGCAAAAGCTGCTGCACGATCTGGACCTGCTGGAAGCGCTGTTGATAGAGAATCAGTAGCGCTGTTTGTGCCCCTCACCCTGGCCCTCTCCCCTTAGGGGAGAGGGAACCGATCGAGCCCAGGGGTTAGGGTGTGGGCACCCAAAACCCCTCACAACACTGCAGCCACGCCTGCGCGCTCTGCGACAAATAGACCCCTTCACGCCAGATCATGCCCAGTTGCCAGTGCAGATCGCTCTCCAGTGGGATCCAGCGCAGCGTGTTTTTATCCAGACGCTCGCAAATCGGCTGCGGCAGAATGGCAATCCCCACGCCGGCCTGCACCATCGCCGCCAGGAAATCCCACTGTCCGCTGCGCACCGCAATGCGCGGCTTGACGTTATGTTGGTTAAACAGCGTCATCAGCTGGCGGCTGAGAGCGAAGTCTTCGTTGTAGATCAGCAGAGGATGCTCGCCGAGCAGTTCAGGCTTCACCGAGTTTAACTTCAGCCAGTCGCCGGAGCGGGGAACCAGCACGCACAGCGGGTGGCTAAAGAGCGGAAGCGTCGCCAGGCCGCTCTCTTCCTCAACGGGGAGGGCGGTCATTGCCACGTCGAGCTCTCCGTTAGTGACGGCCTGCTGGACGGTTAACCCGCCGAACTCCGAGATCTTCAGCTCTACGCCGGGATAGCGCTGGCGAAACAGGCTAATCGGCCCGGCCATCATCATCCCCACCATCGGTGGAATGCCGAGGCGAAGCACTCCTTTGGTCAGATGATTAATATCGTCCAGCTCTGCTTTCAGCTGGCGGAACTCCGCCAGAATCGCCAGCCCACGCTCGAACACCACGCGTCCGGTGTCGGTCAGCAGCAGCTTGCGCCCGTCGCGGATCAGCAGGGTACAGTTCAGTTCATCTTCGAGGTTTTTCAGCATCTTGCTGATGGTGGGCTGGGTAACAAACAACTTCTCCGCTGCGCGGGTAAAACTTTGCTGACGAACCACTTCGACAAAATAGCGCAGCGTTCTTATGTCCATGATTATTCCTCGAAACTATACCTTTGATGATTTTAATTCATTTCAGTCCACACCGTGCGCTCACTATACTGGCGCTTCGTCTCATTTTTGAGGAAAACCCCCATGGCCGTGGCGTTAAGCCGTGTTACGCCTGCCGTTGTACAACGACTCCAGGTCCCGGTTCAGGTACTGCTCTACGCGGGACTGTTTGTTTTCGCCGAATATCTTGTCGGCTGGCTCCACCTGCCGCTGCCTGCCAACCTGGTGGGGATGCTGCTGATGCTGACGCTCATCCTCTGTCGCGTGATCCCCCTTAACTGGGTGCGCGCCGGGGCGCGCTGGCTGCTGGCGGAGATGCTGCTGTTCTTTGTCCCTGCCGTGGTGGCGGTGGTGAACTATGCGCAGCTGCTGATGGTGGACGGCTGGCGAATCTTTGCGGTCATCGCGCTGAGTACGCTGATGGTGCTGGGGGCGACCGCCTGGGTCGTGGATAAAGTCTACCGGTTTGAAATCAGCAGGCACAAACATGACTAACTTTCAGATAAGCGTCCTGTGCCTGATTGCGACGCTCGGGATCTACTTTGCCAACAAGCGGCTGTATCGCCGTTTTCATGCCCTGCCGCTGATGCCGCTGGTCTTCACGCCGATCCTGCTGGTGCTGATGCTGGTCTTCGGCCATATCTCCTGGCAAAACTATATTGGTGAATCCCACTGGCTGCTGTGGCTGCTCGGCCCGGCGACCATTGCCTTTGCCGTGCCCGTTTACGACAACCTGGCGATTATCAAACGCCACTGGATGTCGCTCAGCGCAGGCGTGATTACCGCCACGGTGGTCGCGGTCTGTAGCTCCGTCTGGCTGGCGCGGCTGTTTACGCTGCCCGACGAAATTCAGCGCAGCCTGGCCGTGCGCTCGGTGACCACGCCGTTCGCGCTGGCGGCGGCTAACCCCCTCGGCGGACAGCCGGACCTGGTGGCGCTGTTTGTGGTGGTGACGGGCGTCTTTGGGATGGCGGTGGGCGATATGCTCTTTCTGCGGCTTTCTATTCGGGAAGGGATGGCCAAAGGCGCGGGGTTTGGCGCGGCGTCGCACGGCGCGGGCACGGCACGTTCCTATGAGCTGGGCCAGCAGGAGGGCGTTGTCGCGAGCCTGGTCATGATGCTGTCGGGCGTGGTAATGGTGCTGGTTGCGCCGCTGGTGGCGTGGGTGATGTTTTAAGCTCCCCGGCCAGAATGACCGGGGAGAAAGGCTTAGTGCGCGCGGCCCTGCTCAACGCCGAGACCGGTTTGTGAACGGATAAACTGGGCGCGGAATTTCTCACGCTCCAGGTTACCCTCCGGCGAATTGTCGGTGGACGAGAAGACCCAGATACCGATAAACGCCACGGCAATAGAGAACAGCGCCGGGTATTCATACGGGAAGATGGCGCTTGCGTGACCGAGGATCTGCACCCAAATGGTTGGTCCCAGAATCATCAGGATCACCGCCGTCAGCAGCCCCAGCCAGCCGCCAATCATCGCCCCACGGGTGGTCAGTTTCGACCAGTACATGGAGAGCAGGATGATCGGGAAGTTACAGCTGGCCGCAATCGAGAAGGCTAGCCCCACCATAAAGGCGATGTTTTGCTTCTCGAACAGAATGCCCAACAGAATCGCCACGACGCCCAGCACCAGCACGGTAATTTTCGAGACCTTCAGTTCATCGCGCTCGCTTGCGCCTTTGCGGAAGACGTTGGCGTAGAGGTCATGCGAAACCGCCGACGCGCCGGCCAGCGTTAAACCCGCAACTACCGCAAGAATGGTGGCGAAGGCCACGGCGGAGATAAAGCCGAGGAACAGGTTGCCGCCCACCGCGTCCGCCAGATGCACCGCCGCCATGTTGTTACCGCCAATCAGCGCGCCCGCCGCGTCTTTAAACGCCGGGTTCGCCCCCACCAGCATGATCGCGCCAAAGCCGATGATAAAGGTCAGGATATAGAAGTAACCCATGAAGCCGGTAGCGTAGAAGACGCTCTTGCGCGCTTCACGCGCATCGCTCACGGTGAAGAAGCGCATCAGGATATGCGGCAGACCCGCCGTGCCAAACATCAGGCCCAGACCGAGCGACAGGGCCGATATCGGGTCTTTCACCAGCCCGCCCGGGCTCATGATGGCTTCCCCTTTCGGGTGGACCGCCATCGCTTCGGTGAACAGGTTATTGAAGCTGAAGCCAACGTGCTTCATCACCATAAAGGCCATAAAGCTGGCGCCGAACAGCAGCAGAACGGCTTTGATGATCTGCACCCAGGTGGTGGCGAGCATGCCGCCGAACAGAACGTACATCACCATCAGCACGCCCACCAGCACTACCGCGATGTGGTAGTTCAGGCCGAACAGCAGTTCGATCAATTTACCCGCGCCGACCATCTGCGCAATCAGGTACAGCGCCACCACCACCAGCGAGCCGCAGGCGGAGAGGGTGCGAATCGGCCCCTGCTTCAGGCGATACGAGGCCACGTCGGCGAAGGTATAGCGGCCCAGATTGCGCAGGCGCTCGGCAATCAGGAACAGAATGATCGGCCAGCCGACGAGGAAGCCGAGGGAGTAGATCAGACCATCATAGCCGGAGGTGTACACCAGCGCGGAGATCCCGAGGAACGAGGCGGCGGACATAAAGTCACCCGCAATCGCCAGCCCGTTCTGGAAGCCGGTAATATTGCCGCCTGCGGTGTAGTAATCGTTACGGGAGCGCACGCGTTTCGACGCCCAGTAGGTGATGTACAGCGTCAGCACCACGAAAATCAGGAACATCACAATCGCCTGCCAGTTGGTTGGCTGGCGCTGTACCTCGCCGGTAATGGCATCCGCCGCGTGGGCGGCAAAGGGAAGTGTGGCGGCTAGCGCCGTCAGGACTCGCTTCATGATGCTTTTACCTCTTGCAGTACCGCTTTATTAAGACGATCGAATTCACCGTTCGCGCGCCAGACGTAGACGCCGGTCAGCACAAATGAAATCACGATCACGCCAATGCCAATGGGGATACCGCGCGTCACGCTGGTGCCCTCGTGTAACGGGGTGCCCAGCCAGTGCGGCGCAAAGGCAATCAGCAGAATAAAGCCGACATAGATAATCAGCATGATGATGGAAAGGGTGAAGGCAAACCGTTGCCGCTTATCGACGAGCTCCCTGTAGTGCGCACTATTCTCTATCTGCTGACAAATATGGTCATTCATCACAGAGTCTCCAAAGGTAAGGTTGGTTTGTTTTTATCCCCTCTCCCCTATGGGGAGAGGGTGAGAGGAGAGGGAGAAAACACTAGGAAGGCATTGCGATGGCCTGCTTCTCTTCGAGCAGTTTTTCCACCACGCCAGGATCCGCGAGCGTTGAGGTATCACCGAGGTTGCTGGTGTCCCCTGCCGCGATTTTGCGCAAGATACGACGCATAATTTTGCCGGAGCGGGTTTTCGGCAGAGAGTCGGTCCAGTGCAACACGTCCGGCGTGGCCAGCGGGCCAATCTCTTTACGCACCCAGTTGCGCACTTCGGTGTACAGCTCTGGCGACGGCTCTTCCCCGTGGTTCAGGGTGACGTACGCGTAAATCGCCTGGCCTTTAATGTTGTGCGGAATGCCCACAACAGCCGCTTCGGCAATCTTCGGATGCGACACCAGCGCAGATTCAATCTCCGCGGTGCCCAGACGGTGGCCGGAAACGTTCAGCACGTCGTCCACGCGTCCGGTAATCCAGTAATAGCCATCTTCATCACGGCGCGCGCCGTCGCCGCTGAAGTACATGTTTTTAAAGGTCGAGAAGTAGGTCTGCTCGAAGCGATCGTGATCGCCGAACAGGGTACGCG
This sequence comes from Enterobacter vonholyi, assembly GCF_040834095.1. NCBI lineage: Bacteria > Pseudomonadati > Pseudomonadota > Gammaproteobacteria > Enterobacterales > Enterobacteriaceae > Enterobacter > Enterobacter vonholyi. The sequence goes on from NZ_CP162152.1 coordinate 346,374, forward strand.
CCTGACCCGGCCACGAGTCCGTGATCACCAGGTTGCCTTCGGTGGCGCCTTCCAGCGGGTTGCCTTCGTTATCCACCAGCGCAGGCTGCACGCCGAAGAACGGACGGGTTGCCGAGCCTGCTTTCAGCTGCGTGGCGCCCGGCATTGGGGTGATCATAAAGCCGCCGGTTTCGGTCTGCCACCAGGTGTCCATGACCGGGCATTTCTCGTTGCCGATTTTCTTCCAGTACCACTCCCAGGCTTCCGGGTTGATGGGCTCACCCACGGAACCGAGGATGCGCAATGAAGAGCGGTCAGTGCCTTCGATGGCTTTATCGCCTTCCGCCATTAATGCGCGGATCGCCGTTGGCGCGGTGTAGAGAATATTGACCTGATGCTTGTCGACCACCTGACACATCCGCGCCGGAGTCGGCCAGTTCGGTACGCCCTCAAACATCAGCGTCGTTGCGCCACAGGCCAGCGGGCCGTACAGCAGGTAGCTGTGTCCGGTAACCCAGCCCACGTCGGCTGTACACCAGTAGATGTCGCCCGGATGGTAATCAAAGACGTATTTGAAGGTGGTGGCCGCGTAGACCAGATAGCCGCCGGTGGTGTGCAGCACGCCTTTCGGCTTACCGGTCGAGCCGGAGGTGTAAAGAATGAAGAGCGGATCTTCTGCGTTCATCTCTTCGGGCTGATGCTGGTCGCTCGCCTTTTCAATCAGGTCGCTCCACCACAGGTCACGCCCCTCGTTCCAGTCGATTTTGCCGCCGGTACGCTTAAGGACGATGACGTTGCTGACCGTTTTGACGTTCGGGTTTTTCAGCGCTTCGTCGACGTTTTTCTTCAGGGGGATTCCGCGTCCGGCGCGCACGCCTTCATCGGCGGTGATCACCAGTTTTGAACTGGAATCGACAATACGGCCCGCAACCGCTTCTGGTGAGAAACCGCCAAAGATAACGGAGTGGATCGCACCAATACGCGCGCAGGCCAGCATGGCTACCGCCGCTTCCGGCACCATCGGCATATAGATAGCGACCACATCGCCTTTTTTAATGCCTTTTTCCAGCAGGACGTTGGCGAAGCGGCACACGTCGCGGTGCAGTTCTTTATAGGTAATGTGTTTGCTCTGGGAGGCATCATCGCCTTCCCAGATAATCGCCGTCTCGTTTCCGCGTTCGGCAAGGTGACGATCAAGGCAGTTTGCCGCCAGGTTCAGAGTGCCATCTTCATACCATTTAATGGAGACATTGCCAGGCGCAAAGGAGGTGTTCTTCACCTTCTGGTAAGGTTTGATCCAGTCAAGGATATGACCCTGCTCACCCCAGAAGGTGTCCGGGGCGGTGATAGATTGCTGATATTTCTCGTGGTACTGCTCCGGGGTGATCAGGCAACGGTCCGCAATATTTGCGGGAATGTCATGTTTGTGTATTTGGCTCATGGCTTTTTTTCTCCTTGTAAGATGTTAATAATATGTCGCAAAAACGTTAATTGTAGGGGCTTTACAAGCTTTGTTTATTATTTGGGCTACAGATCACGCATTGTTTGAAGAGTATGAAAATTGAGCGAATGAATCTTTGAAGGAAAATAATTTATGCTGACGATTATTCACATTTATGTTTAAAAAAGCGTTTTTATAACAAAAGGTTATTTATCAGAATTAGAACAAACTGCCGTCATCGTCGCTTTTGTGAGTGAAACGCGTCGTTCTTTAAGGCTTGCGCAACAGGTCGCGCAAATGATACTCATACGCCGCGTTAAAAAATCCCATAAACCAACGCAACACAATTCATACCCTTTCAGTATGTCTCCATATTCATGCAGTTTGAGTGAATAAGGCGCTTCATTGAGGAAGTCAGTTTCTATGAAAAACGTTAAAGTCAGCCTTGCCTGGCAGATCTTAATCGCCCTTGTGCTGGGCATCTTGCTGGGCAGTTACCTTCACTATCACAGCGACAGCCGCGAATGGCTGATTGCGAACCTGCTCTCACCGGCAGGGGATATCTTCATTCATCTGATCAAGATGATTGTGGTTCCGATTGTGATCTCGACGCTGGTGGTCGGTATTGCGGGCGTCGGCGATGCGAAGCAGTTAGGTCGTATTGGTGCAAAAACCATTATCTATTTCGAAGTGATCACTACGGTTGCGATCATTCTTGGTATCACTTTGGCGAACGTGTTCCAGCCGGGTTCCGGGATCGATATGTCGCAGCTGGCAACGGTGGATATTTCGAAATACCAAAGTACGACCGCTGACGTGCAGAGCCATGCGCATGGCCTGATGGGCACAATCCTGTCGCTGGTGCCGACCAACATCGTGGCGTCGATGGCGAAGGGCGAAATGCTGCCGATCATCTTCTTCTCGGTACTGTTTGGTCTGGGGCTCTCTTCTCTGCCCGCGACGCACCGTGAACCGCTGGTGACCGTGTTCCGCTCTATTTCCGAGACCATGTTTAAAGTGACCCACATGGTGATGCGTTACGCGCCGGTAGGGGTGTTCGCGCTTATTGCCGTCACCGTGGCGAACTTCGGTTTTGCCTCCCTGTGGCCGCTGGCGAAGCTGGTGATCCTGGTGCACTTCGCCATCCTGTTCTTCGCACTGGTGGTGCTGGGCATCGTGGCGCGTCTGTGCGGGCTGAGCATCTGGATCCTGATCCGTATCCTGAAAGATGAGCTGATTCTGGCCTACTCCACGGCAAGCTCTGAGAGCGTACTGCCGCGTATTATTGAGAAGATGGAAGCCTACGGCGCGCCTGCCTCTATTACCAGCTTCGTGGTACCAACCGGTTACTCCTTTAACCTGGATGGTTCCACGCTGTACCAGAGTATCGCCGCTATCTTTATTGCCCAGCTGTACGGCATTGACCTGTCGCTGTGGCAGGAGATCGTCCTGGTACTGACGCTGATGGTGACGTCTAAAGGTATCGCAGGCGTACCGGGCGTTTCGTTCGTGGTGCTGCTGGCGACGCTGGGCAGCGTAGGCATTCCGCTGGAAGGTCTGGCCTTTATCGCCGGTGTGGACCGTATCCTCGACATGGCGCGTACGGCGCTGAACGTGGTGGGTAATGCGCTGGCGGTGCTGGTTATAGCCAAATGGGAACACAAATTCGATCGTAAAAAGGCGCTGGCGTATGAACGCGAGGTGCTGGGTCGTTTTGATAAGACTGCTGACCAGTAATGTAACGTTGTCTTCCCTCTCCCCTTTGGGGAGAGGGTTAGGGTGAGGGGATTTTATTCCCCGCTCAACGCATCAAACTCTTCGCACCCCGTATCAAACCCTTCCGTACAGCTCAGGTTCAACCAGTACAGTGCTTTCTGTTTATTGGGCGTGATAAAGCCTTTCTCACCCTGCCTGAACAGCATCCCAGCCCAATACTCGGCATAGCCGGTACGCGAAAGGGCTGAACTCCGCTTGAACCAGGAGGCAGCCTGCACGTCATCCTGCGCTACCTCACCGCCGTTGGCATAAATCAGCCCCAGGAGCAGTTGGGCATCGACCGCAGAGTCGCTGTCGATATCTTCGGTCGCCGTTTGCAGCAGTCTGATGGCCTGGGGATAGTCAGTTTTCCCCGCCTGAGTATTCACCAGAATGCGCGCCAGCATGATCGCACCGCGTTTGCTGCCAGCAATGTTTGCCTGTTGGGCCAGGGCTTTGGCCTGTGCGTAATCACCTTGCGTAAAGAGGATTTGCGAGAGCAACCCCATGGCGTCGACATCGCCGCCTTTCGCGGCTTTCTCGGCCCACAGCGCGGCCTGCTTGCTGTCGCCGGAGCTGAAGTACGTATCGGCAAGATAATACTGGGCGCGGGCATCGCCGGCTTCCGCCTGTTTCCGATACTGGCTGCCTATCTCATCCGCGCGGGCAAAGGACGTTAAAAACAATAACAACAGAAAAATGGCTTTCATGGACTCTTATCATCTGGGTACACGCCGCGCAGTATAATCGCGGGCGCAAAAGAAAAAAACGGGTGCATTAAGACCCCAGCATCCTACAAGCCGGGCGGAACCGTTGTTCCGCCCGTAGAGATTAGCCTGCGTTGCAGGCTAATTTTGCCGCCACCTCCTGATGCTCACTCTTTATTGAGAACTCGCAGAGCTTACCGCGAGTAATAAAGGTAAAAATCACTATCGTCAGGCAAACAATAAAGACGATGCCTAACGCAGTTTTTAATGGCGTCATGCCTTTTACTCCTTGTCAAAAAAAGAATAAGAGGCTACTCTCAACCTGTTGGGAGTTGAGGGAGTAGCCTCGGGTAAATGAAAATTTCCCGGGGCTTTCCACTTTCTGTCCCTCAACAATGCTCAAGACAGAAAGTCTTAAGCACCCGCCGCATATCTTATCTCTCTGAATTAAAATGCAAAGATGTAATTTTATTCTGCGTAAATTACATTATTTCTGCGAGCCGCTTTACAGAATAATAATTTCTATTTCTTATGAATTAATTGGAAATAAAAAGGGAGTGAATATATCACTCCCTTTATTCAACGTTCAATTAACGGCTTTAACCCATTGCGCTTTCGCGCAGTCGGGCTTTTAGCTTGTTATATTCCTCTATCACGTATTGTTCCGCCGCGTGCTGATCCGCAATCGGCTCAACGTTAACGGCGCAGTATTTATACTCCGGCGTTTTGGTTATCGGGCTTAAGTTCTCCGTCACCAGCTCGTTGCAGGCACCAATCCACCACTGGTAGGTCATATAGACCGCCCCTTTGTTCGGGCGATCGCTGACCTGCGCGCGGGTGATGATCCGCCCTTTGCGCGAGTTCACCCACACCAGGGCTTCGTCCTCAATACCAAGGCGTTCAGCATCTGCGGTGTTGATTTGCGCATAGCCCGGTTCGTCCGCCAGCGCGGCCAGCGCGGCGCAGTTACCGGTCATTGAGCGGCAGGAGTAATGGCCCACTTCACGTACGGTGGAGAGCACCATCGGATACTCGTCGGTGAGTTTATCGATCGGCGCGACCCAGTCGCAGGTGAAGAACTGCGCCAGCCCGTTCGGGGTGTCGAATTTCTCCTTAAAGAGATAGGACGTGCCTTGATCGGCCTCTGACTCATCCCTGCACGGCCACTGGATGTACCCCAGCTCACCCATTTTTTCATAGGTGGCGCCGTAGAAGTCCGGACACAGACTGCGCAACTCGTCCCAGATCTCCTGGGTGTTGTTGTAGTGCATCGGGTAGCCCATGCGGGTGGCGATTTCGCTGATGATCTGCCAGTCCGTTTTCAGATCCCACTTCGGCTCGACCGCCTTGAAGAAGCGCTGGAAGCCGCGGTCCGCCGCCGTATAGACGCCTTCATGCTCGCCCCAGGAGGTCGACGGTAAAATCACATCCGCCGCCGCCGCAGTTTTGGTCATGAAGATATCCTGGACAATCACCAGCTCCAGATCCTCAAACCCTTTACGCACTGCAGAAAGCTCGGCGTCGGTCTGAAGTGGATCTTCACCCATGATGTAGGCCGCACGCACTTCGCCATGCGCCGCGCGGTGCGGCAGCTCGCTGATGCGATACCCGGTGTGTTCCGGCAGGCTTTCCACGCCCCAGGCCTTCGCGAACTTGGCGCGGTTTTCCGGAAACTTCACGTACTGGTAGCCCGGATAAGTATCCGGCAGCGCGCCCATATCGCAGGCGCCCTGCACGTTATTCTGACCACGCACCGGGTTCACGCCAACGTGGGCTTTACCCAGATTACCGGTCAGCATCGCGAGGCTGGTGAGCGAGCGCACGGTTTCCACGCCCTGGTAGAACTGGGTTACGCCCATACCCCAGAGAATGGCGGCGGTTTTTGCCCCGGCATACATTCTGGCCGCCTGACGAATCTCCTGTGCGCTGACACCGGTTATCGCTTCGACGGATTCAGGCGTATAGCCCTCGACTATTTTCTTATACTCTTCAAAGCCTTCTGTACGGGTCGCGACAAACGCCTGGTCGTACAGGTTCTCCTCAATAATGACGTGCCCCATTGCGTTCAACAGCGCGATGTTTGAGCCGTTTTTCAATGCAATGTGCATATCCGCAATGCGCGCGGTTTCAATTTTGCGCGGATCGCAGACGATGATTTTCGCCCCATTCTGTTTAGCGCGAATAACGTGGTTCGCGACGATAGGGTGAGAATCCGCCGGGTTATAACCAAAGATGAAGACGAGATCGGTATTATCTATCTCGTTGATGGCGTTACTCATTGCGCCGTTACCGACCGACTGGTGCAGACCTGCAACCGATGGGCCGTGTCAGACGCGAGCGCAGCAGTCGACGTTATTAGTACCAATAACGGCGCGCGCGAATTTTTGCATCACATAGTTGGTTTCATTTCCCGTCCCGCGGGAAGAGCCGGTAGTCTGGATGGCATCCGGGCCATACTTGGCCTTGATGGCGCTCAGGCGCGCGGCGACGTAATCCAGCGCCTCGTTCCAGGAGACGGCTTCCAGCTTGCCGCCGCGCTCGCGGCGGATCATAGGGGTTTTCAGGCGCGGGGTAAGGATTTGGGTATCGTTAATAAAATCCCAGCCGTAGTAACCTTTCAGGCACAGCGTGCCCTGATTGGTTTTCCCCTGTGCGGCCTCCGCCCGGACGATTTTGCCGTTATCGACCACCAGGTGGATCTTGCAACCTGAGGCACAATAAGGGCAAACCGTGACGACTTTTTTCATCAGTCTGCTCCAGTTAATCGAATCGTTCGCACCCACTATGCAGCTTCTATGCCATGTTTTTTGTATGGGTATCCCCTGACTTTACGGCCCATCCGGGGTGAAAACCCTGACAAAAAGCAGTCAATCGTCAAAATTGACGTGTCGACGGGGCGGCGGATGTGACATGGGTTGAATTTCCGTCACTGAAAAAACCTTTTGACTGGAGCCGACGGCAGAATAGTTCAGACTTAACATAATCCCCTGACGGAAGCATACGATGAAACCGGCGATTCTGGTGGTTGATGACGATACGGCAGTCTGCGAACTGCTTCAGGATGTGCTGAGCGAGCACGTCTTTAGCGTGCTTGTCTGCCATAACGGCCAGGATGCACTGCGGCAGGTGCAACAGGAGCCAAATATCGCGCTGGTACTGCTGGATATGATGCTGCCGGATATTAATGGACTGCAGGTTCTGCTGCAGCTGCAAAAGCAGCGTCCGGCGCTACCGGTTGTGATGTTAACCGGCCTGGGCAGCGAGTCAGACGTGGTGGTGGGGCTGGAGATGGGGGCCGACGATTATATTGGCAAGCCGTTCAACCCGCGCGTGGTGGTCGCCCGCGTAAAAGCGGTACTGCGCCGTACGGGCGTGCTGGCTGCGGAACCCTCCGCAGCGCCCGTTGCGGGCATTGCGTTTAACGGATGGACGCTTGATACCACCCGCTGCGAGCTGAGCGATCCGCAGCGTAATCCCGTCCCCTTAACCCAGGGCGAGTATGGCCTGCTGCTGGCGCTCACGCAGAATGCCCGTCGGGTGCTAAGCCGTGACAGGCTGCTTGAGCTGACCCACAGCGAAAGCGCCGACGTGTTCGACCGCACGATTGACGTGCTGATCATGCGCCTGCGCCGGAAAATAGAGGCTAACCCGCATCAGCCTGCGCTCATCAAAACCATTCGCGGGCTGGGTTACGTGTTTGCCACCGACGTGAGCCGGCCCGAGCAGGCGGCATAAGGCTTACGTTATTGCCGGAACAATGATGGCGGCAAAAATTGCGATGATGCACAGATACTTGAGGGCGTAATAAGCCTTACGGTTTCTTTTTTTCAGACGCTGCCCCCGCTCGCGGCCCGCATGAACGTATTTAAAAATGCGGTTTATGCCGCCGGTGCTGTCATTTTCGTCATTCGGTGAGCTGGCTGCAGACATCAGCGTGGTCCCCACCCAATGGTTAACCGCCTGCGCCCAGCGCCATTTCATCGGACGCTCAATATCGCAGAAGAGAATAATGCGCGTTTGATCCGATTTATTCTCTGCCCAGTGGACGTAGGTCTCATCAAAAATAACGGCTTCACCATCCCGCCAGCTGTGGCGCTGCCCGTCGACTTCAATAAAGCATCGGTCGTCATTCGGTGTGAATAACCCCAGATGGTAACGAACCGAGCCCGCATAGGGATCACGATGCTTGCCAAGCTTTGCACCCGCCGGCAGCTCGGCAAACATGGCCGCCTTCACCGAGGGGATTTCACTCACCAGCCGGGTCGTCACCGGGCATAAAGACTGCGCGGAGGGATGGGCATCGGCATACCATTTCAGGTAAAACCGTTTCCAGCCGCGTTTAAAAAAGGTGTTAAAGCCGGCGTCGTTATTATTTTCCGCCGCCTTAATATGGTGCTGCAAACGCAGCGCCTCTTCGCGAATAATCAGCCAGTTTTCCGTCAGCTTATTTAATTCAGGAAAACGTTCTGTTTCAAAGAAAGGCTGCCTGGCGGGCAGGGAAGAAAAAGCCGTCATAAACATATTGATGGGCGCCATGAACGTCGAATGGTCGAAGAGCTGACGGGAAAGCGTCTGTTTTTCTTTGCCGCGTGAATGCGCATAAATAACGCTGATAATGAAAATACCGATGATGATGGCTGCGAACATTTTTCCCTTGTCCTCTTTCTATCTCATTTCGGAAAAGCGTGCGGACAAAGTGCTGCCCACGCCGAATATGCCAGATGGAGAGAGTGTAGTTCGGAGATGTAAAATTCATAGATCTGTAATGAAAAATCGCAATTATTGTTAAATTAAACACTCTCGCGAATAAACGCCTGCAGCTCGGCCAGCGTTTTTGCGCCATCAATCGCATTGGCGGCCAGCAGGCTTGCTCGCGCGCAGGCGTGCGCCAGATAAATACTCTCTGTTAGCGGCAGCGATTCATGGCAGCCGTATAAAAAGCCTGCGCAAAAGGCATCGCCCGCGCCGACGCTGCCGATAATCTCTTCCTGCTCCAGCATCCATGACGGGATCCAGCGACCCTCTTCACCATGTGCTTCTCCCCATGCGCCTTCCGGACAGTGGATCACCACCCGCTGGCGTACGCCTGCCGCCAGCAGCTGCGCCGCGGCGTCGGCGATATGGGCAACGTGCGGGGCGTCGTTTTCATCACGCATTGTCAGGCCGCTAAACTCACCGGCCTCCAGCTCGTTAATGACCAGATAGTCGAGATGGCGCAGGGCAGGGAGCACCAGCGGCTGATAGCGTGGGTCGCCCTTGCGGGAAACCAGATCGAGCGAGGTTTCATACCCCTGGTCGCGCATCTGCGCCAGCAGCCGCGCGCTGCGGGTGCCAAATTCGTCATCGGGCATATCCAGGCTGTCGAGCAGCAGGAGATAGCCGAGATGGAAGATCTTCATCGATCCGTCTAAGCGATCGAAGGCGGGTAGATCCAGCAGGCGGTTGGCCCCCGGCGAGTGGAAAAAGGTGCGCTGTCCGCTGGGATCGGTCATCACCTGCGACATGGAGGTTGGCGCAAATGTGGTGCGCTGAACGCGCTGGCGGTTGACGTGGTACTGGTCGAGCATTGCCAGAATGTAGTCCCCGTCGCCGTCTTCGCCAATCAGCCCCACCGCCTGCAGCGGCAGGCCAACGTGCATTTTCGCCAGCGTCAGCAGGACGTTGAGCGGCGCGCCGCCGGTTGAGCGTTCGCTGTGGGTGATTTCCGCCAGCCAGCCGCGCTCTGGCCACTGCACGATCTGGTGGACGTGGTCCACCAGCATATTGCCTGCGGCGATGATGCCTTTACGTTCCATTATGCCTGCCCCGCGCTGCCGAAGATGCGCATCTGTTCGGCGACCGTATCCGTAATCGCCTCTTCTATCCCCAGCAGCAGCTCGGCAAACTCGTCGTACAGCGGCTGGCGGTTAGCCATGCGCTGCTCCACGGCGGCGAGCGCGGCCTGCGACATCCCGGTATAGAAATTGATTTTATGAATGCCCAGCTCGATGGCGCGGCGGAAGTCAGCATCGCTAATCCCGGAGCCGCCGTGTAAAACCAGCGGCAGCCCCGTCTGCTGACGAATGGCGTCCAGGCGCGGGAAATCGAGCTTCGGCTCGCCTTTATACTTGCCGTGCGCGTTGCCGATGGCGACGGCCAGCGCGTCGATGCCGGTTGAATCAACAAATTCGCGCGCCAGCTGCGGATCGGTGAAGAAGGCTTCATCCGCATGTCCGTAAAGCGAGCCGCCTTCATCGCCACCGACCGCGCCCAGCTCCGCCTCCACCGACACGCCGACCGCGTGGCACATTTTCACCACTTCCCGCGTCTGGCGGATGTTTTCCTCGTAGCTCAGCGTAGAGCCGTCGAACATCACCGAGCTGAACCCTAAGCGCAGGGCGCGCACGACGGCGTCAAAATGCAGGCCGTGGTCGAGGTTGAGCACCACGGGAATATCGTGACGGGCGGCTTCGAACTTAACCGCTTCGACAAGAGAATCCAGCGACACGTACTTAAAATGCACTTCGGCGATGTTGATGATAAACGGCGAGCGTTCCTGTTTTGCGGCGGCGAACAGCGCGCGCAGGAAGTGGGAGTCGAGCACGTTAAACGCGCCCAGCGCGTAGCGGTGCTGTCTGGCGTGCGCAAGACCGTCGGCAAGAGAAATTAATGGCATTATTTACCCCTTATATCCGAAACAGGTTGTACTCGTTGCACAGCACCAGCAGCGCCGGTTCGTCTTCTTCGATGTTGTTATAGCGGGCAACGGGCTGCAAAAAGTGGTTGTCGTGTTCATCGTCATTGACCGAGGACACTTCCCCGACCAGCACGTCACCGAAGCCGCGTTCGCCCCAGAAACTGTGGTAAAGACCGGGCGTCAGGCAGATGCTTTCCCCTGGTGTGAGGCGTAGCTGGCTGCCGGGCGCGTGGGTCTGACGGCAGCCGTCGACGGTGACCGTCACGTCGGTGTTTTCCGTCTCTTCATGCGCCCCGGCATTCCACAATTCTACAATCAGGTTCCCGCCGCCCCGGTTGATAATGTCTTCCCGTTTACGCCAGTGAAAATGCATCGGCGTCACCTGGCCGTCGCGCACGTGCATGATTTTTTCGGCATAGCATTTTTCATAAGGTACGCCGTTGGGCGAGCCGTTGCGCAGGGTAAACAGCGTCAGGCCCTCTGCGGCAAAGCTGTTGCCGCCGAACGCCGTCACGTCCCAGCCGAGCCTGAGATCGAACACTTCCTGCCACGCGGCCTGGTCAAGCTGCTGCCATTTTGTTGGCGGAAAGCTGGCAAAAGGCGGGAGATGCACGTCGTGCATGGAAAAGAACTGTCGCGTGTGGCCGAGAATTTCATTGATGTCGGAGCGTTTCATGGGGACTCCTTGAAAACAGTTCCCTCTCCCTGTGGGAGAGGGAAAAGGATCATTTAACCGTCCACCCCTTATACGTGCCGACGTTCTTTTTATCGATCATCGTCACCGGGATCAGCACGGGCGCTTTCGGCGCAGGTTTGCCCTGAAGAATGTCATAGCCGATCTCCACCGCTTTTGCCGCCATAACCTGCGGATCTTGCGCCGGGGTCGCGACAAACAGGGAGTTTTCGCGCTTCAGCGCTTCCTCACCATCCGGGCTGCCATCCACGCCGACAATAAAGAACTCATTGCGCTGCGCCTGCTTCGCGGCCAGATCGGCGCCGATCGCGGTCGGATCGTTAATCGCAAACACGCCGTCGATCTTCGGATTGGCCGCCAGCAGGGAGGTCATGACTTCCAGGCCGCCTTCACGACTGCCTTTGGCGTTCTGGTTATCCGAGAGCACCTTGATATCCGGATGTTTTTTGAACTCCGTCTGGCACCCTTCCACGCGGTTTTGCACCGCTGAGACCGGCGGTCCGTTGATGATCACCACGTTGCCTTTCCCTTTCAGGCGGTCAGTAATGTACTTACAGGCCATCTCACCCGCCTGGGTGTTATCGGAGGTGATGGTGGCATCAGCCCCTTCCGCCGCGACGTCAACCGCCACGACCACGATCCCGGCGTCCTTCGCGCGCTTCACCGCCGGGCCGATCCCTTTGGAGTCCGCGGCATTGAGGATGATCATGTCCACCTTCGCGGCGATGAAGTTGTCGATCTGCGCCACCTGCTGGCCCAGATCGTACCCGCTGGAGACCAGCGTCACCTTGACGTTATCCCCCGCCAGCTTGCGCGCTTCCAGCTCGGCACCTTTGGTGATCTGCACGAAGAACGGGTTAGCCAGGTCACCCACCGTCACGCCAATGGACTTCAGATCTTTCGCCTGCGCAAACGGCGTTGCGGCAAGCAGCGCGCCAGCACAGAGCGCGGTTACTAACGGTTTCAAACGCATCTTGTCTTCCTCACTCGTAGGGTATTGTTGTTATGCACTTTGATGATGTCGGGTACGGTATTTGTCGATCAGCACCGCAATGATGATCACCGCCCCTTTGATCACCAGCTGCCAGAAGTAGGAGACGCCCATCAGCGTCATGCCGTTATTGAGGGTGGCGATGATCAATGCGCCGACCAGCGTGCCGGTGATCGTGCCGATCCCGCCGACAAAGCTGGTGCCGCCGAGGATCACCGCTGCAATTGCATCCAGCTCGTAACCCGTGCCGAGGTTGCCGTTAGCGCTGTACAGGCGTGAGGCGCTCATGACGCCGCCGAGGCCGGAGAGCAGGCCGCTCATGCCGTAGACAAACAGCAGCACCAGCCAGACCTTGATGCCCGTTAAGCGCGCCGCCTGCATGTTGCCGCCCACGGCGTAGATGTGAACGCCGAGCGTGGTGCGTCGCAGGATGAACCAGCACACCGCAATTACCGCCAGGGCGATCACCACCAGCCAGGGGATCGGGCCGAGGTAGTTATTGCCGATCCACTCGAAGTTGATGTTGGAGTTAATGACCGTCGTACCGTCGGCCAGCAGATAGGCCGCGCCGCGCAGCGCCGTGTAGGTGCCGAGCGTGACGATAAAGGGCGGCAGCCCGGCAAAGGCCACCAGCGCGCCGTTGAACAGGCCCAGCACCATGCCGAGCATTAGCGCGGCCGGAATGGACAGCCCGGCGAATTCGGGAATGAGCGACACCACCATCGCCGCCACCGCCGTGGTGCCGAGAATCGACCCCACCGAGAGGTCAATCCCGCCGGTCAGGATAATGAAGGTCATTCCCGCCGCGAGCACGATGTTGATCGACGCCTGACGGGTGATGTTGAGCAGGTTGCTCTCGGTAAAGAAGTTCGGGGCGATAAAGCCAAATACCGCCACAATCAGGATAAGAATCGGCAGGATACCGACCGTTTGCATCAGATCGCTCATCAGCATTTTTTTGGCGGAGGCGGATTTCGCCACCTGCTGCGGACTGGTTGAATGTGTCATGGTTACACCGCCTGATGATGAGTGTCGTTTACGCCGGTTGCCAGCGTCATGATGTTTTCCTGAGAGATGTCGCGCCCGTGAAGCTCGCCCGCGATGCTGCCTTCCCGCATCACGTAAACACGGTCGCTCATCCCCACCACTTCCGGCAGCTCGCTGGAGATCATCAAAATCGCCACCCCTTTGCGCGCCATCTGGTTCATGATGCGGTAGATCTCGCTTTTCGCCCCGACGTCCACGCCGCGCGTGGGTTCGTCCAGAATCAGAATGCGTGGGCCAATCGCCACCCAGCGGGAGATGAGCAGCTTCTGCTGATTTCCGCCGGACAGCCCGCCCGCGCGCACCTGCGAATGGGGCACGCGGATGTTGAGCAGGGCGATGGCGTCATCGGAAATCGACTGGGCTTTTTTGCGGTTTAACATACCGAAGGTCGCGTCGCGCTCCAGCGTCGCCATAGTGATGTTCTCCTGCGCCGCCAGCTCCAGAAACAGCCCCTGCTCCTTGCGGTTCTCGGTGAGAAAACCGATGCCGTTTTCGATGGCCGCGCGCGGGGAGTGGATCACTACCGGCTCGCCGTCGACCTCAATCATGCCGCCGGTGGCTTTACGCACGCCGAAGATGAGCTGCGCCAGCTCGGAACGTCCGGCCCCCACCAGGCCCGCCAGCCCGACGATTTCGCCGGAACGCACCTGCAGGCTGCACGGCTGTACTTTTTTACCGTCGGTGAGGTGGTGGACGTTGAGACGCGGGCTGCCGAGGGGAATATCACGCTCCTTGTTGAACAGGTCGCTTAGCGGGCGGCCCACCATCATCTTCACCAGTTCCGACGCGTTCAGCTTGTCGCGCGTCAGGCTGCCGACGTACTGCCCGTCGCGCAGAACGCTGACGCGGTCAGAGAGTTCATAGACCTCCGCCATGCGGTGGCTGATATAGATGATCGCCATCCCTTCATCGCGCAGGCGCAAAATCAGTTCAAACAGGCGATGCGTTTCCCGTGAGGAGAGGGCGGCGGTGGGTTCATCCATCACCAGAATACGGCTGTTGCGGTGCAGCGCGCGGGCAATTTCCACCTGCTGCTGTTCGGCAATGGTCAGCTTCATCACCCGATCGGTGGCGCTGAACTGTGCGCCGAGGCGGTCAATCACCGCCTGCGCCTGGGCTGCCATCTCCTTGCGCTGGACCAGCCCGCCGCGCGACAGCTCGCTGCCGAGGAAGATATTTTCGGCTACGGTCAGATTGGGCGCGAGCTGCATCTCCTGATAAATCAGAGTGATGCCTGCGGCCAGCGCATCTTTCGGCCCTTTAATGTGAAACGGCTTGCCGTCGATCAGGATCTCGCCGCCGGTCGCGGTATAGGCCCCCGCGAGGATTTTCATCAGCGTGCTTTTTCCCGCGCCGTTTTCGCCCATCAGGGCGTGGATCTCACCGGAAAACACCGTCAAATCCACGCCCTTGAGCGCGTGGAAACTGCCAAACGTTTTGGCAATGCTGCGCATCTCTAATACCGGGGTTCTGCTCATGGCGGATCTCCTGTGAATGCCGATTTCTGCACTTCATCACAGGTGCGTAAATGCAAAATGTCAGAAGCTGTTCATATTTGTCATAGTTATGAATAGCTAATCGCCATCACATTTTCCTTTTCCCTCTCCCTGTGGGAGAGGGGCAGGGTGAGGGTAGCAAACCGCAAAGGAGCCTCAATCCATGCCATCACGCCGCCCCCCGTTCTTCGCCAGCGCCCGCGGTCGCCTGCTGATTTTCAATCTGCTGGTGGTCGCCGTGACGCTGATGGTGAGCGGCGTGGCGGTGCTCGGCTTCCGTCACGCCAGTCAAATCCAGGAGCAGGTGCAGCAGCAAACGCTGGACGATATGACCGGCAGCATGAACCTGGCCCGCGATACCGCCAACGTGGCGACGGCGGCGGTGCGGCTCTCGCAGGTGGTGGGGGCGCTCGAGTACAAAGGGGAAGCCGAGCGCCTGAAGCAGACGCAAATGGCCCTGCGCCATTCGCTGGAGCAGCTTGCGGAGGCGCCGCTGGCGCAGCAGGAGCCGGCCCTGGTGGCGCGTATTATTCAACGAAGCAATGAGTTACAGCAGAGCGTGACGGAGATGCTGGAGCGAGGACAGCGACGCCATCTGGAGCGTAACGCGCTGCTGAGCTCGCTGTATCAAAGCCAGAGCTACCTGCGCCATCTGCAGGACATCAACAGCCGTTATGACAGCAACGTACCGAATGCGCAGCAACTGATGGAGATGGACCGGCTGATCGCCGCCGCCATTGACACCCCTTCGCCGCGCGCGACCGTTCAGCAGCTGGACGCAGTTGCCGCAACGCTGCTCCGGAGTGCCGCACAGCCGGTTGTGAAGGAAGTTCTGCCTGATTTTAATGCCGAGCTAGGTAAGCTAGGCCCGCTGTCGAAGCAGCTGGAGGAGAGCGATCTGGCGATAAGCTGGTATATGTTCCACATCAAGGCGCTGGTGGCAATCCTCAACAGCGACATCAATCAGTACGTGGAGCAGGTGGCGCAGGCCTCCCGGCTTCGCACCGCCCAGAGCCATCACGAACTGCAATCCATCAGCGTGTTTATCAGCATCTTCGCCGTGCTGGCGTTGATCATCACCGGGTGTGCCTGCTGGTATATCTACCGCCATCTGGCCTCAAACCTGACGGCCATTTCCCGGGCGATGTCGCGTCTTGCTCACGGCGAACAGGATGTCTCCGTTCCCGCCCTGCAGCGGCGCGATGAGCTGGGCGAGCTGGCGCGCGCGTTCAACGTTTTTGCCCGCAACACCGCCTCGCTTGAACACACCACGCGTCTGCTGAAAGAAAAAACAACGCAGATGGAGATCGACCGCATTGAGCGTCAGGGGCTTGAAGAGGCGCTCCTGCACAGCCAGAAGATGAAGGCCGTCGGACAGCTGACGGGCGGGCTGGCGCATGATTTTAATAACCTGCTGGCGGTGATCATCGGCAGTCTTGAGCTCACCGACCCTGAATCAAAAGACGCGCCGCGCATTACCCGGGCGCTAAAGGCGGCCGAGCGTGGCGCCTTGCTGACCCAGCGACTGCTGGCGTTTTCCCGCAAGCAATCCCTGACCCCGCATGCTGTAGAGATGCTGCCGCTGCTGGAGAACCTCCGGGAACTGCTGCGCCACTCCCTGCCTGCTACCCTGACCCTGGAGATTGAAGCGCAATCCCCTGCATGGCCCGCCTGGATAGACGTCAGCCAGCTGGAAAACGCCATCATCAACCTGGTGATGAACGCGCGCGATGCGATGGAAGGGCAAAGCGGAGTGATTAAAATTCGGACCTGGAATCAGCGCGTCACCCGCAGCGACGGGCGCAGGCAGGATATGGTGGCGCTGGAGGTCATTGACCGCGGCAGCGGCATGTCGCAGGAGGTGAAATCCCAGGTCTTTGAGCCGTTCTTCACCACCAAGCAGACCGGGAGCGGAAGCGGATTAGGCCTGTCGATGGTCTACGGCTTTGTCCGCCAGTCCGGCGGTCGCGTGGAGATCGAGAGCGCGCCGGGGCAGGGAACGACCGTGCGGCTTCACCTCCCGCGCTCGACGCTGCCCGCTGCTGCAGTTGATGAAGCATTATCTGCCACCGCCTCCGTCGATAGCGAGCGGCTGGTGCTGGTGCTGGAAGATGAGGCGGATGTCCGTCAGACCCTGTGCGAGCAGCTGCACCAGCTTGGCTATCTGACGCTCGAAGCGGAAAACGGCGAGCAGGCGCTGAACATGCTGGCGGCGTCGCCGGATATTGGCATGTTTATCAGCGACCTGATGTTGCCGGGAAGCCTGAGCGGAGCCGAGGTGATTAGCCATGTGCGCAGCCACTATCCGCAGCTTCCGGTGCTGCTGATCAGCGGCCAGGATTTACGGCCTGCGCATAATCCTCAGCTGCCGGACGTTCCGTTACTGCGTAAGCCGTTTACGCGGGTGCAGCTGGCGCAGGCGCTGCGTAAGGTAATGGTAATTTGAGATTCCTCCGCTACCCCCGTTTCCTGCCGTTGATTATCGTAAAGCCAGTTCACCTGCGAGTCTGGCCTTATGAAACGTTACTCAACTGCTCTGTTATTTGGTCTGCTGTCTCTCACCAGCCAACTGGCTCATGCCGACATTGTTGATGATGCTATTGGCAACATTCAGCAGGCGATCAACGATGCCTACAACCCCAGCAGCAGCCGCAGCAATGACGACGACGATCGTTATGACCGCAGCCGTCAAATCGACAGTCGACAGTACGACGATCGTCGTCGGCAGCTCGAAGACAGGCGCCGCCGTTTAGACGAGCGCCAGCGCCAGCTGGATGACGACAGACGTCGTCTGGAAGAGGACGAGCGCAGGTTGGAAGACGATTACGATCGAGGCTAAGTGCGGCCTCTTGCCCTCACCCCAACCCTCTCCCACGGGAGAGGGAGAAAACTAATCCAGGACCAGCACCATCCCGTCATACCCTGCTTCAATGCCGTCGGGCAGCGGGTTATCCATCATCCACACGTCAAACTGATGGCTGATGTGGGTCAGGATCACCTGCGGACAGCCAATCACCTCGTTTAGCGCAATTACGGTATTTAAATCGCAATGGTTTCGCGGCGTTTCGTCGCGCGGTGCATGGCTGCAGTCGATAATCATCGCCTGCGGCTGATTGTTGAGCAGGAACTTCACCGTTTTTTCCGGCAGCCCGGCGGTATCGGAAAGCCAGGCTACGCGGCTGTGGGCCGACTCCAGCAAATACCCGAAGGTCAGTTTCGAATGGTTGAGCGGCAGCGGCGTAACCCGCATTCCCTGAAGTTCAAACATCACAAACGGTTCGACCGTATGGCTGAAATCCAGAATCCCCGGATGTTTAAACAGGTCGTCACAGCCCGCTTCATCCGGCGGACCGTAAACGGGGATCGTCGCGCCCACGCCCCAGCGCAGGGGGAACAGCCCCTGAACGTGATCCATATGGTAATGGGTCAGCAAAAACTGCTGAAAGCTGCCTGCGGGCCAGTCGTCCATCAGGTGCGGAATACCCGCGTCCAGCAGGGTCACCGCATCGTTGAATTTGACCACCGCGCTACAGGGGCGACGGCGATAGGTCTCCTGCAGACGCGCCCGGCGGCACGCCGCGCAGTCGCAGCCAAAGACCGGCACGAGTTGCGCGCTTCCGGTTCCTGTTAACGCGATCGTCAGACTCATAACGCACCTCTACAGCGGTTTAGTGAATCGAAAATGGCTCTGTGTATATCCTTCACGGACGTAAAAACGATGGGCATCGGTGCGCTTCACGCTGGTGGAGAGCTCGGTCAGCTCAGCGCCGGCCTGTCTCGCGACGTCCTCTGCCCAGGCGAGCAGATGGCTGCCCACTTTTAGCCCGCGCGCCTGCGGCATCACCACCAGCTCCTGGATCTCGCCGATCCAGCGCGCGTGATGGAGGTGAAACTGCAGGTGCAGGCCGATCATGCCGATGACCTGCCCGTCCAGCTCGGCAAGCTGGTAGCGCATATTGTGATCCTGCAGATTGGCAAGATAGCCCGCGTGAAACGCCTGGCGATCGAATTCCGCCTGTTTCAATTCGCAGATTAACGCATAGACGATTTGCGCATCGTCGGCGGTGGCGGGACGAAGCCTGCAGTCAGGCATGCTGTTTCTCCTTCTGACGGATAAGCGATAAAAAGGTCTCGACTGACTGTAGCAAACTTCCGTCGTTATTAAGGATATGGCAGTCGGACGGGGTGTAGCGCGCCGCACGCTCCAGCCGCTGGTCGATCTCGCGGGCGGATTCACGACCCCGTATCTGCAACCGGCTGCGCAGGACCTCCGGTGAAACCTGCAGGCAGACCGGCAGCAGGGCCGCCCCATAGCGGGCGCGCGCTTGCGAAAGATGCGCACGCGAGCCGTTGACCAGCACGTCGAACCCCGCATGCAGCCACAGATCGGTCTCGATGCCGATTCCGTAGTAATAGCCATTGGCGTGCCAGCTCAGCGCCAGCAGATTTTGCCCGGCACGGGTAAAAAACTCCTGCTCGCTCAGGGCGATATGGTTTTCACTCCCCGCATTGGCCGCCCGGGTAATGTAACGGTGCGCCACCAGCAGCTGGGGATGCTCCTGCTGCCGTAAGGCGGACAGCAGGCTGTCCTTACCGGAGCCGGACGGCCCCATTAGCCAGATAAGTCTTCCCATCAGAACACCCTCTTTCCCTGACGCCAGACGTGGTCGATATGAACGTTCTCGCCCCTGCGGTGGGCCAGGACCAGATCCGCCCGCTTGCCTTCGGCTATCTCGCCGCGATCCTGCAGATTAAGCGCCGAGGCCGGGTTTTTTGTCACCAGGCGAATCGCCTGCGGCAGCGTAAAGCGATTGCCCTCGTCGTCGGCCACCCGGAACGCCGCGTCGAGCAGGCTGGCGGGGTAGTAGTCGGACGAGAGGATATCCAGCAGGCCAAGGGACGCGAGCTTGCTTGCCGCGACGTTGCCGGAGTGTGAACCGCCGCGCACGATGTTCGGTGCGCCCATCAGCACGTTCATGCCGTGCTTGCGGGAGGCTTCAGCCGCCTCGAACGTGGTGGGAAATTCGGCGATCACGCTGCCAAGCTGGTGGGATTCGAGCACGTGATCGTGCGTGGCATCGTCATGGCTGGCCAGCGCGATATTGCGGTCCCGGCACATCGCCGCAATCCTGAGACGGTTAGGCTGCGACCACCGTGCCGCAAGCGCCAGCTGCTCTTCTTCGTAACGCGCCATCTCCGCATCGCTGAGAGAATATTTGCCCTGATAGTATTCGCGATACTTTTCAATGTTGGCGAACTGGCGCTGCCCCGGCGAGTGGTCCATCAGGGAGACCAGCGAGACCGGCTCGCGGCCTACCAGCTTCTCAAACAGCGGCAGGGTGGTGTGGTGCGGCAGCTCGCAGCGCAGGTGCAGACGGTGCTCGGCGCGGTTGAGGCCGCGCTTTTGCGTCTCCTCCACGGCGTTGATCATCTTCTCCAGGTTCTCCAGACGGTCGCCGCCGTCGCGCACGTCACCAATGGCCACCGCGTCCAGTACGGTGGTGATGCCGCTGGCGACCATCAGCGCGTCGTGGCTGCTCATCGCAGAATGAGCGGGCCAGTCGACCTTCGGGCGCGGGGTGAAGAATTTATCCAGATTATCGGTATGCAGTTCAATCAGCCCCGGCAGCAGCCAGCCGCCT
This sequence comes from Enterobacter vonholyi, assembly GCF_040834095.1. Taxonomy (NCBI): domain Bacteria; kingdom Pseudomonadati; phylum Pseudomonadota; class Gammaproteobacteria; order Enterobacterales; family Enterobacteriaceae; genus Enterobacter; species Enterobacter vonholyi. The sequence continues at coordinate 366,802 of NZ_CP162152.1, forward strand.
TCACCGTCCATCGCCTCGGGCGAGCGGCTCTGGGTTTCAGCAAACGCGCGGATTGTTCCGTCCTGGATCTCAATCGAGCCGTCAACCACCTCATTATCCAGCACCAGCTTGACGTTATTGATAATCATACGTTTGTCCCCATCGGGTGCATTCTGTCCGCGACGCGGGTGCGAACGCTCTCATCGTGGAAGATCCCGACGATCGCCGCCCCGCGCGCTTTGGCCTGCTCGATCAGTTCCACCACGGCCGCGCTGTTTTTAGCGTCGAGCGAGGCGGTGGGTTCATCCAGAAGTAAAATCGGGTAGTCGACAATAAAGCCGCGGGCGATATTGACGCGCTGCTGCTCGCCGCCGGAAAAGGTCGACGGGGCAAGGTGCCACAGGCGCTCGGGCACGTTGAGGCGCGTCAGGAGGCTGGCGGCTTTGGCGGCACAGGTTTCGCGCGGCACGCCAAGATCCAGCAGCGGCTGCATGACCACATCCAGGGCGGAGATCCGCGGGATCACCCGCAGAAACTGGCTCACCCAGCCGATCGTTGAGCGGCGCACCTCCAGCACCTTACGCGCGGGGGCCTGAACCAGGTCGACCCATTCTTCGCCGTGGCGAATATGAATATGGCCTTCGTCGGGCAGATAGTTGGCGTACAGGGAGCGCAGCAGGGTCGATTTTCCGCTGCCGGAGTGGCCGTGCAGCACCACGCATTCGCCGCGATTAACCTCCAGAGAGGCATTTTGCAGCACCGGCAGGCGTACGCCGTTTTGCTGGTGGAGCACAAAGGTCTTACTTACGTTTTGTACGTGGATCATGTTGGCCTCTTAGTTCTGCAACACGGACGACACCAGCAGCTGGGTATAGGGATGGTGGGGATCGTCGAGCACGCGGTCAGTTAACCCACTTTCCACCACCTGACCCTGCTTCATCACCAGCAGACGGTCCGCCAGCAGGCGCGCAACACCTAAATCGTGGGTGACAATCACCACCGCAAGGTTCAGTTCCACCACCAGGCCGCGCAGCAGGTCGAGCAGGCGCGCCTGCACCGAGACGTCCAGCCCGCCGGTGGGTTCATCCATAAACACCAGCTTCGGATGGGTGACCAGGTTGCGGGCGATCTGCAGGCGCTGCTGCATCCCACCGGAGAAGGTCGTCGGCAGGTCGTCGATGCGCGAGGCGGGGATTTCCACCTCTTCAAGCCAGTGCTGGGCGGTGGCGCGGATATTGCCGTAGTGGCGCGCGCCGGTGGCCATCAGGCGTTCGCCAATATTGCCCCCCGCAGAGACCTGACGGCGCAGGCCGTCCATCGGGTGCTGATGCACCACGCCCCACTCGGTGCGCAGCAGGCGGCGGCGCTCGGCCTCGCTCATGCCGAAGAGGGAGTGTCCCTGGTAGAGTATCTCGCCGTGTTGCGGCGTAAGGCGCGCGGAGATGGACTTCAGCAGGGTGGTTTTGCCGGAGCCGGACTCGCCGACAATGCCCAGCACTTCGCCCGGCCACAGCTCGAACGACACGTCGCTAAAGCCTTTGCCCGGCGCATACAGGTGGGTCAGGTTATTAACCGAAAGCAGCGGTTTCATTGGCCGTTCGCCTCGCTCTGTTGGCGGCAAAAATCGGTGTCGGAGCAGACAAACATCCGTTTGCCAGTGTCATCCAGCACCACTTCATCCAGATAGCTGTGTTTGGATCCGCAGATGGCGCACGGCTCGTCCCACTCCTGCACCGTAAACGGGTGATCGTCGAAATCCAGGCTTTCCACGCGGGTGTAAGGTGGAACGGCGTAGATGCGTTTTTCGCGCCCGGCGCCGAAAAGCTGCAGGGCCGGCATCATGTCCATCTTCGGGTTATCGAATTTTGGGATTGGCGACGGGTCCATGACGTAGCGCCCGTTGACCTTCACCGGGTAGGCGTAGGTGGTGGCGATATGGCCGAAGCGGGCGATATCCTCATACAGCTTCACCTGCATGACACCGTACTCTTCCAGCGCGTGCATGGTGCGGGTTTCCGTTTCGCGCGGCTCGATAAAGCGCAGCGGCTCCGGAATCGGCACCTGGAAAATCAGAATCTGATCTTCAGTCAGCGGGGTTTCCGGAATGCGGTGGCGGGTCTGGATCAGCGTCGCGTCTTCGGTTTTTTCGGTGGTCGCGACGCCCGTTACCCGCTGAAAGAAGCTGCGGATCGACACGGCGTTGGTGGTGTCGTCGGCGCCCTGGTCGATGACCTTCAGCACGTCCGCCTCGCCGATCACGCTGGCGGTAATCTGGATGCCGCCCGTGCCCCAGCCGTAGGGCATCGGCATTTCGCGGCCGCCGAAGGGCACCTGATAGCCCGGAATCGCCACCGCTTTAAGTATCGCTCGGCGGATCATGCGTTTGGTTTGCTCATCCAGATAGGCAAAGTTGTAGCCGCTTAAGTTAGCCATGTTTGCGCTCCCGTTGCAGGCGTTTCAGCAGTTCCAGTTCGGCCTGGAAATCGACGTAGTGCGGCAGCTTGAGGTGCGAGACGAAGCCCGCGGCCTCGACGTTGTCCGCGTGGGCCAGCACAAACTCTTCGTCCTGCGCCGGGCCTGCAACGTGCTCGCCGTAGTCCGGTGCCTGCAGGGCGCGGTCGACCAGCGCCATGGCCATGGCCTTGCGCTCGCCGAGGCCGAATACCAGCCCGTAGCCGCGGGTAAAGTGCGGGTCTTCGTCTTCCGGGGCGACGAAACCGTTGACCATTTCACACTCGGTCATCAGCAGTTCGCCGACGTTCACCGCGAAACCCAGCTCTTCCGGCACGATTTCGACGTCGATATAGCCGCTGCGAATTTCGGCGGCAAACGGGTGGTTGCGCCCGTAGCCGCGCTGGGTGGAGTAGGCTAGCGCCAGCAGATAGCCTTCGTCGCCGCGCATCAGCTGCTGCAGGCGGGACGAGCGCGAGCACGGGTAAACCGGCGGCGTGCGGGTGATGTCATCCGGCTGCGCGCCAGAATCTTCTTCCGCCTTCGCCAGGCCCTGTTTTGCCAGCAGGCTGAAGACGTGCGGAGACGGTTCCTGTTCGGCATCGGAGGTGCTGAGCGTCGGCGCTTCGCCGTTCGCCAGCAGGGTAAAATCCAGCAGGCGGTGGGTGTAGTCGTACGTGGGGCCAAGCAGCTGGCCGCCGGGGATGTCTTTATAAACGGCAGAAATGCGGCGCTCCAGGCGCATCTCCGCGGTATTGACCGGCTCGCTCACCGCCAGTTTGGCAAGCGTAGTGCGGTAAGCGCGCAGCAGGAAGATCGCTTCCACGTTATCGCCGCTGGCCTGCTTCAGGGCCAGCGCCGCCAGCTCGCGGTCAGCGATGCCGCCTTCGGTCATCACCCGGTCGACGGCGAGATTGAGCTGCTGTTCAATCTGGGCGACGCTTAGCTCAGGGAGCTGTTCATCACCCCGTCGTCTGTGCGCCTGCAGCGCATGGGCGGCGGCGATAGCCTTCTCGCCCCCTTTGACGGCAACGTACATCAGCACACCTCCACGTGGGTGGTCCGCGGGATGGCCAGCAGGCGCTCACCGCAGGTCAGGATCAGGTCAATGCCCAGCGGGAACGGGTGCGGGCGCTCGGTCAGCTCGTGAATGATGCACTCCGGCAGCTGCGGCGCAACCATGCGCTCATCGGCGATGCCTGCCCCCGTCAGGCGCAGCATGCGGCCACCGCTCAGGCTGGTGACCTGCAAAATCAGCGTGGCGCTGGTTTCCGGGGCGACGGCGGAGCCTTCGCTCAGGGCATTCAGCTGTTCATGACTGATTTGTTCGTCGGCCACGGCAAAGATTGCCTGCTGCGGCTGTTCAACCAGCGGGGCGCCGGTGTGAAAACGCAGGTTCTGGCTGGCGATATCGTTAGACAGGGCGCCCGAAAGCCATACCGGGGTATCGTTGTCGGCCAGGGTCAGCAGCACGCTGGTGGTCGCCAGGTTCAGCGGCAGCCAGCCCTGAGAGAGCTGGTGCAGCGAGACAATCACGCCCGGCTCGCTCATGGCTTTCAGCAGGCGACGAAAACTGTGTTGGGCATCCTGGACGGCCAGGGTAAAAGCGGGTTGAAGCGTCATGCGTTGTCTCCGCGAACGAGCGTAAAGAAGTCGACCCGGCTGGTATTCACTTCGGCCTGACGCGCGGCAAGACGTGCGGCGCGGTCGGCCTCCAGCGGGGAAATAAGGGTTTCCATCAGCGTCTGGAAATGGGGTTGTTCCTGTAAAAGCGCGTCGATGACCGCGCAGCGCTCGGCGTGCGCTTTATCACGCCCCAGCACGTAGCCGTAGCCCAGCGTGCCGCTGTGCAGGCGGATCGCTGCGCGGGTGAGGGTGGCATCTCCGGCGAAAAAGCGTTCTCCGGTGCCGCCCATGCGCGCCTGGATCTGAACGAGGCCGATCTCCGGTGCGCGAAGGGTGTCGTAGTCTGGCGTCAGGCTGAGCGCGTTCATGCGGGCAGCCAGCGCAGCAGGCTGGCTGTGGGCCAGCACGCGCATCCAGCGTTGTCGGGTGGCGGTGTCGAAGTGCATTCAGTGCTCCATGGTGAATTCGATCATGTCGGCGCGGGTCAGGCTGACGGAGTATTCCGTCGCGTCGATCTCGCCGTCACGGTGGTTGAGGGTGCGCACGCAGAGCAGCGGGGCCATATTGGGAATTTCGAGTACTTTGCTCTCTTTCGCCTGCGCGCGGCGGGCGCTGATGCGCGTCTGGGTGCGTTTCAGCGCAATGCCTGTTGCATTCTGGAGAAAATCATGCAGCGATCCGCTGGAGAAATTCTGCAGCACCGGCCAGAGGGTGAGGTCCGCGAAGTAGTGATCGATCTGGCACACCGCCACGCCGTTGACGCGGCGCAGCGTGCGCAGGTGGATGACGTTGTCGCCCTCCTTAATGCCCAGCGCGTCCGCCACGTGGCTGGAGGCCGGTCTTAATACCGAGAGCAGCTTTTCGCTGGTCGGATGGCTGCCCTGATCCAGCAGGTTCTGGCTAAAGCGCGCCTGGGCGTTCAGCGGGTAGTCGAACGGGCGCATCAGCACCAGCACGCCCACGCCCTGACGGCGCTGCACCCAGCCGCGCTCGACCAGCTGGTCAATGGCGCGACGCAGGGTGTGGCGGTTCACTTCATAGCGGTCAGCAAGCTGCTGCTCGGCAGGGAGGTAGTCCCCGCAGCGGTAGTGCGTGCGCAGCTCCACTTCGAGCTTTGCCGCGATCTCTTGCCATCGGGTGGGGTAACTGGTCGGATGTCTGGATAAGTGCATAGAAAACAAAGCCTCGCTTCTCAGATGAAGTGCTTACGCAAACGTTGAGAGAGGAAATCCAGCAGGCTGACGGTGACGATGATGAGCACCATCAGGGCGCAGGTTTGCTGGAACTGGAAACCGCGAATCGCTTCCCACAGGGTGACGCCAATCCCGCCTGCGCCCACCATACCGACCACGGTGGCGGAGCGAACGTTGGATTCGAAGCGGTACAGCGAGTAGGAGATCAGCAGCGGCATCACCTGCGGCAGGACGCCGTAGAGGATCTCTTCGATTTTGTTGGCGCCGGTTGCGCGAATACCTTCCACCGGGCCGGGTTCGATGGCTTCGACCGCTTCCGAGAGCAGCTTGGAGAGCACGCCGGTGGTGTGGATGAACAGCGCCATCACGCCCGCGAACGGACCCAGGCCAACGGCGACCACGAACAGCATCGCAAAGACCATTTCGTTGATGGCGCGACAGGCGTCCATCAGGCGGCGCATGGGCTGGTATATCCACCACGGCACGATGTTTTCAGCGCTCATCAGGCCAAACGGAACGGAGAGAATGACGGCAAGCGCGGTGCCCCAGACGGCGATTTGCAGGGTGACCGCCATTTCACTGAGGTAGTCCTGCCACTGGCTGAAGTCCGGCGGGAAGAAGTCGGCGGCGAAGGTCGCCATATTGCCCGCGTCTTTGAAGAGCAGCAGCGGATCCATTTCCGCGCCCTTCCAGGAGATAACCAGCACCGCCAGCAGGATGGCCCAGCTTATGAGCGAGAACCAGCCGCGCTTTGGCGGCGGGAGAGTGATGGTTTGCATGTTGGCTCCTTAATCTGTTCTCCCTCTCCCTCAAGGGAGAGGGGAGAAAGTTACTGCACCGCTTTATTCACGCTAGTCATCGCGCCGAGCGCGGCGGTCAGGCGGTCGAGGTCTTCAAGCTGGGCCTGAATCTCGGCCACTTTGCTGGTCTTTTCCTCGTCCTTCAGTCCCTTGCTGTCCTTGACGCCCTGCATCTCTTTAAACAGCGCCAGCTGGCGAATCGGAACCAGCTGCAGGTCGCTTGACGGGCGGAACGGTGCCCAGCCCAGACGTTCGAGAACCGCTTTCTCTTCCGGCGTTTTGCCATAGGTCATAAAGAAGTCGTACACCTTGTCCTTGGTGCTTTCGGACAGGTTTTTACGCCACACGATTGGGTCGCCCGGGATCAGCGGCGATTTCCAGATAACCTTGATCTCTTTAAGCTTGTCCGGCGCTGAGGTTTTCAGCTTGTCGAGGTTCTCGGTGTTGTTGGTGGCAACGTCCACCTGCTTGTTGGCCACCGCCAGAGCGTTGGTTTCGTGGCTGGCGTTTACGGTGCGCTTGAAGTCACTGGCGGAGGCGTTGTTTTTGGCGAAGACGTAGTAGCCAGGGACAAGGTAGCCGGAGGTAGAGTTCGGGTCGCCGTTGCCGAAGGTCAGCTCTTTGCGTTTGGCGAGCATGTCATTGAGGTTGTTGATCGGGCTGTCTTTGTTGACGATCAGCACGCTCCAGTAGCCAGGGGAGCCATCGGCCGCGACGGTCTGGGCAAAGACCTGGCCGTTCGCGCGGTCCACCGCTTCCATGGCGGAGAGGTTGCCGTACCAGGCGATGTCCACTTTATTAAAGCGCATCCCCTGGATGATGCCCGCGTAGTCCGGGGCGAAGAAGGCGTTCACTTTGATCCCCAGTTTGGTTTCCATATCTTTCAGGAACGGTTCCCACTGAGGTTTCAGGTTCTGCTGTGATTCCGTCGAAATAATGCCGAAGTTCAGCGCTTTTTCCTGCTCTTCCGCATACGCCGGGCTTAACAGGGTGCTGAGGCTGAACATGCTGGTAAAGGCCAGCGCGGCAACGGCTTTGTAGCTCATGTACTTTCCTCGGATCGGGTTTATTTAAGCAGCCTGCGCGTTCTCTTCGACGCGGTTAATGCTGCGGTAGAGATGGTCAAAACGTTCGTTATCAAACTGATGGCTCGCGCCATCAAAGAACACGTGCCCCTGACGCAGGGCGACGATGCGTTCGCAGTAGCGCAGGGCGTAATCCACCTGATGGAGCGTGACCACCACGGTAATGCCGTCGTTCTGGTTAATGTCGCGCAGGGTCTCCATCACGATGCGGGCGGACTCCGGGTCCAGCGAGGCGATGGGTTCGTCAGCAAGAATGATTTGCGCTTTCTGCATCAGCGCGCGCGCAATCGCCACGCGCTGCTGCTGCCCGCCGGACAGGGTGGAGACGCGCTGGTGGGCGAAATGCGCCATACCGACGCGGGTCAGCGCCTGTAAGGCTTCCTGCTTCTGGGAAGGGGTGAACCAGCGCAGACAGGTGCGCCAGAACGGGGTGCTGCCGAGCGCGCCAATCAGCACGTTCTCCAGCACCGTCAGGCGGTTTACCAGGTTGAACTGCTGGAAGATGTAGCCCGTCTGGGCGCGGCTCTTGCGGATATCGCTCGCCAGACGCCCGGCGCGCTGTACGGTATTACCCAGCAGCTCGACGTGGCTTTCCGGCGTTTTATCGCCGGTGATAAGCCCGCTCAAATGGCGCAGAAGGGTGGATTTACCCGAGCCAGAAGGCCCGAGAAGCGCCACCATGTCGCCCTGCCGGACGGTCAGATCAACGGCATGCAGAGCCTTGTTGTGATTGAAGGTCTTGCTCAGTTTCTCGACGCGGATGACAGTTTGCATGTGCTGGGCCTCACGATAAATGTGGCCTCATGCTGGCGCATCAATGTGACATTTGGGTTAAGTGCAGGTTGCGGGAGTTTGAAGAGTTGAGCGGAGTTTGATGACAATCACCGTAGGCCCGGTCAGCGCAGCGCCACCGGCGCTGTGGGCGGATGCGCTGCGCGTGTCCTGCCTACGACGTTTGTTGCTTGACGACGTTAATCATCCACGGCACGCCGTATTGGTCGGTGACTTTACCGAAACCGTGCGCCCAGAAGGTCTCCTGCCACGCCATGTCGATGTTCCCGCCCGCGGCGAGGTTGTCGAACCAGCGCTTGCCTTCATTGACGTCCTGGGTGTCAAGCACCAGCGTAAAACCCGCGTACTGCGCGTTGCTGCCGGGCGGCATCCCGTCGCTCATCATGATATCGCTGCCCGCAATGCGGACGTTGGAGTGGGCGATAGCCGAATCCGGAAATTGCATACCGGACGGACAGCCTTCTTCGCTGTTATCGCTTTTTGGCATTTCACCGAAGGTGATTTTATAGAGAAGTTCTGCGCCGACGGCTTGCTGGTAAAAGACGGTGGCCTCAGCGCAGTTGCCGGCAAAAGAGATGTAGGGACTTAACGGCATAATCTTTACCTCACGTAAGATAAGCCCGTTAAGTGTAGTGCCCGAAAGCCCGGTAAGCGAAGCGCCACCGGGCGGGTAAATCAGTTCTTTTTCACAAACTCTGATTTCAGCTTCATCGGACCGAAGCCGTCAATTTTGCAGTCGATATTATGATCGCCTTCAACCAGACGGATATTCTTCACTTTGGTGCCGATCTTCAGCATGGAAGAGCTGCCTTTCACTTTCAGATCTTTAATCACGGTGACGCTGTCGCCGTCCGCCAGCAGATTGCCGTTCGCATCTTTGACGACAAGTGCATCAGCATCGTTTGATGGTTCGGCATCATTCCATTCATGAGCGCATTCCGGGCAGATGAACATGCCATTATCTTCATAGGTGTATTCAGAATTGCATTTTGGGCAGTGTGGGAGTGACATATCGGTATCCTCAAAAAGTGTAAACGCGCTGGAAAGTGCCAGCTAAATGACGGCAGCGTGCCGAAAAAGGCGGCAAGTATAGCGCAAATCCACACGTTTGTCGGTGACATTGTGAATTAAAAAAATGCAAAAAACGTATCGGGAGTGACACTTCCTGTCAGTCAGTTAAGCGATGCTTACCTCATTAACACGGTGGGAAGAAATGACGCTAAATATATCGAATATTTTATTGCGGCAAATTGCTACGTTCCTTCATTTCGGATAAGGTGAAGCGACACATTGTTATTTATCTCTGGACTTCGCTGCTCTACATATCTTATGGCAGTGGGGTATTACCTCTCTTTTTAGGGGGGAAATAATGATGATATATCCTGAAGTTTCTTAAAAATGGGCTACGCTTTTTTTCTTTTGGCTGTCAGGCCAGGAGGGAAGCTATACACGCCATGCAAGGATAGTGAATTATTTCTGATTATCATCAATCAGTTATATTTCGGCGAACATGTTTTCCACACGTAATCATATAAGCCTGAACAACATAATTAATACCAGTGGCTTAATAAAAGTAATAAATTTGCGTTAAGGAAAGGCTTTTATCATGCACACACAGACCATTTTTGAATTAAGCCAGGAAGCTGAGCGTTTGCTACAGCTCGCCCTGCAAAACCTTGATACGTTGAAATCAATGCCGACTGCGATGCTGGAGAGCACCGCGGCTGCTATTACGGGTGAAAAGAACAACGTTTTACCTTTGCATTTTAGCGCGCGCGGCGTCGAAGCGCAGCAGGCGATGCTGAATAATGAATTACGAAAAATAACCCGGCTGGAAATGGTCCTGGCCATTGTGGGCACCATGAAGGCGGGAAAATCAACCACCATTAATGCGATTGTGGGGACCGAAGTGTTGCCGAATCGCAATCGTCCGATGACGGCACTTCCTACTCTGATTCGCCACACGCCGGGTCAGAAGGAGCCGGTGCTGCATTTCTCGCATGCCTCGCCCATTGATGAATTGATCCAACTGCTCCAGAAAAAGCTATGCGATTACGACCGCGGGAAGCTGGCTCAGCGTCTGGAAATTGATAAAGACATGAATACGCTGCTGGAGCGCATTGAAAAAGGGGAAGCGTTTGAGAAGCATCACCTGGGCGCACAGCCGATATTTCACTGTCTGAAAAGTCTCAACGACCTGGTGAGGCTTTCCCAGGCATTAGGTGTAGAGTTTCCGTTCTCTGAGTATGCGGCTATCGAACATATCCCGGTAATTGAAGTGGAGTTCGTGCATCTTGCGGGTCTGGATGCTCACCTCGGACAGCTGACGCTGCTCGATACGCCCGGGCCGAATGAGGCCGGACAGCCGCACCTGCAAAAAATGCTCAGCGAGCAGTTGTCCCGCGCGTCGGCGGTGCTGGCCGTGATGGATTATACCCAGCTTAAATCCATCTCTGATGAAGAAGTCCGCCAGGCCATTTCTGCGGCGGGAAAATCCGTGCCGCTGTATGCGCTGGTCAATAAATTCGATCAGAAAGATCGCAATAGCGACGATGAAGAGCAGATCCGGGCGATGATCTCCGGCACCTTAATGAAAGGCAATATTTCGCCTGGCCAGATCTACCCCGTTTCGTCCATGTGGGCCTACCTGGCGAACCGCGCTCGCTACGAGATGAGTACCCACGGACAACTGCCGGATCATCAGGAGCAACCCTGGGTGCAGGATTTTGCTGAAGCTGCGCTTGGACGTCGCTGGCGCACGGCGGACCTGGACGATATCGACCATATTCGTCATTCTGCCGATTTGCTCTGGGAAGATTCGCTATTCGAACAACCGATACGCAAACTGATTTACGCCGCCTATGCCAATGCTTCGCTTTACGCGCTGCGTTCGGCCTCGCATAAGCTGCTTAACTACGCGCAAAATGCCCGGGAGTACCTCGACTTCCGCTATCAGGGATTGACGGTGGCTTTTGAGGCGCTGGAACTGAACATCGCACGTCTGGAAGAGGACATGGCGCTTCTGCAGACGCGTCAGAGCGTGGTGAGCGATGAGGTGAAACATGAGGTTGAAGAGGCTCTGAACGCCACTACGGACTTTATGGGAGCCCAAAAAACTGCGCTTCACCAGGCGATTGGTGAGGTGTTCAGCGCTCAGCATATTCTTGATTTGGCAGGTATCGATCGGCAGAACCTTCGCGGTGACGAGCTGCACGAGCTGAAACAGCTGGTTCTGGAAGATGAAGGGCAGGCGCAGATCGCGCTGAGTAAAATCCGCTCCTCCTGCGAGCTGGTGATGCTGGATGCACAGACGAAGATTTGCCGGGAGCTGGCGTTACGCTTCGACCAGCTTGAATCTACGCTGGCGCGTTCCCTGAACGAAGCCGTGCGCCCCATCGAAACGCGTATTAAAGAGCATCTGAGCCATGCGGGTTTTCGGGCGCGGATAAGTTTCCCCGCGTTTCAGGCAAGCCAGCTTAACTTCAATACGCGAGCGCTGTTCAACGATGCGATTGCACAGGACGACAGCCAGGCCGCCCCTCCCTCCGGTGGGAGCAGCATGCGTGAAACGGTCTCTCGTTGGCTCAATAATCCGGGCTGGGGCTGGGATGAGTATGTGGAAACGCGCACGCGCTATGTTATCGACATTGCGCAGCTACATGACAAATTTAAGCAACATATTGATCAGTTTTGTGAACAAATACGTAAAGCTTTGTCCGCGCAGGTCGATGTCTCTGTTACGGCAGGAATGGCAACGTTCTTTGCAGAATTTTCGTTGTGCCTGACCGGGTTACAGGAAAGCTTGCGTGATAGCCTCGCAGTGCGTCAACAGAATGAGCATTCAACCCGAGCGCTCTGCCAGTTGTTGAAGCAAAGTATTACTACTGCGACGTGGATACAGGAAGATACCCGACTGTTACGCGATGATATTCAAACTCTATTCGCGGCAGAGCAACCATGACAACACCACTACTGGATGGCCCCGGGCGAACGCTGGAGTGTATTAATCCAAAATTTATGGTCGATCTGGTTCAGGGAGTGGACGCGGCGCGTCATCCTCACCTGGGACCTCAACAGCTTCAGTTTCGTGAGCGTTTGACTCAGGAAATCATGACGCATACCCGGCTACGCCCCTGGGCGATGGCGGGTATGCTCAATGAAAATGCGGCGCTGCGCCTGGGGCTGGCGGAAAAACTGGCCGGCATGCTTGACCCGGGTCATCTCGCGCTGACGCTGATGGCAGAGAAACTGATTGCTTTGCGCCAGCAGACGCACCCGCGCGCCCAGCAGTCCCCCGGACTGATGCAGCAGTACGCTGAACTCTCTTCTCATTTTACCCAACGCGCCGCCTGGAAAGAGAAGGCGCTAACCCAGCGCGGGCTGACGGTGCAGGCGGGCGAGCACAGCGAGCAGATTTTTACCCGCTGGCGGGCCGGACATTATGATGGCTGGTCGCTGGCCGGGCGCTGTTTTATCGTCCTCGAAGAGCTGCGCTGGGGGGCATTTGGTGACGCATGCCGCCTCGCGAATGAAGATGTGGCGGCAATGCTTAAGGATAACCTGCGCAGCATGGCGGCTAACTATCTGGCGCAGGGTATCAATGCGTCACCCACGACCCGCCATTTCTATCACCAGTGGCTTACAACGCCGGCCTCTCCGGGCTTAATCGATCATAAAGATATGCTGGGCTGGCTGGGGGACTGGTGTCAGGCGGATCAACATCCGGTGAGCTGGTCAGTGACGCAAAACTGGCAGACCGTCGCGCTGGGCATGCCGAGGCTTTGTTCGGCAAAACGGCTGGTGGACGGGATGGTGGAAGAAATTTTTGGATGAATCCCTTATCACCCCGATCCTCTCCCCAAGGGGAGAGGGGATGATCTGGTGCGGTGTGTTAATGATTCGCTTCTATTGGCTCCGGTTCAGGCTGGGTCTCATGCATATTCCCGTAGCGCTTCGCATACAGCGCCGTGATGATGGGCACCAGAATCGCGGTGACAATCACGCTCGCGGCAACCAGTGCTGTCGCTGAAGCAGCGACCGGTTCGAAGGCCGGGTTAATCTGAGCAATAATCATCGGGTTTGCGACAGCAGCACCTGCGGCTGAAGAGGCGGCGACGCCCGCCGTGCCGTTTCCTCCTCCGATTACGCGGTCAGCAATAATCAGCGGAATGCCGGTGATGACGATCACGGCGACACCCAGCACAATCCCCAGCAGGCCTGTATCGAGAATGACCTTCAGGTTGATGGTGTTCCCCAGTGCGAAACCGAAGAAAGGGATCAGCACCGGCGTGGCTTTGCTGAAGAAATCACGCAGATCGCGATCGAGATTGCCAAGGGCGAAACCGACCAGGAAGGGCAGGATCGCGCCGACAAAGTGGTGGGGTTCAAACGAGGCCAGGCCAGCAGACCCCAGGATCAGCATCGTCATTAATGGGCCGGACTCCAGTGACATCAACACAAATGCGCCGGACTCTTCTTTCGTTCCGTACTGGTTCATCAGGCTGGCGTATAATCCGCCGTTGGTCATGTCCATCGCCGAGACAATTGCCAGGACCGTTAATCCCGCGAAGAACCCGGTCTGAATTCCATTCTCCGGAATGAACATTGCGCATATCATTGCCGCCGCCCAGGCTACCGCTATTTTGGTTATCACCAGCGTTCCGGATTTCCGTAATACGGTACCCGTTGCCCGCAAATTAATGGACGCGCCGATACAAAAAAACCAGACGGCAAGAATCGGAACCGTGCCCGTTATCATGCCTTTAGTGAAACCGCCAAAATAAGCTCCGGTATTGGGAGCAAGGGTATTCAGGATCGCGCCCAGCACCAGCGGAACCAGCATCATACCGCCAGGAATGCGTTCTATCGTGGCTTTAATCTTCATAGACAAACCTCACATCGGATCCCGCAGCACGGGGGATAGGTGTTAAAAATTAGTCAATAAATTCAATTGATTGCTCTTATTGCTTGCCGTCTTTTTTCGATGGCCCAGCAACATAATTAAATGTGTGCTCGCGATTAGCCTCTTTTGAAAACACATAAAACGTTGTATTCGGATTTATCATGCGATCATTGGAATATTGATTCAATGAAAATAAAACATCGTTTTAGTTATCTTTGTCACATATTCAATGTAAAGCTTGAGGCCGGATCCTGTTGATGAAAATTTATGTAAAGTTGATGTGAATTAACGTGGTTTGTTTTTCTGTTACGAAAGAAATAAAAACGCGCGTGAGGATGTTCTTTTGGGGAGGGTAAGGAAGTGCTTATTGGCATTCCTTGACAAAAATTGGACTGAGTTGACCAGACGCAAAAATATATGTGAAGTTGATCACAAATATAAACGCTGGTAGGGTAAAAAGGTCATTAACTGCCCAGGCAGGCGTCAACAGGTTCGGTTGTATCGATGTAAAACGTCAATGTAAGTAAACCTGCTACGCTTGAATAAGGCGATTCGCATGGAGCGGATCCCATGGTTCACAGAACGCATACTGGACTGTGAAACAGACAGGGCCGAGTCAACGAGGATAGCTATGCTGAGAAGGAAAAAGATTAAACCCATCACGCTTCGCGACGTCACCATTATTGATGACGCAAAGCTGCGTAAAGCGATTACCGCAGCCTCGCTCGGTAATGCGATGGAATGGTTCGATTTTGGTGTCTACGGTTTTGTGGCCTATGCGTTAGGTAAAGTGTTTTTCCCCGGGGCCGATCCCAGCCTGCAGATGATTGCCGCACTGGGTACGTTCTCCGTTCCCTTCCTGATTCGCCCGCTGGGTGGTCTGTTCTTCGGTATGCTCGGCGATAAATATGGTCGCCAGAAGATCCTTGCTATCACCATCGTTATTATGTCGATCAGTACATTCTGTATCGGCCTTATACCGTCTTACGCCACCATCGGCATTTGGGCACCCATTCTCCTGCTGATTTGTAAGATGGCCCAGGGCTTCTCCGTAGGCGGTGAATATACCGGTGCCTCGATCTTCGTTGCCGAGTATTCCCCGGACCGTAAGCGCGGTTTTATGGGAAGCTGGCTGGACTTCGGCTCGATTGCCGGGTTTGTCCTGGGGGCGGGCGTCGTGGTGTTGATTTCAACCGTGGTGGGTGAAGATAACTTCCTCGACTGGGGCTGGCGTATTCCGTTCTTCCTGGCATTGCCGCTGGGGATTATTGGCCTCTACCTGCGTCATGCGCTGGAAGAGACGCCTGCCTTCCAGCAGCACGTCGATAAACTGGAGCAGGGTGACCGCGAAGGGCTGCAGGATGGTCCTAAGGTATCGTTCAAAGAGATTGCCACTAAGCACTGGCGCAGCCTGCTGACCTGTATTGGTCTGGTGATTTCGACCAACGTGACCTACTACATGCTGTTGACCTACATGCCGAGCTATCTGTCGCATAACCTGCACTATTCGGAAGATCACGGTGTGCTGATTATTATCGCCATCATGGTGGGTATGCTGTTTGTGCAGCCGATTATGGGCCTGTTGAGTGACCGTTTTGGTCGTCGACCGTTCATTATTCTGGGAAGCGTTGCGCTGTTTGCTCTGGCAATCCCGGCATTTATTCTTATTAACAGTGATGTGCTGGGGCTGATTTTTGCCGGTCTGCTGATGCTGGCGGTGATCCTTAACTGCTTTATCGGGGTGATGGCCTCAACGCTGCCCGCAATGTTCCCGACCCACATTCGCTACAGCGCGCTGGCCGCAGCCTTTAACATCTCGGTGCTGATTGCCGGTCTGACCCCAACGCTTGCCGCCTCGCTGGTGGAGAGCACACAGAACCTGATGATGCCTGCTTATTACCTGATGGTGATCGCGGTGATTGGTTTGATTACCGGTATTACCATGAAGGAGACGGCAAATCGTCCTCTGAAAGGCGCAACGCCTGCGGCATCGGATATCCAGGAAGCGAAAGAGATCCTGCGTGAGCACTACGATAATGTAGAGCAGAAGATTGAGGATATTGACGCTGAGATTGAAGAGCTGCAGAAAAAACGCTCCCGACTGGTGGATCAGCATCCACGCATCAACGAGTAATAAAGAAACCCGCCAACGGCGGGTTTTCTTTTATTAGCATCCGGCGGCGATGTAGTCGCCATTGGCACTGATGGGGATCACCGTCAGGAACAGCACTGTCGCGAATAGGATCAGGACTATCCCTCCGGCTATTTTGACTGCCGGTACCAGCCATCTTAATGAGGCGCTTTCTCCGAACCAGGTCACCGTGCGTTCGCGGGCGTACCTTACAGCAAGGGACAGCCCCACAATAGAGAGGGCGGTTCCCAGAGACATGGTCATGACTGCGGCCACCCCCCAGGTGACAATGCCCAGCGCGTTCGAAAACATCAGAATCATGATCGCCCCGCTGCACGGGCGTGCGCCAATCGCCAGAATCACGCCCAGACGGGTTTTCCAGTCGCCCTGCGTCAGGTCTGTACCTACGCCGTGATGGCCGCAGCCACAGTGTTCGCCGTGCTGATGAAGTGGCTTAATGGCAGAGACAGACATTCTGCGCGGACGCAGACTTTTCAGCGCCTGGTAAATGACAAATGCGCCGAATGCGCCAATAAGCACTGCGCTGATCTTCTCCACATACCAGCGGCTGGTACTAATATCCCCTGAGGCGAGGTTAAATCCTACCGCCAGAATAAAGACAAACAGAATGGCGCTGACGCCCTGCATCAGGCTGCCCAGGAAGGGAACGACCCGGGTGGCCAGCTCGCTTTCCTTATTGGTAGTCAGATAGGTTGTCACAATGAATTTTCCGTGCCCGGGTCCGATGGCGTGAAGGACACCATAAAGGAAAGCCCCCGTTAACAGCCATAATCCTCCGCTGTACTGGTGATTATTAAGCTGCAGCAGATACATCACCAGATAACGGTGCAGGGTAATTTGTGTGGCAAGACACCACTGGATAAAGGCGTTCCAGTGCGTATGCAGGGTAAAACCGGCAAAGAGAATTACCAGAAGCATCAACCCAGCGGTAGGGAGACGCCAGTCACGGGTGAGGCGTTGTGTGGTCATGATGCGGCCTGCACAGAGGAGAGTATTTGCCGCTAGTATAGTTGATCTTACCGCTCAATTCGTGGGATCGCGTCGGGAACCGTGCATGATTGTGGATAACTTTGTGCATAAAAGGGTATAAGGCGGGGTTTTGCTGGGGAATGCAGCAGTCAGTCATTTTTTTGCAACTTTTCGGTTGCGGTCGTTCGGGAACTCCCTATAATGCGCCTCCATCGACACGGCGGATGTGAATCACTTCACAAACAGCCCGGTCGGTTGAAGAGAAAAAATCCTGAAATAACGGGTTGACTCTGAAAGAGGAAAGCGTAATATACGCCACCTCGCAACGGTGAGCGAAAGCCGCGTTGCACTGCTCTTTAACAATTTATCAGACAATCTGTGTGGGCACTCAAAGTGACATGGATTCTTAATGTCTTCGGACAATAAATGAATACCAAGTCTCTGAGTGAACATGCGTAATTCATTACGAAGTTTAATTCACGAGCATCAAACTTAAATTGAAGAGTTTGATCATGGCTCAGATTGAACGCTGGCGGCAGGCCTAACACATGCAAGTCGAGCGGCAGCGGAAAGTAGCTTGCTACTTTGCCGGCGAGCGGCGGACGGGTGAGTAATGTCTGGGAAACTGCCTGATGGAGGGGGATAACTACTGGAAACGGTAGCTAATACCGCATAACGTCGCAAGACCAAAGAGGGGGACCTTCGGGCCTCTTGCCATCAGATGTGCCCAGATGGGATTAGCTAGTAGGTGGGGTAACGGCTCACCTAGGCGACGATCCCTAGCTGGTCTGAGAGGATGACCAGCCACACTGGAACTGAGACACGGTCCAGACTCCTACGGGAGGCAGCAGTGGGGAATATTGCACAATGGGCGCAAGCCTGATGCAGCCATGCCGCGTGTATGAAGAAGGCCTTCGGGTTGTAAAGTACTTTCAGCGGGGAGGAAGGCGTTGAGGTTAATAACCTCAGCGATTGACGTTACCCGCAGAAGAAGCACCGGCTAACTCCGTGCCAGCAGCCGCGGTAATACGGAGGGTGCAAGCGTTAATCGGAATTACTGGGCGTAAAGCGCACGCAGGCGGTCTGTCAAGTCGGATGTGAAATCCCCGGGCTCAACCTGGGAACTGCATTCGAAACTGGCAGGCTAGAGTCTTGTAGAGGGGGGTAGAATTCCAGGTGTAGCGGTGAAATGCGTAGAGATCTGGAGGAATACCGGTGGCGAAGGCGGCCCCCTGGACAAAGACTGACGCTCAGGTGCGAAAGCGTGGGGAGCAAACAGGATTAGATACCCTGGTAGTCCACGCCGTAAACGATGTCGACTTGGAGGTTGTGCCCTTGAGGCGTGGCTTCCGGAGCTAACGCGTTAAGTCGACCGCCTGGGGAGTACGGCCGCAAGGTTAAAACTCAAATGAATTGACGGGGGCCCGCACAAGCGGTGGAGCATGTGGTTTAATTCGATGCAACGCGAAGAACCTTACCTACTCTTGACATCCAGAGAACTTTCCAGAGATGGATTGGTGCCTTCGGGAACTCTGAGACAGGTGCTGCATGGCTGTCGTCAGCTCGTGTTGTGAAATGTTGGGTTAAGTCCCGCAACGAGCGCAACCCTTATCCTTTGTTGCCAGCGGTCCGGCCGGGAACTCAAAGGAGACTGCCAGTGATAAACTGGAGGAAGGTGGGGATGACGTCAAGTCATCATGGCCCTTACGAGTAGGGCTACACACGTGCTACAATGGCGCATACAAAGAGAAGCGACCTCGCGAGAGCAAGCGGACCTCATAAAGTGCGTCGTAGTCCGGATTGGAGTCTGCAACTCGACTCCATGAAGTCGGAATCGCTAGTAATCGTAGATCAGAATGCTACGGTGAATACGTTCCCGGGCCTTGTACACACCGCCCGTCACACCATGGGAGTGGGTTGCAAAAGAAGTAGGTAGCTTAACCTTCGGGAGGGCGCTTACCACTTTGTGATTCATGACTGGGGTGAAGTCGTAACAAGGTAACCGTAGGGGAACCTGCGGTTGGATCACCTCCTTACCTTAAAGAACCTGCCTTTGTAGTGCTCACACAGATTGTCTGATGAAAAGTAAATAGCAAGGCGTCTTGCGATTGAGACTTCAGTGTCCCCTTCGTCTAGAGGCCCAGGACACCGCCCTTTCACGGCGGTAACAGGGGTTCGAATCCCCTAGGGGACGCCACTTGCTGGTTCGTGAGTGAAAGTCACCTGCCGTCATATCTCAAAACTGACTTACGAGTCACGTTTGAGATATTTGCTCTTTAAAAATCTGGATCAAGCTGAAAATTGAAACGACACATCTTTAATGGTGTGTTTGAGTCTCTCAAATTTTCGCAATCAGAAGTGAAACATCTTCGGGTTGTGAGGTTAAGCGACTAAGCGTACACGGTGGATGCCCTGGCAGTCAGAGGCGATGAAGGACGTGCTAATCTGCGAAAAGCGCCGGCGAGGTGATATGAACCTTTGACCCGGCGATGTCCGAATGGGGAAACCCAGTGCAATTCGTTGCACTATCGTTAACTGAATACATAGGTTAACGAGGCGAACCGGGGGAACTGAAACATCTAAGTACCCCGAGGAAAAGAAATCAACCGAGATTCCCCCAGTAGCGGCGAGCGAACGGGGAGCAGCCCAGAGTCTGAATCAGCTTGTGTGTTAGTGGAAGCGTCTGGAAAGTCGCACGGTACAGGGTGACAGTCCCGTACACGAAAGCACACAGGCTGTGAACTCGAAGAGTAGGGCGGGACACGTGGTATCCTGTCTGAATATGGGGGGACCATCCTCCAAGGCTAAATACTCCTGACTGACCGATAGTGAACCAGTACCGTGAGGGAAAGGCGAAAAGAACCCCGGCGAGGGGAGTGAAAAAGAACCTGAAACCGTGTACGTACAAGCAGTGGGAGCACCTTCGTGGTGTGACTGCGTACCTTTTGTATAATGGGTCAGCGACTTATATTCTGTAGCAAGGTTAACCGTATAGGGGAGCCGAAGGGAAACCGAGTCTTAACTGGGCGTTAAGTTGCAGGGTATAGACCCGAAACCCGGTGATCTAGCCATGGGCAGGTTGAAGGTTGGGTAACACTAACTGGAGGACCGAACCGACTAATGTTGAAAAATTAGCGGATGACTTGTGGCTGGGGGTGAAAGGCCAATCAAACCGGGAGATAGCTGGTTCTCCCCGAAAGCTATTTAGGTAGCGCCTCGTGAACTCATCTTCGGGGGTAGAGCACTGTTTCGGCTAGGGGGCCATCCCGGCTTACCAACCCGATGCAAACTACGAATACCGAAGAATGTTATCACGGGAGACACACGGCGGGTGCTAACGTCCGTCGTGAAGAGGGAAACAACCCAGACCGCCAGCTAAGGTCCCAAAGTCATGGTTAAGTGGGAAACGATGTGGGAAGGCACAGACAGCCAGGATGTTGGCTTAGAAGCAGCCATCATTTAAAGAAAGCGTAATAGCTCACTGGTCGAGTCGGCCTGCGCGGAAGATGTAACGGGGCTAAACCATGCACCGAAGCTGCGGCAGCGACACTATGTGTTGTTGGGTAGGGGAGCGTTCTGTAAGCCGTTGAAGGTGTGCTGTGAGGCATGCTGGAGGTATCAGAAGTGCGAATGCTGACATAAGTAACGATAAAGCGGGTGAAAAGCCCGCTCGCCGGAAGACCAAGGGTTCCTGTCCAACGTTAATCGGGGCAGGGTGAGTCGACCCCTAAGGCGAGGCCGAAAGGCGTAGTCGATGGGAAACAGGTTAATATTCCTGTACTTGGTGTTACTGCGAAGGGGGGACGGAGAAGGCTATGTTAGCCGGGCGACGGTTGTCCCGGTTTAAGCATGTAGGCGGAGGTTCCAGGTAAATCCGGTACCTTATTAACGCTGAGGTGTGATGACGAGGCACTACGGTGCTGAAGTAACAAATGCCCTGCTTCCAGGAAAAGCCTCTAAGCATCAGGTAACACGAAATCGTACCCCAAACCGACACAGGTGGTCAGGTAGAGAATACCAAGGCGCTTGAGAGAACTCGGGTGAAGGAACTAGGCAAAATGGTGCCGTAACTTCGGGAGAAGGCACGCTGATATGTAGGTGAAGCCCCTGCGGGTGGAGCTGAAATCAGTCGAAGATACCAGCTGGCTGCAACTGTTTATTAAAAACACAGCACTGTGCAAACACGAAAGTGGACGTATACGGTGTGACGCCTGCCCGGTGCCGGAAGGTTAATTGATGGGGTTAGCGGCAACGCGAAGCTCTTGATCGAAGCCCCGGTAAACGGCGGCCGTAACTATAACGGTCCTAAGGTAGCGAAATTCCTTGTCGGGTAAGTTCCGACCTGCACGAATGGCGTAATGATGGCCAGGCTGTCTCCACCCGAGACTCAGTGAAATTGAACTCGCTGTGAAGATGCAGTGTACCCGCGGCAAGACGGAAAGACCCCGTGAACCTTTACTATAGCTTGACACTGAACACTGGTCCTTGATGTGTAGGATAGGTGGGAGGCTTTGAAGCGTGGACGCCAGTCTGCGTGGAGCCGTCCTTGAAATACCACCCTTTAATGGCTGGTGTTCTAACGTAGACCCGTGATCCGGGTTGCGGACAGTGTCTGGTGGGTAGTTTGACTGGGGCGGTCTCCTCCCAAAGAGTAACGGAGGAGCACGAAGGTTAGCTAATCCTGGTCGGACATCAGGAGGTTAGTGCAATGGCATAAGCTAGCTTGACTGCGAGAGTGACGGCTCGAGCAGGTGCGAAAGCAGGTCATAGTGATCCGGTGGTTCTGAATGGAAGGGCCATCGCTCAACGGATAAAAGGTACTCCGGGGATAACAGGCTGATACCGCCCAAGAGTTCATATCGACGGCGGTGTTTGGCACCTCGATGTCGGCTCATCACATCCTGGGGCTGAAGTAGGTCCCAAGGGTATGGCTGTTCGCCATTTAAAGTGGTACGCGAGCTGGGTTTAGAACGTCGTGAGACAGTTCGGTCCCTATCTGCCGTGGGCGCTGGAGAATTGAGGGGGGCTGCTCCTAGTACGAGAGGACCGGAGTGGACGCATCACTGGTGTTCGGGTTGTCATGCCAATGGCACTGCCCGGTAGCTAAATGCGGAAAAGATAAGTGCTGAAAGCATCTAAGCACGAAACTTGCCCCGAGATGAGTTCTCCCTGAGACTTTAAGTCTCCTGAAGGAACGTTGAAGACGACGACGTTGATAGGTCGGGTGTGTAAGCGCAGCGATGCGTTGAGCTAACCGATACTAATGAACCGTGAGGCTTAACCTTACAACGCCGAAGGTGTTTTGGCGAAGAGACAGAACAATCAATTTCAGCCTGATACAGATTTAACAGAATTTGCCTGGCGGCTTTAGCGCGGTGGTCCCACCTGACCCCATGCCGAACTCAGAAGTGAAACGCCGTAGCGCCGATGGTAGTGTGGGGTCTCCCCATGTGAGAGTAGGGAACTGCCAGGCATCAAAATAGAAGAACCCCGTACCGAAAGGTGCGGGGTTTTTTGCTTTGTGCTCAGAAAAAAACGGTGTCGCTGCGCTTGCCGGATCTACGGGTTTAGTAGGCCCGATAAGGCAAAGCTGCAAATTGGCAATACAGACCGCACGATCCCACGACAAAGAGAAACAAGAATACAAAGAAGGGATTTATAAACGCAGAAAAGCAAAAACCCAGCCATAGGCTGGGTTCTTTAAATAGTGGTGCCCGGACTCGGAATCGAACCAAGGACACGGGGATTTTCAATCCCCTGCTCTACCGACTGAGCTATCCGGGCAACGGAGCGCATTAAACCGCAATCACGCGCTATCGTCAACATTATTTCGGGAAAAGCTGTTCAACTGCTTAAGTTTACGGCAATCTGTCCGCTTTCGCCGCGAAAATGCACAAATCTTCCAGACAGAACCAGTGTAATACGGCAATGCTGATAGTAAGAGGAGGGCAGTAATGGTGAATGACTGGCTTGAACTGCGTCAGCATGCAGATACGGGTATTGAGACGATTAAAGCGCATTTCGAAGGGCATGCATTTGATCCGCACTGGCACGATAGCTACCTGGTAGGGATAACCCTCTCCGGCACGCAGCAGTTTCACTGCCGCCGTGAGCGTCATCGCAGCCAGCCGGGCGACGCTTTCCTCCTCGAGCCTGGTGAAATCCACGACGGAGATGCGCCTGTAGAGGGTGGTTTTACCTATCTGACCTTCTATCTTGATGAGCGCTGGCTTATCCGTGCGCTACAGGGGCTTTACGAATCTACTCCCGGGAGTTATTCACTCCACTTTGCCCAAACGCTGACGCGGGAGCCGCAGCTGGTGCGCGCTATCGGCGAGACATTTTCCACCCTGCATAATAATGAGTTGAAGATCGTTCAGCAGAGCGCAATGGATAATCTGCTCTCCCGGATCACCGCCCATTGCCACTGGCGTAAAAAGCTGCCGTCGCAGTTACAAAGTGCTGCCGTGGCGTACCGTGCGCGCGACTATCTCTATGCTCATATCGGCGAGAACGTAGGGCTATCAGACCTTGCGCGCGAGACGGGCACCGATCGCTTCACCCTGACGCGCTGTTTTAAGCGCGAGTTCAACCTGGCGCCTCACGCATGGCTTATTCAACTGCGTCTGGCAAAGGCCCGACAGCTGCTTGCGTGTGGCGACCAGCCTGTTGATGTGGCTGCCGCAGTGGGATTTGCCGATCAAAGCCATCTGGGGCGCTGGTTTCAGCGGGCTTACCGTATCTCTCCTGCACACTACCGCAGGTTGTGCACAAACCTTCCAGACGTTTCCAAAAAATAGCGGCACATTCATGGCTCTAATAAAAAAGGAGCCACCTGTGAGTTTGATACCCTTTCTGTTGTTCGCCTTTGTCGCCTCCATTACGCCGGGGCCAACCAATATTCTGGTGCTGACGAACAGCCAGCGCTTTGGCGTTAAAAATACCGTACCAGCTATTCTGGGCGGGTGTATCGCGGCCAGTGCGATTGTGCTGATATCAGGCGCCGGCGCAGGGGAAGTGCTGCGTCAGTATCCTCTAATACGTCAGCTCATGAGCTGGACAGGCGTGCTGTGGCTAAGCTGGATGAGCTGGCAGCTGTTTCGCGCCCCGGCCGCTCGTCTCTGCGCTGAGAACCATATCCAATTTACCGCTAAGGCGGCTGCACTGCTGCAGATCGTGAACCCTAAAACCTGGATGATGGCGCTGGCCGTCGTCAGTCTGTTTGCGCCTGCTGGCGATCAGGCATTGCGGGATATTGCGCTAATGGCGCTATGGTTTCTGCTGATCTCAATAGCCTGTTTGATGTGCTGGGCGTGGCTGGGTAAAGCGGTGAACCGAATTTTTCGCACCACCGTAGCGATGGTGCGGTTTCAACGCCTGATGGCGCTGTGTCTTATCGTCTCTGCCTGGGCTGGCATGCTGGCTTAGGTCAGTGCCCCGCCCATACGGCACCGAGCAAAGCGCAGAATATCTTCCGCCAGGCGGTGCGCTGTATCCACATCGGCCTGGCTACGGTTTACCAGCATGCGGCTGAGGCAACCTTCCAGCACCAGTTCCATCTGCTTCGCCACCATCGCCGGATCGTCGACTTCCAGGGTGGTTAACAGCTCATGGGTGAAGTCATGAGCCGCCCGTTTTTGCTGATCTGCTAACTGGTGGATAGGATGCCCAGGGTCGGGAAAATAAGTGCAGGCGGCGATAAACAGACAACCCGGGTACCGGTTGTTGCTGACACATTCCGTCAGGGCGGTATAGCGCGCCAGCAGCTTCTGCTCCGCAGTCAGTTCTTCATTCAGCATCAGCTGCCTGCGCCAGATATCAACCTGCTGGCTGAGATAGCGCAGGGCATCATAGAGTAGCGCCTCTTTATCCGGCCAGAAGCGCTTAAGCTCATCCAGGGGGTAATCGATACGGTCGGCTACCATCTCAAGCGTGGTGCTGGCGATCCCTTGAATCTCAAGTAATTGCAGGGCTTGTCCCAGTACGTCTTCACGTTGCACGGTTATCTCCTCCGCTATTCCCAACGGTTTGTCCCGTTTAAAGTGTTGTTTACGGTTGGCGATTGCGCAAATGCGCGCTAAATGCCGCTGCATCCATAAACCCGGTTACACGCTTTTCTGGCTGCTCCTGGCCCTGTTGATTGAAGAAAAGAATGGTTGGCAGTCCGAGGACGTTAAGCTGCTTCAGCAGAGCCTTATCCTGGGCTTTGTTGGCTGTCACGTTTGCCTGGAGCAGAACAGTCTCTTTCAGGGCATTTTGCACCTGTGGATCGCTAAAGGTGTATTTTTCAAACTCTTTGCAGGCGACGCACCAGTCGGCATAGAGATCGAGCATCACCGGTTTGCCTTTTGCCTGTACGAGCGCGCTGCTGAGCTCATCAACGTTCTTAATCTGGATGAAGTTCAAATGCGCCTGCGTCTGGCCGACCGGCGAGCCGAACGCCCAGTCCTGAAGAGGACGCACGCTTACCAGCGCGGCAGCCAGCAGCAGGATTTGTACCAGACGCATCCACGCTTTTTTCGCCCCCAGGCTGACGATAAACGCCCAGGTAAAGAACGCTACCCCGAGCATTGCCCACAGGCGCATACCCCAGACGTCACCGATGATACGCTCCAGCAGGAACACCGGCAGCGCCAGAATGACAAAGCCAAATGCGGTTTTCACCGTTTCCATCCACGGGCCGCTCTTCGGCAGCAGTCGATTGCCGAAAACCGTGACCAGAATCAGCGGCAGACCCATGCCCAGGGCATACAGGTACAACGTTCCGCCGCCGAGCCACATGTTTCCGCTCTGGGCGATATAGAGCAGGATGGCGCTAAGCGGCGCGGTGGTGCAAGGGGAACAAATCAGCCCGGCAATGGCACCCATTGCGAACACGCCGCCTGCCGAACCACCCTGCTGGCGATTACTCATCAGCGTTAAGCGGGTTTGCAGCGAGGAGGGCAACTGCAGCGTGAACAGGCCAAACATCGACAGCGCCAGCAGGATAAATATCGCCGACAGGCCAATCAGCACATAAGGATGCTGCAGTGCAGCCTGGAACTGTAACCCGGCAGCGGCAACCACAAGTCCAAGGGCCGTGTAGGTCAATGCCATACCCTGCACGTAAATTAAGGCCAGCAGCAGCGCGCGGGCTGTGGAAAGGCGCTGTTTGCCGCCCAGCACGATGCCAGAGATGAGCGGATACATGGGCAGCACGCAGGGTGTAAAGGCAATGCCAATCCCAATCAGGAAGGCCCAGAGCGCCGAGAATGGAAGGTCTGCGCGGTCTTCGCTCTTCTCGTCCGAGGGGAGAGGGGAAACTGCAGCAGCCGCTTTCACTTCGCTGAGCGGAACAACCTTCGTTTCCGGCGGATAGCAGAATCCGGCATCCGCGCACCCCTGATAGGTCACCGTCAGCGTCGCGCCTTTATCCGCCTGATTCACCGTAACAGGCACGTTCAGGCGCTGGCGATAGATCTCGCTTTTGCCGTAAAACTCATCTTCATGCCACTCGCCAGCGGGCATCTGTAATGCGCCCACGCTGGCCTGAGCAGGCGTAATGCTCACCTGCTTGCGATAGAGGTAATAGCCCTCTTTCACCTGCCAGTTGAGCGTAAGGTCATGCTGGTTTTGCTGAAAATCGAAAACAAACGCCTGGTCGGCAGGGATGAAGTTCGAACGGCCGGGCGCGTCAAATAACCCGGCAAATACTGATGTGCTGCACAGCAGCAGAATCAGCGTAAGGAAGCGTTGAGCCATGAGAGATAGTCGTTATCGCCATGAACCACTGGCACCACCAGCAGCTCCGGGGTTTGGTAAGGATGATGAGATTTGAGGCAGTCCAGGAGTGCCTGCTGATTTGCCAGATTGGTTTTGAGCAACATCTGGACCTCGTACTCTTGCTCCAGCTTACCTTCCCAATAGTAAAGAGAGGTGGCACCGGGGAGGAGCGTAACGCAGGCTGCCAGTTTTTCGGCCAGCACTTTAGCGGCGAGATCCTGGGCAGAGGCTTCATCAGGGGCGGTACAAAGTACGACAACAGCATCAGGCGTGTTCACAAGTCGACCTCCTCATCACGAAAGGTTTAACTATATCACGCAAGGCGGTTGGTCATTAATGAAACGGGCCGCAGAGCGGCCCGATTTTAACTATTTTTACAACCGGGAGCGGTTTACAGCACCACGCCACCGATGATAAAGCCGAGGATCACGCAAAGTGAAATGGCGACCACGCCCGGGATCAGGAACGCATGGTTAAACACATACTTACCGATACGGGTTGAGCCGGTGTCATCCATCTCTACAGCCGCCAGCAGAGTTGGGTAGGTAGGCAGCACGAACAGGGCGGAGACAGCAGCAAACGAGGCGATGGCGGTCAACGGCGTTACGCCCAGCATCAGTGCCGCAGGCATCAGCGCTTTGGTGGTCGCGGCCTGAGAGTAAAGCAGGGTCGCAGCAAAGAACAGCACGACCGCCAGCAGCCATGGATAGTTGTGCAGCAGGTCCCCGGCCACGGTCTGAATGTCGCTAATGTGCGCTTTCACGAAAGTATCACCGAGCCACGCCACACCCAGCACGCACACGCAGGCGCTCATACCGGATTTAAAGGTGCTGGCGTTCAGCACTTCGCTGGTATCAATTTTACAGGTGATGCTAATCAGCGTGGCGATGGTCAGCATAAACACCACAATCGCTTCGTTACGCGGCAGAACCGGGTTCTGGATCAGACCTACGGTATCGCTGATGGCGGTCGCGTAGAACATGACGGCAACGATACCAATCAGGAACAGCAGCACGGAGCGTTTCGCGTGTGGCTTCAGTTCGAAAACCTGACTGCCGCGCAGGCTCACTTCACCTTTTGCCAGACGCTCCTGATAAACCGGATCGTCTTTCAGTTCAGCGCCGAGGAAGTTACACAGCACGGCGGTAATCATCACCGCGATCAGCGTCACCGGGATACAGATCGCCAGCAGCGTCAGGTAGCTCACGCCCATCGGCTCAAGGATACCGGCGAAGAAGACCACCGCCGCGGAAATCGGTGAAGCGGTAATGGCGATCTGGGACGCGACGACCGCAATGGAGAGCGGACGCGACGGACGGATACCCTGTTCTTTCGCCACTTCGGTAATCACCGGTAACGTGGAGAAAGCGGTGTGGCCAGTACCGGCGAGAATGGTCATAAACCATGTCACCAGCGGAGCAAGGAAGGTAATGTATTTTGGATGGCGGCGCAGCATACGCTCCGCCAGGCTTACCAGGTAGTCCATACCGCCTGCCACCTGCATGGCGGCAATAGCGGCAATAACAGCCATGATGATTTCGATAACGTCGAACGGTATAGCGCCGGGTTTAATCTGAAAGATAAGGGTAAGAACGAGCACTCCAAGACCGCCGGCAAAACCGATGCCGATACCCCCGAGTCGTGCTCCCAAATAAATCGCCAACAAGACGATGACGAGTTCTGCTCCAAACATAAGGACCTGCCTTGCTTATTAACAAGTTGATATTGAATTGTTGTATTTTGGTAACGCCTAAAAAGAAAAAAGGCACGTCACAAGTGACGTGCCTTAAGAAGCCTAGCCTGAACGGTTACTGTTCGCTTTCATCGGTATATCGTTTCGCTTTATATGCCGGGTGCATCAGGTTTTGGGCCGAGAAGATATCGTCCAGCTCGGCTTCGGTCAACAGCCCGCGCTCCAGTACTACTTCACGTACGCTCTTACCGGTTTCGGCACAAATCTTACCGACGATGTCGCCGTTGTGGTGACCGATGAACGGGTTGAGGTAGGTGACGATCCCGATGGAGTTGTAGACATAACCTTCACAGACTTCTTTATTCGCCGTGATGCCGTTAATGCATTTTTCCAGCAGGTTGTAGCAGGCGTTCGTCAGGATGTGGATAGATTCAAACATCGCCTGGCCAATCACCGGCTCCATCACGTTCAGCTGCAGCTGACCCGCTTCAGAGGCCATGGTCACGGTCGTATCGTTACCGATGACTTTGAAGCAAACCTGGTTCACCACTTCTGGCACCACCGGGTTCACTTTGGCCGGCATGATGGATGAACCCGCCTGCAGTTCTGGCAGGTTGATTTCATTCAGGCCAGCGCGCGGACCGGAAGAGAGCAGGCGCAGGTCGTTACAGATTTTGGACAGTTTCACCGCCAGACGTTTCAGCGCGCTGTGTACCATGACGTAGGCGCCGCAGTCGGAGGTCGCTTCAATCAGGTCTTCTGCAGGCACAACCGGCAGGTTGGACACTTCAGCCAGCTTCTGTACCGCCAGTTGCTGATAGCCATCCGGGGTGTTCAGACGCGTACCGATAGCGGTGGCGCCCAGGTTCACTTCCAGCAGCAGCTCGGAGGTACGCAGCAGGTTTTTGGTCTCTTCGTTCAGCAGTACGTTAAACGCGTGGAATTCCTGACCGAGGGTCATCGGCACCGCATCCTGCAGCTGGGTACGACCCATTTTCAGAATGTCCTGGAACTCAACCGCTTTACGCTGGAAGCCATCGCCCAGCTGGTTAATCGCATCCACCAGTTTCACCACGGAGGCATACACCGCAATTCGGAAGCCGGTTGGGTAGGCGTCGTTGGTGGACTGGCATTTGTTGACGTGGTCGTTCGGGTTCAGGTACTGGTATTCACCTTTCTGGTGACCCATCAGCTCCAGGCCAATGTTTGCCAGTACTTCGTTAGTATTCATGTTGACGGAGGTGCCCGCGCCGCCCTGATAGACGTCAACCGGGAACTGGTCCATGCATTTGCCGTTGTTCAGCACTTCATCGCAGGCTGCGATAATCGCATTTGCCGCGCTTTTAGGAATGGTTTGCAGCTCTTTGTTGGCCAGTGCTGCGGCTTTCTTCACCATCACCATGCCACGGACAAACTCAGGGATGTCGCTGATTTTGCTGTTGCTGATGTAGAAGTTTTCAATCGCTCTCAGAGTGTGGACACCGTAGTAGGCATCCGCTGGAACTTCCCTGGTACCCAACAAGTCTTCTTCGATACGAATGTTGTTTAACATGTGAACCTTCTTTTCAAGCTGCCGATGGATTGTACTAAACACACAGTATTTATGTGGTTTTGAATATTTTCTGGCCGACGATTATTCCCTCAATCAGCCAGATGCTCGAGATCATATGCTGATGATAGCGAATTGCCGTAAGCTGGATCACTTATTATCGAGCCGATTCCATGATAATTATTAATCTGTGAAATGGGTCACCGCTTTAAAATTTCCAAAAAAAATATCCGTGCAAACTGATTGAATTTTCGCTAACCGTCACCATTTCATACAAACGCGCGTCGCGAACACATTCAGACAGGGGCCGATGGCCCTTGCCATACAGGAGATGCCAGTGCGCTGGATACCGTTTATTGCTTTCTTCCTCTATGTTTACATTGAGATTTCCATTTTTATTCAGGTTGCCCATGTGCTGGGCGTCCTGCTGACGCTGATTCTCGTGATTTTCACCTCCGTCATCGGCATGTCGCTGGTGCGTAATCAGGGTTTCAAAAATTTCCTGATAATGCAGCAGAAGATGGCCGCAGGGGAAAGCCCGGCGGAAGAGATGATCAAAAGCGTGTCGTTGATTATTGCGGGGCTGCTGCTGATCCTGCCGGGGTTCTTCACTGACTTCCTCGGCCTGCTGCTGCTTCTGCCGCCGGTGCAAAAACACCTGACCATGAAGCTGCTGCCGCATCTGCGCTTTAGCCGAATGCCGGGGGGCGGATTTAGCACCGGACCGGGCGATACCTTCGAAGGGGAGTATCAGCGTAAGGATGAACAGCACGACCGTTTAGACCATAAAGACGATCGGTAATGTTTTTGCCCGGTGGCGCTTCGCTTACCGGGCCTCCGGGAGCGCACCGCGCCTCGGCAAAAACACCCACAGCCCTGCCAGCATGACAATTGCGTACAAACTCTTCCAGCCCACCATCGCCAGCAGCAGCAGGCAAAGCACACCCCCGACGACCGCCAGAGCTTTATAGCGACCTTTTAGCAAACGGCATCCCGCCAGCATGCACAACAGGTAGATCATGATGAAAATGCCGTTGGCGTAGACGATCAGCGCGTCCAGATTAATCTTCAGTGCGTAAATACAGAGCGTGCTCACCACGCAGCAGCCCAGTACGGCATTCAGGGCATTCAGCGGAAGCTGGCGTTTAGACAGGCGCGCGAGGAGATTCTCAGGTTTGTCGAGCGCCTGCGACCACACCAGACGGGCAAAGCTCTGGATATAAATGTTGAGGCTGGCAAAACAGGCCAGATAGCCGATGACGCAGGCTATCCACAGCGCCTTCACGCCAAACAGATCAACCACGATACCCGGCAGCGATGCCGCGGCGGCGAGATCCGCTCCGAACGCGTGGAAGTGTAAGACCAGCACGGTACACGCCCAATAGACCGTGCCAGCCAGCAGCAGGCCTATCATCAGGGCGCGGGGGAAATCACGTTCAGGCTGCTTAAATTCAGACGCCAGATGGGCAAAGGCTTCCAGGCCGACAAAACACCAGAACATGACGGAGAGCGCGGCGAAAAGCTGTGAATGGTCGACGTCTGTCAGCGCAGGGAAGGGAATTTCCTTGATGGTGATATCGCCCGCCCACCAGATAGCGACAACGAGCGCGACAATCAGCACCGCAACCAGCGTCTGCAGGTTGGCGCTCGAGCTGGCGCCGCGAGAGCCCACCCACCATACGATTGCCAGCGTACCCAGCTCGGCCAGCAATAACTGCTCGTTATGCCAGCCAAACAGCGCCTGACCAAATCCGGTCGCAATATGCAACGCCGCAGGAAGGCCAACCGGAATGACGGAGAGAAACAGCCAGCCGGTTACACGCTGCAGCCGCGGGCCAAAGGCCAGTCCGACAAAGTGCGCCACGCCGCCCGCGCTGGGGAAATGCCGCCCCAGGATGGCAAACACAATGGCTATCGGGAAAACCAATACAATCAGCGCCGGCCACGCCCACAGGCTGTTATTTCCAGCCACCAGCGCCGCCAGTGCGGGTACGGCAAACACGCCCGTACCTAACAAGGAGGTTGAGAGCAGTCCGACGCCCTGCGCCAGTCCCAACTCCTGCTTGAGTCCACTCATTGACATCGCCCTGCCAGTACCAAAAGAGAGGCGATGGTAACACTTTCGCAAATTTTTTTTTCAACTCCCCCTTGAAGGGGGAAAAAGCTATCCCCATCTCTCAGGGCACTAGTCGGAAAACCGCATGCGGGCCGGCGTCATCCATAACTGATAATGACTTTCTCAAAGGAGAGCTATCAATGAGTATTCGTCCGTTACATGATCGTGTGATCGTCAAACGTAAAGAAGTTGAAACCAAGTCTGCTGGCGGCATCGTTCTGACCGGTTCTGCAGCAGCCAAATCAACGCGTGGCGAAATCATCGCTGTCGGTAAGGGCCGCATCCTGGAAAACGGAACTGTGCAGCCGCTGGACGTTAAAGTTGGTGACATCGTAATTTTCAACGATGGCTACGGCGTGAAATCCGAGAAGATCGACAATGAAGAAGTGTTGATCATGTCCGAGAGCGACATTCTGGCAATTGTTGAAGCGTAATTTACGCACGAGAATTTGAGGAAATAAGAACATGGCAGCTAAAGACGTAAAATTCGGTAACGACGCTCGTGTAAAAATGCTCCGCGGCGTAAACGTACTGGCAGATGCAGTTAAAGTGACTCTGGGCCCGAAAGGCCGCAACGTAGTGCTGGATAAATCCTTCGGCGCGCCAACCATCACCAAAGATGGTGTTTCTGTAGCACGTGAAATCGAGCTGGAAGACAAGTTCGAAAACATGGGTGCTCAGATGGTGAAAGAAGTTGCCTCTAAAGCGAACGACGCTGCAGGTGACGGTACCACCACCGCGACCGTTCTGGCGCAGGCGATCATCACCGAAGGTCTGAAAGCCGTTGCTGCGGGCATGAACCCAATGGATCTGAAACGTGGTATCGACAAAGCTGTCGCCTCCGCTGTTGAAGAACTGAAGGCGCTGTCCGTGCCGTGCTCTGACTCTAAAGCCATTGCTCAGGTTGGTACTATCTCCGCTAACTCCGACGAAACCGTAGGTAAACTGATCGCTGAAGCGATGGACAAAGTCGGTAAAGAAGGCGTAATCACCGTTGAAGACGGTACCGGTCTGGAAGACGAACTGGACGTGGTAGAAGGTATGCAGTTCGACCGCGGTTACCTGTCCCCATACTTCATCAACAAGCCAGAAACTGGCGCTGTTGAGCTGGAAAGCCCGTTCATCCTGCTGGCTGATAAGAAAATCTCCAACATCCGCGAAATGCTGCCAGTACTGGAAGCCGTTGCGAAAGCAGGCAAGCCTCTGGTTATCATCGCTGAAGACGTTGAAGGCGAAGCGCTGGCGACCCTGGTGGTTAACACCATGCGCGGTATCGTGAAAGTGGCTGCGGTTAAAGCACCTGGCTTCGGCGATCGCCGTAAAGCGATGCTGCAGGATATCGCTACCCTGACTGGCGGTACCGTGATCTCTGAAGAGATCGGTATGGAGCTGGAAAAAGCGACCCTGGAAGACCTGGGCCAGGCGAAACGCGTTGTGATCAACAAAGACACCACCACCATCATCGATGGCGTGGGTGAAGAAGCCGCTATTCAGGGCCGCGTTGGTCAGATCCGTAAGCAGATCGAAGAAGCGACTTCTGATTACGACCGTGAAAAACTGCAGGAGCGCGTAGCGAAACTGGCAGGCGGCGTTGCGGTAATCAAAGTCGGTGCTGCTACCGAAGTTGAAATGAAAGAGAAAAAAGCACGCGTTGACGATGCTCTGCACGCGACCCGTGCTGCGGTAGAAGAAGGCGTGGTTGCTGGTGGTGGTGTCGCGCTGGTGCGTGTTGCCGCTAAACTGGCTGGCCTGACCGCTCAGAACGAAGACCAGAACGTAGGTATCAAAGTTGCGCTGCGCGCAATGGAAGCCCCTCTGCGTCAGATCGTTTCTAACGCCGGTGAAGAGCCATCTGTGGTTGCGAACAACGTGAAAGCGGGCGAAGGTAACTACGGTTACAACGCAGCAACTGAAGAATACGGCAACATGATCGACTTCGGTATCTTGGATCCAACTAAAGTGACCCGTTCTGCTCTGCAGTATGCGGCCTCTGTTGCTGGTCTGATGATTACCACCGAGTGCATGGTGACCGACCTGCCTAAAGGCGATGCGCCTGATTTAGGTGCTGCTGGTATGGGCGGCATGGGCGGTATGGGCGGCATGATGTAATCGTGCGCTCTACGTCGTAGAATGTGAAAAACCCCCGGGCAGAAATGCTCGGGGGTTTTTCTTTTGGTCATCTTTTAGGTATAAGATTTACACACGGACAACTACTGTCCAGCTTATTGAAAACGAGGAATAACATGCGCGTAAAAGTCTGTGCAGGGATTGTAGGGGCAGCATTGCTGCTGGCGGGTTGTAGCTCCAGCAATGAGCTGTCGGCAGCGGGCCAGGGCGTTCGCTTTGTGGAAGATAAGCCTGGCAGTGAATGCCAGCTGTTAGGCACGGCAACCGGTGAGCAAAGCAACTGGATGTCAGGTCAGCATGGCGAAGAAGGTGGCTCGATGCGCGGTGCGGCGAATGCCCTGCGTAACCAGGCTGCGGCAATGGGCGGTAACGTCATTTACGGCGTGAGCAGCCCAACGCAGAGTATGCTGTCCAGCTTCGTGCCGACCGCCAGCCAGATGAACGGCCAGGTCTACAAGTGCCCGAACTGATTGCCTTTTCCCCTCTCCCTGTGGGAGAGGGTTAGGGTGAGGGGAAACTAGTGCTGTCGCAGCTGCAAATCCAGCGGCGTCTTGCTCGGCTCTCCGCCAATCTCCCGTGCCAGCTTCGGCACCATATAGCCTGAAACTAGCGTTAACAGTTCGCGCATAATCTGCCGGGCTTCTTCATCCGTTACCATGAAATGGGCCGCGCCCTGAACGCGATCCAGCACGTGCAGGTAATAGGGCATCACGCCCGCATCAAACAGGGCATTGCTCAGGTCAGCCAGCACGCGGGCGCTGTCATTCACGCCGCGCAGCAGCACGCTCTGGTTCAGCAGCGTTACGCCCGCTTTACGCAGACGCGCCATCGCCGCGCGAAAATCATCGTCAATTTCGTTCCCGTGGTTGATATGGTTCACCAGCAGCACCTGCAATCTTGACTGCTCCAGGCGTGACACCAGTCCGTCGGTGATCCGCGCGGGAATAACAATCGGCAAACGGCTATGAATGCGCAGACGTTTAATGTGCGGGATGGCTTCCAGCTGTGTCAGCAGCCAGTCCAGCTCGTGATCTTTTGCCATCAGCGGATCGCCTCCGGAAAAAATAATCTCATCCAGCTCTGAGTGGGCGGCAATATAGTCCAGCGCGACCTGCCAGTTGCGTTTATTGCCCTGGTTTTCGGCATATGGGAAGTGCCGACGGAAGCAATAACGACAATTTACCGCGCAGCCGCCCTTTACCAGCAGCAGGGCACGGTTGAGATATTTGTGCAGTAAACCAGGCACCACGCTGTTCTGCTCTTCCAGCGGATCGGTGCTGTATCCCGGCGCGGTGATAAACTCATCCTGCGAAGTAAGCGTTTGTTTTAATAGCGGATCGTCGGGGTTGCCTTTCTCCATCCGCGCCACAAACGCACGGGGAACGCGCAGGGCGAAAAGGCGCTTTGCCTCGCGGCCAGCAAGCAACTCTGGGTGCTGATCGAGGTCTAAAAGACGCAGCAATTCATCAGGACTGGTGATTACATCGGCAAGTTGCGATAACCAATCTTCTCTGGACGGGGTGTTTAGGGTTACAATATGCGCCATTTTGTGGCTTAGCTACCAGTTAACAAATTTAGAGGGCCTTATGGCAACGTACTATAGCAACGATTTTCGTGCTGGTCTTAAAATCATGATGGACGGCGAACCGTACGCGGTTGAAGCCAGCGAATTCGTTAAACCAGGTAAAGGCCAGGCATTCGCACGCGTTAAGCTGCGCCGTCTGCTGACCGGTACCCGTGTTGAGAAAACCTTCAAGTCTACTGACTCCGCTGAAGGCGCTGATGTTGTTGATATGAACCTGACCTATCTGTACAACGATGGCGAGTTCTGGCATTTCATGAACAACTCCACTTTCGAACAGCTGTCTGCTGATGAGAAAGCGGTAGGTGATAGCGCTAAATGGCTGCTGGACCAGGCTGAGTGCATCGTAACCCTGTGGAACGGTCAGCCTATCGCTGTGACCCCACCAAACTTCGTAGAACTGGAAATCGTTGAAACCGATCCAGGTCTGAAAGGTGATACCGCAGGTACCGGCGGTAAACCAGCCAAACTGTCTACCGGCGCAGTGGTTAAAGTTCCACTGTTCGTACAGACTGGCGAAGTGATCAAAGTGGATACCCGCTCCGGCGAATACGTGTCCCGCGTGAAGTAATTTACGTCATGATTGAAGGCGCAGCGCCCGCTGCGCCTGATTTTTGCAGGCAGGGATGATGAAACGTACCGTTAAAATTCTGCTTCTGTTAGCGCTTTCCAGTGCATTGCTTTCCGGCTGTAACACCACCCGTGGAATGGGACAAGATATCCAGGATCTCGGTCATATCATTTCTCACGCCGCCAGCTAAGTTCGTCTAATTTTCCTAAAAATGCTTCCTTTTCCGTCATCCGGCGGGATCTTGTCTATCCTTAAGTTGCTATACACAAAACAACTTTGGCTATAAAAGGAAGATATTATGGTTAAGAAGACAATTGCAGCGATCTTTTCAGTCCTGGTACTTTCTTCAGTATTAACAGCCTGTAATACCACGCGTGGCGTTGGTCAGGATATTTCTGAAGGTGGTAGCGCAATCTCTGGTGCGGCAACTAAAGCTCAGCAGTAATTAACCCACGGTACGAGACCAGCCGTTTCGTACCGTCAGCTTTTTGATTCCTGCAGGGATAAGAACGGAGAAAAACGCGTATCCATATGCAATTTCATGCGGATATTGCGTTTATAGGTATAGACCGTTTTTCCGTTGATACTCAGGTGGGCAGCAATCTTTTGATTGCTCGCGCCGTCCATCCATAATGTAAGCACTTTCTCTTCCTGCCGGGTCAGCAAGGGGGCGGCTGCCGTGGGCCTTTCAGCGCATGAGCGCGAGGTTAATGCATCATTTATAGTCGTTGCCACTTCTTCGAGACTGGCGTTTTTCAACAGCGACGACCACACCGGGAAGTGTCCGAGCCAGTCTGTCATGCCGTTGTCCTCTCCCGATTGCAGCAAAATAAACGGTAAGCGTTCACTGGCGTTGAGCAAAGACGAGAGCTGCTGAAAATGATGAATATCCTGCCTGAAGCCGTACAAATCGGCGATAACCAGCGTGGGTTTCCATTGCAGAATGTGCTCCCTGGCAAGGAACAGATTATTCAGCCCGGTCACAACGTAGTGTCCCGGGAACAAACCGGAATGATTGAGCCATGCTTCAAACCCCGTGCGGGTAAAGTGACAACGGTCAATCAAGAGAATTTTGAACATATTTTATTCGCAGTCGGCTAGTGGTTTGGCTTCCTGCCATCAGAAAGCACATCATCATAGAGAAGTCGGATGAGTGCTAAATGCCGGAACTACGCGCCATACTGCGGCTATTTCTTGCCTTAACGTGTTCAGCAAAAAAAGATTGAAAAAAAATAGCACGCTAACCAAAATATGGGGCGTAATCTCTGCCTTACGGGACGACCCGTAAGCGTTTCTTTCACCGGGGACGGCCCCAACTTCTATTAAGTTAAGGAGCCTGAAATGTCCTGGATCATTCTTTTTATTGCCGGTCTGCTCGAAGTGGTTTGGGCGATTGGTCTCAAGTACACCCACGGATTTACCCGCCTGACGCCCAGCGTTATTACCGTAACCGCGATGATCGTGAGTATTGTCCTGTTATCCTGGGCGATGCGCTCGCTACCTGTGGGAACGGCTTATGCCGTCTGGACGGGCATTGGTGCGGTGGGGGCCGCCATCACCGGCATTCTGCTACTGGGAGAGTCAGCGAGTCTGGCGCGTATCGCCAGCCTCGCCTTGATTGTAGCGGGGATCATTGGGCTTAAGCTCAGCACCCATTAATGGGGTTGTTTTACCCAGATCAGTTTTGACACATCAAACCCTTGCCGGGTCGCGACGTCCAGCATCTGCTGTTTCATTTCTGACGAAATAGTTGGCGTGCGGGAAAGTATCCACAGATAGTCGCGATCCGGCCCGCAGACCAGCGCGTGACGGTACTCTCTGTCGAGCGCGATCACGTTATAGCCACCATAAAACGGGCCAAAGAAAGAGACTTTTAGCGCGGCCCGTCGCGGGTCGCCCGTGAAGTACGCTTTCCCAATCGACTGCTGCCACATCTCCCGATCGGGATTATAGCCCCGGTTGATCACCTGAATACCGCCATCATCCATCGGGCTGTAATTTGCAGTGACCTTCTCTAAGCCCTGCTCAAACCGATGGTCGAGGCGCGCGATTTCATACCATGTTCCAAGGAAGCGTTGTGCATCAAAAGGCGTGACGACGGTAACGCCAGGCGGTGGGGTAGGGGAACTGCAGGCAACCACTAAAAACGCGGCTGTCACCGCGGCGATAACAGGCAGAATGCGCATAGGAGTTTCCTTACTGTTTTTTGTTAAGTGTAGATGACGGCAAGGAAAATGTGGTTTTTGTGCGGTGTGTTTCGCCGGGTAAGCGCAGCGCCACCCGGCAATGTTTTACTGCAGCGCGTCGAGGATACGGTATGCCGCCTCAACGCGGGCAGGGTTCGGATAGCTTTTATTCGCCAGCATCACAATGCCGAGCTGTTTTTCAGGAATAAATGCCACGTAGCTGCCAAACCCGCCGGTTGAGCCTGTTTTATGGACCCAGGACGCGTTGACCAGCGGTGCCGGTGGATTCACTTCTCTCGCAGGCAGCGGTGCCAGCGCCACCTTATTGTCGCTGCCTTCAACCACGGTTTTGGCATCGACCGGCCAGTTAAGCATTTCCCAACCTAACCCTTGATACATGGCCCCCACGCGCCAGTAGCGAGACTGCGCCAGGGCAATGCCTTTCCTGAGTGAACTATCCTGAAGCGAGTCCGGCTTCATGTTGACCATCACCCAGCTTGCCATATCCTGCACGTTGGTTTTTACGCCATAGGCTTCTGCATCCAGCATTCCTGGCGAAACGTGGACCGCTTTACCGTCGCGGTATCCCCAGGCGTAATGCGCCTCTTCCGTTTTCGGAACGTTAATCCAGGTATGGTTCAGATTGAGCGGCTTAAAGATTCGCGTCGTCATGGCCTGCTCATAGCTCATGCCGGAAGGTTTAACCGCCAGCGCGCCAAAAAGACCGATGCTGGCATTGGCGTAAAGACGCGTGGTGCCCGGCTTCCACTGCGGCTGCCAGTTTTGATAAAAGCGCAGCAGAGAGGCGTTATCCGTGACCTCATCCGGTACCTGTAACGGCAGACCGCCTGCGGTATAGGTTGCCAGCTCCAGCATGTGAATGCCCTGCCACTGCTTGCCCGTCAGTTCAGGCCAGTATTTTGTCACCGGATCGCCGAGCGATATTTCACCGCGAGCAATGGCATCGCCACCCAGTACGCCGGTGAAGGTTTTACTTATAGAACCTAGTTCGAACAAGGTTTGTGGGGTGACGGGTTTGTTTGCCGCAACATCGGCTTTACCGAAGGTAAAGTAGTGCGGCTGACCCTGATAAATCACCGCCACCGCCATGCCCGGAATGGCCTGCGCTTTCATCAGCGGCGTAACGGTACGTTCCACCACCTCAGCCAGCTGTTTTTCGGACATCGGTGCGGCGAATGCAGAGCTGGCAACGCTGAGCAGCAGGGCACAGCTTAGGGATTTTGTCATCATCAGTTATCTTCCGTAATAGCAGTTCAAGGGAGTGTCCGGGCCCGTCAGACCGCTGTAGTCTGTTGGATTTGACTATGGCTGACAAACGGTTAAATTTAGCATTAGCTGTTAATTTTTCTAACGGACGAGACCATGACGCGCAGCTATCTTCCTCTGAACTCCCTGCGGGCGTTTGAAGCAGCCGCCAGGCACCTCAGTTTTACGCATGCCGCTATTGAGCTGAATGTCACCCATTCCGCGATTAGCCAGCACGTCAAGACGCTGGAGCAGCACCTTAACTGCCAGCTTTTCGTTCGCGTTTCGCGAGGGCTGATGTTGACTACCGAAGGCGAGAATTTGCTGCCGGTGCTGAATGACTCGTTCGATCGTATCGCCGGAATGCTGGATCGCTTTGCCAGCCAGCGCGCGCAGGAGAAGCTCAAAATTGGCGTGGTCGGGACATTTGCGACGGGGGTGTTATTCTCGCAGCTCGCGGACTTCCGCCGCTGCTATCCGCATATTGATCTTCAGCTTTCCACCCATAACAACCGTGTCGATCCGGCGGCTGAAGGACTTGATTACGCCATTCGTTATGGCGGCGGGGCGTGGCACGGCACGGAAGCGACGTTTCTTTGCCCCGCACCGCTTGCGCCGCTTTGCACACCTGACATTGCTGCCGCGTTGCACACCCCTGCCGATATCCTGAAGTTTACCCTCCTGCGCTCTTACCGGCGCGACGAGTGGACAGCCTGGATGCAGGCTGCGGGTGAAAATCCGCCTTCACCGACGCACCGGGTAATGGTATTTGATTCGTCCATCACCATGCTGGAAGCCGCGCAGGCAGGTACGGGCATCGCGATTGCCCCTGTCGATATGTTCACCCATCTGCTGAACAGCGAGCGCATCGTGCAGCCATTTGCAACGCAGATTGACCTCGGCAGCTACTGGCTCACGAGGCTGCAGTCACGGGCAGAAACGCCCGCAATGCGCGAGTTTGCCCAGTGGCTGGTGGGGAAGATGCAGAAATAAAAGGCCCGCCTGATGGCGGGCCTGAAGCGTCAGATGGTGACCACGGCAATCAGCGTTACTACGGTCAGGATGGTTGCCAGACCGTAGAAAACCCATTTCCCGCTCGGGACATGGATTTTCAGGTCATGCATCGCATGGTGAATACGGTGCAGGCCACACCACAGCGGCAGGACGATCATCAGGAAGATGAACACGCGGCCGATAAAGCTGCTCGCGAACGCCAGTACGCGTTCGTAGCCCAGCGCATCTCCCGGGAAGAGCCCCAGCGGTAGCATAATGCCGACCAGCAGTATGATGACGGGGGCGATGATGGCACTCCACATGCCGCCTGCGCCAAACAGACCCCAGAAGACCGGCTCGTCAGAACGTTTTGGATTTGGATTGATCACAGTAGTCTCCTTACCAGTACAGTGCGACAAACAGAATGACCACAGTGACCAGAATCGTCACTGCCCAGAGCCCTTTAATCACCGGCTCTGGCCCCATTTTCTCGTCTTTTACGATGATGTTCGCCGCTTTTGGCGCCAGCTCAAACCAGGTTTTGGTATGAAGCAGCGCGGCCGCGAGCACGATCAGGTTCAGAACAACAATGATCGGGTTTTGCAGGAAACCGACGAAGCTGGCCCAGGCTTCCGGGCCATGCTTGAGGGCAAAAACGCCGTACATCAGCTCAAGGCTGAACCAGACCGCCGGTACCGCCGTGCCTTCACGCAGCATGTAGAAGCGATAAAACGGCAGATTTTTCCACCAGGTTGACGGCACAGGCCGCACGTAGGCTTTGCGTTTAGTCGTCATCATGCACTCCTTAGCGTGGTTTCAGGGTAGCGATAAGAAAGTCTTTCGAGCTTTCCACTTTACCCTGCTGAATTGCGGCGGCCGGGTCGACGTGCTTCGGACAGACTTCGGAGCAATAACCCACAAAGGTACAGCTCCAGACGCCGTTCTGGCTATTGAGCTGCGCCATACGTTCTTTTTTACCGTGATCGCGGCTGTCCTCGTTATAGCGGTGCGCCAGGGTAATGGCGGCCGGGCCGATGAACTCCTTGTTCAGGCCAAACTGTGGACAGGCGGCGTAGCAAAGACCGCAGTTGATGCAGCCTGAGAACTGATGGTATTTCGCCATCTGCGCCGGCGTCTGGGTGTTTGGCCCCTGATCCGGCGTGCGCGGGTTACCAATGATGTATGGCTTAATGGCTTCCAGGCTTTCGATAAAGTGGGTCATATCGACCACCAGATCGCGTTCAATCGGGAAGTTGCCCAGCGCTTCGACCTTAATGCCCTTGGTGTATTCGCGCAGGAAGGTCTTACAGGCCAGCTTCGGCACTTTGTTGACCATCATGCCGCAGGATCCGCAGATTGCCATGCGGCAGGACCAGCGGTAGCTCAGGTCTGGCGCCAGGTTGTCTTTGATATAGCCGAGCGCATCCAGCAGGGAGGTTTGCTCATCATAAGGGACTTCATAGAAAGCGCTGTGCGGTGCGGCGTCCACTTCCGGATTGTAGCGCACCACTTCAACCTTCATTTTTTGCATCTCAGCCATTCGCCTTCTCCTTCTTCTCGGCGGCTTCTGCTTCTGCACCGTACACGCGTTTAGCCGGCGGCAGCGTGGTGATTTTCACGTTGCTGTAGTCCAGACGTGTGGTGCCATCCGCATCGCGCCAGGCGAGAGTGTGTTTCAGGAAATTGACGTCGTCACGTTCGGTGCAGC
The DNA here is from genome assembly GCF_040834095.1 of Enterobacter vonholyi. NCBI lineage: Bacteria > Pseudomonadati > Pseudomonadota > Gammaproteobacteria > Enterobacterales > Enterobacteriaceae > Enterobacter > Enterobacter vonholyi. The sequence continues at coordinate 409,304 of NZ_CP162152.1, forward strand.
CTTCGTCCAGACGCTGGTGGGCTCCACGCGACTCTTTACGCGCCAGCGCAGAGTGCGCCATACATTCCGCTACGTTCAGTCCGTGGCCCAGCTCGATAGTGTAGAGCAGGTCGGTGTTGAATACGCTGGAGGTATCGGTGATGCGCACGCGCTTGAAGCGCTCCTGCAGTTCCGCCAGCTTGTCGACGGTTTTTTGCATCAGCTCTGGCGTACGGTAGATACCGCAGCCTTCTTCCATCGACAGGCCCATCTCGTCGCGGATCTTAGACCAGTTCTCGTTACCCTCCTGGTTCACCAGATCTTTCAGGCGTTTTTCAACGTCTGTAACCTGCGCATCCAGTGCGGCACCGTTGGCTTCGCCTGCGGTAGCCGCCCGCTCCATCGCGCGCTCGCCCGCCATGCGGCCAAAGACGACCAGCTCTGCCAGCGAGTTAGACCCAAGACGGTTGGCGCCGTGCAGGCCCACAGAGGAACACTCGCCGACGGCGAACAGGCCTTTAATTCGGGTTTCGCACTGCTGGTCGGTTTCGATCCCGCCCATGGTGTAGTGCGCCGTTGGACGTACCGGAATCGGCTCTTTCACCGGGTCGACGCCAACGTAGGCTTTTGCCAGCTCGCAGATGAACGGAAGACGTTCCAGCAGCTTCTTCTCGCCCAGATGACGCAGGTCGAGGTGAACGACGTCGCCTCGCGGCGTGGAGATAGTGTTGCCTTTGCGCCACTCGTGCCAGAAGGCCTGAGAGACTTTGTCGCGCGGGCCAAGTTCCATGTATTTGTTCTTCGGCTCGCCGAGCGGGGTTTCCGGGCCCATGCCGTAATCCTGCAGATAGCGGTAGCCGTTTTTGTTGACCAGAATACCGCCCTCACCGCGGCAGCCTTCCGTCATCAGAATGCCGGAGCCTGGCAGGCCGGTTGGGTGATACTGGACGAACTCCATATCGCGCAGGGGTACGCCATGGCTGAGCGCCATGCCCATGCCGTCACCGGTGACGATGCCGCCGTTGGTGTTATAACGATAAACGCGACCCGCACCGCCCGTCGCCATCACTACCGCGTTGGCGCGGATCTGGACAAGCGTGCCTTCCATCATATTCATCGCCACCAGGCCGCGCGCGTGTCCGTCATCAACCAGAATGTCGAGGACGAAATGTTCATCGAAGCGCTGAATTTGTGGGAACTGAAGGGAGGTCTGGAACAGGGTGTGCAGCATGTGGAAGCCGGTTTTATCAGCGGCGAACCAGGTGCGTTCAATCTTCATTCCGCCAAAGCGGCGAACGTTGACGCTGCCGTCCGGACGGCGGCTCCACGGACATCCCCACTGTTCAAGCTGGGTCATTTCCGTTGGACAATGATGCACAAAGTAGTCAACGACATCCTGTTCGCAAAGCCAGTCGCCCCCTGCAACCGTGTCGTGGAAATGGTATTCAAAGCTGTCATGATCCTGCGCAACGGCGGCGGATCCTCCTTCTGCTGCCACAGTGTGGCTACGCATTGGATAGACTTTTGAAATCAATGCGATTTTAGCGTTGGGATTAGCTTGTGCTGCAGCAATCGCAGCACGTAATCCAGCCCCGCCAGCGCCTATTACGGCAAGATCGGCTTGAAAAGTTTGCACGACATTCCTCCAGATTTTTGTTATTTCGCAACGCGACAAACTAAAGGTAGTTCACCCGTCCAAAAGGACGATTGCGAAAGCGTTTCCACTGCTCCTTTATGGGTAAAACAGTATAACCGTGTAGATGTCAGGGAAATTTGACGTGTTCGATTTTTTTGCTGTTCTGTACGGCGATTTATCATGAAGATTGATGAAATACGTCACGAAAAAGTTCACCTAAATGAAATGCGCTTTTTTACTGCGCAAAATTTGTCTCTGCCCCTGCTAACGAGTAGACTTCGTGCCCTTGTCTGAAATCGGAGAACAACTCATGAGCGAAACGGCCACCTGGCAGCCGAGCGCATCCATCCCTAATCTGTTAAAACGCGCTGCAATTATGGCGGAGATCCGCCGTTTCTTTGCCGACCGCGGAGTCCTTGAGGTGGAAACGCCGTGCATGAGTCAGGCAACGGTAACGGATATTCATCTGGTCCCGTTTGAAACCCGTTTTGTTGGCCCCGGCCACTCTCAGGGGATGAATTTGTACCTGATGACCAGCCCGGAATATCACATGAAACGCCTGCTGGCGGCGGGGTGTGGTCCGGTCTATCAGCTGTGCCGCAGTTTCCGTAATGAAGAGATGGGTCGTCACCACAACCCGGAATTCACCATGCTGGAGTGGTACCGCCCGCATTATGATATGTACCGCCTGATGAATGAGGTGGACGATCTGCTCCAGCAGGTGCTGGACTGTTCAGAAGCCGAAACGCTCTCCTATCAGCAGGCTTTCCAACGCCATCTGGAAATCGATCCGCTGTCGGCGGATAAAACCCAGCTGCGTGAAGTAGCGGCAAAGCTGGATCTGAGCAACGTGGCGGATAACGAAGATGATCGCGACACGCTGCTGCAGCTGCTGTTCACCTTCGGCGTAGAACCGCAGATTGGCAAAGACCGTCCGACGTTTGTCTATCACTTCCCGGCAAGCCAGGCTTCACTGGCGCAGATCAGTACCGAAGATCATCGTGTCGCAGAGCGTTTTGAGGTCTATTACAAAGGCATCGAACTGGCGAACGGCTTCCACGAACTGACTGATGCCCGCGAGCAGCAGCAGCGCTTCGAGCAGGATAACCGCAAGCGCGCCGCGCGCGGTCTGCCGCAGCAGCCTATTGATGTTAATTTGCTTGAAGCCTTAAAAGCGGGTCTGCCGGATTGCTCCGGCGTGGCGCTGGGTGTGGATCGTCTGGTGATGCTGGCCCTGGGCGCAGAGCAGCTTGGCGATGTGATTGCGTTTACCGTAGATCGCGCCTGACGGCAGTTAACCCTCTCCCGTGGGAGAGGGTCGCCCTGCTTATCTTACAAACTCCCCGCCGGGCGCGTACGCGCCGCTGACGTCAACGTTCTTCCCGTTTTACGCCCGTCCAGGCTTTCCAGACGCATCTGGAACGGTGGGAACGGCATATCAATACCGTGCTCGCGGAAGCCTGCCAGAATCAGCTGGTGGATCTCATGGCGCAGCGGCATACGGTGGCCCATTTCGGCGGCGTAGATACGCAGCTCGAAAATCTGGATCCCCTGCTGTAAATCCACCAGGAACACTTCCGGTGCCGGGTTATCGATCACCAGCGAGCAGCGCTCTGCGGCTGTGTAGAGGATCTGGGTGACCTCTTCGCTGTTGGCGTCCGACGGCGCCGGTACCGTCAGCACCACACGGGTAACGGAGTCTGACAGCGACCAGTTGATGAACTGCTCGGTAATAAACGCCTTATTCGGTACGATGATCTCTTTGCGATCCCAGTCGCTGATCGTTGTCGCACGTGTGTTGATCTTCGTGATGCTGCCGGTCAGATCGCGGATCGTGACGGTATCGCCAATACGGATCGGTTTTTCGAACAGAATGATCAGGCCAGAGATGAAGTTGGCGAAAATCTCCTGTAAACCAAAACCTAACCCTACACCAAGGGCCGCCACCAGCCACTGCAGCTTCGACCACTCAATACCGATCATCGAGAAGCCAACCAGTCCGCCAAACAGCATGATCAGATATTTGGTTATGGTCGTAATCGCATAACCCGTCCCCGGCGTTAAATCCAGATGCTGCAGCAGCGCCAGCTCCAGCAGCGCCGGGAAGTTGCGCACCAGCTGCGTGGTAATGATCAGCACCAGAATGGCAATCAGCACCGCCCCTAAGGTGATCGGCTCCAGGCTTTCAACACCCTGCACCGTGGACGTCACGTCCCAGAGAGAGATGTTCTCCAGGAAGCCGAATGCGGAGTGGATCTCTGACCACAGGAAGATCACCGACAGGAGGGCAATCAGCATCAGTATGGAACGAACCAGACGCAGGGACTGGGTGCTGATGGCATCCAGATCCAGTTCGACCTCGTCCGCCTCCGTCGTGCCTTCCGTACTGTTGACGTGGTTTGGCTCTTCCTCACCTCGCGCGCGCTGGGCGAGGATCTCTGCCCGGCGATGCTTGGCTCGGTCAAAGGCCAGACGGCGGCGCTGGATCAGCATCCAGCGGCGGATCACGTGGTACACCACCAGCAGCAGGAACCAGATTGCCACCGAGGTTTCCAGCCTTGCCAGCAGCGCCTGCGCGGTTGCCAGATAGCCCACCGCGGCCGCCAGCATCGCAAACAGCGGCGCGCTAAGCAGCAGGTTCCAGAGCAGCCGGTTGAACATGTTTTCGCCGCTGCCGGATTTATCGAGATAGAGCGGAATACCCGCGCGTTTCAGGCTGAGCGTGACGATGGCCAGCGCCCCGCATATCAGCATAAAGCAGAGACGGCCCAGCGAGCCTGAGAATTCCCGATCGTTGAGATTGTCGAACATGATCAGCGCCATAATCAGCGGCACAATCAGCCCGATGCTCATCAGGTAGTAACGCATGGCGCGCGCAACGCGATTACGCGGCCAGCCAAAGTGGGTGATAAACAGGCCATTGGGGCGCGCGAAGGTGGCGCAAATCATGACTACCCACAGCAGCGGCACCGTGGCGGTGACGCCATCGCCAATCGCGACCGCGAGCGGATAGGGCCAGGCTTCCCGCAGGCCATACCCCAGCGTCATCCACAGCACCGGCAGCGGGGAGGCGACAAGAATCGACCAGAATACGGTGCGCAACGTTAGCCAGAAGTGATCCTGGGTGACTTTCCCGACCCTGGAGCTGGAACGCTCCAGGAAGCGAGTGAAATGTCTGCGCGAGTAAATGCTGAAGCCCACCAGAATCAACGCCCCCAGCAGCGGGAAAATGGTCTCTTTGCTGGTGAACATCATCACGCTGGCCTGTCCCAGCTGGCTGAAGGTGTCCAGCGAAATCAGGCGGCGCAGGTCCTGGACGATCTCAATCGGCCACGAGAAGGTCATCGGACGCACGTCGGACGTCCAGAAGAGATAACGGTGCGTCGCCTCGTTCACCTCTTTCAGCGCATCTTCCAGCTGGCTATTGGAGACTTTTAGCTTGGTCAGCTCCAGAATCAGCGTATCCCCGCCCTGGAGCAAAGAGTTCAGCAGTTCACGCTGGGTACGCAGCTGGGCTTCCAGAATACGGTTTTGCTCGCTGGTCAGGGGCTGTCCGTCAGCCTGACGGATCTGGCGGATTTGCGGCTGTTTATTAAGGAGATCTTCAAAGTGCAGTCGCTGAACGCGCAGCTGGGCCATCTCGGTATCCAGCTGTTGCGGCTTCGGCATTTCCGGCAGGCGTGCGACCTGGGCACGTAGCGCTTCGCCCAGCAGGTTTGATGACCCGAGCCACTGGGACTGCTCGCGCAGGGTGTTGAGCGCCTGGCGAACCTGAAGGGTTTGATTGGTGGCCTGACGCTGCTGCGAGGCAACCAGATCCATACGCTGCGCCTGCTGATTCAGCGCGGCAGAAAGCTCGCGGTTGACCTTAAACTGTTCGACGATTCCGGCAGGCAAGTTATCGCTGTTTTCTGCCAGCAGTTCGGTACTTTCCAGCGCGCGCTCCGCCTCGCGTTGACGCTGACTGTTGAGCTGATTGCGCAGGGCCTGGAGATACGCATCCAGTTGCTCGCTCTGCTTCTGAGCGAGTTCAGAGCGCATCCGCGACAGCTCCTGGCGGTTATTGGCGGAAAGCTGCGCCAGCTCAAGCTCATCGACAAGGGCCTTCAGGCGAGCCGATTCTGCCTGAAAGCCCAGATTTTGGGCCTGAGCCTGTGGCGTATTGCCGCTTTGCGTGCCCACGCGGCGCTCAACTTCATTTAGCTGGCGACGGGCGTCGGTTTGCTGCTGCGGAAGCTGGCTGAGGGAGTCGGCAATTTCGCGCGCGCGCTCCTGCTCCTGCTGAGCAAGGCGGCTCTTTTCCAGAAGCTGGCTGCTGACCTGCAGGATCTCCTGGTTCAGCGCATCGGAGGTCATCCCTGCGGGAACATCGCGCGGTTCGTCACGCAGATTATTGAGCTGCGCGCGCAGCGTCTGCGAGAGTTTGGGGAAGTTGTCGATAACCTGCTGATACTGCTGAGCGCGCTCAAGAGAGCCTTTCCGCTCCTCAAGCGCGTTCAGGGCAGCCTGGAGCGACTCGACGGTCTCTGGCTGAGCGGGTTTGGCCGCTTTTGCCTGCTCCAGTTCCTGGGTTATCTGTTTGGCGTCGGGGGCTGTCGCTGCGTACGCCCCCATGCTGAGGCACCAGGCCATCAGTAGAACGATAATCGGGCGCACGTCAGCGATCCTTCTGTTGTTAGCCTTCGTCTTTTTTGTCGTCAACCAGCGGGCTGGCGTCGTGCTCGGCGTTAATCTCTTCCTGTGACAGCGGTGCTGGTTCTGCTTCCGGCGTCACGAAGGTTTCGGTTGAGACCGCCAGCGGCTGACCCAGCTTGGTGACCGACAGGCTTTCGAGCTGTTCAGCCAGCTTCACTTTGCCAGGTGCAAACAGGTTGATCACGGTGGAGCCCAGCTTAAAGCGACCCATCTCCTGACCTTTGAGCAGGGCCACAGAGCCTTCCGCTTCACCGGCAGGCCAGGTCCAGCGTTTGATCACGCCTTCGCGCGGTGGGGTGATGGTGCCGGCCCAGACGGTTTCTATGCTGCCTACGATGGTTGCACCCACCAGAATCTGTGCCATAGGGCCAAATTCAGTATCGAACAGACAGATGACGCGCTCGTTACGGGCAAACAGGTTCGGCACGTTCTGCGCGGTCAGGTGGTTTACGGAGAACAGGTCGCCCGGGACGTAAATCATTTCACGCAGGATACCGTTACACGGCATATGCACGCGGTGATAGTCGCGCGGTGACAGATAGGTAGTGGCAAACGTACCGTTGCGGAACAGATCCGCCATCAGGTAGTTACCTGCCAGCAGCGCTTCCAGACTGTAGTTATGGCCCTTCGCCTGCAGGATTTTGTCGTCTTCGATGTTACCCAACTGGCTGATCACGCCGTCTGCTGGCATCACCAGGACGTTAGGATCGGTGTTCAGCGGGCGCACTTCGTCACGCAGCGGGCGCACGAAGAACTCGTTGAAGGTGCGGTAGCTGGCGGTGTCCGGCTTTTGCGCCTCTTTCATGTCGACCTTGTAATATTTTACGAAAAGATCGATGACCAGTTTGGTCAGCCAGCCTGCGCGTTTGCTCGCGCCCCAGCCCGCCAGGCGAGTGAGCCACAGTTTTGGCAGAATGTATTGAAGCGAAAGTTTAAATGCGTTTAACAAGGTAGCCTCCAGGCCATTGTTTTGTCGTTCCTGATCCGGCGTTAAGCCGCCGGAACCTGAAAAAAGGGGACGATTTTAGCGATGCTTAGCTTAGTTGTCAGTTATCAGAATCAGAAAAGCTTTTACGCGTTTTTACCTGATCCATGCTCTCAAGAATGCGGTGGTAATTCTCGAAGCGGGTCTCCGCGATCTCGCCTTTCTCAACCGCTTCACGAATAGCGCAGCCTGGGTCATTATCGTGTTTACAGTCGCGGTACTTGCAAGCGCCTAAATAGTCATGGAATTCGACAAATCCGTTAAAGATTTGTTCCGGCTCCAGATGCCATAAACCGAACTCACGCACCCCTGGGGAGTCAATCACGTCGCCGCCGTGCGGGAAGTGGTACAGGCGTGACGCGGTGGTGGTGTGCTGGCCCAGACCCGAGACATCAGAGACATCGTTGGTCAGGATCTCTTGCTGGAGGCCAAGCAGGTTGTTCAGCAGGCTTGATTTACCTACGCCGGACTGGCCCGCAAAGATACTGATGCGGTCGGTAAGCGCCTCTTCCAGCGGTTTAAGACCATCTTTGGTGTGGCTGGAGACCATCAGCACGCGATAACCAATTTTGCGGTAGATATCCATCTGCTCATTCACGAAGGCCATGCCGTCGTCATCCAGCAGATCGATTTTGTTCAATACGATAATCGGTTCAACCTGCAGCGTTTCGCAGGCGACAAGGTATCGATCGATAATATTGAGCGAAAGTTCAGGCAAAATCGCCGATACGATAACAATCTGGTTAATATTAGCGGCAATCGGTTTGACCCCGTCGTAGAAGTCGGGACGGGTTAACACGGACGTGCGCTCATGGACCGCTTCAACGATACCTTTTACCGTCACGCCTTCCGCCGCCTCTTTGCCCGGTCTCCAGACGACGCGATCGCCGGTCACCAGGGAACGAATGGTCCGGCGGATATTGCAACGGTGAATATCCCCGTCGGCGGATTCGACATCGGCATGCATACCGAAACGGCTGATGACTACGCCTTCTGTCGCTTCACCAAACAGGTTGTCGTCATAATCCGGCTTCTCCGAAGTGGTTTTAAGACGGCGCTGGTGGTTGGCGTTTACGCGGCGCTGCTGCCCTTTGGAGAGTTTATTTTTACTCAATCGCGCTGGCTCCTGGTCGCCCGTAAGGGGCAAAACCTCTATGATACACTCTAATTAATACTAGTTAACCTGCTACTGCCGGTTATGCGAGAAGGGTGGAAAATAACATGAGCGCGGATGAAAACAACCTGATTTGGATCGATCTCGAAATGACCGGGCTGGATCCCGAGCGCGATCGCATCATTGAAATTGCAACTCTGGTGACGGACGCCAACCTGAATATCCTGGCTGAAGGGCCAACGATTGCGGTGCATCAGTCCGACGACCAGCTGGCTTTGATGGATGAATGGAACGTGCGTACCCACACCGGAAGTGGCCTGGTGGAGCGCGTGAAGGCGAGCACGTTCGGCGACCGTGAGGCGGAGCTGGCGACGCTTGAGTTCCTGAAAGAGTGGGTTCCGGCAGGCAAATCCCCTATCTGCGGCAATAGCATCGGCCAGGATCGCCGTTTCCTGTTTAAGTACATGCCGGAGCTGGAATCTTACTTCCACTACCGTTATCTGGATGTCAGCACTTTGAAAGAGCTGGCGCGTCGCTGGAAGCCTGAAATCCTCGACGGCTTTAAAAAGCAGGGGACGCACCAGGCAATGGACGATATCCGAGAGTCCGTGGCGGAGCTTTCTTACTACCGTGAAAACTTTATTAAGCTGTGATTTTGCGATCCGGCGCCTTGCGTGGCCGGGTTTTTGTCGTTAAATTGTTCAGCTTGCCGATTTAATAAGCATTTGAACTTAATTTCGAAAAAATCGCTTTAAGGGGGGTTGCAGCTAAAAGGATTTCTCGTATAATGCGCCTCCCGTAACGACAGAGAATTACACGTTACGACAGCAACAAAAGCAGTGCAGATTTGCGGGAATAGCTCAGTTGGTAGAGCACGACCTTGCCAAGGTCGGGGTCGCGAGTTCGAGTCTCGTTTCCCGCTCCAAAATTTGAAAAGTGCTTTCACAGCACAGACTGCCCAAGCGGGAATAGCTCAGTTGGTAGAGCACGACCTTGCCAAGGTCGGGGTCGCGAGTTCGAGTCTCGTTTCCCGCTCCAAAATTTGAAAGTGCTTCCACAGCACGGACCACCCAAGCGGGAATAGCTCAGTTGGTAGAGCACGACCTTGCCAAGGTCGGGGTCGCGAGTTCGAGTCTCGTTTCCCGCTCCAAATTCTTCTTCATCTCTAAAATATCCACAGCGAAAAGCGTCGCTGGGGAAGTTTTCTATTGTCTCTGAAATAATCTTGTGAACAGAGTTATCCACAGAAACTGCGCTTAACCGAAACAGGGTTAAAACTTAGCAGGGTGAATAATATCTCCATAACGCGCTGTATTTAAAACATAAAATTTGATTTCAAAATGTTATTGAGATCACTTGACCTCTTCTCCAGCCCAGATGGCGCTTGAGTTTGTAATTTTATTCACAGGCTGTGAATAGTTCAGACATCCCGCGGAAGCCCTTTTTCAATCACCCTCACCAGACGCTGTTTCTTCGGCAGCTGCACCTCGACAACGCAGGCATTACGTTTCTCAATTTGCTGCGCAATCGCCCACTCGATGTGCTCATCAAGAAGTGGGTGCTCACCTCGACGGCTTTCAAGCGCCCGTATATTCGCTTCCTCCCACGGGGCATTCCCCAGCGCGACGGCAACATTACGCAGCCAGCGCAAATGACCAATACGGCGAATGGCCGAACCCTCCGTCACTTTCAGGAACCATGCTTCGCTCCAGGCGAACAGTTCAATGAGCTGCGGCGCATGCAGCGCCTTACGCGGGCTGAAATCCTCTTCGTCCGTTAGCTGCGAATAGCGGTTCCACGGGCAGATGAGCTGGCAATCGTCGCAGCCGTAGATGCGGTTGCCGATAAGCGGCCGGAACTCCTCTGGAATAGCCCCTTCCAGCTCGATAGTGAGGTAGGAGATGCAGCGGCGTGCATCAACAGTGTAAGGCTCGACGATAGCACCCGTCGGGCAGATGGTCATGCAGGCCACGCAGCGCCCGCAGCCTTCTTCGACCGGGCCGTCTACCGGCAGCGGTAAATCAATCAGCAGTTCGCCCAGGAAGAAGAACGATCCGGCGTCACGGCTGAGGATAAGTGAGTGCTTACCTGTCCATCCAAGCCCGGCTTTTTCGGCGATCGGGCGCTCAAGAATAGGCGCAGAATCGACAAAGGGTCTAAAATTCAGCGAAACACAGTGCTGCTGAATGGTTTCCCCGAGTTTTTTTAAGCGGTTACGCAAGAGCTTATGGTAATCACGACCCAAAGCGTACCGGCTGACGTAACCCAAAGAGGGATTTTTTAGCGTGCGCGCAAAGGCCGCGTTGGCGGGTAGATAGTTCATGCGCACGCTGATGACGCGTAATGTGCCCGGCAAAAGCTCGTGAGGACGGGCGCGCATCATGCCATGACGCGCCATCCATTCCATTTCGCCGTGGTATTGTTTGTCCAGCCAGGCCTGCAGTTTCGGCTCGCTGGCGGAAAGGTCGGTATCGGTAATGCCCACCTTCTGGAAGCCAAGCTCAGCACCCCACTGTTTTATTTTTTGCGCTAATTCATTGAAATCGAGGGGCTGTGACATGACGGACCATACGGTGAAGAAAAACCCCGCAAGTATACCACATTCCATCTGGCATGCGGATGACCTCCGGCGTGCCGAAAAAGAGGCCGCAGACAGCCTCGGGATTACCCTCTATGAACTGATGCTACGTGCGGGTGAGGCGGCGTTTAACGTTGCCCGCAGCGCGTACCCGCAGGCTGCTCACTGGCTGATTCTGTGCGGGCACGGCAATAACGGCGGTGACGGCTACGTCGTCGCCCGTTTGGCGGTTGTGGCCGGTATCCGCGTGACCTTGCTGGCTCTCGAAAGTGATAAACCGCTGCCGGAAGAGGCTGGCGCGGCGCGGGAGGCATGGCTTAACGCAGGCGGTGTAATTCATGCGCCTGATATCGTCTGGCCGGAAGAGGTGGATCTGATTGTTGATGGTCTTCTGGGCACCGGGCTGCATAGCGCGCCGCGCGAAAATATTGCCGCGCTTATTGAACACGCTAACAGACATTCCGCGCCGGTAGTCGCCCTGGATATTCCCTCTGGCCTGATTGCACAAACCGGCGCGACGCCGGGAGCGGTCATTGAGGCTGCACATACGGTGACCTTCATCGCCCTCAAGCCGGGGCTACTGACCGGTAAAGCACGAGACGTCGTTGGCGTTTTGCACCACCATGCGCTGGGGCTGGAGAGCTGGCTGTCCGGGCAGGAAACGCACCTGGCGCGTTTTGATGCGTCGCAGCTTGCAGCGTGGCTCCCGCCGCGCCGACCAACGTCCCATAAGGGCGATCACGGCAGGCTGGTGATTGTGGGAGGAGACCACGGTACGGCTGGTGCGATTCGTATGACGGGTGAAGCGGCTCTGCGCAGCGGTGCCGGATTAGTGCGAGTGCTCACTCGCATTGAGAATATTGCGCCCATAATCACCGCTCGGCCGGAACTGATGGTCCATGAGCTTACGCCCCAGGCGCTTGAAGAATGCCTGGAATGGGCGGATGTGGTGGTGATTGGCCCCGGGCTTGGGCAGCAGTCATGGGGTAAACAGGCCCTGCAAAAGGTCGAGAATTTTCGTAAACCGATGCTGTGGGATGCCGACGCGCTTAACCTTCTGGCAATAAACCCGGATAAGCGTCACAATCGCATTCTGACACCACACCCCGGCGAAGCCGCGCGCCTGCTTAACTGCAGCGTGGCAGAAATTGAAAACGATCGCTTACTTTCTGCTCAGCGTCTGGTAAAACGTTACGGAGGTGTTGCTGTTTTAAAAGGGGCAGGAACCATTGTTGCCAGTGATGAGATGCTGGGCATTATTGATGCCGGAAATGCGGGCATGGCGAGCGGCGGAATGGGCGATGTGCTTTCCGGCATCATTGGCGCATTGCTTGGACAGAAACTTCCCCTTTATGATGCAGCCTGTGCGGGCTGCGTGGCCCACGGTGTCGCGGCGGATAAACTGGCTGCGCGTTACGGTACACGCGGTATGCTGGCCACGGATCTTTTTTGCACGCTGCGGCGTGTTGTTAACCCGGATGTGATTGACGTAGAAAATGACTAATCGAGCGATTCCTTTACCTGATGAACAAGCCACTTTAGAACTCGGCAAGCGCGTGGCGCAGGCCTGTCAGGGGGCAACCGTCATTTATCTGTATGGTGATTTAGGTGCGGGTAAAACCACCTTCAGCCGGGGTTTTTTGCAGGCGTTAGGGCATAACGGGAATGTGAAAAGCCCAACCTACACGCTGGTAGAACCGTACACCCTTGAAAATCTCATGGTGTACCACTTCGATTTATACCGCCTTGCGGATCCTGAGGAGCTGGAATTTATGGGGATCCGTGATTATTTTGCCAACGACGCCATTTGCCTGGTGGAGTGGCCGCAACAAGGTGCGGGTGTGCTGCCTGACCCGGATGTCGAAATTCACTTAAATTACCAGGCTCAAGGGCGTGAGGCACGCATCAGTGCTGTTTCCTCATCAGGCAGTTCCTTACTGGCGCGTCTGGCCGGTTAAGCGTAGGGATGACGGGATGATAAATCGCGTTAAAGGTTGGGTGTTGGCTGCCACCGTGCTGCTGTGCGCGCAGGCCGGGGCGGCAAACCTCTCAGATATTCAGGTATCTAACGGCGAAAGCCAGGCTCGAATCACGTTCAGCTTTATGGGCGATCCTGAGTATGCGTTTTCACAGCCAGACAGCCACAGCGTGGCGCTGGATATCAAGCAGACAGGCGTGATCCAGGGATTACCGCTGCGGTTTAGCGGCAACAACCTGGTGAAAAGTATCCGTTCGGGTACGCCGCAGGATAGCCAGTCGTTACGCCTGGTGGTCGATCTGACCGAAAAGGGCAAAACGAAGGCGGTGAAGCAGCAAAACGGGGCGAACTATACGGTGGTCTTTACCATCAATGCCGACGCACCGCCACCGCCACCACCGGTCGTAGCGAAGCGGGTGGAAGAACCGGTGTATACGCCGCGTCCTGCTGAACCTGCGCGTAATCCGTTTAAATCGCAGAACGATCGCATCACTGCGGCAACCAGCAGCGATACGGTGACGCGTCCGGCGGCCAGCGCGCGACGCGCGACGGTCAGTGGTGACAAAGTGATTATCGCCATTGATGCGGGTCACGGCGGGGAAGATCCCGGGGCGATTGGTCCTGGCGGCACGCGAGAGAAAAACGTAACTATCGCTATCGCGCGTAAACTGCGTTCGCTACTCAATGACGACCCTATGTTTAAAGGCGTGTTGACCCGCGATGGGGATTACTTTATCTCCGTAATGGGGCGCTCGGATGTGGCGCGTAAGCAAAACGCAAACTTCCTGGTCTCCATTCATGCGGACGCCGCACCGAATCGTAGCGCCACCGGCGCCTCGGTTTGGGTGCTGTCGAACCGTCGCGCTAACAGCGAAATGGCCAACTGGCTGGAAGAGCATGAAAAGCAGTCTGAACTGCTAGGCGGTGCGGGCGACGTGCTGGCGAACAGCCAGTCCGATCCGTACCTCAGCCAGGCGGTGCTGGATTTACAGTTCGGTCATTCTCAGCGCGTCGGGTATGATGTCGCCACTAACGTATTGAACCAGCTGCAAAGCGTTGGCGTGCTGCATAAGCGTCGTCCGGAACATGCCAGCCTCGGCGTTCTGCGCTCGCCGGATATTCCGTCCATCCTTGTAGAGACGGGCTTTATCAGTAACAACGGTGAAGAGCGTCTGTTGGGAAGCGACAGTTACCAGCAGCAAATTGCCGAAGCGATTTATAACGGTTTACGCAAATATTTTGAGGCGCATCCTCTGCAGTCTGCGCCGCAGAGCGGCGCTGCCCAGACGGCCAGCGCAGCGCTGCCGGGTGAGATGACCGCGACCAACTAAGGAGAATTCATGCCGATTCAGGTTCTACCGCCGCAGCTCGCGAACCAAATCGCCGCCGGTGAGGTGGTGGAACGCCCTGCGTCGGTGGTGAAGGAGCTGGTGGAAAACAGCCTCGATGCGGGCGCAACCCGCATCGATATTGATATCGAACGCGGTGGCGCGAAGCTTATCCGCATTCGGGACAACGGCTGTGGCATTAAAAAAGAGGAGCTGTCGCTGGCGCTGGCTCGTCACGCCACCAGTAAAATCGCCTCTCTGGACGATCTGGAAGCGATTATTAGCCTCGGTTTTCGCGGTGAAGCGCTGGCCAGTATCAGCTCGGTTTCGCGTTTAACGCTGACCTCCCGTACCGCTGAACAGCAGGAAGCCTGGCAGGCTTACGCCGAAGGGCGCGACATGGATGTGACGGTCAAACCGGCGGCGCATCCTGTCGGGACGACGCTTGAAGTATTAGATCTCTTCTACAACACCCCCGCCCGACGCAAGTTTATGCGTACCGAGAAGACCGAGTTCGGCCATATCGACGAGATCATTCGCCGTATCGCGCTGGCCCGTTTCGATGTCACCATCAACCTCAGCCACAACGGCAAGGTGATGCGCCAGTACCGCGCGGTGGCAGAAGGTGGACAGAAAGAGCGCCGCCTGGGCGCTATCTGCGGTACGCCGTTTCTGGAACAGGCGCTGGCCATTGAGTGGCAGCACGGCGATCTGGCTTTACGCGGCTGGGTTGCCGATCCAAACGCGAGCAGTGCTGCGTTCTCGGAAATTCAGTATTGCTACGTGAACGGCCGCATGATGCGCGATCGTCTTATCAATCACGCGATTCGCCAGGCCTGCGAAGACAAGCTCGGGGCCGATCAGCAGCCTGCTTTCGTCCTTTATCTGGACATCGATCCGCATCAGGTGGATGTGAACGTTCATCCTGCCAAGCATGAGGTGCGGTTCCACCAGTCGCGTCTGGTTCACGACTTCATTTATCAGGGCGTGGCCGCTGTGTTGCAGCAGCAGGCAGCACCAACGCTGCCGCTGGAAAACGACGCTCCAGCGCCGCGTCCGCTGCCGGAAAACCGAGTGGCGGCAGGGCGTAACCATTTTGCGGAGCCTGCCGCCGCGCGTGAACCGGAGACCCCGCGTTTCTCCCCGGCAGGGAGCGCACCGCGTTCAACGGGCGCGAACTACCCGAATGCCCAGCCTGGTTATCAGAAGCAGCAGGGAGCGTTGTACCGCAAACTGCTGGAAACGCCAGCCGTGGAGCGTAAAGAGCACATTCCTGCCGCACAGCCTTCTCTGGATAGGCATAGCCAAAGTTTTGGCCGGGTGCTGACGATTATCGCGCCCGACATGGCATTGCTTGAGCGTGACGGCAAACTGATGCTTATGGCACTGCCGGTCGCCGAACGCTGGCTTAAACAGGTGCAGCTCACGCCTGGCGAAAATGCAGCCTGTGCGCAGCCGCTCTTGATTCCGGTTCGCCTGAAAATATCCCCTGATGAAACAAGGGTATTGCAGCGTGCTGAGCCGCAGCTGGCGCAGATGGGTATTGAAACTGTGCTCGAACCACAACATGTGACAATTCGTGCAGTGCCTTTACCCTTACGCCAACAAAATTTACAAAACTTGATTCCTGAACTGATAGGCTACCTGGCGCAGCAAACATCGTTTGATGCCGCCAACACCGCGCAGTGGATCGCCCGCCATCTGGCAAGCGAACACGCGCCGTGGAGCATGGCACAGGCCATCAGCGTGCTGGCTGAGGTTGAACGCCTCTGTCCGCATCTGGTGAAAGCGCCGCCGGGTGGGTTATTACAACCTGTTGATTTACAAACGGCGATGAACGCCCTGAAACATGATTGACGCAAGTAAGGCGAGCCTGCCTAAGGCAATTTTTTTAATGGGCCCAACGGCCTCCGGCAAAACGGCGCTAGCCATTGAGTTGCGTAAAGTTTTGCCTGTAGAGTTGATTAGCGTCGACTCTGCCCTCATCTACCGAGGGATGGATATCGGCACGGCGAAGCCTGACGCAGAAGAACTGCGCGCGGCACCGCACCGTTTGCTGGATATACTCGACCCGGCTCAGGCTTACTCCGCAGCGGATTTTCGCCGGGATGCCTTAGCCGAGATGGCAGAGATAACGGCGGCGGGGCGTATACCTCTGTTGGTTGGCGGAACCATGCTCTACTTCAAGGCGCTGCTGGAGGGGTTGTCACCTCTGCCATCCGCGGATCCGGAAATAAGAGCAAAAATTGAGCAGCAGGCGGCAGAGCAGGGTTGGGACGTTTTGCATCAGCAACTGGCGGAGATTGACCCGGTTGCTGCAGCGCGGATCCATCCAAATGATCCGCAAAGGCTTTCCCGGGCACTGGAAGTTTTTTTCATTTCGGGTAAAACTTTAACGGAACTGACGCAAACGTCAGGAGACGCTCTGCCGTATCAGGTGCATCAGTTCGCCATCGCCCCGGCGAGCCGTGAACTGCTCCATCAGCGGATTGAGCAGCGTTTTCATCAGATGTTAGCTTCAGATTTTGAAGCAGAAGTGCGGGCGCTTTTTGCCCGTGGAGATTTGCATACGGACATGCCTTCCATTCGTTGTGTGGGATACCGCCAGATGTGGTCGTATCTTGAAGGTGAGATTTCATACGATGAAATGGTTTATAGAGGTGTTTGCGCCACGAGACAGTTAGCGAAGCGCCAGATCACCTGGTTGCGCGGTTGGGAGGGTGTTCACTGGTTAGACAGTGAAAAACCGCAACAGGCGTTAAACGAAGTGATTGAGGTTGTTGGTGATATCGCTCACTGAATGTGTACAATTGAGGCGTATCGTGCGCAATTTTTCAGAATCGCAAGGTTCTAAGTACAAAACAAGCATATAAGGAAAAGATAGAATGGCTAAGGGGCAATCTTTACAAGATCCGTTCCTGAACGCATTGCGTCGGGAACGTGTTCCAGTTTCTATTTATTTGGTGAATGGTATTAAGCTGCAAGGTCAGATTGAGTCTTTCGATCAGTTTGTGATTCTGTTGAAAAACACGGTCAGTCAGATGGTCTACAAGCACGCTATTTCTACTGTTGTTCCGTCCCGTCCGGTATCTCATCACAGCAATAACGCTGGCGGCGGCACTGGTAGTAACTACCATCATGGCAGCAGCGCGCAGGGTTCTTCAACGCCGGCGCAGGACAGCGACGAGACCGAATAAGGTTTCGCACTGTTATCCACACGGGGAGCCAGGGATCCTGCGTTCCCCGCTGATCTTTTTAGAGAGGTTTACGCTTGTTTGACCGTTATGATGCCGGTGAGCAGGCGGTGCTGGTACACATCTATTTTTCGCAAGACAAAGATATGGAAGACCTCCAGGAGTTTGAATCTCTGGTCTCTTCCGCCGGTGTCGAAGCAATGCAGGTGATTACCGGTAGCCGTAAAGCGCCGCACCCAAAGTATTTTGTTGGTGAAGGTAAAGCAGTCGAAATTGCGGATGCCGTAAAAGCAACCGGCGCGTCAGTCGTGTTGTTTGATCATGCGCTGTCTCCAGCCCAGGAGCGCAACCTGGAAGCCCTTTGCGAATGCCGTGTTATCGATCGCACGGGTTTGATTTTAGATATTTTTGCTCAGCGTGCACGTACCCATGAAGGGAAACTGCAGGTTGAGCTGGCGCAGCTGCGCCATCTGGCAACGCGTCTGGTGCGTGGCTGGACACACCTTGAAAGACAAAAAGGCGGGATTGGTTTGCGCGGTCCGGGTGAAACCCAGCTCGAAACCGACCGTCGTTTACTGCGTGGCCGAATTACCCAGATCCTCTCACGTCTGGAACGTGTAGAGAAACAGCGTGAACAGGGGCGTCGGGCGCGCACCAAAGCCGACATCCCGACGGTGTCGCTGGTGGGCTATACCAACGCCGGTAAATCCACCCTGTTTAACCAGATAACTGAGGCCCAGGTGTATGCCGCAGACCAGCTGTTTGCGACCCTGGACCCTACGCTGCGCCGTATTGACGTTGCAGACGTCGGTGAAACGGTGCTGGCGGATACCGTAGGTTTTATTCGCCACCTGCCGCATGACCTTGTGGCGGCGTTTAAAGCCACCCTGCAGGAGACGCGACAGGCGACTCTGCTGCTGCACGTGATTGATGCAGCAGACGTGCGCGTGCAGGAGAACATTGACGCGGTGAATGTGGTGCTCGAAGAAATCGATGCTCACGAGATCCCAACGCTGTTGGTCATGAACAAGATCGATGTGCTGGACGATTTCGAACCGCGTATCGACAGAGATGAAGAAAACAAACCAATTCGGGTCTGGCTTTCTGCCCAGACCGGTATTGGTGTGCCACTGCTTTTCCAGGCTTTGACAGAACGTCTTTCCGGTGAGGTAGCTCAGCACACGCTGCGACTGCCGCCACAGGAAGGCAGGCTGCGCAGCCGGTTTTATCAGCTTCAGGCGATAGAAAAAGAGTGGATGGAGGATGACGGCAGCGTGGGGATGCAGGTGCGTATGCCGATCGTTGACTGGCGTCGCCTCTGTAAACAAGAACCTGCGCTGGTCGACTATATAGTCTGATCAGAAAGGGGATGCCTGAATAATTCGCCCTTGCATAACAAATATGGAGCATATACATGGCGTGGAATCAGCCCGGTAATAACGGACAAGACCGCGACCCGTGGGGAAGCAGCAAACCTGGCGGCAACTCTGAGGGAAATGGCAACAAAGGTGGTCGCGAGCAGGGGCCGCCGGATCTGGATGATATCTTCCGCAAACTGAGCAAGAAGCTTGGTGGCCTTGGCGGAGGAAAAGGTTCTGGCTCGGGTGGCAATTCCACTCAGAGTACGCGCCCGCCAATGGGGGGCCGCGTAGTGGGCATCGTGGCCGCTGCGGTAGTCATCATCTGGGCAGCCAGCGGGTTCTACACCATTAAAGAAGCAGAACGCGGCGTAGTCACCCGTTTCGGTAAGTTCAGCCATCTGGTTGAGCCGGGTCTGAACTGGAAGCCAACCTTCATTGACGACGTGACCGCGGTAAACGTGGAATCTGTCCGTGAACTGGCCGCCTCCGGCGTGATGCTGACCTCTGACGAAAACGTGGTGCGCGTTGAGATGAACGTGCAGTACCGCGTGACCGATCCTGAGCGTTACCTGTTTAGCGTGACCAGCGCCGATGACAGCCTGCGTCAGGCGACTGACAGCGCCCTGCGTGGTGTCATCGGAAAATACACCATGGACCGTATCCTGACCGAAGGTCGTACCGTTATTCGTAGCGATACCCAGCGCGAGCTGGAAGAGACCATTCGTCCGTACAACATGGGTATCACCCTGCTGGACGTCAACTTCCAGGCTGCGCGTCCGCCGGAAGAGGTGAAAGCCGCATTTGACGATGCGATTGCTGCCCGTGAAAACGAACAGCAATACATCCGTGAAGCAGAAGCGTACACCAACGAAGTTCAGCCACGCGCTAACGGTCAGGCGCAGCGTATTCTGGAAGAAGCGCGCGCGTATAAGACCCAGACCATCCTGGAAGCTCAGGGTGAAGTGGCTCGCTTTGCGAAGATCCTGCCTGAATACAAAGCGGCGCCGGAAATTACCCGTGAGCGTCTCTATATCGAGACCATGGAAAAAGTGCTGAGCCACACCCGCAAAGTGTTGGTTAACGATAGTAAAGGCGGAAACCTGATGGTGCTGCCGCTGGATCAGATGCTGAAGGGCAGTTCTGCACCGGCAGCAAAAGATACCAGCGGAGCGAACAACCTGCTGCGTCTGCCGCCAGCCTCAACAGGCAGCGCCAGTACGAACACAACGCCTTCTTCGAACGATGGTGACATTATGGACCAACGCCGTGCTAACGCGCAGCGTAACGACTACCAGCGTCAGGGGGAATAAGGATGCGTAAGTCAGTTATTGCGATCATCGTCATCGTACTGGTCGTGCTTTATACCTCGATCTTTGTGGTGAAAGAGGGCGAGCGTGGGATCAAGTTCCAGTTCAGCAGCGTCGTGCGTGATGGCGACAAACGCCCGGTGATTTACGAGCCGGGTCTGCACTTCAAGGTGCCGTTCATTCAGTCCGTAAAAACGCTTGATGCGCGTATCCAGACCATGGATAACCAGGCAGATCGTTTTGTGACCAAAGAGAAGAAAGACCTGATCGTTGATTCCTATATCAAATGGCGCATCAGCGATTTCAGCCGTTACTTCCTGGCAACGGGCGGCGGTGACGTTTCTCAGGCAGAAGTGCTGCTGAAACGTAAGTTCTCTGACCGTCTGCGTTCTGAGATTGGTCGTCTGGATGTGAAAGACATCGTGACCGACTCCCGTGGTCGTCTGACCCTGGAAGTTCGCGATGCGCTAAACTCCGGCACAGCGGGCACTGAAGATGAAGTTTCAACGCCGGCAGCAGACGATGCGATTGCCAAAGCGGCTGAACGTGTTCAGGCGGAAACCAACGGTAAAGTGCCGGTGATCAATCCGAACAGTATGGCTGCACTGGGTATCGAAGTCGTTGACGTGCGTATCAAGCAGATCAACCTGCCGGTGGAAGTGTCCGAGGCGATTTACAACCGTATGCGCGCCGAGCGTGAAGCGGTAGCCCGTCGTCACCGTTCACAGGGCCAGGAAGAGGCTGAGAAGCTGCGTGCTGCAGCAGACTACGAAGTCACCAAGACGCTGGCGGAATCTGAGCGCCAGGGCCGTATCCTGCGCGGTGAAGGTGATGCGGAAGCCGCGAAGCTGTTTGCTGATGCCTTCAGCCAGGATCCTGACTTCTATGCCTTTATCCGTAGCCTGCGTGCCTACGAGAATAGCTTCCAGAGCAGCCAGGATGTGATGGTGCTTAGCCCGGACAGCGATTTCTTCCGTTATATGAAGACGCCGACTAACGCAACGCGATAAACTCAGGCTCGTTTGAGTATTCAAACCACCGCTCTCAACGGAGCGGTGGTTTTCTTTTATAAGGAACAAAAATGAATTCAACGATCTGGCTCGCGCTGGCCCTGGTCCTGGTGCTTGAAGGCCTGGGACCGATGCTCTATCCACGCGCCTGGCGTCGAATGATCGCCACCATGAGCCAACTGCCGGATAATATTTTACGTCGTTTTGGCGGCGGTCTTGTGGTTGCGGGCATCGTGATCTACTACATGTTGAGGAAAACGATTGGCTGATCAAAAAGTAGGCGCAATCGGCGTATTTTGAGGTCAAAAAGTGCTGTATATCTGAAAAAGCGATGGTAGAATCCATTTTTAAGCAAACGGTGATTTTGAAAAAAATGGGTAACAACGTCGTCGTACTGGGCACCCAATGGGGTGACGAAGGTAAAGGGAAGATTGTTGATCTTCTGACTGAACGGGCTAAATATGTTGTGCGCTACCAGGGCGGTCACAACGCAGGCCATACTCTCGTAATCAACGGTGAAAAAACCGTCCTCCATCTTATTCCATCAGGCATTCTTCGCGAAAACGTCACCAGCATCATCGGTAACGGCGTTGTGCTGTCTCCAGCGGCGCTGATGAAAGAGATGAAAGGTCTGGAAGACCGTGGTATCCCTGTTCGTGAGCGTCTGCTGCTCTCCGAAGCCTGCCCGCTGATCCTGGATTATCACGTGGCGCTGGACGTAGCGCGTGAGAAAGCGCGTGGCGCGAAAGCGATCGGCACCACCGGTCGTGGTATCGGCCCGGCTTACGAAGATAAAGTTGCACGCCGCGGTCTGCGCGTGGGCGATCTCTTCGACAAAGCGACCTTCGCTGAAAAACTGAAAGAAGTGATGGAATATCACAACTTCCAGCTGGTGAACTTCTATAAAGCTGACGCTGTTGACTACCAGAAAGTGCTGGATGACGTCATGGCGATTGCAGACATTCTGACCGGTATGGTTGTTGATGTGTCCGATCTGCTGGACCAGGCGCGCAAGCGTGGCGATTTCGTCATGTTCGAAGGTGCGCAGGGTACGCTGCTGGACATCGACCACGGTACCTATCCGTACGTCACCTCCTCTAACACCACCGCGGGTGGCGTGGCGACCGGCTCTGGCCTGGGTCCACGTTATGTGGATTACGTCCTGGGCATCATCAAAGCGTACTCCACTCGCGTGGGTGCGGGTCCATTCCCGACCGAACTGTTTGATGAAACCGGCGAGTTCCTGTGCAAGCAGGGTAACGAGTTTGGCGCGACCACCGGTCGTCGTCGTCGTACCGGCTGGCTGGATGCGGTTGCAGTGCGTCGTGCTGTGCAGATCAACTCCCTGTCTGGCTTCTGCCTGACCAAGCTGGACGTACTGGACGGCCTGAAAGAAGTGAAAATCTGCGTCGGCTACCGTATGCCAGATGGCCGCGAAGTGACCACCACTCCGCTGGCTGCTGACGACTGGGAAGGCATTGAGCCAATCTACGAAACCATGCCGGGCTGGTCTGAGACCACCTTCGGTGTGAAAGAGCGTAGCGGCCTGCCGCAGGCGGCGCTGGATTACATCAAGCGCATTGAAGAACTGACCGAAGTGCCGATCGATATTATTTCTACCGGCCCGGATCGTACTGAAACGATGATCCTGCGCGACCCGTTCGACGCATAATCTTCGTGACTGCTGGCCTGCGGGGAGACCCGTAGGCCGGATAAGTGTAGCGCCATCCGGCGACCGCTCCTGGATCTCCGCTTTTTCGCCCCGTCTGTCAAATAAATTAGCCGCTAACTATCTGGCTGGTTTATCATCATTAATGAATATCTCTGCGGTTTGTCCGCGATTTCCCTTTTTCCTGAGGTTGATGTGCAGTTAACAAGTTTCACCGATTACGGCTTACGTGCGCTGATTTACATGGCGTCGTTACCCGAGGGGAAGATGACCAGTATCTCTGAAGTGACAGAGGTCTACGGCGTATCCCGTAATCATATGGTCAAAATAATCAATCAACTTAGTCGTGCCGGATACGTTGCTGCCGTCCGCGGGAAGAATGGTGGGATCCGTCTCGGTAAACCGGCACAGAGTATTCGTGTTGGCGATGTGGTACGTGAACTGGAGCCGCTGTCTCTGGTGAACTGCAGCAGCGAGTTCTGCCACATCACGCCCGCTTGCCGCCTCAAACAGGCGCTTTCTAAGGCCGTGCAAAGTTTTCTCATGGAACTGGATAACTACACGCTGGCCGATTTGGTTGAAGAGAATCAACCGCTTTATAAATTATTGCTGGTGGAATGAAGAAAATTTCCACCGGAGCTGACAACGGAGGAACCGACATGTCACACGATCCTTTCCAGGAACGCGAAGCCGAAAAATACGCGAATCCTATCCCCAGCCGCGAGTTCATCATTGAACACTTAACAAAACGCGAAAAACCCGCCAATCGTGAAGAACTTGCCGTTGAATTAAATATTGAAGGTGAAGAGCAGATTGAAGCCCTTCGCCGCCGCCTGCGCGCGATGGAGCGCGACGGGCAACTGGTCTTTACCCGCCGCCAGTGCTACGCGCTGCCGGAACGCCTCGATCTGCTGAAAGGGACCGTCATTGGTCACCGCGATGGCTTCGGCTTCCTGCGCGTGGAAGGCCGTAAAGACGATCTGTATCTCTCATCTGAACAGATGAAAATGTGCATCCACGGCGACCAGATCCTGGCACAGCCGCTGGGCGCCGACCGTAAAGGTCGCCGAGAAGCGCGCGTCGTGCGCGTTCTGGTGCCAAAAACCAGCCAGATTGTCGGCCGCTACTTTACCGACGCGGGCGTTGGGTTCGTGGTGCCGGACGACAGCCGTCTGAGCTTCGACATCCTGATCCCACCTGAAGAAGTGATGGGCGCCCGCATGGGCTTTGTGGTGGTGGTGGAACTTACCCAGCGCCCAACCCGTCGCACCAAAGCGGTAGGTAAAATCGTCGAAGTGCTGGGCGATAATATGGGCACCGGCATGGCCGTTGATATGGCGCTGCGCACCCACGAAATTCCGTACATCTGGCCGAAAGCGGTTGAAGAGCAGATCGAAAGCCTGCGTGAAGAAGTGCCGGAAGAATCCAAAGTGGGCCGCGTGGATCTCCGCTCCCTGCCGCTGGTTACGATCGACGGTGAAGACGCCCGTGACTTCGATGACGCCGTCTACTGCGAGAAAAAACGCGGCGGCGGCTGGCGTCTGTGGGTCGCTATTGCAGACGTAAGCTACTATGTTCGTCCGCACACTCCGCTGGATAACGAAGCGCGCAGCCGCGGTACCTCGGTCTACTTCCCGTCCCAGGTCGTGCCGATGCTGCCGGAAGTGCTCTCTAACGGCCTGTGTTCCCTGAACCCGCAGGTTGATCGCCTCTGTATGGTTTGCGAGATGACCATCTCCACCAAAGGGCGCTTAACCGGCTACAAGTTCTACGAAGCGGTGATGAGCTCGCACGCGCGTCTGACCTATACCAAGGTCTGGCATATGCTGCAGGGCGACCAGGATCTGCGCGAACAGTACGCGCCGCTGGTCAAACACATCGAAGAGCTGCATAACCTCTACAAAACGCTGGATCAGGCGCGCGAAGAGCGCGGCGGGATCTCGTTTGAGAGTGAAGAAGCGAAATTTATCTTCAACGCCGAGCGCCGCATTGAGCGTATCGAACAGACCCAGCGTAATGATGCGCACAAGCTGATCGAAGAATGTATGATTCTGGCGAATATCTCGGCGGCACGCTTCGTTGAGAAAGCCAAAGAGCCTGCGCTGTTCCGTATCCACGATAAACCGTCGACGGAAGCCATCACCGCGTTCCGCTCCGTGCTGGCTGAACTGGGCCTGGAGCTGCCGGGCGGCAACAAGCCAGAGCCGCGCGATTACGCCGAGCTGCTGGAATCCATTAGCGATCGTCCTGATGCAGAAATGCTGCAGACGATGCTGCTGCGCTCAATGAAGCAGGCGATTTACGATCCGGAAAACCGCGGACACTTCGGCCTGGCGCTGCAGTCTTACGCCCACTTTACGTCGCCGATCCGTCGTTATCCTGACCTCTCCCTGCACCGTGCGATCAAGTATCTGCTGGCGCAGGAGCAGGGACATAAAGGGAACACCACCGAAACCGGTGGCTACCACTATTCGATGGAAGAGATGCTGCAGCTGGGTCAGCACTGCTCCATGACCGAACGCCGTGCCGATGAAGCCACCCGCGACGTTGCGGACTGGCTGAAGTGTGACTTTATGCTGGACCAGGTCGGTAACGTCTTCAAAGGTGTGATTGCCAGCGTGACCGGCTTTGGCTTCTTCGTTCGTCTGGACGAGCTGTTCATCGACGGTCTGGTGCACGTCTCCAGCCTGGATAATGACTACTACCGCTTCGACCAGGTCGGCCAGCGTCTGATTGGCGAATCTGGCGGCCAGACCTATCGTCTGGGCGACCGTGTGGAAGTGAAGGTTGAGGCCGTGAATATGGACGACCGTAAAATCGACTTCAGCCTGATCTCCAGCGAGCGCGCCCCGCGTAACGTCGGTAAAACCGAACGCGAAAGAGCGAAAAAAGGCGGAAACGGCAAAACGAGCGGCAAGCGCCGTCAGGCCGGTAAGAAGGTGAACTTCGAGCCGGACAGCGCGTTCCGCGGTGAGAAGAAGCAGAAGCCGAAGGCGGCGAAGAAAGAAGCCCGTTCAGCGAAGAAACCTTCCGCGAAGACACAGAAAATAGCGGCCGCCACCAAAGCGAAGCGCGCGGCCAAGAAAAAGCAGGCGGAGTAAAATCTCCCCTCATCCTGACCCTCTCCCCAACGGGGGGAGGGGAAATACTTATTACGAGAACCATCAATGAGTGAAATGATTTACGGCATCCACGCGGTGCAGGCCCTTCTCGAGCGCGCACCGGAGCGTTTTCAGGAAGTGTTTATTCTGAAAGGGCGTGAAGATAAACGTCTGATGCCGCTGATCCACGCCCTGGAAGCGCAGGGCGTGGTGATCCAGCTGGCGAACCGCCAGTTCCTGGATGAAAAAAGTGAAGGCGCGGTTCACCAGGGGATCATTGCCCGCGTGAAGCCGGGCCGTCAGTATCAGGAAAACGATCTGCCGGATCTGATCGCTGAGCTGGATAACCCATTCTTCCTGATCCTCGATGGCGTAACCGATCCGCACAACCTCGGCGCGTGTCTGCGCAGCGCCGATGCAGCGGGCGTGCATGCGGTGATCGTACCGAAAGATCGCTCCGCGCAGCTGAACGCGACGGCGAAGAAGGTGGCCTGCGGCGCGGCGGAAAACGTTCCGCTGATCCGCGTGACCAACCTGGCGCGCACCATGCGTCTGCTGCAGGAAGAGAACATCTGGATCGTCGGGACTGCCGGTGAAGCGGATCATACTCTGTACCAGAGCAAAATGACCGGCCGTCTGGCGCTGGTGATGGGGGCGGAAGGTGAAGGCATGCGTCGTCTGACCCGCGAGCACTGCGATGAGCTGATCAGCATCCCGATGGCGGGCAGCGTGTCCTCCCTGAACGTGTCTGTTGCGACGGGTATTTGCCTGTTTGAAGCGGTGCGTCAGCGTAGCTGATTTTCGCCCGGTGGCGCTTCGCTTACCGGGCCTACGGTTTTGTAGGCCGGGTAAGGCGAAGCCGCCACCCGGCAAAACAACCTCACTCCTCTAACGACCGCAAATGGTCATCCTTCCTCAG
The DNA here is from genome assembly GCF_040834095.1 of Enterobacter vonholyi. Lineage (NCBI taxonomy): Bacteria > Pseudomonadati > Pseudomonadota > Gammaproteobacteria > Enterobacterales > Enterobacteriaceae > Enterobacter > Enterobacter vonholyi. The sequence goes on from NZ_CP162152.1 coordinate 436,158, forward strand.
AGTCATCAGCGCGAAAATACTCACCACCGCCGTTGCCATCACGTAATACGCCGGAATATCCAGGTTACCCGTCTGCTTAATCAGCCCGGTAATGATTAACCCTGCGCATCCCGAGAAAATCGCGTTCGATAACGAGTAGGCCAGCCCCAGCCCGGTATAGCGCACGCGCGTCGGGAACATCTCAGAGAGCATCGCCGGGCCCGGCCCCGCCAGCATGCCCACCAGACCGCCCGCAATCAACACCACAACAGCCTTCACCGCCAGCGTGCTGGACTCCGCCTGCAGAAGTTTCAGCAGCGGCAGGGCGAGGATCAGCAGCAGCGCGGTGGCGATAATCATCACCGTGCGACGCCCGATCCTATCGCTCAGGATCCCCGACGGAATGATGGTCAGCGCAAACCCAACGTTCGAAATCACCGCGATCAGCAGCGCCTGGTTAAACCCGGTGTGTAGCGCCGACTGGAGATAGGTCGGCATAATCACCAGGTAAGTGTAACCCGCCGCAGACCAGACCATTACGCGCCCAATCCCCATCACGATGGCCCTGAGCGTAGCGGCAATATCCGCCTGAGCGACAGCCGGTTTGTCCTGCTGCTGCACAAAGCTGGGCGTCTCCTCCATGCTGACGCGAAGCCACAGCGCAACAACACCCATGGGCAGCGCCAGGAAGAAAGGAATGCGCCAGCCCCAGTCGTGCAGGGCTTCAGGCGTGAGGAGGGCGGAGAGCAGCGCCACGATGCCTGCGCCCGCCAGCAGCCCCAGCGCCACGGTAAAGGACTGCCACGCGCCATAGAGGCCGCGCCTGCCGCGCGGGGCGAACTCCGTCATCAGCGAGACCGCACCGCCGTACTCGCCGCCGGCGAACAGTCCCTGCAGGATGCGAAGCAGCGTAACGATCAGCGGTGCGGCAATGCCGATGCTGGCATAGACCGGCACAATGCCGATGGCGGCGGTGGCCAGCGTCATGAGTACCAGCACAATAATGAGCGTCGGCTTTCGGCCAATTCGGTCGCCGATGCGGCCAAACACCACCGCACCCAGCGGACGGAAGAAGAAGGCGATGGCGAATGAGGCGTAGGTGAGGATCAGGCTGGTAAGCCCAGCTTCCCCTTCAAGCTGGAAGAAGTTCTTCGCAATGACGGTCGCCAGAAAACCGTAGACCGCAAACTCATACCACTCGATAAAGTTACCAATGGAGCCGGCAATTAATGCTCGCTTGTGCGCATCCGGTTGCATAACGATCCTCATTGAAAAGGGTAAGAATAAATTATTCAACAAAAGCGAAGTCATGAAATAGTTTATTCTTATGTTCTGTGAGCTATTTCACGAATGATATCAGCGGGATCGTGAACGTGTGACTCCCCTCCCATGCAGCGTGTGCGCGGTCTGTCCATACTTATCGTCATTGCCACTGAAGAAGGGAGACAGTATGCACTGGCAGACCCATACCGTTTTCAATCAACCCGCACCGCTTTCCAACAGCAACCTTTTCCTCTCGGACTGCGCGCTGCGTGACGCAGTTTCGCGCGAGGGGGCCGAGTGGGATATCGAACTGCTCGCCAGCATCGGGCAGCAGTTAGGTACCGCAGAGTCGCTGGAGCTGGGCAGGCTGGCGAACGTGAATCCGCCGGAGCTGTTACGCTATGACGCCACGGGCGAGCGGCTGGACGACGTGCGTTTTCACCCGGCATGGCACCTGCTGATGCAGGGGCTGTGTGCCAATCGGGTACATAACCTGGCGTGGGAAGAGGAGGCGCGTAAAGGGGCGTTTGTCGCGCGGGCCGCACGCTTTGTGCTGCATGCGCAGGTGGAAGCGGGCACGCTTTGCCCGATCACCATGACGTTTGCCGCCACGCCGCTCCTGCAGCAGGCGCTTCCCAAAATATTTCACGACTGGCTGACGCCGCTGCTCAGCGATCGCTACGATCCGCATCTGGCTCCTGGCGCGCAAAAGCGCGGCCTGCTGATCGGTATGGGGATGACGGAAAAACAGGGCGGCTCGGACGTGCTGAGCAACACCACCAAAGCGGAAAAATGCAGCGACGGCAGCTACCGGCTGGTGGGCCATAAATGGTTTTTCTCCGTCCCGCAAAGCGATGCGCATCTGGTGCTGGCCCAGGCGAAGGGCGGGCTGTCCTGCTTTTTTGTGCCGCGCTTTTTACCTGACGGACAGCGCAACGCCGTCCGGCTGGAGCGCCTTAAGGACAAGCTCGGGAACCGCTCCAACGCCAGCAGCGAGGTGGAGTTTCTTGATGCCTCCGGCTGGCTGCTGGGGGAAGAGGGCGAAGGGGTACGGCAGATCCTCAAAATGGGCGGTCTGACGCGCTTTGACTGCGCGCTGGGCAGCCACGGACTGATGCGTCGGGCGCTCTCGGTGGCGCTGTACCATGCCCACCAGCGTCAGACCTTCGGCAAAAATCTTATCGATCAGCCGCTCATGCGCGAAGTGCTAAGCCGGATGGCGCTGGTGCTGGAGGGGCACACGGCGCTGCTGTTCCGCCTGGCCCGCGCGTGGGATAAACGCGCGGATCCGCAGGAGGCCGCCTGGGCGCGGCTGTTTACCCCGGCGGCGAAATTTAGCGTGTGCAAAGCGGGCATCCCGTTTGTCGCTGAGGCGATGGAGGTGCTGGGTGGGATCGGTTATTGCGAAGAGAGTGAACTTCCCCGCCTGTACCGCGAGATGCCGGTGAACAGCATCTGGGAAGGGTCAGGAAATATCATGTGCCTGGACGTGCTGCGCGTGCTGGCGAAGCAGCCGGGCATTCACGACCTGCTTGCCGACGAGTTTGCGCAGGTGAAAGGGCAGGACAGACACTTCGACCGCAGCTGGCGACAGCTTCAGCAAAAACTGCGTAAACCGCAGGAGGCGCAGGGGCGGGAGATCGCGCAGCAGCTTTTCCTGCTGGGTGCCGGAAGCCAGATGCTGCGGCATGCGTCGCCCCCGGTGGCGCAGGCGTGGTGCCGCATGATGCTGGATACCCGTGGCGGCACGCTGATGAGCGAGCAGGTGCAAAGTGACCTGCTGCTGCGTGCGACGGGCAGAGTCGGTTAATCTTTTAGCTGGAACAGACTCACCAGCTGGGCCAGATGTGATCCCTTCTCGCGCAGCGTTTGAGCCGTTTGTTCGCTGCGTGAGATACGATCGGCATTGATATGCGACGCTTCGCCAATGTGGGTCATGGCGAGATTAACCTGGCCAATCCCTGCGGACTGCTCGCGTGAGGCATGGTTAATCTCGGTGACCAGCTGGCTGATGTTATCGATATGAATGATGATGTCATCCATCGCCAGGCGGGTCTTTTCAGACAGCGCATGGCCCTCACTCACTTTTCTGAGCGTATCGCCAATCAGCTGTTCAATCTCCTTCACCGCGTTAGCGCTGCGTCCCGCCAGGGCGCGAACTTCCTGAGCGACTACCGCAAACCCTTTTCCGTGCTCACCCGCGCGGGCCGCTTCCACTGCCGCATTCAGCGCCAGAATATTGGTCTGGAAAGCGATGGATTCGATCACGCGCGTGATGTCTTCGATGCGTTTTGACGCTTCGCGAATATCGTCCATGGTCGACACCGCGTGGGTGACCGTCTCACCGCCCTGATGGACCGCGAGCGAGGTTTCACCGACCAGCTGCTGCGTTTGCTCCATGTTGGCGGCATTTTGCTGCACGGTGGCGGCCAGCTGCTCCATGCTGGCGGAGGTCTCTTCCACGCTGCTCGCCTGCTTGTTGATCTGCTCTGAAATCTCGCCGGTGTCGGCGGCCAGCGCGTTGGTGCCCAAATGGATCTCGCCAGCGGCCTCGCGGACCTGCAGGACAATTTTTTGCAGGCCGCCGCCGATGCCGTTGATGGCGTCGATCAGCTGGCCGACCTCGTCCTGGCGCGTCACGGGCAGGCTGGAACGGAGATCCCCTGCGGCATATTGCCGGGCAAGATGGATCACATTGCGCAGCGGTCGGGTCAGCACGCGGCGAATAAGAATCACGAACAGGCCAGCAAACAGGATGGATAAGACCACGCCGGCCAGCAGGAAGCGATCGCGCATGGCGGTAACGCTTGAGAGCAGCACCGATTTATCCACTTCGCCGACGATAGTCCAGTTCCAGCCTGGCAGCGGGGTATAGGCCATTTTCAGCGTGCGGCCGTCGTCGCTTACGCGTTCCAGCGTGCCGGGCTTGTCACTCAAAAGCTGTTGCTGCGTCGCGCCGTCCCACTTCGGCAGCTGTCCCTCTTCACCGGCATGGAACAGGTATTGCCCGCGCGTTTTGCCGTTGCTGCGATCCAGCACGAAGAAGTGGCCGCTCTCGCCCAGGCGACGGGTGAGGATTTTCTCGCGCATGACGTTCCAGGAATGCGTAATGTCCACGCCAACAAAGACGATCGCAATGACCTGGCCTTCGGCGTTTTTAACCGGCTGATACTGGGTGATATAGCGTTTGCCAAACAGCAGCGCCAGGCCACGGTAGACTTCCCCTCTGTTGACTGCGGCAAAGGCCGGGCTGGCGGTATCCAGCACGGTGCCCATCGCCCGCTCGCCGTTCTCTTTGCGCAGGGAGGTGGCGACGCGAACAAAGTCGTTACCGCTGCGTACAAACAGCGTGGAGATTGCTCCCGTACGGCTCAGAAAATCATCGGAAAAAGAGGTATTTTCATGGAGTTCAGCTTCTCCCCCTTTCAGTAGGGGAACGGTGAGCCCGTTAATGGTCCGGGGCTGCTGAGTATCGACGCTAAAAGGCTGGGGCAGAAATGTCGTAAACAGTTTGGTGTAGCTTTCGACTTCTTCGCTCAGGCTGGTATTAAACATCTGCACCATGTCGACCATGCCTGTGGACTGATTATGCAGATCTTCGACGGCGAGGGCTTCAAGCTGCTGGCTGGCTTTTTGACTGAGCAGAAAAGTGAAAAGCAGAAACAGCGTGGCGACACTGATGCCCGTAAGCAGCGACAGCTTTGCCCCCAGGCCTGCACGGCGAAAAACGTTGATCATAAATTGCTCATCATTGAAAAGGTATGGTTCTTCAACGGCAGAGCGGGGATTACGTTTACTGAATTAATGTAACAAAATGTTATTTTCTTGTTATTGATTGGTTTTTCATAAGATAAAAGATTTGCAAAAACGAAAAGCCACTAAAAATAAGTGGCTTTTATCAGGAGGGATATTACACGTAAAGAATGGCCTGTACTCGCCAGTGGTCGATGTGGTGATCTTCCTGCATCTGGATGATGCGATACCATGAAGCACCCTGCTCATCGGCCTTTAATGCCACAACGCGTTCAACGTCCTGCGGGCTCCCCGAGATATTATTCACGGAGATCTGGCCAATTTCATTCAGGCCAGTCACACAGTCAGCACTGGCGAATTCTGCTGACTGCGCGGTGGTGCTCACCAGGCCTGCTGAGAGCAACAGAGAGGTCAAAGCAAGAGTTCGTTTCATCGTCAGCTCCATTTCACATATCTCCGGTATCCGCCGGGCAATCCTTCGCGAATAAACTCCCTTCCATTGACGCGGGCATGGAGTTTATTGTGGACAGGAAAATGTCTATGGACGCAAAGCAGTGTAAATCTCGTTCAAAGGAAAACCATTATTTACGGTACAAAATGGCCTGTGAATACCACTGTCCCGTTATGATGGTTTCGTCGATCATAATGATGACGTAATAATCTGCTTTGGCGGCGACGGCCTGTGCTTTTATTGCCGCTTCTGCGTCATCCGGGGAGCCGCGTACCAGCGCGGAAATCGTGCCCATTCGTTGTAATCCTTCCGTCTGATTACGACGAATCTCCTGTGGATGATCGGCGACCGGTGGAGCGGGTTGCGGCGTTCCCTGCAGCGCGCTACAGCCACTAAGCAGAAACACCAGCACTAAAGCAGCAAACCTGCGCATAACCATATCTCGTTTCCTGATAGCCATAGTGTAGTTGTCTGTGAATTTAGTTTTGGGGGAATGTTCCCGAAGTGTTATCTGGGACGTATATTTCGAATGAAAATGACGTGAAAGCGTAACCCAGTTCTCAACATTATGAATCATACATTCGCACAGGGTCGACAATGATTGAAATTGAAATACGCCACCTCGGCGACCATGAAATTTTACACGCGATGCCTGCGGGTAAACGTGATAAACCGCTGCCTGTTGTGGTTTTTTATCACGGGTTTACCTCATCGAAGCTGGTTTACAGTTATTTTGCGGTTGCGCTGGCGCAGGCGGGTTTTCGCGTGGTGATGCCGGATGCGCCTGACCACGGCGCCCGCTTTACGGGCAATGAACAGGCGCGACTTGGGCAGTTCTGGCACATTCTGCACGGGAGTCTGACCGAGTTTGCCGGGGTGCGCGATGCGCTTTATGAGGCCGGCCTGGTTGCCGACAATCGTCTGGCTGTCGCCGGGGCGTCGATGGGCGGTATGACGGCGCTGGGGATTATGACGCATCATCCGGAAGTGAAGTCGGTCGCCTGCCTGATGGGCTCGGGCTATTTTACGTCGCTGGCGAAGACGCTCTTTCCCCCTAAGGAATTAGCGGAAATCACCGCGACGCTCGAAGAGTGGGATGTGTCCCGGTCATTGCCGCGCGTGGCCGATCGCCCATTGCTGCTATGGCACGGTGATGCAGATGATGTGGTCCCGCCCGAGGGAACCTTCCGTCTGCAGCAGGCGTTAATAAATGCAAGCCTGGACGGTAATCTGACCTGTCTGTGGGAAGCGGGCGTCCGCCACCGCATCACGCCAGCGGCGCTGGACGCCACGGTGGCATTTTTCCGCCAGCACCTTTAAATGCGCAGCACCTTAACTCCCGATCTTCCAGTTTCAGGAGGATCTCAGGGGTCTTTTACCGATGGTATTCCGGAGCCTTTCTCAAAAAAAAGCCCCCGGGCAGGGGGCAACGTCAACTATGGCTATGTTCTCGTTGTTGGCTTTCCTGGTGCTAGCGTTAAAGCGTTATCGGTAAATATCTGCACTGGCGTGCATGTTGCCGTTGCTGCCGGGCTCACGGGTTAACATCACGTGGTAATAGGTTGCGCCCTGCGCATCGGTTTCTTCGTTTAGGGCCTGATCTGCTTCACTTTCCGTGGCGAAATTATGATTGATGTAAATGACGCCCAAGCTTTGCACATCATCCATGTTTCTGGCCTGTCGGCTGTCTATCTTGATGGCTGCCATCGCGTTTGCACTGAGCAAAAGCGCCGCCATTATGGCTAGTGCGATTTTTTTCATGATATGCGCTCCACGATTACGTGCTGCGAGAGGGGGGATGCTCCTTCTTTAATTCAGGCGATCTCTGATTAAAGTGTAATCACTCATCCAGCGGGGATGCGTGACCATTTCTGATGCAGTTGTTCAAAAAAACAACGCTTCCGGGTGTGACCAATTTTAAATCACCTACTTAGACCCGCTTCGCGCTTTGTGCGAATTATTTGTGCAATCAGCTTGAGTTTCCAGGGGCGCGCAAGTATTATGACGCGTCAATTTTTCAGCCGACCTTTAACACGTTCCTTGCCTCCCCGGGCCTCGGCTGACCCAGACAGGAGGCTGAATAATCCGTAAGGAGCAATTCGATGCGTCATTACGAAATCGTTTTTATGGTCCATCCTGACCAGAGCGAACAGGTTCCGGGTATGATCGAGCGTTACTCTGCTGCCATCACTGGTGCAGAAGGTACGATCCACCGTCTGGAAGACTGGGGCCGCCGTCAGCTGGCTTACCCGATCAACAAACTGCACAAAGCACACTACGTTCTGATGAACGTTGAAGCGCCGCAGGAAGTTATCGATGAGCTGGAAACTACCTTCCGCTTCAACGATGCCGTTATCCGCAGCATGGTTATGCGTACCAAAAACGCAGTTACCGAAGCATCTCCGATGGTTAAAGCGAAAGACGAGCGCCGTGAGCGTCGCGATGATTTCGCAAACGAAACCGCAGATGATTCTGATGCTGGGGATTCTGAAGAGTAATTTCTGATGACCAACCGTCTGGCGTTGTCCGGCATCGTATGCAGGGCTCCCCTTCGAAAGGTCAGTCCATCAGGAATTCCGCATTGCCAGTTCGTGCTTGAGCATCGTTCTGTGCAAGAGGAAGCCGGGTTTCACCGGCAGGCGTGGTGCCAAATGCCCGTTATTATTAGCGGACACGAAAACCAGGCCATTACTCACAGTTTAACGGTCGGTAGCGCAGTAATCGTTCAGGGGTTCATCTCTTGCCACAAGGCAAAGAACGGCCTGAGCAAAATGGTTCTGCATGCCGAGCAGATTGATTTGATAGATTCTGGAGACTAGCCATATGGCACGTTATTTCCGTCGTCGCAAGTTCTGCCGTTTCACCGCGGAAGGCGTTCAAGAGATCGACTATAAAGATATCGCAACGCTGAAAAACTACATCACCGAAAGCGGTAAGATTGTCCCAAGCCGTATCACCGGTACTCGTGCAAAATACCAGCGTCAGCTGGCTCGCGCTATCAAACGCGCTCGCTACCTGTCCCTGCTGCCGTACACTGATCGTCATCAGTAATCGGGCACGGTCCATTAATACGACTTTAAGAGGATAAGGTAATGCAAGTTATTCTGCTTGATAAAGTAGCAAACCTGGGCAGCCTGGGTGATCAGGTTAACGTTAAAGCGGGTTACGCACGTAACTTCCTGGTTCCACAGGGTAAAGCTGTTCCAGCTACCAAGAAAAACGTAGAGTTTTTCGAAGCACGTCGCGCTGAACTGGAAGCCAAACTGGCTGACGTTCTGGCGGCTGCTAACGCTCGCGCTGAAGCAATCAACGCACTGGGCACCGTTACCATCGCGTCTAAATCAGGCGACGAAGGTAAACTGTTCGGTTCCATCGGTACCCGCGATATCGCTGATGCAGTAACTGCTGCAGGCGTTAAAGTGGCTAAGAGCGAAGTTCGTCTGCCGAACGGCGTTCTGCGTACCACTGGTGAGCACGAAGTTGACTTCCAGGTTCACAGCGAAGTGTTCGCTAAACTGGTTGTTAACGTTGTAGCTGAGTAATTTTTTACTCTGCTCACGTTGAAACGCCGGCCTTGTGCCGGCGTTTTGCTTTTTACAGCGCCGGGCCCTTAACGCGCCCTGATAAAACTGCCGTCTGGCTGGCGGGTAAACAGCACCTGTTGTCCGTTTCCTGTATCAATCGTTAATCCTGTCACCACACCGCTGGCATTCTGACGAACCTGCACCATCTGTCCATTCTGCAGGTTACTGAGCGGCTTACCTGCACCTTCCACCTTCGCCATGGCATACACGTCGGTTGGCGGCAGGTTATGGTCGCGGAACAGCTGTGCCAGGGTTTTTCCCGGCTCCACGCGATAGGAACGCCACTGTTGCTCAATGCCGGTAGGCTGTTGCGTCTGAGGCTGAGACGGGGCGGCGGCTTGATCCTGTGGTTGTTCATCCTGAATGGGCTCTGGCTCAACCGGTGCAACCTGACCCGGATCGTTAGACGGGGTGACAAGCTGCGTTTGCATCGGCTGTGCATCAGGCTGCGGTCGCGTCTGCGACTGAATGTCCAGTTGAGCATTGCGGGTAACGGGTGCGGTATCGACATCATCGCTCCCGGAAGGAAGCAGGAAGCCCACGATCACCATCAGCGCGCCAATGATGATCCCTCTGCGATGCAAAGGAGGCAGCGGGTCCATGATGCGAAAATTGTCCGGCGCCTGCCAGATTTTCGCCAGGGTAGGTTTCAGTTCAAATCGCCCGGGCATGGCACTCCTCCTGCTCCGCGTCTTTTTTATCCTGTGTTCCGAAGTATAGTTCGCTAACTGCCTGAACGGCGTAGCAAACCCGACATCCGTGACATCAGTTCGGGATTAATCCTGGTTATCTCTATTGTTTCTGTTTCGTCGCGGTTTGTCACCTTAACTTCAGACAAAGTTTTACCCATAAGGGCATGGCTGATATGCTGCCCGCTACTTTAAATGTGATGGAAGGAAAACCCATGACCACCCCGACTTTTGACACTATCGAAGCGCAGGCAAGTTACGGTATCGGCTTGCAGGTAGGACAGCAGCTGAGCGAATCCGGCCTGGAGGGTCTGTTACCAGAAGCGCTGGTGGCGGGTATCGCTGACGCACTGGAAGGCAAACAGCCTGCCGTTCCGGTTGACGTTGTGCACCGTGCGCTGCGTGAAATCCACGAGCGTGCTGACGCCGTGCGTCGCGCACGCTTTGAAGAGATGGCCGCCGAAGGTGTGAAATATCTGGAAGAGAACCGTGAGCGTGAAGGCGTTAACAGCACCGAGTCTGGTCTGCAGTTCCGCGTGATCAATCAGGGTGACGGCGCAATCCCGGCGCGTACCGACCACGTTCGCGTACACTACACCGGTAAGCTGATCGACGGTACCGTGTTCGACAGCTCCGTGGCGCGCGGCGAACCGGCTGAGTTCCCGGTGAACGGTGTTATCGCAGGCTGGATTGAAGCGCTGACCCTGATGCCAGTCGGTTCCAAATGGGAACTGACTATTCCGCATAACCTGGCCTACGGCGAGCGCGGCGCTGGCGCGTCCATCCCGCCATTCAGCACCCTGGTATTTGAAGTCGAGCTGCTGGAAATTCTGTAATCGACTTTTCTTATTTCCTCTCTCCGGTTGGGGAGAGGAAAATAGTGTAAAAACCTATAGTTATGGTGCAATCAACATTTTATCTTGCAAACGAAACTGTTGCGTGTATTTTTGTGAGCTGTTTCGCGCTGTATGAGTGATATGACACTCACTTTCAACATATTATTAACATAATATCTAAATCATAGTATTCATCCCGCCGATTCTTACCTAATATCGATTAGCCCTTACAAGGGAACGTCATCTTTTGACGTATTTAAAGGCCAGAAGAGCCTTAACAACACAGACAGGCATAAACAGGAAAATATCACATGGTAGATCAGGTTAAAGTCGTCGCCGACGAAGGGGCGTCGTCTGAACAGTCGCTACGGCGCAATCTCACAAACCGTCATATTCAGCTCATTGCCATCGGGGGTGCCATCGGTACCGGGCTGTTTATGGGTTCAGGCAAAACTATTAGTCTCGCCGGGCCGTCAATCATATTCGTTTATATGATTATCGGTTTTATGCTGTTCTTCGTGATGCGTGCAATGGGTGAACTGCTGCTCTCGAACCTCGAATACAAATCCTTTAGCGACTTCGCTTCTGACCTGCTCGGGCCGTGGGCGGGCTATTTCACCGGCTGGACCTACTGGTTCTGCTGGGTTGTCACCGGTATGGCGGACGTCGTGGCGATTACCGCCTACGCGCAGTTCTGGTTCCCGGGTCTGTCGGACTGGGTCGCCTCGCTGGCGGTTATTGTTCTGCTGCTGAGCCTGAACCTCGCCACCGTTAAAATGTTCGGTGAGATGGAGTTCTGGTTCGCGATGATCAAAATCGTGGCCATTGTCGGGCTTATCGTTGTGGGTCTGGTGATGGTGCTCACCCACTTCCAGTCACCAACGGGCGTTCAGGCGTCGTTTACCCATCTGTGGAATGACGGCGGCTGGTTCCCGAAAGGCATGAGCGGCTTCTTTGCCGGCTTCCAGATCGCGGTATTTGCGTTCGTGGGCATTGAGCTGGTGGGCACGACGGCAGCGGAGACCAAAGATCCCGAGAAGTCTCTCCCGCGCGCGATAAACTCTATTCCGCTGCGTATCATCATGTTCTACGTCTTCGCGCTGATCGTCATTATGTCCGTGACGCCGTGGAGCTCCGTGGTGCCAACCAAGAGCCCGTTCGTTGAGCTGTTCGTGCTGGTAGGCCTGCCTGCTGCCGCGAGCCTGATTAACTTCGTGGTGCTGACCTCTGCGGCATCTTCCGCGAACAGCGGCGTGTTCTCCACCAGCCGTATGCTGTTTGGCCTGGCGCAGGAAGGCGTGGCGCCGAGCGCGTTCGCCAAGCTCTCTAAGCGTGCCGTACCGGCAAAAGGGCTGACCTTCTCCTGCATGTGCCTGCTGGGCGGCGTGGTGATGCTCTACGTGAACCCAAGCGTGATTGGCGCGTTCACCATGATCACCACGGTCTCAGCGATCCTGTTTATGTTCGTCTGGACCATCATCCTCTGTTCATATCTGGTGTACCGCAAGCAGCGCCCACATCTGCATGAGAAATCGATCTACAAGATGCCGCTGGGCAAGCTAATGTGCTGGGTGTGCATGGCGTTCTTCGTCTTCGTGCTGGTTCTGCTGACGCTGGAAGATGATACCCGTCAGGCACTCATCGTCACGCCGCTGTGGTTTATCGCGCTGGGGCTGGGCTGGGTGTTTATCGGTAAGAAACGTATGGCAGGCGTACGGTAAAAGCAAAACGGCAACTTCGGTTGCCGTTTTTAGTTTTTGCACCCTCTCCCGTGGCAGAGGGGCGGGGTGGGGGCATCAGGCCGCAGCGGCCTTTTTTATTCCCCCGCTAATGCCCGCGGGAACAGAACGTTGTTCTCGAGACTGATGTGTTCCATCAGGTCGTCAATCATCTCGTTAATGCCGTTGTACATCGCTTTCCACGTTGTGCACGCTTCTGGCGGTGGCGTAACGTTGTGGGTGGTGTGTTTGATCACTTCCAGCAGTTCGCCCGCGTCATCATGCTCGCTTTCCATCACGCTGATGGGCCCCATCGCCTGGCTTCCCATACCCTGTTTAATCATCGGGAAGAGGATCTGCTCTTCCTTCATCATGTGGCTTGAAAGCTCTTCGTGCAGCAGGGTCAGGTACTTTGCCAGACCGCGCGGTACGGAAGGTTTGTCGGCATGGACGCGCTCGACTTTGGTCGCCTGAAGAATCAGTTCCGGCAGTTGCTCACGGTGACGATCATGATAACGCACGATGATATGGTCGATGATTTCCGCGAGCGGGGCGGTTCGCCAGTCTTTATCGACGGGCTGCTCGGCCAGCTGCGCCAGCTCTGCTTCAATAACCTCAACGTCCAGCTCTTTGCGTGAGGCCGCACGCTCCAGTGTTTGCTTACCGCCGCAGCAGTAGTCCATATCGTATTTACGGAACAGCGCAGAAGCGCGAGGAATGGAGAGCGCCAGCTCGCCAAGGGGTTGGTCGCGAAAGGCCATAGCAGTTACCTCGTCATCAATAATATAAAGTGCATATTAAATGCATCTTTAGGCCAGCGCTATAACCCTTTAGAGGGAAGGGGGAAAGTGAGATGTGGATCACAAAAAAAATCCCACTTTTAACTCTCTGAATGGGCTCAGGAAAGTGGTTTCGAAACTTTTTAAAGGTGGAGGAACAGTAAACAACCCGCCGCGCCTGCCGATATATCCACGTCAGACAAACCTGCATAAAACAAAGGCAACGCATGTTTAAACGTATAAAAGTCATTACCCTTCTGATTTCGGTGCTGCTTGTGCTCGGCATCATGCAAGTGATTTCCGCCGGTATCTTTATCAACGCCCTGAATAACGATAAAGACAACTTCACCGTGTCGCAGCTCTCCAGCAAGAACGTGGCGGAGTTTACCGATGCGTGGATCAGTCTGAACCAGGCTCGCGTCACCCTGAACCGCGGGATGCTGCGCCTGCAAAGCAGCATGGCCTCACAAATTAACGGCGGTCAGCTGAATGAGCTGGTGACCACGGCGAAAAATCTGCTGACTGAAGCGCAGGTTCATTACGATAAATACTATGCCCTGCCGAACACGCCTGGCCTGGATGAGAACCTGACCAACCAACTCGAAGAGCAGTACCGCATTTACTCTGCAACGCTGACGCAAATGAACGTTCTGCTGAGCCAGGGCAATCTGGAAGATATGTTCAAGCAGAATGCCGAACAGAAACAAAACGCGATGCAGACGGTATATCGTGAATGGCGCGAAGCGCAGGCAATGCTTACCGATAAAGGCATCCAGGACAATGAAAGCGACTACAAGCGCATCCTGTGGATCCTTTCTGCGGTTATGCTGCTGGTGATTGTGGTGATTATCTCCAGCTGGATCGCCATGCGCCGCGTGCTGCTGCTGCCTCTTGAAGAGGTGATTAACCATATTCGCGCTATTGCGGCAGGCGATCTCACCCAGCCGATTCAGGCAGACGGTAATAATGAAATGGCTATCCTTGCGCGCAACGTGCAGGAGATGCAAACTTCGCTGGCAAACACCGTGGGCGTGGTGCGTGAAGGCGCAGATACCATTTACACCGGTGCAGGCGAAATCTCCGCTGGCAGTAACGACCTCTCTTCCCGTACCGAGCAGCAGGCCGCGTCTCTGGAAGAGACGGCAGCCAGCATGGAACAGCTGACGGCGACCGTGAAGCAGAACGCCGATAACGCGCGTCAGGCTTCCCGTCTGGCACTGGATGCCTCCTCAACGGCGAAGAAGGGCGGTAACGTGGTTGAAGGCGTCGTGCGGACGATGGACGAAATCGCCACCAGCTCCAGCAAAATTGCGCAAATTACTAACGTGATCGACGGCATTGCCTTCCAGACGAATATCCTGGCGTTGAACGCGGCGGTGGAAGCCGCGCGTGCGGGCGAGCAGGGCCGTGGTTTTGCGGTTGTGGCAGGCGAAGTGCGTACTCTTGCCCAGCGTAGCGCCCAGGCGGCGAAAGAGATTAAAGCGCTGATCGACGATTCCGGTGAACGCGTGAACGCGGGCTCTCAGCTGGTTAACGAAGCCGGGGAGACGATGGCAGAGATCGTCAATGCGGTCACCCGCGTCACCGACATCATGGGCGAAATTGCTTCGGCCTCTGACGAGCAGAGCCGTGGTATCGACCAGGTGGGTCAGGCGGTAGCCGAGATGGACCGCGTGACCCAGCAGAACGCCTCGCTGGTGGAGGAGTCTGCGGCCGCGGCGGCGGCGCTGGAAGATCAGGCTGCACGCCTGAACGAAGCGGTGGCGGTGTTCAAAATTACCCGCAACCAGGCGGTAAAAGCGGCCCCGGTAAAAACCTATGTGCCAAAAGCGCAGCCTGTCGCGGCGGCGTCTGAAGGGAACTGGGAAACGTTTTAAGGGCTTGCCCGGTGGCGGCTACGCCTTACCGGGTCTACGGTTTTGTAGGCCCTGCAAGCGCAGCGCCGCCGGGCAATACTCACATCTCCGATGCCGGAACAACCCTCGGTTTTTCCGGCTTCGCTCTCACCGCCATCACTACCCCCACCACCAACAGCACGATCCCACAGGTCGTGAACAGCGGCGGTACGCTCTGGCGCATCAGAAAGGTATAAAGCAGTCCGGCCAGGGTTTCGAAGACAATCAGCGGCCCTAATATCACCGTCGGCAGCTTCTGGCTGGCAATATTCCAGCACAGCGCGCCCACCCATGAACACAGCACGGCGATCGCAACCATCAGCCCAATAAATACCCACGGTTTTGGCCCGAAGGGCTGGGCGAAGTCCGGCTGCTGATGGCCCAGCCAGAGGCATGCGCCGAGATATCCCACGACGGATACGGGCAACGTGACCAGCGCCTGCGCCGTCGCCCACATCATCGGATGTTTGTCCGGATTCTCCCGCAGCCAGCGCGCGTTGCGCAGGGCATACCATGCCCAGCACGCCACGGAAATGAACGCCAGCAGAATGCCAGAACCGTAACGCCACAGATCAACATTCGCCTGGCCATGACGCAGCTCGGCAATATTGACGCATATCAGCCCCAGGGCAGTGCAGACCAGCGCCGGCGCCATTTTAGTCCACGCCAGTTTGCCATCGCGCTGGCTGTAGAGTAGGTTAGCAAAGACGGGGATGACGACCGGCAGCGTGCCGATAATCATGGTTGATACCGGCGCACCGGTACGCTGAATGGCACTCGCGAGGCAAACGTAATAGATAAGATTACCCATCATGGTCAGCGCCAGCGCGGTGGCCCAGTCCTGACGGCTGAGCTGACGCAAGCGCGCGCGTCCCAGCCACGCCAGAGGCAGGGCAATCAGCCCCAGCGCCAGATAACGTCCGGTCGACTGCAATATTGCCGGATACTCGGGCACGATCAGCGGGCCGACGAAAATCAGACCCCACATCATCCCGGCCAGCAGGGCATACAACACTCCACTAATCATTTTTCCATCCACAGGTATTTACGCTGTATGCAGTGTAGGAGGGGAAAATACGCGCGTATTGTATGAGATTGCGCATTAGCGCCGGATGACTTGCTTCTGGTAGCGCACGGGCGTAATGCCGTAGCGGCGGGTAAACGCGCGGGTGAGATGCGACTGATCGGTCAGCCCGGTTGCGGCGGCGACCTCTGCGGCGGGCATGCCGTGCGTGAGGAATGCTTTGGCGCGCCAGAGGCGAATGGCCATCAGCATCTGATGCGGCGTCACGTGAAAATGGGCTTTGAACTGGCGCTGAAAATGATACGGGCTGAGTGAAACGACGCTGGCCAGCTCGTCAAGCGTCAGGGGGTGCATGTAGTTGTCGTGCAGGTACTCGCGTACGCGTTCGAAGCGGTGCGCGCCCTCCTGAATCACCGGCGCGTGATGGGCCAGAGGCTGGAAGGTCTCAATCAGATCCAGCAGTAATCCTTTTTGCGCAAGCGGATCGTCCGTGTGCCACAGGCCGTAAATCAGCCTGCCGATTTGCTGTGAGCGCAACGGGTCATGGCGGGTCACGTCGCTAAACCACCAGTGCCTGAGGCCGGTCACCTCTTCAAGCAGATCGGGTTCGATATAGACCATCCGGTAGCGCCAGCCGCCCTCGGTGGCGGATTCACCGGTGTGGATCTCGTCCGGGTTCATGGTGACGACGGATTTTTCCGCCGCGAGATGCTGGGTACCGCGATAGCGAAAGCGTTCGGCACCGGTTTCAATCGTGCCGATCCCGAAGGCTTCATGGGTGTGAGGCTCAAAGGCGTAGTCAGAAATGTGCGCGTGATACAGCTCCAGACCCGGCAGCTGCGCCAGATGGCGAAAGCGCGCGCTGTCTCTTTCATCATTAAACTGTTCCGGTACGCCTTGCACGTTAAACCTCCTCGTGGTCATCTTTTCATTATCAGAGATGACCGGCGTTTATGCACTAAACATCTTTGCCCGGACGGTCTTACGGTAATCCCCCGGTGAAACCGTTGTTTTATGCTTAAACTGGCGATTAAAGTGCGCAATATCCTGATATCCCACCGCATTCGCGATCTCCTGAATGCACAGATTGGTGGATTGCAGCATTGTCATGGCGGATTCAATTCTGGCGGTTAATAAATACTGCAGGGGGGATATGTCGGTGGCATTTTTAAAGCGACGGTTGAAGTTGCGCAAACTCATGCCAGCCATATCGGCAAGATTCTGCATGGATATATCCGAGGCGCAGTTGGCTTTTATCCAGGTTTGAATTTGAACAATATCTTCATCCGGGTGGGGTTTGTTTTCTTCACTGTAACACTGGCGATCGAACTGACTACGAATTTCATGAAAAAATGTCCGTTGAGTATGTGTGGCTACACGTTTCCCGTATATCGTTTCGATAAAATGAATCGTCAGATCTGACAGGGCCTTAACGCTGGCGGCACAGTAAATATTATCGGCCTGCGTGAGAAAATGTTTGGTTTGTAATTTTACGCTGGGGTAGTCGCGCGAGAATTGTTTGAAGTAGTGCCAGTGGGTGGTGGCGGGCTTTCCGTTGAGCAATCCCGACTCCGCCAGAAAACAGCAGCCCGTTCCGACGGCGGCGATACGGGTTCCTCGCACAGCCTGCTCGGTCAACCATTTCAGAAGTTCAGGCTTTTGTCTGACCACTGCTCGAGGGTTGCGCCACAGGGCAGGAAGATAGATAACGTCATAGTGCCTGTCTGCGGCAAGCGTAGTATCGGCGGTAATGCTAAAGCCACTTTGCGTCAGGATGGGCTCGTTATTTATGCCAATAGTATGAACTTTCAGTATATTCTCCGGACGACAGAGCCTGAACGCAGATGTCTCCGTTTTGTGCGTGTCTGCGTGGGATGTTGTTTTTTGCTCGGCTAAATAGCTGCTGGCTGCGGCTTTCCACATTTCAATCGGCAGACTGAGACCGGAACTTAGCATGCGTTCACATAACACAAATCCAATTTGTGTATTTGTCATTTTCGATTAATACCTGTTTTGACTATTATTTTTGGTGACTCATCGTTGCCCTGGCCAAAAAAGTCAGCATTTTGGCTGGATTTTCATATTAGCTTTTGTCGGTAATTTGTAAACTAATATCTGAAATTATCGCATTTGCACAATATAAATCCACGACCACTACAGGATGAATTATGGTGAAATTACCCGTAATAACGGCTTTTGGCGGCTATAGTCCAGCTGGTCGTAGTTCTTTTCATCATGCATTTCGCCGAATGATTATTAATTCATTATCGGAAGAGGAAAGGCAGGAGACGTTATTATCGTTAGCTATTCTGATGGGCGTGCTTAAATATGATGAAGGTGGGTATTGCGACATTTCAGGTAAAAGATTTACGCCCGCTCAGGCTGCCGAGAAGATAAAAGACGAGACGCTGGAAGGAACCCTTATCAGAATAATTACGCGCGACTATTTTGATGTCGATGCTATCACCAGCCATGCAAAATTGAATATGGTTTCTGGCGAAGAAGGATTCAGCTTTAATATCTCTGCCAGACAGTTACCGCATCCCTTACCGGCGGGATGGCAGGTTGAGGAATTAGCGGATCGGCGCGTGCGTATTACCGTTCAGGGAGAGATGGACTGTAAAATTGAGGCGTTGTTGCGCACGGAGGTTCAGGCTGCAGGTTTGCTGCCGCAGGGATTCCGGCCGGGTGACCATTACAATTCGCAGTTCCATCCGCGGGCGCTACAAATGGCGATTGTCGGGGCATCGGACGCCATCAACGCTCTGGGGATCCCGTGGCGCGAGATACAGGCAGCGATCGCGCCGGATCAGCTCGGGGTCTATTCGGGCAATATCATGGGACAGCTCGACGATTATGGCTTTGGCGGTATGCTCCAGTCGCGCCTGAAAGGCCAGCGCGTCAGCGCCAAACAGTGTCCGCTGGGCCTGAACAGCATGTGCGCTGATTTCCTCAATGCGTATGTGCTGGGTAGCGTTGGCCATACCAGCGCCACGCTGGGGGCGTGCGCCACGTTTCTGTATAACCTCAATGCGGCAGTCGAAGATATCAAAGCGGGGCGCATTCGCGTGGCCGTTGTGGGCAGTGCCGAAGCGCCGGTCACCTCCGAAGTGATTGAAGGATTCGACGCCATGGGCGCCCTGGCAACGGAGAGCAAGCTTAAGCATATTGATGAAACGGAAACGCCCGGCTGGCGCAGCAGCAGCCGTCCTTTTGGCGACAGCTGTGGTTTTGTGATCGCAGAATCCAGCCAGTATGTCGTGTTAATGGACGACGAGCTGGCGCTGCAGCTTGGGGCAGAGATCCATGGTTCGGTGGGGAATGTCTTTATCAACGCTGACGGCTTTAAGCGTTCTATTGCCTCACCGGGACCGGGGAACTACATCACCATGGCGAAAGCCGTGGCTTCGGCAGTGTCGATGGTCGGAATGGAAGCGGTGCAAAAGGGATCGTTTATTCAGGCGCACGGTTCAAGCACGCCGAAGAATTGCGTCTCCGAGGCCGATATTTTTGACCGCGTTGCGCAAGCCTTTGCGATCCGCGACTGGCCGGTGACGGCGGTGAAATCGTATCTCGGTCACTCCCTGGGACCCGCCAGCGGCGACCAGCTCATCAGCTGCCTCGGCGTCTTCCGCTATGGCATTTTACCGGGAATTAAAAGCGTAACCCAGATCGCGCCGCAGGTGAATAACGCACGCTTATCCATTCCTCTTCAGGACTACAAATTAGAGCAAGGCCAGGGGCAAATTGCCTTTATTAATTCAAAAGGCTTTGGCGGTAATAATGCCACGGGGGTGGTTTACTCGCCAAAGCTTACCCATCAATGGTTGCGCAAACGCTACGGGGACGCGGTATTTGCGGATTATCAGCAGCGTAACCGCGAGGTGCGACATCAGGCGAACGCGTACGACGAGTCGGCTTCGCAGGGTGAACTCAACGTTATTTATCTGTTTGGCCAGCAGGGGATAAATGAGGAAGATATTAAGATTGCCAGGGATGGCATCACCATTCCCGGATTTGAAAAACCGATAATGTACGCGACGGAAAAAGAATACCCGGACTTTTAATCGTTATATCTGTTTTTATTATTAATCAATATGTGTGGGCCGGGTAAGGGGAATCACCCGGCCGCGGGAGAAAACGGTCAGACCGTTACAGGATGGCTTTAATGCTCTGCGCCAGCGGTGTCGTTGCGCGCCCGATCAGTTTGCTCAGCGTATGGCCATCGTCAAACAGTCCCCCTTTGGACGCGCCCACATCGGAATCCGCCAGCATATCAGCCAGCCCGGCAGGCAGACCGACGCTTTTAAGCGCGGCGGCAAAATCCGCTTCACTGAGATTCTGGTAGCTGACCGGCTTCCCGCTCTGTTTGCTGAGTTCAGCTGCCAGTTCGCTCAGCGTCCAGCCGTGGTCGCCCGCCAGTTCATACACCTTGCCCGCATGGCCCTCTTCAGCGATCACTTTGGCTGCCGCCGCGGCATAGTCTGCGCGGGTAGCAGAGGCAATTTTGCCATCGCCTGCCGCACCGATAAACACGCCGTGCTCCAGCGCAGGCGGCGCGCTCGCCAGGTAGTTTTCGGTATACCAGCCGTTGCGCAGCAGGGCATAAGGAATGCCGGACGCCGCCAGAGCTTTTTCAGTCGCAACGTGTTCAACGTGCAGACCGAGCGGCGATGTATCCGCATGCAGCAGGCTGGTGTAGGCGATAAATTTCACGCCTGCCGTTTTAGCGGCGTTAATCACGTTCTGGTGCTGGGTCGCGCGCTGTCCGACTTCGCTGGAGGAGATCAGCAGAAGCTTTTCCACGCCGCTCAGCGCGGCGGCGAAGGTGGCTTCATCCGTGTAGTCTGCCTGACGCACCACAATACCCTGCTGGCTTAAGGCTTGCGCTTTCGCCGGGTTACGTACGATGGCCACAATCTGGCTGGCCGGTACGGTTTTCAGCAGCTGTTCAATAACGAGATGGCCAAGCTGGCCGGTAGCGCCGGTAATCGCGATCATGATGAATCTCCTTCGTGTTTGTCTGATGTTGTGGCACACTAGCACCATAGCTAACTTTTAGTAAGTACGTACAAAAAGGTAAGTATGAAAACAATGATACCGACGCTCAGCGAACAAATGCGCGATGGCAATCTTTTCGCGGAGCAGTGCCCTTCAAGAGAGGTGCTCAAACACGTAACCAGCCGCTGGGGGGTACTGATTCTGCTGGCGCTGCGCCAGGGAACGCATCGCTTTAGCGATCTGCGCCGCAAAATGGGCGGGGTGAGCGAAAAGATGCTCTCCCAGTCGCTTCAGGCGCTGGAGCAGGACGGGTTTGTCGATCGCGTATCGTATCCGGTCGTGCCGCCGCACGTAGAGTATAGCCTGACGCCGATGGGTATTGAGGTCAGCGAGAAAGTTGCCGCGCTGGCTGACTGGATTGAGGTGAATACGCCGAAGGTGATGGCGAACAGGGACGATCGCGCGGCGTAAAAGCCGGGTGGCGGCTTCGCCTTACCCGGCCTACCCGTACTCTTTCATCCCGTAGGCCGGGTAAGCGAAGCGCCACCCGGCACAATCGCCGCTACTTGCTTAAATCCACCTGATAAATCGCGAACCCAATATCATCCGTCGCGACCTGTTTCATTGGATACTGCGCCTTCTCCTTGATAAACGTGGCTGCCTTATCGGATGGCGACGTTTCAAAGCGAATATCCAGTTTCGTATCGCTGTGGATCGGTGCCAGACGCCAGTTGTTATCCACCGCAGGATGAATTTCGCCCGCCTTCTTCGACTCCGCGCTGATCCACGCCGCAAGCACCGAGCGGTTCTCGTCCGGCGAGGCAAAGGCGATATGGCTATCTCCCGTACCGGCAAACTTACCGCCGTAGGCACGGTAGTTATTGGTCGCCACCAGGAAGGTGGCATTCGGGTCGATCGCCTTGCCGTTGAAGGTCAGGTTTTTGATGCGCTCCGCCTGCGGGTTAACCGCCTGGCACTCGCCGTCATATTTCGCCGGCTGGGTGACGTCAATCTGGTAGTTAACGCCGTCGATCACGTCGAAGTTATAGGTACGGAAGCCGTCCCAGTTAATCAGCGACTGCGGCTTACTGCTGTGCGGGTCAATCTGGTTAAACTGTCCGGCAGAACACTCCAGCCACTCTTTTACCTCTTTCCCGGTGGCTTTAACCACGACCAGCGTGTTCGGGTAGAGATAGAGGTCGGCGGCGTTACGGAAGGTCAGCTGGCCCTTTTCGACTTCAACATAGCTGGCCGGGTCATTCTTACGCCCGCCCACTTTGAATGGCGCAGCGGCTGACAGGACCGGCAGTTTTGCCAGATCCGGATCGCCCTGCACAAAGTGTTCGGCATAGGCTTTCTGCGCCATGTTGACGACCTGAACGGTCGGGTCGTCCTGAACCAGCGCCAGGAAGCTGTACATGTTATCGACGGATTTGCCAATCGGTTTGCTGACGAATTCGCGCGTGGCGTCGTGATCGTGCTTCAGCACGTTGATCAGTTTTTTATCTTCAGCCGCCAGAGATTTTTTTGCTGCAGCGTCGTAGATCGGGCGCGCTTCGGCTTTTGACTGCGTCACCTTCCAGCTGCCACCGTCGTTATTCAGCACCAGATCCACTACGCCAAGATGGTCGCCCCACATGCCTGGCATCACCGACGGCACGCCGTTGAGCGTCCCTTTCTCAATGTCAGCCCCTTTGATGCTGACGAAATCTTTACCCGGGAAGACCGCGTGGGCATGGCCGAACAGGATCGCGTCGACGCCAGGGACTTCACTCAGATAGTAAACGGAGTTTTCTGCCATGGCCTGATACGGATCGGCAGAGAGACCCGAGTGGGCGACAACGACCACCAGATCGGCGCCTTTTTTGCGCATTTCCGGCACGTATTTACGCGCGGTTTCGGTGATATCGTTGACGGTCACCTTACCGTCGAGGTTGGCCTTATCCCACGTCATGATCTGCGGCGGGACAAAACCGATATAGCCGATTTTGAGCGTTTGTTTTTTCCCGTCCCGATCGACAACCTCGGTATTTTTAATCAGGTATGGGGTAAAGAGCGGCTTTTGCGTTTTAACGTCGATGATATTGGCGTTAACGTACGGGAATTTCGCGCCGGCCAGGGCATCGTGAAGGTATTTCAAACCGTAGTTGAATTCGTGGTTGCCGAGGTTGCCGACGGTGTAATCCAGGGTGTTCATCGCTTTATAAACAGGATGGATCTCGCCTTTTTTCAACCCCCTGGTCGCCATGTAGTCCCCAAGCGGGCTGCCCTGAATGAGATCGCCATTGTCGACCAGCACGCTGTTATTCACTTCGCCGCGTGCGGCATCGATCAGGCTCGCCGTGCGTACCAGTCCGAATTTTTCCGTCGGGGTATCTTTGTAGTAATCGAAGTCCATCATGTTGCTGTGCAGATCGGTCGTTTCCAGAATACGCAGATCTACCGTCGCCGCCTGCACGCTCGCTGCAATCAGCGTCGCAAGAAGCGTTGCACTAAACTTAATCATCAGAGGAGTCCTTTTTTCGATGCAGACCACAAAAGAGTATGTATCTATAGCTTGTTGCTTACAGAAATGTGAATCCTGACAGAAAAAAGTAACCTGAAACCGGAATTGCTTCACAGATAGCGGAATTGTTCACATTACGATATAACTAAAACAAAGAGTTAACCTCACTGCGTTAACAAAGAGGTGGAAAATGCTAGAAAAAATTTGTCAGCTCGCACGGGATGCGGGAGATGCCATCATGCAGGTGTATGACGGTATTAAACCTATGGAGGTTGTCAGCAAAGCCGACGATTCTCCGGTCACGGCGGCGGATATTGCCGCGCATAAGGTGATCCTCAAAGGGTTACAGGCCTTAACGCCGGACATCCCCGTCCTGTCAGAAGAAGCGCCGCAAAGCTGGGACGAGCGCCAGCACTGGCAGCGCTACTGGCTGGTCGATCCGCTGGACGGGACAAAAGAGTTCATCAAGCGCAACGGTGAATTCACCGTCAATATCGCCCTGATTGAGAAAGGGAAAGCGGTGCTGGGTGTGGTTTACGCGCCGGTAATGAAGGTGATGTACAGCGCCGCAGAAGGGAAGGCGTGGAAGGAAGAGTGCGGCGTGCGCAAGCAGATCCAGGTGCGCGATGCGCGTCCGCCGCTGGTGGTAATTAGCCGCTCGCACAGCGACAGCGAACTGCAGGAGTACCTGCAGCAGCTGGGTGAACACCAGACCACCTCGATCGGCTCGTCGCTGAAATTCTGCCTGGTGGCGGAAGGCCATGCGCAGCTGTATCCTCGCTTTGGGCCAACCAATATCTGGGATACCGCCGCCGGGCATGCCGTTGCTGCGGCCGCCGGGGCGCATGTTCATGACTGGCAGGGCAAACCGCTGGACTACACCCCGCGCGAATCCTTCCTTAACCCCGGCTTCCGCGTCTCTATTTATTGAGCCAGCAGCTTATGCAGCAGGTCGACAACCTGCTGCACCTCTTCCTGGGTTAACGCCCCGTCTTTCACCCACTGCACGCGACCTTCCTTATCCAACACAATAATCGCTGAGCTTTCTTCCTCCAGCTGCCAGGCCTTACGGGTTAAGCCGTTGCTGTCGACGATAAACTGCGACCACGGATAGAGCTTTTTATTGCTCTCAAGGCTTGAGCGCACAAACATCCCGGAGCCCGGAATGGCGTCATCGGTATTAACAATAGTGGTCGTCTGGTAGCGGTCGTGCGGGAATTTCGCAGCCTTGATCGCTTCCACCAGGTTGGCATTTTTCTCTTTTGCAGATGTACGACCGGCAATATGTTGTACAACTCTCACTTTGCCCGCGAGCTGCGCGCTATTCCAGGGTTTGTAGCTAAACTTATCATTGTCGAGAATCAATTCTCCCCGGTCAGCAATGCCGACTGGCGGTACACGTTGTCCTTTTTCAATGTTGTGAGCGGAAGCCCACAGAGGCAGCAGCAGGCAGGCTGCTGCAAGGATATTACGTAGGGTCATGGCGTTTCCTTATTGTTTGCAGGTGATCCGACCACTTGGTCTTACGCTTTAATCATAAGTGCGATCAATGTGGTTTTCCCGCAATCCCGATGCCAGTTTGCGGGTGAACGCACATATCCATGAAAAAACGACGGCTTATACTGCGCCCGGTCACGCTTTGCAAAGATTATTCTGAATAATTGTAATCAAACGGTAAATAAACTTATGCACACTGGGTAACACCGTAGTTCTGGTCTATAGTCATTGGGCATTAAAATTTGCGCTCAGGACAGTCGGGCCGATTGTGGCACCGCAAGAGCGTATGATTCGCAGGAGATACAAGAATGAAAATTTTCCAACGCTACAACCCGCTTCAGGTGGCGAAGTACGTGAAGATCCTGTTCCGTGGACGGTTGTATATCAAGGATGTTGGCGCTTTTGAGTTTGATAAGGGCAAGATCCTTGTCCCAAAAGTGAAGGACAAACAGCACCTGTCTGTGATGTCCGAAGTCAACCGTCAGGTTATGCGTCTGCAAACTGAGATGGCTTAACCAACGTGCTATGCAGTAGTTAAAAAAACGGCTCCCAATGGGAGCCGTTGATGTTTGTGGAGGCTGGAACCTTACGCCGATACCTTCTCTTCCGCATCCGGCAGCTTCGGAACCAGTACGGTCGGTTTGTTGTCGATGCGCGTCACCAACAGCTGGTCGATGCGGTAGTTATCAATATCCACCACCTCAAACTTGTAGCCGGAGAACTTCACCGAGTCGGTACGTTTCGGGATTTTACGCAGCATAAACATCATAAAGCCGCCGATGGTCTCGTAGTTACCGGACTGCGGGAACTCGTCGATATCCAGCACGCGCATCACGTCTTCAATCGGCGTGCCGCCATCAATCAGCCATGAATTATCGTCACGCTGAACAATCTGCTCTTCCAGCCCCTGGCCAACCAGGTCGCCCATCAGCGTGGTCATCACGTCGTTCAGGGTGATAATACCCACCACCAGGGCGTATTCGTTCATGATAACCGCGAAGTCTTCCCCGGCGGTTTTGAAACTTTCCAGCGCTTCTGAGAGCGTCAGAGTGTCCGGCACAATCAGGGTATTGCGGATCTGCACGCCGCTGTTGAGCGCCAGGCTCTGGTTTGCCAGTACGCGGTTCAGCAGGTCTTTGGAGTCGACGTAACCGATGATGTGGTCGATATCTTCATTACAGACCAGGAACTTAGAGTGTGGATGCTGCGCCACTTTGTTCTTCAGGCTCTGCTCATCTTCATGTAAATCGAACCAGATAATGCTTTCACGGCCCGTCATGGAAGACGGTACGGTACGGGATTCCAGTTCGAACACGTTCTCAATTAGCTCGTGTTCCTGCTTGCGCAGCACCCCGGCCAGCGCGCCGGCTTCCACTACCGCATAGATGTCGTCAGACGTGATGTCGTCTTTACGCACCATAGGCAGCTTAAAGATGCGGAAAATCACGTTCGCCAGGCCGTTGAAGAACCACACCAGCGGACGAAACACGTACAGACAGAAGCGCATCGGGTTGATGATACGCAAAGCCACAGCTTCTGGCGCAATCATACCGATGCGTTTCGGGGTCAGGTCTGCAAAGAGGATGAACAGGCCGGTTACCAGCGAGAAGGAGAGGATAAAGCTGAGCTGTTCGGCCAGTTCAACGGACATGTACTTAACAAACAGGCTGTAAAACGCCGGAGAAAACGCCGCATCACCCACGATACCGCCGAGTATGGCCACCGCGTTGAGGCCAATCTGCACTACGGTGAAGAACATCCCGGGGTTTTCCTGCATTTTCAGGATGCGGGTGGCATTGATGTTGCCTTCATCGGCAAGCAGCTTCAGTTTGATTTTACGGGACGCGGCCAGCGAGATCTCAGATATCGAGAAAAATGCGCTGACGGCAATCAGACAAAGTATTACTAAAATACTGTTTAACATAGTTTATCCGGCTTCTCGCCAGATCCTCAGAAGGGGAGTTGATACCATTTGTGTGAAAACACATTGAACACCAGCTCGTAGCGTTGAGCCGATTATTTCAGCGGGTAGTATAGCGTAAAGAGATGTAAATCTGCCAGAGGTCACATTTTGGCGAAGATAGCTGGAGGGGGCGGCCAACTCGTGGTGGTTAGGTTATGAGACAACGCTGTCGCTGCCGTGTGCGCCACGCTGCTCGCGTGGCGCTGGATCGGAAATCAGGCAAGCTGTGGCGGCAGGCAGACGCCGATGCCCCCGATACCGCAGTAGCCGTAAGGGTTTTTATGCAGATACTGCTGGTGATCGTCTTCCGCATAGTAGAATGGTTTCGCGGTTGTGATTTCCGTCGTCACCTCGCGCGTGTCGCCCGCTTCACGCATGGCCTGCTGAAAACGCTCAAGGCTGGCGCGCGCGGCGGCATCCTGCTCCGGCGTGAGCGGATAAATGGCCGAGCGATACTGTGTGCCGTGGTCGTTGCCCTGACGCATGCCCTGCGCCGGGTCGTGGTTCTCCCAGAAGACCTGCAGCAGCTGTTCGTAGCTGATTACCGCAGGGTCATAGACCACGCGCACCGCTTCCGCATGCCCGGTTTCGCCGGAGCAGACTTCGCGATAGGTAGGATTCGGCGTGTAACCGCCCGTGTAGCCAGCCGCCGTGCTGTAAACGCCGGGGAGTTGCCAGAAGAGGCGCTCAACGCCCCAGAAACAGCCCATGGCGAACAGGGCGATTTCCATTCCCTCCGGCACGTTCGTCATGGAGTGGTTATTGACGGCGTGTAAGGTCGCCACAGGCATAGGGGTGTTGCGTCCCGGTAATGCATCAGCTTGTGAAACCAGATGCTTTTTGTCGAATAAACTCACGATGGGGCCTCCCGGGGTGCGATGTTTCAGTTAAGGTTGTCACGAAGCGTTTAATTGAACACAATAAATGCGCTGAATCAGTCTAGATTTAATCATAAGAAATATTTGGGTGTTACACCCATTTTCAACCCGCGATTCGGGTTTTTGGCCACAGGCCGTATTTTGCCGCGGAGCGGCACTTCATTTGCTTCCAGGGTGGAAACAGGGATATTCAGGAGAAAACGTGACAAAAATCCGCCAGTTATGTTTAGTCAGTGTGTTGCTGACAAGCGGGATTGCCAGCGCGGCGAATGTCCGTTTGCAGGTTGAGGGGTTATCCGGGGCGCTACAAAAAAACGTGCGTGCGCAGTTGTCGACCATCCAGAGTGATGAGGTGACGCCGGACCGGCGTTTTCGCGCGCGCGTAGATGATGCGATCCGTGAAGGGCTGAAAGCGCTGGGGTATTACGAACCCACCATTGATTTTGACCTCCGTCCGCCGCCAAAGAAGGGGCGCCAGGTCCTTATTGCCCGCGTTTCGCCGGGTGAGCCGGTACTGATTGGCGGTACGAACGTCATCCTGCGCGGCGGGGCGCGTACCGACCGGGATTATCTGGACCTGCTCAGCACGCGGCCGAAAATCGGTACCGTGCTTAACCACGGTGACTACGACCATTTCAAAAAAGAGCTGACGAATGTTTCCCTGCGTAAGGGCTACTTTGACAGCCAGTTCAATAAAAGCCAGCTGGGCATTGCGCTGGAGAGACGTCAGGCCTTCTGGGATATCGACTACGACAGTGGAGAGCGCTACCGCTTTGGCGACGTGACGTTTGAAGGTTCGCAAATTCGCGAAGAGTACCTGCAAAACCTCGTGCCTTTCAAAAAAGGGGATTACTACCAGTCGAGCGATCTCGGAGAGCTGAACCGACGCCTCTCCGCTACCGGCTGGTTTAACTCCGTAGTTGTCGCACCGGAATTTGAGAAGTCTCGCAAAACCAAGGTGTTGCCGCTGCATGGCGTTGTCTCGCCGCGCACCGAGAACACCATTGAGACCGGTGTTGGCTACTCGACGGATGTCGGACCACGCGTGAAAACCTCGTGGAAAAAACCGTGGATGAACTCTTACGGCCACAGCCTGACCACCAGCCTGAGCCTCTCTGCGCCCGAGCAGCAGCTGGATTTCAGCTACAAAATGCCGCTGCTGAAAAATCCGCTTGAGCAATATTACCTTCTGCAGGGCGGTTTTAAGCGCACCGATTTAAACGACACAAAGCAGGACTCTACGACGCTTGCGGTCTCCCGCTTCTGGGATCTCTCCAGCGGCTGGCAGCGCGCCATTAACCTGCGCTGGAGCCTGGACCACTTTACCCAAGCCAACGTCACCAATACCACCATGCTGCTTTATCCGGGCGTAATGATCAGCCGAACCCGCTCGCGCGGGGGGCTGATGCCGACCTGGGGCGACTCACAGCGCTACTCGATCGATTATTCCAACTCCGCCTGGGGCTCCGACGTGGATTTCTCGGTGATTCAGGCGCAGAACGTCTGGATCCGCACGCTATATGACAAACACCGCTTTGTGATGCGCGGCAATCTCGGCTGGATTGAAACCGGAGACTTCGAGCGCGTTCCGCCGGATCTGCGCTTCTTCGCCGGGGGCGACCGCAGCATTCGTGGATATAAGTACAAATCGATCTCACCTGAGAACGAAAAGGGCCAGCTAACCGGTGCGTCAAAACTGGCGACGGGATCGCTGGAGTATCAGTACAACGTCAGCGGAAAGTGGTGGGGCGCCATGTTTGTTGACGGCGGTGAAGCGGTGAACGATATCCGCCGCAGCGACTTTAAAACCGGCGCGGGCGTGGGCGTACGCTGGCAGTCGCCCGTCGGACCCATCAAGCTCGACTTCGCCGTGCCTGTCGGCGACAAAGATGAACACGGATTACAGTTTTACATCGGTCTGGGGCCTGAATTATGAGTTTATGGAAGAAAATAAGCCTCGGGGTGCTGATTTTTATCGTGCTGCTGCTCGGTACGGTGGCGTTTCTGGTTGGAACGACGACCGGGCTGCATCTGCTGTTTAACGCCGCGAACCGCTGGGTGCCGGGGCTGGAGATTGGTCAGGTGACGGGCGGCTGGCGCGATCTGCGTCTGAAGAACATCCGCTACGAGCAGCCGGGCGTGGCGGTGAACGCCGGGGAGTTCCATCTCGCGGTGAAGCTGGGCTGTCTGCGTGACAGTAAGCTCTGCGTCAACGACCTGTCGCTTAAAGACGTCAACGTGGCGATAGATTCGAAAAAAATGCCGAAGTCTGCGCCGGTCGAGGAAGAGGACAGCGGCCCGCTGAATCTCTCCACGCCTTACCCGATCGCGCTCTATCGGGTGGCGCTCGATAACGTCAATATCAAAATCGACGACACCACCGTGTCCGTGATGGATTTCACCTCCGGCCTGCGCTGGCAGGAGAAAAACCTGACCCTGACGCCCACGTCGTTGCAGGGCTTGCTGATCGCGCTGCCGAAGGTGGCCGACGTGGCGCAGGAAGAGATCGTCGAGCCGAAAATTCAGAACCCGCAGCCGGAAGAGAAGCCGCTGGGCGAAACGCTGAAAGATCTCTTCTCGAAGCCTGTCCTGCCGGAAATGACCGACGTTCACCTGCCGCTGAACCTCAACATTGAGGAGTTCAAAGGCGAGCAGCTGCGCCTGACCGGGGATACCGATCTGACGGTCTACAATATGCTGCTGAAGGTCAGCAGCATTGACGGCAACATGAAGCTCGACGCGCTGGATATCGACACCAACCAGGGCTCGGTGAATGCGTCAGGGAATGCCCTGCTGCGCGATAACTGGCCGGTAGATATTACGCTGAACAGTGCCCTCAACATCGATCCGCTGAAAGGCGAAAAGGTGAAGGTTAAAGTGGGCGGAGCGCTGCGCGACAAGCTGGACGTCGGGGTCAATCTCTCCGGCCCGGTGGACATGGTCCTGCGCGCGCAAACCCAGTTGGCGGAAGCCGGGCTGCCGCTCAATCTTGAGGTGGTCAGCAAGCAGCTTTCTTGGCCGTTCACCGGCGAAAAACAGTTCCAGGCCGATGATCTTAAGCTGAAGCTGAGCGGCAAGATGACCGACTACACGCTCTCGTTCCGCACCGCGGTGAAGGGGCAGGGCGTGCCGCCCGCGAACATTACGCTGGATGCGAAGGGCAACGAACAGCAGGTCAACCTCGACAAGCTGACCGTCGCGGCGCTTGAAGGCAAAACCGAGCTGACCGCGCTGCTCGACTGGCAGCAGGCGATCAGCTGGCGCGGCGAGCTGAAGCTGACGGGCATTAATACCGCCAAAGAGGTGCCGGACTGGCCGTCAAAACTGGATGGCCTGATCAAAACCCGCGGCAGCCTGTACGGCGGTACGTGGCAGATGGACGTGCCGGAAATTAAGCTCACCGGGAACGTGAAGCAGAACAAGGTTAACGTTGAAGGCTCGGTGAAAGGCAACAGCTATCTGCAGTGGGTTATCCCGGGGCTGCACGTTGCGCTGGGCCGCAACACGGCGGATATCAAAGGCGAGCTGGGGGTGAAAGATCTCAATCTGGACGCCACCATCGACGCGCCGAATCTGGATAACGCCCTGCCGGGGCTTGGCGGCACGGCGAAAGGACTCGTGAAGGTGCGCGGCACGGTAGACGCGCCGCAGCTGCTGGCGGACATTACCGCCAATAACCTGCGCTGGCAGGAGCTGAGCGTTGCCCGAGTACGTGTGGAAGGGGATGTGAAATCCACCGATCAGATCGGCGGTAACCTGAACCTGCGCGTGGAGCGCATTTCTCAGCCGGACGTGAACATTAGCCTGGTCACCCTGGATGCCAAAGGGAACGAGAAGCAGCACGATCTCCAGCTGCGCGTGCAGGGCGAGCCGGTCTCCGGCCAGCTTCACCTCACCGGCAGCTTTGACCGCAAAGAGGAGCGCTGGAAAGGTACGCTGGATAACACCCGTTTCAATACGCCGGTCGGGCCGCTTGCGCTCTCGCGCTCCATCGCCCTGGACTACCGCAACGCCGAGCAGAAGATCAGCATTGGGCCACACTGCTGGACCAATCCGAATGCGGAGCTGTGCGTGCCGCAGACCATCGATGCGGGCGCGGAAGGGCGGGCGCAGATCAACCTCAACCGCTTCGATCTGGCGATGCTAAAGCCGTTTATGCCGGATACAACACAGGCGAGCGGCGTCTTCAGCGGAAAAGCCGATGTCGCCTGGGATACCACCAAAGAGGGGCTGCCGCAGGGCAGCGTCACGCTGTCCGGGCGTAACGTGAAGGTGACGCAGGAGGTCAACAACGCGCCCCTTCCGGTAGCGTTCGATACTCTGAACCTGAGTGCCGATCTGCATAACAATCGCGCACAGCTGGGGTGGACAATCCGCCTGACCAACAACGGCCAGTTGGATGGGCAGGTCCAGATTACCGATCCGCAGGGACGGCGTAATCTGGGCGGTAACGTGAACATCCGTAACTTCAACCTGGCGATGGTGAACCCGATTTTCGCCCGCGGGGAAAAAGCCGAGGGCATGCTGAACGCTAACCTGCGCCTGGCCGGCAACGCGCAAAGCCCGCAGCTGTTCGGTCAGATGCGGCTTAGCGGCGTGGATATTGACGGCAACTTTATGCCGTTTGACATGCAGCCCAGCCAGATCGCGATGAATTTCAACGGCATGAGTTCGACGCTGAGCGGCTCGGTACTGACGCAGCAAGGGCAAATCAACCTGAGCGGCGACGCGGACTGGAGCCAGCTCGATAACTGGCGCGCGCGTATTGCCGCGAAAGGCAGCAAGGTGCGCATCACCGTACCGCCGATGGTACGCCTGGACGTCTCGCCTGATGTGGTCTTTGAAGCCACGCCAAGCCTCTTCACGCTTGACGGACGCGTCGACGTGCCGTGGGCGCGCATCGTGGTTCACGACGTGCCGGAAAGCGCGGTCGGCGTCTCAAGTGATGAAGTTATGCTCAATGAAAATCTGAAACCTGTCGAACAGAAGAGCGCGGGCATACCGATTAATAGTAATCTTATCGTGCACGTGGGGAATAACGTGCGGTTGAATGCGTTTGGGCTGAAGGCGAGGCTCACGGGCGACCTGAAGGTGGCGCAGGATAAACAAGGGCTTGGACTGAACGGGCAAATTAATATTCCTGAAGGGCGTTTCCATGCGTATGGTCAGGATCTGATCGTCCGTAAAGGCGAGCTGCTATTCTCCGGTCCACCGGATCAGCCTCTGTTGAACATCGAAGCGATTCGTAACCCTGAAGCGACGGAAAACGACGTTATTGCTGGCGTACGCGTTACCGGTTCCGCCGACGAACCGAAGGCGGAGATCTTCTCTGACCCGGCGATGTCGCAGCAGGAAGCCCTCTCTTATCTGCTGCGTGGACAAGGTCTGGACAGCGGTCAGAGCGACAGCGCGGCGATGACCTCGATGTTAGTGGGTCTGGGGGTTGCACAAAGTGGGCAGGTTGTGGGTAAAATCGGCGAGACGTTCGGCGTAAGCAATCTGGCGCTGGACACCCAGGGCGTGGGTGACTCCTCGCAGGTGGTGGTCAGCGGCTATGTACTGCCGGGTCTGCAGGTAAAATATGGTGTGGGGATCTTTGACTCACTGGCAACACTCACGTTACGCTATCGCCTGATGCCTAAGCTATATCTGGAAGCAGTGTCCGGCGTAGACCAGGCACTTGATCTGCTCTATCAGTTTGAGTTTTAGCAATGCGAATATTTGTCTACGGCAGTTTACGAACCAGGCAAGGCAACAGTC
Source organism: Enterobacter vonholyi (assembly GCF_040834095.1). Taxonomy (NCBI): domain Bacteria; kingdom Pseudomonadati; phylum Pseudomonadota; class Gammaproteobacteria; order Enterobacterales; family Enterobacteriaceae; genus Enterobacter; species Enterobacter vonholyi. Next base: position 469,734 of record NZ_CP162152.1, read on the forward strand.
ACTGGATGACCAATGCCCAGCTACTGGGGAATTACGATATCGAGAACTACCAGTTGTACAGCCTGGGCCACTATCCAGGCGCGGTTCCGGGCGAAGGAACAGTACAGGGTGAAGTTTATCGTATTGATAACGCGACACTTGCCGAACTTGATGCCTTGCGCACCAGGGGCGGTGAATACGCACGCCAGTTGATCCAGACGCCGTACGGAAGCGCGTGGATGTATGTCTACCAGCGTCCGGTCGAAGGGTTAACGCGGATTGTAAGCGGTAACTGGTTAGACAGAGACCAGTACTGAAAAAAAACAGCGCCACCGTGAGGTGGCGTTGTTTTTTTACGCCTCTTGCCGGGTGGCGCTACGCTTACCCGGCCTACATGTTCACTGTAGACCCAGCTGCGCGCCCGCCACAAAAAAAGCCCCGACGTGCGGGGCTTTCATCAATCGGCAGTAAGAATTACTTCTTAGCAGCGCGTTCGAAAGAGGAGATGATTTCCGCTTTCGCTGCTTCTGCGTTGTCCCAGCCGTCAACTTTAACCCACTTGCCTTTTTCGAGGTCTTTGTAGTGCTCGAAGAAGTGAGTGATCTGCGCTTTCAGCAGCTCTGGCAGGTCGTTCACATCTTTGATGTGATCGTACTCTTTGCTCAGCTTGGTGTGCGGTACCGCAACCAGCTTCGCATCTTCACCGGATTCGTCGGTCATTTTCAGCACGCCAACTGGACGGCAGCGAATGACGGAGCCTGGCTCCAGTGGGTATGGCGTTGGGACCAGCACGTCAACCGGGTCACCGTCCAGAGACAGGGTATGGTTGATGTAACCGTAGTTACACGGATAGAACATCGCGGTAGACATGAAACGGTCTACGAACAGGGCGCCGCTCTCTTTGTCAACTTCGTATTTGATCGGATCTGCGTTAGCCGGGATTTCGATAACTACGTAGATGTCTTCTGGCAGTTCTTTACCCGCTGGGACGTTGAGTAAGCTCATGTCGGTGTCCTTTAAAATGGATGGTAAACAAGTGGCAGGTATTATAGCCAACTCGCGCTGAATGTCTCCGCCTGTTTTCGCCTTCTCTCCACGTTCTTCCCACTTTTCAGACCGATTCCATGACAGAAAAATCCATAAACTCAGCCGCATTTTTCATGGAGAAATGAAAGCGATTACAAACTTGTGATTAACGTTTTATTCACTTTTCTGAAGTGTGATGTAACGCAATTCGTTACATATTTCATGGGCTATAGTCATTCCGCAGAACATCTTTTAACCAACAATAACTCACCCTACGAGGACGTTCATATGTGGAAGCGCTTACTCCTGGTCACAGCAGTTTCGGCAGCCATGTCGTCTATGGCGATGGCCGCTCCCTTAACCGTAGGTTTTTCGCAGGTCGGCTCTGAATCTGGCTGGCGAGCGGCAGAAACCAACGTGGCGAAAAGCGAAGCTCAGAAACGCGGTATTACCCTGAAAATCGCCGATGGTCAGCAAAAACAAGAGAATCAGATCAAAGCCGTGCGCTCCTTTATCGCCCAGGGCGTGGATGCCATCTTTATTGCACCCGTCGTGGCAACCGGCTGGGAACCCGTCCTGAAGGAAGCGAAAGACGCTGAGATCCCGGTCTTCCTGCTCGACCGTTCCATCGACGTCAAAGACAAATCTCTTTATATGACAACCGTCACCGCTAACAACGTGCTTGAAGGGCAGTTGATTGGCGACTGGCTGGTGAAACAGGTCGACGGCAAGCCGTGTAACGTCGTTGAGCTGCAGGGCACCGTCGGCGCGAGCGTGGCCATCGATCGTAAAAAAGGCTTTGCTGAAGCCATCGCGAAAGCGCCAAACATCAAGATCATCCGCTCTCAGTCCGGCGACTTTACCCGTAGTAAAGGTAAAGAGGTCATGGAGAGCTTCATTAAGGCTGAAAACAACGGCAAGAATATCTGCATGGTTTACGCCCACAACGATGACATGGTAATCGGCGCGATTCAGGCAATTAAAGAAGCGGGCCTGAAGCCGGGCAAAGATATCCTCACCGGCTCTATCGACGGCGTGCCGGATATCTACAAAGCGATGATTGACGGCGAAGCCAACGCCAGCGTGGAGCTGACGCCAAACATGGCGGGCCCGGCATTCGACGCGCTGGAGAAATTCAAGAAAGACGGCACGATGCCGGAGAAAGTGACGGTTACCAAATCCACGCTCTACCTGCCTGACACGGCGAAAGAAGAGTTAGAGAAGAAGAAAAATATGGGCTACTAAGCCTGTCTGAACATGCCGGGTGGCGCTGCGCCATCCGGCTTGATGCAGGGGGAAACCATGACCACTGAACAACACCAGGAAATCCTCCGCACAGAGGGCTTGAGTAAATTCTTCCCCGGCGTAAAAGCGCTGGATAACGTTGATTTTAGCCTGCGGCGTGGGGAGATCATGGCGCTGCTGGGCGAGAACGGCGCGGGAAAATCGACGCTGATTAAATCCCTGACCGGCGTTTATCACCCCGACCGCGGCACCATCTGGCTGGAAGGCAACGCCATTTCGCCAAAAAATACCGCCCATGCCCAACAGCTGGGGATCGGGACGGTCTATCAGGAAGTGAACCTGCTGCCTAATATGTCGGTGGCGGATAATCTGTTTATTGGCCGTGAGCCGCGACGCTTTGGCCTGCTGCGCCGCAAAGAGATGGAGGCGCGGGCGACAAAGCTGATGGAATCCTACGGCTTCTCCCTCGACGTCCGCGAGCCGCTGAACCGCTTTTCCGTGGCGATGCAGCAGATCGTTGCCATCTGTCGCGCGATCGATCTCTCCGCGAAGGTACTCATCCTGGACGAACCCACCGCCAGCCTCGATACCCAGGAAGTGGAGATGCTCTTTACCCTGATGCGCCAGCTGCGCGATCAGGGCGTAAGCCTGATCTTCGTTACCCACTTCCTCGATCAGGTATATGAGGTGAGCGATCGCATTACGGTGCTGCGCAACGGCAGCTTTGTTGGCTGCCGCGAAACCCGCGAGCTGCCGCAGATCGAGCTGGTGAAAATGATGCTGGGTCGTGAGCTGGAAACCAACGCCCTCCAGCGCGCAGGGCGCACGCTGCTGAGCGAGAAACCGGTCGCCGCGTTCAGCGATTACGGCAAAAAAGGAGTGATATCGCCGTTTAACCTTGAGGTGCGGCCGGGCGAAATTGTCGGGCTGGCGGGCCTGCTAGGCTCGGGCCGAACCGAAACCGCCGAGGTGATCTTCGGGATCAAGCCCGCGGACAGCGGCAGCGCGCTGATCAAGGGCAAACCGCAAACCCTGCGATCGCCGCATCAGGCCTCCTGTCTGGGCGTTGGATTCTGCCCGGAAGATCGGAAAACGGACGGTATCATTGCCGCGGCCTCGGTGCGGGAGAATATCATTCTGGCGCTGCAGGCCCAGCGCGGCTGGCTGCGCCCGATCCCCCGTAAAGAGCAAAACGCCATAGCCGAGCGCTTTATCCGCCAGCTCGGCATCCGCACCCCGAACGCGGAACAGCCGATCGAGTTCCTCTCCGGCGGCAACCAGCAGAAGGTGCTGCTGTCGCGCTGGCTGCTGACCAAACCGCAGTTCCTGATCCTCGACGAACCGACCCGCGGCATTGACGTGGGGGCGCACGCCGAAATTATCCGGCTTATCGAAACCCTGTGTGCAGACGGTCTGGCCCTGCTCGTCATTTCGTCCGAGCTGGAGGAGCTGGTAGGTTATGCCGATCGCGTCATTATCATGCGCGATCGCAAGCAAGTGGCAGAGATCCCGCTGGATAAGCTGTCCGTTCCGGCGATCATGAATGCCATTGCGGCATAAGGAGTGAATCGTGATGTCCCGTTCGCTTTCGCAAACCGGTGAGTCAAAGCGCCGCTTCAGCTGGCCAACCGGCACGCCGCAAATCGCGGCGCTGCTGGTGGTACTGATGGTTGACAGCCTTGTCGCACCGCATTTCTTCCAGATTATCGTGCAGGATGGTCGCCTGTTTGGCAGCCCGATAGACATCCTGAACCGTGCTGCGCCCGTGGCGCTGCTGGCCATCGGGATGACGCTGGTCATTGCCACCGGCGGGATTGATCTCTCCGTCGGCGCGGTGATGGCTATCGCCGGGGCCACTGCAGCCTCCATGACCGTGGCCGGACACAGCCTGCCGGTGGTACTGCTGGCGGCGTTAGGCACCGGCGTGCTGGCCGGATTATGGAACGGTATTCTGGTGGCGGTGCTGAAAATTCAGCCCTTTGTCGCCACGCTTATCTTAATGGTGGCCGGGCGTGGGGTGGCGCAGCTGATTACCTCCGGCCAGATTGTCACCTTTAACTCCCCGAGCCTGGCGTGGCTTGGTAGCGGCAACCTTCTGTTCTTCCCGACGCCGGTGATTATTGCCCTGGCCACGCTCGTTGTCTTTTGGCTCTTCACCCGTAAAACGGCGCTCGGCATGTTCATTGAAGCGGTTGGGATCAACATTCGCGCCGCGCGCAACGCCGGGGTCAACACGCGGCTGATGGTGATGCTGACCTACGTGCTGAGCGGTATCTGCGCCGCCATCGCAGGGGTGATCGTCGCGGCGGATATCCGCGGAGCCGATGCCAACAACGCCGGGCTTTGGCTGGAGCTGGACGCAATCCTGGCTGTGGTCATCGGCGGCGGGTCGCTGATGGGCGGGCGCTTTAACCTGCTGCTCTCGGTGATCGGCGCGCTGATCATTCAGGGCATGAACACCGGGATCCTGCTCTCCGGTTTTCAGCCGGAACTCAACCAGGTTGTGAAAGCGGTGGTCGTACTCTGCGTGCTGATCGTCCAGTCGCCGCGCTTTGTCAGCATCATTAAGGGGATCCGTGGCCATGATAAAACGTAATTTACCGTTGATGATCACGCTGGGCGTATTTGTGCTGGGGTATCTCTACTGCCTCACCCAATTCCCCGGCTTTGCCTCGACGCGCGTGATCTGCAATATCCTGACCGATAACGCCTTTTTAGGCATCATCGCCGTCGGAATGACCTTTGTGATCCTCTCCGGCGGGATCGATCTCTCCGTCGGCTCGGTGATCGCGTTTACGGGCGTGTTCCTCGCGAAGGCGATCGGCTTCTGGGGGATCTCTCCCCTGGTGGCGTTTCCGCTGGTGCTGGCGATGGGCTGCGCGTTTGGTGCCTTTATGGGGCTGCTGATCGACGCGCTGAAAATCCCGGCGTTTATCATTACCCTCGCGGGGATGTTCTTCCTCCGTGGGGTAAGTTATCTGGTGTCGGAAGAGTCGATCCCGATTAACCATCCGGTGTATGACACGCTCTCCAGCCTGGCGTGGAAAATTCCCGGCGGCGGTCGTCTGAGCGCGATGGGGCTGCTGATGCTGGGCGTGGTGGTGATCGGCATCTTCCTCGCCCACCGTACCCGGTTTGGCAATCAGGTTTACGCCATCGGCGGTAACGCCACGTCGGCAAACCTGATGGGGATCTCGACCCGCAGCACTACCATCCGCATCTATATGCTCTCGACAGGCCTGGCGACGCTGGCGGGTATCGTCTTCTCGGTGTACACCCAGGCGGGCTATGCCCTTGCAGGCGTTGGCGTTGAGCTGGATGCGATTGCTTCTGTGGTCATCGGCGGTACGCTGCTTAGCGGCGGCGTGGGTACGGTGCTGGGGACGCTGTTCGGCGTGGCTATACAGGGGCTGATACAAACCTATATCAACTTTGACGGCACGCTCAGCTCCTGGTGGACGAAGATCGCCATCGGCATATTGCTGTTTATCTTTATTGCCCTGCAGCGCGGTCTTACGGTGCTCTGGGAGAACCGCCAAAGCTCACCTGTTACCCGCGTAAACACATCGGTAACAGAGCGATAACACGCTGAATTTGCTTAAAGTCTAAACATTTTCCGGTAGCGGCCGATACTCTTTTTTTATGCCCAGAAATATCTCGCTACCGGAAATAATATCATGCTTAAAACGCTATCGATTCGTACCGGCTTGCTCTCTTTACTGGCCGTTATGACCCTTCTGCTGCTGATTGTCAGCGGCATTGGCATTTATGCCCTCACACAGAGTTCTTCTTCGCTGCAGCGCATTAATCACCTTCAGGGTGAGCAGATGGTGCAGCTAAATTCAGGCTATACGCTGATCCTGCGCGCCCGCAATGAAGCGGGTCAGGCCGTCCGCATGATGGAAATCGGCATGCTGGACGATGCGGCCAAAGCGGTAAAAAACATCAATCAGGAAGTTGCCCTGGCCCAGAAAACGCTGAAAGGCGTGATCGACGGCGGCGTGGCTGACGAGCAGGGGCAACAGCTGCTCGATAAAGTGGCGGCCAGCCTGGCGACGTATAGCCAGCAGGGGATCAACCCGATGTTGAAAACCCTGAATGACCAGAGCGCGGACGGGTATTACGATCTGCTGGAGAAGACGCTGATCCCGGTGGCAAAACAGTTTGATAACGATATGCAGGCGTTTCAGAAATGGAGCGAAGCGCGTGGTCAGGCGGAAGTGAGTGCCGTGCAGGCGAGTAAAACCCGCGTGCTGATCCTGATTATCGTCGCAGCGCTGCTGACGGCGGGCATTATCGTGCTCGCGTGGCTGGTGCTGCGCCATATGCTGCTCCAGCCGCTCTCGGCCTCCATTGCTCAGCTGGAGAACGTGGCGGCGGGGGATTTAACCCATACGCTTGCCGCGCCCGCGAGTCAGGAGTTTAACCGCCTCAACGCGGTGATAGAGGAGATGCGACAGTCGCTGATGAACTCGGTAATGCGGGTACGCGATGCCAGCTCGCAAATTGACACCGGCAGCCGCGAACTGACCCTGGGAAACCGCGATCTTGCCGAGCGTACGGAATCCACCGCCACGTCGCTGGAGCAGACGGCGGCCAGCATGGAACAAATCACCGCGACGGTGAAACTCAACGCGGATAACGCCGAGCAGGCGCACCAGCTGGCGAAGTCGGTGTCCGATACGGCCGATCACGGCAGCGAAATGGTCTGCTACGTGATTGAAAAAATGCGCGATATCTCCGGCAGCTCGGCGCGCATCGCCGACATCCTGAGCGTGATCGACGGTATTGCCTTCCAGACCAATATTCTGGCGCTTAACGCCTCCGTGGAAGCGGCGCGTGCGGGCGAGCAAGGGCGTGGTTTTGCCGTCGTCGCGGGCGAGGTGCGAAACCTTGCCAGCCGCAGCGCCGACGCGGCGAAAGAGATCCGATCGCTTATCAGTGATTCGCAGACCCACGTTAACGAGGGCAGCGAACTGGCTCAGCAGGCTGGCGAAACGATGGATGAGATCGCAACAGAAGTGCTGCGCATGACCAAACTGATGCGTGAGATTGCGACCGCGTCCCAGGAGCAGAGCCGCGGCATTGAGCAGGTGAATATTGCGGTGAATCAGATGGACGAAACCGCGCAGCAGAATGCGGCGCTGGTGCAGCAATCCTCCGCTGCGACCCGCTCCCTTGAGGAGCAGTCGCGTCAGCTTATGGAAGCGATGTCATCATTCAAAGTGACGACTCAGACCGCTGCATAATATTACTCAACCCCGGTACGTTCTGTGCCGGGGTTTTATTTTTCCCGGAATTAACTGCCGCAATATTATCGTGAATTTCACCCATTAATATTTCCAGCGAGCTGGTTAAGGCTAACGCTTTTTCCGTCGGTTCAAGATATAAACCTTTTCGGAAAAATAATGGTTCATCAAAGAGTTGATTAAAACGCTTTAAGGCCAGGCTCACCGCGGGGCGTGACATCTCCAGACGCAAAGAGGCTTTTGCCATGCTGCCGCAGCGGACGACTTCAATAAATACAGGGATAAGATTTAAATCAATGCCGGTATTAGCACGGGAATAATTTTTCATTGCGATTCTGCTCCACGAAATATATATCAAACTGTTATGGAAATAATGCAGGAGCAGTGGTGAATATTAAAGCATGTTTTTTATAAACACTTATACGGTAAAATATATAAATGACCAAGGGAGCCAGAACGGCTCCCCTGTAGAGAGGTATTACGCGTCCGGGTACTCACGGATAAAACGTTCAACGTCTTCAACCATGTGGTTGTTGCCGACGAAGAATGAACGGCGCTGGTGAAGGCTTTCCGGCACGATATCCAGAATACGCTCTTTACCGTCGCTCGCCTTGCCGCCCGCCTGTTCGGCGAGGAATGCCATCGGGTTGCACTCGTACAGCAGACGCAGTTTCCCGTCCGGATGGCTGGCGGTGCTTGGGTAGAGGTAGATACCGCCTTTCAGCAGGTTACGGTGGAAATCAGCGACCAGAGAGCCGATATAGCGGGACGTGTAAGGGCGCTGGGTCGCTTTATCTTCTTCCTGGCAGAATTTAATGTACTTCTTCACGCCGTTCGGGAATCGGATGTAGTTGCCTTCGTTGATGGAGTAGGTGTTGCCCTTTTCCGGGAAGCGCATGCGTTCCTGGCTCAGACAGAAAACGCCCAGTGAAGGATCGTACGTAAAGGCGTGAACCCCGCATCCGGTGGTATACACCAGCATGGTGGACGAGCCATAAACGACGTAACCGGCAGCAACCTGATTAATGCCAGGCTGCAGGAAATCTTCTTCGGTCACCGGCGTGCCAACAGGCGTGACGCGGCGATAGATGGAGAAAATGGTACCGACAGAAACGTTAACGTCGATGTTTGAGGAACCGTCGAGCGGATCCATCAGAACAACGTATTTAGCGTGTTCACACCCTTCGAAAACAACAATTTCATCTTCTTCTTCAGAGGCGATACCCGCAACGATGTCGCGCGCGCGCAGTGCAGCTTTCAGTTTTTCATTTGCGAACAGATCGAGTTTCTGTTGAACCTCGCCCTGAACGTTCTCGGCACCGCTGGCACCCAGGATATCGACCAGACCGGCCTTGTTGATATCACGGTGGATGATCTTAGCGCCCAGCTTTATTGCCGACAGCAAAGCAGTGAGTTCACCGGTAGCATGAGAGAACTCGTGCTGCTTTTCGACAATAAATTCACCTAACGTTTTCATAACACTTTCCCTGCATCTTTGTGAGTAGAGCGATTGTATGTTCACTAAAACGACTAAAGCCCAACAATCTTAACAAATATTCAAATAGTAGCGCAGAGGTGAATCGCGCCAGCAACATACGGATTTACCTGAAATGCGTTTCACAGCCGCTAACATGTGAGTAAAATGTGCGCCACATTGAAGAAGGATAGTGACGTATGCGCATTCATATATTGGGGATTTGTGGCACTTTCATGGGCGGACTGGCAATGCTGGCGCGCTCGCTGGGCCATGAAGTGACAGGTTCGGACGCCAATGTGTATCCGCCAATGAGCACACTTCTGGAAAAACAGGGCATCTCTTTAATTCAGGGCTACGATGCCAGCCAGCTGGATCCCGAGCCGGACCTGGTGATCGTTGGTAACGCGATGACCCGCGGCAATCCGTGCGTCGAGGCGGTACTGGAACGCAATATTCCGTTCATGTCCGGCCCGCAGTGGCTGCATGACTTCGTCCTGCGCGACCGCTGGGTGGTTGCCGTTGCCGGTACTCATGGCAAAACCACGACTGCGGGCATGGCAACCTGGATCCTCGAAGCCTGCGGCTACAAGCCGGGCTTCGTGATCGGCGGCGTACCGGGTAATTTCGACGTTTCTGCGCGTCTGGGTGACAGCCCGTTCTTCGTGATCGAAGCCGACGAATACGACTGCGCGTTCTTCGACAAGCGCTCCAAGTTCGTGCATTACTGCCCGCGCACCCTGATCCTCAACAACCTTGAGTTCGACCACGCGGATATTTTTGACGATCTGAAAGCGATTCAGAAACAGTTCCACCATCTGGTGCGCATTGTTCCGGGTCAGGGGCGCATCATCCTGCCGGAGAACGATATCAACCTTAAGCAGACTCTGGCGATGGGCTGCTGGAGCGAGCAGGAGCTGGTGGGCGAGCAGGGCCACTGGCAGGCGAAGAAACTCAACGCCGATGCCTCCGAGTGGGAAGTGCTGCTCGACGGTGAAAAAGTGGGTGAGGTGAAGTGGGGCCTGGTGGGCGAGCACAACATGCACAACGGCCTGATGGCCATTGCTGCGGCGCGTCACGTCGGCGTTCTGCCTGCGGATGCAGCCAACGCGCTGGGCTCGTTTATCAATGCCCGCCGCCGTCTGGAGCTGCGCGGTGAAGCCCACGGCGTTACCGTGTATGACGATTTCGCGCACCACCCAACGGCCATTCTGGCGACGCTTGCCGCCCTGCGTGGCAAAGTTGGCGGTACCGCGCGCATTCTGGCGGTGCTGGAACCGCGCTCGAACACCATGAAGATGGGCATCTGCAAAGACGATCTCGCGCCGTCATTAGGACGCGCCGATGAGGTCTTCCTGCTGCAGCCGCAGCATATTCCGTGGCAGGTGGCGGAAGTGGCCGATGCCTGCATCCAGCCTGCGCACTGGAGCGCGGATGTGGATGCGCTCGCGGATATGGTGGTGAAAGCCGCTCAGCCCGGCGACCATATTCTGGTGATGAGCAACGGCGGTTTTGGTGGGATCCATCAGAAGCTGCTGGACGGTCTGGCGAAGAAAGCGGAAGCGGCCGCCGAGGCGTAAAAAAAAGCCCGGTGGCGCTCACGCTTACCGGGCCTACGTTCTTTTCCCCCTCGCCCCTCCGGGGTGAGGGGAACGGATTACTCTTCGTTCTCAGACAGCTCGCGCAGATACTGGAAAATCAGGCGCGCAGACTTCGGCGGCTTATTCCCTTCTTTCTCTTTCTTCGCGTTGCGGATAAGCGATCGCAGCTGCTGGCGGTCGGCATCCGGCCACAGGTTCAACACTTCCGGTACGGCGTCATCACCCTGTTCAATCAGACGATCGCGGATCTGCTCCAGCTTGTGGAACAGCGCAACCTGCTGGTTGTGGCGGTTTTTCAGCTTGTCCAGCGCCTGGCGGATCGGATCGACGTCGCGCTGACGCAGCATTTTCCCGATAAGCTGAAGCTGGCGACGACGGCCTTCTTTTTTGATTTTCTGTGCCAGTTCAATGGCATCGCGCAGATCCTGGTCGAGCGGGATCTTATCCAGCGCGTTTTTACCCAGTTCTACCATTTCCGCGCCAAGCTGTTTTAACTCTTCGGCGTCACGTTTAATTTCACTTTTACTGACCCAGATGATCTCATCATCTTCGTCTTCGATGTCATCACCGGGAACGTCGTCGAGCCAGTCTTCGGGCTGCTTAGTCATGTCAGGCTCCTTAAAAAAAGAGGCTAATGTTACCAGTTAAGACGCGCACTGAAAAACGGTTCTCTGTTAGACTTCAGTTAACTCTCTCTTACAGTATGGCATTTGCGATGAAAGTAACCTCACAAGTTGAAGCGCAGCGTAAGATTCTTGAAGAAGCCGTCTCCACCGCGCTGATGCTTGCTTCAGAAAAATCAGATGGCGCCGAAGTGGCGGTCAGCAAAACCACCGGCATCAGCGTGAGTACCCGCTATGGTGAAGTGGAGAATGTAGAATTCAACAGCGATGGCGCGCTTGGGATCACGGTGTATCACCAGAATCGCAAAGGCAGCGCGTCATCCACCGATCTCAGTCCGGATGCCATTGCCCGCACGGTGCAGGCCGCGCTGGATATCGCCCGTTATACCTCTCCGGATCCTTACGCAGGCGTGGCGGATAAAGATCTGCTGGCGTTTGACGCGCCGGATCTCGATCTGTTCCACCCTGCGGAAGTGACCCCGGACGAAGCGATCGAGCTGGCCGCGCGCGCGGAGCAGGCGTCCCTGCAGGCGGATAAGCGCATCACCAATACCGAAGGCGGCAGCTTCAACAGCCACTACGGCATCAAAGTCTTCGGCAACAGCCACGGCATGCTGCAGGGCTACTGCTCTACCCGCCACTCGCTCTCCAGCTGCGTCATCGCCGAAGAAAACGGTGACATGGAGCGTGACTACGCCTACACCATTGGCCGCGCGCTGGGGGATTTGCAGTCTCCTGAGTGGGTGGGTAAAGAGTGTGCCGAACGTACGCTGTCTCGCCTGTCGCCGCGTAAACTCTCCACCATGAAAGCGCCTGTTATCTTTGCCAACGAAGTGGCGACCGGTCTGTTTGGCCATCTGGTGGGCGCTATCGCGGGCGGCTCCGTTTACCGTAAGTCGACCTTCCTGCTCGACTCGCTGGGCAAGCAGATCCTGCCGGAATGGCTGACCATCGAAGAGCATCCGCATCTGCTGAAGGGGCTTGCCTCCACGCCGTTCGACAGCGAAGGCGTGCGCACCGAACGTCGCGATATCGTTAAAGACGGCATTCTGACCCAGTGGCTGCTGACCAACTACTCCGCGCGCAAGCTGGGTCTGAAAAGCACCGGGCACGCGGGCGGCATTCACAACTGGCGTATTGCCGGACAGGGCCTGAACTTTGAGCAGATGCTGAAAGAGATGGGCACCGGTCTGGTGGTCACCGAGCTGATGGGTCAGGGCGTCAGCGGCATCACCGGAGACTACTCGCGCGGCGCGGCGGGCTTCTGGGTGGAAAACGGCGAAATCCAGTATCCGGTGAGCGAAATTACTATCGCCGGCAACCTGAAGGATATGTGGCGCAATATCGTTACGGTCGGTAACGATATTGAAACACGCAGCAATATACAGTGTGGTTCTGTATTACTCCCGGAAATGAAAATCGCCGGACAATAGAGATAGCGTTTTGTTAATAATAAAAAAGGAAGTGAGCAATGCGTAAACATCTGTTAGCGATCGTCGCGGCTTCAACGCTGGTTCTTGGCTCTTCTGCGTTTGCTGCCGATCTTGAAGACGACATGGGCATCCTCGGTCAAAACCTGAAGGTGGTGCAGAAAACCGACAATGCGGCGGAAATGAAAGACGCGCTGACCAAAATGCGTGAAGCGGCGCTGGACGCACAAAAAGCGACGCCTCCAAAGCTGGAAAGCAAAGCGGCAGACAGTGCAGAGATGAAAGACTACCGCCACGGCTTTGACGTGCTGGTCGGCCAGATCGACGGCGCGCTGAAGCTGGCTAACGAAGGCAAAGTGAAGGAAGCCCAGGCGGCAGCCGAGCAGTTTGTGACGACCCGTAACACGTATCACAAGAAATACCGTTAACTGATCGCGCATCTGACAAACAACCAGCGGGGGCCAGCGGCCCCCGTTTTTTTTACGCGGTAATAAGTAAACCCTATCGCCATCACATTTTTGCGTCACCACGCCTGAACGTTTCGTTTCCCCGACGCGCGTTTTGCCGCTGGAATACGTGATATTCATCACGCGAATACCGTCATTAATTCAGATTCACCGCATTTATGTGGCACAGATCACTGCCGCGGCTCGCCTTTCCACTTCGAAGTGGAAAACAACTCGCTACAAACAATTCCCCCCCAACGTTAGTTTTATTCCAGAGCCATTAACGGGGTAAGACCAGTGATTAACGGAGCGGTAATGAACGACGTTGGGGAACAGGCGGAGCAAACAGAACAGCTCGCGAACACCATGCTGCAGCAGGTTTATGCCCTGCTGTCCCGGAACAACATCATCCCCAATGCGGTACAGGAGCAGATGCTCACCTCCCACGTGCGCGCCATGGCGCACCGGTCCGTGACCGGCGAGCCGCTGCCGGAGGTTGAAGCAGAGCTGTTTGACGAAATTTCACCGGATTCAATGCGGCTCGCCCGTGAAGTGGTCGCGCAGTTTGGCAATCTTCCTGATGAAGAAGCCTGGCTGCTCTCCGTTCACTTTGAAGTCGCGAAAGACAACCTTTAAGGAGCAACACATGGAACAGATTACAGTCGTGATTGGCGATCGCCTGGGTAAAGGTCAGAAAGTGGCTGCCGGTGTGGAAAAAGCAGGTGGACGCGCGGTGGTCGTGCCGGGCATGGCGGCGGACATGAAGCTCGGCGACATGATGAAAGCGGAAAACGCCACCTTCGGTATTTCCTTTTGCGGCAGCGGCGGCGCGGGCGCTATCACCGCCCAGACCAAATATGGCTACAAAGCGAAATACGGCATGCGTTCCGTGGAAGAGGGCGTGACCGCCATCAACGAAGGCTGCAACGTGCTGGGCTTCGGCTTTATGGATAAAGAAGAGCTGGGCGAGCGTCTGGTGCAGGCGTGGCAGAAGAAATACGGCGCATAAGCATGAAAGAACAGTTCACAACCACGGTGAGAGTGAAGGGCAAAGGCGACGCCAAAGCGCGCGCCTTTGCCGACGCGCTCAACCACGTTCAGGCCGCGGTGATGAAAGCCTCACCGCATATCTTACTGCGTATTGAGCCACAGGATGTGCAGGTCGTTCAGGCGCAAGAAGCGGTGCGTAAAGAAGCGTTTCTGTTCTTCTTTCTGCGCCGGGAAAGACGCACCTACAGCGTGGAGCTGGATGTGACCGTCAACGTGACCGCTATCAATCTTGACCAGGTGGATTTCGTCACGCAACGCTGATTATTCATAAAAGGGCAGACTGATGTTCTTAATTATATTAATAAAATCGCTCATCATTGGCGGCCTGGTTGGCGTCGGTGTCGGAGCCGGGGCTGCACGCATGTTTCATGCGCCTACCACTCAGGGTATGGGCGCGTTTCGTACGTTGGGGGAACTGAACTCCTGTGAAGGGGATCCGGCGTCCCACTTCTCCTTTGGGTTAGGTTTCTTCTTTAACGCCTGGGCCTCTTCCGTGGCCGCAGGTGCCTTCACACAGGACGTTGACCACCGCATCATCCCGAACTGGGGTGCTGCTGCACTGATGATCAAAAACCGTAACGTCGGCGAAACGCTGCACGACCCGCGCAAAATGGCGATTGCCTGCGGCCTGATCGGCATGATTGTCGTGACCTTCCTTAACCTTACCGCCTCCTCCGTGCCGGCTGCCCTTCAGGTCACCGCCGTGAAGGTGCTGGTGCCGGCGGCAAACCTGCTGGTGAACACCGTGATGCCGGTGATCTTCTGGCTGGCGGCTATCGATGCGGGTAAAAAATCGGGCTTCTGGGCCACCATTTTTGGCGGCGCGGCGCAGCTGATTATGGGGAACGCCGTACCGGGCCTGGTGCTGGGGATCCTGATCGGTAAAGGCGTGGAAGAGAGCGGCTGGAACCACGTCACCAAAGTGATGATGGCGGCGATCGTCCTGCTCTTCGTGCTGAGCGGCTTCTTCCGCGGCTTCGACATGAAGATGATCGAATCCTTCCATCTGACCGTGCCGAACTGGCTCGACATGATCCACAACTCGCTCAGCGGTAAATAACAGGAGCCTCTAAATGGAACAGAATAAAGGTTTTTGGTATGCCGACTGGTCGTTCCCGATCTTCGTTGGCCTGCTCTCTTCCGGCGTGTTTGCCGGGACGCACATGTACTACCTCTACGGCATCGGCGCGTTTAACGAAGTGGCCTTCGTGGCGATGCTGAAAGCGGGCATTGATACCGGCGTTTACGGCGCGGTGGCGGCGTTTGGCGCGAGCTTCCTGTTCGCCCGTATTATCGAAGGGTCGCTGGTTGGTATTCTCGACATCGGCGGCGCGATCCAGACCGGCGTGGGCCTTGGCGTTCCGGCGCTGCTGCTGGGCGCGGGGATCATGTTCCCGGTGACCAACTTCATTGCTTCGCTGATCACCGGCCTGGTGATTGGCCTGGCGATTGGCTACGTCATCATCCTGGCGCGTAAGTTCACTATCAACCAGAGCAACTCCACCTACGGCGCAGACGTGATGATGGGCGCGGGCAACGCCTCCGGCCGCTTCCTCGGGCCGTTGATTATTCTCAGCGCCATGACCGCCTCCATTCCAATCGGCGTCGGTTCGCTGGTGGGTGCGCTGCTGTTCTACATCTGGCAGAAGCCGATTACCGGTGGCGCTATCCTCGGCGCGATGATTCTGGGCTGGCTGTTCCCGGTCGCCCTTTAATACCCGCGGGCGCTCCGGCGCCCGCCTTTTCAGGAGATCCTCATGTTTGATTTACTCCTGCGCCGCGCGCGCCTCGCCGACGATACCCTGACCGATATCGCGATTCAGGACGGGAAGATTGCCGCGACGGGCGACATTGACGCTCCCGCTCGCAAGACGGTTGATCTTAACGGTGACGTGTTCGTCAGCGCAGGCTGGATTGACTCCCATGTACACTGCTATCCGAATTCCCCGATTTACCACGACGAGCCGGACAGCGTGGGCATTGCCACTGGCGTCACCTCCGTAGTGGACGCGGGCAGTACCGGTGCCGACGATGTGGACGATTTCTATGACATTACCCGCAGGGCCTCCACTGAAGTCTTTGCCCTGCTGAACATCTCCCGCGTGGGGCTGATTGCCCAGAACGAGCTGGCCAACATGGCCAATATTGACGCCGACGCGGTGAAGCAGGCGGTGACGCGCCACCCTGATTTTATCGTCGGCCTGAAGGCGCGCATGAGCAGCAGCGTGGTCGGTGAAAACGGCATCACGCCGCTGGAGCGTGCCAAAGCGATTCAGAAAGAGAACGGCGACCTGCCGCTGATGGTGCACATTGGCAACAACCCGCCGAACCTCGACGAGATTGCCGAGCTGCTGAGCTCCGGCGACATTATCACCCACTGCTATAACGGCAAGCCTAACCGCATTCTTACGCCGTCCGGCGAGCTGCGCGCCTCCATTTCCTCCGCCCTGAAGCGCGGCGTGCGTCTGGACGTCGGGCACGGTACGGCGAGCTTTAGCTTTGAGGTGGCGAAACGCGCCATCGCGATGGGTATTCTGCCGCACACCATCAGCTCGGATATCTACTGCCGCAACCGCATCAACGGACCGGTGGGCTCGCTGGCAAGCGTGATGTCGAAGTTTCTCGCCATCGGCATGTCACTTCCGCAGGTGATTGACTGCGTCACCGCGAACGCCGCCGACGGCCTGCGCCTGACGCGCAAGGGCCGCATTCAGCCGGGTCTCGACGCCGATCTGACGCTATTTACCCTCAAGCGCCAGCCGACGGTGCTGACGGATGCCGAAAACGACAGCCTGCAGGCTGAACACATTCTGGTGCCGCTTGCCGCGATCCGCGCGGGCAAGGGCTACATGACCGAACAAGGGAGCACGGAACATGCCTTCGATTTATGAGAAGTACCATTTAAAGCAGGTTATCAACACCTCTGGCCGCATGACGGCGCTCGGCGTTTCCACGCCGCGCCCGGAAGTGGTGCAGGCGGCGATGGACGGCATGAATCACTATTTCGAGATGAAGGATCTGGTCAACAAAACCGGGGAATACATCGCGAAGCTGCTGGACGTGGAAGGGGCGACGGTGGTTTCCTGCGCGTCGGCGGGCATTGCCCAGTCCGTGGCGGCGGTGCTGGTAAAAGACAGCGACTGGCTGCTGGAAAACCTGCACGTCACACCGATTGAAAATAACGAAATCGTCCTGCCGAAAGGCCACAACGTGAACTTTGGCGCGCCGGTGGGCACCATGGTGGCGTTGGGCGGCGGCAAGCTGGTGGAAGCGGGCTACGCCAACGAATGTTCCGCCGATCAGCTGGCGGCGGCAATCACGCCGCGTACGGCGGCGATCATGTACATCAAATCTCACCACTGCGTGCAGAAAAGCATGCTCAGCGTCGAGCAGGCGGCGGTTATCGCACGTAAACACGACTTGCCGCTCATCGTCGATGCCGCGGCGGAAGAAGATCTGCACGTGTACTACCGCGCCGGCGCGGACCTGGTGATCTACAGCGGCGCGAAGGCGATCGAAGGCCCCACCAGCGGTCTGGTGATCGGCAAAACCCGGTACGTTGAGTGGGTGAAGCGCCAGACGGCGGGGATTGGCCGCGCCATGAAGGTGGGTAAAGAGGGCATTCTTGGCCTGACCTGCGCCATCGAACACTATCTGACGGCCACCAAAGAGAGCGGCGCCGAGATGGTGGCGAAAATGACGCCGTTTATCGAGGCGCTCAACACCCTGAACGGCGTTACCGCACGCGTGGTCTGGGACAGCGCCGGACGCGATATTGCCCGCACCGAGATTAAGTTCGACGAAGTCACGACCGGCGTCGGCACGGGCGATCTGGTGGCGAAGCTGAAGCAGGGCGAATACGCCATTTACTTCCGTGGCTACAAGGCCAACGAAGGGATAATCGAAGCGGACGTGCGCAGCGTGAATGCTGACCAGCTGAACATCGTGTACCGCCGCATTAGCGAAGTGTTAGGACAGGAGAAAAACGCATGAAACTGACCCCCAACTTTTACCGTGACCGCGTCTGCCTGAACGTGCTGGCCGGCTCAAAGGCCAACGCCAGCGCTATTTACGAGGCGGCGGAAGGTCACGTGCTGGTGGGCGTGCTCTCCAAAAACTACCCGGACGTGGCGAGCGCTGTTGCTGATATGCGCGAATACGCGAAGCTGATTGATAACGCGCTGTCTGTTGGGCTGGGCGCGGGCGACCCGAACCAGTCGGCGATGGTGAGTGAAATCTCCCGCCAGGTGCAGCCGCAGCACGTTAACCAGGTCTTTACCGGCGTGGCCACCAGCCGCGCGCTGCTGGGGCAGAATGAGTCCGTGGTCAACGGTCTGGTCTCTCCGACAGGCACCGTTGGCATGGTAAAAATCTCCACCGGCCCGCTGAGCAGCAAAGCGCCGGACGGTATCGTGCCGGTTGATACCGCGATTGCCCTGCTGAAAGATTTCGGCGGCAGCTCCATCAAATACTTCCCGATGGGCGGCCTCAAGTACCGTGACGAGTACAAGGCGGTAGCGGAAGCCTGCGCCCGCCACGACTTCTGGCTGGAGCCGACCGGAGGTATCGATCTGGAAAACTATGAGGAGATCCTGCAGATCGCCCTCGACGCGGGCGTGAGCAAGATCGTCCCGCATATCTACAGCTCGATTATCGATAAAGCCAGCGGCGATACGCGTCCGGAAGACGTGCGTACGCTGCTGGCGATGACGAAGAAGCTGGTTAAATAAAACAAAACTAAACCGCACATACCTGAAGGAGCCACCATGCACACCCGTACCCTGCTTGTCGCTTCACTCTCAATGTTCGCCACCGCCGCTGTCGCCCAGACGCAATACGCCTGGGTGGGTACCTATAATCCGAACGGTGAAGGGCTGTACCGTTTTACTGTTAACCCGCAAACCGGCGCGCTGAAAGATAAAACGCTGGTGAGCAAACTGCCGAATGCGGCGCAGTTGACCCTTTCACGGGACGGCAGAACGCTGTATCTGGCAAGCGAAGTGGAGCAGGGCGTGGTGCAGGCGCTGCGCGTCGGCGATAACGGTGAGCTGAGCGAGCTGAATCAGGTGGCCTCCGGCGGTGCGGGGCCGGTGTATCTCTCCCTGACGCCGAACGGCAAGCATCTTCTGGTGGCGAACTACGTCAGCGGAAGCGTCGCGGTGCTGCCCGTTAAAGCAGACGGCAGCCTGGGGGAAGCCACGGACAAACGTCAGGATCAAGGCGAACCGGGCGCGGCGAAGCCGGAAGCTGCCGTCGAGGGCAGTTTCGCGATCAGCGATCATAACGGCCCGCATGCGCACATGATCGCCGCCGATCCGAGCGGGAAATACGTGTTTTCGACCGATCTTGGGCTGGATCGCATCTATCAGTACCGCTTTGACGATCGGACAGGAAAGCTGACGCCAAACGATCCGCCGTTTATCAGCGCCTCCTCAAAAGGGGCCGGGCCGCGCCACTTTGTCTTTACGCCGAAGGGCGATGCCCTGTGGCTGATTAACGAAGAGGCGTCTACGCTCACCCATTATACCGTGAACGCCAACGGCACCTTAAAAGAGGGCAAAACGCTTTCAGCCCTGCCTGAAGGTTACAAAGGCACCAGCTTTGCTGCCGGTCTGGCGTTAAGCGCTGACGGCAAACAGCTGTATGTGGCTAACCGTTTGCATAACAGCATCGGGCACTTTACCGTAACGGCGGAGGGCACGCTGACGCATCAGGATGACGTGTGGACGCGTGGTGATTATCCCCGCACCCTGACGCTCGATAAGCAGGGACGCTGGCTGTACGTCATGAACCAGCGCAGCGACAACATTACCCGTTTCCGCGTGGCGCAGGACGGGAAATTGAGCTTCGAACCTGACTATACCCCGGTTGGCAGCCCATCCCAGATGGTCATTTCACCTTAAGCCGTAAGAGGACAACGACGTGCGATTTCCGAACCAACGTTTAGCGCAACTTTTCGAACTGTTGCAAAACGAGACGCTGCCGCAGGACGAACTGGCGCAGCGGCTGTCGGTTTCCACGCGAACCGTCCGTGCCGATATCACCGCCCTGAACGCGCTGCTGGCAAGCCACGGCGCGCAGTTTATCTTGAGCCGGGGCAATGGCTATCAGCTCAAAATTGACGATGCGGCGCGGTATCAAGAGCTGCAGGCCTCCCATCCGCGCGCGCTGCGTATCCCCCGCACCGGGCCGGAGCGCGTGCATTATCTGGTGGTGCGTTTTCTGACCTCGGCATTTTCTCTTAAGCTGGAGGATCTGGCGGACGAGTGGTTCGTCAGCCGCGCCACGCTGCAAAGCGACATGGCGGAGGTGCGCGAGTGGTTTCATCGTTACAACCTGACGCTGGAAACGCGTCCGCGCCATGGCATGAAGCTGTTTGGCAGCGAGATGTCGACCCGCGCGTGCCTGACCGATCTGCTCTGGGAGCTGGCGCAGCAGGACAGCCTGAACCCGCTGGTGACCGACGTGGCGCTGAATGCGGGCGTGGCGGAGCAGATGGTGCCGGTGCTACACGACGCCCTGACGCGTCACCACATTCGCCTGACCGATGAAGGCGAGCTGTTCCTGCGCCTGTACTGCGCGGTGTCGGTACGGCGCATCAGCGAGGGCTATCCGCTGCCGGAATTCCACGCCGAAGACGTTGAAGAGAACGTGCGCGAGGCTGCTAAGGATATCGCCGTCACCATCCAGCAGCTGGCGGGCAAGGCGCTTTCGCCATCAGAGGAGAGCTGGCTGTGCGTGCACATTGCGGCGCGGCAGATTCAGGAGATCGCGCCCAGCGCCATTAACGCCGACGACGACGAAGCGCTGGTCAACTACATCCTGCGCTACATCAACATCCACTATAACTACAACCTGCTCAGCGACGAACAGCTGCACGCGGATCTGCTCACGCACATCAAAACCATGATCACCCGCGTGCGGTATCAAATTATGATCCCCAATCCGCTGCTGGATAACATCAAGCAGCACTACCCGATGGCGTGGGACATGACGCTGGCGGCGGTGTCGAGCTGGGGCAAATACACGCCGTATGCGATCAGCGAAAACGAGATTGGCTTCCTGGTGCTGCACATTGGCGTCGGGCTCGAGCGCCACTACAACATCGGCTACCAGCGCAAGCCGCGCGTGCTGCTGGTATGCGACGCCGGTAACGCGATGGTCCGCATGATTGAGGCGGTGCTGCAGCGTAAATATCCGCCGATAGAGGTGACGCGCACGCTCACCCTGCGCGAGTACGAGGTTGCGGAAACCATTGGCGAAGACTTTGTGATAGCCACCGCACGCGTCAGCGAAAAGTCGAAACCGGTAGTAACGATCGCCCCGTTCCCGACCGACTATCAGTTAGAACAGATTGGCAAACTGGTGCTGGTGGACCGCACCCGCCCGTGGATGCTGGATAAATACTTCGACGCGGCCCATTTCCGCATTATCGACAAGCCGATCGATCAGCAGACGCTCTTCCGCGAGCTGTGTGAACAGCTTGAAGCAGAAGGCTTTGTCGGCGCGGAGTTTCTGGATTCGGTTGTTGAACGTGAAGCTATTGTCAGCACCATGCTCGGCGACGGCATCGCGCTCCCGCACTCCCTCGGCCTGCTGGCGCAGAAAACGGTGGTCTACACCGTGCTCGCCCCGAACGGCGTTCAGTGGGGCGACGAAACCGCTCACGTCATCTTCCTGCTCGCCATCAGCAAAAGCGAGTACGAAGAGGCGATGGCGATTTACGATATCTTCGTCACCTTCCTGCGCGAGCGGGCGATGTCGAGGCTTTCTAGCTGCGGAGATTTTGCCGGGTTTAAGGCGGTGGCGATGGAGAGTTTGAGTCGGTTTTGAGGTAAGGGCGGATGGATAACATCCGCCTTTGATCAACGCAAATGATGTACAACCTGGTTACTGCTGCCGCGCCAGATCAAAGACGGGTCTTTTAAATCCTGCACGAACTTGCCGTCGACCAGCACGTTAATCAGATCCACCACTTCCATCTGCTGCGTATTCAGTTCATCCAGCCTGTAGCCTGTCCAGACCCAGATATCTTTTCCCGCACACTCTGCACGAATGCGCTTCACCAGCTTCAGGATATCCGGCACGTTTTGCGGGTGCAGCGGATCGCCGCCGGAGAGCGAAACCCCCTGGCGTTTGATGCGCGTGTCGTTCAGATCGCGGATGATTTTATCTTCCATCTCCGCGGTGAACGGCATGCCGGAGTTCAGACGCCAGGTGCTTTTGTTGTAACAGCCGGGGCATTCGTGGACGCAGCCTGAAACGAACAGGGTGCAGCGGGTGCCGGGGCCGTTGACGATGTCGACAGGGTAGTACTGGTGATAGTTCATAGCGAATAACCACACCGGGTGGCGCTGCGCTTACCCGGCCTACAAAAGAGAGCGGTCCGTAGGCCCGGTAAGCGCAGCGCCACCGGGCATTAACGTGGCTGAGGATTAACCGATCTGCCCATTCCCCAAATGCTTGACGCGACGCTTCACCTCTTCCTGCTTGCCGGCGTTAAACGGACGCGCGTCCGGGCTACCGAGATAGCCGCATACGCGACGGGTCACGGATACGCGAGCCGCATCGTGGTTGCCGCATTTCGGGCAGGTAAAGCCTTTACTCGTACACTCGAACTCACCGGTAAAGCCGCATTCGTAGCACTCGTCGATAGGCGTGTTGGTCCCGTAATACGGCACGTGCTGGTAGCTGTAATCCCACACGTCCTCCAGCGCCTTAAGGTTGTGCTGAATGTTCGGGTACTCGCCGTAGCAGATGAAGCCGCCGCTGGCGATCGGCGGATACGCCGCTTCGAAGTCGATCTTGTCGTACGGGTTGACCTTTTTCTCCACGTCGAGGTGGAAGCTGTTGGTGTAGTACCCTTTGTCGGTCACGCCTTCCACAATCCCGAACTCGGCGGTGTCCAGACGGCAGAAGCGGTCGCACAGGTTCTCGCTCGGCGTGCTGTACAGGCTAAACCCGTAGCCAGTTTCCTCTTTCCACTGGTCTACCGCGTCGCGCAGGCGCTGAACGATGGCGATCCCTTTTTCGCGCAGGGCTTCGCTGTCGTACATGTGCGTGTCGCCAAACAGCGCGTTGATGGTTTCGTGAATACCGATATAGCCCAGCGAAATGGACGCGCGACCGTTTTTGAAGATCTCGGATACGTCATCGTCCGCCTTCAGGCGCACGCCGCAGGCCCCTTCCATATAGAGGATCGGCGCGACGCGGGCTTTCACCCCTTCCAGACGGGCAATGCGGGTCATCAGCGCTTTGCGCGCCAGCTGCAGACGTTCATCCAGCAGTTTCCAGAACTCAGCTTCATTACCTTTCGCCTCCAGCGCGATGCGCGGCAGGTTGAGGCTGATGACGCCCAGGTTGTTGCGCCCGTCGTGGATCTGCTCGCCGTTTTCATCCTCGTACACGCCGAGGAAGCTGCGGCAGCCCATTGGCGTTTTAAACGAACCGGTAACTTTCACAACCTGGTCGTAGTTCAGGATGTCCGGATACATGCGCTTGCTCGCGCACTCCAGCGCCAGCTGTTTGATGTCGTAGTTCGGATCGCCAAACTTGTGGTTCAGGCCGTCGCGGATGGCGAACACCAGTTTCGGGAACACCGCCGTTTTGCGGTTTTTGCCGAGGCCAGAAATACGGTTGCGAAGGATCGACTGCTGGATCAGGCGTGATTCCCAGCTGGTGCCCAGGCCAAAGCCGAAGGTCACAAACGGCGTCTGGCCGTTGGCGGTGTGCAGCGTGTTCACCTCATATTCCAGCGACTGGAAGGCATCGTAGCACTCTTTCTCGGTACGGGAGTGCGCGTAGCCGTCAGCGTCCGGGATCTGCCACTCTTCGGCCGTTTTACGGTGCTTGTTGAAGCTTGCCGTCACGAACGGGGCCAGCACTTCATCAATGCGGTTAATGGTGGTGCCGCCATAAATATGGCTGGCGACCTGGGCGATAATCTGCGCCGTGACCGCGGTGGCCGTGGAGATCGACTTAGGCGGTTCAATCTCCGCGTTACCCATTTTAAAACCGTGGGTCAGCATGCCTTTCAGGTCGATCAGCATGCAGTTGAACATCGGGAAGAACGGCGAATAGTCGAGATCGTGGTAGTGAATTTCGCCGCGCTCGTGCGCCGAGACTACGTCGCGCGGCAGCAGATGCTGACGGGCATAGTGTTTGGCGACGATGCCGGCCAGCAGGTCGCGCTGGGTCGGGATCACTTTACTGTCTTTGTTGGCGTTTTCATTGAGCAGGGCAGAGTTGGTCTGCTCTACCAGACCACGGATCTCCTGGTTCAGACGCCCGCGCTTCTCACGCTGCACGTCACGATCGTGGCGGTACTCAATGTAGGCGCGCGCCAGCTGCTTGTAGGGCCCCGCCATCAGCTGGTTTTCAACCGCGGTCTGGATCTCATTGATATCGACCTGGCTGCGTTCGTTCATCTGGCTGCTAACGACTTCTGCGACGGTGGCGCAGTAATCTGCGTCATCGACTCCCGCTGCTTTAGCTGCACGCAGAATGGCTTCCTGGATGCGCTCTGATTTAAACGGCACTTTACAGCCATCACGTTTCATCACATGCGGTGTCATGATCACTCCATTTTTGAAAACAGGTTATCCACAGAGGTGGAGAAGTCTTCTCCGGGCGTATTCCCCGCCAGGCCAAAGACTTCCCGCGTACCCAGCTCGTGTTATCCACAATTCCGGCCAGCGTAAGCGCCGTCTTGTTGTTGGAATAGTAGACGATAAATACAAGATGTTGGGTTGGCGTGCATTTTAAGTGCTACATATAGTGATT
Source organism: Enterobacter vonholyi (assembly GCF_040834095.1). Taxonomy (NCBI): domain Bacteria; kingdom Pseudomonadati; phylum Pseudomonadota; class Gammaproteobacteria; order Enterobacterales; family Enterobacteriaceae; genus Enterobacter; species Enterobacter vonholyi. The sequence continues at coordinate 494,639 of NZ_CP162152.1, forward strand.
TGCATCAAACATGTTTGCGATTTATTTGATGCAGAACAAAGTAAAAAAACGAGAGTACAAACGACGGGCGCTTCAGCGATTGTAAAGGCGCGAGAGAAAAATCTGATTAATTACTCAACAAAAACAGTTAAGTAAGCCGGGTGCTGAGCCGCACCCGGCAGGGAATGCTACTGCTGCAACCACCAGACGGCTTCAAATGGACGCAGCGACGTCGTTTGCGGTGTCGGGTAGTTACTCATCAGCACCTGCAACTTACCGCTGAGAAGGTCTGTCTGCCATTCCTGAGGCGTATTACTCAGGTTTGCCGCAACAATCAGGGTCTGTCCCTGCCACTGGCGGCGATAGCACCACAGAGAAGGATGCTCCGGCAGGAGATCCTCATAATCCCCCCACGTCAGCACCGGCAGGGTTTTGCGCAGGCTAATCAGCGACTGGTAGGTATAGAACACCGAATCCGGGTCGTCCAGCGCCGCGCGGGCGTTCACCGTCTCGTAGTTATCGCAGACGCCAATCCACGGCTCGCCCTCGGTAAAGCCCGCATTGTGCGACGCGTCCCACTGCATTGGGGTTCGCCCGTTATCGCGGGACTTACTCGCCAGAATCGCCAGCAATTCCTCAGGCTCGCGGCCGTTGGCGCGCAGTTCGGCGAACATGTTCAGGCTCTCCACGTCGCGGTAATCGGTGATGCGGCTGAAGTGTGGGTTGGTCATCCCCAGCTCCTCCCCCTGGTAGATATACGGCGTGCCCTGCATGCCGTGCAGCACCATGCCGAGCATCTTCGCGGCGTGAACGCGGTATTCTCCTTCGTCACCGAAGCGCGACACAATGCGCGGCTGATCGTGGTTACACCAGAACAGCGCGTTCCAGGCTTTGTTGTGCATCCCCTGCTGCCAGTGGCGGAAGAGGGTTTTGAGCGCCACGAAGTCCGGCTTCGCCAGCGTCCATTTTTCGCCGCCCGGGTAGTCCACCTTCAGGTGGTGGAAGTTAAAGGTCATCGACAGCTCGCGCCCGTCGAGCGATGCATACTGCTGGCAGTTTTCCAGCGAGGTCGAGGACATCTCGCCCACCGTCATCAGGTTGCGCGGGGTGAAGACGTCGCGGCTCATTTCCTGCAGATATTCGTGGATGCGCGGGCCGTCCGTGTAGAAGCGGCGGCCGTCGCCTGTGTTATCGTCAGGGAAATCCTGATCTTTCGAAATCAGGTTAATGACGTCGAGGCGCAAGCCGTCCACGCCGCGATCGGCCCAGAACTCGCACACCTTTTTCAGCTCGCCGCGCACCGCCGGGTTTTCCCAGTTGAGATCGGCCTGCTCCGGCGCGAAAAGGTGCAGGTAATACTGCTCGCTCTCCGCGTGCCAGCGCCAGGCGTTGCCGCCAAACTTGGAGCGCCAGTTATTGGGCAACTGCTCCGGCGTGCCGTCTCGCCAGATGTAGAACTGGCGGTACGGGCTCGCTTTGTTCAGCGACTCGCGGAACCAGGCGTGCTGCGTGGAGGTATGGTTAAACACCATGTCCAGCACGATGCGAATGCCGCGCGCGTGCGCCTCAGCGACCAGCTCGTCGAAATCATCCAGCGTGCCGTAGGCCGGGTCGATGGCGGTGTAGTTTGCCACGTCGTAGCCGTTGTCCACCTGCGGGGAGATATAAAACGGCGTCAGCCAGATGGCGTCGATACCGAGGGTTTTCAGGTAGTCCAGACGCTGCGTCACGCCGCGCAGATCGCCGGTGCCGCTGCCGGTGGTGTCCTGGAAACTCTTGGGGTAAATCTGGTAGATAACGCCGTTTTGCCACCAGTGAGGAAGGGTATTCATAGTGTGTTCCTGCAAATGCGAAGGGGCGCAACTGCGCCCCGAAAGAGAGAGTTAAACAATCTGCAGCGAGCCCTGACGGAACTTACGCTGGTAAACCACGGTGGTGAGCGCCATTGGGACGATAATCGCGATGGCCATCGCCAGGGCAAACACCTGCCAGTAAGCGGGCTGGATGGAGAGGATGCCCGGCAGGCCGCCGACGCCAATCCCGTTTGCCATTACGCCGTTCAGTCCGCATACCAGGCCAGCCAGACCGGAACCGATCATCGCGCAGAGCATCGGGAAGCGGTATTTCAGGTTGATACCGTACATCGCCGGTTCGGTGACGCCGAGGTAGGCGGAGATGGCCGCCGGAACGGAGATCTCGCGTTCGTTGTGCTTGCGGCTGACGATGATGATGCCGGTCACCGCTGACGCCTGAGCAATGTTAGACAGGGCGATAATCGGCCAGACCGGCGTGCCGCCGAGGCTCTGGATCATCTGCATATCAATGGCCAGCGTGGTCTGATGCACGCCGGTGATCACCAGCGGGGCGTACAGGAAGCCAAACAGCGCGGCGCCAATCGGGGCGAAGCTGCCGGTCATCAGGTGACGCACCGCGAAGGCCACGCCGTCGCCAATCATGCGGCCAAACGGACCGATAAAGGCATGCGCCAGGAACACCGCCAGAATCAGCGAGCAGACCGGCACCACCACCAGATAAAGGTAATCCGGCACGATACGCTTCAGTCGGGTTTCAATAAAGCCCAGCGCCAGCCCCGCCAGCAGGGCCGGAATGACCTGCGCCTGATAGCCCACTTTGGCGATGGTAAACAGGCCGAAGTTCCACACCTCAGGCACCTGCTGACCAAGTAAGTAAGCGTTCATTAACTGCGGAGAGACCAGCGTGACGCCCAGCACGATTCCGAGAATCGGCGTGCCGCCCATTTTACGCACCGCAGACCAGCAAATCCCGACCGGCAGATAGAAGAAGATCGCCTCGCCAATCAGCCACAGGAAGTCGTACACGGTTTTCAGCGCCGGATACATCTGCGCCAGGGTTTTACCGTCGCTCATCGGCACATCGCCGATGACGTTACGGAAGCCTAAGATCAAGCCCCCGCTGATCAGCGCGGGCAGCAGCGGGAAGAAAATTTCCGCGAAGTGGGAAATCAGCTGCTCGTGCCACTTCATGTTCTGGCGCGCGGCCTTCTTCGCCTGCTCTTTATCGGCGGAGGAGTGCCCGGTTGTCGCCAGCAGAGCCTGATAGTAATCGCCCACTTCGGTACCAATAACGACCTGGAACTGCCCGGCGTTGGTGAAGCAGCCTTTGACCATGGAAAGTTCTTCAATGGCCTTCGGGTTGGCTTTGGCCGGATCGTTCAGCACGAAGCGCAGGCGGGTAATGCAATGGCTGACGGTGGCGATGTTTTCGCGGCCGCCGACCAGGACGATCAGCCGATCGATATCTGCTTGTTTGACTTTACTCATCATGAAACCTCATGACAGATGGTGAGGGGGGGAATGACCTGAGCGCAAGCCTACTCCTTCAGCGTGACGGCGAAAATGGGAACGTTCCCTAAATCGGGCGAAGATCACAATAATCTGTTTTATGGCGATTACGAAAGGTGAGCGGGAATGACGATCTGACGCGGCTCAGCGCGCCCGTTTATCTGCTCGATCAGCTGCGCGGCGGCCTGTCTGCCGGATTCGGCGTAGCCCGGGTCGACGGTGATGATCTCCGGGTGCAGGAACTTCATCAGCGGCGTGCTGCCGACGCTCGCCACCTGCAGGTTATCGATACGCTGCTCCTGCAGATATTTGCTGGCACCCAGTGCAAGGGTATCCGTGGCGCACACCAGCGCGGTGGTCTGCGGCGTCAGTACGCTGGCGACCTGCTCGTAGCCCTGCTTCATGCCCAGACCCGGCAGGGAGGCCACGGCGGAAAGATTGTGCTTTTTGCAAAAGGCCAGGTAGGCCTCATGACGACGCTTGCCGGTGGTGACGTCCGCGTGCGGGACGCCGAGGAAGCTGATGTGGCGATGGCCTTCGTCAAACAGGCGCTGCATCAGGGTGATAATCGCGCCCTCGTCGTCATAGCAGACGGAGGCAAACCCGTGGGCATCGCGCGCCAGCAGCACCAGCGACGGCTGCCAGGGTTTTAGCATCTCGTCTTTGATGCCGGTAAAGCCGAACAGCACCACGCCGTCAATGTTGCGCCGCTGGAGCATGCCCAGATGCTCTTCCACCAGCTGTGGCGAGAACTGGCTCTCCATCATGATCGGATCATATCCCTGCTCGTAGAAGGCGGGCAGCATCGTCTGCACGGCGAGGTTTTCAGACAGAGAGTCCAGACGCGAGACAATGATGGCGACGACTTTGTCACTCTGCCCGCGCATGGCGCGCGCGGAGCGGGAAGGGGAAAAACCGTGCTGATTCATAACCGCCTCGACGCGCTCGCGGGTGCGTTCGCTGACGCCGCTTTCGTTATTCAGCACGCGTGAGACGGTCGATTTCCCCACGCCGCTTAAACGCGCGATGTCTTTAATCGTAAGGCGGTTCTGCATGCTGTATTCCCTGTAACAACGACGATGTAGTGAATTGAGCCTAATGCTATAGCGCGATTTCGCTATGGGCAAAGTCTGGTTTACGTTCGGTTTATTTGCAGGGGGGTATAATACCGCCCGAATCGTCATAAAGGGTATGCCTAAATCCCTGGACTGCGCGGCGACACCCTGTTTTTTTACTTACCGGAGGCTTCATGGATCCCGATCCCACACCTCTCCTGAACGGGAGAATGCGTTCTTTCCGGTAAGCCAGCTTTTGCTGTCTCACCGGTGATGTGAGGCAGCAACGTCCCAAACGTTCCTGCTTGAAAAATTGAGTGCCTCTCAGGTACGGCTTTGCCACGCCTGAAGGAATTGCTGCGTCCGCATTCGCGGATGCGGAGGAATGACTATGTTTAAAAGTATCACCCGGCAGCTGCAGGCCCTGCTGAGCCGCCACCTGCCACACCGTCTTGTTCAGCGCGACCCGCTGCCTAATGCCAAAAACATGGCGGGGGCGGCGATCCCCGCGTCCCTGACCGAACGCTGCCTGAACGTGGCGGCGATGGATGAAAACGAAGTCTGGCGCGCCTTTGGCGGACACCCGGAAGGTCTGAACGCGGCAGAAGTGGAAAAAATCCGCGCCGTGCATGGCGATAACCTCATCCCGGCGCAAAAGCCGTCTCCGTGGTGGGTGCATCTGTGGCTCTGCTACCGCAACCCGTTCAACCTGCTGCTGACCGTGCTCGGCCTCATCTCCTACGCGACGGAAGATCTGTTTGCCGCAGGCGTCATTGCCCTGATGGTCGGTATCTCCACGCTGCTGAACTTTATCCAGGAAGCCCGCTCTACCAAAGCGGCGGACGCCCTGAAGGCGATGGTCAGCAACACCGCGACCGTCTCGCGGGTGATTAACGATCTCGGCGAAAACGCCTGGGTGGAGCTGCCGATCGACCAGCTGGTGCCGGGCGATCTGGTGAAGCTGGCCGCGGGTGACATGATCCCGGCGGATTTACGCATCATCCAGGCGCGCGATCTTTTCGTCGCGCAGGCCTCCCTGACCGGGGAATCCCTGCCCGTTGAAAAGGTGGCGCGCAGCCGCGACCCGCAGCAGATGAATCCGCTCGAGTGCGACACCCTGTGCTTTATGGGCACCACGGTAGTCAGCGGTACCGCGCAGGCGATTGTCACCGCCACCGGGGGCAACACCTGGTTTGGCCAGCTTGCCGGACGCGTCAGCGAGCAGGAGAACGAGCCGAATGCCTTCCAGAAAGGGATTGGCCGCGTCAGCATGCTGCTGATCCGCTTTATGATGGTGATGACGCCGATCGTGCTGCTGATCAACGGCTACACCAAAGGAGACTGGTGGGAAGCGGCGCTGTTTGCGCTCTCCGTGGCGGTCGGCTTAACGCCGGAAATGCTGCCGATGATCGTCACCTCCACGCTGGCGCGCGGTGCGGTGAAGCTCTCTAAACAAAAAGTGATCGTTAAACACCTCGATGCCATTCAGAACTTTGGCGCGATGGACATCCTTTGTACCGATAAAACCGGCACCCTGACGCAGGACAAAATCGTGCTGGAGAACCACACCGATATCTCCGGCAAAACCAGCGAGCGCGTCCTTCACAGCGCGTGGCTGAACAGCCATTATCAGACCGGGCTGAAAAACCTGCTCGACGTTGCGGTGCTGGAAGGGGTGGATGAAGAGTCCGCCCGCACGCTCTCCGGCCGCTGGCAGAAGGTGGATGAAATCCCGTTCGACTTTGAGCGCCGCCGCATGTCGGTGGTGGTGAGCGAGCAGACGGACGTCCACCAGCTGATCTGCAAAGGCGCGCTGCAGGAGATCCTCAACGTGTCGACGCAGGTTCGCTATAACGGCGACATCGTGCCGCTGGACGACACCATGCTGCGCCGCATCAAGCGCGTCACCGACAACCTGAACCGTCAGGGGCTGCGCGTCGTGGCGGTCGCGAGCAAGTTCCTGCCCGCGCGAGAGGGTGATTACCAGCGTATTGACGAATCCGATCTGATCCTTGAGGGCTACATCGCCTTCCTCGACCCGCCGAAAGAGACCACCGCACCGGCGCTGAAGGCGCTGAAGGCGAGCGGTATTACCGTCAAAATTCTCACCGGCGACAGCGAGCTGGTGGCGGCGAAAGTGTGCCATGAAGTGGGGCTGGACGCGGGCGACGTGGTGGTGGGGAGCGATATTGAACATCTCTCTGATGACGAGCTGGCGAAGCTTGCCCAGCGTACCACGCTGTTTGCCCGTCTGACGCCGATGCACAAAGAGCGCATCGTCACCCTGCTCAAGCGCGAAGGGCACGTGGTGGGCTTTATGGGCGACGGCATTAACGACGCGCCCGCGCTGCGTGCGGCGGATATCGGTATTTCCGTCGACGGGGCGGTGGATATCGCCCGCGAAGCGGCGGATATCATTCTGCTGGAAAAAAGCCTGATGGTGCTGGAGGAGGGCGTGATTGAAGGGCGCCGTACCTTTGCCAATATGCTCAAGTACATCAAGATGACCGCCAGCTCCAACTTCGGTAACGTCTTCAGCGTGCTGGTGGCGAGCGCGTTTCTACCGTTCCTTCCGATGCTGCCGCTGCACCTGCTGATCCAGAACCTGATGTACGACGTGTCTCAGGTGGCGATCCCGTTTGATAACGTGGACGACGAGCAGATCCAGAAGCCGCAGCACTGGAACCCGGCAGATCTCGGGCGCTTCATGCTGTTCTTTGGCCCGATCAGCTCCATCTTCGACATCCTGACCTTCTGCCTGATGTGGTTTGTGTTCCATGCCAACACCCCGGAACACCAGACGCTGTTCCAGTCCGGCTGGTTCGTGGTAGGCCTGCTGTCGCAGACGCTAATTGTGCATATGATCCGCACCCGCCGCATTCCGTTCATCCAGAGCCGTGCCGCGTGGCCGCTGATTGTGATGACGGGGATTGTGATGGCGCTCGGCATCGCGCTGCCGTTCTCACCGCTGGCAAGCTACCTGCAGCTGCAGGCGCTGCCGCTGAGCTACTTCCCTTGGCTGGTGGCGATCCTCGCCGGTTATATGGTGCTGACCCAGATGGTGAAAGGGTTCTATGCGCGTCGGTATGGGTGGCAGTAAAAACATACCCTCACCCTAACCCTCTCCCTGAAAGGGAGAGGGGACCGCTCGGTGCCGCCTTTCACTCTCGCCCCTTTGGGGAGAGGGCCGGGGTGAGGGGACTGGCTTTCCTCCCAAATTCAATAACCTGTGATCTCCGTCGGCGCATTCGCTTGACGACAAATTGAGCGCATGTTAACAGAATGTTTTGCCTTTATTTGGCCCGTCAGATAAGGAACATTCATGTTACGGTACAGTCTCTTAACCGCCGGGCTGATGCTCGGCGCCTCTGCCTTTGCTGCCCCGGCAGGCGATCTCCCCTTAATGCCCTGGCCTGCCAAGGTCGAACGCCCGACGACCCAGGGTGCGCTGGTGCTCAGCAACAACGTATCCATTAGCGTCAGCGGGGACGATCTCGGTGACGCCGTCAGCCGCCTGCGCCAGCGCATCGCCCTGCAAACCGGCTGGACGCTGCAGCCGCAGGCTGAAAAGCCGGACAAACCAACTATCCGCATCGCGATTGCCAAAAAGGTCAAGCCGCAGCCGCTGCCGGACAGCGATGAAACCTATAGGCTCACGGTAGACGCCAACGGCGTCGATATCTCCGCCAACACTCGCTTCGGCGCGCTGCGCGCCATGGAAACGCTGCTCCAGCTGATGCAGAACGGCGCGGAAAACACCTCGCTGCCGTGGGTCACCATTGAAGATTCGCCGCGCTTCCCGTGGCGTGGGCTGCTGCTCGACTCGGCGCGCCACTTTATCCCGCTGCCGGATATCAAGCGCCAGATCGACGGCATGGCCGCGGCGAAGCTCAACGTCCTGCACTGGCACCTGACCGACGACCAGGGCTGGCGCTTCAGCTCGAAGCGCTATCCTAAGCTGACGCAGCTTGCCAGCGACGGGCTGTTCTACACGCCTGAACAGATGCGTGAGGTGGTGCGCTACGCCGCCGAACGCGGTATCCGCGTGGTGCCGGAGATCGACATGCCGGGCCACGCCTCGACGATTGCCGTAGCCTATCCGGAGCTGATGAGCGCGCCGGGGCCGTACTCCATGGAGCGCCACTGGGGCGTGCTGAAGCCGGTGCTGGATCCCACAAAAGAGGCAACCTACGCCTTTGCTGACGCGATGGTCAGCGAACTGGCGGCGATCTTCCCCGATCCGTATCTGCATATCGGCGGTGACGAGGTGGATGACAGCCAGTGGAAAGCGAACCCGGCCATCCAGCAGTTTATGCGCGACAACAGGCTGGCGGACAGCCACGCGCTGCAGGCCTATTTTAACCGCAGGCTGGAAACGATCCTCGAGAAGCATCACCGCCAGATGGTCGGCTGGGATGAGATCTACCATCCCGATCTGCCGAAAAGCATTCTGATTCAGTCCTGGCAGGGGCAGGACGCGCTGGGGCAGGTGGCGCAGAACGGCTACAAGGGCATTCTCTCCACCGGTTTCTATCTCGATCAGCCCCAGTCCACCGCCTATCACTACCGCAACGAGATCGTCCCGCAGGGGCTGAACGGCGTGGATGTGATTGCCGACACCGACAGCGTCCAGAGCTGGGCCTTCTCCATGCCGCGCCTGAAGGGCAAGCCGGTGGAGGGGAGCTTCACGCTGGTGAAAGGGGACGCAGGCTGGCGCGGGTTTATTGATTTTGCCGGGAAATCGCGCCGTGCGGTGCAGAACATCGAGTGGCGCGATGACAGCCAGGTCACGTTTACCGTCGATACGTGGATGGGCGAAACGCGCCCGGTCGTCACCGTCGATAACGACAAACTCGCCGGTTATTTCCTCGTCGGGAATACGCGCTACCCGATTAGCGGCACGCGTCTGGACGACGTGCCGAAAGGCGTTCCGCCCGTCGTGCCGGACGTGGCGAATCAGGCCAACCTGCTCGGCGGCGAAGCGGCGCTATGGGCGGAAAACGTGGTGGCGCCGGTGCTGGATATCCGCCTGTGGCCGCGCACCTTTGCGGTGGCGGAGCGGCTGTGGTCCGCGCAGGACGTCAACGACGTCGATAACATGTACACCCGCCTGCAGGCGATGGACAGCTGGTCGACGGTGTCGGTCGGGCTGCAGCAGCATACCCAGCAGCAGGTGCAGTTCACGCGCCTTGCCGGTAATGCCGACACGCTGCCGCTGCAAATCCTCGCACAGGCGGTAGAGCCTGCGCAGTATTACACCCGCCAGCACCTGAAGTTCCAGGCCGGAAACTACCATCAGTTTGAGCCCCTCAACCGCTTTGCCGATGCGCTGAACGCTGAAAGCGCCACCGTGCGCCAGATGCACAAATGGGCGGACCGCCTGGTGAGCGATGCGGAAGACGCGGAAAGCGCCGACGCGCTGCGCCACGTCTTTAACCGCTGGCAGAGCAACACCAGCGACGCGCTGGCGCTAAGTGAAAACAGCTATCAGCTAAAGGCGATGAAGCCGGTGATCCAGGAGGTGGATAAGCTGGCGTCGATTGGCCTGCGGCTCACCGACCTGGTGGCGCGCCAGGGCACGCTGGATGATAAAGAGATAGCCTCGATTCAGAGCGAGCTGGATAACGCGGCGAAGGTGCAGGACGAAGTGGTGATTGCGGCGGTCTATCCGCTGGAGACGCTGCTCAGGGCGACGCGGAATCAGTAGCAAGCAACAAAAAAGGCAGCCTGGGCTGCCTTTTTTATAGCCAAAGCGAATTAACGACGAACGGCAATCGCTTCGATTTCAATTTTCACGTCTTTTGGCAGACGCGCCACTTCCACGCAGGAGCGCGCCGGGAAGGTGGCGTTGTGCTCGGTGAAGAACGCTTCGTAGGTGGCGTTAACGGTCGCGAAATCGTTCAGATCCTTCACGAAAACGGTAGTTTTCACGATATCACCCACTTTCAGACCGGCAGATTCAACGATAGCCTGCACGTTTTCCAGCGACTGACGCGCCTGTGCCGCGACATCTTCCGGCACCGCGCCGGTTTTTGGGTTCACCGGGATCTGCCCGGAAGTGATGATCATGCTACCCAGATCAACGCCCTGAACGTAAGGGCCGATAGCCGCTGGTGCATTTTCCGTCGCGAGTACTTTGCTCATGTTTTCTCCAGAATTACAGCGTTAAGAATGTTCCCGGCCATTATAACAGCCGGGATTTCATTACCAACCTCAATTAGTTGGCCAGCACCACATAATGAGAAAACTCTTTTTCGCAGTATTTGCATTTGAGCGCGATGTCATCGGCGCGTTTTTTCACTGCAAAGCTGGAGGAAACCGGCTCAGCGTGACTGATGCAGTTGCTGTTCGGGCAGACCAGCACGCTTTCGATGCGATCCGGCAGGCTCGGACGGGATTTGCCGACCACTTCATACTCGTCGATGCGGTTGACGGTAGCGTCCGGCGCGTACAGCGACAGCTGGTTGACCTGCTCGTCGGTCAGGAAGGTGTTCTCGATTTTAATCAGGTCTTTGCGGCCCATCTCGCCCGACGGCAGGTTCAGGCCGATGGTGATGCGCTGGTCGGTTTCGGTCAGTTTGAACAGCGTCAGCAGCTTAAAGCCCACCTGCGCAGGGATGTGGTCAATCACGGTGCCGCGCTTGATGGCTTCAACCTGGAGTTTGTTATCGTGTGTCATGGTCGTTTTCCCCTTACAGTGCCAATTCGCGATTCAGAACCAGTGCCAGTAACGCCTGGCGGGCGAAGATGCCGTTTCCGGCCTGCTGGAAGTACCAGGCGTGCGGCGTCTTATCCACGTCTGTGGTGATCTCATCGATGCGCGGCAGCGGATGCAGCACCTTCATGTTGTCGCGCGCGCCCTCGAGGTCGCTGGCGCGCAGCACGAACTGTGCCTTCACGTTGGCGTATTCGGACGGATCCAGACGCTCTTTCTGCACGCGGGTCATGTACAGAATATCCACGTGGCTCATCACCTCTTCGATGCTGGCGTGCAGGCTCCACTGAATGCCTTTCTCATCCAGCATGTCGAGAATGTACTGCGGCATCGCCAGCGCGTCCGGGGCGATGAAGAAGAAGCGGTTGCCGTTAAATTTCGCCAGCGCCTGGGTCAGGGAGTGGACGGTGCGGCCATACTTCAGGTCGCCGACCATGGCGATATTCAGGTTCTCGAGCTTGCCCTGCGTCTCATGAATGGTGAACAGATCCAGCAGGGTCTGCGTCGGGTGCTGGTTGGCACCGTCACCGGCGTTCAGTACCGGAATGCCGCCGGAGAACTCGGTCGCCAGACGCGCCGCGCCCTCCTGCGGATGACGCATCACAATCGCGTCGACGTAGGTGCTGATCACTGAAATGGTGTCCGCCAGGGTTTCGCCTTTTTTACCCAGCGACGTGTTGCTGCTGTCCGAGAAACCCACCACGCTCGCGCCCAGGCGGTGCATGGAGGTCTCAAAGGAGAGACGGGTGCGGGTCGAGGCTTCAAAGAAGCAGCTCGCAATCACCTTGTGCTTCAGCAGCTCCGGTTGCGGATTGGCCTTCAGTTTTGCCGCGGTTTCCAGAACCAGTTCCAGCTCTTCGCGGCTGAGGTCGTTTATGGAAATGATGTGTTTTTGATAAAGCGGATTCATGTTTATCTCCTGACGCCGGGCAAAAAAAAGCCCCTCAAATGAGGGGCTCTGGGAATAGGTTTAGCAACGGGAAGAAAAACGGCAGGCCAGCGTCTGATTTCAGACGCGGTAAGACGTTATGTCGTACACGCTTGACCATGCTTCCTCCCGGCAAATTGTCGGGCATTATACGCAGCTCGCTTTTCGGATCAAGCGATTTAATGCACGCTTTACTCAATGCAAACGGTTCTTTATGAATATTAATGCGTTCTGAGTAAATAATTAATTTGCTTATGCACCAGTGCGGTGCGCTTCACGACCCGGGGAGCGACCCAGACGATACTGCTGCCGGCCACCACGCCTAAAATTTCCGGTAGCTGGTGATAATCCAGAATACGCGCCACCGCGCGGCCATATCCGGCAACGGTATGAACAAGGATAAACTCGCTATTGTGCTCGACGCTGACCACCATTTCGGACACGGTACGCGCGGCGTCGGGGGCAGGGCGCAGCTGGGGATTCAGCGAATAAATCTTAAGCCCTTTGGCATTTCGAATTTTTATGACGCCGAGCAATTTAAGCAGACGTGAAACGGTGGACTGGCTGATGGTTTCAAAACCACGCTCCTGCAAATCCCGGCGGATCTCCTCCTGAGAAAGATAGCTCTTTTCTGCGATCAGGCGCTGGCAGACCGTCAGCTGTAGTTGCTCTTTGGGAGAGTACTCTTCGTAATCCATCATAGTTCCCATATCAGTTCCTGAAATAACCGGTGGCACCGCACCGATCCGTAGGCCGGATAAGCGCAGCGCCATCCGGCAAATCACAACAAGGCACCCAGACTTAACGCCACCATAATCACCACCGTTAAAATGCCCAGCAGCGGCGCCACCCATTTCAGATAACGCACGTAGGGCACGCGGGCGATAGCCAGTCCGCCCATCACGACGGCAGAAGTGGGCGTGACGAGGTTAACGATGCCGGAGGCCGACTGGTAAGCCGTCACCACCAGGTCGCGGTTGACGTTAGCGAAATCGGCAAGCGGCGCCATGATCGGCATCGTCAGAACGGCCAGGCCGGATGAAGAAGGCACAAGAAACGACAGCACGACCTCCAGCCAGTACATCACGTTGATAAACGCTACCGTGGACAACCCGCTGACCAGCCCTTCCGCGCTGTGCAAAATGGTGTGGGTAATCATGCCCTTATCCATGATGACTACGATACCGCGCGCGATGCCGATAATCAGCGCGACGCCCAGCAAATCTCGCGCGCCGTTGATAAACGTCGACGTCAGCTCCTCTTCGCTCATGCGGGCAATCAGGCCGACGATAATCGCGCTGGCGAGAAACACCGCTGAGATCTCTGCCATCCACCAGCCCAGCACCGCCACGCCGTAGATCATCACCGCGAAGGCGAGGGCGAAAATCACCAGGATGATTTTGCGCACCAGGGTGAATTCCAGCGACTGTTCGCCCTTGTCGCCGAGAAAATGGGCGCGGTTCTCTTCCTGCTTATCCGCGACGATCGACAGCGACGGATCCTGGCGCACCTTACGGGCGTAACGCATCACCCACGCCACGCAGATGATCCAGCCGATAACCAGCAGCGCCACGCGCAGGGCGATACCGTTAGTGAAGGGGATCCCGGCGGCGTTGGCGGCGATCACCGTGGCAAACGGGTTAATGGTAGAGCCGAGCGTGCCGATCCCCGCCCCGAGCAGCACGGTAGAGGCGGCGACAACCGGATCGAACCGGGCGGCCAGCATCACCGGCACCAGCAGGGTGTAGAACGGCAGAGACTCTTCGGCCATGCCGTAAATCGTGCCGCCCGCGGCAAACAGCGCCATAAGGATCGGGATCATCCACTCCTCGCGCCCGCGTAGTCGCGTAGTGACGCGTTCGATCCCCGCATCAATCGCCCCGGTTTTGGTGACGATCCCGAGAAAACCGCCGATGATCAGGATAAACAGCGCGACGTCGATCGCCCCGGCCTGGCCGGAGACCGGATCGTACAGCCCGGCGATGGGCGCCATCAGGACGGAAACCAGCCCCTGCGGATGTGCCGCCACGTGCGCGTAGGTGCCGGCAATCGGGACTTCTTTACCGAGGGTTTCGTTCATCGCCATCTGGTACTGACCGGCGGGGACGACCCAGCTCAGCGCCGCCACAACGGCAATCAGGAAAAAGAGAATGGTGTAAGCGGAGGGAAACTTGAACTTGCCCATGATGTTCTCCTTAAACCCGGCGCACCCGCGGCGCGCCGGGCGGTGATTAGTCGCCGAGTGTCGCCACCATGACCGCTTTAATGGTGTGCATGCGGTTCTCTGCTTCGTCGAAGACGATGGAATTCGGCGATTCGAAGACCTCTTCCGTCACTTCCAGCCCCTTCAGGCCGTACGCCATCTCGATCTCGCGGCCCACTTTGGTGTGTTCGTTGTGGAACGCCGGCAGGCAGTGCATGAATTTGACGTTCGGATTGCCGGTGGCCTTCATCACCTGGGCGTTAATCTGATACGGCTTCATCAGGCTGACGCGCTCGGCCCAGGCTTCCTTCGGCTCGCCCATGGAGACCCACACGTCGGTGTAGAGGAAATCGGTCCCCAGCACGCCTTCTTCCACGTCGTCGGTGAGGGTGATGCGCGCGCCCGTCTCTTTCGCGATGGCGCGGCACTGTTCAACCAGCCCCGCTTCCGGCCAGAAGGATTTCGGCGCGACGAGGCGGATATCCATCCCCATCTTGGCCGCGCCTACCATCAGGGAATTGCCCATGTTGTTGCGCGCGTCGCCGAGATAGGCAAAGCTCAGCTCCGGCAGGGTTTTGCCCGGGGCGTGCTCCAGCATGGTCATCAGGTCGGCGAGAATTTGCGTTGGGTGGAACTCGTCGGTCAGGCCGTTCCACACCGGCACGCCCGCGTACTCGCCCAGCTCTTCGACGATGGCCTGACCATAGCCGCGGTATTCGATGCCGTCGTACATGCGGCCCAGCACGCGGGCGGTGTCTTTCATCGACTCTTTATGGCCAATCTGCGATCCGCTTGGGCCGAGATAGGTCACCTGCGCGCCCTGATCGAACGCGCCCACTTCAAAGGCGCAGCGGGTGCGGGTGGAGGTTTTTTCAAAGATCAGGGCGATGTTTTTCCCGACCAGGGTTTGCTTCTCGCGCCCGGCTTTTTTGGCGGCCTTGAGCTCAATAGCGAGGTCAATCAGGTACTGGATCTCCGCCGGGGTATAGTCCAGCAGTTTCAGGAAGTTGCGGTTTTTCAGGTTGATGGTCATGGCTAAATCCTTTTTAAAATGAGTGTTCAGTTACGAATCAACGTGCCTTTCTCGCCCGCGAGGATCTCCGCGCCGTCGGCCAGCGCGCCGATCCCGGCAATGCCGTTGCAGGCTTCAACGAACTCGCGGCAGGCGGCCACTTTCGGCCCCATCGATCCGGCGTCGAACTGCATGCCCCTGAGCAGCTCCGGCGTCACCTGCGCCAGCGGACGCTGGGTTGGTTTGCCCCAGTCGAGGTACACCGCGTCGGCATCGGTGAGGATCAGCAGGGCATCGGCTTCGATCTGGCGCGCCAGCAGGGCGGCGGAGAGGTCTTTGTCGATCACCGCCTCAATGCCGCGATAGCCGTTGGCGTGTTCCACCACCGGCACGCCGCCGCCGCCGTTGCAGATCACCAGGTGGTCACGCTGGATCAGCGCCGTGATGGCGTCGCTCTCGATGATGCGCTTCGGCTGCGGAGAGGGCACCACGCGGCGGACGTAGCTGCCGTCGGCCCTGAACACCCAGCTTTTTTCCGCTGCCAGCGCTTTTGCCTGGGCTTCGCTGTACACCGGGCCGATGTACTTGGTCGGGTTGCTGAAGGCCGGGTCGGCGGCGTCCACTTCTACCTGGGTGAGCAGAACGCTCACCTCGCGCTGCGGCAGATTGTTTTTCAGCGCCTGCTGGAGCATGTAGCCGATCATTCCCTGGCTTTCGGCGCCGAGAACGTCCAGCGGGTAGGGCGTGACTTTGTCGTAGGCGCTGTTCTGCAGCGCCAGAAGCCCGACCTGCGGCCCGTTGCCGTGCACCAGCACCACGCGCCACTGTTCTGTTAATCCGGCGATGGTGCGGGCGGCCTGCTCAATGTTCTGGCGCTGGATCTCCGCTTCCAGCGGCTCGCCGCGCTTGAGCAGCGCGTTGCCGCCCAGGGCCACAACCAGAGTGGGTTTTCGTTCCATGATGGCTCCTTTAAATTCCGTCGCGTTCAAGCGGGCAGCTCATGCAGCGCGCGCCGCCGCGGCCGCGTCCGAGTTCGTCGCCCGGAATGGGCAGCACGGTGATACCCGCTTTGTCGTACTTCTCGTTGGTCCATACGTTGCGCTCGTAGCCGATCACCACGCCGGGGCGGATGGTCAGGACGTTATTGGCGTCGTTCCACTGCTCGCGTTCGGCCTCAAAGGCGTCGCCGCCGGTGGTGATCAGACGCACCTGGTTAATGCCGAGCGCTTTCTCGATGGCGTGCAGCAGGTCGGTTTCCTGGGTGCGCAGCAGGCCGCCGCGTCCGTCCGGGGTGAGCGTCCAGCACTGGGCGTCCTTGCGCACCACTTCCGGGTAGACGGAGAAGGTGTCCACGTCGATGTGGGTCATGACGGTGTCGAGGTGCATGCAGGAGCGGTGTTTTGGCAGCTCAACGGCGATTACGCGCTCGGCCTGACGGTGTTTGAACAGGCTGTTGGCGAGGAACTCCACGCCCTGCGGGGTGGTGCGTTCAGACATGCCGATCAATACCGCGCCGCGGCCAATAACCAATACGTCGCCGCCTTCTAAAGTGGCGTGGTCGTAATTAATATTCTCGTCGCCGAAATACTTAATAAAATCGCCGTCGGCGAACGCCGGGTGCCAGCGATATATTGCCCGCAGGTTATTGGTTTCACGCTGACGCGCCGGTTTGGCCATTGGGTTAATAGAGACGCCGTTATAGATCCAGCAGGAGGTATCGCGGGTAAATAAATGGTTCGGCAGTGGCTTCATAATAAAATCATTCGCCGTGTGGGTATCCACCACCATATTTTTAATGGCCGCCGGAATTTCACCGTAGGTTAATCCGCCGCTTAATCTGCGCGCCAGTTCCCGGTGCGGCATATCCGCCAGCCAGCCGCGTACGTCGCCAGCAAAGGTTGGGCCGAGGCGGTAATCAGAGATTTGCGTCTCCAGCAGCCAGGCTTTCGCCTCAGCGATATCAAGGGTTTGTGTCAGCAGGTCGGTCAGCAGCAGGACTTCCACCCCCTGCTCGCGCAGCGTGTTGGCGAAGATGTCATGCTCCTCACCCGCCCGCTCAACCGAGAGCACGTCATCAAATAGCAGCTCCTGACAGTTTGAGGGGGTTAACCGTTTCAGACTTAAATTTGGGCGGTGCAGCATAACGCTACGCAATTGACCAATTTCAGAACCGACGTAATGCTTTTCCATAATTATTCCTTTAACTGTTTTTCAGAATAAAAAGGGCATGCGCCATGTCATGTATTTAATTGCATGGCGGCTAAGCTCAATTGATTTCGTGGTTCATACTAGGCAGTTAAATAATCCGTATTGTGATATTGCTCACGCGAAAATGGATATTAAGCGGTTTGTTTTCATTTGCATGATTCGCATCAGATAATGATTAATTGGCTATTCTGGCGAGGTGAATAGCTAAGCACTATCCGTTGTCATTATTTGCAGTTGTTAGTGTTTTGTAGAATTTCATGCTTTGAAATATTTTGTTAAAACATTGATTTTAAATGTCTTTGTGGTTTTCGTGGAATGACTATGCAATATTGCTAATTAACTATTTTTGGCTTAAGGAAAATCAATAAATATTTATTGAATTTAATAGCAAATTATCAAAGTGCTAAAATGTGAAGCGGTAGCGAGTTTTGTTGTTAAGGCCTGACGATCAATGAGTTAGCGCAAGGGCGGGATAACGAAGAGCTGAAGATATGCATAATGACTGCATAAATGCCTGCGAGGGCTTAACAGCAAATTAACACCATTCCCGATAAACATGCGTTCGCGCAAAACCCGTCTAAAAAGCGCTGGTATGGCAGCCAGGATTCTCGTATAAAAGATAAAAATGAAACGTTGTTTTATATCGAGGGTTTTCTGATGATTATCGGCAACATCCACCATCTGCACTCCTGGCTGCCTGACGAACTGCGACAGGCCATTGAGCACGTTAAAACTCACGTCACCGACGCCACGCCGCTCGGCAAGCACGACGTCAACGGCAACAGCCTGTTTTATCTTGTCTCCGAAGACACGACCCAGCCGTTCGCCGAGCGCCGCGCCGAGTACCACGCGCGCTATCTGGATATTCAGATCGTGATGAAGGGTCAGGAAGGGATGACCTTCAGCACCCTGCCGCACGGCACGCCGGACACCGACTGGCTGGCGGATAAAGATATCGCCTTCCTGCCGGAAGGCGAGCAGGAGAAAACCGTGGTGTTGAGCGAAGGGGATTTTGTGGTGTTCTGGCCGGGTGAGGTGCACAAGCCGCTGTGCGCGGTGGGGGCACCTGCTAAGGTCAGGAAAGTGGTGGTGAAGATGCTTGTAGAGTAACTCCTCTCCCAAGGGGAGAGGGTGTAAAAGTCCCCTCTCCCTGTGGGAGAGGGTTAGGGTGAGGGCATCAGGCCGCACCTTCCAATATGTGATCCAGCTTAAATTTCCCGCACTCCCTCTCCATCTCTCATTTACCTGCGCTTTTCCTGCGTCATAGTATGATCGTTAATTTAATGAACGCTGTTCTATAATGTAGAACATCATGATTCAGCAAGGAGATCTCATGCCGCAGTCCGCGTTGTTTACGGGAATCATTCCCCCTGTCTCCACTATTTTTACTGCCGATGGCCAGCTTGATGAGCAGGGCACCGCCGCGCTGATCGACGATCTGATCGCGGCAGGCGTTGACGGCCTGTTCTTCCTGGGCAGCGGCGGCGAGTTTTCCCAGCTCGGCGCCGAAGAGCGTAAAACCATTGCCCAATTTGCTATCGATCATGTCGATCGTCGCGTGCCGGTCCTGATCGGCACCGGCGGCACCAACGCCCGGGAAACCATTGCGCTCAGCCAGCACGCGCAGCAGGCGGGGGCGGACGGCATCGTGGTGATCAACCCTTACTACTGGAAAGTGTCGGAAGCGAACCTGATCCGCTACTTTGAGCAGGTGGCCGACAGCGTCACGCTGCCGGTAATGCTCTATAACTTCCCGGCGCTGACCGGGCAGGATCTGGCCCCGGCGCTGGTGAAAACCCTGGCCGACTCGCGCAGCAACATCGTCGGCATCAAAGACACCATCGACTCCGTCGCCCACCTGCGCAGCATGATCCACACCGTCAAAGCCGCCCATCCGCACTTCACCGTGCTGTGCGGCTACGACGATCATCTGTTTAATACCCTGCTGCTCGGCGGCGACGGGGCGATTTCGGCGAGCGGCAACTTTGCCCCGCAGGTGTCGGTGAATCTTCTGAAAGCCTGGCGGGATAAAGACGTGGCGAAAGCGGCTGAGTATCATCAGACCCTGCTGCAAATCCCGCAGATGTATCAGCTGGATACGCCGTTTGTGAACGTCATTAAAGAGGCGATAGTGCTCTGCGGTCGCCCGATCTCCACGCACGTGCTGCCGCCTGCCTCGCCGCTGGACGAGCCGCGCAAGGCGCAGCTGAAAACCCTGCTGCAACAGCTCAAGCTCTGCTGAGCCGGACGATAACCATGACCATCGAGAAAATTTTCACCCCACAGGACGATGCGTTTTATGCGGTGATTACCCATGCCGCGGGGCCGCAGGGCGCGCTACCGCTGACCCCGCAGATGCTGATGGAATCCCCCAGCGGCAACCTGTTCGGCATGACGCAGAACGCAGGAATGGGCTGGGACGCCAACAGGCTGACCGGGAAAGAGGTGCTGATCATCGGTACCCAGGGGGGCATTCGCGCCGGGGACGGACGCCCGGTTGCGCTGGGCTACCACACCGGGCACTGGGAAATCGGTATGCAGATGCAGGCGGCGGCGAAGGAGATCGCCCGCAACGGCGGGATCCCGTTTGCTGCCTTCGTCAGCGATCCGTGCGACGGGCGCTCTCAGGGCACGCACGGCATGTTCGACTCTCTACCGTACCGCAACGACGCGGCGATCGTGTTTCGCCGTCTGATCCGCTCTCTGCCCACGCGGCGGGCGGTGATCGGCGTCGCCACCTGTGATAAAGGGCTGCCCGCCACCATGATTGCCCTGGCCTCGATGCACGACCTGCCGACCATTCTGGTGCCGGGCGGGGCGACGCTGCCGCCGACCGTGGGGGAAGACGCGGGCAAGGTGCAGACCATCGGCGCGCGCTTTGCCAACCACGAACTCTCCCTGCAGGAGGCCGCCGAGCTGGGCTGTCGCGCCTGCGCGTCGCCGGGCGGTGGGTGTCAGTTCCTCGGCACGGCGGGTACCTCGCAGGTGGTCGCGGAAGCGCTCGGTCTGGCGCTGCCGCACTCCGCGCTGGCGCCGTCCGGGCAGGCTGTGTGGCTGGAAATTGCCCGCCAGTCGGCGCGCGCGGTCAGCGACCTGGATAACCGCGGCATCACCACGCGCGATATCCTCACCGACAAAGCCATCGAAAACGCGATGGTGATCCACGCGGCGTTCGGCGGCTCCACCAACTTACTGCTACACATTCCGGCCATCGCCCACGCGGCGGGCTGCACGATCCCGGACGTTGAGCACTGGACGCGCGTCAACCGTAAAGTGCCGCGCCTGGTGAGCGTGCTGCCCAACGGCCCGGACTATCACCCGACCGTGCGCGCCTTCCTGGCGGGCGGCGTGCCGGAGGTGATGCTCCATCTGCGCGATCTCGGCCTGCTGCATCTGGACGCCATGACCGTGACCGGCCAGACGGTGGGCGAAAACCTCGACTGGTGGCAGGCGTCCGAACGCCGGGCGCGCTTCCGCCAGTGCCTGCGCGAGCAGGACGGCGTGGATCCGGATGACGTGATCCTGCCGCCGGAGAAGGCAAAAGCGAAAGGGCTGACCTCAACGGTTTGCTTCCCGACGGGCAACATCGCGCCGGAAGGTTCGGTGATCAAGGCCACGGCGATCGATCCGTCGGTCGTCGGTGAAGATGGCGTTTACCGCCACACCGGCCGGGCGAGGGTGTTTGTCTCGGAAGCGCAGGCAATCAAGGCTATCAAGCGGGAAGAGATCAAGCAGGGCGATATCATGGTGGTGATCGGCGGCGGGCCGTCCGGCACCGGCATGGAAGAGACCTACCAGCTTACCTCCGCGCTGAAGCATATCTCGTGGGGCAAGACGGTATCGTTAATCACCGATGCGCGCTTCTCGGGCGTGTCAACGGGCGCCTGCTTCGGCCACGTGTCGCCGGAGGCGCTGGCGGGCGGGCCGATTGGCAAGCTGCGCAATAATGACATTATCGAGATAGCCGTCGACCGGCTGACATTAACAGGTAGCGTGAACTTTATCGGCACGGTGGACAACCCGCTGACGCCGGAGGAGGGCGCGCGCGAGCTGGCAATGCGGCAGACGCACCCGGACCTGCACGCCCACGACTTTTTGCCGGACGACACCCGGCTGTGGGCAGCATTACAGTCGGTCAGCGGCGGCACCTGGAAAGGCTGTATTTATGACACCGATAAAATTATCGAGGTAATTAACGCCGGTAAAAAAGCGCTCGGTATTTAATTATTTTTCACGCGATTGTCGTCTACGGAATATATTCCGTGGACGGCTTTTGCTTGTCTTTATTTTATTAATTTAAACAATAACTTGTGATATATCGCTGGCGTCACAAAAGCAAAATAACGTAATTCAGAAATAAGATATGACCATTGCTGGTTAATTGAACAGCTCATTACACTCCATTAACACGATGTTGTAATTCAGCACACTACATAAGGGTGTAATTCTGATGACGCAATTAACCATGAAAGACAAAATTGGCTACGGGCTGGGTGACACCGCCTGCGGCTTCGTCTGGCAGGCCACGATGTTCCTGCTGGCCTACTTCTACACCGACGTCTTCGGCCTGTCGGCGGGCATTATGGGGACGCTGTTTTTAATCTCCCGCGTGCTCGACGCCGTGACCGACCCGCTGATGGGGCTGCTGGTAGACCGCACCCGCACGCGGCACGGCCAGTTCCGCCCGTTCCTGCTGTGGGGCGCCATCCCGTTTGGCATCGTCTGCGTGCTGACCTTCTACACGCCGGACTTCTCCGCGCAGGGCAAAATCATCTACGCCTGCGTGACCTACATTCTTCTGACCCTGGTCTACACCTTCGTTAACGTGCCCTACTGCGCCATGCCCGGCGTCATCACCGCCGACCCGAAAGAGCGTCACGCTCTGCAGTCCTGGCGCTTCTTCCTTGCCGCCGCTGGTTCGCTCGCCATCAGCGGCATCGCCCTGCCGCTGGTGAGCATCATCGGCAAAGGGAACGAGCAGGTGGGCTATTTCGGCGCCATGTGCGTGCTGGGGCTGAGCGGCGTGGTGCTGCTCTACGTCTGCTTCTTCACCACCAAAGAGCGCTACACCTTTGAGGTGCAGCCGGGCTCGTCGGTATCCAAAGATCTCAAGCTGCTGCTCGGCAATAGCCAGTGGCGCATCATGTGCGCGTTCAAGATGATGGCCACCTGTTCCAACGTGGTGCGCGGCGGGGCGACGCTCTACTTCGTCAAATACGTGATGGATCACCCGGAGATGGCGACCCAGTTCTTACTCTACGGCAGCCTCGCCACCATGTTTGGCTCGCTCTGTTCGTCCCGTCTGCTGGGACGCTTCGACCGCGTCACTGCCTTCAAGTGGATCATCGTCGCCTACTCGCTCATCAGCCTGCTGATTTTCGTCACCCCGGCGGAGCATATCGCCCTGATTTTTGCCCTCAACATCCTGTTCCTGTTCGTCTTTAACACCACCACGCCGCTGCAGTGGCTGATGGCCTCTGACGTGGTGGATTACGAAGAGAGCCGCAGCGGGCGACGCCTCGACGGGCTGGTGTTCTCCACCTACCTGTTCAGCCTGAAGATTGGCCTGGCGATTGGTGGGGCGGTGGTGGGCTGGATCCTGGCGTACGTCAACTACTCCGCCAGCAGCAGCGTGCAGCCGGTCGAGGTCCTTACCACCATCAAAATTCTGTTCTGCGTGGTGCCGGTGGTGCTCTACGCGGGCATGTTCATCATGCTGTCGTTCTACAAGCTCACCGACGCCCGCGTGGAGGCCATCAGCCAGCAGCTGATCAAGCACCGCGCGGCGCAGGGCGATGCCGTTCCCGACGCTGCGACAGCCGCATCCCATTAACCGGAGGCACTATGCAAATCACTAACCCTATTCTGACCGGCTTCAACCCGGACCCGTCCCTGTGCCGCCAGGGCGAGGACTACTACATCGCCACCTCCACCTTCGAGTGGTTCCCGGGCGTGCGCATCTACCACTCCCGCGACCTGAAAAACTGGTCGCTGGTCAGCACCCCGCTGGACCGCGTGTCGATGCTGGACATGAAGGGCAACCCGGACTCCGGCGGCATCTGGGCGCCGTGCCTGAGCTATGCCGACGGCAAATTCTGGCTGCTCTACACCGACGTGAAGATTGTCGACTCGCCGTGGAAAAACGGCCGCAACTTCCTCGTCACCGCGCCGTCCATTGAGGGGCCATGGAGCGAGCCGATACCGATGGGCAACGGCGGGTTTGACCCGTCCCTGTTCCACGACGACGATGGCCGCAAATACTATATCTACCGCCCGTGGGGGCCGCGCCACCACAGCAACCCACACAACACCATCGTGATGCAGGAGTTTGATCCGCTGACCGGCACGCTCTCGCGCGAGCGCAAAACCCTGTTTACCGGCACGCCGCTCTGCTACACCGAAGGCGCGCACCTGTACCACCACGCGGGATGGTACTATCTGATGGTCGCCGAGGGCGGCACCAGCTACGAGCACGCCGTCGTGGTGCTGCGTTCAAAAAATATCGACGGGCCGTACGAGCTGCACCCGGACGTGACGATGATGACCAGCTGGCACCTGCCGGAGAACCCGCTGCAGAAGAGCGGCCACGGCTCGCTGCTGCAGACCCACACCGGAGAGTGGTACATGGCCTACCTCACCAGCCGCCCGCTGCGCCTGCCCGGCGTGCCGCTGCTGGCCGCCGGCGGGCGCGGCTACTGCCCGCTGGGGCGCGAGACCGGTATCGCCCGCATTGAGTGGCGCGACGGCTGGCCGTACGTGGAAGGCGGCAAGCATGCGCAGCTGACCGTGAAAGGCCCGCAGGTGGTGGAACAGCCTGCAGCCGTTCAGAGCAGCTGGCGGGACGATTTCGACGCCAGTTCGCTTGACCCGGAACTGCAGACCCTGCGCATTCCGTTCGACGACACCCTCGGCTCGCTCACCGCGCGCCCGGGCTATTTACGGCTCTACGGCAACGACTCGCTCAACTCGACCTTTACCCAGTCGACCGTGGCGCGCCGCTGGCAGCACTTCGCCTTCCGTTCAGAAACGCGGATGCAGTTTTCGCCGGTCCACTTCCAGCAGAGCGCGGGGCTGTCCTGCTACTACAACAGCAAAAACTGGAGCTACTGCTTTGTGGACTACGAGGAGGGGCAGGGCAGAACGATTAAGGTTATCCAGCTCGACCACAACGTACCGTCATGGCCGCTGCACGAGCAGCCCATTCCGGTGCCGGAGAGCGCGGAGAGCGTCTGGCTGCGGGTAGATGTGGATACGCTGGTCTACCGCTACAGCTACTCGTTCGACGGCGAGACGTGGCACACCGTGCCGGTAACGTATGATGCGTGGAAGCTGTCGGACGACTACATCGGCGGGCGCGGCTTCTTCACCGGCGCGTTTGTGGGGCTGCACTGCGAGGACATCAGCGGCGACGGCTGCCACGCGGACTTCGACTATTTCACCTACGAGCCGGTCTAACGGCTCAGGCCGGGTAGCCCAGCGCGCGTGAGAGCTCGAGCCCGGCCTGCTGAAGCTGCTCGCGGAAATTAGCCAACTCCGCGTCGTCCACGCGGGAGGTCAGCGTCGACAGGCTCAGGGCGGCGATGACGCGAGATTCATGGTTCCACACCGGCACCGCCACGCAGCGCACGCCCTGCTCGTTCTCTTCGCGGTCCAGGGCAAAACCCTGATCGCGGGTCTGCGCCAGGGCGGCCACTAAGGCTTCGCGAGAGGCGAGGGTCGCGGGCGTAAAGGTGGTGTACTGATAGCCCTCCAGCAGGGCGTTCAGCTCGGTCTCGCCCAGCCAGGCAATCAACACCTTGCCGATGGCGGTGGCGTGAACCGGCAGGCGGCGGCCAATGCGCGAATAGGCGATGGCGGCCAGCTTGCCTTCAATCTTCTCGATATAGACCCCTTCACGCCCGTCCAGGATCCCCAGATGGGTGGTCTGCCCGGTCCGCTGGGACAGCTCCGTCAGCCAGCCTTTCGCCTTCTGGCGAATATCGATGGAGCCCACGACAAAATGACCGCGCTCGACCAGCTTCATGCCGAGGCGATATTTGCCGTTCTCCGGGTTCTGATCGATATAGCCGTGAAGCTGCAGGGTTTTCAGCAGCGAGTGGAGGGTACTCTTGCTCAGCCCCATCAGTTTGCTGATGTCGGTGATCTTAAGCTCGGTGGCCTGCTCGTTGAACAGGTCGAGGATCTGCAAAGCACGTTCAACAGACTGAATAATCGGCATAATGCTGGTATGTCCACGCTGGAATTAAGGCGAAAACGTACCTTTTTCAGGGTGAAAAATCAATTGAGTAGAGCGGGTTGTGGGAGAAAGGGCATCAGCCGCATCGTCGCCTGATTCGCCCGGCGGCGCAGCGCTTGCACGGGCCTACGGGTTTTGTAGACCGGGTAAGCGCTGCGCCACCCGGCAAAAAGAGCGCGCAGTATCAATATTATTGCCGGTACGTCGTTTGGCTCAGTTCGGTATAGTCAGGTTTCTTGAAAATTCAACAGCAGAAACTGACTGTACCTTCCATAAGTTGTCTTCTTTAACCATGCAGTCTATGACTATGTGGTCCTGCTTTTTACCGAATGCAATGTATACGTTGACACAGACTGGATCGGTATCCCCGGCTATGGCTGTTACATTCTGCGGCCAGTCATCGCCGATGTATTGCGCTTTTAAAAATATATCGGCCTCGTAAAACTCTTCGTCTGCATAGCGAGGATCCTGCGCGTGACGGAGTTTTTTCATTGTTGATGCTGTGACATATTTATCTATTTCGTTTCCATCAGTAATGGGAAATACGTCTTTGTTGATTTGATTTACGTACCAGCTGTTAAATTTTACAGCACGCTCAATCGGGTCAGAATGGCCGGCCATAGCAGAGAAAGAAAACAGGCAGCAAAGAAGTAAGGTGCTTTTCATATCAGTAGTGCCTGTAAAAGGTGATTTTTGGCTGTATCTTCCGATATCTCTGGCCGGGATAAAGACTATTCTGTTTAAAATCTGAATACCAGGTACCCGAACCGTCATAGATGCATGCATGCCCGTTCTGATGCGCACCAGGCAATGCGTCAATGACTGCAACATCACCCTCAATGAGGGTGCCGTACACCTTGCTGAATCCTGCTTTCTCAAGAGAGCGCCAGAAGTTTTTTGCATCAGCGCCATTAATTTCTAATCCTCCGGCGCGGATAGCCGCGGCTACGGCGCGAGCGCAGTAACCCGTGCTGTAATGGTGCGCGTGGCTGCGAGCATAAGACACAGCCTCGTGCTTATTCCATGACATACAATCATCCTTATTAATGAAATGAAGTAATAAGGAAACATTACACCGAATATATACAATGTTTTGTAATTGATAATGACCTGATATTAACCATTATCTACTCAGTAAATAATGGTTAATAAAAATATAAATATCTATTATGGTTAATGCCTATCTGAGAAAGCGTCAGTAAAATGTATTTTTCTGTCAGACGATAACGCTGTTGTCGTTTTTAGGGTTTTCTCCCTCTCCCCGTGGGAGAGGGCCGGGGTGAGGGCACCAGACCGAAGAGGAGTCAATCACTCCCCAAGCGTCGCCACCATCACCGCCTTAATCGTATGCATCCGGTTTTCCGCCTGGTCAAACACGATGCTCGCCGCCGACTCAAACACCTCGTCCGTCACTTCCATCCCGCCGTGCAGATCGAACTCTTTCGCCATCTGCTTGCCGAGCGTGGTCTGGTCGTCATGGAACGCCGGCAGACAGTGCAGGAACTTCACGTCCGGGTTGCCGGTCAGCGCGATCATCTGCGCGTTCACCTGATACCCGCGCAGCAGCGCGATACGCTCCGCCCACTTCTCTTTGGCTTCGCCCATCGACACCCACACGTCGGTATAGATAAAGTCCGCGCCCTTCAAGCCCGCCGCCACGTCTTCCGTCAGGGTAATTTTCCCGCCGTGTTTTTCCGCCAGCGCGCTGCACTCCGCCACCAGGCTCTCTTCCGGCCAGCAGGCCTTCGGGGCCACCAGGCGCAGATCCAGCCCGGTCAGCGCCGCCGCTTCCAGCATTGAGTTGCCCATGTTGTTGCGCGCGTCGCCCGCGTAGACCAGCGTCATCTCGTTAAACGCCTTGCCCGGCAGGTGCTCCTGCATGGTCAGCAGGTCCGCCAGCAGCTGCGTCGGGTGGAACTCATTGGTCAGCCCGTTCCACACCGGCACGCCCGCATACTGCGCCAGCGTTTCGACCACTTCCTGGCCATGGCCGCGATACTGAATGCCGTCGTACATCCGCCCGAGCACGCGCGCGGTGTCTTTAATTGACTCTTTATGCCCAATCTGGCTGCCGCTCGGCCCTAAATAGGTTACGCGTGCGCCCTGGTCAAATGCGGCAACTTCGAAAGAGCATCGTGTACGGGTTGAGTCTTTTTCGAAGATGAGCGCGATGTTTTTACCGGTAAGCTTCTGTACTTCCTTGCTATTTTTTTTATCGGCTTTGAGCTGTGCGGCAAGGGTCAGCAGAGAAGTGAACTGTGCAGGGGTAAAGTCGAGCAATTTCAGAAAGTGTTTCTTGTACAGATCAGACATTTTATCCTCACATGGCGAACGCCACTTATTGAATTAAAATTCACTTTATATGTGTAATTATTCATTTGCAACCCCGTTTCACAATTCTTTCTTACAAAGGTGGAGGCAAACCCGTCCGTGTGTGAAAATAGAAGTATCTGCCGCACTTTAAAGAGGATTGAGCCATGGCAAACCCGGAACACCTGGAAGAGCAACGCGAAGAGACGCGTCTGATTATTGAAGAACTGCTGGAAGACGGTAGCGATCCGGACGCGCTGTACACCATCGAGCACCATTTCTCTGCGGATGATTTCGACGCGCTGGAAAAACTGGCCGTGGAAGCCTTCAAGCTGGGTTACGAAGTGACCGAGCCGGAAGAGCTGGAAGTGGAAGAGGGCGACACCGTCATCTGCTGCGACATCCTGAGCGAAGGCGCGCTGAAGGCGGAGCTGATCGACGCGCAGGTAGAACAGCTGATGAACCTGGCCGAGAAGTTTGACGTGGAGTACGACGGCTGGGGAACCTACTTCGAAGATCCGAACGGTGAAGACGGCGAAGAAGGCGACGACGAAGATTACGTCGACGAAGACGACGACGGCGTGCGTCACTAAGCGTTTCAGGCGGTGGCGCGCGCCACCGCTTTTTCAAGGCAGAACCATGGATTACCCGCAGATACTCGCCCCCGTACTCAACTTCCTCCAGTGCCCGACCCCGCAAGCATGGATTGATAAAGCCCGCGACCCGGCGAACCTGCCGCTGCTGCTTACCGACCACATGGTGTGCGAGCTCAAGGCCGCCCAGACCGCGCTGCTGCTGGTGCGTAAATACGTCGCCGACGAAAGCGGTGCCGACGCGCTGCTCGACTGGCTCAAACCCTACGAACAGTTCACCTTCCGCGACGGCCCGGAGCCGGACTTCATCGCCCTGCACAGGCAGCTTGGCAAAAGCGTGATGCCCAAAACCGACGACCCGTGGGGCCAGGCGCTCATCGACAGCATGGTGCTGCTGATTAAAGAGGAGCTGCACCACTTCTGGCAGGTGCGCGAGGCGATGCTGGCCCGCGACATTCCGTACGTCAAAATCACCGCCAGCCGCTACGCCAAAGGGATGCTGAAGGAAGTGCGCACCCACGAGCCGCTGACGCTGATCGACAAGCTCATCTGCGGCGCGTACATCGAAGCCCGCTCCTGCGAACGCTTCGCCGCGCTGGCCCCGTTCCTCGACGACGACCTGCAGAAGTTCTATCTCTCGCTGCTGCGCTCGGAAGCGCGCCACTATCAGGACTACCTGACGCTCGCCCGGCAGGTGAGCGACGACGATATCTCACCGCGCATAAAGCTTTTTGGCGAAATTGAAGCCACACTTATCTCGACACCGGACAACGAGTTTCGCTTCCACAGCGGCGTGCCGGTGTAAACCGGCACAACTCAAGGATAAGGATGCGAGATGAATAAAACGTGGACCCGTATTGTTATTGTCGTCATTGCGGCTGCCGCCGTGGCGTTCTGGGTGTTTTTCGACAGGCAGCGCGCCCCGGAACGGCAGATGGATAACGCCCTCAACGCGATGCCCGCCTGGCAGGTGATTAAGGAGCAGGAGCCCGCGCTGCATCAGCGCATCCTCGACCAGATGGCCGCCCTGCAAAAAGCGGGCGAGCCGGAGCAGCAGATTATCGACACCATCCAGCCGCAGATCCTGCATCTGCAGATGTCGCGCCTGCAAAACGCCCCGGACGCCAACGTGGTGAACTACATGACCATCAATATGGAGCAGACCGCCGCCATCCAGAAGGTGAGCGACGACGCCTGCTTCCGCTTCCTCTACCCGATGGTGAAGGGCGGCGTGAACCCGATGCGCATGCTGGATAAAGACCTGATGACGCGGCGCATGCAGGCCGACGCCGACATGATGCGCGCGGCCTACGGCAAAAACCGCCACACCGTGACCCCGGCCGAACGCGAGGCGGCCGTCGAGGATGTGCGACCGATTATGAAGGCGCTTGCCGATAAGTACGGCGAGGACATCCAGCTGCTGCAGATGCCTGAGAAGGCGGCGGGCAAAGAGAAGCTCTCCTGCGATATGGTGCAGGAGATGTGGGCCAAGGTGCTGGCGCTGCCGGAGCAGAAGGCGGCGAGGGTGATTCGACTGGCGGTGTCTGAGCTGGAGTGAAAGGGCGCTGGTTTTTTGGGCACTTAGCGTGGGTTTCGCGCGTCGTCGCTTGCATGGCGGCGCGCGACAGGTATAATCCACAACGTTTCCGCATCCCCTTCAGTGCCGAAGTGGCGAAATCGGTAGACGCAGTTGATTCAAAATCAACCGTAGAAATACGTGCCGGTTCGAGTCCGGCCTTCGGCACCATTAGTATTTCCCAGACCATCCGAGAAAGTCCAATTACCCCTTTAAAATCAATGCGTTCAGCGATTTTCACGTCCTGAGTCGTCCGAGATAGTCCGTTGAAATCCGGATGTCATTGGGGGCATAATTGGGGGCATCTTAACTTCGATTAGAAATGTGCCCCCAAATGAAGCTCAACGCCAGACAGGTCGAGACCGCAAAGCCAAAAGACAAAACCTACAAAATGGCCGATGGCGGAGGTTTGTATCTTGAGGTTTCGGCTAAGGGGTCCAAATATTGGCGCATGAAATACAGACGTCCCTCCGACAAAAAAGAAGATCGCCTCGCTTTTGGTGTTTGGCCAACTGTGACGCTTGCTCAGGCAAGAGCAAAGCGCGACGAAGCTAAAAAGCTGTTAGTACAGGGCATTGACCCAAAAGCTGAACAGAAAGAAGCTCAAGCTGAGAATTCGGGGGCATACACTTTCGAAACAATTGCTCGTGAATGGCATGCCAGTAACAAGCGCTGGAGTGAAGACCACCGATCGCGCGTTCTACGCTATCTTGAGCTTTATATCTTCCCTCATATCGGTTCGTCCGACATTCGCCAGCTCAAAACCAGCCACCTGTTAGCCCCGATTAAAAAAGTTGACGCCAGTGGTAAACACGACGTTGCTCAGCGCCTGCAACAGCGCGTCACAGCCATTATGCGGTATGCCGTACAGAACGATTACATCGACTCAAATCCAGCCAGTGACATGGCCGGTGCGTTATCGACAACCAAAGCACGACACTATCCAGCTTTACCCTCTATCCGTTTCCCTGAGTTCCTTGAACGTCTTGCTGCATATCGTGGCCGTGTAATGACACGGATCGCGGTTGAGCTTTCCTTACTAACTTTTGTACGTTCAAGTGAGTTACGTTTCGCGCGTTGGGATGAATTCGACTTCGATAAATCTCTTTGGCGTATACCGGCAAAACGAGAAGAAATTAAAGGTGTTCGTTACTCGTACCGTGGCATGAAGATGAAAGAGGAGCATATCGTTCCTCTTAGTCGGCAGGCGATGATTTTGTTAGATCAGTTAAAACAGATTAGTGGTGATAAAGAGCTGCTCTTTCCGGGGGATCATGACGCAACTAAAGTCATGAGTGAAAACACGGTAAACAGCGCATTGCGTGCGATGGGCTATGACACGAAAACCGAAGTCTGCGGCCACGGATTTAGGACGATGGCGCGTGGTGCGCTAGGTGAGTCAGGGTTATGGAGCGATGACGCGATAGAACGGCAGTTGAGTCATTCAGAGCGTAATAATGTGCGTGCAGCATATATCCATACCTCGGAGCACTTAGACGAGCGTCGATTAATGGTCCAATGGTGGGCTGATTATTTAGATATGAATAAAGTTAATCCTTTGACTCCTTATGAGTTTGCACAAAAAAGTAAAACGGAATAGTTTTTTTATTTAAAAGTACGAGGTTATTAACCTCGTACTACTGTTTTATTTCTCTTGATACTGACGGCCTAAAAATCTATGAGATTTAGTTAAAGTTGCCCTTCTGTATTCCTTAATATCTAGTTTTAACTCATCCTTTCCTATTTCATTAAGTTTATCTATGTTTAGTGTCAAAATGTATTGCGCATCTTCCAGACAACTGGATTTTGAAGAGATATAGTTAAGGCTTTTAATTAAAGTATCTCTGTCAACATCAAAAATATTGTCATGAATGAGTAGTTTTGGATGTCTTACAAAAGTATCATGCGTTAGCAACAATGACATGTCATAAATAAATACTTTTTCGCGTTCATTACTATGACTACCGTCATCAAAGATTCTTAAATCAAAATCAACAATACTACTCTTCTCATTTGCAGAAATGCTAAATGAACATTTTCTATTTTCCATGACATAATCATGAATAGCAGATATAGTGTCTCTGAATTCTGAAATAGTTGACTCTTGAAGTGATATATCTATGTCTAGCTCGACAACTCTAGTTGCTTTCTCGGCTTTTTTTGCTTTCGACTTAGATTCATAATCATCAAATTTTTTTATAAATGAGGATAGCTGTGAAAGTTCTTCCAATTTTTTTTCATATGCAAGGAACAATGTTTTAATGTTTCTAAGATGACCATTCTGCTTTATTATTGCTGTTTTTGAATTCAGCTTAATTGATATTTCAGAAATAGACGCTTCGATCTTTTCAAGATCAGATAAAATAGAGTCTTTGCGTGCATCAATAAGAACACGTTGAAAATCATCAATTTTTTTCTTGAATCCTAAAACATCCTTTAGTTCTTTCCCTATGTTATCACCAAGTCCAGCTTTTAGCTTATTATAAAGATCTATTACTTCATCTTCATCAATATAATTATCCCCAATCAGAGCTTGTATCTTGTTGAGTTCTGACTTTAAAATGGCTTTTTTATTTCTCAAGTTATCTAAGCTATCTTCGTAGAGTACTATTTCATCACGAACAAAATCAAAAGTTTTATCACCTTCAAGCAATTCCATTTCTTGCTTTATAATCTTTACCTGATGATCAAGGTCATTAACCTCAGCTCTGGCATTGGCTATTTTTTTTCCAGAAATGGATTCTATGTCATCCTTTATTTTACGTTTTGCAATACCCAGTTCAGATATTGATTTATTAATTTCTTTTATTTTTTTATAAAGCTGTAAACTAATTCCGAAAAGGTAAAGATGTGGTGCAAAATCAGGAGGTATTCTTGCTTTTGTATCGTAACAATCAATAATAGATTTGAACTCCGAACGTTCATCTCTAATCAGAGGGCCTAACATGCTTCTAAAAGTCGGGTGTAAATTTGACTTATTGTCATGGAACATTAAAAGAGTCAAGAAATGATTTACATCATCAATTGACGTGAAATTCTTTTTGATTCCATTAATGAACAAAGTAGGAGTATTTTCTTCTGAAATGCTTCGTTTTGTAATGATGTGATTTTTATTAATAAGGAAATCAAGACAAACATATGTCTTATCAGAAAAAACGGTATTGGGTATTTTCGAAAGCCTACTGCGATTGTAATCCTTCATCAGTCCGAAATTTATGAACTCTACAAGAAGCGATTTTCCTACGCCATTAGTCTTATTAGATGAATCATCCTGCTCACCTAAAATAAGATTAATTCCTTTTTTGAACTCGATAGGCTCAAAAGAATAAGGTTCGCTGTATAATTTATTTATTCTTATCATGTTTTAAAACCACATAAGGTTCGTTAAAATCGACCAAATCAAGCGCGTATAAAAAAATCATTCCATAGTATATAGAACGAACTCCAATTAGTCTATTCTTGCGCAAATTTTTTGCTAGCTCGAAGATGCTAATGCAGTTTCTATCCTCAAGTAGTTTTAATATATATGAACCGACTATAGGAGCTGATTTCTCTATACGTTCATCTTTTGAGAAAAGTTTTAACATGGTGCTATTACCTTATTAGGGAAAACGTTACATCTTATCATGTTATCTATGAGGTAATATTGGATTGCTGAGTCATCATAATCTATTCCATTTGAAAGAAGACGAGCCGCATAATAATCAGTCATTTTGTTTAACGCATCAACAGGATCACCATTACATTCATCTAACGCTGTATTGCTGGCTCGTTTTAAATATGCTGAAAGTTTACTTATGTTTACTATCCCGGCATCGCTTGAGTTACTGATTTCATGGAGAATTCCTGCGTAAGTTGTCATTAGTGGAACATATATATCCATTAAATAATCTGCATACGCAGAAAAACGTTTATTTATTTTTCCATTAGGGTCTGGCTCTTCCTGAAATCCATTTCCACACTGAGGGTGCTCATCTGTACTCAGAATTTTTATCATTTCTAAAATCGTAGTGACTTCTTTCGGCGCTTTTTGCGTTGGCGTATCAAAAATCTGAGATGATAAATAATCGCAAATCTGCTGTATTTTTACAGGTGGCAAACCCATTATGGTTTTAATCAAGTCTGTATAATCTATAACATCATCTGAAATGGATATTTTGAATTTTTCGCCATAAGTTTTGGCATGGTATCTTTTCTTTTTTGTCAATATTAAAACAATAAGTCTATCTATTTTTTTTACATTATCAGTTTCTATGAACCCATCGACTGTTTTTTTTATTTTTGCAAAGTCTGGGGTTGATGTGACTTGAATAGCAAGTCTTTTTGTCTCATCAATAAGATCAATTGATTTTGCGTTTGCATTAATGCTATTCAAATTTACTAATGATATATCATATATCATGTTTAGTAGTTCGCAGAAGAAATATTCAGCATGTATATTTAAATCCATTAAATTCAAACTGGTATTTAATTCCACTTTATGAGCCAAAATCGCAAGTTTTGTGCTGATTTTATCAATATTATCTTTTCGCTGTAACATGGGCTTGTTCCTGGTTGCGCCTGCTCAATACGAATAATGTAATCCATAATAAATATGAGGTTAGAAACTTACCAGTAATATTTGGTAATGTTAAAACAATGCGACATCGCTAGCGCGCAATGCTCTCCCCGCCCCGCCTGCCCGCTTAAGGGGGCGCATTTAATGCAGGTGCATGACCTGCCTCAGGGCGCGCCAGTGCTGGTGCTGGCGGGGATTCCAGTATCGGTAAAACGCATGCAAAACCATGCACCTTATGCATGCATGGCTTTTTTAGGGGAAAAAGGCGGGATTTTCGGGAATTTTTGAAAGGACTACTGCGCGGCCAGCTCTGCGCGTCGGCGGGTGTAATTCAGGTTCTGTGCGGGTGTGAATTTTTCACGATTATCATCGCGCGAAGCCGCGTCAGGCCTGAATCCGATGGCCGTTAAAATGTCATTATCCTGCGCCGAATAATTAATTTTTTCACCGGCAGCCAGCCAGACCTGAAGCGCCTCACGAAGATAGTCGACTGAGTGCTGCATGGCGCAGCGCTGAATGGCGGAATGCTGCCCGGAATAATTCATCAGCTCCGGGGCAAGGGCGGCGGCCAGCTCCGCGCCGTGTGCCTGCATAAAATCATTCAGACGGTTACGGATGCTGATGCGCTGCACCTCCTCATGCGAGCGGATATAACGCCCGGCAGCCTGATTTATTTCCCACTTTTTCACATCGATAATTTCGCGCAGGGTTTGCAGGCTCCGGCCGCTGTGGCCGTTACCGGCAAGCTGTTCGCGGTATGCCTGTTCGGCCTGCTTCAGTTCATCCCGGCGTTGCAGCCAGGCGGATTTATTTGCCTGACAGGCCTCAAAGGCTTTCTGTAGCGTCAGTGTGGTCACGTATGTCTCTCCTGATGTCTGGCCGTGCTCACGCACCGGCACGGTTAACGGTGGCCGCCGGTGCGGGTACAGGGATAAGCGGCTCAGTAACCGGTGAACGGATAATCCCGTCAACGGATTCAAGCGTACGGAAGGTCGCCGAGCACTCGACGTTCACGCACTGGTGATAGCGCTGTTTGACGTTCTCAGACAGATAGCGACTGGTGCGGGCGTGCGCACTGGTTTTGCAGAACGGGCAGTGAAACATGCTTATACCTCCGCTTTTGTCTCGCCATTATCAGCCAGTTTTCTGGCGATCATCATTCTCTTCGCCGGGCTGCGTAACAGCTCCATATCCACACCGTTAATCTGCGGCCGGTGCATGCCCGTCACAAACAATACCGGCTCCTGCTTCATATCGAAGTGATACAGGCTGCCCTGACGGCTCAGCGCATCGCGCAGCTCGCCGACGACAACGGACTGGGGTGCACTGTCACCCTGCATTTCGAGGGCGCGAATGCGCAGCAGGAAAGCACGAATGAGCGCGGCGGGGAGCGTGTTGACCGCCTGAGCCCATTCCGCACCGGCATAAGTGGTAAAGGCATCAACATGCGCTGACAGGTATTTACTGGCGGTCGAGCAGGCATTCAGCATGGCGCGTGTCCGGTCAGTTTCCAGCTCCGCAATCAGGCCGGTGAACTCGTCGGCCAGCTCGCGACTGGCGATACGCTTGCTGTGCTCAGCTTTCATTTCAGGGGTGAGATTGCCGCGCAGGGTGCGGAAGCGACTGCGCCAGTCCTGCTCCGCCTCTGCACTCTCACTGAGGGCGGTCTGCCGCTCCTGCTTACAGCGTTCAATGGACGTATCAATCTCTTTCAGTTCCTGCATGCTGGCCACGTGCGTGTCTCTGGCCGCAGTGAATGCGCTCAGCTTGTCGGTGATGCGCTGGCTGCTCTCTGCTGACTGTTGAGCGGCTGCATTCTGCAGGGCGGTAATGACTGTTTCGGGTTTCATGTTCAGGCTCTCCGTGTGTTCAACCTGAAATGATTCTGCCCTTCATCACACAACATCTCGATTCATTGCAGTTGTGGCAGTTCTGGCACAAACAGCACTTTAAACCCGGCTTGCCAGAGAAAGGTCTCAGCAAAACCTTACTCATCGTTTGTTTTTTTACTGATAACTGTTCACCACTGTTCACCATAAATAAAAATATAATTAATACAGTAATTTAAAGGGTGAACAGTTGCAGGTCTGACTGTTCACCGTCTGTTCACCGTCTGTTCACCACTGTTCACCCTCCTGTTTTGCTCTGTCTATACCACTTAGATTTTATTTCGATTAAAAAAGAAAAACGTATAACTAAAAGCAATAGAAATTGCTGCATTGTAATGCAGTGATTTGCATATGTTTGCCAGCGTTTTCCTTTGTTTGCCATAGCGAAAAGTCAATGTTTGTTTCCCCGAAAATCTCACATGACCTGAGGAAAAATATAGACATAATAAGGAGCTACCCGAAGCCGGACGGACACGACCGGCACAGTATGGATTTTATGAGGTAGCCCGATGCACACCGCTTTTTCTTCCCCGTCTTCTGCCCCTGCCGCCCCAATGATGCCGGTCTCTGATGCGGTTCAGGAACGCTTTATCCGCCTGCCCGAAGTGATGCATCTGTGCGGTCTGTCCCGGTCGACCATTTACGACCTCATCAGCCGGGAGGCTTTCCCGAAACAAATCAGCCTCGGCGGAAAAAACGTGGCGTGGGCGCAGTCTGAAATCACCGCATGGATGGCGGATCGCATTGCCGAGCGCAACCGGGGCTGTGACGCATGATGATGACCGTTCAGCAAACAGCCCCTTTTTCTGGCTTGCTTCCTGTCGACGTTTCCAGGTATAGTTTTCCCGCTGTCGCAAAATCGGCAGCCGGGCGTGAGAACCCGAGTTTAACTATGGCGACACCGGACGCGCCATGCGTCTTTTTTTGTGTCTATGCTTTTGTGCACCCATTTATCGGGCAACGGTTCTTTGTCTGTTGCGCCGTCAAAATAATGGTGGCTCAGGCGGGGCAGCTTTCGGGCTGGCCGGTTTCCATAGTTGCCGGTTTCTCACCCCCGTCTGGGCTACCACCATTGCGTGAGAACTTCGGTGGTAGCTGTAAACAGCTAACTATGGAGGTTGCCGCTATGGCTACGACCCTCACCCCGTCACATCCGCAGTTTGTCTTTGTGTTTGCCGCCGTTCGTCGCGCAGACCTTAAACCCCGCATTTGTATGCTTCGCACCGTTGCTGGTGATGAACACGCCGCACGCCTTTCTCTTGTTCGCGATTACGTCCTCTCGTTTGCCGGCCGTCTGCCGGTTGCGGAGGTGCGCGCATGAGACACACCACCATTACCGCCCGTGACCTCGAATGCCTTGAGCACATGCGCAACGTCGGCCAGCTCGTCAATGAGCTGATGCAGGTGCAGGACTGCGCCAACGTTCGTCGTGACCCTGCGCAGCAGTTACAGCTCACCTCCGTGATTTACCTCATGACCGCCCAGCTCGACGGCGTGGTCGAACGCTGCAATCAGCGCTGGCTGACCGGGGAGGGCAACGTATGAAAAAGCCATTACAGCCCGTATTACGCGCCGCGCTGTATCGTCGCGCCGTGGCCTGTGCATGGCTGACCCTGTGCGAACGCCAGCACCGCTACCCGCAACTCACCCTCGACGCGCTGGAAAGCGCGATTGCCGACGAGCTGGAGGGCTTCTACCTGCGCCAGCACGGCGAGGAAAAAGGCCGTCAGATTGCCTGTGCACTGCTGGAAGATTTAATGGAAGACGGACCACTCAAGGCCGCGCCCTCACTGTCCTTTCTCGGGCTCGCAGTGATGGATGAACTCTGCGCCCGTCACATTCAATCGCCTGTTGTGCACTGAGGGAGAAAAAAAGATGAAAATGAACGTAACGGAAACCGTAAAACAGGCGTGCGGCCACTGGCCGCGCATTCTCCCGGCGCTGGGTGTGAAGGTCATTAAAAACCGCCATCAGGCCTGCCCGGTGTGCGGCGGCTCTGACCGCTTCCGCTTTGATGATAAAGAGGGGCGCGGGACGTGGCTCTGCAATCAGTGCGGCGCGGGTGACGGGCTTAAGCTGGTTGAAAAGGTTTTCGGTGTAAAACCGTCAGAGGCAGCCCAAAAGGTGAATGCCGTGACCGGCAACCTGCCGCCGGTTGCCCCGGAAGTGATTGCGGCCGCAGAGGCTGAAACGGAGGCTGACCGCAAAGCGGCGTCCGCACTGGCCGTCAGGCTGATGGAGAAAACCCGCACGGCCTGTGGCAACGCCTATCTGACCCGCAAGGGCTTCCCCGACCGGGAATGTCCGGTAATGACGGTAATGCATAAAACCGGCGGCGTGACGTTCCGCGCCGGTGATGTGGTTATCCCGCTGTATGACGAGACCGGCGCACTGGTTAACCTTCAGCTCATCAATTCTGAGGGGCTCAAACGCACCCTGAAAGGCGGGACGGTAAAAGGGGCGTGCCACACCATCGAAGGGAAAAAACAGGCAGGAAAACGCCTGTGGATTGCGGAGGGCTATGCGACGGCACTCACCGTGCATCACCTGACCGGCGAAACCGTCATGGTGGCACTGTCGTCCGTGAACCTCCTTTCTCTGGCGAGCCTTGCCCGTCAGAAACACCCGGCCTGTCAGATTGTCCTCGCTGCTGACCGTGACCTTAACGGCGACGGCCAGAACAAAGCCACCGCGGCCGCAGAAGCCTGTGAGGGCATTGTCGCCCTGCCGCCGGTGTTTGGTGACTGGAATGATGCGTTTATGCAGCACGGCGGGGAGGCCACCCGAAAAGCGATTTATGATGCCATCCGGCCACCGGTACAAAGTCCGTTCGACACCATGAGTGAGGCGGAATTTACGGCCATGAGCGCCAGCGACAAGGCTCTGCGGGTGCATGAGCATTACGGTGAAGCGCTGGCGGTGGATGCGAACGGCCAGCTCCTGTCCCGTTATGAAGCAGGGATATGGAAAGTCGTTCAGCCGTCCAGTTTCGAACGCGACGTAGCCGGGCTTTTCCAGCGCCTGCGTGCCCCGTTCTCGTCGGGGAGAATCACCTCAGTGGTGGAGACGCTGAAGCTGATTATTCCTCAGCAGGCCGCACCGGCACGCCGTCTGATTGGTTTTCGCAATGGGGTGCTCGATACCCAAAGCGGCCTGTTCAGCCCACACAGCAAATCACACTGGCTGCGCACGCTGTGCGACGTGGATTTTACTCCGCCGGTCGAGGGGGAAACGCTGGAAACCTATGCCCCGAATTTCTGGCGCTGGCTCGACCGTGCTGCCGGTAGCAGACCAGAAAAACGCGACGTGATTCTGGCCGCGCTGTTTATGGTGCTGGCGAACCGCTACGACTGGCAGCTCTTTCTCGAAGTCACCGGTCCCGGCGGAAGTGGGAAAAGTATTCTGGCCGAAATCGCGACCCTGCTCGCCGGAGAGGATAACGCCACGTCGGCCGACATCGACACGCTGGAAGACCCGCGCAAGCGTGCCTCCCTGATTGGCTTCTCGCTGATACGTCTGCCTGACCAGGAAAAATGGAGCGGTGACGGCGCAGGACTCAAGGCCATCACCGGCGGCGATGCAGTTTCAGTTGACCCGAAATACCAGAATCCGTATTCAACGCATATTCCGGCTGTGATTCTGGCCGTGAATAACAACCCGATGCGCTTCACCGACCGCAGCGGCGGTGTGTCACGTCGCCGGGTGATTATTCACTTCCCGGAGCAGATTGCGCCGGAAGAGCGTGACCCGCAGCTCAGGGATAAAATTGCGCGCGAGCTGGCCGTCATCGTGCGCCAGCTTATGCAGAAATTCAGCGACCCGATGGCCGCGCGCGCACTGCTCCAGTCGCAGCAGAACTCCGACGAGGCGCTCAGCATCAAGCGCGATGCTGACCCGACGTTTGATTTTTGCGGCTATCTGGAAATGCTGCCGCAGACTAACGGGATGTTTATGGGCAATGCCAGCATTGTCCCGCGTAATTACCGTAAATATCTCTATCACGCGTATCTGGCCTATATGGAGGCCAACGGGTACAGAAACGTGCTCAGCCTGAAAATGTTCGGGCTGGGGCTGCCCATGATGCTGAAAGAGTACGGCCTGAATTATGAGAAGCGGCACACAAAGCAGGGGATACAGACCAACCTGTCGCTGAAAGAGGAAAGCTACGGCGACTGGCTGCCGAAATGCGATGAACCTGCAGCGACTTAACCCACTCCAGACCGGCTACTGCCGGTCTTTTTCTTTCCGGCAATTGCCACAGGGTGAACACTCCACTGTTCACCCTTCACCGTATATTCACCCTGTATCCATATGAAATTATTGATAAAAAAGAAAAGGTGAACAGTGTGAACAGTAAAACCGGAAAAAACTTTTTATACCCCCCGTGTATTGCCTGACCGGGCGCAGCCAGAACGAGCAAAACGAACAAAGGTGAAGAGTCGACTGTTCACCCTTCACCAACTCATCACCACTTAACTTCATGATATAGAATGAGAAATAACTGAGGTGAACAGTGTGAACAGTAAAATGCAAAAAAACTTTTTTGTGGGCATTGAGTCCCGGTTAGGATCCGGATTTCGGATCCTAACCGAATAGGGCGTTAATCTTGAATTTGGTAGCAATATCAAATAGCTAAGTTTGATATGTTCAAAAAAATCGTTGGGGGCACAAAAGGGGGCATATTACTTATGATTGTTGTGAATGTTATTGTATTTCAGTTGCTTAAGTTGTGATTTGAGTCCGGCCTTCGCACTCATCCTCTAAACACCTCCCTCCGATGCCATTCCACAAACCCTTCCCTTGGATAATTCCCTTTCACCATCGGCAAAGCAATCTGCCTCCCGGCAAAATCCCAAAAAAGCCTCCCAACAATTCCATTCCCATTCACCGCCTCAGACACGAGCACCCGCATACTCTCATCCAGCCCAATAGATCCTTTATCAAACGCCTTATGATGAATCGCACACAACGCCAGTCCATTCGGGATCTCACATGGTCCACCAAACTGCTTCCACTTGATATGCGCTGCCTCAAGTCCAACGGAGGCGTTATCATGCCGCATGTTAAATCCGCAGATGGCACACTCGTAGTTATAAGCTCGCAGCACCTGCTGGCGGAACAGCGGATCTCGAACCTTACGGATCTGCCGGATATCAAAACCCATCTCATCCGCGATCTCTTCCTGAATGCTTTCAGGAAAATGCGCTTCAAGGATCTGCTGCGCCAGCGAGCCGATCAGGTTTTTGTTCTTACTCAGCAGCGCAAAGTGTTCTTCATCAAACCCGCCTGCAACGTTATGTTCCACAAGCTCTTTAACAGGCGGTTGCTTGCTGCCTGTGGTCGAACAGAACTCAGTATTCTTCAGATCCCAAAATCCATCCCCTTTGAGCCGCCAGAAAGGCATATTCGGGTAATGCGCCTTCCTCTGTGGGCCAAAGCGTTCTAACAGGCTAAGAAGCTGCTCATGGACCTCGGTACCATAATCAAATAGTCGCGCATGCCCCTGCTGATAGTTCGCCAGCACGTACAGAAGCAATAAAGGCTTATGCGGCGCACGCTGTTCGCCTTTGCGCCAGATGGTGATGTCGGCAATTGCCTGTTCGAGAGTTTTGCTGGAAGCCATCGCGTTACTTTAAAGAAGAATTCGCGATATGAAGGTGCTGCAACACCCCCATACCGCTAACCACAAACAACTGAAAAGGAGTTGAAAATGGCTGCGACGAATTTTAAGCCAGAGTTTACCGTTTGCAAAACAGAATCAGACGCTTTCACCGGCATGATTGAAAACCACGAGCTGATCCGCAAAAACAGCGCCCGCCGTTTACACGGCAACCAGCTCAACGCGGCGCCCGTCCATCCGCGCGCGGAAACGCCTCAGGACAGTGCCGCCTGCTGTGAACTCTATGCACGCATAGACATGAAATACCTTCTCCTCGGCGGCGACTGGTTAACCCGTGCAGGCTTTATCAACGGCATGCCCGTAAAAATCCGCGCCATGAAAGACTGCATTGTGATTACACCACAACATACAAGAGAATTATGGGGATGCCTGGAAGGTATGAGTGTGGTGAATATAAATAAACAGAAAGTTGCACAGTGGTTAAAAACGTTTCCGGGAGCGCTGAATGATACTGGAGATATCCCGGTAGTTAAGTGCACTATAGGGCAGGCAAAATAATAACGTATTTAAACACCCTTGCTCCTGAATCGAGGGTGTTTAAATTAGTAGAAGGGGCAATTTGTTTTTTCAATAATATTATTGAGCTGAATGGTATGGCTGTATTTTTATCATTGTGGATATATAAGGAGGCTTTTCAGAAGTATGTTGGAGATCTCAATTTAATTATTGTCCAACATTTATGATTCTTCCTGGAGCAACTCAATGGAATGAACTATGGACACAACAGAAGAACTAAATGGAACGTATTTTTATGCTGGCAGAACCAATCTTACCGCGGCAGGACTTTTCTTTATGATTTACTGTGAGTCAATTGCCGATCATTTTGGTATTGACGATGTGGCAGGAATTGCTGCGTTATACAGTGGTGCTAATAATCAAACGACTAGAAAGAAACCCGCAGGAGCTACGGAAGGAACGTCCCGAGCCTCGAAAGCCATGAGGTACTATTTCAAACAGGCGAAATTTCCTTATGGCATTAAGCTGCCTACCTGGGTTGGTGGGTACACTCCGTGGACAGTAAAGTGTCGAATGGTATCGAAAGTTAGTGCGTTTGTTGGCAGGACAATACCGTTAATAGGCATAGTGATATTAGTCGCTGATGTATCACTAATCACCTATGCTGCAATACGTGATTATAATCGAATCGCACGGGGCAGCGACAAACTATGGTAGAGGATATTGAGCAGCGCATCTACGCCTTAGCCAGACGCTATAACGGCGTTTATCTGATGAATAACGAAGCGAAGCAGAAATTACTGAATGCAAAAACTGACTTGGATACTGACATGCAGCTTGATGTCACTGAAGCAGAAGATTTAATGGAAGAATTTTTTAAAGAATTTGATGTTGATAGAGGGAATTTTAACATAAACACCTACTATCCTGATGAGCCTTTTTCATGGAATCCATTCAAAAAAAGCCCGGTGGTGATGGTTCCAGATTTCACTATTGGAATGCTTATCGAATCCGCAAAAGCGGGCAAATGGTTATACGACTAAAACGCAAGGAGCAATAGAATGGCCGTACCTGTACATCTCTTTTTAACCAATGACGGCGGCACAATGATTTGTGGTTCTTGTGACGTTGCACAAAGGGAAGGAAGTATTGAGCTAAGAGGATTACAACATAACCTCAGCCTGCCAACCGACTCGGCAACGGGAAAGGTCACTGGCACTCGTCAACATTCGCCGTTTCAGTTTACCAAGGAATTGGATAGCTCTTCGCCCTATCTGTTCAAAGCGGCAGCAACGGGTCAGACCCTTAAAACGGCAGAATTCAGGTTTTACCATATTAACTATTCTGGGCAAGAGGAGGAGTATTACCGAATCACGCTCGAGAATGTTAAGGTCATTTCTGTGAGTCCAGTAATGTACGACACCCGAGGCTGTCCGGGGACGGGGCATATGGAGGAAGTGGCGTTTAATTATGAGAAGATTACCCATTTGTACAAGGACGGTAACTTGTTAGCGCACGATGCGTGGAACGAACGTCCAACATCGGGTTCCGCTGCTTGATGCTATCTTGAACTTGCCCGCCAGCGTTTCGTTTGTGCGGGCAGAGAATATCATTCTTTATTC
Source organism: Enterobacter vonholyi (assembly GCF_040834095.1). NCBI lineage: Bacteria > Pseudomonadati > Pseudomonadota > Gammaproteobacteria > Enterobacterales > Enterobacteriaceae > Enterobacter > Enterobacter vonholyi. The sequence continues at coordinate 538,982 of NZ_CP162152.1, forward strand.
CTTTTCGTAAATGATGGCAGAAACATCATAAAAATAACCCACGCAAAAATTCCAATAATCTTCATAGGCCAGGGTTCAAACACATCCAGACACACAATTGCGCCAATAACTAATAGCGGACCTTCTATCAGTTCAGCTATCCCCCCTAAAACATGTAACTTATGAGGCAGTGCCCGATTAAGTAATGTCGCAATAAGTTGTGCACTTCCTAAGATTATTGTTATTGCGATTATACGGTCCTCCCAGTTATCAAAACTAACCAAAGAAATGAGGCATGTAGCCAGTACATAACCACAGAATAATATATTCAGCATGTAAATAATAAACTTGCCCATAGCATTTTCCGAGACAGTTAAAAAATAAAGAGTCTATGACAATAGCGCTCTTAACAGAATGACAAACGACAATGGCTAATAATGCATTTAAGAATTTTTGCTCCTCGCTTATTTACGCAATAATCAAGTTAGCGGCTTCATGCCAGTCTCACGCATTCCACCGCTAAATCGACTTTAACTAAACACCGGCACCCCCAGCCCAACCTTCACCTCCCTCAACGTCTCCTGCGTCACCCCCTGCGCCCGTTCGGTCCCGCGCTTCAGCATCGCCATCAACTCGCCCCTGTCACGCATATACATCGCCCTCCGCTCCCGCATCGGCGCAATCAGCTCCTGCAGGCACGCTTCAAGCTCGTTCTTACACACCCGATCCCCCAGCCCGCCCGCCTGATAGTGCGCCTTCATCGCCGCCACTTTCTCCTTGTCCGGATGAAACGCGTCGAGATACGTAAACACCACGTTCCCCTCAATCTGCCCCGGGTCGCTCACCTTCAGGTGGTTCGGGTCGGTGTACATCGCGCTGACCGCGCGGTGAATGGTCTCTTCGCTGGCCGAAAGGTGCAGCGTGTTGCCCAGCGATTTCGACATCTTGGCGCTGCCGTCGATGCCGGGCAGGCGGCTGGTGTCGCTCAGCATCGCCTTACAATGGCGCAGCACCGGGGCGGGCAGCAGGCTGTTCATCTTGTGCACAATCTCGTTGGTCTGCTCAATCATCGGCAGCTGATCGTCGCCGACGGGCACGCACTCGGCCTTAAACGCGGTGATGTCCGCCGCCTGGCTGATGGGGTAGGCCATAAACCCGACCGGTAGCGAGCGGGCGAAGCCCTTCTGCGCAATCTCGTTCTTCACCGTCGGGTTACGCTCCACCCGGGCGACGGTGACGATGTTCATATACAGCATCGTCAGCTCGGCGAGGGCGGGCAGGGCGGACTGCAGGCAGATCGTGGTCAGGTTCGGGTCGATGCCGGCGGCGAGGTAGTCGGCCAGCACTTCGGGGATGTTGTCGCGGATTTTTTGCGGGTTGCTGCCGTTGTCGGTCAGCCCCTGCAGGTCGGCAATCAGCACAAACTGGCTGTGCGTCTGCTGGAGCGCCACGCGCTGGCGCAGCGATCCGACGAAGTGGCCGAGGTGCAGCGGGCCGGTTGGGCGATCGCCGGTGAGGATAGTTGGTGCGTTCATAAAGACTCCTTAATGGGCAGTTGCCGAAAGGGGTCTTAGATGTGAGAAAGCCGCCTTTCGGCGGCTATCTGAAAATGGGAAAAACTACTCCGTGCCGCCTTTAAGAAGGCAGCCACCAGCGGTTTACGGTGAGAACGGCGTGGTTTATGTTCATGCTTTTACCGTACCACGTCCGGCGCGAAAAACAAAAGGGCACGTCATGCTGCAATCACTCAACCATCTGACCCTCGCGGTCAGCGACCTGCAAAAAAGCGTCACCTTCTGGCACGAGCTGCTGGGGCTTGCGCTGCACGCCCGCTGGAATACCGGGGCCTATCTCACCTGTGGCGATCTGTGGGTCTGCCTGTCGTACGACGAGGCGTGCAAGTATGTGCCGCCGCAGGAGAGCGACTACACCCATTACGCGTTTACCGTCGCGGAGGAAGATTTTGAACCGTTCTCGCACAGGCTTGAGCAGGCGGGCGTCACCGTCTGGAAGCAGAACAAAAGCGAGGGGGCGTCGTTCTATTTTCTCGACCCGGACGGGCACAAGCTGGAGCTGCACGTGGGCAGCCTCGCCGCGCGGCTGGCGGCGTGTCGCGAGAAACCCTACGCGGGCATGGTGTTTACCTCAGACGAGGCTTGAGGCGCGCACCTTCAGCCTGCAGGTCCTGTCTCAGCAATCACTGGCTACGTGCCGCTGGCGGAGCGAAAGCGCCGGGTGGCGGCTGCGCCTTACCCGGCCTGGAAAAAATTACAGCGACTTCACAAACGCCAGCAGATCTTCGTTGAGCTGGTCCTGGTGGGTCAGCGCGAAGCCGTGCGGTGCGTTGTCGTACACCTTCAGCGTGGCGTTTTTGATCATCTCAGCCGCCAGCTTGCCGGTGCTTTCAAACGGCACGATCTGGTCGTTGCTGCCGTGGATCACCAGCGTCGGCACGTCGATTTTCGCCATATCCTGGCGGAAGTCGGTTTCGCCGAAGGCGGTCACGCAGTCGATGGTGCCCTTCAGGGAGGCCAGCAGGGCGATGTTCAGCGTCTGGGTCAGGGCACCGGCAGAAACGGTCTGCCCGGCGTTGATGCCGTAGAACGGCGTCGCGAAGTCGCTGATGAACTGGGCGCGATCTTTACGCAGTCCGTCGCGAATGCCGTCGAACACGCTCTGATCCACGCCCTGCGGGAAGGAGTCGGATTTGCCGAAGATCGGCGTCACCGCGCCCAGCAGCGCCAGACCGGCGACGCGCGCGCTGCCGTAGTTGTTGATGTAGCGGGTCACGTCGCCGCCGCCCATGGAGAAGCCCACCAGCGTCACTTCGCGCAGGTCCAGGGTGGTGATCAGATCGTTGATGTCGGACGCAAAGGTGTCATAGTCGTAGCCGTTCCACGGCTGATCCGAGCGGCCAAAGCCGCGGCGGTCAAAGGCGATGGCGCGGAAGCCGCGCTCGGCCAGGTAGTTCAGCTGGCTGTCCCACATGTCGCCGTCCAGCGGCCAGCCGTGGCTGAAGAGAACCGGTTTGCCCGCGCCGCAGTCTTTGTAGTAAATCTGCGTGCCGTCTTTTGCCTTAAACGTTGCCATAGTGTGTTCCTGTGCAGGTGATGGTTGTGGTTATACCGGCGCGACCAGGTAGCGAATAGCCGGTGATGTTGTGCCCTGATGAAAAGCCAGAACGCGGCTCTGCAGCAGGAGGTCATTCATGGTGTGGCGCTCCTGCTGGCGCAGATGTTCAATCCAGGAGCCCATCAGGAAGGTCTCGATAAACAGGCCGGGACGCTCGATATCCTCGTACACCGCCCAGCTCATCGCCCCGGCGCGGCGGCGTACCCGGCGCAGCTCGTGGACCGCCTCCAGGAAGGCCTTCGCGTTGTGCGGGTCAATGATGTACTCGTGTGAGACCAGCACCGGGCCACGCTCGTTCGGCAGGTCGATCTCCACGCCGTCCAGCGGCTGGCCGCTCAGGTCGAGGTTTAATTCCGGGTCTTTCTCCAGCTTCCAGCGGAACACGGTGGCGCTTGCCAGCACCATCCCCAGCGTGGCGACAACCAGCGCGGTCGGGGTGCCGAACCGGGAGGCTATCTGCCCCCAGATGGCGCTGCCCGTGGTCATCGAGCCGAAGAACACCGTCAGGTAGACCGCCAGCGCGCGGGCCTTCACCCAGCGGGCAGCGCTGCGCTGCGCGCCGAGGTTCAGCGTCGAGAGCACCGCAATCCACGCGAAGCCGGTGAAGAACTCAAACAGGTTGAGCAGCCAGACGTGGCGCACGAACGCCAGCGCCAGCATGGTGAGGGCAAAGGTCAGGCTCGCGGCCACCATCAGCCGGTCGGCGTTCAGCCGCTGGCGCAGGCGCGGCAGCAGGATGGCCCCGGCAATGGCCCCCAGGCCAATGCACGCCAGCATCACGCCGTAGCCCGCCGGGCCTAAACCCAGCTCGCGGCGCGCCACCAGCGGCAGCAGCGCCCAGCCCGCGCTGCCGAAAACGAAGAACGCTACCGTGCGCACCAGCACGTTGCGCAGCACCGGCGCGGCGTGCACGTAGCGAATCCCGGAGCGCACCGCGGAGAAGAAGTGCTCCGGCGGCAGACGCTGTATGGACGGGGCCGGACGCCAGCGCCACAGCACCCACGCCACGCCGACCACGGACAGCGCGTTCAGGGCAAACACCATCCACGGCCCGGCGAACGACAGCAGGAAGCCCCCCAGCGCGGGGCCAATCGCCCGGCTAATGTTCACCCCGAGCGAGTTCAGCGCCACGGCGGCGCCCAGCTCCGGCTTGCTCACCAGATCGGGCACCACGGCCTGGAACGGCGGCGAGCTCATCGCCGCCCCCACGCTCAGCAGAAACGTCGCCACCAGCAGAACGGCGGGGGTGACGTGTCCGGTGAAGGAAAGCACCGTCAGCCCGGCGGCGGCGATGAACACCCACAGCTGGGAGAAGAGCAGGTATTTACGCCGGTCAACGATGTCCGCCATCACCCCGGACGGCAGGGCGAAGAGGAACATCGGCAGGCTGCTGGCCGCCTGCACCAGCGCGATATCCAGCGGGTCGGCGCTCAGGGTCAGCATGCTCCAGTTGATGCCGACGTCGCTCATCCATGAGCCGACGTTAGAGACCACCGTGGCGATCCACAGCATGCGGAACACCGGCTGGCTCAGCGGCTGCCAGGGAGAAACCGTCGATGCGGGCGTCGTCTCGACGTGTGCGTCGCGAACGTCGTTAACCTGGGTCATGCGAACCTCTCCGCTGCCTTACGCTGCAACCGCCACTGGCCCGGCCCGGTGAGGGCGAGAGTGGTGAAGATAATCAGCAGCAGCCAGCCAAACTGCCCTTCGGCAATCGACCAGTTCGGGTGGACCGCCAGCATCGCCACCAGCAGCACGGCGATAATCGGCAGGCACGCCAGGCGGGTGTAGACGCCCGCAATGATAAACAGCGGGCAAATCACCTCGGCGACAATCGCCGGGATCAGGCTGGCGTAAGGCCCGAAGCCGAACGGATCTTCAATGCGCGTCAGCTCTTCGCTGAAGTGCAGCACCTTCGGCAGGCCGTGCACGTAGAGCAGCAGCAGGCTGCCGGTCAGGCGCAGGAAGAACAGCCCCAGGTCGATCCGGGGCGGCATAGTGGTGTTTTTCATCAGAATGCAAAGCAGCTGCAGCCCAGCGCCCCCCAGAAAGCGTTATCGTCGGACACCGGCATCGCTGACGTGCGGGCGAAATCATGCTGGTGGCTGTGAACCCCGCACGGCCCGCTGCAGTGGTGGACGGCGCTCATACCCACGCGTGCGGCCTGCGGCGGCGCGCTGCGGTAGTGGCCAGGCACCTTGACCACCGGGGACCACTCGGGCAGGACCGGGATGGCCGGCGGCGCGAGCGGGCCAAAGCTGCCCGCGGCGTAGACGATGTGGCCGTTGACCACCGTGAGAACGGACTCGATGCCCTTGATCTCCTCTTCCGGCACGCGGAAGTAGTCTTTGCTCAGCACGGCCAGGTCGGCGAGCTGGCCGACTTTAATCTGTCCCTTCTGGTTCTGCTCGCTGGAGAACCACGCGCTGCCCTGGGTCCAGAGCATCAGGGCGGTATCGCGGTCCAGACGGGCGCTGTGATCGTACATCTGCATCCCGCCGACGGTGCGGCCGGAGACCAGCCAGTAGAGCGCGGTCCACGGGTTGTAGCTCGCCACGCGGGTGGCGTCCGTCCCTAAGCCCACCGGTACGCCGGTCTCGAGCATTTTCGCCACCGGCGGCGTATGGCGGGTGGCTTCGATGCCGTAACGCTCGGCAAAGTACTCGCCCTGGAAGGCCATGCGGTGCTGGACGGCAATGCCGCCGCCGAGCGCTTTGATGCGGTCGATGTTGGCCTGTGACACGGTTTCCGCATGGTCGAAGAACCAGTGCAGGCCGTTGAACGGAATGTCGCGGTTCACCTTCTCGAAGACGTCCAGCATGCGGCTGATGGATTCGTTATAGGTGGCGTGCAGGCGGAACGGCCAGCGGTGCTCCACCAGATGGCGCACCACGCGCTCCAGCTCGTCCTCCATGCCCGGCGCGAGGTCCGGGCGCGGCTCGAGGAAGTCTTCAAAATCGGCGGCGGAAAAGACCAGCATCTCGCCCGCGCCGTTGTGGCGGAAGAAGTCGCTGCCCTGGCCCGGCGTGAGCATGTCGGTCCATTTTTCAAAGTCTTCCAGCTCGTGGCCCGGACGCTGGGTAAACAGGTTGTAGGCGATGCGGATGGTCATCTGCTTTTTCTCGTGCAGCTCGGCAATCACCTCGTAATCTTCCGGGTAGTTCTGGAAGCCGCCGCCCGCGTCGATGGCGCTGGTCAGCCCCAGACGGTTCAGCTCGCGCATGAACTGGCGGGTGGAGTTAACCTGCTGCTCCAGCGGCAGCTTCGGCCCTTTGGCCAGCGTAGCGTAGAGGATCATGGCGTTCGGACGGGCGATCAGCATCCCGGTCGGGTTGCCGTTGGCGTCGCGCTGGATCTCGCCGCCCGGCGGGTTTGGCGTGTCTTTGGTGTAGCCGACCACCTTCAGCGCGGCGCGGTTGAGCAGGGCGCGGTCATACAGGTGCAGGATGAAGACCGGGGTGTCAGGCGCGGCGTCGTTAATTTCGTCCAGGGTCGGCATGCGGCGCTCGGCAAACTGGAACTCGGTCCAGCCGCCCACCACGCGCACCCACTGGGGCGACGGCGTGCGCAGGGCCTGCTCTTTCAGCATCCGCAGGGCGTCGGCCAGCGACGGCACGCCTTCCCAGCGCAGCTCGAGGTTGTAGTTCAGCCCGCCGCGGATCAGGTGCAGGTGCGAGTCGTTGAGGCCGGGGATGGCGGTGTGGCCTTTTAAGTCGACCACTTTGGTGCCGTCGCCGTGGTGCTGCATCACCTCGGCGACGGTACCCACTTCCAGAAATTTTCCGTCGCGCACGGCAACGGCTTCCGCGACAGGATTCTCGCGATCGACGGTGTGAAACTGGCCGTTAACCAGAATGAGATCGGCTTTACCGAGGGTAACCATAACTGCTCCTGACTGAGAGGGGAATGGTCAGGATTATGGGAACCGGTTTCGGCAAAGATCCAGTTATACAATAGGATAGGTATACCAAAGTATAACTATACCTAAGGTTAACTATACGAAGAGATAATTACGCGCGGAGAAGGAAAACCGCAGGATGAGGGTGACTTTATCGCCGTGGCACTCGCGGCGATTTCTACCCTTAACCACTGGAAAATGCTATGACCTCTTCAAAGCTCGAAGTGTTAACCCCTGCGAACTGTCAGATCATCTTTATCGATCACCAGCCTCAGATGGCGTTTGGCGTGCAGTCTATTGACCGTCAGGTGCTGAAAAACAACACCGTGGCGCTGGCGAAAGCGGCTAAGGTGTTCAACATTCCAACCATCATCACCACCGTTGAGACCGAAAGCTTCTCCGGCAATACCTATCCTGAGCTGCTGGACGTGTTCCCGGGCCAGGACGTTCTGGAGCGTACCTCCATGAACTCCTGGGACGACCAGAAGGTGCGCGACGCGCTGAAGGCCAACGGCAAGAAGAAGGTGGTGGTTGCCGGTCTGTGGACCGAAGTGTGCAATAACAGCTTCGCCCTCTGCGCGATGCTCGAAGGCGACTACGAAATTTATATGGTGGCGGACGCGTCCGGCGGCACCTCCAAAGAAGCCCACGACTACGCGATGCAGCGCATGATCCAGGCGGGCGTGATCCCGGTGACCTGGCAGCAGGTGATGCTGGAGTGGCAACGCGACTGGGCGCGTAAAGAGACCTATACCGCGGTAATGGACATCGTGCGCGAGCACTCCGGCGCGTACGGCATGGGCGTGGATTACGCCTACACCATGGTGCACAAAGCGCCGTCTCGCCAGAAGAGCGAGCACCGCACCTTAGCGCCGGTCCCGGCTCGCTAAGTTCCGCTGGCGGGCTGGTCCCTCATCCGGCTCGCCGCTGCCTCTTTCTCTGGAGTTCACAATGAGTACAGGGCTGATATCCCTTGCGGCAGGCGTGTTGATTGGCCTGATGTATGCCGTGCTGAAGGTGCGCTCCCCCGCGCCGCCCGCGCTGGCGTTGATTGGCCTGCTGGGGATGCTGGCGGGTGAACAGGCGACGCGTCATCTGTTATCCCGGGACGGCGCGCCTCCTCCTCAGGTGACCGTGCCGGAGGCTAAATCGCAGACGGGAGCGTCCTCATGAAGGCATGGATAATTTCGCTGGTGTGCGGCGTGGTTGCTGGGGTAATTTACGCCCTGCTCGACGTTCATTCCCCGGCACCGCCGGTTGTCGCCCTGCTTGGCCTGTTCGGCATGCTGGTGGGCGAACAGCTCATCCCGGTGGGACGACGTTTACTGAGTCGCGAACCGCTCACCCTCGCCTGGTTTCGTCACGAATGCGTACCGAAAATCAGCGGCTCGGCGCCCCCTGCGCCCGCGAAGGACGATCGCGACGTATAATGATTTTTTAGAGGAAAGACAGCATGACGCTGCCGTGGCGCATTGCCATCATTGATGACGAACGTTCCGTCCGCAGCGGGCTGAGTAATCTCCTGGAGTCGGAAGGGTATTCGACCGATACGTTTGATTCGGCAGAGGTATTTCTGAGCCATCCGCTTGCCCTGTCCGGCGCGGCGCTGGTGATCACCGACATCAAGCTGCGGGGCATGAGCGGCCTGGAGCTGTTTGAAAAGCTGCGCCTGCTGGCCGTACCGCCTCCGCCCGTGCTCTTTATCTCCGGTCATGCTGATGAAAATATGCAGCGGTACGCTCTCGGTCTGGGCGCCGCTGCTTTTTTGCGTAAGCCCATTAACATCGATATTCTGCTGGGTCATATTCAGCGGGAGCTGGCCCGCCGACAATAAGGATCGCGGATGAACGAAAACGAGCAGCCTGCATTCTGGCCCGCCCAGGGGAATCTTCACCAGGGGCGGGTTTTTGTCCTTAAAGAGGATGTGATTTTTACCGTGCTGGCGCAGGAGGGCGGAATCGCCTGGATGCACGCGCGACATCCTCATTCCGGCGGCTCATTTATTATCGCCACCGCGGTCAGCGACGAAGAGGAAGAGCGGGCCACCCGGCTGCTGAAAAACGAGTTTGCGCTGCGTGACGCGCTGCAGGACAGCTGGGCCATTCGCGCCGTCGCATCCACCCAGTACCGGGGGCGCTTCGCGCTGGTGTATGCGCCGTTTGCGTTTGAGCTGCTGGCGCGGCGCGCGGGCAGGGCGATCTCGGGTATCACGCGCTTTATCGAGATGGCGATTCAGATCTGCGTTCCCCTGCGCCAGATGCATCTGCAAAACCTGATCCACGGCGATATCAAGCCCGGCAGTATTTTTGTTCATCACGATGCCACCTGCCGTCTGGGCAGCTTTGGCCTTTCCAGCAGCCTTTCCGATGCCGTCACCCAGACCCGGCTTGCCGTTTCAGGCGGTACGCCCGCCTGGATGTCTCCAGAGCACACCACCCGCACCCAGCGCCCCGTCGACAGCCGCAGCGATCTCTACAGCCTCGGCATGGTGCTGTATGAACTCCTGACCGGACGCCTGCCGTTTGAACTGGGAGAGGACGAGCAGACCAACTGGGCGCACTACCATATTGCCTCGGCGCCGCTGGCCCCGGATGCGATCCGCCCGGACGTGCCGGGAATGCTGTCGACCATCATCCTGAAGCTGCTGGAAAAGAACCCTGATAACCGCTACCAGACGGTCGACGGGCTGATTGCCGACCTCCGCCGCTGTCAGGCGACGTTAACCTGCGAGGGCGAGATCGTCGCCTTTACCCCCGGTCAGCAGGATCGCACTCCGGCGATCCATCTGGCGGACTCCCTGTTCGCGACGCATCCGCAGGCGAATGATGTCGTTGCCGCGTTTGAGCGGGTGGGGCAGAGCCTGGTCCCAGAGCTGGTGACGATCGGCGGGCCGTCCGGGATCGGCAAATCCTCCATTATCGCGACGGCGCTTAAAACGCTGCAGCAGCGTACGGTGCTGCTGGCGGTGGGCAAAGTCGATCAGTTTTCACCGTCGTTGCCTTACGGCGTATTAAGCTCCGCGTTCCGCACCCTGACGCTGCACCTGCTGGGGCTGCCCGCAAACGACGTGGCGAAGTGGAAAATCCGCCTGTCTCGCGCCCTGGAGGGACACGAGGCGCTGGCCGTCAGCCTGGTGCCCGAGCTGGGACTGCTGCTTGAGAGCAAGCCGCGCTTCTCGACGGATACGTTTTCCATTGATGCCCGGGCGCGCTTCAGCCATATGGTGCTGGCGCTGGTGAAGACCTTTGCCTCGCAGGGCTGCCCGCTGGTGCTGGTGCTCGACGATCTCCAGTGGAGCGACGCTGCCAGCCTGCACACGCTCAAATATCTGCTGATGAACTGCGGCGCTATCCCGCTGCTGGTGGTCGCGGCCCACCGGGATATCGGCTCTGTGACCGACGCCTCCCTGCAGGCGCTGCTGGCAGGCCTGCCGGAGGCGGCGCAAAACGCGAGCGAGATTGTTCCGCAGGCGCTTTCCGTGAAAGCGGTGGCGCGCTGGCTGGCGACGGTATTTCGCACCCGTAGCGCGGCGACGGCCGATCTCGCCACGCTGATCCACGAGAAGACCGGGGGTAACCCGCTCTTTGTGCACGAGTTTTTCCGCCGTATCGTTGATGACGGGCTGGTGGTACACAACAAATATCAGGACAAGTGGCATTACGATCTGCAGGCGATCCGCGCCCGGCATTACACCGAAAACGTGGTCACCCTGGTGCTGGAGCAGCTCGAAGAACTGCCCGACGAGACGCGTCGCCTGCTGGGCAGCATCGCCTGCCTTGGCGGCACGGGCGAGATGGAGATGGTCTGCCGCGTGGTCGGCATGTCGATGGCAGAAATGCGCTATGCGCTGCACCCGGCGGTGATGGCCCAGCTCATCGTGCTGACGGAAAAAGCGTATTCCTTCACCCACGACCGGGTACAGGAGGCCGCCTTCGCGCTGCTGGATCGGCATGAGAAAAGCCATATTCACCTGACGACTGCCAGCCTGCTGGCCGACGCCGCGCGCCAGGCGGCCGGGAACGAACTGCTGTTCCGCGCCGTTCACCACGTCACGGCCGCGCTGGACAGCATTCAGCCCGCGCCGCGCGCCAGGCGGCCGGGAACGAACTGCTGTTCCGCGCCGTTCACCACGTCACGGCCGCGCTGGACAGCATTCAGCCCGCGCCGCAGCGCCAGATGTTCCGCGAGCTGAGCCTGCTGGCCGCGCGGCGCGCGAAGCGCTCGGGAGATTCCCCGTCGGCACTCAGCTATATCCAGACCGCCAGAGCGCTGGGCAACGCCGGGACGGTGTCGGACTTTATGCTCGATATCGAAGAGGCGGGCTGCGAGTTTGCGCTGGGGCACCTGGAGCGGACCCGCGAGCTGTGTGACGCCATCCTCGGCTGCCCCGGCGGGCTGACCGAAAAGGCGCTGGCGGCCAACCTGCTGGTGGAGGTGTACATTCGCCAGTCGGACAGCCGTCTGGCGCTGGAGGCGGCGCTCTGCTGGCTGGGGGTCTTTGGTATTAAGATCGGCCGCTATCCGGAAGATGCCGACTGCGACGAGGCCTGGGTGCTCTTTTGCAACCGCACGGCAGACGCGCCGCAAAACCTGTTTGCCCAGCTGTCGCGGATGGATAACCCTGAAACCGAAGCGGTGATGAACCTGCTCTACAGCGCCAGCATTTGCGCCAGCTTCATCTGCCCGCGCCTGCACTTTTTACTGCTCTGCCGCATGATGCACCTGACCCTCGACCACGGCATTACCGGCGCGTCCACCACGGCGATGGCCTGGTTTGGCGTGCTGATTGGCCACCGCTACGCCGAGTACCGCCTCGGGTTCCAGTACGGCACGCTGGCCCGCGAGCTGGTGAATCGCCACGGCTACGATGCGTTCGAAGCCAAAACCCTGCTGCCGCTCGACCAGCTCAGCGTCTGGACCCAGCCTTTGTCGTTCACCATCGAGTGCGCGAAAGCCTGTTTTACCTCAGCGGTGACCCACGGGGATATGACGATGGCCTGCTTTGCGGCCTGCCACCAGGTGATTAACTTCCTCTCGCGGGGCGATCACCTGGACGGGGTGCTGACCAGCATCGATCGCGGCCTGGCGTTTGTGCGTAAAACCCACTTCCAGGACGTGGAAACCATTTTGATGGTTCAGCGCGGGTACGTTGAGTTCCTGCGCACGCCGGTCATCGGCACCTGGACCGCGTCGCAGGTGCTGCCGGAGGCGCTGCTTCCCGCGTCGCCGGAGCAGGCCCCGGAGCAGACCTCCACCATGCTGTTCTGGTACTGGCTCTACCGCGGTATGGCCCACTTTACCTGCGGGGAGTATGCCGACGCGCAGGCGGATCTGGAGATGGCGGGGAGGTACGCGTGGTCTGCGCCGGGGCACATCCATCTGCTGGATTACCATCTTTACAGCGCGCTGGCGCTTTCCCGTCAGCTGACGCCGGAGACCTTCTCGGCGAACCACCGTCGCAGCATTCACGCCCACTATGACAAAATCGCCCTCTGGGCGCGCGTTAATCCCGGCACGTTCGCGGATAAAGAGGCGCTGATCTACGCCGAAATCGTGCGTCTGGACGGGATGAACAGCATTGCGCTTGAGCAGTATGAGAAGGCGGTCCGGCTCTCCCGCGAGGGCGGGTTTAACCCGATCAACGCCCTTGCCCACGAGCTGGCGGGGCGCTTTGCGCTGGCCTGCGGCTATCCGACTGCCTCGGACGCCCACTTCCGCGGCTCTATTGCCGCCTGGGGTCGCGCGGGCGCGCAGGCCAAGGTGCGCCAGCTGGAGCAGGATTTCCCGCACCTGCTGGCCTCCGGGCAGGCCAGCGCCTACGACACGGTGGCGTTCGCCCAGAACGAGACCATCCGCGATCTCCAGAGCGTGATCAAAGCATCCCGCGCGCTGTCGGAAGAGATTAATCTTGAGCGCCTGATCGAAAACCTGATGACTATCCTGCTCGAACGCGCCGGGGCGCAGCGTGGCCTGCTGCTGCGCGTGAGCGATAACCTTATTCCTGAGATCGAGGCCAGCGCCTGGACCAGCACCGAGGGCGTGCGGGTGCGGATCCTGAAAGACGTGCCGACGGCGACCGACCTGCCGCTGTCGGTGCTGGCGGCGGTGATCCGCACCGGGCAGGAGATCCGCACCGGCAGGCCGGAGGAGTTCCATCCCTTCAGCCAGGACCCTTATCTTGTGACCTCGGGGGCGGCGGTTATGTGCGTTCCGATGTTCAAACAGGCGCGGCTGGTGGGCGTGCTCTATCTCGAAAACCGCCTGATGCCGGAGGTCTTCACCGCCGAGCACTCGCGCGTGGTGAGCCTGCTGGGCGCGCAGGCAGCGGTATCCCTGGAGACGGCGCGGCTGTACGCCGAGCTGCTGGCGGAGAACATCCAGCGCCGCCGGGTGGAGAAAGAGCTGCGATCCAGCAAGACCTCGCTGATGCTGGGCGAGCAGATCAGCCACACCGGCAGCTGGCGCTGGGAGCTGGAGCAGGATCTGATGTATGTCTCGGAAGAGTACGCCCGCATTCTCGGCCTGCCCGAGCAGCAAAAGATGATCTCCATGGCGGAGTTTTTGACCTTCGTCCATGAGGACGATTACGCCCGCATCAGCGCCATCGTCACCCAAAGCGTGCGCGAAGGTCTCTCCATGCGCGCGGAGTTTCGCGTCAAGCGTCCCGATGGCTCGACGCGCTACATCCTCGGAATTGGCGATCCGGTGGGCGTGGGCAGCGAGGTGAACGAGTACTACGGCATTATCACCGATATCACCAGCCAGCGCGCCGCGGAGGATGCCATGCGGGTGGCGCAGGCGGATCTGGCGCGGGTGTCCCGGGCCACCACCGTCGGACAGCTGACCTCCTCCATCGCCCATGAGATCAACCAGCCGCTGATGTCGATCGTCTCGAACGCCGGAGCGAGCCTGCGCTGGCTCAGCCGCGAGCCCGCCCGGCTGGATAAAGTGCGGGAAGGGCTGGAGGAGATCGCCGCGGAAGGCGCGCGGGCGGGGGAGATCATTCGCAGCATTCAGTCCCTGACGCGCAAGCAGGATCCCACCTTCTCGCGCATCGATCTGCACTATCTGATCCACCATATCATCGCGCTTTCGCGCAGCGAGCTGGAGCAGCGACACATAAGCGTTGATTATCTGTTGAAAGCCAGCGACAGCTTTATCACCGGCGATAGCGTGCAGATCCAGCAGGTGCTGTTGAATCTGGTGATGAACGCGGTAGAGGCGATGGCCGAGGTGAAGGATCGCGCCTGCACCATTACCCTCAGCACCGCCAACGCGGACGGGAAAGCGATCGTCGAGATTGCCGATACCGGCAGCGGCATTGAGCCCGAGCGGCTGGAGCAGATTTTTGACTCGTTCTATTCCACCAAGCCACAGGGAATGGGGATGGGGCTGACCATCAGCGCCAGCATCATCGAGCGCCACTGCGGGAAGCTGAGCGCGCGCCGCCGGGAGCCGTACGGCACTGTGTTTGCGTTTGCGCTGCCGCTGGCGGCGCAGGAAGGGTAAACGTTACTCCGCAGGCTGGCTTTTGGTCAGGCGCTCAACGGCCCTGACCAGCTCTGCCACAGAGCGCACCTGCATTTTCTCCATCACGCGGCGGCGGTGCACCTTCACCGTGATCTCGCTAACGCCCAGCTCGGCGGCAATTTGCTTGTTCAGCATGCCGCTTATCGCCAGCGTCAGCACCTCGTGTTCGCGCGGGGTGAGGGACATATGGCGCTGCTTCAGGGCGTAGTGCTCTTTATTGCGCACGGCGTTGTGTTCCGCCAGCTGAAGCGCGGATTCAATGGCGTCGATAAGCGCGTTAGATTCGACGGGCTTGGTGAGGAATTCGTACGCGCCGCCTTTAATGGCGCGCACCGACATCGGGATGGTGCCGTGGCCGGTGAGAAAAATAATCGGGATCTCGCGCCCGCTATCCTTAAGGGCGTCAGCCACCTCAAAACCCGAGATGGTGGGCATTTGCATATCAAGAACCACGCACGACGGGAGCTCTTCAAAGCGGTACTGAAGAAACGCTTCTGCCGATGAAAAGCCGACGGCGTTTAGGCCTGCCGATTCCAGCAGCCCAATCACGGACTGCCTGACTGCGTCATCGTCATCTACAACATACACAATGTGTTCCATTCACCGCCCCGGTGCTGATTGACATGTCGAGGATGCAAACAATCACTACGGCGACGTAAGAGACTGTTTATGCTGACTTTCATCTTAACACATTAACTATCATTATCATTTAACAATATGATAACCGTATGAAGTATAGCGAGCCGGGGCGGGAGTGGTGAAGGAACGAAACGCGTGCAACATGGGCAGTATGCCCCAGCGCCCTCGTTATTTGTCGGTGAGGACTTTGATCGGTAAAACAGGCTACACTCTGGTTTTGAGCGCTAAATGCTGAGGACATAACAATGCACTACACACTGAAAGAGAGCGACAAGGATAAAGCTGAAGGGTCAAACGGCGCGGGCGCTCTGCAGCAAAAACTGCTGGAGTCTCGTTCGATTGTGATCTCCGGTGAGATCAATCAGGAGCTGGCGCAGAAAGTGATCACCCAGATGATCCTGCTGCAAAGCGTCAGCAACGATCCGATCAAGCTGTACATCAACAGCCAGGGCGGCCACGTGGAAGCGGGCGACACCATTCACGACTTCATCAAATTCATTCGCCCGGAAGTGCACGTTATCGGCACCGGCTGGGTGGCGAGCGCCGGGATAACCATCTTCCTGGCAGCGAAAAAAGAGCACCGCTACTCGCTGCCGAATACCCGCTTTATGATCCACCAGCCGCTGGGCGGCGTGCGCGGTCAGGCAACGGATATTGAGATCGAAGCGCGCGAGATCATCCGCATGCTGGATCGCGTGAACAAGCTGATCGCTGACGCCACCGGCCAGCCGCTGGAAAAAGTGAAAAAAGACACCGACCGCAACTTCTGGATGTCTCCGGCAGAAGCGCTGGACTACGGCATCGTGGGCAAGCTGATCACACATTATGACGAGCTGAAGCTGGATTAAGGTTTTATCGCCGTGTACGTGTCGGGTGGCGGCTTCGCCTTACCCGACCTACGCCGGACCTATCGTACCTCGAACACCACCACCATCCAGTTCGTTCGCGTGCCTGGCGGAAACGCCGGGTAAGGATCGAGCCGTGTGCATGCCCCCTCCCAGATGTATGTATCCTCACCAATGCGATACCAGTGCGCGTTGCCTTCCACCGCATCCCCCATCACCGCAGCCTGCACCGTCAGTTGGCTTCCCGCAGAGAGTTCACACGCCACGGGCGAGAATACCGAGGGGCTCTGTTTACGCGTGTAGACCGCTGTTGTGGTCTTAACAGAGCCAGTGACCGGCAGTTCAGTGAAATCGCTCATTTTAGACCTCATGACAGTTCTCTCTTAACGTAACGATATAAGCCGCTGTAAATATGGCGATCACGATAAAGCGTGAAACTGTCAGAATGTGTCATGCGGAAGTCTGAAAGGCACCCGTTGAGCGGGTGCCTGGAGGATTACTTAATTCTGGGCTGCGATGCTGATAAGTTCGTAGATTTTTTTTGCCCCGGCATTTGATTGAGTCAGTTCAATATTATGTTTCTGGCCATTCTTCATATGCAGGACAATTTTTTTATTAAAGGATCCTTTTATGACTACGCTACTGACTTCTCTGAAGCGGGCGTAGAAAGTTTCATACAATTTTCCCAACACGCAATAAACACCGTCATCAGTTAATACCACACCATGATCCCCTTGGCCGAAAACCGTTTCGTCGTAGTAGAACAGGATCGCATCTTCCGTGAGAGGAGGCAGCGATTGACGATGACTTGCCGCCTGGACGAAATTGCTTATTTTTTTCGCGTTGAGATTGTCGTAGCGGTAAAAATTGTGGTCTTTGTTCGTCGCATACTGTGTTAATTCACCCCCGGCTGGTTTGTGCTCCAGCGCTGGCAAGGTTTGCTGTGGCTGTTGTGGTGTTGTTATCGTTGCCTCCGATACGGAACCAACCATAGAGGCACCAACAGCTCCCATCCCCGGAAGTGTCTGTGAGGTCACGCTATGTTGAATGGTGGTAACAGTTCGGGTGTAAGCGTTGACATGGCTCCCGCCTCGCATATGCGATGATACGTTTTGCGGGGTTTTGACCACGGTCTGCACCGGGGTCAGCACGGTTCTGAATGCCGCGCGTAGGGATGCCACAATCGAGACGATCAGAAGTGCGATAAGTGGGACCGAAAGCCACATAATTGAAAAATAGAAAATACTTTGCTTAGTGTTGGTTGCCAGCTGCGTTAACCTGGAACAATAAAGCCCTGCAGTTATCACGTACACGACACCACAAGCGATAGTGGCAGCCATGTTGCTCTCCCCGTCCATTGCCATTTCCTGGATAACGGGAAAGAGCAAACATCCATAGAGAACAGCGCTAAAGAGCGCATCGGGAAGTAATGTTTTTATCGTCTCAAAGGCTTTTGCAATATTGTAGAAGATCCACAGAAGTAACAATATCCAGCCAATGACAGGAATAGCTGCGGCGATAGCCATAAGTATCATGCTGACGATCATACTGCCAAGAATATTGCCTAAATGCCCTTCCGAAATAAGATACCAGATAAAATACAGGAAGGAACCGGCGAGAACGGCCGGGAAGGCGACCACAACGCTTGCAGGTATAAAGAAAACGAACCCGCCAAAGATAAGTAATAACAAAAAGCAAAGGCCAGGCCCATTATTGTCAGGTGTTGAGTTTGCTTCAGCGTCTATAGACATATTAGTGATCTGCCTGCGGGTTAATGATAGGGAATGGAATAAATGGCCTTGGTGTAAGCAAACTGAGAGGTAAAGGCTGTTTGGTCTTTCCGTTAACTAACGCCAGTGACGTCAGGCGCAGCGTGAGATTGCTTTCGCAATAATGCTCGCCTTCGGCGAAAGCCGTTTGGTATCGCGTGGCATCAGAATCGCCGAATGGCTCTACCTGCAAAGTATCATGAGCTACAAGGTTATTTTTTGCATCAACGAGGTCAAAGCCTATCTCTAACGAACCGACGCTTTCCATGCCACTGTCCAGCGTGAAAGTGGCGCTGCACATCCCTTGATTTGCCCAGACGGTGTTTGAGTGCCAGATCTCAATCGCATGAGATGGAGCAGCGAATAAAAGACATGCGAATACTGTGCTACAGTGTAAGTAACGGCTCATCATATTTTACCATCCTGAAAATGATGTATTAATCAACATAACCGTATGTTGCATCATCACCGGTGTCCGCTTCTTTTACGAGGCCTTGACCGCGATATTCATTAGGTAAAAACCCCCCATTAGTGCACTCTTTTTTCATGATGAGCTTTTGGTTTTTATATACTTTCAGGCCGGTATAATTCCATCCTTTTCCCGTACCGCTATAAACAACATAGCTGTAGTTGCCATTGATGAAACGATAATAATAAGCGCCTCCACCCGAGAACGTCATTTCACCCAGGCGAACCTGCGTTTTGTCTCCCTTATTTTGGGGGAGAGTCATTTCTACTTTTTCAAGTGAGCCGTAATAATAAGTAGGAACATCGTGCTCTAGACGGACGATAACGTATTTTCCGTTCGTGAGTTCGCAGTTGAAAATAAGTTCAGGCTCAGGCGGTGCAGCATGAACGCTTGGAATTGTCGCCAGAAGGGTCAATAATCCAGCAGAGAGTAATTGAGATTTCATCGTTATTTTTCCTTAGCAGGTAAAGCAGCCGGTAACCCGGCTGCTATTTTATTATTGTGAAGCCAGTGTTTCTTGTAATTCATTCAGCTGTCCCTGCAGCTTCTGCAGTTCCATCTGTTTTTGCAATTCGGAAACGCTTGGTTTGTTTTGCGCCTCCTTCATATTTTTTTCCAGGTCTGCAACTTGCTTTTGAGCATCAGCCCGGCCAGCTGTTTTTTTCTTCAACTGGGCGAGCAGATTGTTCATCGACTTTTGCAGTTCTTGCTGCGATTTTTGTTTACTGGCTACGTTGGCATTGCTCAGTGCTTTCTCTTTTTCAATCGCATCATTCACCGCTTTGAACTCTTTATTCAGTTCCTGATCGTATTGCAGCGTTTTTTGTTTATCTTCAACGCGCTTATCCCAGGTGCCGGAGTAGTTGCAGTTAAATTTGGTAATAATGCTGACATCACCGGTTGTCGGGTCACAATCTCGCGCGTTAGTGGCACAGCCGGCTAATATGAGGGCGCTGAGTGCAAGAAAAATATAACGCATTGCTATTCCCCTCAACCGACTTTCAGCGCGGTGCGCTGGGTATAGAGGCTATCGAGCTCGCCCTGCAGAGAGCCAATTTTGTCGCGCATCAACGCTATCTCGCTATCCAGATTTTGGGTATCACTGCCGGATTTGCTCATGTCTGCAGAAACGTCCTGCCACTGCTTCTCATGTTTTTTCATGTCGGTGATGGTGCCACGAAGGTAAGCAATGTTGGCGTCCACTCCTTTAATTTGCTTCTGTACGGCGTCTTTTTTCACCGTGTTTGCAGCCATATCTTTTTCTATTTGAGCGAGGGTCTTTTTATCAGAGTCGATAACCGATTTTGCAACGCTGGTTGCGTTCTGAATGCGTTTGTTTTCGGCTTCAACATCCTTAATCGTTGCGTTTAACTGCAGCTCTTTGGAGGCGTATTTTTTGCGCTGATTATCCAGATAGGCGTTAGCCCCCATACCCACACCGCAACCGGCGATAGCGGCGGCGGCCATACATACTGCTTTGTTGCTGGAGTTACTGACAGCGCAGGCCAGTGCGCCGATTACCGCGCCGCCAGCACAGGCCTGCCAGCCTGATTTATTGAAAAACTCAACATCCTGATTATTGGCAAGGCGCGGGTCGACGCCGCCACTACTTCCCGTACTGCCATTCTGGCACCCCGCCAGAAATACCATCATTCCTGCTATCACCGCTGTGCGAATAACCTTTAACATTCCATTCTCCTGAACTATTTAATTATTTTTTTTACATGAATTAAGCCACGCCTCGCGCGCAACTTTTCCATCTTTCCAGTACCCTTGAAGGTTCTTCCAGTAGGTATCGAGATAACCGTTAAGGTTGGTTTTTCCGCGTGCAGCCATCTGTTGCAACACGACAGCGACCTGCGGTTCGATGAGGGGTTTGTCATAGGTTGTGCCCATGTCTACCAGAGTGTCAGCATAATAACTGCTAATAAAATCAAGGGCTTTTTGATGTTGACCAAGCTGTTCCTGACGGCGGGAGCAATTAGCATCAAGCTGGCTGCCAGCGGCACAGGTTTTGGTAAAGAGCTGGTTGAGACGATCGTAAAACTCGCCGTCATCTTTCATTTTTGTGCACAAAAAGGCGCCCAACTGTAACGATGTGCGTATTGCCTGATCCCGTTGTTCATCCCGAAGCTGGCTATTTGCGCGCAGCTCACCGCGCAGTTGCTCAAGTTGTTTCTTCAGTGCGTCATCCTGGACTTTTGCCGAGATAGCATTCAGGTTTTTTAGCGAATCATCAGCTTTGCCTGCAGGTGTCTCCTTTTTACCCGTGCCTAATGATTGCCACTCTTTTTCAATCTCTTTCACCCGCTCGCGTGATGTCAGGGTTGTGGAAACTAAAACCAGACGAACACCGGTGCTTTTGGTTGTATTCTCGCCTGCATTGGCATAGTACGGCTCTTCTCCACGCAGTGAACTGCGGATATCCGCCTGAGGAGTCATATAACTGCCCCCCCGAACGACATAGCCCCCAGCCTTACCATGCAGGCGATCGAGCTTGTTCAGGCGGAACGGGTCAAACATCATCTCTGCTGCGTTGCCCAGTATGTCGTGCAATCCGAGCGGGTTAGGTTTCAGCAGGCCGGTAAGCTGAAGTTTTCCATTTGCAGACTGTGCCCCCGCAAACCAGACATAACCGTTTAATCCTTCAGGCATCGGGAAGTGGCGATCGCGGAACTCTGCGGGGGAAACCGCGAGCCCGCCGCGTGCGGCAAACTCCCACTCGGTTTCTGTCGGAAGCCGTAAAAATCCCGCCTGACCATCATCTTCAGGCAGTGCAGAAAGTTTTTCTTTTCGTAACCACAGGTTGTATTGATTTGCGAATACCATGGCATCCATCCAGCCAATACTCACCTTCGGTAAACGTCCTTTCATATCCGTCGTCGGGCATTCCCCAGAAAGTGCGCGATACTGCAGGTCGCTCAGTTCATATTTGGCCATCAG
The DNA here is from genome assembly GCF_040834095.1 of Enterobacter vonholyi. NCBI lineage: Bacteria > Pseudomonadati > Pseudomonadota > Gammaproteobacteria > Enterobacterales > Enterobacteriaceae > Enterobacter > Enterobacter vonholyi. The sequence goes on from NZ_CP162152.1 coordinate 560,186, forward strand.
GTAATAACGGCCCTTACCACCCTTCTCCGGGAAACTGCCTGCAATGTGTTCCTGGCGAGATTGTTCAACGTATCCCCAGTCGTCGCCTTCTTGCCCCAGCGTGATGTTGTAATCTTCCAGCGGTTTATTCAGCGGGATAGCGACTTTGCGAAATGCCATGGCACCGTCGCACGGCATAGGCAATATCACGTCATCGGCCAGAGGTTTTGGGTTCCAGAACTTTTCATCCCAGGTGGCATTAGCCGCCCAGGCGTACCCGAGTCCAATGATAGCCAGGCTCATCGCCAGTTTAGATTTCACGTAAACTCTCCGCAGGTTCGATTTTCAGTGCGCGCAGTGCTCCGATAGCGGCCACGCCTAACGCCACGGCAAGGACACAGAGCAATGCTGCGATAAAATGAAGGGGGTCAAGGTGACAGACGAATGCCTGGTCCGGTAAAGAACTGCCCAACACATGGTTGAACAATGCACTGCCCAGCAGGTAGATGATCACACCCAGTCCGTATGAGACGCCGGTCAAACACAGCGCCTGAATAATAATAAAAAGCGTCACAGAGCGACGGCGAAAACCCAGAAGGCGCAGCACGGCCATATCTTTGCGCTTACGATCAATGTTGGCGATGAAGGCACCGACTAACGAGGCGATGCACCCTGATGCAGAGATCCAGGCAATCACGCCAAAGATAATACCCAGCACTCGGTCGATGGCACGCACAGACTCAATTTGAGCTGACTGAGTGATAGCCTCAATGTTTTGCGTCTCCAGCCACCGCGCGAGGAGTGAAACGTCATCTATCGAACTGGCATAGATACGTGCCCTTGAATAGCGGGTTCTCTCTCTGAACGGCTTGCCATCGCTGACCCCCAGCAAGGGAACCTGAAAGCCATCGCGGTAGTCTTCCAGAGCAACAAGCAAAGGCAATGTAATAAAGGCACCTTGACGTGAAAATTTTGCGTCATCCAGCACGCCGGTAACGGTTAAAGCGAACGTGGCGCGTTGGTTTTTCCCTTCGCTTTTTCGGCTCACCATCAGGCGCAGGATATCTCCTGTCTGCACGCCAAGGCGGCGTGCCGCACTGGCGCTGAGTACGGTATCGCTGTCTTTGACCGGAGCTCTGACATCCTGCAAAAGAGGATCGCCTTTGGCCGTCGGGATCACTTCAGCACCCGGGACAAAGTGTTGCCCGTCTCGGACCAGATCGGCCTGAGTGTTCAGCGAACGAGTCAACGGAATCGAAAATCCGACTTCTGAACGGCGGGCGAGCTTATCAAGCCAGGCAAAATCATAATTACCATTACCCGTCATACGTACTTCCCGGGTGCGAGGGTCGTCGAGAAGCTGATGGCGAAGCTGGCTGACAATGCCATTCTTCAAGCCGAACAGCAGCAATAACGGTGCGATAACGGCAATCAAAGAGAAGATGATGCACAGCGCGACCTTGCGATCGTGAATGAGATCGCGCAGAGCCATACGGCACAGCAGGGTGCCTGACGCTGGCATATCAGCTGGGTAAGAAGACACTTTTTCCCTCTCCGGTCACGGCCTGATATCGGTCAATCCCAAAATGTGTCACGCGCTGCCAGTCGTGGCTCACAATGATGGCTGCCATATCCAGTGAGCGCACCAAACCGATCATCAGGTCAAACAGCCGGTCTGCATTATCAGGATCCAGCGCCGCAGTCGGTTCATCGGCAAGGAGTAAGCGTGGCTGGTGGGCAATCGCACGGATGAAGGCAACGCGCTGGCGCTCGCCGATAGAAAGCCGGGAAGGCATTCTTGTCAGCAGCGGCCGCACGCCCAGGGTGTCGATGGCCTTATCGAGCCAGGCTGACTGTAGGCCAAGTCCTGCCAGCCTGCGAACCAGAGTGATGTTTTCTATCACGGGTAACCAGGGCAACAAGCCGCCGTGCTGTAGCATAAACCCAAGCTCGCGTGCGCGAAGCGCGGCCAGGGCAGGCTCGTTTTCAGCCATGAGCGGTATTGAAATATCGCGACCGGCGAGCCGGTACTCGGCAAGATGCGCTGGGCGGAGGATCGCCCCTATCATCTCCAGAAGCGTGCTTTTACCGCACCCGCTAGGCCCGGTTAGAGCGACCACCTCTCCCTTTTTCAACGAGAGGTGCGGGAGGGCGACGCTATAGCCATGCGTCCCGCCCCGGCTGATCTCCATATCGCGGATCCTCAACATCAGGGCAGGTTCTCCAGAGGTACCGGATAAACGTTATCGCGTGGGTCGCTATCGGGCGCTAATGCCACCCAACGGTCTACATCCTGGTTGTAGCGTTGATAGTAATTAAGCTTGGTGTTCAGCCTGCGGATAAAACGCTCCTGCTCAAGGCCATCCCAGCTTTTCCAGGTTTCTTCATCCAGGCTCAATACTTCACTGAGGTAAGGTAAGCTCTCGATATATTCACCGAGCAGTCCCATCTCTCCGAGGCGGGTCGCATTTTTCCCTTTCGCCTGGTTTGGATCGTTGCCCATGGTTGCCGCCAGAGAACGCAGACTGGCAAACATGTCATCCGGAGAAATCATCCCCTCATTGGCGGCATTGACGATCTTCTTCATGACATCGCTCAGATCGCTGAGCTCGCTTTTCGTGAGCAGTACGCGCACCTCGGTCGCCGGGATGTTTTGGTCAATCAGATCGCGGTCGCTTATCCATGACTTGAATACCGGTGGTGCCGTGGTGCCTTGCTTTTCACCCAGATAGGCAAGACGCATTGCCTTACTTAACTTGTCGGCATCACTGAGCAGGGGATCTTCTTTCTTACCGGCATATTTAGGGCTTGCCCCCAGCGCACTCCCCGCCGTTTCTTCGCCGCTCCAGGCTGTTTTAATCTGGCCGGTAATGGCATTCGCCAGCTTATCGACCATACTACCGAAGCTATTTACATCACCTGAATCAATAGGATAGTAGAGCGGTTTGTGCAGGAATGGATTTAACGTCAGTTCCTGATACTGGGCTTCAGCAGAACTGTGATTTTTCTTACCGTCAGAGGTTTTCAGATGTAACGCATACAGCGCAACGCCACGATAGGCGGCTTCCTGACGCACCTGGGCGGCATCCAGATGGGTTGACGAGAGCTTATCTGTGCCATCAAGCGCGCCTGCGTCAGTAATCAGTACAACGTAGCGGGCGCCAAACTGCGTCCAGTCCACTTTGTCCAGCGCTGTCATGACCCCGCCGTAAGCATCTTCATCAACCTTGCTGCTGGAAACGGTAGCCTGCTTCAGGTCATGTACTTTAGCGAGGAAGTCTTTACCATCTTTAACGGTATTGGGGTCGACATACATCTTGCTGTCGTATTCAAGACCCGGAACCGCTTTCACGCTGGAGCGAAAAGCTACCAGGCCAAACTTGACCTGATCCTGTAAGTGTTCCTTCTCGATCCTCTTGTAGATCTTATCGATCGCCTCTTTGGTGCGATCGATATACGGCCCCATCGAGATGGTGGAGTCGATCACAAAGACAACCGAGGCGGAGAACCCTTTCATCATGTTCTTTTCATCAGCAGCGGACGCGGCCTTTTTTGCGGGCGACTTTTCGCTGACGGAGGCAACGTTGAGTACACGTACCTGGAAGCCGGTATCGGTAAACACATCATCTGAGCCAAGAACAGGTAAGAGATAAAAGTTTTTTAACTGATCCACCATGTAATCAGGCTCGCGTGCCAGAACCTGCGGGACCGGTTTATGGCTGCTCAAACTGTTGAGCATTGGTTGCAATGTTGCCGCAGGGTTTTTGCTGTTCAGAAGAGACTCAACGTCGGATTTCTCTTTAAAGAACAGCATCGGGTGACGGCCAGCAGGATTGGTAAACGCCAGCGTCAGCTGCATTTTCCAGTCAACGGTGCAGGAGGATTTCATCCAGCCAGCGGTATGACCAAAGCTGTCCGGCCCAACCTGCAGCCACGTGTCCTGACCCTGCGTTGTCCTTTGGTAAACATAGAATCGACTAAAGGCCGGCTGCTCTTTACCTGCTTCACCTGCTTTGGCGGACAGCTGGCAGCCTGGGTAAGTCAGTACCCGCTGGAATAACGCATGTTTACCTTCCTGCAAAAGCGGCTGTTTACCCGCGGCACAGACGGGGGATGCCAGCGTTGCGGCACACACCAGGCTACTGAACCAATGCATGTATTTCATTATTTATCCTATTTCTTCAGCTCAGCTAAACGGGCTTTGGCCTCGTTATTCTGCGGATCCTGATTTACAACCGACTCATACCAATACGCCGCTGTCTCTGCGTCAGGATTGAAGCATCCCCCAGGTTTTGCGGTTTTAGGGTCATATTCTTGTGCATAACGAACGGCCATCTGCGTATCGCCGGACTGGGCTTTATAGGCGTAAAGGCGCTGAGCGATATCGCAATGTTTTGCCGCTTTCGCTTTTGCGATGACTTCCAGCAGTTGTGCACCACTTGGCTGGCTACGCAGGCACCCTTTAACGAACGCCATTTCATTGCCGCTCGCCATTTGTTCATCACCACACGGCCCGGTAGTTTTCGCGACGGGTGCGGGAGGTGCCGCTGGAATTGCAGGCTCTGGCTTACGGGTAAACCACCACCCAGCAGCGGCCAGCAGGAGCAATAGAATGGCTAATCCTGCAAATAACGGCAGCTTGCTTTTCGGCTTCTGCGGCAGTTGAGATACAGGCTTTTCTGCGACAGGTTCTAAAACGACAGGTTCCGGTTCTTGAACGGACATCGGCTGCACGATGGGGGTATCATTCAGCGTCTGTATATTTTCCGGGAGTGGGTTTTCACCACCGGCCTGGGAGCTAAGTAGCCCTTCAGCGATGGTCAGAATCCCCATATCCTTATTACTTCCATCTTTGATGGTGATGCGATAGGCCGCCTGGCGGTTAGCGAGTAGTGGATCGATCAGAGAAGGGCCGACCTGAACGCAGGGCGTCTCCTCATTTTGTATCAGTGGAGGGAGGGCGAGGAAAATCTCGCCACTGACCCAATCACCGTGGCTGTCCAGATACAGGCGATCCTGATTACGTACTACCGAGATTGTGACGCCCTCGGCATCGCCTTTCCAGCCTTTCAACAAGAGTAATGCGAATCCTGGTTGTATAGGGGTCAGCGTCTTAAGTTCAGGTTTGATCACGTCCAGTTACTCCTTTGCCGATTTAATCTGGCGGAGAATGACGCCCAGATTTTCGTTCTGCGCGACGCTAATCTCGCGTCCGGCAGAATGACCTGCGTTTTCGGTAATGAGTGCTTCCAGGCCAACCAGCCAGTCGATGATAAAGAAGGCACTGTAGTTCAGCTGTTGCGGCGTCAGGCGTGCCAGGCGTTCATCACCTTTCCAGACCACACTGTCGCACGTTGGTGGACGGGTAAAGATCGGCTGTTCGGGCTGGTTGAGACGGGCCGGGCGTTTCGATTCCGGCATATTTTGATAGCCCAGCCAGGTGATGAAATCGCTCATCACGTGAAGCACGCGTGAAACCTGACGCTCGACCATACGTTCACGACGAACGCCAGCCTGCTCGGTATTTTTCATTGCATTGACCAGCGCGTCCTCGACACGTGAACGCAATAACCCCGTGATCAATTCGTCTACCAGCGCTTCGGCAATCGGGCGCGGAAGACTGATGTAGTTGAGCATGGCGGCGGTTTCAGGCAGGCCGCGCAGATGGTTAATCCAGAGCTGAACGCTCTGGTGCGCGAAAGCGACCTCATGGCTGTGCGTCGTCACCGCAGTTGCGCTGCTTTCGAAAGCATCTTCCACACCGATATCAAAGAATCCTGCATCTTCTTCTGCTTCAGGCGCAGACAGGGTCGTTTGCTGCATGTAAAGTGCATGGAGATCGCGGCGTGCCGGAACCAACCGCGCCAGCAGTTCGCCGTGCATGCCGCTGCGTTTTTTCAGGGTGGCAAGGATCTCTTGCGCAATTCGGGATTTTCTGGACAGCTCTTCTTCGCCGTCCGGTTGGTACCAGTTCCCCAGTCCCCCTTCGACCAGTTCGTGGCGGATCTCGTCGAGCTGTTCTGCGATCCGCTCCAGTTTCAGTTCAGGGCGGGCGACGCGGGCCAGATAATCGGCCATTCGGCGCATACCACCGTCGTTGAGGGTGAGCATCGCATCCCAGGCTTCAGCAGGGTTCGCGATGTAGCGAGCGACAGCTTCATCTTCAAGGAAGGTTTTCCGCATCAGTGCAAGCTGCCCGCCATTGTCGTCGTTGAAAGCCGCTTCACTACCTGCGTTCATGCGGATAAAGGGCGTTTGCTGGCGCGGTTTGCGCACCAGGAACGTGTTATTGAACGCCTGACCCTGGCTCCATTCCTGCATCCATTTGTACTGGCCAAAACGCTCGGTCATCGCCATTTTGATCATCCCGCCAAGCCCCCAGGACTGGCGAAGAAGTGCTTCGTCATGGGAAAGGTTTTGGCTAATGCGCAGATCAAACATGGTTAATGCCCAGACAAGGCCTGGTAAGCGACGACCACGCGCGTCGGCATCGGCGCCCTGGGTGTAACGGATCCACTCGTCCAGCACGCCGCCCACTTCTTTGACATCAGACTGTTTTGTTGAGGCCGTACACACCACCAGGACATTCATCTCCTGGTTTTCGGTATAACGTTCAAAAAGATAGGCCACTTTTCCGCGCAAAATTAACTGCGCTAGCGGGTTGCTCTCTGCATTTTTAACCTCGCGGGTGACATCACCCATGGACTCCACCGCCAGACGGCCGCGATAACCCGGGAAATCAAGCAAGTCGACGGCTTCGAAGATTGTTTCGCGAGGCGGAGCCATTAACGGGATATGCAATTCAACGGTAAGCGCGGTGAGCTCTGCCAGCGATAGCGAAATAGACGCACCCGTTTGCCCATTTACCACAGGACAGACTTCAATAGTCTGATCTGACGGGGTATTCAGCCGCTCCAGCATATCGACGTTCATGATGCTATCCCGTTGGAGAAGCATGCCGTTTTCGTTACGAACCAGCGTGCTCAGTGGGGCACGCAGCTCCTGCACTCCACCGAGACGCTGTAGCGTGTTGGCAAAACGGATATAGGCATTGGTTAGTTCTGGTACTTCGCCCCATAAAACGGAGAAAAGCTGGCCGCGATCTTCAACAGAAAGCCATGGTGCGAGGCTTACTGCCTGTGGCCAGTAGGTCAGGGCAAAACGGCTTTGCGTTTTCTCAGAATGGCGGATGAGGTAATCCCAAAAAGAAACTACGTCATCTTCGGTCACGCCAGGGCTGCGGGAGGTCAGGCGTCGTTTCGACAGGGACGTTAACAGATCGCTGATACGTTTTTCATCGAACTGCCAGTCAAATTTTTCCTGGTTGAAGTCATGGATGAATGCGTTGGCGAGGATCTTCCCCATTTCCACTTCGTTGAAGAGCTGTAACGTTACAGGCCAGCGTTCGTCCGTGCTCTGATCACTGCGGCTAAACCGGGTAACAAGACCCGTCGCCTCTTTGCCGCCGCCAGGCGGGTTGATGTGGGTCAGAAAATCGAGCTGATTGCCGCCGAGGCGTGTTTCCAGCTTTCCGTTTTCACCCGCAGCCAGCGCGGAAATGAGATACGATTTGCCTGCCTGCGACAAGCCAAAGAAGCCGATTGTCATCGGTTTCGCTGCGGCCTGCGCCAGCCTGCGTGCTTTGTTACGGCTGCGGCGCAAGTTCATGGTCAGGCGATCGGCTTCAGTGTTCAGGCGCGGTGCGTCCTGACGAACGCTTGCGATCCAGTCAATAGCCCGGCCTGCACCTTGTTCGACGCCATTCCAGCCCTGGATAATGGTGTTGGGATGAATAGTGCTCATTAGCTTTTAATACTCCCGCTATCCAGCCAGTAATGGGTTTCACTCAGCCCGTTACCGACCATTGTGTTCAACTGGAATGCAACATCTCTACGGCCATAACCGCGCTGTGCGTTTTCCATTTCCATCGAGCCAATCTGGAAGCGCTCCGGACTGACCGGTTCTTCGCTACTACGTCCACGTCCGTGTTCTGCGGTTAAACCGATGCTTATTACAGCATCACCCGACAGCTCGCTTGCCAGGTTCGCACTGGTAATTTTTAGGGTATAAAGTGCGGTCGATGGCCAGCGTTCGTTATCAAGCTGGCGGAAACCGATACGCACTTCCCCCCGTGCTTCAAAGCCTTTCCCTTCGGGTAACTGGAAATCAGCGGAGTCCAAATCAACATCGCGATAGGCGACATTGCTGTCTTTAATCACATTGTTTCCATCAAGCATCCCGACATAGCGGATGGTTGAATAAGGCTTAAAGTTCGCAGTGCGGAAGAAGAAGTTGTTGAGTCTGGATTTCTCCGCTAACAGGCAGAGCATCGCCCCCACAACGGCTGTCGATTTCGGATCGTCAATGCATCCTTTCTTGTTAAACGGATACCAGCCACCGGTTTCATAACCGTGGAGTGGCAGTACGCGAGAAGGGGGAACAGGTTGAAGCTGGCGAATGAGCGCTTGAATTCCCGGCAGGCGAGATGGACGACCGGTTAAAAGTAATACATCGCAGTTGTAGTGCCAAAGCACTTCGCACAACGCGCGCAGGCTGTGGCAAATGTTCATTCGCCCGCTGCGAGGGTCGATAAATTCATTGTGCAGACGCGCAAGATCCAATTCCAGCGGTACATCCAGAATGGAGAACGGTACTTCGCTCGCAAGCTGTCCGGAACGGGCAACGTCGTTTACATAATCCTGTACTTTCTCGGTTGGAAGATTATCGGCAAGTAGCTCACGGAAGGTGTAATTCAGTATCTCCCGCCCATTTTCCGGGGAGTACTCTTCATAGCGATGCAAAATAGATAACGCCAGAGGCGCGAAGATCTGCAATGTAAGCTGCTGACGTAATACCTGTTTTCCGGCTTCGATAGATTCACTACCGAAGAGTTGTGACATCATTGATTCGGCTGCAAGATCGCTGTGGCCGACTTTGGTCATGGCCGCTTTTACTGCTGGCTGGAGGAAAAGCCGTATAACATCCAGCAGTATGTCGTCGCCTGCTACCTTAAACCCTTCACGGAAAAGCTGTTTCGGGGTAATTCGGACGTTAATGCCCTGGCCTTCATCCAGCGTGTAGCGAGAAATGACGAGGTCGGTCGTTCCTCCGCCAATGTCAATCGACGCGATTTTTAATGATCGTGTATCGCTGGTGTCTTTTTGAGTATCGGGACGGCGAGTAGCTGCAAAAAATTCGTCCGTGCGACCGCCAAAGTAGTTCTGCGTTTCGTTATAGAGATATACCAACTGCCCACAGGTGGCTTCGTCCCACTTCACGTGTACGCCTGGATGGGCGTACTTCAAGCACTGCGGGTCATCGCCTTCATAATCCATCTCTTCCCAGCCGAGCGCTTTCCAGACCATGCGGATAGCGTCATGCATGCTCTCCTCAAAGATAGCGCGCTCAGGCTTTGGCATCGCCGGAGGGACAGTCATAATGACATTTCGTAAACGACGCGGTGTGCTGGCGTGGTTCATCTTCAGCCGCTGTGAAGGGCTGTTGATTTGCATGAGAGCCTGGCTTAATACCTCTGACAACATCATCGTCATCAGCGAGCTACGACTGTATACCGGCGTGAAGACGGGCATACGGTCTTCTTCATTTTTCAGGCGAATGAGCAATTTCCCCTGATCGTTGACCATATACAGCAGCGGTGCTGCAGTGGCTAACGGCTCTCTGTCACTTTTCACGAAGGCCTGGCTAAAGCGCCATCCCGGTGAATAGGGTTGATCGTCCCAGAGGTAGCGTTTAGGGCTGGAGATCCCTGTTGAGCCCTCGGTACCCAGGCGTTGAGCCGCCATTCTGAAGGCTTCTCCGCCGACGCGTCCAATGGTTGGCCATGTGAAGGCATCGCTGCGCCCGCTTTTTAGCGAGAAATCCTGCTTGCCGAATTCGGCCTGGGCAAACTCGAGACGGCTGTCAAAAGGCTCGTTATAAACAAATTGCGGTTGGCTCAAATCGCGGAGCTGAAGCTGATAAAGTTGAGAAAGCCCTTTATTGTCGTCACGATGTTCTTCGATCAGGATGCCGCAGCTACGTGAGTTACCAATGTCCAGCACGAGGTCTACAGGAATCGCTGAGTCCCGGATTTTTACGTCATTGACCTGTACTTCAGGAACGACAATCGTCGTCGCCAGGACATGCAGCAGGTTAAGATAATGCGCCTGATGTTCCTTCTGCAGCAGTTTTTCATCAATGTCATCAATATGTTGGCGTAATACTTCGCGAGCCTGAGTACTGAAAATTTCCCGTAGCCATTCATCCACCCATGGCAGTGAGAGAAACTCCCTCATCTCGTGAGGATGGCGTGCCAGAGCAAATCCCGCACCTGAACGGATATCATCCTCGCCCGGTGCGAGATACTGCGTATTCTCGCGATCCGGGAAAATTTTGGTATCAAAAATCAGAGTAGCGCGCCAGGTATTACCCTTTTCATCCGGCTCAGGCAGCTCATGGAACTGGACGCGTGACCAGTTATAGGGCCCATGAGCAAAGGCTCGTGGCGGGTTGAAGCGGAAAAATGGCAGCGGTAACCAGAGGCCGCGATAGAGGCGTAGCGACTCTTCGGTCGTCAATGTGTAGTCGGAGTCTGCGTAGCGAGGAGGTTCGCTGTCAGGCAGAGGGAGCTGCAGCTTATCTTCCCTCTCATTATAGATAAGCCGCATAATAGCCTCGTCACCCTGTTGACGAAGAAATTCCCCATATTCTTTACGCGTTGGCAGGGTAAAGGCGAAATCAAGGAACTGGATCCCGCTGTCGCGAATAAGTTTGACCTGTTTTTTAAAATCAGTGAGTTCAGCGAGCATTTACTGACTTGCCTCCTGCTTCATCGAAATAGGGAAAAGTGTTTTGGCGTCGTAACGGCCTTTGCAATTCGCAATGTTTTGCGCGCCGGGAGCACACAGAATTTCTGGCATTTGGTAGCGTGAGCCATCGGAGCACTGTGCTTCTCCCTGATTGTTAATGGCGAGATGACCTGACTGAATGGCCGCATTGACCGCGCCACGACAGGTCACACCGTCGCCACGGATCATCTGTACTTCGCCCTTACCGTCATTGATTTGGTAACTCAGACTAAGGGGCTTTCCTGTGCGTTGATCCTGAATACCAGCCCCTGCGTGCCAGTTCCCGTCCAGAAAACGGGTATTTCCTTGTGCCAGTGAAGATGCAGGCAGGGTCAACGGGACTTTAGCACCAGCTGAGGTATTGGCTGATGGCGCTTCGAGAGCAGGTGCTGTTCCGCCGGGATGAGGGCTATTCGTGGCTGACGCAGGATCCACAGCAGATGCCGTTGCTGCTGCGCTTTGTGACGGCGTTTGTAATGCTGATTGCTCTTGTGACGTTGTGAGTGAAGTGCCCGTGGCGCTTAAAATCTCACTGCCCGTTGTCGAATGCAGGTTCGCCTTAGACGTTGTTGTGCTGATGATGGCCCTTGACGACGGCGCAAGAGATTCGGCTGTTGGAAGGTGGGGCGCGGGCAAAGCGGGTACAGAAGATGAAATACCAGGGATCGTTATGCCTGGCATGCAACCCCGTAAGAACAGTAGCGCTAAAAGGAGTAACAGAAGTAGCGGCAGTAGCCAACGCAACCATGCGGGTAAGAGCAACCACCAGCGTCTTTTGGCGGGCCTTTGATGCGTAAAGGTGCGTTCTGGTATCACCGGTTCAATACTTGCTGATTGCGGAGGCAAGGCTGTAGATATTGGACGCAAACAGTCTAGCGGCTCGATGCGGGCCTGGTTAGTGGCGTTCACAAATCCCCAAAAACTGATGACCGGCTTTCCACCTACCAGCCACACGTGCTGCTGATCGGGGAATTGCATCGCTTTTTCAAGTAATTTCCCAAAGAGCCGGCGTTCCGGCTGCTGGCTTTGGGCAAATTCATTACTTATCTGGCGAAACGCTGCATGGGTGGTTTCGAGTTGCGCGAGCGCGGCCTGGCGCTCAGCTTCCGTTGCGGCCGTCCATGGAATAACGTCACCGGCCAGCGGGGCATACCAGTCGATTCGATCGCCATGCTCGCTGATTTGCGGGATGGCTAAAGTGTCAGCAACCGCCGTTTGTTTTCTAAGTCGTAGGGTTTCACGCAGCTGTAATGCGGAAATATATACTGCCTGTCCATTCTCACCCATCGACTGATATTTATCGAGCTTGTCACTGCATAGAAAAATTTCTTTCACGCTGCATGCCTTTGCTGTTAAACGAACAAGTGAAAGCTGGTTCCACTGTGGAAAAGGACGCCGCAAATACGCCTTGTAATCTGCGTCATTTGTTTATAGCAACAAAATATTGAGTATTATCGGCAAGTGGCCGAAAACGTTTAGACCTAAACTAAACTTATTATTGGGACGTGCGCATATCCGATTACCGCAAAAAAAGTTTCGCTGTGAAACTATATTTCTGGCAATGTATTCATTTTCTCTAATGTGTTAGTCACAACCCTGCGGTATATATTCCTTCACGGCGTTGTTCATCATCTTATTAAATTCCTGCGTATTATTGACAGCAAATACCTTTCCACCTGTATTGCTGGCAATACAGTTTCCGGCGCCGGTATTCATGATATCGACAACATTGACCTGTAATCGGGGCTTACGTTTTTTTAGCTCAAGCGCGACATCGCAAGGCGAGCCTCCGCATGTCTCTTCCCCATCCGTCACCAGTAGAATTATGGCATCACGGTCAACGCCATTAACTCGTTTCCCCGCCTCTTCTAACGCCTCTGCCAGAGCGGTTTTACCCACCGGCTGGATTTTATCAATTAACTTTTTTAGCTCAGCGCGTTGTTCCGGCAGGAAAGCCGGAGTTGCGCTCACCTGGTGGCAGTTAGCTGCGGCAATAAGACTAATGTCCATGTCATTTGGCACGTCATCGATAATGTGTTTAGCGGATTGATGCGCGAGCGTAATGCGGCGAGGTTCACGATCGATACCGGGTACAGGTTTATCCTGCATCCACCGCATTATCTCTTCTGGTGTGGCATCCATGCTCATGGCCATAGAGCCAGAAGCATCAAAAATAATAACCATTTCAGGTGCCTGCTGTTTTGTCCGCTGTGCCGGGCAGAGCATTTTGACCTGATGCTCAGGGGCTGGCTGGACGGGAGAAACGGCAGGAGTGACTACTTTGACAGTCGGCCAGCAGCCGCGCAGGAGAACAAGAGCCAGAAGCAGAGCCAGCGCTAAAAGCCCCAGCCATAACCACCCACGCTTTTTAGGCAGCTGTTCTGCCGGCAACTTAGTTGCCGGCATGATGTCCCAGCCTGTAATCACAGGCTGACCGTCAACGATCCATATTCTTTCTGGTGAGGGCTGTCTGGCTATTTTTGCCAGTAACTGCAGTGTTTCGGGAGAAGTCTGCGCGCTAGTCGAGAGTGTTTGATGAAGTTGAGTGAGTGCCGCCAGCTTTTGTGAGAGGAGTATGGCGATTTTGTCTCGCTCAACGACGTTTAAAGCGTTAAAGCGTTGGGGCTTACCATTTATTTCGCTATACCATTCAACCGCACCATCTTCAGCCTGCTGAGGGCGGGCAAAAAGATTTAGATAAGTTTTAGAAAGGTGTCGGTCAATAAGATTATTTACGACAGAAAACGTTGAAATATATTCTTGTAAGCAATGTTCGCTCTCAACGGTCCTTGTGATTCTAATCATTGCCTTTAATGAGCCAGGTATGCAAAAGAAAATAGCTTAGAGCTAAATATAAAAAATGACAATCTCTAATACTAATCTTGTTCTTAAAATTAAAAAACTACCAGTTTTAAGAGGTAAGATGTTTTGAGTAAAAGTAAACATCGGACAGGGGAAAAGGTTCAGGAAAAATTATCATTTAAGTTTTACTTTAATACCACTTCACCTAATGACCAGGTTTATCATTGCCAACACGCGCGTGGCAGGCAAATCATCTGCGCTTGACCCACGACAAAGCAGCCCTCCACGCTCTCCACCATAATCGCGCCTGTTTCCCTTCTCACTGGTGCTACCCATGGCGTATCAACTGAACCTGAACTGGCCGGAATTTCTTGAGAAATACTGGCAAAAACAACCCGTTGTGCTGAAAAATGCCTTCCCGAATTTTGTCGACCCGATTACACCGGACGAGCTGGCGGGTCTGGCGATGGAGCCGGAGGTCGATAGCCGTCTGGTAAGCCATTTCAACGGTAAATGGCAGGCCAGCAACGGTCCGTTTGAGCACTTCGACGATCTGGGCGAAACCGGCTGGTCGCTGCTGGCGCAGGCGGTGAACCACTGGCATATGCCCGCCGCGGAGCTGGTGCGTCCGTTCCGCGTTCTGCCGGACTGGCGTCTGGACGACCTGATGATCTCCTTCTCCGTGCCCGGCGGCGGCGTGGGTCCGCATATCGATCAGTACGACGTGTTTATCATTCAGGGGATGGGCAGCCGCCGCTGGCGCGTGGGCGACAAGCTGCCGATGCGTCAGTTCTGCCCGCATCCGGCACTGCTGCATGTGGATCCGTTCGAGCCGATTATTGACGAAGATCTGGCCCCGGGCGATATCCTCTACATCCCGCCAGGATTCCCGCACGACGGCTTTACCCATGAAACGGCGCTCAACTACTCCATCGGCTTCCGCGGGCCGAACGGCCGCGATCTGATCAGCAGCTTCGCCGACTACGCGCTGGAGAACGATCTGGGCGGCGAGCACTACAGCGATCCGGATCTGACCTGCCGCGAACACCCGGGCCGCGTGGAGCAGTACGAGCTCGATCGCATTCGTCAGATGATGATCGACATGATCGGCAAGCCTGATGATTTCACAAAATGGTTCGGCAGCTTTGTCTCCACGCCGCGTCACGAGCTGGATATCGCCGCCGCCGAGCCGCCTTACGCGCCGGAAGAGGTGCTGGACGCGCTGCAGGGCGGCGAAACGCTGTCTCGCCTGAGCGGCCTGCGCGTGCTGAACGTCAACGGCAGCTTCTTTATCAACAGCGAACAGCTGGAGACGGTAGACGCGAAGGCGGCGGATGCGCTGTGCCGCTACACGGAACTCGGCCAGGCCGAGCTGGGCGATGCGCTGAAAAACCCGGCATTTGTTGAAGAGCTCACCGGGCTGATTAACCAGGGATACTGGTACTTCGACGAGTAGTGCAGCACGGTTTTCTCCCTCTCCCTGTGGGAGAGGAGCGGGGTGAGGGCATCAGGCCGCACTAGCCCTCCTCCATCGCAATCACAATCGCTTCACCCAGCTTCTTCAGCGCCTCGCGATGTTTCTCCGTCGGCGGCAGCGCCACGTTGATCCGCAGGCAGTTGCGGTACTTCCCTGATGCGGAAAACAGCGACCCGGCCGCGGCCTGGATCTTCAGCCGGCACAGCTGCTTGCTGACGCACACCATGTCGACCTTCTCCGGCAGCTCAATCCACAGCAGGAAGCTACCCTGCGGGCGCGTGACGCAAATCTCTGCCGGAAAATACTGCCGTACCCAGCAGGTGTAGGTTTCCATATTCTGCTGATAAATCTGGCGCATGCGGCGCACGTGGCGATGGTAATGACCGTCGCGAATAAACGCCGCCACCGCCATCTGCGTGCCCGGCACGTTAAACCCGCCGGCGGCGTATTTCATGTGCATCACCCGGTCGTAGTAGCGTCCCGGTACAATCCAGCCGACGCGCAGGCCCGGCGCCACGGTTTTGGTAAACGAGCTGCAGAGGATCACGCGGCCGTCGATATCCATCGAATGAATGGTGCGCGGGCGCGGGTACTCCGCTGCCAGCTCGCCGTAAATGTCATCCTCAACAATCACGATATCGTGCCGCTGGGCGAGGGCCAGCACCTGCTTTTTCCGCGCCTCCGGCATGATAAACCCGAGCGGGTTATTGCAGTTGGGCACCAGAATCACCGCCTTGATTGGCCACTGCTCCAGCGCCAGCTCTAACGCTTCGATGCTGATCCCGGTTTCAGAGTCGGTAGGAATTTCAATCGCCTTGATGTCAAACCCGCGCAGCATCTGCATGGTGCCGTGAAACGACGGCGATTCCACCGCCACGATATCTCCAGGTTTGCATACCGAGAGCAGGGCGATTGATAGCGCACCGTGGCAGCCGTTGGTAATCACAATGTCGCTTGCCGAGACGGTAGAGCCGCCGTCCAGCATCAGGCGCGCGATCTGCTCGCGCAGCTCCAGGCGCCCGTCGAGCACGTCATAGCTCAGCATCTCACCGGGGTTATGCTGCGCGATGCGGCTCATCTCGCGCCACAGGGGCTTCAGGCTCGGCTGGTTAATGTCCGGCGAACCGCCGCCAAAGGAGATCATCTCTTTGTCGGCGCGGGCGTCCAGCAGCATCATCACCTCATCCCACTGGGTAACGTCCACCGGGCGCTGCACCGGGCGCGTCATTGCCGGTACGGGCGGCTGGGCCTTGCGCGGCGAGACAAAATAGCCGGAGCGCGGCTGAGGGGTTATCAACTGGAGGTTTTCGAGGATCTGGTAGGCCTGCTGTATGGTGCTGATGCTCACGCCGTGCTCCTGGCTCAGCGCACGCACCGACGGCAGACGTTCGCCGCTGCGATACAGACCTTGTTGAATGCGTTCTGCCAGAAGGTTGGCGAGATGTTGATAGCGCGTCATGCTGTATCCTTTGTTTTCACCATACAGATTATAAAACCAGTACAGATTGCTGCGAAAATTGGCATGCAGATACTGTTTTAGCGGATCTGTATGTTAAACAAAAGCTGTTTTTGCATCTGTATTGCACGGGTGGATTTCCGGGATGATAACCCCACTGGCACAGTGAGGAGAGCATCATGGAATTTTACGAGAATCGTTCAAAACGTCCGTTCGTCGTGTTTGTCTGGATCGGAAAAACGATCTGCAACTGGTATCGCATCAACCGTACCCGCCGCATCCTGAGCCAGATGAGCGACGAGCAGCTGAAGGACGTTGGTTTATCCCGCAATGATATTTAAACCCCTGGCCGGGTAAGGCGCAGCCGCACCCGGCGATGTTCAGCGCAACAGCTCAAACGTCTGCCGCTTCGGCCTTTCCAGTAAATCCAGCGCCTCCTGATACGACCGCACGTTGTTATAGCCCATCACCAGTCCGTAGCGTTTGCCCGACCCGCGATACCACTCCGAGAGCGCATTGACCTGCAGCTGCTGTTCCTGCCAGCAGCGCGCCACTTCCCGGTCACGGCTTCCTTTGGTCAGGAACGCCACGATATGCATCCCGCCGTCGTTTTGCTCGGTGAAAAACAGATCGCCATACACCTCCTGCAGGGCGGCAATCATCCAGTCGCGGCGGGTCTGATACAGCGCGCGCATCTTTTTCAGGTGACGGAAAAAGTGCCCTTCGTTGAGAAACGCGGTGAGGATCTTTTGCGTCAGCACCGGCTGGCCGCTGGTGGTGATGTCCGCGCAGTCGGTAAAGGCCCCGACGGTGCTGGCGGGCATCACCACGTAGCCCATGCGCAGCGACGGCATGATGGTTTTACTGAAGGTGCCCATAAAAATCACCCGGTCGTGCTGGTCGAGGCTTTTCAGCGACGGCAGCACCTTGCGGGTGTAGTGGAATTCTCCGTCGTAATCGTCTTCGATGATCCACGCCTCGTTCTGGCTGGCCCAGTCGAGCAGCTGCTGCTTGCGCGGCAGGGAGAGCGTCACCGCCAGCGGGCTCTGATGCGACGGGGTGACGATGACAAAACGTGCGTCGCGATGGTGGTGGAGCAGGTAGTCCGTATCGATGCCGCAGCGATCGACCGGCACGGTGTGCAGGCGCGGCACGATCCGCTTGAGCAGCTGCTGGCCCATAAAATAGCCCGGATCTTCAAACAATACCTTGTCGCTGCGGCTGGCTAGGGTGTCGAGGATCAGCCGCAGGCTACCGCTGTAGCCGCTGGTGATCAGCACCTGTTCGGCGCTGCAGGACAGCCCGCGCGAAATGTTGAGATAGCTGGCGATGGCCTGGCGCAGCGGATACCAGCCCAGAACGGGCGGGTTGAGCATCTCCTCCTGACGCATGGCCCGCGTCGCCTGGCCCGCCAGCAGCAGCCATTTTTTATATGGAAAGCTGTCGAGGGCCGGGATGCCGGGGCGCAGAAACCCCGCCCGCTCGCGCTGGCTGATGAGCGATGCCGGAAGCGTGCCGGTGGGCTGTTCCGCGGGGGCTGTCTTGTCCGGCAACAGTAAGTCCGGGTTAACCCGCGTACCGCGCGCCCCCTGGCTCACCAGATACCCTTCGCCCGTCAGAATGGCATACGCCGTTTCGACGGTTTTACGCGCCACCTTCAGCTCTTCGGCCAGCACGCGGATGGCAGGCACCTTATCGCCCGGCTTCAGCACGCCGCGCATGATGTTATCGCGGTAGCGGGAATAAATCTCGTGATAGCCCGGCTTCATGTCCTACCTCATTTCACGCTTTTTGTATCTTTTTACTATGTCATGAACGGCGTAGATTTGCCTCATCGCACGGCACATGCCGCACAAAAAGAGGAAAGACAATGAGCACTCGCGTTAACCACCATAAAGTTACACCTGTCCTCGCCAACGCGCTGTCTGCCCTGAGCATGGAGGTGGCAAAAACCTCCATCGACCCGGCGCTGAAACACCTGATTGACATTCGCGTGTCGCAGCTGAACGGCTGTACGTTCTGTCTGGATATGCACTCAAAAGAGGCCAAAATCGCCGGCGAGCGCGAGCTGCGCCTGTACCATCTGGCGGCCTGGCGCGAGTCCCCGCTGTTCAGCGCCCGCGAGAAAGCGGCGCTGGCGTTCACCGAAGCGCTGACCCAGATTAGCGTTCACGGCGTAAGCGATGCGCTGTACCGCAGCGTGGCGGAGCACTTCTCGGATGTCGAGATTTCAGAGCTGAACTTCGCCATCGTGGCGATCAACGCCTGGAACCGTCTGGGGATCACCTCCCGCATGGCGCCCGGCGCGCTGGACGCGGCGTACGGGCTGAACAAGGCTAACCTGGAATAATTCCGCGCTCGCGGATCATCGCCACCAGCGCCCGCAGTCCCGGCGGGACGTGGCGATGGCCGGGGTAGTACAGGCGCAGCCCGGCAAACGGCTGCGCCCAGTCGTTTAAGACGCTCACCAGTTCCCCGCTTTTCAGCTCGTCCCGAATATAGAGTTCCGGCAAAAATCCCACCCCTAATCCTGCTTTCACGGCGCGGATCGAGGCAAAAAGATCGGACGTCGCAAAGCGCGGCGGCACGGCAAGGGCGTACGTTTCCCCCCGACGCGCCAGCTCCCAGCGGTAGATCCCGCCGTGGGCCATGCGCATGCCGATCCCCTGGTGTGAAAGCAGATCGTCCGGCGTTTCGGGTATGCCGTGACGGGCGAAATAGTCCGGCGTGGCGGTGACGAGCTGGCGGATCTCACCGGTCAGCGGCACGGCGATCATGTCCTGCGGGACGGACTCTTCGAGGCGGATCCCCGCATCATAGCCTTCCGCGACGATGTCGATCATTCGCGCTTCGCTGACGGTCTCTACGCGCATCTTCGGGTAGCGGATCATGAAGTCGATCAGCAACTGGTCCAGAAACAGCGTGCCGATATGGTTCGGCACGTTCAGCCGTAGCGTACCGGCGGGTTCCCCGGTGTCGCTGTGGATCTCCTCGCTGGCGAGACGGATCTCCTGCAGGGCAGGGCCGATACGCGCCACGTACCGTTGCCCGGCGTCGGTGAGGGCCACGCTGCGGGTGGTGCGGTTGAAAAGTCGCGTCTCAAGGCGGCTTTCCAGCCCGGCGATGGCGTTGCTGACCGCCGTGGCGGACATCCCCAGCTCCTGTGCCGCGCCGCGAAAACTGCCGCGCCGCACCACCGCCATCACTACTTCCAGCTCTGTCAGACCTGAACGATGCATAGATTATCCTGAAAATCGAAACAACCCTTGCAGCATAGCGTGGATTATCGCAACGGAGAAGCCGTGACAGACTGGGCTCACACAGCCTGAGGAGGTTTATATGCACACCATCGAACAGATCTTTATTAACGGCGAGTTTGTTACCCCGCACGGTACCGAGTGGTTTGATTTGTACAATCCGGCGACGGCGCAGGTCATCGGCCAGGTTCGTCTGGCGGATGAGGTTGACGCAACGCGCGCCATTGCGGCGGCAAAAGCGGCGTTTCCGGCGTGGTCGCAGACCACAAAACAGGAACGCATCACCGCGCTGAAGCGCATGCACGCCGCCGTGGCCGCTCGCCACGACGATCTGCTGGAAGCGGTCATTGAAGAGTACGGCGCGCCCGCCTCGCGCTCGGCGTGGATGGCCAGCTATCCGGCGGAGGTGATTGCTCAGGCCATCGAGGCGCTGGAGGCGTTTGAGTTTGTCACCCCCGCAGGTGCAGCGACGGTGCAGATGACGCCGCTTGGGGTGGCCGGGTTGATTACGCCCTGGAACAGCGACGCGGGCTTTATCTGCGGCAAGCTGGCAGCCGCGATGGCTGCGGGCTGCACGGCGGTGATCAAGCCGAGCGAAATGAGCGCCTTGCAAACGCAGATTGTCACCGAAGCGCTGCGCGATGCTGAATTACCGCCAGGGGTATTTAATATCGTCACCGGACGCGGCGAGACGGTAGGCGAAACGATTAGCCGTCATCCGAACGTGGCAAAAATCTCGTTCACCGGCTCCACGAATACCGGTAAGGCGATCCTGCGTAACGCGGCGGAAAGCTTTAAGCGCGTGACGCTGGAGTTGGGCGGTAAATCGCCGACGATCCTGCTGGATGATGTGGATCTCGCGCAGGCGATCCCGCTGGCGATCCAGGCCGGGTTTATGAACAGCGGGCAGGCGTGCGTGGCCGGAACGCGCATTCTGGTGCCGCAGGCGCGCAAGGCAGAGATCGAAACCGCGCTGGCGCAGGCCGTGGCGGCGGTGAAATCCGGCGGCCCGCGCGATAGCGCAACGGACGTCGGCCCCATGGTCAGCGAAAAGCAGTGGCTGCGGGTGCAGGGCTATATCCGGAAAGGTATCGAAGAGGGGGCACGCCTGCTGGCGGGCGGTGAAGGGCGACCGGAAGGCACGCGGGACGGCTGGTTCGTGCGTCCGACGCTGTTTGCCGACGTGAACAACCGGATGACGATTGCCCGTGACGAGATTTTCGGCCCGGTGCTGTGCGTGATCCCCTATCGTGACGAGGCGGAGGCGATCGCCATTGCCAACGACACCGACTACGGCCTGAGCGCGATGGTGCTGGGTAGTGATGTAAACCGCGCGCGACGCGTGGCGCAGCAGATTGTTTCCGGTCGCGTGCTGGTGAACACCCTGGCTCATGAACCGAAAGCACCATTCGGTGGCTTCAAGCACTCCGGTTTGGGGCGCGAGATGGGCGAGTGGGGAATTCGGGCGTTTATGGAGCCGAGGTCGATTGTGGGCTAAAACTTCGCTCTTTACCGAAGCATTGTGCTTTTCCATCCCGCATGCTCTCCCCAACATCGCAACGGAGAGAAAACCATGATCGCAGTCATTTTCGAAGCTAAAGCCGCGCCTGCCCATCAGGCGCGCTATCTTCAGCTTGCCGCAGAGCTTAAGCCGCTGCTGGCGGACATCGACGGCTTTATTGATATCGAACGGTTCCAGAGCCTGACCACCGACGGCAAAATCCTGTCCCTTTCCTGGTGGCGGGATGAAGAGGCCGTCCGCCGCTGGAAGCAGAACGTCTTTCATCAGGCGGCGCAGGCCGAAGGGCGTGAGTCAATTTTTGCGTACTACCGCATCCGGGTGGCGCAGTTGGTGCGGGAATACAGTTCCGAAACCGGAGGGCATGCCGATGTATGACGTTCATGTCATTTTTCGCGATACCCCGGGTGAACTGGCGCGGTTTGGACAGCTGCTGGGCCGCAACGGCGTGGGGCTGGAGGGCGGTGGCGTATTTGGTACACATGCCCATTTCCTGGTGGAAGACGGGGAAAAAGCGCGACGCGCGCTGCTCGACGCCGGGTTTACCGTACAGGCGGTGCGACAGCCGGTGGTCAGAAAGCTTAAGCAGGAACGCCCCGGTGAGCTGGGTGAAATCGCGGCGGCGCTGGCGGCACGCGGCGTGTCTATCCTGACTCAGTACAGCGACCATGCGAATCACCTTATTCTGCTGACGGATGATGATAAGCTGGCCGCAGAGATCACCGAACCCTGGGCGGCCCATGCTTAAGACGAGTTTACCCCCCGATAACAGCGCGATGCTGGAAAAGGCGATTGCCGCGGTGGCGGCTGCCATGGCCGATCCGTCGCGCGTGAAGATGCTCTGTGCGCTAATGGACGGGCGGGCGTGGACGGCCACCGAACTGAGTGCGGCGGCAGACGTCGCCCCGTCGACCGCCAGCGGGCATCTCGCCCGGCTGGTTGAAGGTCAGCTAATTACCTGCCTGTCGCAAGGGCGGCATCGCTATTATCGTCTTGCCGGGCACGACGTGGCGGCGCTGGTGGAGCAAATGATGGGGCTTTCCTGGAGCCGTATTACCCCGCCGGAAACCACCGCGCCGAAAGCCATGCGTGAAGCCCGGACCTGCTACGACCATCTTGCCGGTACGGTGGCGGTGCAGATCTATGATTTCATGCAGGCGGAAAGCTGGCTGGAGGCAGACGGTTCAGCGCTCACGCTGTATGGCCGGGAGCAGTTCCTGGCGCTTGGCGTTTCGTTAAGCGATCACCCGCGCCGGAAGGCCTGCTGCGCCTGCCTGGACTGGAGCGAGCGGCGGTTTCATCTCGGCGGTGAGGCGGGGGCTGCGTTGCTCATCCACATGGAAAGCAAAGGCTGGATACAGCGGGTGGCGGGGTATCGGGAGGTGGTGGTGACGGCGTCGGGGAAGGCCGCTGTAAAGAGGTTTTTTAGCCGCTAAAAACGCCCGGTGGCGCTGCGCTTACCGGGCCTACGCGTACATCGCCTCCAGTAACACCTTTCGCAATTCCTGCGCTTTTGCCTCTCGTTTCTTGATACTTACCCTGATAACTATTATCTTGACCGCGTGTGACGAGAGGTTTCCCCATGAGAGAAGAAGAACTGTTCTGTCGAAGGCCGATGGGCATGCGGATGGCGATGATCGTGCGCCAGTGGCGTGCCGTCATCGACGACGCCATTCTCGATACCGGTTTAACCCAGTCGAGCTGGACGGTGATGATGCAGCTTCATCAGCTCGGGGATAACGTCTCAATGAGTGAGCTGGCGGAGGTGCAGGGCATTGAACTGCCGCCGCTGATGCGCACCCTGACACAGCTGGAAAAGCAGGGTTACCTGCTGCGCACCACATCGCCTTATGACAAGCGCATCCGGCTTCTGACGCTGACGCCTGAGGGAAAAGCCCTGTTACAAAGGCTCACTCAGGTGATTGAGACGTATCAGGCGCGCGTATCGCAAAACATCGCGCCGGAACATCTCGATATTTTCAGCGCCACGTTGAATCAAATCGCCTGCAATTTGCGGACAATCCGCGAAGAAGATAACAAGATCGAAAAATAATGACCCCTGAACAAAAGTTTGCCCGCTGGGTAAGGGTGAGTATTGCCTCTTTCCTGCTGATGTTTGTCTACTTTATCGTCGCGGATATCTGGATCCCGCTGACGCCGGACTCCACCGTGATGCGCGTTGTGACGCCGGTGTCTCCGCGCGTCTCCGGCTACGTGGCGGCGGTACATGTCCATAACAACAGCCAGGTGAAGAAAGGCGATCTGCTGTTTGAACTCGACGACACGCCGTTTCGCAATAAGGTGGAAGCGGCGCAAATCGCGCTCGAGCAGGCTCGCCTGTCTAACGAACAGCTGGATGCGCAGATCGCCGCCGCGCAGGCCAGCCTGAAAACCGCCGTGCTGACCGCGCGTAACGACAAAGTGACCTTTGACCGCTACCAGAAGCTGAGCACGCTGCAGAACGTCTCGCAGGCGGATCTGGATAAGGTTCGCACCACCTGGCAGAGCAGCGAGCAGTCCGTCAGCACGATTCAGGCCAACATCCGCAACCTGCGCATCCAGCGTGGTGAGCGCGAAGAACACCGCAACGTGACGCTGCAAAAATACCGCAACGCGCTGGATGACGCTGAGCTGAACCTCGGCTGGACGAAGGTCTACGCCCAGGCGGACGGCACGGTCAGTAACCTGCAGCTGAGCCCCGGCTTCTACGCTTCCTCCGGTTCCGCCGCGCTGGCACTGGTGAACAACCAGACCGATATCGTGGCCGATTTCCGTGAGAAGAGCCTGCGCCATACCCATCAGGGCACCGATGCGGCCGTGGTGTTTGACGCCTTCCCGGGGCGCGTTTTCCGCGCCCACGTCACCAGCAGCGACGCGGGGATCCTGGCGGGTCAGGAGGCCGTTAACGGTCAACTGTCCGAACCGGAAACCTCCAACCGCTGGGTGCGCGACGCCCAGCGCATGCGCATTCACGTCGCGCTGGACGAAGAATTGCCGAAGTATCTGCCGACCGGCGCCCGCGCGACCGTACAGCTCTACAACAGCGAAGGGCCGTTTGCGCGCTTCTTCTCCGGGATGCAAATCCACCTGGTGAGCCTGCTTCACTATGTCTATTAGCACCCTTGCGCGGGTCTTTACCCCGCACGGCAACATCGTCTACACGGCAAACGACTTTCGCCAGACCCTGCGCATCGTCTTTGCCGGGATGATTGCGCTGAGCATCTCCAGCTTTTACAACACCAGCTACGGCGTGTTTTTTGTGGTCTATCCGATCATGCTGCTGTCGCTGGTGCCGGTCTTTAATCGCCACGTGGCGAAGCAGTTTATCTTCAGCGCCGCGCTTAACTGCGTCGAAATGATCTTCATTATCGGCTATCTGTCGCAATGGCCGGTAATCATGACGCTGGTGGTTTTTGCCCTGTACGTGATGCGCTTTCGCTTTATGAGCAAGGGGCCGCTGTTCCTGTTTGGCTCAATGGGCGTGGTGTGCCAGAGCGTGATGCTCAACTTTATGAGCTACCCCACTACCAACTGGCACACGCTGCTGTTTTCCAACATCGAGGCGAGCGTCATGGCGGTGTGCCTGAGCGCGCTGATGAACTATCTCCTGCCGGACGTGGAGCCCCGCAAGCCGCCGCCGCTGATTGAGAAAGACGACGCCCGGGTGCGCCACGAGTCGCTGCTCTCCGGCACCGTCGCGACGCTGATTTTCGTCGTGTTCCAGATTAGCGACTTAAGCGATTCGCTTTCGGCGCTGATGGCGGGGATTTTGATTCTGTTCCCAATGCACTACCGAGGTTCGGTGATGAGCTCGATCTGGCGCGTGGTCGGCGTGGTGCTGGGCTGTCTCTACATTCTGGTGGTGCAGCTAATACTCTACGATCACAGCAGCCATATGCTGCTGATGATGCCGCTGATTGGCCTCGGGCTGGCGTTTGGCGCACGACTCCACGTGATGGAAAAGGTGGGGGCGGGCGTGGGCTTTTCCAGCATCACCACCATCGGCATTATGTTCGGGCAGAACATGCACCCTGACACTGACCTGGTGTTCAGCGATCTGTACCGCATCACCTCTGTCACCTTTTCGCTGGTGGCGACGCTGACGATGGTCTTTCTGATGCACCTGATCCTCAACCGCTTCGAGGCGACCCGCTACGTCATCGCGCCGCCAAAAGCAGATTAATGCCCCAGCACGGCAGGCAGCTGCGAGAGTAAAAACAGGATCAGGCCAATCGTCCCGCCCACCAGGGTTCCGTTGACGCGGATAAACTGCAGATCCTTGCCAATGTTCAGCTCAATCTGGCGTGACATGTCTTTGGCGTCCCAGCTTTTCACCGTGTCGCTGATGTGGCGGGTCAGAAACGCCGCGAAGTCCGGCGCGAGGCGGTGTGCGGCCTGCTCCAGATGCTCGTTCAGCGATGCCCGCAGGCTGGCGTCGTTAGACAGCGTTTCGCCAAACCACAGCCCGGCGTTGGCGATGCGCTGCTTCACGCGCGAATCTTCACTCTGCATATCTGCCTTCAGCCACTGGCGCAGATCGGCCCACATCTCGCCCAGATAGCGGTTAAACGCCTCATCGTTTTTCAGGTAGTGCTTGATGTTGTCGGCTTTTGCCGCCATCTCCGGATCGTTTTTCAGATTGTCGATAAGCTTCAGCGTGGCGCGGTCGAATGCCTGACGGATCTGGTGCGTGCGGTCGTGGCTGATATCGTCCAGCAGCGTATTCACCGCGTTCGACACCATCTCCGCGCTCTGATCGCCCAGCCACTCGGTGGGCAGCACCATCGCCTTGCGTGGATGCTCGGTCTTCAGCCAGTGGACAATCTGATCGGCAATAAAGTCCCGCGTGCTTTCCCGCTGAATCAGGGTAATCAGGCGATTGATGATGGCGTCGAGCAGCACCTGATGGCGGTTGTTTTTGGTCATGCTCTCCAGCATCACGGCGCTGGTTTCAGTGAAATCGACCTTATCAATGGCCTTATGCACAGCGCGTTTGAGCAGGCGCTGAATGCGCCCGTCGTCGGTCAGTTCGAGAAAACCGCTCATCACCTGCATCAAGTGCAGCCCGACGCGCTGAGCGTTGTCGGGCTTGCTGAACCAGGCGCCGATCATCTGCGCAGGTTCATAGCGACGGATCAACGCCACCAGCGACTGGGTATCCAGAAACTTCTCCTGAACAAACTGGCCGAGATTGTCGCCGATCCGGTCTTTATTGCGCGGGATAATCGCCGTATGGCGCGAGATAAACGGAATGGGCACCCGGCGGAACAGCGCAACCACCGCAAACCAGTCAGCCAGCGCGCCGACCATTGCCGCCTCGGCAATGGCCTTGACGCCGCGCACCCAGAAGGTCTGCGGTAGGAACAGGGTGGTGATAAAGGCCGCGGCGGCAACCAGCAGCAGCGACAGCGCCAGCAGCTTGGCGCGTTTGAGTTCAGCTATTTTTTCCATGGGTTAAGGATAGAGGGTTGTGGGAGAGAAGTGCAAAGTACCCTGACAGACAGTTTTTGTATGCCGGTTAAGGCAACGCCGCCACCCGGCATGTGCACTACCGTATCAATTCTCCTGATAAGCCTTTTCGATTAGCAGTTTCGCTTTCATCAGATCATGTTCATCGCGAACGACCAGCTCAACGTTACCCGTTCCCCAATGCCCAATATGAGTTACATCCCGGCTAAATCCCTCTTCTAGCTGAATATGCTCAGGATCCAGCTTCAGCCATAAGCGGATATGCGGATCGGTCACGGGGTAAACGCCGGCGCAAACAAAATTCCTCAGACGGCGGAATGCGCCGTATAGCTTTAGCTCTTTGTATTGCACTTCATCCCCAAGAGACAGGACGTAGCTTTTTAGCTGTTCGAAAAGAAGGGCTAATTCTGTGGATGCGCTGGCGAGCTGTTCGCTATGCGATCGTGTGTTACGCTTGCCAGCAGCAGCGGTTAGCGTATCGGTTGCACCCTCTGAAAACGCGTTTTCAACCACGGCATTGACCAGTTCGAACATCAGCAGATCGTCAGAAAAAAGCTTGTAACGAATCAGGCTGATGTTGCGGTTAATCTGCTGTACGGCATGTTCGTCATACTTATTGAAATCAGCGGCAATACAGAGCAGGCGCGTACCAGACCAATCGATAGCCTCCGCCGTCTCTTTTCCGAGCTTCTCCATCACCAACCACTTAAATTCAGCCTTATGATCGAGGAGCCAGTCCAGATAAAACAGCCCCTGGTTGATCACATTTTCGTTGCTGTGACGTTTGTATTCGATAATGACCGGGCAGTTATTTTCGTCCAGACCCAGTGAATCAATGCGTCCACGGTGGGTCTTACCGGTACTGTATTCACTGTCGAGAAAACGAACCCCGAGAAAGGTCTCCATTCGGGATTCGATCAAGGATTGCAGCTCTTTTTCGATGGTTGCTGCTTTACCGGAAAGTTCTTTTACGCCGCTAGCACTATAGCGGAAGAGTTGGATATCACTCATGAGTCGATTCCCTGCGCATTTTTGCGATGTCATACATTAAATGAGCAAACCCTCTGGCAACGTCAGGAGACGATAAGTACTGCATCATCATCTCCTTGTGCGCTTCGTTGCTGTCTATCACGGCGTCATCAATGGCTTTCGTAAAGTCGCCCAGCATCGCCTGCTCACGGGTGTTGTTGTCGAGTTGGGTCATGACAAGTTTGTTTTCTGCGAGCTTATCGTAAACCACAAAGGCGTAGTTGAGCATATCTTTGTCGGTCAGGTTTTGGGTGATAAACAGCTCGTTGAGCTGCGCCAGCACCTGCGACATAAACTCCTCTTTCTTATCTTTTGCTTTTGCGGTGCCGACGTCATTGACCGGGTTAAGCTTATACTCTGCCGCATCCTCCTGAAGCTTTATATGCTGCTCCATGATTTTTGAAAGCCGATAGTGACTCATTTCAACATTGGATAGATCGACGTCATCTTCATCTGTTGCCTCTTCACGAAGTAAGGGGCGTAGGTGTCGACAATAGAGGCTTAACTTCTCCAGCGACTTGTCATCGTAGGCGACGATCTGGGACATAAATTCGTAAAAGCGTACAAAGCTGCCGAGATCTTTTTTGAAGATCTCCAGACGATCTTTTTCCTGCTTGCAGGCTTTAAAACTGTTTTCCGCGTTCGCGAGCAAAATGGGGTTAGGAGAATCCCTTTTTGTTAACTCATAGATCTGTTTGGCGCTGATATACGCCTCTTTCGCGGAGGCATACCGCATTGCCCAGCGGTTTACTGCGGGCAGGCAAATATTGCTGAGCGTCGCATTCGATTTCTTCTTACTGTAAAAAGCCTCGCACAGCTGTTCGACTTCGTGCCATAAAAATATCCCCGTCGCGCGAAGTTTCTCGTACAGATCGAACACCAGACCCGGATCGCTGACATCGGTCAATTCAGCCTTTTGATAGTAGGGCTGAAAGGCAGCGAGAATATCGTCAGGTTCGTTATAAAAATCGAGTACAAAGGTGCCGGATTCCTTTTTGCCGGGATAGGTTCGGTTCAGCCGCGACAGCGTCTGTACGCACTCCACGCCGCCAAGCGCCTTATCCACGTACATGGCGCACAGTTTCGGCTGGTCAAAGCCGGTCTGGAACTTGTTGGCCACCAGCATTACCTGATAGTCATCGGTATCAAAAGCCTTACGCATATCGCGGCCTTTGAGCGCCGGGTTCATATTGATTTCAGTAAATTTCTTGTGCAACAGCGCAAGGCTGTTCATGTCATTTTCCTGAAACTCAACTTCGCCTGAGAACGCCACCATCGCAGTGATCTTTCCGTAGCCCATGTCGGCAATGTATTTATCAAACGCCAGCTTATAGCGCACAGCTGCTTTGCGAGAGCTGGTGACCACCATCGCTTTTGCTTGTCCACCGAGCAGATGCATCACGTGCTGGCGGTAATGCTCAACGATGACTTTTACCTTTTGCGCGACATTGTGTTCATGCAACGTCACCCACTGGTTGAGCCTGATCTTCGCCCGATTGCTGTCCACTTCCCGATCTTTATCACCCATTTTTTGCAGCAGCTTATAGGCGACTTTGTAATTGGTGTAATTCTTCAGCACGTCGAGGATAAAGCCCTCCTCGATGGCCTGACGCATGGAGTAAACATGGAACGCCGTAGGTTTGTTGGTTCTGGATGCGGGTTCGTGCGGGTTGGGTCTGCGGCCAAAAAGCTCCAGGGTCTTCGCCTTCGGCGTTGCGGTGAAGGCGTAGAAATTAAGGTTGCTGCTCCCGCTGCGTGCGGCAAGGGTGGCGTCGAGGATATCTTCAGAGGTCAGGACCACATCCTCGTCGGCCCCTTCGCTCATCAGCACTTCTTTCAGCTGGCGCGCCGTGGAGCCGCTCTGGGAGGAGTGCGCTTCATCTGCGATGATCGCGTAGGTTCGTTCTTTGAGGCTGGTGCTGTTTTCGATCGCTTTGAGTACGAACGGGAAAGTCTGAATAGTGACGATGATGATGGGCTGCGAGTGCTCCAGCGCGCTGGCAAGCTTCTCCGATTTCGAGCCTTCCCCCTCGCGGTTGTTGATTCGCCCGACCACCCCATCCGCATGTTCAAACTGATAGATGGTGTCCTGCAGCTGATCGTCCAGCACGGTACGGTCAGTCACAACAATCACCGAGTGGAAGCGTTTTTCACCCTTTTCGTTATGCAGGCAGGAGAGCTGATGCGCCGTCCAGGCGATGGAGTTTGATTTTCCGGATCCGGCGCTGTGCTGGATAAGGTATTTGTTGCCGGTGCCTTCTTCGTCTGCGGCGGCAATCAGCTTGTTCACCACGTCCCACTGGTGATAGCGCGGGAAGATCAGGCTCTCTTTTTTGACCTTTTTACCGTCCCAGTCCTCTTTCTCCTCGATTTGAAGATGCACAAAGCAGGCAAGGATTTTCAGCAGGTTCTCAGGGAGTAATACCTCGTTCCACAGATAGCTGGTGGCGTATTCCTGGTTATCTTCCGGGATGTCGTTCCCCGCGCCGCCTTCTTTGGTGCCTTTGTTAAACGGCAGGAAGAACGTGTCATCACCTGCCAGTTTGGTGGCCATGTAGACCTCATACTGGCTGACGGCGAAATGCACCAGCGCGCCGCGCTTGAAGGTCAGCAGCGGCTCAGGCTTGTTGGTCGCCGGATCTTTCGGCAGGCGCGTTTTTTTGTACTGGTTAATGGCGCTGTTGACCGTCTGCTTGAACTCGGATTTCAATTCGAGAGTGGCAACGGGAAGGCCGTTAATAAACAGCACCAGATCGATGCGCCAGCGTTTGGCTTTCGCCTCCGTCTCGGTGCCGCTCGCGTGGGGGCTGTAAACCAGTTCCGGAACGATGCGGCAGATGTTCTGCCGATAGCGCGCAAGGGTGCCCGGGTTGAGGTTGTGATCCGGCTTAAACTGGCATAATGAGAAGCGCGCATTATGGCTTTTGATGCCGTGGCGCAGCACCCCCAGAGTACCGTAGGTCCGGGACTGGAGATCGGTGGCGTTGGCATCGGCTTTTTTAAGCTGCGCGACCAGCGCATCGAGAAAATGACGCTCGGTGTCGTTGGGATAGATGCGGGTGAATTTTTCCCACTCCTGCGGCTGGGTGATTTGAACAAAGGTCAGCGCATCCTGCGGATAGAGGGCCCGTTCGCGATCGTACTTGCTGCCCGTGCCGGGAACCCAGCCGTTTTGGCACATCTGGTTTATGATATCGCCCTGCAGATTAACTTCTTTGGTGACGTCGGCGATCATGCGGTGGCCTCCTCAGCGGTGAGGGATGATTCGGTGCTGCTGGCGGGAGGCGTCCAGTCGCGGAGATCGATTTTGCCGGTGACTGCGGCGGAGATAAGGGCGGTGCGACGTTCTTTCAGAAGCTCAATTTGCTGAAGTTGTTTTTGGATTAGGGTGTCGATTTGTGTTGTCTGATTATCAAGTAATTTTGATATATACTCTTGCTCATTCTTTGGTGGGAGCCAAATAGATAATCCGCGTAAGATAGCTTGAGTGATGCTAAATACTTTTACGCCCTTAACAGCATGTTTTATTTGCGATCTTAATTCCTGGCAATCGAAAAGATAAGCAAGGAAACGATAGTTTTTTCGATCTATAGGGCGAGCGATAATTGTATGATAACCAGCGAAGATACTAGAGTCAGTAGTGAGTTGTGAGAAATTTCCTGCCCCTTCAACATCTTCTGATGTGTCGGCGAAAATAATGTCACCTTTTATAAGTAATGAGTTTTTGTCATTTTTTAAATATGCTTTATTAACATACTTCAATTTGTGAATGTTTGGGTTAATCTCAAAACCGTACCTGGAATGTATTTCTCCATAGTTGATACAAGGTATACCCTCATCCTGGAGGTTTTCTTTAGTAATAGTAAGGCCTTTGTCAAATAAGAAGCAATATCGAACTTTGCTTATTGACCAATGTGTGGGAATTTGCCCCAACCACTCAACCCCAGAATCTTTCATCGGTGCGTCAGGGTTTAACCCTTTGGTTACGGTATGGCTTATTACTGCCTGACGTTTTTCTTTTAGCAGTTCGATGAGTCGTTGTTGTTTTTCGATCAGATTATCAATTTTTTTTGATTCGTTATTTATGAAGCTAGCGATTGTATTTTGTTCAATAATGGAAGTGAAAGGTAAAGAGATTGCGCCAAACTGCTCATAATTTATAGATTTACCATCTCTCAAACTATCTGTCGATGCTTGTAAAGCAGAAATGAAGGGTCTGCATTTAAAAATATACTGATAATAGTTAAAGCTTATAGGCTTTGCATTTTTCAAAAAAGTATATGCGGGTGAAACACAGCCAGAATACTTACTATATTCAATGCCACCTTCAAAACTACGGAGGCTTATTACAAAATTATCCTTTTCAACATGCCGAAATGAATCCGTACCTTTTAGTGCAAGCATTACTTTTGAATCATTTAGTTGCATCATTAAGGACTGAGGTATTACCCCGTATTTTTGACTTGCTGCAAGTTGTTCATCATTTTTAAAAGCGTAAGTACGCACACTATGAAACAACCTTTTCCCCATTAATATATTCCAATGCTCGGGAATCTCCCCCAACCACTCAACCCCAGAATCCTTATATTCCGGATACGCCTTATACTTAGCCATCAGGAGTGTACCTCCTGCAGCAGCTTCATAATTTCCGCGCTCAGCGCATCCAGCTCCGCGTCAATCTCCTCCAGCGGGCGCGGTGGCTTATAGACATAAAAATGTCGGTTAAATGGAATTTCGTACCCAACAACCCCAACCTCGCCGTCGCGGGCGTCGCGCTTATCGGCATTAATCCAGGCGTCCGGCACGTGCGGCAGCACCTCCGCCTTCACGTAGCCTTCAATCAAATCGCTGGTCGAAGCAGACGGATTGAGCGCAACGTTCTCGTTGTCGCGCAGGTCGGCATCCTGCTCAAACTCCACCACCTGTCCGCGGTAAGCAAACGCGCCGTACAGCGGCTGCGCATCCTCCTTGAGCACCTTTTTGACGACCGGCTCCGCGTCCGGGTTTTTGCGGGTAATGGCCTCGATGAACTGCTTATGCTCTTTGGCATCCAGCTTAACGGCGGCGGTTTTAAACGCCTCTTTGAGCGTCAGCTGGAACTGGTTGAAATCATCGCTCGGCTGAGCGCGACCGCCTGGTTTCCCGTCGAGAACCGTCTGGATTTTTTGCGCTTTGATCATCAGCGCGCGCTGTTGTCGCCACAGCGTTGCGTCGAGCAGATCTTTAATCTGCTTCTCTTTAAGCTCAGGGAATTCAGCCTTGATAACGGAGCGTGCTTCCACCTCGAACTCGGCAAAGCTGCCGTAGTTCTCGTCCTGCCAGAAGGCACCGAACGCGTCGTACAGGCACGCCATCGGTGCGTTAAGCGGTTTTGGCGCAAAGCGCAGCGCGGCAATGGATTCGTCCGTGACCTGAGCCGTTAAACGCAGCGGGCGCTCAATGGTCAGGCGGCGGAAGCCAAAGTCGGTACTGTTGAAAATCTTGCAGGCGAAAGTGCGTTTGTCATCGGCGTCTTTAAGATCCACGACCTCGAAGTCGCCAAAGGTACGGGTGATAAGCCGAATATCCTCCTCGCTCATCATGTTGCGCTTCGCGCCCAGTGACTTACGCATTTTGCTGCACAGCTTGCTGGCGTCGATCAGCTGGATCTTGCCCTTACGCTCCGCCGCCTTTTTGTTCGACAGGATCCACACGTAGGTGGCGATCCCGGTGTTGTAGAACATGTCGGTGGGCAGCGCGACGATCCCTTCCAGCAGATCGGCTTCAAGGATGTAGCGGCGGATCTCGCTTTCGCCGCTGCCCGCACCGCCCGTGAACAGTGGCGAACCGTTGAGGATGATCCCGATGCGCCCGCCGCTATCCGCATCGCGCATTTTGCTGATCAGATGCAGCAGGAACAGCAGCGAGCCGTCGGAAACGCGCGGCAGGCCAGGGCCGAAACGGCCATCAAATCCTTTGCGATGTTCGTTGTTAACGTCGGCTTCTATCTTCTTCCAGTCCACGCCAAACGGCGGGTTCGATAGCATGTAATCAAAGCGGTCGGCGGGAAGCTGATCGTTAGAAAGGGTGTTGCCCAACTTGATGCGGCTGACGTCCTGACCTTTTATCAGCATGTCGGCCTTGCAGATAGCGTACGATTCCGGGTTTAGCTCCTGCCCAAACGCGCGCATCACCGCTTTCGGATTCAACTCGTGGACGTACTCCATCCCGGCAGAGAGAAAGCCCCCCGTGCCCGCCGTCGGGTCGTAAAGGGTTCGAATAACACCCTCTTTGGTGAGCGCCTCGTCATCTTCCATAAACACCAGCGAAGTGGTGAGGCGCACGATATCGCGCGGCGTGAAATGCTCACCGGCGGTTTCGTTCGAGCTTTCGGCAAAACGACGGATCAGCTCCTCGAAGACCAGCCCCATATCATGGTTGGAGATGGCCTGCGGGCTAAGATCGGTGGTGGCAAACTTCTGCACCACCTTGTAGAGGAGATTAGCATCGTCCAGCAACCCGATGAATTCGCTGAATTTAAAGTGCTCGAAAATTTCCCGCGCGTCTCTGGAAAAATATTGAATGTAGTTTTCCAGGTTGGCCCTGATGTCGTTTTGGCCCATTTTGCTCAGGTCCAGCGGCGAGGCGTTAAAGAACGTCAGTCCGTTGGTGGCGCGCAGGATTAACTTTTCTTTCGCTTCTTCAGGCAGGGGAGAAGAGCGGACTTTTTGAGCCTCAATAACGACGGCCTCTTTAGTTTCTTCAAGCACGCATTCCAGGCGGCGCAGCAGGGTGAACGGGAGAATAATACGCCCATATTGAGATTGCTTAAAATCACCGCGCAGGAGATCTGCGACAGACCAGATAAAGGCTGCTGTTTGGGAGAAATTCAGGGTACTCATAAAAGCGTCCTTGCCCATATTTCAGGCATTTTTAATGATGATTAAAACCCTCTTTTTATCATGGCTAAAAGTATTGATCGACTAAAAAGTCGATCTAAATCAATGCTTTATATTTATTGGTCGCAATAATTTATAGTTATCATGAATGTGTGTTTCAATACAAATGATGGAGCTGGGTTATATAGCATTAACGCATAATCGCCACAGCACCCACCCGCCAAACCCCATCAGCACCACCCCCGCTGTGCGCTCAATCAGCCAGAGCGAACGGCTGAGCTTCTGTTGAACCACCGATAGCCCCAACAGCGACACCAGCGCTAAATCCCACGCCAGCACCGCCATCACCATCCAGATGCCGCATGTAGCCTGCTGAAGCAGCGTGACATCCGGCCCCAGTAGCGCCGTCATCAGGGCCAGATAGAACAGCGCGTTCTTCGGATTAAGCAGCGCCGAGCCGAGCCCCAGCAAGATCTGCTTACGCAGCGAGGGGCGATGCTGTCGGGTTTCATTCAGCGCCAGTGCCCGCGGTTGGCTGCGCACCAGATGCGAGCCTATCCACAGCAGGTACAGCGCCCCGCAAAGCTCGATAAGCGTAAACAGCCAGGCAAACTGGCGCAGCGCGCTCCAGCCGATTATCACCAGTAAGATATACAGCCCGTTGCCCGCGGCGATACCGACGCACACTCCGGCGCTGCCGCGCAGCCGATAGCGCGCGGCGTAGCCCACCAGCAGGAAGAAGTCCGGGCCAGGGCTTAGCAGGGCAACAAAGTGCGCCAGCGCCAGGGCGAGAAAAGCGGAAGGGAATAACAGTTCCATAGCAACCTCGGTTAACAATCCGAGGTCAGGCTACAGCGCTGAAGAACCTATTTATTGTCGGATATTGATCGGCCCGTAGCGTACTGGCGCGGCGTGGCGGCGGTATAGCTGACGAAGGTCTTATGAAAATGGCTCTGATCGGCAAAGCCGCTCTGGTAGCCAACGTCGGCGATGTCGTCCCCGGCACGTAGCCGCGCTTTGGCGAACTCCACGCGGGAGATGTTGAGGAAGCTGCCCGGCGTCAGGCCGGTGTCCTGCCTGAAGGTGCGGATCAGCGTCTCCTTGCGCAGCGAGAAGCGTTGGGCAAGCTCGTCGAGGGAAGGCGGAGCGGCCAGGTCGGCAAGAAACGCCTGCCGCACGTGCTGGCTGGTTGAGCGAAGCGCATCTGCGTTTTTCTCGCATCGGGGAAGGGCTGAAAGCAGCGTATCCACGGATGCAGGCGACATCGTCTCAACAATATCAAGGTAGCGCTTAAAGAGCGTAGGGTCGCGAATCATCTGGAGCGCCAGAGGAAGATCGGTGTCGATATAGAGCATATGGTAGCTGCGCGGTTGCCCGGCGACGGGGTTGCAGCTGTGCGGCGCAGAGGCCGGGATCACAATGAGGTCCCCGGGGTTAAGGATGTATTCTCTGTCATGGCACACGCAGCAGGTCTGGCCTTCCATAATCGCGCCGATAGAGAGCTGAGGGTGACTATGGCGTTTGTACGCCTGCGTGCTCCGCCACGTGCTGCGCAGCTCAAGGCCTGAGGCGCGGTGAAAAGTCTGCCGGATGTGTCGGGTATCGGTCATAAGCACTCCTTCTGGACGTTTTTTATACCACGTCAGCGAACCGTCTGGCAGCGCTTCATTAAGAACCTTCCGGATATACCCAACTTTACGTCCACGGCCAGTCATGTTGACTACCCTTAATACCCTAAGCGGTAAAACAAGGAGATTCGACATGGCTTATCAGACAGTAAACCCTGCCACTAACCAGCTCATCAAAGAATACCCCTCGCATACCGACGCGGATATCGAAGCGGCGCTGAAGGCGGCCGATGCGCTTTACCATTCGGACTGGGCGAAAGGCGACATCAGCCAGCGTCTGCCGGTGCTGCATAAGCTTGCCGACCTGATCGACGAGCGCACCGAGGATCTGGCGAAAATCGCCAGCCAGGAGATGGGTAAGCTCATCGAACAGAGCCGCGGCGAGGTGAAGCTGTGCGCGCAGATCGCCCGCTACTACGCCGACAACGCGAAGAAGTTTCTGGCCCCGGTGAAGTATCAATCCGAACTCGGGGAAGCGTGGGTGGAGCATCATCCCATCGGCGTGCTGATGGCCGTTGAGCCGTGGAACTTCCCGTATTACCAGCTGATGCGCGTTCTGGCGCCAAATCTGGCGGCGGGTAACCCGGTGATCGCCAAGCATGCCAGCATCGTGCCGCACTGCGCCGAAACCTTTGTCCATCTGGTCCGCGAGGCGGGCGCGCCGGAAGGTGCATGGACCAACCTGTTTATCTCGTCCGAGCAGGTGGCGAACATCATTGCCGACGATCGCGTGCAGGGTGCCGCATTAACCGGCTCCGAAAAAGCCGGTAGCGTGGTGGCCGCACAGGCGGCGAAGCACATTAAGAAATCCACGCTTGAGCTGGGCGGTAACGACGTATTCGTGGTGCTGGACGATGCGGACCTGGACAAAGCCGTCAAGATTGGCGTGAATGCGCGGCTCAACAACGCCGGGCAGGTCTGTACCGCGGCGAAGCGCTTTATCCTGCATGAAAAGATCGCCGACGCTTTCCTGAGCAAATTCACCGAGGCGTTTAAGCAGGTGAAGATTGGCGATCCGCTGGACGAAAGCACTACGCTGGGGCCGCTGTCGTCGAAAGATGCGCTAGAAACGTTGACCAAACAGGTTAACGAGGCGGTGAAAAACGGCGCGACGCTGCACTATGGCGGCAAGCCGGTGCAGCGCGACGGCAGCTTTTTTGAACCGACGATCCTGACGAACATCTCGCGCGACAACCCGGCGTACTTCGAAGAGTTCTTCGGCCCGGTGGCGCAGATGTACGTGGTGAAAAACGACGAAGAGGCGGTCGCGCTGGCGAACGACTCCCACTACGGCCTGGGCGGGGCGGTATTCAGCCAGGATATCGAGCGCGCGAAGAAGATGGCGTCGCGTATCGAGACGGGGATGGTGTACATCAACTGGCTCACCGATACCGCGCCAGAGCTGCCGTTCGGCGGCGTGAAGCGCTCCGGTTACGGACGCGAGCTGTCGGATCTGGGGATTAAAGAATTTGTGAACCAGAAGCTGGTGGTGGTGCGTAAGTAACGTAGTAATAAAAAACCTGCCGAATGGCAGGTTTTTTATTTATCAGGTGGATTAGAAGCTCACGCCGCCGCCGAAGTAAGCGCCGTCTACCAGCGTGTGGTTTGGACGACCGTCTTTGCCATCAACGCTCACGTGACGATAACCCACCTTCAGCGTCACCGGCTTCACTGGCGTCCAGCTTACGCCGCCGTTCGCTTCAACGTAGTTTTTCACGCTGTTGTTCAGGCCGTCTGGAGCAACGTAGCCTTCACCGAATACCCTGATGCTGTCGGTCAGGGCAACGTTCACACCGCCGCCGACCGGGAACGCCACGCCGTTATCGCCTTTCTTCGGGCCAACGTAGAGGGCCTTAGCGCCTGCGTTCAGCATCACCGGGCCGACCTCGAAGTTGTAGCCTGCACCCACGCCACCGGTCGTGGTGCCGTCGTCGGTGTTTTTCAGCCAGCTACCTTCGGTGTACAGACCAGAGGTTGATTTACCCATTTCGACGTTCAGGTTAGTGAAGTTCTTACCCTGCTCAATGCTGCCGCCCATGGCCAGTGCGGAGCCTGATACGGCGGTCAGAGCGGAAAGAAGGAGAACGTTGAGCTTTTTCATGAGTTTTTCCTCTTCATCAAATTAATCTGAGGGCACCTTAACAAGAGCTGTTTATCACTGCAAATGTGATGTTTGTCGAGTTTTTAAGCTGATTTTGTTGGGTTTTTGAATTTTAAATGTTGGTTGAATGTTGAGCCGGCAAGGAGTCAATACGTAATGCATTCGCGTTTAGGGATGGTTCAGGGTTTTGATTAAACGTACGCTGAACGAGCCGGAGAATGTAGTTCGTGTTGAATTAATTGAGTTTCTAATAATTTCCAAAAGTGTTTCAGTTGTCACAGATTAAGACACAGGTTTACATTTCTGGAGGTGGTTATACGTCCCGCAACGCCAGGTCGCTTTCCGCCATGTCATTTTTCTGACACGTTCCTTCTTTACGTTGTTGGCTTCACTTCCTGGACACTAACAATATGAAAAGAAAAATTATTCCTGTGCTTATCGGCTGTGCGCTCTCTTTCTCTGGCCTCGCGGCGCAGCCCACTGCTGAGCGCTATGTCGTCAGCTTCCCTGAAGGCTCCCACGTGAGCTACAGCGGCGCGTTTGCCGATGCGTTTCCGAACGGACTCCCTGTGGGAATCGGCTCCGGCCTGCTGTTTACGGGCAAGCAGGGCGATGCCCTGACCTTTGCGACCGTGACCGATCGCGGTCCCAACGCCGATGCGCCAAAAATGGGTAAAAACGAAGCCAAAATATTTGTCACGCCTGATTTCGCGCCGCTGCTGATGACCATCCGCGTCCAGAACGGCAAAGCGGAGGCGGTTGATGCCCGCCCGCTGCATGATGATAAAGGCGAGATTAACGGTCTGCCGCTGCAAAGCGGCGTGATTGGTTCCACCAATGAAGTGGCGTTCAGCGATACCTTAAAGACGCTCAGGGGTGACAACCGTGGCCTGGACACAGAAGGCATCACCCCGGACGGAAAAGGCGGCTACTGGCTGTGCGACGAATATGGTCCGTTCCTGATTAACGTCGACAGCAAAGGGAAGATCTTGGCGATCCACGGGCCGCAGGCCGCGGAAGGGGAGAAATCCATCGCGGGCGGCCTGCCAAACATCATCAAATGGCGCCAGCCGAACCGGGGCTTTGAAGGCCTGACCCGGATGCCGGACGGACGCATTATCGCCGCCGTGCAGAGCACGCTGGACATCGACGGTAAGAGCAAAAAGCAGGGGCTGTTTACGCGTCTGGTGAGCTTCGATCCGGCAACCGGCAAAACCGCAATGTACGGTTACCCCATCGACAGCGCGGCCTACGACAAAAACAGCGACGCCAAAATCGGCGATATCGTGGCGCTTGATGACCAGCACATCCTGCTGATTGAGCAGGGAAGCGATAAAAACGACGGAATGCGTAACCTGATTTACAAGGTGGATCTCAGCAAGGCGAGCGACCTTTCCGCCTTCGACAAGCCGGGCGAGTACCCTGAGTTTGATGATGAGAAAACCCTGGCGCAGCGCGGCATTACCCTTGCGGCTAAAACGCAGGTCGTCGATTTGCGCGCGTTGGGCTGGCAGCAGGAGAAGGCCGAAGGGCTGGCGCTGATCGACAGCAAAACGCTTGCGGTGGCGAACGATAACGACTTTGGCGTAAAGGTAGCGATGCAAAACCCGGTCGAGGGCAAGAAGCTCAAGGATTATCGGGTGAACGCGGAAGGCAAGCTGACGCTGGATGATAAACCGGTGGAAACCACGCTCAGCGTGAAGCCGCTGAAGAAGCCGGAGTCGGACAGCGAGCTGTGGATTGTGACGCTTCCGGAGGCGGTGAAATAATACCAGGGCTTACCCTTCACCCTAGCCCTCTCCCCATAGGGGAGAGGGGATGTTCGATGCGGTTATTTCTTCAGACCCGCAAACGCCGCCCGAATTTCTTCCTCCGGCAGTTGTATGCCGATAAACACCATCACGCTGTGCGGCGCTTCATCGCCCCACGGGCGGTCCCAGTCGGCGCTGTACAGGCGCTGCACGCCCTGGAACAGCAGGCGGTTGGGTTCGCCGTCAATCCACAGCATTCCTTTGTAGCGCAGCAGCCTGTCGGCAAACGACAGCAGCAGGTTCTCCATCACGCGGGAGACCTCGCTGATATCCACCGGATAATCCAGCTCCACCACAATCGACGCCACGTCGTTTTGCTTGTCTCCCATAAAGTGGAAGCGCGGTTTCGCGGTGACGTTCTCCTCCAGCATAAAGCCGTTGGTGTTGAACAGCTGGGACAGGTCGATA
The DNA here is from genome assembly GCF_040834095.1 of Enterobacter vonholyi. Classification (NCBI taxonomy): domain Bacteria; kingdom Pseudomonadati; phylum Pseudomonadota; class Gammaproteobacteria; order Enterobacterales; family Enterobacteriaceae; genus Enterobacter; species Enterobacter vonholyi. The sequence goes on from NZ_CP162152.1 coordinate 600,847, forward strand.
TCGCCGTGCGTCACCGTGTAAATCGGCGCGCGGGAGTTAATGCGGGTCAGGCGCTCGCGAAGCTTTTCGCTTTCGCCCGCCACGTCGGTTTTGGTCAGCAGGATGCGGTCGGCGTAGCCCACCTGAGACTGGGCGATGGTGAACTGGTTCATCTGTTCGTCGGCGTGGACCGCATCAACCAGGGCAATCACGCCGTCCAGCAGATAGCGCTGACAAAGGATCTCATGGGAGAAAAAGGTCTGAATAATCGGGCCGGGATCGGCCATGCCGGTGCACTCGATCACCAGGCGGTCAAAGTCGATTTCCCCGCGATCGCGGCTGTCGAGCAGGTCCAGCAGGGCATCTTCTAATTCGTTAGAGCGGGTGCAGCAGATGCAGCCGTTGGTCAGGGTTTTGATCTGCGTGGCGCGATCGCCAATCAGCTGGTCGTCTACGGAGACTTCGCCAAATTCGTTTTCGATGACGGCGATTTTGAAGCCGTGCTGCTCGTTCAGAATGTGGCGCAGCAGGGTGGTTTTACCGGCGCCGAGGAAACCGGTCAGCAGGGTAACGGCAATCGGGGTCATGGTCTCTCCTTTAGCAGCAGCGGACGCCGCCTTCTCCACTTCCGCCGTAGCGCGCTTCCTGACGCTCGCGGAAGAATTCAGTGTAGGTCATGTACGGCTTATCCGGATGGTTGGTCTTCATATGCTCAACGTAGTTGTCATAGTCCGGAATGCCAATCAGCATTTTCGCCGCCTGACCGAGGTATTTTTTTGCTTCGCCTAAGTTACCAAACATAACGGGTCCTGATAAGAAAAAGCCCGGTGGCGCGCAGCGATCCGGGCCTGGAGTGACATGCTGGATTAATGGTGTGAAGAGGTCTTCACGCCGCCTTCAGGCACCGGCACGTACGGGGTTTCTTTGTCCGTACGGCCGTCGGCGTTACGCACTTTCAGCCAGGTTTTGATGCCATAGAAGATGATGCTGTACACCACCACCAGGAACAGAATGCTCAGACCCGCGTTGGTGTAGTTGTTCACCACGATATGGTTCATGTTGGCAATCTGCTGGGCGGTCAGATCCGCGCCGCCTGCGGCAATCTTCTCTTTGTACTGGTTAGCCATGAAGAAGAAGCCTTCCAGCTGCGGGTTGGCGCTGAACAGCTTCAGGCCAAGCGCCCAGGTGGTGCAGAGCAGCAGCCACAGCGCAGGGACCACGGTGACCCAGATGTATTTGGTGCGTTTCATCTTCACGAGGACAACGGTACCGAGCACCAGAGCTACAGCCGCCAGCATCTGGTTAGAGATACCGAACAGCGGCCACAGGCTCTTCACGCCGCCGAGCGGGTCGACAACGCCCTGATACAGCAGGTAGCCCCACAGGCCGACGCAGCCCGCCGTACCCAGAATGCCTGCTACCAGAGAGTCGGTTTTCTTCAGGAACGGCACGAAGTTACCCAGCAGATCCTGCAGCATGAAGCGGCCCGCACGGGTACCGGCGTCCAGCGCGGTGAGGATGAACAGCGCTTCGAACAGAATACCGAAGTGGTACCAGAAGCCCATGTCCGCCCACGGCAGCACTTTGTGGAACACGTGTGCGATACCGACAGCCAGCGTCGGTGCGCCACCGGCGCGGTTCAGCACGGACGGTTCGCCGATGTCCTTCGCGGTCTGCATGATCTGCTCAGGCGAAATCACGAAGCCCCAGGAGCTGACGGTCGCAGCCGCGTGTGCGCTGGCGTCTTTCAGCTGCGCCATAATCAGCGCCGCGTTGTCGCCGCCCATCTCGTGCAGGTTCGGCATGGTAATACCGAGACCCGCCGGAGGGGTGTTCATCGCGAAGTACAGACCCGGTTCGATGATAGACGCGGCAACCAGCGCCATGATCGCCACGAAGGACTCCATCAGCATGGCGCCGTAGCCGATGAGGCGTGCGTCTTTCTCGTTTGCCAGCAGCTTAGGCGTGGTACCGGAGGAGATCAGGGCGTGGAAGCCGGAGACCGCACCGCAGGCGATGGTGATGAACAGGAACGGGAACAGGGCGCCTTTCCACAGCGGACCGGTACCGTCGATGTACTGGGTCACCGCCGGCATTTTCAGTTCAGGGTTGATGATCACAATCCCGATTGCCAGCCCGACGATCACGCCGATTTTCAGGAAGGTCGCCAGGTAGTCGCGCGGGGCCAGAATCAGCCAGACCGGCAGCAGCGCGGAGATAAACGCATAGCCAATCAGCGCGAAGGTGATGGTGGTGTCCTTGAAGGTCAGCGCCGGGCCCCAGTACGGGTCGTGCGCGATGACGCCGCCGAAGTAGATAGAGGCCACCAGCAGCACGATACCAATGACCGACACCTCACCTACGCGTCCCGGACGCAGGAAGCGCATGTAGATCCCCATGAACAGCGCAATCGGCACGGTAGAGCAGACGGTGAAGACGCCCCACGGGCTTTCGGCCAGGGCTTTCACCACGATCAGGGCCAGCACCGCGAGGATGATGATCATAATCAGGAAGCAGCCGAACAGGGCGATAGTCCCCGGCACGCGGCCCATCTCTTCTTTGACCATCTCACCCAGAGAGGCGCCGTTACGGCGAGAAGAGATAAACAGCACCATAAAGTCCTGCACCGCACCCGCCAGCACCACGCCAGCGAGCAGCCAGAGCGTACCCGGCAGGTAGCCCATCTGCGCGGCCAGTACCGGGCCGACCAGCGGGCCTGCCCCGGCGATAGCGGCAAAGTGGTGACCAAACAGCACGTAGCGGTTGGTTGGCACGTAGTTCAGGCCGTCATTGTTAATGACCGCCGGCGTGGCGCGCGTCGGGTCGAGCTTCATGACCTTCTGCGCGATGTATAAGCTGTAGTAGCGATAAGCCACAAGATAGACGGAAACGGACGCGACCACGATCCACAGGGCGCTTACGTGTTCGCCCCGGCGTAATGCGACAACCGCCAGACAAAAAGCGCCGAGGATCCCGAGTAAGGCCCAGGGCACGTGCTTCAGTAGTTTTTTAGTATCCATAGTAAGACCTGGTTTTTTATGTAAAGAAAAAAGGGTCAGGGTTCGTTGTGAGGAGGTATTGATTAATGCTGGAGCGATCGTGCCAGATCAACGCGCGCGTAAAGGACGGTAAATGAATGAGTGGTTGAAAGTGCCGGGTGAGCGGTCAAAGGCGGCGACGAGCGGTTTCGGCTCGCCGCCAGTGGGCGAAATTATGTGATTGAGATCACTTGATTATTCGGGTTGCGTTCCACTGCCAGATAGTTCTCCAGCGTTCTGATGAGCTTCTCCTTCAGCCAGCTCGGTTCCAGTATCTGAATATGGGGGAGCCAGTAGAACAGCAGCGGCAGGATCTGGTTCTCGTGTGCCGCCTGGCAGCGCAGCGTGACGCCGCCCTGTTGCTCCTCCAGCAGCTCCTGTTCCGGCAGAAGATCGCGGCGCAGGAAGTAATGTGAAATATTATCTTTAATAAATATTTTCACTGCGAAAGTATCTTCAGATACCCAGGGGTCGAGGCTTTTCTCCAGCAGCTCAAGAACGTTTTCTTCAGGAGTGAAGGTCGTTTTCTGAATATCAAACCAGCTAATCTGGCTCAAGGAGAAGGATTTCAGTCGGCTATTTTCGGTGGCTTGTAAATACCATATATTTTTTTTGTTAATGAGTTTATAGGGATTAATCAGACGGGTTTTACCCTTATAAACGATCTGACAAACATTATGGTTTTTAATCGATTTCTCGATTTTCGTTAAATGACGGCGAATATCACGCTCTACCGTGTGTTCTGCTTCATTGCCAAGAATAAGAATATGGTTTTCGTCAACGCGCGTTTCAAGCTTCTGCCAGAATTCCGTATTTCTTTCAGGGAAAAAGCTGTCAGCATTCAGGAAGTTAGCAAGGGTGTGATGTAAGCCTTGTCCGCCGGGCGATTGTGCAGAATGGATCAGCCGATATAGCCCGTTACCGAAATGTTCAACAATGGGAGAGAGGGCATTTAAATCCCGGTAGACGGTACGCTCGGTAATTTTAAATTTCTCCATTAGCGCACTGCGGTTTACCACACCGTTTAAATGTAGCTCAACCAGAATATCGACCAGACGTTCAGCCGAGCGGCTACGCGTCGTTTTAGCCATAAGGTCATCCTGTATATTTAGGTATGCGCTGAATGATGCGGATGCACTGACAGGTAGTGTCAGTATTCAGTCGCAGAAAATTTCTCTTATGGCTATATAACGGCGTGATTTAGGGGAAACCTTAGGAGTTTTTGTAGAAAGCGGCGCTGGCCGGAAAAAAAGGCCAGCGCGAGGGGGCATCACAAGGCGGCTTCTGCCTCCAGCATGACCGGGTGGAAACGGCGCCTGAAGTAGATCAGGCCGTGTCCCGCGTCACTCAGGATAATGTTTTTAACTTCAACAAGGTAGACAAGATGCGTGCCGATGGTTTGCACCTGGCTAATCTCACCTTCAAGGCTGGCGAGCGCACCCTTGAGCACAGGCTGCGCCAGCGGCCCTTTCTGCCAGCAGGAGAGTGCAAAGCGCTCTTCCATCGTCATACCGGTCATCCCGGCGAAATGGCGAGCCATGATCTCCTGCTCGTGGTTCAGCACGTTAACGCACAGCCTGCCGTTGCCCTGGAATACCGGGTTCATGGCGCTGTTGGCGTTGATGCACACCATGACCGACGGCGGGGTGTCCGTGACCGAACAGACGGCGGTGGCGGTAATGCCGCAGCGGCCCGCCTCGCCCTCGGTGGTGACCACGTTTACCGCCGCCGACAGGCTACTCATTGCGTCGCGAAAACGCAGGCGTTGTTCATCTGAATGCATTGCAACCTCCCGCTGCGCTATTTCAGCAGCTTGTCGAGCATGTTGATATCGCTGTTGTTGTGCAGGTGCGGTACGGTCCAGCCGTGCTGGTCGTATTCGGACATGCAGCGGTCGACCATCGCCATCATCTTGTCCATGTTGCCGGAGCTCTGCGCCTGGCGCAGACACTGCAGGCGAATTTCATCCTGGCTGCCGGAGTAGTTAATTTCGTACAGCTCGTGACGACCGCCGAACTCGCTGCCGATGGCGTCCCACATCAGTTTCAAAATCTTGATACGTTCAACGTGATCCATGCCGTTGGAGCCGCGCACGTATTTCGCCAGATACTGGTCGATCTGCGGATTGTTCAGATCCCGGGCGCTGGACGGCAGGTAAATCAGGCCGGACGTCACGTTACGCTCGATGATGTTCTTGATTTTGGCGTAGGCCATCGGCGCCATCACGCGGTAGGTTTGCAGCGCGGCGTGATCCGGCAGATACGCGCCGTTGACCCACGGGGTGGCTTCGGAACACATGGAGTCGCTCAGCGCCCAGAACATGTTGCGCCAGGCCACCACTTCGCCGAGATCTGCCTGCACGCCGCGGAACTCCAGGGTACCGGTGCACTCCAAGGATTTCTTCAGCAGGGCGGTGATGAAGTCGAGCTTCACCGCCAGGCGCACGCAGGCCTGCAGCGGGTACATGCGGGCGAAACCGCCTTCCATCGTCCAGCGACGGCAGCGGTCGAAATCGCGGTAGATCAGTACGTTTTCCCACGGGATAAGCACGTGATCCATCACCAGGATCGCGTCGTTCTCGTCAAAGCGGCTGGAGAGCGGGTAGTCGTAAGGGGAGCCGGTCGCGCCTGCCACCATCTCGTAAGAGGCGCGGGAGATCAGCTTCACGCCCTCGGCATCCATCGGCGCGACGAACATCAGCGCGAAGTCCGGGTTTTCGCCCATCACCTGCGCGGAGCCGAAGCCGATCATGTTGTAGTGGGTCAGCGCCGAGTTGGTGGCTACCACTTTCGCGCCGCTGACGATAATCCCGGCGTCGGTCTCTTTCTCCAGCTTGATGTAAACGTCTTTTACCTCGTCCGCCGGCTTGTGGCGGTCGATCGGCGGGTTAACGATGGCGTGGTTGAAGTACAGGCCGGTTTCCTGAATGCGGGTGTACCAGTTCCGGGCGTTCTGTTCGAACTGGCCGTAGAAGGCCGGGTTAGCGCCGAGCGCGCAGCCGAAAGCGGCTTTGTAGTCCGGCGTGCGGCCCATCCAGCCGTAGCTCAGGCGCGACCACTCGGCGATGGCGTCACGCTGCTGGCGCAGGTCGTCGGCGCTTTTCGCCACGCGGAAGAACTTGTGGGTGTAGCCGCCGCTGCCGGTGTCGGTGCCCCAGCACAGCGTGTCCTGCATGTCCGGCTTGTGCAGCGCGTCGTACATCTGCGCGATGGAGGCCGCCGCATTGCGAAACGCCGGATGGGTAGTGACGTCTTTGACGCGCTCGCCGTAGATATAAATCTCACGACCGTCCTGCAGGCTTTTTAAATACTCTTCACCGGTTAACGGGCGTTTGGCGTCTGCGCGGAACTCTTCAGGCTTCATAGGGACCTCGTATCGGAATAGTGTTGTTAAATTTATGTTTTGTTTTTGTTGTTTAATTGAAGCCTGAGAGGGGCGTAACGTGAAGGGACGATTGGGACAACGACGGGTACTTTTCGGGTGGGATTGGGATTTGTGATCGTTGTCCCCTCACCCTAACCCTCTCCCCTTTGGGGAGAGGGAACAATTACACCCTCTCTCCTTTGGAGAGAGGGCCGGGGTGAGGGGAAACCGGTACTTTCTGAGCCCGATACGCGCTGGGCGAGCATCCCACTATGCGGTTAAAAAAGCGGGCGAAATAGGCCGGATCTTTGAACCCCAGCTGCCAGGCAATTTCGCTGACCGTGCTGTCGGAGAAGAGCAGCAGGCGCCTGGCCTCCCGCAGCTGGCGGTCGAAGATCAGCCGTTTTGGCGGACGGTTGGCGAAGCGGCGGCAGATATCGGTCAGACGGGATTCGGTCAGGTGCAGCTCGCTGGCGTATTCCGGCACCGTCCAGTGCTGGTGGTAGTGGGTGTCGATCAGCTGGGTAAAGCGCTGGAACAGCTTCAGCTCGCCGCGCATGCCGCCCGAAGCGTGGTCGTCGAGCTTCGCGTTGCGCAGCAGCAGGGTAAACACCGCCTGCGCCAGCAGGACCAGGGTATGCCCGCGCCCGGGCAGCTGTTCCGTGGATTCCCGGGCAATCAGCTGCCAGTAGTGCTTCAGCGCCGCCAGCTCGTCCGGCTTATCCGCCAGCGAGAGGCAGAGCCCCGGCAGGCCAAACGCCTCCCGCGTGCCGGGGTAGAGCACCTCCAGCAGCGGCCAGATCAGATCCTCACGGACCGTCAGAACGTGTCCGTCGCTGTCGGATTCGGTGATAAACGCGTGCGGCACCGACGGCGGCGTGAGGACGAACAGCGGGGCCTGCACCGAATAGCGGTGATCGTCGAGCTGGAGCTCAATCTGCCCGGTATCGAGAAAGTGCATCTGAAAGTACTGGTCGTGACGATGCGCCTGCATGTCGCGGCCAAAAAAGGCCGCCATGCGGGCAAACGACTGGTAGTGCACATCGTCGGTGCCCAGACTTTCGTCGTACTCCTTGCTGATATCGATGTTGGTAATGGGGCTCTGGCACATAACGGCTTCCTAGTGGATCTTCTGCGCCGCGATGCCCGGCTCGCGTTCAAGGCTTTCGCGCTGCGTCATCGGGATGCGCGTCAGCACCAGCGCGCCGACCACCAGCAGCCCGGCCACAAACCACAGCCCCGAGCTGAAGCTGCCGGTCGCGTCGCGCAGGATCCCGATCAGCAGCGGGCTGACGGCGGAACCGACGTTGCCGATGGCGTTGATCACCGCCAGCGCCACCGCGCGGGACTGCAGGCTAATAACCCGATCCGGCGTGGTCCAGAATATCGCCATGGCGGTAAACGATCCGGTTGAGGCCATGATGATGCCAAGCAGCTGGATCAGGCTGTGATCCGTCGCGGAGGCCAGCATCCATCCCGCCGCGGCGAACAGGTACGGCAGGATGGTGTGCTTTTTTCGCTCTTTCAGCCTGTCGGAGCGGCGGCTCCACCAGATCATCCCGAGGATGGTGCAAAACTGCGGGATCGCTGCCAGCAGGCCGATGACGATATTGCTGCTTCCCATGTTGAAGCTTTGCAGGATCTGCGGCGTCCAGATGTTGATTGCACTCAGCGTATTGGTCAGGCAGAAGTAGGCCAGCGTGTAGAGCAGCACCGCCGGGGTCAGCACCTCGCGCAGCGTCGAACGCGGCGTGACGGATTGGGCAATCGCAACCTCCTGCTCGCGGGCGATCATCGTTTTGAGCGCCTGCTTTTCGTCCTCATCCAGCCAGGTGGCCTGGTCCGGCGTGTCGTTGAGGTAAAACCAGGTCACTACGCCGAGCACCACCGACGGCAGCCCTTCCAGCAGGAATAGCCACTGCCAGCCCTTGAGGTTCCACAGTCCGTCCATCGCCAGAATGTACCCGGAGAGGATCGAGCCGAGCATCATTGTTACCGGCATGGCGATCATAAACAGCGCGTTGGCGCGGGCGCGGTGATAGGCCGGGAACCACCAGGTGAGGTAGACCAGAATACCCGGCAGGAAACCGGCTTCGGCAATGCCCACCAGCATGCGCAGGACGTAGAGGGTTTCGGGGCTGGTGGCGAACATGGTGCAGGTGGAGGCAATACCCCACACCACCATGATCCCGGCGATCCAGCGGCGTGCGCCGATCTTCGCCAGCATGATGTTGCTCGGAATGCCGCACAGCACGTAGGTGACGTAAAACAGCGTCGCGGCCAGGCCAAACATGGTTGACGTGAGGCCAAGATCTTTACCCATCGTCAGCCCGGCGAAGCCGATGTTGATGCGATCGAGAAACGAGAAGACAAACAGGATAAAAAGAAAAACGATCAGGCGACGGAACAGCTTGTGAATGACGCGGTGTTCAACAGCTTTATTATCATGGGCTTGCAGGGTAGAGGTCGTCATGGTGCGCTCCAGATCTTACGTTTAGTAGACGGATTTATTGTTATGAACTGACGTAACCGGTTTTTCGATAAAGCGTGCCGCCAGCGCTTCCGCGCCGCGGGCAAGCAGGGTAGTGTCGACCCCGACGGCAACAAACAGCGCGCCGAGCTCAAGATAGCGTTTTGCCAGCGGCTCGTTCGCCATCAGGATGCCGGGTGCTTTACCGGCGGCGCGTATCTGCGCAATCGCCTGCTCGATGGCGGCCTGCACCTCCGGGTGCTGCGGATTGCCTGCAAAGCCCATGTCTGCGCTGAGATCCGCAGGGCCGATAAACACGCCGTCGACGCCTTCCACGTCCAGGATTTCCGGCAGGTTTTTCAGCGCCTCGCGGGTTTCAATCTGCACCAGCACGCACATGGCGTCGTTGGCCTGCTGCAGGTAATCGGGAATGCGGTTCCAGCGCGACGCGCGCGCCAGGGCGCTGCCCACCCCGCGAATGCCCGCAGGCGGGTAGCGGGTGGCACGTACCGCCAGCCGCGCTTCGTCGGCGTTTTGCACCATCGGCACCAGCAGGGTTTGCGCACCCACGTCCAGCAGCTGTTTGATCTGCACCGGGTCGTTCCACGATGGCCGGACCACCGGCTGGCTGGGATAAGGGGCGATAGCCTGCAGCTGGGTTAAGACGGTCTGCACGCTGTTCGGCGCGTGCTCGCCGTCGATCAGCAGCCAGTCGAAGCCTGCCCCGGCCAGCAGCTCGGCGCTGTAGCTGCTGGTCAGCCCCAGCCATAAACCGATTTGCGGACGGCCCGCCTGCAGCGCCGCTTTGAATGCGTTTTGCATCGTGCTCTCCTAGACAAAGCGGCAGCTGATGGAGCCCATGCTGCCGTAGTCGACGTGGAAGGTGTCGCCCCTGCTGGCGGGCACCGGGCGGGTAAACGAGCCGCCGAGAATAATCTGGCCGGGCTCAAGCTGCACGTCGTACGGCGCCAGCCTGTTCGCCAGCCACGCCACGCCGTTCGCCGGGTGGTTAAGCACGCCTGCGGCCACGCCGGTCTCTTCGATCACGCCGTTGCGGTAGAGCAGGGCGGAGATCCAGCGCAGGTCCAGCTCGTCGGGCTTAATCGGACGGCCGCCGAGGATCACGCCCGCGTTGGCGGCGTTATCGGAGATGGTGTCGAAGACCTTGCGCGGACGCTGGGTCTCCGGGTCGACGTTGTGGCAGCGGGCGTCGATCAGCTCCAGCGCGGGGATGACGTAGTCCGTGGCGTTGTAGACGTCGAAGATAGTGCAGTTCGGGCCGCGCAGCGGTTTTGCCAGCACGAAGGCTAGCTCCACTTCAATGCGCGGGACGATGAAGCGGTCGACCGGGATGTCGCTGCCGTCGTGGAAGAACATGTCGTCCAGCAGCGCGCCGTAGTCCGGCTCGCTGATCTGCGAGCTGGCCTGCATCGCTTTGGACGTCAGGCCGATCTTGTGGCCCTTCAGCACGCGGCCTTCGGCAATCTTCAGGCTGACCCATTCGCGCTGAACGGCGTAGGCGTCTTCAATGGTAATCTCCGGGTAGTCCAGCGAGATCGCGCGGATCTGCTCCCGGGACTGTTCCGCCTGATGCAGACGATGGGCGATCAGGGTATGGGTATGTTTGTCGAGCATGGCGATATCCTGTTTTATCTTTGTTTTCACCCTCTCCCTGTGGGAGAGGGGACTGACCGTGCCGGTATTACTTAAACAGCGCGTGCACGTTGTTCTGTTTGTAATTAAGGGTCGGGTGCAGCTCGTCAAGCTCGAACGACAGCGCCAGGTAGCGGCTCGCCATCAGCTCCGCGAAGTGCGCTTTGATAAGGCCAAACAGCATCTCCCCCACGGCTTCCCGGCTCTCCAGGCTGCGCCCGGCGCCGATTTTCAGCGTCATATGCACAAAGGCGTAATCGTGCCTGCCGTCGGCCATCTGCCAGGTGTCCAGCCAGTGGGCGCGGCTGCGGATACCGCCGATAGGGAAGATGCCCGTGGCGGCGAGTGCCTCGTTCACTTTGGCGAACAGCCCCGGCAGGTCGGCCTGCTCGCGGATGTTCTCGGTACATTCAGCAATAAAGTGCGGCATGGTGGCTCCTTAGGCGGGCAGCGGGAAAACGGCGTTGACCTGGCCGGTTCCGGAGCTGGCGAACAGCTCGGTGAGAAACTCCACCTTGCCGTCGTATTTGTCCCAGCCGAGCATCCCCAGCAGCATCACCGTGTCGTGCATGTTGCCCTCGCCGTAGCAGTAGTTGGCGTACTCCGGCAGCATGCTGCAGAATTCTTTAAACTGACCCTCACGCCACAGCTTCACCACGCGCTCGTCCATCTGACGGTCGAACTCCCGGGTGTAGCTGTTCATCCCTTCTTCCGCGCGCTGGTCGTCGATAAAGCGGTGCGACAGCGAGCCGCTGGCGAGCACCGCCACGGTGCCGTCGTATTTTTCAATGGCGCTGACGATGGCCTCGCCCAGCCTGCGGCTGTCGGCGAAGTCGTGAACCGTGCAAAACGCCGAGATGGAGACCACCTTGAAGTGCTTATCCGCGTTCATGTAGCGCATTGGCACCAGCGTGCCGTACTCCAGCTTGAGGCTCGGAATGTTGTGCGCTTTGGCGCGCACGCCAAGCTTCACCGCCTCGTCGGCGATGAGCTGACCGAGTTCCGGATTGCCGTCGTAGTCGTAGGTCATGTCGCGGATAAAGTGCGGCAGCTCGTTGCTGGTGTAGACGCCCGAAAAATGGTCCGCACAGTTGATGTGGTAGGCGCTGTTCACCAGCCAGTGGGTGTCGAAGACGATAATGGTATCGACGCCCAGCTCCCGGCAGCGCTTGCTAATTTCTTTATGCCCATCGATAGCGCCCTGGCGGCAGCCGTGGTTTTTGCCCGGCAGCTCGGAGAGATACATCGACGGCACGTGGGTGATTTTTGCCGCTAGCGCTAATTTGCCCATTTTCAGATCCCCCACTTTGGAATCGGATGGTCGCCCATGGAGATGCAGACGTTCTTCATCTCCGCGAATACCTCGAAGCTGTACTCGCCGCCCTCGCGGCCGGTGCCGGAGGCCTTCACGCCGCCAAACGGCTGGCGCAGGTCGCGCACGTTCTGGGTGTTGACGAACACCATGCCCGCTTCGATATTGCGCGCCAGGCGCAGTACCTTGCTGACGTCCTGGGTCCAGATGTACGACGCCAGGCCGTACTCCACGTCGTTGGCCAGGCGCAGCCCTTCCGCTTCGTCCTTGAACGGCAGCAGGCAGGCCACCGGCCCGAAGATCTCCTCCTGCGCCACGCGCATGCGGTTGTCGACGTCCGCCAGCACGGTCGGGCGCAGGAAGTTGCCGCCCTTCAGGTGCGCAGGCAGGTCGGTCGGTTTGTCCGGGCCGCCCGCCAGCAGGGTTGCACCCTCTTCAATGCCGAGGCGGATATAGCCGGAGACTTTTTCCCAGTGCTGCTGGCTAATCAGCGCGCCAATCTGGGTGCTCGGATCGGTCGGGTCGCCCACGCGCAGGCGGTTGGCGCGCTCGGCGAAGCGCTTGACGAATTCCGGGTAGATGCTCTGTTGGATAAAGATGCGCGAGCCCGCGGTGCAGCGCTCGCCGTTGATGGAGAAGATGGTGAACAGGGCGGCGTCCAGCGCGCGCTCGATATCCGCGTCTTCAAAAATCAGTACCGGGGATTTGCCGCCCAGCTCCATGGAGTACTTCTTCAGCCCGGCGTTTTTCATGATGTTGCGCCCGGTGGCGGTGCCGCCGGTGAAGGAGACCGCGCGCACGTCGTGATGCCGCACCAGCGCATCGCCTGCCGTCGCGCCGTAGCCCTGCACCACGTTGAGCACGCCCGCCGGAATACCCGCTTCGAGGGCCAGCTCGCCCAGACGGTCGGCGGTCAGCGGGGAGAGCTCGGACATCTTCAGCACCGCTGTATTACCTAAGGCGAGGCACGGCGCGACCTTCCAGGTGGCGGTCATGAACGGCACGTTCCACGGCGACACCAGCGCGCAGACGCCCACCGGCTGCACCAGGGTGTAGTTGAGCATCTTGTCGTCGACCGGGTAGGTTTTGCCGTTCATCTGCTGGCACACCTCGGCGAAAAATTCGAAGTTGTGCGAGGCGCGCGGAATTAGCACGTTTTTGGTCTGGTGGATCGGCAGCCCAGTATCGGCGGTTTCCATGGCGGCGATCTCCGGCACGTTCTGGTCGATCAGATCGCCCAGACGACGCATCAGGCGCGCGCGCTCCTTCATCGGCAGGTTGGCCCACTTCGGAAACGCCTCCTTGGCGGCGGCAACGGCCTGATGGATTTCGGCTTCGCCGCCTGAGGCCACTTCTGCCAGGACCTCGCCGGAGGCCGGGTTAGTGGTGTGGAAGTAGTCGCTGCCCGCGACGTTTTTACCGTTGATCCAGTGGTTAATCTTTTTCATTTTGCCGTCTCCTCACTCACAATTCGGTTCACCAGGCGTCCCACGCCTTCCACTTCCACCACCACCTCATCGCCCGGCACCACGTCGGAGAGCCCCTTCGGCGTGCCGGTGGCAATCATGTCGCCCGGCTGCAGGGTCATAAAGTCGCTCAGGTAGGCGATCAGGTACGGGATGCTGAAGATCAGATCCGCCGTGGTGCCTTCCTGACGCAGCTCGCCGTTGACGAAGGTGCGCAGGGCGAGGTTGTGCGGGTCGGGAATGGCTTCTTTTGGCACGACGTTTGGGGAAATGGGGGTCAGCCCGTCGCGGCTTTTTACCCGCAGGTTCGGGCGGTAGTAGTTTTCCAGGTAGTCGCGGATGGCGTAGTCGTTGCAGACCGTGTAGCCCGCAACATAGTCCATCGCCTCGGCTTCGCTCACCTTACGCGCGGTTTTGCCGATGACCACCACCAGCTCCGCTTCATAGTGCATGTACTCGATATTGTTCGGGCGCACCGACGTCTGGCCGTCGCCGTTGAAGGTGTTTGGCGCTTTGATAAATACCAGCGGCTCGGTGGGCGGCTTGAAGTCCAGCTCGCTGGCGTGGTCGGCATAGTTCAGACCGAGGGCAAACAGCGTGGCGTGCGGCGGCGTGCGGTGCGTGTGAGCGACGTCGCGTTCATCTACCACCGGGTTTTCCAGCGTCGGAAAGCCTGCCGCCAGAATACGCACGCGATCGCCCGGACGGATCTCAACGCGGCTTTGCGGGGTACCGAGCAATATCGCATCGCCGGGATTGAGGGTAGCGAACTCGCTCAGGGCGCTCAGCAGTTCGGCTGCGGTACGCTGAAGGTCGGCCGTGTTCCAGTGGTCCGCTTCGCGGCCGTTGATCTCGGTGATGATGGTCAGGTTATCCACGTTACCAACGGCGACCATCTCACCGAGCGGGCAAAATCCGTCACGGCATTTCGCCTTGATGGCAGGGCGGTAGAAGCTCTCTTCCGGCAGGCTCACCTCGTTGGCGAGCGCGTATCCCGCAATGTATTCCGCGGCGTCCTCCACGCGCACCTTGCTGGCGGTTTTGCCCACGACCAGCGCCACCGTCGCGCCGCTCAGCACCGTTTCACCCTGCGGGAAGGGGATCGGCTCGCCCGCGCGGATCACCGTGTTATGCGGTTTGATAAACCACACCGCTGTTTTCGGCGGCGTGTTGTAGGGGGCTTTTTCAAAGGCCTCACGCCAGGCTTCACGCTGGCTTTGATGGTTGAGGGCGACGGCAAAAACGGTACCTTTCATTTACATACTCCTCAGGCCGGATGTCCGGTTTGGATTTCATTAATATGTTAATGATCTGGTTTTATGCTTTTGCTGTTTATTTCGCAATCAGAAGTGAAAAATTTGTGATATGAATAACAATAAATTTACATGTTGGACTTTATTAATATTTAAATCATAGGGTTAATAAAATTGACGGGTTTCTGTTAGACTTTTTGACGGAAAACGCGTTGTTTATAAAAACATCTTTTAGTGATTGTTTACTTGTTAATGATGTGAAGGGGAGACGCTATGCATGATTCATTAACCATCGCGCTGCTGCAGGCGCGGGAAGCGGCGATGTCCTATTTCCGCCCAATCGTGAAGCGCCATAACCTGACCGAGCAGCAGTGGCGCATTGTGCGCGTGCTGGCTGAACATCCGTCGATGGATTTTCACGATCTGGCGTTTCGCACCTGTATTTTGCGCCCGAGCCTGACCGGCATCCTGACGCGGATGGAGCGCGACGGCCTGGTGCTGCGCTTGAAGCCGGTGAACGACCAGCGCAAGCTGTACGTATCGCTGACCAAAGAGGGAAATGCGCTGTATGAACACGCCCAGGCGCAGGTCGAAGAGGCGTATCAGCAGATCGAGGCGGAATACACGCCGGAGAAGATGAAACAGCTGACGGCGCTGCTGGAAGAGTTTATTGAACTCGGAAACCGGCATAACGCAGCGCGGGAAGAAGAGTAAAAACCACAAATTCCAGGATGATTTTCGTAAAGTTTTCCCTTTCCAGGCCGAAAATTCTGTATCTGTCTGAGGAAAGAGAAAACATGTTAAACCGTATCAAGATTGTCACCAGCTTAATGCTGGTTTTAGCGATATTTGGCCTTTTACAACTCACGTCCGGTGGTCTTTTCTTTAATGCCCTTAAGAATGACAAAGAGAATTTCACCGTCCTGCAAACCATTCGCCAGCAACAGTCCACGCTGAACGCCAGCTGGGTAGCATTGCTGCAAACCCGTAATACCCTGAACCGTGCGGGTATCCGCTATATGATGGATCAGAGCAATATCGGCAGCGGCGCGACCGTTAACGATTTGATGCAAATCGCGTCTTCGTCTCTGAAACAGGCGGAAAAAAACTGGGCTGCCTATGAAGCCCTGCCGCGCGATCCGCGTCAAAGCGATGCGGATGCCATGGAGATCAAGCGTAACTATGATATTTACCACGGCGCGCTGGCGGAGCTGATTCAGCTGCTGGGCGCGGGCAAAATCAACGCCTTCTTCGACCAGCCGACCCAGAGCTATCAGGACGGTTTTGAGAAGCAGTATGTGAGCTACCTGCAGCAGAACGACAAGCTGTATCAGACGGCGGTCGAAGACAGCAACAGCTCCTACAGCCAGGCTATCTGGGTGCTGATTAGCGTCCTGATTGCCGTGCTGGTGGTTATCGTGGCCGTCTGGCTGAACATCAAGCAGACGCTGATCTCTCCGCTGAATCGTCTGATCGACAACATTCGCCATATCGCCAGCGGCGACCTGGTGAAGCGCATTGAGGTTCAGGGCACCAACGAGATGGGTGAACTGGCCGACTCGCTGCGTCATATGCAGGGCGAACTGGTGCGTACCGTTGGCGACGTGCGTAACGGCGCGAACGCTATCTACAGCGGCGCGAGTGAAATCGCGATGGGCAACAACGACCTCTCCTCCCGTACTGAACAGCAGGCCGCTTCCCTGGAAGAGACCGCTGCCAGCATGGAACAGCTGACGGCGACCGTTAAGCAGAACGCCGAGAACGCTCGTCAGGCAAGCCATCTTGCGCTGAGCGCCTCTGAAACCGCGCAGAAAGGCGGCAAAGTGGTGGATAACGTGGTGCAGACCATGCGCGATATCGCGGGCAGTTCGCAGAAAATCGCCGACATTATCAGCGTGATTGACGGGATTGCCTTCCAGACAAACATTCTGGCACTGAACGCGGCGGTAGAAGCGGCGCGTGCGGGCGAGCAGGGCCGTGGTTTTGCGGTGGTGGCAGGTGAAGTACGTAACCTGGCCCAGCGCAGCGCCCAGGCGGCACGCGAGATCAAGAGCCTGATTGAAGACTCCGTGGGCCGCGTGGAAGTAGGCTCAACGCTTGTCGAAAGCGCCGGTGAAACCATGGGTGAGATCGTGAATGCGGTAACACGCGTCACGGACATCATGGGTGAAATCGCCTCTGCGTCTGACGAGCAGAGCCGCGGTATCGACCAGGTGGGTCTGGCGGTAGCAGAGATGGATCGCGTGACCCAGCAGAACGCCTCGCTGGTTGAGGAATCTGCCGCAGCGGCGGCCGCCCTTGAAGAGCAGGCAAGCCGTCTGACTCAGGCCGTAGCGGTATTCCGCATTCAGCAGGAGCAGATGAAAGCGCGCGAATTCGCTTCTGCGAAAACCGTTTCAGCACCGGCGATGACGCGTAAAGCGGTTACCGCTGACGCAGGTGATAACTGGGAAACCTTCTAACGCCGTGTGTTGTGCCGGGTGGCGGCTGCGCCTTACCCGGCCTACGATTCAGGGTTTTGTAGGCCCGGTAAGCGCAGCGCTACCGGGCGATATTACAGAGGCAGGCGCATGGCGCAGCGCGTTTCATACGCGAAGCCGTGCGCTGTCTCTTCTTCCCTTTTCCGACGCAGTTCAGGCGTCAGCGTCGTCATTTTTTCAAACCCCAGCCGAGCATAGAACGGCGCATTCCACGGGACGTCCCTGAACGTCGTCAGCGTCAGCGCTGTCAGCCCCCTTTTACGTGCATGGTCTGCCACGCAGGCGATGAGCAGCCTGCCGATCCCTTTTCCCTGCCAGTGCAGATTGACCGAGAGTTCGACAATAAACAGTGATGACGGATGGGCTTCGGCGAGGATAAACCCGACGGGCTGGTCGTTTGCCAGCGCCAGCCAGCTTAGCCCGCGTTCGACATAGCCGAGGTGTTGGTCAGTGGAAATGACCTCGCCGTCGGCAAGCCAGGCGAGTGCCGGGAAGCCACGGAAGCGCCCGGCCGCCGCGCGTTCAATGGCGGGCAGGGCGGCAACGTCGTTGCGGGTGGTAGGGCGAATGCGAATGGTCATGGCGGCAAGTATAGCCTGACCCGTCGACATTATTCCGAGCAGATCAGCACCGGCGAATAGAAATTGCTGATCACCAGCGCGTCTTCCGGCGTGCGCTCTATTGTCAGGAGCCTTTTATTGCCCAGCGTCAGGCCGGCAACGTATTTTTCAAAGACCCCGGGCGGCATGGCGTCATGGCTAAAACGCTCCACTTTTTGAATAGCAATCTCATACAGTTCGCCCTCCACGTGACGCCATTTAAACATCTCCTGGCGGGAAACCTCCCAGCTGCGCGGGGCATTCACCACGCTGCCGTTAACCGTGATATACCCCGTTTTGTCGGGATGAAAACGCATAATGATCTCACCGTCAAAGGTGAAATCGTGGCTGTCGCGCCGGTCGGAGAAGGTCAGGTTTCCATCGCAGGCCACCGACAGCGGGGGCGTGTGAAAGTACCACGCCGTCACGGCGCCCAGCAGCAGCAGGTTGAGGAACAGGATTAGCCAAACTTTTTTGTGTCTCATATCACCACTCGTAATAGTAAAGCGTACGACAGGCGCTGGCTTTACCCCGCGTGAGGGAACATTGGGAGAGCACCAGCCGCCCTTCGTGGCCGTAGAAAAGCGTTCTCTGAATGTGCATGTAGAAAATTGAATTTTTCAGGCACGGAAGATGGCCGTCCTTCTGAAGCGTTTGCGCCAGCGTTATTGCCTTCCCGTGAAACACGTCCGCCAGCGGCGTAAAGGTGTAGACCGGGCAGGTGCCGATATGCGTCAGCAGATGGATCTCCCTTTGTGAATTTTCTGGCTTGATCAGCGCGATCCAGAGGCATAGCGCAACGACGACCAGCGTGAGCGCGCCGCAGAACAGCCATTCCGGGCGAACGCGCCATGCAGGTTTTGCCGTTTCGGCGGTCGGCGGAGCCTCCTCCAGCGGAGTGACCGTGACGTCCGCGCTGAGCATAAAGCCCGTTTTCGGTACGGTAACGATAAGCAGCGCGTCGGGAAGCAGGGCCGCCAGCATCTTGCGCAGAATGCTGATGTACTGGTTTAAGGAGTTGTTAGATCCCTGGAGCCCTCGCCGATCCCAGACTTCCTGGAGAAAGGTTTCCCGTTCAACCACGTTCCCATGATGCTGAACCAGCAGCTTCATGATGGTATTGGCCGTACAGGTGAGGAGCTGCGCATTCTCATCCGGCGCATTGATAAGAGAAACAGAACCGTCCTCGTCGTTATAGACGATGGCGTCAGCAAGCAGGTATTTCATAAGTTGTTGTAATAAAAACAGAGATAAAAAATAAAAGAGAAGATCTACGCCTTCCGGGCTGCATTGCTGGCTATTTTAACGCCATTGTTACCGATAACATTGATCCAGACAGGATTTTGGGTGGTTTAATAAGTCAGCGTGATAATCACGTCATCAATAAATTCCCCGGTACCGGTTAGCGGCTGTGCCGGGACCTCGCCATAAACGGTGTAGTTCTGGGTGCCGCCAGCGGGATTGGTGACCTGCAGCGCATCGCCGCTGCTTTGATCTCCCCAGCGTTGCGTGGCCGCCTCATCCTGCCAGAGCCCGTAGCGCAGGCACTGGCCCTCGCTGTTGCAGAGCTGCCGCTGGTTACCGCTGGCATGGTTGCCTTTGCCCATGGCAAGGGTGAACGCGGTTCCGGCCGGACAGCGCGTGGTGAGGGTGGCGGTGGAACGCGTCGGACGCAGGGTCGCGGTGCTGGTCAGGGTGCCGAAGTTAAGGGGCGTCACGCGCTCGATGTAGCACCCCTGGCTGATTTCAGCCTGCGCGCTGGTGCCGCCCTGCACCTGCTCCCCCTCTGCGGAACCGTCCGAGCAGTTTTGCAGGGCATCCTGACGCAGGGCGCTGTGCCAGGCGATACGCAGATTCATGTTGTAGTTGTAATAGTGGTAGGCCGGAAGCTGGCTTTGCCCTGCCGGAATGGTAGCGATAAGCGGAAAGGTACCGCTGACGTTGGCATTGCTTTGCGCGGCCAGAGTCTGCTGAATCAGGTTCCCGCTGCTGGCAGGCCCCAGCTCCTGAGAGCGCGCTGCGCCGTTCAGCAGGCGGAAGAGGAGGGTGTACTGTTTTCCCTCCTGGTCCCCCGGCGAGATCATCTCAAAGGGCGGGGCGTCTACGCTGCTCAGGCAGACGTTGAGATATTCCGTCCTGCCCTCGTTGTCGGCCTGGCAGCTAAACTTGACCTCGGTGTTGACGGAGGTGGTATTGCCCGCCACGACGTTGCCAAAGTTAATGGCGGGCATGGAGGTTATCCAGCAGGCTGCCGCCATCGCCTTCACGGACAGGACGAGCAGCAATAATAACGGTGCTCTTAATGACACAGTTGTTCTCCGATATTCTGTATAGATGACGCGGTACGGGGCGCCGGAAGCGTGACCCGGCACGCTCCCTCACCGGTTTTCACCACCAGTTCACCCGGCAGGGGCGGATCTTCAAGCCAGATAAAGCCATCGCGTCCCACGATGGTGGCACCCTGCGGCGTTGACACGACGCTGCCCAGCGGGAGCGGCCTGCGGCGGCTGTCGACCAGCCGGGCCTGAACCGTGACGGCGTGATGGACGTTAAAATCGACTTTGACCGCGCTGCTGTTGCCCGGCCTGGCATGCATGTCGGTGACGGGGGCGATCACATCGGCGGGCAGATCGAGCGGGTTAATGCTGACTTTGCTGTTGTGGTAGCGCGGCAGGTCGGTCAGCAGGAGATAACCGTCCTCATCCGTTTCACCGGCCGGGCGGTTTTCCAGCATCACCGGTACGTGCCCAATACCGTGCGTGGAGACCAGCGCCATGCCCTGCTGGATGTAGCGCAGCGCGTGCAGGCTGCCGTCCAGCAGCGTCAGGCTACCTTCGGCGGAGGCGTACTGGTTGCCCTGGCTGGCACCCTGCTGCAGCCCAACGTGCCATTCGCCCGCTCGGCCCAGATAGCCTACGTCCGCATATCTTTCACGTCGTTCGCCAAAGCCCTGGCCCAGCTCCCATGACCAGCCGCCGGCCTCATCGTCCGGCTGGTGGCGGTAATCCATGCGCGGCGTATCCCGGCTGGCCTGAGCGGAGAGCGTGTCCTCGCGACTCAATGGGACGGAAAACAGCAATTGAACGTGACTCGACGCATCCGTAAACGAGCGGGTATAGCTCAGCGTGGTGGAGATGTGTGCCGGCAGCGACACCGACCAGGAGGCGTTGAGGTAGCGCTCTGTGCTGCCCTGAATGTTCTGCTGTACCCAGCCCGCGCCCACGGTACCGAAATGGGGGACGGACTGGCTTACCCACACGCTGTCGCTGCGCCTGACGGGCGCGGCACCGCTCATGCGGGCGTTGTCGGCGAAATCCGCCCCGGTACGGACGGTGCTGGCAGAAATGCCCGTTCCTCTGCCGTTCCACTGCCAGCCGAGGCCCCACTGAACGCCCTGACCGTAAGGGCTATCGCTCACGGCAACGTGCTGGCTGACCACCCCTACGGCGGGGGAGACCAGCCAGTCAGCGCCCGTGCCCACGTTGTGCAGCCTGCGCTGCTGCTCCGTATGCAGCGCCAGCGTCAGGTGATTATTCACTCCATAGCGCCAGCCCGCGTCCAGCAGCGGCGAGGCGGCATAGTCGTCGGAGTGCAGGGCGTAGTTTTCCCGCATCCAGCCGATGTCCAGCGAACCGCTGCTGAGCCCTTCCGCCAGCATGCCCGGGGCGCCGTAGAGATCGAGCTGTACGGCGCGACGCTGACCGTTGATATCGGTAATCACCACCTCCGCCTGCCCGCTGCCGGTGAAGGACGGCAGGGTATCCAGCAGAAAGTCTCCCGGCGTGACGCGCTGGCTGCTTTGCTTTAGGCCGTCGATATATAGATCGACCGTGGAAGGTAGCACGGCCGTGTCGCTGTAGCGGCTGCGCGGTTCGGTATTGAGCTGGGGATTAAGCTCAAAGTTACGTGCCCAGTGCAGACCGCCAAAGCGTACCTGCCGGCTCCAGCGGGTGCCGGTGGTGATGCTGTCGCCCAGCGCCAGCGTGGTCAGCGAGTCGGTGTTGTCCCACTGCCAGCGGGTTTCGAGACGGGTGTGGGTAGGCCGACCGGCGCTGTTTTCCTCCCCGGCATGGCTTGAAAAACTGCTGCTGAACGTTCCGGGTAGCCCTCCGGACGCGGTCAGCATGGTCTGGGCGTTAAGCTGGCGCTTCCCCTGCACGTCGCTGGCGTAGAGCGCGTATCCGAGCGTATAGGCGTTGACGGGCTGCGCATCAGGATAGCGGTACATCGGCGTGGGCCTTGAGACGGTCAGATGCTGCTGGCCCTCGAGCGCGTCTGCTTCTGCGGTAATCGACAACTGCTGGGACAGCACGTCGAGATTGACCTTCAGGCCCGGCAGGGAGGTCAGCTCAACCCACTCTGCGCGATCGTCCGGGGCGTGAAGCCCCAGCTTTTTCATGTCGCTGCGCCTTATCCATAGCGCATTATCCACCACCCGGCAGGCCCACAGCTCGCCTCGCGGGGCGTGGTTCACGGTAATGGCCAGCCATTGTACGGTGTCGGTGGGTTCAGCCCTGGCTGACAGCATGAGCGGTAGCCAAAACAGGAGCGCGAGAAGCGAGCGGGCGCAGGGGTATCTGGCTGGCATGATGGTCATCATTGAGATAGACGCGCAGCGAGCTGAGCGCGTGTCGTGAGGGCTGCTTGAGCGATAAAAGGGCGATTTGTCCCGGGAGCACATAGCCCGCCAGGCCTTTAATCGACCCTACAACCTGCCCATCGGCCGTCAGGGCCTCAAGGTGGCTCAGGCGGATATGGCGGTTTCCGGCGTTAAAGCAGCGGAGAGTGGCCGGTATGTCTGCCTGCTCACAGCTCAGGGCATCGTGGCTGACGGGCGCGCTCTGGTTCCCGGCAATAAACACCGGAATCGAGTAGCGCAGCAGGAAGTGCACCGCGGTGGGATTGGCGGCGCGGGACGTGGCGTCCGGCAGTTCGTCGATGACCAGCCGGTAACTTTGCTCCTTTGCACGGTTGCCTGGCTGCATGACGATAATGCGCACCAGCTGCTGCTGGCCCGGCGCCAGTGATGTCATCGCCGGGCTGGTGACCACCTCCCCGGTGTTCACCAGAACATCTTTACCGTTTTTTTGCATCCATTCGTACACCCGAATCTGCGCATGGATGGCCTCTTTCCCACTGTTAGTGAGATAGACCGCCGCTGCCCGCTGGTCGCTCTGCAGATCGAGCGTTACCGGGGCCACCTGAAGCGTGGCGGCCAGCGCGTAGCGTGACAGCAGCGCCAGCATCATGAGCCATAGAATGAAGCAGGGAAGGTAGCGACGCACGATCAGTACTCCAGTTTTAACGTGATATCGTCGCTGTAGGTACCTGCCTGGGCGGTTGTCAGCGCCCCGGCTTCAATGACGCCATACAGCGTTTCCTCCTGTTCCACACCGTTGCCGGTATCGTCCAGGCCATTCGTGCCGGTGATTTGCGTCTGTTTGCCTTCGTCGGCAAAGAGTTTCCACGCAATCTTCTGTGCGCCCGTTTCGCCGTTTTCCGGCTTCAGCCAGAAGGTTCCGTTTTCGCCGTCGTTGCTGGTGGCGGTGAGGGTGAAAGGCGTGCCGTTGGTACAGACGATATCGACCTGCGTTTTGGCCTGGATTTCGCTCGACTCATCGGAGCCGTGACGCGAGAAGTTGAGGTCGTTGGCTTTGAGGGTGCACGACTTTACGACCTCAAGTGATACGTGCATCGTCGCGCTTGCGCTACTGTCTGCGGCGATCGCAGCAGCAGGAAGCAGGAGAACGGAACAACATGCAACGGTGGGAATAATTTTCATGATTTTATTTCCTGACGTGAGTAACAGTGGAATTACAAAGCGAATGACTGAGCGTCCAGCAGGCAGAGTTTTCGATGGAATTCCGCCAGGCTGTGGCAGCAAAATTTGTTCATCGCGTTACGCTTGTGGGTGTAGATCGTTTTAGGGGACTTATTCATGATTTTTGCGATGCGAACCGGACTGAATCCTTTATGGAGCAACATGCAAACCCGTCTCTCCTGATACGAGAGCATGGCGGCGTTTTCGAAGGCGAATGTCGTGTCGCTAAAACAGTGGCTTAGCTGCGCAAAAGAGAGGTTGTCCGCGACCACTCGGACCCGCTCGTTGCGCAGGAAGGCGTGAACGTCGCAGACCCGCGCTGCATCCGTAAATACCAGCCAGTTCTCTCCAGCGTGTGTATTGAGCAGCCGTTCCTGCAGGCGCAAAAGCCCTTCCGGATTAACGTCATGGATCCAATACATCTCCGGGCGAGGGGTTACGGCCGTCGAGATCATCGAAGTGAGGCCAAGCCATAAAAACGTATTCCCGCTCAGAACGATAACCTGATAGCCAGCATTCAGAATGAAAGGGGTCATTTTCTACCCCACAGATAGCCCTGGCCGTAATCGGCCGCGCTGGCGCGGGCCAGCGCGAAATCACCCGCGGTTTCGATGCCTTCGATCAGTACCTTGCTGGCGATGCGCTTGCACTGGCGGGTGAGATGCAGAAACTTTGCCTGCTCGATCCGTCCGTTCCAGAAGGTATGTTTGTCAATTTTGATGCCGCAGAAGCGGATCTGGCTGGTCAAAAGTTCGGGAAGAAGGTCTTCGCAAACATCGTCTGCCCACACTTCTATTCCCCACTGATGGAGCGTTGCGATGCATTTCCTCAGCGCCCGGCTTTGCGTATCGTCGAGTTGTACCATCGTATGGAGATCGGTGACCTCGATAGCAAGTCTCTCCGGGCAGGGTGTTTCTTCTTTGAGCCTGTCGAGGAAGTCCGTTTCCAGCAGTAAATCCGATGTCGCATTGAGGTAATACTTGTCGCCCTCTTCGCAAAACATGGCATGACGAAGCTGCGCAAAGAAGTGCGCCTTACGCAGCGTCGAGGACATCGAGCCAAAGTAGTCTTCAAGATCGACGTGGGGCTTTGCCGTGGACAATACCTCCCAGGCAATCACATTTTCGCTGCGCAGTGCCCGGATGGATTCGAACTTATAGCCGGTTAGCATGATAAAAGTGCGTAACGCTCCGTGGTGATTTCAGGAGCTGCACATTTTATTTATTTGGTTTTTGGCGGGATATTTATAGATAAAAACGGCTTATATAAAGTGTTTTTATCTAATTTATAAGGCTTGTAAAGGATTATTTATTTTCATAAGCGCCCGGCAGAACGCCGGGCGCGACGCGCATTAACCCGCTTTGCTGATGATTTTGATTTCGACCATGCCAATTCCGATCTCGCGCGGTGAGTGCCCAAGGATATTTCCCTCATTCGTGGACTGCGGGTCCGGCGGCACGATCACCAGGGTATTGCTGCGCGAAGGATTCTCAAAATGCAGCGTTTGTGTGCTCACGTCGTATCCAAGCGTTAACGTCTGCTCCCGATCCCCCACGCGCACGGGTACGGGCTTGTTAGCATTGGGGCCATACGCTCTGGCGGTGATCACCAGGTCGAACTGTTCCGGCAGCGGATGGGCGTATTCAATTTTCACCTCATTGCCCAGCTGCGCGTTGGACCAGCGCCCCCAGGACTCCGGACGCGAGATGCCGCTAAACTGCTTCACTTCTTCCGGTGCGCCGGCCACGTTAAAGATAAAGCTATCCGCTTTGTAGCGAATATCGTTATCGCTGATTTTCAGCATGTCGATGTTGTGCTGATAGCGCGCGGTATCAATCACCGTATCGTTGAACGCGGTTTTGCCCTTCCACTGCGCCTTATCAACGTGCTGCACGGTTTGCTCCCCGCCGAGCTGACCCTGAGAGACGCACCAGTCGGTAGAAAGCGCCAGCGGCTGCGACCAGAGCTGGCCCATTTTGTAGCATCGGTCGACCCAGACAAAATTATCGCGTGGCGCGAAATCGGCCAGCTGATAGCGCAGCGGCGCGGAATATTCGCTTTCCGGCAGCGGCTCAACGCGCCCTTCCGACACGCGCACCAGCAGCGGCAGACGGAAGCTGCTGCCCGAGAAGGCAATCGTGTTTTTATCCCGATCGACGGTGAAGTCCTTCATCTCTTTCGGGAAGTTCCACAGGCGGATAATGTCTGGCTTCCAGGCGAGGATTTTATCCTTCATGTTGAGGAACACTTCCGACAGGGACTGCCCCGACAGCGTGCTGCGGCCAAGGCCAATAAAGTTGTCGCCGCCCAGAATGTCCAGCACGGTTGCGCCGTTATCCATGGAGTTGCGTTTGGTGGCGATCGTCTCCTGCTGCGGCTGGTCACCGCGCAGGACGAAGAACAGGTTGCTGCGATCCTGCTTATTGAGCTGATCCCATGCGCTGTTTTTCATCGCCAGATGGTCAGACGAAACGACGATGACGGTGTTTTTAAACCAGGGCGAGGCTTTGATTTTCTCGACCAGCGCGGCAATGTGTTCCTGACTACAGGTGACGGCGCTGAAAGATTTGTTGTTTTTGCCGTCCACGTCATAGCTTTTGCGCGTGCAGCTGCGCGAGACGAACCCGTCCGGATGGTGTGTGTCCACCGTCAGCGCAAAGAGAGAGAAACGCTTGCCCGCGCGGGACAGCTCCTCGAATTTCTTCCAGGTTTCGTCGAGTACCGTATCGTCATAGAAGCCCCAGTCGTTGCGGTAGCTCGGATCGGCAACCGTCGTTTTTAACTCTTCTGAGCCATACAGGTGGTCAAAACCGTGGGATTTCAGGAACACATCTTTTCCGGCAAAGCGCAGGTTTGCCCCCTGCACAAAATAGTTTTCGTAGCCGGAGTTTTTCAGGATATCGCCGAGGCAAATATTCTGTGGGAAGAAGGTCGACATGGAGGCTGAGGCGTTACCTTCAAAAGGCGCGAACAGCGGAATACCGCACTGGGAGGCAACCATCCCGGCAATCGTATAATCCGTACCGGGCAGCTGCATGGTGTGGCTGAAATCGATCCCTTCATTTTTCAGCGCACCCAGGTCCGGCGTCAGGTTCGGGAATGCATCGTTATCAAAGTAAGTGCGTTCCAGGCTTTCACCGTAGATGTAGACCAGGTTGAGCTTCGGGTTGGCGATCGTTTTCGACGGTTCTTTGTAGTAAGCCACGAAATCCGGATCGCCATCGCGCGACTGCGATTTCACCAGCTCGGTGATCTGATGGAACGCCGGGCTGGCGTCGACGGAGGCCAGCGCCAGGAATAACGCCAGCAGGCTGTAGCCATGATGGTGCGGATGATGGCGACGTCGACGCAGCACCCAGGCCAGCGCGCCAAATATCGTCACCAGCGCGACGATAAGGCCGAGCCCCGGCAGAATGTACTTGCCCACACCCGCGCCCGTCAGGCTGTTTGTCAGCGTGTAGAGCACCGCATCGTTAATACCGTCACCGGTAAAGTAATCGCTGGCGTATAAGGTAATGTTTAAAATAATAAAAATGCCGAGCACCACCAGCGTGGCGATAAACCACCAGGTATGACGGCCTGCTTTCCAGGCGTAAACGCCGACGGAAGCCAGAAAAAGGATAAGAGACATGAATTCAGACAACAGCATATCCTCGTGACGCCAGATAATTCGCTGGCTAACTGTTTATTTTTTGGGTCATACAATGTAATTGCGATGTCGTTAAGCTGCAATTTTAGTGTCACGAAAGTGTGCTGTTGTTAGGATTTGGTTTAGAAAATCGTTTTTATGAAGACGTGCACATCCTGACAAACGGACGCTGAGGCGGTGGCAGGTGGGGAAAACGCTCATTTAGCGCCGCGCTGCAAGACTATCGCATTAAACGCGGCGTGTTGTGGCAGAAAATGGGGTGGATCAGGAGATGAAATTAACGCCTTGTTTCAGCACCAGATCGCAGGCTTTGGTTTTGACCTGTTTTGCCAGAGAAGAGTTGCCGAGGGTGCTCAGATTCAGCTGCTGCCCGTTTTGTGCGTTAAGCAGGCCCTGAATGCCGTCCATATAGTTGGTGTCCGCTTTTTGCTCCTGGGTATCCAGACCCAGTTTACCAAGCACCTGGTTTTTCACGTTTTGCGCGTCGGTCACGGAGGCCAGCTTTTGCTTCGCGCAATATTCCAGAATCCCCGCCGCGTTGTTCATCGTGCCCGCGCTAAGGCTCTGGGAGCTGTTGCCCAGCAGGCTGGTAAGAGAAGAGGCGGAGAGTCCACCCTGAGAGCTGCTGCTCTCTTTGGTCAGCTCATTTGCTGCGCTTGACAGGGACTCCTGCCAGGACGCCGCTTGCGCTGCACCGGTCACCAGCAGCGCGCCTAAAAAGGTGCTGATTAGAATCTGTTTTTTCATTATGGCTCTCTCAAAAAGGTCCGTTTTGGGCCGAGGGGTTCCAGTATATACCTATGCCCTGTCGGCGATTCCTGGAACTGTCTTAATACTCTTTGCCGGTAACGCGGCTGCGGTAACTTTCCCAGTCGAAGATGACATAAAGACTGTTACCCAGCTTCATGCGGTCCATAACGCGTTCCCCCAGCAGGCGGGTCATTTCGTCGATGTTGTGGTTCGTCAGCATGCCGGTGGGGCGTTTGGACGAGGAGCGGCGATCGACAATCTGGTTGATGATCACTTTTTCATAGCGGGATTCCGTCTGAACGCCAATCTCGTCGATGACCAGTAAATCGACATTGCTTAAATCATTAAGCAATTGCTCTTCACTGGTTTCGCGGTTGCTGAAGGTGTCTTTCATCGCGGACATGATATCGGCCACGGTGATGATGAGGACCGATTTACCGCGCAGAAGCAGCTCGTTGCAGATGGCGGCAGCAAGGTGATTTTTGCCGGTGCCCGGCTTGCCGCTAAAAATGAAGCTGGCGATATTGCCGTCGAATTCATCCACGTACTGACGGGCGGCGGCAAGGGCGTTCATCTGCCCGTTGGTCTCAATTTTATAGTTATCGAACGAGCAGTTCTGGTGCAGGGGACGGATACCGGAACGGTTAAAGGTGCGCTGCATTTTCATCGCCCGATTTTCGCGGGCAAGCGCGGCGGCGCGGATCTTACCTTGCTCTTTTTGCCACGCCAGCAGCTCTTCACCGGTGGTGAAAGCAGGCTTCACGTTGGCAGGCATCATTTTTTGCAGACGTTTCATCAGGTCGCCGACGTTCTTCATTTCGCACCTCGGAATCCGCTGGGGATCTGTTTATCCGGTTCTGAAAACGCGTTGATGTCGCGTTTTGGCTGGCCATTGTTGCCGGCGCGGGTAATTTGCAGATGACGCGCGAGCTTTTGCTGCCACTGAATATGGGTGAAGATTTTACCCTCCGCCTGCCACCAGGCGGTAAACGCGGCAAGCTCTTCCGCGGTGGCCGGTTGGGTTAACGCAATCCCCCACAGCGCGGCCTGCCGCTGAAAATCCGCATCCGGCTGCCAGCCCGTGTAAAGAGCAAATTTTCCCATTGGAACGGTCACGGGAACGTTAACCGGTTCATCAAAGAACTGGTTGTCCAGCGTGACATCGCTCGCCGGGCGTGACAGTTGCGCTTCAATCTCCAGAAGCAGTGCCAGACGTTCCGGCGTGATTGCGTAAAACGCCGGCGCGTTGTCGGCAAAAACGGCAACCGTGCCGCCTTCGGCGTGGGTCAACACACCGCGTGGGTCGCGCATAAAGGCATCAATGCCAGCAATGCTGGTGGTCAGAATTCTGGAGGACATAACGCTTACTCTACTGATTACTACGGGCGTGATATGGGCTTATGGTAGCACAGAGAGGGGAAAGGGAAGGAGGGGATTTCCCCGGTGGTGCTGCGCTTACAGGGGCTACAGTCGTAGGCCGAATAAGCGCAGCGCCATCAGGCAGTTATCACGCAATGATGTTCAGCGTGACGTCGATGTTGCCGCGGGTCGCGTTAGAGTACGGGCAAACAATGTGTGCCGCATCGACCAGCTTTTTAGCTTCCGCCGGATCCATACCTTCAACATGGATGTTCAGCTTTGCTTCGATACCAAAACCGGTTGGCAGCGGGCCAATCCCCACTTCGCCTTCAATAAAGGCTTCTTTTGGCAGGGTAAATTTGTCGCGTGCGGCCACGAACTTCATCGCGCCGAGGAAGCAGGCAGAGTAGCCCGCAGCAAACAGCTGCTCAGGGTTAGTCACTTCTCCGCCCATGCCGCCCATCTCTTTTGGCACACCCAGTTTGACGTCCAGTACGCCATCGGAGGAGGTGGCACGGCCGTCACGGCCACCGGTGGCTTTTGCTTTGGCGGTATAAACAACTTTTTCTAAAGACATGGCAGGTTCCTCATCTTGTTTTGATATGTGCTATTAAATAGCGTGCGATATATGTGGGTAAATAATAACGCGTAAAGTATAGCGTTACGCGCGGTGTAGCTGTTGTCGCAAAAGTTCGAGCTGCTGTTTGAGCGCCAGCAGGGTGTCAGTATCACACTGCGCTGCGCAACCAACCGCATCGGGAATACCCAATGCCTGCTGCTGGAGCTCACGTCCCGCTTCACTCAGGGTGACGGCGACCTGACGTTCGTCTTTACGCGAACGGTGACGGTTGATTAGGCCGGCACTTTCCAGCCGCTTCAACAGCGGCGTCAGCGTCGCAGAGTCCAGAAACAGCCGTTCGCCGATGTCCGACACCGTTATGTCATCCTGCTCCCACAGCACCAGCATCACCAGATATTGCGGGTAAGTCAGGTTCAGCGGTGCCAGCAGCTGCCGGTACAGCTTATTAAGCGCCAGATTTGCCGAATAGAGGGCAAAGCAGAGCTGGTTATCCAGCTTGAGCGCAGCGGTTGCGTCGTTCGTTTTCGCGTTCATGAGATGAATATAGATAGTGTACAATTTAATTGCAAGCAATTTTATGGGCAGGTGTAACGGAGCGCTACCTGAACGGCCATTTTGCGGTAGTGCTCGCGCTGAGCCTGTTCGTCTGCGCCATCTTCAAACAACAGCGTAAAGGTGTAGCTGTTGGCAACGTAGTGAAAGCTGAAGCTGCTTATCAGGCGGTGAAGATCGCGGGCGTCAACGGTCTGGCTGAATAGCTGTTTTTCTTTGCCCCGGTGCAGGATGCCCTCCAGCAGGTCGAGCGCGCTACGGTTGACCTGACGAAGATAGTTCGACTGCTGCATAAAGCGGCCGCGCTGCATGTTTTCCATGCAGATAATCCGGATGTAATCCGGATGGTCGGCATGATAGTCAAAGGTAGCTTCAACCAGATTGACCAGCGCTTCGACGGGAGGCATTCCCGCCAGGCTTAGCGCTTTTTCACTGGCGCGAATCTGAGTGTAAACATGTTCCAGGACCAGGAGATAGAGGTTCTCTTTATTCTTAAAATGGTAAACCACCATGCGTTTGGTCGTACCCGCTTTCTCCGCGATCTGCTCCATGCGGGCACCGTTCAATCCATACTCGGCAAAAAGCGCGATGGCGCTCTGAAAGATTTTCTCTTTCAGGCTAGATTCTTCGCTGTGCTCGGGGTGTTCGCTGCCAGGGTTAGCCACATCCTTTCCTTATTTTCACCAAACGGACCAGAAGGATTATCTCCACGGCAGCGAAATAACACAAATATCAAACGCGTGGGCGTTTGCGGTACAGCCACAGCCCGGGGATCGACAGCCCGATAGAGAGCGCGCCAACGATGGACGACGCCTTAAGAAAGTTGCTCAGAAGAAGGATCATCTGAGGTTCGGTGTAGCCAAAATGGCTGATTTTCACCGCGGAAATCATCGCTGTGTACGCAGATATGCCCGGGAACATCGGGATAACGGCGGCGACGGTGAACACTTTGGGATGCGCCAGATACCAGCGCGACCACTGGATACCGATACTGCCAACCAGCATGGAAGCCATAAATGTTGACCATTCGATGTTAAAACCCGCCGTCATCATCACCATGCGCGAGCCATGCCCAATCGCGCCCAGCAGTGCACACCATGGCAACGCGCGTTGCGGAACGTTAAATACCATCGCAAAGCCGACGGCAGGAATGGCGGCCAGAAGCATGTCCTGTGCCAGCGCCAGCAGAAAATCTATCACGCCCATCCGCGTAACCCCCAGAGTGTCATGGCCATGACCACGCCGATGCAGGTCGCCAGCGTCAGCAGGCTGGCAATAGCCCAGCGTGCCAGACCTGTATTGATGTGCCCTTTAAACATGTCGGCGACGGCGTTTATCAACGGAAAGCCCGGGACCAACAGAAGCACGCTGGCGGCCATAGCAATCGTCGGGGTGCTGGCAAACTGCGGCAGGCGCAGCAGCAGACCGGAAACCGTGGTGGCGACAAACGCGGTAATACAGAAGTTAATTTGCGGATGCAGCTGTCGGTGCGTCAGCAGCTGGCGAACATACATGGCGATGCTGCTGGCGAAAAAGGTGACGATCGCACCGTCCCAGCCGCCTTTATTGAGCTTACAAAAGCAGGCGCACGACAGCCCTACCATCAACACGACAAGCCAGCGCGGATAACGTAATGGCTTAATTTGGCTGAACCTTTTTTCAATCTCCCGAAGTTCGAGAAGCTTATGTTCAGCAAGGATGACGATGTGCTGCACTTCAGTCACGACGTGCATGTTAATGCCACGGTCATGGTTTTTGCGGGTGGAGGTCAGGCACTGACCGTCTTTGATCGTGGTCAGCACAATGGCGTTGGATGAAATAGCGCTTTCAACGCTATCCATACCCAGCGCCAGTCCCAGTCGGGTGGAAAGCTCCTCAACCAGCGCGCTTTCCGCGCCGTGCTGGAGCAGAAAAAGACCGCACTGGATACATAGCCGCGTGATAGCACGCTGCGTTGACCGATCTGCCTGCATGTATTGTCCTGAAAAAGGGTGAAAGTTGCCGGTTGGCCCATAGCGATTATTTTTAACACAAAGTGCAGTGTCTCTTGCTGTGGGCCAGATCAAGGTTTATGCAAACAGTTGCCGCCCCTTAGTGCGGAAGAGGTTGGGATTAATTTATCATTTTCATGAATAATTAATATTGAAAGATAAGTTATTTATATTTAGTTATTCTAATTTTATATTGTAGTTATTTTAATGGCACTGCAATTAAATTTTGTTTCGCTTTGTGAGATATTAGTGCTGTTTAGGCATTTCTTATACTAACAATACATCTCATCTTCTACTTGTATTAACCTGCATTACACTCAGGGACAAAAATACTCATACGTTGATGCGTTTTAACGTTACTCATCAAATGAAGAATGGACACGGAGGGTCTATGTTGTCTTTGCACGGTAAGCATAGCGTTATCATCAGCCGGATACCTGTGATGCAAAACGGGTTAGGGGGCGTGATGACTCGCCATTTCCCCGATTTTGAATTGACCTATTGCAGCTCATTGCAGGAGTTAACGCTGCTCCAGCTACGCCGCGCTGACGTCATCATTGCCGACATTTCAGGCGAATACTGGAATCCTCGAGGGGCGCTTGAAGAGTATTTCAGTTTATTGAATCAATACCGGAATATTCACTGGATCTTTTTAGTTTCGCGACCACTTAACCCTATTGCCGTTGAGTTACTTGTGCGCCCTGAAAGTACGTTGCTTTCTGATATGGAACCCATTGAAGGCCTGATTAACGCTGTACGGGCAGGTCGCGAACGCGCAGAGCGAGTAAGCCAGATGTTGTTAACCCCGGAACCTCTAAGTTCAGAGGAGGAAGACGAACATGTTATCGCCCTCACGCACTCCGAGCGCAAGGTATTGAGACTGTTAGGTAAAGGATGGGGGATCAACCAAATCGCCACATTGCTCAAGAAGAGCAATAAAACCATCAGTGCGCAGAAAAACAGTGCGATGCGACGACTTTCATTACGCAGTAACGCCGATATGTACGCCTGGATAAACAGTACACAGGGAATGCGAGAGCTGAGTTTGATGTCAGCCTATGGAGAGTTCGAAGAATGGAAAAAACCGATTCAACAAGCCATATTGCCATCGTCGAAAATTGCACGATGAGTGCTGTTGGGCTAAAGCATCTTTTTGCGATGCCCGGCCTGAATCATTACCAACTGCATCTGTTTAGTGAATTTGACAGTTTTAAGAAAGCACTTCAGCACGTCAATTTTTTCTCGCTGATCTATTCATATTCCGATGCGCGGGAAGAGCGTCGTAGCTGCCTGGCGCACCTGCGGGATTTTGCGTTTACGCATGGTCATATCCAGCGCATCATCCTGGTCGCTGACGAGATGGAAGCAAGATTAATTAGCTATCTTTCCCCGTCACGCCTTCACGGTGTGGTTAGTAAATCGTTGACGCTTGAGCTCCTGCAGAAGGAACTCATGGTGTTGTTGAGTGAAACCTTGTGCATCAATGACAATATGATGAATCACTGGTACCGGAGTCAAAGCAGAATGTTAAGCCCAACGGAAAGGGCAATATTGCGTTATATGTCTTGCGGGTATTCCATTCCTCAAATCGCGGCACGGCTTGAACGCAATATTAAGACCATCCGGGCGCATAAGTTTAATGCGATGGTGAAGCTGGGGGTGAACTCTGACGTAGGGTTGCTCGATGCGGCAGATATTATTACCCACCTTTCGGCAAGAGAACCGCGAAGTCCGACGCTTAGCAAGCCGACCTTTTTATAACCTGCCTGTTGCGCGCCAGACAGTTTCTGGCGCATCAATCAGATGCAAACATCCACCCATTTTGCGGAAGTCAGCTCTGCCATTCTGTCAGGTGAGATACGCACAGCGCTGTGAATTGCGCCTGCGGCGGGCAGCACTTCGGCGTACTGCTTTAACGAGACATCGCAGTAAACCGCGAGCGGGTTTTCCAGGCCGAACGGGCACACGCCCCCAACGGGGTGACCGGTTATGGTCACCACTTCATCACTGCTGAGCATGCGCGCTTTTGCACCAAAGGTGTCTTTCAGCTTTTTGTTATCCAGACGCGCATCGCCTTTCGCTACCACCAGAATCACCTCATTTTTCACCTTTAGTGACAAGGTCTTGGCGATTTGTCCCGGTTCCACACGGTGGGCGGCAGCAGCCAACGCAACGGTAGCGGTACTCTGGCTAAGTTCAATGACGTCTATATCCGGCGCGTTGTCGGCAAAAAACTGCTGTACAGACTGCAAACTCATTGTTTCCTCCTGACAAATATCCTGCGTAATCTGTCATAAGAATTTATGCTCTGTAAATATCTCTTCAGTAACAAATATACCGAACGGCTGATTTCTGGATCCTCTTCACAATCACGGAAACCGGTTACAGTAACCGGTTGCAGAGCGTGATGCGTCGATTAATACTGAGTACGTAACGTCCCCTGTATCTAATAATAAGAGCAAATTATGAAACCATTCCGTCTTAGCAGTACTACTGGTACACAAGCCAGCAAGGTTGTGAAGGTGATTTATGGAACAACGTGCGGCGCAAATGTGCCCGTAACAAACGTCTGACAGGAGATCTGCCATGTCTGCCAACCATGCTGCGTTTAACCTGATATTCCGTTTTGTTGAAAATTACGTCAGCCCGATTGCCGGGCGGATCTCTTCCCAGCGTCATGTGATGGCCATTCGTGATGGGTTCATCTCCGCGATGCCATTCATGATTGTGGGTTCATTTTTGTTAGTGTTCGCATACCCGCCGTTTTCGCCTGATACCACCTGGAGTTTCGCCCGCGCCTGGCTGGATATGGCGAAGCAGTTTGAAGGTCAGATCCTGACGCCGTTTGATATGACGATGGGCATTATGTCCATTTATATCTGTGCGGCCATTGCCTATAACCTTGGCAAACACTATGTCAAATCGCACCAGTTAGACCCGTTTATGTGCGCCATGCTGTCGCTGATGGCATTTCTGCTGGTCGCGGCACCGAAAACCAAAGGCACGCTGCCTGTCGACAGCCTGGGTGGAACGGGGATTTTTACCGCGATTCTGGTGGCGATCTACTGCGTTGAGATGATGCGTTTCCTCAAGGTGCACAACATCGGTATTCGCCTGCCAGACCAGGTACCTCCGATGATCAAAAACTCTTTTGATCTGCTCATCCCTGTGCTGGTGGTGGTCTTGACGCTTTACCCTCTGAGCCTGGTCATTCAGTCTCAGTTCGGCATGCTGATCCCGCAGGCCATTATGTCGGTCTTTAAACCTCTTGTTTCCGCAGCGGATTCCCTGCCTGCGATCCTGCTGGCCGTGTTGATTGGTCATCTGCTGTGGTTCGCCGGGATCCACGGAGCCGCCATCGTCTCCGGGATGCTTCAGATGTTCTGGCTCACGAACCTCGGCGCGAACCAGACCGCTCTGGCCGCCAGCCAGCCTCTGCCGCATATTTTTATGGAGGCGTTCTGGACGTTCTTTATCGTGATTGGCGGGTCCGGCGCCACGATGGGGCTGGTGATTTGCTATCTGCGTAGCCGTTCAGCGCATTTACGCTCTATCGGTCGTTTGAGCGTGGTACCCAGCTTCTTTAACATCAATGAACCTGTCATTTTCGGTACGCCGATTGTGATGAACCCGGTGTTCTTTATTCCGTTCCTGCTGGCACCGATGGTAAATGCCGTGCTGGCCTGGGCGGCGATGACGTTTGACCTGATTGGACGCGTCATCTCAGTAGTCCCCTGGACAGCACCGGCGCCAATAGGTGCAGCGTGGGCTCTGGGCTGGGATTTCCGCGCGGCTATTCTGGTTGTGGTTCTTGCCTGCGTATCGGCAATCATCTACTTCCCGTTCTTCAAAGTATACGAGAAACAGCTGCTGGAGCAGGAAGCGGAAGAAGCGCAGCGTAACGCGGAAGAGGACAATCAGCAGGTGGCATAGGTAAAAACAAAACGGCAACGCATGTTGCCGTTTTTAGTGTTTATTCCCTCTCCTTGTGTGAGAGGATTTAGGCCAGGCCCGGTTTTGTAGGCCCGGTAAGCAAAGCGCCACCGGGCAATTCACTGCTCTACTTCAGCGTACAGTCCCCACACTGCTTAACGTCCGGCAGGCGATAGCGCTGGCAGCAGGTGCGGCGAACCAGAAGCCCATCACGGAGCACGACGGTGCGGAATAGAGGGTTGTCACGGCCATCGGAAAGCTGTTTTGCAAAGAAACAGGACTGACGCAGGGCATCAACGTTCTCATCACCAAGCAGAGGCTTCATTTCCGTTAAATACCAGTGGATTAAATAGCCCGTATTGCTCCAGATAAGCTTTGCGTTAATCTCTCCCGTCGCTTCAAGCACTTCCACCACCGGAATCAGGGCCTGGATGATAAGCTGCTCCATACGTTCCTGAGCCGTCAGGCGTTCAGCGTTCTGGTCTTCGTGGAGATCAATCCAGAAACAGGCCGCACGCCCGGTTTCGTGGAACTCGACGTGGAAATTATCCGGCGAGAGTTCCAGCATGCTCTTCTGGGTTAACAGCGCCAGCATGAGGGGGGGCACCATCAGCCCGATATACCACTGCGCCCATAGAGAGAGCAGGGGTTTATTTTCCCGCGTAAGGGTGGGCTGATTGCGATAGATATGGTCGGAATAGGTAGCCAGCAGAGACCGCAGTTTTGTCGGGTGACGCCACTCTGAGAGCGTCATGGCGTGATTCGGGTGCGCTTCATCAAGCCGGATGAAGTCCAGCAGGTGGGCGCGCGTCTCCGCAATCTTATCCCGTATGGCATCCGCAAGCGAAACATTCCCGCTGGTGAGGGGCGCTCGCCAGAGGAGTGGTTCGACGATGTGTGCGGTATGCGTAGCCATAGTATAGATAGAAATCTAAATGATAATGATTGCCAATCCTAACTATTGCTTATACCAATGG
Organism: Enterobacter vonholyi; assembly: GCF_040834095.1. Lineage (NCBI taxonomy): Bacteria > Pseudomonadati > Pseudomonadota > Gammaproteobacteria > Enterobacterales > Enterobacteriaceae > Enterobacter > Enterobacter vonholyi. The sequence goes on from NZ_CP162152.1 coordinate 638,072, forward strand.
CAAGACTTTTGTCCGGGTGACATCGTCGTGATGTTTAAGCCGTCTGCAGCTCTTCACTCAGCAGAATGTTATTGCGCCCCATATGCTTGGCTTCATAGAGGGCTTTGTCCGCTTTTTCCAGCGCACCTTCTACGTCTTCATCCTCGAAAATGGCAATACCAATGCTGATGGTGACGTTTGTCGCGACGCTCTCGTTAAACAGATGCGGGATTTTCAAATCGTAGACTTTCTGACGGATCCGCTCGGCCGTCTGGCGAGCATGTTCGAGAGAAATATTCGTCAACAGCACCATAAACTCTTCCCCGCCAAAACGCGCCACAATATCGCGAGAACGCACGGCGTCGCGGATTGCCGCAGAGACACGCTTCAGCGCCTGGTCGCCCATCATGTGGCCATAATGGTCGTTATAGGCTTTGAAGTGATCGATATCCATCAGCAGGACAAAATGCTCGCCATTTTCAACCGTCGGCAGATTCTCCAGACGGCTTTGCAGACCGCGACGATTATAAAGCCCGGTAAGCGGGTCCATCATGCTGAGATCGGTAAGGGTTTCTCGCTCTTCCAGAAGACGTGAGAGCAGCTCCTGAGCAAAACGGTCGTTACGTGTTTGCAAAATGTTATGAATAGCAATTGCCACCACAGGAAGTGCGAAAGAATAGGTCATTCTCAGCCATATATCGTGATCGCTTAACCACAGGCAGACAATAAACGTAGGCAGTGAATGCAGCGTAAAGGCTTTGATATTACTGGCGAATGCCAGCGTTCCGATAAAAAGCACCGTTAATAGGGCGATTAACAAATACGTCGCGTGATCGTGGGTAATTAAGGCGAATTTAGACACAATTTGCCAGGCCCACAAAATACCGAATATCCCTGAAACAACAGGAATATTTATCTTCCGCGCGCGCTTTCTCCAGTGCCAGACGAACAGGCCGGTGCTGATGGAGAAAATAGCAATAAGTGGGGCAGATAACAGGCGTACAGAATTGAGCGGATTTGTTACCGAGAACACTGCCGAGGTTGCGTTCAGAAATAAAAATAAACGTAACGACAATTGATATTTTCTGTGAACCAAAGACCGCCAGGATTGTGATGTCATAGTCGTGCGTTTTTATTAAAATTTAATTAAAACAAATAAGTAGGTGCTATATCGCAATAAAATATGAAAAAAACTCAAAGAGTAATTATCAGAAAATCTTTAGATGTTGTTAACAGGTGTGCAATTTATCACCTTAGGCAATTCCTGTCATTACGGGAAAGGTAAAGGACGATGGATTTTGATTCATTCAGCTGACAAATGATAATTCGTGTCATATGATATTGGTTATCATTATCGTTCCGAGAGGGCAGAGCATGTTGAACAGGGCGCTTGGCAGTGGTTGGGGGGTATTGCTACCGGGAGCCATTCTCGGCGGGTTGACGTTTGCCGATCTCTCCCTTGATACATGGAAAACGATCATTGTGTCAGGACTGTTAGTCACGTCAGGCATGATCTGGCATAAGCAATTGCGCCACTTTGTTTTACTACCATCATGTGTAGCACTGGTCAGTGGAATTCTGGTGATACTGATGAGCTTGAAATAACAGGGAAAAGAAGAGGAACTACAGAAGGGATGTAAGATAATTGATGCGAGAGAAGGGATGTAAGATAATTGGTGCGAGGGGGGGGACTCGAACCCCCACATCCTAAGGACACTAACACCTGAAGCTAGCGCGTCTACCAATTCCGCCACCTTCGCATACCATCGATACTGTAAAAGTATCGTAACCACGGAGGCGCATTCTAGATGTTTTCAGCTTTACGTCAACAGAAAAGTGCGCGCGACGCCTTGATTGCTGCAAAAATGGCCGATGCAGGCGCCATGCGGAGCCGGATGGTGCTTGCACTTATCCGGCCTGCATGAGTGGAGATTACTTTTTGGCCTGACGCGTCATCACGGTACGGTAGACCTTAAAGCGGCCGGTCTGGGCGATCACTTCGTGGAAACCGAAGGTTTCGTCAAGCACTTTCGGGTACGCCAGGAAGGCGTTCGCGACAATACGCAGCTCACCGCCGCTGTTGAGGTGACGGACCGCGCCACGGATCAGCGTTTGCGCGGCTTCCAGGCTGGTCTCCATACCGTCGTGGAACGGCGGGTTAGAGATGATCATGTCGAAGCGACCGGTGACGTCGGAGAAGACGTTGCTGGCAATCACCTCGCCTTCAATGCCGTTTGCGGCAAGCGTTGCGCGGCTGGCTTCTACCGCCGGAGCGCTCACGTCACACAGGGTTAAGCGCACTTTTGGTGAATGGCTGGCGAGCACGGTAGAGAGCACGCCCGCGCCGCAGCCCACGTCCAGCACTTTGCCTTTGGTGTGCGGCGTCAGAGTGGAAAGCAGCAACTTGCTGCCCGTATCCAGCGCATCGCGGCTGAACACGCCCGGCAGCGTTTTGATGGTCAGGCCGTCAAGCTGGTACTCGTCCCAGTAAGCCTGGGGATCAAACGTTGTCTGTTTTTCCAGACGGCCATGGTAGAGACCACAGCGGCGAGCGCTGTCGACTTTATTCAACGGCGCGTAGCCTTCCAGCATCTGTTCAGCGCTACGCACGCCGCTGCGGTTTTCACCGACCACGAAAATATCGCAGCCGACCGGCAGCAGGGAGAGCAGGTTCATCAGCTGGAACTGGGCCTCAGGTTTATTCTTCGGCCAGTAGTAGATCAGCGTATCGCAGTCGGCAATATCGCTCTGCTCTGCCACCAGGCTAAAGCGCGCGCGCTCGCCCATCTGGCGGCTCAGCACCTGCCAGTGGTGGTAGTATTGGGTATGGGCACGGCTTTCAGCACAGTCGAAACGCGCAGGCAGGTCATCCTGCATATCTCCGGCAAACAGAATACGGCTTTCTTCGAAATCATCACTGTGACGCAGCAAGACTTCACTTGCCGGGGTAAATGCAGACATGAATTGTTCCTCAATAAACTCAGGCGGGGATTATAGTAGGTAGATGGCGCACTTTCGACACATTTGCTATATTTGCGCGCCTGAGAGACAGGAGTTTTCCCTATGACATCCCGACGAGACTGGCAGTTGCAGCAGCTGGGCATTACCCAGTGGGCTTTGCGTCGCCCGACGGCGTTGCAGGGCGAAATCGCCATCTCCATCCCGGCGCACGTTCGTCTTGTGATGGTGGCGGAAGAACTGCCTGCCCTGAATGACCCCCTGATCGGTGATGTCCTTCGCAGCCTGAAGCTGACGGCCGACCAGGTTTTACCGCTGACGCCAGAGCGTGTCGCGATGCTGCCTCCTGATAGCCGCTGTAACAGCTGGCGTATCGGAGAGGCAAATGAGATCTCTCTTCAGGGGAGCCAGATCTGCTCGCCAGCGCTGGACGAACTGAAAGCCAACCCAAAAGCGCGCAGCGCGCTATGGCAACAAATCTGCGAATATGAACACGATTTCTTCCCTCACGACGCCTGACCTGTCCACCGCGTTCGCGATTGAAACACGCGCCCACGCGTTTCCGTGGAGCGAAAAAACCTTCGCCAGCAATCAGGGCGAACGGTATCTGAACTACCGCCTGGACGTTGACGGCACCATGGCCGCTTTCGCGATCACGCAGGTTGTTCTTGATGAAGCGACGCTGTTTAATATCGCGGTTGATCCCGCGTTTCAGCGCCGTGGGCTGGGAAGAGAACTGCTTGAGCACCTCATCCGTGAGCTCGAAACCCGTGACGTTTTCACCCTGTGGCTGGAGGTGCGCGCGTCGAATGTCGCCGCCATCGCGCTCTATCAAAGCTTAGGCTTTAACGAGGCGACAATCCGCCGTAACTACTACCCCACCGCAGAGGGACGTGAAGACGCCATTATCATGGCTCTGCCGATTGGATAACGAATATAAGGTTGTAACGATGAAATGGGACTGGATTTTCTTTGATGCCGACGAAACGCTGTTTACGTTTGATTCGTTCGGCGGCCTGCAGCGGATGTTTCTCGACTATAGCGTAACCTTCACCGCTGAAGATTTTCAGGACTATCAGGCGGTAAATAAGCCGCTGTGGGTGGATTACCAGAACGGTGCCATCACCGCGTTACAGCTTCAGCACCAGCGCTTTGACGTCTGGGCGGAACGCTTAAAGGTCAGTCCGGGGACGCTGAACGAGGCTTTCCTTAACGCCATGGCCGATATCTGTGCGCCGCTGCCGGGCGCGGTTTCCCTGCTGAATGCGTTGAAAGGCAAGGTGAAACTTGGGATCATCACCAACGGTTTTACCGCCCTGCAGCAGATCCGCCTTGAGCGCACCGGCCTGCGCGATCATTTCGACGCGCTGGTGATCTCGGAAGAGGTTGGCGTGCCGAAGCCGGATCCGCGTATTTTCGATTATGCGCTGGCGCAGGCCGGAAATCCCGACCGCGATCGCGTCCTGATGGTGGGTGATACGGCAGAGTCAGATATCCTGGGCGGCATGAAGTCAGGTCTGTCAACCGTGTGGCTCAACGCGCATGGCCGCGTGAAGCCTGAAGGCATCGAGCCGACCTGGACCGTCACGTCGTTGAACGAACTGGAGCAACTCCTGTGTAAACAATGATTGCCTGCCCCCCGTTGATGGGTAAAATAGCCGCAATTTTGTATTCCATGATGCGTGGCGTGCTGCCGCGCTTATAAAAGAAGATTTAATTATGACGTTGTCTCCTTATCTGCAAGAGGTGGCCAAGCGCCGCACTTTTGCCATTATCTCTCACCCGGATGCCGGTAAAACGACCATCACCGAGAAGGTGTTGCTGTTCGGACAGGCGATCCAGACTGCGGGTACCGTTAAAGGCCGTGGTTCCAGCCAGCATGCAAAATCCGACTGGATGGAGATGGAAAAGCAGCGTGGTATTTCGATTACCACCTCCGTGATGCAGTTCCCGTATCACGACTGCCTGGTGAACCTGCTGGACACCCCGGGCCACGAAGACTTCTCCGAAGATACCTACCGTACCCTGACGGCGGTGGACTGCTGTCTGATGGTGATCGACGCCGCGAAAGGTGTAGAAGACAGGACCCGTAAGCTGATGGAAGTCACCCGTCTGCGCGATACGCCGATCCTCACCTTTATGAACAAGCTCGACCGTGACATCCGCGATCCGATGGAGCTGATGGATGAAGTAGAAAACGAGCTGAAGATCGCCTGTGCGCCAATCACCTGGCCAATTGGCTGCGGTAAGCTGTTCAAAGGGGTGTATCACCTTTATAAAGACGAAACTTACCTGTACCAGACCGGTAAAGGCCACACCATTCAGGAAGTGCGCATTGTTAAAGGTCTGGACAACCCGGATCTGGACGCGGCGGTTGGGGAAGAGCTGGCCGCGCAGCTGCGCGACGAGCTGGAGCTGGTCAAGGGCGCGTCTCACGAATTCGACAAAGAGCTGTTCCTGAGCGGCGAAATTACCCCGGTCTTCTTCGGTACCGCACTTGGTAACTTCGGCGTTGACCACATGCTCGACGGCCTGGTGGAGTGGGCGCCGCAGCCGATGCCGCGCAAAACCGACACCCGTGAAGTGGAAGCAAAAGAAGAGAAGTTCACCGGCTTCGTGTTTAAGATTCAGGCCAACATGGATCCGAAACACCGTGACCGCGTGGCCTTTATGCGCGTGGTGTCCGGTAAATATGAAAAGGGCATGAAGCTGCGCCAGGTGCGTATCGGGAAAGACGTTGTAATCTCCGACGCGCTGACCTTTATGGCGGGTGACCGTTCGCACGTTGAAGAGGCCTATCCGGGCGACATCATCGGGCTGCACAACCACGGCACCATCCAGATCGGTGATACCTTCACCCAGGGCGAAATGATGAAGTTCACCGGTATTCCGAACTTCGCGCCGGAGCTGTTCCGTCGTATTCGTCTGCGCGATCCGCTGAAGCAGAAACAGCTGCTGAAAGGCCTGGTTCAGCTCTCCGAAGAGGGCGCCGTGCAGGTCTTCCGCCCAATCGCGAACAACGATTTGATCGTTGGCGCGGTCGGCGTGCTGCAGTTTGACGTGGTCGTTGCGCGTCTGAAGAGCGAGTACAACGTGGAGGCGATTTACGAATCGGTGAACGTCGCGACTGCGCGCTGGGTTGAGTGTTCTGACGTGAAGAAATTCGAAGAATTTAAGCGTAAGAATGAAGTTCAGCTGGCGCTGGATGGTGGCGATAACCTGACCTATATCGCGCCAACGATGGTGAACCTGAACCTGACGCAGGAACGTTACCCTGACGTTCAGTTCCGTAAAACCCGCGAGCACTAATCCCCTCTCTGAGCACGGCTTCCGCCGTGCTCTTCTTTAATTCCTGTCTTATTAATCCCTTGCGGAATGTTCTTAATTCAACGCAATTTCACGCTATTCGCGCGTTTTTTGCCCAATTCTGAAAGCGGCTCTGTGAGAGTGATCTATATTTAACTCAGTGTTTAACACCGGGCGTGGATAAATTAACTGTTCAATGCATGACTTTAGGTTATCCATTTTGCCCGCGTGTTTATTCGCAATATATAAAACTACTAAGGAAGTATGCAGCCCGAATAACGGGTCAACACAGGAATAGATCGATGAATATGACAAGACTGAAGATTTCTAAAACTCTGCTGGCTGTAACTCTGGGTAGCGTTCTGGTGAGCGGCTCCGCCCTGGCGGAAAGCAGCACCATGGATAAAGCACAATCCACGGCCGATAACGCAGGGCAAAAAATCGATAGCTCTATGAATAAAGTCGGCAACTTCATGGATGACAGCTCAATCACAGCAAAAGTGAAAGCCGCACTGGTGGATGATGAAGCCATTAAGAGCACCGACATTTCCGTTAAGACCGACAAGAAAGTGGTCACGCTGAGCGGCTTTGTCGAAAGCCAGGCTCAGGCTGAACAGGCGGTAAAAGTGGCGAAAGGCGTCGAAGGTGTCGCCTCCGTCAGCGATAAGCTGCACGTCCGTGACGGCAAAAACGCGTCGGTGAAAGGTTATGCCGGTGATGCAGCCACCACCAGCGAAATCAAAGCTAAACTTTTAGCGGATGACATCGTGCCGTCCCGTAAGGTGAAAGTAGAAACCACCGATGGCGTGGTTCAGCTTTCCGGTACGGTAGATTCGCAGGCGCAAAGTGAACGTGCCGAGTCCATCGCGAAAGCGATTGACGGTGTGAAAAGCGTTAAAAACGATCTGAAAACGAAGTAAATCTTGACCATTCGCCCGTCTGGCTAACACCAGCGGGCGAAATAAGAACGACTCTGGAAAAACGCCGGTGAGTGACCTGAGCGCTCACGTTTAGCGGCCGACATTAACTATGGTAAAGGAGAAGCTTATGTTTCGTTGGGGCATTATATTTCTGGTTATCGCGTTAATTGCCGCCGCATTGGGCTTTGGTGGACTGGCAGGTACAGCGGCATGGGCAGCTAAAATTGTCTTCGTTGTGGGTATTATTCTGTTCCTGGTCAGCCTGTTTACGGGACGTCGACGTCCGTAGCAAACGCAATATTCCTTCAACAAAATAAAGCCAGTCACTGTGACTGGCTTTTTCTTATTTGCGTAACAGGTCGGGTGCGTTACTGTGGTGTTATAAAATAATCAAAACAGGAAAGCAGAGGTGGGGCAACGAATTCCCGTTACGCTCGGCAATATTGCGCCGCTGACGTTAAAACCGTTCCGCGCAGGTCAACTCGCGCTGGTCTGCGAGGGTGGCGGACAGCGCGGCATTTTCACCGCTGGCGTGCTCGACGAATTTATGCGCGCGCAGTTCAACCCGTTTGACCTCTATTTCGGCACGTCTGCCGGGGCGCAGAACCTCTCTGCCTATGTCTGCAACCAGCCCGGCTACGCGCGAAAGGTCATCATGCGCTATACCACGGCGAAAGAATTTTTTAATCCGGTGCGCTTTGTGCGCGGCGGCAACCTGATCGATCTCGACTGGCTGCTGGAGTCGACCTCCAGCCAGATGCCGCTGGCCATGGACACCGCCGCGCGTCTGTTTGATAGCGGCAAAGAGTTCTGGATGTGCGCCAGCCGGGGCGATGACTATTCGCCGGGCTATTTTTCGCCTCAGAAAGAGAACTGGCTGGACATCATCCGCGCCTCCAGCGCGATCCCCGGTTTTTATCGTACCGGCGCCCTGCTGGACGGCATTAGCTATCTGGACGGCGGGATCAGTGACGCGGTGCCGGTGCAGGAAGCCGCCCGTCGCGGGGCGAAAACCATCGTGGTGATCCGCACCGTGCCGTCGCAAATGTATTACACCCCGCAGTGGTTTAAGCGGATGGAGCGCTGGCTGGGCGACAGCAGCCTTCAGCCGCTGGTGAATATCGCGAAGCAGCATGAAACAACCTACGGCGCGATGCAGCGATTCATTGAAAAGCCACCGGGTAAGCTGCGTATTTTTGAAATTTATCCGCCTAAGCCGCTGCTGAGCATGGCGCTGGGCAGCCGCGTCCCTGCGCTGCGCATGGATTACAAAACGGGGCGGCTGTGCGGACGCTACTTCCTGGCGACGGTGGGTAAAATGCTGGCAGAGCAACCACCTCTTCATCGCCATAAACGCATTATTACGCCGCCTGCGATTGTCGCTAACGATGCCCTGACGATGCCGCTTGTGGATATTCCGCAGGCGAATGACGCTTTACTGGATAACGAGGATCTGGCGTGACGCACCGCTTTATTGATACCCACTGCCACTTCGATTTCCCGCCGTTTACGGGGGATGAAGAACACAGTATTGCGAAAGCGGCCGAGGCAGGCGTTCAGGCCATCATTGTGCCTTCAGTGGAAGCAGCCTATTTTTCCCGCGTGCTGGATCTTTCCATGCGGCATTCCGCGCTCTATGCCGCGCTCGGCCTGCATCCGATTGTGATTGAGCGGCATCGGGATGAGCACATTGAGAGGCTTGATGAGGTACTGCAGACCGCAGGCGACAAGCTTGTCGCCATCGGTGAGATCGGCCTCGATCTTTATCGCGAGGATCCGCAGTTTGAGCGCCAGCAGACGATCCTCGACGCGCAGCTCAGGCTGGCGAAGCGCCACGATCTGCCGGTGATCCTCCACTCAAGACGCACGCACGATAAGCTGGCGATGCACCTGAAACGCATCGATCTGCCGCGCAGGGGCGTCGTGCACGGTTTCTCCGGCAGCCTGCAGCAGGCGCAGCGTTTCATTAAACTGGGCTATAAAATTGGTGTGGGTGGCACCATCACCTATCCGCGCGCCAGTAAAACCCGTGACGTGATGGCACAGCTGCCGCTGTCGGCGCTTCTGCTGGAAACTGACGCGCCGGATATGCCGCTGAACGGTTTTCAGGGACAGCCGAATCGCCCGGAACAGGCGGCGCGCGTGTTCACCACCCTGTGTGAACTGCGTCAGGAGCCGGAAGAGGTGATTGCCGATGCTCTGCTGGAAAATACGCGTTCGGTATTTGGCATCACGCTATAGATAAAGCGCCGGGCGGATCACCGTTATTTTCTGTTTTTCCAGCGCCCGCGCCAGCGGTTCAACGTCTTCTGGCGTGGCGCTGCGCCATGACGCTGCCTCACCGTATACGCCGTGCGCATGAAACGCGTTAAGGCGTACCGCCACGTTTCCCAGCCCGTGGATAAACGCCGTCAGCGGCTTCAGATGTTCCAGGTAATCACACTGCCCCGGAATCACCAGCAGGCGGAGCTCCGTCAAACGGTGACGATCTGCCAGCCAGCGGATGCTCTGCTTGATCTGCGGGTTTTCGCGCCCGGTCAGGAAGCGGTGGTGTTCGTTCCCCCACGCCTTCAGGTCCAGCATCGCGCCATCCAGTACCGGCAGCAGCTTTTGCCAGCCGGTTTCGCTTAACAAGCCGTTGCTGTCGACCAGGCAGGTCAGATGATTCAGGGCGGGATCGGCTTTGATCGCAGAGAATAGCGTCACTAAAAACGGCAATTGAGTTGTGGCTTCCCCGCCGCTTACGGTGATCCCCTCTATAAACGGTGCAGATTTGCGGACCTGGGTGAGGATCTCCTCCACGCTGAAGCGGTGCGCCATGGGCGTCGCCTGCTGCTGGCACAGGTGCAGGCAGGTGTCGCACTGCTGGCAGTCGCTCTCCTGCCACCAGACGCGCCCGGCCTGAATGGTCAGCGCGTCGTGCGGGCAGTGGGGCACGCAGTCCCCGCAGTCATTGCAGCGGCCGATCGTCCACGGGTTGTGGCAGGTTTTACAGCGCAGGTTGCAGCCCTGCAGGAACAGGGCCAGGCGGCTGCCCGGCCCGTCCACGCAGGAAAAAGGGATGACCTGACTAACTAAAGCGCATCTGCTGTTCATGGCTTATCACGCGCGGCTGACGTTCCAGAATACGGGTATTACGTGCGGCTTCTTCACCCAGCCACGTGGTGTTCGTTCTCGACCCTGCTTCGCGGTATTTCTCCAGATCCGATAGCCGCACCATATACCCGGTTACGCGCACCAGATCGTTACCCGCTACGTTGGCGGTAAACTCACGCATACCCGCCCTGAACGCGCCCAGGCACAGCTGAACCACCGCCTGCGGGTTGCGTTTTACTGTTTCATCCAGCGTCAGAATATCGCTTATCCCGGAAGAGTAGTGCTTGTGATGGGGAGCCACCGCCAGCAGGTGGCTGATGGGATCCGGCTCGTCGCCGTAGGGCAGGCGCGCGCCTGGCGTGGTACCCGAATCGGAGCTGATCCCCGACTGGGCATGAAGCATCGCGCGCTGCTTCCAGGCGTGCTTCACCGGCGTGTTTTCGACAAACGCCGCAAGCTGTTCGCTGATGCGATAGCCCAGCGCGTTGGCCTGCTCATCTTTTCCGTAGCGTCCCGCTATTCCTGCTTTCTCACAAAGCGAGTTTACCGCTTCCGCCAGGCCGTAAATGCCAAACATTGGCACAAACCGATCGGCATCAATCAGCCCCTCTTTCACCAGGAAGCTATTCTCAAAGAAGCCAGATTGCTCGTACAGGAAACCGCAGCGTGCATCGATGATGGCCATTTGCTGCTGGCAGTAGTGCGGGAGCGTGCGGGTGAAGAAGTCTTCAATGGATGTGCTGCGTTCAGCAATGGCTTTGAGGTTAAGGCGCACCAGGGTGCTGCCACCGCCTGCAAGCGGCAGGGAGTTGTAACAGCTCACCACGCCGTAACGGCCTTTTGTGAAAATTTTATCATTCACCGGGCCATAAGAAATATGCGGTTTGCTGCATTCACATATGTTTTTTGCTACCTCAAGCAGCAAGTCGTCCGGGGTGATATCGGGATCGTAGATAAAGGTCAGGTTTGGCGCGACCTGCTTCAGCTCTGCATCGGCCCGCAAAATGGCACGGGTGATGGGGCCGTCAGCAGGCCCGATGTTTGCGTGCATAAAGGCATCCGGCAGCGTACGGTCGAGATAGCGCCAGAAACGTTTTATTCGGCTATCGATCTCTTCTTGTGTTAGAATTCTAACATAAGGTTGCAGCAACGCATCAAGCTGACCGAGATAGACCGGCATCGATGTGACGGACGGAACATGATGGTAGAGGATGGTTAACAGCGAGAGGGCATCGTCGAGATCTTTTGCCCCTTCCAGCTCAAGCCATTCTGAACCATTAGCCAGAAATTTTGCGTAATCCGGCAGAACGTAACGGGGTTTGTAAGGCGCATGGCCTTCGAACATGTCGCAGATAAACCCCTCGTCCAGCGCGGCGCGCGCAGCTTCAGGAAGTGCCGGATACGGCAGGTTGTTTTCCGCTTCCAGCGCCAGAAAATGACGTTTTTGTTCCGGGGTTAACACCGGGCTTGTCACAATCTGCTGGCAACGTTGCTGCAGGGCGTCGGGGCTGGAGTGGGGCATATTCGCTTCCTTGAATGTTCTGCGGATGATGAACGGATTGTAGAAAGCCTGCCTGTTGGCGCTTTTGATCCCACAGGGGGTATTGCTGCTTTAGTCGGCAATTTGCGCACTAAAGTTTGAAGAAGATCTCATTACAGTAATGCAAATTAGTACGCAGTTTTCATTAACTGTGATGAATGTCGAAGTGTGGATGCGGGTGAATGTTAGAATACTCACAGACCCGCAAGGTAAAATTTATACGGCACTGCCGTTGGAGAATGTTATGACCGATTTAACTGCAAGCAGCCTGCGCGCGTTGAAACTGATGGACCTGACCACCCTGAACGATGACGACACCAATGAGAAAGTCATCGCCCTGTGCCATCAGGCGAAAACGCCGGTGGGTAATACCGCAGCCGTTTGTATCTACCCGCGCTTTATCCCGATTGCCCGTAAGACGCTGAAAGAGCAGGGCACCCCGGACGTGCGCATTGCAACCGTGACTAACTTCCCGCACGGCAACGACGATATCGACATTGCGCTGGCAGAAACCCGCGCGGCGATTGCCTACGGCGCAGACGAAGTTGACGTGGTGTTCCCGTACCGCGCGCTGATCGCCGGTAACGAGCAGGTCGGTTTTGACCTGGTGAAAGCCTGTAAAGACGCGTGTGCGGCGGCAAACGTGCTGCTGAAAGTGATCATCGAAACCGGCGAGCTTAAAGAAGAGGCGCTGATTCGTAAGGCGTCTGAAATCTCCATCAAAGCCGGTGCGGATTTCATTAAAACCTCTACCGGTAAAGTGCCGGTGAATGCGACCCCGGAAAGCGCGCGCATCATGATGGAAGTTATCCGCGACATGGGCGTGTCCAAAACCGTCGGTTTCAAACCTGCGGGCGGCGTGCGTACCGCTGAAGACGCGCAGCAGTTCCTGGCGATTGCCGACGAGCTGTTTGGTGCCGACTGGGCCGATTCTCGTCACTACCGCTTCGGCGCCTCCAGCCTGCTGGCCAGCCTGCTGAAAGCGCTGGGTCACGGCGACGGTAAGAGCGCAAGCAGCTACTAAGTTTGAATTGCCGGGTGGCGCTACGCTTACCCGGCCTACCCGGATCGTGGTCGGGTAAACCGTACCCGCCACCATTCACCCGATTCCTCATGGGGGTTACCGTGTTTCTCGCACAAGAAATTATTCGTAAAAAACGTGATGGTCATGCATTAAGCGACGAAGAGATCCGCTTCTTCATCAACGGCATTCGTGATAACACCGTCTCAGAAGGGCAGATTGCGGCTCTGGCGATGACCATTTTCTTCCACGATATGTCGATGCCTGAGCGCGTGTCGCTGACCATGGCGATGCGAGATTCAGGAACCGTTCTGGACTGGAAAAGCCTCAACCTTAATGGCCCGATTGTGGATAAACACTCCACCGGCGGCGTGGGCGACGTGACCTCCCTGATGCTCGGCCCAATGGTGGCAGCCTGTGGTGGTTACATCCCGATGATCTCCGGACGCGGCCTGGGCCACACCGGCGGTACGCTCGACAAACTGGAAGCCATTCCGGGTTTCGATATCTTCCCGGACGACAACCGCTTCCGCGACATTATTAAAGACGTTGGTGTGGCGATTATCGGCCAGACCAGCTCTCTTGCTCCGGCAGACAAGCGTTTCTACGCGACCCGCGACATCACCGCGACCGTTGACTCCATCCCGCTGATCACCGCCTCTATCCTGGCGAAGAAGCTGGCGGAAGGGCTGGATGCGCTGGTGATGGACGTGAAGGTGGGCAGCGGCGCCTTTATGCCAACCTATGAACTCTCTGCGCAGCTTGCCGAAGCGATCGTTGGCGTCTCCAACGGCGCGGGCGTGCGCACCACCGCACTGCTCACCGACATGAATCAGGTGCTGGCCTCCAGCGCCGGTAATGCCGTCGAAGTGCGTGAGGCCGTCCAGTTCCTCACCGGAGAATACCGTAACCCGCGTCTGTTTGACGTCACCATGGCGCTGTGCGTTGAGATGTTAATCTCCGGCAAGCTCGCCAAAGACGACGCTGACGCCCGCGCAAAACTGCAGGCGGTGCTGGACAACGGCAAAGCGGCGGAGATCTTTGGTCGCATGGTTGCCGCGCAGAAAGGCCCGACCGATTTCGTCGAAAACTATGCGAAGTACCTGCCAACCGCGACGCTCAGCAAAGCGGTGTATGCCGATAGCGAAGGGTTTGTCTCTGCGATGGACACCCGCGCGCTGGGTATGGCGGTGGTCTCGATGGGTGGCGGCCGCCGTCAGGCGTCAGACACCATTGACTACAGCGTCGGCTTTACCGATATGGCCCGTCTGGGCGATAGCGTTGACGGTCAACGTCCGCTGGCGGTAATCCACGCCAAAGACGAAGCCAGCTGGCAGGAAGCGGCTAAAGCGGTGAAAGCGGCAATTACGCTTGACGATAAAGCACCGGAAACCACACCGACTGTCTATCGCCGTATCACCGAATAGCGGTATACTGATCTGATCGATAATTTTTGAAGCACTACGTACGGAGAACAATTATGAAACGTGCATTTATTATGGTGCTGGACTCATTCGGCATCGGCGCAACCGAAGATGCGGAACGTTTTGGTGACGTGGGTTCCGATACCATGGGTCACATCGCGGAAGCCTGTGCGAAAGGCGAAGCGGACAACGGTCGTAAAGGCCCTCTGACTCTACCTAACCTGACCCGCCTCGGGCTGGTGAAAGCGCATGAAGGCTCTACCGGTAAAATCGCAGCCGGAATGGACGGCAACGCGGAAGTCGTGGGTGCCTACGCCTGGGCTCACGAGCTCTCCTCCGGTAAAGACACCCCGTCTGGTCACTGGGAAATTGCCGGTGTGCCTGTGCTGTTCGACTGGGGTTATTTCTCCGATCACGAGAACAGCTTCCCGCAGGAACTGCTCGATAAGCTGGTGAAGCGTGCCAACCTGCCGGGTTACCTGGGCAACTGCCACTCTTCCGGTACCGTGATTCTGGACCAGCTCGGCGAAGAGCACATGAAAACCGGCAAGCCAATTTTCTACACTTCTGCTGACTCCGTGTTCCAGATTGCGTGCCATGAAGAGACGTTTGGCCTGGATAAACTCTACGAGCTGTGCGAAATCGCCCGTGAAGAGCTGACCGAAGGCGGCTACAACATTGGTCGCGTGATCGCTCGTCCGTTTATCGGCGACAAAGCGGGTAACTTCCAGCGTACCGGTAACCGTCATGACCTTGCCGTTGAGCCACCGGCGCCAACCGTGCTGCAGAAGCTGGTTGAGGAGAAGGACGGTAACGTGGTGTCTGTGGGTAAAATCGCGGATATCTACGCCAACTGCGGCATCACCAAAAAAGTGAAAGCCACCGGTCTGGATGCGCTGTTCGATGCCACCATCAAAGAGATGAAAGAAGCGGGCGACAAGACCATTGTCTTCACCAACTTCGTGGACTTCGACTCCTCCTGGGGCCACCGTCGCGACGTCGCTGGCTATGCGGCCGGTCTGGAACTGTTCGACCGCCGTCTGCCGGAGCTGATGGAGCTGGTAGGTGAAGATGACATTCTGATCCTGACCGCAGACCACGGCTGTGACCCAACCTGGACCGGTACCGACCATACCCGTGAGCACATTCCGGTGCTGGTGTACGGCCCGAAAGTGAAGCCGGGCTCGCTGGGTCACCGTGAAACCTTCGCGGACATCGGCCAGACCCTGGCGAAATACTTTGGTACGTCTGACATGGAATATGGCAAGGCCATGTTCTGAATCATGTTGGGTGAGGTCTGATGCCCTCACCCCGACCCTCTCCCGCAGGGAGAGGGTGAAAAGAATAAACAATGTTAAAGGAACTGAAGATGGCAACTCCTCACATTAACGCAGAAATGGGTGATTTCGCTGACGTCGTATTGATGCCGGGCGACCCGCTGCGCGCGAAGCACATTGCAGAAACCTTCCTGGAAGACGTGCGTGAAGTGAACAACGTTCGCGGCATGCTGGGCTTCACCGGTACCTATAAAGGCCGCAAAATTTCCGTTATGGGCCACGGTATGGGTATCCCATCCTGCTCTATCTACACTAAAGAGCTGATCACCGATTTCGGCGTGAAGAAAATTATCCGCGTTGGCTCCTGCGGCGCGGTGCGCATGGACGTTAAGCTGCGCGACATCGTTATCGGTATGGGTGCCTGCACCGATTCCAAAGTTAACCGTATGCGTTTCAAAGACCATGACTTCGCAGCGATTGCTGACTTCGGCATGGTGCGCGACGCGGTTGACGCAGCAAAAGCGCTGGGCGTTGAAGCGCGCGTGGGTAACATCTTCTCTGCTGACCTGTTCTATGCCCCGGACGGCGGCGAGATGTTCGACGTGATGGAAAAATACGGCATCCTGGGCGTGGAAATGGAAGCGGCGGGTATCTACGGCGTCGCGGCTGAGTTTGGTGCGAAAGCGCTGACCATCTGTACCGTGTCTGACCACATCCGTACCCACGAGCAGACCACCGCTGCCGAGCGTCAGACTACCTTCAACGACATGATCAAAATCGCGCTGGAATCCGTTCTGCTGGGCGATAAAGCGTAATTCTGTCTCTTCCCTCCCTCTCCCTGTGGGAGAGGGCTGGGGTGAGGGCACCAGACCGCACCTAGCGCACGGCCTGCGCAATCCATGCTGACAAATCCCTTAACTCTTTCTCCTGCTCAGGGAAATCCCCAATCAACGCGTCACACTCCTGCTGCAGCATATCCGCCCGATACAAACAGCCCTGCAGACGAGCGGCCAGGGCCTCTAACGGTGCCGGATTGAGACTATCCGTAAAGACCTGCGTACGGGTAATGTGGCCCTTCTCCACGTCAAAGTGCAATTCCACGCCGCCCCAGGTAAAACGCTCATCCAGTAGATGGGAAAACGCAGGAGCCTGACCGAAGTTCCACTCCCAGCTGCTCTGGCGGGCGAAGGTGTCGGCGAAGTTGGGCAGATCCGGGGTTTTGTCTGGGGAGATCACTTCTGCTTCCACGCGCTCGCCGTAATGTTCAAAGAACGCTTCACGGATCGCGTGGCAAATCTGCTCGTGCGTAATCCCCGGCAGCAGCTCCACCAGATTTGCCACGCGCCCGCGTACGGACGTAATGCCCTTAGCCTGTAACTTTTTCTTATCAGGATTAAGGTAGTTCGCCAGACGGCTGAGATCGGCATTCAGCAGCAAGGTGCCGTGGTGGAACCCGCGATCCATCGTTTCGCGGTAGGCGGAGCCGGAGACCTTCCGGTCGCCCTCGGGGGTTTTCACCACCAGATCGTTACGTCCGGAGGCTTCAGCCGTCACGCCGAGTGAATTCAGCGCATTGAGGACAATCGAAGTTGAGATGGTTTTGTCGTATTCCGGTTTTCCCGCCATAAAGGTAAAGCAGGTATTGCCCAGATCGTGAAAGACCGCGCCACCGCCGCTGCTCCGGCGCGCGAGGCGGACGTTATCCTCTTCCATACGCCGCGTATTGCACTCTTTCCACGGGTTTTGCGCGCGGCCGATCACGACCGTATCGGCGTTACGCCAGAGAAACAGGACGCGCTGGGTGGCAGGCATCTGGCGGAAAATGCACTCTTCTACCGCGAGATTAAACCAGGGATCGTAAGAGTCAGAGATAAGCAGGCGTAACGTCGTCATGGCAAAGTTCCTTTTCCGAATCGTTCGCCTACTTTATCACTATTCTTTCTTCTCGCTCTCTTCGTCTTCGGGAACGGATCTGCTGGCGGTCAGCAGGAACGGGGATTGCTGCCATCGCGAGCGCTTGCCGCGAAGCAGGGTGCGCGCCAGCACAACGCCGATGGCGAGAGAAAGCAGTAGCATCAGGCGCAGAATATTGGTGGTATTATCGACCTGCTTGGCTTCAGTGGGCAGGGTGTGGGTGTCGAGCGTCAGGCGCAGATACCCCAGGGGGCCATTCTTACCCTGAATAGGTTCAACAAGCTGCTGGTTGAAGTAGCCGCCGGCTTTTTTACCGTCAAGCGCCAGCCTGTCGCGCACGTCAACATGTTCGCCCGCGCGGGCAATCAGGTTGCCTTGCTCATCATAGACGCCCGCATCAAGAATGCGGCTATTCTCCGTGAGCAGGAGTAAAACCTGGCCTATTCGCTTATCGTCCGGCGTTTCGGTTCGCATGGACGGTGCGACGTTGAGCGTCACCTGGCGTGCCAGCGTGCGGGCCAGCTCTTCAAACTGCGGGTTGCGTTGCCGTTGATGATTCTGGCTAAACCACGATGCCCCCTGCATCAGCACCACTAAGAGTGCGAGACAGGAAAGGACGATCACGGCGCGATGGAGCCGGAATTTCAGTTTTGCGCGAGCCATATTCCACCTGCTGAAAATTTACGGCTTAATGTTGCCAGAAGTGATGGTTACAGGGTAGCCTCATGCGTTATTTTCCCTCTGCAACCTTCCGGCGCGAACGAAATTACAGGAGCTTTAATGCCGAACATTACCTGGTGTGACCTGCCAACGGATGTCTCTTTATGGCCAGGATTGCCGCTCTCTTTAAGTGGCGATGAGGTGATGCCTCTGGATTACCATGCCGGTCGTAGCGGCTGGCTCCTCTATGGACGCGGTCTGGATAAGCAACGCCTGACCCAGTATCAAACCAAACTGGGGGCCGCGATGGTCATCGTCGCCGCCTGGTGCGTGGAAGACTATCAGGTCATTCGCCTGGCGGGCTCTTTGACGCAGCGCGCCACGCGTCTGGCGCATGACGCCGGGCTGGACGTCGCGCCGCTGGGTAAAATTCCGCACCTGAAAACGCCTGGCCTGCTGGTCATGGACATGGACTCTACCGCCATTCAGATCGAGTGTATCGACGAAATTGCGAAGCTGGCGGGCAGCGGCGAGCTGGTGGCGGAAGTCACCGAGCGTGCGATGCGCGGCGAGCTGGATTTCACCGCCAGCCTGCGACAGCGCGTGGCGACCCTGAAAGGGGCCGATGCCAACATTCTGCGCCAGGTGCGCGACGTGCTGCCGCTGATGCCAGGGCTGACGCAGCTGGTGCTGAAGCTGCAGTCCCTCGGCTGGAAGGTGGCAATCGCCTCCGGTGGCTTCACCTTCTTCGCAGATTACCTGCGGGAAAAACTGCATCTGACCACCGTGGTGGCCAATGAGCTGGAGATCATGGACGGCAAGCTGACCGGCCAGGTGATCGGCGATATCGTTGATGCCCAGTACAAAGCCAATACGCTGACGCGTCTGGCGGAAAAATATGAAATTCCGGTTATCCAGACCGTCGCTATCGGGGACGGCGCGAACGACCTGCCGATGATCAAAGCGGCCGGCCTGGGCATTGCCTACCATGCCAAGCCAAAAGTGAATGAAAAGACGGAAGTCACTATCCGTCACGCTGACCTGATGGGGGTGTTCTGCATTCTCTCCGGCAGCCTTAATCAGAAATAACGAGGTAAACCGTGGCGAAAGCTCCAAAACGCGCATTTGTCTGTAATGAATGTGGTGCGGATTATCCGCGCTGGCAGGGGCAATGCAGCGCCTGTCATGCCTGGAACACCATCACCGAAGTGCGTGGTGTGGCGGCTTCGCCGAGCGTGGCGCGCAATGAACGCCTGAGCGGCTACGCGGGCAATGCGGGCGTGGCGAAGGTGCAAAAACTTTCGGACATCAGCCTCGAAGAGCTGCCGCGCTTCTCCACCGGGTTCAAAGAGTTTGACCGCGTGCTCGGCGGCGGCGTGGTGCCGGGGAGCGCCATTTTGATCGGCGGTAACCCGGGCGCGGGTAAATCGACCCTGCTGCTGCAAACGCTCTGCAAGCTCGCCGAACAGATGAAAACCCTGTACGTCACGGGCGAAGAATCACTGCAGCAGGTGGCGATGCGCGCGCACCGTCTGGGCCTGCCGACCGGCAATCTGAACATGCTCTCCGAAACCAGCATCGAGCAGATCTGCATGATCGCCGAAGAAGAGCAGCCGAAGCTGATGGTGATCGACTCCATCCAGGTGATGCACATGGCGGACATTCAGTCCTCGCCGGGCAGCGTGGCGCAGGTGCGTGAAACGGCGGCCTACCTGACGCGCTTTGCCAAAACGCGCGGCGTGGCGATTGTGATGGTCGGCCACGTGACCAAAGACGGCTCGCTGGCGGGACCGAAGGTGCTTGAACACTGTATCGACTGCTCCGTCATGCTCGACGGCGACGCGGACTCCCGTTTCCGTACCCTGCGCAGCCATAAAAACCGCTTTGGGGCGGTGAACGAGTTAGGCGTGTTTGCCATGACCGAGCAGGGGCTGCGCGAAGTCAGCAACCCGTCGGCGATCTTCCTGAGCCGGGGAGATGAGACCACCTCCGGCAGTTCGGTGATGGTGCTGTGGGAAGGCACGCGCCCGCTGCTCGTCGAAATTCAGGCGCTGGTGGACGTGTCGATGATGGGCAACCCGCGGCGCGTGGCGGTCGGTCTGGAACAGAACCGTCTGGCGATCCTGCTGGCGGTGCTGCACCGTCACGGTGGGCTGCAGATGGCGGATCAGGACGTTTTCGTTAACGTGGTGGGTGGCGTGAAAGTCACTGAGACCAGCGCAGACCTGGCGCTGCTGCTGGCGATGGTCTCAAGCCTGCGCGACAGACCGCTGCCGCAGGATCTGGTCGTCTTCGGTGAGGTGGGCCTCGCCGGGGAAATCCGTCCGGTGCCCAGCGGCCAGGAGCGTATCTCCGAGGCGGCAAAACACGGTTTCCGCCGGGCTATCGTTCCCGCTGCTAACGTGCCGAAAAAAATCCCGGAAGGGATGCAGGTTTTCGGCGTGAAGAAACTCGCAGATGCGTTAAATGTCTTTGACGACTTATAATTACGTATTCGATTTTGCAGGAGGCACCGTAATTTATGTCATCATTTGACTACATCAAGACCGCTATCCGCCAGAAGGGCTGCACTCTGCAGCAGGTGGCGGACGCCAGCGGCATGACCAAGGGTTATTTGAGCCAGCTGCTGAACGCCAAAATCAAAAGCCCCAGCGCGCAGAAGCTGGAAGCGCTGCACCGCTTTCTGGGGCTGGAATTCCCGCGTATGCAAAAGAACATCGGCGTGGTGTTCGGCAAGTTTTACCCGCTGCATACCGGGCATATCTATCTGATCCAGCGAGCCTGTAGCCAGGTTGACGAGCTGCACATCATCATGGGCTACGATGAAACCCGCGATCGTCAGCTGTTTGAGGACAGCGCCATGTCGCAGCAGCCGACCGTGCCTGACCGCCTGCGCTGGCTGCTTCAGACCTTCAAGTACCAGAAAAACATTCGCATTCATGCCTTTAACGAAGAGGGCATGGAGCCGTATCCGCACGGCTGGGACGTGTGGAGCAACGGCATCAAAGCGTTTATGGAAGAGAAGGGCATTGCGCCTAACTGGATCTACACCTCTGAAGAGTCCGATGCGCCGCAGTTCCGCGAGCATCTGGGCATCGAGACGGTGCTGATCGATCCGAAACGCACCTTCATGAACATCAGCGGAGCGCAGATCCGCGAAAATCCGTTCCGCTACTGGGATTACATCCCGACCGAGGTGAAGCCGTTCTTTGTGCGCACCGTCGCGATCCTGGGCGGCGAGTCGAGCGGTAAATCAACGCTGGTCAACAAGCTGGCGAATATCTTCAATACCACCAGCGCATGGGAGTACGGCCGCGATTATGTCTTCTCGCACCTGGGCGGCGACGAGATGGCGCTGCAGTATTCCGACTATGACAAAATCGCGCTCGGTCACGCCCAGTACATTGATTTCGCAGTGAAATATGCCAACAAGGTGGCGTTTATCGATACCGATTTTGTCACCACTCAGGCGTTCTGTAAAAAATACGAAGGGCGCGAGCACCCGTTCGTGCAGGCGCTGATTGACGAATATCGCTTTGACCTGGTGATCCTGCTGGAAAACAACACCCCGTGGGTGGCCGACGGCATGCGCAGCCTAGGCAGCTCCGTTGACAGGCGTGAATTCCAGTCCATGCTGGTGGAGATGCTCAACGAAAACAACGTTGAGTTTGTGCACGTGGAAGAGTCGGACTACGACTCCCGTTTCCTGCGCTGCGTCGAGCTGGTGAAGGAGATGATGGGGGAGCAGGGGTAAAAACTTACTCCTCACCCTAACCCTCTCCCTGCGGGAGAGGGCCGGGTTGAGGGCATCAAGCCACTCAGAACTCCACCACCACTTTTCCGCGCATATGCCCGTCCAGTACCTTACGGTGCGCCTCGGTAATGCTCTCCACGCTCAGCCCGTGCAGCGTTTCACTCAGTGAGCTTTCCACCACGCCATTATCTACCAGCTTCGCCACCTCATTGAGGATCTCACCCTGACGCGCCATATCCGCGGTCTGGTACATGCTGCGGGTGTACATAAATTCCCAGTGCAGGGCGGCGGATTTGGATTTCAGCTTGTCCTGATTCAGCGGGTGTTCATTCTCGACGATGGAACAGATATGCCCCTGTGGGGCAATCAGTTCGCTGACCGCATCCCAGTGCCCGTCGGTGTCGTTGAGGATGAAAATGTAATCCACAAATTTGAGCCCGTGTTTCGCCAGTTCGCCTTTCAGATCGCGGTAGTTCACCACCACATCTGCACCGCGATCGCGGCACCACCGGGCGGAATCTTCGCGAGACGCGGTTGCGACGATCTTCACCTTGCTGTTGTGCTTCGCAAACGGGATCGCCAGCGATCCCACCCCGCCCGCGCCGCCAATGATCAGCAGGGTTTTGTCCGCGCCGGCATCCTGAATGTTCAGCCGTTCAAACAGGCCTTCCCACGCGGTGAGTGCGGTCAACGGCAGTGCAGCGGCAGCGGCCCAGCCGAGGCTTGCAGGCTTGCGCCCGACAATGCGCGCATCAATCAGCTGATGCGTGGTGTTGCTGCCCGGGCGGGTGATGTCGCCCGCGTACCACACTTCATCTCCCGGTTTGAATCCGGTGACGCCCGTCCCAACGGCTTTGACGATCCCGCTGGCGTCCCACCCGAGAATGCGCGGCTCTTTCAGCCCGTTTTTGGCAATGCCCGCGTGGACTTTGGTATCGACCGGGTTAACCGAGACGGCTTTGACCTCCACCAGCAGATCGTGCTCGCCGGGCTGTGGCATCGGTGGGGTGATTTCAATGAAGGTGGACGGATTTTCCGGGTTCACGGCAATGGCTTTCATTGACATGGTGTGCTCCTCAATGGCATGCGTTTTGTTGAGGCTAGTCTATTAAGTGGCCAGCTGCATGATAAGATGGACAATCAAGAACT
Source organism: Enterobacter vonholyi (assembly GCF_040834095.1). NCBI lineage: Bacteria > Pseudomonadati > Pseudomonadota > Gammaproteobacteria > Enterobacterales > Enterobacteriaceae > Enterobacter > Enterobacter vonholyi. The sequence goes on from NZ_CP162152.1 coordinate 661,070, forward strand.
CAGCGTTCGTACAGGATGAACAATCATGTTTAAACAGCTGCAGGATATGGCGCTTTTCGCGCTGGTGGCGGAGATGGGCAGCTTTACCGCGGCAGCCCAAAAAGCCGAACTGCCGAAATCCAGCGTCAGCCAGCGAATTAGCCAGCTGGAGCAGCAGTTGGGTATCCGCCTGCTTAACCGCACTACCCGCAGGCTGAACCTGACGTTTGCGGGCGAGCACTATCTGGTGCACTGCCGCGAAATGCTGGCGGCCAGCGAGCGGGCGGAGTATGCCATTCAGCGCCTGCGCGAAAACCCGAGCGGGCGGCTGCGCATCACCTGTCCGGCTGGGATTGGCGCGACGCTGCTGGCGCATATGAATGCCGAGTTCCAGCTTCGCTATCCTGAGGTTTCGCTGGACGTGTCGATCTCTGATGATGTGGTGGATCTGGTCGAGTCCGGCTTTGACGTGGCGCTGCGTACCGGCAAGCCGCAGGACTCCTCCCTGATTGGCCGAATGATCGGGCACTGTCCGCGCTACATGCTGGCCTCGCCGGAATATCTGGCGCGCCGGGCGCCGCTAACGCATCCCCGTCAGCTGGTGGAGCACCGCAGCATTACGCACAGAGCCTGGTCGGAGTGGCTTCTGCGAAGCGAGAATGAGGATTACCGCTACCTGCCGGATAACGCGCACATGACCGATAATCTGGTGTACGCCCGCGAGTGCGCGATGGCTGGGGCGGGGATCACGCTGCTTCCTGCATTTCTGCTGGGAGATAAGGTTGAAAAGGGCGCGCTGGTGCAGGTACTGCCGGAGTGGAACGTTGAAGGCAACGACCTCTGGCTGGCCTACCCGAGCCGCAAGCTGAATTCGCCCGCGCTGATGAGCTATATCGAGTTTGCGATGCAGTTTGACGAGGTGAAGCGGTATTACGTGGGTGGCTGAGTTTGTGCCGCCTGATGCCCTCACCCTGGCCCTTTCCCACGGGGAGAGGGTACAAACATAAAAACGGCAACCGAGGTTGCCGTTTTGCTTTTATTTCGCGATACGCTTGTACTTAATACGCTTCGGCTCCAGCGCGTCGGCGCCCAGCGTGCGTTTCTTGTACTCTTCGTATTCGGTGAAGTTACCTTCGAAGAACTCCACCTTACCTTCGTCCTGATAGTCCAGGATGTGGGTCGCGATACGGTCCAGGAACCAGCGGTCGTGCGAGATAACCATCGCGCAGCCCGGGAACTCCAGCAGAGCGTTTTCCAGCGCGCGCAGGGTTTCAATATCCAGGTCGTTGGTTGGTTCATCAAGCAGCAGAACGTTACCGCCCACCTGCAGCAGCTTCGCCAGGTGCAGACGACCGCGCTCACCGCCGGACAGTTCGCCCACGCGTTTGCCCTGGTCGGTGCCTTTAAAGTTAAAGCGGCCAACATAGGCGCGGCTTGGCATCTCGGTGTTGCCGATACGCATGATATCCAGACCGCCGGAGACTTCTTCCCACACGGTTTTGCTGTTGTCCATCGCGTCACGGAACTGGTCAACGGAGGCCAGCTTCACGGTCTCACCCAGGGTGATAGAGCCGCTGTCAGGCTGTTCCTGACCGGACATCATGCGGAACAGGGTCGATTTACCCGCGCCGTTCGGACCGATGATGCCAACGATAGCGCCTTTCGGTACGGAGAAGGTCAGGTCGTCGATCAGCAGACGGTCGCCGTAGGACTTACGCAGGTTGGTCACTTCAACCACTTTATCACCCAGACGTGCTCCAGGTGGAATAAACAGTTCGTTGGTTTCGTTACGTTTCTGGTATTCGGTGTTGTTCAGCTCTTCAAAGCGTGCCAGACGGGCTTTGCCCTTAGACTGACGGCCTTTCGCGCCCTGACGAACCCACTCCAGCTCTTTCTCGATAGACTTACGACGCGCCGCTTCCTGAGACGCTTCCTGCGCCAGACGCTGATCTTTTTGCTCCAGCCAGGAAGAGTAGTTGCCTTCCCACGGAATACCTTCGCCGCGGTCCAGCTCCAGGATCCAGCCAGCGACGTTGTCGAGGAAGTAACGGTCGTGGGTAATCGCCACAACGGTGCCTTCGAAGTCGTGCAGGAAGCGCTCCAGCCACGCCACGGATTCCGCATCCAGGTGGTTGGTTGGTTCGTCGAGCAACAGCATATCTGGTTTTTCCAGCAGCAGGCGGCACAGCGCCACGCGACGGCGTTCACCACCGGAGAGGTTAGCGATTTTCGCATCCCAGTCCGGCAGACGCAGGGCGTCAGCCGCGCGCTCCAGTTGCACGTTCAGGTTGTGACCGTCGTGCGCCTGGATAATCTCTTCATACTTGCCCTGCTGTGCAGCCAGCTTGTCGAAGTCCGCATCCGGCTCGGCGTATTTGGCATACACTTCATCGAGACCTTTCAGGGCGTTAACCACTTCGGATACCGCTTCTTCAACGGATTCGCGCACGGTGTGTTCCGGGTTCAGCTGAGGTTCCTGCGGCAGGTAGCCAATCTTGATGCCAGGCTGCGGACGGGCTTCACCTTCGATGTCTGTATCAATGCCGGCCATGATGCGCAGCAGGGTGGACTTACCGGCACCGTTGAGACCCAGAACACCGATTTTTGCGCCCGGGAAGAAGCTCAGCGAGATATTTTTAAGAATATGACGTTTCGGCGGGACAACTTTGCCGACACGATGCATGGTATAAACGAATTGAGCCACGTTGGACTTCGCCTCTTTTATCGTAATGAGAAGGAATTTCAGCCTCGAAGTGTAGCCTTTTTCACGTCCTAATCCCAGCCAGGAACGTCGGGAGTGTTAAAACGCGCAAGAAAGGTAAAAAAGTGTCCATGACGTGGCGCGTTGAAGGATGCCTGGTTAGCATAAGTTAATTAGACTTTGACGTGGCAAGACGCTGCAATTGACGAAAAAACAATGAGGAAGAGCTTGTGGAAAAAGCCAAACGGGTGGTCTGGCGTCTGCTGGCTGCCAGCGTATGCGTAATGGCGGTAAGCCAGGCGGTGCATGCCGATTCACTGGATGAACAACGCAACCGCTACGCTCAGATTAAACAGGCGTGGGACAACAAGCAGATGGATACCGTTCAGGCGCTGATGCCGACGCTAAAGGATTATCCGCTGTATCCGTATCTCGAGTATCGTCAAATTACGGACGATCTCATGAATCAACCCACCGTTACTGTGAATAACTTCATTCAGGCGAACCCGACCCTGCCGCCTGCCCGAAATCTCCAGTCTCGATTTGTGAACGAACTGGCGCGACGCGAAGACTGGCGCGGACTGCTGGCGTTTAGCCCTGAAAAGCCGAATACCACCGAAGCGCAGTGTAACTACTACTACGCGAAATGGGCGACCGGCCAGCAGGAAGAGGCCTGGGCCGGGGCGAAAGAGCTCTGGCTGACCGGGAAAAACCAGCCGAACGCCTGTGATTCCCTGTTCGGCGCGTGGCGCGCATCCGGCAAGCAGGATCCGCTGTCCTACCTTGAGCGCATCCGTCTGGCGATGAAAGCCGGCAACACGCGTCTGGTGACCACGCTGGCGGGGCAGATGCCGTCCGATTACCAGACGATCTCCACCGCGGTTATCTCGCTGGCTAACGATCCTAACAGCGTGCTGACCTTTGCCCGCAGTACGGGCGCGACCGATTTTACCCGCCAGATGGCGGCGGTGGCCTTTGCCAGCGTGGCGCGTGACGATGTGGAAAACGCGCGGCTGATGATCCCGCAGCTGGTGCAGGCGCAGCAGCTTAATGAGGAACAAACCCAGGAGCTGCGCGATATCGTGGCGTGGCGACTGATGGGCACGGATGTGACCGATGAACAGGCGCGCTGGCGTGACGATGCCATTATGCGTTCGAACTCCACGTCTCTGGTGGAACGTCGCGTGCGCATGGCGCTGGGTACGGGCGATCGCCGTGGGCTGAATACCTGGCTTGCGCGGTTGCCTATGGAGGCTAAAGAGAAGGACGAATGGCGCTACTGGCAGGCCGATCTGCTGATGGAGCGCGGTCGTGATGACGAGGCCAAAGAAATTCTCCATACGCTGATGCAGCAGCGCGGGTTCTACCCGATGGCAGCCGCGCAGCGCCTGGGCGAGGAGTACACCTTCCGCATTGATAAAGCTCCCGCTAACGCGAACCCGGCGCTGACGCAGGGGCCAGAAATGGCGCGCGTGCGTGAGCTGATGTACTGGAATATGGATAATACCGCGCGCAGCGAGTGGGCGAATCTGGTGACCAGCCGCAGCACCGACGAGAAAGCCCAGCTTGCCCGCTATGCTTTTGATAACCACTGGTGGGATCTGAGCGTGCAGGCGACGATCGCCGGTAAGCTTTGGGATCATCTCGAAGAGCGTTTCCCGCTGGCTTACAAGGATCTGTTCGATCGCTACACCAGCGGCAAAGATATCCCGCAAAGCTACGCGATGGCAATTGCCCGTCAGGAGAGCGCATGGAACCCGAAAGTCCGTTCCCCGGTGGGCGCCAGCGGCCTGATGCAGATTATGCCGGGCACGGCGACGCACACGGTGAAGATGTTTAATATTCCTGGCTACAGCAGCCCGTCACAGCTCCTGGATCCGGATACCAATATCAACATCGGTACCAGCTACCTGCAGTACGTGTATCAGCAGTTCGGCAATAACCGCATCTTCGCGTCGGCGGCGTATAACGCGGGGCCGGGTCGCGTGCGTACCTGGCTCGGCAACAGCGCCGGACGCATTGACGCCGTGGCGTTTGTCGAGAGTATCCCGTTCTCGGAAACGCGCGGCTATGTGAAGAACGTGCTGGCCTATGACGCCTACTATCGCTACTTCATGGGGCAGAAAGATACCCTGATGAGAGATGACGAGTGGCAGAGACGTTACTGATCGGCGCGGGTTGTGTTATGCTGTACTCGTTAATGAGTACAAGAGGCAGCATAACATGACCCAGCATTCCCCGTATTCCTCGGCAATGGCCGAACAACGTCATCAGGAGTGGCTTCGTTTTGTGGAGCTGCTTCGCCAGTCTTACGAGCAGGATTTGCACTTACCCCTTATGCAGCTGATGCTCACGCCGGACGAGCGTGAGGCGCTGGGCACGCGCGTGCGGATCATCGAAGAGTTGCTGCGCGGCGAGATGAGCCAGCGCGAGCTGAAAAATGAGCTCGGCGCGGGCATCGCAACGATTACCCGCGGATCGAACAGCCTGAAGTCGGCGCCCGTTGAGCTGCGCCAGTGGCTGGAAGCGGTATTGCTGAAAAATACCTAACGATAAATCGCGTTATGGAACGGGCTTAACGCCAGGATCACCGCCTGATGATAAACGCCTGAACGCGTCAGCGCGCCTGCGGTAAAGACGCCAATCGCCCCTTCTTTACGGCCAATCTCATCAATGCCGGTGTACTGCGACATCACCGGCCCGAGCGCTTCACCCGCGCGGACTTTTTCCAGAATAATCTCCGGCAGCGGCAGGGTGGCTGAACGCGCTTCACCGCGCTGTTCACGGCTTTCGATCACCACCCAGCTAAAGGTTGCGCCTTCGTCGATACCGGCTTCAATTGCCACCCAAAAGTCCGCATCCGGTGCCGCAGCCCTGGCATTTGCCACGCGGTTTCGTGCGCCAGCGCGCGTTTCCTCGCTGCCAAACGGCTGTTCAGGAACGCCACTCTCGACGCCGATGGCTTCAATATGGCAGGATCCTGCGCCGAAGATCTCTTCAAATGCCCTTAGAATTGCCTGAATTTTGGCAGGATTAGTGGTAGCAGAGACAACATGGTGCATAATTAAGCTCGATTCAAAAAAAACTCATCGCAGTATAACGGAAAAAAAGCATGTTACAGGTATACCTTGTTCGCCACGGTGAAACGCAGTGGAACGCCGAGCGACGTATTCAAGGCCAGTCAGACAGTCCTCTTACAGAGAAGGGCGTGCAGCAAGCGTGGCAGGTGGCAGAACGCGCCCGAACGCTGGGCATTACCCACGTCATTACCAGCGATTTAGGTCGCACACAGCAGACGGCGCGCATCATTGCAGACGCCTGCGGCTGTGACGTCATGCTTGAGCCGCGCCTGCGCGAGCTGGATATGGGCGTGCTGGAAAAACGCCATATCGATACGCTGACGGAAACGGAAGAGGGCTGGCGCCGCACGCTGGTGAACGGTACCGAAGATGGTCGTATTCCTGAGGGCGAATCCATGCAGGAGCTCAGCGTCCGTATGCATGCCGCACTGGCGGAATGCCTGAAGCTTCCGGCGGGAAGCCGTCCGCTGCTGGTGAGTCATGGGATTGCGTTGGGATGCCTGGTGAGCACCATTCTGGGATTACCGGCTTACGCTGAGCGCCGTTTGCGTCTGCGTAACTGCTCCATTTCCCGAATTGATTATCAGGAAAGCGCGTGGCTGGCGTCAGGTTGGGTCGTGGAGATGGCAGGGGACATTTCGCATCTCGATGCCCCTGCGCTTGACGAACTGCAGCGTTAACGACGTATTGGAATCAAAAATTCCATACGCAGATTAATTGGGCCTTCTTCCGGTTTGGCATCCTGCGCCGGGTAGTAGCGCTCAATGTCCTGACCTTTACGGCGATTCAGATTCAGCATTGGCATGCAGGTACCGTAAACGGTCAGGATAAACTCCTGTACCCCCGTTCCCAGCCCTTCATAGGCGAACATCACGTACTCGCCGCCTTCCAGCACGACAGGCTTCGAACCCTGAATATACCCGTTGGCCATCTCTGGCGTCAGCGCGGTGGTGTAGAACACCTCCTGCTCGTCGTCTTTTTCCTGGCTTGGATGCGTTTCGTTGAGGCCATACAGGATAGGCGGGATCGCCGGCGCGTGGCTCAGGAAGTCGCGCCAGAACTGGACGCGCATCTGATGTCGGAACTCAGAAATCTGCTCCAGTGAACAGGAGTAGCTCTGCGTCGTGCCGATCAGATGGGTTTCCGGCAGTGTAATAATGTCGTACTTCGGCATTGCGAACTCGCCCAGACGCAGTGGCGGACGCATGCCAAACGAGCTCCAGTCAGGCGAGCGACGATAAAGCGCTGGCGTCAACAAGAACTGTTTTTTAAAGGCGCGGGTGAATGTCTGCTGTGAATCGAAACGATATTGCAGGGCAATATCCAGAATCGGCCGCGCGGTGAGGCGCAATGCTACAGCAGATTTTGATAAACGACGTGCGCGAATATAGGCCCCGATGGCATGACCGGTGACATCCTTGAACATCCTTTGCAGATGCCACTTGGAATAGCCTGCTTTAGCCGCCACATGATCCAGTGACAAAGGCTGGTCGAGATGACCTTCCAGCCAGGTGAGCAGGTCGCGAATAATTCCAGCCTGATCCATATACTATCCTCATCCTTAAAACAGCAGGTGCCTGATAACAGGTTAGCGGATAATAGCATTTTTTGATGTTTTAGCATTCAGTGTTTTTTTTGCGCATTCATGCTTTTTCGAGCACATTACAGGCAGATATATTCTAATCCTGTGATCTTGCTACATTTTTGTCTAAAGTGTTGAATAATCGCTCACTGTAATTTTAAAGAATGGTAACAATATGAAATACAAGACTTTGCTCTTCACCGCGCTGATGTTGATGGTCGGGCGCGTTGCACAGGCGGAACAGATTGGTTCCGTCGATACCGTGTTCAAAATGTTTGGCCCGGACCACAAAATCGTGGTAGAGGCGTTTGACGATCCGGACGTGAAAAACGTCACCTGCTATGTCAGCCGCGCGAAAACGGGCGGTATCAAAGGCGGACTGGGGCTGGCGGAAGATACCTCCGATGCGGCGATCTCATGTCAGCAGGTGGGCCCGGTTGAATTGAGCGACAAAATTAAAAACGGCAAAGCGCAGGGCGACGTGGTATTCCAGAAACGGACCTCGCTGGTGTTCAAAAAGCTGCAGGTTGTGCGTTTCTACGATGCCAAACGCAATACGCTGGCCTACCTGGCCTATTCTGACAAAGTGGTGGAAGGGTCACCGAAAAACGCGATCAGCGCGGTGCCGATTATGCCCTGGCGGGAATAAAAAAAACGGCGCATAAGCGCCGTTTTTTAATGCATTAACTGCGGGATTATTCCTGCAAATCGCCGCAGAAACGGTACCCTTCGCCGTGAATGGTGGCGATGATTTCCGGCGTGTCTGGCGTAGATTCGAAATGTTTACGAATACGACGGATGGTGACGTCTACGGTACGGTCGTGCGGCTTCAGCTCACGGCCGGTCATTTTCTTCAGCAGTTCTGCACGGGACTGAATTTTTCCCGGGTTTTCGCAGAAGTGCAGCATCGCGCGGAATTCACTGCGCGGCAGTTTATACTGCTCACCGTTCGGGCTAATCAGCGAGCGGCTATTAATATCAAGTTCCCAGCCGTTGAATTTGTAGCTATCTACGCTACGACGCTCTTCGCTGACAGTACCCAGGTTCATGGTGCGGGACAGCAGGTTGCGTGCACGAATGGTTAACTCGCGAGGGTTGAACGGCTTGGTGATGTAGTCATCCGCACCGATTTCCAGGCCAAGAATTTTATCAACTTCGTTATCACGGCCCGTAAGGAACATTAACGCGACGTTCGCCTGCTCGCGCAGTTCGCGCGCCAGAAGAAGACCGTTTTTGCCCGGCAGGTTAATATCCATGATCACCAGGTTGATATCATTTTCAGAAAGGATCTGATGCATTTCTGCGCCATCGGTCGCTTCAAAGACATCGTAGCCTTCTGCTTCGAAAATGCTCTTTAACGTGTTGCGTGTTACCAACTCGTCTTCAACGATAAGAATGTGCGGGGTCTGCATGTTTGCTACCTAAATTGCCAACTAAATCGAAACAGGAAGTACAAAAGTCCCTGACCTGCCTGATGCATGTCGCAAATTAACATGATCGGCTTAACGTGACTAAAGTACGTAATTGCGTTCTTGATGCACTTTCCATCAACGTCAACAACATCATTAGCTTGGTCTTGGGTACTTTCCCTTTGGACCCGACAGTGTCAAAAACGGCTGTCATCCTAACCATTTTAACAGCAACATAACAGGCTAAGTGACACCAGACACCCAATAAAACTACGCTTCGTTGACATATATCAAGTTCAATTGTAGCACGTTAACAGTTTGATGAAATCATCGTAGCTGAATGCTAGCCTTTGTCACAATTTTTCAATAAACCAACTAGTTGCGGACATTGATTTATAAACGAAGCGAATCCAATCAGAATAGGGTATTCATGCTGCCATTATCATTATAAAACATAGGGATAATGGTGTTCTATTAACATTCTAACTGATTGTTCAGACACAGAATAGTTTAGCGTTTTTAATTTGTTATGAAACGCTATTTCGGTGATTTGTGTTGCAATTTTGTAAATTCGCGCTGCGTAATATGTTGAAGTGCATCACATTTTTGCCGGCTAACTGATTAAAAAGAGAGCATAAATGCATCTGTCGATTGTACTGGTTGCCCCAGCCAGAGCAGAAAATATAGGCGCAGCGGCGCGTGCCATGAAGACCATGGGTTTTACCGATTTGCGCATTGTGGACAGCACGGCCCATCTGGAGCCAGCCGCGCGTTGGGTGGCGCACGGATCGGGAGATATTCTCGATAATATAACCACTTACGCTACGCTTGCCGACGCGCTGCACGACATTTCGTTTACCGTTGCAACCACGGCGCGTAGTCGCGCTAAGTTCCACTACTATGCGACGCCAGCGGAGCTGGTGCCGATGCTGGAAGAGAAAAGCCAGTGGCTGGAGAAAGCGGCGCTGGTATTTGGTCGTGAAGATTCCGGATTAACCAACGAGGAGCTGGAACTGGCGGACGTGCTCACCGGTGCGCCGATGGTGGCCGATTATCCTTCCCTGAATTTGGGCCAGGCGGTCATGGTGTACTGCTATCAATTAGCCTCCCTAATACAAATTCACCAGCCTAAGGCTGAAAGGGCAGATGAAAATCAGCTGGCTGCGCTGCGCGCACGCGTTGAGCAGCTGTTAACGCAGTTGGAAGTAGCTGACGATCAAAAAATGGCTGACTGGCTGCAGCAGCGTTTGGGACGTCTTGAGCAGCGGGACACCGCAATGCTGCACCGTTTGCTGCATGATATTGAAAAAAAATTGGCCGAGTAAAATACTGCCATAAGTTTTTACTATGGCGAATAAGTCTGTCTGTATGGGTTGCATCTGGGGGAATCGGATGAAAATAAATCTGCACGCAGCGGGACGTGAGAGTCTTCCGAATTGTGATCAAATTAAAAATTCGTTGACTTAACGAGCCCGATCCTTTAACCCTAAAAGAATACAGCACAGACAGATAATAATGACAGAGTACACAACATCCATGAAACGCATCAGCATCACCACCATTACCACAACCATCATCATTACCACTGGTAACGATGCGGGCTGACGCGTACAGGAAAAACAAAAAAAAGCCCGCACCTAGACAGTGCGGGCTTTTTTTTCGGCTAAAGGAAACGAGGTAGAACCATGCGAGTGTTGAAGTTCGGCGGTACATCAGTGGCAAATGCAGAACGTTTTCTGCGTGTTGCCGATATCCTGGAAAGCAACGCCAGGCAGGGGCAGGTTGCGACCGTGCTCTCTGCCCCGGCAAAAATCACGAACCATCTGGTGGCGATGATCGAAAAAACCATCGGTGGCCAGGATGCACTCCCGAACATCAGCGACGCAGAGCGTATCTTCGCTGACTTATTGCAAGGGCTGGCAGAGGCGCTGCCTGGCTTCCCGCACGCTCAGCTGAAGTCCTTCGTTGAGCAGGAATTTGCGCAAATCAAACACGTTCTGCACGGTATCAGCCTCCTCGGCCAGTGCCCGGACAGCATCAACGCGGCGCTGATTTGTCGCGGTGAAAAACTCTCTATCGCCATTATGGCCGGCGTGCTGGAAGCGCGCGGCCATAGCGTGACCGTGATCGATCCCGTTGAAAAACTGCTTGCGGTGGGCCACTACCTCGAATCCACCGTTGATATTGCCGAATCAACCCGCCGTATCGCCGCCAGCAAAATTCCCGCTGACCACATGATCCTGATGGCAGGCTTTACCGCCGGTAACGAGAAGGGCGAGCTGGTGGTGCTGGGCCGTAACGGTTCCGACTACTCCGCCGCCGTGCTGGCCGCCTGCTTACGCGCGGACTGTTGCGAGATCTGGACTGACGTCGACGGCGTCTATACCTGCGACCCGCGCCAGGTTCCGGACGCCAGGCTGCTGAAGTCGATGTCGTACCAGGAAGCGATGGAGCTTTCCTACTTCGGCGCCAAAGTGCTTCACCCTCGTACCATCTCCCCGATTGCCCAGTTCCAGATCCCTTGCCTGATTAAAAACACCGGTAACCCGCAGGCGCCGGGTACGCTGATTGGCGCGAGTACCGATGAGGACGGTCTGCCGGTGAAAGGCATCTCCAACCTGAACAATATGGCGATGTTTAGCGTCTCCGGCCCTGGGATGAAAGGGATGGTCGGCATGGCAGCGCGCGTATTTGCGGCCATGTCCCGCAACGGTATCTCGGTGGTGCTGATTACCCAGTCCTCTTCCGAATACAGCATCAGCTTCTGCGTGCCGCAGGGCGACTGCCTGCGCGCCCGTCGCGCGCTGGAAGAAGAGTTCTATCTGGAGCTTAAAGAAGAATTGCTCGAGCCGCTCTCTATTCAGGAGCGTCTGGCGATTATCTCCGTGGTTGGCGACGGCATGCGCACGCTGCGCGGTATCTCCGCCAAGTTCTTTGCCGCGCTGGCGCGCGCCAATATCAACATCGTGGCGATTGCCCAGGGCTCGTCGGAGCGTTCAATTTCTGTTGTCGTGGACAATGATGACGCCACCACCGGCGTTCGCGTGGTTCACCAGATGCTGTTCAACACCGATCAGGTCATCGAGCTGTTCCTGATTGGCGTGGGTGGCGTAGGCGGCGCGCTGCTGGAGCAGGTGAAGCGTCAGCAGGCGTGGCTTAAGAAGAAACACATCGACCTGCGCGTCTGCGGGATTGCGAATTCCAAAGCGCTGCTTACCAACGTCCACGGCCTTAACCTGGAAAACTGGCAGGCAGAGATGAACGAGGCGAAAGAGCCGTTCAACCTGGGCCGCCTGATCCGTCTGGTGAAAGAGTACCATCTGCTTAACCCGGTCATCGTCGACTGTACCTCGAACCAGGCGGTCGCCGACCAGTACGCCGACTTCCTGCGCGAAGGTTTCCACGTGGTGACGCCGAACAAAAAGGCCAACACTTCGTCGATGGATTACTATCACCAGCTGCGTCTGGCGGCGAGCAAGTCGCGCCGCAAGTTCCTTTACGACACCAACGTTGGGGCTGGTCTGCCGGTTATCGAAAACCTGCAGAACCTGCTTAACGCGGGTGATGAACTGCAGCGTTTCTCCGGCATTCTCTCCGGCTCGCTGTCGTTTATCTTCGGCAAGCTGGATGAAGGGATGAGCCTTTCCGAAGCCACCCGCGCCGCGCGCGAGCTGGGCTACACCGAGCCGGATCCGCGTGACGATCTCTCCGGTATGGATGTGGCGCGTAAGCTGCTGATCCTCGCCCGTGAAACGGGCCGGGAGCTTGAGCTTTCTGATATCGTGATTGAACCGGTCCTGCCGGCAGAATTTGACAGCAGCGGTGACGTCAGCGCCTTTATGACCAGACTGCCGCAGCTTGACGACGCGTTTGCCGCGCGCGTTGCGAAAGCCCGTGATGAAGGTAAGGTATTGCGCTATGTTGGCAACATTGAAGAAGATGGCGTGTGCCGGGTGAAGATTGCCGAAGTGGATGGCAACGACCCGCTGTACAAAGTCAAAAACGGCGAAAACGCCCTCGCGTTTTACAGCCACTATTATCAGCCACTGCCGCTGGTGCTTCGCGGCTATGGCGCAGGGAACGATGTTACGGCGGCGGGTGTGTTTGCCGATCTGCTGCGTACCCTGTCATGGAAGTTAGGAGTTTAACATGGTCAAAGTTTATGCCCCGGCTTCCAGCGCGAATATGAGCGTCGGATTTGACGTGCTGGGTGCGGCGGTGACGCCGGTGGATGGTTCGCTGCTGGGCGATACGGTTACGGTGGAAGCGGCAGACAGCTTCAGCCTGAATAACGTGGGCCGCTTCGCCAGCAAGCTACCGTCCGACCCGCGCGAGAACATCGTCTATCAATGCTGGGAACGCTTCTGTCAGGAGATCGGTAAAAACGTGCCGGTCGCTATGACGCTGGAAAAAAGTATGCCGATTGGCTCGGGGCTGGGTTCCAGCGCCTGTTCGGTGGTCGCCGCTCTGGTGGCAATGAATGAGCACTGCGGCAAGCCGCTGAACAACAACCGCCTGCTGGGCTTAATGGGCGAGCTGGAAGGGCGTATCTCCGGCAGCATTCACTATGACAACGTGGCGCCGTGCTTCCTCGGCGGCATGCAGCTGATGATCGAAGAAAATGGCATCATCAGCCAGCAGGTGCCAGGGTTTGATGAGTGGCTGTGGGTGCTGGCCTATCCGGGCATTAAGGTCTCTACCGCGGAAGCGCGTGCGATCCTGCCCGCGCAATATCGTCGTCAGGACTGTATCGCCCACGGGCGTCATCTGGCGGGCTTTATCCACGCCTGCTACACCCGTCAGCCGCAGCTGGCGGCAAAACTGATGAAGGACGTCATTGCCGAGCCGTATCGCACGAAGCTGCTACCCGGCTTTAACGAGGCGCGACAGGCATCAATGGATATCGGCGCGCAGGCGTGCGGCATCTCCGGCTCCGGCCCGACGCTGTTCGCCCTGTGCGACAAGGCAGACACTGCGCAGCGCGTGGCGGACTGGCTCTCTAAACACTACCTGCAAAATCAGGAAGGCTTTGTTCATATTTGCCGTCTGGACACGGCTGGCGCACGAGTACTGGGATAATTAATGAAACTCTACAACCTTAAAGATCATAACGAGCAGGTCAGCTTCGCGCAGGCGGTGACTCAGGGACTGGGCAAAAATCAGGGGCTGTTTTTCCCGCATGACCTGCCGGAATTCCAGCTGACCGAGATTGATGACCTGCTGAAGCAGGATTTTGTCACCCGCAGCACCAAAATTCTGTCCGCGTTTATCGGCGATGAAATTCCGCAGGAGCTGCTGGAAGAGCGCGTGCGTGCGGCATTCGCGTTCCCGGCGCCGGTTCAGCAGGTTGAGCCTGACGTGGGCTGTCTGGAGCTGTTCCACGGCCCAACCCTGGCGTTTAAAGACTTCGGCGGCCGCTTTATGGCGCAGATGCTGACCCACATCAGCGGCGACAAGCCGGTGACCATCCTGACCGCAACCTCCGGCGATACCGGCGCGGCGGTGGCACACGCGTTCTACGGCCTGAAAAACGTCCGCGTGGTGATCCTCTATCCGAAAGGCAAAATCAGCCCGCTGCAGGAGAAACTGTTCTGCACCCTCGGCGGCAACATTGAAACCGTGGCAATTGACGGCGATTTCGATGCCTGCCAGGCGCTGGTCAAGCAGGCCTTCGACGACGAAGAGCTGAAGGTAGCTTTGGGTCTTAACTCTGCGAACTCCATCAACATCAGCCGTCTGCTGGCGCAGATCTGCTACTACTTCGAAGCGGTGGCGCAGCTGCCGCAGGAAGCGCGCAACCAGCTGGTGATCTCCGTTCCGAGCGGTAACTTCGGTGACCTGACGGCGGGCCTGCTGGCAAAATCCCTGGGTCTGCCGGTGAAACGCTTTATCGCCGCGACCAACGCCAACGACACCGTGCCGCGCTTCCTGAAAGACGGGAAGTGGGCGCCGAACGCCACGCAGGCGACCCTCTCCAATGCGATGGATGTGTCTCAGCCGAACAACTGGCCGCGCGTGGAAGAGCTGTTCCGCCGTAAGATCTGGCGTCTGGGCGACCTGGGCTATGCCGCGGTGACGGATGAAACTACCAAATCCACCATGCGCGAGCTGAAGGCGGTCGGGTATACCTCTGAACCGCACGCGGCGATTGCCTACCGCGCGCTGCGCGACCAGCTTAACCCGGGTGAATATGGCCTGTTCCTGGGTACCGCACATCCGGCGAAGTTCAAAGAGAGCGTGGAGGCAATCCTGGGCGAAACGCTGCCGCTGCCGAAAGAGCTGGCCGAGCGTGCCGACCTGCCGCTGCTGTCCCATGAACTGCCGGCAGACTTTGCCGCGCTGCGTAAGCTGATGATGTCCCGAGCATAATTTTTGTCGGGTGCGGCTTCGCCTTACCCGACCTACAACGGCTCAGAACGTAGGCCGGGTAAGGCGTAGCCGCTACCCGGCTTTTTTTATGGAGAAATTAAGGAGGAAAATAGCAGGGAAAAAGCAGAAATTCCCAATAAATGCGGTCACTTAGCGATTAGGATTGCAGAGAATAACATCCCCCGTTTCCCTCGCGTAATCTCCTTACATCGGCCCACGTAGGGCAAAGATAATAAGGAGTCACCGATGTCTACACTGAAACCTGTGCTGATTGCGCTTTCACTGATGCTGGTCGCTCCCATGGCGGTACAGGCATCCGAAATCACCCTCGTACCTGCGGTAAAACTGCAGATTGGCGACCGGGATAATAACGGGCACTACTGGGACGGTGGCCGCTGGCGCGACCACGACTGGTGGAAGGCGCATTATGACTGGCGCGATAACCACTGGCGTCCACATGATGAGCATCGCGAGCGTGACCACCATCATGACGACCGTCGCCATGACGATCATCGTCCGGGCCCGGACTGGAAACACCACTAATGCAAAACCCCGCCAGCCGGCGGGGTTTGTTTTTACTGCTCGTGGCGCTTAAACACCAGCTCGCCTTTCCCTGACGCTTCTTCGTCAAAGAAATAGCCTTCGCTGTTGAAGGCGGTTAGCTGCTCCGGCTTCGTCAGGCGGTTCTGGATAATGTAGCGGCTCATCAGACCGCGCGCTTTCTTGGCGTAGAAGCTGATCACTTTGAACTTACCGTTCTTCTCGTCGAGGAACACCGGTTTGATAATCTCCGCATCCAGCTTTTTCGGCTTCACCGACTTGTAGTATTCATCGGATGCCAGGTTAATCACCACGTTATCGCCCTGGGCGTGCAGCGCCGCATTCAGCTTGTCGGTAATGATATCGCCCCAGAAATGGTACAGGTCTTTGCCTTTGGCATTCTCCAGACGAATCCCCATCTCCAGACGATACGGCTGCATGAGGTCCAGCGGTCTCAGTACGCCGTACAGACCCGACAGCATGCGCAGATGCTGCTGGGCAAAATCGAAATCGGCTTCGCTAAAATCTTCCGCCTGCAGGCCGGTATAGACATCGCCTTTAAATGCCAGAATCGCCTGGCGAGCGTTAGCCGGGGTGAAATCCGGGTGCCATTCATGAAAGCGGGTCGCGTTAAGGTCTGCCAGCTTGTCGCTGATGCTCATCAGCGAGGCGATTTGCGGCGCAGAGAGCTTACGCGCTTCGCGGATCAGCTGTTGCGAGTAGTCCAGCAGTTCAGGCTGGGTATAGCGCTCGGTAGCGAGCGGGCTCTGGTAGTCGAGCGTTTTTGCAGGTGAAATCAGAATCAGCATATCCAGTCCTTGCAGGAAATTTAGAGCGACTTTAGCAAAAAATAGCCCTGAATTGATCGATAGCTGTTATTGCCGCGGCAAATCATCCCACGTGCCGGGGGCAAGCTGCGCCTTAATATCGGGATAACGGGCGGGATCAAATACCGGCGGAACGCCGAGTTTGCGCTGGCGCAGATAGTCTCTGGCAATCAGGGTCACCACGGGCGAGAGCAGCAGGATCGCCGTGAGGTTAGTGATCGCCATCAGCGCCATAATGATATCGGCCAGCTGCCAGACCAGCGGCATACTGAGCAGGGAGCCAGCGATCACCATCAGGATGACCCCCAGACGCAGGGTTCCGATTGCGGCGCGGGAGTCGAGCTTCAGGAAAATAAGGTTATTTTCGGCGTAAAGGTAATTCACCACTATCGAGCTGAAGGCAAACAAAACCAGGATTAGCGAGACAAACCCTGCACCCCAGCCGCCGGTCAGGTTCACCAGCGCCTGCTGGAGAAGCTGTATTCCGACGGTGCCCGACGCGTGCGGTACGGGGCCTGCCAGCAGCAAAATCATAGCGCTGGCGGAACAGATAATAATGGTATCTGTAAAGACGCCAATCATCTGCACAATGCCTTGCGCGGCCGGGTGCGGCGGCCAGGAAGAGGCGGCGGCTGCCGCGTTGGGGGTTGACCCCATACCGGCTTCATTGGAGAACATGCCCCGCTGAAAACCCGCCATCAGCGCCTGGCTGAAGGTATAGCCCAGCGCCCCGGAGGCCACTTCGCGCCAGCCAAAGGCGCTTTTGACGATGGTCGCAATCACGCCCGGCACCTGGTCGAGATGCAGGGCGGCAACGAACAGGCTCGCGGCAACCCAGAGCAGCGCCATAATGGGCACCAGCCACTGCATCAGACGGGCGATGCCCTTGAGACCGACCGAGATGGTAAGCAGAACGACGATGGCTAAAGCGAGACCCGCGAGCCACTCGGGGCAGGAGAAGGCATAGCGCAGGGCGTTGGCGACCGAGTTCGCCTGGACGGTATTAAAAATAAGGCCGTACGCGAGCAGTAAAAAAAGCGAGAACAGGACGCCCATCCAGCGCATCCCTAAGCCACGCGCCATGTACCAGGCAGGACCGCCGCGAAACTGGCCGTTTTTATCTTTCTCTTTATAAAGCTGGGCGAGCGAACTTTCGGCAAAGGAGGTGGCCATCCCGAGAAGCGCCGTCACCCACATCCAGAAGACTGCGCCTGGCCCACCGGCGCTGATGGCCAGCGCAACGCCCGCCAGATTGCCGCTGCCGAGGCGTGCCGCCAGGCTGGTACAAAGTGCCTGAAACGACGTTAATCCGCCCGGCTGAGGCGTGACGCTGTTTTTCAGACTTCTGCCAAACTTGCGAATATAACGAAACTGGATGAACCCACTGCGTAGCGTAAACCAAATACCTGCTCCCAGAAGCAGGTAAATCATTATCGAACCCCACAGGACTTCGTTAATAAAGAAAAAGAAATCAGGCATTAACGTCCCTCTTGTTGATGCCAAAGTGAATATGTAAGCGCTACCACTGATTGGGCATGCTGTTGCTTAGCAGCCTGTTAATATTCCGAGTTTACCATACTCTACCTAAGCGCACTGTCTGCGGTTGCGCTACCCCTCCGTCGTGTTATCATCAGGGCAGACCGGTTACATCCCCCTAACAAGTAAACCTGTCATTTTTCCGCTGCAGGCATGCTGTCGGTAGCGTGAATTATCCAGGGCACGTTAAAAGAGAAACACTATCATGACGGATAAATTGACCTCCCTTCGTCAGTTCACCACTGTCGTAGCTGACACCGGAGATATCGCGGCAATGAAGCTGTACCAGCCGCAGGATGCCACAACTAACCCTTCTCTGATCCTTAACGCCGCACAGATCCCTGAGTATCGCAAACTGATTGACGACGCAGTGACCTGGGCGAAAGCACAGAGCAACGACCGCGCGCAGCAGGTTGTGGATGCCACCGACAAACTGGCAGTGAACATCGGTCTGGAAATCCTGAAACTGGTTCCTGGCCGTATCTCTACCGAAGTAGATGCGCGTCTTTCCTACGACACCGAAGCGTCTATCGCCAAAGCGAAACGTCTGATCAAAATGTACAACGACGCGGGCATCAGCAACGACCGTATCCTGATCAAACTGGCTTCCACCTGGCAGGGTATCCGCGCGGCAGAGCAGCTGGAAAAAGACGGTATCAACTGTAACCTGACCCTGCTGTTCTCCTTCGCGCAGGCGCGTGCTTGTGCAGAAGCGGGCGTATACCTGATTTCTCCGTTCGTGGGCCGTATTCTGGACTGGTACAAAGCCAACACTGATAAGAAAGAGTACGCACCGGCTGAAGATCCAGGCGTAGTTTCTGTTACTGAAATCTACGAATACTACAAGCAGCACGGTTATGAGACTGTGGTTATGGGCGCAAGCTTCCGTAACGTCGGTGAAATCATCGAGCTGGCTGGCTGTGACCGCCTGACCATCGCTCCTGCGCTGCTGAAAGAGCTGGCAGAAAGCGAAGGTACCATTGAGCGTAAACTGTCTTACACCGGTGAAGTAAAAGCACGTCCAGAGCGCATCACTGAATCCGAGTTCCTGTGGCAGCACAACCAGGATCCAATGGCGGTAGACAAGCTGGCGGATGGTATCCGTAAGTTTGCTGTTGACCAGGGCAAACTGGAAAAAATGATCGGCGACCTGCTGTAATCATTCTGCGTGACCGGGCTCCCGGTCACGCGACTTCTTTCGTCCCCTGTCTGAATCTCCTCTCTGCGTGTATCATTCCCTTTAATCAGTACTCTTTGAATGGAATGGATATGAATACCTTACGCATCGGCTTAGTGTCGATTTCAGACCGCGCCTCCAGCGGTGTTTACCAGGATAAAGGCATCCCCGCTCTGGAAGAATGGTTGAGCAGCGCGCTGACCACCCCTTTTGAGATTCAGACACGCCTGATTCCTGACGAACAACCGATCATCGAGCAGACGCTCTGCGAGCTGGTGGATGAGATGAGCTGCCACCTTGTTCTGACGACGGGCGGAACCGGCCCCGCCCGCCGTGACGTGACGCCGGACGCGACGCTGGCTATCGCCGATCGCGAAATGCCGGGCTTCGGTGAACAGATGCGCCAGATCGGTCTACACTTTGTTCCGACGGCCATTCTTTCCCGCCAGGTGGGGGTGATCCGCAAGCAGGCGTTGATTCTGAACCTGCCGGGTCAGCCGAAGTCGATCAAAGAGACCCTGGAAGGGCTTAAAGCGGAAGACGGCAGCGTCATCGTTCACGGTATCTTTGCAAGTGTACCGTATTGTATACAGCTTCTTGACGGCCCGTATGTCGAAACCGATGAGAAAGTGGTAGCAGCTTTTCGTCCTAAAAACGCGCGTCGCGAAACAATCTCCTGAAATTAATCAATGTGAGACATAAGCTGAAGCGGCGATAGCGTGGGCAAGGTTTTACGGTATAGTAACTTTTTCTTTACGATTGCTGTAAAAATAAATCCACAACACACGCATAATGGTTCGCTATGTCACATAACGCCCGACCTCTGAATCGACAGGATTACAAAACCCTCACGCTTGCGGCCTTAGGCGGCGCGCTGGAGTTTTACGACTTCATTATCTTCGTCTTCTTCGCCGCCGTGGTGGGAGAGCTCTTCTTCCCGGCGGATATTCCGGAATGGCTGCGTCAGGTGCAAACCTTCGGCATTTTTGCCGCCGGGTATCTGGCGCGTCCGCTGGGCGGCATCATCATGGCCCACTTTGGCGATCTGGTCGGGCGTAAGAAGATGTTTACCCTTAGCATCCTGCTGATGGCCGTGCCGACGCTGGCCATTGGTCTGCTGCCCACCTATGCCTCGATGGGTATCCTTGCGCCGTTGCTGCTGTTGCTGATGCGCGTTCTTCAGGGCGCGGCGATTGGCGGTGAAGTGCCGGGCGCGTGGGTGTTTGTCGCGGAACATGTTCCGGCGCGCCGCATTGGTATCGCCTGCGGAACCTTAACCGCGGGCTTAACGGTAGGGATTTTGCTCGGGTCCGTCGTCGCAACGATCGTTAATACCAGCATGACGCAGCAGGCCGTGCACGACTGGGGCTGGCGTATTCCATTCCTGCTGGGCGGAGCGTTTGGCCTGGTCGCGATGTACCTGCGTCGCTGGCTGCAGGAGACCCCGGTTTTCCTCGAAATGCAGCAGCGCAAGGCGCTGGCGCAGGAGCTGCCGGTGAAGGCGGTCGTGGTACGCCATAAAAAAGCGGTAGTGGTGTCGATGCTGCTTACCTGGCTGCTCTCGGCGGGCATCGTGGTGGTGATATTGATGTCCCCGGTGTGGCTGCAAAAGCAGTATGGTTTCGCTCCTGCCGTGACGTTACAGGCGAACAGTATCGCGACAATCATGCTCTGCTTTGGCTGTCTTGCCGCCGGGCTGGCGGCGGATCGTTTCGGTGCCAGCGTTACCTTTGTTGTCGGGAGCCTGTTACTGGCCGCATCAAGCTGGGCGTTTTACCATCTGGCTGGCAGCCATCCTGAACAGCTGTTCCTGCTGTACGGCGTGGTAGGCCTGTGCGTGGGCGTTGTCGGGGCTGTACCGTACGTGATGGTGCGCGCGTTCCCGCCAGAGGTACGCTTCACCGGGATTTCTTTTTCCTACAACGTGTCGTATGCCATTTTCGGTGGGCTGACGCCGATTGCGGTGACGGTGTTGATGGGCGTGTCTCCCATGGCTCCGGCCTGGTACGTGCTGGCGCTGTCGATGATGGGGCTGGGATTAGGGATTTGGCTGGGGCAGAAGCGGGGATGTCGTGCCCGCGAGGCGGACACGACAGAAGGATCAGTGTTTTTCACCAATCGGTAAAACGGTGCGGTCAAACTGCTCGTTCAGCACTTCACCCATTGCAAGGTAGATAGCGCTTGCGCCGCAAACCAGACCAATCCAGCCTGCAACATGAACGATGCCTTCGTTATCCACCAGGTGACCGATCGCCAGCAGGGCGAACAGGACGGTCAGGTTCAGGAAAACGAACTGCAGCATGCGGTTGCCCTTCAGGGTACCGAAGAACATAAACAGGGTGAAAACGCCCCACAGACCCAGGTAAACGCCCAGGAAGTGGGCGTTTGCCGCGTCTGCCATGCCCATTTTAGGCAGCAGCAGAATGGCAACCAGGGTCAGCCAGAAAGAACCGTAAGAGGTGAATGCGGTTAAGCCGAAGGTATTGCCTTTCTTATATTCCAGCAGGCCCGCGAAGATTTGTGCGATACCGCCGTAAAAAATGCCCATCGCCAGGATGATGCCATCCATCGGGAACATCCCGATATTGTGCAGGTTCAGCAGAATAGTGGTCATGCCAAAACCCATCAGGCCCAGCGGAGCCGGATTAGCCAACTTAGTGTTGCCCATAAGTCCTCAAAAAAATCATCATTAATATGGTGAAATGGTTAAACCCGCGTCAGTTCTCCCTGACTGGGCGCGGCATCATAATGGGCGCAATCAATGGCGTCTATGATCTCATCAGGGTGAAATTAAAATTTTTTTTATGCTTGCCCCTTGATGGATGCCGTCGCGACCCCATCTTGTAGTCAACCGCAGTGTGTGGACCTGAAAAAAATCAAATCTGGGCAGTTGAAAAAGCACGTTCTGCCCTTATTACAGGTACACAACCACATGTTGACTGAATTTTTAGTGGAGACGTTTAGATGGGTAAAATTATTGGTATCGACCTGGGTACTACCAACTCTTGTGTAGCGATTATGGATGGCACTACTGCACGCGTGCTGGAGAACGCCGAGGGCGATCGCACCACGCCTTCTATCATTGCTTATACCCAGGATGGTGAAACTCTGGTTGGTCAGCCGGCTAAACGTCAGGCAGTGACAAACCCGCAAAACACCCTGTTTGCGATTAAACGCCTGATCGGTCGCCGCTTCCAGGACGAAGAAGTTCAGCGTGACGTTTCCATCATGCCTTACAAAATCATCGCGGCAGATAACGGCGATGCATGGCTTGATGTGAAAGGCACCAAAACTGCACCACCGCAGATTTCTGCTGAAGTGCTGAAAAAAATGAAGAAAACCGCTGAAGATTACCTGGGTGAGCCGGTAACTGAAGCTGTTATCACCGTACCTGCCTACTTCAACGATGCTCAGCGTCAGGCAACCAAAGATGCTGGCCGTATCGCAGGTCTGGAAGTAAAACGTATCATCAACGAACCAACCGCGGCTGCACTGGCTTACGGTCTGGATAAAGAAGTCGGCAACCGTACTATCGCGGTTTACGACCTGGGTGGTGGTACCTTCGATATCTCTATTATCGAAATCGACGAAGTTGACGGCGAAAAAACCTTCGAAGTTCTGGCAACCAACGGTGATACCCACCTGGGTGGTGAAGACTTCGATACCCGTCTGATCAACTACCTCGTTGACGAGTTCAAGAAAGATCAGGGCATTGACCTGCGTAACGACCCGCTGGCTATGCAGCGCCTGAAAGAAGCCGCTGAGAAAGCGAAGATCGAGCTGTCTTCTGCTCAGCAGACCGACGTTAACCTGCCGTACATCACTGCAGACGCGACCGGTCCTAAACACATGAACATCAAAGTGACCCGTGCGAAACTGGAAAGCCTGGTAGAAGACCTGGTGAACCGTTCTATCGAGCCGCTGAAAGTTGCTCTGCAGGACGCTGGCCTGTCCGTGTCTGATATCAACGACGTTATCCTCGTTGGTGGCCAGACCCGTATGCCAATGGTGCAGAAGAAAGTGGCTGAGTTCTTTGGTAAAGAGCCACGTAAAGACGTTAACCCGGACGAAGCAGTGGCTATCGGTGCTGCGGTTCAGGGTGGCGTACTGACCGGTGAAGTTAAAGACGTACTGCTGCTGGACGTTACCCCGCTGTCTCTGGGTATCGAAACCATGGGCGGTGTGATGACTGCGCTCATCAACAAAAACACCACCATCCCAACCAAGCACAGCCAGGTGTTCTCTACCGCTGAAGACAACCAGTCTGCGGTAACCATCCATGTGCTGCAGGGTGAGCGTAAGCGTGCGGCGGATAACAAATCTCTGGGTCAGTTCAACCTGGACGGTATTAACCCGGCACCGCGCGGCATGCCGCAGATCGAAGTCACCTTCGACATCGATGCTGACGGTATCCTGCACGTGTCTGCGAAAGACAAAAACAGCGGTAAAGAGCAGAAGATCACCATCAAGGCATCTTCTGGCCTGAACGAAGCTGAAATCGAAAAAATGGTTCGCGATGCCGAAGCTAACGCGGAATCCGACCGTAAGTTCGAAGAGCTGGTTCAGACCCGTAACCAGGGTGACCATCTGCTGCACAGCACCCGTAAGCAGGTTGAAGAAGCAGGCGATAAACTGCCAGCGGAAGACAAGACTGCTATCGAAGCTGCACTGAGTGCGCTGGAATCCTCACTGAAAGGTGAAGATAAAGCGGACATTGAAGCGAAGATGCAGGAACTGGCACAGGCTTCTCAGAAGCTGATGGAAATCGCTCAGCAGCAGCACGCTCAACAGCAGGCGGGCGCTGACGCTTCGGCGAACAACGCGAAAGACGACGATGTTGTCGACGCTGAGTTCGAAGAAGTTAAAGATAAAAAATAATCGCCCTGATGCAGGGTAATTAATCGGCACGGGCGTAGGAGAACTCTCCACGCCCGTGCTCGCATGTTAAGGGGCTTAAAAAAACCAATGGCAAAGCAAGACTATTACGAGATTTTAGGCGTTCCGAAAACTGCGGAAGAGCGTGAAATCAAAAAGGCGTATAAGCGCCTGGCCATGAAATTCCACCCGGACCGTAACCAGGGTGACAAAGAGGCTGAAGCCAAATTTAAAGAGATCAAAGAAGCCTACGAAGTCCTGACCGATGCACAAAAACGTGCGGCCTATGACCAGTACGGTCACGCAGCCTTTGAACAGGGCGGCATGGGCGGCGGTGGATTCGGCGGTGGCGGCTTTGGCGGCGGCGCTGACTTCAGCGATATCTTTGGCGATGTGTTCGGCGATATCTTCGGCGGCGGCCGTGGTCGTCAGCGCGCGGCGCGCGGCGCGGACCTGCGCTACAACATGGAGCTGACGCTGGAAGAGGCCGTTCGCGGCGTAACCAAAGAGATCCGTATTCCAACTCTGGAAGAGTGTGACGTTTGCCACGGCAGCGGTGCGAAAGCGGGTACGCAGCCACAAACCTGTCCAACCTGTCACGGTTCGGGTCAGGTACAGATGCGTCAGGGCTTCTTTGCGGTGCAGCAGGCCTGTCCGCACTGTCACGGTCGCGGTACGCTGATCAAAGATCCGTGCACCAAATGCCACGGCCACGGTCGCGTTGAGAAAACCAAGACCCTGTCCGTTAAGATCCCGGCCGGCGTGGATACGGGCGACCGCATCCGTCTGGCAGGTGAGGGCGAAGCAGGCGAGCACGGCGCACCGGCAGGCGATCTGTACGTCCAGGTGCAGGTGAAACAGCACGCTATCTTTGAGCGTGAAGGGAACAACCTGTACTGCGAAGTGCCGATCAACTTTGCGATGGCGGCACTGGGCGGTGAAATCGAAGTACCGACGCTGGATGGTCGCGTCAATCTGAAGATCCCGGGCGAGACTCAGACCGGTAAGCTGTTCCGCATGCGCGGGAAAGGCGTTAAATCCGTTCGTGGTGGTGCGCAGGGCGACCTGCTTTGCCGCGTCGTCGTGGAAACGCCGGTTGGCCTGAACGACAAGCAGAAACAGCTGCTGAAAGAGCTGCAGGAGAGCTTCGGCGGCCCGACGGGTGAGAAAAACAGCCCGCGCTCCAAAAGCTTCTTCGATGGCGTCAAAAAATTCTTCGATGATTTAACCCGCTAATCGATCAGCTGGTTTTCATCCGCAAAAGCCCGGAAGCGATTCCGGGCTTTTTTATTTGCGCGTATAGCTCGGTTAAACTGAGTTTATACTCAATATTAATCTGTTTTTGCCGAGCTATTAGGCTTGGTATTATGGTTTTATCGAGGTATTGTTGTAAAAGAGAGAATTTAAATGAAATTACTACACCGTTTCTTTAGCAGTGAGGCGTCCGGTGGCGTGATCCTGA
The DNA here is from genome assembly GCF_040834095.1 of Enterobacter vonholyi. NCBI lineage: Bacteria > Pseudomonadati > Pseudomonadota > Gammaproteobacteria > Enterobacterales > Enterobacteriaceae > Enterobacter > Enterobacter vonholyi. The sequence goes on from NZ_CP162152.1 coordinate 686,607, forward strand.
TTATTGCCGCAGCGGCCGCGATGGTGCTGGCTAACCTTGGCATCACGCAGGATCTCTACCATGCATTTCTGGAAACGCCCGTTGAGCTGAAGGTCGGAGCGCTGGAAATTAACAAGAACATGCTGCTGTGGATCAACGATGCGCTAATGGCGGTGTTCTTCCTGCTGGTGGGGCTTGAGGTTAAGCGTGAGCTGGTACTGGGCTCGCTAGCCAGCCGCCAGCGCGCGGCGTTCCCGGTCATTGCCGCGCTCGGTGGGATGGTGGTGCCGGCGCTGCTCTTCCTGGCATTCACCTGGCAGGATCCGATTGCACGTCACGGCTGGGCGATCCCGGCTGCGACGGATATCGCCTTTGCGCTCGGTGTCTTAGCCTTACTCGGTAGCCGCGTGCCGGTAGCCCTGAAAATCTTCCTGATGGCGCTGGCGATCATCGATGACCTGGGCGCCATTGTGATTATCGCGCTGTTCTACACCAGCGATCTGTCGATCCTGTCCCTGAGCGTCGCTGCCGGGGCGATTGCGGTGCTGGCGCTGCTGAACATCTTTAATGTGCGCCGTATTGGAATCTATATCCTGGTGGGGATGGTGCTGTGGACGGCGGTGCTGAAATCCGGCGTGCATGCCACGCTGGCAGGGGTAATCGTCGGCTTCCTCGTGCCGCTTAAGCCGCAGGACGGCAAGTCGCCCGCTAAGCAGCTGGAGCATGTGCTGCACCCGTGGGTCGCCTTTATGATCCTACCCCTATTTGCGTTTGCCAACGCCGGGGTTTCGCTGGGCGGGGTGACGCTGGACGGGCTGACGTCCGTGCTGCCGCTGGGCATTATTGCCGGGCTGTTTATCGGTAAGCCGCTGGGTATTAGCCTCTTCTGCTGGCTGGCGACGAAGCTGAAGCTGGCGTCATTGCCGCACGGCACAACCTTTGGTCAAATTATGGCCGTCGGCGTGCTGTGTGGAATCGGGTTTACGATGTCGATCTTTATCTCGACCCTTGCGTTTGGCGCGCATGCGCCTGAGCTGATCGTCTGGGCGAAACTCGGCATTCTTATTGGGTCATTACTGGCCGCGGTAATCGGTTATACCTTGCTGAAGGTAAAATTGTCCGGACAGGCCGTCCGGGCATAACGGAACACCGGGAGGAGGCGATCCTTCTCCCGATACACACTCAGGGAGAGAAGACGAGATGTCTCATTTAAATTACAACCATCTGTACTACTTCTGGCACGTCTATAAGCAGGGCTCGGTGGTGGGAGCGGCAGAGGCGCTCTACCTGACGCCGCAAACCATTACCGGGCAAATCAAGGCGCTGGAAGAGCGTTTGCAGGGCAAGCTGTTCAAGCGTAAGGGGCGTGGGATTGAACCCAGCGAACTGGGCGAGCTGGTGTTTCGCTACGCGGACAAGATGTTCACCCTGAGCCAGGAGATGCTGGATATTGTCAACTACCGCAAAGAGTCGAACCTGCTCTTTGACGTGGGCGTGGCGGATGCGCTGTCCAAACGGCTGGTGAGCGGCGTGCTGGACGCGGCGGTGGTTGAAGATGAACAAATTCATCTGCGCTGCTTTGAATCCACCCACGAGATGCTGCTGGAACAGCTAAGCCAGCACAAGCTGGATATGATTATCTCGGATTGTCCGATTGATTCCACCCAGCAGGAAGGGCTGTTCTCGGTAAAAATTGGCGAATGCGGCGTGAGCTTCTGGTGCATTAATCCGCCGCCGGAAAAACCGTTCCCCGCGTGCCTTGAAGAGCGCCGCCTGCTGGTGCCGGGAAGGCGCTCAATGCTGGGACGCAAGCTGCTGAACTGGTTTAACTCGCAGGGGCTAAAGGTCGAAATTCTCGGAGAGTTTGACGATGCGGCGCTGATGAAAGCCTTTGGCGAAGCGCATAACGCCATCTTCGTTGCGCCGACGCTGTACGCGCACGATCTCTATTCGGACGATAAGATTACGGAGATAGGCAGAGTGGATAACGTGATGGAGGAGTATCACGCCATATTTGCCGAAAGGATGATTCAGCACCCGGCGGTGCAGCGAATCTGTAACCGTGACTACTCGGCGCTGTTTACGCCACCGGCAATCTGAAGGCATAAAAAAACCCGCGTTAAGCGGGTTCTTTAAACAAGCAACAACAAGTAGCGATTAAGCCAGTTTGTTGATCTGCGCGGTCAGGTTTGCTTTATGACGCGCTGCTTTGTTTTTGTGGATCAGACCTTTAGCAGCCTGACGATCCACGATTGGTTGCATTTCGTTAAATGCGTTCTGCGCTGCAGCTTTATCGCCTGCTTCGATTGCTGCGTATACTTTCTTGATGAAAGTACGCATCATAGAGCGACGGCTTGCGTTGTGCTTACGAGCCTTTTCAGACTGAACGGCACGTTTCTTAGCTGATTTGATATTAGCCAAGTCCAACTCCCAAATATGTTCTATGTGGACAATTCAAAGGCCGAGGAATATGCCCTCTTTACCTTCTTTTGTCAATGGATTTGTGCAAATAAGCGCCGTTAATTAGCGACGCTACGTTACGTAGTGATGGCGCAGGATTCTACCAGCTTGTCTTCCCTGAATACAGCCTTTCGGCATAAAAATCGCAGTTCACGAGCAGATTTTTTCGCTGCGAAAGGTCAGCCTGATGAAATCATTACGGCTTTCTGTTTTGCGCGAACAATCGCCGGTTAACCTTAACCGCTGTACAAGGTATACTTTGGCGATTTTCACTGTTTTGAGCCAGACATGAAGCTGATACGCGGCATACATAATCTCAGCAGCGCACCGCACGGGTGCGTGCTGACTATTGGTAATTTCGACGGCGTGCATCGTGGTCATCAGGCGCTGTTGCAGGGATTGCGTAAAGAAGGGGAGGCCCGCGGCCTGCCTGTTGTAGTGATGATTTTCGAGCCGCAGCCGCTGGAGCTGTTCGCGGGCGATAAATCTCCCGCCCGCCTCACTCGCCTGCGCGAGAAGTTGCGCTATCTGGCGGAGTCCGGCGTGGACTATGTATTGTGTGTACGTTTCGATCGCCGCTTTGCCGCGCTGACAGCACAAAATTTCGTCAGCGACCTGCTGGTTAAGCGCCTTGGCGTGCAGTTTCTCGCCGTGGGCGATGATTTCCGCTTTGGCGCTGGTCGTCAGGGCGATTTCTTGCTATTACAGAAGGCTGGTCTGGAGTACGGTTTTGACGTCACCAGCGCGATGACCTTCTGCGAAGGCGGCGTGCGCGTCAGCAGCACGGCGGTTCGCCGGGCATTGGCCGATGATGAACTGGATACGGCTGAAACCCTGCTGGGGCATCCGTTTACTATCTCTGGCCGCGTGGTCCATGGCGATGCGCTGGGCCGCACGATAGGCTTCCCGACGGCGAATATACCGCTGCGTCGTCAGGTTTCCCCGGTTAAAGGGGTTTATGCGGTGGAAGTGGCAGGACTGGGCGATAAGCCGTTCTACGGCGTCGCCAACATTGGCACGCGTCCGACCGTCGCGGGTGTGCGTCAACAGCTAGAAGTGCACCTGCTGGACGTTGTAATGGACCTGTATGGTCGCCATATAGATGTGATACTGCGTAAAAAAATACGCAACGAGCAGCGATTTGGTTCGCTGGATGAACTAAAAGCGCAAATTGCGCGAGATGAATTGACGGCCCGCGAGTTTTTTGGGCTTTGAACCCGGCTTAACTGCCTACGTGATAAATACGGAACCGAGAATCTGATGAGTGACTATAAATCAACCCTGAATTTGCCGGAAACAGGGTTCCCGATGCGCGGCGATCTCGCCAAGCGCGAACCGGGAATGCTGGCGCGTTGGACCGATGATGACCTGTACGGCATCATTCGTGCAGCCAAAAAAGGCAAAAAAACCTTCATTTTGCATGATGGCCCTCCATATGCGAATGGCAGCATTCATATTGGTCACTCGGTTAACAAGATTCTGAAAGACATTATCGTGAAGTCCAAAGGGCTCACGGGCTATGACTCGCCTTACGTTCCAGGCTGGGACTGCCACGGTCTGCCAATCGAGCTGAAAGTGGAGCAAGAGTTCGGCAAGCCGGGTGAGAAGTTCACCGCCGCCGAGTTCCGTGCGAAGTGTCGCGAATATGCAGCCACGCAGGTCGACGGTCAGCGCGCTGACTTCATCCGTCTGGGCGTGCTGGGCGACTGGTCGCACCCGTACCTGACCATGGATTTCAAAACTGAAGCCAACATCATCCGTGCGCTGGGCAAAATCATCGGTAACGGTCACCTGCACAAAGGCGCTAAGCCGGTGCACTGGTGCGTGGACTGCCGCTCTGCGCTGGCAGAAGCGGAAGTGGAGTATTACGACAAAACTTCCCCATCTATCGACGTGGCGTTCCATGCCGTCGATCAGGATGCGGTGAAGGCTAAATTTGGCGTCTCCTCGGTAAACGGCCCGATCTCTCTGGTGATCTGGACCACCACCCCGTGGACTCTGCCTGCCAACCGTGCGATCTCCCTGTCCGGTGAGTTCGAATACGCACTGGTGCAGATTGACGGTCAGGCGGTTATCCTGGCGAAAGATCTGGTTGAGAGCGTGCTGAAGCGCGCGCATATCAGTGACTACACCGTGCTGGGCACCGTGAAAGGTGACGCCCTGGAGCTGATGCGCTTCAAGCACCCGTTCCTGGACTTCGACGTTCCGGCGATCCTGGGCGATCACGTGACGCTGGAAGCGGGTACCGGTGCGGTGCATACCGCCGGTGGCCACGGTCCTGACGACTACAACATCAGCCTGAAGTACGGTCTGGAAATCGCTAACCCGGTCGGCCCGGACGGTTCTTATCTGCCTGGCACCTACCCGGCGCTGGATGGTATCAACGTCTTCAAAGCGAACGACATTATCGTCGACATGCTGCGTACCAGCGGCGCGCTGCTGCACGTAGAAAAAATGCAGCACAGCTATCCGTGCTGCTGGCGTCACAAGACCCCGATCATCTTCCGTGCGACCCCGCAGTGGTTCGTCAGTATGGATCAGAAAGGCCTGCGTGAGCAGTCTCTGAAAGAGATCAAAGGCGTGCAGTGGATCCCTGACTGGGGCCAGGCGCGTATCGAATCCATGGTAGCTAACCGTCCTGACTGGTGTATCTCCCGTCAGCGTACCTGGGGTGTACCGATGTCTCTGTTCGTGCACAAAGAGACGCAGGAACTGCACCCGAATACCCTGGAACTGATGGAAGAAGTGGCGAAGCGCGTCGAAGTTGACGGCATTCAGGCGTGGTGGGATCTCGACGCCCGCGACATCTTGGGCGCTGATGCAGATAACTACGAGAAAGTGCCGGATACCCTGGACGTGTGGTTCGACTCCGGGTCGACCCACTCCTCCGTGGTTGACGTGCGTCCGGAATTCGCCGGTCACGCTGCCGATATGTATCTGGAAGGGTCGGACCAACACCGCGGCTGGTTCATGTCATCTCTGATGATCTCCACCGCCATGAAGGGTAAAGCGCCTTACCGTCAGGTACTGACTCACGGCTTCACCGTGGATGGTCAGGGCCGTAAGATGTCCAAATCTATCGGTAACACCGTTTCTCCGCAGGATGTGATGAACAAACTGGGCGCAGACATCCTGCGTCTGTGGGTGGCGTCGACCGACTACACCGGCGAAATGGCGGTGTCTGACGAGATCCTGAAGCGTGCTGCCGACAGCTATCGTCGTATCCGTAACACCGCGCGCTTCCTGCTGGCGAACCTGAACGGGTTCGATCCGGCAAAAGACATGGTTAAACCGGAAGAGATGGTGGTGCTGGACCGCTGGGCGGTAGGCTGCGCGAAAGCGGCGCAGGACGATATCCTGAAAGCCTATGAGTCTTACGACTTCCACGAAGTGGTGCAGCGCCTGATGCGCTTCTGCTCCATCGAGATGGGCTCGTTCTACCTCGACATCATCAAAGACCGCCAGTACACCGCGAAAGCGGACAGCGTGGCGCGTCGTAGCTGCCAGACCGCGCTGTTCCACATCGCAGAAGCGCTGGTACGCTGGATGGCGCCGATCATGTCCTTCACCGCGGATGAAATCTGGGGCTATCTGCCTGGCGACCGTGAGAAGTATGTCTTCACGGGTGAGTGGTACGAAGGTCTGTTCGATCTCTCCAGCACCGAAGCGATGAACGATGCCTTCTGGGACGAGCTGCTGAAGGTGCGTGGCGAAGTGAACAAGGTTATCGAGCAGGCGCGTGCAGACAAGAAAGTCGGCGGCTCTCTGGAAGCGGCAGTCACGCTGTACGCTGAACCGGAGCTGGCGGCGAAGCTGATCGCGCTGGGCGATGAATTACGATTTGTCCTGTTGACCTCCGGTGCGAAAGTTGCGGATTATGCCGAGGCTTCTGCTGATGCTCAGCAGAGCGAACTGCTCAAAGGACTGAAAGTCGCGCTGAGCAAAGCCGACGGTGAGAAATGCCCGCGTTGCTGGCATTACACTACCGATGTCGGTCAGGTGGCGGAACACGCAGACATCTGCGGACGCTGTGTAAGCAACGTCGCCGGTGACGGCGAAAAACGTAAGTTTGCCTGATGAGTAAAACTCTCTGTTCAACAGGACTGCGCTGGCTGTGGCTGGTTGTGGTGGTGCTGATTATCGATCTGGGCAGCAAATTCCTGATACTCCAGAATTTTTCTCTGGGGGAGACGGTCCCGCTGTTCCCGTCGCTTAACCTGCACTACGCGCGTAACTACGGCGCAGCGTTTAGTTTCCTTGCCGACAGCGGTGGCTGGCAGCGCTGGTTCTTTGCAGGTATCGCTCTGGGTATCTGCGTGATCCTGGCGGTGCTGATGTACCGCTCGAAGGCCACGCAAAAGCTGAATAACATCGCCTACGCGCTGATCATTGGCGGCGCGCTGGGCAACCTGTTTGACCGCCTGTGGCACGGCTTTGTGGTCGATATGATTGACTTTTACGTCGGCGACTGGCATTTCGCGACCTTTAACCTGGCCGATACGGCAATTTGTATCGGTGCGGCGTTAATCGTGCTGGAAGGCTTCTTGCCTAAACCGGCTGCGAAAGAGCAGGCGTAACACACTCGCCCGGTGGTGTAATGCCACCGGGCAAAACAAGCGAGCAATTTGCATGTCTAAATCCGTACAGAGCAACAGCGCGGTTCTCGTTCACTTCACGCTGAAGCTGGATGACGGCTCCACGGCCGAATCCACCCGCAATAACGGCAAACCGGCCCTGTTTCGTCTTGGCGATACCTCCCTGTCTGAAGGTCTTGAGCAGCAGCTTCTGGGCCTGAAAGAGGGAGAGAAAAAAGCCTTTTCGCTGGAGCCGGATGCCGCGTTTGGCGTGCCGAGTCCGGACCTGATCCAGTATTTCTCGCGCCGCGAGTTTATGGATGCGGGTGAACCGGAAATCGGCGCGATTATGCTCTTTACCGCTATGGACGGCAGCGAAATGCCTGGCGTGATCCGCGAAATCAACGGCGACTCCATTACCGTTGACTTCAACCATCCGCTTGCCGGGCGTACCGTTCATTTTGATGTTGAAGTGCTGGAAATCGATCCTGCACTGGAGGCCTGAAATGCAGATCCTGTTGGCTAACCCGCGCGGCTTCTGCGCCGGTGTAGACCGCGCTATCAGCATTGTTGAAAACGCGCTGGAGATTTACGGCGCGCCGATTTATGTGCGTCACGAAGTGGTGCACAACCGCTACGTGGTCGACAGCCTGCGCGAGCGCGGCGCCATCTTCATTGAGCAGATCAGCGAAGTACCGGACGGTGCGATCCTGATCTTCTCCGCGCACGGTGTCTCTCAGGCGGTCCGTAACGAAGCAAAAAGCCGCGATCTGACCGTATTCGATGCTACCTGTCCGCTGGTGACAAAAGTGCATATGGAAGTGGCGCGCGCCAGCCGTCGTGGTGAAGAGTCGATTTTGATTGGCCATGCCGGTCATCCGGAAGTCGAAGGCACCATGGGCCAGTACAGCAACCCGGAAGGGGGGATGTATCTGGTTGAGTCGCCTGAAGATGTCCTTACGCTGAACGTGAAAAACGAAGCGCGTCTGTCGTTTATGACCCAGACGACGCTCTCCGTAGACGATACCTCAGACGTGATTGACGCCCTGCGTCAGCGCTTCCCGAAAATCGTCGGCCCGCGTAAGGATGATATCTGCTACGCAACCACTAACCGTCAGGAAGCGGTGCGCGCGCTGGCTGAACAGGCGGATGTGGTGCTCGTGGTCGGCTCCAAAAACTCATCTAACTCCAACCGTCTGGCCGAACTGGCGCAACGCATGGGGAAAATGGCTTTCCTGATTGATGACGCGTCGGATATTCAGGAAGCGTGGGTTAAAGACGCGGCCTGTGTCGGCGTGACGGCCGGGGCGTCTGCGCCAGATATTCTGGTTCAGAACGTCATTTCCCGTCTGCAGGAGCTGGGCGGCGGCGAAGCGGTGCCGCTGGAAGGACGTGAAGAGAACATCGTTTTCGAAGTCCCGAAAGAACTGCGCATCGACGCCCGCGAAGTTGAATAGTCCTTTTTCTGATGAAAGGCCAGCACCTCCTGTGCTGGCCTTTTTTTTACCCGTTACTTTATCGTGACGACAAAATCATGTCTTTTACTGATATTTAAGTCGGTTTCACGTTAAATTCTAATTATCGGTGTTTTCAGTTGGCAGTGCTTCTCAAGGCTGGTTAATCTGAAAACGGTTTACATCATTTTAACGTAAGAGAATAACTATGCATGATGCACAGATCCGTGTCGCCATTGCGGGCGCGGGTGGACGTATGGGCCGTCAGCTTATTCAGGCGGCACTTCAGATGGATGGCGTAGCGCTTGGCGCGGCACTGGAGCGAGAAGGTTCTTCGCTTCTGGGGACCGATGCCGGTGAGCTGGCGGGCGCTGGCCACACGGGTGTTACCGTGCAAAGCAGTCTGGAAGCGGTAAAAGAGGACTTCGATGTATTCATCGATTTTACACGCCCGGAAGGGACGCTCACGCATCTGGCGTTTTGCCGTCAGCACGGCAAGGGGATGGTGATTGGCACCACCGGTTTTGACGATGCGGGCAAGCAGGCTATCCAGGATGCATCCAAAGAGATTGCGATTGTCTTCGCCGCAAACTTTAGCGTGGGCGTTAACGTCATGCTGAAGCTGCTGGAGAAGGCCGCGAAGGTGATGGGCAATTATACCGATATCGAGATTGTAGAAGCTCACCACCGTTACAAGGTTGATGCGCCATCTGGGACGGCGCTGGCGATGGGCGAAGCGATTGCTCATGCACTTGATAAAGATTTAAAAGACTGCGCGGTCTATACCCGCGAAGGCTACACCGGCGAACGCGTACCTGGCACCATCGGTTTCGCAACCGTGCGAGCGGGTGACATCGTCGGCGAACACACGGCGATGTTCGCCGATATTGGCGAACGTGTCGAAATTACGCATAAAGCGTCCAGCCGAATGACGTTTGCCAATGGTGCCGTTCGGTCCGCCTTGTGGCTGAAAGAGAAGAAAAATGGTCTTTTTGATATGCGAGATGTGCTAGATCTCAACAATTTGTAAGCATTATTACCCATCGTGATGTGGTTATTGCAGTCGTAATTGTTTGATTGCATAGGGCAATATTTTATTGCCCTTTTATTTTATCTTTTTCATGTGTTATTTTTAATTAAGCCTCTAAATTTCTATATCTTGTAGCGTTTTAACGTTACTGAAATGTAATTTTTGACCATCCGGTCCACTTTTTCATGCTCCAACACGACATTTTTTATTAAACCCGGCGCGCAAGCGTTTTCCGCGGTGATTTACCTGATCTTTTTGTCGCTTAAGCCGCATTACTCTCACCAGGGCTGCAAAACACTAAACAAAATATCCGTTTTAAGTTGACTTTTACCCACCAAATCTCCAGAATGCCGCCGTTTGCCAAAAATCCGCTGGCAACACATTTGCATTGATTCATGACACGGTTATGAATTAATATGCAAATAAAGTGAGTGAATATTCTCTGGAGGGTGTTTTGATTAAGTCAGCGCTATTGGTTCTGGAAGACGGAACCCAGTTTATCGGTCGGGCCATAGGGGCAACGGGTTCGGCGGTTGGGGAAGTCGTTTTCAATACTTCAATGACCGGTTATCAAGAAATCCTCACTGATCCTTCCTATTCTCGCCAAATCGTTACTCTTACTTATCCTCATATCGGCAATGTCGGCACCAATGCGGCTGACGAAGAATCCTCTCAGGTACATGCGCAAGGCCTGGTCATCCGCGACCTGCCGCTGATAGCCAGCAACTTCCGCAATACCGAAGATCTTTCTTCTTACCTGAAGCGCCATAACATCGTGGCGATTGCCGATATCGATACCCGTAAGCTAACGCGTTTGCTGCGCGAGAAGGGTGCACAGAACGGCTGCATCATCGCGGGTGATAACCTCGATGCGACGCTGGCGCTGGAAAAAGCGAAAGCCTTCCCTGGCCTGAACGGCATGGACCTGGCGAAAGAAGTGACTACTGCTGAAGCCTACAGCTGGACTCAGGGTAGCTGGACGCTGGAAGGCGACCTGCCGGAAGCGAAAAAAGAGAGCGAGCTGCCGTTCCACGTGGTGGCCTACGATTTCGGCGCCAAGCGCAACATCCTGCGCATGCTGGTTGACCGCGGCTGCCGCCTGACGGTGGTTCCGGCACAAACGTCTGCCGAAGACGTGCTGAAGATGAATCCGGACGGTATTTTCCTGTCCAACGGTCCTGGCGACCCGGCGCCGTGTGATTACGCCATCGCCGCCATCAAGTCCTTCCTGGAAACCGACATCCCGGTATTCGGCATCTGCCTCGGCCATCAGCTGCTGGCGCTGGCTAGCGGTGCGAACACCGTTAAGATGAAGTTCGGCCACCACGGTGGTAACCACCCGGTGAAAGACATTGATAACAACACGGTGATGATCACCGCGCAGAACCACGGCTTTGCCGTCGACGAAGCCTCAATGCCGGCTAACCTGCGCGTGACCCATAAGTCGCTGTTCGATGGCACCCTGCAGGGTATCCACCGTACCGATAAGCCAGCATTCAGCTTCCAGGGCCACCCTGAAGCCAGCCCGGGGCCACACGACGCCGCGCCGCTGTTCGATCACTTCATCGAACTTATCGAGCAATACCGTAAGACAGCTAAATAATCAGGAGCCGAGAAGACAATGCCAAAACGTACAGACATAAAAAGCATCCTGATCCTTGGCGCTGGCCCGATCGTGATCGGCCAGGCCTGCGAATTCGACTACTCCGGCGCGCAGGCGTGTAAAGCCCTGCGCGAAGAGGGTTACCGCGTTATCCTGGTGAACTCCAACCCGGCAACCATCATGACCGACCCGGAAATGGCAGATGCAACCTACATCGAGCCGATTCACTGGGAAGTCGTGCGTAAAATCATCGAGAAAGAGCGTCCGGACGCGGTGCTGCCAACCATGGGCGGCCAGACGGCGCTGAACTGTGCGCTGGAGCTGGAGCGTCAGGGCGTGCTGGAAGAGTTCGGCGTGACCATGATCGGTGCGACCGCCGACGCCATTGATAAAGCAGAAGACCGTCGCCGCTTCGACGTGGCAATGAAGAAAATCGGCCTCGACACCGCGCGTTCCGGTATCGCACACAACATGGAAGAAGCGCTGGCCGTTGCGGCTGAAGTGGGTTATCCGTGCATCATCCGTCCATCGTTCACCATGGGCGGCACCGGCGGCGGTATCGCCTACAACCGTGAAGAGTTCGAAGAGATTTGTGAACGCGGTCTTGATCTCTCCCCAACCAAAGAGCTGCTGATTGACGAGTCGCTGATTGGCTGGAAAGAGTACGAGATGGAAGTGGTACGTGATAAAAACGACAACTGCATCATCGTCTGCTCCATCGAAAACTTCGATGCGATGGGTATCCACACCGGTGACTCCATCACCGTTGCGCCAGCCCAGACCCTGACCGACAAAGAGTATCAAATCATGCGTAACGCCTCGATGGCGGTACTGCGTGAAATCGGCGTGGAAACCGGCGGTTCTAACGTGCAGTTCTCGGTTAACCCGAAAACAGGCCGCCTGATTGTTATCGAAATGAACCCGCGCGTGTCCCGTTCCTCCGCGCTGGCGTCGAAAGCGACCGGCTTCCCGATTGCGAAAGTGGCGGCGAAGCTGGCGGTGGGTTACACCCTCGACGAGCTGATGAACGACATCACCGGTGGCCGCACGCCTGCGTCCTTCGAGCCGTCCATCGACTACGTTGTGACCAAAATTCCTCGCTTCAACTTCGAGAAATTCGCGGGCGCGAACGACCGTCTGACCACCCAGATGAAATCTGTCGGTGAAGTGATGGCGATTGGCCGCACCCAGCAGGAATCCCTGCAAAAAGCGCTGCGCGGCCTGGAAGTGGGCGCGACCGGCTTTGACCCGAAAGTGAGCCTGGATGACCCGGAAGCGCTGACTAAAATTCGCCGCGAGCTGAAAGACGCGGGCGCAGAGCGTATCTGGTACATCGCCGATGCCTTCCGTGCGGGCCTGTCCGTGGACGGCGTGTTCAACCTGACCAACATCGACCGCTGGTTCCTGGTGCAGATTGAAGAACTGGTCCGTCTGGAAGAACAGGTTGCCGAGCTGGGCATCACCGGCCTGGACGCTGACTTCCTGCGCGTGCTGAAGCGTAAAGGCTTCGCCGACGCGCGTCTGGCTAAGCTGGCGGGCGTGCGTGAAGCAGAAATCCGCAAGCTGCGCGACCAGTACAACCTGCACCCGGTCTACAAGCGCGTGGACACCTGTGCGGCTGAATTCTCGACCGACACCGCGTACATGTACTCCACCTATGAAGACGAGTGCGAAGCGAACCCGTCAGTCGACCGCGACAAGATTATGGTGCTGGGCGGCGGTCCAAACCGTATCGGCCAGGGCATCGAGTTTGACTACTGCTGCGTACACGCCTCGCTGGCGCTGCGCGAAGACGGTTACGAGACCATCATGGTCAACTGTAACCCTGAAACGGTTTCTACCGACTACGACACCTCTGACCGCCTCTACTTCGAGCCGGTTACCCTGGAAGACGTGCTGGAAATCGTGCGCATCGAGAAGCCAAAAGGCGTTATCGTGCAGTACGGCGGCCAGACCCCGCTGAAGCTGGCGCGCGCGCTGGAAGCGGCAGGCGTACCGGTTATCGGCACCAGCCCGGATGCGATTGACCGTGCGGAAGACCGCGAGCGTTTCCAGCAGGCGGTTGACCGTCTGAAGCTGAAACAGCCGGCGAACGCCACCGTGACCGCTATCGAACAGGCCGTTGAGAAGGCGAAAGAGATTGGCTACCCGCTGGTGGTGCGTCCTTCCTACGTGCTGGGCGGCCGCGCGATGGAAATCGTTTATGACGAAGCCGACCTGCGTCGCTACTTCCAGACCGCAGTGAGCGTTTCCAACGATGCGCCAGTGCTGCTTGACCGCTTCCTCGACGACGCGGTGGAAGTAGACGTTGACGCCATCTGCGATGGCGAAATGGTGCTGATTGGCGGCATCATGGAGCATATCGAGCAGGCAGGCGTGCACTCCGGCGACTCCGCCTGTTCTCTGCCAGCGTACACCCTGAGCCAGGAGATTCAGGACGTGATGCGCCAGCAGGTGCAGAAGCTGGCCTTCGAGCTGCAGGTTCGCGGCCTGATGAACGTCCAGTTCGCGGTGAAAGACAACGAAGTCTACCTGATTGAAGTCAACCCGCGTGCGGCACGTACCGTACCGTTCGTCTCCAAAGCCACCGGCGTACCGCTGGCGAAAGTGGCGGCGCGCGTGATGGCGGGCCAGACGCTGGCGCAGCAGGGTGTGACCAAAGAGATCATTCCACCGTACTACTCGGTGAAAGAAGTGGTACTGCCGTTCAACAAATTCCCGGGCGTTGACCCGCTGTTAGGGCCAGAAATGCGCTCTACCGGTGAAGTGATGGGCGTGGGCCGCACCTTTGCCGAAGCGTTCGCGAAGGCGCAGCTGGGCAGTAGCTCTACCATGAGAAAATCAGGCCGTGCGCTGCTCTCCGTTCGCGAAGGCGACAAAGAGCGCGTGGTTGACTTGGCCGCCAAGCTGCTGAAACAGGGCTTCGAGCTGGACGCAACCCACGGTACGGCGATTGTGCTGGGTGAAGCCGGCATCAATCCGCGTCTGGTGAACAAGGTGCATGAAGGTCGCCCGCACATTCAGGACCGTATCAAGAATGGCGAATACACCTACATCATCAACACTACCGCAGGCCGCCAGGCGATTGAAGACTCCAAGCTGATTCGCCGCAGCGCGCTGCAGTACAAGGTGCACTACGACACCACCCTGAACGGCGGTTTCGCAACGGCTATGGCGCTGAACGCGGATGCCACCGAGAAGGTGATTTCAGTGCAGGAAATGCACGCGCAGATTAGCAAGTAAGTAAAAATGCCCGGTGCCGTTCGGCTGCCGGGCATTCTCCCCATCTTCAGAACCTTCTGGTTTTTCATCCGCTTTCAGTCAGTTAGCCTAAAATGGTTAGGTCGATAACGAAATTCAACTGAGAGCAGGGGAAAACACCATGCAAAATAAATTACTGATCGCTTCCGTTCTGGCTGCTACGGCAATGTTTACCGTTGCGGGCTGTTCGTCTAATCAGGCCGTAAAAACCACCGATGGCAAAACCATCGTCACCGACGGCAAACCGCAGGTGGATGACGATACCGGTCTGGTGTCGTACAAAAACGCCGAAACCGGTCAAACCGAGCAGATCAACCGCGACCAGGTGAAATCCATGGGCGAGCTGGATAACTAATTCAGAATTCTGACGTAAGCCCGTCAATAATATTCACTATTAGCCTGTTGAATTACTGACTACACTCTTTTGTTAAAAGAAAGCAGTAACAACAGGCTAATCAATGATTCTGATAATTTATGCCCATCCTTATCCGCAGCACTCGCATGCGAATAAGCGGATGCTTGAGCAAGTAAGGACGCTTGATAACGTAGAGATACGTTCCCTCTATCAACTTTATCCCGATTTTAATATCGATATCGCCGCCGAGCAGGAGGCGCTTTCTCGTGCCGATCTGATTATCTGGCAGCACCCCATGCAGTGGTACAGCACGCCCCCGCTGCTGAAACTGTGGATTGATAAAGTCTTCTCCCACGGCTGGGCGTATGGACACAACGGCCATGCGCTAAAAGGGAAAAGCCTGATGTGGGCGGTCACCACCGGCGGTGGGGAAAGCCATTTTGATATCGGTTCCTTCCCGGGTTTTGACGTCCTGGCGCAGCCGCTGCAGGCGACAGCGCTCTATTGCGGTTTGAACTGGCTCCCGCCTTTTGCGATGCACTGCACGTTTGTTTGCGACGATGAAACGCTACAGGCGCAGGCTCGCCATTATAAACAACGCTTACTTGAGTGGCAGGAGACGCACCATGGATAGCCATACGCTGATACAGGCGCTGATTTACCTCGGCGCGGCGGCGCTGATTGTGCCCGTGGCGGTACGCCTGGGGCTGGGCTCTGTTCTCGGCTATCTGATTGCGGGCTGCGTCATTGGGCCGTGGGGCTTTCGACTGGTCACGGATGCCGAGGCGATTCTCCATTTTGCTGAAATCGGCGTTGTGCTGATGCTGTTTGTGATTGGCCTGGAGCTCGATCCCCAGAGGTTGTGGAAGCTTCGCGCCTCGGTATTTGGCGGAGGGGCACTGCAGATGGTGGCCTGCGGCCTGCTGCTGGGTGGGTTCTGCATCCTGCTGGGTATGGACTGGAAAGTGGCAGAGCTCATCGGCATGACGCTGGCGCTCTCCTCAACGGCTATTGCCATGCAGGCGATGAACGAGCGAAATCTGACGGTATCCCCGATGGGACGTAGCGCGTTCTCGGTGCTGCTGTTCCAGGATATTGCCGCTATTCCGCTGGTGGCGATGATCCCGCTGCTGGCAGCCAGCGGTTCCTCTACCACGCTGGGCGCTTTCGCGCTGTCGGCACTGAAGGTGGCGGGCGCGCTGGCGCTGGTGGTGCTGCTTGGCCGTTACGTGACTCGCCCGCTGCTGCGGTTTGTTGCCCGTTCAGGCCTGCGCGAAGTGTTCAGCGCCGTGGCGCTGTTCCTGGTGTTTGGCTTTGGTCTGCTGCTGGAAGAAGCCGGGCTGTCGATGGCGATGGGGGCGTTCCTCGCAGGCGTCCTGCTGGCGAGCTCGGAATACCGCCACGCGCTGGAAAGCGATATCGAGCCGTTTAAAGGCTTGCTGCTGGGGCTGTTTTTCATCGGCGTGGGGATGTCCGTCGACTTCGGCACGCTGGTGACGCACCCGCTGCGGATCGTCATCCTGCTCGTCGGCTTCCTGATCATTAAAATGGTAATGCTGTGGCTGATTGCGCGTCCGCTGAAGGTTCCAAATAAGCAGCGCAGCTGGTTTGCGGTTCTGCTGGGGCAGGGGAGCGAATTTGCGTTTGTGGTTTTTGGCGCTGCGCAGATGGCAAACGTGCTCGATCCCGAGTGGGCGAAAGCGCTGACGCTGGCGGTCGCGCTCTCGATGGCCGCAACGCCCGTTCTGCTGGTGGTGCTGACGCGTCTGGAAAAATCGGGTAGCGAGCAGGAGCGCGAAGCCGATGAAATTGACGAAGAACAGCCGCGCGTCATTATTGCCGGATTTGGCCGCTACGGGCAGATCGTTGGCCGTCTGCTGCTGTCCAGCGGGGTGAAAATGGTTATCCTCGATCACGACCCCGACCATGTCGATACTCTGCGTAAATTTGATATGAAGGTATTTTACGGCGATGCGACCCGCGTCGATCTATTGGAATCCGCCGGTGCGGCCAAAGCGGAGGTATTGATTAACGCGATTGACGATCCGGAGACCAGCATGCAGATGGTGGAAATGGCGAAAGAACATTTCCCGGATCTGACCATTATTTCCCGTGCCCGCGATGTGGATCATTATATCCGTCTCAGGCAAGCGGGCGTAGAAGCCCCTGAGCGTGAAACCTTCGAAGGCGCGCTGAAATCTGGCCGTATGGCGCTGGAAAATCTGGGGCTCGGCGCGTATGAAGCGCGTGAGCGTGCGGACCTGTTCCGCCGCTTTAACACCGAGATGGTCGAAGAGATGGCGGCGATGGCCGGGAGTACGGCCACCGAGCGCGCGGCGGTGTTTAAACGCACCAGCGCCATGCTGACGGAAATCATTAACGAGGACCGTAATCACCTGTCGCTGATCCAGCGTCACGGCTGGCAGGGCACGGAAGAGGGCAAGCATACCGGCGATCCGTCTGACGAACCGGAGAGTAAACCTTCCGCGTGAAGTGGAGTTGCCAGCAATATTAAAAAATTTCTTTATCTTTACTCTGCCGCCAGTCGACGAAAGATTAAGCTTTCCGTATAGTGGCGGCAATTTTTTGCATCCGGGAAATTTTCAATGATCAGTCTGATTGCAGCGCTGGCGGTGGACCGCGTTATCGGTATGGAAAATGCCATGCCGTGGAACCTGCCTGCCGATCTCGCATGGTTTAAACGTACTACGTTAAACAAGCCGGTAGTGATGGGCCGCCTGACCTGGGAGTCGATTGGTCGTCCATTGCCGGGCCGTAAGAATATCGTTATCAGCAGCCAGCCGGGCACTGACGATCGCGTCGAATGGGTTAAATCAGTCGACGAGGCGATTGCTGCATGCGGCAATGCCGAAGAGATCATGGTGATCGGCGGTGGGCGCGTGTACGAGCAGTTCCTGCCAAAAGCGCAGAAGCTGTATCTGACCCACATTGATGCAGAAGTGGAAGGGGATACTCATTTCCCGGACTACGATCCGGACGAGTGGGAATCGGTATTCAGTGAATTCCACGACGCGGATGCACAGAACTCCCACAGCTACTGCTTCGAGATTCTGGAACGTCGTTAAGTGATTTTCCCTCTCCCGGCCGGGAGAGGGAATAGCGTATCAGGAGGCGACGGCCTCGCCTTCTCCTAAGTCCAGCTGTCGGTTGGACGGCTGCACAAAGTAAGCTTTATCTTCCCAGCGCAAGCAGGTTAACTCTCCGCCCCAGCAGCATCCGGTATCCAGACCGTAAATCCCTTCCGGCGTTCCTTTTCCTTCCAGTGCCGCCCAGTGACCAAATACCACGCTGTACTCGCTTGTCACCGGCCCCGGAATGGCAAACCACGGTTTCAGCGGAGCGGGCGCACTTTCCGGCGTCTCTTTGGAATACATGTCCAGCTGTCCGTTCGGGAAGCAGAAGCGCATGCGGGTAAAGGCGTTGGTGATAAAGCGTAGACGGGCCAGACCGCTGAGATCCTCGCTCCAGTGGTTCGGCATATCGCCGTACATGGCATCGAGGAAGAAAGGATACGAGTCGCTTGCCAGCACCGCCTCAACGTCGCGCGCGCAGGTTTTCGCCGTCTCAAGATCCCATTGCGGGGTGATCCCGGCATGCGCCATGACCAGCTTTTTCTCCTCGTCGACCTGCAGCAGCGGCTGACGGCGAAGCCAGTTAATCAGATCGTCCGCGTCCGGCGCATCCAGCAGCGGAGTGAGGCGATCTTTAGGTTTGTTGCGGCTGATCCCGGCGAACACCGCCAGCAGATGCAGATCGTGATTGCCCAGCACCATGCGGACGCTGTCGCCCAGCGATTTGACGAAACGTAATACTTCAAGGGAGCCGGGGCCACGCGCGACTAAATCGCCCGTCAGCCAGAGCGTGTCCTGTCCTGGCGTAAAGTTGACCTGTTTTAATAATGCGATCAGTTCATCGTAGCAACCGTGAACGTCGCCAATCAGATATGTAGACATTAGATTAATGAATAAGTGTGGTTACGGCGAGACGGAACACGGGAATGGCAACGCGGAAATCATTGCCATCGACATCGACCATTTCATAATGGCCCTGCATCGTACCCATCGGCGTTTCAATCACCGCGCCGCTGGTGTACTGGTACTCTTCGCCAGGGGCGATGTGGGGCTGTTCACCGACCACACCTTCACCCTGAACTTCGATTTCGCGGCCATTGCCGTTGGTAATAAGCCAGTAGCGTCCGCGCAGCTGCACGGGCGTCCGCCCCAGATTGCGAATGGTCACGGTGTAAGCAAAGACAAAACGTTCTTCGTCCGGTGATGACTGTGATTCAACATAGACGCTTTGTACATGGACACATACGCGGGGCGAATCAATCATGGCTTAACTCTCCTTCGGCGGCGCATTATCGCTGATGTAATTAGCCAGCTTGCAGTATTGCTCTACGGAAATGTTCTCCGCACGCATTGCCGGGTCGATTCCCAGTTCGGCTAACACCTCAACGGTAAAGGAATTGCTGAGGCTGTTACGGATCGTTTTACGACGCTGGTTAAAGGCTTCAGTGGTAATGCGGCTCAGTACACGCAGATCTTTAACCGGATACGGTTTCGTTTTGTGCGGTACAAGGCGCACAACCGCTGAATCCACTTTCGGTGGTGGTGTGAACGCTGACGGCGGTACTTCGAGTACCGGGATCACGTTGCAGTAATATTGTGCCATCACGCTTAAACGACCATACGCTTTACTGTTCGGGCCTGCAACCAGACGGTTAACAACCTCTTTTTGCAACATGAAGTGCATGTCGGCAATGGCATCAGTATAGCTAAAGAGGTGGAACATGAGCGGCGTGGAGATGTTGTACGGCAGGTTGCCGAAGACGCGCAGCGGCTGGCCCATTTTTTCCGACAGTTCGCCAAAGTTCATGGTCATGGCGTCCTGCTGATAGATGGTCAGCTTCGGCCCGAGGAACGGGTGCGTTTGCAGGCGAGCGGCCAGATCGCGGTCCAGTTCGATGACGGTCAGCTCGTCAAGGCGTTCGCCTACCGGCTCGGTCAGCGCGGCAAGACCCGGGCCGATTTCGACCATCGCCTGACCTTTTTGCGGATTAATAGCCGAGACAATGCTTTCGATCACGAACTGATCGTTAAGGAAGTTTTGCCCGAAACGTTTACGGGCTAAGTGGCCCTGATGGACTCGATTAGTCATTGAGTATTAACAATCATTTTGATGGCGAGATTAAGCGCCGTAATAAAACTGCCGACATCCGCTTTCCCCTGGCCTGCCAGATCCAGCGCAGTACCGTGGTCAACGGACGTTCGAATAAAGGGTAAACCGAGGGTGATATTCACCCCGCGGCCAAAGCCCTGGTATTTTAGCACGGGCAGGCCCTGATCGTGGTACATCGCGAGCACGGCGTCGGCATTATCCAGGTATTTCGGCTGGAAAAGAGTATCTGCAGGGAGCGGCCCGCTGAGGTTCATCCCCTTCGCCCGCATTTCGTTGAGCACCGGAATAATGGTGTCGATCTCTTCGGTGCCCATGTGCCCGCCTTCGCCGGCGTGCGGATTCAGGCCACAGACCAGCACATGCGGCTGCGGTATCCCAAACTTTGTCTGCAGATCGTGGTGCAAAATCCCGATGATCTCGCGCAGGAGTTCAGGGGTGATCGCATCAGGAATGGCTTTGATCGGCAGATGGGTGGTCACCAGCGCAACGCGCATTTCCTCCGTCGCCAGCATCATCACCACTTTCGGGCTACGTGAGCGCTCTTCGAAGAACTCCGTATGCCCGGTAAACGGTATACCCGCTTCGTTGATGACGCCTTTATGGACGGGACCGGTAATCAGGGCGGCAAATTCGCCCTTCAGGCAACCGTCGCAGGCGCGCGCCAGGGTTTCCACGACATAGTGGCCGTTTTCCGTGCTGAGTTGTCCCGGAATAACCGGTGTACGAAGCGGAACAGAAAGAAGGGTGAGTGTACCGGCTTGCTGCGGTGCAGGCTGTTGGCCTTCAACGTAAGGGATAAGCGTTAAAGGCAGACCGAGCAGCGTTGCCCGGTCTTGTAACAGTGTTGCATCGGCGCAGACAACCAGTTCTACAGGCCAGCTGCGCTGGGCGAGCTGGACAACGAGGTCAGGCCCAATCCCGGCGGGTTCGCCGGGCGTGATAACAACACGATGCTGTTTCATTAGTTGCTCAGAATTTTCACGTATGCGCTGGCGCGTTGTTCCTGCATCCAGGTGGCTGCTTCTTCAGAGAACTTACGGTTAAACAGCATACGGTAGGCTCTGTCTTTCTGTGCCGCATCCGTTTTATCAACGTTACGGGTGTCCATCAGCTCGATCAGATGCCAGCCAAACGAAGAGTGGACCGGCGCGCTGATCTGGCCTTTGTTCAGCTTCATCAACGCATCGCGGAAGGCAGGATCGTAAATATCCGCAGCCGCCCAGCCCAGATCGCCGCCCTGGTTAGCAGAGCCTGGATCCTGAGAGAACTCTTTTGCTGCCTTCTCAAAAGAGGTTTTACCGCTCTTAATGTCTGCTGCAATCTGTTCCAGCTTCGCACGCGCCTGATCGTCAGTCATGATCGGTGACGGTTTCAGAAGAATGTGGCGAGCGTGAACTTCGGTGACGGAGATATTTTGGCTCTGGCCACGCAGATCGTTCACCTTCAGAATGTGGAAGCCCACGCCTGAACGGATTGGACCCACGATATCCCCTTTCTTCGCCGTGCTCAGCGCCTGAGCAAAGATGGATGGCAGCTCCTGAATACGTCCCCAGCCCATCTGGCCGCCTTTCAGCGCCTGTTGGTCAGCGGAGTAGGTGATAGCCAGCTTGCCAAAGTCTCCGCCGTTACGCGCCTGTTCGACAATAGAACGCGCCTGGCTTTCAGCTTCCGCAGCCTGATCGGAAGTTGGGTTCTCTGGCAGTGGGATCAGGATGTGGCTCAGGTTCAGCTCTGTGCTCGCATCGTTCTGGTTACCCACCTGTTTTGCCAGCGCGTCCACTTCCTGAGGCAGGATAGTCACGCGGCGACGCACTTCGTTGTTACGCACTTCCGAAATCAGCATCTCTTTACGGATCTGATTACGGTAGGTGGCGTAGCTGATGCCGTCATAGGCCAGACGGCTGCGCATCTGGTCTAAAGACATATTGTTCTGCTTCGCGATGTTAGCGATCGCCTGATCGAGCTGCTCGTCAGTGATCTTCACACCCATTTTCTGCCCCATCTGCAGAACGATCTGATCCATGATCAGACGCTCCAGGATCTGGTGGCGCAGCGTGGCGTCATCCGGAAGCTGTTGACCGGCTTCACCCGAATTGAGCTTCACCGATTTCATCAGACCGTCAACGTCACTTTCAAGCACGACGCCGTTGTTAACCACAGCAGCGACTTTATCAACAACCTGGGGGGCGGCGAAGCTGGTATTCGCAACCATAGCGACACCGAGCAGCAGCGTTTTCCAGTTCTTCATACTTTTTCCATTTCAATTAACCGCAAAGCGGATTACGTTGCAAATCAAGCACATTACAAGGCGCTACTGTACGGCAGAATATTCGAGCGCAGCATTTTCTGCGTACCCAGGCCGTAGTTGGAACTCAGGCCGCGTAACTCGAAGTTAAAGCCAATCACGTTATCGTATTTGCTCTGATTGTTTTCACTGTTCCAGCCGTTAAGCTTACGTTCGTAGCCGAGACGCAGCGCGTAACAGCAGGAGTTATATTGCAGACCCACCATCTGGTCAGCAGCTTTATTGGCGTTAGTATCGAAGTAGTAAGCGCCTACGATTGACCAGCGGTCGGCGATTGGCCAACTCGCTGCGCCACCCACCTGCGAAATACCGTCTTTATACTGCTCGGCAGTACCATAGTTCGGTAGCGTCGCCTGAATATATTCCGGGCTGGCATAACGATAGGTCAACTGCACCATACGATCTTCATCCCGGCGATACTCAATCGCCGCCGTACTGTTGGCGATATTGTCGAGACGGGTGTCATATTGGACGCCGCCGCGCAGACCCCAACGATCGGTCATACGCCAGTAGGTGTCACCAGCCCAAATCAGCGAACCTGTCTTGTTATCTTTCTCCCACTTAATATTGTCATCGCCCGTGCGAGACTCGGTGAAATAGTAGATTTGACCAACAGAAACGTTAAAACGTTCAACGGCAGCGTCATCATAAACGCGCGATGTGACCCCGGTCGTTAACTGGTTCGCTGAGGCGATGCGGTCAAGACCGCCGTAGGTACGATCGCGGAACAGGCCGCTATAGTCAGATTGCAGTAAAGAGGAGTCGTAGTTATTGATGTTGCTCTGGTCGCGATAAGGCACGTACAGGTACTGCATACGTGGCTCCAGCGTCTGGGTATAGCCATCCGCCAGAAGTGCCATATTGCGTTCGAAGATCAGCTTACCGTCCATTTTGAACTGCGGAAGCGTACGGTTTACGGATTCCTCAAGATGGGCGTTGTTGCTGGTATTGTAATCATCAATATTTTTTTGCTGATAATGGGTCGCCATCAGCTTGGCTTCCGTATTCAGGCTTGCCCAGTCATTCGACCATGGCAAGTTGATAACGGGCTCCAGGTGAACACGGGTGGCTTCCGGCATATTGGAATTGGTGTTCACAAAATGCACGGCCTGGCCATAAATACGAGTGTCGAACGGACCCACGTCATTCTGGTACCAGTTAACGTCCAACTGAGGCTCGGCGCCATAGGTACTTGCCGTCTGGCTGGAGAATACCTGGAACTGTTTGTTGGTTACCGTCGCATCGAAGTTCTGAACCGCGTAGCCAACGCTGAAAATCTGTGTGGCATAACCATCGGTACTCGAACCGTATTTGGATGAGAAATCATTGAAGTAGTTCGGGTCACTGACTTTGGTGTAGTTGACGTTGAAACGCCAGACCTTGTCCATCACCCCGGAATGCTGCCAGAAATACATCCAGCGGTGCTTATCGCCTTCGGTTGGATGCTCGTCCTGGAAAACTTTATCCGACGGCAGATAATCCAGCTCCATCAGACCCGCACCAGCCTGGGTCAGATAGCGGAACTCGTTCTCCCACATGATGTTGCCGCGCTTGTGGATATAGTGCGGCGTGATCGTCGCATCCATGTTTGGCGCGATGTTCCAGTAATACGGCAGGTAGAACTCAAAGTAGTTCGTGGTGCTGTATTTGGCATTCGGGATCAGGAAACCGGAGCGACGTTTGTCACCCACGGGGAGCTGCAGATAAGGGCTATAGAATATGGGCACCGGACCCAGCTTGAAGCGGGCGTTCCAGATCTCTGCGACCTGTTCTTCGCGGTCATGGATAACCTCGCTCCCGACCACGCTCCAGGTATTTGAACCCGGCAGACATGACGTGAACGTACCGTTTTCCAGGATCGTATAGCGGTTTTCACCGCGCTGTTTCATCAGGTCTGCGTCACCGCGCCCCTGGCGACCCACCATCTGGTAATCACCTTTCCAGACGTTAGTATCTTTCGTATTCAGGTTTGACCAGGCTTTCGGACCTTTCAGGATGACCTGATTGTCGTCATAGTGCACATTACCCAGCGCATCCACCGTTCGTACCGGCTCGGCCGCACCTTCCGGTTGTTTCTGGTGCAGCTGCACTTCATCTGCCTGCAGGCGGCTATTGCCCTGGTTAATATCTACATTGCCCGTAAACGTGGCATTGTCAGGGTAAGTCCCTTTTGAACTGTCGGCAGTAATAGTTACCGGCAAGCTATTTGTATCGCCACTCACCAGTGGGCGATTATAACTTGGGACGCCAAGCATACACTGCGAGGCGAGATCGGCCGCCAGACCCTGTTGACTGTACAGGGCGGAGCCAATCATTGTGGCCAGGAGGGTGGGGATACGTTTTTTCATACGTTGTATTTTATTGTTCCGTCATCAGTGGCTACGGCTTATAAACGCTCAGAGACTATCTTACTCATCTGCGCAGTACCAGCGTTAATCCTGCCCGTTTGCGTGCCAGAGTGTTAGGCTCGCTATCGAATGACGAGTATGATAAAGCAAATTATAGGCGATGTCCTTCAATTGACCGTGACTTGAACACAGTGATGATGACGTTGCGTCGGCAAGGAATATGACTATCCGGGGAGTATATGCAGTATTGGGGTAAAATAATCGGCGTTGCGTTCGCCATCATCATGGGTGCCGGGTTCTGGGGAATTGTGCTGGGGCTTATTATTGGCCATATGTTTGATAAGGCGCGCAGCCGCAAAATGGCCTGGTTTGCCAATCAGCGCGAGCGTCAGTCACTCTTTTTCTCCACCACCTTTGAGGTCATGGGGCACTTAACCAAATCCAAAGGGCGTGTCACAGAAGCCGATATTCAGATTGCCAGCGTTTTTATGGATCGCATGAACCTGCACGGCGACTCCCGTCTGGAAGCGCAAAATGCGTTTCGCATCGGGAAATCCGATAACTATCCGCTTCGCGAAAAAATGCGTCAGTTCCGCAGCATCTGTTTTGGACGTTTTGATTTAATTCGGATGTTTCTGGAAATTCAAATCCAGGCGGCCTTCGCGGACGGTTCACTACACCCTAATGAACGTGACGTGCTGTACGTCATTGCGGAAGAGCTGGGCATCTCCCGCATGCAGTTCGACCAGTTCCTGCGCATGATGCAGGGCGGGGCACAGTTTGGCGGTGGCTATCACCAGCAGTCGTCCGGCGGTGCCTGGCAGCAGGCGCAGCGTGGTCCAACGCTGGAAGATGCCTGCAATGTGCTTGGCGTTAAGCCCTCTGACGATCAGACCACGATCAAACGTGCCTATCGTAAGCTTATGAGCGAGCACCATCCGGACAAGCTGGTCGCGAAAGGCTTACCGCCAGAAATGATGGAGATGGCAAAGCAAAAAGCGCAGGAAATTCAGAAAGCGTACGAACTGATTAAAGAGAAGAAAGGTTTCAAATAGAAAAAGCCCGACGATGTCGGGCTTTTTTTTAGAAGTCCACCGGGGCTTTAAACGTCATCGCGTTACCGAAGGCCGGATGGGTGATGGTGAGCGTCTGCGCGTGCAGCTGCAGACGTGGCGCTAAGGCCAGCGCTTCAGGCGGCGCGTAAAACCTGTCGCCCAGAATCGGATGACCCAGCGCAAGCATATGCACGCGCAGCTGGTGCGAGCGTCCGGTAATCGGCTTTAGCAGGACGCGCGCGGTATTATCCGGCGCGTACTCAAGCACTTCGTACTCGGTCTGCGCGGCCTTGCCGGTTTCATAACACACCTTCTGCTTTGGCCGGTTCGGCCAGTCGCAGATCAGCGGTAAATCCACCAGCCCTTCGGCCTGCGCCGGGTGACCCCAGACGCGGGCGACATACTGCTTCTTCGGCTCGCGCTCGCGGAACTGGCGCTTCAGCTCGCGTTCCGCCGCTTTGTTCAGCGCCACCACAATCACGCCGCTGGTCGCCATGTCCAGGCGATGGACAGACTCCGCCTGAGGATAATCGCGCTGAATGCGCGTCATCACGCTGTCTTTGTGCTCGTCCAGACGACCCGGCACGGACAACAGCCCGCTGGGCTTGTTGACCACCATAATGTGTTCATCCTGATACAGAATGACCAGCCAGGGATCCTGCGGCGGATTGTACGGCTCCATCACCATCTTGCGCTCCGGTTACTGATGCGTCACAACGATAAGACGCAGGGCATCCAGGCGCCAGCTAGCCTGATTGAGGCTTTCCAGCACCTGCTGACGGTTGCTTTCAATCGCTGCCAGTTCGTCGTCACGGATGTTAGGGTTCACGGCCTTCAACGCTTCCAGACGCGACAGCTCAGCAGACAGTTTCTCGTCGGCTTCCGCGCGCGCGGCATCAATCAGCGCTCTGGCCGCTTTCTCAATCTGGGTTTCGCCCTGTTGCAGAATAGCGTGCACGTCCTGCTGGACCGCGTTCACCAGCTTGCTGCCGGTATGGCGGTTCACCGCGCTCAGCTGTCGGTTGAAGCTCTCGAATTCAACCTGTCCCGCCAGGTTCGTACCTTTTTTGTCCAGCAGCAGGCGGACAGGCGTTGGCGGCAGGAAGCGGTTGAGCTGAAGCTGTTTCGGCGCCTGCGCTTCCACAACGTAGATCAGCTCCAGCAGCAGGGTACCCACCGGAAGCGCCTTGTTCTTCAACAGGGAGATGGTGCTGCTGCCGGTATCGCCGGAGAGGATCAGGTCCAGACCGTTGCGGATCAGCGGGTGTTCCCAGGTGATAAACTGGGCATCTTCGCGGGACAGCGCCACATCGCGCTCGAAGGTGATGGTACAGCCATCTTCCGGCAGGCCCGGGAAATCCGGAACCAGCATGTGATCCGACGGGGTCAGGACAATCAGGTTCTCGCCGCGGTCGTCCTGGTTAATACCGACGATGTCGAACAGGTTCATAGAGAAGCTGATCAGACTGGTGTCATCATCTTGTTCTTCAATGCTTTCGGCAAGCGCCTGCGCTTTTTCACCGCCGTTGGAGTGGATCTCCAGCAGGCGGTCGCGGCCCTGTTCCAGCTGCGCTTTCAGCGCGTCGTGCTTCTCACGACAGGACTTAATCAGATCGTCAAAGCCGTCGGTGTTTTCCGGCGCGGCCAGGTAGCCGATCAGATCGCCATGCACCTGATCGTAAATGGTGCGGCCCGTCGGGCAGGTATGTTCAAACGCGTCCAGACCTTCGTGGAACCAGCGCACCAGCACGGACTGGGCCGTTTTTTCCAGATACGGCACGTGGATCTGAATATCATGGGCCTGACCGATACGGTCCAGACGGCCGATACGCTGCTCCAGCAGATCGGGGTTAAACGGCAGATCGAACATCACCAGGTTGCTGGCGAACTGGAAGTTACGGCCTTCAGAACCGATTTCAGAGCAAAGCATAACCTGAGCGCCGCTGTCCTCTTCGGCAAACCACGCCGCGGCGCGGTCGCGTTCAACGATGGACATGCCTTCGTGGAACACGGCGGCGCGAATGCCTTCGCGCTCGCGCAGGACCTGCTCCAGCTGCAGCGCGGTGGCCGCCTTGGCGCAGATCACCAGCACCTTCTGGGAACGGTGCGCGGTCAGGTAGCCCATCAGCCACTCTACGCGCGGATCGAAGTTCCACCAGGTGCCGGTATCGCCTTCAAATTCCTGGTAGATTTGTTCCGGGTAGAGCATGTCGCGAGCGCGCTCTTCCTGCGTTTTGCGCGCGCCCATAATGCCGGAAACTTTAATGGCCGTCTGATATTGCGTCGGCAGCGGCAGCTTGATGGTGTGCAGCTCGCGTTTCGGGAAGCCTTTGACGCCGTTACGGGTGTTACGGAACAGGACGCGGCTGGTGCCGTGGCGATCCATCAGCATGTCGATCAGTTCTTTGCGCGCGGATTCCGCGTTCTCGCTGTCGCTGTTAGCGGCCTGCAAAAGCGGCTCGATATCCTGCTCGCCAATCAGATCGCTCAGGGTGTTGAGTTCGTCATCAGAAAGACGCTTGCCCGCCAGCAGCAGCGCGACGGCATCCGCCACCGGACGGTAATTATTCTGTTCTTCCACAAATTGCCCGAAGTCGTGGAAACGGTTTGGATCGAGCAGGCGCAGACGGGCGAAGTGGCTTTCCAGACCCAGCTGTTCCGGCGTTGCGGTCAGCAGCAGGACGCCAGGCACGCGCTCGGCAAGCTGCTCGATAGCCATATATTCGCGGCTCGGCGCGTCTTCGCTCCAGACCAGGTGGTGCGCTTCGTCGACCACCATCAGATCCCACTCGGCATCGCACAGGTGCTCAAGACGCTGCTTGCTGCGGCGCACGAAGTCCAGGGAACAGATCACCAGCTGTTCGGTTTCAAACGGGTTGTCCGCATCATGCTGCGCCTCGGCATAGCGTTCGTCGTCGAACAGGGAGAAACGCAGGTTAAAGCGGCGCAGCATTTCAACCAGCCACTGGTGCTGCAGGGTTTCTGGCACCACAATCAGCACGCGTTCGGCAGCGCCGGAAAGCAGCTGTTGATGCAGTATCATGCCCGCTTCAATGGTTTTACCCAGCCCCACCTCATCTGCCAGCAGCACGCGCGGCGCGTGACGACGGCCCACGTCATGGGCGATGTTCAGCTGGTGGGGGATCAGGCTGGTGCGCTGGCCGCGCAGACCGCTCCACGGCATGCGGTACTGTTCACTCTGGAACTTACGCGCGCGATAGCGCAGGGAGAAGCGATCCATACGGTCGATTTGCCCGGCAAACAGGCGGTCCTGCGGCTTGCTGAACACCAGCTTGCTGTCGAGCAACACTTCACGCAGGATGACATTTGACTCGTCGGTGTCCAGGCGAGTCCCGATGTAGGCGAGCAGTCCATTCTCTTCTTTTACGTCTTCAATCTTGAGCTGCCAGCCGTCATGGCTGGTCACGGTGTCACCCGGGTTAAACATCACGCGGGTTACAGGGGAGTCATTGCGAGCGTACAGACGGTTTTCACCGGTGGCAGGGAAGAGGAGGGTAACCATACGCGTATCGATTGCTACGACGGTTCCTAATCCAAGTTCGCTTTCTGTATCGCTGATCCAGCGTTGACCAAGTGTAAAAGGCATAGTTGTTCGGCTCTAATCTTTAATTGCAGGCAATAGTTCGACTACCGTCAGAAAAAACGGTCATCGAAAAATGGGTCCGGGAATGGAAAGGGCGCTATGGTACTGGATGGCAGCCATTTCGTCACGCGTCAAAATAGGCCAAGTTGCCCTGTAACCAGTGTAGCAAAATCATCGTCGATGAAGGGCAAAATTCCGTCGGCAACCGGCTGAAGCTGACGCGTCAGATAGTGTTCATAATCCAGAGGCGAGTGCTGATAATCCACAGGTTCCGGGCCGTTAATCGTCCAGACGTATTTGATGGTCCCCCGGTTCTGATACTGCGGCGCGCGGCCGCGGCGGACGTTTTCTTCATCCGCCAGGCGCGCGGCGCGGACGTGCGGAGGAACGTTACGCTGGTACTCCGCCAGCGGACGGCGCAGACGCTTGCGGTACACCAGCTGCGCGTCAAGTTCGCCCGCCATCAGGCTGGCTATCGTCTCGCGCACGTAGTCCTGATACGGCTCATTGCGGAACACCCGCAGATAAAGCGTCTGCTGGAACTGCTGCGCCAGCGGCGTCCAGTCGGTACGTACCGTCTCCAGCCCTTTGAAGACCATCCGCTGCGCGTCGCCTTCCTGAATCAGCCCGGCGTAGCGCTTCTTGCTGCCCTGATCGGTACCGCGAATGGTGGGCATTAAAAAGCGGGCAAAATGGGTTTCAAATTCCAGCTCCAGCGCGCTGGTTAAGCGCGCTTTCTGCAGATGTTCCTGCCACCAGTTGTTCACGAAGGCAACCAGCGCTTTGCCGATTTGCGCGGCGTCTTCTTCTGAATGAGTGCCCTTAAGCCATACAAAGGTGGAGTCCGTGTCGCCGTAGATGACGTCATAGCCCCGGGACTCAATCAGCGCTTTAGTCTGGCGCATGATCTCGTGTCCGCGCATGGTGATCGACGACGCCAGCCGCGGGTCAAAGAAGCGGCAGGCGCTGGTGCCCAGCACGCCGTAAAAGGCGTTCATGATGATTTTCAGCGCCTGCGATAGCGGCTTGTTGCCGTGGCGCTTGGCCTCATCTCGGCCGTGCCAGATGTTTCCCACTATCTCAGGCAGACAGTGTTTTTCCCGCGAGAAGCGTGCGCCGAGGAAGCCTTCGGTGCTGTGTTCATCATCCGGCTGGGCCAGGCCTTCCACCAGCCCGACGGGGTCGATCAGGAAGGTGCGAATTATCGACGGGTAGAGGCTTTTGTAGTCCAGCACCAGAACGGAGTCATACAATCCTGGCCGGGAGTCCATGACATATCCGCCGGGGCTGGCCTGCGGCGGCACGTCCCCAAGGTTGGGGGCGACGTATCCTGCCCGGTGCATCCGCGGAAAATAGAGGTGGCTGAAAGCCGCCACGGAGCCGCCGTGTCTGTCAGCTGCCAGGCCGTTCACCGTCGCGCGCTCCAGCAGGAACGGCATAATCTCGGTTTTATGGAATATCTGCGTGACCAGCTCGCAGTCTTTCAGGTTATAGGTGGCGAGCGCCGGTTTGTCTTCGTTAAAGCGCCGGTCGATCTCGTCCATTCTGTCCCAGGGGTTGTCGATGGATTTACCTTCACCAAGCAGCTCCTGCGCCACCGCTTCGAGGGAGAATGAAGAGAAGTTCCAGAAGGCGGATTTCAGCGCCTCAATGCCGTCGATAATCAGGCGACCGTTCGCCTGTGCGAAGAAGACGCCGTTCTTAAAACCGTGCTCGCGCCATTCCAGCTCGCTGTTGCCGCGCCCGAGCATCAGCGGAATGCGGTAACGCTCGCCGTGCTTTTGCAGCACGCGCAGATCGAACTGCACCACGTTCCAGCCGATCAGGACGTCGGGATCGTAGTCGGCAAACCACTGGTTAAGCTTTTCCAGCAGCTGCGGGCGGCTGCTGACGTACTCAAGCCGGAAATCCAGCGCGGAGGCATTACCATTCGGCGGCCCGAGCATATAGACAACCCGATCGCCGCAGCCTTCCAGACCGATGCAGTACAGTTCGCCGTGGCGGGTGGTTTCGATATCCAGTGATACCCACTTCAGCGGCGGGCGGTAGTGCGGGTTCGGCTTCAGCCGCGCGTTAACGAGGCTGCCGTTATGCGCGGTGCCGTCCACCCAGACGGGCGCGGTAATAAACCGCTCCATCAGAAAGCGTTCCGGTGGGCGGATATCCGCTTCGTAGAGCGTCACGTCTGCTTCGCGCAGCAGTTTTTCATAGCGCATCAGTTGACGATGGGCGCGACAGTAGAGGCCGTAAACCGGCTGACGGTGGAAATCTTTCAGCTCAAGCGGAGTGATACGCCAGCCGTTTTCGCCGCGCAGCAGCTCTTTCACTTTTTCGACGTGCGCTTCCGGAATAAAAGCCACGGATTCCTGCGGGGGGAGCGTAACGTGCAGCGGACCGTTGTCCGTCGCCAGCCAGAACGCGACCTCGGTGCCCTGAGGGGTATCCCGCCAGTGTCGGGTCAGTAAAAAGCCTTCTTGCGCCTGCGCCACGCCGTTATCCCAGAAAACAAAACCAGGCCTGATTATAGCCTGGTTAAGATTTTAATGCTGGGTTTATATACAGTTTACTGCCCGTAGTAGGCCTTCGCGCCGTGCTTGCGCAGGTAATGCTTATCCAGCAGGGTTTGCTGCATATCTGGCAGCTGCGGCGCCAGCTGGCGACAGAAGATCCCCATATAGGCGATCTCTTCAAGCACGATGGCGTTATGCACCGCGTCTTCTGCGTTTTTCCCCCAGGCAAACGGGCCGTGGGAGTGCACCAGCACGCCGGGCATTTGCGCCGCGTCGATTCCCCGTTTTTCGAAGGTTTCAACGATCACGTTGCCGGTTTCCCACTCATACTCGCCGTTGATTTCTGCATCGGTCATCAGACGCGTGCAGGGAATAGTGCCGTAAAAGTAATCCGCGTGGGTGGTGCCGGTCGCCGGGATGGACTGGCCCGCCTGCGCCCAGATGGTGGCGTGGCGCGAATGGGTATGCACGATACCGCCGATGGTCGGGAATGAGCGGTACAGCAGGCGGTGGGTTGGCGTATCGGAGGAGGGCTTTTTGTTCCCTTCCACTACTTCACCCGTTTCGATGCTGACAACGACCATATCGTCTGCGGTCATTACCGAGTAATCGACGCCGGAAGGCTTGATCACGAACACGCCTTTTTCGCGGTCAACGGCGCTGACGTTGCCCCAGGTAAGGGTCACCAGATTATGTTTCGGCAGCGCCAGGTTGGCTTCGAGCACCTGGCGTTTGAGCTCTTCTAACATTGTTGTCTCCAGTGCCGGATGGCGCTTCGCTTATCCGGCCTACAGGATCGTAGGCCCGGTAAACGCGGCGCCACCGGGCATTCCGTGCTTTAGCGTTTTGAACCGTAATAGACTTCATTCCAGCGCAGCGCGTCCTTGAAGGCGGGCAGGCGGGTATCGTTATCAATGACGGTCAGTTCGATATCGTGCAGCTCGGCAAACTGACGCATGTCGTTCAGATCCAGCGCGTGGCTGAAGACGGTGTGATGCGCGCCACCTGCGAGGATCCAGGCTTCTGAAGCGGTCGGCAGATCCGGCTGTGCTTTCCACAGGGCGTTGGCGACCGGCAGTTTCGGTAGAGAATGTGGGGTTTCAACCGCATCGACGCAGTTCACCAGCAGGCGGAAACGATCGCCGAGATCGATCAGGCTGGCGTTGATGGCCGGGCCCGTGCGGGTGTTGAAGATCAGACGCGCCGGATCGGCTTTACCGCCAATACCGAGGTACTGCACGTCCAGGATCGGTTTTTCCTCTACCGCGATGGAAGGGCAGACTTCCAGCATGTGTGAGCCGAGCACCAGATCGTTGCCGTTTTCGAAGTGGTAGGTGTAGTCCTCCATAAAGGAGGTGCCGCCCTGCAGACCGGTCGACATCACCTTCATGATGCGAAGCAGAGCGGCAGTTTTCCAGTCGCCTTCGCCCGCAAAGCCGTAGCCCTGCTGCATCAGGCGTTGTACTGCCAGACCCGGCAGTTGTTTCAGACCGTGGAGATCTTCAAAGGTGGTGGTAAAGGCGTGGAAACCGCCCTGTTCCAGGAAGCGCTTCATGCCCAGCTCGATGCGCGCCGCGTCCAGCACGTTCTGGCGCTTGTCGCCGTTGATTTGTGCCGCAGGCGTCAGGCGGTAGCTGCTTTCGTATTCGTCCACCAGCGCGCTCACGTCGCCATCGCTGATTTCATTCACCACCTGCACCAGGTCGCCCACGGCCCAGGTATTCACGGAGAAGCCGAACTTGATCTGCGCGGCCACTTTGTCGCCGTCGGTGACCGCTACTTCACGCATGTTGTCGCCGAAACGCACCACTTTCAGGTGGCGGGTATCCTGCTTAGAGACTGCCTGGCGCATCCAGGAGCCGATACGTTGTTGCGCTTTGCCATCCTGCCAGTGGCCAGTCACGACCGCATGCTGCTGACGCATACGCGCGCCGATGAAGCCGAACTCGCGGCCGCCGTGCGCGGTCTGGTTCAGGTTCATAAAGTCCATGTCGATGCTGTCCCACGGCAGGGAGGCGTTGAACTGGGTGTGGAACTGCAGCAGCGGTTTGTTGAGGATAGACAGGCCGTTGATCCACATTTTTGCGGGGGAGAAGGTGTGCAGCCACACCACCAGACCGGCGCATTTATCGTCGTAGTTGGCGTCGCGGCAGATGTGAGTGATTTCGTCCGGCGTTGTGCCCAGGGGTTTCAGCACCAGTTTGCACGGCAGCTTGGCTTCCGCATTCAGCGCGTTAACGACGTGCTCCGCGTGTTTTGTCACCTGCTGCAGCGCTTCCGGTCCGTACAGATGCTGGCTGCCAATCACAAACCACACTTCATAGTTATTAAAAATGGTCATCATCGTGTCCTTAATGGGTCAGGGTTGCCGTAGTGTCCGCGGCGCTTTTGGCCGGGGCGGCGACAGGGAGATAGTGAAGTTCGGCGCTTTTTGCCCATTGCTGGTAGCGCTGATAAAGCTGTTCAAAGCGTTGTGCCTGCTGGGCACGCGGCTGGAGCGTATTTTCGACGGCGCTCGCCATATGCTGCTGCGCGGTCGGGATATCCGCATGGACCCCTGCGGCCACGGCGGCGAAAATCGCCGCGCCCAGCGCGCAGCACTGATCGGAGGCCACAATCTGCAGCGGACGGTTCAGCACGTCGCAGCAGGCCTGCATGATCACCGGGTTTTTACGGGCAATACCGCCCAGCGCCATCACGTTATTCACGTCGATGCCCTGCCCGGTGAAGCACTCCATAATCGCGCGGGCGCCGAAGGCCGTTGCGGCAATCAGGCCGCCGAACAGCGCAGGCGCGTCGGTTGCCAGGTTGAGATCCGCGATCACCCCTTTCAGACGCTGGTTGGCGAACGGCGTACGACGGCCGTTAAACCAGTCCAGCACCACCGGGAGGTGATCGAGAGACGGATTTTTTGCCCAGGCTTCGGTGAGCTGCGGCAGGAGCTGCTTTTTGCTCTCGGCTATCTGTGTTTTCAGTTCAGGATGCGCCGCCGCCAGCTGGTCTAGCGGCCAGCCCAGCACGCGGCCAAACCAGGCGTAGATATCACCAAACGCGGACTGACCGGCTTCCAGGCCGATGAAGTCCGGCACCACGCTGCCGTCAACCTGTCCGCAGATGCCTTTCACCGCGCGGTCGCCGACGGTGGCTTTATCCGCCGTCAGGATGTCGCAGGTGGAAGTCCCGATGACTTTGACCAGCGTGTTTGGCTGTGCGCCCGCGCCTACGGCGCCCATATGGCAGTCAAAGGCGCCGCCAGAGATCGCCACGTTTCGCGGCAGGCCGAGGCGCGTCGCCCACTCTTCGCAGAGGGTGCCGACGGGAACATCGGCGGTGAAGGTGTCGGTAAACAGCGGGTATGTCAGGCTCTTGTTGATAATCGGGTCGAGTTCATCAAAGAACGCGGCCGGAGGCAGGCCGCCCCAGCTTTCATGCCACAGGGATTTATGCCCGGCGCTGCAGCGACCGCGGCGGATATCCTGCGGGCGGGTGGTGCCGGAGAGCAGGGCAGGCACCCAGTCGCACAGCTCAACCCATGACGCGGCAGCTTGCGCAACGGAGTCGTCGGCACGGGTGACGTGGAGGATCTTGGCCCAGAACCATTCGCTGGAGTAAATCCCGCCGATGTAGCGCGAGTAGTCCGTTTTGCCCGGCTGATGGCACAGGCGGGTGATGGCTTCGGCCTCTTCCACGGCGGTATGGTCTTTCCACAGCACGAACATGGCGTTCGGGTTGTCGGCAAACTCCGGGCGCAGCGCCAGCACGCGTCCTTCGGCATCCACAGGGGCTGGCGTGGAGCCGGTGCTGTCGACGCCAATCCCCACAATCTCAGCTCGCTGGGCGTCAGTCAGTTCGGCCAGGACGGTTTTGATCGCCGCTTCCATCGACTCGATATAGTCACGCGGGTGGTGGCGGAACTGGTTGTTCGGCGCATCACAGTAGCGCCCCTCTTGCCAGCGCGGGTACCACTCAACGCTGGTTGCTATCTCCTGGCCGGACGTACAGTCCACTGCCAGCGCGCGAACCGAATCGCTGCCAAAATCGAGGCCAATCGCAATTGCCATGGTGTTGCTCCATCGAAAAAACAGGTATGGAAGAACATTAGAGACTGGGGGAAAAAGTCGTCAGGCAGGATCCGCTAATCTTATGGACTAAATTGCTGTTACAACGGAAAGTGTGACGCCGTGCAAATATTCAATGTGGACATTTCTGCCGCACTTATAGACACTTTTGTTACTGGTTATCTGCTTGCTCTGGCGAAGAAATCAGGGGGAAAGGCTGAAACATGGCGGACGTAAAAGCGGCGTGATGCTTTTTAGATCTTTACGCGGGCCATTTTTAAGCTGCTTTTAGTGATATGGACAATTGGTTTCCTTCAGGACCCTTGGGAGAACTGAATCTATGGCCGAAACGCAAAACGATCCCCTGCTGCCGGGATACTCGTTTAACGCGCACCTTGTGGCGGGACTGACCCCTATCGAGGCTGAGGGATATCTCGACTTTTACGTCGACCGACCGCTTGGGATGAAAGGGTATATCCTCAACCTCACCGTGCGAGGGGAAGGAATCATCAAGAACGGTGACCAGCAGTTTGTCTGCCGCCCGGGAGATATCCTGCTGTTCCCGCCGGGGGAGATCCACCACTATGGCCGCCATCCGGATGCCAAAGAGTGGTATCACCAGTGGGTTTACTTCCGTCCGCGCGCCTACTGGCAGGAGTGGCTTTCCTGGCCAGCAATTTTTGCGCACACCGGTTTTTATCGCCCGGACGAGGTTCATCTTGCGCAGTTTCGCGAGCTTTTTGCCCAGATTATCGAGGCGGGGCAGGCCGGTGGTCGCTATGCCGAACTGCTGGCGATAAACCTCCTTGAACAGCTGCTGCTGCGACGGATGGAGGCGATTAACGAGTCGCTTAACCCGCCGCTGGATAACCGCGTGCGCGACGCCTGCCAGTACATCAGCGATCACCTGGCCGATAGCCAGTTTGATATCGCCAGCGTTGCTCAGCACGTCTGCCTGTCGCCGTCGCGGCTGTCGCATCTGTTCCGCCAGCAGCTGGGCGTCAGCGTATTGAGCTGGCGTGAAGATCAGCGCATCAGCCAGGCGAAACTGTTGCTCAGCACCACCCGGATGCCCATCGCCACCGTGGGACGCAACGTAGGCTTTGAGGATCAGCTCTATTTCTCCCGCGTATTTAAAAAATGTACCGGTGCCAGTCCGAGTGAATTCCGCGCGGGATGTGAATAATCGGTAAAAAAAGATAAACAAACAGGTGAATGCGGAAAGCAACCTGTAAACTATTCAGACAATTGTTGCCTTGACGCGGTGCGGGGCGCTAAGCAGAATCGCTGATTCGTTTTCTGACCGGAATAGTTATGCAGGCATTGCTGGAACACTTTATTACCCAGTCCGTTATGTACTCGCTCATCGCCGTGGCGCTGGTGGCGTTTCTGGAGTCGCTGGCGCTCGTCGGGTTAATCCTGCCCGGCACCGTAATGATGGCAGGGCTTGGTGCGCTGATTGGCAGCGGCGAGGTTAATTTCTGGCAGGCGTGGCTGGCCGGGATTATCGGCTGCCTGCTCGGCGACTGGATCTCCTTCTGGCTGGGCTGGCGCTTTAAGAAGCCGCTGCACCGCTGGTCGTTCATGAAAAAGAACAAAGCCTTGCTGGATAAAACCGAGCACGCGCTGCATCAGCACAGCATGTTTACCATCCTCGTCGGCCGCTTTGTCGGGCCAACGCGTCCGCTGGTGCCGATGGTGGCCGGGATGCTGGATCTGCCCGTCGCGAAATTCGTGGTGCCGAACATTAT
Source organism: Enterobacter vonholyi (assembly GCF_040834095.1). Taxonomy (NCBI): domain Bacteria; kingdom Pseudomonadati; phylum Pseudomonadota; class Gammaproteobacteria; order Enterobacterales; family Enterobacteriaceae; genus Enterobacter; species Enterobacter vonholyi. The sequence goes on from NZ_CP162152.1 coordinate 724,156, forward strand.
CGGCTGCGTCTTCTGGCCGCCGTTCTACTTCCTGCCGGGGATCCTCGCAGGGGCGGCGATAGATATTCCTGACGGGATGCAAAGCGGTGAGTTTAAGTGGCTGCTGCTGGGCACGGCGCTGCTGCTGTGGTTGGCGGTCTGGCTCTGCTGGCGGCTGTGGCGCAGCGCGAAAGCGAGCGTCGATCGCCTGACGCGCTATCTCCCGCGCTCTCGTCTTTTGTGGCTGGCCCCGCTGACGCTGGGTGTGGCCGTGGTGGCCCTGGTCGCGCTGATTCGCCACCCGCTGATGCCGGTGTACGGCGAAATTCTGCTGAAGGTGGTGAGCCGTTAATGTTTATTCCCTCTCCCTGTGGGAGAGGGTCAGGGTGAGGGCATCAGACGGCACGAATGCCCAACAGTGAAGACGCCCCCGCTTTACCACTCAGCAGCTCTTCCGTCTTCCCATCCCACGCAATTCGCCCTTCGGCAACCACCACCGATCGCGGCGCAATCCGTGCTGCATCCTCAATACTGTGCGAAACCATCAGCATCGTCAGCTGCTGACGCTGGCAGACCTCCTGCACCAGGGCGAGCATCTCCTGACGCAGCGCGGGATCGAGCGCCGAGAAGGGCTCATCCAGCAGCAGAAGCGGCTGCTCGCGCACCAGACAACGCGCCAGCGCCACGCGCTGACGCTGGCCGCCGGAGAGCTCGCCCGGCAGCCTGTCGATGAATTCGGTGATCCCCATCTGTCCGGCAATCACTTCAAGTTTTTCGCGTTGGGCATCGTTCAGCCTGAGCCCCGGATGCATTCCCAGCGCGATGTTTTGCCGCACCGTCAGATGGGTGAAGAGGTTGTTTTCCTGAAACAGCATCGACACAGGACGTTTAGCCGGAGGGGCGTTGGTGAAATCACGATTATCGATGGCTATCGACCCGCTGGCAGGTTGCAGAAAGCCGGCGATCAAATTGAGCAAGGTGCTTTTCCCGGCACCGCTTGGGCCAAGCACGGCAATCCGCTCGCCCTGCTGAACGGAGAGCGTGAAGCGCATCGGCAGATGCTGATAAAGCCAGGTTACATCAGTCAGTTTTAACATCACGCCCCGGGAGTTTTTCGATAACGGTAAATAAGGCAAAGCACAGCAGCAGCAGTAACAGCGCGGTAACCGCGCCATCCTGACTGCGGTAAGAGCCAATTTGCTGATAAAGCCAGTAAGGCAGCGTGCGGAAATCGTCATTGCCGAACAGCGCCACGACGGCAAAGTCTCCAATAGAGAGCACGCAGGCAAAGGCCAGCGCCTGCGCCAGCGGGCGTTTTAGCGCGCGCAGTTCGACTACCTTCAGCCGCTGCCAGCCCTGCATGCCCAGCGACTGACACAGCAAACCGTAGCGGCTGTTGACGTCGCGCATCGGGTTTTCCAGCACCTTAAGCGCGTAGGGGATGGCCATTAAGGCGTTAGTGAAAATCACAATGCCATCGGCCCTTTCCGGCAGGCCGAGGGTGCTGTTGAACAGTAAAAAGAAGCCCGTTGCCAGCACGATACCCGGCATCGCCAGTATCAGCATGCCCGTCAGTTCCAGCATTTGTCCGGCTTTTTGCGCCTGGCGGGCGTAGAGCTCACGGCTGCTCCACAGCAGCATCATGGTCAGCATAACGCACAGCAGTCCGGCAGCCAGCGCTATGCGTACCGAGGTCCAGGTCGCCTGCCAGAGAACGGGCTGTTGTAGGACGGACATAAGATTGAGGTTCAGGCCGTCAACGATAACGGCCAGCAGCGGCGGCAGCAGCAGCAACAGCGCCAGCGCGATCAGGATAAAATCGCTGACGCGGCTGTGCAGGCTGTCCTGCGGATCGCGCCAGCCGGTTATTTGATGACTACCTGCGGGAATGGCTTTACTCAGCCGCTGGCTCAACAGCACCAGCGCAAGACAGCACGCCATCTGCACCATCGCCAGCAGCGCGGCGCGACCGGGATCGTAGTCGTAACTCAGCGCCTGGTAAATCGCCAGCTCAATGGTGGTGGCCTGCGGCCCGCCGCCGAGTGACAGCACGGTGGCAAAGCTGGCAAAGCAGAGCATGAAGATTAACGCCGCCACGGGCGGGAGCTGGCGGCGCAGCCACGGCCATTCGACAAAGCGGAAGAACGACACGCCGCGCATGCCGAGCTGGGCGGCAATCTGACGCTGTTCGCCGGGAATATTTTCCAGCGCCTGCAAAAAGAGGCGCGTTGCCATCGGCATATTGAAAAATACGTGCGCCAGCAGAATGCCCTGCAGTCCGTAAGGCGAGAATGACCATTCCAGACCAAGCTGACCGAACAGTGAAGACAGCCAGCCCTGGCGACCGTAAACGCTCAGAATACCAAATACCGCCACCAGCACGGGCAGGATCAGCGTCATGGCGCACAGGCGCAGCAGGGCCTGCCTGCCGGGAAATCGCCGTCGATACAGAGCGCGTGCCAGAAAAATAGCCGGGATCACCGACAGCAGGGCAGAAAGAGACGCCTGCCAGAAGGAGAACCGGATAACGTGCCAGAGGTAGCTGTCGTGCCAGAGGGCGAGCAGGTCGCTCTCTGGCGCGTTAAACCACAATGCAAGAAAAGCCCCCAGGCTGACCGCTACCATCACGGCGGCGGCGAGCAGCCCGGGAAGTAACCAGCCGGAAATCAACGGCTGACGGCGCGTTGCCATTCGCTTACCCATGCGGCACGCTGCGCGGCGACCTGCTGCGGCGTAAACTCCAGCGAGGTTTTCGGTTTGGTCAACTGCTCGAAACCTGCAGGCAGCGCAACGTTAGTAACCGGATACATCCAGTTGCCCGCTGGAATGGCGTTCTGGAACGCCGGTGAAACCATAAACTTCAGGAACTTCTCGGCCAGCTCCGGCTGTTTGCTGGCAGCGGTACGCGCGGCCACTTCCACCTGCAGATAGTGCCCTTCCGCAAAATCTGCGGCTGCATAGTTGTCTTTCTTCTCGGCGATAATGTGGTAGGCCGGGGAGGTGGTGTAGCTCAGCACCAGGTCGCTTTCGCCTTTGAGGAACAGGCCGTAGGCTTCGCTCCAGCCTTTGGTCACGGTGACGGTTTTGGCGGCCAGCTTCTGCCATGCTTCCGGTGCTTTATCCCCGTAGACTTTTTGCATCCATAGCAGCAGGCCCAGGCCCGGCGTGCTGGTACGCGGATCTTCGTAAATTACGCGCCACTTCTGATCGCTTTCGACCAGCTCTTTCAGGCTTTTTGGCGGGTTTTTCAGCTTATTTTTGTCATAAACAAAAGCAAAGTAGCCATAGTCGAACGGCACAAAGGTGTCGTTCTTCCAGCCGCCCGGCACGTTAACGGCATCTGCCGCGACGCCGCTTTTGGCAAACAGTTTGGTTTGCGAGGCGGCTTCCAGCAGGTTGTTATCCAGCCCGAGCACCACGTCGGCTTTACTGTTTTTTCCTTCCATGCGCAGACGGTTGAGCAGCGACACGCCATCTTCAAGCGCCACGAACTTCAGCTCGCAGTTGCAGTCCGCTTCAAAGGCTTTTTTGACAACCGGGCCAGGGCCCCAGTCGGCAGAGAAGGAGTCGTAGGTGTAGACCGTCAGGACGGGCTTGGCAAAAGCAGGCAGCGCAAACAGCGCCAGCAGGGGGAGAACTTTTTTTAACACTTTGCACCTCAGGGTTGAGTGGCAAAGGATTTTGAGCGACAGCCTCAAATCCCTTCGCCGGCGTTATCCGGATCAGGTTCGACGGGTATTATCTCAGCGCACATCTGTGATGCAGCACCCCGTTGAGAACGGCGCTATTGTAATGATTTGGTGAATATTACGAAAGCGTTATGGCTCCGGGGGGGCAAACCAGGCGGATTTAAAATCAAACCAGCCCAGGGTGTTCATCCGCAGGCCGCGCATGCTGCGCTGGCCCTGAATCATCAGCCAGTGGTGGATCAGCGGGACGATCGCCTGCTCGGCCAGCAGCTGCTGGCACCATACGGCAAGATTCATCTCGCCCGATCGCCACAGGGCGGCGTCCTGCTGCCAGTCACGGTCGATGCAGTGCTGGATCAGCGGGACTTCATACAGGTGTGAAAATAATGAAAAATCGAGCGGCAGGGTAAAATTAGCGCTGTTGAGCCAGATATCGCTGGCGATCTCCCCCTGATGCCATTCGTCATAGTCCACTTCTCTTACCTCTAACTTGACCCCCTCGGCTGCCAGCAGGCGGGTCATGATCCTCGCGATAAAACGATGCTCCACGTGCTCGCGGTAGTAGGTCAGGGTGATGGACTCCAGCCCTGCGGGTTTGTCGCAGTGCGACGGCCGGGCGTGGTGCCAGCGCGGAAGCAGGCCGTAGGCCGGAAACCAGTATGTCTGGTACTGCTCTTCCGCATGGTAGATCAGATTGGAAGGGGACAGCACGTGGCTGATCCACTTGCGGACGCCCTGGTTTGCCCCGCGGTGGGTGCGGCGGTCAAACAGGAGATAGTAGCATCCTTCCTCCAGGCGGCTCTCAACGGCCTTTTCTCCGGTGGTGGGGCCTTCAAGCGTCAGACCGCAGCTCAGGTCTTCATTGAGGTCAGGCAATACCCACACGTTCACTTCGTCGATCAGCGCCCGATAGCCAAAGTAGTCATCGAACGCGCGGATTTTCAGCTGGTTGCTGTTATTGCGGGACACGGAGTAGGGCCCGGTGCCAATCGGCAGGCTGGCAAAACTGTTCAATGATTCCCACTCACCGGGCAAAATCATCGACGGCACATAGCCCAGCAGCCAGGGAAGCCACTTGTCCTGCTGCGACAGCTCAATGTCCAGCGTCCAGGCCGTGGGGGAGTGGATGCGCGAAATATGCGAGTAGAGCGGCAGCCTGCGGGCGCGTTCCAGAGAGGCGATGACGTCGTGCATCTCCAGCTCGCGGCCGTGGTGAAAGTGGATGCCGGGGCGTAAGAAGAAGCGCCAGTGGCGCGGGGAAAGCTGCTGCCAGTGATGGGCAATATCCGCCTCCAGTTCCCCGTTTTCCTCATTTATGCGCGTCAGGCCGCTGAAGATTTGTCGGGCCATGTGGGTTTCCGAGCGGCGTAACGCCGTGCCGGGCAACAGATTTTTCATTGGCCGGTAGTAGAGCACCCGCAGAATGTGTCGGCCCTGACGAAAGCTGCGTCCGAGATGGGAAACCAGCATCTGGCGCACGGCGGCCTTGTCGCCCACCAGCTGGACCAGCTGATCGATGCGGTCCTGTTCGAGCAGATCTTCTGCGCGCTGCTGCTGCAACGCCAGTCCGGTATACAGGAAGGTCAGTCGCGAGCGTTTGCCGCGTCCCGCTTCCGCTTCCCAGCTTAACCACCCCTGCTGCTGCATGGTGTTGAGAAGCGTGCGCATATGACGGCGGGAACAGCTAAGCAGGTCCGCCAGCTCGTTGAGCGTGGTCTCCTGCGATTGCCCCTCGCAGCACTGCCAGAGGCGGATAAACTGTTGTTGCAGACGACCGGAAGGCATAAAAGGGGAACTCCTGACAAAAAACCAGCAATTTATTTATCCCTATATTAGGCCAATAATTCTCCTCGATGAAGCGAGGAGGTAAATTATGAAGAGGTCTACCGCACGTCAGTTTTATCAGCAGTACTTTTCAGCGACAAAAGGATCGTCCTGGCTGGCCCGCCGGTGTGCAGAGCAACGGCTGAAAACGTTAGAAGAATTGATGCAGTGGGACGTTACGACACCGACCTCTTCCCGCTAACTCGCCTCGATCATGTGTGACTGAGTATTGGTGCTTATCACCCGCCAGCAAAATGTTTTTGCTGGCTTTTTTCGTTTACTATTCACCCAATTTCGATTCGCTTTCACAAGGACTTGCGCATGCTGTGGTTGATGACGATGGGGCGACGCCTGAACGGCGTGTATGCCGCTTTTATGCTGGTGGCCTTTATGATGGGCGTGGCGGGGGCGCTTCAGGCGCCGACGCTGAGCCTGTTTCTCAGCCGCGAGGTAGGGGCGCAGCCGTTTTGGGTCGGCCTGTTTTATACCGTCAACGCCATTGCCGGGATCCTGGTCAGCCTCGCGCTGGCGAAACGATCGGACAGTCAGGGCGATCGCCGCAGGCTAATCCTCTTTTGCTGCGCCATGGCCGTGGGCAACGCGCTGCTCTTTGCCTTCAATCGTCATTATCTGACGCTCATTACCTGCGGCGTGCTGCTGGCGTCGCTGGCGAACACCGCTATGCCGCAGCTGTTCGCCCTGGCCCGTGAATATGCGGATAACTCCGCGCGGGAAGTGGTGATGTTCAGCTCGGTGATGCGTGCCCAGCTCTCGCTGGCGTGGGTCATTGGTCCGCCGCTGGCCTTTATGCTGGCGTTGAACTATGGCTTTACCACCATGTTCTCCATTGCGGCAGGGATTTTTGTCATCAGCCTGGCGCTGATAGCCTTCGCACTGCCGTCCGTGGCCCGCGTCGAACAGGCGACGGATAAACCTGTTACCCAGGTGAGCGGCTGGCAGGACAAGAACGTCCGCATGTTGTTTATTGCCTCGACGCTGATGTGGACCTGCAACACCATGTACATTATTGATATGCCGCTGTGGATCAGCAGCGATCTGGGCTTACCGGACAAGCTCGCGGGGATCTTAATGGGAACCGCCGCCGGGCTGGAAATTCCGGCGATGATTCTGGCGGGCTATTACGTTAAGCGCTTTGGAAAGCGTCGGATGATGATCGTCGCCGTGGCGGCCGGGGTACTGTTCTACGCGGGGTTGATCCTTTTCCATTCGCGTGAAGCGTTGCTGGCGCTGCAGCTGTTTAACGCCGTGTTTATTGGAATTGTTGCCGGGATCGGCATGCTCTGGTTCCAGGATCTGATGCCCGGCCGTGCAGGCTCGGCAACGACGCTTTTTACCAACAGTATTTCAACCGGCGTGATCCTGGCGGGCGTGATTCAGGGGGCGCTGGCGCAAAGCTATGGCCATGCGTCGGTCTACTGGATGATTGCGGCGCTATCCGTCGTGACGCTCCTGCTGACCTGCCGCGTAAAAGACGTGTGATCGGATGAGTGAAACGGAGCCCGGGAGCACCGGGCTCTGTGAAGCGTTTTATTCGGAATACTGATATTTACGCTGCGCGCGTAGCGTCAGGTACATATGAACGAGTCCCATGAAGCCGTGTGCCCAGAAATATGTCTCAATAAAAACTGTCAGGAATTTATGCAAATCTAAGACGGATTCCGTGACGGACGAAACCGGCCCAAGCGTGGCGTTCAGCACGAACCAGGCCGCGCCGCAGAGTGCAACGCCCAGCAGCGCCAGCACACCCAGACCTTGCACCGTTGCCGCCATACCGCCAGCATGCGCGTCAGGTAACTGACGCTGCGCGAGGGTGCGAATATCTTCAACGATTCCACGAAAATCCAGCGCCAGCCAGGCGTAGTAATACTTAAATCCGCGTTGGGTTAACATCCATGCCATCATGGCAATACCACAAAAAATTAAACCAAACCCTGAGATAACATGGATCCAGGTGACAATTCCGTTCAGTCCGGATTCGTGGAGGGCCTCGCTTTCGGTGAAATTAGAATTGATAATTTGGGCCAGCACCAGTATGGCTACAAGAATGTGCAGTACGCGAAGAAAAGGTGTTTCTTTATGGGGAAGCGTATTACGTAGCGTTGGGTTCATCGCTTTTTACCTCAATAATGAGAGAGCTGATGCGATGCAGTGTGACGCAGATTAATTAACGAAACCTTAACGATGAGTAGCGTCACACTGTATTTATGCGTTCCGATTAGCGAGCAGGATCAATATGCGTCATCACGTTCAGCACATTGAATTTTTGCATCACGTTGTTTCTGGCATTGACGGCAATCTGATGCCCTTCTTTTACGCTTAATTCGCCGTTCACTTCCAGATGGACATCGACAAGGGCTAAATCGCCCATCTTGCGGGTTTTTAAATCATGGAGTCCGGTGACGCCTTCGGTTGAGAGAAGACACGTTTTGATATCGTGCTCCAGCTCGGGTTCAAGCGAACGGTCCATCAGATCGTGCAGGGCATCGGCAGAGAATTTGTAACCCATATGGGCGATGAACACTCCGACAATCAGGGCCGCAATCAGGTCCATCGCGTGAAAACCCACTAAATTCCCGGCAATACCGATGGCGACAACCACTGACGACGCTGCGTCAGAACGGGCATGCCAGGCATTGGCTATCAGCAGCGAGGACTGAATACGTTTTCCCGTGGCAAACATGTATCTGAACAGACTCTCCTTCACCACCAGCGCCAGTATCGCCACCCACAAAGCGGCCCCTTTTACTATCTGATGCGTCTCGGGATTAAGCAGTTTATTGCCAGCGGACCAGAGCATCCCGACCCCCACGAGCAGCAGAATAGCGCCAATAATAAGCTTTGCACCGTTTTCGAAACGCAGATGACCGTAATGATGATCGATATCAGAGGCTTTCTGACTCTTTTTATTCGCAATCAGAACGACAAAGTCAGAAGATAAATCGGAAAGAGAATGAATCCCATCAGCAATTAATCCCTGTGAACCGGAGAATATTCCTGCAACTATCTGAAAGCAAGTGAGTAAAATATTTATTATCACGCTTACTAATGTGCATTTGTGTATTTCCCGAGAACGGATGTGAGACTCATTGCCATTTTTCTTTTCCATGATAATTTCCGCTACCAACTGATTGAGCGATTATTCTGCGCAGGGAACATTAAATTGACGTTAAATATAACGTCATTATTGGCTGGGTTTGGGAATATTTACAGAAGGAGGGCGGGTATCGGGATAAAACGCGGCCTGCAGAGTGCACTGCAGGCCGGAGGATTACTTCATAAATGCAGGTTGTTTGTGTTCGTAAGTGGCAATCGCCGCTTCGTGCTGGAGAGTTAAACCTATGCTGTCCAGACCGTTCAGCATGCAGTGACGGCGGAACGCATCAATGCTGAAGCTGTAGGTTTTATCCCCGGCTTTCACCACTTCCGCTTCCAGATCCACTTCAAACGAAATACCCGGATTCGCCTTAACCAGCGCGAACAACTCATCGACCTGTTCATCGCTCAGCGTCACCGGCAGCAGCTGGTTGTTGAAGCTGTTACCGTAAAAAATATCCGCGAAGCTTGGGGCGATGACCACTTTGAAGCCGTAATCGGTGAGCGCCCACGGGGCGTGTTCGCGGGATGAGCCGCAGCCAAAGTTTTCTCGGGCCAGTAAAATGGAGGCGCCTTTGTACTCAGGGAAGTTCAGAACGAATTCCGGATTAGGCACTTCGCCTTTGTCGTCCAGGAAACGCCAGTCGTTGAACAGGTGCGCGCCAAAGCCGGTACGCGTCACCTTCTGCAGAAATTGTTTCGGAATAATAGCGTCAGTATCGACGTTAGCGGCGTCCAGCGGGACAACCCGGCCCGTATGTTGGGTAAATTTCTCTGCCATGATTGTCTCCTTATTTCAGGCTGCGAATATCGGCGAAATGGCCGGTGACTGCCGCAGCGGCGGCCATTGCCGGGCTGACCAGATGGGTACGCCCACCGCGGCCCTGACGGCCTTCAAAGTTACGGTTGCTGGTGGAGGCGCAGCGCTCACCCGGATTCAGGCGATCGTTATTCATGGCCAGACACATGGAGCAGCCAGGCAGGCGCCACTCGAAGCCCGCTTCGATAAAGATCTTATCCAGACCTTCGGCTTCCGCCTGGGCCTTCACCGGACCGGAGCCAGGTACCACCAGCGCCTGCACGCCCGGTGCCACTTTACGGCCTTTGGCAATCTCTGCCGCCGCGCGCAAATCTTCGATACGGGAGTTAGTGCAAGAACCGATAAAGACTTTATCAATGGTCACGTCGGTCAACGGCACGCCGGGCTTCAGCCCCATATAGGCCAGCGCTTTTTCCGCACTGGCGCGCTCGACCGGATCGGCGAAGGAAGCAGGATCTGGAATGGCGTCGTTGACGGAAATCACCTGACCCGGGTTGGTCCCCCAGGTCACCTGCGGCGCAATCTCTTCTGCCTGCAGCGTGACAACGGTATCAAACGTCGCCCCATCGTCGGTTTTCAGGGTTTTCCAGTACGCTACCGCGTCGTCAAAATCGTGACCTTTCGGCGCGTGCAGACGGCCCTTCACATAGTTGAAGGTCGTTTCATCTGGCGCGACCAGACCGGCTTTGGCGCCCATCTCAATGGCCATGTTGCACAGGGTCATGCGGCCCTCCATGCTCAGCGCCTGGATAGCGTCTCCGCAGAACTCAACGACGTGGCCTGTACCGCCTGCGCTGCCGGTTTTACCGATAATCGCCAGCACGATATCTTTCGCGGTAATGCCAGGTGCCGCTTTGCCCTTCACTTCAATCTTCATCGTTTTGGCACGGCCCTGCTTCAGGGTCTGCGTCGCCAGAACGTGTTCAACCTCTGAGGTGCCAATCCCGAACGCCAGAGCGCCAAACGCGCCGTGTGTTGCGGTATGGGAGTCACCGCAGACGATGGTCATGCCCGGCAGGGTGATCCCTTGCTCAGGCCCCATCACGTGGACGATGCCCTGATAAGGATGGTTCAGGTCGTACAGCTCAACGCCAAATTCTTTACAGTTCTTAATCAGCTCCTGCATCTGGATACGCGCCATCTCACCCGAGGCATTAATGTCTTTGGTCTGGGTGGAAACGTTGTGATCCATCGTCGCGAAGGTTTTACCCGGCTGACGTACCGGACGCTTGTGCGCGCGCAGGCCGTCAAATGCCTGAGGAGAGGTCACTTCGTGTACCAGATGACGGTCAATGTACAGCAGCGGGGTTTCGTTTGGTGCCTCGTAAACAACGTGTGCATCAAACAACTTTTCATATAACGTTTTAGCCATGATTACACCCCTTCAGCGACATAGCGGGCAATGATGTCGCCCATTTCATCGGTACTGACTGCCGCCGTGCCGCGTGCTAAATCGCCGGTACGGACGCCTTCTTCTAACGCCCGGTTAATGGCGTGTTCAATTGCGGCTGCTGCATCGTCTGCATCCAGGCTGTAGCGCAGCAGCAGGGCCAGGGAGAGGATCTGCGCAATCGGGTTGGCAATGTTCTTGCCGGCGATATCCGGCGCGGAGCCGCCCGCAGGCTCGTACAGGCCAAAACCTTCTTCATTCAGGCTTGCGGATGGCAGCATTCCCATGGAGCCGGTGATCATTGCGCACTCGTCAGAGAGAATATCGCCGAACAGGTTGGAGCACAGCAGCACGTCAAACTGGGACGGATCCTTAATCAGCTGCATGGTCGCGTTATCGATGTACATGTGCGACAGCGTGACGTCCGGGTACTGCTTAGCGACTTCGCTGACGATCTCGCGCCACAGAATAGAAGACTGCAGCACGTTCGCTTTGTCAATGGAGGTCACCTTGTGGCGGCGTTTGCGCGCAGACTCAAAGGCGATATGGGCGATACGTTCAATTTCGAAACGGTGATACACCTCGGTGTCGAACGCTTTTTCATGCTGACCGCTGCCTTCGCGCCCTTTTGGCTGACCGAAATAGATCCCGCCGGTCAGTTCACGCACGCACAGAATGTCGAAACCGTTGGCGGCGATATCCGCGCGCAGCGGGCAGAACTCTTCCAGACCCTGATACAGCTTCGCCGGACGCAGGTTGCTGAACAGCTTGAAGTGTTTACGCAGCGGCAGCAGCGCGCCGCGCTCTGGCTGCTCTGCTGGCGGCAGGTGTTCCCATTTCGGGCCACCGACGGAACCAAACAGCACGGCATCGGCATTTTCACAGCCTTCCACGGTCGCTTTCGGCAGCGGTGTACCGTGGTTATCAATCGCAATACCACCCACGTCGTAGTGGCTGGTGGTGATTTTCATCGCAAAACGCGCGCGAACGGCTTCCAGTACTTTCAGCGCCTGTGCCATCACTTCCGGACCAATACCGTCACCCGGCAACACAGCAATATGGTAATTCTTCGACATTACACGGTTTCCTTGTTGTTCTCTTTATTCTGAGCTTTGCGTTGCAACTCTTTTTCGACTTCGGCGGCGCGCCAGATGTTGTTCAGAACATGCACCATCGCCTTCGCGGAGGATTCAACGATATCTGTCGCCAGGCCCACGCCATGGAAGCGGCGGCCATTGTAATTGACCACGATATCCACCTGACCCAGCGCATCTTTGCCGTGGCCCTTGGCCGTCAGGTCATATTTGACCAGCTCAACGTCGTACTCGGTGACGCGATTAATCGCCTGGTAAATCGCATCGACAGGGCCGTTACCGTTAGCTGCCTCTGCTTTAATTTCATCTCCGCAGGCCAGCTTGACCGAGGCGGTAGCGATGTCGCTGGAGCCGGACTGCACGTTAAAGTAATCCAGACGGAAGTGCTCCGGCTCTTCCTGCTGTTTGTTGATAAAGGCCAGTGCTTCCAGGTCGTAGTCGAAGACCTGGCCTTTTTTGTCGGCCAGCTTCAGGAACGCGTCATACAGCTGATCCATGTTGTAATCGCTGTCCTTATAACCCATCTCTTCCATACGGTGCTTAACCGCCGCACGGCCTGAACGGGAGGTCAGGTTCAACTGCACCTGGTTCAGACCAATGGATTCCGGGGTCATGATTTCGTAGTTTTCACGGTTCTTCAGCACGCCATCCTGGTGAATACCGGAGGAGTGTGCGAAGGCGCCAGTGCCGACAATCGCTTTGTTGGCCGGAATGGGCATGTTGCAAATCTGGCTGACGGTCTGGCTGGTGCGCCAGATTTCGTTGTGATTGATGCGGGTGTGCACGTTCATGATGTCTTTGCGTACTTTGATCGCCATGATCACTTCTTCCAGCGAACAGTTGCCCGCACGTTCGCCGATGCCGTTCATCGCGCCTTCAACCTGACGCGCCCCGGCGTGGACGGCGGCGATGGCATTACCCACGGCCAGACCCAAATCATCGTGGGTGTGGACGGAGATAATTGCCTTATCAATATTTGGTACGCGGTCATACAGGCCGGTGATGATGTTGGAGAACTCAAACGGCATGGTGTAGCCGACGGTGTCCGGAATGTTGATGGTTTTGGCACCAGCATTGATGGCGGCTTCGACGACGCGCGCCAGGTCTTCGATTGGCGTACGGCCCGCATCTTCACAGGAGAATTCAACGTCATCGGTATAGTTGCGTGCGCGCTTAACCATGTAAACCGCGCGCTCAATCACCTCATCCAGCGTGCTGCGCAGCTTGGTTGCGATGTGCATGGGCGAGGTCGCAATAAAGGTGTGGATACGGAACGCTTCGGCCACCTTCAATGACTCGGCGGCAACGTCGATATCTTTCTCTACGCAGCGCGCCAGGGCACACACGCGGCTGTTTTTAATGGTGCGGGCGATAGTCTGGACGGATTCGAAATCACCCGGAGACGAGACAGGGAAACCGACCTCCATCACGTCGACACCCATACGTTCGAGAGCCAGCGCGATCTGCAGTTTCTCTTTAACACTCAGGCTTGCCTGTAATGCCTGTTCACCGTCACGTAAAGTAGTATCGAAAATAATGACTTGCTGGCTCATGGGTTAGGTCCTTGTCAGTCTTAGGGCGCCTTGCTACGAGCATAAAAAAACCCGCGCAGTGGCGCGGGTTTTTAGTCTTACTGGTGACGATTCAACGCTGAATTTCGCCCGCCAGTCTACCGCGCACAGTGGATGCGTTTAGTAGTAGTAGACCGGTGAAACGAATGGTGCGTGTCATGAATCGTGCTCCGTTAAATTCAATATGCTTTTAGTGGTACTGGATACGGCTGTTCATGTCAACCCCTGGAGATGAAAACGGGCCCGAGAGACGGAATCAACAGGTTATTAACTTTAGCTAATTGTGCTGGTTTTAGCTTTCGCAGCCCGACTAATTGTCTAATTTTGGACTTAATAAAAGAGTTGCAGAAACAAATAAATATAATTGTTTAAAATGAGTGAAATGTGTTGAAGAGAATACTTTGTGCTTAAAGAGTTTGGATATCATTAAGTTATAAATACAGTGAATCTATTCCAGAACGTTGAAAAACGAAAAGAGATAACAGGATGTTAAGTAACTGTAGATCGATAGCATTAACAGTTTAATAATACTTAAGTCATCGTTAACCTGATGGCAATTGTATATTTGTTTAGTTTATGGTTTCATTCAGTTCCTAAAGTCAAACATATCATTTGCGCTCATTAATTTTCATTTATATAGAGTCTTTATATATTCCGAATTTTAAATAATTCTCTTTCGCTGATCGTATTTGCATGATAAATCATATTTTTCGAGATTATTACCGTGCGATGGCAAAGGGAGTGTAGCGTGACAGTGGAGTCAGAAGTGCCAGAAAATAATATTAAACAACCTCAAGCTACTGATGGGATTAAACCGCAGTTACGCACGGTGGATCTGAATCTTCTGACGGTGTTTGATGCTGTCATGCAGGAACAGAATATCACCCGCGCTGCTCAAACCTTGGGGATGTCACAACCTGCCGTAAGTAATGCCGTTGCCAGGCTTAAGCTTATGTTTAACGACGAATTATTTGTTCGCTACGGGAGAGGGATTCAGCCTACGGCGCGCGCATACCAGCTGTTTGGCTCTATTCGCCAGGCGTTGCAACTGGTTCAAAATGAGCTGCCGGGGTCGGGCTTTGAACCCTTAAGCAGCGAGCGCGTATTCCATCTTTGTGTCTGTAGTCCATTAGATAATTATTTAACGTCGATTATCTATAATAAAGTTGAAGAGATCGCACCAAATATCAATCTTGTTTTTAAATCATCCCTGAATCAAAACACGGAACATCAGTTACGCTATCAGGAGATTGAGTTCGTTCTCGGGTATGAAGAGTTCCGTCGTCCGGAATTCTCCTGCGTGCCGCTGTTTAAAGATGAAATGGTTCTGGTCGCCAGTAAAAAACACCCACGCCTGAATTCTCCGCTGCGCGAAAACGATGTTTATAACGAGCAGCATGCCGTTGTTGCACTCGACAGATATGCTTCCTTTAGCCTGCCGTGGTATGACACTGCGGATAAACAGGCAAGCGTGGCTTATCAGGGCATGGCTATGGTCAGCGTATTAAACGTGGTCTCACAGACACAGCTGGTGGCGATTGCGCCGCGCTGGCTTGCAGAAGAGTTTTCTGACTCTCTAAATCTGCAAATTTTACCTCTGCCACTCAAACTAAATAGCCGTACCTGTTATCTTTCCTGGCATGAAGCAGCGGGGCGGGATAAAGGACATCAGTGGATGGAAGAGCTGCTGGTGAGCATTTGCCGTCGGTAAACGCATCAGGATAAATTGCATCGGATTGTGTGATTTATCCTGGTTTTTTTTAGATAATTGATATTTTGTTCTGTTGTTCTTTTTTTTGGGCTGCTCTCCTGCTCGCAAAAATAGATGATTTCCTGCGTTGTCGCGCTTTTCAGTGATGATTTATCACCCCGTCCTCTATTCCCAGAGGAATTAACCATATCTTCAGTTAACGGCTGCTTTTTCTGCTTTACGCACCGTTTATCTCTCCAGGTTTGCTAATTGCCTGCCTCATAACGAGCGGTTAAGGTAAAGAACACTCTGCAAAATATAAGATTGGTTTCTCCCAATCGTAAGACGGTGCGGAAATGAATTCGGCATTCCGTCTATAAGAAAATGCCTGGAGGCAAACCATGGAGATGTTGTCTGGCGCGGAAATGGTCGTTCGGTCGCTGATCGATCAGGGCGTAAAGCAAGTGTTCGGCTACCCTGGCGGTGCGGTTCTCGATATTTATGATGCGTTGCACACGGTAGGGGGCATTGACCATGTTCTGGTACGTCACGAGCAGGCGGCGGTACACATGGCTGACGGTCTGGCGCGGGCGACGGGTGAAGTGGGCGTGGTGTTAGTCACTTCCGGCCCCGGCGCGACAAACGCCATTACCGGCATTGCGACAGCGTATATGGACTCTATCCCGCTGGTGATCCTCTCCGGGCAGGTGGCAACCTCACTGATCGGTTACGATGCGTTTCAGGAGTGCGACATGGTCGGGATTTCGCGTCCCGTAGTGAAGCACAGCTTCCTGGTCAAGCAAACGGAAGACATTCCCGGCGTACTGAAGAAAGCTTTCTGGCTGGCGGCGAGCGGACGCCCTGGACCGGTGGTGGTCGATCTGCCTAAAGATATCCTCAACCCGGCAAACAAGCTGCCATATGTCTGGCCGGAAGCGGTCAGCATGCGCTCTTATAACCCAACAACGCAGGGGCACAAAGGGCAGATCAAGCGAGCGTTGCAAACGCTTCTGGCAGCCAAAAAACCGGTGGTCTATGTCGGAGGCGGGGCGATCAACGCTGCCTGTGAAGCCCAGCTTCGCGAGTTGGTTGAAAAACTCAACCTTCCTGTGGCGTCGTCGCTGATGGGACTGGGGGCGTTCCCCGCAACCCATCGTCAGGCGCTGGGTATGCTGGGTATGCACGGTACCTATGAAGCCAACATGACGATGCATCATTCCGATGTGATTTTTGCCGTCGGCGTGCGTTTTGACGATCGCACCACAAACAACCTGGCGAAGTATTGCCCTAACGCTACCGTGCTGCATATTGATATCGATCCAACGTCAATTTCAAAAACGGTATCGGCTGATGTGCCTATCGTCGGTGATGCCCGGCAGGTTCTGGAGCAAATGCTGGATCTGCTGGCCCAGGAGAGTGCGACCCAGCCGCTGGATGAGATCCGCGACTGGTGGCAGCAGATTGAACAGTGGCGCGCGCGTCAGTGCCTGAAATATGACACACAAAGTGAAAATATTAAGCCGCAGGCGGTCATTGAAGCGGTGTGGCGACTGACGAAAGGTGAGGCGTACGTAACCTCAGATGTTGGGCAGCATCAGATGTTTGCCGCCCTGTATTACCCGTTTGATAAACCGCGACACTGGATCAACTCCGGTGGTTTAGGAACAATGGGCTTTGGTCTGCCTGCCGCGTTGGGCGTGAAGCTGGCGCTGCCGAATGAAACCGTCGTCTGCGTAACGGGGGACGGCAGTATTCAGATGAACATTCAGGAGCTGTCTACTGCGCTGCAATATGAACTGCCGGTACTGGTGCTGAACCTGAATAACGGGTATCTCGGTATGGTGAAGCAGTGGCAGGATATGATCTACTCTGGCCGTCACTCTCAATCCTACATGAAATCGCTGCCAGATTTTGTTCGCCTTGCTGAAGCTTACGGCCATGTTGGCATGCGGGTGACCGATCCGGCAGAGCTGGAAACAAAGCTCGCGCAAGCGCTTGAGCACGTTAAAAACAACCGCCTCGTCTTTATGGATGTGATTGTTGATGGGACCGAGCACGTTTATCCGATGCATATTCGTGGAGGCGGTATGGATGAAATGTGGTTAAGCAAAACGGAGAGAACCTGATATGCGCCGGATATTATCGGTTTTACTGGAAAATGAGTCTGGCGCACTGTCGCGCGTCATTGGCCTTTTTGCGCAGCGCGGCTATAACATTGAAAGCCTGACCGTTGCCCCAACGGAAGACCCAACGCTGTCACGCATGACGATCCAAACTGTCGGCGATGCGAAAGTGCTTGAGCAAATTGAAAAACAGCTGCATAAGCTGGTTGATGTGCTGCGCGTGAGCGAGCTGGGGCAGGGGGCCTATGTTGAACGTGAGGTCATGCTGGTGAAAATCCAGGCCAGCGGCTACGGGCGCGAAGAAGTTAAACGTAATGCGGATATTTTCCGCGGACAAATTATCGACGTTACGCCTTCTCTTTATACGGTTCAGCTGGTCGGGACAAGTGACAAGCTGGATGCTTTCCTGACGTCCGTGCGGGATGTGGCAAAAATTGTCGAGGTCGCGAGATCGGGTGTAGTGGGTCTGTCACGCAGCGAGAAAATCATGCGTTAGTTGTCAAAAAGGTTCGCCTCTTTCTGCCCGGTCACCAAAGCCGGGCTTTTTTTTGCGTAATCAGCCGACAACGCAGATAAAAGCGGTTGCCGCGAAGGCTTTTCTGCGTTTAGATGTTAAAAGATTTAACCATAACCTTGACAGGGCCATGGACTCTTTTCTTTTTTTAAGGGGCAATTGTGAAACTGGATGAAATCGCCCGGCTAGCCGGCGTGTCACGAACAACGGCCAGCTATGTGATTAACGGTAAAGCAAAGCAGTACCGTGTCAGCGACAAGACCGTTGAAAAAGTTATGGCGGTGGTTCGTGAGCATAACTACCATCCGAATGCTGTCGCAGCCGGTCTGCGCGCCGGGCGCACCCGCTCTATTGGTCTGGTGATCCCTGACCTGGAAAACACCAGCTATACCCGTATCGCCAACTATCTCGAACGTCAGGCGCGCCAGCGCGGTTATCAATTGCTGATTGCCTGCTCTGAAGATCAGCCCGACAACGAGATGCGCTGCATTGAACATCTTCTCCAGCGCCAGGTGGATGCCATTATTGTTTCGACCTCCCTACCGCCAGAACATCCGTTCTACCAGCGCTGGGCGAACGACCCGTTCCCAATCGTTGCGCTGGATCGCGCGCTCGATCGCGAGCATTTCACCAGCGTCGTGGGTGCGGATCAGGACGATGCAGAAATGCTGGCCGCAGAGCTGCGAACTTTCCCCGCTGAAACTGTGCTGTATCTTGGCGCGCTGCCCGAGCTTTCCGTTAGCTTCCTGCGTGAGCAGGGGTTCAGAACCGCCTGGAAAGACGATCCGCGCGAGGTTCACTACCTCTATGCCAACAGTTACGAGCGTGAAGCCGCAGCGCAGCTGTTCGAAAAATGGCTGGAGACACACCCGATGCCGCAGGCGCTATTCACCACGTCGTTTGCGCTGTTGCAGGGTGTCATGGATGTAACCTTACGCCGTGAAGGTAAACTTCCCTCTGACCTGGCGATTGCCACGTTTGGGGATAACGAGCTGCTCGACTTCCTCCAGTGTCCGGTGCTGGCGGTAGCACAGCGTCACCGTGATGTGGCTGAACGCGTGCTGGAGATTGTGCTGGCAAGCCTGGATGAGCCGCGCAAACCTAAGCCGGGCCTGACGCGTATCAAACGTAATCTCTATCATCGCGGAATTTTAAGCCGCCAAAAATGAAATGACCGGGGCGGGGAAGTCTGCCCCATTTTGCTGCGATAAATCGTGCGGATAATTCCCGGAGAGAAATTAGGATAATTCTTGTGAGATCATAATCGCCTATTTTTCTTAATTCATTTTGGCTTTTAAATTGTCCTTTAAAGAACATCTCAGCGATTTTAAACAGCTATCTTTGTATTATTTTGTTACAAACCCTATTCGGCCGATGAATATTCAGACGTTTTTCCTCCTCCTGTAGCTGCTTACGTGGCAACTGCCGCGCTTACCCGGTGCCAGAGTGAATCTGGCGCTGTTATCCCCTGAGAATCTGTCATAAAATGCTGCCCGCGTCGCAAACTGACACTTTATATTTATCTGCGATGATATTGAGTGAGCTTTAACGCTAGTGTGCATATTCGGTTTTTTTCTTACAAATATTCATAACGTTAATTTTGCCTCGCCAGTTGTGCAGTTATTAACCAGGACTGTTTATCTCTGTAAATAGAGGGCGTTCGAGTCCTTACAGGGAGAGTCCTGGCTTGACAAGCTTTTCCCTCGCTCCGTAAACTCCTTTAGGTGGGAATTTGTGGGTTAAAGTGGTGAGGAGGGGTGAGACTGGCATGTTCCGTGGAGCAACGTTAGTCAATCTCGACAGCAAAGGGCGTTTATCGGTACCAACCCGATATCGCGACCAGCTGATCGAGAACGCTGCGGGTCAAATGGTTTGCACCATTGACATTAACTCCCCCTGCCTGCTGCTTTACCCCTTGCCTGAATGGGAAATTATTGAGCAAAAGCTGTCGCGACTGTCGAGCATGAACCCGCAGGAACGCCGCGTGCAGCGGCTGTTATTGGGACATGCCAGTGAATGTCAGATGGATAACGCAGGGCGGTTACTGATTGCCCCTGTGTTACGGCAACATGCCGGTCTGACCAAAGAAGTGATGCTGGTCGGGCAGTTCAACAAATTTGAACTGTGGGATGAAACGACCTGGTATCAACAGGTCAAGGAAGATATCGACGCTGAGCAGTCTGATTCCGCGACATTATCGGAACGGCTGCAGGACTTGTCTCTATAAATATGATGGAAAATTATAAACACAAAACGGTGTTACTGGACGAGGCCGTAAACGGTCTGAATATTCGTCCGGATGGCATCTACATTGATGGCACGTTTGGTCGCGGTGGTCACTCGCGTTTGATTCTCTCCCAGCTTGGAGAGGAAGGACGTCTGCTGGCAATCGATCGCGATCCGCAGGCAATTGCGGTTGCTCAGACCATCAATGACCCACGCTTTTCCATCGTGCATGGACCTTTCTCTGCGCTCGCAGATTATGTTGCTGAGCGCGGCCTGACGGGCAAGATCGACGGGATTCTCCTCGATCTTGGCGTCTCTTCACCCCAACTTGATGATGCCGAACGTGGTTTCTCCTTTATGCGTGATGGTCCGCTAGATATGCGGATGGATCCGACGCGCGGTCAGTCTGCCGCTGAGTGGTTACAGACCGCTGACGAAGCCGATATTGCATGGGTCATCAAAACGTTTGGCGAAGAGCGCTTTGGCAAACGAATCGCGCGCGCCATCGTTGAGCGTAATCGCATTGAACCAATGACCCGCACCAAAGAGTTGGCCGAAGTGATCGCGGCGGCGACACCGGTGAAGGATAAGCACAAACATCCCGCGACCCGTACCTTCCAGGCGGTTCGCATCTGGGTAAACAGTGAACTGGAGGAAATAGAGCTGGCGCTAAAAAGCTCGCTCGACGTGCTGGCCCCGGGGGGGCGGTTATCCATCATCAGCTTCCATTCGCTGGAAGACCGTATTGTGAAACGCTTTATGCGTGAACAAAGCCGCGGTCCACAGGTGCCAGCGGGGCTGCCGATGACGGAAGAACAACTCAGGAAGCTGGGTGGCCGTCAGTTGCGAGCATTAGGCAAGTTGATGCCGGGCGAAGAAGAAGTGGCAGAGAATCCACGCGCCCGTAGTTCAGTGCTGCGTGTTGCAGAGAGGACGAACGCATGATCGGCAGAGTGACAGAGACCCTAAGCAAAGTTAAGGATTCGTTAGGAAGCAACGAGCGCCATGCCTTGCCTGGCGTGATCGGCGACGATCTTTTGCGGTTTGGGAAACTGCCACTCTGTCTGTTCATTTGCATCATTGTCACGGCAGTTACGGTGGTGACCACCGCCCACCATACACGTTTATTGACTGCGCAACGCGAGCAGATGGTACTGGAACGCGATGCGCTGGATATTGAATGGCGAAATCTGATCCTTGAAGAAAACGCGCTCGGCGATCACAGCCGGGTTGAACGGATCGCAACGGAAAAGCTGCAATTGCAGCATGTTGATCCTTCGCAGGAAAATATCGTAGTACAAAAATAAGGGAAAACGCGACGCATGAAAGCAGCGGCAAAAACGCTAAAACCAAAACGTCAGGAAGAACAGGCCAACTTTATCAGTTGGCGTTTTGCGTTGCTTTGCGGCTGCATTTTACTCGCTCTGGGTTTTCTGCTTGGACGCGTGGCCTGGCTACAAATCATCGCTCCTGACATGCTGGTACGCCAGGGTGACATGCGTTCCCTGCGCGTTCAGGAAGTGTCGACATCCCGTGGGATGATTACCGATCGCTCGGGTCGTCCGCTAGCGGTGAGCGTGCCGGTGAAGGCGATTTGGGCCGATCCTAAAGAATTGCATGATGCTGGCGGTATCACACTTGATAACCGCTGGAAGGCCCTTGCGGATGCGCTGAAGATGCCGTTGGACCAGTTAGCTTCACGCGTGAATACGAACCCGAGAGGGCGCTTTATCTATCTGGCACGTCAGGTGAACCCTGACATGGCGGACTACATCAAAAAATTGAAGCTGCCGGGGATCCATCTGCGTGAAGAATCCCGTCGTTACTATCCATCCGGCGAAGTGACTGCTCACCTCATTGGCTTTACTAACGTCGATAGCCAGGGGATTGAAGGCGTTGAAAAAAGCTTTGATAAATGGCTTACCGGCCAGCCCGGCGAGCGCATTGTGCGTAAAGACCGCTATGGTCGCGTGATCGAGGATATTTCCTCAACGGACAGCCAGGCCGCACACAACCTTGCGCTGAGTATTGATGAGCGATTACAGGCGCTGGTTTACCGCGAGCTGAACAATGCCGTGGCCTTCAACAAAGCGGAATCGGGCAGTGCTGTGTTAGTTGATGTCAGCACGGGTGAAGTGCTGGCGATGGCCAATAGCCCGTCCTACAACCCTAATAATCTTACCGGCACGCAGAAGGATGTTATGCGTAACCGTACCATCACCGACGTGTTCGAACCGGGTTCGACGGTTAAGCCGATGGTGGTCATGACTGCACTTCAGCGCGGTATCGTCAACGAAAACACCGTACTGAATACCATTCCATACCGAATTAACGGTCACGAAATCAAAGACGTGGCGCGCTACAGCGAATTGACCCTGACCGGGGTATTACAGAAGTCGAGTAACGTCGGCGTTTCAAAGCTGGCGTTAGCGATGCCGTCCTCAGCGTTAGTAGAGACTTACTCACGTTTTGGACTTGGAAAGGCGACCAATTTGGGGTTGGTCGGAGAACGCAGTGGCTTATATCCTCAAAAACAACGGTGGTCTGACATAGAGAGGGCCACCTTCTCTTTCGGCTACGGGCTAATGGTAACTCCGTTACAGCTAGCGCGAGTCTATGCAACGATTGGCAGCTATGGCGTCTATCGTCCGCTGTCGATTACTAAAGTTGATCCACCGGTTCCGGGCGAGCGTATCTTCCCGGAATCTGTCGTTCGTACCGTGGTGCACATGATGGAAAGCGTGGCGCTGCCTGGCGGCGGCGGCGTGAAGGCGGCGATCAAAGGCTATCGCATTGCCATCAAGACCGGTACAGCGAAAAAGGTGGGGCCAGACGGCCGCTACATCAACAAATATATTGCCTATACCGCAGGCGTTGCGCCTGCAAGCAATCCGCGTTTTGCGCTGGTGGTCGTAATAAACGATCCACAGGCGGGTAAATACTACGGCGGCGCCGTCTCCGCGCCTGTGTTCGGGGCTATCATGGGCGGTGTGTTACGCACCATGAACATTGAACCGGATGCGCTGGCGACGGGCGAAAAAAGTGAATTTGTAATTAATCAAGGCGAGGGTACAGGTGGCAGATCGTAATTTGCGCGACCTTCTCGCTCCGTGGGTGCCAAATGCACCGGAGCGAGCACTGCGAGAGATGGTACTGGACAGCCGCGTGGCTGCTTCTGGCGATCTTTTTGTGGCGGTGGTCGGTCATCAGGCGGACGGGCGTCGTTATATCCCGCAGGCGATTGCGCAAGGTGTGGCTGCCATTATTGCTGAGGCCAAAGATGAGGCAACCGACGGTGAGATCCGTGAAATGCACGGGGTGCCGGTTATCTATCTCAGCCAGTTAAACGAGCGTCTCTCCGCGCTGGCGGGACGTTTTTATCACGAACCTTCCGACCAGCTGCGTCTGGTCGGCGTGACGGGCACGAACGGTAAAACCACTACCACGCAGCTGATGGCGCAGTGGGCCCAGCTGTTGGGTGAAACCGGTGCAGTGATGGGTACCGTAGGTAACGGCCTGCTGGGCAAAGTGAGCCCGACGGAAAACACCACCGGCTCGGCGGTAGACGTACAGCATGTGCTTGCAGGTCTGGCTGGGCAGGGGGCAACCTTTGCTGCGATGGAGGTCTCTTCGCACGGCCTGGTACAGCATCGGGTTGCGGCGCTGAAATTTGCCGCTTCAGTGTTTACTAACCTGAGTCGCGATCATCTTGATTATCATGGTGATATGGAGCATTACGAAGCCGCGAAATGGCTGCTGTTCTCCACTCACCATTACGGACAAGCCATCATCAACGCCGACGACGAAGTGGGCCGCCGCTGGCTGGCGAAGCTGCCGGATGCGGTTGCGGTGTCGATGGAAGACCATATCAATCCGAACTGCCACGGCCGCTGGCTGAAGGCGGTTGAGGTGAATTACCACGACAGCGGGGCGACAATCCGCTTTGCCTCTTCCTGGGGTGAAGGCGAAATTGAAAGCCGCCTGATGGGCGCGTTCAACGTCAGCAACCTGCTGCTGGCGCTGGCGACGCTGCTGGCGCTGGGTTATCCGATGGCTGAACTGCTGAAAACCTCAGCGCGTCTGCAGCCGGTTTGCGGCCGTATGGAAGTGTTCAGCGCGCCGGGCAAACCGACCGTTGTGGTTGATTATGCCCACACGCCGGATGCGCTGGAAAAAGCGCTCGAAGCGGCGCGCCTGCACTGCGCCGGGAAGCTCTGGTGCGTGTTTGGCTGCGGCGGCGATCGCGATAAAGGCAAACGCCCGCTGATGGGGGCTATTGCCGAGCAGTTCGCAGATATTCCGGTAGTAACCGATGACAACCCGCGTACGGAAGAGCCGCGCGCCATCATCAATGACATTCTGGCGGGCATGCTGGACGCGGGCCGTGCTCGCGTGGTGGAAGGCCGTGCGGAAGCCGTGACCAATACCATTATGCAGGCGCAGGAGAATGATGTTGTCCTGTTAGCGGGCAAAGGGCATGAAGATTATCAGATCGTTGGCAATCGCCGTCTGGACTACTCGGACCGCGTAACGGCAGCACGCCTGCTGGGAGTCGTGGCATGATTAGCATCACGTTACGTCAGGCCGCTGCAATCCTGAAGGGCGACCTGCACGGGCAAGACCTGACCATTGATGCCGTAACGACGGACACCCGCAAAATCACTGCAGGCTGTCTGTTTGTGGCGCTGAAAGGCGAACGTTTTGACGCGCATGATTTTGCTGAACAGGCCAAAGAGAACGGCGCCGGTGCGCTGCTGGTCAGCCGCAAGCTCGATATCGATCTGCCGCAAATTGTAGTGAAAGATACGCGCCTCGCGTTCGGTGAGCTGGCTGCCTGGGTGCGTCAGCAGGTGCCTGCTCGCGTCGTCGCGCTGACCGGATCCTCAGGCAAAACGTCAGTGAAAGAGATGACGGCGGCGATCCTCGGCCAGTGCGGTAATACGCTTTATACCGCGGGCAACCTCAATAATGATATCGGCGTGCCGATGACATTGCTTCGCCTGACCAAAGAGCATGACTATGCGGTGATCGAGTTAGGAGCAAACCACCAGGGCGAAATCGCCTGGACCGTGAGCCTGACTCGCCCGGAAGCGGCGCTGGTGAATAACCTCGCGGCTGCGCACCTGGAAGGTTTTGGCTCGCTGGAAGGCGTGGCGAAAGCGAAAGGTGAGATTTATACCGGCCTGCCGGATAACGGTATCGCTATTCTGAACGCCGATAACAACGACTGGCTGAACTGGCAGAGCATCATTGGCTCGCGTAAAACCTGGCGCTTCTCGCCAAATGCGGCCAACAGTGATTTTACGGCGACCAATATCCATGTGACGTCCCACGGCACCGAGTTCACCCTCACGACCCCAACGGGGGGCGTGGAGGTTCTGCTGCCGCTGCCGGGTCGCCATAACATCGCCAATGCCCTTGCGGCGGCGGCGCTGTCAACGGCGGTGGGCGCTACACATGAGGCGATCAAAGCCGGGCTGGCGAACCTGAAAGCCGTGCCGGGTCGTCTGTTCCCGATTCAGCTTTCGGAAAACAAACTGCTGCTGGATGACTCCTACAACGCGAACGTTGGTTCAATGACGGCGGCGGTGCAGGTGTTATCAGAAATGCCGGGCTACCGCATCATGGTGGTTGGCGACATGGCAGAGCTGGGCGACGAAAGCGAAGCCTGTCATACCCAGGTTGGCGAAGCGGCGAAAGCTGCGGGGCTGGACTGTGTACTGAGCGCAGGAAAACTGAGCCAGGCGATTAGCCAGGCCAGCGGCGTTGGCGATCATTTTGCCGATAAAACCGCGTTGATTGAGCGCCTTAAGGCATTAATTACAGAAAAACAAATTGTGACAGTGTTAGTGAAAGGTTCACGTAGTGCCGCCATGGAACAGGTTGTGCACGCATTACAGGAGAACGGGACATGTTAGTTTGGCTGGCCGAACATTTGGTCAAATATTATTCAGGCTTTAACGTCTTTTCGTATCTGACGTTTCGCGCCATCGTCAGCCTGCTGACTGCGCTGTTCATCTCGTTGTGGATGGGCCCGCGCATGATTGCCCGTCTGCAAAAACTCTCTTTCGGCCAGGTTGTGCGTAACGACGGTCCGGAATCGCACTTCAGCAAACGCGGTACCCCGACGATGGGCGGGATCATGATCCTGACCGCCATCGTCGTTTCCGTGCTGCTGTGGGCGTATCCCTCCAACCCGTACGTCTGGTGCGTTCTGACGGTACTGGTGGGTTATGGGATCATCGGTTTTGTTGATGATTACCGCAAAGTCGTTCGTAAAGATACTAAGGGCCTGATCGCGCGCTGGAAATATTTCTGGATGTCGGTGATCGCGCTTGGCGTAGCCTTCGCGCTGTATCTGGCAGGCAAAGACACACCGGCCACCGAGCTGGTTGTGCCGTTCTTCAAAGACGTTATGCCGCAGCTGGGGCTGTTCTACATTCTGCTGGCCTACTTTGTGATTGTCGGCACCGGCAACGCCGTTAACCTGACCGACGGTCTGGATGGCCTGGCCATTATGCCAACCGTCTTTGTGGCCGCCGGTTTTGCGCTTGTGGCGTGGGCGACCGGTAACATGAATTTCGCGAACTATCTGCACATCCCTTATCTGCGCCATGCGGGTGAGCTGGTGATCGTCTGTACGGCGATTGTCGGCGCGGGGCTGGGCTTCCTGTGGTTCAACACCTATCCGGCGCAGGTCTTTATGGGGGACGTCGGTTCTCTGGCTTTGGGCGGTGCGCTCGGCATTATCGCCGTGCTGCTGCGTCAGGAGTTCCTGCTGGTGATTATGGGCGGCGTGTTTGTGGTTGAAACCCTGTCGGTGATTTTGCAGGTCGGTTCCTTCAAGCTGCGCGGTCAGCGCATCTTCCGCATGGCGCCGATTCACCACCACTATGAACTGAAAGGCTGGCCGGAGCCGCGCGTTATTGTGCGCTTCTGGATTATTTCGCTGATGCTGGTGCTGATTGGCCTGGCAACGCTGAAGGTACGTTAATCATGGCAGATTACCAGGGCAAAAAAGTCGTTATCATCGGGTTGGGCCTTACGGGGCTCTCCTGCGTGGACTTTTTCCTCGCACGCGGCGTGACGCCGCGCGTGATGGATACGCGTGTCTCTCCGCCGGGTCTGGACAAACTGCCGGAACAGGTTGAACGCCACCTTGGTGGTCTGAATGATGGCTGGCTGCTGGCAGCCGATCTGATTGTCGCAAGCCCAGGTATGGCGCTGGCGCATCCTTCGCTGAGCGCTGCCGCGGATGCGGGTGTGGAAATTGTCGGCGATATCGAGCTGTTCTGCCGTGAAGTGCAGGCGCCCGTTATCGCGATTACCGGTTCTAACGGTAAAAGCACCGTCACCACTCTGGTGGGTGAAATGGCGAAAGCGGCAGGCATGAACGTCGGCGTTGGCGGTAACATTGGTTTACCTGCTCTGATGCTGCTGGACAAAGGCTGTGAGCTGTTCGTGCTGGAACTCTCCAGCTTCCAGCTGGAAACGACTTCCAGCCTGCATGCTGCGGCTGCGACGATCCTCAACGTGACTGAAGATCATATGGACAGGTATCCATTTGGCCTGCAGCAGTACCGTGCCGCTAAGCTCCGCGTTTATGAAAATGCCAAAGTCTGCGTTGTTAATGCCGATGACGCGCTGACCATGCCGGTGCGTGGCGCAGACGATCGCTGTATCAGCTTCGGTATCACGATGGGGGATTATCATCTGAACCGCCAGCTGGGTGAAACCTGGCTGCGCGTGAAGGGTGAGAAAGTGCTGAACGTGAAAGAGATGAAGCTCACAGGTCAGCACAACTACACCAATGCCCTGGCGGCGCTGGCGCTGGCGGATGCTGTAGGGCTGCCGCGCTCCTCCAGCCTGCAGGCGTTAACCACGTTTTCAGGCCTGGCGCACCGTTTCCAGCTGGCGCTGGAGCACAACGGCGTGCGCTGGATAAACGACTCCAAAGCCACCAACGTGGGCAGCACGGAGGCCGCGCTGAACGGGCTGCACGTTGACGGCACCCTGCATTTACTGCTGGGCGGCGATGGTAAATCAGCGGATTTTTCCTCGCTGAAGCCGTATCTCTCCGGCGATAACATCCGCCTGTACTGCTTCGGCCGTGACGGCAGCGAGCTGGCTGAACTGCGCCCTGAGGTTGCCGTACAAACCGAAACTATGGAACAGGCGATGCGGCTGATTGCCCCTCGCGTGAAGCCAGGCGATATGGTGCTGCTCTCTCCGGCCTGTGCCAGCCTCGATCAATTCAAGAATTTCGAACAGCGTGGTGATGTCTTTACCCGCCTGGCGAAGGAGTTAGGCTGATGCGTTTATCTCTCCCTCGCCTGAAAATGCCGCGCCTGCCAGGATTTGGGATCCTGGCATGGCTGTTTGCGGCGCTCAAAGGCTGGGTGATGGGCTCTCGTCAAAAAGATAACGACAGCCTGATCATGTACGACCGCACGCTATTCTGGCTCACGATGGGGCTGGCGGCGGTAGGCTTTATTATGGTGACGTCGGCATCAATGCCCGTCGGGCAGCGTCTGGCGAACGATCCTTTCCTGTTTGCCAAACGTGATGGTCTTTACATCATTCTGGCGTTCTGTCTGGCACTGGTGACCTTGCGTCTGCCGATGGAGTTCTGGCAGCGGCACAGCACGGCGATGCTGATCGCGTCGATTATTATGCTGCTGATCGTACTGGTGGTGGGCAGCTCCGTTAACGGGGCATCCCGCTGGATCGCCTTCGGTCCGCTGCGTATTCAGCCTGCGGAATTTACCAAGCTCTCCCTGTTCTGCTACCTGGCTAACTACCTGGTGCGTAAGGTAGATGAGGTGCGTAACAACCTGCGCGGCTTCTTAAAACCGATGGGCGTGATTCTGGTGCTGGCGGTATTACTGCTGGCGCAGCCTGACCTCGGTACCGTTGTCGTGCTGTTCGTTACCACCCTGGCCATGCTGTTCCTGGCGGGCGCGAAGCTGTGGCAGTTCATCGCTATTATCGGGATGGGGATTTCGGCGGTTGTGCTGCTGATCCTCGCCGAGCCTTACCGTATTCGCCGTGTGACCTCGTTCTGGAACCCCTGGGAAGATCCGTTCGGCAGCGGTTATCAGCTGACGCAGTCGCTGATGGCCTTTGGTCGCGGTGAAGTCTGGGGACAGGGGCTGGGGAACTCGGTACAGAAACTTGAGTATTTACCGGAAGCGCATACTGACTTCATCTTCTCCATTATTGCGGAAGAACTGGGTTATATCGGTGTGGTATTAGCGCTATTAATGGTATTCTTCGTCGCTTTCCGCGCCATGTCCATCGGCCGGAAAGCGCTGGAGATCGATCACCGCTTCTCAGGCTTCCTGGCCTGCTCAATTGGTATCTGGTTTAGCTTCCAGGCATTGGTTAACGTCGGGGCCGCAGCGGGTATGCTGCCGACCAAAGGTCTGACGTTGCCGTTGATCAGTTATGGTGGTTCCAGTCTGTTGATTATGTCGACGGCCATCATGCTGTTGTTGCGCATAGATTATGAAACGCGTCTGGAAAAAGCCCAGGCGTTTACACGAGGTTCACGATGAATCAACCGAAGCGGTTAATGGTGATGGCAGGCGGTACCGGCGGACACGTGTTCCCGGGGCTTGCGGTTGCGCACCATTTAATGGATCAGGGCTGGCAGGTACGCTGGCTGGGAACCGCAGACCGCATGGAGGCCGACCTGGTACCGAAGCACGGTATCGAGATCGACTTTATTCGTATTTCCGGCCTTCGGGGCAAAGGCCTCAAGGCAATGCTGCTGGCACCGGTGCGTATTTTTAACGCCTGGCGTCAGGCGCGCACCATTATGAAGCGCTTTAAGCCCGATGTGGTGCTGGGCATGGGCGGCTATGTCTCGGGGCCCGGCGGGCTGGCGGCGTGGTCGTTAGGTATTCCCGTCGTTCTGCATGAGCAGAACGGTATTGCCGGTCTGACTAACAAGTGGCTGGCGAAGATCGCCACTAAAGTGATGCAGGCGTTTCCCGGCGCGTTCCCAAAAGCGGACGTAGTGGGTAATCCCGTGCGTGTCGACGTGCTGGCGCTGCCGCTGCCGGACGCTCGCCTGACGGGCCGTGAAGGGCCGGTTCGTGTGCTGGTCGTCGGCGGCTCTCAGGGCGCACGTATCTTGAACCAGACGATGCCGCAGGTAGCTGCAAAGCTGGGCGATACCGTTACCATCTGGCACCAGAGCGGGAAAGGCGCTCAGCAGACCGTTGAGCAGGCTTACGCAGACGAAGGTCAGCCGCAGCATAAAGTCACAGAGTTTATCGACGACATGGCGGCAGCGTATGCCTGGGCCGATGTCGTGGTCTGTCGCTCAGGCGCGCTGACGGTGAGTGAGATCGCCGCCGCGGGTCTGCCGGCCCTGTTTGTGCCGTTCCAGCACAAAGACAGACAGCAGTACTGGAATGCGCTGCCGCTTGAGAAAGCCGGTGCGGCGAAGATATTTGAGCAGCCACAATTTACCGCCGACGCGGTCGCCACCACCCTGGCGGGCTGGAACAGAGACGCACTGCTGGAGATGGCACAACGCGCGCGCGCGGCCGCTATCCCTGATGCGACGGAACGGGTGGCAAAAGAAGTGAGCCTGGCAGCCCAGGCTTAACCCTCGCAGCGCGTGTTGCGCTGCACGAATTTTAAGTAGTCGATGGCGTTTAGAGAATGAATACACAACAACTGGCAAAACTGCGTTCAATCGTGCCCGAGATGCGTCGCGTCCGGCACATTCACTTTGTTGGCATCGGTGGTGCTGGCATGGGCGGTATTGCCGAAGTGTTAGCTAACGAAGGCTATCAGATCAGCGGGTCTGACCTGGCGCCAAACCCTGTTACGCAGCAGCTGGCGTCGCTTGGGGCGACTATCTATTTCAACCATCGTCCGGAAAACGTGCGCGATGCGAGCGTGGTGGTGGTCTCAAGCGCCATCTCCTCTGACAACCCTGAAATCGTTGCTGCGCACGAAGCGCGCATTCCGGTGATCCGCCGTGCAGAAATGCTGGCGGAACTGATGCGTTTTCGTCACGGCATCGCCATTGCCGGGACCCACGGTAAAACCACGACCACGGCGATGGTTTCCAGTATTTATGCGGAAGCGGGGCTCGATCCGACGTTCGTCAACGGCGGTCTGGTCAAAGCCGCAGGCGTGCATGCACGTCTGGGCCACAGTCGTTATCTGATTGCTGAAGCGGATGAGAGCGACGCGTCGTTCCTGCACCTGCAGCCGATGGTGGCGATTGTCACTAACATCGAAGCTGACCATATGGATACATACCAGGGTGATTTCGAGAACTTAAAGCAGACCTTCATCAACTTCCTGCACAACCTGCCGTTCTATGGACGTGCGGTAATGTGCGTAGACGATCCGGTGATCCGCGAGCTGCTGCCGCGCGTGGGTCGTCAAATCACCACCTACGGCTTCAGCGAAGACGCTGACGTTCGCGTGGAGGAGTACAAACAGATTGGCGCGCAGGGACACTTCACGCTGGCGCGTCAGGACAAAGAGCTGCTGCACGTCACGCTGAATGCACCAGGGCGCCATAACGCCCTCAATGCCGCAGCGGCAGTGGCCGTCGCGACGGAAGAAGGCATTGATGATGATGCGATTCTGCGCGCGCTGGAAAGCTTCCAGGGCACCGGTCGCCGTTTCGACTTCCTCGGTGAATTCCCGCTGGATGCCGTGAACGGTAAAGCCGGTTCGGCGATGCTGGTGGACGACTACGGCCACCATCCGACCGAAGTGGACGCCACCATTAAAGCCGCACGCGCGGGCTGGCCTGACAAAAATCTGGTGATGATCTTCCAGCCGCACCGCTTCACGCGTACGCGCGATCTGTATGACGATTTCGCCAGCGTCCTGTCACAGGTAGACACCCTGTTAATGCTGGACGTATACGCCGCAGGCGAGACGCCGATTCCAGGGGCTGACAGCCGCTCCCTGTGCCGTACAATCCGTGGACGCGGTAAGGTTGACCCTATTCTGGTTTCTGACCCTGCGCAGGTGGCGGAAATTCTGGCACCGGTCCTGACGGGTAACGATTTGATTCTGATTCAGGGCGCGGGAAATATCGGCAAAATCGCCCGTACCTTAGCTGAAATCAAACTGAAGCCGCAAACCCAGGAGGATGAGCATCATGGCTGATAAGATTGCTGTCCTGTCTGGCGGCACCTCTGCTGAACGCGAGGTTTCCCTGAATTCCGGCGCGGCTGTGCTGGCGGGCCTGCGGGAGGGGGGCGTCAACGCGCACCTGGTCGACCCAAAAGAGGTCGACGTGACGCAATTAAAAGCCATGGGCTTCGATAAAGTCTTTATCGCTTTGCATGGTCGTGGTGGTGAAGACGGAACCCTGCAGGGGCTTCTTGATCTGATCGGCCTGCCGTACACCGGCAGCGGCGTGATGGCTTCCGCTATCTCAATGGACAAACTGCGCAGCAAGCTGCTGTGGCAGGGCGCGGGATTACCTGTTGCGCCATGGGTAGCGCTGACGCGTCGCGAATTTGAATTGGGCCTTTCGGACAGCGTTAATGCACGCATTGCTGAACTGGGCTTACCGGTTATTGTAAAGCCCAGCCGGGAAGGCTCCAGCGTGGGAATGTCCAAAGTCGACAAAGCTGAAGATCTTTCGTCCGCTTTAGCACTGGCATTTCAACATGATGAAGAAGTTCTGATTGAAAAATGGCTTAGCGGGCCGGAATTTACCGTCGCGATGCTTGGCGAAGAAATTTTACCGTCAATCCGTATCCAACCCGCCGGAGTCTTCTATGATTATGAGGCGAAGTATCTCTCTGATGAGACGCAATATTTCTGCCCAAGTGGTCTTGAAGCTGAGCGTGAAGCCGATTTACAGTCCCTGGTGCTTAAAGCCTGGCATGTTCTGGGTTGCCAGGGCTGGGGACGCATCGATGTGATGCAAGACAAAGATGGACAATTTTATCTGCTGGAAGCCAACACCTCTCCGGGTATGACGAGCCACAGCCTTGTGCCGATGGCCGCGCGTCAGGCGGGGATGAGTTTCTCGCAGTTAGTCGTACGCATTCTGGACCAGGCGGGCTGATATGTCTCAGGCTGCATTGAACACGCGCAACCGCGATGACGAGGACGAATACACCTCTTCACGCCGCAGTAATGGAACGCGTCTTGCAGGCATCATTTTCCTGCTCGGGGTGCTGTGCACCGTGTTTATCAGCGGCTGGATGGTCCTGGGCTGGATGGAAGATGCGCAGCGGTTGCCGCTCTCTAAGCTGGTGGTCACCGGTGAGCGTCACTATACGCGTAACGACGATATTCGCCAGTCAATACTGGCGCTGGGCTCGCCTGGCACTTTCATGACTCAGGACGTCAATATTATCCAGAGTCAGATTGAACGTCTGCCATGGATAAAACAGGCGAGCGTAAGAAAGCAATGGCCTGATGAATTGAAGATTCATCTGGTTGAATTTGTGCCCATTGCGCGTTGGAATGATCAGCACATGGTTGACGCAGACGGAAATTCCTTCAGCGTCCCGGCCGATCGTGTCAACAAGCAAAATTTACCGATGTTGTATGGCCCGGAAGGTAGCGAAAACGAAGTATTACAGGGTTTTCGCGAAATGGGTCAGGTGCTGGCGAAGGACAGGTTTACGTTAAAAGATGCTGCCATGACGGCGCGCCGTTCCTGGCAGCTGACGTTAACGAACGGCATTAAGCTCAACCTGGGACGCGGGGACACCATGAAGCGTCTGGCGCGTTTTGTCGAACTTTACCCGGTTTTACAGCAGCAGGCACAGACTGACGGCAAACGGATAAGCTACGTTGATTTGCGCTATGACTCAGGCGCAGCAGTCGGTTGGGTACCGGCTCCGGTCGAGGAACCTAATCAGCAACAGAATCAGGCACAGGTACAGGCAGAACAACAATGATCAAGGCGACGGACAGAAAACTGGTAGTTGGACTGGAGATTGGCACCGCGAAGGTTGCCGCTTTAGTAGGGGAAGTTCTGCCCGACGGTATGGTCAATATCATTGGCGTAGGCAGTTGCCCTTCCCGTGGTATGGATAAAGGTGGGGTAAACGATCTTGAATCGGTGGTGAAATGCGTTCAGCGCGCCATCGATCAGGCTGAACTGATGGCAGATTGCCAGATTTCGTCTGTCTATCTGGCCCTTTCTGGTAAGCACATTAGCTGCCAGAACGAAATTGGTATGGTGCCGATTTCCGAAGAAGAAGTGACGCAGGAAGACGTTGAAAACGTAGTGCACACGGCGAAATCCGTGCGTGTCCGCGACGAACATCGCGTGCTGCATGTCATTCCGCAGGAATATGCGATTGACTACCAGGAAGGGATCAAGAACCCGGTCGGTCTTTCTGGCGTACGTATGCAGGCAAAAGTGCACCTGATCACATGTCACAACGATATGGCGAAGAACATTGTAAAAGCCGTTGAACGTTGTGGCCTGAAAGTTGACCAACTTATTTTCGCGGGTCTGGCGGCAAGTTATTCCGTGCTGACCGAAGATGAACGTGAACTGGGTGTCTGTGTGGTCGATATTGGTGGTGGTACAATGGATATCGCCGTCTATACCGGCGGTGCGTTGCGCCACACCAAAGTGATCCCTTATGCCGGGAACGTTGTGACCAGCGATATTGCTTACGCCTTTGGTACGCCGCCGAGCGATGCAGAAGCAATTAAAGTGCGCCACGGCTGTGCGCTGGGGTCTATCGTTGGCAAAGATGAGAGCGTTGAAGTGCCGAGCGTCGGTGGTCGTCCACCGCGTAGCCTGCAGCGCCAGACGTTGGCAGAGGTGATTGAGCCGCGCTATACCGAGCTGCTCAACCTGGTCAACGAAGAGATTTTACAGTTACAGGAACAGCTTCGTCAGCAGGGTGTTAAGCATCATCTTGCGGCGGGGATTGTATTAACCGGCGGTGCGGCGCAAATTGAAGGTCTTGCGGCCTGTGCTCAGCGCGTGTTCCATACGCAGGTGCGTATTGGTGCGCCGCTGAATATCACCGGTTTAACGGATTATGCTCAGGAGCCGTATTATTCAACGGCTGTGGGCCTGCTTCACTACGGGAAGGAATCTCATCTCAGTGGTGAAGCAGAGGTGGAAAAACGCGTCTCAGTGGGGTCGTGGGTCAAACGACTGAACAACTGGTTGCGAAAAGAGTTTTAATTTTTTTAAGAGACCGGAGAGAATTAGCGGTCTCGGGCGACAGGCACAACGGAGAGAGAAATTATGTTTGAACCTATGGAACTGACCAACGACGCGGTGATTAAAGTCATCGGCGTCGGTGGCGGCGGCGGTAACGCCGTAGAGCATATGGTGCGTGAACGCATTGAAGGTGTTGAATTCTTTGCAGTTAACACCGATGCGCAGGCACTGCGTAAGACGGCTGTAGGCCAGACTATCCAGATCGGCGGTGGTATCACCAAAGGGCTGGGAGCAGGGGCTAACCCGGAAGTTGGTCGCAATGCGGCTGAAGAAGATCGTGAAGCGCTGCGCGCTGCACTGGAAGGTGCGGACATGGTCTTCATCGCAGCAGGTATGGGTGGCGGTACGGGTACCGGCGCAGCACCTGTTGTGGCTGAAGTAGCTAAAGATTTAGGTATCCTGACCGTTGCTGTCGTGACCAAGCCTTTCAACTTTGAAGGCAAGAAGCGTATGGCGTTCGCGGAGCAGGGTATCACCGAGCTGTCCAAGCATGTGGACTCGCTGATCACCATCCCTAACGACAAGCTGTTGAAGGTTCTGGGGCGCGGTATCTCCCTGCTTGACGCATTCGGTGCAGCAAACGACGTGCTGAAAGGCGCGGTCCAGGGTATCGCTGAACTGATTACCCGTCCTGGCCTGATGAACGTTGACTTTGCAGACGTTCGCACCGTGATGTCCGAAATGGGCTACGCGATGATGGGCTCTGGCGTGGCGAGCGGTGAAGATCGTGCAGAAGAAGCGGCTGAAATGGCCATCTCTTCTCCACTGCTGGAAGATATCGATCTGTCTGGTGCGCGCGGCGTGCTGGTCAACATTACCGCTGGCTTTGACCTGCGTCTGGATGAGTTCGAAACCGTGGGTAACACTATCCGTGCGTTCGCCTCTGACAACGCTACCGTGGTAATCGGTACTTCTCTTGACCCTGAAATGAACGACGAGCTGCGTGTTACCGTTGTTGCTACCGGTATCGGCATGGACAAACGTCCTGAGATCACCTTAGTGACTAACAAGCAGACTCAGCAACCGGTAATGGATCGTTACCAGCAGCACGGTATGTCTCCTCTGACTCAGGAGCAGAAACCGGCCGCGAAAGTGGTGAACGACCCAACGCCGCAAACGGCGAAAGAGCCAGATTATCTGGATATCCCGGCGTTCCTGCGTAAGCAAGCTGACTAAGAATTGGCTGGAATTTGGGGATTTGCGCTCTTTGTGCTAAACTGGCCCACCGTTAGTGATATACACTCTCGGTTGGATAGTTAATTTGGCGAGATTATACGATGATCAAACAAAGGACACTTAAACGTATCGTTCAGGCGACGGGTGTCGGTTTACATACCGGCAAGAAAGTCACGCTGACGTTACGCCCTGCGCCGGCCAATACCGGGGTCATCTATCGTCGCACCGACTTGAATCCACCGGTAGATTTTCCGGCCGATGCCAAATCTGTGCGTGATACTATGCTCTGTACTTGTCTGGTGAACGAGCATGACGTGCGGATTTCTACCGTTGAGCACCTGAACGCCGCCCTGGCGGGACTGGGTATTGACAACATTATTGTTGAAGTCGATGCGCCAGAAATCCCGATTATGGATGGCAGTGCTGCACCGTTCGTCTATCTGTTGCTGGATGCTGGCATCGAAGAACTGAACTGCGCGAAGAAATTTGTTCGCATCAAAGAGACCGTTCGCGTCGAAGATGGCGACAAATGGGCTGAATTCAAACCGTACAATGGTTTCTCGTTGGACTTTACCATCGACTTTAACCATCCGGCGATTGACTCCAGCACCCAACGCTATGCGATGAACTTCTCTGCCGATGCGTTTATGCGCCAGATCAGCCGAGCCCGTACGTTTGGCTTCATGCGTGATATCGAATATCTGCAGTCCCGCGGCCTGTGCCTGGGCGGCAGCTTCGATTGTGCCATCGTTGTTGACGATTATCGCGTACTGAACGAAGACGGCCTGCGTTTCGAAGATGAATTCGTTCGTCACAAAATGCTGGACGCTATCGGCGACCTGTTTATGTGTGGTCACAATATCATTGGTGCATTTACCGCGTTCAAATCCGGTCATGCGCTGAACAACAAACTGTTGCAGGCCGTCCTGGCAAAACAGGAAGCCTGGGAATATGTGACCTTCGAAGACGAAGCAGAACTGCCGCTGGCTTTCAAAGCGCCAAACATGGTTCTGGCGTAACGGTTCACGCCGTTTCGTAAAAAATCGACTGGTTAACCTGGTACTCTC
The DNA here is from genome assembly GCF_040834095.1 of Enterobacter vonholyi. NCBI lineage: Bacteria > Pseudomonadati > Pseudomonadota > Gammaproteobacteria > Enterobacterales > Enterobacteriaceae > Enterobacter > Enterobacter vonholyi. The sequence continues at coordinate 761,632 of NZ_CP162152.1, forward strand.
TCCGACCAGGAAGACCAGTCGTTTTTATTTTTGCCATTCTTCGTTTGCCCCAGCGTTATCTCTTGTTTGTCTTTCGCAGAAAATGTGTGCGTTAGCTGCATTCTTGACCGTTTTTCCCCGCGGCGGCACCTCATTCCTGCTGATGTGCATTGGCTTTAGTGATACTATCTGGGCGCTAAAAGAATAACTGAACTCAGCCTCTGCAAGGCTGGCTTATTGGGTGGAGCAGGTGAGCGGAATACTGACGCGCTGGCGACAATTTGGCAGACGTTACTTCTGGCCGCATCTCTTATTAGGGATGGTCGCGGCGAGCTTTGGCTTGCCTGCGCTCAGCAACAGTGCCGAAGCGGCGACGCCCGCAAAAACCTCCACGACTAAACACGATTTCAACACGCGGGTTAACTTCACTAACCTTGCGTGGCTTGAAGCCAGCCGCCGTCCAAACTTCACCGTCGATTACTGGCACCAGCACGCTATCCGCACGGTTATCCGCCATCTGTCTTTTGCGATGGCACCGCAAGCCATGCCTGTTGCGGAAGAGGCGCTGCCGGTGCAGGCTCAGCATCTTGCCCTGCTGGACACGCTCAACGCGCTGCTCACGCAGGACAGCCAGCCGCCGGTCATAGTTCGTCAGTCGACGCAACGTGAGTTTGTTTCACCTGTTTCATTCTCTGTTTCAACCTGGATTAGCCAGGCTCACGGCATTCGCGCCGGGCCGCAACGCCTCAGCTAAATTAACTTTTTCAATACCTTAATTTATCTGCCCACAATGGGGCGTTTGAGAATTTATTATGCTAATCAAATTGTTAACTAAAGTTTTTGGTAGTCGTAACGATCGCACCCTGCGCCGTATGCGTAAAGCAGTTGCCGTCATCAACGGTATGGAACCGGCGATGGAGAAGCTCTCTGATGACGAGCTTAAAGCGAAAACAGCGGAATTTCGTGCGCGTCTGGAAAAAGGTGAAACCTTAGAAAGCCTGATCCCGGAAGCGTTTGCTGTCGTGCGCGAAGCGAGTAAGCGTGTATTCGGCATGCGTCACTTCGACGTTCAGCTGCTGGGTGGTATGGTGCTCAACGAGCGCTGCATCGCGGAAATGCGTACCGGTGAAGGTAAAACCCTGACCGCAACGCTGCCGGCTTACCTGAACGCGCTGACCGGTAAAGGCGTTCACGTCGTTACCGTCAACGACTATCTGGCGCAGCGTGACGCCGAAAACAACCGTCCACTTTTCGAATTCCTCGGTATGACTGTTGGCATCAACATGTCCGGCCTGCCTGCGCCAGCCAAGCGTGAAGCGTATAACGCGGATATTACCTACGGTACCAACAACGAATACGGCTTCGACTACCTGCGTGACAACATGGCGTTCAGCCCTGAAGAGCGCGTCCAGCGTAAGCTGCACTATGCGCTGGTGGATGAGGTGGACTCCATCCTGATCGATGAAGCGCGTACTCCGCTTATCATCTCCGGCCCGGCTGAAGACAGCTCCGAGATGTACCGTAAGGTCGACAAAATCATTCCACACCTGCTGCGTCAGGAAAAAGAAGACTCGGATACCTTCCAGGGTGAAGGCCACTTCTCCGTTGATGAAAAAGCGCGCCAGGTGAACCTGACCGAACGCGGTCTGGTGAAAATTGAAGAGCTGCTGGTTGCTGAAGGCATTATGGAAGAGGGCGAGTCTCTGTACTCCCCGAGCAACATCATGCTGATGCACCACGTGACCGCCGCGCTGCGTGCCCACGCGCTGTTCACCCGCGACGTCGATTACATCGTTAAAGACGGCGAGGTGATCATCGTCGATGAACACACCGGCCGTACCATGCAGGGACGTCGCTGGTCTGACGGTCTGCACCAGGCTGTGGAAGCCAAAGAAGGTGTGGATATTCAGAATGAAAACCAGACGCTGGCGTCTATCACCTTCCAGAACTACTTCCGTCTGTACGAGAAGCTGGCAGGGATGACCGGTACCGCCGATACCGAAGCGTTTGAATTCAGCTCTATCTACAAGCTGGATACCGTGGTCGTTCCAACCAACCGTCCGATGATCCGTAAGGATATGCCGGATCTGGTGTACATGACCGAAGCGGAAAAAATCCAGGCAATCATTGAAGACATTCGCGAACGTACCGCAAAAGGCCAGCCGGTTCTGGTGGGGACCATCTCCATCGAGAAATCTGAAGTGGTTTCCAACGAGCTGACCAAAGCAGGCATCAAGCACAACGTTCTGAACGCCAAGTTCCACGCTAAAGAGGCAGACATTGTTGCGCAGGCTGGTTATCCGGCTGCCGTCACCATCGCCACCAACATGGCGGGTCGTGGTACCGATATTATGCTGGGCGGTAGCTGGCAGGCTGAAGTGGCTGAGCTGGAAAACCCAACGCCAGAACAGATTGCGCAGATCAAAGCCGACTGGCAGGTTCGTCATGACGCCGTTCTGGCTTCCGGCGGTCTGCACATCATCGGTACGGAGCGTCACGAATCGCGTCGTATTGATAACCAGCTGCGTGGTCGTGCGGGTCGTCAGGGTGATGCCGGTTCATCCCGCTTCTACCTGTCTATGGAAGATGCGCTGATGCGTATTTTTGCCTCCGACCGCGTGTCCGGCATGATGCGTAAGCTGGGGATGAAACCTGGCGAAGCCATTGAGCACCCGTGGGTGACCAAAGCGATCGCGAACGCACAGCGTAAAGTGGAAAGCCGCAACTTTGATATTCGTAAGCAGCTGCTGGAATATGATGACGTGGCTAACGATCAGCGTCGTGCGATCTACACCCAGCGTAACGAACTGCTGGACGTCTCCGACGTGAGCGAAACCATTAACAGCATTCGTGAAGATGTGTTTAAAGCCACCATCGACGCGCATATTCCACCGCAGTCTCTGGAAGAAATGTGGGATATCGAAGGCCTTCAGGAACGCCTGAAAAACGACTTTGACCTCGATCTGCCAATCAAAGAGTGGCTGGATAAAGAGCCTGAGCTGCACGAAGAGACCCTGCGTGAACGTATCTTTGAAACCGCGCTGGACGTATACAAGCGTAAGGAAGAGGTTGTTGGCGCTGAGATGATGCGTCACTTCGAAAAAGGCGTGATGCTGCAGACCCTGGACTCCCTGTGGAAAGAGCACCTGGCGGCTATGGACTACCTGCGTCAGGGTATCCACCTGCGTGGCTATGCGCAGAAAGATCCGAAGCAGGAATACAAGCGTGAATCCTTCTCCATGTTTGCGTCTATGCTGGAGTCGCTGAAGTATGAAGTGATCAGCACCCTGAGCAAGGTTCAGGTGCGTATGCCGGAAGAGGTAGAAGCGATGGAGCAGCAGCGTCGTGAAGAAGCCGAGCGTCTGGCACAAATGCAACAGCTGAGCCACCAGACCGATGACAGCGAAGCTGCAGCGGCGATCGCCGCGCAGACCGGCGATCGTAAAGTGGGTCGTAACGATCCGTGCCCGTGTGGTTCCGGTAAAAAGTACAAGGCGTGCCACGGCCGCCTGAGCTAAGTTCATAAAAAAACAAAAAGGCGCAGATTTCTGCGCCTTTTTTATGGAAGCGACACTATGAAAATACTGCAAATTGCCGTCGGGATTATTCGCAACCCGCAAAACCAAATCTTCATCACCCAGCGCGCTGCCGACGCCCATATGGCGAACAAGTGGGAGTTTCCAGGCGGTAAAATCGAGTCAGGTGAAACGCCGGAAGAGGCGCTGGTTCGGGAGCTTCAGGAAGAGGTGGGGATCACTCCGCTTGGCGCAACGCTGTTTGATAAGCTTGAGTACCAGTTTCCGGACAGGCACATCACGCTGTGGTTCTGGCTGGTGGAAAACTGGGAAGGTGACCCCTGGGGAAAAGAGGGACAGCCGGGTAACTGGGTAGAGCTTCAGGCATGTGATGCCGAAAAATTCCCGCCAGCCAATGAGCCCGTGATCCTGCGGTTAGTCGCACAACCGTAGGCCTGCTGAGCGAAGCGCCAGCAGGCTTTACAGATTACTGCTGGGTTTCACTCCAGTCGTCGCTGTCCGAGAGACCGCCTTCACTTGGAATGCGTTTCTCTTCCGCCGCCCATTCGCCCAGATCAATGAGCTGGCAGCGCTTGCTACAGAATGGGCGGAACGGACTCACTTCGCCCCATACAACGGTTTTGCCGCAGGTCGGGCAGCTTACGGTGGTGACATCAGACATCGGCACTCCTTAACAACAGGCCAGTTCAAAATCGAGACGTTCCGGCACGGTGCCATTTTCACTGTCCAGCGGCATAAAGCGAATCGCAAAACGGCTCTTATGCCCGGAAATCTGCGGGTAAAGCTGTTCGCCAAGCGATAAATTCAGGCGCAGAAGATCGGCATCATCACCGTTATCCTGGTAGAAACCATTCAGGCTGGTTTGCTTGCGGAACGGCGCAGAGTTACGTATCAGGTCGAGGATCAGCGACAGCGTCTGGTGCATTGGCTCCAGGCTTGCCAGCCAGCTGTTCACTTGTGCGTCACGCTGCGCCTGTGGCATATGTAGCCACATATGCAGCGTCGGCAGGTCGAAGCTGCAGCAGCCGCCAGGGATGCTCAGACGCTGGCGCACCAGGCCAATCAGGCGGTCTTCGCGCAAAAACTGCCCGACGCGTGGCGCGGCCATCAGGACGGCGCTACTGCTTTTCAACTGCTGGCGGAGCGCGTCGATACGGCTCTGATCTACGCCGGGGACTTCTGTCCATGCCTGCAATTTACGCTGCTGGCGCTCCAGCTCTTTGAGTAATTCTGTGCGGACATCACCGCGTTCAATCACATCCAGCAGATCGCCTACGTTGCGGAAGAAGTGCAATGCGGTGGCATGATCGTTAACCGGCAGATGTTGTGAAAGTTGTTGAATAAGAAATTCGATACGCAGCCAGGTGCGCATTTTTTCATTGAGCGGATGCTCAAAAAGGACGTGTGTCGACATTATGGTTTTTCCTGTGCAACGGCCTGCGCGGCGAACGTCAGATACTGCGCGTGCAGACGGGCAACATCCGATGCAATGGCATCTGGTGCGCCGTTATTATCAATAACATCATCCGCCACGGCAAGACGCTGAGCGCGCGTAGCCTGAGCGGCAAGAATTTGTTCAGCATGCTCCCGCGAAACGCGATCGCGCGTCATGGTTCTCTGGATTTGCGTTTCGGGGTCAACATCAATCACCAGCACCCGATCGGCTTTCTGATGCAGCTGATTTTCCACCAGCAGCGGGACCACCCACAGGACATAGGGCGAGCGGGCTGCGGCTATCTGACGCTGAGTTTCCTGGTGGATGATGGGGTGGAGCAGGGCATTAAGCCAGGCTTTTTCCGCAGAATCAGAAAAAATCCATTCGCGAAGCTGACGGCGATTCAGTGTGCCGTCGGCATTGATGATTGCCTGACCAAAATGTTCTGCTATGGCCTTTAGCGCGGGTGTATTGGGCTCTACCACCTGGCGGGCAATGATATCGGCATCAATAATCGTGATACCCAAACGAGAAAACGCGTCCGCAACGGTACTTTTGCCACTACCGATGCCGCCGGTTAATGCGACGATATACCCCATTAAATCAAATCCTGGGAATTATTCATTATTAAAATCAGTGGATTAAAACTCTCAGATGCGCCAGCAACTGTTTAGCCCTGTTTACCGGCTTTTGACCAGGTAAATTTATAGGATTGTAGCGTAAAAAAAGAGAATTTCGCAGTCTTGCGGAGCAGGTATTAGTGCGTATGATAGCGTCACTGGAGTTGTGCTTTTAACATATTTGCCTCTAACCCCAGGAATCCGCACATGCGTATCGAAGAAGATCTGAAGTTAGGTTTCAAAGACGTTCTTATCCGCCCTAAACGCTCTACACTGAAAAGTCGCTCAGACGTTGAACTCGAACGTCAATTCACCTTTAAGCATTCTGGTCAGACCTGGTCTGGCGTGCCGATCATCGCTGCCAACATGGATACTGTGGGTACCTTTGAGATGGCAACCGCCCTGGCACAGTTTGATATTCTCACCGCCGTGCACAAACATTACAGCCCTGAAGAGTGGAATGCATTTGTCGCGTCCACATCTGCTGACGTAGTGAAGCATGTGATGGTTTCTACCGGCACCTCCGATGCGGATTTCGAGAAGACCAAACAGATCCTGAACGCTAACCCGGCGCTCAACTTCGTTTGTATTGACGTGGCGAACGGTTACTCCGAGCACTTCGTGCAGTTCGTCAGCAAGGCGCGTGAGGCCTGGCCGACGAAAACCATCATCGCGGGCAATGTGGTGACCGGTGAAATGTGTGAAGAGCTGATCCTCTCCGGTGCCGATATCGTGAAAGTGGGCATTGGTCCGGGCTCTGTATGCACGACACGCGTCAAAACCGGCGTCGGTTATCCGCAGCTCTCCGCCGTCATTGAATGTGCCGATGCGGCGCACGGGCTGGGCGGACAGATCATCAGCGACGGCGGTTGCACCATGCCGGGTGATGTCGCAAAGGCTTTCGGCGGCGGCGCGGACTTCGTGATGCTCGGCGGTATGCTGGCAGGTCACGAAGAGAGCGGTGGTACCGTAGTTGAAGAGAACGGCGAGAAATTCATGCTGTTCTACGGCATGAGCTCTGAGTCTGCGATGACCCGTCACGTCGGTGGCGTGGCAAAATACCGTGCGGCAGAAGGCAAAACCGTGAAGCTGCCTCTGCGCGGCCCGGTTGAAAACACCGCACGCGATATCCTCGGCGGCCTGCGCTCTGCCTGCACCTACGTTGGAGCATCCCGTCTGAAAGAGCTGACAAAGCGTACGACGTTTATTCGCGTTCAGGAACAAGAAAACCGCGTATTCAATAGCCTGTAATGGCTTTCGCTGGCGCATGCCCGTGCGCCAGCCCTGCTGTACTATCCCGCACTCAACGCATCCCCCAGATGGAAAATCGGCAGGTACATTGCCACCACCAGCGTGCCGATGATGACCCCTGTCACAATCAGAAGCACCGGTTCCAGAATGGCCGCCAGGCTATCTGCTCGTTGAAAGGTCTGTTCCGTGTGATGCCGGGCGAGGTTTGCCAGCATGATATCCAGCGCACCTGATATTTCGCCGGTTCGTAAAAGCTGAATACACAGCGGGGTAAAGATGCCCGCTTTATTAAAGGATGACCAGACGGGGAGACCTTTTTCAATGTCCTCCCGAACGCCACGGAGTATTCCCTGCCAGTACCGACTTTCAACGGTCTCCTCTGCACTCTCCAGGCCCTGTAGAAAGGGGATTCCGGACTGCTGCGTGAGTGACAGCACGGTAAAGATGTGCCCCAGTTTTTGTCCTTTTGCCAGCGCGCCCATCACGGGCGTATACATCAGCATGCGCTGCCAGCGAGGGTTCTGCCGCAGAGCCCAGGCAGTGGCCAAGGGCGCTAATAACGCGGCGAACAACGCGAGGGCATAGGACTGGATAAAGGCGGCCATCCCCATGACCATCTGTGTCAGCAGGGGAAGCGGAGCGTTAAACGTTTTATAGATCGCGGCAAACTCGGGCAAGACCAGGACAACCATCGCCAGCACCACGAGCACGGCCAGCGTCAGGACAATCGCCGGATAGCGCAGGGCTTTTTTTACCTTTGCTCTGAGCTCCTGCTGCGCTTTTTGCTGCTGCGCGAGCTGGCGACAACACTCCTCCAGTTTCCCTGTGAGCTCACCGGTTTTCACCATCGAGACATGCAGTGGGCTAAAAACGGCTGGCCACTTTTTTAGCGACTCAGAAAAGGGGGCTCCCTCACCGAGCTCATCGGCAATACTTTGCAGCAGTGCCTGCCACGGTTTTAACGGATGTTGCTCTGCCAGCATCTGCAGGCTGTGGGACAACGTCAGCCCGGCCTGCAGAAGCGTTGCAAGCTGGCGAAACATCTCGTAGCAGTGATGTGGCCGCCAGCGGTGTTGCTGAGCGCATCGGGTCAGCGTCAAAGGATGGAGATCGCTCCGCACTAGCCGGGTGAAGGCGGCATTGCGGTCTGTGGCCCAGAGTGTCCCGCTTCGGAGTTCACCTTCTTTGGTGAGCGCTCGCCAGCGCCAGAGTTGATTAGCCGCCATTTGGCATTCCCAGCACGCGCACCAGTTCTTCGAGCGTGGTCAGCCCTTGTTCGACGGCCATGCAACCGTGCTCGAAAAGAGAAATCATTCCCGCCTGCCGGGCGCTCGCTTCTATCACTTCTGTTCCCGTTCCGCTGGCAATGGCCTGCCGCAGCGCATTGTCGACCGCGAGTACTTCAAAAATAGCCACGCGGCCATAAAAACCGTGATAACAGCGATCGCAGCCGGTGGACTGCCAGCGAGGAAGTGGTCTGGACCATACGGCGCGCGGTAATTCAGCATGCTCGCTGGCTTCCCGACGACAATGTGGGCACAGGCGCCGGACCAGTCGCTGGGCAATCACCATCGACAGCGCGGAAGATATCATCCAGCGCGCGACGCCCATCTGCTCCAGTCGAATCAGGGTTTCTGTCGTCGAGTTGGTGTGCAGGGTCGACAGCACCAGGTGCCCGGTCTGGGCGGCATTAATGGCAATTTCTGCCGTTTCACCGTCACGGATTTCGCCGACCATAATGATGTCGGGATCCTGACGTAGCAGCGCCCTTAACACGCTCTGGAATGTTAAACCCGCCCGGGGATTAATCTGCGTCTGGTTTAAACCCGCAAGGGGGATCTCAATGGGATCCTCCACGCTGCATATGTTGACGTCAGGGGTGTTCCGCGCCTGCAGCGCGCTGTACAGCGTCACGGTTTTGCCGCTGCCGGTAGGGCCGGTGACCAGAATCAGCCCCTGCGGCTGGTGGAGCACCTCGTTGAAACGGGCCAGTTGTTCAGCACTCATACCAAGCGCTTCAGGCTCAAGGGCCTGCTGAACCTGATGCAAGAGACGCAGCACAATTTTCTCACCACCGCTGCAGGGAAGCGTCGCGATCCGAAATGAGACCGGCTCGTTTGCCAGCTCAATCGTAAACTGACCGTCCTGGGGCAAACGACGTTCTGCAATATCCAGGTTACCTAGCACCTTTAAACGTGCGCTGAACAGGCTTGCCAGTTCAGCGGCAAGGGGAGGCTGAGGGCAAAGTACGCCGTCGATACGTAAACGAATCTGGCACGCGTGCTCCATCGGTTCGATATGAATATCAGAGGCGCGTCGGTTGATTGCCTGCTGCAGCGTGTGGTTGAGGACATCAACTGTTGAGTATGTTTGCGTAATGCCGGGCAGATGTGATTGGCACGTTAGCTGCCGGTGTTTTTCCATGCGCTCAGCGCTCCAGCACTCAATATCAATTCGTTTCTGGGTCGCGAAGCGCAGCGCCTCCATGAGTTCAGCCGCGGGGCTTCCCACGACGGCAATGCTGACCATGTCACTGTCGCTGGTGAGCAGCAGCGCGCGGTGGCGCAGACAAAGCGCCACGAGTTGCTCGGTATTCATTATCCGCTCCTCAGTTGTTGTCGAAGCGGAAAACGTCTTCGCAGGCCTGTTTCAGGGCGCTATCAGCACCGATCTTACAGTCGCGCGTCCAGCCCGTCATACCGTTGCCGTCGTTCCACCGTGGCGTCATGGTTACCGTCAGCCCGTTAAGACTCTCCTGTCCTGTTAAGGTCACGGTCCCTTTTGCCACGCTCATTCCTGAAACGTAGCGTGTCGTGGTGGGGGAAGGGATACCGTTGCTGCCGGCATCGCAGCTCTCCACGCCTCCGTGATCAAGTGCGCAAAGCTCAATGGCCGTGCGGTAAGGAACGAAGGTTTGCAGCATATCGGTCAGCGCCGCTTTGCGCAGGTAGTTCTGATAGGCTGGTACGCCGATGGCGCTCAGAATCGCGATAATGCCGATGACCACCATCAGCTCAATGAGAGTGAATCCGTGTTGTCTGTTCATATCTGCTCCTTACGTTTAGTGGCGCTACTCTGTCAGCGCGAACGGGCAGATACGAGGGGCAAAAAAGTGAACGGGAAAGCACATTCAGAGAATTTATGCCGCGTTGCAGGGAAGAACAGCGGATATGCGAGCGGGGCTGAAATTCCCCTCTCCGGGCGGAGAGGGGAGAATGCATTATTTGAAGCGCATTGAGAGGTCGAGGGCGCGAACGTGTTTGGTCAGCGCGCCGACGGAGATGTAATCCACGCCGGTTTCGGCGAATTCACGGATCGTTTCGAAGGTGACGTTCCCGGACACTTCAAGCTGGGCCCGGCCGTTAGTCAATTTTACCGCCTCGCGCATCTGCTCGGTTTCGAAGTTATCGAGCATGATGATATCGGCCCCGGCCTTAATCGCCTGCTCCAGCTCGTCCAGGTTTTCCACTTCCACTTCAACCGGCACGTCCGGATGCAGCCAGAAGGCCTTCTCCACTGCCTGACGCACGGAGCCAGAGGCAATAATATGGTTTTCTTTAATCAGGAAGGCGTCGGACAGGCCCAGACGATGGTTTGCGCCACCGCCGCACAGCACCGCATACTTCAGCGCCGTGCGCAGGCCCGGCAGCGTTTTGCGGGTATCCAGCAGCTGGGTGCGGGTGCCTGCCAGCAGGTCAACGTAGCGACGCACTTCACTGGAGACACCAGAGAGCGTTTGTACAAAGTTGAGCGCGGTACGTTCGCCAGTCAGCAAGACGCGGGAAGGACCGTCCAGTTCAAACAGCGGCTGGTTTGCCGTAATCGCATCGCCGTCTTCAACGTGCCAGATAATCTGCACATCATCACCCGCCAGTTGAGTAAAGACCTCTTCAACCCAGCGCTTGCCGCAAAAAACACCCTCTTCGCGGGTGATAATGACCGCGTGGGAGCGCGTCTCTTTCGGCAACAATTGTGCGGTAATATCCTTTTCGGCATTAACATCACCGCCCAGATCTTCTTTCAAAGCATGGGAGACGCTTGCCGGAATATCCATATTAATACGTTCCAGAAGCGCTTCACGTCGGTGGTCGGGGTTGTAGCGGCGAGGCGGCATGATAAAACTCCAAATTGGTAACGAATCATAATATTGAAACATGCTACTCTGAACCGAGTCATTGCACCATACAGAAGGAGTTCCAGCATGTTGTTAGAAAACGGATGGCTGGTGGATGCGCGGCGTGTGCCCTCGCCGCACCACGATTGCCGCCCGGAGGATGAAAAGCCCACACTGCTGGTGGTTCATAATATTAGTCTCCCGCCGGGTGAATTTGGCGGCCCGTGGATTGATGCGTTATTCACGGGAACGATTGATCCCGATGCTCATCCCTTCTTTGCTGAAATTGCACATCTGCGCGTATCGGCTCACTGCCTGATTCGTCGCGATGGTGAAGTGGTTCAGTATGTTCCTTTTGATAAGCGCGCCTGGCATGCCGGGGTGTCGGTGTATCACGGGCGCGAGCGGTGCAATGATTTTTCTATCGGGATCGAACTGGAAGGCACGGATACCACGCCCTACACCGATTCACAGTATCAACAGCTAGCGGCTGTGACCCGCACGCTTATCGGACTTTACCCGGCAATCGCCGACAATATTACCGGGCACTGCGATATTGCCCCGGCGAGAAAAACCGATCCCGGCCCGGCATTCGACTGGCCCCGCTTTCGCGCCATGCTCACCGCGTCGTCAGAATAAGGAGATACCATGACGTTGTTTACCATGCTGCTGGTCATCATCGCTGAACGCCTGTTCAAGCTCGGCGAGCACTGGCATCTGGATCACCGGCTGGAGGTGCTTTTCCGCCGGATTAAGCATTTTTCCATGTTGCGCACGCTGCTGATGATGGCAGGGGTGATGGTTATTACGTTCCTGCTGCTGCGCTCGCTGTATGGACTCTTTTTCAACGTGCCGCTGCTGGTGGTGTGGATCCTGCTCGGCGTGCTGTGCATTGGTGCGGGCAAGGTGCGTTTGCACTATCACGCCTACCTGAAAGCCGCCTCCCGTGATGATGCCCATGCGCGCAGTGCCATGGCGAGCGAACTAACCATGATCCACGGCGTGCCGCCTGACTGCGACGAGCGCGAGTTTCTGCGCGAGCTGCAAAACGCGCTGCTGTGGATTAACTTCCGTTACTACCTGGCGCCGCTGTTCTGGTTCGTAGTGGGCGGCCCGTGGGGGCCGGTACTGCTGATGGGGTATGCGTTCCTGCGCGCCTGGCAGACCTGGCTTGCCCGCTATCTGACGCCGCATGAACGCCTGCTGTCCGGCATCGATGCCATCCTGCACGTGCTTGACTGGCTCCCGGTGCGTCTGGTGGGCGTGGTTTACGCGTTAATTGGTCACGGTGAAAAAGCGTTGCCCGCGTGGTTTGCCTCGCTTGCCGATCGCCATACGTCGCAGTATCAGGTGCTAACGCGTCTGGCGCAGTTCTCGCTGGCACGCGAGCCGCATACCGACAAGATTGAAACGCCGAAAGCCGCTGTCTCCATGGCGAAGAAAACGTCGTTTGTGGTGGTGGTTATCGTGGCGCTGCTGACTATCTACGGCACGCTGATGTAAGCCAGCGCGGCGTAACGATTAAAGCGTGTCCGCAGGCGGGATGCCGAAATCAGGCATCCCGTTTTCGTCCCAGCGGACGCGCTTCAGGCGGGTATGGCGGTTTGGATCGTACAGCGGATCGCCCTCAATTTCGGTGTAGTTCCGCGCGTGATACACCAGCACATCTTCCCCTTCCGGCGTTTGCGTAAAGCTGTTGTGTCCCGGACCGTACTGGCGATTTTCGTAGCTGGTCACGAATACGGGATGCGGAGATTTTTGCCAGTTCAGTGGGTTTTGCGGATCCGCGTTCAGGTCTATCCACAGCAGCCCCATGCAGTAGTTCTCGTCGGTAGCGCTGGCGGAATAGCTGATAAACAGCTTATCGCCGTGAACCAGTACCGCCGGGCCTTCGTTGACCCAAAACCCGCGACACTCCCAGTCGTATTCCGGCTTGCTGAGCATCACCGGCTCGCCTTTTAGCGTCCACGGGTTCGCCATTTCACACAGATAAAGGTTGGAGTTCCCGGTGATATCCGGCGCTTTTTGCGCCCACAGATACCAGCGTTTCCCCTGATGCAAAAAGGTGGTGGCGTCCAGTGCGAAGGTATCGAAAGGCGTTTTGATCTGCCCTTTTTCCACCCACGTGCCGGTAAGCGGATCGCTGTCGGCACATTCAATGGCAAACATGCGGTGCTGGAACATCCCGAGCGCGTCGAGCGCCTGGGTGTGCGCCGCAGCTAAATAGATGTACCACTTCCCGTCAATGTGGTGCAGTTCCGGCGCCCAAATCAGCTGGCTCATTGGTCCGGTCTCGGGTTTACGCCAGACCACCACTTCTTCGGCATGACGTAAGCCTTCCAGCGACGCTGCGCGGCGGATCGCCAGCCTGTCGTACTCCGGCACGGAGGCGATAAAATAGTACTGCCCCTCGTGATGTAAAATGTACGGATCGGCGCGTTGTTCGATAAACGGGTTTGGCCAGGTTTGCATTCGGATTTCCTTATTTAGTCTCAGCAGCTTTCAGTTCCTGATAATCGTTCAGCTCTTGATAGTTGTTGCGGCGTTTTTCCAGATCGGACTGGATCTGCTTCATGGTTTCACGATCCACCTTCAGCAGTCGTACTACACCCGCGGTAATTAAGTATCCAATGCCGGGAATGACGGTAAAGAGCAGCACGATCCCGTTAATGGCGTCCGCGCTCTGCGCTTTTGCTCCCGCATCATAACCGTACCAGGAGAGCAGGAAGCCGACCATCGCCCCGGCAATCGCTAGCCCCAGCTTCAGGAAGAAGATGTTGCCGGAGAAGCTGATCCCGGTGATGCGCTTACCGGTCTTCCACTCGCCGTAGTCGTCCACGTCGGCCATCAGCGACCAGTGTAGCGGAGACGGGATCTGGTGCAGGATGTTCAGCAGGAAGTAGAGCACCACGATGGTGACGGTGGCTTTCGGGTCGAAGAAATAAAAGGCGCAGGAGAAAATCGCCAGCACGATATTGGTCCAGAAGAAGACCTTTAGTTTGCACCAGCGGTCGGTCAGCACTTTTGCCAGCACGCTGCCGAGCATCATGCCGACAACGCCCAGGCTGATAAACAGCGTGGCGAAATGAGTGCTCTGACCCATCACCCAGGTAACGTAATACATGGTGGCCGCCATGCGGATAAAGCCCGGGCAGACGTTGCAGAGCGTCAGCAGCAGAATGCGCACCCACTGGTCGTTTTTCCACACGTCTTTCAGGTCATTTTTCAGCTGGTCATTGGTCTGCACCGCCGGACGCACGCGCTCGCGCACGGTGGCGAAGCAGAACAGGAACATGCATGTGCCAATCAGCGCCAGAACGGTCATCGCCATCTGGTAGCCTTTGGCTTTGTTGTCCCCGCCAAACCAGTCGGCCATCGGCAGCAGCGTTAATGAGAGCAGCAGCGTGGCGATGCCGACCAGCACGAAGCGATAGGACTGGCAGGCCACACGTTCTTTTGGATCGTTGGTGATCACCCCGCCCAGCGAGCAATAGGGGATATTGATGGCGGTATAGGTAAGCGACAGCAGGAAATAGGTGACAAACGCATAGATAACTTTGCTGTTATAGCTCCACTCAGGCGTGGTGAACATCAGGATGCTGAACAGCGCGTAGGGGAAGGCGATCCACAGCAGCCATGGACGAAACCGGCCATATTTGCTGCGGGTACGGTCAGCAATCGCGCCCATGATCGGGTCCGTTACGGCGTCAATCACGCGCACGGAAAGCAGCAGCACGCCGACCAGCGCAGGGGCGAGGCCAAAAATATCCGTATAAAAATAGTTAACAAACAACATGATGGCGCCAAAGATGATGTTGCATCCCGCGTCGCCCATCCCATAGCCGATCTTTTCTTTTACTGACAGTTTGTTGTTATCCATCGACAGCTCTCCGGTTTACGGTATGGAGAGAATTATTTGCTGGCAAAGGAATATATGCGTTGCAGTATCAGGGCGGTGATATGGATAAATGCGCTGTGGACGTGAAAGTGTGAAGGAGGTAACAACGCGCGGCACCCGTAAAAGCAGGTGCCGCGAAGAGAGGTTTAGTGTGCCTTCATGGCTTTACGGCTTTTCTGACTGAACAGATAGCCCACGCCCAGGATCGCAATCCAGACCGGGATCAGGTAGACGGAAATCGCCATACCCGGGGTGATCAGCATAATCACCAGCACGGCTGCCATAAACAGCAGGCAGATCCAGTTACCCAGCGGATAGAGCAGGGCAGGGAAGCGCGTGGTGACGCCCTGCTGCTGTTTTGCGCGGCGGAACTTCATGTGCGCTAGGCTGATCATCGCCCAGTTGATGACCAGGGCAGAGACCACCAGCGCCATCAGCAGGCCAAACGCCGATTCCGGTGCCATGTAGTTAATGAGCACACACAGCGCGGTCACGACCGCCGAAACAAGAATCGTGTTTACCGGCACGCCGCGCTTATCGACGTTGAGCAGCGCTTTTGGCGCGTTACCCTGCTGGGCCAGGCCGAACAGCATGCGGCTGTTGCAGTATACGCAGCTGTTGTAAACGGAGAGCGCGGCGGTCAGCACCACGATGTTCAGGGCGTTGGCGACAAAGGTGTCGCCCAGCTCGTGGAAGATCAGCACAAACGGGCTAGTGTCGGCGGTGACGCGCGTCCACGGCAGCAGGGAGAGCAGCACGGCCAATGAGCCCACATAGAAGATCAGAATGCGGTAGATAACCTGGTTAGTGGCTTTCGGAATGCTTTCCTCCGGGTTGTCGGCTTCAGCGGCGGTGATACCCACGAGTTCCAGACCGCCGAAGGAGAACATGATAATGGCCATCATCATCACCAGGCCGGTCATGCCGTGAGGCAGGAAGCCACCCTGTTCCCAGAGGTTGCGCACCGTGGCCTGCGGGCCGCCGTTGCCGCTGAACAGCAGCCAGCCGCCGAAGATAATCATCGCCACCACGGCAATGACCTTGATGATGGCAAACCAGAACTCCATCTCCCCGAACACTTTAACGTTGGTCAGGTTAATGGCGTTGATAATGACGAAGAAGGCTGCAGCAGAAGCCCAGGTTGGGATTTCGGGATACCAGAACTGAATGTATTTCCCGACGGCGGTCAGTTCGGCCATGGCAACCAGAACGTACAGCACCCAGTAGTTCCAGCCCGAGGCGAAACCGGCAAAGCTGCCCCAGTACTTATAGGCAAAGTGGCTGAAGGAGCCTGCGACCGGCTCTTCCACGACCATTTCGCCCAGCTGGCGCATGATCAGAAAAGCAATGAAACCCGCAATCGCGTAACCCAAAATAATGCCCGGACCGGCAGACTGGATAACGGATGCGCTGCCCAGAAACAGGCCGGTACCAATCGCACCGCCCAGTGCGATGAGCTGAATATGGCGGTTTTTAAGCCCGCGCTTTAGCTGATCGCCGTGCTGTTGAGCTTCCATTTGAAACCTCGTGTGTGGTTGTTATGTTCACGCTGAGCGTGTGTAATTATGAAAATCCATATTCTGTATTTATTTCTTTACGGTTAACGAGACCGAAAAAAGCGGAGGTGACTTCCGTAAGCGCCAGAATAGTGGTAAGTGCCTGCGAATGCATCTGCTTTATGAAGGGGTGATGACGACTTGAATAAAAAGAAAGCATTTGTAAATCGGCCCGCTCGTTGTTCCTCACCCAACCTATAGAATAGAAATGCGCCTTAAGTGGGCGAATTTTCATTATTTGCCTTGTTGAATCGCTTCAGATTGCAAAAACCTCGTTTCATTATGGTTAAAACTCCCTCTTTGGGGGTAATCAACTCATTTGTGCAAAGTTACATTTCTGAAACGTTATTTCTGTAAGGTTGTTAAAATGTGCAGGGTTTACTGATTTCAATCAAAACCAATATGGACAGAAGGTGAATACTTTGTTACTTTAGCGATACGAAATAGAAATTGGTAAGACCAATTGACTCCGGGCAAAAAGGCGTAAGACAGGGAATATGGCCTACAGCAAAATTCGCCAACCAAAACTATCTGATGTGATTGAGCAGCAGCTGGAGTTTTTAATCCTCGAAGGGACTCTGCGCCCGGGTGAGAAACTTCCGCCAGAACGCGAGCTGGCAAAACAGTTCGACGTTTCACGTCCTTCTCTGCGTGAGGCGATTCAACGTCTCGAAGCAAAGGGCTTGCTGCTTCGTCGTCAGGGCGGCGGAACCTTTGTGCAAAACAGCCTGTGGCAGAGCTTCAGCGATCCGCTGGTAGAACTTCTCTCTGACCACCCAGAATCCCAGTTTGATCTGCTTGAGACCCGTCACGCGCTGGAAGGTATTGCGGCCTATTACGCCGCCCTTCGCAGCACTGATGAAGATCGCGTGCGTATCCGCGAACTGCATCAGGCCATTGAACGGGCACAGCAGTCCGGCGATTTAGACGCCGAGTCCAGCGCCGTCGTCCAGTATCAAATCGCCGTCACCGAAGCGGCCCACAACGTGGTGCTCCTCCATCTGCTACGCTGCATGGAGCCGATGCTGGCCCAGAACGTTCGTCAAAATTTTGAATTGTTGTATGCCCGTCGGGACATGCTCCCACTGGTAAGCAACCATCGCACCCGAGTATTCGAGGCGATAATGGCCGGGGAACCGGAGCAGGCGCGCGAAGCGTCGCACCGCCATCTGGCTTTCATTGAGGAAATCTTGCTGGACCGCAGCCGTGAACAATCGCGTCGCGAACGTTCATTACGCCGCATACAGCAACGAAAGGATTAAGCGCCAGGTACTTTTAGAGCGCGGCAACTAAACGCAGAACCTGTCTTATTGTGTTCTTGCCCAAGAGCACAATGGGACAGGTTCCAGACAAATCAACGTATTAGATAGATAAGGAATACCCCCATGTCAGAACGTCTCCAAAATGACGTGGATCCGATCGAAACTCGCGACTGGCTACAGGCGATCGAATCGGTCATCCGTGAAGAAGGTGTTGAGCGCGCTCAGTATCTGATTGATCAGCTGCTTTCTGAAGCCCGCAAAGGCGGCGTGAAGGTTGCTTCAGGTGCAGGGGCTAGCAACTACGTAAACACGATTGCCGTCGAAGACGAACCGGAATACCCGGGCAATCTGGATCTGGAACGTCGTATCCGTTCTGCAATTCGCTGGAACGCCATTATGACCGTTCTGCGCGCATCCAAGAAAGACCTGGAACTGGGTGGCCACATGGCGTCCTTCCAGTCTTCTGCGACCGTTTACGAAGTGTGCTTCAACCACTTCTTCCGTGCAGCGAACGAGAAAGACGGCGGCGATCTGGTGTACTTCCAGGGCCACATCTCTCCGGGCATCTATGCACGTGCATTCCTGGAAGGTCGTCTGACTGAAGAGCAGATGAACAACTTCCGTCAGGAAGTTCACGGTAAAGGTCTGTCTTCTTACCCGCACCCTAAACTGATGCCTGAATTCTGGCAGTTCCCAACCGTATCTATGGGTCTGGGCCCAATCGGTGCGATCTACCAGGCTAAATTCCTGAAGTATCTGGAACACCGTGGTCTGAAGGACACCTCTGAGCAGACCGTATACGCCTTCCTGGGCGACGGCGAAATGGATGAGCCAGAATCCAAAGGTGCGATCACCATCGCAACCCGTGAGAAGCTGGACAACCTGTGCTTCATCATCAACTGTAACCTGCAGCGTCTGGATGGTCCGGTAACCGGTAACGGCAAGATCATCAACGAACTGGAAGGCATCTTCGCAGGTGCTGGCTGGAACGTGATCAAAGTGATGTGGGGTTCCCGTTGGGACGAACTGCTGCGTAAAGACACCAGCGGTAAACTGATCCAGCTGATGAACGAAACCGTTGACGGTGACTACCAGACCTTCAAATCCAAAGACGGTGCCTACGTTCGTGAGCACTTCTTCGGCAAATATCCAGAAACCGCAGCCCTGGTTGCAGACTGGACTGATGAGCAGATCTGGGCCCTGAACCGCGGTGGTCACGATCCGAAGAAAATCTACGCTGCACTGAAAAAAGCGCGTGAAACCAAAGGTAAAGCGACTGTAATCCTGGCCCACACCATCAAAGGTTACGGCATGGGTGATACCGCAGAAGGTAAAAACATCGCTCACCAGGTTAAGAAAATGAACATGGACGGCGTGCGTTATATCCGCGACCGTTTCAACGTTCCAGTCACCGATGAGCAGGTAGAAAACCTGTCTTACATCACCTTCCCGGAAGGTTCTGAAGAGCACAAGTACCTGCACGAACGTCGTCAGGCGCTGAAAGGCTACCTGCCAGCTCGTCAGCCAAACTTCACCGAGAAGCTGGAACTGCCAGCGCTGGAAGACTTCTCTCAGCTGCTGGAAGAGCAGAACAAAGAGATCTCTACCACTATCGCTTTCGTTCGTGCCCTGAACGTGATGCTGAAGAACAAGTCGATCAAAGATCGCCTGGTGCCAATCATCGCCGACGAAGCGCGTACTTTCGGTATGGAAGGTCTGTTCCGTCAGATCGGTATCTACAGCCCGAACGGCCAGCAGTACACCCCGCAGGACCGTGAGCAGGTTGCATACTACAAAGAAGACGAGAAAGGTCAGATCCTGCAGGAAGGTATCAACGAGCTGGGCGCAGGCGCATCCTGGCTGGCTGCTGCGACCTCTTACAGCACCAACAACCTGCCGATGATCCCGTTCTACATTTACTACTCCATGTTCGGGTTCCAGCGTATCGGTGACCTGTGCTGGCAGGCAGGCGACCAGCAGGCTCGCGGCTTCCTGATCGGTGGTACTTCCGGTCGTACGACCCTGAACGGTGAAGGTCTGCAGCACGAAGATGGTCACAGCCACATTCAGTCTCTGACTATCCCTAACTGTATCTCTTACGACCCGTCTTACGCGTACGAAGTGGCGGTCATCATGCATGACGGTCTGCAGCGCATGTACGGTGAAGCGCAGGAGAACATTTACTACTACATCACCACCCTGAACGAAAACTACCACATGCCGGCAATGCCAGCAGGTGCCGAGGAAGGTATCCGTAAAGGTATCTACAAACTCGAAACCATCGAAGGTAGCAAAGGTAAAGTTCAGCTGCTGGGCTCCGGTTCTATCCTGCGTCACGTTCGTGAAGCAGCGCAGATCCTGGCGAAAGACTACGGTGTCGGTTCCGATGTGTACTCTGTTACCTCCTTCACTGAACTGGCGCGTGATGGCCAGGATTGTGAACGCTGGAACATGCTGCACCCAATGGAAACCCCACGCGTTCCTTACATCGCTCAGGTGATGAACGACGCGCCAGCGGTGGCGTCTACTGACTACATGAAACTGTTCGCTGAGCAGGTTCGTACTTACGTTCCAGCTGATGATTATCGCGTACTGGGTACTGACGGCTTCGGTCGTTCTGACAGCCGCGAAAACCTGCGTCACCACTTCGAAGTTGATGCTTCTTACGTGGTTGTAGCAGCACTGGGCGAACTGGCTAAACGTGGCGAAATCGATAAGAAAGTGGTTGCAGACGCAATCACCAAATTCAACATCGATGCAGAAAAAGTTAACCCGCGTCTGGCGTAAGAGGTAAAAGAATAATGGCTATCGAAATCAATGTACCGGACATCGGGGCTGATGAAGTTGAAATCACCGAGATCCTGGTCAAAGTAGGCGACAAAGTTGAAGCTGAACAGTCGCTGATCACCGTAGAAGGCGACAAAGCCTCTATGGAAGTCCCGTCTCCTCAGGCTGGCATCGTTAAAGAGATCAAAGTCTCTGTTGGCGATAAAACCGAGACTGGCAAACTGATCATGATTTTCGATTCCGCCGACGGTGCAGCCGCTGCTGCACCTGCGCAGGAAGAGAAGAAAGCCGCGCCGGCCGCCGCTGCTCCAGCAGCTGCCGCGAGCGCGAAAGAAGTGAACGTGCCTGACATCGGCGGTGACGAAGTTGAAGTGACTGAGATCCTGGTGAAAGTGGGCGATACCGTTGCGGCCGAGCAGTCACTGATCACCGTAGAAGGCGACAAAGCCTCTATGGAAGTGCCAGCACCGTTTGCGGGTACCGTTAAAGAGATCAAGATCAACACCGGCGACAAAGTGTCTACTGGCTCCCTGATCATGATCTTCGAAGTGGCAGGTGCTGCACCTGCTGCCGCGCCTGCACAGGCCGCTGCTCCGGCTCCGGCCGCAGCACCAGCCGCTGCTGGCGGCGCGAAAGACGTTAACGTACCGGACATCGGCGGTGACGAAGTTGAAGTCACAGAAGTGATGGTGAAAGTGGGCGACAAAGTTGCCGCTGAACAGTCACTGATCACCGTTGAAGGCGACAAGGCTTCTATGGAAGTCCCTGCGCCATTCGCGGGTACCGTTAAAGAGATCAAAATCAGCACCGGCGACAAAGTGTCTACTGGCTCTCTGATCATGGTCTTCGAAGTGGAAGGCGCTGCGCCTGCCGCAGCTCCGGCTGCCGCGGCTGCTCCAGCACCGGCTGCTGCACCGGCTCAGGCTGCTAAACCAGCCGCTGCCCCTGCTGCAAAAGCAGAAAAATCAGAGTTCGCTGAAAACGACGCTTACGTCCACGCGACGCCGCTGATTCGTCGCCTGGCGCGCGAATTCGGTGTTAACCTGGCGAAAGTGAAAGGGACCGGCCGTAAGGGTCGTATCCTGCGCGAAGACGTTCAGACCTACGTGAAAGACGCGGTGAAACGCGCCGAAGCTGCACCAGCTGCAGCCGCTGGCGGCGGTATCCCGGGCATGCTGCCATGGCCGAAAGTGGACTTCAGCAAGTTCGGCGAAATCGAAGAAGTGGAACTGGGCCGTATCCAGAAAATCTCTGGTGCGAACCTGAGCCGTAACTGGGTGATGATCCCGCACGTTACGCACTTCGACAAAACCGATATCACCGATCTGGAAGCGTTCCGTAAACAGCAGAACGCCGAAGCTGAGAAGCGTAAACTGGACGTGAAATTCACCCCAGTGGTCTTCATCATGAAAGCGGTTGCTGCGGCTCTGGAACAGATGCCACGCTTCAACAGCTCCCTGTCCGAAGACGGCCAGAAGCTGACGCTGAAGAAATACATCAACATCGGTGTTGCGGTTGATACGCCAAATGGTCTGGTTGTTCCGGTCTTCAAAGACGTGAACAAGAAGAGCATCACTGAGCTGTCCCGTGAACTGACCGTGATCTCCAAGAAAGCGCGCGATGGTAAGCTGACTGCCGGCGAAATGCAGGGCGGCTGCTTCACTATCTCCAGCATCGGCGGCCTGGGTACCACCCACTTCGCGCCGATTGTGAACGCGCCGGAAGTGGCTATCCTCGGTGTGTCTAAGTCCGCGATGGAGCCGGTGTGGAATGGCAAAGAGTTCGTACCGCGTCTGATGATGCCAATCTCTCTGTCCTTCGACCACCGCGTGATCGACGGTGCTGATGGTGCGCGCTTCATCACCATCATCAACAACATGCTGAGCGACATTCGCCGCCTGGTGATGTAATCGAAAAGCCGGCCAGTCGGCCGGCTTTTTTCCGATAATCTCATGGTGTTTGTGAGGTTATTGGCGAAAGCGACAATTCGTGAGCCGTTTGTTGTTTCAAAATTGTTAACAATTTTGTAAACTGCGGGCGGATAGAACGACCCGGTGGACGACGGGTATAAATTAAGAGGTCATGATGAGCACAGAAATCAAAACTCAGGTCGTAGTACTTGGGGCAGGCCCGGCAGGTTACTCCGCAGCATTCCGCGCCGCGGATTTAGGTCTGGAAACCGTCATCGTAGAACGTTACAGCACCCTCGGCGGTGTTTGTCTGAACGTCGGCTGTATCCCTTCTAAAGCGCTGCTGCACGTAGCGAAAGTTATCGAAGAAGCCAAAGCGCTGGCTGAACACGGTATCGTCTTCGGCGAGCCGAAAACCGATATCGACAAAATTCGTACCTGGAAAGAGAAAGTTATCACTCAGCTGACCGGCGGTCTGGCGGGTATGGCCAAAGGCCGTAAAGTGAAAGTGGTAAACGGTCTGGGTAAATTCACCGGTGCGAACACCCTGGAAGTGGAAGGCGAAAACGGCAAAACCGTGATCAACTTCGACAACGCGATCATCGCGGCAGGCTCTCGCCCAATCGAACTGCCATTCATTCCGCATGAAGATCCACGCGTGTGGGATTCCACCGATGCGCTGGAGCTGAAAACCGTTCCTAAGCGTCTGCTGGTTATGGGCGGCGGTATCATCGGTCTGGAAATGGGTACCGTGTACCATGCGCTGGGTTCAGAGATCGACGTGGTTGAAATGTTCGACCAGGTTATCCCGGCTGCCGACAAAGACATCGTTAAAGTCTTCACCAAACGCATCAGCAAGAAATTCAACCTGATGCTGGAAACCAAAGTGACTGCCGTTGAAGCGAAAGAAGACGGTATTTACGTTTCCATGGAAGGCAAAAAAGCCCCATCCGAACCACAGCGTTACGACGCTGTGCTGGTGGCTATCGGTCGTGTACCGAACGGTAAAAACCTCGACGCGGGCAAAGCTGGCGTTGAAGTGGACGACCGTGGCTTCATCCGCGTTGACAAGCAGCTGCGCACTAACGTGCCGCACATCTTTGCTATCGGCGATATCGTCGGTCAGCCAATGCTGGCGCACAAAGGTGTTCACGAAGGTCACGTTGCCGCTGAAGTTATCGCCGGCATGAAGCACTACTTCGATCCGAAAGTGATCCCATCTATCGCGTACACCGAGCCAGAAGTGGCATGGGTTGGTCTGACTGAGAAAGAAGCGAAAGAGAAAGGCATCAGCTACGAAACCGCCACCTTCCCGTGGGCTGCTTCTGGCCGTGCTATCGCATCCGACTGCGCAGACGGTATGACCAAACTGATCTTCGACAAAGAGACTCACCGTGTGATCGGTGGTGCGATTGTCGGTACCAACGGCGGCGAGCTGCTGGGTGAAATCGGTCTGGCTATCGAAATGGGCTGTGACGCTGAAGACATCGCGCTGACCATCCACGCTCACCCGACTCTGCACGAGTCCGTGGGCCTGGCGGCAGAAGTGTTTGAAGGCAGCATCACCGACCTGCCAAACGCGAAAGCGAAGAAGAAATAAGTTTCTTCAGATGAAAAAAGCGGCCAATGGCCGCTTTTTTTATGCGCTGTGTTCAGGGTGCTACAGGCTGCCAGGTTTTATCAGGGCTATAGGCTGCTAGCGCACGGGCTTTCTGCTCTGAATCGCTGCCGAGATCGGACTGGTACACCTTGTCGTCCTGGTTTATCAAAAAGCTCATGACGCCCGTCTGGCCGTAGCTGACCGGCCAGGCCACCATCGCGAAACCGTTATTATCCGGCAGGATGCGGAAGCGATAGCCGTGATAGCCGGTACCCGGCTCTTTTGGGCTAAATGCCGGTCCGAGCGGACTGGGCGCTTCGCCGGGGGAGGCGGGCCAGTACAAACCGTCTTTTTTCCCCTTCGAGCTGACAATCTTCTGCGCGTATTTCTGGTTCATCGCAAAGTAGCTTTGCTGCGCATCAACATAGGCATGTAAGGCTTCAATGGCGGCGAGCTCGTTACGCCCAATTTCGCGGGTCAGGATTTCTTCAGCCCCTTCTTTGATATCGAACTGCCAGCCTGCAGTGGTTTTGATCACCGGGATGGGAAGCTGCCAGCCGCTGTCTCCGACAACCAGATGCGCCGTATCCCCTTCGATAACGGTCTTATGACGGACTTTCCAGTCGCGCAGGAAGCGATCGACGGCATCAGGATCAACGCCTTCAGGGGGCAGAAAATCGCGCCAGTTCTCTCCAAGCAGATTGCTCATCGCGCTCTCATTTTGCTCACTGATGGCGTTGGCTAGCGCATCGGTCGCCCGATCGGGCGTGCTGAAGGACTGCTGCGCCATCACAGGGGCCGAAAGCATGAACAACACCATTCCGCTGAGTAGTTTACTTTTCATGTCGGTTCCCTTAGCGATGTCGAATTTCCCGGCGTTCAGCGCGTCCACCAGACGCCTGACGCTGCTGCTGGCGAGCGGCAAGCTGCCTGCTTTGCGCACCACGCTGCTGCTGCGCCTGCCAGTTCGCGGAGCGGCTGTCGTTGCCGCTCAGCGCATTGGCCCGGGGCTGGCTGTTTCGCTGCTGCAGAGTGCGTTGCTGCGCGGGCTGCGAAACCCGTTTCTCTTGTCTTTGGGTTACAGCCTGACGATTTTCTCGCTGCTGCGTGGTGCTCCGCCTCGTCGTCTGCGGTTTGGTGTCGTAGCCACGGTAGTTATTGCGTTGGGAAATCTGCTTCAGCTGTTCACTTGAGGCCTGACGCTGAACATCTTTCGTGCCGGTGCGCGCCGTTTGGGGAAAGGTTTTACCCGTGGATTTCTCCATCTGGCTCAGGGCCGCCTGACGCTGGCTGTCCCGGTTAACCGGTTTTTGCTGCGTTGAACTGAGCCCTGTCGCCGTGCTGGTGGAGTGGAAGCGACTGTTGAGCTGGTTAGTCGGATAGGGCACGCCTTCCCGATAGGCCGGGTTGTGCTGCCAGGTACGGTTGGCGTCCGTCAGACGCTGACCGCTGATTTTATTGAAGTTCTCAACGTTGATATTGATGTTGTTATCACCGTTGCGGTTATAGCCGCCGTGATTATCCCAGTCACCGTCATGATGGTGGTCCCAGTCATCGTCGTCGTCCCAGTCGATGTTGCTGAAGATGGCATAGGTTGTGGCAACGCCCAGGCTGAAACCTAAGCCGTTAACGAAGCTGTTGCCAAACTGCTCTCCGGGCGTGGGGGGGAGATAGGTGGGAGGATACGCGGTGTTGGGCCAGGTCCCGTAAACCGTATTGGGGTTATAGGTGGGGACGTAAACGACCTGCGGATCGGCAGATTCAATTTTGATAACCGTAGGGGCGGGCGCAGACGTGGTTGTTGTTGTTGCCTCGGTGGCGCTGGTTTTCGCTGGTGCCGGTTTAGTCACGGTGGTAACCGTCTGCTGAGGCGTGGATTGTAAAGCGCCGGTCTTTTGTGCCAGCGCGCGCAGGCGCTGAACGGAATCCATTACGTCTTTCGGCTGCGCGAGAAACGCATCGCCCAGATTTTGTACCCACGGCGGGTTTTCACCCATCAGGGACATAAGCTGAGGAAACGCGACCAGCGATTTTACGCTCGGATCCCAGGGCTGGCTGGCAACGGCCTGAATCGCGGCGTCTCCTTCCATTTTAGGGTTGTCTTTGGACCACTGCGCCGCCTGAATCACGTTGGCCGGATAGGTCGACGCCATCAAAATTTGCGACAGCAGAGCGTCAGGGTAGAGCGCAATGGGGGCAACCCACTGATCGATTTGTGCGGCTGTGTAGGTTGGCGCGACAGCAGGGGCGGGCTGCGCTGCGGCAGGCGCGTCCGATGCAGCCGGCTGTTGTGCGACGGGGGCTGTCGCAGCGGGTTCCGTTGCGCGGCTTTTGACAAACATGACGCCCGAGGCGGCAAACAGCCCGGCACTGCACAGAAGGACGAGCAGATGTGGCTTAAAGGGCAACTTCATAAAAGACTCCAACGAGACAAGCGCTGTGCCGTGAGGCGTTACGGTTGGCGTGAGTATTATTCACCCGCCTTTTACCGTTTTGACTTTTATTGGGAAGCGTCCGGTACGTCCGGATAAAGAGTGTGAGTATTTATTACACAATTATATCTGATGAAGGAAAACCTGAAGCGTCACGGTGCAGAAGAAACCGCAAATGATGGCCTAAATCCCCGCTACACCATGCTTAACGATTCAGCAAATTTTTTAATGTTGCTTTTTTGTAAACGGATTAACACTGTGCAGAAATCCTGCTATGCTGCCCGACGCGGTATCGGGCATTTACCCTACAAACTGCTGTCTCACAGGAGCGTGAAGAGAACGCCCACCGCATATGACAATGAGAGCGAGGAGAACCGTCGTGCTAGAAGAATACCGTAAGCACGTAGCAGAACGTGCCGCCGAGGGAATTGTACCCAAACCTTTAGATGCAACCCAAATGGCCGCGCTCGTCGAGCTGCTGAAGAACCCGCCTAAGGGCGAAGAAGAATTCCTGTTAGATCTGTTGATCAACCGCGTACCGCCTGGCGTAGATGAAGCTGCCTACGTAAAAGCCGGATTCCTTGCTGCTATCGCCAAAGGCGAAGCCACCTCCCCACTGGTTACTCCTGAAAAAGCCATTGAACTGCTCGGCACCATGCAGGGTGGTTACAACATTCATCCGCTGATTGACGCGCTGGATAACGACAAGCTGGCACCGATTGCCGCTAAAGCGCTCTCGTCTACGCTGCTGATGTTCGATAACTTCTACGATGTGGAAGAAAAAGCCAAAGCAGGCAACGTCTATGCGAAGCAGGTGATGCAGTCCTGGGCTGATGCCGAATGGTTCCTGAATCGTCCAGCACTTGCTGAAAAAATCACCGTCACCGTCTTCAAAGTGACCGGTGAAACCAACACCGATGACCTCTCTCCGGCACCGGACGCGTGGTCTCGCCCGGATATCCCTCTGCACGCCCTGGCGATGCTGAAAAACGCCCGTGAAGGCATTGAGCCGGATCAGCCGGGCAGCGTTGGCCCGATCAAACAGATCGAAGCCCTGCAGAAAAAAGGGTTCCCGCTGGCCTACGTGGGTGACGTTGTGGGTACCGGTTCTTCCCGTAAGTCCGCGACCAACTCCGTGCTGTGGTTCATGGGCGACGATATTCCGCACGTGCCAAACAAGCGCGGCGGCGGTCTGTGCCTCGGCGGTAAAATTGCGCCAATCTTCTTCAACACCATGGAAGATGCGGGCGCACTGCCGATCGAAGTGGACGTCTCTAACCTGAACATGGGCGACGTGATTGACGTTTACCCGTACAAAGGTGAAGTGCGTAACCACGAAACCAACGAACTGCTGGCAAGCTTTGAGCTGAAAACCGACGTGCTGATCGACGAAGTGCGTGCCGGTGGTCGTATTCCGCTGATCATCGGCCGTGGCCTGACCACCAAAGCGCGTGAAGCGCTGGGTCTGCCGCACAGTGATGTATTCCGTCACGCGAAAGACGTGGCGGAAAGCAATCGCGGTTACTCTCTGGCACAGAAAATGGTCGGTCGCGCCTGCGGCGTCGCCGGCGTTCGTCCTGGCGCATACTGCGAGCCGAAGATGACCTCCGTAGGTTCTCAGGACACCACTGGCCCAATGACCCGCGACGAACTGAAAGACCTGGCGTGCCTGGGCTTCTCTTCCGATCTGGTGATGCAGTCCTTCTGCCACACTGCGGCGTATCCGAAGCCGGTTGACGTGACCACGCACCACACGCTGCCAGACTTCATCATGAACCGCGGCGGTGTTTCCCTGCGTCCGGGTGACGGCGTAATCCACTCCTGGCTGAACCGTATGCTGCTGCCGGATACCGTGGGTACCGGCGGTGACTCCCATACTCGTTTCCCAATCGGTATCTCCTTCCCGGCGGGTTCCGGTCTGGTGGCGTTTGCTGCGGCGACCGGCGTAATGCCGCTGGATATGCCGGAATCGGTGCTGGTGCGCTTCAAAGGTAAAATGCAGCCGGGTATCACCCTGCGCGACCTGGTTCACGCGATCCCGCTGTATGCGATTAAACAGGGTCTGCTGACCGTTGAGAAGAAAGGGAAGAAAAACATCTTCTCTGGCCGTATCCTGGAAATTGAAGGTCTGCCGGATCTGAAAGTAGAGCAGGCGTTCGAGCTGACCGATGCCTCCGCCGAGCGTTCAGCCGCGGGCTGTACCATCAAGCTGAACAAAGAGCCTATCATTGAGTACCTGAACTCTAACATCGTGCTGCTGAAGTGGATGATTGCAGAAGGCTACGGCGACCGTCGTACGCTGGAGCGTCGTATCCAGGGCATGGAAAAATGGCTGGCCGATCCGCAACTGCTGGAAGCCGATGCCGACGCAGAGTACGCGGCGGTGATCGACATCGATCTGGCGGATATCAAAGAGCCAATCCTGTGTGCACCGAACGATCCGGACGACGCGCGTCCGCTGTCTGAAGTTCAGGGCGAGAAGATCGACGAAGTGTTCATCGGTTCGTGCATGACCAACATTGGTCACTTCCGCGCAGCCGGTAAGCTGCTGGATACCCACAAAGGACAGCTGCCAACCCGTCTGTGGGTGGCTCCGCCGACCCGTATGGACGCGGCTCAGCTGACCGAAGAGGGATACTACAGCGTGTTTGGTAAGAGCGGTGCACGTATCGAAATTCCTGGCTGTTCCCTGTGTATGGGTAACCAGGCGCGCGTAGCCGACGGCGCGACCGTGGTCTCCACCTCGACCCGTAACTTCCCGAACCGTTTAGGTACCGGTGCGAACGTCTTCCTGGCTTCTGCTGAGCTGGCGGCGGTTGCGGCGCTGATTGGCAAACTGCCAACGCCGGAAGAGTACCAGACCTTCGTGGCTCAGGTGGATAAGACTGCGGTTGATACCTATCGCTACCTGAACTTCGACCAGCTCTCTCAGTACACCGAGAAGGCTGACGGGGTTATCTTCCAGACGGCAGTATAAACAGCAAAACCGTCTCCACGAGACGGTTTTTAGTGTTTGCACCCTCTCCTGTGGGAGAGGGACGGGGTGAGGGCATCAGGCCGCAGGGTCTTGCTCTCACCTTTTTATTTTCATTCCTCCCACCTCTCACGCTTTTTTTCTTCCTCGCTGCTGCGATAATTACCTTAATGGCTTTGCAGAGGAAAACACTATGGATTACGAATTTCTGCGCGACATCACCGGAGTGGTGAAAGTGCGTATGTCGATGGGCCACGAAGCCGTTGGACACTGGTTTAACGAAGAGGTGAAAGAAAACCTCGCACTTCTTGATGAGGTTGAACAGGCGGCAAATACGGTAAAAGGCAGTGAACGATCCTGGCAGCGCGCCGGGCACGAATACACGCTGTGGATGGATGGTGAAGAGGTCATGGTGCGTGCCAACCAGCTCGAGTTTTCAGGTGACGAGATGGAAGAGGGGATGAGCTACTATGACGAAGAGAGCCTGTCGATGTGCGGCGTAGAAGACTTCCTTCGGGTGGTGAACGCATACCGTGATTTCATGAAACAGAAATAACAGCCCGGAGCATCCCTGCTCCGGCTTGTTCTTACACGGCCGGAATATTGCGGCCGTAGTAAATCTCGCGCATCTCTTTCCAGAGCAGGTCAGTAATAGCCTTACGCTCTTCTTCGCTTAAATCTTCCGGCTTCGTGTGGAACATATAGTGCTTAAGGTCGAACTCCTTAAGTAACATCTTGGTATGGAAGATGTTTTCCTGATACACGTTCACGTCCATCATGTCGTACAGCGATTTCATGTCCTCGGACATAAAGTTCTGTATGGAGTTGATCTCGTGGTCAATGAAGTGCTTCATGCCGTTGACGTCACGAGTAAAACCGCGCACGCGATAATCAATCGTGACGATATCCGATTCCAGCTGGTGGATGAGATAGTTCAGCGCGTTCAGCGGGGAAATCACGCCGCAGGTCGACACTTCAATATCGGCGCGGAACGTACACAGCCCACCTTCCGGATGGCTCTCCGGGTAGGTATGGACGCAGATATGGCTTTTATCCAGGTGGGCAACAACCACTTCCGGCAGCGGGCCCGGATGTTCCGTTTTGTCGATAAGCTTCGGGTCAACCGGCTCTTCGCTGACCAGAATGGTCACGCTCGCGCCCTGGGGTTCATAATCCTGTCGGGCGATATTCAGGATATTTGCGCCGATAATGGAACAGGTTTCTGACAGGATCTCGGTCAGACGGTTGGCGTTGTAGAGTTCGTCGATATAGGCGATGTAACCATCGCGTTCTTCCGCTGTTTTGGCATAGCAGATATCGTAAATACAAAAACTCAGGCTTTTGGTCAGATTGTTAAAGCCATGCAGTTTAAGCTTTTTCAATTAGCTCACCCCCTTAGTGGATAATGCGTCTTGCAGGTACTGCGGCAGAGCAAACGCTGCGGTATGAATAGCCGGATTGTAGTATCGGCACTGAAGACCTGCCTGATGGAAGCGGGCCTGAATAATTTCGGTGGAGAGATGGCGTAATACGTCGTTATCCGTTGCCCAGGCAAAGGTCATGATCCCGCCGTAGTACGTCGGAATGGCCGCCTGATAGAAGCTGACATCCTCGAAATAGGTGCTGAGCTTGCGATGGCTGTCCAGCGCTTCATCCTGCTGAAGGAAGCAGACGCCGTTTTGTGCGACGAAGATCCCGCCCGGGTTCAGGCAGCGCTTGCAGCCTTCGTAGAAAGAGGAAGTGAACAACGATGCGCCTGGACCAATAGGGTCGGTGCAGTCGGAGATAATCACGTCAAAGGTCTGCGAGGTCTGGTTAACAAAGTTAACGCCGTCGTCAATCACCAGGCTAAAGCGCGGATCGTCATAGCTGCCGGCATTGTGGTTGGGCAGGTACTGGCGGCAGAAAGAGACGACGCCCGCATCGATTTCCACCATGGTGATGGTTTCAATGGAACGATGGCGGGACACTTCACGCAGCATTGCGCCGTCGCCGCCGCCAATAATCAGAACATGCTTCGCGTGACCGTGCGCCAGGAGCGGGACGTGGGTCATCATTTCATGATAAATAAACTCGTCGCGCTCGGTGGTTTGCACAACGCCGTCCAGCGCCATCACGCGGCCAAAGGCAGCATTCTCGAAGATGATCAGATCCTGGTGATCGGTTTTCTCATGATAGAGCACGTTATCAACGGCAAAGTACTGACCAAACTGGTCATGCAATGTTTCATGCCACAACGTGTGGTCGGCCATAGCGAACTCCTCCTGTGTAAACATCCGTTACGCTCGCAAAAAATGAGCGAAACATGATAGCTAACTCTAACCGTGGTTGCACGGCCAGAGGTTCAACAGGAGGCGTCGGGAAGGTTATTTAACGTAGGCGAGCAGGCTGAGTGAGTCGCGAGCCAGCGCTTTGCATTTTTTAGCAGTGGGAATGCCAATACCGCTTAAGTCACGGTAGCTGTCTTCGCCGAGCGCCTTCATGTCGAAGCTGTCGTAGTTGCTGAGATCCCACTGGTTCTGCTGGGCAAAAAAGACCAGCGCGCGGCGAATCTGCCCGTTGGGTAAATTCTGGTAGCCACAATCATTTTTCAGGAATACAAAAACCGCCGTTAAATCGGCCATATCTTCCGCTTCATTTTCACTTAGCGCATAGCTGTTCGCACACATTGCCATCAGGCTACCGAACAAAATTGTCCTGAAAAACGTCTTCATTGCTTCTACCACTTCTTCACGGAAAATTAACGTTAGCATACTTGATGCCAGTGCGACGATCTTTATTATTGCCGCGTTACTTGACCTTCCGGTAAGGGGAGGGTTTATGCTCAAAAGATCGCCTGCTGGAAATAAGGAAATGAACATGCAACGTCGTGATTTTTTAAAATATTCCGCTGTGCTGGGGGCTGCCAGCGCATTACCCCTCTGGAGCCGCGCGGTTTTCGCGGCTGACAGGCCTGCCTTACCCATCCCTGACCTGGTGACCGCTGACGCCCGCAGCCGTATCCAGCTTGTGGTTCAGGCAGGCAAAACAACATTCGGTGCGCACAACGCCACGACGTGGGGCTATAACGGCAATTTGCTCGGTCCGGCGCTTCAGCTGCGTAAAGGGAAAGCGGTGACGGTGGATATCCACAACACGCTCGCCGAAGAGACGACGCTGCACTGGCACGGGCTGGAAGTGCCGGGAGAGGTAGACGGCGGGCCGCAGGGCATCATCAAAGCGGGCGGCTCGCGCAGCGTCACCTTTACGCCCGACCAGCGCGCGGCGACCTGCTG
Organism: Enterobacter vonholyi; assembly: GCF_040834095.1. NCBI lineage: Bacteria > Pseudomonadati > Pseudomonadota > Gammaproteobacteria > Enterobacterales > Enterobacteriaceae > Enterobacter > Enterobacter vonholyi. The sequence continues at coordinate 794,261 of NZ_CP162152.1, forward strand.
GTTCCATCCGCATCAGCATGGTAAAACGGGCCATCAGGTGGCGATGGGGCTGGCGGGGCTGGTGCTGATTGAAGACGACGAAAGCCGCCTGCTGCGCCTGCCGAAGCAGTGGGGCATCGACGATGTGCCGGTGATTGTGCAGGACAAGAAATTCACCGCTGACGGGCAAATTGACTACCAGCTGGATGTGATGAGCGCGGCGGTAGGCTGGTTTGGCGACACGCTGCTGACCAACGGCGCCATTTATCCTCAGCACGCCGCACCGAAGGGCTGGCTGCGCCTGCGTCTGCTTAACGGCTGTAACGCGCGTTCCCTCAATTTTGCTACCAGCGATAAGCGTCCGCTGTACGTGGTCGCCAGCGACGGCGGGCTGCTGCCTGAGCCGGTGAAGGTCAACGAACTGCCGATGCTGATGGGCGAACGCTTTGAGGTGCTGGTGGACATCAGCGACGGCAAGGCGTTTGACCTCGTGACGCTGCCGGTTAGCCAGATGGGGATGGCGGTCGCGCCGTTTGACAAGCCGCATCCGGTGCTGCGTATCCAGCCTTTACTGGTGACCGCTTCCGGCACGCTCCCTGATACGTTAACCACTATGCCGGCACTTCCGTCGCTTGATGGGCTTACTCAACGCAAGCTGCAGCTCTCTATGAACCCGATGCTCGATATGATGGGGATGCAGGCGCTGATGGCGAAATATGGCGATAAGGCGATGGCGGGAATGCATCACGGGCAGATGATGGGCCATATGAATATGGACCATGGAAAAATGGGCGGCATGGGGAACATGAATCACGGCGACCATGGCTTTGATTTCCACAACGCCAATATGATCAACGGCAAGGCGTTCGATATGAATACGCCGATGTTTGCTGCGACAAAGGGCCAGTTTGAGCGCTGGGTGATTTCAGGCGAAGGGGACATGATGCTGCATCCGTTCCATATCCACGGCACCCAGTTCCGCATTCTCTCTGAGAACGGTAAAGCGCCGGACGCGCATCGCGCGGGCTGGAAGGATACGGTGAGAGTGGAGGGCGGCGTCAGCGAGGTGCTGGTGAAGTTTGACCACGACGCGCCGAAGGAGTTTGCCTACATGGCGCACTGCCATCTGCTGGAACATGAAGATACGGGGATGATGCTGGGCTTTACCGTGTAAAAAAGCCGGGTGGCGGCTTCGCCTTACCCGGCCTACATAGCGTATCCATAGGCCCGGTAAGCGCGTAAGCGCCACCGGGCTTTTCAGTTACTTGTTTTCGTCAGGCAGCGCATACGCGACAATATAGTCGCCCATCTTCGTGCCAAACGAACCGTGACCGCCCGCAGAGATGACAACGTATTGCTTGCCATTCACTTCATAGGTCATCGGCGTGGCTTGTCCACCCGCTGGCAGACGGCCTTGCCACAGTTTCTCACCGTTGGTCATGTTGTACGCGCGCAGGTAGTTATCTGCGGTTGCCGCGATGAACAGCACGTTACCGGCGGTGGAAATTGGGCCACCCAGCATTGGCATACCCATATTGAACGGCACCGGAACCGGCATCGGGAACGGCATGCTGTCCTGTGGCGTACCAATACGTTTTTTCCACACGATCTGGTTGGTTTTCAGATCCAGACCGGAGATGTAACCCCAGGCAGGCTGTTTACACGGCAGACCAAACGGAGACAGGAACGGGTTCAGCGTTACGCCGAACGGTACGCCGTACTGCGGCTGAATGCCGGCTTCGGTACCGCTGCCTTTCGCGTCTTTCGGCTGTTCCATTGGGTTGCCCGGACCGCGTGGGATCAGACGGGAAACGAACGGCAGCGCCATCGGGTTAGCAATCGCTACCTGACGGTTAGGGTCAACGGAGATCCCGCCCCACTCGAACATCCCCAGGTTACCCGGGAAGACCAGCGTGCCCTGCTCAGAAGGCGGCGTGAAGATGCCTTCATAGCGCAGCTGATGGAACATCACGCGGCACACCAGCTGGTCAAACATCGTGGCGCCCCACATGTCTGCCCCGCTGAGGTCTTTCTTCGGACGGAAGCTCAGGTCGGAGAACGGCTGGGTTTTGCTGACGTAGTCGCCTTTCGCCGCACCCTGCGGTACCGGTTTTTCCGGGGCAGGCACAACCAGCTTGCCGTTGCTGCGATCCAGCACGAAGATGTTGCCGGTTTTGGCCGGGGCGTAAATCACCGGAACGGTTTTGCCGTTAACGGTAATGTCCGCCAGCGTCGGCTGGGACGGCATATCCATATCCCACAGATCGTGGTGTACGGTCTGATAGCTCCAGGCCAGCTTACCGGTGGTTGCGTTCAACGCCACGATAGCGCTGGCATAACGTTCCTGTTCCGGCGTGCGGTTACCGCCCCAGATATCTGGCGTAGTAACGCCCATCGGCAGGTAGACCAGGTCCAGCTTCGCGTCATACGCCGCTGGTGCCCAGGAGTTTGGCGAGTTAAAGGTAAAGGTGTGCTCGTCAGACGGGATCGCGTTTGGATCTTTCGCGCCCGGGTCGAAGGCCCACAGCAGTTTACCGGTATTCACGTCGAAACCACGGATAACGCCGGAGGTTTCACGCGTGGAGAAGTTATCCGTTACCGAACCGGCAATCACGATGGTTTTATCGGTGATGATTGGCGGTGAGGTTGGCTCATACAGACCCGGCGTGGTGTCAGGCATGTTGGTCTGCAGATTCAGGATACCTTTGTTGGCAAAGGTTTCGCACAGCTTGCCCGTTTCGGCATTGATGGCGAACAGGCGACCATCGTTGACCGGCAACATGATGCGGCGAGGACAGTCGGCAATGACTTCCGGGCTCGCATTTTCCGGGCGCGCTTCGTGGTAAGAGACGCCACGGCAGGTCACGTGCTGGAAGGACGGGTTGGAATTCAGCTGTGGGTCGAAGTGCCATTTCTCTTTACCGGTGGCCGCGTCGAGCGCGAACAGACGCTGGTGCGCCGTACACAGATAAAGCATATCGCCGACTTTAATTGGCGTCACTTCGTTGGTCAGTTCACCCGGATCGTTCGGCATCTTCAGGTCGCCGGTACGGAATACCCAGGCTTCTTTCAGGTTTTTAACGTTGTCCGCGTTGATCTGCTTCAGCGGGGAGTAACGCTGGCCTTCCTGGTTACGACCATAGGCAGGCCAGTCGCCGTCAGCGACCTGAGAGATCGCCGCCGCAGGCGTCGATTCTGCGTTCAGCGTACCGTTGATCTCCTGCGGGTCGTTAAAGCCGGCCCAGGTCAGGATACCGCCGCTGATTAGCAGGGCTACTACCAGCGCCGCAACGGCACCGCTGGACGGCACGATCAGGCGACGCCAGACAAACGGCAGGATCAGCCATATACCGAAGAAGACCAGAATATCGCTGCGCGGCGTCAGCGCCCAGAAGTCAAAGCCGACTTCCCAGACGCCCCAGATCATGGTGGCAAGAAGGAATGCGGCATACAGCCACAGTGCGGATTGTTTTCTACGCAACAGCAGGACGGTTACGGCAACCATCACCAGGCCCGCAATCGGGTAGTACCAGGAGCCGCCTAAAGCGACCAGCCAGACGCCACCGATTAACAGATACAGCGCGCAGAAGGCTGCGAACGCTGCTGTTAATGTCACCAGTAGACGCGGCTGTTTAGAGTTTGTTTCAGCCATAGAAAGTGTACTCGTCAGTTTTTGTTAATAATTTGCTAGCAACTAATTATAGGTATTAACAAGTGTGATCGGAATCACAATATTTGCTTTTTATAACTCATACGCCAGGCTTATCCATTTGCTGATATAATGAGGGGCTTGCGTATCAGTGCTGGATATTAACTCATCCGTATTGAGAGATTTTCATTAAAATCATTTGGTTAGTAATATGAAACATACTGTTGAAGTGATGATCCCGGAAGCCGAGATCAAAGCGCGTATCGCCGAACTGGGTCGTCAAATCACCGAACATTACAAGGACAGCGGCAGCGAAATGGTGCTGGTCGGTCTGTTGCGTGGCTCTTTCATGTTCATGGCAGACCTGTGCCGTGAAGTGCATGTGCCCCACGAAGTCGATTTTATGACCGCCTCCAGCTACGGCAGCGGCATGTCCACCACCCGTGATGTGAAAATCCTGAAAGACCTGGATGAAGATATTCGTGGCAAAGATGTGCTGATCGTTGAGGATATCATCGACTCCGGCAACACGCTGTCAAAAGTGCGCGAGATCCTGAGCCTGCGTGAGCCAAAATCGCTGGCGATTTGCACCCTGCTGGATAAGCCTGACCGCCGTGAAGTGCAGGTGCCGGTAGAGTTCGTGGGTTTCTCAATTCCTGACGAATTCGTCGTCGGTTACGGCATTGACTACGCGCAGCGTTATCGCCATCTGCCGTATGTTGGGAAAGTGGTATTGCTGGACGAGTAATTGCGGGCTGATGCCCTCACCCCGGCCCTCTCCCGCAGGGAGAGGGAGAACATCCCCGGCTTTATTTATGATTCACATGCTTAAGCTGAAGGTTGGCAATCCCCGAACGGTAACGCTGCTCCAGCGTTTCGCGGTTGGTGGCGGTCACTTCCAGATTGCGCAGCAGACCGTCGTGAATTCCGTACGCCCAGCCGTGTATAGAGACCTTCTGCCCGCGTTTCCAGGCTGATTGCATGATCGTTGAGTGGCCCAGGTTATACACCTGCTCCATCACGTTGAGTTCGCAAAGGGTATCCATGCGACGCTCCTGCGGCATTTCACCCAGCAGTGAGCTATGTTTGAACCAGATATCGCGGATGTGCAGTAGCCAGTTATCAATGAGCCCCAGCTCCGTGTTTTCAACCGCCGCCTGCACGCCGCCGCAGCCGTAATGGCCGCAAATGATGATGTGCTCGACTTGCAGAACGTCAACGGCATACTGAACAACAGAAAGACAGTTGAGATCGGTGTGAATCACCAGATTGGCAACGTTGCGGTGAACGAACAGTTCGCCGGGCTCAAGGCCGGTCAGGCGCTCCGCCGGTACGCGGCTGTCGGAGCATCCAATCCAGAGAAAGCGTGGGTTTTGCGCCTGCGCGAGTTTTCCAAAAAATCCGGGGTCTTCCTCCACCAGCATTTTTGACCATAGTGCATTGTTGCTGATGAGTGTATCTATGTTGTTCATGGAGGTTAGCGACCTGTAACCGAGTAATTGCGTTGCGCTACTATAGGGTAACCCGACTTTTAATGAAACCACACAACGTGTGTCAGAACTGAAGGTAAGTTAATTTCATGGCAATTGCACTGGAGCTTGAGCAGCTTAAAAAAACCTATCCGGGCGGCGTCCAGGCGCTGCGCGGAATAGATCTAAAAGTAGAGGCCGGTGATTTTTACGCGCTTCTGGGGCCGAACGGCGCGGGGAAATCGACCACCATTGGGATTATCAGTTCGCTGGTCAATAAAACGTCCGGCCGGGTGAGCGTCTTTGGTTATGACCTGCAAAAAGATGTGGTCAACGCCAAGCGCCAGCTGGGGCTGGTACCACAGGAGTTCAACTTCAACCCGTTCGAGACGGTGCAGCAAATCGTCGTTAACCAGGCGGGCTATTACGGCGTCGAGCGTAAAGAGGCCCTGGAGCGGAGCGAAAAATACCTCAAGCAGCTCGACCTGTGGGAAAAGCGTAACGAACGCGCCCGGATGCTATCCGGCGGGATGAAGCGCCGCCTGATGATTGCCCGCGCGCTGATGCACGAGCCAAAACTGCTGATTCTTGATGAGCCGACGGCGGGTGTCGATATTGAACTGCGCCGCTCCATGTGGGGCTTCCTGAAGGATCTCAACGACAAAGGCACCACCATTATTCTGACCACCCACTACCTTGAAGAGGCGGAAATGCTCTGCCGCAACATCGGCATCATCCAGCACGGTGAGCTGGTGGAGAACACCTCGATGAAGAATCTGCTCTCCAAGCTGAAATCAGAAACCTTCATCCTCGATCTGGCGGCTAAAAGCCCGCTGCCGAAGCTTGAAGGGTATCAGTATCGCCTCGTCGATACCTCGACGCTGGAGGTGGAAGTGCTGCGCGAGCAGGGGATTAACAGTGTGTTCTCGCAGCTGAGCGCGCAGGGGATTCAGGTCTTAAGTATGCGTAACAAAGCGAACCGACTGGAAGAGCTGTTTGTCTCTCTGGTACAGGACAAACAAGGAGACAAGGCATGACGCATCTTTACTGGGTCGCGCTGAAAAGCATCTGGGCGAAAGAGATTAACCGCTTTATGCGTATCTGGGTGCAAACCCTGGTGCCACCGGTCATCACGATGACGCTCTATTTCATCATCTTCGGTAACCTGATTGGTTCCCGGATTGGTGAAATGCACGGCTTTACCTATATGCAGTTTATCGTGCCGGGACTGATTATGATGGCGGTGATTACTAACGCCTACGCCAACGTGGCGTCGTCATTCTTCAGTGCTAAGTTCCAGCGCAATATTGAAGAGCTGCTGGTTGCGCCTGTGCCGACGCACGTCATTATCGCGGGCTATGTTGGCGGCGGCGTAGCGCGCGGGCTGTGCGTGGGGATCCTGGTCACGGCGATTTCGCTGTTCTTCGTGCCGTTCCAGGTCCACTCGTGGCTGTTCGTCGCGCTGACGCTGCTCCTGACGGCAATCCTCTTCTCGCTGGCCGGATTACTGAACGCTGTGTTCGCTAAGACGTTTGACGATATCAGCCTGATTCCGACCTTCGTGCTGACGCCGCTGACCTATCTCGGCGGGGTGTTCTACTCCCTGACGCTGCTGCCACCGTTCTGGCAGGCGCTGTCGCACCTGAACCCGATTGTCTACATGATCAGCGGTTTTCGCTTTGGCTTCCTCGGCATTACCGATGTGCCGCTGTTTACCACGGTAGCGGTGCTGGTGGTGTTCATCATCGCCTTCTACCTGCTCTGCTGGTATCTGATCCAGCGCGGACGCGGTCTGCGCAGCTAATCTTTTGCCCGGCGACGTTTAGTTTGCCGGGCACTTTCTTTGACAGTTATCACCGAAAGCTAACCTTCACTTCGCTAAACTACTTGCCTGCTAAGGAGAGAGTTATGCTGGGATGGGTTATCACCTGCCACGATGAACAGGCGCAGGAAATACTGGATAAGCTTGAAGCCAGATTTGGCCCGCTGGTGCAATGCCGGGCGGTAAACTACTGGCGCGGGTTGAGCACCAACATGCTTAGTCGCATGATGTGCGATGCCCTGCATGAAACCGACACCGGTGATGGCGTGATCTTTCTTACCGATAAATCGGGCGCGGCGCCTTACCGCGCAGCCGCTTTGCTCAGCCATAAGCACGCGTACTGTGAAGTGATCTCGGGTATTAACCTCTCCCTGCTGGCGTTAATGTATCCGCAGCGTGGATCCTTAAGCAGCGCTGAGTTTCGCCAGGCCATCGTGGCGCAGGGCGTTCCGGGCGTCAGCAGCTTGTGGCATCAGCAGCAAAAAAATCCTCCTTTCGTCCTGCTCCACGATTTGTATAAGAATTAAACGTTGGTATTGATGTCTCATTTGTTACAATAGCGGCAGTTTTCCGCACCGATTAAGACACCATGCTACCGCGCATTCTTTTCCTGCTATTGATGCTCATTTCCGGCGTCAGCTCAGCCAGTTTACTCAGCCAGCAAACGCTGCCTGCCCAGTACATGCAAACCACCGAAGACGCGGCGATCTGGGCACAGGTGGGAAACAGCGTGATCAACGTCGGTAACGTGCGCGCCGGGCAGATCCTGGCCGTCGTGCCCGCGGCGGCGGACTACTATGAATTTCGCTTCGGTTTTGGCACGGGTTTTATCGATAAAGGGCACCTGGAGCCGGTTCAGGGGAAACAGCGCGTTGAGGACAGCCTCGGCGATCTCAATAAACCCCTGAGCAATCAGAATCTCATTACCTGGAAAGACACGCCGGTCTATAACGCGCCGTCGAGCGGTAGCGCGCCGTTCGGCACATTAAGCGCCAATCTTCGCTATCCCATATTAAACAAACTGAAAGACCGCCTGAATCAGACCTGGTTTCAGATCCGCATCGGCAATCGTCTGGCGTGGATCAGCAGCCTGGATGCGCAGGAAGATAATGGACTTCCGGTTCTGACCTACCATCATATTTTGCGTGATGAAGAAAACACGCGCTTTCGACATACGTCCACGACCACCAGCGTACGTGCGTTTAACAACCAGATGGCCTGGTTACGCGATCAGGGCTATACCACCCTGACGATGTACCAGCTGGAAGGGTACGTGCGTAACAAAATGAACCTGCCTGCAAAATCGGTGGTAATAACCTTTGACGACGGCCTGAAATCTGTCAGCCGCTATGCCTATCCTGTGCTGAAAGAGTACGGCTTCAACGCTACCGCATTTATTATCTCTTCCCGCATTAAAGGCCACCCGCAGAAATGGGATCCTAAATCGCTGCAGTTTATGAGCGTGCAGGAGATTAAGGGCATTCAGGATGTGTTTGATATTCAGTCTCATACCCACTTCCTGCACCGCGTGGATGGGTATAAGCACCCGATTTTACTGAGCCGCAGCTATCACGTGATTTTGTTTGATTTTGAACGCTCGCGTCGCGCGCTGGCGCAGTTTAACCCGCGCGTGCTCTATCTTTCCTATCCGTTTGGCGGCTACGACAATAAAGCGATAAAGGCGGCAAATGATGCCGGTTTCCATCTGGCAGTGACGACGGTGAAAGGTAAGGTGAAGCCGGGTGATAATCCGTTCTTACTGAAACGCCTGTACATCTTAAGAACGGATTCGCTGGAAACAATGTCGCGGCTGATCAGCAATCAGCCGCAGGGATAATGCTTAAGCAACCTGAACCGGAATCGCCTTCGCGGTACGTTTCATGTCGTTGTCGCCTTCAAAATAGGCGACTTTCGGCTGCCAGCGGCGTGCCTCTTCATCAGACATCATCACGAAGCTGGCGATAATCACAATATCGCCCACGTCCGCGCAGTGCGCTGCCGCGCCGTTAACGGAGATGATTTTAGACCCGCGCTCGGCGGCGATGGCATAGGTTGAGAAACGTTTGCCGTTGTTAACGTTCCAGATATCAATCGCTTCGTTTTCAAGGATGCCCGCGGCATCAAGGAAATCCTGGTCGATGGCGCAGGAGCCTTCATAGTGCAGGTCGGCCTGGGTGACTTTCACACGGTGAAGCTTACCTTGCAGCATTTTGCGAATCATTACGTTTACCTTTCATCTTCCGGGTAGAGAAACCTACGCCAGTTCAACCACTTTGTTGTCGATTAGGCGCGCTTGACCAAGCCATGCCGCCACCAGAATGACCGCACGTTTGCTGGCCTGTGTAAGCTCCAGAAGCGTGTCGGCATCGCGAATTTGAATATCATCAGCGCGGAAGCCTTTATCGTTCAGCGCCTGTTCAGCCAGAGCAATAATCTCTTCGGCAGTTAACTCTTTCGCCAGAAGCTGTTCTGCCATGGTATTCATGACCTTGCTTAAGCCCGGCGCGATTTTACGCTGGTCGGCGGTCAGGTAGCCATTTCGCGAGCTGAGCGCCAGACCGTCTTTGGCGCGTACAATCGGTACGCCGACAATCTCGATATCGTAACCCATATCCGCAACCATCTTGCGGATCAGCGCCAGCTGTTGGAAATCTTTCTCACCGAAGCAGGCAACGTCCGGCTGCACAAGGTTGAACAGCTTGCTGACGATAGTGGAAACGCCGCGGAAATGACCCGGGCGGCTCGCGCCTTCGAGCATTGTGGAAATGCCCGGGACGTCAACGTAGGTTGCCTCTTCAGTACCCTGCGGGTAAACATCCGCCGGTGCAGGTGAGAAGACGATATCCGCATGGCGTTTTTTGAGCTTCTCGCAATCTTCCTGCAGGGTACGCGGATAGCGTGCCAGATCGTCGGCGCGGTCAAACTGCATTGGGTTAACGAAGATACTGACCACCACGATATCTGCACGGGCTCTTGCTTCGTCAACCAGCTTCATATGGCCGTCATGCAGGTTGCCCATGGTCGGGACCAGTGCGATACGTTTACCTTCCTGACGCGCGCGGCGGATATGCTGGCGAAGCAGCGGCAGGGTTTCAATGATTAGCACAACGAGACTCCTTAATGGAAACTGTGTTCTTCACCCGGGTAAACACCGGATTCAACGTCGGCAATATACTGCCTGACCGCAGCGCGCATGTCGCCCGCTTCGGTGAGGAAATTTTTGGCAAATTTTGGAATATGTCCGCCAGTGATGCCAAAGGCGTCGTGCATCACCAGAATCTGACCGTCAGTCACGTTGCCCGCACCAATACCAATCACCGGAATCGACAGAGCTTCAGTAATGCGCTTCGCCAGCTCAACCGGCACGCACTCCAGCACCAGCAGTTGGGCACCTGCGGCTTCCAGCGCCAGGGCATCATCCAGCAGCGTCTGGGCTGCATCACCACGGCCCTGCACTTTATATCCACCAAAGATGTTGACGGATTGCGGCGTCAAACCCAAATGGCCGCACACCGGCACGGCACGCTCGGTGAGCATCTTCACCGTATCCACCAGCCAGGCGCCTCCTTCAACTTTGACCATATTAGCGCCCGCACGCATCACCGCTGCCGCGTTTTCAAATGCCTGCTCCGGCGTGGCGTAGGCCATAAACGGCAGATCGGAAAGCAGCAGGCAGGCTGGGGCGCCACGGCGCACGGCGCGGGTATGGTAAGCGATATCCTCAACCGTCACCGGCAGGGTGGAATCATGTCCTTGTACCGTCATCCCTAACGAATCTCCGACCAGCATGACGTTGATCCCCTCTTCGGCAAACAGTTTGGCGAAGCTGTAGTCATACGCGGTGATGGTGGCGAAGCGTTTTTTTTCCTGTTTGCATTTCTGCAGTAAGGAGATGGTGGTTGGTTTCATACTGTTTCCTGATAGCCCAAAGCGAATCTTTGCGCATTCTAACAGTAACATTCGAGGGAACAATGATTTTAGGTAACCGATTAGCCACAATTATTTTGAGGCTAATCAGCAGGGGGACCCGATCACCAGCGAGCGGGTCTTTCCGCGTTGAGGCTGTCCAGAATGGACTTAAGTGGGGTGCCATCCGGGAAGATAAGATCGGGGGCGACTTCAAACAGCGGCCAGAGCATAAACCCGCGATTTTTCATGTCGTAATGCGGAACGGTGAGACGTTCAGTGTTAATGGTCTCGTGACCAAACAGCATAATGTCGAGGTCCAGCGTGCGCGGTCCCCAGCGCTCGGCTTTGCGAACGCGGCCCTGCTGCAGTTCGATGCGCTGGGTATTGTCCAGCAGCTCTTCTGGGCCCAGTTCAGTCTCAAGGATCACGGCGGCGTTCAGATAATCAGGCTGATCCTGCGGACCCAGCGGCGGAGTGCGGTAGAACGAGGAGACAGCCACAATCTTGCTTTGCGGGAGCTCACCCAGCGCCTGTACGGCAGCATTCACCTGCTCCAGCGGAGAGGCTAAATTGCTGCCGATGGCGATATACGCGAGGGTCATGCTGTTCCTTCACGACGCGGCGCGCGTTTGCGCGGGCGACGATGACGGCGACGCGGTTCCGGCTCTTCATCCAGCCCGGTGAGCATATCTTTTTGTTCTGGCGGGGCGGAAACCTGGAATTCGGCCCACCACTGCGCCAGACGCTGCAGCTCCTGGTTGCGTTCAATTTCCGCGCGCAGCGACAGGAGATCGAAGGCTGCGCGGAATTTAGGATGCTCCATCAGCTTCCAGGCGCGTTTGCCCTGACGACGGGACATGCGCAGCTGAAGCTGCCAGATATCGCGCACCAGAGTGGTAATACGTTTCGGAATGGCGAGCGTGCGGCAGCCTTCGTCGAGCACGTCGTTGGCGGCCAGCGCGAACGCATCGTAATAGGCGAGTCCGCTCTCCTGGGTGATGCGCTGGGCCGTTTCCAGCAGCGGATACCAGAACATCGCGGCAAACAGGAACGCCGGGTTCACGCGCATGTCGTTGCGAATGCGGGTATCGGTATTTTTCAGCACCTGCACAATCATCCGCTCCATTGGGCTGTCACCGTTTTCGGTGAAGTAGCGGGTAATGGTCGGGAACAGCGGCTGGAACAGGTTGTATTCACGCAGCAGATTGTAGGTTTCAAAGCCGTGGCCGGCCTGCAGCAGCTTCAGGGCCTCTTCGAACAGGCGGGCAGGGGGCACGTCGTTAATCAGAGTCGCCAGACGCGGAATAGGCTCTGCCGTTTCCGGGCTGATGCGCATGTTCAGCTTGGCGGCGAAACGCACGGCGCGCAGCATACGCACGGGATCTTCACGATAGCGCGTTTCCGGCGTGCCGATCAGACGGATCAGACCTTCTTTCAGGTCCTGCATGCCGCCGACGTAATCGCGCACGGTGAAATCCGCCACGCTGTAATAAAGGCTGTTGATGGTGAAGTCGCGACGCTGGGCATCTTCTTCGATAGAGCCGAAGATATTGTCACGCAGCAGCATACCGTTCTGGCCGCGCTGTGACGTGGTGCGATCGGACGCGCCGGCTTCGTGGTGGCCGCGGAAGGTTGCCACTTCAATAATTTCTGGGCCAAACATCACGTGAGCCAGACGGAAACGGCGGCCAACGAGACGGCAGTTACGGAATAGTTTGCGCACCTGCTCAGGCGTGGCGCTGGTCGTCACGTCGAAATCTTTCGGTTTTTTGCCCAGCAGTAAATCACGCACCCCACCGCCCACGAGATAGGCCTCGTAGCCCGCTTTATTCAGACGATAGAGCACCTTGAGGGCATTTTCACTGATATCTTTGCGGGAAATTGTGTGCTGCTCACGCGGGATAACCGACATGTGTGGCTGTGCAATAGCATCGTTCGCCATGCTCTCTTCGCGGCTTAGCACTTTACGGCAAAAATTAGCGACTCGGGTAAAAATGGTACACCTCGTAGTGTGTTTTGTTATGAAAAAAGCGGCTAATCATAGCTCAGCGCAACGCATTTGAGAATGCTGGATTTTTGGCACTGCCGCGAGCGTCCAGTTGGCAACGGCCATTTTCAGCAGTTCGTCAATACGCAGATCCTGCCATTCGTTGGTTACATTCTGGTTGAGAAACCGCAGCGCGTCGATCAAAACAGGACGCGGATCGCCCTCTGGCAGGGCCGGGGCGTGGTTCTGCTTTGACAATTTTAAGCCCTGCGCATTAACCGCCAGCGGCAGATGAATGTAATCCGGGGCCGTCCAGCCAAACTGGTGATATAGCGAAATTTGTCGCACGGTGGGCTCGACCAGATCCGCCCCGCGCACAATCTCCGTCACGCCCTGAAAACGATCGTCGACGACCACGGCCAGGTTGTAGGCGAAAAGGCCGTCACGACGGTGAATAATAAAATCCTCACGCGCCAGACGTTCATCGGCATGAATCTCACCGGAGAGGAGATCGTTAAAGCGCGTCACCGGGGAGCGCTGCTTGATGCGCACGGCGGCATTTTCCGGGGGAAGGTTGAGCGTACGACAGTGACCATCATAAACCCCTCCTACGCTCTGGATACGGGCGCGGGTGCAGGTGCAGTTATAGGCAAGCCCCCGATCGCGAAGCCAGGCCAGACGTTCCCGATAAGCATCGTGACGTTTTGACTGCCAGAGAACCTCGTCATCCCAGTGAAGACCGTAATGTTCCAGCTGACGCAGAATGGTCTCTGCTGCACCGGGAACTTCACGCGGAGGGTCAATATCTTCAATGCGGACAAGCCATTTTCCCAGGCGGGCGCGAGCCTGCAGGTAGCTGCCGAGCGCGGCAATTAATGAGCCGAAGTGTAATTCACCGGAAGGAGATGGCGCGAAGCGCCCAATATAGTGTGATTCAGACATATCAACAGTAACAAGGCGGGAGAGACTCCCGCCTTTGGAGTGTGTAAACAGCGCTGGTGTTAACCGGCCATCTGTTTTTCGCGGATTTCGGCCAGCGTTTTACAGTCGATGCACAAATCGGCGGTTGGACGCGCTTCCAGGCGACGAATACCGATTTCAACACCGCAGGATTCGCAGTAGCCAAAATCTTCGTCTTCGACTTTTTTCAGCGTTTTCTCGATCTTTTTGATCAGTTTGCGTTCGCGGTCACGGTTACGCAGTTCGAGGCTGAACTCTTCTTCCTGAGCGGCACGGTCTACCGGATCCGGGAAGTTGGCAGCTTCATCCTGCATATGAGTAACGGTGCGATCGACTTCATCCCTGAGTTGATTACGCCATGCTTCAAGAATACGCTTGAAGTGCGACAGCTGGGCTTCGTTCATATACTCTTCGCCCGGCTTCTCTTGATACGGCTCCACCCCAGCGATGGCGAGAATACTCAGGGACGATGTTTTACGGTTTTGCCCTTCTTGCATGTTGCTTCTCCTTAACACGCACTATCGATCCCCGTGTTGGGGGAAAAATCAGGTCGCTATAAATAGCAGATGCTTTTCCGTATGGCAATTATCTAAACGTAACACTTGACAAGCCTGTGAGGAAAAGCGTATTTGCGCACGCGGCCAGAACACTTATTCGTCAATCGTCTAATCCCTTATAAGACAATGGGAAGAGAGGATCTCAGAGTCATATTATCGGCAGAAAGTTCCGCTTTATAAGCGAAAACCTCTACCCCCTGCTTTTGTGCCTCATTCAACAATTGCGCGTATTTAGGGTCAATATGGCGGGCAGGGGAGAAACGTTCAATGGCTGAATGCAATACTGCAAACAGCAATACGGCGCGTTTGCCCGCCGCCGCAACACTCATTAGCTCTCGCAGATGCTTCTGGCCACGTAGCGTTACCGCATCCGGGAAGTAGCCATTTTCCTGTTCCGCTAACGTCACTGATTTCACTTCAATATAGCACTCCGGCCTGTCTTCCGCCTGTAACATGAAGTCAATTCTGCTGCCCTCATCGCCATATTTCACTTCACTTTTATGCGTGCCATATCCCACCAGTTCGGGAATTGTGCCAAGGGTCAGCGCTTCCTTAACCAGCTGATTGGCGCGCTGGGTATTAACGCAAATAAATGCCCCGTTTTGGGTTTCGGTCATTTCCCAGGTATGGGCATATTTCCGTTTACTATTTTCTGATGTGGAATACCAGACCCTGTCACCCGGCGTCGCACATCCCGTCATGGCACCGGTATTGGGGCAGTGCAGGGTGAGCTGAACCCCTTCGGGGGTAATCACATCGGCGAGGAAGCGTTTGTAGCGTTGGATTAACGTGGCGTGCTGCAGAGGAGGACTAAACTTCATCAGAATTCCTTTCGGTGTTGCCCAGCGTCCAGCGCTGTAGCGGCGTATAACGGGTGCGTCCCTGTACAAAGACGGATTCGTAAAGCGCGAATGTGTTGACCGGAAACGCCCAGTGAAAACCCGGCGGCGGGATGGCAACGGCCTGACCGGCATCGCGTAGCAGAGTGATATGCGGATGAAACGGCTGTGGGCTCTGATAACAGCCGCTGCGCGCCGCCTGCGCGCGCAGCATATTCGCCAGCTGCAATAATCCGCGCGGCGGCTGGCGCGTTCCCAGCCAGACCACGCGCGAACGCAGCCACTGACCCGCGTCGTCAAGTTGCAGCGTAAATTCCGGCTGGGCAATACGCCCGGCCATTGCGGCTAATGCCCGCTGTTTTTCGGCGCTGACGTCGCCCAAAAAGGCCAGCGTCAGGTGCAGGTTAGCCGCCGCAACAGGACGGCCTGCTTCCGGCGCGAAGTTGTCAGCACGCCAGCGAACAATTTGACGCTGTATCGTGGTGGGCAATTCAATGGCAAAAAACAGCCGTTTCGACTCAGGCATACGGAGGACTCGGTAATGATATGCGCCGATGCTACAATGTACGCCGACTAATGTTAACCCTCTGGAGCTGTTAGTGTCCTCATTGCCGGTCGCCGTCGTTCTTCCTGACCTTCTCGCTGCCTTACGCCACTCCCCGCAGGTTTTGCTGAATGCCCCGACGGGGGCGGGTAAGTCCACCTGGCTGCCGCTGCAGATTCTGAAAGACGGGAACATCAGCGGGAAAATTATCCTGCTGGAGCCGCGCAGGCTGGCCGCGCGCAACGTGGCGCAGCGCCTGGCGGAGCTGCTGAATGAAAAACCGGGCGAAACGGTAGGTTACAGGATGCGTGCCGAGACCTGCGTTGGCCCGACCACGCGTCTTGAAGTGGTCACCGAGGGCATTCTTACCCGCATGCTGCAAAACGATCCGGAGCTGAACGGCGTTGGGCTGGTGATCCTGGATGAATTCCACGAGCGCAGCCTGCAGGCGGATCTGGCCCTCGCGCTGTTACTGGACGTTCAGCAGGGGCTGCGCGACGATCTCCGGCTTTTGATAATGTCGGCCACGCTGGACAATGAGCGGCTACGGCAGGCGCTACCCGATGCGCCTGTTATCAGCTCTGAAGGGCGGGCGTATCCCGTTGAACGCCGCTATCAACCGCTTCCGATCCATCAGCGTTTTGACGAAGCGGTCGCCATCGCAACCGCAGAACTGCTGCGTCAGGAACCCGGCTCGCTGCTTCTGTTTTTGCCGGGTGTCGGTGAGATCCAGCGCGTGCAGGAGCACCTTTCTACCCGCGTAGGCGGCGATGTGCTGCTTTGCCCGCTTTACGGCGCGCTGTCACTGCAGGAGCAGCGTAAAGCTATCCTTCCTGCCCCGGTGGGGCAGCGCAAGGTGGTGCTGGCAACCAACATTGCTGAAACCAGTTTGACCATTGAAGGTATTCGCCTGGTGGTGGATAGCGCGCAGGAGCGGGTGGCAAGCTTTGACCCGCGTACCGGGCTGACTAAACTCCTGACGCAGCGCATCAGCCAGGCGTCGATGGTGCAGCGCGCTGGCCGAGCGGGGCGTCTTGAGCCGGGTATCTGCCTGCATTTGACCAGCGCGGAACAGGCTGAACGTGCTGCACAGCAAAGCTCGCCGGAAATTTTACAAAGTGATTTGTCGGGTCTGGTGATGGATCTACTCCAGTGGGGCTGCCCGAACCCTGAGCAGCTCACCTGGCTCAATCCTCCCCCTGTCGTAAACCTCACCGCTGCGCGCACGTTGCTGACGCAGCTTGGCGCGCTGGAAGGCGAGCGTCTGACGGCGCGCGGCCAGAAAATGGCGGCGCTGGGCAACGATCCGCGTCTGGCCGCGATGCTGGTGGCTGCGCAAGGGGAAGATGAAATTGCCACGGCGGCAAAACTGGCGGCTATTCTTGAGGAGCCGCCGCGTGGAGGCAACAGCGATCTGGGGCAGGCTTTTTCGCGCAATCAGGGAAACTGGCAGCAGCGGGCGCAGCAGCTGAGCAAACGCCTGAATAGCCGGGGAGGAGCGCCTGACAGCGATAAGATTGTCTTCCTGCTGGCCCAGGCCTTCCCGGACAGGATTGCGCGTCGGCGCGGACTGGACGGTCGCTACCAGCTGGCAAACGGCATGGGGGCGATGCTGGACAGCGATGACGCCCTGACGCGTCATGAGTGGCTGATTGCGCCGCTCCTGCTGCAGGGCAGCCATTCTCCGGATGCGCGTATCCTGCAGGCGATAGCCGTAGATATTGACGCCCTGACGCGTACCTGTCCGCAGCTGCTTCAGCAATCTGATACCGTGGAATGGGATGACGCCCAAGGCACGCTGAAGGCGTTTCGTCGCAGCCAGATTGGGAAATTGACTTTAGGAACGAAGCCGCTGGCGAAGCCGTCGGAAGAAGAGCTGCATCAGGCGATGCTGAATGGCATTCGGGAAAAAGGGTTGAGTGCCCTGAACTGGACGCCGGAAGCGGATCAGTACCGCATTCGTCTGCACTGCGCCGCGAAGTGGCTGCCGGAATACGGTTGGCCTGCGGTGGATGACGAGACGCTGCTCGCTACGCTTGAGCGCTGGCTACTGCCGCAAATGAGCGGCGTACACTCTCTGCGAGCCCTTAAGGCGCTTGATGTTAAGACCGCGTTACAGAATTTACTGGACTGGTCATTACGTCAACGTCTGGATAGTGAACTGCCAGGGCATTACACTGTGCCGACCGGAAGCCGGATTACTATCCGTTATCATGAGGAAAATCCGCCGGCGTTGGCGGTTCGGATGCAGGAGATGTTTGGTGAAGCCACCACGCCGTCCATTGCGGAAGGGCGCGTGCCGTTAGTGCTTGAGCTGCTCTCCCCTGCGCATCGTCCATTACAAATCACCCGAGATTTGGGGGCGTTTTGGGCGGGAAGCTACCGTGAAGTGCAGAAAGAGATGAAGGGGCGATACCCCAAACACGTCTGGCCGGACGATCCGGCGAATACGGCGCCGACGCGGCGAACGAAGAAATATTCGTGAGTCAGGTGAAAGAGGGGAGTTCGGCATGATGCGTGCCTCCTGTTGCCCTCACCCCGGCCCTCTCCCACAGGGAGAGGGAGAACTAATTTTGAGAGATTTCTTCTTTCACAGGCCTGTGAAAGAAAAGAAAATCTGGCCTTTGCGCCTGAAAGTTGCGGAGAAAAAGCATGGCGGGGAATGACCGCGAGCCAATAGGACGTAAGGGAAAACCAACGCGTCCGGCGAAAGAAAAAGTAAGCCGTCGTCGCCTCAGAGATGAGGACTATGACGATGACTATGAAGACGATGATGAGGATGAAGAACCGATGCCGCGTAAAGGGAAAGGCAAAGGGCGTAAGCCTCGGGGCAAGCGCGGCTGGTTCTGGCTGCTGCTGAAGCTGTTTATTGTTTTTGTCGTGCTGATGGCGATTTACGGCGTGTATCTCGATCAGAAGATCCGCAGCCGTATCGACGGTAAAGTCTGGCAGCTACCTGCGGCAGTGTATGGCCGTATGGTGAACCTTGAGCCAGATATGTCCATCACGAAAAACGAGATGGTTAAACTGCTGGAAGCCACCCAGTATCGTCAGGTGTCAAAAATGACGCGCCCTGGCGAATTTACCGTGCAGGCGAACAGCATTGAGATGATCCGTCGTCCGTTTGATTTCCCGGACAGCAAAGAGGGTCAGGTGCGCGCGCGTCTGACCTTTGACGGCGATCGTCTGGATACCATCGAGAACATGGATAATAACCGCCAGTTCGGTTTCTTCCGTCTAGATCCGCGTCTGATCACCATGCTCTCGTCGGCAAACGGCGAGCAGCGTCTTTTCGTGGCGCGTAATGGCTTCCCGGATCTGCTGGTCGATACCCTGCTGGCAACCGAAGACCGTCACTTCTACGAGCACGATGGCATCAGCCTCTACTCGATTGGTCGTGCGGTGCTGGCTAACCTGACTGCCGGTCGGACCGTGCAGGGGGCGAGTACGCTGACCCAGCAGCTGGTGAAGAACCTGTTCCTCTCCAGCGAACGCTCTTACTGGCGCAAAGCGAACGAAGCCTACATGGCCGTGCTGATGGATGCGCGCTACAGCAAGGATCGTATCCTTGAGCTGTACATGAACGAGGTGTATCTCGGTCAGAGCGGCGATAACGAAATCCGCGGCTTCCCGCTGGCGAGCCTGTACTACTTTGGTCGTCCGGTGGAAGAGCTGAGCCTGGACCAGCAGGCGCTGCTGGTGGGCATGGTGAAAGGGGCGTCCATTTATAACCCGTGGCGTAACCCGAAACTTGCGCTGGAGCGTCGTAACCTGGTGCTGCGTCTGCTGCAACAACAGCAGGTGATCGACCAGGAGCTGTACGACATGCTGAGCGCGCGTCCACTCGGGGTCCAGCCGCGCGGTGGGGTGATCTCGCCTCAGCCTGCGTTTATGCAGCTGGTGCGTCAGGAGCTGCAAAGCAAGCTTGGCGATAAGGTCAAAGATCTCTCCGGCGTGAAGATCTTCACCACCTTTGACTCCGTGGCGCAGGATGCGGCAGAAAAAGCGGCGGTAGAAGGCATTCCGGCGCTGAAGAAACAGCGTAAGCTCTCCGATCTGGAAACCGCGATGGTGGTGGTTGACCGTAACACCGGGGAAGTTCGCGCGATGGTGGGCGGTGCCGAGCCGCAGTTTGCTGGCTATAACCGCGCCATGCAGGCGCGTCGCTCAATCGGTTCTCTGGCAAAACCAGCAACCTATCTCACTGCCCTGAGTCAGCCAAATCAGTATCGCCTGAATACCTGGATTGCGGATGCGCCGATCTCCCTGCGCCAGCCCAACGGCCAGGTCTGGTCACCGCAGAACGATGATAAACAGTTCAGCGGGCAGGTCATGCTGGTGGATGCGTTGACCCGTTCCATGAACGTGCCAACGGTGAACCTGGGCATGTCGCTGGGCCTGCCGGCGATTGTCGATACCTGGCAAAAACTTGGCGTGGCGAAAGATCAGCTGCACCCGGTACCGGCGATGATCCTGGGCGCGCTTAACCTGACGCCGATCGAAGTGGCGCAGGCGTTCCAGACTATTGCCAGCGGGGGTAACCGCGCGCCGCTGTCTGCCCTGCGTTCGGTGATTGCCGAAGATGGCTCCGTACTGTATCAGAGCTTCCCGCAGGCGGAGCGTGCAGTTCCTGCTCAGGCCGCCTATATGACGCTGTGGACGATGCAGCAGGTAGTGCAGCGCGGTACCGGGCGTCAGCTGGGTGCGAAGTATCCCGGCCTGCATCTGGCAGGTAAGACCGGGACCACCAACAATAACGTCGATACCTGGTTTGCCGGGATTGATGGCCGTGAAGTGGTGATCACCTGGGTAGGCCGCGATAACAACCAGCCGACCAAGCTGTACGGGGCGAGCGGGGCGATGTCGATTTACCAGCGCTATCTGGCAAATCAGTCCCCGGTGCCGCTGAACCTTGTCGCGCCGGAAGATATCGTCGATATGGGCGTGGACAGCTCCGGTAACTTCGTCTGCGGCGGCGGAATGCGTACTCTGCCGGTCTGGACAACCAACCCGGATTCCCTGTGCCAGCTGAGCCAGCCTGAACAGCCGACCGGTAACCCGTTCGACCAGTCTTCTCAGCCACAGCAGCCGCAGCAGCAACAGCCGCAGCAGCAGAATGAGAAGAAAGACAGCGACGGTGTTGCGGGCTGGATTAAAGACATGTTCGGCGGTAACTAACCTTGTAAAGCCCTCTTCCCCGGAAGGGGGCTTTTTTTACCCGTAGACCTCATTTCGTTAACCCTCGTTTTAACTCTGATTAACCCTTCGTTTTCTCTTGATGATTTCTTAAACCCTTAATTCTCATAGGGCCGCTTACTGCTTGCTATGCAACCAGCGTTTCGCATATTATTCTGGCGCTCATAATAATAATTCTCGTTTACGTTATCATTCACTTTCACATCAGAGATTCAACATGGCGCTTTCCAATACTGCTCAGCCAATGAACACGTCGCTGCGTAAACTCGCGGTCGTCGTCGCTACAGCGGTTGCCGGCATGTCAACTTATGCACATGCTGCCGAAACCCCGAAAAAAGAAGAAACCATTACGGTAACAGCAGCTCCTGCGGCACAGGAAAGTGCCTGGGGCCCTGCTGCTACCATCGCCGCAAGGCAATCCGCGACCGGAACCAAAACGGATACCCCTATTCAAAAGGTTCCGCAGTCTATTTCTGTCGTCACTGCCGAAGAGATGGCGCTGCATCAGCCGCGCTCGGTGAAAGAAGCCCTGAGCTATACGCCGGGCGTTGCGGTAGGCACGCGCGGTGCGT
Source organism: Enterobacter vonholyi (assembly GCF_040834095.1). Classification (NCBI taxonomy): domain Bacteria; kingdom Pseudomonadati; phylum Pseudomonadota; class Gammaproteobacteria; order Enterobacterales; family Enterobacteriaceae; genus Enterobacter; species Enterobacter vonholyi. The sequence goes on from NZ_CP162152.1 coordinate 815,744, forward strand.
CTAACACCTATGACTATCTGATTATTCGCGGCTTCGCAGCCGATGGTCAGACGCAGAATAACTACCTCGACGGCATGAAAATGCAGGGGAACTTCTATAACGACGCGGTGATTGATCCTTATATGCTGGAGCGCGCCGAGATCATGCGCGGTCCGGTTTCCGTTCTGTACGGTAAAAGCAGCCCTGGCGGGTTGCTGAACATGGTCAGTAAGCGCCCAACAACCGAGCCCCTGAAAGAGATCCAGTTCAAAGTCGGCACGGACAGCCTGTTCCAGACCGGGTTCGACTTTAGCGATGCAATCGACGATGACGGCGTTTACTCTTACCGTTTAACGGGCGTTGCGCGTTCTAATAATTCCCAGCAGGAAGGTAAGGGCGAGCAGCGTTACGCCATCGCGCCATCGTTCTCCTGGCGTCCGGATGATAAAACCACCTTCACGTTCCTCTCCTATTTCCAGAACGAACCTGAAACGGGCTACTACGGCTGGCTGCCAAAAGAGGGAACGGTTGATCCGCTGCCGAACGGCGATCGTCTGCCGACGAACTTCAACGAAGGCGCGAAGAACAATACCTATTCCCGTAACCAGAAAATGGTGGGATACAGCTTCGACCACGAGTTCAACGATAGCTTTACCGTGCGTCAGAACCTGCGCTATGCGCAGAATAAAACTTCCCAAAACAGCGTCTACGGCTACGGCATGTGTTCCGATCCGCTCTACTCGAGTAATCCGGCATCCAGCCCTTGCGCGAGCGTTCCTCAGTCGCAGTGGGGTCATACGCTGACTCGCCAGTATGTGATCGATAATGAGAAGCTGGAAAACTTCACTGTTGATACGCAGTTGCAGAGCAAGTTCGCGACAGGTTCACTCGATCATACTCTGCTGACTGGGGTGGATTTCATGCGCATGCGTAATGACATCGACTCGTGGTTCGGCTATGCCGGTTCCGTTGCGCCATCTGATATCTATAACCTCGATCGTAGCGATTTCGATTTCGGTTCACATCCTGGACCGTCAGGTGCCTATCAGGTGTTGAACAAGCAAAAACAGACCGGCGTTTACGCTCAGGATCAAATTGAGTGGGACAAAGTCCTGGTAACCCTGGGCGGTCGTTATGACTGGGCCGATCAGGAATCCTACAACCGCGTGACGAACACCACCTCCAAACGTGATGATACCCAGTTCACCTGGCGCGGTGGCGTTAACTACCTGTTTGATAACGGTATAACCCCGTACTTTAGCTATAGCGAGTCGTTTGAACCGGCTTCTCAGACCGGAGCGAACGGCAACGTCTTTGCACCGTCTAAAGGCAAACAGTACGAAGCGGGCGTGAAATACGTGCCGAACGATCGTCCGATCGTCGTCACCGGTGCGTTGTACCAGTTGACCAAAACCAACAACCTGATGGCGGACCCGGCGGGCTCCTTCTTCTCGGTACAGGGTGGTGAAATCCGCGCGCGTGGCGTAGAGGTGGAAGCGAAAGCGGCACTGTCTGCGAGCGTTAACCTGGTGGGTTCTTATACCTATACCGATGCCGAATACACCACAGACACCACTTATAAAGGCAACACGCCTGCTCAGGTTCCAAAACACATGGCATCGCTGTGGGGTGATTACACGCTGTTTGACGGTGCGCTGTCTGGCCTGACGCTGGGTACCGGCGTGCGTTACACGGGTTCAAGCTATGGCGATCCGGCGAACTCCTTTAAAGTAGGCAGCTACACCGTTGTCGATGCGCTGGTCAGATACGATCTGGCACGCGTTGGCATGGCTGGCTCAAACGTCGCGCTACACGTGAATAACCTATTCGATCGTGAGTACGTTGCCAGCTGCTTTAATACTTACGGCTGCTTCTGGGGTGCTGAACGTCAGGTTGTTGCCACCGCGACCTTCCGCTTCTAATCTCTCTTCGGGCACGGTTCGCCGTGCCCTTTTTATTTAAGTTGGCTGATATGCAGGATAATCAAACGCAACCCGACACCACCTTTACGCTTAACCATCTCTCCTTTCGCGTACCCGGGCGCACCTTGCTGCATCCGTTCTCTTTGACGTTTCCCGCAGGTAAAGTCACTGGCCTGATTGGTCATAACGGTTCCGGTAAATCTACGCTGCTCAAGATGCTGGGGCGCCATCAGCCGCCTTCTGAAGGCGATATTCTGCTGGATGATCAGCCGCTGGAGAGCTGGAGCAGCAAAGCGTTTGCCCGCAAAGTGGCCTATCTGCCGCAGCAGCTGCCGCAGGCGGAAGGGATGACGGTGCGTGAGCTGGTGGCAATTGGGCGTTATCCCTGGCACGGGGCGCTTGGGCGCTTTGGCGTTGCTGACAGAGAGAAAGTGGAAGAGGCGATTGCGCTGGTCGGGCTGAAACCGCTGGCGCACCGTCTGGTGGATAGCCTGTCCGGCGGCGAACGCCAGCGCGCGTGGATTGCGATGCTGGTGGCGCAGGACAGCCGCTGCCTGCTGCTGGATGAGCCAACCTCCGCGCTGGATATTGCCCATCAGGTCGACGTGCTGGCGCTGGTGCACCGCTTAAGCCAGGAACGTGGTCTGACGGTCATTGCGGTCCTGCACGATATCAACATGGCGGCACGCTACTGTGACTACCTTGTTGCGCTGCGCGGTGGCGAAATGATTGCGCAGGGTACACCATCCGAGCTGATGCGCAGCGAAACGCTGGAACATATTTACGGTATTCCGATGGGTATTCTGCCTCACCCGGCCGGGGCTGCACCGGTGAGCTTTGTCTACTGATGCTGAATAACACACGCATTAGCCGCCGTCGCCTGCTGACGGCGATGGCCCTTTCACCGCTGCTGTTAAAAATGAATACGGCGCGTGCTGCCACCGTCGATCCGCACCGTATTGTGGCCCTGGAGTGGCTACCGGTAGAGCTGATGATGGCGCTCGGCGTTACGCCCTACGGCGTGGCGGACATTCCTAACTATAACCTCTGGGTGAACGAGCCGAAGCTGCCGGACTCGGTAATTGACGTCGGCCTGCGTACGGAGCCAAACCTCGAGCTGCTCACCCAGATGAAGCCGTCGTTCCTGTTCTGGTCCGCGGGCTACGGTCCGTCAGAAGAGGTGATGGCGCGCATTGCGCCAGGACGCGGATTCTCGTTCAGCGACGGTAAAAAACCGCTGACCGTGGCGAAAAACTCGATTAACGAGATGGCGCATTTCCTCAACCGCGAGGCGGAGGCCAAACGGCATCTCGATGATTTTGATGCCCTGATTGACGCGCTAAAGCCGCGTTTTGCTCACCGGGGCGATCGCCCGCTGCTGATGGTGACGCTGCTGGATGCCCGCCATATGCTGGTCTTTGGTAAAAACTGCCTGTTCCAGGAAGTGCTCGACAGTTTTGGCATTCGTAATGCCTGGGAAGGGGAGATGACGTTCTGGGGCAGTACCGCCGTGGGTATCGATCGTCTGGCGGCGTTTCGCGATGCAGATGTGATCTGTTTCGACCACGGAAACGAGCGTGACATGCAGGCCCTGATGGCGACGCCGCTCTGGCAGGCAATGCCGTTTGTGCGCGAGCAGCGCTTCCAGCGCGCCCCGGCGGTCTGGTTTTACGGCGCGACGCTGTCGGCCATGCATTTTGCCCGTCTGCTGGATAACGCGCTGGGAGGTAAAGCATGAGCATGCGCATTGCGCGCTTCCCGGCGCTGCTGTTTTCCTTACTGTTCCTTGCCGCGCTGGGATTAACCTGGTTCAACCTCTCGACGGCGCTACCGCGTGGACAGTGGGGCACTGCCCTGGCCGCGCCGGATATCGATAATATTCAGCAGATGCTGTTTCACTACAGCCTGCTGCCGCGCCTGGCGATCTCCCTCTTAGTCGGTGCCGGTTTAGGGCTGGTGGGCGTGCTGTTCCAGCAGGTTTTACGCAATCCGCTGGCGGAACCGACCACGCTCGGCGTCGCGACCGGCGCGCAGCTTGGGATCACGGTCATCACGCTGTGGTCGCTGCCGGGGGCGTTGACCTCGCAGTTTGCCGCTCTCGCGGGGGCGTGCTTGGTGGGGGCGCTGGTCTTTGGCGTGGCCTGGGGCAAACGCCTTTCCCCGGTGACGCTTATTCTGGCCGGGCTGGTGGTGAGCCTGTACTGCGGGGCGATTAACCAGCTGCTGGTGCTGTTCCACCACGATCGGCTGCAAAGCATGTTCCTGTGGAGTACCGGCACGCTCACCCAGACCGACTGGAGCGTGGTGGCGCATCTGTGGCCACAGCTGGCCGGCGGCGTCGTGCTGACGCTGCTGCTCCTGCGTCCCCTGACGCTCATGGGGCTGGATGACGGCGTGGCGCGAAACCTGGGGCTGGCGCTGTCGCTGGCTCGCCTGGCGGCGCTGACGCTGGCGATTGTACTGAGCGCCCTGCTGGTGAACGCGGTCGGCATCATCGGGTTTATCGGCCTGTTCGCGCCGCTGCTGGCGAAAATGCTCGGTGCGCGTCGTTTGCTGGCGCGTCTGCTGCTGGCCTCGCTAATTGGGGCGCTGATCCTCTGGCTTTCCGATCAGCTCATTCTGTGGCTGGCGCGGGTCTGGAGGGAGGTGTCCACCGGATCGGTCACGGCGCTTATCGGTGCGCCGCTGCTGCTGTGGCTGCTGCCGCGCCTGCGCAGCATGAGCGCGCCGGCGATGGATGCGGGCGGTAAAGTCTATGCGGAACGCCAGTCGGTGCTGTGGTTTAGCCTTGCCGGCCTGGCGGTGCTGGTTATCGCCTCGTTTACCGCGCTCGCGTTTGGGCGCGATGCGGCGGGCTGGCACTGGGCAACGGGCGATTTACTCAACGAACTGCTGCAGTGGCGCTGGCCGCGTATCTTCGCCGCGCTGATCGCCGGCGTGATGCTGGCGGTGGCGGGGTGCATTATTCAGCGTCTGACCGGCAACCCAATGGCAAGCCCGGAAGTGCTCGGGATCAGCTCCGGCGCCGCCTTTGGCGTGGTGCTGATGCTGTTCTTTGTGCCGGGCAATGCGTTTGGCTGGCTGATGCCTGCCGGGAGTATCGGTGCGGCGGCCACGCTGATGATTATCCTGATGGCTGCCGGTCGCGGCGGATTTTCCCCGCACCGGATGCTGCTGGCCGGGATGGCGCTCAGCACCGCATTTACGATGCTCCTGATGATGCTGCAGGCGAGCGGCGATCCGCGCATGGCGAAGATCCTGACCTGGATTTCTGGCTCAACGTACGGTGCCACCGGCAGTCAGGTTGTCTGGTCCGGGATCGTGTTGATCGTGCTGCTGGCGATTGTGCCGCTGTGCCGTCGCTGGCTGACTATCCTGCCGCTCGGCGGTGAAACGGCGCGGGCGGTGGGAATGGCGCTGACCCCAGCGCGCGTGGCCCTGCTGCTGCTGGCGGCGTGCCTGACGGCTGTGGCAACCATGACTATCGGACCGCTGAGCTTTGTTGGGTTGATGGCGCCGCACATTGCCCGAATGATGGGATTCCGCCGAACGATGCCGCATATTGTGATGTCTGCCCTCACGGGCGGGGTCATGCTGGTGTTTGCGGACTGGTGCGGAAGAATGGTGCTGTTCCCGTATCAGATCCCGGCGGGTCTGCTGTCGACCTTCATTGGCGCGCCGTATTTTATTTATCTGTTGAGAAAGCAGAGCCGCTAATAAAAGTAAACGGCAATCCTGAGATTGCCGTTTTAGGGTTTGCTCCCTCTCCCCGTGGGAGAGGGTTGGGGTGAGGGCATCAAGCCGCACATCTTACAGCTTCGCAAACACCTTACGCGCCGCGTCGATGGTGTTATTGATATCTGCTTCGCTGTGCGCCACGGACATGAAGCCCGCTTCGAACGCGGACGGCGCCAGGTACACGCCTTCTTCCAGCATCAGGTGGAAGAAGCGCTTGAAGCGTTCGACGTCGCACTTCACCACGTCCTGATAGCAGGTCACGGTTTTCGCATCGGTGAAGAAAATCCCGAACATCCCGCCCACGTGGTTAACGACCAGCGGAATACCGGCTTCCTCTGCCGCTTCAAGCAGGCCGTTTGCCAGCTGCGTGGTACGGTCGGTCAGGGTTTCATGAATCCCCGGCTGAGCGACTTCGTTCAGGCAGGCGAAGCCCGCCGCCATCGCGATTGGGTTACCGGAGAGCGTGCCCGCCTGGTAAACCGGACCGGTTGGCGCCAGGGCTTCCATAACGTCCTTACGGCCACCGAATGCCCCGACCGGCATGCCGCCGCCGATGATTTTGCCGAGGCAGGTCAGGTCCGGCTCGACGTTGTAGTAAGACTGGGCACCCGCCAGCGCCACGCGGAAGCCGGTCATGACTTCATCGATGATCAGCAGCGCGCCGAACTCGTCGCACAGGGCACGCAGTCCCGGCAGGAAGTCAGGCTGCGGTGGAATGCAGTTCATGTTGCCGGCAACCGGCTCAACGATGATGCAGGCGATCTCCTGCGGATACTGCTCGAACGCCGCGCGAACGGTAGCAAGATCGTTGTAGGTGCAGGTCAGGGTGTGCTTCGCGAAATCTGCCGGTACGCCCGGGGAGTTCGGCTGGCCGAGCGTCAGCGCGCCGGAACCGGCTTTCACCAGCAGGCAGTCCGCATGACCATGGTAACAGCCTTCAAACTTGATGATTTTATCGCGGCCGGTAAAACCGCGCGCCAGGCGGATGGCGCTCATGGTGGCTTCGGTACCGGAGTTCACCATACGCACCATGTCCATGGTAGGCACCAGTTCAGTCACCAGCTCCGCCATTTTCACTTCCATTTCGGTTGGCGCGCCGAAGCTCAGGCCGTGCTGGGCGGCTTCAATTACCGCGTTACGAATAGCCGGGTGGTTGTGACCCAGCACCATCGGGCCCCAGGAGCCGACGTAATCGATATAGGCTTTGCCATCGACATCATACAGATACGCGCCGTCAGCACGTTCGATAAACAGCGGCGTACCGCCCACGCCGGTGAAGGCGCGCACAGGTGAGTTCACGCCACCCGGAATAAGCTCGCGGGCTGCACTGTAGAGGTTTTCAGACTTGCTCATGGCGTCGTTCCTGGTTCGTATAAAATGGTTAAGCCCACTATTCTAAGTGATTCGGGGATGGTTATGAAATTTTTAGCCGGGTAATGCTTTAAGATTTGTTAAGTAATTTTCAGGAGACGGTAGGGCAGTCTCTGGTAAAATCCACGCGGCTTTTGTATGACGAATAAGTGCAGGACATGAAATCAGATTCTCCGTCTTTTGAAGAACAACAGCTTACGCGCGCTCAGCACCGAATCAGCATTCGGCGGCTGCTTAACCGCGATAAAACGCCGCTGGCGATCCTTCTGGCTGCCGCCGTGGTGGGAACACTCGCCGGGCTGGTGGGCGTGGCGTTTGAAAAAGCGGTTAATGCCGTGCTCAACTGGCGAGTGGGCACCGTGGCCGGTTTCGCCAATAGCGAATGGCTGGTGTGGGTGTGGGCATTCGGGCTGTCTGCGCTGTTTGCCATGGTGGGGTATTTTCTGGTGCGTAAATTCGCGCCGGAAGCAGGGGGATCGGGCATCCCGGAAATTGAAGGCGCGCTGGAGGAGCTGCGTCCGGTGCGCTGGTGGCGGGTGATTCCGGTTAAATTCATCGGCGGCATGGGAACTCTGGGCGCGGGAATGGTGCTTGGCCGGGAAGGACCCACGGTTCAGCTGGGCGGGAACGCCGGTCGCATGGTGGGCGATCTCTTTCGGATGCGCAGCGCCGAAGCGCGCCATACGCTGCTGGCTACCGGCGCGGCGGCGGGGTTGTCGGCGGCGTTTAACGCGCCGCTGGCGGGCATTTTGTTCATCATCGAAGAGATGCGCGCGCAGTTTCGCTACAACCTGATCTCGATTAAAGCGGTGTTTACCGGCGTCATTATGTCGAGCATTGTCTTCCGCCTTTTTAATGGCGAAGGGGCGGTAATTGAAGTGGGGAAACTGACCAATGCGCCAGTCAACACCCTGTGGCTTTATCTGATCCTCGGCATGATTTTTGGCGTGGTGGGGCCGCTGTTTAACACCTTTATCCTGCGCGCTCAGGATATGTTTCAGCGCATTCACGGCGGCAACACGACGAAATGGGTGCTGATGGGGGGGCTGCTGGGCGGCATGTGCGGCGTGCTTGGGTTCATCGAGCCGAATGCCGCGGGCGGTGGCTTCGGGCTGATACCCATTGCGGCTGCGGGGAATTTCAGCGTGGGCCTGCTGCTGTTTATGTTTATTTCAAGAGTCATCACGACGGTGCTGTGCTTCTCCTCCGGCGCGCCCGGCGGGATTTTCGCCCCGATGCTGGCGCTGGGTACGCTGCTCGGGACCGCGTTTGGTATGGCGGCTGAAGCGGGTTTTCCCGCCTATCATCTTGACGCCGGGACGTTTGCCATCGCCGGAATGGGGGCGCTGCTGGCCGCGTCCCTTCGTGCGCCGTTGACCGGGATCGTGCTGGTACTGGAGATGACGGACAATTACCAGCTCATTTTGCCAATGATCATTACCTGTCTCGGCGCGACACTATTAGCCCAGTTCCTGGGTGGAAAACCGCTATACTCCACCATCCTTGCGCGTACTCTGGCAAAACAAGAGGCGGAGCGGGCCGCCGCGCAGAATACTTGAATGAATTACCAGGGTATTAGATAATGACGAAAAGAATTGGGTGAATTTTACCCAATAGCAGTATTCATGGGAGCATAAGATGAGTGATGACGTAGCTGTGCCGCTGGAATTTACCGAAGCAGCAGCCAACAAAGTGAAAACCCTGATTGCCGACGAAGACAATCCGGATCTGAAACTGCGTGTTTATATTACCGGTGGTGGCTGCAGCGGCTTCCAGTATGGTTTTACCTTTGACGACCAGGTTAACGATGGCGATATGACTATCGAGAAACAGGGCGTCGCGCTGGTGGTTGACCCGATGAGCCTGCAATATCTGGTGGGCGGTTCGGTGGATTACACCGAGGGTCTGGAAGGTTCGCGCTTTGTGGTCACTAACCCGAATGCGACAAGCACCTGCGGGTGTGGATCTTCGTTCAGTATCTAAGAGAGTGCGGGCTGATGCCCTCACTCCGGCCCTCTCTCACAGGGAGAGGAAGAAATACTAAAAACGGTAACCTGACGGTTACCGTTTTGCTTTTATCTTGCATTATCATCCAGCGCAAACGTCGGCAGCTTCAGGTGCCAGCGTATCGCCGCTAAACGTATCACCAGCGTCACGACCATCCCCAGCATTGCGGCGTTTTCCAGCGGAATTGCAAAGGTGTAGTACGCGGTCGCGTGAACAATGCCGCCCGCAATACAGGCCGTCGCGTAAATTTCAGTACGCAGGATCATCGGCACTTCACGCGCCAGAATGTCGCGAATGATGCCGCCGCCCACGCCGGTTAATACGCCCATGCAGATTGCCACCATCGGACCGGTGCCCGCATTAAACGCCTTATTGACGCCAATACCGACAAACACGGCCAGACCGACGGCATCCAGTACCGGCAATATCCATTTTGGTAATCGGCGGGGCTGGCGAACCAGCACAATGGTTAACAGGCAGGTGACCATTGCGACCACCAGATCGGTCGGATCTTTCACCCAAAACACCGGCCCATTCGCCAGCGCCATATCGCGGATAGTCCCGCCGCCCACGGCGGTCACGACGCCCAGCACCAGCACGCCAAACGGATCCATGCGCAGTTTTCCAGCGAGCAGAACGCCGGAGATAGCAAAAACGGCTGTGCCAAGAATATCCAGCCAATAAACGAGCATCGTTAAATCCTCGAAAAGGGTCTTATGTTAGTGACTCTCTGCCAGCGCGGCACAGAGCTGTTTTGCGGCGAGGATAATACGCGGGCTGGCGCGTTCAAACCAGTCGCTGTTGAGTGGGATCACCGGAATTTTTAGCTGCTTTTGCCAGAATTGTTCAATTTTAGGAATCTCACTCGCATTTCCGACCACGACGATGGCCTGCGGCCGGCGCGCCAGAACCTGCTCGCGGCTCACCTGAGGCCACGGCACCCGGCTGGCTGCAAAGATGTTTTCACCGCCACAGACTTCCAGCACCTGGTTCTGAATCGACCCTTTCCCGGTGGTAAACAGCGGCTGGCTGCCAAACTGAAGGAAGATGCGCTTTTTAACAGGGGTATCGTATCGGGATTTCAGCGCCGCATAGTCGCTAAGCATCTGTTTTGCCGCGGCCTCTGCTTTTTTGGGTGTAGGGCTATAGGGTGCCAGGGCGCGGAGCGCCTGAGCGACCTGCTCAATGCTGACGGCATCTATCCACATCACCTTTATGCCAAGGGAAGTGAGCTGGTTGACCTGCCGCTCGGCGTTGCCGCCACGCCAGGCCAGCACGAGATCCGGTTTAAGCGCCACGATGCGCTCAAGGTTCATCCCCTGCCAGGTTGCTACTTGTTCAATACCCGCGGCCTGCGGTGGGTAATCCGAAAAGCTGCTCACGCCAACGGGGGTGATCCCGGCGGCAAATGCCAGTTCCGTATTCGCGGGAGAGAGGGTAATTACGCGCGGTAGCGCATAGAGCCACAGCGGTGCGAAAAGAAGCAGGGCGGCAAGCGCCCTGAGGGTATGTTTAGCCACGTGCCAGATTCTGCACCAGGCGTTCCACCATGACGGTGGACTGTTTTGCCGCAACGGTCAGGAACTCGTCGAAGCTGATGTGGGACTGCTGGTCTGCCACGTCAGAGATGGCGCGAACCACCACGAACGGTACGCTGAAGTTATGGCAAACGTGAGCAATCGCGGTCGCTTCCATCTCAACGGCTACCGCCTGAGGGAAGTTATGACGGATTTTCGCCAGACCCACGGAACCATTGATGAACGCATCACCGCTGACAATCAGACCGCGTACCGCGTTGAGGTTGAGCTCCGCAATGCAGGTCTCTGCCGCCGCAATCAGTTTGTCGTCAGCCTTAAATCCTGCCGGGCAGCCAGGAAGCTGGCCGTACTCGTAACCGAACGCGGTGACGTCCGCATCGTGATAGCGCGCTTCGTCGGAAACAACGATATCACCCACCTTCAGCGTCGGCGCCAGGCCGCCCGCAGAGCCGGTATTAATGATTACGTCCGGCTTGCAGCGCTCAAGCAGCAGGGTGGCACCCAGCGCCGCAGCGACTTTACCGATGCCTGATTTCAGCAGAGCCACGTCAACACCGTTTAGCTGACCGGTATAGATCTCACAACCACCCAGAGAGAGGGTCTGACGGTTCTCAATTTTGTCACGCAGGAGCGTAACTTCTTCTTCCATTGCACCAATAATGCCGATTTTCATAGATTTACTCGCGATGTGCCTTGTTAAGATGCATAGTCTATCATGCGGTTAAGGGGAAACGCATTCTCACGCGGGGGAGCACATGTCACCAATCGATTTTCGCACCAAAATTAACTGGCACCGACGTTTCCGTTCGCCGCAGGGCGACAAGAGCGAACATGAGATCCTGCGTATCTTTGAAAGCGATCGCGGGCGGATCATTAACTCGCCCGCCATCCGCCGTCTGCAGCAAAAGACCCAGGTCTTTCCGCTGGAACGTAACGCCGCGGTGCGCACGCGTTTAACCCACTCCATGGAGGTGCAGCAGGTCGGGCGCTACATTGCCAAGGAGGTTTTGAGCCGTCTCAAAGAGCAGCGTTTACTGGAAACCTATGGTCTGGACGAGCTGACGGGGCCTTTTGAGAGCATCGTTGAGATGGCCTGCCTGATGCATGACATCGGCAACCCGCCTTTCGGTCACTTTGGTGAGGCGGCTATCAATGACTGGTTTAAACAACGGCTTTACCCTTCGGATGCGGTGAGCCAGCCGCTGAGCGACGATCGCTGCATCGTACGCGATTTACGCCTGCGTGAAGGCGAAGAGGGGCTGAACGATCTGCGCCGCAAGGTACGTCAGGATCTCTGTCATTTTGAGGGCAACGCGCAGGGGATCCGTCTGGTCCACTCCCTGATGCGCATGAACCTGACCTGGGCGCAGGTCGGCTGCATTCTAAAATATACGCGCCCCGCGTGGTGGATGGGGGATCCCCCCGCGTCCCACAGTTATTTAATGAAAAAACCGGGCTATTACCTTTCTGAAGAGGCCTATATTGAGCGGCTGCGTAAAGAACTTTCATTGACGCCAAACGGTCGTTTTCCATTGACCTGGATTATGGAAGCCGCCGATGATATCTCCTATTGCGTGGCCGATCTGGAAGATGCCGTTGAGAAAAGAATTTTCAGCGTCGAGGAGCTTTATCAGCATCTTTATGCGGCCTGGGGTACTCACGAAAAAGGCTCGCTGTTTGCGCAGGTTGTCGAAAATGCCTGGGAAAAATCGCGGTCAAATACATTAAGTCGCAGTACGGAAGACCAGTTCTTTATGTATTTGCGGGTCAATACATTAAATAAACTGGTGCCATACGCGGCGTCGCGCTTTATTGATAATTTGCCGCTCATTTTCAGCGGGGAATTCAACCACGCGCTGCTGGAAGATGACAGCAGTTTCAGCCAGCTCCTTGAGCTTTATAAACATGTTGCGATGCGGCATGTATTCAGCCATCCGGATGTCGAGCAGCTAGAGCTGCAGGGCTATCGGGTAATCAGTGGGTTACTGGAAATTTATTCCCCATTGCTCCAGCTTTCGGTCGACGAATTCAGCGAGCTGGTGGAACACGAGCGCGTGCGCAGAATACCCATCGAATCGCGGCTTTATCAAAAACTCTCTACCCGGCATCGTCTGGCGTATGTCGAAGCGATTGGCAAGCTGGAACGCAACTCTCCCGAATGGCCGGTAATGGAATATTATTATCGCTGCCGTCTTATCCAGGACTATATCAGCGGCATGACGGATTTGTATGCCTGGGATGAATACCGCAAGCTGATGGCGGTGGAATAATGCCGGAGTTTTGTAAAGACGGCCAATAAATTTTTACCTTTTCCATAAACTTATCGCCGGAACTAAGCGGTATAAAACGAATCTGAGTTACACAGCAATTTTACGTTACCTGTAAATCGAGATTGAGAAACATGAAAAAAACCACATTAGCAATGAGTGCACTGGCTCTGAGTTTAGGTTTAGCGCTGTCTCCTCTGACTGCTACTGCAGCCGAGACCGCGTCGTCGGCAGCAACCGCGCAGCAGATGCCAAGCCTGGCACCGATGCTCGAAAAAGTGATGCCATCGGTGGTGAGTATTAACGTTGAGGGCAGCACGACCGTCAATACGCCGCGTATGCCGCGTAACTTCCAGCAGTTCTTCGGCGACAACTCGCCGTTCTGCCAGGACGGTTCGCCATTCCAGAGCTCTCCGTTCTGTCAGGGCGGCGGTGCAGGGGATGACAGCCAGGGCGGCGGTCAGCAGCAGAAATTCATGGCGCTTGGCTCGGGGGTAATCATTGATGCAGCGAAAGGCTACGTCGTTACCAACAACCACGTTGTCGATAACGCTAACAGCATTAAGGTTCAGCTGAGCGATGGCCGTAAGTTTGACGCCAAAGTGGTCGGCAAAGACCCGCGCTCCGACATCGCTCTGATCCAGATTCAGGATCCGAAAAACCTGACGGCAATTAAAATTGCCGACTCCGACGCGCTGCGCGTGGGTGACTACACCGTGGCGATCGGTAACCCGTTCGGCCTGGGTGAAACCGTGACATCCGGTATCGTCTCTGCGCTGGGTCGTAGCGGCCTTAACGCGGAAAACTACGAAAACTTCATCCAGACGGATGCAGCGATCAACCGCGGTAACTCCGGCGGTGCGCTGGTGAACCTGAACGGTGAGCTGATCGGTATCAACACCGCTATCCTGGCACCGGACGGCGGCAACATCGGGATCGGCTTTGCTATCCCAAGTAACATGGTGAAAAACCTGACCGCGCAGATGGTGCAGTATGGCCAGGTGAAACGCGGTGAGCTGGGTATCCTGGGTACGGAGCTGAACTCCGAACTGGCTAAGGCGATGAAAGTTGACGCCCAGCGCGGGGCATTCGTCAGCCAGGTGATGCCGAATTCTTCTGCGGCGAAAGCGGGCATTAAAGCAGGGGATGTGATCACCTCCCTGAACGGTAAGCCGATCAGCAGCTTTGCCGCCCTGCGCGCCGAAGTGGGCTCCATGCCGATTGGCAGTAAAGTGACCCTCGGCCTGCTGCGCGACGGTAAGCCGGTTAACGTGAGCCTGGAGCTGCAGCAGAGCAGCCAGAATCAGGTGGATTCCAGCACCATCTTCAGCGGGATTGAAGGTGCCGAGATGAGCAATAAAGGCGCAGACAAAGGCGTGGTGGTGAATAACGTGAAAGCGAATTCACCGGCAGCCCGTATCGGCCTGAAAAAAGGCGATGTGATCATGGGCGCTAACCAGCAGCCGGTTAAAAACATCGCTGAACTGCGCAAAATTCTCGACAGCAAGCCTTCCGTGCTGGCGCTGAATATCCAGCGTGGCGATACCTCTCTTTATCTGCTGATGCAGTAATCCTCTGAAGCCCCTGTTCGCAGGGGCTTTCTCGTTTCTGTGACTGTAACCACAACTCCATACTTTTCCCTCTCTCTTTGTGCATTTGCACAATGCAGCCGCAGCTGAACTTCCCTATGCTTGAGCTCTGCTCACGGGAGGGTTGCATGGCTGGCTGGCATCTTGATACCAAAATGGCGCAGGATATCGTGGCGCGCACCATGCGCATCATTGATACCAATATCAACGTGATGGATGCTCGCGGGCGCATTATCGGCAGCGGCGATCGCGAGCGTATTGGGGAATTGCACGAAGGTGCGCTGCTCGTGCTTTCTCAGGGGCGGGTAGTGGATATCGACGATGCGGTAGCGAAACACCTGCACGGCGTCCGTCAGGGCATCAATTTACCGCTGCGCCTTGAAGGTGAGATTGTGGGGGTCATCGGCCTCACCGGCGAGCCCGAGTCGCTGCGAAAATACGGTGAGCTGGTCTGCATGACGGCAGAGATGATGCTGGAACAGTCGCGCCTGATGCACCTGCTCGCTCAGGACAGCCGCCTGCGCGAAGAGCTGGTGATGAACCTTATTCAGGCGGAAGAGCATACGCCTGCACTGAGTGAATGGGCCCAGCGTCTGGGGATCGATCTGAACCAGCCGCGCGTGGTGGCGGTGATTGAGGTCGATAGCGGCCAGCTTGGCGTGGACAGCGCGATGGCCGAGCTGCAGCAGCTGCAAAATGCGCTGGCGACGCCGGAGCGCGATAACCTGGTGGCGATCGTTTCTCTGACGGAAATGGTGGTGCTCAAACCGGCGCTCAATGCGTTTGGCCGCTGGGATGCGGACGATCATCGTCGTCGCGTGGAGCTGCTGATCTCCCGGATGAAGGAGAATGGTCAGCTGCGTTTTCGCGTTGCGCTGGGCAACTACTTTACCGGGCCGGGCAGTATCGCCCGCTCCTGGCGTACCGCGCGAACCACCATGATGGTGGGCAAGCAGCGGATGCCGGAGAGCCGCTGTTATTTCTATCAGGATCTGATGCTGCCGGTGCTGCTCGACAGCCTGCGCGGGGGCTGGCAGGCCAATGAGCTGGCGCGGCCATTAGCGCGTCTGAAAGCCATGGACAACAACGGCCTGCTGCGCCGGACGCTGCAGGCATGGTTCCGCCATAACGTGCAGCCGCTGGCGACCTCGAAGGCGCTGTTTATTCACCGCAATACACTGGAGTATCGGTTAAACCGGATTTCGGAGCTGACGGGGCTGGACCTGGGGAATTTCGACGACAGGCTGCTGCTGTATGTGGCGCTGCAGCTGGACGAGCAGAGATGACTGAGTGTGGTCTGGTGCCCTCACCCCATCCCTCTCCCACGGGGAGAGGGCGCAAACACTATAAAACGGCAATCAAGGATTGCCGTTTTGCTTTTATTTCCGGGTTAATTTCTCAAGATCCGCTTCAATCTCGCTGATCTTGTTAGTCACAACACTTTCCAGGTGACGCAGATCGTCAAGGATCTTACGCTTGAGATCGACTTCGGTGCGGTCGCGCTGGCAGATCTGATCGAGTTCATCGATCACATAGCGCAGGTTAGGGCTGATTTCCTGTACTTCTTTGTATCCCTGACCTACGCCGTCAGCAACAACGGTCTTACGCTGGCGTGGGTATTTAAACTTCACGCTTTTGGCGAAAAACTCTCCTTTGTCCTTGTGAAAATAGATTTTCAAAATATCGTTGTTGGCTTCCTGGCGGAGGCTGTAACGATCAATTTCATCAGGATTGGTAATGCCCAGACTTTTCAGATTATCGTACATAGCGGTACCCTTGATCTCAACATAACCTTTGAATAATTAACGAAAAAATCTATTTTCGCCACCCTCAGATATAAAAAAAGCGGGGTTGCCCCCGCTTTTTGTTATACCCGATTAATCGATGGTGCGCAGCAATTCATTGATGCCCACTTTACCGCGCGTTTTCGCATCCACTTTCTTCACGATAACCGCACAGTAGAGGCTGTATTTGCCATCTTTTGACGGCAGGTTACCGGAAACCACCACGGAGCCAGCCGGAACGCGACCGTAGTGAACTTCGCCGGTTTCACGGTCATAAATACGGGTGCTCTGACCGATGTAAACGCCCATGGAGATCACGGAGCCTTCTTCAACGATCACGCCTTCTACCACTTCAGAGCGGGCGCCGATGAAGCAGTTGTCTTCGATGATGGTCGGGTTAGCCTGCAGTGGCTCCAGAACGCCACCGATGCCCACGCCGCCGGACAGGTGAACGTTTTTACCGATCTGCGCGCAGGAACCGACGGTTGCCCATGTGTCAACCATCGTGCCTTCGTCAACGTAGGCACCGATGTTCACGTAGGATGGCATCAGCACGGTATTGCGTGCGATGAATGCGCCCTGACGTACTGCCGCAGGCGGTACCACGCGGAAACCTTCTTTCTGGAAACGCGCTTCGTCGTAGTCAGCGAATTTCATTGGCACTTTATCGAAGTAGCGGCTTTCAGCTCCGTCGATAACCTGGTTATCGTTGATGCGGAAAGAGAGCAGCACGGCTTTCTTCAGCCATTGATGAGTGACCCACTGACCGTCGATTTTTTCTGCCACGCGCAGCGCGCCGGAATCCAGAAGGGAAATCACCTGGTTTACCGCTTCACGGGTCACGGTATCCACATTTGCCGGGGTAATCTCGGCGCGACGCTCAAAAGCGGACTCAATAACGTTCTGTAACTGCTGCATTGTTTACTCTTTCCATTTCACTAAAAAACATATCACCCTTTATCGTTTGGATTGAGGGCTGCTGTCAACCGTTGTTGCACTTCAAGCTGCAGGTCATTATTAAGGGCACGCCGGTCGGCGGTGGCGATTATAAATAAATCTTCTACTCGCTCGCCAATGGTTGTAATTCGGGCCCCATGAAGCGAAATTCCCAGATCGGCAAAAACCTGTCCGACGCGGGCAAGCAGCCCTGGCTGGTCGAGCGCGATCAGCTCCAGGAACGATTTTCGGTCGGTGTGGGTCGGCAGGAAATTGACCTCGGTATCGACGGTAAAGTGGCGCAATTTCGCCGGCTGCCGACGCGGCTGCGGAGGCTGCCAGCTGCGCTGGGTAATCGCCTGCTCAAGACCAAAACGTATCCCTTCATGCCTGTCCGATGACAGCGGGCTGCCGTCCGGCTCAAGCACGATAAAGGTGTCCATCGCCATGCCGTCGCGGGTGGTGAAAATCTGCGCGTCGTGCACGCTCAGGTTACGCCTGTCCAGCTCGGCGCAGACCGCAGCAAACAGATAAGGGCGGTCCGGGCTCCAGATGAAAATCTCCGTCCCGCCGCGGGTAGCCTGCGGGCTTAGCAGGATCATCGGCTGGGACAGATCGTGCTTCAGCAGATGCCGCGCGTGCCAGGCAAGCTGGTTTGGGCTGTGGCGGACAAAATAGTTGGCGCGGCAGCGGGCCCAAATCTGATGCAGTGCCTCTTCATCAATGTTATCCATCCGCAGCAGCGCCAGCGCCTGCAGCTGGTGATGGCGCACGCGTTCGCGCATGTCCGGGATGTTTTGCATCCCGCGACGCAGCTGTTTTTCGGTAGCGAAGTACAGCTCGCGCAGCAGGCTCTGCTTCCAGCTGTTCCACAGGGTCTCGTTGGTGGCGCAGATATCGGCCACCGTCAGGCAGACCAGATAGCGCAGACGGTTTTCAGTCTGAACCTCTTCGGCGAACTGCTTAATGACTTCCGGGTCCTGAATATCCCGACGCTGCGCGGTGACCGACATCAGCAGGTGATGGCGCACCAGCCAGGCCACCAGCTGCGTTTCACGCGAGTTCAGGCCGTGCAGTTCGGCAAATTTCAGTACGTCCTGCGCGCCCAGCACCGAGTGGTCACCGCCGCGACCTTTGGCGATATCGTGGAACAGGGCAGCAATCAGGATCAGTTCCGGATGGGTCAGGCGCGGCCACAGCTCCACGCACAGCGGGTGGCGGGAGCGCGTCTCTTCTTTCGCAAAGCTCTCCAGCTTGAGCATCACGCGGATGGTGTGTTCATCCACCGTGTAGGCGTGGAACAGATCGAACTGCATCTGCCCGACGATGTGCGACCACTGCGGCATATAGGCCCACAGCACGCTGTGACGGTGCATCGGCAGCAGGCCGCGGCTGACGGCACCCGGGTGGCGGAGCATGCTCAGGAACAGCGAACGCGCTTCCGGGATATAGCACAGCGGCTGCGTCAGATGACGGCGCGCATGGCGCAGATGGCGCAGGGTGGTGGAGTAGATTCCGGTGATGGTGCTGTTGCGCACCATGGTATAGAACATCCGCAGAATTGCTTCCGGCTCGCGGATGAACAACGTTTCGTCGCGCAGGTCGATAAGCGTGCCGCGCAGCTGGAATTCGTCATCAATCGGGCGCGGCTTTTCGTCGGCCGTCAGGGCCAGAATGGCCTCGTCGAACAGCTGCAGCAGCATCTGGTTCAGCTCGCTCACCCGGCGAGTGACGCGGAAGAAATCCTTCATCATGTGCTCAACCGGCTCGTTACCTTCGCCCTGGTAATTCAGGCGCTGAGCCACGCTGAGCTGGCGGTCAAACAGCAGACGGTTATCGTAGCGCGTAACTTCCAGATGCAGGGCGAAGCGGATGCGCCACAGCAGGTGCAGGCACTCGTTGAGTTCGTTACGCTCCGCCTCGGTTAAAAAGCCGAAGCCGACCATCTCGTCCATCGAGGTGGCGCCAAAATGGCGGCGGGCGACCCACTGAAGGGTGTGGATGTCGCGCAGGCCGCCGGGGCTGCTTTTAATATCGGGTTCAAGGTTATAGCTGGTGCCGTGGTAGCGCTGGTGGCGCTGGTTTTGCTCCTCGACCTTCGCGGCGAAGAACTTTTCTGACGGCCAGAAGCCGTCGCTGAAGATGTGTTTCTGCAGCTCCAGGAACAGGGCGACATCACCAATCAGCAGGCGGGTTTCAATCAGGTTGGTGGCGACGGTCAGGTCCGATAACCCTTCCAGCAGACACTCTTCCAGGGTGCGCACGCTGTGGCCCACTTCCAGCTTCACGTCCCAGAGCAGCGTCAACAGTTCGCCAATTTTTTGCGCCTGTTCGTCCGGCAGCTTTTTGCGGCTTAAGATCAGCAGATCGATATCGGAAAGCGGATGCAGCTCACCGCGGCCGTAGCCCCCGACGGCAACCAGCGCAACATCACTGATTTGCCCAAACCCATAATCGATCCACAGGCGCTGCAGCAGCTGGTCGATAAATTCGGTGCGCGCTTCAATGAGCTGCTCGGCCGACACGCCTGCGTCGAACGCGCTGCCCAGCCAGCGATGGAAAACATCCATATGGGCTTTAATATGCGCGCAGGTCAGCTCGTGCGACGGCCAGACGCCCGGGTTATCGGGCTGGTCGGGGAGGGTGGGAAGTGCTGTGTTAGCATACTGTTCGGGTAAAAGATTACTCATCGTGCGCCACCCATAAGAAAAAGCTATAGCCATTAAAAAAGCCGGCATTTGCCGGCTTTTTTATCATTCGTCGTGCGTCAGTATCGCCGGGATGGTGTCATCCTTGCGCAACGTCATAATTTCGCAGCCGTTGTCTGTTACCACAATAGTATGCTCGTACTGTGCAGACAAGCTTCTGTCTTTGGTTTTCACCGTCCAGCCGTCTTTCATGGTACGGATGCGGTAGTCACCCGCGTTAACCATCGGCTCAATGGTAAAGGTCATGCCTTTTTGCAGCACCACGCCGCCGTCGTCTGCATCATAGTGCAGAACCTGCGGCTCTTCATGGAAGACGCGACCAATGCCGTGACCGCAGTACTCGCGAACCACGGAGAAACCTTCTGCTTCCACAAACTTCTGGATTGCCGCACCGATGGTACGCAGGCGAATACCCGGTTTAACCATTTTCAGCGCCAGATAGAGGCTCTCTTGCGTCACTTTGCACAGACGCTCGCCAAGAATAGTCGGCTTGCCAACGATGAACATTTTTGAGGTGTCACCGTGGTACTCGTCTTTAATGACGGTCACGTCGATGTTGACAATATCGCCATCTTTCAGCAGTTTTTCATTGTCCGGGATGCCGTGGCATACCACTTCATTAATAGAGATGCAGACGGATTTCGGGAAACCGTGGTAGCCGAGGCAGGCGGAAACCGCGTGCTGCTCGTTCACGATATAGTCGTTACAGATACGGTCCAGTTCACCGGTACTGACGCCCGGCTTCACGAACGGCTCGATCATTTCCAGCACTTCCGCGGCCAGACGACCGGCGACGCGCATCTTTTCAATTTCTTCAGGTGTCTTAATAGAGATAGCCATGTAATCTGTCCATCGGTGTCGATTTTTTCGACAATACTAGTCTAAGTGTCGTCAATGGTATCAGTCAGGCACGCTCCGTGCCAAATTGAGAATCATTAACAGCACACTCCGCCAACAACTGTTGGTTTCTGGTCGTGTTTTGTGGTATAAAGCGCGCCGGACTTCCGATCCATCTCAGATACACAGGCTGGACGGAAGCGACAAATCTCACTTTGTGTAACAACACACACGTATCGGCACATATTCCGGGGTGCCCTTCGGGGTCGGTAATATGGGATACGTGGAGGCATAACCCCAACTTTCAATATAGAGGTTTTAAACATGGCAACTGTTTCCATGCGCGACATGCTCAAGGCTGGTGTTCACTTTGGTCACCAGACCCGTTACTGGAACCCGAAAATGAAGCCTTTCATCTTCGGCGCGCGTAACAAAGTTCACATCATCAACCTTGAGAAAACTGTACCAATGTTCAACGAAGCCCTGGCTGAGCTGAACAAGATCTCTTCCCGTAAAGGTAAGATTCTGTTCGTTGGTACTAAGCGCGCTGCAAGCGAAGCTGTGAAAGATGCTGCTAACAGCTGCGACCAGTTCTTCGTGAACCATCGCTGGTTGGGCGGCATGCTGACCAACTGGAAAACTGTTCGTCAGTCCATCAAGCGCCTGAAAGATCTGGAAACCCAGTCTCAGGACGGTACTTTCGACAAGCTGACTAAGAAAGAAGCGCTGATGCGCACTCGTGAACTGGACAAGCTGGAAAACAGCCTGGGCGGTATCAAAGATATGGGCGGCCTGCCAGACGCGCTGTTCGTAATCGATGCAGACCACGAGCACATCGCTATCAAAGAAGCTAACAACCTGGGTATCCCGGTATTCGCTATCGTTGATACCAACTCCGATCCGGACGGTGTTGACTTCGTTATCCCGGGTAACGACGACGCAATCCGTGCTGTTAGCCTGTACCTGAGCGCTGTAGCTGCTACCGTTCGTGAAGGCCGTTCCCAGGATCTGGCTTCTCAGGCGGAAGAAAGCTTCGTAGAAGCTGAATAATAAGGTTTTACCCCTTATTAGTACCGTGTATGAATAGGGGCCCATTACCGGCCCCTTTTTTCAATTTACACTGTTTGGCCCCCGGCCGGGCAGTTCACATCTCCCGAGGATTTAAGAATGGCTGAAATTACCGCATCCCTGGTAAAAGAGCTGCGCGAGCGTACTGGCGCAGGCATGATGGATTGCAAAAAAGCGCTGACTGAAGCGAACGGCGACATCGAGCTGGCAATCGAAAACATGCGTAAATCCGGTGCGATCAAAGCAGCTAAAAAAGCAGGCAACGTTGCTGCTGACGGCGTGATCATCACTAAGATCGACGGCAACTACGGCATCATTCTGGAAGTTAACTGCCAGACTGACTTCGTTGCTAAAGATGGCGGTTTCCAGGCATTTGCTAACAAAGTTCTGGACGCAGCTGTTGCTGGTAAAATCACTGACGTTGAAGTTCTGAAAGCACAGTTCGAAGAAGAACGTGTTGCGCTGGTTGCTAAAATCGGTGAGAACATCAACATCCGTCGCGTATCTTCTCTGGAAGGTGACGTTCTGGGTTCTTACCAGCACGGTGCACGTATCGGTGTTCTGGTTGCGGCTAAAGGCGCTGACGAAGAGCTGGTTAAACAGCTGGCAATGCACATCGCTGCAAGCAAGCCAGAATTCGTTAAGCCAGAAGACGTGTCTGCTGAAGTGGTAGAGAAAGAGTACCAGGTTCAGCTGGACATCGCGATGCAGTCTGGTAAACCAAAAGAAATCGCAGAGAAAATGGTTGAAGGCCGCATGAAGAAATTCACCGGCGAAGTTTCTCTGACTGGCCAGCCATTCGTAATGGACCCAAGCAAGTCTGTTGCTCAGCTGCTGAAAGAGCACAACGCTGACGTAACTGGCTTCATCCGCTTCGAAGTGGGCGAAGGCATCGAGAAAGTTGAGACTGACTTCGCAGCAGAAGTTGCTGCAATGTCCAAGCAGTCTTAATGATTGAAAAGGAGCCGCCTGAGGGCGGCTTCTTTTTGTCACCCGTCACAGGAAATCAGACAGGCTCCAGTATCGCTGTACTGATTTGCGGCATATCATGTCGCCAGAATTAACCCCCATCTTAATCGTTGACAGTCTCAGGAAAGAAACATGGCTACCAATGCAAAACCCGTGTACAAACGCATTCTGCTTAAGCTGAGTGGCGAAGCGCTGCAGGGATCGGAAGGTTTCGGTATTGACGCAAGCATCCTTGATCGCATGGCACAGGAAATCAAAGAACTGGTCGAACTGGGTATCCAGGTTGGCGTGGTCATTGGCGGTGGCAACCTTTTCCGTGGTGCTGGTCTGGCGAAAGCGGGGATGAACCGCGTTGTGGGCGACCACATGGGTATGCTGGCAACCGTGATGAATGGCCTGGCGATGCGTGATGCGCTCCATCGCGCCTATGTGAACGCCCGCCTGATGTCCGCTATTCCACTGAATGGCGTATGCGATAATTACAGCTGGGCAGAAGCCATCAGCCTGCTGCGCAACAACCGCGTGGTGATCCTCTCCGCCGGTACGGGTAACCCGTTCTTTACGACCGATTCCGCTGCCTGCCTGCGCGGTATCGAGATCGAAGCCGATGTGGTACTGAAAGCGACCAAAGTTGACGGCGTGTTTACTGCCGACCCGGCAAAAGATCCTTCTGCCACCATGTACGATCAGCTGAGTTACAGCGAAGTGCTGGATAAAGAGCTGAAAGTGATGGATCTTGCCGCCTTCACGCTGGCTCGCGACCACAAACTGCCGATCCGTGTCTTCAACATGAACAAACCAGGCGCACTGCGTCGCGTGGTCATGGGCGAAAAAGAAGGCACTTTGATCACGGAATAATTTCCGTTGACGATAAATACAGGTAAGATTCCGCTTTATTTTGTAGTGGTATCTTACCCGGGCGCGCCTTTGGCGTTGTCATGAATTAAACGCGACTATACTTAGCACACCTGTAGCGCTGTGCTGGCGGATAGTCTGCCTGAGACAAGTTTTCAAGGATTCGTAACGTGATTAACGACATCAGAAAAGATGCTGAAGTACGCATGGAAAAATGCGTAGAAGCGTTCAAAACCCAAATCAGCAAAATCCGTACTGGCCGTGCTTCTCCAAGCCTGCTGGATGGCATCATTGTTGAGTACTACGGTACGCCAACTCCTCTGCGTCAGCTGGCGAGCGTAACGGTAGAAGATACCCGTACGCTGAAAATCAACGTGTTCGATCGTTCTATGGGCCCGGCCGTTGAGAAAGCGATTATGGCCTCTGACCTCGGACTGAACCCAAGCTCTGCGGGCGCAGACATCCGTGTTCCACTGCCTCCGCTGACGGAAGAGCGTCGTAAAGATCTGATCAAAGTCGTTCGTGGCGAAGCTGAGCAGGGTCGTGTATCCGTGCGTAACGTCCGTCGCGACGCGAACGATAAAGTAAAAGCGCTGCTGAAAGAAAAAGAGATCAGTGAAGATGACGATCGTCGTTCTCAGGACGACATTCAGAAAATGACCGACGCTGCCATCAAGAAAATTGATGCGGCGCTGGCAGATAAAGAAGCGGAACTGATGCAGTTCTGATTTCTGTCGTACACTGATAAACGCCGTTCAGAGGGACTTCGGGTCTTGCTGGCGGCGTTTTGCTTTTATCTGGTCTAACTTTTTTCGGGCATCCCATGAAGCATTTAACACTCCTCGGCTCAACCGGCTCTATCGGTTGCAGCACTCTCGACGTCGTTCGCCATAATCCTGAACTTTACACCGTGACAGCGCTGGTGGCCGGTAAGAATGTGCAGCGAATGGTCGAACAGTGCCTGGAGTTTGCGCCCCGCTATGCGGTGATGGATGACGAAGAGAGCGCACGTCTGCTGAAAGCACAGCTGCGTGAAAAGGGCTGCCGAACCGAAGTGCTGAGTGGCCAGCAGGCGGCCTGCGAGATGGCGGCGCTGGACGAGGTGGATCAGGTGATGGCGGCCATTGTCGGCGCGGCAGGGCTGCTGCCGACGCTTGCCGCGATTGATGCCGGTAAGGATGTTTTGCTGGCCAATAAAGAGTCGTTGGTCACCTGCGGACGCCTGTTTATGGATGCGGTGAAGCAGCGCGGCGCGCGTCTTCTACCGGTTGACAGCGAGCACAACGCGATTTTTCAGAGTTTACCGCAACCTTTTCAACAGAACCTGGGGTACGCTGACCTGGAGCAGAATGGCGTAGTGTCGATTCTGCTTACCGGGTCTGGTGGCCCGTTCCGTGAAACGCCACTGTCTGAACTGCGCGCCATGACGCCGGATCAGGCGTGCCGTCATCCGAACTGGTCGATGGGGCGTAAAATCTCCGTTGACTCTGCCACCATGATGAACAAAGGTCTGGAATACATTGAAGCGCGCTGGTTGTTTAATGCGTCAGCGAAACAGATGGAAGTACTGATTCACCCGCAATCGGTCATTCATTCGATGGTGCGTTATCAGGATGGCAGCGTGCTGGCGCAGTTGGGCGAGCCGGACATGCGTACGCCGATTGCCCATTCAATGGCGTGGCCAAATCGAGTGAAATCCGGCGTGAAGCCGCTTGATTTCTGCAAGCTAAGTTCCCTGACGTTCAGTGAACCAGATTACGATCGCTATCCTTGTCTGAAGCTTGCGATGACTGCCTTTGACCAAGGGCAGGCGGCGACAACGGCACTGAATGCAGCCAATGAAATTACCGTTGAGGCATTTCTGAATCAGCAAATTCGTTTTACCGATATCGCGTCGTTAAATTTATCGGTACTGGAGATGATGGATTTGCGCGAACCACAAAGCGTGGAAGAGGTGCTGGCGGTGGATGCAGCTGCGCGTAATATTGCGCGCCAACAGGTGACACGTCTCGCAAGCTGGTGATAAAGCAAGCACTAGTCGTCGTGCTATTTGTTAGCGTTGGGCTTCAGTGATATAGTCTGCGCCACCTGATCGCAGGTATTTGACTTAATGTGGTCAGGTGAGCCGTGGTTTGACACGGCTTTTTTATGTATAGGCTTCAGTATTCCTGAGTACCGTTAAATCCTTTTCAGGGACAAAAAACGCGTTATGTTGTCTGCGAATCAACCAATAAGCGAAAATTTGCCAGCTCATGGCTGCCGTCATGTAGCAATCATTATGGATGGCAATGGCCGCTGGGCGAAAAGACAAGGGAAGATACGAGCCTTTGGGCATAAAGCGGGGGCGAAATCCGTTCGCCGCGCCGTTTCTTTTGCCGCCAACAACGGCATTGATGCGTTAACGCTCTATGCTTTTAGCAGTGAAAACTGGAATCGGCCTCTGCAGGAAGTGACTGCGTTGATGGAATTGTTTGTGTGGGCGCTAGACAGCGAAGTAAAAAGCCTGCACCGCCACAACGTCCGCCTGCGTATCATTGGCGATACCAGTCGTTTTAACTCACGTTTGCAGGAACGGATTCGTAAAGCAGAAGCGCTGACGGAAAATAATACCGGTCTTACGCTGAATATTGCGGCGAATTACGGCGGACGCTGGGATATTATCCAGGGCGTTCGGCATCTGGCCGAACAGGTTCAGGAAGGGCTGTTGAGACCCGACCAAATTGATGAAGAGGCGCTGAGCAAGCAAATCTGCATGAATGAACAGGCTCCCGTGGATTTGGTAATTAGGACAGGGGGGGAACATCGCATAAGTAACTTTTTGATATGGCAAATTGCCTATGCCGAACTTTACTTTACGGATGTTCTTTGGCCCGATTTTGATGAACAAGACTTTGAAGGTGCGCTGCATGCCTTTGCCAATCGAGAGCGTCGTTTCGGCGGCACCGAGCCTGGTGGCGACAAAGCCTGATGGGGGTAGCTTTTGCTGAAGTATCGCCTGATTTCCGCTTTTGTATTAATACCCATTGTCATAGCGGCGCTGTTTTTACTGCCCCCGGTGGGATTCGCTATTGTCACGCTGGTGGTGTGTATGCTCGCCGCGTGGGAATGGGGACAGTTTAGCGGCTTTACCTCGCGCACTCAGCGAGTATGGCTTGCGGTACTTTGTGGCTTTATCCTGGCCATAATGCTGTTTACGTTGCCTGAATATCACCATGATATTCATCAGCCACTGGTTGCCGGTTCCTTGTGGATATCGTTGGCCTGGTGGGTTGCCGCGCTGTTGCTGGTTCTTTTTTATCCAGGTTCTGCGGCATTATGGCGTAATTCAAAAGTGCTGCGACTGATTTTTGGTTTGCTCACAATTATTCCTTTTTTCTGGGGTATGGTTGCGCTGCGAGCCTGGCACTACGACGAAAACCACTACAGCGGTGCGATCTGGCTGCTTTATGTAATGATTCTGGTCTGGGGTGCTGACTCCGGGGCCTATATGTTTGGTAAACTGTTTGGCAAACATAAGCTGGCACCGAAGGTTTCTCCGGGCAAAACCTGGCAAGGATTCATCGGCGGCCTGTTTACGGCAGCGATCATCTCCTGGGGCTACGGCGTCTGGGCGAATCTTGAAGTGGCACCGTCAATACTGCTGGTGTGCTCGATTTTTGCTGCGCTTGCCTCCGTGCTCGGTGATTTGACCGAAAGTATGTTTAAGCGCGAAGCAGGGATTAAGGATAGCGGACACCTGATTCCAGGGCATGGCGGTATACTGGATCGCATTGATAGCCTGACAGCGGCTGTTCCAGTGTTTGCGTGTTTGCTTTTACTGGTATTCGGGACGATTTAACGGAAGGTTTTATGCTGAGCATTCTCTGGAATCTGGCGGCGTTCATTGTTGCACTGGGTGTACTGATTACCGTGCATGAATTTGGCCATTTCTGGGTTGCTCGCCGCTGTGGCGTGCGCGTAGAGCGGTTTTCCATCGGTTTTGGTAAATCACTCTGGACGCGCACAGACCGTCATGGCACAGAATTTGTCATCGCCCTTATTCCGCTGGGCGGCTACGTCAAAATGCTCGACGAACGCGTCGAGCCTGTCGCTCCTGAGCTGCGACACAGCGCATTCAACAATAAAACCGTTGGACAACGCGCCGCCATCATTGCTGCCGGACCGGTAGCCAACTTCATCTTTGCGATTTTCGCTTACTGGCTGGTGTTCATCATCGGCGTTCCTGGCGTGCGTCCTGTGGTAGGTGAAATTGCCCCCAACTCCATCGCGGCGAGTGCGCAAATTACATCCGGGATGGAACTTAAAGCGATTGATGGCATCGAAACCCCTGATTGGGATGCCGTGCGACTGCAGCTGGTAGCCAAAATTGGCGATCCGCAGACCACCATCAGCGTATCGCCGTTTGGTTCTGATACGCGTCAGGACAAAGTACTTGATTTACGCCACTGGCGTTTCGAGCCAGACAAAGAGGATCCCGTCGCTGCGCTGGGCATTCGTCCGCGCGGTCCGCAGATCGAGCCGGTATTAGCCGAAGTACAGGCAAATTCGGCAGCGAGCAAAGCGGGTTTGCAAGCGGGCGACAGGATCGTTAAAGTCGATGGTCAACCATTAACAGAGTGGATGACCTTTGTTACTCTGGTGCGCGATAATCCGGGAACGTCTCTCGCGCTGGAAGTTGAAAGGCAGGGTAGTCCGCTTTCGCTGACGCTGATTCCGGATACGAAGTCGGTCGGCAAAAAGGCAGAAGGGTTTGCAGGCGTTGTGCCAAAGGTGATCCCGCTGCCAGATGAGTACAAGACAATACGCCAGTATGGGCCGTTCAGCGCCATCCTTGAAGCCACGGATAAAACATGGCAACTGATGAAGCTGACGGTCAACATGTTGGGGAAATTGATAACCGGTGATGTGAAACTGAACAACCTCAGTGGGCCAATTTCGATTGCTCAGGGGGCTGGGATGTCAGCGGAATTCGGGGTGATTTACTATCTCATGTTCCTCGCGCTCATTAGCGTGAACCTTGGGATAATCAACCTGTTCCCGCTTCCCGTTTTAGACGGGGGTCATCTGCTGTTTTTAGCGATTGAAAAGCTAAAAGGCGGACCGGTATCCGAGCGAGTTCAAGACTTTAGTTATCGCATTGGCTCGATTCTGCTGGTGCTGTTAATGGGGCTTGCACTTTTCAATGATTTCTCTCGGTTGTAAGAGAGTGTTAGGAAGAACGCATAATAACGATGGCGATGAAAAAGTTGCTCATAGCGTCGCTGCTGTTTAGCAGCGCCACCGTATACGGTGCTGACGGGTTCGTAGTGAAAGACATTCATTTCGAAGGCCTCCAGCGTGTCGCCGTTGGTGCGGCCCTCCTCAGTATGCCTGTACGCCCCGGCGATACGGTTAATGATGATGATATCAGTAACACCATCCGTGCTCTGTTTGCCACCGGCAACTTTGAGGACGTTCGCGTCCTGCGCGATGGTGATACGCTGCTGGTACAGGTAAAAGAACGTCCAACGATCGCCAGTATCACTTTCTCCGGTAACAAGTCGGTGAAAGATGACATGCTCAAGCAAAACCTTGAAGCATCGGGTGTTCGTGTGGGTGAATCTCTGGACCGCACAACCCTTTCAGACATTGAAAAAGGTCTGGAAGACTTCTACTACAGCGTCGGTAAATACAGTGCCAGCGTGAAAGCGGTTGTCACTCCGCTGCCACGTAACCGTGTTGACCTGAAGCTGGTCTTCCAGGAAGGTGTTTCTGCGAAGATCCAGCAGATCAACATTGTCGGCAACCATGCGTTCAGCACCGACGAACTGATCTCCACCTTCCAGCTGCGCGATGAAGTGCCATGGTGGAACGTGGTAGGCGATCGCAAATATCAGAAACAGAAACTGGCGGGCGACCTTGAAACCCTGCGCAGCTACTATCTCGATCGTGGCTATGCGCGTTTCAACATCGACTCGACTCAGGTCAGTCTGACTCCGGACAAGAAAGGCATCTACATCACGGTTAACATCACCGAAGGCGAGCAGTACAAGCTTTCTGGTGTTGAAGTGAGTGGTAATCTGGCGGGGCATTCTGCTGAAATCGAATCACTGACCAAAATTCAGCCAGGCGACCTGTATAGCGGTTCCAAAGTAACCAAAATGGAAGACAGCATTAAGAAGCTGCTCGGCCGCTATGGTTATGCCTATCCGCGCGTACAGACTCAGCCTGAAATCAATGACGCGGATAAAACCGTTAAGCTGCATGTGAATGTTGATGCGGGCAACCGTTTCTACGTGCGTAAGATCCGCTTCGTCGGTAACGACACCTCCAAAGATTCCGTTCTGCGTCGCGAAATGCGTCAGATGGAAGGCGCATGGTTGGGTAGCGACCTCGTTGATCAGGGTAAAGAGCGTCTGAACCGTCTGGGTTATTTTGAAACGGTGGATACCGATACCCAGCGCGTACCGGGCAGCCCGGATCAGGTTGATGTCGTTTATAAAGTGAAAGAGCGCAATACCGGTAGCTTCAACTTCGGTGTGGGCTACGGTACTGAAAGCGGCGTCAGCTTCCAGGTCGGCGTGCAGCAGGATAACTGGCTGGGTACAGGTTACTCTGTCGGTATTAACGGCACCAAAAACGACTACCAGACCTACTCTGAGTTCTCTGTAACTAACCCATACTTCACCGTAGACGGTGTGAGCCTGGGCGGTCGTATTTTCTATAACGACTTTAAAGCAGACGACGCGGATCTGTCTTCTTACACCAACAAGAGTTACGGTGTAGACGGTACGCTTGGCTTCCCGGTTAACGAATACAACACCCTGCGTGCGGGCTTAGGTTACGTGCATAACGACCTGTCCAACATGCAACCTCAGGTGGCGATGTGGCGTTATCTGGACTCTATCGGCCAGTCAACCAGCAAAACTGGTCATGACAATGGCTTCGCGGCGGATGACTTCACCTTTAACTACGGTTGGACCTATAACCGTCTCGACCGCGGCTACTTCCCAACGGAAGGTTCTCGCGTCAACCTGAACGGTAAAGTTACAGTTCCGGGTTCCGATAACGAGTTCTATAAGGTCACGCTTGATACCGCATCCTACTTCCCGATCGATGACGATCATAAGTGGGTGGTTCTGGGTCGTACCCGTTGGGGCTATGGCGATGGTCTGGGTGGCAAAGAACTGCCGTTCTATGAAAACTTCTATGCGGGTGGCTCCAGCACCGTTCGTGGTTTCCAGTCCAACAACATTGGTCCGAAAGCGGTTTACTACGGCGGGAACGACAAAGATAACTGTAATAAGTCTTCCTCTTCCGAAGTCTGTAGCTCTGATGACGCGGTGGGCGGTAACGCCATGGCCGTTGCCAGCCTGGAGTTCATTACGCCAACGCCGTTTATCAGTGATAAATACGCGAACTCGGTCCGTACGTCCTTCTTCTGGGATGCAGGTACCGTGTGGGATACCAACTGGCAGAATACTGCCCAGATGCGCGCAGAGGGCGTTCCAGACTACAGCGATCCGAGCAATATTCGCATGTCTGCCGGTATCGCATTACAATGGATGTCACCGCTGGGGCCGTTGGTCTTCTCTTACGCCCAGCCGTTTAAGAAATACGATGGAGACAAAGCGGAGCAATTCCAGTTTAACATTGGTAAAACCTGGTAATAATCCGCTGCAAAGGAATGCGTTGGCAGTGTAGCGCTGACAACTGGCGATCGGTAACACGGTCGCCTTGCCACGCAAAGAACGGTACCTTCTGGTGCCAATGGGATGGAAAGGAGTTAATTGTGAAAAAGTGGTTATTAGCTGCAGGTCTCGGTTTAGCGATGGCAACTTCTGCTCAGGCAGCAGACAAAATTGCAATCGTCAACATGGGTAATTTGTTCCAGCAGGTTGCACAGAAAACAGGTGTTTCTGCGACTCTGGAAAACGAATTCAAAGGCCGTGCAAGCGAACTGCAGGGTATGGAAAACGATCTTCAGTCCAAAATGCAGCGTCTGCAGCGTGATGGTTCTACCATGAAAGCAAGCGACCGCAGCAAGCTGGAAAAAGACGTAATGGCTCAGCGCCAGACGTTCTCCCAGAAAGCGCAGGCTTTCGAGCAGGATCGTCAGCGTCGTTCTAACGAAGAACGCGGCAAGCTGGTGACTCGCATTCAGACCGCTGTTAAAGCAGTGGCTGCCGATCAGAGCATCGATCTGGTTGTTGATGCGAACGCCGTTGCTTTCAACAGCAAAGATGTTAAAGACATCACTGCTGATGTTCTGAAACAGGTTAAATAAGTAATGCCTTCAATTCGACTGGCTGATTTAGCTCAGCAGTTGGATGCAGAATTACACGGTGATGGCGATATCGTCATCACCGCTGTTGCGTCCATGCAATCTGCTAAAGCTGGCACGATTACCTTCATGGTAAGCCCTAAGTACCGTGAGCAACTGGCTCAATGCCAGGCGTCAGCTGTTGTACTGACGCAGGACGATCTTCCATTTGCCACTGTAAGCGCGCTGGTAGTGAAAAACCCCTACCTGACATATGCACGCATGGCTCAAATTCTCGATACCACGCCGCAGCCGGCCCAGAACATTGCTGCCAGTGCAGCGATTGATGCGACGGCCAGGCTGGGTAACAACGTCGCCGTTGGCGCGAATGCGGTTATCGAATCCGGCGTTGTGCTGGGCGATAACGTCATCATTGGCCCAGGTTGCTTCGTTGGGAAAAATACGAAAATCGGCGCCGGGACCCGTTTATGGGCCAACGTGTCCGTTTATCATGACGTTGAAATTGGCGAAAATTGCCTCGTCCAGTCCAGCACCGTGATTGGTTCCGATGGCTTTGGTTACGCTAACGATCGCGGTAACTGGGTTAAGATCCCGCAGCTTGGTCGCGTTATTATTGGCGATCGCGTAGAGATCGGCGCCTGTACCACAATTGACCGTGGCGCGCTTGACGACACGATCATTGGCAATGGTGTTATCATCGATAACCAGTGCCAGATTGCGCATAACGTTGTGATTGGCGACAATACCGCGGTTGCGGGTGGCGTCATCATGGCAGGCAGCCTGAAAATTGGCCGTTATTGCATGATTGGCGGCGCGAGCGTGATTAATGGCCATATGGAAATATGCGACAAGGTCACCGTGACGGGAATGGGCATGGTAATGCGTCCTATCACTGAACCTGGCGTCTATTCCTCCGGCATTCCGCTTCAGCCCAACAAGGTATGGCGTAAAACAGCAGCTCTGGTGATGAACATTGATGATATGAACAAGCGCCTCAAGTCTCTTGAGCGTAAGATCGATCAACAAGATTAAGCGTCATCCGTTTAACGCTATTTTTCCCGGCCTGTCGGCTTTCTAATAAACCGGCAGGCCGTGTTATTATTGTTATCAGTACATTTTGACAGGAAGAGTATTTTGACTACTGACACTCATACTCTGCATATTGAAGAGATTTTAGAACTTCTGCCGCACCGCTACCCGTTTCTGCTGGTAGACCGTGTGCTGGATTTTGAAGAAGGTCGTTTTCTGCGCGCAGTGAAAAATGTTTCCGTGAACGAGCCGTTCTTCCAGGGGCACTTCCCTGGGAAGCCTATCTTCCCGGGTGTGTTGATTCTGGAAGCGATGGCTCAGGCTACCGGTATCCTGGCGTTTAAAAGCGTCGGTAAACTGGAGCCAGGTGAGCTGTATTACTTCGCGGGTATCGATGAAGCGCGCTTTAAGCGCCCTGTCGTGCCTGGTGATCAGATGATCATGGAAGTCACTTTTGAAAAAACGCGTCGTGGCCTGACTCGCTTCAAAGGCGTAGCGCTGGTTGACGGCAAAGTTGTTTGCGAAGCGACGATGATGTGTGCTCGTAGCCGGGAGTCCTGATACGTGATTGATAAATCCGCCTTTATTCATCCTACCGCGATTGTGGAAACCGGTGCCATCATTGGTGCTAACGTCCACATTGGCCCGTTTTGTATTGTTGGACCCCATGTCGAAATTGGTGAGGGTACAGTACTGAAATCTCACGTTGTCGTGAACGGTCACACGACCATTGGCTGCAATAACGAGATCTATCAGTTCGCTTCCATCGGCGAAGTTAACCAGGATCTAAAATATGCTGGTGAGTCGACCCGTCTGGAAATTGGCGATCGTAACCGTATTCGCGAAAGCGTCACCATTCATCGTGGAACAGTACAGGGTGGTGGGTTGACGAAGGTGGGCAGCGATAACCTGTTTATGGTTAATGCGCATATTGCGCACGACTGTACCGTAGGTGACCGCTGTATTCTTGCCAACAACGCAACGCTGGCAGGACACGTATCGGTTGATGACTTCGCAATTATTGGCGGCATGACCGCAGTCCATCAGTTCTGCATCATTGGTGCGCACGTGATGGTTGGCGGATGCTCCGGTGTGGCGCAGGACGTCCCACCGTATGTGATTGCGCAGGGCAACCATGCCACGCCGTTTGGCGTGAACATCGAAGGCCTCAAGCGTCGTGGTTTTAGTCGCGAAGCGATTACTGCCATCCGCAACGCGTACAAACTGCTGTACCGTAGCGGTAAAACGCTGGAAGAGGCGAAGCCGGAAATTGCCGAGCTGGCGAATAAGCACCCGGAAGTGAACGCGTTCATGGAATTCTTTGACCGTTCCACAAGGGGTCTGATTCGTTAATGGTCGACGGTCGTCCGCTTACGATAGCCCTGGTCGCCGGAGAAACCTCCGGCGATATTCTTGGTGCCGGTCTCATCCGCGCGCTTAAGGCGCGTGTACCCAATGCTCGTTTTGTCGGCGTTGCTGGCCCGCTAATGCAGGCCGAAGGCTGTGAAGCCTGGTATGAAATGGAGGAGCTCGCCGTGATGGGCATCGTTGAGGTGCTGGGGCGGCTACGCCGTTTGCTGCACATCCGCGCCGATCTCACCCGTCGTTTTACCGAACTCAAACCCGATGTGTTTGTCGGTATCGATGCACCTGATTTCAACATTACCCTCGAAGGGAATCTGAAAAAGCAGGGTATCAAAACGATTCACTACGTCAGTCCGTCCGTCTGGGCGTGGCGACAGAAACGCGTTTTCAAAATCGGACGGTCCACCAACCTGGTGCTGGCTTTTCTGCCTTTCGAAAAAGCGTTTTACGACAGATTTAATGTTCCGTGCCGTTTTATCGGCCATACCATGGCTGATGCGATGCCCTTGGATCCGGATAAAAACGCGGCGCGCGACGTGCTGGGCATTCCCCATGATGTGCACTGTCTGGCCTTGCTGCCGGGCAGCCGTGGCGCAGAGGTTGAGATGCTGAGCGCCGATTTCCTCAAGACAGCGCAAATTCTTCGCCAGACGTACCCCGATCTCGAAGTGGTCGTGCCGCTGGTGAATGCCAAACGCCGCGAGCAGTTTGAGCGCATCAAAGCGGAAGTCGCCCCGGATCTCCACGTCCGTCTTCTGGACGGCAAAGGGCGGGAAGCGATGTATGCGAGCGATGCCGCACTGCTAGCCTCCGGCACGGCGGCGCTGGAATGCATGCTGGCGAAATGTCCGATGGTGGTCGGTTATCGCATGAAGCCGTTCACTTTCTGGCTGGCAAAACGTCTGGTGAAAACGGATTATGTCTCCCTGCCGAACCTGCTTGCCGGGCGCGAGCTGGTGAAAGAACTGCTGCAGGATGAGTGCCAGCCGCAGGCGCTTGCCGATGCGCTGCTGCCGCTGCTCGCCAACGGCAAGACCAGCCACCAGATGCACGATACCTTCCGCGAACTGCATCAACTGATCCGCTGTAATGCTGATGAGCAAGCGGCCGATGCGGTGCTGGAGCTAGCGAAATGATGGAATTTGTTTATCCTCACACCCATCTTGTGGCGGGCGTGGACGAAGTGGGTCGTGGTCCGTTAGTCGGGGCAGTGGTGACCGCTGCGGTGATCCTCGATCCGGCTCGGCCGATCGTCGGGCTGAACGACTCTAAAAAATTGTCTGAAAAGCGCCGGCTGGCGCTGTTTAGTGAGATTCAGGAGAAGGCGCTGGCCTGGAGCCTGGGGCGCGCTGAACCGCATGAAATAGATGAACTGAATATTTTGCACGCCACGATGCTGGCGATGCAGCGTGCGGTAGCGGGCCTGAAAATTTCCCCGGAATATGTCCTGATTGACGGCAACCGCTGTCCGGCATTGCCCATGCCTTCAATGGCGGTCGTCAAAGGCGATAGCCGGGTCGCAGAAATTAGCGCAGCTTCTATTATTGCCAAAGTGACGCGCGACGCCGAAATGGCCGCGCTGGACCTCACTTACCCTCAGTACGGTTTCGCCCAGCACAAGGGGTATCCCACACCTTTCCACCTGGAGAGGCTGGCTGAACATGGCGCAACCGAACACCACCGGCGCAGTTTCGGCCCGGTGAAACGCGCGCTGGGACGGGTGTCCTGAATCAATACGCAAGCAATTAAGTAACGCGGAATCTGAAGATGGCTGAACCACGTTTCGTACACCTGCGGGTGCATAGCGACTACTCCATGATCGATGGGCTGGCGAAGACCGGGCCGCTGGTAAAAAAGGCGGCCTCCCTTGGCATGCCTGCGCTGGCGATCACCGATTTTACCAACCTGTGTGGCCTGGTGAAGTTCTACGGAACAGCGCACGGCGCGGGGATAAAGCCCATCGTCGGCGCGGATTTCCACGTGCAGAGCGACCTCATCGGGGATGAACTGACGCAAATCTCCGTGCTGGCGATGAACAACACGGGTTATCAAAACCTCACGCTGCTTATCTCAAAAGCCTATCAGCGCGGATATGGTGCGCTGGGCCCGTGGATCGACCGCGACTGGCTGGCCGAGCTCAACGAAGGGCTGCTGCTGATCTCCGGTGGCCGTATGGGTGACGTCGGCAAATCACTGCTGCGCGGCAATAGCGCGCTGGTGGATCAATGCGTCTCGTTCTACGAAGAGTATTTCCCGGATCGTTATTATCTGGAGTTGATCCGCACCGGTCGCCAGGACGAAGAGAGCTATCTTCATGCGGCGGTCGCACTTGCGGAAGAACGCGGTCTGCCCGTCGTCGCGACAAACGATGTACGCTTTCTCGAACCGGGAGATTTTGACGCGCACGAAATTCGCGTGGCGATCCACGATGGCTTTACGCTCGACGATCCGAAGCGGCCGCGTAATTACTCCGCTCAACAGTACATGCGCAGCGAGGAGGAGATGTGTGAACTCTTCTCCGATATTCCCGAAGCGCTGGAAAACAGCGTAGAGATCGCCAAGCGTTGCAACGTTACCGTCCGCCTCGGCGAATACTTCCTGCCGCAGTTCCCGACGGGTGACATGACCACGGAAGATTTCCTGGTCGCGAAATCAAAAGAAGGTCTGGAAGAGCGTCTGGAATTCCTGTTCCCGGATGAAGAAGAGCGTAAAAAGCGTCGTCCTGAGTATGACGAACGCCTGGACATTGAACTCCAGGTGATCAACCAGATGGGCTTCCCGGGCTACTTCCTGATCGTTATGGAGTTTATCCAGTGGTCGAAAGATAACGGCGTGCCGGTCGGGCCGGGGCGTGGCTCCGGTGCAGGTTCGCTGGTGGCGTATGCGCTGAAAATTACCGACCTCGATCCGCTGGAGTTCGACCTGCTGTTCGAACGTTTCCTTAATCCGGAACGTGTCTCGATGCCCGACTTCGACGTCGACTTCTGCATGGAGAAACGCGACCAGGTGATCGAGCACGTGGCCGATATGTACGGCCGTGATGCGGTATCGCAGATTATTACGTTTGGTACGATGGCGGCGAAAGCGGTTATCCGTGACGTGGGCCGCGTGCTGGGCCATCCTTACGGGTTTGTCGATCGCATTTCTAAGCTGGTGCCGCCCGATCCGGGCATGACGCTGGCGAAAGCCTTTGAGGCTGAACCACAGCTGCCGGAAATCTACGAAGCGGACGAAGAAGTCAAAGCGCTGATCGACATGGCGCGCAAGCTTGAAGGCGTCACGCGTAACGCCGGTAAGCATGCGGGGGGCGTGGTTATTGCGCCGACCAAAATTACCGACTTCGCGCCGCTCTACTGCGATGAAGCCGGTGAGCATCCGGTTACTCAGTTTGATAAGAACGACGTGGAATACGCCGGGCTGGTGAAGTTTGACTTCCTCGGCCTGCGTACGCTGACGATCATCGACTGGGCGCTGAAGATGATCAACCCGCGCCGGGAAAAGCAGGGTCTTGAGCCGATAGACATTGCCGCCATCCCGCTGGATGACAAGAAAAGTTTCGACATGCTGCAGCGCTCGGAGACGACAGCCGTCTTCCAGCTTGAATCCCGCGGCATGAAAGATCTGATTAAACGTCTGCAGCCTGACTGCTTCGAAGATATGATCGCACTGGTCGCCCTGTTCCGTCCGGGCCCACTGCAATCAGGGATGGTAGATAACTTTATCGACCGTAAGCACGGTCGCGAAGAGATTTCTTACCCGGACGTTCAGTGGCAGCATGAAAGCCTGAAGCCGGTACTGGAACCCACCTACGGCATCATCCTGTATCAGGAACAGGTCATGCAGATTGCCCAGGTGCTTTCCGGCTATACGCTCGGCGGCGCGGACATGCTGCGTCGTGCGATGGGTAAGAAAAAGCCGGAAGAGATGGCCAAGCAGCGCTCCATTTTTGAAGACGGGGCGAAGAAAAACGGCGTTGACGGCGAGCTGGCGATGAAAATCTTCGACCTGGTGGAGAAATTCGCCGGGTACGGATTTAACAAATCTCACTCCGCCGCCTATGCTTTGGTGTCGTATCAAACGCTGTGGCTGAAGGCGCACTATCCTGCTGAATTTATGGCGGCGGTAATGACGGCCGATATGGATAACACCGAGAAGGTGGTTGGCCTGGTGGACGAGTGCTGGCGCATGGGACTCAAGATCCTGCCGCCGGATATTAACTCAGGGCTCTACCACTTCCACGTCAACGATGACGGAGAGATCGTTTACGGGATCGGCGCGATCAAAGGCGTAGGCGAAGGTCCGATCGAGGCGATCATCGAGGCGCGTAACAACGGCGGGTATTTCCGCGAGCTGTTCGATCTTTGCGCCCGTACCGATACCAAAAAACTGAACCGTCGCGTGCTGGAAAAACTGATCATGTCCGGCGCGTTTGACAGGCTGGGGCCGCACCGCGCCGCGCTGATGAATTCCCTCGGCGACGCCCTGAAAGCGGCGGATCAGCACGCAAAAGCGGAAGCCATTGGTCAGGCGGATATGTTCGGTGTGCTGGCGGAAGAGCCAGAGCAGATCGAGCAATCCTATTCCAACTGCCAGCCGTGGCCAGAACAGGTGGTACTGGATGGGGAGCGTGAAACGTTAGGCTTGTACCTGACGGGGCACCCGATCAACCAGTACATTAAAGAAATTGAGCGCTATGTCGGCGGCCACAGGCTTAAAGACATGCATCCGACAGAACGTGGTAAAATCACCACGGCTGCGGGGCTCGTGATTGCTGCAAGGGTTATGGTCACCAAGCGCGGCAATCGTATCGGCATCTGTACGTTGGATGACCGTTCCGGGCGTCTGGAGGTGATGCTGTTCACCGACGCGTTGGATAAATACCAGCAATTGCTGGAAAAAGACCGCATACTTATCGTCAGCGGACAGGTCAGCTTTGATGACTTCAGTGGGGGGCTTAAAATGACCGCCCGCGAAGTGATGGACATTGACGAAGCCCGGGAAAAATATGCTCGCGGGCTTGCTATCTCGCTGACGGACAGGCAAATTGATGACCAGCTTTTAAACCGACTCCGTCAGTCTCTGGAACCCCACCGCTCGGGGACAATTCCAGTACATCTCTACTATCAGAGGGCGGATGCACGTGCGCGGTTGCGCTTTGGTGCAACGTGGCGTGTCTCTCCGAGCGATCGTTTACTGAACGATCTCCGTGGCCTCATTGGTTCGGAGCAGGTGGAACTGGAGTTTGACTAATACAGGAATACTATGAGTCTGAATTTCCTTGATTTCGAACAGCCGATTGCTGAGCTGGAAGCGAAAATCGATTCTCTGACAGCGGTAAGCCGTCAGGATGAAAAACTGGATATTAACATCGACGAAGAAGTGCATCGTCTGCGCGAGAAAAGCGTAGAGCTGACGCGCAAAATCTTTGCCGATCTCGGCGCATGGCAGGTGGCCCAGCTGGCTCGCCATCCACAGCGTCCGTACACCCTGGATTATGTCCGCCTGGCGTTTGACGAATTTGACGAACTGGCAGGCGATCGCGCATACGCTGACGATAAAGCTATCGTTGGCGGTATCGCGCGTCTGGACGGACGCCCGGTGATGATCATTGGTCATCAGAAAGGTCGTGAAACCAAAGAGAAAATCCGTCGTAACTTCGGTATGCCAGCACCAGAAGGCTACCGTAAAGCCCTGCGTCTGATGGAGATGGCTGAGCGTTTCAACATGCCAATCATCACCTTCATCGACACCCCAGGTGCATACCCTGGCGTGGGCGCGGAAGAGCGCGGTCAGTCTGAAGCCATCGCGCGCAACCTGCGCGAGATGTCTCGTCTGAAGGTGCCGGTCATCTGTACCGTTATCGGTGAGGGTGGTTCCGGCGGTGCGCTGGCGATCGGCGTGGGTGATAAAGTGAATATGCTGCAGTACAGCACCTATTCCGTTATCTCCCCGGAAGGCTGCGCGTCCATTCTGTGGAAGAGCGCTGACAAAGCGCCGCTGGCTGCAGAAGCAATGGGCATCATTGCGCCACGCCTGAAAGAGCTGAAGCTGATCGATTCCATCATCCCGGAACCGCTGGGTGGTGCACATCGTAAGCCGGAAGTGATGGCAGCGTCTCTGAAAGCGCAGCTGCTGGCAGACCTGGCGGACCTGGACGTGCTGAGCACAGAAGATCTGCTCAACCGCCGTTACCAGCGCCTGATGACCTACGGTTACGCGTAAGCTTCACAATTATCTGAAAAGCCGCACACTGTTGCGGCTTTTTTTATACCTGCGGTTTAGCCGGGCTATGCTTAGCTAATGTTTTTAAAGGAGGAAGCCCATGAATATCATTGCCATTATGGGGCCACACGGCGTCTTTTATAAAGATGAGCCGATTAAGGAGCTGGAGCAAGCCATGCAGTCGCGTGGGTATCAGCTAATCTGGCCGCACAACAGCGCCGACCTGCTGAAGTTCATCGAGCACAACCCGCGTATCTGCGGCGTGATCTTCGACTGGGACGAATATGATCTCGAACTGTGCAGCGACATCAACAAGCTGAACGAATACCTCCCGCTGTACGCATTTATTAATACTCACTCAACCATGGACGTCAGCGCTAATGATATGCGTATGGCGCTGTGGTTTTTTGAATATTCCCTCGGCGTGGCGGACGATATTGCGACCCGAATTCAGCAATACACGAATGAATATCTCGATAACATCACTCCGCCGTTTACCCGCGCGCTCTTCACCTACGTGAAGGAGGGGAAATATACCTTTTGTACGCCAGGCCATATGGCGGGGACGGCCTACCAAAAAAGCCCGGTGGGCTGCCTGTTCTATGATTTCTTTGGTGGCAACACGCTGAAAGCGGACGTGTCAATTTCGGTCACCGAATTAGGCTCTCTGCTGGATCACACCGGCCCTCATCTGGAAGCCGAAGAGTATATCGCCCGCACCTTTGGGGCCGAGCAGAGCTATATGGTGACCAACGGCACCTCGACCTCGAACAAAATCGTCGGGATGTACGCCGCGCCTGCCGGCAGCACCCTGCTGATTGACCGTAACTGCCATAAATCGCTGGCGCACCTGCTGATGATGAGCGACGTCGTACCGCTCTGGCTGTCGCCCACGCGTAACGCGCTCGGTATTCTTGGCGGCATTCCGCGCCGGGAGTTTACCCATGAAGCCATTGAAAGTAAGGTCGCGGCAATTCCTGGCGCAAGCTGGCCTGTTCATGCGGTCATCACCAACTCGACCTACGACGGTCTGCTGTACAACACAAACTGGATCAAAAAGACGCTGGACGTGCCGTCGATCCACTTCGATTCCGCGTGGGTACCGTACACTAATTTCCACCCGATTTACGCGGGTAAAAGCGGCATGAGCGGCGAGCGCGTGCCGGGTAAAGTATTCTTCGAAACGCAGTCGACGCACAAAATGCTGGCCGCGTTTTCCCAGGCTTCGCTTATTCACATTAAAGGCGAGTACGACGAGGAGACCTTTAACGAAGCCTTTATGATGCATACCACCACCTCGCCGAGCTATCCGCTGGTGGCGTCTATCGAAACGGCCGCGGCGATGCTGCGCGGCAACCCGGGTAAACGTCTCATCAACCGTTCGGTGGAGCGCGCGCTGCATTTCCGTAAAGAGGTGCAGCGGCTGAAAGATGAAGCCGACGGCTGGTTCTTTGATATCTGGCAGCCGGAAGAGATTGATGAGGCAGAATGCTGGCCCGTCTCGCCCGGCGAAGACTGGCATGGCTTCCGGGATGCCGATAGCGACCATATGTTCCTCGACCCGGTAAAAGTGACGATCCTGACGCCGGGCATGGACGAGCAGGGCAAGATGAGCGATGAAGGTATTCCGGCCGCGCTGGTCGCGAAATTCCTTGATGAACGTGGCGTGGTGGTGGAGAAAACCGGTCCCTATAACCTGCTGTTCCTGTTCAGCATTGGGATCGACAAAACCCGGGCGATGGGATTGCTGCGCGGGCTGATGGAGTTTAAGCGAGCCTACGATCTCAACCTGCGGGTGAAGAACATGCTGCCGGATCTCTATGCGGAGGATCCTGACTTCTACCGTAATATGCGCATTCAGGATCTGGCCCAGGGGATCCACAGGCTGATCCGTCAGCACGATCTACCGCGTCTGATGCTTCAGGCGTTCGATGTCTTACCGGAGATGAAGTTTACCCCGCACAAGGCATGGCAGCGCCAGGTGAAAGGGGAGGTCGAAACCGTTGAGCTGGAAAACCTGGTCGGGCGCGTATCGGCGAACATGATCCTGCCCTACCCGCCGGGCGTACCGCTCCTGATGCCGGGAGAGATGATTACCGAAGAGAGTCGGGCCGTGCTCGATTTCCTGCTGATGCTTTGTTCGGTAGGGCGTCACTATCCCGGTTTTGAGACGGATATCCACGGTGCGAAGCGCGACGAAAACGGCGTTTACTGGGTGCGAGTCCTAAAATAAGGGTGACCGCTTGCATGGTGCGGGTTTTCGGTTGTAACGTTCAGGGATCATAAAAAGGAGAAGCTATGCTGGGTTTAAAAGCTGTTCATCATATTGCGATCATTGCGACCGATTACGCGAAAAGTAAGGCCTTCTACTGCGACATCCTTGGCTTCACGCTTATGAGTGAGGCCTACCGCGAGGAGCGCGACTCCTGGAAGGGGGACCTGGCGTTAAACGGGCAGTATGTGATTGAACTGTTCTCTTTTCCTTTTCCTCCTGCTCGTCCGTCCCGCCCGGAAGCCTGCGGCCTGCGCCATCTCGCCTTCAGCGTCGATGACCTGGATAGCGCAGTTAAGCATCTGGAAGCACACGGCGTGCCGTGCGAAGCGATTCGCGTCGATCCGTTCACCGACAAGCGCTTTACCTTTTTCAACGACCCGGACGGCCTGCCGCTGGAGCTTTATCAGCAGTAATGTTCGTCCTGTGTGATAATGCCCGCTCAGCTCGGGCATTTTTTATGTGTAATTCCCTATGACCTTACCCGCTATCGCACAAGCCGTTTCACCGTACCGCCAGCTGCTGGTGGGGTTTAGCGGTGGCCTGGATTCCACCGTTCTGCTCCATCGCCTTAAGCGCTGGCGCGATCGGGAACCTGACGTCCAGCTCCGGGCGATGCATATTCATCACGGATTAAGTCCTCACGCAGAGGAGTGGGTGGCGCACTGCGAAGCCTTGTGTGCGGCCTGGGCGATCCCGCTCATCGTTGAACGCGTCATGCTTGCGGAGGAAGGGCTGGGCATCGAGGCGCAGGCACGTAAAGCCCGCTATGCCGCGTTTGCCGGGGCATTACGTACCGGAGAAGCGCTGGTCACGGCCCAGCACCTGGACGATCAGTGTGAAACCTTTCTACTTGCGCTTAAGCGGGGCAGCGGGCCGGCGGGGCTTTCTGCCATGCCGGCGCGTTCTGACTTTGCCGGTACAACGTTACTGCGTCCGCTGCTTGGCGAGACGCGCGCCTCGCTTGAAGCCTGGGCGCGAGAATATCAGCTGAACTGGATTGAAGATGAGAGCAACCGGGATGACGGCTATGACCGCAACTTCCTTCGTCTGCGCGTCCTTCCGCTTTTAAGCGAGCGCTGGCCGCATTTCGCCGACGCGACGGCAAGAAGCGCCATGCTGTGCGCCGAACAGGAGTCGTTGCTGGACGAGCTGTTGAGCGGCGAGCTGGCTGGGCTGATTTCTGCCGACGGGGGGCTGGCGATCGCCCCGATGCAAGCGATGAGCCCGGTACGTCGCGCCGCGCTGTTACGCCGCTGGCTGGCCTCTCATCATGCGGCAATGCCATCGCGGGCGATGCTGAGCCGTATCTGGGACGAAGTTGCCATGGCGCGGGATGATGCTTCCCCGTGCGTCCACCTTA
This sequence comes from Enterobacter vonholyi, assembly GCF_040834095.1. Classification (NCBI taxonomy): domain Bacteria; kingdom Pseudomonadati; phylum Pseudomonadota; class Gammaproteobacteria; order Enterobacterales; family Enterobacteriaceae; genus Enterobacter; species Enterobacter vonholyi. The sequence goes on from NZ_CP162152.1 coordinate 859,826, forward strand.
ACGGTTTTGACGTTAGACGCTATAAAGGGGAACTCTGGTGGATAAAGTCCATGCCCTCGCTGACTGATGTAGTGCTCGACTGGCTTTCTCCTGACGCACCGCTGGTATTGCCCGGTGAGGCAGGACGCGTTTCTCTCCTGTCGTCTGGTCATGTGCGGCTGCCGAAGCCCGGTGAACCGGTCACCGTGCGCTTTAAGGCTGGCGGCATGCTGCATATCGTTGGGCGCAACGGGGGACGCAAGCTGAAGAAAATCTGGCAGGAGTGCAACGTGCCGCCGTGGCAGCGCGACACCACGCCGCTGCTGTTCTATGGTGAAACGTTGATTGCTGCGGCAGGGGTTTTCATTACGGAAGAGGGTTGGACAGAAGAGGGTGTCCGTTTTGAGTGGCAGAAAGCGTAACGGGCAGCCAGGCTGCCCGTTAGTGTCATCAGGATTCGCTCACCACGACGGTGCCGATTTGCGGGTGGCTGAAGCTGGCTATTCTGTCCAGACGCAGCTCACGCGTCGCACCGGCATCTTCCACTATCAGGTATTCCACATTCTTGCGTGAAACCAGATCGCTGGCTTTTGCCTTCAATACTTCGCCATCTTTTAGCTCCAGCGTCAGTAATAAATGATGCTGGCAGGCGAGTTCGAGGTTGTCATAGTCATCACAATTGATAGGTTGATAAGTATCATTCATCGACATAATCGCTCACCAGTAAATTCGCCGCAGCATACGCTGCTTTTTCCCTGACCGACTCTGAAAGGCTCTCATCAGAGGCCACTTCATTAAGCACTTTCATTACACAGCCCAACGCGTCCGGGACATACCCCAGATCTCCGCTGGCGATTTCCGCATACCGTTTGCGAATTAACTCACAATAATTATTCACATCCCCTCCCGCCAGCGCACTGACTTACTGTGAGATATCATTAAGCCTACGAAGATAAACTCGGTTTAGCAAGGTGACTATACCATACTCATTTAAGCAATATCAGCGCCTTGATAGCGGTGTATTTATCACCCCATAACAGCCTTTTGCCGCGGTTTTCGCTACAATGAGCGCCTGATTCGAATGGAGTTCTCTCATGGCGCTGAAAGCGACAATTTATAAAGCAGTGGTCAATGTGGCCGATCTTGATCGCAACCAGTTCCTCGACGCGTCGCTTACGCTGGCACGCCATCCCTCCGAAACCCAGGAGCGCATGATGCTGCGCCTGCTGGCGTGGATTAAGTACGCCGACGAGCGTCTGCAGTTTACCCGTGGGTTAAGCGCAGAAGACGAGCCTGAAGCCTGGCTGCGCAACGATCATCTGGGTATCGACTTGTGGATCGAACTCGGCCTGCCTGACGAGCGCAGAATTAAGAAGGCCTGCACCCAGTCCGCTGAAGTGGCCTTATTCGCGTATAATCAGCGTGCTGCGGAGATTTGGTGGCAGCAAAACAAGAGCAAGTGCGGACAGTTTAAAAATCTCACGGTTTGGTATCTGGATGATGAGCAGCTGGCTCAGCTGAGCGAGTTTGCCAGCCGGACCATGGTGTTGCAGGCGACGATTCAGGATGGCGCCATCTGGCTCTCTGATTCTCAGAATAATCTGGAAATTCATTTGACGGCGTGGCAGCCCGCGTCATGATCGTCTTGTCCCGTAACGTCAGCATTCCTGACAACGAGCTGGAGATTACCGCCATCCGTGCTCAGGGGGCCGGTGGGCAGCACGTCAACAAGGCGTCGACGGCTATCCATTTGCGTTTTGACATTCGGGCCTCGAGCCTGCCAGAGTATTATAAAGAAAGCCTGCTTGCTGCCAGCCATCACCTGATCACCAGCGATGGTGTGATTGTGATCAAAGCCCAGGAGTACCGCAGCCAGGAGCTCAACCGGGAAGCGGCGATAGCCAGGCTGGTGGCGGTCATCAAAGAATTAACGGCAGTACAAAAAAGCCGCCGGGCAACGCGGCCAACCCGCGCATCGAAAGAGCGTCGGCTGTCCTCGAAGGCCCAAAAATCCACAGTGAAAGCACTACGCGGTAAAGTTCGTCGCCCAACAGAGTGACGAAAGGGAACACAATTTTCATAAGGAATTCATTGTGAAAAAAGCATTATGGTCAGCGATGGCAGTGAGCACGCTGTTTGCGCTTTTCGGGTGTAACAACCGCTCCGAAACGCAGATGTTACAACCCACGCAAACGGAAGAGTTAAAACCAATGCAGCAGAGCTGGCGCGGCGTATTGCCTTGCGCAGACTGCGAAGGCATTGAAACGTCTCTGTTCCTGCAAAAAGACGGCACCTGGGTAATGAACCAGCGCTATCAGGGCGCTAAAGAACCCTCGTCATTTGCAACTTACGGAACATGGGCGCGTACGGCTGAGAAGCTGGTTCTGACGGATACTTCCGGTGAGAAAACTTTTTTCCGCGCCAAAGGCGAGGGAATGGAGATGCTTGACCGCGAAGGCAACCCGATTGAATCCCAGTTCAACTACACGCTTGCGCCGGTAAAAGCGGCTCTGCCTGCCACGCCTATGGCAATGCGGGGGATGTACTTCTATATGGCGGATGCGGCGATCTTTACCGACTGCGCAACCGGCAGGAAGGTTAGCGTGGCAAACAATGCGCAGCTTGAACGTGATTACGCCGTGGCACGCGGTAATGACAGCAAGCCGGTATTGCTGACGGTTGACGGTCACTTTATGCTTGAACCAAACCCGGATAGCGGAGAGATGGTGAAAACGCTGGTGGCGGATAAAGGCGCGAAATTTATTGCGGGTAAAGACTGTAACAGTAAATAAGCTGACGTAGCACCATTAAAAAACCCCGCCTTAGCGGGGTTTTTTTGTTTAGCCTTTAATGGCTTTCACCAGGTAATCAAGGATGTCGCCGGTCTTGATCATCTGTTTTTCGCCGCTGCGACGGTATTTGTATTCAATCTCATCGCTGTCAAGGTTACGGTCGCCGATAACGACGGTGTGTGGGATGCCGATCAGTTCCATATCGGCGAACATCACGCCCGGACGCTCTTTACGGTCATCCATCAGCACTTCGATGCCCTGAGCGCGCAGCTCGGCATACAGCTTCTCGGCCAGCTCCTGCACGCGGTAAGACTTGTGCATGTTCATTGGCAGAATGGCGACCTGGAACGGCGCGATATTGTCCGGCCAGACGATGCCGCGCTCGTCGTAGTTCTGCTCAATTGCCGCAGCCACCACGCGCGTCACCCCGATACCGTAGCAGCCCATGGTCAGGATCTGGTTACGGCCATCTTCACCCTGAACAGCCGCGTTCAGCGCGCGAGAGTATTTATCGCCCAGCTGGAAGATGTGGCCGACCTCGATGCCGCGCTTAATCATCAGGGTACCCTGACCATCCGGGCTTGGATCGCCTGCAACCACGTTACGGATGTCAGCCACTTCCGGCGTCGCCACGTCGCGATCCCAGTTGATGCCGAAGTAGTGTTTACCGTCGATGTTCGCACCAGCGGAGAAGTCGCTCATCGCGGCTACAGTGCGGTCAATAACAACAGGCACCGGCAGATTGACTGGACCCAGTGAACCTGGACCCGCATTGACCACGGCGCGGATTTCCGCTTCCGTGGCAAACGTCAGCGGGCTGGCGACCTGCGGCAGTTTCTCGGCTTTCACTTCGTTCAGCTCGTGATCGCCACGCACCAGCAGGGCAACCAGCGGGTAAGCGCTGCCTTCGGTGGATTTCACCAGCAGCGTTTTCACGGTTTTTTCAACTGGCAGATTGAACTGCTCAACCAGCTCGGCAATGGTTTTCGCGTTTGGCGTATCAACCAGCGTCATCTCTTGCGTTGCTGCAGCACGCGGTTCTTTTGGTGCCAGCGCTTCTGCAAATTCGATGTTCGCCGCGTAGTCTGAAGAGTCAGAGAAGATCACATCGTCTTCACCGCTCTGCGCCAGTACCTGGAACTCATGGGATGCGCTACCGCCGATGGAGCCGGTATCAGCCTGCACAGCACGGAAATCCAGACCCATGCGGGAGAAGATTTTGCTGTATGCCGCGTACATTGCTTCGTAAGTCTCTTGCAGTGATTCCTGAGAGGTATGGAAAGAGTAGGCATCTTTCATCAGGAATTCGCGAGAGCGCATGACGCCGAAACGCGGGCGAACTTCGTCACGGAACTTGGTCTGGATCTGAAAGAAGTTCAGCGGCAGCTGTTTGTAAGAGCTCAGCTCATTACGAATCAGGTCAGTAATAACTTCTTCATGCGTTGGGCCGAGAACGAACGGACGCTCGCCGCGATCGACGAAGCGCAGCAGTTCAGGACCATATTGTTCCCAACGGCCACTCTCCTGCCACAGGTCAGCGGGCTGAACCACAGGCATGGACACCTCGATAGCACCGGCGTTGTTCATCTCTTCACGCACGATGTTTTCGACTTTTTTCAGGACGCGCACGCCGGTCGGCAGCCAGGTATATAACCCGGAGGCCAGCTTGCGGATCATCCCGGCGCGCAGCATCAGCTGATGGCTGATCACTTCGGCGTCGGCAGGCGTCTCCTTCAGAGTGGAGAGCAGATATTGGCTAGTACGCATGTTGTTACGGTTCCATTTCGACGATTGGAACAGGCTGAAACACCAGCCTGACACAAAAAAAGTGGTTTAGTTTACCAGTGTGGTAAAGATGCCAAAAGAGAGGAGAACAAAATTACCTTGGTTCAAGGGCAAACACTTCAAAACCTGCCCCGGTGACGCGCCAGCGAACGTTAAAATCCATCAGCCAGACGGCGTACGTTTTTCCTGCTTCCTCTTCTTTACGGTAGGCCGGGCGCGGGTCCTGTGCCAGAACTTCGGTGATGAAATCCCGTAAGCGAGGATAGCGTTTCTCCAGCTGACCGAGCTGTGCGGTTATCTCAGGCGTAAAATACACCGGCATGTCCGCCTGTGGTGCGTCCTGAGCATAACTTGCACGCGCGTTCGGGAGCGCTTCGGCGAAGGGCAAATAGGGCTTGATGTCGATAACCGGCGTGCCGTCGACCAGGTCCAGGCTACCTAACTCCAGTATCACCCGATCTTTCTGGCAGCGTATGCCTTTCAGTTCAACCAGCGACATGCCAACCGGGTTTGGACGGAAGGTCGAGCGCGTTGCAAACACGCCCATTCTCGCATTACCGCCAAGACGAGGAGGACGCACGGTAGGTCGCCAGCCGCCTTCCATCGTCTGGTGAAACACGAACACCACCCATAGATGGCTGAAAGCCTCGAGCCCGCGTACCGCATCGGCCTGATTGTAAGGCGCAATCAGGTGAAGCTCACCGCTTCCGCTGGTGACCAGACCGGGCTGGCGAGGGACGGCGAACTTCTCTTTATAAGGAGAGTGGATAACGCCTATCTGCTCGAACTGAAATGCACTCATTTCGCCGTGATGTTCAGCGCAGAGCCGATGCAAACCGCCTGACGGTAGCAGCCCGGCGTGCCGCTGGTGACTTCACAGCTGTGCAGCAGAACCGCGTTAGCTTTCATTTTTGCGGCATTAATCTGCATGCGTTTACGCGCTGTCGGAATATTTGGTGGTGAGTCCTGATTGGTCGCCTGACAGGATTCGCCGCTCACTTCGCCCAGTTCACGGAACGGTTTACCGACGAGTTCGTCCGCTTTCGTGATAATACGAACCGGCGCAGGGCGAACCACTTTCGGTTTCGCAGGCTCGGTCTTTGGCGGGGTTGCCGTGCTTTGAACAGGTTCAACGGGAGATCTGCTTAGCATAGAACAGCCGCTCAGCATGAGTGCTAAAAGACAGATCGGTAAAGCACGCATAATATTTCCTCAATGGATAATCAAAACGTCAGATATTGAATCAGTTGACTGCACAAATGACAAGACGGGCATAAGCCCGTCCTGATGATATTACACTGAGGTGAGATTACCAGCCTTTAACAGCGCCGCCGTTAAACACTTTGTTGGCTTCCTGGTAAACTTCATCTGACTGATAGGCCTGAACGAATTTCTTCACGTTTTCCGCGTCCTTGTTGTCTTCGCGAGTCACGATCAGGTTAACGTACGGGGAGTCTTTATCTTCAACGAAGATACCGTCTTTGGCTGGCGTCAGGCCAATCTGGCTGGCGTACGTGGTGTTGATAACGGCCAGAGCAATCTGTGCATCGTCCAGAGAACGTGGCAGCTGCGGTGCTTCCAGTTCAACGATTTTCAGATTTTTCGGGTTCTCGGTGACGTCCAGAACGGTTGGCAGTAGGCCAACACCGTCTTTCAGTTTGATCAGGCCCACCTTCTGCAGCAGCAGCAGGGAACGACCAAGGTTAGTCGGGTCGTTAGGTACGGCAACCTGAGATCCTGGCTGCAGTTCGTCCAGTGATTTAATTTTCTTAGAGTAACCGGCAATCGGATAAACGAAGGTGTTACCGACACCCACCAGTTTATAGCCGCGATCTTTAATCTGCTGATCCAGGTATGGCTTATGCTGGAAGGCATTCGCGTCGATATCGCCTTTGCTCAGCGCTTCGTTCGGCAGAACGTAATCGTTGAAGGTGACCAGCTCTACGTCCAGGCCATACTTCTCTTTTGCTACTTTCTGAGCAACTTCTGCAACCTGCTGTTCTGCACCCACGATAACGCCCACTTTAATGTGGTTTGGATCCTTTTCGTCCTGACCGCAACCCACCAGTGCCAGAGAGCCGATCAGCGCGCCTACTGCTGCGAAGGTCTTTAATTTAAACGCCATGTTTTATCCTTAACTCGTAGAGTTTGTGTTGTGTGTAACGTTATTTGTGCGTAACAGCCCGGACGATGCGATCGCCAGAGAACTGGATTAAGTAAACCAGAACAACCAGCAATACCAGAACGGTATTCATCACGGTAGCGTTATATCCAATATAGCCGTACTGGTAACCAATCTGACCTAAACCGCCGGCACCAACGGCACCGCCCATCGCGGAATAACCGACCAGGGTGATAAGCGTAATAGTTGCCGCATTCACCAGCCCTGGCAGCGCCTCAGGCAACAGAACCTTGCGGACGATCTGCACCGGCGTGGCACCCATCGCACGGGAAGCTTCGATCAAACCGGTTGGGATCTCCAGCAAGGCGTTCTCCACCATACGGGCGATAAACGGCGCAGCGCCAACGGTCAGCGGAACGATCGCCGCCTGCAGACCGATAGACGTTCCGACGATCACGCGGGTAAACGGAATCATCCATACCAGTAAAATAATGAACGGGATAGAACGGAAGATGTTCACCAGCGCAGAGAGCGTACGGTACAGCTTCGCGTTCTCAATGATTTGACCCGGACGCGTCACGTACAGCAACACGCCGACCGGCAGGCCAATCAAAAAACCAAAGAAGCCAGAGACAAAGCTCATTGCCAGCGTTTCCCAAACGCCGCGAACCAGCAGCCACATCATCGGCTCAGACATAACCCAGTACCTCTACTTTTACGTGATGTTCTTGCAGCCAGGCAATAGCTGCCTGGGTTTCTTCTTGTGTGCCGTGCATTTCTGTCAGCATGATGCCGAACTTCACGCCACCGGCGTAATCCATCTGCGCGCTGATGATGTTGTTGTTCACGTTAAAGCGACGTGCGGTTTCGGAAAGCAGGGGAGCATCAACGGACTGACCGGTGAACTCCATGCGCAGCATCGGGACGCTGTCAGCAGCGGGTTCGGTCTTCAAGCGCTCCAGATAGTCTTCCGGGATATCCAGATGCAGGGTGGACTGGATGAACTGCTGCGCCAGCGGGGTTTTCGGATGCGAGAACACTTCACTTACCGTGTCCTGCTCGATCAGTTCACCGTTGCTAATGACCGCCACGCAGTCGCAGATGCGTTTCACCACATCCATCTCGTGCGTAATAAGGAGGATCGTCAGGCCCAGACGACGATTAATGTCTTTCAGCAGTTCCAGAATAGAACGCGTGGTTGCGGGATCCAGTGCGCTGGTGGCCTCATCGCACAGCAGTACCTTAGGATTGCTGGCCAGCGCGCGGGCGATGGCCACACGTTGTTTTTGCCCGCCGGACAGATTTGCCGGGTAGCTATCATGTTTATCGCCCAGACCCACGAGGTCGAGCAGCTCGGTGACGCGACGCTTCACTTCTTCTTTTGGCGTGTTATCCAGCTCAAGGGGTAAGGCAACGTTGCCGAACACGGTGCGGGAAGCCAGCAGGTTAAAGTGCTGGAAAATCATGCCAATCTGACGACGCGCTTTGGTGAGTTCTTTCTCTGAAAGGGCGGTGAGTTCCTGGCCGCCAACTTCTACGCTGCCCTGGGTTGGACGCTCAAGCAGGTTAACACAACGGATCAGCGTGCTTTTACCTGCACCCGATGCGCCAATGACGCCATAAATTTGACCAGCAGGAACATGCAGGCTGACATTGTTCAGAGCCTGAATGGTTCGGTTCCCCTGCTGGAACACTTTGGTGATATTGGAAAGTTTAATCATTAGATTATTTTTATCGTATGTAAGTTAGCCGTGGCATTTTCTTCTGCCAGATACGGGTGATGGCCGTAAACAAAACGGATGTTAAGGCATCCAGACGTCTAAATCAATCCAACTCTGTACGATGAGCACTTTATTGCGCTGCGATTCATGAGATACTAGTCGAACATGCCTTTTTCAGGAGCAAACCGGTGGCAAAATCAGTACCCGCAATTTTCCTCGATCGTGACGGCACTATTAATGTGGATCACGGTTATGTCCATGAGATTGATGAGTTCGAGTTTATCGAGGGCGTAATAGATGCCATGCGCCAGCTGAAAGAGATGGGGTATGCGCTGGTGGTCGTGACGAACCAGTCCGGTATTGCACGCGGTAAATTCACCGAAGCGCAGTTCGAAACGCTGACGGAATGGATGGACTGGTCGCTGGCCGACCGCGGTGTGGATCTCGATGGCATCTACTATTGTCCGCATCACCCACAGGGAACCGTAGAAGAATATCGTCAGACCTGTGATTGCCGTAAGCCGCATCCGGGAATGTTCATCTCTGCGCAGGAGTTCCTGCACATTGATATGGCGGCTTCTTATATGGTGGGCGATAAACTGGAAGATATGCAGGCAGCCACAGCAGCGGGTGTAGGGACCAAAATATTAGTACGCACCGGCAAGCCAGTGACGCCAGAAGCTGAGAATGCTGCGGATTGGGTAATTAATAGTCTGGCCGATCTGCCAAAAGAGATTAAAAAGCACCAAAAATAGCCTTTCTGGTGAAAATATGAGCGGTTGAAATAAAAATGCATTTTTCCGCTTGTCATTCCTCGGCGGCCCCCTATAATGCGCCTCCATCGACACGGCGGATGTGAATCACTTCACAAACAGCCCGGTCGGTTGAAGAGAAAAAATCCTGAAATAACGGGTTGACTCTGAAAGAGGAAAGCGTAATATACGCCACCTCGCAACGGTGAGCGAAAGCCGCGTTGCACTGCTCTTTAACAATTTATCAGACAATCTGTGTGGGCACTCAAAGTGACATGGATTCTTAACGTCGCAAGACGAAAAATGAATACCAAGTCTCTGAGTGAACATACGTAATTCATTACGAAGTTTAATTCACGAGCATCAAACTTAAATTGAAGAGTTTGATCATGGCTCAGATTGAACGCTGGCGGCAGGCCTAACACATGCAAGTCGAGCGGTAACACAGGGAGCTTGCTCCTGGGTGACGAGCGGCGGACGGGTGAGTAATGTCTGGGAAACTGCCTGATGGAGGGGGATAACTACTGGAAACGGTAGCTAATACCGCATAACGTCGCAAGACCAAAGAGGGGGACCTTCGGGCCTCTTGCCATCAGATGTGCCCAGATGGGATTAGCTAGTAGGTGGGGTAACGGCTCACCTAGGCGACGATCCCTAGCTGGTCTGAGAGGATGACCAGCCACACTGGAACTGAGACACGGTCCAGACTCCTACGGGAGGCAGCAGTGGGGAATATTGCACAATGGGCGCAAGCCTGATGCAGCCATGCCGCGTGTATGAAGAAGGCCTTCGGGTTGTAAAGTACTTTCAGCGGGGAGGAAGGCGTTGAGGTTAATAACCTCAGCGATTGACGTTACCCGCAGAAGAAGCACCGGCTAACTCCGTGCCAGCAGCCGCGGTAATACGGAGGGTGCAAGCGTTAATCGGAATTACTGGGCGTAAAGCGCACGCAGGCGGTCTGTCAAGTCGGATGTGAAATCCCCGGGCTCAACCTGGGAACTGCATTCGAAACTGGCAGGCTAGAGTCTTGTAGAGGGGGGTAGAATTCCAGGTGTAGCGGTGAAATGCGTAGAGATCTGGAGGAATACCGGTGGCGAAGGCGGCCCCCTGGACAAAGACTGACGCTCAGGTGCGAAAGCGTGGGGAGCAAACAGGATTAGATACCCTGGTAGTCCACGCCGTAAACGATGTCGACTTGGAGGTTGTGCCCTTGAGGCGTGGCTTCCGGAGCTAACGCGTTAAGTCGACCGCCTGGGGAGTACGGCCGCAAGGTTAAAACTCAAATGAATTGACGGGGGCCCGCACAAGCGGTGGAGCATGTGGTTTAATTCGATGCAACGCGAAGAACCTTACCTACTCTTGACATCCAGAGAACTTTCCAGAGATGGATTGGTGCCTTCGGGAACTCTGAGACAGGTGCTGCATGGCTGTCGTCAGCTCGTGTTGTGAAATGTTGGGTTAAGTCCCGCAACGAGCGCAACCCTTATCCTTTGTTGCCAGCGGTCCGGCCGGGAACTCAAAGGAGACTGCCAGTGATAAACTGGAGGAAGGTGGGGATGACGTCAAGTCATCATGGCCCTTACGAGTAGGGCTACACACGTGCTACAATGGCGCATACAAAGAGAAGCGACCTCGCGAGAGCAAGCGGACCTCATAAAGTGCGTCGTAGTCCGGATTGGAGTCTGCAACTCGACTCCATGAAGTCGGAATCGCTAGTAATCGTAGATCAGAATGCTACGGTGAATACGTTCCCGGGCCTTGTACACACCGCCCGTCACACCATGGGAGTGGGTTGCAAAAGAAGTAGGTAGCTTAACCTTCGGGAGGGCGCTTACCACTTTGTGATTCATGACTGGGGTGAAGTCGTAACAAGGTAACCGTAGGGGAACCTGCGGTTGGATCACCTCCTTACCTTAAAGAACCTGCCTTTGTAGTGCTCACACAGATTGTCTGATGAAAAACAGCAGTAAAAATCTCTGCAGGCTTGTAGCTCAGGTGGTTAGAGCGCACCCCTGATAAGGGTGAGGTCGGTGGTTCAAGTCCACTCAGGCCTACCAAATTTTCCCTGATACTGCGTTGCGGCAACGCTCACATACTGATGTATGCTTCGCGTTACCACGCCTTGTCTCAGGAAAAATTACCGGTACAGAGATTGCAAAACGATGGGGCTATAGCTCAGCTGGGAGAGCGCCTGCTTTGCACGCAGGAGGTCTGCGGTTCGATCCCGCATAGCTCCACCATCTTTTACTGCAAACACAAGAAAACTTCAGAGTGAACCTGAAAAGGTTCACTGCGAAGTTTTGCTCTTTAAAAATCTGGATCAAGCTGAAAATTGAAACGACACATCTTAATGGTGTGTTCGAGTCTCTCAAATTTTCGCAATCAGAAGTGAAACATCTTCGGGTTGTGAGGTTAAGCGACTAAGCGTACACGGTGGATGCCCTGGCAGTCAGAGGCGATGAAGGACGTGCTAATCTGCGAAAAGCGCCGGCGAGGTGATATGAACCTTTGACCCGGCGATGTCCGAATGGGGAAACCCAGTGCAATTCGTTGCACTATCGTTAACTGAATACATAGGTTAACGAGGCAAACCGGGGGAACTGAAACATCTAAGTACCCCGAGGAAAAGAAATCAACCGAGATTCCCCCAGTAGCGGCGAGCGAACGGGGAGCAGCCCAGAGTCTGAATCAGCTTGTGTGTTAGTGGAAGCGTCTGGAAAGTCGCACGGTACAGGGTGACAGTCCCGTACACGAAAGCACACAGGCTGTGAACTCGAAGAGTAGGGCGGGACACGTGGTATCCTGTCTGAATATGGGGGGACCATCCTCCAAGGCTAAATACTCCTGACTGACCGATAGTGAACCAGTACCGTGAGGGAAAGGCGAAAAGAACCCCGGCGAGGGGAGTGAAAAAGAACCTGAAACCGTGTACGTACAAGCAGTGGGAGCACCTTCGTGGTGTGACTGCGTACCTTTTGTATAATGGGTCAGCGACTTATATTCTGTAGCAAGGTTAACCGTATAGGGGAGCCGAAGGGAAACCGAGTCTTAACTGGGCGTTAAGTTGCAGGGTATAGACCCGAAACCCGGTGATCTAGCCATGGGCAGGTTGAAGGTTGGGTAACACTAACTGGAGGACCGAACCGACTAATGTTGAAAAATTAGCGGATGACTTGTGGCTGGGGGTGAAAGGCCAATCAAACCGGGAGATAGCTGGTTCTCCCCGAAAGCTATTTAGGTAGCGCCTCGTGAACTCATCTTCGGGGGTAGAGCACTGTTTCGGCTAGGGGGCCATCCCGGCTTACCAACCCGATGCAAACTACGAATACCGAAGAATGTTATCACGGGAGACACACGGCGGGTGCTAACGTCCGTCGTGAAGAGGGAAACAACCCAGACCGCCAGCTAAGGTCCCAAAGTCATGGTTAAGTGGGAAACGATGTGGGAAGGCACAGACAGCCAGGATGTTGGCTTAGAAGCAGCCATCATTTAAAGAAAGCGTAATAGCTCACTGGTCGAGTCGGCCTGCGCGGAAGATGTAACGGGGCTAAACCATGCACCGAAGCTGCGGCAGCGACACTATGTGTTGTTGGGTAGGGGAGCGTTCTGTAAGCCGTTGAAGGTGTGCTGTGAGGCATGCTGGAGGTATCAGAAGTGCGAATGCTGACATAAGTAACGATAAAGCGGGTGAAAAGCCCGCTCGCCGGAAGACCAAGGGTTCCTGTCCAACGTTAATCGGGGCAGGGTGAGTCGACCCCTAAGGCGAGGCCGAAAGGCGTAGTCGATGGGAAACAGGTTAATATTCCTGTACTTGGTGTTACTGCGAAGGGGGGACGGAGAAGGCTATGTTAGCCGGGCGACGGTTGTCCCGGTTTAAGCATGTAGGCGGAGGTTCCAGGTAAATCCGGTACCTTATTAACGCTGAGGTGTGATGACGAGGCACTACGGTGCTGAAGTAACAAATGCCCTGCTTCCAGGAAAAGCCTCTAAGCATCAGGTAACACGAAATCGTACCCCAAACCGACACAGGTGGTCAGGTAGAGAATACCAAGGCGCTTGAGAGAACTCGGGTGAAGGAACTAGGCAAAATGGTGCCGTAACTTCGGGAGAAGGCACGCTGATATGTAGGTGAAGCCCCTGCGGGTGGAGCTGAAATCAGTCGAAGATACCAGCTGGCTGCAACTGTTTATTAAAAACACAGCACTGTGCAAACACGAAAGTGGACGTATACGGTGTGACGCCTGCCCGGTGCCGGAAGGTTAATTGATGGGGTTAGCGGCAACGCGAAGCTCTTGATCGAAGCCCCGGTAAACGGCGGCCGTAACTATAACGGTCCTAAGGTAGCGAAATTCCTTGTCGGGTAAGTTCCGACCTGCACGAATGGCGTAATGATGGCCAGGCTGTCTCCACCCGAGACTCAGTGAAATTGAACTCGCTGTGAAGATGCAGTGTACCCGCGGCAAGACGGAAAGACCCCGTGAACCTTTACTATAGCTTGACACTGAACACTGGTCCTTGATGTGTAGGATAGGTGGGAGGCTTTGAAGCGTGGACGCCAGTCTGCGTGGAGCCGTCCTTGAAATACCACCCTTTAATGGCTGGTGTTCTAACGTAGACCCGTGATCCGGGTTGCGGACAGTGTCTGGTGGGTAGTTTGACTGGGGCGGTCTCCTCCCAAAGAGTAACGGAGGAGCACGAAGGTTAGCTAATCCTGGTCGGACATCAGGAGGTTAGTGCAATGGCATAAGCTAGCTTGACTGCGAGAGTGACGGCTCGAGCAGGTGCGAAAGCAGGTCATAGTGATCCGGTGGTTCTGAATGGAAGGGCCATCGCTCAACGGATAAAAGGTACTCCGGGGATAACAGGCTGATACCGCCCAAGAGTTCATATCGACGGCGGTGTTTGGCACCTCGATGTCGGCTCATCACATCCTGGGGCTGAAGTAGGTCCCAAGGGTATGGCTGTTCGCCATTTAAAGTGGTACGCGAGCTGGGTTTAGAACGTCGTGAGACAGTTCGGTCCCTATCTGCCGTGGGCGCTGGAGAATTGAGGGGGGCTGCTCCTAGTACGAGAGGACCGGAGTGGACGCATCACTGGTGTTCGGGTTGTCATGCCAATGGCACTGCCCGGTAGCTAAATGCGGAAAAGATAAGTGCTGAAAGCATCTAAGCACGAAACTTGCCCCGAGATGAGTTCTCCCTGAGACTTTAAGTCTCCTGAAGGAACGTTGAAGACGACGACGTTGATAGGTCGGGTGTGTAAGCGCAGCGATGCGTTGAGCTAACCGATACTAATGAACCGTGAGGCTTAACCTTACAACGCCGAAGGTGTTTTGGCGAAGAGACAGAACAATCAATTTCAGCCTGATACAGATTTAACAGAATTTGCCTGGCGGCTTTAGCGCGGTGGTCCCACCTGACCCCATGCCGAACTCAGAAGTGAAACGCCGTAGCGCCGATGGTAGTGTGGGGTCTCCCCATGTGAGAGTAGGGAACTGCCAGGCATCAAATTAAGTAGTAAGCCGGTGCATTAATCCGGTGGTTACAAGCAGTCTTCGGTGGAGCGGTAGTTCAGTCGGTTAGAATACCTGCCTGTCACGCAGGGGGTCGCGGGTTCGAGTCCCGTCCGTTCCGCCACTTATTAAAAGCCCTGAGCTAACGCTCAGGGCTTTTTTCTTATCTGACGCTTAATTATTGCGAAATCAGCAAAAATCCTCTGCGTTTTGCGATCTTTTTCTCTATAACAACGCCAGCGATAATCGTCCTCAGTTTACGAACATAACGATTGAGGAATAGTATGACTCTCCCTGCATTTGGTCTGGGCACTTTCCGCCTTAAAGACGACGTTGTTATTGCATCAGTTAAAACCGCACTCGAACTGGGCTATCGCGCGGTTGATACGGCGCAGATCTATGAAAACGAAGCTGCCGTAGGACAAGCTCTCGAAGAGAGTGGTGTACCGCGTAATGAGCTGTTCATCACCACGAAAATCTGGATTGAGAATCTCAGCAAAGACAAGCTGATCCCAAGCCTGAAAGAAAGCCTGAAAAAACTGCGTACTGACTATGTAGATTTGACGCTGATCCACTGGCCATCACCGAACGATGCCGTCTCCGTGGAAGAATTCATGCAGGCATTGCTGGAAGCGAAAAAGCAGGGATTAACCCGCGAAATTGGGATCTCCAACTTCACGATCCCGCTGATGGAAAAAGCTATTGCTGCTGTTGGCGCAGAAAATATTGCGACCAACCAGATTGAGCTGTCTCCGTACCTGCAAAATCGTAAAGTCGTGGACTGGGCAAAACAGCACGGGATCCACATCACCTCATACATGACGCTGGCCTATGGTAAGGCGCTGAAAGATGAAGTGATTACGCGTATCGCTGAGAAACATAGCGCGACTGCCGCGCAGGTCATTCTGGCATGGGCAATGGGTGAAGGTTATGCCGTGATCCCATCATCAACTAAGCGTGAAAACCTGGCCAGCAACCTGTTAGCAACGGATCTTCATCTGGATGCTGACGATAAAAAAGCGATTGCCGCGCTGGAGTGCAACGATCGTCTGGTCAGCCCGGAAGGTTTAGCTCCTGACTGGGATTAAGTTTGACCCGCCCTCTGTAACCTGAACCCTCACACAGCTCCTCCGGGAGCTGTTTTTATATGTTCACTCAGAAAATCAATAAAGGCACGAATGCGCGTACTAACCGCTCTGTCACTGTAATACACCGCGCTAAAAGGCATTTCGACCGGCAAGCGTTTATCGGCCATCAATTCCACCAGCTCACCCCGGGCAATCTCCTTATCAATCATATAGTCTGACAAGCAGGCGATACCATTGCCTTCAAGGCACAGCTGCTTTAGTGTTTCCCCGCTGTTAGATGACAATCCGCTCGTAATTTCATGAAGTTGACCATCATGACAGGCGACAGGCCAGGTGTTCAGCGATACCGGCTCCGTAAAGCCCAGGCACAGATGCTGCTTCAGTTCTTCAACCGTCTCCGGTTTACCATGTTCAGCAATATACTGTGGCGACGCGATAATTTTACGGTAGCTGGCAAACAGAGGGCGGGCACGCAAGCTTGAATCGGTCAGCGTTCCCGCCCGAATAGCCACATCCACTTTACGCTCGATGAGGTTAATAAACGTCTCTGAGGAGACGAGAGAAAGCGTCATCTCCGGATAGCGTTCGCGGAAAGGTTTAATCAGCGGCATCAGAAAGTGAAGCACAACCGGCGTGGCTGCATCAATGCGCAGTAATCCGCGCGGCGTGCTGCGGGTCTCCATTATCTCGGTCTCCGCTGCGGCCATCTCCTGCAGTACCGACTGCACGCGGCGAAAATAACGCTCTCCTTCTTCCGTCAGGCTCAGCTGTCGCGTCGTTCGGTTGAGCAGACTCACTCCAAGCTTCATCTCCAGTTTTTTTACCGAACGGCTGATGGCTGAGTTAGCCTGTCCCAGCTGTTCGGCCGCGCGGCTAAAGCTGCCGCTTTCAACGACGGCGACAAAGATTGTCAGCTCTTCCGATGTAGCTTTCATTGTTGCACCACCTGCAAAATTCTATTGAGATTTTGACCATTTTTGTTATTTAAGCACTGGCGCATACTGCCTGTCATCTTAATCATGATGATACGGAGTATTTTATGCCACTGGCGCTACTTGCCCTGACGATCAGTGCCTTTGCAATTGGCACGACCGAATTTGTTATCGTGGGGCTGGTTCCCACTATTGCTAACCAGCTTGCGATCTCGTTACCCTCTGCCGGACTGTTGGTGTCTATCTACGCCCTGGGCGTCGCCGTCGGGGCGCCAGTGCTGACGGCACTGACCGGGCGTTTTCCGCGTAAGCAGCTGTTAGTCGCGCTGATGGTGCTGTTCACCGCCGGCAACATTCTGGCCTGGCAGGCACCGGACTACACCACGCTGGTGATTGCCCGTCTGTTGACCGGCCTTGCGCACGGGGTGTTCTTCTCGATTGGTTCCACTATTGCAACCAGCCTGGTACCCAAAGAGAAAGCGGCCTCCGCCATTGCGATCATGTTCGGTGGGCTGACCGTTGCACTCGTCACGGGCGTACCGTTGGGCACGTTTATCGGACAACACTTCGGCTGGCGTGAAACGTTCCTGGCCGTCTCCTTACTGGGCGTCATTGCCCTGGTGACCAGCCTGCTGCTGGTGCCGTCGAATATTCCTGGCCGGGCCAGCGCCAGCCTGAGCGATCAGCTGAAGGTACTCACGCATCCGCGTTTGCTGATCATCTACGCGGTTACTGCGCTGGGCTATGGCGGCGTATTCACCGCCTTCACTTTCCTTGCACCGATGATGCAGGACCTGGCGGGTTTCTCCCCCAATGCCGTGAGCTGGATTTTGCTGGGATACGGTATTTCCGTTGCGATTGGCAATATCTGGGGCGGCAAGCTTGCGGATAAGCATGGTGCGGTACCGGCGCTGAAATTCATCTTCGCCGCGCTGGTCGTTCTGTTGATGATTTTCCAGTTCACGGCTTCGATACACTACGCCGCGCTGGTCACCGTGCTGGTCATGGGGATCTTCGCCTTTGGTAATGTGCCCGGGCTTCAGGTCTACGTTGTACAAAAAGCCGAGCTTTATACGCCCAATGCGGTGGATGTGGCGTCCGGCCTGAATATTGCCGCTTTTAATATTGGTATCGCGCTGGGCTCCATCATTGGTGGGCAAACCGTCGAACATTTCGGATTAACCCAGACGCCATGGATTGGCGCGGTGATTGTCCTGGTCGCTTTCCTGTTGATTGGTCTGAGCGGACGTCTTGATAAACCCGCCCGCGTCGCGCTGGGTTAACATCAGTAAGCGCTTGCTTACAAAACTGGAAAGCGGTTTCTCAGAAATTGCGTTGAAAGTGTGACCTAAAGTCCCTATAACATTAGAACCAGTCCGTTTTCCGGACTGGTTCATGTTACAGAGGCTGTTTCCAAAAGTGCGAAAAAATACCTATGCCATGCGTTATGTAGCCGGAATGCCCGCGGAGAGGATCTTGCCTCCGGGGTCATTTGCGAGCATAAGCCAGGCATTACCCGCCGGCACGCCGTTAAGCAGCGATGAAAAAATCCGCGTACTGGTGTGGAATATCTTTAAGCAGCAGCGTGCGGAGTGGTTATCGGTCCTCAAGAATTTTGGCAAAGATGCCCATCTGGTCCTGCTCCAGGAGGCGCAAACCACGCCTGAGCTCGTTCGGTTTGCTACCACTCACTATCTTGCCGCCGACCAGGTACCCGCCTTTGTTTTGCCTCAGCATCCCTCAGGCGTGATGACGCTTTCTGCAGCACATCCCGTCTATTGCTGTCCGCTGCGCGAACGCGAGCCTATCCTGCGTCTGGCGAAATCGGCGCTGGTGACGGTCTATCCGCTGCCGGATACCCGAATGCTGATGGTTGTGAATATCCATGCGGTAAACTTCAGCCTGGGCGTGGATGTCTACAGTAAGCAGTTACTTCCCATTGGCGATCAGATAGCGCATCACAGCGGGCCCATCATTATGGCCGGCGATTTCAATGCCTGGAGCCGTCCGCGCATGAATGCGCTCTATCGCTTTGCGCGCGAAATGTCGTTGCGTGAGGTTCGTTTTAGCGATGACCAGCGCAAAAAAGCCTTTGGTCGTCCTCTCGATTTTGTCTTCTATCGTGGTTTGAGCGTGCACGATGCCTCTGTTCTGGTGACTCGCGCCTCGGATCATAATCCTCTACTAGTCGAATTCAGTCCCGGCAAACCTGATAAATAATGGTGTGTCAGGTCTGCCGTGGGGCAGGCCTGCGCGGGTGCTGCCCTTTATTTTTCACTCACAAAGGACAGTACGATGACAACAACACACTCCCATCATGACAACGTAGAAAGACAGTTTGGTTCTCAGGCAAGTGCCTATCTGAGCAGCGCCGTGCACGCTTCAGGTCGCGATCTGGTGCGTCTCGGTGAGCGCCTGTCGGCATTTCCGCAGGCGCACGTTCTGGATTTAGGCTGCGGGGCTGGGCATGCCAGCTTTACGGCTGCGCAGCAGGTGGCGCACGTTACCGCGTATGACTTATCCAGCCAGATGCTGGACGTTGTTGCCGAGGCGGCGAAAGCGAAGGGGCTGAACAACATTAATACGCGCCAGGGCTATGCCGAATCCTTACCGTTTGATGATGCGTCGTTTGAGGTGGTTATCAGCCGTTATTCCGCGCACCACTGGCATGATGTCGGCCAGGCATTACGAGAGGTCAAACGCGTTCTGAAGCCGGGCGGCACATTCATCATTATGGATGTGATGTCACCTGGGCATCCGGTGCGCAATATCTGGCTGCAAACGGTAGAAGCGCTGCGCGATACCTCGCACGTGCAAAACTACTCCAGCGGAGAGTGGTTGTCGCTTATCACGGAAGCGGGACTGATTACACGCTCGTTAATCACAGACCGTTTGCCGCTGGAGTTTAACTCGTGGATAGCGCGTATGCGCACCCCGGAAGCATTAAGTCAGGCGATCAGGCTGTATCAGGAGAGTGCATCCGCGGAGGTAAAGGCGTACTTTGAACTGCAAAACGATGGTTCATTCACCAGCGATACCATCATGGCTGAAGCGCAAAAAGCGGGTTAAACAAAAAAGGCACCGAGGGGAATCGGTGCCTTTTTATCTTTCGATCGTGCTATCAGGAGTCTGGCGTAGCGCTGTTCTTCACAAACAGCGTCAGCTGGTCGCCAGGTTTCAGATTGTCAGTATCATTGTTCCAGCGCATCACATCCTTGATGTTTACGCCGTGTCGTTTTGCGATACTGGATAGTGAATCGCCCTTGCGCACGCGATAGGTAATGCTATCGCTGTTGCTGGCGAGACGCTGTGCGCTGCTACCTGCACCTACCGTCAGAGTCTGACCCACTTTCAGGCCGGAGCTGCGCAGATTATTCCACTGCTGCAGATCTTTCGCATTCACGCCAAGACGTGACGCAATGCCCGAAAGCGTATCACCTGAACGAACCTTATAGCTGCGGCTGTTGACTGATGATGCATCCGCGATCAGCGTTGACTGAACGGCGGCGATTTCACCAGAAGCTAAAGACTCACGTAACTGGTCAGCATGTTTCTGCGGAACCATTACATACTGCGGGCCACTTGCCCCCAGGGTTGAGCCTTTAACGCCAGCATTAAAGGTTTTCAATTTACTTACCGACATACCCGTCATATCAGCAACCTGTTGAATATCAACTGGATTGCTGAGGCGAACACGCGCCAGTGCACGACTTTCGTCTGGTGTTGGCAGTTGTACACCATAACGCTTGCTGTTCTTGAGAATATCGCTCAAAGCCAGCATTTTCGGTACGTAAATCTTTGTTTCCTGTGGCAGTGAGAGCGACCAAAAATCGGTGGATTTACCCCGTGCTTTATTCGCTTTCATTGCCTTCAGTACACGACCTTCGCCGCTATTGTACGCTGCGACCGTTAACAGCCAGTCGCCGTCAAACATCTTGTTCAGACGTTGCATCATGTCGAGAGCTGCTGTCGTTGAAGCGACAACATCGCGACGCGCATCATAGTTGCGGGTCTGTTTCAGACCATAGTTTCGCCCTGTGCTCGGAATGATCTGCCAAATGCCTGCGGCATTGGCGCCAGACGTCGCGTGTGGGTCAAAAGCGCTCTCCACTATGGGTAGGAGTACCAGCTCCATAGGCATGTTACGTTTCTTAACTTGCCCGGCTATCCAGTACATATACGGCTCTGCCCGTAACGTTACATCGTGGAGATAGCTCTTATTTCTTAAATACTTCTGTTTCTGTTCGCGAATCCGGGTATTTTCCGGAATTCCCATCTTTAGCTCGTCGCCAATAGAGGTCCACAAGTCTTGATCCTGCGCGAAAGATGTTCCATCGTCCATCCAGCGCGCCGAACTTGCAAACTTCCCTGCTTCCCCTTGACCAGCTGCAGAAAGGCTCTGTGCGTGCTGTTGTACGTTGCTGCCATTCTGTGACTGGCAACCTACAAGCAGGACAGAGGCGAGTAATATCGCTTTTGCCTTCATGTGTGTGTCAATAGTTGCTTAAAAGACGAGCGATGATAACGGCGAAATTTTGAAAAGGCAACCCGCAATTATCTGAAGTTATCTTTCTTTGACCTTAACCATGCAAATCGCTGTTCTGGTTGTTGCAAATTTGTTTCTTGGTTAATTTTATTAATTAAATCAGTATCATCTGTTCTTAAAAATAAATTAATTTGGCGCTCGTTTTTCAGAATTACGGGGAGTGTTTTTTGGTTTTTTGCACGTAACTCCTTCACTTTGTGATAATAATCCTGAATCGCCCGATCCTCAGGCAACAGGCTGACGGCAAACTTCATATTTCCTAATGTATACTCATGAGCGCAACAAATAACGGTGTCATCGGGCAATGCGTTAATCTTCTGTAAAGACTGGTACATTTGCGCTGGCGTACCTTCAAACAATCTTCCGCAGCCTCCGGAGAACAGGGTATCGCCGCAAAAAAGATAAGGCTTACTGTAGAAACACAGATGTCCCAAAGTGTGACCCGGTGTAGCAAATACGGAAAACTCCCACTCACGTATGAGGATATTTTCGCCTTCTTCGACTACATGCGTGATTCCCTTATCTTGTGCTTCTGCCGGTCCGTAAACCACAAGATGCGGAAAATGAGCGTGCAGTTCAGGCACGCCGCCAGTGTGATCGTTATGATGATGCGTCAACAGAATGGCTTCTGGCTGCCAGTCGTTCTCTTTTATTGCGCGCAGAACAGGGGCCGATTCTCCGGGATCGACAATGACGCATCGACGATCGTCGTCAACCAAAACCCAGATGTAATTGTCCTGAAACGCTGGAATACTGATAAGATTCATACATTACCTCTTATAGCGTGGCGGGTGTTTTGATGAAACCGGCAAGGATACCTCAGACTGTCGCAGCACCGGAACGTTGGGCGGAATTGCCCTGGGGTGAATATTATCGCGAAGCGTTAGAACAACAGCTGAAGCCCTGGCTCGCGAAAATGTATGGCTTTCACCTGCTTAAGATTGGCAATCTCAGCGCGGAAATCAATACCGAAAGCTGCGCTATCTCGCATCAGGTCAACGTCTCTCTCGGCGGATCGCCGGTTCAGGTAAAAGCAGATCCGTTGCATCTGCCGTTTGCGGAAAAATCCGTTGATGCGTGTTTACTCGCTCACACGCTGCCCTGGTGCAGCGATCCGCATCGTCTGCTTCGTGAAGCCGATCGCGTGCTTATTGATGACGGCTGGCTGGTACTTAGCGGATTCAATCCGTTAAGCCTGATGGGGCTGCGTAAGCTGGTGCCGGTGCTACGCAGGAATCCACCTTACAACAGCCGGATGTTCACCATGATGCGCCAGCTCGACTGGCTTTCACTGCTGAACTTTGAAGTGCTCTGCTACGGTGGTTTTCAGGTGCTGCCCTGGGCGCGTCAGGGTGGCGTGGTGCTGAGCACCCATCTCCCCGCCCTGGGCTGTTTGCAGTTTATCGTCGCGCGTAAGCGAACCATTCCCCTTACGCTTAACCCCATGAAGCAGAGCAAATCGAAAACGCCAATCCGCCAGACCGTTGGCGCCACGCGGCAATACAAAAAGCCGTGATCAGGATTCGGGCTGATAGCCCGCGTCCTCATGCGCAGGGTTAGCGGCCGCCGCACGCGCCAGCTCGTCACAACGTTCGTTTTCCGGATGGCCGGCGTGCCCTTTAACCCACTCCCATTTAATCTGGTGCTGACCCAGCGCAGCATCAAGACGTTTCCAGAGATCGACGTTCTTGACCGGTTTCTTATCGGCGGTTTTCCAGCCGCGTTTTTTCCAGTTATGGATCCACTGGGTGATCCCCTGACGCACGTACTGACTGTCGGTACTTAACACCACGTCACAATGTTCTTTTAATGCCTCCAGCGCCACGATGGCCGCCATCAACTCCATCCGGTTGTTGGTGGTCAGAAAATAGCCTTCACTAAAGGTTTTTTCGTGCTGGCGATAGCGCATAATCGCGCCGTAGCCGCCGGGCCCTGGGTTACCGAGACAAGATCCATCGGTGAAAATTTCTACCTGTTTACGCATCTCTGGTAGACTTCCTGTATTCGAAACGTTCAGTTAAACGATAAGTCTGACATAAATGACCGCTATGAGCACTGCAATTACTCGCCAGATCGTCCTCGATACCGAAACCACCGGTATGAACCAGATCGGCGCGCACTACGAAGGGCATAAGATCATCGAGATCGGCGCCGTTGAAGTGGTGAACCGTCGTCTTACGGGGAACAACTTCCACGTTTACCTCAAGCCCGATCGGCTGGTGGACCCCGAAGCGTTCGGCGTTCACGGGATTGCCGATGAGTTCTTGCTGGATAAGCCGACGTTTGCGGATGTGGCTGACGAGTTCCTGGAATACATCAAGGGCGCCGAGCTTGTCATCCATAACGCCTCGTTCGATATCGGCTTTATGGACTATGAATTCAGCAAGCTTAATCGTGATATCCCGAAGACGAACACCTTCTGTAAGGTGACGGACAGTCTCGCGCTGGCAAGGAAGATGTTCCCCGGCAAGCGTAACAGCCTGGATGCACTCTGCTCGCGCTACGAGATAGACAATACCAAGCGAACGCTCCACGGGGCGTTGCTCGATGCCCAGATCCTGGCCGATGTCTATCTGACGATGACCGGCGGGCAGACGTCAATGAAGTTCAGTATGGAAAATGAGTCTCAGCAGACGCAGGGCGAAGCGGGCATTCAGCGTGTTGTTCGTCAGGCCAGTCGGCTACGGGTTGTTTTAGCCAGTGACGAAGAGCTGCTTAACCACGAATCCCGTCTTGATCTGGTGCAGAAGAAGGGCGGCAGCTGTCTCTGGCGTGCCTGAAAAAACGCCGGAATGCCTGTAAAATCATCGGTTGGGCGATTTTTGCAGCAAACGATTCAAAACGCGAGAAAAAGCGTTGACGAGATCGGAGGCGCACCGTAATATGCGCCTCGTTCCCCAAACGGGAACAGTGGAGCGGTAGTTCAGTCGGTTAGAATACCTGCCTGTCACGCAGGGGGTCGCGGGTTCGAGTCCCGTCCGTTCCGCCACTATTCAGAAGGCCTGAATCAGAAATGATTCAGGCCTTCGTCGTTTCAGCATTCTGTAATCTCATCCTCTCTCTTATCGTTAACAAAAAGTTAATGTCTATAGTGCAATTAATTAACAATTGCACAGGTGTAGTGCGTTATTTGCACTGTTGTTGTGCGTTTTGCCACCGCGCCTCTCTTCAGACCTCATTCAGAATGTGTCTTTCTGTAAAAATAATTCACGCAGAATCATTTGGTTATCTCCCGCTTGCCAAAAAAAATACCGAACCAATTACGTATTGGTTTGGTTATTGCTTAATCATTAGCATGATAAGCTTCATTCCATATCAATAACTTATCGTTAATAAAAATAAAGCAATGATGAAAGCGAGCGAACCAATATGGAAAAACCGTCACGGTTTCTGGCCAATTCCAGCACCGCGCTTGAGCAGTTGCGCGGGCTAATCAACCAGCATGAGTCAACACCAGGCATACCGCTGCCCACGGAACGTGAGCTGTCGGACACACTCGGCGTAGGACGACGTGAAGTGCGTCGTGCGCTGGATGTGCTGGAAGAAGAGGGGCGCATCTGGCGTAAGCAGGGCAAAGGGACCTTTATTGGCCCGGCGGCACCCGTTGAACCGCTGGCCCTTCAGGGATTGGTTCAGCAGACCAACCTTCTGGAAGTGATGGAAGCTCGTCTACAGCTCGAACCCGGCTTAGCCCGGCTTGCGGCACTGCGTGCCACCAGGGAAAACCTCGCGCTCATGCAGCGCATGCTGGAACGCATCGACAAGGTCAGCCCGGACGACCGCGATCTCAACGAACTCTGGGATAGCGCCTTTCACCGGGCTATTGCCGAGGCTGCGGGCAACCGCCTGATGCTCGGCCTGTTTGATGCCATTGATGCCGTTCGGCGCGAACCGGGCTGGCAGCATCTTCGTGAATTAGCCCGCACGCCCGAACGTGTCGACAGCTATAACGACCACCACCATAAGATCATGTCTGCGATTATCCATCGCCAGCCTAATGAAGCCGCGGCCGCCATGCGCGAACACCTGCTCAGCCTGCAAACCGCCCTGATTCAGGCGATCCACCTTGAGGACGACTTCACGCCATGACGACAATCCCCTTTAAGGACGCCACGCCCGTACTGCAAGTACAAAACCTCAACGTTACGTTCGCGGGCTCGCCGGTTAGCGTGCTTGACGGTATCTCATTGACCGTCAGGGCGGGCGAAACGCTGGCGCTGGTGGGAGAATCCGGCTGTGGGAAAAGTATCACCTCCCTGGCGCTGATGGGGTTACTGCCCGCCAGCGCACGGATCGTCAGCGGGGAGATGCTGTTTCGCCGCCACGATCTGCGCAAGCTCTCGCTGCGGGAATATGCCGACCTGCGCGGCAGCGAGCTGGCGATGGTTTTTCAGGAGCCGATGACCTCGCTCAATCCGGCATTTACGCTGGGGGATCAGCTGAGCGAAGCGGTTATGCGACACCAGAACGTCTCGCGCGCAGAGGCGATGAAGGTCGCGCTGCAGATCCTCGAGAAAGTGCAGATCCCGGCGGCAGAGATGCGCCTCAAGGCTTATCCTCACCAGCTTTCCGGCGGCATGCGCCAGCGGGTGATGATTGCAATGGCGCTGATTAACCACCCCAAACTGCTGATTGCCGACGAACCGACCACTGCGCTCGACGTCACCATCCAGGCGCAAATCCTCGCCTTGCTCAACACCTTAAAAGAAGAAACCGGCACGGCGGTACTGATGATCACCCACGATTTGGGCGTGGTGGCAGAAGTCGCCCAGCAGGTAGCGGTGATGTATGCCGGACAGGTGGTAGAGCAGGGAAGCGTCGAGGCGATATTTGCCGATCCGCAGCACCCTTACACCATCGGCCTGATGGGCTCGATTCCCTCCCTTGGCGCACGCAAGGGCCAGCTCTCCACCATTCCCGGCGCGGTCCCGCTCCCGGAATCCATGCCGCAAGGCTGCCGTTTTGCGACGCGCTGCCCGTTTGCGCAGTCGCGCTGCCATGATGAAAAACCGCAGCTCACCACGCTCGGCGCGGGCCATCGGGTCGCCTGCTTCCGCGTGCCGCTCGAACATCACATTGCCCTGGGAGAGACCGCATGACCACGCCCATACTTGAAGCCCGTGACCTCAGCAAGCTTTTCCCAGGCCCCAAAAAGCTCTTTACTCCGGCGCGGTTTGTCACGGCGGTCGATCGCGTGTCGCTTGCCGTCATGCCGGGCGAAACGCTGGCGATTGTCGGCGAGTCCGGTTCCGGAAAATCCACGCTTGGCCGTCTGCTGCTGCGCCTGCTGGCCGCCAGCGAAGGGCGCGTATTTTATCAGGGGGAAGAGATCACCCACGCCTCGGGCGCGCGCCTCAATCAGCTCCGCCGCGAGCTGCAGATCATCTTTCAGGATCCCTTCGCGTCCCTGAACCCACGCATGACGGTGGAGCAGATCGTCGGTGAGCCGCTGTGGCTGCACCAGAACATGAAGAAAGCGGACCGTCAGTACCGCGTCGCCGAACTGCTTAAGACCGTAGGCTTGCCTGCCGCCTGGGCCGGGCGCTATCCGCACGAGTTTTCCGGCGGGCAACGCCAGCGTATCGGCATTGCGCGCGCGCTGGCCTCGGGACCGAAGCTGCTGCTGGGGGATGAGCCGGTTTCCGCGCTGGACGTCTCCGTCCAGGCGCAGGTGGTTAACCTGCTGGAGAGCCTGAAGAACCAGCTGGGGCTGACGATGGTGATTGTCGCCCACGGTCTGGCGGTGATCCGCCACATGAGCGATCGCGTGGCGGTCATGTATCTCGGGCAAATCGTCGAGCTCGCCACCGTTGACGAGATTTTTGACGCGCCGCTGCACCCCTATACTCAGGCGCTGATCGCCTCGGCGCCGCAGATGCAGCCGGGCGCTGAACGCGACGCGCCGCTGCTGCAGGGGGATCTGCCCAACCCGGCCAGCCCGCCGTCCGGCTGCCGTTTCCACACCCGCTGCCCGTACGTCACCGACGAATGCCGCCAGGTCGAGCCGATCAATCAGGTGCTCGACGGTGGACGTCAGGTTGCCTGCCACCGCTGGCAGGAGATCAACCGCGATCGCAGCGTTATTCAGATCGCACCGCCATCCGCCGCATTTCTGCGCCGCCGCGCGCTGTTTGAACACGCGGTTACCCACTCGTCCCTTCCTTCAAGGAACTCATGATAATGACAATCCGTAATTCTCTTTTGACCGTACTGGGAAGCGTTATGTTGCTTGGCGCGGCGCTGCCCGCCCATTCTGAAAGCGTGCTTCGTATTGGCCTCGGGGCAGACCCGGACATGCTCGACCCGCATCTGGCGCGTACCTACTATGGCCGCTTCGTCTTTGCCTCCCTGTGCGACAGGCTGGTGGACGTGGATGAAAACCTGAAGGTCGTCCCCGGTCTGGCCAAAGACTGGGCGTGGAGTGACGATGGTAAAACCCTGACGCTCAATCTGCGCGAAGGCGTCACCTTCCATGACGGAGAGAAATTCGATGCCGCCGCCGCGAAATACAACCTCGACCGCGCCCTGACCCTCAAAGGCTCCCTGCGTAAAAGCGAGATCTCCTCCGTTGAATCGGTAGAGGTCACCGGCCCGATGCAGATTGCGCTGCACCTGAAAACGCCTGATGCCGCGCTGCTGATGCAGCTCACCGACCGCGCGGGCGCGATGATGGCCCCTGAAGCGGCAAAAAAGCCTGACTTTGCCGCCCATCCGGTCTGCTCCGGCCCGTATAAATTCGACAGCCGCGTGTCCCAGGACCGCATCGTTTTGAGCCGCTTCGATAACTACTGGAACAAAGACGCCTACCACTTCGACAAAATTATCTATCTGCCGATCCCTGATGCCTCCGTGCGTCTGGCGAACCTGCGCGCGGGGGATCTCGACCTGACCGAAGGCATCGCCGCCAGCGACGTGAAAACCGTCGAAGCCGACAGCAAGCTGGCGCTGGCGAAGGTAACTGGCCTGGGCTATCAGGGCATTACCTTCAACATCAACAACGGCCAGGTGCCGGCCAACGACCCGTTCAAAGATGCCCGCGTGCGCGAGGCATTTTCTCAGGCTATCGACCGCGATGCGCTAAACCAGGTGGTCTTTGAAGGGCTGTATACGCCAGCCAACCAGGCGTTTTCACCGGTCAGCCCGTATCACGTGAATCTGCCGGTTCCGCCGCGTGACGTCGACAAGGCCAAAGCCCTGCTCAAAGCGGCAGGCGTCACCGCGCCGCTGACCGTCAACCTGCTGGTGCCGAACAACCCAACCTCTCAGCAGGTGGGGCAGGTGCTGCAGGCGATGGTCGCCGAGGCGGGCTTTAACCTGAACCTGCAGATGACCGAATTCGCCACGCTGCTGGACCGCCAGCAGAGCGGGGATTATCAACTGAGCTTCTCCGGCTGGTCGGGACGCCCGGATCCGGACGGCAGCATCTACGGCTTTATCAACAGCAAAGGCACGCTTAACGACGGTCGCTACAGCAACGCGCAGGTCGATGAGTGGCTGATCCAGGCGCGCCAGAGCACCGACCAGGCCGCGCGCCAGCCGCTGTACGACAAGGTGGTGAAGCAGCTGCAAACGGATATGCCGATTGCCTATCTCTATTTCGAGCCGCGTATCTTTGGCCTGAACAAAAGCGTGCAGGGCTTTAAGCCATACCCGGACGGCATCGTGCGTCTGGCGGGTTTGACGCTGGCGAAATAAACGTCCTGAGGAGAACCCATGCTGGAACTGATTTGCAAACGTCTGCTGCTGGCTATTCCGACGCTACTGCTGGTGAGCATGATGGTATTCGGGCTGCAAAAGCTGCTGCCCGGTGACCCGCTGATCGCCATGGCCGGCGAGGAGCGCGATCCGGCGGTCATCGCCCAGCTGCGTGCGGAGCTGAATCTCGATGCGCCGATCCCCGTGCAGTATTTCCACTGGCTGACGCGGGCGCTGCAGGGCGATCTGGGCGTCTCCTTACGTACGCATGAACCGGTGACGCAGCTGATCGCCAGCAAGCTGCCGGTCACGCTGGAGCTGTCGCTGCTGGCGATGATTATCGCGCTGGTGTTTGGCATCAGCATGGGGATCCTCGCGGCGGTGAACAAAAACAGCTGGGTCGATCACGGGGCGAACTTCGTGGCGATCTCGGGGATCTCGATCCCGCACTTCTGGCTGGGGATCCTGCTGATTCTGGTCTTTTCGGTAAACCTGCAGTGGCTCCCCGCGTCCGGCTATGTGCCGTTCAGTGAAGATCCGCTCCAGAACCTGCGCACGCTGCTGCTCCCCGCATCCGTGCTCGGAACGGGTCTCGCGGCAACGCTGATGCGCCACACCCGCGCCTCGATGATTGCCGTGCTGAAGGCGGACTATATCCGCACCGCGCGGGCGAAAGGGCTACTGCCGAAAGCGGTGATCCTGAAGCACGCCTTTCGCAACGCGCTGGTGCCGGTAATTACCCTCACCACGCTGCTGTTCGGCGAGCTGCTGGGCGGCGCGGTGCTGACCGAGCAGGTTTTCACCATTCCGGGCTTCGGCAAGATGATCGTCGACTCGGTTTTCAACCGTGACTACGCGGTGGTGCAGGGCGTGGTGCTGATCGTGGCGATCGGCTTCCTGCTGCTCAACCTGTTGGCCGACGTACTTTACGTCCTTATCAACCCGAAAATGCGAGGTTAACGATGGCGGAACTGACGACGCAAACCGTAGCCCCCGCGCTGCCGCGCGCGCAGAACCGGGTGCTGAAGAAATTCCTCGCCAATAAAAGCGCGGTGATTGGCGCGCTTGTGGTGGGTTTCTTTGTGCTGGTGGCGCTGCTGGCGCCGTGGATCGCCCCGTTTGACCCGGTTAAAGCCAACTTCCTCGCGGTGCGCAAAGCGCCTTCAGCGATGTACTGGTTCGGCACCGACGAGCTGGGGCGCGACATTCTATCCCGCATTATCTGGGGGGCGCGCACCTCGCTGATGGCGGGCTGTATGTCGGTCGTTATCGCGGTGGTTATCGGCGTGCCGCTGGGGCTGGTGGCGGGCTACTTCCAGAAGATGTGGGACGGCGTGATATCGCGGTTTATCGAGGCGCTGCTGGCGTGTCCGTTCCTGATCATGGCGATCGCGCTGGGAGCGTTTTTGGGCCCGAGCCTGACGAACGCCATGATCGCCATCGGTCTTTCGGCGATGCCGATCTTCGCCCGCCTGACGCGCGGTCAGGTGATCGCTATTCGCAACGAAGAGTATATCGACGGCGCGCGGGCGATTGGCCTGCCGGATCGCTGGATCATCATCAAATACGTCCTGCCCAACGTGATGTCGCCGATCCTGGTGCAGGCCACGCTGGCAATTGCCTCAGCGATTATCGCCGAAGCCAGCCTGTCGTTTTTAGGGCTGGGGCAGCAGCCACCTAATCCGTCCTGGGGCTCAATGCTCAACACCGCGAAAGGGTTTCTTGAGCAGGCGCCGTGGATGTCTGTTTTCCCCGGCGTGGCGATTTTCCTTGCCGTGCAGGGTTTTAATTTACTTGGCGACGGGCTGCGCGATGCGCTCGATCCGCGCCACGACTAAGGAGTCATGATGACCAAAGCGCTTGATTTTACGTCCGGTTACGCTTCACGACGCCCGCCAATGATGGGCCATAATGCTGTTGCCACGTCGCAACCCCTGGCGGCGCAGGCGGGGATGAAGATGCTGCAGCTGGGCGGCAACGCCGTTGATGCGGCCATTGCCACCGCGATGGCGCTGACGGTGGTAGAGCCGACCGGTAACGGGATCGGCAGCGACGCCTTTGCCATCGTCTGGGACGGCGAAAAGCTGCACGGCCTGAACGCGTCCGGTCGTTCGCCTGCGAGCTGGCATGCGGATCTGTTTGCCGGTAAAACCGCGGTGCCGGAAATCGGCTGGGACGCGGTGACCGTGCCGGGGGCGGTATCCGGCTGGGTCGCGCTGGCGGAACGCTTCGGCACGCTGCCGCTGACCACGCTGGCGCAGCCCGCCATTGACTACGCGCGCAACGGTTTCCCGGTCTCCCCGCTGATTGGGCATCTCTGGCAGCGCGGCTATAGCAAGCTGAAAGATCAGCCGGGTTTTAGCGCCTGTTTCGCGCCGGAAGGCCGCGCCCCGCGCGTGGGGGAAATCTTTCGTAACCCGGCGCAGGCGAACTCGCTGGAACTGATCGCCCGTACCAACGGCGAAGCTTTTTATCGCGGTGAGCTGGCCCAGAAAATTGCTTCCTTCGCCAAAGAGCATGGCGCGCACCTGACGGCCGAGGATCTGGCGAGCCATCGCGTGGACTGGGTAGAGCTGCTGTCGCGCGACTTCGCGGGCGGTTCGGTGCAGGAGCTGCCGCCAAACGGCCAGGGGATCGCCACGCTGATTGCGCTCGGCATTCTGGAGCAGTGCGGCATTGAGAAGCATCACCCGGATTCCGTGCAGTCTCTGCATCTCTCCATTGAGGCGATGAAGCTGGCGCTGGCGGATCTCGACCGCTACGTGGCGGATGAAGACCATATGGCGTTCGCGGCGAAAGAGCTGCTGAGCGACCATTATCTGAAGTCGCGCGCGGCGCTTATCAATCACGAGCACGCCTCTGATTTTGTCTACGGTTCCCCGACCCAGAGCGGCACGGTCTACATCAGCACCGCCGACGCCAGCGGGATGATGGTGTCGTTTATTCAGTCCAACTACATGGGCTTCGGTTCAGGCATTGTGGTGCCGGATACCGGGATCAGCCTGCAAAACCGGGGATGCGGGTTTGTGCTGGATCCCAATCACCCGAACGTGCTGGCGGGCAGCAAGCGCCCGTTCCACACCATCATTCCGGGCTTTGCGATGGACGGCAACGGCCAGCCGCTGATGTCCTTCGGCGTGATGGGCGGTCCGATGCAGGCGCAGGGGCACATGCAGATGGCGCTGCGCATTATGCTGCACGGGCAAAACCCGCAGGCGGCAATCGACGCCCCGCGCTGGCGCGTGGTGCAGGGCAGGGAGGTGATCGTTGAATCGACGTTCGATCGCAACACGATTTCCGCCCTGCGCGAGCGCGGACATCAGATTGTGGTGGAAGATCCGCTTCATGATTACAACTTCGGTGGCGCGCAGGTAATTTACCGCCTGCCGGAGGGACACTACGTGGCCGCGACGGAAAGCCGCAAGGACGGGCAGGCGCTGGTGAGTTAATATTTTATCCTCCCTCTCCCTTTGGGAGAGGGGCGGGGTGAGGGGATAATTTCACTCAATGCTAAACGGATCCGCATCCTGCCACGCCGGGAACTTCTCCCGATACTCCTTCAGCGCCGTCAACGACAGTTCGGCATCAATGCGCGTTGCCTGGTGCGGCTCGGCGGTGGCGATGATCTCGCCCTGCGGGTTCACCACCCGGCTGTCGCCGCGATAGTGATGCCCGTTGCCGTCCGTCCCCACGCGGTTGCAGCCCACCACGTACGCCTGGTTCTCAATCGCGCGCGCCACCAGCAGCGACTGCCAGTGCAGGGAGCGCGGTGCAGGCCAGTTGGCAACATACAGCGCCAGGTCGTAATCGTTGCGGTTACGCGACCACACCGGGAAACGCAGGTCGTAGCAGACCAGCGGCAAAATACGCCAGCCGCGCCATTCAAACACCACGCGCTCGTTACCGGCTTCATAGTGATGATGCTCATCCGCCATGCGGAACAGGTGGCGTTTATCGTAGAAATGCACTTTCCCTTCCGGCTCCACCAGCAGGAAGCGGTTCACCGGCCCGCGTTCGGTCTGCAGAGCGGCGCTTCCGGCAATCAGCGCGTTGGTCTGCTGCGCTTTGGCATGCATCCAGGCGACCACCTCATCCTGAGGCATTGACTGTTTTGCCGCTTCCATGGCGAAGCCGGTGGTGAACATTTCCGGCAGGACAATCACATCACGCCCGGTAATGCCTTCCAGTTGACGATCAAAGTGGCGCAGGTTGGCGGGGCCATCCATCCACACTAAAGGTTGCTGCAAAATAGAAATCTTCAGACCAGGCACAATTCAGACTCCTCACACGACCACTTTTTGACACTGTAGCACGACATAACGAGAAAATGTGGCAATAAAAAACCCCGCGCGAGGCGGGGTTTGTATAAGCGAAACGCGTTATGCCGCTTCAGGTTTGCGGTGCTTCTCCGGCAGCTTTACCGGCTGCGTCGCCAGCTCGTCCGGTTCGAAATCATCCACGTTAATGCTGCGCAGACGGCTCTCTTCGGCTTTCACCAGCAGAGCGGCTTCATCTTTATTGATAATACCGCCTGCGAGCGCCTGTTTTGCCAGTTCGTCCAGACGGGTAAACGGCAGGTTTTTGCCCAGCTGTTTACAGATCTTCTGATGAATCGGGTCGGCAGCCATCACGTCCAGCAGCGCCTCTTCCAGCAGACCCACCGGGTTATGCTGCGTCGGTGCCAGATACTGACCGCGACCGATGCGGGAGCGGGTTGCGCTCGGAACCTGCAGGATCTTCGCCACCTTGTGGTCCAGCTTGTCGGACGGCGCCAGATGGTGACGACCGGTCGGGAAGATCACCGCGCGCAGGGCACCCGCCACGAAGCGGTTCGGGAAGTTTGCCAGCAGATCGTCAATCGCCTGTTCAGCCTGATACATCGCATCCTGAACGCCCCAGTGTACCAGCGGCAGATCCGCTTCCTGACGGCCTTCATCGTCGTAGCGTTTCAGGACCGCAGAGGCCAGGAAGATCTGGCTCAACACATCGCCCAGACGGGCAGAGATACGCTCGCGACGCTTCAGGCTGCCGCCCAGCACCGCCATGGAGACGTCAGACAGCAGGGCCAGGTTGGCGCTCAGACGGTTCAGATGCTGGTAATAACGTTTGGTTGCATCGCCGGTCGGCGTGGCGCTGGTAAGGCCGCGCGTCAGGCCCAGCCAGAAGCTACGTACCTTGTTGCTGCCCACGTGACCGATATGTTTGAACAGCAGCTTATCGAAGGCATCCACGTCGTTGTTCTGCGCGGCGGCCATCTCTTCCAGCACGTACGGATGGCAGCGAATTGCGCCCTGACCGAAGATCATCATGCTGCGGGTCAGGATGTTTGCCCCTTCCACGGTGATGGCAATCGGTGCGCCCTGATAGCCGCGCGCCAGGAAGTTGCCTTCGCCGAGCATAATGCCTTTACCGCCCGCGATATCCATCGCGTCAATAATTGACTGCTGCGCGCGGTGGGTACAGTGGTACTTCACAATGGCCGACAGTACGGCTGGTTTTTCGCCCAGCATAATGCCGTAGGTAATCAGCGTGGCTGCGGCGTCCATCACGTAGGCATTGCCCGCGATACGCGCCAGCGGCTCTTCGATACCTTCCATCTTGCCGATGGAAATTTTGAACTGACGACGGATGTGCGCGTAGGCACCAATCCCCATCGCCACAGACTTCAGACCGCCGGTTGAGTTCGACGGCAGGGTAATGCCGCGACCCACAGACAGACATTCCACCAGCATACGCCAGCCCTGACCGGCCATTTTCGGACCACCGATGATATAGTCAATCGGAACAAAGATATCCTGGCCGCGTGTCGGACCGTTCTGGAACGGTACGTTCAGCGGGAAGTGACGACGACCAATTTCAACGCCTGGGGTAGAGGTTGGGATCAGCGCACAGGTAATGCCCAGATCTTCTTCGCCGCCCAGCAGTCTTTCCGGATCAGAGAGCTTAAAGGCCAGACCCAGCACGGTGGCGATAGGCGCCAGGGTGATATAACGTTTGTTCCAGGTCAGGCGCATACCCAGTACCTGCTCGCCCTGCCACTCGCCCATGCAGACCACGCCGGTATCCGGGATTGCGCCCGCATCGGAGCCCGCTTCCGGACTGGTCAGCGCGAAGCAAGGGATTTCCTGACCGCGTGCCAGACGCGGCAGGTAGTGATCTTTCTGCTCTTCAGTACCGTAATGCTGCAGCAGTTCGCCCGGGCCTAAGGAGTTAGGCACGCCAACGGTAATCGCCAGGATCCCGGAGACGCCCGCCAGCTTTTGCAGGACGCGGGCCTGAGCGTAGGCGGAGAACTCCAGGCCGCCGTACTCTTTCTTGATGATCATCGCGAAGAAGCGATGCTCTTTCAGGTACGCCCACAGTTCCGGCGGCAGGTCGGCCATTTCATGGGTGATGGCAAAGTCGTTTGCCATGCGGCACGCTTCTTCAACCGGGCCGTCAATAAAGGCCTGTTCTTCAGCGGTGAGGCGCGGCTGCGGATAGTTATGCAGCTTTTTCCAGTCCGGGTTGCCCTGGAACAGATCGCCTTCCCACCAGGTGGTGCCTGCGTCAATCGCTTCTTTCTCGGTACGCGACATTGGCGGCATCACTTTGCGAAAGCCCTTGAACACCGGCGCAGATATCATTGATTTACGCATCGGGGCAAAGTTAAACGGCAGAAGAATGATGGCAAGAGGGACTAAAAGCCAGATATTCCAGAGACCTGCGGCGCCAAGCGCAGCCGTCCAGGCCAGAAGAATCAGGCTGCTCAGGAATAAACTCACGCGGTGATAGAACAACACACCGAGCAGAACAACGGTTGCGAGAATGCTCAAAATCATCATAAAGAAAAGCTCCCTTGCTTGTAGGAGGTCTGACCACTTGTGATGATATGGTTGTAGTTGATGTGAATTCCTTTAGCAATGTGTTTACAAAATAATTACAACCTGGTTCACATTGTTCGTGTTTTAGCCGGCACAAAAAATCAAAACGCCGGACGATTCGCATGGCTTTAGCTTCTCGCTTTTCCCGCTATCCGGTACACTCCACTGTGTTATTTCATCAATACTGAAGGATTATCCTCATGTACCAGGATCTTATTCGTAACGAACTGAACGAAGCGGCGGAAACGCTGGCTAACTTTCTGAAAGATGATGCCAATATTCACGCTATTCAGCGCGCAGCGGTCCTGCTGGCCGACAGCTTCAAAGCGGGTGGCAAAGTGCTCTCCTGCGGTAACGGCGGCTCTCACTGTGACGCGATGCACTTCGCAGAAGAGCTGACCGGACGCTATCGCGAAAACCGTCCTGGCTACCCGGCGATTGCGATTTCCGACGTGAGCCATATCTCCTGCGTGGGCAACGACTTCGGTTACGATCACATCTTCTCCCGCTATGTTGAAGCGGTAGGCCGTGAAGGCGACGTGCTGCTGGGGATTTCGACCTCCGGTAACTCCGGCAACGTGATCAAAGCGATCGCCGCCGCGCGTGAAAAAGGGATGAAAGTCATCACCCTGACAGGTAAAGATGGCGGTAAGATGGACGGTACGGCGGATGTCGAAATTCGCGTTCCGCACTTCGGTTATGCTGACCGCATTCAGGAAATTCACATCAAAGTGATCCACATCCTGATCCAGCTGATCGAAAAAGAGATGGCTAAGTAAGACTTCGCTGGGGGCATTCTTGCCCCCGCTGTTGTGGAGGTGATGTATGTGCGAACTGCTCGGGATGAGCGCGAATGTGCCAACCGATATCTGCTTTAGTTTCACCGGGCTGGTGCAGCGCGGTGGAGGAACCGGGCCGCATAAAGACGGCTGGGGCATCACCTTCTACGAAGGAAAAGGGTGTCGCACGTTCAAAGATCCACAGCCCAGCTTTAATTCACCGATTGCCAAACTGGTACAGGACTACCCGATCAAGTCCCGCTCGGTGATCGCCCACATCCGCCAGGCTAACCGCGGCGAAGTGGCGCTGGAAAATACCCATCCGTTTACCCGCGAGCTGTGGGGCCGTAACTGGACCTATGCGCATAATGGGCAACTTACGGGCTATAAATCGCTGGAGACGGGCAATTTTCGCCCTGTTGGCGAAACGGACAGCGAAAAAGCCTTCTGCTGGCTGCTGCACAAGCTGACGGAGCGCTATCCCCGCACGCCCGGCAACATGACTGCCGTGTTCAAATATATCGCGACGCTGGCAACTGAACTGCGTGAAAAAGGCGTGTTCAACATGCTGCTCTCTGACGGCCGCTATGTGATGGCGTTCTGCTCGACGAATCTGTTCTGGATCACCCGCCGTGCGCCGTTTGGCGTTGCGACGCTTCTCGATCAGGATGTGGAGATAGATTTTCAGAAGGAGACCACACCGAACGATGTGGTCACTGTTATCGCAACGCAGCCGCTGACGGGCAACGAAACCTGGCAAAAGATTATGCCAGGCGAGTGGGTGCTATTTTGTCTCGGGGACCGTGTAATTTGACGCCAGCTGTGGATGGACGACTTCGTGGCTCAGCGGTTTGCTGACCACGTAACGGCCATCTACGATAGAGACCACCGGCGGCTTGTGGGTCTGCTCAAAGTAGTCGTACCCTGGCTTCAGCTGTTTCCAGAAATCCGCGTAGTAAGAATATTTGTGACGCGCCATGTTGGCGTCCGTCATGCGGAACGGATAGATGCTGACCTGTACGTTAGGCTGCCCAAAGACCAGCGCGCCCGTCACGAACTGGAAAATCTCATCAATGCCGGAGTCGGTCATCGCATAACAGCCGATAGACACGCAGGCACCGTGGATCATCAGATATTTACCTTCATAACCGTGTGCACGGTCATAGGCATTCGGGAAGCCGATGTTAATGGCTTTATAGAAGCGGCTGTCAGGCTTGAGCTGGCTGCGCTGAACGTTGTAGAACCCTTCCGGACTTTTGAAATCGCCCTGACGCTGTTTTGGCCCCAGTCCGCCGGAGTAGTTACAAATTTTGTAACTATCAAGCAGCTGATATGTCTCGCCCATCTTCACAAACAGATCGAGAGTGCGCTCTTCCTTGAAGATCTGAATATAAACCGGCGATCCCATTAACTGCTGTTTATATTCCTTGCTGACCGGCGTCGTTGAGCTATTACTGCTGAGCAGTCCGGCAAACGACATGCACGGAATCAGAAGCATCGCAATGAACAATGCGATTTTACGCATACTACTAGTTCCTTGATAAAACCATGACCAACTTGCCAGGACGGCAAAAGAGACCCGAAATCAGATTATTCTGTTAGGAGCGCTCACATTAGCACCGCTATAGATTTTCGCAAGAGCCGGGCGGTGAGTTTACAAATTAGTTTTACTTAATAAACCATCAAAATTGCGATGGCTCCAGAAACTTTGCGCATTAGCTCGCAATTTGGCACGCGCAATGGCGGATACCCTGCCCGCGGAAAGGGGAAAATGTTACACTTTGCGCCCACTGGATTGTTGTTCATGGAAACCTGCTAACCACATGTTTAAAATAAAAAAAGGACTTGATCTGCCGATTGCAGGCGTGCCCGCGCAGCACGTTTCGACAGGCGCAAGCGTCCGTCATGTCGCCATTTTGGGCGACGACTATCTGGGAATGCGCCCTTCAATGCTTGTACAGGAGGGCGATCGCGTGATCAAAGGACAGGCGCTCTTCGAGGACAAAAAAAATCCCGGCGTGATGTTCACGGCCCCCACGAGCGGCACCGTTGTGGCCATCAACCGTGGCGAACGGCGCGTTCTGCAGTCGGTGGTTATCCGCATTGAAGGCGATGAAAAGCGTGAGTTTGCCCATTATGACGCCGCAGAACTCGCTGCGCTGAACCGTGACGCCGTTCAGGCTCAGCTTCTGGCGTCCGGTTTATGGACCGCGCTTCGTACGCGTCCCTTCAGCAAATCCCCTGTTCCGGGCACGGAACCGGCCGCGATTTTCGTCACGGCAATCGACACCAACCCGCTCAGCGTGGATCCGCAGCCGGTTATTCTGGCGCAGCGCAAAGCCTTTGATGCCGGACTGACCGTTTTAACCCGCCTGACTTCGGGGAAAGTCCACGTTTGCCAGGCCGGCGGCGGCAAGCTTGGTGGGCATTCGCAAGGGCAGGTCACGTTTAATGAGTTTGCTGGCCCGCATCCGGCGGGGCTGGTCGGGACGCACATCCATTTCCTTGAGCCAGTAAGCCTGACGAAACAGGTCTGGCACCTTAATTATCAGGACGTCATCGCCATCGGTAAGCTTTTCACCACTGGTGAACTCTGCGCTGAACGGATAATCGCCATCGGTGGACCGCAGGCTGCAAACCCGCGCCTGGTGAAGACGCTGCTGGGGGCAGACATCAATGAACTGCTGGTGGGGGAAATGAAAGAGGGTGAAAACCGCCTGATTTCCGGTTCGGTCCTCAGTGGCCGCCATGCTGTCAATGCGCACGCGTATCTGGGACGTTTCCATCTGCAGGTCAGCATTGTGCAGGAAGGGCGCGAAAAAGAGCTGTTCGGCTGGGTGCTGCCCGGTGCGGAAAAATACTCCGTCACCCGGACTACGCTGGGCCACTTCTTGCGTAATAAGCTGTTTAGCTTCTCGACCAGCACGCACGGCGGCGATCGCGCCATGGTCCCGATTGGCAACTACGAGCGCGTCATGCCGCTGGATATTCTGCCTACCATGCTGCTGCGCGATCTGCTCGCTGGGGATACCGATAGCGCGCAGGCGCTGGGCTGTCTGGAACTGGACGAAGAAGATCTGGCGCTCTGTACCTATGTCTGTCCGGGCAAAAACGAATATGGACCGGTATTGCGCGAGGTGTTAACCCGCATTGAGCAGGAAGGATAACCGATGGGCTTAAAACACCTCTTTGAAAAAATTGAGCCGCACTTTACCGAAGGGAAGCTCAAAAAGTACTACCCGTTGTATGAAGCCACGACGACTATTTTCTACACGCCGGGGCTGGTGACGAAAGGGGCGGCGCACGTTCGCGATGCCATCGACCTTAAGCGCATGATGATCCTGGTATGGTTTGCGGTCTTCCCGCCGATGTTCTGGGGCATGTACAACGTTGGCTTGCAGACCATTCCGGCGCTGCACCACATGTACGATGCCCAGCAGCTGGCGCAGGTGATCCAGTCTGACTGGCACTACCGCCTGGCGCAGTCGCTAGGGGTAAGCTTTGCTGCAGACGCGGGCTGGCTGAGCATGATGACGCTGGGCGCGGTGTTCTTCATGCCGATTTACATCACGGTATTTATCGTGGGTGGCTTCTGGGAAGTGCTGTTCGCCATCATCCGTAAACATGAGATCAACGAAGGTTTCTTCGTGACCTCGATTCTGTTTGCCCTGATTGTCCCGCCAACCTTACCGCTCTGGCAGGCGGCGCTGGGCATCAGTTTCGGCGTGGTCATTGCTAAAGAAATTTTCGGCGGCACCGGGCGGAACTTCCTCAACCCGGCGCTGGCGGGACGTGCGTTCCTCTTCTTTGCCTATCCGGCGCAAATCTCAGGCGATCTGGTCTGGACGGCGGCAGACGGCTTTTC
This sequence comes from Enterobacter vonholyi, assembly GCF_040834095.1. Taxonomy (NCBI): domain Bacteria; kingdom Pseudomonadati; phylum Pseudomonadota; class Gammaproteobacteria; order Enterobacterales; family Enterobacteriaceae; genus Enterobacter; species Enterobacter vonholyi. Next base: position 900,257 of record NZ_CP162152.1, read on the forward strand.
CGGCGCGACGCCGCTTTCACAGTGGGCCGCACACGGCGGCGAAACGCTGGTGAACAACGCGACGGGTCAGCCCGTGACCTGGTTTGATGCCTTTATTGGCAACATTCCGGGCTCCATCGGAGAAGTCTCTACGCTGATAATTTTGCTCGGCGGCGCGATCATTCTTTTTGGCCGCGTGGCCTCCTGGCGAATTGTTGCGGGCGTGATGATCGGCATGGTGCTGACCGCCACCCTGTTCAACGTTATCGGTTCGACCACCAATCCGATGTTCTCCATGCCGTGGTACTGGCATCTGGTGCTGGGTGGCTTCGCGTTCGGCATGATGTTCATGGCAACCGACCCGGTCTCGGCCTCCTTCACTGACAAAGGTAAATGGAGCTATGGCGTGCTCATTGGCGCAATGTGTGTCCTGATCCGCGTGGTCAACCCGGCGTACCCGGAGGGGATGATGCTGGCCATTCTGTTTGCCAACCTGTTTGCGCCGCTATTCGATTACCTGGTGGTGCGGGCCAACATCAAGCGGAGGAAGGCGCGTGGCTGAAGTAAAAAATAACGACAGCATCAGCAAGACGCTGCTGGTGGTGCTGGTGCTCTGCCTGGTCTGCTCCATTGTCGTAGCCGGCTCTGCCGTGGGGTTAAAACCCCTGCAGCAGGAGCAACGTGCGCTGGATAAACAGCGCAACATTCTGGCCGTCGCCGGGCTGATGCAGGAAGGAATGAGCGCAGACGACGTTTCTGCCGTCTTTGCTGAACGTATTTCGGCGCGTCTGGTGGATTTAAAAACGGGTGAACTGCTCGATAAAGACCCGGCAAAATTCAACCAGGCGCTGGCGCTCAAAGATCCGCAGATGAGCCTGACGCTGGAGGCATCCCAAGATCCCGCGGGGATTAAGCGTCGCAGCAACCTTGCCGAAGTTTATCTGGTTCGCGATCCCCAAAAACGCATTCAGGAAGTGGTACTTCCTATTTACGGTAATGGTCTGTGGTCAATGATGTATGCCTTTGTCGCTCTTGATACCGATGGCCGCACGGTCAAAGGCATTACGTATTACGACCAGGGCGAAACCCCGGGGCTGGGTGGTGAAGTTGAGAACCCTAACTGGCGGGCACAGTTTGTCGGCAAGAAAGTGCTCGACGATAACGGCCTGCCTGCGCTGAAGGTGATGAAAGGGGCGGCTCGTCCCGGTGACGACTACGCCGTTGACGGGCTTTCCGGCGCCACGCTCACATCAAAAGGCGTGCAGCACAGTTTTGATTTCTGGATGGGCGAGCTGGGCTTTGGTCCTTTCCTGAAAAACGTACGTGAAGGAGCGCTGAACAATGGCTGATACCGGTGAACTGAAAGAAGTCAAAAAAGTACTCATTGGCCCACTGCTCGCCAATAACCCGATCACGCTGCAGGTGCTGGGCGTCTGTTCAGCCCTGGCGGTGACGACCAAACTGGAAACGGCGGTAGTGATGACGCTGGCGGTTACGCTGGTCACGGCGTTCTCCAGCATGTTTATCTCGATGATCCGCCACCACATCCCCAACAGCGTGAGGATCATCGTCCAGATGGCGATCATCGCCTCGCTGGTGATCGTGGTCGATCAGCTGCTGCGCGCCTTTGCCTATGAAACCTCCAAACAGCTCTCGGTGTTTGTCGGGCTGATTATCACTAACTGTATCGTCATGGGGCGTGCGGAAGCCTACGCCATGAAAATGCCGCCGCTGGCGAGCTTTATGGACGGTATCGGCAACGGCCTCGGCTACGGCGCGATCCTGCTTACGGTTGGGTTTCTGCGCGAGCTGATTGGCAGCGGCAAGCTGTTTGGCATCACGGTGCTGGACACGGTGCAGAACGGCGGCTGGTATCTGCCAAACGGCCTGTTCCTGCTGGCCCCTAGCGCATTTTTCATTATCGGTTTGTTGATCTGGCTGATTCGTACGTTGAGACCAGAACAGCAGGAAAAGGAGTAACCGACGATGGCTCATTACCTGAGTTTGTTTGTGCGGGCGGTGTTTGTTGAAAACATGGCGCTCGCGTTTTTCCTGGGCATGTGTACGTTCCTTGCCGTGTCTAAAAAGGTATCCACGGCATTTGGGCTGGGCGTGGCGGTCACCGTTGTGTTGGGGCTTTCGGTTCCGATTAACAATCTGGTCTACAACTTTGTGCTGCGTGACGGCGCACTGGTGGAGGGGGTTGATCTCAGCTTCCTGAATTTCATCACCTTTATCGGGGTGATCGCGGCGCTGGTGCAAATCCTCGAGATGATCCTCGATAAGTACTTCCCGTCGCTGTACAACGCGCTGGGGATCTTCCTCCCGCTGATCGCGGTGAACTGCGCCATCTTTGGTGGCGTCTCGTTTATGGTTCAGCGTGATTACAACTTCAGTGAATCCGTGGTGTACGGTTTTGGTTCCGGCATCGGCTGGATGCTGGCGATTGTCACCATGGCGGGGATCCGCGAGAAAATGAAATATGCCAACGTGCCTGCGGGTCTGCGTGGCTTAGGGATCACCTTTATCACCACCGGGCTGATGGCGCTGGGCTTTATGTCCTTCTCCGGTGTGCAGCTATAAGGGCTAACAGATGGAAATTATCCTTGGCGTGGTGATGTTCACGCTGATCGTACTGGTGCTGTCAGGGTTAATTCTGGCGGCGCGCGCGAAGCTGGTGAATTCCGGTGACGTGGTGATTGATATTAACGACGAGCCGCAGAATCAGATCCGCACGCCAGCGGGTGACAAACTGCTCAATACGCTCTCGGGCAATGGGATCTTTGTCTCGTCAGCCTGCGGCGGTGGCGGCTCCTGCGGGCAGTGCCGCGTGACGGTAAAAGAGGGCGGTGGCGATATTCTGCCAACCGAGCTGGCGCATATCACAAAGCTTGAAGCGAAAGAGGGCTGCCGTCTGGCCTGCCAGGTCGCGGTGCGCCAGAACATGAAGATTGAGCTGCCGGAAGAGATCTTCGGCGTCAAAAAATGGGAGTGCGAGGTTATCTCTAATGATAACAAAGCCACCTTTATTAAAGAGCTGAAGCTGCGGGTACCGGAAGGGGAAGATGTTCCGTTCCGCGCCGGAGGATACATTCAGATTGAGTGTCCTGAACATACCGTGGCGTATGCGGACTTCGACGTGCCGGATGAGTACCGCGCCGACTGGGACAAATTCAATCTCTTCCGCTTTGTATCGGAGGTAAAAGAGCCGACGCTGCGCGCCTACTCGATGGCTAACTACCCGGAAGAGAAAGGCATCATCATGCTCAACGTGCGTATCGCAACGCCGCCACCGAATGTGCCGGATGCACCGCCGGGCGTGATGTCGTCATACATCTGGTCCCTGAAGCCGGGAGATAAGGTGACGATCTCCGGTCCGTTCGGGGAGTTCTTCGCGAAAGATACCGACGCGGAAATGGTCTTTATCGGCGGCGGTGCCGGTATGGCCCCGATGCGCTCGCACATTTTTGACCAGCTCAAGCGGCTCGGCAGCAAGCGTAAAATCAGCTTCTGGTACGGGGCGCGCTCGCTGCGCGAGATGTTCTACGACGACGAGTTTGAACAGCTGGCGCGTGAAAACCCGAACTTTACCTTCCACGTTGCGCTTTCCGATCCGCAGCCGGAAGATAACTGGACGGGCTATACGGGGTTCATCCACAACGTGCTGTATGAAAACTACCTCAAACAGCACCCGGCACCCGAGGACTGCGAGTTCTATATGTGTGGCCCGCCGATGATGAACGCCGCCGTGATTAAGATGCTGAAAGATCTCGGTGTCGAAGATGAGAGCATCTTGCTCGACGACTTTGGAGGCTGATGATGCTGACGTTTCTGGCAACCTTTGTGATTTTTGTGCTTGTCATCTTCGGCATGTCGTTAGGCTGGATCGTTAAGCGGAAAAGCATTCAGGGCAGCTGCGGCGGTATTTCCTCCATTGGTATGGAGAAGGTCTGCGACTGCCCGGAACCGTGCGATGCTCGAAAGAAAAGGATGGCGCGCGAGCAGCAGCGCATCATTTAATCTTGAAGGTCGGGTAAGGCGAAGCCGTCACCCGACAATTTCCACGCACGCTTCTCAACCCTCATTTGTTTACTGTATACTTATCCAGTAATAAGTGAGGGCATACTATGCGCAAAATAATCCATGTTGATATGGACTGCTTTTTTGCCGCAGTGGAGATGCGAGACAACCCGGCGCTGCGGGATATTCCCATCGCCATTGGCGGCAGCCGCGTTCAGCGTGGCGTCATCAGCACCGCCAACTATCCTGCGCGCAAATTTGGCGTGCGCAGCGCCATGCCGACGGCGATGGCCTTAAAGCTTTGTCCTCATCTCACGCTTCTGCCCGGCCGGTTTGAAGCCTATAAAGAGGCTTCCCTTCACATCCGGGAAATCTTCTCCCGCTATACCTCTCTCATAGAGCCGCTGTCGCTCGACGAAGCCTATCTGGACGTGACCGACAGCGTTCACTGCCACGGCTCCGCCACGCTGATGGCGAAGGAGATCCGCCAGACGATTTTCAACGAGCTGAATCTGACGGCGTCGGCGGGCGTCGCGCCCGTTAAATTCCTTGCCAAAATCGCCTCCGATTTAAATAAGCCCAACGGTCAGTACGTCATCACGCCGGAAGAGGTGCCTGCATTTTTAAAAACGCTGCCGCTCGGCAAAATTCCCGGGGTAGGAAAAGTTTCTGCCGCAAAGCTGGAAAGCATGGGGCTACGGACCTGTGAGGACGTGCAGCAAAGCGATCTCGCCATGCTGCTCAAGCGTTTCGGGAAGTTTGGCCGCGTGCTGTGGGAACGCAGCCAGGGAATTGACGATCGCGATGTGAACAGCGAGCGGCTCCGTAAATCCGTCGGCGTTGAGCGCACCCTCATTGAAGATATACATGACTGGTCTGAATGCGAAATGATCATCACGGAACAGCTTTATCCGGAGCTGGAACGGCGTTTAATCAAGGTGAAGCCGGACCTGCTGATTGCCCGTCAGGGTATCAAATTAAAATTCAACGACTTCCAGCAGACCACGCAGGAACACGTCTGGCCGCGACTGAATAAAGACGATCTTATCGCGACGGCAAAAAAGGCATGGGAAGAGCGCCGGGGCGGGCGAGGGGTAAGGCTGGTGGGATTGCACGTCACGCTGCTGGATCCGCAGCTAGAGCGACAGCTGGTTCTGGGATTGTAAAAAAGCCCGGTGGCGCTACGCTTACCGGGCCTGGATTTTTCACCCTCTTCCACAGGAAGAGGGCTGGGATGAAGATGTTATTTCGCAGGGATCGCTTTCAGCAGTTCAGTCAGCAGCGTCCAGTAGTGACCGACGCTTTCGATATGAACCTGCTCATCCGGCGAGTGTGGACCGGTAATGGTTGGCCCGATGGACACCATATCCATATCCGGATACGGTTTCTTGAACAGACCACATTCCAGACCCGCGTGGATCACCTGAATGTTTGGCGTGCTGTTGAACAGACGCTGGTAAGTTTCACGCACCAGCGCCATCACCGGAGAGCTTGCATCCGGCTGCCAGCCCGGGTAGCTGCCTTTTGCAGAGGTTTTTGCTCCCGCCAGCGTGCCCAGAGATTCCAGCATGCTCACCACGTACTCTTTACCGCTGTCGATAAGGGAGCGGATCAGGCAGATGATTTCCGCGCTGTCGTCGCTCATGGTCACCACGCCCACGTTCAGTGAGGTTTCCACCACGCCTTTCGCCACGTCAGAGTTGCGGATCACGCCGTTTGGCGTCGCGTTCAGCAGCTGAACAAAGGTGTCACGAGACTGCACGGTCAGCGCGGCTTTATCTGTAGAAACAGATTCCAGCACTACGGTCAGGTTCTTCTCTTTCGCCGACAGTTCGTTTTTCAGGATATCCAGGTACACGGTGGAGAGTTTTTTCAGCTCGTCCGCTTTTGCAGCTGGAACCGCTACGGTGGCGAACGCTTCGCGTGGGATCGCGTTACGCAGGGTACCGCCGTTGAAATCCACCAGACGCAGATCCAGCTCGGCCGCATGGCCTGCCAGGAAGCGTGCCAGCAGCTTGTTGGCGTTGCCCAGACCCAGGTGAATATCGCCGCCGGAGTGGCCGCCTTTCAGACCTTTCAGCGTCAGCTTGAAGGTCTGGAAGCCCGCAGGTATCGCTTCGCGAGACAGCGGCAGGGTAGAGATAAAATCAATCCCGCCCGCGCATCCCATGTAGATCTCGCCTTCTTCTTCTGAGTCGGTGTTGATCAGGATATCCGCCTGCAGCCAGTTCGCCTGCAGACCGAAAGCGCCGTCCATGCCCGCTTCTTCGGTCATGGTTAACAGCACTTCCAGTGGACCGTGCTCAACGCGGTCGTCAGCCAGCACCGCCAGCGCAGACGCCATACCGATGCCGTTATCCGCGCCCAGCGTGGTACCGCGTGCTTTCACCCAGTCGCCGTCGATGTACGGTTGAATCGGGTCTTTGGTGAAGTCATGAACGGTGTCGTTGTTCTTCTGTGGCACCATGTCCAGGTGCGCCTGCAGCACAACCGGTTTGCGGTTTTCCATGCCTGCGGTTGCAGGTTTGCGGATCAGAATATTGCCAACCTGGTCGCGTTCAGCATGCAGACCTTTTTCCTTCGCCCAGCCCATAATATGTTCGGCAAGCTGTTCTTCATGGTAGGAAGGGTGTGGAATGGAGCAGATTTTGGCAAAAATATCCCACAGCGGCTGCGGAGATAGTTGAGACAGTTCAGACACGATAAGTCTCCTTGTCGAGGCGCTGCAAACAGGGTTGCAGGTCACAGGGTTAGCAGGTTAATAGTTACCACAAGTCAGGCTTGCGAGATGAAACTGAGAATACCACTTTCTCTGCTGGCTGGTAGCATAAAGCATGTAAAAACTCAGGCAGAGGGCGCTAAACACTGGTTTTTAGTGCGTCAGATCTCTATAATCTCGCGCAACCTATTTCCCCCTCGAACACTTTTTAAGCCGTATAAAAACAGGCTGGGACACTTCACATGAGCGAAAAATACGTCGTCACCTGGGACATGTTGCAGATTCACGCACGCAAACTGGCTGCGCGTCTGATGCCTTCCGAACAGTGGAAAGGCATTATTGCCGTCAGCCGTGGCGGTCTGGTACCGGGGGCGCTGCTGGCACGTGAGCTGGGTATTCGTCATGTCGATACCGTTTGCATCTCCAGCTATGACCATGACAACCAGCGCGAGCTGACCGTGCTGAAACGTGCGGAAGGTGACGGTGAAGGCTTCATCGTTATTGATGACCTGGTGGATACCGGCGGTACTGCGGTCGCTATCCGCGAAATGTATCCTAAAGCGCACTTCGTCACTATCTTCGCTAAACCGGCTGGCCGCCCGCTGGTTGACGATTACGTGATTGATATCCCGCAGGATACCTGGATTGAACAGCCATGGGATATGGGCGTGGTCTTTGTACCGCCTATTTCAGGCCGTTAATACCAGTACGTAACTTTACACGCCCGGCTATGTCGGGCGTTGTTCTTTTTGGCCTGCCACGCGTTACAATAGTCTTCATATGACGTATTCATGGAGGCAACGCAATGACGCAGGCGAATCTCACCGAGACACTCTTCAAACCCCGTTTCAAACACCCTGAAACGTCGACGCTGGTGCGTCGCTTTAATCCGGGTACCCAGCCTGCCGTCCAGTCCGCGTTAGACGGTAAAAACGTGCCTCACTGGTATCGCATGATTAATCGCCTGATGTGGATCTGGCGCGGTATCGACCCCCGTGAAATCCTCGATGTGCAGGCACGTATCGTGATGAGTGAAGCCGAGCGTACCGACAGCGAACTCTATGATACCGTGGTGGGCTACCGTGGCGGAAACTGGATCTACGAGTGGTCTAAACAGGCGATGGTCTGGCAGCAAAAAGCCAGCCAGGAAGAGGATGCCACGCGCAGCGGCAAGCACTGGCTGCATGCGGCCAATCTCTACGCCATCGCCGCGTATCCACATCTGAAAGGTGATGAGCTGGCTGAGCAGGCACAGGCGCTGGCGAATCGCGCTTACGAAGAGGCGGCTCAACGCCTGCCGGGCCAGATGCGCGAACTCGAGTTTACCATTCCGGGTGGGTCATCCATCACCGGGTTCCTGCATATGCCTGAAGGTGAAGGCCCGTTCCCGACCGTCCTCATGTGCGGCGGGCTGGATTCGCTGCAAATCGACTATTACAGCCTGTATGAGCGCTACTTCGCACCAAAAGGGATCGCGATGCTGACGCTTGATATGCCTTCAATTGGTTTCTCATCCAAATGGAAACTGACTCAGGACTCCAGCCTGCTGCACCAGCATGCGCTAAAAGCACTGGAAAACATTCCTTGGGTTGACCACACCAGCGTGGCGGCATTCGGCTTCCGTTTCGGCGCGAACGTCGCGGTGCGTCTGGCTTACCTTGAATCTTCTCGCCTTAAAGCCGTCGCCTGCCTCGGCCCGGTCGTACACGCCCTGCTCAGCGATCCTGCCCGTCAGGGCAACGTACCTGAAATGTACCTTGATGTGCTGGCCAGCCGTCTTGGCATGCATGATGCATCAGACGAAGCGCTGCGCGTTGAGCTCAATCGCTACTCGTTAAAAACGCAAGGCTTGCTGGGACGTCGCTGCCCAACGCCGATGCTCTCTGGGTTCTGGAAAAACGATCCGTTTAGCCCGGAAGAAGAGTCGCGCTTAATCACTTCGTCATCTGCGGATGGCAAATTGCTTGAGGTGCCGTTCAGCCCGGTCTATCAGAATTTCGACAAAGCACTGAAAGAGATTACGCGCTGGATAGCTCAGAGATTGTGTTAATAGATTGCTAAATTTCGCTGGTTTGGTAAAACAGTGGCTTCACAAAAGGAGATCGCAATGACGTTACCGAGTGGACACCCGAAAAGTAGATTGATTAAGAAGTTCATGGCTCTTGGCCCGTATATTCGAGAAGAGCAGTGTGAAGAGAATCGCTTTTTTTTCGACTGCCTGGCTGTATGCGTCAACGTGAAGCCTGCACCCGAAAAACGTGAATTCTGGGGCTGGTGGATGGAAATGGAAGCAGAGGAAAAACGCTTTACGTATAGCTACCAGTTTGGCCTGTTTAATAAAGACGGCAACTGGCAGGCGACCACCATTAAAGATCAGGAAGTCATTGACCGCCTGGAATACACCCTGAAAGAGTTTCACGACAAAGCGAGCGCACTGCTGGCGACTCTGGATCTCAAGTTCGAACCCGCAGATGACTTTTCCAGCGAAGCGGTGAAGCTGACTGCCTGATAGCGTCACAGCGCCGGGTGGCGGCTTCGCCTTACCCGGCCTACAAAATGCACTATCCCGTAGGCCCGGTAAGCGCAGCGCCACCGGGCAAAAAAAATCCCGGCTTAACTGCCGGGATTTTCTTATTCGGATAATCTTAGAACTGGTAGGTCATACCCAGTGCAACGATGTCATCGCTGCTCACGCCCAGTTTATTTTTGTCGTCAATCTGGTTGATTTTATAATCAACAAAGGCGGACATATTTTTGTTGAAGTAATAGGTCGCGCCAACGTCAATATATTTCACCAGATCTTCGTCGCCAATACCTTCGATATCTTTGCCTTTAGACTGGACATATCCCAGGGACGGGCGCAGACCGAAGTCGAACTGATATTGTGCGACCACTTCAAAGTTCTGCGCTTTATTTGCAAACCCACCGGAAATTGGCGTCATATTGCGGGTTTCTGAATACATTGCAGCCAGATAAATATCGTTCGCATCATATTTCAGACCTGTTGCCCAGGCTTCTGCTTTCTGGCCCTGGCCACGCGCCAGCAGGTTCTGAGCGTTGGTACGGTCAGAGTTGGTGTAGGCGCCGCTGACGGCGAAATCGCTGCCGCCGAAGTCATATGTCAGAGAGGTACCAAAACCGTCACCGTTCTGTTTCTTGGCGTCGCGGTTTTCGTTTTTGCCCTGGTACTGCAGGGTCATGTCCAGGCCGTCAACCGCACCGAAGAAGTCGGTGTTACGGTAGGTGGCAAGACCGGTCGCACGCTTGGTCATGAAGTTATCGGTCTGCGCGGAAGAGTCGCCGCCGAACTCAGGGAACATATCGGTCCATGCTTCGACGTCATACAGGGCACCCAGGTTACGACCGTAATCCAGTGAACCAAAGTTTTTCAGCTTCAGGCCCGCGAACGCCAGACGCGTCTTCTGAGTAGAGTCGCTCTCGGCTTTGTTACCTGCGAATTCAGATTCCCAACGGCCATAGCCCGTCAGCTGATCGTTAATCTGCGTTTCGCCTTTAAAACCGAAACGAACGTAAGTCTGATCGCCATCTTTGGTAGCATCATCGCTGATGTAGTGCATGGCTTTCACTTTGCCGTACACGTCCAGCTTATTACCATTTTTATTATAAACTTCAGCTGCGTGAACGGATGCAGAAGCCACTACGCCCATAACCATTAATGCCAGAGTGCTCTTTTTCATTTTCGATCCTGTCTTATAAACGCGCTAAAAAATTCGCTGGACGATAAGCTCATGCTTAAGTCCCGTGAAAAAACAGGAAGGGTTTTATCGTTCTGGAATGAAACTTTTATGACAAACTAAGAATAATTTTAAAAAACTGTGATTTATTATTTCGGTAATAAAACTGTCAAATTCTCCCGCTACGCTTCCTGATCCCGCGCAACAAAGTGTTTCGCGATGTGCTAAGGCAGTTGGCAACGGGGCTGACTCCTGTTAAAACGTTCGTTTGACATTACTTTCCCTTATCGTTGAACGGCAGAGAATCATGAGTGACAGCCAGACGCTGGTGGTAAAACTCGGTACCAGTGTTTTAACAGGCGGATCGCGCCGCCTAAATCGCGCCCACATTGTTGAGCTTGTACGTCAGTGCGCTCAGTTACATGCCGCAGGGCATCGTATTGTGATTGTGACCTCCGGGGCGATTGCCGCCGGGCGTGAACACCTGGGTTACCCCGAACTCCCCGCGACGATCGCCTCCAAACAGCTGCTGGCCGCCGTGGGACAAAGCCGACTCATTCAACTCTGGGAACAGCTGTTCTCTATCTATGGCATTCACGTCGGGCAGATGCTCCTGACGCGTGCGGATATGGAAGACAGAGAGCGCTTCCTGAACGCCCGCGATACCCTGCGCGCGCTGCTGGACAACAATATTGTTCCGGTCATTAACGAAAACGATGCCGTTGCTACCGCTGAAATCAAAGTGGGTGATAACGATAACCTCTCTGCGCTGGCGGCCATTCTGGCCGGAGCCGATAAATTACTGTTGCTGACCGATCAGCAGGGGCTGTTCACCGCCGATCCGCGCGCTAACCCGGAAGCCGAGCTGATTACCGACGTTCACGGCATCGATGATGCGCTGCGCGCCATCGCCGGTGACAGCGTATCCGGCCTCGGAACGGGCGGTATGGGGACCAAGCTGCAGGCCGCTGACGTAGCGTGCCGCGCCGGTATCGACACCATCATTGCCGCCGGCAGCCGCCCTGGCGTGATTGGCGACGTGATGGAAGGCATCTCCGTCGGCACCCGCTTCCACGCTCAGGAATCCCCGCTGGAAAACCGTAAGCGCTGGATATTTGGCGCGCCGCCTGCGGGTGAACTCGTCGTCGATGAAGGGGCAACCGCCGCGATTCTGGAACGAGGAAGTTCATTACTTCCTAAAGGAATTAAAAGCGTGACAGGCAACTTCTCCCGTGGTGAAGTGATCCGTATTCGTAACCTCGAAGGCCGCGACATCGCCCACGGCGTAAGCCGCTATAACAGCGATGCCCTGCGCCGCATCGCGGGTCACCATTCGCAGCAGATCGACGCCATTCTGGGCTATGAATATGGCCCGGTTGCCGTGCATCGCGATGACATGATTATTCGTTAAGGAGCCAGAACATGCTGGAACAAATGGGCGCCGCCGCGAAGGCCGCCTCTTATAAACTGGCGCTCCTTTCCAGCCGCGAGAAAAACCGCGTGCTGGAAAAAATCGCTGATTATCTCGAATCACAGTCTCAGGAGATTTTGCTCGCCAACGAGCAGGATTTACTGGAAGCGCGCCGCAACGGTCTGAGCGAAGCGATGCTCGACCGTCTGGCGTTGACCCCGGCCCGCCTGAAAGGCATCGCCGACGATGTTCGTCAGGTATGCAATCTGGCCGACCCGGTAGGGCAGGTGATTGACGGTGGGCTGCTGGACAGCGGTTTACGCCTGGAGCGCCGTCGCGTGCCGCTCGGCGTTATCGGCGTTATTTATGAAGCCCGACCAAACGTGACGGTGGATGTCGCCTCCCTGTGCCTGAAAACCGGCAACGCCGCCATTCTGCGCGGTGGGAAAGAGACCTGGCGCACCAACGCCGCGACGGTGAAAGTCATTCAGCAGGCGCTGGAAGAGTGTGGCTTGCCGGCGGGTGCCGTGCAGGCAATTGAGAGCCCGGACCGCGCGCTGGTCAACGAAATGCTGCGCATGGACAAATACATCGACATGCTGATCCCACGCGGCGGCGCGGGCCTGCACAAGCTATGCCGCGAGCAGTCGACGATTCCGGTGATCACCGGCGGTATCGGCGTATGTCACATCGTGGTAGACGACAGCGCTGAGATTGCACCGGCGCTGAAGATTATCGTTAACGCGAAGACCCAGCGTCCAAGCACCTGTAACACCGTGGAAACGCTGCTGGTGCATCAGGACATTGCAAACGCCTTCCTGCCGGCCCTGAGTAAACAGATGGCCGAGAGCGGCGTGACGCTGCATGCTGACGCCAGTGCGCTCGCGCTGCTGCAGGATGGCCCGGCTAACGTGGTTCCCGTCAACGCGGAGCAGTACGACGACGAGTTCCTGTCACTGGATCTGAACGTGAAAATCGTGAGCGATCTCGACGACGCGATTGCGCACATCCGTGAGCATGGCACACAGCATTCTGACGCCATCCTGACGCGCACCTTGCGCAATGCCGATCGCTTCGTGAACGAAGTGGATTCCTCTGCGGTGTATGTGAATGCCTCCACCCGCTTCACCGACGGCGGCCAGTTCGGCCTCGGTGCCGAGGTGGCGGTCAGCACGCAGAAACTGCACGCGCGCGGTCCGATGGGACTGGAAGCACTGACCACCTACAAGTGGATTGGCTTCGGTGACGATACGATTCGTGCGTAAATAATCACGGGTGATGCAAAAGTAGCCGTTTGATTCAAAAGGGCATTGACGCATCACCCGGTTAGATCTAACCTTTTGCCCCGTGGTTACACTCGTAACCGGCCTCTCAGGGCCGATATAGCTCAGTTGGTAGAGCAGCGCATTCGTAATGCGAAGGTCGTAGGTTCGACTCCTATTATCGGCACCACTCAAGCATCTCTCGAAGTCTAGTCAAGCTTACTGAGCCCCTTATAATCTGTATCTTCCAGCTCTCGAGTGTATTCTGACTGTCTACTGACATACCTCAAAATCTACATGCTTATGGGGGTACATTCGGGTGGGATATGCTGTTCGGTCTTATGGACATACCCATCTGTGAAACTTGGCTCCCGCCAGGTTGACACCGCAAAGCCAAAAGATAAACCTTACAAACACTGTGATGATGGAGGACTTTACTTTTGGTTAACCCTAATTGAAAACACTATTGGCGACTTAAATATCGTGTTGCCGGTAAGGAGAAGTTGCTTGCTCCTGGAGTTAATCCCGACGTGGCTTTGGCTAAAATTCGTAGTAAACGTGAAGAAAATAAAGGGAGCATTGCTGGTGGTATTGGTACGAATGTAGCGACGAAAGAAGAGAAACTAGCCCGAGAAGCTAGTGTCCGAAACACCTTTCTGGAAATGGCTTGTAAATGGCACGCCATTAAGCTTTACAAATGGTGTGAGGGATATGCATCGGACAATATGAAATCGTTCAATAAAGACGTTTTCCCTTACATCGGCAAAAAGCCTATTGTAGATATTAAGCCATTCGAACTGCTAATGTACTTCGCTGCATGGAAACAGGGGAGAGAATGACAAGGCTAAAAAATTCAGGCAGCGCTTTAGCGAGGTCTTTCGCTATGCAATCGTCACAGGTCGAGTTGAATACAATCCCGCTCTGGTTCTCACCAGTGCAATACAAGGGCATGAGTCCAACCACTATCCTTTTCTGAACACTTCACAGCTTCCAGCTTTTGAATCACCATGAGTTATCAGATACCTCATATCTATTGAGATGACTTAAACGAGAGACGCCCACGAAGCGGCAAACATGCTCCCGTAAAATTTAAAGTCGAAGCGGTCAAACAATTTGTTTATCAAGGTCATTCCATCGCAAGCGTTTCCATGCATCTAAATGATACGGTATTAAAAAGCTGTTCCAGTTACTGCACAGGCAGGGTAACACCGGGAACATAAATGCGTTTACCGGATATATTGTCCTCAGCAAGTACAAAAGAAAGCAGCATTTACCTGCGCGTATACGTCGCAACGGCTTACGCCTGAGGTTCATAACCTATGCTGATCTCTCGCAGATGCTTGTGGACCATTAATGCGATTGTTTAGTTTAGCCTCGGGGGGCCTTAGCTATCGAAATAGATCTGAATATTCCAATACCTCTGCCTCTATTTCACGCACGCTCTTAGCGAGCTGGCACCTGATTCGCCAAAACAGTAGGGGGGCACTCTCATTGTCATTTTATCACTTAAATGTCACATCTAGTGTAGCTGCCGCTTGAAATTTACCAGCTACGGGCATTTTCCCTGTGGTAGACGTAGGCCACGCTGTCAATGAAATTGCTGATGAATAATCGTTGTCTAAATGAAAATTAAGTGCTCCATTTGTGTTGATATCTATAGCAGTTCCATCACTGTCACCAATAATTACTCCAATATCTTCATTATTAGTGGATATTGCTGCGTTATAATTTGGGGATGGCGTTGTGTTTATTTTTAATGACAGCTGAGCCTGAGCCGCAATATCGTTGCATTTAATACCAATGCTAAATTTTTTCTGAGTATAATCATCCGAAACCATGCCGATATGGGTAAATTTTTTTGCTTCTATTGAACCGAGGTCAACGTTTATTGCTTGTCCGGAATTAATCGTGCAATTTTGTGGGGCTGTAATTGTTCCTGACATGACAATATCTGCAACTGGAGTGTTTCCATAAGAATCGATGGCAGATGCTATATATAGCGATGCAATTTTTACAGAGTTAAAACTCACTGTGCCAATGATTGGCTTCGATATATATATAGATATGCTCCCCTTAGACGCTGATGTGAAATTTTGATCAGAGCATGTTGCAGAATTATTAGTGCTTTTTAAATTAAGGAATGGCACGGGAAAATATAGGCTTCCGCTTGTCGTAATGAGATAGATTTTAGTCAAAACCTCCATGTTTTCATTGAGTTTATAATATTGGTTGCCATCATTATGCCCAAGTGGCAGAGTTGAAGTACCTTTATAATAAGGAGTGTAGTAATTGCTACAACTACATTTAGCAGTGAAACTTCCTGATCCTGTCCAGTCATAGACGTTTGGGTAAGCTGTACCAGATGCATCTTCTTCCGGGTTAGAGATTATCTTATTACCCATATTGAATGTAAATTGCTTTGTTCCATTAATAGATGTGCAACTATTGTCGCCAGCTAAGCATTTCACTGAAAATACTCCCAAAAAAGGGACTGTTAAAAAATATAGTATTCTCATCATGTCAAGTAACCTAATGCTATTCCTATTACTAATATTTTATAATTAAAAGTTATTTATCACTATCACCTTCTTATCCTATTCGGGACTCATAATCTTTCGCCTTTCATGGCCAAAAATTGTATATAATGATATTTAAACAAATAAATAAGCACTTCATAACCTGTGGATGGACTGCCAAAACCAATCCAGCGACACTGGATATTTATCAAGTTCGTGGTGTTTCGGACGCCAGCCCGGTCGATGATTTATGCGTTTGGCCGGATGTTCTTCCCCCTGTTCACGCTTATATAGGCGTGAACGCACAACGTTCGCCAGAACGTCTGCTGATGAGAGCAAACCGTCAGTTGATCTGGGTGATCAACACGCAGGGTTATTTAGTCTGGTCTTCATGCATCACCAGTCGTAGTGGTCGATTAACATACTGTTCATGTTAGCTTATGTCAAAGACCCGCACGCCTTGCCGTTCCTATCCTGTTGAAAGGTAAGTTTTGGAGGCGGATTGCTACTGGCGCTCATAATTTTTCTGCTTCAGCCGGTAACTATCAGGGGGACACTACTCCCGAAATGAAGCGTACAGCCTCCTTCGTTGCCGTATTGTAACGTCGTTTTAACGGCATCAAATATCTTTTGAGTATGCCCGCAAAGACGCTATTACTGGGTATTCTGCCGTCTCAAGTATTCCCCCTGATTGCGTAATCTTATGCATAGGTTTCTGTCCGGACGGCCGTGGGCGCTTTATGCCTCGTAATTTTTTTAGGAACGAACTCAACAAGGCTAATGATTTCTAAATGATACTGCACAGCGAAATGTTCTTTGAATATAGCAGCCAGTTATTTATTTTAAAAGAATTTATGAGAGCAAAAAACTGCCTACCACCTGGTTCTGTCAGCAATAAGAAAGGTCGCAATTTTATATTGCGACCTTTCATGAAGCAAAAATAATGCTACATTTCAGGTGCTAATGTTTAGACTTTTACCAAATATATTTCAAACCTGCCATCCCGGTAATCTGACTATAATCATTTTTACCTGTCTGGAAACCTGCATTGACCCATGAATGCAGATTGTTGGTAATTCCCCCTTCAAAACCACCTTTGATTTCATAACGGCTGGAGGGGATATCGTCATACACTTTTTGCTCATTCATCTGAATAGAGTTCGCCGCAGTTTCGTGCCACCAGTTTGCTTCAATAAACGGTTCTATTATAGACCGATTTTTTATCACGCGACCAAATATACGAGCTCCCAAGCGAGTGGTAAAACCATCGGCATCTGCACCGTGAATTCTGGTGCCATTCGTTTCAGCAAAATCATCATTATTCATTCTGGAATAAATCATCTGCGCCTGAGGTTCAAGGTACAGCGATTTATCTCCGTTTTCTATAGCTTTATAAACATACCCTGTCTCCAGAGATGCCTGAAGGACGTCACTGTCATATTTTTCGGTGTTCAGTTGTTCCCCTTTAGTTTCGTTATTAAACCAGGAGTATTGGAGCGATGAATCGACATAAAGGCCTGCCATGCTTTTTGCATCCGCATACCAGGTACCATATAGCCCCGTATTGTAGCCATGTACTTTGCCAGTAGAATGACGAGCACCAGATTTAGACGTTGCTGAATAAGAATCAGTTTTTGCATATCCAGAGCCAAACATAAAACCTACATGCATACGATCATGCCCATTAGACGTCCAACTTGTCAGATCGTTGCCCAGTTGGAACATCGAGGTATAAGTCTGCTGATCGATGCTACCCGCACTTCTTCCTTCTGTACGAGAACCAGAGGTGCGTATCCATGTCGATGGCATCACATCATCCGTAGGCAAACTCTGTGTCAGGTGTTGTTCACCGATACGATCATGCATGGTGCTTATAAACATTGCCTTAGCAGCGGACTGATTACCTAAATACGAACCCGCTTCCGGACGAACAGGAGCAGCTTTTGGTTCAGGTGTTGGCTCAGGTGTTGGCTCAGGATCTGGAACTAAAGCTAAATCTGATGTCAGATACCAGTTCTTGTCAGAAGCTGAATTGCCTTTCACCAGCGTATAATCATAAGCTCCAGCAACAATACGACCATTCTGAGTGAATACACCGTCAGAATTTCCTCCTACCTCAATAACCTCAATACCCTCGATCGTTTTTGCGCCTAAACCGCCAACATTGTTGATCGTGACATTAGTGGTACCAGCAGTATCACCAGTAATTATTAGCCTGCTACCAGGTGAATCAGTATCACCATTTAACGCCATATTCATTATTAACTGACCGTTGTTACCGGTATAGTCGCCGTCTATTGTAAACGAGGACATTTCTCCATCGGACATCCCCGGTGCGGCTGAAGCAATCGCCAACGTACCATTGTTCATTAGGTCACCATTGAGTGAGCCATATCCTCCGAACGTTGCGCCTGAATCAACGGAAACATTACTATTCAATTTACTGTCACTATCAGCAATAAGCAACGCTCCCGCTTTAACGGACGTTCCTTTAGTTAAAGTGATTTCATCTCCTTTAATAAGCCAGGTGTTACTTTGTTTTTTATCGAGATATTCGAAATCAGAATATTGATACTTGGTATCAAGAACGCCAGTTCCGGTCTCTCCGAGTAATGTCAAAGTGTCATCACCCCCGCCAGCTTTAACATCTCCGACGATAACAGATGTCGTTTCAAGCTGAAGCTGATCATCATTATCGCCCATAATAATTGCATCTGTTTCGCCGGAAATTTTACCAGAGTTATGAATTATATTTTGGCCATATGACTCAATAGCTGTTGTTTTTGCGGTGATTTCACCAGCATTGTTAATATTTACCACCGAAGCATCATTGGTGGTGTAAAACACGCCCCCCATTCCCGCATCAATCTTTGCCTGTTCGCTATTGTTCAAGTTAATATTGAGAGCGGTAGTGTTGGAGGTTTGTAGATTGAACAGATATGGGCCATTTGCTTTAATGTAATTTTTGTTATCAATATTAATGCTTAAATCTTTGCTTACCGAATCTGTAGCAAATATAATTTCCTGATTACTGCCATTTAAGTCTATTGGCCCATTATTGACGAAATTAAAATCCCCGCCCACCCTATAATGAACGAAATAACGTCCGGTATTTGCATCGCTTTCAACTTTACCATTATTCAGAAAGTTCATTTGTGTTGCATCAACTTCATAAACGCAATCGTCTTTTATATCGGGAAGGATAAGAACTCCTGTCTCTGTAATTGTAATATCATCGCCATTCGTTGATATAGTATTTCCTGCATTCACGCTTTCAGTGTCGTCAATTGTTATTGGTGACGCCATGATATTTGTTGAAATAAAGCCAAGTAGTAATAAATAATAATTCAAGGGCTTTAGGTTAATGATTTTTTTGATAAGTGGATAATCTTTTGAATAACGCATTATAAACTTCCAGTAAATATGTAAAAATATAAACCCACTTTCGTTGCGAGATGGGTTTAATTCTCTTTTCCATGTCGATACATAACAATTGAATGTATCTAAATAATTCTTATTTATTGCGAAAAAAAAAGCAAAAAAAATCCAATCCTAAAAAGGATTGTAGAAAAGTTACAATGCAATCATCTCATCCATAAAAATTTCTAAACAACTGCTTGAAATTAATGAAATATTGGTAACGCATTCGTTACATTCTTTGCGGGGTTTCGAAGGACACTATTGATGGGAGATTATGCGAGTATATACATAAGGGAAACGTCTTCAGAAATCCTGAGGTAATCAAGAGATGAATATATCGCGGTTGAGGGCTGCCAGCGCGACATTCATCTCATCAGGTAACTGTGATACGAAGGCGATGGTATCAGTGATCGGACTGAGGTCCCGATAATCATTTTACTGTAAGCATAAAATCCAGCGGAAGAGCATCGTCGGGATTTCGTTAACGGCCAGCATCCACCACCCAAAATCTTTCAACTGCCGGTCTGGCTTCAACATTCATCAGGAAAACATCCCTGTTCGATTGCTTTGTGTCGTTACTACTAATCCCTTCAGTCAGAAGAATGCATTATTTTTGAAGACGGGATTCAGCCAACTTCTCCCGCAGCATATCACAAATAACCTTACCATATGTGTAGCAATTCCCGACTTTTTAACAAAAGTCATTTTGCTCTGAATTTGAAGATCCGGCGTTACCGCTTTTCGGATATTCAGTGAAAAAAGAAGAATAAGCATAGATTAAACATACATATATGTCTCGCATCTGCTATATTTACATTCTTAGCAAGTATCTGTAATCACACTCTTAGTGTTATGTATGATTTACAGAATTTGCTCACTTTAGAGCAAAGGACCTGAAGGGAAATAAAGCAATATCCATTTAACTGTTACTGAACGGCTCTATAAGCAAACGTGTATTCCCATGCGTAGGTGTCGGTGGCCGGATAAATTAACTTCTTCCTGGTTGGTCGGTCAGAGCCCACATTTCATTTGAATACACGATACTGCAAGAGTTTCTCTTATTGAAGAAAGCGAGAAAATCCTTGTATCTTAGCGTTGATAATGAATGGATTATTAATATCGCAGCGTATTAATCAACGAAAAACAGGTCATGACGTTGGAAGTAAAAATGTTTTTTTCACGAATATTTATGGTTTAAATCGATCGTCCCAGGGCATTAACCGATGAGCATCCGATTTTAATTTTTCAGCCTCTACGGGACGGTTTAAAAAGTTGAGAATATTAATCTGATCGTTATACGCGTCTTCATCCATATGCATCTTTATCCATTGGGCATTACTGCTTGCGTATCTCTCAAGTTCGGTTATATCGCCTGACTCATTAAAATTTATGAGTTGCAAAAGCGCAATATCTCGCTGATAACGCATCTGCATTAGCCAGGGTACAGACAGGCGAGTAATGCTTTGAGGTGCCTCCAGCCGGGCAGTTTCAAAATTACCCAGCACAATACTGGCGTTAAAAAGCTGAAATGAAAGCACGATGCCATACAGTGAAAGTGCAATCAGCGGAACGCGGAATAGGGAAGAGCGGAGGTTTACCACACGGGTATTGCCCTCTGCGACTGCCATCAGCAGCAGTACGGCAAAGAAATGTGCGACTGAATAGTATAGCGGGAATTCCACTTGGGTATGTAATAAAATCGGTAGAGTAATTAAAAGCGAAGCCCACTGCCATATACTTTTATGTCGGCGGAACAATACAATCCAGCTCCATAGCAAACATAGCCCGCCTGCCAGCGCCAGGATGCCGCCTTCCGCCCATATAAAGAGCGTTTCGTTGTGCGGATGTTGCATCATTTCACGGCTCGGGTTATCACCGGGCAAATCAGCCATGAAACGTTGAAACGCCGGCTCAAACATTCCAAGTCCCCAACCCCTCCACGGATGCTCGCTTATCATGCGCAGCGTGTAATCCAGCGTTAACCAGCGTTGATTGTTAGAGCTTTGATGTAAAAGTGAATCCACAACACCCTGCTGCAGCATCAACACACCGAGTAGACCACCGATTACTGGTAAGGCAACAATCAGTGTCCGTCGCCATAGAGTAGAACAAAGACGAAAGCGCTGTTGAAAAAACAATATTGACGTGCAACATACAGCTATTATCCCACCGAGCCAACCAATACGGGAGTGGAATAATACTATAGTGGCTGTAATTATGATTATAAAAGTAGATATAAATAATAATCGTAAGCGTTCCATTATAGCTTCATGAAGATTACGTCGTGTATCTGCAAGCAAGTAAAGTAACGCGAAAAGTCCAGTAGCCAAAAAAGATGCTGTAACATTTAACTGTTGAAATACACCGGGAGCATAGCCTGAATACTTTTTTGCGAGTTCGTTTAATGGAAAAGGCAAGTAATTGGGACAATAAAACCCTACTAATGAAAGGCTGCATTCAATAAAGGCAGATAAAGATATAATATAAAAAATAGCAATAGCCTCCTTCTCTTTGAAACGATGTTGCAGTAGTGTCATATAAACAAAAAAACCGGCCCAAATGCCAGCCAGTCTAGGCATTGCGTTAGGTAATGCTGTATGCGGAGACCAGAATGCAGGTATTGTAAATAATACTATGCATGCCAATATTAGCCATAAAACTGGACTGTAATGAAAGCTTTTTTTCTTGTTGAAAAGCCAAAAAAACATTCCCAGTAAAGAAATAAAACACCAGCCCAACGGATTCATTGGCAAATTCATTCCGTAATCACCATTATTAGGCCAGGGAAGATGCATCAAAAACAACCAATAAAAGCAGAAAAGCATGAATAGTGAAACGTTTATTTTTTTTAGCCAACTTTTTTTTCTAGAGTAAGTGCTCATTATAATCTCTTAAACTAAACAGTACTACGATTATGTATCATTCAAAAAAACTGATTAATAATATAACGATGCAATTGGAATATATATGTAAATAAATCGTAAGATAAAATTTATAATCAATCACCCTTTATTTTTACTTTGAAAGACATAGCTTGAGATGTGTCTTCTTTTTAGATGTAATGTCTTTACTTGTTTTCATTTTCACCTGAAAATGGTCTAATTAGATAAAGATTCATTTCTTGCTGTTATTTAAATACGAGAGTGTGCTGATAATCTAAATTGCTTTTTCATTTGAGGTGAGCTAACCAACTGATTTTAAAGGATGATGAATTCTTTCGCATGATTAACAGTGTAATAAATAGCTCAATGGATTAAATTGTCATTCATTCTTACAGGGCGAAATTATTTAATAATTTATTTTGAATGCTATTTTCATCTATAAGATACCAGTTGACTGTGTATCATAAAATTTGAATTTAATGCTGAGTATATATTGTTCACTCTACTGCAATAATCCAGGCTGAAGCAGCGCCAGCGAGAATCAGTATTTGATAATTTCATGCGCGCATTTAATCCTATTTGTAATAATCTGTAGTTGTAAACAATCATTTTGCTAGTATATCGAACGCCATCCAGAGGTGTGTGAGTTTTTTTCAATGAATTTATGTTGTTAATGTTCGTTGTATAAGTGTGTTTATAATTTAAAGGGATTTGACTTGTTGCTAAGTTATTTCCCTGAGATATATTGAAATAAAAAACGAACAAACAAAAAAACAAACAATGATGTCCCATTTTGTTTATCCTTTCTTATCAAATATTCTTCCCACGCAATAAAGTATCAATTCTTTACTTAAATAAAATAATGCATTGTCATCTTTAATAACCAATGGGATGCATGGGTAATTTTCTGGCCTTTCTTCCTGAATGGCTTGTTTTATTTCTTCTTCTGAAAACATGCTGAAATCATATTGCTCTTTATACCAATGCTCGAATTCTTCTTCAGAGGATAGTACGCGTAAGTTTTTGTTAAAATTATCTATGGTGGAAATGATTTTTTTCGGCATAAATAAATCCTCGGCAATGATAACTATTATATAGTAACATAATTCCTGGTGAGCATTATTCCAGGGGGTGGTATAGATCATAGGGAATAAAAGCCATGTTTTAAGTTGGCTTTGTGGGTTAAATTCCATAGGGGAAATTAACCTTATACATTATCATTGGCTAGTTAAAATTTATAAGGGAGTTTGTTAATCTTGCCTAAAATACCTTTCGAAAGTTCTATATATCCTCCAACTTTGAGTTCTCGAAGAATTGCCATAACTCTGCTTCTTGATAGATTTGTTTTTTCTTGTATGTAATCGCATGCACTTATATTCAAACGTACGAATTCATCTTCATTCATAAGATCCTGAAGATTTATCTTTATTAATTCGTAGGTGCTTAAACCTACGCTTGTTAGATATGAACTATATAGGCGTTTAGAACTAAACATCATGATATACGCTATCTCCTTCCAAAGATTATCTCGTTCGACAATAGCAAAAAAATTCATGGTTGGGATAATTTCATATCGGACGTTTTCACCTGCCTTTAAATAAACATCTTCGTTTACATTAATTAGAGCATTCAATCCAAAAATCATAGCACCTCTAATGTATCGTATTAATAAGTTATCATTATTGCGATAAATAGCCATGGTGCCTTCGTGTAAAATTAAAGTCATCGGTTCAGGATTATGACCAAGTGATATAATCTGGCGAGCATGTGCAATACGAATATGTGATGGAGTGGATACAGCCATAATCACTTTTTCAATATAACTTAAAGGTTTCATAGTTGTTTAAGTCCAGTTGCTTAATTATGCTAAGTATAACAAAAAAATAGCTATTCATTAGATTTTAATCTTTAATGGTAACTTAAACAATTTTTCGAAAGGGTTTATCGTTAAACAGCTTTTTTACTGGCTGTTTAACGAATATCTAAAACATCTTAATTGTAGGCGAAGGACATCGTAATCACCGCACTGATCGTTCCCGGGGTAACGCCACCTGATTTGCTAAATGCACGTGTCTGTAGATCCCAGGTTGGTTTACCGCCCGTTGCATCAGCAATAGTAATCGTCGATGTCTTACCGTTACCGTATGCTTCTCCGGCCTTTCCTTCTAGCTGTACGGCCACGTTGGTTGCCGTACCGGTGTTGCTGTAGAGAGTGTTCGCGTCAGCTGCATCAGAAGTGCCATGGAAGGTTGCTGTCACGCTGGATGTCCCTGCCGGGCAATTTTCGAGGGACACCGTAATAGGCACCCATGCAGAGCTGCTGCCGGCGGCATTTAGATCCGACGTTTGCAGATCTTTACCACTACCTAAGTCAATAGTCATATTTTCGCTGTCGGCGCTGACTTCGCACGGAGAGGCAACCACGTTACCTGTTATGTTCAGCGTCACCGGATCAGCGAGGGCAAAATGTGCCAGACCCGAAGCGATATAAAGTGCGGTCATTGTTGCGAGAGAAAATTTATTAATATGAATCATAGGTATAACTCGTTTATACAGATGTTGAATGCAGTGATCCCACTGCGCCAAAGTCACTAATAACACTAAATTGCAGATTTCCGCCGTTCACTCCCGAGGGGAGATCAAATGTCGTGGTGGTGCCTGGCGCGGCATAAGAGACATTTTGCAGCTTCTTTCCGGCAAGGATAATTTCATTGAAGTTGATAAAGCACGGCGTTGGATTTGTGATCTCCAGTTTATGGCCAGAGACACGCCAGCTAAGTTTGCCGCTCTCTTTTTCAACGTTAATATCTTTAAGTGCCGTCGGGCGATAAATCAGCTTGATGCTGGTAGCGACGGCTATCTGCAAGGTGTTTTTTTCGCGCGGAGCAGACGGGATAGCCTTTACGCGTAACCAGAACATCGACTCTTTATCCTGCGGCAGGCCGCCGGTCATAATGATTCGCATCAGATTCTCTTTCCCACCATTCAGTCGATAGAGCGGAGGGGTAATGATAAATGGGGGTTTTTTCGGATCGCTAGTCAGATTATCAACAACGGTTTGAATCAGATAAGGTGTACTATCCGGATTATTTACGCTTAACGACACCTCTTTTTTATCACCGTTATAAAGCAATCGAGTACCGCCAATATTAACAGTAGCGTTGGCGTTAACACAGCTTGCCGAAACTATACAACAGAGCAGAGCAGATAATATTATTTTCAACGGTATACTCCAGGGTAATGAGCTATTCCATAATAAAGTGGTTTGCAAAATCCGTGCTGATAATGCCAATATATTCTTTCTACAGGGGAACTGTCTCTGTTTTTTTAGTCCTGTTTGAAATCCTAAATAGGACTGGATTTTTATGTACATTGAGCAGTGAAACCAAGAACAATATGCCTGATGATAAAACGTGGTAACGCGGGATATCGGAATATGACAAGGGAAAGTTTAATTTTGTTTCTGGAGTATGAATAATGAAAAAGCAAGTTTTGGCTATTATTGCCGCGTCCTTTATCGCTGGCACTAGTTTCACTACTCAGGCAGCAAGCACGACGACGGTAAGCGGCGGCACCATTCAATTTTTGGGTTCCGTTGTCGACGCGCCCTGCTCTGTGAGTGCTGATTCTGAACATGGCATCGTGACTCTGGATCAGGTCACCCTTGACAGTTTGGGTACAAAAGGCACTGCATCTGGTCAGGCCAAGGCATTTAGCATCAATCTGGAAAATTGCGATGTGACTACCTATACAAATGCGACCGTGACTTTCCACGGCCAGTCCAGCCCAGACCAGGCGGGCGTACTGGCTAACACCGCGGGTTCCGGGGCGGCAACGGGCGTGGCGCTGCAGCTGTATGGTCCAGATGGTAACAAACTGGATATAGAGAAAGCATCATCCAGCCAGTCTCTGTCAAATGGTACCAACAAGATCCCAATGAGTGTGGATTACATGACGACTGCGGATGCGCCAACCGCAGGTGCGGTTGAATCTATCGCGACATTCCAGATCACTTATTCCTGATCTGAAAACGCTCTCCCGATACGAAGGGAGAGCGTTAGTTTCACACCGAATAATTATTTTTAAAGAGCAAGAGAAAATGTTTCGTCTTTTTTTAATGATAATTATCACGTTTTTATTCAGTTATTTTGCCAATGCTAAAAGTTCAGTAAATTTTAGCGGTGGCGACATGCGTTTTTATGGTTCTGTGGTAAACGCCCCTTGCTCCATAGAAGCACAAAGCCTTCACCAAAGCGTGATGATGGATCAGGTTCGGGCAGCTGATTTCCCGTCTCGCGGCAGCTGGTCAGAACCGAAAACCTTTTGGATTAAGCTTGATAACTGCAATAACGAGCTTTTTCATCTTGCCTCAGTCGCTTTTACGGGCTCAGTCGATACGAATGACCCGCAGGTTTTTAAAGCCGGTTTTGGGGCTGATTCAGCCAAAGGCATGGGGATCGGTATTTTCGACAGTAAGGGAGAGTTAATTATTCCTGACTCAGCCCCCCTTTCACTATATCCGCTTCTTGATGGAAAGTCCGTTTTGTATTTTACCGCCAAATACCGATCGGTCTCTGAAAAAGTCGTTGCAGGCGATGCCAGCGCGGCAGTGAACTTTTCAGTGATTTATCAGTAAGCAGTATAGGGAAAAGAATTGTTTAATTTTTATTTCGGAATGTGCAATGAAATCCACTTTGACATTACTACACGCTATACGTGTTTCGTTAACAGTTATAGGTATATTGGCTTCAGTTATTTCTCTCGTGCTGTCAAACAGTGCCGCTGCAGCGGGCGTTGCGTTGGGCTCTACCCGCGTGATTTACCCTCAGGACGCTAAACAGACCAGCATTAATGTAATTAATAGCGATCTGCATGATTCTTTCTTAGTTCAGTCTTGGATATCTGACGACAAGGGCAATAAAGTCCCTACGTTTTTCGTCACTCCACCGCTGTTTGTGTTGAAACCGGGTAAAGTCAATATTCTGCGTATGATCTATAGCGGCCCGGCGCTGCCTGACGATAGAGAGTCCGTTTTCTATCTCAATAATAAAGCCATTCCTTCGCTGGGCAAGTCGGCTCCGGCGGGAAATTCCCTGCAAATTGCCACCCAGTCGGTGATCAAACTTTTTGTTCGCCCGGCGCATCTGACCGTTAAGCCCGCTGATGCCGCCGCCATGCTGCGTTGCCGGGGCGAAGGACCAAACCTAACTGTTTCTAATCCATCACCCTATTTTGTCACCCTGGTCAACGTTACCGTAGGCGGTAAAAAACAGCCGAACATGATGGTTCCGCCAAAAGGCAGCGAGACCATCAAGGCAGCTGGTGCTGTCACTTACCAGACGCTGAATGACTTCGGCGCGGTGACTCCCGCGCTGACCTGCAAAGCTTAACAATGGTAAACGTGATGGCTATCCGAAAAGAAAGACGCATGCTGTCAGTTGTGCGCTGGCGCATTTCGCCGCTGGCGCTGATGATTGGTACCAACCTGTTTTCAGGCTGTGTGCTAGCGGACGAGTATTTTAACCCGGCTTTTTTGACCGACGGCAAAGGGCAGGTGGCCGATCTGTCAAGCTTTGAGCGGGGCGGCGGCCAGGCACCAGGCGTCTATCGCGTTGATGTTTATCTGAATAATGATTTCGTGGTCAGCCGTGACGTCGAATTTAAGGAACAGAAAGCGGCGAATCCTGCCGCTGATGATACGGGGCTGGTGGCCTGCCTGTCGGCAAAAACGCTGTCAGATATGGGCATCGATCTAAATATTCCTGAAGGCAAAGCGCAGGCCATTGACGGACAGTGTGTCAACATCGCTTCACTGATTGATGGTGCAACGGCCAGCTTTGACTTTGGCCATCAGCGTCTGGATCTCAGCGTGCCCCAGGTAGCGCTGAAGAACACCGCACGTGGCTACATCGCGCCCGAAAAATGGGATCAGGGCATTAATGCCCTGCTAATGAACTACAGCTTCAGCGGATCGAACAGCAAAGATCAGAGTGGTAAAAGCAGCAGTAATTTTCTCGGCCTGAACGGCGGGATTAACGTTGGCCCGTGGCGCTATCGCGACTACTCCACCTTTAACCGCAACACCAGCAGTAACGGACAGACCTCTACCGAATGGGAGCACGTCAGCGGCTTTATTGAGCGCACGATTATCGCAATGAAAAGTGAGCTCACGGTGGGTGATAACTACACGTCGGGCGACGTGTTCGACAGCATCAGCTTTCGTGGCGTGCAGTTGGCATCAGATGACAACATGCTGCCGGACAGCCTGAAAGGCTTTGCGCCAACGGTGCGCGGCATTGCCAAAAGTAACGCGCAGGTCACCATCAAGCAGAACGGGTATATCGTATACCAGACCTACGTCGCGCCGGGTGCCTTTGCCATTAACGATCTGTTCCCAACCTCCTCGAGCGGCGATCTAATGGTGGAAGTGAAAGAGCAGGACGGAAATATTCGCACCTACAGCGTGCCGTACTCGGCCGTGCCGTTGCTGCAGCGCGAAGGGCGCATTAAGTATTCTCTGACCGCCGCGAAGTATCGCACCAGCAACGATCAGCAGGAGCAGATGTCCTTTGGGCAGGGTACCCTGATTTGGGGGCTGGCACACGGTATTACCCTTTATGGCGGCACGCAGTTATCCACCAACTACAAAGCCGTTGCGTTCGGGGCGGGGTTCAATATGGGAGACTGGGGGGCTCTGTCAGCGGATATTACCGGCGCGAAAAGCACGTTGATTGATGATACTCAGCACAGCGGACAGTCGTTGCGCCTGCTTTACGCTAAATCCCTTAACGAGTTTGGTACCAATTTCCAGTTGCTGGGGTACCGCTACTCGACTTCCGGGTACTACACCTTTGCTGACACTACTTACAAGCATATGGATGGTTATAACAGCGATCCGGAAAACGAAGATAACGATCCGAGAAATGACCATCCTCATTGGTATGACTACTACAACCTCTACTACACCAAACGTGGCAAGGTGCAGGTAGACATTTCCCAGCAGCTGGGGAGGCTGGGTTCAGTGTACGTGAGTGGTAGTCAGCAGACCTACTGGCACACCGAGGGGAAAGATACCCTGTTGCAGGTGGGGTACAACACGACATGGCACGATATCAACATGGGCCTGAGCTATAACTACAGTAAATCTTACGGCCAGCCGGAAGCGGATAAAATGATCGCTTTCAACGTCTCTTTGCCCATCGGCAAATGGCTGTCGCCAAAAGATTCCACTACGCCTAACAATGCTTTTGCGACCTACAACGCCAACCATGACAACCATGGCAGCGTCACGCGTAACGCCGGGATCAGCGGAACTTTGCTGGAGGGTAATAACCTGAACTACAGCGTGCAGGAAGGTTTTGCCAACAATGGTGCGGGTAACAGCGGTAGTGCCAGTCTGGCGTATCAGGGCAGCTACGGAAACTCGAACATCAGTTACAACTACAGCGATAACGGTGATTCCCAACAGGTTAACTACGGTATCTCTGGCGGCGTAGTCGCCCATCGTCACGGTGTAACATTCAGCCAGCCGCTGGGGGAAACCAACGTACTGATTGAGGCCCCAGGCGCGAACCGGGTGCGCGTTGAAAATGCCACAGGCGTGAAGACCGACTGGCGTGGCTATGCCGTGGTGCCGTACGCCAATACTTATCGCAAAAACCGCATTGCCCTTGATACCACCACGCTGGGTGACAAAGTAGACATTGATGATGCCGTGGTCGACGTGGTACCGACCAAAGGGGCACTAGTTCGCGCTTCTTTTAAAGCGCATGTGGGTATTCGTGCGCTGCTGACGATGCTGCATAACAATGAACCGATACCATTTGGGGCCACCGTCACGCGTGACGATGAGGGGGCTGGTAGCATTGTCGGGGAAGGTGGTCAGGTATATCTCTCCGGACTCGCGCCAAAGGGCAAGCTGAAGGTGCAGTGGGGAGAGGGCGACAATCAGGCCTGTAGCGCAGACTATCAACTACCAGTTGATTCAGAAACTGCTGCCATCACCCAGATGAAAATTATCTGCCGATAACAAGGATGAACATGAAGAAGCCAATAATTTTAACGTCAGGCACAGCCGCCTTGATGTACATTTTACTGTCATCCTTTGCGTTGGCTGCTGACTCGACGCTGGCAGTGACGGGGAACGTCATAGCCAGCAGCTGTGACGTAGACATAGGAAGCGTAAATCAGAAGATAAAAATCGGCACCTTTTCCGGCAAAGATTTCCCATCAGTGGGAAGCACCTCTGCATTTAAGGCGATGAATATAAATCTGTCGAATTGCTACGAAAAGCTGAAGACAATACAGGTGACATTTTCCGGTACTTCCGATGCGGATAACCCCGCGCTGTTAGCATTAACCAGTAGTGGAAGTGGCAACACGCTGGCAACGGGGGTTGGTGTCGAGCTGCTGGATAGTAGCGGTAAAACCATTCCCTTTGACAAAGTCTCTCCGCAGACATTTGACCTCGATGCAGGGGATAACACGCTTTCGTTCCTGCTGCGCTACAAGTCTACCCGCTATCCAGTGACCGCTGGCGAGGCCTCGGCGGTAATGTATTTCGATTTAACCTATCAGTGAGTACCATTGAATGACTTCAGGACAATGGAAAGGTGTGATGATTCTACTGTTGGTTTTATTTATTTCAGTAGCACATGGTCATGATGGCACCGTCAATATTTCCGGGACGATTCAGGATAACACCTGCGAGCTGGCACCGGATTCGCAAAATAAAACGGTTGATATGGGAGTCGTGGCGGCTTCACAATTTAGGAGGGCAGGGGATTTTTCACCGGCTACACATTTTACCCTTAATCTACAAAACTGTGGCCCGGCGGCTAGTGGGGCGACGGTGACCTTTTCGGGTTCTGCCGATGGGCAGGATCCGGAACTATTTGCTATCGCAGCAGAGGCTGATTCTGCCAATGGGCTGGCTCTGGGGATTTTTGACAGAAACGGTAAGCTTATCGCGCCCGGAAAAACCAGCACGGAAGTAATATTAAAAGCTGGGCAGGCTTCAGTGGTGATGGAGTTTTCAGCACGATATGTGTCTGTTCAGAATAGTGTTACAGTGGGGAGTGCAAACGCTGTTGTAACTTTTATAGTAAACTATTTATGATATTGAGCTTCTCATTTTCTTTAACGTCTGATCTAAAGCTATTCGCACTAGTTAGTGCCCCACTCATGTCGTAATGGCGATGTCAAGATATTTACTTTCCTAAATGGGATTGTTTTTTATTTTATCAGTATGCATTTTAAACTTAATATGATGTGAAAAGTGTTTTGTATTGTTTTGACTTAACTGTTTCGCGAGGTTTTATGTTTATTAGATATTGCTTTTTTTTTTGATTCAAAGTATGTTGTCAATGAATTGTTTTGCTTCCACTGCTTATACTAATATGTGCACGCCTACCGGAGGCACCAAACAGTATACATTTAACATGGGTAACAAAGTAATCACAGACCCACTTCAAAATAAGGCTGGGACTTCTTTTGCGAACGTTTATTCGTGGGCGAATGCTGGAAGTTTTACAGTAACATGTAGCTGTCCGGGTAGTTATACACCACATTACAAGGCAACATCGTCACTCCCACCAGGACACAATGATGGTAATCAGTACTATAAAGTGAATGATAATTTAGAGGTTATGACGAAAATATATTTAATGAATACAACAACTGAAGGAACTGTTTATAAACCAGTACCTTTTGAAATGGTAAGTACAGCTTTGATAGCATGTAGCGGTCATACTTACATGTCAGGAGGTGATGGGAATATTTCATTATATATAACAAAGCCCTTTGTTGGTCAAAGTACATTCAATAATATAAAGATTGCATCTTTCTATATTTCTGCAGACTCTACGTATAGTAGTCAACAAGCTTCTGCAGATATAAATATGTCCGGCGTGATTACTGTCCCTCAAAACTGCGTAATCAATAGTGGCACCGCACTAGTTGTGGACCTTGGTAGTATTATAGATAAAAATTTCAAGGCTAAAGGTCAACTTCCGGATGGATATACCCCAAAAAAATTCAATTTTGGAATAAAATGTAATAATTTAGATGCTCAGGCATCTCTTTCACTTAGTATAACTGCGACACCCGCAACTGCATTGAGCACTGCTATCGCTTCTTCAAATAGCGATGTTGGGATTGTGATTGCAGACGAGCAGGGAACACCGTTAAAAATTAACAGTGACAATGGTCTTTCGTTCCATTTGGACTCAGACTTTACTACTGAACTTTCATTAATGGCTTGGCCTACATCAACTACAGGGAAGCTGCCTACAGCTGGAAAATTCGATTCAGTGGCACAACTCAATGTAACTTATCAGTAATCTTGGCTAGTGGGTGCTAAATTAGAACCAATCTTAGTGAATAATTTTGAACATTGATCTGATATCGAATAGGTGTTGGGAGCTTGCAAGCTCCCATATGAATAATATCCTAATGTTAAGAGTATCTTTATGTGCAAGGTGAGTGCATCCAGATGAAAAACCGACTCTCCAAAAGAAGAGATGAACACTGTTCATAGTTTGGCCGCTGTAAGTACTCCCGCTTTAGTTTCTCGTATACTTTGATCTTTGTGAGTATTTTCCTATAAACGGTGTGTTTCTTGTATCAGTTTATTTAAGGATTCATAAGGCAACTTTCATTTATATTTCGTCAATCAGCCTTCTGTAATGCCGCGTGCTTAATTAAATTTTTTAAATATATAGAAATGCATTATTTCATGGTAGATTCAAGTAATACGTTCGATAAATATATTTTGTATTAGTTTACTCAGTTTTATAAAACCCAGCATCGTGCCATGTTCTTCAGTCCATTGCACCAGATAAAGAAAAATATAATTCTAGTCTATTTACCATTGGCATATTTAGCAGATATCCGCGATTTGCCACTATCCTTGTTAAAAAATACACCACCTCGCTCAACGATAACGTCTTGCATGCTTAGCACACCCACATCAACAATATCTCGAGCACATAGTGGACGCGTTAATGCTTTATCGCTGGCTTTAAATCTTTTTCGATAATATTTTATAACGAACAATTTTGAACAGTTCGACAAACATCTGATTAAGATGACGGTGATATACTCAAGGTTTTTGTTTTTTTACATTTGCCGCTTCCGTCCCGGAATGTTTTATTTTTATTCATGACTATTCTAGGACGGTGATGAGCTGATTTTAAACGAATCGAATCCTACACATTGCGATCTCCGCAGGAACATAATCAGTATCTCGGAAGATCTCTAAAAGTGTATTTTTTTTTGCCTGGATACTGACGGTTTGGCGGTGTAATCCGCAAAAACAGGTACTGGTTCACTCGATCCAGGGCATTCAGTATCAAGCTAAGAGTGGCAGTCGTTACTGAAATCATACGGCCAGGAGGGCATCATGAGCCGTCGCGGTAACTGTCTCGATAACGCAGTTGCAGAAAGCTTTTTCCAGATGTTGAAACGCGAGCGGAAAAACAAAAAATTCTATGGAAAGCAGGAAGAAGCCATAGCGATATTTTTGATTATATAGAATGTCTACAACAGTAAGGGTCGTCATGATTCGAGCGATTAGATGTCATCGCAAGAATATTAAAATCAATATGATCAACGGACTGATATTGTCTGGATTATTCGTGGAGATTCACACATCTCTTGTAACTCATTAAACATCCTTGCCACATGAAAGCCATCGCACACCGAATGATGGACCTGCACCGCCAGCGGCAACAGCACTTTTCCATCCTGCTCGTAGTATTTCCCAAACGTGAACATAGGCGAAAAGAAGTTCTTCATATGCGCAATGTTCATCGTAAAGTTGGTAAAGGTTACCCACGGAATAGACGACACGAAAAAGATATTTTCCCGGGACTCTTTCTTAGGCCAGTAGGAAAGGTTATTGCCATAGCGGGCCGTATCTTCTGCATACGTGTTCTGGAAGTGATGAATATTGCCGTCATAGTGGCTCCACAATGACGAAAACGTCTCCGTTTCTGGGTGGAAAATGGTGTAGCTGGGATGAACTTCATTCCATATGACAAGCTCATTGTCCTTCATAGCCATGCGGAACTCAGGATGCCGGTTCATGATGTTAGACAGGAGAAAAATGATCGTCGGGTAAAACTTCCAGCCAACCTCTTTGATGTGTTTCCTCAGCGCGGTAATGTCGACCAGAACGGTTTGGTTAATTGTGCATTCAGCAAATGACTGGAAGACTTCAAAATGCTCCTTCCTTGGCCAACGAGATAAATCAACAGGCGTATACTCAGGGGCTGTTTTTTTCATTGCTTAACCTTTGATTATCAATCGTCTAAATGATTTTGGGCCATAAACGACCGGACAACCATTTCAACCGTATCTAATCTTCCTGTCAATCTCAGCCTGGGGTTTTCCGAACAGGTATCCCTGCACGAGATCGCAGCCAAGCGCCTGAAGACGTTCAAGCTGCGCTTCGGTTTCAACACCTTCTGCAATGACCCGCATGTTGAGGCTTTTCGCCATGCCGGTAATTAACTTAACGATATTAAGGGCATCATCCTGCGTGGATATCGGATTCACAAAGGATTTGTCGATTTTTATTTTATCGAAATTGAGTTCGCTCAGTCGTGAGAGTGACGAATAACCCGTTCCGAAATCATCGATAGAAATTTTTACACCCAGCGCTCTGAGCTTTTTGAGAATAGTGATCGGCATGTTGCTGTCACTGAAGAGTGACGACTCCGTTACCTCTAACTCAAGTCGGCTAGCCGGTAACCCAGTCTCTTTCAGGATGGACTGCACCATCGTTGTAAAAGATTTATTACCTAACTGAATAGGCGAAACATTTACAGAGATCCTTGCCGGAACGGCCCAGGAAACTGCTTCCCGGCAGGCAAGCTCAAGCACGGTTTTGCCGATCTGATTGATCATCCCCGTTTTTTCAGCGACGGAAATAAAATAATCAGGGGCAAGTATCCCCCTCACCGGGTGTATCCAACGAATAAGCGCTTCATAGCCGTAAATGTCATTGCTGAATGAATCGACAATAGGCTGGTAATAAACAACGAATTCACGGTTATCGATCGCCAGTGCCATATCATGTTCAAGAGTTCTGCTTTCCTGCAACTTTTGCAGCATCCATTGACGGAAAACTTTTATCTGCTGTGAACCCTCTTTTTTGGCTTCGTAGAGCGCCAGATCGGCAAATTTATAAAGATAATCAGAGCGTCGTTCATTATCAGATAAAACGATACCCACGCAGGTGGCGATTTTTATCAGCTGGTTATTTATCGTGTAGGGCTGGCTAATATGCTCGCTGATTTCTTTGGCGCGTGAAACGGCAGCAGTTTCGGTGAGTCCACTCGACAGAAGGGCGAACTCGTCTCCGCCTAAACGGTAAAACGTATCCGTTGCGCTGCTCATCGAGGTCAGCCGTCTGGATACCTGATTCAACAGCAAATCTCCCGTATCGTGGCCATAGGTATCGTTGACCTCTTTGAACCGGTCTAAATCAAATAACATCACCGTGACGGGGACGTGATTTTTATCTGCCTGAATATTAATTTTGTTGAGATCGTCCCAGAAGAAAAGGCGGTTTTTCATGCCGGTGAGGGAGTCATGATAAACATCGTATTCCAGCTTCGAGTTCTGAATTTGCAGTTTTTCTTTTGATATTTGAAGTTCATCAGCCAGGCTTTTGACCTGCATGTGTGCTTTCAGAATGTTTTTATTCTGGTAGATCATTAGGAAGCCAAGAATAAAGCTTAAAATCACCAGGAGCAAAGAAAGTGCGGAATAAATATAATACAGTATTTGTATTTTGTTGTTGGATTCATTAACAGTGTTAATATCTTTTGTTAATGCCGTTGCAGATAACTGGCTGAGCGGTGCATCGAGCTCATGCATATTTGTCAGGTATGCCTTTAACTCCGGATGGCCCATTTTTTCAAGATGACTATCGAGATAGGTCAGTATTTTTTCTAAGCGTAAAGCCAGCTCCTGATGCGTTTTATCGCTGTCAATGTAGCGACCTAAATCTCCCCCCTTCATTAAATCGGCCTGGCTAAGCATAATTTCGAGGCGCATGCGGACCTGGTCTATCGTAACGTCATCGGTATCGGTTGCGTATAGACCAAGCCATGATTCAAAACGGTAATACTCTGATACCAGTTGTGCCACGGACCAGGACTCAGTGTATTGAGTCAGTTTTTGCAATTCCTGCTGTCGATCGTAAACAAGGAATGCAATATATCCTGTCGTGATAAAAAGAGAAAAAATGATACCAACCAGTATCCTGTTCATTATGTTCTCCTGAACGACTACTCAATCTTCATTTTGCTAACCTGCCATGCTGATCGTGAGTAATAAATCTGATTATTCAACTCAGGAAGACTGTCATAGGGGTATACAATGAACGATGGGCCTTTATCGCGGATGCGCATATATTCGCCATTGACCTTTAAGGCAAGTATGGCGTTGTATTTTTTAAAGTCGTTGAGAGGGATGACGGTTGAGTAATCATTGAGCGCAATAACATTAACGTTTGTACCTTTTGCACCCACATAATCCATGAGCTTGCTCATTGGAACACCCTCAAACTTCGTACGACCGTTATACCAGGGGGAGGTCGTCTCGAAACTCACTACTCCGAGTTTTTCAAGGCTGGCGAGATCAAACACTGCTTTTCCATTTTCGTTGGTATTTTCTATATTACCGTAAATCGTTAAAATGGGTTTACCAACTGGTTTTGGCAGGTCGCCAGCCCAGGTTACACTTTGTACAAGACAGCATAACAGCAGTAGGGTTAATCGCATTTTGACCTCCACCTTTTTAACGTAAGTATAAGAATTATAATTTAGATATCACACGAGTTGATATATTTTGTTGGGAAGTAAGGGGTTTTATCGCTTTTATTGATATAAACTCATTTTAATCAATGAGTTAGGTGTTGCAGGTGGCAGGGTGTTTGATACTCGAGCGACGCTTAACTTTTTGATAAAAGCTAAAATTGCGGGCATAAATGCTCTTCTGTTTAAAAAATAATCGCTTTAATTGATTGATATTAACTTCCACGACAATTTTTGGATGTCCGTGGCTTTTTGGGACGCGAATCTGGAGACTAAATACGCGCCCCGGTTGTGTCCGTAGTTTCAGGATGACGTTGATAAGCGAGGACACGAACATTCAGATTGTGCGTATCCCATACCGCTTTGCTTACTTGAGGCCATCCTGGGTGGCCGCCGCCGACTTACCCCCTTTCGCCATGCTGGAAAACACTGCGTCCCGGTAGATCCATGCATGAACGAGTGCCGCAGAGAGATGGACCAGCACCACAGCAAAAAGCAGCTTTGCCAGAAGGCTATGGGCGTCGTGACACCAGGCATACAGTGTTGGACTGGCCGTGACAATCGCCGGCAGGTTGACGCCATCAAACATCACAATCGGCAGGCCTGCTGCCGACAGTTGCGCCCAACCCAGCAGCGGCATTGCCAGCATTAGCCCATACAGCATCCAGTGTGATGCCTTTGCTGCAAGCACCTGCCAGACGGGCAAATCGGCAGGAAGTGGCGGCGTCCGGCTAAGAAGCCGGTTGACCAGACGCACCAGTGCCAGCAGTAAAATTGCGACACCCAGCGGCCGGTGCAGGTCGATTAACCAAATCCGGTGATGTAACGACGTCATCATCGCGACACCGATGAACAGCATCGCCAGGATCATCACCGCCATCAGCCAGTGCAGGCTTCGCGCCAGGATATTGAAATGCTGCGGCGCGTGCTCTCGCATATCTTTATTCGAACTCATTTTACCTCCTGCTTTTGCACGGCTTCGGTGGCCTTGCCGTAGCCGATTTCCCGCTCGCGGCGGCTGAAAGAGTGGGAGTAGGCAGCGGAGCGGGCGTTTAAGATGGGATCATCAGACACCGCAACGCCTGCTGGAACGACAGAAGGATCAAAGTTAACGTCGCGGCACGCGCCTGTGGATTGTGCTTCGACGCGCGTCACTTCCAGCGTGCCGGCCACCATCTTTTTGCGATCGTCCGGCCATGGCTGGGAAGGATCATCTACCGGATCGCCCGGCTGTGCGAGCTGCAAAACGTAATCCCAGTAGAGCGGCTTCTGCGCCAGGCGCTGACGCAGGTTTTCAAACAGGAAGTTGTCATCGGCTTTCTGTCGTTGCTCATCGCTTATCGACAGGAAAGGCTCGTGCGGACGCATCATCCAGCGAACGGCCTGGCGATCCCCCTGCGCGTTCACAAGGTAAAAGGCGTTAATGCTGTAAAACGTCGCGCCCGCGAAGCTGCCGGGCGCGGGTTTTTGTGCCGCCCATTTAAGATATTTCTCCGCCTCCGGGTACGCTTTTAAAAAGTCTTTGAGACGCTGCGGGTCCGGTTTTCCGGTGGCTGCATCAACAGCAGTGGCTTTTCGCAAGGCCAGAAAACCTTCCGGGCTGTGCGTGGCGAAGAAAGGCTCGTTGTTCATCGCCATTCGCCATTGTTGCTTGTCATCTGTCTTCAGCAGTAGCGCCATGCTCAGGGTTTTGGTCGTACTATCCGGGGCATGGGGATCGCCGGTACCAATAGAGAATCGGCCCACCACGGGCACTTCCTGCTGCGAGAAGAGGCGGGAGGTTGAAAGGGAATCCGCCGAGCCGTTTGGCGTAAAGGTTCCGGCAAAGCAGATGCCTTTTCCATGCGCGCGACGAAAACCCGGCGGGAAGGGTTTCGGTGTTTCACCCACCAGTGCCTGGCTGACCGTGCGTGACCCAAGCCAGCCCGCCGTCCATGCAAAAGCAGAAGCCAGCGTACCGGCGACAATGGCGATAGCTGCCAGCGCGCCCCAGGTTTTTTTGGACCTCAAAACCAGTTTCGACATAGACGTTTTTCCAGAACAAAATACCATCACGTGTCATGCGCAACGTATCGTGCATGACATGTGGTAATACAGTGGCGAATATGGCTCGAGTATAGGAACTAAGGGGCGTAAAGAAAGAATATCACGAAAAGTTTAAATCTTTCCGCTGTCACAAAGACCGGATTACTCATCGTGTCGGAAATTTTGACCGAGTCGGTTACCCAGCGTGAAATAGTGGCGAAATATGTAATAGAGGGGGTTCCATTTCTCCACATTAAATTTTACACCTCTCTGAGTACGAATTAATAATGCTTCAGATATGTGGACGCAGGTTATCATGGCATCAACGGACACCAGGTTCTCTTGCGAACCGGTCAACGGCGATCTTCCACAAACTTTAGCCTCTATTTGTACAGGACACTCCTTAATTCTCAACGAGTTAATCGTTACCGCCTTTTCTTTGTGGAAATTTCCGCAGCTAAACTTGTCCTGTTCAAAAACATATCCCATCTTTTTCTTCCATTCCGGTGGTGATGCTTTCCCCGTTTTATCTGCGATAGCTTCAATATTCGGCCAGAGCCTGCTGTCCGGAATGTTCAGAACAATATCTTGGTTACTCGTGATATTTTCATAACACTTTCCTGAGGTGCCAAGCCCGAACACGATATTCCGGTCAAGGATCCACCACGACGAGATCGGGCTCAGGTTTGTTGAACCGTCAGGATTTTGGCTGGAGATAATGGCGACCGGTGTACCAAAATATAAAGAAGCAAAATCGACCTGCTGGGTTTTCATTTTTTATCCTCTGAGTAGCGGAGGCCCAGCCTACTTTCTGCAAACGTGCGTTACTTCGGTGAAGCGCGAAGTAAAACGCGCCTCACTACAATTCCCTGGAACGTAATCTTAACCACTTCCTTCTGAGCGGGAGAAAGACATCACGTGCAGCTTTTAAGGAAATAAAATCATCTGAAATTATGAGCCCATTTATGCTGGGCTCCTGGTTTACCTGCTCTTATTTTTGTAAAGCACTGAGAGGCAAGCGCCACAAATCATAGCGTTCTTCTCCCGGTTTAACGGCTCCCGCGAAGTGGTCATTGAGGCGACTCGAGGTAAATACCAGGTCTCCGTTCGGACGGATTGCCGGCGTGTCTGGCCAGCGCACCTCTTCGCTTGCCGCAATCAGCGACATGGAATGGGTTTCAGGATTGTATCTGACGATACCATTGCGTGTGACATCGGTAATGTAGAGGTTACCTTTTACATCTGTCACCATTCCGTCTGTGTTGCCCCCCACGCGACCCAGATCGCGGATCTGCCCGGCGATTTGCGCATTGGTTGACGCAGGCTGCCTCAGTATCGCAGTCGGTACCGCATACGCGCGCGTGCCGGTTGTCACCGTCCAGTACAGCGTGCCCGCATCGGGAGAAAGTGCGATGCCATTAATTCCAATCAGTAATGGTTTACCTGGCCAGACTTCAGCCCCGTGCGAGACGACGTTAACGCCTGGCTCAATCTGCAGCGCAGGATGACGATCGAGCACGCGCCGGGCTGTACCGGCGGCGAAATCAACGATAATTAGTCCCACCTGGTTTTCAGGAGCACTCCGCGAGCCGCTGTCGGAGATATAGGCGACACGGCGGTTCTCATCGACAACCACATCATTAAGGAAACTTGCCTTGCGGTCTGCTACGCCGTCCAGGGCGATACGTTTAATGGTTCGGCCTGAGCTGAGATCCAGCACGACCAGTTTTTGCGACCCCACGGGGGACTCTGTTTCCCCTGCAACAAACCCCATGTCCAGCGCCCAAAGCCAGCCGTTTTTACGGTCAATATAAAAACCGAGCACGTTACGCAGGCTCTGAGAGGGATCGGTGTTCACCGCATTCCCCTCGCGGGAGGGAAACGCCGTCAGGCGGGCAGGGCCAGACTGCGCCGTCGTATCCAGAATGCTTAACGTGGCGGGTGCTGCGGCGGAAATCAGCCGGGGCGTGCTGACAAAGGCCCGGTCCATTGCATCAAAGTGGATACCTGCAATAGGGGCATTGACCGAACCGGAAGACGTCGCAGGTATCTTTCCGTCTTGAGCGGTATCCCAGCTCACACCGGCGTAGCTTCGCCAGCGCTCCAGAGGCGGGTGGTTCGCCGCGTTGACAACACTCGGGAAAGCGAACAACGCCGCCATTGCGATGGCGGGCAGAATATGGGGACGGTTGAACATTGACAGGCTCCAGTGGAACGTTCAGGTGATGAATGCTGGCCACTTTACTCATCGCTCAACGGGAGATAAATTAGCCAAATTGAAAAACATTTGTTCCTGAGAGAGCAAAATGAGCCGGAAATTCGATTACCTAGGCGACGTTGAAGTGTTCATTGCTGTGGTTGAACACGGCTCATTTACGGGCGCAGCGGTTGCCCTTTCAACCACCCCTTCGGTACTGAGCCGCGCGGTTACTCGCCTGGAGGCGCGTCTTGGACGACAGATGTTACAGCGCACGACCCGCCGGGTGGGGCTGACCGAAGCCGGACGCGTCTATCTTGAGCAGGCTCGCTCAGCGTTTTCTCTTCTCGATGACGCAGAACGCGTTGGCCGGGGTCAGGAGGGGGAGCTGACCGGTCGCGTGAGAATGAGTGTCCCGACCACCTATGCCCATTACCGCCTGCCGCCGCTGCTGGCTCGCTTTACCCAACAATATCCGCGCGTTCAGGTGGAGCTGAACATTACCAATCGCAACGTTGACCTGATCGCAGAGGGGTTCGATCTGGCGATCCGTCTGGGGCAGTTGCCTGACAGCGGGCTGGTGGCGCGTAAGCTGGAAGACGCGGCATTGCTCCTGGTCGCCTCCCCGGGCTACCTGCATCGGAGAGGAAAGCCTCAGACGCTGGAAGAGCTGCAGCGCCATCAGTGCCTGCCGTTTATCATGCCGCGCACCGGGCGTATCGCCCCCTGGGTATTTCATGACGAAGGGCGCGATATTGACTGGATGCCGGGTTCAACTATCGAAATATCAGACGATGTACTCGGCGTGGTTTCGCTGGCGGAGCAGGGGATGGGGATCTGCCAGAGCTATGAATTTATCGTTCGCGACAGAATAGAGCGCGGCCAGTTAGTTGAGGTGCTGCCGCACCTTCGGGGACGATCGCGACCTTTCTCCGTGCTGTTTGCCCCGCACCGACGTCAGTCAGCAGCCACCCGGGCAATGATTGACCTTCTGACCCGACAAGAATAACAAGGACGATTCCACCATGAAAAAAGCGCGTTTTTCCTTTTGGATCCCTCTCATCGCGGGCGGGATAGCACTGATATCGGGTTTTGTGGTCTGGTCAGTCAATATTTACCGCGTGACATACCTTTCGATCCGCGGGGAGCAGTACCTTGCCTGTGGGGCGTTGCTGCTGGCGCTGGTGCCGATGGTCTATTTCATCAGAAAGGGGAGACTGAAAGGTAAGCGCCTTGCTGACGCGGTAATAATTTACCTCGGCTTCTTTATTTGCAGCCT
The DNA here is from genome assembly GCF_040834095.1 of Enterobacter vonholyi. NCBI lineage: Bacteria > Pseudomonadati > Pseudomonadota > Gammaproteobacteria > Enterobacterales > Enterobacteriaceae > Enterobacter > Enterobacter vonholyi. The sequence goes on from NZ_CP162152.1 coordinate 942,487, forward strand.
GCCGGTTGCCATGTTCGTGGTCTTTACAACGGCCTGGCTGCTGGAGGGGGTCTATTCGGCCTGGAGCAAACCTTACCGGTATGAGTCTAGTACCCGCCACAGCTGCTCGGGTGCGGAAGTCTACGAGCCGGAATTAAAGAAGGAGATCCGCATCTGTAACCCGCAGGGTAACGTTTATTCCGATACCACCCTGTATGTGGAAAAGCGGAGCAATGCCCTGGGGATTGTGGTGCTTTGGGCTATCACGCGCGCCTGAACCGGGGAAAGTCAGGGCGCGAGAATCAGCGTCAGCCCGCCTCCAGCATCCCAAAACTCACAATCCGCGCGCGTCCTAGCTCTTTTGCCCGGTATAGCGCCACATCCGCAGCGCGCAGCAGGTTGTCGGTCTGGGCATGTTGCGGATAGCTGGCAATGCCAATCGACACGTCCACCGGCCCAATCTCGGTCAACCCGTAGCGAAGCGACAGCTCATGCACGCCGGTGTAAATCTTCTGCGCGCAGGCGTACGCTTCTGCTTCATCGGCACCGGAAAGCAGCACCAGAAACTCCTCGCCCCCGTAGCGGAATGCCAGTCCGTTGTCATGTGCGGCCCGCTGAACAATTGACGCCACGCTTTTAATCACCAGGTCGCCCGCTTCATGACCGAAACGGTCGTTGATGCTCTTGAAGTGGTCAATATCAATCATCATGCAGCTTAACGGTACGCCAGTACGTATCGCCTGCGCCGTTTGGGTTTGCAGGGTATCTTCCAGATGATGACGGTTACGCAGGCCGGTGAGCGGGTCAAACAACGCTTTTTCCAGCAACGCGTCGCGCAGACGCTGGTTGGCCAGCGCCAGGCCGAGCGCCTCGGCCATCAGTTCCAGATACGCGCGAGAAGGGGCATTGTCCGCTGTGATATTCTGGAAGGAGAGCAGGCCAATGGCCTCGCCCTGAGCGATAAGCGGCACGCAAAGGGCGCTTTCCGCCTGGGATGGCGGAAGATGGTAGCAGGCGATATCCGGCTCGCCGTTCACCGGCGGGTGACTCTGCCCGCGACGCACGGCCCAGCACTCGTCCGGATGGAACGTCGTCTCTTCCCCAACCGGCGAGAGCCATTGCGCTACGCAGCGCATCTGCCACGGTTCGCGGTCAAGGACGTAGAGTCGGCCCGCGATCCCCGGCGCGATATTGGGAGCAAACAGCTCCGCCACGTTAATCACATCGTTAAAGTTCTCACACCCCTGCAGCCGCTGGGTCATGCGCGCCAGCAGCTCGCGGATGGCCCAGTCGGCATCGCGCTCTTTTTCCAGACGCTGCCGCGCCAGGCCGTTTTCACGAAAGATGCTGATGGCCTGTGCCATATCGCCTATCTCATCAATCTGGTTGAAATTGGGCGTTTCAACCGCGTAATCCTGGGATGCCAGACGGTGCACCACGTCGCTCAGGCGGACCACGGGGCGCAGCACGCGGCGTTTTAATATAAAGCCGAGCACAAACAGGAACAGCAGGGCGGTCAGGCCGACCGTCAGCTCAGAGGCGGTACGCAGCGCTTTCGATTTTTTTGTCGCCTCCTGAACGGCGGCGATGACGCGCTTATCGAGTATCTGGCGGAAGTGATCGAGTTGATTCTGCGCGCGCTCAAGCTCCTGCTCATAGGGCTGACCATAGAGCAAGGCTACGGCCTGGGCGTCTTCTCCGCGTTCAAGGCTGGCGAGGGCGGTTTGCTGTTCGTCCTGCAGCTCATCGACGATCTTTATTCCTTCATGCAGCAGGGCCAGTTCTTCATCCGATGCGCCATTATCCTGCAGCTTTTCCAGCCGAAGCTCGATGCGCTTCAGGCTGTTTTCTGCCTGGTTATATTCCTTGAGAGCCTGAGGATCTTTTTTGATGACGTACAGCCGTGCTAAATCAGACTGCGCCCAGATATCGGTTTCGATATCTTCCGTCAGCTGATCAAATTTCTGCCGTTGTTCAACGGCCTGGCGCTCGAGGTTATCCGCATTGGACGCCATCAGCATGATGATGCCGGAGGCGATGGTCAGGCAGACCGTGGCCCCATAGGCCCAGTTTGTTATCGTCGCGATTCGCACCAGATGATCCTTTTACGACATGAGTAGGATGGCGTTCTTCAAATTATAGAAAACGTCTGATTTAAGGCGAAAAAAAAGGCGGCTCAGTGCCGCCTGGTGTGGTCTTTATCGTCACGTCCTTACAAATCTGGAGGATTTTTTCCTTCTTCGATGAAGTCGGGGTCCAGCTCTTCGGCGTTACCTTCGTGATCGCGCCCTGAGAAGAGGTTCCAGCAGGCGATAAACAGCGCGGCAATGAGCGGCCCAATCACAAAGCCGTTAATGCCGTACAGCTCCATGCCGCCGAGGGTGGAGATCAGAATCAGGTAGTCCGGCATTTTGGTGTCTTTTCCGACCAGCAGCGGGCGCAGGATATTGTCCACCAGCCCGACGACGATCACGAAGAAGCCGACAATAAACAGCCCCTGCCAGATCTGGTGCGTGGCAAACAGGAAGATTGCGGCGGGCACCCAGACAATCGCCGAGCCGATGGCGGGCACCAGGGAAAGGAAGGCCATCAGAGCGCCCCAGAGCACGCTGCCGTCAATACCGGCAATAGCAAACGCAATCCCGCCGAGGATGCCCTGAACAACCGCCACCGCCGCCGTACCTTTTACCGTGGCCCGCGACACGCCGACGAATTTGGCGAACAGGTGCTGCTTGGCGAAATCAGACAGCGGCAGAGAGTCGAGGATCTGGCGCACCAGATACGGGCCGTCTTTCAGCAGGAAGAACAGCAGATAAAGCATAATGCCGAAGCTAATCGCAAAGCCAAACGTGCCTTTGCCGATCAGGAACGCGCTGCCGGCGAGATATTGCCCGCCCTGCAGGGCAACATCGGAGAGTTTTTTCTGAATCTGCGCCGCGTTGGTCAGGTTGTGATCCGCCAGGAAGCCGCTGGCCCAGTCAGGCAGGTGGTTAAAGATGCTCGCCACCACTTCCGGGAACTGGGTGTTGTTCTCCTGGAGCTTCGTGTAAACCACGTTCAGCTCAATGGCGAGTGAAGAGAGGATCACCATCAGCGGAATAAAGACGATCAGGCAGATAATACCGATGGTCAACAGCGAGGCCAGCCCGTTGCGATCCCCCAGCGCGGCGCGCAGCTTGTTTTTTACCGGATTGAAGATAACGGTCAGAATGGCGGCCCACAGAATGGCGGAGAAGTAGGGCGACAGCACGTCGAAGAAGGCCCAGGTGACGAGGGCGAGAATGAAAATAAAGAAACCTTTAGTCAGTCCATTAAAGCGCATAGTGATTCCTGGTAACGAATAAGCAGTGTCGACTATAGAACTGATTGTGAGAATTACCAACCCTTGCGCCGGGCAGTGTTGCGGTATGACTCCGCTCTTCACGGATACCACTTTCGACTGACCGAAGTTCGCCTTTTCCCGCACCATGCTGTAAGTATCTGCTTGCGGAGGTGCTTATGGCCTGGCGTCCGATTCTCTATGTGATCCTCACAACCCACCCCAGACTCAGCGCGCGGCGCGCCCGTTTGCGTCTGGTCATCTAGCTTTTTATTAACAATCGCGGTATAACACACCTTCTTTGGATGTTTAGATGTCCATACGTATAGAAGGTAATATGCAAACACAACAAGAAAATGGGCAGCTTAAGCGCACCATGAAAACACGCCACCTGATTATGCTCTCGCTGGGTGGTGTGATTGGGACAGGGTTATTCTTTAATACCGGCTACATCATTTCCACGACCGGGGCAGCGGGCACGCTGCTGGCGTACCTGATAGGCGCGCTGGTGGTCTGGCTGGTGATGCAGTGTCTGGGCGAACTTTCCGTGGCGATGCCGGAAACCGGCGCGTTCCACGTCTATGCCGCTCGCTATCTTGGCCCGGCGACGGGCTACACCGTGGCATGGCTCTACTGGCTCACCTGGACGGTGGCGCTCGGCTCGAGCTTCACCGCCGCGGGCTTCTGCATGCAGTACTGGTTCCCGCAGGTGCCCGTCTGGGCGTGGTGCGTGGTCTTCTGCGTGGTTATTTTTGGCCTGAACGTCATCTCGACGCGCTTCTTTGCTGAAGGCGAATTCTGGTTCTCGCTGGTGAAAGTCATCACCATCATCGCCTTTATTATTCTGGGTGGCGCGGCGGTCTTTGGCTTTATCCCGATGCAGGATGGTTCACCCGCGCCGGGCTTAAGCAACATTACCGCCGAAGGCTGGTTCCCGCACGGCGGCCTGCCGATCCTGATGACCATGGTGGCGGTGAACTTTGCCTTCTCCGGGACCGAGCTCATCGGGATTGCGGCGGGGGAAACTGAAAATCCGCACAAGGTGATTCCGGTCGCGATCCGCACTACCATTGCGCGCCTCATTATCTTCTTTATCGGTACCGTGTTTGTGCTGGCGGCGCTGATCCCGATGCAGCAGGCGGGTGTGGAAAAGAGCCCGTTCGTGCTGGTGTTTGAAAAGGTCGGTATTCCTTACGCGGCGGATATTTTTAACTTCGTGATCCTGACGGCGATCCTTTCGGCGGCGAACTCCGGGCTGTATGCCTCCGGGCGCATGCTATGGTCGCTCTCTAATGAGAAAACGCTGCCGCGCTGCTTTGCCCGGGTGAACAAAAATGGCGTGCCGCTGACGGCGCTCTCGGTTTCTATGCTCGGCGGCGTGCTGGCGCTGTTCTCAAGCGTGGTGGCGCCGGACACGGTGTTCGTGGCGCTCTCGGCAATTTCGGGCTTTGCGGTGGTGGCGGTGTGGATCAGCATCTGCGCGTCGCACTTCGTTTTCCGTCGTCGCCATCTGCAGTCCGGGCAGCCGCTCTCTGCGCTGCAGTACCGCGCGCCGTGGTATCCGCTTGTGCCGGTGCTCGGGTTTATCCTCTGCGTGGTGGCCTGTGTCGGCCTGTGGTTTGACCCAAGCCAGCGCATTGCCCTTTATTGCGGGATCCCGTTTGTCGCCCTGTGTTATGGTGCCTACTACCTGACCCGAAATATGACATCGCAGGAGCCTGAACATGTCGCAGAATAATCCGCTTACCGCCATCCTTGAAAAACAGCCGTTTGTGGTGCTGGATGGCGCGATGGCGACGGAGCTGGAAGCGCGCGGCTGTAACCTGGCAGACAGCCTCTGGTCTGCCAAAGTGCTGATGGAAAACCCGGAGCTTATCCGCGAAGTGCATCTGGATTACTACCGCGCGGGCGCGCAGGTGGCGATCACCGCCAGCTATCAGGCCACGCCTGCGGGCTTTGCGGCACGCGGCCTCGACGAGGCGCAGTCCCGGGCGCTTATTGGCAGAAGCGTGGAGCTGGCACGTAAGGCGCGTGAAGCGTATCTGGCTGAAAATCCGCATGCGGGCACGCTGCTGGTGGCGGGATCCGTTGGGCCGTATGGCGCGTATCTGGCGGATGGCTCAGAGTATCGCGGCGACTACGTGCGCAGTGCGGAAGCATTTACCGACTTCCACCGGCCGCGCGTGGAAGCGCTGCTGGACGCGGGCGCTGACCTGCTGGCCTGCGAAACGCTGCCCTCGTTTGCCGAGACTAAAGCGCTGGCGGCGCTTCTGGCCGAGTATCCCCGCGCCCGGGCGTGGTTCTCCTTTACCCTGCGGGACAGCGAGCACCTGAGCGACGGTACGCCGCTGCGTGACGTGGTCAGCGTGCTGGCAAACTCGCCGCACATTGTCGCACTGGGTATTAACTGTATTGCCCTGGAAAACACCACGGCCGCGCTGAAGCATCTGCAAAGCCTGACGCCGCTGCCGCTGGTGGTCTACCCGAACTCGGGCGAGCATTATGACGCAGTGACCAAAACCTGGCACCACCACGGCGAAGCGTGCGAGACGCTGGCGGGGTATCTGCCGCAGTGGCTGGACGCCGGCGCGAAGCTGATTGGTGGCTGCTGTCGCACCACGCCGAAGGATATTGCTGAGCTGAACGCGCAGCGCTGATGCTCTCACCCTGACCCTCTCCCACGGGGAGAGGGGAAAAAACGAACCGCACAAAACCAACTATCCTTTCCCGCTTTTTATCTAAAAACGAATCGTTATGAGCGATTCATTTTTATTCCTTTATCAAAATTCCCGCGTTGGAAATACTGCCCTCATAACAACAAGGGGAGCAGGCACTATGGCAATTTCATCGCGAATCACACTACTCGGCGCACTGGCGCTGTGGGCATTTCAGGCGCAGGCGGTGGACGTCACCGTCGCGTATCAAACTTCTGCGGAACCGGCGAAAGTCGCGCAGGCGGACAACACCTTTGCCAAAGAGAGCGGCGCGAAAGTCGACTGGCGCAAGTTTGACAGCGGCGCGTCCGTGGTGCGTGCGCTAGCCTCCGGCGACGTGCAGATCGGCAATATCGGTTCCAGCCCGCTGGCGGTTGCGGCCAGCCAGCAGGTGCCGATTGAGGTGTTCTTGCTCGCCTCGCAGCTCGGTAACTCTGAAGCGCTGGTGGTGAAGAAAAGCATCACCAAACCGGAAGACCTGATCGGCAAACGCATCGCCGTGCCGTTTATCTCCACCACCCACTACAGCCTGCTGGCGGCGCTAAAACACTGGGGCATCAAACCGGGGCAGGTACAAATTATCAACCTGCAGCCACCGGCGATTATCGCGGCCTGGCAGCGTGGCGACATTGACGGGGCCTATGTGTGGGCACCAGCAGTGAACGAGCTGGAAAAAGACGGCACCGTGCTGACCGACTCCGAAAAAGTGGGCCAGTGGGGGGCGCCAACGCTCGACGTGTGGGTCGTACGTAAAGACTTCGCCGAGAAACATCCTGAGGTGGTGAAAGCCTTCGCGAAAAGCGCGATTGACGCCCAGCAGCCGTACATCAGCAATCCTGATGAATGGCTGAAGCAGCCCGCTAACCTGGAAAAACTCTCCCGCCTGAGCGGCGTGCCGGAAGCGGACGTGCCGGGGCTGGTGAAGGGCAATACCTATCTGACCCCCGCGCAGCAGGTGCAGCAGCTGACCGGGCCGGTAAACAAAGCGATTGTTGATACCGCCACCTTCCTGAAAGAGCAGGGCAAAGTGCCCGCGGTGGCGACGGATTACAGCCAGTACGTAACCGATCGTTTTGTGAAATAAGGAGTACGCCATGCTGAATATTACAAATCTGTCTGCTGATTACGGTGGTAAACCCGCGCTGGAGGATATCAACCTGACGCTGGACAGCGGTGAACTGCTGGTGGTGCTGGGCCCGTCCGGGTGCGGAAAAACCACGCTGCTCAATCTGATCGCCGGGTTTGTCCCTTATCAGCATGGCACCATTCAGCTGGAAGGCAAAAAGGTGGAAGGGCCGGGCGCCGAGCGCGGCGTGGTCTTCCAGAACGAAGGGTTGCTTCCCTGGCGCAACGTGCAGGAAAACGTGGCGTTTGGGCTACAGCTTGCGGGCATCAACCGCGAAAAGCGGCTGGAAACGGCGCGGGCGATGCTGAAAAAAGTGGGGCTGGAAGGGGCGGAAAAACGCTTTATCTGGCAGCTTTCCGGCGGCCAGCGGCAGCGCGTTGGTATTGCCCGCGCGCTGGCAGCGAATCCGCAGCTGTTGCTGCTGGACGAGCCGTTCGGGGCGCTGGATGCCTTCACCCGCGAGCAGATGCAAACCCTGCTGCTGCGCCTGTGGCATGAGACGGGCAAGCAGGTGCTGTTGATTACCCACGATATCGAAGAGGCGGTGTTTATGGCGACGGAGCTGGTGCTGCTCTCGCCGGGGCCGGGCCGCGTGCTGGAGCGTTTGCCGCTGGATTTCGCCCGCCGCTACGTCGCCGGGGAACCCGTGCGCAGCATCAAATCCGATCCGCTGTTTATCGAACAGCGTGAGTACGTTTTAAGCCGCGTGTTTGAACGGCGGGAGGCTTTCTCATGAGCATCGTCTTCAGTGAAAAAACGCGCCGCACGCGTCTGGCGCTGCGCTGGCCTTTCTCACGTCAAATCACGTTGAGCATCGGTACGCTGCTGGTGCTGCTGGCGGTGTGGTGGGCAGTTGCTGCCCTGCAGTGGGTCAGCCCGCTGTTTCTGCCGCCGCCGGGACAGGTGCTGGCCAAACTCATTACCATCGCCGGGCCGCAGGGCTTTATGGATGCCACGCTCTGGCAGCACTTAGGTGCCAGCCTGGCGCGCATTCTGGTGGCGCTGCTGGCGGCGGTGATTATCGGCATTCCCGTGGGGATTGCGATGGGGCTGAGCCCGACGGTGCGAGGCATCCTCGACCCGCTGATTGAGCTTTACCGTCCGGTGCCGCCGCTGGCCTATCTGCCGCTGATGGTGATCTGGTTCGGCATCGGTGAAACGTCAAAAATCCTGCTGATTTATCTGGCGATTTTCGCCCCGGTTGCCATGTCGGCGCTGGCGGGCGTAAAGAGCGCCCAGCAGGTGCGGATCCGCGCGGCGCAGTCGCTGGGAGCCAGCCGCATGCAGGTGCTGCTGTTCGTGATTTTACCGGGCGCACTGCCGGAGATTTTAACCGGGCTGCGCATCGGCCTTGGCGTGGGCTGGTCCACGCTGGTGGCCGCAGAGCTTATTGCGGCCACGCGCGGCCTTGGCTTTATGGTGCAGTCGGCGGGGGAGTTCCTGGCGACTGACGTGGTGCTGGCTGGGATCGCGGTGATCGCCGCGATCGCCTTCGGATTAGAACTGGGGCTGCGCGCGTTACAGCGTCGCCTGACGCCCTGGCATGGAGAAATACAATGAGTGAACGTCTGACCATTACCCCGCTGGGGCCGTACATTGGCGCACAGGTATCGGGCCTGGATGTGACCCGTCCGCTGAGCGATAACCAGTTCGAGCAGCTGTACCACGCGGTGCTGCGTCATCAGGTAGTATTCCTGCGCGAGCAGGCGATCACTCCGCAGCAGCAGCGCGCGCTGGCCCTGCGCTTTGGCGATCTGCATATTCACCCTGTCTATCCGCATGCGGAAGGGGTGGAGGAGATTATCGTCCTCGACACCCACAACGATAATCCGCCGGACAACGACAACTGGCATACCGACGTAACCTTTATCGAGACGCCGCCTGCGGGGGCGATTTTGGCGGCGAAGCTGCTGCCGGATACGGGGGGCGATACGCTGTGGGCCAGCGGGATTGCGGCGTATGAGGCGCTGTCAGTGCCGTTCCGGACGCTGCTGAGCGGGCTGCGGGCGGAGCACGACTTCAAAAAATCATTCCAGGAATACAAGTATCGCAAAAGCGAAGAGGAGCATCAGCGCTGGCAGGAGGCGGTTGCGAAACATCCTCCGCTGCTGCACCCGGTGGTGCGGACCCATCCGGTGACGGGCAAGCAGGCGCTGTTCGTGAACGAAGGATTCACGACGCGCATTGTGGATGTGTCCGAGAAAGAGAGCGAGGCGCTGTTAGGTTTCCTGTTCGCGCATATTACCAAGCCGGAGTTTCAGGTGCGCTGGCGCTGGCAGGAGAATGACCTGGCGATATGGGATAACCGCGTGACGCAGCATTATGCCAATGCGGACTATCTGCCGCAGCGCCGGATTATGCAGCGGGCGACGATTTTGGGGGATAAGCCGTTTTACCGTGCGCCTTGATCCCCTTACCCTAACCCTCTCCCTTTTAGGGAGAGGGCTGTAAATGCGCCTCAATATACCGCTGATAGCGGTTCGCCTTCAGATAACACAAATCCACCAGCACCAGCCCGTCAACACAGTTGCTGAACGCCGGGTCGCTGCCAAAATCAATAAACTGCACGCCGCCGGGCTCGCACAGCTCGGAATATTGCTTGTAGAGCGGCGGAATGCCGCAGCCGAGATTGCCGAGCAGGGATTTCAGCTTTGTCAGATCGTCCACGTAATCCACGCCGCCAAACTGCGCGAGCACGTCCGGCAGCGATGCGGGATACGGCTGGCGCGAGGCGGCGAGCGGATGCGTCGCCGGGAACCACAGGCGATAAAATGCCACCAGCAGATCCCGCGCGGCAGGCGGTAAGCCGCCGGAAATGGAGACCGGGCCAAACAGGTAGCGGTAGTGCGGATAACGCGCCAGATAGGCACCAATGCCGGACCATAAATAGTCCAGGCCGCGGCGTCCCCAGTAGCGTGGCTGGATAAAGCTACGCCCCAGCTCAATGCCGTGCTCCAGCACGTCCTGCATTTTGTCGTCGTAGTGGAACAGACTATAGCTGTACAGCCCCTCAACGCCGCGCTTTTCGATCTGCATGGCCGTCGGCATAAAGCGATACGCCCCGACAATCTCCAGATCGTCCTCATCCCACAGGATCAGGTGCAGATAATCATCGTCGTAGCAGTCGGTGTCCCGGCGCTTACCGCTCCCTTCCTCCACCGCGCGAAAGGCAATCTCGCGCAGGCGGCCCAGCTCGCGCAGCAGCGGGGCGTCTTCCTGGCCGTTTCGCTGCCAAAGATAGATGGTTTTACCGTCGCTGGTTTTTCCCAGGCTCTCGGCCTGCGCCAGCGCGCGTTTCAGTGTGGCCCGGTCTTCCGGACGGGCAATCGCGCACTGGGTTTTAAAGACCCCGGGCAATCCCTTGCCAAGACGCATCACGTGCTGACGGCACTGCTCGGCCATCTCACGCGACGAAAGGTTAGCGCTGTGCCAGTGATGCCACGTAATCTGCTGGCCGATTTTGATCGGCAGCTGGCTGTGGCGGCGGCGGAACATCTGCTGCATCAGCAGCAGCATCGACAGCGTCGGAGAGACCAGCGTGCTGGCATAAAAGAGCAGGCTGTTATGCGCCTGAATATGCACCGGCAGCAGCGGGGCGCGCAGCTTGCCGGCGAGTTTGATAAAGCCGGAGTGCCATTTCTTATCGCGAATGCCCTTGAGCGTAGGGCGGGAAACTTCTCCGGCCGGGAAGAAGATCAGCACGCCCGCGTTTTGCAGATGCTGTTCCATCTGCACCAGGGACGATTTCGCCGTCCTGCCGCCCATATTGTCCACCGGAATAAACAGCGAGCTGAGAGGCTCAAGGTGGGTCAGCATCCGGTTGGTCACGACTTTAACATCGCGCCGCACGCGGGAGACGGCGTACATCAGCGCCAGGCCGTCCAGCGTACCCGTCGGGTGGTTGGCAATGATGACCAGCGGGCCATGTTCGGGGATTTGTTCGAGATCGCGGGCGGAAACGGTGCAGAGAATATCAAGGTGCTCCAGAACCTGCTCCACCATATCCAGTCCTTTCAGGTGGCGGTGGGCAGCGGCAAATTGCTGAAATTCGTCTTCGTAGAACAGTCTTTTTAACAGACTTTTTTGCCAGGGGGCGGGCCTCGCCTGAGGCCAAAGATCGTCGAGAACGCTATCGAGGCTAAACATGGTTACTCCTCCTGCCGTCTTGCGAAGACAGTAGAAGGAGCAGATGTCGGTTGTATTGCAGTTTGGTGAAGATTAGCGCAGAGAACAGGCCGGGCCAGGCGAAGGCGCCACCCGGCGCTAAAGCGGATTAACGCAGAATTTTTTTCTCGGCCAGATCCAGCGCGAAGTAGCTGAAGATCAGATCCGCGCCCGCGCGTTTGATAGCGCCGAGGCTTTCCAGGACCACTTTCTCTTCGTCAATTGCACCCGCCAGCGCGGCGAATTTGATCATCGCGTACTCACCGCTGACCTGGTAAGCGCCCAGCGGCAGCTCGGTGCGCTCGCGGATGTCGCGCAGGATATCGAGATACGCGCCAGCCGGTTTCACCATCAGGCAGTCTGCGCCCTGGGCTTCATCGAGCAGGGATTCACGAATCGCTTCCCGACGGTTCAGCGGGTTCATCTGATAGGTTTTACGATCGCCTTTCAGCGCCGTTCCCGCCGCTTCGCGGAACGGGCCGTAGAAGGAGGAGGCGAATTTGGTGGAGTAAGACATGATGGCGGTGTCGGTGAAACCGGCCGCGTCCAGCGCCTGACGAATCGCCTGAACCTGTCCGTCCATTGCGGCAGATGGCGCGATGAAATCCGCACCTGCTGCGGCAGCGACCACAGCCTGTTTGCCAAGGTTCAGCAGGGTAGCATCGTTATCCACGCCGTGATCGCACAGCACGCCGCAGTGGCCGTGAGAGGTATATTCACAGAAGCAGGTGTCGGACATCACCACCATTTCCGGCACGGTCTCTTTGCAGATGCGGGACATGCGGGCGACGAGGCCATCTTCTTTCCACGCGTCGCTGCCGGTGGCGTCAGTATGGTGGGAGATGCCGAAGGTCATCACCGAGCGGATACCCGCGTTGGCGATACGTTCGATCTCACGCGCCAGATATTTCTCCGGAATGCGCATTACGCCCGGCATGGCTTCGATGGCTTTGTAGTCATCGATCTCTTCTTCGACAAAAATCGGCAACACCAGATCGTTTAAGGTCAGGGTTGTCTCTTCAAACATAGCGCGCAGTGCAGGTGACTTGCGCAGGCGGCGGGGACGTGCAATTAAATCGGTCATGGTATGCCTGATGTTTGTGGAACAAAGAAGGCTAGTGTACCCGAAAGCGTTGTTAGGTGTTTATTAAAGTGGGCGGTTTACCGATAGATCATGCAAGACTGCAGGAACGGTGTCGTTCGGAGCAAACGGTTTAACATCAACCGCTTGCCCACGGAATATTAATATCAGTTGGACGCGGTAAGCACCTGGGCTTTATTGGCGCTCAGCTCAGCCACCAGGTTATTAATCCCGTCACTCATATTGACGAAACGCGTATGCGGAGAGCGGGTGACCACCACAAATGCGCCCACGTTTGACTGCGGGATCATGGCCATATAGGTGATGAATCCACCGCCGCCGCCGGTTTTCTGAATAATACCCGGACGGCCATTTTTCGGTGCCATATAGACCCAGCCCATGCCGAGCGCATCGGCTTTACCCGGCACGTCCATCCCGATGACGCGGTGCAGCTGGGTACGCTGATAAATCAAGGTTTGCATACGATCGGCCTGGCTGCTGCGAGCGTAGAAATCCGAGGAAAGGAACTGCTGCATCCAGCGCATCATGTCGCCAGGCGTGGAATAGACCCCACCGCTGCCCACGGCTGCGAGCGTGTTATTACAGGGGCTTGCGCCTTTCTCCGCCACCATCAGGCGACGGCACTGATCCGGGGACGGGGTAAAGGTGGTGTCTTTCATGCCCAGCGGACGGGTTATCTGCTCTTCAAATAGCTGCGTATAAGGTTTGCCAGCCGCCGTTGAAAGAGCGTCCGCCAGCAGGTCAAAGGCCAGGTTTGAATAAGAGGCCTGCGAACCCGGAGCCGCCTTCAGCGTGGCGGTACTCAGATAGCTCCAGCGCTGGTCGCGCGTTGGCCAGACAAATACGTCACGATGCGCCGCCCCGCCCGGCTGCTCACGCGGCAGGGCGCTGGTGTGGGTGGCAAGGTTCACAAGCCGAATCGGCGTACCCTGATAGGTTGGAACCCGGGCGCCTGGAGGCGCGTATTTGCTGAGCGGGTCGTCGAGCTTCACCACGCCCTGGTCGAGCAGTTTCACCAGCATTTCGCTGGTCATCAGCTTGGTTAAGGACGCGATGCGGATAACGGAATCCAGCTGCGGATGAATGTTATTTCCTGGGCGCGTTTCACCAAAGCTGCGGAACACGCGCTGGTTTCCGTCGATGACGACCATCGCCATTCCGGTCGCGCCGCTGCCGTAATAGATAAGGTTCGCGTAGCGATCGGCAATATCTGAAGCTAAAACGGGAGCCGTCAGCGGTTGGGCTGCCTGGGCGGTAGAAAAGCTCACCGCACACAGCGCGGCAAAAGAGAGCAGACAACGTTTCAACGAAAAGCATCCATGAAGTGAAATAGGAAAGTTATGGGTATTTATACTACTAAACGGTACCGCGCAATGCCCCGAATTGCATAACGATAGCGAGAAAAACGTAACCATGGGTAAATATGAACAATTTACTTACGAGCTATCTCCCATTTTGTGACATCGGGCTTATGATAGGCGCCAGTGTCACTCAATCTTACGGAGAACGGTATGTCTGAGAAGCGTGTGGTTATGGTTGTCGATATGCAGAACGGGGTATTTGAAACCCCTCGTCATCAGCGCGAAAAGTGTGTGTCTCTGATCAACCAGCTTACGCAGGCTGCCGACAAGGTGATTTTTATTCAGCACACCGAGGCCGGGGGGCTGGAAGAGGGAAGTGAAGGATTTGCGCTACTGCCTGAACTCCATCAGCCCGCTGACGCGCTTTACGTGACCAAAACGGCCTGCGATGCCTTCTACAACACCGGGCTTGAGACGCTGCTGCGTGACCAGGGCATTCGCGAGTTTGTCATCTGCGGCTGCGCCACCGATTACTGCGTCGATGCGACGATCAAGAACGGCGTTAGCCGGGGTTATCACATCACAGTTGCGGAAGATGCCCATACCACATCCAACCGCCCGGCTGCTGAAGCACAGATCCTGATTAACCATCACAACGACGTCTGGCGTAACTTCATTGCGCCAGCGAACCCTCTCGCAGTGAAACGCACCGAAACAATTCTCGAAAACTGGAAAGCGAACTAATAATCAACCCTCGGGTCTGACCTTTTTGCCTGAGCCGGGAGGCTGGCTTGGGCAGGTATTTCGTTTGGTAACGTGTTGTGCACAGCAACAGCCATAACAACAAGAAGGAAGCATTATGTTTAAGTCTTTTTTCCCAAAGCCGGGGCCTTTTTTCCTGTCGGCATTTATTTGGGCACTCATCGCTGTCATTTTCTGGCAGGCGGGCGGCGGCGCATGGCTGACGCGCATCACGGGAGCGACAGGCGAGGTACCGATTAGCGCGGCGCGCTTCTGGTCGCTCAGCTACCTGCTGTTTTATGCCTACTACACGGTGTGCGTAGGGCTGTTTGCCCTTTTTTGGTTTGTCTATTCTCCGCACCGCTGGCAGTACTGGTCGATCCTCGGCACATCGCTGATTATTTTCGTGACCTGGTTCCTGGTGGAAGTGGGCGTGGCGGTTAACGCCTGGTATGCGCCGTTCTACGATCTGATCCAGACCGCGCTGAGCTCGCCGCATAAGGTGACCATCAATCAGTTCTACCATGAAGTTGGCGTCTTCCTCGGCATCGCCCTGATTGCGGTTATCATCGGCGTGATGAACAACTTCTTCGTCAGCCACTACGTTTTCCGCTGGCGTACCGCGATGAACGAACATTATATGGCGCACTGGCAGCACCTGCGCCATATCGAAGGTGCCGCACAGCGTGTGCAGGAAGACACCATGCGTTTTGCCTCCACGCTTGAAGACATGGGCGTCAGCTTTATCAACGCCATTATGACGCTGATTGCCTTCCTGCCGGTGCTGGTAACGCTCTCGGCGCATGTACCGGATCTGCCGATTGTCGGCCATATTCCGTATGGTCTGGTGATTGCCGCGATCGTCTGGTCGCTGATGGGGACGGGCCTGCTGGCGGTGGTTGGGATCAAACTGCCGGGTCTGGAGTTTAAAAATCAACGCGTCGAAGCCGCATACCGTAAAGAGCTGGTTTATGGCGAAGACGATGCTAACCGCGCCTCGCCGCCGACCGTCCGCGAGCTGTTTGGCGCCGTGCGTCGTAACTATTTCCGTCTCTACTTCCACTATATGTATTTCAACATCGCGCGTATTTTGTATCTGCAGGTGGATAACGTTTTCGGTTTGTTCCTGCTGTTTCCGTCCATTGTTGCGGGTACGATTACGCTCGGTCTGATGACGCAGATCACCAACGTTTTCGGTCAGGTTCGCGGGTCGTTCCAGTACCTGATCAGCTCCTGGACCACGCTGGTAGAACTGATGTCCATCTACAAACGTCTGCGCAGCTTTGAACGCGAGCTGGACGATCGTGACCTGCAGGAAGTCACCAACACATTTAGCTAATACAGGAAGTTGCTATGTCTTTTGCCGTACCGCGCGCGTTACCGTTGACCATTCTGGCCGCTTTTGTACTGGCAGGCTGTGCCGAAAAGGGGGCCGCTCCGCTCAAAAAGGGCGAGAAGCCCGTTGATGTGGCGAGCGTTGTGCGGCAGAAAATGCCCGCCAGCGTAAAGGATCGCAATGCGTGGGCAGACGCGCTGGCAAAAACCTTTGAAAGCCAAAAGATCGCGCCGACCGAGGAGAACATCTGTTCGGTGCTGGCGGTGGCGCAGCAGGAGTCAATGTACCAGTCAGATCCGGCTGTGCCGGGTCTGAACAAAATCGCCTGGAAAGAGATCGACCGCCGCGCGGAGTCCATGCATATCCCGGTGTTCCTCGTGCATACCGCGCTTAAAATCACCTCGCCGAACGGCAAAAGCTACAGCGAACGGCTGGATACGGTGAAAACCGAAAAACAGCTTAGCGCCATCTTTGATGATTTCATCAGCATGGTCCCAATGGGGCAGAAGCTGTTTGGCTCCCTGAACCCGGTCCACACCGGTGGTCCGATGCAGGTGAGCATCGCGTTCGCGGAGAAACACACCGACGGCTATCCGTGGAAAATCGACGGTACGGTGCGCCAGGAGGTCTTCTCTCTGCGCGGCGGACTGTGGTTCGGCACGTATCACCTGTTGAACTATCCGGCGAACTACGATGAGCCGCTGTACCGCTTTGCCGACTTTAACGCCGGCTGGTATGCCAGCCGTAATGCGGCATTCCAGAGTGCGGTCAGCCGCGCAAGCGGCGTCAAGCTCGCGCTGGACGGCGATCTCATCGCTTACGGCAGCAGCGAAGCAGGGAGCACCGAGCTGGCCGTACGGAAACTTTCGAGAACGCTGGGTCTGAGCAACAGCGACATTCGCCGTCAGCTTGAGAAAGGCGATAGTCTGGCCTTTGAGAGAACGGATCTGTACAAGAAGGTGTTTGCGCTCGCAGAGCAGAAAAGCGGGAAAACGTTACCGAGGGCTATCCTGCCGGGCATTCAGCTGGAAAGCCCGAAGATCACGCGTAACCTGACCACCGCGTGGTTCGCAAAACGCGTGGACGATCGTCGGGCTCGCTGTATGGGGCTTTAATGGCGACGGCGAAAGCGCAGGACGAGCGCGACAACGCCTAAAATCATGCATCCCGCGAGGAAGGGGATCAGGCCGAACAGGGTGCTGACGCCAAAGCCAATCTCAACTCGCGGGCGTCCGTTATCCTGCACCTGCATCAGATGTTCATAAACGCCAGGCGCATGGACCAGCATATTGAGCAGCTGTGAGCCGGCCCAGAAGCAAAACAGGACAAACAGGGCATACGCGATATTACCCGCCGTAGAGGTTTTTGGTTTTCCGCCAAAAATCGGTTTCGACAATGTAAAGTCAGCCATGATGACCTCCGGATAAATCGCTCTGTTAATACGCTTCGTACAGGGTGAGTTTGACAGGTCATCGCATTTGTCAATATCAGAATCGTGGTAATTTACGCGCCGGAATCCTCCTGGATTGTTGATTTCTGCAGCACGTCACAATTTATTAACTTAAGTGAAATTGCGTCGCGTTTCAGAATTTCCGTATCTGCCACAGACCTGGCCGTAAAACTATGAGAGGATGTCTTTTTTTCCTGCCGGAGTTGTTATGAAGCTCACGTCCAAACTACGCCGTGACTGGCACTACTACGCCTTCGCTATCGGGCTGATCTTTATTCTTAACGGTATTGTGGGCCTGTTGGGGTTTGAAGCAAAAGGCTGGCAAACGTATGCCGTAGGGCTGGTGACCTGGGTCATTAGTTTCTGGCTGGCGGGGTTGATTATCCGCCGTCGCCCTGAAGAGACGACAGCGGATGAGGCAGAGTCGGCGAAGCGCGCCGATTAACCGTTTACGGAACTTTTAAGCGCGCTGTCGGCGGCGTGACGCTCCAGCGCCAGCTCGATCAGGCGGGTGATCAATTCCGGGTAGCTCAGGCCGCTCGCCTGCCACAGCTTCGGATACATGCTGATGTTAGTGAACCCCGGCAGCGTGTTAATTTCATTGATCACCACCTCGTTTTCCGCCGTCAGGAACACATCCACGCGCGCCATGCCGCAGCAGCCGAGCGTCTGATAAGCGCGAATGGCGATCGCCCGGATCTTATCGTTAACCGCCGGATCGAGATTCGCAGGCACGACAACCTGCGCGCCTTTATCATCAATGTATTTGGTGTCGTACGAGTAGAAGTCGCTGTTTAAGACCACTTCACCGCAGGTGCTCGCCTGGGGAAAATCGTTGCCCAGCACGGCGCACTCAATTTCACGACCTTTGATGCCCTGCTCAACCACCACTTTATGGTCGAACTCAAACGCCAGGCGGACGGCTTGCGTGAACTCAGCTTCGCTGGTCACTTTGCTGACGCCCACGGAGGAGCCCTGGTTTGCAGGCTTCACAAACAGCGGCAGACCCAGCTCTGCGCTGATTTGCGTGAAGCTGTGTTTGTCGCGGTTGGCGCGGGTGAGCGTCACGAACGGCGCAATATTCAGCCCGGCATCGCGCAGCAGGCGTTTGGTGACGTCTTTGTCCATGCACGCGGCTGAGCCGAGGACGTCCGAGCCGACGAACGGCAGGTTGGCCATGCGCAGCATTCCCTGCAGGGAACCATCTTCGCCCAGGGTACCGTGAACAATCGGGAAGACGACGTCGATCTGGGCGAGAGCCTGCGCGTTGCCGGCGTCGATGAGCTGCCCTTTTACGACGCCGGGTACGGTGGCGACGCTAATTTCTGAAGGATTCAGGGCGATATGTGCCGGATCGTGGGCATTCAGCAAATACTGGCTGGCATCGTTAACGTGCCACTGGCCCTGTTTATCAATGCCCAGCAGCACCACGTCGAAACGGCTTTTATCGATCGCATCAACGATATTTTTGGCCGATTGCAATGACACTTCGTGTTCCGCTGATTTTCCCCCAAAGACAATACCTACGCGCTGCTTAGCCATCTCACTCTCTTCCAGTATGACGAAAAGCCAATAACATACCACGATGCCCGGCGGGTTTCGCGGCCTTCTGCCATAATGTTTTGGGGAATGTTGAGGGGGGAGAGTGAAAGGAAAAACGCTGCTGACCGTATTTATCATTTTGGCCATCGCAACGGTGGGTTACCGCTGGTTGCCGCCTTACTACAACCCTTTCATGCCGCTGACGCTTGACGACCCGCCGGGTCGAATCACCCAGTATAAGCTTCGGCGTTTAACCCCCGAGGCGTGCGCGAGCCTGCTCGCACAGGCTAATCAACGCGATCTCATCCGCACCCGGCCGGTGGCTGACAGCGGCGGCGCGTGTCCGCTTAATAACGTCGTGCGCGTGAGTGACTTCGGCCCGGTCGGGCTGAACAGCAGTTTTCTTGCCAGCTGCCCGCTGGCGCTCAGCTCAGCCCTCTATATCAGCCAGCAGGCCCGGCCGCTGACAAAACGTTATACGGGCAGTGACCTGGCGCGTATCGACCACCTCGGCAGCTTTGCCTGCCGCAATATTTATCATCGCCCTGACGCGCGCCGCAGTGAACATGCCACGGCGGAGGCGCTGGATATTGCCGCTTTTCGTCTGGCGAACGGTGAACGCGTCACGGTGCTGAACGGCTGGAAGGCGGCCACCACGCAGCCCTGGCTGAAGGCCATGCTGGCGGCGAGCTGTGGGTACTACGGAAACGGACTGGGGCCGGAGTATAACGCGGCGCATGCCAACCATTTTCATCTGGGAATGCGCGGTTTTGGCCTCTGCCGTTGAAGCATAATATTCCGCCAGAAAATGGATGAATTGTGACTTATTTCACAAATATGATGACTGGGGAGATAAAACACCAAAGTCAGTCGGGCCGCATCTCTGGTGCGACGTTAATACGCGTAACTTGCTAATCTGTCGGCGAATTCGCCTAAAAATGAAGACTATTTCTTTATGGAATCCTGGAAAGTTAATCTCATCTCGGTTTGGTTCGGCTGCTTCTTTACCGGACTGGCCATCAGCCAGATTTTGCCGTTCCTGCCTCTGTACGTGTCGCAGCTGGGGGTGACCTCGCATGAAGCCCTTTCCATGTGGTCCGGTCTGACGTTTAGCGTCACGTTTCTGGTTTCCGCCATTGTGTCACCGATGTGGGGCAGCCTGGCGGATCGGAAAGGCCGTAAGCTGATGCTTCTACGCGCTTCGCTCGGGATGGCGATCGCCATTCTGCTGCAGGCCTTCGCCACCAACGTCTGGCAGCTGTTCTTCCTGCGGGCGGTGATGGGGTTGACGTCCGGGTATATTCCAAACGCCATGGCGCTTGTCGCCTCGCAGGTGCCGCGCGAGCGTAGCGGCTGGGCGCTGAGTACGCTCTCCACGGCACAGATCAGCGGCGTCATCGGTGGGCCGCTGCTGGGGGGCTTTCTGGCGGACCACGTCGGACTGCGCGCGGTATTTATCATCACTGCGGTTCTGCTGGTGGTCAGTTTTCTGGTCACGCTCTTTCTGATTAAAGAAGGGGGCCGCCCGGTTATCAGTAAGTCTGAACGCCTCAGCGGCAAGGCCGTTTTCGCCTCGCTGCCTTATCCGGGCCTGATGATCAGCCTGTTTGTGACCACTATGGTGATCCAGCTCTGTAATGGTTCGGTGGGGCCGATTCTGGCGCTGTTTATCAAGTCGATGGAGCCGGAGAGCACAAATATCGCTTTTCTGAGCGGCATGATTGCCGCCGTGCCGGGCGTATCTGCCCTGATTTCCGCGCCGCGTCTGGGAAAACTGGGGGACAGGATCGGCACGGCGCGCATCCTGATGGCGACGCTGATCTTTGCGGTGGTGCTCTTCTTCGCGATGTCGTTTGTCACCTCTCCGCTTCAGCTTGGCATATTGCGATTTCTGCTCGGCTTTGCTGATGGCGCCATGTTGCCTGCGGTACAGACCCTGCTGGTCAAATATTCCAGCGACCAGGTGACGGGGCGTATTTTTGGATATAACCAGTCGTTTATGTATCTGGGGAATGTTGCCGGCCCGCTTATTGGCGCATCCGTTTCTGCGATGGCCGGTTTTCGTTGGGTATTTGCGGCGACAGCGATTGTCGTTTTAATCAATATTATCCAGCTGGCTATTGCGCTGCGACGCCGCAGACAAATGGCGGAGGCCAAATCGGCGAAGTAACGATTTCACAGATGTATTATATATTCTTATGGTAGCCGCATTTTTATATAACAAAATGCGGCTACTTTTTATAGAAAAACGTTTCGCTCACGGCGCTGCCTCTTTATTTCCGTTCCTGTATCACTTTTGCATACCATAATTAATTTCTTCTCTTTGCAATAGGGATTCAGAGTGATAACTTCAGACAAAACTGAAAAGGAACTGGCACGATGAAAAACCTCATTGCTGAATTGCTGGTCAAGCTGGCACAAAAGGAAGAAGAGTCAAAAGAGCTGGTGGCTCAGGTCGAAGCGCTTGAAATTGTGGTCACCGCGCTGCTGCGACAAATGGCGAAAACCGATCAGCAGGCGTTGATTGAGAGCGTGGAAGGGGCGCTGGATAGCGTCAGGCCTGAATCGCAGGTACCGGTTGAGGATGCTGAGATGCTCCACCAGTACGTAAAGAAGCTGTTAAGGCATCCGCGCAGCTAAACCGTCACAGGACGTAACGACGTGTCATAGAATTGTCATGCAGGATGCCTATAGTCGCTCTGTTTTTATTTTTATGTATTTGTACATGGAGAAAATAAATTGAAACAGAGCGCACTTTTCATCGCATTACTTCCCCTGTTAATTACCCCTGCCATTTATGCTGATACGACGCAAACCAGCGTGCTGGATAATCGTGCGGCAAAAGGGGATATCACCCAGCCTGGCGGCGCGCGTCGTTTATCAGAAGATCAAACTGCTGCTATTCGCGCTTCGCTGAATGATAAGCCGGCGAAAAATATTATTCTGCTGATTGGCGATGGAATGGGGGATTCCGAAATCACGGCGGCGCGAAATTATGCCGAGGGTGCGGGCGGCTTTTTTAAAGGTATCGACGCATTACCGTTGACCGGACAATATACCCACTACGCGCTGGATAAAAAAACCGGTAAACCGGATTACGTAACGGACTCCGCGGCCTCTGCCACGGCGTGGTCCACCGGCGTGAAAACCTATAATGGTGCGCTGGGCGTGGATATTAACGAAAAAGATCATCAAACCCTTCTGGAGATGGCAAAAGCAGCGGGCCTGGCGACCGGCAACGTCTCCACCGCTGAACTTCAGGATGCGACGCCTGCGGCGCTGGTGGCACACGTGACCTCGCGTAAGTGCTACGGCCCGTCAGCGACCAGCGAAAAATGCCCTACAAATGCGCTGGAAAAAGGCGGCAAAGGTTCGATTACGGAACAGCTGCTGAACGCGCGTCCTGACGTGACGCTGGGCGGCGGCGCGAAAACCTTCGCGGAAACCGCGACGGCGGGCGAGTGGCAGGGCAAAACGCTGCGCGAGCAGGCGCAGGCTCGCGGCTATCAGCTGGTGAGTGACGCAAATGCTCTGGCGGCGATAAGCGAGGCGAACCAGGATAAACCGCTGCTGGGGCTGTTCTCTGACGGCAACATGCCCGTGCGCTGGGAAGGACCAAAAGCCTCGTATCACGGCAATATCGATAAGCCTGCGGTGACTTGTACGCCAAACCCGAAACGCACGGACAGCGTACCGACGCTGGCGGCGATGACCGATAAAGCGATCTCTCTGCTGAGCAAGAGCGAAAAAGGGTTCTTCCTGCAGGTAGAAGGCGCGTCGATCGATAAGCAGGATCATGCGGCAAATCCGTGCGGTCAGATTGGCGAAACCGTCGATCTGGACGAAGCGGTGCAGAAGGCGCTCGCGTTCGCGAAAAAAGACGGTAACACCCTGGTGATCGTCACCGCGGACCACGCGCACGCCAGCCAGATCGTTCCGCCAGATACCAAAGCCCCTGGCCTGACGCAGTCGCTGAACACCAAAGATGGTGCCGTCATGGTGATGAGCTACGGTAACTCTGAAGAAGAGTCCATGGAGCACACGGGCACCCAGCTGCGTATTGCCGCCTACGGCCCGCACGCGGCCAACGTGGTAGGCCTGACCGATCAAACGGATCTGTTCTACACCATGAAGGCGGCGCTGGGCCTTAAATAATAAAATCCCGGCGGAAATCACATCTGCCGGGTGGTTTTTTTCCTGTCACGAACCAGACTTACAGGGAATGTTCACAAAAGGATGGTGCAATGAAAACAACATTACTGGTTACTCTGCTCTCCGGCCTGTTCCTGGTCGCATCGGCGAACGCGGAAGAGAAAACGTTAACGCCGCAGCAGCAGCGTATGACCACCTGTAATCAACAGGCGACGTCTCAGAGTCTTAAGGGCGATGCTCGTAAGACCTATATGAGCGACTGCCTCAAAAACGGCGCCTCGAAGCCGGCTGAAAAAAGCCTCACGCCTCAGCAGCAAAAGATGCGCGAGTGTAATGCCAAGGCAACCGAGCAGTCCCTTAAAGGGGATGACCGCAGCAAGTTCATGAGTGCCTGCCTGAAGAAAAAAGTGTAGTTCGAACGGGTGAGCGGCATCGGCGGCTCACCCGAAATTTCATACTTTCCCCGCAGACCCCCTCTCTATAATTTGGGAAAATGTTTCAGAATATTCCCAAAAATGATGAATGATGAAACGTATTACAACAAAAAGCGCATTCGGGAAGAGTGGAATTTAACCCTTTCTCAGGATGACCCTCACCGTGCCGGCATTCAGTTTGCCCGGCGGGTTCGGCTGGCGCGCGCCGTGGGGCTGGCAGCGATGTTTTTCCCGGTTGCGGGAATGCTGGTCACCCATTTTTTACCCGGAGGCTGGTGGCTTTTACTGGTCGGTTGGGCGTTCGTATGGCCCCATTTCGCCTGGCAGTTATCCTGCCGGGCCGCGTCACCTCAACAGCAGGAAGTGTTCAATCTTAAGATCGATGCCATCATTGCCGGGCTCTGGATCGGCGTGATGGGGATGAGCGCGTTACCCTCGGCAGCGCTGGTGATGATGGTAGGTATGAATATGATGGGCTCCGGGGGCTGTCGCCTGTTTATCCCGGGGATCCTGTTGACTCTGCTCTCCGCGCTGGTGACGCTGCCGCTTGTCGGGAGCGTGGCTGTTTTCAGGCCCGACCCGGTAGAGTGGGGCCTAACGCTGCCCGTACTGGTGCTTTATCCCATGCTGTTTGCCTGGCTCAGCCACCGCACCGCCGTCAGGCTTGCAGAGCACAAGCAGCGGCTGGAAATGATGAGCACCCGTGACGGCATGACCGGGGTCTTTAATCGCCGCCACTGGGAAATGCTGCTGCGAAATGAATTTGAGCATTGCCGCCGCGACCACTGCACCGCCACGATTTTGCTGATTGATATCGACCACTTTAAAAACATCAACGACACCTGGGGGCACGCTGTGGGCGACGAGGCGATCATCGCCATTACGCGTCAGCTCCAGCGGTCAGTACGGTCAGGCGATGCTATAGGCCGGTTTGGTGGGGATGAGTTTGCGGTGATTATGTCGCAGACCGCGGCGGAAAGCGCCATCGCGGTGATGTCGCGGTTGCATGAGCGGCTGGAAAAACTGACGTTACCGTGCGCACCAAAAGAACCGCTGCGCATCAGCGTAGGCGTTGCCCCCTGGGGGCCGCAGTTTGGACATTATCGGGAGTGGCTGAAGGCGGCTGACGTGGCGCTGTACAGGGCGAAAAATGCCGGGCGCGGCCGCACCGAAGTAGCCGCCTGACGCCCGGTCAGAAATCAGGATTTACTCAGCTTCTCTGATTTTTCCATGCATTTTGCCATTGCCTCAATGACGGCCGAGCGGAACCCGCGCTCCTCCAGCACCCGCACCGCTTCAATGGTGGTACCGCCAGGGGAGCAGACCATATCTTTCAGTTCACCCGGGTGTTTGCCGGTCTCCAGCACCATTTTGGCGGAGCCCATGACGGCCTGCGCGGCGAACTTATACGCCTGGGCGCGCGGCATTCCGCCAAGCACGGCGGCATCGGCCATCGCTTCTAAAAACATGAAGACATACGCAGGTGCTGATCCACTGACGCCGACCACTGGATGGATCATCGATTCGGCAATCACTTCTGCTTCGCCGAAGCAGCGGAAAATGTTCAGTACATCAGCCACTTCTTCTGAGGTCACCAGCGCGTTAGGCGTGACGGAGGTCATGCCGGCGTTGACCAGCGAAGGGGTGTTGGGCATCGCGCGGACGATTTTACGATCGTGACCGAGCGCGCGCGCCAGCTGATCGAGGGTGACGCCCGCGGCAATCGACACCACCAGCGTCTCTTTATTCAGGCTGGAGGTGATATCGCTCAGTACTTTGATCATGATGTTCGGCTTGACGGCGCCAAAGACGATATCGGCGACCTGGGCCACTTCCTGCGCGCTTTCGGCGGCGTTGATCCCGTACTGATCGCGCAACGCGGCGACCTTGTCCGGTGACGGGGTATAGACCCAAATCTGACCCGGCAGCACCTGCCCGCTGGCGATCAGGCCGCCCAGGATGGCTTTGCCCATGTTACCGCAGCCGATAAACCCGATTTTCTTGTCCATCACGATTCTCCGTCATTATGCGTTGTTTTCTCTGATTGATAGCTTAACAACGAAATGCAGGCGACAATAGTCGGCAGAGTTATTATGGGGAGACAATATGGCGATTTGGGTTGATGCGGACGCGTGTCCGAATGTGATTAAAGAGATTTTATTTCGCGCCGCCGAGCGCGTTCAGATGCCGCTGACGCTGGTGGCGAACCAGAATATTCGCGTACCGCCTTCGCGCTTCATCCGCTCTTTACGCGTGCCGGCCGGGTTCGACGTGGCGGATAACGAAATTGTCCGCCTGTGCAGCGCGGAGGATCTGGTGATCACGGCGGATATTCCGCTGGCTGCCGAAGTGCTGGAAAAAGGGGCCGCGGCGCTCAATCCGCGCGGAGAGCGATACTCGCCGTCGACCATTCGCGAGAAGCTCACCATGCGCGATTTTATGGATACGATGCGGGCCAGCGGCGTGCAGACCGGGGGACCGGACAGCCTGTCACAGCGCGATCGTCAGCAGTTTGCTGCCGAACTGGATAAATGGCTGCTGGAGGTGAAGCGCCGCACAGCGTAATGATAATTATTGTCAATTTGTGGTACAGTGTGGCTTCCACAGGGTTGTCATCCCGTACCGCTTTGCAGTAAAGTAATCGCAACATCTTCTGCAATTATTTCTTTACACTCTTCAGCCATCCGGCATCAAGGGGAACACCTGGCTATGACCCAACCCATCTTTTTAGTTGGCCCCCGCGGCTGTGGGAAAACCACCGTTGGCCTGGAGCTGGCACGCGTGTGTCATCGCCAGTTTGTGGATACCGACCACTGGCTGCAAACCGAGGCCGGAAAAACCATCGCTGAGATTGTTGAGCAAGAGGGATGGGAGAGCTTTCGCGCGCGCGAAACGGCCGCGCTGAAAGCGGTCACCACCCCGTCTGCCGTGATCGCGACCGGGGGTGGCATTGTTCTGGCGGAGTGTAATCGTCACTTTATGCGCGAAAAGGGGATTGTGATCTACCTTAGCGCGCCGGTGTCGGCCCTGGTTGGGCGTCTGGAAGCCTTTCCGGAAGAGGGACAACGCCCTGCGCTGACCTCCAGGCCGCTGAACGAAGAGGTGAGTGAAGTGCTGGCGGAACGCGATGCGTTATACCGCGAAGCGGCTCACCACGTGGTGGATGCGTCAGCCTCTCCTGAAGACGTTGTGATTCAGATTATTACCGCCCTGCGTTTGGCTTGTGCCAGCTAAGCGGCGTCTATACTTATAGCTCAGACATAAAAAAAGGATGAGCTATGCCAACCAGACCTCCCTATCCGCGTGAAGCGCGCATTGTTACTGTTGAAAAAGGCCATACGGGTCATACCGTGACCTGGTATCAACTGCGTGCCGATCACCCCAAGCCGGACTCGCTGATCAGTGAACACGAGACTGAACAGGAAGCGCTGGATGCGAAACGGCGCTATGAAGATCCCGATATAACCTGAATGTTTTCCTAAACGCTCCAGGATCGTGCCTGAATCACACTTTTTACTCATCGTGAAAGTTAAGCAGGAGTTAATATTTAGTTATTACAAGTAACTCTGGTATCGGCAGGCGATCTTTACATTTCGATGTCGGGATCACCTGCTACGCTTGGTGCTGTTTTGTTGAAAAAACGAACTGTGCAGCGTAGTGAGCCTGTACCTGTGTGCACGATGTTGGAGTAATGGAAGGCGATAAAGATGAAGGCAACGTTGGCGATCCTCACCATTGGTGTGGTCCCTGTAAGCGAAGTGTTACCGCTCTTAACCGAGCATGTATCTGAACAACAGATAACGCATCTTAGCCTGTTGGGGAAGATGAGTCGGGAAGAGGTCATGGAGGACTACGCTGTCGAGGCGGGGGAGGATCCCCTGGCGACGTTATTAAGTGACGGTAAACTGGCGCACGTTTCACGCCAGAAAATCGAGCGCTCGCTGCAGGGCGTGATAGAAGTGCTCGATAATCAAGGTTATGACGTTATTTTGCTGATGAGCACGGCTCCCATTAAGGGGCTGATGGCGCGCAATGCGATTTTACTGGAACCGATGAGGATCATTCCGCCGCTGGTGGCCTCCATCGTGGATGGTCATCAGGTGGGGGTGATTGTCCCCATCGAGGAACTCATGGATAACCAGGAGGCAAAATGGCACGTGCTGGAAAAAGTGCCCTTGTACGCGCTGGCCAATCCGTTCTGGGACAGTGAGGCCAAACTCATTGCTGCCGGGAAGGAACTGCTGGAGAGAGGGGCCGATGTCCTGATTCTGGACTGCCTGGGTTTCCACCAGCATCATCGTGATTTACTGCAAAAAGCGCTGGATGTCCCGGTGCTGTTATCCAACGTACTGATGGCTCGCCTGGCCTCGGAACTGCTCGTGTAATGATTTTGCGTGACAGGTGATGAGCATGGCCCCTATAGTGAATTTTTATTTAAAAATATAAGGGCCAGTTCATGCTTCAGAGTAACGAATACTTTTCCGGTAAAGTGAAATCCATTGGTTTTACCAGCAGCAGCACTGGCCGCGCCAGCGTTGGCGTAATGGCGGAAGGGGAATACACCTTTGGCACGGCGGAAGCGGAAGAAATGACGGTCGTCAGCGGTGCGCTGAACGTCCTGCTGCCGGGCGAAACGGAATGGAAAGTTTACGCTGCCGGGCAAGTTTTCAACGTCCCTGGCCACAGCGAATTTCATTTGCAGGTGGCTGAGCCCACCTCTTATCTGTGCCGCTACCTGAAATAAAAAATTAGCCGGGTGGCGCTAACGCTTACCCGGCCTACGTTTTGCCCGTTATCGCTGCGCTTCGCCGCCGAGACCTTCCACCAGATTCTGAATCAACGCGGCCAGCTCGCCGGTCATCAGGATGAAATCCGCGTCAAAACGCTGGGCGTAATCTTCTCTGTCGATATCTTCGTTCTGATCGCGCAGCTCGTCGCAGAACTTCAGACGCTTCACGGAGCCGTCGTCGCACATCACGAACTGGATGCGCTGCTGCCAGTCGAGCGCCAGCTTGGTGACCACTTTACCCGCTTCGATGTGTACGGCGATCTCGTCGCTGACCAGATCCTGCTTCTTCGCGCGGATCACGCCGCCATCTTCCAGCAGGGCTTTCAGCTCGGCTTCATCAAGGATCTGGAAGCCCTGGGCCGCAGCGCCGCTGCGTACCCATTCGGTCAGCGTCAGCTCGATCGGCGTTTCCAGCGCCAGCGGAACGACCGGTAAAGATCCGATGCTTTTGCGCAGCAGGGCCAGCGTATCTTCTGCTTTCTTGGCGCTGGCGCAGTCCACCATGATCAGCCCGTTGACGGTGTCGATCCACATCATGGTCTGGCTGAAGCGGCTAAAGGCGCGCGGCAGCAGGGAGTGCAGTACTTCGTCCTTCAGCGAATCTTTTTCGGTTTTTTTCAGCTTGCGGCCCTGTTCGGCTTCTAGCTTAAAAATTTTCGCCTCGAGCGCCTGCTTAACCACCGGCGTCGGCAGGATTTTCTCTTCTTTACGGGCACAGACGATAATTTGACCCGTGCTGCTGGCGTGGGTCAGTGCATCGCTTTGTGAACCCATTGGCGGAACCCAACCGGTTTTTGCCATATCCTGGCTACCGCAAGGGGAAAAGGTATAAGCGGCTAACTGTTTTTCCATCTCTTCTGCACGCAGCGAAACGTCGCGGCTGAGACGGTAAACCATCAAATTTTTGAACCACAGCATGATAATTTCCACGGCCTTGTCGTTAAATCAGCGGGCATGATAACGAATTGTCGCATCGCTTGCATTGCTAATCGGGATGCGTGCTTCTACTCTGTTGATAATCAAAATAATGAGGAGAGTCTTGTGCGTATTGGGATCGATTTGGGCGGCACCAAAACAGAAGTCATCGCGCTGAGCGAGCAGGGGCAGCAGCTGTTTCGCCATCGTCTGCCAACGCCGCGCGATGATTATCGCCAGACTATCGAGACGATTGCCCAACTGGTTGAGATGGCCGAGCAGGCGACAGGGCAAACCGGGAGCGTAGGGATGGGGATCCCGGGGTCGATCTCGCCGTATACCGGCGTGGTTAAAAATGCCAACTCCACCTGGCTCAACGGTCAGCCGTTCGATAAAGATTTGAGCCAACGTCTGAACCGGGAAGTGCGTCTGGCCAACGACGCTAATTGTCTGGCGGTCTCCGAGGCCATCGACGGCGCGGCGGCAGGTGCCCAGACCGTGTTTGCCGTGATCGTCGGTACCGGCTGCGGTGCGGGCGTGGCGTTTGGCGGACGCGCCCATATCGGCGGTAACGGCACCGCGGGTGAGTGGGGTCACAACCCGCTGCCGTGGATGGATGAAGACGAGCTTAAATACCGCGCTGAAGTGCCGTGCTACTGCGGAAAACAGGGCTGTATTGAGACGTTTATCTCCGGTACCGGTTTTGCGACCGACTACCATCGCCTGAGCGGCCAGCCGCTCAAGGGTAATGAGATCATGCGTCTGGTCGAAGCGCAGGATCCGGTGGCGGAGCTGGCGCTGAGCCGCTACGAAATGCGGCTGGCGAAATCTCTGGCCCACGTGGTGAATATTCTCGATCCGGACGTGATTGTGCTCGGCGGCGGCATGAGCAACGTCGACCGGCTGTACGCCACGGTACCGAACCTGGTGAAACAGTGGGTTTTCGGCGGCGAGTGTGAAACTCCGATCCGCAAAGCTGTCCACGGTGACTCCAGCGGCGTGCGCGGCGCGGCGTGGCTGTGGCCGGAATAAAAGCAAATAGTGTTTATTCCCTCTCCCTGTGGGAGAGGGCAAGGGTGAGGGGCACCAGAACGTACCGTTCCACCCTTCACCCCACCGCAAATTCCTTATCCAGCCTGCTATACCCCAGCCCGTTAATTTTCTTCACCTTGATCTGCACCGGAATACGCTCTTTCATCGCCTCTACGTGGCTGATCACGCCGATGGTTTTCCCGGTGGCGTTCAGTGCGTCGAGCGCATCCAGCGCGGTATCCAGCGTTTCACTGTCGAGCGTGCCGAACCCTTCATCCAGGAACAGGGAATCGATCCGCGTTTTATGACTCACAAGATCGGAAAGCGCCAGCGCCAGTGCCAGGCTGACCAGGAAGCTCTCGCCGCCTGAGAGCGTGCGGGTATCGCGAACCGCATCCGCCTGCCACGTATCCACCACTTCCAGCTCCAGCGCGTCGCTGGCCTTACGCTGCAATAAATAACGCCCGTGTAGACGGTTAAGCTGCTGGTTAGCAAGCCAGACAAGATTGTCCAGCGTCAGCCCCTGGGCGAACTTGCGGAACTTGTCGCCGGTGCTCGAGCCGATCAGCGCGTTCAGGTACCCCCAGTCGTCTGCCTGGCGCGCGGCCTCTTCAATTTCCTGCATCAACGCCAGCTGATGCTGCCGGTTATCGCTGTCCTGCTTAAGCTGCTGACGGAACTCACCCTGATGCGTGGTGTTCTCGCGCAGCCGTTGCGCCAGCTGCTGCAGCTGGCTTTGCAGCGCAGGAGCATCTTCGTTGAGCCCTTCCGGCCGCAGCGCCAGATGAGACTGCAGCTGTTGGTTCGCCTGATCGCAAAGGGCCGCGGCCTGCTGTATCTGGTTTTCCAGCGACTGCTTTCGCTGTTCGAGGTGGCGAATGGCATCGTCATCCAGCAGGGCGGCAAGAAACGCCTCCCGATCGGCAAAGCAGCTCGCCGAGAGCGCCGCGCTGAACTGCGTCTGCGACTGCTGCAGTCGCTCTTGCTCCAGCTTTTCCTGCTGCTGCTGCGCGGTGAGCTGGCTTTGCAGCGACACGCATTCGTCGTGGATGGCGCGCCAGTTATCAGGGATAACCGGTTCGGCGTCTTCGCTGTTCGTTGCCGGAAGCGCGTCGAGCAGCGGCTTCAGGGCGTTTATGCGTTCCTGAAGCACGCCGTGCTGCGCTTGCTTCTCCTGCCACTGCGCGAATTCAGCTTCACGGGCCTGAAGCCAGGCGGCTTCCTGACCCTCTTCAGGTGCGTTAAGTGAGAGCGCGAGCAGGGCATGTTCTAGCGCCTGGCGCGTGGCCGCCAGCTGCTGCTGATACTGCCGCTCCTGCGCTTCCTGTTCGTTCAACTGGTTCTGCAGGGTCAGCCGCTGGCTGAGCTGATAAAGCTGGCGCTCGTACTGTTCCTGTTCGTTCAGCCATGGCGCGATATCATCCTGAATATTCAACGCAATGTTCAGGGACGTGCAGGCCGCCATCCACTCTTTAGTGAGCGCTTGCTCTTCCTGAGAAAGCGTCTGCGCGTCGTCTGTTTCACGCTGGATCTGCTGAGTCAGGGCATTAACCTGTCCCAGCACCAGCAGGCCTTCCTCTTTAAGCGCGGCGACCTCTTTTTCCAGGGCATCACGGCGGCGCTGGTTATCCGTCAGCTCAAGCGACTGATATTGCTCAACGGCCGGATGTTCGCAGGAACCGCACAGCGGACAGGGTTTACCCGCCTCAAGCTGCGAACGGTAATGCTCCAGCTTCTTGATTGTTGCTTCGGTTTCGCACAGGGCTTTCAGGTCGAGATAGTGCTGGTTTTTTTCTTTGTACTGCTGGCGGCGCAGCGTCAGCGTTTCATTGAGTTTATTTTGTTCGGCCTGCGCCTTCTGCACGCTTTCACCGCTCTGACGCAGGCGCTTTTGCAGCGGCTGATAGCGGGCATGCAGCGACGTCAGCTGCTGGCGCAGCGTGCGTGACCGGGACTGCTGCTCCATGGCTACGCTGACTTCGTCCGCCGTTAGCGTCAGCGCATTTTCCGGCATCGCAACCAGCCTGTTGCGTAATTCACTTATCCGCGCCGCAAGCGAGGCTAACTGCGTTTTATCGCGGTTAAGCTGCGAGAACTGGGCACGCCATCCGGCGATCTCCTGCCCCAGCAGGCGATAACGCTCGTGCTCCGCCAGCCACTGCGCCAGCGCCGTCAGTTCGGTCTGAAGCTGCTCGTGGTTACGCAGGGCGGTATTGCGAATACGCGAACGCAGCGCGGTTCTGGCTTGTAAGCGAGTATTTACTTCGATAATACGCTGCTGCGTTTGCGTCAGGCGTGCGGTTTGTTCCTGCTGATGCTCCCAAAGCGGTCGAAGCTGGGCGGCGGGCAGAGCAAGCTGGAGTTTTGCCAGCTGAGGTGCTGCGTCCGCCAGCGCCTGTTGCGCATGCTGCTGGAGCGCGTTGACGCGCTGTTGCTCTCTTACGAGCTCTTCATGGCGCGTAAGCCACTGAAAATCTTTCTGTTGGCTTTGCTGCTGTTCCAGCAGGATTTTCTCTTCGTCAGTAAGTGCCTGCAAACTTTGCTGTAACTGCTGCTGTTGCTCTTCACTCAACAGCACGACGCCCGCCGCCTGCGCCTCGCATTTTTCAAGCACGCTGCGGGCGGCTTTGTGTTTTTCAAACACCATGGCGGAAATCTGGCCGTAGATCTCGGTGCCGGTCAGCTCTTCCAGTAGCTCGGCACGATCGCTCGGTTTGGCGTTGAGGAAGGCAGCAAACTGCCCCTGTGAGAGCAGCATCGAGCGGGTAAAGCGGCCATAGTCCAGCCCGGTGAGCGCGGCGGTTTGCTCCAGTTTATCCGTCACTTTGTCGGCCAGGATTTTGCCATCTTCGCAGCGCGCCAGCTCAACGCGCGGTGCCTGCAGGTTCCCGTCAGACTGGTTGCGCGCCCGGTTCTGGCTCCAGAAGGCGCGGTAGGCGATGCCTTTTACCTCGAACTCCACTTCCGCCAGGCACTCGGCGGTGTCGCGCGTCATCAGATCGTTTTGCGCCTGGGAGACCTTATTCAGGCGCGGCGTTTCGTGATAAAGCGCCAGACAGATGGCGTCGAGCAGGGTAGTTTTACCTGCCCCGGTCGCGCCGGTGATGGCAAACAGCCCGTTGCTGGCAAACGGCTCAGCGGTAAAGTCAATTTTCCACTCGCCCTTGAGGGAGTTGATATTTTTCAGGCGCAGGCTCAGAATTTTCACGCGTTTTCTTCCTCATCATTGAGCGCGTGCAGGGTATGGCTGAACAGTTCGCTGAGCCTTGCGCGCTTCGTGTCGTCGATTTCCTCCTGCGAGAGCCTGCGTTCAAACACCTCTTCAACCCGAAGCTCACTGAGCGTTTCGCGTTGAGCGCTTAACAGAATTTTCTCGCGCTGCTCGCGGCTGCGGCGCACCAGTAACACCTCTACCGGTAAGTCTTCGGTCAGTGCCTGGATTTTTCGCTGCATATCGTGCAGGTAGTCGTCGGTGGTGATTTCGATATCCAGCCAGACGGGGGGATCTTGCTCGACGCCGCGCCACTGCTCCAGCTGGGTGGAAATGGCGTCGAGATCGCCCTTCAGCACCGCCAGCGGCTGGGTGACGGGCACCTCCAGCGTCTCGACGGCGCTGAGTTTGCCCTCGCTAAAACTCACCAGATGCACGGATTTGGCTTTGCCCGTTTCGTCAAAGCTGAGCGAAACAGGTGAGCCACAGTAGCGGATATGCTCGCAGCCGCCGATGACCTGAGCGCGGTGGATGTGGCCGAGCGCGATGTAGTCGGCTGGCGGGAAGTTTTGCGCCGGAAAGGCATCCAGCGTGCCGATATAGATGTCACGCACGGCGTCACTTTTACTGGCCCCGACCGTGGTGAGATGCCCGGTTGCAATCACCGGAATCGGCTGGTCACCCCGCAGTGCACAGGCTTCGGCGTGCTGTTGGTGGTAATAGTCGGTGATGGCCTGTAATAAATGCTGCTGCTTTTCCGCACCCGACAGCCCCGCCTGGCTTTGCACGATGTCGCGCGGACGTAAAAACGGTATCGGACACAGCACCGCCCCCGGCGACCCGTCGCGTTTTTTCAGGATCTGCGGGGCGTGCCCGGCGCTGGCGACGACGGTGGTATTGAGAAACGCCAGGATGTCGCGGGATTCATTCAGCGTTGCGACGGAATCGTGGTTGCCGGCGACAATCACCAGATGACACCCTGTTTGCTGCAAATTCACCACGAAGCGGTTGTACAGCTCGCGCGCGTAGCTCGGCGGCGAGCCGGTATCAAAAATATCTCCCGCCACGATAATCGCGTCCACCTCATGCGTCCGGGCCGTTTCCAGCAGCCAGCCCAGGAACGCTTCATGTTCAGCCGCACGGCTTTTGCTGTAAAAATTTTGACCCAGATGCCAGTCCGAGGTGTGTAGTATGCGCATAGCTGATCCGTGGCAAAAAAGAGAAAGCAGGATTATAAACGTTCAGAGAAGGGAAAATAACCGCTGTAATAAAACAACAGTTTGCCATTTATAGTGGTACTGTTTTTCATAAATC
Source organism: Enterobacter vonholyi (assembly GCF_040834095.1). Classification (NCBI taxonomy): domain Bacteria; kingdom Pseudomonadati; phylum Pseudomonadota; class Gammaproteobacteria; order Enterobacterales; family Enterobacteriaceae; genus Enterobacter; species Enterobacter vonholyi. The sequence continues at coordinate 977,108 of NZ_CP162152.1, forward strand.
TGTCATAAATCTGACGCATAATGGCGCCGAATTACAAACTTGTAACGTAAATAAGATAAGACAGGGCAAAGTATGGCGAGACGTATTCTGGTCGTAGAAGATGAAGCTCCAATTCGTGAAATGGTGTGCTTCGTGCTCGAGCAAAACGGCTTCCAGCCGGTTGAAGCGGAAGATTATGACAGCGCAGTGAACCAGCTGAATGAACCCTGGCCCGATCTGATTCTGCTGGACTGGATGTTGCCCGGCGGCTCCGGACTGCAGTTTATCAAACACCTGAAGCGTGAAGCGCTGACCCGCGATATCCCGGTTGTGATGCTCACGGCGCGCGGAGAAGAAGAGGATCGCGTGCGCGGTCTGGAGACCGGTGCGGACGATTACATTACTAAACCGTTCTCCCCAAAAGAGCTGGTGGCTCGCATTAAAGCCGTGATGCGCCGTATTTCGCCGATGGCGGTGGAAGAGGTGATCGAAATGCAGGGGCTGAGCCTTGATCCTACTTCTCACCGTGTGATGACCGGTGAAAATCCCCTCGACATGGGGCCTACCGAATTTAAACTCCTGCACTTCTTTATGACCCACCCGGAGCGCGTTTACAGCCGCGAGCAGTTGCTGAATAACGTCTGGGGAACTAACGTGTATGTCGAAGACCGGACGGTTGATGTACATATTCGCCGCCTGCGAAAAGCACTGGAATTGAGCGGCCACGATCGCATGGTGCAGACGGTCCGCGGCACGGGTTATCGTTTTTCTACCCGTTTCTGAACAATGACAGGAGTATGACGCGTGCTGGAACGTCTGTCATGGAAAAGGCTCGTCTTTGAACTGATCTTATGCTGTATTCCGGCCTTCATTCTGGGGGCCTTTCTTGGACACCTGCCGTGGTTTCTGCTGGCGTCGGTCACCGGGCTGTTGATCTGGCATTTCTGGAATCTGCTGCGCCTCTCCTGGTGGCTGTGGGTTGACCGAAGCATGACGCCGCCGCCGGGAAGCGGCAGCTGGGAGCCGCTGCTTTACGGTCTGCATCAGATGCAGATGCGTAATAAAAAGCGTCGCCGCGAGCTGGGAAGCCTGATTAAGCGTTTTCGCAGCGGTGCAGAATCGCTGCCGGATGCCGTGATCCTGACCACCGAAGAAGGGACGATCTTCTGGTGTAACGGCCTGGCGCAGCAGCTGCTGGGCCTGCGCTGGCCGGATGACAATGGCCAGAATATCCTCAACCTTCTGCGCTATCCCGAGTTCACGCTGTATCTGAAAAAGCGTGATTTCACCCGTCCGCACAATCTGAAGCTCAATAATGGCCGCCATCTGGAAATACGCGTGATGCCCTACAGCGATAAGCAGTGGCTGATGGTGGCGCGCGATGTTACCCAGATGCACCAGCTGGAAGGGGCGCGTCGCAACTTCTTCGCCAACGTCAGCCACGAACTGCGAACCCCGTTGACCGTGCTGCAGGGCTACCTGGAGATGATGCAGGAGCAAACGCTGGAAGGTGCGCCGCGTGAAAAAGCGCTGCACACCATGCGCGAGCAAACGCACCGGATGGAAGGCCTGGTGAAGCAGCTGCTGACGCTCTCGAAGATTGAAGCGGCGCCAACGCTCGCGCTAAATGACACCATTGATGTCCCGATGATGCTGCGGGTCGTGGAGCGTGAAGCGCAGACGTTAAGCCACAAAAAGCATCACCTGACCTTTGACGTCGACAACACGCTGAAGGTGCTGGGCAGCGAAGATGAGCTGCGCAGCGCCATTTCCAACCTGGTGTATAACGCGGTGAATCATACGCCGGAGGGGACGGATATCGTGGTGCGCTGGCACCATACCCCAACGGGGGCCGAGTTTAGCGTGGAGGACAACGGGCCGGGGATTGCGCCGGAGCATATTCCGCGTCTGACCGAGCGCTTCTACCGTGTGGATAAAGCGCGATCGCGCCAGACGGGCGGAAGCGGCCTGGGGCTGGCAATTGTGAAACACGCGGTGAATCACCATGAAAGCCGTCTCGATATTCAGAGTACGCTGGGTAAAGGAACCCGCTTCAGTTTCGTTATTCCGGAACGATTAATTGCCAAAAAGATCGCCTGACGGCGGGCGTGTCATTTTACCTTTCCACGGGTCAGCCATCGCTGGCCCGTTTGCTTTGCAGTCAAGCGAAACGCGGATGAATTTTATACGGCTGGCTGTTTTTTGTTCGCATGATTAGCCATGGGTTTTTCTTATAAACAGCGTATTGTGCTGGTGCGTGTTTTCATGCTGGCATATTGTTCTGGTTTTGCGATTCCACCTTGCCTTTAAACGTTATAAGCGTTTAAATTGCGCCCCAGATACTGTCAGACCGACTGTATTTGCGTGGTAAATCGAAAAACTATTCTTCTCCACGCCAGGACGGGAGCATTTCCCGCTGAAATTGAGCAAATTTTCGGCTGTATCGTCCCGTGAGGGATATCGAAAATCTCAATGTTTTCAACACCACATCCACAGGCAGTAAGGTTTTATGACCCATCACTTAAAATCGCGTGACATCATCGCGCTGGGCTTTATGACATTTGCGCTGTTCGTTGGCGCAGGCAACATCATTTTCCCTCCAATGGTTGGCTTACAGGCGGGTGAACACGTCTGGACCGCCGCGTTTGGTTTCCTGATTACTGCCGTGGGTCTGCCGGTGCTGACCGTCATCGCGCTGGCGAAAGTCGGCGGCGGTGTTGATAGCCTCAGCACCCCGATTGGCAAAGTGGCGGGCGTTCTGCTGGCAACCGTCTGCTATCTCGCCGTTGGCCCGCTGTTTGCGACCCCGCGTACGGCAACCGTGTCCTTCGAAGTGGGTATTGCTCCCCTGACCGGTGACGGCGCGATGCCGCTGTTTATCTACAGCCTGATCTACTTCGCGATCGTGATTCTGGTTTCCCTCTATCCGGGCAAGCTGCTGGATACCGTGGGTAACTTCCTGGCTCCGCTGAAAATTGTGGCGCTGATTGTTCTGGCGGTAGCGGCCATCGTCTGGCCCGCCGGCCCGATTAGCGACGCGATGGACGCCTATAAAAATGCCGCGTTCTCTAACGGCTTCGTGAACGGCTACCTGACGATGGATACGCTAGGCGCGATGGTGTTTGGTATCGTTATCGTTAACGCCGCGCGTTCCCGCGGTGTGACCGAAGCGCGTCTGCTGACCCGCTACACCATCTGGGCCGGCCTGATGGCTGGTGTGGGGCTGACCCTGCTGTATCTGGCGCTGTTCCGTCTGGGTTCCGATAGCGCCATGCTGGTTGAGCAGAACGCCAACGGTGCGGCTATCCTTCACGCCTACGTGCAGCACACCTTCGGCGGTGCGGGCAGTATGCTGCTGGCAGCGCTGATCTTCCTGGCCTGTCTGGTTACCGCGGTTGGCCTGACCTGCGCCTGCGCAGAGTTCTTTGCACAGTATCTGCCGCTTTCTTACCGCACCCTGGTGTTTATCCTCGGTATCTTCTCCATGGCGGTGTCTAACCTCGGTCTGAGCCACCTGATTCAGGTCTCTATTCCGGTGTTGACGGCGATTTATCCGCCGTGCATCGTACTGGTAGTGCTGAGCTTTACTCGTCCGTGGTGGAACAACTCTTCACGAATTATTGCGCCAGCCATGTTTATCAGCCTGATTTTTGGTATCCTTGACGGGATTAAAGCATCAGCTTTCGCGCACATACTGCCGGCATGGACACAGCGTCTGCCGCTGTCCGAGCAGGGTCTGGCCTGGTTGATGCCTACCGTTGTTGCACTGGTTCTGGCGATTATCTGGGACCGTGCTGCAGGGCGTCAGGTCGCATCGAACGCTCATTAATCAACGGCAACAAACTGTTTAACCACGGGGCTTAAGGCCCCGTGGTTTTTTGTTTTTTTCGTGTTGAATGGCAAGATTTAAATGGAAAGCACTAACAAACTTAAACGTGGATTGAGCACGCGCCACATCCGCTTTATGGCGCTGGGCTCTGCTATCGGCACCGGTCTTTTTTATGGCTCGGCAGATGCCATCAAAATGGCCGGTCCTAGCGTTCTGCTGGCGTACATTATCGGCGGCGTGGCGGCGTATATCATCATGCGCGCCCTCGGCGAAATGTCGGTTCACAACCCCTCCGCCAGCTCATTCTCCCGCTACGCGCAGGAAAACCTCGGCCCGCTGGCCGGGTTTATCACCGGCTGGACCTACTGCTTCGAAATCCTGATTGTTGCGATTGCCGACGTGACGGCGTTTGGCATCTACATGGGCGTCTGGTTCCCGGCGGTACCGCACTGGATTTGGGTGCTGAGCGTGGTGCTGATCATTTGCGCCGTCAACCTGATGAGCGTGAAGGTGTTCGGCGAGCTGGAGTTCTGGTTCTCCTTCTTCAAGGTCGCGACCATCATCATCATGATTGTGGCCGGTTTCGGGATTATTATCTGGGGGATTGGCAACGGCGGGCAGCCGACCGGGATCCACAACCTCTGGAGCAACGGCGGCTTCTTCAGCAACGGCTGGCTCGGGATGGTGATGTCGCTGCAGATGGTGATGTTCGCCTACGGCGGTATCGAGATTATCGGTATCACCGCCGGGGAAGCGAAAGATCCGGAGAAATCCATTCCGCGCGCCATCAACTCTGTGCCGATGCGTATTCTGGTGTTCTACGTGGGTACGCTGTTCGTGATCATGTCCATTTACCCGTGGAATCAGGTAGGCACCAACGGTAGCCCGTTTGTCCTGACCTTCCAGCATATGGGCATTGCGTTTGCGGCCAGCATTCTGAACTTTGTGGTGCTGACCGCGTCGCTTTCGGCGATTAACAGTGACGTCTTTGGCGTAGGCCGTATGCTGCACGGCATGGCGGAGCAGGGCAGTGCGCCGAAGGTGTTCGCCAAAACCTCACGCCGCGGCACGCCGTGGGTGACCGTCGTGGTGATGACCGTGGCGCTGCTGTTCTCGGTTTACCTGAACTACATCATGCCGGAGAACGTCTTCCTGGTGATTGCATCCCTGGCGACCTTCGCAACCGTCTGGGTGTGGATCATGATCCTGCTGTCGCAGATTGCCTTCCGCCGTCGCCTGTCGCCGGATGAGGCGAAAGCGCTGAAGTTCAAAGTACCGGGCGGCGTTGCGACGACCGTCGTGGGGCTGATCTTCCTGGTGTTTATCATTGGCCTGATTGGCTACCATCCGGACACCCGCATTTCACTGTACGTGGGCTGCGCGTGGATTGTGCTGCTGCTGGTGGGCTGGGTGTTTAAATGCCGCCGCGACCGTCAGCTGGCGGAAGCGCAGTAATCTTTTTTTCTCCCTCTCCTTGTGGGAGAGGGTTGGGGTGAGGGCATCCGGCTGCACTGGTGCCTCCTCCCCCGTCCTCCTCCCCCAATAAATCCCATCATGGTGAGCTATCCTTAACCACCCTGTGGCAAGGTGACGTCAATTTCATCAAAGGGGATTCGTGATGTTAAACGCCTGGCACCTTCCGGTTGCCCCATTTGTTAAGCAAAACAAAGACAACCTTGTGATTACGCTCTGGCTGGCGGGGGAAAATCAGCCTGAACGCGTGACGCTCCGCGCCGAAATCGATAACGAAGAGACCGGGTTGAAAATGCACAAGCTGCGCAGCCAGCCGCAGCCTGGCATCACGGCCTGGCGGGCGAATATCGACCTGCGCAGCGGGCAGCCGCGCCGCCGTTACAGCTTTAAGCTTTTATGGAACAACCGCCAGCTGTGGTTTACCCCGCAGGGATTTAATCGTTTCCCGCCCGCACGGCTGGAACAGTTTGCGGTCGATTACCCGGATAACGGCCCGCAGTGGGTTAACGATCAGGTCTTTTACCAGATTTTCCCGGACCGTTTTGCGCGCAGCGAAAAGCGCACTGCCGACCAGGATAAGATCTATCACCACCATGCGGCGGGTCATGACATTATTCTGAAAGCGTGGGACGAGCCATTAACCGCGCAGGCGGGCGGATCGACCTTCTACGGCGGCGATCTCGACGGCATCAGCGAAAAGCTGCCGTACCTGAAAAAACTCGGCGTGACGGCGCTGTATCTCAACCCGGTGTTTAAAGCCCCGAGCGTACACAAATACGATACCGAAGATTATCGCCACGTTGACGCGCAGTTTGGCGGTGACGAGGCGCTGCTGCGCCTGCGTAGGAACACCCAAAACGAAGGCATGCGCCTGATTCTGGACGGCGTGTTCAACCACAGCGGAGATTCGCATACGTGGTTTGACCGGCATAACCAGTCGATGGACGGGGCATGTCATAACCCGGACTCGCCGCAGCGCGACTGGTACAGCTTTAACGAGGAGGGGCGTGCGCTGGACTGGCTGGGTTACCCAAGCCTGCCGAAGCTGGATTTCCAGTCGCCGTCTCTGGTGAACGAGATTTACGGCGGGGAAGACAGCATCGTGCGCCACTGGCTGAAGGCACCATGGAATATGGACGGCTGGCGCCTGGACGTGGTGCATATGCTCGGTGAAGCGGGCGGAGCGCGGAATAACCTTCAGCACGTCGCCGGGATCACGCGCTCGGCGAAAGCGGCTCAGCCGGAGGCGTTCGTTTTTGGCGAGCACTTTGGTGACGCGCGCCAGTGGTTGCAGAATGATGCGGAAGATGCGGCGATGAACTATCGCGGCTTTACCTTCCCGCTGTGGGGATTCCTCGCCAACACCGATATCTCCTACGATCCAAATCATATCGACGCGGAAACCTGCATGGCGTGGATGGAGAACTACCGCGCCGGGCTGTCGCATCAGCAGCAGCTGCGGATGTTTAACCAGCTCGATAGTCACGACACCGCGCGCTTTAAATCCCTGCTCGGCAAGGATGTTGCGCGTCTGCCGCTGGCGGTGACCTGGCTCTTTACCTGGCCGGGCGTGCCGTGTATCTACTACGGAGACGAGGTGGGGCTGGACGGCAACAACGATCCGTTCTGCCGCAAAACTTTCCCCTGGGAGCCAGCGAAACAGGACAAGGTGCTGTTCAGCCTGTATCAGCGCCTGGCGAAGCTGCGTAAGCAGAGTCTCGCCCTGCGCTATGGCGGCTGTCAGGTGGTGTACGCCCACGATAACGTGGTGGTGTTTGCTCGCATCTATAACCAGCAGCGCGTGCTGGTGGCGATAAACCGGGGCGAGGCCTGCGAAGTGGTGCTGGATGATTCGCCGCTGCTGAAGGTGGCAGCGTGGAAGAGTAAAGAGGGCAAGGCCACGATTCAGGACGGCGTGCTGGCGCTGCCTGCGATATCCGCGACGATCTGGTTCGGCAGCTAATGCGCTAATGTTTCCACCTTTTAAGATGGCGCAAATGCAACGATTTGTGTCAATCTTAACAGATCGTTTACGGTGAAGGTGGAAACATGGACGAGCTTTACATCCTTGGCTGTTTATTCCTGGTTTTTGCGCTGCTGGTTGCGCCCGTGCTTGCGGTTATCGGGTTTAACCGAAGTACGGCAGCGCGGCAGGAGATAGCCCTGCTGCGCCAGCGCATAGAGGCGCTTGAGCAGCGCGGCGTGCCTCAGAACGCGTCGGAACCGGTGCAGACCGCCGCGCCGGAGGCAATTACCGCGCCAGTGGTGGAGGACGCTCCCGCGCCTGTCGACCCCTGGCGACCCGATATTCCCGCAGCGGTGGCAGAACCCGCTCTGGCGCCTGCGCCAGCGGCAAAACAGCCTTCAGCCTTTGGCGGCATCCTGACGTCGCTTGCGCGCTGGTTCATGCAGGGCAATCCGCTGGCGAAGCTTGGCATTCTGCTGCTCTTCCTCGGCCTCTCTTTTCTGCTGCGCTATACCGTCGAACATTCCCTGTTCCCGCTTGAGCTGCGCCTCGTGGCAACGGCGCTGTTTGCCGTTGTTCTGCTGGCGATTGGGTGGCGGGTGCGGCACAGGCAGCGCGTCTATGCGCTGATCCTCCAGGGCGGGGCGACCGGCGTGCTCTACCTGACGGTGTTTGGTGCATTCCGGCTCTGGCAAATGTTGCCGATGACGCTGGCCTTTACGCTGCTGGTAGTGATTTGCGCGGCGAGCGTCGGGCTGGCGGTGCTGCAGAAGGCGCTGAGTCTTGCCATGCTGGCGAGCCTTGGCGGATATCTCGCGCCGCTGCTCTTATCTACTGGGGGCGGTAGCTTTGTCGCACTTTTCTCTTTCTATCTTCTGCTGTCCATCGGCATTCTCGCGATCAGCATCTGGCAGCACTGGCGCGAGCTGAACCTGCTCGGGCTGCTGTTTACGTTCGGCGTGGGCGGCCTGTGGGGGCTGAATGACTACCAGCCTGAAGACTATTGGATCTGCCAGCTGTTCCTGATTGCCAATACGCTGATATTCGGCGTGCTGAGCGTGGCGCTGTCGCTGCGGGCGCAGGAGAAAGGGAAGCAGATTATCGACGGCGTGCTGCTGTTCGCCCCGCCGCTGATCGGCTTCGGGATGCAGTACGGCATGACCCGACACTGGGAATATGGCCCGGCGCTGAGCGCGCTGGGATACGGAGCATTTTATCTCACCCTCGCATACCTCGCGCTGCGTCGCTATCCCTCCCTCGGACGACCGCTGGTCATGGCGGCGCTGGCGATCGGCGGCGGGTTTGCCACGCTCGCCATTCCGCTGGCGCTGTCGGCGCGCTGGACGGCGATGGCCTGGGCGCTGGAGGGGCTGGGGATTCTCTGGCTGGGCGTGCAGCAGCATCAGCGTCGCATGAGCTATAGCGGGACGGCGCTGCTGGTGCTGGCGCTCGGTAGCGCGCTGTGGGCACAAACGGACGGCGTTACGGCGCTGAGCCTGTTCCTCATCTTCGCCATCCTCAGCCTTTGCTGGCTGGCTGCGGCCTGGCTGTGGCGGACTCTCTTCCTGCCGGTCAGCTGGGCGCTGCTGGCAGGCGGGCTGCTGTTCTGGATAGTGGCGCAGCTGGGCGCGTCGCAGCTGGTACTGACGAAGGAATTACCGATTCTGGCGGGCGTGCTGGCGCTGACGGCGGCGTCGGTCTGGGGCTGGCGGCAGGTGGCTGCTCGCCTGACGTGGCGGGAGCTGAACGCCAGCAAATGGCTGCTGTGGCCGGTTATGCTGCTGATGGTGGGTTATCAGCTCTGGCATCAGCAGATCGTTACCGCCGGCTGGTCAAACCTGGCCTGGTGCGTTGCGCTTCCTGCCGCGCTAATGCTGTTGCGGCGCGATGGTGAAAGACTCCTGCCGCGCATCGCGATGGGGCTGCATTTGTCGCTGTTCTGGATGATTTTGCTGGCGCTGGCCGCGGAGCTTTACTGGTTTGCCCGGTCTCTGCCGTGGGGAATGGCGGCCTGGGGAAGCGGATTAGCGATGGCCGCAGGTGGCGGGATTATTATGGCACTTTCTGCAGCCGTACGGCGTCGCGTGTGGCCGTTCCGGGAGTGGCCTGCGCTCTATGCGTGTCTGGCACCGATCCCTGTCGTCGTGGCGCTGCTGGTATTGCTGGTGGTGACCAATTTCCAGGACGGCGTGGTCTATCGTCAGACCTGGCTGCCGCTGGTGAACCCGCTCGAGGAAGGTGCTGCGTTCGCGTTGCTGGGGCTGGTGGTCTTTTATCGGGTGGTGGATCGCTACTACCCGTCATGGCTTGCGCAAGCGCGCCCGTGGCCTGCCGTCGCGATTATGGCGTTTGGCTTCTGGTGGCTAAACGGTGTGCTGATGCGCGCCCTGGCCTGGTACGGCGACGTGGCCTGGAATATGGCATCGCTGTGGGATTCGCGGCTGATCCAGACAAGCTTTGCCCTGTTCTGGATGTTGAGCGCGCTGGTGGTCATGATCCATGCCACCCGCAGGGCTTCCCGGCAGGAGTGGCTTTGCGGTGCCGCGCTGCTGGGTGTGGTGATGGTGAAACTGATGCTGGTGGACAGCGCGGGCGGAGGCGGTCTGTCGCGCGCGGTGGCGTTTATCGGCGTGGCGATACTGGTACTGATAGTGGGCTATTTCTCGCCGCTACCGCCAAAAACAGGAGATGAAAAATGAAATGGATGAAAGCGGTTGCGTGTACCGCGCTACTGGCGCTTTCCGGCCCGGCGTTCTGCGACGAAATACCAACGGAATCGCCCCGTGACTATGCCTTTGGTCGTTCACTCGACACGTCCGTTCCTTCCCGGTGGTATCGGGTAATGCTGCCGCTTGCCGTCTATGAGCAAAGCACGTCGCCGGATCTGCACGATGTCCGCGTCTTTAACCAGTCGGGTGAGCCGGTTCCCTTTAGCCTGATCGCCGCGACGCGCCCGCAGGCGACAGCGCAGTCCACGGCGCTGCGCCTCTTTCCGCTGGATGCCTCGCCGCTCGCGGCTGCCTCAGACGCCGGTGACAGCGATAAGATCCGGCTCCGTTCCCGAAACGGCATTGAGATTGTGCTGGAGGGGCAAAAAGCCGCCGCTGTCGGGCAACATTACCTGCTGACCCTGCCGGAGCAGACGACGGGTGAGCTGGCTATATCCCAGCTGCAGCTCCTCTGGAATACCCATGAGACGCCGTGGCAGGGAACGGCGTCGGTCTATTACAGCGAGGATCTCAAGCGGTGGTATACCCTGCGCGAGGATATGCCGCTGCTGGACGTCGTCAGCGGTCAGGATCGTCTTAAGCTCGATCGGCTCGATACCGATACGGTTTTATCTCCCGATGCGAATCGCTATCTCATGGTGGTGCTGAATACGCAGAGCCAGGGGGTAACGTTGACCGGCGTAAACGCAATCAGCGCACCTGCCCGGGCGGCCCCGGAAGAGATTAGTCTTGAAGGGGAAGGTGAGCAGCTATCGACAAGTGAAGCTCAGTGGCGCTGGGCGTGCCCGCAGCCGCTGAGTGCTGTCAGCATCTCGCTGAACGGCGATGGCGTCCTTCCCGTGGAGATAGCGTGGCGGAGTACCGAAAAAGAGGCATGGCACCCCCTGAAGAAAGAGGTGATTTACCGTCTGGAGGGGAAAACGTCCGGACCGGTTTCGCTTAGCGGGGGCCTGGTGCAGGCAGTGAAAATCACGACGCTGAATGCGTGTCTGCCAGAATACCTGCCGAGCGTCACGGGGCATCGCGACCGCTATGATCTTGTGTTCAACGCGCAGGGGAAAGCGCCGTACGTTCTCGCATGGGGCAACGGTGCCGCAAAGCCTGCCAGCGTGGAGCCTGACATGCTGATCCCAGCCGACCTGCGCAAGACCTATGATATGGCGAACCTGCCGCAGGCCGATATTGTGGATGATGTCGCGTTGGGCGGCGAGGGGCGGCTGAACGCCACCTCTGCAGGTGAGCGGGCGAGCTGGCTGAACGCCCTGCTGGTATGGGGCGTACTGATTGCGGGCGTGATCCTGCTGGCGGGCATGGCCTGGCGCATCTGGCGAGAGACGCAGCGTAAGGCATAAAAAAAGGCCCGCATAAGCGGGCCTTTTTCGTAAACCGTGCCGATTACAGGCTGGATACGTTCTCAGACAGGTATTTAGCTACGCCGTCTGGGGAAGCAGCCATACCTTCTTTACCTTTTTCCCACTGAGCCGGGCACACTTCGCCGTGCTCTTCGTGGAACTGCAGCGCGTCAACCATGCGCAGCATTTCGTCGATGTTACGACCCAGCGGCAGATCGTTCACAACCTGGTGACGAACGATGCCGTTCGCGTCGATCAGGAAGGAACCGCGCAGCGCAACGCCAGCGTCCGGATGTTCGATACCGTAAGCCTGCTGGATTTCGCGTTTGATGTCCGCAACCATTGCGTATTTCACCGCACCGATGCCGCCTTTGTCGACAGGGGTGTTACGCCATGCGTTGTGTACAAACTCAGAGTCGAAGGAGACGCCAACAACTTCCACGCCACGCTTCTGGAATTCTTCATAACGTTTGTCGAAAGCGATCAGCTCAGACGGGCAAACGAAAGTGAAGTCCATTGGCCAGAAGAACAGAACGGTCGCTTTACCGTTGGTGTGCTGTTTGAAGTTGAAGTTTTCAACGATTTCACCGTTGCCCAGAACTGCTGCAGCTGTAAAATCCGGAGCCGGACGAGTTACCAGAACCATATGATTCTCCTGTAGATACTAAGGTTATTTGGAACGCAACGCGAGCCAGTATAGAGAGTGTGCATCGATAAGACAAAGAGGTGGTGACAATCGTTCCGCCAGCTTTTACCTATCAATGTGAATTCTGTTACAGCTGTTTATTTTTCGCCTGCACCATCATGCGTGGATAGAATTGCCAGAAGCGGGTCTCCAGCGCGTCGTAATGTTCATCCAGGTCATACCAGGAATCCCGCAGCGCATCCAGGCGCGGGCGACGGCTCGCCATCCCGTTCAACACGTTCTGGATGAAGTCCATCTCACGATAGCGCTCCAGCCAGCGTTCTGACCACAGGTAGTTATTCAGATTCACAAAGCGCGGCGGCGAGTCGGGCAGAATGATCGACACCTGCTGGTGGGCATAGCGCACAAACGCCGGCAAGGGCATCTCCGGCGACAGCTGCTCCCAGTGGCGCGACAGAAAGTGATCCCACATCACGTCAAGCGTGATCGGCGCAACGCGGCGCGTTTCCGGCCGAAACCACGCTTTGGCTTCCGTCACTTCCGGCAGCTTATCCGTCAGCACGTCGATGCGGCGGTGCATAAAAATCCCGTCGACAACCTCAGGGGAGTAGTCTTCTGCGGGATTACCGCGTACGAAATCGGCCAGCAAATTGCCCGAGAGGGAGCTGTCAGCAAGGTGCGCGAGATGCAGGTGAGCGAGAAAATTCATGCGTTTTATTTGTCCGGGGGCGGCTAGTTGTTGCAGCAAAAGGGTGTGAGCACTAGACTATGCCGCCTGTTTTTAAGTCACGAGTATACGTCATGCGCGTCGCCGATTTCTCCTTTGAACTACCTGAATCCCTGATTGCTCACTATCCCATGCCTGAGCGCAGCAGCTGTCGCTTACTGTCACTGGATGGGCCAACGGGCGAGCTGACGCACGGTACTTTCACCGATTTGCTCGACAAGCTCAACCCTGGCGATCTGCTGGTCTTTAACAATACCCGCGTGATCCCGGCGCGCCTGTTCGGCCGTAAAGCCAGCGGCGGCAAGATTGAAGTGCTGGTCGAACGTATGCTCGATGATAAACGTATTCTGGCACATATTCGCGCATCTAAGGCGCCAAAGCCGGGCGCGGAGCTGCTGCTGGGCGATGATGAGAGCATCAAGGCGACCATGACCGCGCGCCACGACGCGCTGTTCGAGGTGGAGTTCAACGACGAACGCACGGTGCTCGATATCCTGAACGCCATCGGCCACATGCCGCTGCCGCCGTATATTGAGCGTCCGGACGAAGAGGCCGACCGCGAGCTGTATCAGACCGTCTACAGCCAGAAGCCTGGCGCGGTCGCGGCCCCGACGGCAGGTCTGCACTTTGATGAGCCGCTGCTGGAAAAACTGCGCGCGAAAGGCATTGAGATGGCGTTCGTGACGCTGCACGTCGGCGCGGGTACCTTCCTGCCGGTGCGCGTGGACAGCATTGAAGATCACATCATGCACTCTGAGTATGCTGAAGTGCCTCAGGACGTGGTGGACGCGGTGCTGGCGGCGAAAGCGCGCGGCAGCCGCGTCGTGGCGGTTGGTACGACGTCCGTGCGCTCACTCGAGAGCGCCGCGCAGGCGGCTAAAAACGGACTTATCGAGCCATTCTTTGGCGATACGCAGATCTTTATCTACCCGGGCTATCAGTACAAAGTGATTGACGCGCTGGTGACCAACTTCCATCTGCCTGAATCGACGCTGATTATGCTGGTTTCCGCGTTTGCCGGTTATCAGCACACTATGGCGGCCTACAAGTCTGCGGTAGAACAAAAATATCGCTTTTTTAGCTACGGGGACGCGATGTTTATCACGTACAATCCGCAGGCTTTGAATGAGCGTGTCGGGGAATAAGTCCGCGGCACCGTGTTACAACGTTGGACTGTTTTTCTGACGTCGGAGAAAAAATGAAATTTGAACTCGATACCACCGACGGTCGCGCGCGTCGCGGTCGCCTGGTGTTTGATCGCGGCGTGGTGGAAACCCCCGCGTTTATGCCTGTGGGCACGTACGGCACCGTAAAAGGGATGACGCCGGAAGAAGTAGAAGCCACGGGCGCACAGATTATCCTCGGCAACACCTTCCACCTGTGGCTGCGTCCGGGCCAGGAGATCATGAAGCTCCACGGCGACCTGCACGATTTCATGCAGTGGAAAGGCCCTATCCTGACCGACTCCGGCGGCTTCCAGGTCTTCAGCCTGGGCGATATCCGCAAGATCACCGAGCAGGGCGTTCACTTCCGTAACCCGATCAACGGCGATCCGATTTTCCTCGATCCGGAAAAATCGATGGAGATTCAGTACGATCTCGGATCTGATATCGTGATGATCTTCGACGAATGTACGCCATACCCGGCCGACTGGGATTACGCCAAGCGTTCAATGGAGATGTCTCTGCGCTGGGCGAAGCGTAGCCGTGACCGCTTTGACTCCCTGCAGAACAAAAATGCGCTGTTCGGCATTATCCAGGGCAGCGTTTACGAAGATTTACGCGATATCTCGGTTAAAGGTCTGGTAGAGATAGGTTTTGATGGCTACGCTGTCGGCGGTTTGGCTGTGGGTGAGCCGAAGGAAGACATGCACCGCATTCTGGAGCATGTCTGCCCGCAAATCCCGGCGGATAAACCACGATACCTGATGGGCGTGGGGAAACCGGAAGATCTGGTTGAAGGCGTACGCCGCGGCATTGATATGTTCGACTGCGTCATGCCAACCCGCAACGCGCGTAACGGCCATTTGTTCGTTACCGATGGCGTGGTGAAAATCCGTAACGCGAAGCATAAGAGTGACACCAGCCCGCTCGATTCCGAGTGCGATTGCTATACCTGTCGCAATTATTCTCGCGCGTATCTGCATCATCTCGATCGTTGCAACGAGATTTTGGGCGCGCGTCTCAATACCATTCATAATCTTCGTTATTATCAGCGCTTAATGGCTGGTTTACGTAAGGCTATCGAAGAGGGTAAATTAGAGAGCTTCGTGACCGATTTCTACCAACGTCAGGGGCGGGATGTTCCACCGTTGAACGTTGATTAATTTTAATAATGAGGGAATTTGAATGAGCTTTTTTATTTCTGATGCGGTAGCGGCAACAGGTGCTCCAGCGCAGGGCAGCCCGATGTCTCTGATTCTGATGCTGGTTGTGTTCGGTCTGATCTTCTACTTCATGATCCTGCGTCCACAGCAGAAGCGCACCAAAGAGCACAAAAACCTGATGAACTCCATTGCGAAAGGCGATGAAGTGCTGACTAACGGTGGTCTGGTCGGTCGCGTAACCAAAGTGGCTGAAAACGGCTACATTGCTATCGCCCTGAACGACACCACTGAAGTGGTCATCAAACGTGACTTCGTAGCTGCCGTTCTGCCGAAAGGCACCATGAAGGCGCTGTAATCCCAACTTTTCCCAAAGGGAACTGCCGTGTTAAACCGTTATCCTTTGTGGAAGTACATCATGCTGGTCGTCGTGATTCTCGTCGGCCTGCTGTACGCGCTTCCCAACCTGTATGGTGAGGATCCGGCTGTTCAAATCACTGGCGCGCGCGGTGTCGCCGCCAGTGAGCAAACGCTGATCCAGGTCCAGAAAACGTTACAAGAAGAAAAAATTACCGCTAAGTCTGTGGCTCTGGAAGAGGGCGCAATTCTTGCTCGCTTCGACACCACCGACACGCAGCTCCGCGCTCGCGAAGCGCTGATGGGCGTGCTGGGTGACAAATACGTCGTGGCGCTTAACCTTGCCCCTGCAACCCCGCGTTGGCTGGCTGCGATGAAAGCAGAGCCAATGAAACTCGGTCTTGACCTGCGTGGCGGCGTTCACTTCCTGATGGAAGTGGATATGGATACCGCGCTCGGCAAGCTGCAGGAACAGAATATCGACAGCCTGCGCAGCGATCTGCGTGATAAAGGCATCGCTTACACCACCGTGCGTAAAGAAGATAACTACGGCATGAGCATCACGTTCCGCGACAGCGCGGCGCGCGATCAGGCTGTAGATTATCTGACTCAACGTCACCGTGACCTGGTGATCTCCTCGCAGGGCAGCAACCAGCTGCGTGCGGTGATGACCGATGCGCGCCTGAAAGAAGCGCGTGAATATGCCGTTCAGCAGAACATCAACATTCTGCGTAACCGTGTAAACCAACTGGGTGTGGCCGAGCCGCTGGTACAGCGTCAGGGTGCTGACCGTATCGTGGTTGAACTGCCGGGTATTCAGGACACCGCGCGTGCGAAAGAGATTCTGGGTGCGACCGCAACCCTGGAATTCCGTCTGGTGAATACCAACGTTGACCAGTCTGCTGCCGCTTCTGGCCGTATTCCGGGTGACTCCGAAGTGAAACAGACCCGCGAAGGTCAGCCGGTTGTGCTGTACAAACGCGTGATTCTGACCGGTGATCACATCACCGACTCCACGTCGAGCCAGGACGAATACAACCAGCCGCAGGTTAACATCTCGCTCGATAGCGCGGGTGGTAACATCATGTCTAACTTCACCAAGGACAACATCGGTAAACCGATGGCAACCCTGTTCGTGGAGTACAAAGACAGCGGTAAGAAAGATGCAAACGGTCGTGCTGTGCTGGTGAAAGAGGAAGAGGTGATTAACATCGCCAATATCCAGTCTCGTCTGGGTAACAGCTTCCGTATTACCGGCATCAACAACCCGAACGAAGCGCGTCAGCTCTCCCTGCTGCTGCGTGCCGGTGCGCTGATTGCGCCAATTCAGATTGTTGAAGAACGTACCATTGGTCCAACTCTGGGTATGCAAAACATCCAGCAGGGCCTGGAAGCGTGTCTGGCCGGTCTGGTGGTCTCTATTCTGTTCATGATCTTCTTCTATAAGAAGTTTGGTCTGATTGCGACCTCTGCGCTGATTGCGAACCTGGTGCTGATTATCGGCATCATGTCCCTGCTCCCGGGGGCGACGCTGACCATGCCGGGTATTGCGGGTATCGTTCTGACCCTTGCGGTGGCGGTCGACGCCAACGTACTGATTAACGAACGTATCAAAGAAGAGTTGAGCAACGGTCGTTCTGTTCAGCAGGCGATTGACGAAGGTTATAAAGGCGCGTTCAGCTCTATCTTCGATGCGAACGTAACAACACTGATCAAGGTTCTTATCCTGTATGCAGTGGGTACCGGCGCTATCAAAGGCTTTGCGATTACAACCGGTATCGGTGTCGCAACGTCAATGTTTACCGCTATTGTCGGCACCCGTGCCATCGTGAACCTGCTGTACGGCGGCAAGCGCGTCAAAAAGCTGTCTATCTGAGGAGTGCGTTGTGGCACAGGAATATACTGTTGAACAATTGAACCACGGCCGTAAAGTCTGGGACTTTATGCGCTGGGACTACTGGGCCTTCGGCATTTCAGGTTTCCTGCTGATTCTGTCCATCGTCATTATTGGCGTGAAAGGCTTTAACTGGGGGCTCGATTTTACCGGTGGTACGGTAATTGAAATCTCCCTGGAAAAACCGGTCGATATGGACCAGATGCGCGAATCGCTGCAGAAAGCGGGCTTTGAAGAGCCGCTGCTGCAGAACTTCGGCAGCAGCCGCGACATCATGGTACGTATGCCGCCGGTGCACGATGCCAACGGCAGCCAGGAGCTGGGCAGTAAGGTTGTTAGCGTGATTAACGAAACAACCAGCCAGAACGCGGCGGTTAAGCGTATTGAGTTCGTCGGCCCAAGCGTAGGTGCTGACCTGGCGCAGACCGGTGCGATGGCGCTGCTGGTGGCGCTGATCTCCATCCTGGTGTACGTCGGTTTCCGCTTTGAGTGGCGACTGGCGGCCGGTGTGGTTATCGCCCTGGCGCACGACGTGGTGATCACCATGGGCATACTGTCGCTGTTCCACATTGAGATTGACCTGACGATCGTGGCATCACTGATGTCCGTTATCGGTTACTCGCTGAACGACAGTATCGTGGTATCTGACCGTATTCGTGAAAACTTCCGTAAGATCCGTCGCGGTACGCCGTACGAGATCTTTAACGTGTCGTTGACCCAAACGCTGCACCGTACCTTGATCACCTCCGGTACTACCCTGATGGTGATCCTGATGCTGTTCCTCTTCGGTGGTCCGGTACTGGAAGGCTTCTCGCTGACCATGCTGATTGGTGTCACCATCGGTACGGCGTCGTCTATCTACGTTGCGTCCGCCCTGGCACTGAAACTCGGCATGAAGCGCGAGCACCTGCTCCAGCAGAAAGTCGAGAAAGAAGGGGCGGATCAGCCGTCCATTCTGCCGTAAGGCGACGTTTAGCGCGTTATCGAAATCCCGGTCGGTTGACCGGGATTTTTTTTATCTGCTCCTGACAAACACTCCTGACAGTATGCTGTCAGGAGCCCTGTCGTAGACTCCTTCTGAACCCAAACAACAGGCAGGAGGATGTATGAAAAGCGTCATTAACTGGTTTGAAATTCCGGTCTCGGATATGGATCGCGCCATCAAATTTTATGAGTCCGTGATGCAGCTTGCGCTGCGTCGCGAGAAAATGGACTGTGCGGAGCTGGCCGTTTTCCCGCATGAGGATCCGGGTACCGGAGGCGCACTGGCAAAATTTGACGGCGTTACACCGTCTTTGCAGGGCGCTATTATTTACCTGCATACTGACAATCTGGCGGCCACGCTCGATCGCATCGCCTCTGCGGGCGGCGAGTGCGTGTTTGGCCCGCTGGAACTGCCGCATGGCATTGGCACTATCGCCTTGTTTACCGACAGCGAGGGCAACCGCGTCGGGCTCCATCAACCTGCCTGAGAGCGGACAAAGTTATGACCCGACGCGCTGACCGTTTGTTTCAGATTGTGCAGATCCTGCGGGGCAGGCGTCTGACAACGGCAGCGCATCTCGCGGACCGGCTTGGCGTGTCCGAGCGCACGGTATATCGCGATATCCGCGACCTGTCGCTTTCCGGCGTGCCGGTGGAAGGTGAGGCGGGAAGTGGATATCGGCTGATGTCGGGCTTTGACCTGCCGCCGCTGATGCTGACAAATAAGGAGTCCGAGGCGCTGATCGTCGCGATTCGCCTGCTCAAAACCTGGGGTGGGGAATCGCTGTCGCGCGAGCTGGAGTCGGCTCAGGAGAAGGTGCTGGCGATTCTGCCCGAGGAGAGCCGCCGAAAGGCGGAGCAGACGCGGATCTACGCCCCGGACTTTTGCATGCAAAGCCACTCCCGCAGCGATTTTGACATGATTCATCAGGCGATTTCCGCCCAGCGCGTGCTGGCGCTGCATTACCGTGATGAAGCCGGACAGCTGTCTAAACGTGAGGTTCAGCCGCTGGGGCTATTCTTCTGGGGAGAGCGCTGGCTGCTGGCTGCGTGGTGTGAACGGCGCGATGACTATCGCTGTTTCCGGCTCGACCGATGCCTCAATATTGTGGCTACGGAGAGGCGTTTTAGCGAGAGCGCGGACAGGTCTCTGGCGGATTTTTTGCGGAAGGTGAAGCAGTAAAAGGCCGGGTGGCGGCTACGCCTTACCCGGCCTACATTTGGGTCGTAGGCCCGGTAAGCGTAGCGCCACCGGGCGAAACCCACACTGATTAGAAGTTGTAACCTACAACCAGGTAACCACCCCAACCGGTAGAACGGACGTTTTCTTTCATCCAATTCAGGTCGGCGTCGTCGTTCCACTGGCCGCCGTTGTGCCAGTAACGCGCCACTACAGAGTAGTGCCAGTGATCGTAGTTCAGCGCCAGGATGTGGCTGGAGGCGATGGAGTCGTTAGTACGCTGTTTAATACCGTTCTCTGCGTAACCGCTCTTATCTCCCAGTTCTGAACCCCAGTCGAAGTTGGTGAAGCCGATGTAGCTCAGGTTACCGCCCCACAGCTGAGTGATTGGTACAAAGTATTTCACTTTGAAACGGTAGCCATCCCACTCATTCTGGTTTTCTGCACCGTAGTTCTGCCACTGGTATTTCGCGTAAACGTTCAGGGACAGGCTCATTGGCAGGCCGGTGTCGATGTCCGTACCCAGACCCATATACCAGGTGCTCTGACGACCAGACTCGTTGCGGCCCATGTCGTAGATATAGTTGTTCGCGAAGTACCACTCTTTGAACGGACCGAAGCTGAGGTCGGTGCCGGTCAGCTTGTCGATGGAGAAGCGCGGCTCGATCTCCATGAACAGCGGAGAACCGTGGTTCCAGATACCTTTTGCCTGAGAGTTACCGCCGAAGAAGACCGGTGCATCCATGTAGCCGTAGAAATCAAACCAGTCTTTCTTGGCGAATGCTTCGTACTCCAGGTAGGTATCGTTGCGGATCTGTGGTCCGAAACGGGTGTGGTAGCTGCCGACTACGTTAACGCTCTGGTGCCACCAGTCGGAGAGGTATTGTGGTTTATCGTTTTCCGCTGCGTTAACAGTGAAAGAGGAAGAAAGTGCCAGCACGGCGCCAGCTGCGAGTAATGTTTTTTTCATAATCATGCCACTGATTGAAATTCCCTTTCGGGAGTGAAAAATGCGCGAATTGCGTTTCTAAATATTTCGTGTTTCTGCGGTGCCTATTATAGGAATCCCTGCTCACAAAAATATGTGTTGTTTCACATATCTCTCACACGCGTAATCGATTGCGTTCACGTTTGCGTACTTTAAACGGGCGGGATTGTAGCGGCAATCATTTATGTTGCCAATCCATACGAAATGTAAATGTTAGCGGAGTGACATTGCGCTCCGCTAAAAAGGAGGGGATTAGTGCGCGGCGGGTTGAATGTCGTGAATGCGGATAAAGCCTAACTGTTCCGGCGTAACGCCGCTTAACTGAAGCGGAATATCCACATCGCTTGGTGCTAAAACACTGGCCGGGGCGGTGAAGAGCTGATTCTTCACGTTCACCTCCTGGTAGTTCTCCGTTGTGCCCTGGATCTGCCCCCACTCGACGGTGCCGCTGAAGGCTGGCAGCGGATCGTTGGACTCTCCCTGGATGCGTAATGTTGCGCGAGTACCATCTGCGTTCGCTGCCACATTCACCAGAGACATTTTTAGCGTGCCGATCTGACTATTGAGACGCGCAGGCGTATTCGCGCCCGGCAGCAGATAAACCCCGCTGCTGGATTTGGCATTCAGCGCGTTTTGCTGGGTGATTTTCACCGTTTCTTTGTTCAGCTTGTCCATCGCCGTATTGAGCGTATTGACGCTCTGTTTCAACTGACGGACTTCGGTTTGCTGTGCACAGGCGCTAAGGGTGAAGAGGCTCCCCACCAGCAATATTTTCAGGTAACGTCTTGTCATTGCGTTTATTTCCTTGAAATAACGGATCGCCTTAATGGTAGCCAGCATCATCATGTGAGATATAGATCCTTTGTCTCAAAAAGCTCTTCCTTTGTTGTCAGGCCAGATCAGGGTAAAATGAAAATTAGTTAACCAGATAACAGGGATACCGTATGCATTGCCCATTCTGCTCCGCTGTGGATACCAAAGTCATCGACTCTCGTCTTGTGGGCGAAGGGTCATCCGTACGCCGTCGTCGGCAGTGTCTGGTGTGCAACGAGCGTTTCACGACCTTTGAGGTTGCAGAGCTGGTAATGCCGCGCGTGGTAAAAAGTAACGACGTGCGCGAGCCGTTTAACGAAGAGAAACTGCGCAGCGGGATGCTGAAGGCCCTCGAAAAACGTCCCGTCAGCGCGGACGACGTGGAGATGGCGTTAAACCACATAAAATCTTACCTTCGTGGTTTGGGTGAGCGTGAAGTGCCAAGCAAAATGATCGGCAACCTGGTGATGGAGCAGTTGAAAAAGCTCGATAAGGTCGCCTATATCCGCTTCGCCTCGGTCTACCGCAGCTTCGAAGACATCAAAGAGTTTGGAGAAGAGATCGCCCGCTTACAGGATTAAGCTCATGCAGGATGAGATTTACATGGCGCGAGCCATGAAGCTGGCGCAGCGCGGCCGTTTTACTACCCATCCCAACCCGAACGTCGGGTGCGTTATCGTCAACGATGGCGAGATTGTAGGAGAGGGGTTTCACTATCGGGCGGGCGAACCGCATGCCGAGGTTCATGCGTTGCGCATGGCCGGTGAGAAGGCGCGCGGTGCCACAGCCTACGTCACGCTGGAGCCCTGCAGCCATCACGGGCGTACGCCGCCGTGCTGTGAAGCGTTGATCGCGGCGGGTGTTTCACGCGTGGTCGCATCGATGCAGGACCCAAATCCGCAGGTGGCTGGACGCGGTCTGTATCGCCTGCAGCAGGAAGGCATTGACGTCAGCCATGGTCTTATGATGCAGGACGCGGAAGCGCTTAACAAAGGTTTCCTGAAGCGCATGCGCACGGGGTTCCCGTATATTCAGCTCAAGCTGGGCGCCTCGCTGGACGGCCGTACGGCAATGGCAAACGGTGAAAGCCAGTGGATCACTTCTCCACAGGCAAGGCGCGATGTGCAACGTCTGCGTGCGCAAAGCCATGCTATTCTCACCAGCAGTGAAACCGTTCTGGCTGACGATCCGGCCATGACCGTGCGCTGGGACGAGCTGAATGCCGATACCCAGGCCCTGTATCCGCAGGAGAACCTGCGTCAGCCGCTGCGTATTGTCATTGATAGCCAGAACCGCCTGACGCCGGAGCACCGCATCGTCCAGCAGCCGGGGGAAACCTGGATTGCCCGCACCAAAGAAGATACGCGCGAATGGCCGGAAGGCGTGCGCAGCATTCTGGTGCCGGAGCATAACGGCCATCTGGATCTGGTGGTGCTGATGATGCTGCTCGGCAAGCAGCAGGTGAACAGCATCTGGGTAGAGGCGGGGCCAACGCTTGCCGGTGCGCTCTTACAGGCCGGGCTGGTGGATGAACTGCTTGTTTACGTTGCGCCTAAACTGTTAGGCCACGACGCGCGCGGCCTGTTTGTGCTGCCCGGCCTTGAAAAACTGGCCGACGCACCGCAACTCACATTTAGCGAGATTCGTCCGGTAGGTCCGGATGTCTGCCTCCACTTAACGACAGCGTAATTGCTCCTGAAATAGGGAAGCAGTGCGCAAAGTATTATGATAAAATCCGCCCCCCTGCGGGGCCAAATGAACCCGTAAAGGAAGAGTATGAACATTATTGAAGCTGCTGTAGCTACCCCGGACGCTCGCGTCGCCATCACCATTGCGCGTTTCAACAACTTCATCAACGACAGCCTGCTGGAAGGTGCGATTGACGCCCTGAAACGTATCGGCCAGGTTAAAGATGACAACATTACCGTTGTTTGGGTTCCAGGCGCTTACGAACTGCCACTGGCGGCAGGCGCGCTGGCGAAAACCGGTAAATATGACGCGGTGATTGCGCTGGGTACCGTTATTCGTGGCGGCACTGCGCACTTCGAATACGTTGCGGGCGGTGCAAGCAACGGCCTGGCACACGTTGCGCAGGATGCTGAAATTCCTGTCGCATTCGGCGTGCTGACCACCGAAAGTATTGAACAAGCCATCGAACGTGCTGGCACCAAAGCCGGTAACAAAGGTGCAGAAGCTGCACTGACCGCGCTTGAAATGATTAATGTATTGAAAGCCATCAAGGCCTGATTTTTTTTGTAAGGGGAATTCCGTGAAACCTGCTGCTCGTCGCCGCGCCCGTGAATGTGCCGTCCAGGCACTTTACTCCTGGCAGTTGTCCCAGAACGACATCGCTGATGTTGAATACCAGTTCCTGTCAGAACAGGACGTTAAAGACGTTGACGTTCTGTACTTCCGTGAACTGCTGTCGGGAGTGGCGACTAATAGCGCGTATCTCGATGGTCTGATGAAGCCTTATCTGTCCCGTCTGCTCGAAGAGCTGGGCCAGGTAGAAAAAGCAGTGTTGCGTATTGCGCTGTTTGAGCTGTCTAAACGTGATGATGTGCCGTACAAAGTGGCCATCAACGAAGCGATCGAACTGGCGAAAACCTTCGGCGCTGAAGACAGCCACAAGTTTGTAAACGGCGTACTTGATAAAGCAGCACCTGCGATCCGTCCCCACAAAAAGTGATCCGCAAACCGGAGTCCTGCATTGCCTGACGGGCGGTGCGGCTCCGGTTTTTTCTTTTATTTGCTGAGGCATAACGTATGGCATGCGGCGAATTCTCCCTGATTGCCCGTTATTTCGACCGTGTCAGAACCTCTCGTCTTGATGTTGAAACCGGCATCGGCGATGACTGTGCACTTCTCAATATTCCAGAAAAACAGACGCTGGCCATCAGCACCGACACTCTGGTGTGCGGCCGTCATTTCTTACCGGATATCGATCCTGCCGATCTGGCGTATAAAGCACTGGCGGTTAACGTCAGCGATCTGGCGGCGATGGGTGCCGATCCCGCGTGGTTAACGCTGGCGCTGACGCTGCCTGAGGTGGACGAATCCTGGCTTGAAGCTTTCAGCGATGCGCTGTTTGAGCAGCTTAACTACTACGATATGCAGCTGATTGGCGGTGATACCACTGCCGGGCCGCTGTCGATGACGCTGGCGATCCACGGCTATGTGCCGCTCGGCCGCGCGCTGAAGCGCTCGGGTGCAAAACCCGGCGACTGGATCTACGTCACCGGTACGCCGGGCGACAGTGCGGCAGGGCTGGCGATTCTCCAGGATCGCTTAACCGTAAAGGATGCCGACGATGCGGCGTATCTGGTGAAACGCCATCTGCGCCCGACGCCGCGTATTCTGCACGGCCAGGCGCTGCGCGAGCGCGCGAGCTCTGCTATCGACCTCTCTGACGGGCTGATCTCAGACCTTGGCCATATTTTAAAGGCCAGCGGCGTTGGGGCGCGCGTTGATCTGGATCTGTTCCCGCTGTCAGAGGAACTGCTTCGTCATGTCGAACCTGCGCAGGCGCTGCGCTGGGCGCTGTCTGGTGGTGAAGACTACGAACTATGCTTTACCGTTCCGGAGCTGAACCGTGGAACGCTCGACGTGGCGTTAGCGCATCTTGGTGCGAAATTCACCTGCATAGGTCAGATCATGCCGGAGAGTGAAGGGCTGAAGTTTGTGAAAGACGGTGCGCCGGTTACGCTGGACTGGAAAGGGTACGATCACTTCGCGTGAGTTTGTACGCTTTGTATTGCCGGGTGGCGGCTCCGCCTTACCCGGCCTACAAAAGATGGGGCTTATTTAAACCCCACCACCGGATGCTGCTGATACGGCGTCTCCAGCTCGGCAACCTGTTCGGGCGTCAGCGTGATATCCACCGCGTTTAACAGTTCGTCCAACTGCTCTTCCCGGGACGTGCCGATAATGGGAGCCGCGACGCCGCGCTTGCCCAGCAGCCACGCCAGCGCTACCTGGGCGCGGGTTGCGCCGGTATCATCGGCAATCCCGGCCAGGCGTTCGGCAATCAGTGCATCGCTGGCCTCTGTTCCTTCATAGAGATTTTTTCCCACTTCATCCGAGACCAGACGGGCCGTAGTTTCGCCCCACGGACGGGTCAGGCGGCCGCGCGCCAGCGGGCTCCACGGGATGACCGCCACGCCCTCCTGGTGGCACAGCGGCAGCATCTCGCGCTCTTCTTCGCGGTAGATCAGATTGTAGTGATCCTGCATGGTGACAAAGCCCGCCCAGCCGTGTTGGGCCTGGAGATCCAGCGCCTGGGCAAACTGCGACGCGTGCATAGACGACGCGCCGATGTAGCGTGCTTTACCGGCTTTGACCACGTCGTTGAGCGCCTCAAGCGTCTCCTCGATCGGCGTGTTGTAATCCCAGCGGTGAATTTGCAGCAGGTCGACGTAATCCATGTTCAGGCGTCTGAGGCTGTCATCAATGGAGCGTAGGATCTGCGCGCGAGAAAGGCCCTGCGGCAGGTCACCCACCGGGTAGTAGACCTTGGTGGCAACGACGATGTCATCCCGACGGGCAAAATCGCGCAGGGCGCGGCCGACAATCTCCTCGCTGCTACCGTCGGAGTAGCTGTTGGCGGTGTCAAAGAAGTTAATGCCGCCTTCGATGGCGCGTTTGATAATCGGACGGCTGCTCTCTTCCGGCAGCGTCCAGGCATGGTTTCCCCGATCGGGCTCGCCAAAGGTCATGCAGCCCAGACAAAGTCGGGATACCTTAAGGTCCGTTTTTCCTAATGTTGTGTATTGCACGGTTCCGCTCCTGCTGTTTAAACACCAGGTTTAAGCATAGCAGGAGCGGAAAAGGTGAGGGATCAGTCCAGCCAGGCGCGGATTTTAGCTTCGATACCGGCAGCGTCCAGGCCAATCGCCGCGCGGGCTTCGTCCTGGGTACCTTGCGGAATGAAATGATCCGGCAGGCCGAGGTTCAGCACTGGCACGGCTTTACGATTTGCCATCAGTACCTCGTTCACGCCGCTACCCGCACCGCCCATGATGGCGTTTTCTTCCAGCGTCACCAGCACGTCGTGGGCCTCAGCCATACTCAGGATCAGAGATTCGTCGAGCGGCTTCACAAAGCGCATATCCACCAGCGTGGCATTCAGCGTTTCAGCCACTTTCGCGGCCTCGGGCATCAACGTGCCGAAGTTCAGGATCGCCACTTTTTCACCGCGACGCTTAACCACTCCTTTACCAAGCGGCAGTTTTTCCAGCGGCTGAAGCTCAACGCCTACGGCATTGCCGCGCGGGTAGCGAACGGCGCTTGGGCCATCCTGATAGTGGTAGCCGGTAAACAGCATCTGACGACATTCGTTCTCGTCGCTTGGCGTCATGACAACCATATCCGGAATGCAGCGCAGGAACGACAGGTCAAACGCGCCCTGGTGCGTCTGACCATCGGCACCGACGATGCCCGCACGATCGATAGCAAACAGCACCGGCAGCTTCTGAATCGCCACGTCGTGGATCACCTGATCGTAGGCGCGCTGCAGGAAGGTGGAATAGATAGCGACAACCGGCTTGTAGCCGCCGATCGCCAGGCCCGCTGCAAACGTCACCGCGTGCTGCTCGGCAATGGCGACGTCAAAATACTGGTCCGGGTATTTTCGGGAGAATTCGACCATGCCGGAGCCTTCGCGCATGGCCGGGGTAATCGCCATCAGCTTGTTGTCTTTTGCGGCGGTTTCGCACAGCCAGTCGCCGAAGATTTTTGAATAGCTCGGCATGCCGCCGCTGCTTTTTGGCAGACAGCCGCTGGACGGGTCAAATTTAGGCACCGCGTGGAAGGTGATCGGATCTTTTTCCGCCGGTTCGTAGCCACGCCCTTTTTTGGTCATGATGTGCAGGAACTGCGGGCCTTTCAGGTCGCGCATGTTCTTGAGCGTGGTCACCAGACCCAGCACGTCGTGACCGTCAACCGGCCCAATATAGTTAAAGCCCAGTTCTTCAAACAGGGTGCCCGGCACGACCATGCCTTTGATGTGCTCTTCGGTACGCTTGAGCAGCTCTTTGATCGGCGGTACGCCGGAGAAGACCTTTTTACCGCCTTCACGCAGCGAGGAGTAAAGCTTGCCGGAGAGCAGCTGCGCCAGATGGTTGTTTAGCGCGCCGACGTTTTCGGAAATCGACATTTCGTTATCGTTGAGGATAACCAGCATGTCCGGCTTGATGTCGCCCGCGTGGTTCATGGCTTCGAAGGCCATACCGGCGGTGATGGCGCCGTCGCCAATCACGCAGACGGTGCGGCGCTGCTTGTTCTCTTTCTCGGCGGCAACGGCAATACCGATGCCCGCCGAAATGGAGGTAGAGGAGTGGCCGACGCTCAGCACGTCGTACTCGCTCTCACCGCGCCACGGGAACGGGTGCAAGCCGCCTTTCTGACGAATTGTGCCAATTTTATCGCGACGTCCGGTCAGAATTTTGTGCGGATAGGCCTGGTGACCCACGTCCCAGATGAGCTGATCGAACGGCGTGTTATAGACGTAGTGCAGCGCCACGGTCAGCTCTACCGTGCCAAGCCCGGAGGCGAAATGGCCGCTGGAGCGGCTTACGCTGTCGAGCAGGTAGCGACGCAGCTCGTCGCACAGCTTCGGCAGGCTCTCTTTCGGCAACAGACGTAACTCCTGGGTGGAGTCAACTAACGCCAGTGTCGGGTATTTGGCAATATCAAAACTCATCAAAGGCTCATCGAGATATATAGTTTATTTATCACGCTGGATTATATAGTCCGCTAGCGCTTCCAGTGCCGAGGTATCCAGCGATTGCGCAGCCAGTTCATTCAGCGACTGGCGGGCATCGTCAATCAGATCCCGGGCTTTACGTTGGGCTTGCTCAAGGCCCAGCAGGGCGGGGTAGGTACTTTTGCCAAGCTGCTGGTCCGCACCCTGACGTTTACCCAATGTTGCAGTATCGCCCACCACATCCAGAATGTCATCCTGAACCTGGAATGCCAGACCGATACTTTCTGCGTATCTGTCCAGAATCGGCAGGGCTTTGCGCCCTTGTTCACCCGCGCTCAGCGCGCCCAGGCGAACGGCGGAACGAATCAGTGCCCCGGTTTTATGGCGATGAATACGCTCCAGCTGTTCCAGATTAACCTGACGTCCTTCCGCTTCAAGATCCAGCGCCTGTCCGCCGCACATACCGGCCACGCCGCTGGCCATTGCCAGCTCGGAGATCATCGCCAGACGGTCGCGGTCAGCCACTTCCGCCATTGGCGCGTCGCTCAGAATCGAGAACGCCAGCGTTTGCAGGGCATCACCCGCCAGGATGGCATTCGCCTCACCAAACTTGATATGGCAGGTGGGTTTACCCCGACGCAAATCGTCGTCGTCCATGGCCGGGAGATCGTCGTGGATCAGCGAGTAGGCGTGGATGCACTCAACGGCGGCTGCCGGAGCGTCCAGCGTGCTATCGCTGATGCCAAACATATTGCCGGTGGCATACACCAGGAACGGGCGCAGGCGCTTTCCACCCAAGAGTGCGCCATAGTGCATGGCTTCAACCAGTGGAGTGTTCTGAAAAGGCTGTGGCGCAATAAAACGGCGCAGGGCGTCGTTGGCGCGTACGACACGCGCCTGAAGCTCGTTGGCAAAATCCATTTACTCGGCGTCCGGTGTGAAAGGCGTGGTTTTCCCGTCTTCGCTGTCGGAAAGCAGGATCTGCACGCGCTGCTCGGCCTGCTGCAGCTTGACCTGCCCCTGGCGCGCCAGCTGCACGCCACGCTCGAATTCGTTGAGCGCCTCTTCCAGCGGGAGATCGCCGCTCTCAAGACGGGTAACAATTTGCTCCAGTTCACTCAGCGCAGTTTCAAAACTGGCCGGTGCGTCGTTCTTCTTCGGCATAGTGAATTGACTCTTATATTCTTCGCCCCGACATGGTAACGGACTCGGGCGGATAAGCAAATAACGCGCAATGTGCACAGGAGCGGCGCGATGGTGGTATACTTGCGCGCCTGGATGCAGCCACGGGTGTGGGCTGCTGTACTCTTTTCCATTACAAGCCTTAACAGGCTTGCCTAAGAAACATTGCCGCCATGAAGTTTATCATTAAATTGTTCCCTGAAATCACCATCAAAAGCCAATCTGTGCGTTTGCGCTTTATTAAAATTCTCACCGGGAACATTCGTAACGTATTAAAGCACTACGACGAAACCCTCGCCGTGGTGCGCCACTGGGACCACGTTGAGGTCCGTGCGAAAGACGAAAACAAACGTCAGGATATTCGCGACGCGCTGACCCGTATTCCGGGGATCCACCATATCCTGGAAGTGGAAGATGTTCCGTTCAGCGATATGCATGACATCTTCGAGAAAGCGCTGGTGCAGTACCGTGACCAGATCGAAGGCAAAACCTTCTGCGTGCGCGTGAAGCGTCGCGGTAAGCACGAATTCAGCTCCATTGAAGTGGAACGTTATGTCGGCGGCGGTTTAAACCAGCACGTTGAAACGGCGCGCGTACGTCTGACCAACCCGGACGTGACGGTGAACCTGGAGATCGAAAACGATCGCCTGCTGCTGGTGAAAGGGCGCTATGAAGGTATCGGCGGCTTCCCTATCGGCACCCAGGAAGACGTATTATCCCTGATCTCTGGCGGCTTCGACTCCGGCGTCTCCAGCTATATGCTGATGCGTCGCGGCTGCCGTGTGCACTACTGCTTCTTCAACCTGGGCGGTGCGGCGCACGAAATCGGCGTTCGTCAGGTGGCGCATTACCTGTGGAACCGCTTCGGCAGCTCCCACCGCGTGCGTTTCGTGGCAATCAATTTCGAACCTGTGGTCGGCGAAATCCTCGAGAAAGTGGACGACGGTCAGATGGGCGTCATCCTTAAGCGCATGATGGTGCGTGCGGCGTCCAAAGTGGCTGAACGCTACGGCGTGCAGGCGCTGGTCACCGGCGAAGCGCTGGGCCAGGTCTCCAGCCAGACGCTGACCAACCTGCGTCTGATCGACAACGTATCTGATACGCTGATCCTGCGTCCGCTCATCTCCCATGACAAAGAGCACATCATCGATCTGGCGCGCGAAATCGGCACCGAAGATTTTGCCCGCACCATGCCGGAATACTGCGGCGTGATCTCTAAAAGCCCAACGGTGAAAGCGGTGAAGGCGAAGATCGAAGCGGAAGAAGAGAACTTCGATTTCAGCATTCTGGATAAAGTGGTGGAAGAAGCGTCCAACATTGATATCCGCGAGATTGCCCAGCAGACCGAGCAGGAAGTGGTTGAAGTGGAGACCGTGAGCGGTTTCGGCGCGAACGATGCGATTCTGGATATTCGCTCCATTGACGAGCAGGATGACAAGCCGCTGCAGGTGGAAGGCGTCGAAGTGGTTTCTCTGCCGTTCTACAAGCTGAGCACCAAGTTTGGCGATCTCGACCAGAGCAAAACGTATCTGCTGTGGTGTGAGCGTGGAGTGATGAGTCGCCTGCAGGCGCTGTATCTGCGCGAGCAGGGCTTTGCGAATGTGAAGGTGTATCGTCCGTAGTTTCTCGCCCGGTGGCGCTTCGCTTACCGGGCCTACGGTACCGTGCATTTGTAGGCTGGGTAAGGCGTAGCCGCCACCCGGCTTTTTTTATGCACTACTCTTCATAGTAATTATAAATCCCCGCAGGCATCACCAGCGATGATGCCACTTCGTAGGCCTTCTCGCGCCCGACCAGCAGGTCAATAATCTTTAAGCCAAAATCAATCGCAGTGCCAGGCCCCTGGCTGGTCAACAGGTTTACGCGCGGGTCCCAGACGACGCGTTTGTCCACCCAATGTTCTTCCGGGATCGTATCCTTCAGCCCCGGGAAGCCGGTCATATTGCCGACGGGGAAGATATCGTGCGGAACCAGAACCGTTCCCGCGGCGGCGCAGATAGCCGCGACGATACGGCCTGACAGATGGAACTGACGCACGGTCTCGACCAGCAGCGGGCTGTCGCGAAAACATTCCGCGCCTTTTAGGCCGCCGGGCAGCACGATGATGTCGTAATCTCCGTCTGCCACCTGAACAAGCGGCGCGTCTGCCAGGATTTTCACCCCGCGTGAACAGGTGATTGCAAGATTGCCGTCGCTGGCGACGCTGGCGGTGGTGATCTTAATGCCGCCGCGCACCATCAAATCAATGGTGGTGACCGCTTCCATCTCTTCGCTACCAGGGGCGAGGCAGATCAGTGCTGACGCGCTCATATTCACTCTCCTTACGTTTAACCAGGTCATACAGACGGGCGTTTTCCGGCACGGAAATGCCGTGTGCGCGGGCGCGTTTTAGCAGATAGCCGGTAATGTAGTCGACCTCCGTGTGGCGTAATGCCCGAACATCCTGCAGCATTGAGGAGATGTTTTCTGCTGTACTCTCAATGACCTGCTCGACATAGCAGCGCAAATCGTCTGCCGAGGTATGCAGCCCTTCCCGCTCAACGACCGCCGCGACTTCCGCACACAAAATGGCAACGTCCTGCGGATGATTTTTCAGCTCCCCGTTCGGGCAGTTCCACAGCGCCGTCAGCGGATTGATCACGCAGTTTACCGCAAGCTTACGCCACAGCTGAGGGCGGATGTTGTTGTGCCATGCGACGTCCGGCAAGACCTTTTGCAGAACATCGGCAAGATAGCTGTAGTCGCCATCCTGTGGTCTGGCAGGACCCATGTGCGTCACGCCGCTGGCGACATGCACAATGATGTTGCCGTCGCGACGGGCAGCGTGCGTGGTCGTCGCCATCAGCAGGGGCTGCGGGACGCTTTTCAGCTCATCGAGGGTACCCATGCCGTTATGCAGCAGCAGTATGGGCGAAGTGGGGGGGAGCTGCGCGGCCAGTGTCTTTACCGCGTCTGAGACCTGCCAGGCCTTGAGCGTCACCAGTAAAAGGTCGCTTTGCGCCAGGAAATCAGGATCGTTGGCGGTGAGAGATTCGTTAAAGATGCTTCCGTCTTCACCAATCAGGTTTACACTGCAGTAGGGTTGGGGCACTCGCAGCCAGCCCTGAACCTCATGTCCGTGCTTGCACAGCGCGGTCAGCCACAGCTGACCAAGCGCTCCGCATCCGAGCACCGTAATTTTCATTGTTCCTCCTCACCTGCAACTGCGCCAGGTGTTACAGCTTAATTATACAGCTAAGCTTCTGTTGAGTTATGCCTCGTAGCGGGTATTATGCAACGCAACAAAAGTGAAGGGAGAAGAAAAGATGCCATCTTTCGATATTGTTTCCGAAGTTGATATCCAGGAAGTTCGCAACGGCGTTGAGAACGCAACCCGCGAAGTTGAGTCACGTTTCGATTTTCGTGGCGTTGAGGCGTCGTTTGAGCTGAACGATGCAAATAAGACCATTAAGGTGCTGAGCGAGTCTGATTTCCAGGTGAATCAGCTGCTCGATATTCTGCGCGCCAAGCTGTTAAAGCGCGGCATCGAAGGGACGTCTCTCGATGTGCCGGAAGAGTTCGTGCACAGCGGTAAGAACTGGTTTGTAGAAGCCAAGCTGAAGCAGGGTATTGAGAGCGCGGTGCAGAAGAAAATCGTTAAGCTCATCAAAGACAGCAAGCTGAAGGTGCAGGCGCAGATCCAGGGTGAAGAAATTCGCGTGACCGGTAAGTCCCGCGACGATCTCCAGTCCGTAATGGCGCTGGTGCGCGGCGGCGATTTGGGACAACCGTTCCAGTTTAAAAACTTCCGCGATTAATATAAAAAGCCCGGTTAAACCGGGCTTTTTATCACGCCTTGAGCGCCTGCTCGACTTCGAAGCGGTTAGTCATTTTACTGTCTATCTTGACGTAAGCGCTGCGCTCTTCCGGGACAATGAGCACGTCCGTCACGCCCTCTTTTTCTTCCAGACGCTGCTTAAGCGCATCGCTAATTTCCACATCATCCGGGATTTCTATCCGCAGGCTGCTCACGTAGCGCGGCTCTTTCATGGTGCTGGCGACCAGCAGCCAGACTGTCGCTAACAGCGCACCGGCGAGAAACACGGTTTGTGAATCAAACAGGCCGTCCACCCAGCCGCCGAGCGAGCCGCCGATCGCCACGCCGAGAAACTGGCTGGTGGAGTAAATACCCATTGCCGTACCTTTGTAACCGGCGGGCGACTCTTTGCTGATAAGCGACGGCAGCAGCGCTTCCATCAGGTTAAAGGCCAGGAAGAACAGCTGCACGCCGGCAATCAGCTCCCAGAAGTGCGGACCGGCACCCCAGAGCACGATTTCGGCAATCAGCAGGACCGCCACGCAGCCCACGAAGACGCGCTTCATTTTGCGCTTCACTTCGGCGTAGATGATGAACGGCACGACGGAGACAAACGAAATCAGCATCGTGACCAGATAGATTTTCCAGTGCTCAGCCGCCGGGAAACCCGCTGCCGCAAGCTGGCCGGGCAGGGCGACAAAGGTCGACATCAGCAGGATGTGCAGACACATAATGCCAAAGTTCAGCTTCAGAAGGCGCGGCTCGACAATCACTTTGCTGAAGCAGCCTTTTACCATCCCGGATTCACGGTTGAGGACGTGGTTTTTGCTGTCCGGCACGACCCACAGGGTTAACGCAATACCAATGGTTGCCAGCACGGCAATCATCCAGAACAGGGCGTGCAGACCCAACGTGTGCGTAATGATGGGGCCAAGCACCATCGCAATCGCAAACGTTACGCCAAAGCTCACGCCGATGAACGCCATTGCTTTGGTGCGGTTTTGCTCGCGGGTTAAGTCGGACAGCAGCGCCATCACCGCGGCGGCAATCGCGCCGGAGCCCTGCAGGGCGCGGCCAAGAATAATCCCCCAGATGGAGTGGGAGAGGGCGGCAATCACGCTTCCGAGCACAAAGACCAGCAGCCCGCCGACGATCAGCGGCTTTCTGCCCACCCGGTCAGAGAGCAGGCCAAAAGGGATCTGGAAAACCGCCTGCGCCAGGCCGTAGATGCCGATCGCGAGTCCAATCAGCGCCTCGCTGGCCCCCTGCAGCGCCATACCGTACGTGGTCAGAACAGGCAGGACCATAAACATGCCAAGCATCCGTAGCGAGAAGACAGTCCCTAAGCCCCAGGTCGCGCGTAGCTCGCCTGGCGTCATTTTATAATCGTTCATTACCACCTCAGTTCAAAAGCAGGCCATAGTGTAGTGCGGGGAAGGGGCGGGGTAAATAAAGGGTTATTTAACAAATATTACATGCGTTATTAGTAGATTCAGCGAATAAAAAAGGGTGCCGAAGCACCCCCTTTATTGACCTGTTTTGGCTTACCAGACGTAAGTCAGCAGGTTATGTGAATCCGGCACCATAAAGTCTACGGACATCATCACGGAAAGCGAGGTGATGGCCACAATCGAGAACACAAACAGTTTGCGCGCCCAGACTTTGTCATCTTCCACTTTGTAACCGCGCAGCGCCATACCGAGCCACCAGACGCTCACCGCAGCCGCTACCGCCAGATATTTGTATCCGGCGTAACCACCCAGAGAGAGCATCAGCGTTGCCACGGCAAAGGCGATGATGTACAGCGTGATGTGGTTCTTGGCAACCGAAATGCCCTTCACGACCGGCAGAACCGGGATGTTCGCTGCCTGATAATCCTTAAAGCGGAAAATCGCGATGGCATAGGAGTGCGGCATCTGCCACAGGCTAAAGAT
The DNA here is from genome assembly GCF_040834095.1 of Enterobacter vonholyi. NCBI lineage: Bacteria > Pseudomonadati > Pseudomonadota > Gammaproteobacteria > Enterobacterales > Enterobacteriaceae > Enterobacter > Enterobacter vonholyi. The sequence continues at coordinate 1,011,963 of NZ_CP162152.1, forward strand.
AGCCAGCAGGATCAGCGCACCGCTGTCGAACTCGTTCGTGACCGCACAGTAGCCAATCACCGGCGGCGCAGCGCCGGAGAGAGAACCAATCAGCGTGCCGTAGACGGAGTGGCGCTTCATATACAGGCTGTAGACGCCCACATACACCACGAACCCCATCACCCCCAGCCAGCAGGCCAGTGGGTTAGCACCAAACCACAGCAGCATAAAGCCAGCAATACCCAGCAAGGTGGCGTACACCAGCGAGACGGAAGGGGCGATCAGGCCTTTCACCAGCACCCGATTTTTGGTCCTTTCCATCTTCTTGTCGATATCCATGTCGATGTAGTTGTTAAATACACAACCGGACGCAACAACCAGTGACACACCGACCAGCGTGTAGATAAAGAGGGTGTAATCAATGCTGCCCTTAGAGGCCAGCAGGAACCCTCCGATCACGGAGATCAGGTTGCCAAAGATGATGCCTGGTTTCGTTACTTGCAGGTATTGCTTAAACATACTCGCCGCTCTTAGTGAACCATCATGTTGTAGTTGAGGTTCCACATAATCCAGATGGAACCGACTACCAGGATAGCGATGATAATCACGGTAAAGATAAAGGCGGTCATATTCCAGCCTTCATCGGACTTGGTGTTCATGTGCAGGAAGCAAACCAGATGCACCAGAATCTGAATCACAGCGGTTACCAGGATTGCACCCAGGATAACCGGCTTAGACGCAGAACCGCTCATCACCATCCAGAACGGGATCACCGTCAGGATGATCGACAGGATAAAACCTGTCATGTAGGTTTTTACGCTGCCGTGGGAAGCGCCATGATCGTTAGAATGACTCATTACATCGCCCCCATCAGATAGACAACAGAGAACACACAGATCCACACCACGTCCAGGAAGTGCCAGAACAGGCTCAGGCACAGGATACGGGTACGGTTAGTACTGGTCAGGCCGCGACGGGAGATCTGGAACATCAGGACTGCCATCCAGATCAGACCGGAGGTCACGTGCAGACCGTGAGTGCCGACCAGCGCGAAGAACGCGGACAGGAAGCCACTGCGATCCGGGCCGAAGCCTTCCATGATCAGGTGATGGAATTCATAGATTTCCATCCCGATAAATCCAGCACCAAACAACCAGGTCAACGCCAGCCAGGAAACAACCTGGCTCTTGTTGTTTTTGTACATGGCGATAGCCGCCATGCCGTAGGTGATGGAGCTGAATAACAGCAGTGCGGTTTCAACCAGAACGAACGGCAGTTCAAAGATGTCCTTGCCGGTCGGGCCGCCCGCTGTGCCGTTCACCAGAACGGCATAGGTTGCGAACAGACAGCAGAACAGAATGCAGTCGCTCATCAGGTAGATCCAGAAACCGAAGACTTTGGTCGGTCCTGTATCGTGGTGCGCATGCTCATGCGCGTGGGCAGTTGAGTGCGCCAGAGTATCAGTTGCCATTTTTCAGCCCCGCTTTAGAAATCTCGTCGAAATGCTGATTTTCCAGCTTCTCAACTTCACGGACTGGTACGTAGTAGTCCACGTCCTCGTCAAAGCTCTTCACAATCCAGCTGATTACGATGCCGGCGAAGCCAACAATCGCCATCCACCAGATGTGCCAGATCATTGCGAAACCAAATACCGTTGCGAAGGCGGCAATCACGATGCCCGCACCGCTGTTTTTCGGCATGTGGATCTCTTCGTAATGAGCAGGTTGCTTGTACGCTTCACCTTTCTCTTTCATTTCCCAGAATGCGTCACGTTCATGAACCTGCGGCACAATGGCGAAGTTATAGAAAGGAGGTGGAGAAGAGGTCGCCCACTCCAGCGTACGGCCACCCCATGGGTCACCGGTCAGGTCACGGTTCTGATCGCGGTCGCGAATAGACACGTAGAACTGAATCAGCTGAGACGCGATACCACAGGCAATCAGCACGGCACCGCCCGCTGCAACCATCAGCATTGGGTGGAACTGCGGATCGATCTGCTGGCTCAGGCGACGGGTCATACCCATGAAGCCCAGCACGTACAGCGGCATAAATGCTACGAAGAAGCCGATGATCCAGAACCAGAACGCGCGTTTACCCCATTTTTCGTTCAGCGTGAAGCCGAACGCTTTTGGCCACCAGTAGGTTACGCCAGCGAAGCAGCCGAAGACCACGCCACCGATGATAACGTTATGGAAGTGCGCAATCAGGAACAGGCTGTTGTGCAGAACGAAGTCAGCGCCCGGTACCGCCAGCAGTACGCCGGTCATCCCACCTACGGAGAAGGTTACGATGAAGCCGATGGTCCACAGCATCGCTGAGTGGAACACGATACGGCCCTGGTACATGGTGAACAGCCAGTTGAAGATCTTCACCCCGGTAGGGATGGCGATAATCATGGTTGTGATACCGAAGAAGGCGTTTACGTTCGCGCCCGCACCCATGGTGAAGAAGTGGTGCAGCCAAACGATGAACGACAGAACGGTAATACACACGGTTGCCCACACCAGAGAGGTGTAACCAAACAGACGTTTACGCGAGAAGGTTGCCGCGATTTCGGAGAACACACCGAACACAGGCAGAACCAGAATGTACACTTCCGGGTGACCCCAGGCCCAAATCAGGTTGATGTACATCATCATGTTGCCACCCATATCATTCGTGAAGAAATGGGTGCCCAGATAGCGATCCAGGGTCAGCAGCGCGATGGTGACGGTCAGAATTGGGAAGGAGGCAATAATCAGGATGTTGGCGCACAGAGATGCCCAGGTAAATACCGGCATCTTGAACATGGTCATGCCAGGGGCACGCATCTTGATAATGGTCACGAAGAAGTTGATACCGGTCAGGGTAGTACCGACACCGGAGAGCTGAAGCGCCCAAATCCAGTAGTCGACGCCAACGCCCGGACTGTACTCAATTCCTGACAGCGGTGGGTAAGCCAGCCAGCCGGTCTGCGCGAATTCGCCCACGCCCAGTGACAGGTTAACCAGGATAACGCCGACAACCGTGAACCAGAAGCTCAGGTTGTTCAGGAACGGGAACGCCACGTCGCGCGCGCCGATTTGCAGCGGAACGACAACGTTCATCAGACCGATAACCAGCGGCATCGCCACGAAGAAGATCATGATAACGCCGTGGGCGGTAAAGATCTGATCGTAGTGGTGCGGCGGCAGGAAGCCGGCTTCACCCGCCGAAGCGAGTGCCTGCTGGCTACGCATCATGATCGCATCCGCAAAGCCACGAATTAACATGACGATACCGACGATGCAGTACATGATACCGAGTTTTTTGTGGTCAACCGAAGTCAGCCACTCGTTCCACAGGTAGCTCCACTTACCGAAGTAAGTGATCAGGGCCAGTAAGGCCGCGCCACCAATGATAATTGCAGCCACCGTAACCACAATAATCGGTTCATGGTAGGGCACTGCATCCAGTGTCAATTTTCCGAACATTTTCTTCCTCGGCCCCTTAGTGAGCGGTTTCCGCGTGGCTCATGTCCATGCCTTCCATACCTTCGTGCGCGCTGTGCTCGCCTTCTGGCTGGGTCATGTCCATGCTCTTGCCGTGATCCATAAATTTGCCAATAACATCTTTGAACAAATCAGGTTTCACATTAGAGAAGTACTCCACCTTGTTGTATTCGCTTGGTGCAGCCACTTTTTCGAACGCCGCCATGTCAGACATGGTGTTTGGAGACTGCTTCGCTTTTTCAACCCACTGGTCGAAAGCGGCACGGTCTGGCGTCGCAATAGCTTTGAACTTCATACCTGAGAAGCCCGGGCCGCTATAGCTGGCGGAGATACCATCATAGGTGCCTGCTTCATTCGCGATCAGATGCAGGTTGGTCTGCATACCGGCCATCGCGTAAATCTGGCTACCCAGACGTGGGATGAAGAAGGAGTTCATTACGGAGTTGGAGGTCACTTTGAACTGAACCGGAGTGTTCGCCGGGAAGGCGATTTCATTCACGGTAGCAATACCCTGCTCTGGATAGATGAAGAACCATTTCCAGTCCATGGAGACCACTTCAATGGTAATAGGTTTCTCATCGTGAACCAGCGGTTTGCTTGGCTCAAGTGCGTGAGTGGTTTTCCAGGTCAGCACGGCAAGGAACAGGATGATCAGAATAGGTACCGTCCAGACCACAGCTTCCACTTTATTGGAGTGTGACCAGTTAGGGCTATACTTCGCATCTTTATTGCTCGCACGATACTTCCAGGCGAAACCAACAGCCATCAAAATGGCAGGAATAACCACAATCAACATCAGGCCAAAAGCCGTCAATATCAGTGAACGTTGTTCCAGTCCAATCTGTCCTTTGGGGTCTAGTAGTGCAGAATCACAGCCACTGAGTAATACAGTGCCCGCGAATAATGACAACCATCCCAAACTTTTATTGTATTTCCCGAGTCTCATTTAACGACCTCAATTCCACGGAGTCTGGTGGCGTTTAAAGTGTGCGGGCATTTTACGGGAAGGTTACATTACTGTAAACATCATTAGGCCTGTGTCAGGAAGGTGTTACCGGGTTCTGCCGCACGTGTCACAAGTGTTGCAAATTATGTCGGTTTTTATGACCGAAGCCGCACGGGATGGGCTTTATAACGAAAGGACCCCTAAGCATACCCTAAAAGGGGCAATTGGTATAACCATTGTTGAAAATAAACAAAAAATTAACAATTAATTATCAATAAAAAGACATATAAAAAACGAAAAATCAAACTCTCGTATGCTGAATCGTTTAATGAAAAATAGCGTTTTGGAATAGGAGTCAATAATTTCCAAATCCTATCCCGCACAAAACAACAAATATTTTTTTGCGCCTGGCGGCTATTTCGTCGTTATAATTTCGGTTAGTGATTACAACGGGAAATAACCTTTCGCATTTTTCTTCAGGTCATCTGCGTTTTACGCAACGCCATGAAATCAAGCAGACCTCCGATCAGGATCCCGGCGATAGCCAGCAGGGCGCCTGCGTCCAGCAGAAGGGCTTCGAAAGGGAGTGCCAGAGAGGTGCTGGCATTGATAATAAGCACCACGAGCCAGAGCGCCAGAGCAATGCAGCCCGCCATTAACAGACGTAACGCAAAACGGTAGGCGCGGTGATATTCGGTGCGCGGCATAAAGTGTTCTGTTCGCTGGGTATATTCCAGCGTCTGACGGCAGACCAGCAGCAATAAAATTCCCGGCACGGCAGCTACGACCGAGAAGAGATAAAATGTTGGCCAGCCGTGGGCTTCCACGAACCAGCCGGCAATCGGGCCAACGTACACCCGGCCAACGGCTGAGAGCGCCGAGAGCAGAGCGAACTGGGTGGCTGAAAACGACTTATTGCACAGGGTCATCAGCAGGGCGACAAACGCCGCAGTGCCCATGCCGCCGCAGAGGTTTTCGAAGAATACCGCTGTGGCCATGCTGATCGTATGTTTGTCGGTAATCGACAGCAGCCAGTAGCCTGCGTTAGAGGCACCCTGAAGGATGCCGAAAATTAGCAGCGCGCGAAACAGCGTCAGACGCTGCATCAGCACGCCGCCATAAAGCGCGCCGACGATGGTCGCAAACAGCCCAAGCGTTTTATTCACCACGCCTACTTCACCGGCGTCAAAACCGACGCCGCGGATCAGGAAGGTGGTGGTCAGGCTCATGGCGAAAGCATCGCCCAGCTTATAAAGGACGATAAGCAACAGGATCAGCCAGGCGTTGTTGCGGCCAAAAAAGTCACGCAGCGGTTCGGCGACGGCCTGCTCCAGCGAGCGGGGTACCGGAATAACGTCACTCGGTTCGGGCGCGAACAGCGTCGCGATAATGCAGGGGACAAGCAGGGCGGCCATCAGCCAGTACATACCCTGCCAGCCGAGGTACCTGTCGGCGAGCCACAGCGCCAGCCCGCCGGAAACCAGCATCCCGAGGCGATAGCCCAGCACGCTGATTGCTGCACCAGCACCGCGCTCTTCCGCAGGTAACACGTCCGTCTTCCAGGCGTCGAACACGATATCCTGAGAGGCGGAACAGAAAGCAATCACTACCGCAAGCGCGGCCATCCATCGAAGCTGGGTGGTGGGTTCAAGAAATCCCATCGCCGCGATGGCCAGCAGCAGCAGGATCTGCGTCATTACTAACCAGCCGCGTCGACGCCCGAGGAAAGGCGGCGTGTAGCGATCCATGACCGGAGACCACAGGAACTTAAAGACATAGGCCTGGCCGACAAGCGAGAAGAAACCAATGGTTTTAAGATCGATGTTCTCAACCGTCATCCACGCCTGAAGCGTGCCGGAAGTGAGCGCGAGGGGTAAACCTGAGGCGAAGCCGAGGATCAGCAGAATCGCTGATTTCGGTTGCTGGAAAATGCGTAAGTAATGGCTGGACATGTTCTTATAAAACTGACCCGGTGATACACCGGGTCAGCGAGCGGGATTAACGCGCGTTCTGCTTGATGAAGTCGTGAATGCTGGTGTCCTGCGCCATATCGGCGATGGTATCGGTCAGCACGCTGTTAACGGCGTTAGCAATGTTCTGGTTGGAGGCCTGGAACGCACCTTCAACAGAATAGCTGGCGCGGTAGTTTTTGGTCATCTTGTTGCCATTCTTCGCGGTGGCAATGATGGCGATATCCGCTTTGGTCGCGATGTTGTAGCGCACGTTGCCCTGAGACACGTCAGCGTACAGGTTGTTCACGATGATCTGCAGATCGACCGCGCCGCTTGGGCCAATCATATACCCGCGAGCGGTCATCTGTTTCTCCAGCACTTCCTGCAACAGGAAGCGCAGGTCGCGGGACGCGGTGAGGGTAACCTGCTGGTTATCGCGGGTCACTTTAGCCAGCGCTTGATCCTGACGCTGATCGGCGCCGTTAATGCTCACGGTGACGCCCATCAGGCTTGGGTCCTGCTGAGGCAGGGTGATTTTTGGTGAGACATCAATAGTGGTTGGCGGGGTAGCGCAGCCTGCCAGCATAAAAAGGGCTACCAACGGAAAGAAGAGTTTTTTTAACATTTTCGGGTTCTCAACGAATCGTAAGCATATAAAGAGAAAAATTGTCGCCATCATAACATCGCCAACGGCAAGGGGAAGTGGTCAACGCATGTAAATTCATCGCCTTGTCCGAAAACTGACCAGTTCACCGTTTTTCTCAAACCGTGTATGACAAAACGTATGAGTCTCACAGTGAACTTCATTCGTTTGAATGAGAAAATCAGACGAAAGCTAAATATTTGTTGTCAAGGTGTAATGGAAACGGTAAAAGCGGCTAACATTTAAAGGGATGGGTGACATCCTGGCGTTGTCGGAGGAGTAATTTCATGATGATACGTGAGCATATAGAAGATAAATTAAGGGCAGCGTTCAACCCTGTGTTCCTCGAAGTCGTCGACGAAAGCTATCGTCATAACGTGCCGGCAGGTTCTGAAAGCCACTTTAAAGTGGTTCTGGTTAGCGATCGCTTCACGGGAGAACGTTTCCTGAATCGACACCGCTTGATCTACAGCACCTTGACGGAAGAACTCTCCACGACCGTGCATGCGCTGGCGCTGCATACCTACACCATTAAGGAATGGGAAGGTCTGCAGGATACGGTTTTCGCATCGCCACCTTGTCGCGGTGCAGGCACTATCGCCTGATAAATCGGATTTGCAACGGCTGGAGCTTTTCCAGTATGTTGCTTAGAGATTTCCTCAAAACGGCCTCCGGGCCGTTTTGTTTTGTCTACGTTTTGAGCGGATGGTGCGATTTTAAGGCTAAAAATAGCCTTAAAGTGTGAAAAAAGCCGCAGCAACATGCCCCAACCGTTCTCGACTCACCTAAGTGATGCCGCTATAATGCCGCGTCTTATTGAATGTCTTCGGGATGATTCTGGCGACAGGGAATGTGAATCTGCACTAAGAGAGCATCCCGGTATAACAGACAGATTCAGAGTTGACCGAGCACTGTGATTTTTTTGAGGTAACAAGATGCAAGTTTCAGTTGAAACCACTCAAGGCCTTGGCCGCCGTGTAACGATTACTATCGCTGCTGACAGCATCGAAACTGCTGTGAAAAGCGAGCTGGTCAACGTAGCAAAAAAAGTACGTATTGACGGCTTCCGCAAGGGCAAAGTACCAATGAATGTTGTTGCTCAGCGTTATGGCGCTTCCGTGCGTCAGGATGTGCTGGGTGAACTGATGAGCCGCAACTTTATCGATGCGATCATCAAAGAAAAAATCAATCCGGCCGGCGCGCCGAACTACGTTCCAGGCGAATACAAACTGGGCGAAGACTTCACCTACTCCGTAGAGTTCGAAGTGTACCCGGAAGTTGAGCTGAAAGGTCTGGAATCTATCGAAGTTGAAAAACCAGTTGTTTCCGTGACTGACGAAGACGTTGACGGCATGCTGGATACCCTGCGCAAGCAGCAGGCGAACTGGAAAGAGAAAGAAGGCGCTGTTGACGCTGAAGACCGTGTCACCATCGACTTCACCGGTTCTGTAGACGGCGAAGAGTTCGAAGGCGGTAAAGCGTCTGACTTCGTACTGGCAATGGGCCAGGGTCGTATGATCCCAGGCTTCGAAGACGGTATCAAAGGCCACAAAGCTGGCGAAGAGTTCACCATCGACGTGACCTTCCCGGAAGAATACCACGCTGAAAACCTGAAAGGGAAAGCAGCGAAGTTCGCTATCAACCTGAAGAAAGTTGAAGAGCGCGAACTGCCAGAACTGACTGAAGAATTCATCAAGCGTTTCGGCGTGGAAGATGGTTCTGTAGCGGGTCTGCGTACCGAAGTGCGTAAGAACATGGAACGCGAACTGAACGGCGCGGTGCGTAACCGTGTGAAATCTCAGGCGATCGAAGGTCTGGTTAAAGCCAACGAAATCGACGTTCCAGCTGCCCTGATCGACAGCGAAATCGACGTTCTGCGCCGTCAGGCTGCACAGCGTTTCGGTGGCAACCAGCAGCAAGCGATGGAACTGCCACGCGAGCTGTTCGAAGAGCAAGCGAAACGCCGCGTTGTTGTTGGCCTGCTGCTGGGCGAAGTGATTCGTACCCACGAGCTGAAAGCTGACGAAGAACGTGTGAAAGGCCTGATCGAAGAGATGGCTTCTGCATACGAAGATCCATCAGAAGTGATCGAGTTCTACGGTAAGAACAAAGAGCTGATGGACAACATGCGCAACGTTGCCCTGGAAGAGCAGGCTGTTGAAGCGGTACTGGCGAAAGCGAAAGTGACCGAAAAAGCGACCTCTTTCAACGAACTGATGAACCAGCAGGCGTAATTTCGCCCCAACGGTTTAAAGTTTGAACAGAAAACCCGTTGCCTTGCGGCAGCGGGTTTTTTTTATCGCAGCTATAGCCCAGGAAGAGTGCTAAAACGCCCTTTCGGTGTTAGCGTAACAACAAAAGGTTGTTATGCTTGAAATAGGGCACTGTAAACCCCATAAGTACGTAATCACGATGAATGAGACTGGCTGATAATCCGTCCGTAAGGTTACAATCAGTACAGCAGGTGTTTTCAATTTTGATCCAGGAGACGGAAATGTCATACAGTGGCGAACGAGATAACTTTGCACCCCATATGGCTCTGGTGCCAATGGTTATTGAACAGACCTCACGTGGTGAGCGTTCTTTTGATATCTATTCCCGTCTGCTCAAGGAACGCGTTATCTTTCTGACTGGCCAGGTGGAAGACCATATGGCTAACCTGATCGTGGCGCAGATGCTGTTTCTGGAAGCGGAAAACCCGGAAAAAGACATTTACCTGTACATTAACTCCCCGGGTGGCGTGATTACAGCAGGGATGTCCATTTATGACACCATGCAATTCATCAAACCTGATGTAAGCACTATCTGTATGGGTCAGGCTGCATCTATGGGCGCGTTCCTGTTAACAGCAGGAGCGAAGGGTAAGCGTTTCTGCTTGCCAAATTCCCGCGTGATGATTCACCAGCCGCTGGGCGGTTATCAGGGGCAGGCGACGGATATCGAAATCCACGCCCGCGAAATTCTGAAAGTAAAAGCGCGCATGAATGAACTTATGGCGCAGCATACGGGTCAACCACTCGAGCAGATCGAGCGCGATACCGAGCGCGATCGCTTCCTCTCTGCTCCAGAGGCAGTTGAGTACGGCTTAGTCGACTCCGTGTTGACCCATCGTAATTGATGCCCGCGACGCGAGTGTGCCGCTATACTAAGGTAGGGCGGCACGCTGCTCATTGCAGCTTGCGTCTTAGAATGGCATTTGCGTCGTCATGTGCGGCACAAAGAACTTAAAAAGAGGTTTGGACTCATGACAGATAAACGCAAAGATGGTTCGGGCAAACTGCTGTACTGCTCTTTTTGCGGCAAAAGCCAGCATGAAGTGCGTAAACTGATTGCCGGGCCGTCCGTGTATATCTGCGACGAATGTGTCGATTTATGTAACGACATTATTCGCGAAGAGATTAAAGAAGTCGCACCGCATCGTGAGCGCAGCGCGCTGCCAACGCCGCATGAAATTCGTCATCACCTTGACGACTACGTCATCGGACAGGAGCAGGCCAAGAAAGTGCTGGCGGTAGCGGTCTATAACCACTACAAACGTCTGCGTAACGGCGACACCAGCAATGGCGTAGAACTGGGTAAAAGTAACATTCTGCTGATCGGCCCAACCGGTTCCGGTAAAACGCTGCTGGCTGAAACCCTGGCGCGTCTGCTCGATGTTCCGTTCACGATGGCGGATGCCACCACCCTGACCGAGGCCGGTTACGTGGGTGAGGACGTTGAAAACATCATTCAGAAACTGCTGCAGAAGTGCGATTACGACGTACAGAAAGCCCAGCGCGGGATTGTTTACATCGATGAGATCGACAAGATCTCCCGTAAATCAGACAACCCGTCCATCACCCGTGACGTATCGGGTGAAGGCGTACAGCAGGCACTGCTGAAACTGATTGAAGGTACGGTTGCCGCCGTTCCGCCACAGGGTGGTCGTAAACATCCGCAGCAGGAGTTCCTGCAGGTTGATACCTCCAAGATCCTGTTCATCTGTGGTGGTGCGTTTGCTGGTCTGGATAAAGTCATCTCCCACCGTGTTGAAACCGGCTCCGGCATTGGTTTTGGCGCAACGGTGAAATCGACGTCCGAAAAACCAAACGAAGGCGAGCTGCTGTCTCAGGTTGAACCGGAAGATCTGATCAAATTCGGTCTGATCCCTGAGTTCATCGGCCGTCTGCCGGTTGTGGCAACGCTGAATGAGCTGAGTGAAGACGCGCTGATCCAGATCCTGAAAGAACCGAAAAATGCGCTGACCAAGCAGTATCAGGCGCTGTTCAATCTGGAAGGCGTTGACCTGGAATTCCGCGACGAAGCGCTGGATGCTATTGCCAAGAAAGCGATGGTCCGTAAAACCGGTGCTCGTGGTCTGCGTTCAATTGTTGAAGCAGCACTGCTCGACACCATGTACGATCTGCCGTCGATGGAAGATGTTGAGAAAGTGGTGATTGACGAGTCCGTTATTAGCGGTCAAACCAAGCCGCTGCTGATTTACGGCAAACCGGAAGCGCAGCAGGCATCTGGCGAATAATTCACCAAACCATACAAGCAGTTAATCAAAAAGGGGGGATTTTATCTCCCCTTTACTTTTTCCGTATTCATAGCGTTGAATGTGTGGGAAACATCCCCATATACTGGATACATGTTAATGGTTATGTGAAGCACAGTGACATGACCAGCTTACCTGGCGGACACTAACTAAGAGAGAGCTCTATGAATCCTGAGCGTTCTGAACGCATTGAAATCCCCGTATTGCCGTTGCGCGATGTGGTGGTTTATCCGCACATGGTCATACCCTTATTTGTAGGGCGGGAAAAATCTATCCGTTGCCTTGAAGCCGCCATGGATCATGATAAAAAAATCATGCTGGTGGCGCAGAAAGAAGCATCAACGGATGAGCCGGGTGTAAACGATCTTTTCACCGTCGGGACCGTGGCCTCTATTTTGCAGATGCTGAAGCTGCCTGACGGCACCGTGAAGGTGCTGGTAGAAGGCCTGCAGCGTGCGCGTATTACCACTCTGTCAGACGACGGCGAACACTTCTCTGCCAAGGCAGAGTACCTTGATTCGCCTGAGCTTGATGAGCGCGAGCAGGAAGTACTGGTTCGCACCGCGATTAGCCAGTTTGAAGGCTACATCAAGCTGAACAAGAAAATCCCACCAGAAGTGCTGACGTCGCTGAACAGCATCGACGATCCTGCGCGCCTGGCGGACACCATCGCTGCCCATATGCCGCTGAAGCTGGCTGACAAGCAGTCCGTGCTGGAAATGTCCGACGTTAACGAGCGTCTGGAATACCTGATGGCGATGATGGAGTCTGAAATCGATCTGCTGCAGGTTGAGAAGCGCATTCGCAACCGCGTGAAAAAGCAGATGGAGAAATCTCAGCGTGAGTACTATCTGAATGAGCAAATGAAGGCCATTCAGAAAGAACTAGGCGAGATGGACGACGCGCCGGACGAAAACGAAGCCCTGAAGCGTAAGATCGACGCGGCGAAGATGCCGAAAGAGGCGAAAGAGAAGGCCGAAGCAGAACTGCAGAAGCTGAAAATGATGTCTCCAATGTCGGCTGAAGCGACCGTTGTACGCGGCTACATTGAGTGGATGGTGCAGGTTCCGTGGAACGCCCGCAGCAAGGTCAAAAAAGATCTGCGTCAGGCACAGGAAATCCTGGATACCGACCACTATGGCCTGGAACGCGTGAAAGACCGCATTCTTGAGTACCTCGCGGTACAAAGCCGTGTAAACAAAATTAAAGGCCCAATTCTGTGCCTGGTAGGACCGCCGGGGGTGGGTAAAACCTCTCTGGGTCAGTCCATCGCCAAAGCGACCGGACGTAAGTATATCCGTATGGCGCTGGGTGGCGTGCGCGATGAAGCGGAAATCCGCGGTCACCGCCGTACCTACATCGGTTCTATGCCGGGTAAACTGATCCAGAAGATGGCGAAAGTGGGGGTTAAAAACCCGCTGTTCCTGCTCGATGAGATCGACAAAATGTCGTCGGACATGCGTGGCGACCCTGCGTCTGCACTGTTGGAAGTGCTTGATCCAGAACAGAACGTGGCGTTCAGCGATCACTACCTGGAAGTGGACTACGACCTGAGCGATGTGATGTTCGTAGCGACCTCTAACTCCATGAACATTCCGGCCCCGCTGCTGGACCGTATGGAAGTGATCCGTCTCTCGGGCTATACCGAAGACGAGAAGCTGAATATTGCTAAGCAGCACCTGCTACCGAAACAGATTGAGCGTAACGCGCTGAAAGCCAATGAGCTGACCGTTGAGGACAGCGCGATTATCGGCATCATTCGTTACTACACCCGTGAAGCGGGCGTGCGTAGCCTTGAGCGTGAAATCTCGAAGCTGTGTCGTAAAGCGGTGAAACAGCTGCTGCTGGATAAGAGCCTGAAACACATTGTGATTAACGGCGACAATCTGCATGCCTATCTCGGCGTTCAGCGCTTCGACTACGGCCGCGCGGACAACGAAAACCGCGTTGGTCAGGTGACCGGACTCGCATGGACGGAAGTGGGCGGCGATCTGCTGACCATCGAAACCGCCTGTGTACCGGGTAAAGGCAAACTGACCTACACCGGCTCGCTGGGTGAAGTGATGCAGGAATCTATCCAGGCTGCGCTGACCGTGGTGCGTGCGCGTGCGGAGAAACTGGGAATTAACCCTGATTTCTACGAAAAACGCGACATCCACGTGCACGTACCTGAAGGGGCGACGCCAAAAGATGGTCCAAGCGCGGGTATTGCCATGTGTACCGCTCTGGTTTCCTGCCTGACCGGGAACCCGGTGCGTGCCGATGTGGCAATGACCGGTGAAATTACGCTGCGTGGCCAGGTTCTGCCGATTGGTGGTTTAAAAGAAAAACTGCTGGCGGCACACCGCGGTGGGATCAAAACCGTATTGATCCCTTACGAAAACAAACGCGATCTGGAAGAGATTCCGGACAACGTGATTGCCGATCTGCAGATCCATCCTGTTAAGCGAATTGAGGAAGTTCTCAGTCTCGCTTTGCAGAATGAACCCTCCGGAATGCAGGTTGTAACCGCAAAATAGTGACCTCGCGCAAAGAGCGTCAATAAAAACAAGGCTGGTAAGTGATTTCGCACTTGCCAGCCTTTTTTTGTATAGCTAATTTAGATTGCTGATTAGGTCAGCCATCAACAACGGGTGTTGTAAGGTCATGGCAGGCCTGATATAACTGCTGCGCGGTCGCGTTGTGAAGGATTCAGGCGCGATATAAATTATAAAGAGAGGAAGAGAACAGTGAATAAATCTCAACTGATTGACAAAATTGCTGCTGGTGCTGATATTTCTAAAGCTGCAGCTGGACGTGCGTTAGATGCATTAATTGCTTCTGTTACTGAATCTCTGCAGGCTGGGGACGACGTTGCACTGGTAGGCTTCGGTACTTTTGCTGTTAAAGAGCGTGCTGCCCGTACTGGCCGCAACCCTCAGACCGGTAAAGAGATCACCATTGCTGCTGCTAAAGTGCCGGGTTTCCGTGCAGGTAAAGCGCTGAAAGACGCAGTAAACTGATTGCTTTCCCGTTTCAGGGAAGCCGGAAAGTACAAGGGCGCATCATTTGATGTGCCTTTTTTGTTTGTCCAGACCTGATTTGTGCGAGTTTATGCGAGTTGTGGGCTGACAATCGCCCCGTTTTCTTGTCACAATACGCCTTCACGCGCGACGGGCAGGATTTTCCGTCAGCGTCAGGTAACCAGTCACCTACAGCGGAGTGTTGTTACACCATGATGGACAGCTTACGCACGGCTGCTAACAGTCTCGTGCTCAAGATTATTTTCGGTATCATTATCGTGTCGTTCATATTGACCGGCGTGAGCAGTTACCTTATTGGCGGTGGCGCAAACTACGCCGCAAAAGTGAATGGCCAGGAGATCAGCCGCGGTCAGTTCGAGAATGCTTTTGCCGGTGAACGTAACCGTATGCAGCAACAGCTGGGCGACCAATTCTCTGAACTGGCGGCGAACGAAGGGTACATGAAGACTCTGCGCCAACAGACGTTGAACCGTCTTATCGACGAAGCGCTGCTCGATCAGTATGCCAAAAAACTCGGCCTTGGCATTAGTGATGAGCAGGTGAAAAAAGCCATCTTCTCCACCCAGGCCTTCCAGTCTAACGGTAAATTCGACAACGCGCGTTACAACAGTATCGTCAACCAGATGGGGATGACGGCCGATCAGTACGCTCAGGCGCTGCGTAACCAACTGACCACCCAGCAGCTCATCAATGCTGTCGTGGGCACCGATTTCATGCTCAAAGGTGAAACGGACGAACTGGCCGCGCTGGTGGCACAGCAGCGTGTTGTACGCGAAGCGACCATTGATGTTAACGCCCTGGCGGCGAAACAGCAGGTGAGCGACGCTGACGTTAACGCCTGGTACGAACAGAACAAGAATTCTTTTGTTTCTCCAGAGCAGTTCCGCGTGAGCTACATCAAGCTGGATGCGGCCGCGCTGCAGGAAACCGCGTCTGATGCAGAGATCCAGTCTTACTACGATCAGCATCAGGATCAGTTCACTCAGCCCCAGCGTAACCGCTACAGCGTGATTCAGACGAAAACCGAGGCTGATGCTAAAGCGGCGCTGGATGAGCTGAACAAAGGCGCTGATTTCGCGACCGTTGCGAAAGCGAAATCCACCGACATTATCTCGGCGAAAAACGGCGGTGATATGGGCTGGCTGGAAGACGCGACCACGCCTGACGAGCTGAAAAATGCCGGTCTGAAAGAGAAAGGCCAGCTTTCTGGCGTCATTAAGTCTTCCGTCGGTTTCCTGGTCGTGCGTCTGGACGACATCACCGCGGCGAAAACCAAGCCGCTGGCTGACGTCCGCGATGATATCGCAGCGAAAGTGAAACAGGAAAAAGCGCTGGATGCCTACTACGCGCTGCAGCAGAAGGTTAGCGATGCTGCCAGCAACGACAACGAATCTCTGGCAGGTGCAGAGCAGGCGGCGGGCGTGAAGGCGGTTGAAACTGGCTGGTTTGGTCGTGACAACCTGCCGGAAGAGCTGAACTTCAAACCGGTTTCCGATGCCATCTTCAACGGTGGTCTGGTGGGCGAGAACGGCACGCCGGGCAGTAACTCTGACATCATTACCGTCGACGGCGATCGTGCGTTTGTGTTGCGCGTCAGCGAGCATAAGCCAGAAGCGGTCAAACCGCTGGCGGAAGTGAAGGATCAGGTCATCGCTCAGGTTAAGCACAACAAAGCTGAACAGCAGGCGAAACTGGATGCTGAGAAGATTCTGTCTGATCTGAAAGCGGGTAAAGAAGACGCGCTGAAAGCGGCTGGCCTGAGCTTCGGTGAAGCGAAAACGCTGAGCCGTACCGGTCAGGACCCTATCAGCCAGGCCGCGTTTGGTCTGACTCTGCCTGCGAAGGACAAGCCAAGCTTCGGTACCACTACCGATGCGCAGGGTAACGTCGTTCTGCTGGCGCTGGATGAAGTGAAAGCCGGCACCTTACCAGAAGCGCAGAAGAAAGCGATGGTTCAGGGAATTACCCAGAACAATGCCCAGATTGCCTTCGAAGCCATGATGAGCAACCTGCGTAAAGAAGCCAAAATCAAGCTGGGTGATGTAATGACTCAGCAGCAGTAATTACGTGTCTGCTCGCAGATTTTCGTAACGCTCTGCAAAAACTAAAGGCCGCTTTCGCGGCCTTTTCCATTTCTGCAATCTGCTGTTTGTGCCGGTTTGAACTGGCGGCTATCGTGACGTGGCTGTCAACAAACAAGGAGATAACAGCATGAAATGTGGAATCAAAGCACTGTTAATTACGCTGGCTATTGCCACCACCGGGATGAGCGCGGGCGCGATGGCGTCGGCTCCCGCCGCCAAATCACAAACTACCCAGAGCAAGTCCGACGCGGCAGCGCCGGTGCAAGGGCAAACCAAAGCGATTGACGCCGGTAAAAATGCGGATGATGACGGTACGCGGGTCAGTATCAATTCTGCCTCTGCGGAAGATCTGGCCCGCGCGATGAATGGTGTCGGCCTGAAAAAAGCGCAGGCCATCGTCAGCTACCGCGAAGAGTATGGTCCTTTCAAAACGGTCGACGATCTCAAACAGGTGCCGGGCATGGGCAGCGCGCTGGTTGAGCGCAACCTCTCACACCTGACATTGTAATTACGCAATTTCTTGCACTGCGGCAAAATTTTGCCAGGATAAAGAGGTCATACCAGTTATGACCTCTCATCCTACAATAACAGTAAAGGCTATTGCGCTATGCAGACAAAAATCAAAGTACGCGGTTTTCATCTCGACGTTTATCAGCATGTGAACAATGCCCGCTATCTTGAGTTTCTTGAAGAAGCCCGCTGGGACGGGCTGGAAAACAGCGAAAGCTTTCAGTGGCTGACCGCGCACAACATCGCGTTCGTGGTCGTCAATATCAATATCAACTACCGCCGTCCGGCCGTGCTGGGCGATGTGCTCACGGTGACAAGCCAGGTGCAGCAAATCAATGGCAAAAGCGGGGTGTTAAACCAGGTGGTGACGCTCGATCCAGAAGGGCAGGTGGTGGCTGATGCGCTGATCACCTTTGTCTGTATCGATCTGAAAACGCAGAAAGCGCTGCCGCTGGAAGGGGAGTTGCGTGAAAAGCTGGAGTTGATGATCGCGTAAGACTTGTTAAGGCGTACTCGTGCTGTCGACACCCGTTTTGCGACAGCACGGTCAAGTAGCCCTATTTTAGGCCGGTCTTTTTCTGCATCGCGGCCATCACGCCGGCTTTATCGGCAAGATAGTGGTTCAGTCCGTTAGCGCGAAGATTACAGGCCGCGCACTGGCCGCAACCGTCGCCTTTGATACCGTTATAGCAGGTGAGCGTTTCGCTGCGAACCAGGTCCAGCTTGCCCCAGTAATCCGCCAGCGCCCAGGTTTCGGCTTTATCCAGCCACATGAGCGGAGTTTCAAAGCGCGTCTCTTTCGCCATCCCCAGATTGACGGCGTGGTTTAGCGCTTTCACGAACTCATCACGACAGTCCGGGTAGCCGGAGAAATCGGTCTCGCAAACGCCCGTGATCACCGCTTCGGCTTTTACCTGGTAGGCGTAGATCGCCGTCAGGGTCAGGAAGAGGATATTACGGCCCGGCACGAAGGTATTCGGAATGCCGCTGGCATCAGGTTCGTAGTCCGGGACGGGAATACTGTCGCGTGTGAGGCTGCTCACGGCCAGTTCATTTAACAGCGTAACGTCCAGCACCTTGTGCGCGCGTGCACCCAGTTTCAGGGCAAGTTCACGGGCAACGTCGATTTCAGCGCGGTGGCGCTGACCATAATCGAAAGTGACACAGTGAACTTCATCGTACTGATGAAGGGCCTGAACCAGGCAGGTAGTAGAGTCTTGTCCTCCGCTGAACACGACGACGGCACGTTTCATAAATCATCTCGACTGTTACGGTAAAAACGTTATGTTACCGTCTGACCACGACGGCGACCAGCTTCTTCACGATTTGGGAGCGGGCAGCCAGGCTTCGGTAAAGTCAAACCAGCCGCGGGTGTTGAGGCGTATACCATTCACGCCAGGCGGAGCACTGATTTGGTATTGATAATTAAAGAGTGGCGTAAGCACCGCACTCTCCATTAGCCGGTTGAAGATGGCTTGCAGCCCCGCGTGTCTATCCTGAGCCTCGGCCTGCGTCTGTACCGCATCCAGCGTGGCTTGCAGATGAGCGTAAGCCGGAGCGCTAAGAACGTGCGGCCAGAGGGCATCGCAGCGCAGCCACTGTTCAAGCGTATATTCCGGCGCTTCGCCAATCAGCCTGTCGCCCATCATGATGTCTGCATCGGCAAGCTCCAGGCATCCGTCCCACGTCTTGGCGTCGTGAAAGATGACGGTCAGTTCACACCCCTGTAGCGCCAGGTATGCCTTCAACTGGCTGGCCATGGTGTGAAGCTCAACAGGTAGATGATAAACCAGCGTCAATGCTTCAGGGAGGGTTACGCCCGATAAATCAGGCCATTCGGGGATGGTCCAGCCGGGAAGCAGTTCCTGAGTTGGCGTGATGAGCCCTTCGTTTAGTGGAAGGGTGTGGAGAAGCCGGGAGAGATGAATGATATTGATAAGCCGCTTTGCCTGGAGCTCACTCAGGCGCGCGCTCTGTTTAAGCGTGAGGTAGCAGAACCCCAGGCTGGTGCTGCTGCTTACCAGCCGCAGACTTTCCAGCTCGTCGGCCTCGCCGATCGCGATTTGCACCGGGTGACGACAGCTGGTGCCCAGGCTGTAATCAAAAAGCTGGGGAGTGATCCAGTATTCGATGGCTTTGAGCAGCGGATGGCTCAGGTGATACTGCTCATGGCTTTCCAGACGAACCAGGTCGGGCTCAAAAGCGGCCAGCCGAAAGGGGCCACTGCCAACCGCAGGATGGTCGGGATGCGCCAGACGGCTACAGTAGGTTGCCAGCCTGTGCGGCAGCCAGTAGTCCGGTTGATGCAGCGTAAACGTCAGACACTGAGGATGCGTTGTTTCAATACATAAGACGCTCTGAAACAGAGTGCGCAGGGCAGGAAGCGTCAACAGCGCTGTCAGACTTCGCTGGAGTTGTGCCGTTTCTATTTTATCGCCGTTATGCCAGTGCAGGGTGGAGCGAATGTAGAAATGCCAGCGCATGCCGTCAGCAGAGACATCCCAGTGATGCGCCAGATCGCCCGTGGGTTCACTGCTGTTACCGTTAAAACGCGTCAGGCCTGAGAACACCTGTCCTGCCAGATGCTGCTCCGCCCGACCAGGTAAGAACCCCGGCTGCAGCGGCTCCAGGGAGCGATAGTAAGGAATGCGCAGCGTCGGCGTATCGTTTTGCCACTGCCCGCCCAAAAAAGGATGCAGTAATGACCGCAGCGCTTCAGGGGCAAGCTGGGCCAGTTCCAGCGCGTTATGCTGCTGCCCGCTCTTCAGCGCCTCCTCCATCATCGCATTGCGCAGTGACTCCGGCGCGACATGGAACGTCAGCTCACCGCGCTTACCGCGGCCAGACTGCGCTCGCCAGCTCAGCCAGCCCGCCTCCTGGGCCTGACGCAGCAACGTTCGGACATGCCGCTCGCTGCAAAAACAGCGGGCAGCCAGCTCGCTGATAGTGACCTGTTGCGTTGCACCCAGGGAAGGCTGCCAGAGGCGGTGATACTGATTGAGTCGATTGAGCTGGCGCATAAGAAACCCGGAACAATAATTTTCATCTATTCACTATTACTTCCGTATATCTCACACGATACTGATGCACAAGTTAACCGCATCACATTTCGGGAGTAATCATGGCTCGGCTCGCTGCATTTGATATGGACGGTACGCTGTTAATGCCGGATCACCGTTTAGGGGAAAAAACCCTGAACACGCTGAAGCGCCTGCGCGAGCGTGATGTCACCCTGACGTTTGCCACCGGGCGTCATGTGCTGGAGATGCGCCATTTGCTGGGGGCGTTCTCCCTCGACGCTTTTCTGATCACCGGCAACGGGACGCGAATTCACTCCGTAGAAGGAGATGTGCTGCACCGGCAGGATCTCAACCCGGAAGTCGCGGATATCGTGCTGCACAGCAACTGGGACACGCAGGCCAGCGTCCACGTCTTTAACGATCGCGGCTGGTTTACCGGAAGCGAAATCCCGGAATTATTGCACGCGCATGTATACAGCGGCTTCAGGTACCAGCTTATCGATCTGCGTCGGATCCCCGCCCATGCGGTCACTAAGATCTGTTTCTGTGGCGATCACGACGATCTGTGTCGCTTACGGATTCAGCTGAATGAGGCGCTAGGCGACCGGGCGCATCTGACCTTCTCGGCGGTTGATTGTCTGGAAGTGCTGCCGGTGGGCTGTAACAAAGGTTCCGCTCTGGCGGTTCTGAGCGACCACCTGGGCTTAACGCTCCAGGAGTGTATGGCGTTTGGTGATGCCATGAACGACCGCGAAATGCTGGGTAGCGTAGGTCGCGGTCTGATCATGGGGAATGCGATGGCGCAGCTGAAAGCAGAACTTCCCCATCTGCCGGTTATTGGCCACTGCCGCAATGAAGCAGTGTCTCATTTTTTGACTCATTGGCTGGACAACAACAATCTCCCGTATTCCCCCGAATAGTGAGACCCTTCCAGCAAGCCAGACTTCGGTCTGGCTTTTTTTATTTCACCAGTTCTGCAATCTGCGCTTTCCACGGGGCGATATCGCCGATGTTGGCCTGCACCCACTCCGCATTGTAGTAGGTCTCGAGATAACGCTCGCCGCTGTCGCACAGCAGCGTGACGATGGAACCGGTGCGGCCCTCTTCACGCATGCGCGCGGCAAGCTGCAGTGCGCCCCACATATTTGTTCCCGTCGAGGCGCCCACTTTGCGGCCCAGCTGCGTTTCCAGCCAGTGCGCCGTTGCCACGCTTGCGGCATCCGCCACGCGCATCATCTCGTCCACCACGTCGGGGATGAAAGAGGGCTCCACGCGCGGGCGGCCAATCCCTTCAATTTTACTGCCCACCGGGCTGCGCAGGCCGGCATCGCGATTTTGCCAGTAGTCGAGGAACACGGAGTTTTGCGGGTCAACCACCATCAGCTGGGTATCGTAACCCTGACAGCGGATGTAGCGTCCGATCGTGGCTGACGTGCCGCCGGTACCGGCGCTCATGACGATATAGGACGGAACCGGATGTGGTTCGTGGGTCATCTGGCGGAAAATACTGTCGGCAATGTTGTTATTCCCGCGCCAGTCCGTCGCGCGCTCGGCGAAGGTGAACTGGTCCATATAGTGGCCGTTCAGCTCGCGGGCCAGCATTTCAGAAGCGGCGTAGATTTCGCAGGCGCTTTCCACAAAGTGGCAGCGTCCGCCGTAAAATTCGATCTGTTCGATTTTGCGTTTTGCGGTGCAGGACGGCATCACCGCGATAAACGGCAGGCCCAGCAGGCGGGCAAAATAGGCTTCGGACACCGCCGTTGAACCGGACGAAGATTCAATGATAGTGGTGCCTTCTTTAATCCAGCCGTTACATAAACCGTATAAAAACAGCGAGCGCGCCAGGCGATGCTTCAGGCTGCCGGTAGGATGGGTGCTTTCATCTTTCAGATAGAGCTGAATGCCGTCAAATCCCGGCAGGGAAAGGCGAATCAGGTGCGTATCCGCCGAGCGCTGATAGTCGGCATTGATTTCGCTGATCGCATGTTTAACCCAGGTGCTATTCATCGTCGTTATCCGTTTGTCATTTTGTGCCTAGCATAGCGAAAAGCACAGAAAAAATTGTTGCTATCTGGCCTTTAAAATAGAATGAAGGGAGAAAAATTTTCTCTGAGAGGTGGGTATGCTAGATAAAATTGACCGCAAGCTCCTTTCATTGCTGCAAAATGACTGTACCCTCTCTTTGCAGGCGCTGGCAGATGCCGTTAATCTGACCACCACCCCGTGCTGGAAGCGTCTTAAGAAGCTGGAAGATGACGGCATTCTTCTGGGACGCGTCGCGCTGTTAGATCCCGAAAAGCTGGGGCTTGGGTTGACGGCATTTGTGCTGATAAAAACTCAGCATCACAGCAGCGAGTGGTATTGCCGCTTCGTCACCCAGGTGTCTGAGATGCCCGAAGTGCTCGGTTTCTGGCGCATGGCCGGCGAGTACGATTATCTGATGCGCGTCCAGGTGGCCGACATGAAGCGCTATGATGACTTCTACAAGCGGCTGGTGAACAGCGTCCCGGGGTTATCGGACGTCACCTCAAGCTTCGCCATGGAACAGATTAAATACACCACAGCATTACCTATTGAATAACTTCGTAAAATACCTTCAGGAACAAACCGCGTGCGATTATTTGCCCAATTAAGCTGGTACTTTCGTCGGGAGTGGCAACGCTACCTCGGTGCAGTCGCCCTGCTTATTATCATTGCCATCCTGCAGCTGATCCCGCCGAAAGTGGTGGGCTACGTCGTGGATGGCGTCACCGAACAGCATTACACCACCGCACGGGTGTTGATGTGGGTCGGCACGCTGGTGCTGACGGCAGTCATTGTTTATCTGCTGCGCTACGTCTGGCGCGTGCTGCTGTTTGGTGCGTCCTATCAGCTGGCCGTTGAGCTACGTGAAGATTTTTACCGCCAGCTGAGCCGACAGCATCCCGAATTTTATCTGCGCCATCGCACCGGGGATCTCATCGCCCGCGCGACGAACGACGTCGATCGCGTGGTCTTTGCCGCCGGGGAAGGGGTGCTGACGCTGGTGGACTCGCTGGTGATGGGCTGTGCGGTGCTGATCGTGATGTCCACGCAGATCAGCTGGCAGTTGACCCTGCTGGCCCTGCTGCCGATGCCGCTCATGGCGCTGGCGATCAATCGCTATGGTGAACAGCTACACGAGCGTTTTAAGCTGGCGCAGGCGGCGTTTTCGTCGCTGAACGATCGCACCCAGGAGAGCATGACCAGCATCCGCATGATCAAAGCGTTTGGTCTGGAAGACCGGCAGTCTGCGCTGTTTGCCGCCGATGCGGCAGACACGGGGGCGAAAAACATGCGCGTCGCGCGTATCGACGCCCGTTTCGACCCGACGATTTATATCGCAATCGGCATGGCAAATATGTTGGCCATTGGCGGCGGAAGCTGGATGGTTGTGCAGGGCGCGCTTACCCTGGGGCAATTGACAAGCTTTGCGATGTATCTGGGTCTCATGATCTGGCCGATGCTGGCGCTGGCCTGGATGTTTAACATCGTGGAGCGCGGCAGCGCCGCCTACAGCCGTATTCGCGCCATGCTGGCCGAAGCGCCGGTGGTCAATGACGGCAGCGAAGTCGTACCGGAAGGACGCGGCGTCATGCATGTCGACGTCCGCAAGTTTGTCTATCCACAAACGGAGCATCCGGTGCTGGAGAACGTCAGCTTTACGCTTCAGCCGGGCCAGATGCTGGGCATCTGCGGCCCGACGGGATCCGGTAAAAGTACCGTGCTCTCTCTGCTCCAGCGCCACTTTGACGTCACCGAGGGCGATATTCGTTTCCATGATATCCCCCTGACGAATCTGCTGCTGGACGAGTGGCGTGGTCGCCTGGCGGTCGTCAGCCAGACGCCGTTTTTATTTTCGGACACCGTGGCGAACAACATCGCCCTTGGCCGCCCTGGGGCGACGCAGGAAGAGATTGAACACGTGGCGCGTCTGGCCAGCGTTCATGATGATATTTTGCGTCTGCCGCAGGGGTACGAGACGGAAGTCGGGGAACGCGGCGTCATGCTGTCCGGCGGGCAAAAACAGCGTATCTCCATTGCCCGCGCGCTGCTGCTGAATGCTGAAATCCTGATTCTGGATGATGCACTTTCCGCCGTGGACGGCCGTACCGAGCATCAAATTCTGCATAACCTGCGCCAGTGGGGCGACGGACGCACGGTCATTATCAGCGCCCACCGTTTGTCTGCGCTAACCGAAGCCAGCGAAATTCTGGTCTTGCAGCACGGGCACATTGCCCAGCGCGGGCAGCATGAAACGCTTGCCGAGCAGCCGGGCTGGTATCGCGATATGTACCGCTATCAACAGCTTGAGGCGGCGCTGGACGATGCGCCGGAAGAAGATGAGGAGGCCGCCAATGCGTAAGCTCGGAACGATGTGGCCGACGCTCAAACGTCTGCTGGCCTACGGCTCGCCGTGGCGTAAACCGCTCTCCGTTGCCGTGCTTTTACTCTGGATTGCGGCGATTGCTGAAGTGAGCGGTCCTTTGCTCATTAGCTACTTCATCGACAATATGGTCGCCAAAAGCTATCTGCCCCTGGGGCTGGTGGCGGGGTTAGGCGTGGCCTACGTTGGCCTTCAGCTGGCGGCGGCAGGGCTGCACTATGCTCAGTCGCTGCTGTTTAACCGTGCTGCCGTGGGCGTTGTTCAGCAACTGCGTACGGATGTGATGGACGCGGCGCTTCGCCAGCCGCTCAGCGAGTTTGATATCCAGCCGGTCGGGCAG
Organism: Enterobacter vonholyi; assembly: GCF_040834095.1. Taxonomy (NCBI): domain Bacteria; kingdom Pseudomonadati; phylum Pseudomonadota; class Gammaproteobacteria; order Enterobacterales; family Enterobacteriaceae; genus Enterobacter; species Enterobacter vonholyi. The sequence goes on from NZ_CP162152.1 coordinate 1,036,872, forward strand.
GTGATCTCGCGCGTGACCAACGATACCGAGGTGATCCGCGATCTGTACGTCACCGTTGTGGCGACCGTATTGCGCAGCGCGGCACTGATTGGCGCGATGCTGGTTGCGATGTTCAGCCTTGACTGGCGCATGGCGCTGGTGGCGATCACCATCTTCCCGGCGGTGCTGATCGTCATGGTGATTTACCAGCGTTACAGCACGCCGATTGTGCGCCGGGTTCGCGCCTATCTGGCCGACATCAACGATGGCTTCAACGAAGTGATTAACGGCATGAGCGTCATCCAGCAGTTCCGCCAGCAGGCCCGCTTTGGCGAACGCATGGGGGAAGCCAGCCGTTCGCACTATATGGCGCGTATGCAGACGCTGCGGCTGGACGGTTTCCTGCTGCGTCCGCTGCTGAGCCTTTTCTCGGCGCTGGTGCTTTGCGGGCTGCTGATGCTCTTTGGGCTGAGCTCAAACGGTACGATTGAGGTGGGCGTGCTATACGCCTTTATTAGCTATCTGGGACGCCTTAACGAGCCGTTGATCGAGCTCACCACCCAGCAATCGATGCTGCAGCAGGCGGTGGTCGCCGGTGAGCGCGTGTTTGAGCTGATGGACAGGCCGCGTCAGGCCTACGGCAATGACGAGCAACCTCTGCAAAGCGGGACTATCGCCTTTGATAACGTATCGTTTGCCTATCGCGAAGATCGGCTGGTGCTTCAGGACATCACGCTTGACGTTCCGTCGCGCGGTTTCGTGGCGCTGGTGGGGCATACCGGCAGCGGTAAGAGCACACTTGCCAGCCTGTTGATGGGCTATTACCCGGTCACGCGCGGCGAAATCCGCCTCGACGGGCGCCCGCTCGCGTCTCTCAGCCACACCGTGTTGCGTAAAGGCGTCGCGATGGTGCAACAGGATCCGGTCGTGCTGGCCGATACCTTCTACGCCAACGTGACTCTGGGACGAGACTACACCCAGGAACAGGTCTGGGACGTGCTGGAAAAAGTGCAGCTGGCAGAGCTTGCGCGCGGGTTTAGCGATGGGATAAATACCAGACTGGGCGAGCAGGGGAATAATCTCTCTGTCGGGCAAAAGCAGCTCCTGGCGCTGGCGCGGGTGCTGATTGAAACGCCGCAGATCCTGATTCTGGATGAAGCCACTGCCAGTATTGACTCCGGCACCGAGCAGGCCATCCAGCAGGCACTCTCCGCCGTACGCGACCATACGACGCTGGTGGTGATTGCCCACCGTCTTTCCACCATCGTCGATGCCGATACCATTCTGGTGCTACATCGCGGACAGGCCGTTGAGAGTGGTACCCACCGTGAACTGCTGGAAGCAAAAGGGCGCTACTGGCAGATGTACCAGCTGCAGCTGGCGGGCGAAGAGCTGGCGGCCAGCGTGCGCGATGAAGAGTCGCTTAGCGCCTGATGCACCAAAAAGAGGCGGCGCGCTAACAGTCATTCCTGTTGGTGCAAAACTGAAACGCACCACGCACCGGCATGGTGCGTTTTTTTTCATCAGTTCGATTATCAAGGCCGTGTAATGCTCTGTGCGCCGCCGTTCCTCCTCGTTTTCATTTCTGGCACATCCCTTGCAATACCTTCAGCGTAAGCTACGGCCATTACCGAATTCTGACTGGAGGGGATCTATGAAGCTGGTTACGGTTGTAATCAAACCATTCAAACTCGAAGACGTGCGTGAAGCGTTGTCTTCAATGGGTATTCAGGGACTGACTGTCACCGAAGTGAAAGGCTTTGGTCGTCAGAAGGGTCATGCCGAGCTTTATCGCGGGGCGGAATACAGCGTTAACTTTCTGCCAAAAGTAAAAATTGATGTCGCGATTGCTGACGATCAGCTTGATGAAGTCATTGATGTCATTAGCAAAGCGGCCTATACCGGCAAAATTGGCGACGGCAAAATTTTCGTTGCCGAACTGCAGCGCGTCATTCGCATCCGTACCGGCGAATCTGACGAAGCGGCATTGTAAATAACGCCTGGCACACAGTGATAGGGATCGAGAAAATGAAGATAGCAACACTTAAAACGGGTCTGGGTTCGCTGGCGCTGCTGCCGGGCCTGGCGCTGGCTGCTGCCCCTGCGGTGGCTGATAAAGCCGATAACGCCTTTATGATGATCAGCACCGCGCTGGTGCTTTTCATGTCCATTCCGGGCATTGCGCTGTTCTACGGCGGCCTGATCCGTGGCAAAAACGTTCTCTCCATGCTGACGCAGGTTGCCGTGACGTTTGCGCTGGTCTGCGTGCTGTGGGTGGTTTACGGTTACTCGCTGGCGTTCGGTACGGGCAACGCGTTTTTTGGTAACTTCGACTGGGTGATGCTGAAAAATATTGAGCTGACCGCGCTGATGGGCAGCTTCTATCAGTATATTCACGTGGCGTTCCAGGGCTCCTTCGCCTGTATTACCGTCGGGCTTATTGTGGGCGCGCTGGCGGAGCGTATTCGTTTCTCTGCCGTTCTGATCTTCGTGGTGGTCTGGATGACGCTCTCCTATGTGCCGATTGCGCACATGGTCTGGGGTGGCGGTCTGCTGGCAACGCACGGTGCGCTGGACTTCGCGGGCGGTACCGTTGTACACATTAACGCCGCGGTCGCGGGTCTGGTGGGCGCTTATCTGATTGGCAAACGCGTGGGCTTCGGTAAAGAGGCGTTCAAACCGCACAACCTGCCGATGGTCTTTACCGGTACTGCGATCCTCTACTTTGGCTGGTTTGGCTTCAACGCCGGCTCAGCAAGTGCGGCCAACGAAATCGCCGCGCTGGCGTTCGTGAACACCGTTGTTGCCACGGCGGGTGCAATCCTCTCTTGGGTGTTTGGCGAGTGGGCGGTACGCGGGAAACCTTCTCTGCTGGGTGCCTGTTCAGGTGCGATTGCCGGTCTGGTTGGTATCACCCCTGCGTGTGGTTATGTCGGTGTCGGCGGTGCGCTGCTGGTCGGCCTGGTGTCGGGTCTGGCGGGTCTGTGGGGCGTCACCGCACTGAAACGTGTGCTGCGCGTCGACGACCCATGCGATGTATTCGGCGTGCACGGCGTGTGCGGCATAGTCGGTTGTATCATGACCGGTATCTTCGCGGCGAAATCGCTCGGTGGCGTGGGTTACGCGGAAGGTGTCACCATGGTTCATCAGGTGCTGGTGCAGCTGGAAAGTATTGCTATCACCGTTGTCTGGTCTGCCGTTGTGGCCTTCATTGGCTATAAGCTGGCGGATATGACGGTGGGTCTGCGCGTACCGGAAGAGCAGGAGCGCGAAGGTCTGGACGTTAACAGCCACGGCGAGAATGCGTATAACGCCTGATAAACAACAAAACGGCAACCTCTGGTTGCCGTTTTTAATGTGTATTCCCTCTCCCGGTGGGAGAGGGTCAGGGGGAGGGCATCAGGCCGCACACAATCACCCGCGATTACGCATCACCCCTTCCTGCACCGTCGAAGCGACCAGCACGCCGTCCTGAGTATAAAATTCTCCACGCACAAATCCGCGTGCGCTCGACGCTGACGTGCTCTCCACGCTGTAAAGCAGCCACTCATTCATGTTGAACGGACGGTGGAACCACATGGAGTGATCGATCGTCGCGACCTGCATCCCTTTTTCCAGGAAACCAACGCCGTGCGGCTGCAGCGCCACCGGCAGGAAGTTGAAGTCAGACGCATAGCCCAGCAGATACTGATGGACGCGGAAATCTTCCGGCACGGCCCCGTTGGCACGGATCCAAACCTGGCGTTTCGGTTCGGCAGTATGCCCTTTCATTGGGTTGTGGAACTCAACCGGGCGGATCTCCAGCGGCTTATCGCAGAGAAACTTCTCTTTGACCTGCGGCGGAAGCAGATGCGCCAGCGCGCGAGCAATATCCGTCTCTGATTTTAAAGAGTCGGGTGACGGAGCCGGGGGCATCACTTTCTGATGCTCGTAGCCCGGCTCCGGCGCCTGGAAAGAGGCCGTCATGTAAAAGATCGGCTTGCCGCTCTGAATGGCCGCTACGCGGCGCGCGCTGAAACTGTTGCCGTCTCGCAGAACTTCAACGTCATACACAATCGGTTTTGCGCTATCGCCAGGGCGTAAGAAGTAGCTGTGGAATGAATGCACCAGACGGTCTGCCGGGACAGTCTCCTTTGCTGCGTACAGTGCTTGTCCGACGACTTGCCCCCCGAAGACCTGGCGCAAGCCGAGATCTTCGCTCTGTCCGCGAAAGAGTCCTTCCTCAATTTTTTCCAGATTTAGTAATGTCAGCAGATTGTTCAGTGCCTGACTCATAGTTGTCCTCAATAAACGCCGCAGCGAAAGATAGGCAGAGTATAACGCAGAAATGAAAGTGGTCCGATGGGTAGAATAATCTGAATATCGGCACGTTTTCAGGCATAAATCGGTGATCTGTGCCACACTTGAATACGTTATGTGATTGAAACGACATCGGATGGGATCGATCCCGCTGGTGCATTGATAAGGAGACTTCAATGAAACTCGTGCCCATGCTTAGTGGTGTAGCTATTGCGGTGGCGTTGTCCGCCTGTGCCGGTAAGAGCGCCCAGGTGCCGGTTCCAGCTGCAGATCCGAACGGGATTAACACCCTTTCACAGCAGTCCATTCAGCAGCCTAACGTTTCCGGTACAATCTGGATCAAGCAGAGAGTCGCTCTGCCACCGGACGCGGTACTAACGGTAACGCTGTCTGATGCTTCCCTGGCCGACGCGCCGTCTAAAGTCGTGGCCCAGCGTGCGGTCCGTACAGAAGGTAAGCAGGCGCCATTTAGCTTCGTGTTGCCGTATAACCCGTCGGACGTGCAGCCTAACGCCCGTATTCTGCTGAGTGCAGCGGTAACCATCAACGGTAAGCTGGTCTTTATCACCGATACGGTTCAGGAAGCAATCAACAACGGTGGGACAAAAATCGACCTGAACCTGGTGCCGGTGCAGCAGACCGAAGTACCGGTCGCACCGCAGACCAATCAGCCGTCTCTGCCAACCCCACCGACTCAGATGTAATTCCTGCATTTCCCCTCTCCTCCGGGAGAGGGGTCAATATATCCAGCGAAATTTCTGCAAATCAATCTGACCCGACCCTGTCACCTGGACACCCTCTGAAAGTAACGCCTGACGCTGACGCTGAAGATCCGGCCCGGTGAGCGAAATGTTCCCATGACGATTCACCACGCGATGCCAGGGCAACGTACTGCCTTCCGGTAGCCGTTTCAGGACGCCTCCAACCTGTCGCGCCGCGCGCGGGGAACCGGCCAGGCGCGCAACATCACCATAGGTAGTGACATAGCCTTCCGGGATTGAGGCCACGATTTGCCATACGCGCTGTGGAAAGGAGTCGTGTTCGTCCATACCTTCACCTGTGGGGGGAGTTTCTGGAACGCTATGGTAAACGAAGATCTTCATGATTGCTGCGCCTGTTTGCGCAAGAAACCAGCATCCGGTTCCTGGTCACTTGCAATTGGGCTTTAGCACAGGGATAATGCGCCAGCGCGTTGGTTATCAACGCTCTCAATGGGGGCTCTGTTGGTTCTCCCGCAACGCTACTCTGTTCACCAGGTCAGGTCCGGAAGGAAGCAGCCAGGGCAGACGACGTGTGTGCCGGGATGTAGCTGGCAGGGCCCCCACCCATTTGTGCTCCCAATAACTCCTGTTTTCAGTGTTTACCTGGTGCGGCGCAAGTGGCGTATCAATGCCTGCTGGATGTGAGCAGCTTGATGCTGTCGATCACGAGATGCGGTTTCCCACTAACCGTATATTTTTTCATTTATGAGTACTCAGAAATGGATAATTCTCTCAGACGTTTGTCACCTTTATTGAAAAGTGCCGTAGGAACGCCAGGTAAAGCAGGAAACTTTCAGCGCGACGTGATTATCGTGCAATACCTGTTTAATCTCATTAAGCCTATCATCCAGTATGACATCCCAGAAGATGGGATTATTTCCCCGACATTGATCAGAACCATCAGCCAGTTTCAGTCCATTCATTTGCGTTTCCAGCATCCCGATGGGGTTATTGAGCCAGAAGGGAAGACTTTCCGTGGATTAGTTGCTGCTGCGATGAAATATCCCCTTGCGTCTCAACAATCGTCTTTCACGTCTTCATTTTTTAGGCAACCTTCTGCCAATGAAAATAGCGTCCGTCAGCTGGTTAACGATTATCTGAGAAAAGAGCGCTACAACGTAGCAGATGAACCCCTTGAGCGAAGCAAGCTGATGGCACCTGGTATTGATGGGGCTGTATCGCTGACGGAACAGGACTTTACTGAAGCCTGGGAAAATCTTAATCGTCGGGTAGAACTGAATATCATCAAAGCTTTTTCTATTGTGGAGTCGGGCGGACGATCTGGGTTTAATGCTTTAAATCTACCGATTATTGCGTATGAAGGGCATATTTTCCGAAAATACACCAAAAGGAAATACGATCAAACCCACCTTTTTTGTCTTATAAATATGTAAAGAAAGCGGATCCGGAATGGCAAAAAAACAATATCTACCAGCTTTCTGCATGGAATACCCTGGCGAAGGCTTACGCACTTGATGCCGAAGCTGCGATAAAATCGTGTTCATGGGGGATGTTCCAGATTATGGGGTTTAATTACGAATCGTGCGGTTATAAAGATCTCGGCACATTTTTAAAAGATATGAAGTCAAATGCCGGTAAGCAATTAAATGCTTTTTTACATTTGTGCAATAAGAACAGCTCACTACTGTCGGCAATGGTAAATAAGGACTTTTATAATATGGCATTTAACTATAACGGAAGCGATTTCGGTGATTATGACGTTAAAATTCGCAGAACTTATGAAAGCCTGGAGAAGGGGCGGAGATGAAAATTAAAATGATGCGCATAGTTTGCGGTTTTTCAGTCTTAATGGCGGCGTTTTCTTCGTATGCCACGACGCTACAGTCTGGCGTATATGAAGGTTTGTTACTCGCCGTCTCTCCGACGGGCAATATCACCGGGTATTACTCTGAATCGGCTGAAGACAGCGTAAAACGTACCTGCACTTTCTTTCTGACAGGCCATGTTTCAGCGCAACAGCCAGACACCATCACTTCATGGTCTTCATCTGTGCTCGCGGGCCATATTGCCGCGAATACCGCGGGTGTCACATTAGCCATTCCTGATGGGCAAAACCATGCTGGGTGTATGAATGTGCTGATGCCTGAAATTGCGACAGGTCTGGAACTGGAGAGGACGCGGCAGACACAGTGGCAAACGCTGATGAAGGTAAGCAGCCCGCGGGCTTATCTGAGCTCCACGCCTGATGCCGCGACCCGGCGTAAAGCCTGGATCGTTAAAGGAGACGTAGTAGGGGTAATACAAACCCAGGCTGGCTGGGCAGAGGTAGAGTTTGTCGCCCGTAGCGGAAAAACGACGCACGGCTGGGTGAATAGCAATGACGTTCAGCCGTTAACGCCTCCTGCATCCTGATCGATTTATTTCTCACCCTGAATTCAATATTGCCGGGCGATGCTTTCGCATCGGCAATCTCATTAAGCTAATCCGTAACGCTATTTTCCCCGCATGACCGCACCCTATGACACTGAAAATAAGAGTATAGCTAGCCGTCAAGGGCCCACCCATTTGTGCGACAGATATTCCGCTCCCGCTCTCACGGTAGATGAGATCGAACATGCCCGTCGTATGGCCCTGGCAGGTAAAATTGAAGCGTTCACACAATTTGTGAACTCTTGCCGGAGCGTGATCAAAAACTATGAGCCGCCAGTGTTCAAGTACACAGGGGAAAATGTGGTCGCTTTATCTTCTTGTACGGCGGTATCTTTAAGGACTGCGGTTAGTCGTCTGTATTATGGTTATGTTAAAAAAGCCGTAAAAGATGAACAGCCAGAAGACCTATTTACAGTCAAAGGCAGCAATACGAACCTCCAACCACTGATTGAAGAGGTTGGGCGATCCTACATGGTAGTGGAAAATGTGGCTTAGATGGAGTTTGGTCAAAAGCCATACAAAGCCGGGTCAGCCCCGGTTTTTTGTGTCTGTCGCATGAGAAAACGGCTTGCCAGTGTATACTTTGGGTGATACAAAATCATTGCCCCACCGCTTTTTAGTGCATTGAAATACATAGGTTTTATTGGAAAAGCTTAGCTGGCAGGGCCCCTACCCATTTCCGCCCTCATAAAATCTTCCTGCTTTCACCTCTCACTTTTGACTGCTATCCCACAATAATATTATGCCTATATCGTGTAATATATATTTCATCGCGCTGAAATATTATTGTCATAAACCTGTAATAATAGACTGTCATTTTATAATTGGATGTCTATTTTCTTCCATAACTCGAAAAAATTTATATCTGGATAACATTGTTAACTTCGTGTATTAAATAAAGTACTTATTCCGAAGGGAAGTGACAAACATGGCTACAGCGGTATTAAACGTTAAGATTGATGACGCGCTAAAAGAAAGGCTTCGCCACTATGCGGAACTCAATAACGAGAATTTAAGCGTGACAACAGAGAAACTGCTGCTGCTGGCATTCGAAGCAGTAGAAGAGGCGGGAGTATCGGAAGAGGATATTGATAATCAGCATACGGAAGAAGAGAGTGTTTCTCCTTTTACTCCTAAAGAAATCAAGGCTCTACGTAAACTTCTGAAGAAGAGAAAATGAAACAACAACTGTCAACTGCCAGTGACTACAACGAGGCCTGCGATCTGTTGCGTTCAGGCTACGTGAAGCATGTACGTCTTGGCTGGAATGTTGGAAGCGATGAGTTCTTTCGTATTGCGTCTGACTGGTGTGATACCGGTGCAAAAATAAAGAAAGACGGTGATAATTTCGTTATTTCACTAAAAGGCTTTCCTATTCCTCCTCAGCATTAAACACTGACCAGTGAAAACTGCTGACTGCATATATTACAGTCAGCAGTTTTTATTTTATGATCTGCTTCAAATATTTTAATATTAGATTACGCTGCGTTTTAACGATGGCACGTTTTTATTCAGGGTGAGCCATAACGGTTTGATCCTCAGTAACGCCTGCTCAAGCTCTGTCGATTCCAGCGAGAAGGGCATACGTAAATAGCGGTCAAACGCCCCCGATAAACCAAATCGCGTCCCGGTTCCAAGGTTAATTCCGATTATTTCTGCCCGTGCGGCAAGCTGTGTCGCCAGCATGCCCGGTAGCTCTATCCAGTAGGAGAGCCCGCCTTCCGCCTCGTGGAATTTCCACTCCGGAAAATGTTCTCGCAGCAGGTCACCGCATCGATCGCGCCGTTCCGCTAGCATCTTCCGGCGTGCGGGCAGAAACGTCTCGCTGTTGTTAATGAGCCACTGCATTGCCAGCTGTTCCAGCAGCGGCGAGCCTAAATCCAGCGTATCCCGCGTCTGGGCAAGCGTGGCGATGGTGCGCGATGAGGCGCGGATCCAGCCTAGACGCAGCCCTCCCCAGAAGCTTTTGCCGGCGGAGCCTAAAGTGATGACGGTGGCCTGCGGGTTGAAGGCAGCCAGCGGTGGCGGGGGAGGCGCATCAAACCAGAGATCCACCATCGTTTCATCCACCACCAGCGCCGTGCGGGTTTGGGCTGCAATATCCGTGATGGCCTGACGGGTGGCAATATCCATACAGCGCCCGGTCGGATTATGAAAATCCGGCATCAGGTACGCCAGGCGCGGCGCGGTTTGGGCAAGCGTGGCGGCGAAGCCATCCGTATCCCAGCCGGTTTCCGGCAGCGACACCCCCACGGGCCGACACTGCGCGCCCTGAATGGCGGCAATCGCCAGCGGATAGGTGGGGTGATCGACCACGACGCGATCCCCGGGCCCGGTCATCATCCGCAGGACCAGCGCGAAGCCGCTGACGGCGCCATTGACCACCATCACTTCGTCCGCGCGGGTGGGAAGACCACGCGCGGTATAGCGTGCAGCGATGGCTTCCCGCAGCGTCGGCAGCCCTAGCTGATCGTAGCCCGTCAGCGAGAGATGCTGGGTAATGGCCGTGAGCGCATGGGTATACGCCTGATGGATCTCCGGCCCGGCATTGAGGGCGGCAGTGGAGAGATCCAGTGCCGCGCTCGCCGCGGAAAGAGTGGGAACGGCGCGCGTATCCGGGAGGATCACGCGTGACCCGCTGCCGTGGCGGCTTTCAAGATATCCCTCTTCACGCAGGTGGGCGAGCGCGCTGCTGACGGTGGTACGGCTCACGTCCAGCGCCGCGGCCAGCTCACGCTCGCCCGGCAGCCGCGTATTCAGTGCCAGCCGTCCGTCAAGGATTAATAAACGCAGCGCGTCGGCCAGCTGTCGCCAGAGCGGGGTTCGGGATGAGGCTTGTTGCCAGTGGCCTAAAAGGCGTACCAGAGACTGACTTCCGAAGCGGCGTGATGACATATACAGTCCACTATTTGAAAACTGGACATTAATCATAGTGCCATTTTAGGTCAGGATGAAAGCCTGGTTCACTGGAGAAGATAAAAATGGTACGTCGTCTGCTACAACTCTATGTCGGTTTAGGACTGTATGGCCTGTCCACCGCGATGTTTATTCGTTCCGATTTGGGCGTCGACCCCTGGGATGTATTTCACCTTGGGGTGGGGTTACAGCTGGGAATGACTATCGGAACGGTGATTATTGTGACCGGCGCTGCGGTGCTGCTGCTGTGGATCCCGCTGCGCCAGATGCCGGGGCTTGGCACGATCAGTAACGTGATTTGTATCGGTCTGGCGGCGGACGCCAGCATGGCGCTTATCCCGGAACTGGAATCGTTACCCGTTCGAATCGCTTTCCTGGTGTCGGGCATCGTGATGAACGCGATTGCGACCAGCATGTACATCGGGGCCGGTTTCGGGCCAGGCCCGCGCGACGGTCTGATGACCGGCATTCACGCCCGGCTGGGGTGGTCCATTCGTAGCGTGCGCACCTCAATTGAAGTGTCCGTCCTGCTGATTGGGTGCGTGCTTGGCGGCACCTTTGGCGTGGGAACCGTACTTTATGCCCTGACCATTGGCCCGCTTATCCAGCTCTGTCTGCCCTGGTTTCGCCAAAAGCCGCGCATTGCGGAAATACCTCAGCCGGAGCGGGTTGTTTAATTTTGCGAAGCGCTCACATGTTTTAACGGCGTCGCTGTGCCACAATAATGGGCCCCGACTCACGCGATGCCACAATGCATGAAAGCTATCACTCTCTACGATGTCGCCCTCCTTGCGGGGGTTTCTTATCAGACCGTTTCCCGCGTCATTAACGACGCGGAGCATGTTTCTGCCCGTACGCGGGAAAAGGTGCAGCAGGCGATGGCGGAGCTGCACTACGTGCCTAACCTGCGCGCACAGCAGCTGGCGGGTAAACGCACCCGCACGCTGGGACTTATCACCACCGATCTGGCCCTGCATGCGCCCTCGCAAATTGTGTCGGCGGTAAAATCCCGCGCGGCGGAACAGGGGGCAAGTGTTCTTATCTCCATGGTTGAACAGCCGCAGCACTGTCAGGTCGCGCTTCAGGCGCTGCTGGCGCAGCGGGTGGACGCGCTGCTGGTGAATGTTCCGCTTGACGATCTGCTCGCCGAAGAACTCAGGGCACTGGCGTCGCCCGTCCCGGTGCTGTTCCTCGATGTGGCACCTTCAGCGCGGGTAAACAGCCTCGTGTTTAACGCGGAGCAGGGGGCGCGTCTGGGCGTTGAGCATCTGCTTTCGCTGGGGCATCGACATATTGCTCTGCTGAGCGGGCCGGAAAGCTCGGTCTCTGCTCGGGCGCGTCTGGCGGGGTGGAAAGCCGCTCTGGCCCGCGCGTGGCATGAAGCCGTTGAGGTGGCTTACGGTGACTGGAGCGCCGCCAGCGGCTATGAGAAAGGGCATGTCCTTCTGTCGGGGACGATATTACCGGATGCCATTCTGGTGGCTAACGATCAGATGGCGCTCGGGGTAATGCGCGCCTGCGCGGAAAAAGGGATCGCTATTCCTGGCCAGATGTCGGTGGTCGGGTTTGACGATACGGCCGACAGCGCCTGGTTTTCCCCGCCGCTGACGACCATTCGTCAGGCGTTTCGCGATGCGGGTGAACGCAGCGTGGAATGGCTGCTGGCCCCCACCGGGGAGGAGGCGTGCTGGCAGGTTCAACTGCCGGTGACGCTGGTTACCCGTCATTCAAGCGCACGCCGCAACCCGAAGCAGGCTGAACGCGAGGATCTGGCGGAGCAGCTTAGAAGCCTGGCACTCCTTGCCGAGCAGATTGCCCGCAAATAAAACTTTGTGATCTGACTCGCTACCCGGCGAATGGGCGCTTTACCATCGCAGAGTGCCAGGGCATGTTAACCAAAATTGTGAGCGCTTCGCAAAGAGGTTACTATGTCCACCACTTCACCGCTGACCCTCAGCGCCATTCTGGCCCGTCGGGACTGGGAAAACTCCGGCGTCACCCAGTGGAACCGCCTGGCCGCACATGCGCCGTTACACAGCTGGCGCAATGAATCTTCCGCCAGAGATGACGCCGGAACCACCAGCAGGCGCACTCTTAATGGGATGTGGCGATTTAGCTACTTTTCTGCTCCCGAGCAGGTTCCTGAGGAATGGGGCACCGAAGATTGCGCGGATGCCGTCGCGATGCCCGTACCGTCGAACTGGCAGATGCAGGGGTTTGACACGCCCATCTACACCAATGTCACCTATCCCATCCCCGTTAACCCACCTTTTGTGCCGCAGGAAAATCCGACAGGTTGTTACTCGCTCACATTTGAAATGAATGACGCCTGGCTTCAGAGCGGGCAAACACACATCATCTTTGACGGTGTGAACTCGGCGTTCCATCTCTGGTGCAACGGGAAGTGGATAGGCTATTCCCAGGACAGTCGGCTGCCCGCCGAATTTGACCTCTCGGCGGCATTACGCCCCGGGCAGAACCGCCTGGCGGTCATGGTATTGCGCTGGTGCGACGGCAGCTATCTTGAAGATCAGGACATGTGGCGCATGAGCGGCATTTTCCGCGATGTGACTTTGCTGCATAAACCCGATACCCGGATTGCCGATTATCACGTGGTGACGGACCTGAATAAGGAGCTGGACCGCGCGGTGCTGAAGGTTGATGTCGCGCTGGCAGGCGCTGGCTTTGCAGACTGCGAGGTGGTTTTTACCCTGTGGCGCGCGGAGGAAAAATGCGCCTGCGTTTCCCGGCGTCCAGGGTCAGCCATCGTCGACGAGCGCGGCAGCTGGGCAGAGCGCTTAACGGCGGCGATGCCCGTTGAACAGCCCGCGCTCTGGAGCGCTGAAACGCCAGAACTGTATCGCCTGACGATTGCGCTTATCAACCCGCAGGGTGAAGTGCTTGAGATTGAGGCGTGCGACGTGGGCTTCCGACGCGTTGATATCAGCAATGGCCTGCTGAAGCTCAACGGTAAACCGCTGCTGATCCGCGGGGTTAACCGGCACGAGCATCACCCGGAAAACGGCCAGGTGATGGACGAAGCGACCATGCGCCGCGATATCGAAATCATGAAGCAGCACAACTTCAACGCCGTGCGCTGCTCGCACTACCCGAACCATCCGCTGTGGTACCGGCTTTGCGATCGCTACGGGCTGTACGTTGTTGATGAAGCCAACATCGAAACCCACGGTATGGTGCCGATGAGCCGCCTTGCAGACGATCCGCGCTGGCTGCCCGCCATGAGCGAACGCGTGACCCGCATGGTGCAGCGCGATCGTAATCATCCCTCAATAATCATTTGGTCGCTGGGCAATGAGTCCGGGCACGGCGCAAACCACGACGCACTGTATCGCTGGGTGAAATCCACGGATCCGACGCGTCCGGTGCAGTATGAAGGCGGCGGCGCGAATACGGCGGCTACCGATATTGTTTGTCCGATGTATGCCCGTGTCGATCAGGATCAGCCCTTCCCGGCAGTGCCTAAATGGTCAATCAAAAAATGGATCGGTATGCCGGACGAAACGCGTCCGCTGATCCTCTGTGAATATGCTCACGCGATGGGGAATAGCTTTGGCGGGTTCGCGAAATACTGGCAGGCGTTTCGCAGCCACCCTCGCCTGCAGGGGGGATTTGTCTGGGACTGGGTCGATCAGGCCCTGACGAAACAGGACGAAGCTGGCAACGCGTTCTGGGCCTACGGGGGAGACTTTGGCGATAAGCCGAACGATCGGCAGTTCTGCCTCAATGGCCTGGTATTCCCCGATCGCACGCCGCACCCGGCGCTGTACGAGGCGCAGCGCGCCCAGCAGTTCTTTACCTTTACGCGGGTCAGCACCTCGCCGCTGGTGATTGAGGTGCAAAGCGGCTACCTGTTCCGCCACACCGATAACGAAGTGCTGAGCTGGACGGTTGCCCGGGACGGGGACGTGCTGGCCGAGGGCGAGGTGACGCTCTCGATGTCGCCTGAAGGCACCCAGCTTCTGGAGATCGACCTGCCGGAGCTGAAAGCCGGGCCGGGTGAGGTCTGGCTGAACGTAGAAGTACGCCAGCCGCGGGCAACGCCGTGGTCACCGGCTGACCATCGCTGCGCGTGGGAGCAGTGGCCGCTGCCGGCTCCACTCTTTATTGCTCCGCCAGCTCCGGTGGGCGAGCCGCCGGTCTTGACGCAAAACGATCGCGTTCAGGAGATCTCCCATCGTCAACAGCGCTGGCAATTCGATCGCGCAACCGGAAATCTGACTCAATGGTGGCGAAATGGCGTTGAAACGCTGCTTTCACCTCTGACGGATAACGTCAGCCGCGCGCCGCTGGACAACGACATTGGCGTAAGTGAAGCGACGAAGATCGATCCGAACGCCTGGGTTGAACGCTGGAAAGCGGCGGGCATGTACGATCTCACCTCGCGCGTTCTGCACTGTGAGGCAGAGCAGCACGCAGACGAGGTGGTTGTCACAACCCAGCACGTCCTTGAGTATCGCGGCAAAGCCCTGTTTATGAGCCGTAAAGTCTGGAGGGTGGACGAGCGAGGCGTTCTGCATGTCGATATTCAGGTCGATATTGCATCTGATATCCCGGAGCCTGCGCGCGTTGGCCTGAGCGTTCATCTTGCCGAAACGCCGGAAAACGTCTCCTGGCTGGGACTGGGGCCGCATGAAAACTATCCGGACAGAAAGCTGGCGGCACGGCAGGGGCGCTGGACATTACCCCTGGCGGAGATGCACACGCCGTATATCTTCCCGACGGAAAATGGTTTGCGCTGTGATACGCGGGAGCTGACGCTGGGAACGCATCAGCTAAATGGCCAGTTCCACTTCTCGGTGAGCCGCTATAGCCAGCAGCAGCTGCGGGAGACAACCCATCATCATCTGCTGCGGGAAGAGCCGGGATGCTGGCTTAACCTCGATGCGTTCCATATGGGCGTGGGCGGCGACGATTCCTGGAGTCCCAGCGTTGCACCGGAATTCATTCTGCAGACACGTCAGCTTCGCTATACCTTCAGCTGGCAGCAGAACCCTTAACTGACCCTGGAGAGGCGGCCACAGAGCGTGGCCGCATGCTTACGCCAGAATGCCGCTCAGGCCATGCAGGCTCATGTAAATTCCTACCACGGTAATCAGCGCAGCGGAGATCCACGGTGCCTTACGGGAGAATTCGCTAAACCCGGGCCAGCGTTTGGTCGCGTGCTTGAGGCTTAAGGCGGCAATCGCGCCGGAAGCGACCAGCGTTAACGCCAGACCAATACTGAAGCTGAACACCAGCGTCGCGCCGAGGGCGAAATGCTTCAGCTGCAGGCAGATCAGCAGCACGGTGATGGACGCCGGGCAGGGGATAAGTCCGCCGGTCAGGCCAAACATCACAATCTGTCCGGTGGTGACATTTTGACCGCTGAAGCGGCGGTTAATATCCTGCGCGTGAGCGCGCTGGTGGGCGTCCTGCCACTCTTCATCAATCAGCGTGTGTTCGTGGTGATGATGATCATGATGGTGGTCATGTTCATGTTCATGTTCATGTTCATGGTCGTGGTGGTGATGGCTATCATGGTCGTGATGATGATCGTGCGGCTGGCTCTCTTTCCAGGTTCGCCACGCCATCCACAGGGCGATCGCAACGATCAGCACCCCGGAGATCAGCTGGAACCAGGGTTCGGACGTATGCGCATCCCAGCCCCGACCAAACCATAATCCCGCCATCGCAACGAGCCAGACCACCGCCGTATGGGAGAGCGTTGCCGCCAGGCCAAGCAGTACCGCCTGTTTCAGCGTGCCGCGGATGGCAACAATAAAGGCTGCCATCATTGTTTTTGAATGGCCTGGTTCCAGGCCATGCAGCGCACCGAGCAGGATAGCGCTGGGAACAAACAGCCAGGCATTGCCCTGCTGAAGAAGTGAAGCAAAATCGGTCATGGGAAATTCCGGAGTGGAAAGCGTGCGGAGATACTACTCCCCCCCAGTAGCGTAATACTACCCCCCAGTAGAAAAATACTCAGGGGGAGTAGAGCGTGATATGCTTTAAAAGCTAAAAAATTAGGGATACAGAGATGTCACATACCGTTAGAGACAAGAAGATGTTACTGACTCGCCTGAAGAAAATTCAGGGGCAAAGCACCGCGTTGGAAAAAATGCTTAACAGCGATCACGAATGCGCCGAGGTGTTACAGCAGCTGGCGGCGATCCGCGGGGCGGTCAATGGCATGATGATGCAGGTGATCGAAGGACATTTAACCGATCACGTGGTGAAAGAGCCTGAAGAAGCGCAGCGTGAAGCCGATCTTGGCGTGGTGTTGCGGGTGATCAAATCCTATCTCAAGTAGCGTGCGTGCCGAGGTTATTTTCTGCCCAAAGAATAAATTCCGTTTTTGGCAGTGCCTTGCTGTAGTACCACCCCTGCCCGTATTGCACGCCATGACGGTGTAGCCAGGCGAGCTGCCCTGCGGTCTCGATGCCCTCCGCCACCATCGCCAGCTTCAACGACTTTGCGATTTCAATGATGTGCGGCGTCACGTTTTTATACTCCAGCGCATCGACGAACGATTTATCAATTTTTAGCGTGTCGACGTCCAGATCCTGCAGATAGCTCAGGCTGGAATAGCCCGTGCCAAAATCATCAATATAGACAGGGTGTCCCGAACGGCGGAATGCGGCGATAGCCGGCGCGCTGATTTTGGGATCGGCAAAGCCGCGCTCGGTGAGCTCAAGGGCGATTTGTCGGGGTTGTATTTGCCACTTATTTAGTAGCTGACTCAGTAAAGGTGGCAGGATGCCGGAGGTTAAATCGGCAGGGGCGAGGTTAATGGAGATATGCTGATCGGGATGGCGTTGCAGCCAGTGGCCCATATCTTCAAACACCTTTTCGATGACTAACTGCGTCAGCTGTGAGATGAGCCCCGTTTGCTCGGCAAGGGGGACAAAAATATCCGGCGATAGGCTGCTTCCGTCTGGCTGTGGCCAGCGCGTCAGCGCTTCTGCGCCCACAATTTTTCCGCTACTGAGCGCCACGATGGGCTGATAGTGAACCACAAAATCCCGGCTGTTAATGGCGTCAAGCAGGCGATTGCGCGGCGACTGGATACGACGCAGGATCCGCAGGACAAACAGCGCGGCGAGCAGACTTATTAACATGCCGAACGGTAACCAGAAAAGAAGCTGCCGGTGCCAGGTTTCAGCCAGCGGTTTGAGCGTTGCCCATGCGACGACGGTAAATCCAAGCTCAGGTGCAGACTTCATGACGTACATTGAACCGTTGTACTGCACGCTTTTGACATCCCGCTCCTGAACCATGTCGCGGATGTGAGAATTGAGCTTACTGCTGCTGGCTAATATGCGGTGTGTTGTAGTGCCTACCAGGGCGGCATCAATCGCTATCTCGCCGAAAGGGATAACGTCCACCAGCGAGGCAGGATCGACCATGACAAGGTAGTGGCCTTTTCCCAGCACTGCCATGTAGCGGTTAAACCCAAGATCGTTTTGCGTGGTCAGCCATGCGCTGTAACCATCTTCGGTAATGCGCATCGGTGGGGGGAAAGGGGGAGCATGACTGGTTTGCTCGAGGGAGGAGCAGAGCGGCTGAAGGTTATCGATATAAATCACTTCCTGAACATATCGCCACGAGAAAGCGACCCGGCGCATCTCTCTTAACTGCAACGGGCTACACGGCACCCCTTCAAAGGCCTGCAGGTGATCGAGTGCTTCTTTTGCCTGATCCACAACTCTGTCGGTTCTTACCAACACGCGTGACGCATAGTTATCCAGCGCATTGGCAAACTTATCTTCCGCCTGGCGATGGGCCAGCCAGATGCTCAGGCAAATGGGAACCAGCACAGAAAAGATAAGTATGCCAGTCACCAGACTGACCAGATGTCGGGTTTTCATGCTGTCGTGTCCTTCCTCGTATACCCGTTCCTGGGTATTGAGTTCCTTGCCTGAAGAGAAAGATTTTACCGCGAAATGATATAGTTATAGCACGTGGGCAGCCAGGTTTTCATTTTATCTCAGGCAAACGAGAAAATATCGCCCGGCGAGAGGGGGTTGTTTTTTCGAACTGGCCTGGATATTATCTTGTTATGTTATAACAAAACACAAAGGATTTACGATGAAGCCTGATATCCATCCAGCCTATCGCACCGTGGTATTCCACGACACCAGCGCTAATGAATACTTCAAGGTTGGCTCAACCATTAAGACCGACCGCGAAATTGAACTCGACGGTGAAACGTATCCGTACATCACCATTGAGGTTTCTTCAAAATCGCACCCGTTTTATACCGGCAAGCAGAAAACGTTCTCCACGGACGGTAGCGCCGCGCGCTTCCGCAAGCGTTTTGGCGGTTTTCTCAATGCGAAGCGGGGCTAACCATGCAGGTACTTAACTCATTACGCAGTGCAAAGCAGCGTCACCCGGATTGCCAGATAGTCAAACGCAAGGGACGCTTATACGTGATTTGCAAATCTAATCCGCGCTTTAAGGCGGTTCAGGGACGTAAAAAAAGACGCTAGACGCGCGTTTCTCGCCAGCTTTCCAGGGATCTTTTCTGTTTGCCATCGGCAGTAAAATTGTCGGTGGCAAGCCAGCTTTCAAAGGCGCTCGCCAGCGCCGGCCACTCTTTGTCGAGAATAGAAAACCAGTCGGTATCCCGGTTACGGCCTTTTATGACCAGCGCCTGGCGAAAGCGCCCCTCAAACTGAAAGCCCAGACGCAGCGCTGCTTTACGGGAAGGCTCGTTCAGGCTATTGCACTTCCATTCATAACGTCGGTAGCCCAGGGTATCGAACACGTACCGCATCAGCAGATATTGCGCCTCTGTCGACCCTGGCGTGCGGCTTAACAGAGGAGAGAAGTGAACGTGCCCCACTTCCACGACCCCGTTTTTAGGATCGATCCGCATCAGGGACAGCGTCCCGACAGGAGACTCGGTCTGGTTATCCATAACGGTAAAGTGGATGGGATCGGATAACTCACTTACGCTCGCCACCCAGTTGGCAAACTCTTCTGCGGTGGCATCAGGTTCACGAAGTAGCCACGTCCAGCTGCGGGTATCTTCGGCCAGGGAATAGGCGGAGAACAACGCGTGGGCATGCTCCACGCGCAGCGGCTCAAGCCGACAATAGTGACCCTGAAGGACTACCCGGGACGGGTGTTGACGAGGTTGCCAGTCGATAAGGGCTTCGCCTACAGGCTGTCCAAACTCATTGAATGTATTCATCTTTATTCCATGTCGTTGAAAAGAACTCCAGATTAGTGAATTACTGGTTCCTTAAAAAGAACCACCAGGATATGTTTTTCTGGTACCACAAGGAGGAAAGATGAATATACCGGGTGATGAGCTTTACACTTTGCTCCATGCTGCGCTGAAAAAGCGTGAGCAAGAGACGCTCCAGCGCACGCTCTATCATGCTTTGCGGGATGCGATACTGTGCGGCAGGCTTCAGTCCGGCAGCCAGCTGCCCGGTTCGCGAACGCTGGCGCAGCAGATCTCGGTTTCCCGAAACACCGTCAATGCGGCGCTGGACCAGCTCACGCTCGAAGGTTATTTGCTGCGAAACCGTCAGGGGACACGGGTGGGGCAATTCGCTCATCGTACGATTGCCCGAACGCTGCCGGATCCTGACGTCAGGCTGACAAAACGTGTCGCCCTGCTGCCCGCCCCTGTGCCGCGCGATACCCCTGTGATGGCGTTCACGCCGGGAACGCCTGCCATTAACTATTTCCCCTTGCCGCTGTGGCGGCGATTGTACGATCGCGTTCTGCGCGAGGAGGGAAGTGCCCTGTTAGGCTATGGTGACCCGGCCGGTGAACCGTCTTTTCGGGCAGCGATTGCCCGGCATCTCGCCTTGTCCCGTGGTATCGACTGCGACGCCAGCCAGATTGTGCTCACCGAAGGTGCACTTGAGGGGGTCAATCTCTGCACGATGCTGTTAAGCGAGCCTGGCGATGTCGCCTGGGTAGAAAACCCTGGCTATAGCGGGGCAAAGAGTGCGTTTGTTAAAACCGGCCTGGCGATGACGGGAATACCGGTTGATGACGAGGGAATGTGCTGGGAAGGGCTGGATGCGCCTGCCCCCTCAATGATCTTTACATCGCCTTCGCATCAGTTCCCTTACGGGAGCGTGCTCAGCGCGCGGCGGCGGCTGGCGCTGCTTGACCTGGCCCGGCAGCACAACGCGTGGATCATTGAAGATGATTACGACAGCGAGTTCCGTTATGCCGGTGAGCCCGTACCGGCGATGCTGGGAATGGTCAACAATGCGCCCGTTGTGTATCTGGGGACGTTCAGTAAAACGCTGTTTCCGTCACTTCGCATGGGGTTCATGGTGTTACCGCCAGCGCTGGCTAAGGCGGTTCGTCCGGCCATCGGCTCGCTGTTGCGGGGTGGGCATCGTGCCGAACAGCGTACCCTGGCGCTGTTCATTGAAGAAGGTCATTACGCCCGCCACCTTGCCGCCATGCGTCGGCTCTATCGTAAACGCTACCGCCAGCTGCGGGAGGTGCTGGGCGCCGAGCTTCATTCTCCGCACCGCATTCTGGCAGGCGAAGGTGGGATGCATCTGACGCTGGCGATAGAGGGTATTGACGACCAGAGGCTGGTGGCGAAGGCGAGAGCGTTTCAGCTGGCACCCGCTGCACTGAGCGGGTATTACCTGGAGGCGAAGCAGGGGCAAACCGGGCTGGTTTTAGGTTACGGTAATACCTCTGCTTCTCAGTTTGCGCCTGGGATCCGACGTCTGCAGGCGTTAATTACGCAGCAGCAGGGCGGGAAAGGGTAAAGACATCATAGAAAGAGAGCTGTCCTTTGGTGGAGACCATTTTCTGCAGCTTCTCTTTTTGCCCGGCTTCAACTGCCGGAGAGTGCATGATGTTTTCGATCAGCTCCTCTGGCACGTAACGCGTGTTGTACCATTCGCCGTTATAGCAGACCCGAAAATCGAGCACGTCGATATCTTCGTAACGGTAGCGCGGATTCACGTCGAAAAAGAAAAAGGCGTTAAAGACGACAAACAGTACAACCAGCAGCCAGACGGAGTCCACCAGCGTTTCGGACTTCAGCATAACAATAAGCGTCGCCAGCCAGGCGGCATACATGGCGACAAACAGGCCAGGATGTTTGCGAATAAAGCTAATGCTAAAGCGCGGGCGATTATCGCGCTTTTCGCGGAGGTTAAGATCGTCGATGGTGGCGGTAAGCAGGCGCTGTATCTCGGTCATTTTTTGCCTTCATGAGAGTTGACAATACAGGGTGTCTGCCAATTTTAGGGGAGCCATCAGGCTGAAAAAAGTAACAGTCTGGCGCTAAAAGACTATAACAGTTGACTCCCCGCGACTTCACAGCGTTTTGATAATTTTTGCCGGGTTGCCGCCAACCACGACGTTAGCCGGGACGTCTTTCGTCACGACCGCGCCGGAGGCCACCACCACATTATCACCAATGGTGACGCCAGGGTTAATGACCGCCCGGCCACCAATCCAGACGTTATTTCCAATATTGACGGGTTTTCCAAACTCCACGCCGCTGTTTCGTTCCTCCGCATCCAGCGGGTGGGTTGCCGTATAAATATGAACACCCGGCGCGAGCATACAGTTATCGCCAATATGAACAGGGCAGACATCCAGCATCACGCAGTCGAAGTTAGCGTAAAAGTTTTTGCCCAGATAAATGTTATATCCGTAGTCGCAGCGGAAGCTCGGCTCTATATAAGCGCCTGCGCTTTGTCCGAGAAGTTCCGCCAGAATGTTCTGGCGTTCTGTTTTTTCATCAGGCGCAGTGTGGTTATAGCGGTAAACCAGATGGCGGGCCCGCAGTCGGTCAGCCCGTAATGTCTCATCGCCGGGGCGATAATGTTCACCGGCAATCATTTTCTGTTTTTCTAAGCTCACTGGAAACCTCTCTGGATGTTATTACCGCAGATTAATCGGAACTGGCCAGAAGGGGAACGTTCCCGGAAAGCCGATGTGACCATCGTCACAACATTGCTGTTGTTGAACGCGTTTTACACGGAGACCTGGCTTACGCACAGGGGGCATAACGGGATAGGTAAAACTCAGAACGAGGCGTAGAACTCTACAGACACCCTTCAAAGATTAACGGACAAATTTCCACACAGAAGTAGGGATTTTGTCATACAACTTATTCATTGTTAGTTCAGCAAGACGATGGTCAGCGGCTGAATAAAATACCGCCAGTTCATTATCAGAAAGCTCGTATTTATTCTTTTCAATGACGCGTTCAAGCGTGTCAATTGACTGACAACGTCGTAAGCGCATCAAATAATCGATCTTTGTGAGTGGTTTATCAGACATAAATTCACCTTAGTAATTGTAATAATTTTAACAGGAAAGACTCACCGGGTTAGCTCTGCTCACGTTGACGAAACAGCGGAATAGCCGATTTCCCGATTTACGCCATTTTTGCAAATCCTGAGCGTTAATGCCGTAACTACTGAACAACATAAAGGTGTCGTCCAGGTATTCATCAATTTGCTCGATGAGCTTATTATCTTCATTGTACTTAATTTTATAATTAAGTGCGAAGGTTGCGATATGCTCTATCAGCTCATTCAACTGTAAATTGATGGCAGACGTTGGATCGTTTACCCAGCCATGGTTACTTTCATCAAGATTGGCAAGGCAGTCATGGTACAAGGATTCGCAGAGAAATTTCAACTGCGCGATATCATGCCTTTTTGGCGAGTACTCGTCCATAGCGCATCCCCTTCTGAGTGATTTCTTACTCACCGAACATCATTGTCGGGATGGATACAACTGACTTAGCTACATGAGTGCTGTGTTCCTGATAACCTAACTATAAGCCACTCCTTCCTGGATTTCACCGCGCTATTACGAAAAATTACAAATAAAACCGCAGGCTGGGAGCGTGAACGCAAATGGTCGTCCTGGACTCAACGTTTTTATCCAAATTAACGACGGTGCTTTATCGCTTCCTTACGTTTCATTGGCTTAGCAAAAATGATGAGAAAAGTTTAGATTCAGACTTATCTTTGTAAGAACTTCTTATTAGGAATATTCCTAATACCTTAGGCGGGGAAATGAAATTAAAAAAATCCCGATTTCACCGATTAAGTTATCAGTTAATTATGATATGTCTATTTAAGATGGCAGAAAATAAATTGAACCACAATAAGCGTAATTTATGATTTTTTCTGAAAATGAAAAAGGCCGCTAATGCGGCCTTTTTATCATGTGAAACCGGTATCAGTGAGGTTCTACCGAATGACTGTGTTCAACATCTTCATTCTTTCGGCTAAAGCGGCGGCGAACCACCACGAAGAACACCGGTACGAAGAAGATGGCCAATACGGTCGCGGTAACCATACCGCCCATCACACCAGTACCTACTGCGTTCTGCGCACCGGAGCCCGCTCCGGAACTGATAACCAGCGGCAGTACGCCGAGGATAAACGCCAGTGACGTCATCAGGATCGGGCGCAGACGCATACGAACCGCCTCAAGCGTCGCCTCAATAAGACCTTTGCCTTCTTTCTCCATCAGATCTTTGGCGAATTCAACGATAAGTATCGCGTTCTTCGCCGACAAGCCAATGGTTGTCAGCAGGCCTACCTGGAAGTAAACGTCGTTGGTCAACCCACGGAACGTCGCCGCAAGCAGCGCACCGATAACCCCGAGTGGAACCACCAGCATAACGGAGAACGGAATCGACCAGCTCTCGTACAGTGCCGCCAGACACAGGAAGACCACAATCAGTGAAATGGCGTACAGAGCAGGGGCCTGGTTACCGGACAGACGTTCCTGATAGGACATACCGGTCCAGTCATAGCCGATACCCGCAGGCAGTTTGCTCGCCAGCTCTTCCATCAGGTTCATGGCTTCACCGGTGCTTCGGCCCGGTGCGGCCTGACCCAGGATCTCCATAGACGGCAGACCGTTATAGCGTTCCAGACGCGGTGAACCGTATTCCCAGCGTGACGTTGAGAACGCCGAGAACGGAACCATCTGACCATTGCTGCCGCGCACGAACCAGCTGTTGATATCGTTCGGCAACATACGGTACTGCGCCTCTGACATCACGTACACTTTCTTCACACGACCGCGATCGATGAAGTCGTTAACGTAGCTACCGCCCCAGGCTGCGCCCAGGGTGGTGTTGATATCACTGATGGACACGCCCAGCGCCTGGGCTTTCTCCTGATCGATATCGATTTTGTACTGTGGCGTATCTTCCAGGCCGTTTGGACGCACGCCGACCAGCAGGTCAGGGTGTTTAGCGACTTCACCAAACAGCTGGTTACGCGCCTGCGTCAGTTTTTCGTGACCCAGACCGCCCTGGTCGATCAGCTGGAAGTCGAAACCGGTTGCGGTACCCAGTTCAACAATCGCTGGCAGGTTAAAGGCGAATACCATCGCATCTTTAATCTGCGAGAAGGTGCCCATTGCACGGCCGGTGATGGCTTCAACCTTGTTCTCTTTGCCCGGACGTTCAGACCAGTCCTTCAGAGAGACGAAGGCAATACCGGTGTTCTGACCGCGACCCGCAAAGCCAAAGCCGTTAACCGCAAACACGGATTCAACGTTGGCTTTCTCTTTGGTGAGGTAGTAATCGGTCATCTCATCCAGCACTTTCTGGGTACGCTCTTGCGACGCACCCGCCGGAAGCTGAGCCATACTCAGGAACACGCCCTGATCTTCGTCCGGCAGGAAGGAGCTTGGCAGACGAACAAACAGGTAGGCCATGCCCACCACGATGATGATATAGAGCAGCAGGTAACGACCGGTGCTGCGCAGGATGTTACCTACGCTATCGGTGTAGTGGTGCGTGCTTTTATCGAACATGCGGTTAAACCAGCCGAAGAACCCTTTGTGCTCGCCGTGACCGCCTTTCTGAATCGGCTTCAGCATGGTGGCACACAGGGCAGGGGTCAGGATCAACGCCACCAGCACCGACAGCGCCATCGCGGAAACGATGGTAATGGAGAACTGACGGTAAATCGCACCGGTAGAGCCCCCGAAGAAGGCCATCGGAATGAATACCGCAGACAGCACCATCGCGATACCGACCAGCGCGCCCTGGATCTGACCCATCGATTTACGGGTGGCTTCCTTCGGCGGCAGACCTTCTTCCGCCATCACGCGCTCGACGTTCTCGACCACCACGATGGCGTCATCCACCAGCAGGCCGATGGCGAGCACCATCCCGAACATCGTCAGGGTGTTTATCGAGTAGCCAAATATCGACAGGATCGCAAAGGTCCCGAGCAGAACAACCGGCACGGCAATCGTTGGGATAAGCGTCGCGCGGAAGTTTTGCAGGAACAGGTACATAACCAGGAAGACGAGGATGATCGCCTCAACCAGCGTCTTAACCACTTCGTGAATCGAAATTTTGACGAACGGCGTGGTGTCGTACGGGTAAACGATTTTCAGACCTGACGGGAAGAACGGCTCCATCTTCTTCAGCTCTGCGCGGATCGCCGTGGCGGTATCCAGGGCGTTAGCGCCTGTCGCCAGTTTGATACCCAGACCGGAAGCCGGTTTACCGTTAAACTTCGCGATGATGTCGTAGTTCTCACCGCCCAGCTCGACTTTCGCCACGTCGCGCAGGCGAACCTGCGAGCCGTCCTGGTTCACTTTCAGCAGAATTTTGCTGAACTCATCGGCAGAGGTCAGACGGGTCTGCGCGATGATCGAGGCGTTAAGCTGCTGGCCTTTCACCGGCGGCGTACCGCCTAACTGACCGGCCGCTACCTGGGCGTTCTGCGCTTTAATCGCACTGATCACGTCAACCGGGGTCAGCTGGAAGTTGTTCAGCTTGTTCGGATCCATCCAGATACGCATCGCGTACTGGGAACCGAACAGCTGCACGTCACCCACACCGGAAGTACGGCTGATGGCGTCCTTCATGTTGGCGCCCACGTAGTCGGAAATATCCTCCTGCGTCATGGTGCCGTTGGTGTTGATAACGCCGACAACCATCAGGAAGCTGCTGGACGATTTCTCGACGCTCACGCCCTGCTGTTGTACTTCCTGCGGCAGCAAAGGCATCGCCAGCTGCAGTTTGTTCTGCACCTGAACCTGCGCAATGTCAGCATCCGTACCTGACTGGAAGGTCAGGGTGATCTGCACCGTACCGGTAGAGTCACTGTTTGAGGACATGTACATCAGGTTATCGATACCGTTCATGTTCTGTTCGATAACCTGGGTGACGGTGTCCTGCACCGTTTTCGCATCAGCCCCCGGGTAGGTTGCGGAAATTGTCACCGCCGGTGGCGCAATCGTTGGATATTGCGCGACAGGCAGCTTCAGGATCGCAAGTCCCCCGGCCAGCATGATGATAATGGCGATCACCCATGCAAATATGGGGCGATCGATAAAGAAATTAGGCATGTCTTAACGGCTCCTGTTTAAGTTAAGACTTGGTTTGTTCTGACTGGCCAGCGGCCGAAGCTTGTTGTTTATCGTCAGATTTCACTTCCTGTGCTTTAACCTGCGCGCCAGGACGAACTTTTTGCAAACCAGAAACAATTACGCGATCGCCATCTTTCAGACCTTCCGTCACCAGCCATTTATCGCCAATCGCCTGGGTGGCGGTGATATTGCGCGTTTCGACTTTGTCATCAGCCCCAACAACCAGCGCGCTCGCATCGCCGCGTGGCGTACGGGTCACACCCTGCTGTGGAACCAGAAGTGCGGTTGGATTTGTTCCTTCCTCCAGACGTGCGCGAACGAACATACCTGGCAGCAGATTTTTGTCAGGGTTCGGGAAAATCGCACGTAAGGTGATGGAACCGGTGGTCTGGTCGACCGTCACATCAGAGAATTCCAGGGTACCTTCCTGCGGGAACTTGATACTGTCGTTGGTAATCAGCTCCACCTTGGCTTTGCCGTTTTCCTGTTTCAGGGTGCCGTTAGCCAGCTCCTGTTTCAGGCGCAGGAAATCGTTGCTGGACTGCGTCACGTCAACGTAGATCGGATCGAGCTGCTGAACGGTCGCCAGCGCAGTGGTCTGACCGTTCTGCACCAGAGCCCCTTCCGTGACAGAAGACTTACCAATACGTCCGCTGATAGGGGAGGTCACTTTGGTATAGGCCAGGTTAATGCGCGCGGTTTCGACGGCCGCTTTGGCTGCCACCACGGCTGCGTTAGCCTGCTGTGCATCTGCCAGGGCGGTATCGTAATCCTGTTGGCTGATGTACTTAGTGCCGAGCAGTTTTTGGTAGCGGTTCAACGTCAGCTGAGCAATTTTAGCCGCGGCCTGTGCTTTAGCCAGATCGCCTTTCGCGCTTTCATAAGACGCCTGATAGGTTGCGGGATCAATCTGATACAGAGACTCACCGGCCTTCACATCACCGCCTTCGGTGAAGTTACGCTTCAGGATAATGCCGCTAACCTGAGGACGCACTTCCGCAATGCGGTAAGCATTTGTACGGCCTGGTAATTCGGTGGTGATTTGTAGAGGTTCAGATTTGAGCGTAACAACGCCTACTTCTGGCGCCTGCTGAGCTCCTTGTTGAGCCGGTTTGTCGTCACATCCTGTTAGCGCTAAGCTGCCTGAGAGCATCAGAACGACCGCCAGAGGCGTTAACCCTCTGTTTTTGTTCATATGTAAACCTCGAGTGTCCGATTTCAAATTGATCAAGGGTCCTGAGTCTAAAACCCATTGCTGCGTTTATATTATCGTCATGCTATGGTACATACATTCACAAATGTATGTAAATCTGACTCCTGTAAATTCACCCACCTATGGCACGAAAAACTAAACAACAAGCGCTGGAAACCCGACAACACATTCTGGATGTGGCAATACGTTTGTTCTCGCAGCAGGGTGTTTCATCCACCTCGCTGGCGCAGATTGCTCAGGCTGCCGGTGTGACGCGAGGAGCGATTTACTGGCATTTTAAAGATAAGTCAGATCTGTTCAGTGAAATCTGGGAGCTTTCAGAGTCCAGCATTAGCGATCTCGAGAGTGAGTATCGGGCAAAATTCCCTGACGATCCACTCTCAGTATTGAGAGAAATATTAGTATATATCCTTGAAGCAACGGTAGTTGAAGAACGTCGCAGATTGATGATGGAGATTATTTTTCATAAATGCGAGTTCGTGGGCGAGATGGCGGTTGTGCAGCAGGCACAGCGCAGCCTAAGCCTGGAGAGCTATGACCGTATTGAACAGAACCTGAACCTGTGTATGCAGGCAAAACTATTACCGGCCAATCTCTTGACCCGACGGGCGGCAATCCTGATGCGCAGCTACATTTCCGGTCTGATGGAAAACTGGCTTTTCGCGCCGCAATCCTTTGACCTTAAAGAGGAAGCCCGCAGCTACGTGGCGATTTTACTGGAAATGCTACAGCTCTGCCCCACGCTGCGCAGCGACGCGCCTTCGCTAACGGCCTGATCCCTTTCCAGGATTTATCTCAGAGGATAACGTTCGCGCTATTCTGCTTTCGGCGAGCGTGATATTCTTCACGCCGGACTATTTTCGGTCATCTTCTGACATCATTCACAACTATGCTGCCCATCAATCGCTCGCAACATCCTGTTTTTGCATTGCTCTTTGCGATGCTGTTTTTCTTCGCCACGGCGCCGCTGACCTGGGCCCGCGCCGATAACAGCAACGATATTCCCTCGCGCGGCGATGTTCAGTCGCAGCTCGACACGCTGAACAAACAAAAAGATCTCTCCCCTCAGGAGAAACTCGTCCAGCAGGATCTGACGGAAACGCTGGAAACGCTGGATAAAATTGAACGCATAAAAGCAGAAACCGTCCAGCTTCGCCAGAAGGTGGCGCAGGCACCTGAAAACATGCGTAAGGCCACCGAAGCGCTGAATGCCCTCAGCGATGTGGATAACGACGACGAGACGCGCAAGACGCTCTCGACGCTCTCCTTACGTCAGCTCGAGTCCCGCGTGGCTCAACTGCTCGACGACCTGCAAACCGCACAGTCGGATCTCGCAACGTATAACAGCCAGCTTGTCTCTCTGCAGACCCAGCCCGAGCGCGTGCAAAACGCGATGTACGCCGCGTCTCAGCAGCTGCAGCAAATCCGCAACCGCCTCAACGGCACGACGGTAGGCGAAGGCACGCTGCGCCCGACGCAGAATACCCTGCTGCTGGTGCAGCAGACGTTGCTCAATGCGCAAATCGAACAGCAGCGTAAAAGCCTGGAAGGGAATACGGTGCTGCAGGACACCCTGCAGAAACAGCGCGATTACGTCACCGCGAATATTAATCGCCTCGAACACCAGCTTCAGCTGCTGCAGGAAGCGGTTAACAGCAAGCGCCTGACGCTAACGGAAAAAACCGCCCAGGAGGCCGTATCGCCTGACGAAACCGCCCGCATTCAGGCGAATCCGCTGGTGAAACAGGAGCTCGAGGCCAACCACCAGCTTAGCCAGCGCCTGATACTGGCAACGGAAAACGGCAACTCGCTGGTTCAGCAAAATATCAAAGTGAAGAACTGGCTGGATCGCGCCCTGCAGGCTGAACGCAACATCAAAGAGCAGATCGCGGTCCTGAAGGGCAGCCTCCTGCTGTCGCGTATTCTCTACCAGCAGCAGCAGACGCTTCCGTCCGCCGACGAGCTGGAGGACATGACCAACCGCATTGCGGATTTACGTCTGGAACAGTTTGACGTCAACCAGCAGCGCGATGCCCTTTTTCAGAGCGATACCTTTGTCGCCAAAATTGAAGAAGGGCATTCCAGCGACGTGAACCCGGAAGTGCACGACGCGCTGCTCCAGGTTGTGGATATGCGTCGCGAACTGCTGGACCAGCTCAACAAGCAACTGGGCAACCAGCTGATGATGGCCATAAACCTGCAGATCAACCAGCAGCAGCTGGTGAGCGTCTCGAAAAGTCTACAGGAAATCCTGACCCAGCAGATTTTCTGGGTGAACAGCAACAAGCCGATGGACTGGGACTGGGTCAAATCCTTCCCTGAGACGCTGAAAACGCAGATCAAGAGCATGAAGATCACCGTAAACTGGGAGAAAGCCTGGCCTGCGGTAATGATTGCTTTCCTGGCCGGTTTACCGCTGCTGCTGATTGCCGGCCTGATCCGCTGGCGTCTGGGCTGGCTGAAAAAATACCAGGCGAAGCTGGCCTCCGAAGTAGGACAGCTGCGCAACGATAGCCAGCTCCATACGCCAAAAGCGATTCTCATCGATCTCATCCGCGCCCTGCCGGTGTGTCTGATTATTCTGGCCGTGGGCCTGATTCTGCTCACCATGCAGCTCAACGTCAGCGATCTGCTGTGGGCGTTCAGTAAAAAACTGGCGCTGTTCTGGCTGGTGTTTGGCGTGTGCTGGAAGGTGCTGGAAAAAGACGGCGTGGCGGTGCGTCATTTCAACATGCCTGCGCAGCTGACCAGCCACTGGCGTCGGCAGATTGTGCGCATCAGCCTCGCGCTTCTGCCGCTGCACTTCTGGTCGGTTGTCTCTGAACTTTCCCCGCTGCATCTGATGGATGATGTGCTGGGCCAGCTGGTGATCCTGCTGAACCTGCTGCTGATTGCGATCCTGATGTGGCCGATGTGCCGTGACAGCTGGCGTGATAAAGAGTCCCACAATATTCGCCTGGTCACCGTGACGGTGCTGGCGATCATTCCGCTGGCGCTGATGGTGCTGACGGCAACGGGTTACTTCTATACCACGCTGCGCCTGTCCGGGCGCTGGATTGAAACGGTCTATCTGGTGATCGTCTGGAACCTGCTTTATCAGACCGTGCTGCGCGGCCTGAGCGTGGCGGCCCGCCGCATTGCCTATCGCCGCGCCATCGCGCGTCGTCAGCATCAGGTGAAAGAGGGGGCGGAAGGCGCGGAGCCACAGGAAGAGCCGACCATCGCGCTGGAGCAGGTTAACCAGCAGACGCTGCGTATTACCATGCTGGTGATGATCGCCCTGTTTGCCGTGATGTTCTGGGCTATCTGGTCCGATCTTATTACCGTTTTCGCCTATCTCGACAGTATTACCCTCTGGCAATACAACGGTACCGAAGCGGGCGCTGCGGTCATGAAAAGCGTGACCATGGGCAGCCTGCTGTTTGCGCTGGTGTCGTCGGTGGTCGCCTGGGCTCTGATCCGCAACCTGCCAGGCCTGCTTGAAGTGCTGCTCCTGTCACGTCTGAATCTCCGCCAGGGGGCGTCCTACGCCATTACCACGATCCTCAACTACGTGATCATTATTGTTGGGGCGATGACGGTCTTTGGCTCGCTTGGCGTCTCGTGGGATAAACTGCAGTGGCTGGCGGCCGCCCTCTCGGTCGGTCTTGGTTTTGGCCTGCAGGAGATCTTCGGTAACTTCGTGTCCGGCCTGATCATTCTGTTTGAACGTCCGGTACGTATCGGCGATACCGTCACCATCGGCACGTTCTCGGGAACGGTCAGCAAGATCCGCATTCGTGCGACCACCATCACCGACTTCGATCGCAAAGAGGTGATCATCCCGAACAAAGCGTTCGTGACCGAGCGTCTGATCAACTGGTCGCTCTCGGATACGGTGACGCGCGTGGTGATCCGCCTGGGCGTGGCCTATGGATCGGATCTGGATAAGGTGAAAGAGGTGCTGCTGAAGGCGGCGTCTGAACATCCGAAAGTGATGCACGATCCGGCTCCGGCGGTCTTCTTCACCACCTTTGGGCCGAGTACGCTGGATCACGAGCTGCGTTTATACGTGCGTGAACTGCGCGACCGCAGCTACACGGTGGATGAGCTTAATCGCTCTATCGATCGTCTGTGTCGTGAAAACGATATTAATATCGCCTTCAACCAGCTTGAGGTTCACCTGCGTAACGAGAAAGGTGATGAGCATACGGAAGTGAAGCGCGACATTAAGGGCGACGACCCGACTCCGGCTTAATCTATTTTCCCTCTCCCACAGGGAGAGGGTTAGGGTGAGGGGGAAGTTTCCCCTCAAAATCCCGCCGTACAATCTCAAGTGCCTTAAGCACCGTCCCGGCGGGGATCTCATGATTCTCCAGCAGCATAATCAAATCGACGGCCAGCTTGACCTCATCGGGTGCATTTTCCAGTGACATGGGTGTGGCTCCTGTTAACGGGTCAAACGTTCAATGACGCGCTCAATTTCATCCAGCGCCTGACGGCAGCGGACGATGCGCCCTTCCAGCGCGCTAATCTCGCGCATCAATAGCTGCTGCTCTTCCAGCGTTTCGCTGTGGTTCAGACGCACCTCGCGTTCGCGCTTCATCTCAAACAGCCGGCGCTCAAACCCCTGGTTTTCCAGCCGCTTGCGCTGCCATTTACCGAGCCCCGGCGAGGCGCTGTCCCAGGCGCGCAGCGGCCAGGCGGTAATTTCGCGATGCAGGGCGGTGATCTGCTCAGTGAGATGCTCCGCAAGCCACGCCACCTGCTCCTGCTGTTCACTTTCAACCGCATGGCGAAGCTCGTCGAGGTTCGTCTGCGCTTCAGCAAGATAATCCTGAATGACGGTGCTGCGGGTACGAAAAAGCTTCCGGTCAAAGCGCGGTTTCAGCGTGGCGTGGCCCATCAGCGGTGTAGCCTGCTCCCGCAGAGCAATGAGCTGATTTTGCAGCCTCTCAAGAAGCAGTGCTGTTTTCAAGGCGCTCTCCAGTGGTAAAGTAGCCGTTCAGTTTGATAACGATTCGCATTATGAAGCGTACTATTTTAATCATCATTGGCTGGCTCGCGGTAGTGCTTGGCACGCTGGGCGTGTTTTTACCCTTGCTGCCGACCACGCCGTTTATCCTGCTGGCGGCCTGGTGCTTCGCCCGCTCGTCGCCGCGTTTTCACCACTGGCTGCTCTATCGCTCATGGTTTGGCGGCTATCTGCGGCACTGGCAAAAACACCGGGCCATGCCGCCCGGCGCGAAGCCCCGCGCGATCGTGATGATCCTCATCACCTTCGCTATTTCACTATGGCTGGTGAAAATGATGTGGGTACGTATTCTTCTGCTGGCGATCCTCTCCTGCCTGCTTATCTTCATGTGGCGGATCCCCGTGGTTGATGAAAAGCAACAAAAGCACTGAAGCCTTATCATGACTGTTGCAATTATTGCGCACAGCCAGTAAATTCGACCGTTTTCGAGCACAGGTGCGCCTGGTCAAAGGTTAAACAATTGTTGCCTTGGCCGACTCGTTGCGCGCTGTGAGTAACACTGTTTCATTTAGGCAAAACCGATGACCGCAACTGCACAGCAGCTTGAATATCTGAAAAACAGCATCAAAAGCATCCAGGACTATCCAAAGCCTGGCATTCTTTTCCGTGATGTCACCAGCTTGCTGGAAGACCCGAAAGCGTACGCGCTCAGCATTGAACTGCTGGTCGAGCGTTATAAAAACGCCGGGATCACCAAAGTAGTAGGTACCGAAGCCCGTGGCTTCCTGTTTGGCGCACCGGTTGCGCTGGCGATGGGCGTGGGTTTTGTGCCGGTGCGTAAGCCGCGCAAACTGCCGCGTGAAACCATTGCTGAGAGCTATGAACTGGAGTACGGCACCGATCAGCTGGAGATCCACGTTGATGCGATCAAGCCTGGCGACAAGGTGCTGGTGGTCGACGATCTGCTGGCAACCGGCGGTACCATTGAAGCGACCGTGAAGCTGATCCGTCGTCTGGGTGGGGAAGTGACCGACGCGGCCTTCATCATCAACCTGTTCGATCTCGGCGGTGAACAGCGCCTGGAAAAACAGGGCATCACCAGCTACAGCCTGGTGCCTTTCCCGGGTCATTAATCCCGGTTTTCACAACCTCGCTCAATGGGTGAGGTTGTGATAGCATTCCCCTCCATAAATTCACCTTCCAGCGTTGCAGAGCCTGCCCATGAGTTATCAGGTGTTAGCCCGTAAATGGCGACCACAAACCTTTGCTGACGTTGTCGGTCAGGAACATGTGCTGACGGCCCTGGCGAACGGCTTGTCGCTAGGTCGCATCCATCACGCCTATCTTTTTTCCGGCACCCGCGGCGTCGGTAAGACCTCTATTGCCCGTTTGCTGGCAAAAGGTCTCAACTGCGAAACCGGGATCACCGCCACGCCGTGCGGCGTGTGTGATAACTGCCGCGAGATCGAGCAGGGGCGTTTTGTCGATCTGATCGAGATCGACGCCGCCTCGCGCACCAAAGTGGAAGATACCCGCGATCTGCTCGATAACGTGCAGTACGCCCCGGCGCGCGGCCGCTTCAAGGTCTACCTGATCGATGAAGTGCACATGCTGTCGCGCCACAGCTTTAACGCCCTGCTGAAAACGCTGGAAGAGCCGCCCGCGCACGTGAAGTTCCTGCTGGCGACCACCGATCCGCAAAAGCTGCCTGTCACCATCCTGTCGCGCTGCCTGCAGTTCCACCTGAAGGCGCTGGACGTTGAGCAGATCCGCGCGCAGCTTGAGCACATTCTTGATGAAGAGAAAATTGTCCACGAACCGCGCGCCCTGCAGCTGCTGGCCCGCGCGGCGGACGGCAGCCTGCGTGATGCGCTCAGCCTGACCGACCAGGCGATTGCCAGCGGTGACGGCAAGCTCTCCACCGAGGCGGTCAGCACCATGCTCGGCACGCTGGATGACGATCAGGCGCTGTCGCTTATCGAAGCGATGATCGCCGCCAACGGCGAACGCGTGATGTCGCTGGTGAATGCCGCCGCTGCCCGGGGTATTGAATGGGAAGGACTGCTGGTTGAGATGCTCAGCCTGCTGCACCGCGTGGCGATGCTGCAGCTTTCTCCGTCCGCCATCGGTGCGGATATGGCTACCATTGAACAGCGGATGCGTGAGCTCGCGCGCACCGTGCCGCCTGCCGACGTGCAGCTGTATTACCAGACGCTGCTGATTGGCCGCAAAGAGTTACCGTTCGCGCCGGACCCGAGGATGGGCGTTGAAATGACGCTGCTGCGCGCGCTGGCGTTTCATCCGCGTATGCCATTGCCGGAGCCGGAAGTGCCGCGGCAGTCTTTCGCGCCGGTCGCCCCTACGGCGGTGATGTCGCCGCAGCAGGTCCCACCGCAGACGACACCGCCGCCGCAGCAAAACGTGCCGCTGTCGGATGCCACCAGTTCGGTGCTTGCCGCACGCAGCCAGCTGCAGCGTGCGCAAGGAGTAACCAAACCAAAAAAGAGTGAACCGGCAGCGCCAGGAAGAGCGCGGCCGGTGAACAACGCCGCGCTTGAACGACTGGCCTCGGTAACGGAGCGCGTACAGTCGCGTCCGGCACCGTCCTCGCTCGAGCAGAAAGCCCCGGTGAAAGAAGAGGCTTACCGCTGGAAGGCAACCACCATCACCGAAGCGGTGAAGGAAGAGGTCGCCACGCCGAAAGCGCTGAAAAAGGCGCTGGAGCATGAAAAAACGCCGGAGCTTTCCGCGAAGCTTGCCGAAGAGTCCATCGCGCGCGACGCCTGGGCCGCCGAGGTCAGTAAGCTCCAGCTGCCGAAGCTGGTCGAGCAGGTCGCGCTGAACGCCTGGAAAGAGCAGGACGGCAATCAGGTACGTCTGCACCTGCGTCCAGGCCAACGGCACCTCAATTCCCCTGGCGCGCAAAAGGCGCTGGCCGAGGCGCTCGCCGCATTACAGGGTGCGCCGGTTGAATTGACTATCATTGAAGATGATAATCCGGCAGTGAAAACGCCGCTCGAGTGGCGCCAGGCCATTTATGAAGAGAAGCTCGCGCAGGCGCGCGAGGCGATTATTGCGGATAACAACATTCAGACTCTGCGCCGGTTCTTCGACGCCGATCTGGATGAAGAGAGTATTCGCCCCATTTGATCGTGAGTCTGACTTACGGTTGTAATCCCTTAAATGTGAAAGAAGAGAGAAGCCTATGTTTGGTGGAAAAGGCGGTCTGGGTGGCCTGATGAAGCAGGCTCAGCAGATGCAGGAAAAAATGCAGAAGATGCAGGAAGAGATCGCTCAGCTGGAAGTCACGGGTGAGTCCGGAGCCGGTCTGGTCAAGGTGACCATCAACGGTGCGCACAACTGCCGTCGCGTTGAAATCGACCCGAGCCTGCTCGAAGACGACAAAGAGATGCTGGAAGATCTGGTTGCAGCCGCGTTTAACGATGCAGCTCGCCGTATCGACGAAACCCAGAAAGAGAAAATGGCCTCCGTTTCCAGCGGCATGCAGCTGCCGCCTGGCTTCAAGATGCCATTCTGATGCAAACCAGTCCGCTGCTCACGCAGTTAATGGAAGCACTGCGCTGCCTGCCGGGCGTTGGCCCGAAGTCGGCGCAGCGCATGGCGTTTACGCTATTGCAGCGCGACCGCAGCGGCGGGATGCGCCTGGCGCAGGCTTTAACCCGCGCCATGTCAGAAATTGGTCACTGTGCGGATTGCCGTACCTTTACCGAGCAGGACGTGTGTAACATCTGCACGAACCCGCGTCGTCAGGAAAACGGCCAGATTTGCGTGGTGGAGAGTCCGGCGGACATCTACGCCATCGAACAAACCGGGCAGTTTTCCGGGCGCTATTTCGTGCTGATGGGGCATCTCTCCCCGCTGGACGGTATTGGCCCGGACGATATCGGTCTTGACCGCCTTGAACAGCGTCTTGAGTCCGAAACGATCAAAGAGGTGATCCTCGCCACTAACCCCACGGTGGAAGGGGAGGCAACCGCCAACTACATCGCCGAGCTGTGCTCGCAGTATGGCGTTGACGCCAGCCGCATCGCCCACGGCGTGCCGGTCGGCGGCGAGCTGGAGATGGTGGACGGCACCACGCTGTCACACTCTCTGGCCGGGCGTCACAAGATTATTTTCTGACCAAACGGAGGCTGCGCGCGCGGCCTCCGCTTGAAAATTTCCCCCCGTATCCCCATCTCTCACTCAACGTTTTAAAACCCCATTAAATGGCATTGTTGAGGTCGACATAGATGAAAGGACAAGAAACCCGTGGTTTCCAGTCAGAAGTAAAACAGCTTCTGCATCTGATGATCCATTCCCTGTATTCCAACAAAGAAATTTTCCTGCGTGAGCTGATTTCCAACGCCTCGGATGCGGCGGACAAGCTGCGCTTCCGCGCGCTGTCTAACCCGGATCTGTACGAAGGCGACGGCGAGCTGCGCGTGCGCGTCTCGTTCAATAAAGAGAACCGCACCCTGACCATCGCCGATAACGGCATCGGGATGAACCGCGACGAGGTGATCGACCACCTCGGGACCATCGCGAAATCCGGCACTAAGGCGTTCCTGGAGTCCATGGGCTCAGACCAGGCGAAAGATAGCCAGCTGATCGGCCAGTTCGGCGTCGGTTTCTACTCGGCGTTCATCGTGGCGGATAAAGTCACCGTGCGCACCCGCGCGGCGGGCGACAGCGCTGAAAACGGCGTGCTGTGGGAATCCAAAGGGGAAGGCGAATACACCGTTGATGACATCACTAAAGCGGACCGCGGCACCGAAATCACCCTGCACCTGCGTGAAGGCGAAGATGATTTCCTGAACGACTGGCGCGTGCGCTCCATCATCAGCAAATATTCCGACCATATCGCCCTGCCGGTTGAGATTGAAAAACAGGAAGAGAAGGACGGTGAAACCATCGTTTCCTGGGAGAAAATCAATAAGGCGCAGGCGCTGTGGACGCGCAACAAGGCTGAAATTAAGGACGACGAGTACAACGAATTCTACAAGCACATCGCCCACGATTTTACCGACCCGCTGACCTGGAGCCACAACCGTGTGGAAGGCAAGCAGGAGTACACCAGCCTGCTGTACATCCCGGCACAGGCGCCGTGGGACATGTGGAACCGCGATCACAAGCACGGCCTGAAGCTGTACGTGCAGCGCGTCTTCATCATGGACGATGCCGAGCAGTTTATGCCGAACTACCTGCGCTTCGTGCGTGGTCTGATAGATTCCAACGACCTGCCGCTGAACGTCTCCCGTGAAATTCTGCAGGACAGCGCCGTCACCCGTAACCTGCGCAACGCCCTGACCAAACGTGCGCTGCAGATGCTGGAAAAACTGGCGAAAGACGATGCGGAAAAATATCAGACCTTCTGGAAACAGTTCGGTCTGGTGCTGAAAGAAGGCCCGGCTGAAGACATGGCGAACGTTGAAACCATCGCCAAACTGCTGCGCTTCGCCTCTACGCACACCGACTCCTCCGCTCAGACCGTGTCGCTGGAAGAGTACGTCTCCCGCATGAAAGAAGGGCAGGAGAAGATCTACTACATCACCGCCGACAGCTACGCCGCGGCGAAGAGCAGCCCGCACCTGGAGCTGCTGCGTAAGAAAGGCATCGAAGTGCTGCTGCTTTCCGACCGCATCGACGAGTGGATGATGAACTACCTGACCGAGTTCGACGGTAAGGCGTTCCAGTCCGTTGCCAAAGCCGACGAGTCTATCGACAAGCTGGCGGATGAAGTTGACGAAAGCGCGAAAGAAGCCGAGAAGGCGCTGGAGCCGTTCATTGATCGCGTGAAAACCCTGCTGGGCGAGCGCGTGAAAGAGGTACGTTTCACCCACCGTCTGACCGACACCCCGGCCATCGTCACGACCGATGCCGACGAAATGAGCACCCAGATGGCGAAGCTGTTCGCGGCAGCGGGCCAGGCGGTACCGGAAGTGAAATATATCTTTGAGCTTAATCCGGATCATCCGCTGGTGAAACGCGCGGCGGATACCCAGGACGACGCCCGCTTTGCCGAGTGGGTTGAACTCCTGCTGGATCAGTCCCTGCTGGCCGAACGCGGCACGCTGGAAGATCCTAACCTGTTCATTAAACGTGTGAATGCGCTGCTGCTGGCGTAACTGACCACGCCTCTCCTGGTCTTCTCCCTCTCCCCGAGGGAGAGGGCCAGAGTGAGGGCACCAGACCGCACTATCCCAAATTATCTCCCCCCATTAACCGTTTCAGCCTTCCCGCCTTCCTTGAGCGATGCCCGTTCTGATGGTATTGTTTAGCGCTTTTGAAAAATTGAAACGACTTTTGAGGGGATTTTCGCAATGCGTATTATTCTGCTTGGCGCTCCGGGCGCGGGTAAAGGAACTCAGGCTCAGTTCATCATGGAGAAATACGGTATTCCGCAAATCTCCACCGGTGATATGCTGCGCGCCGCTGTTAAATCTGGCTCCGAGCTGGGTAAACAGGCGAAAGACATCATGGACGCAGGCAAGCTGGTGACCGACGAGCTGGTGATTGCTCTGGTTAAAGAGCGCATTGCTCAGGAAGACTGCCGTAACGGCTTCCTGCTGGACGGCTTCCCACGCACCATTCCTCAGGCTGACGCCATGAAAGAAGCGGGCATCAACGTGGACTACGTTCTGGAGTTCGACGTACCGGACGAGCTGATCGTTGACCGTATCGTTGGCCGTCGCGTACACGCTGCTTCTGGCCGCGTTTACCACATCAAATTCAATCCGCCTAAGGTTGAAGGCAAAGACGACGTGACCGGCGAAGAGCTGACCACCCGTAAAGACGATCAGGAAGAGACCGTGCGTAAGCGCCTGGTGGAATACCATCAGATGACCGCGCCGCTGATCGGCTACTACACCAAAGAAGCGCAGGCGGGTAACACCAAATACGCCAAAGTTGACGGCACCAAAGCCGTGGCTGACGTACGTGCAGAGCTGGAAAAAATCCTCGGCTAATCGCGCGCCTCTCACCCGGGCTCCCGGGTGAGAAATATTCTCATCTTACCTATTACAGCAATGGGTTTCGTTTAAACGCATTTCCGCTACAATTGACAACCTATCAAATGGTTAAGAGGCGTGAATGAGTCAGGCGAAAACCGGCATCCTGCTTGCCAATCTGGGCACTCCAGAAGCACCTACATCAGACGCGGTAAAACGCTACCTGCGACAATTTTTAAGCGACACGCGCGTCGTGGATTTCCCGCGACTGCTGTGGTGGCCGCTGCTGCGTGGCGTCATTCTGCCGATTCGTTCCCCGCGCGTCGCCAAACTTTATCAGTCCGTCTGGATGGAAGAGGGCTCGCCGCTGATGGTCTACAGCCGTCGCCAGGAAAAAGCGCTGGCCGCCCGCCTGCCGGAGATGCCTGTCGCGCTCGGCATGAGCTACGGAAAACCGTCCCTCGAAAGCGCGGTGGAATCACTGCTGGCGCAGGGCGTGGACCATATCGTGGTGCTGGCGCTCTACCCGCAATACTCCTGCTCGACGGTGGCCGCCGTCTGGGACGAGCTGGCCCGCATTCTGGCGACCCGCCGCCGCATTCCGGGCGTGACCTTTATTCGCGACTACGCGGATAACGATCTCTACATCAAGGCGCTTGCCAACAGCGCGCGCGCGTCGTTTGAAAAACACGGCGAGCCTGATCTGCTCCTGCTCTCCTATCACGGGATCCCGCAGCGCTTCGCCAATGAAGGGGATGATTACCCGCAGCGCTGCCGCGATACCACGCGCGAACTGGTCTCCGCCCTTGGCCTGCCGCCTGAGAAGGTGATGATGACCTTCCAGTCGCGCTTCGGCCGCGAGCCGTGGCTGACGCCATACACCGATGAAACCCTCAAAATGCTCGGCGAGAAGGGCGTGAAGCATATTCAGGTGATGTCGCCGGGCTTCTCGGCCGACTGTCTGGAAACGCTGGAGGAGATTGCGGTGCAAAACCGGGAATTTTTCCTGGAGGCTGGCGGCGAAAAGTACGAGTACATTCCGGCGCTTAACGACTCGCCTGAGCATATCGACATGATGGTCTCGCTGGTAACGAACGGTCGCTAATCGCACTTCGGGCCGGGTTTGTGCTACCATTCCCGGCCCATATTCTTCGTACAGTTCAGACCATGAAATTTCCCGGTAAACGCAAATCCAAACACTACTTCCCCGTCGATGCCCGCGATCCGCTCCTGCAGCAAATCCAGCCAGAAAATGAAACCAGCGCGGCCTGGGTCGTCGGTATCGACCAGACGCTGGTGGACATTGAAGCGAAAGTGGATGATGCGTTTGTCGCCCGTTACGGTCTGAGTGCCGGCCACTCGCTGGTCATTGAAGACGACGTTGCCGAAGCCTTGTATCAGGAGCTGGTGCGCGAAAACCTGATTACCCACCAGTTCGCCGGCGGTACCATCGGCAATACCATGCACAACTACTCCGTGCTGGCCGACGACCGCTCGGTGCTGCTCGGCGTGATGTGCAGCAACATTGAAATCGGCGGCTATGCCTACCGCTATCTCTGCAACACCTCCAGCCGCACCGATTTGAACTACCTGCAGGGCGTCGACGGCCCGATTGGCCGCTGCTTTACCCTGATCGGTGAATCCGGCGAGCGCACCTTTGCCATCAGCCCGGGTCATATGAACAAGCTGCGCGCCGAGAGTATTCCGGAAGAGGTGATTGCGGGTGCCTCGGCGCTGGTGCTGACTTCCTATCTGGTGCGCTGTAAGCCGGGCGAGCCGATGCCGGAAGCGACCATGAAGGCGATTGAGTACGCGAAGAAGTACGACGTGCCGGTCGTTCTGACGCTGGGTACTAAATTCGTTATCGCCGATAATCCTGAATGGTGGCAGGCGTTCCTGAAAGAGCACGTCTCGATTCTGGCGATGAACGAAGAAGAGGCCGAAGCGCTGACCGGCGAAAGCGATCCGCTGCTGGCGTCTGACAAAGCGCTGGACTGGGTGGATCTGGTGCTCTGCACCGCGGGCCCGGTTGGGCTGTATATGGCAGGCTTCACGGAAGAAGAGAGCAAACGCAAAACCCAGCACCCGCTGCTGCCCGGCGCGATTGCCGAGTTTAACCAGTACGAGTTCAGCCGCGGCATGCGTTATAAAGATTGCATTAACCCGCTGCGCATCTACTCGCACATCGCCCCTTACATGGGCGGACCGGAGAAGATCATGAACACCAACGGCGCGGGCGACGGTGCGCTGGCCGCGCTGCTGCACGACATTACCGCCAATGCCTACCACAAAACCAACGTGCCGAATTCCAGCAAGCATAAGTTCAGCTGGCTGACCTATTCGTCGCTGGCGCAGGTGTGCAAGTACGCCAACCGCGTAAGCTATCAGGTGCTGAACCAGCACTCACCGCGCTTAACGCGTGGCCTGCCTGAACGGGAAGACAGCCTCGAAGAGGCGTATTGGGACAGGTAAAATCAAAACGGCAACCCAGGTTGCCGTTTTTAGTGTTTATTCCCTCTCCCTGTGGGAGAGGGCCAGGGAGAGGGAATCTGGCCGCACCAAACCTACCCCGTCACCGCCTCTTCAACCGGTGGTTTCTCCAGCAGC
The DNA here is from genome assembly GCF_040834095.1 of Enterobacter vonholyi. Lineage (NCBI taxonomy): Bacteria > Pseudomonadati > Pseudomonadota > Gammaproteobacteria > Enterobacterales > Enterobacteriaceae > Enterobacter > Enterobacter vonholyi. The sequence goes on from NZ_CP162152.1 coordinate 1,079,313, forward strand.
GTCAGCATGGTGTTAGCAATCTCGCGCTCGCCCATCACCACTTTATCTGCACCGCGCTCGGTAATGTACTCCACCTCGTCGTCATAGTGCGCCCGGGCGATAATCTCAATCGTTGGGCACTTCGCGCGCGCGGAGGCCACAATCTCACCCGCTTCATAGCCGTTGGGTATGGTCAGCAGCAGCCAGCGGGCGCAGTCCAGATGCGCCAGATTCATGATCTCTTCGTTCGCCGCGTTGCCCAGCACCGCGCGAATACCGCGCTCGCGCAGCTCGTCGACGCGGGTGCGTGAGGTTTCAATCACCACCAGCGGAATGCCCTGCGCCATCAGCTTCTCGCCGAGCAGGCTGCCCACGCGGCCAAAGCCGACCAGCAGGGCATGATTGCAAATATCAACCGGGATCTGCTTCTCTTCTTCAATGGCTTCTTCAAGCGTCTGCTCTTCCAGCGTTTCGGTTTTATCGAGGTATTTTTCCAGCAGGGCAAACAGCACCGGGTTCAGCATAATCGACAGGATCGCCCCCGCCAGCACCAGGTTTTGTCCCGCCTGCGGCAGCAGGTTCAGGGCCATGCCCAGACCGGCCAGAATAAAGGCGAACTCACCGATCTGCGCCAGGCTGGCGGCAATGGTCAGCGCCGTGCGCGGGGAGTGGCCAAACATCCGCACCAGGAAGAAGGCGGCAAGCGACTTACCAAAAATAATGATCGCCAGCGTGCCCAGCACGGCCAGCGGCTGCTGGATCAGCACCAGCGGATCGAACAGCATCCCGACGGAGACGAAGAACAGCACGGCAAACGCATCGCGCAGCGGCAGCGTGTCGTGCGCCGCACGGTGGCTCAGCTCTGACTCGTTTAACACCATCCCGGCGAAGAACGCACCCAGGGCAAAGGAGACATCAAACAGCTCAACGGCACCAAAGGCGATACCCAGCGCCAGCGCCAGCACGGAGAGGGTGAACAGCTCGCGGGAGCCGGTTGCCGCGCTGCGGGACATGATCCACGGTACCAGACGGCGGCCCACCAGCATCATGATGGCGATAAACGCCACCACTTTACCGATGGTGATGCTCATATCCAGCGCCAGCGAGGCGAAGCCGACGTTGTCTTTTTCCATCATTCCGGCGACGGCGGGCAGCAGCACCAGCGTCAGGACCATGACCAGATCTTCAACAATCAGCCAGCCAATCGCGATCTGCCCGCGCTGGCTGTCAATCAGCTGTCTCTCCTCAAGCGCGCGCAGCAGCACCACGGTACTGGCGGTTGAGAGACACAGCCCAAATACGATACCGGTCATTAACGACCAGCCCAGCACGGCCGAAAGCGCCATCCCAAGCAGCGTCGCCACCCCTATCTGGGCGATCGCTCCCGGTATGGCAATCGACTTTACCGCCATCAAATCCTTCAGGGAAAAATGCAGACCGACGCCAAACATCAGCAGAATCACGCCCAATTCCGCCAGCTCAGGGGCCAGTTTGGTATCCGCAACAAAACCTGGGGTAAACGGTCCCGCCAGCACACCTGCCAGCAGATAACCGACAAGAGGAGAAATACGCAGTTTATTGGCAATCATGCCGAGGATAAAAGCGAGCACAAGTCCACCAACAATGGTGGTGATAAGCGGTGTGGCGTGGTGCATTCCGTCTCCTTTCGTTGTGGGTGTTCCTTTTTGGTGAAAAACCAAAAAACCGAGTAATAGTTTATGACAATTTTTACCCTTATGTTTATGAATAATTGTTGAAGTTTGAATAAAACAGCAATATGCACGTAAAAAAGCGCATTTTGATAAATTCAGCGAGTGGAGAAAGAAGAAACCCTTATGGCATCAGGGTGTCAGGCAGCCAAAGTCAAACTTTGGCTGCCCGTAATTTACGCTTTGTGGCGGTTATCAGGCAGGAATATGGTCAACATCCCAAGAAGTGGCAGGAAAGCGCAGATTTTATAAACCAGGAAGATGCTGGTATGATCCGCAATCATCCCTAAAACCGCTGCCCCAAGCCCCCCCATGCCGAAAGCGAAACCGAAAAACAGTCCGGAAACCATACCGATACGTCCGGGCAGCAGCTCCTGGGCATAGACCAGAATGGCGGAAAACGCGGAGGCGAGGATAAAACCAATAATCACGGTTAAAATGCCCGTCCATTCAAGACTGGCGTACGGCAAAATGAGGGTAAAGGGCGCCACGCCGAGGATAGAGCCCCAAATGACATATTTCCGCCCGATCTTATCACCCACGGGCCCGCCAATGACCGTACCGGCCGCGACGGCAAACAGGAAGGCAAAGAGGTGGATCTGCGCGTTTTGTACCGATAATCCGAATTTTTGCATCAGATAAAAGGTGTAATAGCTGCTGATGCTCGCCATATAGAAGTATTTCGAGAAAATCAGCACCAGCAGGACGGAAACCGCCAGGATAACCTTATTGCGCGGCAGGGGATTGATAACCTTCGCTTTAGGTTTTCCTTTATTCACGCGATGCTGAGCGGCATACCAGCGGCTAATCTGTGCCAGCACGATAATCGCCAGCAGCGCGGCCAGCACAAACCACGCCACGTTGCCTTTACCGTACGGGGCAATAATCACCGCGGCCAGCAGCGGGCCGAGAGAGCTACCAAAATTACCGCCCACCTGGAAAAGTGACTGCGCCAGGCCATGACGACCGCCGGACGCCATGCGCGCCACGCGGGAAGACTCCGGATGGAACACGGACGAGCCGGTGCCTACCAGCGCGGCGGCAATCAGCACGGCTTCAAAACTCCCGGCCATGGCCAGCAGCACCAGCCCGCTTAAGGTAAAGCACATGCCAACCGGCAGCGACCACGGCATCGGGTATTTATCCGTCCAGTAGCCCACCACCGGCTGCAGCAGCGAGGAAGCCAGCTGGAAGGTCAGGGTGATCATCCCGATCTGCACGAAGGTTAACGAAAATTCGGACTGCAGCAGCGGGTAAATTGCCAGAATCAACGACTGGATCATATCGTTGAGCAGGTGCGAGAGACTGATTGCGCCTAAGACTTTAAAGGAGGTGCGCGACGCCGGCGCGCCCGGAACGGGCTGAGTTGATTCACTGATTGCCATAGAGAGAAGTACCACGTCTTTAGTTATTAGAGGTGCAGGGTGTAATTATTATCCGACTAACATACCCGCCCGGGACATTTGAAGAAAGTCGCAATTCTGAAAACTTATTTGTCTATTCTTATTAGTCACTGTAATTTCTGCCTTTGTCTATTGGTCAGGGAGAGAGAAGATGAAGTTAATGAAGCGGGGCGTCGCGCTGGCGCTCATCGCGGCGTGGGGGCTGGTAAGCCTGCCCGCGCAGGCGTATGAAAAAGACAAAACCTATAAAATCACCATTCTGCATACCAACGACCACCACGGCCATTTCTGGCGCAGTGAATACGGCGAATATGGCCTGTCGGCACAAAAAACGCTGGTGGATGGAATACGTAAAGAGGTGGCGGCCCAGGGGGGCAGCGTGCTGTTGCTCTCAGGCGGCGATATCAATACCGGCGTGCCGGAATCCGACCTGCAGGACGCCGAGCCCGACTTTCGCGGCATGAATCTGATTGGCTACGACGCGATGGCCGTCGGTAACCATGAGTTTGATAATCCGCTCAGCGTGCTGCGTCAGCAGGAGAAATGGGCCAAATTCCCGTTCCTCTCCGCTAATATTTACCAGAAAAGCACCGGCGAGCGCCTGTTTAAGCCGTGGGCGCTGTTTAAGCGTCAGGATCTGAAGATCGCGGTCATCGGCTTAACCACCGACGACACGGCGAAAATTGGCAATCCTGAGTTCTTTACCGATATCGAATTCCGTAAACCGGCAGACGAAGCGAAGCTGGTGATTCAGGAGCTGCAGCAAAACGAAAAGCCGGACGTGATTATCGCCACCACGCACATGGGGCACTATGACAACGGCGAGCATGGCTCCAATGCGCCGGGCGACGTAGAGATGGCGCGCAGCCTGCCTGCGGGCTCGCTGGCGATGATTGTGGGTGGTCACTCACAGGATCCGGTATGTATGGCATCCGAGAACAAAAAGCAGGTGGACTATGTCCCGGGCACGCCTTGTGCGCCAGACCGTCAGAACGGTATCTGGATTGTGCAGGCGCACGAGTGGGGCAAATACGTGGGCAGGGCGGACTTTGAGTTCCGTAACGGCGAGATGAAGCTGGTTCATTATCAGCTTATCCCGGTCAACCTGAAGAAGAAGGTCACTTACCCTGACGGGAAAAGCGAGCGCGTACTTTACACGCCAGAAATCGCTGAAAACCAGCAGATGCTCTCCCTGCTGACGCCGTTCCAGAACAAAGGCAAGGCGCAGCTGGACGTGAAAATCGGCACGCTGAACGGGCGTCTGGAGGGGGACCGCAGTAAAGTTCGCTTCGTGCAGACCAACATGGGTCACCTGGTGCTGGCGGCGCAAATGGCGCGCACCGGGGCTGATTTTGGGGTGATGAGCGGCGGCGGTATTCGAGATTCCATCGAAGGTGGAAACATCACCTATAAAGACGTTCTGAAGGTGCAGCCGTTCGGCAACGTGGTGGTTTATGCTGACATGAGCGGGAAAGAGGTTGTTGAGTACCTGACCGCCGTGGCGCAGATGAAGCCGGATTCCGGGGCCTATCCACAGTTTGCCAACGTGAGCTTCGTAGCGAAAGACGGCAAGCTTAACGATCTCAAGATCAAAGGCGAACCGGTTGACCCGGCGAAAACCTACCGTCTGGCGACGTTAAGCTTTAACGCCACCGGCGGCGACGGCTATCCGCATATTGATAATAAGCCGGGATACGTGAATACCGGCTTTATCGATGCGGAAGTGCTGAAGCAGTATATCGAGCAGAATTCGCCGATTGACGTGAATGCGTATGAGCCGAAAGGTGAGGTGAGCTGGCAGTAGTGCGGGGGTTTTGTGCCGGGTGGCGGCTTCGCCTTACCCGGCCTGCATTCGAATCGTAGGCCCGGTAAGCGCAGCGCCACCGGGCAATTTACTCAATCCCGGCGGGCAATATCCGCAAACTTCGCGTCCAGCATTTTTGCCAGATCGCCCGCCGCCAGCTCAATGTCCAGCCCGCGTTTGCCACCGGAGATAAAGATGGTGTCAAATTCCTGTGAAGGAGCATCGATCAGCGTCGGCAGGCGTTTTTTCTGTCCGAGCGGACTGATCCCGCCCACCAGGTAGCCCGTGGTGCGTTGCGCCACCATGGGATCCGCCATATCCACCTTCTTCGCCCCCAGCGCTTTGGCGACCTTCTTCAGATCCAGCTGTCCTGCCACGGGCGTCACCGCCACGGCGAGGTGCTTCATATCGCCGTTCACCGCCACCAGCAGCGTTTTATAAACCTGGTCAGCGTTCAGCCCCAGCTTGCGCACCACTTCATCACCAAAGTTGGTTTCATTCGGATCGTGATCGTAGGTGTGGATCCGGAAAGAAATGTTGTTTTTTTCGAGTAATTTAACGGCGGGAGTCATAGCTATCCTTCTTACGACAGACAATTCATGCAGCCAGCATACGCCTGACGTTTGTCTAAAAAATAGCACCATCTTGCGCAATAGTATTGGCAGTGATGGTCACTTTGAGCGACAATCGGCTCAACCGAAGGTCTCCTTCGGCATAATAAAAACGATGAAATTCCTCTTTGACGGGCCAATAGAAATATTGGCCATTTTTTTATTTCAGCAACGACGGCAAATTCCCTTCTCCGTACAAATGTAATGCCCCGACCGCCACCACGTAACGCCCCGCAGGTAAGGTATGCAGCGTCTCTCGCCAGGCTTTGTTACGCGCATTCATCAGCACATCATACAGCGATTCGCTGAACGTTGATGGTAACGCCAGCCTGCCGTCCGCGGGCGGCGCATCCAGCCACCAGCCAATCATCGTTTGCAGCAGGCGCGCGTTGGTGTGCCAGTGGGTCAGTGTATCATCCAGCAGCATCAGACCGTCGTCGGGAAGCTGTCGCAGGAGCGCAATCTGGCTGTCCGTTCCTTCCAGCTCGATGATGGGCAGGCTGCGCGCCCTTGCCGCGTTCAGCAGCTGGTAATCAATACCGTAATCACCGCGCAGGCCCAGACGCTGCGCCTGCGTAGCCTGCAATACCATCGCGATTTGCCACAGCGGCAGGGTGTCTATCATGGAGAGCGAGACGCCCGTCTCATCGGCGACGCGCGTCAGTTCCGCAAGCTGGGTTTCATCCAGGCGTTCCGCCAGAGTGAGATCGCTTTCGAGCCCGGCAAACGGTGACTCCTGACCCGAAATGTCCGCCTCAACGACCAGCGCGTCGGCGTGTTTAAGCAGTTTTATCAGGCCCGGAGGCAGGGGAGACATATCCTGCGTGCCCATATGGATGCTGCCGACCAGGTGCAGGTGCTGCCCGCCGGGAAGCGAGATATCCAGACCGGGCCAGGCATAACGGCGAGGAAAGAGGGCGCGAAACGATGTTTTTATACGATGAAACAGACCCATACGCGCTCCATGAACGGAAAAGTTCATGCTAGCGCGTACGGGTACAAGGTTCAATCCTTCGGTTTAAAGCGCAGCAGGCGGTTGGCGTTACTTACCACGGTAATGGAGGAGAGCGCCATCGCCGCACCCGCGACCACCGGGTTAAGCAGCGTACCGGTCAGCGGCCACAAAATGCCGGCAGCAATCGGGATGCCGAGCGAGTTGTAGATAAACGCCCCCAGCAGATTCTGCTTCATGTTGCGCAGCGTGGCTTTTGAAATGGCCAGCGCGTCGGCAACGCCGATCAGGCTGTGGCGCATCAGCGTGATGGCAGCGGTTTCGATGGCGACATCGCTCCCGCCGCCCATTGCGATCCCCACGTCCGCCTGGGCCAGCGCCGGGGCATCGTTGATGCCGTCGCCGACCATCGCCACCTCACGACCCTGGCTTTGCAGTTTCTTGATGGCGTCCGCTTTGCCGTCCGGCAGTACGCCTGCAATGACCTCATCAATTCCTGCCTCTTTCGCGATGGCGTTGGCGGTGGTCGGGTTATCCCCGGTCAGCATCACCAGACGGTAGCCCGCACGGTGCAGGCGCTGTAAGGCATCCACGCTGTCCTGGCGAAGCGGATCGCGCACGGCCAGCAGCGCGGCGGCTTTGCCATCCACCGCCAGCAGAACCGGGGTGGCGCCCTGTGACGCCTGCTCCTTCAGCTCGTTTTCCAGCGCGGCGGTATCAACACCGTTTTCATTGAGCAATGCCTGGTTGCCCAGCAGCAGCGCGTGGCCTTCTGCTTCACCGCTCACGCCGAGCCCGCGCAGGGTGCGGAAATTGCTCACCTGCGGCAGGGCAGACGCATTGGCTTTATCGAGAATGGCGCGCGCCAGCGGATGGCTTGAGCCTTGCTCCAGCGCGGCGGCAAGCCGAAGCGCCTCTTCTTCGGTAATGCCAGCGGTCGTAACGGCGACCACCTGTGGTTTACCTTCGGTCAGCGTGCCGGTTTTATCAAACACCAGCGTGTCCAGGGTGCTGGCCCGCTGCAGCGCGTCCGCGTCCCGCACCAGTACGCCAAATTCGGCCGCGCGGCCTACGCCGGAGATAATCGACATCGGCGTCGCGAGGCCCAGGGCGCAAGGACAGGCGATGATCAGCACCGTGGTGGCGATTACCAGGGTATACACAATCTGCGGCGCCGGGCCGAAAACATACCAGATCGCCGCGCTCAGCAGGGCAATACCGACCACCACCGGCACAAAAATGGCAGAGATTTTGTCAGCAAGCTGGCCAATCTCCGGCTTGCTGCTTTGCGCCTGGCGCACCATGCGGATAATACGCGACAGCGTGGTGTGGCTGCCGACGGCACTGGCGGTGAACAGCACGCTGCCGTCCTGCACGACCGTACCGGCATGCACGGCGTCGCCATCGGATTTCTGCTGGGGAATAGGCTCCCCGGTCAGCATCGCTTCATCCAGCCAGGCTTCGCCCTGGGTTATCTTACCGTCAACGGGAACGCGGTCCCCCGTGGTCAGACGCAGCGTCATGCCGGGCTGAACCTCAGCCAATGGAACGCTCTTTTCCCCCTCGTCCGTGACCACGCGAGCCGTCGGCGGGGTTAAATCAAGCAATCTTTCCAGCGCTTTCGATGAGCGCTGGCGGGCGCGGGCTTCCAGCATATGGCCTAAGTTGATCAGGCCGATAATCATTGCGCTCGCTTCATAATAGAGATGCCGCGCTTCCATCGGGAACCACTGTGGCCAGACGTTCACGCTCATCGAATAGAGCCACGCCGCGCCGGTACCGAGCGCAACCAGCGTATCCATCGTCGCGGTGTGGTTTTTCAGGCTCTTCCAGGCGCTGGTATAGAAATGACCGCCCGCGAATACCATCACCGCCAGGGTGATCAGACCGATCGCCAGCCACAGGGTGCGGTTGTCAGCGGTGACCATCATATTGTCACCCATCATGCCCCACACCATCACCGGAATACCCACCAGCAGGGCGACGATGGCCTGCCAGCGGAAGCGCTTCATGGTGGCGATAGCCGTTTCCTGCTGGCGCTCGCGACGCTCGGCATCGTCTTCGATGGCCTCCGCGCCGTAGCCCGCTTTCTCAACGGCCTGCACTAATTCTGCGGCGGAGGCACTGCCTATCACCAGCGCAGTACGCTCCGCAAGATTGACCCGTGCCTGGGCGACGCCCGGTACCGCCTGCAGGGCGTTTTGTACCCGGGAGACGCAGCTGGCGCAGCTCATGCCGTTGATCAGCAGCTGTTGGCTGTCATCAATATCATCCGCTGCCGGAAGCTCAGGAGTGGCCGCTGTCAGTGCTTCCGACGGGGATGATGACTCTGCCAGCGGTTTAGCCTTTGGGTGGCTTAACTCCGCCCCGTAACCGGCCTGCTTGATGGTATCGATCAGCGCATCCACGCTGGCGCTGCCGGTGACGGCGGCATGATCGATAGTCACGTCAGCGCTTTCCACATCAGGGCGCTGTTCCAGGCTTTCTTTAACGCGTTTGACGCAGTGGCCGCAGGAGAGGCCGTCCAGCGTCAGGTCTATAGTGTGAGACATAACAAAACTCCCGTATAATATATTGGTCAGTTGTTGACCGGAGTAACGCTTTTCGCTAACTGTTATGAAGGTTAAACCTTCCATCAAGGGGAAGGTCAAGGGGGAAATGTGAATATCAGTGACGTGGCAAAAAAAACCGGCTTAACCAGCAAAGCGATCCGCTTTTATGAAGAGAAGGGGCTGGTCACGCCGCCGCTGCGCAGTGAAAACGGCTACCGCAGCTACACGCAGCTGCATCTGGATGAGCTGACGCTGCTTCGCCAGGCAAGACAGGTTGGGTTTAATCTGGAAGAATGCGGCGAGCTGGTTAACCTGTTCAACGATCCGAAGCGTCACAGCGCCGACGTGAAAAAACGCACGCTGGAAAAAGTGGCCGAAATTGAACGCCACATCGTCGAGCTGCAGGCGATGCGCGAACAGCTGCTGCAGCTCGCGGACTCCTGTCCGGGGGATGACAGCGCCGACTGCCCGATTATCGATAATCTTGCCGGCTGCTGCCACCGTAAAACCCACGCTTAGCAGGCTTTCACCCGCAGGGTAATGCCTTCCACGGCAATGACCTCCACCCGCGTGCCGGCGCTGAGGTCATCGTCGGCCACCACCGGCCACGAGCTGTCGCCCACCCGCATGTGCCCGCGTCCGTTCACCAGCGCGGTGTCGAGCGTAAAACGCTTGCCGACAATCTGCTGTCCGCGCTGGTTAAGGTGGGCGTCGACCGGTTTCTGCTCTTTGACCCGCCGGTTAAGCCAGCGCCACCACAGCCAGGCGGCCACCAGCGTCAGCGCGGCGAACAGCGCGCCCTGCCACGCCCAGTCCAGGGGAAGGATCCAGACCAGAAGACCCGTAATGACGGCGGCAACACCGCTCCAGAGCAGGTAGCCGTTGCCGCCCAGCATCTCCGCCGCCAGCAATAAGCCGCCGAGGCTTAGCCAGAAGGCGTGAGGATGTGCAACAATCAGCTCAATCATTTTTTACGCTCGTTTCCGCTGTCCTTGATCAGTTCGGCTATGCCCGCGATAGAGCCCATCAGGCTGCTGGCGTCCAGCGGCATCATCACCACTTTGCTGTTGTTCGCGGAGCCGATCTCTTTCAGCGCGTCGGTATATTTTTGCGCCACAAAGTAGTTCACGGCCTGGATATCACCGGCGGCAATCGCCTCGGACACCATCTGGGTGGCGCGAGCTTCCGCTTCGGCTGAACGTTCACGCGCTTCCGCCTGTAAAAACGCGGACTGACGGTCGCCTTCTGCTTTCAGGATCTGCGACTGTTTTTCCCCTTCCGCTTTGAGGATCTCCGCCTGGCGTACCCCTTCGGCTTCCAGAATGTAGGCGCGCTTGGTTCGCTCGGCCTTCATCTGGGCGTTCATGGAGGCGATCAGCTCCGCCGGTGGGCGCACGTCGCGGATCTCGATGCGGGTGACTTTGATCCCCCACGGGTTGGTGGCCTCATCGACAATGTGCAGCAGGCGGGTGTTAATGCTGTCGCGCTGGGAAAGCATCTCGTCCAGCTCCATCGAGCCGAGCACGGTACGGATGTTGGTCATCGTCAGGTTGACGATCGCCAGCTCCAGGTTGCTGACTTCATAGGCCGCCTTCGGCGCGTCAATCACCTGAATAAAGCAGACGGCGTCGATGGTGACGTTGGCGTTATCCTTGGAGATCACTTCCTGGGACGGAATATCCAGAACCTGCTCCATCATGTTGATCTTGCGACCAATTCTGTCCATGAACGGAACAATCAGGCTTAAGCCTGGCTGGAGGGTATTGGTGTAGCGACCGAAACGCTCGACGGTCCACTGATAGCCCTGAGGGACAATTTTGACGCCTGCGCCCACGATAACCAGCGCAACGAAAATAAGGACAGGAACAACGATAAGCATAAAAACCTCCTGTTTTGCATGCTGTGACGAGTGAAAGTGTGCGTTTATTGCTCGTAAGTATAGGTAAAGTCAGAGATGAATCCATCACCCGCTTCGGCAATGGCTTTCGATAATCCCTGGTAGTAATTCTCCAGCCCCAGCGCTTCGATACGCTGGATCTGTTCGCGAATGGGGGCGCAGAACAGAACGGCATTTCCCGCCTCAACGCGTTTGTTATTCGGTGGAAGGTCGCCCGCGATGGCTTTAAACCAGGTTCTGATACCCTGCTTTAAATTATGCGGCGCTTTTGCCAGGTTATCCATGCCCGTCAGGATCTGCAGGGTAGGGAACTCATCGGCCAGCACGGCGGTTTTCATGCGCGCAAAGAACTGGCTGAACAGCTCGAACGAGCCCAGATCGGTGACGCGGGGCTTGGTGGTTTTTCCGTTTTTATTGCCGATTTTGCCTGCCGCTGACGCCGCGGCCGGAACCGCATTCACCTTTTCCAGCTCCAGCCCGAATAACAAATTACAGTGCGCACGGCGCGCTTTCAGCGGGTAGGACATCAGGACCTCAATGAACCGGGTGGCTTTCACATCCGCAAGATCGTGGTTGATAAGCCACTGGGTGCGTGAAAATTCCGCCGGAGAGACGAACCAGTCCGGCACCTCATTGAAGCGTTTTGATTTGCCTTTACCATCAAATTCAAGGAAGTGTGTTCCGTTGTCGAAGGCGAAATAGCAATTTTTGAAGCTGCCGATCGTGGTGTTCACGATGAGCGCCTTCTTAACAAAGTCCACCACCTCTGCACCTATCACAAACCGCGTGAGCTCCGACGATTTGATGACTTCCATTAATGTTTCGACATCAGGGACACCAGGCTTCAGGGAGGGAAACTCATAAAAGATATGTGCCATGCTGCATACTTCCTGTAGTGATGGTGATGACAATTTATAAACAAAAAGTTTAACACTTGCTTCAGCGTGAGGCTATTCGCGCTGTGAGGGCGAAAGGATTATGCTACAGGCGGTTATTACACGAAGCGGTTAACGGAAGCGCAATGAACGATAAAAAAAACCTTTTGCATCTCAGGGACGTCGGGTTTCGAGTCGGGGAAAACACGATCCTGCAGCACGTCGGGTTTAGCCTGTCGCCGGGCGAGTTTAAATTAATCACGGGTCCCTCAGGCTGTGGTAAAAGCACGTTGCTGAAAATTGTGGCGTCACTCCTCAGCCCGACGGAGGGAGCCATTCTGTTTGAAGGCGAGGATATCGCGTCGCTTTCCCCGGAAAGCTATCGCCAGCAGGTCTCGTACTGCGTGCAAACGCCCGCGCTTTTTGGCGATACGGTTTACGACAACCTGATTTTCCCGTGGCAGATTCGCAATAAAACGCCGGAGCCGGAACAGTTTATCAACGATCTGGCCCGCTTTGGCCTGGCGCAGGAGACGCTGACCAAATCCATCAACGCGCTGTCGGGCGGCGAAAAGCAGCGGGTCTCGCTGATCCGCAACCTGCAGTTTTTACCGAAGGTGTTGTTGCTGGACGAAATCACCAGCGCGCTCGATGACGTCAACAAGCGCAACGTTAACGAGATTATTCATCGTTACGCCCGGGAGCAGAACATTGCCGTGCTGTGGGTGACGCACGACGCTAACGAAATAACCCATGCGGATGACGTGATTACGCTCCAGCCGCACGGCGGAAAAATGCAGGAGGCGAACCGTGGGTGAACATAATATTACCAACGAATCTCTGGCCTTTTCGATGGTGCTGGTGCTGATTGCGATTGTGGTTAGCTACCGGGAAAAGCTGGGGCTGGAAAAAGATATCGTGTGGAGTATCTGCCGCGCGGTGGTTCAGCTCATCATCGTCGGCTATGTGCTGAAGTATATCTTCAACGTTAACCACGCGGTGCTGACGCTGCTGATGGTGCTCTTTATCTGCTTTAACGCGGCGTGGAATGCGCAAAAGCGCAGTAAATACATCGATAAGGCGTTTGTTTCGTCGTTTATCGCGATTACCACCGGAACGGCGCTCACGCTGGCGGTGCTGGTACTTTCCGGCTCGATTGAGTTTACGCCGATGCAGGTTATCCCTATCTCGGGGATGATTGCGGGGAACGCGATGGTGGCCGTTGGGCTCTGTTACAACAATCTCGGCCAGCGTTTCAGCAGCGAACAGCAGCAGCTGCAGGAGAAACTAAGCCTGGGGGCGACGCCAAAAGTGGCCTCGGCGCGGCTGATTCGCGAGAGCATTCGCTCATCGCTGATCCCGACCGTGGATTCCGCCAAAACGGTGGGGCTGGTGAGCCTGCCGGGCATGATGTCGGGGCTGATTTTTGCCGGTATCGATCCGGTAAAAGCGATTAAGTATCAGATCATGGTGACGTTTATGCTGCTTTCCACGGCAAGCCTGTCGACCATCATTGCCTGCTACCTGACCTATCGGAAGTTCTACAACGCGCGCCACCAGCTGGTGGTGACGCAGTTGAAAAAGATGGGGTAATATCGGCTTTTCCAGGCCCGGTAAGGCGAAGCCGCCACCGGGCTTTTTTTATCAGTACAGCAGCGCGTACAGCTGACGACGATACTTCGACGCCAGCGCGTCTCCGGTGCCCAGCGCGGCCAGGATCTCCTGGAACATCTTGCGCGCCTGACCGTCCGCGGCGGCTAAATCTTTTTGCAGATGGCTGAACAGCAGCTCAAGCGCTTCTTCGTTACGCCCCACCTGATGCAGCTGCAGCGCCAGCTGGCTTGCCAGCGCGGCATCGGCCGGGTTGTCGGCAACCTGCTGCTGCAGCTGCTGAATTTCAGGGGTGTCCGCCGCCTGCTTCAGCAGCTCAATTTGTGCAACTAGCCCCTGATAGCGGGTGTCCTGATCCTGGAGCGGAACCGTCTTGAGTACGGCTTCCGCGTCTTCTGAGCGGTGCAGGGCGATCTGCGTTTCCGCCAGCAGCAGGCCAATCTGGCTGTTCTGATTCGACAGCTGCCACGCCTCTTTGAGCAGCGGCAGCGCTTCGTCGTATTTGCCTTCCTGCATCAGCGCCATGCCTTCCTGCGCTTTCAGCTCTTCTTCGCGCGGCAGCACTTTATCCAGCAGGGCGCGAATCGCCTCTTCCGGCTGCGGCCCCTGGAAACCGTCAACAGGCTGGCCGTTCTGGAACAGATAGACGGTAGGAATGGCGCGCAGACCAAACTGAGACGCGACCATCGGCTCGGCGTCGCAGTCCAGCTTCGCGAGAATGAACTGACCGTTGTACTGGGCGGCAAGGCTTTCCAGCACCGGCGTCAGCTGCAGGCAGTGTTGGCTGCGTTCAGACCAGAAGTAGAACAGGACCGGTTTGGTCATCGACTGTTCAAGAGTCTGTTGCAGGTTAGCTTCTGTGATATTGACGATATTCTGTACGGACATGCGGCTTTCTCTTTTGTCGGTTTGTTCTTTACATGGGGATGAGCGTCGTCGCTTCAACTCAACCGTGCAAAATTTTGTCCATTATCCGGCCCGGCAGCAGGCGCTTTAACCAGCCTACGGCGTGGGTGACCAGCGTTACCGGATAGCGCATTTTGGGATGTTCACTCTCAAAAGCATGGCGCACTTTGGCTACCACCGCCTCTGGCCCGAGGGTAAAACGCGCGGCGATGCCGGGGTTCTCGACCGGTTTATCCGCCTGGGTCTGATTCACGTTTTCGGTAAAGCGGGTGCGGATCGGGCCGGGCTCAATCAGGCTGACCTTAATGCCGCTGTGGCGTAACTCCATGCGCAGGGCGTCGGACCAGGCCTCCAGCGCATATTTGCTGGCGGCGTAGGCGCCGCGGCCCGGGGTGGAAATCAGTCCCATCACCGACGACGTCATCACGATGCGCCCTTCACCGTGCGGCAGCATCGCGGGGAGCAGACGCATGGTGAGCTGATGCACGCCGAAGAAGTTGGTCGAAAACTGCTTCTCCAGCGTTTCGCGGGAGAGGGTGTCCAGCGGGCCATACACGCCGTAGCCGGCATTATTAAACAGCCCGTACAGACGATTAGCGGTCAGTGCGATCACCTCATCGGCGGCGCGTTCAACGCTTTCCGGCGAGTCCATATCCAGCAGCACGCCGGTAAAGCCCAGGCCGTTCATGCGTTCGACGTCGTCAGGTTTGCGACAGGCCGCCAGAACCCGAAACCCCTGGCGCTTCAGTTCGAGCGCGCTTTCCAGGCCGATTCCACTGGAACATCCTGTAATTAAGACCGATTTTTGCATAACTTTACCTGTCAGGATCTCCGCTTAATCAGGAGTCATGTTTAACTAAAGGAGCCAGCCGCGTTGCCATCCAGTCGGCAATAAACGGCTGCGCATCGCGATTGGGGTGGATCCCGTCGTCTTGCATCCACTGGGGTTTGAGATAGACCTCTTCCATGAAAAATGGCAGCAGCGGAATATCAAACTCTTTGGCAAGCTTAGGGTAGATCGCGCTAAAGGCCTCATTATACCGACGACCGTAGTTGGCGGGCAGGCGAATTTGCATCAGCAGCGGCTGGGCGTTTGCCGCCTTGATGTCCTGCAAAATGGTACGCAGCGTTTGCTCGGTTTGCTGAGGCTGGAAACCGCGCAATCCATCATTACCGCCAAGCTCAACCAGCACCCAGCGCGGCTTATGCTGTTTGAGCAGCGCAGGCAGGCGCGATAAACCCTGCTGCGAGGTATCGCCGCTGATGCTGGCGTTGATTACAGACGTTTTGCTCTGCCATTTGTCATTGAGCAGGGCGGGCCAGGCCGCGCTGGCCGCCATGCGATAGCCTGCGCTCAGGCTGTCGCCGAGAACCAGTAACGTGTCCGCTGCCGCCGCGCGGAAGGTCATCAGAATCAAAAACAGGAAGGGCAAATGCCAGCGGAAAACAGTGTTGAAGTTCATCATCTTAAGAAGTCCGTCGGTCAGGGGGAGCACGAGCTTTCCATCCTTACCGGAGTTGAACTCGTTGTCAAACGCGCTGAAACCATCGCGCTGATTGGCGAATCCGGTTCCGGCAAGTCCACGCTGCTGGCGATTTTAGCCGGTCTGGACGACGGCAGCAGCGGCGAGGTCCACCTTGTCGGGCAGCCGTTGCATCAGCTCGATGAAGAGGCGCGGGCCGCGCTGCGCGCGCGTCACGTTGGTTTTGTCTTTCAGTCCTTTATGCTGATCCCGACCCTGAACGCGCTGGAAAACGTCGAGCTCCCGGCGCTGCTGCGCGGTGAAAATAGCCGTGAAAGTCGCGCTCACGCGAAGGCGCTGCTGGAACAGCTCGGTCTGGGTAAACGTCTCGACCATCTTCCCGCCCAGCTTTCCGGCGGTGAACAGCAGCGCGTGGCGCTGGCCCGCGCGTTTAACGGCCGCCCTGAGGTGCTCTTTGCCGATGAGCCTACCGGCAACCTTGACCGTAAAACCGGGGACCGGATTGCCGACCTGCTGTTTTCGCTCAACCGCGAGCACGGCACTACGCTTATCCTCGTGACCCACGATCCGCAGCTCGCGGCGCGCTGCGACCGTCGCCTGCGGCTGGTGAACGGCGTTCTGCAGGAGGAAGCATGATTACCCGCTGGTTCTGGCGCGAGTGGCGCTCGCCCTCGCTGCTGATTGTCTGGCTGGCGCTCAGCCTGGCGGTGGCCTGCGTGCTGGCGCTCGGCAGCGTCAGTGACCGCATGGAAAAAGGGCTCAGCCAGCAGAGCCGGGAGTTTATGGCGGGAGACAGGGCGCTGGAAAGCTCCCGCCCCGTGCCGTCGGGCTGGATTGAAGCAGCGCGCAAAGAAGGGCTGAAGGTGGGGGAACAAATCACCTTCCAGACCATGACCTTCGCGGGCGACACGCCGCAGCTGGCGAGCGTCAAGGCCGTCGATGATATCTACCCGATGTACGGTGACTTACAGACCAGCCCGCCGGGATTAAAGCCGACGCCCGGTACGGTGCTGCTGGCATCGCGTCTGATGGCGCTGCTGAACCTGAAACCTGGAGACAGTATCGACGTCGGCGACGCCACGCTGAAAATCGCCGGGGAAGTGGTGCAGGAGCCTGACTCTGGGTTTAACCCGTTCCAGCTTGCGCCGCGCCTGCTGATGAACACCGCTGATGTCGCGGCCACCCATGCGGTACAGCCGGGCAGCCGCGTCACCTGGCGCTATAAGTTTGGCGGCACGCCCGCCCAGCTTGCCGCGTATGAAAAATGGCTACTGCCGCAGCTCAAACCAGAGCACCGTTGGTTCGGGCTGGAGCAGGACGAGGGGGCGCTCGGTAAATCGCTGGAGCGCTCTCAGCAGTTCCTGCTGTTGTCGGCCCTGTTGACCCTGCTGCTGGCGGTGGCGGCGGTGGCCGTGGCGATGGGGCACTACTGCCGCAGCCGCTACGACCTGGTGGCGATCCTCAAAACCCTGGGGGCGGGCCGGGCGCAGCTGCGCAAGCTGATCGTCGGCCAGTGGCTGATGCTGCTGATCCTGTCGGCGCTGACCGGCGGAATAATGGGGCTGCTGTTTGAAAAACTGCTGATGGTGATGCTAAAACCGGTGCTCCCGGCCGCATTGCCGCCGGCCAGCCTCTGGCCGTGGCTGTGGGCGTTGAGCGCGATGACGGTGATCTCGGTGCTGGTGGGGCTCCGGCCTTACCGCCTGCTGCTCGCCACGCAGCCGCTGCGCGTGCTTCGCAACGATGTGGTGGCGAACGTCTGGCCGCTGAAGTTCTACCTACCGATGATTATTGCGGTGGCGGTGGGGCTGCTGGCGTGGCTGATGGGCGGCAGCACGCTGCTGTGGGCGGTGCTGGCCGGGGCGGTTGTGCTGGCGCTGCTGTGCGGCGTGCTGGGCTGGATACTGCTTAACCTCCTGAAAAGGGTGACGGTAAAATCCCTGCCCGTGCGCCTGGCGATCAACCGTCTGCTGCACCAGCCCTGGTCTACGCTCAGCCAGCTGTCGGCGTTCTCGCTGTCGTTTATGCTGCTGGCACTGCTGCTGGTGCTGCGCGGCGATCTGCTCGATCGCTGGCAGCAGCAGCTTCCGCCGGAAAGCCCGAACTATTTCCTGATCAATATCGCCCCTGAGCAGGTTACACCGCTGAAGGGCTTCCTGGCGGAGCATCACATCATCCCCGAGTCGTTCTATCCCATCGTTCGCGCGCGTCTGACGCAGATCAACGGGCAGCCAACGGAGGGGAACAAGGACGAGTCGCTGAACCGCGAGCTGAACCTGACCTGGCAGGAGAAACGCCCTGACCACAACCCGATAACCGCCGGCACCTGGCCGCCAAAAGCGGGGGAGGTGTCGATGGAGGAGGGGCTGGCGACGCGCCTGAACGTGAAGCTGGGGGACAGCGTCACCTTTACCGGCGATACCCAGGATTTTACCGCGAAGGTCACCAGCCTGCGTAAAGTGGACTGGGAAAGCCTGCGGCCCAACTTCTTCTTTATCTTCCCGCCGGGGGCGCTGGACGGGCAGCCGCAGAGCTGGCTGACCAGCTTCCGCTGGGAAAACGGCAACGGCATGCTGACCCAGCTCAACCGGGAGTTTCCGACGGTCAGCCTGCTGGATATCGGCGCGATCCTCAAACAGGTGGGGCAGGTGCTGGAGCAGGTGAGCCGTGCGCTGGAGGTCATGGTGGTGCTGGTAACGATCTGCGGCGTGCTGTTGCTGCTGGCCCAGGTGCAGGTGGGCATGCGCCAGCGCCATCAGGAGCTGGTGGTTTACCGTACGCTGGGGGCCGGAAAGCGGCTGCTGCGAATGACGCTCTGGAGCGAGTTTGCGCTGCTGGGGCTGGTGGCCGGTCTGGTGGCCGCCATTGGCGCAGAGACGGCGCTGGCGGTGCTGCAGACAAAGGTCTTCGACTTCCCGTGGGAGCCTGACTGGCGTCTTTGGTTGATCCTGCCTCTGTGCGGCGCGGGGCTGCTTTCCCTCTGCGGAGGCTGGCTCGGCACGCGGCTGCTAAAGGGCAAAGCCCTGTTCCGTCAGTTTGCCAGTTGATTTATCACTGTGATAATTACGCGTCGGTTTTTAATTCCGGCGCGTAGTATTAAAATGGCACAAAGTGATAATACCCACTCATTTAGTAGCACAAAACATTAAAAAACCGACCACACGGCCCGATTATTTCCAGTTAATATTCACCCGCTAAATATTTAGCAGCGTGTCTATTAAGGGAAAAATAATGACTATAAAAAAATCAGCGCTGGCGGCAACGATCGGCGCGGCAGTGGCATTGACTACCTTCGCTTCTCAGGCGGAAATCACGGTTCTTAAGCAGGATCCTCAGGCGGGTAACCCGCTGAGCCGCCTGAATTTCACCGTTGGCGGCAGCATTCGTCCTCAGTTCCAGAACATGACCGGCGACGACGGTAAAAACAGCTACAAGCGTAACGGTTTTGACGGCGGTACCCGCTTCCGTTTCGCTGCAGATTACTACCTGTTTGATGATATCAGCTGGGTAAGCTACTACGAGCTGGGCGTGAACTTCCCTGCAATGTTCAACTGGGATAACCACTACAGCGAGAGCGATCACGACACGACGCGTCGTATGCTCTACACCGGTCTCAAGAGCGACACCTGGGGTACGCTGACCTTCGGTCAACAGAACAGCGTTTACTATGATGTGGTGGGCGCGAAAACCGATATCTGGGACTACGACATGATTGGTCAGGCGCCGGGTAACGGGATCAAAGGCGATTACGACGGTTCTTACCGTTCACGTAAAATGCTGAAATATAAGAAAACCGTGGGCGATGCTGACATTTATGCATCCTACCTGTTTGAAGACAGTGAATACCTGCCGGGCAACGGCCTGCGCTACAAGCGTAAAGGCGGCGGCTCGCTGGGCCTGGATTACCACCTGACTACCGACCTGACCTGGGGCGCCGCGTGGAACTACACCCGCGCCGACATGCGTAACCCGGACAACGGCGACAGCAAATCCTACGACCAGAACATTCTCGGTACCGCGCTGAGCTGGACCCCGGACAACTGGACCTTCTCCGCAGGCGGCGGCTGGTATCAGAACTTCCTGACCACCAAAAAAGTGTCTGTTAACGATTACTTTGCGGGCGACGCGTGGGGTATTGAGTACTTCGCCGGTTATAAATTCCCAGTCGGTCAGTACGCGGTTAAATCCATCCAGCCTTACTTCATGGGTGATCGCATTGAGTACGTGAACGGCCGTAACTACCAGCGCATCGACAACGGCGTGGGTATCAGCTTCCAGCTGGATTACGGTTTCCGCGTGGATTACGAACACGTGTTCACTTCCAGCACCGACAACCTGGGCGACATGAACCTGGTGCGTCTGCGTTACGACTTCTAAGCCGTCTGTTCCCCGGTGGCGCTGCGCTTACCGGGGCTACAAATGCACGTGTAGGCCGGGTGAGGCGTAGCCACCACCCGGCTTTTTTCAGCGATTAAGCCAGTCAGCGACCTCGCCGTACGTCCCGCGATAGACAATCTTCTCCACCTTTTTCTCCAGCTGATAGCCGTACATCGGGTCGTAATAGTCGTTCAGCAGCGGCGCAAGCCAGCTGAAGTGCGCGTCCGTGCGGCCAGATCGTTGCTGTTCCAACAGCGCGGAATCTAGCAGCGCGGTGAATTCCGCATACCGCTGCAGCCCCAGACGGCGGCGAATGGCGAACAGGCCGTGATGCAGGTACTCGCTGTATTCTTTCCATCCCGCTTCTTCACCGTAGGCCGCAGAAAAATCCGCCCACATGTGGTCGAAATACTCTTCGCGCAGGCGCTCAAGACGGACTTCAAACGGGTCTTCGACAACAACGATAGGGGCTTCAACCATGCGGTCGCGCAGGCACTCCGGCAGGTGGTTGGAGCCAATCATCCGGCCTTCGTCTTCCAGCACCCAGCGTGCGGCGTCTTTTTTCAGGAGCTCAGCCGCAAGGTGGTTTTCAAAGCTGGCCTGGGAAAGCTGCGGCGTGAGCGTGCGGCCAAACGACGAACCGCGATGGTGCGCCAGCCCTTCCAGATCGATACCCTGCGCGTGCTGCTTCACCAGCAGGGTTTTACCGTTCCCGGTACAGCCGCCAATAAGCACCATCGGCTTTTGCGACTGCTCAATGGTCACCTGAATCGCCGTCTGGCGCAGGGCCTTATAGCCGCCGCGGATCAGCGGGTAGTCGACACCCGCCTCTTTCAGCCAGGCCTGCGAGATATGCGAGCGCTGGCCGCCGCGCGCGCAGCAGAGAAAACCCTCAGGATGGGCAAGACTGGCTTCCCGCCAGGCGTTGATGCGTGCTTCACGCGTGTCGCCGTTCACCAGACGATGGCCGAGCGCCAGCGCGGCCTCGGGGCCCTGGCGTTTATAGCAGGTGCCGACGGCGGCGCGCTCGTCGTCATTCATCAACGGCATGTTAATGGCGGCGGGCATCGCACCCTGGGCAAATTCGATCGGCGCGCGAACGTCGATTAAAGGGGTATCAGACGCGAGGATCGCGCGATAGTCCGTTCCATCGTTCATGGTTATTCCAGAAGAAAACTCAGCAGCAATGGGCGGGGATTTTACGCCGGGGAAGGGGAAGGTCAACTCCCCGGCGGAGGGAGAACTATTTTAGCTTTGACTGTGCCCAGACAATACCGCTCGCGTATTCCGGCGGCAGGAGCGGGATCATGGCTTCCAGCGTGGCGCTCAGGCGGCCCGTGTCGCTGTCGTTCAGGTTCAGGTGACCGACCTTACGACCCGCGCGAACCTCTTTGTCATACCAGTGCAGATGCACGAGCGGCAGCTTCAGCCAGTCGTAGTTCAGATCGGTGCCGATCAGGTTGATCATCACCGACGGGCTATTGACCACCGGCTGCGGCAGCGGCAGGTCGGTGATGGCGCGCAGGTGCAGTTCGAACTGGCTGATGGACGCGCCATTTTGCGTCCAGTGGCCGCTGTTGTGCACGCGCGGTGCCAGCTCGTTGATTAGCAGACCAGACGGCGTCACAAAACACTCCATCGCCATGACGCCCACGTAGCCCAGCTCGTGCATGATGGCAGAGAGCATCTCTTCCGCCTGCGCCTGCTGGTCAGCATTGGCGTGCGGGAAGGCGACGCTGGTGCGCAGAATGCCGTCCTGGTGCAGGTTATGCGTCAGCGGATAAAAGACGGTATGCCCGTCGTGCCCGCGCGCGCCAACCAGCGAGACTTCACCGCTGAAGTTAATGCCCTGCTCAACAATGCATTCGCCGTAGCAGTCGTCCGGCAGCTCGGCGGTGTCGTTTGCGCGCAGGCGCCACTGGCCGCGGCCGTCGTAGCCGCCCACGCGGCGCTTCACGATCGCCAGCTCGCCCAGCATGGCGAAGACGTCGTTCCACTCGCTTTTATCGGACAGGAGCTGCCACGGTGCGGTCGGCAAACCGAGCTTGTCGAACAGCTGCTTTTGCGTCAGACGGTCGGCAATGATTGGGAACACGTCGCGGTTAACAAAAGCGTTGTGACGCGCCAGCTCGCGGGTCAGAGCGGTCTCCGGCCAGCGTTCGATCTCGGCGGTGATCACGCTCTGGTGGAATGGGACGGCTTCCGGCTCGGCGTCCAGCCCGACGGGCCAGACGGCAATCCCCAGCGGTTCACCGGCCTGACGCAGCATGCGGCCTAACTGGCCGTTACCGAGGACGCAAACCTGCTTCATGCCGCACCCCGCGGGTCTGGATTGTCCAGCACTTCGTCGGTCTGGGCTTTACGCCACTCCGCCAGACGCTGATGCAACGCTTTATCGTGTGTCGCCAGGATCTGCGCAGCCAGCAGGGCGGCATTGGCGGCACCCGCTTTGCCAATAGCCAGCGTGCCGACAGGAATACCGCGCGGCATCTGGACGATGGAGTAGAGGCTATCCACACCGCTTAACGCGGCGCTTTGTACCGGGACGCCCAGAACCGGTACCAGGGTTTTGGCGGCAATCATGCCCGGCAGATGTGCTGCGCCGCCCGCGCCGGCAATGATCACCTCATAACCATTCTCTTCGGCGCTTTCTGCGAAGCTGAACAGTTTGTCAGGCGTACGGTGCGCGGAGACCACTTCAACGTGGTGCGGAACATTCAGGATTTCAAATATTTCGGCGGCGAACTGCATGGTAGCCCAGTCGCTTTTGGACCCCATCACGATGGCGACACGCGCCGGATTATTGCGGGAAGACATGCGTCTTAAAACTCCTGTGGTGCGAAACACACTGCTTTCGAGGGCACAGAGAATAGCATGTTATACGGGCAAGGAAAACGGTTGCGCGGTTAAATCTTGAACCGTTGTTGCCGTCAATTCATAACAAAACAGACCGCATTCTGGCGGTCTGTTTTCGTCGATGGGCAATCATTATTTCGTCAGTTCTGCGGTCATATAGACGCGGTTGTCGACCTTCGCGCTGGTGATTTTGTAAGACGCACCCTGTTCAGCAGCCTGTGCAGCGATTTTCGCTTCTGCGCGGTCAAGGGTAGAGGCAGTTGCGCTCACGCTTTGAGCGAAAGAACCGAAAGAAGCCAGAGAAAGAGCAGCAACTGCAACGAAAGTTTTGATGGATTTCATGGTCGTATTCCTTAAGTATTTTGTCTGGGATAGGGCGTTTTGCCCTGATGTGATAAATAGTAGACCGACCACGGACTGATTAAAATCGAAACAATTTGCCAATATTGTTCAAAAAAATAGAATGAATTTTGAGGGGGATTAAAAATGGAAAGCGATCAGCTCGACGCCCTCTGGCGTGACTTTGACCATGGAGCCTTCGGTGTGCCAGGCACCCAACACCACGCGATGGGCCGGTTCGCCGTTGGCGATAAGGGAATGGACGTCTGGACGATGGGTATGACCGTGTATCAACCACTGAACGCCATGCTTTTCCATCACGCTCACCACGGCCTGGGGATTCACGTCCATGATGGTCATGGATTTGCTGCTGTTGGCGGCTTTGCTGCCCGCACGCATTCTGGCAGCGATACGGTTGCGGATAAACAGCGGCAGGGCAAGGAACACCTTCTGGATCCACGGGGTGTGGACCTTGGCGCGAAACGCCAGGTAGCCGGTATCGTCGGTGCAGAGCGTGTCGCCGTGCATGATCAGGACCTTGCGGCCATAGAGATTGAGTACCCGTTCTTCCGGCAGCAGCGTCATGCCGCTTTCGCGGGCGTAGCGCTTGCCGATCAAGAAATCACGATTGCCGTGAATGAAGTAGCAGGGGACGCCGGAATCTACCAGCGCGTGAATGGCGGCTGCCATTTCACGGTGTAGCGGGTTAGGATCGTCGTCGCCAATCCAGGCTTCAAACAGGTCGCCCAGGATGTACAGCGCATCGGCGCTTTTCGCTTCACCGCGTAAAAAACGCAGAAAACCGGCGGTAATCGCCGGTTCTTCTGTTTGCAGATGCAGATCTGCAATAAAGAGTGTCGCCACCAATTACTCGCTGACGGTCACGCTTGTAATCACAACGTCTTCTTTAGGAACGTCCTGGTGCATACCGCTGCGGCCAGTAGCGACGGCTTTGATCTTGTCAACCACGTCCATACCTTCAACCACTTCTGCGAATACGCAGTAGCCCCAACCCTGCAGGCTTTCGCCGGAGAAGTTCAGGAAGTCGTTGTCAGCCACGTTAATGAAGAACTGCGCGGTAGCAGAGTGAGGCGCTTGAGTACGCGCCATCGCCAGCGTGCCGCGGGTGTTTTTCAGGCCGTTGTTCGCTTCGTTCTTGATCGGCTCTTTAGTGGCTTTCTGGTTCATGCCAGGTTCGAAACCGCCGCCCTGGATCATAAAACCGTTGATCACGCGGTGGAAAATGGTGTTGTTGTAGAAACCTTCGCGGCAGTAGTCCAGGAAGTTTTTAACTGTTTCAGGCGCTTTGTCATCAAAGGTTTTGATTACGATATCGCCATGATTAGTGTGGAAAGTAACCATTTTTGCATCCTGTTCCGTTATTGTGGTACGTCGACCCGCCTTCGGGTCATCTATAGGGGCTTGTTATAGCATAACCACAGGATGCGATCACCTTGCATTGTGTGCTGCTTCGGGTTTGAATTACGGGTAGAATAGCCGGTTTTCAACCACACACGTGTTTACATGGAATCTTCGATGTTAAAAATCTTTAATACAATGACGCGCCAAAAAGAGGAATTTAAACCTATCCATGCCGGGGAAGTTGGCATGTACGTGTGTGGTATTACGGTTTACGATCTCTGTCACATTGGCCATGGCCGTACCTTTGTCGCCTTCGACGTGGTGTCTCGCTACCTGCGTTTTCTGGGGTACAACCTGAAATACGTGCGCAACATCACCGACATCGACGATAAGATCATCAAGCGCGCCAATGAAAACGGCGAAAGCTTTGTCGCGCTGGTGGATCGCATGATCGCTGAGATGCACAAAGACTTCGACGCCCTGAATATTCTGCGTCCGGACAGCGAGCCGCGCGCGACCCACCATATTCACGAAATCATCGAGATCACCGAAAAGCTGATCGCCCGCGGTCATGCCTACGTTGCGGACAACGGCGACGTCATGTTCTCCGTGCCGACGGACCCCACCTACGGTGCGCTTTCCCGTCAGGATCTGGATCAGCTCCAGGCCGGTGCCCGCGTTGACGTGGTTGACGTGAAGCGTAACCCGATGGACTTCGTGCTGTGGAAAATGTCCAAAGAGGGCGAGCCAAGCTGGCCATCACCGTGGGGCGAAGGCCGTCCGGGCTGGCACATCGAATGTTCCGCGATGAACTGCAAACAGCTGGGCAAACACTTCGACATTCACGGCGGCGGTTCGGATCTGATGTTCCCGCACCATGAAAATGAAATCGCGCAGTCCACCTGCGCCCACGGCGGCGAGTACGTTAACTACTGGATGCACTCCGGGATGGTAATGGTTGACCGCGAGAAGATGTCTAAATCGCTGGGTAACTTCTTCACCGTGCGCGACGTGCTGAAGTACTACGACGCGGAAACCGTGCGCTACTTCCTGATGTCCGGCCACTATCGCAGCCAGCTGAACTACAGCGAAGAGAACCTGAAACAGGCACGCTCGGCGCTGGAGCGTCTGTATACCGCGCTGCGCGGTACCGACAGGTCTGTTCCTGCTGCTGGCGGCGAAGCGTTCGAAGCCCGCTTTGTTGAGGTGATGAACGACGACTTCAACACCCCGGAAGCGTACTCCGTGCTGTTCGACATGGCGCGCGAAGTAAACCGCCTGAAGTCAGAAGATATGGCCGCGGCGAATGCGCTGGCATCCCATCTGCGTAAGCTCTCCTCCGTGCTCGGCCTGCTGGAGCAGGATCCGGACGCGTTCCTGCAGAGCGGTGCGCAGGCGGACGATGGTGAAGTGGCGGAAATTGAAGCGTTGATCAAAGCGCGTCTGGAAGCGCGTCAGGCAAAAGACTGGGCGGCGGCAGATGCGGCGCGCAACCGTCTGACCGAGATGGGCATCATTCTGGAAGATGGCCCGCAGGGCACCACCTGGCGCCGTAAGTAAGTCTGTAACGCCCGGTGGCGCTTACGCTTGCCGGGCCTACAGGCAAAAGTAGGCCGGGTAAGGCGCAGCCGCCACCCGGCTTTTTTTTACCTTCTTTTCCACCACAACATTCCCATCAGCACCACCCCCGGCAGCCACACCCACAGCAGTTCCGAGATAATGACCTCATGCCCGTACGGCGTGGTATAGCGCGACAGCTCAAACGGCGCCACCTTAATCACCTGCCACGGCGCAAAGAAGCGTTCATCAGACCACGGCCACAGCCAGCCGACGCCTTTCCCGCCCGTGGTAATCGAATCCAGCAGGCTGTGCGACAGCAGTGACACGGTTAAAAACAGCCAGCACCGCATCAGGCTGGTCCTGAACCAACGTCGTCCAGTCAGTACGCAAAGTATCGGCACCACGAAGGCAAAAAGCAGGGAGTGGGTAAAGCCGCGGTGGCCGAAAACATTGCCGTACGCGACGCCAAACTTAAATGCCAGCACGTCGGCATCCGGAAGCATGGCGAGGATAATCCCGGCAAACAGCAAGCGGGGAGGAATCACTTTGGTTCCCAGGCCTAAGCCCAGGCAAAGCGGAACAGCGGCGTGCGTAATAACGGTAGGCATTGTGATTATCCATGGCAAATCATGGAAATATAGCAGTCATCCCGCGCTAAAAAACCTGTGCGAAATTCTGAATTTACGCTGACTTGCGAGCGATAAGCTGTCCGGAAAGCGTAATGCGCTGGGTTTGCAGCGTCGGCTCCTTCAGCGTGCGGATAATCAGCCCGGCCGCCTGACGCCCCGTCTCTTCGCTGGCGGACGAGACGTAGGTAAACGAGGGTGAGGTGAGGTTAACGTGGAGCATATCTTCGAAACCGACCAGCGCGACCTGCTGCGTCAGAAAGACATCTTTACCCACCGTACGCCCGACCTGATGAATACCGGAGATAGAGCCGATCATGGCATCCGGCGAGTGGCAGAGCAGGGCGGTGATGGTGTTGTTTTTTTCCAGCAGCTGGCGGGTGGCGAAACCCGCGGCCAGCGTGTCATCGCTGCAGGCCGGAGAGTATTCATCGCGCCAGACCAGCCCGTTTTGCGCCATCGCGCTGCGAAAACCGAGCAGGCGCTGTTCGCGGATAAGGCAGCCTTCGCGTCCGCCAATGTAGGCGATATTGCGATGACCGCGCTCGATAAGATAACGCACCGCCAGACTGGCCGCCTGTCGGTTATCGCGCATCACCAGATTGCATTTTTCATCCAGCAGCGACTGCGAGACCACCACCAGCGGCAGCGGGCAGCGGCGAATCTGTTCAGGCAGGGTAGACGTGCGGGTATCCGAGGCCAGATAGATAACTCCGGCGACGCCCTGCTGCTTAAACGACAGCAGGCAGCGCTCAAGATGGTCATGGTCGTTCTGGGGCTGACCGAGAAAAACCATATACCCCTGTTTTTCGAGATCCTGAACGATGCTCGCCATCACCTTGATGGAGAAACTGTCGCTAAAGTCACGGAGGATCAGGCCAATCAGGTTGGACGTATTGGCGCGGAGGTTGGCAGCGGCAACGTTATGAACATAGCCCAGCGTATTGATGGCAGCGTTGACCTTCTCGATCGTTGCCTCTGAGATTTTCCCTTTCTGGCGCAGCACCAGCGAGACGGTTGAGACCGACACGCCCGCGTGCTTTGCGACATCAATAATGCTGACTTTCTTCAAAACCGCTCCCTGAAATTTACCGATTATCAGCCAGATAAAACACGTCTCCCAGCGTACAGGAGACGTGTCGTTCAGGCATCTTATTATTTGCCGATCATGGTGGACATGGTCTGGGCGATAAACTGTGCTCTGGCACCGAAAATCACCTGAATACCGTTGTCGCCGACAAACACCACGCCGCGCGCGCCGAGTCCGTTCAGACCGTCTTTATCCACCACCTCGCTTTTTGTCACTTCCAGGCGAAGACGGGTGATACAGGCGCCGACGGAGTCGATGTTATGCGCACCGCCCAGCAGGGTGATGATCTCTGTCGCGAGTTCGGAATCCGATTTCTCATCCGCGTTAGCGGTCACTTCAGTGCGGCCCGGCGTTTTCACGTCGAAACGACGGATCACAAAGCGGAACGTGAAGTAATAAATCAGGCCCATTGGAATGCCGATGATAATGGCGCTCAGGAAGTGGGTCTGGTAGCCGTTAAAGGACGGCAGGATCCCGAATGACAGATAGTCGATAAAGCCCGCGGAGAACGACTTGGCGATATGCGCATGCAGCAGGTACATGGTCATGTAGGCCAGGCCCGCCATGATGGCATTAAAGACGTACAGGATCGGCGCCACGAAGATAAAGGTAAACTCAACCGGTTCGGTGATCCCCGTCAGGAAGCAGGTCAGCGCCGCGGAGAACAGAATACCGGCCGCGATTTTTTTATTCTTCGTATGGGCTTCGTGATACATCGCCAGGCATGCCGCAGGCAGCGCGAACAGCATCAGCGGGAATTCACCCTGCATGAACTTACCGGCGTTCTGGTAGGTATCGCTGCTGAAGGATTTCACCCCTTCTTCCAGCATCTTGAACCAGATGGTCTGGTCGCCGTGGATCACCTGGCCTGCCTGGGTGGTGTAATCCCCAAACGAATACCAGAACGACGGATACCAGATATGGTGCAGACCGAGCGGGATCAGCGCGCGCTCCACCAGACCGAAGATAAAGGTCGACGCCGCCTGATTATCACCGTTCACCACCACGGAGAGCGCGTCGATACCGGCCTGAATATGCTGCCAGACGTATGGCAGCAGCAGCCCCATCAGGAACGAGAGGAACGCCGTTGCAATCGCCACGAAGCGCTTGCCGGAGAAGAAGCCGAGGAACTCCGGCAGCTGCATGGTGTGGAAGCGGTTATAGCACCAGGCCGCGAGGATACCGCAGATCAGGCCGCCGAAGACGCCCATCTGCAGCGTTGGGATGCCGACCACCATGGCGTATTTCCCGCCCTGGGAGGCCATTTCCGGCGTGATGCTCAGCACGGTGCTGATGGTGATATTCGTGACAAACACCGAAACGGCCGCAGACAGCGCCGCAATACCGGATTCTGACGCCAGACCCACGGCGGAGCCAATGGCAAACAGCATCGGCAGGTTATCAAAAATAACCCCGCCCGCGTTCATCATCAGCGGCAGATGGAACTTATCGCCGAAGGCCAGCAGCAGGCCCGCAGCGGGAAGCAGTGAAATTGGCAGCATTAAGGCGCGACCAATCATCGATAACTTAGACAGCGATTTAACAAACCCTGATATCAGACTCATGCTGATTTCCCCCGAGTAGCGCTTTTTTTGGCGCTGTTATTGTAAGTAGAACGTTTTAGTAGAACGTTCTACTTATCGTGGGCAAAGAGTGAAAAACGCGCAACTGAATTTTCACTTTTCAACAGATGAAATAGTGATTATTTGAAGTGGATCGATAAATAACCGCGATGGGGGGGAGGGGATTTTATATCCCCTCTCCCAGTGGGAGAGGGTTAGGGTGAGGGCATCAAACGGCTCAGGCCGTAACGGTTACGCTTTGCCCTTCAAAGCTCACGGTCTGGCCCGCGACAATCTTGCAGCGCTTGCGCGTTTCTACCACGCCGTCGACTTTTACCAGCCCGTCGGCGATAACGATTTTCGCCTGTGCGCCGCTTTCGCTCCAGCCTTCCAGCTTGAGCAGGTCGCACAGCTCAACGTGCGGATGTTTACCTAATGAAAAAGTCGCCATCTTACGCGTCCTCTACGTCGTGATATTCTTCGCACGCCTGCAGCGTATTCTGAATCAGCGTTGCTACGGTCATCGGGCCTACGCCGCCCGGTACTGGGGTAATGTAAGACGCGCGCGCGGCGGCATCTTCATACACCACGTCGCCGACCACTTTGCCGTTTTCCAGACGGTTAATTCCGACGTCCACGACAATCGCACCCTCTTTAATCCACTCGCCAGGAATAAAGCCTGGCTTGCCGACCGCAACGATCAGCAGATCGGCGTTCTCAACGTGGTGGCGCAGGTTTTTAGTGAAGCGGTGGGTGACGGTGGTGGTGCAGCCGGCCAGCAGCAGCTCCATGCTCATCGGACGGCCCACGATGTTGGACGCGCCGATGACCACGGCATTCAGACCGTAGGTGTCGATATTATAACGCTCAAGCAGCGTCACGATACCGCGCGGCGTGCACGGGCGCAGACGCGGCGCACGCTGGCACAGGCGGCCAACGTTGTACGGGTGGAAACCGTCCACGTCTTTATCCGGTGCGATACGCTCCAGCACCTTCACGTTGTCGATACCGGCGGGTAGCGGCAGCTGAACCAGAATACCGTCGATTTCTTTATCGGCGTTCAGGGTGTCAATAAGTTCCAGCAGTTCTGCTTCGCTGGTGGTTTCCGGCAAATCGTAAGAGCGGGAGACGAAGCCCACCTCTTCACACGCTTTGCGCTTGCTGCCGACATAAATTTGCGATGCCGGGTTGCTGCCAACCAGCACAACGGCCAGCCCGGGGGCGCGTTTTCCGGCAGCTTTACGCGCCTTCACTTTTTCCGCGACCTCAGAGCGCACCTGCTGCGCAATCGTTTTACCGTCAATAATCTTTGCTGCCATCAGAGAGAAGATTCCGTCTGTAACGTTTGAAAGGGGGGATGGCGTGTATTTTGTCAGAAGCGAGCGTCGCTGTCAGTCACCCTTTACGCGTTTTTATCAGCGTGACGCAAAAACCCTTCTTAAGGGATGGTCAATTTCTTAGGCGGGATTAGGATGTGACCTGGCGAAATGGCAGCGTTTTGACATATTTAAAAACCGCGTCCTGAGCTACTTTGTCTCCTCCGAAATAAGCTTTCAATTCATCAATTGAACGTATTTCTTATTCCCGATTATTCGCGGGAAGGGTTATTTACATTTTAAAGGAATAGACATGAAACTCAGCAACATTGCTTCTACTGTTATTGCAACTTTGGCCCTGGTTGCGGGTGCCGCAAATGCAGCGGATCCTGCTGCGCCGGTTTCCGTAAATGGCGGTACCGTACATTTTAAAGGTGAGCTGGTTAATGCTGCTTGTTCAGTAAATACTGATTCTTCCGAGCAGACCGTTAATCTGGGTCAGTATCGTACCGCGAAATTCACCAAAGTGGGCGACACCACCTCTAATATCCCATTCAACATTGAACTGAACGATTGCGATCCGCTGGTTGCCAAAACTGCAGCCGTTGCGTTCACCGGTCAGATCGACCCAACCGACAAAACCCTGCTGGCCGTCACCTCCGGTAACAACGACAACACCGCGAAAGGCGTGGGTATCGAGATCCTCGACAGCAAATCCAGCGTTCTGACCCCGGACGGCGCGACCTTCTCTGCTGCGCAGACGCTGATCGAAGGGACCAACACCCTGAAGTTCACCGCACGTTACAAATCAACGGCTGCCACCACTGAGCCAGGCCAGGCGAACGCTGACGCCACCTTCGTAATGAAATACGAGTAATTCCTCCGCACAGGGATGTTCAGGCCTCAGGGACGAGGCCCGTCATACGCTAATGCCAGGAACGAAGGATGACAAGGACTGGAACACTACTGCTGTTAACCCTTGCGATGGCTTGCCCGGCATCGGCGCATACCGTGGTGATCGAAGGCGGCAAGGTTCATCTCAGAGGTGAACTGGTGAACGGCGGCTGCGCCGTGGCGCCCGACAGCCAGAATATGCGCATCGACATGGGCCAGTACCGAACCAATTCATTTTCCGGTGTGGGCAGTTTTTCCACGGTGAATGTGCCTTTCACCGTACGGCTGCTGGACTGCAGCGTTGATGTTTCGCGCACCGTGGGGATCCAGTTTCAGGGCATCACACCCGCAGAGGATCCGCAGGTCTTTCTGGCGACATCGCGGCCGGGTGAAACACCTGTCAGCAGCGGCGTCGGGCTGGCGCTCTTTGACGAACAGCAACGTCAGATAATCCCAAACGCTACGGCCGTCAGCTGGCTGCCTGTCGATACCCGCGAGCTCGCGTTCCATTTTAGCGCCCGCTATCGGGCTATTTCCGAACATCTCGAGCCAGGCAAAATTCAGTCGGATGTCTGGTTTACGTTGATTTATCCATAACACCTGCGAACACATTATTAAAGGTACGGTTGTGATGAATACCCTAATTAAACCAGGACTTTTTTTATCGTTTATTTTGATGATGGTTTCTGCATGCGCAAATGCATCCGGCGGTATTGCACTGGGGGCCACGCGCGTTATTTATCCGGCAGAGGCGAAGCAAACGTCGCTGGCGATCACCAACAGCAACAAACAGGAACGTTATTTAATTAACGCGTGGATCGAAAATGCGAGCGGGCAAAAAGAAAAAACGTTTGCCGTCACTCCGCCCCTGTTTGTTAGCGAGCCGAACAGCGAAAACACGCTGCGTATTATTTACGCCGGGCCGGCGCTGCCTGCCGATCGCGAATCGCTCTTTTACATGAACGTGAAGGCGATCCCGTCGGTGAACAAAGCGAAAACGGAAAACAATAACGTGTTGCAGCTGGCTATCCTTTCACGCATCAAGCTGTTTGTGCGCCCGAACAACCTGGCGATGCAGCCGGAAGAGGCGCTTTCCCAGCTGCGGTTTGAGCGCACGGGCAACCATCTCAAAGTCAGCAACGCGTCGCCGTATTATATCACGCTCGTTAATCTGAAGCTGGGCGGGCAGACGCTGGACAACCTGATGGTTGCGCCGAAAAGTTCGTCTCAGCAGGTGCTGCCAGCCGGTGCCAGCGGTACGCTTTCCTGGCAGAGCGTGAATGACTACGGTGCCATCACCCCGGCGCGTAGCGTCAACCTGTGAGCAGAGTCAGGGCGATGAAAAACCACCAGGGACGTTACTGCCCGGTTGCGCTGGCGCTGATGGCTGCGCTCTGGCCGCAGGCTGGCTGGAGCGAAAGTTATTTCAACCCGGCCTTTTTGTCCGACGATACCGCCAGCGTGGCGGATTTGTCGCGTTTTGAACAGGGACACCAGCAGGCACCCGGCGTTTATCGCGTGGATATCTGGCGTAACGATGAGTTTATCGGTACCCAGGACGTGCGTTTTGAGCAGGCAGAGAACACGCCGCCGGTGGCGGGCGGTTTGTCGGCGTGCATTACGCGCGCGATGCTCGATCGCTTTGGCGTCAACGTCGCGGCGTTTCCCGAGCTGGCTAAGGTGCAGGGCGAGACCTGCGTTCCGCTGACCACGGCCATAACCGGCAGCGAAACGGTATTCAACTTTGCCTCGCAGCGTCTGGACGTCAGCCTGCCGCAGGTGGCTTTGCAAAACAGCGCCCGGGGCTATATTCCGCCTGAACAGTGGGATGAAGGTATCCCCGCCGCACTGGTGAACTACAGCTTCTCCGGTAACCGGGGAAGCGAAGACGACAGCTATTACCTCAACCTGCAAAGCGGATTGAACTATGGCGCCTGGCGTTTACGTAACAACGGCGCATGGCGGTACACGGAGAATAACGGGCAGCGGCACAGCGAGTGGCAGAATATTGGCACCTGGGCGCAGCGCACCGTCATCCCGCTGAAAAGTGAACTGGTGCTGGGCGACAGCAATACCGGGAATGACGTCTTCGACAGCATGGGTTTTCGCGGCGGGCGGCTTTTCTCGTCTGACAGCATGTACCCGGACAGCCTGCAGGGCTACGCGCCGACCGTGCGCGGGATCGCCCGTACGCCCGCCAAAGTGGTCGTTCGACAGAATGGCTACGTTATCTATCAAAGCTATGTACAGCCGGGCGCATTCGCCATCACCGATCTTAACCCCACCTCCTCAAGCGGTGACCTGGAAGTCACGGTCGAAGAGAAAGACGGCACCCAGCAGCGCTATACCGTGCCGTACTCCACCGTGCCGCTTCTGCAGCGTGAAGGGCGCTGGAAGTATGACCTCGTGGCGGGGGATTACCGCAGCGGTAACAGCGATCAGGATACGCCATTCTTCACCCAGGGAACCCTGATTACCGGTCTCGCCAACGGTTACACGCTCTACGGCGGAACTCAGCTGGCATCGCGCTATACCGCGGTGGCCGTCGGGGCCGGAAAAAACCTGGGCGACTGGGGCGCGGTCTCGCTCGATATCACCCACGCCCGCAGCCAGCTCGCGGACGACAGCAAGCATGAAGGGCAGTCTCTGCGCTTCCTCTACGCGAAATCCCTTAACGGCTTCGGCACCAACTTCCAGCTGCTGGGCTACCGCTACTCCACAAAAGGGTTTTACACCCTTGACGATGTGGCCTGGCGCTCAATGGAGGGCTATCAGTATGCCGATAGCAAGAACGATAACGATGTGCCGGACGTGCAGAGTTATCACAACCTGACGTGGAATAAAAAAGGTCGCTTCCAGCTCAACGTTTCTCAGTCGCTGGGGGACTATGGCTCGGTCTATATCTCCGGTAGCGAGCAGACCTACTGGGGAACAGACGAGACGAATCTCTGGTACCAGCTGGGCTACGCGGGAGGCATGAAGGGGATCAACTACTCCGTCTCGTGGTCGTGGAACAAATCCGTCGGGATCGACGGCACCGACCGCATCGCGTCGTTTAACGTCTCCGTGCCGTTCAGTATCTTTACCCGTCAGGGCTATCGCCGGGACAGCGCGATTGACCGCGCCTACGCTACGGCATCCGCCAGCCGGAACAGCGATGGCGACACTAGCTGGCAAACCGGCGTCAGCGGCACGCTGCTGGAAGACCGCAACCTGAACTACAGCGTGACCCAGGGACACACCAGCACCAACGGCTCAAGCGGAAGCGCCAGCGCCAACTGGCAGGCGACCTACGGCACATTGGGCGTCGGCTACAACTACAGCGACGATCAGCACGATCTCAACTGGCAGCTCTCCGGCGGGGTGGTCGGCCACGCCGATGGCGTGACCTTCAGCCAGCCGTTGGGGGACACCAACGTGCTGATCAAAGCTCCGGGGGCATCTGGCGTCAGCGTGGAAAACCAGACCGGCGTGAGAACCGACTGGCGTGGTTACGCGGTGATGCCGTATGCCACTGTCTACCGCTACAACCGTGTGGCGCTGGATACCAACACCATGAGCAACAACACCGATATCGAAAACAACGTGAGCAGCGTGGTGCCGACCAAAGGCGCGCTGGTGCGCGCCAGCTTTGATACCCGCATCGGCGTGCGCGCCCTGCTGACGGTGATGCGCGGCAACCAGCCGGTGCCGTTCGGCGCGGTGGTTCGCGAAAACCGAAGCGGCGTGACCAGCATGGTGGGGGATGACGGGCAAATTTACCTGAGCGGGCTGCCGCTGGAAGGCGAACTGCTGATCCAGTGGGGCGACGGGGCGCAGTCCCAGTGTCGCGCGCCTTATAGCTTGCCTGAAAAGAGCCTGCAACAGGCAATCACACTTAAGGGGATCGGCTGTGATTAAAACTCAAATCTTTGCTTTGTCGCTTCTGGCGTTACTGCCTGCGACAAACGCATTAGCGACCGTGTGCGTCAATGAAAAAGGCGTGCCGACGGAAGTGCATTACGATCTGACGGATAAATTCAACAGCTCGAATAACCAGATCGGACAGGTCGTGACGCTCAGCGAGAAGTCGCAGTGGGTAGGGGTCAATGCCGTCTGCCCGAAGGGCACCGTCGGGAATACCACCAAGCGTAGCTATGTGACCGATTATCAGGTAACGGGAACGAGCGATGGCTATCAGTATCTGAAGCTGAACGACTATCTGGACGGGGCCATGAAAATCACGGACAGCTATGCTGGCGTGTTTTATCCGCCTAAAAGCTATATCCAGATGGGGAGCCATCCTAACGTCTCCAAAAACAAACCGTTTGGCGTTCAGGACTCCAGCCTTGTCTTCCGCCTTAAGGTGACCCGGCGTTTTATTAACATGGTCGTTATCCCGCGCGCCACCATGTTCCGCGTCTACGTCACCACCACCTCCTCGGATCCGCTCACCACGCCGGTCTATACCATTAGCTACAGCGGAACCATTCAGGTGCCGCAAAGCTGCGCCATTAATGCCGGTAACGTGGTGGAATTTGATTTCGGCGACATTGGCGCCTCCCTGTTCAGCAAGGCGGGCGTAGGTAACAAACCGGAGGGCGTCTCATCGCAGAGTAAAACCATCGCCATTAAATGCACCAACGTAGAGGCGAACGCCATGCTGACGATGCGCGTCGAGGCGGAAAAAGTCTCTGATAATGTGCTGGTGTCGGATAACCCGGATGTGGGATTCATCATTGCTAATCAGAGCGGGGCGCCGCTGACGCCTAACAACCTGACAAGTAAAATTCCGTTCCGCCTTGACGACAGCGCGCAGGCGCAGGTGGGGATCCGAGTCTGGCCGGTGAGCGTGACGGGCAATAAGCCTGCGGAAGGGCGCTTCACCTCGCGCGGGTATTTGCGCGTGGATTACGATTAAGGAGCCGATATGCGAAACGGGATCCGTTTAATCACCGTGGCGCTCTTTGCGCTTTGCACACAGGCCCAGGCGGACACCGCGTTGGGTGAGATCAACATTCGGCTCTACGGCAATATTGTCGATTTTACCTGCGTCGCTGAAGGCAGCGACAGCGACAAGACCGTCACGCTGGGGACCTGGCCCACCAAACAGCTCAGCACCACCGGGAGCCGCACGCAGCCCATGCCGTTTACGCTGAAGCTGACCGGCTGTCCGCCGGGCTCGGCGTCCATCACGTTTTCGGGTAAAGCCGACGGGAGCAATAGCGGCCTGCTGGCGCTGAATGACGCCAGTACTGCAAGTCGTGTCGCGGTAGAGATCAGGGATGCGGATAAAACGCGCCTGGCTCTCCAGCAGGCCAGCCAGCCGGTCTCGGTTGATGCACAGGGCAATG
Source organism: Enterobacter vonholyi (assembly GCF_040834095.1). Lineage (NCBI taxonomy): Bacteria > Pseudomonadati > Pseudomonadota > Gammaproteobacteria > Enterobacterales > Enterobacteriaceae > Enterobacter > Enterobacter vonholyi. The sequence continues at coordinate 1,116,411 of NZ_CP162152.1, forward strand.
CGATACTGTCGTTTTATGCCAATTATATTGCCACCGCAGATAACCCTCAGCCCGGACGAGCCGATGCGGATGCCACCTTTATGATTAACTATAATTAGCACTGACCGCACTCCCTGCAGCTCAGATAAGCTGCAGGGAGTGAATTCAGGTTAAAGCAGTTCGTGCGCTTTGGCGTAATCAATTAATTCCACGATGCTTTGCACACCCAGCTTGGAATAAATATTGGATTTATGCGCGCTAATGGTTTTGTTGCTTAATAGTAGCTGTTCAGCAATTTCCTTATTGGATAATCCATTCGCCAGATATCGTAATACCGTGACCTCGCGATTCGATAATGGCATATCTACTGCCATCCCTTTCCCTGAACCCAAATGGTTTATAAAGTTCAGCGTTTCTGACGGGAAAAAGGAATAGCCCATCAGGATCATTTCTACGGCGTTGTAGATCTCACCCAAATCTTTACGCTTACTGACGAAGCCATTTGCCCCGGCGCGAATGGCGCGACCCGCGTAAAATAACTCTGATTTAGACGAGAGAAACAGAACCTTAATGTCTTTGTTTAAGTTTCTGATTCTCTTAAGCAAAGCGAAAGCATCCGTGCCCGTGAGTTCAATGTCAAGGATCACCAGATCGATAGGGTGATTGCGGATACAGTCAAGAACTTCATGGCTATCGCCAGACTTGAGCTTGACTGTGATATTCTTATTTTTCTGTAGCAGGACTTCTATCGACATTCTGACGATAGGATGTTCGTCCATAATGATAACGGATGCCGGTTTCATTTTTAATGCCTCAGATTGTTAAAAGCGTTATGCAGAGTTTGTAAAACTCTCGAAATGCCGGAAGGATATAATGTGCAGATCCCTATACCGTAGTATTTCCCTGGAAAGAGCGAAAGCATCCTTGTTTACGTAATGAAAAGAACTATGCCTCAGCGCGGTCATCTCATTAGGCTGGTGTTGGCAAAAAGGTTTTTCTTATTCAGATTTGATATGCATCTTATTATACAGGGTAAGTTTTTTCCGAAAACCCTGTAAATTAATATCCGCTTATGGGTTTGTATTATCTTCTGGATCTGAATCGCTATTTTTTTAAATTTAGCGGAAATATCCTGTTATCTCATTTACCGCATATTTTCATCTTTATGTAATAACAAAAAATAACAGATATCTCTTTATGTTGATTAATTGTTAACGAAAATACCCATCATTTAGGGGGACTAACCCACGCTGATGAGCTCAACAATTGCCCTCGCAGGCCGCCAGTCCTTCATCTGAAAGCGCGCTGGTTGATTAGAAGGTCCGCATCTCCTGCACAGGAGAACATGCTATCCGCTTTGCTTTTTCCTCCCGGACGTTGTCGCTAAGCTGCTTGTTTTTACATCATTATCATCTTGTTAACGCTATCTGCATTCACTTAACGGATGGAGTAAAGTGCTGCCGTTTGTTCATTCTGTGGCATTTCACAATGTTCGCGTCCTTAAATTAGGAATAGTTATAAATTCGATTTAATTGTTAAAAATTAACATTTATGCAACGCAAGTGGTAAGTAAATTCCTAAACAGCTTTAGGAAATAAGGGGTTAGGACGTGAGTGAAAATGTGCAGTCTGAGAGGTTATTAAGAAGATGCAGTAATTCCTGACGATGGCTCAGCCCGAGCTTCACCAGGATGCAGCTGAGACGATAGATAATACGGCTATAGGGACGATTCTGCATAAGGGCAATCTGACGTAATGTCTTGCCCCGGGAAAGCTCCTGCAGGATGGGCCATTCGTTGCGCGAAAACCAGTCTTTCTCCGTACCCTGCGGAGGGAGGGTATCCAGCAGGCTCTGCTGGAGCGCAGCGGCATTCAGCTGGCGTTCGAGAACATGAAAGGGACCTGCCGCTTTGCAGAAGAGGCGGGTGTCGTAATTATCGGCCCTGACCAACAGCCAGGGCGTCAGGAACGGAGGAAACAGACTATGCCGTCTCAACTGATCCAGTTTCTCCAGAAGCCCCGTGGACCGGCTTTCAATATCCACGACCAGACGGGCTGAGGGCCACTGCGTCTGAGCGATGAGGGCATCGTCCAGCGTGGCGTAGTCGCAGCAGCTGCTCAGGGGAAATTGCCCGTTGAGAAAACCGGTGCGCAGGTAGTGATCCTCAGTCACCAGAAGGATAAAAGGGGCGTCTGTTTTGCGGGGCTGGCTGATGGACTGGCTCAAGAATTCGAGCCGGTCGAAAAAGGGGGGAGCAAAAGGTGAGCGCGTAAATCCCAGTGCATCACTTCCTGTACGCCGCCGCCGGTAACGGCGCACTGTCATTCGCATGGTCTCCCTCCTGGAAATGGCTTTCTAATCCTCCGGCCATGTCCAGGACGGCCAGTAATACCCCTGGCCGAGATCTGCGCCTGCCTGCAGTGCACAGGTACGATCGCGTTCAGTCTCAATACCTTCAATAAGCACTTTCCCGGCAAGCTGAAAGCAAAGGGAAACCAGTTGCCTCAACTCAGGGGTGTCGCGTAAACGCCAGAATGCTTCCTTATCTATTTTGATGCCGTTTAACGGGAGTCGAAAGGATAAAAACGACTGCACTAAGACGTCATCGATGTCGTCCAGCCAGATTGCGTGCCCTCGTCTGCTCAACTGATGGAGATTCTGAACCACGAACTGCTTCTGTGCGACGGAAAGCGCCAAAATGGACGCGGGGTCGACAAACTCAATATTGAGCGGCATGCAGGATAATCTTATAAGTCGCTGAAAAGACGTGGGCTCTGTCAGAACGGTTATCGGCAGATTAATAAAAAGGTTATGACCGTGCGGCGTATTTTTTAACGCGGCAAGCTGCGCTTCAAGCAGCGTTATCGACCAGTCTGCGGACCGATCGCAAAAAAAGTCCTCACTGTGCCGCGTGTCGGCCAGAACGCTAAGGACCTCGACGCCAACCTGACGTAAGGAGGTAAGGGCGACGATGGGCTCAAGCTTAATGCCGACGATGTCCTGAGATATGTACTGTAACCGGGGGGGCGTATCGATCAGGTTTTGCGCTGTCACTCCATTGTCCTGTTGTCTGTCAGCCTCCAGGCGGCCGGGATACCTGACTCTAGTGTGACGAGCTGACGTTCGGGAAAACAGCAGGCGTTACTTAAATGCAACTAAGCCTTTTCGCAGCGCTAAATTTTACGGTGAAACAGGACAAAATGTTGAGAAAATAGCCGTATTTACAATCGGCTAGCGGTAATTGACTCTGAAAACGGAAAAGGCATTGACTCACCTGCCATTGACCGTATAATTCTTCGCGTTTCACCACCGCGAAGTACACACTTCTCAGTGCGCCCTTAGCTCAGTTGGATAGAGCAACGGCCTTCTAAGCCGTAGGTCGTAGGTTCGAATCCTACAGGGCGTGCCATTTAATTTCATAAAGTTACGCCTCCTTCACATCCTCCTGATTTCCATTGTGGGACATATTTGGGACATCACCCCTAAAACTTACCGGTCATGAAGGACATTTATGTGGTATCTACTCGCAACTTCGCTTGCCGCACTCTCTCTTAATAAAAGCCTGGCTTACCTGATGCTGGGATTAACGGCATTTCTCGGCTGGAAACAGAGTATTCTTGACGCCCCGGCGCTGCTGGTTATTGCATCAATCGTTGTTGGCTGGTCTGTTGTTGAATGGCTACGTAATAAAAATAATAAATACACATATCTGGTCGAAGGCCTGTGCGTGGTCATCGCCGTTGCCCTGGTTATGCATGTGCTCCCGGGCTTCCATAATCCCAAAGTGCTGGATGCTGTCGTCGTTGGTCCGCAAAGCATACCGTTCAGTATGTACTTTAATATGGACAAGGCGGTGGTGCCGTTCTTTTTAATTACGTGCATGCCAACGCTATTCGTAGCAAAACCCCTCTATAAAATTGGCAAGCTCGGCTGGGGAATATTGGTACTTGCGGTACCCGCGCTGTTACTTCTGGCTGTGGCGTTGGGCGGGCTGAGAATTGAGCCACATGCGCCAGAATGGTTCGCGCAATTTGCCCTTGCGAATATTTTCTTCGTCTCTTTGGCCGAGGAAGCTCTGTTCAGAGGCTACCTTCAGCAGCGCTTGTCCCGGATCGTTCATCCTGTTGTAGCGCTGTTGATTGCCTCAGTCATCTTTGGGCTGATGCATTATAGCGGCGGTTTACTGCTGATTATTTTTGCCAGCCTCTCCGGCATTATTTACGGCCTGGCGTGGATGTGGAGCGGCAGGCTCTGGGTTGCAACGTTATTCCATTTTGGGCTGAACGGCGTGCATTTATTGTTCTTCACCTATCCTGCGTATGCCCCTCATGCGGTTATGTGATGCTTTTTAAATGAGTAGCCTTATAAATTTAGCTACCTCCGGATAAGCATACAAAGCCCCGCAATATCGGGGCTTTTATATCTGCCGGGCGCATGAATAACAGATTTACCTTCGCGTCATAATAAATAGAAGGCTAATTAATTTATTATAGGCAGGCTTAAGGTTTTCTTAATCTAATAATTATCTCTCATTAAAATTTGGATTTTTATCATTCTAAAATCTGCTAAAAAGAAATTTTACACTTTTACGACTAAACTCGATTGATACTAATTATCATTAGCGTTGTTGTATGCTTTAATCCTGTCCCACAAAGCTATGAGTGGTTACTCCCGTTGGTCTATTAAGGATATGTTCATGAATTCTCGCCTGCTGTCCTGCTTCTCGCTTGCCTTGTTGTCTTCCTCCCTTTTCCTTTCCGCACAAGCGGTTGCCGCCGATAACAACGAAGGTATCGTTGTTTATAACGCGCAGCACGAAAACCTGGTGAAGTCGTGGGTTGACGGTTTTACTAAAGAAACCGGTATTAAAGTCACTCTACGTAATGGTGATGACAGCGAGCTGGGTAACCAGCTGGTGCAGGAGGGCAGCGCGTCGCCGGCAGACGTATTCCTGACGGAGAACTCGCCGTCCATGGTGCTGGTGGATAATGCAAACCTGTTTGCGCCGCTGGATCCAGACACCCTGAAGCAGGTACCGGCGGAATATCGTCCTGCGCACGGCCGCTGGATCGGCATTGCCGCCCGCAGCACGGTATTTGTGTATAACCCGGCAAAACTCAGCGAACAGCAGCTGCCTAAGTCGCTGATGGATCTGGCGAAACCCGAGTGGAAAGGCCGCTGGGCGGCATCTCCTTCAGGCGCGGATTTCCAGGCCATCGTGAGCGCGATGCTGGCCCTGAAGGGCGAGAAGGCCACCCTGGAATGGCTTAAAGCGATGAAAGCCAATTTCGTTGCCTATAAAGGCAACAGCACCGTGATGAAGGCAGTCAATGCCGGCCAGATTGATGGCGGCGTGATTTATCACTACTACCGCTTTGTCGACCAGTCCAAAACCGGTGAAAACAGCAAAAACACTCAGCTCTACTACTTCAAACACCAGGATCCGGGCGCGTTCGTAAGCCTTTCCGGCGGTGGCGTGCTGGCGTCCAGCAAACACAAAGCGCAGGCGCAGGCCTTCATCAAGTACATTACCGGCAAAGAAGGTCAGGAAAGTCTGCGTACCAACAACGCCTTTGAGTATGCAGTGGGCGTGAACGCGGCCTCCAACCCGAAACTGGTTCCGCTGAAAGATCTTGATGCACCGAAAGTTGAACCTTCAACGCTCAACAGTAAAAAAGTTATCGAGCTGATGACGCAAGCCGGTCTGCTGTGATCCTGAGAGTGAAGTGAACGTCTTATGTCTGGTCTGAGTCTCGACATCGGAAAAAACAGAGTGCAGGAGCCTGTCCGCAGGCGTCCTGCACTGCCGATGGTTGCGTTAGCTGTGTTGTTTTCATTAATGGCGCTTCTGCCTTTGGGTTTTATCATTGCCATTGGCATTGAGACCGGCTGGGAAACCATTAAGGCGCTGGTGTTTCGCCCGCGTGTGGCTGAGCTGCTCGGCAACACGCTGTGGCTGACGGCCCTGGCGGTTCCGCTGTGTATCGTGACGGGCGTGGTGATAGCCTGGCTCACAGAGCGCACGCAGCTTGCCGGACGGGGCATCTGGTCCGCGCTGGCGGTCGCTCCGCTGGCCATTCCGGCGTTTGTGCAAAGCTATGCCTGGGTGAGCGTTGTCCCGTCCATGCATGGGCTTTCCGCGGGCGTGTTCCTCTCGGTTCTTGCGTACTATCCGTTTATCTATATGCCGGTTGCGGCGGTGCTGCGTCGCCTTGATCCGACGCTTGAAGATGTCGCCGCGTCGCTCGGCACGCCGCCGTGGAAGGTCTTTTTCCGTGTGGTGCTGCCCCAGCTCAAGCTGGCTATCTGCGGCGGCGCGCTGCTGGTGGCGCTGCACCTGCTGGCGGAATATGGCCTGTACGTGATGATCCGCTTTGATACCTTCACCACGGCCATTTATGACCAGTTTCAGTCTACCTTCAGCGGCCCGGCGGCAAACATGCTGGCGGGCGTGCTGGCCTTGTGCTGCCTGGCTATATTAATGCTGGAAGGCGTGACGCGTGGAAAAGCCCGCTACGCGCGAATTGGCGCCGGGGCCGCGCGCGAGCAGAAACGCTGGCCGCTGAAGCCTGCGGCGGCCGCGCTGGGTCAGCTGTTTTTCATCGTGCTGATCGTGCTGGCGCTGGGCGTGCCGTTAATTGTTCTATGTCGCTGGGTTTGGCTCGGCGGCGCGCAAAACTGGATGAGTGCCGATCTCTGGCACTCCCTGCGCCAGACGCTGATGCTCGGCGTGGGCGGCGCACTTCTCACGACCGTGTGCGTGATCCCCATCGCGTGGCTCGGTATCCGCTATCCACACCGCATCTTCCGGATGCTGGAAGGGTGCATCTATATCACCAGTTCGCTGCCGGGCATAGTCACGGCGCTGGCGCTGGTCACCGTCACTATTCATTACGCCCGTCCCATTTACCAGACGGAAATTACCCTGTTCCTGGCCTACCTGCTGATGTTTATGCCCCGTGCGCTCATCAACCTGCGGGCGGGGATTGCTCAGGCGCCGGTTGAGCTGGAAAACGTGGCGCGCAGCCTGGGCAGCACGCCCGCGAAGGCGCTCTGGAGCGTCACGATGCGGCTGGCCGCGCCGGGTGCGGCAGCGGGGGCCGCGCTGGTTTTCCTCGGCGTCAGCAACGAGTTGACCGCCACGCTGCTGCTCTCTCCGCTGGGCACGCGCACGCTCTCCACCGGATTCTGGGCGCTAACCAGTGAAATTGACTATGTTGCCGCCGCCCCTTACGCGATGCTGATGATCCTGATTTCACTCCCGCTGACCGCCATTCTCTATATGCAGTCGAAGAAAATTGCAGGGCTATGACATGCTTGAATTAACCGCCATTTCTAAATCGTTTTCTGATGTGCAGGTGCTCGACAGCTTAAACCTGAGCGTTGCGCCGGGGAGCAGGACGGCGATTGTCGGGCCGTCCGGGTCGGGTAAAACCACGCTGCTGCGTATTCTTGCCGGCTTTGAAACGCCCGACACGGGGCGCATTGTCATGCAGGGGAGAACGCTGTTTGATGAAAACAACTTTGTTCCCGCCCACCTGCGCCGGATCGGTTTTGTACCTCAGGAAGGGGCGCTTTTCCCTCACCTCAATGTGGCAGACAACATTGCCTGGGGGCTGGACGGTACCCGCCACGAGAAGCGCCAGCGCGTTGAGGCGCTGATGGAGATGGTCTCTCTGGACAGGCAGCTCGCAACGCACTGGCCCCATGAGATTTCCGGCGGACAGCAGCAGCGCGTGGCGCTTGCCCGTGCGCTGGCCAAGCGTCCTTCACTGATGCTGCTGGATGAACCTTTCTCGGCGCTGGACACCGGCCTGCGCGCCATGACCCGTAAAGCCACGGCCGATCTGCTGGCCGAAGCGGGCGTGGCCTCGATTCTGGTCACCCACGATCAGAACGAAGCGTTGTCCTTTGCCACGCAGGTCGCGGTCATGCGCTCCGGGCGCTTCACGCAGGTCGGGACGCCTTATGACGTCTACACCCGTCCGGTTGACGAAGAGACGGCGCTGTTTCTTGGCGGTGCGCTGATCCTGCCTGCGCAGCTCACCGCGGGCTACGCCCTGTGCGCCCTGGGTGAGGTGCCCACGGACAACGCGCAGGCTACAGGGCAGGGCAGAGTGATGCTGCGCCCGGAACAGCTGAGCGTGACGGCATGTGCCTCCCATGAAAGCCCAATCTCGATTCTTGATGTGGACTTCACCGGCCAGCTGTCGACGCTCACCCTTGGGCTCGCCGGGCAGCACGAGCCCGTGACCCTGAAGACCGTCAGCCAGCCAGGATGGAACCCTGGCACGACGGTACGCATTGATATTGCTGGCACCGCACGTGTATTCGAATATTCTTAATATTCGTTAGTAATTTCATGCAACGGGTTGTTATAAAAGATTTTTCCCGAAGGTATGGCATTCTCTGAGATTCTCTACCATGCTCATAAAACCTCACCGCAATGCGTGAGGTTTTTCGTAGTTGCTGATTAATCTCAAGGAAAAAGGTTATGAAAAAGACGACTGCTATTTTGTTGGGAACGGCGTTACTGTTTACAACCAATGCTTTTGCTGCACAGCTACTCACTAAAAGCGAGTTCAAAAAAGTTGCATCTCAATATAAAAAAATCGGTACGGTAAACACCTCGAATGAAGTATCGGTGGATGATGCAAAAAAAGAACTGATTGAGAAAGCCGATAAGAAAGGCGCGGATGTCCTGGTGCTCACTTCAGGGAACACCAACAATAAAATTCACGGTACGGCCAATATCTACAAGAAAAAATAACGTCATTGCAGCCACCCCGAAACGGGGTGGTTGTTCACCCTCTTTTCTCGCCATACCTCCTCATGAACGCGGTTACACTTGCTAATGCATTTATAATGCGTATAGTTCTCATTTGCATTTCAGCAAACACATTCTAAGGCCCGACAACGGGTCATTTTTGCGCGCACTTTCAAATGAGTTAACGATGAACAACACCAACATACACAAAACGCTGCTGGCGCTCGCCGTTGGCGCAATAACACATTCCGCCTTCGCGGCTGACGATCAAAAAGAAGATACCCTCATCGTGCAGGCTAAGCCTGCCAGCGAGTTCAAACCCGGTGGCGACCAGCTGGTACCGGCCTTCCTTGACGGACAGGTGGCGAACGGCGGACGCATGGGAATGCTGGGCCAGCAGAACGCCATGGACGTGCCGTTCAACATCATCAGCTACACCTCAAAGCTGGTGGAAGATCAGCAGGCGAAAACCATTGCTGACGTGGTCGCTAACGACGCGGGCGTGCAGTTCGTTCAGGGGTATGGCAACAGCGCGGAAACCTACCGCATCCGCGGCCTGAAGTTTGACGGTGACGACATGACCTTTGGCGGTCTGTCCGGCGTGCTGCCGCGGCAGGTAGTAGATACCCAGATGGTCGATCGCATCGAGATCTTCAAAGGGGCCAACTCGCTGATGAACGGCGCGGCGAGCTCCGGCGTGGGCGGGATGATCAACCTTGAGCCCAAACACGCGGGCGAACTCCCGCAGGCGAAAGTGGGCATCGACTATACCTCTGATTCCCAGATTGGCACCACGCTGGATGCGGGCCGTCGCTACGGCGACAGCGACCAGTTTGGCGCGCGGGTGAACCTGGTCCATCGCGAAGGGGAAACCGGCATACCGAATGACCGCCGCCGCACCACGCTGCTCTCTACCGGCCTGGATTACAGCGGTGACCGCTTCCGCACCTCGCTGGATCTCGGCTATCAGAAGAAAACCTTCCACGGCAGCCCGATCAGCGTCAATATCTCCGCGGTGGATTTCGTACCCGAGCCGCCGAAAAACGATCGCAACTTCTCTCAGAAGTGGGCCTACAGCGACATCGAAAACGAGTTCGGGATGTGGCGCAGCGAGTACGACATCACCGACGGCTGGACCGCCTACACCGGCCTGGGCGCGCAGCACGCGCACGAGGAAGGGATCTACAGCGCGCCGAAGCTGGTCGATAAAAGCGGTAAGGCAACGGCCAGCCGCCTTGATACCAACCGTATCAGCGATTCCGTCAGCGGCATGGCGGGCATTCGCGGTAACTTTGATACCGGTTTTATCTCGCACAAGGTCAATGTCGGCTATTCGGCGATGACCAAAAACGAAAAAATCGCGTGGAAAATGTCGGCTGCGAAGGATAACCCGACCACCAACATCTACCACAATACCGGCGTCGATATGCCGGACAGCAGCAACTTCAACGGCTCCGGCGGAAAGTACAGCGACCCGCTGACCAGCGGACGCACGCGCACACAGGGCTGGCTGCTGAGCGATACGCTGGGCGTACTGGATGACAAACTGCTGTTCACCGCAGGCGCCCGCCACCAGAAGGTGGTCATTCGCGGGTATAACAAAATTACCGGTGCGGAAAACGCGGCGGATGGCTTCGACGGCAGCCGCTGGATGCCAACCTACGGCGTGGTCTACAAGCCGTGGGAGACGCTTTCCCTCTATGCCAACCATACCGAAGCGCTGCAGCCGGGCAAAACCGCGCCTAATACCGCCACCAACTACGGCCAGAGCACCGGTATCGTTCACTCTAAGCAGAATGAAGTGGGCGTGAAGGCGGACTTTGGCCGCGTAGGCGGCTCGCTTGCGCTGTTCGAAATCAAAATGCCGTCGGCGATCCTCGACGACAGCGGTCACTACGGCCTTGACGCTGAACAGCGTAACCGTGGCGTGGAGCTGAACGTCTTCGGCGAGCCAATGCTGGGGATGCGTCTGAACGCCAGCGCTACCTGGCTGCAGGCTGAGCTAACCAAAACCAAAAACGGCGTAAATCAGGGTAACGATGCGATCGGTATTCCGAACTTTTACGCCGTGCTGGGCGCAGAGTACGACATTAAGCCGATTGACGGCCTGACTGCCACCGCCCGCGTGAATCACTCCGGCGCGCAATATGCTGACCTTGCAAACACCAAAAAGCTGGACAGCTACACCACGCTGGATCTGGGGATGCGCTATCGCTTCGCGGTGAACCACAATGCAAACCAGATGACCGTGCGCGCGGGCATCGACAACGTGACCAATGAAAACTACTGGGCCAGCGTGGACGATTCCGGTACCTATATTACGCAGGGCGAACCGCGCACCTTTAAGGTCTCGGTTGGCTACGAATTCTAAGCGTTCCATCTCGTTATCCGGGGCAGGGATGCCCCAATCCCTTGCTACCTCCAGCATGAAGTGTTAAAACGTGCCCCTTCTAAAAAAGAGACAGGGGTAGGACGTGAAAGACGCGTCATCCGCTTCAGGCCATGGTAGCGCCGAAGCCTCGTCGGATCAGAATCCGACGCTGCAACGTGGGTTGCAAAATCGACATATTCAGTTAATTGCCCTTGGCGGCGCAATCGGTACCGGGCTGTTTCTCGGCATAGGCCCCGCTATTCAGATGGCTGGCCCGGCGGTTCTGCTGGGTTATGGTATCGCCGGGATTATTGCCTTCCTGATCATGCGCCAGCTTGGCGAGATGGTCGTTGAAGAGCCGGTTTCAGGCTCCTTCGCGCACTTTGCTTATAAATACTGGGGCCCGTTTGCCGGCTTCCTGTCCGGCTGGAACTACTGGGTAATGTTCGTGCTGGTGGGGATGGCGGAGTTAACCGCCGCAGGCATCTATATGCAGTACTGGCTGCCGGATGTCCCGACGTGGGTCTGGGCGGCGGCCTTCTTCATCATTATTAACGCCGTTAACCTCGTCAACGTCCGCCTGTATGGCGAAACCGAATTCTGGTTTGCGCTGATCAAGGTGCTGGCGATTATCGGCATGATCGGCTTTGGCCTGTGGCTGCTGTTCTCTGGCCACGGCGGCGAGCGCGCCACGATCGACAACCTGTGGCAGCACGGCGGCTTCCTCGCCACCGGCTGGAAAGGGCTGATTCTCTCCCTGGCGGTGATCATGTTCTCCTTCGGTGGGCTGGAGCTAATTGGCATTACCGCCGCCGAAGCGCGCGACCCGCATAAAAGCATTCCCAAAGCGGTTAACCAGGTGGTGTATCGGATCCTGCTGTTCTACATCGGCTCGCTGGTGGTCTTGCTGGCCCTCTATCCGTGGGTGGAAGTGAAGTCCGACAGCAGCCCGTTCGTGATGATTTTCCACGATCTGAACAGCAACGTGGTCGCCTCGGCGCTGAACTTCGTCATTCTGGTGGCGTCGCTGTCGGTCTATAACAGCGGCGTTTACTCCAACAGCCGTATGCTGTTTGGCCTCTCCGTACAGGGCAACGCACCGCGCTTTTTAACCCGCGTTAGCCGTCGCGGCGTGCCGGTGAACTCTTTGTTGCTGTCAGGGGCCATCACGTCGCTGGTGGTGCTGATCAACTACCTCCTGCCGAAAGAGGCCTTCGGCCTGCTGATGGCGCTGGTTGTCGCCACGCTGCTGCTGAACTGGATCATGATCTGCCTGGCGCACCTGCGCTTTCGCGCCGCGATGCGCCGCAAGGGACGCGAAACGCAGTTCAAAGCGCTCCTTTACCCGGCGGGGAACTACATCTGTATCGCTTTCCTGGGGCTGATTCTGGTGCTGATGTGCACCATGGATGAGATGCGCCTGTCCGCGATGCTGCTGCCGGTGTGGGTTATATTCCTGTTTGTGGCGTTTAAGCTATCCCGAAAAAAGTGATCTGCTTTTCACCCTCTCCCCGTGGGAGAGGGCCGGGGTGAGGGCACCAGACCGCACCTGCCTTCACGCCCGGTGTCCGAAACTGATTATCTGACGATGACCCCCGACAGGGAGCGAATATCATTCCCCGTCGGCGACTGGTGAATACGCAAACCAAATTCATCCACCACCGCGAAAATATGGTCGAAGATGTCGGCCTGTATCTCCTCATATTCTGCCCAGACCACCGTATTGGTAAAGGCATATATTTCAATCGGCAAGCCATTCGCGTCAGGCGCCAACTGACGCACCATCAGCGTCATATCTTTGCGAATGCGCGGGTGGTTGCGAAGATATTCGTTCAGGTAGGCGCGGAAGGTGCCGATATTGGTCATCTTGCGAAGGTTTAATACCGATTCTCCTTCACCGTTCTTCTGATTCCACAGGTTTATTTCCTCATGTCGAGCGGCCAGATAGGGCTTAAGCAGTTTCGCCTGAATAAGTTTCTGCTGTTCCTGCTCGTCGAGAAAATGAATGCTGGTGGTATCAATGTTCAGGCTGCGCTTAATGCGTCGACCGCCGGAGGCCGACATGCCGCTCCAGTTGATAAAGGCGTCGGAGACCAGCGCCCACGTCGGAATGGTCGTAATCGTATTATCGAAATTTCGCACCTTAACGGTGGTCAGGCCGATGTCCGTCACCGTGCCGTTGGCACCGTATTTCGGCATCTCCAGCCAGTCGCCGAGCTTGAGCATGTCGTTGGCGGAAAGCTGAATCCCCGCCACAAGTCCGAGTATCGGGTCTTTAAACACCAGCATCAGAACGGCAGCCATGGCGCCCAGACCGCTGATCAGAATCGCCGGGGACTGGCCGATGAGCAGGGAGATAATCAATATCCCCACCAGGATGGCGCTCACCAGCTTGATGCCCTGGAAGATCCCCTTCAGCGGCAGCTGTGATGCGGTGGCCATTTTCTGCGACAGATTAAAAATCACGTCCAGCAGCGAGAAGAAGGAGAGCAGGGCATACACCATGACCCACAGCTTTGCGCATGTCGTGAGAATTTCCGCCGCTTCGCTGCCTTTTTGCAGCCACAGTACCGCCTGAACGTTGACGATTATCCCCTGAAGGGTGAAGGCCAGACGGTGAAATAATTTATTCTGGGTGATGATCTGCAGCCACAAATGGCTGCTGGCCTGCGCGCGTTTTTCGAAAGCGCGAAGCACCACTTTGTGCAGAATAAAATGAACGATGATGGCGGTAAGAAAAATAATACCAAAGATAATCACTAAAGAGGTGGTGTGATTAATTTCAATGCCTAACTCTTCAACCTGAGCAATTAATTCCTGCATAACGTCTCCTGTATTGATGCAGCCCCATAATGGCGGCTGCGGATCTATTATGCAAATTCACGGGCTTATTTGGTGGCCTGGCAGACCTTTACCACCGGCAGGCACAGGCGATGGCGGATGCGCAGCGTCGCCAGGGCAAGCACCACCATCATCGCCGTTTCCACCAACAGGAAGACGTTCACCGCCTGGGTGTAATCCCCGTGATGGTTCTGCAGCGCGTGGAGCAAAATCGCGCCGAAAATGGCCGGGCCAAGCCCCAGCGCGGCCTGCTGCAGGGTACTGAGAATGGCGCTCGCGGCCCCGGCATCGTCAGGCTGAATATCGCGCATCCCGATGCGGTAGAAACTGTTCACGATCAGCGCCTGACCGTAGCCCACCAGTCCGGTGGCGGGTGCCAGCGTCAGGGGGGTATTTTCCACGCCCCAAATGCGGAACGTGGCGATCAGAGCCAGCAGGCCGATAATCTGGATTGCCAGACCCGTCAGCAGAATAGTGCTGGTGCTGTAGCGGGCAATCAGCCGCGGCGCGAACCAGGCCGAAACAAAGTAGGTCACGCCAAGGGCGATAAAACTGTTTCCGGACTGCCATGGGGCCATCCCCAGACCGGTTTGCATGGTGAGCGCCATACAGAACATAAACCCGGACCAGACGCTGAAAAAGAGCATCGCAATCAGAATGCCAAAGCGAACGCTGCGAAGCGAAAGCAGGCGCGGCGGGATAAGCGGGTGAGCATTCTCACGCTCCTTTTTGCGCGCATTCAGCGCCGTCAGCCAGCCCAGCGGAATAATGGCGAGAAGCATAACCTTCAGCGGCCACGACCAGTGCCACTGTGGGCCGAGCGCCATCGGGAACAGCAGGCAGCAAAGAATGATCGCCAGCAGCACGGTTCCGGTCCAGTCGATGCGTGACGGCGTCTCGCGACGGGTTTCGGGTACGAAATGGCGACTTAGCGCCAGCACCACCAGACAGATCGGCACGTTGATAAAGAAGGCGTTACGCCAGCCCAGCCCGGCGATATCCGCCGACACCAGCCAGCCGCCGCCCATCTGGCCGACGATAAACGCAATCCCACCGATGCCGCCAAACAGGCTGATGGCTTTTGCGTGGGCGGTACCTTTCAGCGTCACGTGCAGCGTGACAAGAATTTGCGGCATGATGAGTGCGGCACCCGCGCCCTGAACGATGCGCGCGGCCAGCAGCTGTTCAATGTTCCCCGCTATTCCGCAGAGCAGCGAGGCCAGGCCAAAGCTCGCCACACCCCACATGAACAGACGGCGACGGCCAAAATTATCCCCCAGCTTGCTGCCGAGCGCGAGGCAGACGGCAAAGGCCACGCCGTAGAGCGCGACGATCAGCTCCAGCTCGGTGGCGGTAGCGTGCAGTGAATGGGTAATGGCGTCCAGCGCCACGTTGGTGATTGAGGTATCAATCATCGGCAGCATCTGGCCGGTTAACAGCAATATCAGGCCAGCGCGACCCGGTGAAACAACTGACGTATTCATGGTAACTCCATTGCGTCATTCAGCAGATGGTCGTAGCATCTACCATCAGATAAACGGGTACCAGTTCTTGCTTATACTGGTACTGGCACTACCATGCAGGGGGATTTATGGCGCTGATGTCTGAACCTGTCGTCTCACTTCAGGATGACACCCGAAAACAGCTCGGGGCATTTTTACGCGCCCGGCGTGAAAGCCTCGATCCGCAGCGTCTCGGCCTGCCGCGCAGCGGTCGTCGCCGCACGCCGGGTCTGCGCCGGGAAGAGGTGGCGATGCTCGCTGACGTGGGCGTGACCTGGTACACCTGGCTTGAGCAGGGCAGGGACGTCAATCCGTCCAGCGCGGTGATGGCGGCCGTGGCAAAAGCGCTGCAATGTACCCCAACTGAAGCCCGGCACCTGTTTGTATTAGCCGGTTTACCGCCGGGTGAAGCGCCGCAGGCGGTCTGCTGCGAGGGCATCAGCGAAGGCACGCGCCGCCTGCTGGATACGCTGATGCCGAAACCCGCCAGCATTCAGAAACCGAACTTCGATATCGTGGCGTGGAACGACAGCTTCGGGCATCTGATGGGCGTCGATTTCAATGACATCCCTCCCGAAGATCGCAACTGTATTTATCTGTTCCTCACCCATCCGGCGTGGCGCGCCCGCCTCGGCAGACGCGACGACGTGCTGCCCATCTTTGTCTCCTATTTCCGGGCGGCGATGGCCGAACACCGGGGCGATCCTCTGTGGGAGGCCAAACTGGCGCGCTTCTTTGCGGTGTCCGAAGAGTTTAAAACCCTGTGGCACCAGCGCAACGACGTGCGCGGCGTGGAGAACCAGCTCAAGCTGTTTACCCATCCCGAGCTGGGGGATTTTACGCTGCAGCAGATGTACTGGTATTCCGCGCCGCGAAACGGCTCGCGGTTGCTGGTGTATCTGCCGGTGGATGAGGCCGGGGAGCGGGCGATGGCGTGGCTGGCGGCGCAGGGGAAATAAGTTTTTTGCGAGACGGTTTCAGGGAATAAGAGCCGAATCTGCTAAGTGGAGGAGACCGGTGTAATGTTGGGTTTAGCTTAAACCCATCGACTGAATCGACATCATTTCGACGAGGTGTTAAGTCGTCTATACTCTCGCCATGAGCAACCACCATGTTGCCACTGATGATTGATTCCGCAGATTTCAGCCAAAAATTAGGCCTTATCTCCCGAAACGTCGAACATACCGAAGCGTTTCTTGCGCGGGGTACGGTGGATTTTCATCTGCCCGGATTTATGCTGCCGGTGGGATATCGCCTGATAAAATCGCGCTACGGTAATGAATATCGTCTCGTCACCATCGACGACGGAAAACCCTATACGGCGTATGCCGTTAGGTTGACGTTTCATAAAGAAATTACCTTTCCCCACGGGGCTGCGACACAGGTTATGGTCTGGCGTACGCCACGCGCTGTCCATCAGCGGGTAATCAGTGGATTACCCCAATCCTTCTTCCAGTGGGTGCTAAGCGAATACGACATTGTGGTTTCTGACAGCGAGCAAACCGGTGACGGACAGTGGTTTTGGTTACGCATGATCGACTGGGCGTTCAGCATGAATTATCGGATAAGCGTGGCGGACGGTACGGTAGGGGAAGAGTGGCACTTAACACCGGTGAGTTCATATGCCGAACTGGAGGAGCGCTGGATTGCGTTTGCCTGGAGATACGATCGCGACGTGCATCCACATCCCAGGTTAGTCATCAGTAAAGCGTAACGGGCCGCACAGAGCGGCCCGTGTTGATCAGCACTCGGTCACAATCGTGCTCAGCGGCAGGCGAGATTTTGGCAGCGTGGCGTTGAAATCTTCAACGCTGTGATGCCCAACCGGCACCACCACCAGGCTGGTGAAGCCCTTCTCTTTCAGGCCAAACTCTTCGTCGAGGATCGCGGCGTCGAAACCTTCAATCGGTACTGCGTCCAGGCCCAGCGCAGCAACGCCCAGCAGGAAGTTACCGACGTTCAGGTAAACCTGCTTCGCCATCCACTGGTCGTCATCTTTCAGATCCACGCGGTGCATGTCGGCGAAGTAGGTGCGGCCCTTATGGTTCGCGGCTTTAGCTTCCGGCGTGTTGAAACGGCCATCGGCCTCTTCCTGGTCGACAACGCGCTCCAGCCATGCATCGTCCATCGCGGTTTTCGCGCAGAACACCACCACGTGAGAGGCATCCAGCATTTTGCGTTCGTTGAACACATAGGTGCCCGCAGCGGATTTCGCCACGCGCGCTTTTCCTTCCTCGGTGCTGGCCACGATGAAGTGCCACGGCTGGGAGTTGGTGCTTGACGGGCTGTACTGCAGCAGGGTTTTGATTTTTTCCGCTTCTTCAGCGGTCAGTTTTTTGCTTGCGTCGAACGCCTTGGTGGAGTGGCGTTTCAGCGCAACAGAAATGATATCCATAACAACTCCTGATGATGAAATTCGCCCGCGTGCGGGCGCGAAAGGTGAGCAGATTACAGCGGGACGCGGAAAAAGATAAGGGCAATTCGAGCGCTTAATCTGTTCGTCTCAGACGAACAATCAGACCGGCCGGATCCACTTCTGGTCTTTTTTCGGCAGTTTATCCACCACCAGATGCCAGGAATCATTAATGAGATCGGTAACCAGTTCCGGCGTCACGTCTTCAGTGCCGTAAAGGGAAATCCAGTGCTTTTTGTTGAGGTGATAGCCCGGTTCAACGCCGCGATAAATCTGCTGATTTAACAGCGATTTTTCCGGGGCTGACTTCAGGCTGACGTGCGGCCGCCCGTGTGCGACGGCCACAATCATGAAAATTTTTCCACCCACTTTAAACACGTCAAACTCCGGCCCAAACGGCCAGCAGTGTTCGGTGAACGGCAGCTCCAGCGCCACGCGTTTTGCGTGCTCCTGCAACGTTTTACTGTCCATCGCTCTCTTCCTGGGCAAGCCCGCGCCACATCACCTCAAAGCCGAGCGCTTTAAACTCAACGGCGCGGGACGGATCGCGGGTGGCAAATTCCATCGTGGATTCGGCCAGCGATAAGAAAAGCGCATCGCCAAACGTTTTAAATTCATCAGACATAAACACCTGACGCACCGAGCGGCGGCAGAGTTCATGCAGCTCCGGGAACATCTCTTTCACCGCCTGTTCCGTTTCGGCGCTCAGCTTTTCACTGACGCCAATCTGGCGGATCGCCGCATGCGCAACGGGGTTACGAATACCCCAGTCCACATAGCTGTTCCAGATATTGCGGGTATGTTCTTTAGGCAGCGTGATGGTGCGATCGAGGTTCGCGAGCATGGTCTGGCAGAGATCTTGCTTCAGGTGCAGATAGAGGGCATTCAGCAGATCGTCTTTCGTAGCAAAGTAGCGGAACAGGGTGCCTTCGGCGACGCCCGCCTTACGGGCAATAAGCGCCGTTGAGGCGGCAATACCTGACTGTGCAAACGCCACCGTTGCGGCTTCCAGTAAGGCCTGTTTTTTATCTTCACTCTTCGGACGTGCCACTAAATTTTTCCTCCTGTCAATTATAAAAACCCTGATTGAAACACGTGCTTTGACACGCTGCAACGCGGAATGTCAAAGATCGAAAACGTCTTGACGACTTTATCATCATATCTATAATGAGTGCTTACTCACTCATAATCAAGTTTACCCTGCGCACGCTATCGGATGGGGCGCGTTTTCGGGTCAGGATATGAAAAAACCTCTCTTCATCTGCGTGGTGTTAATCATGATTATTGCTTCAGCCGCGAGTTTACCGTTTGTTCTGAATGCCGGATTCGGCCAGCCGCCGCAGGGTGAAAGGCTCACTGAAGTGGAGGCCTCCCCACAGTATCGCGAGGGGAAATTCCACAACACGCTGCCGACGCCGGGTTATAACGGTGACAAAAATATGCTGGTCGCGATGTGGGAGTTTCTGACCAAAAAAACCGAAAACGCCCGCCCGACCCGGCCGCTGCCGCTGGTGAAAACCGATCTTGCGAGCCTGCCGCTGGAGCAGGACACACTGGTGTGGCTCGGTCACTCATCGTGGTATCTGCAGCTCGCGGGTAAACGCATCCTGATTGACCCGGTTCTTGGCAACTATGCCGCGCCGTTCTCGTTCCTCAATAAGGCCTTTGCCGGCGAGTATCCGTGGCGCGCTGAACGCATGCCGGAGATCGACCTGCTGATTATTTCGCACGATCACTACGATCATCTGGATTACGCAACCATCCGGGCGCTAATGCCGAAGGTAAAGCGCGTGGTGACGCCGCTGGGCGTAGGATCCCACCTGCGCTACTGGGGGATGAAGTCCGAGATTATTGACGAGCGCGACTGGAACCAGTCGGTAAGCATCAGCGATGAATTGACGGTGCACGTTCTGCCAGCGCGTCACTTCTCCGGTCGCGGCATCAAACGCGATCGCACATTGTGGGGCAGCTTCATGTTCGTTACGCCAGAGCAGAATGTTTACTACAGCGGGGATTCCGGTTACGGCCCGCACTTCAAGGCCATCGGTGAACAGTTTGGCGAAGTGGACGTCGCCATCATGGAGAACGGCCAGTACGACCAGGACTGGAAGTACATCCACATGCTGCCGGAGGAAACGGCGCAGGCCTCGGCGGATTTGAACGCGAAAGCCGTGGTGCCGGGGCATAACGGACGCTTCGTGCTGGCGAAACACGCCTGGAACGATCCGCTGATCCAGCTGGCAAAAGCCAGCAAGGATAAAAATTATCGGTTGCTGACGCCGGAACTGGGCGAGCCCGTCCGGGTGAATGACGCCACGCAAACCTTTCGCGCGTGGTGGGAATAATGTTTAAGCGAGAAGCAGAGGGGGACAGCAGTATGACCATTTCCGCTCAAGTCATCGACACTATCGTCGAATGGATCGACGACAATCTGCACCAGCCATTACGTATAGAAGAGATTGCCCGCCACGCGGGCTACTCGAAGTGGCACCTGCAGCGGCTGTTTATGCAGTACAAAGGGGAGAGCCTGGGGCGTTATATCCGTGAACGTAAGCTGCTGCTGGCGGCGCGCGATCTGCGTGAATCCGACGCCCGGGTGTACGACATCTGCCTGCGTTACGGGTTTGACTCGCAGCAGACGTTTACCCGTATCTTCACCCGCACGTTCAACCAGCCTCCTGGTGCGTACCGCAAGGAGAACCACAGTCAGCCGCACTGAGCTGTTTTCCGCCCTGGCGGGTCAGGAAAATTGCCATCACAGGCCGGGTAAGGCGAAGTCGCCACCCGGCTTTTTTATTGGCTCAGGATGCCAGGGAAAACCAGCGTCGCCAGACGAAACGCAGCACGAAGAATTCAATCGCCCCGAGCAGTAAAAACCACACGCAGAACAGAATGGTGTAAAGCTGGTTAAGATCGACCATGTGAAAGGTCTGAACCAGCTTCTGCGCCAGCACCAGCCCAAGCGAAGGCGCCGGGAGCAGCAGGCACGAAAGCAGGGCCAGTAATAAAATGCCGCCTGCGGTGAGCAGCGATTCTAGCGGGTGTTTCATCGTAATGTTAATCGTCAGTTAAAAATGTCATTGTCCGGCATTCTGTAACGTAAAGCAATATCAGCCTCGCTGACCTTTTTGAATAAAACAAAGACATTATTACTGCGCACAAATAACAACATACGACCCGGCGTTTATATTAATATCGCGTTATGTAAATAAACGTCCGCATCAGGAAAATAATTTTACAAATGTATAGGTGCTATAACCAATTAACGTGGCAATAACAATGGCTGCGATAATGTATAACGCCAGGCGACGCCCGCGATAAATACCAAACATGGATCCTCCTCGTTTAGATTTGGTTTAGAAATATTTTGTAAAAATCAGATCATCGAAATAGTTTTAATCAGTTTTGAATAACCGAGAAGTCATTATATTGCGGTAGATCAATTTTACCCGCAAGACTTTAAAATGATTTTATTTAAGCCCGAAAGGAATTCAGGCTTCTGTTCACCGGAAATTGAAGGAAAAATACGATGACTGAAAAAAAATTGACTCCTAACATGCCGCCTTCCGGCGGGCTGGCATACCAGCAGACCGTAGAGCAGGCGCTTGCACATGCGCAGAGCCAGGCAAGCGGTCTGGACCGTGCAGAGGCGCAGGCGCGTCTGCAAAAAACAGGGCCGAACGCGCTGCCGGAGAAAAAAGGCAAACCCGCCTGGCTGCGTTTCTTAGCCCATTTTAATGATGTGCTGATTTATGTCCTGCTGGCCGCCGCCGTATTAACGGCAGTAATGGGCCACTGGGTTGATACGCTGGTTATTTTGGGCGTCGCGGTAATCAATGCCCTAATTGGTCATATTCAGGAAAGCAACGCGGAAAAATCCCTGAAGAGTATTCGTAATATGCTCGCCAGCGAAGCTCGCGTTATTCGTAACGGCAACCACGAAACAATCCCCACAACTGAAATAGTCCCGGGCGATATTATTGTATTACGCGCGGGGGATCGTATTCCGGCGGATATGCGTTTAATCGAAGCGCATAATTTACGCGTGGAAGAGGCGATTCTGACCGGTGAATCGACCGTGGTGGATAAACACGTTAATCCACTGAGCGGGGAATTACCGCTGGGCGATCGCACCAACATGGTCTTCTCCGGGACGACCGTAAGCGCGGGCGGCGGCGTAGGCGTGGTCACCGCGACCGGTAAGGATACGGAGCTTGGCCATATCAACCAGATGATGGCGGGCATCGAAAAGCACCGCACGCCGCTGCTTGTGCAGATGGACAAGCTGGGTAAAGCGATTTTCGTGATTATTCTGGCGATGATGGCCGCGCTGTTTGTCTTCAGCCTGGCGTTCCGCGAGATCCCGATGGGCGAGCTCCTGCTCTCTCTGATTAGCCTGGCGGTGGCCTCCGTACCGGAAGGTTTGCCGGCAATCATCTCCATCATCCTTTCGCTGGGCGTGCAGGCGATGGCGCGTAAACGGGCGATTATCCGCAAGCTGCCGACGGTTGAAACCCTGGGCGCGATGACCGTGGTCTGCTCGGATAAAACCGGCACCCTGACCATGAACGAGATGACGGTCAAAGCCATTATCACCGCTGACGCCTGCTACCGCGTGGACGGCAACAGCTACGAGCCGGTAGGCAATATCTACCTGGAAGGCAGCGATGAGCCGGTCCACATCCAGCCGGGCACCGTGCTGGAGCAGTACCTGCGTACCATCGACCTGTGTAACGACAGCCAGCTGATTCAGGACGAGCGCGGCCTGTGGGGCATCACCGGTGGGCCGACCGAGGGCGCGCTGAAGG
The DNA here is from genome assembly GCF_040834095.1 of Enterobacter vonholyi. Taxonomy (NCBI): domain Bacteria; kingdom Pseudomonadati; phylum Pseudomonadota; class Gammaproteobacteria; order Enterobacterales; family Enterobacteriaceae; genus Enterobacter; species Enterobacter vonholyi. The sequence goes on from NZ_CP162152.1 coordinate 1,139,092, forward strand.
TGCTGGCGGCGAAGGCCAGCCTTGAGCCGGTAATGACCACGCTGGTTAACAAGATCCCGTTCGACTCGCAGTACAAGTACATGAGCACCCATTACCAGATTGGCAGCGAGGAGCAGATCCTGATCACCGGCGCGCCGGACGTCATTTTCGCCCTGTGTGCCGAGCAGCAGACCCGCAACGGCGTGGAAGCCTTCAACCGCGCGTACTGGGAAAGCGAGATGGAGCGCTATGCGCGTCAGGGGCTGCGCATGGTCGCCGCGGCGTTCAAGCCGGCGAACGGCGAGCAGGAACTGACGCACGATGACCTGAGCCACGGCCTGATCTTCCTCGGCATCGCCGGGATGATGGATCCGCCGCGTCCGGAAGCGATTGACGCGATTAACGCCTGCCAGCAGGCGGGGATCCGCGTGAAGATGATCACCGGGGATCACCCGCAGACGGCGATGAGCATCGGCCAGATGCTGGGGATCGCCAACAGCGAGCAGGCGGTCACCGGCTACGAGCTGGAGAAGATGGACGACGCCGCGCTGGCGGAAGCCGCGGTGAAGTATGACATCTTCGCCCGCACCAGCCCGGAGCATAAGCTGCGCCTGGTGAAAGCGCTGCAGGACAAAGGCGAAATCGTTGGCATGACCGGCGACGGCGTAAACGACGCCCCGGCGCTGCGTCAGGCGGACGTGGGCATCGCGATGGGCATCAAGGGCACGGAAGTGACCAAAGAGGCGGCGGATATGGTCCTGACGGACGATAACTTCGCCACCATCGCCAGCGCGGTAAAAGAGGGGCGTCGCGTTTACGACAACCTGAAGAAGACCATCCTGTTCATCATGCCGACCAACCTGGCGCAGGGGCTGCTGATTGTGATTGCGCTGCTGGCGGGGAACATTATTCCGCTGACGCCGGTGCTGATTCTGTGGATGAACATGGCCACCTCAGCCACGCTCTCCTTCGGCCTGGCCTTCGAAGCTGCCGAGCGCAACATCATGCGCCGCCCGCCGCGTCAGACCGGGCAGCACGTGATGGATACCTACGCCGTCTGGCGCGTGGCTTTCGTCGGTACCATGATTGCCATCGCCGCCTTTGCGCTGGAAGCCTGGCTGGCTCCGCGCGGCCACAGCGCGGAGTTCATCCGCACCGTGCTGCTGCAGATGCTGGTCTGCGCCCAGTGGGTATACATGATTAACTGCCGCAACACCGAAGGGTTCTCCCTCAACCGTGGTCTGCTGGCAAACAAAGGGATCTGGCTGGTGACGGGCGTGCTGTTCCTGCTCCAGGCGGCGATTATCTACCTGCCGTTTATGCAGATGCTGTTCGGCACCGAAGCCCTGCCGCTGCGCTACTGGTTTGTGACCCTGGCCGTTGCAGGCGTAATGTTCTTCGTCGTCGAAATCGAGAAGCGACTGACCCGCAGGTTCCGTAAGTCTGCATAACTAAAACCTTACCCCTCACCCTAACCCTCTCCCCACAGGGGAGAGGGGGCAGTCTGGTACTCTCCCTTGGGCTCGGTTTTCTCCCTCGCCCCTCAGGGGAGAGGGCCGGGGTGAGGGGAGACAACGCTGAGGTACTCCCATGAAACTTCCACTCCTGTTCGCACTTCTTGTCAGTACCCTGCAACCCGTCTTCGCCGCTGCGATCCCCGTTCGGGTCGCCACCGTGGAGCAAACCGCCCACGCCGCCGAGCGCCAGATCCCGGGCCGCATCGAAGCCATCCACACCGTTGAGCTACGGGCGCGTACGGAAGGCATGATTACCAAAATTCACTTCCGCGACGGGCAGTACGTGAAAAAAGGCGACGTGCTGTTTGAGCTGGACGACGCCGAGCCGCGCGCTGCCCTGCGCCTGGCGCAGGCCGAAGTGAAAAGCACCGAAGCCACGCTGCGCCAGGCGCAGCAGCAGCTTTCCCGCTTTGAAAGTCTCGGCAGCAGCAACGCCATCAGCCGTCACGACGTGGACAACGCCCGCATGCAGCGCGACGTCGCCAGTGCCGCTCTCGAGCAGGCGAAGGCCCGGCTCGAAGCCCGCAACGTCACCCTGGGCTACACCCGAATCACCTCGCCAATTGACGGCCGCGTGGGCCACAGCAGCTTTCACGTGGGTAGCCTGGTCAACCCGGCGAGCGGCGTTTTGGTGGAGGTGGTGCAGCTTGACCCGATCCGTATCGCCTTTGCGCTGGAAGAGGGGGCATTTTCCACCAAAGCCGGACAGCATGCGGATATCAACGCCATGAAGCGTGCCTGGCAGGCGCTGATCGACAGCAACGGACAGCGCGTCAGCGGCGAGCTGACGTCAGTGGATAACCGCATTGACCCGCGTACCGCCAGCGTGATGCTGCGCGCCGAGTTTGCTAACCCGCGCCATCAGCTGCTGCCCGGCGGCAATGTGAACGTGTTTTTGCGTCCGGCAAGCGAGCAGCCGGTGCTGACCCTGCCTGCCGCAGCGGTGCAGCAGAACGGCGACGGGTTCTTTGCCTGGGTGGTAAATGCCGACGGCAAAGCCGAAATGCGCCCGCTGAAGGTCGCCGGACAGATCGGCCAGCAGTTCCGGATTTTATCCGGCGTGAAGTTCGGTGAGCGAGCGATTACTGACGGTGCGCAGCGCGTGCAGCCCGGCGCTGCCGTCCAGATACTGAATTAAGGAGCCATCATGCTGACGTTTTTCATCAAACGCCCGCGCTTCGCGATGGTGATTGCGCTGGTCATTACCCTGCTGGGGGCCATCGCGCTGAGGATTATCCCGGTGGAGCAGTATCCGCAGATTACGCCGCCGGTGGTGAATGTTTCTGCCAGCTGGCCGGGCGCCAGTTCGGCCGACGTGGCGGAGGCCATCGCCACGCCGCTGGAGACCCAGCTGAACGGCGTGGATCATATGCTCTACATGGAGTCCACCAGTTCGGACGAAGGCACTTACAGCCTGAACATCACCTTTGCGGCGGGCACCGATCCGGATCTCGCCGCCATCGACGTGCAAAACCGCGTGGCGCAGGCCGTGGCGCAGCTGCCGACCGAGGCGCAGCAAAATGGCGTGCAGGTGCGCAAGCGCGCCACTAACCTGATGATGGGGGTAAGTCTTTACTCACCGAACAACACCCACACGCCGCTGTTCGTCAGCAACTACGCCAGCACCCAGCTGCGCGAGGCGCTGTCGCGTCTGCCCGGCGTCGGGCAGGTGCAGATGTTCGGCGCGCGCGACTACAGCATGCGCATCTGGCTGCGCCCGGACCGCATGAACGCTCTTAACGTCACCACCGATGACGTGGCGCAGGCGCTGCGTGAGCAGAACGTGCAGGGCGCGGCCGGTCAGGTGGGCACCCCGCCGGTGTTTAACGGCCAGCAGCAGACCCTGACCATCAACGGGCTGGGGCGCTTAAGCCAGGCCGACGACTTTGCCTACATCATCATCCGCGCGGGGGAGATGGGCCAGCTGGTGCGCCTGAAGGACGTCGCCACCATCGAGCTCGGCTCGCGCAGCTACAGCTCCGGCGCGCAGCTGAACGGGCACGACTCCGCCTACCTCGGCATCTACCCGACGCCGTCCGCCAACGCCCTGCGCGTGGCCGACGCGGTGCGCGCGGAGCTGGATCGTCTCTCGACGCGCTTCCCGGACGACCTGGTCTACGAGGTGAAATTCGACACCACCTCCTTTGTTGCCGCGACCATTAAAGAGATCGGCGTCTCGCTGGCGCTGACGATGCTGGCGGTGGTGGTCGTGGTGTCCCTGTTCCTGCAAAGCTGGCGCGCGACGCTGATTGTCGCGCTCGCCATTCCGGTATCGCTGGTGGGCACCTTCGCGGTGCTCTACACGCTCGGCTACTCCGCCAACACCCTCAGCCTGTTTGCCATTATTCTGGCGCTGACCATGGTGGTGGATGACGCCATCGTGGTGGTGGAGAGCGTCGAAACGCTGATGGCGGAAGGGCAGAGCCGCACGGCGGCGACCGCGCTGGCGCTGCGCCAGATTGCCGGGCCGGTCATCGCGACGACGCTGGTGCTGCTGGCGGTATTTGTGCCGGTGGCGCTGCTGCCGGGCATTGTCGGCGAGCTGTACCGCCAGTTCGCGGTTACGCTCTCCACCGCCGTGACGCTCTCAAGCCTGGTAGCGCTGACCCTGACGCCCGCCCTGTGCGCGATGCTGCTGCGTCCGCGCCCGGTGAAACCGGCGGCAGTCTATCGCGCCTTTAACCGCGGGCTGGACGCCACGCGCGGTTTCTACACCCGCATCGTGAATGTCTTAAACCTGCGTCCGTGGCTGGCGCTGCTGGTCACCGCAGGCGCGGCGGCAGTCGTGCTGTTCAGCTTTACGTCGATGCCAAAAGGCTTCCTGCCGCAGGAGGACCAGGGCTACTTCTTCGCCAGCGTCCAGCTGCCGGAAGCGGCCTCGCTGGAGCGCACCGAAGCGGTGATGACCACCGCGCGGGAGTTGATCGCCAAACATCCGGCGGTGGAGGACGTGATTCAGGTCTCCGGGTTTAACATCCTCAACGGCACCAGCGCCTCCAACGGCGGGTTTATCTCCATCATGCTGAAGGACTGGAGCGAGCGTCCGCCGCTGGAGGAGGTGATGGGCACCCTGCAGCGCCAGCTGCTGGCCCTGCCGGAAGCCACCATCATGACCTTCGCGCCGCCGACGCTGCCGGGGCTGGGCAACGCCTCCGGCTTTGACCTGCGCATCCAGGCTCAGGCGGGGCAGAGCCCGGCGGAGCTGGAGCGCGTGACGCGAGAGGTGCTGGTGAAAGCCAACCAGCACCCGCAGTTGACCCGCGTGTTCACCACCTGGAGCAGCAACGTGCCGCAGCTGACGCTGACCGTTGACCGCGAGCGCGCCGCCCGCCTCGACGTGCCGGTGTCGCGCATCTTCAGCAGCCTGCAGACCGCCTTTGGCGGCACGCGCGCCGGGGATTTCAGCATCAATAACCGCGTCTACCACGTGGTGATGCAGAACGAGATGCAGTGGCGCGAGCGCGCCGAACAAATCAGCGAGCTGTTCGTGCGCAGCAACAGCGGCGAGCGGGTACGCCTGAGCAACCTCGTCACCATCACGCCGACCGTCGGCGCGCCGTTCCTCCAGCAGTACAACCAGTTCCCGTCCGTGTCGGTGAGCGGCTCGGCAGCGGCTGGGGTGAGCAGCAGCACCGCGATGGCGGCGATGGGTGAGATTCTGGCGGAAAGCCTGCCGGCCGGATACGACTACGCCTGGAGCGGCATGTCGTACCAGGAGCAGCAGACCGGCAATCAGGCGATCTGGATCGTGCTGGCGGCGGTGGTGATGGCATGGCTGTTCCTCGTCGCCCAGTACGAGAGCTGGACGCTCCCGGCAAGCGTGATGCTCTCGGTGCTGTTTGCCATTGGCGGGGCGCTGGTCTGGCTGTGGTTGGCGGGATACGCCAACGACGTGTACGTGCAGATTGGTCTGGTATTGCTGATCGCGTTAGCGGCCAAGAACGCGATTCTTATCGTCGAGTTCGCCCGCGCGCGGCGGATGGACGGAATGGCGATTGTCGATGCCGCGCGGGAAGGGGCCTCTCGCCGCTTCCGGGCGGTGATGATGACCGCCGTGTCGTTCATTATCGGCGTTTTGCCGATGATGCTGGCGACCGGCGCAGGCGCCCAGAGCCGCCGCATCATCGGCACCACGGTCTTCAGCGGCATGCTGGTAGCGACCGTGGTGGGGATTCTGTTCATCCCGGCTCTGTTCGTGCTGTTCCAGCGCCTGCGGGAGTGGGGTCACTGCCTTACGGACTCGTCGCCCACAGCTCGCAGTGCTTCTGGACCAGAGAAATCAGCGAGCCACCGTCGGCGATAAACTCCCGCATGCGCTGCGCCTCGCTCTTGCCCTGCTTTAACAGCAGGGCAATTTCATTGATTGCGCTCGTCGCGCCGAGCTTATCGGCCGACGGTGCCACCTGCTCCAGCAGCCAGGCGATGTCTTCCGCCACGGTTCGTTGCTCGCCGGTGTGCACATCCGTCAGGATCCCCTCCAGTCCGTAGCGACACGCCTGAAAACGGTTAAAGCGGTAGAGCAGAAGATCCCGTTCCTGATGCTTATACGGCCGCGTAGTCAGCAGCCAGTGTGACGTGGCCTGAATCAGCCCGGCGATGTTAATCGCGTGGCCGAGCGTCAGCGGCGTATCCATCACCCGCACCTCCACGGTGCCAAAATGCGGGCTGGGGCGAATATCCCAGTGCAGATCCTTGATGCTGTCGATCATGCTGGTGGCGCTCAGGCGGCGGAACAGCCCTTCAAACTCCTGCCAGCTGTTGACCCACGGCATCTGGCCGTTATCCGGGAACCCGGAGAAGATATTGAGACGTGACGAGGAGAACTTTGTGTCGGTGCCCTGCATGTAAGGCGAGGCGGCCGCCAGGGCAATAAAGTGCGGCACAAAGCGCGACAGGCCGTGAAGGAGGTAAATGGCATCATCCCCGGTCCGGCAGCCGACGTGAACATGCTGACCGAACACCGTCGCCTGCAAAATCAGATAGCCAAAGCGCTCCAGCGTGACGTTATAGCGCTCGTCGTCGCACACCTCCTGGCGCTGCCATTTCTGGAACGGATGCGTCCCGCCGCCGCAGATCTGGATATGCTGCTCCGCCGCCGCGCGCAGGATGCTCTGCTGCATCACTGAGAACTGCGCCGCCGCCTGATCGATGGTCTGACACACGCCGGTGGCGATTTCGAGCATGCTTTCGGTGATGTCGTGTTTGACTTCACCGCCTTTGATGTCGTCTTTGACGGCGGCGATGAGCGCGGAGGAGTCCTGGCTGAGATCGTAGCCCGGCGGGTTAACCACCTGCAGTTCGAGCTCGATGCCAAGGGTGAACGGTTCAGAGGATTTGAAATCGGGTAAAGGCATGGCGCACTCCGTTGTCTGTGAATGTTGAGTATAGACAACGGGTGTGGCGCGCTCGTCTCAGGGTGGTATAACTGATAGCAGGCTTAGCAAAAGGGGAGTGACTCATGTCTGATTATCCAACCATTGCGCTGATAGGACCCGGTGCGATTGGCACCACCATTGCCGCGGTACTGCATGACGCTGGCCGCACGCCATTGCTCTGCGGACGGACCGCGCATCCGGAATTACGCCTGCGCCATGACGAGGGGGAAACGGTGGTGCCCGGTCCGGTATTAACCGATCAGGCCGTCATCACGCGCCCCGTCGATCTCGTTTTTGTGGCGGTAAAAACGACGCAAAATGCCGACAGCGCCGGGTGGCTGCGGGCCCTGTGCGATGAAAACACCGTGGTCTGCGCCCTGCAAAACGGCGTGGAGCAAAAAGCCCAGCTTGAGCCGTGGGTAAACGGCGCGACGGTGCTGCCGTCGGTGGTGTGGTTCCCGGCCCAGCGCGAGCCGGATGCCTCCGTGTGGCTGCGGGCAAAGCCGCGCCTGACGCTGCCAGACGTGCCGCAGGCGCAGCGGGTGGTGGAGGCGCTTCGCGGTACGCGCTGTGAAGTTGAGCTCTCGGCAGATTTCCCTACCGTCGCCTGGCGCAAGCTGCTGCAAAACGCGGTCGCCGGGCTGATGGTGCTCGCCAATCGCCGCGCCGGAATGTTCAGGCGCGAGGATATTAGCGAACTTTCGCTGGCCTACCTGCGCGAGGGGCTGGCCGTCGCCCGCGCCGAAGGGGCGAAGCTGAACGATGACGTGGCGCAGGAGATTCTGGCGAACTTTCAGCGCGCGCCCGTGGACCTGGGTACGTCGATTCTGGCTGACCGTCAGGCGGATCGCCCGATGGAGTGGGATATCCGCAACGGCGTCATCCAGCGCTACGGCCGCAAACACGGCATTGCGGTGCCCATCAGCGACGTGGTGGTACCGCTGCTGGCGGCGGGGAGCGAGGGGCCGGGTTAACGGTTACTGTTTTTCCGTTCGGCAAAGTAATGGGCGGGCGTGCTGCCCATCGCTTTTCTGAACATGGTGATAAACGCGTTCACCGATTCGTACCCGAGCGTTGTCGCCACGTTCTGGACGGGCACGCCGCTTGCCAGCTCACGCAGGGCAATAATCAAATGCAGCTGCTGGCGCCATCGCCCGAAGCTCAGCCCGGTTTCGCGCTGCATCAGGCGGGCAAACGAGCGCTCGCTGAGGGCGAGCCGTTTCGCCCACTCCTTCAGGGTGCTTCTGTCCTCAGGACGGCTGACCAGCGCGTCCGCCATGGCGCGAATTTTCGGATCGGTTGAGACCGGCAGGCTTAGCTTCTGCTGCGGCATGCTGGCGAGCTCGTCAAGCGTGACCCGGGTCAGCCTCGCGACGTGGCCGTCGGCGGGATAATCCACGCTTTCGCGCGTCAGACGATCGACCAGCTCCTTAATCAGCGGCGAGATCGCCAGCGTGCAGCATTTTTCCGGCAGCGCCGCCGCGCCGGGCTCAATAAACAGATAGTTGAGATGCGCGTTCCAGGTTGCTTTGGCGCTGTGCGGGATCCCGCCGGGGATCCAGACGGCGCAGTCCGGCGGCACAATCCAGATATCATTCTCCGCGTAACAGCTGACCGCACCGTATCGGGCAATAATCAGCTGCCCCTTGCGGTGGGTATGCACCGGCACTTCCGCGGCGTAGTCCATGAAGTCCAGATGACGCGCCACCGCCGGGCTGGCGGTAGAGTCGGGGTCATACAGCGTAGTAGCAGGTTGAGGCTTCACGATTATGGCAACATTTAGGTATTTTTTGACAGAATAGAGTATTTAAGCGGGTCTGCAAGCCGGTAATAATCCCGGCATGAATAAAATCTTCTCACTTCACGTGCACATCCCCGCCGCGCTGCGAAACGATGCGGGCGCGCTGATCTATTCCGCGAAGAGTTTTGCCGCGGCGATGCTGGCTTATTACCTCGCGCTGTCGATCGGTCTTGAGCGTCCCTCGTGGGCCATTATTACGGTTTACATCGTGTCGCAGACGTCGGTCGGAGCATCGCTGAGCAGAAGCCTCTACCGGCTGGCCGGTACCGTGGCGGGTGCCAGCGCGACCGTTGTGATTGTGCCTGCCTTCGCGAATACGCCAGTCCTGTGCAGCGCGGTGCTGACGGGCTGGATCGTATTCTGCCTGTGGCTCTCCCTGCTGGAACGCACGCCCCGGGCTTACGCCTTTGTGCTGGCGGGCTACACCGCGAGCCTGATTGGTTTTCCGGCGGTGTCCGATCCCGGCGGCATTTTTAACGTCGCCATCGTCCGCGTGCAGGAGATCGCGATTGGGATTTTCTGCGCCGCGCTGATCCACCGCTACGTGCTGCCCGCGCGCGTATCAGGCCAGTTCAACACTAAATTATCCCAGACGCTACAGGCCGCGCGCGGGCGGGTGGCGGACACCTTAGCGGGCAAACCCGACGCGGCTTCCGGCCCCCTGCATCTGGCTCTGGCGCTGCAGTTCCTGCAGGGCATCAGCCACCATATTCCGTATGATTTTGCCCTTTCAGCCCCGGTGCGGCAGGCCAGAAAAGCGATCCACGACCGGCTGGCGCGGCTGGTTATCGTCAACTGTGAACTGCACGATCGCCTGCCAGCGATCGGAACCCTGCCCGCCGACGCGCAGGCGTTGATGGGCGACGTTCAGGCCTGGCTGGCCGCTGAAGGCGCTGGTACCAGCAGCACGGCAGACGCGCTGCGGCTCCGCTGTGCGCTTCTCATCGATCGGTATGCCGCGCAGGCGCAGGCGTTTGACGACGCGCTGCAGGTCAGCTTTATCCGCTACCTCTCGGACGCGGTCGCGCTTCTGCAGCAGTGCGAACGTCTTTCCGGGGCCATCCACCATGCAAAACCCGTATTTGGGGAGATGCAAACCCGCGCGGCGAAAGGGTACGTTTTCCACCGCGATCCTCTTACCGCCGCCCGCACGGCGATGGGGGCTTTCGCCATCATCCTGAGCGGCTGTCTGGTCTGGATCTTCTCGGCGTGGCCGGATGGCGGCACGGCGGTGTCTATTCTGGGGGTCTGCTGCACGCTGTTTGGCAGCTTCGATACCCCGGCGCCGCACATCGTGAAATACATCATTGGCTCGTTCTGGGGCGTGGTCATTAGCCTGTTCTACAGCTTTGCGCTGCTCCCGCTGGTGAGCGATTTCCCGGTGCTGGTGGCGGTGCTTGCCCCGGCGTATCTGCTGGCCGGGTCGCTTCAGGCGCGCCCGCCCACCACGTTTATGGCGATGGGGATCACCCTGACGCTGCCCATTTTGTGCGAGCTGGGGGCGCACTACAGCGGAGACTTCGCCGTTGCGGTCAACACCGCCATCGCGCTCTTTGCCGCGACCGGTTTTGCCGTCATCAGCATGAGCCTGCTGCAAACCGTGCAGGCGGATGGCGCCATCACGCGTCTGCTAAACCTCTGCCAGCGCGACATTCGGCGCAGCGTGAAGGGCACGCTGCGGGTTGATGAAACGCACTGGATCAACCTGATGATGGACCGGACCGCCCTGTTGCTGCCGCGCCTGCAGCGCAGCGCGCGCGCGCCGGAGCAGGCGCTCAATCGGCTATTACACGCGCTGCGTCTGGGGCTGTCGGTCATGCATTTACGCCGCAGTAACACACCGTCCGGCAGGGAGGTTGACGCGCTTTTTCATCGGTTAAACGCCGCGGACCGCAACGCCTTGCGTGAACGCATTGCCGCCCTTATCGAGCGCCATCTGCCTGCGGCAGATGAACACTCGCGCCAGTTTGTCTTCAGACTGGTGGATCTGCACTGTGCATTACGGGGGCCAGACCATGGTTAACGATCTCAATATCGGCGGGGTTTTTATTCCGGGGCTGCTGATGGTCGCCCTCGCGGCGCTGGTCTGCACGCTTAGCCTCGTCGCGCTTTTCTCGCTCAGCAGGCTCTACCGGCGCTTGCCGTTTCGCCCGCTGATGGATGTTTCAACCTGGATTGTCACCTTTTTCCTGCTGATGCAGGGCCTGACCGCGTTGGGGTTATTGTCATGAAATCACTGCTCTCTTTACTGGCTCGCTATGCGCTGACGTTGAGCGTCGTCGCGGCGGCCACGCTTCTGGCCTTTATGATGTGGAAACACTACGCACAAACGCCGTGGACCCGCGATGGCCGCGTGCGTGCGGACGTGGTGCAGATTGCGCCGGACGTCTCCGGGCCGGTCATCAGCGTGGCCGTGCGGGACAACCAGTGGGTGAACCGGGGCGATGTGCTTTACATCATCGATCCGCGCTGGCTTAAGCTGGCGGTGGTCAGCGCGCAGGCTGATGTGGAATCGAAACGCCATGAGATGCTGATGCGCCAGGACGCGGCCCGCCGACGCACGTTGATTAAAAACGCCATCTCGAGCGAGGATTTGCAGCAAACCGGCAGCGCGGCGAACGTCGCGGCGGCCAATTATCACGGCGCGCTGGCCGCGCTGGATCTGGCAGAGCTGAATCTGGCGCACGCCACCGTGCGCGCGCCGGTGTCGGGGTACGTCACGCACCTGCGGCTTCGCCCCGGAGACTACGCGACGGCGGGGGAGACGAAGGTCGCCATCGTCGATGCGCACAGCTTCTGGGTGGTGGGGTACTTTGAGGAGACCAAGCTGCGCCATATTCGCGTCGGGGATGCCGCGCAGGTGGTGCTGATGGGATACGAGCCGGTCATCACGGGCCACGTGGAGAGCATCGGGCATGGGATCGGGGACAGCAACGACGAGACGGGCGGGCTGGGTCTGCCCGACGTCGAGCCTACCTTTAGCTGGGTGCGGCTGGCGCAGCGCGTACCGGTGCGCATTCATATCGACAGGTTGCCGGAGGGCGTTGAGCTGGTGGCAGGGCTGTCGGCGAGCGTGGCGGTGGGGCGGTAGATAAGGATTGAAGCGACTATTCCTCGCCTACAAAATTATCGGCTTCAGGAGAGTAATGCTGATAAACGCATGCGAGCTTATGCCCGTCAGGATCGCGCAGATAGGCAACATAAAAGTCGGGGCCGTACGCGCTTCGCTTACCAGGCTCGCCTTCATCCGTTCCTCCCGCAAGGAGGCCAGCTGCATGGAACCGTCTGACAAGATCCGCGTTATCTGCACTGAATGCGAACATTGTCCCGTTTCCCGCCGTCGCGGGCTGCTGGTCAAAAGGAGGACAAATACAGAAGCTGAACCCCTCGCCGGGATTATTTTCATCTCCCCACATTGCCCAGCTTTCAGTCCAGGCCGGCAGACGCGAGTAGCCGAGAACGTTAAAAACTGCGTCATAAAAATTCACGGAACGCTGAAAGTCGTTTGTACCTACTGTGATATAAGCCAGCATCTTATGACTCCCGTCCTTCAATATTCGATTTAACAGCCTTCAGCGTCCTTTTACGGATCCAGCCGCTACCCGCCCGTATTATCAGCCAGTAAGCCGACATTTTTAGCCGAGTGCGTCTGTCCGGACAAAAGATGAATGTTTCCGTAGAGAGCTCATACTTGCCTGGCGCCAGCTCCGTTACCTTGTAGCGCAACAACAGTTTCGCACTGCCCGGCGCGGCTGGGGTCTGAAAAGCACTGGCATCCGGCACGTTTTCCAGACCGAAATCCGAACGCCAGAATTGTCCTCTTAAGCCGTAACAGATTTCTGATGCTGAATTTTTCAAAAGGGTAAAACTGTGCAAACCAAAGTTGCCGATCGACTGTGGCTTCTGGTTGCGCAGAAATTTTTGCGGTATTTGACGCAATGACATTAACCGCCGAATCACGGCATCTTGCCGGACGTCAAAGCTGGCAATCATTGGCAGAATATTTTCAGGGCGGCTAGTGCGAATGATCGTTAGGTGTTTTTCATGAAACTGGAACTGGGGGAGAAAAGCGGGAACATCCTGCCACTGAGCAAGCGCTTTGCGGGTAACGAATCCTGGGTTTAGCATCTCTCTTCCTTGTCATCCCTTGCGTCCTGCCAGAGTAACAGATGGTGTGTCGCAGGCAATTACCAGGAAAAGAGAGGGGAACAGGGAAGTAAATGTAACGAGCCGGTTGGGTTAATAACGTTCGCTTATTCACGAATGGAGAAGCTCAGCGATTTCTTTGCGCTTTCTTGTTGCCCATTCAGGTTTGATAGAGAGCATTAAACTGTATTGCCTTCTGAAATAAACCTCTCTAAATTCTCGTTCAGATGAATGGCTGGCTGCATAGGTTGAGGCCAGCCCCGCCACGGCACTCTCCATAAACCATTACAAAATTTCATCGTCATTGAGCGTTACTTTTCGCTGTATCTCAAGGCCTCTTTCACTGACGATAAAATGATATTCTTTGCCATGAATTTCAAGATAGGGAGTTGCAGCCCCATCGGGTTGGTCAGGGATAAAGAAGTAATGGTTTGGCCTTGTCCCTCCGCCTAATAGCTCACCTATTCTTAGAAGCTCGTTTCGTAGTTCTTCAATTGTTTTCATAAACAGCTCTTTGTTCTTGTATGTAAACGACTCATTATCGTGGATTGGGTACAAAGCGCCTGCTCTCGATCACTTCCCCACAAACGCACTCACCGGCAAACCAAAACGTTTCGCCAGCGCACGCATATGAAGCTCCGGAGATTCGTTCACGCGAATGCTTGATTAGGAAATTCTCTGGTTGCCGCATTGAAAGACGCTCTTAAGACTATGTGCATCCTTGCCCCTTGTTTCCGGGCTGGAAACATTATAGGTGTGATTGGTGGGTAGACAATGTGGCAACATTTGCGAAGTGCAGTTTTCATATGCTCGTGATGCCGGCACTCATTTAATGAGTGCGAACATTGTATGAGGTGACTGTGAATGATATGTCCGATTTGTGCCAGAAGCGGACGTTGAGGAGAGTGTTATTTTTATGCGAAATATCTGCGTAATATTTTTTCTAATAGCGAGAAAACGACCGCCACCCTTTTGGGAGTAATCAGTTGGTAAGGCCGGTATAAATAAAACTGCCACTTCTCCTGCCGCAGTTCTGGCAGTGGGGGAACAAGTTGACCGCTTGCTAAGTATTCCCTACAAATAAAATCGCTGGATTGTACAACCGTTTTCCCGGCCAAAGCGGCCTGAATTTCGGCGTAGGGGTCTGTAGTATAAAACTCGATATGACGAGGGACAAAAGTATTCGCTGCGTCACTCATAAACTCAAATGATTTCCCCGTCTCAGGATTAATTAAACCGCTAAATGGATAACGCTGTCGAAGATCTTCTAAATCAGTTGGTGCACCCAGGCGTGCAATGAGTTCAGGGGATGCGACAAAAACATGTTCAACTAGCCCGATATTTTTAATGATAAAATTTGGATTAGGTTCTCTCCCTACGCGTATGCCTATATCGATACGATGCTCGATAGTATCAAGTTTCATCATATCTAAACGCCAGTCGATAAATAATTCAGGATATGGACGTAGTGCAGTCAATAGTTCATACAAGATTTGTTCATGATTTGGGAATCGAAGTAATGTGATACGTACAATACCTCTCATTTCATTATCATCTTTCGCTGTCTGAAATAATTTTTCAGAATCTTCAAGCAGTCGCTTCGCTTGGGGTAAAAATAGCTCGCCGAAACTGGTAAGAAAGATCGAGCGAGTATTGCGTTTGAAAAGAGGTTCACCAAGCTGTTTCTCCAACTCAGCGACTGTTCGGGTTACTACTGATGGTGAAACCGACAGCTTTATGGCTGCTTCGCGGAAGTTCAGGGTTTCAGAGGCAATGATAAAAAACTTTAGAGCATCAAGTTTGTTCATGATTGTTGTGAAAATTGCAATAATGTATTTTGATAATAGCAATTAATTTGCAACTATTCCAGTCATATAATCGAACAATCAAATAAGCAACCTCTCTTACTTTTCAGAATTCGAAAGAGTAAATTATGTCAATTCAACCAGTAGAATTAAACAAAGCCTATCGTTTATTGCAGGTCGGGCCAACGACGATGATATCGGCTAAAAATGATGGCATTGCAAATGTCATGGCAGCGGCCTGGGTAGGATTAGTAGGCAATAACAAAGTGATGGCTTTTATTGGCCCACAGGCATTTACTCGCGGGCTTGTAGAAAAAAGCGGATATTATGTTGTCCAGATCCCAGTGGTAAATCAGATGGAAATGGTTTTATATGCTGGAGGCCACAGTTATTCTGATACCCCCAATAAAAACAGTAAAATTCCACAGTTTTATCAGAAAGAGTTTGATCTGCCTTTAGTTGAAGGTTGCGCTGGCTGGCTAGTCTGTAAGGTCATACCCAATGAAGAAAATGAAAAGCAGCACAACTTGTTCATGGGGGAAATTGTCGGAGCATGGAGTGATGACCGCGTTTTCAGGAATGGGCACTGGATTTTTGATGATGCGCCTGATGAATTACGTACTGTCCATTACGTAGCGGGCGGACAGTTTTACGCCATTGGTAAAGGTACAAAATTCAATTATGGTCCGGGAAAAGACTAATCCTTATTTCTGTATAAATGTGCCATATAACATAGCTACATAGAGGAAGTAGCATAAAAAATAATCTACTTAAGATGTCCGCTGTTCGCTCACAGCGGATCTTCAGCTCAGTCAGATCGTTCGCTTCGTGCCAGAAGCGGATATTACCTAATACATTGGTAACCTTCTCAGATTAACACGTTCTACATAGTTAGCGTCGCATCTGATGAGTTATAATGTTTTAAAATATCCAACTGATAAATCCACCCGAATACTTCTCACTAATTTGGATTGCAAAAAGATCATGAAGACTTAGAAATAAATCATTATCTTCTTTAAAAATTAACTCCTCATACTCTGCCATTATCAAACTATGCTGCGTTGTTAGTTTAGATATGTTATCCATTTCACTGGCAAGCATGGATTTGTTTGCATTGGTGGATAGATCCATAGCAATAAATTTCCGCATCAATGGCATTAGTTGATTAGGGTCTATGTTTTTTGTATTTTCCTTGGCTTTTTTTTGTCTTTCTGAATAGATAGTGTTAATCGCAATTGTATAATTTTTCGCTAAGCTCCTAAACTCTGGATATGAACCAGTAACTAATGCAAGTTCTTCGTACTTGAGGAATAAATCGGCCTTGCATTTTTTTACTGTCATTTCAAGCTCTTCAACTCCTTTTTTTAACTCTGCATTTGCTTTAATAATAGACATTGGGAGAGCTTCATAATGTTGGCCTAATTTTGAATCAGGAGTCTTTGTCATATGTACTATTTCATTAGACATGAGCTGATAAGAACCAGATAACTCTCCATACTTTAGGAATAGTTCATTATGTGAAGATGAGCAAGAACTTTGTAATTCCATCATTGGCCTGAAGTAATCCTTTATAAGCTCCTCCTGAAGACCTTGATCTTTTTTGTAACTCTCTAGAATCCCAGCAAAAAGAAACGACCCTAAAGATATAGAGATTATGGCAATTAGTAATTGACTAAGAAATGATTGTGCTCCATTACTCATGAATTATCCTTAAAACATAATACTGAAAAAAGTGGCGCCTGATAAGGGAAAACGACGGATCGGAAACAAACTTAACTGATGGGTTAGCCATAGTCCAGAACCTTATTTAAACACTTAGTATGACGGTATGCATCTTAGAAATTCGTGCCAGTAACATTTGAAGCCTCATAATTCATTTAAATCGAGGTCAGTTACTCGCTTTTAACGGACATTCATCAAGCAACGTTGTTCTTTGCATAAGACCGAAATCTTACTTCTTACTCAGCAGCATTCCGGCCTCCTGCTACTTAACTCAGTGCGCCGTGATATACGGCTCCTTCACAAACTCCACCAGCAACCAGACCATATCATGCAGCAGCCCGGTGAGTTCTTTTTCCACGCTCGCAGGCAACGTCCCGCCCATCACCGACAGCGTTAACGCCACGGCATAGTCCACCTGTAGCGTCGTCTCCTGCCAGCAGTCCGGCACACATGAATTTATCTTTTCACCCGCAATCAGCTGTTCAACCAGATACGCTGGAAGTTCAGCATCACAGCATTCCCGCAGCCGCTTAAGCGCAGCCAGCAATCGCTTGCAGAGTGTGGCAAACGTCACCGTATCGTCAGTGTCCACCAGCACGCTAACATACGCAGTGCATGCGTCAGCCAACTCAAAGAGATCAGCAGAATCGGGAAGTTGCAGGTGAAGAAGGTGATGAACAGCACTTTCCTCAGAAAGCGCGTAAGACAGGGAAGGGATAGTTGTCATGTGATTTTCCTTTTTAAACATTCTCCAGACCACCACATAAGTTCCTACGCTCATGGGTGGTAGCGCTGACGGAGGTAGGAATACCGCACATGACATAACGGCCAACCTTTCGGTTGCTCCGCCAGCGCGACCGTATTTTAACGGGATGAGCGCCGTCTCGACAAAAATAATTGCCGTGTCATGTTGTGCGGGTTCCTACGCCCGGTTACGGATGTGCCGCAACGCAGGCACTTTACGACCGTGAGGAAGGGATGAAAAGAGATGCCCCTGAATTACATCAGGTTGCTTGCAGGTTTGCGAGGCGGCTTCCAGAAGGGTATTGCCGGGTGGCGGCCTCGCCTTACCCGGCCGACAAAAACCACCAACCAATCCCACCGGGCACAACTGCTACCCCTCGCTCATCATCGCCAGAAACCGCTTCACCGTTCGCGAGCGTTCAAACCGCCGCCAGCACAGTGCGATATCGGTATAAAGCTCCGGCGAGCTCAGCGCGTGGTAGGTGACATTCGGCGGAGAAATGGCCGCCATGGATTTGGGCACCAGCGCGAACCCGCCGCCCGCGGAAACCATGCTCAGGGAGGAGGAAAGCTGCGACGACTGCAGCGCGTGCTGCACGTCGATCCCGGCCCGCTCGCAGCAGCCGTGAACCCGCTCGTACAGCCCCGGCGCGACCTCCTGCGGGAACAACACTACCGGCGTATCCCGAAGCTGTTCTAACGCCAGCGAACCGCACGCCGCCAGCGGATGATCGCGATGCAGTGCCACCACCATCGGCTCCCGGTCGAGGATTTTTAACTCGAACGCCTTGCTGCTCTCGCACGGCAGGCGCACGAAGGCGATATCCAGTTCACCCTCCGCCAGCATCGTCGTCAGCGACGACATATTGGCTTCCACCTGATGAACCTGCACCGCCATGTTCTGCACCTGAAACTGGCGAATCAGCGCGAAAATTTTGGGATGAAAAGCGTCGGAGCTGGTGATGCCAATCGACAGGTTTCCGTTCAGCCCGCGCGCGATGCCGCGAGCTTTTTCCAGCGCGGCGTCGCTCAGCGCCAGGATCTTGCAGGCGTCCTCGTAGAAGGCTTCTCCCGCCTCGGTCAGCTCCACGCCCCGCGTCAGGCGCCTGAACAACGGCGTGCCCACTTCCTCTTCGAGCCGTTTGATCTGCTGACTCAGAGGAGGCTGTGAAATACCCAGCGCTTCGGCCGCCCTGGTGAAGTGTCGCTCGCGTGCTACCGCGACAAAATACCGCAGATAACGAAGTTCCATATCTAAAACGTCTCAAACCAGCATGGTTTCTATATTGGAACTCTCTGCTGAATCGGGTCAACATTTATTTAACCTTTCTAAATAAAGTTGAAGAGGACGAGCACGATGATGCATTCATCTGCCTGCGACTGTGAGGCCAGCTTGTGCGAGACCCTGCGCGGGTTTTCCGCCCAGCATCCTGACAGCGTGATCTACCAGACATCGCTAATGAGCGCCCTGCTAAGCGGCGTGTACGAAGGGGAGACCACCATCGCCGATCTGCTGGCGCACGGTGATTTTGGCCTGGGCACCTTCAACGAGCTGGACGGCGAAATGATTGCCTTCAGCAGCAAGGTTTACCAGCTGCGCGCCGACGGCAGCGCCCGGGCCGCGAAGCCGGAGCAGAAAACGCCGTTCGCGGTGATGACCTGGTTCCAGCCGCAGTATCGTATTACCTTCAATGCGCCGGTCAGCCGTCAGCTGATCCATGACGCGATCGACCAGCAGATCCCCTCCGATAATCTGTTCTGCGCGCTGCGCATTGACGGCAATTTCCGCCACGCCCACACCCGCACCGTACCGCGCCAGAAGCCGCCATACCGCGCGATGACCGACGTGCTGGACGACCAGCCGGTGTTCCGCTTTAACCAGCGTGAAGGGGTATTGGTCGGGTTCCGCACGCCACAGCATATGCAGGGCATCAACGTGGCGGGCTACCACGAACATTTCATCACCGACGACCGTCAGGGCGGGGGCCATCTGCTCGATTACCAGCTGGAGAACGGCGTGCTCACCTTCGGTGAAATTCACAAGCTGATGATTGACCTGCCCGCCGACAGCGCGTTTTTACAGGCCAACCTTCACCCCAGCAATCTGGACGCAGCGATCCGTTCCGTCGAAAACTAACAGGAGAACTATCGTGAACAGTGAGAAACAGTCACGTCAGTGGGCGCACGGCGCCGATTTGGTTGTCGGCCAGCTGGAAGCGCAGGGCGTGAAGCAGGTGTTCGGGATCCCGGGGGCGAAAATCGACAAGGTCTTTGACTCCCTGCTGGACTCCTCCATCGAGATTATTCCGGTGCGTCACGAAGCGAACGCGGCGTTCATGGCGGCGGCGGTAGGGCGTCTGACCGGCAAGGCCGGGGTGGCGCTGGTGACCTCCGGGCCCGGCTGTTCGAACCTGATCACCGGCATTGCCACCGCCAACAGCGAAGGCGACCCGGTCGTGGCGCTGGGCGGGGCGGTGAAGCGGGCAGATAAAGCCAAACTGGTGCACCAGAGCATGGACACCGTTGCCATGTTCAGCCCGGTCACCAAATACGCCGTCGAAGTGAGTGCGCCGGACGCGATTGCTGAGGTGGTTTCCAACGCGTTTCGCGCCGCCGAGCACGGCAGGCCGGGGAGCGCGTTCGTCAGCCTGCCGCAGGATATTGTCGATCAGCCCGCCACGGGGGCGATTTTGCCTGCCAGCGGCCCGGCGCTGATGGGCCCGGCACCGGAATCCGCCATTAACGACGTGGCGAAGCTTATCGAAAAGGCCAAAAACCCGGTCATCCTGCTGGGGCTGATGGCGAGCCAGCCCGCCAACAGCGCCGCGCTGCGTAAGCTGCTGGAGAAAAGCCGTATTCCGGTCACCAGCACCTATCAGGCCGCCGGGGCGGTGAATCAGGAGCACTTCACCCGCTTCGCCGGACGCGTCGGTCTGTTCAATAACCAGGCGGGCGACCGGCTGCTCCATCTGGCGGATCTGATTATCTGCATCGGCTACAGCCCGGTGGAGTACGAGCCGTCCATGTGGAACAGCGGCGACGCCACGCTGGTGCACATTGACGTGCTGCCTGCCTATGAAGAACGTAACTACGTGCCGGATCTGGAGCTGGTGGGGGACATTGCCGAAACGCTGAATCTGCTCGCTAACCGTATCGACCATAAGCTCGAGCTGAGCCAGCGGGCCTCCGAAATTCTGGTCGATCGCCAGCATCAGCGCGATCTGCTCGATCGTCGCGGCGCCTCGCTCAACCAGTTTGCCCTGCACCCGCTGCGCATCGTGCGGGCTATGCAGGATATCGTGAATAACGACGTGACGCTCACCGTGGATATGGGCAGCTTCCACATCTGGATCGCCCGCTACCTCTACAGCTTCCGTGCACGTCAGGTGATGATCTCCAACGGTCAGCAGACCATGGGCGTCGCGCTGCCGTGGGCGATTGGCGCGTGGCTGGTCAACCCGCGCCGCAAGGTGGTTTCGGTCTCCGGCGACGGCGGTTTCCTGCAGTCAAGCATGGAGCTGGAAACCGCGGTGCGCCTCAACGCTAACGTGCTGCACATCATCTGGGTGGATAACGGCTACAACATGGTTGCCATTCAGGAAGAGAAAAAATACCAGCGTCTTTCCGGCGTCGAGTTCGGCCCGGTCGATTTCAAAGTCTATGCCGACGCCTTTGGCGCGAAAGGCTTTGCCGTGGAGAGCGCCGACGCGCTCGAACCCACGCTGCGTGCGGCGATGGATGTGGATGGCCCGGCCGTGGTGGCCATTCCCGTTGACTACAGCGATAACCCGCTGCTGATGGGCCAGCTCCATCTCAGCCAGATTTTGTGACTCAACATAAGGACAGAGAAATGCAAAAAGTTGCTCTCGTAACAGGCTCAGGCCAGGGGATTGGTAAAGCGATTGCGCTTCGCCTGGTGAAAGATGGCTTTGCCGTCGCCATCGCCGACTATAACGCGGAAACGGCCAGAGCCGTGGCCGATGAAATCATCCGTAACGGCGGTAACGCCGTCGCCGTGAAGGTGGACGTCTCTGACCGCGAGCAGGTATTTGCGGCGGTAGAGAAAGCCCGCACTGCGCTGGGCGGTTTCCACGTTATCGTTAACAACGCCGGGGTTGCGCCGTCCACGCCAATCGAATCCATCACGCCGGAGATTGTCGACAAGGTCTACAACATCAACGTGAAAGGGGTGATCTGGGGGATCCAGGCGGCGATTGACGCGTTCCGCAAAGAGGGGCACGGCGGCAAGATCATCAACGCCTGCTCCCAGGCGGGCCACACCGGTAACCCGGAGCTGGCCGTCTACAGTTCCAGTAAATTCGCGGTGCGCGGCCTAACCCAGACCGCCGCGCGGGATCTTGCTCCGCTGGGGATCACCGTTAACGCCTACTGCCCGGGCATCGTGAAAACGCCGATGTGGGCGGAGATCGACCGTCAGGTCTCCGAGGCGGCGGGTAAGCCGCTCGGCTACGGTACCGAAACCTTTGCCAAACGCATCACGCTTGGCCGCCTGTCCGAACCGGAAGATGTCGCCGCCTGCGTTTCATACCTGGCAGGACCGGATTCCGACTACATGACCGGCCAGTCTCTGCTCATCGATGGCGGGATGGTGTTCAACTAAATTCTAATAAGCTCTGACATGAGTTTTCCCCTGCACCCGTGCAGGGGCTTTTTTTTGTCTCCTCATCCATTGTGCATTACACTGCGCGCTGCAAAACTTTAGTCATTACGATCTGACAGGCGGTAACAGCGATGAACGGTACAATCACAACGTGGTTTAAAGATAAAGGCTTTGGATTTATCAAAGATGAAAACGGCGACAACCGCTATTTTCATGTGATTAAGGTCGCGAACCCCGATCTGATTAAGAAAGATGCCGCGGTGACCTTCGAGCCAACCACCAACAACAAAGGCCTTTCCGCCTACGCGGTGAAGGTGATCCCCGAAAGCAAACATCTCTATATCGCAGGCGAGCGCGTGAAGCTCAGCTCGATCAAGTCCTTCGTGGTGTTCAGCGAAGAAGAGCCTGCCGATACCAAAATCGACAAAGAGAATGCGGTGCTGTCGGTGGGGCTGCTGATGAACAGCATCAAGCCGAAATCTGATAAAAAGCCGGGCGAAATGCGCACGGTGAAGAAGCTGGCGATCACCACCTTCCAGAACACGACGCTGATCTTCACCGAAGATGAGATCGACATTGATGCCACGGTGAAGCTGCTGAAGTAATTGTAGGCCGGGTGGCGGCGATGCCTTTCCCGGCTTGGAAAACCCGCGCCGCCGCACGGTTTACCCCATCCTGTGCTCGCCTCTTAACATAGTCTCACGGTCAAACACCTTCTGGATCGCCCCGTGCGCCATAAACGCCGCCCGGTCGGACATATGGGCAATCACGTCCGCGTCGTGGCTCACCAGCAGATAGGTCATCTCGTGCTCGGCCTTAAGACGGTTGAGCAGGTTCAGGATCTCTGCCTGCACCGACATATCCAGCGCCGAGGTCGGCTCGTCCAGCAGCAGAAGCTGCGGGCGCAGCAGCAGCGCGCGGGCAATAGCCACGCGCTGCTGCTGGCCGCCGGAAAGCTGGTGCGGGTAGCGCCTGTCCGCGTCGGCGGAAAGCCCCACCTGCTGCAGCGCATCCGCCACCTTTTCGGCAATCTGCGTTTCGCCGCGGATTTTTAACGGCTCCGACAGGGTGCGCGCAATGGTGTGGTTCGGGTGCAGCGACGCCGACGGATCCTGAAATACCATCTGCACGTTGCGGCGAAGCTCGCCTTCAAAACGTCGTCCTGGCGTTAACGCTTCTCCCAGTAGCGCAATACTGCCGCGCCACTCGCGCTGCAGCCCAGCCAGCACGCGCAGAAGGGTCGATTTGCCGCAGCCGGATTCACCGATCAGGCTGAACGTCTCGCCTCTCTCAATGCTAAAGCTGGCGGCCGAAACCGCCGTTTTTTCCCCAAAGGTGACCTGCACCTGGTTAACCTCAACGAGCGCCATCGCTGGCCTCCTTCCACGGCTGCGAACGGTCGAGCGTCGGCAGCATCTGTCCATAGGTATTGGCGTCTGGACGACAGGTCCACAGGGTTCGCGTGTACGGATGCGTCGCCTGCGGGAGATGGCTTGCCGCCATCTCATCGACCTTTTCGCCCTGATACATCACCAGCACGCGGTCGCAGTGCTCCGCCACCAGCGGCAGATCGTGGCTGATTAACAGCATCGCCATCTGGCGTTCTTCGCACTGCTGCACCAGCAGCTCGAGGATCTGGTTGCGCAGGCGGGCGTCCAGCGCGGAGGTGGGTTCATCGGCAATCAGCACCTGCGGGTTGTTGATCAGCGCAATCGCAATCATCACCCGCTGGCCCATGCCCCCGGAGAGTTCGCCGGGATAGCGCTGGAGGACATGTTCGTTGAGTCCGACGGCGCGGAGGATGTCGTGAATGCGCGCCAGGCGTTCAGCGCGGGGCAGGCGCTGATGCAGGGTCAGCGCCTCATCAAGCTGAGCGGCGACGTTTTTCGCCGGATTTAGCGCGTAGCGCGGGTCCTGCAGGACCATCGCAATCCCGTTACCGCGCAGCGCCTGCCAGCGGCGGGCGTTCAGGGTCAGCAGGTCGTTGCCAAGCACGTTAAGCCGGTTGGCGCTTACAATACCGGGTTTGCGCACCAGACCCATCAGGGCGCGGGCGGACATGGACTTGCCGGAGCCGGATTCCCCCACCAGCGCCAGCCGCTCGTTGCCAAGCGTAAAGCTCAGATTGTTGACCACGCGCGCGGCGGGGTAGTCGATATTCAGCGCATCGACGATGACGCGGGGTTCATTCATGCTGTGGCTCCAGTACGTCGCGCAGGCCATCGCCCAGCAGGTTAAACGCCAGGCTGGCAAACAGGATGGCGCCGCCCGGAATGGCGGCAATCCACCACTGGTCGAAAATCACCTGCATGCCGTCGGCAATCATCGCTCCCCATTCGGCCATGGGCGGACGTGCGCCAAGGCCGAGGAAGCCGAGACCGGCGGCGGCCAGAATAATGCCTGCCAGATCCAGCGCCAGCCGCACAATCGCGGACGGCAAACACAGGGGCAGAATATGCCCGACCAGCAGGCGCAGGCCGCGAATGCCCATCATCTCCGCGGCGGCCAGGTAATCGCTGTGGCGCAGACGCTGAATTTCACTCCGCGCCTGACGCGCGTATGCGGGCCAGGTGGTTAAGGCCAGCGCCAGCGCGCCGTTGACCAGCCCCGGGCCAAGCATCGCCACAAACGCGAAGGCGAGGATCAGGCGAGGCATCGACATCACCACGTCGGTAAAACGCATCAGGATGCGCTCCAGCCAGCCGCCGTAGTAGCCGGACAAAATTCCCACCAGCAGCCCGGCGGGCAGGGTAATAACGGTGACTAACGCCACCAGCCCGAGCGCCGGACGGGTGCCGTAAATCAGGCGCGAAAGCAGATCGCGACCGTAGCTGTCTGTGCCCAGCCAGTGCTGGCCGTTCGGTGCCTGCAGGCGCGCGGCGGCGTCCTGCCAGTTCGGGTCAACCGGGGCCAGCCACGGCGCGAACAGGGCAATAACCCCCAGCAGCGCGATGGCTACCAGCCCGCAAAATGCGGCAGGGGAGCGGCGTAGCCGGCGTAAGAAGAGATAAAACGGCATCAGCGCACCCTGGGATCGGTTGCCCGCACGAGCAGGTCGATAAGGTTATTGATCAGGACAAAGCAGACGCCAATCAGCAGCGTGCCGCCCATGACCGCGGTGGTGTCTCCGGCGAACAGGGCGGTGGTGAGATAGCGCCCGATCCCCGGCCATGAGAAGACGGTTTCGGTTAATACCGCGCCCTCCAGCATGCTGGTGTAGGCCAGCGCGATCACCGTCAGCAGGGTGCCGCGAATGTTCGGCAGCACGTGTCGCAGCAGGATGGCCATCTCCCCGGCACCTTTTGCGCGGGCAAGCAGGATGTACTCTTTGTTCATCTCGCTCAGGCAGGCCGAGCGCGTCAGGCGGGTAATGCTTGCCAGCGAGTAATAGGCCAGCAGCAGCACCGGCAGCACCAGGTGGCTGAGGGCGTTGCGGAACGCCTCGCGATCGCCGGAAAGCCAGGTATCTATCAGCGCAAAGCCGGTGCGCTGCTCGACGGTGAACTGCCAGATATCGTCCAGCCTGCCGGGGCCTGCGCTCCACTGCAGCTTCGCGTAGAACAGGGCCAGCATCAGCAGGCCGAGCCAGAAAATCGGCACCGAGTTGCCGAGCAGGGTGAGGGTTCTGATGGCTAAATCGAGCGGCGAACCGGCGTAGCGAGCGCACAGCACTCCGGCAGTCACGCCGAGCACGGCGCCGATGATTAACGCCAGCGTTGCCAGCTCCAGCGTGGCGGGGAAGGCGTGCAGCAGATCCTGCAGCACCGGCTGTCCGGTGGCGCTGGCGGTGCCTAAATCCCCGTGGGCGAGGTTTTGCAGGTAGTGCCAGAACTGCACGGGCAGGGGACGATCCAGCCCAAGCTGGTGGCGAACCTGATCGTACGTCGACTGGCTGGCGTGATCGCCGACGATCTGCAGCACGCGATCGACCGGTGAAAACGCCGAGAGCGCAAACGTGACGAGCAGCAGCCCGAAGAGCGTGAGCAGCAGGGTCAGCAGACCCTGAAGCACGCGGGTGGAAAGATGTGGCATGGGAAATCTCTTCATGCCGGGTGCGGCTTCGCCTTACCCGGCCTACAAAAACCGATAACACAGGCCGGGTCAGCGCAGCGCCACCCGGCAACAGGGGCTACTTCGTGACGCGATCGTACCAGACCATATCCGCGTTCAGCCCCTGCTGATACCCCTTCACGTTATCGCGCACCACGATCTGGGTTTTGCCCTGATCGACGAACACGTACGGCGAGCTCTGCTGCAGCTGTTCCTGCATTTTCTTGTACAGATCCAGACGCTTCGCCGGATCCGGCTCGGCAACCGCCGCCAGCGTGGCCTTGTTCAGCTCCGGGATTTTCCAGCCGTTCAGACCGGCCACGGTGCTGGATTTACCGTCGTTCCACGCGAAGGCGCTGGCATTGGAGTGCGCATCGAAGTAGTCAGGGATCCACAAACGAATCGCCGCCTGATGCTGCTTAGCGCGCACGCGGGCATAGACCTGGCTCCCGGCTGCAGGCAGCAGATCCACCTTCACGCCGCCCTGCGCAAAGCTCGCCTGCATTGACTGGGCAATGGTGATAAACGGCGGCTTGTTCTCCACGTCCAGCGTGAAGTGCGCGTCCTTAATGCCCGCTTTGGCGAGGATGTCTTTCGCTTTTGCAGGGTCAAACTTAAACGGGTTGTCTTCCAGCGCGCCCGGCAGCCCGACCGGCAGGAAGCTCTGATGAACAAAATACTGGCCTTTCAGCAGATTTTTGGTGATGCCTTCATAATCTACCAGCCAGCGCGAGGCTTCCCAGAACGCCGGGTTGTTCAGAAGCGGGTTGGCGCTGTTGCCGGTGTTAAACACCAGGTAATTCTGCTCCGCAGACGGGATGCTCAGCACCTTCACGCCCGGCTTGCCGTCCAGGGCGCTTATCTGATCTGCACCGAGATCGCGCGCCACGTCCGCATCACCCTGCTGGATCAGCAGGCGGCGCGAAGCCGGATCGGGGACGTTTTTAATGATGATGCTTTTCAGCTTCGGCGCGCCGCCGGGGGCGGAGTCGTTGGCTTCCAGCACGATGGCCTGATGCGGCTGATAGACGCGCATTTTGAACGCGCCGCTGCCCGCCGAGTGCATTTTTAGCCACGCGTTACCGAAGTCATTATCCTTCACGTTCGCCGCGACGAGCTTTTCATCCACGATAGAGGCAATCGGCGTGGAGAGAATATTCAGCGCCACCGACGGGCTCACGTCCGCCGTCCAGTGAAGCTGGAGGGTGTGATCGTCCACCTTCTTCAGCTGGCTGGAGATGTTGCTCGCGTCCCAGCCCAGCACGTTGAGAATAAAGGCCGGGGATTTGTTTAGCGTCACGGCGCGGGTGTAAGAGAAAATTACGTCTTCCGGGCGCAGCGGGTTGCCGGAGGCGAATTTCGCATCGGGCTTGAGCTTGATGGTCAGGGTTTTTGCTGCCGCGTCCGCTTCCCAGCTTTCTGCCAGAATCGGCGTGATTTTTTCCGGATTATCGCGGTCCGGCTGCACCAGACGCTGGTACAGGCTCGGCACGGTCTGGATGCTGGAGAGCTCGTTGGCTTCGGCCGGGTCGAGGCTCACGATATCATCGAGCCCCTGGGCAACCACCAGCGTGTTGGGCGGAGTAGCGGCGTGGACAGCGCCTGAGAGCGCAGCCAGCACCAGTAACGGCAACAGTTTTTTCGTCATAGCGATCCCTGAGAAGAATATATTGTGATTGTTTTATGCTCCGCTACGTTAGGTCGAGTGTGACATTCCGCAAAGTCGAAATTCAGCTTTACTTATGCCTTCCGGGAATATCGCATGCGCTCGGGCTATTAAAACACGTTGCTTTTCGCCTGCTTTTTAACCTGCTATAACAAATGCCTTACCTTTCAGGGAGTCACCGCGTGCTGGGTCATAGCGAAGGTGATGGACGATGAGCTGGCGCCATTTGCCGTCATTGACTTACGCACCGAACGTGCGGCTGGAGTGGAAGTGCGATTCGATGAACGTTGCCTAACGCAGGGCGGCTTGAGGCGTTTCGGTTATAAGTTTTTTATGTAGGGTACAGCGTAAGCGCGCGGCTAATCCGCGGAAATTGCGATTTCAATCAGGTTGGTTTTTCCTGACTGCAGGCCGCGCGTTACCGCTTCGGCGATATCTGCAGCCTCGGTTACCCGGCAGCAGTGGACGCCCATGGCGGTGGCAAGCGACTGAAAATCAATATGCGGGTTCACCAGGTCCATCCCGATAAAACGCCCCAGCCGCGTTGAGCTGTAGTCAGCCTGGCTCTTCATAAAGTTTTTCAGGATGTTGTACTCCCTGTTATTCATGACGATAAAGGTGACCGGCAGATTTTCGTGTGCCGCCGTCCAGAGCGCCTGCGGCGAGTACAGAGAGGCCCCGTCGCCTATCAGGCAGACCACCGGCTCACGCCCGCGTCCCAGTGAATGCCCTACTGAGGCCGGCATCCCCCAGCCCAGTCCGCCGCCGCGCATAAAGTAGTAGCGCTGGTGCTGCTGGTCAGAGATGAACCGGCGGACATGCCTGGCGGTCGCTATCGCCTCATCAACGATGGTGGTACCCGCCGGAATGGATCGGATGACTTCCCAGGCTGCGACCATCGGGGAGATCGCCGGGCGTAGCCGCTCGGCGGCCAGACGTTCCTCCTGCTGCTGCCACTCCTTCTCCCGTTCGTCGCGGGCCGCAACCAGCAGCCGCTGGTGGGCCAGCGTGCTGGCGATCAGTCGCTGCTTAAGCTTTGGCAGCAGTTCATGCAGGGACAGTTTGATATCCCCCATCACTGAAAGGCGAGTGGCATAGGTGCGGCCAAGTTCGTGCATATCCGCCGAAAGCTGATATACCGCGCAGGTTTCCGGAATGGCCTCGCCCTCGCTGTACAAAATGGTGATCAGGCTTCTGCCGCCGATGATAAATACGGCATCGTAGGCGTTGATGATGCTGGCGATTTCGCTGGCGGTGGTGGGCATATTGCCCCGCCAGAGCGCATGCTGCGTAGGGAAGGGCAAATTCAGGGGCCAGGAGGAGCCGTAGACATGGGCGCTGAGCGCTTCAGCAAGCTGGACAATCTCCTGCGTCGAGCCGCTGGAGTGAACTTCATCTCCCGCCACAATCATGATCCTGCCCGGGGTGACTTCGCTGAGCGCCTCCGCCAGCTCGTCTAGCGAGCCCGCGACGGTGTGGTAGTTCACTTTTGAGGCCGTCTGTATCCCGGCGTCGCTCAGCTCTTCCATGACGTTCATCGGGAGTGAAAGCAGGACCGGGCCACCCGGAGGGTAGCTGGCCGCGTGAAACGCACGGCGCACAAGAACCGGGAGCTGATCGGCGCTGGTAACCTCCTGCGCCCATTTCATGACCGGGGAGCCTATGGAAACAATATCGTCATACAGCAGCGGGTCGCGGACGTAGTGCCGCGTGTCCTGCTGTCCGACGGTGACCACCAGCGGGGTTTTCATGATCCGCGAATTAATGAGATTCCCCATGCCGTGCCCCAGACCGCTGGCGGTATGCAAATTGATAAATCCGGTCTTGCCGGAGGCTTTTGCGTAGCCGTCGGCAATGGCCACCACGGTGCTTTCCTGAAGCGCGAGAATATAGTGAATATTTTCATGGCGAAGCAGGGCATCAATGAGCGGAAGTTCGGTTGTTCCGGGGTTGCCAAAAATATATTCCACCCCTTCACTCTCCAGCACTTCAAGAAGAATGTCGGAACCCGATCGCATATTTAAATCTGATAAGGACGTTAATGATTTAATCATAATGACACCTCATTCAGCATTATTTAACGCCGGCTAAAATTCTTCCTGCGTCGGACGAACAACAATTTCATTAATATCAACGTCGCCAGGCTGTTCAATAGCAAATAAAACCGCGCGGGCAATTGCGTCAGCCGGAATAGCCTGCTTGTAAAATTCATGCAGGAACTGTTTGCTTGGGGCATCAGAGCTGCCGAACTGCAGTTCGCTTTCGACGGCACCGGGAGAAATAAGCGTCGTGCGGATGGTTTTACCCGCCTCCTGACGTAAGCCTTCACTCAGCGCGCGGACGGCGAATTTCGTGGCGCTATACACCACGCCGCCAGGGGCCAGCACTTTGATGCCCGCGACGGAGGCAACGTTTATAAAATGCCCGCGGCCCTGACGCTGGAACACCGGGAAAGCCGCGGCGATGCCGTACAGCACCCCTTTCAGATTGGTATCAATCATCTTGTCCCATTCGTCGGTTTTCAGCTCGCTGAGCGGGGCGATAGCCATAAAGCCCGCGTTATTGATCAGCACATCCACGCGCTGGTAGGCGGCAACGGCAGCGTCAATGGCGCGCTGCACCTCTTCCTGACGGGTGACATCGGCCTTTACGGCTATCGCCTGGCCACCCTGCTGGATGATGCGGTCCACCAGGGCATTAATTTTCTCCAGACGACGGGCAACAAGCACCAGTGAAAAAGGTTTATCTGCCAGATGAAGGGCGATGGCCTCACCAATACCGCTGCTGGCGCCGGTGATAACAACAACTTTGTTTGCACTATTATTCATGATCTTATCTCGCTATTGAGTGATGCAAAAAATAAAAGGCAGAGAAGCGTTAATGAATAATGACAAATTCATTAACGCGTTTTTTGATATATTGTGTATCAGGAATAAAAGGATGTTCGTGTAAAA
Organism: Enterobacter vonholyi; assembly: GCF_040834095.1. Taxonomy (NCBI): domain Bacteria; kingdom Pseudomonadati; phylum Pseudomonadota; class Gammaproteobacteria; order Enterobacterales; family Enterobacteriaceae; genus Enterobacter; species Enterobacter vonholyi. The sequence goes on from NZ_CP162152.1 coordinate 1,169,472, forward strand.
CTTAATGGAGTGCGGAAGAGTCTGTCAATGTCGTTTTTTAATAATTAAACTAATTGCAGGGCTAATATTTAATTCTTATAGGTAACCGAGGGTGTTATATAAATGAAATTGGTTAACGATAGCGGCCCTGCGAACAGGGCCTGAGGATTACAATTTGCCACTGTAAAGCACCGGCCCTGTCGGGAGGCCAGTGGGCGAGCCGCCCTCTGGTTCAAGGCTTATGGCTATCATGGCGTCAGGAGGGAGAGTTGTGTTCCTGAGGGTGACGCGTGTCGGTATGTCGTTATGCAGCAGCCCCATGGAGACCGGCGCCTGCCCGCCTGGGATCAGCCAAAGCTGCAGGCTGTGTTGCGCCGCGACGGCCGTCGGCCGAAGTGGGGCAATGCTCAAGTGCTGGCGGCTGGCATCCGCGCTGATGACCCACTCCCCGTGCTGTTGGGCATCGTTGAGGACCATCAGCGGAACGAGTTCCGGGGCTCGGGTGGCATACCAGGCAACGACCGCCAGGGCGGCGAGTGAGGCTGCAACCATCCAGCCGACATAAGGCCGACTTTTGCGTAAAGGCATTTTAGGCGGCAGATCGAGGGCGATTCTTTTCCACACCGTCTCAGGTGGAGGGACGGGCACAAGATGGCTATCCAGCGTGCTGAACATTTCCTGCCAGTACGCGACGCGGGCGGCCAGGGCGGGTTCATGGGCAACCCGTTTCTGGAACTGAAGCCGCGCTCCTCCCCGCAGCGTGCCGAGGGCATACTCTGCTGTCAGCATGTCGTCGCGTTTTTCTGCGTCATTCATAGCCCGACACACTCCCGAAGATGGTCCATTGCCCGACGTATCCAGCTTTTCACCGAGCCAAGAGGCTGCTGGAGCCAGTCGGCAATGTCGCTGTGAGACATTCCCTGATAGTAGGCGAGCGTAATGCTCTGGCGCTGCTCGCTGCTCAAATGTTCGAGACACTGCCTGAGCCGTGCTGCCTGCGCGTCGTCGTGCCAGTTATTCTGCTCATCGTTCTCGCAAGGCAAAAGCGCTTCGTTATACGCCGTCTCGCGGTCGGCAGCCCGGGTTTGCCCGCTTCGCAGCCAGTCGATACAGCGGTTGCGCACAATATGCGTAAGCCAGGTCATCGGGGAGCTCAGTGCAGCGTTGTAGGTTTCAGCTTTACTCCAGACGGTGATAAAACAGTCGTGAAGGATCTCTTCTGCCCATGCGCGGTCGTGCAGCATGCGCAGCGCAACGGCAAACAGGTGTGGCGATGTGAGTCGATAAAGTTGTTCAAATGCACGGCGATCGCCGTTTGCGACCGCCTGCATTAATTTCAGCTGCTGTTCAGCCAGCGCGTTATCCATATTATTCCCGGAAGGCAACGTCACACTTCCGAAGTATAGACAACTACTTAGGCATCAGGACGGTATCAATCACATCGATCACGCCGTTTTTTTGATGAACGTCATAGGTGCTAATGTTCGCCACATTACCTTTACCATCCTTAAGCTGAATATTGTGCGGGCCGTTGCTCATGATCCACAGCGGCTGACCGTTAACGGTCTTCAGCTCCGCGCGGCCGCCGCCCTGTTTAATTTTCTGCTCCAGCGCTTTCATATCGTAATTACCGGCGACCACGTGATAGGTCAGGATGCTGGTGAGCGTGGCTTTGTTTTCGGGTTTGACCAGGTTCTCGACGGTGCCGGCAGGCAATTTCGCAAACGCCGCATTGGTTGGGGCAAACACGGTGAATGGCCCTTTGCTCTGAAGCGTATCCACCAGCCCGGCCGCTTTGACGGCGGCCACCAGCGTGGTGTGATCTTTCGAGTTCACGGCGTTTTCAACAATATTTTTGCTCGGGTACATTTCCGCTCCGCCCACCATCACGGAGCCTGACGTCATGGCTGCTGATGCGCCTGCACAGAAGAGTAAAGCGCTGGTTACGAATGCAACATGGGTTAGCTTTTTCATCATCTTTCCTCGGATTAGGGAGCAAAGGGGTTGCTCACATATGCATATACGAGGGGAGGAGGGAAACTGGATGCAGGAAAATACAAAAATTTTGGGTGGGAAGATAAACGCCCTCTCCCTTGAGGGAGAGGGCTCGGGTGAGGGGAAATATCCTCAGCGGCGAACCGGCGCCCCGTTGGCCACATAATACGCGGCCGTACTTTTTGCCAGCGGCTCGCGCCCGCGAATGGCGTCGGCAATCTTTTCACCGATCATAATAGTGGTGGCGTTCAGGTTGCCGGTGATGATTTGCGGCATAATCGACGCATCCACTACGCGCAGCCCTTCCAGCCCGTGAACGCGGCCTTCGCCGTCGACCACCGCCATCTCGTCGTAACCCATCTTGCAGGTGCCGCACGGGTGGAACGCGGTTTCGGCGTGGTTACGCACGAACTCGTCCAGCTGCTCGTCGGTCTGGCAGTCAATACCCGGACTGATTTCACGGCCGCGGTACTTGTCCAGCGCGGGCTGGTGCATGATCTCGCGGGTGATGCGGATCGCGTCGCGGAACTCCTGCCAGTCCTGCTCGTGGGACATATAGTTGAACAGGATCGCCGGATGCTGGTGCGGATCGCGCGACTTAATGCGCACGTGCCCACGGCTCGGGGAGCGCATGGAGCCAACGTGGCACTGGAAGCCGTGCTCTTTCACCGCGTTCGAGCCGTTGTAGTTAATCGCCACCGGCAGGAAGTGGTACTGAATGTTCGGCCACTCGAACTCCTCGCGGCTGCGGATAAACCCGCCCGCTTCGAAGTGGTTGCTCGCGCCCACGCCGGTGCCGCCAAACAGCCACTCGGCGCCAATCTTCGGCTGGTTCCACCACTGCAGGGCAGGGTAGAGAGAGACCGGCTCTTTGCATTCATACTGGAGGTACATCTCCAGGTGATCCTGCAGATTTTCCCCCACGCCGGGCAGGTCGTGCACCAGCGGGATATCAAACTGCTTCAGCAGGTCAGCGTTGCCCACGCCGGAGCGCTGGAGGATCTGCGGGGAGGCAATCGCCCCGGCGCTCAGCAGCACTTCTTTCTTCGCCGTTGCTTTGGACGGAATGGTGCTTTCGCCCTCCAGCCACTCGACACCCACGGCGCGCTTGCCGTCAAACAGAATGCGATCGGTCATGGCGTGGGTGCGGATGGTCAGATTCGGACGGGGTTTCGCCTGATCCAGATAGCCGCGCGCGGTGCTGGCGCGTCGGCCCTGCGGCGTGACCGTGCGGTCCATCGGGCCGAAGCCTTCCTGCTGATAGCCGTTGAGATCGTCGGTGCGCGGATAGCCCGCCTGCACGCCCGCTTCCACCATCGCCTCAAACAGCGGGTTCACGCCAGGCTTCGAGGTGGTGACGCTCACCGGACCATCGCCGCCGTGGTAGTCGTTCGGCCCCACGTCGCGCGTCTCTGCCTTGCGGTAGTAGGGCAGGCAGTTGAGGTAGCTCCAGTGCTCCAGACCCGGCTCTTTTGCCCAGTGGTCGAGGTCCATCGCGTTACCGCGGATGTAGCACATGCCGTTGATCAGCGACGAGCCGCCCAGCCCTTTGCCGCGCCCGCACTCCATGCGGCGGTTGTTCATGTACGGCTCTGGCTCGGTTTCGTACGCCCAGTTATAGCGCTTGCCCTGCAGCGGGAACGCCAGCGCGGCGGGCATCTGGGTTCGGAAGTCAAAGCGGTAGTCCGGCCCGCCTGCCTCAAGCAGCAGGACGGTAGTGTTCGGATCTTCAGTCAGTCGTGTAGCCAGCACGTTGCCGGCAGATCCGGCCCCGATAATGATGTAGTCAAATTGCAAATAAACCTCCCGGTTAAAATATGGACTGGAATTTACCCATCTCAACCTGGATGGACTTCACCTGGGTGTAGCTCTGCAGCGTTATCACGCCGTTCTCGCGGCCAATGCCGGAGTGCTTGTAGCCGCCGACCGGCATCTCTGCGGCGGATTCACCCCAGGTGTTGATCCAGCAGATACCCGCTTCGAGCTGATGAATGGCGCCGTGGGCGCGGTTCAGGTCTGTCGTGACGATGCCCGCCGCCAGACCGTAGTCGGTATCGTTGGCGCGGCGAATCGCTTCTTCATCGGTGTCATAGGTCAGGATGGACATCACCGGGCCGAAGATCTCTTCGCGCACGATGGTCATTTCGTCAGTGCAGTCGGTGAACACGGTCGGGGCTACCCACGCGCCGTTATCGAAGCCTTCGCCCTTCAGCACGTCGCCGCCGCACAGTACGCGCGCGCCTTCCTCTTTGCCTTTGGCGATGTAGCGCAGCACGCTGTCGCGGTGCGGGAAGCTGACCATCGGACCAAAGTTAGTGGTTTCATCGAACAGATCGCCCGCGCGGATGCGGCCCACGCGCTCAACGATTTTCTGCTCAAACGCGGCTTTGAACTTAGCCGGAACAAACACGCGGGTGCCGTTGGTGCACACCTGGCCGGAGCTGAAGAAGTTGGCCATCATGGCGATGTCCGCCGCGAGATCCAGATCCGCATCGTCAAAAATAATCAGCGGCGATTTGCCGCCCAGCTCCATCGTCACCTCTTTCAGGGACGAGGCCGCCGAGTTGGCCATCACTTTTTTTCCGCTCGCGACGCCGCCGGTAAAGGAGACTTTGGCGATGCCCGGATGCTCGGTCAGGTACTGGCCGGTCTCCGCGCCCACGCCAGGCAGGACGTTAAACACGCCGTCCGGCAGGCCTGCTTCGGTGTAGATCTCTGCAAGCTTTAGGGCGGTGAGCGGGGTCACTTCGCTCGGCTTGAAGATCATTGCGTTGCCCGCCGCCAGCGCCGGGGCGGATTTCCACAGGGCTATCTGGATCGGGTAGTTCCACGCGCCGATGCCCGCCACCACGCCCAGCGGCTCGCGTCGGGTGTAGACGAACGAGGTCTCACGCAGCGGGATCTGGCTGCCTTCCAGCGCCGGGATCAGCCCCGCGTAGTACTCCAGCACGTCCGCGCCGGTGACGATGTCGACGGTTGAGGTTTCGGAATACGCTTTACCGGTGTCGAGGGTTTCCAGCTTCGCCAGCTCGTCGTTGCGCTCGCGCAGGATGTCGACGGCGCGACGCAGGATGCGCGAGCGCTCCATGGCGGTCATCGCCGCCCAGACTTTTTGCCCGCGCGTTGCGCTTTCTACGGCGCGATCGACGTCCTCGCGCCCGGCGGCCTGTACGGTCGCCAGGACTTCACCGTTGGCCGGGTTGATGGTCTCGAAGGTGCGACCGCTGGTGGCCGATGTATAACCACCATTGATATAAAGCTGCTGTTCTGCCATTCGGGACATAAATTCTCCTCGGTTATTCGGTCGGTAAATGGTGGCTGATAAAGTGGCTGGTCAGTGACTGGGCCTGGGTCTTATCCAGCGGTTTGCCACTCAGCGCGGCGCGCAGCCACAGCCCGTCGATCAGCGCCGCCAGCCCGTAGCCCGCCTCCTGGGCCTGTTCGCGCGGAAGCTCGCGGCGGAACTCGTACACCAGGTTCGACAGCAGGCGGCGGCTGCTCACCTGCTGCAGGCGGTAGAGCATCGGCTGGTGCATGCTGCTCGCCCAGAAGGCCAGCCAGGCCTTCATTGCCGCGCCGCTGGTCTGGGTTTCATCAAAATTGCCGCCGACAATCGCCTGCAGACGCTGCTCCGCGCTGCCGTTCGGCAGGGCGTGCAGGCGGCTCAAAACCGCGTCGCGCAGCTGGCCGGTGATGTCGCGCATGGTCGCTTCCAGCAGACCGTTTTTGTCTTTGAAGTAGTGACTGATGATCCCCGTGGAAACGCCCGCCCGACGGGCGATCTGCGCGATCGTCGCGTCATGCATTCCCACTTCATTTATTGCTTCCAGCGTGGCGTCGATAAGCTGCCTGCGCCGGATCGGCTGCATCCCCACTTTGGGCATTGTTGCCACTCCATTCATCAGCGTTGGTTATACATTAAAGCGGTTTTTGATTGGACGTTCAATATAAAATGTGTCTTAATTGTTGCGGATTTGGATTTTAATAGTTACAAAAACAGTGAGGATACTGGATGACAGACCTTTCACAGGACAGAGAAAAAGACAAAATCAACCCGGTCGTTTTTTATACGTCCGCCGGGCTGATTTTGTTGTTTTCCCTGACAACGATCTTCTTTCGTGATTTTTCTGCCGAGTGGATTGGGCGCACCCTGAACTGGGTGTCGAAGACCTTCGGCTGGTACTACCTGCTGGCGGCGACGCTCTATATTGTCTTCGTGGTCTGCATTGCCTGCTCGCGCTTTGGTTCGGTAAAGCTCGGGCCTGAGCAGTCCAAGCCCGAGTTCAGCCTGCTGAGCTGGGCCGCAATGCTGTTTGCCGCGGGCATCGGCATCGACCTGATGTTCTTCTCCGTGGCGGAACCGGTCACGCAGTATATGCAGCCGCCGGAAGGGGCAGGGCAGACGATGGAGGCCGCGCGCCAGGCGATGGTCTGGACGCTGTTCCACTACGGACTGACGGGCTGGTCGATGTACGCCCTGATGGGCATGGCGCTCGGATACTTTAGCTATCGTTATAATTTACCCCTCACCATTCGCTCTGCGCTCTACCCGATCTTCGGTAAAAAGATTAACGGCCCGATTGGCCACAGCGTCGACATTGCGGCAGTGATCGGCACCATCTTCGGCATCGCGACAACGCTCGGGATCGGCGTGGTGCAGCTCAACTACGGGCTGAGCGTGCTGTTTGATATTCCGGACTCGATGGCGGCGAAAGCTGCGCTGATTGCGCTCTCCGTCATTATCGCCACTATTTCGGTGACGTCGGGCGTCGATAAGGGCATCCGCGTGCTCTCCGAGCTGAACGTGGCGCTGGCGCTGGGCCTGATCCTGTTCGTGCTGTTTATGGGTGATACCTCGTTCCTGCTCAATGCCTTAGTGCTGAACGTGGGAGACTACGTGAACCGCTTTATGGGCATGACGCTGAACAGCTTCGCCTTCGACCGCCCGGTAGAGTGGATGAACAACTGGACGCTGTTCTTCTGGGCGTGGTGGGTCGCGTGGTCGCCGTTTGTCGGCCTGTTCCTCGCGCGCATTTCGCGTGGCCGCACCATTCGTCAGTTCGTAATGGGCACGCTGATTATCCCGTTCACCTTTACCCTGCTGTGGCTGTCGATTTTCGGCAACAGCGCGCTGCACGAGATCATCCACGGCAATGCAACCTTCGCGCAGGAAGCGATGGCGCACCCGGAGCGCGGCTTCTACAGCCTGCTGGCGCAGTACCCGGCGTTTACCTTTAGCGCCTCCGTGGCGACCATCACCGGCCTGCTGTTTTACGTCACCTCGGCGGACTCCGGCGCGCTTGTGCTGGGCAACTTCACCTCGAAGCTCAAAGACATCAACAGCGACGCGCCGAACTGGCTGCGCATCTTCTGGTCCGTTGCCATCGGCCTGCTGACGCTCGGCATGCTGATGACCAACGGCATCTCGGCGCTGCAGAACACCACGGTGATCATGGGGCTGCCGTTCAGCTTCGTCATCTTCTTTGTCATGGCCGGGCTGTATAAATCGCTCAAGGTGGAAGACTACCGCCGCGTCAGCGCCAGCCGCGACACCGCGCCGCGTCCGATGGGGGCGCAGGACAGGCTGAGCTGGAAGAAACGCCTGTCGCGACTGATGAATTACCCGGGCACGCGCTACACCAAACAGATGATGGAGACCGTCTGCTTCCCTGCGATGGAAGAGGTGGCGCAGGAGCTGAAGCTGCGTGGCGCCTACGTGGAGCTCAAAAATCTGCCGCCGGAGGAGGGCGAGACCCTGGGGCACCTGGACCTGCTGGTGCACATGGGCGACGAGCAGAACTTTGTCTATCAGATCTGGCCGCAGCAGTACTCGGTGCCCGGTTTTACCTACCGGGCGCGCAGCGGGAAGTCGACCTACTACCGGCTGGAGACCTTCCTGCTGGAAGGAAGCCAGGGGAATGATTTGATGGACTACAGCAAGGAGCAGGTGATCACTGACATCCTGGATCAGTATGAACGGCACCTGAACTTTATCCATCTCCACAGGGAAGCGCCGGGTAATAGCGTGATGTTCCCGGATGTTTGAGCCTTGATCTGAAGAACGTATAAAGACATCGCCGCTGTCCTCATGCCGGGTGGCACTGCGCTTACCCGGCCTACAAACCGCTTTACTGTAGGCCTGATAAGCGTTGCGCCATCAGGCTTTTAGCAGTGTCCACACGCTCGTATCATTATTCTGCCAGATGAGGGGGAAGCATTTACCCTCAGGATAGTCTCCAGCCGGGTGCGAAAGCGCCAGCGTGATTGTTTTTTCCGTTAACTCTGTGACTCTCGCCCACTCAAACCCCATAAAAGTCTTCACCTGCGGAAAGAACGCCTTAAACAAACTTTCTTTGGCGCTAAAAGTGAGCGTCAGCGCCAGCGCAAAAGGGTAGCCCGAGTGCGTCAGGCACATCGCTTCCTGTGCATCAATGATACCGTCCTGGATTTCGCGGGCTTCACGGTCTGGAAGAATGGCTTCGCAATCAATACCCACAAGCGCATCTGGATGACTGACGACAACCGCCATCGCCTGCGTGCCGCTGTGGGTGATGCTCCCTGAGACGCCTTCCGGCCAGAGCGGTTCACCGCTGGGGCCGATACCGGGAATTACGCGTTCATTTATCGCACTGAGGGCATGCGCGGCGGCAGTGCGGCCTGCCAGATGCTCGGCTTTTCGTTTGCGTCCGGCGTTTGAAAGCTCTGCGTGATGGGGGAGCCAGAGAAGATCGGCGTCGGTGAAGGTAGTTGGGTCGAAGGTGACGTGGTGGACGGTGTGGCCGGCGAGAATGAACGTGGTGTGGGTTGTGCGCATGTTTTCCCCTCTATCAAAAAATAGTGCGGCCTGATGCCCTCAACCCGGCCCTCTCCCACGGGGAGAGGGAGCAAACACTAAAAACGGCAACTGGGTTGCCGTTTTGTTTTTACCTTAGAAACGCGTATTTACGCTCATGTACCAGGTTCGACCCGGTTCATTATACGTGTAGGCCCCCGCACCGTACATATACGCGCCGGTGGTGGCGTTCCCGGTCGTCTGGGCATTCCCCGCACGCCACTGGCGCTTGTCGAAGACGTTATCCACGCCACCGGTCAGGCTGACGTTTTTCGTCATGTCCCAGGTTGCGCTCAGACCAACGATGCTGTACGGACTGACTTCGTCTTTCTCAGACCCTGTCACAGGCTGACCTTTGTAGTTGTACTTCTTCGGCTGCTGCTTGCCGTACCAGGTAAAGGTCGACTGGAGCGACACGTCCTGATGCACCTGCCAGCTCAGGGTCGAGTTCAGCGTGTACTCTGGAATAATCGACAGACGATCGCCGGTCTCCTTGTTCTTGCTCTGCAGCATGTATGTAATATTGTTGGTCCAGTTAATGGTGTCGCTGACCGGTACGTTCAGGGAGCCTTCCAGGCCCTCGACCACCGCCTTCGGTACGTTTTCCCACTGGTAGATATCCGTCTTCACTTTACCGGACGAGGTGTGACCGATCGGCGCGTAGCCCGCTTCGATCTTGTCGCGGTAGTCGTTACGGAACCAGGTCACGCCCGCCAGCCAGCCGTCGCGTTTCCACTCCAGGCCAATCTCTTTGTTGATGCTGGTTTCGGCCTTCAGGTCGTCGTTACCCATCATGTAGCAGCCCACGCCGTCGGAGCTGGCGTAGCAGCCCTGACCTTTGCTGTAGAGCAGGTAGTTCGGGTTGGTCTGGTACAGGCTCGGCGCTTTGTAGGCGCGGGCGATCCCCATCTTCAGCGTGAAGTCATCCCCCAGACCCTGCGACAGGTTAAGTGACGGGCTCCAGTTGTTGCCGACGATGGTGTGATGGTCGAAGCGCAGGGCAGGGGTCAGCATGGTGCTGTCGGTCAGCTCCATGTTGTTCTCGGCGAACAGCGAGAAAATCTCTGCCGAGGTGTACGGGCTGCGGTCGTTGCTCATGCCCGGAATGATGCCGCCCTGCTGGGTTTGCTTGAAGGAGGTGGAGTCCTTCATACGCTGCTGGTTCCACTCGGTGCCCAGCGTCAGGTTCTGGTTAACGAGGAAATCAATCGGCAGGTTGATTTCGCTGTGCAGCATCACGTCGGCCAGATCGGTGTCGGTGAATTTATTACTGTTGAACAGGCCTTCCAGACCGCCCGCCAGCCCTTCGCCCAGACGGGAGTTGCGGGTGTGCTCGTACTGTGCCCAGTTGCTGGTCGTGATGCCGTTATCCCAGCCGCCGTTCCAGGTCACCGCGAAGTTCTGGCGATAGATACGGTTGGTCTCTTTGCCGTAGTTCTTCTTCACCAGGCCGCTGGAGCTGTTGTCGTTGTTGGTGTTCTGGGTATCACCGGCGTAGAGGTTATTCTGACGGCTGTAGCCCGCCTCAAATTCCAGAGACTGCATCGGCGCAAAGTCCCAGCGCACCACGCCGTTGATGTCTTTATTTTCCACCCCTTCACGGCCCGCGGGCAGCGTGTCGGCGTAGGCACCTGTACGATCTGACTGATGGCCCTGGTTGATGTCCCACGCGTCGGCCTGGGTTTTGTCCAGGTTACCGAACATGCGGAAGCTGAAGTCGCCGCCCAGCGGGCCGCTCAGGCTGAAGTTGGTGCGTTTGGTGGAACCTTCATCCTTGTGCTCAGGCGCATTCAGGTAGGTATTCCAGGAGCCGTGCCACTGGTCATCGAATTTTTTGGTGATGATGTTCACCACGCCGCCTGCCGCGCCGTTGCCATAGCGCGCGGCGGCCGGACCGCGGATCACTTCGATGCGCTCGATCATCTCCGGCGGCACCCAGCCGGTATCGCCGCGCGTATCACGCTCGCCGCGCCAGCCCAGACGGATGGAGTTACGGCTGGTCACCGGCTTGCCGTCGATCAGGATCAGGGTGTTTTCTGGCCCCATGCCGCGGATATCAATCTGACGGTTATTCCCGCGCTGGCCGCTGGTGGAGTTACCGGTCAGGTTAACGCCCGGCATGGTGCGGATGATTTCCGCCACGTCCCGCGCGGGCGGGTTTTTACGTATCTCATCGGCGGTGATGGTCGATACCCCCGGCGCCTGCAGATTCTGTTCGGCGGCGGTGATCACCATCGTGTCTTCGTGCTGCGCAGAGGCGGTGTTGTCGTCTGCCAGAGCGGGCAGCGCGACGCCGTAAATCCCTAAATTGACCAGCAAGGCCAGAGAGTGAATCTTCTTATTCATTGTACGTCCTGCTTTTGTGGTTGTTTTATGAGCGCTTCCCACAGCGCGGGCACTACGCTATTGCAAATGCAAATAGTTATCAATAATATTATCAATAAAATTTGCTCTGAAACAAAAAAGACTGTTAAACATGAGGTTATAAGGGTGACGGCGTTAACAACGGGAAGTGAGGCGTGGTGGCAGTCGAAAAACGGGCCTGAATGGAAGCCGGAAAAGGGAAACTATCGCGTCACGTTCTGGTGGCGTGACCCGGCAGGAACGCAAACAACGTCACCGATCAAACGCGTCTGGCTCTACGTCACCGGCGTGACCGATCATCACCAAAATGCCCGTCCGCAGTCCCTCAAACGCATTCCCGATACCGACGTCTGGCAGTGGCAGGGTGAGTTCAGCCCCGAGTGGCGCGGAAGCTACTGCTTTATCCCCTCTGTGAATGAAAACGATTTTGCCAGCGTCGTGTTTGAAGGCGAGCAGCCGGACCGCATGGCGCTGCGCGAGGGCTGGAGCAGGCTGCTGCCGCACGCGGTTGCAGACCCGCTGAATCCGCAGAGCTGGCGCGGCGGGCGCGGCCATGCCGTCTCCGCGCTGGAGATGCCGGACGCGCCGGTTCAGCCGGGCTGGAATCATCCCGATACGCCGTATCAACCTCCGATTTGCATTGAGTGGGAAAGCGCGCGCCTGAAAAATCGCCGCCGCGTCTGGATTTTCACCACCGGGGACGACAACCTGGAACGTCCGCTGGCGGTGCTGCTCGACGGGCAGTTCTGGGCCGAAAGCATGCCGGTCTGGCCTGCGCTGGCGTCTCTCACCGCCGAGCGCAAATTACCGCCTGCGGTCTACGTCTTAATCGATGTTATCGACATGCAGCATCGCAACCGCGAGCTGCCGTGCAATCCCGATTTCTGGCTGGCGGTGCAGGAAGAACTTCTCCCCCTTGTCCAAAAACGCGCGCCGTTCAGCGACCGCGCCGACCGTACGGTGGTCGCAGGGCAAAGCTTTGGCGGGCTCGCGTCTCTTTATGCAGGCCTCAACTGGCCGCAGCGTTTTGGCTGCGTGCTCAGCCAGTCCGGCTCCTACTGGTGGCCGCACCGCGGCGGGCAGCAGGAAGGGCTATTAATCGAACAACTTAAAGCCGGTGAAATAACCCCTCGCGGGCTACGCATCATTCTTGAAGCCGGGCGCAACGAGCCGCTCATCTTCCGCGCGAATCAGGCGATTTACGCCGCGATGCAGACGCACCAACCGGTTATCTGGCGTCAGGTTGACGGCGGACACGACGCGCTTTGCTGGCGCGGTGGGCTGACGCAGGGACTGATGACCCTCTGGCAGCCGCTTATTCACTAACGGAGTCTGTATGGAATTCAGCAATCCTTTCGATAATCCGCAGGGACAGTTCGCCATTTTGCAAAATGACCAGGGGCAGTACAGCCTGTGGCCGCAGCAGTGCGAACTGCCGGCAGGGTGGCGCGTGGTGTGCGAAGCACAGTCTCAGGAGGCGTGCCAGCAGTGGCTGGCGGAACACTGGCAAACGCTTGAGCCGTCTCACTTTTCGGGGGAGAACGCATGAACCGTCTTCCTCTCGTCGCTGCCCAGCCGGGTATCTGGATGGCGGAACAGCTGTCCACGCTGCCAAACGCCTGGAGCGTGGCGCACTACACCGAGCTGAAAGGCGATATTGATGCGCCACTGCTGGCAAAAGCCATTGCCGCAGGCATGATGCAGGCCGATACACTGCGCATACGCTTTGCGGAAGAAAACGGTGAGGTGTGGCAGTGGGTGGATGACACCTTCATTCTGCCGGAACCGCCCGTTGTTCGCGTTGATTCCCACGCCGCCGCCGTGGCGCTGATGGAATCCGATCTTAACCAGAACCTGCGCGTCGACAGCGGCCAGCCGCTGGCATTTCACCAGCTGATTCAGGTCGGTGAAAACCACTGGTACTGGTATCAGCGCTATCATCATCTGGTAGTGGATGGCTTCAGCTTCCCGGCCATTACCCGCCAGATCGCCGCAATTTATGCCGCGTGGAAAAAGGGCGACCCCACGCCGGAATCCCCGTTTACCCCATTTGCAGAGGTGGTGGACGAGTACCAGCGCTATCGCGACAGCGAGGCGTACCGGCGCGACGGCGCCTTCTGGGCCGAGCAGCGTAAACAGCTGCCTTCTCCGGTCTCGCTCTCTTCCGCGCCGCTGCCGGGCCGCGCCGCCACGACCGATATTCTTCGCCTGAAGGTTGACGCCGACGGTCGCGCCTTTAGCCATCTTGCTCAGGCGGCAGGGCAGACGCAGCGTACTGAACTGGCGCTTGCGCTGGTGGCGCTGTGGCTGGGCCGTCTTACCGGACGCCTGGACTACGCCGCCGGGTTTATCTTTATGCGCCGCATGGGGTCTGCCGCGCTGACCGCGACCGGCCCGGTGCTTAACGTCCTGCCGCTGGTGGTCAATATCAATGCGCAGGAGAGCCTGCCCTCGCTGGCGCTGCGCCTGGCGAACCAGCTGAAAAAAATGCGCCGCCACCAGCGCTACGACGCCGAGCAGATCGTGCGAGACAGCGGGAAAGCGGCGGGTGATGAAGCGCTGTTTGGTCCCGTTCTGAACGTTAAGGTGTTTGATTATCAGCTTGATATCGACGGCGTGGAGGCCATCACCCACACGCTGGCGACCGGACCGGTGAACGATCTGGAGCTGGCGTTGTTCCCGGACGAGCAGGGCGGATTAAGCATTGAGATCCTCGCCAATAAGCAGCGTTACGATGAAGCGACGCTGAAGCGTCACGTCGCTCGCCTGAACGCGATGCTGATTCAGTTTGCGGCCAACCCGGACCTGCGCTGTGGTGAAGTGGAAACCGTTTCTGAACAGGAATACGCGCAGCTTGCGCGCATCAACGATACCGGACTGGCGCTGCCGTCCACCACGCTCGCGGATCTGGTGGCGGAACAAGCGAGCAAAACGCCGGACGCCCCGGCGCTGGCGGATGCGCATATTGAGCTGAACTATAGCCAGATGCGCGAGCAGGTCGTCGCGCTGGCAAACCAGCTGCGCGAGCGCGGCGTGAAGCCGGGCGACAGCGTGGCGGTGGCCCTGCCGCGTTCGGTATTCCTGACGTTAGCATTACACGGCATTGTGGAGGCGGGCGCCGCGTGGCTGCCGCTCGACACCGGCTACCCGGACGATCGCCTGCGGATGATGCTCGAGGACGCGAAGCCGTCGCTGCTCATTACCACTGACGAACAGCTTCCGCGCTTTAGCGATCTGCCGATTACTGCCTTTAGTTACAACACACTCTTACCGGCCACCGATGCTGAACCGCTGCGTCTGGCGAAGCCGGAGCAGACGGCGTATATCATCTTTACCTCCGGTTCGACCGGGCGTCCGAAAGGGGTCATGGTCGGCCATACCGCTATCGTCAACCGCCTGAAGTGGATGCAGGATCGCTACCCTCTGAACGCGAGCGACGTGGTGGCGCAGAAAACGCCGTGCAGCTTTGACGTGTCGGTGTGGGAGTTCTGGTGGCCGTTTATCGCCGGGGCGAAGCTGGTGATGGCTGAGCCGGACGCGCACCGCGATCCGCAGGCGATGCAGAGCTTCTTCACCCACTACGGCGTGACCACCACCCACTTCGTGCCGTCGATGCTGGCGGCGTTTGTTGCCTCACTGACGCCGGAAAACGTCGACTGCTGCAAAACGCTTAAGCAGGTGTTCTGCAGCGGCGAAGCGCTGCCGACGGAACTGTGCCGCGAGTGGGAACAGCTGACCCACGTGCCGCTGCACAACCTCTATGGCCCGACGGAAGCGGCGGTAGACGTCAGCTGGTATCCGGCGTATGGCCCTGAGCTGGCGGCAGTTGCAGGCAACAGCGTGCCGATCGGCTTCCCGGTGTGGAACACGGGCCTGCGCATTCTGGATGCCATGATGCGCCCGGTGCCGTTCGGCGTGGCGGGGGATCTTTATCTCACCGGTATTCAGCTGGCGCAGGGGTATCTGGGCCGTCCGGACCTCACCGCCAGCCGCTTTATTGCTGACCCGTTCGCTCCCGGCGAGCGCATGTACCGCACCGGCGACGTTGCCCGCTGGCTGGATAACGGCGCGGTGGAATATCTCGGCCGCAGCGACGATCAGCTAAAAATTCGCGGTCAGCGCATTGAGCTGGGCGAAATCGACCGGGCGATGCTGTCGCTGCCGGACGTGGCCCAGTCCGTGGCGCACGCCTGCGTCTTCAACCAGGCGGCTGCAACGGGTGGCGATGCCCGTCAGCTGGTGGGGTACGTGGTTTCTGGATCCGGTTTACCGCTGGATCGTGACGCGCTGCTGGAATCACTCAAAGCCCAGTTGCCGCCGCATATGGTGCCGGTTGTGCTGCTGCAAATCAGCGCGCTGCCGCTGAGCGCCAACGGCAAGCTTGACCGCAAGGCGCTGCCGCTGCCGGAACTGACCCGCAATACCTCCGGGCGGGCGCCGGAAAGCGAAACCGAAATCGCCGTCGCGCGGGCTTTTACCGCGCTGCTGGGCTGCGAGATCAATGACATCGAGGCGGATTTCTTTGCCCTCGGCGGCCACTCGCTGCTGGCCATGCGTCTGGCGGCGAAGCTTAGCCGCACGTTCAACCGCAAGGTGACGCCGGGGCAAATTATGGTCGCCTCCACGGTGAGCAAGCTTAGCGCGCTGTTGGATTCGGCGATGAGCGACGAGCAGGCGCAGCGTCTGGGGTTTGAAACGCTTCTGCCGCTGCGTGAGAGCGATGGCCCGACGCTGTTCTGCTTCCATCCGGCGTCCGGCTTCGCCTGGCAGTTTAGCGTCCTGGCGCGCTATCTCAGCCCGCGCTGGTCAATCGTCGGCATTCAGTCGCCGCGCCCGGACGGCCCGATGCAGCAGTGCGCGGATCTTGATGGGGTGATCGACCATCATCTGAACACGTTGCGTAAGCAGCAGCCGCAGGGGCCGTATTATCTGTTCGGTTATTCCCTCGGCGGCACGCTGGCGCAGGGCATTGCAGCTCGTCTGCGCGAGCAGGGTGAAGAGGTGTCGTTCCTCGGCCTGCTGGATACCTGGCCGCCGGAAACCCAGAACTGGGCGGAAAAAGAGGCTAACGGTCTCGACCCGGCGGTGCTGGCGGAGATCGAGCGCGAGCGTCAGGCGTTTATCGCCGCCCAGCAGGGACAGGGCTCCAGCGAGCTGTTTAACGCCATTGAGGGCAACTACGCCGATGCGGTGCGGCTGCTCACCACAGCGCACAGTTCACGCTTTGACGGTAAAGCGACGCTGTTTGTTGCCGAACGTACGCGAACGATGGATCCGCATACGGCCTGGATGCCGTGGGTGGGGGAGCTGGAGGTCTACAGCCAGGACTGCGCCCACGTGGATATCATTTCACCGCAGGCGTTTGAAAAGATTGGGCCGGTGTTGAAGGAAATTTTAGGATAGTGCAAATGCCCGGTGGCGCTGCGCTTACCGGGCCTACGGGAGCTAAATGTAGGCCGGGTAAGGCGTAGCCGCCACTCGGCAATTACCGCCGACCTAACGGCACCACCAGCGGCGTACCCGCCACCGGATCGTCGATTATCATGCAGCGCATGCCGTAGATCCGCTCTATAAGCTCCGGCGTGACAATCTCTTTCGGCGCACCCTGGGCCACAATCTCACCGTCCCGCAAGGCAATCAGGTGCGTGGCGTAGCGGCATGCCTGGTTTAAATCGTGCAGTACCGCCGCCAGGGTGTACCCCTGCGTGCGGTTCAGCTCGCTCAGCAGCTCCAGCAGGTCAATCTGATGGCTGATGTCCAGCCACGTTGTCGGCTCGTCCAGCAGCATGATCGACGTCTCCTGCGCCAGCACCATCGCAATCCACGCCCGCTGACGCTGGCCGCCGGAGAGGGTGTCCACGCTCTGCCGGGCGAGATCGGCGATCCCCGTCGCCTGCATCGCGCGGTTCACCGCCTCGTCGTCCTCTTTACGCCAGCGGGTAAACAGCGGCTGGTGCGGGTAGCGCCCGCGCGAGACCAGCTCCTGCACCGTGATGTCCCCCGGCGTGGTGGCGTTTTGGGCCAGCAGCCCGATGCGGCGTGCCACCTCTTTGCTGGCGAAGCGCTGGATCTGCTCCCCGTCGAGGAATACGCTGCCCTCCACCGGCGTCATCAGTCGGCTCAGCGTGCGCAGCAGGGTCGATTTGCCGCAGCCGTTCGGGCCGATAATCGCGGTGAAGTGGCCGTCCGGAATGGCAACGGTTAAGTCTCGGGCAATGATTTTTTTGCCGTAGCCGAGGGTGAGATGTTCGCCGCGCAAGCGAGTGGTTGTATCTGTCATTTCTTGCGTGACTCCTGAACGAGCAAGACGATGAGGTAAATCCCGCCGAGGCTGACGGTCACTACGCCCACCGGCAGCTGATAAGGCATAAACAGCTGCTGGGCACAGAGATCGGCGGCCAGCAGCAGCAGCGCGCCGCACAGCGCCGCCTGGGTTAATCCCCAGCGCGCCGTCCCGCTAAGACGTCGCGCGATATGCGGTGCCACGAGGGCGATAAACGAGATTGGCCCGGCGATCGCCGTAGAGGCTGCGGTCAGCAGTACGGCGACCAGCATCAGCATCAGGCGCGAGCGCTCGACGCTCACGCCCAGCGCGCAGGCGCTGTCGTCGCCCATTTCCAGCAGCCGCATGCGGCGAACCAGCAGCAGCGCGCCGATAAACATCAGCACAATCAGCGGCGCGGCGGGCCAGGTTTTGCCCCACGTCAGGCCGTTAAGGGAACCTGCGTACCACAGCCCGGCGGAAAGCGCCGTTTCCAGCGAGGCCTGCAGCAGCAGCCAGGTATTGAAGGCCATCAGCATCGCACGTACGCCGATACCGATAATGATCAGCCGGAAGGTGTCGATGCCGTTGCGCCAGGCCAATAGCCAGATAACCAGCGACGTCAGAATGCCGCCCGCCATTGCCGTAAAGGTAATGGCCGTCAGGTGCTGACCGAACAGCACCATCGCTACCAGCACGCCGCTCCAGGCCCCGGTGTTGAGTCCCATCACGTCCGGGCTACCGAGCGGGTTGCGCATCAGCGACTGGAATATCGCACCGCTGACGCCGAGCGCCGCACCTACGAGAATCGCCATCGCCACGCGCGGCAGGCGCCATTCGGTGACAACCATGGTGATATTGCGCGGCGCGCTGCCGAGCAGGGCGTTAAGCATCTGAGAAAAATCGAGCGTCACCGCGCCGCTGCGCAGGCTCCAGACCGCCAGCAGCAGAATGAGGATACTTAGCAGCGAGACGCTGGTGAGTAAACGACGGGACGGGGCCATCATGCGCCACCTCCGCGTCTACGTCGTACCAGGAAGATCAGCACCGGCGCGCCGATAAAGGCGCTGACCACCGAGACGCGCAGCTCGCCCGGCACCAGCAGGCGACCCAGCACGTCGGCAAACAGCAACAGCGCAGGAGTAGCCAGCAGCGTGACCGGCAGCGACCAGCGGTGATCCGTCCCCACCAGCCAGCGCGCCATGTGCGGCATCATCAGGCCGATAAAGGCAATCGGACCGACCACGGCGGTCGCGCTGCCGCACAGGACGGTGATGGCAAGCAGGCCAATCAGCTGTGTGCGCGCCACGCGGTTGCCTAGAGCGGTAGCGGTGTCGCTGCCGAGGCTCAGGCTGTTCAGCGCCCGGCCTAAAAACAGCGCCACGGCGGCAGCAATAATGACCGGGAACGCCACCACTTTCAGGGTTTCAAGGGTGCGGATATCCAGCGAGCCGGCCTGCCAGAAGCGCAGCTGGTCGTAGACGTCCGGGTTGAGCAGGGCGATGCCGTTAGATAAGCCTTCCAACACCGCCGCGAGCGCCACGCCCGCCAGCGTCAGGCGTACCGGACTCAGCTGGCCGCCGCCCTGGCTGCCGGTAAACGCCACTAGCAGCGAGGCGGCCAGCGCGCCGCAGAAAGCCATCGCCAGCTGTTCAGAGGGAGAAGTAAACCCAAACAGCGCCGCTCCGAGCACGATGGCAAAGCTGGCGCCAGAGTTAACGCCGAGAATGCCGGGGTCCGCCAGCGGATTGCGGGTGAGGGTTTGCATCAGGGCACCGGCAAGGCCGAGTGCGCCACCGGCCAGCAGCCCGGCAAGGGTGCGGGGCAGGCGAGCGTCGAGCACGATAGTGCAGTCAGCGCTTTGGCAGGTGCCAGTGAGCGCATCAACGATGACGGACGCGGGAAGCGGCTTCGCGCCGACCAGCAGGCTGAGTGCAGTCGCAAGGATCAACAGCAGCAATAAAACGGGCACGGCAATGGCGCGCACCGAAGAAGAGGAAAACGACATAGCAACATCCATGATTTGATAATGATAGTGATTATCGTTATCTATCTTATTTGGCTATGTTAGCATGTGCGCCCATGGAATGGGTAGAATTACACTCAAGGCTTTGTCATGAATCAAAAATCCTGGCTGCTTAACCTCAGCCTGCTCAAAACGCACCCGGCCTATCGCGCCGTGTTTATCGCTCGCTTTATCTCCATTTTATCCCTCGGCCTGCTCGGCGTGGCCGTGCCGGTCCAGATCCAGACCATGACGCACTCCAGCTGGCTGGTGGGATTATCGGTTACCTTAACCGGCGGGGCGATGTTTATCGGCCTGATGGTTGGCGGCGTGCTGGCGGACCGCTACGAGCGCAAGAAGCTGATCCTGCTGGCGCGCGGCACCTGCGGCGTGGGCTTTATCGGGCTGTGTCTGAACGCCATGCTGCCTGAGCCGTCGCTGATCGCCATTTATGCCCTGGGGCTGTGGGACGGCTTTTTCGCCTCGCTGGGCGTGACGGCGCTGCTGGCGGCCACGCCCGCGCTGGTCGGGCGAGAAAATCTGATGCAGGCGGGGGCGATCACCATGCTCACCGTGCGCCTCGGCTCGGTGATTTCACCGATGGTGGGCGGCCTGCTGCTGGCGACCGGCAACGTGGCGTGGAACTACGGGCTGGCGGCGGCAGGGACCTTTATCACCACGCTGACGCTGCTGCGCCTGCCGCTGCTGCCGCCTCCGCCGCAGCCGCGCGAGCATCCCCTGAAATCGCTGATGGCCGCGATTCGTTTCCTGTTCAGCAACCCGCTGATTGGCGGCATTGCGCTGCTCGGCGGCCTGCTGACCATGGCGAGCGCCGTGCGCGTGCTGTATCCGGCATTAGCGGGAGAGTGGCAGATGAGCGCCTCGGAGATTGGCATTCTCTACGCGGCTATTCCGCTCGGCGCGGCGTGCGGGGCGCTGACCAGCGGCAACCTGGCGCAGAGCGCGCGTCCGGGGCTGATTATGCTGCTTGCCACTCTGGCGTCGTTTATCGCCATCGGCTTCTTTAGCCTGATGCCGGCGTGGGCGCTCGGGGTGTTGTGCCTGGTGATTTTCGGCTGGCTGAGCGCCATCAGTTCGCTGCTGCAGTACACCCTGATCCAGACCCAGACGCCGGAAGGGATGCTCGGGCGCATCAACGGCCTGTGGACGGCGCAGAACGTCACGGGCGATGCGATTGGCGCGGCGATCCTCGGCGGGCTGGGGGCGATAATGACCCCGGCGGCGTCGGCGAGCAGCAGCGGGTTTGCGTTAGCGATGGTTGGCGTGATTTTGTTAGTGGCGTTGGTGAAATTGCGGCGGTTCAGGCAGGAGGTTGTGTTGAACGACGGTGTGGCCTGATGCCCTCACCCCGGCCCTCTCCCACAGGGAGAGGGTGGGAAAATGCCTACTTAAACAACGTATTCAATCTGTCTAACACCAGCATCGCGCTGTAATAATCCAGGCGGAACGTCTCGGTTCCCAATGCCCAAACCCGTTTGTTTTTCACCGACGGCAGATGCGCCAGCAGCGGGTTGGCGTAAATCGCATCCACATCTTTCTGGTCGCCGGCAAACACGAACAGCCCTTCGCCGTTCAGTCCCGTTGCCAGGTTTTCACCGCCCAGCTGGATAATATCGTGCCGCTTGCCCTGGCTTGTTGAGGTCTGCAAACCGGCGGGCAGGTCCGCCAGCGTAAAGCCCAGCTGTTGCAGCAGCTTGCCCTGCGCCGATTCTGCGGTCCACAGGTTGGCGCTGTGCGCGGCGGCGGTGTAGACGATGGCGTTCACCGGCTCCGGCGGCAGTTTCATCTGCTGTTTCACCTGCGCGAGCTGTTTATCAAACGCGGCAATGCGCTCTTTGGCCTGTTTTTCCTGCCCGGTGATGGTGCCCAGTTGCGTCAGCAGTGCCTGCCAGCTCTTGTCGTCGTAGTTGATGATAAGCGTCGGCGCGATGGCGGAGAGCTGATCGTACAGCGCCAGCGCGGAATCACCGCCGGTGGCGCTGATCAAAATCAGATCCGGCATTTGTGCGGCGACCGCTTCGGCGCTCGGTTCGCCAATATACATCCGCGCAACCTGACGCTGTTTCGCAATATCGCCCCACTGGCGCAAAAAGCCCTGCGCATCGGCCACGCGGTTGTTCGGCGTGGTCGCGCCGCTGGCGACGACCGGGGCGTCAATCGCCAGCAGGGAGCCGGTTAAGGTCACGCTGGTAGAGACAATGCGCGTCGGTTTGCTCTCTAGCGTGTGAACGCCGCGGCTGTCAGTCACCTGACGCGGCCAGTCGGCGGCAGCGGCTGAGGTAAGTCCTAAAACAAAAAGTGCCAATAAAAGCAGGGGATTACGGAAAATGGCAGGGAATTTCACAACGCGGGATCCTGTTTTTGTTGAGGATAATGCTTCTCATTTTCATGGCTGCAGCATCTGGATGCAAGCTTTTGTCGCACAAGTTATTTGCCCGACGGTTGACAGCGGAGCGATGTGGGATTAGGTTAGCCGACGAAAATATAAATGATAATCATTATTGCTTCTTTTATCATTTTAAGGAGGATGATATGGATACGTCCCTGGCTGAGGAAGTTCAGCACGCCGCAACCACGCTGGAATCAGACCGTTTTTTCTTTATGTCGCCTTACCGCAGCTTTACTACGTCCGGCTGCTTTGCCCGCTTCAGTGAACCCGCAGTTGGCGGTGACGATCCGGCGGGTCGCTTCCAGCAAAAATTAGCCCAGGCCTTCCTGAATGCGAAAGCCAGCGGTATCGCTCATCCGGTGATGGTAGGGGCTATCCCGTTCGATACCCGCAAGCCGTCCTCTCTGTTTATTCCCCAACGCTGGCAGACCTTTTCCCGTCCGGCACGTCAGCAGTCTGCACGCTATTTTTCCGGCTCGCAGGCACTGAAGGTGGAACAACGCACCGAGATCCCGCCGCAGCCCGTTTTCGAAGAGATGGTGGCTCGCGCCGCGTCGCTCACCGCCACGCCGCAGGTGAACAAGGTGGTGCTGTCGCGCCTGATTGATATCGCGACCGACAAAAACATGGACAGCGGCGCCCTGATGGAGCGCCTGATCGCCCAGAACCCGGCGAGCTTCAACTTCCACGTGCCGCTGGAAGACGGCGGCGTGCTCCTCGGCGCCAGCCCTGAACTGCTGCTGCGCAAAGAGGGCGCGCACTTTAGTTCGCTGCCGCTGGCAGGCTCGGCGCGTCGTCAGCCCGATGATGTATTAGATCGCGAAGCGGGCAATAAGCTGCTGGCCTCTGAAAAGGATCGCCACGAGCACGATTTGGTGACCCAGGCGATGAAGGCCATTCTGGCACCGCGCAGCCATCATCTCACCATGCCTGATTCTCCTCAGTTGATTACCACGCCGACGCTGTGGCATCTGGCGACGCCGGTTGAAGGTGACGCGCGTGAAAACGAAAACGCCCTGACCCTGGCCTGCCTTCTGCACCCGACCCCGGCGCTGAGCGGTTTCCCGCATCAGGCGGCGAAAGAGCTGATCGCCGAGCTTGAGCCGTTCGACCGCGAGCTGTTCGGCGGCATCGTCGGCTGGTGCGACAGCGAAGGCAACGGCGAGTGGGTGGTGACCATCCGCTGCGCGCGTCTGCATAAAAATACCGTTCGCCTGTTTGCCGGCGCGGGCATTGTGCCTGCCTCCTCGCCGGTGGGCGAGTGGCGCGAGACGGGCGTGAAGCTCTCCACCATGCTCAACGTATTTGGTTTGCACTAAGGAAGACTCATGACCATTCCCTTTACCCGCTGGCCTGAGGCATTTGCCCGCCGCTACCGTGAAAAAGGCTACTGGCAGGATCTGCCGTTGACCCACATCCTGACGGATCGCGCGGACAGCGATGCCGTGGCGATAATTGACGGCGAGCGGCACATCACCTACCGTGCGTTTAATCAGGCGGTGAACAACCTGGCCTCAGCCCTTCAGGGGCGTGGGCTGCATCGCGGCGAGACCGCGCTGGTGCAGCTTGGCAACGTGGCCGAGTTCTACATCACCTTCTTCGCGCTGCTGCAAATCGGCGTCGCGCCGGTTAACGCGCTCTTTAGCCACCAGCGCAGCGAGCTGAACGCCTACGCGGCGCAGATCAAACCCGCCGTGCTGATCGCCGATCGCGACCATGCGCTGTTTGCGGGCGATGACTTCCTCAACGCTTTCGTGGATGAACACCGTTCGGTACGCGTCGTGCTCCTGCGCGGCGATAAGGGTGAATATGCCCTGGACGCGGCGATGGCCCGTCCGGCCGACAACTTCATCCCGAACCCGACGCCCGCCGACGAAGTGGCCTTCTTCCAGCTCTCCGGCGGCAGCACCGGCACGCCGAAGCTGATCCCGCGGACGCACAACGACTACGACTACAGCATCCGCCGCAGCAACGAGATCTGCGGCATTACCGCCGAAACCCGTTACCTGAATGCGCTCCCCGCCGCGCATAACTACGCCATGAGCTCGCCGGGATCGCTGGGCGTCTTCACCGCGGGCGGCTGCGTGGTGCTGGCGAACGATCCGAGCGCTACGCTCTGCTTCCCGCTGATTGAACGGCATCAGATTAACGTCACCTCGCTGGTTCCGCCGGCGGTGAGCCTCTGGCTGCAGGCGATTGCCGACGGCGCGGGCAGCGCGCAGCTCAACTCTCTGAAGCTGTTGCAGGTGGGCGGCGCGCGCCTCTCCGCCACGCTCGCGGCGCGCATTCCGCTTGAAATCGGCTGCCAGCTTCAGCAGGTGTTCGGCATGGCGGAAGGGCTGGTGAACTACACCGCGCTCGACGACGCGCCGGAACGCATCATCAACACCCAGGGCCGCCCGATGTGCCCGGACGACGAAGTGTGGGTGGCCGACGAGCACGGCAACCCGCTGCCGCGCGGGGAAGTCGGACGCCTGATGACGCGGGGGCCGTATACCTTCCGCGGTTATTTCAACAGCCCGGAACACAATGCCAGCGCCTTTGACGCCGACGGCTTTTATTGCTCCGGGGATCTGATCGCCATCGACGAGCAGGGCTATATCACCGTGCAGGGTCGAGAGAAAGATCAGATCAACCGCGGCGGGGAGAAGATCGCCGCCGAAGAGATCGAGAACCTGCTGCTGCGCCATGAGTCGGTGATCCACGCCGCGCTGGTGAGCATGGAGGACAGCCTGCTGGGCGAGAAGAGCTGCGCGTATCTGGTGGTGAAACAGCCCCTGCGCGCGGTCGAGGTGCGTCGCTTCCTGCGCGAGCAGGGCGTTGCCGAATTCAAGCTGCCGGACCGCGTGGAGAGCGTGGATGCGCTCCCGCTGACGCCGGTCGGCAAAGTCGATAAGAAACAGTTGCGCCTGTGGCTTGCTGAACGCGCCCGGGGCTGAGGAACAGAGTATGGCCATTCCAAAATTAACCGCTTACGCGCTGCCAACCGCCGCAGAGTTGCCGACCAACAAGGTGAACTGGGCGTTTGAGCCCGAGCGCGCGGCGCTGCTGATCCACGATATGCAGGAGTATTTCCTGAACTTCTGGGGCGAAAATAGCGCGATGATGCAGCAGGTAGTAGCGAACATCGCTAAACTGCGCACGTACTGCAAAGAACACAATATCCCGGTTTACTACACCGCGCAGCCAAAAGAGCAGAGCGATGAAGACCGCGCCCTGCTGAACGACATGTGGGGGCCGGGCCTGACCCGCTCGCCGGAGCAGCAGCGCATCGTCGCCGAGTTGACCCCGGACGAAGCGGACACGGTGCTGGTGAAGTGGCGCTACAGCGCGTTTCACCGCTCGCCGCTGGAGCAGATGCTGAAAGAGACGGGCCGCAACCAGCTGCTAATTACCGGCGTGTACGCTCACATCGGCTGCATGACCACCGCCACCGACGCCTTTATGCGCGACATTAAGCCGTTCTTTATTGCCGACGCGCTGGCAGATTTCACCCGTGACGAGCACCTGATGTCCCTGAACTACGTGGCCGGGCGTTCTGGCCGCGTGGTGATGACCGACGAGCTGCTGCCGTCCGTTCCGGCCTCGAAAGCCGCGCTGCGCGAGCTGATCCTTCCGCTGCTGGACGAGTCCGACGAGCCGATGGATGACGAAAACCTGATCGACTACGGCCTGGATTCAGTGCGCATGATGGCGCTGGCCGCCCGCTGGCGCAAAGTGCACGGCGATATCGACTTCGTGATGCTGGCAAAAAATCCCACTCTCGACGCCTGGTGGGCGCTGCTTTCCCGCGAGGTGAAGTAATGGCGGGATTCGATTTTACCGGCAAAACCGTCTGGGTGACGGGCGCGGGGAAGGGGATTGGCTACGCGACCGCACTGGCGTTTGCCGAAGCAGGCGCACAGGTGACCGGGTTCGATCTTGCCTTCCCGCAGGATGACTATCCGTTTGCCACCGAAACGCTGGACGTGGCGGATGCCGCACAGGTACATGAGGTTTGCGGGCGCGCGCTGGCTTCGCTCGAACGGCTGGACGTGCTGGTCAACGCCGCGGGCATTCTGCGCATGGGGGCGACGGACCAGCTCTCGCAGGAGGACTGGCAGCATACCTTCGCGGTCAACGTCGGCGGAGCGTTCAACCTTTTCCAGCAGACGATGGGCCAGTTTCGCCGCCAGCAGGGCGGGGCGATGGTCACCGTGGCGTCCGACGCGGCGCACGCGCCGCGCATCGGCATGAGCGCCTACGGCGCATCGAAAGCGGCGCTGAAAAGCCTGGCCCTGACCGTCGGGCTGGAGCTGGCGGGCAGCGGCGTGCGCTGCAATCTGGTGTCGCCGGGCTCAACGGACACCGATATGCAGCGCACCCTGTGGAAAAGCGACGATGCGGAACAGCAGCGCATCCGCGGCTTCGGCGAGCAGTTTAAGCTCGGCATTCCGCTGGGCAAAATTGCCCGCCCGCAGGAGATAGCTGCGACCGTGCTGTTTCTTGCCTCCGATGCCGCCAGCCACATCACCCTGCAGGATATCGTGGTGGACGGCGGCTCCACGCTGGGGGCATAAATGATCTGGAAACGTCATTTATCGCTTGAAGAACTGAACGCCACCAGCGTGAATACCCTGGTGGCGAACCTGGGCATCGTCTATACCCGCCTCGGGGATGACACGCTGGAAGCGGAGATGCCGGTGGATGCACGAACCCATCAGCCGTTTGGCCTGCTCCACGGCGGTGCCTCGGCGGCGCTGGCGGAAACGCTCGGCTCAATGGCCGGATTTCTGATGACCCGCGACGGGCAGAGCGTGGTGGGAACGGAGCTGAACGCCACGCATCATCGGGCAGTTTCCCACGGCAAGGTTCGCGGCGTGTGTCAGCCGCTGCATCTTGGGCGTTCGAGCCAGAGCTGGGAGATTGTGGTCTTCGACGAGCAGGGGCGGCGGTGCTGCACCTGCCGGTTGAGTACGATGGTGCTGGGCTAGCCCAGGCAGATCAAAGTGATCGGCTTAACACTGTGGTGTAAATCTCTGGTTTGACCACGCATTATTGCGTTTCAAAGTTGTTAAATTTTTCCGGTTGTTCTAGAAACAAAATGTAACATCTCACTGTTTCACAACAACGGACAACAACTATGAACAACTCAGGGAAATACCTTACATGGGCAGGGCTCTCCGTTGTGGGAGCCTTTGCCCTGGGCTATATCGCCCTCAACCGGGGGGAACAGATCAATGCGCTCTGGATCGTCGTCGCCTCGGTCTGCGTTTACCTGATCGCCTATCGTTTTTATGGCCGCTATATCGCGAAGAACGTCCTGGGCGTTGACGCAACGCGCATGACGCCTGCCGTTCGCCATAACGACGGTCTGGACTACGTGCCGACCGATAAGAAAGTGCTGTTCGGTCACCATTTTGCGGCGATTGCCGGGGCAGGCCCGCTGGTGGGGCCGGTGCTGGCGGCGCAAATGGGCTACCTGCCGGGGATGATCTGGATCCTGGCGGGCGTGGTGCTGGCAGGCGCGGTGCAGGACTTTATGGTGCTGTTCGTCTCTACCCGCCGCGACGGACGTTCGCTGGGTGAGCTGGTGAAAGAGGAGATGGGGGCCACTGCCGGGGTGATTGCGCTGGTGGCGACCTTTATGATCATGGTGATCATCCTCGCGGTGCTGGCGATGATCGTGGTGAAAGCGCTGACCCACAGCCCCTGGGGAACGTATACCGTTGCCTTCACCATTCCGCTGGCGCTGTTTATGGGGATCTATATCCGCTACCTGCGTCCGGGCCGGATTGGTGAAGTGTCGGTGATTGGCCTGGTGTTTCTGGTGTTCGCCATTATCTCCGGCGGCTGGGTGGCGGAAAGCCCGACCTGGGCGCCGTTCTTCGACTTTACCGGCGTACAGCTGACCTGGATGCTGGTGGGCTACGGCTTTGTGGCGGCCGTGCTGCCGGTGTGGCTGCTGCTGGCTCCGCGTGACTATCTCTCAACGTTCCTGAAAATCGGTACTATCGTCGGGCTGGCGATCGGCATTCTGATTATGCGTCCGACCCTGACCATGCCGGCATTAACCAAATTCATCGACGGTACCGGCCCGGTCTGGACCGGCAATCTCTTCCCGTTCCTGTTTATCACCATCGCCTGCGGCGCGGTGTCGGGCTTCCACGCGCTGATTGCCTCCGGTACCACGCCGAAGATGCTGGCGAATGAAAATCAGGCCTGCCTGATCGGCTACGGCGGTATGCTGATGGAGTCCTTCGTGGCCATTATGGCGCTGGTCTCCGCCTGCATTATCGACCCGGGCGTGTATTTCGCAATGAACAGCCCGATGGCGGTCCTGGCCCCGGCCGGCACCGTTGACGTGGTAGCGTCTGCCGCGCAGGTGGTGAGCGGCTGGGGCTTTGCGATTACCCCTGATACGTTGACGAGCATCGCCAGCGAAGTGGGCGAGCAGTCGATTATCTCCCGTGCAGGCGGCGCGCCGACGCTGGCGGTCGGCATGGCGTATATTCTTCACGGCGCGCTGGGCGGGCTGATGGACGTGTCGTTCTGGTATCACTTCGCCATCCTGTTTGAAGCGCTGTTTATCCTGACGGCGGTGGATGCGGGAACCCGTGCGGCGCGCTTTATGCTGCAGGATCTGCTGGGCGTCATCTCCCCGAACCTGAAGCGGACCGATTCGCTCCCGGCTAACCTGCTGGCGACGGCGCTGTGCGTGCTGGCGTGGGGGTATTTCCTGCATCAGGGCGTGGTCGATCCGCTGGGCGGGATTAACACCCTGTGGCCGCTGTTCGGTATCGCCAACCAGATGCTGGCGGGCATGGCGCTGATGCTCTGCGCGGTGGTGCTGTTCAAGATGAAGCGCCAGCGTTACGCCTGGGTGGCGCTGGTGCCAACCGCGTGGCTGCTTATCTGTACCCTGACGGCGGGCTGGCAGAAAGCCTTCAGCCCGGATAATAAGGTGGGCTTCCTGGCGATCGCCAACAAGTTCCAGGCGATGATCGACAGCGGCAAGATCCCGGCACAGTACACCGAATCGCAGCTGTCGCAGCTGGTGTTTAACAACCGTCTGGACGCCGGGCTAACCATCTTCTTTATGGTGGTGGTCGTGGTGCTGGCGTTGTATTCTCTCAGGACCGCGCTGGCTGCGTTGAAAAACGATAAGCCAACGGCGAAAGAGACGCCGTACGAGCCAATGCCTGAAAACCTGGAAGAGATTGTGACCCAGGCCAAAGGGGCGCATTAACCCGTGTGCCGGGTGGCGGCTTCGCCTTACCCGGCCTACATTCCCTGTGAGATCAGAACTATGTTCGACACCCTTTCCAAAGCCGGTAAGTACCTGGGCCAGGCCGCCAAAATGATGATTGGCGTGCCGGACTACGACAACTACGTCGAGCATATGCGCGTCAACCATCCGGACCAGACGCCCATGACCTACGAAGAATTTTTCCGTGACCGCCAGGACGCCCGCTACGGCGGCAAGGGCGGGGCGAAGTGCTGTTAACCCTCTTTCGGTAAATAGAGGCTGATCTGTTCCTGCTTACAGCCGTAGATCGCCGCCAGCTTTTCACGGGTGCGCTTTTGCGGACGGGAGTCCAGCGCTTCCAGCTGTGACACGGCGGACTGGCTGATGCCCAGTTTCTCCGCCACCTCCTGCTGGGATAGCCCGCGCAGGATACGCCACGCGGCCTGCAGGCTGACGTTCTCGTTATGCATGACGTCGCATACTTCACCAGGTAATCCTACGTCATCATAACAATCGTGTTCGACTTCAATATCCTCTAGATCATCATCGGTTTCGTCGTCAATTTCTGCCATCTGTAAGCACATACGAAAGTATTCATCATAGGGAATAACGACGTACTGCGCTTTTCCGTCATCGTCCTTAATTAGCTGAACAGCCATAGGGGGCTTTCTCCTCGTGAAGGTAGGTCGTTGATGTTCTGCGCTTGACGGCCAAAACATAACAATGGTTATCGGGATCGTCCCGAAGTGTAATCAGAGTGCGGTAATCGCCAACGCGTAGCCGAAAATGATTTTCTGTTGCCGATATTTTTTTGATATCGGGCCGGGGAGCTGAGCGATCGTCCAGCTCAGCAAGTTTTGCTTTGATTCTTCGCTGATATCGGCCATCGATTTTGGAAAACTCTTTCTTTGCATTCTTTGACCAGACAATCTTCATCCGTACCTCCACTGTACGCCCACACAAAATATAAGGAAATAATAAGACTATTAGATAAATTCCGAATTTCTTATGGGGTACTGTAGAGCGGAGAAAAAATACAGGTAAGAGGCAAAACGCAAACCGTCGAGGCGGCTCGAAAAGGCCTCTGCCGGGCAGCAGAGGCTTGCAGAAAAGGTGCGATCAGGCGTTCAACCCGCCGTCCACATCCAGGCCGGTACCGGAGATCTGCCCGGCGGCTGGGCTGGCAAGAAACGTGACTGCCGCCGCGATGTCTTCCGGCTGGCCGTAGTGGCCGACCGCGATCATCTGGCGCTGGGCTTCCGCCTGTTCGCCGTCTTCCGGGTTCATATCGCTGTTGGTGGGGCCGGGGTGGACAAGGTTAACGGTAATACCGCGCGGCCCCAGATCGCGAGCCAGCCCGCGGGTGAGGGAGTTGAGGGCAGACTTGGTCATCGAGTAAACGGCAATACCCGGCATCGCCACGCGGTTGGCCAGACAGCTGCCGATGTTGATAATGCGCCCGCCGTCAGACATGTGCACCAGCGCTTCCTGAATGGCGATCACCACGCCGCGAATGTTGACGTTGATGAGCGCGTCAATGTCCGCCAGGGTCATGGACTCCAGCGAGCCGCCGCGCGCGATACCCGCGTTGTTGACCAGAATGTCCAGCCCGCCAAGGGAACGTGCCGCATGGGTGACGGCATCCTGAATCGCCTGCGCGCTGGCGCTGTCGGCCTGCACGGCTTCGCTGTGTCGTCCCAGCGCCTTAATCTCATCGGCGACCGCCTGGGCTTTATCGGCAGATTTTTCATACGTAATAATCACATCCGCACCGGCGCACGCCAGCGACAGTGCAATAGCCCGACCCAACCCGCGGCTGGCACCGGTAACCAGCGCCTTTTTACCTGTTAAATCGATCTGCATGATGACCTCGTTACGAGAGTGGTAAGAATCATCATTAGGTATAGACGGTCAGGGAGATTAACGGCTGAAGTATTCCACCTTCTCAAACGCCGCGCGCAGAACGTCGGGCGTTAACGTCACCGGCAGATAATGAATTGACTCCACCGGACGCAGGGTGTGGGCAATCACCTTATCCAGCTCCTCTCGGCTGTTAATATCGACCTCCAGCGCGCGAAGCGTGGTCGGCAGGTTAAAACGCCGATACGCCGAGACCAGCTGTGCCAGCACGTCGTCCTGGCCGAGCAGGGCGCTCTGCACCAGAATGCCGTAGGCCACCTTGGTGCCGTGGAGGTATTTTTCCGTCTGCGGCAGCACGGTCAAACCGTTGTGCACCGCATGCGCCGCCGCCACGCGGGTATAGCGTTCGCCCAGACCGCCGACCATCCCGCCGCCTGCGATAATCGCATCCACCACGTCCCGGAACGCCTGCGTCTGTTCACCGCGCTGCTGGTCAGCCAGGGCTTCCTCACTGTGCTCCAGCAGCACGTCGCGGATAGCCAGCGCGCCGTTGATGCCCAGCCGTACGGTCAGCGGCAGCTTTTCAGGCTGCGGGGCGAGCACTACCGCTTCGTACCACTTCGCCAGCGTATCGCCGATGCCCGCCAGCAGGTATTCCGCGGGTGCGTTAAGGACGATCTGCGGCTCCACCAGCACCAGGAAGTTGGCGTCGTCGAAGATCTCAAAATGTAGCGCCTGACCGGCATCGTTGTACCAGACGGAGAGCGGGGTCCACGCCGCGCAGGTGGCGGCAATAGTGGGGATGCCCACGAACGGCACTCCTAAGCGGCGCGCCACGGCCTTGACGGCATCGAGCACCGCGCCGCCGCCAACGCCAATCACCACGCTGGCGTCGCTGCCGGATTCATTCACCAGATGGGTGACGTCGCGCTCGCTGCAGTGGCCTTTAAACAGCAGGTGTTTCGCCCCCGGCGCATTAAAGCTCTCCGGCAGGAAAGGGCGCGCGCCTTCGATCGCGCGCTCGCCGTAGATCCACACCGCGCGGGAAAGCTGTTCAGGGGTAAAGAAGTCATTCAGATGCGCAAGGCTTCCGGAATGAGAGAAGTAATTCGCCGGGCCAGGCACGACGCGGATATCGGTGTTGCTCATGATGGTGTCCTTTTTGGGAAGCGCTAACCCGATGTTATGTCTGGACATCCGGATGGCTAATAATATTTCGCTTTAACTTATGCCTTTTCCGTCGTTGTCAGTCAACCGGAGCTGTGAAAAATTCGATAAATCAGAAGAGTAATGAAGGATTTACGCGGATGGTTTCCAGTCGCCTTGAAATGCGCGGTATCAGCCTGGCCTTTTCCGGCTTTCAGGCGCTGTCGCGCGTGAATTTCACCTTATCCGGCCGCTCCGTACATGCGCTGACCGGCGCCAACGGCGCGGGAAAATCGACGCTGATGGCGGTGCTGTGCGGGACGCACGACCACTATGAGGGCGAGATCAGCATTAACAACCAGCCGGTAAACATCCGCGAACCGCTCGATGCCAAACGGCTGGGGATCCACCTTGTGCAGCAGGAAGTGGACGTGGCCCTGATCCCGGGGTTAAGCATCGCCGAGAACATCATGCTCGACCAGCTGGCGCAGCCGGGGCATCGCTTCAGCTGGCGCGCGATCCGTCAGCAGGCGAGACAGGCGCTGGCGCAGCTGGATGTTTCTCTGGACGTACGCCGTTCCATCGACAGCTGCACGCTTGCCGAAAAGCAGCAGATTTTGCTGGCGCGGGCGCTATCCCACCACTGCCGTTTTTTGATTCTTGATGAGCCCACCGCGCCGCTGGACGCGCACGAGAGCGAGCGCCTGTTTGCGGTAGTCAGACGCTTAAAGCAGCAGGGCATCGGCGTGGTGTTTATCTCCCACCGCATTCACGAGCTGAAGGCCATCTGCGACACCCTGACGGTGCTGCGCGACGGCAAGCTGATTGAGTCCGGACCGATGGCCGATCTTAGCGGAGAAGCGATCGTCGAGAAGATGCTCGGCCACGTGCTGAGCGATATCTATCCGCCCGCGCGGCCACCGCACGGCGAAGAGACGCTCCTGCGGGTAGAAGGTCTGCACGACGACGCGCTGCTGAAAGATATCTCCCTGCACCTGCGCAAGGGCGAAATTCTTGGTATTGCCGGGCTGGCGGGGGCGGGAAAAACCGAACTCTGTAAGGCGCTGTTTGGCGCCAGCAAAAGCCGCGTGGCGCGCGGTGAGCTGAATCAACAGCCCTGGCAGCCGCGCGATCCGGCGGACTCGGTGCTGCGCGGGCTGGCGCTGGTGCCGGAAGAGCGGCGTAAAGAGGGTATTTTTATCGACGAGCCGGTGAGCATGAACCTTGCCGTGTGCGCTGATAACAGCTTCTCGCGCTGGAGCCTGTTCGGCCATCGTCAGGCGTGGCGCTGGGCGGAGGAGGTGATCGCCCGCGTCGGCGTTCGCGCGCGCGGTCCCGGGCAGGTTTTGCGACGTCTCTCCGGCGGTAACCAGCAGAAGGTGGCTATCGGCAAGTGGCTGCGCAATGACGCGAGCGTGCTGATCTTCGACGAGCCGACCAAAGGCGTGGACGTGAAGGCCAAAACCGATCTTTTCCAGCTGATTGACGGCCTGGCGCGCGAGGGCAAAGGGGTGATTTACGCCTCCGGCGAATTTGCCGAGCTGGTCGGGCTGTGCGACCGCATCTGCGTGCTGTGGGACGGGCGCATCGTGGCGGAAATCGCCGGGACCGAGGCCCGTGAAGAGACATTACTTTATTATTCAACCGGAGGAACGGCGTCGTGAGCAAGGCCCTTTCAGTAAACGCGACGGCGTCTGGCCGTCAGCAGATTTTCGATTTTCTCTACAGGTGGGGCATGTTGCTGACCGTCGTCGCGCTGGTGGCCGTCTTTGGTCTGGCGTCGGACAGCTTCCTCGATCCGAATAACATCATCAATATCCTGCGCTCGATTGCCATCGTGACGGTGATTGCCATAGGCGTGTCGATTTCGCTGACCATCGGCGGATTCGATCTCTCCGTGGGGTCTACCGCGTCGCTGGCGAACGCGCTGGTGATTTCCCTTTTCGTCTGGCACGGCTTCGGCACCACCGAGTCGATTCTGATTACCCTCGCGCTCTGCACGCTGGTGGGGCTGTTTAACGCCTTTCTGATCGTCATCCTGCGCATTCCGGACATGCTCGCGACGCTGGCCAGCCTGTTTGTGATCCAGGGCGTGGCGATGACCTACAGCTACGGCGGGTCGATTACCGAAAACATGGTGCTGCCGAGCGGCGATATGGCGGAAGGGACTATTCCGGCGACGTTCAGCCTGCTGGGACAGGTGCCGACCATCGTGATCGTCATGCTGGTGGTGACCGTGCTGGCACAGCTGGGGCTGTCGCTCACCACTCATGGACGCCGGATGTACGCCATTGGCGGTAACCCGGAAGCGGCGCGTCTCTCCGGCATTCGCACCACCCGCTACAAGGTGGCGGCCTACGTGATTGCCTCGCTGCTGGCGGGCCTGGGCGGGATTTTGCTGGCCTCGCGCATTGGCTCGTCGCAGGTGAACGCAGGCGGCGGATATCTGATGGATGCGGTGGCGGCGGCGTGGATTGGCTTCTCGCTGGCCGGGTCCGGCAAGCCGAACGCGCTGGGGACCCTGGTCGGGGCGGTTATTCTCGGCGTGCTGTCGAACGGGCTGGTGATGCTCTCCGTGCCGTATTACGCCATGGACATTATAAAAGGGCTGGTGCTCGCGGTAGCGCTGGCGATTACCTACATACAAAAACGCTGACAACACAACGGGATAAAAAATGAAAAAGATTGCACTCTCTTTGGTGGCATTAGGGTTATTCACCGCTCTGCCTGGCTTCGCGGCCACGCCTGCACCGCTTCCGGCGGCCATTGCCAACCATGACGGCCCGATCCGCATCGCGGTGATCCGTAACCTCGGCTCAGACGACAACACCACACAGTTTATTGCCGGGGCCATTCAGGAAGGGAAGAAGCTTGGCTTTAAGGTCAGCACCTTTTTAAGCAACGGGGACGACGCCAAATTCCAGGACTTCGTGAACCAGGCCATCAGCCAGAAGTACGACGGGATTATCCTGTCTCAGGGCCGCGATCCGTACTCCACCGCGCTGGTGAAGAAGGCGGTGGACGCCGGGATTAAGGTCGCGGTATTTGATACCGCCGTCAACGGCGAGATCCCGGGCGTGACCGTTACCCAGCAGGATGATGCCTCCCTGACGAACCTCTCCTTCGGCCAGCTGGCGAAAGATTTCAACGGCAAGGCCAATATCGTCAAGCTGTGGGTGGCGGGCTTCCCGCCGATGGAGCGTCGCCAGGCGGCCTATAAAGAGCTGCAAAAACAGTATCCGGACATTAAAGAGCTGGAGTCTATCGGTGCGGTCTCTTCCGACGTGCAGGGCGACACCGCCAACAAGGTGGGTGCAATCCTCGCGAAATACCCGAAAGGCAAAATCGATGCCATCTGGGGAACCTGGGACGCCTTCAGCCAGGGCGCGTATAAGGCGCTGAAAGAGAACGGCCGCACCGAGATTAAGCTCTACAGCATCGACATCTCTAACCAGGATCTGCAGCTGATGCGCGAGCCGGGCAGCCCGTGGAAGGTGAGCGTGGCGGTGGATCCGAAGCTGATTGGCGCGACCAACGTGCGTCTGGTGGCGAACAAGATTGCCGGGGAAGCGACGCCAGCGACCTACGATTTTAAGGCAGCCGCCATTCCTCAGGCGCTGCTGACCGCCCAGCCGGGCGCGGTGAACGTGGCGTCGCTGGGCAAAATCATTCCGGGCTGGGGCCAGACGGAAGATTTTATCGCGCCGTGGTTTGCGACGCTGGAAGCGAAAAATAAATGAGCGAGCTCCCTACGCCCGAATACAGCCGCAATATGCGGCTGATTGGCCATAGCGATCAGGGGGGTCGCCCGGACGGCGTGCAGCTGATGGTGCATCGCGGTTTCGCCTATATCGGCCATATGGTGTCGCAGGGCTTTTCGATTGTCGACGTGCGCGACCCGAAAAACCCGAAAGCGGCAGGCTACGTGCCCGCGCCGCCCGGCACCTGGAACGTGCATCTGCAGGCGCATGATGACCTGCTGCTGGTCATCAACGCCCGGGATCTGTTTGCCGATGCCCGCTTTGCCGACGAGAAGGTCTACTACACCCGGCAGGTGGGCGAGACTGTCCGCGACGTGCAGGACAAAGGCTGGAGCGCCGGGCTGCGCGTGTTTGATATCTCCACGCCGGACAAGCCGTGCGAAATCGGTTTTCTGTCGCTGAGCGGTATCGGCATCCACCGCATCTGGTACGTCGGCGGACGCTGGGCGTACGTGTCGGCGCTGATCGACGGCTTTACCGACTACATCTTTTTGACGATCGACCTGGCCGACCCGCGTAAGCCTGAGGTGGCAGGGCGCTGGTGGCTGCCGGGGATGAACCAGGCTGAAGGTGAACAGCCGAACTGGCCGGAAGGGAAACGCTACGCGCTCCACCATGCGATTATTGCCGGCGATACCGCGTACGGCAGCTGGCGCGACGGCGGCCTGACGCTGCTGGACGTGAAGGATCGTACCCGTCCTAAGCTCATTAGCCACCGTAACTGGAGCCCGCCGTTTGGCGGCGGCACGCACACCGCGCTGCCGCTGCCCGACCGCGATCTGCTGGTGGTGCTGGACGAAGCGGTGCTCGATAACCAGGAAGACGGCGAGAAGCTGATCTGGCTGTTTGATATCCGCGAGCCGTCGAATCCGGTCAGTATTTCTACCTTCCCCCAGCCGGATGAAATCGACTACGTGGCGAAAGGGGCGCATTTCGGGCCGCACAACCTGCACGAGAACCGGCCGGGGAGCTTCGTCAGCTCGACGCTGATTTTTGCGACGTATCAGAACGCGGGCGTGCGCGCGTATGACATTTCCAATCCGTATCGACCGGTTGAAACCGGTGCGCTGGTGCCTGCGGCACCGGAGAAAATGATGGATACTCGACCGAATCGCCCGCAGGTGATCCAGTCGTGTGATGTGTTTGTGGATGCGCAGGGAATTATCTACAGCACGGACTATAACGGCGGGCTGTCGGTGATTGAGTATTTGGGGTAAGCGCAGTTTGATGCCCTCACCCCGGCCCTCTCCCGCAGGGAGAGGGAGAAAATCAACTATACTGCCGCACCCGCGCCACCAGATCTTCCGCACTGTCGATGCGGTCGGCAATCACAATCAGCGCTTTACCGAGCGTTATCGCGTGGCGCAGGCATTCGTGTCGCATGGCCTCGTCCTGAATGGTGTCGATATCCGCGACGTGGGAAAGCCCGACGCTGCGGCGAACGAGTTCGGTGCCGCAGAAGCCGATGGCGTCATGCCAGACTTTTTTCAGGAACGCGGAGGCGTAACCCGGCGCGCCGAGCGCGGCGTCGCGCGTTTTCTCGTGTGCCAGCGCCTGGAAGCGTTCCGCGAAGGTGTTCCACAGCTCCTGAATATCGGTCAGGCGCTGCTCGCGCGCGGCGGCGGCATCGCGAATGCCCAGATGCCCCGGCAGGCCGCAGAAGTTCAGCAGCAGGTTGCCGATGGCGGTACCGACGTCAAAGCCAATCGGGCCAAAGTAGCCAAACTCGGCGTCGATGGCCTTCAGGCTGCCGTCCGCCACAAAAATCGACCCGCTGTGAATATCGCCGTGCAGGAGCGCTTCGGCGTGCGAGAAGAAGCGGTGCTTCAGGGAGGCCACGGCCATTTTCAGCTGAGCGTCGTTGCGCAGCGCCGCGACGTCATTTTCCAGCTCGGCCGGGTAGCTGTTGCGCTCGTGGATCTGGTACGGATCGTTGAAGAACAGATCTTCGGTGATCTCGCACATCTCCGGGTTGATGAATTTCGCCACCTGCGCTTTCTTCTCGTGCGGGTGCAGGTAGAAATCGCTGGTGTAGAACAGCGCGTGCGCGAGGTATTCACCCAGCTGACGCGCCGCCAGCGGGTAATAATTATTTTTGATCAGCTCGCCGCGCCAGATGCGATGGCTGGAGAGATCTTCCATCACCATCACTGCCAGCTCCGGATCGAAGTGGTGGATTTTCACGGTGTGCTGCGGGCTGTGCCGGTAGTGCTCGACCAGGGTTTGCGCCTCCAGACGGGCGCGGTCCAGCGTCAGCGGCCAGGACTCGCCGACGCAGCGCACGTAGGGTAGCGCCTGCTTAACGACGATGCGGCTCACGCCCGCGCTGTCGAAAATTTTAAAGACCAGATTGAGGTTGCCGTCGCCAATCTCCTGCGCCTCTACCAGCGATGAAGGATCGTCAAGTCCGCCAAACTGCCTGGCATACTCCACGGCATCCTGAGCGGTAAAGGTACGGTATTGCGACATGGCCTGCTCCTCACGAGTTTTTAAATTAAGACATGTAGACGTCTATACATCTGGATTTCATCCTGACACAATGTGCTACAACAACGCAACAGGGAATTAACGACATGCAGACATTACAGACGACCAGCCTGCGGGTGGCGAATAATCAGCTCTTTATTCTCGACCAGCAGGCCCTCCCGCAGGAGAAACGCTGGCTGGATGCCTCGACCGTAGAGGCGCTGGTTGGGCATATCCACGCCCTGCGCGTGCGCGGCGCGCCGCTGATTGGTCTCTCTGCAAGCCTGCTGCTGGCGCTGCTGGCGGAAAACGGCAAAAACCGTGACGAGCTGGCGATTGCGCTGGAAACCCTGCGCGCGTCCCGCCCGACGGCGGTGAACCTGATGAACAATCTCGACCGCATGAAGATTGCGCTGTGGCAGGAAGAGTATGTTCCGGCGCTGGTGTCGGAGGCGCTGCGCCTGATTGATGAAGATAAACGACTCTGTGATGCCATTGCGAAAGCGGGCAGCGCGCTGGTGAAGCCCGGCAGCCGCCTGCTGACCCACTGCAACACCGGCGGACTGGCAACGGCGGGGGTCGGTACGGCGCTTGGGGTCATTGCTCGCGCGCACCAGGAAGGCAACGTCAGCAACGTCTGGGTCGATGAAACCCGCCCGCTGCTGCAGGGCGGTAGATTGACCGCGTGGGAGCTTGGCGAGCTGGGTGTGCCGTATCAGCTGATTACCGATTCCATGGCCGCCAGCCTGATGGCGAAAGGGCAGGTAGACGCCGTGTGGGTGGGCGCAGACCGCATTGCGGCTAACGGCGACGTGGCGAACAAAATCGGCACCTACTCCCTGGCGGTGCTGGCAAAATTCCACGGCATTCCGTTCTATGTGGCCGCGCCGCAAACGACCCTCGACCCGGAATGCCCGAACGGCGACGCGATCCCGATTGAGCAGCGTGCCGCCAGCGAGGTGACGGGCGTCGCCGGAAGCTTTGGCGCGGTTCAGTGGGCGCCGGAAAACGCGCAGGTCTACAACCCGGCGTTTGACGTTACGCCAGCCTCGCTGATTAGCGGCTGGGTGCTGGATACGGGCGTGGTCACGCCGGAAGAGGTTGCGGAAGGGAAATTTGCCTGAGTCCGGCTATCCTTTAAGGGGCTCCCTTAAGAGGACAACATCGTGACGCTCGATCCTGAAACTGACTTAAAACTGGAGCGCGTGGTGGATGCACCGCGCGACCTGCTTTGGCTCTGCTGGACTACGCCGGAACACATCAAAAACTTCTTCATTCCTGCTCCCCATAAGGTGACCGAATGCGATCTCGACCTGCGCGTGGGCGGGCGGTTCAACACCGTGTTTGAGGTGGACGGTCAGCGGATGGATAACCGGGGCGTCTTCCTGGAAATCGATCCCGGTAAAAAGCTGGTCTTTACCGACGGCTATACCGAAGGCTGGAAACCGGCCGAGAAGCCGTTTATGACGGCGATTTTATTGCTGGAAGATGTCGGGGAGGGGAAAACCCGCTATACGGCGATTGCGCGTCATCCGACGAAGGAGATCCGCGAGCAGCATGATCAGA
The DNA here is from genome assembly GCF_040834095.1 of Enterobacter vonholyi. Lineage (NCBI taxonomy): Bacteria > Pseudomonadati > Pseudomonadota > Gammaproteobacteria > Enterobacterales > Enterobacteriaceae > Enterobacter > Enterobacter vonholyi. The sequence goes on from NZ_CP162152.1 coordinate 1,209,346, forward strand.
TGGGCTTCCACGAAGGATGGGGGATTGTGCTGGATCAGCTGGTGGGATATGTGAAGGGATTGAAGGTGTAACGCGCTCGGATGCCCTCACCCTTACCCTCTCCCACAGGGAGAGGGAGAAAAGATCATGCCAGGCGTGGATACGCATCCGCAATCGCATCACCGGTAAACTGGGCCACCCAGCCTTCCGGGTTATCGAAAATACGAATGGCGGTAAAGTTCGGCTCTGAGCCCATATCAAACCAGTGCGGCGTGCCCGCGGGGACGGAGATCAGGTCGTTTTTCTCGCACAGCACCTGATACACCTCATCGCCAATGTGCAGGCAGAACAGCCCCGCGCCTTCCACGAAAAAGCGTACCTCATCTTCGCCGTGGGTGTGTTCGTTCAGGAACTTCGCGCGTAGCGCATCTTTCTGCGGATTGTCGGCGCGCAGGCTGATCACGTCCCAGCTCTGGTAACCCTTCTCTGCCACCAGTTTGTCGATCGCATGTTGATACGCCTCGATCACGGCTTCAGGCGCGGGATCGTGTCCTAAATCGCGATCCGCAGCCCAGCGTTCAAACCGCACGCCTTTGGCGTTGAGCTGTTGGGCAATCTCGGCGGCGTCGGTACTGTGCCACTGGTGTTGACTGGCGTCTTTGTCGGAATAAATGGTCAATGCGCTCATGAAGGGATCTGCTCCGGGTTAATCTCGTCAAACTGGTGGACCTGATGGTGGTGGCTTGCGCCGTCATCATCACCGCGAATCAGCTGCAGGGTACGAAAACCTGCCTGTTCAGCCGCATCCAGCTCCTGATGAATATCGGACAGGAACAGGATCTGCGACGGGGCAATGCCCGTTTGCGCCGCGATGTTCTGATAAGACTGCACCTCGCGCTTGGCGCCGATGTGGGTATCGAAATAGCCGCTGAACAGATGAGTAATATCACCTTCGTCGCTGTAGCCAAATAACAGTTTCTGCGCGGCGACGGAGCCAGAGGAATAAACATAGAGATCAATCCCTTGCGCTTTCCACTTTTCCAGCGCAGGCAGCACGTCGGGGTAGAGGTGTCCGGTAAAGTCGCCGTTAACGTAGCCGTCGTGCCAGATGATCCCCTGCAGGGCTTTGAGCGCGGTCGATTTGCGGTCTTCGTCCATAAAGGCAAACAGAGCGTCGATAAGTTCGCCGACGCTGGCGTGCGGGTTATCGATTTCATCACGCAGGTTGTCCAGAATGGATTTGACCGGCTCGGCGTACTGCTGCGCGGTCACGAAGGCCGCCAGCCGCTCACGCGCGTAGGGGAACAAAACGTCATGGACAAAACGAATATCGCTGGTGGTCCCTTCAATATCCGTCACAATCGCGCGAATCATATTCTCTCCAGTTGTCGTAAACGCATTTCGCATTCAAATAAGAATTCTAGCCCTTCCAGATGACGGCGGGCCTCGGCCACGTCGCGTCCCCAGCAGGTTAAGCCATGACCGCGCAGAAGAAAACCATAATTAAGCGGGCGTTCCTCTGCGTAATGGGCGATTCGGGAGGCGAGGGCGTCGATATCCTGGTCGTTATCAAAGATCGGGATAGCCACCGTGTCCATATGCGTGGTCTGCCCGGTGAGGGATTTTTGCATCTCAAAGCCGCTGATGTTGAGCTCGGCTTCTTTGACCAGACGGGACAGCACCGTGGCGTTAACCGTGTGAACGTGAAGGACGGCGTTGGCTTCAGGAAACAGACGATAGATAAGGGTGTGCAGCCCGGTCTCCGCCGACGGTTTACGACCGGACGGGGCGCGATTGGTGGCAATCTCGACCTGCAGGAAGTCATCGGTGGTGAGGCTGCCTTTGTCCTTTCCGGATTCGCTGAGCCAGCACAGATGTTCGTCCTGACGCACCGACATATTGCCGCCGGTGGCGGGCGCCCAGCCTTTGGCGCCAATCCAGCGGCAGGCGTCGACAAGATGTGTAAGTTGCAGGTTGTCTGTCATTTCCTTTTACCCTCGCGGCCAGGAATATTCATATGGTTTAGACGTCTAAGCGTCTTGATTGCCAAAGACTAACATCGTGTTATAGTGGCAGCAACATAAGTATTACAAGCAGGCACAACACAATGAGCAATAACGCATTGATTCCGCAGAGTAAACTTCCCAATCTCGGTACCACCATCTTTACGCAGATGAGCGCTCTGGCGCAGCAGCACAACGCCATTAACCTTTCTCAGGGCTTTCCGGATTTCGACGGCCCGCCCTATCTGCAGGAGCGCCTGGCGTACCACGTGGCGCAGGGGGCGAATCAGTATGCGCCGATGACGGGTGTGCAGGCGCTGCGGGAAGCCATTGCGGATAAAACGGCGGAACTGTATGGCCATAAGCCCGATGCGAACAGCGACATTACGGTGACGGCAGGGGCGACCGAAGCGCTGTATGCGGCCATCACCGCGCTGGTGCGTACGGGCGATGAAGTCATCTGCTTTGATCCGAGCTACGACAGCTATGCGCCTGCGGTTGAACTCTCCGGCGGCGTGGTGAAGCGCGTGGCGCTCCAGCCGCCGCATTTTCGCCCTGACTGGCAGGCGTTTGCTGCGCTGCTGAGCGACAAAACCCGCCTGGTGATCCTGAATACCCCGCACAATCCGTCGGCGACGGTGTGGCAAAAAGCCGATTTTGCTGCGCTGTGGCAGGCTATCGCCGAACGGGAAATTTACGTCCTGAGCGATGAAGTCTACGAGCACATCTGCTTTGCTGAGGAAGGGCATGCCAGCGTGCTGGCCCATCCGCAGCTTCGCGAGCGTGCTATCGCCGTCTCTTCGTTTGGTAAGACCTACCATATGACCGGCTGGAAGGTAGGGTACTGCGTGGCCCCGGCGGCCATCAGCGCTGAGCTGCGCAAAGTGCATCAGTACCTGACGTTTGCCGTGAACACGCCGGCTCAGCTGGCGCTGGCGGATATGCTGCGTGCTGAGCCCGCGCATTACCGCGAGCTGCCGCACTTCTATCGTGAACGTCGGGATCTGTTTGTGACGGCATTAAGCAAAAGCCGTCTGGAAATTTTGCCCTCAGAAGGGACCTATTTCCTGCTCGCCGACTACAGCGCGATTTCCGATCTGGACGACGTGAGTTTCTGCCAGTGGCTGACGAAAGAGGTGGGCGTGGCCGCCATTCCGCTGTCGGTATTCTGCGCCGATCCCTTCCCGCATAAGCTGATTCGTCTTTGCTTTGCGAAGCAGGAATCGACGCTGCTGGCGGCGGCAGAGCGTCTTAACACGCTCTGATTATTTCACCGTCCAGGCTTCTGAGTAACGGCGGTCTGCAAACAGCTCCAGCAGACCGTTGATTTGCTTGAGGCGCAAGACTTCATCGCCGTCCATTCCCAGCTCCTTGCTTATTCTCTCGTCATTCCAGCCAAGCTGCACCAGCTCGCGAACGATCTCCGACATGGCGTTAATCTGGTGTCGACCCCGCGCCCGGTTGTGACGAATAGTGGCAGCCATACGGTCATGTTTATCCTGTCGGTCCTGGCGCAGGAAGGTGACGGGGAGATACCCCTTGAGCTGATGCTTCAACGCCGCCCGATTTTTACCGATTTCATGGCGATGAAAACCATCCACAATTTCGTAGTGTTGCGGTTTACTTTCTGTCACAACGATAGGTTGGGTGAATCCATCGAGCTCCAGCGACTTACTGAGCAGCCGTTTTTCTGGTGGCGCAACGTTATTGGGGTTGTAGTCGTTAGCGGTAATAGCGTCCTGTTTGATCCAGAGGACGCAGTCTATCGGTTGCTCACGAAACGGACTGTGTTGATGGATCGCCTCACGAAAAGCATTTATGGCGTTAATGCGATCCTCTTCGGGAAGTGACTGAAGGTACGTTTCTATCTCGTTGATTAGTCTTTGTCGCATAATATGCCCCACTCCTTGCGTTTCGCCTTCACTCTTTCGCTGTAGCGCTGATAATGTTTGGGTTTGTTTGGGCTGAACGATAGCGCCCTGCACCAGTAGTCGTTATTAAGGAGAACCTTACAAATACGGCGCCATGAGGGAATATCTTTGGCACCGATATCACCGTCCTGGGTATCGGGAATATCCTCCAGGCCTCTCTTCTGATACCAGTGCAGATAAATGGCGATTTTATTGCGGTAATGCTCAGCCGTATGTTGCGGCATGCTGTCGAGGAGCAGCATGGCATATTCCCGCCAGCAGAGGTGTTCGGGTTTCAGAATTTTTCGATGACCATAAAAATGGTTATCGTGTCCGGCGTACATCCCTCCGCTGCGCGCGCCGCTCACGCGCTCGCACATGGCCGCCCAGCGATCGGGTTCAACAACGTGGTAGAGCCATAATCCCTGGCGCTGCTCCGGGCCAAAAGGTTCACAAATACGCATGTAGCGTAGCGGCACGCCGGCCTGAAACATCAGGTCATAGAGCGGGTTATAGCAACATCCCGATTTGGCGAACCAGGTCCATATATCGGCGGTTTTCCAGTCGTAGAGAGGGTAGATATACCAGGCATGTCCTCCCGGAGCGACGGTTGTCCAGGGCTTATCGTCGGCAAACCGCTGCTTGCGCGCCGACGCGATAGCCAGAAAACGGTTGTAAGACTCATCGGCGCGGATGCCAATCAGTACCGCCGCCGGGCGATTGAGAGAGAACCAGTCGCAGAAACTGCGGACAAAGGTTTCAAACGTCATGCCAGGCTGGTAGAAAGGAAAAAAAGCGGGATCGGTTATCGCATCGTCAGGTGGCTGGCGGACCCATCGGGTGCCGGGTTCCCAGCATTGCCATTCCGGCTGGAATTGCGACAGTGAATTTTGCGTTGTCAGGGGAAGCGCGATCCACCAGAAATGGTCGATGACATCGCTGTACAGCTCGCGCATATGTTCCACATGGGTAATGGTATGGGAAAACTGCGCTTCCCAGTCGATAAAGAGCACATCTATTTTAATGTTCATCAGTCGCGCCTGTCGGGCAACCAGATGCAGCATGACGGTGGAGTCTTTACCTCCTGAAAAAGAGACACAGGTTCTGGGTAAATTTTCGAGAGTCCATTTTATTCGCTCCCGGGCAGCAGTAAGTACATCCTGATTTATAGGGTATTTATAAAGTGACATGCTAATTCTCATCCTGAGGGATAAATACCTGACTGTAGCGTCAATACTAGAGAGCGGATTATAACAGTCAATCATTAATTGGATATGTAACGGATATGCCGCGTAATTCTATAACGGTGGTGTATGTTTTAACGGTGTGGTTCCCATTTTTTGCGAGAACCACAGAAATATCTCACGGTAAGGATATTTCTTCAATAAAGCTCGCGAATGCCGAGCTATTGAGCGCGGAACGATTGTACATCATGTAAATATCAATGCTGGGTAATTGAATATCTGTTTCCACTTTGCGCAGGTTGAGGGCTGGCCCATATTGTTCGAAGGCCGGTGCGGGCACTAATCCTATGAGGTCGGACGAACCGATCGCCGACAGAAGGGATATAAAAGAGTCGCTACGATAGACGATATTTCTTTCGAATAACAGGTTATCGGCCTTTTCCTGATAGCCTTTGACGCTGTTCTCATCGTTCAGCCAGGCGGTGAAGTTTTCATTCAGAATCTCTTCACGCGTAGGATTTTCGCTGAGGCGGGGATGACCCTCCCGACAAACGAGAACGAAAGGAAGCTTATGGTAGAGGCTACAGGCGATAGAGTGACTGTTCGAAGAAGAAAACGAAAATATCAGGTCGGCTCTTCGGTAGGCTAAGAGATCTTCCGCAGAATCAGGAGAAAGAAAAACATCATGTAATTCAATTGAATAGTTATGGTTGTCCATGAGCAGTTTTATAGGGTCAAGCGTTGCTTTCGTACTCATAAAATGCGGGCAATAAATGACAAAGTTCTTCTTCAACCCGCTGCTGTGCATGATATTGATAGTCTGCTCCAGCTGGTTCAGGTTTTGTTCCAGATGATGATGCAAATTGACGCCGACGGTCGTGGGCGTGATCCCTTTACCGGAACGAATAAACAGAGGATCGTTGAGTTGTCCTCTCAGACGTTGCAGTGACTGGCTTACGGCAGAGGGGGTGATATACAGCGTCTCGGCGGCTTTACTGATACTAAGGTGTTGGTAAATGCACTCGAAAATGACTAACAGATTAAGATCGAATTTTTTAAGGTCATAGAGGTTTGCCATGTTTCGTCCTGAAGGTACTGCGTTTGCTGTGGTTATCATATAACGGATAACAATAGTTTGAGGCTAACCATTTATAACTCTTTTGGTTAGCTCTCTTAGTTTTAAATTAAAATCATCTTAATATATCACGGTGGCACATTATTGAAATGGCGCGTCAAAAGCGATTGAGATGATTTTATCTTAGAAAAAGGGTGCGATCATTTTAAATGACAATTGTCATTTATATATTGCGATAGTTTTATAATGAAAACCAATTGATAACGCTCCGGAATGATGTTCGACACAACCTATCACAGCCATAGGCAGGAATGCTTCTCTTATGGATTGCTCAATCCCTGCGCGGATGGTGTAATCAAACGGCTGTTACCGCCTTGATATAAAGGGTTGTAGAGCGCAACGCAACGCCAGTTTCGGCTGGCACTGAATGTACCTGCGGGGAATTCAGGTATCAGGGCCGCCCGTTGAGGCGGCCTTTTTACTTTCAGGCTTTCCTGTAAAAGGTTCACTTTGTTGTCTTGTCGACGTTGTAAGGTTTGGCTGATTGATTTGATAAAGCATACGCATTAGCCCCGATGAATAAAGTTGGTTACCTTACATCTCAACGAAAACACGGAGGAAGTACAGATGTCTTTGATTAATACTAAAATTAAACCTTTCAAAAACCAGGCGTTCAAAAACGGTGAGTTCATCGAAGTTACCGAGAAAGATACCGAAGGCCGCTGGAGCGTCTTCTTCTTCTATCCGGCTGACTTCACCTTCGTTTGCCCGACCGAACTGGGTGACGTGGCTGACCATTACGACGAACTGCAGAAGCTGGGCGTAGACGTTTACTCTGTCTCTACCGATACCCACTTCACCCACAAAGCATGGCACGGCAGCTCTGAAACCATTGCGAAAATCAAATACGCGATGATCGGCGACCCGACTGGCGCCCTGACCCGTAACTTCGACAACATGCGTGAAGATGAAGGCCTGGCAGACCGCGCGACCTTCGTTGTTGACCCGCAGGGCATTATCCAGGCTATCGAAGTTACCGCTGAAGGTATCGGCCGTGATGCTTCTGACCTGCTGCGTAAAGTGAAAGCCGCTCAGTACGTGGCTTCTCACCCAGGCGAAGTGTGCCCGGCGAAATGGAAAGAAGGCGAAGCAACGCTGGCTCCATCCTTAGATCTGGTTGGTAAAATCTAAGTTTTGCCCATCCGGCAATCAATGGGCGCACCCGCGCCCATTTCATTCCAGCACCATGATGCAAGTTGCATTCAGGCCGCCCGTATAAGGCAGCTTGCATGATGACGTCTTAAGAGAGGGAAGAACAATGCTCGACACTAACATGAAAACCCAGCTCAAGGCCTACCTTGAGAAACTGACCAAACCCGTTGAGCTGATTGCCACGCTGGACGACAGCGCCAAATCGGCAGAGATCAAGGAACTGCTGGCGGAGATCGCCGAGCTGTCGCCGAAAGTGACCTTCAAAGAAGACAACGCGCTGCCGGTCCGTAAGCCCTCTTTCCTGATTACCAACCCAGGCTCCGACCAGGGACCGCGCTTTGCAGGCTCGCCGCTGGGCCACGAATTTACTTCACTGGTGCTGGCGCTGCTGTGGACCGGTGGTCATCCGTCAAAAGAAGCGCAGGCGCTGCTGGAGCAGATCCGCGATATCGACGGCGATTTTGAGTTTGAAACCTATTACTCGCTCTCCTGCCACAACTGCCCGGACGTGGTGCAGGCGCTGAACCTGATGTCGGTCCTGAACCCGCGCATCAAGCACACGGCAATTGACGGCGGTACCTTCCAGAATGAAATCACCGATCGCAACGTGATGGGCGTTCCGGCGGTCTACATGAACGGCAAAGAGTTCGGCCAGGGGCGTATGACGCTGACCGAAATCGTTGCTAAAGTGGATACCGGTGCTGAAAAACGTGCGGCGGAAGCGCTGAACAAACGCGATGCATACGACGTGCTGATCGTCGGTTCCGGCCCTGCGGGTGCGGCGGCAGCGGTGTACTCCGCGCGTAAAGGTATTCGTACCGGCCTGATGGGCGAACGCTTTGGTGGCCAGGTGCTCGATACCGTGGATATCGAAAACTACATCTCCGTACCGAAGACCGAAGGCCAGAAGCTGGCGGGTGCGCTGAAGGCGCACGTCAGCGACTATGACGTGGACGTGATCGACAGCCAGAGCGCCAGCAAGCTGGTTCCGGCCGCAGTAGAGGGTGGTTTACACCAGATTGAAACCGCGTCCGGCGCGGTGCTGAAAGCGCGCAGCATTATCATTGCCACCGGTGCGAAATGGCGCAACATGAACGTCCCCGGCGAAGATCAGTACCGCACCAAAGGCGTGACCTACTGTCCGCACTGCGACGGCCCGCTGTTTAAAGGTAAACGCGTGGCGGTGATCGGCGGCGGTAACTCCGGCGTGGAAGCGGCTATCGACCTGGCGGGGATTGTTGAGCACGTTACCCTTCTGGAGTTCGCTCCAGAGATGAAGGCCGACCAGGTTCTGCAGGATAAAGTTCGCAGCCTGAAAAACGTCGACATCGTACTGAACGCGCAGACGACGGAAGTGAAGGGCGACGGCAGCAAAGTGACCGGTCTGGAATATCGCGACCGCGTGAGCGGCGACGTGCATAGCGTTCAGCTGTCAGGGATCTTTGTGCAGATTGGTCTGCTGCCAAACACCACCTGGCTGGAAGGCGCGATTGAGCGCAACCGCATGGGTGAAATCATCATTGATGCGAAGTGTGAAACCAGCGTGAAAGGCGTGTTTGCGGCGGGCGACTGTACCACCGTGCCGTACAAACAGATCATTATCGCCACGGGCGAAGGGGCGAAGGCGTCTCTGAGTTCATTTGACTATCTGATTCGCACCAAAACCGCATAAGAAAAGAAAGTAAGGCTACACCTGCAATAGCGAGAGGCCACCGAAAGGTGGCCTCTTTTTTTATCTGACGACCATCACCGGTATATGGGTGTGGCGGATGACGCTGGAGGCGTTAGAGCCCAGCAGATGCGTGGTTATTGACGGGTTACGCGAACCGATGACCACCACGTCTGCCTTCAGTTCGTTCGCCAGTTCGTTTACCGCATCGCGTACGCTGCCGAATCTGACGTGCGTTTTGATTCGTGAAGGGTCGATGCTGAAGTGGCTGACCATGGTTTGCAGGCGCGTTTCCGCTTCATGCTGCAGATGCTCTTCGAAGCGACGCACGTCGGCGGCAAAGCGGTGCAGGCTCAGGCTGGCGGAGCCTGGCAGTACGTGTAAAAGATGGATAACACCGTCCTGCTGCGCCAGGAACTCCGCATGGCGAACGGCCTTGTCGCTTAGCTCCATCTCAAAAACATCAACCGGCATAATAATTCTCTGATACATACCCGTTTCTCCTTGTTTATAAATGCTGTACTCATTCAACCATAAAATATTAATGGTTTCTGTAAGCGCTCCGTCAGTTTTCTTATCTCACCAGGATAAATCTCAAAAGCCCCGTATTCCAGGGCAGACCTTCAGGGGTAGCTACCCTTATACACTTACCTGAAGCCTTTCGGAGGTCGCATGAAAGCACTTACGTATCACGGTCCGCACCATGTTCGCGTCGAGAATGTCCCCGATCCCATCATCGAACAGCCTGACGATATCATTCTGCGCGTTACGGCCACGGCTATATGCGGCTCCGATTTGCATCTTTATCGCGGAAAGATCCCGAAGGTGCAGCACGGCGACATTTTTGGCCATGAGTTTATGGGGGAAATCGTCGAGTGCGGCGCAGAGGTGAAGAATTTGCAAAAAGGCGATCGCGTGGTGATCCCCTTTGTCATCGCCTGCGGAGACTGTTTCTTCTGTCGTCTGCAGCAATACGCGGCCTGTGAGAATACCAATGCCGGGCAGGGTGCCGCGCTGAACAAAAAGCAAATTCCCGCACCGGCCGCGCTGTTTGGCTATAGCCATCTCTACGGCGGCGTGCCGGGGGGGCAGGCGGAATATGTCCGCGTGCCAAAAGGCAACGTCGGGCCGTTTAAGGTCCCGCAGCTTCTTTCCGATGATAAAGCGTTATTCCTTTCCGATATTTTGCCCACGGCCTGGCAGGCGGCAAAAAATGCGCAGATTGAAAAAGGCTCAAGCGTAGCGGTTTTCGGTGCTGGGCCGGTGGGGCTACTGACCATTGCCTGCGCGCGACTGCTGGGGGCTGAGCAGATCTTTGTTATCGATCATCATCCGTACCGGTTGCGATTTGCAGAGGCGCGTTACGGCGCAATCCCTATCAACTTTGATGATGATAACGACGCGGCGGAAAAAATCATCGAACAGACCGCGGGCCATCGCGGCGTTGACGCCGTGATTGATGCAGTCGGGTTTGAAGCGAAAGGTAGCACCACTGAAACGATCCTCAGCAATCTTAAAATTGAAGGCAGTAGCGGCAAAGCGTTGCGTCAGTGCATTGCTGCCGTACGGCGCGGTGGGGTGGTCAGCGTACCCGGCGTGTACGCTGGGTTTATTCATGGCTTCCTGTTTGGCGATGCCTTCGATAAGGGGCTGACGTTTAAGATGGGCCAGACGCACGTCCATGCCTGGCTGGGTGAACTGTTACCGCTGATCGAAAAAGGGCTGCTTACCCCGGAAGAGATCGTGACCCATTATCTTCCCCTTGCGGATGCGGAACGCGCCTATAAGGTATTCGAAAAACGGGAGGAAGAGTGCCGGAAGGTGATTCTGGTCCCTGGTGCGGAAACGCCCGAGGCCGCAGAGCAGAAAGTTAAGGGCCTGGTAAATGCTTTCCCGGGTGGGGTTGCATGAGTTCTCGCTTAACTGTGGCGTTCAAGATAAAGCACGGCCGCGACGATAATCGCCACAATAATGAGAAAAATAAGTGTGATAGCCAGTATCTCACTCATGACCGTCCCCGCGGCACCAAAACAGATTAAGCCTGGGTTAAGGGTCTTTTGCGCGATATAAGAAAATGGGGTGAATTTACGGAAAGAGGATGCGGCTGCATCCTCTGTGCAAAGCGGGTGGGCGCTTGTTCAGAAGTGTTTAACGCAGGTAATCGCCCGCAGCTTCTGGCTGGTAGAGCAACGCCAGTACTTCCAGATGGGCAGAGGCGCCGCCCGGCAATTCCCAGTGGATCGTATCCCCCGTACGCAGCCCCAGCAGTGCGGCACCCACAGGGGCCAGAACAGAAAGCTGTGTGCTGCTGTCGGTCATCTGAGCCGGATAAACCAGCGTACGGGTCAGCTCTTCACCGGTGGTCAGGTTGCGGAATTTCACCTGGCTGTTCATAGTGACCACGTCTTGCGGCATCGTCTCAGGCGTGCACATCTGTGCCCGGTCGAGCTCCTCATTAAGGGCGTCGGCCACGGGGAGCGAGGCGAACTCCGCTTTTTCCAGCAGCCTGTCGATACGTTCTGCGTCGAGCTCATTGATGATAATGGTAGGTCTGGACATTTTTACTCCATGTCGTTAATGCTGCGTCTAACGCAGAAACTGATCCAAAAGAAAACCCTCGCCGTCTGGCAGCGAGGGTTTAACTCTCCCGATGATACTGGCTGAGCGCGCAAGTTTGAAGTGATGAAGGTCACATTCATGGCCCATATGAATTTTCGCTGAAATTTATTCAGTCTTCATTCCCGGCGGAATACGTTACGCTGAGTGTCCTGTATCCGGGCGTTGCCCACCAACGAGAGAGCACTATGTACTTCTATCAACCGTCCCAGGGGCACGGCCTGCCGCATGACCCGCTAAACGCCATTATTGGTCCACGTCCGATTGGCTGGATCTCCTCCTGCGATAAGGCAGGTCAGCTCAACCTCGCACCGTACAGCTTCTTTAACTGCTTTAACTATCGCCCGCCGATCATCGGTTTTTCCAGCAACGGCTGGAAGGACAGCGTGCGTAATATTAACGAAACAAAAGAGTTTGTCTGGAACCTCGCAACCCGCGATCTTGCCGAAGCCATGAACCAAACCTCTGCCATGCTTCCTCACGATCGGGATGAATTTAGCTTTGCCGGACTCACGCCGGCGACGAGCCAGCTGGTTAACGCGCCCCGCGTCGCGGAAAGCCCGGTGAACTTTGAGTGCCGCCTGTCGCAGTGCATTCAGCTTACCGGTGCCGACGGCACACCGGTCGATACCTGGCTGGTGCTGGGGGAGGTGGTCGGTATCCATATTGCCGAAACGCTGCTGGAAGAGGGGATTTACCAGACGGCGAAAGCGCAGCCCATCCTGCGTGCGGGTGGGCCGACGGCGTATTATGGCATCAGTGATGAAAACCGGTTTGATATGGTGCGCCCGGGCGCGGCTCAGTAGCCGGCTTTATCAATCACGAACTGTTTTCCGCAGTTACCCGGATGTGGCTGCGGGGCAAATGACGCCGCAGAAAGCGGGTTGTTAATGGTGTCCGCCTTAAGCGAAACCTGCATCTCGGTCAGATACGCCGGATTGCCGTTGCAGGTCAGCTTGATCGCTTTGATGTTTTCTTTGCCCCAGCTTTTGGCAACGGCAATGTCAAAGTCGCTGCGATTGACGGTTTTCCCGTAATTATCGGCGAGGAATTTACCAACCGCGCTGTTTTTAACTTCCTGATTCATCCGCACCATCGTGCCGAAATAGGCATCCGGATCGAAACCAAAGCAGACGCCATGTTTGGCGTATTCGTAGCGTTCCAGGCAGGAATTACCGCCTGCACCCGGCATCACGTCGTTGAGCTTTGCGGCAGCGGAAAGCGACAGCCCGGTTTCGGCGGCATCGCATTTGCGGCTGGCCTTCACTTCCGGCATGTTCGGAATGGGGCGCGTGGCGCAGCCAAAACGCATCCATCGACGCTCATCTACCCCGCGTGCGGCGATGGATTTTGGCAGGCCGGGCCATAGTCCGTGAACGGTCAGAAAATCGGCTTTATTATCACGCTCTTTTTGCAGGCGACATTCGTCAGGTTCATTGCGGTTGCGTTCGACCATGCTCTGGCAAAACCCGGTTTGCCAGGACAGAGCCAACACATAGCGATCGAAATCGCCGTACTGTGTTGCCTTCAGCGGTTCCGCCTGTGCGGAGAAGATAAAGAGAGCAAGCGCCATTGCGCCAGACGGGGCGACGATATCCTTCCTGAACATATGATTTCCTGATCGAATGAGCACGATTAATTTCTGGAAGTTATTAAAGCACAAAAAGCGCCCGCAGGCGCTTTTTGGATATCAGTAATTTAGCTTAGGCCGCGCCGGGAACCAGCACTTCCGTGGCGATAATCACGATAATCAGACCAACCAGAACGGGTACTGAGGTGCGCTTGACGACTTCGAATGGCGAGATTTTCGCCATTCCGGCAACGGCAACGACCACGCCCGACACCGGTGAAATGGTACGGCCCAGGTTAGACGCCTGCAGCATAGGAATGGAGAGATAGGCCGGGTTAATACCGGAAGAGTGAGCCAGCTTCGGGATCATCTCAACGAAAGCGTAGAAAGGGGCATTGCCGGAACCGGTGGTCATCGCCGCCAGCATGGTCAGCACCACCAGAACCAGCATCAGGATAATACTGGCCGAGCCGAACGAGGTGGCGATAGAGATCAGGCTCTGGATAAAGCCGATCGTGCTCAGACCCTGGGCAAAAACGCCCGCTGCAACCAGCAGCATCACCACGCCAGCGAAGGCATCCGCCATACCGCGATACGCTACTTCCAGACCCGAGAAGACCTTTTGCGTGTTAAAACCGCGCACAAACTCCAGCGCGGCGGCAAGCAGCATACAGATAACCAGAATGGTGATGATGTGCAGCTGTGGACCCCATTTGCCGTCAAAAATCAGCACTCCGACGATCGGAGTGAACGGCAGAATGGCATAGAGCGCGGGAGCGGTGGTGGTGATTTCACTCACATCCATCATTTCATGGCTGATGTTTTCTTTCTTGTCGAGATAGCGTTGCCAGAAGAAATGCGCGATCCCCATGCCCACTATGGCAACGATTGAGATCGGTAACGTGGTTTTAAAGGCGAAGTCGATGAGTGACATCTCCGCCGCCTTTGCCGCCAGCACAACGTCGCCGGATGTTGGGGAGAGAATAATGGCTGCCGGAGACGCACAAATTGCCGCTGCCGCACCACGGCTGATGCCCACGTTCACCATAACCGGGAACAGCGTGGCCATCAGCAGTACGCCAAGTCCGGTAGCCGACGAAACGGCCAGCGACATCAGGCAGGCGAGGAAATAGGCCGCGACCATCAGCAGATATGGCGAATTGATGTATTGCAGGGGTTTGGAGGCTAGCTTAACGACCATATCGTTAGCGCCGATGTGGGTCATATAGGCCGCAAAACCACACAGCATCATGATCATCATGCCCAGATCGCCGCCGCGGCTCATGAGCAATATTTTAATGTATTCAACAATATCTGTAGCGCTGTAACCGGTGCTGGTCGCGCTGGCAGGTAACACCTGATGCCCCATTATTGCGCTGATAATCAGCAGTGTTAAACCGCCAACAAATAATACGCCCGTGGCCGAGTAGCCTTTAATGATGTAGCGTGCGACGCCGACAATGACGACGACTCCAATAAGGAGTTCAAATAGCGTAAGCATGATTTCCCCTGTATCTCTGCTGCAATGGAGCACAAAAAATCAATAAAAAAAAGAAGGATGAAAATGTGCCGAATAATTGGCCTGTTCTTGCTGATTAAAATCAATAAACAGACGACTAGAGAACAGAACAACCGTGTTTTTGCCATGGTTCATACATTTATGTCATGAGGCCCTTGACCGTCAGAAATAGCGCAACATGTCCCAATAATGATAACAAATTGTTAATGCTTTGTGTGGTTTTGCATGTCACTGATTAAGAAGGTTAAAGTATAAGCCCACACTCCGAATGGGTTTATTTGAGCGTGCTGCATGCTTTCTTTAAGAATATTCCCGGAAAGAGGCCGAATAATTAGGAATAACGCCGATGTCGTTAAGACTTGATTCAACTACTTTATGGTAAACTTTGCTTCGAATACTAAGAATGGTAATTGCATTGTGATCGTACGTAATACATTTTTCTCTATTTTGTTGTTTATTTTTGGGCAGTTAACGTTTTCTTCTGTTGCACAGGCAGAAGGCAAAGAGGCGGATAAAGGCTGGTTCTCAACCTTTACGGATAATGTTTCCCAGACATGGACTGCACCTGAACATTATGATCTCTATGTTCCGGCAATAACGTGGCATGCGCGGTTTGCTTATGACAAAGAGAAAACCGATAAATACAACGAGCGTCCATGGGGTGCGGGTTTTGGTCAGTCGCGCTGGGATGAAAAGGGAAACTGGCATGGCATCTATCTGATGGCCTTCAAAGACTCGTTTAATAAATGGGAGCCTATTGGGGGTTATGGTTGGGAGAAAACCTGGCGCCCGCTAGCGGACGAAAACTTCCACGTCGGTTTGGGCTATACCGCCGGGGTCACTGCACGTGACAACTGGAACTACATCCCGATCCCAGTGCTGCTGCCTTTGGCCTCTATTGGCTATGGCCCCGCAACGTTCCAGATGACCTACATTCCGGGTACGTACAACAACGGTAACGTTTACTTCGCATGGATGCGTTTTCAGTTTTAACTGACAAAACGTTACATGCTGGTGAAAAAACGCGCAGACGTTGATTCATAAGCGATAAAAATCTGTCAGTGAAAATTAACGCGACTTTAGTCACTTTTTATCAAAGAACCGCTGGACAAAAGGTCTCACAATTGATGTACTGATAACCGACACAGCATTTGTGTCGTTTTTTAATGTAAAGGTAATTTTGATGTCTAAGATTAAAGGTAACGTTAAGTGGTTTAATGAGTCCAAAGGATTCGGTTTCATTACTCCTGAAGATGGCAGCAAAGACGTGTTCGTACACTTCTCTGCAATCCAGTCTAATGGTTTCAAAACTCTGGCTGAAGGTCAGCGTGTAGAGTTCGAAATCACTAACGGTGCCAAAGGCCCTTCTGCTGCTAACGTAATCGCTCTGTAATTCAGACGCGTCAGCAAGAATTTCAAAACCCGCTCAACGAGCGGGTTTTTTTCGTGTTGAATCAGCCAAGCAGATACATTTTCAGGAAGCTGGCAACGATCAGCACGCTCAATAACACCATTCCTGCGCTCATCAGACTCTGTTTCATTCTGTCACCCTCGTTCAGTACTGCATTCAGAGTGACAGAGAAAAATTAAGCCAACATTAACGGTTCGGCTGTTAATGCGCGCTTGCGGAAGAAAATAGCCAAAATGCGATCCCCGTCATCGCAAAAGAGCCGAGCATATTGATCGCCATATTCATCAGCGCCCAGCCGATACGGCCTTCCTGAAAGAGAAAAACTGTCTCCGCAGAAAAGGTTGAGAAGGTGGTCAAACCGCCGCAAAATCCGGTGGTAATCAATACCTTCCACATTGGGTCGATATGCGTCATTCGGTTAAACCAGGCCAGCCCCATGCCAATGATAAAAGCACCAATCAGGTTAGCGGCAAGCGTCCCCATGGGAATCGCCTGATGCAGGGGATTAAACCGCATACTCAGAAACCACCGCGCAACGCTACCCGTTCCCCCACCAATAAAAACGGCTAAAAGTAGTTGTAACACGCTAAATACCTGCTATTTGATGTGTAAGAGAAGCGAGTTTAACGCCGTTTATGATAAGGGGACAAATATGTATGTTGCGGTAGGGCAGTTTGTGGTCACGCCTGAGTGGCATAAAAATGCGCTCACGTGCGTCAACCTGATGAAGCAGGCCGGGCAGAAAGGGGCGTCGCTGCTGGTTCTCCCCGAGGCGCTGCTGGCCAGGGATGATAATGACCCGGATTTATCCGTGAAGTCCGCGCAGCCGCTGGACGGCGAATTTTTACAACATTTGCTCGCCCAGAGCGCGGGCAATACGATGACGACAATCTTAACGATCCATGTTCCCTCCACGCAGGGCCGTGCAGTGAATATGCTGGTGGCGATTCGTGACGGGGCCATAGTCGCACATTACGCCAAGCTTCATCTCTATGACGCGTTCAGCATCCAGGAGTCGAGGCTCGTTGACCCCGGAGACAATATCCCACCGCTGCTGGAGATTGACGGATTCAGGATCGGGCTGATGACCTGCTATGACCTGCGTTTTCCCGAGCTGGCGCTGCATCTGGCGCTGCAGGGTGCGGACATGCTGGTGCTGCCTGCCGCGTGGGTCAAAGGGCCGTTAAAAGAGCACCACTGGGCAACGCTGCTTGCGGCACGCGCGCTGGATACCACCTGCTATGTCGTTGCCGCAGGAGAATGTGGCACGAAAAACATCGGACAAAGCAAGGTGGTTGATCCGCTGGGGGTGACGATAGCCGCCGCCGCTGAAGCCCCGGACTTGCTGGTGGCGGAGATAAAACCAGAGAGAATTGCGCTTGCGCGTCAGCAATTACCCGTTCTTCTTAATCGTCGGTTTGCGCCACCGCAATTATTGTGATGTTTTTTTCAACAATGCTTGATTCACCTTGTTACAGATTGCTATTGTGTGCACGCGCTAAATGACCGTTAATACAATCAGGTTTTGGCGCTGAATGCAGCCTGTTATAAGTAAAGAAGGTATCTATGGGTGAGATTAGTATTACCAAACTGCTGGTGGTTGCCGCACTGGTCGTCCTGCTGTTTGGTACCAAGAAGTTACGCACGCTGGGTGGTGACCTGGGGGCTGCCATCAAAGGCTTTAAGAAAGCGATGAACGATGATGATGCAGCGGCGAAGAAAAGCGCCGAGGATGACGTCCCGGCAGATAAGCTTTCTCACAAAGAGTGACAGCATCGCCCAAGGGTTGCGAAAAAAAACCGGCTCATGTGGCCGGTTTTTTCGTATTACTGTAAATGAATATTACAGCATTATTTCACTTCTTCGCCTTTAGCCTGCATATCGGCATGGTATGAAGAGCGAACAAATGGGCCGCATGCTGCGTGGGTGAAGCCCATCGCCATCGCTTCGGCTTTCATTTCATCGAACTCGTCCGGGCTCACGTAGCGCTGTACCGGCAGGTGGTGACGGCTTGGCTGGAGATACTGTCCCAGGGTCAACATGGTCACACCGTGGCGGCGAAGATCGCGCATCACCTCGATGATTTCGTCGTTAGTTTCACCCAGACCCACCATCAGACCAGACTTAGTCGGAATATGTGGATGCGCTTCTTTGAAACGCTCCAGCAGTTTCAGAGACCAGTTATAGTCAGCACCCGGGCGTACCTGACGGTAGATACGCGGCACGTTCTCCAGATTGTGGTTAAACACATCTGGCGGCGTAGCGGTGAGGATATCCAGCGCGCGGTCCATACGGCCACGGAAGTCAGGCACCAGCGTCTCGATTTTGATGTTTGGACTTTTCTCGCGAATGGCCGTAATACAGTCGGCGAAGTGCTGCGCTCCGCCGTCACGCAGATCGTCACGGTCAACGGAGGTGATAACTACGTAACGCAGCGCCATGTCGGCGATAGTCTGCGCCAGCTTCTGGGGTTCGTTAGCATCAGGTGCGACTGGACGGCCATGAGCAACATCGCAGAACGGGCAGCGACGGGTACAGATAGCACCCAGAATCATAAACGTCGCGGTACCGTGATTGAAACATTCAGCAAGGTTAGGACAAGAGGCTTCTTCACAAACGGAGTGAAGGCCATTCTTGCGCATCGCCGCTTTGATCCCCTGGATACGCGAAGAGTCGGCCGGAAGTTTGATTTTCATCCATTCCGGTTTTCTTAACAGCGCCTCGCGCTCTGTAGCCACGTTTTTAACCGGGATAAGGGCCATTTTATCGGCATCGCGGTATTTAACACCGCGTTCCATCACAATGGGTTTACTCATAGCGTGCGTGTTCCAGTTGCGAATATCGAAGGAAAGCGTTTCAATTCAAGGGAATGTTGTATTTATCAACTATTTTTGAACGAACGACAGGCAGTATATCATTGAAACGGTCGTTAAAGCAGCCTGCCAGATCGCCAATTTGTAAAATAGTTGTTGTTTTGTGCCTTTTGCCCTGCCCGTTGCAGGGACTTGTGCTGGGTAAACCTATCAGAAGGCCTGACGGATAATGCGGATGACGTTTTCAAGGACCGGATCGCGCAAACTCAGCTTGTTATAATGCAGTGAAATCTCGATAGATTCCGCATTAAGCTGGCTGAGCGGAATGCTTTCCAGCGGCCAGCATTTTCGTAGCAGACCGTACAGGCGTGATGGCATAACGCACAGCATGTCGCTGCTACCGATCAGGGATGCGGTGGTAAACATATTGTAGCTGCTGAAGCTGATCTGTCGTTCAGGGAAAATTTCATCAATGCGCTGACGAAGTGCATGGTTAGACTGCCCTTCGGTCATGAAAGACGAATGGTCGTAGTTGCGAAGGTTTTCGATGGTCAACGGCTCGCTAAGAGCAGGATGCTGCTGGCGGCAAACCAGCACCAGATTATCTGCATAGAGCACATTTTGACCCAGCGCTCTGGCACTGAAGCTGCCGCTTTCTATAATCAGGTCCGTCTGGAACTGGGCAAGTTGAATGTCAGGTTCATTGAGAGGCACATTGCGAAGCAGGAGCTGCGGAGCATGCTCTTTCACGGCCTGAAAGATCGCAGGCATGACCAGTACACCCACAGAAGGGGAACAGCCGATGGTGATGGTTCTTTGCTTATCATAGCTCCCGGTTAAATCCAGTGCGCCTAGAATCGACTCCAGACCCTGGCTGATGTACTCATGCAGATGCGTGGCGTAAGCCGTCGGCGTTACCCCCTGGCCCTTACGGATAAATAACGGGTCAGGAAATATAGCGCGCAGCTTTTGGATTGACTGGCTTATTGCTGAAGGCGTGAGATTAAGAATTTTCGCAGCGTTAACGATACCCTTATGGACATATACTGCCTCAAAAATAGTCAATAAATTGAGATCAATATTACGTAAAGTCCGAAAAATTTGCGGCTTGTCTTCGCCACCAGGTTCATTCAGTCGTTTGGCTGGTAAATTATTATACTCCACGCTTTCACTCCGTATACATTCACAATATGAATGATAGTTGAATTTATTTATTATGCTTGTAGAGATTCGTAAAGGGTTGGTTTTGTTTCACTTGTTTATCAAAAGCAAACACTTGTGTGATAATTGCTCACGTTACTTATGCCGTGTTTGCCGTACTTGCTGGAGGCTAAATAATATGTAGCGGTAATATTCGGGCGCTTCGAAAATATAGAATCTGTGGATTATTGTAAAGCGCAAAAACGGTAAATAAACGGTGGCCCGCCAAATTAGCGAGCCATGTTGTATGATATATTAAGCAGCGATATATTCGTGTGGGGGATTGTTAAGTAGTGCTAAAGCATTCTTCAAAAGCACGGGACGAATACTGTCTGGCGTAGCGGTTTCAACCCACTGACGCACTTGCGTCATTTCCATGCCGGCGTAGCCGCAGGGGTTTATGCGCTGGAAAGGGGCGAGATCCATATTAATGTTCAATGCCAGGCCGTGGAACGAACAGCCTTTACGAATACGCAGCCCCAGAGAGCAGATCTTCATTTCCCCAACGTACACCCCAGGCGCATCGGCTCGCGGATGCGCATCAATACCATATTCCGCCAGCGTGTTGACGACGGTTTGTTCCAGTAAGGTAACCAGTTCGCGGACGCCCAGCTTTCTGCGCTTCAGGTTGAGCAGGACGTACATCACCTGCTGCCCGGGTCCATGGTAAGTGACCTGACCGCCGCGATCGCTCTGAATAACCGGGATATCTCCCGTCATTAACAAATGTTCTGCTTTACCCGCCTGACCCTGAGTAAATACCGGCAGGTGTTCGACAAGCCAGATCTCATCCGGGGTGCTGTCATCGCGTGAATCGGTGAAGTCATGCATAGCCTGGGAGACAGGCTCATAAGGTTGCAGCCCGAGGTGACGGACCAGAATTTTATCCTGATACAAAACTGCGTCTCCGAAGACGAGGGACAAAAGGTGTGCGGGATTATATCACAGCGGGGAGAGGGGTTACCCGGCAAACCGGGTAACCGCAAAGGGGCTACAGCACCATACGAACAATTTCGATATTGCCGAGTTCTTCGTAAAGCGTTTCAACCTGCTCAATATGTGTCGCAGTGATGGTAATAGAAACCGAGTGGTAGTTGCCCTTGCTGCTTGGTTTTACTGACGGAGAGTAGTCACCGGGCGCATGGCGCTGTACCACTTCAACCACCTGATCAACCAGCTCAGGTTTCGCCAGACCCATTACTTTGTAGGTAAATGAGGTAGGGAATTCAAGCAGTTCGTTAAGTTTGGTTTTCATGTCAGCTCCGGCGTAACGTCAAAAAATAATAACTCCCACGTCAGGTGGGAGTTATCAGGATACTTAGTATATGGGGATCAAAATCACACTTTCAAGTGTTCAATTTTTAACCAAACCAGTGGTGGAACATCAATTTAATGTAATCAATGATTTTGCCGAAGAAATTGCCTTCAGGAATTTCTTGCAGGACCACCAGCGGACGCTGATCGATCGTTTTGCCATCCAGCTGGAAGTTGATCGTGCCCACAACCTGGTTTTTCTGCAGCGGGGCGTGCAGCTCGGTGCTGTTCAGTACGTAGCTGGCTTTCAGATCCTTCATACGACCACGCGGAATGGTCAGATAGAGATCTTTATCAACACCGAGTGAAGCACGGTCGTTGTCGCCGAACCAGACGGGTTCAGACGCAAACTCTTTGCCTGCTTTCAGTGGGTTCACGGTTTCGAAGAAACGGAAGCCCCAGGTCAGCAGCTTCTTGCTTTCTGTTTCACGACCTTTGAAGGTGCGGCCGCCCATCACGGCAGAGATCAGACGCATCTGACCTTCAGTGGCAGAGGCCACTAGGTTGTAGCCCGCTTTGTCGGTGTGGCCAGTTTTGATGCCGTCAACGTTCAGGCTGTTATCCCACAGCAGACCGTTACGGTTGGTCTGACGAATACCGTTGAAGGTGAACTCTTTCTCTTTATAGATAGAGTATTCATTGGGGACATCGCGGATCAGCGCCTGACCAATCAGAGCCATGTCACGCGCGGAGCTGTACTGGCCGTCTGCATCCAGGCCGTGTACGGTCTGGAAATGGCTATTTTTCAGACCCAGCGCGTTCACGTAGCTGTTCATCAGGCCCACGAAGGCGTCCTGGCTACCGGCGGCGAAATCGGCCATTGCCACGCAGGCGTCGTTACCCGACTGCAGGTTGATACCGCGAATCAGCTGGGAAACAGGAACCTGCATACCCGGCTTCAGGAACATCAGAGAGGAACCTTTGAAAACAGGGTTCCCGGTTGCCCACGCATCGTTACCGATGGTGACCAGATCCGATTCTTTGAATTTACCCGCCTTCATCGCCTGGCCGATAACGTAGCTGGTCATCATTTTGGTCAGGCTGGCCGGGTCACGGCGGGCATCGGCATTCTGTTCTGCCAGCACTTTGCCAGAGTTGTAATCGATCAGGATGTAGGATTCCGCGTCGATTTGCGGAACGCCAGGGATCATGGTCTTGATATTCAGGTCATCGGCGTGAGCTGCAGAGAGCGCAGCCGCGCAAAGGGCCGTGGTCAGCGCCATGCGCTGCACAAAACGAGCAGAAAAAGTGGTCTTCATGGTCAGAACTACGACATCCGTGATGGAATTAAAAAAAGTGCCTTACTATAGCAAATGCTATTCAGGCAGGCATCCGACTTTAAGCATGAGTTTGTGAATGCGTTTTACACAAACTGACAATTCGGATACCGCCGGTTAATTATTTTGCAACAGCGATAAATGACTGAAGCTGAGCTTCATTCTGCAAACGCTGCTGCAGGGAGGCGGCCTGCGATTTGCTGGCAAACGGCCCCATCTGAATGCGCCAGACCGCACCGTTCTGCTCAACGCGTCCTGGTACGCCAAACTGCTGGCTCAGACGCTGCTGATACTGTTTGGCCCGGGCCTGATCGCTCACTGCACCGACCTGAACCACATAGCTGCCGCTGGCTGCTGTTGGAGCCGCCACCGCCGCACTTTGCGTGGCCGCGGGCGCCGTTACGGGAGCCGGCTGGGTTGCTGGCGCGGCAACGGGAGCAGGGGCTGGAGTAGGCTCACTGCCTTCCAGCACGCCCGAGGCTAAGGTCGTTGGGGCGCCAAGAAAACCGCTACTCTTTACCGGCGCGCCGGTAGAATCTTCGCTTTGCAGCGTATCATTACTGATCGGGCGGATTTCTCCCCCCGGCTGAGCAGGCTCTGCCGGAGACGAGACGCTTCCCATTCCGCCGTCAAGATTTGGGCGGTCAGGAAGGGCATAGGTCTGTTTTGCGACCGTCGTACACGCGGTTCCCGGCCCGGAGAGCGAACCATCCTGCGCGACGATAATCGGGTCAATACGGACCTTGGTGTTGTTCGAGGTGTTCAGGCGATCGGCAGACGCGCGCGACAGGGAAATCACCCGGTCATTCCCGTACGGGCCGCGGTCGTTGATGCGCACGACGATCATACGGCCGTTCGCCAGGTTGGTGATACGGGCGTAGCTCGGGATAGGCAGCGTCGGATGTGCTGCCGTCAGCTGCATTGGGTCGAACGCTTCCCCGGATGCCGTCAGGTTACTGCCTGGCTCGGCATCATAAATGGCGGCAAAGCCCGCCTGACTGAAACGGGAAGGGTCCTGAACAATTTTATAGCTTTTGCCGTCGCGCTCGTAATCCTGATTGGCACTGGCATTCAGCGGTTCATAAACGGGATCGGCACCGCTGATTTCAACGATCGGGCCATTACACACCGCAGGCTGCGGCGGCGCGACGGTTGCCTGTTGCTGACCATCATCACTTGTGCAGGCCGCAAGTAAACTTGCCGCAATGCAGATCCCCAGCCACTGCTTACGCATTCCGATCCCCTTATTTTTATACGCTTTTTGACAACATTTTTCTGTGGGTATGGATCGACATCACGATACCAAACCCGGCCATCAACACGATCAGTGCCGAGCCTCCGTAACTCACCAGCGGCAGCGGTACGCCTACCACCGGCAGAATACCACTCACCATACCAATATTTACGAAGACATAAACGAATAAAATCAGCATCAACCCGCCAGCCATGACGCGACCAAAGGTGGTTTGCGCGCGTGCTGCAATCCACAATCCACGCATGATCAGCAGTACATAAAGCGCCAGCAATATTAAGATGCCAACCAGTCCCAGTTCTTCCGCCAGTACGGCAAAGATAAAGTCGGTGTGGCGTTCCGGTAAAAATTCCAGCTGAGACTGCGTGCCGTGCAGCCAGCCTTTACCGCGCAGCCCGCCGGAGCCAATCGCAATCTTTGACTGAATAATATGATAGCCCGCGCCCAGCGGATCGGTTTCCGGATCGAGCAGCATCATAACGCGCTGGCGCTGGTAGTCATGCATCAGGAAGAACCACAGGATAGGAATGAAAGCCGCAATCAGCACCACCGCGATACCAATCAGGCGCCAGCTCAGTCCCGACAGGAACAGGACAAACAGGCCGGAGAGGGCAATAAGGATTGAGGTCCCCAGGTCAGGCTGTGCCGCAACCAGCAGCGTTGGCAGGAAAATCAGCACCAGCGCGATAGCGGTATTCTTCAGAGACGGCGGACAGACGTCGCGGTTGATAAAGCGTGCCACCATCAGTGGAACGGCGATTTTGGCAATTTCAGAGGGCTGGAAGCGGACAACGCCCAGATCCAGCCAGCGCTGCGCCCCTTTTGAAATGGCGCCAAACGCATCGACCGCAACCAGCAGAATAATACAGAAGATGTAGAGATAGGGCGCCCAGCCTTCGTAGACGCGCGGCGGGATCTGCGCCATCACCACCATGATAATTAGACCCATGGCGATCTGGCCGATTTTGCGCTCCATCATCCCGATGTCCTGGCCGCTGGCGCTCCAGATAACCAGCGCGCTGTAAACCAGCAGAGCCAGCAGGATCAGCAGCATGGCTGGGTCGATGTGGATTTTGTCCCACAGCGATTTTTTATTTGGATTATCCGTCATGATTATTGGTCCTCCGCCGCAGCGGCGGCCGGGTTTTCAGCCGGCAGTTCGGTGTTGTTATCACCCAGCATGATGTGGTCAAGGATCTGGCGCATGATGGTCCCTACTGCAGGCCCGGCACCGCCGTTCTCGAGAATCATTGCCACCGCGACCTGCGGGTTGTCATAAGGAGCAAACGCCGTCATCAGCTTATGGTCACGCAGACGTTCAGCAATGCGGTGCGCGTTATAGGTTTCATTGGCCTTAAGACCAAACACCTGCGCAGTACCGGACTTCGCCGCCACTTTGTACGGCGTCCCGGCGAAATACTTGTGTGCGGTACCGTTCGGGCGGTTTGCCACGCCGTACATACCGTCTTTCGCAATTTCCCAGAAGCCTGAATGTATGTCACCCACCGGGGCTTCATGCGGCTGGTTCCACGGCACTTTTTTGCCGTCTTCAACCGTACTCTGCAGCAGATGCGGCACTTTCACCACGCCGTCATTGATGAGGATCATCATGGCTTTGTTCATCTGAAGCGGCGTTGCCGTCCAGTAGCCCTGACCGATACCCACCGGAATGGTGTCGCCCTGATACCACGGTTTTTTAAAACGCTTCAGCTTCCATTCGCGCGTCGGCATGTTGCCGGAGCGTTCTTCTGCAAGGTCAACGCCGGTATAGTGTCCGTAGCCGAATTTGCTCATCCATTCTGACAGGCGGTCGATCCCCATGTCATACGCCACCTGATAGAAGAAGGTATCCGCAGACTCCTCCAGCGATTTGGTGACGTTCAGATGACCGTGGCCCCATTTTTTCCAGTCACGATAGCGCTTATCTGAGCCAGGCAGCTGCCACCAGCCTGGGTCAAACAGGCTGGTATTACGGTTGATGACGCCGGCACTCAGCGCAGAAACCGCGACGTACGGTTTAACCGTTGATGCCGGCGGGTAAACCCCTTGCGTTGCACGGTTCACCAGCGGCGTGTTCGGATCGTTCAGCAGACCGGAATAGTCTTTACTGGATATGCCGTCAACGAAGAGGTTCGGGTCATAGCTAGGCATGGAGACCATCGCCAGGATGCCGCCGGTACGAGGATCGGTGACCACAACGGCTGCACGACTGCCCGCCAGCAGGGTTTCAATATACTGCTGAAGCTTGAGGTCGAGCGTCAGATAGACGTCATGCCCCGCCTGAGGCGGCACTTCTTTCAGCTGGCGGATCACGCGGCCACGGTTGTTAACCTCAACCTCTTCATAGCCGGTTTGCCCGTGCAGAACGTCTTCGTAGTAACGTTCGATCCCCAGCTTACCGATATCGTGCGTTGCGGCGTAGTTGGCCAGCTTGCCGTCTTTATCAAGACGGTCAACGTCTTTGTCGTTAATTTTGGAGACGTAGCCAATTACATGCGTCAGGGCGGAGCCGTAGGGATAGTAGCGACGCTTATAGCCCTTCACTTCCACGCCGGGGAAACGGTACTGGTTCACCGCAAAGCGGGCCACCTGAACTTCCGTCAGATTGGTTTTAACCGGAATGGAGGTAAAACGGTGAGAGCGGGCGCGCTCTTTTTTGAAGGCGGCGATATCGTCATCGTTAAGATCAACAACGCTCTTCAGCGCTTCCAGCGTATCCTGAACATTATCGACTTTTTCCGGCATCATCTCGATTTGATAGATGGTGCGGTTTAGCGCCAGCGGGGTGCCGTTACGATCGTAAATAATGCCGCGGCTGGGTGCGATAGGCACCAGCTTAATACGGTTTTCGTTTGAACGCGTCTGGTAGTCGGTAAAGCGGACAATTTGCAGATTATAAAGGTTGGCGATCAGCACGCCGGTAAGCAGCAAAATCCCGGTAAAGGCGACCAGCGCCCGGCGCACAAACAGCGCGGACTCAGCCGTATAGTCGCGAAAAGAATTCTGTAGTTTCATCCGCTGCTTAATCTACCCTGGTCAGTCATTACTCGCGGTGATAGGGGTGGTTGGTAGTAATGCTCCACGCGCGATACAGGCTTTCAGCCACCAGTACCCGAACGAGCGGGTGGGGAAGCGTCAGCGCGGAGAGGGACCAACTTTGTTCAGCCGCCGCTTTGCAGGCAGGGGATAACCCTTCTGGCCCGCCAATCAACAGACTGACGTCACGGCCATCCTGCTTCCAGCGCTCCAGTTCATGCGCCAGCTGCGGCGTATCCCAGGGCTTACCTGGAATATCGAGGGTGACGATGCGGTTCTTGCCTGCGGCAGCCAGCATCAGTTCGCCCTCTTTATCGAGAATACGTTTGATATCAGCGTTCTTGCCGCGCTTACCGGCGGGAATTTCCACCAGCTCGAACGGCATGTCTTTTGGAAAACGACGCAGATATTCAGTAAAACCGGTTTGTACCCAGTCCGGCATTTTGGTGCCGACAGCGACCAGCTGCAACTTCACGCATTAACCCCAGAGTTTTTCCAGCTCATACAGGCGACGGCTCTCGTCCTGCATGACGTGGACAATCACATCGCCGAGGTCGACCACCACCCAGTCAGCCGTCGCTTCACCTTCAACGCCCAGCGGCAACAGCCCTGCTGCACGCGATTCCTGAACCACGTGATCGGCAATCGAAACAACATGACGCGTCGATGTACCGGTGCAGATGATCATGCAGTCGGTAATACTGGATTTACCCTTAACGTCGATAGCGATGATGTCCTGACCTTTCAGGTCATCAATTTTGTCAATAACAAAATCCTGGAGTGCTTTACCCTGCAAGTTTTCCCCCTGGGGTGAATGAGATTGTAAAACTTTGAATTCGTAGCCAGACAGTATACCTGAACTCACGCCTGTGTCGGGACAAATGTCTCCGGTCGGGCTTCAGAAGGCGGGTATCATCCCACCCTCCGCCTGAGATTGCATCGCCATTTTTGTAAAACAATTTCTGTAAAGCAATTATCGGCGGGAAAGTCTGGCAGCGGAGAATAACAGTATGGCTTACCCTGTCAAGGCAGGATAAACAATAAGCCGCTTTTTATGCCTTCCGGCTATTCATCTGCGCTTTTCTGATACAAACCGTGCGCATGGATATAGGCTAACACCGGTGCGGGGAGCAGATCGTCACAGGCTAAACCCTGCTGTAAACGCTCACGAATGAGGGTCGCAGAGATATCGAACCACGGCGTTTCCGCCAGATAGATCTTCCCGGCAGGCTGATTATGAAGATCTTCAACATTATCGGTGAGATGGTCTTCCAGCCACTGCTGGTACTGCGCTTCGCGCATGGTCAGCGGATAGCCCGGACGGCGGCAGACCAGCAGGTGGCTGTTCTCCAGAATAGTTTCATACTGATGCCATGTGGGGAAATTCAGCAGGGAATCCTGGCCGATGATAAACGCCAGCGGCTGGTCTGGCCCTTGTTCGGCGCGCCACTCCTGAAGCGTCTGAGATGTCCAGGAGGGGGTGTCGCGACGCAGCTCACGCTCGTCAAGTCGGAAGAGGGGTTTATCCGCAATGGCAAGGGCAAGCATCTCTTTTCGCTGCTCGCTGGTCGCCTCGGGCTGTGGACGATGGGGCGGGACATTGTTGGGCATAATGGTGACGCGCTGAAGGCCGATCAGATTCGCCAGAATTTCAACCGGCTTCAGATGCCCGTAATGTACCGGGTCGAAGGTGCCGCCATATAAGGCCTGTAAAGAATGCATGCTATCCATCAATAAAAACGTCTGCCAGCGCCTTGTGGCAGAGCAGCAGAGAAAGGCTTTCCAGCTCCGCCCACACCGACTGGCCGTAATCTTGTTTTAACGTGAGCTCTGCGCGCATCAGAAGCTGTACAGCCTGACGAAGCTGTTCATGACTCAGGCGGTTGACGGCCTCGGTGGTCAAAGCCCGGCGATTTTGCCACACGCGGTGTTTATCAAACAGCGAACGCAGCGGCGTATGGGCAGACTGACGCTTGAGCGTAATCAGCAGCAGTAATTCGCGCTGCAGCGTACGCAGCAGAATAACGGGTTCGCTCCCTTCGAGACGCAGCTGTTGCAGAATATGCAGGGCGCGTTTGCTTTTCGCCGACAGCAGCGCGTCCACCCAGTGGAACGGCGTGAAGTGTGCCGCGTCGTTAACGGCCTGCTCGACGCGCGGCAAGGTCAGCTTGCCATCCGGCCAGAGCAGGGAGAGTCTGTCCAGCGCCTGTGCCAGTGCAAGCAGATTGCCTTCATAGCAGTAGCAGAGCAGTTGGTTCGCCGCATCATCCAGCTCAAGGTTGTTCTGCTTCGCTCTCGCTGCGACCCATTTTGGCAGATGCGCCTGTTCAGGCGTCTGACAGGTGACCTGTACCGCGTGGGCTGCGAGTTGGGTGAACCACGCCGCGTTTTCCTGCGCTTTGGTGAGTTTGTTACCGCGCACAATCAGCAGCAGATCGCTGTGAAGCAGGCTGACCAGCGTGGCCAGCTGTTCATTGATGGCCGCGTTAGGGCCGTTCTCCGGCAGCAGGATCTGAATAGTCTGGCGCGACGCAAAAAGGCTCATCGCCTGACAGAGTGAGAAGAGGGCATTCCAGTCGGTGCTGTTATCCAGCTGGACGGTGTGGTGTTCATCGAAGCCCTGAGAAGCGGCCTCATGCCGCACGGCATCCAGGCTTTCCTGAAGTAATAACGGATCGTTTCCAAGAAGCAGATACGCCGCGCGCAGCCCTTCTTTGAGCTGCGCGCGGAGTTGTTCAGGATACAGCCTGATCATCATTTACCCAGAGAGTTAGCAGCAGGAAGCGTGCCAGCAACCGGTTTTTCAACAATGTCAGAGCCTTGTTTGGTAGACGCTGCAATACTTGGCAGTTTACGGATTAGCTGTTCCGCCGCCTTGTCGTACATTTCGTTGATGATAATCTGCTGTTCGGCATCTTTTGCCAGCGCCGTCTGCGGGTTATCGAAGAACGAACGGTACACTTTCGTGCTGATCGGATAGATGTCTTTACCCGGGATCAGGACCGCTGCGCTGACCGTCAGCACCATCTGATATTCAGCTGTACGGCCATCCTGGAAGATAGAAGCGGTATCTCTCGACAGACCTCCTCCTATAATACGCAGAGACGGTACATCCTGGCGCAGCGTTTGTTTCTCAACAAGCTCAACGCCGTTCAGACGCAGCTGATTACGAATTGCCCGGCTGAGTGGGCCATTCGGATCTGATGAGTCGAAAATCATCGTTTTCATCTCAGCAGGCACCGCCGTGGTATTGCGCAGGTGCCATCCGCAGCCAGCGGTGACAAGCACCGCCAGTGATAAGAGTATTGTTGCCAGTTGTCGCACGTTTCCTCCCGCGCTTAGCCAACGACCAGATTGAGCAGTTTACCCGGTACGTAGATCACTTTACGTACGGTAACGCCCTCAAGATATTTTGCGACCAGAGGTTCCTGACCCGCGCGCTCGCGAACCTGTTCTTCGGTTGCATCGACCGCCACGGTAATTTTACCGCGGACTTTACCGTTCACCTGAACCACTACCAGCGTCGTGTTTTCCACCATCGCTGCTTCGTCAGCCTGCGGCCACGGCGCGTTGTCGATATCTCCTTCGCCTTTCAGCTCCTGCCACAGGGTGAAGCTAACGTGTGGAGTGAACGGGTTCAGCATGCGAACAACAGCCAGCAGTGCTTCACGCATTAAGGCGCGATCCTGCTCACCGTCCTGCGGGGCTTTCGCCAGCTTGTTCATCAGTTCCATAATAGCCGCAATTGCGGTATTGAAGGTCTGACGACGACCAATATCATCGGTTACTTTCGCAATCGTTTTATGAACATCACGACGCAGCGCCTGCTGATCTTCAGTCAGTGCGGCGGCGTTCAGCGCCGGGGCATCACCCAGAGCAGTATGTTCGTAAACCAGTTTCCAGACGCGTTTCAGGAAACGGTTAGCGCCTTCAACGCCAGATTCCTGCCACTCCAGAGTCATATCAGCCGGAGAGGCAAACATCATGAACAGACGAACGGTGTCCGCACCGTAGCGCTCAACCATTACCTGTGGGTCGATACCGTTGTTTTTCGACTTGGACATCTTGCTCATGCCGGTATAAACCAGTTCATGGCCTTCGGCGTCTTTCGCCTTCACGATACGGCCTTTCTCGTCGCGCTCGACAATGGCATCAACTGGAGAAACCCAGTTACGCTCGCCGTTGGCGCCGACGTAATAGAATGCATCTGCCAGCACCATGCCCTGACACAGCAGCTGTTTGGCCGGTTCGTCAGAGTTCACCATGCCCGCATCGCGCATCAGCTTGTGGAAGAAGCGGAAGTAGAGCAGGTGCATGATGGCGTGTTCAATGCCGCCGATGTAGATATCTACCGGCAGCCAGTAGTTTGCCGCTTTGGAATCCAGCATGCCTTCCTGATACTGCGGGCAGGTGTAGCGCGCATAGTACCAGGATGACTCCATAAAGGTGTCAAAGGTGTCGGTTTCACGCAGCGCAGGCTGACCGTTGACGGTGGTTTTTGCCCACTCAGGATCGGCTTTGATCGGGCTGGTGATGCCGTCCATGACGACGTCTTCCGGCAGGATCACCGGGAGCTGATCTTCAGGCGTTGGCATCACGGTGCCATCTTCCAGCGTCACCATTGGGATTGGTGCACCCCAGTAACGCTGACGGGATACGCCCCAGTCGCGCAGACGGAAGTTAACCTTACGCTCACCCACGCCCAGAGAGGCCAGCTTATCGGCGATGGCATTGAAGCCCTCTTCGAAGCTCAGACCGCTGAACTCGCCGGAGTTGAACAAGGTCCCTTTTTCGGTCAGCGCTTGTTCAGACAGGTCTGGTTCTGAACCGTCAGCCGCCAGGATAACAGGCTTGATGGTCAGGCCATATTTGGTGGCAAATTCGTAGTCGCGCTGATCGTGACCCGGAACGGCCATCACGGCGCCCGTGCCGTATTCCATCAGTACGAAGTTGGCGGCCCAGACAGGGATCGCTTCGCCAGTCAGCGGGTGAATGGCTTTAAAGCCGGTATCAACGCCTTTTTTCTCCATCGTTGCCATATCGGCTTCGGCCACTTTGGTGTTGCGGCATTCGTCGATGAAGGTAGACAGTTCCGGATTGTTTTCTGCCGCTTTCTGCGCCAGCGGGTGACCTGCGGCCACGGCCAGGTAGGTCGCGCCCATGAAGGTGTCCGGACGGGTGGTGTAGACGGTCAGGGTCTGGTCGTAGTTCTCAACGTTGAAGGTGATTTCCACGCCTTCGGAACGGCCGATCCAGTTGCGCTGCATGGTCTTAACGGTATCTGGCCAGTGGTCCAGATTATCCAGATCGTTCAGCAGCTCATCAGCGTAAGCGGTGATTTTGATAAACCACTGAGGGATCTCTTTACGCTCAACTTTGGTGTCACAGCGCCAGCAGCAGCCATCAATAACCTGTTCGTTCGCGAGAACGGTCTGGTCGTTCGGGCACCAGTTAACGGCAGAGGTCTTCTTATACACCAGCCCTTTTTTGTACAGCTCGGTGAAGAACTTCTGCTCCCAGCGATAGTATTCTGGGGTACAGGTTGCCAGCTCGCGGCTCCAGTCATAGCCAAAGCCCAGCATTTTGAGCTGGTTTTTCATGTACGCGATGTTGTCGTACGTCCACGGTGCCGGTGCGGTGTTGTTTTTGACCGCTGCGCCTTCCGCAGGAAGACCGAACGCATCCCAGCCGATAGGCTGGAGCACGTTTTTGCCGAGCATGCGCTGGTAACGCGCAATCACATCGCCGATGGTGTAGTTACGCACGTGGCCCATGTGTAGTCGACCAGAAGGATAGGGAAGCATCGACAGGCAGTAATACTTCTCTTTGCTGTCGTCTTCGGTTACTTCAAAGGTGCGCTTCTCGTCCCAGTGTTGCTGGACTTTTGATTCTATCTCTTCCGGGCGGTATTGCTCTTGCATGGCAGCCAGTGGTCCTGTTTTCAATACAGCTACAAATGTAGCCAATGGATGTGGTAATTCAGATCCGCATAGCATAGCCCAAACGCCCGCGTCAAAACAGCCTTTCGCACAAATGCGCTTTGCAGGAATTTACCGGGTCTGTGCTTCACCTGACAAAGCGGCGGTGAAATAAGGTCTATTATTAGAAATAGTTACTTACCCGGGAGGCAAAATGATGAACAAGGTTGCTCAATTTTACCGCGAACTGGTGGCGACACTGACGGAGCGGCTGCGTAACGGCGAGCGCGATATCGACGCGCTGGTGGAGCAGGCGCGTGCCCGTGTGTCGCAAACGGGTGAGTTAACGCGAACCGAAGTGGAAGAGGTGACGCGTGCCGTGCGTCGCGATCTGGAAGAGTTTGCTCGCAGCTACCAGGAGAGCCAGGAGGAGGTCACGGACAGCGTTTTCATGCGGGTGATCAAAGAGAGCCTGTGGCAGGAGCTGGCCGACATCACGGATAAAACGCAGCTGGAGTGGCGTGAAGTCTTTCAGGATTTGAACCACCACGGTGTGTACCACAGCGGTGAGGTGGTCGGGCTGGGAAATCTGGTGTGCGAGAATTGCCACCACCATATTGCGGTCTATACGCCGGACGTGCTGCCGCTGTGTCCGAAATGCGGCCACGATCAGTTCCAGCGTCGGCCGTTTGAGCCCTAGGTAAAGCGCAGGTTTGCGCCCTCTCCCTGTGGGAGAGGGCCGGGGTGAGGGCATCAGGCCGCACTACGCACTATAGTAAGCCAGCCTCTCCGCCAGCAAATCCACAAACGCCTCCCGGTCAATATCCACCATCACCGTAGTATTCGGCTTATTTCCCGTCAGTGAGTAGTAGTCCACCACCGTCATGCCCTGGGTGTATTTCCCCTGCGTTTCGACGCCAACCCATCTGTGAACCGTAGTAAACATCTCCGGTTTTAACAGCCAGGCAATGGTACACGGATCGTGCAGCGGCGCGCCGTGGAAGCCCCACTTCTCGGCTTTGTGATACTCCATAAAGAAGTCGAGCAGCTCAGCCACGGTTGTCGCGACCGGATTACCCACGGCACGGAAGCGCTCAATGTCGTCTGCCATAATCTGTGCGCGATGGGTCACGTCCAGCCCTGCCATCACAACTGGCAAGCCTGACTGGAACACAATCTCCGCCGCTTCCGGGTCGACAAAAATGTTGAATTCTGCAGACGGCGTCCAGTTTCCCAGCCCCATGGCTCCGCCCATGATGACGATACGGGCGATTTTACCGTGCAGTTCAGGATGGCAGTTCAGCAGCAGCGCGACGTTGGTTTGCGGTCCTGTTGCCACCAGCGTGACGGGCTCCGCGCTCTCGCGCAGCACCTTCGCCATCAGCTCCACGGCGGTACAGTTTTGCGGCGTAAAGCCCGGCTCCGGCAGTGCCGGACCGTCCAGCCCGCTTTCACCATGCACGTTATCCGCGATAATTAATTCACGCATCAGGGGCTTGAGGGCGCCACCGGCGACGGGAATATCGGTGCGCCCAAGCAGCGTCAGCATGCGCAAAACGTTACGCAGGGTTTTATCCGGCGTCTGGTTTCCGGCGGAAGAGGTGACGGCTTTGACGTCGAGTTCAGGGGAGGCAAGTGCAAGAACGAGCGCGATCGCGTCATCATGACCCGGATCGCAATCGAAAATGATGGGTTGTGCCATAGCGTTCTCCATTTATAGCGTTATTTTGTGACAAGGTTAACGCTGCAATGTGACGCCGAATAGATAAAGAGAGTTAAAGCGTGAAGCAGTGCGCAATCCGCAGATTGCGCACCGGGAAGATTAGTGCAGGATTTTGGCGAGGAAATCTTTCGCACGTTCAGATTTCGGGTTGGCGAAGAACTCCTCTTTCGGAGAATCTTCGACAATTTTCCCTTCGTCCATAAAGATCACGCGGTTGGCCACCTTACGTGCGAAGCCCATTTCGTGGGTCACAACCATCATGGTCATCCCTTCGTGCGCCAGCTCGACCATCACGTCCAGCACTTCGTTGATCATCTCTGGATCGAGCGCCGACGTTGGCTCATCAAACAGCATCGCCACCGGATCCATGCACAGCGCGCGGGCGATCGCCACACGCTGCTGCTGGCCGCCAGAAAGCTGCGCCGGGAACTTATCGGCATGCGCCGAGAGCCCAACGCGTTCCAGGAGCTTAAGGCCTTTCTCGCGCGACGCTTTTTTATCACGCTTAAGCACTTTTACCTGCGCCAGCGTCAGGTTCTCAATAATGGAGAGGTGTGGGAACAGCTCAAAATGCTGGAACACCATGCCAACGTGAGAGCGAAGCTGGGCGAGGTTGGTTTTCTTGTCGTTGACTTTGGTGCCGTTGACGACGATCTCACCCTGCTGGACCGGCTCCAGTCCGTTAACAGTTTTGATCAGCGTCGATTTACCGGAACCGGACGGCCCGCACACCACTACCACATCACCTTTTTTTACCTCGGTGGAGCAGTCGGTCAGCACCTGAAAGTGCCCATACCATTTAGAAACATTTTTCAGGGAAATCATTATACCGTCCTTTTCTTCAGCCAGCTGACCAACAGCGACGCGCTTAAACTAATCACAAAATAGACCGCACCCGCAAAGAGCACCATCTCAACCTGCGTACCATCACGTTCGCCGATGGTTGACGCGGTACGGAAAAAGTCTGCCAGACTCAGAACGTAGACCAGCGAGGTATCCTGGAACAACACGATACCCTGGGTAAGCAGGAGCGGAACCATGGCGCGAAACGCCTGCGGCAGAATAATGAGCTGCATGGACTGCCAGTGCGTCATCCCCAGGGCCAGCGCGGCGCTGGATTGCCCACGGGAGATACTCTGAATGCCCGCTCGGATAATCTCAGAGTAGTAAGCGGCCTCAAACATTGAGAACGCCACCATGGCGGAGATCAGACGGATATCGGTTTTCGGCGACAGCCCCAGCACGTTTTGCAGGAAGCCGGGCACAATCAGGTAAAACCACAACAGCACCATCACCAGCGGGATGGAACGGAACACGTTAACGTAGGCGGTTGCAAACCATGCGAGCGGCTTAAAGCTCGACAGGCGCATGACGGCCAGCAGGGTGCCCCAGACGATACCGACGATGATGGCAATGACGGTGATTTTTAAGGTAATCATCAGTCCATCAAGCAGGTAAGGCATGGATGGAACGACAGAACTCCAGTCAAATTCGTACATTATTTGCCCCCCATGTTGCCCGGCAGGCGAATTTTGCGTTCAACCAGGTTCATCACCAGCATGATGAAAGCGTTAATCAGAACATACGCGAGCGTGATCGCGGTGAAGGATTCCCACGCGTGAGCGGAGTAATCCAGCAGTTTGCCCGCCTGCGCGGCCATATCGACCAGGCCGATAGTCGAGGCGATGGCCGAGTTTTTCACCAGGTTCATCATCTCTGAGGTCATCGGTGGAACGATAACGCGGTAGGCGTTTGGCAGCAGCACGTAGCGGTAGGTTTGGGGCAGCGTCAGGCCCATCGCCAGGCCCGCATTTTTTTGTCCGCGCGGCAATGACTGAATGGCGGCACGCACCTGCTCGCAAACGCGCGCAGCGGTAAACAGCCCCAGACACATCATGGAGGAGACAAAAAACTGCACGTTCGGATCCAGTTCCGACTTGAACCACATGCCAATATTTTCCGGCAGCAGTTCCGGGATAACCAGATACCAGGTAAAGAATTGCACGATCAGCGGAACGTTACGGAACAGTTCCACATACAGGGTGCCAAGTGTTGAAAGAAAGCGGTTAGGGACGGTGCGCAGAATACCGAACAAAGAACCGACAAGAAACGCGATAATCCACGCCGTTATCGATAATGCCACGGTGACCTGAAAGCCGCTCCACAGCCAGCCAAGATAGGTGGTGTTGCCGAACGGGGCTTGTTGCAGGAATATGCCCCAGTTCCAGTCGATTGACATAATAAACTCCAGAAAAAAAAGGGTAGCAGCGCTACCCTCGAAGATTGGTGAGAAGCTCATTTTTCGCGCTGAGTGGGGAACGACCACTCAACGTATAGTCTGTCCATGCTTCCCGACAATCGAGAGGGCAGGAGATCCCGCCCCTGTTGTTCTAATTAGTTAAGAGCCTTGTCATTTGGAGATTTGAACAGCGCTTTCATGTCGTCAGACAGTTCAAAATTCATGTTCAGGTTTTTCGGTGGAATCGGGTTCTTGAACCATTTGTCGAACCATTTTTCCGCTTCGCCGGAGGTCTGCACCTGAGCGATGGTGTCATCGATCAGCTTTTTAAACTGCGGATCGTCTTTACGCAGCATACAGCCGTAGGCTTCTTTCGACTGCGCGGTACCGACGATATCCCAGTTGTCTGGTTTTTTCGCTTTCGCACGCTCGCCCGCCAGCAGGGCGTCATCCATCATAAATGCGACGGCACGACCGCTTTCCAGGGTACGGAAGGAGTCGCCATGGTCTTTCGCGCTGATGATGCGCATGTCCATTTTCTTCTCGTCGTTCAGTTTGTGGAGCAGCACTTCTGACGTGGTACCGGAGGTCACGACAACCGCTTTACCTTTCAGGTCAGCGAAGTCTTTGATCTCACCGCCTTTCTTCGTCAGCAGGCGGGTACCCACGACAAAGATGGTGTCAGAGAAAGCAGCCTGTTTCTGACGCTCCAGGTTGTTAGTGGTGGAGCCACACTCGAAGTCAAAGGTGCCGTTTTGCAGCAGTGGAATACGGTTCTGTGAAGTGATTGGGATCAGCTTCACCTGCAGGTCAGGTTTGTTCAGCTTTTTCTTCACGGCTTCAACGATGGCGTTGGAGTAATCCTGTGAATAGCCCACGACTTTTTGCGTGTTGTCGTAGTAAGAGAACGGGACAGAAGATTCACGGTGGCCGACCACGATAACGCCGTTTTTGGCAATCTTGTCGAGAGTACTGCCTGCTGCAGGCGCATCTTCAGCGTGAACCACGCCTGCAGACATTCCCATAACCAGCATTGCTGTGGCCAGTTTACGTAATTGCATACCCAACTCCTTTTTTATCAGCGCCAGCGACGCATTGATACCCATTGTGATGTTGTTATATCTCGCGCAATGCGAGTGCAGTGTTATGCAAGCTTGTTAACATTTAGTCTGGCTTAATGTAAAGATTTTGCTGCGTTATTGTTTATTTTTGCGAAGCGCGCCGCACCATTCAGAGGCAAATATCTCCCGTTGCACCGTTACGGTGCTGCCGGTGATCTACGCTGGTGCGACAAAGTTGCACGTTAAGCCAAACTGCGTTTACCTGAATAAACAAAGCAATAGGCGTGCCAGTTTTAAGATTTGGGAGGGATTGCCGGGTAAGGCGTAGCCGCCACCCGGCAACAGAAGGGAAGGTTATTTACGACGCTGGCGCAGGCTCATCAGCACCGCGCCAAAGCCGAATAGCGCGGTCAGGATCCACAGCGGCCAGTTGCCGGTGCGCGCATATGGAGTCAGGCCTGTGGTTGGCGTGACATTCGTGGTCAGCACTTCTCGGGTAAACTGCGGGATCATCGCCTGGATTTCACCCTGCGGACCAATCACGGCGGTGATGCCGTTGTTGGTGCTGCGCAGCAGCGGACGCGCCAGCTCCAGAGAGCGCATACGTGCCATCTGGAAGTGCTGCCACGGGCCGATAGACTTACCAAACCAGGCATCGTTGGAGATGGTCAGCAGATAGTCTGTATCAGGGCGGAAGTTATCACGCACCTGCTCGCCGAGGATGATTTCGTAGCAGATAGCCGCCGTCAGGGCTGCGCCGTGCGCGTGCAGCTGAGGCTGTACGTACGGGCCGCGGCTGAAGGAGGACATCGGCAGGTCGAAGAACGGGGCCAGCGGGCGCAGAATCGACTCCAGCGGGACAAATTCACCGAACGGCACCAGATGGTTCTTGTTGTACCGGTCAGTGGAGTGGTAGCTGTATTCGCTGTCTTTTCCGAGCGTAATGATGGTGTTGTAGGTGTCGTAGCGGTTCTGCTGATTCAGACGTGCATCGACAATCCCGGTGATTAGCGTGCTGCCACGCGAGAGCAGCAGGTCGTTCATCATGTTGAGGAACGGCTGCTGGTTGATCTCCAGATCGGGAATGGCAGACTCCGGCCAGATAATCAGCTGCGATTTGCCCATCACCTCTTCGGTGGCGTTGGCGTAGATCTTCAGCGTGTTCAGCAGCTCTTTCTCGTCCCACTTCATGGACTGCGGGATGTTCCCCTGAACCATGGAAACCTGCATGGCGCGCGCGGGCTCAGGCGTGAACCACTGGATATAGCGTAGCGGGAAGGGCAGGGCGAACAGCACCAGCGCCACAACCAGCGGCTTCCAGCCGCGCGTGACCAGCGCCAGGACCAGCAGGCCGCTGACCACCATCAGCAGGAAGTTAATGGCCTCAACGCCCATGACCGGCGCCAGGCCCTTGAGCGGGCCGTCAATCTGACTGTAGCCGAACTGCAGCCACGGGAAGCCGGTCAGCACCCAGCCGCGCAGGAACTCCGTGATTTGCCAGACCACCGGTGCGGCAATGGCGACGCGCAGCCAAGTGGTTTTGGGCCACAGGCGAGAAAGGATGCCGGCGAACAGGCCGGTATAAAGCGAGAGATACGCGGCGAGCAGTACCACCAGGAAGACGTTTACCGGGCCAGGCATACCGCCAAATTGGGCGATGCTGACGTAGACCCAGTTAATACCTGAGCCAAACAGCCCCAGTCCCCAGAAGTAGCCGATAGCGGCAGCCTGTACCGGACGACGGTTCAGGGTCAGACCCTGAAGCCCCATCAGGGAGAGTATGGCCGCGGGCCAGATATCGTAAGGAGAAAAAGCCAGCGTACCGCTGGCTCCGAGTAACAGCGCCAGCAGCAAACGGACGCGCTGGCGTTCAAGCAATGGGGCAAATGCCATTTACATTAATCTTCCAGTTTTGGCACCGGTGAGTCGTCCGGCGTTCTGACGTGAACCTGTATAATACGTCGGCTGTCGGCCATGGCTACTTTGAACTGGTAACCGTCGATGTCAACGGTCTCACCGCGCGCCGGGAGATGACCAAAGGCCTGCATCACCAGCCCGCCAATGGTATCGACCTCTTCATCGCTGAAGTGGGTCCCGAAGGCGTCGTTGAAGTCCTCAATGGAGGCCAGCGCGCGCACGGTCCAGGTGTGGCGGCTGAGCTGACGGAAGTCGATATCCTCTTCTTCGTCGTACTCGTCTTCGATTTCGCCCACGATCAGCTCAAGGATATCCTCGATCGTGACCAGACCGGAGACGCCACCAAATTCATCAATAACAATCGCCATGTGGTAACGCTGAGAGCGAAACTCTTTCAGCATCCGATCCACACGTTTACTTTCCGGCACAACCACGGCCTGGCGTAACACTTTTTCCATGCTGAAGGCTTCGGCATCGCTGCGCATAAACGGCAGCAGATCTTTCGCCATCAAAATCCCTTCGATGTGATCTTTGTCTTCGCTGATGACCGGGAAACGCGAGTGGGCGGATTCGATGATGACATCGAGGCACTCGTCCAGGGTCTGGTTACGTTTCAGGGTGATCATCTGCGAGCGGGGGATCATGATATCGCGAACGCGCTGGTCGGCGATGTCCATAACCCCTTCGAGCATTTCGCGCGTATCTTCGTCGATAAGGTCGTTCTGCCCGGAATCACGAATCAGCTCCAGCAGTTCATCACGGTTTTTGGGTTCGCCGTGGAAAAGCTGGTTCAGAATGAGGGAGAAAAATCCCTTTTTACTGGTTGTCGTGTCGCTACTGTGTGAATTGTCGTCGCTCATGGCGTTTGTTAAGGGTTCTCTTGTTAGTTCAACGTATACAGCCACGCGATATCCTTTCGTGGCGGCATGGGAGTCAGTCAGGTGACGGACTATTCTTTCTCGGCAATGTACGGATCCTCATAGCCCAGAGCAAGCATTATCTCTGTCTCGAGGGACTCCATCTCTTCCGCTTCGTCATCTTCAATGTGATCGTAGCCGAGCAGATGCAGACTGCCGTGTACCACCATATGCGCCCAGTGGGCCTCAAGCGGCTTTTGCTGCTCTTTGGCTTCCTGTTCAACCACCTGACGGCAGATGATCAGATCGCCCAGCAGCGGCATCTCAATGCCCGGAGGCGCTTCGAACGGGAAAGAGAGCACGTTGGTCGGCTTATCTTTCCCGCGATAGGTCAGGTTAAGCTCATGGCTTTCCGCTTCATCCACCAGGCGAATCGTAACTTCTGATTCTTCCTGAAACTGAGGAATAACGGCATCCAGCCATTTCTGAAACTGTGCCTCATCTGGCATGCCGGAATTGTCTTCACAGGCCAGCTGTAAATCGAGGATCACCTGACTCATTTCTGTTCTTGCTCCTGCGCTTCGCGCTTACGTTCTGCGGCCAGTTCGGCCTTACGCTTCTGATCCGCCTCTTCCCAGGCTTCATAGGCGTTAACGATACGCGCGACCACCGGGTGGCGTACCACGTCTTCACTATGGAAGAAGTTAAAGCTGATTTCGTCGACCTCGGCCAGCACTTCAATGGCGTGGCGCAGGCCTGATTTGGTGCTGCGCGGCAGGTCGATCTGGGTGACGTCACCGGTGATGACCGCTTTCGAGTTAAAGCCGATACGCGTCAGGAACATTTTCATCTGTTCGATGGTGGTGTTCTGGCTTTCATCAAGAATGATGAACGCATCGTTCAGCGTACGGCCGCGCATGTAGGCGAGCGGGGCAACTTCGATAACGTTACGCTCAATGAGCTTCTCGACCTTCTCAAAGCCCAGCATTTCGAACAGCGCATCGTATAAAGGACGCAGATACGGGTCGACCTTCTGGCTCAGATCGCCCGGCAGGAAGCCCAGCTTTTCGCCCGCTTCAACGGCCGGACGGGTCAGCAGAATTCGACGGATCTCCTGGCGTTCCAGCGCATCGACCGCCGCGGCAACGGCCAGATAGGTTTTACCCGTGCCCGCCGGCCCCACCCCGAAGGTGATGTCGTGGTCGAGGATATTGGCGATGTACTGTGCCTGGTTTGGCGTACGCGGCTTAATGACGCCACGTTTCGTCTTGATATTGATTGCCTTACCGTAGTCCGGAACGCTTTCCGCGCTTTGCTCAAGCACGCGCGCCTCTTTAATGGCGAGGTGAATTTGTTCCGGTTCGATATCCTGAATTTCGCCGCGCATGGGGGATGTATCCACATACAGGCTACGCAGAATGTCCGCAGCGGCGTTGACGCAGATAGGGCGCCCGGTAAGTTTGAAATGATTATCGCGACGATTGATTTCGATACCGAGACGTCGCTCCAGTTGTTTGATGTTGTCATCAAACGGCCCGCACAGGCTCAGCAGGCGAGCGTTGTCTGCTGGCTCAAGGCTAATTTCACGCGTATCTATGTTCAAACTGTTCCTCTTTAATTGGTTAACTGACCCGCTGCCACACGGCGTAATAAAACGGTCATTACCGAAATTATTCACGCCACAGAATAAAGGCGCAAGCGTTGTGGAAGATATTGGGGACGATGAGAGGAAATACAAGGCCTGCCGGAAGGGCAGGCCAGAAGGATTATGGCTGGTAAATCCCAACGCCAGAATCATTTTCTTTGCGAGTACGAGAGATGACGGATTCCGGTGACTCGGCAATACGCAGGCCCATTTCGTCCTCGGTGCGGACCACTTTCGCGCGCAGCGAGTTGGTCAGCACTTCGATAATCTCGACGTCCACAAACTTACCGATCATATCCGGGGTGCCTTCAAAGTTCACCACGCGATTATTTTCGGTACGACCAGAGAGTTCCATAATGCTCTTGCGGGAGGTGCCTTCCACCAGAATGCGCTGAACGGTGCCGAGCATGCGGCGGCTCCAGGCGTTGGCCTGCTGGTTAATACGCTCCTGCAGAATATACAGACGCTGCTTTTTCTCTTCTTCCGGCACATCGTCAACCATATCGGCCGCCGGTGTCCCTGGACGCGCAGAGAAGATGAAGCTGTAGCTGACGTCAAAATTCACTTCACCGATGAGCTTCATGGTGCGCTCGAAGTCATCAGCGGTTTCGCCAGGGAAGCCGACGATAAAGTCAGAGCTAATCTGGATATCCGGACGCGCTTCACGCAGCTTGCGAATGGTGGACTTATATTCCAGCACCGTATGCGGGCGGCCCATCAGGTTCAGCACGCGGTCAGAGCCGCACTGAATCGGCAGGTGCAGGAAGCTCACCAGTTCTGGCGTATCGCGATAGACGTCAATGATGTCGTCGGTAAACTCCATCGGATGGCTGGTGGTAAAGCGAATGCGGTCGATGCCGTCAATCGCGGCCACCAGGCGCAGCAGCTCGGCAAAGCTGCCGGTCGTGCCGTCGTAGTTCTCACCGCGCCAGGCGTTAACGTTCTGGCCCAGCAGGTTCACTTCGCGCACACCCTGCGCGGCAAGCTGTGCGATTTCAAACAGAATGTCATCTGCCGGGCGGCTGACCTCTTCACCACGGGTGTACGGCACCACGCAGTACGTGCAGTATTTGTTGCAGCCTTCCATGATGGAGACGAAGGCGGTCGGGCCATCGGCACGTGGCTCAGGCAGACGGTCAAATTTTTCGATTTCCGGGAAGCTGACGTCAACGACCGGGCTACGGTTACCGCGAACCTGATTGATCATCTCCGGCAGGCGGTGGAGGGTCTGAGGACCAAAGACAATATCCACATACGGGGCTCTCTGGCGGATCAGCTTGCCTTCCTGCGACGCGACGCAGCCGCCCACCCCAATGATCAGGTCCGGATTTTTTCGTTTGAGAAGTTTCCAGCGTCCTAATACGTGAAAGACTTTTTCCTGCGCTTTTTCACGAATCGAACAGGTGTTCAGCAGCAGCACGTCCGCTTCTTTCGCATTTTCAGTCAGCTGGTATCCGTGGGTGGTATCCAGCAGATCGGCCATCTTGGATGAATCGTATTCGTTCATCTGACAGCCCCAGGTTTTTATATGGAGTTTTTTAGTCATCGACTTGCTCAGCTCAGGATTGCAAGCCGCGTATTGTAATGCTTTGGTGGGGTTGTGACCAGTATGAAGGTTGTGTGTCTCAGGACCGCAAAAATCCGGTAAACTTAAGGGATTCTCCAATAAGGAAAATTGACCATGACACTCCTACACACCGAAGTTGCCGTTGTCGGCGGCGGTATGGTCGGCGGCGCGCTGGCGCTGGGGCTGGCGAAGCAGGGATTTGAGGTAACGATAATTGAACAGGCTGCTCCTCCGGCCTTCGATCCCGCCAGCAAACCGGATGTGCGCATATCTGCGATCAGCGCGGCGTCCGTCGATCTGCTGCGCGGGCTGGGCGTCTGGGAGGCGGTGCTGGAAATGCGCGCGCACCCCTATAGCCGTCTTGAAACCTGGGAGTGGGAAAATGCCCACGTCGCGTTTGATGCCGCTGAGCTGAAGCTGCCGCGACTGGGCTATATGGTGGAAAACAACGTGCTCCAGCGGGCGCTCTGGCAGTCGCTGGAGGCGCATCCGCAGGTGACGCTGCGCGTGCCTGCGTCGCTTAAGGCGCTGCATCCTCACGAGAGTGGCTATCTACTGACGCTCGATAGCGGCGATGAGCTGGCCGTGAAGCTGGTTATCGGGGCGGACGGCGCCAACTCGCAGGTCAGACAGATGGCGGGTATCGGGGTGCATGCCTGGCAGTACGAGCAGTCCTGCATGCTGATTACCGTCCAGTGCGAGAATGCGCCGGGCGAGAGTACCTGGCAGCACTTTACCCCGAACGGCCCGCACGCCTTTTTACCGCTGTTCGATAACTGGGCGTCGCTGGTGTGGTACGACAAACCGGCGCGCATTCGCCAGCTGCAGGGGCTTTCAATGGAACAATTGCAGCGGGAAATTCTGCTGCATTTCCCGAGCCGTCTGGGCAACGTCACG
The DNA here is from genome assembly GCF_040834095.1 of Enterobacter vonholyi. Classification (NCBI taxonomy): domain Bacteria; kingdom Pseudomonadati; phylum Pseudomonadota; class Gammaproteobacteria; order Enterobacterales; family Enterobacteriaceae; genus Enterobacter; species Enterobacter vonholyi. Next base: position 1,254,210 of record NZ_CP162152.1, read on the forward strand.
CCGGTCGCCGCAGGGGCATTCCCGCTCACGCGTCGTCATGCGTTGCAGTATGCCCGTGAAGGGCTGGCGCTGGTGGGCGATGCGGCACACACCATTCATCCGCTGGCCGGGCAGGGCGTGAACCTGGGATATCGTGACGTCGATGCGTTACTGGATGTGCTGGGCAGCGCCCGCGAACACGCGGAAAACTGGGCCAGCCATCAGGTCCTGAAGCGTTATCAGACGCGACGCATGGCGGATAACTTTATCATGCAGTCGGGAATGGATCTGTTCTATGCCGGGTTCAGCAATGATTTAGCCCCGGTGCGCATTCTGCGTAATATTGGATTGATGGCAGCGGAGCGTGCCGGTGGTCTGAAGCGTCAGGCGCTGAAATACGCCCTGGGACTTTAATATTTATGCCCTCTCCCCGTGGGAGAGGGCATCAGGCTACTCGATTCTGAACAACAAAAACAAAAAAGCCCGCAGAGCGGGCTTTTTTGTTACTAATTGGCTGGGGTGCAGGGATTCGAACCCCGGAATGCTGGTATCAGAAACCAGAGCCTTACCGCTTGGCGACACCCCAATTGCGTTAAACAAACTGCTTAACGACTTTTTAAATTGGCTGGGGTACGAGGATTCGAACCTCGGAATGCCGGAATCAGAATCCGGTGCCTTACCGCTTGGCGATACCCCAACAATTTGTCTTGATTACCGAAAAATCGACAATCTTAATTTGGTGGCTACGACGGGATTCGAACCTGTGACCCCATCATTATGAGTGATGTGCTCTAACCAACTGAGCTACGTAGCCATCTTTTTTCGCGTTACCTTATCGGCGTTGCGGGGCGCATTATGCGTATAGACCCTTGCAGCGTCAACACCTTTTTCAACGAAAATAGCCGGAATGTGACTGTTTGGTTAGGTTGCGAACAGCGTGACCGAATATTCGGCAATTATTGGTTATTAATCAGATTTAGGCGGTGAAATGTGAGGCAAAAAAAACAGGCCCCTGAGGGGCCTGATTGCGATCTAGGTGATTATTTGTAGGCTGACTGGTGAACGCCTACCGCGCGTCCTGATGGATCGTTCATGGATTTGAACGATTCATCCCATTCAATCGCTTTGGCAGAAGAGCAGGCGACGGAAGGGCCACCCGGTACGCACTCCGCAGCACTCGGCACCGGGAACAATTCTTCAAAAATTTCACGGTAGAGATACGCTTCTTTCGAGCCCGGCGTGTTGTACGGGAAGCGGAAGCTTGCGGTTTCCAGCTGTTGGTCAGAAACCTGTTTCGCAGCGACCTCTTTCAGGGTGTCGATCCAGCTATAACCTACACCATCGGAGAACTGCTCTTTCTGACGCCATGCCACGCTCGCCGGCAGGTAGGATTCAAAACATTCACGCAGGATATGTTTTTCCATTTTGCCGTTGCCACACATCTTGTCCTGCGGGTTGATGCGCATTGCCACGTCGAGGAATTTCTTATCCAGGAACGGCACGCGCGCTTCTACGCCCCAGGCAGACATTGCTTTGTTGGCACGCGCACAGTCGAACATGTGCAACGCCTGCAGCTTACGCACGGTCTCTTCATGCAGCTCTTTAGCGTTTGGCGCTTTGTGGAAGTACAGGTAGCCGCCAAACACTTCGTCAGAACCTTCACCGGAGAGCACCATCTTGATGCCCATCGCCTTGATCTTACGCGACATCAGGTACATCGGCGTTGAGGCGCGGATGGTGGTCACGTCATAGGTTTCAATGTGATAGATCACATCGCGGATCGCATCCAGACCTTCCTGCACGGTGAAATGAATTTCGTGGTGTACGGTGCCGAGGTGGTTTGCCACTTCCTGCGCGGCTTTTAGATCCGGTGCCCCTTCCAGACCCACGGCAAAAGAGTGCAGCTGTGGCCACCAGGCTTCTGAGCGCTCCTGATCCTCCACGCGACGAGCCGCAAATTTCTTGGTAATGGCCGAGATCACGGAGGAGTCCAGGCCGCCGGAGAGCAGCACGCCGTAAGGTACGTCTGACATCAGGTGGCTTTTCACGGAATCTTCCAGCGCCTGACGCAGCTCGGCTTTGTCCGTGACGTTGTCTTTTACCGCGTCGTAGTCGAACCAGTCACGCTGGTAATACTGACGGATCTCGCCGTCTTTGCTCCACAGATAGCTGCCTGCCGGGAACTCTTTAATGGTGCGGCAGACCGGCACCAGGGCTTTCATCTCAGAGGCCACGTAGAAGTTGCCGTGCTCATCGTGACCCATGTACAGCGGGATAATACCGATATGGTCACGGCCAATCAGATAAGCGTCTTTTTCGCTGTCGTACAGGGCAAAAGCAAACATACCCTGCAGGTCGTCCAGGAACTCGGGACCTTTCTCCTGATACAGCGCCAGGATCACTTCACAGTCAGAACCGGTCTGGAATGCGTAGCGGTCGCCGTATTCGGCGCGCAGCGCCTGGTGGTTGTAGATCTCACCGTTGACAGCCAGCGCGTGCGTTTTTTTCTCGTTATACAGCGGCTGTGCACCGGCATTGACGTCAACAATAGACAGACGTTCGTGAGCCAGAATTGCTTTGTCACTGGCGTAAACGCCTGACCAGTCCGGGCCGCGATGGCGCATCAGGCGGGACAGTTCGAGTGCCTTTTTACGCAGTTCGCCCGCGTCAGTTTTAATATCCAGTACGCCAAAAATTGAACACATAACCTTCTCCGTTAACCCTGTTGCTTTGTAATGTTGCTTGCTTATGAAAATGCCGCAAAGGGGCAGGGCGCGCAAGCGTTTTACGGGTGAAAACGGAAATAGTGCAATAGTGATTGCGGAATAGTGAAAAAAGAGTACGCCATGAGTTCTTTTATTGATGATTATGCAATGAAATGTGCTTTTTGTTAGATGGAGTTTTATTTGTGTAGGCCATAAATGAAAAACCACGCCCTGAGGCGTGGTTCGGTATCAGATGATGTCAATTTCATCGACGGAGGGGTAAATCCAGCTCGGCCGGAACGGCATCGAATCAATGTCATCAAGTTGAGAGACGCCGGACAGGACCAGAATCGTCTCCAGACCCGCCTGGAAACCGGCCAGAATATCGGTGCGCAGGTTGTCGCCGACAATAACGGTTTCTTCAGAGTGGGCCTGCATCTTGTTGAGCGCGGCACGAATGATCCACGGGCTCGGTTTACCGACCACGAACGGCTGACGCCCTGAGATTTTCTCGATACCGGCGCAGAGCGCGCCGCAGGCCGGATAAAAACCACGGCCATGCGTATCCGGGTTGGTGGCGATAAAGCGTGCACCGCTGGCGACAAAGTATGCTGCTTTATGCATCATCTCCCAGTTAAAGGAACGCGTCTCGCCGACAATCACAAAGTCCGGGTTCACGTCAGTGATGGTAAAGCCTGCTTTGTAGAGCTCGTGTATCAGCGCACCTTCACCCACCACGTAGGCTTTCTTTCCTTCCTGACGCTTCAGAAAATCCGCCGTGGCCATCGCCGAGGTATAAAACACGCTGTCCGGGACGTCGACGCCCGCCGTGGCAAAGCGGTTTGCCAGATCCTGACCGGTTTGAGAAGGGTAGTTCGTGAGCAGAACCAGTGGCATTCCTTTGTCGATGATACGGTGAAGAAACTCCGCAGCACCCGGCACGGCAACGTTGTCGTGCATCAGCACACCGTCGATATCACAAATTACGTTCTTAATGGTCATGGATATTCCGACATCAAAAAAAGAAGGCGTTACTATAAGGTTCGATCAGTTTTCCAGCAAATGCTGGAGCAGAATTCCGTTGAGCATGGCGCGTTTGACCAGCGCGAACGCGCCAATCGCCGAGCGATGGTCAAGTTTTGAACGAACCACCGGAAGATTCTGGCGGAATGCTTTCAGCGCCTGGGTGTTAATACAGCCTTCAATCGCAGGGAGCAGAACCTTTTCCGCTTCCACAATTTCACCGGCGATCACCACTTTTTGTGGGTTAAACAGGTTAATGGCGATGGCGATGGTTTTCCCCAGATGACGTCCAACCTGCTCGATCACTTCGCAGGCCAGCGCGTCGCCTTTATTAGCGGCTTTGCAGATGGTGCCTATCTTGCAGTCGTCCAGCGTGACGCGGCTTTGATAACCCTGTTCAAGCAGATGGCGAACGCGCTGCTCGATGGCCGTGTTGGCGGCGATCGTTTCAAGGCAGCCAAAGTTGCCGCAGTGGCAGCGCTCCCCGAGGGGTTCAACCTGAATGTGGCCGATCTCTCCGACGTTACCGTTGCGCCCAATAAAAATCCGGCCGTTAGAGATAATGCCTGCACCCGTACCGCGGTGGACGCGCACCAGAATAGAGTCTTCACAGTCCTGGCTCGCACCAAAGTAGTGCTCTGCCAGCGCCAGAGAGCGGATGTCGTGACCCACAAAGCAGGTCACTTTAAAACGCTTTTCCAGCGCGTCGACCAGCCCCCAGTTTTCAACCTGAATGTGCGGCATATAGCGGATCACGCCGCTTTCCGGGTCGACCAGGCCGGGCAGGATCACGGAGATGGCGATGAGTTCGCGGATCTTGCGCTGACAGCTTTCAATAAACTGCGCGATGGTATTGAGCAGCGCATGTTCCAGCGTCTCCTGGGTGCGTTCCGGAAGAGGGTAGTGTTCTTCCGCAATGGCTTTACTGCTCAGATCGTACAGCGTGAGGGTAGTGTCATGGCGGCCCAGACGGACGCCAATAGCCTGAAAATTGCGGGTTTCGGTAATAATAGAGATGGCGCGGCGGCCCCCGGTGGAGGCCTGCTGATCGACTTCTTTGATCAGACCGCGCTCAATGAGCTGGCGGGTAATTTTTGTCACGCTGGCGGGAGCAAGCTGGCTTTGTTCGGCTATCTGAATCCGCGAGATGGGGCCGTGCTGGTCAATCAGGCGGTATACCGCCGCACTGTTAAGTTGTTTAACGAGATCGACATTACCGATTTGAGCTTGTCCGCCAGGTGTCATACTTTTACTTACTCAGTGACGACCTCGTTACCATTAACGATGGTCTTAATAATTTTATAATCGTGTGTGAATGCCGTCAGGTTTGCAACCATACCTGGTGCAATTCCGCCGAGCTGTTTATCCACGCCCATTGCGCGAGCCGGATACAGGGTTGCCATACGCAGGACTTCATCAAGCGCAATCCCGCAATGTTCTACCAGGTTACGCACCCCTTCAATCATGGTCAAAGAGGAACCGCTCAGCGTACCGTTTTCATCCACACACAGTCCATTGCGGTAGTATATTGTTTTACCGGCAAAAATGAACTGCTCAATATTTGCACCTGCCGGTGCGGTGGCATCCGTCACCAGACAAAGCTTGTCACCTTTCAGCCGCTTAGCGTTGCGAATGTTGGTGTAATCGACGTGTAAGCCGTCAGCAATAATGCCGCAGTAGACGTCTGGCTCATCCAGAATCGCCCCGACCAGACCCGGTTCACGGCCTGTGATATACGGCATGGCGTTGTAAAGGTGAGTTGCGAAAGTAATTCCCGCGCGGAAACCGGCTTTCGCTTCTTTCAGCGTTGCGTTTGAGTGGCCTGCTGAAACGATAATCCCGGCGGCGGCCAGCTTGCTGATTACATCCGTACCCGTCATTTCAGGCGCCAGCGTCACTTTGGTGATCACATCGGCGTTGGCACACATGTAGTCAACCAGCTCTGCATCAGGTTTACGCACGTAGTCCGGGTTATGCGTTCCTTTCTTGACCATATTCAGCCATGGCCCTTCAAGGTGCAGACCCAGCGCCTGGTTAGGATGTTTGGCCAGGTATTCTCGCATCACGCGGATACCCTGCTTCATAAGGTCATCACTGCTGGTGATGAGCGTTGGCAGATAGCTGGTGCAGCCCGATTTCTCGTTGGCTTTCTGCATGATCTCCAGAGTTTCTACCGTCACCGCATCCGCGGTGTCATTGAATTGCACACCGCCGCAGCCGTTGAGCTGCACGTCGATGAAACCGGGGGAGATTACTGCTCCATTGAGTGAGCGCTGTTCAATCTCCGGCGGCAGTTCTGCCAGCGGGCAAACACGTTCAATCAGGCCATCAGCGATAACAATCGCATGGTCATCCAGAATATCATGGCCGGTATAAATCCGACCGTGGGTTAAAGCGTACATAACGACCCCCGGTTAAAAAAAGCGGCCGCCTCTTGATGAAGAGGCGGTTATTCAATTACAGACCTTTGATGTTCTCAGCTTCTAACTCGTTGAAGTACTTCAGCGTTTTAACCTTCAGCTCCATCGTGGATGGTTCGTCGCAGACGATGACTGATTTCGGATGCAGCTGCAGGCAGCTTATGGTCCACATATGGTTTACGTTGCCTTCAACGGCAGCCTGGAGCGCCTGGGCTTTCACGCTGCCCAGCACCAGAATCATCACTTCTTCAGCATCCAGCAGGGTGCCTACGCCTACGGTCAGGGCGTATTTTGGAACCTGGTTCACATCGCCGTCAAAGAAGCGGGAGTTTGCCACGCGCGTGTCATGGGTCAGCGTTTTAATACGGGTGCGGGAAGCCAGAGATGACGCCGGTTCGTTAAACGCGATGTGACCATCATTACCTACACCACCCATAAACAGGTGGATCTTACCGTAAGAACGGATTTTTTCTTCATACTGACGGCATTCTGCGTCAATATCAGGCGCGTTTCCATTCAGCAGGTTAATATTTTCAGCTGGAATATCAACGTGATCAAAGAAATTACGGTGCATAAAGCTATGGTAGCTTTCCGGGTGGTCTTTCGGTAAGCCAACGTATTCATCCATGTTGAATGTCACAACATGCTTGAAGCTAACCTGGCCTGCTTTATGCATCTCAACCAGCGCCTTGTAGGCGGTCAGCGGTGTGCCGCCTGTCGGAAGTCCAAGAACGAAAGGACGATCGGCAGTTGGTTTAAAGGCGTTGATACGGTTAACGATATGGCGAGCGGCCCATTTACCAACTTGTTCAGCAGTTGCCAGGGGAATCAGTCTCATTGTTCACCTCAAGAGTTAAAGTAGAAGAGTGGGCGGATAGCTATCGGAACCTGATACTTAAGCGTAACCTGGAAACTTTCAGGCCGGATCAATCCGTCTTGATTTTTTGAATGATAAAATAAGTTTTCACTGTTAGCCAGTGAAAGGGAGGGTTAATAACGATATTTGGTGACAAAAATCACAAAAAGTACGCGTTTAATTTGCGATACGAATTAATTTTTCACACACTCACAATGCCAGTGAAGCATCAACTGTATCTATAGTTCGTGACACAATAAAAAACAGAGCTGAGAACATGCCTTAAACGGGGTCTCATAGGGGGAAGAAAGTGAGTATTCTAGGTTATTTACAAAAGGTTGGCCGCGCACTTATGGTGCCGGTCGCCACGCTGCCTGCCGCAGCCATCCTGATGGGTGTCGGCTACTGGATCGACCCCAACGGCTGGGGTAATACCAGCGCGCTGGCGGCGTTCTTTATCAAGTCAGGTTCCGCCATTATCGACAATATGTCCGTGTTGTTCGCGATTGGTGTGGCTTACGGTATGTCCAAAGACAAAGACGGTGCCGCTGCGCTGACCGGTTTTGTCGGTTTCCTCGTCTTAACCACTCTCTGCTCACCTGCAGCAGTGGCCATGATCCAAAAAATTCCGGCGGACCAGGTTCCGGCGGCATTCGGTAAGATCAGCAACCAGTTTGTCGGTATCCTTGTGGGTATCATCTCTGCCGAACTGTATAACCGCTTCAGCAGCGTAGAGCTGCCAAAAGCGCTCTCCTTCTTTAGCGGCCGCCGTCTGGTCCCTATCCTGACCTCGTTTGTGATGATCGTTGTCGCGTTCATCATGATGTACGTCTGGCCGATGATTTTCGACGGTCTGGTGAACTTCGGTGAGCACATCCAGAAACTGGGTTCTGTCGGTGCGGGCGTGTACGCGTTCTTCAACCGTCTGCTGATCCCGGTTGGTCTGCACCACGCGCTGAACTCCGTGTTCTGGTTCGACGTTGCCGGTATTAACGATATCCCTAACTTCCTGGGTGGCGCACAGTCCATCGAAGCAGGTAAAGCGGTTGTCGGTATCACCGGTCGTTACCAGGCGGGCTTCTTCCCGATCATGATGTTTGGTCTACCGGGTGCTGCGCTGGCTATCTACCACTGCGCGCGTCCAGAGAATAAAGCGAAAGTGCTGGGTATCATGATGGCGGGCGCGTTCGCGGCCTTCTTCACCGGTATCACCGAGCCGCTGGAGTTCTCCTTCATGTTCGTGGCGCCGGTTCTGTATGTGATCCACGCCGTGCTGACCGGTATCTCCGTGTTCATCGCTGCCAGCATGCAGTGGATTGCCGGTTTCGGCTTCAGCGCCGGTCTGGTGGATATGGTGCTTTCGTCCCGTAACCCGCTGGCGACCCACTGGTGGATGCTGATCCCGCAAGGTCTGGTGTTCTTCGCGATCTACTACGTAGTGTTCCGTTTCACTATCACCAAATTTAACCTCATGACACCGGGTCGTGAACTGGCCGTGGCCGGTAGCGAAGCGGATGGTCAGGATGTGAACGTGAGCGGTGCTCAGGACCAGGACGTTTCAGGTCTGGCGCGTCAGTACATCGCCGCAGTAGGCGGTTCTGACAACCTGACCGGTATCGATGCCTGTATCACTCGTCTGCGTCTGAACGTCAAAGACTCTTCCCTGGTGAACGAAGCGCTGGCCAAACGTCTGGGCGCGTCCGGTGTTATCCGCCTGAACAAAACCAGCGTGCAGATTATCGTTGGCTTTGTGGCAGAGAAAATTGCTAATGCCATGAAAACTACCGGCCCGGTAGCCGCAGCAGAAGCTTCTGTCGCACCTGCCGCCGCGCCAGCGGCTGCAAAACCGCAGGCGGTACCCAACGCCAAAACGATAGCCGCGCTGGTTTCACCGGTAACCGGTGAAGTCGTTGCGATTGAGCAGGTGCCTGACGAAGCCTTCGCCAGCAAAGCGGTCGGTGACGGTGTGGCGGTGAAACCAACGGACAAAACCGTTGTGTCTCCGGCTGCCGGTACCATCGTGAAAATCTTCAACACCAACCATGCGTTCTGCCTCGAAACCGAAAATGGCGCGGAGATCGTTGTCCATATGGGTATCGATACCGTTGCGCTGAACGGCCAGGGCTTTACTCGTCTGGTGGAAGAGGGCGCTGAAGTGGTGGCTGGGCAACCGATTCTGGAAATGGATCTGGACTTCCTGAACGCCAACGCGCGCTCCATGATAAGTCCGGTCGTTTGCAGCAACATCGACGACTTCAGCGGCCTGGTCATTCAGGCGAAAGGTCAGGTTGTTGCGGGTCAAACACCGCTGTACGAGATTAAAGGCAAGTAATCGCTCCTGAGTAGAGTCATGCCTTAAGCGGCGGGGGAGATCCTCCGCCGCTTTTTTTTGCAGCAAATGCCCCCATTATTTTCTTCAGAGACGTTTTAAGGGTTGTCACTACGTCCGGCTTATAAGATCATATGCCGTTATACGTTGTTTACGCTTTGAGGAATCCACGATGAGTGAGGCTGAAGCCCGCCCGAGTAACTTTATTCGTCAGATCATCGATGAAGATCTGGCCAGTGGTAAGCACACCACAATTCATACCCGCTTTCCGCCGGAGCCGAACGGCTACCTGCATATCGGGCATGCGAAGTCCATCTGCCTGAACTTTGGCATTGCGCAAGACTACCAGGGACAGTGCAACCTGCGTTTCGATGACACCAACCCAGTAAAAGAAGACATCGAATACGTTGAGTCCATTAAGAACGACGTGCAATGGCTGGGCTTCAACTGGTCTGGCGATATCTGCTACTCCTCTGACTATTTTGATCAGCTGTACGCCTATGCGGTAGAGCTTATCAACAAGGGTCTGGCGTATGTCGACGAGCTGTCTGCTGACGAGATCCGTGAGTATCGCGGTACGCTGACCGCACCGGGCAAAAACAGCCCGTTCCGCGACCGCAGCGTGGAAGAGAACCTGGCGCTGTTTGAAAAAATGCGTGCCGGTGGCTTCGAAGAAGGCAAAGCGTGCCTGCGTGCCAAAATCGACATGGCGTCTCCGTTTATCGTGATGCGCGATCCGGTGCTGTACCGCATTAAGTTTGCGGAACACCACCAGACCGGCAACAAGTGGTGCATCTACCCGATGTACGACTTTACCCACTGCATCAGCGATGCGCTGGAAGGCATTACGCACTCCCTGTGTACGCTGGAGTTCCAGGACAACCGTCGTCTGTACGACTGGGTTCTGGATAACATCACCATTCCTGTGCATCCGCGCCAGTACGAGTTCTCTCGCCTGAACCTGGAATACACCGTGATGTCCAAGCGTAAGCTGAACCTGCTGGTGACCGACAAGCACGTTGAGGGCTGGGATGATCCACGTATGCCTACCATTTCTGGTCTGCGTCGTCGTGGTTACACTGCCGCCTCTATTCGTGAGTTCTGCAAACGTATCGGCGTGACCAAGCAGGACAACACCATCGAGATGGCGTCTCTTGAATCATGCATTCGCGAAGATCTCAACGAAAACGCTCCGCGCGCGATGGCGGTTATCGATCCGGTGAAACTGGTTATCGAAAACTATCCGCAGGGTGAAAGCGAGCTGGTCTCCATGCCTAACCATCCGAACAAGCCGGAAATGGGAAGCCGTGACGTGCCGTTCAGCGGCGAGATCTGGATTGACCGCGCTGACTTCCGCGAAGAAGCCAACAAGCAGTACAAGCGTCTGGTGCTGGGTAAAGAAGTGCGTCTGCGTAATGCCTACGTCATCAAAGCCGAGCGCGTTGAGAAAGATGCAGAAGGGAATATCACCACCATCTTCTGTTCTTATGATGCTGAAACGTTGAGCAAAGATCCTGCGGATGGCCGCAAGGTGAAAGGCGTTATCCACTGGGTGAGCGCATCCCACGCGCTGCCGGTAGAAATTCGTCTGTACGATCGTCTGTTCAGCGTGCCTAACCCTGGTGCTGCGGAAGACTTCCTGGCGACCATCAACCCGGAATCTTTGGTGATTAAGCAGGGTTATGCGGAGCCTTCTCTGAAAAACGCTGAAGCAGGCAAAGCGTTCCAGTTCGAACGTGAAGGTTACTTCTGCCTGGACAGCCGTCACAGCACGGCAGAAAAACCGGTATTTAACCGTACCGTAGGTCTGCGTGATACCTGGACGAAGATCGGCGAATAATATTGCTGGTCTGGTCAATGAGAGACAAACGCCGCACTATGCGGCGTTTTTTTATTTAACGATCAGGGTATTAAGCCAGGGCCTAAAAAGGTGTGATAAAAATATCAGGTCAATGAGGTGCTACTTATTTTTCAAAAAAAAGTTTGTGTCATTAGGAAAAACAAAAAGGTTATAAGAAAGGGAAGATGTTTCTCGTCTAGCCACTGAAATAATTGAAAATTCCCCGCCATTCCTCGCCTCCCTGCAAATGTTACAAAGCACTACTGATTATGTGCACTTCGTCATAATCCTGACTTTTGTCCGCTAAAAAGCATTGATAATTCGCGTCGCGAAAAATAACCTAACGACGGTAGTTAATTCGAGGGTATTTAAAACTACCCCTGACCATTTGGTCTTTTTTATTTACGCCGTTTCAGGCGTTTTAATTCGTCAAAGAGGAATAATCTATGCGTACGTTCAGTGGCAAACGTAGTGCGCTGGCGCTGGCTATTGCCGGTGTGACAGCAATGTCGGGCCTGGTAGTGACACCAGAGGCGAAAGCGGCGGGCTTCATCGACGATTCTACCCTCACGGGCGGTATCTATTACTGGCAGCGTGAACGTGACCGTAAAGACGTCACCGAAGACAAATACAAAACCAACCTTTCTCATTCCACCTGGAACGCCAACCTGGACTTCCAGTCAGGCTATGCCGCGGATATGTTCGGTCTGGATATTGCTGCGTTTACCGCGATTGAAATGGCGGAAAACGGCGACAGCGCCCACCCGAACGAAATTGCCTTCTCCTCCAGCAATAAAGCGTATAAAGAAGACTGGTCCGGGGATAAGAGCGGCATCAGCCTGTACAAAGCCGCTGCAAAATTTAAATACGGTCCGGTATGGGCGCGCGGTGGTTATATTCAGCCAACTGGCCAGACCCTGTTAGCACCGCACTGGAGTTTTATGCCGGGTACCTATCAGGGTGCGGAAGCCGGGGCGAACTTTGACTACGGTGATGCGGGTGCGTTGAGCTTCTCCTATATGTGGACCAACGAGTACAAAGCACCCTGGCACATCGAGATGGACAAGTTCTACCAGAACGATAAGAAAACCAAAGTCGATTATCTCCACTCGCTGGGGGCGAAATACGACTTCAAAAACGATCTGGTTCTCGAAGCAGCATTTGGCCAGGCGCAAGGGTATATCGATCAGTACTTTGCCAAGGCCAGCTATAAGTTTGATGTCGCGGGTAGCCCGCTGAGTACCAGCTATCAGTTCTACGGTACGCGCGACAAAGTCAGCAACGGTGGCGTCAATGACATTTATGATGGCACCGCGTGGCTGCAGGCGCTAACCTTCGGCTATAAGGTCGGTCAGGTTGATTTACGTCTGGAAGGAACATGGGTGAAGGCGGAAGGGCAGCAGGGCTACTTCCTGCAGCGTATGACCCCGACCTATGCCTCATCCAACGGTCGTCTTGATATCTGGTGGGATAACCGCTCAGACTTCAACGCCGACGGCGAGAAAGCGGTCTTCTTCGGCGCAATGTACGACCTGAAAAACTGGAACCTGCCTGGCTGGGCGGTGGGCGCTTCTTACGCTTACGCCTGGGATGCAAAACCTGCCGATATGGCAACTCCGGACGCATACTACGATCCCAACTATCGCCTGAAAGAGTCTTCTTACAGCCTCGATGCTATCTATACCCTGCAGGATGGCCGCGCGAAAGGCACAATGTTCAAACTGCACTTCACTCAATATGACAACCACTCCGATATCCCGAGCTACGCGGGCGGTTACGGCAACATCTTCCAGGATGAACGTGACGTGAAATTCATGGTTATCGCACCGTTCACTATCTTCTGATGAATCTTCCGGCGGGTTAGATCCCGCCGGACCGGAGACTGCATATGATGAAAAAAATCGTAATCGTCGCGTTACTGGCATCAGGGCTGGTGGCGTGTGCTCAGAGTGAGGCACCGAAAGAAGATTCCCGGCTGAAGGAGGCCTATAGCGCCTGTATTAATACAGCAGAAGGATCGCCGGAGAAAATTGACGCCTGTCAGAGCGTGCTGAACGTGCTGAAGAAAGAGAAAGCGCATGAGCAGTTTGCGACGCGGGAGAATGTCCGCGTGATGGATTACCAGGCCTGTATCCAGGCGCGTAAAACCGGTAACGATCAGGAAGTGACCAAGCGTTGCGATAAGATCTGGAACGAGATACGCAACAATAATAAATAAGTTGCTTTACGCCCGGTGGCGCTGCGCTTACCGGGCTTTTTTCTGGCAAAAAAAAGCCAACCTTTCGGCTGGCTCAGAGTATGAACACTTGATTATTTTGCGTCGTGCGCGTGGTCATCTTCGCGGCAGTCGCCTTCAGCGCAGTGACCGTAAAGATACAGGCTGTGGTTGGTCAGGCGGATACCGTGACGCGCGGCGATTTCACGCTGGCGCGCTTCGATGGAATCATCGCTGAATTCAATGACCTTGCCGCAGTCGAGGCAGATCAAATGATCGTGGTGCTGCTGCTGGGTCAGTTCGAAAACAGATTTACCGCCTTCGAAATTATGACGGGTGACAATGCCCGCGTCATCAAACTGGTTCAGCACGCGATAGACGGTAGCCAGCCCAATCTCTTCACCCATGTCGATAAGACGTTTATAAAGGTCTTCCGCACTGACATGGTGATTGTCTGGACCCTGAAGCACTTCGAGGATTTTTAACCGAGGAAGCGTAACTTTCAGGCCAGCCTTCTTTAATGCGGTATTGTTGTCAGTCATGCGGAATCTGTCCTGTTGCTAAACGATTCACTTCTGTAGGAAGTGACAGAAAATGCACCTGGGATAATGCGTCTCATTATAGAACTGCCATGGCTAAATGAAAACTGCAAGTCTCAGGCAAAATATGCTTATAAAAATGGGGTATCACCAACAAACTTGCTCGATGGAAAACCACATTTTATCAGGGAGACATTGTACAGGTCTGGGCGAAAAAGTTAAAAGATTGTAGCAATTAATTTAATCGGTTTGACCTGGTGCACGGGCGCAACCGCCGTTGCGCCGCGAGAAAAATCAGGCGTTAAGAATATCGTCCAGGTGCAGCTCTTCACGGATCTGCTTAACCCATTTCTCAACGCGCTCTGCGGTCAGTTCTGGCTGACGGTCTTCGTCGATGGCCAGACCCACGAAATGATCGTCATCGGCCAGGCCTTTAGACGCTTCGAAGTGGTAACCAGCGGTCGGCCAGTGGCCTACGATAACCGCGCCATTCGGCTCAATGATGTCGCGGATGGTACCCAGCGCGTCACAGAAATACTCAGCGTAGTCTTCCTGGTCACCGCAGCCAAACAGGGCAACTAGCTTACCGTTGAAGTCCACTTCTTCCAGCGTCGGGAAGAAATCATCCCAGTCGCACTGGGCTTCACCGTAGTACCAGGTTGGGATACCCAGCAGCAGAATATCATAGCCTTCCAGATCTTCTTTGCTGCTCTTGGCAATGTCATGCACATCAGCAACGTCTTTACCGAGCTGTTTTTGAATGTTTTTTGCGATATTTTCGGTATTGCCGGTATCACTGCCAAAGAAAATGCCGATGATTGCCATGAGTAAAATAACCTCTTGAAACTTAATAGTATGGTGGCGCAATTCGGCCACGGATAAGGGCAATAATAGCAGAACTGGCAACCCTGCGGAAACAGCTATCGCGCAGGACTGCACTCTGTGCTACATGAAAAGGGTAATAAAGGGGATTTTCAGACTTATGCCTGGCTGCGCAACGTCTCAAGCTGGGCGATTAACATCTCTTCAATGAGCTCGCTGCGGCTGATATTTCGCGCGTCAGCCAGCTCGTTCAGCGCATCGACGGCGTCGGCGTTAAGCTTCAGTTCGACACGCTTAAGCCCGCGATTTTTATCGCGTTTAAGCTGATTGCGTTTATTGATACGCAGCTGTTCATCGCGCGAAAGCGGATTCGTCTTCGGTCGTCCCGGGCGACGCTCATTCGCGAACAGATCTAGTGTCGTACGGTCCGTTTGTTCTTTGGCCATGATTCTGAGACTTCGGGGGAAACACGCCGCCCTGCTAATGCCCGGGCGATAAGCGCGCCATCATACATCACCAAAAACGGCACGCCAACGACTGGAAGCCCGCAGCCTTCCAGTCGCTTTCTTTTTAATCAATTTGTCGTATCAGCGAGATAGCGGCGAATGGCGCGCAGCACGGCATCGGGTTTTTCTGCGTGCACCCAGTGTCCGGCACCGGCAATCACGTGGGCGCGAGCCTGCGGGAATTGGGCCAGCAGCGTGTCGCGGTACGCGTCGGTAACGTAAGGAGAGTTACCGCCGCGAATAAAGAGGGTAGGGTGCGGCCAGGCGGGGACGGTTTCCCAGCCCACGATGTTGTTGTACTGGTTCCAGAGCACCGGCACGTTAAAACGCCATTGGCCGTCAACAAACGACTTCAGCAGGAACTGGACTACGCCTTCTTCATCAAGATGCTCACGCATGACGGCAGCCGCCTGTTGGCGAGTCGCGACGCCCGCTTCGGTGACCGCATTGATGGCGGCAAAAATTTCGTCGTGGCGGCGGACGTCGTAATCCACGGGCGCAACATCAATTACAATCAGGCCGTTAATACGCTCCGGGGCCAGTGCCGTCAGGGCCATCACTGCTTTGCCACCCATTGAATGCCCGATGAGGGTCACCTTTTGCAGGTCGTTGGCATCCAGCGTATCCAGCAGATCCTGCGCCATTGCCGCGTAGGTCATCTCGTCGGAACGGCCGGAAAGACCGTGATTGCGCATATCGACCTGTAAAATATCGTGGTCAGTAACCAGATCGCGCGCCAGCACGCCCAGGTTATCCAGGCTGCCAAAAAGCCCGTGAACCAGTACGATGGGAGAATTATTGTTCGGCGATTGTGCAGTTTGCGCTCGGGTATTCAATTTCATGGCAAAGTTCTTTTTTTACGTATGTCAGGTTAGGGTATCATGTTGACCATTCTGCCGCCCGGCTGCAAGGTTCCAGTTTAATCTGACTTTTGCCGCCAACCTGGTTTGACGCTATCCGCTGTTGGGATTTGACCTTATAATCCCAATGACTTGTATTCAGATAAGATATCGCACTGGATTAAGATGAAAACAATCGAAGTTGATGACGAACTCTATCAGTATATTGCCAGCCAGACGCGGCATATCGGGGAGAGCGCGTCCGACATTTTACGGCGCATGCTTAAAATTTCCGCCGCTTCACAGCCTGCTACCCCAGTCACCAAAGATGTCGTGTCTCAGCCAAGCGTTGTTGCACAAGCAAAACCTGCCGTGACGCCGGCAAAAGATAAAGTGCGCGCGATGCGCGAGCTGCTCCTTTCCGATGAATACGCGGAGCAGAAAAAGGCGGTTAACCGCTTTATGCTGGTGCTGTCTACACTTTACTCACTGGATAACAAAGCGTTTGCTGAAGCGACCGAGTCGCTGCACGGTCGTACTCGCGTCTATTTCGCGGGCGACGAGCAGACGCTGCTGCAAAATGGCAATCAAACCAAACCCAAACATGTTCCTGGCACCCCGTACTGGGTGATCACCAATACCAATACGGGCCGCAAGTGCAGCATGATTGAACACATCATGCAGTCCATGCAGTTCCCGGCGGAATTGATTGAAAAGGTTTGCGGTACAATTTAACCCTTGCATCAGAAGGACCCGGTAATGGCAAATCACAGCCGTGCAGGCCAACCTGCACAACAAAGCGATTTGATTAACGTCGCTCAGCTGACCGCGCAGTATTACGTGCTGAAGCCGGTCGTGGGCAACGCAGAAC
Organism: Enterobacter vonholyi; assembly: GCF_040834095.1. Lineage (NCBI taxonomy): Bacteria > Pseudomonadati > Pseudomonadota > Gammaproteobacteria > Enterobacterales > Enterobacteriaceae > Enterobacter > Enterobacter vonholyi. Next base: position 1,271,154 of record NZ_CP162152.1, read on the forward strand.
ACGCAGTGAAGTTTGGTACATCTGGTCACCGCGGCAGCGCGGCGCGCCACAGCTTTAACGAACCGCACATTCTGGCCATTGCTCAGGCCATTGCGGAAGAGCGCGCTAAAAACGGCGTTACCGGTCCGTGCTACGTGGGGAAAGATACCCATGCCCTGTCTGAACCGGCGTTCATCTCTGTTGTGGAAGTGCTGGCGGCAAACGGTGTCGATGTGATTGTTCAGGAGAACAACGGCTTCACCCCAACGCCTGCGGTCTCTAACGCCATCCTGGTGCACAACAAAAAAGGTGGCGCGCTGGCTGACGGTATCGTTATCACGCCATCCCACAACCCGCCGGAAGACGGTGGTATCAAATATAACCCGCCTAACGGTGGCCCGGCAGATACCAACGTCACCAAAGTGGTGGAGGATCGCGCGAACGCGCTGCTGGCTGATGACCTGAAAGGCGTGAAGCGCATCTCTCTGGATGCGGCCATGGCGTCCGGCCACGTGAAAGAGCTGGATCTGGTTCAGCCGTTCGTGGAAGGCCTGGCGGATATCGTCGATATGGCGGCCATCCAGAAAGCCGGCCTCAAGCTGGGCGTGGATCCGCTGGGCGGCTCCGGTATCGAATACTGGAAACGTATCGCCGAGCACTACAAGCTGGATCTGACCATCGTGAACGATCACGTCGATCAGACCTTCCGCTTTATGCATCTGGACAAAGACGGCGCGATCCGTATGGACTGCTCCTCCGAGTGCGCGATGGCGGGCCTGCTGGCGCTGCGTGATAAATTCGATCTGGCGTTTGCTAACGACCCCGATTATGACCGTCACGGTATCGTCACCCCTGCCGGGCTGATGAACCCGAATCACTATCTTGCGGTCGCAATTAACTATCTGTTCCAGCACCGTCCGCAGTGGGGCAAAGAGGTGGCTGTCGGTAAAACGCTGGTTTCCTCGGCGATGATCGACCGCGTGGTTGAGGCGCTGGGCCGCAAGCTGGTGGAAGTGCCGGTGGGCTTCAAATGGTTTGTTGACGGTCTGCACGACGGCAGCTTCGGCTTCGGCGGTGAAGAGAGTGCGGGCGCATCTTTCCTGCGTTTCGACGGCACGCCATGGTCAACCGATAAAGACGGCATCATCATGTGCCTGCTGGCGGCGGAAATCACCGCGGTCACCGGTAAGAACCCGCAGGAACATTACAACGAGCTGGCGGCACGCTTTGGTGCACCAAGCTATAACCGTATTCAGGCCAGCGCGACGTCAGCCCAGAAAGCGGCCCTCTCCAAACTCTCACCGGAGATGGTCAGCGCAAGCACCCTGGCGGGCGACCCGATCACCGCACGTCTGACGGCGGCACCGGGTAACGGCGCCTCCATTGGTGGACTGAAAGTGATGACCGAAAACGGCTGGTTCGCCGCGCGTCCATCCGGCACGGAAGATGCGTATAAAATCTATTGCGAAAGTTTCCTCGGCGCTGAGCATCGTCAGCAGATTGAGAAAGAAGCGGTAGAGATTGTCAGCGAAGTGCTGAAAAACGCGTAAGTGCGGTTTGGGTGCGGGCTGATGCCCTCATCCTGACCCTCTCCCGAAGGGAGAGGGAGAAAACAATAAAACGGCAACCCTTGGGTTGCCGTTTTGCTTTGACCTAACTGTGCTTGTTCTTCAATTCAAACCGTGGTGACACCAGACCGTACAGCGTCCAGCCCATAAAGGTTACCATTGCCCCGTAGAGCATCGCTTCCTGGCCCGATGAGTAGAGCGCATAGAAGCTGTAAATCGCGCCAATCAGCGCCACGATATTGGCCGCGCGCGCTTTGCGCGGATCCACCTTCGCCACTTTCTGAATGATCACCAGCGCCGCCATCGACAGAATATACGGAATGATATTCGTCACGACAGCCAGGTTGACCAGCACGTTAAACTGGCTGTTCAGCGACGGGCTAATGGTCATCAGCGACAATCCACTCTGGAAGATGACAATCGCCAGCATGCCCTGCACCGGCGCATCGGCTTTGGTCACGCGGGAGAAGATTTTTGGGAAGTACCCTTCATCAGCCGAGGATTTAAACACCTGCGCGATGGTGAACTGCCAGCCAAGGAGTGAACCGCAGCACGACATGACCATCAGACCCATAATCACTTTCCCGACTTCCGGCGTGAACATCTGCGCGAAGGCCAGTCCGAACGGCGCCGTAGAGTTAGCAAGATCCATGTTTGGCACAATCCCGGCAATCACGTTAGTCGAGACGATATAGATCACCGCCGCGCCCAGCGTACCGCCGAGGACCGCAATCGGGACGTTCTTTTCCGGATTATCAACCACTTCTGCGTTCGCGCAGGCGGATTCCAGACCGAGGAAGGCCCAGAGCGTCATGGCGATAGAAGAGCAGACTGCACTGAAGAACGGCACATGGTGCGGGTTCCAGGAGTTGGCGTACAGGGTCGGGCTGAACCAGAACCAGCCGATGATGCACAGGCCGACAACGGGAATAATTACCCCCCAGACGGTGATGCTGGAGAGCTGTCCGGTGATACGCGCCCCGCCAAAGTTAGCCACGGTGCAGATCCACAGCACGCCGATTGTGGCCAGGCCAATCTGTACCGGGCTGAGCGTCACGCCAAACAGCTCCGTACCGTAGCCCACGGCGGAGATGGCAATCGCCACGTTGGCGATCAGCAGTGACACCCCGTAGGTATAGTTGGCCATAAAGTTGCCAGACTTACCAAAGGCATACTCGGCGTAGCCCCCCATGCCGCCTGACTTGCGGCTGAACATCCCGCACTTGGCAAACGCCCACGCCAGCGCCATTGAGCCTACGGCGGTCACCAGCCAGGAGATGATAGAGATGGTACCCACCTCAGCCAGTTTGGTTGGCAGCATGATAATCCCGGAGCCCATCATGTTCACCATGGTGAGGATAGTTAGCTGCACCACGCCCATCTTATTGGACTTACTCATAATTTCTCTCCTTTCAGCAGCGCGGGCTGAGTGGCGGGTTGTTTGATGACGTTACAGCGAACCTGTTTGCGGCCCTCGCACTCTTCGACGTACACACCCTGCAGCTCCGGCGCGAAGCCCGGCAGCAGGTTGATGCCTTCTTCCAGCGCCGCGAAGTAGCGCAGCACGGAGCCGCCCCAGACCTCCCCAGGGACCACGCACAATACCCCCGGCGGATAAGGAAGGGCGCCTTCCGCGGCGATGCGGCCTTCCGCGTCGCGCAGTGAAACCAGTTCAACTTCACCGCGCAGATAGGCGTAGTTGGCGTCCTGCGGGCTCATCATCACGCGTGGGAAATGGGACTTGCGGAACATCTCTTTCTGCAGCTGCTTCACGTTGTGGCGGGCATACAGGTCATGCATCTCCTGGCAGATCTGGCGCAGGGTGTAATCCGCGTAACGTTCCGGATGCTGTTTGTAGAGAGAAGGCAGGACGTCTTTCAGCGGAACATCGCTCTCGAGCAGTTTTTCGAAGCGCACCAGCTGCGCCACCAGCTGCTGTAGTTTGCCCATATCTTCCGCAGGCGTGAGCAGGAACAGGATCGAGTTGAGATCGCATTTTTCCGGCACGATGCCGTTTTCACGCAGGAAGTTAGCGAGGATAGTGGCGGGCACGCCGAAGTCGTCATACTCCCCGGTGCGGGCGTTAATGCCCGGCGTGGTTAGCAGGAGCTTGCACGGGTCGATAAAGTACTGATGCTCGGCGTAGCCTTCAAAGGCGTGCCAGTTTTCACCCGGTACGAAGTGGAAGAAGCGCAGATCGGTCGCAATTTCCGCCGTGTCCCAGCTTTCCCACGGACGGCCATCCACCGTCTCCGGCACGAAGGGGCGCAGATAATGGCAGTTTTCCAGAATCAGCTTGCGCGCTTCGATACCGTTCACCACGCAGTCCATCCACATGTTGCGGCCGCTCTGGCCTTCATGCATACGGGCGTTAATGTCCAGCGCAGCGAACAGCGGATAAAACGGGCTGGTGGAGGCGTGCATCATAAAGGCATTATTCAGCCGCTTGTGCGGGACATAGCGCTGCTGTCCTTTGATGTGGCTATCTTTCTTGTGGATTTGCGAGGTCTGGGAGAAGCCCGCCTGCTGTTTATGCACGGACTGGGTAACCAAAATCCCCGGGTCGTTTTCGTTCAGCTCCAGCAGCAGCGGAGAGCAGTCGGCCATCATCGGGATAAACTGCTCGTAACCCACCCAGGCGGAGTCAAACAGGATGTAATCACACAGATGCCCAATCTTATCCACCACCTGACGGGCGTTATAGATGGTGCCATCGTAGGTACCCAGCTGGATCACCGCCAGGCGGAACGGACGCGCATCGCGTGCACGGCTCGGCGCCACCTCCGCCACCAGCTCGCGCAGATAACTTTCTTCAAAACAGTGGGCGTCAATGCCGCCGATAAAGCCGTACGGGTTGCGCGCGGTTTCCAGATAGACCGGCGTTGCACCGGCCTGGAGGAGGGCACCGTGATGGTTAGATTTGTGGTTGTTACGGTCGAACAGCACCAGGTCGCCCGGGGTGAGCAGGGCGTTAAGCACCACTTTGTTGGATGACGAGGTGCCATTCAGCACGAAGTAGGTCTTATCGGCATTAAAGACCTTCGCCGCATGTTGCTGCGCAATGCACGGCGCGCCTTCGTGAATCAGCAGATCGCCCATCGCCACGTCGGCGTTACACAGGTCGGAGCGGAAAAGCGTCTCGCCAAAGAAATCAACGAACTGATTGCCGGCAGGATGGCGGCGGAAGAACTGGCCGCCCTGATGGCCCGGGCAGTCAAACGCGCTGTTGCCCTGCTTCACGTAGTCGACCAGGGCGCGGAAAAACGGCGGGCGCAGCTGGGTTTCATACTTTTGGGCCGCTGCTTCCAGCTGGCGTCCATAAAAGTCGTTGCTGGTGTCTGAATACTCAAATACGCCATGAATGCGCGATAAATAGTCTGCCGGAATGAACTCTTCTTTCTGCGTCGCGACAAATACGGGAATGCCAAAACCGGTGGCTTCTATTTCGTCCAGTATGCCGCTGGCAATATCACTGACCGCCAGAACAATAGCGGCGACATCGATATAATCAGAGGCTCTGACATCCACCAGTTCACGCTGGGTGGTAAAGCAATCAGGACAAGCGCGGCTGGCTGCGATTTTTAAACTTTTCATCTTTCTCTCTTTATTTTAGGTAATAAGCGTCCCTCGATTTCTTGCAAGAAAGAAATCGATAATTTTCCGGAAAAAAAGCAAAGGGTGGCCGCTGATTAAAATCAGTACATTGCTTTTTTGAAGATTGAAATTCAGTCCGCCCGGTGCGGATGAGTCTGAATCAAGATGAATGAGCGCACGAGTTCACAGGCAAATACCTGTAAAATAAGATGTTTCAGGATAACCTGTAAGCGAGTGCGCCAGAAGTCGAAGGACTACCGGGCATTAAAGAGATGAAAGTCAAAGCAGTTTCGGTGGGCAAACATCATGATATGCGTTGTCCGCCTTATATGGGGCATTAAGCGATTGTTGTTTTCCATGTTTCATTTTCCTTTCAGTAATTGAAAGCATGGTCATTTTATCCAGGAAAAAGCGATTAACTGTGAACAAGATCACCGTTAACCGATCAAATCAGAAATAAATATTCGTTTTGGATGAATATCGCAGATCAAAACTCTGATTTGTTGGTGTTGCGTTAACAGGTTGTATTATCAATGTTTTAAATGAGCAAAAATAGCCCGTAAAAATAACGTATGGGTTATTTATGAAATATTGTCTGAGGTATTTCGGTTTTATTTAAAAATAAAATGAATAGTTATTCAAAGCATAAACCGATAACCGATACCGGTTTCAGTTAATAAATGGCGAGGGCGAGCGGGGTCGACTTCGAGTTTCTGACGAAGATGTCCCATATATATGCGTAAATAGTGACTATGCTCCACGGCGTTGGGTCCCCACACCTGACTTAACAACTGGCGCTGGGTGAGAACCTTGCCGTGGTTGTTGAGCAGCACGGCGAGCAGGCGAAACTCAATGGGCGTAAGATGAATTTCCTCTTCGCCGCGCAAAATGCGCCGCGCGGCCAGGTCAACCCGGATATCCCCAAACGCGTAGGTTGGATCGGCAGGCGTGGTGGCGCTGTGGCGACGCAGCGCCACGCGAAGGCGAGCCTGAAGCTCGCCGATACCAAACGGTTTAATCAGATAGTCATCCGCCCCGGCATCCAGCGCGGCGATTTTATCCGTCTCTTCAGTACGGGCGGAGAGCACGAGGATCGGCATCTGGCTCCACTGGCGGACTTCACGAATAAAATCGATGCCGTCGCCGTCCGGGAGTCCAAGATCGAGGATCACCAGGTCCGGCTTGCGGGTGGCGGCCTCAATTAAACCCCGCTGAAGCGTACCCGCATCATGAACGCGCAGACCGTCTCCTTCCAGCGCAGCGCGCAGAAAACGGCTAATGGCGATCTCATCTTCAACAATCAGAACGTTGATCACAAATCCTCTGGTAATTCATTAAGTTCTGGCGGGGTTTCCAGAGGAAGTGTAACACAAAACCGCGCGCCGCCTTCGGGACGATTCACTGCGGAAATGGACCCGCCGTGGACGTCAATGATCGCCTGGCATATTGCCAGCCCCAGCCCCACGCCCGGAATGGCCGACTCCTTATTGCCGCGTGCGAATTTCTCGAAAATAGCCAACTCCTGCCCGGCTGGAATGCCGGGGCCGGTATCCCAGACGTTAAGGCGAAGCGCGCCATCTTCCACTGTCGCATCAACGCCAATTTGAGCACTGGCGCCCGCATATTTGCCGGCATTTTCCAGCAGGTTGATCAGCACCCGTTCAAACAGCGGACCATCGACATGAATTAAGGTCAGGGGCTCGGGCATGTTCAGCGCGATATGTCGCCCGCCCAGACCGGGTTCGAGCATTTTCAGCGCGCTGCCCACCACCTCTTCCAGCGTGAGCCACTCTTTTTTGAGGTTAAAACCGCCCGACTGGATACGCGCCATGTCGAGCAGGTTATTCACCAGGCGCGTGGTATTCAGCACGTGCTGGCGGATCTCGCTGGCCTGAAGGGCATGTTTAGAGCCTTCCGCCGCCAGGTCCAGCGTCAGAATTTCTGACTGGCCGAACAGGACGGTGAGCGGGGTACGCAGATCGTGAGACAGCGCCGCCAGCAGCGAGTTACGAATGCTTTCACGCTCGCTCGCCAGACGGGCCTGTTCCTCGCTGGCGGTGAGGGCCAGCCTCTCCAGCGCGCTGGCCACTAGTAGGGTAAAGGTCTCCAGCAGTCTCTGCTGTTCGGGGATCATCAGCTGGCGCAGGTTGGAAGGCTCCACGATGACCAGCCCCTGATTTTTATCGGCGCTGCGCAGGGGCAGAATTTGGTAGGGCACGCCGGGGAGGGTGTCGGTCCCTGCGCCCGCCGGTAAGCCTTTGTCAAAGCTCCAGCGCGCGATGGCTTCGTCCCAGGGCGTCATGCCTGAGGCCGACGTCAGCGGGCGCAGCTTGCCGTGTTCGTCCGGGAGTAAAATCAGGTTGCTGGCATGAAACGTCGAGCGGATAAACTGCTCGCTGGTCTGTACGATATCCAGCGGCGTGCGGCCCACCGCCAGCGATTTCGACATCTCATAGAGATGGCGCGTGCGCTGTTCGCGATAGCGGGCGATACGCGCCTGATAGCGCACGCCCGCCGTCAGATTGCCGATCACCAGCCCGACGGTGAGCATCACGGCAAAGGTGAGGATGTACTGCACGTCCGAGACGGCGAGCGTCCCGCGGGGAGCAATAAAGAACAGATCGAAGCTGATGACGTTAATCACCGTCGCCAGGACCGACGGCCAGCGCCCGTAAAAGAGCGCCACCACCACCACGCCGAGAAGGTAGATCATCACCAGATTGGCGGCGTCAAACGCAATCAGCCACTGGCTGGCAATCACGGTAATCAGGGCACAGAGCACGACGGCGACAAGACAGCCGCGAAGCTGAATGCGCCATTTATCGCTGAAGGTGCGGCTGTCTGGCGCACGATTGGGTAAGGGGATAGGTTTGTCGTCCAGCGCCACGATCACCAGATCCAGATCCGGCGCGCGACGGGCCAGCTTGTCGGCAAAGGATTCGCGGCTAAACCAGCGGCGATGCTGACGACGGCCAATGACGATTTTCCCCAGGTTATGCTCGCGCGCGTAGCGCAGAATGGCTTTATCTTCCTGAGGATCGGAAAGGGTGGCGGTTTCCGCACCCAGCTCCTGCGCAAGGCGCAGCGAACTCAGGATCGCGCGACGCTGGTTTTCGGGCAGCGCGTGCAGCTGCGGCGTTTCGACATACACCGCATGCCAGACGCTGCCAAATTTGGCAGCCAGGCGCGCGGCGGTGCGGACAAGCTTTTCATTGCCGCTGCCGTGGCCCACGCACAGCAGGATGGCATCCCGCGTGTGCCAGACGCGTTCCTGGCCCTGCAGGTCGCGCCAGGCGCGCATCTGATCGTCCACCCGGTCGGCGGTTCGGCGCAGGGCCAGCTCGCGCAGGGCTATCAGGTTGCCTTTACGGAAGAAATGTTCGATGGCGCGCTCGGCCTGGCCGGCGATATAGACTTTGCCTTCGTGCAGGCGCTGGCGCAAATCATCGGGCGGCAGGTCGACCAGCACCACCTCGTCTGCGGAATCGAAGAAGGGATCGGGCACCGTTTCGCGCACCTGAATGCCGGTCACGCCGCTGACCACATCGTTCAGGCTTTCGAGATGCTGAACGTTAACCGTCGTGAACACATCGATGCCGGCTTCCAGTAATTCTTCAACGTCCTGCCAGCGTTTAGGGTGGCGCGAGCCTGGCGCATTGCTGTGCGCCAGTTCGTCCATCAGGATAAGGGCAGGACGGCGGGCGAGGGCGGCATCGAGATCGAATTCAGTGACTAACCGACCGCGATGGCTGATGCGGCGGGGCGGCTGGGTTGCCAGCCCCTTCAGCAGTGATGCCGTCTCTTTACGTCCGTGGGTTTCAACCACGCCGATCAGAATATCGAGCCCCTGCGCCCGAAGCCGCTGGGCTTCCGTCAGCATGGCGAAGGTTTTCCCGACGCCCGCGCAGGCGCCGAAGAAAATTTTCAGTTTGCCGCGATGGGCTTCAGCCGTCTGTTCAAGCAGCCTGTCCGGATCCGGGCGCATGGGCTCGTCGGTCATTTAGTTTTTCCTTAGCGCGTCCAGCGCCAGATTCAGCTCAACAATATTTACCACGGGCATGCCGATGAAGCTGACCAGCGGCTTTTGCGTGTGCGCGGCAACCAGCTGGCTCACCTGTTCGACGGTCAGCTGACGGGCGGCGGCGACGCGCGGGATCTGCCATGCCACGGCTGCTGGCGTCAGGCTGTAGTCCAGCCCGCTGGCCGAGGTGGTCACCAGCTCCAGGGGAACGTCACGGCTGGCCTGTGGATTCGCGGCACGCAGGGCAGCCACGCGCTCAGTAACGGCTTTATCAAGCTCGGGGTTGCTGCCCGCCAGGTTACTGCCGCCGGATGCCATCGGATTATACGGGCTTTCGGCAGTGGCGGAAGGGCGTCCCTGGAAGTAGCGGGCATCCGTAAAGTTCTGACCAATCAGGCGAGACCCGCGGTTTTCACCGTTTTGCATAATCAGCGAGCCGTTAGCCTGATCCTTAAACCACCACTGGCCCAGCGCGGTGGTCACCAGCGGGTACAGCCCGCCGGTAATGAGAGACAGCAGAATAAACAGAAGTATAGCGGGGCGTAACATCGTCATTTGATTCACCTTTTAAACCAGGTCGAACAGCGTCAACAGCAGGTCGATAACCTTGATACCGACGAAGGGCACCACCAGCCCGCCCAGGCCGTAAATCCACAGGTTGCGGCGCAGCATGGCGGCCGCCGTGAGCGGCTTATAGCTCACGCCCTTCAGCGCCAGCGGGATCAGGAAGACAATAATCAGGGCGTTAAAGATCACTGCGCTCAGAATGGCCGAGGCCGGAGAATGTAGGTGCATTACGTTCAGGGCGTTTAATTGCGGATAGGTCGCAGCAAACGCGGCCGGAATGATGGCGAAATACTTCGCCACGTCGTTAGCGATACTGAACGTGGTCAGCGAGCCGCGCGTCATCAGCATCTGCTTGCCGATGTGTACCACTTCAATCAGTTTGGTCGGGTTAGAGTCGAGGTCGACCATGTTGCCCGCCTCTTTGGCTGCCTGGGTACCGGAGTTCATCGCCACCGCCACGTCGGCCTGCGCGAGGGCAGGAGCATCGTTGGTCCCGTCACCGGTCATCGCCACCAGACGGCCTTCCGCCTGATACTGACGAATCAGTGCCAGCTTGGCTTCCGGTGTGGCTTCGGAAAGGAAATCATCCACGCCCGCTTCGGCGGCAATCGCCGCGGCGGTAAGACGGTTATCCCCGGTGATCATCACCGTTTTGATCCCCATCTTACGCAGCTGGGCAAAGCGCTCCTTGATGCCGCCTTTGACGATATCCTTCAGCGCAATCACCCCGAGCACGCGCGCGCCTTCGGCCACAACCAGCGGCGTTGCCCCCTGACGGGCCACGCTTTCAACCAGGTTGTCCACTTCCGGTGGGAAGTAACCGTTGTTGGCCTCGATGTGGCGGCGGATCGCGTCAACCGAGCCTTTACGGATCATGCGATCCTGGATGTTGATGCCGCTCATGCGGGTTTGCGCCGTGAAGGGTACGAACGTGGCGTGCAGGCTCTGAACGTCGCGCTGGCGCAGGTTAAAGCGCTGCTTGGCGAGGATCACAATGCTGCGGCCTTCCGGGGTTTCATCAGCAAGCGAGGAGAGCTGCGCGGCATCCGCCAGCGTTTTTTCATCCACGCCCGGGGCGGGTAGGAAATCTGACGCCTGACGGTTACCAAGGGTAATGGTGCCGGTTTTATCCAGCAGCAAGACATCCACGTCACCGGCGGCTTCTACAGCACGCCCGCTGGTGGCGATGACGTTGGCACCGAGCATACGGCTCATGCCGGCCACGCCGATGGCCGACAGCAGGCCGCCGATGGTGGTGGGGATCAGACAAACCAGCAGCGCCACCAGTACCGTGACGGTGACCGCGGTACCGCCATACGCAGAGAACGGCCACAGCGTCGCGGTTGCCAGCAGGAAGACAATGGTCAAGGCCACCAGCAGGATGGTCAGGGCAATCTCGTTTGGCGTTTTACGGCGCTGTGCGCCTTCCACCATGGCGATCATCCGGTCGAGGAAGGTTTCACCCGGGTTAACGCTGCACTGGATCACCAGCCAGTCGGAGAGAATGCGCGTCCCGCCCGTCACGGAGGCGAAATCGCCGCCGGATTCACGGATAACCGGCGCGGATTCCCCGGTGATGGCGCTTTCATCCACCGATGCGCCCCCTTCAATGACTTCGCCGTCGCAAGGGATGATGTCACCGGCTTCAACCAGCACCACATCGCCTTTACGCAGTTCATCTGCCGGAACGTGGTCCATCTGAGCGCCGTATTTCGGTTCCCGTAGCTTGCGCGCGAAGGCGGTTTTTTTCACCCCTTTCAGGCTGTTGGCCTGGGCTTTACTCCGGCCTTCCGCCAGCGCTTCCGCAAAGTTGGCGAACAGCACGGTAAACCACAGCCACAGGCTGATGGCGCCGGTAAACATCGCATTTCCCGGCATATGGCCCGTTCCCATGGCAATCGCCAGGGCGGTGGTCAGGACGCTTCCCGCCCAGACGATAAACATCACCGGGTTGTGCCACTGCACGCGCGGGCTCAGCTTTTTCACCGCATCCATGAGCGCCTGGCGAACTAATGACGGTTCGAACAGGGCCAGTTGTTTACGACTCATGACAATTTCTCCGCAAAATCAGCGTAAAGAGAGGTATTCCGCGACCGGGCCTAACGCGAGGGCGGGGATAAAGGTCAGGGCGCCGACCAGCAACACGGTGCCCGTCAGCAGGCCGATAAACAGCGCGCCGTGGGTCGGTAATGTCCCGGTAGTGGTCGGTTGGATTTTTTTGTTCACCAGCGATCCGGCTATCGCCATAACCGGCACAATGATCCCGAAGCGGCCCACGAACATGCAGAACGCCAGCAGACAGTTCCAGAACGGAGAGTTGGCGCTTAGGCCTGCAAAGGCGCTGCCGTTGTTGTTGGCGGCAGAGGAGACGGCATACAGCACTTCACTAAAACCGTGAATGCCGGGGTTAAAGATGCCGCTGCGTCCGGCCTCGGTCATCAGCGCCAGCGCGGTGCCGAGCAGCACGAGAGCCGGGGTGACCAGGATTGCCAGCGCGGTTAATTTCATCTCGCGGACGTCGATTTTTTTACCCAGATATTCCGGGGTGCGGCCAATCATCAGACCGGCAATAAACACCGCCAGCAGCACGAACAGCAGCATGCCGTAAAGACCGGAGCCCACGCCGCCAAACACCACCTCGCCAATTTGCATTAGCCACATCGGGATCATGCCGCCCAGCGCCGTAAAGGAATCATGCATGGCATTGACGGCCCCGCACGACGCTGCCGTGGTGACCACTGCATACAGGCTGCTGGCGAGAATGCCAAAGCGGCTCTCTTTACCTTCCATGTTGATGGCGCTATCGGCACCGAGTGAGAGGAAGTGCGGGTTACCCTGCCATTCGGCCCACATCACCAGCGCAACACAGACCACAAAGATCAGCGACATGGTCCAGAGCAGGGTGCGGCCCTGACGGCGATCGTTAACCACGTCACCAAAGGCAAAGCAGAGCGCGGCGGGGATAAGGAAAATCGCCAGCATCTGCACAAAATTAGTCAGGGCGGTCGGGTTTTCAAACGGGTGCGAGGAGTTGGCGTTGAAGAAGCCCCCGCCGTTCGTTCCGAGCATTTTGATGGCTTCCTGCGACGCCACTGGCCCCATCGGCAGGAGCTGTTTTGCGCCTTCCAGCGAGGTATATGGCGCGTAAGGCAGCAGGTTTTGCAGGCTGCCCTGCTGAATGAAGAACAGCGCGATCAGCAGCGCAATCGGCAGCAGGATCCACAGCGTAATGCGCGTCAGGTCTACCCACGCGTTACCCAGCGTACTCACTTTCTGACGCGCAAACGCACGCGTCAGCGCGAAGATCACCGCAATACCGCTGGCGGCAGAGAGGAAGTTCTGCACGGTTAGCCCGACCATCTGGCTGAAGTAGCTGAGCGTGGTTTCACCAGCATAGGACTGCCAGTTGGTGTTAGTGACAAAACTGACTGCCGTGTTCAGCGCGAGATGCCAGGACAGGCCCGGCAACTGTTGCGGATTCAAAGGCAGGATACCCTGCAGCATCAGCATGGCAAAAAGCGCAATGAGCCCGACGATGTTCAGCAGCAGAATGGCGATCAGATAGTCACGCCAGTTCATTTCCCGATCGTCTATACCCAGTACGCGCCAGATCCCTTTTTCAACGCCTCCCGTGCCGGGCAGGGGAACGTTATTGATTAGCCGTGCCAGCCCCGAGCCCAGTGGCCTTGCCAGAAAGAACAACACCACTAAGAAACTGGCAATAAGCAAAAACGCCTGAGCAGCCATCAGAATGCCTCCGCATTAATCAGGGCATAAACCAGATAACCCAATAACAGGAACACCAGCACGATGCCGGCAATAAGACCTGCACTCACAATCCACCTCCGGGTGACTTTTGTTGTTGTGCTAACGGTAGGATTTATGGCGCAAAGATTTCGCAAAAATGAGAAGGGCGGGTGTAAAAAAAGTATAAAAATGGCAAATCCCGCAATTTAACTATTGATAAGTAAATCGTTAACTTTTTTGTAACTTAATTACGGCGTGAATGTAAATTTTCGCTAAACGGACGAAAATAAGTGGTCGGATGAGTAGTAAAATTACAAACAAAGCGATATTATTTTAGCCAGGTCACAGATTTTGAATTTTCCGGATAACGTTTCCGGCCAACTATAGGGGAGAAAAATATGGATCTTTATAAAGAGTTTCCGGCTCATATCGTGTTCATGCGCCGCGCTTTCGCCGTAGTGGCTGGCGTGCTGGCTCTGCCGGTGATGCTGTTCTGGAAAGATCGTGCGCGTTTTTATAGCTATCTGCACCGCGTCTGGGCGAAAACCAGCGAGAAGCCGGTGTGGATGGATCAGGCCGAGAAAGCGACCTGCGACTTTTACTAAGACTACACACAGCAATAAAAAAACCGCCAACAGCAATGTGGCGGTTTTTTTGTCCCTCCGGATTCGCGGTCCGTTGGATAGTCTTGCAGCCCCTACCCGGGATTTTTATCATACCCTCCTGTAAGCAGATGGCAATCCCTGGAAGCCTTTATAAAATCCTAATTTTCTTCGAGTATCTTACCTTTGCAGCGGATGTTCATTATGATGCGGCGTCCCTTTCCGCCATCTCGCAAATGGGCATCGGTCCTGGGAAAGGTATTTTTACAGCCGTAAAGCAGTCCGCCTACCCGGGCTTGTGTCCACCGACTTATCACCGGTGGTGAACGGTGGAGCGGTTAGCAGCTGGGACCGCATAATGAAACGCTATTTTTGCATCGCGTTCATTGTCGCCAGCGTACTCGTTGTCAAAAGTGATGAACCGATCGGGTTTGTCGCTTTAGCCACGATAGCGCAGGACAAGTAGCGTTAAGGCCGCCTTGGGCGGCCTTTTTTATTTCATCCGGTCTACACTTCATGGCAAAGTAGTTCAATGCATGCTTTTTCCTTTTACGGCGTGCCCTTACGGACATAATGGATATTTGCCTGGAGTTTTATGCCCACCCATCTGGTTTGGTTTCGCGCGGACCTGCGCGTACATGACAACTTCGCACTCGCGGCAGCCTGCCGTTCCGATGACGCCAGCGTGCTGGCGCTGTTTATCGCTACGCCCGAACAGTGGCAGCAGCATGATATGGCCCCGCGGCAGGCCGCTTACCTCAAATCGCATCTGAACGATCTGCAACACTCACTTGCTGAAAAAGGTATCCCCCTGATCTACAAAGAGGTCAGTGACTTTGCCGCGCAGCTTAAGATGTTGCGGGAGGTATGTCAGCAGAACGGCGTCACGCATCTTTTTTATAACTACCAGTACGAGCTGAACGAACGGCTGCGGGATCGCCAACTGGAGAACATTCTGGGCGAGGTGGTTTGTGAAGGATTTGATGACAGCGTAATGCTGGCACCGGGCAGCGTCATGACCGGCGGCCACGAAATGTATAAAGTGTTCACGCCGTTTAAAAATGCTTTTGTTAAACGTCTGAAAGAGGCGCTGCCGGAGTGCGTACCCGCACCCGCAGCCAGAGGGGAAGCCATAACCACGCTGCCTGAATTAACGTTTAACTATCCCCAACAGGCATTCGATGAGCTTCTGTTCCCCGCAAACGAGAAGGCCGCTATTGCGAAGCTGCGCCAGTTTTGCAAACAGGGCGCGGGAGAGTACGAGGCGCGCAGGGATTTCCCGGCGATTGAAGGGACAAGCCGCTTATCGGCAAGCCTGGCGCTGGGCGTGCTCTCTCCTCGTCAGTGTCTACACCGTCTTCTGGCCGAGCAGCCGCAGGCAATGGACGGTGGAGCGGGGTCGGTGTGGCTGAACGAACTTATCTGGCGTGAATTTTATCGGCATCTGATGACGTATCATCCCGATCTCTGTAAGCATCGTCCGTTCATTCCCTGGACCGACAACGTAAAATGGCAGCACGATGAGGCACTTTTACAGGCCTGGCAAAAAGGGGAGACGGGCTATCCGATTGTTGATGCTGCCATGCGCCAGCTGAATGAAACCGGGTGGATGCACAACCGCCTGCGAATGATTACCGCCAGCTTTCTGGTGAAGGATCTGCTTATCGACTGGCGTATCGGAGAGCGCTATTTTATCTCTCAGCTGATCGATGGCGATCTCGCCGCGAATAACGGCGGCTGGCAGTGGGCTGCCTCTACGGGCACCGATGCGGCTCCCTATTTCCGGATTTTTAATCCAACCACTCAGGGACAAAAATTTGATGCCAACGGCGACTTTATCCGCCGCTGGTTGCCCGCGCTCAGGAACGTTCCTGCGAAAGCGATCCACGACCCGTGGGCATGGGCGGATAAACAGGGCGTAAAGCTCGATTATCCCCGCCCGATTGTTGACCATAAACAGGCGCGTGTCGCCACGCTGGAAGCGTACGAAGCCGCCAGAAAAGTTTGAGAGCATAAAGATGAAAAACAGTGAACTGGAACGCCTGATTAACGAAAAACTCAATACCGCCTCCTTTAGCGACTACGGTCCTAATGGCCTGCAGGTAGAAGGGCGCGAAACGGTACAGAAAATTATCACCGGCGTCACGGCAAGCCAGGCGCTGCTGGACGAGGCTGTCCGTCAGGAAGCCGATGCGGTGATTGTCCATCACGGTTATTTCTGGAAAAACGAATCACCGATTATTCGCGGCATGAAGCGCAACCGCCTGAAAACGTTGCTGGCAAATGACATCAACCTGTACGGTTACCACCTGCCGCTGGACGCACATCCGGAGCTTGGTAACAACGTTCAGCTTGCCCGACTGTTGGGGATTACCGTAATGGGCGAAATCGAGCCGCTGGTGCCGTGGGGCGAGCTGGCGATGCCGGTTCCGGGGCTGGAACTGGCTTCCTGGATTGAAGCGCGCCTGGGGCGTCGTCCGCTGTGGAGCGGCGATACCGGTCCGGATACGGTGAAGCGTGTTGCCTGGTGCACCGGAGGCGGGCAGGGCTTTATCGACAGCGCCGCGCGCTTCGGTGTCGATGCCTTTATCACCGGCGAGGTTTCCGAGCAGACCATTCATTCGGCGCGTGAACAGGGGCTGCATTTCTACGCGGCCGGGCATCATGCCACCGAGCGCGGCGGCATTCGCGCCCTCAGCGAGTGGCTGACGGAAAATACCGATCTGGATGTGACCTTTATTGATATTCCTAACCCGGCCTGATGAGAGGTGCCTGAGTGCAGCGAGCGCGTTGTTATCTTCTGGGAGAAACGGCAGTGGTTCTGGAACTCGAGCCGCCGGTGACCCTTGCCACGCAAAAGCGTATCTGGCGGCTAACCCAGCGTCTGGTCGATCTGCCGGATGTGGTTGAAGCCATTCCGGGGATGAATAACATCACGGTGGTGCTGCGTAGTCCGCATACGCTGGCGCTGGATGCCATTGAACGTTTACAGCGCTGGTGGGAAGAGAGCGAGGCGCTGGAGCCGGAATCGCGTGCCATTGAGATCCCGGTCGTTTATGGCGGTACGGGGGGACCGGATCTTGGTGTGGTCGCAGACCACTGCGGACTCACAGAAAAGCAGGTTGTTGAGCTGCACAGCTCGGTTGATTACGTCGTCTGGTTCCTGGGATTCCAGCCCGGATTCCCGTATCTGGGGGGATTATCTCCCCGGTTGCATACGCCGCGCCGCGCTGAGCCGCGCCTGAGCGTACCGGCGGGGACGGTCGCGATTGGTGGCGAGCAGACCGGCGTTTATCCGCTGACATCGCCCGGTGGATGGCAGCTTATCGGGCATACCGCCACCCCGTTATTTGAACCCGGGCTGGAGACGCCGATACTCCTGCGGCCCGGCGACACCCTTCGCTTTATCCCGCAGAAGGAGGGGGTATGTTAACGCTTATTCGCGCCGGGCTTTACACCTCCGTACAGGATGCCGGGCGCTTTGGCATGCGTCAGTCCGGCGTGAGCTATTGTGGCGCGCTGGACCGTCCAGCGCTGGAAATCGCTAACGTGCTGGTGGGCAACCCCGGCAGCACGGCGGCGCTCGAAATTACGCTCGGCCAGTGTGTCATTGAGTTTGGTCAGGAGACCTGGTTCGCGCTCACCGGCGCAGGCTGTGATGCCACGCTGGACGGCAAAGCGGTGTGGACCGGCTGGCGTCTGCGGGCGAAAGCTGGACAGCGTCTGACCTTAAAGCGTCCTCTGCACGGCGTGCGTAGCTATCTTGCGGTGGCTGGCGGCATTGATGTGCCTGACGTGCTGGGCTCATCCAGTACCGATCAGAAAGCCGGGATTGGCGGTCACGAAGGACGGTTGTTGCGCGATGGCGATCGCCTGGCGATTAAGCCCTCTTCGCGTCACTTCTCGACGGCTCAGGGGGTAAAACAACTCCTCTGGGGAAACCAGATCCGCGCCTTACCGGGGCCGGAATATCATGAGTTCGACGAGGCCTCAAAAGAGTCCTTCTGGCGCTCGCCGTGGAAGCTCAGTCCGCAGAGTAACCGTATGGGTTATCGTCTGCAGGGGCAGCCGCTGATCCGGACGACCGACAGAGAACTGCTCTCCCACGGTTTATTGCCAGGGGTTATTCAGGTTCCGGGCAACGGGCAACCGATCGTCTTAATGAACGACGCGCAGACGACGGGGGGCTACCCGCGAATTGCCTGCATCATTGAAGCCGATCGCTACCATCTGGCGCAAATTCCCCTCGGACAGCCGATTCACTTCGTTCAATGTTCGCTGGAGGAGGCGCTAAAGGCGCGGCAGGATCAGCAGCGCTATCTCGAACAGCTGGTGTGGAGGCTCGATGGTAAAGATTGATTTGAATGCCGATCTGGGCGAGGGCGGCAGCGCCGATGCGGCGCTGATGACGCTGGTCTCCTCGATCAATATCGCCTGCGGCTTTCACGCGGGCGATGCGCAAACCATGCTGGAGAGCGTGCGTAACGCCATCAAAAACGGCGTCGCGATTGGCGCTCACCCGAGTTTCCCTGACCGGGAAAACTTTGGCCGCACCGTGATGGACCTGCCGCCTGAGACGGTCTACGCTCAGGTGCTCTACCAGATCGGCGCACTGGAGGCGATGGTGCGCGCTGAGAACGGTGTGCTGCGCCACGTGAAGCCGCACGGCATGCTCTATAACCAGGCGGCAAAAGATCCGGCGCTGGCGGACGCTATAGCCCGTGCGGTGCGGGACTCTAATCCGCAGCTGATTCTGATCGGCCTGGCGGGCAGCGAGCTTATTCGTGCCGGAGAACGGCTGGGGCTGACCACGCGGCAGGAGGTGTTTGCCGATCGGGGATACATGCCTGATGGCAGCCTTGTACCGCGTACGCAGGCCGGTGCGCTGATTACCGATGAAGCGAAAGCGCTGGCCCAGACGCTGGAGATGGTGCGCTACGGGCGAGTGACCGCCGTGGATGGCACAACGGCGCACGTTCAGGCTGATACGGTATGTTTGCACGGCGATGGCGAGCATGCGCTCCAGTTCGCGCGCCGCCTGCGGGCCGCGTTCGCTGAAGAGGGCATTCTTGTCAGCGCAGATTAATCATAAAAGGATAGAAAAATGCCAGAAGGCCCGGAGATCCGCCGCGCGGCGGATAGCCTCGAGGCGGCGATAAAGGGCAAACCGCTGACGGAGGCCTGGTTTGCTTTTCCTCAACTGAAACCGTTTGAATCACAGCTGGTGGGGCAGTCGGTAACGCATATTGAAACGCGCGGCAAAGCATTGCTCACGCATTTTTCCCATAACCTGACGTTATACAGCCATAACCAGCTTTACGGCGTCTGGCGCGTGGTGGAGGCGGGTGAACAGCCGCAGACTACCCGCGTGCTGCGCGTCAGGCTGCAAACGGCCGATAAGGCGATCCTGCTCTATAGCGCCTCTGATATCGAAATGTTAACGCCTGAGCAGGTGCTCACGCACCCGTTCTTACAGCGGGTTGGGCCGGACGTGCTGGATATGCGCCTGACGGCGAGCGATGTGAAGGCCCGGCTGTTATCGCCTGCATTCCGCAACCGGCAGTTTTCCGGCCTGTTTCTTGACCAGGCCTTTCTGGCCGGGCTTGGCAACTACCTGCGGGTGGAAATCCTCTGGGAAGTCGGGCTGGCGCCGCAGCATAAAGCCTCTCAGCTGAGCGATGAACAGCTGGAGGCGCTGTCCCACGCGCTGCTGGACATCCCGCGGCTGTCGTACAACACGCGTGGCGTAGTGGATGAAAACAAGCATCACGGGGCGCTGTTCCGCTTTAAGGTGTTTCATCGGGCGGGGAAAAAGTGCGAGCGGTGCGGCGGGATTATCGACAGGATGATGCTCTCTTCAAGACCCTTTTACTGGTGCCCGCACTGCCAGAAATAAAAGTAAAACGGTAACCCTTGGGTTACCGTTTTTAATGTTTTCACCCTCTCCCTGTGGGAGAGGGCCGGGGTGATGGCATCAGGCCGCACCCAACATCTTTTAGCGCTCCAGGTCAGACTTAAAATCACGCTGCTCGTAGCCGGTATACAGCTGACGAGGACGCGCGATCTTCATACCTTCGCTGTGCATTTCGTTCCAGTGCGCAATCCAGCCTACGGTACGCGCCATAGCGAAGATCACGGTGAACATGGAAGACGGAATGCCCATCGCTTTCAGAATAATGCCAGAGTAGAAATCGACGTTCGGGTAGAGTTTCTTCTCGATGAAGTACGGGTCGTTCAGCGCGATGTGTTCCAGCTCCATCGCCACTTCCAGCAGATCATCTTTGGTACCCAGCTCTTTCAGCACTTCGTGGCAGGTCTCACGCATCACGGTGGCGCGCGGGTCGTAGTTTTTGTAAACACGGTGACCGAAGCCCATCAGGCGGAAGGAGTCATTCTTGTCTTTCGCGCGACGCACGAACTCAGGAATGTGCTCAACGGTGCTGATCTCTTCCAGCATCTTCAGTGCCGCTTCGTTCGCGCCGCCGTGCGCCGGTCCCCACAGGGAGGCGATGCCCGCAGCGATACAGGCGAACGGGTTCGCGCCTGAAGAGCCCGCGGTACGGACGGTAGAGGTAGAGGCGTTCTGTTCGTGGTCAGCGTGCAGGATCAGAATACGGTCCATCGCGCGTTCCAGAACCGGGTTCACTTCGTACTCTTCGCACGGCGTGGAGAACATCATGCGCAGGAAGTTACCCGCGTAGGAGAGGTCGTTGCGCGGATACACAAACGGCTGGCCGATGGAGTATTTGTAGCACATCGCCGCCATGGTAGGCATTTTGGACAGCAGACGGTAAGCGGCGATTTCACGGTGACGCGGGTTATTCACGTCAAGGGAGTCGTGGTAGAACGCTGCAAGCGCACCGGTAATACCGCACATCACCGCCATTGGGTGAGAGTCACGACGGAACGCATGGAACAGACGGGTAATCTGCTCATGGATCATGGTGTGACGGGTCACGGTGGTTTTAAATTCATCGAACTGGGCCTGCGTCGGTTTTTCGCCGTTCAGCAGGATGTAGCACACTTCCAGGTAGTTGGATTCGGTGGCTAACTGATCGATAGGGAAGCCGCGATGGAGCAGGATACCTTCGTCACCGTCAATGAAGGTGATTTTGGATTCGCAAGATGCGGTAGAGGTAAATCCAGGGTCAAAGGTGAACATCCCTTTGGAACCCAGCGTACGGATATCAATAACATCCTGACCGAGCGTGCCTTTTAGCACATCCAGTTCAATAGCAGTGTCACCATTTAGGGTGAGCGTTGCCTTTGTATCAGCCATTTACGGTCTCCTTAGCGCCTTATGCTTAAGACTGCGCTTTACCGGATTTGCTTTCAGCTGTTAATCACCGTTACCAGATTGTTATTTGGCTTACCGCTCAGCTCACGAGGACAAACCAGGGTACAGAGCTATGGCGCCTTGCAGGTAAACGAATGAAATATCAGTGAAACAACAGCAAATCAGCGTTTTTGCAGTCCGAATTATTCAAACCTGTATATCACTAATAACTGTCCTGATAACTTCGGTCAATACCATCACACTGTTACATAACTATTTGTCAGGTGAAAGAGAGACCTCATAACTTTTGCGCATTATATGCCTTTTCTGATGACGTTTGTAACAATATTGTTTAACATTTGTCAAATCAGATGATTAAAAATTAAAAAGATGTTGTTATCGTGACCCTGATCACTGTTCCAGAGAAAACCCGACAAACTGTATGTAGGTTAATTGTAATGATTTTGTGAACGGCCTATACTGCCGCCAGGTCTCCGGAACACCCTGCAATCCCGAGCCACCCAGCGTTGTAACGTGTCGTTTAAGCATCTGGAAGCAGTGTTTTGCATGACGCGCAGTTATAGAAAAGGAACGCTGCTTGACCCGCATCGCAGTCCGGAGGAAGGAAACAATAAGAACAGCATGTGGGCGTTATTCATGATAAGAAATGTGAAAAAACAAAGACCTGTCAATCTGGATCTCAAAACGATCCGGTTCCCCGTAACAGCAATAGCGTCCATTCTGCACCGTGTTTCTGGTGTGATTACGTTTGTGGCGGTCGGTATTCTGCTGTGGTTACTGGGCACCAGCCTCTCTTCCCCTGAAGGATTCCTCCAGGCCTCTGCCATCATGAACAGCTTCTTCGTGAAATTCATCATGTGGGGCATTCTGACCGCGCTGGCGTACCACGTCGTCGTGGGTGTTCGCCATATGCTGATGGACTTTGGCTACCTGGAAGAGACTTTCGAAGCCGGGAAACGCTCCGCTAACATTTCATTTGTGATTACTGTCGTGCTTTCACTTCTCGCAGGAGTTCTCGTATGGTAAGCAACGCCTCCGCATTAGGACGCAACGGCGTACATGACTTCATTCTGGTCCGTGCTACCGCCATCGTTCTCACTCTTTACATCATCTATATGATCGGTTTCTTCGCGACCAGCGGCACGCTGACGTGGGAAATCTGGAGTGGGTTCTTCGGATCCGCCTTCACCAAAGTGTTCACCCTGCTGGCCCTGTTCTCTATCCTTATTCATGCATGGATTGGCATGTGGCAGGTGTTGACCGATTACGTTAAACCGCTGGCGATTCGCCTCCCACTGCAGCTGGCCATTGTGGTTGCACTGGTGGTTTACGTTATTTATGGATTCGTTGTGGTGTGGGGTGTGTAATGAAACTGCCAGTCAGAGAATTTGATGCTGTTGTAATTGGTGCCGGTGGCGCAGGTATGCGTGCCGCACTGCAAATTTCCCAGAGCGGCCAAACCTGTGCGCTGCTCTCTAAAGTTTTCCCGACCCGTTCCCATACTGTGTCCGCGCAGGGCGGTATTACCGTTGCGCTGGGTAACTCCCATGAAGATAACTGGGAATGGCACATGTATGACACGGTAAAAGGTTCCGATTACATCGGCGACCAGGATGCCATCGAATATATGTGTAAAACCGGTCCGGAAGCGATTCTGGAGCTGGACCACATGGGTCTGCCGTTCTCCCGTCTGGAAAATGGCACTATCTATCAGCGTCCATTTGGCGGCCAGTCGAAAAACTTCGGCGGCGAGCAAGCGGCACGCACCGCGGCGGCGGCTGACCGTACCGGTCACGCGCTGCTGCACACCCTGTATCAGCAGAACCTGAAAAATCACACCACCATCTTCTCCGAGTGGTATGCGCTGGATCTGGTGAAAAACGCCGATGGCGCGATTGTTGGCTGTACCGCGCTGTGCATCGAAACCGGTGAAGTGGTTTACTTCAAAGCGCGCGCTACCGTGCTGGCGACCGGCGGTGCAGGCCGTATCTATCAGTCCACCACCAACGCCCACATCAACACCGGTGACGGTGTCGGTATGGCTATCCGAGCGGGCGTGCCGGTGCAGGATATGGAGATGTGGCAGTTCCACCCAACCGGTATCGCCGGTGCAGGCGTTCTGGTAACAGAAGGCTGCCGCGGTGAAGGTGGCTACCTGCTGAACAAACACGGCGAACGCTTCATGGAGCGTTATGCCCCGAATGCGAAAGACCTTGCGGGTCGTGACGTGGTGGCGCGTTCCATCATGATCGAAATCCGTGAAGGCCGCGGCTGCGACGGCCCATGGGGTCCGCACGCGAAGCTGAAACTCGACCATCTGGGTAAAGAAGTTCTGGAGTCCCGTCTGCCGGGCATCCTGGAACTTTCCCGCACCTTCGCGCACGTCGATCCGGTGAAAGAGCCGATTCCGGTTATCCCAACCTGCCACTACATGATGGGTGGTATTCCGACCAAAGTGACCGGTCAGGCGCTGACCGTGAACGAGCAGGGCGAAGACGTGGTCATTCCTGGCCTGTTCGCGGTGGGCGAAATTGCCTGCGTATCCGTACACGGCGCTAACCGTCTGGGCGGCAACTCCCTGCTGGATCTGGTGGTGTTTGGTCGCGCAGTGGGTCTGCATCTGCAGGAATCCATTGCCGAGCAGGGCGCGCTGCGTGACGCAACCGACGACGAAATTGATGCCTCTCTTGAGCGCCTCAACCGCTGGAACGGCAACCGTAACGGCGAAGATCCGGTGGAAATCCGCAAAGCGCTGCAGGAATGCATGCAGCACAACTTCTCGGTATTCCGTGAAGGCGACGCGATGGCCAAAGGTCTTGAGCAGCTGAAAGCGATCCGCGAGCGTCTGAAAAATGCCCGTCTGGACGACACCTCCAGCGAGTTCAACACCCAGCGCGTTGAGTGCCTGGAGCTGGATAACCTGATGGAAACCGCGTTCGCGACCGCGATGTCGGCAAACTTCCGTACCGAAAGCCGTGGCGCCCATAGCCGCTTTGACTTCCCGGAGCGTGATGACGAAAACTGGCTGTGTCATTCCCTGTATCTGCCAGAGTCGGAAACCATGACGCGTCGTAGCGTCAACATGGAACCGAAACTGCGTCCGGCGTTCCCGCCGAAGATTCGTACTTACTAATGCGGAGACAGGATAATGAAACTCGAATTCTCAGTTTATCGTTATAACCCGGATGTAGACGACGCTCCGCGCATGCAGGACTACACCCTGGAAGCGGAAGAAGGTCGCGACATGATGCTGCTGGATGCCTTAATCCAGCTGAAAGAAAAAGATCCAACCCTGTCGTTCCGCCGCTCCTGCCGTGAAGGGGTGTGTGGCTCTGACGGTGTGAACATGAACGGCAAAAATGGCCTGGCCTGCATCACGCCAATTTCAGCGTTGCAGCGTCCTGGTCAGAAAATTGTTATCCGTCCTCTGCCAGGCCTGCCGGTCGTGCGTGATTTGGTGGTAGACATGGGGCAATTCTATGCACAATATGAGAAGATTAAGCCTTACTTATTGAATAATGGGCAAAATCCACCGGCTCGCGAGCACTTACAGTCTCCTGAGCAGCGTGAAAAACTCGACGGTTTGTACGAGTGTATTCTCTGCGCATGCTGTTCTACGTCCTGCCCGTCGTTCTGGTGGAACCCGGACAAGTTTATCGGTCCGGCCGGTCTGCTGGCTGCCTATCGCTTCCTGATCGACAGCCGCGACACCGAAACCGATAGCCGTCTGGAAGGACTGAGTGACGCTTTCAGCGTATTCCGCTGCCATAGCATCATGAACTGCGTCAGTGTGTGTCCGAAGGGGCTGAACCCGACGCGCGCCATCGGCCATATTAAGTCGATGCTGCTGCAGCGCAGTGCGTAAGTAGTAAGAGGGGAGTGCTGTTCCCCTCACCTTAACCCTCTCCCACAGGGAGAGGGAATAGATTGCAGAAACCTTTAAAAACTGCCCTGAAGTCTAGACAGTTTCTAAAGGTTCCTTCGCGGGCCACAAAGAGCTCGCAGGTGAACCCCGGCACGTACACGTGGTGTGCGTGGTAGTTTCTACGGCGAAAGTAAGCATAAAAATGCTTAAGGGATCACGATGCAGAACGGCGCAATGAAAGCCTGGCTGGACTCTTCTTACCTCTCTGGTGCCAACCAGAGCTGGATAGAACAGCTCTATGAAGACTTCTTAACCGATCCTGACTCAGTGGACGCAAACTGGCGTTCCATGTTCCAGCAGTTGCCTGGTACAGGGGTCAAACCGGATCAATTCCATTCCAAAACACGTGATTATTTCCGTCGTCTGGCGAAGGATGCCTCACGTTACTCTTCTGCGATTTCCGACCCTGACACCAATGCGAAGCAGGTTAAAGTCCTGCAGCTTATCAACGCTTATCGCTTCCGTGGTCACCAGCATGCGAATCTCGATCCGCTGGGACTGTGGAAACAAGACCGTGTGGCCGATCTCGATCCGGCATATCACGATCTGACCGAGGCCGATTTCCAGGAAAGCTTTAACGTAGGTTCCTTTGCCATCGGCAAAGACACGATGAAGCTGGGCGATCTGATTGACGCGCTCAAGCAAACCTACTGCGGCTCCATCGGCGCGGAATACATGCACATTACCTCTACCGAAGAGAAGCGCTGGATCCAGCAGCGCATCGAATCCGTAGCGGGCCACGCGACCTTCTCGGCTGACGAGAAAAAACGCTTCCTCAGCGAACTGACCGCAGCGGAAGGCCTTGAGCGCTATCTGGGCGCGAAGTTCCCGGGCGCAAAACGCTTCTCGCTGGAAGGCGGTGACGCCCTGGTGCCGATGCTGAAAGAGCTGATTCGTCACGCAGGCAAGAGCGGCACCCGTGAAGTGGTGCTGGGCATGGCGCACCGTGGTCGTCTGAACGTGCTGGTCAACGTGCTGGGTAAAAAACCGCAGGACCTGTTCGACGAATTCGCGGGCAAACATAAAGAACACCTCGGCACCGGCGACGTGAAGTACCACATGGGCTTCTCGTCGGATATCGAAACCGAAGGCGGTCTGGTTCACCTGGCGCTGGCGTTTAACCCGTCACACCTGGAAATCGTCAGCCCGGTGGTTATCGGTTCCGTGCGCGCGCGTCTGGATCGTCTGGACGAGCCAAGCAGCAATAAAGTGCTGCCAATTACCATCCACGGTGATGCGGCGGTAACAGGGCAGGGCGTGGTGCAGGAAACCCTGAACATGTCCAAAGCGCGTGGTTATGAAGTGGGCGGTACCGTTCGCATCGTGATCAACAACCAGGTGGGCTTCACCACCTCTAACCCGCTGGATGCGCGTTCTACCCCGTACTGCACCGACATCGGTAAGATGGTGCAGGCGCCGATCTTCCACGTTAACGCGGATGACCCGGAAGCCGTGGCTTTCGTGACCCGTCTGGCGCTGGACTTCCGTAATACCTTCAAACGCGATGTGTTCATTGACCTCTTCTGCTACCGCCGTCACGGCCACAACGAAGCGGATGAGCCAAGTGCAACCCAGCCGCTGATGTATCAGAAAATCAAAAAACACCCGACTCCGCGCAAAATCTATGCTGACAAGCTGGAAGGCGACAAAGTGGCGACGCTGGAAGATGCGACCGAAATGGTCAACCTCTACCGCGACGCGCTGGATGCGGGCGAATGCGTAGTGAAAGAGCTGCGTCCGATGAACATGCACTCCTTTACCTGGTCGCCGTACCTCAACCACGAGTGGGATGAGAGCTACCCGAATAAGGTTGAGATGAAGCGCCTGCAGGAGCTGGCTAAACGCATCAGCACCGTGCCGGACGCTATCGAGATGCAGTCTCGCGTGGCGAAAATTTATGCTGACCGTCAGGCCATGGCGGCAGGCGAGAAGCTCTTCGACTGGGGCGGCGCGGAAACGCTGGCCTACGCGACGCTGGTTGACGAAGGCATTCCTGTTCGCCTGTCCGGTGAAGATGCGGGCCGTGGGACCTTCTTCCACCGTCATGCGGTCGTTCACAACCAGTCTAACGGTTCAACCTACACCCCGCTGCAGCACGTGCACAACGGTCAGGGCCAGTTCAAGGTCTGGGACTCCGTGCTGTCTGAAGAAGCGGTACTGGCTTTCGAATACGGTTACGCCACGGCAGAACCGCGCACCCTGACCATCTGGGAAGCGCAGTTCGGTGACTTCGCCAACGGTGCGCAGGTGGTTATCGACCAGTTCATCTCCTCCGGCGAACAGAAATGGGGCCGTATGTGTGGCCTGGTAATGCTGCTGCCGCACGGTTATGAAGGTCAGGGTCCGGAGCACTCTTCCGCGCGTCTGGAACGTTATCTGCAGCTCTGCGCCGAGCAGAACATGCAGGTCTGCGTGCCGTCTACTCCGGCTCAGGTGTACCACATGCTGCGTCGTCAGGCGCTGCGCGGTATGCGTCGTCCGCTGGTGGTGATGTCGCCGAAGTCCCTGCTGCGTCACCCGCTGGCGGTGTCGAGCCTGGATGAACTGGCAAATGGCACCTTCCTGCCGGCCATCGGTGAAATTGACGAGCTGGATCCGCAGGCCGTGAAGCGTGTGGTGATGTGTTCTGGTAAGGTTTATTACGACCTGCTGGAACAGCGCCGTAAGAACGATCAGAAAGATGTCGCCATCGTGCGTATCGAACAGCTTTATCCGTTCCCGCACCAGGCGGTGCAGGAAGCGCTGAAACCGTACGCTCACATTCATGATTTTGTCTGGTGCCAGGAAGAGCCGCTTAACCAGGGCGCATGGTACTGCAGCCAGCATCATTTCCGTGAAGTGATTCCATTTGGGTCAGCCCTGCGCTATGCAGGTCGCCCGGCCTCCGCCTCTCCGGCGGTAGGGTATATGTCCGTTCACCAGAAGCAGCAACAAGATCTGGTCAATGACGCGCTGAACGTCGATTAATTAAAGGATACATAATGAGTAGCGTAGATATTCTTGTTCCCGACCTGCCTGAATCCGTAGCAGATGCGACCGTCGCTACCTGGCACAAAAAACCAGGCGATGCCGTTAAGCGCGATGAAGTGCTGGTAGAAATCGAAACTGACAAAGTGGTACTGGAAGTACCGGCTTCGGCGGATGGCGTTCTGGACGCGGTGCTGGAAGATGAAGGTACTACCGTCACCTCTCGTCAGATCCTGGGTCGCCTGCGAGAAGGCAACAGCGCGGGCAAAGAGTCCAGCGCAAAATCTGAAGAGAAAGCCTCTACGCCGGCTCAGCGCCAGCAGGCTTCTCTGGAAGAGCAGTCTAACGACGCTCTCAGCCCGGCGATCCGTCGCTTGCTGGCGGAACACAGCCTCGACCCGGCAGCCATTAAAGGCACCGGTGTGGGCGGCCGTCTGACCCGTGAAGACATCGACAAGCATCTGGCGAAAGCGCCTGCTCAGGCCGAAGCGAAAGCCCCTGCGGCGGCGCCAGCAGCGCAGCCTGCACTGGGTGCCCGCAGCGAAAAACGCGTGCCGATGACTCGCCTGCGTAAACGCGTAGCCGAGCGTCTGCTGGAAGCGAAAAACTCTACCGCGATGCTGACCACCTTCAACGAAGTGAACATGAAGCCAATCATGGACCTGCGCAAGCAGTACGGTGATGCGTTTGAAAAACGTCACGGTATCCGTCTGGGCTTTATGTCCTTCTACGTGAAGGCGGTAGTTGAAGCGCTGAAACGCTATCCGGAAGTGAACGCGTCCATCGATGGCGATGACGTGGTTTACCACAACTACTTCGACGTCAGCATGGCGGTTTCTACTCCACGCGGCCTGGTAACGCCGGTTCTGCGTGATGTGGATACCCTGGGTATGGCTGACATCGAGAAGAACATTAAAGAGCTGGCCGTGAAAGGCCGCGACGGCAAGCTGACCGTAGATGACCTGACCGGCGGTAACTTCACCATTACCAACGGCGGCGTATTCGGCTCGCTGATGTCTACCCCGATCATTAACCCGCCGCAGAGCGCGATCCTGGGTATGCATGCCATCAAAGATCGCCCTATGGCGGTAGACGGTAAAGTTGAGATCCTGCCAATGATGTACCTGGCGCTCTCTTACGATCACCGCCTGATCGACGGCCGCGAGTCCGTGGGCTTCCTGGTTGCGATTAAAGAGCTGCTGGAAGATCCAACCCGTCTGCTGCTGGACGTCTAGTTTTGCAGTCTTGCCCGGCGGCGTATGGCTGCCGGGCCAATAAAAGCACGACCTAACGATTACCTGAAGGATGGATAGAACACATGAACTTACATGAATATCAGGCCAAACAGCTGTTTGCCCGGTATGGCTTACCGGCTCCGGTGGGTTATGCCTGTACTACCCCGCGTGAAGCAGAAGAAGCCGCATCTAAAATCGGTTCCGGCCCTTGGGTAGTTAAGTGTCAGGTTCACGCTGGTGGCCGTGGTAAAGCGGGCGGTGTGAAGGTTGTTAAGAGCAAAGAAGAGATTCGTGCGTTTGCTGAACATTGGCTCGGCAAGCGTCTGGTAACGTACCAGACAGATGCGAACGGCCAGCCGGTTAACCAGATCCTGGTGGAAGCGGCGACCGATATCGCGAAAGAACTTTATCTGGGCGCGGTTGTTGACCGTAGCTCCCGTCGCGTGGTGTTCATGGCGTCTACCGAAGGCGGCGTGGAAATCGAAAAAGTGGCGGAAGAAACCCCGCACCTGATCCACAAAGTGGCTATCGATCCGCTGGCAGGCCCAATGCCTTACCAGGGTCGCGAGCTGGCGTTCAAGCTGGGCCTGGAAGGTAAACTGGTTCAGCAGTTCACCAAGATCTTCATGGGTCTGGCAACTATCTTCCTGGAGCGCGATCTGGCGCTGATCGAGATCAACCCACTGGTGATCACCACCCAGGGCGATCTGATCTGCCTCGACGGCAAGCTGGGCGCTGACGGCAACGCGCTGTTCCGCCAGCCGGATCTGCGCGAAATGCGCGACCAGTCTCAGGAAGATCCGCGTGAAGCACAGGCTGCGCAGTGGGAACTGAACTACGTGGCGCTGGACGGCAACATCGGCTGCATGGTTAACGGTGCGGGCCTGGCAATGGGCACTATGGACATCGTTAAGCTGCACGGCGGTGAGCCAGCAAACTTCCTCGACGTAGGCGGTGGCGCAACCAAAGAGCGCGTAACCGAAGCGTTCAAAATCATTCTCTCTGACGACAACGTGAAGGCCGTTCTGGTTAACATCTTCGGCGGCATCGTACGTTGCGACCTGATCGCCGACGGTATCATCGGTGCGGTAGAAGAAGTGGGTGTTAACGTTCCGGTGGTTGTGCGTCTGGAAGGTAACAACGCTGAACTCGGCGCGAAAAAACTGGCTGACAGCGGCCTGAATATTATTGCAGCGAAAAGTCTGACGGATGCAGCTCAGCAGGTTGTTGCCGCAGTGGAGGGGAAATAATGTCAGTTTTAATTAATAAAGATACCAAGGTTATCTGCCAGGGCTTCACCGGTAGCCAGGGGACTTTCCACTCCGAACAGGCAATTGCCTACGGTACGCAGATGGTTGGCGGTGTTACGCCAGGTAAAGGCGGCACCACCCACCTGGGCCTGCCGGTGTTTAACACCGTGCGTGAAGCCGTAGAAGCGACGGGCGCCACCGCGACCGTGATCTACGTTCCGGCACCGTTCTGCAAAGACTCTATTCTGGAAGCGATCGACGCAGGCATCAAACTGATCATCACCATCACCGAAGGCATCCCGACGCTGGATATGCTGACCGTGAAGGTGAAGCTGGATGAAGCTGGCGTGCGTATGATTGGCCCGAACTGCCCAGGCGTTATCACCCCGGGCGAATGCAAAATCGGCATCATGCCGGGCCACATTCACAAACCGGGTAAAGTGGGCATCGTGTCCCGTTCCGGTACCCTGACCTATGAAGCGGTTAAGCAGACCACCGACTACGGTTTCGGCCAGTCCACCTGCGTGGGCATCGGCGGTGACCCGATTCCGGGCTCTAACTTCATCGACATCCTGAAGCTGTTCCAGGAAGATCCACAGACCGAAGCGATCGTGATGATCGGTGAGATCGGTGGTAGCGCGGAAGAAGAAGCGGCTGCTTACATCAAAGAACACGTGACCAAGCCAGTTGTGGGCTACATCGCGGGTGTGACTGCGCCGAAAGGCAAGCGTATGGGTCACGCAGGCGCGATCATCGCCGGTGGTAAGGGTACGGCTGATGAGAAATTCGCAGCGCTGGAAGCCGCAGGCGTGAAAACCGTTCGCAGCCTGGCGGATATCGGCGAAGCACTGAAATCCATCATTAAGTAAGTCCTCTCTGCTCCCCGAAAGGGGGGCGTTGCAGTATAAAAATGTCCGTTTCGACATGGTTGGCCGCTGTAAAGCGGCCTTTTTTATTGCCTGGCGGGCGTCATGCAATAGTCACAATTGGGTGTTAATTAGAGAGGATGTAAAAGTAAAATAATTGTTATTTATTTGCCTTTAAGAGAGCAGATGGAAAAAAATAAAAAACGCACTAAAATTTATGTCCTGAATAAATCAGTCATTAAGCGTAACTGAGTTAATAAAAATCACTTCTGTTTATATTCATCCGTCGATTCGATAACCTTAATTGTATTTCATATACATATCTTTAACATGGTTTTTACCATGTTCACCACATCAAAACACAATTAACATTAAGAATTGTTTTTGATTTAAATCAATGTTTAATCCTTGGAAAAAGGCGCTGAAAAGCGCTAAATTGTTCCCGATCAAAATGGCCGAAAAGTGGTAATTTTGCTATAAATTGATCGCCGTCGAAAAACGTAGATGTGATTCAATAAAAACCTGTTTATTGTAAGGGTTTTGCAGCGTATTATATTTGCGGGATCAATTTGAGTTTTTTATTAACGTATTTGTAACCTCACGTCATCGTTTTTATCCTCCCTCAGGGTAATAACGACGACAAGGATGCGAATAATTTGTATTGGGGCATGCGTGTGGATCTCTTTCTGACGGGGTCCACTCTCGGAGTCTTCATGCGATGAGCAAGGAGTCATGATGTTAGATATAGTCGAACTGTCGCGCTTACAGTTTGCCTTGACCGCGATGTACCACTTCCTGTTTGTGCCACTGACGCTCGGTATGGCGTTCCTGCTGGCCATTATGGAAACGGTATACGTTCTCTCCGGCAAACAGATTTATAAAGATATGACCAAGTTCTGGGGCAAGTTGTTTGGTATCAACTTCGCACTGGGCGTGGCAACCGGTTTGACCATGGAGTTCCAGTTCGGGACTAACTGGTCTTACTATTCCCACTATGTAGGGGATATCTTCGGTGCGCCGCTGGCCATTGAAGGTCTGATGGCATTCTTCCTCGAATCCACCTTTGTAGGTCTGTTCTTCTTCGGTTGGGACCGTCTGGGTAAAGTCCAGCATATGGCGGTGACCTGGCTTGTGGCATTAGGTTCGAACCTGTCCGCGCTGTGGATCCTGGTTGCGAACGGCTGGATGCAGAACCCTATCGCGTCTGATTTCAACTTCGAAACCATGCGTATGGAGATGGTCAGCTTTGCCGAGCTGGTCCTGAACCCGGTTGCTCAGGTTAAATTCGTTCACACCGTCGCTTCTGGCTACGTGTGCGGCGCGATGTTTGTGCTGGGCATCAGTTCTTACTATATGCTGCGTGGTCGTGACTTCGCGTTTGCTAAGCGCTCCTTTGCTATCGCTGCAAGCTTCGGTATGGCTGCCATCCTCTCTGTTATCGTTCTGGGTGATGAATCCGGTTACGAAATGGGTGACGTGCAAAAAACCAAACTGGCCGCCATCGAAGCCGAATGGGAAACCCAGCCGGCGCCTGCTGCCTTTACGCTGTTCGGTATTCCCGATCAGGACGCGCAGGAAAACCGCTTTGCCATTCAGATTCCTTACGCGCTGGGTATCATTGCCACTCGTTCTGTTGATAAGCAGGTGACGGGTCTGAAAGAGCTGATGGTTCAGCACGAAGAGCGTATTCGTAACGGTATGAAAGCCTACTCGCTGCTGGAACAGCTGCGTGCTGGCTCTACAGACCAGACCGTCCGCGACCAGTTTAACGACGTGAAGAAAGATCTGGGTTATGGCCTGTTGCTGAAGCGTTATACCCCGAACGTTTCTGATGCGACGGAAGCGCAGATCCAGATGGCAACCAAAGACTCGATTCCACGCGTTGCGCCTCTGTACTTCGCATTCCGTATCATGGTGGGCTGCGGCATCATCATGCTGCTGATCATTGCGGCGTCCTTCTGGTCTGTGATTCGCAACCGCATCGGCGAGAAAAAATGGCTGCTGCGCACCGCGCTTTACGGTATTCCACTGCCGTGGATCGCAATTGAGTCCGGCTGGTTTGTTGCGGAGTATGGCCGTCAGCCATGGGCGATCGGTGAGGTCCTGCCAACGGCGGTGGCGAACTCGTCCCTGACCGCAGGCGACCTGATCTTCTCCATGCTGCTGATTTGTGGTCTGTACACCCTGTTCCTGGTGGCTGAACTGTTCCTGATGTTCAAGTTCGCGCGCCTTGGCCCAAGCAGCCTGAAAACCGGTCGCTATCACTACGAGCAGTCCACTGCGACTACTCAGCCGGCACGCTAAGACAGGAGTCATCAAATGATCGATTATGAAGTATTGCGTTTTATCTGGTGGCTGCTGGTCGGCGTTCTGCTGATCGGTTTCGCCGTCACGGATGGTTTCGACATGGGGGTGGGGATGCTCACCCGTTTCCTCGGTCGTAATGACACCGAGCGTCGAATCATGATCAACTCCATCGCCCCGCACTGGGACGGTAACCAGGTGTGGCTGATCACCGCAGGCGGCGCGCTGTTCGCTGCCTGGCCGATGGTCTACGCGGCTGCGTTCTCCGGTTTCTATGTGGCGATGATTCTGGTGCTGGCCTCTTTATTCTTCCGTCCGGTCGGTTTCGACTACCGTTCGAAGATTGAAGATACCCGCTGGCGCAACATGTGGGACTGGGGCATCTTCATCGGTAGCTTCGTTCCACCGCTGGTGATCGGCGTGGCGTTTGGTAACCTGCTGCAGGGCGTACCGTTCCACCTGGACGAATACATGCGTCTTTACTACACCGGTAACTTCTTCCAGCTGCTGAATCCGTTTGGTCTGCTGGCCGGCGTAGTGAGCGTGGCGATGATCATCACTCAGGGCGCAACCTATCTGCAGATGCGTACCGTGGGCGAGTTGCACCTGCGTTCTCGCGCGACGGCTCAGGTTGCTGCGCTGGTAACGCTGGTTTGCTTCGCGCTGGCCGGCGTGTGGGTGGTGTACGGCATTGATGGCTACGTGGTGACCTCTGCAATCAACCACACTGCACCGTCTAACCCGCTGACCAAAGAAGTGGCTCGTCAGGCTGGCGCATGGCTGGTGAACTTCAACAATACCCCTGTGCTGTGGGCGATCCCGGCTCTGGGCGTGCTGTTGCCGCTGCTGACCGTGTTGACGTCTCGTCTGGAGAAAGGCGCTCTGGCGTTCGTGTTCTCATCACTGACCCTGGCGTGCATCATCCTGACGGCGGGTATTGCGATGTTCCCGTTCGTCATGCCATCCAGCACCATGCTGAATGCTAGCCTGACCATGTGGGATGCAACGTCCAGCCATATGACGCTGAACCTGATGACATATGTTGCTTGTGTGTTCGTTCCGATCGTTCTGGCCTACACCATCTGGTGCTACTGGAAAATGTTCGGTCGCATCACGAAAGAACATATCGAAAGCAACACCCACTCTATGTACTAAGTAAGGAGCTGAATATGTGGTATTTCGCATGGATTTTAGGGACGCTTCTTGCCTGTGCATTTGGTGTCATCACTGCCCTGGCGCTTGAGCACGTTGAAGCGACCAAAGCGGGTGAAGAAAAACACTGATGAATATTATCGCGAAACTTTACGCGGTAATGGATAAGCGCCCGTTACGGGCGCTTTCTTTAGTGATGGCATTACTGCTGGCAGGCTGTATCTTCTGGGACCCTTCGCGCTTTGCAGCGAAAACCAGCGAGCTTGAAATCTGGCACGGCTTCCTTATTATGTGGGCGGTGTGCGCAGGTGTGATCCACGGCGTGGGCTTTCGTCCGAAAGCCGTTCACTGGCAGGGAATTTTCTGCCCGCTGATTGCCGATCTGGTGCTTCTCGCCGGTTTGATTTTCTTCTTCTTCTGAATAAGAAATGTCCGTTAACGTTATGGGCTTACCCGAGCCCATAAAAATTTACTCTCCGTTTACTTTCCCCCATTCCCAACCCTCTTTCCCGCGCGTATAGTAGCGAAGTTTAAAAGCTCTAACTTTTGTTGCATTACCGGGATGTAAAGTGAATACAACGCTGTTTCGATGGCCGGTTCGTGTCTATTACGAAGATACCGATGCCGGTGGTGTGGTTTACCACGCCAGCTACGTTGCTTTTTATGAACGGGCACGCACAGAGATGCTGCGCCATCATCACTTTAGTCAACAGGTTCTGTTGGCTGAGCGAGTTGCCTTCGTGGTACGCAAGATGACGCTTGAGTATTTTGCGCCTGCCAGACTCGACGATATGCTCGAAGTCCAAACTGAAATTACATCAATGCGTGGGACCTCACTGGTTTTCACGCAGCGGATAGTCAACGCAGAGAATACCGTACTGAACTCAGCTGAAGTACTGATTGTTTGTGTTGATCCAACCATAATGAAGCCTCGTGCGCTTCCTAAGTCTATTGTCGCGGAGTTTAAGCAGTGACTGACATGAATATCCTTGATTTGTTCCTGAAGGCAAGCCTTCTGGTTAAACTTATCATGTTGATTTTGATTGGTTTTTCAATCGCATCCTGGGCCATCATCATCCAGAGAACGCGTATCCTCAATGCCGCCGGCCGTGAAGCTGAAGCGTTTGAAGATAAGTTCTGGTCGGGTATTGAGCTTTCTCGTCTGTACCAGGAGAGCCAGGGACGCCGTGAAAACCTGACCGGCTCCGAGCAAATTTTCTATAGCGGTTTCAAAGAGTTTGCTCGTCTGCATCGTGCAAACAATCATGCGCCGGAAGCGGTGGTGGAAGGTGCCTCGCGTGCGATGCGTATCTCTATGAACCGTGAACTGGAAAACCTTGAAACGCACATTCCTTTCCTCGGCACTGTCGGCTCCATCAGCCCGTATATCGGTCTGTTTGGTACCGTGTGGGGGATCATGCACGCCTTTATCGCGCTGGGCGCGGTGAAGCAGGCGACGTTGCAGATGGTTGCACCGGGTATCGCTGAAGCACTGATTGCGACCGCTATCGGTCTGTTTGCGGCAATTCCTGCGGTTATGGCTTACAACCGTCTGAACCAGCGCGTGAACAAACTGGAACTGAACTACGACAACTTTATGGAAGAGTTCACTGCGATTCTGCACCGTCAGGCGTTTACCAGCACCGAGAGCAACAAGGGGTAAACCATGGCCAGATCGCGTGGACGAGGTCGTCGCGAGCTCAAGTCCGAAATCAATATCGTTCCACTGCTGGATGTCCTGCTGGTACTGCTGCTGATCTTCATGGCAACAGCGCCAATCATTACCCAGAGCGTGGAAGTGGATCTGCCGGATGCGACAGAATCACAGGCGGTGAGCACCAATGACGATCCTCCGGTTATCATTGAGGTTTCCGGCGTAGGGCAATACAGCGTCGTAGTAGAGAAAGATCGTATGGATCAGCTGCCGCCTGAGCAGGTTATTGCTGAAGCGCAGCGTCGTCTGGAGTCAAATCCGAAAACGGTCTTCTTAATCGGTGGCGCAAAAGACGTACCCTACGATGAAATTATTAAAGCGCTGAACTTGCTACATAGTGCGGGTGTTAAGTCAGTTGGCTTAATGACCCAACCTATTTGATCATCCGCGTAGTTTTTGGGAACCGATAGTGTCAAAGGCAACCGAACAGAACGACAAGCTTAAGCGAGCGATAATCGTCTCCGCAGTGCTGCACGTGATTCTCTTTGCAGCGCTGATCTGGAGTTCGTTCGACGAGCATATTGATGCATCAGCCGGCGGCGGTGGAGGGTCTTCCATTGACGCCGTGATGGTGGATCCCGGTGCGGTAGTACAGAACTATAATCGCGAACAACAGCAGAAGGCGAGTGCCAAACGGGCTGAAGAGCAGCGTGAAAAACAGGCGCAACAGCAGGCGGAAGAACTGCGTGAAAAGCAGGCCGCAGAGCAGGAGCGTCTGAAGCAGCTTGAGAAGGAACGTTTGCAGGCGCAGGAAGCCGCGAAAGCGCAGGCAGAGCAGCAGAAACAAGCCGAAGAGGCCGCGAAGAAAGCACAGGAACAGCAAAAGCAGGCGGAAGAGGCGGCAGCTAAAGCCGCAGCGGACGCGAAAGCACAGGCTGATGCCCAGGCAAAATTAGCGGCAGAAGCGGCGAAGAAAGCCGCTGCTGATGCTCAGAAGAAAG
Organism: Enterobacter vonholyi; assembly: GCF_040834095.1. Taxonomy (NCBI): domain Bacteria; kingdom Pseudomonadati; phylum Pseudomonadota; class Gammaproteobacteria; order Enterobacterales; family Enterobacteriaceae; genus Enterobacter; species Enterobacter vonholyi. Next base: position 1,308,883 of record NZ_CP162152.1, read on the forward strand.
CTGAAGCGGAAGCCGCGAAGAAAGCCGCTGCTGATGCCCAGAAGAAAGCTGAAGCGGAAGCCGCGAAGAAAGCCGCTGCCGATGCTCAGAAGAAAGCCGAAGCGGAAGCCGCGAAGAAAGCCGCTCAGGAAGCAGAGAAGAAAGCTGCTGCCGAGGCCGCGAAGAAAGCGGCTGCTGCTGAGAAAGCGGCTGCAGAAAAAGCCGCGGCAGAAAAAGCTGCAGCCGCCGAAAAAGCCGCTGCGGACAGAAAAGCTGCAGCTGAGAAGGCCGCTGCCGATAAGAAAGCTGCTGCTGAAAAAGCGGCAGCTAAAAAGGCTGCCGCCGCTGAAAAAGCCGCTGCTGCCGCAGGGGTTGACGATCTGCTGGGCGATTTGAGCTCAGGTAAGAATGCACCGAAAACGGGCGGTGGGGCGAAAGGAAACAACGCAGCGCCGACGGGAAGTGGTAACACTAAGAGTAACGGTGCGACAGGGGCTGAAATCAACGGTTATGCCGCGCAGATTAAATCCGCTATTGAAAGCCGATTCTATGATGCGTCTTCCTATACCGGTAAAACGTGTACGTTGCGTATAAAACTGGCTCCGGACGGCATGCTGTTGGATATCAAGTCTGAAGGTGGCGACCCGGCTTTATGTACTGCGGCCCTGGCTGCAGCGCGTCAGGCGAAGATGCCTAAACCGCCGTCTCAGGCTGTTTACGAAGTCTTCAAAAATGCGCCGCTGGACTTCAAACCTTAAGTTACATTTTCCCCGTGCAAACGGGGAAAAATAGACCAGGTTTAGTCACAGGGTTCTGGTAGTTTTGTCTATTTGAGTTTGTTAACATTCTGCTAAATTATCGTGGGTAAGGTTACCCGGATAAGGGAGATATGATGAAGCAGGCATTACGTGTAGCATTTAGTTTTTTAATGCTGTGGGCAGCAGTACTGCACGCAGAAGTACGTATCGAGATCACCCAGGGGGTGGACTCGGCGCGCCCAATCGGTGTTGTTCCGTTCCAGTGGGCAGGTCCTGGCGCTGCGCCTGAAGATGCCGGTGGCATCGTGGCGGCTGACCTGCGTAACAGCGGTAAATTCAACCCGTTAGATCGTTCTCGTCTGCCTCAGCAGCCGGGTAGCGCGCAGGAAGTACAGCCTGCAGCATGGTCTGCGCTGGGTATTGATGCCGTGGTTGTGGGTCAGGTTACGCCTAACCCGGACGGCTCTTACAACGTTGCCTGGCAGCTGGTGGATACCGGCGGTGCACCGGGTACCGTTCTGGCACAGAACTCTTACAAGGTCACTAAGCAATACCTGCGCTATGCTGCACATGCTGCCAGCGATGCGGTATTTGAAAAACTGACCGGCATTAAAGGTGCGTTCCGTACCCGTATCGCGTACGTGGTGCAGACCAACGGTGGTCAGTTCCCGTACGAACTGCGCGTATCTGACTACGACGGCTACAACCAGTTCCTGGTGAAACGTTCTTCACAGCCGCTGATGTCTCCAGCCTGGTCTCCGGACGGTTCTAAACTGGCCTATGTAACCTTCGAAAGCGGCCGCTCAGCGCTGGTTATCCAGACGCTGGCAAACGGTGCTGTTCGTCAGGTAGCGTCGTTCCCACGTCACAACGGTGCGCCTTCGTTCTCTCCGGACGGCTCTAAACTGGCCTTTGCGCTGTCAAAAACCGGTAGCCTGAACCTGTACGTGATGGATATTGGCTCTGGTCAGATCCGTCAGGTTACCGACGGTCGCAGCAACAACACTGAACCTTCATGGTTCCCGGACAGCCAAAACCTGGCGTTTACTTCTGACCAGGCCGGCCGTCCACAAATCTACAAAGTCAACATCAACGGCGGTGCTCCGCAGCGTATTACCTGGGAAGGTTCGCAGAACCAGAACTCAGACGTGAGCAGCGACGGTAAATTTATGGTAATGGTGAGCTCCAACGGTGGGCAGCAGCACATTGCCAAACAAGATCTGGTAGCGGGTGGCGTTCAAGTTCTGTCGTCAACGTTCCTGGATGAAACGCCAAGTCTGGCACCTAACGGCACGATGGTAATCTACAGCTCTTCTCAGGGGATGGGATCTGTGCTGAATCTGGTTTCTACAGATGGGCGTTTCAAAGCGCGTATTCCGGCAACTGATGGACAGGTAAAATCACCTGCCTGGTCGCCGTATCTGTAAATAATAATTAATTGATTACTAAAGGAATCATAGAAATGCAACTGAACAAAGTGCTGAAGGGGCTGATGATCGCTCTGCCTGTAATGGCAATCGCAGCGTGTTCTTCTAACAAGAACGCCAGCAATGACCAGAGCGGCGAAGGCATGATGGGTGCCGGCACCGGTATGGACGCGAACGGCAATGGCAACATGTCTTCTGAAGAGCAAGCGCGTCTTCAGATGCAGCAGCTGCAGCAGAACAACATCGTTTACTTCGATCTGGATAAATACGACATCCGTTCTGACTTCGCTGCGATGCTGGATGCGCACGCTAACTTCCTGCGTAGCAACCCATCTTACAAAGTCACCGTAGAAGGTCACGCGGACGAACGTGGTACCCCAGAGTACAACATCTCCCTGGGTGAACGTCGTGCTAACGCTGTTAAAATGTACCTGCAGGGTAAAGGCGTTTCTGCTGACCAGATCTCCATCGTTTCTTACGGTAAAGAAAAACCTGCAGTACTGGGTCACGACGAAGCGGCTTACTCCAAAAACCGTCGTGCCGTACTGGTTTACTAAGAGAATTGCATGAGCAGTAACTTCAGACATCATCTGTTGAGTCTGTCGTTACTGGTTGGAATAGCGGCCCCCTGGGCCGCTTTTGCTCAGGCACCAATCAGTAGTGTCGGCTCAGGCTCGGTAGAAGACCGGGTCACTCAACTCGAGCGTATTTCTAACGCTCATAGCCAGCTTTTAACCCAACTCCAGCAACAACTTTCCGATAACCAGAATGATATTGACTCTCTCCGCGGTCAGATTCAGGAAAGCCAGTATCAGCTTAACCAGGTTGTGGAACGTCAGAAGCAAATCTTGTTGCAGATAGATAGCCTGAGCAGCGGTGGTGCAGCAGCACAGCCAGCCGCAGGCGATCAGAGCGGTGCTGCGACGTCTGCGCCAGCGCCATCTGCTGATGCTTCAGCCTCAACAGGCGCGCCTGTACAGAGCGGTGACGCGAATACTGACTACAATGCGGCTATTGCCCTGGTGCAGGATCAATCTCGTCAGGATGACGCGATTGCTGCGTTTCAGAACTTTGTTAAGAAATACCCTGATTCCACTTATCAGCCAAATGCCAATTACTGGCTCGGTCAGTTGAATTACAACAAGGGTAAAAAGGACGATGCGGCGTTTTATTTTGCCTCCGTGGTAAAAAACTACCCAAAATCGCCAAAAGCGCCTGATGCGATGTACAAAGTGGGCGTCATCATGCAGGACAAAGGCGACACTGCGAAAGCCAAAGCGGTTTATCAGCAGGTGGTCTCTAAATTCCCGGGCACCGAAGGTGCTAAGCAGGCGCAAAAACGTCTGAATTCGATGGGATGATTATCGCATGACCAGAAATCGCGTTATTTCTGGTCGTGCAGCATGATTACTAAGCAGTTAAGTGATCTTCATCGAAATTTTTGTTGCGCAGAATTCTTAAATCAGTAATATATGCCGCCGTTGCCACGGGATATCAAACAACGTGAAAACAGCATAAAAGTGGGTCGTTAGCTCAGTTGGTAGAGCAGTTGACTTTTAATCAATTGGTCGCAGGTTCGAATCCTGCACGACCCACCACTAAGTCAGGTGGAAGTAGTAGTAAAACGTGAAGGATAAAGTTGCGTCAGCAACGGCCCGTAGGGCGAGGCGAAGCCGAGTCATCCTGCACGACCCACCACTTAACGCAGTTCCGGCAGTACAGAGTGGGTGATTAGCTCAGTTGGTAGAGCATCTCCTTTACACGGAGGGGGTCGGCGGTTCGAGCCCGTCATCACCCACCACTCGGGTCGTTAGCTCAGTTGGTAGAGCAGTTGACTTTTAATCAATTGGTCGCAGGTTCGAATCCTGCACGACCCACCAATTTTATTGGTGCCGAGTGATAATTCAGGCAACACCCGAATGGGTCGTTAGCTCAGTTGGTGGAGCAGTTGACTTTTAATCAATTGGTCGCAGGTTCGAATCCTGCACGACCCACCAGCCTGAATAAATTTGCAGTACATCCCGCAAGGGGTCGTTAGCTCAGTTGGTAGAGCAGTTGACTTTTAATCAATTGGTCGCAGGTTCGAATCCTGCACGACCCACCAGTGTAGAAAGGCGCCCTAAAGGCGCCTTTTTGCTATCTGCGGTACAACAAATGCTCCGCCCATCTATTCCCGGTGACTTTTCACTCCAGATTCGCTATCTTGTTTAGTATACAAAACACAATTGCCACGCGTTTTGCTATGTCAGGCAAATGAAAGGCAATATTGTTAAGCCCGTAAAACGAGAAGCCATAATGAGTGTGATGTTTGATCCTGAAGCCGCAATCTATCCGTTTCCGCCAAAGCCTGTCCCGCTGAGCCAAGACGAAAAGCAGTTCTACCGCGAGAAGATCAAACGTCTTCTCAAAGAGCGCGATGCGGTAATGGTGGCACATTACTACACCGACCCGGAAATACAGCAGCTGGCTGAAGATACCGGGGGCTGCATTTCTGACTCACTGGAGATGGCGCGCTTCGGTGCACGACATCCCGCTTCCACGCTGCTGGTTGCCGGTGTGCGTTTTATGGGCGAAACGGCAAAGATCCTGAGCCCGGAAAAAACCATTCTGATGCCCACGCTTAACGCGGAGTGTTCCCTGGATCTCGGCTGTCCGATTGACGAATTCACGGCCTTCTGTGACGCTCACCCTGACCGGACCGTGGTGGTCTACGCTAACACCTCTGCGGCGGTAAAAGCGCGGGCCGATTGGGTGGTCACATCGAGTATCGCCGTTGAACTGATTGAACATCTGGATAGCCTGGGCGAGAAAATTATCTGGGCGCCCGATCGCCATCTCGGCAATTATGTCCAGAAGCAGACGGGTGCTGATGTTCTCTGCTGGCAGGGCGCCTGTATCGTTCATGACGAGTTCAAGACCCAGGCGCTGGCGCGCATGAAGGCGCTTTATCCTGACGCAGCCATTCTTGTTCACCCTGAATCTCCGCAGTCGATCGTCGACATGGCGGATGCCGTGGGTTCCACCAGCCAGCTTATCAACGCTGCCAGAACGTTGCCTCACAAGCAGCTTATCGTGGCGACCGATCGCGGTATCTTCTACAAGATGCAGCAGGCCGTACCGGAGAAAGAGCTTCTTGAAGCGCCAACGGCAGGCGAGGGCGCAACGTGTCGCAGCTGTGCGCATTGTCCGTGGATGGCGATGAACGGCCTGAAAGCGATTGCCGAGGGGTTAGAAACCGGTGGTGCGGCGCATGAAATCCATGTGGATGCCGCCCTGCGTGAAGGCGCGTTAATTCCGCTTAACCGCATGCTGGATTTTGCGGCTACACTACGTACTTAATTCAAAACGCCCCGGGGAAAAGATGGATTTTTTTAGCACACATAACATTCTGGTTCATATACCGATTGGTACAGGTGGCTATGACCTGTCATGGATTGAGGCCGTTGGCACGCTGGCGGGATTACTCTGTATCTGGCTGGCAAGCCTGGAGAAGATAAGCAATTACGCGTTCGGGCTGATTAACGTCACGCTGTTTGCGATTATCTTCTTCCAGATCCAGCTGTACGCCAGCCTGCTTTTGCAGCTGTTCTTCTTTGCCGCCAATATTTACGGCTGGTACGCCTGGTCGCGTCAGAACAGCCAGCAGGAGGCCGAGCTGCAGATCCGCTGGCTGCCCCTGCCGAAAGCCATCGCCTGGTTCGTCGCCTGCGTGGTGGCCATTGGCTTAATGACCGTTTACATCAACCCGGTGTTTGCCTTCCTGACCCGCGTTGCCGTTTCGGTCATGTCCGGCCTCGGCATGAACGTAACGATGCCAGAACTCCAGCCGGATGCTTTCCCGTTCTGGGATTCCTGCATGATGGTGCTGTCGATTGCAGCGATGATTCTGATGACCCGTAAATACGTTGAGAACTGGCTGTTGTGGGTCATCATCAACGTGATCAGCGTGGCGATCTTCGCCCTGCAGGGTGTCTATGCGATGTCGCTGGAATATCTGCTGCTGACCTTCATCGCGCTGAACGGCAGCCGGATGTGGATTAACAGCGCGCGCGAGCGAGGCTCTCACGCGCTTTCCGGCTAGTGGTCATGATGATGTGAATGGCCGGACTGCGCCTCGTTAAGGTGGCAGTCCGTTCCGCTACAGGGCTGATACTCCATCTGAACGGTGGCATGGCTAATGTCGTAGTGATGTTCCAGGAAGTGCTGGATGCGATCGAGCAGCGCATCGTGGTCGTGAGGGGGGATCACCTGGACGTGCAGCGTCATGACCGGTTTCTCTCCCACCAGCCAGACGTGAACATGATGAACGTTGCGTACTTCCGGGACTGAACGGCGCAGGTTGCGCTTCAGCTCGTCGATATCCATGGAAGCTGGCGCCCCTTCAAGCAGTTCATTCACGCTCTCCTTCAGCAGCCGCCAGGCGCTGCGCAAGACCAGACACGACACAAGAACGGACAGAATCGGATCGACAGGCGTCCAGCCGGTGTAGAGGATCACCAGCGCGGCGACAATCGCCCCGACTGAGCCGAGCAAATCACCCATAACATGCAGAGCCGCAGCGCGTACGTTCAGGTTCTTCTCCCCGCTGCCGCGGTGCAAAATCCAGAAGGCCAGAATATTCGCCAGCAGCCCTGCTACGGCAATCACCATCATGGTTGCCCCGGCGATCGGCTGCGGGTGTCTGAAGCGCTGTATTGCCTCCCAGACGATAAGAATGGTAATGACTACCAGTGCAATAGCGTTAACAAACGCGGCCAGTGTGGTCAGTCTCAGCCAGCCGAAGGTATGGCGCGCATTTGGAGGACGACGCGCAAACTGCACGGCCATCAGGGCGAAGAGCAGGGCGGCTGCATCGGTCAGCATGTGTCCGGCATCAGCCAGAAGTGCCAGAGAGCCGGAAATCAGGCCGCCAATGACCTCGATAACCATAAACGTTGCTGTGACGCCAAAGGCCAGCATCAGTCGTTTAGCGTTGTCGTTGCCGGATGAGTGCGAGTGTGAATGGGAGTGCGCCATGTCTGCTTTCCTGATGTGTTATTGTTTTTAGTGTAGCGTTTTTAATAGGTTACTCCAAAAAGAAAGGAGAGCCTGAGCTCTCCTTTTTCTGACGGTTCATAACAAATTACTGGGTAGTGCCATCGGTTTTGGTATTGGCGTCGCTACCCACTTTGTCGTTAGGGTCCGGGCATTTGCCGTCCTTGCACATTGAGTTCTTATGGACTTCATCTGAACTCATATTGTCATGGTTCATAGTGCCGGAACCGCTACCGTCTGGATGCAGCATGGTGCCGCCGGTGTTGGTGTTGCCGGTATTGATCTGGCTGTTGTCGACATTATTCGGGGCGATATTCTGTTTCGCATCAGGCGCGGGCTGGCCTGCTGCCGCAGCCGCATTGGCGTCACCGTTGCTGTCTGAGGTGCCCGTTTCCGCAGCCAGGACGCTGCCGCTGGCCAGAGTGAGGGTGGCGGTCAGGAAGAGGGTTGCCAGTTTTGTCATTTTCATCATGGTGCTCCTGTTCGTGTCGTTACGCTGGATAACATTCTCCAACAGTGCATCTTTTTCAGAGGCGAAAGATCCCGCCTTACGGACTTACGTCAGTAGGGAATCGCGTTTAAGCGTGTAAAATTGGTTGTTACAGTTAAAAAGCTTAGGTTAGATCTCGTTTTTCGCTATTTTGTGGCAATTTTTAGGCGAATTCCAGGAATTATCTGCGTGAAGTGTAAAACCGTGTTTACACTTCCTGGTCGACAAGATAGATTGAAAGGATTGCTTTCATTACTAAAGATATGGCAGAGCTGGAACGAAGATGAATTATCAGAATGACGATTTACGCATTAAAGAGATCAATGAGTTATTACCTCCTGTAGCGCTCCTTGAGAAATTCCCCGCCACTGAAAATGCCGCAAACACGGTTTCTCATGCTCGTAAAGCGATCCATAAGATCCTGAAAGGTAATGACGATCGTCTTCTGGTGGTGATTGGTCCGTGCTCCATTCACGATCCGGCTGCCGCGAAAGAATACGCCGCCCGTCTGCTCACCCTCCGTGAAGAGCTGAAGGACGAGCTGGAAATCGTCATGCGCGTCTACTTTGAAAAACCGCGCACCACCGTTGGCTGGAAAGGGTTGATTAACGACCCGCACATGGATAACAGCTTCCAGATCAACGACGGCCTGCGCATTGCGCGCAAGCTGCTGCTTGAGATCAACGACAGCGGCCTGCCTGCGGCCGGTGAATTCCTGGACATGATTACGCCACAATACCTTGCGGACCTGATGAGCTGGGGCGCAATTGGTGCGCGCACGACTGAATCTCAGGTCCACCGCGAGCTGGCGTCCGGTCTTTCTTGCCCGGTGGGCTTCAAAAACGGCACTGACGGCACCATTAAGGTGGCTATTGATGCTATTAACGCCGCTGGTGCGCCGCACTGCTTCCTGTCCGTGACCAAATGGGGTCACTCCGCCATCGTTAACACCAGCGGGAACGGTGACTGCCACATCATTCTGCGCGGCGGTAAAGAGCCGAACTACAGCGCGAAACACGTGGCAGAAGTGAAAGTCGGGCTGGAAAAAGCCGGACTGCCGCCGCAGGTGATGATCGATTTCAGCCATGCGAACTCCAGCAAGCAGTTTAAAAAGCAGATGGAAGTGGGTTCAGACGTCTGCCAGCAGATTGCCGGCGGTGAGAAGGCGGTGATTGGGGTGATGATCGAAAGCCATCTGGTTGAAGGTAACCAGAACCTGGAAGGCAGCGAGCCGCTGGTGTACGGCAAAAGCGTGACCGATGCCTGCATCGGCTGGGACGATACCGACGCCATCCTGCGCCAGCTGGCAAATGCGGTAAAAGCGCGCCGCGGCTGAATTCTCAGGCACAAATAAAAAAGCGCGGAAGGCTCCGCGCTTTTTTTATGTCTGGCGAAAATTACTTCGCTTTACCCTGGTTCGCAACAGCCGCTGCTTTCGCCGCGATCTCTTCTGCGTTACCCAGATAGTAGTGTTTGATTGGCTTGAAGTTTTCGTCGAACTCATACACCAGCGGTACGCCGGTTGGGATGTTCAGTTCGAGGATTTCGTCTTCTCCCATGTTGTCCAGGTATTTCACCAGCGCACGCAGAGAGTTACCGTGAGCCGCGATGATCACGCGCTCGCCGCTCTTCAGGCGTGGCAGAATGGTTTCGTTCCAGTAAGGCACAACGCGGTCGATGGTCAGCGCCAGGCTCTCGGTGGTTGGCAGCTCAGCGTCGGTCAGCTTCGCGTAACGTGGGTCGTGGCCCGGGTAGCGCTCGTCATCTTTGGTCAGCTCTGGCGGGGTGATTGCGAAGCCGCGACGCCACTGTTTAACCTGCTCGTCGCCATATTTCTCAGCGGTTTCCGCTTTGTTCAGGCCCTGCAGCGCACCGTAGTGACGTTCGTTCAATTTCCAGGACTTCTCAACCGGCAGCCAGGCCTGATCCAGTTCGTCCAGCACGTTCCACAGGGTGTGGATGGCACGTTTCAGCACAGAGGTGTAAGCAAAATCAAAGCTGAAGCCTTCTTCCTTCAGCAGTTTACCTGCTGCTTTTGCTTCGCTTACGCCTTTCTCGGACAGATCAACGTCGTACCAACCGGTAAAGCGGTTTTCGTTGTTCCACTGGCTTTCGCCGTGACGCACCAGGACCAGCTTAGTAATAGCCATCTCTTACTCCTCAAGCATTTTTAGAATGATAACAATTCTCATTATATTGCCGTGGCCGTGCCAGCAGCAACGCTTAACCCTAACCATAGCGAAAATAGTCTCTGAGTGTAAGATGCTTGTGAATCCAGGGTTATGATTTTGTCTGCGATCGGCGCTATTTTCAGCAAGGCGTGCAGAAAAAAGCCCTCCGGAGGGAGGGCTGAATATTAATGTGGAATAAAATGGTATTCCGTCACGCTCACGTACTCTTCACCCGGGTGCAGCACGCAGCCTGGCTGCGGCCATTCCGGATGGTTCGGGCTGTCCGGCAGGAACTCGCTCTCCAGCGCCAGGCCTTGCCAGTCGCTGTACTCATCGTGTTCGCGCGCCGTCGTGCCGCCGAGGTAGTTGCCTGAGTAAAACTGCAGGGCTGGGGCAGTGGTATAAACCGTCATCTGCAGCTTGTCATCCGCAGACCAGACCTGCGCGGCAGGCTGCGTCACATCACCTTTGGCCTGCAGCAGGAAAGCGTGATCGTAGCCTTTCACCTTACGCTGATCGTCATCGCTCAGGAAATCCCGGGCGATGGTTTTCGCGCTGCGGAAGTCAAAGCTGGTGCCGCTCACGTCTTTGAGGCCCTGATATGGAATGCCCATCTCGTCAACCGGCAGATACGCATCCGCCAGGATCTGCAGCTTGTGCTCACGCACGTCGCACTGGCTACCATCCAGATTAAAGTACGCGTGATTGGTCAGGTTGACCGGACACGGCCTGTCGACCTTCGCGCGGTATTCAATGGCGATACGGTTGTCATCGGTCAGCGTAAAGCGCGCGGACGCGGTAAGGTTCCCCGGGAAGCCCTGATCGCCATCAGGCGAATCCAGTGAGAACAGCACTTCACCGTCGTTTTGACGAACAATCTTCCAGCGGCGTTTATCAAACCCATCCGGCCCGCCGTGCAGCTGGTTCTCACCCTGGCTAGGAAGCAGGGTGTACTGCTCGCCGTTGAGTTCAAAACGGCTCTTCGCGATGCGGTTAGCATAGCGCCCAACGGACGCGCCCAGATAGGCGGACTGATTGACATACTGCTCAGGCGAGGCGCAGCCGAGCAGGGTTTCGCGCACGCTGCCGTCCGGCATCGGTACGCGGGCAGAAAGAAGGGTAGCACCCCAGTCCATCAGCGTAACGACCATTCCCGCGCTGTTGCGCAGGGTTAACAGGCGATACGGCAGACCATCCGGTGCGAGTGTAGGTGTTTCGTTTAGCACTGTCCGGCTCCTTGTGATGCTTTACAAACATAGAAGGTTTCTTTGATGCCTGTTTTGGCTTCGTACTGCTTCGCCACGGCATCCTGTACGGCAGGAACCAGCTCTTCTGGCACCAGCGCAACGATGCAGCCGCCAAAACCGCCGCCCGTCATGCGCACGCCGCCTTTGTCGCCAATGGTGGCTTTAACGATGTCCACCAGGGTGTCGATCTGCGGAACGGTGATTTCAAAATCTTCGCGCATGGAGGCGTGAGATTCCGCCATCAGCTCACCCATGCGTTTCAGGTCACCTTTCGCCAGCGCGGACGCGGCTTCAACGGTACGGGCATTTTCCGTCAGCACGTGACGAACGCGTTTGGCGACGACCGGATCCAGCTCGTGCGCCACTTTGTTAAATTCATTGAGCGTCACGTCGCGCAGGGCAGGCTGCTGGAAGAAGCGGGCGCCGGTTTCGCACTGCTGGCGGCGGGTGTTGTATTCGCTGCCCACCAGCGTGCGCTTAAAGTTGCTGTTAATGATGACGACAGCCGCGCCTTTTGGCAGGGGAACGGCTTTGGTACCCAGCGAGCGGCAATCAATCAACAGGGCATGCTCTTTTTTGCCGAGCGCGGAGATCAGCTGGTCCATAATGCCGCAGTTACAGCCCACGAACTGGTTTTCTGCTTCCTGACCATTCAGGGCGATTTGCGCGCCGTCCAGCGGCAGATGGTAAAGCTGCTGGAATACGGTGCCGACGGCGACTTCCAGCGACGCAGAGGAGCTTAAGCCCGCACCCTGCGGCACGTTGCCGCTGATAACTAAATCGGCGCCGCCAAAGTTCTTGTCGCGCTTCTGAAGGTGTTTCACCACCCCGCGCACGTAGTTAGACCACTGCTGGCTGTCGTGTGTCACAATTGGGGCATCGAGGGAAAATTCGTCCGTCTCATTACCGTAATCAGCCGCAATCACGCGGACTTTACGGTCGTCGCGTTTCGCACAGCTGATAACGGTCTGGTAATCGATGGCGCACGGCAGCACGAAACCATCGTTATAGTCGGTGTGTTCACCGATCAGGTTAACGCGGCCTGGCGCCTGGATAACGTGGGTGGCAGGGTAGCCAAATTTCTCAGCAAACAGGGATTGTGTTTTATCTTTCAGACTCATTTTTTAGACTCCTGATTCGCGATAGTGGACGTCGCTAACGGCACGCAGACGTTCTGCCGCCTGTTCCGCCGTCAGGTCACGCTGGGTTTCTGCCAGCATTTCGTAGCCCACCATAAATTTACGTACCGTCGCAGAGCGCAGCAGCGGCGGATAGAAATGGGCATGCAATTGCCAGTGCTGATTCTCTTCCCCGTTGAACGGCGCGCCGTGCCAGCCCATGGAGTACGGGAAGGAGCACTGGAACAGATTGTCGTAACGGCTGGTCAGCTTTTTCAGCGCCAGGGCAAGGTCGTCGCGCTGCGCGTCGCTGAGATCGGTAATACGCAGAACATGTGCTTTCGGCAGCAGCAGCGTCTCAAACGGCCACGCGGCCCAGTAAGGCACGACGGCCAGCCAGTGTTCGGTTTCCACCACGGTACGGCTGCCGTCGGCCTGTTCACGCTGCGCGTAATCCACCAGCATCGGCGAGCCGTTTTCCGCGTAATACGCTTTCTGCAGACGGTCTTCACGCTCGGCTTCGTTAGGCAGGAAGCTGTTCGCCCAGACCTGGCCGTGCGGATGGGGATTCGAGCAGCCCATGGCCGCGCCTTTGTTTTCGAACACCTGCACCCACGGATAGCTCTGCCCCAGCTCTGCGGTTTGCGCCTGCCAGGTGCTGACGACCTCTTTCAGCGCGTCCACGCTCAGCTCCGGCAGCGTCTTGCTGTGATCGGGCGAGAAGCAGATCACGCGGCTGGTTCCGCGCGCGCTTTCGCAGCGCATCAGCGGATCGTGGCTTTCAGGCGCGTCCGGCGTGTCGGTCATCAGGGCGGCAAAATCGTTTGTGAACACGAAGGTGCCTTTGTAGTCCGGGTTTTTATCCCCGGTAACGCGCGTGTTGCCTGGACAGAGGAAGCAGTCCGGGTCGTGCTGCGGCAGGGTCTGTTTTGCAGGCGTCTCCTGCGCACCTTGCCAGGGGCGCTTAGCGCGATGCGGAGAAACTAAAATCCATTGCCCGCTCAACGGGTTAAAACGACGATGCGGATGATCGACGGGATTAAATTGCGTCATGACGGATCCTTAGTCCGGATAGCCTTGCGGGTGGCGTGACTGCCAGTGCCAGGTATCCTGTGCCATTTCATCAAGCGTGCGCGTCACACGCCAGTTAAGCTCTTTGTCGGCTTTGGTGGCATCGGCCCAGTAAGCAGGCAGATCGCCCTCGCGACGCGGTGCGAAGTGGTAGTTCACCGGCTTGCCGCAGGCTTTGCTGAAGGCGTTAACCACGTCCAGCACGCTGCTGCCGACTCCGGCGCCGAGGTTGTAAATATGCACGCCCGGTTTGTCAGCCAGCTGCTGCATGGCCGCAACGTGACCGTCGGCCAGATCCATTACGTGGATGTAGTCGCGCACGCCGGTGCCGTCTTCGGTCGGATAGTCATTGCCAAAAATCGCCAGCGAGTCGCGACGGCCAACGGCAACCTGGGCGATATACGGCATCAGGTTGTTTGGGATGCCCTGGGGATCTTCACCCATATCGCCAGACGGATGCGCGCCGACCGGGTTGAAGTAGCGCAGCAGCGCGATGCTCCACTCCGGCTGGGCTTTTTGCAGGTCGGTCAGGATCTGCTCCACCATCAGCTTGCTTTTGCCGTACGGGCTTTGCGGGGTACCGGTCGGGAAGCTTTCAACGTAAGGAATTTTCGGCTGATCGCCGTAGACGGTGGCGGAGGAGCTAAAGATGAAGTTTTTGACGTTCGCCGCGCGCATGGCGGAGATGAGACGCAGAGTGCCGTTGACGTTGTTGTCGTAATACTCGAGCGGCTTCGCAACGGATTCACCGACCGCTTTCAGACCCGCGAAGTGGATCACCGCTTCTATGGCGTGGTCGTGAAGGATCTCGGTCATCAGCGCTTCGTTGCGGATGTCGCCTTCCACAAAAGTCGGTTGTTTACCGCCAAGACGTTCAATCACAGGCAGCACGCTGCGCTTACTGTTGCACAGGTTGTCGAGAATGATGACGTCATGGCCGTTTTGCAGCAGCTGCACGCAGGTATGGCTACCTATGTAACCGCTACCACCTGTTACCAGAACTCGCATATTTCGCTCCATTGGGCTTATGGTATGTAATAACCATAGCATAACAGAGACGCGAAAAGTGTGACATGGGATAAAATAGTGGAATCGTTTACACTCGTTTTCACACTCATTTTTTTCATGACTGAGAGCATTCTAGATCAAAGAGATAGCGATGTATTGATGCAAGTTATCTGAAAAAGAGGAGGGCAGAGCCCTCCGCGGTTAATCAACGTTGCTGAGAAGGTAGCGATAACCCTCACCGTCCGGAACAAACTCCAGGCGATGCGTGATGCAGGCGGGGGCATCTTCGGCATGATGTGAAACGAAAAGCAGCTGCGTTTCACCTTCGCTAATCAGCACGTCCACAAAGCGGCGGATAAGCTGGCGGTTCAACGGGTCGAGTCCCTGCAGCGGTTCGTCGAGGATCAGCAGCGTAGGGTGTTTCACCAGCGCGCGAACGATCAGGGCCAGACGCTGCTGCCCCCACGAAAGACTATGAAACGGCGCGTCAGCCACCCGGTTATCCATGCCCAGAATGTCCAGCCACTGCTGGGCGAGCTTATGTTGTTTGTCCGACACCGCCTGATAAATTCCGATGGAATCAAAATACCCGGAGAGGATCACGTTGCGTACCGTGGTACTGACCCGGTAATCCAGATGCAGGCTGCTGCTGACGTAGCCGATATGCTTTTTGATATCCCAGATGGTTTCTCCGCTGCCGCGACGCCGACCAAACAGCGTGAGGTCGTTGCTGTAGCCCTGCGGATGATCGCCGGTGATCAGGCTCAGCAGCGTCGATTTTCCCGCGCCGTTGGGGCCGACAATCTGCCAGTGCTCGCCCGGATTGACCGTCCAGCTGAGGCGGTTAAGGATCGGGCGATCGTCATAAGAGACCACGCCATCCCGCAGCACGATGCGCGGCTGGTGGGGATCGAGCGCATGGCGGGCCGAAGGAGCGTCAGGTTCCGGAAGGGTAATTCCGTCGAGTTGTTCACTGTGCGCGAGCTGGGCAATCAGCGCCTGCTTGAGCAGCGCTGTTTTTTCTCCGGTTTCGGTCAGGTTACAGTCGGCCAGGACGCCCGCGTGCTGGATAAAGTCCGGAATTTCATCGAAGCGGTTAAGCACCAGCACGAGGGTATATCCCTGCTGATTAAGAGACGCCAGCAGGGCCGCCAGCTGCGCACGGGACTGCACGTCAAGACCGTCGAACGGTTCGTCCAGAATAAGCAGTTCAGGTTGGCTCATCAGCGCCTGACAAAGCAGCGTTTTTCGCGTCTCGCCGGTAGAAAGGTATTTAAAGCGCCGGTCCAGCAGAGGGGTGATACCGAACCGTTCTGCCAGGCGCCGGCAGCGGGCGGGATCCTTCACTTCATCCTGAATAATTTCCGCGGTCGTACGGCCGGTATCTTCTTCGCCTGGGCTGAGCAAATCGGTGTTGTTGCGCTGCCACTCGTCGCTGACCAGCTTTTGCAGTTGTTCAAACG
Source organism: Enterobacter vonholyi (assembly GCF_040834095.1). Lineage (NCBI taxonomy): Bacteria > Pseudomonadati > Pseudomonadota > Gammaproteobacteria > Enterobacterales > Enterobacteriaceae > Enterobacter > Enterobacter vonholyi. The sequence continues at coordinate 1,324,649 of NZ_CP162152.1, forward strand.
ACAGGCGCGTCAGGCGCGTAAAGTCGCTCTGGTATTCGCCCTTGAGGAGGTTGAGCTCTCCGGCCAGCGCGCGGGCCAGCGCGGATTTACCGCTGCCGTTTGTGCCGACAAACGCCCAGCTTTCACCCGCGCGTAGCGTCAAATCAGCAATTGTCAGCGTTCGGGTATCGCTAAGACGAAACGTGCCTTGCGAAATATGCAATGATGACATGGTTTATCCCTGTTTTTGCAGCACCAGATATCAGGGATACGCACTGTCGGTACGATTGTCAATGTGCTCAGCACAAAGTGGCGATAATCACCCGGTCCGCGTTGAAATACGCGGTGACGGCAGCACCTTCTTCTAAGTTGTCCGACTCGCTGAGCGGTACGGTCGCGCAAAGCGGCTGCCCATCTGCCAGGGTCATCAGCACTTCGCACTGCGCTTCACCGCGTTTGATGAGGCTGATGGTGCCCTGCAGCTGGTTATCTGCTCCGATTGCCGCGTCGGGATCGCGCGTGATAGTGACCCACGGCGCTTTCAGCAGCACCAGCACCTCTTTACCTTCATTCAGTTCAAGACGTTCCGCGCTTTGCGCCGTTATGGCGGCCTTCAGACGGGTGGTGCCATCGGCAAGCAGGATCTCAATATGCTGCTGTATCTGCAGATTGTCGCGCGCCGTCACCGTACCAAACCACTGGTTACGGGCGCTGGTTTGTAAAGAGAAGCGGGAAATGGCGGCCAGCAGACTGTCCAGCGGAACGTTATCGTCATCGCTCAACACATCAAACGCTTTTTGCTGGATCTGCGCCAGCAGATCGTAAAGCTGAATAAGGCGCTGGCCATAACGCGTCACGATCGCACCGCCGCCGCCTTTGCCGCCCGTGGCTCTGTCCACCAGCGGGTGTTCGCTCAGGGTGTTCATCTCGTTGATGGCGTCCCAGGCGCTTTTATAGCTGATTCCCGCGTTTTTCGCCCCCTGGCTAATCGAGCCCGTTTGTTCTATTTGTTTAAGCAGGGCGATACGTCGCGGATCGGCGAAAAGCTTTTGCTGAAGTCGTAGAGTGAGGAGAATTTCGGCCTGCATAACAGTGTCCTGGCAAAAAGAGTATTGTGACCCAAATGGTGCAGGGCGCAAAGGGTACCGCACAAAAGGGGATGTTTTTCTCACTATTCAGGGTAGAATGAGTCATTCACAATATCTGGAGAAAACCATGTTAGAGTTGTTGAAAAGTCTGGTATTCGCCGTGATCATGGTACCAGTAGTGATGGCCATCATCCTCGGTGCCATCTACGGCCTGGGTGAAGTGTTCAACGTCTTTTCGAACATTGGTCACAGAGACCAGGCTAAAAAGCAGCATTGATTCCCCTCAAAACGCCCGGCTTGTCCGGGCGTTTTGCTCTCAAGATTTTCCCGTTTTCGCCGATATAATTTAACGCATCACACCGGTTTACCCATTCAGCGGTACGATTAAACGCTGGGATCTCCCTGACGTTATCGTTATATTAATGTGTATATAACGCTACTCACAGGAGTTACAGATGGCACGTTCATGGGTACGCCTTTTTGCAGGGGCAACATTGACGCTTTCCCTTACCGGACACGCGCTGGCGGACGAGGGTAAAATCACGGTCTTTGCGGCGGCGTCGCTGACTAACGCGCTGCAGGATATTGCGGCGGCGTATAAAAAAGAGAAAAACGTCGAGGTGGTCTCCTCTTTTGCCTCTTCCTCGACGCTGGCGCGCCAGATAGAAGCGGGCGCACCGGCGGATCTGTTCATCTCGGCGGATCAGAAGTGGATGGATTACGCGGCGGAGAAGAAATCGATTGATGCGACAACCCGCGAAACGCTGCTGGGGAATAGCCTGGTTGTCGTGGCGCCAAAAGCCAGCGCGCAGGCGGACATCACTATCAACAAACAGACCAACTGGATGAGCCTGCTGAACGGTGGCCGTCTGGCGGTGGGCGACCCGGCGCACGTTCCGGCCGGGATTTATGCCAAAGAAGCGCTGCAAAAGCTGGGCGCATGGGAGACGTTGTCGCCGAAGCTGGCCCCGGCCGAAGACGTGCGTGGCGCGCTGGCGCTGGTGGAACGCAACGAAGCCCCGCTGGGCATTGTGTATGGCTCTGATGCCGTAGCCAGTAAGGGAGTGAAAGTGGTGGCAACGTTCCCGGAAGACTCCCACAAGAAAGTGGAATATCCTGTTGCGATTGTTGATGGACATAAAAATGCGACCGTGACGGCTTTCCGCGATTATCTGAAGGGGCCTGAAGCGTCCGCTATCTTTAAACGTTACGGATTTACGACTCACTGATGATATTGACCGATCCTGAATGGCAGGCTGTTCTGCTGAGCCTTAAAGTCTCTTCCCTGGCGGTTGCGCTGAGTTTGCCCTTTGGGATCTTCTTTGCCTGGCTACTGGTTCGCTGTCAGTTTCCCGGCAAAACGCTGCTCGACAGCGTGCTTCATCTTCCGCTCGTGTTGCCGCCCGTAGTGGTCGGTTACCTGCTGCTGATTTCGATGGGGCGACGCGGTTTTATCGGCGAGAAGCTCTACGACTGGTTTGGGCTGACGTTCGCTTTTAGCTGGCGCGGTGCGGTACTGGCTGCGGCGGTGATGTCATTCCCACTGATGGTGCGGGCGATACGTCTCGCGCTGGAAGGCGTGGACATGAAGCTTGAACAGGCGGCCCGCACGCTGGGCGCCGGGCGCTGGCGCGTCTTTTTCACCATCACGCTTCCGCTGACGCTGCCGGGCATTATTGTCGGCACGGTGCTGGCCTTCGCCCGCTCGCTCGGCGAGTTTGGCGCGACGATCACCTTTGTGTCGAACATACCCGGCGAGACGCGGACGATTCCGTCGGCAATGTATACCCTGATTCAAACGCCGGGCGGTGAAGGCGCGGCGGCGCGGCTGTGTATTATTTCAATTGTGCTGGCGCTGGCATCGCTGATGGTGTCTGAATGGCTGGCGCGGCTCAGCCGCGAGCGGATGGGGAAATAAGCATGCTGCAACTCCATTTTACCCAGACGCTGGGAAACCATACCCTGACGCTTAACGAGACGCTGCCTGCAAGCGGAATCACCGCCATCTTTGGCGTGTCGGGGGCGGGAAAAACGTCGCTGATTAATGCCATCAGCGGCCTGACCCGCCCGCAGTCTGGCCGGATTGTTCTGAATGACCGCGTCCTGAATGACGTGGAGAATAAGGTTTACCTCTCGCCGGATAAACGCCGCATCGGCTATGTTTTCCAGGATGCACGCCTGTTCCCGCACTACAGCGTGCGCGGCAACCTGCGTTACGGCATGGCGAAAAGCATGGCCGGGCAGTTTGATAAGCTGGTGACGCTTTTAGGTATTGAGCCATTGCTCGACAGGCTGCCATCCTCACTCTCCGGTGGAGAAAAACAGCGCGTGGCCATTGGCCGCGCGTTGCTGACCGCACCCGAACTGCTGCTGCTCGACGAACCGCTGGCCTCGCTCGATATTCCGCGTAAACGTGAGCTCCTGCCCTACCTGCAGCGCCTGACGCGGGAAATTAATATTCCGATGCTCTACGTCAGCCATTCGCTGGACGAAATCCTCCATCTGGCCGACAAGGTGCTGGTGCTGGAAGAGGGCAGCGTTAAGGCGTTTGGCAACCTGGAAGAGGTGTGGGGCAGCAGCGTCATGCATCCGTGGTTACCCAGGGAGCAGCAGAGCAGCATCCTGAAGGTGAGCGTGCTGGAACACCATCCACACTACGCGATGACCGCCCTGGCGTTGGGTGACCAGCATCTTTGGGTCAATAAGATCGACAAGCCGTTACAGTCCGCGCTGCGTATTCGTATTCAGGCATCTGACGTCTCGCTGGTGCTGCAGCCGCCGCTGCAAACCAGTATTCGAAATATCCTGCGCGCCAAAGTGGCGGAATGTTTTGATGATAACGGGCAGGTGGAAGTGAAGCTCGAGGTCGGCAGCAGGACGCTCTGGGCGCGCATCAGCCCGTGGGCCAGGGATGAGTTAGGGATCAAACCCGGACTGTGGCTTTACGCGCAAATTAAGAGCGTCTCGATCACCGCCTGATTACAGCAGGTGAGTGTAAATGTACTGCGCGATGCTGTCGGTGGTGTTGTCGCCAATCACCACGTTGGCGTGCGCTTTTACCGCGTCGTCGGCATTGCCCATCGCCACGCCGGTACCGGCGGCTTCCAGCATGCTTATGTCGTTGTAGTTGTCGCCGAAGGCGATCGCGTCCTGCATCGACCAGCCTTTTGATTCCACATACTGCGTCAGGCGTTTGCCTTTGCTGTTGCCTTTGCGGGCAATATCCACCTGATCGTGCCAGGACCATTCACACTCCAGACCCAGCGTCTGTTCCACGTGTTTCGCGAAGGCATTCAGCTTGGTGGTGTCTTCATCCGTCAGGGCGAATTTCCAGATAGCCTCAACGTCCTGGGCCGCCTGACGCAGGGAGGAAACCTGGGTAAAGACGGGACGCTGCGCTTCAGGCAGGGACAACGCCCAGTTGCTGGTGCGCACCACGTGGCCGGTAGGGCGCTCGTAGACCATTGCGTTATCCACATACATCAGGCCGTGAACGGCATGCTCATCCAGCAGATCAATCAGTTGCAGCGCCTGGGGAACCGGCAGCGGGTCGGATTCTAAAACCTTTTTTGCCTGATAATCATACAAATAAGTGCCATTACAACAAATTGCAGGTGTATCTAACGCCAGTGCCTGATAAAAAGGGTGAATGGCAACGTGATGTCGACCCGTTACGATAAGGAGTTGATATCCCGCTTCCTGCGCGCGTTTAAGCGCTTCCAGAGAAGAGGGGAGAAGGGTTTTTTGCGGCGTCAGTAAGGTACCGTCTAAATCCAGAGCAATCACACGCGAGGTCATCTGTTTTTCCGGGTTAATATTGAATTTACGTTTTGATGGGATGGTACACCGAGAGGCGAACGCTTCAAAATTCCTGTCGACAATTCAGCATTCACCGTCAAAAGTTAACTACTTTCATGCGCAGTGAGGAGTGAATATTCATGAAACAAACCGTTTATACCGCCAGTCCTGAAAGCCAGCAGATCCACGTCTGGCGCTTAAATACCGAAGGGACACTCACGCTGGTTCAGGTTGTTGATGTGCCAGGCCAGGTACAGCCGATGGTCATCAGCCCGGATAAACGTTTCTTGTACGTGGGTGTGCGCCCGGAGTTTCGCGTGCTGGCCTATCGCATTTCTCCGGACGACGGCGCGCTGACGTACACTGCTGAAGCCCCGTTGCCGGGCAGCCCAACCCATATCTCAACCGATCGTAAAGGCAACTTTGTCTTCAGCGGCTCGTATAACGCGGGCTGCGTCAGCGTAACGCGTCTGGAAGACGGCATTCCGGTCGAAACCGTGGATGTGGTGGAAGGGCTGGAAGGCTGCCACTCGGCGAATATCTCTCCGGATAACCGCACGCTGTGGGTACCTGCGCTGAAGCAGGATCGTATCTGCCTGTTCACCCTGAGCGACGATGGTCACCTGGTGGCGCAGAATCCAGCTGAAGTTACGACTGTTGAAGGCGCTGGTCCGCGTCATATGGTCTTCCACCCGAACCAGCAGTATGCCTACGTGGTCAACGAACTGAACAGCTCAGTGGACGTATGGGAACTGAAAGATCCAAACGGTCAGATTGAGTGCGTGCAGACGCTGGACATGATGCCGTCTGATTTCTCCGACACCCGCTGGGCGGCGGATATCCACATTACGCCAGATGGCCGCCATCTGTACGCCTGCGACCGTACCTCCAGCCTGATTACCGTGTTTAGCGTTTCTGAAGATGGCAGCGTGCTGGCGGTTGAAGGCTTCCAGCCAACGGAAACCCAGCCGCGCGGCTTTAATATCGATCACAGCGGCAAATACCTGATTGCGGCGGGGCAGAAATCCCACCACATTGCGCTGTACGAAATTAAAGGCGAGCAGGGACTGCTGGAAGAAAAAGGGCGCTACGCCGTAGGCCAGGGGCCGATGTGGGTGGTAGTTAACGCTCACTAAGCTGCCTAAAACAAAAAACCTCGCGAATGCGAGGTTTTTTATGCCCGGTGGCACTGCGTTTACCGGGCCTGCATCATCTGTAGGCCGGGTAAGGCGAAGCCGCCACCCGGCAAAACAGCTTACTGCTTCGGCTCAGCAACCACTTTGCTACCCAGACCGCGGTTGTTGTATTCCCACATGCGGTTGAAGTTAGCGTCGTTCAGGTTGCGCTGCACGTTCCCTTTATCATCCACCGCACCGGTGTTGCCGGAGAACGGACGTTTGGAGATCGCGGCATCCGCCCACGGTTTCGCCATGTTGAAGCCTTCGTTGATCACGCTGTCGCGGATCACAACCTGACCGTTGGTGGCTGAGTCCACGTCCAGGGAGCGTCCCAGCTGCGCCACGCCGTCACCGGCAGCATTAAAGCGGCTGTTCACGGCCAGGAAGCCGAAGAAGAGGTTCGACTGGGTTGCCGGAGCAAACACGTAACCTTCCTGCTGAGTACGTGAGTTCACCACGCGGAAATCGGTATTATCAAACACCACCGCGCCGCGACCAGACACCAGGTCCACGTCACCTTCAACGTAGCTGTTGGTCACAAGGGTACGGGTCAGACGGTTATTCTGCAGGGTGTTCTGCACGCCGCTGTTGGTCACGAAGAAGGTGTTCTGACGGCCCAGAATGTTGACGTTGTTAATCTGCACCTTATCGCCATCGCTACGCAGCGCAACGGCCTGGTGGTTACCGGCGTCAACGCTGTCACCCAGGGTATTCTGAATGGTCAGGTTCTGCAGCTGCAGACCGTTATTCTGAGACCAGAATACCGCCGAGCACATTACGCCAATGGTGGCGGAACGCTTGCTCTGGCAGTTATCAAACATATACCACGCCGGTTTGCCCGGCATATATTTACCGGCCGGGTTCACCAGGTGACGCCAGGTGTTGCTGTCGATTTCGGAATCAATCGCCAGACCAATTTTTACGTCAATCGCCTTTTCGCCCAGACCGTAAAGCGTAATGCTGCCTGGTGCCGCCGGAACATACACGGTGCCTTCATATTCACCAGGCAGGATCGCGATGTACTGGCGAGACGCGCTGTGTTTAGTGATGGCAGCATCAACCGCAGCCTGAATTGAGGTATGCGTTACGCCCTGCGCACTCGCCGGGCCAACCACGAAGTCAGGCTGTTTCGGCAGATTAATAGACGACGGGGTCCACGGCGCAGCGTTAGGATCCATCGCTGAGAAGTAGTGTGCACGGTCGAAGTTCTTCGCTTCATCAGTGGACAAAATCGGGCGGGAGGCGGTACCGGGCGCAACCTGCTCAGAAGGTCGCTGATCCGGTGGTGTTGAACTGCAAGCGGATAAGGTCACGCCAAAGGCGAGTGCTAACGCCAGACGGGAAATCCTGGAAATGTTCAAGGTAGAGCTCCTGGGTATGCAAGTCTTTACGGGACAGACGAAATAGCCTGCTTTTTTATACTAAGTTGAGCGAAACGGGAAGATAAAAAGGGTAAAAGTTCCATTTTTAGCCCGAGAGCGGCAAGTAAGTGATCACAAATAACTAACATTTTCCTTCAAGGCGGTTGACAGTAGACGGTGGATGCAAATAAATGTCTATACAACCCATGACAAGTGGAATGCCCATGCAGCAGATTCATCCCGACGATGTGATATGGCGAAATGCGCGACTGGCTACGATGGTGCCGGACGTATCTGCGCCCTATGGACTGAAAGAGCAACATGCCCTGGTCGTACGGGGTCAAACTATCCTGGCCGTGATCCCTGAATCTGACATTCCGGCCGGACACCGTCACTGCGTCGATCTCCAGGGGCGTCTGGTCACGCCTGGCCTGATTGACTGCCATACCCACCTTGTATTTGGCGGCGATCGCGCGGCGGAGTGGGAGCAGCGTCTTAACGGCGTCTCTTATCAAACCATCAGCGCCCAGGGGGGCGGGATTAACGCTACCGTGACGGCGACCCGCAGCAGCTCGCCCGAAACCCTGCTTAAGCTGGCGCAGCAGCGGCTTCAGCGACTGATGAATGAAGGCGTCACTACGGTTGAAATCAAGTCGGGATACGGTCTAAACCCCGAGGCCGAAGAGAAGATACTGCTGGTCGCGCGCCAGCTGGGCCTCAATAATCCGATCGATATCAGCCCAACGCTGCTGGCGGCTCATGCGGTTCCGCCGGAATACCGACAGGATCCGGACGCGTACCTCACGCTGGTCTGTGAGCAGATATTGCCCACGCTGTGGCAAAAAGAGTTATACGAAGCAGTAGACGTGTTCTGCGAAAACGTCGGCTTTACCTCGTCGCAAACCGAGCGTCTCTTTAAGGCGGCAACCGCGCTCGGTATCCCGGTGAAAGGGCATGTTGAGCAGCTTTCAAATCAGGGCGGTGCGGCGCTGGTCAGCCGGTATAAAGGACTCTCCGCCGATCATATCGAATATCTCGACGACGCAGGCGTTCAGGCGATGGCGCAAAGCGGTACGGTTGCGGTACTGCTCCCCGGCGCGTTCTATTTTCTGCAGGAGCGCCAGCGTCCGCCGGTGGAACAGCTCAGAAAACACGGTGTGCCGATGGCGGTCGCCACCGACTACAACCCCGGCACCAGCCCGTTTGCCAGCCTGCACCTGGCGATGAACATGGCCTGCGTCCAGTTTGGCCTGACCCCTGAAGAAGCCTGGGCTGGCGTCACGCGGCATGCCGCGCAGGCGCTGGGTCGTGGCGCAACCCACGGACAGCTGCGGGCCGGGTTTGTCGCTGATTTTATCGTCTGGGATGCTCATCATCCGGTAGAGATGGTCTACGAGCCGGGACGCAACCCGCTGTATCAACGTATTTTTCGTGGGGAGGCAGTATGAAGCTATGGCGGCCCGTAGCCGAAACGGTCTGGCAGGGGCGCGACGACAGCGCCGAGGCCAGCAACGCAACGCGTATTTTCCAGACGATACGGCAGCAGGGAGCGTTCACGCCGCTGGCATCCGGCATTGCGCTGATAGGCTTTGAATGTGATGCAGGCGTAAAACGCAATCAGGGCAGGCCCGGCGCCGTGCAGGCGCCGGATATACTGCGAAAAGCGCTGGCGAATATGGCCAGCCATCAGGGACACGATCGGCTGGCGGATATGGGCTCGGTTTACATTGAAGGTGACGAGCTTGAGGCGGCACAGCAGGCGTTAAGCGATGCCGTCACGGCCTGTCAGCAGTCCGGGATGCGTACGCTGGTCTTTGGCGGCGGACACGAAACCGCGTGGGCGCACGGTCGCGGCGTGCTGGAGGCCTTCCCGAACGAGCGGGTTGTCATCATCAACCTTGATGCCCATCTCGATCTGCGCAAGGCCGACCGGGCGACGTCCGGCACGCCGTTTCGCCAGCTGGCACACTACTGCGATGAGCGCGGGCGGGCATTTCAGTACGCCTGCTTTGGCGTGAGCCGGGCGGCGAATACGCAGGCGCTGTGGGATGAGGCCGAACGCCTGAACGTCACGCTGGTGGAAGATCTCCATTTCAGGCGCGATGCACTGTCCGCGTTGGAAAGTGTGCTGGCCCAGGCCGATCGCGTCTACCTGACAATCGATCTGGACGTCCTGCCCGCCAGCGAAATGCCTGCCGTTTCCGCTCCGGCTGCGTTAGGCATTCCGGCACTGGATCTCCTCCCCGTCATCGAACATATCTGCCGTAGCGGTAAGCTCCAGGCCGCCGATCTGGTAGAGTTTAACCCGCAGTACGATCGGGACGGGCAGGGCGCTAAGCTCGCCGCCCGCCTGGCCTGGCAAATTGCTCACTGGTGGGCATAACACTATTCAAGGAGTCACGATGTTTTCACGCTCACCCCTGCCGCAGTCGAGCTCTCCCGCACCTTTCTACGAAAAGGTGAAGCAGGCGATCAGCGAAAAAATCGCCACCGGCGTCTGGCGGCCGCACGACCGCATTCCCTCGGAGGCCGATCTGGTGGCGCAGTTTGGCTTTAGCCGGATGACCGTCAACCGCGCGCTGCGCGAGCTGACCGACGAAGGGCTTCTGGTGCGCCTGCAGGGCGTGGGGACGTTTGTGGCGGAACCGAAAGGGCAATCCGCCCTGTTTGAAATCCGCAGTATTGCAGACGAAATTGCCGCGCGTAATCATCAGCACCGCTGTGAGGTGCTGGTGCTCGAAGAGACCCAGGCCAGCGCCGAGCAGGCGGTAGAGCTGAATGTCAAAGAGGGAAGCCGCATCTTCCACTCCGTGATGGTGCATTTCGAAAACGACATTCCGGTGCAGATTGAAGATCGCTGCGTTAACGCTGAGCGGATACCGGACTATCTGAACCAGGATTACACCCAGACCACGCCGCATGCCTATCTCTCGCTCGTCGCACCGCTGACGGAAGGGGAGCACATTGTGGAGGCCGTGCGCGCCACGCCGCAGGAGTGCGAAAGGCTGCGCATTAAAGAGCACGATCCGTGCCTGCTGATCCGCCGCCGTACCTGGTCCTCGTCGCACATTGTGTCGCATGCCCGGCTGCTTTTCCCGGGTAATCGCTACCGGCTGCAGGGCCACTTCATGTCATAAGTTTTATAAGCGTGATCGCTAACGCAATATAACAAAATTGTATCTTTTTTGTTAAATCTGACCTTGTATGTGCTTGTCTATACAAGTATATCTAAATGCATCATCTGTCCCCTATGAGGAGCACACAATGTCGTCAGGTAAATACCGCCAGCAGGACGTCCGCGCCGCGCGCGGCACCACGCTTACCGCCAAAAGCTGGCTCACCGAAGCCCCGCTGCGCATGTTGATGAACAACCTCGACCCTGAGGTGGCGGAGAACCCCCACGAGCTGGTGGTCTACGGCGGCATAGGCCGCGCCGCGCGCAACTGGGAATGCTATGACGCAATTGTAAAATCCCTGACCGAACTCGAACACGACGAAACCCTGCTGGTACAGTCCGGCAAGCCGGTTGGCGTGTTCAAAACGCATAAAAACGCGCCGCGCGTGCTGATCGCTAACTCTAACCTCGTGCCGCACTGGGCCACCTGGGAACACTTCAACGAACTGGACGCAAAAGGACTGGCGATGTATGGCCAGATGACCGCGGGGAGCTGGATCTACATCGGCAGCCAGGGGATCGTGCAGGGCACCTACGAAACCTTCGTGGAAGCCGGTCGCCAGCACTACAACGGCTCACTGAAAGGCCGCTGGGTATTGACCGCGGGTCTCGGCGGCATGGGCGGCGCGCAGCCGCTGGCCGCCACGCTTGCCGGCGCATGCTCGCTCAACATTGAGTGCCAGCAGAGCCGCATTGATTTCCGTCTGCGCACCCGCTACGTCGATGAGCAGGCAACCGATCTGGACGATGCGCTGGCGCGCATCAAAAAATACACCTCTGAAGGCAAAGCGGTGTCGATTGCCCTGTGCGGCAACGCGGCGGACATTCTTCCTGAACTCGTCGCCCGCGGCGTGCGCCCGGATCTGGTCACCGACCAGACCAGCGCCCATGACCCGCTGCACGGCTATCTGCCAAAAGGCTGGACGTGGGAAGAATATCAGCAAAAAGCGGAAACCGACCCGGAAGGCACGGTGCTTGCCGCGAAACGCTCCATGGCCGAGCACGTCTACGCCATGCTGGCCTTCAGCCAGATGGGCATTCCGACCTTTGACTACGGCAACAACATCCGCCAGATGGCGAAAGAGATGGGCGTGAATAACGCCTTTGACTTCCCGGGCTTCGTTCCTGCCTATATTCGTCCGCTGTTCTGCCGCGGCATCGGTCCGTTCCGCTGGGTTGCCCTGTCCGGTGACCCGGAGGATATCTACAAAACCGACGCCAAAGTGAAGGAGATCGTCGCTGATGACGAACATCTTCACCACTGGCTGGACATGGCCCGCGAGCGCATTAACTTCCAGGGCCTGCCGGCGCGTATCTGCTGGGTAGGGCTGGAGTGGCGTCAAAAACTCGGCCTCGCCTTCAACGAAATGGTGCGCAGCGGTGAAGTCTCCGCGCCGATCGTCATCGGCCGCGACCACCTGGACTCCGGCTCCGTCGCCAGCCCGAACCGCGAAACCGAAGCCATGCGCGACGGCTCGGATGCGGTCTCCGACTGGCCGTTGCTGAACGCTCTGCTGAATACCGCCAGCGGCGCGACCTGGGTGTCGCTGCACCACGGCGGCGGCGTGGGGATGGGTTTCTCCCAGCATTCCGGGATGGTCATCGTCTGCGACGGAACCGATGAAGCCGCCGCGCGTATCGCTCGCGTACTGCACAACGACCCGGCAACCGGCGTGATGCGTCACGCGGATGCGGGTTACGAAATTGCCATTGACTGTGCCAAAGAGCAGGGCCTTAACCTGCCGATGATCCCTGCCACACAAGGAAAGAATTAATGAACGCATTAACACTCACTCCCGGCTCGCTGACGCTCAAGCAGCTGCGTAACGTCTGGCGCAAGCCGGTCACCCTTTCGCTGGATGCAAGTGCCCATGCCGCCATTAACGACAGCGTCGCCTGCGTCGAAGCCATCGTTGCCGAAGGGCGCACCGCCTACGGGATTAACACCGGCTTTGGCCTGCTGGCGCAGACCCGCATCGCGACACACGATCTAGAAAACTTACAGCGTTCGCTGGTGCTGTCACACGCGGCGGGCGTGGGTCAGCCGCTGGATGATGAGATTGTCCGTCTGATGATGGTGCTCAAAATCAACAGCCTGGCGCGCGGTTTCTCCGGCATTCGCCTGAGCGTGATCCAGGCGCTGATGGCGCTGGTTAATGCAGAGGTCTATCCGTGGATCCCCGCGAAGGGCTCCGTCGGGGCCTCCGGCGATCTCGCGCCGCTGGCGCACATGTCGCTGCTGCTGCTGGGTGAAGGCAAAGCGCGCTGGCAGGGCGAGTGGCTTCCGGCGAAAGAGGCGCTGAAAAAAGCCGGCTTAACGCCGATCACGCTGGCGGCGAAAGAGGGGCTGGCGCTGCTGAACGGCACGCAGGCATCGACAGCTTTCGCGCTGCGCGGCCTGTTTGAAGCGGAAGATCTGTTTGCCTCGGCGGTGGTGTGCGGTGCGCTGACCACCGAAGCGGTGCTGGGCTCGCGTCGCCCGTTCGATGCCCGCATCCACGAGGTGCGCGGTCAGCGCGGGCAGATCGATGCCGCCGCGATGTACCGTCAAGTGCTTACCGACACCAGCGAGATCGCGGATTCACACCACAACTGTGAAAAGGTGCAGGATCCCTATTCCCTGCGCTGCCAGCCGCAGGTGATGGGCGCGTGCCTGACGCAGCTGCGCCAGGCGGCGGAGGTGCTGCTGGTGGAGGCCAACGCGGTGTCCGATAACCCGCTGGTGTTCGCCCAGGAAAACGAGGTGGTCTCAGGCGGTAACTTCCACGCCGAGCCGGTGGCAATGGCTGCGGACAACATCGCGCTGGCGATTGCCGAAGTCGGCGCGTTGTCCGAGCGCCGCATCGCGCTGATGATGGATAAACACATGTCCCAGTTGCCACCGTTCCTGGTGCGTAACGGCGGGGTCAACTCGGGCTTTATGATTGCTCAGGTGACGGCCGCAGCGCTGGCAAGCGAGAACAAAGCCCTGTCGCATCCGCACAGCGTGGATAGCCTGCCAACGTCTGCAAACCAGGAAGATCACGTTTCGATGGCACCGGCTGCCGGGCGTCGTCTCTGGGAAATGGCCTCCAACACCCGCGGCGTGCTGGCGGTGGAATGGCTGGCGGCAAGTCAGGGTATCGATCTGCGTGAAGGGCTCAAATCCAGCCCGCTGCTGGAGCAGGCGCGCCAGGTGCTGCGCGAGCACGTATCGCATTACGACGACGACCGCTTCTTTGCGCCGGATATTGATAAGGCGATGCAGCTTCTGGAAGAAGGGCGGCTGGTGGGTCTGCTACCTTCGGTGCTGTGATTTTTTTGCCCGGTGGCGCTGCGCTTACCGGGCCAACGAATGCGAAATCCAGGCCGGGTAAGGCGTAGCCGCCACCCGGCTTTTTTTACGAATACATCGCCGTAATCGACGCGCTCCCCAGGGAATGGAAATGCACGTTAAACCCGACCATCGCGCCGCTCGCGCCTTCATCGACGTCAATCTTCTCCACGTCCAGCGCGTGCACCGTGAAGATGTAGCGGTGGGTTTCCCCTTTTGGTGGCGCCGCGCCGCCGTAGCCCGCTTTACCAAAATCGGTGCGCGTCTGAATCGCGCCCTCAGGCAGGGCAACCAGGTCAGAGCCGGAACCCTGCGGCAGGACGCGCGTGTCGGCAGGCAGGTTCGCCACGATCCAGTGCCACCATCCGGAACCGGTTGGCGCATCCGGGTCGTAGCAGGTCACGACAAAGCTTTTGGTGCCTGCCGGAACCTCGTCCCACGCCAGGTGCGGGGAGATATTATCTCCCTGATACCCCATGCCGTTGAAAACGTGCCGTTCCGGGAGTTTTTCTCCGTCGCGCAGATCTTTACTGATGATTTTCATACGGTTTACCCTTGTTGATCGCTCGTTCAGCAAGTGTAATGCATTGGGTTAAATCATGAAATGCGCGGGAATGTTAACGGCTGTTACAACCGCGTCGGTTAATTTTCGAAGCTGCTCTGGCGTGATGCTGTACGGCGGCATCAGGTAGATAAGCTTGCCGAAAGGCCGCACCCACACGCCCTGGTCCACAAAGAAGCGCTGCAGCGCCGCCATATTCACCGGATGGGTGGTTTCAATCACCCCGATGGCGCCCAGCACGCGCACGTCCGCCACGAAATTCGCGCCCGAGGCGGCGCTCAGCTCCGCTTTCAGCTGCGCTTCTATCGCCGCAACCTGCGTCTGCCACTCGCCGCTCTCCAGAATCGCAAGGCTTTCACTCGCCACGGCACAGGCCAGCGGGTTACCCATAAACGTCGGACCGTGCATAAAGCAGCCCGCTTCACCGTCGCTGATGGTGTCGGCCACCTGGCGGGTCGTGAGCGTGGCGGAGAGCGTCATGGTGCCGCCCGTCAGCGCTTTGCCGAGGCACAGAATATCCGGGGCGATACCCGCATGCTCGCAGGCAAACAGCTTGCCGGTGCGGCCAAAGCCGGTGGCAATCTCATCGGCAATCAGCAGAATGCCCTCGCGGTCGCACATCCTGCGAATACGCCTCAGCCATTCCGGATGGTACATCCGCATTCCGCCCGCGCCTTGCACAATAGGCTCAAGGATCACGGCGGCAATCTCATGACGATGCGCCGCCATCAGCCGCGCGAAGCCGACCATGTCCATCTCGTTCCACTCGCCGTCGAAGCGGCTCTGCGGCGCAGGGGCAAACAGGTTTTCCGGCAGATACCCTTTCCACAGGCTGTGCATGGAGTTCTCCGGATCGCAAACCGACATCGCCCCGAAGGTATCCCCGTGATAGCCGTTGCGGAAGGTGAGTAACCGCTGGCGCGTTTCGCCTCTGGCGTGCCAGTACTGCAGCGCCATTTTCATCGCCACTTCCACCGCCACGGAGCCGGAATCGGCCAGGAAGACGCACTCCAGCGAGTCAGGCGTCATCGCTACCAGACGGCGGCATAAATCCACCGCGGGCTGATGGGTGATCCCGCCAAACATCACGTGCGACATCTGGTCAATCTGGGCCTTCATCGCCGCATTCAGGCGCGGGTGGTTGTACCCGTGAATCGCCGCCCACCACGAAGACATGCCGTCAACGAGCCGCTCGCCGCTGGCGAGGTGCAGCTCGCAGCCGTGGGCGGAGGCAACCGGATAGACGGGAAGGGGGCGGGTGGTGGAGGTGTAAGGGTGCCAGATATGCTGCTTGTCGAAGGCGAGATCGTCCTGGGTCATAATCGACTTGTAAACCATTTTGAAAAGTTTTAGGTTTACGAGTATAAACCGAACCGAAAATTAACAAAACCCTTTGGAGAAGCCCGATGGCTCACCACGCACGCTGGACGATGTCGCAAGTTACTGAATTATTCAACAAACCTTTCCTTGAGCTGATGTTCGAAGCCCAACAGGTGCATCGTCAGCACTTCGATCCCCGCAATGTTCAGGTCAGCACGCTGCTGTCGATCAAGACCGGCGCCTGCCCCGAAGACTGCAAATATTGCCCGCAGAGCGCGCGCTACAAAACCGGTCTGGAGTCAGAGCGCCTGATGGAAGTCGAGCAGGTCCTCGACTCCGCGCGCAAGGCGAAAAACGCCGGCTCGACCCGCTTCTGCATGGGCGCGGCGTGGAAGAACCCGCACGATCGCGACATGCCGTATCTGGAGCAGATGGTGAAGGGCGTGAAGGAGATGGGCCTCGAAGCCTGTATGACGCTCGGTACGCTCAACGAGGAGCAGGCGCAGCGCCTCTCGGCAGCGGGGCTGGATTACTACAACCACAACCTCGACACCTCGCCGGAATTTTACGGCAACATCATCACCACGCGTACCTACCAGGAGCGTCTGGATACGCTGGATAAAGTGCGTGACGCGGGGATTAAGGTCTGCTCCGGCGGCATCGTGGGCTTAGGCGAAACCGTGAAAGACCGCGCGGGCCTGCTGCTGCAGCTGGCGAACCTGCCGACCCCGCCGGAAAGCGTGCCGATCAACATGCTGGTGAAGGTCAAGGGCACGCCGCTGGCGGATAACGAGGACGTGGATGCGTTTGATTTTATCCGCACCATCGCGGTGGCGCGCATCATGATGCCAACGTCTTACGTTCGCCTCTCAGCGGGTCGCGAGCAGATGAACGAGCAGACCCAGGCCATGTGCTTTATGGCCGGAGCCAACTCCATCTTCTACGGCTGCAAGCTGCTGACCACGCCGAACCCGGAAGAGGATAAAGACGTTCAGCTGTTCCGCAAGCTGGGGTTGAACCCGCATCAGACCGAAGTGCTGACGGGCGATAACGAGCAACAGCAGCAGCTGGAGCAGCAGATTTTCAACGCCGACACCGAACAGTTCTACAACGCGGCAGCCGTATGACCTGGCAGGCACGTATCAACTCTGCGCTCGACGACCGTCGGGCGGCAGAGGCATTTCGCGTTCGCAGGGTGGTGGAAAACGGCGCGGGCCGTTTTCTTACCCGTGAAGGCCAGCGGTTCTGCAATTTCTCCAGCAACGACTATCTCGGGCTGAGCCAGCATCCGGCCATTATCCGCGCCTGGCAGAAGGGCGCGGAGCGGTTTGGCGTGGGCAGCGGCGGATCGGGGCACGTCAGCGGGTACACCACGGCGCATCATGCGCTGGAAGAGGCGCTTGCCGACTGGCTGGGCTACCCGCGCGCGCTGCTGTTTATCTCCGGCTTTGCCGCCAATCAGGCGGTTATTACGGCCCTGATGGGGAAGGACGATCGCATTGTTGCCGATCGCTTAAGCCATGCGTCCCTGCTGGAGGCGGCAAATTTAAGCCCGGCTCAGCTGCGGCGTTTTGCCCATAACGATGCGGGACAGCTCGCAGCGCTGCTGGATAAACCCTGCGAAGGACAACAGCTGGCTGTCACCGAAGGAGTGTTCAGCATGGACGGCGACAGCGCGCCGCTTGCCGCGCTGCACGAGGCCGCAAAGCGACAGAATGCCTGGCTGCTGGTGGACGATGCCCACGGCACCGGCGTGATGGGCGACGAAGGGCGTGGAAGCGCGTATCAGCAAAACGTGAAGCCTGAACTGCTGATTGTCACCTTTGGCAAGGGCTTTGGCGTTAGCGGTGCCGCCGTGCTGTGCAGCGAATCCGTCGCCGACTATCTGCTGCAGTTTGCCCGACACCTGATCTACAGCACCAGCATGCCCCCGGCGCAGGCCGTTGCGCTGTCTGCGTCGCTGGCTGTGATACGCGGCGCGGAAGGGGATGAATGTCGCCAGCGGCTGGCAGAGCATGTTGCCCGCTTCCGTCAGGGATTAGCGGCGCTGCCTTTCCACAGTCCCGATTCGCAGAGCGCTATCCAGCCGGTGATTGTCGGAGAAAACGGCCGCGCGCTGGCGCTGGCACAGGCGCTGCGCCAGCGCGGCATGTGGGTCACCGCCATCCGCCCGCCAACCGTCCCACCGGGCACGGCGCGTCTGCGCTTAACCCTGACGGCGGCGCATGAACGACAGGATATTGAGACGTTGCTGGAGGCGCTCCATGATGCCGGTGAATAAGCAGGCCATCGCGGCGGCATTTGGCCGCGCCGCGCAGAGCTATTCGCAGCACGATGAGCTGCAGCGTCTGAGCGCGCAGGGGCTTCTGGCCGCGCTTGGCGAGAACCGTTTTCCACAGGTGCTGGACGCCGGCTGTGGTCCCGGCAGCAACAGCCGCTACTGGCGCGGGGCGGGAAGCCAGGTGACGGCTATCGATCTCTCAGCCCAGATGCTTGAAGAGGCGCGCCAGCAGCAGGCGGCGCATCGCTATCTGCTGGCCGATATCGAGGCGATCCCGCTGGCGGACGCGCAGTTTGATCTGGTCTGGAGCCATCTGGCGGTTCAGTGGTGCAGCAGCCTGCCGCAGGCCTTGCGCGAGCTTTATCGCGTCGCGCGACCGGGCGGGAAGGTGGCGTTTACCACCCTGCTGGAAAGTTCGCTGCCGGAGCTGAATCAGGCCTGGCAGGCAGTCGATGAACAGCCGCACGCTAACCGGTTTTTATCGCATGAGCAGGTGACGCAGGCGCTGGCAGGCTGGCGCGCTCGCAGCGTAGTGCAGACCATCACGCTCAATTTTAGCGATGCGTTCAGCGCCATGCGTTCGCTGAAGGGCATAGGCGCCACGCACCTGCATACCGGACGCGAGAAAAAACCGCTCACCCGCGGTCAGCTGCAGCGCCTTGAGCTGGCCTGGCCGCAGCAGCGGGGTCAATTCCCGCTCTCCTATCAACTTTTTCATGGGATTATCGAACGTGACTGAACGTTATTTTGTCACCGGCACGGACACAGAAGTGGGTAAAACGGTGGCCAGCTCGGCGCTGCTGCAGGCGGCACGGATGCTCGGGAAAAACACCGCCGGATATAAGCCAGTGGCGTCCGGCAGCGAGATGACGGCGGAAGGGTTACGCAACACCGACGCGCTGGCGCTCCAGCGTAACAGCACCCTTGAACTCGCCTATTCCGCGGTGAATCCGTACACCTTTGCCGAGCCGACCTCGCCGCACATTATCAGCGCCGATGAAGGTCGTCCGATTGATTTCGCCGTGCTGTCCGCCGGATTGTGGACGCTGGAAAATCAGGCCGACTGGGTGCTGGTGGAAGGGGCTGGCGGCTGGTTTACGCCGCTTTCGGACACGCAGACGTTTGCCGACTGGGTGAAGTCCGAGCAGCTTCCGGTCATTCTGGTCGTCGGCGTCAAGCTGGGATGCATCAATCACGCCATGTTGACCGCGCAGGCCGTACAGCAGGCCGGACTGCGTCTGGCGGGCTGGATAGCCAACGACGTGGTTGCGCCGGGTAAACGCCATCAGGAGTATCTGGCGACGCTCAGGCGCGTCCTTCCCGCGCCGTGCCTCGGGGAAATCCCCTGGCTTGCTGACGGCGCGGAAAATATCGAAACCGGGCGTTATCTCGATCTCAGCGTCTTGCTTCCCGCGACATCCAGTGCGCGATAAGCTCGTCATCCAGTTCGTTAACGTGGCCCTGCGCCACGTTACGCCCGCGATAGAGCATACAGAAACGGTCAGCCACCCGGCGGATAAACGACAGCTGCTGCTCCGTTAACAGCACCGTCATACCTAACTCCCGATTTAAGCGCACCAGAAGCTGCCCCAGCTTCTGGGCGAAGCTGTGTCCTGCGCCGTGCAGGGGCTCATCGAGGATCAGCAGGGGAGGACGGTTCACCAGCGCATTAGCCAGCGCCAGCTGATACTGGTCGTCCGGAGAGAGCGTGTTGGCGCGGGTCTGTCGCACCCCATAGAGCGCCGGAAACAGGTCGTAAACGTCATTTTTTGCGTTCGGGTTAGGTTTCCCCGTCGCGCGCATGGCGATATGCAGGTTCTCCTCAATCGTTAGCTGCGAAAAGATCCGCCTGTCCTGCGAGACATAGCCAATCTCCGGGCCGGAACGCTGTTCTGGCGGCGGGTTTAGCAAATCACGCGGCGGCGCGCCCGCCTCATACCAGATGATGCTGCCGCTTTCGACAGGCACCTTCCCGGCGATGCAATTCATTAGGGTGGTTTTCCCCATGCCCGGCAGGCCAACGACGCCTGTACACATCCCTTGCGGAAAATCTAAATCCACGTTCCATAGCGTATGTTGACTTCCGTAAAACTGATTCACAGCACGCAGACTCAACATCTTTCTCTCCTTAAAAATGTGTGTAGGTGAGGCTCGCTGTTGATTCTGCAAAACCCCTGCCATAAAGCGGAAAGTGATTAAAAAAGCGACTTTTTTAGGAATAAGTCACCGGAAAGCGGTTTATAAAAAACCGGATTGCACATTGACGGTGCCGCCGGTAATGAGTTGTGGTGCAGAACCCGAAATGATGAAAATGTGAGCAAGATCCCATCGATTGGTTATGAATGACGCAACTGTTAATCAGCAAAAAATAGCTATAAAAATTTTTTGTCGCCGTCTCGTGGGAAAATCCGGGAATTTGCAGAGCGCCAGTCTGTATGGGCTGGAAGCAGTTATCCACTATTCCTGTGGATAACCATGTGCATTAGAGTTAGAAAACACGCGATAAGCGAGAGAAGACGCGGCTTTCGCCCAAATTGACGCGAAACGCGGCTTTAGAAAATATCGTTTATTTTTTAATTGCTTAGATAAAAGCAATTCCCGTCATGAAAGTGTCACCGGTTGCCATAAAACTATCATTACCTGGCTTGACAAATGTTAAAAAAGAAAAAGTTCTGGGGATAACCTGACCTGACTGGTGTTTTATGTTGCCACTGTCCAAATTTTGGCCGCTATCGCGCTAATCATTCAGGCGCTATGCTAAATATCCTGACATGCTACTGGTTTTTCATCCAGTGTTTTTTACTGGCATTCCTGGCAACAAGGAGTAAAATTACACACCTGCCGCTTATAACGTCATCAGGTTGTCGCCCATGAGTAAACCGTTCAAATTGAATTCTGCTTTCCGTCCATCAGGCGATCAGCCTGAGGCGATCCGTCGTCTGGAAGAGGGGCTGGAAGATGGGCTGGCGCACCAGACGCTGCTGGGGGTAACCGGCTCGGGTAAAACGTTCACCATCGCCAACGTGATTGCGGATCTTCAGCGCCCAACGATGGTGCTGGCACCCAATAAAACCCTGGCGGCGCAGCTATACGGCGAAATGAAAGAGTTCTTCCCGGAAAACGCGGTGGAGTATTTCGTCTCCTACTACGATTACTACCAGCCTGAAGCCTATGTGCCGAGCTCTGACACCTTCATTGAGAAAGATGCCTCGGTGAACGAACACATCGAGCAGATGCGACTGTCGGCCACAAAGGCGCTTCTGGAGCGTCGTGATGTGGTGGTCGTTGCCTCGGTTTCCGCGATCTACGGTCTTGGCGATCCGGATCTCTATCTCAAGATGATGCTGCACCTGACGCAGGGGATGATCATCGACCAGCGTGCGATTTTGCGTCGTCTGGCGGAGCTGCAGTACACCCGCAACGATCAGGCCTTCCAGCGCGGCACCTTCCGCGTGCGCGGCGAAGTGATCGACATCTTCCCGGCAGAATCGGACGATATGGCGCTGCGCGTCGAGCTGTTTGACGAGGAGGTCGAGCGCCTGTCGCTCTTCGACCCGCTGACCGGACACGTTGAGTCAGTGATCCAGCGCTTCACCATCTACCCGAAAACGCACTACGTGACGCCGCGCGAGCGTATCGTACAGGCGATGGAAGAGATCAAAGTGGAGCTGGCGGAACGCCGTAAGGTTCTGCTGGCGAACAATAAGCTGCTCGAAGAGCAGCGCCTGAGCCAGCGTACCCAGTTTGACCTTGAGATGATGAACGAGCTGGGCTACTGCTCCGGCATTGAAAACTACTCGCGCTTCCTCTCCGGGCGCGGGCCCGGCGAGCCGCCGCCGACGCTGTTTGATTACCTTCCGGCCGACGGTTTGCTGGTGATCGACGAATCCCACGTCACGATCCCGCAGATCGGCGGGATGTACCGCGGCGACCGGGCGCGTAAAGAGACGCTGGTGGAGTATGGTTTCCGCCTGCCGTCAGCGCTGGATAACCGTCCGATGAAGTTTGAAGAATTTGAGGCGTTGGCGCCGCAAACCATCTACGTCTCGGCCACGCCGGGCAACTACGAGCTGGAAAAATCCGGCGATGAGGTGGTGGACCAGGTGGTGCGTCCGACTGGATTGCTGGACCCGATTATCGAGGTGCGTCCGGTGGCAACGCAGGTGGACGACCTGCTCTCTGAGATCCGCGCCCGTTCCGCCATTAACGAGCGCGTGCTGGTGACCACGCTCACCAAGCGTATGGCGGAAGACCTCACCGAGTATCTCGAAGAGCACGGCGAGAAGGTGCGTTATCTTCACTCGGATATCGATACCGTGGAGCGCATGGAGATCATCCGCGATCTGCGTCTGGGCGAGTTTGACGTGCTGGTAGGGATCAACCTGCTGCGAGAAGGTCTGGATATGCCGGAGGTCTCGCTGGTGGCGATTCTGGACGCGGATAAAGAGGGCTTCCTGCGTTCCGAGCGTTCGCTGATTCAGACCATTGGCCGCGCCGCGCGTAACGTCAACGGTAAAGCGATTCTGTACGGTGACAAAATTACCCCGTCGATGGCGAAAGCGATTGGCGAGACGGAACGCCGCCGCGAGAAACAGCAGCGCTACAACGAAGAACACGGCATTACGCCGCAGGGGCTGAACAAGAAGGTGGTGGATATTCTGGCGTTGGGTCAGAACATTGCCAAAACCAAAGCGAAAGGCCGCGGCAAGGCGCGTTCAGTGGTGGAAGAAGATACCGTCGTGCTGACGCCGAAAGCGCTGCAGCAGAAAATCCACGAGCTGGAAGGGCAGATGATGCAGCACGCGCAGAACCTGGAGTTCGAAGAGGCGGCGCAGATCCGCGACCAGCTTCATCAGCTGCGGGATCTGTTTATCGCGGCATCGTAGGTTGGTTTTGCCCGGTGGCGCAGCGCCACCGGGTTTTATTGTCAGCCCAGCGCCTGAATCGCCTTCTCCAACGCCTCGCGCAGCAGATGGCGATCGTGGCGATATTTGATATCTGAAGCCTCCAGCGGCTCCTGAATCACTACACGATCGCCGATGCCGGACACATCCACCTTCGGCCCAACCACCACGCCGTCAATGATCTTCTTACCGACGTAATGCTCCATCAAGCTGAGTTTATCCGCCAGCGACAGGCTTGCGGCTGCCGGACTCAGCTCACGGCCTAAATTGCCGATGTAAACCATCGGGGCAGGAGTGCGGCGCAGCGCCTGTGCCAGCTCTTTCACCAGCAGAATGGGCATCAGGCTGGTGTAAAAACTGCCCGGACCGATCAGGATAAGATCCGCTTCCCCGATGGCCTCCACCGCTTCTCGCGTGGCGGGCACGCTCGGATAGGTCATCAACTCCGCTGGCGGCAGGAGGAGCTGGTCGATATTCACCTCGCCGTAAACTTCATGCCCTTCGGCGTCGATGGCCATTAAGTCAACCGGTTGTTCAGACATGGGGATCAGGAATGCGTCCACTTTCAGCAGATTACGGATCAAGTTAATGGCTTCCAGAGGCCGTACGCTCAGGTGATCCAATGCCTTTAACATCAGATTTCCAAGGTTATGCCCGGAAAGTTCGCCATTGCCGCCAAAACGGTACTCAAACATCGCCGATGCGACGCTCGGCTCGGTAATTAACTGGTTCAGGCAGTTGCGCATATCTCCCCAGGCAATGCCGCCTTCGGCACGACGAATGCGCCCGGTTGAGCCGCCGTTATCGGTGGTAGTCACTATCCCTGTCAGCCTTGAGCCGAGTGACGATAAAGAGGACATAACCCGGCCTAAGCCGTGTCCTCCGCCAAGAGCGACCACTCGGTCAAGATCCGCAAAAGTGCGATTGCGCATACGTATTCCTTATCACGTTCGATCGCGTAACAGTAACCTAACTACCCCTAAAAGACGATGCCTCACCCGATGCAAAATGACGTATATCAATGTGAAAATGCGGTTTTTAGGTATTCTGTAGCGAAAATGCAGGATTGATTCGCTATATACGTAATTATATAGCGAGAAGCGACAATGGCGCCGTGAGAATTTCCGCGCTACTATCGCCCTAACCACGTTTTCAAAAATGAAAACATACACTCTAGCCCTTGTGCCTGTGTCGAAAGATATGGCGCTCTGGCCGTGGCGAATTTGCCACCAGGGTACAGAAAGAAATGACTGTGCCTCCCGATCTGGAAAGGTGTACATGGCTTCACAACTTACTGATGCTTTCGCGCGTAAGTTTTATTACTTACGTCTGTCGATTACCGATGTGTGCAACTTCCGTTGCACCTACTGCCTGCCCGACGGCTACAAACCGGGCAGCGTTACCAATAACGGCTTTCTCTCCGTGGATGAAGTGCGCCGCGTTACGCGCGCCTTCTCTGAGCTCGGCACCGAAAAAGTTCGCCTTACCGGCGGTGAACCCTCGCTGCGCCGCGATTTCCCCGACATCATTGCCGCCGTGCGTGAAAACGAACGTATCCGCCAGATTGCGGTGACCACCAACGGTTACCGTATGGCGCGCGACGTGGCCACCTGGCGCGATGCGGGCTTAACCGCCATTAACGTCAGCGTGGACAGTCTGGATGCCCGCCAGTTCCACGCCATTACCGGCCAGGATAAATTCCAGCAGGTCATGGACGGTATCGATGCGGCATTTGCGGCCGGCTTCGAAAAAGTCAAAGTCAACACGGTGCTGATGCGTGATGTAAATCATCACCAGCTCGATACCTTCCTGGCGTGGATCAAAACCCGCCCCATTCAGCTGCGTTTTATTGAACTGATGGAAACCGGCGAGGGCAGCGAGCTGTTTCGCCGCCATCACATCTCCGGCATGGTGCTGCGCGACGAGCTGCTGAAACGCGGCTGGATCCACCAGATCCGCCAGCGCAGCGACGGTCCGGCGCAGGTCTTCTGCCATCCTGATTACGAAGGCGAAATTGGGCTTATCATGCCTTACGAGAAAGACTTCTGTGCCAGCTGCAACCGCCTGCGCGTCTCCTCCGTGGGCAAGCTCCATCTCTGCCTGTTCGGCGACGGCGGCGTGGACCTTCGCGATCTGCTGGAAGACGATGCGCAGCAGGACGCGCTTGAAGCACGCATTTCTGAAGCGCTGACGCATAAAAAACAGACCCACTTCCTGCATCAGGGCAATACCGGTATTACTCAGAACCTGTCCTACATCGGCGGGTAATCAGGCTTAAGAAGGAATCAGAAGATGAGTCAGGTAAGCGCAGAATTTATCCCGACACGCATTGCTATTCTTACCGTTTCCGACCGCCGTGGCGAAGAGGATGATACCTCCGGCCACTGGCTGCGCGATGCGGCCCATGACGCAGGACATAACATCGTTGATAAAGCGATCGTGAAGGAGAACCGCTACGCCATTCGCGCGCAGGTCTCTCAGTGGATCGCCAGCGATGAAGTTCAGGTGGTGCTGATCACCGGCGGCACCGGCTTTACCGCAGGCGATCAGGCCCCCGAAGCGCTAATCCCGCTGTTCGACCGCGAGGTGGAAGGCTTCGGCGAAGTGTTCCGCATGCTCTCCTTTGAAGAGATTGGTACCTCCACGCTTCAGTCGCGCGCCGTGGCGGGCGTGGCTAACAAAACCCTGATTTTCGCCATGCCGGGCTCGACCAAAGCCTGCCGCACCGCGTGGGAAAACATCATCGCCCCGCAGCTGGATGCCCGTACCCGTCCGTGTAATTTCCATCCCCATTTAAAGAAATAAGCTATGTCACAACTGACCCACATTAACGCCGCTGGCGAAGCGCATATGGTGGACGTCTCCGCCAAAGCGGAAACGGTGCGCGAGGCGCGCGCGGAAGCGTTCGTCACTATGTTGCCGGAAACCCTGACGATGATTATCGACGGCAGCCATCATAAGGGTGACGTGTTTGCAACCGCGCGCATCGCGGGAATTCAGGCCGCTAAACGCACCTGGGATCTCATTCCGCTGTGCCATCCGCTGATGCTGAGCAAGGTGGAAGTGAACCTGCAGGCGCAGCCGGAGCACAATCGCGTGCGCATTGAGTCACTCTGCCGCTTAACCGGCAAAACCGGCGTGGAGATGGAGGCGCTGACGGCGGCCTCCGTTGCCGCGCTGACCATCTACGACATGTGCAAAGCGGTGCAGAAAGATATGGTGATTGGCCCGGTGCGTCTGCTGGCGAAAAGCGGCGGCAAATCCGGTGATTTTAAGGTGGACAGCCATGATTAAGGTGCTCTTTTTTGCGCAGGTGCGCGAGCTGGTGAATACCGATAGCCTGACGCTGGATGCGTCTTTTGATAACGTTGCTGCCCTGCGCGCGCATCTGGCGGCACAAAGCGACCGCTGGGCGCTGGCGCTCGACGAAGGCAAGCTGCTGGCCGCCGTTAACCAGACGCTGGTGGAATTCACCCATCCGCTGAACGCAGGGGATGAAGTGGCCTTCTTCCCGCCGGTGACAGGGGGCTAAGATGGCTGAAACCCGAATTCTGGTGAGTCATGAGCGTTTTAGCGTAGGGACAGAATACAGCTGGCTGGCGGAACGCGACGAAGACGGTGCGGTCGTGACCTTTACCGGCAAAGTGCGCAATCACAACCTCGGTGATAGCGTGAAGGCGCTGACGCTGGAGCACTATCCCGGCATGACGGAGAAATCGCTGGCGGAGATTGTCGACGAGGCGCGAGGCCGCTGGCCGCTCGGGCGCGTCACGGTAATTCACCGCATCGGCGAGATGTGGCCCGGCGAGGAGATTGTCTTCGTCGGCGTGACCAGCGCCCACCGCGGCAGCGCGTTTGCGGCAGGGGAGTTCATTATGGATTTCCTCAAAACCAAAGCCCCGTTCTGGAAGCGCGAAGCCACGCCGGAAGGGGATCGCTGGGTAGAATCTCGCGACAGCGATAAGCAGGCCGCCAGCCGTTGGTAGTTGGTTTACGTGGATGTGTTACTCTTAACGAGTGTGTCTACTTAATCTTAATCAGGAGTGAATCATGGACCGATTTCCGCGTTCCGATTCAATAGTACAGCAGACCCGTAGCGGCCTGCAGACGTATATGGCTCAGGTGTATGGCTGGATGACGGTTGGCCTGCTGCTTACCGCGTTTATCGCGTGGTATGCAGCGAACACGCCGGAGCTGATGATGTTTATCTTCTCCAGCAAAATCACCTTCTTTGGGCTGATTATCGCGCAGTTGGCGCTGGTGTTTGTGCTTTCTGGTCTGGTGCACAAGCTGAGTGCCGGCATGGCAACGACCCTGTTTATGCTCTATTCGGCGCTAACGGGCCTGACGCTTTCCAGCATTTTCATCGTTTACACCTACTCCTCCATCGCCAGCACCTTCGTGGTGACCGGCGGGATGTTTGGTGCGATGAGCCTGTACGGTTACACCACGAAGCGCGATCTGAGCGGCTTCGGCAGCATGCTGTTTATGGGGCTGATCGGGATTGTGCTGGCGTCGCTGGTGAACCTGTGGCTGAAGAGCGAAGCGCTGATGTGGGCTGTGACCTATATCGGGGTGGTGCTCTTCGTGGGGTTAACGGCCTATGACACCCAGAAGCTGAAAAACATCGGTGAGCAGATCGACGTGCGCGACAGTTCCAACCTGCGCAAATACTCGATTCTGGGCGCGCTGACGCTGTATCTGGACTTCATCAACCTGTTCCTGATGCTGCTGCGAATTCTTGGCAACCGTCGTTAAGATTGCTTTGCCGGGTGGCGGTGCTGTCTGGTGCCCTCACCTTGACCCTCTCCCACGGGAGAGGGAACAAACACTAAAAACGGCAACAAGGTTGCCGTTTTGCTTTTATTTCGCCAGCGCCTTCTCATTCTTCGCCCGTAACTTCTTCGCCCGGCTCTCCAGAACCAGATAGCAGACCGTTGCCAGCGCCAGCGGCAGGAAGTAATACAGCATGCGGTACGCCAGCAGGGCCGCAATAATCGTTCCCTGAGAGACATGCTCCCCGGCCAGCAGGGCAATAAACACCGCTTCCAGCACGCCGATCCCCGCCGGAATATGCACAATCACCCCGGCAATGCTGCTCACCAGCAGCACGCCCAGCACGAAGAAATAATTTACGTCCTCGCCAATCAGCAGCCAGATAATAGCCCCCATCGCCATCCAGTTGGCGCTGGAGACCGCCATCTGCAGCACCGCAAACTTCCACGAGGGCAGCACCAGCTTTTGCCCCTTGATGGTCATATGGCGGCGTCTGGCAAACGCGCAGGCCCATAGATACACGGCGATGATCAGCAGCAGTACGATGCCCAGAATGCGCAGCGTGGCCTCATCGATATACCAGTGCGCGGGCAGCTGCACCACGCCGATGGTGAAGATCACCCCGCCGAGCAGAATATAGCCCAGCCAGTTGGTGGTGATGCTTAACGAGAAAATGCGCGTGATGGTCCCGCCCGGCAGGCCGAGCCGCGAGTAGAGGCGATAGCGCATGCCAATCCCCCCAACCCAGGTGCTCAGCGTCAGGTTAAAGGCGTAGCAGATAAACGACACCAGCATCACCTGACGTTTGGCCAGCTTGTGGCCGCAGTAGGCGCGACCCAGCAGGTCATAGCAGCCGTACATCAGGTAGCTCACAATGACCAACCCTGCAGCGCCCAGCAGCACCATCCGGTTATAGTTGCGGATAACCTTCCACACCTCTTCCCAGTCAACTTTCTGCGCGTAGACCACCAGCAGAACCGCGACCGCAATAAAAAACAGCCATGTCAGGATCTTTTTTGCCAGCCGCCAGCGTGGATGCGATTTCGACATCAGGGTTTGCCTCCATCTTCCGCTTCTATGCGGTCCTGGGTTTCCATTTCGGGTTGTACCGGCGGGTCCACCTGCGCCAGCTTAGGCGTATGCGCCGGCAGCCAGCCGACCATCGCCGGGAAATGCCGCAGAAAGTGGAACACCACCACGCTGATGCCCAGGTTCCACCAGGTGCGTTTGGGAACCATGGACTCATCCACACGCACGCAGTCATTGACGATTAGCGCCTGCAGGTTATCCCGCAGGGTCTGATTAAACTGACGATCGTGAATGATCAGGTTGGCTTCAAGATTCAGCGACAGGCTCAGCGGATCGAGGTTACTGGAGCCCACGGTGGCCCAGTGATCGTCCATCAGCGCGACTTTGCCGTGCAGCGGCCGACGGCGGTATTCGTAGATCTGTACGCCGCCCTTCACCAGATAGTTATAAAGCAGCCGCGCCCCGACTTTGACGATCGGCATATCCGGTTCGCCCTGCACAATCAGCTTCACGCGTACCCCGCGCCGGGCCGCATTGCGCATGGCGTGCAGCAGGCGATAGCCCGGGAAAAAGTAGGCGTTAGCAATAATCACTTCGCGCTTCGCGTTGGCGAGCATCTTGAGATAATGACGTTCGATATCGTCCCGGTGCTCGCCGTTATCCCGCCAGACGAAAAGGGCCTGCGCTTCGCCTGGCTTCCGGTTCTCTTCCGGGCGATGACGTCGTCGCCACCAGCGGCGAACGGCCTCTTTCCCCGGCAGGTTCTCCAGCTCAAACAGCAAAATGTCCTGCACCACCGGGCCTTCAATGCGAATGGCGTAATCCTGCTTCGCTTCCGGACCGTAGTCGGACATATGCTCCGCGGAGTAGTTAATGCCGCCAACAAACGCCACCGTCTCATCCACCACCACAATTTTGCGGTGCATCCTGCGGAAAAGGTTGGTCCGCATGCCGAAAAGGCGAGGGCCGGGATCGTAGTAGCGGAACACCACCCCCGCGGTGGTCAGTTCGTTGACGAACGCATCGCTGAGGTCCGGCGAGCCATAGCCATCCAGCAGCACTTCAATTTTGACGCCGCGCTGGGCGGCGCGCAGCAGCACGCTGTGCAGCTGCTTGCCGACGTTGTCTTCGAACCAGATAAAGGTTTCGAGGATCACCTTCTGCTGAGCGTTATCAATCGCCTTAAACACGGCCGGGTAATACTCGTCCCCGTTGACCAGCAGCGTGATCCGGTTGCCTTCCTGCCAGGAACATTTCATAGGTGGATCTCCGCGCTGAGCGGCGCATGGTCGGAAAGATGCCGCCAGTTAAGGAGCGCCAGGGCGGTTGGGCTGCTGGCGTGGGCATTTTTCACATAGATGCGGTCAAGCCGCAGAAGCGGGAAACGGACCGGAAACGTGCGCGCAGGCCTGCCGTTGGCGCGCGTAAAAACCTCCTCCAGTCCGGCCTCCACCTTCAGCGGATGGTTTGCCCGCTGTCGCCAGTCGTTGAAGTCGCCCGCAACCACCACCGGTTCACCTTCGGGAAGCGCATTGGTCCATTCGGCCAGCATTTTCAGCTGCGCCTGACGATGGGCTTCGCGCAGGCCAAGATGAACACAGCCCACGTGGATGGGCAGCTCAAGGTCGGGCGGGGTAATGCGGCAGTAGAGCAGGCCGCGTTTTTCGCTCTCCCCGACGG
This sequence comes from Enterobacter vonholyi, assembly GCF_040834095.1. Classification (NCBI taxonomy): domain Bacteria; kingdom Pseudomonadati; phylum Pseudomonadota; class Gammaproteobacteria; order Enterobacterales; family Enterobacteriaceae; genus Enterobacter; species Enterobacter vonholyi. Next base: position 1,355,093 of record NZ_CP162152.1, read on the forward strand.
AAACGTCGCGATTTTCATAATGTTCAATGGGATAACGCGACAGCACCGCGTTGCCGTGATGCCCTTCCGGATAGACCGCGTTGCGGCCGTAGGCGTAATCACTCCACATGGTGTCGGCCAGAAATTCATAGTGCGGCGTGTCGGGCCAGTTCTCAAAGTGAAGCGGATGCACTTCATGTGCGCCCATCACCTCCTGCAGGCAGACAATATCCGCGCTGACGGTGCGCACCGCGTCGCGCAGCTCCGGTAAAATGAAGCGGCGGTTAAATGCTGTGAAGCCCTTATGAATGTTTATCGTCAGCACCTTAAGCGAGAAATGCTGCATTTTTTTCGTCATAAGCTCCTTCCTGAGTGACTATCCCAATGAAAATAAAGTGTAGTCGGCGTCACAAAAAGATGCGGTGTTACGGAATTTTCCGTAAAGTGCGGTAGTCTGATTAAGCAGAGAAAAATCCTTCAGGAGAGAAGCCATGAAGTGGCAACAACGTGTTCGTGTCGCAACTGGCCTGAGTTGCTGGCAGATAATGTTGCATTTACTGGTCGTGGCCGTACTGGTGATGGGCTGGATGAGCGGCACGCTGGTGCGCGTTGGCCTGGGGCTATGCGTCCTTTACGGCGTCACCGTGCTGTCGATGCTGTTCTTACAGCGCCACCATGAAGCGCGCTGGCGCGAGGTAGGTGACGTGCTCGAAGAGCTCACCACCACCTGGTACTTTGGTGCGGCGATGATTGTTCTGTGGCTGCTGTCACGCGTGCTGCAAAACAACCTGCTGCTGGCCCTGGCGGGTCTGGCTATCCTCGCAGGGCCTGCGGTGGTCTCGTTGCTGACCAAAGAGAAAAAGCTACGCGATGTTGCGTCTAAACATCGCGTACGCCACTGAGCCCGTCGTGGCCGCTATGACCAGTAGCGGCCACAAACTTCCCCAGACGATATCCAGACTCGCATCCTTCAGATAGATTTGCTTGGTGATGTCCGTAAAGTGTCGAATCGGATTTACCCATGTCAGATCCTGTAGCCATACCGGCATGTTCTCGACGGGAGAAACATAGCCCGAGAGCAAAATCGCGGGCATCATAAAGACGAATACCCCGATAAACGCCTGCTGCTGCGTCGAGCAGAGCGCCGAGATCAGCAGCCCAAACCCCACCAGCGACAGCCCGTAAATCACCATCGTGAAGTAAAACAGCGCCAGCGAACCGGCGAACGGGATCTGATAGGCCCAAATACCGACTCCCAGCACGATGGTGGCCTGGAACGTCGCGACGATCAGCGCCGGCACCGCTTTGCCGACGAAAATTTGCCAGGTGGCGAGCGGGGAGACCAGCAGCTGATCCAGCGTGCCCTGTTCACGCTCGCGGGCGACGGAGAGAGAGGTCACAATCATCACCCCGATGGTGGTGATCATGGCGATTAGCGACGGCACCACGAACCACTTGTAGTCCAGATTAGGGTTATACCAGTTGCGCACCACCAGCTCGCTGTTGTTGAGCTTCGGTTTGCCGTCCATCAGCTCCTGCTGGTAATCCTTCACCACCTGCTGCAGATAGTTGGCGGCTATCTGGGCGCTGTTGGAGTTACGCCCGTCGAGGATCAGCTGCATCGGCGCGGTCTGGAAGGTATCCAGATTACGGGAAAAATCCGCCGGGAACCGCACCAGCAGCAGCGCTTTTTGCGTGTCGATGGTGGGCTGGATCTCCTTCGGGCTTTTCAGCAGCAGGATGTGGGTAAAGGCTTTCGCACGCGCAAAGCGCTGCGTTAGCTCGACGGAGTGTTTGCCGTTGTCTTCGTTGTAAATGGCAATGGTGGCGTTGGTCACCTCCAGCGTGGCGGCAAACGGGAACAGTAAAACCTGGATCAGCACCGGCAACACCAGAATGGCGCGGGTTTGCGGCTCGCGCAGCAGGGATTGCAGCTCTTTGCGTATTAACGTCCATAAACGGTGAAACATGCGCGCTCCTTAATCTAACCGCCGTTTGGTTTTCATCCACGTCAAACCGATAAACATCACCGCCGAAGCCATTAAAAACAGCGTGTTGATAATCAGCACTACCGGAATATTCCCCGCCAGGAACAGGCTTTGCAGCGTGCTCACGAAGTAGCGCGCCGGGATAATGTAGGTCACGGCGCGGATGACGGCAGGCATACTGTCTATCTGGAAGATAAACCCTGAGAGCATTATTGACGGCAGGAAAGCGGCATTCAGCGCTACCTGCGCGGCGTTAAACTGGTTGCGGGTGATGGTGGAGATGAGTAGCCCCATGCCAAGCGTGCTGAGTAAAAACAGGCTGGTGATAAAGAACAGCACGACCAGCGAGCCGCGATACGGCACGCCGAGGATAAAGACTGACACCAGCATACAGAGCAGCATTGCCAGCATGCCGAGGAAGTAGTAGGGAATGAGCTTGCACAGCAGCAGCTCGACGCGCGTCACTTCGGTTGAAAGCAGCGCCTCCATGGTGCCGCGCTCCCACTCGCGGGCGATCACCAGCGAGGTTAGGATCGCGCCAATCACCGTCATGATAATCGTCACCGCGCCCGGAATAATAAAGTGCTGGCTGATGGCGGCGGGGTTAAACCAGTAGCGGGTCTGTACGTCGATCAGCGGTTTAAATTCTTCACCCCGATCTTCCGCCCGCTGCATTTGCCACAGCTGCCAGATCCCCTCCGCGTAGCCCTGCACGAAGTTCGCGGTGTTTGGCTCGCTGCCGTCGGTAATCACCTGGATCGGCGCATCGGTATTTGCCCGCGCCATGTTGGCGGCAAAATTCACCGGAATGACGATCAGACCGCGAATCTTCCCGGCCTGCATCTTCTGGATCAGTTCCTGGCGGCTGTCGCTGATGGTGGCATCAATGTAGGGAGAGCCGGTCATAGCGTGGGTAAAGTCCAGCGCCTCTTTGCTCTGCTGCTCCAGCAAAATCCCGACCCGCAGCTTGCTGGAATCCAGGTTAATGCCGTAGCCAAAGATAAACAGCAGCAGCAGGGGGATCACTACCGCAATCAGCCAGCTGCTGGGGTCACGCACGATCTGCCGCGTCTCTTTAATGCACAGCGCGCGCACCCTGCGCCAGGAAATGGCCTTACTGCGCATGGGCATTCTCCTTATCCCAGTCGTGGATGAGGGTGATGAACGCCTGCTCCATGGTCGGGTCCGGCACCTCATCGTCGGCGGCCTGGTTTTTCAGGTCGTCCGGCGTGCCGTGGGCAATCAGCTTGCCGCGATACACCAGCCCGATGCGGTCGCAGTACTCCGCCTCGTCCATGAAGTGGGTGGTCACCATCACGGTCACGCCTTTTTCCACCATGCTGTTGATATGCAGCCAGAACTCGCGGCGGGTAATGGGATCAACGCCAGACGTGGGTTCATCCAGAAACAGAATATCCGGCTCGTGCATCAGCGAGCAGGCCAGCGCCAGCCGCTGCTTAAAGCCGAGCGGCAGCTCGTCGGTGGCGTGTGAAGCAATGTTGGTTAACCCGAAGGCATCGCTCATGCGGCGGATTTTGTCGTTCTGCGCCCGCCCGCGCAGGCCATACACGCCGGAGAAAAAGCGCAGATTCTGCTCGACCGTCAGGTTGCCATACAGGGAGAACTTCTGCGCCATGTAGCCCAGGTGCTGGCGCGCCTTGCCGGAGCTGACCTTCAGGTCCATATCCAGCACCAGCGCCTTGCCGGACGTCGGCACCAGCAGGCCACACATCATCTTAAAGGTGGTCGATTTTCCCGCGCCGTTAGGCCCGAGCAGGCCAAAAATCTCACCGCGCTTCACGGCAAAATTCACGTTGTCGGTGGCGGCGAAATCCCCGAACTTTTTGGTGAGGGATTTGGCTTCGATCACCGTTTCGCCCGGCGTGCCTTCCACCGTGTGCAGAATCGCCCCAAGCGGCGATTCTGACGTGCCCGCGCCGCCCAGCAGGTCGATAAACGCGTCCTCAAAGCGCGGCGCGGTCTCTTCCATCTCAATCGTCGGCATGCCGGGCGCATGGCGAATATCGTCGACTGTGACCTCTTTTTTGAGGATCACCCGTACCGAGCGGCCCTGAATCATCCCGTCGCTGACCTGCGGCAGTTTGAGCACCCGCTGCAGCAGCCTGCGGTTGGACTCCTGCGGACTGTGCAGCAGAAAGCTGCGCCCGGCCATGCTCTGCGTCAGCGTCGTCGGCTCGCCCTGATAAAGCAGTTCGCCTTCGTTCATCAGCAGCACGTCACGGCACTGCTCCGCTTCGTCGAGGTAGGAGGTGCTCCAGAGGATCAGCATCCCGTCGCCGGCCAGCTCGTGCACCATCTGCCACAGTTCTCGTCGCGAAATCGGGTCCACGCCAACGCCGGGCTCGTCCAGCAGCAGCACCTTTGGCTCGCCGACCAGCGTGCAGGCCAGCCCCAGCTTCTGCTTCATCCCACCGGACAGCTTGCCCGCCAGCCGGTCGGTGAACGGGCCGAGGGAGGTAAACTCCAGCAGGCGGGCGAAGGTTTTCTCCCGGGTTTCGCCGGTGACGCTGCGCAGGTCGGCGTACAGGTTCAGGTTTTCCATCACCGTCAGATCTTCATACAGGCCAAACTTCTGCGGCATATAGCCGAGCATGGCGTGGAGCGCGCCGTCGTCTTTAATCGGATCCAGGCCCAGCACGCTGGCCGAGCCTTCATCCGGCTTCAGCAGTCCGGCCAGCATCCGCATCAGCGTGGTTTTCCCCGCGCCGTCCGGGCCGACCAGCCCGGTCACATAGCCCTTCTGGATAGTGCAGTTCAGCGGCGCGACGGCCGGTTTGTCCATTCCCGCGAAGCGTTTAACCAGATTGTTGAGCTGAATAACCGCGTCATTCATGTCGTTCCCCGTTGTCTACTTTTACGGTGACGGGCATGCCCTGGCGCAGCGCGTCGTCCGCATCGGTCACGATGATGCGCAGGCGATACACCAGGTCGGTACGCAGGTCCGGTGTTTCAACGGTTTTCGGCGTGAATTCGGCGGTAGGGGAGACAAAGCCCACTTTGCCGTGATACGGCTTGTCCGGGCGACCGTCGGTATAGAGCAGCAGCTCGCGGCCCGGCTGCATCTGGCCGAGATTCGGTTCATCAATGTAGGCGCGCACCCAGACCGGGCGGGTCAGGGAGAGCGTTAAGACGGTGCTGCCCGCGCTGAGCATGCTGCCGGGCTCCACGGCGCGGGTCATCAGCGTACCGTCAGACGGTGCGATTAAGGTGGTGTCGTGCAGATCGAGCTCTGCCTGCGCCAGCTGCGCCTGCGCCTGTTCAAGGCTGGCTTTCGCCTGGGCGATATCCTGCGGGCGGTTACCGGTGTGGTACTGGCTTAACTTATCCTGCGCGGATTTTAGCGTTGCCTGCGCCTGGTCGCGGGACGAACGCGCATTTTCCAGATCGTTGGCGGAAATGGTGCGGCTTTTCCACAGCCCCTGCTGGCGCGCGTAGAAGTTCTGCGCGTAGTCATAGGCGGCCTGCGCCTGCTTAACGGCGGCGGCGGCCTGGGCAATCTCTTCGTCGCGATAGCCGGCCAGCATCAGGTCATACTGTGCCTGGGCGATGGACACGCCTGCTTTGGCCTGCAGCAGCGCATTCTCATAGGGCGCTTTGTCCAGCATCCCCAGCGTCTGCCCGCTTTTAATGGCATCGCCTTCGTCCACGCTCAGCGAGGCGAGACGACCGCCTACGCGGAAACTCATGTTCACCGTGCGAATATCCACGTTACCGTACAGCGTCAGGCCTTTATCCTGATGGCCTTGATACCACAGCCATCCACCGACGCCTGCGGCAAGCAAAACAACGACCACCAGAATGATGGCGACAGGTTTTTTCATGACTTCGGGCTCCTTTGCGTTAAGCCTTGCAGGATCAGATCGAGATGACAGGCGATCACCTCGCCTATCTGCGCGGCTTTATCCTCATCAAATTGTGTCCAGCCGGTGCGTAACAGGATGGTTTCCCTGCCCAGACGGAAGGCCAGAATTTCACCCAACAGGGCGTGGGTATGCAAAATTGTCTCGGTATCACTGGCGTCCCGCCCGGTATAGGCGGCGATCAGCCGGGTCAGGTGGGTATGCATCGGAGCAATGACCCGATCGTGTACCCGCTGGTAGGCGGCAGTGGGGGAGAGCTGCTCGCGGGAGATAAACTTGCTCAGGTTGAGCGTATCGTCGTGCGTCAGCAGGCGGATCATGTTGTTACAGGCATTGAGGATCAGCTGGCGGATGGCCTCGCGATCGGGCGACGGCTGGCCGAGCAGCGCGGTGGCTTCCTCTACGTGTGGGTGAAACTGCGTGCCGATAAAATCGGCAATCCACTCGGCGCAGGCGAGATATAAATCTTCTTTTGAGCCAAAATAGTAGGTAATCGCCGCAATGTTCTGCCCGGCCAGCGCGGCGATATCGCGCGTGGTTGCATGCAGGCCGTACTCACCAAACTGCGCCAGCGCGGCGGCGATAAGCTGGTTTTTGGCCTGTTCACCTTTGGTTGTTGTGGGTGTCGTATTCATGGCGGCACTAAGAATTAATCAATCGATTGATTAAGATTATGCCTGATTCCCGCTAACGTCGAGGGAATGCGGAGGGATATTTTATGCGCCACGTCACAAAAGCTGCTACACTCCGCTCCTTCGCGACATTGTGGTTTTTGTCCTCTCAATTGTTATATCTCCCTGAAAACTACACCTGTGATGGTCGGGGCGGTTCGGAGTTTTTATGTCTTTTGATTCCCTTGGCCTGAACCCGGAAATTCTGCGCGCGATCGCAGAGCAGGGCTACGTTGAGCCAACCCCAATCCAGCAGCAGGCGATCCCCGCCGTTCTTCAGGGACGTGACCTGATGGCCAGCGCCCAGACCGGCACCGGTAAAACCGCGGGCTTTACCCTGCCGCTGTTAGAGCTGCTGGTAAAAAACCAGCCGCACGCCAAAGGCCGTCGTCCGGTTCGTGCCCTGATCCTCACCCCAACCCGCGAGCTGGCCGCGCAGATTGGCGAGAACGTGCGTGACTATAGCCGCTATCTCAACATTCGCTCGCTGGTAGTTTTCGGTGGCGTCAGCATCAATCCGCAGATGATGAAGCTGCGCGGCGGCGTGGACGTGCTGATAGCAACGCCGGGCCGTCTGCTTGACCTCGAACACCAGAACGCGGTGAAGCTCGATAGCATTGAAATTCTGGTGCTGGACGAAGCCGACCGCATGCTCGACATGGGCTTCATCCATGATATTCGTCGCGTGCTGGCCAAGCTGCCTGCGCGTCGTCAGAACCTGCTCTTCTCTGCGACCTTCTCCGACGAGATCAAGGCGCTGGCGGAAAAGCTGCTGCATAACCCGCTGGAAGTGGAAGTGGCGCGCCGCAACACCGCCTCCGAGCAGGTGACGCAGCACGTTCACTTTGTGGATAAAAAGCGCAAGCGGGAACTGCTCTCCCAGATGATAGGCCAGGGTAACTGGCAGCAGGTGCTGGTCTTTACCCGCACCAAGCACGGTGCCAACCACCTGGCTGAACAGCTGAACAAAGACGGCATCCGCAGTGCGGCGATCCACGGTAACAAGAGCCAGGGCGCGCGGACCCGTGCGCTGGCGGACTTCAAGTCCGGCGACATCCGCGTGCTGGTGGCCACCGACATCGCTGCCCGTGGCCTCGACATTGAAGAGCTGCCGCACGTTGTGAACTACGAGCTGCCAAACGTGCCGGAAGATTACGTGCACCGTATCGGCCGTACCGGCCGTGCGGCGGCCACCGGTGAAGCGCTCTCTCTGGTTTGCGTGGACGAGCACAAGCTGCTGCGCGACATCGAGCGCCTCCTGAAGAAAGAGATCCCGCGCATCGAAACCCCGGGCTATGAAGTGGACCCGTCAATCAAAGCCGAGCCGATTCAGAACGGTCGTCAGGGCGGTCGCGGTCAGGGCGGCGGCGGTCGCGGCCAGCAGCCGCGTCGTGCCGAAGGTGGCGCGCCGAAGTCATCCGGCAAACCGCCGCGTCGTAGCAACGACGGCAAACCGGCCGGCGAAAACCCGTGGCGCAGCGGCGAAGGCAAGCCGGCAGGGGAAGGGCAGCGTCGACGCCGCCCGCGTAAACCTGCTAACCCGCAGTAATATGGAAGCCCGGTCGTAAAGCCGGGCTTTTCTTTTTGCGGCAGAGAAGAGAAAGTGCCACAATAGTGGCTGTTTATACAGTGTTTCAGGTTTTCCGATGGCTTTAACCGCTGCGCTGAAAGCGCAAATTGGCGCATGGTATAAGGCGCTACAACAGCAGATCCCCGACTTTATCCCCCGAGCGCCGCAGCGGCAGATGATTGCCGACGTGGCAAAAACGCTCGCCGGGGACGACGGGCGACATCTGGCGATTGAAGCCCCGACCGGCGTCGGGAAAACCCTGTCGTATCTCATTCCCGGCATCGCGATTGCGCGGGAAGAGGACAAAACGCTGGTGGTCAGCACCGCCAACGTGGCCTTGCAGGACCAGATCTTTAGTAAAGATTTACCGCTGCTGCGCAAAATCATCCCCGACCTGCGGTTTACGGCCGCCTTCGGCCGCGGGCGCTACGTCTGCCCGCGTAACCTGGCAGGGCTTGCCAGCAGCGAGGCGTCGCAACAGGATTTGTTGGCGTTCCTCGACGACGATCTCACGCCAAACAACAAAGCCGAGCAGGAGCTCTGCGCAACGCTGAAAGGCGATCTTGATGGCTATAAGTGGGACGGCCTGCGCGATCACACCGATAAAGCCATCAGCGACGATCTGTGGCGCAGGCTCAGCACCGACAAAGCCAGCTGTCTGAACCGCAACTGTCACTACTACCGCGAATGCCCGTTCTTCGTCGCGCGGCGCGAAATTCAGGAAGCCGAAGTGGTGGTGGCTAACCACGCCCTGGTGATGGCGGCGCTGGAGAGCGAAGCGGTGCTGCCGGAGCCGAAAAACCTGCTGCTGGTACTCGACGAAGGACACCATCTGCCCGACGTGGCGCGCGACGCGCTGGAGATGAGCGCGGAAATTACCGCGCCCTGGTTCCGCCTGCAGCTGGATCTCTTCTGCAAGCTTGTCGCCACCTGCATGGAGCAGTTCCGCCCGAAAACCACGCCGCCGCTGGCGGTACCGGAGCGTCTGAGCGACCACTGTGAAGAGGTTTACAGCCTTATCTCGTCGCTGAACAACATCCTGAATCTTTATCTTCCGGCAACCCAGGAGGCCGAACACCGTTTTGCCATGGGCGAACTGCCGGACGAGGTGATGGAGATCTGCCAGCAGCTGGCGAAGCATCTGGAAAAGCTGCGCGGGCTGGCGGAGATGTTCCTGAACGATCTCAGCGAGAAAACCGGCACCCATGACGTTGTTCGCCTTCACCGTATCCTTCTGCAAATGAACCGTGCGCTGGGGATGTTCGAAGCACAGAGCAAGCTCTGGCGGCTGGCCTCGATGGCGCAGGCGTCGGGCGCGCCGGTCACCAAATGGGCCACCCGTGAAGTGCGGGACGGCCAGGTGCATCTCTTTTTCCACTGCGTGGGCATCCGCGTGGCCGATCAGCTGGAAAAGCTCATCTGGCGCAGCGTGCCGCACGTGGTGGTCACCTCCGCCACGCTGCGCTCCCTGAACAGTTTTTCTCGTTTGCAGGAAATGAGCGGGCTTAAAGAGAAAGCGGGCGATCGTTTTGTCGCGCTGGACTCGCCGTTTAACCACTGCGAGCAGGGGAAGCTGGTGATCCCGCGCATGAATTACGAGCCGCTCATCGACAACGAAGAGCAGCACATTGCGGAAATGGCGGCCTACTTCCGTGAACAGGTTGAGAGCAGGAAATACCCCGGCATGCTGGTGCTGTTTGCCAGCGGACGCGCGATGCAGCGCTTCCTCGAACACGTCACCGATCTGCGTTTATTGCTGCTGGTGCAGGGCGATCAGCCGCGCTACCGGCTGGTGGAAACGCACCGCAAACGCATTGATAACGGCGAGCGCAGCGTGCTGGTGGGATTACAGTCCTTCGCGGAAGGTCTGGATTTGAAGGGCGATTACCTGACGCAGGTGCATATACATAAAATCGCCTTCCCGCCTATCGATAGCCCGGTGGTGATCACCGAAGGGGAGTGGCTGAAAAGCCTCAATCGCTATCCGTTTGAGGTGCAGAGTTTACCTGCGGCATCGTTTAACCTCATTCAGCAGGTCGGGCGTCTGATCCGTAGCCACGGCTGCTGGGGGGAGGTGGTGATTTATGATAAACGCCTGCTCACCAAAAATTACGGCCAACGGCTACTGAACGCGCTGCCGATCTTCCCGATCGAACAGCCAGAGGTGCCCGAGGTAAAAAAACGCCCGGCAAAACCAGCCGCCGGGCGCAAGAAAAACATCCGTGCTAAGGGGCGCGGTCCTACTGGTAAATGAAGGTCACCTGCACCACGCTGCTGAACGTTCCTGCCGTGACCGGCAATGAGGTGGCGTAATAGCGGGCGGCCAGCGGGAAATCCGCCGTGTGATTGTTCTGGTTGATCAGCACGCTGAAGCTGGCGTCCGGGGCAAGCGAGATCTGGTCCTGCGGGTCGGCAAGCTCCAGCGCCAGTCCTTTCGCGGTTCCGGTGCTGGCGAATTTAGTCGGATGAAGGCTGTCTGGCTGACCGTGAAAGGTGGCCGTGGCCAGCACGGAAGTGGTTGGGCATTTCGACAGGGTTAAGTCGAATGATTTCCATTGTCCGGTATCGCCCACATCCTTAAAATCGCCGGTATTCGCTTTGCCCAGATTGACCGTCAGGTTCTGGCTGGCGCTGTCCACCTGGCAGGCGTTGGCATAAATGTTTCCGCGAACATCGAGTTGAATTTCTTCCGCCAGGCTCTGGCTGGCCACTCCAAGCAGTAAAAGGGTTAATAACGTTTTCATTTGTAGGCTACCGTAATGGTTGCGACGGCATTCGCCGTTCCGGGCGTCACCTCCGAACTGGTTTGTTCGTAAGAGACGCTGAAGGGATATTGCGACTGGATATTGGCATAGGCGGTAAAGGTATTCATATATTGCCCGAAAACAGGTATCTGGCCGTTAAAGAGCATTTTCACCCCCACGCCGGTGGCGACGCCGCTTTCCGGCGTTAATTTGATCACGCCGGGAAAATTCGTTTCATAGCCATTAGCGCTGGTGATCATCATTTCCGGCTGTACATCCCGATCGCAGAGCATGCCGATATTGAATACCGACTGGGAGACCAGTGTTCCCGGACCGGTAAAACGGCTCACCGGAAAATCACCCAGCGTGACGGTCAGGGATTTAGGTGACACCGAACAGGTCACTGCTTTTACCTGAACATTGCCTGAGTAAGAGAGGGTATTAGGGTCACCCAGGGCCTCAACGCGTCCCACTGCAAGGTTGAATTGCGTATTGCTCATTGTCAGTGCGCCCGAAGCCACGGTTTCGCTGATTTTTACCAGTTCCAGCATCACGTCAAAGCTAAAGGGGATGGTAGAGTCGCTGTTTATCGTACCGGAGACCTGGCCTACGGGCATATTCGCCGAACAAATCTGGTCCGCTGCGCCAGTCACGCGCTGTCCTTTATCATTTCTTAGCGAGATGCCGATACCAGCAACGCCTGTTTCATAGACGCCCGGAAGCCCGGGGATCTCTTTGCCGAAGCCGTTATAGCACGCGATGATTGGCTGACCCGCATCCGGCGCGTAGTAACAGTTTCCCGATATGTGCACGGTGCGTTCAGTTCCCGGAATGGTCGAACCTACGGGCAGGCTGGTGGAGACCGAAATCGACGTTAATGATAGTAGCGCGGGCAGGCTCGGCGATTGGCAAGAAGCTTTCGCGTGCGGCATAAAGAGTGCTGCCGTCGCCAGAACTAAAAGTAAGAAAAATGATTTTGCTATCTGCATCATGATCGGTCCGGTGTTAATCAGTGACACTGCGCCGCAGCGTTAATAATGTTGGTGTTATCTTTCTCTTGCATCAGGGCGTAATCGGCGACGCAATGCTCGCTCCCCTCCTTGCCCCAGGAAACGAAAAGGCGTCCATGCTGCGGCAGTCCGGTGAGATACACCAGGCCGTCGTTACCGACGATAAATTCACTGCTCTTATCTTCCGTGGTAACCGTTGCGCCGAAGGGCAGCGGTTTGTCTTTCCAGGCCAGCGTCATTAAGACGCGGTTGCCCACGCGTGTATCGAAGCTGGCACGAACTATCGCGCCGCGTGTTGGTGTAACCGTCTGCGAGGCGTGCGTCACGTCGGCATCTTCTGGCAGTGTCTCCGTGTCCAGCGAAATTGGGGTGTGACGCCACGGAGTGACAAACGGCACCAGCGTATAGCCGCGATAGTCCGTTTCCACGCCCGTCTGGTTGGCAACGTGTGTGCCATGCGTGCCCGGCGCTTTAATCAGCACCACGGTTTCTCCCAGGGTCTGACCGAAGGTGATGCCGTCAGAGTGGGCGACAATGCCGCCCTGGATCCCGGCGTTCACGGTGTGCTGATGGCTGTCCTGGCTTACGCCGCCGTGCACTTCACCGTAGGTGCCTTTGTAATCCGCATTCATACTGGTGGCGGTGTTGTTATTGGCGCTGTCCAGCCCCTGCTGCACGTTCCAGCTCAGCTTGTCTCCCTCCAGCGCGGTACCATTCAGCCCCAGGTTGTGGGTGGTGCCGTCTTTACTGTTGTTCAGGCTGTAGTTTGCCCAGGTATTAGGCAGCCAGCGGTCGAGTGGAACCGACACGTTGAGGCCGATTTGTCGGTCATAGCTGATGGATTTACCGTCCTCGTCCGTGTCGTTGCTGTTTTTATTGACGCTGTAGCTCAGGCTATAGCTCACGCCGTGCCAGCTGTTGTTGTAGTTAACGCTCAGGGAGGTCATATCCTGACTCTGGCTCCAGTAACGCTCTTTCACCAGGCTTAGCGTCACCGAACCCCGCTTGTCGCCCAGGGTCTGGTCGATGGTGGCCTCCGCCCGCGAGCGGCGCTGCTGTGGAGCGGACCAGTCGTTTGCACTGGTCCAGGACTCCATGGTGTCCTGCAGGGTATAAAAGCCTTTGCTGTTGTAGCGATAACCCGCCAGCGAAAAGTTAGTGCCGGTCGAGGTAAAATTTTTGCTATAGCGCAGACGAAGGGATTGCCCTTTGCTGGTTTTGCGCTTTTTCAGTAACGCTTTGGCGCGGGTAACGTCCAGGGAGAACGCTCCGAGGTCGCCAAAGTTTTTCCCTGCGCCGAGCGCGGCGGAGTGGTAATGCGAACTCTGTTGCGTACCGCCGTAAACGGTGACGCCGTGTGACAGGCCATAGATGGCGCTGCCCTGGGTGAAAGGGGTCTTCTCAACCTCTTTATCGTATGAACGGTAGCGCCCCGCAGCGACGCTGTACTTCAGGTGTTTTTCCCGCTGCAGCACAGGCACGGAGGCAAACGGCACCACGAAATGACTCTCGCTGCCGTCGGTCTCTTTTACCGTGACGTTCAGATCGCCGCTGCTGCCGGTAGGGTAGAGATCGTTAATCTCAAACGCGCCTGGGGCGACGGTGTTTTGGTAGATAACGTAGCCATTCTGGCGAACCACCACCTGGGCGTTACTGTGCGCCGTACCGCGTACCACCGGGGCATACCCGCGCTCGCTGTCCGGCAGCATGTCGCTTTCGGTAGCCAGCTGTGCGCCAGTGTAAGAGACACTGTCGAAAACGTCGGCCTGGGTGCTGCTCTGTCCCACGGTCAGCTCGCTCTTCAGCCCCACGATATCGCGCTGGGCATAGGTATAGACCGTGTTCAGCTTGCCGTCGTCCTGACCGCCATCCGAATTGTGGTTCCAGGTGCTGTAATTACGCACGCGCCAGGCACCAATGTTAAAACCGGGGCGCAGGTTAATAAACTGGCTGCTGTTGTCCGCTTCCCCTTGCTGGCGAGCGCGGCTTTGGCTGGCGTTAACGCTATAGTTCAGGATGCCCGCGGTGATCCCTTCGTCATACTCTTTCGGATCGATGTAGCCGCGGGGCACCTGGCCCAGAGCCGACTGGGGAATACTCAGCAGTAGTTGCTGGTTTTTGATGCGGAAAGTTGCCGAGGCCGAAGGAATGGCGCTGAGGTACGCGCATTCCCCTTTTGCCGCCAGCTTTGGATAATCTTTGGTTTTGATGCCCAGACGCGTTAATTCATCCAGACTCAGGCAAGGCTGCAGGGAATCATCTCCCTGGGCATCTTTTTGTAATGTAAAAAGGACGTCACGTGTGTCGATTTTATTGTTATTGACGAACACCGTGACCTGATATTTACCTGGCGCCTGACCGGGACCTTTTTCATAAACAGAGAGATCGGTCTTTGCCTGTTCTGGATTATCAATATCCAGCAGGGCAGGGTTAAAATAATCATCAGCGTGGGCCTGCAGCGCGCAGCATGTCACCGCTATTCCAAAAAAAGTGGGCAGCATTTCACGCAGTCGACGTAATAGCGGCTTATTTGTGCTGTACATGATTATTCAGGCGTCAACAGATATTAACGAACGGATGCAGACCAGGTTTTACTGATGCTTCCGTAATCGGTAATGACCGACCAGCTTACGGTGTTACCGCTCATATTTGTCGGAAGAGCAAAGCGGGTAGAGGTATTTGGCACAGCCCAGGTCGCTTTTGCCACTTTTTGGCCGTTCAGCGCAACGCTCTGGAAATTCATATAGAAAGGCGTGGGGTTGTTTACCACCAGATCATTGCCTTCGCGGTGCCATTCCAGTTTGTCAGCAACTGCTTCGGGTTTACCTTTAATCGATGCAGGGCGATACAGCAATTTAATACGGGTATTAATGGCTATTTGTAATGTATTAATGCCCTCTTCATGGCTTGAAGAAGGAATGGCTTTAATATTTAACCAGTACAACGACTCGCGGTCTTCTGGCATATTTCCGCCGGTACGAACCACACGCAACACGTTATCTTCTTTAGCGTTCAGACGGAACAGCGGTGGAGTAATCAGAAATGGCGCTTTACCGCCTTTTTTCAAACCGGTATCCACCCAGGACTGTACCAGATAGTTAATCTCATCCGGATTGGAAATCCCAATCGAAGACTCTTTTTTCTCTCCCTGATAAACCAGTCGAGTGCCATTAATAATCACACCTGCATGGGCTGTTACTGCGGTCAGTAAAAGTGCGCTTAATAAATAACTGTGTCGCATAAATCTGTCTCAATGAAAGAGGAAATATTAGCCTTCGCGTGAAGACGAATATCTCCTCATTGATCGTATCAGTTATAAATAACTGTAAAAGTAGAGGCTGAGTTAGCCTGGCCGGCAGTGATCGATGCCTGAGTCTGAATATAACGCGCGCCAAACTCCAGATTATTTACCGTCGTTCCAGCAGCTAAAGGGTACTGCTTGGAAGGCGTATATAAACTGACAGGCTGTTCGGAAGAATCAACCAGCTGAATCGCCACGCCAGCTGCAGTCGTCGCACCCGGGGTCAAGGACAGCGTGGTGTTATTGTCCGCATCTGGCGTACCACCGAAATTAATGGCTGCAGACGTGACCGTTTCCGGGCAGTCTTTTAACTGAATATCAAATTTCGTTAAGGTGCTGGTAGAGCCTACACCAGTAAATGTTGTTTTGGATACTTTGCCCAGAGTAACATTCAGCGGACTGCTTAAGCCGTTAACGACCTGACAGGCGGAATCGATAATTTCACCTGTGAAGTTAATTTGCCCTTCACCGGTGGATGCTGCGAACGAAGATGCAGAGCATCCCAGAGCGGCAGCAATGAATAAACCTAAAGTGACTTTTTTCATATTTAAACCTGTATGTTTCTCCTTTCAACATCTGCATCCCGCATTATTCGAAGTTATGTCTCAACTACTCACCGCTGGTTATTTAATCAGAAAACTCGGGTCGGGAAAGGTCCTGCGCGGCTTCCAAATAATTCAATTAATTCTTGCAAAATAAATTTCCTCAACAAAACAATTAATTATAAAATTCAGCAGGGTGGCCAAAAAAACTAACGGCGGAGTCATTATCAGGGCTATATTGTTGATAACCTGCTGTAAGGAGAAATGTCGTGGATTATCGTAAAATTATCAAAGAGGTAGGGCGTGGGAAGCATCATGCCCGCGACCTGGACCATGAAACTGCTCGCGCGCTTTACACCCGTATGCTTAACGGCGAGGTTCCGGAGCTTGAGTTGGGCGGTATCCTTATTGCGCTGCGTATTAAAGGCGAAGGTGAAGCGGAGATGCATGGCTTCTATGAAGCCATGCAGGCACAAACGCTGCGCTTAACGCCGCCGGTGGCAAAACCTATGCCGATCGTGATCCCGAGCTACAACGGTGCGCGCAAGCAGGCAAATTTAACTCCGCTGCTCGCTATCTTATTACACAAGCTGGGATTCCCGGTGGTGGTGCACGGCGTAAGCGAAGATCCCACCCGCGTGCTGACGGAGACCATTTTCGGGATGTTGGGGATTGAACCAACGCGTCATGCCGGTCAGGCGCAGGCTAAGCTGGATGGCCACCAGCCTGTTTATATCCCGGTCGGCACGCTCTGCCCGCCGCTGGAGAAGCAGCTTGATATGCGCTGGCGCATGGGCGTGCGCAACAGCGCGCATACGCTGGCAAAACTGGCCACGCCGTTTGGCGAAGATGTCGCCCTGCGTCTCTCCAGCGTCTCGCACCCGGAATACGTGGCACGCGTGGGGCAATTCTTTGAGGCAATTGGCGCAAGGGCGCTGTTGATGCACGGCACGGAAGGCGAGGTTTATGCGAACCCGCAGCGCTGCCCGCAGATCATGCTGATTGATTCTTCAGGTACGCGCGCCATTCTTGAGCGTGGGGAAGAGAATACCGGTGTGATATTGCCTGAGGCAAAAGATCCCCATACTACAGCCCACTGGATTGAGCAGTGCCTTGCCGGAAATGTTCCTGTTCCGCATTCGATTAAGCTGCAAATGGCCTGCTGTTTGCTGGCAACCGGCGAAGTGGAATCTGTCCAGGCCGGGCTTGAACGTGTGGCGCAGGCGTTTTAGACAAAAAAAAGCCCGTCCAGTGGCGGACGGGCAAGCAAGGGTAACAACAACAGGGTCAATGAGGGTGGAGCAGCTCACCAGAGGGTATGGCGAGGGGACAGCATTCATTCAGTCGATTACTTGTAGATAACCGCGGTACCGCTCAGCTTGTTATTACCGTTAGCGGAAGTAATGGTGTATCCACTTGCACCAGCAGCAGCGGCTTTTTCAGCCAGTTTGGCTTCCAGGCCGTCCAGCGTGGTGGCGCCATCAGCACTGACCACACCGACTTTATTCATGTTCTGTGCCTGAGTAGAAGAGACAGGCTCGACAGCGAAAGCGCCGAAAGACAGAGCGGACAGTGCAACAGCAGCTACAGCAAATTTGATGGTTTTCATAATTAATCTCTCGCAGGTGTTTCTGTTAAGGGGACGATGTTCCGTCGATGTGATAAGTATCACGGTTTTTCTCGAGAGATAAAATCGAAGAGAATTGACGTGGTTGCTCAAAAAAATTGAATGACAAATAACTTATTGAATATTAATAAATTCAAAGCACCGCTTTACACTTCTTGTGGATACGCTTTACAGACGCGAAATGAAGGGCACATTTTGCTACGCGGTTCGCTAAAAATCGTGAGCGTAAAGCTAAGGGCCGGCGCGGTTAACTTAGGTAAAGGAAAGTCAACGTAGCTGGCTGTCTTTTGAACCTCTGCGATTATATCCCGAGTGCGATGAGTTTTTCGAATCTTTATGCTGCTGGCAGGTAATGCAAAGCCTTACTCCGGGAATGGCTTTTCGGCGCGCTTCCGGAATGGGGTCTCCGCATTCTTCACATTCAGTTAGGCTTTCGCCGCGCGGAATTTCACCGCGGGCACGCGCAACCGCATCTTCAATAGTACTGTTGATCTGTTCGTTAACAGCGTCGTCATTTGCCCAGCCGGAAGCCATAGCGCCCTCCTGAAATCGGTTTAAGGTATACGTTCACTATGGGGTTAAAAAATGAGCAATCAAGGCGAAGGGAGAAGAGAACTGCACCCGTTGGGCAGATGCAGTCTTGTGGAAGAGAAAGATTATTTATAGATGGTCGCAGTGCCGTACATATGGTTGTCTCCGCCAGCGGAGTTCACCACGAATCCTTTTGCACCCTCCTGGCGGGCTTTTTCAGCAAGTTTAGCCTGTAGATCGTCAAGGTTACTGGCGCGGCTAACCGAAACGGTGCCCGCAGGACGAAGCTGGCTGGTGTCGGTACTCTGGGTCAGCGACTGAACGGCCATGGCAGAAAATGACGCGGTCGTCAGGGCGGCTGCGATAACAGCAAGGGTCAGGTACTTTTTCATAATCACATCCTCATGAGGAAACAACAGGTGATTCCCCTTAAGTTTAGAAGCCTGACGAGTGTGACTTAGCGCAAATATTTGATGATGATCTGCTTATTTTTTGAACGATATAAGTTGACAATTCGCTGACGGATCATAGACATAAAGGTGCTTGATTTATGGCGAGTTTCTAAGCGCTGCAGAGAAAGATTTACCGTTGAGCCAGCACAGGGTATCTTACGCCGCTGTTTAAAGGAGAATGCCATGACTGTCCAAAAGCCGGGATTACACCCGCGAAATCGCCACCGCAGCCGCTACGACATGAACGCGTTATGCCTGAGCTGCCCGCCGCTGCAGGACTACCTTGTTCAGACCCCAGCGGGTGAGCCCTCGGTCAACTTTGCTGACCCGCAGGCGGTGAAAATGCTGAACAAAGCCCTGCTGGCGCATTTTTACGGTGTGGCTCAATGGGATATTCCGGAAGGCTTTCTCTGTCCACCCGTACCGGGCCGGGCTGATTACATTCACCACCTTGCTGACCTTCTTGCCGAAGGTAATGAGGGTGTTGTTCCACAGCAGGCCACCATTCTGGATATTGGCACCGGGGCAAACCTGATTTACCCGCTGATTGGCGCGCATGAATACCAGTGGCGCTTTACCGGAAGCGAAATCGGTGACGAGGCCTTTGCCAGCGCCCAGGCGATTATCAACGCTAACCCGGGATTAAGCCGCGCCATTCGCCTGCGTCGACAGAAAGATACGGCTTCGATCTTCAACGGCATTATTCACAAAAACGAAAGCTATGACGCCACGATGTGCAATCCACCTTTCCATGATTCGGCGGCATCGGCCCGTGCGGGCAGCGAGCGCAAGCGCCGCAACCTGGGTCAGGCTGAGGATGCCGCGCTGAATTTCGGTGGTCAGCAGCAGGAGCTCTGGTGTGAAGGGGGCGAAGTGGCGTTCATCCTGCGCATGATTGCGGAAAGCAAACAGTTTGGGCGTCAGGTGAAGTGGTTCACGACGCTGGTATCCCGCGGAGATAACCTGCCGCCACTTTACCGCGCCCTGACCGAGGCGGGCGCCGTAAAAGTGGTGAAAAAAGAGATGGCGCAGGGTCAGAAGCAAAGCCGCTTTATCGCCTGGTCGTTTATGGACAATAACAAACGTCGCAAATAGCACTCCGTCGTAGGCCGGGTAAGGCGAAGCCGCCACCCGGCAACCAGGCTACAGCGTCGGCTCCTGCGGAGGGAGCGGCGATGCGGGCGGCGGCAATACCTGATACGTCTGCACGGGCATCCGCACGTTCGCCAGATCGAAGTGTTTTTTCACCATGCTGTCGAGGGCAAAGCGCACCGTCCACTGCTTCAGCGGCTGGGTGGTGAACGACACGCGCAGGGTAAACGCCGTGTTCGTCAGCCCGACAATGCCGGCAAATGACGGCTCGCCAATCACCAGTCCGCGAATATCCTCCATCTGCATCAGCTCTTCTACCGCATCGCGCAGCGCCTGTTTCGCTTTATCGGCATCCTCATGACGATCCACATCGTAGTTCGCCACCACGGAACCAATGCCGCGCACAAAGTTGGCGAAGGTGGTTATCGAGGACCAGGGAATGATGTGGTACGCCCCGGTGTCCTGGCGCACGCCAACTGAACGGATGGACATCCTCTCAACGGTGCCGGTTAACGGCCCGATGGTTACCAGATCGCCCGTGTTCATCCCGTTCTCAAACTGGATAAAGATGCCGGTAATAATATCCTTCACCAGCGTTTGCGACCCGAAGGAGATCGCCAGGCCCAGGGCACCGGCACCGGCCAGCAGCGGGGCGATATTCACCCCGATTTCCGACAGCACAATCATGATGGTGATGGTACTGATAATGACCGCCAGCGCGTTACGGAACAACGTTAACAGCGTTCTTGCCCGAGCGCTGGGCAGGGGACGGCCGTGAATATCCGACACCAGACGGTTCTCGATAAGGCTCGCCAGCAGCGTCCAGCCGACGGCAGAGAAGAACAAAATCAACGCGATGCGAATCAGGATGTCGACCGTTTTCTCACCCGCACCGTTGTGCAGCCAGTTCCAGAAATCAAACAGGCTCCAGGCATTCAGGAGCAGCATGATCGCCACGCAGACGGTGAGGATGCGCGCCACCTTCAGCGATACCGACATCCAGCCGTTTACCCGTTTTTGCAGTTCCGGGTAATTACGCTGTACCTGCGGCGACAGGGTGATGGTTTTCGAGATCCATCGCGAGAGCAGCCCCGACACAAACGCCGCGATCCCGATAATGGCCAGGCTTTTGAACGTCGCCCCCATCATAAATTTCAGGCTATTGCCTGGGTCGAACAGCGAGAAGAAGCACAATACGATGAAGTAGGCGCTTGCCAGCCAGTGCCACACCAGGGCGAAAGCGCGGATAAAGAGGCTAAAGAACGAAAGGGAGCGATCGGCCAGATTCAGCAGGCTTTGGGTAATGGTTTTTTTATTGTGGAAGATAAGATACAGCGACCAGACGGTAATGCAGATCATGATAATGACGTTTGCCAGCGCGCCAAACTGGACGTTTACCTGGTTGGAGATGATCGGCACGGCAACCAGCAGACCATAGCCAATCAGCCCGCTGAGCACGCTCAGACGCAGCGCCCAGTACCTGGCGCTCGCATCGCGAATTGAGAAGGGACGTAGCTCCGGTACGTGCGGACAAAAGAGTAACCGCAGCAGCGCCTTGAAGAACTCGATCAGGGCAAAGGCATTCAGGAAAAGCGACTGCTGAAAGGCGATGGTTTTATTGCCCGCGTTCAGCCTGTCGGCGAGCATCTGGCCTAAAAACAGCGTCAAGGCCAGCAGCAGTAAATCGATGATAAACGCTGAGGCTATCATCAACGGCAGGTGCAGCCAGCTGCTTTTATGCTGATTCTTCCTTCGTCCCCATTGTCCCATTTTGCGGTACAGCGGCCACGCGCACAGGCGCACCAGCCAGTAAAAAAGAAATACCGCACCGGCCAGCATCAGGAACTGCGTGGCCGCGGCGGTAAACGTGTGTGGGTTAAACGGCTTATGCGGCGATCCAATCAGGTTGCGGTAGAGCTGAGCAAAGCGCGAGGAGAGGGCTTCCCCATAGTGGCGGCTTACGTCGGTGACATTTTCCAGCACCGTTTTTTGCTCCTCCACCTGGGGAGGGGTGATGACAGGCACCGGCTCCTGCGGCGGCGTGGCGGCCACTTTCCTCAGCTGGCTGATGAGTTCCTGCCGGGAAGTGTCGTTCTCAAGGACGTCGGCGAGGGCGCTGTAGGCGGCTTTTTTCTGTTCGACATCCGGTTCCGGCGGGGGAGTATTTTGCTGGCTGGCGGTTGTTCCGGTGGTCACGCCGGGGATCGCGACGGCGAACGATGACGCACTAAACAGGCTAATCAACAGTAACAGGATCCACGGCACGGCGTCCTCCGGTGAAAATGTCGAACAAAATGATAAGTATAGAAGTCGGGACGCGGAGGGGGATTTTTGGGAACAATCTGGCGTAAAAAAGCCGGGCATGCCCGGCTTACGTGTAAAGCGAGAGATCAGGATACGTGCTGCAGGAACTCCTGCAAACGCTGACTCGGCGGGTTCGCAATCAATTCCTGCGGGTTACCGTCTTCCGCGATACGGCCTTTATCAATAAAGATCAGGCGGGACGCCACTTTCTCAGCGAAGCCGATTTCGTGGGTCACGATAACCATCGTCATCCCTTCTTCCGCCAGATCCTGCATGACTTTCAGCACCTCGTGGCGCAGCTCCGGGT
This sequence comes from Enterobacter vonholyi, assembly GCF_040834095.1. Classification (NCBI taxonomy): domain Bacteria; kingdom Pseudomonadati; phylum Pseudomonadota; class Gammaproteobacteria; order Enterobacterales; family Enterobacteriaceae; genus Enterobacter; species Enterobacter vonholyi. Next base: position 1,377,092 of record NZ_CP162152.1, read on the forward strand.
CGAGTGCGGACGTAGGCTCATCAAACAGCATCATTTTCGGTTTGACCGCCAGGGCGCGGGCAATCGCCACGCGCTGCTGTTGACCACCGGACAGCTCGGAAGGGTAGTGGTGCGCGCGTTCAGCCAGGCCGACTTTCGCCAGCAGATCTTTTGCCAGCGCTTCCGCCGCCGCTTTGTTGGCACCGCGCACGCGCAGTGGGCCAAACATCACGTTCTCCAGCGCCGTCAGGTGCGGGAACAGGTAGAACTGCTGGAACACCATGCCCGCTTCCTGACGAATCAAGCGCTCGTCGACTTTCGGGTCGTTCACTTTCAGGCCGTCGACGATCAGATCGCCGCTGGTGATCTCTTCCAGCTTGTTGATGCAGCGCAGCAGGGTGGATTTACCGGAGCCGGATGGCCCAATAATCACCACCACTTCACCCTGTTTAATGTTCAGATCGATATTGTGCAGCACCTGGGTTGGACCAAAGTGCTTGGAAACGTTTTTAAATTCAATCACAGGATTTTCATCCTTCTTTCAAGACGACGCAGAACGAAGCTCAGAACCAGAGTAATGATCAGGTAGACAACGGCTACCGCACTCCAGATTTCCAGCGCGCGGAAGTTGCCAGCAATGATCTCCTGACCCTGACGGGTCAGCTCGGCCACGCCGATAACAATGAACAGCGACGTATCTTTAATGCTGATGATCCACTGGTTGCCGAGCGGTGGCAGCATGCGACGCAGCGCCAGCGGCAGAATAACGTGGCGGATCGTTTCGCGACGAGAAAGACCTAACGCCAGACCGGCTTCACTGAAACCTTTATGAATCGACAGCACCGCACCGCGGGTGATTTCCGCAATATAGGCACCTGAGTTGATCATAATGGTGACAACGGCTGCGCTGAACGGGTCGATGCGCAGGTCGGTGAATGCCATTGGCAGGGCGAAGTAGATGAACATGACCTGCACAACAATAGGTGTGCCGCGGATCACTTCGATGAAAACCAGTGCGATGTGGTTTGCGATCCAGCCGCCGTAGGTGCGAGCGAAACCGGCGACAAGACCGATAATCAACCCACCAACCAGACCCAGGACCGAAATCCAGAGGGTCATTTTAGCGCCTTCAAGCAAGATAGGAATGGCAGGCCAGATGGCGCTCCAGTCAAACTGCATGATAATTTCCTGTTACTGTTACCGTGTTTCAAAAATAGCAGGGGCGAAAGGTCGCCCCCGAGTGAACGTCATTTTTACGTCTTATTATTTAGGCTCGGTACCGAACCATTTTTTGTAGATTTCGTTATAGGTGCCGTTCTCTTTCAGCGTTTTCAACGCGCCGTTAACTTTCGAGCGCAGGTCGTCGCTGCCTTTCGGGAACGCGATACCGTACTGCTGTGCTTCCAGAGACTCGCCAACGGCTTTGAACTTACCGTTACCGGCTGTTTTGATGAAATACAGGATGTTAGGCGTGTCGTGCAGAACAGCGTCAGCACGGTTGGTGCCGAGTTCCATGTACGCGTTGTCGATGTTCGGGAACTGGCGCAGGTCTTTGGTTTTGATATTTGCTTTCGCGTAATCAACAGAACCGGTGCCGCTCTTCACCGCAACTACTTTGCCGTCGAGATCTTTCACGCTTTTTACGTCGTTATTATCGGCTTTGACCATGACCAGCAGGCCGCTTTTGTAGTAGCCGTCAGAGAAGTCGATCGCTTTTTTACGTTCATCGGTAATGGTGATACCTGCCAGCGCCAGATCAACGTTCTTGGTTTGCAGTGCCGGGATAATGCCGCTGAAGTCCATAGGCTTCAGGGTGTAATCCAGTTTGAGTTCTTTTGCGATAGCGGCCCACAGATCCACATCAAAACCAACGTATTTATCACCCTGTTTGAATTCAAACGGAACGAACGCCGTGTCGGTCGCCACAACCAGTTTGTCGGCAGCCTGAGAGGACACTGCAAAAGCCAGGGTAAGTGCAGCCAGTGAAACTTTTAATACAGACTTCATAGCATTTCCTTTTATATCCACGGGGCGATCCCCTGCGAGAACAGCTGGCACAATGAAAAAATCGTGCCAACTTTACAAGCTATTGTTTTGCAAAGGGGATGATGTCATGCATTGCACAATTAATGGGGCAATGAGGTTTTATTGCACCAAAGTGGAGCACTGTTTTGGTGCGCTTCGTTTGGCTCAACTGACGGGGAGATATTTAGCGTAAATTCTGACGAAAAAACAATCTTCCGTTAACGGTTGTGTGAGGTGATTATTACAATTTTTTCACTTTTGCACTGTCTCAGGCAAAAAACGTGCACCATAGATGTGCAAAACCCTCACCGGAAGGCGAGGGTTGGATAGAAATTTCGTATGAATTATTCGATGTTAGATTCGATGAACCACAGGAATTGATCCAGGTCGCGGGACGCGGCGGTAAAGATATCTGCAGTATCTTCATCTTTGGCTTCGCCAATCGCTTTGCGTACATCGTTTGCCACAATTGCGTAGCGGTCCGCCAGCTCTTTCAGGTGATCCTGAACGGTATGGATATCGAGCGGATAACTCTTCAGAGGCGTTTTGCTGTTGATCACCTGTGTGGTTCCCAGCGCCACGCCGCCTAGCTGAACGGCACGCTCAGCCATCGTATCGAGGTGGGTAACCAGTGCTGTGCGGAAGCCATCCAGCATTTCATGAACGGCAATAAAGTTTGCACCGCGCATATTCCAGTGGGCCTGTTTGGTGATCAGCGAAAGATCGATGAACTGGATCACCTGGCGATTCAGCAACTCAATGGTCGCTTTTTTGTCGCTGTCCGGTACATCGTTACGGGTATAAAGCAGATTAGACGCTTTCGTTTTCACCAGTTTAGCGGTACTCATAATCTCATATCCTCTTGATGTTTATGTCCCAGGTAATTACGGAACTAAGTATAGCACCGGATTTTTTCTCTGCGGTTTGGCTGTGCCTATCGGTTTAATAGCGAGAAGTGGGTTGAGAATTTAATTTATTGAAATTAATGACTAATTTTTAAATTTATACAGATCAATCTTAATTGCTGGATGGGGACGCAAACGTAGAGGGATATTTCGAAAATAGCGCAAAGTGTGTAAGAAATTATAACGTCTGTCTTTCTGGCCTTTATTCTGCATGGCGTGGAAGCCATGCAGAATATATGGCCTTAGCTGATATCCACCTTTTCAACTTTAGGTTCCGGGCGCATAGTGAGCGTAGAGCCCATTGAAGCCGCGATAATCGAGCAGAGCGCCAGCGTCTGGGTCAACGTGAGGGTTTCGCCGAGAAACACCATTCCGGAAATGGCGGCAAGGGCAGGCTCCATGCTCATCAGGGTGCCAAATATGCGTGTCGGCAGACGCGTAAGGGCAATCATCTCCAGAGAATAGGGGAGTGCGGTAGAGAGAATCGCGACTGCCAGCCCGATGGGCATGACGGACCATTGCCAGATAGATACTGTTGCCTGCGCCATGCCGATGGGCACAAATACGATGGCCGCAATCAGAGAACCCAACGCCACCGTTGCCGGACCGTGCTCTTCGCCTGCACGCTGTCCCGTGAGAATATAGACAGCCCAGCAGGCGCCTGCACCCAGCGCCAGCGCGGCGCCCGTCAGATCAATCTCAGCGACACTCTGGCCCAGGGGAAGCAGGAACCATAAGCCCAGAACGGCTAGCACTACCCAGATAAAATCGACCGGACGTCGCGAGGAGAAAAGCGCCACCGCCAGCGGACCGGTAAACTCCAGCGCGACGGCGATCCCCAGCGGTATCGTCTGAATAGAGAGGTAGAACAGATAGTTCATTGCTCCCAGGGAGAGTCCATAAAACAGCAGGGGTAAACGCTGCTCCTTTTTGAAGCGCAGACGCCAGGGTTTGAAAATGACCACCAGTATCGCAGTGCCCAGCACGATACGCAGGGCTGTTACCCCGGGCGCACCGACCAGCGGAAAAAGTGATTTTGCAAGCGAAGCACCGCTTTGAATGGACAACATGGCAATGAGTATCACTGCGACCGGCAACCAGACCGACGATGTGCGGGATAACCCAGGCATCCTTTCTCCTGTCAGCTTATGTCAAATGAGGTAAAGGTTGCAGTGTAAAGGAAATATGCGGCAACGGTTGAGGCGCTGTTGAAAAAAAACCACGTGAAATCCGTAAAATGGTTAAGCGCTGGTGGATTTATCGCCTGTCAGATTAGGAATAATCTGGATGAATGTAACGGCGCAGACGCGCACTATGCGCATTTAGTAGTGAAAATTGCATGTGATTTGAAAGAGATAGCTTAGGCTGGAAACGTTCTGTTACAGGAAAGGTTTCATTAGACATCACGAATCACAAAGAGTTTCGCAAATTTTTTTGATATATTTAAAACTTACGGACTTACTTGAAGCACATTTGAGGTGGTTATGAAAAAAATTGCATGTCTTTCAGCACTGGCCGCTGTACTGGCTGTTTCCGCAGGTACCGCTGTAGCTGCTACTTCTACTGTTACTGGTGGTTACGCTCAGAGCGACTATCAGGGCGTGATGAACAAAGCTAACGGCTTCAACCTGAAGTATCGCTACGAGCAGGATAACAACCCACTGGGCGTGATCGGTTCTTTCACCTACACCGAGAAAGATCGTTCTGAAAACGGCGCATACAACAAAGGCCAGTACTACGGTATCACCGCTGGTCCAGCTTACCGTCTGAATGACTGGGCGAGCATCTACGGTGTTGTAGGTGTTGGCTACGGTAAATTCCAGCAGACTGAAAACCAGAGCGAAAGCCGCACTGCAAGCAACAGCGACTACGGTTTCTCCTATGGCGCAGGCCTGCAGTTCAACCCAATCCAGGACGTTGCTCTGGACTTCTCCTATGAGCAGAGCCGTATCCGCAACGTTGACGTTGGCACCTGGATCGCGGGCGTAGGTTACCGCTTCTAATCACTTCGGTGATTAAATAAAAAATCCGCCCACTGTGGCGGATTTTTTTTGTCTTTTCTCTCCCCCCGTAGGCCAAGGTGAGAGCATCGAACCGCTACTTATTCTTAATATCAAAAATATCCGTACCCAGATGGTTGTAGTCAACTTTCTGTAACTTGAAGTTGGTAACGTACACTGGGGGAGCTTTCTTGTTAGAGACAAACGGGTAAGCCGTTTTTATCTGTTCGGCCGTAATCCCCGTCCACTGCGAGAAGAACTGCAGGAAATCATTTGCCGAACGGCGCGCTTTAATAACGCGATGCGTTTTATCATCACTCGACAGCACCATAAACGGCACCTGGAAGTTCTGCTGGAACTTGTCATCGTGCGCCAGATACTGCACCTCTTTACCACGCTCTTTAAACGCCAGCCCGTGATCCGAGAAATAGACCATAGAGAAGCTGTCGCCCGTATTGCGTAGCTGATCGTACAGCTTGCTCAGCAGATCGTCGGTTTGCGTCATGGTGTAGAGGTAGCACGAGGTCTCTTTGGACTGCACGAACTCCGCGTACTTCCCGCCAGTCCGATCGCAGGCCTGCGGATGCGACCCCATCAGGTGCAGGACGATCAGCTGAGGCTGCGTGCGCGGGGTGGCGAAGACCTGTGCCGTCATTTTCAGCAGCGCTTCGTCTTTGGTGTTTTTGTCGGCTTCAAAATCGCCGTTTTTCAGGAACTGCACTTCGTCAGCCCGTTTGGCGATGCTGGCGATGGCCGTATCGTATTCGCCAATTTGCCCCTGATTGGAGAACCACCAGGTCTGATAACCTGCGCGGTTTGCCAGAGTGACAAAATTATCCTGATACTGCGGTTTACCATCTACCACTCGGTTAAGGGTCAGACCGAGCGATTTCTGCGTTGAGCCGCTGGCCGCGACATAATCGGTAAACAGAGTGCCTTTGACCGAACTCGCAAACGGGGTGTTGTCCCAGTGGCCGCCAAACGCCCCCATTGCATCGCGACGCGCGCTTTCGCCAATCACCACCACATAGGTGTGATATTTCGGCTTAACGGCCAGCACGTTCCAGGTGTCTTTCATATTGGAAAGCTCAGCCATGCGCGCCTGTTCGTCGAGAACCTCTTTATTATTTACAACAACGTCTTTAACGAAGCGGAAAACCGGATAGCCGATATTGATGAGCCTTAACTTACCGTCCCAGGGAATATTCTGGATGGGGGCGACAAACGCCACGGCAATGCTGAACACCAGACAGAGTATTTCGATCTTACCCCAGGATTTTTTCTCGCCCGACTGACGGCGGATGGCAATAACGCCCAACGCGAAGATAAAAAGCCCGACCACATAGCTGTACCACGGGAAGATCGTCAGGATCTCGGTCGACTCTTCCATATTGGTCGAGTGCAGCGCCAGCAGGGTATTAAAGTTTGGCGAGCCGTAAGCCTGACCGAACGGGAAATAGAGTGCAGCAACCAGCGAACAGATCCCGATTACTGTTTTTTGCACGCGCGGGGCGGCTCGCCACAGCACATGCAGAATGCAGGTGAAGGCTACCGCGTAGAGCAGACTAAAGGGATAACCCAGCGCAAAGTTAATCAGTAATGACTGCAAAAAGTAAAAACCCGTCCACGGGCTTAAGGCCCGGCTGCGGGTAACAACGGTATCTATCAGGGTTACATTCATAGGTCACTATCATGGATGAAAACGCCATGTGCTCACCCTGGCGTCAAGGGTCATAACCTGCCTGACAGTGCGTGGAGAGGGAATGAGGGTCCGCTTCAGCGAGCCGCAAATTGTGCAGGGCTGCAAGAAGATAGTGCGAGCGCTAAATAATATCAACAGTTGCTAAGCAGATGTTTTGCGAAGGGGATTGCAAATCCGTAAAAAAGATCGGGAATAAGGCGGCTGAAAGCCAGTTTACAGCGAGAATGTGACGGGAAAATGAAGCGGCGTACCGCAACGCCGCTTAGTTGGAAGTTTTATCGTCCTGATGCGGTTTGTTGTTAAACATATCGCACAGCATGTTCAGCAGCATTAAGCGCACTTTAAAGGGGGAGTGGGTAAACACGGTCATGCACCTCTTGAATTCATTCATAAGACCTCCTGAGTTTTGATCCCTTCGATCCATGAAGGGTGACTGCATTACATACAGATATAGCACAGGCTATATTGTATAGCTATGGCTATTTCGTTAATTTTTTGTGCTTGCAGAGCTATGGTTTACAATGTGCGCTCTCGAAACCGGGCGCTGGAAGCGTCACCCCACTGAGGAAGTACAATGAACCGTCGCGCAGGTCATCCGACAATGAGGAAAACGACGCAACTGGTGAATGTTGAAGAACATGTCGAAGGTTTTCGCCAGGTCCGTGAAGCGCACCGGCGTGAACTGATTGATGATTATGTTGAACTCATTTCCGATCTGATTCGTGAGGTTGGTGAAGCGCGCCAGGTCGATATGGCCGCCAGGCTGGGGGTTTCACAGCCAACTGTCGCTAAAATGTTAAAACGCCTGGCCTCCGTGGGCTTAATTGAAATGATTCCCTGGCGCGGTGTTTTTCTGACGCCGGAGGGGGAGAAACTCGCGCAGGAGAGCCGCGAGCGCCATCAGCTTGTCGAGAATTTTTTACTGGTGCTGGGCGTCAGCCCGGAGATTGCCCGCCGGGATGCGGAAGGCATGGAACACCACGTCAGCGAAGAGACGCTGGTGAAGTTTCGCGAATTTACCCTTAAATATGGTCCCTCCGCTGAATGAAAATCCCTGGACTGCAGGCCCTGGCACGCGATCGTTTCTTCCATCTCTTATTACTCATTGGCGCAGGGTTAAGCCTCTTTGTGCCGTTTACGCCGCAGGCCTGGCCCGCCGCGATTGACTGGCGCACCATCATTACCCTGAGCGGCCTGATGATGCTCACCAAAGGGGTTGAGCTGAGCGGCTACTTTGACGTTCTTGGCCGTAAAATGGTGCGCCGCTTTGCCACCGAACGCAGGCTGTCCCTGTTTATGGTGTTTTCTGCCGCGGTGCTGTCGACGTTTCTGACCAACGATGTGGCGCTGTTTATCATCGTGCCCCTCACGCTTACGCTGCGTAAGCTGTGCGAGATCCCGGTCAGCCGGTTGATCATCTTTGAAGCGCTCGCCGTCAATGCAGGCTCACTTCTGACGCCTATCGGCAATCCGCAAAATATCCTTCTCTGGGGACGTTCCGGGCTGTCGTTCGCCGCCTTTACCTGGCAGATGGCCCCTCTGGCGCTGGTGATGATGTTGTCGCTGCTGGCGGTATGCTGGTTTGCGTTTCCTGATAAAAAACTGCAGTACCACAGCGGCACAACGGGCCCGCAGTGGCAGCCGCGTCTGGTGTGGAGCTGCCTCGGGTTATACATTGTCTTTCTCTTTGCGCTGGAGCTGAAGTATGAGCTGGCGGGCGTCCTGCTCGTTGCCGCAGGCTTTGTCGTCCTGGCGCGTCGCGTTCTGGTCAGCGTGGACTGGACGCTGCTGCTGGTCTTTATGGCGATGTTCATCGACGTGCATCTGCTTATTCAGCTCCCGGTACTGCAAAGCGTCCTGCACAGCGTCAGCAGTCTGCCGCAGGCAGGGCTGTGGCTGACGGCGATTGGCCTGTCGCAGTTTATCAGCAACGTGCCTTCCACCATTCTGCTGCTCAACTATGTTCCGCCGGACACGCTGCTGGCCTGGGCGGTGAACATCGGCGGGTTTGGGCTGCTGCCCGGCTCGCTGGCAAACCTCATTGCCCTGCGTATGGCCAACGATCGTCGTATCTGGTGGCGCTTCCATCTCTGGTCAATCCCGATGCTGGTTTGGGCCGCGGCGATCGGTTTCGGAATATTCCTTCTCATATAGTGCGCAATTTGTCAGTTTTTCCTGGCAAACGTATAGCAACGTCCTAGCTTTAGTGAACGGCATAGTGTGATGCCGCTCACTGACAGGACCGTTGCTGAACTATGGCTGAAGATCAAAACCCGCCTGCTGACGAGCAGGACAAAAACAATAATGAGCGTAAGCGCCCGGGCAAGAAACCGTTAATTATCCTCGGCATTGTCGTCGTGGTAATGGTCGTCGTGGCGCTGGTCTGGTGGTTTTTAACCCGTAACGAAGAGACGACCGACGACGCCTTTACCGACGGCGACGTGGTGACGATTGCCCCGAAAACGGCGGGCTACGTCACCGAGCTGCGCGTACGTGATAACCAGCGCGTGAAAAAGGGCGATCTGCTGGTGGTCATAGATCCGCGAGATACCACCGCGCAGCGCGATCAGGCCCAGGCCCAGCTTGGGCTGGCTATCGCGCAGCTGCATCAGGCCCAGGCGCAGCTGGCGCTTTCAAAAGTCCAGTATCCCGCCCAGCGTGACGAAGCCAAAGCGCAGGTGCTGAAAGCGCAGGCCGATCTGGCTAACGCACAGGCGGAGTACCGTCGCCAGCGCGGCGTCGACCCGCGGGCAACCACCCAGCAAAGCATTGATTCCGCGAACGCTCAGCTGCGTAGCGCCCAGGCAGGGCTGGCCAGCGCCCAGGCGCAGCTGGAAGTGGCAGAGCAGGTACAGCTGCAAATCCGCCAGCAGGAAACCAACGTTGAAGCGCGCGAGCGTCAGGTCGATCAGGCGAAAGCGCAGCTTGAAACGGCCAATCTGAATCTCTCTTACACCGAAGTCCGCGCCCCGTTCGACGGATTTGTCACCAAACGCAACGTGCAGCCCGGCACGCTGGTGCAGGCGGGAACGGCGCTGTTCTCACTGGTTTCGCCGAACGTGTGGGTGGTGGCGAACTTCAAAGAGTCCCAGCTTGAGCGCATGAAGCCGGGCGATAAGGTCACCGTGTCCGTCGACGCGTGGCCGGATATGGAGCTTGAGGGGCACGTAGACAGTATCCAGCAGGGCAGCGGCTCGCGCTTCTCCGCCTTCCCGGCAGAAAATGCTACCGGTAACTTCGTCAAAATTGTGCAGCGCGTGCCGGTCAAAATCGTGATTGATAAAGGCCTCGATCCGAACAAACCGCTGCCGCTGGGGCTGTCGGTTGCACCGAAGGTGACGGTGGAATGACGGATCACAGCCACGACAGCTGGAAGCCCGCCAGCAATCCGTGGGCGGTGGCGATTGTCGTCACCCTGGCGGTGTTTATGGAAATTCTGGACACCACCATCGTCAACGTGGCGCTGCCCCACGTGGCGGGTTCGCTCTCGTCCAGCTATGACGAATCCACCTGGGTGTTAACCAGCTACCTGGTCGCGAACGGCATCGTGCTGCCCATCTCGGCGTTTCTGAGCCGGGTATTCGGCCGCAAACAGTTCTTCCTGATCTGCATCGTCATGTTTACCGTCTGCTCGTTTCTGTGCGGGATTGCCACCGAGCTGTGGCAGATCATCCTGTTCCGCGTGATGCAGGGCTTTTTTGGCGGCGGGCTGCAGCCCACGCAGCAGTCGGTGCTGCTCGACTACTTCAAGCCGGAGGACAGGGGCAAAGCGTTTGGGCTCTCATCCATCGCGATTATCGTTGCACCGGTCCTCGGCCCGACGCTGGGCGGCTGGATCACCGACAACTACTCCTGGCGCTGGGTGTTCTTTATCAATATTCCGGTGGGGATTGTCACGGTGCTGGCGATCTACCAGCTGCTGGAAGATCCGCCGTGGGAGAGCAAATCAAAAGAGAAGCTGACTATCGACTGGACGGGGATCGGCCTGATCGCCCTGGGGCTGGGCTGCCTGCAGGTGATGCTTGACCGGGGGGAAGATGAGGACTGGTTCTACTCGAACTTTATTCGTACCTTCGCGGTGTTAACGCTTATCGGCATTATCGGTGCCATTTACTGGCTGGTGTATGCCAAAAAGCCGGTGGTAGATCTGCACTGCATGAAGGACCGCAACTTTGCCATCTCCAGCCTGCTGATGGCGGGGATGGCGATGATTTTGTACGGCAGTTCCGTGGTGATCCCGCAGCTGGCGCAGCAGGACCTGGGCTATACCGCCACCTGGTCCGGGCTGGTGCTGTCGCCCGGGGCGGTGCTGATTGTGCTGACTATTCCGCTGGTGCTGAAGCTGATGCCGGTTGTACAGACGCGCTGGATTATCGCCTTTGGCTTTACCTGTCTGGCGGTGTCGTTCTTCTGGTCGCGCACGCTGACCCCGGATATCGACTTCGAGACGCTGGTGCTGTTCCGCAGCGCCCAGTCGCTGGGGCTGGGATTCCTGTTTGTGCCCCTGACCACCATTGCCTTTATTTCGATCCCAAGACGGCTGAATGCCGACGCGGCGGCGCTGTTCACCATGTTCCGCAACGTGGCGGGCTCGGTTGGGATCTCGCTGTCGACGGCGGCCATCACCGAACGGTCTCAGGCGCACAGTGCGCATCTTGCGTACCACGCCTCACCGTTTAACGAGCAGTTCCAGCTGGCAATACGCGAAAGCGCCCAGGCAATCCAGAACTTCACCACCCAGGTAGGGGACCCCATCGGGATTGCCACCGGACGCATGTACCAGACCATGATTGAGCAGTCGCGCTTTTTGGCCTACATCGACGTCTTTACCATCCTGAGCGCCGTGGCCTTGTTACTGATTCCGTTTTGTTTGTTGCTCTCGCCGGTTAAGAGCGAGGGGAGTGCAGGAGCACATTGATGATACACAGACGTTTACACCCCCTGATGATAATGATGATGCTGGCAGGCTGCGCCGTCGGGCCGGACTATCAGCCGCCCGCGCCGCCTGCCGTCACGCACTGGAACGATAAGGTCGACAGCACGGTGAAATCGCAAACTACCTCCGCCGCGACAAACCCGCGCTGGTGGAAAACCTTCGGTTCGCCGCAGTTAAATAGCCTGGTTGAGCGCGCCATCGCCGGGAACCTGACGCTGCAGCAGACGGTGCTGCGCATCGCCGGAGCGCGTGAGCAGATTAACCAGGCGGGCGGGGCGTTTTACCCGTCGGTGAACGGCAATCTGCAGGCGACGCGCCAGCAGCTCGGGCTGGAAGGGGAGCTGAAGTCCCACGGCGTGTACGACCAGCTGGATAATGTCGATCCTGAGCTGCGGGGCGCGTTAGGCCCCCTGACGCAGCCGATCAACCTCTACCAGGGCAGCTTCGACGCTCAGTGGGAAATTGACCTGTGGGGCAAGGTACGCCGGCAGGTGGAAGCCGCCGAAGCGCAGCAGAAAGCCGCTATCGAGCAGCGTAACGACGCGCTGGTGTCGCTGGAGGCGGAAGTGGCGCGCGCGTGGCTCCAGCTGCGCGGGGCGCAGAGCATTATCGCCACGCTGAACACCCAGATTAAAAGCGCGCAGCAGACGCTGGATCTGACCGAAAGCCGCCAGCGGGGCGGGCTGTCGCCGCAGATGGATGTAGAAAATGCGCGGGCGCAACTGGGCAACCTGGAGGCGCAGCTGCCGCAGTACCAGGCGCAGGAGCGGCAGGCGATGAACGGTCTGGCGATCCTCCTCGGCAAGCCGCCGGGTGCGCTCGATGCGGAGTTACAAAGCGTGCAGCCGATGCCCGCATTGCCGGATATCGTGCAGACCGGCATTCCGTCTACGCTCGCGCGACGCCGTCCGGACGTGCGCGAAGCTGAGGCGAACCTCCATGCTGCCACGGCGCAAATTGGCGTCTCGGTGGCGGAGCTGTTCCCGAGCTTTACCCTCTCCGGGCAGTTTGGCCTGCGCAACAGCGAAACCAACTGGCTGACCGACTGGAGCAGCCACTTCTACAGCTTTGGCCCGCAGGTCTCCATTCCCATATTCCAGGGCGGGCGGCTGGTCTCCAGCGTCAAGGTGGCGCGCGCGCAGCAGGGGGCGGCGGTGCTGGACTATCGTCAGACGGTGCTCACCGCGCTTGGCGATGTCGAAAATGCGCTGGTGAGCTATCGCACCGACCAGCAGCGTGAGGCGGGCCTGGCGAAAACCATTGATGCCCTGCAAAACGCCTTCGATTTAGCCAGCGACAGCTACCGCCAGGGGATCGCCAGCTTTATCGACGTGCTGGACGCCCAGCGTCAGCTGGCGCAGGCCCAGCAGCAGCGCGCGCAGGCGCAGGTGCAAAGCGCCCTCGATCTGGTGGCGCTCTACAAGGCGCTCGGCGGCGGCTGGGAGCCGTATCAGCAGGTGCAATTACCGGACTACAGCGTCTTTGGCGACGCCCCGCGCGGATAAATATTCAGAGGATTGGGCAAGAAACGGACAGGAACACCACATTCGCGATGGCTGAGGGGCGGGTATAACTATCGTGTACCCCTTAAACGACATGCGAGGATTATCTTATGCGTTATCAAAAACTGGGCAATACTGGACTGTTCGTTTCTGAACTCTGCCTCGGCACCATGACCTTCGGCGGTGAAGGCGGCATGTGGGGCAAGATTGGACAGCTCCAGCAAAGCGAAGCAGAACAGCTGGTGGGCCGCGCGCTGGATGCCGGGATCAACTTTATCGATACCGCGGACGTTTACTCGGAAGGGCGTTCGGAGGAGATCGTCGGCCAGGCGCTGAAAAACCTGAAAATCCCTCGCGAGAACGTGGTGGTCGCGACCAAAGTGTTCGGCGAAACCGGAACGGCAGGGGTGAACTCGCGCGGCAGCTCGCGCTATCACATCATCAGCAGCGTGAAGGAGAGCCTGCGCCGCCTGCAGCTCGATCATATCGATCTCTATCAGCTGCACGGCTTCGACCCGGCCACGCCGATTGAAGAGACACTGTATGCGCTGGATAACCTGGTGCAGCACGGCCACGTGCGCTATATCGGCGTCTCGAACTGGGCGGCGTGGCAGATTGCCAAAGCGCTGGGCATTTCCGAGCGTCTCGGGCTGGCGCGTTTCGCATCCCTCCAGGCGTATTACACCATCGCCGGACGCGATCTTGAGCGCGAGCTGGTGCCGATGATGCAGAGCGAAGGCGTCGGGCTAATGGTCTGGAGCCCGCTGGCAGGCGGCCTGCTGAGCGGAAAATATGGCCGCGACGGGCAGAGCGAAGCCGGTAGCCGCCGTCTGGAGTTTGACTTCCCGCCGGTGAACAAAGAGCGCGCCTTTGACTGCGTGGACGTGATGCGCGTGATTGCCGAAAGCAAGGGCGTCTCCGTCGCGCAAATCGCGCTGGCCTGGCTGCTGCATCAAAAAGCCGTGACCAGCGTGATTATCGGGGCCAAACGCGTCGAACAGCTGGACGACAACATTGCCGCCACCGGGATCCGCTTAAGCGAAGACGAGCTCAAACAGCTGGATGCGGTGAGCGCGCTGCCGCGGGAATACCCTGGCTGGATGCTGGAGCGTCAGGGGGAATATCGCAGCAATCAGCTAGCGCAACAGTAACCTTTTTCATCAGGAGATTTTAAATTTCTTTGCCCATCGTTACAGCAATCGGCGAAAGCGGCTTATTTCACTGAGCATGCTTTTGCCGATTCAACGATGGGCTCTGGCGGAAATCAGCAACCGTCTTTGCAGGTTGCCGCTGGATTTTGCTCAAGAACTCTTACCAGCAGGGCTCGGGGTTCTCTTACTACATCCGTTCCAGCTGACAGTACTTTGCCGTCCCGCTCTGCTGAATACTTCGCGACAACATCACCGAATGCATTTCGCTGCAGGGCGACTTCTTGCCCTGCTTTTACCGTATCGCCGGGCTTAACGAATACTTCCGCAAACCCACCCGTGGTCGCTCGTATTGAACTGATAGCATTACCAATATACGTTTTATTGCTGCTGGCGGTTGCGCCGATTTTGCCTTCAATCACCTTATAATGGATCAGTACATTGCGGGCACCTTCTACACCCCGGGCAATCATATCCTGCTGGTAAATCCTCGGCTCTCCCGTCTCGGCCGTTATCGCCGGGATACCATTTTGAATAAAGGTAGTTTCCATTGAGCCGGCTTCACCGGGATCTTTCTTAATTTGATCTGCCGGAAAAAGTTCTGCAATAGTCCGGGCATCCGCATTGCGGTAGTCAGCATAAATGAACAGCGGATAAGCCGTTCCGGTAGACTGGGTGTGATAGTCAATCGCCAGGTCGACATTTCCCTTGTAAACGTTATTCCACATCATCCATGCCTGACGCTCGGCAGGGTTACCCGTTTCTTTTCCCGGATGCACGCGGTTGTAGTCGATCGTCTCACCCCCATCGGTTGAAACGGACCATGTCCGGGAGACCCTTTCAAGTCCAGAACGGTTTGGACCAATAATGCCAATAACGCTGCCGTTCATTTTTGCGGGGTCCAGTTGTTCCATTACTTTTTGTACGATGCGCACTCCGTTTAGCTCATCCCCGTGGACGCCCGCCTGCAGCAGAACTTTCTTCCCGTCCGTTTTCCCTTTTGCCACCATGATGGGTACATACCAGCGCTGTCCCGTTCCTGTCTCAACCCCCTCGAACATGAAGCGATGTTGTCCTGCTGTCAGGTCTGATACATCCAGAGTCGAGATGACCGGCACTCCCTGTACCTTATCACCCGTATACACCGTTGCCGCGTAAGTCATTGAGCATGGCAGCGCTAAGCTGAGAGCGAATGCGATACGGCCAGTAGATATCTTCATGAGCGTCATTTTCCATTTGATAGAGTTAAGATTTTTATTTTCCGGCCTGGGCCGTGGTTCGTGCTCATTAAGTTAATAGTGATTTTATGAGGCCAGCCAGCGGCACGAGCGGGAAATGTGATTTTGCATAGGCTAAGGCACCGGCTTCAATAACAGGGTTTGCGCGATTCATTTCCTGCCCGACGTTTTCTTTCCGACATGTCTCACAAAAAACGATCCTCCGCTTTGATCGACATGCCATCTTCACCTATATGACTAGTCATGAATTTTTAAATGACTAGTCATATAGGGAGAGACCATGAACAATCAGCTGCCGGCAAACTTTTTATGGGGCAACTCGGTATCGAGCATGCAGACGGAAGGTGCCTGGAATGAGGGCGGAAAGGGGATGTCTGTGTACGACATTCGTGAAGCCGGGGAGAATGTCTCCGACTGGAAAGTGGCGACCGACTCCTATCACCGCTACCGGGAGGATTTCGACCTGATGCAGGATCTGGGGATGAACTGCTACCGCTTCCAGATCTCATGGAGCCGCGTCTGCCCGCTGGGTGACGGCCCGTTCAACGACGAAGGCATCGCGTTTTACGACCGCTTTATCGACGATCTCATCGCCCGCGGCATCGAGCCGATGATCTGCCTGTACCACTTCGATATGCCGCTGGCGCTGGCGCAGGAGTACAACGGCTTCAACGACCGCCGCGTGATGGACGCCTTTATCCGCTACGGCAAAAAGATGATTGACTGCTATGGCGATCGCGTAAAGTACTGGCTGACCTTCAACGAGCAGAACATCTTCCATATGCCGGAAGCGTTTCGCATATCCGGCTACATTAAAGGGGAGAAAACCCTGCGCGAGCTGTACGAGCTGCAGCACCACACCATGGTGGCGCACATGTCGCTGACCGAGTACCTGCACCAGACCAAACCGGGCCAGCTGATGGGTGGCATGCTGGCGCACCAGCTGATCTACCCGGCCACCTGCAAACCGCGCGATATTTTCTGCGCCCAGCAGTACGACGAGTTCCTCAACCAGAACCTGCTGCGCGTCTTTGCCGGGCAGGGCTACAGCCCGGCGGTGATGGCGGTGGTGGAGCAGGAGGGCTTTGGCGATATCTACCGCGCTGAAGATTTAGCGCTGCTGGCGCGCACCAAAAACGACTATATGGCCTTCAGCTACTATGCCAGTAAAACGCTGGACAGCGATGCGATCCCGGAAGGCACTCCCGTGAACTATTACCTGCTGCACGGCGAGAAAAACAATCCGTACCTGAAAGCCACCGAGTGGAACTGGCAGATAGACCCGCTCGGTTTTCGCACCATCATTACCCGTTATTATAACGACTGGCGCCTGCCGGTATTCCCGATCGAGAACGGCATTGGGGTGATTGAGTCCTGGGACGGCGTGAACCCGATTGAGGACACCTACCGCATTGACTACCACCGGGCGCATATCAATGCCATGAAAGAGGCGATGTTCGAAGACGGAGCAGAAGTTCTCGGCTACCTCGGCTGGGGCCTGATCGACATTCTCAGCTCTCAGGGTGATATGCGTAAGCGCTACGGCGTGGTCTATGTCAACCGTGAAAACCACGACCTGAAAGACCTGAAGCGCGTGCCGAAGAAGAGCTACGCGTGGTTAAAACAGGTTATCCATACCAACGGACGCGAGATGTAAGCCGTACGCTGCCAGGCCGTTTTTGTGACTGATTGATGGGAAATATCCGCTATGTCTGAAACAAAAATAACACCGCACATGCAGTCTTTTGTCGATAAATTTGTAGAGTTCTCGGCGCGCCTGGCAAACCAGGTGCACCTTCGCTCCCTGCGCGACGCCTTCGCCACGGTGATGCCCATTTTCATCCTCGCCGGTCTGGCGGTGCTGGTGAACAACGTGGTGTTTCCGTGGATTTTTCACGGCGACACGCTCGCGCAGTGTAAGGTGTGGGGCGAGGCGATTATCAACGGCACGCTGAACATCGCCGCGCTGCTGTTGGCCCCGATGATTGCCTGGTCGCTGGCGCGCAACAAAGGTTTCGACAATCCGGTCTCGGCAGTGGTTATCGCCGTCAGCAGTTTTATCATCATGATGCCGATGCGCTTACAGGTTACGCCCGTTGGCAGCGACGCTGCGGTGAACGTCACGCAGGTGCTGACGTTCGCCAATATCGGCTCAACCGGCATTTTCGCCGGGGTGCTGATTGGGCTGCTCTCAACGAAAGTGTTTATCGCTATTTCGCGCCTGAAGGCGCTGCACATATCGCTCGGGGAAAATGTGCCCCCGGCGGTGAGCAAATCCTTTACCGCGCTGATCCCGACGATCCTCACGCTCTCCCTGTTCGCGGTGCTGGCGGCGATACTGGCAAACGTGCTGCATACGGACCTGATCCATCTCATTACGACCTTTATCCAGCAGCCGCTGCGGCTGATCAACACCAGCCTGCCGGGGACGATTTTTATCTACAGCTTCGGTAACTTCCTGTTCACGCTCGGCATTCATCAGTCAGTCGTTAACAGCGTGGTGCTGGAGCCGTTCCTGCTGATCAACACCAACGAGAACATGCTGGCCTTCGCCAACGGCCAGCCGATCCCGCACATCATCAACAACATCTTCGTGCCGACCTTTGGCATGGTGGGCGGGACGGGCAGCACCATCTCGCTCCTGATTGCCATCTTTATCTTCTCCCGACAAAAGTCGGCGAAGCAGGTGGCGCGTCTGTCGCTGGCGCCGGGCCTGTTTAACATCAACGAACCGGTGATTTTTGGCCTGCCGATTGTGTTTAACCTGCCGCTGATGATCCCGTTTGTGCTGCTGCCCGCGATAGGCATTTACGTCGCCTGGCTCTGTACCACGCTGGGGTTAATGTCGCGCTGCGTGGTGATGATCCCGTGGACCACGCCCCCGATTCTCAGCGCCTGGCTGGCGACGGCAGGGGACTGGCGGGCGGTAGTGGTGCAGTTGGCAATCATCGTATTTGGTGTATTCTTCTACCTGCCTTTCCTCAAAATTGCCGAGCGAGTGGCCTTGAAAAACAGCGGGATAGAAAACTAACTGAAAGGAAGGACGATGGCGGCGAAGTACATCACCATAGCGCGGGAAATCAAGAAACGCATTATCAGCCAGCAGTACGCCGCCAATGAACCGCTCCCGGACCAGTTTGCGCTGGCGGCGGAGTTCAGCACCAGCCGGATGACCATTCAGCAGGCGATGCGCCAGCTGATCGTCGAAGGTCTGGTCTATACCCGTCAGGGCCAGGGCACGTTTATTCGCAAAAACTTCCTCCAGCTCTCGCAGTGGGATCTCTCCGGCAGCGACTACTTCGGCGCGACTAAAACCTGGGAACACCTGGGCAAGGTAACCAGCCAGGTGGTGCATTTTGAGCTGCGCTTCCCGAACGAGAAAGAGCAGGCGTCGCTGATGATCAATGCCGATGCGCCGATCTATGACTTCATTCGCCTGCGTTTGCTGAACGGTGAACCTATGTCGCTGGATTCCACGGTGATGCCGATGAATCTGGTGCCGGGCCTGACGAAAAACCATCTTGAAGGTTCAGTGTTCCAGTACGTGCAGGAGACGCTGGGGCTGAAAATTATGGGGTCGTATCGGGTGGTGCGGGCGCTTAAGCCCAGCGCGCTGGACAGGGAGCATCTGGTCTGCGAGGAAACCGATCCGGTTCTGGAGGTGGAGCAGGTCATTTATCTGGAAGATGGCACAGCGCTGGAGTATGCCCACTGTCACTATCGGTACGACCACGGCGGGATTGTGATCGTGAATAACGGGTAAAAAAAAGCGGGCAACGAGGCCCGCTTTTTTAATGCTTCTCTATCAGTTCAAACGCACCGGCATACCGGAGCGGTTCTGCACGGCCTGGTCAACAATCGCCGTTTCTACGTCAGGCTGAGAAGTCACCGCCTGTACCGCGCTGTTCAGCGTAACAGGGACGACTTCGTTGTTGTTGATCTGGTCTTCGCTGGTGGACAGCGGGTTGTGCACTTCGATGTAGCGGCTGCCGTCTGGCTCAGAGGTCGCTTTCACCGGTTCGTTGATGAACTGCACGCGCGTACCGACCGGCACGTTTTCGAACAGGAATTTAATGTCATCGTTACGCAGGCGCACGCAGCCGTGGCTCACGCGCAGGCCGATACCGAAGTTGGCGTTAGTACCGTGGATAGCGTACAGGCGACCAATGTACAGGGCATACAGACCCATCGGGTTATCCGGGCCTGCCGGTACTACGGCTGGCAGCGGTTCGCCCGCAGCGATGTATTCCGCGTGCATTTTGGCAGTCGGCGTCCAGGTTGGGCCCGCTTTCTTACGCTCGACTTTCGTGGTCCAGTTCATCGGGGTGTCTTTACCCAGCTGGCCGATACCGATTGGCAGCACGATAACGGTGTTGGTGCCTTTCGGGTAGTAATACAGACGCATTTCGGCACTGTTAATCACGATACCTTCATGAACGGTATCCGGCAGGATCAGCTGCTGAGGAATATTCAACACGGTACCCGCTTTTGGCAGATACGGGTCAACGCCCGGGTTTGCTTCCAGCATGTTAGACAGGCCCAGCTGGTACTGCGCCGCGAAATACTCCAGCGGCTGAGAGTTACCTTCTGGTACCGTCACAACCTGGTTCTGGCCTACCAGACGGCTACCGTCTGTTGGCAGGGGATACGTCACCGCAGACGCGGTCTTACAAAAACCTACTACGGCTAACGCCGCCGCAAAAAGCGTTGTTAATTTCATGTTCATGTTGTGCGAGGTATCTAAGCCATTCTGGCGATGAGTTGATAAGTCTGAATCTGTGATGGGAGCGCATTATATGTGCATTCCCGCTAACAGGGAATTCAGATGTGTACGAAATCACATTTTTTTCGATTTTGTTAAAGTTTAGTGGATTGCCGCAACACGGGATCTCAATTCGGAATTGTGGCATAATGCCGTGTTTATCACACTTTTCGCAGGAATCTCCCCGTGTTAGTTACCAGCAACGTCACTATGCAGTTTGGCAGTAAGCCGCTGTTCGAAAACATTTCCGTCAAATTTGGCGGCGGCAACCGTTACGGCCTGATTGGTGCCAACGGTAGCGGAAAATCCACCTTTATGAAGATCCTCGGCGGCGATCTGGAGCCGACCCTCGGCAACGTCTCGCTCGACCCTAACGAGCGTATCGGTAAGCTGCGTCAGGATCAGTTCGCCTTCGAAGAGTTCACCGTGCTCGACACCGTGATCATGGGGCACGCGGAGCTGTGGGAAGTGAAGCAGGAGCGCGATCGCATTTACGCGCTGGCCGAAATGAGCGAAGAAGATGGCTATAAGGTGGCCGATCTGGAAACGCAGTACGGCGAGATGGACGGTTACTCTGCGGAAGCGCGCGCGGGCGAGCTGCTGCTGGGCGTGGGGATCCCTGTTGAACAACATTACGGCCCGATGAGCGAAGTCGCGCCAGGCTGGAAGCTGCGTGTGCTGCTGGCACAGGCGCTGTTCTCTAACCCGGACATCCTGCTGCTCGACGAACCGACGAACAACCTGGACATCGACACCATCCGCTGGCTGGAGCAGACGCTGAACGATCGCGACAGCACCATGATCATCATCTCGCACGACCGTCACTTCCTGAATATGGTCTGTACGCACATGGCGGATCTGGACTACGGCGAGCTGCGCGTGTATCCGGGCAACTACGACGAGTACATGACGGCGGCCACCCAGGCGCGTGAACGTCTGCTGGCGGACAACGCCAAGAAGAAAGCGCAGATTGCCGACCTGCAGTCCTTCGTCAGCCGCTTCAGCGCTAACGCCTCTAAATCGCGTCAGGCAACCTCGCGTGCGCGTCAGATTGATAAAATCAAGCTGGAAGAGGTTAAAGCCTCCAGCCGTCAGAACCCGTTCATCCGCTTCGAGCAGGACAAGAAGCTGTTCCGTAACGCGCTGGAAGTGGAAGCTCTTACCAAAGGCTTCGATGAAGGCCCGCTGTTTAAAAACTTCAACCTGCTGCTGGAAGTGGGCGAGAAGATTGCCATTCTGGGCGCCAACGGCGTGGGTAAATCCACCATGCTGAAAACCCTGGTCGGCGAACTGCAGCCGGACAACGGCACCGTGAAATGGTCCGAAAACGCGCAGATTGGTTACTACGCGCAGGACCATGAATATGAGTTCGAGAATGACCTGACCGTCTTCGACTGGATGAGCCAGTGGAAGCAGGAAGGCGACGACGAGCAGGCGGTGCGCAGCATTCTGGGTCGTCTGCTGTTCAGCCAGGACGACATCAAGAAGCCGGCTAAAGTGCTTTCCGGTGGCGAGAAGGGACGCATGCTGTTCGGCAAGCTGATGATGGAAAAACCAAACATCCTGGTGATGGACGAACCGACTAACCACCTGGATATGGAATCGATCGAATCCCTGAACATGGCGCTGGAGATGTATCAGGGCACCCTGATCTTCGTCTCTCACGACCGTGAGTTCGTCAGCTCCCTGGCGACCCGCGTGATCGAAATTACGCCAGAGCGCGTGGTGGACTTCACCGGTAACTACGAAGATTACCTGCGCAGCAAAGGTATCGACGGCTAAAAAAAAGCCCGGTGGCGCTTCGCTTACCGGGCCGACGGGTGACTTTGTAGGCCGGGTAAGGCGAAGCCGCCACCCGGCAATCTTCAGAGCACCCACTCACTCCTTTCAACCCCGTTCACCCGCAGCGTACGTTTCTCCCCCGCCGGTAACGACACTTTCAGCGCTTTCCACGCTGGACGATAATCCCCGCGCGCGTTCACCTTCAGGTTGATGGTTGCGCCGTCGCACACCATCTCCCAATCCACCCACAGCGCATTGCCGTTCTGGTAGCCCCAGCTTTCACCGTCGTCTTCAAACAGCAGCCCCGAGCTTGTGCCGACGCCTTTAATCGGGAACAGCTTAAGCTCGCGGGTCGTATCTTTTTCGGCACTCACATGCGTGATGCGCTCGCTCAGCGGCAAACCGGCCCCGGCGCGCACCAGCAGCGGCAGTTTTTCCAGCGGCGCATCGAGAACGATGGATTGTCCGCCCGCATACCACGCGTGGGTGTAAAAATCGTACCAGCCCGTTTCGTTATCCGGCAGCCAGACCCGGCGCTCGCGCTGCCCGGCTTCGACGACGCTGGCGACCAGCAGGTCGCGGCCAAGCAGGAAGTCGTCGCACTCTTCGAAGGTCTGCGCATCGCGCTCGTGGTCGAGGAAGGTCGGGCGCAGCATCGGCTCGTCGTCGGCGTGCGCCTGCCAGAGCAGGGTGTAGAGATACGGCAGCAGGCGGTAGCGCAGCTCAATCGCGCCGCGAATGGCAGGCGTGACGCCCGGATACATCCACGGCTCGTTGACGGTGTGGTCATCGTTCCACGAGTGAATGGTAAAGCGCGGGTGCATCACGCCGTTCTGCACCCAGCGCACGAACAGCTCTGCGTCCGGCTTGTCGCCGGAGAAACCGCCGACGTCGTGGCCGACGTTGAACAGCCCGGACAGGCTCATGCCCAGCCCCATGCGGATGTTATAGCGCAGCGTGTCCCAGCTGGTGCGGTTGTCGCCGCTCCAGGTCTGAACGTAGCGCTGCATCCCGGCGCATCCGGAGCGGGAGATGAGATACGGACGTTTTTCTGGCGCAAAGCGCTGCTGCGCTTCCAGCGAGGCGCGCATCATCAGCAGCGGCATGACCGGGCGAATATGCTTGATGGCGATCTCCTTGCCGAATCCAAAGCAGCGGGCTTCTCCGTCCCACACTTCATATTCGTTGTTGTCGTTCCAGGTAGAGTCGATGCCCATCTCCAGCAGCTGCGTAGTGACGCCGTTCTGCCACCACTGCACCGTCTGCGGGTTGGTAAAGTCGAGGTGCGAGCCTTCGTCATCCCAGAAGCTGGAGCGTTCGGGTGCATCGGTTTCCGAATCGCGAATGAACAGGCCGCTCTCCGCCACTTCGCTGTAGCGCGGATGGTCCTGCAGCAGGCACGGCTTGATGTTAGCCGCAAGCTTCAGTCCCGCGTCGTGGAACGCCTGGCTCATTACCTTCGGCTGCGGCACCTTGTCGTAGTTCCAGTTGAAGACGTAGCGCTTGCCGTTGATGGAGGTATAGCCGGAGGAGAGCTGGAACGAGTCGCACGGAATGGCGTGCTCTTCGCACAGGCGGATGAAGTTCATCAGCTGGTTTTGCGCGTCCGGCGCGTCGGTGTAGTGCATGGTCGAACCGCTGTAGCCCAGGCTCCATTTCGGTCCGAACAGAGTTTTCCCTGTGAGGCGAACAAAGGCTTTGGTAACGTCCAGCACGCGTTCGCCGGTAAAGATGTAGTAGTCGATATCGCCCGCTTCCGCCTGCCAGCGGCGATAGGCGGTATGGTAGTTGTCGATCTCGTTGCCCAAATCCAGCCAGCAGCTGCTCAGGTTGTCGTAGAACAGGCCGTAGCTCACGTCGTCGCGGCGGGTGATAGTGAAAGGAATATGCTTGTAGAGCGGGTCGGTGCTGGCGGCGTTATAGCCCATGGCGTCGAGGTTGCGCATCTCATAGCGTTTACCGTTGCGCTGCAGATCGCCCGCTTTCTCGCCCAGGCCGTAGAAGCGCTCGTCCTTGCGGCGGCTCAGGTAGTGCGCCGCGCCGTCGCCGTGGGCGTTCAGCAGGTAGGCGCTGGTGGGGCGGTCGTTGACCAGCGGCTGCCACTCGCCCGCGTCATTGCGATAGTGCCACTCCAGCCACAGCGGCTGGTGCACGGTGACGCGCAGCTGTTCGGTTGCCACGGTTAACGTGTCGTCCTGCTGCGTCAGCGTCCAGGCCGGGCAGGTGAAGCCGCTGATATCGTCACGACGGCGGCCTTCCCACGGCACGTCTTGTTCCGGCGCGATGCTCCAGGTGCGGTCCAGCGCCAGCTCGCCCTTGCGTTTGATCAGCACGCGGAACAGGTTCTCTTCCAGCACATACAGGCACAGGCGGTGCTGGTTATCGACCAGCAGTTCCAGATGGTTTGCCGACTGCGTATCAACGGTCCAGTTTTTCAGGGTTTTCATATGCAATACATCCACTATCAGGCGCGCTTGGCGCGACGTTCAGCAATAAATGCTACCAGGAAGACGGCGCCAATCAGGTCAAAGAAGCCCATGGCGATAAAGAGCGGGTTAAAGCCGATTTTGTCGGCGGTCACACCGATTAACAGGGAGAACAGGAAGCTGGCGATCCACGCCGCCGAGCCGCGCATGCCGTTGACGGTCGCCATCTGACCTTTGTCGAACGACTCCACGACCAGGGCGCTCAGCATGCAGGAAATAATCTGGTGCCCGAAACCGCCGATGGAGATCAGCACGATGGTGATATACGGGTCGCGGGTAATGGCCACGATCGCCAGAGAGATCATCAGGAACGCGCCCGTCACGGAGCTGGCGACGACCGAGTTAACGCGTGAGCAGCCGAACATGCGGGTGTACAGACGCGTCAGGTAGCCGCTCGCCACGCTGCCGAGGTCGGCGGCGAGGAACGGCAGCCAGGCAAACATCGCAATCTGCTTCAGGTCCATGCCGTGCTCTTTGGCGAGGTACAGCGGTACCCAGAAGCTCAGCACCGCCCAGGCCGGTTCCGCCATAAAGGCCGGGATGGCGATACCGTAGAAGCGTTTGTTTTTCGAGACGGTTTTCAGCGCGGTCAGGAAGGGCAGCTTCACCGCAGGCGGTTCGTTGTCCTGCTTGATAAACGCCAGCTCGTCCTTGCTCAGGTTCGGGTGCTGCTCCGGGTTGTGGTAGAACGCCCACCACAGGATCACCCACAGCAGCGCCAGCACGCCGGTAAACATAAACGCGCCCTGCCAGCCAAACGAGGCGTGAGCAAAGTAGATGATAGGCGGAGCCAGCATCGCGCCGATGGAGAAGCCCACGCCCGCCCAGCCGGCGGCAACGGGACGCTCTGATTTCGGGAACCATTCGCCGATGGTTTTGGCGTTCGCCGGGGTAGCGGCGGCCTCAGAGGCACCCATAAAGAAGCGCAGAATGGCCAGGTGCAGCCAGCTTCCGGCACCCGCGTGGAAAATACACATCAGAGCCCAGATCCCGGCGCAGACCATAAAGCCAATCTTCAGGCCAATGACGTCAATCAGCCAGCCGCACAGGGGCTGGAAAATGGTGTAGGCGATCTGGAAAGCTCCTACGATCCAGGAGTACTGCTCGGTGGTGATCCCGAGGCTCTCTTTCAGTTCCGGGGCGAGGATCCCGAGCGAGTTTCGGGTGATGTAGTTAACGGTAACGCCAAGTAAGAACAGCACCAGCACGTACCAGCGCAGGTTCTTGATGACGCGACGGGTTTTGCTTGTCGCAACGGTGTTATTGATGTCCTGACTCATTTTACTCTCCACAAGACGGACGGTAAGGGGACGGAGGTTCAGGTGTCACACGGATTTTTATGACTTTGATTTTTATCCGTTTAAAATTCTTAATCTGGTATACAACTAGTATGGAAGTTGTGTGACAAGTTCACCTTAAGGAAGAAAATGAGTGGGCAAAAGTGGATTTTGTGCAAAATTTCTCATAACTGACGAAAAGCCTCTGGCAAGATGGTATTTATGTCAGTAATTGCCTGACGAATACGCTATGAAAATTTTTTCATTTCACAAATGGAGCCAGATCACAAAATGGACAAAAGGCTAAAAATCACCGAAATCGCGGCCCGCACGCAGCTCTCGATCAGCACCGTGTCGCGGGTGCTGGCGGGAAAAGCGAATACCAGCGAAAAGGCGCGCACAAAGGTGCTGGCGTGCGCGCGGGAGCTGGGGGTGATAGAGGGTATGGCGGCGGGACGGCTGCTGCTCAATAGCCTGGTGGTTTTTGCCCCTCAGCGTGCGTTCGACGAGCGGTCCGACATCTTTTACTACCGTGTGATCCAGAGCGTGAGTAAAGGCCTTGCATCTCACGATGTGCGCTTGCGCTACTGCGCGCTGGAAGAGAACGATAGCGATGCCCAGCTGTTTCTGGCGCGCATGAATGAGGCGGATACCCAGGCGGCAATCCTTCTTGGCATCGACGACCCGCATATCCACGATCTGGCTGTGGATGTCGGCAAACCCTGCATGCTGATTAACTGCCGTGACCGCCACATGCGCCTGCCTGCCGTCGCGCCGGATCATCGCGCCATTGGCGAGCGGGCGGCGGAATATCTGTTTGAGATGGGACACCGTGAGGTAATGAGCGTGCTGTGCCTGCGCCGCTATACCATGGAGCTTCGCCTGGCGGGGATCCGCGACGCGTGGCAGTCTCACAACCTGAAATTCAACGACAAGCGCGATCTGCTGGTGGTGCCCAGCTTCAGCGCACGCGAAAGTGAACAGGTAGTCAGCAGCTGGCTCAGTGAAATGCAGGGCAAGGATTTGCCAACCGCATTTTTGGTTGGCGGCGATTTTATGGCGGCGGGCACCATCAGCGCATTGCAAAAAAGAGGATTGCGCGTGCCGCAGGACGTGTCGGTGATGAGCATTGACGGGTTTAACCTGGCGGCAATCCAGGATGTTCCATTAACGGCCGTGCACGTTCCCCGCGATGAGCTGGGAACGGAAGCGGTTTATATGCTCCAGCAGCGGCTCATGCGCCCGGACGCGCCGGTGGGGACGTTACTGCTTAACGGCACGCTGGCCGTGCGGGAATCGGTACGGCGGATACGTCAGGGGAAACGACGCACCGCCGTTGAGCGGGAAGGTCTGTATGACAGTTAAACCATGCCCAGCGCGCGCTTGCCGTGGATGTTGAGATCGTTAACGGTAAAGCGGTCCTGCCAGCTCTTTTCATAATCTTCGCGCGGGAAATCTCCCGGTGACGCGCCGGTTTCGAGCGCTTCCTTGACCTTTTTGGCGTAGGCGAGGTTCTTTTCGCACATCGGCGCAGCAGGAATGTACATCACGTTGCCCCAGCCCTGCTGATTTTCCACCGGCGCGACGGAGTGGATCACATCGCAGTGCCACCACACGGAATCGCCCGCGTCGAGTGCCGGAATACTGCTTAATGCTTCGATGAGCAGCGGGTGCCACTTCTCGGAAACCGGCAGCACGCGCCCCGGCGCCACGCCGCACAGCTCGTCTTCCGGCACGTCGTCCAGCAGCGGGCGCAGCAGAATGTACGCCATCGCTTCCGGGATTGGCACCACGTGCAGCAGCCCCTGACCGGGGATCATGTCCGACAGCGCCGTCCAGCCCTGGAAGGTGCGGAACACCGAGCATTTGGTGGTGTTATCGACGGTGTACTCTTCCACTTCGGTACGGTGCGCGGCGTTCCACGGATCGTACTTATCGACGTTGCCGTCAAACACGTGGGCAAAGACCTGCTGGTAAGCCGGCAGCAGCCAGCGCTCCAGCGCGCCGGAGTCGGTATGGGCGCCGAGTCCTTTCGAGGTGGTTCCCGGCGGACGGCGGCGGATACGGTCCGGGTAAATCACGCTCACATCCGGGTCGAACCACTGCTTGCCGTTGCTCTCGAACGTCCATAAACGGTTCAGGAACGACTGCACCTGCGCCATCTCTTCGCTCTGACGCGCCTGCATCTGCGCCTGCGACCAGTAGATCGGGTAAATCTCCGGACGGGAGGCCGTTAAGGTGCCGAAGAAGTTATCGCCAGGCCCTTTGTACACTTCGTCAAACTTGTTCAGATCGAGGTAGTCGAGCATCGACTGATCCCACGCCAGCGCCTGCTCGCGGAGGAAGTGACCTTTAATCACCGCGCAGCCGCGGCGTTTAACGGCCTCGCGCTGTGCGTTGGTAATCGTGCCGTTTTTCACATCCGCAAACGGAATCACCGGCCAGACGGATTCGCCTTTGTTCTTAAGAGCGTTGATTTCCGCCACGCGGGTGGCAATTTTATCGCTGAGCTTATTGAACACCGCCTGCACGTCGCCGATCTGCGCGCGCAGCTCACGTTTCAACTGACGGATTGCCGCTTTGTGATCCGCCGGCAAAGTTTCACTGGTAAAAGTCATAACTGCCTCGCGTCTTTCATTCGAAAGTGAAAATGTCTACAGGTGATACTTTAAGTTAAAATTAAGTTAATGCAAGTTTAAAAACTTGACGCAAGCCACAGGACGGGAAAAGAGTCAGGCTGCCGGAGCAAGGCTCCGGCGAGGAGAAGATCAGGCGTCGAACGGGGAATGGTTGTCGAGCACGGCCTGAATGACGTTCAGCGCGCCCTGATGGTTGTTGTCGTCGGTGCTGTAGCGGCTGATTTCTTTGATGCTTTCCGCCGCGTTACCCATCGCAAAGGAATATTTTACCAGCTTCAGCATCTCGGCATCATTGCCGCTGTCGCCAATGGCCACGCACTCCTGAGGGGAGATTTTCCAGCGCTTCAGCAGACGGCTGATGCCGTTGGCTTTGTGCAGGCCGGGGATAATCAAATCGACAAACCCAAAGCCGCTGGTGACCGGCTTCATGATGCCGTCCAGGGAGACGTGCAGCTTATCCACCAGATTCGGGATATCGCTATCCGGCAGGTTAAGGGAGAACTTGAACAGCACGTCGTCAATGTCGCGGTAATCGCTGATGCGCTTTAAGCGGTGGTAGTGCTTTGACATCAGCGCCACGAAGGCGTCCGGGGCTTTGTCGCTGACGTAGGCGCTCTCCAGCCCGCAGGCCACGAAGTTCAGGCCTTTGTCTTTCAGCAGTTCGCCAATCACGATCTGCGATTCATGGCGGGTCAGCTCGCCGTGAAAAATCTGTTCTCCGCGGTCGAACACCAGCGCGCCGTTTTCCGCCACGAAGGAGATCCGATCTTTTAGCGCCGGAAAGAAGGAGAGGAGCTGGTAATACTGGTTGCCGCTGGCGACAACGAATTCAATATCGCGGGCTTTAAGCTGTTCAAACTGTGCCTGGAAGCGGTCACGATCGTACTGCTTGGCATCATCAAGGAAAGTTCCGTCCATATCGGTGACGATAACTTTAACGGTCATACTGTGCTCCTGGGTCACTGCGTTTTGAAACATTCTAATAACAAGGTGACGGGGAGCACAAATTTAATTTCATTCGAAAGTAAAAGCAAAACGGCAACCGAGGTTGCCGTTTTTAGTGTTTTCTCCCTCACCCCGTGGGAGAGGGTCGGGGTGAGGGCATCAGCGTGCGCATTTCCCCTGAGGGGATACACCGTTACAGCGTATGCTCAGTACGGGCAATAATATCGTCCTGCGCATCCGGCGACAGGGCGGTGAAGAACGCCGAGTAACCCGCGACGCGCACCACCAGGTCACGATACTGGTCAGGGTGTTTCTTCGCCTCCAGCAGCGTTTCGCGGGAGACAATGTTGTACTGAATATGCCAGCCCTTATGCACCTCGAAGAAGGTCCGCAGCAGCACCATCAGCTTCTGGCGATCGCTGTCGTTTTCCAGCGTTGACGGATTCAGCTTCTGGTTCAGCAGCACGCCGCCGAGAATCGCTTCGGTAGGCAGTTTGCCCACCGAGCCAATTACCGCCGTCGGGCCAAGGTGGTCGGTACCGGAAGCCGGGCTTGCCCCTTCCGCCAGCGGCGTGTGTGCCTTACGTCCGTCCGGCGTTGCCATCGTCGCCGCGCCAAACGGCACGTTTGCGGAGATGGACGACGTGCCCGCGTAGTAGTTACCGCCAATCGGGCCGCGGCCGTAGCGAGGGTTGTGGTACTGCTTAAGCTCTTCAATGTAGGTCTGATAAGCACGGGTCAGCAGCATATCCACGCTGTCATCGTCGTTACCGTACTTCGGCGCGCCGTTAATCAGACGTTGACGCAGCTGCTCGTGAGTCAGCCCGTCGAAGTCATCCGCCAGCGCCGCCGCCAGCTGCTGTTGGCCGATAGTGCCCTGTTCGAACACCAGCTTTTTCACCGCTGCCAGGCTGTTGCCGAGGTTGGCGATACCCACCTGCAGGCCGGAGACCCAGTCATACTTCGCGCCGCCCTGCTTGATGCTTTTCGCGCGCTCGATGCAGTCGTCCACCAGCGCCGAGCAGAGAATATCGTGGACGTTCTCTTCCAGCATGGTGTCCACCACGTACTCAATCTCAATGGACTTGCGGGTGTAGTAGCGGATCTGGCTATCCCAGGCTGCCATCACCTCCTCGAAATTGTCGAAGTTACCGGCGGAGAGCGCTTTCTCCTGCGGCAGGAATACCTTGCCGCTGGTGGCATCGCGGCCGCCTTCCAGCGCAGCCAGCATCACGCGGGCGAAGTTGATGAAGCTCATGCCGGTGCAGCGATAGCCCCACTTGCCGCCCACTGCGGTTTCGATACAGCCAATGGCTGCGTAGTCGTAGGCGTCGTCGCGCTCAACGCCGAGCTTAATGAATTCCGGAATGACGATTTCATCGTTGTTGAACGCAGGCATCCCGAAGCCGCAGCGGATCACCTGCACGCACGCATCGAGGAAGTCGTTGCTCATGCCCGCGTGATAGCGCACGCTCAGGTTCGGCTGGGTGGAGCGCAGACGGCCGCAGGATTCCAGAATTGCGTAGGAGAGCGGGTTTACCGCGTCCATCGGCTCACCGTTGACCAGCTTCTGGCCGCCGATGGTGACGTTCTGGTACAGCGGGCTACCGGCAGAGGCTTTGGAGTGCGAGCCAGATCGGATCTTGTTCACTTCCAGCAGCTTCAGCCAGCAGCTGTGCAGCAGTTCAATGGCGTGTTCGCGGTCGAGGCTCTGGTTCAGCTCCACGTCGCGGCGGTAGTACGGATAGAGATACTGGTCCATACGCGCAAAGGAAACGGAGTGGCCGTTGGACTCAATCTGCAGGATCAGCTGAATGAAGTAGCACAGCTGCAGCGCCTGCCAGAAGGTTTTCGGCGGCTCGTGGGCAATCACGTCGCAGTTTTCCGCCATTGCCAGCAGCTCGTCGCGGCGGCTTACGCGGGTTTCGGTCGCGGCCATTTCGCGCGCCAGGTCGGCAAAACGTTTGATGTGCAGGCTTACCGCTTCCAGCACGATATCGATCGCCTTCAGGAACTGATCGCCGTGCAGGTCTTCCAGCACCGTCAGGTTGATGCGCGAGCGGCGTTCGGCCACTTTGGCGCGCAGGCCGTCGAGACCTTTCTCCAGCACCAGCGGGAAGTTCACCGCCAGGTGCGCGTCGCCTGAGGTCATGTTGCCTTCGGCTTTGATAATGCCGGTTTCCAGCAGGCCTTTCTGCTCGTCGGTGAACATGCCGTAGCAGCGATCCTGCACCGTCTGGCCGCGCCACCAAGGGCAGATCTCGTGCAGCACACGCTTGTTCTGTTCGCTCACCGCAAAGCCCGCGCCCGGGCGGTCTGCCAGGTCGTCGATCTCTTTCTCAATCCAGGAGACGGTGTATTCCGGGAAGATCGGCGCGGCGCGCACCTCGCTTGCCTGGTTACCGATAATCAGCTCGTCGTGTTTGATCCAGATGGTACGTTCGGCCAGGTGATGCGCCAGCGCCAGAGCGCGACGCACCGGGATCGGCTTGTCCATGTGCTGCTGGTACATTTCGGTGTAATGCTGCGCGCGCTCGGTACAGACTGGCGGCTTGACGATATGCACCAGGGCCGTTTTGTGCGCCTTAATGCGTTCGCTGAGGGTATTGAGATTCAGGGTGGTCATAAGTTTATCCTCGTAAGGTCGCGGTTAACCCTTTCTGGCGGGCGTACTGCTGCGCAAAGTCCAGCAGAGCAGGGTTATCCAGCGGTTTGTCAGGGGCAGAGTAGGGTTGGCCGAGCAGGGTGTATTTGTTCATGCCCAGCGTGTGATACGGCAGAAAATGAATATCGTCGACGCCGAGTTCATCGGCAGCGAAGTTGGTAATGGCGGTTATGGAGGCTTCATCTGCGTTGAAGCCCTGGATGAGCGGTACGCGGATGGTGATGTTCTTCCCTGCGGCGGCCAGGCGTTTCAGGTTATCCAGGATGCGCTTAGCCGAACCGTCCGTCCACTGCTTGAAAAGGTCACCGTCGACATGCTTCAGGTCTGCGAGGAACAGATCGACGTACGGTAATGACGGCTCGATATAGTGCCACGGCACGTGAAGGCAGGTTTCGACGGCGGTGTGGATCCCCTGGTCATGGCTGGCTTTAAACAGGGCCTGCGCCAGATCCGGGTTCATAAACGGCTCGCCGCCGGAGAGGGTGATCCCGCCACCGCTGCGGTCGTAGAAGGGCTTGTCGCGCAGTACGGTCGCCATGATCTCCTCGACATGCTGTTCTTCGCCACAGACGGTCAGCGCCTGCGTCGGGCAGCAGTCGGTGAGGGCGTTAAGCGTCTCTTCACTCAGCTTTTCGCGGTGGATGATCGGGCCATTCAGCGCGCGTTCGATGCAGCCCGGCGCTGCCTGCTGGCACAGGTCGCAGCCGTCCAGGCACAGACGTGCATCAAACAGCACGTCCCGGCTGCGGGAGCGGCTTTCCGGGTTCTGGCACCAGCGACAGCCCAGCGAGCAGCCTTTCAGGAACACCACGGTACGAATACCGGGGCCGTCGTGGGTAGAGTAACGCTGAATATTGAAGATCATGTTTTTGCCTCTCATCTTGCATATGAAGATTAAATTACTTTCGAATGAAAGTTATCTTGATGCAGGTCAACTCTTCAGCAGGTTTTGTCGTGATAGGGTAAGTGCAGGCTAATTTTGAGGGTGACATCATGGAACTTTATCTCGACACATCTGACGTTGCGGCAGTCAAAAAGCTGGCGCGTATCTTCCCGCTGGCGGGCGTGACCACCAATCCAAGCATCGTAGCTGCCGGTAAAACGCCGCTCGATGAACTGCTGCCCGCGCTGCACGACGCGCTTGGTGGTAAAGGTCGTCTGTTCGCACAGGTGATGGCGACCTCCGCCGAAGGGATGGTGGAAGACGCGCGTAAGCTTCGCGCCATCATTAACGATCTGGTGGTGAAAGTGCCGGTAACCGCAGAAGGGCTGGCGGCGATCAAGATGCTAAAAGCGGAAGGGATCCCGACGCTGGGCACGGCGGTATACGGTGCTGCGCAGGGGATGTTGTCCGCGCTGGCGGGGGCGGAGTATGTGGCCCCTTACGTTAACCGCGTGGACGCGCAGGGCGGGGACGGGATCCAGACCGTAATTGAGCTGCAACAGCTGCTGACGCTGCACGCGCCGCAGTCAAAGGTGCTGGCCGCGAGCTTTAAAACCCCGCGTCAGGCG
Source organism: Enterobacter vonholyi (assembly GCF_040834095.1). Taxonomy (NCBI): domain Bacteria; kingdom Pseudomonadati; phylum Pseudomonadota; class Gammaproteobacteria; order Enterobacterales; family Enterobacteriaceae; genus Enterobacter; species Enterobacter vonholyi. Next base: position 1,410,595 of record NZ_CP162152.1, read on the forward strand.
CTGGACTGCCTGCTGGCAGGGTGCGAGTCCATCACGCTGCCGCTGGACGTGGCGCAGCAGTTTATTACCTCTCCTGCGGTAGATGCGGCAATTGTGAAGTTTGAGCAGGACTGGCTGGGGGCGTTTGGCAGGACGTCGATTTGACGGGTGCGGCCTGATGCCCTCACCCCAACCCTCTCCCACAGGGAGAGGGAGCAAACACTAAAACGGCAACCTGAAGGTTGCCGTTTGCTTTAACCTCCGCACACCACACACCCCGGGTTACGCATCAGCTTCATCTCGCGGAACTGGCAGGTTATCGCGTCATACATCACGATTTTCCCCGCTGCCGGCGTGCCGTAATTCGCCAGCACCTTGATCGCTTCCATTGCCTGCAATGAGCCAATCACGCCGACGAGCGGCGCCATCACGCCCGCCTCAACGCAGGTCAGCGCATTCTCGCCAAACAGACGGCTCAGGCAGCGGTAGCAGGGTTCACCCTCGGCGTACGTGAAGACGCTGATTTGCCCCTCCATGCGGATAGCCGCGCCGGAAACCAGCGGCGTTTTATGGGCAAAACAGCCCGCGTTGAGCTGGTTACGGACGGTGACGTTATCGGTGCAGTCCAGGACCAGATCGTGCCGGGAAATCTGCGCGGAGAGCGCGTCGTCATCCAGCATTGCGTCAATCAGCGTGAACCGAACGTGGGGGTTGATGCGCGCCAGCGCAGCCCTTGCGGATTCCACTTTCGGCTGGCCCACCGTCGCGTCGCTGTGCAGCGTCTGGCGCTGCAGGTTGGACACCGACACGGTATCGAAATCCAGCAGCGTCATCCTGCCCACGCCCGCCGCGGCAAGGTATTGCGCGGCGGCGCAGCCCAGCCCGCCCAGCCCGACGACCAGCACGTTTGCCGCCTTGAGCGCTTCCTGGCCTTCGAAGTCAAACCCGCGCAGCACAATCTGGCGGTTGTAGCGCATCATCTCCGGGTCGCTCAGCTCCACCGTCATATCAGCCTCCGAACAGGTGGTTAAAGCGCTCTATCTCAACCCATTCGCCGGCTTCCACGTTGCCGCGCTCGCGCTCCAGCACGATAAAGCAGTTGCCCTGGCTGAAGGAGCTGAAAATGTGTGAGCCCTGGTGTCCGGTGGTGCTCACTTCGAGCTCTCCGTCCGCGTTGCGCGCCAGAATGCCGCGCTGAAAATCGAGACGACCCGGTGATTTTTTCAACCGCGTGGCGGCACGCACGCGCACGCGTTCCGGCAGCGGGCTGGCCTTGTAGCCGGAAAGCTTCGCCAGCAGCGGGATCGCCAGCTGGTAGAAGGTGAGTGCCGCCGAGACCGGGTTACCCGGCAGGCCGCAGAACCAGCTGTGTGAAAGCTTGCCAAACGCAAACGGCTTGCCCGGCTTGATCGCCAGCTTCCAGAAGGCGATTTCGCCCAGCTCTTCAAGAAGGGTTTTGGTGTAATCCGCTTCGCCCACGGAGACGCCGCCGGAGCTGATGACCACGTCGGCGGATTTATCCGCCTCGATAAACGCCGCGCGCAGTTTTTCCGGGTCGTCTGGAATGATGCCGAGGTTAATCACCTCGCAGCCCAGTTGCTCCAGCATCAGGTGTACCGCCAGGCGGTTGGTGTCGTAAATCTGGCCGTCCTGCAGCGGCTGGCCCGGAAGCTGCAGCTCGTCGCCGGTGGAGAAGACGGCGACGCGCACTTTGCGGATAACGTCGACTTCCGCGATGCCGAGCGAGGCCAGCACCGGCAGCTCTGCCACCGTCAGCCTTTGCCCGGCGGCAAAAACGGTCGCGCCGAGGGTAATGTCCTCGCCGGTACGGCGGATGTTCTGGCCCGCTTTAACGTTGGCGGTAAAACGCACGCCTTCGTCGGTCTGTTCGGTCTCTTCCTGCATTACCACGGCGTCGCAGGCGGCCGGAACCGGCGCGCCGGTCATGATGCGCACGCAGGTGCCCGCAGGCCATTCACCGCTAAACGGCTGACCCGCAAAGGCTTTGCCCGCCACCGGCAGGGCATTACCCGTCTGGAGATCCGCCAGGCGTACTGCGTAACCGTCCATCGCTGAGTTATCAAACCCCGGCACGTTAAGCGGAGAGACGATATCGCGCGCGGCAATACGGCCAAAACAGCGCACGAGGGGCAGCGTCTCTACGTCATGCAGCGGGGAAACTCGGTCAAGCATCTGCGTGAGTGCCGTCTCAAGCGGCATCAGTCCGGCGGTAAAATCCATGGTGGGCTCCTGCGGAGTAACAACGAAAGCGTCCATTATGGCAGAAAAGTGCGGCTAACTGTATGACCGAAGGGTGCACGCTTTACATCACTGTTACGTCTTTCTATATTCAAAAATCATCTGAAGTTTCGTCGACGATAATGATATTTATAGAAAAAGCCGCAAAACAGGCTAACGGGTGATGCGAATGGTTAATGCGGTAATCGCAATTCATGGTGGCGCCGGGGCAATCACCCGAGCACAGCTCAGTCCCGAGCAGGAAAAGCGCTACATCGACGCGCTGTACGCCATTGTGGAAACGGGCCAGAGAATGCTGGAAGCGGGCGAAAGCGCGCTGGACGTGGTCACCGAGGCGGTGCGCCTGCTGGAAGAGTGCCCGTTATTTAATGCGGGGATCGGTTCGGTCTTTACCCGGAATGAAACGCACGAGCTGGATGCCTGCGTGATGGACGGTATTACCCTGAAAGCGGGCGCCGTGGCGGGCGTCAGTCACCTGCGTAATCCGGTGCTGGCGGCGCGTCTGGTGATGGAAGAGAGTCCGCACGTGCTGCTGACGGGGGCCGGGGCGGAGACCTTTGCCTTCGAACACGGGATGGAGCCGGTATCGCCCGATCTGTTTTCCACGGAAGCGCGCTATCAGCAGTTACTGGAAGCTCGTTCGGCGGGCATGACGCAGCTTGACCATACTGCGCCGCTGGATGAGCGCAGCAAAATGGGCACGGTCGGCGCGGTGGCGCTCGATAAAGCCGGCAACCTCGCGGCGGCGACGTCAACGGGTGGGATGACCAACAAGCTGCCTGGACGCGTCGGCGACAGCCCGCTGCCGGGCGCCGGCTGCTATGCCAATAACGCGACGGCGGCGGTGTCGTGTACCGGCACCGGGGAAGTTTTTATTCGCGCCCTCGCGGCCTACGACATTACCGCGCTGATGGATTACGGCGGCTTAAGCCTGAGCGAGGCCTGCGAGCGCGTGGTGATGGAAAAACTGCCTGCCCTGGGCGGCGTCGGCGGACTCATTGCGGTGGATCGTGAGGGCAACGTGGCCCTGCCGTTCAACAGCGAAGGCATGTATCGCGCCTGGGGCTATGCCGGCGATGAGCCGAGCACGGGGATTTATCGTGAATAAGGGGGCAGCGCGTGCCGCACAGTGAAGAGCTGGACAACCGCGAAGTATTGGCTGTCCATCAGCTGAATATTGCGTTTCAGGAAGAGCGGCAGTTCTTCCCCGCAGTACAGAATTTATCGTTCACGCTCAGGCGCGGCGAGACGCTGGCGATTGTTGGCGAATCCGGTTCCGGGAAATCGGTTACCGCGCTGGCGCTGATGCGCCTGCTGGAACAGACGGGCGGGCAAATCAGCAGCGAGAAAATGCTCCTGCGCCGCCGTAACCGGCAGGTCATTGATTTAAATGAGCTGAGCGGTGCGCAGATGCAGGGCGTGCGCGGGGCGGATATTGCCATGATTTTCCAGGAACCGATGACCTCTCTGAACCCGGTGTTCCCGGTCGGGGAGCAAATTGCCGAGTCCATCCGCCTGCATCAGGGGCTGAGCGGCGATGAAGCGCTCAAAGAGGCCCGACGGATGCTTGAGCTGGTGCGCATTCCGGAGGCGCAGGCCATTCTGGGCCGCTATCCGCATCAGCTTTCCGGCGGCATGCGCCAGCGGGTAATGATTGCCATGGCGCTCTCCTGCCGTCCGGCGGTGCTCATTGCCGACGAGCCGACAACGGCGCTGGACGTGACCATTCAGGCGCAGATCCTGCAGCTCATCAACGTGCTGCAGCAGGAGATGGAGATGGGGGTGATCTTTATCACCCACGATATGGGCGTGGTTGCCGATATCGCCGATCGCGTACTGGTGATGCATAAGGGCTGCGCGGTAGAAACCGGCCCGGTCGAGCAGATTTTTCACGCGCCCGCGCATCCTTACACCAAAGCACTGCTGGCGGCGGTCCCGCGACTGGGGGCGATGAACGGCAGCGATCTGCCGCGCCGTTTTCCGCTGCTTTCCCTCGAGGCGTCTGAGCTGCAGGAGGATGAGCGCGAGCAGGACACCGTGGTGCCGGGCAAGCCCATTCTGGAAGTACGAAATCTGGTCACCCGGTTTCCGCTGCGCAGCGGCGTACTGAACCGGGTGAAGCGCGAAGTGCACGCGGTGGAAAACGTCAGCTTCGACCTCTGGCCGGGCGAAACGCTGGCGCTGGTGGGGGAGTCCGGCTGCGGTAAATCCACGACCGGGCGCGCGCTGCTCCGTCTGGTGGAATCTCAGGAGGGCAGCATTACCTTTAACGGCGAGCGCATTGATACCCTTCCGGACAGCAGGCTGCAGGCGGTGCGGCGGGATATTCAGTTTATTTTTCAGGATCCGTATGCCTCCCTCGATCCGCGCCATACGGTGGGGTATTCGATCATGGAGCCGCTGCGGGTGCATAACCTGCTCGACGGCGAGGCGGCGCAGCGTCGCGTGGCCTGGCTGCTGGAGCGCGTTGGCCTGAAGCCGGAACACGCCTGGCGTTATCCGCACGAGTTTTCCGGCGGGCAGCGGCAGCGTATCTGCATCGCCCGCGCGCTGGCGCTGAACCCGAAAGTGGTGATTGCGGATGAATCCGTCTCGGCGCTGGATGTCTCTATCCGGGCGCAAATCATCAACCTGCTGCTTGATTTACAGCGGGATATGGGTATCGCCTTCCTGTTTATCTCGCACGACATGGCGGTGGTCGAGCGCATCAGCCATCGCGTGGCGGTAATGTTTATGGGGCAGATCGTGGAGATTGGGCCGCGAAGGGCAGTGTTCGAGAACCCGCAGCACCCGTACACCCGCAAGCTTATCGCGGCGGTTCCGGTTGCCGATCCCGCACATCGTCACGGCCAGCGCGTGCTGCTGCAGGATGATATGCCGGGCAATATTCATAAACTCGGCGAGGCCGTGGAGCGCGTGACGCTTCGCGAGGTCGAGCCGGGTCATTTCGTCGCTCCCCCGCGTCAGGACAATGCTTTTTCGCGGTTATAACTTACAACAGGCAGGAGAACACAATGGTTACATTTGTAGCGCGTAGATGGTTGTTAGCCGCGAGCGTGACGGCAGCCCTGGCCGCTGCCCCCGCGTTCGCTGCCAAAGATGTGGTGGTTGCCGTCGGCTCCAATTTCACCACGCTCGATCCGTATGACGCCAACGACACGCTCTCTCAGGCGGTGGCGAAATCGTTCTACCAGGGCCTGTTCGGCCTGGATAAAGAGATGAAGCTCAAAAACGTGCTGGCGGAGGGGTACACCGTGTCCGACAACGGGCTGGTCTACACCATCAAGCTCAGAACCGGCGTGAAGTTCCAGGATGGGACAGACTTCAATGCGGAGGCGGTGAAGATTAACCTCGATCGCGCCAGCAATCCTGAAAACAGCCTCAAGCGCTATAACCTTTATAAAAACATCGCCAAAACCGAGGTGGTCGACCCGGCGACGGTAAAAATCACCCTGAAAGAGCCGTTCTCCGCGTTTATCAATATTCTGGCGCATCCGGCAACGGCGATGATTTCCCCTGCTGCGCTGCAGAAATACGGCAAAGAGATCGGTTTCCACCCTGTTGGCACCGGCCCTTACGAACTGCTCACCTGGAACCAGACCGATTTTGTGAAGGTGAAGAAGTTCGCGGGCTACTGGCAGCAGGGGCTGCCGAAGTTGGATACCATCACCTGGCGCCCGGTGGTGGACAACAACACCCGCGCGGCGATGCTGCAAACCGGCGAGGCGCAGTTTGCCTTCCCGATCCCGTATGAGCAGGCCGCCATTTTGCAGAAAAACAGCAAGCTGGAGCTGGTCGCCAGCCCGTCGATCATGCAGCGCTACATCAGCATGAACGTCACGCAAAAGCCGTTCGATAACCCGAAGGTGCGCGAAGCTATTAACTATGCCATTAACCGTCAGGCGCTGGTGAAGGTCGCTTTTGCGGGCTATGCCACCCCGGCCACCGGCGTGCTGCCGCCGGCTATCGCCTATGCGCAAAGCTATCAGCCGTGGCCGTACGATCCGGCTAAAGCGCGCGAGCTGCTGAAAGAGGCGGGCTTCCCGAACGGTTTTAGCACCACGCTGTGGTCGTCGCATAATCACAGCACCGCCCAGAAGGTGCTGCAGTTTACCCAGCAGCAGCTGGCGCAGGTGGGTATCAAGGTACAGGTCACGGCAATGGATGCCGGACAGCGTGCGGCAGAAGTGGAGGGGAAAGGGCAGAAAGAGAGCGGCGTGCGGATGTTCTACACCGGCTGGTCGGCATCGACTGGTGAAGCCGACTGGGCGCTGTCGCCGCTGTTTGCCTCGCAGAACTGGCCGCCAACCCTGTTCAACACCGCGTTCTACAGCAACCCGCAGGTGGACAAAGACCTGGCCGATGCGCTGAAAACCACTAAACCGGACGAGAAAGCTCGTCTCTATAAGGACGCACAGGACATCATCTGGAAAGAGTCGCCGTGGGTGCCGCTGGTGGTGGAGAAACTGGTGTCAGCCCATAACAAAGCGTTGACCGGGTTCTACATCATGCCTGATACGGGCTTTAGCTTTGACGATGCGGATTTAAAATAACGCCCATGCTGAATTATGTTTGTAAACGCCTGCTGGGGCTTATTCCGACGCTGCTGATTGTGGCGGTGCTGGTGTTTTTGTTTGTCCATATGCTGCCGGGCGATCCGGCGCGTCTGGTTGCCGGGCCCGAAGCGGATGCCACGGTCATTGAGCTGGTGCGTAAACAGCTGGGTCTTGACCAGCCTCTGTATATGCAGTTTCTGCACTATATTGGCAACGTTCTTCAGGGTGACTTTGGTATTTCGATGGTGTCGCGTCGTCCGGTGTCGGAGGAGATCGCCACCCGCTTTATGCCGACGTTCTGGTTGACGATTGCCAGCATGAGCTGGGCAGTCGTGTTTGGGCTTGGCGCCGGTATTGTCGCAGCCGTCTGGCGCAACCGCTGGCCGGACAAGCTCGGCATGGCGCTGGCGGTGACCGGCATCTCCTTCCCGGCGTTCGCGCTGGGGATGCTGCTGATGCAGATCTTCTCCGTTGAGCTGGGCTGGCTGCCCACCGTCGGGGCCGATACCTGGAAGCATTACATCCTGCCTTCCATGACGCTTGGGGCTGCCGTGTCGGCCGTGATGGCCCGCTTTACCCGCGCCTCGTTCGTTGACGTGCTGAGCGAAGATTATATTCGCACCGCGCGGGCGAAAGGGGTCAGCGAGAAGTGGGTCATTCTCAAGCACGGGTTCCGCAACGCGATGATCCCGGTGGTGACGATGATGGGGCTGCAGTTTGGCTTCCTGCTGGGCGGCTCTATCGTGGTGGAAAAAGTCTTCAACTGGCCGGGGCTGGGACGCCTGCTGGTCGATTCCGTCGAGATGCGCGACTACCCGGTGATTCAGGCGGAAGTGTTGCTTTTCTCGCTGGAATTTATTCTTATCAACTTAGTGGTGGACGTGCTCTACGCCGCCATTAACCCGGCCATCAGGTATAAGTAAGATGCGATTATTGAACTGGCGACGTCAGGCCGTTTTAAACGCGATGCCGGGGCTAAAACCGGACCACGTCCACACCCCGTGGTCTGAATTCTGGCGGCGTTTTCGCCGTCAGCCGGTCGCGATGACCGCGGGGCTGTTTGTGCTGCTGCTTATTGCAGTGGCGGTGATTGCGCCGTGGGTGGCGCCATTTGATGCGGAAAACTATTTTGACTATGACCGTCTGAACGACGGACCGTCGATGCTGCACTGGTTCGGCGTGGACTCCCTCGGGCGCGATATCTTTAGCCGCGTGCTGGTCGGGGCGCAAATCTCGCTTGCCGCCGGGGTGTTCGCGGTGCTGATCGGCGCGGCCATCGGTACCGTGCTGGGGCTCGTTGCCGGATATTACGAAGGCTGGTGGGACCGCATCATCATGCGCATCTGCGACGTGCTGTTTGCTTTTCCCGGCATTCTGCTGGCGATTGCGGTGGTGGCGATCATGGGCAGCGGCATGGCCAACGTCATCATTGCGGTCGCGGTGTTTTCGATTCCGGCGTTTGCGCGCCTGGTGCGCGGCAACACGCTGGTGCTGAAACAGCAGACCTTTATAGAATCTGCCCGCAGCATGGGGGCCAGCGACGCCACCATCCTGTTCAGCCATATTCTGCCGGGTACGGTGTCGTCCATCGTGGTCTATTTCACCATGCGTATCGGCGTGTCGATTATCTCGGCGGCCAGCCTGTCGTTTTTAGGGTTGGGTGCTCAGCCTCCAACGCCGGAGTGGGGCGCGATGCTGAACGAGGCGAGGGCGGATATGGTGATTGCACCGCACGTGGCGATCTTCCCGAGCCTGGCGATTTTTCTGACCGTGCTGGCGTTTAACCTGCTGGGTGACGGTCTGCGCGACGCGCTGGATCCGAGGATTAAGGGATAGCGCAGTAAAATGTGCCGGGTGGCGGCTACGCCTTACCCGGCCTACAAAAGAGGAGCAGGAAGATTAAACCCGGCTACCCCACAGGTCATACTCGTCCGCGTTTTCAACCTTCACGCGAATAATATCACCCGGCTTAACGCTGGTTTCGCCGTTCAGGTACACCGCACCGTCGATTTCAGGGGCGTCCGCCATGCTGCGGCCAATCGCGCCTTCTTCGTCAACTTCGTCGATAATAACCATGATCTCGCGGCCCACTTTTTCCTGCAGACGCTCGGCAGAAATCTGCTGCTGCAGCTGCATGAAGCGGTTCCAGCGTTCTTCTTTCACCTCTTCCGGCACCTGGTCCGCCAGCTCGTTGGCGGTTGCGCCTTCTACCGGGCTGTACTTGAAGCAGCCGACGCGGTCCAGACGCGCTTCTTTCAGGAAGTCGAGCAGCATCTGGAAGTCTTCTTCGGTTTCACTCGGGAAGCCGACGATAAAGGTGGAGCGCAGCGTCAGATCCGGGCAGATCTCACGCCACTGCTTGATGCGGGCCAGCTGGCGGTCAACGGAGCCAGGACGTTTCATCAGCTTCAGGATACGCGGGCTCGCGTGCTGCAGCGGGATGTCCAGGTACGGCAGAATTTTGCCTTCCGCCATCAGTGGGATGACATCGTCAACGTGCGGGTACGGGTAGACGTAGTGCAGGCGCGTCCAGATACCGAGTTTGGACAGCTGCTCGCACAGGCCAACCATGCTGGTTTTCACCGGCTCGCCGTTGTGGAAACCGGAGCGGTGCTTTACGTCCACGCCGTAGGCAGAGGTGTCCTGGGAGATGACCAGCAGCTCCTTCACGCCCGCGTCGGCCAGACGTTTGGCTTCAGCCAGCACTTCGCCAATCGGACGGCTCACCAGATCGCCACGCATGGACGGGATGATGCAGAAGGTGCAGCGATGGTTGCAGCCTTCGGAAATTTTCAGGTACGCGTAGTGGCGCGGCGTCAGCTTCACGCCCTGTTCCGGCACCAGGCTCAGGAACGGGTTATGCTTTGGTTTTGGCACGTAGTGATGAACATGTTGCAGCACCTGCTCGTAGCTGTGCGGGCCGGTGATCTCCAGCACCTTAGGGTGCACTTCGCGGATCTGGTCTTCTTTCGCGCCCAGGCAGCCGGTCACAATCACTTTGCCGTTTTCGGTCAGGGCTTCACCGATGGCTTCCAGTGATTCCTGGACCGCGCTGTCGATAAACCCGCAGGTGTTAACGATCACCATATCGGCGTTGTCGTAGCTTGGCACCACGTCATAGCCCTCGGTGCGCAGTTCGGTCAGGATGCGTTCTGAATCCACCAGGTTTTTCGGGCAGCCCAGGGAGACGAAGCCGATTTTCGGCTGGTGCGTAACATTGCTCATAGGTTAAAAATTCATCAATTATGGAGTTATCAGGGCGGGATTTTACAGCGTATCGCGGGGGATTTATACACTCTTTGCAAGGTGGATGCGTCGGGCTGACGTTGTAACATTGTAAATTATGTTAATCAGTTAATAAAAATTGATCCCAGGCATTAAACTGTACAAAAAATGTACTTATCCTGACTATGCACCATGGCTGACAGAGGAGGAAAGAGCATGACCGTTGACAGACTAAAACGCGATCTGCTGAACAAGCTGATCAACGCCCGAATCGACCTGGCCGCGTACCTGCAGTTGAGGAAGGCAAAAGGGTATATGTCAGTCAGCGAAAGCGAACATCTGCGTGATAACCTGTTTGAACTGTGTAATTTCATGCGTGAAAAAGCACCGACCCTGAAGGCGAATTACGGCGAAAGTGAGCTGATCGCGCTGCGCCGCGCCGCTGAGGTGCTCTCCATCGCCGGGGTATGTCTGATGAACGGACGCCACGACTGCCCGAACTTTATCGCCGTAAACGCGGAGAAGCTTGAAAACTGCCTGACAACGCTCTCTCTATGCATCATGTGCCTGAACGAGCACGAGAAGCTTGAACAGCACTGATCCAGGGGGAGGCGACTCCCCCTTCTGCTTAAGCTTTTGTAAAAGTGCTAACGCGCCCGGACGCAGTGGCTAATCTTTATGCCATATGCCGATAAAGGAGTGCGTTATGCCTCGATCCTCGCTGATTTCCCTGCCTGTATTATTCATTCCGTTTTCACTTCTTGCTGCGCCAGAGGCGGTGAAGGTCGAGGTGCTGCAAAACAGACTCGATCACCCCTGGTCCCTGGCGTTCCTGCCGGATAATGACGGGCTGCTGGTGACCCTGAAGGGTGGTCAGCTCAAACGCTGGCAGACCGGAAAAGGGCTCTCCGATCCGATTGTCGGCGTGCCGAAGGTCTGGGCAAACGGTCAGGGAGGGTTGCTGGATGTGGTGCTTGCCCCGGATTTTGAGAAGTCGCGCCGCGTCTGGCTGAGCTACGCCGAGGCCGGGCATGACGGCAAAGCCGGCACGGCGGTAGGCTATGGCCGCCTGAGCGACGACTATTCCCGCATCGAGGGATTCCAGGTGGCGTTTCGCCAGATACCGAAACTCTCAACCGGTAACCATTTTGGCGGGCGGCTGGTGTTCGACGGCAAAGGCTCTCTCTTTATTGGACTCGGCGAGAATAATCAGCGTCCGACGGCGCAGGATCTGGATAAATTGCAGGGTAAAGTGGTGCGCCTTACCGAAGACGGAAAAGTCCCGTCGGATAACCCCTTTGTGAATACCCCCGGTGCGCGACCCGAAATCTGGTCTTACGGCATTCGCAACCCGCAGGGGATGGCGATGAACCCCTGGAGCGACACGCTCTGGCTGAACGAGCACGGCCCGCGAGGCGGGGATGAGATCAACATTCCGGAGAAAGGAAAAAACTACGGCTGGCCGCTTGCGACGCACGGCATTAACTACAGCGGCCTGAAAATCCCGGAAGCTAAAGGCGAGCACGTTGAGGGAACCGAAAAACCGCTGTTCTTCTGGAAAGTCTCACCCGCGGTGAGCGGCATGGCGTTTTACAACAGCGACGTTTTCCCGCAGTGGAAAAACAAGCTGTTTATCGGCGCGCTGAAGGAGAAGGACGTGATCGTGCTGAGCGTGGACGGCAATAAGGTGACGGAGGACGGGCGCATTCTGGGCGACCGGGACCAGCGTATTCGCGACGTGCGGGTGGGGCCGGATGGGTATCTGTATGTCCTGACCGACGAGACGGACGGGCAACTGTTGAAAGTCAGCCCGTCCGGCGCGTAATCAGGTGACCGGGATCATTACCACGTTGCGGTAAGCCGGGCGATCGCTCAGCTGTTTAAGCCAGCGCTCCAGGTGAGGGCGCGGCGTCCACTTCAGGCCCATATTGGTCAGGTTCCAGACGAACGGCGCCACGGCAATATCGCCCACGCCGAACGCCTCGCCGGAGAACCAGGCGTGCTTCGCCAGCTCGTCATCCATCATCGCAAACAGATTTTCGCAGGCATCCTGCGCGGCGTGAATTGCGGGATAGTCGCGTTCAGCTTCCGGCGTGCGGATAAGCCCCATCAGGATCACGCGGTGGGTCGGGGACAGCGTCTGGTTCGCCCAGTCCATCCACTTTTCGCCCTGAGCGCGCCGGGCGGGATTCTCAACCCACAGGCGGCCCTGACCGTACTGCGCGGCGAGGTAACGCACAATGGTGTTGGACTCCCAAAGCGTCGCGTCTGTTTCATCATCGCGCAGCAGCGGCACCAGGCCGTTCGGGTTCATGGCCAGATAGTCGGCCTCTTTGTTTACGCCGAACGACATGCCGGCCATGATTTGATTGAACGGTAAATCCAGCTCCTCGAGCGTCCAGAGCACTTTCTTAACGTTGGTCGAGTTGTTCCTGCCCCAAAGCGTAATCATATTTACTCCTGATGAGATGTGAATCCGTGTCAGCTTTCGCCATGGTGAGATAAACCTAACAATTACGCAACAGAAGACAAAAAAATCGTCTGAATCAAAGCGTATCTGAATGTTATTGCATAAACTTTAATAACTTTACCCTCGTTGGGTTTCTTTAACCGTTTTAGTGCGCTATTACTCATCGCTTCTTGCGACACGGTGATGTGACGTAATTTTTGAATGGACACTCGGGTGGCATTTATGACGCGTAAAATGACTTCTCTGCGCAGCCTTGCGACAGGCTCTGCGCTCCTTTTCCTGTTTGCACCAACTCTCTACGCAGCTGAGCAGGCTGCGCCCGAAGCGCCGCCTGTGGACGCGCGCGCCTGGATCCTGATGGATTATTCCAGCGGTAAAGTGCTGGCGGAAGGTAATGCAGATGAGAAACTCGATCCGGCAAGCCTGACCAAAATCATGACCAGCTATGTGGTCGGCCAGGCGCTGAAAGCGGGCAAGATCAAGCTGGACGATATGGTCACCATCGGGAAGGATGCCTGGGCGACCGGCAACCCGGAGCTGCGGGGATCTTCCGTGATGTTCCTGAAGCCTGGGGATCAGGTCTCCGTTTCCGATCTGAACAAAGGGGTAATTATTCAGTCGGGAAATGATGCGTGCATTGCGCTGGCCGATTATGTTGCCGGCAGCCAGGATTCTTTCATTGGCTTGATGAATGGCTACGCGCAGAAACTGGGCTTAACCAACACCACGTTCAAAACAGTTCACGGTCTGGATTCGCCGGGACAGTTCAGTACCGCGCGCGACATGGCGCTGCTGGGGAAAGCGCTGATCCACGACGTGCCGGATGAATACGCCATCCATAAAGAGAAAGAGTTTACCTTCAATAAAATCCGTCAGCCGAACCGCAACCGCCTGCTGTGGAGCAGCAACGTTAACGTGGACGGAATGAAAACCGGCACCACGGCGGGCGCGGGCTATAACCTGGTGGCCTCCGCGACCCAGGGCGACATGCGCCTGATTTCGGTAGTGCTGGGCACCAAAACCGACCGTATTCGCTTTAATGAGTCAGAAAAACTGCTGACGTGGGGCTTCCGCTTCTATGAAACCGTGACGCCGATTAAACCGGATGCCACGTTCGTCAGCCAGCGCGTCTGGTTTGGTGACAAGAGCGAAGTGAACCTGGGCGCGGGTGAGGCGGGCTCGGTGACCATTCCGCGCGGTCAGCTGAAAAACCTGAAGGCCAGCTACACCCTGACCGATCCGCAGCTCACCGCGCCACTGAAAAAAGGCCAGGTAGTCGGGACGATTGATTTCCAGCTAAACGGTAAATCAATTGAACAGCGTCCGTTAATTGTAATGGAAGCGGTCGAAGAGGGCGGCTTCTTCAGCCGGATGTGGGATTTCGTGATGATGAAATTTCACGGGTGGTTCGGCAGCTGGTTCAGCTAAACCTGATGGGTTTTCTCCCTCTCCCTGTGGGAGAGGGCTGGGGTGCGGGCATCAGACCGCACCCTCTTAATACATCAATTTCACCTGCTGCGCCTTCGCGTGGGCCACAATCTCGTCGTCCGGGCGGCAGTCGCTGACGATGGCGTCGAACTGCGCCAGCTCGCCCATTCTTGCCGAACGGACCTTACCAAACTTGCTGTGATCGACCACCAGAACATGGTACTGCGCGGCGCTTAATGCCCAGTGCTTCACCGGCAGCTCTTCCAGGTTAAAGCAGGTTGCGCCCTGGCGCACGTTGACGCCCGCCGCGGAATAAAACGCGATATCCGGGCAGAGATTGCTGAGCGTGTCCTGCAGGTTGAGCGGCTTAAAGATGGCGTTGCTGGCGTGAAACTCGCCGCCGCACAGGATCACCCGGCACTCGGGTTTCTCCTGAAGCGCCAGAAAGGTGTTCAGGGAGTAGCACACGGCAGTAAAAGGAATGCTGCTGTCGATGGCCTCGATAATCCACGGCGTGGTGGTGCCGCAGTCAAAAAATAGCGTCTGGTGCGGCTGTACCAGCGAGGCTGCAAGCCGGGCGGCTTTGCGTTTCTCTTCCACCAGGCGCGTCTTCTGGTCGCTGATCAGATAATGGCTGGCGCTACGCGGCTCAAGCACAATATACCCGCCCAGCAGCACGACGGGCGCGCTTTCGCTGTTAAGATCCCGACGAATGGTCATCTCTGAGACGCCGAGGAGGTTGGCGGCTTCCTTAAGATGCAGCTTATCGCTGCGCTTCAGCGCCTGTAGCAGCTGAGCAATGCGGTCATCGCGACGTGTTTCCATAGTTCCTCGGGATAAAAAAGTGAACCCCCGCAGGGCGGGGGTTCAAGTGTAACCTGACAGGTTGGGGTTAGTCACGTATCCAGCCTTTGCGGATCGGGATAGCGAAAATGGCGCGATACAGTGATGACAGCGTGCGGTAGAGCGCTTCACCGAAGAGGCTCCACAGGATAGCCGCGCTCACGCAGCCAATCAGCCCGACCAGGAAGCCGCCCACCATATCCAGCGGCCAGTGGACGCCCAGGTAAACGCGAGACCAGGCGATGGCCACGGCGACCACCATCAGCACCGCACCAGACCACAGGCGATGCCAGAACAGGAAGGCTAGCGCAAAGGTGAAGATCACCGTACCGTGATCGCTCGGGAACGAGTCATCCGGCGCATGATGCAGGAAGGTATAGCCGACGTGATCGACAAACGGACGATCGTGCGGGAACGCGTGGCCCAGAATGTAGCTCACCAGGACGCTTACGCCGAGAGCCATCGCCACTTTGATTACCAGCTTGCGCTGTGCTTTTACCTGGCTACGAGGCCCCCACAGCCAGAGAATGGCTGCCAGCGCGGGCACGATACCGATCAGGTCTTTTGCCAGAAAGGTGGCAAAGTCGATCATCCACTCGGGCGAGGCCGGTGTGGCGTTGATCAGATAAAACAGCTGATAATTCAGATTCTCTAGCATAGCGTTATCACTCTTTAGCAAACCGGGTGGAAATCAGCCCGTAGACCACCACCTGGGAAAACCAGACCCACCACCCGGCCCACAGGTTGTGAGAGAAAAAATGCGCCCCGCGCATGACCTGACCGAAGCCCATCGCCAGACCTAACACCACGCCCAGCGCGACGAAGCACCAGGCGAGACGCGGACGTTCGCGCCAGAAGGCAAAAAACAGCCCCATCACCATAAAGCCGCTGGAGGCATGACCGCCGGGGAAACAGCGCCCCGGACCGCTGTCAGCAGGAATGGAGCTGAACAGGGGGTAGGACACGGCCTTCCCGCCATATTCCACCAGATCCCACGGACAGCTGTGATGGCTCATGCTTTTCAGCAGGCCCACCACCAGCGCGCCAACGCCCATCAGCAGCGCTGCCGTAACCAGCCTTGCGTTACGCTTGTAGGCGCCGTAAACCAGCGCCACGGCGCCAAAGGCGATGGCAATGTACTTCGCCAGTCGGTGGTTGAGCAGATCCAGCAGGTGGTCTTTCTGCAGCGGAAAGCTCTGCGTCGCCGCGTCATACCAAAAGCCGGTAATCCATCTGTCGAGCGCTTCATTGCGCGATAGCCACGTAAATACCACGGCAAGGGCAATCAGTATGAAAAGCTGATAACCATAAAAGCGGGACGGTAAGCGGTAAAGGCGTTTTGTCTTATTTGTCTGTAACTTAGACAATTCTGAACGGCTGGAGGTAAGTGCCATGATTTGGGGTCGTTGACGAGTAATGGGGCTATCATAAAAGTGTCAACTTAAGGAAACCTTAAACGAAGACGATATGTGCTTTATTTCTGTTTATCCTCGATAAATCACTATCTCGGGCTGCGGCATTTCATTACACTCGTCGCGATTTTGTCATTATAAAGAGATTGCATGTTAAACCGTTCTTCTTCTGGTTCACGTCTGGGTCGTCAGGCGTTGCTTTTCCCTCTGTGTCTGGTGCTCTACGAATTTTCTACCTATATCGGCAACGATATGATCCAGCCCGGTATGCTGGCGGTGGTGGCGCAGTACAACGCCGGAATCGAGTGGGTACCGACCTCCATGACCGCCTATCTGGCCGGCGGCATGTTTTTGCAGTGGCTGTTAGGCCCGCTGTCGGATCGCATTGGCCGCCGTCCGGTGATGCTGACGGGCGTGGTGTGGTTTATCGTCACCTGTCTTGCCACGCTGCTGGCGCAAAACATTGAACAATTTACCTTGCTGCGCTTCCTGCAGGGGGTGAGCCTGTGCTTTATCGGCGCCGTGGGGTATGCCGCCATTCAGGAATCGTTTGAAGAGGCGGTGTGTATCAAAATTACCGCGCTGATGGCGAACGTGGCGCTCATTGCCCCCTTACTCGGGCCGCTGGTGGGTGCCGCGTGGGTGCATATGGCGCCATGGGAAGGGATGTTTGTGCTGTTTGCCGTTCTCGCCGCCATCGCGTTCTTTGGTCTGCACCGGGCGATGCCGGAAACGGCCACCCGCATCGGCGAGAAACTCTCGCTGAAAGAGCTGGGTCGGGACTATAAAGAAGTGCTGAAGAATGGCCGCTTTGTGGCGGGCGCGCTGGCGACCGGGTTCGTTAGCCTGCCGCTGCTGGCGTGGATCGCCCAGTCTCCGGTTATTATCATCAGCGGTGAAAAGCTCAGCAGCTATGAGTATGGTCTGCTGCAGGTGCCGATCTTTGGCGCGCTGATTATCGGGAACCTGGTGCTGGCACGTTTGACGTCACGCCGCACAGTGCGTTCGCTTATTATCATGGGCGGCTGGCCGATTGCGGCAGGGTTGATTCTGGCGGCGGTGGCGACCGTCGCGTCATCACACGCTTATCTGTGGATGACGGCAGGGCTGAGCATCTACGCCTTCGGGATTGGCGTGGCCAACGCCGGTCTGGTGCGCCTGACGCTGTTTGCCAGCGAGATGAGTAAAGGCACGGTCTCCGCGGCGATGGGGATGCTGCAGATGCTGATTTTTACCGTCGGTATCGAGGTGAGCAAGCATGCCTACGCGATGGGCGGCAACGGGCTGTTCAGCCTGTTTAACCTCGCCAACGGCGTGCTGTGGGTTGGCCTGATGGTGTTGTTCCTGAAAGACAAGCGCGTCGGAAACGCCCTGCAACCTTAACTGTTTATTCCCTCTCCCTGTGGGAGAGGGGTAGGGTGAGGGCACCAGACCGCACGGTGTTAATTAAACGGTGCCTCTCCATCCAGCACCTTATCAATCACATCCAACACGCCTTCATCGTTATTGTGCGGCGCTTCAAAACGCGCCGCCGCTTTGATATGCGGTCTGGCATTCGCCATCGCAAAGCTGAATCCGGACTGGCGCAGCATCTCCACGTCGTTGCCGCTGTCGCCGAAGGCCACCACTTCGCTATCGTCTATGCCCCAGCGCTTTTGCAGGATCCGCAGGCCGTTAGCTTTATGCACGCCGGGTATGATCAGGTCGATACTGCCGTGACCAGTGGTGACGGGCACCATGATGTTACTCAGCTTTTCATGCAGCAGCGCCTGAATACGCGGAATTTCATCGTCAGACACGTTGAGCCCGAACTTGAAGAAAATATCGTTCAGGTTGTCGAAATCGCTGACCATTTCCAGACGGTGATAGTACTTCGCCGCGATACCCTTAAAGCCTTCGTCATAGCACTTCAGCGTGTAGGCGCTGCTCTTCCCGCAGGCGATAATCTCAATGCCGGGAACGTCGCTTAACACGTTCGCAACGGTCTCGAAATGGGCTTTCGACAGCTCACCGTTAAAGACGTCTTCACCCTCACTTACGACCCAGCCGCCGTTTTCGGCGACGAATGAAATTTCATGCGCAATCTCCGGGAAAAAGGAGATCAGCTGGTAGAACTGGTTGCCGCTGGCGACCACGAAGCGAATGCCTTGCGCCTTCATGCGGGCGTACTGCGACAGAAAGCGCGGGCGATTGTAGGTCTTGGCATCGCTCAGAAATGTACCATCCATGTCGACGGCGATCAGTTTAACGCTCATATCCCTTCTCCAGTGTCGTTTGATTCGTTTCCGGCTTTGCCACCGCGCGCGCCACCAGCGCTGCGATGATCACCAACCCTAACACCACCAGCATGGCGCTGCGCAGCCCGTAGTGCTCGCCGAGGAAGCCGAGCAGCGGCGGCCCGACCAGGAAGGCGAGATAGCCTGTGGTTGCCACCACGCTGACGCGCGTCGGGGCATCCGGGCCGGTATCGCTGGCGGCGGAGATGGTCAGCGGGAAGCCGAGGGACGCGCCCAGCCCCCAGAGGATCACCGAGACGCCGGCAATCCAGTCCACATCCACAAAGATGATCATCGCGATACCCAGCCCGCCGAGCAGGGCGCTGGCGCGCACTACCGCCACGCGGCTGTAGCGGTCGATAAACCAGCCGCCGGTGAAGCGCCCGACGGTCATCCCCAGCGTAAACCCGGCGTAAATCAGCGAGCCGGAAGTCGGGCTAAAGCCGTGACCGTCTACCATCAGCAGCGGCAGCCAGTCGTTGGCGGAGCCCTCCGCGAACGCCATCGCCAGCACCACCACGCCGATCAGCATCAGCTGGAAATCGCGGTAGAAGGGCAGCCCTTTTTCGGCTGAGTGCTGTTCGTCCGCGGAGTTTTTACCGGTGCCGTCCGGGATGGCCCGGATGCCGGTCAGAATGGGAATGATGCACACCAGTGCCGCCAGCAGAATATGCAGATTCGCGCTCACGCCAGTGGCCGTCAGCGCCATCCCCACGCCCGCACCGGCCAGCGTGCCGAGGCTATAGAAGCCGTGCATCATCGGCAGAACGGTTTTGTTCATCTCACGTTCGACCGCTGCCCCTTCCACATTTATCGCCACTTCCGCCGAACCAAAGCTGCCGCCAAATACCGTCAGCCCGAGGGCAAACAGTACCGGTGAGGCAAACCACAGCGCCGCGCTCAGCACGATCATCCCGAACACCGCGAAGCACATGGTGGTGCGGATCACCGCTCGCGTACCGAAGCGCTTTACCAGCCACGCGGAGCAGAGAATGCCGCTCATGGAGCCTATCGACAGGCCGAACAGCACGATGCCCATTTCCGCGGTAGAAACGGACAAAATGTCGCGAATGGCGGGGGTGCGCGTGGCCCAGGAGGCCATCAGCAGACCGGGAATAAAGAAGAACATAAACAGCGCCCACATGCGGAGCTGCAGGGCTTTGCGGGAAGAGGTCAGCGTCATTGGGGTAGCACCAGAAGTACAACAATAGCGACAACACTAGCAAGTTTGTGTACATTTGTACACAAACCAGGTGAGGAAATGATGAGCAGACCACCCAACGATCCGCATCGCCGGGAGAAAATCCTGCAGGCGACCCTCGACACCATTGCTGAACACGGTATTCACGCCGTCACGCACCGGAAAATCGCCACCTGCGCGGGCGTGCCGCTGGGGTCGATGACCTACTATTTCGACGGTATGGAGCCGCTGCTGGAGGAGGCCTTCACGTGGTTTACCCGCCAGATGTCGCAGCAGTACCGGGATTTCTTCGCGGGCGTCACCGGGCCGGAAATGGCGTGCGAATCCATTACCATCCTGATCCACAGCTCGCAGGTGACGACGCCGCACAACATGGCGCTGATGTATCAGCTTTACGCTTTTATGCACCGTAGCGCGGCGCTCAAAACGGTGATGCAGGACTGGATGAAGATGAGCCAGACAACGCTCGAGCAGTGGTTCGACCCGGTCACCACCCGCGCGCTGGATGCCTTTATTGAAGGAATGACGCTGCACTACGTGACTGACCGGGCGCCACTATCCCGCGAAGAGATCCGGGCGATGGTGGGGAGAATTGCGGGCGAGGGGAACCCTTAGGTATCACTCGCCCTGCCAGTTTTACCTGCGCTCGATTTTATTTCCGCTGGCGTCCACCACCGCTTCGCCATCTTCCTTCGTAAATGCCCCTTTCTGTGCGTCCGGCAGGATGTCGAGGACGACTTCAGACGGGCGGCACAGGCGAGTGCCCAAGGGCGTGACCACGATTGGACGGTTAATCAGAATCGGGTGTTGCAGCATAAAATCGATAAGCTGGTCGTCGGTGAAGTTATCATCGGCAAGGCCGAGCTGTTCGTAGGGCTCCACGTTTTTACGCAGCAGATCCCGCACCGAGATCCCCATATCGGCAATCAGGGTTGTCAGCTTAATGCGCGACGGCGGGGTTTCCAGATAGAGGATAATCTCTGGCTCCGCGCCGCTGTTGCGGATCATCTCCAGCGTGTTGCGCGACGTGCCGCAGGCGGGGTTGTGATAGATAGTGATGTGGCTCATATCAGTGGCTCATTACAGTGTGAAGGAGAGACGTAGCGCCAGCGCGGCGAGCGTCACAAACAGGACCGGCAGCGTCATGATGATGCCCGTCCGGAAATAGTAGCCCCAGCTAATCGTCATGTTTTTCTGCGCCAGCACGTGAAGCCAGAGCAGGGTGGCAAGGCTGCCGATAGGCGTGATTTTCGGCCCCAGATCGCAGCCAATCACGTTGGCGTAAATCATTGCTTCTTTGATCAGTCCTGTCGCCGTACTGCCCTCAATGGAGAGCGCGCCAATCAGCACCGTGGGCATATTGTTCATTATGGATGACAGAAACGCGGTGATGAATCCGGTTCCCAGCGTGGTGGCCCACAGCCCTTGCCCGGCCAGGCTATTCAGTACGCCTGAGAGATATTCCGTCAGCCCGGCATTGCGCAGGCCATACACCACCAGATACATCCCCAGCGAGAAGATGACGATCTGCCACGGTGCGCCGCGCAACACTTTTCCGGTATTAATTGCATGTCCGCGTTTTGCGACAGCGAATAAAATCAGCGCGCCGACGGTCGCAATGGCGCTGACCGGAATGCCG
The DNA here is from genome assembly GCF_040834095.1 of Enterobacter vonholyi. NCBI lineage: Bacteria > Pseudomonadati > Pseudomonadota > Gammaproteobacteria > Enterobacterales > Enterobacteriaceae > Enterobacter > Enterobacter vonholyi. The sequence goes on from NZ_CP162152.1 coordinate 1,431,883, forward strand.
AGAGGTTCAAGCACGAAGAAACCGACGAGCAGAAGGAGCAGGACGATCCAGCCCGTTCTGAACGTCGGGAGGTCGTGAATGGCCCGCGCAGGCTCCTGGAGTTTCGCCAGGTCATATTCTGGAGGAATTTCCTTGCGAAAGAACAGGTGCAGCATGACCAGCGTTGCGGCAATCGCGGCGATATCAACGGGAATCATCACCGAAGCGTACTCGCTGAACCCCAGCTTAAAGAAGTCTGCCGAGACGATGTTGACCAGGTTGGAGACAATCAGCGGCAGGCTGGCGGTATCGGCGATAAAACCTGCCGCCATCACAAACGCCAGCGTGGCCTGTTTGCTGAACCCCATCGCCAGCAGCATGGCGATAACGATAGGCGTGAGGATCAGCGCCGCACCATCATTAGCAAACAGCGCTGCGACGGCTGCGCCCAGCAGGATAATCCAGGTAAACAGCAATCGCCCTCGACCTTTCCCCCAGCGGGCGACGTGCAGCGCTGCCCACTCGAAAAAGCCGGACTCATCCAGCAGCAGGCTGATAATGATGACGGCGATAAACGTTGCCGTGGCGTTCCAGACGATATTCCAGACTACCGGAATATCGTGAATGTGAATCACGCCGCTGGCCAGCGCCAGCACGGCGCCGATGGTCGCGCTCCAGCCGATACTCAGTCCTTTGGGCTGCCAAATGACCAGCACCAGCGTAAACAGAAAAATAGCCCCTGCCAGAAACATCGCTTACTCCGTTATATCTGTTTTTGTGAATGTGTTTTGTTTAGCACGAACCCGGAAGCCGGTTTTTCAGCTTCATACGCGTCTCTTCCCGCAGGCAGTTCCCGCTGGTGTCGATAACGGCTGCCGCCCATGCAGGCATGTTGGGAGAGAGACGGTAATGGACCCACTTACCCTCGCGACGGTCGATCACCAGCCCGGACTCGCGCAGCAGCGCCATATGGCGGGAAACCTTCGGCTGAGATTCGGCGGTGGCGGCGCAGAGATCGCAGACGCACAGCTCGCCCGCTTCGCGGAGCAGCATGACGATGGCGAGCCGCGTTTCGTCGGAGAGGGTTTTGAAGAGCTGGAGCGGGTGGAGCATGATCAAACCTGCGAGTAGTTAATACATATTCGGTAAATCATATATATTTGATGTGGAGGATGGAAGAGGGGATGAGACCAGGCTGCTGTTAAACTGAAAAAATCGTCTGGAATCGCTAATGAGCTTTGGTTATTCTTTGTGCGGGACAGGATGACTAAGGATGAGATATGGACGCTAAACAGGTTGCATTAGGGATTCTCGATGGGATCTCCTCCATACCAAATACCGCTTACCTGGGTGTTGTAAGAAGCTGGGAGGGAAGCGGATTTGCCGGGTATAGCGCTAAACAAAGAAACCAGGCTGAGACGGAGCGTTTTTTCTATATGCTCAAAAGTCTGGGTAATGCTGAGTCACCTTTACGCAGACTGATTACTATTGTTTTCACATCCTTCTATAAAAAACTCAATGATGAAGGTAAAGAGGCTGTAAACAATAAACTGGGTTATGGAGCCGGAAGTGTTGGTGGGCGAACCGCTGGACAAATCGTACTGGCACAGACAACCGCGAGTCTGATGTTGAATCGTCTGGCGATTGATCAGGCGTACAAACATTTTATCCGGTTTAGTGCTTCAGCAGCGTTAAACGTCGTGATGTTCCAGGGGATTATTGAAGAGTCAGCCAGAGCATCAAGAAGGATGCAAACCAAATATCCGACTACTTACGCCATGGTGTCAAAAGAGAACCTGGATATGGTCTACTTCCTCGTTGAACAACAGCTAGAGCCTTACCTCGTGTTTATTGAAGGGCATCCTCTTGATTGCAAAGGAATACAGAATGAAATTTGTAAAATCGTTAATGTCCCACGCAATTGAGGGAACCATCACCTTTCTGGCTGTGATTTTTGCGATGGGGTCTTTCTTCTGGTTTGAAAGTACATGGATGAAGTTTGCTGGCTGTATGGGAGCATTAATCGTTGGTTATGTGCTTTCGTATGGAGCGGCAAAAATCAGAGGCGGATGAGTTTTTGGTTGGTTCGCTGAGAATTCGATGTAGCTGATATCTTTAACTAAACTATATTTCTAGAGAGCTGTGCATGTCTATAGTGCATGGATTCGCATTATCCATAAAGGATCTCAATGGGTTGTGGCCCCCTTAACTGGCGCGCCATTCACTTGCATGAAAAGCACTATACAAAGCAGGTAGGCGTGGTGGGAATATGAGCGCGAACAAGAAATTTGCAAGCTGATATTCATGTTTGGCTTGAGTTATGGACGTAGCAACATTCTAGATGTTATAACAAAGCTTTAGCTTGCCGTCATTTTTTGTAGGCTAATACGGAAGTTACTCTGATTTTTTTTCGATTTCTTAATTTGGAGTCAAAATGGAAGCTAACCCCCCAAAAGTTTTTGTATCATATAGTTGGACAACTCCTGAGCATGAAGATTTTGTAATTAAGCTGGCTGAGGATTTAGTTAGCTCAGGTGTGGATGTAATAATAGATAAATGGTGTCTTCGTGATGGGCAAGACTCTTATGCTTTTATGGAAAGCATGGTCAATGACAAAACTATTAGTAAAGTATTGATCATCAGCGATAAAGGATATGCAGAGAAAGCTAATAATCGAAAAGGTGGGGTTGGTACAGAAACTCAAATAATTTCACCAGAAATTTATTCTTCTGCAGAGCAAACGAAGTTTGTCGTTGTCGTCACGGAAAAGGATGACGAAGGACGGTTCTATGTGCCGAACTTTTATAAAGGTCGTTTATTCATTGATATGACCGACTCAAGTTCCATGTCTGAAGGAGTTGAAAGGATTCTAAGATGGATATTCGATAGACCTGTTTTTGTTAAGCCGGAACTGGGAAAGAAACCTGCGTTTCTTGACGAACCGTCTGAAGTTTCCCTCGGAACGACAGCATATTATACCAGGGCTATGGATGCTATACGCAACGGTAAGATTACCGCAGCAGGATGTTATGATGAATACTTAACTGTCTTGGCTAATAACCTTGAACGTATAAGATTTCGTACGGCAGAACATGATGAACCTGATGAAGCATTTCTTAAAAATATAGAGTCTTTTATCCCAGCGAGAAATGAATTTATTAATTTAACTTACTTGGCTGCAAGATATAATTCAGGCATGGATTACTCTAAGAGTCTTCACAAGTTCTTTGAGGCTGCACTTAGTTATTATTATCCCCAGGAGAATGTTGGTGCTTACCATAATTATGATTTTGATAATTATAAATTTCTGATTCATGAGTTGTATTTGTATTCAATTGCTGCATTATTGAAAAATGAGCGTTTTAATGAATGCCTTGATTTGTTTAGTGGTTTTTATATATCTAGAAAAATCGAAAGAGGTAATGATCCACTTTCTTCATTTATTGATATCAGGGCGTATGTGGAAATCCTACAATGGAGGAATGAACATAAGAAATTAAGACGGCTTTCGCTTCACGCGGATCTTTTAAAAGAAAGATGTCATTCGGTTCCAATTACGTTCACTGATATAAATCAAGCTGACTTTGTTTGTTATCTCCGTTCAGTAATTCAATCTGCAGACTACTACTACATGTGGTGGCCCACAACATTACTTTATGTAAGAGGTTATTTTCCTTTTGAGATTTTTGCCAAATCTAAATCAAAAGGTTACTTCTCAAAAATTAAAGGGCTCATAGCAATTGAAGATGCCGATAAATTTAAGCAGAATATGCATAAATTGGAAGAAAGTGATAGGCTACCTAAATGGGAATTTGATCGGATTTCACCTGTGAGGCTTAGTAATGCAGATGGCATTGCCACAATAGAATGAGGGTAAAATACTCTCCATCATAAGAGCTTAAATTATCTGACTTGCATGGCTGGTAAGCTAAGACCAATTTATTTAACCAGCCATTAACTTCTTCCAATTTTTTTTAGGTATGGGGTTAATTCATGTCTAACAAATACATTCTCTATCTTTTCTATATCCCCCAACATTACTCGACATGATCACCATCATTTTCGGCGGAAAGCAGTGCGCTTGAATCATGCCGCCCCGGTTGACATTTTTGAGGTTCAGAAACTCATTTTTGCCGCGACCTCTAACTGCGGGATGCTTTGAATGCCATCCTTTTTACCATTGAGAAAATACATACACAGGTTGTGGAAGTTGCCCGACCTTTTGGCGCGTTTTAGATCCAGAGCAAATTCTAACTGTGTGCAGTTTGAGGGGAAGGTGCTGTCGATAGCGCGGGTGCATCATTACGGCTTGCATGATCATGTAAGCCGTGGTGGGCTGGAGGCACTGTATTCGGAGCGGAGATCTTTAGGCATTAATAATGCCGTTATGATCATTGTCCGTAATACCGTCCTCCATTTGTTAAGAAAAAACCTTATGGATTAGAAAAGCTTATTAAGCTTTGGCAAAAGATTTTTATATCATCGCATATTCTATCCGTGCTCATATGCTCAAGGACATCGTCTCTTGTAATTGAGAATTCATGTTTAAGGCTATTTTTTCCATCAATGAAAATTTCTTTACCTCGTGCATCTCTAAGGGCATGAGCTATATCCGAAGAAACTATTGATGGCGGCATGAACAAAGCATGTCTAAGACCAAAGAAACTATGCACGCTTTGTTCACTTTTATTTGCAGCTAAGGATATGGCTGTAACATCCAAGAAATAATTTTCGATGTGTCTTCGCCTCCATTTCATTGCTTGAAAGTTAGGGTCGTTATAAGTAGTACCTTTATCTTTTAGATTGATATCAACGGAACCATCGCTGTCATCATCTCGGTCTCTTATGCTAATGGTTTTTAAATCGGGAATCTCGGCTTTGAGTTGTTTGTGAAGCTGAAATCTCTCAGAGGATTTTCCGGTCCAAAACCAAGTTACAAGATTTTTAGGCCATTCAAGATTTAATTTTGTGAAAATTTTCTTCAAAAATCTCTCATCGCTAACACCTTCAACTATTAATAATCGTTTTTGTTCTGTTAATTTATGCACTTTAGGGCTAAACATTGTGCCTATGCCATCAACAACCCAATTTTATCATCATCAGAGCCTAGGTATTTACCTTTTGCATTTGAAAGAGCAAGTATCTTATACGGTTCATATGCTCTAATAAGCTCTGTTGAATGTGTTGCCAATAATACTTGCTTACCATTCCTGATGGTTATTTCTTCTAAGCGTTCTGTAAGGTTTTTCTGCAGTTGCGTATGTAGGTGAGCATCCGGTTCATCAAGTAAAATCACATTGAATTCTTCCGATAACGCTAGGGTGTAAACACTCAACCATTGAAGAAAGCCACTTCCTTCAACCATTATGTCTCTAGCATTAAAATTCTTATGTTTCGTGAATTGATATCCATTGGCAACGCCTGAAACGCATTCTATTTTTAAATAACTATGATATTGTTCATTGAATGGTGTGACTTCAATTTTAAGCGAAAAAATATCAAATAGTGTTTTTTGTAAAATTTCCCACGCATCTCGGGATCGTAATTCGTTTAAGTTCTTTGTTGAAATTCTGTCTCCTGTTCCTTTGAGTTTTTGGCGTTTGAGATGATTCGATAGATGGATGTCGTATAGAGAGTTTCTTATTACTCCGCCGGACAAACCTTGCCCTATTAATCTATTTCGCATTGCTGGGCTCATTCTGACTTCGCGGTCTGTAATTCCAGCGAAAGGTGGCAGGTAAGCAATTTGAGGGATGTTTTCATTGTTTGGAGAACCATCAGCATTCTGAATTTCAGTTATGGATAGGTTACTGGCTGTGTTTTTAATGAAAAGTCTGTCGTTGGCTAATGATAATCCCATTTCTAAATGTTTTTCATTACCCGATTTATCATCCCAGTATAATTTTATTTTAAGAGTATACCCATCTGATTCTGTTTGCTTTTGGGATTTTAAATTCGTCCATAAATGGCTTAGGGATGGGATGAACATTGGGGTGAAATCAACTATACCTAATCCCAAACCTTGATTTGTCGCTCCCCTTGTCCAGCTTAATCTTCCTTTTTCAATTTCCAATAAAGTTTTGCAAAACTGCCATGTTGCCATCGCTTGAAGTAAAGACGACTTTCCAGAGTTATTGCCTCCCACTACAAGACTCAGCTCATTATTTAATTTTATTGAGGAGTCTTTGTATTTTTAGAATTTTTTTAGCTCAACCTTTTTTATATGCATTGTGAAATCCCTATTATTTTGCTTAATCTGAGAACTTCGTTGTCAGAACTGAAATACTTTACTACTCATTCGCTTGTTCCTAAAGAGGATTGTTTGGGGCTTGATACAATTGCTCGTGATTTTCGGAAACGTTAGATTGTGACCCCTTGCCTGTTCTGAACGCATAACCCTCAGAATCCATGTGCTTTACTCACAACCTAATGCGCACCGGCACCGTGACCGAAGTTGAGCGAGGCAACTGGTTGTGCCAGATAAAGGTAGGCGAATTTCAAATGAAACTAACTAGATTAACTGCCTTACACTGCGTGGGGGCTCATACCTGGTGGCGTCCGTAGCCGGATGGGCAGCTTGTGGTTATTAAGATGGGGCAATTTAGAAACTGCATTCACACTGCCTGTTATTTCCTTCAGCCAGTTTGCGCCGTCTGCGTATTCCGCAGGCGGTAACGTGACGTATTACCCGCAGCTTGTTTGAGTACGAACCCACCATCGTGCGCTGGCACGTTAGGGCATCAAATCTATGGTGTTCGAGGTGACATACAATGTCACATTCAAAACCTCTGGATTTGTCGTAGAGGCCGATACCACTTGCATCAACAGCGAGATGATTATTAACGGCACTGTTACCCAAAGCGGCGGTCCGATGAGTTCCAGCGGGAGCGGGTAGATGATCATACCCATATTCACTAACGCGTTGTTACTGAAAGCGCCGCTGGTAAATCCGGCCTTGGCGGGCAAGCAGTCGCTGGACAAAATGCAGGAAAATTGAGCTTATTGAGCCAGGCGCACCGGCGTAGCTTTTGTTACTGTGCCACTACTCTTCTTCTGGAACCCCGCTCATTAGCAATCTCCATCAATCTTGCCTCCGCAGCAGCCTGACTTCGCATTCCTGAAAGCGTCATTTTAAAGCTATGAGCATTTCCCTGAATGTTTAGTGGTAAGGAAAGCGATGCGATCAGTGTGTCTTCAAGTTCCCAGGGCGCATCAACAGGAAGCCAGTGAACTTTGGCATTATTTTCCATCCAGACATCAAGCCACTGCTCGCCAGGGTGAGTAAATGTCATTCTGGATCCAGAACCCACGCGGCGCAGGGGAAAGCCACTTAAACCACTCAATAACACACCCAGCGTGCGCCTGAGTGTTGAGCCAGCCGCATTGCCGCTGTAATGCGTTTTGATTCGTTTCCTTAAGTTCGAACGGCTGTAAGGTTTCCCTCTCTGGTCGGGCGAAATACCAACGTATAGCAGTGTGTAGCCGTCTGAGGTAATGCAGCCCTCGGTCGGCACGCCTGGAGGAATTTCCTTAAACCACCAAAAATAGACGCCATTTACTGGCGGAACTGGCGAAGGTTTGCTCATTACTTCCGTTCTGCTGTAGGTTTTCTCGGGATAAAAATCGAACATGCGGCTTTCCTTGCTGACGTTTTTCCTGATTTTATTCGTTTGTTGTCAGGGAGCGATAGTTTTCTGAAGCCAGGAAGAAAAAAAGTAAGGGGATATGGTTTTGTCTGGCGCTGACGCCCAACATCAGAAAGCGTGGCTGTAAGCGATTGATTTTTTGTGTAAGGGAATTTCAGGCAACAAAAAACCCATCAACCTTGAACCAAAACGGCGGGGTTGATGGGCTCCACAAATTGGGGACATCAAAGAAAAGCAGTGGCACTAGTTATGACTGCCCCCTGATAAAAAAGTTCTGCGCGTAACAAAAATATTTTCCACCACGCGCATTCTTAGGAGTTATCCGAGTCCGGGCCAGATGATGATAATCAGCGTACCCGCCAGCGTCAGCAGCACGTTAGCGATAGCATACGTGCCCGCATAGCCCAGCGCCGGGATGTTGCTGCGCGCGGTATCGCTGATGATTTCCATCGCAGGCGCACAGGTACGCGCGCCCATCATTGCCCCGAAGAGCAGGGCGCGGTTCATGCGCAGCACGTAGGCGCCGAACAGGAAGCAGATCACCACCGGCACCAGGCTGACGATAAGTCCGGAAACCAACATTTGCCAGCCGACGGCGCCCAGGCTGTGGCCAATGCCGCTGCCCGCGCTTAAGCCGACGCCTGCCATAAACACCATCAGACCGAACTCTTTCACCATGTTCAGCGCGCCCTGCGGAATGTAGCCGAAGGTCGGATGGTTCGCTCGCAGGAAGCCCAGCATGATCCCGGCGAACAGCAGCCCGGCGGCGTTACCGATGCCGAAGCTAAAGTTGCTGAACTGGAAGGTGATCATCCCGATCATCAGACCAACGATAAAGAAGGCGCAGAAGGCCAGCAGGTCGGTGACCTGGCTGTGAATGGAGATAAAGCCGATGCGGTCGGCCACGGTTTTCACGCGTCGGGCGTCGCCGCTGACCTGCAGCACGTCGCCTTTGTTGAGCACCACGTTGTCGTCGATAGGCATCTCAATCTGGCTGCGGATCACGCGGTTGAGGAAGCAGCCGTGGTCCGTCAGCTTCAGCTGCGCCAGGCGGCGGCCAACGGCGTTATGGTTTTTCACCACGATCTCTTCGGTGACGATACGCATGTCGAGCAGGTCGCGGTCGAACACCTCTTTGCCGTTACGGAAGCTCGGGTCGAGACGGGCGTGGGCGTCCGGGTAACCCACCAGCGCGATGTCGTCGCCCATCTGCAGCACCGCGTCGCCGTCCGGGTTCGCCAGAATGCCGTTGCGGCGGATACGTTCGATATAGCAGCCCGTCTGGCGATAAATCCCCAGCTCGCGCAGATTTTTGCCGTCTGCCCATGCCACCAGCTCTGGCCCGACGCGATAGGCGCGGATCACCGGGAGATAGACTTTACGTTTGGAATCGGTATCCAGACCGCGCTCGCGGGCGATTTGCTGGGCGCTGGTCTGTAGATCCTGGTGCTGCAGTTTTGGCAGATAGCGTGCGCCAACGATCAGGCTCACCAGACCAATCAGATAGGTCAGGGCATAGCCCAGGCTCAGGTGGTCGAGTGCGGCAGAAAGCTGTGCGCCGGCCATGCCGGAATGACGCAGGGTATCACCGGCACCCACGAGCACGGGAGTGGAGGTCATGGAGCCTGCCAGCATACCGGCCGTTAACCCGATATCCCAGCCAAACAGTTTACCCAGTCCTAACGCGATCAGCAGCGCGCTGCCGACCATCACCAGCGCCAGCATCAGATAATTTTTGCCGTCGCGGAAGAAAATTGAAAAAAAGTTCGGTCCCGCTTCCACGCCAACACAAAAAATAAACAGCATAAAACCTAAGTTGAGCGCGTCCGTGTTAATGCTGAAGTGCTGTTGACCTAATAATAAGGAGACGACTAAAACGCCAATGGAATTACCAAGTTGAACTGAACCCAGGCGCAATTTACCCAGGCAAAGGCCCAGCGCCAGTACCACAAATAATAACAGGATGTAATTCCCATTTAACAAGTCTGCGACGTTTATATTCACGGAGGCTAACTTCTTGTTTACCAGTAAGTTGTTGAATGAAAGAACTATTTGGGCTACTGTTTTCTGGGTCAGGGAAAGGCGTTAACGCTCCCTGTTTCCTGCTTTATTCCCTAAAACATTAGCTGGCGTGTAGTTTAATCGCATTAGCTACTGACAGCTACCTATTATCGCATCACCCTGTGCGTACTTTGGCAAGGATTGCCGCATTGCTTTATCTGACCGGGCGTCTACCCGACGAAGCTGTATTTGATAGAGATAAGTCAGGAGGATAGTTTGAACATTAAACGAAACTGGGCGGGGGTGATCAGCTGCTTTTTGCTGTTTACCGTCGTGTGTATGTCGCTCGCTTTTAATCTGAAAGGGGCATTCAGGGCTGCCGGACACCCGGAGCTGGGGCTGCTCTTTTTTACCCTGCCGGGAGCGGCAGCCAGTTTTCTTTCCCGTAAAGGGGAAGTGGTCAAGCCGCTAATTGGCGCCATGCTGGCGGCACCGCTGTGTCTGCTGCTGATGCGTATGCTGTATGTTTCAACGCGAAGTTTCTGGCAGGAGCTGGCGTGGTTGATGAGCGCCGTATTCTGGTGCGCCCTTGGCGCGCTCTGCTACTTATTTGTGCGCAGTCTGCTTCAACGCCGACGGCACCACAAATAAAAACGCCCTCTCGGTGAGGGCCTCCTTTCATTACTGGGCAGCAAACAGGCCCAGGTGCTCTTTGGCATAGGCTTCAAAGTCGGTGCAGCCGCCGATGTGTTTCTGATCGAGGAAGATCTGCGGTACGGTTTCAACCGGCTTACCGACGGTTTTTTCGAGATCCGCTTTCGTGATGCCTTCCGCGTGGATATCCACGTAGCGGAAGTTGAAGTCATCGCGCTCTTCGGTCAGTTTCTCAGCCAGCTCTTTCGCGCGCACACAGTAAGGGCACCCTGGACGACCAAAAATTACTGCAAACATTTCTCTCTCCTCAAAAAAACAAGCCTGACGGCGAATGACACGTATAGTGCCCCATAACCTGTCGTCATTAAAGAAGGTTTCGCCTGTCGTTATAATATCTATGAGCTATGTTTCGCCAATTACACCGCGCATATCATTGCCTATACTGGCTGCCATACGTATTAAGCAAGACAAAGAGAGACAAGATGACGCCAACCATAGACCTGCTCCTTTCCCATCGTTCCATTCGCCACTTCACCGATGAGCCGATTACCGATGCGCAGCGCGAAGCGATTATTAACAGCGCAAGGGCGACTTCAAGTTCCAGCTTCCTGCAGTGCAGCTCCATTATCCGCATTACCGACCCGGCCATGCGTGAACAGCTGGTGACGCTGACCGGCGGGCAGAAGCATGTGGCTCAGGCAGCCGAGTTCTGGGTATTCTGCGCCGACTTTAACCGCCACCTGCAGATCTGCCCTGAGGCCGAGCTCGGGCTGGCCGAACAGCTGCTGTTGGGCGTGGTGGATACCGCGCTGATGGCGCAAAACGCCTTTACGGCGGCGGAGTCGCTGGGATTAGGCGGCGTCTACATCGGAGGCCTGCGTAACAACATTCAAAGCGTGACCGACCTGCTGAAGCTGCCAAAACACGTGCTGCCGCTGTTTGGCCTGTGTCTCGGCTGGCCGGCGGATAACCCGGATCTGAAACCGCGTATTCCCGCGGCGATGCTGGTGCACGAAAACCACTACCAGCCGGTCGATCAGGACGTCCTGAATCAATACGATGAAGAGCTGGCGAACTACTACCTGACGCGCGGCAGCAATAACCGTCGCGACACCTGGACTGACCATATTCGCCGCACCATCATTAAAGAAAATCGCCCGTTTATTCTTGATTATCTGCACAAACAGGGCTGGGCTACGCGATAGTCCATTTATCCTGCGCCTGCCTGCGTATATGATACGCAGGCTTTTTCCATGTCTTCAGAGAGGTGCAGGGTGAAAATTGCCATATTGTCCCGGGATGGAACGCTCTATTCATGTAAGCGTCTTCGAGAAGCGGCGGCGAAACGCGGACATCAGGTTGAGATCCTCGACCCGATGTCCTGCTATATGAACATTGACCCTGCCGCCTCGTCGATTCACTACAAAGGCCGCAAGCTGCCGCACTTTGATGCGGTGATCCCCCGCATCGGCTCCCAGATAACCTTTTACGGCACCGCTGCATTGCGCCAGTTCGAGATGCTGGGCAGCTATCCGCTCAACGAATCCGTCGCCATTTCACGCGCCCGCGACAAGCTGCGCTCGCTGCAGCTGCTCGCGCGCCAGGGGATCGATCTTCCCGTCACCGGGATTGCCCATTCACCGGACGACACCAGCGATCTGATCGACATGGTGGGCGGTGCCCCTTTGGTGATCAAGCTGGTGGAAGGCACACAGGGCATTGGCGTGGTGCTGGCGGAGACGCGTCAGGCAGCGGAGAGCGTGATTGACGCCTTCCGCGGGCTGAATGCCCATATTCTGGTGCAGGAGTACATTGAAGAGGCCAAAGGGCGCGACATCCGGTGTTTCGTGGTGGGAAACGAGGTGGTGGCGGCCATCGAGCGCCAGGCCAAAGAGGGCGATTTCCGCTCTAACCTTCACCGCGGCGGCATTGCCAGAATCGCCGATATCAGCGACCAGGAGCGGGAAATTGCCGTCAAAGCGGCGCAGACTTTGGGGCTGGACGTGGCAGGCGTAGACCTGCTACGGGCGACGCGAGGGCCACTGGTTATGGAAGTGAACGCCTCGCCGGGGCTTGAAGGCGTGGAAAAAACCACAGGGGTCGATATTGCGGGTAAAATGATCTTATGGATCGAGCGTCATGCGACGCCGGGCTACTGTCTGAAAACGGGTGGTTAAATGGATTACCGCGCGCTTTTTAAGTACCCTATGCGAAGTTTTTATTAAAGAGGCTGCAACGCGATGGATTTACAGGTCGTACCTACACTGGATACGTTACGTCAATGGCTTGATGATGCCGGAATTACGTTTTTCGAATGCGATTCCTGCCAGGCGCTGCATCTGCCTCATATGCAGAATTTCGACGGCATTTTCGATGCCAAAATCGATCTGATTAACGACGTGATCCTTTTCTCCGCGCTGGCCGAAGTGAAGCCCTCTGCGCTGCTGGCGCTGGCTTCCGACCTGTCAGCGATTAACGCCAGTTCTTTGACGGTGAAAGCATTTCTCGACATACAGGATGATAATCTGCCAAAACTGGTCGTTTGCCAGTCTTTATTCTCCGGAGCCGGGCTGTCATTCAAGCAGTTCTCATGGTTTATGCGCCTGAGCGAAGAGCAAATTTCGATGGTCATGATGGAAGCCAATGCACACCATCTGCTGTATAGCGCGGAAGATGATGCAGAGAATAATGATGCATCTCCCAATTTTCTTCACTAAGCCTGTCTGACTTTTGCGCAGTCGCTGCCATAGCGGCTGCAGAAGGCCATTTTTTCTGCTGCTTTTAACCTTTCTTTAAAGAATTATTCACCTCCCTGAAGGCCGTTTCGGCTTATCACGTAGACTTAACCTGCATAAAAAATTGATAAAAGGCGTTTTTTCGTCTGGGCTATAGCCGGGGACACGGGCTACAGTTATTCTTGCGATGCTTCAAAAAGCGAGCGGAAGCTGCCGGGTAAAGAGATTTCTTTTTATTTTGAGCAGAGCGACAAACTATGCATGATTTTTGCATACATTCAGATTGCACAGTTTTAGTTCGTTTGTTAACGAGCTTTCAGAAGGAATAACACTATGATCGCCTTGAATAAAAAATGGTTATCGGGTCTGGTTGCGGGTGCTCTGATGGCCGTCTCTGCCGGCACGCTCGCTGCGGAACAAAAAACGCTGCACGTTTATAACTGGTCTGACTATATTGCGCCGGACACGGTGGCAAATTTTGAAAAAGAGACCGGCATTAAAGTGGTCTACGACGTGTTCGATTCCAACGAAGTGCTGGAAGGAAAGCTGATGGCGGGCAGCACCGGGTTTGACCTCGTGGTGCCTTCCGCAAGCTTCCTCGAGCGCCAGCTGACGGCAGGCGTCTTCCAGCCGCTGGATAAGAGCAAATTATCGAACTGGAAAAACCTCGATCCGGAAGTGCTGAAGCTGGTGGCCAAACACGACCCGGACAACAAATACGCGATGCCGTATCTCTGGGCGACCACCGGTATCGGCTTTAACGTTGATAAAGTGAAGGCGGCGCTGGGCCCGGACGTGAAGCTGGACAGCTGGGACGTGGTGCTGAAGCCGGAAAACCTTGAGAAGCTGAAAAGCTGCGGCGTCTCCTTCCTCGATGCGCCGGAAGAGATTTTCGCGACCGTGCTGAACTACCTGGGCAAAGACCCGAACAGCAATAAGGCGGATGATTACACCGGCCCGGCGACCGATCTGCTGCTGAAGCTGCGTCCAAACATTCGTTACTTCCACTCGTCCCAGTACATTAACGACCTGGCGAACGGCGACATCTGCGTCGCGATTGGCTGGGCAGGGGACGTATGGCAGGCGGCGAACCGCGCGAAAGAGGCGAAAAACGGCGTGAACGTCTCCTACTTCATTCCGAAAGAGGGGGCGCTGGCCTTCTTCGACGTCTTCGCGATGCCGGCTGACGCCAAAAACAAAGACGAAGCGTATCAGTTCCTCAACTACCTGATGCGTCCTGAGGTTATCGCCCACATCAGCGACCACGTTTACTATGCGAACGGTAACAAGGCCTCCGTGCCGCTGGTGAGCCAAGAAATCCGTAATAACCCGGCAATCTATCCGCCAGCGGATGTGTTCGCCAAGCTCTTCACCCTGAAAGTCCAGGATCCAAAAATTGACCGCGTACGTACCCGTGCGTGGACCAAGGTGAAAAGCGGTAAATAACCCTTTGTTACAGGCCGGGCAAGCGAAGTGCCCCCGGCAACAGGTGCACCGTTCTGGTGCGCCTGCACCATGATTTGATTTCTGCCGGAGAGCACCCCGTGAATGACGCGATCCCCCGCCCGCAGGCGAAAGTCCGTAAAGCGCTGACCCCGCTTCTTGAAATTCGTAACCTCACTAAATCTTTCGATGGCCAGCATGCCGTGGACGACGTCAGCCTGACGATTTATAAAGGCGAGATTTTTGCTCTTCTGGGAGCTTCTGGCTGCGGTAAATCGACCCTGCTGCGTATGCTGGCCGGTTTTGAACAGCCCACCGCCGGGCAGATCATGCTCGATGGCGTGGATCTCTCCAGCGTACCGCCGTATCAGCGCCCGATTAACATGATGTTCCAGTCCTACGCGCTGTTCCCGCATATGACGGTGGAGCAGAACATCGCCTTTGGCCTGAAGCAGGACAAACTGCCGAAGGCCGAAATTACCGCGCGCGTGGCCGAGATGCTGAGCCTGGTACACATGCAGGAGTTCGCGAAGCGTAAACCGCACCAGCTCTCCGGCGGCCAGCGCCAGCGCGTGGCCCTGGCCCGCAGCCTGGCAAAACGCCCGAAACTGCTGCTGCTCGATGAGCCGATGGGCGCGCTGGATAAAAAGCTGCGCGACCGTATGCAGCTTGAAGTGGTCGATATCCTCGAGCGCGTGGGCGTGACCTGCGTGATGGTTACCCACGACCAGGAAGAAGCCATGACCATGGCCGGACGTATCGCAATCATGAACCGCGGGAAGTTCGTGCAGATTGGCGAGCCGGAAGAGATTTATGAGCATCCAACCACCCGCTACAGCGCGGAGTTCATCGGCTCGGTCAACGTCTTCGAAGGGCTGCTGAAAGATCGTCAGGAAGATGGTCTGGTCATCGAATCGCCGGGGCTGCAGCATCCGCTGAAGGTCGATCCGGATAACTCCGTGGTGGATAACGTGCCGGTCTACGTCGCGCTGCGTCCGGAGAAGATCATGCTCTGTGAGGATCCGCCTGCCGATGGCTATAACTTTGCCGTCGGTGAAGTGGTGCACATTGCCTATCTTGGCGACCTCTCCATCTATCACGTGCGCCTGAAAAGCGGGCAGATGCTCAGCGCGCAGTTACAGAACGAACATCGCTACCGCAAGGGGCAGCCGACCTGGGGCGACGAAGTGCGCCTGTGTTGGGATGCAGACAGTTGCGTTGTGCTGACGGTATAAGGAGCGGCCAATGAGTACACTTGAACCTCCAGCCCGCGCAGGCAAACCGGGCGGTTTTGCCCAGTGGCTGACGCGAATGCAGATGAACCACGGCCGCAAGCTGGTGATCGCCATGCCGTACGTGTGGCTGATCCTGCTGTTCCTGCTGCCGTTCCTGATTGTTTTCAAGATAAGCCTGGCGGAAATGGCGCGGGCAATCCCGCCTTACACCAACCTGCTGGACTGGGCCGACGGGCAGCTGACGCTGACCTTAAACCTGGGTAACTTCCTGCAGCTCACCGACGACCCGCTCTATTTCGAAGCCTATCTGCAGTCGCTGCAGGTGGCGGCCATCTCGACGCTCTGCTGTCTGGTGATGGGCTACCCGTTGGCGTGGGCGGTGGCGCACAGTAAGCCGTCGACCCGCAACATCCTGCTGCTGCTGGTAATCTTACCGTCGTGGACCTCGTTCCTGATCCGCGTTTACGCCTGGATGGGGATCCTGAAAAACAACGGCGTGCTGAACAACTTCCTGATGTGGCTCGGGGTTATCGATCAGCCCCTGACGATCCTGCACACCAACCTCGCGGTCTATATCGGTATTGTGTACGCCTATCTGCCGTTTATGGTGCTGCCGATCTACACGGCGCTGACCCGTATCGACTACTCGCTGGTGGAAGCGTCGCTCGATCTCGGCGCCCGTCCGTTAAAAACCTTCTTCAGCGTCATCGTCCCGCTGACCAAAGGCGGCATTATTGCCGGGTCGATGCTGGTCTTTATCCCGGCGGTGGGGGAGTTTGTGATCCCGGAACTGCTCGGCGGGCCAGACAGCATCATGATTGGTCGCGTGCTGTGGCAGGAGTTCTTCAATAACCGCGACTGGCCGGTGGCGTCAGCGGTGGCGATTATCATGTTACTGCTGCTGATCGTGCCGATCATGTGGTTCCACAAGCATCAGCAGAAACAGATGGGAGATCGCGGATGAACAACTTACCGGTAGTGCGCTCCCCGTGGCGAATCGCGATCCTGGTCATCGGCTTTACCTTCCTGTATGCGCCGATGCTGATGCTGGTGATCTATTCGTTTAACAGCTCCAAGCTGGTGACGGTCTGGGCAGGCTGGTCGACGCGCTGGTACAGCGAGCTGTTCCACGATGATGCAATGATGAGCGCGGTGGGGCTAAGCCTGACCATTGCGGCGCTGGCGGCGACCATGGCGTCAGTGCTGGGCACGATCGCCGCGCTGGTGATGGTGCGTTTCGGGCGTTTTCGCGGTTCGAACGGCTTCGCCTTTATGATTACCGCCCCGCTGGTCATGCCGGACGTGATCACCGGTCTCGCGCTGCTGCTTCTGTTCGTAGCCATGGCGCACGCCATCGGCTGGCCGGCAGATCGCGGCATGCTCACCATCTGGCTGGCGCACGTCACTTTCTGTACGGCCTACATAGCGGTAGTGATCTCCTCGCGCTTGCGCGAGCTGGATCGCTCCATTGAAGAGGCGGCGATGGATCTTGGCGCGACGCCGCTGAAGGTCTTTTTCATCATCACCCTGCCGATGATTATGCCGGCGGTGATCTCCGGCTGGCTGCTGGCGTTTACCCTGTCGCTCGACGATCTGGTGATCGCCAGCTTTGTTTCCGGCCCGGGGGCGACCACGCTGCCGATGCTGGTCTTCTCCAGCGTGCGTATGGGGGTCAACCCGGAGATCAACGCCCTGGCCTCTATCATCCTCGGCGTGGTCGGAATTGTCGGATTTATCGCCTGGTATTTGATGGCGCGCGCGGAAAAACAGCGCGTGCGCGATATCCAGCGTGCAAGACGCGGCTGAAGGATTTAAAATTTCCAGTGATGTGCCGCGCATGACGCGGCACTGTTTTTCAGGGAAGTAAAACATTGGGATTATTAAAAAAATCACGTATTACGCACGCGCGTCCTAACGTACCTGCGCTGGTTCAGGTGGCGGCGCTCGCCATTATTATGATCCGCTGCCTGGATGTGCTGATGATTCTCAACACCCTGGGCGTGCGCGGCATCGGTGAATTCATTCACCGCAGCGTGCAGACGTGGAATCTGACGCTGGTCTTTTTGAGCAGCCTGGTGCTGGTGTTTATCGAGATCTACTGCGCGTTTTCGCTGGTTAAAGGGCGCAACTGGGCGCGATGGGTCTATCTGCTGACGCAAATTACCGCCGCAAGCTATCTGTGGGCCGCCTCGCTGGGGTATGGCTACCCGGAGCTGTTCAGCATCGCCGGTGAATCCAAACGCGAGATCCTGCGCGCGCTATTTATGCAAAAACTGCCGGACATGCTGGTGCTCTTTCTACTCTTCGTTCCGGCTTCCAGTCGGAGATTCTTCCGCCTGCAATAATGTGTATAATCGCAGCCCTCGTGATTTTTAAGGTTTTCATATGCAGTGCGCACTCTATGACGCCGGACGCTGCCGCTCCTGTCAGTGGATAGAACAGCCGGTCCCTCAACAGCTCACCGCCAAAATGGCTGACCTGCAACAGCTGCTGGCAGAACACGCGGTGGGCGAGTGGTGCGCACCCGTCAGCGGCCCTGAACAGGGTTTTCGCAATAAAGCCAAAATGGTGGTCAGCGGCAGCGTAGAAAAACCGCTGCTTGGGATGCTGCACCGCGACGGCACGCCGGAAGACTTAACCGACTGCCCGCTGTATCCCGACTCGTTTGAGCCTGTCTTTGCCGCACTGAAACCGTTTATCGCGCGGGCGGGCTTAACGCCCTACAGCGTGGCCCGCAAGCGCGGCGAGCTGAAATACCTTCTGCTGACGGAAAGCCAGAAAGACGGCGGCATGATGCTGCGCTTCGTGCTGCGCTCTGAAACCAAGCTGGAGCAGCTGCGCGCGGCGCTGCCGTGGCTGCAGGCGCAGCTTCCGCAGCTGAAGGTCATTACGGCAAACATTCAGCCCGTGCATATGGCAATCATGGAAGGGGAGAAAGAGATTTTCTTCACCGACCAGCACGCGCTGGCCGAAAGCTTCAACGGGGTGCCGCTGTGGATCCGCCCGCAAAGCTTCTTCCAGACCAACCCGACCGTAGCAAGCAGCCTGTACGCCGCCGCCCGCGACTGGGTTCGTGCGTTAAACGTTCACCACATGTGGGATCTCTTCTGCGGCGTGGGCGGGTTTGGCCTGCACTGCGCCACGCCGGAGATGCAGCTCACCGGCATTGAGATCTCTGCCGAAGCGATTGCCTGCGCGAAGCAGTCTGCGTCTGAGCTGGGGTTAACGAATCTGCGCTTCCAGGCGCTCGACTCCACGCAGTTCGCCACCGGCCAGGGCAACGTGCCTGAGCTGGTGCTGGTCAACCCGCCGCGCCGCGGCATCGGCAATGCGCTGTGCGACTACCTGAGCCAGATGGCGCCAGAGTACATCATCTATTCCAGCTGCAACGCGCAGACCATGGCAAAAGACATTGCGCAACTACCGGGCTATCGCGTTGAACGCGTTCAGCTTTTTGATATGTTCCCGCACACCGCACACTATGAAGTGCTGACGTTGCTCGTAAAATCTTAAACAAAATGTGAACTCTTCATCCCGGCGAAATCAGGTAAGCTTACGTCATAAGAAATGAATGAAGGCTTACCCATGAAGCAGATCCTGCTGGTGGAAGACGACCACGATATCGCGGCGCTTCTGCGACTCAATTTAGAAGACGAAGGCTACGCCATCACCCACGAACCCGACGGGGGCAAAGCCCTGCAGCGTCTTGAAGCTCAGACGTGGGACGCGGTGATCCTCGACCTGATGCTGCCCAGCGTTGACGGCCTGGAGATTTGCCGCCGCATCCGTCAGATGACGCGCTACCTGCCGGTGATCATCATCAGCGCCCGCAGCAGTGAAACCGACCGCATCACCGGGCTGGAAACCGGCGCCGATGACTATCTGGCAAAACCGTTCTCCGTGCAGGAGCTGATTGCGCGCATCAAAGCGCTGTTCCGTCGCCAGCAGGCGATGGGGCAGGCGCAAACCGACGGTCAAATTCAGGCTCACGGACTGACCATCGATCCGCTGGCGCGCAGCGTGCTGCTTCACGGCCAGGTGGTGGATCTCACCCCGCGCGAGTTCGAACTGCTCTACTTCTTTGCCCGTCATCCCGGCGAGGTGTTCTCCCGTCTGGCGCTGCTGGAGCAGGTCTGGGGCTACCAGCACGAAGGCTACGAGCACACCGTCAATACCCATATCAATCGCCTGCGCATCAAGATTGAGAAGGACGCCGCCGAGCCGGAGATTATTCGCACCGTCTGGGGCAAGGGCTATAAATTTGCGGAGCCAAATCATGATGCGCCGCTTTAGCCTGAGCCAGCGCCTGACGCTGCTGTTCATCCTGCTGATGATGCTCTGCGCCACCGTCGCCTGCGCTGTACAGCTCTACAGCAGTACGCAGTACGGTAACGCGATGGTGCAGCGGCTGTCGGGCGGGCTGGCGCAGCAGATCGTTCAGCGGGAACCGATTCTGGACGGGCAGGGCAGGGTCGACCGAACGGCACTCAAGCCGCTGTTCGATCGGCTGATGACCTTTAATCCGAGCGTTGAGCTGTACGTCGTCTCCCCGGACGGCGATATCCTCGCCGATGCCGCACCGCCGGGCCATATTCAGCGGCAAAAAATCGACCTGGCGCCGGTGCAGAGCTTCCTGAGCGGCGCGCCCATGCCGGTATTGGGCGACGATCCTCGCAGTCAAAATAAAAAGGTCTTTAGCGCCACGCCGCTGCGGCAGGACGGCGAGCTAAAAGGCTATCTGTACATTATTTTGCAGGGCGAGGAGTCAAATGCTCTTGCGGAGATGGCCTGGCACAAGGCGCTGTGGAGTACCGTCCTGTGGTCGCTGCTGTGGGTCGCGCTGTTTGGGCTGCTGGCAGGGCTGCTGGTCTGGTACTGGGTCACGCGCCCGGTCAAACAGCTGACGGTGGAGGTCGCCGGGCTGGAGCAGGACAGCATAAGCGCCATCAGGCTGCTGGCGGGACAGACGTCGGACGCGGCGGCAAAAGATGAAGTGGCGATCCTGCGCAACAGCTTTATCGAGCTGGCGCGCAAAATCACCCAGCAGTGGGATCGGCTGGCCGACAGCGATCGCCAGCGCCGGGAGTTTATCGCCAATATTTCGCACGATCTCCGTACGCCGCTGACCTCGCTGCTGGGCTATCTCGAAACTCTGTCGCTCAAATCCGCCACGCTGACGCCGCAGGAGCACCAGCAGTATCTCGCCACCGCGCTGCGCCAGGGACAAAAGGTCCGTCATCTTTCTCAGCAGCTGTTTGAGCTGGCGCGCCTGGAGTACGGCGGTATTAAACCCCAGCGCGAGCGGTTCGCGATGGGAGAGCTGATTTCCGACGTGGCGCAGAAGTTTGAGCTCACCGCCCGCACGCGCGAGGTCAATCTGCATATTGACGTGCCGGGGCCGCTGCCGCTGATAAACGCCGATGTGTCGATGATTGAACGCGTGGTGACCAACCTGCTGGATAACGCGATGCGCCATACGCCTGGCGGCGGGGAGATTCGCCTGGCGGTGTGGCAGGAAAATGAACGGCTGCAGGTTGAAGTCTCCGACAGCGGAGCGGGCGTGGATGCCTCGCTGCGCGACGATTTGTTCCAGCGGCCGTCGGCGCTCAATACTCAGGCGTCGAGAGAGAATCGCGGCGGGTTGGGGCTGCTGATTGTGAAACGGATGCTGGAGCTGCACGGGGGTGGGATCAGGCTGATGGAGTCGGCGAGCGGAGCACGGTTCAGGTTCTTTGTGCCACTCTGAGAAATTCCCGGGTGGCGGCTTCGCCTGACCCGGCCTACAGACTACCACCCCCGTAGGCCGAGCCACCCGGCAAAAAAATCTTACTGCGGGAACCACTGCTCGCTAATTTTCTGGTACGTACCGTCTGCTTTAATCGCCTTCAGCGCGCCGTTCAGTTTTTCCAGCAGGGCTTTGTTATCCGGACGTACCGCGATACCCAGACCCGTGCCGAAGTACTGCGGATCGGTCACTTTCTCGGTTGCGGTGCCCAGCTGCGGATTGGTTTTCAGCCACTCGTTCACCACGGCGGTATCGCCGAAGACGCCGTCGATACGGCCATTTTTCAGGTCGATAATCGCGTTCTGGTAGCTGTCATAGGCCACGGTCTTCACTTCCGGATGTTTGTCCTGGAGATATTTCTGGTGCGTGGTGCCGTTTTCCATCCCGATGCGTTTGCCTTTCAGCTGATCGAATGAGGTATAAGCGCCTTTCTTCGCAATGACCACCGCCGAGTTGGCGTAGTACGGGTCGGTGAACGCGACCTGCTTGCTGCGCTCAGGCGTGATGTCCATCCCGGAGATTACCGCGTCGTATTTTTTGAACTTCAGCGACGGGATCAGGCTGTCAAAAGCATGGTTAGTAAAGGTGCAGTCGGCCTGCATTTGTTTGCACAGCGCTTTCGCCAGGTCGATATCGAAACCGACAATCTGGTTGCTGGCATCCAGTGATTCAAACGGCGGATAGGTGGCGGACACGCCGAAATTGATTTTATCAGCTGCGGATGCGCCAGCGGCGAAGGTGGCGAGTAATGCGGCCAGAACTAACTTTTTCATTGTAATGCTCCCGTCTGTCTTATTGATGCGCCGTGTCTGCGGCATGGATGTACAATGCCAGTTAATGAATTTATATGCAATAAAAATGATTAAGTATTATCTTTATCGCAAAAAAAAGCGGATAACCCATCAGGTTACCCGCTTCATGAATACCGTTTTATGCATTTTCGTGGTTAATTTCTGCGCTCAAACGCCAGCGCTTTACGCTCGATCAGGCGCATCATCAGCGTCAGCAGACCGTTCACCACCAGATAGACCACGCCCGCCGCGCCGAACACCATCACGTCATAGGTGCGCCCGTACAGCAGCTGTCCGTGACCCATCACTTCCATCAGGGTGATGGTGTAGGCCAGCGAGGTACTCTTGAATACCAGCACCACTTCGTTGGAATAGGAGGAGAGGGCGCGCTTAAAGGCGTACGGCAGCAGGATCGCCAGCGTGTCTTTCTTGCTCATGCCCAGCGCCCCGCAGGACTGCCACTGGCCTTCCGGGATGGCGCGGATCGCTCCGTAGAACAGCTGGGTGGTATAGGCCGCGCTGTTCAGCGAAAGGGCAATCAGGGCACACAGCCACGGCTCAGAAAGCAGATGCCAGATAACCGGATACTCCTGCAGCGACGGGAACTGGCCCGGGCCGTAGTAAATCAGGAAGATCTGCACCAGCAGCGGCGTACCGGTAAACAGGGTGATGTAGCCGCGCACAATCCACAGCAGCACCGGCGTTTTCAGCGTCAGGATGATGGTGAAGATAAGGGCCAGGATCAGCGCCACGATAATGGACGCCACGGTCAGCGTCAGGCTGGTATGCAGCCCTTTCATCAACTCGGGGAAATATTCAAGCATCAGCCTGGTCTCCGTTCAAAGCGCGTCGCTCGCAGGTCAATACGCTTGAGAATGTACTGACTGAGCAACGTGATCACCAGGTAGATCGCCGCCGCCACAATGTACCAGGTAAAGGGCTCCTGAGTACGGGTGGCGATGCTTTTGGTTTGCAGCATTAAATCATTGACGCTAATCAGGCTCACCAGCGCGGTATCCTTCAGCAGCACCAGCCACTGGTTGCCGAGACCCGGCAGGGCATGACGCCACATCTGCGGCATCACCAGACGGAAGAAGATGGCTGATTTCGACAGACCTAACGCCTGACCCGACTCCCATTGACCCTGCGGCACGGCCTTCAGCGCACCGCGGAGGGTTTGCGACGCGTATGCGGAGTAGAGCAGGGAGAGGGCAATCACGCCGCACAGGAACGGGCTGACGTCGAAGTTTTCGATCTGCATCTGCACCGGGATCTGCGCAAAGCCGAGATTAAGGGTGAAGCCGTCCGACAGCGTGAGCAGCAGCTGTGAGGAACCGAAATAGATAAACAGGACTACCAGAATTTCCGGTAGCCCACGCAGCACGGTGACCAGCGCGGAGCCTGTCCAGGCGACGGGGAACCATTTCGCGGATTCCCACACCGCAAAGAACATCGCCAGCACGAGGCCGATAATCAGTGCGCAAACGGCAAGGCCGACGGTCATCCCGGCGGCGCTTGCTAAAGGAAAAATTTCATTCATCAGGAATTACTTCTGGAACCATTTTTTGTAGATGGTTTCGTAGGTGCCGTCTTTCTTCACTTTTTCCAGCGCAGCGTTGAATTTCTGCTGCAGCTCAGTGTTGCCCTGACGAACGGCAATCCCCAGACCGGTACCGAAGTAATCCTTATCGGTCACTTTGTCGCCCACTGGCGCCAGCTTGTCGTTGGCTTTCAGCCATTCGGTCACGACAGCGGTATCGCCAAATACGCCGTCGATACGGCCATTCTGCAGATCCAGCTTCGCGTTCTGATAGCTGTCATATGGCACGGTGGTGATTTCCGGATGCTTATCCATGATGAATTTCTGGTGCGTGGTGCCGTTCTGCACGCCCACTTTTTTGCCTTTCAGCTGATCGACAGAGGTGAATTTGCCTTTCTGACCAATGAACAGGGCGGAGTTGTCGTAGTAAGGGGTGGTGAACAGCACCTGCTTTTCACGCTCCGGGGTGATGTCCATACCGGCCATTACGGCGTCGATACGGCGGAACTTCAGGCTTGGGATCAGGCTGTCGAACGCCTGGTTGCTGAAGGTGCAGGTCGCATCGATCTCTTTACACAGGGCGTTTGCCAGGTCTACGTCGAAGCCAACAATTTTGTTGTTCGCATCAATGGATTCAAACGGAGGGTAAGAGGCTTCCGTGGCGAAACGAATGGTCTGAGCTGCGGTAGCGGAAAGGGTAACGCCAGCAAGCAGCACGGCAAGTAATACTTTTTTCATTATATTTCCCCTGACACAATCAATGAGATAAATAGTTTTTGAAGGCATCGGTTTGCGGGTTAGCGAAGCAGCTCGCATCACCTTGCTCAACGATATGCCCGTTTTCCATGTAGACCACACGGCTGGCGGTTTTGCGCGCCACTTCTACTTCGTGGGTGACGATAACCTGCGTAATGTTGGTTTCCGCCAGCTCGCGAATGATGCTGACGATCTGGGCGGTGATTTCCGGATCCAGCGCCGCGGTCGGTTCATCAAACAGCAGTACCGCGGGCTCCATCATCAGCGCACGGGCAATGGCCACGCGCTGCTGCTGACCACCGGACAGGTGCAGCGGGTAGCGGTCGCTGTAGGGCTTAAGGCGTAGACGATCCAGCAGCTTTTCGGCACGGGCGATCGCCTGATCCTTGCTTAACCCCAGCACGCGGCACGGGGCTTCAATCAGGTTCTGCAGCACGGTCAGGTGCGGCCAGAGATTGTATTGCTGGAAGACCATGCCGACGTTTTGACGCAGCTCGCGAATCGCTTGATCAGACGGCGTCTTCGCGAAATCAAAGTGGTTACCGGCAATTGCCAGCGTACCTGAACGGGGCATTTCAAGCAGATTAAGAACACGCAGAAGGGAGCTTTTGCCTGCACCGCTTGGGCCAAGCAAAACCAGCGTTTCGCCTTCCGGGCAGTTCAGCGTGATGTCAAACAGCGCCTGGTGTGCGCCGTAGAAGCAGTTAATGCCGTTTAGTTTAATACTCATCGGGGCAGTCTTTACTCATCCAGGCAATCTATAGCAATTGAGGCCGCAGATAGTACCGTTGACAGAATAGTTATGCAATATTTCTGCGTTAAAAGTTAAATATAACCCGTATTTCCTCTTAAACATAGCACAAAATAGCGAACGGCAAGGTCGACGAGTATAAATGTCGGCATTCCGCAAGAAATGCCGCACATTTTACGGGGGTTACCAGGTTATATCGACGGGTTTAGCGATTTTCAATCGACTGGCGCAGCGTGCCTGCCGGGGCATGAACGCTGCCGCCCACGTAGCGCACGTCGTCTACCGCCCAGCACTGTCCTTCACGGATCATCAGCACTTCATCCTGCCAGGTTTGGGTTCCCTGCGTCAGCTTAACGCGCAGCGGAATATTGCGGGCATCCGTGTTCGGAATGGTTGATGCGCTCGCCACTTCGGCGCTGTCCGGCAGCGTGGCGCGGCTGGAGAATGGATCGGATTTCAGCAGGGCGTTGTGCTGCGGATCGCGGGTGGCATCGTTAAGCAGTTTTGCCAGACCATCGCTCAGATACGGGCGCAGGCCGGTGAGATCGTTGCTGCGGTGCTGAATGCGATAATCATAGAACTGCTGCGCCACGGTGTCCGGGCCGCCCTCAATGCAGGGGCCGCTGCGGGTACCGATATCCTTAAAGGCAGGCGTGACCGTGGTGGTACAGGCGCTGAGCACCAGCGCGCAGGGCACTAAAAGTGTTAAAGCTGAATAGCGCATGTTGCTTTCCTTATTTATTAACTATCCTTTCAATCATAGCGTAACGAACCGATAATGCTGTGCCTAAGGCATTGAACGCTAAAGAAGGAGAGAAACCATGCAGTTTTCAACAACGCCAACCCTGGAAGGGCAGACCATCACCGAGTACTGCGGCGTGGTCACCGGTGAAGCGATTCTCGGCGCCAATATCTTCCGTGACTTTTTTGCCGGTATCCGCGATATCGTTGGCGGCCGCTCGGGCGCATATGAAAAAGAGCTGCGTAAAGCGCGTGAAATCGCCTTTAAAGAGCTTGGCGAGCAGGCGGAAGCCCTCGGCGCTGATGCGGTCGTGGGGATTGATATCGACTACGAGACGGTCGGGAAAGATGGCAGCATGCTGATGGTGAGCGTAAGCGGTACGGCGGTGAAAACCCTGAGATGAGGCGTTCGTTTGCCGCGCTCCTGCTGGCGCTGCTGCTGGCAGGATGTGCCTCGGAAAAAGGGGTTATCGACAAAGGCGCCTACGAGCTGGATACGCGTCATCAGGCTCAGGCGGCTTATCCGCGCATCAAGGTGCTGGTGATCCACTACACCGCGGATGATTTTGACAGCTCGCTGGCCACGCTGACGGATAAAAACGTCAGCTCTCACTATTTGATCCCTGCCAAGCCTCCCGCACCGGACGGCAAGCCGCGCATCTGGCAGCTGGTACCCGAGAGCGAACTGGCCTGGCATGCGGGCATCAGCTTCTGGCGCGGCACCAACCGCATCAATGATACGTCTGTCGGCATTGAGCTGGAGAACCGTGGCTGGCAAAAGACGTCGGGCGTTAAGCACTTTACCCCTTTTGAGCCAGCGCAGATTGCGGCGCTGGTGCCGCTCGCCAAAGACATTATCACCCGCTACAACATCAAACCTGAAAATGTGGTGGCCCATTCTGATATCGCCCCGCAGCGCAAAGACGATCCCGGCCCGCTGTTCCCATGGCGTCAGCTGGCGCTGCAGGGGATTGGCGCATGGCCCGACCCGGCGCGGGTGGCGTTTTACCTGAACGGCAAGCCGCGAGATGAGCTTGTTGAGCCGAAGGTGCTGCTCGATCTGCTGGCGCGCTACGGCTATGAGGTGACCGATAACATGACGAACGCACAGCAGAAGCGCGTGATCGTCGCGTTTCAGATGCATTTTCGCCCGGCGCGCTGGGACGGCGTAACCGATCGCGAAACGCTGGCAATCGCGGAGGCGCTGTTAGAGCGCTACGGGCAGGGGTAATCCCTCGGGTTACCCGACTCCACTTTTACACGGTCTCCTTTTGGACTAATTTTCTAATCACATTCGCGGCGTAAATGTTTTATAGTTTCCTCAGTCGAAATTACTCGCAAACGTGGTTGACAATCTAATTGCATGGCAGGACGCGTGGACTGCGCTGTAATCAGCAAAATGACAAACGGCAACCTTCGGGTTGCCGCTTTTTTTCATCGTAAAAATATCGGGCCCGATCTACCGATGAAGCTTCCCGTGGTCCCGCAGCCACGCCGCGGTGCGCATAATCCCCTCATCCAGCGTCACAATCGGTTTATACCCTAGCTCATTCTCCGCACGCGAAATATCCAGCGTGAAGTCAAAGTTAAGTTTAGAGACGCCGTAATGCGTCAGCGCAGGCTCTTTGGCTGATTTACTGC
Source organism: Enterobacter vonholyi (assembly GCF_040834095.1). Lineage (NCBI taxonomy): Bacteria > Pseudomonadati > Pseudomonadota > Gammaproteobacteria > Enterobacterales > Enterobacteriaceae > Enterobacter > Enterobacter vonholyi. The sequence goes on from NZ_CP162152.1 coordinate 1,459,581, forward strand.
CAAAGCGCTCCATGCTGCGGGCAATCATATCCAGCATTGGATAGGGAACAGAACGGATACGGCAGTCGATCTGCAACTCGTCAATTAAGCGCTGCACAATGCTGCGCAGCGTGCACGGTTCGCCGTTGGTGATGTTGTAGGCGCGACCGGAGGTAAGCTTATCGCAGTTCGGCTGGCTGGCCAGCCACATGGCGTGAACGGCATTTTCGTAATAGGTCATATCGACCAGCGCATCGCCGCCGCGCGGCAGCAGCACGCTGCCGTAGTGGTGCATCATCTGTGCCAGACGCGGAATAAACACCTTGTCGTGCGGCCCGAACAGGCTCTGCGGACGCAGGACCGTAAAGCGGGTATGCGGGTTTGACTGCGCCAGCAGGTCGATGACCTCTTCGCTGGCCGCCTTGCTGCGGGCAAACTCGCAGGCAAAGCGAGCAGGGCGGAAATCTTCCTGCACGTCACGATGGTGGTGATAGTCGAAATAGAGTGACGGTGACGAGATATGAATAAAGTTACGCACGCCCCAGGCAACGGCCCATTCACCCAGACGGCGGGTAGCCCGCACGTTGGCGAGATCGAAGGCTTCCTGGGTCCCCCACGGGGAGGTAAAACTGGAACAGTGCCACAGCGTGTCGATACCGGCGAGCATCACCTTCGCCTGCGAGGAGACGAGCTCCGTCAGGTCGGCATGGACGAACTCTGCGCCCATTTTTTGCAGCAGTTTACCCATCGCTTCGTTGCGACCGGTAGCCCTGACGCTGATGCCCTTGTTGCGCAGAAATTCGACCGCATTTCGGCCTAAGCCGCTGGTCGCCCCGGTAACCAGTACCTTCATATCAATCCACTGTGTTGAAAAGAATTTCGTGCGCATTCTTTCGTGAATTACGGCGCTATGCAATGGGAAAGGTGAAAGAAAGAGAGTTTTATTTAGATCTTTTCCGTCTTTTGTTCTGCCAGTTGCGCAATGCGTTTCGCCATCCCCCGGAAGATAAACAGGTGGGCAGGGATCATCAACAGCCAGTAGAACAGACCCGGCATTCCGTGCGGATGCCACCAGGCGCGCACGTCCAGTTCACGATAATCCCCTTTGTCTTTCAGGGTAAAGCAGATCCGGCCCAGCCCCGGGGCCTTCATACCGAACAGCAGCGCCAGCTGTTTTTCCGGCTCGACGATGATCGCCTTCCAGCTGTCGACCGCGTCGCCCACCGCAAGATACGGGCGTGCCGGACGGCCTTTTGCCAGCCGGTGGCCCACCAGCTGGTCCATCGCCCCGCGCGTTTGCCAGAGGATATTACCGAAGAAATACCGTTCTTTGCCGCCAATCTGGTTCACCACTTCCCACAGAGCGGCCAGGCTGGCGTTGGTTTTCACCGTGCAGCCCGCCTGTTTCGGGTAATAGCCGTACTCCGGGCGCCAGCGGGCAAACGCCTGAGCGTCGTAACCCCAGTCGCTGGAGTTCACCAGCTGTTCTTCTTCCTTGAGCGTTTTGCGCACGGCATCGTCAAAGCGGCTCAGCTCCTGGGGAATTAAGGCGCGCAGCTCGCGATCGTCCGCCAGTAAATCGTGCTTCAGCCCCTGGATAAGCGCTTTGGCGGTCGTCGGCGGCACGGAGGTGATCACATTCAAAAACCACACCGAAATCCAGCGGGTCGGGAAGGGGATGGGGATCAGCCAGCGGCGGCGTCCGCTGACGTGCATGAAATGTTCGAACTGCTCCTGATAGCTCAGGACTTCCGGGCCTGCCGCCTCCAGCACGCGGTGTTGCTCCGCCGGGCGATCCAGCAGGGCTATCAGATAATGCAGCAGGTTCTCCAGCGCAATCGGCGTGGTGCGCGAACGCACCCAGCGCGGCGGCGTGAGTACCGGCAGGTTGTAGACCATATCGCGCATCACTTCGAAGGCGGCGGAGCCTGCGCCAACGATGATCCCGGCGCGCAGTTCGGTGACGGGAATATTGGCGCCGCGCAGGGTCTCAGCCGTCAGCTGGCGGGCACGCAGATGATCGGATTGCTCATGCTCGGGAGCCTGAAGCGAGCTTAAAAAAATCACCTGCTTAACCGGGTTTTGCAGCAGCGCATCGCGAACGTTCATCGCCACCTGCCGCTCGTGGGCGATAAAATCCCCGCCTTCGCCCATGCTGTGCACCAGGTAGTAAAGCGTATCGACCCCTTCCAGCAGGGCGGGAAGTTCCTTCGGCCAGTTGAGGTCAACGTTGTGGCAGGTGACGCCAGGCAAACCGAGTTTTTGCAGGCGTTCGGTGTTGCGTGCCGCAGCCAGCACCTGGTGTCCCTGCTGGCTTAACGCCGCGGTGAGATGCTGACCGATGTACCCGCTGGCGCCGAGCACCAGAATTCGTTGCGGCACGTGATGTTCCTTATCGCTGTAAAAACGCCTGCCAGTGTTGTACCACGTCCGCCAGCTGTTCGCGGCTCACGTCGAGATGCATGACCAGGCGCACGACAGGTGAGGCGTTGATCAGCACGCCACGTGATTTCATAAATTCGCCAAGCGCAGCGGCGCGATCCTCGCCCACGCGGACGAACAGCATGTTGGTGTCGTGGCGCATCACGTCGGCGCCAATCTCGCGCAGCTGCGCCGCCATCCACGCGGCGTTGTCGTGATCGTCCTTCAGACGCGCCACGTTGTTTTTCAGGGCATACAGCCCGGCAGCCGCCAGAATACCCGCCTGACGCATCCCGCCGCCGGTCATTTTGCGCCAGCGGTTGGCGCGCTTGATGTAGTCCGTATTGCCAACCAGCAGTGAACCTACAGGCGTGCCCAGTCCTTTTGACAGGCAGATAGTGAACGAGTCGCAGTATTGCGTAATCTCTTTCAGCTCGCAGCCATACTCCACTACGGCGTTAAAGATACGCGCGCCGTCCACGTGCAGGCCGAGTTTACGCTCGCGGGTAAATTCCCACGCCGCCTTCAGGTACTCGCGCGGCAGCACTTTGCCGTTGTGGGTGTTTTCGAGGCTGAGCAGTTTGGTGCGGGCGAAGTGAATATCGTCGGCTTTGATTTTCGCCGCGACTTTATCGAGCGGCAGGGAGCCGTCCGGCGCGGCGTCAATCGGCTGCGGCTGAATGCTGCCGAGCACGGCCGCACCGCCGGCTTCGTAGAGATAGTTATGCGCGCCCTGGCCGACGATATACTCTTCACCTCGCTCGCAGTGGCTGAGCAGCGCGACCAGGTTCGCCTGTGTGCCTGTCGGCATAAACAGGGCGGCCTCCTTGCCGCTCAGTTCTGCCGCATAGCGCTGCAGTTCGTTTACCGTTGGATCGTCACCGTAGACGTCGTCCCCGACCGGAGCGGTCATCATCTCTTCGAGCATGGCCCGACTCGGGCGGGTAACGGTATCACTGCGTAAATCAATCATTTCACATCCCTTTAATTTAAGAGGTCATGCGAAATGTTTTACCTGAGCCAGTTGGTTTTTGCCAGTTCGATCACCTCGTCGCCTCGGCCGCTGATGATTGCGCGCAGCATGTACAGGCTAAAGCCTTTGGCCTGCTCAAGCTTGATCTGCGGCGGGATCGCCAGCTCTTCTTTGGCGACGACGACATCCACCAGCACCGGGCCGTCTATGGAGAAGGCGCGCTGCAGGGCTTCATCCACCTCGGAGGCTTTCTCCACGCGAATACCGGTGATGCCGCAGGCCTCGGCGATGCGCGCGAAGTTGGTGTCGTGCAGCTCGGTACCGTCCGTGAGATAGCCTCCGGCCTTCATCTCCATCGCTACGAAGCCCAGCACGCTGTTGTTAAATACCACGATTTTTAGCGGGAGCTTCATCTGTACTACCGACAGGAAATCCCCCATCAGCATGCTAAACCCGCCGTCGCCGCACATCGCCACCACCTGACGCTCCGGCGCCGTGGCTTTTGCGCCCAGCGCCTGCGGCATGGCGTTGGCCATCGAGCCGTGGTTAAACGAGCCGAGCAGGCGACGCTTGCCGTTCATCTTCAGATAGCGTGCCGCCCAGACGGTTGGCGTGCCCACGTCGCAGGTAAAAATGGCGTCGTCGTCCGCGAAATGGCTGATTTGCTGCGCCAGGTACTGCGGGTGAATGGCTTTGTCGCTTGGTTTTGCGAGGTCGTCCAGCCCCTTGCGGGCATCGCGATAGTCGCTTAGCGCCTTATCAAGGAACTTGCGGTCGGTTTTCTCTTCCAGCAGCGGCAGCAGGGCGGAAAGGGTGGATTTGATATCGCCCACCAGCGCCATATCGACCTTGCTGTGCGCGCCGATGCTGGCCGGGTTGATATCAATCTGAATGATTTTGGCATCCGTCGGGTAGAACGCGCGATACGGGAACTGGGTACCAAGCAGGATCAGCGTGTCGGCGTTCATCATGGTGTGGAAGCCTGAAGAAAAACCGATCAGTCCGGTCATGCCAACATCGTAGGGGTTGTCGTACTCGACGTGCTCTTTGCCGCGCAGGGCGTGGACAATCGGCGCTTTCAGCTTTCCGGCAAATTCCAGCAGCTCCTTGTGCGCGCCAGCGCAGCCGCTGCCGCACATCAGGGCGATATTGCTGGAGTAACGCAGCAGCTGCGCCAGCTTTTTCAGCTCCTCTTCTGCTGGCGTGACGACGGGCTGCGGGGCGTGATACCAGTGAGTGCTTGCCCCTTCTGGCGCAGCCTTGAGGGCCACATCGCCCGGAATAACGACCACAGAAACGCCGCGATTCAGCACGGCTTTACGCATGGCGATCGCCAGCACCTGAGGGATCTGCTCGGGGGATGAAACCAGTTCGCAATAGTGGCTGCATTCACGGAACAGCTCCTGCGGATGCGTCTCCTGAAAATAGCCGCTGCCGATTTCGGACGAGGGGATGTGGGCGGCAATCGCCAGCACCGGCACGTGATTGCGGTGACAGTCGAAGAGACCGTTGATCAGATGAAGGTTACCCGGTCCGCACGAGCCCGCACACACGGCCAGTTCACCCGTAAGCTGCGCTTCAGCGCCTGCGGCGAAGGCGGCAACCTCTTCATGGCGGGTCGGCATCCATTCGATGGTCTTCATCTTGTTAAGGCTGTCGCTGAGTCCGTTCAGGGAGTCGCCGGTGACGCCCCAGATACGTTTTACGCCAGCCTGTTCGAGCGTTTTCGCTATATATGCAGCCACGGTTTGTTTCATGGTTGTCCGTCTCCTTTTTGTGATAACGCTTACAAGCTTAGAAGAAAGTCTCCGTATTGCCCGTCGTATCCCCACAATTAAAAGGTGCTTTTCACGCGCAATTATTCGGCATAATCTGGCAGTGTATCAGTTAAAACAGGAATAATTTCAAATGGTTAAATCATTGTTAATTGCTGTTAATGAAAAGCTATCGTGCGACGATCTTGGCAAACTCTTGTTACGACTTGCCGTCGGCGGGCTGATGCTTTTTCACGGTTTGCACAAGCTTTTTGGCGGCGTGGGGTTTATCAGCGGCATGCTGGTGGAAAAAGGGCTGCCGGGATTTATCGCCTACGGCGTGTTGGTTGGCGAAGTCGTGGCGCCGATCCTGATTATTGTCGGGTTGTTTACGCGGCCGGCCGCGCTGGTACTGGCGTTTACGATGATTGTGGCGTGGCTGATGGTGGGAATGGGTGAAACGTTCGCCCTTGATAAGGTTGGGGCATGGGCGATTGAAAGCCTGGTGTACTTCTTTATCGGCTCGCTGGCTGTCGCGTTATTAGGGGCAGGGCGGTTTGCGCTGGGTAAAGCGCCCGCGTGGCGGTAAAATTGTTGGTCGGGTAAACGCAGTACCGCCCGGCAAAAAAGCCCGGTGGCGCTGACGCTTACCGGGCCTACGAACGAACGTTTATCGTTTATGCGAGGATCAAATCCCCCTGCGGATGGCACGAGCACGCCAGCACGTAACCCTCGGCAATTTCCGCGTCGGACAGCGTCATGGTGCTGGTGACGGTGTACTCACCGGAAACCACTTTGGTTTTACAGCAGCCACACACGCCAGCACGACAGGCAGCCGCTACCGGCACCTTGTTGCTTTCCAGCGCCTCCAGCAGCGTGGTCCCCACGCGGCCAAAGAAGGTCTGGGCAGGCTGCAGTTTGGTGAACCTAACGCCGCTGCTTGCCGCTTCCGCCACCGGCGTGAAGAACTGCTCTTTGAAGAAGCGGGTTACGCCAAGCGCTTTCACTTCTTCTTCCACGATAGCCATGTACGGCGCCGGGCCGCAGGTCATCACCGTTCGGTTCGCAACATCCGGCACGCTTTGCAGCAGCTCGCGGCTCAGGCGACCGGGCACAAAACCGTGGGTCGCGTTGTGCTCAGCCACCAGCGTCACCGGATATTCACGCCACTCCTCGGCGAAAATCACATCTTCCGGGGAACGGACGCTGAAGATCGCCTGCACGTCGGCCTGGGGGCGGTTCTTCGCCAGCCAGCGGCGCATTGACATAATCGGCGTTACGCCACAGCCCGCCGCCAGCAGCAGGAATTTATCGTCAGCTTTGTCGTCACAGGTGAATTCCCCCTGCGCGTCGGACAGCCAGATGTAATCCCCGCGCTTCACGTCCTGCGTCAGCCACTGGGAGCCCGCGCCGTCGTCAATGCGGCGGACGGTGAGCGTAATGTATTCGCTCACGCCCGGCGTCGAGGAGAGCGTGTAGGCGCGCAGGGTGTCCGCCGAATTGCGAATGCTGACCAGCGCATACTGGCCTGCACGATATGGATAGTAGTCATGGCACAACAGCGACAGCGTCCACACATCCGGCGTCTCCTGATGGATGTGATGAACCTGCATCCGCCACGGGCATTGTGAGGTTGGCATGGTCATGAATCCCTCCTTACGCGCTCAGCAGCTGCTTCATATCGTCTTCAACGTTGGTCACGGAACGCAGACCGAATTTCTCGTTCAGCACGGCCAGCAGGTCCGGCGTCAGGAAGCCTGGCGCGGTCGGTCCGGTCACGATGTTGGTGACGCCAAGAGAGAGCAGGGTCAGCAGGATGACAATCGCTTTCTGCTCAAACCATGACAGCACCAGGGACAGAGGCAGATCGTTCACGCCGCAGCCCAGTTTCTCCGCCAGGGTGACCGCCAGAATGATGGCCGAGTAAGCATCGTTACACTGGCCCGCATCAATCAGGCGCGGCAGGCCTTCGATATCGCCGAAGTCCAGCTTGTTGAATCGGTATTTACCGCACGCCAGGGTCAGGATCAGGCAGTCTTCCGGCACGCTGGTGGCGAAATCGGTGAAGTAGTTACGCTCGCCGCGCGCGCCGTCGCAGCCGCCGACGAGGAAGATGTGGCGCAGCTTTTCACGGCTGACGAGATCGATCAGTGAATCGGCGGCGCCGAGAAGCGTCTCGCGACCGAAGCCGACGGTGATCGGGTGCGGGATCTCGCTGTACGGGAAGCCCGCCATCTGCTGCGCCTGGGCGATAACCGGACCGAAATCATCACCTTCAAGATGGCTCACGCCCGGCCAGCCGACGATGCTGCGGGTCCAGATGCGGTCATCGTACGCGCCGACGGTAGGGTCGATGATGCAGTTAGATGTCATCACGATAGGGCCCGGGAAGCGGGCGAACTCCACCTGCTGATTCTGCCAGCCGCTGCCGTAGTTACCGATCAGATGCTTAAATTTACGCAGCTCCGGGTAGCCGTGCGCGGGCAGCATTTCACCGTGGGTATAAACGTTAACGCCGGTGCCTTCGGTTTGCTTCAGCAGGTTGTAGAGATCTTTCAGGTCGTGACCGGAGATCAGGATGCACTTGCCTTCGGTAGCCTTGACGTTGACCTGCGTTGGCGTCGGGTGGCCGTAGGTGCTGGTTTCACCGGCGTCCAGAATGCTCATCACCCTGAAGTTCATCTGGCCGATTTCCATTGAGCACTCAAGCAGGGCATTCATATCGGCAGGCCAGGTGCCCAGCCACGCCATGATTTTGTGGTACTGCGCATAAATCTCATTGTCGTACTGACCCAGAACGTGCGCGTGCTCCATATACGCCGCAGCGCCTTTCAGGCCGTACAGGCACAGCAGGCGCAGGCCGAGAATGTTCTCCCCAATCGCCGCTTTGTCTTTGTTCGGGGTGAATTCTGCCGCCTGGCGCTGGAGGTCGCCGAGATCGTCGCTGACCAGCTGAAGTTCTGACATCGGGTTTTCCACGCGGGCGCTGGCATCCGCCTTCAGACACTGTGCCTTCAGCGCTTCACGCAGGGCAATCGCTTCGCGGGCGTAGCCGACAATGCGCGGAGAGTCGAAGTTAACGTTGGTCAGCGTGGAGAAAAACGCGCGCGGGGCGAAGCTGTCGACGTAGTGGTCGACTATGCCGTATTCGCGGGCTTTGAACGCCCAGGCGGAAAGGCCTTGCAGAGCCGCAATCAGCAGGTCCTGCAGGTCAGATGTTTCTGCGGTTTTGCCGCACATACCCTGTGCGTAGGAGCAGCCGTTGCCTGCCGGGGTACGGATGGTTTGTTCACATTGCACACAAAACATAATCACACCTGTTAAAGTTATATTTGATATACATGTTTAAGGTTATGCTCGTGCCTGAACGGTGGAAAGGGCTTTCTGCTACAAAATAGAGGGAGATTGATTTAGCGCAATTTTGGCGGCAGGAAACCTACCGCCAAAGAAGTATCAGGCTGAGAAAAAGGCCATCAGAACCGGAACCAGCAGGCTTAAAATGAAGCCGTGAACGATAGCCGCGGGCACTATCTCCAGCCCGCCGGAGCGTTGTAATACCGGCAGGGTAAAGTCCATCGACGTCGCACCGCACAGGCCCAGCGCGGTAGAACGACTGCGGCGAACCAGGCTCGGGATCAGCATGATGGCGATCAGCTCTCGCGCCAGATCGTTAAAGAAGGCGGCGCTACCGATCACCGGGCCGAATGATTCAGTAAGCAGAATACCGGAGAGGGAGTACCAGCCAAAACCTGACGCCATCGCCAGGCCGGTTTTCAGCGGCAGATCGAGCACAAAGGCATTAATGACGCCCGCCACCATGGAACTGGCGACAACAATGACGGCAACCATCATTCCCCGACGGTTCAGGACAATTTGCCTCAGGGTCATGCCATTATTTCGCAGCTGAATACCAATCAGGAACAGCAGGAAGATCAGCGTATATTCACTGGCCTCTGTCGCGTGCTGTAAAAAAGCCCAACCGGTCAGCCCAAGAAGAAAGCCGAGCACCACGACGCCGCATAATTTTAATGATTCAAGCGCCATTGCAATTCGTGAAGGAAGCTTTTCCTGATGATGGTGATTTTTCCATGGAATAGTGCGTTCCAGCCACAGCAGTACGGCAATATTGCACAGCAAAATAACGACTACGGTGACGACAGAATAATGGAGAATTGAGAGTAAATTCGCTGACAGGTTGTCCAGAAATGCCAGGCTAATCCCCATAAAGAAAAGAATCACGTAGACAATCCAGCTGAGGAATCGATTAATGAGCCTTAATGCGGATTCACGATGGAGCGGAATAAGATAGCCCACGATCAAGGGCAACAAAATGATGAGGAGTCCTGAAAACATGAACAGCCGGTCCTTTTTGAGTATCGGTTAAGCGCCAGTGACACTACCCAATAAAGGCTGTTCAGTAAAGCGACAAAAGAAAGCCGGGTAGCGGCTACGCCTTACCCGGCCTACAATTGCACTCTCACGTAGGTCGGGTAAGCGTTAGCGCCACCCGACACCGCGAGCAATTAATCGCGTTTTTCCAGCAGGGTGCGGTACAGCACGCCGCCCAGGATACCACCGATAATTGGCATCACCCAGAACAGCCACAGCTGCTCGAGCGCCCAGCCGCCCTGGAAGATGGCGACGGCGGTACTGCGTGCCGGGTTAACGGAGGTGTTGGTGACCGGAATAGAAATCAGGTGGATAAGCGTCAGCGCCAGACCAATGGCAATCGGGGCAAAACCAGCCGGCGCATGTTTGTCGGTTGCGCCGTGGATCACCAGCAGGAAGCCGGCGGTCAGCACAATTTCAATCACGATGGCAGACAACATGGAGTAGCCGCCCGGAGAATGCTCGCCGAAGCCGTTAGAGGCAAAGCCGCTGGCCGCCGCGTCGAACCCGGCTTTACCGCTGGCAATCACGTACAGAACGCCAGCCGCAATAATACCGCCAACCACCTGCGCCACAATATAACCAATTACCTCTTTCGCCGAAAAACGACCGCCGGCCCATAAACCTAATGTCACGGCCGGGTTAAAATGACCGCCGGAAATATGCCCGACGGCAAACGCCATGGTTAATACGGTTAAACCAAAAGCCAGCGCGACGCCGACAAAACCAATGCCTAATTCCGGGAATGCTGCTGCCAGAACGGCACTACCGCAGCCACCAAATACCAGCCAGAATGTACCAAAGCATTCTGCTGCCAATTTTCTAAACATAACCACCTCAAAAATTTTCCGCACGCTTTCCCGCGCGCGGGATATATCGCCATAAAGGGATGACGACTCGAAGAGCCCGTATTTTAGAAACCAACAACATCCCTTCGCCACTTAAATAAATTCGATTAATTTGATTTAAGGCAATGTGATGTCAATCCTTGTTCAAATCAGCGGTAAATAGAGCATAGACCAATTCTTGTAAGGGTGAATGTTATGCTGTCGTGACAGAGCACCTCCCGCTATACTGCTGATAACTTGAAGGAAAAAGTGATCATTTGTCGGGGGATTTATGCTTCTCGAACGTGTGGAAATTGTCGGGTTTCGCGGTATTAACCGCCTGTCACTGCAGCTGGAGCAAAACAACGTCCTGATCGGCGAGAACGCGTGGGGCAAGTCCAGCCTGCTGGATGCATTGACGCTACTGCTTTCGCCCGAGGACGATCTGTATCACTTTGTTCGCGACGATTTCTGGTTTCCCCCCGGCGACGTGACGGGGCGAGAGAAGCACCTGCACATCATCCTGACGTTCCGCGAATCCGAACCCGGACGTCACCGCGTGCGTCGCTTCCGCCCGCTGTCACCCTGTTGGGTGCCGTGCGATGACGGTTTTCAACGGATTTTCTATCGGCTGGAAGGTGAGATGGCGGAGAACGAGGGGGTACTCACCCTGCGTGATTTTCTCGATGAGAAAGCTAACCCCATCCCGCTGGACAATATCGACGATCTGGCCCGTCACCTGATCCGTCTGACGCCGGTGTTACGCCTGCGCGATGCGCGTTTTATGCGGCGTATTCGTAACGGTACCGTACCCAATATGCCGGAAGTGGAAGTCACCGCCCGCGAGCTGGATTTTCTGGCAAGAGAGCTGGTGTCGCGTCCGCAGAACCTTACTGATGGCCAAATTCGTCAGGGGTTGTCCGCAATGGTACAGCTTCTGGAGCACTATTTTTCCGAGCAGGGAACCTCTGAGTCGCGCCATCGTCTGATGCGCCGCCGCTCTCATGATGAGCAGCGAAGCTGGCGTTATCTCGACATCATTAACCGGATGATCGACAGGCCCGGAGGTCGTACCCATCGGGTGATTCTGCTGGGGCTGTTTTCAACGCTTCTGCAGGCCAAAGGCACCGTTCGTCTTGACCGGGACGCCCGACCGCTGCTGCTGGTGGAAGACCCGGAAACGCGCCTCCATCCCATCATGCTCTCCGTGGCATGGCATCTGCTGAATCTGCTGCCGCTCCAGCGTATTACGACCACCAATTCCGGGGAGCTATTATCGCTGACGCCGGTAGAACACGTCTGTCGCCTGGTGCGTGAATCCTCCCGCGTCTCTGCTTTCCGGCTTGGGCCGGGCGGTTTGAACGCGGAAGACGGGCGGCGCATCGCGTTCCATATTCGCTTTAACCGGGCGTCGTCGCTCTTTGCCCGCTGCTGGCTGCTGGTTGAGGGGGAAACGGAAACCTGGGTCATCAACGAACTGGCGCGCCAGTGCGGCCACCATTTTGATGCGGAAGGCATCAAGGTAATCGAGTTCGCCCAGTCGGGATTAAAGCCACTGATAAAATTTGCCCGCCGGATGGGGATCGAGTGGCACGTTCTGGTCGACGGCGATGAGGCTGGCAAAAAATATGCCTCGACCGTGCGAAGCCTGCTGAGTAACGAGCGAGAGGAAGAGCGCGACCATTTAACTATGCTGCCCGCCATGGACATGGAACACTTTATGTATCGTCAGGGGTTTGACGACGTATTCCACCGAATTGCCATGGTGCCGGTCGATGTCCCGATGAACATGCGGCGCGTGATCGCCAAAGCTATTCATCGTTCCTCAAAACCGGATTTAGCCATTGAAGTGGCAACGGAGGCGGGGAGGCGGGGCGTGGAGGCGGTACCGACCCTGTTGCGGAAGATGTTCTCCCGCGTGCTGTGGCTGGCTCGCGGGAGAGCAGATTAACGTTGGGTCGCCTGTTTCACCTGCTGAATCAGGCTATCCAGCAGCTCGTAGCGGCGGCGATATTCGGAACGCTTTTTGCTGGCGATCTCTTCCATTGGTTTACGCGGCATGACGAGCGGCAGCATAAAGTTACCGCTGTCCTGCTTTTCACCGCCGATGGAGATCCAGAAACTGTCGTAATCGGCCAACAGTTTCCCCTCTTTTTTCTTGCGGTAGCGCCAGCTGCGGTAAATGTGCGTATCGTTACTGACCGCGACAATTTGCTCTACCGGGAACGCGGCGCCGAGGATCATGGCGGCCTCGACCAGCAGACGTTTCGGGAACAGGCCATGGCAGGCTTTCGTCGCACCCTGGATCAGCTCATGCGGAACATGCGCTTTTGCGCCCTGCAAACCGCCAATGAACAGCGTCGATTTTCCCTCAAACTGGCAGAGGGTAAAGGTCATCTCCGCCAGCGCCGTATTTTGACCGTCACAGAAAACGAGGGTAGCTTCTCCCTCTTTATCCATAAACGCATCGGCACACAGACGGACGGTAAATTGCTGTTCATCTTTTCCGGTTAAGGTCAGCAGAGTCACGCCCTGCTTTGAAAGGTAACCACTGGTCAGCTTTGCCGGCAGCTGGCGACACATCATCTGATAGTGCCATGACAGCGATTCCAGCGTACGCTGTCTATCCATATTGACCGTCAACCACGGACGATGAAGGCGGCAGGGCAGTCCCGGCTGAACCTGGAGCATTTGCATCAGGTGCGGATGTTCTGCAAGGTCAGACAGCAGGCGAGCGGTGCTGAGCGGTGTCGCCAGTGAACGCAGCATGAACTTACGTCTGTAGGCGGTTTTTTCCCATGCCAGCCCGGGCGCGATCTCACCGAAAGCCAGTTTTTTGAAGAGCTGCCAGCCGGATTTAGGCTGCGGCAGGTTTGAAAGTGATGTGTCGACGATAGAAGACATGGTAGATCCTGATCCTTTTGGAATATCGCTATTTCAACAGGAGAAATGTCAACGTCTCGTAAACAAATTAGGGCGATTTCAGAGAACAGGGGTTTCGTTGAGGAGTCGTTTAGATAGAATCAACATTTATAATTGCCAGAACATTTATTTGGAATATTTATGAATCTCAAGGGAAAACGCAGAACGCTGTTTCTGCTGCTGGCGGTCGTGGTTTTAGTCGGTGGGTACTGGCTATGGCAGGTGCTGAATGCGCCGGTGCCGCAGTATCAGACACTGATTGTTCGCCCGGGCGAACTGCAGCAAAACGTCCTTGCGACGGGCAAGCTTGACGCTTTGCGCAAGGTTGACGTCGGCGCGCAGGTTAGCGGCCAGCTGAAAACGCTGTCGGTTGAGATTGGCGATAAGGTGAAAAAAGGCCAGCTGCTCGGCGTTATCGACCCTGAGCAGGCTGAGAACCAGATCCGCGAGGTAGAAGCCACGCTGATGGAGCTGCGCGCGCAGCGTGCGCAGGCGCTGGCAGAACGTAACCTGGCGCAGGTGACGCTGACCCGACAGCAGGCGCTGGCCAAAACCCAGGCGATTTCGAAGCAGGATTTAGACACGGCCACCACGGAACTGGCGGTGAAACAGGCGCAGATAGGCACGATTGACGCGCAAATCAAGCGCAATCAGGCCTCGCTGGATACGGCAAAAACCAACCTCGACTACACCAAAATCGTCGCGCCCATGGCGGGTGAAGTGACCCAGATCACTACGCTGCAGGGCCAGACGGTGATTGCCGCGCAGCAGGCGCCAAACATTCTGACGCTGGCGGACATGAGCACTATGCTGGTCAAAGCCCAGGTTTCAGAGGCGGATGTTATCCATCTTAAGCCGGGACAGAACGCCTGGTTTACGGTGCTGGGTGATCCGCAGACGCGCTACGAAGGCGTGCTGAAAGACATTCTGCCGACGCCGGAAAAAGTTAACGACGCTATTTTTTACTATGCCCGCTTTGAGGTGCCAAACCCGCAGGGCGTGCTGCGTCTGGACATGACCGCACAGGTGCATATCCAGCTGACCGGCGTGAAGAACGTGCTGACCATTCCGCTCTCCGCGCTCGGCGAATCCGCCGGGGATAGCCGTTATAAAGTGAAAGTGCTGCGCAACGGCGAAACGCGCGAGCGTGAGGTTGTGATAGGCGCGCGCAACGACACCGACGTGGTGGTGGTGAAAGGACTGGAAGAGGGCGAGGAGGTTGTTGTCAGCGAAAGCCTGCCCGGAGCCGCCAAATGACGGCGCTGCTTGAGCTGAAGGACATTCGTCGCAGCTATCCGTCGGGCGACGGCCCGGTGGAGGTGCTGAAGGGCATCTCCCTGCGCGTGGAGGCGGGCGAGATGGTGGCGATTGTCGGGGCATCGGGTTCCGGTAAATCGACGCTGATGAACATTCTCGGCTGTCTGGATAAACCCACCAGCGGCACGTACCGCGTGGCCGGAACGGATGTCTCCACGCTGAACGGTGACGCGCTGGCGAAGCTGCGCCGGGAACATTTCGGCTTTATCTTCCAGCGTTACCATCTGCTTTCTCATCTTAATGCGGCGCAGAACGTTGAAGTTCCGGCGGTCTATGCGGGCGTCGAGCGGAAAAAACGGCTCGAACGCGCGCAGATGCTGCTGACGCGTCTGGGGCTGGCGGAGCGGGTTGAATACCAGCCCTCGCAGCTGTCCGGCGGGCAGCAGCAGCGCGTGAGTATTGCCCGTGCCCTGATGAACGGCGGGCAGGTGATCCTCGCGGATGAGCCGACCGGGGCGCTCGACAGCCATTCCGGCGAAGAGGTAATGGCGATCCTGCACCAGCTTCGCGATCGGGGGCACACCGTCATCATCGTGACCCACGATCCGCAGGTGGCGGCGCAGGCGGAGCGCATAATTGAGATCCGCGACGGCGAGCTGGTCAGCAACCCGCCGCCGCGTGAGTCCAGAGCCGCGGCATCTAAAGAAGCGCTGCCGGCATCAACCGGCTGGGGGCAGTTCTCCAGCGGCTTTCGTGAAGCATTGACCATGGCCTGGCTGGCGATGGCGGCCAATAAAATGCGTACCCTGCTGACGATGCTCGGCATCATCATCGGTATTGCCTCGGTGGTGTCGATTGTGGTGGTGGGCGACGCGGCCAAGCAGCTGGTGCTGGCAGATATCCGCGCTATTGGCACCAATACCATTGACGTCTATCCCGGCAAAGACTTCGGGGACGACGAGCCGCAGTATCAGCAGGCGCTGAAATACGACGACCTGGCGGCCATTCAGAAGCAGCCATGGGTCAACTCCGCCACGCCTGCGGTGTCGCAGAACCTGCGCCTGCGCGTGGGCAATGTTGACGTGGCAGCCAACGCGAACGGCGTGAGCGGAGACTACTTCAACGTCTACGGTATGACCTTCAGCGAAGGCGCCACCTTCAACGCCGAGCAGCTCGCGGGCAGGGCGCAGGTGGTGGTGCTGGACGCGAATTCGCGCAGACAGCTCTTCCCCAATAAAGCCAACGTGGTGGGCGAAGTGATCCTGGTCGGCAACATGCCTGCCACGGTTATCGGCGTGGCGGAAGAGAAGCAGTCGATGTTTGGCAGCAGCAAGATCCTGCGCGTCTGGCTGCCCTATACCACCATCTCCGGGCGGATTATGGGGCAGTCCTGGCTCAACTCCATCACCGTGCGCGTGAAGGAGGGCTACGACAGCGCGCTGGCCGAACAGCAGCTTGAGCGGCTGTTAACCCTGCGCCACGGGAAGAAAGATTTCTTCACCTGGAATATGGACGGCCTCTTGAAAACGGCGGAAAAGACCACACGTACTCTTCAGCTGTTCCTCACGCTGGTGGCGGTGATTTCGCTGGTCGTCGGCGGTATCGGGGTGATGAACATCATGCTGGTGTCGGTAACCGAACGTACCCGGGAGATTGGCATCCGCATGGCGGTCGGGGCCCGGGCCAGCGACGTGCTGCAGCAGTTTTTGATTGAAGCCGTGCTGGTGTGTCTGGTCGGCGGTGCGATGGGGATTGCGCTCTCGATGATGATCGCCTTCGCGCTTCAGCTCTTTTTACCCGGCTGGGAGATTGGCTTCTCGCCGGTGGCCATTATTACCGCATTCTTGTGTTCAACCTTTACCGGCATTTTGTTTGGCTGGTTGCCCGCCCGCAACGCGGCGCGGCTGGATCCGGTGGACGCGCTGGCTCGGGAATAACCCGAAAATAAAAATGCCAGCCGATCGGGCTGGCATTTTGACTGCGGGATGTACACAATAAAACAGAGAGCTATGCAACCGTCTCAGCTTCAATGGGGACGATAAGGCTGGCATGATTGCCTTTTGGTCCCTGGTGAACATCGAACCGGACGGACTGCCCGGCTTTGAGCGTTCTGTAACCATCCATCTGAATGGTGGAATAGTGAGCGAAGATATCCTCGCCGCCGCCTTCGGGGCAGATGAAGCCAAACCCTTTGGCGTTGTTGAACCACTTAACAGTACCCATTTCCATGCTTCGACATCCTTCGTAAATCTTATAAGTTAAGATGGAATGAACCGGTGGTGGAGTGGGGGCTGTTCAAAACCTCGCCATCTCACGCTTGTACAATTTAGAGAAACGAAAGAAGTCGTCAAGCGTTTGGCGCTGGAGATGGGACAATAATCAACCAAAGTTTGAAGCAGTTAACGCTATTGCAACAGTTTGTGACAGACATCGCGGATGACAGTAATAGATGATTGTTATCTAACATCTGAGGTAGATTCAAAGTGGTTATGCATAATGGGTAAGACCAACGATTGGCTGGATTTTGACCAGCTGGCGGAAGACAAAGTGCGCGACGCGCTAAAACCGCCATCTATGTATAAAGTTATGTTAATGAACGATGATTACACGCCGATGGAATTTGTTATTGACGTGCTACAAAAGTTCTTTTCTTATGATGTAGAACGTGCAACGCAACTGATGCTTACCGTTCATTATCGTGGCAAAGCTATCTGCGGCATCTTCACAGCCGAAGTGGCGGAAACCAAAGTGGCGATGGTGAACGACTATGCGAGGGAGAACGAGCATCCGTTGCTGTGTACGCTGGAAAAGGCCTGATAAGGCATAAAATTGGGGGAGGTGCCTATGCTCAATCAAGAACTGGAACTCAGTTTAAACATGGCTTTCGCCAGAGCGCGTGAGCACCGACATGAGTTTATGACCGTCGAGCATTTACTGCTCGCACTGCTTAGCAACCCATCTGCCCGCGAAGCGCTGGAAGCCTGCTCCGTGGATCTGGTGGCGCTACGTCAGGAACTCGAAGCCTTCATCGAACAAACCACACCGGTGCTGCCAGCCAGTGAAGAAGAGCGCGACACGCAGCCGACGCTCAGCTTCCAGCGCGTGCTGCAGCGCGCGGTATTCCACGTCCAGTCTTCCGGGCGTAGCGAAGTGACTGGCGCAAACGTCTTAGTCGCCATCTTCAGCGAGCAGGAGTCACAGGCTGCCTATCTGCTGCGCAAACACGAAGTCAGCCGCCTCGACGTGGTTAACTTTATTTCTCACGGAACGCGCAAAGACGAGCCTAACCAGGCATCGGATTCCAGCAATCAGGTCAATAACAATGAAGAGCAAGCAGGCGGGGAGGATCGTATGGAAAACTTCACCACCAACCTTAACCAGCTTGCTCGCGTTGGCGGTATCGACCCGCTGATTGGTCGCGATAAAGAGCTGGAGCGCGCGATCCAGGTGCTGTGCCGTCGCCGCAAGAACAACCCGCTGCTGGTGGGGGAGTCAGGCGTGGGTAAAACCGCGATTGCCGAAGGGCTTGCCTGGCGCATTGTCCAGGGCGACGTGCCGGAAGTGATTGCCGACTGCACCATCTACTCGCTGGATATCGGCTCGCTGCTGGCGGGCACTAAATACCGCGGTGATTTTGAAAAACGCTTCAAGGCGCTATTGAAACAGCTGGAGCAGGACACCAACAGCATACTGTTTATCGATGAAATTCACACCATCATCGGGGCAGGTGCGGCCTCCGGTGGCCAGGTGGATGCCGCTAACCTGATCAAACCGCTGCTCTCCAGCGGCAAGATCCGCGTGATTGGCTCCACGACCTACCAGGAGTTCAGCAACATCTTTGAGAAAGACCGTGCGCTGGCGCGCCGCTTCCAGAAAATCGACGTGACCGAACCGTCCGTCGAGGAAACGGTGCAGATCATCAACGGCCTGAAGCCGAAGTACGAAGCGCACCACGACGTGCGTTATACCGCGAAAGCGGTGCGTGCGGCGGTGGAGTTGGCGGTGAAATACATCAACGACCGTCATCTGCCGGATAAGGCGATTGACGTGATTGATGAGGCCGGGGCGCGTGCGCGCCTGATGCCGGCCAGCAAGCGTAAGAAAACCGTTAACGTGGCGGATATTGAGTCCGTGGTGGCCCGCATCGCGCGTATCCCTGAGAAGAGCGTCTCTCAGAGCGATCGCGACACGCTGCGCACCCTCGGTAATCGCCTGAAAATGCTGGTCTTTGGTCAGGATAAAGCCATTGAGGCCTTAACCGAAGCGATCAAGATGGCCCGTGCCGGACTGGGGCATGAGCACAAGCCTGTCGGTTCCTTCCTGTTTGCCGGCCCGACCGGCGTGGGGAAAACCGAGGTAACGGTTCAGCTTTCCAAAGCGTTGGGCATTGAGCTGCTGCGCTTTGATATGTCCGAGTATATGGAGCGTCACACCGTCAGCCGTTTGATTGGTGCGCCTCCGGGCTACGTGGGCTTTGACCAGGGCGGCCTGCTCACCGACGCGGTGATCAAGCACCCGCACGCGGTACTGCTGCTCGATGAAATCGAGAAAGCGCACCCGGACGTGTTCAACATCCTGCTGCAGGTGATGGACAACGGGACGCTGACCGACAACAACGGGCGCAAAGCTGACTTCCGCAACGTGGTGCTGGTAATGACCACTAACGCCGGGGTGCGAGAAACCGAGCGTAAGTCCATCGGCCTGATCCACCAGGATAACAGCACCGATGCGATGGAGGAGATCAAGAAGATCTTCACGCCGGAGTTCCGTAACCGTCTGGACAACATTATCTGGTTCGATCACCTGTCTACCGAGGTGATCCATCAGGTCGTGGATAAGTTCATCGTCGAGCTGCAGGTACAGCTGGATCAGAAAGGCGTGTCGCTGGAAGTGAGCCAGGAGGCTCGAAACTGGCTGGCCGAGAAAGGCTACGACCGTGCGATGGGCGCCCGTCCAATGGCGCGTGTAATTCAGGACAACCTGAAGAAACCGCTGGCGAACGAGCTGTTGTTTGGCTCGCTGGTGGACGGCGGCCAGGTGACCGTGGCGCTGGATCAGGCGAAGAACGAACTGACGTACGATTTCCAGAGTGCGGCGAAGCACAAGCCGGAAGCGGCTCACTGAGTGAGTGGAAGGCTAATGTTAGAAACCGGGCATTTGCCCGGTTTTTTTATTCCTGCTTTTCTCCCTCTCCCAGTGGGAGAGGGTCGGGATGACGGCATCAGGCCGCAGAGGAATTTTGCGAGGCGCTTTCCACTTTTGTTCGACGTTGGTTTCTGGATAAATCCACAGTAATAAAATGGCGGCGAACCTGCAAATCAGGTGTCAGGACTGGCATCCTGTAAGTGTATGAATTGACAATCTTACGTGCACACCTAAACGTATGTTATTGCCTGGAACCGGTCTATAAGACGTAAAATACGGGCTCACAGAATCAATTTTTGGTTATAAATACAGCCAAGACCCACTAAATGCTGGCTCACAACCCGGGCTCCATAGTTATGACACTGTAATGACCATGGATGGGCTTTCAGCCAGGCACCAAATGCAGTGCAGGGTGCAAGCGTAATCAA
Organism: Enterobacter vonholyi; assembly: GCF_040834095.1. Taxonomy (NCBI): domain Bacteria; kingdom Pseudomonadati; phylum Pseudomonadota; class Gammaproteobacteria; order Enterobacterales; family Enterobacteriaceae; genus Enterobacter; species Enterobacter vonholyi. Next base: position 1,479,676 of record NZ_CP162152.1, read on the forward strand.
AGCAGGTTCCGCTGTACTTTGCTGTCCGGTTAGTAGGCCAATCATCTTGCATCTCTTGCCATTATCCCAGCGCTCCCATACATTCTTCCACCATCCCATTTTCCAGCTGCCAGTCAGGTAAAATGACTTTTCAGAGAGCATGGCGTTTTCAGGCTTTTCAGACACAAACCACAGATTGGTTTTTCCGCGGCGAACCTCTGTTGACCAGGCCGTAATTGCACCGCCACGCAAGACGCACTCATGCGCGAGATAATGATCGGTTACACCCGGGAACCGTCGTTTTAATCGCTGAAAATGACTGTGTATGGTTATGACAGGACGGACTATGCTTCCCCGGTCGTTTCGCTTAAGTTCGGCGCTACCGTACTGAATTTCATCAAACTGACTCCGCGTCAGAAATTGCTTCTCTTGTTCACGAATAAGATCAACATCGCTCGACGGTAATATCGCAGAAGGGTTGGGCTGTGAGCTTTTATAGAGCAACGAATCGCCTGCCTTCCAGTCGCAATAGTTGGTTGTTATTTGAATTATTTTGCCGGAGTCAGCATCGGCACTGATCACAACATACAGTTTTTGCCTCGCAGAATGACCCTGAAACGGTAGAACCATTGTGGTCGTTGACACCCTTGTTAGCGCAGGGAATGAAACATGCAGATCGTGCTCGAACCCGTTAACCGCTTGCGCAAGGACCCTTTGATTTGTCGTTTCACCAGAGTGCACCCCTTGTTCGAGCCGGGAAAGAAGGGTGATATTTTTATCCTGGCATTGAGCATTGTCATAGTGTGGAGTAAACACATAGCGGCAGGTACAACATTGAAGGCGTGGGGTTCTGGCTTTTGTGTATCCATAGTGAATGATGCGAGTTGTAAAACAGCGAGGACAACCTTGTCCTGTATTTCCCAATTTTTGTTGCATGAAGTGTCTGAACCACTCGTCACATTCTTTTTTATTAAACAAGGGCGGAAGGCTGCCACATTTTTGACATTCAAGAGCAGCGTAGCCGAGACGATAAACAGGAACAACATAATCACTCGCATCGGGTATTCCAAGATTAGGGCATGACCAGCTTTTACAAACATTCAGGTCTATTTTTGGAGCGCATTCCATGCATATCACCAACTGATTTTGTGAGTCGATGATTTTCACGCCTCTCTTTTTGATATGCCGTGAGAAAGTTCACAAAATCTGTTTTTTGCTAATCGATAATGAAACTCTTCTTTTAATTAGAGAGTTGAAATATGAAAAAAACAGTAATCGCAGTTTTATTATTGTCGGGATATGCTTCGCTAAGTCCAGCGCAGGACGTTACCGTCATTTATACTAATGATCTACATGCCCATGTTGAGCCTTATAAACTCCCCTATGTTGCAGAGGGAAAAAGAGCTGTGGGTGGCTTTGCAAATATTGCAACATACGTTAAGCAAGAAAAGAAAAACAATAAGGCTACTTTTTATTTCGATGCTGGGGATTATTTTACCGGCCCGTATATCAGTAGCCTGACAAAAGGGAAGGCAATCATAGATATTATGAATACAATGTCATTTGATGCTGCGTCTGTCGGCAATCATGAGTTCGATCATGGTTGGGATAATACGCTTATACAGCTCAGTCAGGCTAAATTCCCGATACTGTTAGGGAACGTCTTTTATAAAAACAGTAATGTCCTCTTCTGGAATAATCCTTATACCATCATCGAAAAGGATGGCATTAAAATTGGGGTTATTGGGTTGCACGGCGTGTTTGCATTCGATGATACCGTTTCTTCGTCAATGCGTCAGGGGATTGAAGCGCGTGACGAGGTGAAATATCTCCAGCATTATCTGGATGAACTCCGTGGAAAAGTGGATATTACCGTTGCACTTATGCATGAAGGTTTCCCTGCACGCCAGTCCAGTATCGGCAATACAGACGTGAAGCGCGCCCTTGATAAGGATATTCAGACGGCGAAGCAGGTGAAGGGCCTGGATATTCTGATTACCGGACATGCGCATGTTGGAACAGTGGAGCCGCTCAAAGTAGGCAACACGTTGGTACTTTCGACTGACAGTGGGGGGATTGATATCGGTAAGCTGGTTCTCGATGTGGATCTAAAAACGCATCACCATAAAATAAAAAGCTTCGAACTTAAAACCCTGTATGCCGATGAATGGAAACCCGATCCGGCAACTCAGAGCGTTATTGATACCTGGAATAAAAAACTGTCCGAAACGGTTCGCCAAAAAGTTGGTGAGACGCCTGTTACGCTTACGCGCGCCTATGGTGAGTCATCTTCACTTGGAAATTTATTTACCGATGCAATGCTTGCTGCAGCGCCTGATGCGCAGCTGGCGCTCACTAATTCAGGTGGTCTTCGCGCAGACTTGAATGCCGGTCCGATAACCCTTGGCGATGTTATCAGCGCTTTTCCGTTTCCAAATGAGCTAACTGTCATGGATTTGAAAGGGAAATCCTTACGCAATCTTATGGAACACGGAGCGTCACTTACAAATGGTGTTTTGCAGATGTCGAAAGGACTGGAAATGCGATACGACCAACATAAACCTGTTGGGCACCGCGTTGTGCTATTTACGCTTAATGGCAAGCCTATTGTAGATACTGATACCTATCGCGTAGCGACAAATAGTTTCCTTGCCCCTGGGGGCGATGGTTTTACCGCATTTATCGATGGTCAGAACAAACAGGTAAAAGGTGGGTATAACCTTTCTGATGCGGTTATTGATTATCTGGTAAAAGGAAATAAGATCATTCCCCAACAGGTGAAAGAAATGCGTGTAAAAGAAGTTGAACAGTAATACTTAATAACAGGTGAACAACATGGCAATTACCTATCTTGGAATGGATCTCGCGCCTGCAAATAACCAGCTTGCAGTATATCTGAAGTTTAGAATTGATGAAGCGGTAACATATTCCTATACAGTTCTGGGAAGATTAACTAGCGCATCAAGTTTAGATTTTACGTATTCATCAAATGACATTATCTCTCTATCTGAGGTAAAAATTCCGGTTATTGGACTGTACGCAAACTATCTTAATCAAGTGCAGGTTGTTTTTAAAAACCTTAGCGGAGTGGAAATTTTTAATCAAACCATTCAGGTAAGCACACAGGAACAAGTCTATCGCGATGCGACAATATTCCATATCGATATTGAGCAAACGGATCCCACTAAGTTTGCGGCCGTATGGGGAAACAGTTGGTTAATGACCACCAATTGTGATGGTTACGACCAAAATGGCGATCTTCGTTGCTATTATGCTCAGCCCTATCGTAATCAGATGTTAAAAACGCATAATGGTTATTTCTATATCGGCAGTGATGAAGATGAACACTGGTATGGCCGACGTTTTTTTAAAATTGATATTTTAGGCAATGAGATTCTGGAATTTGATTTACGTGACCGCGATGGCAACCGCTATGCTAATACCCACGATCTGATCTGGGATTCAGCCGGTAATCTCTTCATGATTGGTAATGATAACCCGGATCGTTCGACCAATACGATGAGGCAGGATGCATCAATTCTAAAATTTGATGAAAAGACAGGCATGATGCTGTGGGCAAAAAATTATACGCGTGCATTCGATAATACGCAGATCCTGAATAATAGCCCGACAAACGATGCTCACCTTAACTCGCTTTCCTGGATCCCCGAGGGTGAAGCAAACTCTGAAGCGATTGTTGTCCATACTCGCTCTGCAGGCCTGACGTTTGGTATTTCTCCTGCCGATGGTACGATATTATGGAGTATTAATACCGGTGGATTTAACCCTGGTTTCGCAGCGGGGCAGGGCGTTACGCAGATAGAAACTTCCGGTATTACGAATTTTGAAAATGGTGCTCATACCGTATTCGTCACTAAAAATAGCGCTTTTGCTGGGTTAAACAATGAGGCCGAAGGCAAATTCGTTCTTTCGCTATTTGATAATCGCTCCTGCGTTGATAATGAAGGAAACGCGGTTACTCGTGATATTACTCTTGATCCAACGGCTGATGTTTACAAAACCGATCCTGCAAGGGTCATGTTCTATGCTGTTGATCTGGTTGCCAAAACAGCAACTCAGACAGGTAGCATTATCCAGTTACCTTCCTCTCGCGTTCCTCAATTCACTGATTTTATGGGGGCTGCAATCGATTATGGTGACTACTATGGCATCTACACCAACCACGCTCGCTCTTTCTTTATCAGTGATGCGACAGGCCATATTATTGCCACAATCTACGATCTGATTTGTACTCTGGATGGCTATCCCGAGTTCCCAGGAGAGTGCTATCGGGCAAGGTTGTTTGCGAAAGACGAGCTTGATGCTTTGATAAATATAGGTTACCAGGTGGCAAACGGCTGAAAGCATAGCGAGACACAGCCATTTAAGGACATTGCGGCTGCTAATGTCGGTCACTTTCAGTGGCTGGCATTGCTGTCGAACAGACAGCCCTGAGGCTGAATCGAATGGTCAAATAATCGCCTGCAGCACAAAAAAGTAAGGCCGGGAAAATCCCGGCCTTATTTAATATTCATCTGCCATTACAGGCGAAAACAATTAGCGACTACGGAAGACAATGCGGCCTTTGCTCAGGTCGTACGGGGTCAGTTCAACAGTCACTTTGTCGCCCGTCAAAATGCGGATGTAGTTTTTGCGCATTTTACCGGAGATGTGCGCAGTTACCACGTGACCGTTTTCCAGCTCTACGCGAAACATGGTATTAGGCAACGTATCAAGTACGGTACCCTGCATTTCAATATTGTCTTCTTTGGCCATCTAATCCTCTGGGGTATCACTACCAAGTTTTGAACCGGCAAGATAATGCCGAAATTCATCAATTAAGTAAAGAATTGCGCGATTAAAACGCAGCAAAACAGTTTCGGCGCATTGCCCAAGCGTCACGGTACAACCGAACAGGAAGCGCATTCGTAAAGGGGAGACAACAGGATAAACGTCAGGACGTTATCTGAAGCGAGGGTCCCAAACGGCGGCGGGGCAACAGGCAGAAGCTACTCTGCGGCATAATTATAACACCCTCACAAAAAATATGCGGAAAACATTTAGGCATTGGGCATAAAGAGCGTTCTCGGTATCCAGAAGTCGCGGGGGAGCTTCTCCTGACGGCTGACATCCAGATGCTCAATGTACTGGCGTCGCGGGATCTCAACGGCACCGAGAGAGGCCGTGTGCTCGTTGAGCACCTGACAATCGATCAGGCGTCCGCCGCGCTGGGCAAATGCCTGGCAGAAGACAAGCAGCGCCGTTTTCGAGGCGTTAACCGCGCGGGAGAACATCGACTCACCGCAAAACAGCGTGCCCTGTGCCACGCCATACATGCCGCCGACGAGTGCTCCGCCGTCCCACACCTCGATTGAGTGGGCGTAGCCAAGCTCATGAAGCTGATGGTAGGCGGTAATAATATCGCGGGTTATCCATGTTCCCTCAAAGCGGTCTTCGGCACAGCCTTCAATGACCTGACCAAAGGCGTGATTAAGGGTGACGCGGTACGGTGATTTTGCATGGAAACGCTTCATGCTGCGGCTCAGGTGAAACTGATCTGGCCACAGCACGGCGCGCGGATCGGGAGACCACCATAAAATCGGATCGCCGGGAGAAAACCAGGGGAAGATACCGCGCTGGTATGCCATCAATAGTCGAGCAGGACTGAGGTCACCGCCAAGGGCCAACAGCCCATTGGGCTCACGCAGCGCCCCTTCCGGAGAAGGGAACGCGATGTTATGACGAGAAAGCTGGACCAGGCGCATGACAGCAAAACTCCAGTACGCGAGTGAGGACGCTACAAATATAGTCTACAGACGCTGTTTAAACTGGTAGTAGCGACCCTGTTTCGCCAACAGCTCTGCGTGACTACCTTGCTCAATAATGTGTCCGTTGTCCATCACAATTATCCGATCAAAACTCGCCAGTCCGCGCAGGCGATGCGTGACCATCAGGACGGTTTTACCGGTCATGACATTGGCCAGCAAATCAAGGATTTGGCTCTCGGTCGTGGCGTCAAGCCCTTCGGTGGGCTCGTCAAGCAGCATCAGCGGCGCATTGTGCAGCAGCGCGCGCGCAATTGCCAGACGGCGCAGTTCACCGCCGGAGAGCTGACGGCCGCCTTCGCCCAGCCAGCTGTTCAGCCCGTCGTCCTCAAGCAGTTTTTGCAGCCCGACCTGCTCCAGCACGGCGCGAAGCGTATCATCAGTGGCCTCTGGGGCTGCCAGCAGCAGGTTATCGCGCAGGGTGGCGCTAAACAGATGCACGCGCTGCGGAACGACGCTGACGGTTTTGCGCAGGGCTTGCTCGCTAAAATCGATCAGCGACGTGTTATTAAAACGAATCTGACCGCGCTGCGGATCCCAGGCGCGGGTCAGCAGCTGCAGCAGCGTCGATTTACCGCAGCCGGTACGGCCGAGGATCGCAATCCGCTGTCCGGCATTAACAGAAAGGGTGATACCCTCCAGCGCGTTCTGTGCCTGTTTGTCATAGCTGAAGGTGACATCGTCAAGCGTCAGCGCAACTTGCTCAGGTACCGCGGTCTGCCCGGCACTGAACGTAACTTCCGGTTCCTGCTCGGCGATCTGGGTGATGCGCAGGGCAGAGGCGATTACCTGACCCAGGTGCTGGAAGGCGCCCGTCACCGGGGCCAGCGCTTCAAATGCGGCCAGCGCACAGAAAACGAAAAGGGCAATAAGAGGACCCGGCTGTGTATTTCCCCCGATATCGCCGGAAGCCAGCCACAGCATGGCAATCACCGCCACACCGCCGATTAGCATCATTAGCGCCTGAGAAAAGGCCGTCAGTTCCGACTGGCGGCGCTGGGCTTCATGCCAGTTTAGCTCCGTACTTTCCATGCGGGCGCGGTAGCGCTTGCTGGCACCAAAAATGGTCAGCTCTGCCTGGCCCTGAAGCCAGGAGGTCAGCTGCTGACGATAGTCCCCACGCAGACGAGTCAGGTTTTCCCCGGTGGATTTCCCGGCGCGGTAAAACAGCGGCGGCAGAACGATAAGCGTTAACAGCATTATCCCGCCCAGCGTCAGCGCAACGGGAACATCCAGAACAGACAGCCCCAGCGTAACCACCACAATCACCACAAACGCGCCCACGATGGGGGAAATTACGCGCAGATAAAGGTGATCCAGCGTGTCGACATCCGCCACCACGCGGTTAAGCAACTCGCCCTGACGAAAACGCGCCAGCCCGGCAGGGGAGAGGGGCAGCAGTTTGCTGAAGGTGTAGATACGCAGGTGCTGCAGCACGCGGAAGGTGGCGTCGTGGCTCACCAGGCGTTCGAAATAGCGTCCGGCAGTACGGGTGATGGCGGTACCGCGAACCCCTGCCGCCGGAAGCATATAGTTGAAGCTGTATAATCCGGCGAACCCCGCGACGGCCGAGGCCGACAGAAACCAGCCAGAAAGCGTGAGCAGGCCAATGCTGGCGAGCAGCGTGACAATCGCCAGCACAATCCCCAGCGTCAGCATCCATTTATGGCGTTTATAGAGCGCAAGATAAGGCAGCAGAGCGCGCATCAGATATCCTCCTGACGGTTCGCCAGCAGGGCGGCAAATGGTCCCTGGGCGGCAACGAGAGAGGCGTAATCGCCTTGCTCAACAATACGACCGTTCTCCATGACCCAGATCTGGTCCCATTCGGCAATGCCTTCCAGCTGGTGGGTGACCATCAGCGTGGTTTGCTTCCGGGAGGCAGCGTTCAGGGCCTCCATTACGCGCTGCTCGCTGTGGGCATCCAGGCTTGCTGCGGGCTCGTCCAGCAGCATCAGCTGGCATGGGTTAAGCAGCGCTCGGGCAACGGCCACGCGCTGCGCCTGCCCGACCGACAGCCCGGCGGACTGATCGCCGACCACGGTATCCACCCCTTTCGGCAGCAGAGGCAGAAATTCGCTGACCCAGGCGCGGTCGAGAACCGATTGCAGCTCATCTTCACGCGCGTCCGGGCGGGCCAGAAGCACGTTTTCACGCAGCGTAGAAGCCGGGAGCTGCGGGTTTTGTCCTACCCAACTGAGCTGTTTACGCCAGGCGTCAGGCTCGAGGTTGCGCAGTTCGGTTTTGTTGATCCGCAGTGAACCCGTGTAGGCCATAAAACCGGATAGCGCGTTCAGTAGAGAGCTTTTCCCGGAACCGCTGGTGCCAACGAGCACCACGCGTTGTCCGGCAGGTAAGGTAAAGTTCAGCGGACCGGCGAGGACTTTGCCTTCGGGCGACAGAATGGAAAAGTCCTGCGCTTCAATCGTCACCGGATCTTTAGAATTCAGCGTTACGTCACCCCGCTCCGGGTGGGCCAGCGGCGTTTCCAGAAACATTTTCAGGCTATCGGCGGCGCCAACCGCCTGCGCTTTGGCGTGATAGAAGGTTCCCAGATCGCGAAGCGGCTGGAAAAATTCCGGCGCCAGGATCAGCGCCAGGAAACCGGCAGAAAGGGTCACCGCCGTGCCGTAATGGCCAAAATCCAGCGCGCCAAGGTAGGAGAAGCCGAAGTAGACCGCCACGAGGGCAATCGACAGAGAGGTAAAGAATTCCAGTACGCCGGAAGATAAGAAGGCGAGGCGTAAGACTTCCATGGTGCGCTGACGGAAGTCCTGTGACGCCTTGCGAATATTTTCGGTTTCCGCTTCACCGCGGCCAAAAATGCGCAATGTCTCCATGCCGCGAAGACGATCGAGGAAATGGCCACTCAGGCGACCCAATGCCAGGAAGTTACGGCGGTTGGCATCCGCTGCCCCCATCCCGACCAGCGCCATAAACAGTGGGATCAGCGGGGCGGTTCCCATCAGAATCAGCGCCGCCATCCAGTTCACCGGGAAGATAGCGATAACGATCAGCAGCGGAACGAAGACGGCAAGGGCCATCTGCGGCAGATAGCGCGCGTAATAGTCGTGCATATCGTCAATCTGCTCAAGGATCAGCGTCGCCCAGCTACCGGCCGGTTTACCCTGGATCCAGGCGGGCCCGGCTTCCTGAAGCCTGTCGAGCACCTGACGGCGGATCTCGTAACGGATGTGCTGTCCGGCGTGAAAACCGACGCGCTCACGCAGCCATACCACCCAGGCGCGCAGAACAAAAATCAGGATCAGGACAATAAAGGGCAGCAGGAGCGCTTCGCGCGGGATGTTCTCCATGATCATGTGATTTAGAATGCGGGCCAGCAGCCATGCCTGGGCAACAATCAACAGACCGCTAACGAACCCCAAAAGGCGGGAAATCGTAAGCCAGCGGCGGGAAATAACGCTTTGCTGTTTCAGCCAGCGTGTTAACTCTTGTTGACGGGTTTTTTCCATTGCGTACTTTGCAGGTGACGTTATTAGAAGTTGGGCAGCGCAATGTTACAACGGGGAGACAATAAAGGCGACTTATCGCCGCCTTTATTTACGTTTGTTACTGACTTGTAAAGATTATTTACCTTGTTCAGCCAGTCCATCGAGGTAGCGTTCAGCGTCCAGCGCGGCCATACAGCCGGTGCCCGCAGAAGTAATCGCCTGACGATAAATATGGTCCATCACGTCGCCGGCCGCGAACACACCCGGGATGCTGGTCTGGGTCGCATTACCGTGAATGCCGGACTGCACTTTGATGTAGCCGTTTTCCAGCTCCAGCTGACCGTCGAAGATCGCGGTGTTCGGACTGTGACCGATCGCCACAAACAGGCCCGCCACTTCCAGCGTTTCAACGTTATCAGTGTTCTGGGTATCACGGATACGCAGACCGGCAACGCCCATCTGGTCTCCCGTCACCTCTTCCAGGGTACGGTTGGTATGCAGCACGATGTTGCCACTTGCTACTTTATCCATCAGACGTTTGATCAGGATCTTCTCCGCGCGGAAGGTTTCGCGACGGTGGATCAGGTGCACCTCAGAGGCAATGTTTGCCAGATAGAGCGCTTCTTCCACTGCGGTGTTGCCGCCGCCGATGACCGCGACTTTCTGATTACGGTAGAAGAAACCGTCGCAGGTTGCGCAGGCAGAGACGCCGCGGCCTTTGAACGCTTCTTCGGATGGCAGACCGAGGTAACGGGCAGAAGCACCCGTGGCGATGATCAGCGCGTCGCAGGTGTATTCGCCGCTGTCGCCCGTCAGGCGGAACGGACGGTTCTGCAGATCGACCTTGTTGATGTGGTCGAACAGAATTTCGGTTTCGAATTTAGCGGCATGCTCGTGCATACGTTCCATCAGCAGCGGCCCGGTCAGGTCGTTCGGGTCCCCTGGCCAGTTTTCCACTTCGGTGGTGGTGGTCAGCTGACCGCCTTTTTCCATACCGGTAATGAGTACCGGGTGCAGGTTAGCGCGTGCAGCATAGACCGCTGCGGTATATCCCGCAGGTCCAGAACCAAGGATTAGCAGCTTACTGTGTTTGGCCGTGCCCATGAGATCCCCATTGTTGTTGGCAGACATTTGGCTGGATTGTAGGGAATTTGTTGCCGTAAAAAAAGAGCGCAGCAATTTTGATATCAATCTGTGTAATAGCCATGGACGATGAATAGCGCGCGATAACCTCACGCTTTCTCGATAAAAGCGGTCGTTTCTAAGGCAATAAAATGAGGATTAATACCCTGCCGTAATGAATATCCGGCATGTTGTACTAAAAAACGATGTTTTGCTTTGACAATCCCCTGCGCTTTTGCGAAAACATTCAAGGAAGAAAAAAAACCGCGTTAACCGTATGCCGCATAGGCATGCACGTAAATGCCATTTTTACCGGGTCAGTGAAATCTACGCATGGCGTGGACAGACGCCATACGTGATGTCGGTGACAGCCTTTGGGCAACGGTCTTCTTACCAACAGAACCCGAATCCGCATCGCGTCTATTACATAATCAGGCGATGTGATGACTAACGGGTACAGGCTCTGAACAGTGATGTGCACAGGGTCCAGGCAGGAGTAGGGAAGGAATACAGAGAGACAATAATAATGGTAGATAGCAAGAAGCGCCCTGGCAAAGATCTCGACCGTATCGATCGTAACATTCTTAATGAATTGCAAAAGGATGGGCGTATTTCCAACGTCGAGCTTTCAAAACGTGTGGGACTTTCCCCGACGCCGTGCCTTGAGCGTGTGCGCCGACTGGAAAGACAGGGTTTCATTCAGGGCTACACTGCTCTGTTGAACCCGCATTATCTGGATGCCTCACTTCTGGTATTTGTTGAGATTACTCTGAATCGTGGTGCGCCGGATGTGTTTGAACAATTCAACGCCGCTGTACAAAAACTTGAAGAAATTCAAGAGTGTCATCTGGTGTCCGGTGATTTCGACTACCTGTTGAAAACCCGAGTGCCTGATATGTCCGCCTACCGTAAGCTGCTGGGGGAAACCCTGCTGCGTCTGCCAGGCGTGAACGACACCCGTACATATGTGGTGATGGAAGAGGTCAAACAGAGCAATCGTCTGGTTATTAAGACGCGCTAACACGGAACAGGTGCAAAATCAGCTTAGTTTGATTACACTCCTGTTAATCCATACAGCAACAGTGCCGGGGAGTCCCGGCGCTGTTGTCCGTTTTAGCAAAAAGGCAGGATATGCCTGATACCTGGAGAGCCTTTTTTGAGCCAGGAATACACTGAAGACAAAGAAGTCACACTATCGAAGCTAAGCAGCGGACGTCGTCTCCTCGAGGCTTTGCTGATTGTTATTGCCCTTTTTGCCGTCTGGCTGATGGCAGCCTTATTCAGTTTCAATCCTTCAGATCCCAGCTGGTCACAAACTGCATGGCATGAGCCTATCCATAATTTAGGCGGTGTCCCTGGTGCCTGGCTGGCGGATACGCTGTTTTTCATTTTCGGTGTGATGGCCTACACCCTCCCCGTTATTATCATTGGCGGCTGCTGGTTTGCGTGGCGTCATCGTCAGAACGATGATTACATCGACTATTTCGCCGTGTCGCTGCGCCTGATTGGCGCGCTGGCGCTGATCCTTACTTCGTGCGGGCTGGCGGCAATCAATGCGGATGATATCTGGTACTTCGCCTCTGGTGGTGTAATCGGCAGCTTACTCAGTTCTGCGCTACAGCCGATGCTGCACAGCAGCGGCGGCACGCTGGCGCTGCTGTGCATTTGGGCGGCCGGGCTAACGCTGTTTACTGGCTGGTCATGGGTGAGCATTGCCGAGAAAATTGGTAGTTTTATCCTCACCATTCTGACCTTCGCCAGCAACCGTACCCGCCGTGACGATACGTGGGTTGATGAAGACGAGTACGAAGATGAAGAGGAAGATGACGCGCCTGTGCAGCGTCGCGAATCTCGTCGTGCGCGTATTCTGCGCGGCGCGCTGGCGCGTCGTCAGCGTGTTGCTGAGAAATTTGCCAACCCGCTAGGTCGTAAAACCGATGCGGCGCTCTTCTCCGGTAAACGCATGGATGAAGACGAGCAGGTGGCGTATCGCGCTGCGGGTGTCGCAGTCGATCCTGACGATGTGCTCTTCTCTGGCAGCCGGGCCACACCCGGGGACTTTGACGAATACGACCCGCTGTTAAACGGTCATTCGGTCACTGAACCGGTTGCGGCAGCCGCAGCCGCGACAACCGCAGCGCAGGCGTATGCCGCGCCTGTCGACGCCGTGATGCCATCCGCGCCGGTTTCGCCGCCGGAATCCGTTATTCAGCAACCTCAGGTTGACTGGCAGACTGCTCCCGGTGTTCACACGCCGGAGCCCGTTATCGCGCCTGAACCAGAGAGCTATGTCCCTGTGCAGCAGGAGCAGTGGCAGCAGCCATATCAGCCGCCGCAGCCTGCGTATGAACCGCAAGATTACCCTCACTTTGAACAGCCTGTGGCCCAACCGTATCAGGAGTATGTGCCTGAACCGGTTGAACCTGTGCAGCCTCATGTAGCGCCGCAGCCTGAACCTGAAATCGTGGAAGAGGTGAAGCCAGCCCGTCCACCGCTGTACTATTTTGAAGAAGTCGAAGAGCGCCGCGCGCGTGAACGCGAACAGCTGGCCGCCTGGTATCAGCCTGTGCCTGAACCGGTGCAGGAGCCGGTGACGAAAGCGCCTTCTGTCCCAGTTCCACCGGTCGACTCGACACCTGTAGTTGCACCCGTAGCGGAAAGCGTGAAGCAGGCTACCGAGGCCGCTGCCGTGGCTGCACCTGTCTTTAGCCTGGCAACAGGGGGCGCGCCACGTCCTCAGGTGAAGGAGGGGATTGGTCCGCAACTGCCTCGTCCTAACCGCGTTCGCGTACCAACCCGTCGTGAACTTGCCTCTTATGGTATCAAGCTGCCTTCCCAGCGCATGGCGGAAGAGAAAGCGCGCGAGCCTGAGTACGAGGATGACGCCGATGAGATGCAGCAGGACGAGCTGGCCCGCCAGTTCGCCGCGCAGCAGAATCAACGCTACGGTGAAGAATATCAGCACGATGAACCTGTGCCTGAAGACGAAGATGACGCTGCAGAAGCGGAATTAGCGCGCCAGTTCGCCGCCACCCAGCAGCAGCGTTATTCCGGTGAACAACCGGCTGGTGCAAATCCGTTCTCACTGTCTGATTTTGAATTCTCGCCGATGAAGGATCTGGTGGATGATGGCCCGAGCGAGCCTTTATTTACCCCGAGCGTGATGCCGGAAGTTGAGCCTGTGCGCCAGCAGCCAGCACCACAGGCCTATGCACAGCCGCAACAACCTGTTCATCAGCCGTATGCGCAGCCGCAGCAGCCCGTTCAGCAGCCATATGCGCAACCGCAACAACCAGTTCAGCAACCGCAGCCGCCGCAGTTCCAGCAGCCTGCGCCTCAGCAGCAAGAGAGCCTGATTCACCCGCTGCTGATGCGTAACGGTGACAGCCGTCCGCTGCAGCGTCCAAGCACGCCGCTGCCTTCTCTGGATCTGTTAACGCCGCCGCCGTCGGAAGTGGAACCCGTCGATACCTTCGCGCTGGAGCAGATGGCGCGTCTGGTGGAAGCCCGTCTGGCCGACTTCCGTATCAAGGCTGACGTGGTGAACTACTCGCCGGGCCCTGTTATCACCCGTTTTGAACTGAACCTGGCGCCAGGCGTTAAAGCCGCGCGTATTTCTAACCTGTCCCGCGACCTGGCGCGTTCCTTGTCGACCGTTGCGGTACGTGTGGTGGAAGTGATACCGGGCAAACCTTACGTTGGTCTTGAGCTGCCGAACAAGAAACGTCAGACCGTCTACCTGCGTGAAGTGCTGGATAACACCAAATTCCGCGATAACCCATCCCCGCTGACCGTGGTGCTGGGTAAAGATATCGCTGGCGATCCGGTGGTGGCAGACCTCGCAAAAATGCCTCACCTGCTGGTCGCGGGTACTACCGGTTCCGGTAAGTCTGTCGGTGTGAACGCCATGATCCTCAGCATGCTCTATAAAGCGCAGCCGGAAGATGTGCGTTTCATCATGATCGACCCGAAAATGCTCGAACTGTCGGTCTATGAAGGTATTCCTCATCTTCTGACCGAAGTGGTCACCGACATGAAAGACGCCGCCAACGCCCTGCGCTGGAGCGTCAATGAGATGGAGCGTCGCTATAAGCTGATGTCGGCGTTGGGCGTACGTAATCTGGCCGGTTATAACGAGAAAATCGCCCAGGCTGTGCGTATGGGACGTCCGATCCCGGATCCTTACTGGAAGCCGGGTGACAGCATGGATGCCCAGCATCCGGTGCTGGAAAAACTGCCTTATATCGTCGTGCTGGTCGATGAATTCGCTGACCTGATGATGACCGTTGGTAAGAAAGTGGAAGAGTTGATTGCCCGTCTGGCGCAGAAAGCGCGTGCGGCTGGTATTCACCTTGTGCTGGCGACCCAGCGTCCTTCCGTGGACGTTATCACTGGTCTTATCAAAGCGAACATTCCGACGCGTATCGCCTTTACCGTATCAAGTAAAATTGATTCCCGTACCATTCTTGATCAGGGCGGCGCAGAGTCGCTGCTGGGAATGGGGGACATGCTCTATTCCGGCCCGAACTCCACTTCTCCGGTGCGTGTTCACGGTGCGTTTGTCCGCGACGAGGAAGTTCACGCTGTCGTGCAGGACTGGAAAGCGCGCGGTCGTCCACAATATATTGACGGCATTACCAGCGATACGGAAAGCGAAGGCGGCGGCGGTGGCTTCGACGGTGGTGAAGAGCTGGATCCGCTATTCGATCAGGCGGTTAACTTCGTTACCGAAAAACGCAAAGCGTCCATCTCAGGCGTGCAGCGTCAATTCCGCATCGGCTATAACCGCGCAGCGCGTATCATCGAGCAGATGGAAGCGCAGGGCATTGTGAGCGAGCAGGGGCATAACGGTAACCGCGAGGTGCTGGCGCCGCCGCCGTTTGATTAACCTTCAGCGTATGCAAAGAAGGGTAAATCAGCCAAAATTAAGCATTTTCTTCTGTCGCCTGCCTTCGGGCAGGTCCAGAATAGAAGACGGAAATCCCATATCGGGAAGACGTATTTTAAGGAATAACAATGAAAAAAATCGCCATCGCCTGTGCATTACTCACCAGTTTTGTTGCCAGCAGCGTCTGGGCTGATGCAGCCAGCGACCTTAAAAGCCGACTGGATAAAGTAAGCAGCTTCCACGCCAGCTTCACGCAAAAAGTGACGGACGGCAGCGGCAACGCGGTGCAGGAAGGCCAGGGAGATTTGTGGGTAAAACGCCCAAATCTGTTCAACTGGCACATGACCCAGCCGGATGAGAGCATCCTGGTGTCTGACGGTAAAACCTTATGGTTCTACAACCCGTTCGTTGAGCAGGCTACTGTGACCTGGCTGAAAGATGCCACCAGCAATACGCCGTTTATGCTGATTGCCCGTAACCAGGCCAGCGACTGGCAGCAGTACAATATTAAACAGACGGGTGACGAGTTTGTCCTGACGCCGAAAGGCAGCAACGGCAACCTGAAGCAGTTCACCATTAACGTGAGCACCAACGGTACCATTAATCAGTTCGGCGCGGTTGAGCAGGACGATCAGCGCAGCAGCTACCAGCTTAAATCTCAGCAGAACGGTGCCGTTGATGCATCGAAATTCACCTTTACCCCGCCGAAGGGCGTGACGGTGGACGACCAACGCAATAAGTAAGAGGCGTGAGTGGGCAATCTGTCGCTCGATTTTTCAGATAACGCGTTTCAACCTCTGGCCGCCCGTATGCGGCCAGAAAATTTAGCGCAGTACATCGGCCAGCAGCACCTGCTGGCTGCCGGTAAGCCATTGCCACGCGCCATTGAGGCCGGGCATCTTCACTCCATGATTCTCTGGGGGCCCCCTGGCACCGGCAAGACCACGCTTGCAGAAGTGATCGCCCGCTATGCCAACGCGGACGTTGAACGCATCTCGGCGGTGACCTCCGGCGTGAAGGAGATCCGTGAGGCGATCGAGCGTGCGCGGCAGAACCGCAATGCCGGGCGGCGCACCATCCTCTTCGTGGACGAAGTCCACCGCTTCAACAAAAGCCAGCAGGATGCCTTCCTGCCGCATATTGAAGACGGCACGATCTTCTTCATCGGCGCGACCACCGAGAATCCGTCGTTTGAACTGAACTCGGCGCTACTCTCCCGCGCGCGCGTTTATCTGCTCAAATCGCTGACTACCGAGGATATTGAAAAGGTTCTCACCCAGGCGATGGACGACAAAGCGCGCGGCTACGGCGGGCAGGATATCGTTCTGCCCGACGACACGCGTCGTGCGATCGCGGAGCTGGTCAACGGCGATGCGCGTCGGGCGCTGAATACGCTGGAAATGATGGCCGATATGGCCGAAGTCGACGATGCCGGGAAGCGGGTGCTTAAACCGGAATTGCTCACCGAAATTGCCGGGGAACGCAGCGCCCGTTTCGACAATAAAGGCGACCGTTTTTACGACCTGATCTCGGCGCTGCATAAGTCGGTACGCGGCAGCGCGCCGGATGCGGCGCTTTACTGGTACGCGCGCATTATCACTGCGGGCGGCGATCCGCTATATGTCGCGCGCCGCTGTCTGGCGATTGCGTCTGAAGATGTTGGCAATGCCGATCCTCGCGCTATGCAGGTTGCGCTGTCGGCCTGGGACTGCTTCACCCGCGTTGGACCAGCGGAGGGCGAACGTGCCATCGCGCAGGCGATTGTTTATCTGGCCTGCGCGCCGAAAAGCAACGCGGTTTATACCGCGTTTAAAGCGGCGATGTCGGATGCGCGTGAACGTCCGGACTACGATGTTCCGGTTCATTTGCGTAATGCACCGACCAAACTGATGAAAGAGATGGGGTATGGGCAGGAGTACCGCTACGCTCATGATGAACCCAATGCCTACGCCGCAGGGGAGGAATATTTCCCGCAGGAGATGGCACAAACGCGCTATTATCGCCCCACAAACAGAGGTCTTGAAGGCAAGATTGGTGAAAAGCTCACCTGGCTCGCCGGACAGGATCAAAATAGCCCTATAAAACGCTACCGTTAGTTCAATCGTTGCGGTAATGTTGGCGTAGTATCCTTGTGGCCGCAGGCTGTGGTCACATTTTCCTATTTTAATTCGATAAGCACAGGATAAGCATGCTCGATCCCAATCTGCTGCGTAATGAGCCAGACGCAGTCGCTGAAAAACTGGCACGCCGGGGCTTTAAGCTGGATGTAGATAAGCTACGCGCTCTTGAAGAGCGTCGTAAAGTACTGCAGGTACAAACTGAAAATCTGCAGGCAGAGCGTAACTCTCGATCGAAATCCATCGGCCAGGCGAAAGCGCGCGGGGAAGATATTGAGCCATTACGCCTGGAAGTGAACAAACTGGGCGAAGAACTGGATCAGGCGAAAGCTGAGCTGGACGTTCTTCAGGCCGAGATTCGTGATATTGCCCTGGCTATCCCGAATATTCCTGACGACAGCGTGCCTGTCGGCAAAGATGAAAACGACAACGTTGAAGTGAAGCGCTGGGGTACGCCTCGTGAGTTTGACTTCGAAGTACGCGATCACGTGACGCTGGGCGAAATGCACGCGGGCCTGGACTTTGCGGCAGCGGTTAAGCTGACAGGTTCTCGCTTCGTGGTGATGAAAGGCCAGATTGCCCATCTGCACCGCGCGCTGGCGCAGTTCATGCTGGATCTGCACACAGAGCAGCATGGCTACAGCGAAACCTACGTGCCGTATCTGGTCAACCACGATACGCTGTACGGTACGGGCCAGCTGCCGAAATTTGCCGGCGACCTGTTCCATACCCGCCCGCTGGACGAAGAAGCAGACAGCAGCAACTACGCGCTGATCCCAACCGCGGAAGTGCCGCTGACTAACCTCGTGCGTGATGAGATCATCGACGAAGACGATCTGCCGATCAAACTGACGGCACATTCACCGTGCTTCCGTTCTGAAGCCGGTTCTTACGGTCGCGACACGCGCGGTCTGATCCGTATGCACCAGTTCGACAAAGTTGAGATGGTGCAGATCGTTCGTCCAGAAGAATCCATGGACGCGCTGGAAGAGATGACCGGCCACGCGGAGAAGGTGCTGGAGCTGCTGGGTCTGCCGTACCGTCGTATGGCTCTGTGTACCGGTGATATGGGCTTTGGCGCCTGCAAAACCTTCGATCTGGAAGTGTGGGTGCCTGCGCAGAACACCTACCGTGAAATCTCCTCCTGCTCTAACGTCTGGGATTTCCAGGCGCGCCGCATGCAGGCACGCTGCCGCAGCAAATCTGACAAGAAAACCCGTCTGGTACATACCCTGAACGGTTCTGGTCTGGCTGTGGGTCGTACCCTGGTTGCCGTGCTGGAAAACTATCAGCAGGCAGACGGTCGTATCGAGATCCCTGAAGTGCTGCGTCCATACATGAAAGGCCAGCAGTACATCGGTTAATATTTGTCTCAAAACAAAAAAGCGCCTCAGGGCGCTTTTTTTATGCTTATGAATTGATACGACGCAATACCCCCTCCCTCTAAAGTAGTAATACTCCTCCGAATGAAAGTCAGCATAAAACGCTGATAACGAAAATATTCGTTATATATAAAACTACATAGCGGTTTGCGCCGCCTCTCTTTTCTTTGTGAGCAACCAAAGTGAGTCTCTATGAAAATCAACGCGCCTGAAGCATTAATGGCTGCCGAGGTCACTCGCCGTGGTTTGATGAAAACCACGGCCATAGGCGGCCTGGCCGTAGCCAGCAGTGCCTTCACGCTCCCCTTTACCCGACTGGCGTCGGCGGCTGATGCTCTGTCTCCGGCCACTTCCCCGGAAAAAGTGGTGTGGAGTGCCTGTACCGTCAACTGCGGTAGCCGTTGTCCGCTGCGTATGCATGTGGTGGATGGTGAAATTAAATATGTCGAAACCGACAATACCGGGGACGATAACTACGAAGGGTTACATCAGGTCCGTGCCTGCCTGCGCGGTCGCTCCATGCGTCGTCGCGTCTATAATCCTGACCGCCTGAAATACCCGATGAAGCGCGTCGGTAAGCGTGGGGAAGGGAAGTTCGAGCGGATTAGCTGGGATGAAGCCTACGATATCATTGCCACTAACATGCAGCGTTTGATTAAAGAGTACGGCAACGAATCCATCTACCTGAACTACGGTACCGGGACGCTTGGCGGCACGCTGACCCGTTCCTGGCCACCGGGTAAAACGCTGGTGGCGCGCCTGATGAACTGCTGCGGCGGTTATCTCAATCACTATGGTGACTACTCATCGGCGCAGATTGCTGCTGGCCTGAACTACACCTATGGCGGCTGGGCGGACGGAAACAGCCCGTCTGATATCGAAAATAGTAAGCTGGTGGTGCTGTTCGGCAATAACCCGGGTGAAACCCGCATGAGCGGCGGTGGGGTAACCTACTACCTCGAACAGGCCCGCGCCAAATCCAATGCCCGCATGATCATCATCGACCCACGCTACACCGACACCGGCGCCGGACGTGAAGACGAGTGGATTCCCATTCGTCCGGGGACCGACGCGGCGCTGGTCTCCGCCCTGGCGTGGGTGATGATCACAGAGAATCTTGTCGATCAGCCTTTCCTGGATAAATACTGCGTCGGCTATGACGAGAAAACTCTGCCAGCCAGCGCGCCGGCAAACGGTCACTACAAGGCGTATATTCTCGGACAGGGCAGCGACGGCGTGGCGAAAACGCCGGAGTGGGCGTCCACCATCACCGGCATCCCGGCTGAGCGTATCGTTCAGCTGGCGCGTGAAATTGGTTCAGCCAAACCGGCCTATATCAGCCAGGGCTGGGGTCCGCAGCGTCATGCGAACGGCGAAATCGCGACCCGTGCCATCTCCATGCTCTCCATTCTGACCGGCAACGTCGGCATTCACGGCGGTAACACCGGCGCGCGTGAAGGTTCATATGAAGTGCCGTTCGAACGTATGCCGACGCTGGATAACCCGGTTCAGACCAGCATCTCCATGTTTATGTGGACCGATGCGATTGAACGCGGCCCGGAAATGACCGCCCTGCGCGACGGCGTGCGCGGCAAGGACAAGCTGGACGTGCCGATCAAGATGATCTGGAACTATGCCGGTAACTGCCTCATCAACCAGCATTCAGAAATCAACCGTACCCATGAAATCCTGCAGGATGACAAGAAGTGCGAGATGATTGTGGTGATCGACTGCCACATGACCTCTTCGGCGAAATATGCCGATATCCTGCTGCCGGACTGCACCGCCTCTGAGCAGATGGATTTCGCGCTGGATGCATCCTGCGGCAACATGTCCTACGTGATTTTTACCGACCAGGCGATTAAACCGCGCTTTGAGTGCAAAACCATTTATGAGATGACCTCCGAGCTGGCGAAACGTCTTGGCGTTGAGCAGCAGTTTACCGAGGGGCGGACTCAGGAAGGGTGGATGCGCCATCTGCATGAACTCTCCCGTAAGGCCATTCCTGACCTGCCGGACTTTGACACCTTCCGCAAGCAGGGGATGTACAAACAGCGCGATCCGGAAGGGCACCACGTGGCGTACAAAGCGTTCCGTGAAGATCCGCAGGCGAACCCGCTGACCACGGCGTCGGGCAAAATCGAAATCTATTCCGAAGAGTTGGCAAAAATTGCGTCAACCTGGGAACTGCCGGAAGGGGACGTTATCGATCCACTGCCGATCTACACGCCGGGCTTTGAAAACTACAACGATCCGCTGACGGCGAAATTCCCGCTGCAGCTGACTGGCTTCCACTACAAAGCGCGTGTTCACTCTACCTACGGTAACGTCGACGTGCTGAAAGCCGCCTGCCGACAGGAGATGTGGATCAACCCGATGGATGCCAAAGCGCGAGGTATCAGCAATGGGGATCGCGTGCGGATCTTCAACGGTCGCGGCGAGGTTCACATTGAAGCCAAAGTGACGCCGCGCATGATGCCAGGCGTAGTGGCGCTGGGTGAAGGTGCCTGGTATAGCCCTGATGCAAACCGCATCGACCAGGCTGGCAGTATTAACGTACTGACCACGCAGCGTCCGTCGCCGCTGGCGAAAGGCAACCCATCCCACACAAACCTTGTCCAGGTTGAAAAGGTTTAAGGAGTAACCGATGACAACTCAGTATGGATTTTTTATTGATTCCAGCCGTTGCACCGGGTGCAAAACCTGCGAGCTGGCCTGCAAAGATTACAAAGATCTGACGCCGGACGTGAGCTTCCGTCGCATCTACGAATACGCCGGGGGCGACTGGCAGGAAGATAACGGCGTCTGGCATCAGAACGTCTTTGCGTATTACCTGTCGATTGCCTGTAACCACTGTGAAGATCCTGCCTGCACGAAGGTTTGTCCGAGCGGAGCGATGCACAAGCGCGAAGACGGCTTTGTGGTGGTGGATGAAGATGTCTGCATAGGCTGTCGCTACTGCCATATGGCCTGTCCGTACGGCGCGCCGCAGTACAATGCCGCCAAAGGTCATATGACCAAATGCGACGGTTGCCACACCCGCGTAGCGGACGGCAAAAAGCCGATTTGCGTCGAGTCCTGCCCGCTGCGCGCGCTGGACTTCGGTCCGATTGAAGAGCTGCGTCAAAAACACGGTCAGCTCGCTGCCGTGGCGCCGCTGCCGTCTGCGCACTTCACGAAGCCGAGTATTGTGATTAAACCTAACGCCAACAGCCGTCCTACAGGTGATACCACCGGCTACCTGGCAAATCCGAAGGAGGTGTGAGATGGGAAGTGGATGGCATGAATGGCCGCTGATGATCTTCACGGTCTTTGGTCAGTGCGTGGCGGGTGGTTTCATTGTGCTCGCGCTGGCGCTGTTGAAAGGTCGCCTTAATGCTGAACAGCAGCAGCGTTTAGTGTTGAGCATGTTTGGCCTGTGGGTGCTGATGGGGATTGGGTTTATCGCCTCTACGCTTCACCTGGGTTCGCCTATGCGCGCGTTTAACTCCCTGAACCGCGTGGGTGCCTCATCCCTCAGTAACGAGATTGCCAGCGGAGCAATTTTCTTTGTCGTCGGTGGGCTGGGCTGGCTGCTGGCCGCCATGAAAAAATTGCCTGCGGGTCTGCGCAGCCTGTGGCTAATCGTGACCATGGTGTTGGGCGTGGTGTTCGTGTGGATGATGGTGCGCGTCTATAACACCATCGATACCGTTCCAACCTGGTACAGCGTCTGGACGCCAATGAGCTTCTTCCTGACGATGTTTATCGGCGGACCGCTGCTGGGCTACCTGCTGCTGCGCGTGGCGGGCGTAGACGGGTGGGCAATGCGTTTGTTGCCCGCTGTTTCGCTGCTGGCGCTGGTGGTGAGTGCGATGGTCGCCCTGATGCAGGGAGCAGAACTGGCAACCATTCACAGCTCTATCCAGCAGGCTTCTGCCCTGGTACCGGACTACGGTGCTCTGATGGCCTGGCGCATCGTTCTGCTGGTCGCCGCGTTGGTATTCTGGATTGCTCCTCAGCTCAAAGGTTATCAGCCCGCGCTGCCGCTGCTGTCACTGGCTTTTGTGCTGGTACTGGCGGGTGAACTGATTGGTCGCGGCGTGTTCTACGGGTTGCATATGACTGTAGGTATGGCTATCGCAAGTTAACGTTGTATTTGGTTATATCAAGCCGGGCCTGAGTGCCCGGCTTTTTCTTTTTTCGATCATGAAATTTTTCGACTGTCGTTTTGTTTTAATTTTGCCCATTAATAAATGAAAACAGAGACATAATTAATATCTATAGCAGGCGTGGCATTAGCAGGATAAGTTTTTTAAATCGACAGGGAACATATTGTGCGAGGCGGCTAAATCAGTGGATTGACTTTGTTTTTGCCAGTGGCATGATGCGCACGAAATCTGAACTTCCTCACGGCTTTTTAATCCATGACCACCTATACCCGGCCAGTGCTGCTGTTGCTCTGTGGCTTGCTTCTGTTGACCCTGGCGATCGCAGTGTTAAATACGCTCGTCCCGCTGTGGCTTGCCCATGAAAACTTACCGACCTGGCAGGTGGGTATGGTCAGCTCGTCCTTTTTTACCGGCAACCTTCTTGGAACCCTGGTGACCGGGAGCCTGATTAAGCGCTTTGGCTTTAACCGCAGCTATTATCTGGCTTCGCTGATTTTCGCTGCCGGGTGTGCGGGGCTGGGCCTGATGGTCGGCTTCTGGAGCTGGATGGCATGGCGCTTTATCGCCGGTGTAGGCTGCGCGATGATTTGGGTAGTCGTTGAAAGTGCGCTGATGTGCAGCGGCACCTCCCGTAATCGTGGACGCCTGCTGGCAGCCTATATGATGGTTTATTACGTCGGCACCGTACTTGGGCAACTGATGGTCAGCAAGCTGCCAACCGACCTCATGAGCGTTCTGCCGTGGGTAACGGGTATGGTGCTGGTCGCGATCTTGCCTTTGCTCTTCACGCGCATCGTGAACCAGAACAGCGAACACCAGGAAGCAACCCACGTCTGGCCAATGCTCAGACTGCGTCATGCGCGTCTGGGCGTTAACGGCTGCATTATATCGGGGATTGTACTGGGCTCGCTCTATGGTCTGATGCCGCTCTATCTGAATCATCAGGGCGTCAGCGATTCCGGAATTGGCTTCTGGATGGCGGTGATGGTGAGTGCCGGGATCGTCGGGCAGTGGCCGATTGGCCGACTGGCGGACCGCTTCGGTCGTCTGCTGGTGCTGCGCGTTCAGGTTTTCGTGGTCATCATGGGATGTCTTGCCATGCTCAGCAACGCCGCAATGGCGCCTGCGCTGTTTATTCTCGGGGCCGCCGGCTTTACGCTCTATCCGGTGGCAATGGCCTGGGCCTGTGAGAAAGTTGAGCACCACCAGCTGGTGGCAATGAACCAGGCGCTGTTACTGAGCTATACCATCGGCAGCTTATTAGGGCCGACGTTTACCGCGATGCTGATGCAGAATTACTCCGACAATTTACTGTTTATCATGATTGCCAGCGTGTCGTTTATATATCTCTTAATGCTGCTGCGTAAAGCAGGTGAGCATCCAACGCCTGTGGCACATGCCTGATTAAATTAAAGCCTGTCGATGACAGGCTTTTTTGTCCCTGTCACAACTAAGAGTTTTACTTATTGTTTGTTTATTGCGCCAGGCGATAATTCATGTGAGTCCTACCACTATAAGGCAGCAATCATGTCTATTCGTCGTTTTTCCACTACCGCACTTGCCGTAGTGTTGTCTTTAACGTTTGCAACGGCTCCGGTCATGGCTAATCCTGGAAACGGGAATGGCGGTGGTCACGGAAACGGTGGCGGGCAAGGTAATGGCGGTAATCATGGTAACGGGAATTCTGGTAACTCCGGCAACCATGGAAATAAGCAAAATAGCGGACAGGATAACCCTGGAAAATCGAATAAGAGCTTCAAAAATAGCAAAGATGTCGGTAATGATGTTGATGCTCGCGTGAGCTTCGATCATGCGCGTCACCTGGCGCTGAATTATGGCTTAACGGGTTATGACTCTCTGCCTCCGGGCATCGCGAAAAACCTGGCGCGCGGTAAGCCGCTTCCTCCGGGCATTGCGAAGAAAACCGTGCCAGCCTCTATGCTGGACCAGCTTCCTTCCTACCCAGGCTATGAATGGCGCGTGGTCGGGGACGACCTGGTCTTAATTGCGCTGAGCACAGCCATTGTGACGTCCGTTATTAACGGTGTATTTAAATAGAATATAAAAAAGGCCCGGTTTTACCGGGCCTTTTCTTTAATACATGACCTTGTGGCCATACTGCTCGAGAATACCTTTCACGCGTTCCATCGTCTCTTTTTTCGGCGGCTTCACGCCATCGAGTTTGTACTCTTCGCCCATGGCCACCCATTTATGTTTACCCAGCTCGTGATAGGGCAGAAGCTCGATTTTCTCGACGTTGCCCATGTCACGGGTGAATTCCCCCAGGCGGTGCGCGGAGTCGTCGTCGTCTGACCAGCCAGGAACAACCACGTAGCGGATCCAGGTTTTGATGCCTTTGTCGGCTATGTATTTGGCAAACTCCAGCGTGCGGTGGTTTGAGACACCAACGAGGTTCTGGTGGATCTCATCGTTCATCTGTTTGAGATCGAGCATCACCAGATCGGTCACTTCAAGCAGTTCATCAATCACCGGATCGTAGCGACGTACAAAGCCATTGGTATCCAGGCAGGTATGTATGCCTTCTTTGTGGCAGGCGCGGAACCAGTCACGGACAAATTCAGCCTGAAGAATGGCTTCACCGCCGGATGCGGTGACGCCGCCACCGGACGCGTTCATAAAGTGGCGGTAAGTCACCACCTCTTTCATCAAGTCTTCAACGGTCACTTCTTTGCCGCCGTGCGTGTCCCAGGTATCGCGGTTATGGCAGTACAGGCAGCGCATCAGGCAGCCCTGGAAAAAGGTGATAAAGCGGATGCCCGGGCCATCAACGGTGCCACAGGATTCAAAGGAGTGAATACGACCAATAGTTGACATTGCGGTGATATCTCCATCATCGGCCCGTCCCGGGCCTGTGTATGCACAGCTCAAAGCCGGCTGTGTTAAGTCTGTTTTGGCTGTTATCCATTAAGTATAGATAGCGGACAAAAGAGACTGAGGTGGAGAGGGTGCTAAAAAGGCCCCACTGACGTGGAGCCTTTATTGTACGCGTTGTTAACGCGTGATTTCAGTCAATTCCACTTACATGGACTGAGTGAAAGTACGGGTGATAACGTCCTGCTGCTGTTCTTTAGTCAGGGAGTTAAAACGTACTGCGTAGCCAGATACGCGGATGGTCAGCTGAGGATATTTCTCAGGGTGTTCCATCGCGTCGAGCAGCATTTCACGGTTCATTACGTTCACGTTCAGGTGCTGACCACCTTCGATGGACGCTTCGTGGTGGAAGTAACCATCCATCAGACCCGCGAGGTTGGTTTTACGCACTTCGTCGTCTTTACCCAGCGCGTTTGGCACGATAGAGAAGGTGTAAGAGATACCATCTTTCGCGTAAGCAAACGGCAGTTTAGCGACGGAAGTCAGAGAGGCAACAGCACCTTTCTGATCACGACCGTGCATTGGGTTAGCACCTGGGCCGAATGGCGCGCCAGCACGACGACCGTCTGGGGTGTTACCGGTTTTCTTACCATACACAACGTTAGAGGTGATGGTCAGAACAGACTGAGTCGGGATAGCGTTACGGTAGGTAGTCAGTTTCTGAATTTTCTTCATGAAACGTTCTACCAGGTCAACCGCCATGTCATCAACGCGAGAGTCGTTGTTACCAAACTGAGGATATTCGCCTTCGATTTCGAAGTCGATAGCCAGACCGTCTTCGTCACGAATTGGTTTAACTTTCGCATATTTGATTGCAGACAGGGAGTCAGCAGCAACGGACAGACCAGCGATACCACACGCCATGGTGCGGATAACGTCACGGTCGTGCAGCGCCATCAGAGAGGCTTCGTAGCTGTACTTGTCGTGCATGTAGTGGATAACGTTCAGTGCAGTGACGTACTGCTTAGCCAGCCAGTCCATGAAGTGATCCATGCGGTCCATGACTTCGTCGAAGTTCAGAACGTCGCCTTTGATCGGCTCAGATTTAGGACCAACCTGCATTTTCAGTTTTTCATCAACGCCGCCGTTGATAGCGTACAGCATGGTTTTCGCCAGGTTTGCACGCGCACCGAAGAACTGCATTTGTTTACCAACAACCATTGGGCTTACGCAGCAAGCGATAGCGTAATCGTCGTTGTTGAAGTCCGGACGCATCAGGTCATCGTTCTCGTACTGCAGAGAAGAGGTATCGATGGACACTTTAGCGGCGAATTTCTTGAAGTTCAGAGGCAGTTTTTCAGACCACAGAACGGTGATGTTCGGCTCCGGAGAAGGACCCATGGTGTACAGGGTGTTCAGGAAGCGGAAGCTGTTTTTGGTAACCAGAGTACGGCCGTCAACGCCCATACCGCCGATAGATTCTGTTGCCCAGATTGGGTCACCAGAGAACAGTTCATCATATTCAGGAGTACGCAGGAAGCGAACCATACGCAGTTTCATGACCAGGTGGTCAATCATTTCCTGAGCGTCTTGCTCGGTGATTTTGCCTGCTTTCAGGTCACGTTCGATGTAAGCATCCAGGAAGGTGGATACGCGACCGAAGGACATTGCTGCGCCGTTCTGAGACTTAACTGCGGCCAGGTAGCCGAAGTAGGTCCACTGGATAGCTTCCTGAGCGTTGGTAGCAGGACCAGAGATATCGCAGCCATATTTCGCCGCCATCTCTTTGATCTGACCCAGCGCGCGGTGCTGTTCAGCGATTTCTTCACGCAGACGGATAGTCGCTTCCAGGTTTACGCCATTTTCTAGGTCAGACTGCAGGGAAACAAACTGCGCGTACTTGTCTTTCATCAGGAAGTCGATACCGTACAGCGCAACGCGACGGTAGTCACCGATGATACGGCCACGGCCATACGCATCTGGCAGACCAGTCAGAACGCCAGATTTACGGCAGTTCAGAATGTCTTTGGTGTAAACATCGAATACACCCTGGTTGTGGGTTTTGCGGTATTCGGTGAAGATTTTTTTCAGCATTGGATCCAGCTCGCGGTTATACGCTTTGCAGGAACCTTCAACCATTTTGATACCACCGAACGGGATGATTGCGCGTTTCAGTGGTGCTTCAGTCTGCAGACCAACGATTTTCTCAAGGGCTTTGTTGATGTAGCCAGCATCGTGAGAAGTGATGGTGGAAGCAACGGAGGTGTCAAAATCAACTGGCGCGTGAGTGCGGTTTTCCAGTTTAACGCCTTCCATTACGCTGTCCCACAGCTTGGTGGTCGCGTCAGTTGCGCCAGCCAGGAAGGATTCGTCACCTTCATACGGGGTATAGTTTTTCTGAATGAAGTCACGTACGTTTACTTCATTCTGCCAGTCACCTTTCGCAAAACCTTCCCAGGCTGTGGCTAACTTTTCATTAAGCTCGGACATGTAACACCTACCTTCTTAAGTGGATTTTTTATTTACTGCCTGAGAAAACCATCAATGATGATCGTCGCCACGCAGGTAAATGACCCAGTATGTCAACCCAACTAACAGACCCCCACCGATAATGTTCCCGATAGTGACAGGGATCAGGTTATCAGTAATGAAATTCATAATAGTCAGGTGAGAGAAACTTTCCGGGGATGAACCAACTGCGGTCCAGAACTCCGGGCTCGCAAAGTCGCGGATGACAATGCCCATTGGGATCATGAACATATTCGCGATACTGTGCTCAAAGCCGCTGGCAACAAACATCGCAACCGGCAGAACCATAATTAAGGCTTTGTCCATCAGGCTACGACCCGAGTAGCTCATCCATACAGCCAGGCAGACCATCAGGTTAGCGAGGATGCCGAGAGCAACGGCTTCGATAAATGTGTGGTGCATTTTGTGGTCGGCGGTTTGCAGGACGTTAAGGCCCCAGCCACCGTTGGCGGTCATGTACTCGCCAGAAAGCCACATCAACAAAACAAAGAGCAGACAGCCAACCAGGTTACCCACGTAAACATTAAGCCAGTTACGTGCCAGCTGACCCCAGGTAATTCTTCCGCTGGCCTTTGCCACGACAATCAGCACCGTTGAGGTGAAGAGGTCGGCGCCGCAGATGACGCAGAGAATCAGACCCAGTGAGAAACAAATGCCGCCAATCAGTTTGGCCATACCGAAAGGCATTCCCGCAGTACCGGTGGTGGCGGTGATGTAGAAGACGAAAGCGATAGAGATGAACACACCAGCCGTGATCGCCAGATAGAACGTCTTCATCGGGTGTTTCGTTGCTTTATAGACACCCGCTTCTTCGGCAACTTTGGCCATCGCAGCAGGGAGTAAAAGATCAAAAGGGTTGTCAGCTTTCACACTAACTCTCTCTTTATTAAGTCGGCGACGAGATACTAACAAAGCATTATAGAAGAGAAATTGATATAGATCATATCTCGCCTGGCTTATAGGCCCGCAGTGTGTATGGATTTACAGCAAATGCGGAGTAAGTATTTGATTATCCGTATAAAAATAAATTTTAAAAGTTATGAAAAGAGTTGAATTTTTTCGTTCAGCCACCTCGGATACAGTTAATTAATATGGAGTATTTACCATAAAAAGTAACAGTAAAGCCCAGGTAAATATTATTATATTTACCCATGTTTAACTTTATTATTACAATCAACAGTCATTGCCGAAGAAAATAAAAAACGGGGCAATGAAATTGCCCCGTAATATAGCCCAGACGATTGAATACGCCTACTGCTGGTAATGTTATGTGCGCTTATTTTGACCAGTAAGCGGCTTTTGCTTTCTGCAGTTTTTCGTAGGCCTTCAGCAGCGACTGGTGCGCCGGGAAGGCTTTCAGATCGCTATCAACAGCCTGCAGGCCATAGAACGGCGCTTCGCCGCTCAGGGCCGCGCTGGCTGCTTCTACAGCCTCAGCACCGTACATGCGCACGAAAGCGTTCAGGTATTGCAGCGGTTCGCGATCCTCTTCCTGTGCAAGCAGCAGCAGGGTTTGCAGGCAACGGTAATAGTTGGTGCGCTCGGCAGAGAAGACCGACTGGTTGAACTCCATGGTCCACTCGGTCCAGGCCAGGGCCTGATCCAGGTCGCCACCCGCCAGGGCCAGCATCGCTTTCAGTTCACCGATACGCAGGGTATACCAGCCGTTATCTTTACCTGTCGCCAGACCCAGGAGTTCGCGTACGCGGGTGAAGTCATCGTGGCCTTCCTCGTCCAGTTGGGCGATCAGGTTCAGATAATCTTCTTTTTCCCACTCGCTGCCAGGCAGAGCCAGCAGCGTTTCGCGCAGATGTGCACCCATGCTGTTATTCGCCAGCCACAGATCTTCTGCAGGGTAGATGTCGGACATGCCGGGAACAATAATGCGGCATGCATAGACGCCCAGGTGCTCGTAGTCGGCGATATAGACGTCCTGGTCTTCGGCTTTGAAAATCGCCATCAGCGTCGCGAACTCTTCTTCCGTTGTCCCTGCAAAGCTCCAGTCCACGAACGGATAGTCTGCGTCCTGTTTGAACATATCCCAGGAGATCAAACCGCTGGAGTCAATGAAGTGGGTTTCGAGGTTCGTATGTTCAGCCACTTCTTCATCGTCAAACGTTGGCGGTGTGAACACGTCGAGATCTTTCAGGCTACGGCCCTGCAGCAGCTCGGTGACGGTGCGTTCCAGCGCCACGCCGAAGTCAGGGTGCGCGCCAAAGGAGGCGAAACAGGTGCCGTTTGTCGGGTTGAACAGCACGACGCAGATAACCGGGTACTTGCCGCCCAGCGAGCCGTCATAGGCAAAGATTGGGAAACCTTCTGCTTCCAGCTTAGCGATGGATTCCACCACGCCCGGGTAGCGCGCCAGCACGTCGGCCGGAATTTCAGGCAGGCTAATGGATTCGGCAATGATGCGGTTTTTAATGTGGCGTTCAAAGACTTCGGAAAGGCCCTGCACGCGCGCTTCATTGCGGGTGTTACCCGCGGACATACCGTTGGACACATACAGGTTGCCGACGATGTTCATCGGGATATAGACGGTCTGCTCGTCAGACTGACGGGTAAACGGCAGGGCGCAGATCCCACGATCCTCATTGCCAGACTGCAGATCGATCAGCATGCTGGCGGTCAGTTCGTTGTCTGGATCGTAGAAGGCACGCAGGCGTGCGTCGAGAATACCTTCCGGCAGTTCGTCGTCTTCGGTCAGCGGGAACCATTTTTCATTTGGATAGTGAACGAACGGGCCGTTAGCGATGGTCTCGCCCAGCCAGAAGTCAGCGAAGAAATAGTTGGTGGACAGACGCTCAAAATACTCACCCAGCGCAGAGGCCAGTGCCGCTTTTTTTGTCGCGCCTTTACCGTTGGTAAAGCACAGGGCACAGTCTTTATCGCGAATATGCACGGACCAGACGTGAGGCACCGGATTGAGCCAGGAGGCTTCTTCGATGTTAAAACCCAGGTCGGTCAGTTTCTGCTGGAAGCGAGCGATGGAATCTTCCAGAGCGGCATCTTTGCCGGGGATAAACGTTTGAGTCATGGCGTTCACTTTTATCGTACGTAAAGCGCGCAATGATACGGGTTTTGAGTGACGGGTGCTATCTTCGGCGAAAATAAATGGCTGGGCTATGCTTAGTGGCAGTAACTGACTGTTAAGGCATAGAAAAATGAAAGCATTTGATCTCCAGCGGATGGCGTTTGATAAAGTTCCTCCTGAATTTCTGGGCGAAGTGGCGCTCCGCAGCCTGTATACCTTCGTACTTGTCTTCCTGTTTCTTAAAATCACCGGCCGTCGCGGCGTAAGGCAGATGTCGCTCTTTGAGGTGTTGATCATCCTGACGCTGGGTTCAGCGGCGGGGGATGTCGCCTTCTATGATGATGTGCCGATGGTGCCGGTGTTTATCGTTTTTGTTTCACTGGCGCTTCTTTATCGCCTTGTCATGTGGCTGATGTCGAAAAGCGAAAAGCTGGAAGATCTGCTTGAGGGGAAGCCGGTCGTTATCGTCGAGGACGGGCAGTTGGCCTGGGAAAATGTACAAAGCGCCAATATGACCGAGTTCGAGTTCTTTATGGAGCTACGACTGAATAGCGTTGAACAGCTCGGGCAGGTGCGTCTGGCGATCATGGAGACCAACGGGCAGATCAGCGTCTATTACTATTCTGACGACGAGGTGAAGCCGGGACTGTGTATCCTGCCGGATATGCTGATCGAGCGTTTCAGAACCGTACCTGAGTCAGGCGAGTATGCCTGCGTGAGATGTAGCCACGTGCTCGCGATGCAGCCGGGGGATCGTCAATTATGCCCCCGCTGTGCAAATCCGGAATGGACGAAGGTTAGCCGGGCCAAACGCATCACCTGACAGCCATTTTGTCGGTTTTGTGATGGCGAGGCGGCAGATTGTTTTGTGTGACGCGGGGCACATTTCACGGGTCATAAGTTTTAGACATTGCGGCGCGTGTCACTGAATGATAAAACCGATATCCACAGTTATAACTTATGGCTTTTAGCGTGGTGAGGGGAAATGGCTCAAGTCTTTAATTTCAGTTCAGGTCCGGCAATGTTACCGGCAGACGTGCTTAAACAGGCTCAACAGGAACTCTGTGACTGGAACGGTCTCGGTACGTCGGTGATGGAAATCAGCCACCGTGGTAAAGAGTTTATTCAGGTGGCCGAAGAGGCAGAAAAGGATTTTCGCGATCTGCTGAATATTCCCTCGAACTACAAAGTATTGTTCTGCCACGGCGGTGGACGCGGCCAGTTTGCAGGCGTTCCGCTGAATATCCTCGGTGACAAAACGACGGCTGACTACGTTGACGCGGGCTACTGGGCTGCGAGCGCCGTTAAAGAAGCGCATAAATACTGCACGCCGAATGTTATCGACGCCAAAGTGACCGTTGATGGCCTGCGCGCCGTGAAGCCAATGAGCGAGTGGCAGCTTTCTGATAACGCAGCGTATCTGCACTACTGCCCGAACGAAACCATTGACGGGATTGCCATCGACGAGACGCCAAACTTCGGCAGCGATGTCGTGGTTGCCGCCGACTTCTCCTCCACCATTCTGTCTGCGCCAATTGATGTCAGCCGCTACGGCGTTATCTATGCGGGCGCGCAGAAAAATATCGGTCCGGCCGGTTTGACTATCGTCGTCGTGCGTGAAGACCTGCTGGGTAAAGCGCATAAATCCTGCCCGTCGATTCTCGATTACACCGTGCTGAACGATAACGATTCTATGTTCAACACCCCACCAACGTTTGCCTGGTATCTTTCAGGCCTGGTCTTCAAATGGCTGAAGCAAAACGGCGGCGTGGCACAGATGGACAAGGTGAATCAGCAGAAAGCTGAACTGCTGTATGGCGTGATCGACAAAAGCGATTTCTATCGCAACGATGTGGCGAAAGC
Source organism: Enterobacter vonholyi (assembly GCF_040834095.1). Taxonomy (NCBI): domain Bacteria; kingdom Pseudomonadati; phylum Pseudomonadota; class Gammaproteobacteria; order Enterobacterales; family Enterobacteriaceae; genus Enterobacter; species Enterobacter vonholyi. The sequence goes on from NZ_CP162152.1 coordinate 1,512,850, forward strand.
TAACCGTTCCCGCATGAACGTGCCGTTCCAGCTGGCGGACAGCAGCCTGGATAAAGTGTTCCTTGAAGAGTCCTTCGCGGCAGGCCTGCATTCGCTCAAAGGTCACCGTGTCGTTGGCGGCATGCGTGCCTCCATCTATAACGCGATGCCGCTGGAAGGCGTTAAAGCTCTGACGGATTTCATGATCGACTTCGAACGTCGCCACGGTTAATAGCGCTGTTTTCACCCCCGTAGCCTGCTGCGGGGTTTTTATTATGTTGAGTTGAGAGTTAAGTTTTCATGGAATCCCTGACGTTACAACCTATCGCGCGGGTAGATGGCACCATTAATCTGCCTGGTTCAAAAAGTGTCTCGAACCGCGCTCTGCTGCTGGCAGCACTGGCAAACGGCACCACCGTCCTTACAAACCTGCTGGACAGCGATGACGTACGCCATATGCTCAATGCGCTGAAAGCGTTGGGTGTTCATTACATTCTCTCCGACGATCGTACCCGCTGCGAAGTGACCGGCAGCGGCGGCGCGCTGCAGACGGATGAAGAGCTTGAGCTGTTTCTGGGCAACGCGGGTACCGCGATGCGTCCGCTGGCGGCGGCCCTGTGTCTTGGGCGCAACAACATTGTGCTGACCGGCGAACCTCGCATGAAAGAGCGTCCGATTGGCCATCTGGTGGATGCCCTGCGTCAGGGCGGCGCGCAGGTTGAGTATCTGGAGCAGGAAAACTATCCGCCACTGCGTCTGCGCGGTGGTTTTAACGGCGGTCACGTCGAGGTTGACGGCAGCGTCTCCAGCCAGTTCCTGACGGCACTGCTGATGACCGCGCCGCTGGCGCCGCAGGATACGGTTATTACGATTAAAGGCGAGCTGGTCTCCAAACCTTATATTGATATCACCCTGCACCTGATGAAAACCTTCGGTGTCGAGGTGGAAAACCAGTCTTATCAGCGCTTCGTGGTGCGTGGAGCGCAGCAGTACCAGTCTCCGGGCAGCTATCTGGTTGAAGGCGACGCTTCTTCGGCTTCTTACTTCCTGGCTGCGGGCGCGATCAAAGGCGGTACCGTGAAGGTCACCGGTATTGGTCGCAATAGCGTGCAGGGCGACATCCGTTTTGCGGACGTGCTGGAAAAAATGGGCGCGGTTGTGACCTGGGGTGATGACTTCATTGCCTGTACCCATGGCGATTTGAAGGCCATCGATATGGACATGAACCATATTCCGGATGCGGCGATGACCATTGCCACTGCGGCGCTGTTTGCAAAAGGCACCACCACGCTGCGTAATATCTACAACTGGCGCGTAAAAGAGACTGACCGTCTGTTCGCGATGGCGACTGAGCTGCGTAAGGTCGGCGCTGAGGTGGAAGAGGGCGAAGACTACATTCGCATCACGCCTCCTGCAAAACTGCAGGTTGCCGAGATCGGAACCTACAACGATCACCGTATGGCGATGTGCTTCTCGCTGGTGGCGTTGTCAGACACGCCTGTGACCATCCTTGACCCGAAATGTACGGCGAAAACGTTCCCGGACTACTTCGAACAGCTGGCACGCATTAGCACGCTGGCCTGATAACACCTTGCCGCATCGCCTGATGCGGCATTTCCTTACGCTTCCTGACGAACACTTCCGTTCATTTCTTCTACACTCTGCTTCAATCAATCCGTAATTTGCACGCAAAGGTAACAGTTGCGCACGTTGACGCGTATAATGCGCGGCGTTCATGTAAACGGTATGCCTTATTTAAGGAGAAAAAGATGACGGCAATTGCCCCGGTAATCACCATTGATGGGCCGAGTGGCGCAGGGAAAGGGACTCTGTGCAAAGCGATGGCGGAAGCATTGCAATGGCATCTTTTAGATTCGGGAGCAATCTATCGCGTGCTGGCTCTGGCTGCGCTACATCATCACGTGGACGTGGCGTCAGAAGAAGCGCTGGTTCCGCTGGCCGCGCATCTTGATGTGCGTTTCGTGTCGACCGATGGCAACCTGGAAGTGATCCTTGAAGGGGAAGACGTGAGCGGGGAAATCCGTACTCAGGAAGTGGCGAATGCGGCCTCTCAGGTAGCGGCCTTCCCGCGCGTTCGTGAGGCGTTGTTACGTCGTCAGCGCGCGTTTCGTGAAGCCCCGGGTTTGATCGCGGACGGACGCGATATGGGAACCGTGGTATTCCCTGATGCACCTGTGAAAATTTTCCTTGACGCCTCTTCGGAAGAACGCGCTCAGCGCCGCATGCTTCAGTTGCAGGAAAAGGGGTTTAGTGTTAACTTTGATCGCCTTTTATCCGAGATAAAAGAGCGCGATGACCGCGATCGTAACCGCGCCGTCGCTCCACTTGTTCCAGCAGAAGATGCATTAGTTCTGGATTCAACCAGTTTAACTATTGAGCAAGTGATTGAAAAAGCGCTACAATATGCGCGCCAAAAACTGGCACTCGCGTAATCGCGACCGATTTAGCAGTACCCCCGCTGCAATGGATTGACGGCGGGTATGTGAAACAACCCCATCCGGCACGGAGCCAGGTGGACGTTAATATTAACCTGAAGATTAAACATGACTGAATCTTTTGCTCAACTGTTTGAAGAATCCTTAAAAGAAATCGAAACCCGCCCGGGTTCCATCGTTCGCGGTGTTGTTGTTGCTATCGACAAAGACGTAGTACTGGTTGACGCCGGTCTGAAATCTGAGTCCGCCATTCCGGCAGAGCAGTTCAAAAACGCCCAGGGCGAGCTGGAAATCCAGGTTGGCGACGAAGTTGACGTTGCTCTGGACGCAGTAGAAGACGGCTTCGGTGAAACCCTGCTTTCTCGTGAGAAAGCGAAACGTCACGAAGCTTGGATCACGCTGGAAAAAGCTTACGAAGAAGCTGAAACTGTGGTCGGTGTTATCAACGGCAAAGTTAAAGGTGGCTTCACTGTTGAGCTGAATGGTATTCGTGCGTTCCTGCCAGGTTCTCTGGTAGACGTTCGTCCAGTCCGTGACACCCTGCACCTGGAAGGCAAAGAGCTTGAGTTCAAAGTAATCAAGCTGGACCAGAAGCGTAACAACGTTGTTGTTTCCCGTCGTGCCGTTATCGAATCTGAAAACAGCGCAGAACGCGATCAGCTGCTGGAAAACCTGCAGGAAGGCATGGAAGTCAAAGGTATCGTTAAGAACCTCACTGACTACGGCGCATTCGTTGACCTGGGCGGCGTTGATGGCCTGCTGCACATCACCGACATGGCGTGGAAACGCGTTAAGCACCCAAGCGAAATCGTGAACGTGGGCGACGAAATCACTGTTAAAGTGCTGAAGTTCGACCGCGAGCGTACTCGTGTATCCCTCGGCCTGAAACAGCTGGGCGAAGATCCATGGGTAGCTATCGCTAAGCGTTACCCAGAAGGTACTAAACTGACTGGTCGCGTAACCAACCTGACTGACTACGGCTGCTTCGTTGAAATCGAAGAAGGCGTTGAAGGTCTGGTGCACGTTTCCGAAATGGACTGGACCAACAAAAACATCCACCCATCCAAAGTTGTTAACGTTGGTGATGTAGTGGAAGTGATGGTTCTGGATATCGACGAAGAACGTCGTCGTATCTCCCTGGGCCTGAAACAGTGCAAAAACAACCCATGGCAGCAGTTCGCGGAAACCCACAACAAAGGCGACCGTGTTGAAGGTAAAATCAAGTCTATCACTGACTTCGGTATCTTCATCGGCCTGGACGGCGGCATCGATGGCCTGGTTCACCTGTCTGACATCTCCTGGAACGTTGCAGGCGAAGAAGCAGTTCGTGAATACAAAAAAGGCGACGAAATCGCTGCAGTTGTTCTGCAGGTTGACGCAGAGCGTGAGCGTATCTCCCTGGGCGTTAAACAGCTCGCAGAAGATCCGTTCAACAACTGGGTTGCACTGAACAAGAAAGGCGCAATCGTAAACGGTAAAGTAACTGCAGTTGACGCTAAAGGCGCAACCGTAGAACTGGCTGACGGCGTTGAGGGTTACCTGCGCGCTTCTGAAGCTTCCCGTGACCGCGTTGAAGATGCCACTCTGGTTCTGAACGTAGGCGACGACGTTGAAGCTAAGTTCACCGGTGTTGACCGTAAGAACCGTGCAATCAGCCTGTCTGTTCGTGCTAAAGACGAAGCTGATGAGAAAGATGCAATCGCAACTGTTAACAAACAGGAAGATGCAAACTTCTCTAACAACGCAATGGCTGAAGCTTTCAAAGCAGCTAAAGGCGAGTAATATCAGGTTCTCAGCATCATTTGCGCTGTAACGCATTTACAGCGTGAAGGATGAGGAGCAAACTTGACAGATTGCAGGATTCGTCCTGTAATCAATAACAAAGGGCGGCTACGGCCGCCCTTGTTTAATGAGCTGTTCAGCTAATTGGTTTGAAAGGAACCGGAGGAATCATGACCAAGTCAGAATTGATTGAAAGACTTGCCAGTCAGCAACCGCATATCCCTGCCAAGGCAGTGGAAGATGCCGTAAAAGAGATGCTGGAGCATATGGCCTCCACTCTTGCCCAGGGCGAGCGCATTGAAATCCGCGGTTTCGGTAGTTTTTCTCTGCACTATCGTGCTCCACGTACCGGGCGTAACCCGAAAACTGGCGATAAAGTCGAGCTGGAAGGTAAGTACGTTCCACACTTTAAGCCGGGTAAAGAACTGCGCGATCGCGCCAATATTTACGGTAACTGAGTTTAGCCAGCCGGTTAAACTGGGTTCGAAAGAAAGCACCTGCGGGTGCTTTTTTTGTGTCTGTCGCTTTTATTCTGAAGATGTCCCGCATTTTCAGTTTCGTTTTCTGTAAGCCGATAAAAACAACACAGCGCGCGCTGCAAAACGCATTTTTCTCATCTGACATTTCGCACTGCTTGCATACATACTGCCGCTCTGAAACAGGGAGGTAGCAATGGGAGTTCCCACGCTTAGTATCTGCGCCATTCTGGCGATAGCCCCGTTACTCTGGTTACCTGAACTGCCATCACCTTACACCGTGTGGGTCATGGTGGCTGGCGGGATAGTGCTTGCTGCATGGCAAAACCATCGAGTGAAGTATGCTGGTATTACGCTGTTATTTTTGCGTGGGGCATTCTGGCCGCGCAGGAGAGCGTCTGGCCGATGCAGCATTTAACCACGGGGGCTGTGCAGGCTGAGGTAGAACTCACATCGACCGACGGCGCTACTCTGCATCAGGGAAACATTCGCAGCATTGATGGCAAGCGCTGGTGGGCTTCAACCGGCGTAACGCTGTATGGCAACTATCTGCCACAGAAAGCGTGTGCCGGTCAGCGCTGGACCATGACGCTCAGGCTCAGGCCTGCCCATGGCGAACTGAACGACGGCGGTTATGATTCTCAGCGCAGCGCCTTTGCCCAACATCAAACGCTGAGTGGGCGCTTCACCCGTGCTGAACTCGTCGATGGGCGCTGCAGCCTGCGAGCGCAATACCTGATGTCACTGCAAAACCGACTTTCTGCTTACCGCTGGGGTGCGGTTATCCTCGGACTTGGGATGGGTGAACGTCTGGATGTTCCCCGGGAAATAAAAGACCTGATGCGTGAAACCGGGACGCTGCATTTGATGGCGATTTCGGGCCTGCATATCGCGCTGGCGGCATCCCTCGTCTGGTTACTTGCACGTGGACTCCAGTTTTTATTACCCAGCCATCGGGTCTACTGGCAAATGCCTCTCCTGGCTGGGTTATGCTTTGCCGCCTTCTATGCCTGGCTTACCGGTCTGCAACCTCCTGCGCTACGAACGGTCATCGCGCTTGCTGTGCTTGCAATGTTGCGGATCGCTGCCCGCCAATGGTCTCCCTGGCAGGTATGGGGATGCTGTATCGCAGCGATCCTGATAAGCGATCCCTTAGCCGTACTTTCGCAGAGTCTTGCCCTGTCTGCATTTGCCGTCGCCGCGCTGATTTTCTGGTTTCAGTGGCTGCCTCTTCCTGACTGGCAACGGGCTCGACGTATACGGCCGCTGCTGAACCTGCTCTCTCTGCAGGTCGGTATGCTGATGCTGCTGATGCCGTTACAGGTTCTGATTTTCCATGGCTTCAGCTTCACCTCACTGGTCGCGAATCTCTTTGCCGTTCCTCTGGTGACGTTTGTCTCCGTACCGCTGATCCTGCTCGGCATGCTGCTTCATCTGCTGCCGCTGGAAGCACTGGAAAGCGTTGTCTGGTTTGCAGCCGATAAGTCACTTGCGGGGCTATTCTGGCTCCTCATGCGCCTGCCTGATGGCTGGCAGAGTGTAGATCAACGCTGGCAGTACATGACACTACTGCCCTGGCTTATCATCATTGGCTGGCGTTTACGTGCCTGGAAAACCCTTCCCGCCGTTATTTTTGCAGGAAGTGTCTTACTGACATTTCCTCTCTGGAGAACGGAAAAAAGCGAGAGCTGGACGGTACATATGCTGGATGTGGGGCAGGGGCTGGCAATAGTCATTGAACGGCAGGGGAAAGCCATTCTCTATGATACCGGGCTCGCCTGGCCGGGCGGGGACAGCGGACAGCGGTTAATTATCCCGTGGCTTCGCTGGCATCACCTGCGGCCTGAAGGCGTTATTCTCAGTCATGAGCACCTCGACCATGCGGGAGGCCTCGCATCGTTGCAAAAAGCATGGCCTGACCTGTGGGTAAGAAGCCCATTGCGCCTGGCGGGGCATCACCCCTGTTTTCGCGGGGAGAGATGGAGGTGGCAGGGACTCTCCTTCACCGTACACTGGCCCCCTGAAAATTACCCGGCTCAGGGAAACAACCATTCCTGCGTGGTAAAAATCGACGACGGTGAGCAGAGTGTTCTGCTAACAGGAGATATTGAAGCGCAGGCGGAACAGGCTATGCTTAGCCATTACTGGCGTTATCTGACCTCTACCCTCATACAGGTGCCCCATCATGGCAGCATTACTTCTTCTTCCTTGCCGCTGGTACAGCGGGTGGAAGGTAGAATCGCCCTGGATTCAGCGGCCCGCTATAACGCATGGCGATTCCCGTCAGCAAAAGTTGTCCGACGCTATCGAAAAGAGGGGTATATCTGGCACGATACCCCTCATTCTGGACAAATATCGGTGACATTCTCGCAACATCACTGGCAAATCCGGCGCTTGCGAGAGCAATTTTTACCCGTTTGGTATCATCAGTGGTTTGGCGCGCCCGTCGATAACGGGTAGAATATGCGGCTATTTCAACGAATGCTGGTTTTTTGAATGCATAACGACAAAGATCTCTCCACGTGGCAAACCTTCCGCCGTCTCTGGCCGATGATTGCGCCCTTTAAAACAGGCCTGATCGTGGCGGGAGTAGCGTTAATCCTCAACGCAGCCAGCGATACTTTTATGCTATCGCTTCTCAAACCGTTACTGGACGACGGTTTTGGTAAAACGGATCGCTCAGTGCTGCTGTGGATGCCTCTGGTGGTTATCGGACTGATGATCTTACGCGGTATCACCAGCTACATCTCCAGCTACTGCATTTCCTGGGTATCCGGGAAAGTGGTGATGACCATGCGCCGTCGCCTGTTCAGCCACATGATGGGCATGCCGGTCTCGTTCTTTGACAAGCAGTCTACCGGGACGCTGCTGTCGCGTATTACCTACGACTCCGAGCAGGTTGCCTCCTCGTCCTCAAGCGCACTGATCACCGTTGTGCGTGAGGGCGCGTCAATCATCGGCCTGTTCGTGATGATGTTCTATTACAGCTGGCAGCTGTCGCTCATCCTTATCGTTCTGGCGCCGGTAGTTTCTATTGCCATCCGCGTCGTCTCAAAGCGCTTCCGCAATATTAGTAAGAATATGCAGAACACGATGGGGCAGGTGACCACTAGCGCGGAACAGATGCTGAAAGGGCATAAGGAAGTGTTGATCTTCGGCGGTCAGGAAGTCGAAACAAAACGCTTTGATAAAGTCAGCAACAAAATGCGTCTTCAGGGGATGAAAATGGTCTCAGCCTCTTCCATCTCTGACCCGATTATTCAGCTGATTGCGTCACTGGCGCTGGCATTCGTCCTGTATGCGGCAAGCTTCCCAAGCGTCATGGAGACGCTGACGGCGGGTACCATCACCGTGGTCTTCTCCTCAATGATTGCCCTGATGCGTCCGCTGAAATCCCTGACAAACGTCAACGCCCAGTTCCAGCGTGGGATGGCGGCCTGTCAGACCCTGTTCAGCATTCTGGATTCCGAGCAGGAAAAAGATGAAGGTAAGCGCGTCATTGAGCGTGCAAACGGCGACGTTGAGTTTCGTAATGTGACCTTTACCTACCCTGGCCGCGAAACACCGGCCCTGCGTAATATCAACCTCTCCATTCCGGCGGGTAAAACCGTGGCTCTGGTAGGCCGTTCCGGCTCGGGTAAATCGACCATTGCCAGTCTGATCACCCGCTTTTACGATATTAACGAAGGTGAGATCCTGTTAGACGGGCATGACCTGCGGGAGTATACCCTTCAGTCGCTGCGTAACCAGGTTGCTCTGGTTTCTCAGAACGTGCATCTGTTTAACGATACGGTCGCCAACAACATCGCTTACGCGCGCACTGATGAGTACAGCCGCGAGCAGATTGAGAACGCCGCGCGTATGGCCTACGCAATGGACTTTATCAATAAGATGGATAACGGCCTGGATACCATCATCGGCGAGAACGGGGTACTGCTCTCCGGTGGTCAGCGTCAGCGTATTGCCATTGCGCGTGCTCTACTGCGCGATAGCCCGATTCTGATTCTGGACGAAGCGACCTCTGCGCTGGATACGGAATCTGAACGTGCTATTCAGTCTGCGCTGGATGAGCTGCAAAAGAACCGTACCTCGCTGGTGATTGCACACCGTCTGTCGACTATCGAGCAGGCTGACGAAATCGTCGTGGTTGAGGACGGTATCATTGTTGAACGCGGAAGCCATGCTGACCTGCTGGAGCACCGCGGCGTTTACGCCCAGCTTCATAAGATGCAGTTTGGCGAATGATTGCACGCATTTGGTCCGGTGAGAACCCGCTGTGGCTGCTGCTTTTGCCGCTATCCTGGCTATACGGCCTGGTAAGCGGCATTATCCGTCTGCTTTACCGTCTGGGGCTGAAGCGTGCCTGGCGCGCGCCGGTGCCGGTTGTGGTTGTCGGTAATCTTACGGCAGGCGGCAACGGTAAAACGCCGGTGGTGATCTGGCTGGTGGAGCAATTGCAAAAACGCGGCATCCGCCCCGGCGTGGTGTCGCGTGGGTATGGTGGTAAAGCGGCGCACTACCCATTGCTGCTGTCGGCGGAAACCACGACCGCAGAAGCGGGTGATGAGCCAGTATTGATTTTCCAGCGTACCGGCGCGCCAGTTGCGGTCTCCCCGGTACGCAGCGACGCCGTGCAGGCCCTGCTTGCTAAACACGCGGCACAAATCATCATCACTGACGACGGCCTGCAGCATTACGCTCTGGCGCGTGATAAAGAGATTGTGGTCATCGACGGGGTTCGCCGCTTCGGTAACGGCTGGTGGCTGCCGGCCGGGCCCATGCGCGAACGTGCTTCGCGTCTTAAGTCCGTTGATGCGGTGATTGTGAACGGCGGTGAGGCAAACGCGGGTGAAATCCCCATGCACCTGCAGCCGGGTCTGGCGGTCAACCTGGCGACGGGTGAACGCCGGTCGGTTGCTGAGCTACCTTCACCGGTGGCGATGGCGGGAATTGGTCATCCCCCGCGCTTCTTCGCGACGCTGGAGCAGTGTGGTGCCCGGCTTGAAAAACGCGTTCCGCTGGCCGACCACCAGGCGCTGGTGGAAGGGCAGGTTGACGCCCTGACTGTGCCCGGACAGTCGCTGATCATGACCGAAAAAGATGCGGTAAAATGCCGTGCCTTTGCGAAAGATAACTGGTGGTATCTGCCGGTTGACGCTGAACTCAGCGGCGAGCAGCCGGAACACTTGCTCCAGGAACTGATTGCGTTGGTGCAGTAAAGGCTTACGCGGTTCCGGTGGCGCTTAGACTGACAGGAAAACGCATGTCATTACCGCAACTCTCGCTTTCAGCCGCACGTCATTTACACCTTGCCGCGCAGGGGCTGCTCAAAAAGCCCCGCCGCCGCGCACAGCCTGCCGATATTCTCTCTACCGTCCAGCGCATGTCGCTGCTTCAAATCGACACCATTAACATTGTGGCCCGTAGCCCTTACCTGGTCCTGTTTAGTCGACTGGGGAATTATCCTTCGCAGTGGCTGGATGAAGCGCTAAGCAAGGGGGAGTTAATGGAGTACTGGGCGCACGAAGCCTGTTTTCTGCCCCGCAGCGATTTTGCCCTGGTTCGTCACCGCATGCTCGCGCCGGAAAAGATGGGCTGGAAATACCGACAGGCGTGGATGCAGGAACATGCGGCTGAAATTGAGCAGCTCATCGCGCATATTCAGGAAAACGGTCCCGTCCGCTCTGCCGATTTTGAACACCCTCGCAAGGGCACCAGCGGCTGGTGGGAGTGGAAGCCGCACAAACGTCATCTCGAAGGGCTGTTCACCTCAGGTAAAGTCATGGTGATTGAGCGGCGTAATTTTCAGCGCGTCTACGACCTGACGCATCGCGTGATGCCGCACTGGGACGACGAGCGTGACCTGCTTACCCAGGAGACTGCCGAGGCCATCATGCTGGAGAACAGCGCCCGCAGCCTGGGGATTTTCCGCCCCCAATGGCTGGCAGACTATTACCGCCTTCGCCAGCCCGCGCTGAAACCGCTGCTGGACATCTGGCAACGCGAACAGCGCATCATCCCCGTCACGGTGGAAACGCTGGGCGAAATGTGGCTGCATGCGGATCTCCTCCCGCTACTGCCTCTGGCCCTGGAGGGGAAACTTCAGGCAACCCACAGTGCGGTGCTGTCGCCTTTCGACCCGGTCGTCTGGGACAGAAAACGCGCCGAGCAGCTGTTCGATTTTAGCTACCGGCTGGAATGTTATACCCCGGCTCCAAAGCGCCAGTACGGCTATTTTGTTTTACCGCTGCTGCACAAGGGGCAACTGGTCGGGCGTATGGATGCCAAAATGCACCGCAAGACCGGAACGCTTGAAATCATTGCGCTTTATCTGCAAGAAGGCGTCAGGGTGACGGCGAGCCTGGAAAAAGGGTTAACGTCCGCCATTAGCGAATTCGCGCGCTGGCAGGGTGCCCGCGACGTGACGCTGGGCCGGGTACCTGATGGATTGTTTACATCCTGTCGAAGTGGCTGGGAAACAGGCACGCCCTGAAAAGGGAATGTGTTAAGCTTTAGCGATTACCCATACGGAGGAACTATGGATCACCGTTTACTTGAAATTATTGCCTGCCCGGTATGCAACGGCAAACTCTACTACAGCCAGGACAAACAGGAGCTGATCTGCAAGCTGGACAGCCTGGCTTTCCCGCTGCGTGACGGCATTCCGGTACTGCTGGAAAATGAAGCCCGCTCCCTGGTAGCAGAAGAGAGCAAACCATGAGTTTTGTTGTCATTATCCCTGCGCGTTATGCCTCAACCCGTCTGCCGGGTAAACCGCTGGTGGATATCAACGGCAAGCCGATGATTGTGCATGTTCTTGAACGCGCGCGTGAATCCGGTGCCGATCGCGTGATTGTTGCAACCGATCATCCTGACGTCGCCCGTGCGGTTGAGGCAGCAGGCGGTGAGGTATGCATGACCCGCGTCGATCACCAGTCCGGCACCGAACGTCTGGCGGAAGTGGTTGAGAAATGTGGTTTCAGTGATGATACGGTCATCGTAAACGTGCAGGGTGACGAGCCGATGATCCCGGCGGTGATTATCCGTCAGGTGGCCGAAAACCTGGCCCAGCGTCAGGTCGGAATGGCCACGCTGGCGGTACCCATTCACCACGCTGAAGAGGCATTCAATCCGAATGCGGTGAAGGTCGTCATGGATGCGGAAGGCTATGCGCTCTATTTCTCCCGAGCTACGATTCCGTGGGATCGCGATCGCTTTGCGCTTTCTAAAGAGACCATCGGTGATACCTTCCTGCGTCATATTGGGATCTACGGCTATCGCGCCGGCTTTATTCGCCGCTATGTGGCCTGGGCGCCGAGCCCGCTGGAGCATATCGAAATGCTGGAGCAGCTTCGCGTGCTCTGGTATGGCGAGAAAATTCACGTTGCCGTTGCTGAGGAAGTTCCCGGCACGGGCGTAGACACCCCTGAAGATCTTGAGCGCGTTCGAGCCGAATTGCGTTAATCTTACCGGCATCTCTCCGCAGTGAGGGATGCACTCTCCGCTTTATTTTTCACTTTCTTTTTCCTGATTGATCTCTTCCGGGTGACATCTTCATTAAGGACGCTCATTATAAAAGCAGTAGTCTTAATGGGGGTAATCTCATATGGAACAGCTGCGTGCCGAACTTAGCCATCTGCTGGGTGAGAAATTAAGCCGGGTAGAATGCGTGAGTGAAAAGGCCGATACCGCGCTTTGGTCATTGTATGACAGTCAGGGCAACCCAATGCCGCTGATGGCCAGAAGTTTCACCTCGCCGGGAGTAGCCAGGCAGCTTGCATGGAAAATGTCGATGCTGGCGCGGGAGGGGACCGTCCGTATGCCGACGGTGTACGGCGTGATGACCCACGAGGAACACCCCGGCCCGGACGTGCTGCTGATTGAGCGTTTACGCGGTGTGTCCGTTGAAGCGCCTGCGCGCACGCCGGAACGCTGGGAGCAGTTAAAAGACCAGATTGTCGAGGCGCTGCTGGCCTGGCACCGTCAGGATAGCCGCGGACTTGTTGGTCCGGTCGACAGCACTCAGGAAAACCTGTGGCCGCAGTGGTACCGCCAGCGGGTGGAAGTGCTCTGGGGGACGCTTAACCAGTTCAACAATACCGGTTTAACCATGCAGGACAAACGTATTCTGTTTCGCACCCGCGAGTGCCTACCGGCACTGTTCGACGGCTTTAATGACAACTGCGTTTTGATCCACGGTAATTTCACCCTGCGCAGCATGCTCAAAGATGCCCGCAGCGATCAGCTTCTGGCGATGCTCGGGCCGGGGATCATGCTCTGGGCTCCGCGCGAATATGAGCTCTTCAGGCTCAGCGACAGCGGGGCGGCGGAAGGTTTACTGTGGCATTACCTTCAGCGCGCCCCTGTTGCGGAAGCATTTCTCTGGCGGCGCTGGCTCTACCTGCTCTGGGACGAAGTCGCGCAGCTGGTGAACACCGGACGTTTTAATCGCGCAAACTTCGATCTGGCAACAAAATCACTGTTGCCCTGGCTCGCCTGACGATCCTTTCAGCCACTGCCAGAGGCGTCCAAGCGTCTCATAGCCGACGCGGTCGCTATGCATCAGCCACGCCGGGGAGGGGATAGCCCGCTCCCACGGGTTGAGCGGCGCGTCGACTGCCATCTGGTTTGCCGGCGCGGGAAGCGGGTGCAGGCCTTGCTTCTCAAAGAAAATCATCGCGCGCGGCAGGTGTGAGGCGGAGGTCACCAGTAAGAACGGGGCATCGCCAATTGCCTGCTTCACAGCGGCAGCCTCTTCTTCGGTATCTTTTGGGCTGTCGAGAGTGATTATTGAAGAACGCGGTACGCCGAGCGATTCCGCGACCCTGGCGCCCGCTTCAGCCGTGCTCACCGGGTTCGTTTTGGCCGCCGCGCCGGTGAAGATCATTCTTGATCCCGGATTCGCCAGCCAGAGGCGAATACCTTCGTTCAGCCGCGGCAGGCTGTTGTTGATCAGGTTTGAACTGGGGGCCCAGTCAGGATCCCAGGTATATCCGCCGCCCAGCACCACGATGTACGCCACTTTCTGCTTTCCCTGCCATGTCGGGTACTTGTTTTCGATGGGGCGTAGCAGACCATCCGCGACCGGTTGCAGGCTTAGCAGCAGCAAGACTAACCAGCCGAGCGTGATAAGCGTTTTGCCACTTTTCTGAAAGCGACTGAACCACACCAGCGCCAGCCCCAGCGCGATGATGATGAGCAGCAGCGGAAGGGGAAGCATCATCCCTCCAATGTATTTCTTAAGGGTAAAAAGCATCCTTTTTGGTTCCTTTTTTGACCATATAGCAGGTGATTACCCGTGATATTACACCAGAGAGGTTCATTCTCCGCGCGGGTGTGACAAAATAGCGGTTTTGCAGTTAGCGAGTGGAACTCTCCCAATGCGGGATCGCAATTTTGATGACATCGCGGAAAAGTTTTCGCGCAACATTTATGGCACCACGAAAGGGCAGCTCCGTCAGACGATCCTCTGGCAGGATCTGGACACCATTCTGGCTACGTTCGGTGGTCAAACGTTGCGCGTGCTGGACGCCGGTGGCGGTGAAGGCCAGACGGCCATAAAAATGGCTGAACGCGGTCATCACGTCACGCTTTGCGATCTTTCTGCTGAAATGGTCGCCCGGGCGACGCGTGCGGCAGAAGAGAAAGGTGTGAGCGACAACATGCATTTCATACAATGCGCCGCTCAGGATATCGCACAGCATTTGGAAACCCAGGTTGATCTGATATTGTTTCATGCGGTGCTGGAGTGGGTTGCCGATCCGCAAAGCGTGTTACAAACCCTGTGGTCGATGTTGCGCCCGGGCGGCACGCTGTCGCTGATGTTCTACAATGCTAACGGCTTTCTGATGCACAACATGGTTGCAGGAAACTTCGACTATGTTCAGGTCGGGATGCCCAAAAAGAAAAAGCGCACGCTTTCCCCGGACTATCCGCGCGATCCACAGCAGGTTTATGGCTGGCTGGAAGCGATTGGCTGGCAGATAGTCGGGAAGACGGGCGTCAGGGTGTTTCATGATTATCTGCGTGAAAAACACAAACAGCGTGACTGTTTTGACACCTTAACAGAATTAGAAACGCGGTATTGCCGTCAGGAGCCTTTTATCAGCCTTGGCCGCTATATTCACGTCACCGCGCACAAGCCGCAGATGCAAGGATAACCTATGAGTGAATTTTCCCAGACAGTCCCCGAACTGGTTGCCTGGGCCAGGAAAAACGATTTCTCCATCTCGCTGCCGGTAGACAGACTCTCTTTCCTGCTGGCGGTTGCCACGCTGAACGGCGAACGGCTGGATGGTGAAATGAGCGAGGGTGAACTGGTGGATGCGTTCCGCCATGTCAGTGATGCGTTTGAGCAAACCAGCGAAACCATTAGCGTGCGTGCCAACAACGCAATCAACGATATGGTGCGTCAACGTCTGCTGAACCGCTTTACCAGCGAGCAGGCGGAAGGAAACGCCATCTATCGTCTGACGCCACTGGGCATCGGCATCACCGATTATTATATCCGCCAGCGTGAATTTTCCACGCTGCGTCTTTCCATGCAGCTCTCGATCGTGGCGGGTGAGCTTAAGCGCGCCGCCGACGCAGCGGATGAAAACGGTGACGAATTCCACTGGCACCGTAACGTCTACGCGCCGCTGAAATATTCGGTGGCCGAGATTTTCGACAGTATCGATCTCACCCAGCGCCTGATGGACGAGCAGCAGCAGCAGGTGAAAGACGATATCGCACAGCTGCTGAATAAAGACTGGCGAGCGGCCATCTCCAGCTGTGAACTTCTGCTGTCAGAAACTTCCGGCACGCTGCGTGAGCTCCAGGATACGCTGGAAGCCGCAGGGGATAAGCTTCAGGCGAACCTTCTGCGCATCCAGGATGCGACCCTGGCGCACGACGATCTGCACTTTATTGACCGTCTGGTGTTCGACCTGCAGAGCAAACTCGACCGTATTATCAGCTGGGGCCAGCAGTCGATCGACCTGTGGATCGGCTATGACCGACACGTGCATAAATTTATCCGTACCGCGATCGATATGGATAAAAACCGCGTCTTTGCTCAGCGTCTGCGTCAGTCGGTACAGACCTATTTCGATGCGCCGTGGGCGTTGACCTACGCCAATGCCGATCGTCTGCTGGATATGCGTGACGAAGAGATGGCGCTGCGCGATGAAGAGGTGACCGGTGAACTGCCGCCGGATCTGGAATACGAAGAATTTAACGAAATTCGCGAGCAGCTTGCGGCGATGATCGAAGAACAGCTCGCGGTCTACAAAACCAGACAAGCTCCGCTGGATCTTGGACTCGTGGTGCGCGACTATCTGGCGCAATATCCTCGTGCGCGCCACTTCGACGTTGCCCGCATTGTGGTAGACCAGGCGGTGCGCCTGGGTATCGCGCAAGCAGATTTCACCGGACTGCCGCCGAAGTGGCAGCCAATTAACGATTACGGAGCCAAGGTACAGGCGCATGTCATTGACAAATATTGAACAAGTGATGCCGGTTAAGCTGGCACAGGCGCTGGCGAATCCGTTATTTCCGGCGCTGGACAGCCAGCTGCGTGCCGGTCGTCACATTGGCTTAGACGAGCTGGATAATCACGCCTTTTTGATGGACTTCCAGGAGTACCTGGAAGAATTTTACGCGCGCTACAACGTGGAGCTTATCCGAGCGCCGGAAGGGTTTTTCTACCTGCGCCCGCGCTCCACGACGCTGATTCCGCGTTCCGTGCTCTCCGAGCTGGATATGATGGTCGGCAAAATTCTTTGCTACCTCTACCTCAGCCCGGAACGTCTTGCGAATGAAGGGATCTTCACCCAGCAGGAACTTTACGACGAGCTGTTGACGCTGGCAGATGAGAGCAAGCTGCTCAAGCTGGTGAACAACCGTTCCACGGGTTCGGATCTTGACCGTCAGAAATTACAGGAAAAGGTTCGCTCTTCCCTGAACCGTCTGCGTCGTCTGGGAATGGTCTGGTTTATGGGCCATGACAGCAGCAAATTCCGCATTACGGAATCTGTCTTCCGCTTCGGCGCCGACGTGCGTGCGGGCGATGACGCGCGTGAAGCGCAGCTTCGCATGATCCGTGACGGTGAAGCGATGCCGGTGGAAAACCATTTGCAGCTCAATGATGAGCATGAAGAGAATCTGCCGGATAGCGGGGAGGAAGAGTAATGATTGAACGCGGTAAATTTCGCTCACTGACGCTGATTAACTGGAACGGCTTCTTTGCCCGAACGTTCGATCTGGATGAGCTGGTCACGACGCTCTCCGGCGGTAACGGGGCGGGTAAATCCACCACCATGGCGGCCTTTGTCACGGCGCTGATCCCTGACCTGACGCTGCTTCACTTCCGTAACACCACCGAAGCGGGGGCAACAAGCGGCTCCCGTGATAAAGGTCTGCACGGTAAGCTGAAGGCCGGCGTCTGTTATTCGGTTCTGGACGTCATTAACTCCCGCCATCAGCGTGTAGTCGTGGGCGTGCGCCTGCAGCAGGTCGCCGGCCGCGACCGTAAAGTGGATATCAAGCCGTTTGCGATTCAGGGCTTGCCGACCTCCGTGCAGCCGACGGCGCTGCTGACGGAAACTCTGAACGAACGCCAGGCGCGCGTGCTAACGCTGCAGGAGCTGAAAGATAAGCTCGAAGCGATCGAAGGCGTGCAGTTCAAGCAGTTCAACTCGATTACCGACTACCACTCGCTCATGTTCGATCTGGGCGTGGTGGCGCGTCGTCTGCGCACGGCATCAGACCGAAGCAAATACTATCGCCTGATTGAAGCGTCTCTGTACGGCGGTATCTCCAGCGCGATTACCCGCTCCCTGCGCGACTACCTGCTGCCGGAAAACAGCGGGGTGCGTAAGGCCTTCCAGGATATGGAAGCGGCGCTGCGTGAAAACCGTATGACGCTGGAAGCGATACGCGTTACCCAGTCCGATCGTGACCTGTTTAAACACCTGATCAGCGAAGCCACCAACTACGTGGCGGCGGACTACATGCGCCACGCCAACGAGCGCCGCGTCCACCTCGATCAGGCATTAGAATACCGTCGCGAGCTGTTTACCTCCCGTAAACAGCTGGTGGCCGAGCAGTACAAGCACGTCGAAATGGCGCGCGAACTCGGTGAGCACAACGGTGCCGAGGGCGACCTTGAAGCCGACTACCAGGCCGCCAGCGACCACCTGAACCTGGTGCAAACTGCGCTCCGTCAGCAGGAAAAAATCGAGCGCTATGAAGCGGACCTCGACGAGCTGCAGATCCGTCTCGAAGAGCAAAATGAAGTGGTGGCCGAAGCCGCCGACATGCAGGAAGAGAACGAAGCCCGCGCCGAAGCCGCCGAGCTGGAAGTGGATGAGCTGAAAAGCCAGCTTGCCGATTACCAGCAGGCGCTGGACGTGCAGCAGACGCGCGCGATTCAGTACACCCAGGCACTGCAGGCATTGCAGCGCGCGAAAGAGCTGTGCCATCTGCCTGACCTGACGCCGGAAAGCGCCGACGAGTGGCTGGATACCTTCCAGGCCAAAGAGCAGGAAGCCACCGAAAAACTGCTGTCCCTCGAACAGAAAATGAGCGTCGCGCAAACGGCGCACAGCCAGTTTGAGCAGGCTTATCAGTTAGTCGTTGCGATTAACGGCCCGCTGGCGCGTAGCGAAGCCTGGGACGTTGCCCGTGAGCTGCTGCGCGACGGCGTGAACCAGCGCCATCTGGCCGAGCAGGTTCAGCCGCTGCGTATGCGTCTGAACGAGCTGGAGCAGCGCCTGCGCGAGCAGCAGGAAGCCGAGCGTCTGCTGGCGGAATTCTGCAAGCGTCAGGGAAAAAATTACGATTTTGACGAGCTTGAGGCCCTGCATCAGGAACTTGAGGCGCGTATCGCTGCGCTTTCAGACACGGTCTCCAGCGCCAGCGAACAGCGTATGACTCTGCGTCAGGAGCTGGAGCAGCTTCAGTCCCGTTCGAAGACGCTTCTGGAGCGGGCGCCGGTCTGGCTGGCGGCTCAAAGCAGCCTGAACCAGCTCAGCGAACAGTGCGGCGAGCAGTTCGAATCCAGTCAGGAAGTGACAGAATACCTGCAGCAGCTGCTGGAGCGCGAGCGCGAAGCCATTGTTGAGCGTGATGAAGTGGGCGCGCGCAAGCGTGACGTCGACGAAGAAATTGAACGCTTAAGCCAGCCGGGCGGGTCAGAAGATCCGCGCCTGAATGCACTCGCCGAGCGTTTTGGCGGCGTGCTGCTGTCCGAGATTTATGACGATGTAGGTCTTGATGATGCCCCGTACTTCTCCGCGCTGTACGGTCCATCCCGCAACGCGATAGTGGTCCCGGATCTGTCGCTGATTTCTGAGCAGCTTGCCGGCCTGGAAGATTGTCCGGAAGATCTCTACCTGATCGAAGGGGATCCGCAGTCGTTCGATGACAGCGTATTCAGCGTCGACGAGTTGGAAAAAGCGGTGGTGGTGAAAATCGCCGACCGTCAGTGGCGTTATTCCCGCTTCCCTGAGCTGCCGCTGTTTGGCCGCGCCGCGCGCGAAAGCCGCATCGAAAGCCTGCACGCCGAGCGTGAAACGCTGTCTGAACGTTTTGCGACCCTGTCGTTTGACGTGCAGAAAACCCAGCGCCTGCACCAGGCGTTCAGCCGCTTTATCGGCAGCCATCTCGCCGTGGCATTTGACGCGGATCCGGAAGCCGAAATCCGCAAGCTCAATACCCGCCGTGGCGAGCTTGAACGTGCGATTGCCAGCCATGAAAGCGACAACCAGCAGAGCCGCGTCCAGTTCGAGCAGGCGAAAGAGGGCGTCGCGGCCCTTAACCGTATTCTGCCGCGCCTGAATCTGCTGGCGGATGACACGCTGGCCGATCGCGTGGACGAGATCCAGGAGCGTCTGGATGAAGCGCAGGAAGCCGCGCGCTTCGTGCAGCAGCACGGCAATCAGCTGGCGAAGCTCGAGCCGGTAGTCTCTGTCCTGCAGAGCGACCCGGAACAGTTTGAGCAGTTAAAAGAAGATTATGCCTGGTCGCAGCAGGTGCAGCGCGAGGCGCGTCAGCAGGCGTTTGCCCTGACGGAGGTGGTGCAGCGTCGCGCCCACTTCGGCTACTCCGATTCGGCGGAAATGCTGAGCGGTAACAGTGACCTGAACGAAAAGCTGCGTCAGCGCCTTGAGCAGGCTGAAGCGGAACGTACTCGCGCCCGCGAAGCAATGCGCAGCCACTCCGCTCAGCTGAACCAGTACAACCAGGTGCTGGCCTCGCTGAAAAGCTCCTTCGACACCAAGAAAGAGCTGTTAAACGATCTGCAGAAAGAGCTTCAGGACATCGGCGTTCGTGCCGACAGCGGGGCAGAAGAGCGCGCGCGTATCCGTCGTGACGAACTGCATTCGCAGCTCAGCAATAACCGTGCGCGTCGTAATCAGCTGGAAAAAGCGCTGACCTTCTGCGAAGCCGAAATGGATAACCTGACCCGTCGCCTGCGCAAGCTGGAACGCGATTATCATGAAATGCGTGAGCAGGTCGTGACCGCCAAGGCGGGTTGGTGCGCGGTGATGCGCATGGTGAAAGATAATAACGTTGAGCGTCGTCTGCACCGTCGTGAGCTGGCATATCTCTCCGCCGATGAGCTGCGTTCCATGTCGGATAAGGCGTTGGGTGCTCTGCGTCTGGCGGTGGCGGATAACGAACACCTGCGCGATGTCCTGCGCATGTCAGAGGATCCGAAACGTCCTGAACGTAAAATCCAGTTCTTCGTGGCGGTTTACCAGCACCTGCGCGAGCGTATTCGCCAGGACATCATCCGTACTGACGATCCGGTCGAAGCCATCGAACAGATGGAAATCGAGCTGGGCCGTCTGACGGAAGAGCTGACCTCCCGCGAGCAGAAGCTGGCAATCAGCTCCCGCAGCGTAGCGAACATTATTCGTAAAACCATTCAGCGCGAGCAGAACCGTATCCGCCAGCTCAACCAGGGGCTGCAGAGCGTGTCGTTTGGTCAGGTGAACAGCGTGCGCCTCAACGTTAACGTGCGTGAAGCGCATGCCACCCTGCTGGAAGTGCTTTCTGAGCAGCACGAGCAGCATCAGGATCTGTTTAACAGTAACCGTCTGACCTTCTCCGAAGCGCTGGCGAAGCTCTATCAGCGCCTGAACCCGCAGATTGATATGGGGCAGCGTACGCCGCAAACCATCGGTGAAGAGCTGCTGGACTACCGTAACTATCTGGAAATGGAAGTTGAGGTAAACCGTGGCTCAGACGGCTGGCTGCGTGCGGAATCCGGAGCGCTCTCTACCGGTGAAGCGATCGGTACCGGTATGTCAATTCTGGTGATGGTGGTACAGAGCTGGGAAGACGAAGCGCGCCGCCTGCGCGGCAAAGACATCTCCCCATGCCGACTGCTGTTCCTTGATGAGGCTGCGCGTCTTGATGCGCGCTCCATTGCCACGCTTTTTGAGCTTTGCGAACGTCTCGATATGCAGCTCATCATTGCGGCACCGGAGAACATCAGTCCCGAAAAAGGGACAACCTACAAGCTGGTGCGTAAAGTGTTCCAGAACAGCGAACACGTTCACGTTGTTGGGCTGCGTGGCTTTGCGCCGCAGCCGCCAGAATCATTGCCTGAAACCACGGCGGACGCTTCCTGAAGCGTCTTCTGACCCGAAGCGGCGCCCTGGCGCCGCTTTTTTTTAAACTTAACTTGTGCTTAGGGCTGCGTTATCTTTAAACTTCTTTACATAAGGTAAGGCAACAGCTTAGCCGTCTACCTATAATGAAAGAAAGCCCCAACGTGATGGGCATGTCGTGAAAACAGGGGGCAAGGGATGTTGCTTAAGAAAGAATGTGGTCGTCAGCTGTCGGCGCTAAGTTTATGCCTGGCAGTGATGTTTGCTCCACTGTTAACCGCCCAGGCCGACGAGCCTGAAATTGTGCCGACTGACAGCTCGGCAACGACGGGCGCGCAGCCAACGTCGTTGTCCCAGCCTCTGGAGCAGTCTCCGGCAACGGCTATCATGGCCGGTATTAAGCCGCTGCCGGAAGGCATCGACGCCGAATCGCTCAGCCAGCAGCTGCAGTCGGGGCTGCCGTCCGGGTACGCGCCTGTCTATCTCAATCAGCTCACGCTCCTTTATGCTGCCCGCGATATGAAACCGATGTGGGAAAACCGCGATGCCGTTCGCGCCTTCCAGCAGCAGCTGGCGGAGGTCGCGATTGCAGGGTTTCAGCCGCAGTTTACAAAATGGGTTGAGCTGTTAACCGATCCTGCCGTCACCGGGCAGGCGCGGGACGTGGTGCTTTCCGATGCCATGATGGGCTACCTGCAGTTCGTGGCGGGTATTCCGGTCAACGGCAACCGTTGGCTTTACAGCGATAAGCCGTACAAGCTGGCGACGCCGGCACTGTCGGTGATTAACCAATGGCAGTTAGCGCTGGATAACGGCGAACTGCCGCGCTTTATCGCCAGCCTCGCACCGGCGCACCCACAATATGCCACTCTGCACCAGTCGCTCCTCGCGCTGGTGGGTGACTCGCGCCCATGGCCTCAGATGCGCGGCACCGCGACGCTGCGTCCGGGGCAGTGGAGCAGCGATGTGCCTGCTCTGCGCGAGATCCTGACTCGCTCCGGTCTTCTTGATGGCGGGCCACATATTGCGTTGCCAGGCGACGATCCGCAAAATGCGGCGGTCAGCCCGTCAGCTCCCGTGAAGGAGAAAAAAGCGATTGCCGTCAGCAATAAACCCGCAGCATACGATCGCGAGCTGGTTGCGGCAGTGAAGCAATTCCAGACCGCACAGGGGCTGGGGGCCGATGGCGTCATTGGCCAGACGACGCGAGACTGGCTGAACGTATCGCCTGCGCAGCGGGCAGGGGTGCTGGCGCTCAATATCCAGCGTTTGCGCCTGCTGCCGGGAACACTCTCTACCGGAATTATGGTTAACATTCCGGCTTATTCCCTGGTCTATTATCAGGACGGTAGCGAAAAACTGGCGTCGCGCGTGATTGTCGGACGTCCGGATCGTAAAACACCGATGATGAGCAGCGCGCTGAATAACGTGGTGGTTAACCCACCGTGGAACGTGCCGCCGACGCTGGCGAGAAAAGACATTCTGCCGAAGGTCTGGAACGATCCGGGGTATCTGGAACGTCATGGCTATACGGTGATGCGCGGATGGAACAGTAAAGAGGCCATCGATCCTTATATGGTCGACTGGTCGACAATTACGGCTTCTAATCTGCCGTTCCGTTTCCAGCAGGCACCCGGGGCGCATAACTCTTTAGGGCGCTACAAATTCAATATGCCGAGTTCAGACGCTATCTATCTGCACGATACGCCGAACCACAACCTGTTCCAGAAAGATACTCGCGCGCTGAGTTCTGGCTGCGTACGCGTGAACAAAGCCTCGGAGCTGGCCAATATGCTATTGCAGGATGCGGGCTGGAACGATACGCGCATTTCCGATGCCCTGAAGCAGGGGGATACGCGTTACGTTAATATTCGACACAACATTCCGGTCAATCTCTACTATCTGACGGCGTTTGTTGGCGAAGACGGGCGTACTCAG
Source organism: Enterobacter vonholyi (assembly GCF_040834095.1). Classification (NCBI taxonomy): domain Bacteria; kingdom Pseudomonadati; phylum Pseudomonadota; class Gammaproteobacteria; order Enterobacterales; family Enterobacteriaceae; genus Enterobacter; species Enterobacter vonholyi. The sequence goes on from NZ_CP162152.1 coordinate 1,536,082, forward strand.
TACCGTACAGATATTTACAATTATGATCTCACCGCGCGATCCGGCGCACAAATTTTGCCAAAAGCGGAACAATTAATCAGGTAAATGAAGCAGTTCGGGAAAAATGATTGTCGTAAGTTAGGGTGAATAAGGGGCAATATCGCTGTAAGCCGCGTATTCACTGGGGTTGGGCGCCTTGACGTACCCGGTTTTGCCAGTTAAGGTGCCCTTCGTGCGCTAAGCATATTACGATTTCTTTTACCTGTAGACCTGATTATCATGGACAAATTTGACGCTAATCGCCGCAAACTGCTGGCGTTAGGTGGTGTTGCGCTTGGCGCAGCGGCCATCTTGCCGACGCCAGCATTTGCCACCCTCTCGACACCTCGTCCGCGAGTTTTAACGCTCAACAACCTGCATACCGGTGAGTCGCTAAAAGCGGAGTTTTTCGATGGCAGAGGCTATATTCAGGATGAATTAGCAAGACTTAACCATTTTTTCCGTGATTTCCGCGCGAATAAAATAAAAGCCATCGATCCAGGACTGTTTGATCAGCTTTTCCGCCTTCAGGGCCTGCTGGGCACCAGCAAGCCGGTTCAGCTCATTTCTGGCTATCGCTCGATTGATACCAATAATGAACTTCGCGCCCACAGTCGCGGGGTAGCGAAAAAAAGCTATCACACGAAGGGACAGGCAATGGATTTCCATATTGAAGGCGTTTCGTTAGCCAATATTCGCAAAGCTGCGTTATCTATGCGCGCAGGTGGTGTAGGATATTACCCCAGCAGCAACTTTGTGCATATTGATACCGGTCCGGTTCGGCACTGGTAATAACGAAACACAGGAGCAGTATGAACTATCGTATTATTCCGGTTACCGCGTTCTCCCAGAATTGTTCTCTCATCTGGTGCGAACAGACTAAACTGGCCGCGCTTGTCGATCCCGGCGGTGACGCTGAGAAGATCAAGCAGGAAGTCGCCGACAGCGGCGTGACGCTCATGCAGATTTTACTGACGCATGGTCACCTCGACCATGTGGGTGCAGCGGCTGAACTGGCTGAACACTACGGCGTGCCGATAGTCGGTCCGGAAAAAGAAGATGAGTTCTGGCTGCAGGGGTTACCCGCCCAAAGCCGCATGTTTGGCCTGGATGAGTGTCAACCACTGACGCCCGATCGCTGGCTGAACGAAGGAGAGCGCGTTAGCATAGGGAATGTGACTTTACAGGTGTTGCATTGTCCTGGGCATACGCCGGGCCATATCGTCTTCTTTGATGACCAGTCCCGTCTGCTGATTTCCGGCGATGTGATTTTCAAAGGTGGCGTAGGACGCAGCGATTTTCCGCGCGGTGACCACGGTCAACTGATTCAGTCGATTAAACAGAAGTTATTGCCGCTTGGTGATGATGTAACGTTTATCCCTGGACACGGTCCGATGTCGACGCTGGGCTATGAACGGCTCCATAACCCGTTCCTTCAGGATGAAATGCCTGTCTGGTAACCCGAATAAAAAAAGCCTGCGTAACGCAGGCTTTTTTATGGGCGCAAATTACAGTACGGCGACAATCGCTTCGCACAGTGGCGCCATGTTGTCAGGCGTCATGCCTGCAACGTTCACGCGGCCAGAGGCCACGGCGTACACGCCAAACTCTTCACGCAGACGCAGAACCTGCTCTTTGGTCAGGCCGCTGAATGAGAACATACCGTTCTGTTTGATGATAAAGCTGAAGTCGCGATCCGCGCCTTTCTCAGCCAGGGTGTTCACAAACAGCAGGCGCATGCGCTGGATGCGCTGACGCATATCGTTCAGCTCTTGTTCCCAGATAGCGCGCAGCGCATCGTTGCTCAGGATAGTCGCAACAACAGACGCACCGTGTGCCGGTGGGTTAGAGTAGTTAGCGCGGATAACCGATTTCATCTGGCTGAACGCACGATCGACGGTCTCTTCGTTAGCGGCAACCAGCGTACAGGCACCCACGCGCTCATTGTACAGACCGAAGTTCTTGGAGTAGGAGCTTGCGACAATCAGCTCCTGGTGCACGGCTGCGAACGCGCGCAGGCCTTCGGCATCTTCTTCCAGGCCACGGGCGAAGCCCTGGTAGGCAAAATCAAACAGCGGCAGCCAGCCTTTCTCTACGGACAGCTTCGCCAGGTGTTGCCACTGCTCAAGCGTCGGGTCGATACCGGTTGGGTTGTGGCAGCAGCCGTGGAACAGCACCACGTCACCTGCCTGCGCCTCGCTCAGGCTCGCCAGCAGGCCGTCAAAGTCGAGAGAGTGGTTTGCCGCGTCGTAGTAGGCGTATTCACGCACTTCCAGACCCGCAGAGTTAAACACGCTCTTGTGGTTAGGCCAGCTTGGGTTGCTTACCCAAACGCGCTTAACAGAGGTGTTTTTCGCAAGGAAATCCGCCGCCACGCGCAGCGCACCGGTACCGCCTGGGGTCTGTGCTGTGCGGGCACGTTTGTCACTCACAATTGCACTGCCTTTACCGAACAGCAGCTCCTGGGTGCAGCGACCAAATTCAGGGATACCATCAATACCGAGGTAGTTTTTGGTGGTTTCGTTTTCCAGCAGATACTGCTCAGCTTTCTTAACGCTGGTCAGTACCGGAGTTTTGCCGGTTTCATCTTTATATACACCAATACCCAGGTTGATTTTGCCAGGGCGGTCGTCGGCACGAAACAGATCGGCCAGGCCCAGAATCGGGTCGGCAGGAGCGGCGGTAATGTTCTCAAACATGACGAAGTTCCATTGTGATTACAGAAGTGAAATCCGCTATCAGGTTAACGGTAGATTTACAAAATGCCAACCGTTTGCGACGAAAAGCGTGCGGCTTTTCAAAAGTCGCCATTATTTTCTGTCAGGCATAAAAAAACAGGGCCGAAGCCCTGTTCATTAAGCATATAACAAAGTGGTGTACTGATTAGAACTGGTAGGTTACGCCAACGGTAGCCTGGTTGTCAGAGCCAACCCAGCTGGTGGACGCATCTTTGTCGTCCAGCAGGTTGAAGCGGTAGTCACCGTACACGTTGAAGTTCTTGTTGAAGTAGTAAGTCGCACCAGTGGTGATGTATTTCGCCAGGTCACGGTCGCCGATGCCGTTCAGGTCTTTACCTTTGGACTGAACGTAAGAAACGGAAGGACGCAGGCCGAAGTCGAACTGGTACTGAGCGATAACTTCGAAGTTCTGAGTCTTGTTAGCAATGTTATAAACATTACCATCATCATTCGGAACATAGTTTTCGCCGCTGTTACCCAGGCGGCTCATGTTGCGAGTCTCTGCATAAACGGTCGCGAGGTAGATGTTGTTTGCGTCGTATTTCGCGCCAACAGCCCAGGATTCAGCTTTATCGCCTTTACCATCTTTTTTCTGCTCAAGCGTACGGTTAGCGGTGCTGTAGGCACCGATCAGACCGAAGCCTTCACCGAACTCGTAACCCAGTGACAGGCCAACGCCGTCGCCGTTTGCTTCATTCAGGTTTTTACGATCGTTTTTACCCTGGTATTGAACGCCAAAGTTCAGACCATCAACCAGACCGAAGAAGTTGTTGTTACGGTAGGTCAGCAGTCCAGTAGAACGGCTGGTCATGTAGTTATCAACATAACCGCCACCCCAGGTTTCGCCAGAGAAGGATGGAGCCATATCGGTGTAGGATTCTACGTCATACACGATACCGTAGTTACGACCGTAGTCCAGAGAACCCGCGTCAGCGATTTTCAGGCCAGCGAAAGCCAGACGAGTTACGTTAGTCTGGTCACCTTCAGCTGCACCGGCGCGTGCACGGTATTCCCACTGGCCGTAACCGGTCAGCTGATCATTAATCTGAGTTTCGCCTTTGAAGCCGATCTGGCCATAAGAAGAGTCAGCGTTTTTGTGTACGCCAGAAGTGGTGAAGCCGTGTTCACCCACAACTTTACCGTAGAAGTCCAGCTTGTTGCCGTTCTTGTTATAGATTTCTGCAGCGTTAGCTGCACCGGCTACCAGCAGGGCAGGGATTACCACTGCCAGAATATTGCGCTTCATCATTATTTATTACCCTCATTGGTTTTTTTATGACACTCGCCACTGCCGTCAATAAATTCTGTCAATAAATATTTCCGGAACTATTGATGAGAGTTAGGTGTCTTTATGTATCTGACAGGCATCTTTCCATTCGCCGAAGCGTTTCGCTAGCCTGAAAGTGCTACAATTCTCAAGATTGAGTAACAGAAAGAAAATATGTGTAACTAAATATTTATTTTTGGGAACTTTGTGAACCACCTCAAACTTCAGAGTGCCCTGGCGAATTAAACAACAGAGCATATCCTATATATATGAATTCCTTATGATTAATTTGGATAAAGGCAATTCATATAAACAGACGCTAAACGACCCGTTTTTTCTTATGACTCCTGAAAGCCTTCTGGATGGCTGTGAAAATGGTTGAAATTTGTGCTATTGCCCGATGGTGAAATAATCGCAATAAGAATAGGGTTTATTTTTTGTGGCTGGATGTTTCGCGGAAACAAAACGTAACAGGTAGTGGTTGTGACGGGGCGAAGGTTTAAAGACGCTGACTTTAAGCTGACGAAAACTGACAATACAGAATAAAATAATGGCCAGCATCTGCTGGCCATTTTAGTCTTTTAGCGATTAGAAGCTGGCGTTACGTGGAGTACGTGGGAACGGAATCACGTCGCGTACGTTCTGAACACCGGTCACGTAGGCAATCAGACGCTCGAAGCCCAGACCAAAACCGGCGTGCGGTACGGTACCGTAACGGCGTAGATCGCGGTACCAGCTGTAATCAGCTGGGTTGAGCCCCATCTCTTCCATACGCGCGTCCAGCACGTCAAGACGCTCTTCACGCTGAGAGCCACCGATGATTTCACCAATGCCCGGCGCCAGGACGTCCATCGCTGCCACGGTTTTACCGTCTTCGTTAAGGCGCATATAGAAGGCCTTAATGTCTTTCGGGTAGTTTTTAACGACAACCGGCGCTTTGAAATGCTTCTCGGCCAGATAGCGCTCGTGCTCAGACGCCAGGTCTACGCCCCAGTAAACCGGGTTCTCGAACTTCTCACCGCATTTCTCGAGGATCGCCACCGCGTCGGTGTAGTCCACCTGCGCAAAGTCGGCTGAGACAAAACGCTCCAGACGCGCTACTGCATCGCTGTCTACGCGTTCTGCAAAGAATTTCATGTCGTCAGGACGCTCTTCCAGCACCGCTTTGAAGACGTACTTGAGCATCGCTTCCGCCAGGCCCGCAACATCGTCCAGGTCGGCGAACGCCACTTCCGGCTCCAGCATCCAGAATTCCGCCAGGTGACGGCTGGTGTTGGAGTTTTCTGCGCGGAAGGTAGGGCCGAAGGTGTAGATCTTAGACAGCGCACAGGCGTACGTTTCGCCGTTGAGCTGACCGGAAACGGTCAGGAAGGCCTCTTTACCAAAGAAGTCTTTGTCATAGTCCACTTTACCTTCCGGCGTGCGCGGCAGGTTTTCGAGATCCAGCGTTGAGACACGGAACATCTCACCGGCACCTTCTGTGTCGGACGCGGTAATCAGCGGGGTCGACACCCAGAAGTAACCCTGTTCATCGAAGAAACGATGCAGCGCCTGCGCCAGCGTATGACGCACGCGCGCCACCGCACCAATCAGGTTGGTACGCGGACGCAGGTGGGCCACTTCACGCAGATATTCGATGCTGTGACGTTTAGCCGCCATCGGATAGGTATCCGGATCTTCAACCCAGCCGGTGACTTCAATGGCAGAAGCCTGAATTTCGAAGCTCTGGCCCTGACCCGGTGATGCTACAACCACGCCGGTGACAATAACGGAACAGCCCGTTGTCAGGTGCAGAACGTCATCATTGTAATTGGGCAGAGAATTATTAATGACGGCCTGTACAGGATCAAAGCAGGAACCGTCATAGACGGCGAGGAAGGAGATGCCAGCTTTAGAATCTCGGCGGGTACGCACCCATCCGCGCACGGTGACTTCCTGGTCAACGGCGACACGGCCCTGGAGTACGTCGGCTACAGGCACAACGCTCATAATATTCTCTCTGTTAATAGTCGGAAAAAATAAACACTTGTCCACCCTTATGGGGGGATATCTATGTTACCTGCCATCCGCTATCAGACAAGTAAATTTCGCAGTCAAAAGAGAAGAATTGAGAAATAAATAAGGGAAGGGAGCCATAAAGGCTCCCATAAGCGCTTAACTGGCTTTTTTAATCAAGGGGAGATCGAACGCTTTGCGCAATGCGCGGACAAACGCTTTGTCATGGCAGATGGTTTTACCCGGACTGTCGGAGAGTTTCGCCACCGGCTTGCCGTTACATTCCACCAGCTTTATCACGATATTCAGAGGTTTTACCTGAGGAATGTCGCAGGTCAACCGGGTACCAATCCCGAAACTCAGGTTCACTCTGGTGTTGAAATGACGATAGAGTTCGACCGCTTTCGCCAGGTCGAGATTATCCGAGAAGACGAGCACTTTGCTCATCGGGTCAATGCCAAGTTTCTCGTAATGGGCAATCGCTTTCTCGCCCCACTCGATCGGATCCCCTGAATCGTGGCGTAACCCCTGATATCGCTCTGCAAATTCAGGTCCAAAGTCGCGAAGGAAGGCATCCATCGTAATGCAGTCGGTGAGGGCGATCCCGAGTTGATTCGGGTACTCCTCAAGCCATGCGGCCAGCGCCGCGCGCTGGCTGTTGGCCAGGTCAGGGCTGATCTGCTGATGCGCCTGGAACCACTCGTGCGCCTGGGTACCCATTGGCGTCAGGTTGAGGCGACGGGCCAGATCGTAGTTACTGGTGCCCACGAACCACGGCTCCTGCTGCAGACGTTTAACGATGGCCTCCTGTACGTCGCGCGAAAAACGGCGCCGCGTACCAAAGTCCATCAGGCGGAAGCGGGACATGTCCAGCCCTGCGGTCAGCGTGGAGAAGGCTGCGAGTTTGTTTTCCAGCGCGGCGACCGCCTGCTCGACGCCTTTTTCCGGCGAACGGTAGCGGTGAGCCAGTTCACTGATCACCGCCAGAAGCGGCACTTCCCACATGATCACTTCCCGCCACGGACCTTCAAGGCGAATATCCAGCTTGCCGTTATCGTTAAGCACGGTGACCTGCTCCGGCTTATAGCGGAAATCGCGCAGCCAGTTCAGGTAGTCGGCTTTGAAGAAAGGCAGGCCAGAAAGCCACTGATATTCCTCGTCCTGCAGCGTCAGATGCTGCATAGCATCGACCTGTTCACGAATGGCGTCTGCGTAGATACCGAGCAAGTCGTCGCCACGACAGCGGAATTCCGCCGCGACGTGAACGTCATAGTAGTGGTGGAAAACGGCTTGCTGCATATGCAGTTTATACGCGTCGGTATCCAGCAACGTATGCAGAACTGGAGAAGCGAATTGAGTCATAGGTGCGCAGTAGCATCCTCTCACAGGAGCGTTTAGTACAATAAACAACTCCGGAGTATACCTTGTTTAGTGATTTATTGAACCCCGATCACAACATAAGCGCGTTTTATGGTCGAGGGCATTTTGTGCCCCGTGTTATACAAATGTAGCAAAAAAAGGTTTTGCCCCTGAAAAGATGAACATTCTGCATAGCGCGATTTGCGCAACAGGAATATATTGAAACGTTACTCGACAAACGATGCATAAGGTTTTCTATGACACAACAGCCACAAGCCAAATACCGCCACGACTACCGTGCGCCGGATTACCTGATTAGCGAAATCGATCTGACTTTTGACCTGGATGCCACAAAAACCGTTGTCACGGCGGTGAGTCAAGTGACGCGCCACAGCGCAACCGCCGTTCCGCTGCGTCTGGATGGCGAAGACCTGACGCTGGTCTCCCTGCATATCAATGATGAAGCCTGGTCGGACTATAAAGAAGAAAACAACCAACTGGTCATCGACAACCTGCCGGAACAGTTTACGCTGCGCATCGTGAATGAAATCAGCCCGGCCGCCAATACCGCGCTGGAAGGGCTTTACCAGTCTGGCGTGGCGCTGTGTACCCAGTGTGAAGCGGAAGGGTTCCGCCACATTACCTGGTATCTCGATCGCCCGGACGTCCTGGCGCGCTTCACCACCAAAATCATCGCCGATAAAACCCTGTATCCCTTCCTGCTCTCCAACGGCAACCGCGTAGGTGAAGGCGAGCTGGAGAATGGCCGTCACTGGGTTCAGTGGCAGGATCCGTTCCCGAAACCGTGCTACCTGTTTGCGCTGGTGGCGGGGGACTTCGACGTGCTGCGTGACACCTTCAAAACGCGCTCAGGCCGCGAGGTGGCGCTGGAGCTGTTCGTAGACCGCGGTAACCTTGACCGCGCGCCGTGGGCGATGACCTCGCTCATCAACTCCATGAAGTGGGACGAAGAGCGCTTCGGCCTCGAATATGACCTCGACATCTATATGATCGTCGCCGTTGATTTCTTCAACATGGGCGCAATGGAGAATAAAGGCCTCAACGTCTTTAACTCCAAATACGTGCTGGCGCGCACCGATACCGCTACCGATAAAGATTATCTCGATATCGAACGCGTCATCGGCCACGAATATTTCCACAACTGGACCGGTAACCGCGTCACCTGTCGCGACTGGTTCCAGCTGAGCCTGAAAGAGGGCCTGACCGTCTTCCGCGATCAGGAGTTCAGCTCCGATCTGGGTTCACGCGCGGTGAACCGCATCAACAACGTGCGTACCATGCGCGGCCTGCAGTTTGCGGAAGATGCCAGCCCAATGGCGCACCCGATCCGCCCGGATAAAGTCATCGAAATGAACAACTTCTATACCCTGACGGTGTACGAGAAGGGTGCAGAAATTATCCGCATGATCCACACCCTGCTGGGTGAAGAGAACTTCCAGAAAGGGATGCAGCTCTACTTCGAGCGTCATGACGGCAGCGCGGCCACCTGCGACGATTTCGTGCAGGCGATGGAAGATGCCTCTAATGTCGATCTTTCCCACTTCCGCCGCTGGTACAGCCAGGCCGGTACGCCAATTGTTACCGTCAAAGACGACTACAATCCGGAAACCGAGCAGTACACGCTGACCATCAGTCAGCGCACGCCGCCGACGGCAGAGCAGGAAGAGAAATACCCGCTGCATATTCCGTTCAGCATTGAGCTGTACGATAACGAAGGCAAAGTCATCCCACTGCAGAAGGGCGGCCACCCGGTACACCACGTATTGAACGTGACCCAGGCCGAGCAGACCTTTATCTTTGATAACGTCTACTTCCAGCCGGTGCCTGCTCTGCTCTGCGAATTCTCCGCGCCGGTGAAGCTGGAGTACAAGTGGAGCGATCAGCAGCTGACGTTCCTGATGCGTCACGCGCGCAACGATTTCTCCCGCTGGGATGCGGCGCAAAGCCTGCTGGCGACCTACATCAAGATCAACGTAAACCGTCACCAGCAGGGCCAGCCGCTGTCGCTGCCTGTGCACGTGGCTGACGCGTTCCGCGCGATCCTGCTGGATGAGAAGATTGACCCGGCGCTCGCCGCTGAAATTCTGACCCTGCCGTCAGCAACGGAAATCGCCGAGTTGTTCGAGATTATCGATCCGATCGCGATCGTGGCGGTGCGTGAAGCGCTGACCCGTACGCTGGCTGCTGAACTGGCGGACGAGTTCCTCGCCATTTATAACGCCAACAAGCTTGACGCTTATCGCGTTGAGCACGCGGACATTGGTAAACGTTCTCTGCGTAATACCTGTCTGCGCTACCTGGCGTTTGGTGAAACCGAGCTGGCGAACACCCTTGTGAGCAAGCAGTATCATGAAGCGGATAACATGACCGACGCGCTGGCCGCGCTGGGTGCAAGCGTTGCCGCTGAGCTGCCGTGCCGCGACGCGCTGATGCAGGAGTACGACGACAAGTGGCATCAGGATGGCCTGGTGATGGACAAGTGGTTCATCCTGCAGGCGACCAGCCCGGCGGCCGATGCGCTCAGCAACGTGCGCAGCCTTCTGAAGCATCGTTCCTTTACACTGAGCAACCCAAACCGCGTGCGTTCGCTGATTGGCGCGTTTGCAAGCAGCAACCCGGCCGCGTTCCACGCCGAAGACGGCAGCGGTTATCAGTTCATGGTGGAAATGCTGACCGAGCTGAACAGCCGTAACCCGCAGGTGGCGTCGCGCCTGATTGAGCCGCTGATCCGTCTGAAACGCTACGATGCGAAGCGTCAGGCGAAAATGCGTGCCGCGCTTGAGCAGCTGAAAGGGCTGGAAAACCTGTCTGGCGATCTGTACGAGAAGATTGCTAAAGCCTTAGCGTAATAAAAGTTAACCCGGCCCTCTCCCTGTGGGAGAGGGCCGGGGTGAGGGCATCAGGCATTAGCCTTAGCTCGCTGTAACTCCGTACCTCCACGCTTCATCACCCGATCCAGCACTTCCGCTTCCAGCTCCGCCAGTCTTGCCGAGCCCACGCGACGAGGCCGCGGAAGATCTACCGTCAGATCCAGACCTATTTTGCCATCTTCTATTAACAGCACCCGGTCGGCCATTGCGACGGCTTCGCTCACGTCATGCGTCACCAGCAGTACCGTAAAGCCGTGTGCCTGCCAGAGAGATCCAATCAAATCCTGCATTTCGATTCGCGTCAGGGCGTCGAGCGCGCCCAGCGGTTCATCAAGCAACAGCAGGCCCGGACGGTGAATTAACGCGCGCGCCAGCGCCACGCGCTGCTTCTGCCCACCCGAAAGGGCTGCAGGCCATTCATCGGCTCGATTTTCCAGCCCAACGGCGGCCAGCGCCTGGCGGGCTTCATCCCGCCAGTTGCCCTTAAGACCGAGCCCGACATTATCGATAACCGATTTCCACGGCAGCAGGCGCGCGTCCTGGAACATCATGCGGGTATCGTCCTGGATATTCGAAAGCGGCGTTGTCCCTGCCAGAATATCGCCGCCGTTGGGGGCTTCCAGTCCGGCCAGAAGCCGTAGCAGGGTACTCTTTCCGCCGCCGCTGCGCCCGACAACTGCCACAAACTGTCCGGCGGGAATATGCAGATCCAGCCCGTTAAGAATGGTGTTATCGCCGTAGCGTTTGGTGACGCCGTTCAGCAGTAGCGGTGTCCCCTGATTCAGTCGTGCAGTATTCATGCTTTCGCCTCCTGAAGGGTATAGGCCGGGTTCCAGCGCAGCCAGCTGCGCTCCAGCCACTGGGCGCTAACGTCAGCGAGTTTGCCGAGCAGGGCATAAAGGATAATGGCAACCACCACCACGTCCGTTTGCAGGAATTCGCGGGCGTTCATCGCCAGGTAGCCAATCCCGGAGTTGGCCGAGATGGTTTCCGCCACAATCAGCGTTAGCCACATCAGGCCGAGCGCGAAACGCACCCCGACCATAATGGAGGGCAGGGCGCCCGGCAGGATCACGTGAATAAACAGGGAAAAACCGGACAAGCCGTAGCTGCGTGCCATCTCGACCAGACCGCGATCGATATTGCGGATGCCGTGCCAGGTGTTGATGTAAATGGGGAAAAGCGTGCCCAGCGCCACGAGGAAAATCTTGGCGCTCTCATCAATCCCAAACCACAGGATGACCAGCGGGATCAGCGCCAGATGCGGCACGTTGCGCAGCATCTGGATGGAGGTATCCAGCAGCCGCTCGCCCCAGCGTGAAAGACCGCTGATCAGGCCCAGAACCAGACCGATGCTGCCGCCGATGGAAAACCCGATCGCCGCGCGCCAGGAGCTGATCGCCAGGTGCTGCCACAGCTCACCGCTGACGCTCAGCGACCAGAACGCTTCTACAACACCCTCCGGAGAGGGCAGAATGCGGCTCGACAGCCAGCCGGTGGACGACGCGAGCTGCCAGAGAGCCACAATGCCGACGGGTAAAAACCACGGCGCGGCGCGCAGCAGCCATTTTTGTGAGGTGGCAGACATGGTCGCTCCTTAGCTCTGTGCGGCTTTACGTGGAATGAATTCGTTCGCCACGGCTTCGCCCTGCAGCTGGAGCTGCTGCGGCTGCGGAATTTCCGGAATGGCGACATCCAGGTGCGGGAATAACAGCTCGCCCACCTTGTAGGCCTCTTCCAGGTGCGGATAACCGGAGAGAATGAAGCTGTCGATACCCAGCTCGGCGTATTCGTTGATGCGCGCGGCCACGGTCGGTCCGTCGCCGACCAGCGCCGTGCCCGCACCGCCGCGCACCAGACCAACGCCCGCCCACAGGTTCGGGCTGATCTCCAGATTCTCGCGCTTGCCGTTGTGCAGGGATGCCATCCGGTGCTGCCCGACGGAGTCGGTTTTGGCAAATGCGGCCTGGGCTCTGGCGATCGTTTCATCATCCAGATGCGAGATCAGGCGGTCCGCCGCCTGCCAGGCTTCTTCACTGGTTTCGCGCACAATCACATGCAGGCGAATGCCGAAGCGCACCTTGCGGCCATGGGCGGCCGCCTTAGCGCGGACCTGGGCAATTTTTTCTTTCACCAGCGCAGGCGGTTCGCCCCAGGTCAGATAGAGATCGACCTGCTCTGCCGCCAGATCCTGAGCCACATCCGACGATCCGCCAAAATAGAGCGGCGGGCGCGGCTGCTGCACCGGCGGGAAGTAGAGTTTCGCGTCACGAACGTGGATATGCTTGCCTTTGAAGGTAACGGTTTCACCTTCCAGCAGGCGTCGCCAGACGCGGGTGAACTCGGCGGAAGCTTCATAGCGTTCGGTATGGTCAAGGAACACCCCATCGCCTGCCAGCTCCTGCGGATCGCTGCCCGTCACCAGGTTAAACAGGGCGCGGCCGTTGGATAGTCTGTCCAGCGTTGCCGCCTGACGTGCCGCCACGGTAGGGGAGACGACGCTAGGACGTAACGCAACCAGGAACTTCAGACGCTGGGTGACCGGAATCATTGATGCGGCGACCAGCCAGGCATCTTCACATGAACGTCCGGTCGGGATGAGCACCCCAGTGAAACCGATTCGGTCCGCCGCCTGCGCAATCTGCTGCAGGTAGCCGTGGTCAACCGGGCGCGAGCCCTCTTCTGTACCAAGATAGTGTCCATCACCGTGGGTGGGTAAAAACCAGAAAAGATTCAGACTCATGATTTAGCTCCTTCTTTGCCTGCAGGCTGCCAGATGCGTTCGCGAATAGTGACCTGTTTTGGCACGAGGTGGTTTTGATAGAAAAGGTCAGCCGTTTGTTGCTGAAGTGCGGCGACGTGTGCGTCCACCGGGGTAATGGTGGTCGGCGGACGGTGGTTGAGATAGCTCGCGATCACCGGCTCAGGTAAGCCCATGGTTTTCGCCAGCAGGGAAATGCTCTCCTGACGCTGGGTCTGGGTCAGGGCATCGGCCTGGGTAAAGGTATCCAGCACGCCCTGAATAAATGCGCCGTTCTTTTCCGCATAAGGACGCGCGGCCAGATAGAACGAGCCGGTCTGCTTCAGCGTGGTACCGTCTTTCAGCACGCGAACGCCGCCCTGCAGCAATGCGGCGGAGTAGTACGGGTCCCAGATGGCCCAGGCATCAACGTTCTTCTGCTGGAACGCGGCGCGCGCGTCAGCGGGAGTCAGGTAGACGGGCTGAATGTCGGTGAACTTGAGTCCGGCCTCTTGCAGAGCTCGCAGCAAAAGGTTGTGTGAGCTGGAACCTTTCTGGAAAGCAACTTTATGTCCTCTAAGGTCGGCGACGCTTTTAATGTCGCTGTTTTCAGGCACCAGGATCACCTCGGCCTTCGGCTTGGGCGGCTCAACGCCTACATAGACGAGGTCCGCTCCCGCGGCCTGTGCGAAGATCGGCGGAATATCGCCCGTGCTGCCAAGATCGATACTGCCCACGTTAAGGGCCTCCAGCATCTGCGGGCCGGCAGGGAACTCCACCCAGGAGAATTTGGTGTCCGGGAAGTGTTTTTCCAGAAGCTGGTGGCTTTTCGCCAGCACCATGCTGACGCTGCCTTTCTGATACCCGATGCGTAAACTTTCCGGAGCCGTTTCTGCGGCATGGGCCAGCGAGGTAAGGGCCATCAGACCTGCCAGACCGATACGGGTGAACGTTTTAAACATGTGCGACTCCTTGAGGCTGACCAAACGCCGGGGCCTGGATATCTCTGCGGTGAAGGGCATGCCAGAACGTCTCCAGGGCGTTATCGAGGCGGGTTTGCAGGTTGGGCGTAAAGTGTGGTTTGTGTTGATAATCGATAACCTGGGAGTCATCGGCGAAAACGCCGTGGAGGATCTCCTGCGCTTTCAGCGCGTTCAGTACCGGCTTCAGGGCGTAATCCACGGCCAGTAAATGGGCAACCGTACCGCCCGTTGCCAGCGGCAGTACGACTTTGCCGTCCAGGGCGCGTTCCGGAAGCAGATCGAGCAGGGTTTTCAGCGCGCCGGAAAAAGAGGCTTTATAAATGGGCGTTGCCACTATTAAGCCGTCAGCGCCGTTAAGCTGCTCAATGAGGGTTTTCAGCGCGGGGCTGTCGAAACGGGCGTAGAGCAAATCTTCAGGTTCGAAGTTATGCAGGTTCCAGTGGCACACTTCCACATCCAGAGCATTCAGTTTTTCACGGGCATATTCCAGCAGGGCGCTGGAGCGCGACGGGAATCGTGGACTTCCGGCCAGGGTAATGACGCGCATACTTCCTCCTTATAACTAATTGTTTGCTTTTATCTAACATTCATAACAATTTTCAGGAGTGTGACACCGCACGGTTATTCCACTAAATGATTTATCTGCAATTAAAATGCGAAAAAGTGCATAAGAAATAGACGGGAAGGTAAACGATTGCGTTTTGCGCTGATTTTTTGCCGCAGGTCAATTCCCTTTCGCGCCTGGATCGCCCATAATCCCCTCCCGGTTTGCACACCGGGAATCCAGGAGAGTTCATGTACTACCCCTTCGTTCGTAAAGCCCTTTTCCAGCTCGACCCTGAGCGCGCTCATGAATTTACATTCCAGCAATTACGTCGTATTACCGGAACGCCGCTGGCCGCTCTGGTACGTCAGAATGTGCCGGTAAAACCTGTGCAGTGCATGGGGCTGACCTTTAAAAATCCGCTGGGTCTGGCGGCCGGTCTGGACAAAAATGGCGAGTGCATTGATGCCCTGGGCGCGATGGGCTTTGGCTCCATTGAAATCGGTACCGTCACCCCGCGCCCGCAGCCGGGAAATGACAAGCCGCGCCTGTTCCGACTGGTGGAAGCCGAAGGGCTGATCAACCGCATGGGCTTTAATAACCTCGGTGTTGATCACCTGGTTGAGAATGTAAAAAAAGCCCATTTTGACGGGATATTAGGCATCAATATCGGCAAAAATAAAGACACGCCGGTAGAGCAGGGTAAAGATGACTATCTGATTTGTATGGAAAAAGTCTACGCCTATGCCGGTTATATTGCGGTGAATATTTCTTCACCCAATACCCCAGGGCTGCGCTCTTTACAATATGGCGAAGCGCTGGACGATCTTCTGAGTGCCATTAAAAATAAGCAAAATGAACTTCAGTCGATCCACCATAAATATGTTCCGGTCGCGGTTAAGATCGCCCCGGATCTTTCTCCCGAAGAATTGATCCAGGTTGCCGACAGTTTGGTTCGCCATAATATTGATGGTGTGATTGCAACCAATACCACCCTCGATCGTTCCCTCGTGCAGGGAATGAAAAACTGTGACGAAGCGGGTGGGTTAAGTGGCCGTCCGGTACAATTAAAAAGCACCGAAATTATTCGCGCCCTGTCTGCGGAATTAAAAGGTCGTCTGCCGATTATTGGCGTCGGCGGCATTGACTCCGTGATTGCTGCGCGCGAGAAAATGGCGGCGGGTGCGTCGCTGGTGCAGATCTATTCCGGCTTTATATTTAAAGGACCGCCGCTGATTAAAGAAATCGTTACTCATATCTAATCTTTTCTCTTAATCAGACAACCAGGGCTTTATTTCCAGCCCTGGTTGTTTTATATTCCGTCACTGTTGCTTATTTAGTCATTATAGTCTTTTATTAATGGTGTTATAAACGAGGCGGCAAACAGGACATTTTTAGTACAGGACGTTTGGGGACGGGAGAGACACATGCGAATTAAACCTGACGATAACTGGCGCTGGTATTTTTGCGACGAGCATGACCGAATGATGCTCGACTTAGCCAATGGCATGTTGTTTCGTTCTCGTTTTGCCCGCCGAATGTTAACCCCGGATGCGTTTTCCCCGTCGGGCTTTTGCGTTGACGATGCTGCGCTTTATTTCTCCTTTGAGGAAAAATGCCGCGATCTGGTGCTCTCTAAAGAGCAGCGCGCCGAGCTGGTATTAAATGCGCTGGTGGCTATCCGTTTCCTGAAACCGCAAATGCCAAAGAGCTGGCATTTCCTGCCCCACGGCATGAACTGGACCCCGGCAACGGGCGATGCGGCGAGCGTAAATCTGAGTGATACCGCAGAAGAGGTGAGCCTGCTGGTGGTTGAGCCTGGCGAAAATGCTGCACTCTGTCTGCTGGCGCAGCCCGGCGTAACGATTGCCGGGCGGACGATGCAGCTTGGGGATGCGATTAAGGTCATGAACGACAGGCTGAAGCCCCAGCTTCGCGTGGATGCCTTCAGCCTCGAGCAGGCGGTTTAAGCTTCCAGCTGTACGGACGTTTTCGGGACGCAGCTACAGCACAGAATTGTGCCGTCACTTCCAATTGCTGATTTTTTCAGCGCACTGACCTCTCCATCCACCAGCCTGATTCGGCAGCATCCGCAAATTCCGGCGCGACAGGAATAGGGGATGCGGATCCCTGCTTGTTCCAGCTGTTCAAGCAAAACCTGCTGGTTATTACCTCGGATCACGTTGCCCTGCCAGTGAATCTCTACCGCAGCGGCGACGTTTGTCTCAACGTCGACAAACTCCTCTTCCTGACCCGAGCCGTAAACCCTTGCTGGCCCACGGGCGAGCACTTCTACCTCATCACCGACGCGGATCGCGCCGCTGGAGCGCGGGATCAGGTTCTGGCCGAAATCGACATCGCCGTTGTCCTGCGCGGTGCGGAATGACTGCAATGTCTTCAACGGTTCGCCGGAAGGGTGCTTCTGGCCTTTCTCTGGGCTAACCGTCGTGAAAATGCAGCGGCTGCACGGCTTCACCACGTCAAAAATGACGCTGCCAATGCGGATCACTTTCCAGGTGTCTTCATCCCAGGCGTCGGCACCCGTCACTACCAGGTTCGGACGGAACTGTTCCATCTTAACGCTGGCTTTGCAGCGGCCTTGCAAATCACGCAGTGAAGCTTCGTTAGTCAGCAGGAACGGGAAGCCATCGGCGAAGGAGAGGGGAACGGCGTCGTGGCGCTTCACGCGACGCGTCAGTTCAGGCCCAACCCAGCGCAGCTGCACGTCGCGGGAGAAGAAGCCGCTCAGCCAGCGGTTGATCTCATCCGGGGCGATGCGCGCGGTAAAATGATTGCCCCACACTTCCGTCGGCGCATCGACGGGCGCAAAATCAGCAAAGCGAATCACCGCGCTGGAACCGTCCGGCGCGGTAAGGTGCAAACCGTCATGAAGCGGGGAAGGGGTAAAGCGAACCATCTGAGGGAACTGGCGTGCGGTAATGAACGTTCCGTCAGGCTCGGTGACCATAAAAATACGATCGAAGGCAAATCCGCTCATATCGGCCAGCGCGTGAGAGACGCCGATGCCGCGCATGGATTTCACCGGATGAATAAAAAGCCTGGATAACGTCGCCACTGCACACTCCCTCGAATGAAAATAAGCCTTCAACTTTATGACATACACGCCATATTAGCTATAATGCGCGACAATTTTCTAAGAGTAAAAGTGACGATATGAATTCTCTGTTTGCCAGTACGGCCCGTGGGCTGGAAGAGCTGTTAAAAACTGAACTGGAAAGCCTGGGCGCGCAAGAGTGCCAGGTGGTTCAGGGTGGTGTCCATTTTGAGGGCGACACGCGGCTTATTTACCAGAGCCTGATGTGGAGCCGCCTGGCGTCGCGCATCATGCTGCCGATGAAGGAGTGCAAGGTCTATAGCGACCTTGATCTCTATACCGGCGTACAGATGATCGACTGGACAGAGATCTTCACCCCGAATGCTACCTTTGCGGTACATTTCAACGGCGTGAACGACGAGATCCGCAACAGCCAGTACGGTGCCCTGCGCGTAAAAGACGCCATTGTGGACTGCTTTACCCGTAAAAATAAGGAACGTCCTAACGTCGATCGTGAAAACCCCGATCTGCGTATTAACGTCTGGCTGAACGGCGACACGGCGAGTATCTCCCTCGATCTGAGCGGCGCGGGCCTGCACCTGCGCGGCTACCGCGATCGTACCGGTATGGCACCCATCAAAGAGACCCTGGCGGCCGCGATTGTGATGCGCTCCGGCTGGCAGCCGGGCACGCCGCTGCTCGATCCGATGTGCGGTTCCGGTACGTTGCTGATTGAAGCGGCCATGCTGGCCACCGACCGCGCGCCGGGACTGCACCGCGGCCAGTGGGGCTTCAAAGGCTGGGCGCAGCACGATGAAGCGCTCTGGAAAGAGGTCAAAGACGACGCGCAGACCCGCGCACGTAAGGGGCTGGCGGAATATACCTCTCATTTCTACGGCTCCGATAGCGACCCGCGCGTCATTGAGCGCGCGCGCAGCAACGCCCGCCGTGCCGGTATCGGCGAGCTGGTCACCTTCGAAGTAAAAGACGTGGCAAACCTGACCAACCCGCTGCCAAAAGGCCCGTACGGTACCGTGATCAGCAACCCGCCATATGGCGAACGTCTCGATAGTGAACCGGCGCTGATTGCCCTGCACAGCCTGCTGGGCCGTAATATGAAGGACCACTTCGGCGGCTGGAACCTGTCTCTGTTTAGCGCCTCGCCGGAGCTGCTGAGCTGCCTGCAGCTGCGTGCCGATCGCCAGTTTAAGGCGAAAAACGGCCCGCTGGACTGCGTGCAGAAAAACTACCATCTGGCGGAGAAGGCGGCCGACAGCAAGCCGTCCGGCGTGGCGGAAGATTACGCTAACCGTCTGCGCAAGAATCTGAAGAAATTTGAGAAGTGGGCGAAGCAGGAGGGCATTGAATGCTACCGCCTGTATGATGCCGACCTGCCGGAGTACAACGTGGCGGTTGACCGCTACGCGGACTGGGTGGTGATTCAGGAATATGCGCCGCCGAAAACCATTGATGCGCAAAAAGCGCGTCAGCGCATGCTGGACGTCATTGCCGCCACCATCGCCGTGCTGGGTATTGCGCCAAACAAGCTGGTGCTGAAAACGCGTGAACGTCAGAAAGGCAAAAACCAGTATCAGAAGATGGGCGAGAAGGGCGACTTTATCGAAGTGGGCGAATACAACGCGCGCCTGTGGGTCAACCTGACCGACTATCTGGATACCGGTCTGTTCCTCGATCACCGTATCGCCCGCCGCATGCTGGGCCAGATGAGTAAAGGCAAGGACTTCCTGAATCTCTTCTCCTACACCGGCAGCGCCAGCGTGCATGCCGGTCTGGGCGGCGCGCGCAGCACTACCACGGTAGATATGTCCCGCACCTATCTGGAGTGGGCGGAGCGCAACCTGCGCCTTAACGGCTTAACCGGACGTCAGCATCGCCTGATGCAGGCCGACGTGCTGGGCTGGCTGCGCGATACCGATGAGCAGTTCGACCTGATCTTTATCGATCCTCCGACCTTCTCCAACTCCAAGCGTATGGAAGATAGCTTTGACGTTCAACGCGATCACCTGCGCCTGATGACCGACCTGAAGCGCCTGCTGCGCAAAGGCGGCACCATTATGTTCTCGAACAACAAACGCGGCTTCCGTATGGATCATGACGGCTTAGCAGCCCTGGGACTGAAAGCACAAGAAATCAGCCAAAAAACGCTGTCTCAGGACTTTGCCCGTAACCGTCAAATCCATAACTGCTGGTTGATTACCGCGGTCTGAAAGGAAAAATAAATGTCTTTAATTAGTATGCACGGCGCGTGGCTCTCTTTCAGCGACTCACCGCTTCTCGATAATGCAGAGCTGCACATCGAAGATAACGAGCGCGTCTGTCTGGTGGGCCGTAACGGCGCGGGTAAATCCACGCTGATGAAAATCCTTAACCGTGAACAGGGCCTGGATGACGGACGCATTGTTTACGAACAGGATCTGATCGTCTCCCGCCTCCAGCAGGACCCGCCGCGTCACGTGACCGGCAGCGTTTACGATTTCGTTGCGGAAGGGATCTCCGAACAGGCCGAATACCTGAAGCGCTATCACGAGATTTCGCATCTGGTGATGACCGATCCGAGCGACAAAAACCTCAACGAACTTGCAAAAGTGCAGGAGATGCTCGATCACCACGGTCTGTGGCAGCTTGAAAACCGTATTAATGAAGTGCTGGCACAGCTCGGTCTGGAACCCGATATGGAGCTGTCGGCGCTCTCCGGCGGCTGGCTGCGTAAGGCGGCCCTGGGCCGCGCGCTTGTTAGCGGGCCGAAGGTGCTGCTGCTGGACGAACCGACTAACCACCTGGATATCGAAGCGATCGACTGGCTGGAAGGCTTCCTGAAAACCTTCAGCGGCACCATTATTTTCATCTCACACGACCGTTCGTTTATCCGCAATATGGCGACGCGTATTGTCGATCTCGACCGCGGCAAGCTGGTCACCTATCCCGGCGATTACGACACCTATCTGCTGGAGAAAGAAGAAAACCTGCGCGTGGAAGAGCTGCAGAATGCCGAGTTCGACCGCAAGCTGGCGCAGGAAGAGGTCTGGATCCGCCAGGGCATCAAAGCCCGCCGTACCCGTAACGAAGGCCGCGTGCGCGCCCTGAAGGCGATGCGTCGCGAGCGCAGCGAACGTCGCGAAGTGATGGGCAGCGCCAAAATGCAGGTGGAAGAGGCGTCCCGCTCCGGCAAGATTGTCTTCGAAATGGAAAACGTCAACTACCAGGTTGACGGTAAAGTGCTGGTGAAAGACTTCTCCGCACAGGTCCAGCGCGGCGACAAAATCGCCCTGATTGGCCCGAACGGCTGCGGTAAAACCACGCTGCTGAAGCTGATGCTGGGCCAGCTGCAGGCCGACAGCGGCCGCATTCACTGCGGGACCAAGCTGGAGGTCGCCTACTTCGACCAGCACCGCGCGGAGCTGGATCCGGACCGTACGGTGATGGATAACCTCGCTGAAGGTAAGCAGGAGGTGATGGTAAACGGCAAGCCGCGCCACGTGCTGGGCTACCTGCAGGACTTCCTGTTCCATCCGAAGCGCGCCATGACGCCGGTGCGCGCGCTGTCAGGCGGTGAGCGCAACCGTCTTCTGCTGGCGCGCCTGTTCCTGAAGCCAAGTAACTTGTTGATTCTCGATGAACCAACGAACGACCTTGATGTCGAAACGCTGGAACTACTCGAAGAGCTGATCGACGGCTATCAGGGTACCGTGATGCTGGTTAGCCACGATCGTCAGTTCGTTGACAACACCGTGACCGAGTGCTGGATCTTCGAAGGTGAAGGGCGAATTGGTCAATACGTAGGCGGTTATCACGACGCAAAAGGGCAGCAGGCACAGTCGCTGGCGACGAAGCAGTCAAAGTCCAAAATTGGTCCTGAAGCTACTGTAACAAAAGCAGAAACTGTCAAGAAAACCTCGGCTAAACTAAGCTATAACCTGCAGCGCGAACTGGAGGGACTGCCGCAGCGTCTTGAAGAGCTGGAGGCCGCGCTTGAGGATCTGCAAAAACAGGTTACTGATGCGTCATTCTTTACCCAATCGCATGACTATACTCAGAAAGTACTATCAGAACTGTCCGCGGCTGAAAAAGCCCTGGAAGAAGCATTTGAGCGCTGGGAGTACCTTGAGTCTCTGAAAAACGGCGCATAAACAGGGATAACATATGTGTGACCAGCACCATGCCGACAGGCATATTTTATGCTCGCAATGCGATATGCTCGTGGCGTTGCCAGAGCTTGGTCACGGACATAAAGCCCTGTGTCCACGTTGCGGTGCGACGTTGACAACCGAGTGGGACGCGCCGCGGCAGCGTCCCACTGCTTACGCTCTTGCAGCACTTTTTATGCTGCTGCTCTCCAATCTCTTCCCCTTCATCTATATGAAGGTGGGTGGGATAACCAGCCAGGTGGATTTGCTTGAGATCCCGGGCGTGATGTTCTCAGAAGATTACGCCAGCCTCGGCACCTTTTTTCTCCTGTTTGTCCAGATAGTCCCGGCTTTTTGCCTGGTCGTAATCCTTTTGCTGGTCAACCGCGTCAGGATGCCCGCATCACTGAAAATCCGACTTGCGCGTATCCTTTTTCAGCTCAAAAGCTGGGGCATGGCCGAGATCTTTCTGGCGGGCATTCTGGTCAGTTTCGTGAAGCTGATGGCGTACGGCGACGTGGGGATCGGCAGCAGCTTTATTCCCTGGTGTCTGTACTGCGTCCTCCAGCTGCGTGCATTCCAGTGCGTTGACAGGCGCTGGGCGTGGGATGATATCGCCCCGGCACCGACGCTTGCGCAGACGGTAAAGGTCGGCGTACCCGGAATTCGTCAGGGGCTGCGTTCCTGCCCATGCTGTACCGCCGTGCTGCCCGCCGATCTCGACGTTTGTCCGCGCTGCGAAACGAAAGGGCACGTGCGGCGTAAAAATAGTCTTCAGTGGACGATGGCGCTGCTGGTCACGTCCATCATGCTGTATCTGCCTGCCAATATTCTGCCAATCATGATCACCGATTTGCTCGGTGACAAAATGCCCTCGACGATCCTGGCCGGGGTGATACTGCTTTGGGGCGAGGGTTCCTATCCGGTCGCTGGCGTTATCTTTATCGCCAGTATTATGGTGCCAACCTTAAAAATGATCGCCATCGCCTGGCTCTGTTGGGATGCGAAGGGCCATGGAAAACGCGACAGCGAACGTATGCACCTGATTTATGAAGTGGTCGAGTTTGTTGGACGCTGGTCAATGATAGACGTGTTTGTCATCGCCGTTCTCTCTGCGCTGGTGCGGATGGGCGGTTTGATGAGTATTTATCCCGCGATGGGGGCTTTAATGTTTGCACTGGTCGTGATCATGACCATGTTTGCGGCCATGACCTTCGACCCTCGTTTATCGTGGGATCGTGAGCCTGAATCAAGCCATGAGGAAGAGTAAGAGCATGGAAAATAAGAGTGGAGAGGCGAAAGTGCAGAAGGTCAAAAACTGGTCACCGGTGTGGATTTTTCCCATCGTGACCGCGCTGATCGGTGCATGGATCCTGTTTTATCATTACAGCCATCAGGGACCGGAAGTCACGCTGATAACCACCAATGCCGAGGGGATTGAGGGCGGTAAAACGACCATCAAAAGCCGTAGCGTGGATGTGGGCGTGGTCGAAAGCGCAACCCTGACCGACGATTTAACCCATGTGGAGATTAAGGCGCGCCTTAATGCCGGCATGGAGAAATTGTTGCATGGCGATTCCGTTTTCTGGGTCGTTAAACCGCAGGTGGGGCGTGAAGGGATCAGCGGCTTAGGAACGCTGCTTTCGGGCGCCTACATAGAGCTGCAGCCCGGCGCTAAGGGTAACCAGCCTGCCAAATACCAGCTTCTGGATTCACCGCCGCTTGCGCCGCCTGATGCCAAGGGCATCCGCGTGATCCTCGACAGCAAAAAAGCAGGTCAGCTCACGGCCGGCGACCCGGTCCTGTTCCGCGGCTACCGCGTCGGGTCAGTTGAGAAAAGCACGTTCGATCCGCAGAAACGCGCAATTAGCTATCAGCTCTTCATTAATGCGCCAAACGATCGCCTGGTCACCAGCAACGTCCGTTTCTGGAAAGACAGCGGGATCGCGGTGGATCTGACCTCGGCAGGCATGCGCGTTGAAATGGGTTCGCTGACCACGCTGTTTGGCGGCGGCGTGAGTTTTGACGTGCCGGAAGGCCTGGATTTGGGGCAGCCGGTTGCAGAGAACACCGCTTTCCGCCTCTTTGACGATCAAAAAAGCATTCAGGATGCACTCTATACCGATCACGTTGACTTCCTGATGTTCTTCAAAGACTCCGTTCGCGGCCTGCAGCCGGGGGCGCCCGTTGAGTTCCGCGGTATTCGCCTCGGTACGGTTGGGCAAGTGCCGTTCTTCGTCCCGGGTCTGAGCCAGATGCTGGATGATGACTATCGCATTCCGGTGCTGATCCGCATTGAACCAGAGCGTCTGCTTAACCAGATTGGTGAAAATCAGGATATCGCTACCCATATCACCCAACTGATGGAACGCGGTCTTCGCGGATCGCTGAAAACCGGCAACCTGGTAACCGGCGCGCTGTATGTGGATATGGACTTCTACCCGAAAGCACCGCCGATTACCGGTATCCGTGAATTCGGCGGCTACAAGATCATCCCAACGGTGAGCAGCGGTCTGGCGCAGATCCAGCAGCGTCTGATGGAGACGCTGGACAAGATCAACAATCTGCCACTGAATCCGATGATTGAAGCGGCGACAAACTCGCTAAGCGAAAGCCAGGCAACGATGCGCCGTCTGCAAACCACGCTGGATAACATCAACAAGATCACGGCGAGCCAGAGCATGCAGCAGCTGCCGCAGGACATGCAGAAAACGCTGCGTGAGCTGAACCGCAGTATGCAGGGCTTCCAGCCGGGATCTGCGGCCTATAACAAGATGGTGGCAGATATGCAGCGTCTTGATCAGGTCCTGCGTGAACTGCAGCCGGTGCTGAAAACGCTCAACGAGAAGAGCAATGCGCTGGTGTTCGAAGCGAAAGATAAAAAGGATCCTGAGCCGAAGAGGGCAAAAGAATGAAAAAATGGCTATTGATGGTTGGCGCTCTGCTGTTAACGGCGTGCAGTTCAGGGGGAGATAATAAAAGTTATTATCAGCTGCCTGTGGCAACCCACAGCGGTGGGCAAAGCACGGCGAGTCAGGGAAACCGCCAGCTGTGGGTTGAGCAGGTCGCCGTGCCGGATTATCTGGCAGGAAACGGCGTGGTCTATCAGACCAGCGACGTTAAATACGTGATTGCGACCAACAACCTGTGGGCCAGCCCGCTGGATCAGCAGCTGCGCAACACGCTGGTGGCTAACCTGGGCAGCCAGCTTCCGGGCTGGGTAGTCGCGTCGCAGCCGCTGGGTAACGATCAGGATACGCTGAACGTCACAGTAACGGGCTTCCACGGCCGCTATGACGGTGCGGTGGTGATCAGCGGGGAGTGGTTGCTGAACCATCAGGGGCAGCTGATTAAGCGTCCTTTCCATCTGGAGCTGAAGCAGCAGAAGGATGGCTATGACGAAATGGTGAAAGTCCTGGCTCAGGGTTGGGCGCAGGAGTCGGCCAGTATCGCGAGGGAGATTTCCCGGCTGCCATAAGTAAAATTCATCATTAAAACCGCAGTTGGCCTGTCGCTGATTGCGGTTTTTTTTTCGTTTTCAACTCAGGTTGTTACTTGTGCCACGTCACAATTTTTGTACAAATGAACTTCCATGTAGCTCACAGATATGACACCCGTATGAATTTTGAACATTGACGATGCGACTAATTCGGGGTATTCGTTATCTGTGCCTGTGCAGATAGTGCAGACACTGTTTTCTTTCCACCAGACAAAAGAATGAGGGAAACGAGGCATGAAGAGACAGAAACGAGATCGCCTGGAACGGGCTCATCAACGTGGTTATCAGGCCGGCATCGCTGGACGTTCTAAAGAAATGTGTCCTTATCAGACGATAAATCAAAGGTCACAATGGCTTGGAGGCTGGCGAGAAGCCATCGGCGACAGGGCACTCATAGCCTGATAACGTCTCTTTCAAAAAAGAAACCTCCGCATTGCGGAGGTTTCGCCTTTCCGGGGTTCGAAAAGCACGATCAGAACGCAGAAGTGTCCTGGAACAGGCCAACCTTCAGGTCGCTTGCGCTATAGATCAGACGACCGTCGACCAGTACTTCACCATCTGCCAGGCCCATAATCAGGCGGCGGTTTACGATGCGCTTGAAGTGAATACGATAGGTCACTTTCTTCGCTGTAGGCAGAACCTGGCCTGTGAATTTCACTTCGCCCACGCCCAGTGCGCGGCCTTTACCTTCGCCACCCAGCCAGCCCAGATAGAAGCCAACCAGCTGCCACATCGCATCCAGACCCAGACAGCCAGGCATTACCGGATCGCCAATAAAGTGGCAACCGAAGAACCACAGGTCCGGGTTGATATCGAGTTCTGCTTCTACGTAACCCTTATCGAAGTTGCCGCCGGTTTCGGTCATTTTCACGACACGGTCCATCATCAGCATGTTCGGGGCCGGCAACTGTGGGCCTTTTGCGCCAAACAGTTCGCCGCGACCAGAGGCAAGAAGATCTTCTTTTGTATAGGATTCGCGTTTATCTACCATGTTCTCAGTAAGCCTTATTTTAGTGAAGGACGCAGGATAGCTAACACGTGTACGCTGAACAAGTCCGATCAGTTCGAACTAAACCAGCCCAGCCAGCGTAACGGCCATGGATAACGGTGACGAGCATCCTGCTGTGTTGCCTGAGCAATGCGCTCCTGGATAGTCTGCATCAGGGTGGTTTGCCCTTCGCCATCCCATACCAGGTTTGTCAGTAAGGGTAGTGCATCCTCAATCCCTTCGATGGCCCAGATGGCGAACTGCTCTTGTTCAACCGCATCCAGAATCTCCTGGCTAAGGCTTAAATGGCGTGCGTTAGGAGCAGGAATAATTACACCCTGCTTGCCGTTTAAACCGCGCTGCTGGCAGATAGAGAAGAAGCCTTCAATTTTTTCGTTGAGGCCGCCGACAGGCTGGGCACGACCGAATTGGTCCACCGAGCCGGTGATCGCGATGTTCTGATTGATGGGGACTTCCGCCAGGGCGCTGATTAAGGCGCACAGTTCAGCCATAGAGGCGCTATCACCATCCACTTCGCTGTAGGACTGCTCAAACGTCAGCGAGGCCGAGAAGGGGATCTGCTGCTCAAGCTGCAGCTCAGACATCAAAAACGCCTGCATGATCATCATGCCTTTGGCGTGAATGTTTCCACCCAGCTCGGCTTTGCGTTCGATGTCGGTAAATTCGCCATCGCCAATATGCACAACGCAGCTGATACGGGACGGTTCCCCGAATGCGCGCGGATGGCCAGGAAATTCAATCACCGACAGGGCGTTGATCTGCCCGACGCGTTCGCCTTCGGTTTCCACCAGAATTTGTTCCAGCAGAATTTCATCCTGCATACGGTCAGCAAGATAGCCTTCTCGCCATTCTCGCTGAGCCAGCATCTGGGTGAGCTGCTCTCCGGTGAACGCACCGTTACCGCTAATCACACCCACTTCACGCAGCTGTTTACCTATCCAGAGCGGGCAGAGTGGCAGCGTTTCCTGGTCACCGGTATAGCGCACCGCTTCGCGTATCAGGCCTGGCCACGCGTCAGCCGCAGGCGTTGGCAGCGCAAAACGTTCTGCAACGGTCATCACCCACTGGCACCACTGCGCCATATCGTCGGCATCGGCAATCTGGATATTATCTTCGTATTCGCTATATACCGCCTGCTCAGCCAGTTCGGGCTCCATTTCCTGGAAGTCCGCCAGCGACTCACGGTCGCCCGTCAGCACGACGGTTAACGACAGCGGCATAGACGGAATCGAGACAGGCAGGGGACGAGACTCATCGTAGCCGACCCAGTCGAAACGCTGCTGATGCACGATGGTTTTCAGACGCATCCACAGCAGCGGCTGCGAGAGCAGGGTACGCAGTGAGATGATGAGAACACCGCCATTTGCGCGATGTACCAGCCCCGGCTGCAGCGAAAGTTCGCCGTTAAACTGGCGCAGACAACCAAAGAGTTGTTCCGCCTCGACCCAGTTAGCGGTAACCACTTCGCCCTTAGCGGCAAAAGCGCCATCGGCCTGCGCCGCAGGTTCGAAAGTGACATCATGTCCCGCAATACGATACTGCCCGCCAAAAACGGCGTTCGCTTCCGGCTTCAGCTGACGCACAGCATCACCGAGCAGCGTCAGGTATTCCGCTTCTTCCGGGGCTTTGAGCAGCATGAAGGGCGCAGTTGCCCAGGGGCTTAACACCTGCTCCAGCGCGTAATGCAAACGGGGCTGCGTATCGCTAAGGATGAATTCGTGTTCTTTTGCGAGATCTGGCTGTGCAAACAGTTCCTGATAACTTTCGGTATCCGGAACAAGGTCACGCCATGCAAGTTTCGTAATGGTCAAAGTTGATGTTTTTTAGTCAGATGTAAAAGCGTGGAGTATACCGTAAGCGGGGGGCTGTACCCAAGCAGGATTGGGGATTTCGACAGGGCGAATGGCTGCATTCACTCACAGGATATGATTTCTTTTCAGCAGATTGCTAAAAAACTGATATTCTGAACAGAGTTACGTGGTAACACTGAGATCGCAATGAAATATCAACAACTGGAAAATCTCGAAAGCGGCTGGAAATGGAAATACCTGGTCAAAAAGCACCGTGAAGGGGAGCTGATCACCTGCTACATCGAAGCCAGCGCTGCGCAAGAAGCCGTGGATATTTTGCTGACCCTCGAAAATGAACCGGTACAGGTTAACGGGTGGATTGAGAAACACATCAATCCTGCGTTGTTAAACCGGATGAAGCAAACTATCCGCGCGCGACGCAAACGGCATTTTAATGCTGAGCATCAGCACACTCGCAAAAAATCAATCGACCTTGAGTTCGTTGTCTGGCAGCGCCTGGCCGGGCTGGCACAACGACGGGGAAAAACGCTGTCGGAAACCATCGTGCAGCTGATTGAGGATGCAGAACATAAAGAGAAGTACGCCAACCAGATGTCGACGCTGAAGAACGACCTTCAGGCTCTGTTGGGTAAAAAGTAGATTTTTTACTTTTCTTCAGACAATAAAAAACCCCGCATGGCGGGGTTTTTTTATAAGGCGATAACTTATGCCGCTGGCTGAGTTACAACGTCTTTGATGCCTTTAACTTCGATCTCTACGCGACGATCTGGAGCCAGGCAGTCGATCAGTGCAGCGCGAGCTTTCACGTTGTCACAGGTGTTGCCAGTAACTGGGTTAGATTCGCCCATACCACGTGGGGAGATCTTGTTAGCTGGGATACCTTTAGAGATCAGGTAATCAACAACAGACTGAGCACGTTTCTCAGACAGTTTCTGGTTGTAAGCGTCAGAACCGATACGGTCGGTGAAGCCCAGAACCACTACAGAACCGTCTTTAGGATCCAGGTTGCTCAGCTGGGTGTACAGCTGATCCAGTGCCTGCTGACCTTCTGGTTTCAGAGTCGCTTTGTTGAAGTTGAACAGAACGTCAGACTTCAGAGTGAAGTGCTTGGTCTGTACTTCTGGAGCTGGAGCCGGCGCTGGAGCAACAACTGGTGCTGCTTCTTCCTGCTGGCCGAAACGGTAGGAAACACCTACGCTCAGCATGCCGTTGTCTGGACGAACACCAACGGTGTTGCCGTCGCCGATGTTGTTAACCCACTGGTATTCCAGACGGGTAGCGATGTCACGGGTCATAGCCCACTCAACGCCACCAGCGAATACTGGGGAAACACCGGTGTCATGGTTGTCGCCAGAAATGTTGTTGCTGGAGTCAGCACGCCATACCATGCCGCCCAGACGGGTGTACACGTCCAGATCGTCAGTGATTGGGTAGCCCAGTTTAGCGGTCAGTTGAACGCCCTGTGCTTTGAAAGCGCCGTTGATGGTGTCGCCTTTGTATGGCATACGACCTAACCAGTCGTAACCCATTTCAAAACCAACATACGGGTTAACCTGATAGCCACCGAACGCACCTGCACCAAGCTGGCTCTCGTGAGTTGGGCCATCATTGTTCAGGCTGCTGTTGTACCAGCCAGTGTCGTGGAACTGAGACCAGCCCAGTTTACCACCTGCATACCAGGTATTATCTTTCGGAGCGGCCTGCGCTACGGTAGCGAAGCCAGCCAGTGCCACTGCAATCGCGATAGCTGTCTTTTTCATTTTTTGCGCCTCGTTATCATCCAAAATTCGCCATGAAAGTCTCAAGAGAGAATCACGGTTAAATCCTTCACCGGGGGGCGTGGTCAAATATAAATCTACCGATATCTTCGGCTTAGGCCGAGCACCCCTGGCGATGTAAAGTCTACAACGTAGCTGAAAACTTACAAGTGTGAAGTCCGTCAGGCATATGAAAAAAAAAGTTCCGTATACCGATTATTTAACATTTTTCGAACGAATTTTGTGCAATAAAATTAAGGAGAACCGCACCAGACAAGCCTTGCCGCAATTTTTAGGTCGGGAACTTAAATCCCATCTTGCGGTCAAAAAAAATTCCAGGAAAAATCTTAATTTCACTCAATGATACAAATTTGAGTGAATTTTTAGCCCAGAAAGTTGTCCTCTGCGGTAAGAATCCGATCGAACCGGACGCATAATGAACCCGATCGCATTCCCTTCTTCAGCGGCTTCAGTCAGACGGAAATGTTCTTCTTCAGTCAATTCTTCCGGTAACCATCCAATCACCACGCTGTAATTCCCTGTGCGTAACGCGCGGATCATCGACTCAACGGTATCGCAAGGCGAGAGTTGATTAATTTGCATGACTTTCGTCAGCGGCAGGCCGGCGGACTGAACCCACTCACGGCTCAGCTTTTGCTGAGGCGTGAGCCAAAGCTGCCAGCGCGATTGCTGACCGAGCTGTTGTAATAACGGCAGTAACAGAAGTTGCGTTAACAAGGGCTGGTCTTCACGATAAACCACTTCACTGATAAGCCCCGTGGAAACACGCTCGATGGAATTCTGCGAGACATTGCCTGCAGCAGAAGAGAGAGAGGTAGCGCGATTTGCATAGCCTGAAGTGTGCATATTCATTCCAGCCCTGTAGTTACTGTATGGATATACAGTAACCCCTGTATGCCCAAAGATCAACCTCATTTTCGGAAAGCGACTCGCAAAATTCATTCAATCTTGATGCTCCTCGAAAAATCATCTTGCTCAACGACGTTAAGTTGCCTATTTTCCTGCTAACGGATCCGCTAGTAAGAAATTTAGTTGTTACTTTATGATTTTGAAGGGAAATATCATGAAAAAGATATCTTATGAACGGATTTATAAATCTCAGGAATACCTCTCCCCGTTGGGCGAGATTCATCACCGCGCGTTGTTTGGCGGCTATACCCTTGCGGTGGATGATGCTGTTTTTGCCATGGTCTCAGATGGCGAGCTTTACCTTCGCGCCTGTGAGGAGAGTGCCAAATACTGTGTAAAAAATGCCTCCTCTTTTTTGACGTTGATGAAGCGAGGCCGTCCGGTGCTGCTCAACTATTATCGTGTTGATGACGGATTATGGCAGGACAGGGAGCGGTTACTTCAGCTCTCCTCGTTTGCGCTCAGTGCGGCAAGAAAAGAGCGTTATCAGCGCCATCAACGAAACCGACTCAAGGATCTGCCAAACCTGACCTTTCAGCTTGAAGTCTTGCTCTTTGAAGCTGGCATCACCAATGAGGAAATGTTGCGGGAGCTTGGTGCAAGGGCGTGCTGGCTAAAGATGCGGGCAAAAAATAAAGCGCTGAGTATTAAAGTTCTCTTCGCGCTGGAAGGGGCTATCGAGGGGCTGCATGAAGCGGCACTCCCGGCAGACATTCGCCGGGAGCTCACGGAGTGGTTTAATGCGTTGACTGAGCCACAGGAGAATCACTCCTCCAGGTAGCGATGTGCTGTTGCAGCCGGCAAATTTCAGGCAGCAGAGCGATAAGCAGGCCTATCTGCTGAAGCACCAGAGGTGCTTTACTGTCGTTTCCCGGGTCTAGATGCGCAATGCGTTGAGCCAGTTCATCCAGCGCCTGTTCAACGCGCGGCTCATCGGCTGGTCGATGATGAAGCGCGTCATCGACATAACAGACGGCGTCATCGAGCAGGTTGAGAATACCCGGGTTGGTGAGTTTCTCACGGTGAGCGCCCAGCGTCGAAATATAGCTGGTGAACGTATGGTTCAGGCAGAGCAGGCGGAACGCGGTCTCACGAATATCCGCCGTGGCGCGAGGCTCCGTCGACATGTTAGAGACTACGGAGGCCAGTTCCGCATCACTGTTGTGCGCGTCGCGGCGGGCTATCCGGTAAGCCAGGCGGTTATCGCGGCCCTGATGATACTGCTCCAGGATCGCGTCAAGGTATCGACAGTTGGCGTTCATCGCCCTGTCTACCACGCGCGGCAAATTTCGGAAACGCCAGTCCGGCCAGATAAAGCTGACCGCGGCCCAGGCAATCGCACAGCCAATCAGGGTATCGATCACTCGGGGCAGGGCGACTTCAAACCCTTCACCCAGCAGGTTAAAGCAGAGCAGCACCAGCAGCGTGATGAACATGGTGGCATGGGCGTACTGCACGTTGCGAAACGCGAAGAACAACACGCCGGTGATCACGATCAGGATCAATTGACCTTCAACGGAGGGCACGAAATAGAGCACCGGAAGGCCAATCGCGACGCCAACCAGCGTGCCGATAATACGCAGCGCAAGACGATGTCGGGTGGCATTATAGTTCGGCTGGCAGACGAACAGGCTGGTCAGCAGGATCCAGTAGCCGTGATGCAGCCCGGTAATCTGGATAAAGGCATACCCCACGCA
The DNA here is from genome assembly GCF_040834095.1 of Enterobacter vonholyi. Classification (NCBI taxonomy): domain Bacteria; kingdom Pseudomonadati; phylum Pseudomonadota; class Gammaproteobacteria; order Enterobacterales; family Enterobacteriaceae; genus Enterobacter; species Enterobacter vonholyi. The sequence continues at coordinate 1,568,520 of NZ_CP162152.1, forward strand.
CAGCACCAGCGACATTCGCACGGCGTGCCGAAAGAGAGCCGACTCCGGAGTAAAGTTGCGGCTCAGCCGTAGCCACATATCGCTAACGCTGTGTACGCTGTCATCAGCAAGCTGGTTTTCCACCTCACTGCCTGGCAGCGCCATCGCTTGTTCGGACTCAATGGTTGCCAGCTGGGCATCAATCGCACGCAGGTTGTTAAGCAGAAAACCCAGCGCTTTGATGTGTTCCGGTGACGTTCCGCTGGCCTGAACGCGGTCGAGTGCCGCATCAAGATGGCTGAATACGCGTTCAAAGCGGGGGTCATGCTGATAGGGCGTGCGCAGCAGAATGGAGTGAGAGAGCTGTTGGCACGCCTGGGATTGCATGGACAGCAGACGCTGGAAGCGGAACATCACGTCGCTGTAGCGGAACTTCTCGCGCAGGGCGGCATACTGAACGTGCGAGGAGCTGGCGCGTTCATGAATGTCCTGGGCTGCAAAATAGTAGTGAAGCGTCCGTCGTGTTCCGCGCTGACCGCGATCGCCGCGCAGACGGGTAAGCAGGGAAGCTTTTGTCTGATTAAGAGTGGCGACCAGCTGGCCATTTGCCAGGGCCAGATCGTAGAGCGGCGCCTGGCTTTCTTCCTCGATGTCCGGGTCGAACAGCCGGGATTTCAGTTCCAGATAGCGGGCTAGCTGCTCAAAGCTGCGGGCAAGGTTATCCTGCAGCGGGCGAACCGGGAAAATCAGATGACCGGTTAGCGTCAGCAGGTTATACCAGATGGCACCGAGCAACAGCAGAACCGGCTGCTGGTACCACTGGTCGTACAGGGAAACGCCCAGCATGGTGTAGATAGCGATCAGCAATGCACCAAACGCGATGGTGGCATAGCGCTGCCCAAGCCCGCCCAGCAAAATAAACCCGCTGGTTGAGAGCGTAAGGCCCAGGGCAAACAGCCAGGGCCACGGGAAAAGCAGCTCAACGGAAGCTGACGCAATAAAAAAGCAGACAAGCGTAATGACCAGGTTACGTAAGCGCCCGGCCAGACGGTCGTCCAGATCCGCCAGCGCCCCGGCGACCACCCCCAGCGTGAGCGGAATGGTGAGCTTGACATCATTCAGCCACCAGGGCAGGGCAACCGTGCCGCAAAGCGCGATAAATATCCTGACGTTATAAAGCCAGGTGCTGTTCCAGGTATAACGGCGAAGCAGTGGGCTTAGCATAAACGCGGCCAGTCCTTATTTACTGAAAACGACGGCGAGCGTTTGCTTCGCGCGCCGCTCTGGCCACTTCTACCGGAACAACCCTGCGACCAACGGGCCAAAGGGCGATAGCGGCGATCTTAAAGTTTGCGATCCCCACAGGAATACCAATAATCGTGATGCACTGTGCAATACCGGCAAAAATATGCATGATGCACAGCCACCAGCCAAAGAAAATCAGCCACAGAATGTTAAGCAGGGTTCCGCCCGTATTCATCAGGGCGTTTTTGCTCTCCGGATTCAGCTCGTCAACGTGGATGGCTTCATTCCCGTAGGGGATTAAGGAGAGTTTTGTGATTTCCCAGCAGGAACGGGTCAGGGGAAGCGTGAAAATCAGGACGATGCTCACCAGCGTGGCAAAAAGCCAGGAAAGGGTGGTGGCAAAACCGCCCAGCACAAAATTCAACACATTCAGAACGGTACGCATAAACGCTCACTTCCTTTCGATATAATTAACGCCCAATGATTGTAACGTTTTTTTAGGCTGGAGCACCTTAAAACTGGCAGTTAAACTGTCAGGTAAATTATCTCTTCGTGGATTTGGCGGAACATGGAACTGAAAGCAACGTCGCTGGGCAAACGCCTGGCACAACACCCTTACGACAGGGTTGTTCTCCTCAATGCCGGGGTGAAAGTCTCCGGGGAACGCCACGAATACCTTATTCCGTTTAATCAGCTTCTGGCTATTCATTGCAAACGCGGTCTGGTGTGGGGCGAGCTGGAGTTCGTTCTGCCTGACGATAAAGTCGTGCGCCTTCATGGCACCGAGTGGGCGGAAACCCAGCGTTTCCATCATCACCTGAACGCACTCTGGCAGCAGTGGAGCCAGGATATGAGCGTGATTGCCGCCCAGGTGCTGCAGCAGGTGCTGGACGATATCGCCCAGAGCAACGCGCAGCACGCGTGGCTGACCCGTCAGCAGACTGCCGGCCTGCAGCAAAAGATCCGGCAGGCACTCTCGGCGCTGCCGCTCTCCGTGACGCGTCTCGACGAGTTTGACAACTGTCGCGACGCCTGGCGCCAGTGTCAGGCCTGGCTGAATGAAAAGGATAAAAGCCGTCTCGCCCATAACCAGGCCTGGACGGATGCCATGCTTACCCAATACGCCGATTTTTTCAGTACGGTGGAATCTTCACCGCTCAATCCGGCTCAGGCGCGAGCGGTGGTCAACGGCGAGCAGTCGCTGCTGGTGCTGGCGGGAGCCGGTAGCGGTAAAACGTCGGTGCTGGTCGCGCGTGCCGGCTGGCTGCTGACGACCGGGGAAGCGGTCGCCGATCAAATTCTGCTTCTGGCCTTTGGCCGTAAGGCCGCGCAGGAAATGGACGAACGGGTCCAGGAGCGCCTGCACACCCGGGATATCACGGCCAGAACATTCCATGCTCTTGCGCTGCATATTATTCAGCAGGGCAGTAAAAAAGTGCCTTCCATCAGTAAGCTGGAAAACGACGCGCAGGCGCGTCAGGCGCTGTTCATCAAAACGTGGCGCCAGCAGTGCAGTGAGAAAAAGGCGCAGGCGAAAGGGTGGCGTCAGTGGCTGGAAGAGGAACTCAACTGGGAGGTGCCTGAGGGCAGCTTCTGGCAGGATGACAAACTGGCGCGTCGGCTGGGTTCGCGACTTGACCGTTGGGTCAGCCTGATGCGAATGCACGGTGGATCGCAGGCAGAGATGATTGAAAGCGCGCCGGAGGCAATCCGCGAGCTGTTTTCGAAGCGGGTCAAGCTGATGGCGCCGCTGCTGAAGGCCTGGAAAACAGCATTGAAAGAAGAAAATGCGGTCGATTTCTCCGGTTTGATCCATCAAGCCATCATCATTCTTGAAAAGGGACGTTTTGTCAGCCCGTGGAAACATATTCTGGTGGATGAGTTCCAGGATATTTCTCCACAGCGTGCGGCTCTGCTCTCGGCGCTGCGGGCACAAAATAAACATACCTCTCTGTTTGCGGTGGGGGATGACTGGCAGGCCATCTATCGCTTCAGCGGGGCACAGCTTTCGCTGACGACCGCATTCCACCACTATTTTGGCGAAGGCGATCGCAGCGATCTGGATACGACCTACCGCTTCAATTCACGGATTGGTGAAATCGCCAACCGCTTTATCCAGCAGAACCCGCATCAGCTGGCAAAACCGCTCAATAGCCTGCGGCCTGGGGATAAAAAAGCAGTGACCCTGCTGGCGGACGATCAGCTGGAACCGCTGCTGGACAAGCTCAGCGGCTACGCTAAGCCCGATGAGCGTATCCTGGTGCTGGCACGCTACCATCACATTAAACCTGAGGCGCTGGAAAAAGCCGCCACCCGCTGGCCGAAACTGCAGCTTGAATTTATGACGATTCATGCCAGCAAAGGGCAGCAGGCCGATTATGTGATCGTGGTGGGGCTGAAAGAGGGGAGCGACGGTTTCCCGGCCCCGGCCCGCGAGTCGGTGATGGAACAGGCCCTGCTGCCGGAGCCGGAAGATTTCCCGGATGCCGAAGAGCGGCGTTTGCTGTATGTGGCAATGACCCGCGCGCGCCATCGCGTGTGGCTGCTGTTCAATAAAGAGGAGCCATCCGTGTTTGTCGATATATTGAAGAGTATAGATGTGCCGGTGGCGCGGAAGCCATAACGCCGCCGGGCAAGGATGGGTAGGCCGGGTAAGGCGTAGCCGCCACCCGGCAAAAAAAAGCTACTTCAATCTCTCTGAAAGATAACGCTGATAGTCCGGAATAAGGATATCTACCGGTGAGTTAAACTGCGGCGATTCGATGATGAAATCCGCCGTCGAGAGGTTTGTCGCCACTGGAATATTCCACACCGTCGCCAGGCGCAGCAGCGCTTTGACATCCGGATCGTGCGGAACCGCGTTCAGCGGGTCCCAGAAGAAGATCAGCACATCAATTTTCCCTTCGGAAATCTGCGCGCCGACCTGCTGATCGCCGCCCATCGGGCCGCTCAGCATGGCATTCACCTGCAGACCCGTTTCGCGCTGGATCAGGTTACCGGTGGTGCCGGTCGCCGACAGGGCGTGCTTTTCCAGCGAAGACTGATGGCGGCGAACCCAGTTAAGCAGCATTTGTTTACAGTGATCGTGCGCCACAAGAGCAATGTGTTTGCGCTCAGGCAGCGTGCGTGTTGTCAATTCCATAATCATATCCATCAGGTTAACTGACTACACGATGACGGGAACCGTCTGACGCTGCAAGAGAAAGGCGTAAAAAATGTGGCTTATGATGAAGGTTGTTGTTTTGCCCACTGTAAAAATCGGGCCCGCGTGTCGGGATCGGCCTGCTGGAACCAGAATTTAAGGCGCTGTTCCGTCAGGGTCTGGGACTGGGGAGGAATGACATCCAGTTCGGAGACGCCGGACAAAAGCGTACTGTCGTCCGCCATCATGGTCGCAAACTGCGGAAGAGAGGCGCGTTTACCCGCTTTGTTATAGGTCTGGGTCGCTGCCTCGTAATCCGGGCCTTTCGGTGAGGTCGTCAACGCCAGAATATCCAGCTTCACCGGAATCGGCATCGCATCCCCGTCCAGCAGTTCAACGCGGGGTGAAGCGTCGAAGGCCGCAGACTCTTTCTCCGTTTCAAGGCGAGGCAGAGTGATGTTCACCTGACTGATTTGCCGGGTGTTAAAGCTGACGATCAGCGGCGGCGAGATGTACATCCTTTGCTCGTGATTCGCAAGCCCGATCGATTTTTCCACCCGGAAGACCAGCTGATGCGGCCCGTTATCCAATTCGATGCTGTCCGCACCCCGCAATAACGAGCTGGAGACCTTTTTTCCGTCCAGAACAAGGAGATCAATGTCGGTAGAGAGCCGGAGCGTGGTAGCAAAAACCCAGACCGGCATCACTAACGCAATCAGAGCCGTGGCAATACCGGTTTTCATAGAAGGCTCCCGTCAGAAATCCTGTCGCCGCATTAATGTATCTAAATTTTTCGATAATCACGTTTACTAACATATAGACATATTTCGCCGTTTTGCCCTCATGCATCTGTATGGGATGGATGGTTGAGATGTGCGGTTTGGCGTACACTTTTAAAAAAGCCAGGAGAAAAACCATGAAAGAGAACGATATTGCCGAGATTCTGACATCTACGCGTACCATTGCGCTGGTGGGCGCGAGCGATAAACCCGATCGCCCAAGCTATCGGGTGATGAAATACCTTCTCGATCAGGGCTATCACGTTATCCCGGTCTCGCCAAAAGTGGCGGGGAAAACCTTACTCGGTCAGCAGGGGTATGCCACGCTCGCTGACGTGCCGGAAAAAATTGATATGGTTGATGTCTTCCGAAACTCCGAGGCAGCGTGGGAAGTGGCGCAGGACGCTATCGCCGTAGGGGCGAAAACGCTGTGGATGCAGCTGGGTGTGATTAACGAGCAGGCAGCGGTACTGGCGCGGGATGCGGGGCTGAACGTCGTCATGGACCGCTGTCCGGCGATCGATATCCCCCGTCTGGGGCTGGCGAAGTAATAAAAAAAAGCCCGTTCATCGGGCTTTTTTACACGCTTAGTTCCGCAGGCGCGGAGCCTGTAACTGTTTGCGGATAGTCTGAGCAAGTTCATCCATAGTGGGTTGCTCCGGATGCTCTTCCTGCAGCTCGCTACTCAGCTGCGCTTCGGCAAGGTAGGTGTGGACGGGTTGCCCGTCATCACCTTCCATCACCACATGGTACCAGGGCGCGGCGCGAAGCTCTGCGTTCACCGCCAGCTCGTCTGCTGACGGTTCATCAAGGGAATACTCCGGGTCGATATCCACGACCACACCCAAATACCCGAGCAAAGTGTGGCGGACCTGCTGGCCGATACCGAATTTGCTGGCAATCATAGTCACCTCCCGGGAAATACGACTTACACGTTATGTGCGGGCAATATTTCTCTTTTCAAGTTACATGACGCGACAGGCAAACCCTTTCAGATACAGTCCTTCCGGGTAGGTAGCAATCACGGGATGATCGGCTGCCTGACGGAACTGCTCTATAAATTGTACATCACGGCCAGCATCTATTGCGGCATCGGCGATGATTTTCTGAAATAAATCTGTGGTCATCAGGCCGGAGCAGGAGAAGGTGAGCAGAACCCCGCCCGGGTTCAGCAGCTGGATGGCCAGCATGTTGATATCTTTATACCCACGGCACGCGCCCATCAGCTGGCTTTTGTTTTCCACAAACTTTGGTGGATCCATCACGATGACGTCGAACTTCTCGCCCTGATCGCGATATTTACGCAGCAGCTTGAACACGTCATCGCGTACAAATTCCGCTTTGCTCAGATCCAGCTTGTTCAGCTCGACGTTCTGTTTTGCCACGTCCAGCGCTTCCTGCGAGGTATCCACGCTGACAACCTGGGCACAGCCGCCCATCAGAGCTGAAACGGCAAAACCGCCGGTATAGGAGAAGCAGTTCAGCACGCGTTTGTCGGCAACGTACTGACGCGTAGCCAGACGGCTGTCGCGCTGGTCGAGGTAGTAACCGGTTTTGTGCCCGCCCTGAATATCCACCAGCAGCTTCATGCCGTGCTCTTCAATCGGCAGCAGGGCCGGTGGTAGTTCGCCCGTTACGGGCCCCTGAGTCAGCTCCATGCCTTCTTTTTTGCGCACCGCCACATCGCTGCGGTCGTAAATGGCGCATTCCGGGAACAGCGTTTGCAGCGCGCTGATCAGCGCGGCACGCTGGTATTCCGCTCCGGCGCTCAGGAGCTGCAGTACCAGGAAGTCACCGAAGCGATCGATGGTCACGCCCGGCAGGCCGTCGGACTCACCGGCGATCAGGCGGTAGCTGTCCAGCCCGTCACGTTTTGCCAGCCAGTCGCGCCACTGCTGCGCCTGCTGCAGGCGGCGAACGAAGAAGTCGATGTCAATGGTTTCATCTTTATCAAACGTCCAGACGCGGGCACGGATCTGGGACGCTGGCGAGTAGGCGCCTCGCGCTAACCATTTCCCCTGATGGTCAACGATATCAATGGTTTCACCGAGGCTGGCTTTGCCTTCCATACGGGCAACCGCGCCGGAAAAGACCCAGGGATGACGGCGCAGTAATGATTTCTCGCGCCCTTTGGCTAACACTAAACGTACACTCATAATTTGCTGTTCTGTCGATTTCAGGAAATGGCGCGTAGATTACCACATTCAGCAAGGCGCAATCATCTGCGGATGCCGTTGAGCGTTTCGGCACAAAATCAAATCGCTTAGGCACATTGGGGCATTGTTGCGTGCTTTATCTTAGGGCTTCCGGTTCAGCAAAGGAAATACCCATGAAAAAGCACAGTGTAATAGCCATAGCCGCTCTGGCGGCAATGAGTTCTCAGGTTTTAGCGGCAACGCCTTTCGGCATCACCAGCCGGGATATTTCCGGCGAACGGCGGTTAGCGACACAGCAGGTGTTTGAGGGGTTCGGCTGCCACGGTGGAAATACTTCACCACGGCTGGCATGGAAGAATCCCCCTGCCGGTACGAAAAGTTTTGCCGTTACGGTATATGACCCGGATGCACCTACCGGCAGCGGCTGGTGGCACTGGACAGTAGCCAATATTCCGGCGAAGACAATGACGCTTCCTGCTGATGCCGGTAATCCGAACGGCGAGAAATTACCTGCCGGCGCTGTGCAGGGGCGTAATGATTTCGGCTATTCTGGATTCGGCGGCGTATGTCCACCCGCCGGGGATAAGCCGCACCGCTATCAGATTACCGTCTGGGCGCTCGACGTGGATAAACTGCCCGTCGACAACAATGCCAGCGGCGCGCTGGTCGGTTTTATGCTCAATAGTCACGTTCTGGCAAAGGCTCAGTTAACAGCAACCTACAGCAGATAAGGATGGCAGGGTGCAGGAGTTTCATTTTCGACATAAACATCTTACGGCGGGTGAAGTGACTGCCAGCAAAATGCATCGCCTGCACCAGGTTAAACTTTTTTTTCCGGCTATTTGTCATATCACTCACGGCAGTAAGGTGATTGTTCAGGATGATAACCGCCTGGAGGCGACACGGGATGAGCTCATTATTATCCCTGCCAATACGTCGATGGAAATTATCAATCAGCCTGTAAACGGGCTGTTTCACTCGGATTTGCTAATGTTATCGCCGGAAATTGTTGCCGAGTTTAAAGCGCATTACCTGAAATCCTGGCCGCGCACGACGCTGCATTCGCTCTGTGCTCCGCTGAGCGAGGGGCTGGCATTTATGTGGGACAACCTGCTGCACGCCGTGCGTCAGGCGTTACCGGAAGCGCTACAAAAGCATCAGGCCTTCGGTCTGTTGCTGGCCCTGCTGCATGACGGTGTGGCGGGTCCGCTGCTTGTTGAGCGAAACAGTAACCTAACCGAGCAGGTGCGGCAGTTCATTATGCTGTCGCCCGCCAGAGACTGGACTGCGCAGGACGTTGCCAGCCGTCTCGCATTAAGCGTGCCGACGCTGCGCAGGCGGTTGCGTGAAGAGTCGCAGAGTTTTCGCCAGATTGTGGAGGAGGTGAGGATGGCCGTGGCTTTGTCACAGCTACAGTCAACCCGATTACCGATCGGCGAAATCGCATTACAATGTGGGTATCTTTCCAGCTCTCGTTTCACTGCCCGTTTCCGGCAACACTACGGCTGCTTACCGAAAACGCTACGTTAAGGAGAAGAAGAATGTCTAAAGTCTGCACTATTGCCTGGGTTCACGGCGTTGTTCAGGGCGTCGGGTTCCGCTACAGCACCCAGCGCGAAGCGGTTGAGCTTGGGCTAACGGGATACGCGCGCAACATGGACGACGGAAGCGTCGAAGTGGTCGCCTGCGGCGAAGCGGAGCAGGTCGACAAGCTGGTGGCGTGGCTGAAAGCGGGTGGGCCGCGCAGCGCGCGGGTTGATAAGGTCTTAACGGAACCCCATCAACCGGGGCGCGAATACGTAAATTTCGGTATTCGGTATTAAATACACTTCACCGGCTTAGGCAGGCCAGCAATTTTGGTGGCCTGTTTTGCCGGGCCTTTCGGGAACAGACGATACAGATAGCGGCTGTTGCCTTTCTCTTCACCGAACTTATTGGCCATCGCCTTGACCAGCATGCGGATGGCCGGAGAGGTGTTGAATTCAAGATAGAACTCGCGAACAAAACGCACCACTTCCCAGTGTTCTGGAGAGAGGGTTATCCCTTCGTTTTCCGCAATTTTCTCCGCCAGCGGTTCGCTCCACTGGCCACTCTCTTTCAGATAACCGTCGTTATCGGTCTCGATCTCTTTGCCTTCAAAACTCAACATAGTCATTCACGCGTCAGTCAAAAACCGCAGCAGTGTACCAAAAAACAAAGCCCCGCATAAGCGGGGCCAGGTTCACAGCGCTGCGGTTTAATCCCGACTGGCGAAGCCCAGGATGCTCAACAGGCTGACGAAGATGTTATACAGCGACACGTACAGGCTCACGGTGGCGCGGATATAGTTCGTCTCACCGCCGCGAATGATGTTGCTGGTTTCAAACAGGATCGCGCCGGAAGAAATCAGAATAAACACGGAGCTGATCGCCAGGTGCAGGGCAGGCAGCTGCAGGAAGATGTTAGCCACCATGCCCACCAGCACCACAACAACACCCGCCATCAGCATACCGCCGAGGAAGGACATGTCCTTACGGGTGGTCAGCACGTAGGCCGAGCAGCAGAAGAATACCAGCGCGGTACCGCCCAGCGCCATGCCGATAAGGTCGCCCATACCGGCAGACAGATACGCGTTCAGCATCGGTCCCAGGATGTAGCCCAGGAAGCCGGTGAAGGCAAAGGCCGACAGAATACCGACCGGTTTGTCAGCGGTTTTGTAGGTCAGGAACATCAGACCATACATACCCACCAGCGTCAGGATCAGCCCCGGAGACGGCAGCATCAGCAGGGTGCTGGCGGTGGCGGTGATCGCCGAAAACGCCAGCGTCAGGCTGAGCATGAAATAGGTATTGCGCAGCACCTTGTGGGTGCTGAGTAGCGATGTGCGGTCGCGTGAGGAAGTAATTATACGATCCATGAGTCACTCTCTTATGACAGATGTAATTAACGGAAAGAATAGGAAACGGGGCGCCAGTCTCAAAGTGGTTTTACCCATCTTTACTCAGCAGGTTAGCGCTGGAGCTGGTTGTTTCTTCTGCATAAATACATTTCACCAGTATGAACAGCGGTTTGGCGCGATTAATCAGATCAACCTCTTATAGGTTACTGAAAATTATTGCGTTATTACCATAAGGCCGCTAAGAGTTATTTCCGGATCGTCACAAAAACAGACAATAAGGCGAAGGAAATGAAACCACAAACACGCACGCGCTTTACGCTCTCTTTACTTACCGCAGGGATCCTGTGCGCCAGCACGGCTACCTGGGCGGCTAACGTGCCGGCAGGAACGCAGCTGGCCGATAAGCAGGAACTGGTCAGGAACAACGGTAATGAGCCCGCTTCGCTCGACCCGCATAAAGTCGAAAGCGACGTCGAATTCAATATTATCAGTGATTTATTCGACGGGCTGGTCAGCGTTTCCCCGTCGGGTGAAGTTCAGCCCCGGCTGGCGGAAAAATGGGAGAACAAGGACAACACCGTCTGGACGTTCCATCTGCGCCCGGGCATCACCTGGAGCGACGGCACTGCCATCACCGCGGAAGATGTGGTCTGGAGCTGGCAGCGTCTGGTTGATCCTAAAACCGCTTCACCGTATGCCAGCTATCCAGGCAACATGCACATCGTAAATGGTGCGGATATCGCTCAAGGGAAAAAAGCCCCCGATACGCTGGGCGTGAAAGCCATTAACGACACCACGCTGGAAGTGACATTGACTCAGCCTAATGCGGCATTCCTGGCAATGCTGGCGCACCCGTCACTGGTGCCTGTGGATAAAGTGCTGATTGGCCGCTTTGGCGACAAGTGGACCAAGCCTGAACATATCGTCACCAGTGGGGCGTATAAGCTTTCACAGTGGGTGGTCAACGAACGCATTGTGGCGGAGCGCAACCCGCGCTACTGGGATAATGCTCATACCGTGATCAACAAGGTGACGTATCTGCCTATCACCTCCGAAGCCGCGGATGTGAACCGCTATAAAGCGGGTGAAATTGATATCGTGTACACGGTGCCGATCAACCAGTTTGCCCAGCTTAAGAAGACTCTGGGCAGCCAACTGGATGTCTCTCCGCAGCTGGCGACCTATTACTACGAATTCAATACCACCCGACCGCCGTTCAACGACGCCCGGGTGCGCAAGGCGCTGAACATGGCGCTCGATAAAGACATCATTGCCGGGAAAGTGTTAGGGCAGGGGCAGCGCCCGGCGTGGCTCATCAGCCAGCCGGATATCGGCGGCGTTAAGCTTCAGAATCCGGACTACGCCAGCTGGCCGCAGGACAAGCGCATCGCTGAGGCGAAAAAACTGCTCAACGAGGCCGGGTACAACGAAAGCCACCCTCTGAGCTTCAACCTGCTCTATAACACCTCTGAATCGCACCAGCGTATCGCGATTGCGGCCAGTTCCATGTGGAAAAAGAACCTCGGCGTGGAGGCGAAGCTGCAAAATCAGGAGTGGAAAACCATGCTGGATACCATGCACACCCACAACTTTGACGCGGTGCGGTACGCGTGGATTGCCGATTACGACGATGCGGCGACCTTCCTGAACACCTTCCGCACCGGCGACAGCGAAAACACCAGCCAGTACAGCAATCCGGAATACGACCAGGCGCTGGTGAATGCCGCAAAAGCCAAAACAACGGAAGAGCGGGGTAAGTTCTACCAGCAGGCGGAAGATCTGCTGGGTCGTGATGTGCCGGCCATTCCGGTTTATCACTACGTTCGCACGCACCTGGTGAAACCGTGGGTGGGCGGGTTTACGCCGGATAAGCTGGGGTACTATTACACCAAAGACATGTACATCAAAAAACACTAAGCCTGAGCGCGGGAGACTGTGCTGATAAAATCGTCGATGTGTCGTCAGTTCAACCGATTAAACACGTTTTGACTATTTTTACAGCGAACGAGTGCAGCCACTCTTTACAGCACGCGGTGAGGTGTTTATAGTTCGCCTCACTTAGGAAGTGTGGCCGAGCGGTTGAAGGCACCGGTCTTGAAAACCGGCGACCCGAAAGGGTTCCAGAGTTCGAATCTCTGCGCTTCCGCCAGATATAAACCCCAGGTTACTTGTGAACCTGGGGTTTTTGTTTTGGATTCACCGATCCGCCTCACACTTTCAAGACCCCGTTATTTCCCCGCAAAAATCAGGCGCTATTATTCACCCCCGTAAATACCTTTTCATCTCTCATCGAGGCTTTGATGCTGGAGAATGTTTTCATCAGATAATCAGCTTCCCGCCCTTTTCAGGACGGACTGGTTATCGCTGCGCTTAAACCTTACGCACGCACCTGCGGGTGTGGGCTCGTTTTTACGCATGATGATTACACAGGTTTTCCAGTATGAATTTATCCCGTCAGGAACAACGTACCTTACACGTTCTCGCCAAAGGTGGGCGTATTGTGCACGTCCGCGACAGTTCCGGCCGCGTTACGTCCGTAGAGTGCTATACCCGTGAAGGGCTGATACTGAGCGACTGCACGCTCAGCGTCTTCAAAAAACTCCGCACCAAAAAGCTAATCCGCTCCGTGAACGGGCAGCCGTACCGGATCAACACCACCGGGCTGAACAACGTTCGCGCCCAGCTGGATAATCGTTAAGCGGAATAAACAACGCCACCCTCGGGTGGCGTTCATGCATTGAATGGAATATCGTGGCGGAATGTAGGCCGGATAAGCGTAGCGCCACCCGGCAATAAACGCGGCGTTATGAGCGGATAAAGGCCAGAATGTCCGCATTGATAGTATCCGCATGGGTGGTATGCATCCCGTGCGGGAAGCCCGGATAAATTTTCAGTACGCTGTTCGCCAGCAGCTTGTCCTGCAGCAGGGCGGCATTCTTATACGGCACGACCTGATCGTCGTCGCCCTGCATCACCAGAACGGGAACCGTGATGGTTTTTAAATCTTCCGTCTGATCGGTTTCAGAAAATGCCTTAATCCCCTCATAGTGGGCCTTGGCGCTGCCGATCATGCCCTGACGCCACCAGTTCTGAATCGTACCGTGTGAAATCTCGGCTCCCTCACGGTTAAAACCATAGAAAGGACCGCTGGCGACGTCGAGGTAAAACTGGGCGCGGTTAGCCGCCAGCGCTTTGCGGAAGCCATCGAAAACCTCGATCGGCGTTCCGCCGGGGTTAGTCTCCGTTTTGACCATGAGAGGCGGAACAGAGCTGACGAGCACCGCTTTGGCAACGCGCCCCTGCGGTTGGCCGTACCGGGCAACATAGCGGGCGACCTGGCCGCCGCCTGTGGAGTGACCGACGTGCACGGCATTACGCAGATCCAGGCTTTCAACCACGGCTGACGCATCGGCCGCATAATGATCCATATCGTGTCCTTCACTCACCTGGTCCGAACGCCCATGACCGCGGCGATCGATAGCGATAACGCGATAGCCTTCAGCAAGGAAGAAGAGCATCTGGTTATCCCAGTCATCGGCACTCAACGGCCAACCGTGGTGGAAGACAATGGGCTGGGCCTCTTTGGGGCCCCAGTCTTTGTAGTAAATGTTGACGCCGTCTTTCGTGGTTACGAATGCCATACTGCAGACTCCTCTGTTAAAGGCAAAACGATCGCAACCCGGGTGGAGAGCGAATCATTAATGCCTTAATTAAGTTGGCTTTTTTCTATTTCCCGTACCGACAGTACCCCTAAAGTGTAGGTGAAATAGTAAAAGCAGTGGGTTTCATTCCTGTGAAAGGCAGCGTTTTGCTTTCAGGCGGGAGGGGGAACGAAAAAAGGCTCTGGGGAGATCCTCCAGAGCCTTCAGGGCAGCATTAACTGCAGGGGCGTTTAGCGGTTTTCTTCAATATAGCGGGCCAGGTCAGCCGGGGTTTTCAGCACCGTCGCTACGTCAGTTGGCGGGATCATACAGCCGTAAACGTCCTGCACTTCCAGCACCATATCGACCGCCAGGATGGAGTCGAGAATGTCGGATTCAATCAGTTCATCGTGAAAGCCCACCTTACGGGATAACACTTTTTCGAACAGGGCGAGAATTTCTTGTTCCATAATTTTTCCTGGAGTCATTAATTTGTGCGGGCGTAAGCGTCCAGCAGCTTGCGGTCAATTTTGCCGTTGGGATTCAGCGGCAAAGCGTCTTTTACGATAATTTGTGAAGGCACCATATAGTGCGGAACCACCTTAGAAAGCGACGTTTTGATGGTATCCGGCGCCATATCGGTCACGCAGAACGCGGCAATGCGCAGCACGCTGCCGCAGGATTTCATCAGCGGCAGAACCACCGCTTCGTTGATGCCGGACATGGCCAGCAGGCGGTTTTCAATCTCGTTAATTTCAATACGGTAGCCATTCAGTTTGACCTGGCTATCGTTGCGGCCCTGGCAGTAGATAAGTCCCGCTTCATAGCCCAGATCGCCGGTCCGGTAGCCGCGAAATGCTTCATTTTCCCGACGGAGTAATTTTTCTGCGTTCTCCTGCGGTAGGCCCAGGTAGCCGCGCATGACGTTTTTACCCCAGATAATCAGCTCGCCTTCAGCGGAAATTTCCATTCTGCTCTCTGGCATCATGACCCCCACCGGCAGCACGGCGCTGTCGCTGTTCAGGATCTCATCCGTGATTTCAACCACGGTGGTCGCGATGGTCGCTTCCGTTGGACCATAGGAGTTAATGATTTTTGCCTGCGGGAAGCGGCGGCGAAGCTGTTTAACCAGCGCTTTATTCAACACTTCACCAATGAAGATAAAGACGTTGAGTTCAGGTAAATACTCGCTGTTAAACTGCGGGGAAAGCAGCTGCTGGTAAGCAAAAGAGGGGGTGGAAATCCAGGCGGAGACGGCATTGCTTTTCAGTCGTTCCAGCCAGTTCTCTTTTTGAATGTCTTCTTTGGCGTTCAGCACGATGTGTCCACCCATCGCCAGATTCGCCAGCAAAGGGATCAGGGAGAGGTCAAAACTGAACACCGCGTGGTTCATCAGCACTGGTTTTTCCGGCAGCGAAAAGTCCTGGCTGACCCATTTCATGAAGTGCCATACGCTTTCACGTCCAATCTGCACCCCTTTAGGCTTGCCGGTGCTGCCTGAGGTAAACATGATATAGGCCAAATCCTGCTCCTCCAGCACCTTGCCCGGTTCACCGGTGGCGATAAACTGCCGGGTCGCGACGTCGTAATAGTAAGGGGCGCTGGCCAGATGGCAGATCTCCCGCAGGCGCTCCTGCGGGTAAATGCAGTCCACCGGAATGTACGGAATGTTGTGCAGCAGGCAGCTATAAATCGCCACGGCGAACTCGGCCTGCTGGTGTCCGTACAAGACGACCGGCGTACCGGCAACAAGCTGGCAACGCTGATAGCGCTGCGCCCAGTCCGTCACGGCCGCGGAAAGCTGCAGCCAGCTTAAGGCTTCGTCGCTGCCGCTGATGGCCGGCTGCTGCGGGGAGGCGGGATCGCATAATGCCGCACGCAAGAAATCGTGCATTTCCTGAAGATCGGAGTGATTTTTCATAGAGGTGACATTCCACTAAAGATGTAAAGGGAGCCCGCGGCGCTTCCCAGCGTCAGAATGCGTCCCAAAAATGCAACGGCCGGATACTGCAAGCCCCGGTGCAATGCCGGGCTGCGTTTGGCTAACCACAGCAGCATGTTATGAGTGACGGAAATCGCGCCAAACAGCGCGCCGCTGATGACGTAATGGCGTTCCAGGCCATTCCATGCCCCCATGCAGAACAGGGTGCAAAAAATACCGATATTTTGCGCCAGCGTTTTGTTCTGACGGAAAAAGTTGAACTTCATCAGGTTCATATAAACGGGCATAAAGACCACATCGCGCAGCCATTCAGACAGGCTGATGTGGAAGCGGCGCCAGAAATCCTGCGGGTTCTTTGCCAGAAGCGGCATATTGAAGTTTGCCGGAATGTTGAGTCCAAACAGGCGGCCTGCGCCGATGGCCATATTGCTGTAGCCCGCAAAATCAAAGTACAGATAGGCGCTATAGGCAATCGACATCACCACGCCCACGGTCAGCGTAAACGGCTTATGGCTCCAGGGCTGCACGACGAGTGAATCAACCAGCATCGCAAACAGGAACTTCTGGACAATGCCGGTAATGATTTGCTCCAGCGCCACTAAAAACTGTTCGCGAGTAAGGGCAAAGACGGGCTTGCTGACGTCGCTCATCCATGTCCGCCAGCGGTACATTGGGCCCGCCAGAATAATAAAGGGCATAAACAGATAGCAGAAATAGTGCAGGAAATTCTGCCCTTCTTTTTTACTGCGATAGAGCAGTACGTCTACCGCGCGGAACGTCATAAAAGAGAGGCCGATCATGCCGAGATGATGATTAACGTGCAGTTTCACCAAAAATAAAGGAAGCAGCGTTAACACAATCGCCTGCCAGGTTTTTAACCATCCTTTTTCTTTTAACGCGGCGACAAGGTAAAAACTAAAAAAAACGACCGCGGGAACACGGTAATCACCCTGAAAAATATAGCCCCAGCCTAATGCGGCCAGGACGGATAAGGCCGATAAATACGTCAGGCGATGGCGTAATACGCGATTGACCAGCGCAAACGCCAGGGCGGATGAAAACAAATAGACAAAAAACATTCCTGAGCTATACATCATTCGGCCTCAGAACTTTTGATATTCAAAATGCAGCTGCATACTCATGCTGTCATCGACAGAGGTCCACGCGACGACGGTAATCGCCAGCAGGAGATAAAGGAAAAAAAGACGGATCGCAATTTTCATCATTTAAAACTCTGTGCAATAAAGCGAATCATAGGAACCCAGGCCAGTTCGGAAGGGTGCAAACGATCCCAGTTCCAGCCATTCTGATAAGGCATGGCGTACATATCTAAATAGGGGATCTGGTTCTTTTCCAGAATGGTTTTAATTTGCTTATCAACCGGGCGGAAGGTATCGGTGTTGTAAAGCGCCCAGGGGTTAACCGGGTCGACGATAGCAATCACCTGCACGTGATGTTCTTTCAGCAGCTGGACGGTTTTACTGAAAGCGGCGATTTGCGCAGGCACGACCGGCGTGTCGTCCCACTGTTGCCGCGTACCGTCCTCTTCGTAAATCGTTTTGTCCATCCACAGGGTGGCCGCGCTCTGCTGGCGTTTTTTATTTAACTCGCGGGCATTCGCCAGCTCTTTATCCCAGTCAGGGATAATGTGGGTGGCTGGCTGCGGCGGCCAGGTCTGAACCGTCTGGGGCCTAATGTTGAGCAGCGACAGCCAGTCGTTTTTTATCATGGTACAGACGTTCGCAAACTGGAAGCTCAGCTCCTCCCAGATCAGATCGGGATGCCAGCCAAAGACGTGCATTTGGCCAAAGGTTAAATGGCTTATTTCTTTACTATCAATATGCTTTAAATAATTAACCAGCAGCGGGCGCGCCTGCGGATCCTTCATCAGTGGATTAAAAATAGAGCCGGGGAAATTATCGGCATAAATAGCCGGTGGCAGCCCTTTTGAGTAAAAGCTGTCAGGCGCCAGCAGCAAAACAACTTTACTGTTTGCGTTAAGGCTATTTTTAAAGCGTGAGAATAGTAAAAATTGCGTTTCATCATCGACAAACGCATCGCCATACGCCACGACGGGTTTGTGTAATTGCTTATTAAAGTAATTATATACAGCGTAATGTTCATCTTCTGAGGTGGCAACCTCAGACGCGCCAATGAAGAAAATAGCATTCCCTTCTAAGGCATGAGAAATAGTGGCAATTTTTTCCGCCTGTTCTTTAGGCGTGCCCGCCATTGATTTAATCAGCGGCTGGAAGGTGAGCGGCGGATCGAAACTCGTCACCAGCGGGTGAACACAGAGAAACAAAATGGCCAGCGTCGCCATCAGGATATGTAAGCAAAGCGAATTTTTGATTTTCATCATCAACCAGTAACACTGCATGGCAGTAATTTCTAAATCTGTGGCTACTCAGATTTATAACAATTACACAACAAATGACCGTTTATTTTTGTGGCATTCTATACCAGAGCGTTTTAAAACGATGAGCGTTGCTATGTTACGGTATGTACAAGGTCGCGGAGAGTGATGTGAAGTCAGCGTTTGGGTGACTTTTTGCGCAGTCAAACGCCTGTGGGGAAAAATAGAAAAATTCCTGCTTTACAAGGCGCTAATAGATGTTTATAGTGCGCCTCACTTTGGAAGCGTGGCCGAGCGGTTGAAGGCACCGGTCTTGAAAACCGGCGACCCGAAAGGGTTCTAGAGTTCGAATCTCTACGCTTCCGCCAAATTCGAAAACCCTGCGATAGCAATATCGCAGGGTTTTTTCGTTTTACAGCCCAATCACCAGCTCCCCGGAATGGCTTCGCGAACAGCACAGCGCCACCTGCTGGTTCGTCGCACTTTTTTCCGCCTCCGACTGCACGCTATCCCGGTGATCCACCACGCCGTCAATCACCGGCGTCAGGCACGCGCCGCAGATCCCCATTTCGCATGACAGCGGAACGTCCACCCCGTTTTCCTGTAATACCTGGGCGATGGTCTTATCCGCAGGCACCGGCCAGCGCTCACCCGTGGAGGCCAGTTTGACCGTGAAGATCTCCCCGGTTTCACCGCCTGCGGCGGGCGCAACGGGCTGAAACGCCTCGCTGTGAAGGTGGGCGTAATCCCACCCTTTTGCCGTCGCGACCTCACGCACTTTTTCCATAAACCCTGCCGGTCCGCATATCCAGGCGTGAAGCCCCGCCTCGGGCGCGGGGAGATGCTCTGCCAGCGTTGTGCGCGGGCTGGCGGTATGAACGAGGCACTCGTCGAACCGGGAGAGTTCACGCGTAAACGCCGCGCTTTCCCGGTTCCTGACGTAGTAGTGCAGCGTGAACGGCGTTCCGGTCGCCTTCAGCTGCAGGGCCATCGCGTACAGCGGCGTAATGCCAATTCCCGCCGCCAGGAGCAAAACCCGCTCAGCCTGCTGAAGCGGAAACAGGTTGCGCGGGGCCGATATCATCAGCTTCTGCCCGGGACGCAGCGTCTCGTGAACGTAGCGCGACCCGCCGCGCGAGGCGGTTTCACGCCCCACGCAAATAAGATAGCTCTCGTCCCCACATGCCCCGGTCAGTGAATACTGGCGCACCACGCCGCAGGGCAGGTGGACATCAACGTGCGCGCCGGCCTGCCACGCCGGGAGCGCTTCGCCGTTTTCAGCCACCAGCCTGACGGCGAGGCTTTTGTCGCCCTCGCGCCACAGCCCGTCAACAATTACGCTCAGCATATCGGCCTCCGTCATACCAGGAAAAATTCGCCAAAGCCCATCTTCTTCAGCCCCCGACGGTAGGCAATTGAGCTTTTATCTGCGGGAATATGGGCTTCCAGCGTCAGATCCAGCGGCAGGCTTTCCGGGCGCTGGGTTTCGACCATCAGGCGATCCTCTTCAAAAATGCGCAGGTTAAAGGCATGCACATCCTCCACCGGAATATGCAGGTCAAAGTTGCGGGCGATAGGGGCGAACATGCGGGTCACGCGCGACGACACGGGCGACGCGGCGTTCATGATCACCAGCCGCGATTCACCCGGAAAATGAATCGTCAGGGTAGCGGTAAACGGCAGGTGCATTTCAAAATGGCGCAGCCACTGGAACCCTTCTGGTGCCTGCACGGGTGAACTGGCGGGATAGTTGCTCACGGAGCTCCAGTAATCCGCCACGAAGCCGAACGGCGTCTCCTGCGGCTGATAGGCAGGTACAAGCTGATTATTGGGGTCGGCAAAGGTATCGGTGTGGATCCACGCAAAGTGCGCTACGTCCAGAAACCCCTCTACCTGACGTCCGGCAAAGCCGTTTACCTCAAACGCCGGGCAGTTAATCTGCTGAAATCCCTCGTCATCCCAGTGCGGCATGGTGGGCAGCGGCGCGGGGTTTTCCGGATCAAAGGCCAGGCAGGTCCAGATCAGCCCGAACCGCTCTTCCACGGCGTAGTTAATCAGGTTCAGCTTCGCCGGAACGGGCTGGTCGGGGCTGGACGGAATACGGTTGCAGCGCCCGTCCTCCCCAAAGCGTAAACCATGATAGGGGCAGATAATCCCGAGCTCATCGTGAAAGCCGAGCGTCAGCGGCACGCCGCGGTGCGGGCAAACGTCACGGGCGACCACAACCTGGTCGTTTATCCGGTAAATCACCAGCTGTTCATCCAGCAGCGTCGCTTTGACCGGCGCCGGACCGACGTCGCAGGCGCGCGCGACCGGATGCCAGCATTTCGCCAGGCGCAGCCAGTCCTCTGGCTCAAACGTGCAGTGGGCGGATGGAGTCGGTTCTCTTTTCATCGTTGTCCCTCTTGCGTTCAGCCTAACGGGCCGCCCTGAATGGTCTCGCACAGACCGTTGATGATGCGCTCGCCGGTCTCCTCTTTGAGCTCCTGATACCAGGCCTGCGTCAGCGCCATGTCTTTCCCGTGGGTGACGTCGCAGCGTTTACGCGCCTTCAGGACCAGGTCGCGCACCCGGTCGCAGCGCAGCGCCTCGTACTGCCGCAGCGCCAGCGTAATGCTGTGGTTTTCGCGCAGGCACTCCCCCAGCACGACGGCGTCTTCCATCGCCGCACAGCCGCCCTGGCCGATATCCGGCGTGGTGCTGTGCGCGGCGTCGCCGAGCAGCGCGACGTTGCCGCGCACCAGGCTGTCGAACGGCTCAATGTCGTGGATTTCAATGCGGTTGGTGGTTTCAGGATCCAGCGCCGCGATAAGCTTCTGCACCGGCGGCGCCCAGCCGCGGAAGTAGCCCGTGAGATCGGCGCGCAGGGTGGTGCGATCTTCCGCCAGGCCTGCGGGCAGCGGCACGTCAAAAAAGAAGTAGAAGCGTCCGCCGGAGACGGGCATCAGCGACACGCGTTTGCCTTCGCCAACGAAGGTGGTCCACTGGTGCGCCGGGGCAATCTCTTCGTCAATCTTCACCAGCCCGTTCCAGTTTACGTACCCGGCGTATCGGCGCTCCGGGGTAAACCCCAGCACATACGGGCGAACCGCCGAGTGGCTGCCGTCGGCGGCGATCAGAAAATCGCCGGTTGCCGTGGTGCCATCGGTGAAGGTGACGTTCACGCCCGCGTCGTCTTCATGGACGTGTTCCACGCGCTTGCCGAACTGCACCCTGTCGCGCCCCCAGAAGTCCAGCATTTCGCGCTGGAGTTCAGCGCGCGAGACGGGGCAGGGACGTCCGCCGGTACGCTCAACCAGCGGGGCAAGGCTAAAGCGGGTCAGAGTCTCGCCGCGCCGGTAATCCTTGTAGGCCATAAAACGCATCGGCCCGCCCCAGGTCTCGATGATGTCGCCCATGCCGAGGTGCTGCATGCATTTCACGCCGTTAGGCCAGATGGAGATGGCCGCCCCGACGGGCCTGATCTCCTTTACGGCTTCAAACACGGTACAGTCGATGCCCGCTTTCTTCAGCGCCACGGCAGCGCTCAGGCCGCCAATACCCGCGCCAATCACGATTGCTTTCATGCTTCTCTCCTTTTGCAGGGTGTAAAGACATTCAGCAATTTGCGTACCAGGCTGCAGAGTGGCGAAAACGGCGTTGTAAGGGAGACGTTTGCACTGCTAAGGTGCGTAAACGCGGTGGGCGTGCCTTTTTATGAATCAAAAATTTCCAGTTGAGCTATACGGAATCGACTGTTTCACGCCCGCGTTCAGGGTGGCGTGGTTTGTGCAATAGTCTGGAGAAGGATAATAAAGGAGACACTATGATCGCACTGCACGACTTCAATCAGCTTCCTGAGAAAGATGCTCTTACGCTGCTTCAGCCCTGCGTGGCGATACCCGGCTGGGCCGACGCGCTGGCTCTGGGGCGGCCATACGCCAGCCGGGACGAATTACTCAGTACGGCAAACGCGCTGACGCAAAACTGGGACGAAGCGGCGCTGGCGCAGGCCCTGAGCGCCCATCCGCGCATCGGGGAAAAGCCCGCGGGTTCAGCGGCGGAGGCGGCGCTGTCGCGTCAGGAGCAGGGCGCTGTGAACGATCGCGATGGCGCCCTTGCCCAGGCGCTGCGCGAGGGGAATGCCCGCTACGAGGCCCGCTTCGGACGCGTGTTTCTGATCCGCGCGAAGGGTCGCAGCGGCGAGGAGATATTGCGGGCCCTGCACGCGCGGCTGGAGAACAGCGACGCGCAGGAAATCCGTGCCGCGCTGGAACAGCTGCGGGAAATTACGCTGCTTCGGCTGGAAGGAGTTGTTAGCGAATGAGCACACTCAGCACCCATATTCTCGATATCTCAACGGGCAAGCCCGCGGAGGGCGTAACGGTTCATCTGCAACAGGACGGGAAGACGCTGGCCACGGGCGTGACCAACGCGCAGGGGCGCATCGCAGCGTTCGCTCCCTCTCTGCCCGCAGGTCGCTATCGGCTGGTGGCGGAGATCGGGGCGTGGTTTAGCGAAACCGGTCGCGACACGCTCTATCCCAGTGCGCAAATTGATTTTGTGACGGGAGAAATGGCAGACGAGCATTTCCATCTGCCGTTTGTGATTGCCCCCGGCGGGTGGTCAACCTACCGGGGCAGTTGACCACACCTGCTCGCCGTTGACCCAGGTCTCGCTGATGTTGCGCTCGTCGCCGAGGGTCATCAGCACAAAAAGCTGCTCGTAGATATCCTGACAGCGGCGATTGCGCAGGCGCTGCAGCGGCGTCACGTCGGGATCGATGACCACAAAATCCGCCTCTTTGCCGGTTGTGAAGTTGCCAATCTTATCGTCCAGTTGGAGGGCGTGCGCGCCGCCCAGCGTGGCGTGGTAAAACGCCTCGCTGGCGCGCAGGCGGTAGCTCTGAAGCTGGCCGACCTTGTAGGCTTCCCCCAGCGTGCGCAGCATGCTGAAGGTCGTGCCCGCCCCAACGTCGGTGCCGATGCCCATCCGCACCCTGTGCTGCCAGCAGGCGGGCAGGCGAAACAGCCCGCTGCCGAGAAACAGGTTAGAGGTGGGGCAAAACGCCACCGCCGAGCCGGTGTCATGCAGGCACTGCCACTCGCTGTGGTGCAGATGGATCGCGTGGGCAAACACGCTGCGCTCGCCGGTCAGGCCGTAGTGGTGATACACGTCCAGATAGCGCTCGTGCTCCGGCCAGAGGTCGCTTACCCAGGCCACTTCGTTGGGGTTTTCGCTCAGATGGGTCTGCAGCCAGGTGTCCGGGAACTCCTCTCTGAGCAGGCTGACCGCCGCAAGCAGCTCGGGGGATGACGTCGGGGCAAAGCGCGGCGTAATGGCATAGCCCAGCCGTCCCCGGTGGTGCCAGCGCTGGATTAGCGCCCGCGTCTGCCGGTAGCTCTGCTTCGCGTCTTCGCTCAGGTAGTCCGGCACGTGTCTGTCCATCATCACCTTTCCGGCGATAAGGCGCATGTTCAGGCGCAGGGCCTCGGTAAACAGCGCTTCGACCGATTCCGGATGCAGCGTGCAAAACACCAGCGCGGTGGTGGTGCCGTTGCTGACCAGCTGCTGTATGAAAAATTCGGCGATCTCTTTCGCGTAGGCCTCATCGGCAAACTGGCTTTCCACCGGGAAGGTGTAGGTGGTCAGCCACTCCAGCAGCTGTTCGCCAAAGGCGCCGATCATCTCCGTTTGCGGGTAATGGACGTGGGTGTCGACAAAACCGGGCAGCAGCAGCCTGCCGCGCAGGTCGGTGTAGCCCTTGTGGGGGTCAAGATACTGCTCGCCCTCCTGCCACGGCATCTGCGCCAGAATTTTTCCGCTCTGTATAAACAGCAGCCCGTCCTCAAGGTAGCGCGCGTGTTGAGCAATGGCGTCTGCGCTGTCGCAGACCCGGGCAATATCAAAAAATGCACCGCGTATCGCAGTCTGGTATTCCATCATGGTTCCTGCCTTCGAGTTTGCGTAGCGGGGGTGAGAAGGCTCAGCAAGAACGGTGCCAGAATGAAAGGGCCGCAGATAAGCTGCGGCCGGAGGACGAGGGTTACTCTTTTTGCGTTGCCACGCGGGAGCTGAACGACGTCGCGTCCGCCGTCTCACGATCTTCCCGCGCCAGCCAGCGGTAGGTCACGCCGCCGAGGAAGACGCCGATAAACCAGCTGAAGTTCGCCACCTCATGCAGGGCCGGGATAAAGCTAATCACCAGGCCCACGGCAACGGATGGGATCAGCGCGCCAATGGCTTTCGGGTTAAAGCCGTTGCGGTACCAGTATTTACCCTTTGGCGTGTCGTCGAACAGATCGTCAACCGACACCTTGCCGCGCTTAATCAGGTAGAAGTCGGCAATCAGAATGCCGAACAGCGGGCCGATGAACGCCCCGAGCACGTCCAGGGTGTAGTGGATAAGCTCCGGCGAGTTGAACAGGTTCCACGGGGTGAGCAGGATCGAGCCGACGGCGGCAATCATCCCTCCGGTGCGGAAGCTGATTTTCTGCGGCGAGCAGTTAGAGAAATCAAACGCCGGCGAGACGAAGTTTGCCACGATGTTGATCCCTATGGTGGCGGTGATCATCGTCAGCAGGCCAATCGCCACGGCCAGATCGTTGCCCACGCGGCTGACGGTCTCAATCGGGTCGGTGATCATGCGGCCAAACAGCGACTGGGTGCCGGAGACAATGACTACGGTGACGATGGAGAACAGCAGGAAGTTAAACGGCAGGCCCCAGCGGTTGCCGCGGCGGATCTCGCCCATGCTTTTTCCGTAGCGGGAGAAGTCGCCAAAGTTGAGCAGCGGGCCGGAGAAGTAAGACACCACCAGCGCGGTCGCGGTGATCATCTGCCAGGTCTGCTCGCCCGCGCTCAGGGATTTGCTGGCGAGGGTAAAGGAGATCCCGTCAAAACCGGTCTTGTATACAATCCAGCCTGCGAGGGCAAGCATCACCACGTAGACCGCTGGACCGGCGATATCAATAAAGCGCTTGATGGCGCTCATGCCGTGCCAGAAGACCATCGCCTGCAGGACCCACATAATAGCGAAGCAGATCCAGCCCAGATGAGACAGGCCCAGGAACGCGCCGGCGGTGAGCGAAGAGAGCGATGGCCAGAACTTCAGCGCCACCAGCATCAGGGCGTTGGCGGCAAGATAGGTCTGGATGCCGTACCACGCGAAGGCAATCAGCCCGCGGATCACCGCCGGAATATTGGCTCCGAAGACGCCGAACGCCTGACGGCTGATCACCGCATAGGGCACGCCAGCCATCTGGCTTGGTTTGGCCACCAGGTTGGCGCACAGCTGCACGATGCAAATCCCCACCAGCAGGCAGAGCAGCACCTGCCAGCTTGCCAGCCCGAGCGTAAAGAAGCTCGCGGCGACAACATAACCCCCCATGCTGTGAACGTCCGACATCCAGAACGAAAAGATATTGTACCAGCTCCAGTTCTGGTCACGCGTCGGTGCCAGATCCTCATTGCAAAGACGTGGGCTGTAAACCGCACCGGAATCAGCGGCCGTACCTTGCTGTGCGTTTTGACTGTTTGGCATGAAACCTGCTCCTGTGAATGAAAACCCGTTAAGCGGGAGTGCAAACGGTGTTGCAGGATCCAGGCCAAAATAATAAATCTTGTATGCAATATTTTATTTTTATGTATACGATTTGATAACGAAGAGTAAAAGACGGAGTGGTGAATGAACAACATAAACGCCCTGCAGACCGCGCCAGACCTGCATGACAAAGACGAATCGATCTTTCAGGCGCTGATGACCGCGATTGTCGAACATCAGCTGCTGCCGGGGAGCAAATTGCCGGAAGAGGCGCTGGCCGAGGTGTTTGGCGTAAGCCGCACGGGCATCCGCAAGGTGCTTCAACGACTCGCCGCTGTGCAAATGGTCACCCTGACGCCCAAGCGTGGTGCACACGTCGCCAGCCCGACGGTGGAAGAGGCGCGACACATCTTTCGCACCCGCGCGCTGCTGGAGGTCGCTAACCTTCCGGACGTGCTGGCGCACTGCCAGCCGCCGCACCTTGCCGCGCTGGAGACCATTATTCGCCAGGAGCAGCAGGCGCACGAGGCCTATGACGGCCCGGCGGCGATTCGCCACTCCGCCAATTTCCACATTCAGCTGCAGGCCATCTCCGGCAACCAGGTGCTCACTGAGATGGTGACCAGCCTGAGCCAGCGTTCTTCGCTGGTGATTGCCACCTGGGGCGCGCCGTGGCGTCAGGGCTGCCGCTGCAACGATCACGAACAGCTTGTGGATCTGCTGCGCCAGAAGGCGCTTGAGCCATTAAGCGATGCCCTCATGCTCCATTTTGAACATATCGTCGCCAGCCTCTGCTTCGAGCGGGCGGGCGAGTGCCTGCCTGATTTTGCCCGGCTGTTTGCCGGCCACAAGGAGTCGTAATGTCTGTCTGTATACAAGTGATCAACCCCAACACCAGCCTCGCCATGACGGAAACCATCGGCGCGGCGGCCCGCGCGGTGGCGGCGCCGGGGACGGAGATCCTCGCGGTCTGCCCGTGCGCGGGCGTACCGTCCATAGAAGGCCACTTTGATGAGGCCATCGCCGCCGTCGGTGTGCTGGAACAGATCAAAAAAGGCAGGGAACAGGGCGTGTCGGGTCACGTGATTGCCTGCTTTGGCGATCCGGGCCTGCTGGCGGCGCGCGAGCTGGCCCAGGGGCCGGTTATCGGCATTGCCGAAGCCGCGATGCACATGGCGACGCTGGTGGCGACGCGTTTTTCGGTGGTTACCACGCTGCCGCGCACGCTGATTATTGCCCGTCATCTGTTGCACCAGTATGGCTTTCAGGACCATTGCGCGGAGCTGCACGCCATCGACCTTCCGGTGCTCGCGCTGGAGGATGGCAGCGGTCTGGCGCAGGAAAAAGTGCGCGCGCGTTGTATACAGGCGCTGAAAGAGGATGGCTGTGGCGCCATCGTGCTGGGCTGCGGCGGCATGGCGACGCTGGCGCAGGAGCTGACCCGCGAGCTGCGCGTGCCGGTGATCGACGGCGTCAGCGCGGCGGTGAAGATGGTGGAATCGCTGGTGGCGCTGGGGCTGTCGACCAGCAAGCACGGGGATCTGGCATTCCCGGAGAACAAACCGTTAAGCGGGCATTTTCAGGCATTGAATCCATTTTAATTTTTGGGGGTGGCAATGGGGCTTTTTGAACAGGATTATCCGCGGGATTTGCGCGGCTACGCGGGCAACCCGCCGCACGCGCGGTGGCCGAATCAGGCGCGCATCGCCGTGCAGTTTGTGCTCAACTATGAGGAAGGGGCGGAAAACCACGTTCTGCACGGCGATGCCGGATCCGAGCAGTTCCTGTCGGACATTATCGGCGCGGCCAGCTACCCGGATAAGCACATGTCGATGGACTCCCTCTACGAATACGGCAGCCGCGCCGGGTTCTGGCGGATCCACAATGAATTTCAAAAGCGCGGCCTGCCGCTGACGGTCTTTGGCGTGGCGATGGCGCTGGCGCGACACCCGGAGATCGTTGAGGCGATCAAAGCCGCGGATTACGACGTGGTCAGCCACGGCTGGCGCTGGATCCATTATCAAAACATGGACATCAGTCAGGAGCGCGAACACCTGCATAAGGCGGTGCACGTTCTGACCGACCTGTTCGGCAAGCCGCCAGCGGGCTGGTACACCGGGCGCGACAGCCCCAACACGCGCCAGCTGGTGGTGGAGCACGGCGGTTTTGACTACGACAGCGACTACTACGGCGACGATTTGCCCTTCTGGACGGAAGTGGCCTGCAGCGACGGCACCCGCAAGCCGCACCTGATTGTGCCGTATACGCTGGATGCGAACGACATGCGCTTCGCGACCGCGCAGGGGTTTAACACGGCCGAGCAGTTCTATACCTACCTGAAGGACAGTTTTGACGTGCTGTACGAAGAGGGGGAAAGCGCGCCGAAGATGATGTCCATCGGCATGCACTGTCGCCTGCTGGGCAGACCGGGGCGTTTTCGCGCGCTGCAGAAGTTCCTGGATTATGTGCAGCAGCACGAGCGGGTGTGGGTCTGTACCCGCCAGCAGATTGCCGACCACTGGCGGGAGGTGCATCCGTTTCAGAAATAACTGAGCCGTCTTTAGCCGGGTGGCGGCTGCGCCTTACCCGGCCTACGACTACGACATCAAACTCACCTGCGCCGCCACGATCCGCCACCCGTAGGCAAACCGTACCCACGTCTGCTGCTGGCGGCCAATGCGTTCCGTCCCCGCGC
Organism: Enterobacter vonholyi; assembly: GCF_040834095.1. NCBI lineage: Bacteria > Pseudomonadati > Pseudomonadota > Gammaproteobacteria > Enterobacterales > Enterobacteriaceae > Enterobacter > Enterobacter vonholyi. The sequence goes on from NZ_CP162152.1 coordinate 1,596,855, forward strand.
GGGTAAACTCGGTGCTGCACACGGCATAATCCTCCCCAAAGGTGGTAATCACTGTGTGGCGCAGCGTCCGCTGCAATCCGGCGGACGGGCGCGCCGCCCGAAAGGCGCGGATTTCATCAATCCCGTACAGGTTTTCACCCGCTCCGAGACGCACCGTGTTTTTGTCGTGCCAGAACAGCTCGTCCAGCACCGCAACGTTGTTGCTTACCAGCGCGTCCTCATAGCGGTAAAACGCGGCGGTCACCTCGGCAACCACCCACGGGAGGTTAATGTCATCGTGATTCATCATGCTGCTATCTCCGCCGGACGGGCATCGGTGATGCCGCTCTCTTCCAGAACCCGCGCGACGCGCAGGCAGGCCTGCTCGTTAAACGGCGCGGCAATCAGCTGCAGGCCGATGGGCGCACCCTGCGCGGTGCGCAGGGGAACGGTGGTCACCGGCAGGCCCAAAAACGAAATCGGCTGGGTCAGCATCCCCATGCTGGCGCGAATGGGGAGCAGCTGACCGTTGATTTCCATGGTTTGCGCGCCCGCCAGCGTGGCGCTGCGCGGAGTGGCCGGGGCGATCAGCACGTCCGCCTGCGCAAATAAGGTTTTGAACGCCTGCCGGGCGTGAGCGCGAAACCGCTGGGCCTGAATATACCAGGCTGAGGGGATCATCGCCCCGGCGAGCAGCCGTTCGCGAGAGTGCGGCTCAAAACGCGCCGGTTCATGGCGAAGCGCGGGCAGGTATTGATTTCCCCCTTCGGAGGCGCTGATGATAAACGCCGCCGAACGCGCCAGCTCGGCGTCAGGGAACTGCAGCTCATCCTGCACGTCGAGCGCTTTCGCTACCCGCGCCACGGCGGCTCTGGCGTCTGCGTCGCACCAGGTGGTGAAATAGCCGCCGAGCACCGCGCAGCGCAGGCTATCAAGCCCACGATCGAGCAGGGGGCGCGTCTGTTCCCGGGAGCACTCGGCCTGAAAACCGTCGCTGGTATCCCGTCCCTGCAGCGCATCATACACGGACGCCAGGTCGCACACGCGGCGGGCGAAGGGGCCGATATGATCCAGGCTCGCGACAAACGGATGGCTGCCGGATCGCGACAGGCGGCCAAAGGTGGGCTTCAGGCCATAGATACCGCACAGGGAGGCCGGAACGCGAATCGAGCCGTTGGTGTCGGTGCCGAGCGAAAAGTGCACCAGCCCGGCGGCCACCGCGGCGGCTGAACCGCCGGACGACCCGCCCGCAATGCGCGCCAGGTCGTGCGGGTTACGCGTCGTGCCGTAGTGACTGTTCTCGGTGGTAAAGCCGTAGGCGTAGGCGTCCATATTGACCATCCCGGTCAGCAGCCCGCCCGCGCTGCGCAGCTGGCGCACCGCAAAACTGTCAGCGGCGGCGGCAGGGCGCTGGCTGAACAATTCGGCTCCTGCGAGGGTGGTGTGACCGGCAACGTCGAACAGATTTTTTACCGCGTAGGGCACGCCCGCCAGCGGCGGCAGGGGGCGCTTTTCCCGTCGCAGGGTATCGATATTGTCGGCCTCGGCGAGCATGCGTGCTTCCGTCACGGCTGTCCAGGCGCCGATCTGCGGGTTAACGCGCGCAATCCCCTCCAGCGTCTGTCGGGCGATCTCGCGAGCGCTCAGCTCCCCAGCGCTCAGCGCCTGCTGAATAGCGCTGATACTCATCTCGTGTAGCGTCATGCTTTATATACTCCTGCGATCTCAAGACGGTCGTCGAGCGGCAGCGCCATCAGCGGGGCGGCCATGGTGGCTATGCGGCTGAACTGCAGCTGCAGCTCGGCGCGGCGGGCGTCATCCAGCGTCACGCCGAGTACAGTTTCCATTTGCGCCAGGTATGCCTGCCAGTCGGGTTGGTGTGTCGTCATTTTTTTTCTCCTCAGAATCCGGCGGCCGCGCCGTTGCTGCGCGGGTCAAATGCCCCTTCGAACAGCCCGTTGGGGTGGCGGACAATCGCGCCCGCGTGGCCCATGGCTTCACTAAAGTCAGGGAAAAGCTCCACCTCGTGACCGAGTGCCCGCAGGCGCACGACCGTCTCGGGTGAAAAACGTCCTTCAAGCTTTAGGGTGTCCGAGGTTTGTCCCCAGGTGCGCCCCAGCAGCCAGCGCGGGCGGGAAATGCTCTCCTGTAAAGGCACGCCCTGAATCGCGTAGCGGGTAAAGATCGCGGCCTGGGTTTGCGGCTGTCCGTCGCCGCCCATCGATCCGTAGACCATCACGCGACCGTCCTTCAGACGCGCCGCCGCCGGGTTCAGGGTGTGGAACGGCTGTTTGCCCGGCGCGAGGGCCAGAAGATGGGCAGGATCGAGGCTGAAAGATGCGCCGCGGTTCTGCCAGACGATGCCGGTATCGGGCAGGACAACGCCGCTGCCGAACTCGTGATAAAGGCTCTGGATAAACGACACGGCAAGCCCGCTGCTGTCTATCACCCCCATCCACACCGTATCGCCGGGGCCTTTTCCGGTTCCCCACGGTGCGGCCCGGCCGTCGTCAACCCTGTCGGCAAGCGCCTGCAGAGCGGCGGGATCCAGCAGATCCTGAATATCGGTTTTCAGCTCGCGCGGGTCGGTGATGTGGGCATCGCGCAGGCCAAAGGCCAGCTTGGTGGCTTCAACGATGCGGTGAAGGGTTTCGGCGTCGTCGGCCTCCGCCATGTTCAGGCGGTCGGTGATGCCGAGTATCGCCAGCGAGACCAGCCCCTGCGTCGGCGGAGCGTGGTTAAAGATCTCTCCCTGCTGATGCTGCAGCTTAAGCGGCGCGGTGCGTCGGGCTGCGTGGGCGTGTAAATCGGCCAGCGTAACGGGCAGGCCCAGCGTCTCCATGCCGTGCGCCAGCACGTCCGCCAGCGGGCCGCGATAAAAACTGTCCAGACCGTCTTCCGCCAGGCGCCTCAGGGTTGCAGCCATGGCGGGCTGATAAAAGCGGCTCCCGGCCTGCGGCGGCTTGCCGTCGACCAGCCAGGTTTCCGCGAAGCCCGGCACATCCTTCAGCTCGTCGAACTTGCTGGCAGTGGCGTGAGCCTGAGAGGCCGTGACCGGCGTGCCGTTCTGCGCGTAGTCAATGGCGTCGGCCAGCAGGCGGGCCAGCGGCAGCGACTTGCCGGTCATCGCACGGGAAACCTTCAGCGCCTCGTCCCAGCCGCTGACCGTGCCGGCGACGGTTAGCGCCGCCTGCGGTCCGCGATGGGGGATCTGCGTGAGCCCGTCGTAGGCGGCCAGCGTCGCGTGCGATCCCGCCGCGCCGCTGGCGTCAATGGCGATGGGGTCGCCTTCCGGCGGTACGATAAGCCAGAAGCCATCGCCGCCCAGCCCGTTCATATGCGGGTAAACCACGGCGATGGTGGCCGCCGCCGCGACCATCGCTTCTATCGCGCTGCCGCCTTCGCGTAGCACCGTCAGCGCGCTCTGGCTGGCGAGGTGGTGGGGCGCAACCGCCATACCGTGTGTGGAGACATTACTTTGCATGAAGAGTCCTCGTAACCCTGAAAGTCACAAGGCGCTGCAAAAGCTGTTCCAGTTCTGAAAGAAAAGTTTCAGTAAACTGGCACGTATAATGAAAGGTAGAATGAAAACCAAAATGTGATGAAACAAAAGTTACAGAGGCGCTATGGAACAACTGGATGAACGTCTGAAAGCACAATACCCGTCGCTGTCGCCGCAGGAGCAGCGGGTGGCGGACTTTATTTTTGATCATTTTGACGATCTTATTAGCTACAACAGCGCCGAGCTGGCGCAGCTGAGCGGGGTATCGAAAGCCACGGTGAGCCGTCTGTTTAAGCGTCTGGGCTATGAGAAATATAAGGATATGCGCGAAGAGCTGCGCACCCTGCGCCAGAGCGGGATGCCGCTCACCGATAATCGCGACGCGGTGCAGGGCAACACGCTGCTGGCACGCCACTACAAGCAGGAGATGGCAAACCTGACCCAGTGGGTCAATGCCCTCGACGCGCAGCAGTTTGCCGACGCCATGGCCTGCATGGTGAAGGCGCGGCGCATCGTTATTATCGGCATGCGTAACGCCTATCCGGCGGCGCTCCACCTGCGCCAGCAGCTGCTGCAGGCGCGCGGTCAGGTGCTGGTCCTGCCGCAGCCGGGGCAGAGCCTGAGCGAGGAGCTGGTGGACTTAACGCCGGAGGATCTGGTGGTCATGATGGCCTTCCGCCGCCGTCCGCGCATTATCCGCCCGCTGATGCAGCAGCTTCAGAGCAGCGGTATTCCGGTGCTGCTGATGTGCGAGCCGCAGGCCCACAGCCTGTTTCCGTTCGCCAGCTGGCAGCTCTGCGCCCCGCTGGATAGCGTCTCGGCCTATGACAGCTATTCCTCGGTTAACAGTCTGATCAACCTGCTGGCGAACGCCTTCCTGCATGAGATCCTCGATAAAGGCCGTCCGCGCATTCACGAGATTGCCTCCCTCTATCAGCAGCTGGACGAGCTCGAACAACGATAATGGGGCATCAGGCTGGTGCTTTGCATTAAAATGGTGCGTAATGGCGGGGCGAAAATGGAGAGCATTTCCGCCCCGTCCGCATTTTATCAGGCTTTACAAGAATATTTCCCGCTTCGCCTTATCTGGCACATTAGTTGCAAAATCACATTCAAAGAATCTTTTGTTTCATGTTAACGTTACGGGGAAGCACCATGAAAAAATTGTTGATTGCACTGGCCGGGGCAGCATGCCTTTTCACGCAGCTGCCGGCAAAGGCTGACCAGCTACAGGATATCGAGAAGCGCGGTACTATCCGTATTGCCGTTCCGCAGGACTTCCCGCCGTTTGGCTCGGTGGGGACCGATCTGCAGCCCCAGGGGTACGACATCGATATGGCGCGCTATCTGGCTAAACAGATGAAGCTCAAACTGCAGCTGGTGCCGGTGACCAGCGCCAACCGCGTGCCGTACCTGCAAACCGATAAGGTGGACCTGGTCATTTCCAGCCTCGGTAAAAACCCGGAGCGCGAGAAGGTGATCGACTTCAGCCGCGCCTACGCGCCGTTCTTCCTTGGCGTGTTTGGTCCAAAAGGGGCCGAGCTGAAGGACGCCGCCGCGCTGAGCGGAAAAACCATCGGCGTGACGCGCGGGGCGGTGGAGGACATGGTGCTGACTGGACTGGCGCCGAAAGACGCGGACGTGAAGCGCTACGAAGACAATAACACCACGCTCTCCGCTTACCTGTCGGGGCAGGTGCAGTACGTGGCAACCGGTAACCTCGTGGTGGCGGCCATTTCGCGCCAGAACGCGGATAAAGCCCCGGTGCCGAGCTTTATGCTGAAAGATTCGCCGTGCTTTATTGGCCTGAAGAAAAACGAACCGGCCCTGAAGGCAAAAGTGGATGCGCTGATTGAGCAGGGCATCAAGGACGGCACGCTAAACGGCCTGTCTGAGCAATGGCTGAAGGCCCCGCTGCCGGCAAACCTTGGCGCCTGAGCCGATGACTGAGCAACTTGATTTCTCCGCGCTCTGGCCGCACTGGCCAGAGCTGCTTGCAGGGCTGTGGGTCACCGTTCAGCTGACGGTGATGGCGACCGTCGGCGGGCTGGCGATAGGGATTTTCGGGGCGGCGATCCGCAGCGGACGCACGACCTGGTTCAGCCGGATCTGGGGCGGCTACGTGGAGATCATCCGCAACACGCCGTTTGTGGTACAGCTGTTTTTCATTGTCTTCGGCCTGCCAAATCTTGGCCTGAAGATGACGGCGGGTGAAGCGGCGCTGCTGGCCATGGTGGTAAACCTGGGCGCCTACAGCACCGAGATTATCCGCGCGGGCATTCAGGTCACGCCGAAAGGGCAGTGGGAAGCCGGACGCGTGCTGGGGCTCACCCGCCTGCAGACCTTTATTCGCGTGGTGCTGCCGCCCGCGCTGCAGCGCATTTACCCGGCGCTGGTGAGCCAGTGCATCATCGTGATGCTCGGCTCCTCGGTGGTGTCGCAGGTCTCCTATGAAGAGCTGACCTTCGCCGCCAACCTGATCCAGTCCAGAACGTTTTTGAGCTTTGAGGTTTATCTGGTGACAACCGGGATTTACCTGGCGCTGTCGATTACCCTGCGCCAGCTGATGATGGCGGCAGGACGCAAATGGCTGGGGGTGCAGGCATGATGACCACCTTTACCGACTGGGACATTATTCGCAACCTGCTGCTGGCCGGACGCTGGACGGTGCTGCTGTCGCTGGTGGCGTTCGTCGGCGGGGCGGTGGTAACGCTGCCGCTCCTGCTGCTGCGCCTGACGGGCGGGCGCACGGTGAAGCGCATTATCCGCGGCTATATTGAGCTGTTTCAGGGCACGCCGCTGCTGATGCAGCTGTTCCTGGCCTTCTTCGGCGTGGCGCTGTTCGGCATCGACGTCTCGCCGTGGACCGCCGCCTCGCTGGCGCTGACGTTTTACACCAGCGCGTTTCTGCTCGATATCTGGAACGGCTGCATTCGCGCTTTACCGAAGGGGCAGTGGGAAGCGTCGCGCTGCCTGGGGCTGACCTTCGGCCAGACCCTGTTTCGCGTCGTTGCCCCGCAGGCGCTGCGCATCGGCATCGCGCCGACGGTCGGCTTTGCCGTGCAGGTGATCAAAGGCACCGCGCTGGCGTCGATTATCGGCTTTATCGAGCTTACCAAGGCCGGGACGATGCTGACCAACGTGACGTATCAGCCGTTTAAGGTCTTTGCGCTGGTGGCGCTCGGCTACTTTATTCTGTGTTATCCGCTGTCGCGCTACAGCCGCTATCTGGAGACGAAATTCAATGCCTCTCATCACCATTAATCAGGTGCAGAAGTACTACGGCGATAACCACGTGCTCAAGGGCGTCGATCTGGATATCGACATGGGCCAGGTGATCTCCATTATCGGGCGCAGCGGATCGGGCAAAAGCACGCTGCTGCGCTGCATTAACGGTCTGGAAGGCTATCAGGACGGCAGCATCAAGCTGGGCGGCATGACCATTACCGACCGGGATTCCCAGGCGCGTGAAATCAGCCGCTCGGTGGGGATGGTGTTCCAGAGCTTCAACCTGTTCCCGCACATGACGGCGCTGGAAAACGTGATGCTCGCCCCGCGTCGGGTGCTGAAGAAAAGCGCCGCCGAATGCCGCGAGCTGGCGCAGCGCATGCTGGAGAAGGTTGGCCTCGGCGATCGTCTGGATTACTACCCGTCGAGCCTCTCCGGCGGCCAGCAGCAGCGCGTGGCGATTGCCCGCGCGCTGGCCATGTCGCCGAAAGTATTGCTCTGCGACGAGATCACCTCCGCGCTCGACCCGGAGCTGGTGGGCGAAGTGCTCAAAGTGCTGGAGCAGCTGGCGGCCGAGGGGATGACGCTCATACTGGTTACCCATGAAATGAATTTTGCCCGCGAAGTGGGCGACCGCGTGGTGTTTATGCACCAGGGGAAAGTCTGGGAGCAGGGCGACAGCAAAACGCTGTTCGCCAACCCGCAGACCACGGAACTGAAGCAGTTCATCTCCTCCGTGCGCGGCCTCAACTGATAAGGACTTAACAATGGATATCGCACACTTTCCGCAAATCAACCCGCCGCAGCGCCTGCTGATGGGGCCGGGCCCGATCAACGCCGACCCGCGCGTGCTGCGCGCCATGTCGAGCCAGCTGATCGGGCAGTACGATCCGGCCATGACCCACTACATGAACGAGGTGATGGCGCTCTATCGCGGCGTATTCCGCACCGAAAACCGCTGGACGATGCTGGTGGACGGCACCTCCCGCGCGGGAATTGAAGCCATTCTGGTCTCCGCCATCCGCCCGGGAGATAAGGTGCTGGTGCCGGTCTTTGGCCGCTTTGGCCACCTGCTGTGCGAAATTGCCCGCCGCTGCCGCGCGGAGGTGCATACCATCGAGGTGCCGTGGGGCGAGGTGTTTACCCCGGACCAAGTCGAGGATGCGATTAAGCGTATTCGTCCGCGCCTGCTGCTGACCGTGCAGGGCGACACCTCCACCACCATGCTGCAGCCGCTCGCCGAGCTGGGCGCGATCTGCCGCCGCTACGACGTGCTGTTTTACACCGATGCCACCGCGTCGCTCGGCGGTAACGCGCTGGAGACCGATGCCTGGGGGCTGGATGCCGTCTCGGCCGGGATGCAGAAATGCCTCGGCGGCCCGTCTGGCACCTCGCCGATCACCCTGAGCGCGCGCATGGAGGAGGCGATCCGCCGCCGCAAATGCGTTGAGGAAGGCATACGCACCGACGCCCACCGCGACGGCGACGAGGAGATGATCTACTCCAACTACTTCGATCTCGGCATGGTGATGGACTACTGGGGGCCGGAACGTCTTAACCACCACACCGAAGCCACCACCGCGCTGTTTGGCGCCCGCGAGTGCGCGCGTCTGATCCTGCAGGAGGGGCTGGATAACGGCATCGCTCGCCACAGGCTGCACGGCGATGCGCTGCTGAAGGGCATTCAGGCGATGGGGCTGGAGACCTTCGGCGACCTGAAGCACAAGATGAACAACGTGCTGGGCGTGGTGATACCGCAGGGCGTCAACGGTGACCAAGTGCGTAAGCTGATGCTGGAGGATTTCGGGATTGAAATCGGCACCTCGTTTGGCCCGCTGCACGGCAAAGTTTGGCGCATTGGCACCATGGGCTACAACGCACGCAAGGACTGCGTGATGACCACCCTGAGCGCGCTGGAGTCGGTGCTCAACTACCTGAAATTCTCCACCACGCAGGGGGCCGCCATGCAGGCCGCGTGGGACCACTATCGCCGCGAGACGCCGCAATGAGCCCGGCGGCAGAGCGGGTGATGGCGCGCGCCGACGCGCTGGCCGCCATCAGCGAAACCCCGGACGGCCTGACGCGGGTCTATCTCTCCACGCAGCATCTGCAGGCTAACCAGCTGGTCGGAGAGTGGATGCGCCAGGCGGGCATGACCGTCTGGCAGGACAGCGTGGGCAACATCTGTGGACGCTATGAGGGCGCGCAGGAAGGGGCGCAGGCGGTGCTGCTCGGCTCGCATCTTGATACCGTGCGCAATGCCGGGCGCTACGACGGTATGCTCGGCGTGCTTGCCGCCATTGAGGTGGTGGACAGCCTGCACCAGCAGGGTGTGCATCTGGCGCAGGCCATCGAGATTGTCGGCTTTTGCGACGAAGAGGGGACCCGCTTCGGCATTACGCTGTTAGGCAGCCGGGGCATCACCGGCACCTGGCCGCAGGGCTGGCTGGAGAAAGCCGACGCCAGCGGAATCAGCGTGGCGCAGGCGATGACCCTGGTGGGGCTCGATCCTGCACGCGTGTTGCATGCCGCGCGCCGTCAGGAGGATTTCAGCGCCTATCTGGAGCTGCATATTGAGCAGGGGCCGTGCCTTGAGCAGGAGGCGCTCGCCCTGGGCGTGGTGCAAGCCATTAACGGCGCGCGTCGTCTGAACTGCCGCTTTACCGGCGAGGCCGGGCACGCGGGAACCGTGCCGATGCACCACCGCAGGGATGCGCTGGCCGCCGCCGCCGAGTGGATGGTCATCATTGAAAACGCTACACGACAGCAGGGCGGAAACCTGGTGGCGACGGTTGGCGAACTGCGCTGCCTGCCGGGGGCGGTGAACGTGATCCCCGGCGAGGTTCAGCTCTCGCTGGATATTCGCGGCCCGCAGGATGCGCCGCTGGATCGGTTGCTTAACGAGCTGCTGGAGCATGCGCAGGCGATCGCATCGCGCCGCAATCTGGACTTCAGCGCCGAGGAGTTTTACCGCATTGCCGCCACGCCGTGCGATACCCACCTGCAAAACGTGCTGGAGGAGGCGGTCAAATCGGTACAGGGTCGCTCGCTATCGCTACCCAGCGGTGCGGGCCACGATGCGATTGCCATCGCGGAACGCTGGCCGGTCGGCATGCTGTTTGTGCGCTGCAAAGGGGGCGTCAGCCACCATCCGGCGGAATCGGTGATGGCTGAAGATGTCGCCCTGGCGATTGAGGCGTTTTCGCGAGCGGTGATCCAGCTGGCGGACCGCGTTACTCCAGCCCCAGCGTATATTGCGCGATCTTAAAGTAGATAATCAGCCCGGTACCGTCGATAAGCGTCGCAATAAACGGCGCGGAGACGACAGCCGGGTCAATGCCGCAGCGCTTGAGCACCATCGGAATGACGGACGACACAATCGCACTCCAGAGCGTAATGCACACCAGCGTCAGGCTGACGATGAGCGTAATCTCCAGCCCAATCCCCATCATCCAGGCGCGGATACACCCGGCGATACCGAGCGTGGCGGCAATCATCAGCGAGGTGGTCATCTCTTTACGTAGTACGCGGCCAACGTCGCGCAGACGCACTTCCCCCAGCGCCATGGCGCGCACCAGGGTGGAGGTGATCTGCGTCCCGCTGTTGCCGCCCGTGCCGATCAGCAGCGGAATAAAAAACGCCAGCGCGATGGCGGACTCCAGCGCCTCTTCGAAATGCTGGATCACCGAGCTGGTGTAGGCTTCTGCGACAAAAAGCAGCAGCAGCCAGACGGAGCGTTTCTTCCACAGGCTATACGGACTGGTATCCAGATAGGGCTTCTCCAGCGGTAGCGTCGCCCCCTGAAGCTGGGCGTCTTCGGTGACGTCATCTTCCAGCAGATGGGCGATTTCGCGCTCCGTCAGGCAGCCGACTAGCTTGCCGTGGGTGACCACAGGCACCACATCCGCGCCGCCGTGCGCCAGCAGTCCGGCAACGTCGGCACGTTCATCCTCCGGTTTGACCTGCAAAAACTGCGAAATCATCAGCGATTTCACCGGCTGGACCGTGTCGGCGGTTTGCAGCAATTTACGCACGGCAATCATGCCCGCCAGGCGACCATTGTCTTCAATAAAAATATAAGACGGAATATCGTCGTCTTTTAATTTTTCGAAGAATTGCTCGCGCGCCAGCGCTACGCATAATGAAATATCGAGGACAATAAAATCGGTATTCATATATTGCGCGACAGCGCTGTCATTGAATGCCAGGTTTTGATTGTGAATAGCGTAAGACATAGTGAATTCCCTTTGAATAATAACATCTCTCAGGGGCGAGCAAGACAGGGCATGTCGAAGAGGAGATCCCCACGTCCTGGGTTCAGCACTGTACACCGTATCCCGTGAGGGAAGTTATACTGACAAAGCCTTGATTCGACAGTGCCTGTTTTACCCTGTGCCGGTTCTCTCGAACCTACCAGAGCGATAACGTGTATTTGTACAGGAGCCTCGCCATAACGAGATCGTTGTAAAACGAGGAAAATAATACGCCTGTTTAAATTTACCGCTCAGGAAATTAAATAATGTTTAAGAACGGTTTAGATAAATATTATTAATAAAGCGTTGAGGGTTTATTTAGGTTTATTCATTTTAAATGGAGGATTAAATAATTAACGGAGGAGAGAGAATGGCGTGGCTTGATAATCTGCTGAATCATTTTGCGCTGTATCCGGCACATCTTTTCGCGCTGTTATTTGTGATGGCGCTGAGTAAATCGACTGTGCTGATCTCCTCCGTGCTGCCGCCCGCCTCGGTGATGCTGCTGGCGGGCATTACCGTCAGCCAGGGAAGCATGCATCCTGCGTTGGCATGGCTGGCCGTAGTGATGGGGGCAACGGCGGGATCGGTGCTGAACTACCACTTAGGGCAGCTGATGGGGCACACCCGGCTGGTCGCGCGCTTTACGTCGAAGCATGCCGCTACGTTTTTTCGGGTACAGCATCAGCTGCAAAAGAACGGCGTCATCGCACTGTTTACGTCGCGCTTTCTGGCGGTGCTGCGTTACATCGTGCCGCTGGCAGCGGGTATGCTCAGGCTGAACGCAGTTAAGGTCTACCTCGTCAGCCTGCTTTCCGCCTGCGCGTGGGCGGCGCTGTATGTCGGCGCGGTCACCGGCATCAGCGCCTTTTGAGTTACAGGCTCCCCATTCCGCCGTCCACCAGCAGCTCGGTTCCCACCGTGTAGCTCGACTCGTCGGACGCCAGATAGAGCGCGGCTTTTGCCAGCTCCGCCGTTGAGCCCATTCTGCCGAGCGGCACCAGCTTGATGATTTCCGCCATCATCGCGTTAAGCGCCTCGTCGCTTAAGCCCGTTTTGGTAAACGCCGGGGTCTCCACCGGACCGGGGCTCATGCCGTTGACGCGTATCCCGCGCGGCAGCAGTTCCGCCGAGAGCGTGCGCGCCAGCGACAGCAGGGCGGCCTTGCTCGCGGCATACACGCTGCTGGTGGGCAGGCCGATGCGCGCGCTCACGGAGCCGCAGAGGATCACCGACGACGGGTTATTCAGCAGCGGTAGCAGCGCCTGAATCAAAAAGAACGGTCCCTTCAGGTTGATGCCCATCAGGCGATCCCAGGTCTCTTCCCGCCACTCTTCCAGCGGCGCGTGCGTTACGTCGCCGGCGTTGAGAAACACCGCGTCCAGGCGCGGCCAGCGGGCGGCGAGGGTTTCCGCCAGGGCTTTTTGCGACGAGATATCGCCCGCATCGGTTGGGATTACCCAGGCCTTATCGCCAAGAATGCGTTCTGCTTCGGCGAGGGTGTCCGGGTTACGCCCGGTCACGGCGACGCGCGCGCCTTCGGCGATAAACGCCTGCGCGGTGGCGAGACCGATGCCACTGGTGCCGCCGGTAATCAGCGTATATTTATCTGTTAAACGACCCATATTCTTCTCCTGAAATGTCACTGGAGAAAGCACTATAGAAACGTTAGTATCGAAAGGAAACCAGGTACCAAATGGATACTAAAGAGGCAAGAGGTGTGCTATGGCAGAAATGCTGGAGGTGTGCTGTGAAAAAAAATCTGAGGCCTATACCTGCCCGATGACGCAGTTTGTGAACCTGATTTCCGGTAAATGGGCGATCCCCATTCTCTATCGCCTGATTGTCTTTAATACGCCCGTACGCTTTGGCGATCTGCTGCGGGCCGCAGCCCCCATCACCCAGAAAGAGCTGACGAAGCAGCTGCGCCTGTTTGAGCAGCGCGGGCTGGTGACGCGGACGGTCTACCCGGAGATCCCGCCGCGCGTGGAGTATCAGATAACCGAGCTGGGGTTAACCCTGCAGGACGCACTCTCCCCGCTGGCCGCCTGGATGAGCGAGTACGGCGACCAGCTTGAGCGTTAGGCTACTGTTTTACGTAGCGCGGTGCCGGAATGCCGGTGCGCGCGCTGTTGAACAGCTCAAGGCGCGCCGCTTCGTAGCGATCCCACAGGCCAGCGTCATGCATCGGCGGGATGGTGATCGGTTCACCCTGATCCAGACCCGCCAGCGACGCATCCACCATATCGTCGGTGGTCATCACCGATCCTTCCGGCAGATCGTCCACCGTGACGCCTGAATGGCTCCAGATTTCAGTCGCCGTGGCGGCAGGCAGTACGGCCTGAATGCGCACGTTGCTGTCGGCAAATTCTTCCTGTAACCCACGTGTAAAGCTCAATACCCACGCCTTGGTGGCGCTGTAAAGCGCGCTGCCCGCCCGGACGTGCAGGGCCAGCACGGACGCGATATTGATCAGCGTGCCGCGATTGTTCTGCGCCAGGCGCGGCAGGATGGCGTAGGTCAGACGCATCAGCGCCGTGGTGTTCAGGGTATTGATGGCCTGATGCTGCGCCACCTCGCCCGCGAGGAACGGTGCCATCTGCGCGGTGCCCGCGTTGTTAACGAGCGTATCAATGGCGGTATTGCTGCGCAGCTCTTCTTCCACGGCGCGGATCCCGGCTTCATCGGTGAGATCGGCAACCAGAATATCGACGGCCACGCCATAGCGCGCGCGAAGGTCGGCGGCGAGGATTTTCAGGCGATCCTCGCGACGGGCGACCAGCACCAGGTTAGCGCCGCGCGCGGCAAGGCGGTCAGCATAGACGGCACCGATCCCGGAAGAGGCACCCGTAATCAGGGCTGTGGTGATTTGCGTAGTCATCGTGTGTTACCTCAAAGCAAAGTGGGTTATTTGGTTTCAATATGAAACTGAATAAACTCTCTGCTATTTGGTTTTATAATGCAACCATATTTGCGAGCAATTTGTGCTTTTGCCGTCGGGAACGGTCAGGAGGGGAGTTTAGCCACGATCTCTTCAGGCGTCAGTTCGCGCCCGTCGTCGGCGATAAGCGCCAGTTTACGCAGAGGTTTGCGCTGTTCGGTATCGACCAGCACGGTGCCGCATTCGTTTTCCGCGAACAAAAACTCGTTGCCCCACTGGGAGAGGGCAACCAGCACCGTTTGCAGGGCGCGCCCTTTATCGGTCAGGACATACTCCTGCCAGGCGCTGCCGTCAGACGCGGGCTGAAGCCGGAGGATGCCCTCGTCGACCAGCAGTTTTAGCCGCGTAGTCAGCATATTTTTTGCGATACCGAGGCTTTTCTGGAACTCGCCGAAGCGTTTAATCCCGCGTAGCGCGTCGCGAACAATCAGCAGCGACCACCAGTCGCCTATAATATCCAGCGAACGGGCGACGGGGCAGGTGCTCTCTTCAAGGCGGGTACGTTTCACAGCGAATTCTCCGGTGGGGTGTGGTTTTATTATAAAACTAATCTGCACGCGTCGTAAGCATGTTAATCATCAGTTTGAGAAATGCTTCCCGGAAAATTGTCACGAATCTGTCACACTGAACGCGACATTTTAAAACGAGTGAGGAATTAGGGATGAGAAAAGCACTACTCGCGCTGGCAGTCGCCGGTTCCATTTCAGCAACGTTTGGCGTGCAGGCGCAAGAGACGCCGGAAGGGTATCAGCTGGAGCAAGTTTTAATCATGAGTCGCCATAACCTGCGCGCGCCGCTCGCTAATAACGGCAGCGTGCTGGAGCAGTCCACGCCGAAGCAGTGGCCGGAGTGGGAGGTGCCGGGCGGTCAGCTCACCACCAAAGGTGGCGTGCTGGAACTCTATATGGGCCATTACATGCGCGAGTGGCTGGCGCAGCAGGGGATGGTGAAGACGGGAGAATGTCCAGCGGCGGATAGCGTTTATGCTTACGCCAACAGCCTGCAGCGTACCGTCGCCACCGCGCAGTTCTTCATTACCGGCGCGTTCCCGGGCTGCGATGTGCCCGTGCACCATCAGGAAAAAATGGGCACCATGGACCCGACGTTCAACCCGGTGATTACCGATAACTCGCCGGAATTCCGCGAAAAAGCGCTCAAGGCGATGGAGACCGAGCGGCAGAAAATGCAGCTTGGCGAAAGCTATAAGCTGCTTGAGCAGATGACTAACTACGCCGATTCGCCGTCCTGCAAAGAGAAAAAAGTCTGCTCTCTGGCGGACGCAAAAGATACCTTCAGCGCCGACTATGAAAAAGAGCCTGGCGTATCCGGGCCGCTGAAGGTGGGTAACTCGCTGGTGGACGCGTTTACGCTGCAGTATTACGAAGGCTTCCCGGCCGACCAGGTGGCCTGGGGAGAAATCAAAACCGACCAGCAGTGGCGCGTGCTGTCGAAGCTGAAGAACGGCTATCAGGACTCGCTGTTTACCTCAACCGAGGTGGCGCAAAACGTAGCGAAGCCGCTGGTGAAATATATCGATAAAACGCTGGTCACCGACCAGGCTAAAGCGCCTAAGATCACCCTGCTGGTGGGACATGATTCGAACATTGCTTCCCTGCTGACGGCCCTGGATTTCAAACCGTATCAGCTGCACGATCAGCAGGAACGTACCCCGATCGGCGGCAAGATTGTCTTCCAGCGCTGGCATGACAAAAATGCCAACCAGGAGCTGATGAAAATTGAGTATGTCTATCAGAGCTCAGAGCAGCTGCGCAACGCCAGCGTGCTGTCGCTGCAGTCGCCTGCACAGCGCGTGACGCTGGAGCTGAAAGGCTGCCCGGTAGATGCGAACGGCTTCTGTCCTGTTGATAAATTCAATGCGGTGATGAATAACGCGGCGAAGTAAGAGAGACCCCCCCGCTGCGGCGGGGGGAAACGCTTAGACGTTTTTACGTTCGATGGTTTGCTCGCCCCAGAAGAGCGAGTCTTTATCCGTTTTTTCGAAGGCGCGCACCAGCACCTCATCGTTACCTTCCTCCCAAATCTGCTCGGCCAGCTTTTCATCGTATTTCGCGACTTCAAAGATAGCTTCGGCAATCTCCGGAGAGGTGTTGCGTAAACTTGCCCATTCGCCCACGTGGTGAGCTTTGGATTCTTGAGTTGGCATGCTTGTCCTCCTGTTGGGTGTTAGCCGTTCAGTTTTTTGGCCAGACCCGCGACGTATTCACCCTGATAGCGGGCGATAGACAGTTCTTCATTGCTTGGCTGACGTGAGCCATCACCACCGGCAATGGTGGTTGCGCCGTACGGCGTACCGCCACGCACCTGGGAAATGTCAAACAGCTCCTGCGCGCCGTAGCCAATCGGCACAATCACCATCCCGTGATGAGCAAGGGTAGTCCAGGTTGAGGTAATCGTCTGCTCCTGACCGCCGCCGGTGCCGGTTGAGCTGAATACGCTGGCGAGTTTGCCGTAGAGCGCGCCGGATGCCCAAAGCCCGCCGGTTTGATCGAGGAAGGTGCGCATCTGGCCTGACATATTGCCGAAGCGGGTCGGGGTGCCGAAGATAATGGCATCATAATCCGCCAGCTCCTGCGGGGTGGCGACCGGGGCGTTTTGCGTTTTCCCCCCGGCTTTCAGGAAGGCTTCCGCCTGCATGGTTTCCGGTACGCGTTTCACCACAACCTCAACGCCGTCAACCCTGTTTGCACCTTCTGCTACCGCGTGAGCCATGGTTTCAATGTGTCCATACATGGAATAATAGAGCACCAGAACTTTTGCCATTTTGCTTCACTCCTCGTTGGTTTCTCTGACAGCGGATCGCTGCGCTCTTTTAAAGATATGCCATCACGGCCAGACTGCAAAAATGAACGCCATTTATTTGATTTATAACAACATGAGTAGAAAAATGGCTTTGTAGCAAAATGATACAACTTTCCCGGTGCGGATTTTTAAAATGATAAGAAAGGCTTATGCATCCCCGCCGCGTCATCTCACCTGAAAGACTGAGATCATGTTGCAGGATATTACCTGTGGCTTGCCGGACAGCCTCAGTCCACTAAGCTTAGTTTCACGCGGCACAGATTGAGGCGTCGTCCTTGCGCCGCGAGGTGAAAGAATCCTCTTTTACTGAATGCAATATGATGTCTAATGTTTCACACTCTGGAGGTTAGAGATGGCAAACCATCGTGGTGGTTCAGGTAATTTCGCTGAAGACCGTGAAAGAGCATCAGAAGCAGGTCGTAAAGGTGGCCAGCACAGCGGGGGCAATTTTAAAAATGACCCTCAGCGCGCATCAGAAGCTGGTAAAAAAGGGGGGAAAAACAGCCACGGCAGCAGTAAGTAATACGCCGGGTTGAACCTCTGCCGCCGGGGTCTCCCGGCGGTTTTTTTATTTCTGCAACATTGAACTGTAACCAAAGGCAACGCACACTACAGAATTGTTTTCTCTTTCTGGTGTCGCATGTCTGTCTCACGCTTCAAATTCTCCGTTAAACCGCAGGAAGCCATCCTCATTCTCATCACCATGTTCTGGGGCGGGACGTTTCTGGCCGTTCAGTACGCGGTGACCCTCAGCGATCCGTTCTTTTTTGTTGGCCTGCGCTTTGCGACGGCGGCGCTTGCCGTGGGGCTAATTTCGCTTAAAACGCTGAGGGGGCTGACGCTGAAAGAGCTTAAGGCCGGCGTGGCGATTGGGGTGGCGATAGCGATGGGCTACAGCCTCCAGACGTGGGGATTGCAGACCATCTCCAGCAGCAAATCCGCATTTATCACCGCCATGTATGTGCCCCTGGTGCCGCTGCTGCAGTGGCTGTGCCTGGGCCGGCTGCCGGGGCTGATGTCCTGTATTGGCATCGTGCTGGCGTTTATCGGTCTGATTTTGCTGGCCGGGCCGGAAAATAACCTGCTGGCGCTGGGGCCGGGCGAAATCATTACCCTGATTGGGGCGATCGCCATTGCGGCGGAAATTATTCTGATTAGCGCCTGGGCGGGCAAGGTCGACGTCAAACGCGTAACGGTGGTGCAGCTCGCCACGGCGTCGCTGGTGGCCTTTGCGACGATGGTTCCGGCAGGGGAGTCCGTGCCGCAGATGTCCACCGGTCTGGTAGTGGTCGCACTGGGGCTGGGTATCTTCAGCGCCATTATCCAGGTCACCATGAACTGGGCGCAGCGCAGTGTCTCGCCGACGCGGGCAACGGTGATCTACACCGGTGAGCCGGTCTGGGCAGGCATTTTCGGGCGACTCGCCGGCGAGCGTTTGCCGCTGCTGGCCCTGGTGGGCGCGGCGTTTATTGTCGCCGGGGTGCTGGTGAGCGAGCTGAAGCTCAAGCGGAAGAAAAACGCGCTGCCAGAAGATGACAGCGCGACGTTAAATCACGAATCCTGACGCACCACCTCGCCCTGCGGCGCAGCGGCCATCCGGCGGCTCAGCAGGGCGTTAAGCAGGATCGCGCCGAAGGTTGCCGTGCCAATCCCGCCGATCGTAAACCCGCCCAGCGTCAGGGCAAAATCGCCTGCGCCCAGCACCAGCGTGACGGCCACCATAATCAGGTTGCCGTTCTGGCTGAGATCGACCCGATGCTGCACCCAGATACGCGCGCCGGCCACCGCGATCAGCCCAAACACCACGATTGAGGCCCCGCCGATGACCGGTGACGGAATGGTGTGGATCAGCGCGCCGAACTTCGGCGAGAAGCCGAGCAGCATCGCCATCACCGCCGCCGCGACAAAGACCAGCGTCGAATAGACTTTGGTTACCGCCATCACGCCGATGTTTTCGGCATAGGTGGTAACGCCGCTGCCGCCGACGGAACCGGAGAGCATGGTCGCCAGCCCGTCGCCGACGAAAGCGCGGCCCATGTACGGGTCCATACTGCGCCCGGTCATCCCCGCGACCGCCTTCAGGTGACCCAGGTTTTCCGCCACCAGGATCACCGCCACCGGTGCGATAAGCATCATCGCCTGGGTGTTAAAGGTGGGCGAGGTGATTTTCGGCAGGCCGAACCAGGCGGCCTGATGCAGCAGGGTAAAATCAACCGGCTTGCCCAGACCAAAAACGTTCGCCAGCACGGCGTAGACCAGACAGGCGAAAATCAAACCGACCAGGATCAGCAGCCGCTGGATCATGCCTCGCGTAAACACCGCCACCAGGCCGATGCACAGCACGGTCACGACGGCCATCCAGCTTTCAAACGGCGAGCCGGAGACGCTTTTCACTGCAATCGGCGCAAGGTTCAGGCCAATCGCCATCACCACCGCGCCGGTGACAACTGGAGGCATCATGCGTTCGATCCACCGCGTGCCGATCTTCATTACCACCAGACCTATCAGGGTATATACCAGACCGCAGGCGATGATGCCGCCGAGGGCCACGCTCAGGTTGGGGTTGATTCCCTGGCCGTTAAACCCGGTGGTGGCGATCACCACGCCGACAAAGGCGGCGCTTGATCCCAGATAGCTGGGCACGCGCCCGCCGGTGACAAAAAAGAACAGCAGGGTACCGATACCCGACATCAGAATAGAGAGGTTGGGATCCAGTCCCATCAGCATCGGCATCAATACCGTGGCGCCAAACATGGCGACCGCGTGCTGGACGCCCATCACCATCGTCTGCCCGAGCGGGAGTCGTTCATCCGGCGCGACCACGCCAGCTTCTGTGGAGGTCGATTTCAACTGCCAGTGGGGAAATCCGAACATGATCTGTCTCCTTAAAGCGGGTTAACAGGCGGGTCGCATAAGCGCGTGGTAGCCGCGGTCAAACCACACCAGGCCTTGCGGCGCGGGGTGGCGAATAATCGAAACGATGTCGCAAAAAAGAATGTCGTGCGTACCGACGCTCACGACCTGGCTGATCCGGCAGTCAAACGAGGCCAGCGCCTCCTCCAGGCGCGGACAGCCCGTGTCGCCCGTTTGCCAGCGGGCGGCGGCGAAGCGTTCTTCCATCGGCGTTTTGCCGCCAAACAGGTTTGAGAGCGGCTCCTGTCCGGCGCTGAGGGTATTGACGCACAGGGTGCGGTTTTCGCTGAACGTCGGCCAGACGGACGCGCCGCGGTTCAGGCACACCAGCAGGGTGGGCGGTGAATCCGTGACGCTGCACACCGCGCTGGCGGTGAAGCCTGCCATCCCCGCCGGGCCGTCGGTGGTGATGATATTCACCGCCGCGCCAACGCAGGCCATAGCATCGCGAAAGGTTTGTTTATCCGGTGTCATCATCATCGCTCCTTACGCCAGCCCGCAGGCATCGTCGAAGGTCAGGCGCGGCAGGCGCCCGTAAAGTTTGCCCGGGTCGCCGTAGCCAATGTTGATCAGCAGGTTGCTTTTAAGCGTCGTGCCGGTGAAAAAAGCCTCGTCGACCTTTTGGCGGTCAAAGCCCGACATCGGGCCGGTATCCAGCCCCAGCGCGCGACAGGCGAAAATCATGTAGGCGGCCTGCAACGAGCTGTTGCGAAAGGCGGTCTCTTCCGCCAGCGCGGGGCTTGCGGTAAACCAGCTTCGGGCATCGCCGTGCGGGAACAGTTCAGGCAGGCGCTCGTAGAATTCACCGTCCCAGGCGACAATCGCCGTGACCGGAGCGGTAAGCGTTTTCTCCAGGTTGCCGCTGGAGAGCGCCGGGCGCAGCTTCTCTTTTCCCTCAGCGCTTCGCACAAACACAATCCGCGCCGGGGAGCAGTTGGCGGACGTGGGCCCCCATTTCATCAGGTCGTAGATTTCGCGCAGCGTCTCGTCGCTGACGGCAATATCCTGCCAGCCGTTATGGGTGCGGGCGCCGGTGAACAGCGTTTCCAGCGCGGCGGGGGTAATGGCTTCGCTCATTAAAGCTCCTTATAAAGCGGGTTCAGGGCTGTGCAGCAGGCTGGCCAGCCCGTTGAGCAGCAGGGTGTTAAAGGTGTCCGGCTCGGTGACGTTGCAGGCATGCCCGCCCTGGCGCATCACCGCGCTGTGGCCGTGCGGGATCGCAGCCTGCAGTTCAGACGAGCAGACAGAGGGCACCAGCATGTCGTCGGCGGAACAGATGATCTGGACCGGGCAGCGGATGCGCGCCGCATGGCGGCTGAAGTCGGCCTTTTTCAGGGCGCTGAGCCGGCGCAGCAGGTTGGCTTTTCCCTGAAAATGGGCCAGCGCCAGCGCTTCTTCGGCCTCCAGGCGGGGCGCGCGAGCGGCCATCCAGTCTGCCGGGTAGAGAAACAGCGGCTGCGCCTCAACCCACGCCTGTGGGCCACCGTAATGCAGCAGGCGCTCGCGGATCTGAAAGCAGCGGCGGGTGTGGGCGTTGAGGGTCAGCCAGCCGTTGACGCACACCAGCGCGGTGAGGGCGTCGGGCCTGTCGAGGGCCAGCTGCAGGCCGACCAGGGCCCCCAGCGCGTGGCCGACGACGCTGTAGCGTGCAATTCCGGCCTCAGCCAGCGCCTGGTCCAGTTCGTCCGCCATCTCTGCAAGGCTGTACCCTTCCGGCAGGACGTCGGGGTTATTGCCCGTTCCACGCTGGTCATAGCACACCACCTGATATTCCGGCTCCAGCGCGGCCAGCTGTGGCAGCCAGTAGCTGCCGCTGCCGCCGAGCCCGGCAATAAGGACCACCACGGGCGCACCCTCATACGGGGACGGTGAGACGGAAAGTTTCATGCCTGCCTCACTTCGCGATGTGCGCAACGGTGGCGATCTCAACCAGCGCCTCCGGCTTCACCAGACCGCACTGAATGCAGAACCGGGCCGGCTTATCGCCGGGGAAGAACTCGGCGTAGATTTCGTTAATCGCGGCGTAGTTTTTCCAGTCGGTGATAAAGATGCTGTTGAAGGTCACGTCCTCCATCGTGCCACCGGCCGTTTCGATCACGGTTTTGATCGTCTCCAGCACGTGGCGGGTTTGCGCCTTTGGGTCGTTGATAAATACCACGTTGTTGTCTTTATCAAACGGCAGCGTGCCGGAGACGTACACCACGCCGTCGGCAAGGGTGCCGGGGACAAACGGGGCGATGGGCGTGCTGGTGCCCGGCGGGATGATTACGGATTTCGGCATCAGATGTCTCCTCAGGCGATACGGGCGAGCGGGGGATTCAGGGCGTCGCAGAACTCGGCGACGCTGCTGACCCAGCCAAAAAAGGTTTCGATATTGAACAGGGCCGCCTTCTGGGCGAATTCCGGCCCGGCCTGATGGGTCGCGTCTTCCAGCACCACGCCAAAATACTCGAGGAAAAAGCCGTCGCGCAGGGTCGACTCCACGCAGACGTTGGTGGCAATGCCGGTGAAGACCAGGTGGCGAATGCCCCGGCTGCGCAGCAGGCTGTCGAGCGGCGTGTTGAAAAAGCCGCTGTAGCGCGGTTTGGGCAGGACGATATCACCCGCCAGCGGGACCAGCTCATCCACCAGCTGATAGTCCCAGCCGCCTTTCGCCAGCAGCTTGCCCTGCAGTTCGGGCCGTTTACGCATGGTTTTCAGGGCGTTCGACTTGTGGAAGTTGGGCGAGCCGGGGCCGCCGGCCTCGACGTACTGCTCGTCCCAGCCGTTCTGGAACCAGATGATGAGCATGCCCGCGGCGCGCGCGGCGGCGACGGCGGTTTTAATGTTCTCGATAACCGGTCTGGTCGCGGAGACGTCGAAGCCCGCCAGATCAAGATAACCACCGGGGCTGGCGTAGGCGTTTTGCATGTCCACCACGATCAGCGCGCTCTGCTGTGGCGCGAAGGTAATGGCTTCCGGGCGTGCGTTAAGGGTCGTCATTACGCCACCTCCTTCGTGACGGCAGGAACGTGGGCGCGGCACTGCATCAGCGGCTGGATGCGCTCGCCGAAGGTTTCCACGCCGGTGAGGAAGTCATCGAAGGTCAGCAGGACGCCTTCCGCGCCGGGGACGGCCGCCACTTCGTCGAGCATTCTGGCAACGCTGGCGTACGAGCCGACCAGCGTGCCCATGTTGATATTGACGGCGGAGGTCGGGTCGGCCATCTGACGAACGTTGGTATCCGCGCCGGAGCGGGTATCCTTCTGGCTCTGCTCGGTAAGCCAGCTCAGGGCCTCCTCGTCGGCGCCGTCCTTATAGCGCTCCCATTTCGCGCGCGCGGCGTCGTCGGTTTCGTCTGCTATCACCATGAACAGCACGTAGGAGCCCACGTCGCGCCCGGTTTTGTCGGCGGCCTCTTTCATGCGAGCGGCGGTCGGGGCGAAGGCGGCAGGCGTGTTAACGCCTTTACCGAAGCAGAAGTTGAAGTCGGCGTATTTGGCGGAGAATTCCATCCCCGCGTCGCTCTGTCCGGCGCAAATCACCTTCATCGGCACCGACGGCTGCGGGCTGACGCGACAGTCGTTCATGGTGAAGAAGTCACCCTTAAAATCGCTTTTGCCGGTACCCCACAGGTCGCGCAGAACCTGCACGTATTCGGTCAGGTAGTCGTAGCGACGCGAGAAGTAATCGTCACCCGGCCAGAGCCCCATCTGCTCGTACTCGGGTTTTTGCCAGCCGGTAACCAGGTTGACGCCAAAGCGTCCGCCTGAGATGGAGTCAATGGTGGAGGCCATGCGCGCGACGATGGCCGGGGGCAGGGTAAGCGTGGCGGCGGTGGCGTAGATCTGGATCCGCGAGGTGACTGCCGCCAGCCCAGCCATCAGGGTGAAGGACTCCAGGTTGTGATCCCAGAATTCGGTTTTGCCGCCAAAGCCGCGCAGCTTGATCATCGAAAGCGCAAAGTCGAAATGGTAGTGCTCCGCTTTCTGCACGATGGCTTTATTGAGCTCAAAGGTCGGCATGTATTGCGGTGCAGTGGTCGAGATAAGCCAGCCGTTGTTGCCGATGGGTACAAATACGCCAATTTTCATCACGAACCTCTCTTCATTACGTCGCAGGTGTAACGGTGTTTTTGCAAAGGCAGTGCCAGTTTTGAAAATGGCTGTGTTATTAATGTGTTAATCAGAAGTTGGTGGATTGATGCAGCTAAATGTGGACTAACTGGTCAAAAACATTGCACAGAAAACAGGCATTCATGCGCGATCGGAGTGCAGGATGTCGTGGTGAGACGGGGGTTTTGCTATGCTGAGGGCAACGCAGAATAAGGAGAGCGGGAATGACACAAGGCGCAGTGAAAACACCAGGTAAACGTTCGCAGGCGGTGAGCGCCAAGAAGCAGGCGATCCTCAGCGCGGCGCTGGAGACGTTTTCGCAGTTTGGCATTCACGGCACGCGCCTGGAGCAGGTGGCGGAGCAGTCCGGGGTATCCAAAACCAATCTGCTCTACTATTACCCATCGAAAGAGGCGCTGTATGTCGCGGTGATGCAGCAGATCCTCGATATCTGGCTGGCGCCGCTGAAAGCGTTTCGCGAAGAGCTGGCCCCGCTGGTAGCGATCAAGGAGTACATTCGCCTGAAGCTGGAGGTGTCGCGCGATTACCCGCAGGCATCAAGGCTGTTTTGTCTTGAGATGCTGCAGGGCGCGCCGCTGTTGCAGGCGGAGCTGACCGGAGATTTAAAACAGCTGGTGGACGACAAGTCGGCCATTATTGCCGGATGGGTTGCCAGCGGAAAGCTGGCCCCGGTCGATCCGCATCATTTGATCTTTATGATTTGGGCCTCCACCCAGCATTACGCTGACTTTGCGGCCCAGGTCGAGGCGGTGACCGGAAAAACGCTCCAGGACGAAGCGTTTTTCCACAGCACCCTGGAAAACGTGCAGCGGATGATTATTGAAGGGATCCGCTTACGTTAGTTTGCCGGCGGGAGAGGGCAGCTTAAGTCGCCCTCTTCACACTGCATCAGCGAGGCCAGAAACGCTTCGCGCTCCACGGTTTTTTCCGCCAGGCACTGGTTAACAATCATTGGCTGAACGCTCCCGCCTTCCGTACCCGAACCGATAAACGCGCAGTCCGCATCGCGCAGGGTAATCCACGCCTGCTGCGCTTTTTTCAGTAGATCTCGCTGAGGGTCTGCCGCACGCTTAACGGCCGCCTGGTACGTCTGGTTGAGCTTTTTATCGGCAGCCTGGTACTGCTGCGCGCTACAGGTATTCAGTTCAAGCTGGGTGGTCGCTTTGTCGCACTCGTCGGCCAGCGCGCTGGCGCTCAGCAGCAGCGCTGCACTGGCGATAAGATATCGTTTCATATATTCCCCAATAAAATAAGGCTCCGTCTCCGGAGCCTTATTAGCACAGCGTTAACCTATTGTCATCAGACTGGCGTTACCGCCCGCCGCCGCGGTGTTGACGCTGAGCGAGCGCTCCACGTACAGACGCTCCAGCAGCAGGTTGGTTTCCCCGCGCGCAAAGCCCTGCACCGAAACAATCGCCCCGCTGCGGGCCGCAACCTGCTCGCACAGCTCGCGCAGCTGATCGGAATCACCGTGGTAGATCACCGCATCAAACGGCTGGGTCAGCAGGATATCGGCTTTCGCAAAGCGAATGCGGGCCGAGACCGCCTTCGGCAGCTGTTTGGCGAGATCGCGATGCAGAGCATCTTCCGGCCACAGCACTTCACAGCCGGTGGCCATGGCGGCGGCCAGCTGTACCAGCGCGTCCTGCTCGTTATCCGCCACGCACAGCACGCGCTCGCGCGGCATCAGCGTCCAGGTGTTGCGCTCGCCGGTTGGTCCCGGAAGCAGACGCTGCGTACCGGCCTGCGCCAGCTCGCCGTACTGCTGTGCGACAGCACGCAGTTCAGGACGTTTTTCCGCCCAGGCGATCAGCGCCTCCAGCGGCTGGGTCAGCACGGCTTTCAGCTGCGCATCCACCGGATACTCCGCATCCTGACGCGCCAGGGTGACGCCCAGCGCGTTCTCCGGACGGTTCGCCAGCAGACGGTACAGGTAGAGCGGACCGCCCGCTTTCGGACCGGTGCCGGAGAGGCCTTCACCGCCGAACGGCTGCACGCCCACGACCGCACCCACCATGTTGCGGTTAACGTACAGGTTGCCCACTTTGGCGCTGCCGGTCACCTGCGCGATGGTCTCGTCGATACGGGTATGCACGCCGAGCGTCAGGCCATAGCCGGAGGCGTTGATCTGCTCAACCAGCTCGTTGAGGTTGTTACGGTTGTAGCGCACCACGTGCAGTACCGGACCGAAGACCTCTTTTTTCAGCTCGTCGAAGCTTGCCAGCTCGATAAGCGTAGGTGGCACAAAGGTGCCGGTCCGCCACTCGCGGGCGTCTTCGCTGTTGTCTCGCACCGCCTGGAACACCGGGCGGCCTTTCGCGCGCATGGTCTGAATGTGGTTTTCGATGTTGGCTTTGGCTTCCGCGTCGATCACCGGCCCGATGTCGGTGGTGAGACGGCCCGGGTTACCCATGCGGCATTCGGCCATCGCGCCGCGCAGCATCTTCAGCGTGTGGTCTGCCACGTCATCCTGCAGGCACAGCACGCGCAGGGCGGAGCAGCGCTGACCGGCGCTGTCGAAGGCGGAGGCCAGTACGTCAACCACCACCTGCTCGGTGAGGGCGGAGGAGTCAACGATCATGGCGTTCATGCCGCCGGTTTCCGCGATGAGCGGCGTAGGACGACCCTGCGCATCCAGACGGGTGGCAATGTTGCGCTGCAGCAGCGAGGCCACTTCGGTCGAGCCGGTAAACATCACGCCGCGCACGCGGTTATCGGAAGTCAGTTTGGCTCCGACCGTTTCACCGCGGCCCGGCAGCAGCTGAACCACGCCCGCCGGTACGCCGGCTTCCAGAAGAATATTGATGCCCTGCGCGGCAATCAGCGGGGTCTGCTCTGCCGGTTTTGCCAGCACGCTGTTGCCTGCGGCCAGGGCGGCGGCAATCTGGCCGGTGAAGATCGCCAGCGGGAAGTTCCACGGGCTGATACAGACGACCGGACCCAGCGGACGGTGGGTTTCGTTATCGAAATCATCGCGCACCTGACCGGCATAGTAGTGCAGGAAGTCGACGGCCTCGCGTACTTCGGCGATGGCGTTGCTGAAGGTTTTACCCGCTTCGCGTACCAGAATGCCGATGAGCGACTGCATCTGATCTTCCATCAGCACCGCCGCGCGTTCCAGAATGGCGGCGCGCTCCTGCGGCGGCGTGGCGAACCAGATAGGGGCGTTATTCACCGCGCTGTCCAGCGCCTGATCCACTTCCGCTTCTGTCGCTTCACGCACGTAGCCGACGATATCTTTTGGCTCTGCCGGGTTGATGACCGGCTGCATGTCGCCGTCAGCAACGGGCTGCTCCAGCATCGGTTTGGCCTGCCACTTCTGCAGCGCGCTGTTGAGCAGGGCAGAGGAGAGGGACGCCAGACGGTGTTCGTTGGCGAGATCCAGACCCGCCGAGTTGACGCGACCTTTGCCGTACAGCTCGCGCGGCAGGGCAATTTTTGGATGCGGCAGACCAATCTGGCCTTCCTGCGCTGCCATCTTCTCAACGGCCTGTACCGGGTCGGCCACCAGCTCGTCCAGCGGCAGCGTGGTGTCGGCGATGCGGTTAACGAAGGAGGTGTTCGCGCCGTTTTCCAGCAGACGACGAACCAGGTACGCCAGCAGGGTTTCGTGCGTGCCCACCGGAGCATAGATACGGCACGGGCGGTTTAGCTTGCCGTCCGCCACTTTACCTGTGACCTGCTCGTAAAGCGGTTCACCCATGCCGTGCAGGCACTGGAACTCGTACTGGCCTGGATAGTAGTTTTGCCCGGCCAGACTGTAGATCGCCGCCAGGGTGTGGGCGTTATGGGTAGCGAACTGCGGATAGATCAGGTTTGGCACGCCGAGCAGCTTTTTCGCACAGGCGAGGTAAGAGACGTCGGTGTAAACCTTGCGGGTATAGACCGGGTAGCCTTCCAGACCTTCCATCTGGGCGCGTTTGATTTCGCTGTCCCAGTAGGCGCCTTTCACCAGACGGATCATCAGGCGACGGCGGCTGCGGGTGGCAAGGTCAATCAGGTAATCAATGACGAACGGGCAGCGCTTCTGGTAGGCCTGGATAACGAAGCCAATCCCGTTCCAGCCTGCCAGCTCCGGCTCGAAGCACAGTTTTTCCAGCAGATCGAGGGAGATCTCCAGACGGTCGGCCTCTTCGGCGTCGATGTTAATGCCGATGTCATACTGGCGCGCCAGCAGGGTCAGTGACTTCAGGCGCGGATAGAGCTCTTCCATCACCCGGTCATACTGCGCGCGGCTGTAGCGCGGGTGCAGGGCGGAGAGCTTTATCGAGATGCCCGGGCCTTCATAAATACCGCGACCGTTGGACGCTTTACCGATGGCGTGGATCGCCTGCTGGTAAGAAACCATGTAGGCCTGCGCGTCGGCGGCGGTCAGGGCCGCTTCACCGAGCATGTCGTACGAATAGCGGAAACCTTTGTCTTCCAGCTTGCGGGCGTTCGCCAGCGCTTCGGCAATAGTTTCCCCGGTCACAAACTGTTCGCCCATCAGACGCATCGCCATGTCCACGCCTTTGCGGATCAGCGGCTCGCCGCTCTTGCCGATGATGCGGTTCAGGGAGCGTGACAGGTTGGCTTCGTTATGGGTCGAAACCAGTTTGCCGGTAAACAGCAGGCCCCAGGTTGCCGCGTTAACGAACAGCGACGGGCTGCGGCCAATGTGCGAATGCCAGTTGCCGTTGCTGATCTTGTCGCGGATCAGCGCGTCGCGGGTGGCTTTATCCGGAATACGCAGCAGCGCTTCCGCCAGGCACATCAGCGCCACGCCTTCCTGAGAGGAGAGGGAGAACTCCTGCAGCAAACCCTGAACCATTCCGGCGCGGCCGGTGGCGGTTTTCTGGTTACGCAGCTTGTCGGCTAACTGATACGCCAGGCTGTGCGCCTGTGCGGCAATGGCGTCAGGCAGGCGAGCCTGCTCCAGCAGCATCGGCACGGCGTCGGTTTCGGCGCGGCGGTAGGCGCCGGTAATGGCGGCGCGGCTGACGGACTGCGGCAGGATCTGCTCGGCAAACTCAAGGAACGGCTGATGGCTTTCGTCGCCAGCGGCCGGCGCCTCTTCGCTTTCATTGGCGGCGCCGACGAGCAGGGCAGGCAGCTCCGGCAGGCCCTCATCGCTCTCGAGTCTTTCGAGATAGTTAAAAATCGCCTGCTTAATTAACCAGTGCGGCGTGCGGTCAATGCGGGTTGCTGCGGTCTTAATCCGTTCGCGGGTCGCGTCATCCAGCTTAACCCCCATGGTGGTCATACCCATGCCAAAGCTCCTGTTGTTCTGTAATAGCATTCTGTAGATAGCGTGAAATATCCCCCATGTTGCAACTTTGTGCAACCGTGTTAAATGTGACCTGGTTTGCAACCCAGAAAATGAATGGATTGTTAACGAATGGTTAGCTGGAAAAACGTGCTGGCTTTGACGCGGAAAGCCTGGTTTTATGCGGAAGTTAACACTTTTAAAAGGTGCAACCCGTAAAAGCGTGAGCGAGTGCAACCTATAGGAAACTCGTATCAAACCGGGGATGAAATTGATGTAAATGCAGTGTTAAATCGTTTGTCAGCGGAGGGCGCATACGGCAGGATAGCGCGCCCAACCGAAACACAAGATACCGTCACCTCGTTCCGGTGATCATATAACAAGGCAACCCGGACGGTTGTCGCTCGACACTTTTGGAGAATTTGAATGGCTATTAGCACACCGATGCTGGTGACATTTCTCGTTTATATTTTTGGCATGATCCTGATAGGGTTTTTGGCGTGGCGTTCCACGAAAAACTTTGACGACTACATTCTGGGCGGACGCAGTTTAGGCCCGATGGTGACCGCACTCTCTGCGGGCGCATCGGACATGAGCGGATGGCTGCTGATGGGTCTGCCGGGTGCGATTTTTATCTCCGGTATCTCGGAAAGCTGGATCGCCATCGGTCTGACCGTGGGCGCGTGGATCAACTGGAAGCTGGTGGCAGGCCGTCTGCGCGTGCATACCGAAGCCAACAACAACGCCCTGACGCTGCCGGATTACTTCACCGGACGTTTTGAAGATAACAGCCGCATCCTGCGTATTATCTCTGCGGTGGTTATCCTGCTGTTCTTCACCATCTACTGCGCCTCCGGCATCGTGGCCGGCGCGCGCCTGTTCGAAAGCACCTTCGGCATGAGCTACGAAACCGCTCTGTGGGCCGGTGCCGCTGCGACCATTCTCTATACCTTCGTGGGCGGTTTCCTGGCGGTAAGCTGGACCGACACCGTGCAGGCGAGCCTGATGATCTTCGCCCTGATCCTGACCCCGGTGATTGTGATTTTCACCGTTGGCGGCTTTGGCGAATCGCTGGAAGTGATCAAGCAGAAGAGCATTGAAAACGTCGACATGCTGAAAGGGCTGAACTTCGTGGCCATCGTCTCTCTGATGGGCTGGGGTCTAGGCTACTTCGGTCAGCCGCACATTCTGGCGCGCTTTATGGCGGCGGATTCTCACCACACCATCGTACATGCCCGTCGCATCAGTATGACGTGGATGATCCTGTGTCTGGCGGGTGCGTGCGCTGTTGGCTTCTTCGGTATCGCCTACTTCAGCAACAACCCGGCGCAGGCGGGTGCGGTGAACCAGAACGCCGAACGCGTGTTTATCGAGCTGGCGCAAATTCTGTTTAACCCGTGGATTGCCGGTATTCTGCTCTCCGCGATCCTGGCGGCGGTGATGTCCACCCTGAGCTGCCAGCTGCTGGTCTGCTCCAGTGCGATCACCGAAGACCTCTATAAGGCCTTCCTGCGTAAAAACGCAAGCCAGAAAGAGCTGGTGTGGGTCGGGCGCTTCATGGTGCTGGCGGTTGCGCTGGTGGCGATTGCGCTGGCGGCTAACCCGGAGAACCGCGTGCTGGGTCTTGTTAGCTACGCGTGGGCGGGCTTCGGTGCGGCATTTGGTCCGGTCGTCCTGTTCTCCGTCATGTGGTCCCGTATGACCCGTAACGGCGCGCTGGCGGGGATGATTATCGGTGCGGTGACCGTTATCGTCTGGAAACAGTTCGCCTGGCTGGGCCTGTACGAAATCATTCCTGGCTTCATCTTCGGCAGCATCGGTATCGTGGTGTTTAGCCTGCTGGGTAAAGCGCCGTCTGCCTCCATGCAGAAACGCTTTGCGGAAGCCGACGCGCATTACCACACTGCGCCGCCGTCTAAGCTTCAGGCAGAATAATTTTTCTCGCTGCACAATACAGGCCGGGTGAGCGCAAGCGCCACCCGGCTTTTTTCTTGCCAAAATCCGTAATTTCCTGTGATATCCATGTGCTTATAACAATGAGGATAGCGAAGCATGACAATCAAAACAGGGTTAATGGCGGCGGCATTATTGATGCTGGCGGGCTGCAACGCGCCATCGCAGCATGCGGCGGTGGAGACCTGCAAAGCGGATAACCAGATGCAGCAAACCACGCTCTATTTCGGCTTAAACCGTCCTGCCGGGGCACAGATTACCAGCAACGAGTGGCAGCAGTTTGTTGACCAGGACGTGACGCCGCGTTTCCGCGATGGCTTAACGGTGTTTGACGCGCGCGGGCAGTGGCTGGGGAACGACGGGAAAGTGGCGCGCGAACCCAGCAAAGCATTAATGCTGATCCACGGTAAAGATGCGCAGAGCGAGAAGAACATCGAAGCGTTGCGCGGGATTTATAAATCACGCTTCGCGCAGGAGTCGGTGATGCGCGTCGACCAGCCGGTGTGCGTGCAGTTCTAATAAAAACGGCGGGAAATCCCGCCGTTGCTGTATCGTAGGCCCGTGCAAGCGAAGCGCCGCCGGGCAAAAACACTTACAACACCAGCCCCGCAAAGCTCGCCGACAGCAGGCTCACCAGCGTCGCGCCGTACACCAGACGCAGACCAAACCGCGACACCACGTTCCCCTGCTGCTCGTTCAGGCCCTTAATCGCCCCGGCCACAATGCCGATGGACGCGAAGTTCGCGAAGGACACCAGGAAGACGGATAAAATGCCCAGCCCGCGCGGGGACATCTGATGCGCGATTTTTTGCAGCTCAATCATCGCCACAAATTCATTCGCCACCAGCTTGGTCGCCATAATACTGCCCGCGTTCAGGGCGTCACCCAGCGGAATACCCACCAGCCACGCCAGGGGATAAAATACATAGCCCAGAATCTGCTGGAAACTCATGCCAAATACGCTGGAGAAGAGGGCGTTAACGGCGCTAATAAGCGCGATAAAGCCAATCAGCATGGCCAGAATAATCATCGCCACTTTAAAACCGGCCAGAATATACTCGCCGAGCATTTCGAAGAAGCTCTGCGATTCATGCAGTTTTTCCAGCTTGATATCCGGCTCCGCTTCCGGGCGTGCCGGGTTGATGACCGAAAGAATAATAAAGGTGCTAAACATGTTCAGAATCAGCGCGGCGACGACAAATTTAGCGTCGAGCATGGTCATATACGCGCCGACAATCGACAGGGAGACCGTCGACATCGCCGTGGCTGCCATGGTGAAGAGACGACGGGAAGAGAGATCCCCCAGCACGCCCTTGTAGGCAATGAAGTTTTCCGACTGGCCGAGAATCAGCGAGCTAACCGCGTTAAAGGATTCCAGCTTACCCATGCCGTTCAGTTTCGACAGCAGCGTACCGATCACCCGAATAAAAATCGGCAGGATCCGCCAGTGCTGAAGAATACCAATCAGCGCGGAAATAAAAATAATTGGGCAAAGCACGCCGAGGAAAATGAACGCCAGCCCTTTTTCACCCATACCGCCAAAGACGAAATTGGTGCCTTCGCCAGCAAATTTGAGCAGTGACTCAAAAAATCCCGAGACGTATTTAATCAGGAATAACCCGCTTTCGGCGTGCAGGAAAAAGAACGCCAGGGCAATTTCAATGACAATCAGCTGTAAAACAAAACGAATGCGAATTTTTCGGCGGTCGAAACTTACCAGCCAGGCAAGCGCGAGAATAATAACCAGCGCCAGCAGGAAATGGACAATTTTAAACATAATTTATTTTCACCAGGTGTTTGAGGCGGATATTTAGCCACAGCCCTGAATCAGCGTAAATGAGCATTTTCGTTATAACTTATAAACTTAACGATAACGTATGTAACTATTATCAGGCTGGGCGTTTACAACTCGTTATCAAAACACCGCACATTTCGCTTGTTTTTCTTTTCGTCGTAATGATAATCACTATCACAAGAATTTACCTTTCTTTGCATCAGTTGACCGCGATAAACATTTAAGGTGTCGGCATGTTTGTTCCATTTCTCATTATGTTACGTGAAGGGCTCGAAGCCGCCCTTATCGTGAGCCTCATCGCCAGTTATCTGAAGCGAACCCAGCGCGGACGCTGGATTGGCGTCATGTGGGTCGGGGTATTCCTTGCCGCGGCGCTCTGCCTGGGCTTAGGTGTCCTCATCAACGAAACCACCGGCGAGTTCCCGCAGAAAGAGCAGGAGCTGTTCGAAGGGATCGTCGCCGTGATTGCGGTGGTGATCCTCACCTGGATGGTGTTCTGGATGCGTAAGGTCTCCCGTAACGTGAAGGTGCAGCTGGAGCAGGCGGTGGATAACGCGCTGCAAAAGGGGAATAACCACGGCTGGGCGCTCATTATGATGGTCTTTTTCGCCGTCGCGCGCGAAGGGCTGGAGTCTGTTTTCTTCCTGCTGGCGGCGTTTCAGCAGGATGTGGGGATCTGGCCGCCGCTGGGGGCCATGCTGGGCCTCGCCACGGCCGTGGTGCTCGGTTTCCTGCTGTACTGGGGCGGTATCCGCCTGAACCTGGGCGCTTTCTTCAAGTGGACCAGCCTGTTTATTCTGCTGGTGGCGGCAGGGCTGGCGGCAGGGGCGATTCGCGCCTTCCATGAAGCGGGCCTGTGGAACCACTTCCAGGACGTCGCGTTCGACCTTAGCAACGTGCTCTCCACGCACTCTCTGACCGGCACTCTGCTTGAAGGTATCTTCGGCTATCAGGAAACGCCGAGCGTCAGCGAAGTGGCGATTTACTTTATCTATCTGGTTCCGGCGCTGGTGCTGTTCGCAATGCCGCCGCGTACCGGCACGCAGGCGTCTCGCGTTACGCCATAATAGTTGATTTAGTTACAACATACTTTTTAAAGGGAAGAGTCATGGCAATTCAGTTCCGTCGTAGTGCGTTATGCGCAGGCATTGCCGCGCTGTTCGCTTCTGCATTCTCCGCCTGGGGCGCGGATGTTCCTCAGGTTAAAGTCACCGTTAATGATAAGCAGTGTGAGCCGATGACCCTCACGGTGAACAGCGGCAAAACCCAGTTTATTATTCAGAACCACAGCCAGAAGGCGCTGGAATGGGAGATCCTGAAAGGGGTTCTGGTGGTGGAGGAGCGCGAAAATATCGCTCCTGGCTTTAGCCAGAAGATGACCGCCAACCTGCAGCCGGGCGAGTATGAGATGACCTGCGGTCTGCTGACCAACCCTAAAGGGAAGCTTATTGTCAAAGGCGAAGCGACGGCCGATGCGGCGAAAGGCGCTGCGGTGCTGAGCCTGGGCGATGCGATTACCGCGTATAAAACCTACGTCACGAAAGAGACGGCGAACCTGGCGACGGCAACCAAAGCCTTTACCGATGCGGTGAAGGCCGGTGACATCGAAAAAGCGAAATCCCTCTATGCGCCAACCCGTCAGCACTACGAGCGTATCGAGCCGATCGCCGAGCTGTTCTCTGACCTTGATGGCAGCATTGATGCCCGCGAAGATGATTTCGAGCAGAAGGCCGCCGATCCGAAATTCACCGGTTTCCACCGTCTGGAGAAAGCCCTGTTTGGCGACAATTCCACCAAAGGGATGGAGAAATACGCTGAGCAGCTGAACGGCGACGTGCTGGAGCTGCAAAAGCGCATCAGCGAGCTGGCCTTCCCGCCGTCAAAAGTGGTGGGCGGCGCGGCCGGCCTGATTGAAGAAGTGGCCGCGAGCAAAATCAGCGGCGAAGAAGATCGCTATAGCCATACCGATCTGTGGGACTTCCAGGCCAACGTCGACGGCGCGCAGAAAATCGTTAACCTGCTGCGTCCTCAGCTGCAGAAAGAGAACGGCGAGCTGCTGGGCAAGGTGGATGCCAACTTCAAAAAAGTCGACACCATCCTGGCGAAGTACCGCACCAAAGACGGGTTTGAGACCTACGATAAGCTGACCGACGCCGACCGTAACGCGCTGAAAGGCCCGATTACCGCCCTGGCGGAAGATCTCTCCCTGCTGCGTGGCGTACTGGGTCTGGACTAAGCACGATGAATAAGCATAGCGAGAACGACGTGGTTGAGCCTTCACGTCGTCGGTTGTTAAAAGGGGTAGGGGCGCTGGGGGGCGCGCTTGCTCTGGCTGGCGGGTGTCCGGTAGCGCATGCGGCAAAACCGCAAAGCGCGCCCGGCACGCTGTCACCCAATGCCCGCATGGAGACGCAGCCGTTTTATGGCGAGCATCAGTCGGGCATCCTGACGCCGCAGCAGGCGTCCATGATGCTGGTGGCCTTTGATTCGCTGGCCAGCGATAAAGCCGATCTGGAACGTCTGTTCCGCCTGCTGACGAAGCGCATTGCGTTTCTCACCGCCGGTGGACCGGCGCCCGATACGCCGAACCCGCGTCTGCCGCCAATGGACTCCGGCATTCTGGGGCCGTTTATCGCCCCTGACAACCTGACCATTACCGTTTCGCTGGGGGAATCGCTGTTTGATACACGCTATGGGCTGGCAAAACAGAAGCCGAAAGCGCTGCAGAAAATGACGCGTTTCCCGAATGACTCGTTGGACGCTGCGCTGTGTCATGGCGACCTGCTTCTGCAAATTTGTGCCAACACCCAGGATACGGTGATCCACGCCCTGCGCGACATCATCAAGCACACGCCGGATCTGCTGAGCGTGCGCTGGAAGCGGGAAGGGTTTATCTCGGACCACGCCGCCCGCAGCAAGGGGAAAGAGACTCCGGTGAACCTGCTGGGCTTCAAGGACGGCACTGCCAATCCGGACAGCCACGATGGTGCGCTCATGAAGGAGGTGGTGTGGGTCACTGCCGATCAGGGCGAACCGGCATGGGCGGTGGGCGGCAGCTATCAGGCGGTGCGCATTATTCAGTTCCACGTGGAGTTCTGGGACCGCACGCCGCTGAAAGAGCAGCAGACGATCTTCGGTCGCGATAAGCAAAGCGGCGCGCCGCTCGGCATGAAGAACGAGCATGACGTGCCCGACTACGCCAGCGATCCTAATGGCGATGTGATTGCGCTGGACAGCCACATTCGTCTGGCCAATCCGCGCACCAAAGAGACGCAGTCCAGCCTGATGATGCGTCGGGGATACAGCTACTCGCTCGGCGTGACTAACTCCGGTCAGCTCGATATGGGGCTGCTGTTCGTCTGCTACCAGCACGATCTGGAAAAGGGCTTCCTCACCGTGCAGAAGCGCTTAAACGGAGAGGCGCTGGAAGAGTACATTAAACCTATCGGCGGAGGCTATTTCTTTGCCCTGCCGGGCGTGCGCGACAGCAGCGTGTATCTCGCGCAGGGTCTTATTGAAGCCTGATAATTGTCCCTGCGACGATTCGCAGGGACATTATTTTTTCATATGACTATCCTCCTGTTATATTTCTGTAATATTTCTATATGAGACTGATTTCAACTGTAGGGACAGTCCTAAAAGTTGCATTCAGGTAAAATAAATGTTGCATTTATGATAACTCCTGATGTACTTAAGATAAGACAGCGGTAGTTCCCGGCAGTGATGCTGAATCACTATGGAGATCGCGAATGGTTGCGTCCTGTACTGGACAAGGTAAACATAACAACCGCAGCACCCGTCGCGGAGGCTCAGACTCCGGCAGCGATTTCCTCACCACTAAATTTTCCCCCCTCCCTCAAGAATCTGATTCGACCGACGTGCAGAACGGTGCGCGTAGCTGTTCCGTATCGTCATCCGATAGTGCAAGCAATGGCTTACAAGGAAGCCAACCCTCTGATGTTCGTGCGCATAATCGTGCCGACGCTGGCGCGTGTGATGAATACCAACAACTCAAGGTGCTATCCATGGGAAGACAAAAAGCAGTGATCAAAGCTCGTCGCGAAGCAAAACGTGTGCTGAGACGGGATTCACGTAGCCATAAACAGCGTGAAGAAGAATCGGTCACCTCGCTTGTGCAGATGAGTGGCGTAGAAGCAATTGGCATGGCCCGAGACAGCCGTGATAATTCTCCAATTGTGGCGCGCAATGAGGCTCAGGCGCACTACCTGAATGCTATCGAGAGTAAACAGCTCATCTTTGCAACCGGTGAAGCCGGATGCGGGAAAACCTGGATCAGTGCAGCCAAAGCGGCGGAAGCGCTGATCCATAAGGACGTGGAAAGAATCATTGTTACCCGTCCGGTACTGCAGGCTGATGAAGATCTCGGCTTCTTGCCCGGTGATATTTCGGAGAAGTTTGCCCCGTACTTCAGGCCCGTCTATGACGTGCTGGTGAAGCGGCTGGGTGCATCCTTCATGCAGTACTGCCTGCGGCCAGAGATTGGCAAGGTGGAAATCGCGCCGTTCGCCTATATGCGCGGACGTACCTTTGAAAATGCGGTCGTCATTCTTGACGAGGCTCAGAACGTGACCGCTGCGCAAATGAAGATGTTTTTAACGCGCCTCGGGGAGAACGTGACGGTTATCGTTAACGGCGATATTACCCAGTGTGACCTGCCGTCCGGCGTGAAATCCGGACTGAGCGACGCCATGTCACGTTTTGAGGAAGATGAGATGATTGGGGTGGTACGTTTCACCAAAGAGGACTGCGTGCGATCGGCGCTCTGCCAGCGCACGCTGCAAGCGTATTACTGAGTTTGCTGTTGCGTTCAAGGCCCGGGAAACCGGGCTTTGTTTTTTGTGCGGGCAGCCTGTTCGCTGCGCTCACGGTCTGTCCAACTGGCTGCGCCAGTTGTCGAACCCCGGTCGGGGATTCTCATCCCCCCTTTTCGGAGAATATAAAAGAAAAAAGCCCGTACTTTCGTACGAGCTCTCATCTTAAATATGGCGGTGAGGGGGGGATTGACTCGCTTTGCTCGCCCTGCGGGCAGCCTGTTCGCTGCACTCACAGTCTGTCCAACTGGCTGCGCCAGTTGTCGAACCCCGGTCGGGGATTCTCATCCCCCCTTTTCGGAGAATATAAAAGAAAAAAGCCCGTACTTTCGTACGAGCTCTCATCTCAAATATGGCGGTGAGGGGGGGATTCGAACCCCCGATACGTTGCCGTATACACACTTTCCAGGCGTGCTCCTTCAGCCACTCGGACACCTCACCATATTGTTTTGCTGCCTGACCGCTTGGGGGGCAACGGGGCGCTACTATAGGGAGTTGCGCTGACACGGTCAAGCAGATTTTCAGCTTTAGTGCCTGTTCGGTTAAGCAATAATCAGCTCCACGGTTTATCGCCGTGGAGCAGGGGATTAACGCTGCGAATCGAGAACTTCACGGTTTAAGCGGGCGCTGGATCTCGGAGATCACAGCGGCAGTCCTCCTTTATTATGTTCAGATCTGGCCGAAGTGGCCGGAATTGAAATCACGAATGGCTTCATTGATTTCACTCTTAGTGTTCATCACAAACGGGCCATAGCCCACGATCGGTTCATTCAGCGGCTCGCCGGCCATCAGCAGCACTTTTGCATCGCTGTTCGCCTCCAGGTGCAGTTTGTCACCTTCCTGACTCAATACGACCAGCTGGGCTTCACCCGCCTGAGTTGCACCGTTCACCGTGATGCTGCCTTCAAGCACGACCAGCGCCGTGCTCCAGCCTTCAGGCTGATTGAGCGTCAGATGGCTTCCCTGGTTCAGCGCGATGTCCCAGACGTTAAGCGGCGAGAAGGTGTGCGCCGGGCCTGTCACCGTGTCGTAGCGACCGGCAATAACTCGCAGCGAACCGCTGTTATCCGGCAGCGTCACCACCGGGATGTCGGCTTTCGTGATGCTCTGGTAGCCCGGGGCCGCCATCTTGTCTTTCGCCGGCAGATTGACCCAAAGCTGCATCATTTTCAGTTCCCCGCCTTTCTGCGAGAACGCGCTGGAGTGGAACTCCTCGTGCAAAATGCCTGCCCCTGCGGTCATCCACTGCACGTCGCCAGGGCCAATGACGCCGCCTTTACCCGTGGAGTCGCGATGCTCCACTTCACCGGCATAGACGATAGTGACCGTTTCAAAACCCCGGTGAGGGTGTTGGCCTACGCCGCGTTTCGCACCATCAGCAGGAAAGGTATACGGGCCCGCGTAGTCCAGCAGCAGGAACGGGCTGAGCGGCTCGCCGTGCATCTGATAAGAAAACATTGAACGGACCGGGAAACCATCTCCAACCCAGTGCTGGCGGGGAGCGGTATAAACGCCTGTTACGTTTTTCATGATTAACTCCTGATGTTCTGTTGATGTAATTAGCTTATATTCAGGGTCAATATCCCGGTAGATAGTGAAAATGGCATTCACTGTTCTGAAAATAGAACGATGAGGTTTTATGCAGGATCTCAATGACTTTGTCTGGTTTGTGAAGGTGGTGGACTACGGTGGCTTTGCTGCGGCGGGAAGGGCGCTTGACCTGCCAAAGTCCAAGCTAAGCCGCCGGATTGCGCAGCTGGAAGAGCGGCTTGGCGTACGGCTCATCCATAGAACAACCCGGCATTTTACGGTAACCGAGGTCGGCCAGACGTTCTATCAGCACTGCAAAGCGATGATGGTGGAGGCCGAGGCTGCCGAGGAAGCCGTGGCGGCACTGCAGGCCGAACCGCGCGGTATCGTCAGGATCACGTGCCCGATAACCTTACTGCATGTCCACGTTGGTCCGATGCTGGCAAGATTTATGGCGCGCTACCCCGGGATCAATCTTCAGCTTGAGGCGACTAACCGGCGGGTAGATCTGGTGGGAGAGGGCGTGGATATCGCGATCCGCGTACGCCCGCGTCCGTTTGATGACAGTGACCTGGTGTTAAGGGTGCTGGCTGACAGAGGGCATTGCCTGGTGGCAAGCCCGGCGTTGATTGCCCGTCTGGGGGAACCGTCAATGCCGTCTGAACTCAGCGCCTGGCCGGGATTAAGTATGGGAGAGGGAAAGCACAACCATAAGTGGGCACTTTCCGGACCCGACGGGGCGAAAGCGGAGATCCATTACCATCCCCGTTTGATCAGTACGGATATGCTCGCGCTGCGTGAAGCCGCCATGGCAGGCATTGGCGTGGTGCAGTTGCCGATTTTGATGGTGAAGGAGCAGCTTGCGTCCGGTGAGCTGGTTCGGGTGCTTGAGGCATGGGAACCCAGACGGGAAGTGATTCATGCCGTTTATCCTTCAAGACGCGGTTTGCTGCCCTCCGTTAGGGCGCTGGTGGATTTTCTGACCGAAGAGTATGCGAAGATGGTGGAAGACTAGTTTTTTCCATGTCGGGTAAGCGCAGCGCCACCCGACATGAGTTTCGCACAGAGCCACAAGGTTCGAATCCCCCCTGCATGCGTACAATATGCGAAAAAAAAGCCCGCATTTTCATGCGAGCTCTTCTTTAAATATGGCGGTGAGGGGGGGATTCGAACCCCCGATACGTTGCCGTATACACACTTTCCAGGCGTGCTCCTTCAGCCACTCGGACACCTCACCATATTGTCATCCAGTTGTTGACGGGACGGGCGCTAATGTAAGGAAAAGCCGAACTGCCGTCAACTCACTTTTTCAGTAATTTAGCGCGTTTAGACAAACTTCAGGCAACATGATTCTTAAATGTGCATAAAATGCCTCTTTTATCAGCAACGCGGTTTCCTGATAAATTTGTTATGCTGACAATCCACTTGAAAATGAAAGCAAAACAGCGCAATAAAAGGCAGGAATGACCATGGATATTCTCTTCTATCACCCTACATTTGATAACTCTTACTGGATTGACGCACTTTCGGCGGCGCTGCCCGGCGCACGCGTACGCGAGTGGAAGCGCGGCGATAATGAACATGCTGACTATGCGCTGGTCTGGCATCCTCCGGTAGAAATGCTCCAGGGACGCAAGCTGAAGGCCGTTTTTGCCCTTGGAGCCGGCGTGGATTCCATTCTGAGCAAACTTAAGGCACACCCTGAAATGCTGCCGGAAGACGTTCCACTGTTTCGCCTGGAAGATACCGGAATGGGCCAGCAGATGCAGGAATATGCCGTGAGCCAGGTTCTGCACTGGTTCCGCCGCTTTGATGACTATCAGGCATTTAAGCAGCAGGCCCGCTGGGAGCCGCTGCCGGATTACCGTCGTGAGGACTTTACCATCGGCATCCTCGGCGCGGGCGTGCTGGGCTCAAAAGTGGCTGAAGCCCTTGCTCCGTGGGGCTTTCCGCTGCGCTGCTGGAGTCGCAGCCGCAAAGATTATCCGGGCGTAGAGAGCTTTGCCGGGACGGATGAACTCCCGGCCTTTCTGAACGGGACGCGCGTGCTCATCAACCTGCTGCCCAATACGGCGGAAACGGTCGGTATCATCAATGAAGCGTTGCTCAATCAGCTCGTCGATCGGAGCTACCTGATGAACCTGGCGCGCGGGGTGCATCTGGTCGAGCCCGATCTGCTGAAGGCGCTGGACAGAGGAAAGCTTAAAGGTGCCATGCTGGATGTCTATAGCCGTGAGCCGCTACCCGCGGAAAGCCCGCTTTGGGCGCACCCGCGCGTCGCGATGACCCCTCACGTGGCCGCCGTGACGCGTCCGGCAGAAGCGGTGGCGTATATATCACATACCATCAGCGAAATGGAAAAGGGTAACCCGGTCACCGGCCAGGTCGACAGACAGCGCGGCTACTGAGATAAACCCGGCGTTCGCCGGGTTTTTGCTAATATTCGCCGCTGATAACTGCTATCCTTTGGAAAAACCGCAGAGGAGAGAGAGATGTATCCCGTTGACCTGCATATGCACACCGTCGCCAGTACCCACGCTTATAGCAACCTCCATGATTATATCGCCCAGGCGAAGCTTAAAGGCATCAAGCTGTTCGCGATCACCGATCATGGCCCGGATATGGCTGATGCGCCGCACTACTGGCATTTTGTGAATATGCGGATCTGGCCACGTCTGGTGGACGGCATTGGGATACTGCGCGGCATTGAGGCAAACATCAAAAATACCGACGGTGAGATCGACTGCACCGGCCCGATGCTGACGTCTCTTGACCTTGTCCTCGCCGGCTTCCATGAGCCGGTTTTTGCTCCTCAGGATAAAGAGACCAATACCGCGGCGATGATTGCCACCATTGCCAGCGGCAATGTGCACATTATCAGTCATCCCGGTAACCCAAAATATCCGATTGATATTCAGGCTGTCGCGCAGGCGGCAGCGAAGCACCGCGTGGCGCTGGAGATTAATAACTCCTCTTTTGTTCACTCGCGTAAGGGCAGTGAAGCCAACTGTCGCGAAGTGGCGGCCGCCGTGCGTGATGCGGGCGGCATGGTGGCGTTGGGCTCAGATTCTCATACCGCGTTTACGCTGGGTGATTTCAGCGAGTGCCTGAAAGTGCTGAATGATGTTAACTTCCCGGAAGCGCAAATCCTGAACGTGACCCCACGCCGCATGCTCGATTTCCTTGAGTCCCGCGGAATGGAGCCGATTGCCGAATTTGCCGATCTTTAATTGTGTAATGGAATAATAAAAATGAACGAGTTTTCCATCCTCTGCCGCGTGCTGGGTACGCTCTATTATCGCCAGCCGCAAGACCCGCTGTTGGTTCCGCTTTTTACGTTGATTCGTGAAGGTAAACTGGCGCAGAACTGGCCGCTGGAACAGGATGATTTACTGGAACGTCTGCAAAAAAGCTGCGATATGCAGCAGATTGCGACGGACTACAATGCACTGTTCGTCGGCGATGAGTGCCGCGTTTCGCCATACCGCTCAGCCTGGCAGGACGGGGCGACGGAAGCGGAAGTCCGCGCTTTCCTCTCCACCCGCGGTATGCCGCTGAGCGATACGCCGGCGGATCATATCGGTACGCTGCTGCTTGCTGCCTCCTGGATCGAAGACAACGCCGGGGATGATGAGAACGAAGCTATTGAAACCCTGTTCGAAACGTACCTGCTGCCGTGGGTCGGAACATTCCTTGGTAAAGTCGAAGCGCATGCCACCTCGCCATTCTGGAGAACGCTGGCACCGCTCACGCGCGACGCGATCGCGGCGATGTGGGATGAGCTGGAAGAAGAGAATGAATAGTGATTTAGATCACATAAATTCTGCAACTACGCATTTCAATTTGCACATAATGTGCTTCTGATCGCATTTCTATGGTGCGCTTCTGCTAAGATGCGCGCCATGAACATATTACTTTGTATCGCAATAACGACGGGCATTCTCTCCGGGCTTTGGGGATGGGTGGCCGTGTCTCTCGGATTACTCAGCTGGGCCGGATTCCTTGGCTGTACGGCCTATTTCGCCTGCCCGCAGGGGGGCGCCAAAGGGCTCTTTATCTCTGGCTGCACCCTGATGAGCGGTGTTATCTGGGCGCTGGTGATCATGAAAGGCAGCGCGCTGGCGCCGCATCTGGAGATGCTGGGATACGTGATGACGGGCGTTGTTGCCTTTTTAATGTGCATCCAGGCTAAGCATCTGCTGCTTTCATTTGTTCCTGGAACCTTTATTGGGGCGTGTGCGACCTTTGCAGGGCAGGGTGACTGGAAGCTGGTGGTCCCCTCCCTGGCGCTGGGGTTGCTGTTTGGCTATGCCATGAAAAACAGCGGTCTTTGGCTGGCGTCGCGGCGGGAAAAAGCGCAAAACGTCACGGCTGTGAGCGAATAAAAAAAGGCGAGATAATCATCTCGCCTTTTTTATGCGCTTCCTGTCAGGATTCCGGAGGGACTGACATATCGCGGTATTTCACCAGTATCGGGTTCTGCACGTCTGCTTTGTTTTGCAGATCCCACAGCCCGCGGTCAATACCGTCGTTGATTAAGAAGATCACGCCGGTTTCAATGGCTGACATCAGACACATCATGACCGGCTCGTTGGAGGTGTAGCCAATTTCACCCTCCAGCAAACGCTGGTAATCGATGAAGCGGAATACCCCTGCCTGAACTTCATAGGACAGTATGGTTTTGCTGGTGTTCACCGAAGAGAGCACTT
This sequence comes from Enterobacter vonholyi, assembly GCF_040834095.1. NCBI lineage: Bacteria > Pseudomonadati > Pseudomonadota > Gammaproteobacteria > Enterobacterales > Enterobacteriaceae > Enterobacter > Enterobacter vonholyi. The sequence goes on from NZ_CP162152.1 coordinate 1,640,670, forward strand.
CGCCTGTACTGACGTTGACCACACGCAGGTTAACGGCAATTTGGTCGAGCTGGTATTGGGTATCCGCGCCGATACCGAAATACCGCGCGCCCGCTCCACCCGATTTAACATTACTTTCGTAGCCAATAATCGATCCTTCAATCATCACGTTCGCTGCCGCCAGAGATTCCAGAGGCGTACGGTTATTGGCCGCGACGGTACCATTTTCCTGTGCTGCACGAATGATTTTACGTTCATTCAACAGGTTCTGAAGACCTTGACGTTCCAGGGGAATAAACCAGTGCGAATCCTTGAGCGCGGTAACCAGCATCGCGGTGGCGCTTTGCGGCACGGCCGTGGAGAAGTTACTTGCCGGGTAAGGTTTGAATTGCCCGGTTTCATCCTGAATGTTGTATACGGAGACAAATATTTTCCCCGTTGGAGCAGGTAAATGCGTTAAATCACGATAACTCTGGGCCCGAGGCATTAATGTAGGTTTTGCAGCTTCTTTAGGTGGAGCAGTTAAACAACCGCTCAATAAGCACACTGCAACAAAAATCAGGAAGCGCTGCATGATCGTTGTCCTTATTTAGCTATTGTTTAAAAGTCAGTTGAATTACTTTGTAGACCGGAAACCTGAATGGTGGAGATTCTTCCGGTTTTACGATCGGTCACGTTCAACTGAAGCTGTCCGTCAGTGTTGGCGATATCAACGATAAAGTCGTTGGTCACCATCCGGCCGGGTTTACCGGTATTAATGTTGGTCAGTAACCCACCTAAAATCTGCGACTGAATAGCTTGAGTGAAGTTGTCCAGTGCGGACGGGGTATCAATGCTAAAATCCTTTAAGCTGGGATCCTTATAGGAGTTTTGCGCCTGAGCTTCATTCAGCAGGAACGCGCCGTTGTTAGGGTTACCGCCAAAGTTAGGGTTACGGAACTGAAACGTCATGTTTCCGGCCCAGCTTATGGGTGTTATCAGCATTATCGAAACAACTGCATATGCAATACGCATGACAGCCTCCGCATATCGGTTCGCTAGAACTCGTCTTTTGCTAAATCGCTGGTGCTTAATAGGGCTTTATCTATTTGCAGGCGATTAATAGCGTCTTCTGATTGTGCCAGTGCCAGGGCTACGTTTTTATCGAAGTCCATTTTTGTGGGGAATAAAAACGTTTGATAAATAACGTACTGATTAGCCGTTATTGTTATCCAACTTCCCCATCGTGCACTGGGCCGCTCGTTGATCGTTATATTTCCGGTATAAGTACTGTCCCATTTATCACTAAAGGCACGGTAAAAACTGTGCCCGACCGATGAAACAGTGTGGTCTGTTAACAATCCGGGAACTTCGACCTCGACGGCCTTCAGATTCCCGGCAGCGAGCAGGAAACTCGCTGCGGCGATCCAACTCAACGTGCGCTTCATGTGATTAACGCCTGAGGTTATCGTTTGCCCACGAAACAGCCTGAGTTCTGTTTTTCACAGCTATCTTCTTGAAAAGATTATAAAGGTGCGTCTTTACCGTATTTTCGCTGATAAATAACGAACGGGCGATTTCAATATTTGAAGCACCAATGCGTAACTTATTCAGGATCTCTTTCTCACGGTGCGTGAGCAGTGCTGACTCTGAGCTGTTATAACGATAATTTCCCGAGTGCGTGATGAGATAACTGGCAAGCTTTTGCGAAAAATAACACTCTCCGCGCAATATACCTTGCAGACCCTCAACTACCCGGTCTTCTTCTTCTGTGACGTAGAACACGCCATTGATATGCGGCCAGTTTTCAATATCTCTGAAAGGATATTCATCAGGCGTATTCAACAATAGCACGCGGATATTGTTGTTTTTCCTGCTTAAAATATCTTGCCAGTAATGGATAAGTTTTTTATCCGCTTCCATCATATCGAAAAGAATGATGCTGCCAGGTGCAATATCATCAAAAGAACGTTGAATATTATGCAATTTCCCGTTCAGTGATAAAGATTGCTTTAAATGTTGTAATAATGCTGTCGCTTGCAGAGAAGGTTTTGTGATCAACAGTAATGTATGACCATGTAAACTATGGACTTCATTATACATGATGAAACCCCACTTTATTTGGCACCTGGCAGCTGTCCTCCTGTTTAAAAGAGGACACCAGAAGTACTGACAGATGTTGCACTGCTGTGTGTAGAATCAGACCATAACCTCCACAGGGAGGTAAATATAAAACCAATTTCGTACATCTAATTTCAATCTAGCTTTTACGAAGTTTAAAGCAAGTGTTAAACATGTAACATAATGTAAAAATCAATATTAATTTGTGAAATTGAGTTGTTTTGAATGGCGAGAATTGATGAGAAAGTTGTACACATAAATAGAGCTGCACAGATTTTAAAAATCATACAAATATTTTTAATTGCATGATTTAAAAGGATATTTATTATTTTTATAAAGCAATAATTTAGTATGAGTTACAGGTTTTTACTAAGCCATCGAATGAGCAGCAGTCTGGCTTAAGAAAAGAGGCCTCGTGTCACGTGCTGAGAAAAAATGTTCTCATGCCGTTACGTTTAAACACCCCGGGAGGAGGCGTGGACAGCTTTTGTCTTGCTGTACAACCCTTTCGATAAATGCATTTAATAAAATATATAAGCTGGCCTGAATAAAGTGGTTTTTGATGTAAATTACGACTTTGTGGTGATCTGAAAAATAAAAATAAGCCGCGCGGGTGAGATATTTAAAATGTTTCAGCGGACATACTCTTCACCGTAACGACGCGTTAACACAATACGAATCGTTTTTACATGTGACACTGTTATAGGGTTATGGAGTTATTCAATAACCAGGTCCAGGGTGACAACATGAAATATACATCGCTATTTATGATGTTTACATTACTGGGTGCGCCTGGATTTGTATCCGCAGCGAATTCAGATTTAGCAAATGCTGAATATAACTTTGCGGTTAACGAATTAAGTCTTTCATCACTCAATCAGGCAGCCATTATTGGTCAACAGGGTGTTTTCAATGACGCTCAGGTTCGCCAGGAAGGTTCGAAACTATTGTCCATTGTTTCCCAGGATGGGGCAGGCAACAGAGCGAGAGTTGATCAATCAGGGAGTTACAATATAGCCTGGATCGATCAGAGCGGAAACGCGAATGATGCAGGTATTACGCAAGATGGATACGGTAATAGCGCGAAAATTATCCAGAAAGGGTCGGGTAATAGAGCAAATATTACGCAGTACGGTACGCAGAAAACCGCAGTTGTAGTGCAGAAACAGTCGCAAATGGCGATTAACGTTATTCAACATTAGCGCTTTCGCGACGACTTTAATCAATCCGATGGGGGTTTACCATGAAATTTCTCAAAGTGGCAGCGCTTGCAGCAATCGTAGTTTCTGGTAGTGCTATGGCGGGTTCTATTAATCAGGGCGGCTGGGGTCATGGGCATGGTCATGGCGGATACAGTGGTCCAAATTCAACCCTGAATATTTATCAGGACGGTGGCGGTAACTCCGCGGTTGCTCTGCAGACAGACGCCAGAAATTCCGTGCTGAATATTACCCAGAAAGGTGGCGGTAACGGCGCTGACGTTGGTCAGGGTTCTGATGACAGTAAAATCAACCTGACCCAGAAAGGATTCGGCAACAGTGCAACACTTGATCAGTGGAACAGTAAAAAATCTGTTATGAACGTTAGCCAGTCCGGCGGCTTTAACGGCGCACTCGTTGACCAGACTGCCTCTAACTCTACTGTCAACGTTACCCAGATCGGTTTTGGTAACCACGCGACAGCTCATCAGTACTGATACTGAAATCTGTGCTACAAAAAAACAGGGCATCAGCCCTGTTTTTTTTTCGGGAGTTTATCATGAATACCTTAATTCTCCTGGCCGCGCTTTCCAGTCAGATCACCTTCAAAACGTCGCAGCAGGAAAATATGACCACCATTATTCCTCAGGTCACTCTTACGCAGTCGTGTGATTGTCAGGTTCAGATTGTTTCTTTACGAGAAGGGCAGGGGGGGCAAAGTTCTTCCCGGCAGCAAAACACACTTTTTATACCAGCTAATCAGACGATTGATTTAATGCGCCTGAGTTTAAATATTAATGCAGGAGACACGGTAAAAATCGTTGTCACCGTTACAGATGGAAAATCGCTTCATTTATCACAACAGTGGTCGCCAGCGGAACGCCCGCTATAAAAATGTATTAAATCAATATGTTGTGAATGTGGCGGGTCTGTGCCGTTGAGCTATGCTGATATCAGGGACCAGGTCGTTATGTTCCGTAACGTGAAACTTCGTTTGCCGTAATAAATGAAGCGCGTTTACCCCTCATGGACGATTTTCATTGAGGAGTACCTATAATGAACAACTATTTTGCTCGACTCGTAGCAGGTCTGGGTCTGGTCGTTTCTGCTTTGAGTATCCCGGCTTATTCGGCCACAGTTGTTGACGGCGGTGTCATACATTTTCGCGGTGCTATCGTCGCCGACCCTTGTGAAGTCACTCCGCAGAAGCAACAATTTGCAATGTCATGTCCAAATAATAACCGTATGCAAACGCGTATGGTCAGCTATGAAGAGGCGCTTAACGGGAAAGTGAGCGACTCAAACCTGGCAACGCTCAATATGAAATACCTTAATCCTGAAAAAACGCTTGCAGTTATTGAAATCCAGTATCGCTAATGCGCGTTCTCCCCGCCCTGCGGTGGAAGAGGATTTTTTCTGATAGTTTTTTCTCCCGGTCACCTCTGCGATACACTTAAGAAAAAGGCGGATTGCAGAGGGGCTTTATGAAACCGCAAATTGAAATTATTCAAGGCGATATTACGACAATGCACGTCGACGTCATCGTCAATGCGGCCAATCCTTCCCTGATGGGGGGAGGCGGTGTGGACGGGGCTATTCACCGTGCTGCCGGACCGCAGCTGCTCGAAGCCTGTAAAACCGTGCGGCAACAGCAGGGCGAATGTCCTCCCGGTCATGCGGTAATTACGCTGGCGGGCAATCTGCCCGCCAGAGCGGTTATTCATGCCGTTGGGCCCGTCTGGCACGGTGGCGATCGGCACGAGGCGAGTATTCTGGAAGAGGCTTACCGGAACTGTCTGCGACTGGCCGCCGACAACGGTTATAAAACGATGGCGTTCCCGGCTATCAGCACCGGCGTGTATGGTTATCCTAAGGCGGCAGCCGCAACGATCGCTGTAGAAACCGTTTACCGCTATCTGTCGTTAAAACCGCTGCCAGAGAAGGTGATTTTTGTCTGTTTTGACGACGACACCACGCATCTTTATCAGCGGCTTCTGACTCAGCGCAAACAAGAGCTGGAAAGCTGAAGCAAACGCGGCGCATCTGGTGCGCCGCGTGGTTTATGAGGCTTTTGCCTGCGGTTTTCCTGAAAAGAGGAAACGCAGGAGCGGGATCCGCAGATGGATTTCGTAAAGTACGATCGCCACCCCTACCACAAAAACCAGCCCGGTAAAGAAGCCCAGCGTGTTGGAGGCGATGTGCGGTGTGATGTAAGCCCCGAAGAAAAGCGTCAACGGATGATGCACCAGATAGATAAACAGTGATGCATTAACGAAGTAAGTCACGCGGCTGGACTTAAAGTTCAGCAAACGATGGCCCAGCGCGAATACCACGTTCACCATCCACAGGCCCAGCAGCATCGTGATCACGCTTTCCGTTTCATACATCCAGGCGTCGCCGCTGCCGTAGCGCTGATTCAGCAGATATGCAGCGAACGCGAAGGTTGCCCCCAGCGCGCACCACGGTGACGGGGTGACAAACAGCGATTTAAGCTTTGGATGAATAAAAGCCAGCGCGCCGATTAAAAAGAACGGAATGTAGAACAGTGACTGCATCACCACGAAATTGAATAACCCGTCGCTCAAAATAGGCGGGTAAACGATAAGCAGCGTCCGTCGCACGGCGGCATAAGCGATCCCCAACAGCAAGAAGAGCACTGACAGTTTGCCCATCGTAACGTTGGCGAAGAAGGTGTCGGCTTTTGTGCTCAGATGGTGGCGCAGGCGGCTAAAAATCAACAGACTTACCGTTGTGAGCACCACAAGGACCAGCAGGAACCACAGGTGAGACACCAGCTCCCAGACCAGCGTATTGTACTTTTCATACAGCGTCAGATTCGGCCAGTTCTCCGCTTTGCCTTTGACGTATTGCAGCATAATGAACTGAGGCAGCGTCAGCAGCGGAATTGCGGTCAGCATGGGGATGCCCACGCGCTCCACGCGTACTTTCCACCATCGCTTAAGCGGGTATCGCAGAAACAGCATGTAAGAAAAATAGCCGGATATGACGAAGAAAACCTGCATACGAAAGGCGTGAATAAAGTCATTAAACAGCGTCAGCCACCAGGAGGGCATCTGACTATTCACGTGCCAGGTGTGGCTGGAGTAAATCAGTGAAATGTGAAAGGGGATCCCCAATAGCATCAGCCAGGCCCTGATCGAGTCGAGGAAATATTCACGTTCTGTTGGTGTTGTGCTCATATAACGTTGTGCATTCTCAGACTTTTCGTCTTATCCCTAAGACTCATAATGGTTACATTCGAAGCCAACCCTACACCAAGACCGACACCCTGTCTCCAGGATAAGCACGCAAAGTGAATAGCGGGTTCTTTCATTTGCTTAATCCATGAGCCAGCAGCTGAACAAAGCAGTGATAATGTTGTCGGATTGCCTGAGTTTCCATTAAAATGGATCGGATCGATATAAGCACACAAAGGGGGAAGTGCTTACTTATTATGAAACATAAACCACAGATGATGAAAATGCGTTGGTTGGGTGCTGCAGTGGTGTTATCACTGTATACCTCATCGGCACTGGCCTTTAACATCGACGATGTCGCAAAACAGGCAAAATCGATGGCAGGCAAGAGCTACGAAGCGCCGAAAAGTAACTTGCCCTCCGTTTTCCGCGACATGAAGTATGCGGACTATCAGCAGATCCAGTTCAATCACGACAAAGCGTACTGGAGCAATATTAAAACCCCGTTCAAGCTTGAGTTTTATCATCAGGGTATGTACTTCGATACGCCTGTTGCCATCAATGAAGTGACGGCAACAGCGGTACGTAAGATCAAGTACAGCCCGGATTACTTCAATTTTGGCAATGTGCAACACGACAAAGATACGGTGAAAGACCTGGGCTTCGCAGGCTTTAAGGTGCTTTACCCGATCAACAGCAAAGATAAAAACGACGAAATCGTCAGTATGCTTGGTGCCAGCTACTTCCGCGTGATTGGCGCGGGGCAGGTATACGGGCTTTCTGCGCGCGGACTGGCTATTGATACCGCGCTACCATCAGGTGAAGAGTTCCCACGTTTCCGTGAGTTCTGGATTGAACGTCCAAAACCAACGGATAAACGTCTGACTATTTACGCGCTGCTGGATTCGCCGCGTGCGACCGGGGCCTACCGCTTTGTGATTATGCCGGGCCGCGACACGGTGGTTGACGTACAGTCTAAGGTTTACCTGCGTGATAAAGTGGGCAAACTGGGCGTTGCGCCGCTGACCAGCATGTTCCTGTTTGGGCCGAACCAGCCGTCACCGGCAACCAACTTCCGCCCGGAACTGCACGACTCCAACGGTCTGTCGATTCATGCCGGTAACGGTGAGTGGATCTGGCGTCCGCTGAATAACCCGAAACATCTGGCGGTGAGCAGCTTCGCGATGGAAAACCCACAAGGTTTTGGCCTGCTGCAGCGTGGTCGTCAGTTCTCCCGTTTTGAAGATTTGGACGATCGCTATGACCAGCGTCCAAGCGCCTGGGTCACGCCAAACGGTGACTGGGGTAAAGGTAAGGTCGAACTGGTAGAAATTCCAACCAACGACGAAACCAACGATAACATCGTTGCTTACTGGACGCCGGATCAGCTGCCGGAAGCCGGTAAAGAGATGAACTTCAAGTACACCATTACCTTCAGCCGCGACGAAGATAAGCTGCATGCGCCGGATAACGCGTATGTGATGCAGACTCGCCGCTCAACGGGTGATGTGAAGCAGTCTAATCTGATTCGTCAGCCTGACGGCACCGTGGCGTTTGTCGTGGACTTCACAGGCCAGGATATGAAGAAACTGGCACCGGATACCGCCGTTGCCGCTCAGGCCAGCATCGGTGATAACGGTGAAATCGTTGAGAATACCGTGCGTTACAACCCGGTAACCAAAGGCTGGCGTCTGACCCTGCGCGTGAAAGTGAAAGATCCGAAACAGACCACTGAAATGCGTGCAGCGCTGGTCAGTAACGATCAGCCGCTGAGTGAAACCTGGAGCTATCAGCTACCTGCCAATGAATAATACATCTGAATATATTGATGCTATGCCGCTGACGGATATCGAAAAAGCGGCACTGCCTAAGAGCGACATCCGCGCGGTTCACGCCGCGCTGGATGGTGAACATCGTCAGTTTTCCCGTGATGATGATACGCCGCTTGGGTCAGTCAAGGCGCGTCTGGAGCAGGCCTGGCCGGACTCGCTGGCGGAAGGGCAGTTGATTAAAGACGATGAAGGACGCGATCAGCTTCAGGCGATGCCGAAGGCCACGCGTTCCTCTATGTTCCCCGATCCGTGGCGCACCAACCCGGTGGGTCGCTTCTGGGATCGCCTGCGTGGACGTGATGTGACGCCGCGCTATCTGTCACGCCTGACGAAAGAAGAGCAGGCGTCTGAACAGAAATGGCGTACCGTGGGGACAATCCGTCGCTATATCCTGCTGCTTCTGACGCTTGCGCAGACGGTCGTCGCGACCTGGTATATGAAAACCATCCTGCCGTATCAGGGCTGGGCATTCATAAACCCGACGGACATGATGGGCCAGGATCTCTGGGTCTCCTTCATGCAGCTGCTGCCGTATATCCTGCAGAGCGGCATCCTTCTGCTGTTCGCGGTTCTCTTCTGCTGGGTTTCAGCCGGCTTCTGGACCGCGCTGATGGGCTTCCTGCAGCTGCTGATGGGGCGTGACAAATACAGCATTTCGGCGTCAACGGTCGGGGATGAACCCCTCAATCCTGAGCACCGTACCGCGCTGATTATGCCTATCTGTAACGAAGACGTTGACCGCGTATTCGCGGGCCTGCGTGCCACCTGGGAGTCCGTAAAGGCCACCGGCAACGCGGAGCATTTCGACGTTTACATCCTGAGCGACAGCTACAACCCCGATATCTGCGTGGCAGAACAAAAAGCGTGGATGGAGCTGATTGCAGAAGTGCAGGGCGAAGGCCAGATCTTCTACCGCCGCCGTCGTCGTCGTGTGAAGCGTAAAAGCGGTAACATTGATGACTTCTGCCGTCGCTGGGGTAACCAGTACAGCTACATGGTGGTGCTGGATGCTGACTCCGTCATGAGCGGAGATTGCCTGAGTGGTCTGGTGCGTCTGATGGAAGCCAACCCGAACGCGGGTATTATCCAGTCCTCACCAAAAGCGTCCGGAATGGACACCCTTTATGCACGCTGCCAGCAGTTCGCCACCCGTGTTTACGGGCCGCTGTTTACGGCAGGTCTGCACTTCTGGCAACTGGGTGAATCGCACTACTGGGGTCACAACGCCATTATCCGCGTGAAGCCGTTCATTGAGCACTGTGCGCTGGCGCCGCTGCCGGGCGAGGGTTCGTTTGCCGGCTCTATTCTGTCGCACGACTTCGTAGAAGCGGCGCTGATGCGTCGTGCTGGCTGGGGCGTCTGGATTGCCTACGACCTGCCGGGATCGTACGAAGAGCTGCCGCCGAACCTGCTGGACGAGCTCAAGCGTGACCGCCGCTGGTGTCATGGTAACCTGATGAACTTCCGCCTGTTCCTTGTAAAAGGAATGCACCCGGTTCACCGTGCGGTGTTCCTGACTGGCGTGATGTCTTATCTCTCCGCACCGCTGTGGTTTATGTTCCTTGCGCTCTCCACTGCGCTGCAGGTCGTCCATGCCCTGACGGAGCCGCAATACTTCCTCCAACCGCGGCAGCTGTTCCCGGTTTGGCCGCAGTGGCGTCCGGAGCTGGCAATCGCGCTGTTTGCCTCGACCATGGTGCTGCTGTTCTTGCCTAAGCTGCTCAGCATCATCCTGATCTGGTGCAAAGGCTCGAAAGAGTACGGCGGTTTCTTCCGCGTGACCCTTTCACTGCTGCTGGAAGTCCTGTTCTCCGTGCTGCTGGCGCCGGTGCGTATGCTGTTCCACACCGTGTTTGTGGTCAGTGCGTTCCTGGGCTGGGAGGTGGTCTGGAACTCACCGCAGCGTGATGACGACTCCACGCCGTGGAGCGAAGCCTTTATGCGCCATGGTTCTCAGCTGCTGCTGGGTCTGGTGTGGGCGGCCGGGATGGCGTGGCTGGATCTGCGTTTCCTGTTCTGGCTGGCGCCGATTGTCTTCTCGCTAATCCTGTCGCCGTTTGTCTCCGTGATCTCCAGCCGTTCGACGGTGGGGCTGCGGACCAAACGCTGGAAGCTGTTCCTGATCCCGGAAGAGTATTCCCCGCCGCAGGTGCTGGTGGATACCGATCGTTACCTGGAGCAGAACCGCAATCGCACGCTGGATGACGGCTTCATGCACGCCGTGTTTAACCCGTCATTCAACGCCCTGGCAACGGCTATGGCGACGGCGCGCCACCGCGCAAGCCAGGTGCTGGAGATTGCCCGTGATCGTCACGTAGAGCAGGCGCTTAACGAGACTCCGGAAAAACTCAACCGCGACCGTCGTCTGGTCCTGCTGAGCGACCCGGTCACGATGGCGCGTCTTCACTATCGCGTGTGGTCCGCTCCGGAGAGATACTCTTCGTGGGTAAACTACTATAAGGAACTGAAACTTAACCCGCTGGCGTTGAAGGCGAAGTAAGTTGTTAAGTAGGGTGGGCAAGCGAAGCGCCTCCCGCCAAATAAAATACCGGCTTAATCGCCGGTATTTTTTTAGAGGTTACTCATGAAAATAATCATCGTCGTACTGATGGCATGCCTGCTCAGCGGCTGCGGCAGTATCATCAGTCGCACCATTCCAGGGCAAGGCCACGGGAATCAGTATTACCCTGGCGTGAAATGGGATCTCCGTGATTCCGCATGGCGCTACCTGACCGTGCTCGATCTGCCGTTCTCGCTGATTTTCGACACGCTGCTGCTGCCGATTGATGCCAGCCACGGCCCTTACGAATAACCTACATTAACGTTCGTCCCACTCATCGGCTGCGGTTTGACCTTCTTCCGTATCAAGCGGCGGCTCGAGCTGAAACTCACCCTCATCCCACTCGTGCAGGGTGTTCTCTTCCAGCCATTCCTGCCGAAGTTCGATTTCTTCATAGTCGCCGTCAAAGACGGCCTGCGCACCTTCACCACTTAATATCGGCAAACATTCCCCTTCTTCACCTTCATCGGCAAAGAATTCGGCCTGCCACATAATATCCCCATCCTGCAGAACGTATTTCTGGATATTAAGCTGTTGCACGTCAGCATCTTCTTCTTCAACGCCGGGGTTGTCGGCGAGGAACTCTTCACGAGCGGCATCAATAGCTTCTTCCAGCGTGGCGTACATGGTCATTGGTGTCTCCCTGTTTTCCAGAAGGTTTCAGGGAAAGAATAGCTGAATATCCGATTCTGCAAGTATGAATACGAAAATAAGCTGTCAGGCGTTCGTCTTATTCCGTCACCGGCCGTAACGCGCGGGATAAACTAAACCATGAATAAATGGCATTGAACAACACGACGCCCGCCGTCACGATAAAGACGGCGCGAAAACCGAAGCTGGCGGAGACCCCAGCCCCGAGCAGCGGTCCGGTGACGTTACCGATGTCCCGGAACGACTGGTTATAGCTGAAAATACGCCCGGCAATCTGGTTCGTGGAGTTGTAAACCAGCAGGGTCTGTACGGCGGGCAGTAACGCGCCGTCGGCGGCTCCCAGTAAAAAGCGCAGGACGCCCAGCTGCCATGGCGTTTGCACCATCGACATCGGGATAAGCAGCAGGACGGAAATCACCAGCGCGCAGATCAGTATTTTTTCCGGACCCACCCGGTCCCCCAGTTTTCCGAGCCTCGGGGCGCTCAGCAGCGCCGCTACGCCGGGCACGGATGCAATGAGTCCGCTGATGAATGCAATGTTGCTGACGTTACCCGCCAGATCGCGAACGTAAAGCGTCAGAATAGGGGCAATCGACCCGGTAGCCACCTGGATAATCATTGTCGTCACGAACAGGCTCAGCACCAGTCTGGGATTTTTGAGCGAGGTCAGCACTTCCCTGGCGTGGAGCATCTCTTTTTTGGCGACTGGCGTGAAGTTTTCACGAATACAGAGCAAGGTGACGATGAAGCACAGGAACAACACGCTGGCGGTGATAAAGAAAACCGGCCGCAGTCCATAGCTATCGGCCAGGAGTCCGCCGGCCAGTGGCCCCAGCAGGGCACCGCTCACGCCGCCGGTTGAGAGCGTGCCCAGCGCCCAGCCGCTTTTATGGCGGGGAATTTGTGTGGCAATCAGGGCGTTCGCGTTGGGAATAAATCCTCCCAGCAGGCCCAGCAGCGCGCGCAAAATCAGGAACTGCCAGACGTTTTGCGCCACGCCCATCAGCGCCATGATGATGGCCATCCCCAGCGCCGAACGCAGCAGCATGATTTTTCGCCCCTTGCGGTCGGCAAGGCCGCCCCAGAAGGGTGAGGCTATCGCGGAAAACAGGAACGTGATGCTGAATACCAGGCCGGACCACATATTGAGCGCACTGTGGCCCGTCACGCCCAGCTGTTCGACGTAGAGCGGCTGGAAAGGCATAACCAGGCTAAACGCCGCGCCGGTGAGGAAACAGCCAAGCCACGCAACCGTGAGGTTACGCTTCCAGTTTATGGGGGCATCTGAGGGTGACATAACAATCCGCATAATGAGGTGCTGAGCACCTGAAGCATGAAGTAATAAGCCTGCTAATTATGCGCCTGGGTTATGAATGCCGCAATGAGAGGGAGCTTTTAAAGCTAAAACAGCATGCGGCCCTGAGGGCCGCATGAGGATTAATAGCGAGACGGCGTGCCTTGTGGCCGCGTTTTAAAGCGGCGGTGCAACCACATGTACTGCTCGGGCGCCAGCATAATGCACTTCTCCACAACGCTGTTCATCCAGCGCGCGGTAGTTTCCGCATCGTCGAGCGGCGGCGCGAGTTCCGGCTCCAGCATCATCAGCTCGTAGCCTGAACCATCCGGCTTACGGCGGGGAACAAAAGGCACGATGGCGGCTTTGGACATCCGCGCCAGCATCCAGGTTCCGGTCGTTGTGGCGGCCTCTTCAACGGCGAAGAAGGGGACAAATACGCTGGCCTGCGGGCCATAGTCGTGGTCGGGGGCGTACCAGACCACTTCACCGGATTTCAGCGCGCGGATCATTCCCTTCAGATCTTTACGGTCGATCATGCTTTTGTTGGAGCGCATGCGGCCGTTGGTCTGGATTAAATCGATGACCGGGTTATCGTTAGGGCGATAAACGCCAATGCCCGGCGCCTGCATGCCGAACATGCGCGCCCCGATTTCGAGCGTCAGGAAATGGACGCCAATCAGCAGAACGCCCGTCTGGTTGGCCTGAAGCGTATGCACCGGATCCATGCCGGTGCCCGTCACCTCGCTCCAGCGAGCCATGCGTTTGTCCGGCCAGAACCACGCCATGCCGGTTTCCATAAGGCCCATCCCGACGGATTCGAAATTCTTCGCGACCATATCGTGACGCTCTGACTCGCTCATCTGCGGAAAACACAGCTCAAGATTGCGGTACGCGATTCTGGCTCGACGTTTCATAAACAGTTGCGCGAAGCGGCCCAGAAATTTACCCAACCGAAAAATAACAGGGTAGGGAAGCTGTACCAGAAGCCATAAAAAGCCGATGCCAAGCCAGGTCAACCAATAGCGGGGATGCAAAAGGGCGGCAGTAAATTTTGGTAACTGGGTCATGTCTTTCCTGTGTTCAAACGTCCTGTTTTGCTAGTGTCTCATTTTTTGAGACGTAGCCAAAATATCTGCTTTCGAAGCGTGCACGAATACAGCAATTGTTAAGCCTGATTAATCAGGGTGTGTGAAATGTAGCGTAAATTGTGTGGATGTAAATTGGTTTTGTTTGCTATATGATGCCGACCGATTTTTCATTCTCTCTAACGAATCCAGGACTGTACACCATGCCAGTGTTACATAACCGCGTTTCGAATGAGATGTTAAAAGCGCGTATGTTGGCTGAAACCGAACCGCGCACAACCATCTCATTCTATAAATACTTCACGATCGACGATCCGCAGGCGACCCGCGATGCGCTTTATCAGGCGTTCACGGCGCTTAACGTCTTCGGCCGCGTCTACCTTGCCCGTGAAGGCATCAACGCGCAGATTAGCGTACCGGAAAGCAAAGTCAGCGCCTTCCGTGACGTACTTTATCAGTTTGACCCTGCACTCGACGGCTTACGCCTGAACATTGCCCTGGATGATGACGGGAAATCCTTCTGGGTGCTGCGAATGAAGGTGCGTGAACGCATCGTGGCGGACGGTATCGACGATCCCGAGTTTAATCCGTCGGACGTCGGTGAATACCTCAAGGCGGCGGAAGTGAATGCGATGCTGGACGATCCGGATGCCGTATTCATTGATATGCGTAACCACTATGAGTACGAAGTGGGGCATTTCGAGAACGCGATGGAAATCCCGGCTGATACCTTCCGCGAGCAATTGCCCAAAGCGGTTGAGATGATGCAGGAGCATAAAGATAAAAAGATCGTTATGTACTGCACCGGCGGTATCCGCTGCGAGAAAGCCAGCGCGTGGATGAAGCACAACGGCTTCAATAAGGTCTGGCACATTGAAGGCGGCATTATTGAGTACGCTCGTCGCGCCCGTGAGCAGGGGTTGCCGGTACGCTTTATCGGGAAAAACTTTGTCTTTGACGAGCGGATGGGTGAGCGTATCTCTGAAGACGTTATTGCCCAGTGCCACCAGTGCGGCGCGCCGTGCGATACCCACACCAACTGCAAAAACGACGGCTGCCATCTGCTGTTCATTCAGTGCCCGGCCTGTGCCGAGAAGTTTAACGGCTGCTGTAGCGAGCTGTGCAGTGAAGAGAGCATCCTGCCGGAAGAAGAGCAGCGTCGCCGTCGCGCAGGACGTGAAAACGGCAACAAGATTTTTAATAAATCACGCGGTCGTCTGAATACCAAACTGGGTATCCCTGACCCGGAATGATAAAAAAGCCCGGCACGGTGAAAGCCAGCCGGGCGAAGTTATTATGATTTCTGCTGTACCCCTTCAACGGAAATAATCAGCTCCACGTCCTGAGACGCCGGGCCTAAATCCGTTGTGATATTAAAATCTTTCAGGTGAATTTTCCCTGCCGCTTCAAAACCTGCGCGTTTACCGCCCCACGGATCGTCACCCTGACCCAGTAATTTAGCATCAAGCGTGACTGGTTTTGTTACGCCGTTAAGCGTCAGGTTGCCGGTAATATTCAGCTTATCACCGTCTTTCTTCACCTCAGTAGAAGTGAAGGTCGCCTGCGGGAATTTCGCGACGTTGAGGAACTCCCCACTGCGCAGGTGTTTATCGCGCTCTGCGTGGTTCGTGTCGACGCTGTTCGTATTAATCGTCACATTGACTTTATCGGCCGCGGGATTTTTCTCGTCAAAGGTGAACGTGCCGTCAAAATCCTTAAAGGTGCCGTACAGCCAGCTGTAGCCCAGGTGCTGAATACGGAAATTGACGAAAGCGTGCTGGCCCTCTTTATCAATTTTATAATCCGCCGCCACGGCATTACCGGCGGTGAATAACAGAGAACCCAGGGCGATACCCAGCAGGTGTTTTTTCATTTTATGCTCCAGAGTCAACTGACGAGCGGCCAAGCATGCGCTTTAGCGTATCGTCTTTATCAATAAAATGGTGTTTGAGGGCGGCAAGCCCGTGAAGTACGGACAGGATCACCACGCTCCAGGCAAGCCAGAGGTGAACGACGCCCGCCGTGTCGGCCTGAGCCCCGGCATCGCTGAGCGTTGCCGGAACCTCGAACAGGCCAAAAACGTTAATCGGCTTACCGTCAGCCGTCGAAATGAGATAGCCGCTAATCAGGATGGCAAACAGCAGCGCATAGAGGGCAATATGCGCGGCGACTGCACTAACGCGGGTAAATTTGCTGTGTGACGTTGGCGCGGCGGGCGGCGGGGAGATATGTCGCCAGATCACGCGGAAGACCAGCCCCAGCATCAGCAGGACACCAATACTTTTATGCAACTCTGGCGCCTGGTGATACCAGCCATCGTAATAGCTGAGCGTGACCATCCAGAGCCCAAGTCCAAACATACCGTAGACGGCAAGAGCAAATATCCAGTGCAAACTTATGGATATTATTCCGTAGCGCCGGGAGGAGTTACGCAATTGCATCAGAATGTCCATTTTCATATTAACCGAAAGGTAAAAATGAACGGGAAGAGGTGATATTGCAACTGAAATAATTGTCTATTGATTTTTATTTTATTTATTTCAGCGTTTTTGAACAGGATCAATAAATGTAATTCAATGTCTTCGTGCAAGATGAAATTGAGAGTTTCAGCAAAGCTAAATAAACGTCAATTATTGTCAATCATGGTTTTCAATAAAATACGATGTAAACAAAATCAATAATGGCCAGCAGCGCCCACAGTAAGATATAGAGCATAAAATGCTCGCGAATATTATTCATAAGAAAGTTAACGATCCTGCGCATAACGCCCCAACATGCAGTGTAAATGAAACGGGCTCCGGGACGTCCGGAGCCCGTGGCGGATTATCCGTTAAATCGCGAGAGGGAGAAGGGCGTCAGATCAAACTGCGGCGTGATGCCCTGGGCAAACTGTGCGGCGATCTCGCCCAGCACGGACGCGAACTTAAAGCCATGGCCGCTCAGCCCGGTAATCAGCAGGACGTTGTCATGCCCCGGCAGGGTGTCAATGATAAAGTCTTCATCCGGCGTGTTGTCGTAGGTACAGGCCGCGCCATACAGCAAGCCACCGACGCCTGGAAGAATATTGCGCAGGAACGAGAAGGCCTCTGAACCATCCTGTGGGAAGGCGCCGAAGGGCTTACGCTCGTCAGGAGAGGCGATAGCCTGGCCCCCGTTGTGTTTACCGATTTTCAGCGCGTCTTTCTCGGAAGGGAAACCGTAGAACTGATCGCCATTCGGCAATTCGCCGGTAAAGGCCGGGAATTTATTCTGCGCGCTGTAGCGCCCATCCGACTGGAACCAGGAGAAGACCTTACGCACCGGCTGGACAGGCAGTTCCGGCAGCAGGCGCGTGACCCAGGTTCCTGCGCTGACGAGCAGGCGGGACGCTGAATAGTCGCCGTCAATAGTCGTTACCGTGACGCCATTCTCGTCATGGGTGATAGCCTCTACCGGACAGTTAAACAGCTGCGCGCAGCCGGCTTTCGCGGCAAGATCGATCCAGGTTTTGATCGCCGTTTCACAGTGCAGCACGCCGGAGTGGGCTTCAAAGAGGCCAATGTAATCGTCGGGGACGGTAATTTCAGGCCAGCGCGCGGTAACGCCCGTCGCGTCCAGCTTCTCGACATCAAGATTAAAGGCTTTTGCGCTGCGCTCGACGCTGGCGAGAAAATCAGAATTAGCAGGGCCAAGGTTGATAACGCCGGTACGCTCGAAAATACGCTCTTCGGTCTGCTTCGCCAGCTCGTCCCACAGCGTCTGGGCGCGAAGCACCAGCGGTACATAGCGCTCGCCTTCTCCATACGCGTGGCGCATGAGGCGGGTATCGCCATGATGGCTGCCCTCTGAATGAGGAGGAAGGTGGGCATCGATCATCAGGACCTTCAGGCCTGCCTGTGTTGCGTAATAACCGGCGGCGGAACCCACGGAGCCGCTACCAATAATGATTAAGTCGTATTTCATATGCATCTCATAAACTGACGTTTTGTTAGCAGAGTAATTAACAACGCGGGGTTAGACAAGGGAGAAATAAATAAGGCACCGCGAGGGTGCCTGTAGAGAGAAAAGTGGGCATAAGCTTAGTGCCGTTTATACTCATTTTCCTGATAGTCGCCAGATTCTATTTTTGCAATACCTGCTTCTAAAATAGAAATAAACTGACGGGCGACGTCTGTTGTTAGCCACAGCGTCTGTCCAACTTCCGCTTCTTCACGGTTGAGTTGATTCGGGGTCTGGTAGTGCAAACGCAGCATCAGCGCATCGTAGCTATCTACGGTACTGATATCCCAGCCTACAAGTGGATGGGTCTGGATCACTTCACTATTCTTTTCCATTATAACCCCCTTAATGCGTGTTAGAAGACAACGGCTTTGAGGTTCAATGCATGTTTTTCTGAAAGCATCTTCAGTATACCAAGTAATAAGGGTTCCGACGGGAAAAATAAACAGCTGGCAACACATTTTTCTGCTTTTTAGGATTGTTCGAACAATAAAACACCATCTTGTTCACGATTCTTAAAGAAGATGCCGAATTAATTTGAACTTGCAGGATTTTTAGACAAAAAAAAGCCGGGGCGACCCGGCAAAAAACACAATGAGGGAGCAGTGTTAATCTGTGATAAACCAGTCGTCTGCGCTTTCCCACGTTTCCTGCAGGATTTCGCTGATGCGATCTTTATCTTCTTTCGCAGCACCAATGACGGAGAGGTTGTTCGCCGAGGCGTAACGCACCGTTACGGCACCCGCGTTATCGGGAAAGGTGTTGTTAATACGGCGGGATAATTCGCCTGCCAGTGCATCAAGCGCGCCGGCAGGCAGAACGGTAGTTTTGGCTATGGTGACTTCAATACGCATAAATGCCCCCTGTGTAATATACTGTTTATTTATACAGGTATATTATCTTTTTGACAACAAGGGGGATTGATTTTTTAACGTTTTACCGTCCAGTTAACGGTTTCACCCGCCAGGAATGGGATCAGCGTATCATCCGTCAGGGCAATGGACTCCTCAATGTGGCTCGCTTTCCGCTCCAGCTCGATGAAGGTGTCGTTGACCGGCAGGCCGTAGAAGCGCGGGCCGTTAAGGGAGCAGAATGCTTCGAAATGTTCCAGCGCGTTCATCTCTTCAAATACGGTTGCGTAGCTGGCAAGCGCCGTTGGGGCGTTGAAGCAGCCTGCGCAGCCGCAACTCGCCTCTTTACGATGGCGGGCGTGAGGTGCGGAGTCGGTACCGAGGAACGCGCGGGAGAACCCGCTGGCGACCAGCTCGCGCAGCGCCTGCTGGTGGATGTTGCGTTTGAGGATAGGCAGACAGTAGAGGTGAGGGCGCACCCCGCCCACCAGCATGTGGTTACGGTTAAACATCAGGTGCTGTGGCGTAATGGTGGCAGCGATAAGATCGTTGCCGTCACGCACGTACTCTGCCGCGTCTTTGGTGGTGATATGCTCAAATACCACCTTTAGCGCGGGCAGGCGCTGGCGCAAAGGCTCCATCACGGTCTCGATAAAACGGGCTTCACGGTCGAAGATATCAATCTCCGCGCGCGTGACTTCACCATGGACCAGCAGCGGCATACCCAGTTTCTGCATGCGTTCCAGAACCGGCATGATGGCATCAATGCTGGTGACGCCGTGGCTGGAGTTGGTGGTGGCATTCGCCGGGTAGAGTTTCGCTGCCGTAAAGACGCCTTCGTTAAACCCACGCTCCACTTCGTTCGGGTCCAGCGAGTCGGTCAGATAGCAGGTCATCAGCGGGGTAAAATCGTGTCCCGCAGGCACGGCATCCAGGATGCGCTGGCGATAGGCTATCGCGGCATCGACGGTGGTGACTGGTGGAACCAGGTTAGGCATGACAATCGCGCGGCCATAAATTTCGCTGGTATAAGGCACGACGGTTTTCAGCATATCGCCATCGCGCAGATGGATATGCCAGTCGTCAGGGCGGCGGATTTTAAGAACCTGGGGTTGTGCAGTCATGGAAGCTCCGGCTTGTCAGGAATCAGTCATAAGGATGGCTGTTTTTGCCGGGCACAAATCATAAGCGGAAACGTTTTCGTTTGCACACTTTTCCGTGAAAAAAAAGGGCGCCGCAGCGCCCTTCAGGTTAATCGGTGAAAGGAATGATAATTTCGCCCGGTTTCACCTCTATGCCCTTTGCGTATTTTTTCGCCAGGGCTTCACCCTTGCTTTTGTCTTCACTTAAGACGTACGCGGGCTGCTGGTTAAAATAATTACGCAGCGACTGGTTCAGATAGGGCATCAGGGTTTGCAGAACCGGTGCCATCTTGTCCGGAGACACCTGCGCATCGACCACTTCCATCTCCTGCAGGAAAATCGCCCCTTTCTCTTTGTTGAAAACAGGGAGTGCCTTCAGCTTGAGCTTGATGTTGGCTTTCTGATTGCCAAACAGGGAGGACATATCGAGGTCCGCATCACCGGCCAGGGTGACTTTGTTTGGCTCTTCACGTCCGATCTGGCTACTCAGGTTTGTAAGCACGATATGCGCGTCTGCCAGCCCCGGCACGCCAATGTCTTTCGAGAAATTGTTATGTTTTTCCAGCGCCTGATTAATTTCCTGTTCACTGACGGCATATTGCGTGAGCTGGTTACAGCCAACCAGCAGGCCGCTGACAACTAATGCAGCGGCAAAGACAATTTTCTTCATACTGTTCCTCAACGAAAAATCGGCGCTTCTGTCCTGTTACGCCAGTATGTCAGCGTGAATGGGCAGAAACCAGCAGAAAAAACTGAGAAGTGGGGCGGGAGAGGCTCCCGCCCGAGGGAAAGGCTATGCGCCAGGCTCGAGCATGCCGCTCGCGCTGCGTTTCTGGCTGAACTGCCACCACAGGGCAAGGAGCGTCATAAAGCCCACCGCGCCCAGCATCATCCACGGGAGTTCAGGTTGATTTAACGCTTTGCCGGCATCAAACAACCAGCCGCCACCGGCGTAACCTAATGCCCCGCCGAGCGCCAGCCCCAGGCGGCTGAACCCCATATAGCTGCCGCGCGCACGCGCATCCGCAAGCGAGGCGCTCAGCGTCTCACGGGCAGGCTCGGCGATGATTGAGCCAATATAGAACGTGCAAATCAGCGTAAACAGCTGCTGGAGCGTATTCACGAGGCCGATCGGCATCATGCTCAGCGTCATCAGGAGCAGCCCGGCCATCAGGCGATGCTCCAGACGAAAATGCCGTTCGCTCCAGCGGGCAATCGGATAAAGCAGCGTTAACGACAGGCAGGCTTCGATAGCGTACATCCATTTAACGGCTGCAGGCGTGCCCGCAATGTCGTTAACCATGATCGGCAGCATCAGCATGACCTGCACAGCCAGCATGTAATAGCCCGTCAGGGTCAACACATAGGTGACAAAACGCCTGTCGCGCAGGACCCGGCCAAGCCCCTCCCGGACCGGCGCTTTGACCGTCGACAGCTTCCAGGCGGGCAGGAACAGGCCATTAAACAGCGCGCATAGAATAAAGAGCACCGCCCCAGCCGCACAGACCAGACGGAAGTCATACTGCAGCAGCCAGCTTCCCAGCAGGGCGCCGATAACCGCCCCGGCACTGTCCTGCATCATCAGAATCGAGAAGAAACGGCCGCGGTGCTGAGGGCGAATCAGCTTCACCACCAGCGCGGTACGTGGCGGATCGAACAGCGTGCCCCCGATGCCGGAGAGAAAGCAGGAGAACCAGAGCAGCCAGGGCTCCTGGGCGACCGCCATCGTGGCAAACCCTGCCGCGCGCAGCAGCATACCGGTAACGATCATCGGTTTAGCGCCAAAGCGGTCGGCAATGGCCCCGCCAAAGACGCCCAGACCCTGCTGGACAAACTGGCGTAGCCCCAGGGCAATGCCGACCATTAATGCCGCCCAGCCCATTTGATCGACAAAGCGGATCGATATAAGGGGAAAAACGACAAAAAAGCCGAGCACGACCAGCATGTTATCGACGAGCAGGAAATATTTACCCAGGCTCCTGGCCTGTGATACGCGGGACATTTTCCCTCCAGGGAAAATAAGATGGTGAGCACGCTAACATTCTGCGTTGTCGCCGCGTTTTTTCCCACCCCCGGGCGTGACAATATTTTTTTATCAAAAGGCTGCTTTGATAGAGAGTTCTCATCGAAAATAGTGAAAAGCGAGAAAAATGGTATGTCACTGTTTTCACAGACGGCGCAGGCGCAGGTATAGTAAAGCTAATGGGTAAGCAGAAGTGACGGGAAGGAGTGGGATCGATGTTTGGCTATCGCAGTAATGTGCCAAAAGTGCGTCTGACAACGGACAGGCTGGTCGTTCGTCTGGTGCATGAGCGTGATGCCTGGCGTCTGGCGGATTATTACGCCGAGAATCGCCAGTTTTTAAAACCATGGGAACCCGTTCGGGATGAGAGCCATTGTTACCCTTCCGGCTGGCAGGCGCGCCTCAGCATGATTACGGAATTTCACAAGCAGGGCAGCGCGTTTTATTTCGCGCTGCTGGATCCCGAAGAGAAAGAGATTATCGGGATCGCCAATTTTTCAAACGTGGTGCGCGGGTCGTTTCACGCCTGCTACCTTGGCTACTCCATCGGCCAGAAATGGCAGGGACAGGGGCTGATGTACGAGGCGTTAACGGTGGCGATCCGCTATATGCAACGCACGCAGCATATCCATCGCATCATGGCGAACTATATGCCGCATAATCAGCGCAGCGGCAATTTGCTGGCGCGTTTAGGGTTCGAGAAAGAGGGTTACGCCAAAGACTATCTGTTGATAGACGGAGAGTGGCGCGACCACGTTCTGACGGCGTTAACCACCCGGGACTGGACCGCAGGTCGTTAAGGAGAAAAGATGAAGTATCAGCTAAACGGTACAGAAGCGCGCGTGATTGGGTGCTTACTCGAAAAACAGGTCACCACGCCGGAGCAGTATCCGCTCTCCGTCAACGCCGTGACCATGGCCTGCAACCAGAAAACCAACCGCGAGCCGGTGATGAACCTCAGCGAGCATGACGTTCAGGACGTGCTGGATGCGCTGGTAAAACGCCACTATTTGCGCACCGTCAGCGGCTTCGGCAACCGCGTGACCAAGTACGAACAGCGCTTTTGTAACTCCGAATTCGGTGACCTGAAGTTGAGCAGCGCGGAAGTGGCGGTCATCACCACGCTGCTGCTGCGCGGGGCGCAGACGCCGGGAGAACTGCGCACGCGCGCTTCCCGTATGCATGAGTTCAGCGATATGCAGGAAGTTGAGCAGACCCTGGAAGGGCTGGCTTCTCGCGAAGACGGCCCGTACGTGGTGCGTCTGGCGCGCGAGCCGGGCAAACGTGAAAGCCGCTATATGCATCTGTTCAGCGGCGACGTCGATGTCGCTACCGTGGAGAGCGACGCGATATCCTCAGCAGGCACAGACACTCTTGCCGCGCGCGTAGAAGCGCTGGAAGAAGAGGTCGCCGGGCTGAAACAGCGTCTGGATGCCTTGCTGGCACATCTGGGAGACTGACGGTGAAAAAATTACGCGTAGGCGTGGTGGGGCTGGGCGGCATCGCGCAAAAAGCCTGGCTGCCTGTTTTAGGTGCGGCGACGGACTGGACCTTGCAAGGGGCATGGTCACCCACGCGAGAAAAGGCAGAACGTATCTGCGAAACCTGGCGCATTCCGTACGCTGCCTCCCTGCAGGATCTGGCCCGCGAGTGTGATGCGGTTTTTGTGCATACCTCAACGGCAACTCACTATCAGGTGGTGAGCGAGCTGCTCAATGCGGGGGTTCACGTCTGCGTGGATAAACCGCTGGCGGAAAATGTTCCGGACGCGGAACGTCTGATCGAACTGGCGGCGCGCAAAAAACTGACGCTGATGGTGGGCTTCAACCGTCGCTTCGCGCCGCTTTACCAGCAGCTTAAGGCGCAGTCGGACACGCTTGCCTCGCTGCGAATGGATAAGCACCGTACCGACAGCATTGGGCCAAACGATCTGCGGTTTACCCTTCTGGATGATTACCTGCATGTGGTGGATACGGCGCTGTGGCTGACCAACGGTAATGCGCAGCTGAAAAGCGGCACCCTCGTGACAAACGATCAGGGGCAAATGGTCTACGCTGAACACCACTTTTCCGTTGAGCATCTTCAGATTACCACCAGCATGCACCGCCGGGCGGGTAGCCAGCGTGAATCCGTGCAGGCGGTGACCGACGGCGCGCTGTACGACATTACGGACATGCGCGAGTGGCAGGAAGAGAAGGGCAGCGGCGTGGTGACGCTCCCGGCGCCAGGCTGGCAGAGCACCCTCGAGCAGCGCGGTTTCGCAGGATGCGCCCGCCACTTTATCACCTGCGTGCATAATCAGACGGTTCCTGAAACGTCCGGCGAGCAGGCCATTATGGCGCAGCGCATTGTAGAAAGGCTCTGGCGCGATGCCATGAGTGAATAACTCGCTGTAACATCTGCGGATAGTAATTCGTTGAAATCCGGGTAGACTAAGCGCCGCTTGTAGGCTTTGCCGGGTGGCGCTTACGCTTGCCCGTCCTGGAAATCCGTATGGTTCTGGAAATTCACGTTAATGAACTTATTAAAATCGCTGGCGGCCGTCAGCTCGATGACCATGTTTTCCCGCGTGCTGGGTTTTGCACGCGACGCCATTGTGGCAAGGGTATTTGGTGCAGGGATGGCCACGGACGCCTTTTTCGTCGCCTTCAAATTGCCGAACCTGCTGCGTCGTATTTTTGCTGAAGGGGCGTTTTCCCAGGCATTCGTGCCCATTCTGGCGGAATATAAAAGCAAGCAGGGTGAAGACGCGACGCGCGTCTTTGTTTCTTATGTCTCCGGGTTGCTGACGCTGGCTTTAGCTGTGGTGACCGTACTCGGGATGCTGGCCGCGCCCTGGGTAATTATGGTGACCGCACCCGGGTTTGCCGATACGGCTGACAAATTTGCCCTGACCTCGCAGCTTTTGCGCATTACTTTCCCCTATATTCTGCTCATCTCGCTGGCTTCGCTGGTGGGGGCGATCCTGAATACCTGGAACCGCTTCTCTGTACCGGCGTTTGCGCCGACGTTTCTTAACGTCAGCATGATCGGTTTTGCCCTGTTCGCCGCGCCGCACTTCAACCCGCCGGTGCTGGCGCTGGCCTGGGCGGTCACCGTCGGCGGCGTGCTGCAGCTGGCGTATCAGCTGCCGCATCTGAAAAAAATCGGCATGCTGGTGCTGCCGCGCATCAATCTCAAAGATGCCGGGGCGATGCGCGTGATCAAGCAGATGGGGCCCGCCATTCTCGGCGTCTCAGTCAGCCAGATCTCGCTTATCATCAACACCATCTTTGCCTCTTTCCTCGTGTCCGGTTCGGTTTCCTGGATGTACTACGCCGACCGCCTCATGGAATTTCCGTCCGGGGTGCTGGGCGTGGCGCTGGGGACCATTCTGCTGCCGTCGCTGTCGAAAAGTTTTGCCAGCGGCAACCATGATGAATATTGCCGCCTGATGGACTGGGGATTACGTCTCTGTTTCCTGCTGGCCCTGCCAAGCGCGGTGGCGCTGGGTATTCTGGCTAAACCGTTAACGGTGTCGCTCTTCCAGTACGGAAAATTCACCGCTTTTGATGCTGCCATGACCCAGCGCGCGCTGATTGCCTACTCGGTCGGATTGATGGGGCTGATCGTCGTCAAGGTGCTGGCGCCAGGGTTCTACTCGCGTCAGGACATCAAAACGCCGGTGAAAATTGCTATCGTGACGCTGATTATGACGCAGCTGATGAACCTGGCGTTTATTGGGCCGCTGAAGCATGCGGGCCTATCATTATCGATTGGTCTGGCGGCCTGTCTGAATGCCGGGCTGTTATACTGGCAGCTGCGCAAGCAGGATATTTTCACGCCGCAGCCGGGCTGGGGGAGTTTCCTGGTGCGTCTGATCGTTGCGGTACTGGTGATGTCTGCCGCGCTGCTTGGCATGATGTACGTGATGCCGGAATGGTCCTTGGGCACCATGCCATACCGTTTGATGCGGCTGATGGCCGTGGTAGGCGTTGGGGTGGTGGCTTATTTTGCCACGCTCGCGGTGCTGGGGTTCAAAGTGAAAGAGTTTGCCCGCCGTACGGCATAAACGCCAAAAGGGGAGTTCACCTTATGGTGCTCCCCGCTGCATGATTTGTCGCTCAGGCGTCAAATCGAAATCTTTTTAACTCCCGCAATACGCGCAGTCGCTGTCTGACCATCCGCACCGTACAGTCCGGTTTCTTTATGCGGTTTCAATACCTCAAGCGCCTGCTGGTTACGCTCAATCTGACCTTCCAGTAGCCAGCCGTTGTGCTGATTAAGATCGCGCAGATGCTGGGTTTTTTCGGTAATGGTTTGCCAGCGCTCAATAATATCGTCATTGGCGCTACGCTTAGGATCCTGCTCAGCGCGGCGCTGCTGCTCCAGATAATCCAGCGTCGCCAGGAGTGAACTCTTATCTTCAGTAATACGCTGCAGCGCACTGCCGTTGATGTGACCGGAAGAGAGATGCTGTTGTTCAGCGTCCATTACCGTTTTCAGGTCGTTAAGAACAACCGTCATTTGATCCAGTATTTCTGACAGTCGACTCATACGGTTAGTTACTCTGTAAGAAACTCTGTGCTTCCTGAATCAGGGCGTCAGCGATTTTGCTGGTGTCCATTTTCAGCTCACCGTTACGAATAGCCGTTTTCAGCGCTTCAACACGTTCCATATTGATATCGTTGCTGCCTGGCTGCATCAGTTTTGCCTGCGCGTCGCTCAGGGTAACGCTGGTGCTGTTGGACGTTGACGGTTTTTCCAGACGCGTTTTCTGCGCAGGAGCGTCATTCGTTTCGCGAGGTTGTACAGCGCTTACCGGCTTCAGGGCTGATGTACGATCAATGCTCATAGTGTTGTCCTCATCGAGGGTTCGCGGCGTTTGCGCCTGATATCATCATTAGTGGAATATTTATCGGCACGCGCAGCGAAATCTTTAAAAAGATTATAGGTTAATCAGAATATTCCCATCAGCATCGACGGTTCCGCTCACCACCTGGCCTGAGGACATTCTGACGCGGGCGTTTTGCGCCACCGCGGCATTGTTTAACGCTTTCCCTTCACTGTTGATGCTAAAGCCATCTCCGTTGGCCACCACCATCACCTGTTGACCCGCTTTTACCCGCCATGCCTGACGCAGCATTGAGAGCTGTATCGGCTGGCCGGGGGCGACATCACGCAGGCTGACGGCGTCCTGTGCCTGGTTCATATCGAGCATGGTGCGTGGCGGAAGCTGATCCAGACGCCCGCGTTTTAACGTCACGCTGTTCGTCTGCAGCACGCTGCCGCGCGCAATGGGCACGGCGGCGACAACATAATTGCCCGTCGCCTGAACTGCAACCTGTAAATAGCGTTTTTCGTTGGCGCAGCGTGCCAGCACGTTCACATTCCCCCAGAGCTTTGTGAACCCTACCACGCTGAAGGACGGCTGGTCACACGTCGGGTACAGATTCGGTGGCGTGCGCACGGTAACGGTAACGTCATCGCTAAAGCCTGCCAGTTTTTCAGCAAAAAAAGCCGTCAGCCGATCCTGTAAGCCATCAGCCTGCACCAGAGGACTAAACAGCAAGAAAGCTGCCACCAGGCCACGTTTTAACGTTTGCATCGCAAGTTCCACCGTTTCCAGAGTTGAATGAATTTTACCTGCAGTGGTTTTGCATCAACGCAATAAATAGCGACGCATTTTGCGCTTATTCCGTCGATAGGGGAGACCGGGTGAGATTTAAGCTGTGAACTGAAATTTTGCCATCAGCGGAGGAGACATGCTCGATAAACTCGACGCCGCGTTACGTTTTCAGCAGGAAGCGCTCAACTTACGCGCCCAGCGGCAGGAGATTTTAGCCGCCAACATCGCTAACGCCGATACCCCAGGGTTTCAGGCGCGCGATATTGATTTTTCCAGTGAACTCAAAAAGGTGATGGAGCGTGGACGTGCCGAAGGAACGGGTGTTGCACTCGCCATGACATCCTCTCGCCATATTCCTGCTCAGGCGATGACCGCGCCAGCGACCGATTTACTTTACCGCATTCCCGATCAGCCCTCACTCGACGGTAACACCGTGGATATGGACCGGGAGCGTACGCAGTTTGCCGATAACAGCCTGAAATACCAGACGGGCCTGACCGTACTCGGCGGACAAATCAAAGGCATGATGAACGTCCTGCAGGGGGGGAACTGATAGATGGCCTTGTTGAATATTTTTGATATTGCCGGTTCGGCGTTAACCGCGCAGTCCAAACGCCTGAACGTGGCCGCCAGTAACCTGGCGAACGCCGACAGCGTAACCGGACCCGACGGCCAGCCTTATCGTGCCAAACAGGTTGTCTTTCAGGTCGATGCGGCGCCAGGCGCGGCGACGGGCGGTGTGAAGGTGTCTGATGTGGTAGAGAGCCAGGCGCCGGACAGGCTGGTGTATGAGCCGGGTAACCCGCTCGCGGATGCCAGCGGATACGTGAAAATGCCAAACGTGGATGTGGTGGGTGAGATGGTGAACTCCATGTCGGCTTCCCGTAGCTACCAGGCCAACGTCGAAGTGCTTAATACCGTGAAGAGCATGATGCTCAAAACACTCACTCTCGGCCAGTAAAGGAGACATGCATGTCCATCGCCGTAAATGTGAATGATCCTACGAACTCGGGTGTTAATAACACGAAGAGTACGACGGGTTCTAACTCCCTGACCGGGAGCAATGCCTCCGATCTTCAGGGCAGCTTTCTGACGCTGCTGGTGGCGCAGCTTAAGAACCAGGATCCCACCAACCCAATGCAGAATAACGAACTGACCACGCAGCTTGCGCAGATCAGCACCGTGAGCGGCATTGAGAAGCTCAACACTACCCTCGGTGCCGTTTCCGGCCAGATTGGCAGCAGCCAGTCTCTGCAGGCAGCGAGCCTGATTGGTCACGGGGTGATGATCCCTGGAACCACGATTCTGGCGGGCACCAGCACCACTGAAGGGAACACCACAACGACCACCACGCCGTTTGGCGTTGAGCTGCAGCAGGCGGCGGAGAAAGTTACCGCAACCATCACCGACAGCAACGGCACGGTCGTGCGCACCATTGATATCGGTGAGCTGAAGGCGGGCGTTCACACCTTTACGTGGGATGGCAGCCTGACCGACGGCACTAAAGCACCAAACGGTTCTTACAAAGTAGCGATCAGCGCCAGCAACGGGACGACCCAGCTGGTGGCGCAGCCGCTGCAGTTCGCGCTGGTCCAGGGCGTGATTAAAGGAAGCGACGGCAACAAACTGGATTTGGGAACCTCTGGTTCCACCACACTCGACGAAGTTCGGCATATTATCTAAGCCTTAACACTTATCAGGAGTAAGTCATGGCCTTTTCTCAAGCGGTCAGCGGCCTGAATGCTGCGGCCACCAACCTGGACGTCATTGGCAACAACATCGCCAACTCCGCGACCTATGGTTTTAAATCCGGTTCTGCTTCTTTTGCAGACATGTTTGCCGGTTCCAAAGTGGGTCTGGGCGTAAAAGTTGCAGGCATCACTCAGGACTTTAGCGACGGCACCACCACCAACACCGGCCGTGGCCTGGACGTTGCCATCAGCCAGAACGGGTTCTTCCGTATGGTCGATTCTAACGGTTCTGTGTTCTACAGCCGTAACGGCCAGTTCAAACTGGATGAAAACCGTACGCTGGTTAACATGCAGGGCATGCAGCTGACGGGCTACCCGGCAGCAGGAACGCCTCCAACCGTTCAGACCGGTGCGAATCCTCAGGCGATTACTATCCCGAATACCCTGATGGCGGCGAAATCAACCACCACCGCCACGCAGCAGATCAACCTGAACTCAACCGATCCTGTTCAAACCGCCCCCTTCGATGCGACCAACCCGGATACCTATAACAAAAAAGGTACCGTGACCGTATTCGACAGCCAGGGTAACGCCCATAACATGTACGTCTACTACGTTAAGACGGCCAACAATAAATGGGATCTTTACACTCAGGACGGCAGCGTTGCGGGTTCTGCTGCGACGAAAGCGGCGCAGATGAACTTTGATGCGAACGGTAACCTGGCGGGTGTGTATAACTACGACGCAGCGGGCGTGCTGAGCGCAGCGCCAAACGCCACGCCGGCCATTAACATCACCACGGGTTCTGTCAGCGGTGCGACGGCGGCGACCTTCTCCCTGAGTTTCCAGAACTCCATGCAGCAGAACACCGGTGCAAACAGCGTGGTGGCAACCAATCAGAACGGCTACAAGCCTGGCGACCTGGTGAGCTACCAGATCAACGACGATGGCACCGTGGTGGGAAGCTACTCTAACGAACAGTCTCAGGTTCTGGGTCAGATCGTGCTGGCAAACTTCGCCAACAACGAAGGCCTGAAGTCTGAAGGCGACAACGTCTGGTCTGCCACACAGTCTTCCGGCGTGGCGCTGCTGGGCACCGCAGGCACCGGTAACTTCGGCAAGCTGACCAACGGCGCGCTGGAAGCCTCCAACGTGGATATGAGTAAAGAACTGGTTAACATGATCGTCGCGCAGCGTAACTATCAGTCGAACGCGCAGACCATCAAAACCCAGGACCAGATCCTCAACACGCTGGTTAACCTGCGTTAAGCGGCTAACAGGAAAGCGCAATGGATCACGCAATATATACCGCGATGGGCGCGGCAAGTCAGACGCTCAATCAGCAGGCCGTTACCGCCAGCAACCTGGCAAACGCCTCAACGCCGGGCTTTCGCGCCCAGCTTAATGCGCTTCGCGCGGTGCCGGTAGAAGGGCTTTCCCTGCCGACCCGTACGCTGGTGACAGCATCAACCCCTGGCGCCGATATGACGCCTGGGCAGATGGATTACACCTCACGCCCGCTGGACGTTGCCTTGCAGCAGGACGGCTGGCTGGCGGTGCAAACCGCGGACGGCAGCGAAGGCTATACCCGTAACGGCAACATCCAGGTGAGCGCGACGGGCCAGCTGACGATTCAGGGGCATCCGGTGATGGGGGAAGCAGGTCCGCTGACCGTGC
The DNA here is from genome assembly GCF_040834095.1 of Enterobacter vonholyi. Lineage (NCBI taxonomy): Bacteria > Pseudomonadati > Pseudomonadota > Gammaproteobacteria > Enterobacterales > Enterobacteriaceae > Enterobacter > Enterobacter vonholyi. The sequence continues at coordinate 1,671,540 of NZ_CP162152.1, forward strand.
CGGAAGGCTCTGAGCTCACTATCGCTGCGGACGGCACCATTTCGGCGCTGAATCCGGGCGACCCGGCCAACACCGTTGCGCCCGTCGGACGTCTGAAGCTGGTGAAGGCGGAAGCCAAAGACGTGCAGCGTGGCGACGACGGCATGTTCCGCCTGACCCAGGCGGCTCAGGCGACGCGTGGCGCCACGTTACAGGCCGATCCGAGCATCCGCGTGATGTCCGGCGTTCTGGAAGGCAGTAACGTCAAGCCGGTCGAAGCCATGACCGACATGATCGCCAGCGCCCGTCGTTTTGAAATGCAGATGAAGATCATCAGCAGCGTGGATGAAAACGCGGGCAAGGCTAACCAACTTCTGGCTATGAGTTAACAGGACTCCTTATGATCAGTTCTTTATGGATCGCGAAAACTGGCCTGGACGCCCAGCAAACCAATATGGACGTGATTGCCAACAACCTGGCAAACGTGAGCACCAATGGTTTCAAGCGCCAGCGCGCCGTTTTCGAAGATTTGCTTTATCAAACCATCCGCCAGCCGGGGGCGCAGTCTTCTGAACAGACGACGCTGCCGTCGGGCCTGCAGATTGGTACCGGCGTTCGCCCGGTGGCTACCGAGCGTCTGCACAGCCAGGGCAACCTGTCTCAGACCAACAACAGTAAAGACGTGGCAATCAAAGGCCAGGGCTTCTTCCAGGTGCAGCTGCCTGACGGGACCTCTGCCTATACCCGCGACGGTTCGTTCCAGGTCGATCAGAACGGCCAGCTGGTGACGGCGGGCGGTTTCCAGGTTCAGCCTGCGATTACCATCCCGGCGAACGCCCTGAGCATCACCATCGGACGTGACGGTGTGGTCAGCGTGACCCAGCAGGGACAGGCCGCGCCGGTTCAGGTCGGGCAGCTCAACCTGACCACCTTCATGAACGATACCGGCCTGGAAAGCATTGGTGAGAACCTCTACACCGAAACGCAATCCTCCGGTACGCCGAATGAGAGCACCCCGGGCCTGAACGGCGCGGGTCTGCTGTACCAGGGTTATGTTGAAACGTCCAACGTGAACGTGGCGGAAGAGCTGGTGAATATGATCCAGGTCCAGCGCGCGTATGAAATTAACAGTAAAGCAGTGTCGACGACCGACCAGATGCTGCAGAAACTGACGCAACTCTAAGGTGTAGCCCGGTGCGGTAAACGCCGCGCCGGCTCCCTGTTTTCGAAGATGAAGGCAATGCAAAAAAACGCGGCGTTTCGTTATCCGATACTGACTGTTCTGGCTGTCACCCTTAGCGGGTGTGCTTTGATCCCGTCTAAACCATTGGTCCAGGGTGCGACGACTGCCCAACCCGTTCCTGGCCCCGCGCCAGTGGTAAACGGCTCCATTTTCCAGACCGCGCAGCCGATTAATTACGGCTATCAGCCGCTGTTTGAAGATCGCCGCCCGCGTAACGTCGGCGATACATTGACCATTGTGCTGCAGGAAAACGTCAGCGCGAGCAAGAGCTCGTCGGCGAACGCCAGCCGCGATGGCAAAACCAATTTTGGCTTCGATACCGTGCCACGCTATCTGCAGGGCCTGTTCGGCAATGCCCGTGCGGATGTTGAGGCCTCCGGCGGCAACACCTTTAACGGTAAAGGCGGCGCGAACGCCAGCAACACCTTCAGCGGCACGCTGACGGTCACGGTTGACCAGGTACTGGTTAACGGCAACCTGCACGTTGTGGGTGAAAAACAGATCGCCATCAACCAGGGCACTGAATTCATTCGCTTCTCGGGCGTGGTTAACCCTCGCACCATCAGCGGCACCAACACCGTTCCATCTACCCAGGTGGCGGATGCGCGCATTGAGTACGTCGGGAACGGCTATATCAATGAAGCGCAAAATATGGGTTGGCTGCAGCGCTTCTTCCTTAATTTATCGCCAATGTAAGCGAGGTGACCCATGTTTAAATCGATCTTCGCCGTGGCGCTCGCGCTGGTGGCAACATTTGCCCAGGCTGACCGTATTCGCGACCTCACCAGCGTTCAGGGAGTACGTGAAAACTCCCTGATTGGCTATGGCCTGGTGGTTGGTCTGGATGGTACCGGTGACCAGACCACCCAGACGCCGTTCACTACCCAAAGTCTGAACAACATGCTTTCCCAGCTAGGCATTACCGTGCCGGCGGGAACTAACATGCAGCTGAAAAACGTGGCCGCGGTAATGGTCACCGCGTCCTACCCGGCGTTTGCTCGTCAGGGGCAAACCATTGACGTGGTGGTCTCCTCAATGGGTAATGCCAAAAGCCTGCGCGGCGGTACGCTGCTGATGACCCCGCTGAAAGGCGTCGACAGCCAGGTCTATGCACTGGCGCAGGGGAACATTCTGGTTGGCGGTGCGGGCGCTTCCGCAGGCGGGAGCAGCGTGCAGGTGAACCAGCTTAACGGTGGACGTATCACCAACGGGGCGATCATTGAGCGTGAACTGCCGACCCAGTTTGGCGCGGGCAACACCATCAACCTGCAGCTCAATAATGAAGACTTCACCATGGCGCAGCAAATTGCCGATACCATCAACCGCAGCCGCGGCTACGGTAATGCAACGGCACTCGATGCGCGCACCGTGCAGATCCGTACCTCTACCGGCAGCAGCAACCAGGTGCGCATGCTGGCAGATATCCAGAATATGGAAGTGAACGTTCCGGTTCAGGATGCCAAGGTGATCATCAACTCCCGTACCGGCTCGGTGGTCATGAACCGGGAAGTGTCGCTGGACAGCTGTGCCGTAGCGCAGGGCAACCTCTCCGTAACGGTAAACCGCTCCGCGAACGTGAGCCAGCCGAATACGCCATTTGGTGGCGGTCAGACGGTGGTGACGCCGCAAACGCAGATTGATATGCGTCAGAGCGGCGGGTCGCTGCAGAGCGTTCGCTCCAGTGCCAACCTGAACAGCGTGGTGCGAGCCCTGAACGCCCTGGGTGCAACGCCGATGGACCTGATGTCCATTCTGCAATCCATGCAAAGCGCGGGCTGCCTGCGCGCCAAACTGGAAATCATCTAATGCTGACCGATAGCAAACTGTTGACCAGTGCAGCCTGGGATGCCCAGTCGCTCAACGAACTGAAAACCAAAGCAGGAAAAGACCCGGCGGCGAACATCCGCCCGGTCGCCCGCCAGGTGGAAGGGATGTTTGTACAGATGATGCTGAAAAGCATGCGTGAAACCCTGCCGAAAGACGGGATGTTCAGCAGTGATTCAACGCGTCTCTACACCAGCATGTATGACCAGCAGATTGCGCAGCAGATGACCGCCGGTAAAGGCCTCGGTCTGGCTGACATGATTGTGAAACAGACCGAAGCCGCGCAGGGCATTCAGCCTCAGGAACAGACGCAGCAGGTGCCGATGAAGTTCGACCTGGAAACGGTGACCAGTTATCAGAACCAGGCTCTGACGCAAATGGTGCGTAAAGCGATGCCAAAAGCCACGGGCAGTGGCGATGAGCCGCTCTCCGGTGACAGCAAAGACTTCCTGGCGCAGCTTTCTCTGCCCGCGCGCCTTGCCAGCGAACAGAGCGGCGTGCCGCATCATCTGATTCTGGCGCAGGCCGCGCTGGAGTCGGGCTGGGGCCAGCGCCAGATCCGCAAGGAAAACGGCGATCCGAGCTTCAACATCTTCGGCGTGAAGGCCACCTCCAGCTGGAAGGGGCCAACAACGGAGATCACGACCACCGAATACGAGAACGGTGCGGCGGTGAAGGTCAAAGCAAAATTCCGCGTCTACAGCTCTTATCTGGAAGCATTGTCCGACTACGTTGGCCTGCTGAGCCGAAATCCGCGTTATACCGCCGTTACGCAGGCGGCGACGGCGGAGCAGGGCGCTCAGGCCTTACAAAACGCGGGCTACGCGACTGACCCGAACTATGCACGCAAGCTCACCAGCATGATCCAGCAGCTGAAATCCATGGGGGAGAAGGTCAGCAAAGCCTATAGCACAGATATTGAAAATCTGTTCTGAAAGTTCTCAAGTCCCGGTGGAGGTTGCCGATAACCTTCATCAGGACTCGTGTCTGAACGTATAAAAGGAACCCCCATGTCCAGTTTGATTAACAGCGCCATGAGTGGCCTCAGTGCTGCGCAGTCGGCACTCAATACCGTCAGTAATAATATTTCAAGCTATAACGTGGCAGGTTACACCCGCCAGACCACGGTGCTGGGCGCATCTAACAGCACGCTGACCGGCGGTGGCTGGGTGGGTAACGGGGTGTATGTCTCCGGTGTCCAGCGTGAGTATGACGCCTTCATCACCAACCAGCTGCGCGCCGCGCAGACGCAGAGCAGCGGTCTGACGACGCGCTATCAGCAGATGTCAAAAATCGACGATGTGCTCTCTGATACCACCAACTCGCTTTCCACCACCCTGCAGGATTTCTTCAAAAGCCTGCAAACGCTGGTGAGCAACGCGGAAGACCCGGCTGCACGTCAGACGGTGCTGGGTAAAGCGGGTGGTCTGGTCAATCAGTTCAAAACCAACGATCAGTATCTGCGCGATCAGGATACGCAGGTCAATACCGCCATTGGGACCAGCGTGTCTCAGATCAACAACTATGCCAAACAGATTGCGAACCTGAACGATCAGATCTCTCGTCTGACCGGCGTCGGCGCGGGCGCATCGCCTAACGATCTGCTCGACCAGCGCGATCAGCTCGTCAATGAGCTGAACAAAATCGTCGGCGTGGAAGTGTCTGTTCAGGATAGCGGTACGTTTAACATCTCTTTCGGCAACGGTTACAGCCTGGTTCAGGGCAGCAAAGCTAACCAGCTGGCTGCCGTGAAGTCGAGTGCAGATCCGGCTCGTACCACCGTGGCCTATGTCGACGACGTAGCGGGTAATGTCGAGATCCCGGAGAAGATGATTACCACCGGTTCTTTGGGCGGTTTACTGACCTTCCGCACGGAAGATCTTGATAAAGCTCGTAACACCCTGAACCAGATGGCGCTGGCCTTTGCAGATTCAATGAACACGCAGCATGAAGCCGGCTTTGATGCGAACGGTGATGCGGGCGGTAAGCTGTTCAACTTCGGTTCTCCGGCGGTCCTGTCCAGCAGCAAGAACGGCGGTTCGGCGGTTGTTACGGCTTCTGTAGCGGACAGCAAGCAGGTCCAGGCGACAGACTATAAGCTGCAGTTTAACGGCACTGACTGGACGGTTACCCGTACTTCAGACAAAACCAGCTTTACGATGAGCCCGGATGCCAGCGGCAATCTGTCGTTTGATGGCCTTAACGTCAACGTGAGCGGTACGGCAAACACCAAAGACAGCTTTACCGTGAAGCCTGTTTCCAACGTCATCATGAACATGGAACTCGCGATCAGCGACGAGTCCAAGCTGGCGATGGCATCGGTGCAGAACGGCGGCGAGAGTGATAACCGTAACGGCCAAAAACTGCTCGATCTGCAAAACGGCAAAGTGGTGGGTGGAAACAAAACCTTCAACGATGCGTATGCCTCTCTCGTCAGTACCGTCGGTAGCTCAACGGCGTCACTGAAGGTGAGCAGCCAGACGAAAGCCAACGTGGAGACGCAGTTAATCAAGCAGCAGCAGACCATCTCTGGGGTAAACCTCGACGAAGAGTATGGCAATTTGCAGCGTTATCAGCAGTATTACCTGGCGAACGCCCAGGTTCTCCAGACTGCCAGTACGCTCTTCGATGCAATTATCAACATTCGTTAAGGTTGAGGTGAACAATGCGTATTAGCACCCAGATGATGTACGAGCAGAACATGCGTGGGATCACCGATTCCCAGAGCAGATGGCTGAGCTACGGTGAGCAGATGTCCACCGGCAAGCGCGTCAATCGTCCTTCGGACGATCCTATCGCCGCGTCGCAGGCCATCGTTCTGTCACAGTCTCAGTCGCAAAACAGCCAGTTTGCGCTCGCGCGCACCTTTGCTACACAGAAGGTCTCGCTGGAAGATAACGTGTTAACCCAGGTCAACACCGCGATCTCGAGCGTGCGCGAGAAGCTCGTTTATGCGTCGAACGGCACGTTAAGCGATGACGACCGTCTTTCTCTGGCGACCGATATTCAGGGGATCCGCGATCAGCTTATGAACCTGGCCAACACGACGGATGGTAATGGTCGCTTTATCTTTTCGGGATACAAAACCGAGAGCGCACCGTTTGATGCCGCGACCGGGGATTACAACGGCGGCGCAGAGGCCATCACGCAGCAGGTTGATACGGCGCGAAATATGACCATTAGTCATACCGGCCAGCAAATTTTCGAAAGCATTACCAGTAATGCAGAACAGCTGCCGGGCGGTGGATATGGCCAGACGAACATGTTCAAAATCCTGGATTCTGCGATTGCGTCGCTGAAGACGCCGATTGAAAACGATCCGGCTGCTGCCACGGCGCAAAGCCAGGTGATTGCCAATGCGCAAATCGGCATCAAAAACTCCCAGAACAATGTCCTGACGGTCGTTGCGGATGTGGGAACCAAGATGAACGAGCTGGAAAAACTCGATACGCTGGGTGATGACCGCGCGCTGGGTCAGACCAAGCAGATGAGCGACCTGGTGGATGTTGACTGGAACGAAGCGATTTCCTCTTACACCATGCAGCAGGCGGCCTTGCAGGCGTCTTATAAAGCGTTTAGCGATATGCAGGGCATGTCTCTGTTCCAGCTGAACAAATAACATCTTGACCTCTTGGAACATGTCTTGAAACTGGGCATGTTTTACTGCCCAATCTGCCTGGATTGGGCATTTTTTTTATGCAACTTCTGCTGATGCGGAGGCGACACGTGCGCTTTCAATCAGACGAATTGCCAGTGCAATGACGCCACAGACTGTCGCCAGCGCGACCACACCCGTCCAGCCAGCCAGCGAGTAGATATTGCTGCCTAACGCGGAACCCAGCGCCATTCCGATAAAGACCACCGTAAAGAGCAGGGCGTTGAGACGACCCCGAGCCTGCGGTTCAAGGCTGTATACCAGGTTCTGGTGAGCGACCAGGCTTGACTGCAGACCCAGGTCGAACCCGACGGCAGAGATGGCGATCAGAATCAGCTGTCCATGAACGCCCAGCGCGGGCATCAGGAACATCAGGGCAAATGAGACGGTCACCAGAACGGCACCAAGCTGCGTGACTTTTCCTGCGCCCAGTTTATCCGCCAGACCCCCTGCCAGCGGGGCAGCTAACGCACCGGCGGCACCTGCAATACCAAAACCACCCGCTACGGCACTGCCCAGGTGATAGTGCTCAAGCAGCATGACCGCAAGCGTAGACCAGAAGGCGCTAAAGGCAATCGACAGAAAGCCCTGAGCCAGCGCCGCACGGCGCAGCGCCGGATAGCGACGCCACAGGTGTTCCATTGAGCGCATCAGCGCGGGGTAGCTCAGCGTGGAGTGAATGGCAAAACGGGGAAGCACAAACCACATCATCACGCCGATGAACGCAATGCTCGCCGCCGCCAGCTGGTACATGACGCGCCAGCCAAACGCTTCACCCACCACGCCGCTCACGGTTCTTGATAATAAGATACCCATCAGCAGCCCGGTCATTACCGTGCCCACGGTTTTCCCCTGTTTACCTTCCGGCGCAAGGATGGCCGCGGCAGGGACGATATCCTGTGCCATGGTGGCGGCCATGCCGATGAGCAGGCTTGCCAGCAGCAGAGAGTGGATCTGCCCGGTCAGGCTACAGCCGAGAAGAAACAGCGCCAGCGCCGCACTCTTTATCAGGATTAACGTCCTGCGGTCGTGGCGATCGCCGAGCGGAAGCAGGAACAGGATCCCCAGGGCATATCCCGCCTGGGTGAGCGTCGGGACCATGCCCATTCCTTCGATGCTCAGGTGAAGGTCTGCGCCCATCAGCGGCAGCAGAGGCTGGGCATAATAGATTGATGCCACGCTGAAACCTGCACCGATCGCCAGCATTAAAATCACCCAGCGGCTCACGGCATGGGCGGCGGTTGTTGTGTTCATAAGAAGTTCCTCATTCGTCGTGTGAGGCTATTTTTTATCAGTACGCCTTGCGACGGTAGCGGGCCCGGTGGTAAAACGCTTATACGTTGAACGTATAAGTGAAAAGGCAATGAAAAGAGCTGAGCGTATAGACAGGGTGGAGTTAATGCGGACGTTTGTTCGCATCGTGGAGGCGGGTTCCCTCTCTGCGGCGGCACGGCAGCTGGCCACCACCCAGGCCACTGTGAGCAGACGGTTACAGTCGCTTGAGACCATGCTGGGCGTACGCCTGATATTGCGCACCACCCACACGACGCGGCTGACGGATGACGGCGAGCGCTGCTATCAGCACGCCCGTCGGGTGATTGACAGCTGGCTGGCGCTGGAAGATGAGGTGGGGCAGACGGAAGATGAGCCGGTAGGCGTGCTGCGGGTGCGCGCTCCCCACGCGTTTGGTCAGGATCAGCTTCTTAAACCCGTAACCGAATTTTTGCAACGCTATCCGCAGCTTTCGATTGAGTGGATGCTCAACGACAGGTCGGCGGATTTCCTCGGCGACAACCTGGACTGTGCTATTCGGGTAGGCGTGGAGGTCGATCCGGCGACCGTGTCCGTGCTGCTGGCGGAGGTGCCGCGCTCGGTGGTGGCTTCACCGGCACTGCTGGCCCGTTTTCCAACGGTTAACGCGCCGGAGGATTTGCAGCAGTTTCCCTGGATAGCCATCAGCTCTTTCTACCAGCGCCATGTGGAGCTTTTTCACGATACTTCGCCCGCCACCGCGCGGATTGCTATTACGCCACGGCTAAGTACCGACAGCCTGTATGTCGCACGTAACACTGCACTCACCGGGCTTGGCGTGGCGGTGGTCTCCAGCTGGACGGTACAGAACGATATTCAGGACGGACGGCTGGTGCATTTGCTGCCGGAGTGGCAGCCAGCGGCGCTACCGGTGCATCTGGTTTATCCCTGGTCCCGTTATTATCCGGCACGCTTGCGGCGTTTTCTGGAGTTGATGCGGCAGGTCATGCCGGAGGTGACCGGGATGAGGAAGCCCGTGCAGCAGCCATAAAAAAAGCCGACCCTCAGGTCGGCTTTTTACTTTCAGCGTTGTTTGTCGTTATTCGACAGACTGTGGACGCGTTGCCGGTGCAGTCGCCTGATGCGTTGCACTGTGGCCACCGGCTGCGCCTTTACCTTCGAAGCTGAATGCCGGGCGAACCCAGTCGCTGTGACGCGGTGCTTCAGGCACGTAATCCGGCGCCGGAGCGCGCGTCATTGGTGCTGTCGCCACGTGGGCAGCGGCTGGCGCAGAAACAACCGGCTCAGGTTTCACTTCAGGCGCTTTCGGTTCTTCAACAACCGGTTCAACCTCAATCTCAACGTCCTGAACGATTTCTTCAGCGGTCGTTTCGACGATGGCTTCAGCGGTGTCTTCCACTGCGGCTACAGGTTCAGCTTCTTCAGCGATTTCCTCAGCCACCACGACATCTTCTTCAGCAATAAGCTGCGGTGCGGCATCAACCGGCGCGGCAATCACTTCCGGATGCGTGGTTTCGACTTCAGCTGCCTGAGGGGCTGCAGTTTCAACAACCTGAGGTTCTACCACGGTTGCCGCTTCAGTCACGACCTCTTCTACCGCTGCCGCAGGTGCAATAACCTCTTCGGTTACTGGCTGTTCTTCAACAACCTGCTCCGGACGCGCTACCGGGTAGCGGATCCAGACTTTGCCGGAGGCCATTTCTGGTGAAGCACAGGCAATGGTCAGCGGCATTGGCGACTGAGTTGGGTAACGCTCGTCACGATAGCGACGACGGCGCTGGCCGCTGACGCGCAGATGACGTGGGGAACGACGTGAACGGCGCGGCATGCCGGCGTTATCACGGTTTTCACCGTTATCATCCTGCTCAACGTTGTTATCAACGACCGCTGGCAGGTCAACTTTTGCAAGCTGAGTACCGGCTGCGCTCTCGCGGGTTTCAACCGGGACAATTGCTGACTCTTCGGTTGCTTCGGAGGCGAAACGAACTTTCTGAGCAAGCTGGCGCTGCTTACGACGCGGCATGACCTGAGTACGTTCTTCCTGCTCGCCGTCCTGCTGTTCAACAGGCTCTTCGCGGTTCAGGTTTTTGACTTCCTGCTGTGCCTGACGCTTCTCGTCGTTACGGCGACGGTTGCGTTCACGGCGCGGCTGCTGGTCGTCACGCTGTTTGCTCTTCTCAGACTCATCGCCCGCCTGCTGGCGAATTTCACGATCTTCAACATTCTGCTGTTGTTTCTCGCGACGGTTGCGACGGTTGTCTTCGCGTTGCTCACGGCCTTCGTTATTCTCAGAGCGGTTATCACGGTTGTCACGACGCTCGCTGCGGTCATTGCGCTCGCTACGGTCGTTACGGTCGCGGCGGTTGTTCTGACGCTTACGGCGGTCCTGCTGACGCTCAGGCTTGGCCGCTTTTGGCTCTTCTTTCGGCTGCTCTGGCTGAACTTCCTCACCGGCAAACATCTTCTTAAGCGCGCCGAAGAAGCGGCTCAGCAGACCAGGCTGCGCCGGCTGGGCTTTCGCTGCCGTTGCTTCAGGTTTCTGCGCCGCAGGTTTGGCCGCCGGTTTTTCCAGGGCTGCTTCAGGCGGTGCTTCAGGCATAATGAAGGTCGCTAACGCAGGCTGCTCAGGCAGCTTGCGCTCGGCTGGCTCTTCATCTGAAGGCAGGGCCATCTCTTCTTCGTGCAGCTTCGGCAGCAGGTAGCTGAGCGTTGACGTCTCTTCGCCTTTACGGACACGCAGCACGTGATAGTGCGGGGTTTCCATCTGATCGTTTGGCACGATGATGCAGCGAACGCCACCCTGACGCGCTTCAATGGCACTGACCGCAGCACGTTTTTCGTTCAGCAGGTAAGAGGCAATTGGCACAGGGACAATCGCGTGAACCTCTTTGGTATTCTCTTTCAGCGCTTCTTCTTCAATCAGACGCAGAATCGAGAGGGACAGCGATTCGTTATCACGCACGGTACCGGTGCCGGAGCAGCGTGGGCAGACGTGATGGCTGGACTCACCCAGCGACGGGCTCAGACGCTGACGGGACATCTCCAGCAGGCCAAAGCGTGAGATATGGCTAATCTGAATACGCGCTCTGTCCTGACGCACCGCTTCGCGCAGACGGTTTTCAACCGCACGCTGGTGGCGAACAGGGGTCATGTCGATGAAGTCGATAACAATCAGACCACCCAAGTCGCGCAGGCGGAGCTGGCGGGCGATTTCATCAGCGGCTTCGAGGTTAGTGTTGAAAGCAGTCTCTTCGATATCGCCACCGCGAGTTGCACGCGCGGAGTTGATGTCGATAGCGGTCAGCGCTTCAGTGGTATCAATAACGATAGAACCGCCGGATGGCAGACGTACTTCACGCTGGAAGGCGGACTCAATCTGGGATTCGATCTGATAGTGGCTGAACAGCGGTATTTCACCGGTGTACAGTTTAATTTTGCTGGTGAAATCCGGACGACCCAGCGCGGCAATGTGCTGGCGCGCCAGCTCAAGTACTTTCGGGTTATCGATCAGAATTTCACCGATGTCCTGACGCAGGTAGTCACGGAAGGCACGCACGATAACGTTGCTTTCCTGGTGGATCAGGAACGGAGCAGGGCGGCTTTCCGCTGCTTTCTGGATGGCTTCCCAGTGCTTCAGACGGAAGCTCAGGTCCCACTGCAGCGCTTCGGCGGATTTGCCAACGCCTGCGGTACGCACGATAAGCCCCATGCCATCAGGCAGCTCGAGGCTTGCCAGCGCTTCTTTCAGCTCGGTACGGTCATCACCTTCGATACGGCGAGAGATGCCACCCGCACGCGGGTTGTTTGGCATCAGAACCAGATAGCTCCCTGCCAGGCTGATAAAGGTTGTTAGTGCGGCACCTTTGTTGCCGCGCTCTTCTTTATCAATCTGAACGATAACTTCCTGACCTTCACGCAGCACATCTTTGATGTTTGGGCGGCCATGGGCGTTGTAGTTTGCAGGGAAATATTCGCGGGCAATTTCTTTCAGAGGGAGGAAACCATGACGCTCAGCACCGTAATCGACAAATGCAGCTTCAAGGCTTGGTTCAATGCGGGTGATTTTACCTTTGTAAATGTTCGCTTTTTTCTGTTCGTGTCCAGGACTTTCGATATCCAGATCGTACAGGCGCTGCCCATCCACAAGGGCGACACGCAACTCTTCTTGCTGAGTTGCGTTGATTAACATTCTTTTCATCGTAACTTACTCGTTATTCTTACATTGACGACAAAGCTGCGGGCAAGGTGACGCTTTCCGGGGTATGAACCGATGGCCTCGTGTCTGTTCACGTCGCCAACCTCACGGTTGTCGCTCGCTTAAGAGGCGCAGAGTGTCGGTTGCCTGTATTTCATACGGAAACACAGCGCAATTATCAGGGGAATTGCCTGGGTAGAACTCTCCAGAGAACAATCCTTATACCGGGAAGTACTGCAACCCGCAGCCCGCTAACTGCCTGAAAGATCAATACGTCTTACGCCATTGCTGCGTGGATGATCGGTCAGACAAAATTGGTCATTCCGTCAACATCCTTACTTAACCAGGATTTAACACGGAAAACAGCCTCATTATTCCACTGCTCGCCGGGTTATAGCAAGATGACTTTTACCAATTATCACCCGGTTACTCACAGTTTCTTCACTTCAGAATGGCGATTGGTTTAATAACCACCAAATCGGTTGCGCGAAACGGGTAGCAGGCCGGATAAAAGTAAATATAAGCATAGAAAAATGAGTGGCGCTAATGGCTGACGATATTTAGAATCGCCAACCATGAAAACAGAGACTCCAGCCGTAAAAATGGTTGCCATTGCCGAAGATGAAGCGGGGCAGCGTATCGATAACTTTTTGCGCACCCAGCTAAAAGGGGTGCCAAAGAGCATGATTTACCGCATTCTGCGTAAGGGCGAGGTGCGGGTTAACAAAAAACGCGTGAAGCCCGAGTACAAACTCGAAGCCGGTGACGAAGTGCGTATTCCACCGGTGCGCGTGGCAGAGCGTGAAGAAGAGACCGTATCACCGAAGCTACAGAAAGTGGCGGCCCTGAGTGATGTGATCCTTTATGAAGACGACCACATTCTGGTGCTGAACAAACCGTCAGGGACGGCTGTTCATGGCGGTAGCGGTCTGAGCTTCGGGGTGATTGAAGGGCTGCGTGCCCTGCGCCCGGAAGCGCGCTTCCTTGAACTGGTGCATCGTCTTGACCGCGACACCTCTGGCGTTCTGCTGGTGGCGAAAAAGCGTTCCGCGCTGCGTTCTCTGCATGAACAGCTGCGTGAAAAAGGGATGCAGAAAGACTATCTGGCGCTGGTGCGCGGCCAGTGGCAGTCCCATGTTAAAGTGGTGCAGGCGCCGCTGCTGAAAAATATTCTGCAAAGCGGTGAGCGTATTGTCCGCGTGAGCCAGGAAGGGAAACCGTCTGAGACGCGCTTTAAGGTTGAAGAGCGGTATGAGTTTGCCACGCTGGTGCGCTGCAGTCCGGTGACCGGCCGCACCCACCAGATCCGCGTGCATACGCAGTTTGCAGGGCATCCCATCGCGTTTGATGACCGCTATGGCGACCGCGAGTTTGATAAGCAGCTGGCGGGAACGGGGCTGTCGCGTCTGTTCCTGCATGCGGCAGCGCTGAAGTTTACCCATCCGAATACCGGTGAAGTGATCCGTATTGAAGCGCCGCTGGATGAGCAGCTGAAACGCTGTCTTAAGGTTTTGCGCGGCTGATTTTGCCTTCCTCCCTCTCCCTGTGGGAGAGGGGCGGGTGAGGGCATCAGGCCGCAACGTCCCAGTCACATCGTCAGCGGATTACACTCTTCTCGTCTTAACATCTGACACAGGGCAATTAGCGGTAACCCCACCAGGGTGTTGGGATCCCGACCGTCCAGCTTGTCGAAAAGTGCAATCCCCAATCCTTCACTTTTAAAGCTCCCCGCGCAGTTCAGCGGTCGCTCACGGCGCACATAATCCATAATCTCCTGCTCGCTGAGATGGCGGAAGTGCACGTCGAACGGTTCGCATTCAGTTTGCAGATGACCGGAAGCGGAGTTGTAAAGCGCCAGGCCGGTATAAAAGGTCACGATACTGCCTCGTGCACATAGAAGCTGCTGGCAGGCGTTCTCCTCCGTATGGGGCTTGCCGGTGATTTCGCCGTCCAGTACGCAAACCTGATCGGAGCCTATAATCAAATGTGCGGGGTAACGTGCTGCCAGCGACTGCGCTTTCTCTTTAGCGAGACGCGTCACCAGATGACGCGGTGATTCACCCGGCTGTGGCGTCTCATCAACCTCTGGCGCGGCGCATTCAAACGGGATCCCGAGCTTTTCCAGCAGCATTCGGCGATAGGGAGACGTGGAAGCAAGGACGAGATTTGGCATATTTTTATCACCAGATATAGCGTATCGATGCCAGCCATTTTAAACTACAGGCCGCAATGTGTGCGAATAATTGGCAAAAGGCAGCTCTGGTTGCCTTTTTCTTTGACTCTATGACGTTACAAAGTTAATATGCGCGCCCTATGCAAAAGGTAAAATTACCCCTGACTCTTGATCCGGTTCGTACGGCTCAAAAACGCCTCGATTATGAAGGTATCTATACTTCCGATCAGGCTGAGCGTATTGCCGAATCCGTAGTCAGTGTGGACAGTGATGTAGAATGCTCCATGTCGTTCGCTATCGACAACCAGCGTCTCGCCGTATTAACCGGTGATGCGAAGGTAACGGTAACGCTCGAGTGTCAGCGTTGCGGGAAACCGTTTGTACAGCATGTTCACACAACGTATTGTTTCAGTCCGGTCCGTTCTGACGAACAGGCTGAAGCACTCCCGGAAGCGTATGAGCCGATTGAGGTTAACGAATTCGGTGAAATCGATCTTCTGGCTCTGGTTGAAGATGAAATCATCCTCACCTTGCCAGTAGTTCCGGTGCATGATTATGAACACTGTGAAGTGTCCGAGGCGGACATGGTCTTTGGGGAACTGCCTGATGAAGCGCAAAAACCAAACCCATTTGCCGTATTAGCCAGCTTAAAGCGTAAGTAATTGAGGAGTAAGGTCCATGGCCGTACAACAGAATAAACCAACCCGTTCCAAACGTGGCATGCGTCGTTCCCATGACGCGCTGACCGCAGTTACCAGCCTGTCTGTAGACAAGACTTCTGGTGAGAAACACCTGCGTCACCACATCACCGCTGACGGTTTCTACCGCGGCCGCAAGGTTATCACTAAGTAATCACGCGCAAGCGTGATTAGGCTTAGTGAGGATTTCCCCGTGTAAACGGGGAATTTACCGAACCAGGCTGCGACGATACCTTGACACGTCTAACCCTGGCGTTAGATGTCATGGGGGGAGATTTTGGCCCTTCCGTGACAGTGCCTGCAGCATTGCAGGCACTGAATTCTAATTCGCAACTCACACTTCTTTTAGTCGGCAATCCCGACGCAATCACGCCATTACTCGCAAAAGCTGACTTTGAACAACGTTCGCGTCTGCAGATTATTCCTGCGCAGTCAGTTATTGCCAGTGATGCCCGACCCTCGCAGGCTATTCGCAATAGTCGTGGCAGCTCTATGCGGATAGCGCTGGAGTTGGTGAAAGAAGGGCGAGCCCAGGCTTGCGTTAGCGCGGGGAATACTGGCGCGCTGATGGGGCTGTCGAAATTACTGCTCAAACCTATTGAAGGTATTGAGCGCCCGGCGCTGGTGACGGTATTACCGCATCAGCAGAAGGGCAAGACGGTGGTGCTCGATTTAGGCGCTAACGTCGACTGTGATAGTACTATGCTGGCACAGTTTGCCGTGATGGGATCGGTGCTGGCAGAAGAAGTTGTCGGGATCAACACTCCCCGTGTTGCGTTACTGAACATTGGTGAAGAAGAGACCAAAGGCCTGGACAGCATTCGCGAAGCGGCTGAATTGCTCAAACAGGTTCCCTCCATCAACTATATTGGTTATCTCGAAGCCAATGAGTTGTTGACGGGTAAAACGGATGTTCTGGTGTGCGATGGCTTCACCGGAAACGTCACGTTGAAGACCATGGAAGGGGTCGTGCGCATGTTTCTTTCTCTGCTGAAATCTCAGGGAGAAGGCAAAAAAAGCGCCTGGTGGCTGATTTTATTGAAGCGTTGGCTACAAAAGAGCCTGACGCGGCGATTCAGTCACCTCAACCCCGACCAGTATAATGGCGCCTGTCTGTTAGGATTGCGCGGCATCGTGATTAAGAGTCATGGCGCCGCCAATCAGCGAGCATTTGCTGTCGCGATTGAACAGGCAGTGCAGGCGGTGCAGCGACAAGTCCCTCAGCGGATTGCCGCTCGCCTGGAATCTGTATTAGCTAAAAGTGACTGAGCGTACATGTATACGAAGATTTTAGGTACCGGCAGCTACCTGCCAAAACAAGTGCGTACCAACGCCGATCTGGAAAAAATGGTAGATACGTCTGACGAGTGGATTGTCACGCGCACAGGTATCCGTGAACGTCGTATTGCCGCGCCAGACGAAACCGTGTCGACCATGGGTTACGAAGCCGCACAGCGTGCTATCGAAATGGCGGGCATTGATAAAGAACAGATTGGTTTGATCGTGGTCGCCACGACGTCTGCCACGCATGCATTCCCAAGTGCAGCGTGCCAGGTGCAAAACATGCTCGGCATTAAAGGCTGTCCGGCGTTTGACGTCGCTGCAGCGTGCGCAGGCTTCACCTATGCGCTGAGCGTTGCCGATCAGTACGTGAAATCTGGTGCCGTTAAATATGCGCTGGTGATCGGTGCTGACGTGCTGGCGCGCACCTGCGATCCAACCGATCGCGGAACGATCATTATTTTTGGTGATGGCGCAGGCGCGGTGCTGCTGGGGCAGTCCGAAGAGCCGGGTATCATCTCTACGCATCTGCATGCTGATGGCAGCTACGGCGAGCTGTTGACTCTGCCTAACGCCGATCGCGTTAATCCGGACAACTCGATTTACCTGACCATGGCAGGGAACGAGGTGTTCAAGGTGGCGGTGACTGAGCTGGCACACATCGTTGATGAAACGCTGGAAGCGAATAACCTTGAGCGTTCCTCGCTCGACTGGCTTGTGCCGCATCAGGCGAACCTGCGCATCATCAGCGCGACCGCGAAAAAGCTGGGCATGTCGATGGATAACGTTGTTGTGACCCTGGATCGTCACGGCAACACTTCTGCGGCGTCGGTACCGTGCGCATTTGATGAAGCGGTACGCGATGGACGAATCAAACGGGGCCAGCTGGTCTTGCTTGAAGCCTTCGGTGGCGGGTTCACCTGGGGTTCCGCGCTGGTTCGTTTCTAGGATAAGGAATAAAAAATGACGCAATTTGCTTTTGTGTTCCCGGGCCAGGGCTCTCAAACCGTTGGGATGTTGTCTGAAATGGCAGCAAACTATCCGGTCATTGAAGAGACTTTCCGTGAAGCTTCTGATGCACTGGGTTATGATTTATGGGCGCTGACCCAGCAGGGGCCGGCCGAAGAGCTGAACAAAACCTGGCAGACCCAGCCAGCGCTGCTGACCGCATCTGTTGCGCTGTGGCGCGTCTGGCAGCAGCAGGGCGGTAAAGCGCCAGCGCTGCTCGCAGGCCATAGCCTGGGTGAATACTCTGCGCTGGTGTGCGCCGGCGTGATCGCGTTTGCTGACGCGGTACGTCTGGTGGAACTGCGTGGTAAATTCATGCAGGAAGCGGTGCCGGAAGGCACGGGCGGCATGTCTGCCATTATCGGTCTGGATGATGCTGCAATTGCAAAAGCGTGTGAAGAATCTGCTGAAGGCCAGGTTGTCTCGCCGGTGAACTTCAACTCGCCCGGTCAGGTGGTTATCGCAGGTCATAAAGAAGCGGTTGAACGTGCCGGTGCGGCCTGTAAAGCAGCGGGCGCTAAGCGTGCGCTGCCGCTGCCTGTCAGCGTGCCGTCTCACTGCGCGCTGATGAAGCCTGCTGCCGAGAAGCTGGCGGTTGAGCTGGAAAAAATTACCTTTAACGCACCGACGATTTCTGTCGTGAACAACGTCGATGTGAAATGCGAAACCGCGCCGGAAGCTATCCGTGACGCGCTGGTTCGCCAGCTCTATAGCCCGGTACAGTGGACCAAAACCGTTGAGTTTATGGCCGCACAGGGCGTTGAGCATCTGTATGAAGTCGGCCCAGGTAAAGTCCTCACCGGTCTGACAAAACGTATTGTTGACACCCTGACAGCCTCGGCGATTAACGAGCCGGAAGCGATGTCAGCGGCACTCTCGCAATAAAAGAGGAATACCATGAGTTTTGAAGGAAAAATCGCCCTGGTCACTGGCGCAAGCCGCGGTATCGGGCGTGCAATTGCTGAAACACTGGTTGCGCGCGGCGCGAAGGTGATTGGTACAGCAACCAGCGAGAATGGCGCTCAGGCCATCAGCGAGTATCTGGGTGCAAACGGTAAAGGTCTGGTACTGAATGTGACTGAACCTGCATCTATCGAATCTGTTCTGGAAAATATTCGCGCAGAGTTTGGCGAAGTGGATATTCTGGTAAACAATGCCGGGATCACTCGCGATAACCTGTTAATGCGAATGAAAGACGACGAGTGGAACGATATTATCGAAACCAACCTGTCATCTGTATTCCGTCTGTCAAAAGCGGTAATGCGCGCTATGATGAAAAAGCGTCATGGTCGTATTATCACTGTCGGTTCTGTGGTAGGTACCATGGGAAATGCTGGTCAGGCTAACTACGCTGCGGCGAAAGCAGGTCTGATTGGTTTCAGTAAGTCGCTGGCGCGTGAAGTTGCGTCCCGCGGTATTACGGTAAACGTTGTTGCTCCGGGCTTTATTGAAACGGACATGACGCGTGCGCTGACTGATGAGCAGCGTGCGGGTACGCTGGCGGCAGTTCCGGCGGGTCGTCTTGGCGACCCTAAAGAAATCGCCAGTGCGGTTGCATTTTTAGCCTCTGACGAAGCGGGTTACATCACTGGTGAGACCCTCCACGTCAACGGCGGGATGTATATGGTTTAACCACGATAAAAAAATTTGCGTTATTTGGGTAAAAGGCCTCAAAATAACGTAAAATCGTGGTAAGAACTGCCGGGATTTAGTTGCAAATTTTTCAACATTTTATACACTACGAAAACCATCGCGAAAGCGAGTTTTGATAGGAAATTTAAGAGTATGAGCACTATCGAAGAACGCGTTAAGAAAATTATCGGCGAACAGCTGGGCGTTAAGCAGGAAGAAGTTGTGAACTCCGCTTCCTTCGTTGAAGACCTGGGCGCAGATTCTCTTGACACCGTTGAGCTGGTAATGGCTCTGGAAGAAGAGTTTGATACTGAGATTCCGGACGAAGAAGCTGAGAAGATCACCACCGTTCAGGCTGCCATTGATTACATCAACGGTCACCAGGCGTAAGTGAACATCTCCAGGCGGTCATTCGACCGCCTGAGTTTTATCTTTTTTAGTCCCACGAATCTCTTTTTTTATCCCTCCCTGGAGGACAAACGTGTCTAAGCGTCGTGTAGTTGTGACCGGACTTGGCATGTTGTCTCCTGTCGGCAATACCGTAGAGTCCACCTGGAAAGCTCTCCTTGCCGGTCAGAGCGGCATCAGCCTAATCGACCATTTCGATACTAGCGCCTATGCAACGAAATTTGCTGGCTTAGTAAAGGATTTTAACTGTGAAGAGATCATCTCGCGCAAAGAACAGCGCAAGATGGATGCCTTCATTCAATATGGAATTGTCGCTGGCGTTCAGGCCATGCAGGATTCTGGCCTTGAGATTACGGAAGAGAACGCAACCCGTATCGGCGCCGCTATCGGCTCTGGGATTGGCGGTCTTGGCCTGATCGAGGAAAACCATACATCTCTGATGAATGGCGGCCCGCGTAAGATCAGCCCGTTCTTCGTTCCGTCCACGATTGTTAATATGGTGGCAGGTCACCTGACCATCATGTTCGGCCTGCGTGGGCCAAGCATTTCTATCGCGACCGCCTGTACGTCTGGCGTACATAACATCGGCCAGGCCGCGCGCATTATTGCGTACGGCGATGCAGATGCTATGGTTGCCGGCGGTGCTGAAAAAGCCAGTACCCCGCTGGGTGTTGGCGGTTTCGGCGCAGCCCGTGCGCTGTCTACCCGTAATGATAACCCGCAGGCGGCAAGCCGTCCGTGGGATAAAGACCGTGACGGCTTCGTGCTGGGCGACGGGGCGGGCATGATTGTACTGGAAGAGTACGAACACGCGAAAAAACGCGGTGCGAAAATTTATGCTGAAGTCGTTGGCTTTGGTATGAGCAGCGATGCGTACCACATGACGTCTCCTCCGGAGAACGGTGCAGGTGCTGCGCTGGCGATGGAAAACGCAATCCGTGATGCGGGTATTACCCCGGCTCAGATTGGCTATGTTAACGCGCACGGCACGTCTACTCCTGCAGGCGATAAAGCTGAAGCTCAGGCGGTTAAATCTATCTTCGGCGAGTCTGCCAGCCGCGTACTGGTAAGTTCAACGAAATCCATGACCGGTCACCTGCTGGGCGCGGCGGGTGCAGTAGAGTCAATCTACTCCATCCTTGCGCTGCGCGATCAGGCTGTTCCGCCAACCATCAACCTGGATAACCCGGATGAAGGTTGCGATCTGGACTTCGTTCCTCACGAAGCGCGCCAGGTCAGCGGTATGGAGTATACCCTGTGTAACTCCTTCGGCTTTGGCGGTACCAACGGTTCTCTGATCTTCAAAAAGATCTGATCCTGACGTCCCGATAGCTTTTAAAAAGGTCCGCTTGCCGGGCCTTTTTTATTAAGGCTAATCTTCTTGTCGGCTGCATGACATCCTGCCAGACTAAACGCCCACGCATAAGGAGCCACCATGTTTTTAATCAATGGCCTTGAGCAGGACACGCTGCCTGCCAGCGACAGGGCGATACAGTTCGGTGATGGTTGCTTTACGACGGCGCGCATTCTGGATGGCGATGTCTGCCTGCTGGAGGCGCATATTCGACGCCTGCAGCATGGCTGTGAAAAGCTAATGATCCCTTTTACGCACTGGGACATGCTGCGCCAGGAAATGTGCCAGCTGGCTACGGGGAAGGACAGCGGCGTACTCAAAGTCATTATCAGCCGCGGTAGTGGTGGCCGGGGTTATAGCGCTGCATCGTGTCTCAACCCAACGCGAATCCTCTCCGTATCAGCTTATCCCGCGCATTACTCTCGCTGGCGAGAAGACGGCGTCACGCTGACGCTGAGCCCGGTGCGACTGGGACGAAACCCGATGCTGGCCGGGCTTAAGCATCTCAATCGCCTGGAGCAGGTGCTCATTCGTACTCATCTTGAACAGACGGACGCCGATGAGGCGCTGGTTCTTGACAGCGAAGGGTTCATTACGGAATGCTGTGCGGCTAATTTACTCTGGCGGCAGGGAGGAGAGGTGTTCACTCCGTCGCTGGAACACGCTGGCGTAAATGGGTTAATGCGTCAGTTTTGTCTGGAACAGTTGGCACGCTCTGGCTTTCGCGTTGTCGAAGTTAGTGCAGGAGAAACCGCGCTAAAGGCCGCAGATGAAGTCATCATCTGCAACGCGCTGATGCCTGTTGTACCCGTCCGTGCGTATGGCCAACAACGCTGGTCCTCGCGCGAGCTGTTTCAGTTTTTAGCCCCGATATGTGAGCAAATCAGATAGTCATGAAAAAAATGTTGCGCTTTGTCCTTATCCTCATCGTCGCGCTGGGCATCGCTGGCGGAGCAGGCGTATGGAAAGTTCGCCAGCTGGCTGACAGCAAGATCCTGGTTAAAGACGAAACGATCTTTACCCTGAAAGCGGGAACCGGCCGTCAGGCGCTTGGGGAACAGCTCTATGGCGACAAGATTATTAATCGTCCACGGGTCTTCCAGTGGTTATTGCGCGTGGAGCCTGAGCTGTCACATTTCAAAGCCGGGACCTATCGCTTTACGCCTGGAATGACCGTCAGAGAGATGCTGCAGCTGCTCGAAAGCGGCAAAGAAGCCCAGTTCCCTCTGCGGTTTGTGGAAGGGATGCGCCTGAGCGATTACCTTAAACAGCTGCGCGATGCGCCGTATATCAAACATACGTTAAAAGACGATAGCTATCAGACTGTAGCAGAAGCGCTGAAGCTTGAGCATCCGGAATGGGTGGAAGGCTGGTTCTGGCCAGACACCTGGATGTACACGGCAGGCACGACCGATGTGGCCATCCTTAAGCGGGCGCACAAAAAAATGGTCGCCGCAGTGGATGCCGCCTGGCAGGGGCGAATGGAAGGATTGCCTTACAGCGATCAGAACCAGTTCGTAACCATGGCCTCGATCATTGAGAAAGAGACCGCCGTTGCCGCCGAGCGCGATCGGGTGGCGTCGGTGTTTATCAACCGTCTGCGTATCGGCATGCGTCTGCAAACCGATCCTACCGTTATCTACGGCATGGGCGAGAGCTACGCCGGCAAGATCTCACGAAAAGATCTGGAGACGCCAACGGCGTATAATACCTACGTGATTAGCGGTTTACCGCCAGGCCCGATTGCCACGCCGAGCGAGGCGTCGCTAAAAGCAGCCGCGCATCCGGCTAAAACACCGTATCTCTATTTTGTGGCTGATGGAAAAGGGGGGCATACCTTTAACACCAACCTTGCCAGCCACAACCGCTCTGTTCAGGACTATCTGAAGGCACTTAAGGAAAAAAATGCGCAGTAAATACATTGTCATTGAGGGACTTGAAGGGGCGGGTAAAACCACTGCCCGCAACGTCGTAGTGGATACGCTCAAATCACTTGGCGTGGCGGACATGGTGTTTACCCGTGAGCCGGGCGGCACGCAGCTGGCTGAAAAGCTGCGCAGCCTGGTGCTGGATATTAAATCCGTCGGCGACGAAGTTATCACTGACAAAGCCGAAGTGCTGATGTTCTACGCGGCGCGCGTGCAGCTGGTTGAGACGGTGATCAAACCCGCCCTGGCCGAGGGTAAGTGGGTGATCGGTGACCGTCACGATCTGTCGACTCAGGCGTATCAGGGCGGCGGACGCGGCATCGACCAGACCATGCTGGCAACGCTGCGTAATGCCGTACTGGGAGATTTTCGCCCCGACCTGACGCTCTATCTGGATGTAACCCCGGAAGTGGGCCTCAAGCGTGCCCGCGCGCGCGGCGAGCTGGACCGCATAGAACAAGAGTCGTTTGATTTCTTTAACCGCACCCGTGCGCGCTATCTTGAACTGGCCGCACAGGACAGCTCAATTTGTACCATCGATGCGACGCAATCCCTGGACGACGTCACGCGTGACATTCAGCAAACCGTGACGCAGTGGGTGCAGGAGCAGCAGGCATGAAATGGTATCCATGGTTGCGCCCGCACTTTGAACAGCTGATCGGCAGCTATCAGGCGGGGCGGGGGCATCATGCGTTACTGATTCAGGCATTGCCGGGAATGGGCGATGACGCGTTGATTTATGCCATCACCCGTTTTCTGATGTGCCAGCAGCCGGAAGGGCATAAGAGCTGCGGCAAATGCCGCGGCTGCCAGCTGATGCAGGCGGGTACACATCCTGACTACTACACCCTTGAGCCTGAGAAGGGTAAAAGCGCGCTGGGTATCGATGCCGTGCGGGAAGTCAGTGAAAAATTGTATGAACACGCGCGGCTGGGCGGCGCTAAAGTGGTCTGGCTTAAAGACGCCACGCAGCTGACCGAGGCGGCCGCTAATGCCCTGCTGAAAACCCTGGAAGAGCCACCGGTGAAAACGTGGTTTTTCCTCTCGTGCCGCGATCCGGGACGATTACTGGCGACGCTGCGTAGCCGCTGTCGTCTTCATCACCTTGCGGTTCCTCATGAATCGTGGGCGCTGAGCTGGCTGGAACGAGAGGTGACAACGTCACCTGAGAGCGCGCTGTCCGCCTTGCGCCTGAGCAGCGGCGCGCCTGCGGCGGCGCTGGCATTACTGCAGCCTGACGTCTGGTCAGAGCGAGAAACGCTCTGCCGTGCCATCGAAACGGCACTGAATAACCACGACTGGCTAAGTTTACTGCCTGCGCTTAACAGCGATCGGGCCGTTGATCGGCTGCACTGGCTGGCCTCCTTGCTGCTGGATGCGCTCAAAATCCAGCAAGGGGCAACGCTTTTGACCAACCCGGACGCGTGGCCGCTGGTGAATACGCTGGCGAACCGCCTCTCAGGGACGGTTCTTCACGCTATGCTTCATGAAATTTGCCAAAGCCGTGAACAGCTTTTAACCGTGACGGGGCTTAATCGCGAGCTTTTACTGACCGACCAGTTACTGCGTATCGAACATTACCTGCAACCCGGCGTCACACCGCCTGTTTCCCATCTCTGAGAGAGACATTATGTTTTTAGTCGACTCACACTGCCATCTTGATGGCCTGGATTATCAATCCCTGCATAAAAACGTGGATGACGTGCTGGCAAAAGCCGCTGCCCGCGATGTGAAATTTTGCCTTGCGGTGGCGACGACGCTGCCGGGCTATCGCTCCATGCGTGAGCTGGTGGGCATTCGCGATAACGTGGTGTTCTCCTGCGGCGTGCACCCGCTGAATCAGGACGAGGCCTACGACGTTGAGGATCTTCGCCGCCTGGCAGCAGAAGAGGGCGTGGTGGCGATGGGCGAAACCGGTCTGGACTATTTTTACACGCCGGAAACCAAATCTCGCCAGCAGGAGTCCTTCCGCAACCATATTCGCATTGGCCGCGAACTGAATAAGCCGGTTATCGTCCACACTCGCGATGCACGTGCGGATACGCTGGCGATCCTCCGGGAAGAAAACGTGACGGATTGCGGTGGCGTACTACACTGTTTCACAGAAGACAGAGAAACGGCGGGTAAACTGCTTGATTTGGGGTTTTATATCTCGTTTTCGGGGATCGTGACGTTCCGTAACGCTGAGCAGCTGCGTGATGCTGCACGTTATGTTCCGCTCGATCGCATTCTGGTGGAGACAGATTCTCCGTACCTGGCACCGGTACCGCATCGCGGTAAAGAGAACCAGCCCGCAATGACCAGAGATGTGGCTGAGTATATGGCCGTTCTGAAGGGCGTCAGTATCGATGAGCTGGCCCGCGTGACGACGGAAAACTTCTCCGCGCTGTTCCATATTGACCCCGCCCGCCTGCAATCTGTCTGATACACCTGTTTTTTTTAGGCTCGTAATTAATAAGTAAAGCGAGTAAAGTTCACCGCCTCATTTGGGGCGGTGAGGGTGTTTTTAGACACATCCGGACATGCTTTTTGTAAATAACTGAAAGTTTTTCGACCGCCTTAAGCTGAAACGTGATAGCCGTCAAACAAACTCAGAGGGAATTATTTTACTCTGTGTAATAAATAAAGGGCGCTTAGATGTCCTGTCCACGGCACGGTACTCCCCCCGGGCCAATGCGTGAAAGCGTAAAAAAAGCACAAATACTCAGGAGCACTCTCAATTATGTTTAAGAATGCATTTGCTAACCTGCAAAAGGTCGGTAAATCGCTGATGCTGCCAGTATCCGTACTGCCTATCGCAGGTATCCTGCTGGGTGTCGGTTCTGCTAACTTCAGCTGGCTGCCAGCCGTAGTGTCCCACGTGATGGCCGAAGCAGGCGGTTCTGTCTTTGCTAACATGCCACTGATCTTCGCGATCGGTGTGGCTCTGGGCTTCACCAATAACGACGGCGTTTCTGCGCTGGCTGCAGTGGTTGCCTACGGCATCATGGTGAAAACCATGGCTGTTGTTGCGCCGCTGGTTCTGCATTTACCGGCAGAAGAGATCGCCGCGAAACACCTGGCAGACACCGGTGTTCTGGGCGGTATCATCTCCGGTGCGATTGCAGCGTATATGTTTAACCGCTTCTATCGCATCAAGCTGCCTGAGTATCTGGGCTTCTTTGCGGGCAAGCGTTTCGTTCCGATCATTTCTGGTCTGGCAGCGATTTTCACTGGCGTGATCCTGTCCTTCATCTGGCCACCAATCGGCTCTGCTATCCAGACCTTCTCTCAGTGGGCTGCTTACCAGAACCCGGTTGTGGCGTTTGGTATCTACGGCTTCATCGAGCGTTGCCTGGTGCCATTCGGTCTGCACCACATCTGGAACGTTCCTTTCCAGATGCAGATTGGTGAATTCACCAACGCGGCAGGCCAGGTATTCCACGGCGATATCCCACGTTACATGGCGGGCGACCCAACTGCAGGTAAACTGTCTGGTGGCTTCCTGTTCAAAATGTACGGTCTGCCAGCAGCGGCGATTGCTATCTGGCACTCTGCTAAGCCAGAGAACCGTGCAAAAGTGGGCGGTATTATGATCTCCGCAGCGCTGACCTCGTTCCTGACCGGTATCACCGAGCCGATCGAGTTCTCCTTCATGTTCGTTGCGCCGATCCTGTACGTTATCCACGCGATTCTGGCGGGCCTGGCGTTCCCAATCTGTATCCTGCTGGGTATGCGTGACGGTACGTCCTTCTCTCACGGCCTGATCGACTTCATCGTTCTGTCCGGTAACAGCAGCAAACTGTGGCTGTTCCCAATCGTGGGTGCGTGCTATGCCGTTGTTTACTACACCATCTTCCGCGTGCTGATTAAAGCACTGGACCTGAAAACTCCGGGTCGTGAAGATGCGACAGAAGACAGCAAAGCTGGCGCTACCAGCGAAATGGCTCCGGCACTGGTCGCAGCGTTCGGCGGTAAAGAGAACATCACTAACCTGGACGCGTGCATCACTCGTCTGCGTGTGAGCGTTGCCGACGTAGCGAAAGTAGACCAGCCGGGTCTGAAAAAACTGGGCGCAGCGGGCGTAGTTGTTGCAGGTTCTGGTGTACAGGCAATCTTCGGTACCAAATCCGATAACCTGAAAACCGAAATGGATGAGTACATCCGCAGCAACTAAGTTGTGACCTGGGGAGACTAAGGCAGCCGAATGGCTGCCTTTTTTATTTGTGTCTTAAAAACGCCACTGAGGCACAAGAGCGGTCACTCTTCAGTCAGCTGATGAACATTCAGGAAAGAAATCGAGGGAGGAGGTTGAAAGGACAGGATAAACTCGCTCATACTCTTGCATTGTGTCACACACCGATCCCGGGAGTGTGTTTACAGCGGACGCATTGCGCCAGATTAAACAAAAAAGGAAAAGGTCATGGCTGAAGAAACGATTTTCAGTAAAATTATCCGCCGCGAAATTCCGTCGGATATCGTCTATCAGGATGAACTGGTGACGGCTTTCCGGGACATTTCCCCTCAGGCCCCGACGCACATCCTTATTATTCCCAATATTCTGATTCCGACTGTAAACGACGTAAAAACCGAGCATGAAGTGGCGTTAGGTCGTATGCTGACGGTGGCCGCGAAAATCGCTGAACAGGAAGGCATTGCACAAGACGGTTATCGTCTGATCATGAACTGCAACCGTCACGGTGGTCAGGAAGTTTATCATATTCACATGCATCTGCTGGGTGGTCGTCCTCTGGGACCGATGCTGACACATAAAGGTCTTTGACATGCTTAAAGGGCGTATTGCAGCGCTGATAATGACGATGATGATTGTGGGGTGCAGCTCGCGCCCGGCGATCCCCGTGAATGATGAACAGACGCTGGTCATGGAATCCTCCGTGCTTGCCGCGGGCATCACGGCGCAACAGCCCGCGTTGACTATCAGTGAAATCAACTCATCTGCCTCCTCTACGCTCTTTAATGAAAGACATGAGCCCGTGACGGTCCACTACCGTTTTTTCTGGTATGACGTAAGAGGTCTTGAAATGCATCCGCTGGAGGCGCCTCGCAGCGTCACCATTCCGGCCAGGTCGTCGGTAACGCTCTATGGCAGCGCCAACTATCTGGGTGCACATAAGGTGAGACTTTATCTTTATCTCTGAGGGGTGAACCTTGATTAAAAATTTGAGCCGCTATGCGCTCGTGACAGCTTTCGCTCTGTTCCTGGCAGGGTGTGTGACCCGAACTGAACAGCCAGCGCCGGTGGAAGAGGCGAAACCGGGCACTGAACAGCCGACGCCGCCAACGCAGCAGCAGCCAACCGTGCCGTCTGTGCCGTCTATTCCGTCACAGCCAGGCCCGATTGAACATCCGGACCAGACGTCACAACCCACGCCGCGCGTGCGCCATTACGACTGGAACGGCGCAATGCAGCCCATGGTCGGCAAAATGCTGCAGGCACAGGGCGTGACGGCAGGGAGCGTGTTGCTGGTCGACAGCGTGAACAACCGTACCAACGGTTCGCTGAATGCGGGTGAAGCGACGGAAACTCTGCGCAATGCCCTGGCAAACAACGGTAAGTTTACGCTGGTCTCAGCTCAACAGCTCGCGGTAGCCAAACAGCAGCTGGGCCTTTCGCCGCAGGATAGCCTCGGTACCCGCAGCAAGGCGATCGGTATTGCCCGTAACGTTGGCGCACAGTATGTGCTTTACTCTAACGCCACCGGTAACGTGAATACACCAGCCCTGCAGATGCAGCTGATGCTGGTTCAGACAGGCGAAATTATCTGGTCAGGTAAAGGTGCGGTTACGCAACAATGACAGCACGCTTGAAGAGATTCTGACGCGCTATTTTCCTCAGTACCGCCTTATCGCGCCGCAGGCCCATTCCGGGCTTGGCGGCGCGAGTTGCATTATAGCGCAGGGCGAACAACGTCTGGTCTTGCGGCAAAACCATGACCCCGATGCGCCTGCCTCCCATTTCCGTCGTCAGTTTCGCGCCCTGAGGCGTCTACCGTCAGATCTCGTGCCTGCCCCTCGTTTTTTCAGACAGGGCTGGATGGCCGTCGACTATCTGGAAGGTGATGTTAAAAGCGCGCTGCCGGACACGCCTGTGCTCGCGGCGATGCTGTATCATCTGCACCAGCAGCCACGACTGGGATGGCGAATTACGTTATTCCCGCTGCTTGAACACTACTGGCAGCAGGCCCTGCCTGACAGGCGCACCCCAATGTGGCTGGCGCATCTCAAGCGGCTGCATAAAACGGGCGAGCCGCAGCCGATACGGCTCTCGCCGCTGCACATGGATGTTCATGCCGGAAATATTGTGCATACGTCAGCGGGCATCAGGCTTATCGACTGGGAATATGCCGGAGATGGCGATGTGGCGCTGGAGCTGGCGGCCGTCTGGACGGAGAGTGAAGCCGCGCGGCAGATGCTCATCATGGACTACGCCCAGGTAGCACACATTAACGCCGACGCGCTGAAGCGTCAGGTTAAACGCTGGCGACCCTGGGTCGTCATGTTAATGGCTGGCTGGTTTGAAATGCGCTATCGGCAGTCCAGAGACAAACAATTTATTGCGCTGGCAGACGATGCCTGGCGTCAGTTACAAACTAAAGGATAAGAGAGGTGGATGTGGGTCCAGTCATGTTGGATGTAGAAGGGTTTGAGCTGGATGCGGAGGAGCGTGAAATTCTGGCGCATCCGCTGGTGGGGGGGCTTATCCTGTTTACCCGCAACTATCACGATCCGGCGCAGCTGCGTGAGCTGGTGCGTCAGATCCGCGCCGCGTCGCGCAACCATCTGGTGGTCGCCGTCGATCAGGAAGGCGGACGCGTGCAGCGTTTTCGCGAAGGATTTACCCGCCTGCCGGCAGCCCAGTCTTTTGCCGCGCTGCTCGGCACGGAAGAGGGCGGGAAACTGGCGCAGGAGGCCGGCTGGCTGATGGCTAGCGAAATGATTGCCATGGATATCGACATCAGTTTTGCCCCGGTTCTGGACGTGGGGCATATCAGCGCCGCCATTGGCGAGCGCTCGTACCATGACGATCCGCGTATTGCGCTGACCATGGCGACCCGGTTCATTGACGGCATGCACGAAGCCGGAATGAAAACCACCGGCAAACACTTCCCGGGCCATGGGGCCGTGACGGCGGACTCGCATAAAGAGACCCCTCGCGATCCGCGCCCGGAAGCGGAAATTCGCGCCAAAGATATGTCGGTGTTCAGGTCGCTTATCACCGACAACAAGCTTGATGCCATCATGCCTGCGCACGTGATTTATAGCGACGTTGACCCGCGCCCTGCCAGCGGCTCTCCGCACTGGCTGAAAACCGTTTTGCGTCAGGAGCTGGGCTTCAATGGCGTGATCTTCTCTGATGATTTATCGATGGAAGGGGCGGCGATCATGGGCAGCTACGCTGAGCGCGGTCAGGCGTCGCTGGATGCAGGTTGCGATATGATCCTGGTCTGCAATAATCGTAAAGGTGCCGTTAGCGTGCTGGATAACCTGTCGCCGATCAAAGCTGAGCGTGTTACAAAATTGTATCATAAAGGTTCATTTAGCCGTCAGGAGCTGATGGATTCGGCGCGCTGGAAGACGGTCAACGCCCGGCTTGAAGACCTGAATGAGCGCTGGCAGGCACATAAAGCCAGCCTGTAAACCCTCCCGGAAGGCGTAGCGTGGTGAGAAGACGATGATCATCTATTTACACGGTTTTGACTCAAACAGCCCTGGTAATCATGAGAAGGTGCTGCAGCTGCAGTTTATCGATCCGGATGTACGGTTGATCAGCTACAGCACGCGCCATCCGAAGCACGATATGCAGCATCTGCTCAAAGAGGTAGACAAGATGTTGCAGCTCAACGTCGACGATCGCCCGTTGATCTGCGGCGTGGGGCTGGGCGGCTACTGGGCGGAGCGCATTGGCTTCCTGTGCGACATCCGTCAGGTAGTATTCAATCCTAACCTGTTCCCGAACGAGAACATGGAAGGCAAAATTGACCGCCCGGAAGAGTATGTCGATATTGCAACCAAGTGCGTGAGTAATTTTCGTGAGAAAAACCGTGACCGCTGTCTGGTGATCCTGTCGCGTAACGATGAGGCGCTCAACAGCCACCGGGCGGCAGAGCTGCTGCATCATTATTACGAAATTGTCTGGGACGAAGAACAGACCCACAAGTTCAAAAACATCTCCCCGCACCTGCAGCGTATCAAGGCATTTAAAACGCTGGGTTAATTCCTTGCCTGCAGGCGTCGAAGCCCGGCCGTGAAAGCGTGCCGGGCTTTCTTTTTGACCAGAATTGTCTACTTTTAAGCCATCAAAACTTGATGCATATCAATTTTGGTATGACCAATGCGCCTGACGTGGTATTCTCAATGCACCTGAATGGTTTCAGTGCTGTAACCTGTTGTTAATTAAGGGTTATTTTTATAACTTTTAATTAACAATTGGTTAATAATTTGAGGGGGTCACGTTGACTACGCCATTGAAAAAGATAGTGATTGTAGGCGGTGGTGCTGGCGGGCTGGAGCTGGCGACACAGTTGGGCAAGAAGCTGGGTCGCGGTAAAAAAGCCAAAATCACGCTCGTGGATCGTAACCACAGCCACCTGTGGAAACCGCTGCTGCACGAAGTGGCGACCGGCTCTCTGGACGAGGGCGTGGACGCGCTCAGCTATCTGGCGCACGCGCGCAACCACCATTTCCAGTTCCAGCTGGGCTCGGTGGTGGACATCAACCGTGAAAGCAAAACCATCACCCTGGCAGAGCTGCGCGATGAAAAAGGGGAGCTGCTGGTTCCCGAGCGTAAACTGGCGTATGACACGCTGGTCATGGCGCTGGGCAGTACCTCCAACGACTTCAACACGCCGGGCGTGAAAGAGCACTGTATCTTCCTCGATAACCCGCACCAGGCGCGTCGTTTCCATCAGGAAATGCTGAACCTGTTTCTGAAGTACACCAGCAATATGGGTGCGAATGGTAAGGTGAATATCGCCATTGTTGGCGGCGGTGCGACGGGCGTTGAGCTGTCTGCGGAGCTGCACAATGCGGTGAAGCAGCTGCACAGCTACGGTTACAAAGGATTAACGAATGAAGCGCTGAACGTCACGCTGGTCGAAGCCGGTGAACGCATTCTGCCTGCGCTGCCTCCGCGTATTTCCGGTGCGGCGCACAATGAACTCACCAAGCTGGGCGTGCGGGTGCTGACGCAGACCATGGTGACCAGCGCCGACGAAGGCGGCCTGCACACCAAAGACGGCGAGTATATCAAAGCGGATCTGATGGTCTGGGCGGCCGGCATCAAAGCGCCTGACTTTATGAAAGATATCGGCGGTCTGGAAACCAACCGCATTAACCAGCTGGTAACCGAGCCAACGCTGCAAACCACGCGTGATCCTGAAATCTTTGCTATCGGTGACTGCGCCTCCTGCGCGCGTCCTGAAGGTGGATTTGTGCCGCCGCGCGCGCAGGCCGCACACCAGATGGCAAGCCTGGTCCTGCACAACATTCTGGCGCAGTACAAAGGCAAGCCAATGAAGGCCTATGTCTACAAAGACCATGGTTCTCTGGTGTCTCTGTCAAACTTCTCTACCGTCGGCAGCCTGATGGGTAACCTGATGCGCGGCTCGATGATGGTAGAAGGGCGCATTGCCCGCTTCGTGTATATCTCCCTCTACCGTATGCACCAGATTGCGCTGCACGGCTATTTCAAAACCGGGCTGATGATGCTGGTCGGCAGAATCAACCGCGTGATCCGTCCGCGTCTGAAGCTGCACTAATCTTTCACTCCCTCCGGGCTCTCCGGAGGGAGTTTTTAGCATTTCATGCTGTAGATCACAGATTGAGTGCTTAAGAGTTCTCCTAAATACAATATATCTCCTCTGAACGCCCCTTTTTTGATCCTTTATCTGATTGGCGAAGCCGTGCCTCCATTGCAAAATTGTTACCAATAGCAACAAAGGAGGAAGTCCCGTGAATAAATCAATGTTGGCGGGTATAGGGATTGGCGTCGCGGCTGCGTTAGGTGTGGCTGCCGTTGCCAGTCTCAACGTATTAGATCGCGGCCCGCAGTATGCGCAGGTGGTTTCTGCTACACCGATTAAAGAAACGGTAAAAACGCCTCGTCAGGAGTGCCGTAACGTCTCCGTGACGCATCGTCGTCCGGTGCAGGATGAAAACCGTATCGCCGGTTCTGTTCTGGGCGCGGTAGCGGGTGGCGTGATTGGTCACCAGTTCGGCGGCGGCCGGGGTAAAGATGTGGCGACCGTGGTCGGCGCGCTGGGTGGCGGCTATGCCGGTAACCAGGTGCAGGGCGCGATGCAGGATAACGATACCTACACCACGACTCAGCAGCGCTGCAAAACCGTCTATGACAAGTCGGAAAAAATGCTGGGCTATGACGTGACGTACAAAATTGGCGATCAGCAGGGCAAAATCCGCATGGATAAAGACCCGGGCACGCAAATTCCACTGGATGGAAATGGCCAGCTGGTTCTGAATAACAAAGTGTAAAAAAGATGTTCTCTGAATTTAGCTCCTCATGCGCTCAGGCTGAGGAGCTTTTTTTGCTTCAGATTTTCAGTAGCTCAGGCCACAGCCGCAGCGTGGTTTCGCTTATATTCTGCAGTTTTTCCAGCGTAGCCCCTTCACGGGCGCTGATCGACATCCCCTGCAAAATACAGCTCAGGTATTGCGCCAGCAGCTGTGGGTTGCACTGGGCAGGGATTTCACCGCGCTGCTGGCGCTGAGCCAGAAATGCGCTAAGCGTCTCCTCCTGCATGGCATGCCGCGATTTCACCGTATTGGCAATCTCTTTAGAGGACGCCGCCAGGGTGGCAGAGGTATTAATCATAAAGCAGCCCGCAGGCGTCTCTTTACTGGTGAAGCAGGTCGCGACGGCGGTGAAATAATCCCGAAGCGCCTGTTCGACGCTTTTCTCTTCACAAAACAGCTGGGCTTCGTGTTTCGCCGCAAATCGCGAAATGTATCTGTCCAGCACCGCCCTGAACAGCCCCTCTTTATTGGTAAATTCGGCATACAGCGTCGGCGCTTTTGCTCCGGTAGCTTCTACCAGATCGGAAAGCGAGGTTGCTTCATACCCATGTTGCCAGAAGAGAGTCATGGCCTTATCAAGCGCTGCATCCCTGTCAAACACTTTTGGTCGGCCACGGCTTTTCTTCGCACAACTCGTGACGTCGGTTGTCATGTGCCGTTGGTCCTCTGTTGGTTTGTTGAATGACCATTATAAAAATAAACGCAAGTCACCACCAGCGCTGAATGCTTAAAAATAAATTAATCATATGAGTATGAAAAATAACGACTTTAAAATTAAGTTAATGGTCATTATAAAATTATGTTGACGCGTGATATGGATCACATTTATGATTTACCTATCGATCGTTAACTAAATGATTAACGACCTCCAAATTCATCTGCTAAAGGTAAACATCATGAAAAACGTAAAAACCCTCATCGCTGCCGCTGTTCTGAGTTCACTCTCTTTCGCAAGCTTTGCTGCTGTACAGGTGCAATCCACCCCTGCTGACCAGCATAAAGTCGGGACGATCTCTGCCTCTGCCGGGACTAACCTGGGTTCCCTGGAAGATCAGCTGGCGCAAAAAGCGCAAGAGATGGGCGCAAAATCTTACCGCATCACCTCTGTGACCGGTCCTAACACCCTGCACGGCACCGCCGTCATCTACAAATAAGCCGGGCATAAACCCTCATTTATGCCACTGCAATAGAAAACGCCCTGCTCAGCAGGGCGTTTTTTTATTTCTGATTTACATCGACTGCTGGACGACGCCGTGATGCCGGGTGACATCGGTCGGCATGCCTGAGCGGGCCTCCATTGCGCGCTCCATCACCTCGCTGTTGGTATTCGCATTCGTTTTGAAGCTTACCATCGCGGCATTCAGGTTAATGGGCAGCGTCTGCGGATCGTCGCCAATGTTTTTCGATAGCGGCTGATGAATTTCAACCAGCCGCACGCCGCCCGGCTCCTCAGAAACCTTAATCGGCGTATTGATAATATTCACTTTGGTACCCGGCGTAACGACGTTAAACAGCGTTTTGATATCGTCATCGCGCAGACGAATGCAGCCGGAGCTGACGCGCATGCCGATGCCAAAGTCCGCATTCGTTCCGTGCAGCAGGTAAACGCCGCCGTAGGCCGCCAGACGGATTGCGTGGTGACCCATCGGGTTATCCGGGCCTGCTGGCACCACGGCCGGAAGATCGATGCCCTGAGCTTTATAACGGGCACGAATATTGGCCGTCGGGGTCCAGGTTGGATTCGCGCGTTTATCCGAGACGGTGGTGACCATCGTCGGCGTCAGGGTGTCGCCGCCCAGCTGACCAATACCAATCGGGTAGACGGTCACCTCATTTTTACCCGGCGGATAATAGTACAGGCGTAGCTCCGCCAGGTTTATCACGATCCCCTCGCGCGGGGCGTCCGGAAGGATAGTCTGTAACGGGATTGTCAATACGCTGCCCGCGCGTGGGACGTACGGGTCGACGCCGGGGTTCGCCTGCAGCAGAGCCAGAAAACCGACATTATATTTTTTGGCAATGGCTTCCAGCGAACCGCCATTATTTTCAACCACATGAAAGC
Source organism: Enterobacter vonholyi (assembly GCF_040834095.1). NCBI lineage: Bacteria > Pseudomonadati > Pseudomonadota > Gammaproteobacteria > Enterobacterales > Enterobacteriaceae > Enterobacter > Enterobacter vonholyi. Next base: position 1,706,785 of record NZ_CP162152.1, read on the forward strand.
GGTTTTCCCCCACCACCTTGCTGCCGGGCGGAGGGAGGGGCCAGGTATTTGCGCGAGCGGGAAGCGCCACCGCGACGGTGGCTGCCAGCGCAATCAGGGTTAACCAGCGAGTAAAACGCGAAGAGGTCATCATCACCATAATCCATGCAAATGATAAGGTTATTGTTTTATAAGGCGTTACGATAATTATGGCGAATGGGTGTGTCGGGAAGATCGGGTGAAGTGCAAAGAGTTTGTAAATTGTCCCCCGTTAGCGCTGGGCTAACGGGGGAAGGGAGGTCAGGCGATCGCGTTCTCTTCCAGCTGGCGCATAAAGTTACGCACCCAGTCCATGCGGGTTTTGCGCTCCGTCAGCTCCTGGGTAAATTTCAGACGCGTTGGGCCATCCAGACGGAAATGCTGCGGCTGTTTTTGCAGCAGGCCGATCAGCCACATCGGGTTGACGTGGTTCTTCTCCGCGAACTCAATCACGCCGCCTTTTTCGTTGCCTTCGAGCTTACGAATGCCCAGCTTCTGCGCCTGCTGGCGCAGGCGCGCGATATCCAGCAGATTTCGCGCCGCATCGGGCAGCAGACCAAAGCGGTCGATCAGCTCAACCTTAATCTCTTCCAGCTCGTTTTCCGTCTTCGCACTGGCGATGCGCTTGTAGAACGACAGTCGGGTATTCACGTCCGGAATGAAATCGTCCGGCAGCAGGGAAGGCATACGCAGCTCGACCTCGGTCTGCTGGCTGGTGAGATCTTCCAGCGACGGCTCGCGACCGGCCTTCAGGGCATCAACCGCGTTCTCAAGCAGCTCCATATAGAGCGAGAAGCCGATGGTCTCCATGGAGCCGCTCTGGTCCTCACCCAGCAGCTCGCCGGCGCCGCGGATCTCGAGATCGTGCGTGGCCAGCGCGAAGCCTGCGCCGAGGTCTTCCAGCGAGGCGATGGCTTCCAGACGCTTTTGCGCGTCGGTGGTCATCGCTTTCGGATGCGGCGTCAGCAGCCAGGCGTAGGCCTGATGGTGCGAACGCCCGACGCGGCCGCGCAGCTGGTGAAGCTGCGCCAGACCAAAGTGATCCGCGCGTTCAATAATGATGGTGTTCGCCGTCGGAATGTCGATCCCCGTTTCGATGATAGTGGTGCACACCAGCACGTTAAAGCGCTGGTGGTGGAAGTCGTTCATCACCCGTTCCAGCTCGCGCTCGCGCATCTGCCCGTGACCGATAGCAATGCGCGCTTCCGGCACCAGCTCCGCCAGCCTGTCGGCCGCTTTCTGGATGTTTTCCACGTCGTTGTACAGGTAATAGACCTGACCCCCGCGCAGGACTTCACGCAGTATTGCCTCACGCACCACCAGATTATCGTACTCGCGGACGAAGGTTTTTACCGCCAGACGGCGCGCCGGCGGCGTGGCAATAATCGACAGATCGCGCATGCCGCTCATCGCCATGTTCAGGGTTCTCGGGATCGGCGTTGCGGTCAGGGTCAGGATGTCGACGTCGGCGCGCATCGCTTTGATGCGCTCTTTATGGCGCACCCCGAAGCGGTGCTCTTCGTCGACGATCAGCAGCCCCAGATCTTTCCACTTCACGTCGCTTTGCAGCAGCTTGTGGGTGCCGATCAGAATATCGATTTTGCCTTCGCTTGCCTGTTCGAGGATCTGCGTCTGTTCTTTGGTGCTGCGAAAACGCGACAGCATCTCGATGCGTACCGGCCAGTTGGCGAAGCGGTCGCGGAAGTTGTCGAAGTGCTGCTGAGCGAGCAGGGTGGTCGGCACCAGCACCGCCACCTGCTTGTTGTTTTCCACCGCAAGGAAGGCGGCGCGCATCGCCACTTCGGTTTTACCGAAGCCGACGTCGCCGCACACTAAACGGTCCATTGCCAGCGGCTGGCACATATCGCTCAGCACGGCGTTAATAGCCTGAGCCTGATCCGGCGTGGTTTCAAACGGGAAGCTGTCGCAGAACAGCTGATACTGTTCCTTATCATGCTTAAAGGCGAATCCCTCTTTGGCCGCGCGCTGGGCGTAGATATCCAGCAGCTCGGCGGCCACGTCGCGCACTTTTTCCGCGGCCTTCTGGCGCGCGCGCGCCCAGGCGTCGCCGCCCAGCTTATGCAGCGGCGCGTTCTCTTCGGCACCGCCCGCGTAGCGGCTGATCAGATGCAGGGACGACACCGGAACATACAGTTTGGCGTCGTTCGCGTAGGTGAGCATCAGGTATTCACCTTTAATACCGCCCGCTTCCAGCGTGGTCATCCCCTGATAGCGTCCAACGCCATGCTCCAGGTGAACAATCGGCTGGCCCGGATGCAGCTCGGCCAGGTTACGGATCAGCGTGTCCGGGTTGATGGTTCGACGGCTGTCCTGACGGCGGCGCGCGACGCGCTCGCCCAGCAGGTCGCTTTCGCAAATCAGCGCCAGGTTGTTGAGCGTGTCGATAAAACCGTGCTCGGCGGCGCCAATCATCAGGTAACGGCCGTTTCCGGTCGCTTCGCTCAGGCGCAGGATGCGCTTCGGCGCCACCTTAATGCGTCCCAGCAGCTCACCCAAAGCTTCGCGGCGGCCTTCACTCTCAACGGAGAACACCACCGGGCCGGTAAAGGACTCCAGGAACTTGCGCAGATTATCCAGCGGGGATTTCTGCTGCGCCTGGACGGCCAGGTCCGGCAGCGTCCGGAAGGCGAGGTTGGTGTTGGCGGCCTTGTCGGCAAGCGAATCGGTTTTCAGCTGCATGCGCGGCCAGCGCTTCAGCTCGGCGTTGAGCTCGTCGGTACGCAGCCACAGCGCTTCCGGCGGCAGCAGCGGACGCATCGGGTCAACGCCCCGGTTTTCAAAGCGGGCGCGGGTTTCGCTTTCAAAGCGGCTGGCGCTGGCGTCGATATCGCCGGTGTTAACAATCAGCGTATTCGCTGGGAAGTAGCTGAACAGGGCAGGCAGCGGCTCGTTAAAGAATAGCGGCTGCCAGTATTCGATCCCGGCAGGCAGCGTGCCTTTGCTGACCTGCTGATAAATATGTTCCGCGTCGCGCTTCACCTCGAACCTATCGCGCCACTGGCTGCGGAACAGTTCGATAGCGGTTTTGTCCGTGGGGAACTCATGCGCGGGCAGTAAATTGATGGACTCCACTTCCTCCAGCGTGCGCTGCGTGTCGGCGTCAAAGACGCGCAGGCTGTCGATTTCATCATCAAAGAAGTCCAGACGATACGGCTGGTCGCTGCCCATCGGGTAAAGGTCGAGCAGCGCGCCGCGGGTCGCGTATTCCCCATGTTCCATGACCTGATCGACGTGGCGATAGCCGGCCCCGTCAAGCTGCGCCCGCAGGGCATCACGGGACAGGCGCTGGCCTTTTTTCATCACCAGCGCGTGGCCGTGCAGGTAGCTGTGCGGACAGACGCGCTGCATCAGGGTGTTCACCGGTACAATCAGCACGCCGCGCTGCATGGTCGGAAGCTGGTAGAGCGTCGACAGGCGCGAGGAGATGATCTCCTGGTGCGGAGAGAAGCTGTCGTACGGCAGCGTTTCCCAGTCGGCCAGGCTGAACACCAGATTATCGGTGAACTGGCGAATTTCATCGTGCAGGCGCAGGGCGTTTTGCATATCCGGGGCAACCAGGATCACCGGCCCTTGATGACGCTCGGCGATTTCCGCCACCAGCGTGGCGCACGCCGCGCCCGTGAGTTCACCCAGCTGGCGCTGGTCGCCCGCTTTGACAGGCAAGGAATAACGATAGTGTTCAGGCATGGCTATGTCAGAGTCTCTTATGGATATACCAACAGTATTGGGGCATATCACTGATACGCAATGTCTTTATTATCCTCGATCGTTTTGCATAAGCAAATCGCAACCGCACGGCAGGGCTAAACGCCCCCGAAACGGGGGCGGAGAGGGCATTAACGCGTTGAGGGGGACAGGGTCAGCGTAGACGGAGGAGAGAAGAAAACGTCGCCAAACAGCGCGGTGGAAATTTTACGCACCCCGAGCCCGGCCAGGGTACAGATCAGCAGGCTGGCAAACGGGTAGACCAGAATTAAGGTGAGTTCAGCCCAGACCGGCCAGTAAGCGGCATTCATCTCGCCAATCAGGAACAGGCTGAAGGCCTCAATTAAGATGCGGTGGGTGGTATAAATCGCAATGGTATTGGAGCCAATCACGTTCAACAGGTTGTCAGGGTGAACGGCATAGCGCTGCTCAAAGCTGTAGAATAGCTTCATAATCAGCACAATCGACAGCAATGAGAGCAGCAGCGGAACGTTAGCAAACCACAGCACCACGGAGACGGCGGCGAAAGCGACGGTTGCCAGCCAGAGGCGGCGCAGGCTGACGCTTTTCATCCACGCCATCAGCGTCGCGCCATACCACGCCCCGAGGCTGTAGTAGATCATGTTGCGGACCACGCTGTTCATTCCCCACCACGGTAGCGGCAGGAAGTTGATCGCGATGCTTGCCAGCGCCAGCAGTCCCAGCATCGGCAGCTTCCAGCGGCTCAGCAGTTTACACAGCGTGAAGTACACGACCAGGGCATACAGATACCACAGGCTGGTACTGGCAGTGAGCATGCCTTGCACAAATCCCGAGAGCGAGTCGGCGTAGGCCGCGTTCGACGAGGTGACAAGCTCGCGATCGGGCGCCAGCCAGGCATTCAGGTGGGTCAGCGCCTGCCATTGCAAAATCCCCCACAGCGCCAGCACCCAGACAATGCTCCAGATTCGCTTGTCGAGACTGGTTCGCCAGTCCACCTCGTCAATATAACGACGGATCAGATAGCCGGAGATAAAGAAAAAGACCGGCATACGGAAGGGGGCAAGATAGAGATTAAAATAGACCCAGCATTTGGCGAGAAGGCCGGAGAGCGGGTGTTGCAGCCCGATCAGATGCGGATAAAACGTGATAACCGAATGATAGATAACCACCAGGCAGATACACAGCCCTTTTATCTGGTTAATCCATAATGCTTTTTGCTTCATTGTTCGCAACTACCTTATTGCCATAGACGAACGAGCAATTGTTGTTAAACGAAACCGTGCTGTAATGGGTAACAGTCTGTATCAGGAGGTTTTTCGGAAAAGGTGGAGGTTGCGAGGAGCGGTTTCAGATATTAGTATCCTGATTTATCTGAGTTTTTTGGAAAAATGATTACCAAAGCTTACGGTTTCAGTCATTTACGCTTAACGGATTCGCTTATATACTCGTGGGTCTGCTATCAGCAAACAGACGGACTTCATGTATCAACCTGTCGCACTCTTCATAGGCTTACGCTACATGCGTGGGCGCGCCGCGGACCGCTTCGGTCGCTTTGTCTCCTGGCTATCGACTATTGGCATTACGCTTGGCGTGATGGCTCTGGTGACGGTGCTTTCCGTCATGAATGGCTTTGAGCGCGAGCTGCAAAACAACATCCTGGGGCTGATGCCGCAGGCCGTACTCTCATCCACTAACGGCTCGGTTAACCCGCAGCAGCTGCCGGAAAGCGCGGCGAAGTTACAGGGCGTCACGCGCGTAGCGCCGTTGACCACCGGCGACGTGGTGCTGCAAAGCGCCCGCAGCGTGGCGGTCGGCGTGATGCTGGGTATCGACCCGGCGCAAAACGATCCGCTGACGCCGTATCTCGTTAACGTGAAGCAGACCGACCTGGAAGCCGGGAAATATAACGTGATTCTGGGCGAGCAGCTTGCCGGACAGCTTGGCGTTAACCGTGGCGATCAGCTGCGCGTAATGGTCCCTTCTGCCAGCCAGTTTACGCCGATGGGGCGCCTGCCAAGCCAGCGCCTGTTCAACGTGATTGGTACCTTTGCCGCCAACAGCGAAGTCGATGGCTACCAGATGCTGGTTAACATTCAGGACGCGTCACGCCTGATGCGCTACCCGGCAGGAAATATCACCGGCTGGCGCCTGTGGCTCGACGCGCCGCTGAAGGTCGATACTCTCAGCCAGCAAAAACTGCCGGACGGCACCAAATGGCAGGACTGGCGCGAGCGTAAAGGCGAGCTGTTCCAGGCTGTGCGGATGGAGAAAAACATGATGGGGCTGCTGCTGAGCCTGATCGTCGCCGTGGCGGCATTTAACATCATCACCTCGCTGGGTCTGATGGTGATGGAGAAGCAGGGCGAAGTCGCCATTCTGCAAACCCAGGGGCTCACGCCGCGCCAGATCATGGCGGTGTTTATGGTGCAGGGCGCCAGCGCCGGTATCATCGGCGCGCTGCTCGGCGCCGTGCTGGGTGCGCTGCTTGCCAGTCAGCTTAATAACTTAATGCCGATCATCGGCGCCCTGCTCGACGGCGCGGCGCTGCCGGTGGCTATCGAGCCGCTGCAGGTGGTCGGTATTGCGCTGGCCGCGATGGCCATTGCGCTGCTTTCTACGCTTTATCCTTCCTGGCGCGCCGCCGCCACTCAACCCGCTGAGGCTTTACGTTATGAATAAGATCCTGTTGCAATGCGACAACCTGTCCAAACGCTATCAGGAAGGCACTGTGCAAACCGACGTGCTGCACAATGTGAGCTTCAGCGTGGGCGAAGGCGAAATGATGGCGATTGTCGGCAGCTCCGGCTCGGGCAAAAGTACGCTGCTGCATCTGCTGGGCGGGCTGGATACGCCAACCAACGGCGACGTGATTTTCTCCGGCCAGCCGATGAGCAAAATGTCCTCGGCGGCGAAGGCCGAGCTGCGCAACCGCGAGCTGGGCTTTATCTACCAGTTCCACCATCTGCTGCCGGACTTCACGGCGCTGGAAAACGTCGCGATGCCGCTGCTGATTGGCAAAAAGAAACCGGCAGAGATTAACGCTCGCGCCAGCGACATGCTGAAGGCGGTAGGGCTGGGTCATCGCGGTAACCACCGTCCGTCGGAGCTCTCCGGCGGCGAGCGCCAGCGCGTGGCGATTGCCCGTGCGCTGGTCAACAACCCGCGTCTGGTACTGGCGGATGAGCCCACCGGGAACCTGGACGCCCGTAATGCGGACAGTATTTTCCAGCTTCTGGGCGAGCTGAACGCCTCGCAGGGCACCGCGTTTCTGGTCGTAACCCACGATCTGCAGCTGGCAAAACGCATGGGACGTCAGCTTGAGATGCGCGACGGCCATCTGAACGCGGAACTGACCCTGATGGGAGCAGAGTAATGGCGTCACCGTTATCGTTACTCATCGGTTTACGTTTTAGCCGCGGCCGCCGTCGCGGCGGCATGGTGTCGCTGATCTCCGTTATCTCGACCATCGGTATTGCGCTGGGTGTGGCGGTGCTGATTGTGGGCTTAAGCGCCATGAACGGCTTCGAGCGTGAGCTGAATAACCGCATTCTGGCGGTGGTGCCGCACGGGGAGATCGAGCCGGTTAACCAGCCGTGGACGAACTGGAGCGATGCGCTCGCCAAAGTTGAAAAAGTGCCGGGCATCGCCGCGGCCGCGCCCTACATTAACTTTACCGGGCTGGTGGAAAGCGGGGTAAACCTGCGCGCCATTCAGGTGAAAGGGGTGAACCCGGCGCAGGAAGCGCGTCTCAGCGCGCTGCCAAACTATGTGCAGAACGGCGCGTGGGCCAACTTTAAGGCTGGCGAGCAGCAGATCATCATGGGTAAAGGCGTTGCCGATGCTCTGAAGGTGAAGCAGGGCGACTGGGTGTCAATCATGATCCCGAACGCCAGCACCGACCACAAACTGCAGCAGCCAAAACGCGTGCGCCTGCACGTTACCGGTATTCTTCAGCTGAGCGGTCAGCTTGACCACAGCTTTGCGATGGTGCCGATGGAGGATGCGCGGCAGTATCTCGACATGGGCAACAGCGTGACGGGCATTGCCATTAAGGTGAACGACGTCTTTAACGCCAACAAACTGGTGCGTGACGCGGGCAGCGTGACCAATAACTATGTCTACATCAAAAGCTGGATCGGCACTTACGGGTATATGTACCGTGATATCCAGATGATCCGCGCCATCATGTATCTGGCGATGGTGCTGGTGATTGGCGTGGCGTGCTTTAATATCGTTTCGACGCTGGTGATGGCGGTCAAGGACAAGAGCGGCGACATCGCCGTGCTGCGTACGCTGGGGGCGAAAGACGGTCTTATTCGCGCCATCTTCGTCTGGTACGGTTTGCTGGCAGGGCTGTTTGGCAGCCTGTGCGGCGTAGTGATTGGCGTGGTGGTTTCCCTGCAGCTGACGCCGATTATCAACGGGATTGAAAAGCTTATTGGCCACCAGTTCCTGTCGGGTGACATCTATTTTATTGACTTCCTGCCGTCTGAACTGCACTGGCTGGATGTTTTTTATGTGCTGCTTACAGCACTTTTACTGAGTCTGCTGGCAAGCTGGTATCCGGCGCGTCGCGCAAGCCGAATTGATCCGGCGAGGGTATTAAGTGGCCAGTAATTACGTCATGATCTAGCGGCTTTCGGGCCGCCAGGTTAAAAGAGGAATGCGTTATGTATTACGGATTTGATATTGGCGGCACCAAGATTGCGCTCGGCGTGTTTGATAAAAACCTCAAACTGCAGTGGGAAACCCGCGTTCCCACGCCGCGCGAAAGTTATGACGAATTTTTAACCGCCATTGCCGCGCTGGTGGCTCAGGCGGATGAACGCTTTGGGGTCAAAGGCAGCGTCGGCATTGGTATTCCGGGCATGCCCGAAACCGACGACGGCACGCTGTATGCGGCCAACGTGCCTGCCGCTAGCGGTAAACCGCTGCGCGCCGATCTCTCCGTGCTCCTTGAACGCGACGTGCGTTTAGACAACGATGCCAACTGCTTCGCGCTCTCTGAAGCCTGGGATGATGAATTCCGTCAATATTCTCTGGTGATGGGGCTGATCCTCGGTACCGGCGTCGGCGGAGGAATCGTCATCAACGGTAAGCCCATCACCGGCCGCAGCTACATTACCGGCGAGTTTGGCCATATCCGCCTGCCGGTGGACGCGCTGGAAGTGGTGGGGCGTGATTTCCCGCTGACACGCTGCGGCTGTGGGCAGCACGGCTGTATTGAGAACTACCTGTCAGGCCGCGGGTTTGCATGGCTTTACGAACACTTCTATCATCAGAAACTTGAGGCCCCTCAAATCATTACCCTGTGGGAGCAAGGGGATGCGCAGGCGCGTGAGCACGTCGAGCGCTATCTGGATCTGCTGGCGGTGTGTCTGGGAAATATTCTCACCATCGTCGACCCGGACCTGCTGGTGATCGGGGGAGGGCTTTCAAACTTTACCGCGATTACGGAACGGTTGTCCGGGCGTTTGCCCCGACATTTATTGCCGGTTGCCCGCGTGCCGCGTATTGAATGCGCGCGACACGGGGACGCAGGAGGCATGCGCGGAGCCGCATTCCTTCATCTCACCGATTAGTTTACGAGGTTTCTATGCTGTCGCGTCGCCAGGGTCGACTCAGCCGTTTTCGCAAAAACAAACGCCGCTTGCGTGAGCGCTTGCGCCAGCGGATCTTTTTCAGAGACAGAATGATGCCAGAAGCGATGGATAAACCCAGAGTGGTGGTGCTGACCGGAGCGGGGATCTCGGCCGAGTCAGGAATTCGAACCTTCCGCGCGGCGGACGGGCTGTGGGAAGAGCACCGCGTGGAGGATGTCGCCACGCCGGAAGGCTTTGCCCGCGACCCGGATCTCGTGCAGGCGTTTTACAACGCACGCCGTCGTCAGCTTCAGCAGCCTGACGTCGCGCCGAATGCGGCGCATCTGGCGCTGGCAAAGCTGGAAGAGGCGCTGGGCGATCGTTTTCTGCTGGTGACGCAGAATATCGACAATCTCCACGAACGGGCCGGTAACAAGAACATCATCCACATGCACGGCGAGCTGCTCAAGGTTCGCTGCTCCTGGAGCGGTCAGGTGCTGGACTGGAAAGAGGACGTGCTGCCAGAGGATAAGTGCCACTGCTGCCAGTTCCCGTCGCGCCTGCGTCCGCACGTGGTCTGGTTCGGCGAAATGCCGCTGGGAATGGATGAGATCTACAGCGCGCTGGCGATGGCCGACGTGTTTATCGCCATCGGAACATCCGGCCACGTTTACCCTGCGGCGGGGTTTGTTCACGAGGCGAGGCTGCACGGTGCGCATACGGTAGAGCTCAACCTTGAGCCAAGCCAGGTGGGCAGCGAGTTTGAAGAGAAACACTATGGCCTGGCAAGCACGGTCGTCCCGGAGTTTGTCGACAAGCTGCTGAAAGGGCTGTAACGGCAATCGCCTGAAAAGGCACCCGCCGGGCGGGTGCCTTTTTATTTATGAATGGAAGAACGCCAGCGTCTTCTCCAGCGATTTAGCCTGCTCATCCAGCGAGAGCGCCGCAGCGGAGATCTGCTGAACCAGAGAGGCGTTCTGCTGGGTGGTGCTGTCCATCTGGTTAACGGCGGTACTGACCTGGCTTATCCCGCGGTTCTGCTCGTCCAGCGCCTGAACAATGTCGTTGATGACCAGATGCACGTGCGACACCGCCTCAATCACCTGTTTCATCATTACGCCGGTTTCATTGACCAGCTCAACGCCTTTGCTGACGCGGCCTGAGGACTCGGCAATCAGCTGAGAGATCTCTTTTGCCGCGTTGGCGCTTCGCTGGGCCAGGTTGCGCACTTCACCTGCGACCACTGCGAAACCGCGCCCCTGTTCGCCCGCGCGCGCCGCTTCAACGGCCGCATTCAGCGCCAGGATATTGGTCTGGAAGGCGATGCCGTCGACGATGCTGTTAATCTCACCGATCTTACGCGCGCTCTCGTCAATCTCTCCGATCACCATCACCACGTCGTTTACCAGCGTTTCGCCATGCCCGGCGAGGCTCGCGGCGCGATCGGTCAGCGTGGTCGCCTTGTGGGCGTTGTCGGCATTATTTTTCACCGTGACCGAAATCTCTTCCATGCTGGCTGCTGTTTCAACAATCGCCGCCGCCTGTTCTTCGGTACGTGAGGCGAGGTCAAGGTTGCCCGCCGAAATTTCGCTGGTGCCGCCGTGCACGGAGTGGCTGGCTTCGCTGATGTTGTCGACGATGCGCTTGAGCTGCGTCTGCATGGTGTGCAGGGCATAAAAAATGCTGTGGGTATCCCCGGAACGTACCGGGATGGTGTTGTTCAGATCTCCCCGGGCAACGGCCAGGGCGATCCCGGCGGCCTCCGAAGGTTCCCCTCCAACCGGACGGTCAACCTTGCGGGTAAAGATCTGGGCCATCACCAGGCTGACCGCAACGATGCTTAACATCATCATGATGATGGCTTTCAGTAAAAATGCCCGCGCTTCGGCCATCACTTCGCTAACCGGAGTAATAATGGCCAGCTTCCACGGCGTCTGGCTGTTACCGACGGCGATGTCCTGCCAGGTGATGAACACCTCTTCCATCAGCAGCGGATCGTTTACCCGGGTGACGTCATGACCGGCAATCTGACCCGCGTATGGCTTGCCTGCCGCCTGTTTGTCCGGGCTGGACACCACGTTATTACCCGCTGAGAGGAGCAGGGCGTAGCCTGTGCCGTTCCACGGTTTAATCGCGCCGATCGTGGACTGCAGCGTGGCGAGGGAGAAGTCAGAGGTGACCGAACCCAGAAACTGTCCGTCACGCATGATGGGTGCGGCAATCGAGGTGAGCATCACGTCCACGCCGTTGTAGGGGTAAATATAGGGCTCGATGATCACATCTTTATGCCGCTGTTTCGGCAGCAAATAATAATCACCGCTGCCGGGTGTTTCGATGTCAGTCAGCAGGTGTAATGCCGGTTTGCCGGTGGCATCGCGGTCGACGTAGCGGGCGTAGCGTCCGGCAGGATCTTCACCGCTCTGACCGGCAAAGGCGGCATCTTTATCGTCGAACGCGTTGGGCTCAAAGGCCATCGACATGGAGAGAAACTGTGGGTGAGCCGAGAGGTAGTGGATAAGCAGCTGGTTCAGGCTCTGGCGGTCGGATACGCCCGCCTCGCGCAGTGCCAGGGCGCTGTTGCCCATATCCCGGGCGGCAGTCAGGGCGGAATCCAGCTGTTTGCTGACCTGTAAAGCCTGTACCTCGGCTATCTGGCGGATATGTTTTTTGGCCAGCACCTCCTGCTGCGCCATCCACTGCCACATCATAAACCCGATCGTTGCCGTAAAGCCCACCGTCACGGTGAGGAAAATGGACAATAGCATCAACGTCTTGACTCTTATTTTTTGTTTTCGGACCATGGCGTCTTTCATTCTCATCTCCCGTAATGTTGTGCATGTCGGGCAGGCACACAGTACTTATCGGATATTTCATCCTCTTTCTGTAGAGCGCCGGATATATTTAATTTAAATTCCAGAATATTTAATCCCGTTAATTAGTGTGGATGCTTTTATTTTGTGCATTCAATCAAAATAGCGCTCGATAATGCTCGTTATCATCGTGTAGAAAGAGGATGCTAATAAATATTAAGTGGTAAAGGAGGATGGGATATGTACGGATTTATTGCGCGACAACCCATTTTTAACCCTGAGATGAAGACGGTGGCCTATGAGCTGCTCTTCAGAGACGGGATGACAAACCGTTTTCCGGATGTGTCGGCGGAATATGCCACCTCCAGAATGATATCCGATCAGTTTTTATGCGTGCCGTCCCAGCGCATCGCCGGGGCTCATACGTCGTTTATTAATTTCCCTTCGCGAATGGTCATAGACCGCAGTGGAGAAGCGCTGGATAAAGAGAGCGTGGTCATTGAGATCCTTGAAGATGCTGTGCCGGGAGCGGAACTGCTGCAGGCCGTCAGGGAGATGAATGCGCATGGTTATCAGTTTGCGCTTGATGATTTCACGCTTGCACCAGAATGGGATGCTTTTTTACCCTATATTTCAATACTGAAATTTGACGTCAGAAATTACACCTTAGCGCAAATTAAACAGTATCTGAAAACGCGTAAACATCTGACCGGTCATATTAAATATCTCGCTGAAAAAATTGAGACTAAAGAGGAATTCAACCAATACAGGGACGAAGGGTTTTCCCTTTTTCAGGGCTATTTTTTCTGCCGCCCGGAGGTCATTAAATATAAACGGCTGTCGCAAAATCAGCTGGCGATTTTTCGACTGCAAATGGAGGTCGGACGCAATAAGCCTGATTTTCGAATTATCGAGTCGTTGATAAAAACCGATCTCACGCTCTCTTATAAAATCATGCGCTATATGAAGCATACGGCGTTTAAGCATGTCGGCGCCTGTAATTTCAGCAAGTTAACCCTGAGCGAGGTGCTCAGGTATCTTGGCGAAAATCAGCTCCGACGGTTTGTTGCCGTCGTGGTCCTCGCCAGTGCGGGCAATGATACCGTCAGCGAGCTTTATCCGCTGAGCATGATGCGCGGCAAGTTCTGCGAGCTGATCGCAGAGACGATGAACGAACCGATTCTGGCTGAAAATGCGTTCATGTGCGGCCTGTTTTCTCTTCTGGATACCCTCCTTGAGCTGCCGATGGCAGAGTTGATGAAGCAAATTGCGGTCCCGCAGAGCGTAAGCAACGCGCTTTGTCATCAGGAGGGACGGTTAGCCGATATGATTAACCTTTGCCGTTACTATGAACAGCAGCAGTGGGACGAAGCGACCAGAGTACGTCAGAGGCTGGGGCTGTCGGATGAAGAAGTGGTTGAGGCGATGCGAAAGGCGACGATCTGGGCAGGAGAGAATGCGGTCAGTTAATCCTTCCTCACGCCGTACAGGCGGCGTGAGGAAGAACGCGATACCGTTACCGGCCCGCTTTTAACTTCTGGTAATACTCTTCGTAGAGGCGGCTGGCGTCGCCGACATCGTTCTGCCATTCGCCTTTGCTGATGGTTTCGGCATCCGGATAGAGCGATTTATCGTTAGCCACTTCAGGCTTCAGCAGCTTGCGTGCGGCGAGGTTTGGCGTCGGGTAGCCAATCGTCTCGGCAACCTGTTTCGCCACGTCCGGGCGCAGCAGGAAGTTAATCAGCTTATGCGCCCCTTCAACGTTTTTCGCATTGGCCGGAATAGACAGGCTGTCCATCCAGAAAATCCCACCTTCTTTCGGCCAGACCACCTCAAGCGGCGTACCGGCCTGACGGGCAACATACGCGGAGCCGTTCCAGACCATCCCCAGATTCACTTCGCCTTCCATATACGGGTTTGCCGGGTTATCAGAGTTGAATGCCGCCACGTTAGGCATCAGCTTTTTCAGCTCGGCATACGCCGCTTCAATCTCTTTAGGATCCGTCGTATTGCCCGAGTAGCCCAGCTTGCGCAGTGCCACCTGGAACACTTCGCGTGCGTCGTCGGTCAACAGCAGGCTGCCCTTGTATTCCGGTTTCCACAGATCGGCCCAGCTTGTCACCGATTTCGGATCGACGGCCTCGCTGTTAACGCCAATCGCGGTTGCCCCCCAGATATACGGAATGGAGTAGTCGTTATTCGGGTCGAACGGCTTGTTGAGCATCTCAGGATCGAGGTTTGAAAAATGGGTAAGCTTCGTTTTGTCGATCCTCTGGATCATGCCCTCTTTGCGCATTTTGTCGACAAAGTAGGTGGAAGGAACCACCAGATCGTACGCGCCATCTTTGTAAGTTTTCAGCTTGGCGTACATGGTTTCATTCGACTCGTAGGTCGAGTAGATCACTTTGATGCCCGTCTCCTTTGTGAACTGTTCCAGCAGGCCCGGCGGCACGTACTCAGTCCAGTTGTAGAAGTAGAGCGTTTTGCTGTCATCAGCGTGCGCGGCACCCATGCCGAGCACCAGCGCCGCAGCGGCGAGCATTTTTTTCATTTCATTGTCCCCTGAGATTTTGTTTTATCACGAGCAATAACCTGGCTGGCGATCACCAGAACCAGCGAAAATACCAGCAGAATGGTCGCCAGCGCGTTCACCTCGGGTGAAACGCCGACTTTCACCATCGAATAGATTTTCAACGGCAGAATTTCATAGCTCGGCCCGGTCACGAAGGAGGAGACCACCACGTCATCCATCGACAGGGTAAAGCTCAGCAGCCATCCGGCCGCCACGGCGGGCATCGCCAGCGGCAGGATGATTTTGCGCAGGATGGTCATCTCGCTGGCGCCCAGATCTTTCGCCGCCTCCAGCATGCGCACGTCGAACCCTTTCAGGCGCGCAAAGACGGTCACCACCACAAACGGCAGGCAGAAGGTGATATGGGAAAACAGCAGCGACCAGAAGCCAAGCTGTACGCCCAGCAGCATAAACAGCACCAGCAGCGAAATCGCCATCACGATATCCGGCGACATCATCACCACAAACAGCATGCCGCTGACGAACGGTTTACCGCGAAAGCGGTAGCGGTAGAGCGCCACGGCGGTCAGTGAACCAATTAGCGTGGCGAAGGTGGCGGAGAAGATCGCCATCGTCAGCGAGTGCTGAGCGGCCTGCAGCAGGCTGTCGTTGTTCATCAGCAGGCTGTACCAGCTGGTGGTAAAGCCCTGCCAGTTAATCCCGAAGCGTGAGCTGTTAAACGAGTTCACGATCAAAATAACGATCGGGATATACAGGTAAGCGTAAATGGCGGTCATAAAACCGCCGCGAAGCAGTCGACCGATCATTCGAGTTCCACCTTCTTGTTCAGCAGCCGTGAAGCGCGCCAGTAGACCAGCAGCATCAGACCCATCACCACCGTCAGCGTGATGCTGGTGGCGGACCCGAACGGCCAGTCACGAATGTTCAGGAACTGACTCTTGATCACATTCCCAATCAGCAGGTTTTTCGCGCCACCCATCAGGTCAGAAACGTAGAACAGACCCATGGCCGGAAGCATGACCAGCAAACAGCCCGCGATAATACCGGGCATAGTCAGCGGGATGATAATGCGGATAAAGGTCTGGAGCTTGTTGGCACCCAGATCTCTTGCCGCTTCCAGCAGCGGTTTATCCAGCTTCTCTATGCTGGAGTAGAGCGGCATTACCATAAACGGCAGCAGGATATAGACCAGGCCGATAATGACCGCGCTCGGGGTAAACATGATGCGGATCGGCGTATCAATCACCCCCAGCCACAGTAGAAACTCATTGAGGTAGCCTTTGGTGCTGAGGAAGATTTTCAGCCCGTAGATGCGGATTAACGAGTTGGTCCAGAATGGAACAATCAGTAAAAACAGCAGCAGGGGCCGCACCTTTTGCGGCAGGCCCGCCAGGAACCATGCGAAGGGATACCCGAGCACCAGGCAGGCAACGGTGGCAATTAGCGCCATATTGAGCGAGTGCAGCAGCACGTCAAAATAGAGCGGATCGAGCAGGTGCGCGTAGTTATCCAGCGTAAAGACCAGCGAAACGAAGTTAGCGTCGTCGCGGGTCAGGAAGCTGGTGGCGATGATCATCAGGTTGGGTAAAAAGACAAACAACACAAGCCAACCGACGATCGTGGCAATCACCACATTCTGGAACTTACTTGTGTTCTTCATCAGCCAGCACAACCTCCCAGCTTTCTACCCAGTTGACAACCATTTTCTGGTCGAGCGAGTGGTCGAAGTCAGGGTCATCCTCGTTAAAGAACTCGCTGACCATCACCATTTTGCCGTTCTCCAGCTCGACGACAGACTCCAGGGTCATGCCTTTGTAGTTGCGCTCGCGGATATAGCCGATTAACCCTTCGGCCTCGGTATTGCCGTGGATTTCATCGACGCGCAGATCTTCCGGGCGCAGCAGAACGTTGAGCTTTTGTCCCTTCTCGACGGGGAAATTCACCGTGATATTGCATTCGCGTCCTTCGACGCTGGCGAGCACGCGCTGGTCGTCCAGACGTTCAATCACCGTGGCGTCAAAGATATTGATCTCGCCAATGAAGCTGGCGACAAACAGGTTCTTCGGCTCTTCGTAGATTTCGCGCGGCGTGCCGTCCTGCTCGATTTTGCCGTCGCGCATCACCACGATGCGGTCTGACATGGTCAGGGCTTCTTCCTGATCGTGGGTGACGAAGACAAAGGTAATGCCGAGTTTGCGCTGCAGGGCTTTGAGCTCGTTTTGCATCTGTTTGCGCAGCTTGTAATCCAGCGCGGAGAGGGATTCATCCAGCAGAAGCAGACGCGGCTTGTTAACCACGGCGCGGGCGATGGCCACGCGCTGCTGCTGGCCGCCGGAAAGCTGATGGGGTTTACGCTGGGCAAATGTCTCAAGCTGTACCATGCGCAGGGCATCGGTGACGCGCGGTTCGATCTCATGCGCCGGGGTTTTTTGCATCCGCAGGCCAAACGCCACGTTTTCAAAAACGGTCATGTGCGGGAACAGGGCATAGCTCTGAAAGACGGTATTAACGTGGCGATCTTCGGCAGGAACCCGGGTAATGTCCTGGTTCTCTAGATGGATATGGCCGTTATCGACGCTTTCCAGCCCGGCGATAAGGCGCAGTACGGTTGTTTTGCCGCAGCCGGAGGGGCCAAGCAGCGTCAGAAACTCACCGTCATTGATGGTGAGAGTGAGGTCGGAAATAACGTCTTTGCCATCAAAACTTTTACGAATTCGTTCCAGTTTCACCAGCGGTGAACGGGTTTGTGTATTCAATTTTTGCGCTGTCCCATATAGACGCCTCAGGCAGCAGACTGAAGCGGGGTTTGTGTGTAACCACCTTGGTGACTCGTAATGAGGGCGGACATTCTACGGCAATCCCCGGTAATCGCCAATCCTTGTCACTGATTCATAAGCTACATTTACTAACGCATAACGATATAAACGGAAAATATTCTCGTTTGCGGGATAAAAGTGACCTGACGCAATATTTGCGTTTTGATGCTTATTGATAATGTTGTCACAAAAAGTGAGGGTGACTGCATGGATAAATTACTTGAGCGTTTTTTACAGTACGTTTCGCTGGATACCCAATCTAAGCCGGGTGTTCGCCAGGTGCCGAGCACCGAAGGCCAGTGGAAGCTATTAAACCTGCTGAAAGAGCAGCTTGACGCCATGGGGCTTGTCAACGTCACGTTAAGCGAGAAAGGCACTGTGATGGGAACGCTGCCGGCGAATGTCCCGGGTGACATTCCGGCGATTGGCTTTATCTCCCATGTCGACACCTCTCCTGATTTTAGCGGTAAAAATGTGAACCCGCAGATTGTGGAAAATTACCGCGGCGGCGACATTGCGCTGGGCATTGGCGACGAAGTGCTCTCGCCCGTGATGTTCCCGGTGCTGCATCAGCTGCTGGGCCAGACGCTGATCACCACCGACGGGAAAACCCTGCTGGGGGCGGATGACAAAGCGGGGATCGCGGAAATCATGACGGCGCTGGCGGTGCTGAAGGGCAAAGATATTCCGCACGGCGACATCCGCGTGGCCTTTACGCCGGATGAAGAGGTCGGCAAGGGCGCGAAGCACTTCGACGTGGACGCCTTTAACGCCCAGTGGGCCTACACCGTCGACGGTGGCGGCGTCGGTGAGCTGGAATATGAAAACTTCAATGCCGCGTCCGTCACGATCAAAATTGTCGGCAACAACGTTCATCCCGGTTCGGCGAAAGGCGTCATGGTGAACGCGCTGTCGCTGGCGTCGCGAATTCATGCGGAAGTCCCGGCGGAAGAGAGCCCCGAACAGACCGAGGGGTATGAAGGTTTCTATCACCTGACCAGCATCAAAGGCACCGTGGACAGCGCGCAGATGCACTACATCATCCGCGATTTCGACCGTAAAGCCTTTGAGGCACGCAAGCGTAAGATGATGGAGATCGCCAAGAAGGTGGGTAAGGGCCTGCATCCCGATTGCTACATTGAGCTCATCATCGAAGACAGCTATTACAATATGCGCGAGAAGGTGATGGCGCATCCGCATATTCTCGATATCGCCCAGCAGGCGATGCGCGACTGCGATATTGAACCGACATTAAAACCGATTCGTGGCGGCACCGACGGCTCTCAGCTGTCATTCATGGGGCTACCGTGCCCGAACCTGTTTACCGGTGGCTACAACTACCATGGCAAGCATGAGTTTGTGACGCTGGAAGGAATGGAAAAAGCGGTGAAGGTGATAGTGCGGATAGCGGAGTTGACCGCTAAGCGGTAAGAAAAGCCCGGTGGCGAAGCGCCACCGGGCATTAAGGCGACTCAGTCCTCAAAGAACCAGTACCCGCTGTTAACCAGCGCGGCAAGCATCGCGAGGAAAGACGGGTCTTCCAGCGCATCGCCAAAGGTATCGGCAGTCAGCACCAGATGGCTGGCAATGGATTCGAGCGCTGGACGGTGCGGAGAGTCCAGCTTCTCGCCGTTGACGAATACCTCCTCGCCAATGCGCAGCACGCGCAACCCGCCCAGACGTACCAGCTTGTCGCCCTGCTGGAGCGCATCATAAATCTCGTCAGCCTGATAAGGCGGCTCCGGTGGCGCAACGTCCAGCTCATGACGAGACTGGCTGATAAACTCGCCAAACCACTGACGGAAATGTTCCGGTTCGTTGATCAAATCCAGCATCATGCCGCGCAGCTTATCCAGCTCTGCGGGCAGGATATCGGCCGGATGCTCGCGTGCAGGCACATCGGGGTCGCTGTAACGATAGCTGCCCAGCTCGCGTTGCAGAACGTAGTCGGCAAATCCGCTGATCATCTCGCGGCCGCTTGGCGCGCGGAACCCCACGGAGTAGTTGAGGGAGTTTTCCAGGGAGTAACCCTCGTGAGGGAATCCAGGCGGAATGTAGAGAATATCGCCCGGCTCCAGCTCTTCGTCGATAATCCCTTCAAACGGATCAACCTGCAGCAGGTCCGGATGCGGGCAGTGCTGCTTCATCGGCACTTTTTCGCCCACGCGCCAGCGGCGGCGGCCCGTACCCTGAATGATGAATACGTCGTACTGGTCCAGATGCGGACCCACGCCGCCGCCAGGCACGGAGAAGGAGATCATCAGATCGTCCATGCGCCAGTCGGGCAGGGCGCGGAACGGACGCATTAAGGCGGCAGTCGGCTCGTGCCAGTGGTTGACCGCCTGCACCAGCAGCGACCAGTTGTTTTCACCGAGGTGATCGTAGCTTTCGAAAGGACCGTGGCTAACCTGCCATTTCCCGTCCTGGTGGCTGACCAGACGGCTGTCGACTTCGTTTTCCATGGCCAGACCTGCCAGCTCGTCAGGCGAGATAGGGTCGACAAAATTGCTGAATCCGCGTTTCAGAACCACCGGGCGTTTTTGCCAGTAACGTTCAATAAACTCGGGCCAGTTAAGCGTTAAGTGATAATCCATAATTTTTTTATTCCGCAGGCTCTTACTGACTCGGATTATAACGGAAGCTCAGCCCCCCGGCTGCGAGATCCTCGCATTTTTCACATAACGGGTTAACTATCGCTCAATGTGGGCTGCTGGCGACCAAAAATGACCTCCATTCTGGCGCCGCCCAGCAGGCTCTCGCTGGTTTCGATTTTCCCGTCGTACTGGTCGACAATCTCGCGCGCGACGGCTAATCCTACGCCCTGGCCAGGACGTAGCGTATCGGCGCGCTGACCGCGATCGAACACCACGTCACGCTTATTGCGCGGGATCCCCGGGCCATCATCCTCAACGATAATATGCAGCTCGGTTTCCGTCTGGCGCGCAGATACTTCCACGAACTCCAGGCAGTATTTGCAGGCGTTATCCAGCAGGTTACCCATCACTTCCATGAAGTCATTTTTTTCACCCACAAAGCTTATCTCTGGCGAGATATCGAGGCTGATATTCACCCCTTTACGCTGATACACCTTGTTGAGGGCGGACGTGAGGTTATCCAGAAGCGGGGCAACCGGGTGCAGCTCGCGGCTCAGCAGCGCGCTGCCGGAACGCATGCTGGCGCGATGCAGGTAATAGCCAATTTGCTGTGAAATACGGCTGATCTGTTCCAGCATCACCGGCTCAGCATCGTCGACGCTCAGCTTCGAACTGCGCATTGAACGGAGGGTACTTTGCATGACCGCGAGCGGGGTTTTCAGGCTGTGGGTCAGGTCGGTAAGCGTCGTACGGTATTTATCATAGCGTTCGCGTTCGCTTTTCAGCAGGCGGTTGAGGTTTCGCACCAGGCTGGTGAGCTCGCGCGTGGTTTCCGGGTTCAGCTTCTCGCGATGATGTTCCTCCAGCTCGCGAACCTCTTTCGCCAGTGATTCAATGGGGCGCAAGCTCCACCATGCCGCCACCCACAGCAGCGGGATCACCAGCAGGAGATTCGCAGCCAGAACATAGATGAACCAGCTCCAGACCATATAAGAACGCTTCAGCTCGACCGGAATGGTGTCGATCACCACAATGGTCAGCTGCGGCATGTTTAGCGTCGCCGGATAGAGGTTAATCGCGACGGAGTGCGTCATCTCCGTTTCGGCATTGTCGGCGCGGATCTCGTTCAGCTTTTGCTGCAGGGAGCGATCTTCACGGATCAGCGAGCTGGTGGTGTTGAGATCGGCTTCAATTTCATGAAACCCGTTGGTTCTGAGCCAGTCCGGACGAATGCTTTTGACCAGCCATGGGATGTCACGCTGCGCCCACAGTAGCTTGCCCTTTTCGTCATAAATCAGGGCCAGCGTTGGACTCTGCTGGTTGAGGTTTTCCGGCATTTCGACGGTGATTTGATTGTTTTCCCACTTCGCCAGGGTATAAAAAAGATTGCTTTCGCCACGCAGCAGCCGAAAGGTGGTTTTATCAAAGCTGACGCTATAGCCCACCAGGGCGACCATGCCGTAGGAGAGTGACAGCACCAGCACGACGGCGGCCGTTGCCAGTAAGAAACGAACCCGCAGCGAGAGGGGCAGAATGTGGCGCAAAATCACTCTCATTTAGCGTAATTCGAACAGGTAGCCCTGACCACGGACGGTGGTGATCACATCCTGCGGATACTGCGCCTGAATTTTCTTGCGCAAACGCCCCATCAGCACGTCAATGGTATGGCTCTCGCGCAGTTCCGCATCAGGGTAAAGCTGGAGCATTAAGGAATCTTTGCTTACCACTTTGCCGTTGTTACGGATCAGCGTTTCCATAATGGTGTATTCGAAGGCGGTAAGCTTGATCACTTCATCATTGATCGCTAACTCCCGACGGGAAAGATCGACCTGGAAAGGCGGGATGGAGATAACCTGAGACGCCAGACCGCTGTTGCGGCGTAACAGCGCCTGCATGCGCGCCGCCACCTCTTCAATATGAAACGGCTTGGTGACGTAATCATCCGCACCCGCGCTGAGCACTTCGACCTTATCCTGCCAGCCTTCACGGGCGGTCAGAACCAGAACCGGTAGGGAGACATCGTGGCTGCGCCAGCGGCGAATCAACGACAGACCGTCTTCGTCAGGCAGCCCTAAATCGACAATGGCGATATCCGGCAGGTGTTCATTGAGATAATAATCGGCTTCTTTTGCGTCTTCAGCATCGTCCACCTGATGTCCCATCTCCTGAAGCTGAACCTTCAGGTGATGACGTAGCAATGCGTTATCCTCAACAACCAATACGCGCATCATCTCTTCTCCCTAAATAATTGGTATGAATAGTTTAACGCTGATTATGTTGTTTTGGGGATAAACATTGAGTAAACCGGGGAAAAGCATCCCCCTTTTCGGGCGAAAAGGGGGAGAGGGGCGTTACTTTAGCTCGTCAACCATGGTGATGGCGCGGCCAATGTAGTTCGCAGGGGTCATCGCCTTCAGGCGCGTTTTCTCTTCTTCCGGCAGCGCCAGACCGTCGATAAACTGCTTCATGCCTTCGGCGTCAACGCGTTTGCCGCGGGTCAGCTCTTTCAGCTTCTCATACGGTTTTTCGATACCGTAACGGCGCATCACGGTCTGGATTGGCTCCGCCAGAACTTCCCAGTTGTGATCCAGCTCGTCCAGCAGACGGTCACGGTTCACTTCCAGCTTGCTCACGCCTTTCAGGGTGGACTGATACGCGATCAGCGCATAGCCAATACCCACGCCCAGGTTACGCAGTACGGTGGAGTCGGTCAGGTCGCGCTGCCAGCGGGATACCGGCAGTTTGCTCGCCATATGCTGCAGCACGGCGTTCGCCAGGCCCAGGTTGCCTTCTGAGTTTTCGAAGTCGATAGGGTTTACTTTGTGCGGCATGGTGGAAGAGCCGATTTCACCGGCGATGGTTTTCTGCTTGAAGTGGTTCAGGGCGATGTAGCCCCACACGTCACGATCGAAGTCGATCAGGATGGTGTTGAAGCGCGCGATGCAGTCAAACAGTTCGGCGATATAGTCGTGCGGCTCAATCTGGGTAGTGTACGGGTTCCACTGAATGCCCAGAGAGGTCACGAACTCTTCGCTGAACTGGTGCCAGTCCACTTCCGGGTAGGCGGCGATGTGGGCGTTATAGTTACCGACCGCGCCGTTGATTTTGCCAAGAATTTCAACCTGTTCCAGCTGACGATACTGGCGCTCCATACGGTACGCTACGTTGGCCATCTCTTTACCCATCGTGGACGGGGTGGCTGGCTGGCCGTGGGTACGGGAGAGCAGCGGAATATCGCGGTATTCCACGGACAGCGCTTTCACCGCGTCGATGATTTTACGCCAGTAAGGCAGCACTACCTCTTTGCGCGCGGTGGAGAGCATCAGCGCATGGGACAGGTTGTTGATGTCTTCAGAGGTACAGGCGAAGTGGATGAACTCAGACACGGCGTGCAGCGCAGGGACGCTTTCCACTTTCTCTTTCAGGAAGTACTCAACCGCCTTAACATCGTGGTTGGTGGTGCGTTCAATGGTTTTAATGCGCGCGGCGTCTTGTTCGCTAAACTCGGCAACGATTTTATCAAGGTAATCGTTTGCCTTTTCGTCAAAAGCAGGAACTTCCTTGATTGCTGCCTGGGCGGCCAGCTTTTGCAGCCAGCGTACTTCAACCTGAACACGGAACTTCAGCAAACCATATTCGCTGAAGATCCCGCGCAGCGCGCTGACTTTATCGCCGTAGCGTCCATCGACAGGGGATACGGCGGTCAGTGAGGATAATTCCATAATTCGCAACTCCGGGAGGTTAACAATGAGCAAGAATTTGTTTTGCCTGAGTGGTCAGGCGATTACGAGAAAACATTAACTGCAGGCGGCCACCACCGACCTGGTGCCACAGCACTGCAGCGCGGATACCTGCCAGCAGGGACGCGCGCACTTTTGCCTGTACCTGCGGGCTTTGCAGCACGGCAGGAGACCCGGTGACCTGAATACGCGGGCCCAGCGGGCTGATGACGTCAACATAAATGCCGGCCATCGCGCTGAGCAGCGTTTCGGACTGCAGATCAAAATGGTCGAGCTGACGCTGTAACCCGGCAATGCGATCGCCCAGGGTATTAAGCGCGCCTTTTGCTGCGCTCAGCTTACGCTCCAGCACCATCAGGCTCAACGTGTAGCGGGTCAGCTCTGCGTTTAATCCCTGACGGCTGCTGGCGTTAAGCACGCCAAGCAGGGTTTCAAGACCGAGACGAAGATTGGTTTCACTGCCGCCGAACACGCCCAGGGTCGAGCCGGGGTTAAGATCGATAACGCTGTTCAGTGAAACGTGCAGGGCATCAGCGTCGCAATGACCCTGATGCGCGAGCTGTTGCACCAGACGGGCTGACTGGCAAATTCCCGCCAGTGCCAGGGTGATGTCATAATAGTTCTTCGCCACACGGTCTCCTTTATGTGTGCAATCGTATTAAACAGCAGGCAGCGGCAGGCGCTGTTCAATGATCCCGCCGCCCAGGCAGATCTCACCGCTGTAGAAGACAGCAGACTGACCTGGGGTGACGGCGGCAACCGGCTCGTCGAAGCGCACGTCAATGCGATCGTCATCGAGCGCGGTAACGGTGCAAGGAATATCGGTCTGACGGTAGCGTGTTTTCACCGTGCAGCGCAGCGTGCCTTTCAGCGGCTCACGATCGACCCAGTGCAGCTGTTGCGCGATCAGGCCAACGGACATCAGACGCGGATGGTCGTGACCCTGAGCAACAACCAGAATATTGTTTTCGACATCTTTGTCGACTACGTACCACGGATCTTCGCTACCTTCTTTCGTTCCGCCGATACCCAGGCCTTTACGCTGGCCGAGCGTGTGGTACATCAGCCCCTGGTGCTGGCCAATCTCTTCCCCGTCGACGGTGACAATTTTACCCGGCTGTGCGGGCAGGTAACGTCCGAGGAAATCGCGGAATTTGCGCTCGCCGATGAAGCAGATACCGGTAGAGTCTTTTTTCTTCGCGGTGATCAGGTCCAGCTCTTCGGCGATTTTACGCACCTGCGGCTTTTCCAGCTCGCCGACCGGGAACAGGCTCTGGGCGATCTGCTCGTGGCTCAGCGTATAGAGGAAATAGCTTTGATCTTTGTTGCCGTCCAGACCGCGCAGCAGCTGGCTTTTACCATTCACGTCTGCACGACGCACATAGTGGCCGGTCGCGATGTAGTCAGCGCCCAAATCTTCCGCGGCGAATTCCAGGAAGGCCTTAAATTTGATCTCTTTGTTGCACAGAATATCCGGGTTCGGCGTGCGGCCCGCTTTGTACTCTTCCAGGAACAGTTCAAAAACGTTGTCCCAATATTCTGCAGCAAAGTTAACGGTGTGCAGTTCAATGCCGAGCTTATCGCATACGGCCTGCGCGTCGGCAAGATCCGCTGCGGCAGTGCAGTATTCCTCGCCATCATCTTCCTCCCAGTTCTTCATGAACAGGCCCTCCACCTTATAGCCCTGTTGCTGTAACAGGTAGGCGGAAACGGAGGAATCGACACCGCCGGACATGCCGACGATCACTTTTTTCTGGCTGTTATCTGACATGGAATACTCACGACATTGAACTTCAAGGCGACGTATTCTATCACGCCCCCCCACCATTGGCACCCTCTGTAAACGGCCAGTTAAATGCGCCGATGACATCCAGCGGCAGGCATGCGCCTGACTGCCAGCAGCGAATGCTTTCCGCAACCAGCGGGGAGCGCAGGTTTGGCGCATTCAGGATCTCGTCGGCGGTGACCCACAGACAGCGGTCTATATCGTCATCCTGCGGCTCAGTGGCGCACGTTTCGCTAAGCTCAACGGCGAATAAAAAGCGCAGGAACGGGGTGCTGTCGGGCGCAATCCACTGGTGCATACGGATGAAGTGCTGGGGTTCAGCGTGAATGCCTGTCTCTTCCCACAGCTCGCGTTTTGCTGCCTCCAGCAGGGTTTCATTGGCTTCAAGGTGTCCGGCAGGCTGGTTCCACAGCGCTTTGCCGTTAATGCTCTCTTCGACAACCAGGAATTTACCCCGGGCGTGGACCACGCAGGCAACCGTAACATGAGGTTTAAACATCATTTCTCCTTAAGGGGCAGCGTCGCGCCATTCGCCGTTTGCCAGCGTATCCAGCGTGTAGCTGCCCATGGCGTAGCGGATCAGACGCAGGGTAGGGAAGCCGACGTGTGCGGTCATGCGGCGAACCTGACGGTTGCGGCCTTCGTAAAGGGTGATTTTGAGCCAGCTTGTCGGGATGGATTTGCGTTCACGAATCGGCGGATTGCGCGGCCACAGCCACTCCGGTTCATTCACGCGTTCAATACCTGCGGGCAGTGTTGGGCCGTCGTTCAGCGTGACGCCTTTGCGCAATTTTTCCAGCGTTTGTTCGTCCGGCTCGCCTTCGACCTGGACGAAGTAAATTTTGCCGGTGCGTTTGCCCGGCTGCGTGAGCCTCGCCTGCAGCGCGCCGTCGTTGGTTAAGACCAGCAGGCCTTCGCTGTCGCGGTCCAGACGCCCGGCTGCGTAGACGCCATGAACGGGAATAAAATCCTTCAGCGTGCTGCGCCCGGCTTCATCGGTAAACTGCGGCAAAACATCGTAGGGTTTATTGAACAAAATAACCCGCTTTGGCTGGGTTTCTTGCGGTCTTCTGGCGGCTTGTCGTGAGCTGAATCGCTCAACCCGGTGTTTTGTAAAAGAAGTTTTCTTCATGGTATTTTCAGGCGTTATCAATTGCCGCATTATAGCCTAATAACGAAGACCTTTCATGGCGCAGGACAATCAGGTACTATCGAAGGGCTCATTACAATTTATTAACATAAGATCAGTAACAACCAGAAGCGCTCGAAGGAGAGGTTAATGGAAAGCAAAGTAGTTGTTCCGGCGGAAGGTAAAAAGATCACCCTGCAAAACGGCAAGATTAACGTTCCTCACAATCCGATTATCCCGTTCATTGAAGGTGACGGAATCGGTGTAGACGTTACCCCGGCGATGCTGAAAGTGGTTGATGCCGCTGTTGAGAAAGCCTACAAAGGCGAGCGTAAAATTTCCTGGATGGAAATTTACACCGGTGAGAAATCTACTCAAGTTTATGGCCAGGACGTCTGGCTGCCAGCAGAAACGCTGGACCTGATCCGCGACTACCGCGTTGCTATTAAAGGCCCACTGACGACGCCAGTTGGCGGCGGTATCCGTTCCCTGAACGTGGCACTGCGTCAGGAGCTGGACCTGTACGTGTGTCTGCGTCCGGTTCGTTACTATCAGGGCACCCCAAGCCCGGTTAAGCACCCTGAACTGACCGATATGGTTATCTTCCGCGAAAACTCAGAAGACATCTACGCGGGTATCGAATGGAAAGCGGACTCTGCTGACGCAGAAAAAGTGATTAAATTCCTGCGCGAAGAGATGGGCGTGAAGAAAATTCGCTTCCCTGAGCATTGTGGTATCGGCATCAAGCCATGTTCCGAAGAAGGGACCAAGCGTCTTGTGCGTGCGGCGATTGAATACGCTATCACCAACGACCGCGACTCTGTGACCCTGGTTCACAAAGGCAACATCATGAAGTTCACCGAAGGCGCGTTCAAAGACTGGGGCTACCAGTTGGCGAAAGAAGAGTTCGGCGGTGAGCTGATCGACGGCGGCCCATGGCAGAAGATCAAGAACCCGAACACCGGCAAAGAGATCGTCATTAAAGATGTGATCGCCGATGCGTTCCTGCAGCAGATCCTGCTGCGTCCTGCAGAATACGACGTGATTGCCTGTATGAACCTGAACGGTGACTACATTTCTGACGCCCTGGCAGCGCAGGTTGGCGGTATCGGTATCGCTCCTGGCGCGAACATCGGTGATGAATGCGCCCTGTTCGAAGCGACACACGGTACTGCACCAAAATACGCGGGTCAGGACAAAGTGAACCCAGGCTCTATCATCCTGTCTGCAGAGATGATGCTGCGTCATATGGAATGGTTCGAAGCCGCAGACCTGATCGTTAAAGGTATGGAAGGTGCGATTAACGCGAAAACCGTAACTTACGATTTCGAACGTCTGATGGAAGGCGCTAAGCTGCTGAAATGCTCAGAGTTTGGCGACGCGATTATCGCGAACATGTAATCCAGATTCTGGGTTAAACAAGAGCGGGGGCCTGAGGGTTCCCGTTTTTTTTGCCTCTGCCTGCGGGAGACAACACGATGCTAGCTACTCTTCTTATCGCTGTCGTTGCACTCATCCATCTCTACATTCTTGTGCTGGAAATGTTTCTGTGGAATACCAAAACAGGGCACAAGGCCTTTAATCTGCGTCCTGATTTTGCGCGCGATACCCGCGTACTGGCCGCGAATCAGGGGCTGTATAACGGTTTTCTGGCGGCAGGTCTGCTCTGGAGCCTCTGGCTCGGCGAAAAGGGTATTCAGGTGGCCATCTTCTTCCTGGCCTGCGTGCTGATCGCCGGGCTCTTTGGCGCAGCCACCGCCAGCCGGAAAATTTTGTATGTACAGGCCGTACCCGCTCTCGCGGCGCTGCTTGCGTTGCTCATCTGAAGCAATGCTTTGGTTGAGATAAGGCGTCCGATATACTGATGGCTTCACCCTTACAGGTTAGCGACGAGACAGTTATGAACAACGATATCCCACTGAAATATTATGACATTGCCGATGAGTACGCGACGGAAGCCGCAGAGTCCGTCGCTGAGTCAGAGCTCGACGCGCTGGCACATTATTTCCAGCTGCTGCTTACCCGTTTATCGAATAACGAGGAGATTAGCGAGGAAGCCCAGCAGGAGATGGCCGCTGAGGCCGGGATCCGTGCGGGGCGCATTGATGATATTGCGAACTTCCTCAATCAGTGGGGAAATGAATAGCCTGCTTCAAAAACCGTTATGCTGATGCTTTGCGATACAGCTAAGCATCACGCTATCGGACCACATGCACTTTTTCCGCAGAATATGCGAAGCGGGGGCGTCGATAAACAGCGCGAAAATAACGGTCAGGCAAAAGAGTACCACTGGGAATAGTAAGGATAATTTCACGTTTTTAACCAAAATATGAGTGTGCTTCAGGGTAATCTACCGTCTGATTGTGACGACTATATGTTTTTGCGTAAAAAATTGAAATGCCCGACTGGAAAAAACGGGCACGCCAGTTTTGGATTACGGTGTGACGCCGGTGAGTTGCTTCGCCAGTTCGCTGCGGGTGAGTGCTTTTGAAAAATACCATCCCTGGATCAGGGCATCGGGATATCTGTCCGCAATAAAGCGATATTGAATTTCATTTTCCACGCCCTCGAATACAAGCGTTTTATTCAATCTTGCAAGAGCATCGCTGAAGATAGCGAAGATGTTTTGCTTATAATGCTCGCTGATGCCGTCCACCAGCGACTTATCAATTTTGATTTCATCATATTCAAGCAGCGACAGGCGGGCGAGGTTCGAGTTTTGCACGCCAAAATCATCTATTGATATTTTAACGCCGAGCGATTTGAGCTCCCGACAGAATCCCTCTAGGATATCTGCCGTTGAAACGGCTTTCTCAGAGAGTTCGACCTTCATCAGGGAAAGGGGTAGGTGATTGGCAAAACACGCACGACGCAAAATGGTAATGAACTGTCCATCTTCAATTTCCTTCCGCCCAACGTTGATTGAGACTATCAGCTGGTGTTTTATCGCCAGTGGGGCAATTTCGGAAAGGGATTTTTCGATAATATTACTATAATATTTTTTATACAGACCAATCTTCTTAATTAATGGAATAAACAGCTCCGGAGAGACGTCCCCGTGCTTTTGATCGCACCATCTCGACAGAACTTCAACACCCACGATTTTTTTATCGTGAATGCGGATAATGGGCTGATAGTTAACGCAGATGGTATTCGTGATGACGGCTTTGATCAGCGTGCGTTCCAGAGAAAAACGATCTTCATAGATTCGGAAGATAAACAACGTAATCGCGATCCAGATCAAACAGAGAATGACCGCAAGAAGCGCAAAGATAAACGGAGGTAACGAGGCCAGCCCAGCGTCATGATGCTTCACGATGACGCACAGGTCCCAGAAGGCGCTGCACTGCGTCAGGGTCAGGGTAAACAACGTCGAATGCAGCCAGCTCTGCTGATTTAGCTCCGGAGCGGCCGAAAAAAAGACTCTGCCGAAGTCTTTCGTGGTAGCACTTAGCGAATAACTTGCGGTAACCGGGCTGAATTTATCGTAAGCATAGCGGGAGGTGAAGATAATAATATTGTTATAAATTGCCGCGTTGCCCGTGAAAAAGTCTTTTCGCGAAAACTGGGCCAGGAGAAAGCCTCTCGGCGTTTTATGCAGTTCTGCAGGAAGTGCAACGGGCGTTGCGAGTTTCCCCCAAAAAGCGGTACAGACTATTTTTCCCTTTTCGATAAAACCAATATCGCCAAAATAAAGATTATTAAGCTTGATTTGTCTGTAGCTATCAAGGCTGGCTTTATCACATCCCTGCGTCGTTATGCTTTTTAGGCCCAGCGCAACGTTTTGGGACAGGTCTTCTGAATAATGTAAAAGGGTTCGGGATATTTCGAGCTGTTTGCTCTTCTGCTGTCCTGTGATGACAGCATTGACGGCATAAAGAGACAGGAAGACCAGAAGCGTTGAAACGATAGCAACGGCAATGCGCTTTTTCATTTTCCAGATATCCAGTCCGCTCCCTGATTTCACAAAGCTTAACACAGCTTGGGCAAGGAACAAGCCTGATAGTCACGTCATGTGAGCAAATTCAGGCAGGTGAACTCATACGAAAGCATCAGTTTTTTAAGACAATTCTCAGCTAAGCTATTTTCATTGTCATAAGCAACGCCGGATTAGCACAGGCTTTTCTTCTAGTACATCCATGCTTGTTTTTTCTATTAAGGAAAACATCATGCGCAACGTGATGATCCCTATTATGAGTGCCCTGTTTCTTTTTCTGAGCGGCATTCTGATTATTAACTGGCAGCTATGGCAGATGGCGAAGCTGAGTAATAGTCATGCCGCGACGGCAAGCACCCAAAAAATAGAAAGTATTCTGGCTGAAGCAGTCAGTGCGGCCAGCACGGCGAAGCGCGTTGCGGAGCAGGGGTGTACCAGTAGCGGACAGCTGGCGTTGGGGACGGAAGCCGCGCTAAAACCGCATCTGCGCGCCATCATGATCCAGCAGCAGGGCAGAATCATCTGTACTTCCCTTCCCGGGAATGGCGTATTGATTATTCACCCTGAGACCTTACCTGCCGAAAAGTTGATGCTGCTACCCGGCAATCGGCTGGTGAACGGCATGCCGGTGCTTGTCTTTCAGATGCCCGTTGCGGGAGGGCGCGTCATGGTCAGCATCAGCGACGCGCATTTGCAGGATGCCATTACGAGCGCATCAAATAGCGTTGGCCTGGGACTGGTTGTCGGCGAAAGAATGTTTACCCGCAGCGGTGATGTGACCGGCTGGAAAGCGGCCTCGTGGGCGGGGTCACTTACGACATCTTCGCAGTTCCCCTTTAGCCTGGCCTGGCAGCCTCCTGCCTTTTTTAGCCTGACGCGGCTACTGCACCAGGGATGGAGCCTGATACTGCTTATTCTTGCATTATCCGTGGCGGTGGGCATTTTGATTCGTCGTTACAAGGGGAAAAGCACCTCATTCGAAGACGATTTGCGCAAAGCCATTTTGCAGGGGGAGATCGAGCCTTATTATCAGCCCATCGTGAACGGGGATACCGGCGGGTTGTACGGCGTTGAGGTCCTGGCGAGATGGAAACATCCAAAGTCAGGCTTTATCCCGCCGGATGTCTTTATTCCGATTGCCGAACGTAGCGGTTTAATTATCCCGTTAACCAAAGGGTTGATGGCGAAAGTGGTCGCACAGCTTAAACCATTGTTGCCTAAGCTACCGGACGGGTTTCATATCGGGGTGAACATCAGCGCCAGACACATCAATGCACCTTCCTTTATCGGGGACTGTCGCGTCTTCGGTAAGGGGTTTCAGGGTAAAGAAGTCAAACTGGTTCTCGAGGTGACCGAGCGTGAACCGCTGATCGATAATCCTCACCTGGTGGAAAACCTCAACATGCTGCATAACGCCGGTTTTGTTATTGCCCTTGATGATTTTGGTACGGGTTATTCCGGGCTGTCATGCCTTAATGCGCTTGCCATTGATTATATTAAAATTGATAAAAGCTTTGTGAACCGGGTTTCAGAGGAAAAGGACTCAACGATCCTGCTGGACTGCGTCATTGATCTGGCGAAAAAACTCTCATTGCGCATTGTAGCTGAAGGAGTAGAAACAAAAGAGCAGCTGGAGTATCTCAGCCGTAATGAGATTACCCTGTTACAGGGATATTATTTTGGTAAGCCCGTCTCCTATATCGATTTTATTAAAGTCATTTTATCTAAACCCAGGGAGATCGTAAGTTTGTAAATCAAAATAAAGGCAAGCTTCCGTTGTCTGCTTAAGTGCAATTCATTTTCCTCTTATCCCGAGCTTTGTTACAGTGACAAGAGTTGTCAGCCAGGGATGTCAGGCGTGATAAGGTGGAAAAGCTCGTGCATGTGAAAAATACTTTTTACACAACAACCATTACCGTCATCATTGTTTCATTGATCCTCTCGCTGTCGCTCGCCGTCCAAATAGCCACGTCCAGACAGCAGTCAATCCAGCAAATTAATACCAGCGTTGCTAACCTGAGCCATACCCTTGATGTCTACACCGAGGGGATCATGCGCCAGAGTGAGATGTTAATTACTACCGTTTCCGACATAATCGAAATTTATGGTATGACCCCGCAGCAGGCGACCAATATTCAGCACATGATCAATAATCAGGATAACCTTCTTACCCAGATTAATAATGTGGTTGTTTACAACGCTCAGGGCGATATCTTCACCGCACTGCATGAAAGTTTTACCGGATCACGCAAAGGCTCGGACAGAGAGTTTTTTATCTATCACAAAGAAAATAAAACTCAGCAGATTTTTATTGGGGAGCCGGTGGTAAGCAGAACCAATGGCAAATGGGTTATCACCATCAGTCGACGCCTTGAAACCGAGAGCGGGGCATTTAACGGAGTGGTGGTGGTGACGCTGGGTATCGAAAATTTTCTGGCACTCTACGGGCAGATTAATATCGGTCACTCGGGCGTCATCGGCTTAACGACGCAATCAGGCGTGCTGCTGGTCCGTTATCCCTTTAAAAATACTTATATCGGCACGATTGTTTCTGATTCACCGCTATTCAGGAAATATCTCAAGGTACAAAATTCGGGGATAGCCAGCTCCATCTCCCGGTTTGATAAAATCGAGCGCATTTATGCCTACGAGAAAAACAGACGCTACGGACTGGTCACCACCGTGGCCGTTAGCATTGATGAAGCACTTGCACCCTGGCGCAAACAGGCCATTCAGCTGGCGGTGCTCATTTTCGTGTTCACGGCGATCCTCATCGTGGCGTCATACTTCCTGTATTCCGACCTGTCCCGAAAAACAAGGGATAACAAAGCGCTGAAGATTATTGCCTCAGAAGATGCGTTGACCGGGCTGTACAACCGCCGCTTCTTTGATGAAAAAATCCTCTCGGAAATCACTATGTGTGCTGAGCATGACGCACCGATTTCGATACTGATCGTGGACGTGGATTACTTCAAAAAATACAACGATAACTATGGTCATCCGGAAGGGGACCGGTGTCTGGCAATGCTCGGAAACAGCCTCAGGGAGAGCCTTACGCGTGATAATCAGATTGTGGCGCGATACGGCGGAGAAGAGTTTGCGCTGATATTGCCGGATACGGATATTCAGGATGCGCTCCGACTGGCGCAGACGATTATTCGCAATGTCTTTTCCCTGCAAATTGCGCATGCTTTTAGCCCCTTCGGACGGGTAACGGTCAGCGTCGGGATTTCTACCGCACGTGCTGTCGACATCGCTGGCAGCCAGCAAAATATCATTATTGCCGCTGACCAGGCGCTCTATCAGGCAAAGCGCGCAGGACGTAACCGTTACGCGTTTGTTGGGGTATGAGCAGAAAAAAAAGCCCACTCAGGAGTGGGCAAGAAAAACTGGAAGCAATGTGAGCAATGTCGTACTGAATACCTGAGTATTTCGCTCAACTATTCAGTGTTGAGAAAGATAATCTTTCTCAACAAAAGATGCAACCCCACAGTTTATGTGGCACGCTCTTTTTGTTGATGAATAATGAGTCACTCTCTCATTGTGATGCCTATCACAAATTTCCTTTCTGAAATCCTGTGCTATTCTTTTTTGTGTCGTTGATTTAATGACAAAAACCATACAGAGAGGAAAGTTATGGGAATTTTATCCTGGATTATCTTTGGGCTTATTGCGGGTATTCTGGCGAAGTGGATCATGCCGGGCAAAGATGGCGGTGGGTTTATCGTCACCGTAATACTGGGTATTGTCGGCGCAGTAGTCGGCGGCTGGATCAGTACGCTGTTCGGTTTTGGCAAAGTCGATGGCTTTAACTTCGGCAGTTTCGCCGTCGCGGTGATTGGTGCGCTGGTTGTTCTGTTTATCTACAGAAAAATCAAAAGCTAAGGCTTAAAAGCGTTGAAAAAAGGCTGCCAGATGGCGGCCTTTTTACGTATTGGCGTTTACCACCAGCCAAGCTGGGTGCCGGCAAACGCCGCGATGGCAACGATCAGCATAATGAGGGTCGTTTTTCTCATTTATGCCCCAGGCGCCGCGTAACCACCGACAAAAAACCACGCTAAAAAAATCACCGCCGTTATAAAAATAACGACCGGGAAGAGGATCCCTATTCTCATATCATCACCTGTTTCGGTTTTTGTAACGCCGTAGAGTGTACGGGGTTAATCCATAGTGAGAAAGCGTGTTTTGCTTTTTCCTTTCTTATCCTGATACATCGCGACATCCGCGCCGCGTAATGCGCTGTCAGGATCGGTTGCGGCAGGGTCCACTTCGATAACGCCGAGGCTGGCGCCCGGATAAATAATATGAACGCTGCCCAGCCAGTATTCGCCTGCGATACAGGCGCTGAGGCGCGTTTTGAGCAGCGTAACCTGCGCGTTATCTCCGTCCTCGTGGAGCTGGCTCAGCGATGCGACCAGAAATTCATCACCGCCCAGTCGGCCGATAATATCGTCCTCCTGTTTCTCTTCCGTCAAACGCTTGCCCACTTCTATCAGGAACTGGTCGCCAGCCTCATGGCCGTAACGATCGTTAATCAGTTTGAAATCATTCAGATCGATGAACGCGATGATGGCGTTACGCTTAAGGTGCCGGGCCAGAGAAAACAGCGTGGTCAGATCTTCAAAAATGGCGCGACGGTTGGGTAAACCGGTAAGGGCATCCGTGTAGGAGTGCGCGATGAGGGCCGCATTGGCTTCGCGAAGCTGGGTTACCAGCGACTCTTTCTGGATGGACTGGGCGATCAGCCCGGCGAAGAGCTTCAGAACCTGTTCCCCGCGCTCGCTAAGCGGCTTTCTGGCCGTGCTGGTGGCGCAGAGCGTACCGTAGAGTGAACCATCCGCAAGATGGACAGGTATACTCATGTAGGTCGTAATGCCAAGCGCTTTTGCGGCTTCACACTCGGGCCAACGTTCGGGTACGTCATTGCTGAATAACGTGTCACTGTCCAGCGCACGCTTGCACAGCGTCTCGTCCCATGGGACGCTCAGACCCTCCGGGATCGTCATCTGCTTGCTGTTGCGGGCGTAGAGGATGTGCTGCAGCCGCGCCTCGATATCGACCTTCGTCAGGTAGGTCGACTCCATGTCGGTGACAATCTCCAGCATCTCCAGCAGCTGGCGAACGAGGCTTTCAAGGGACTGCTCGGTGGCAAGGGTTTCTGAAACGCGAGCGAGGATAAGATCCGACATGACGTAGAATGACTCCCAGGCAGAAGACGTCTGCATCTGCATGTTATGCTGAGTTTTTAGGCTTCAGGCATAGTAAAACATGAATACAGAAAATTTAATATATGCAGGAAGCGGGGAGCAGGCGAGAAAAAAAGCCCCGTTGTTGAGACCGGGGCAAAGACATCTTGATTACGGAATGATGTTCTCTGGTCAAATCGAGAACATGCCACACTATAGTGCTGAAAAGTGCAGTTAAAATGGAGAAATCATGGAGAACGCGGCGATGACCCGTTACCCTTAGGGTGTAATGACGTCAAAAGGATCAATGAGATGAGATTTCTGCTTCTGGCGCTGGCGCTTCCCCTGACCGCCTGTACCGCAAAACCCACGCCACCCGATGCGCCAAAACCGCCGCACGCTATTGGTATGGCGAACCCGGCCTCCGTCTACTGCCTGGAGAAAGGCGGGGAACAGATCCCAATTCAAAGCCCGCAGGGCGTTCGCACCGAGTGCAAATTACCGGGCGGGGAAGTGATCGATGAATGGACGCTCTATCGTCGCGATCGTCCGCAACCCACCAGGTGACAGACGGATACCGCCTGCGATACACTTCTCTTTAGGATTAATCTTAGCCAGTTTCTGGCATTCGTTTCCGCGAGAGAAGTATGTTTCAGCTAAAACCGGGCAGCATGGCGATGATCGTGGGTGCCCGCACGGCGTCAGGCCGTCGCAATATTGGTAAATCTGTTGAGCTATTTGGCCTCTGCCAGCCTGGCCTGCGTTTTGTTAACCCGGTCAACGGCGTGATGACGCAATTACCGGCCACCGCAGATCGCGCGCTTTGGCTGGTGACGGGTGATGTCTACGCCTTTGACAACCAGCACGGCTTTGCGTTTGTACGCGCCGAACATCTGATGCCGCTCACCCCGGATGAAGCGCCGCAAATTCTGGATGAACTGACGATCGGCTGATCACAGATGACGCAGCCAGTCGGCTAAGATCAGGGCGTGATTTTGCTCCGCGTTTTTGGCAGCAAAGAGCAGGGTGACGGTCTGCCTGCGCGCCAGCGTCGCCAGACGCACTCCCTCGTCAGCATGTTTCGCAAGCTCTTCCCGATAGGCCTGACTGAAGGCGGTGAAATCAATGGTTTCGCTATGAAAGGCCTTGCGTAGTTCATTCGAGGGCGTGAGCGCTTTACACCATTCATCATAGACGAGGTCCGTTTTTTTAAGCCCGCGAGGCCAGAGCTTGTCCACCAGCACCCGATAGCCGTCGTCCGGACCTGCCTGTTCGTAAACGCGTTTGCACTGAATCATGATTCCACCCTCCCAATTTAAGGTATTGTGATAACTGCAAAAGATCGGTAGTCTGAGGTTCCTTATGTTATCTGATAATACTCTGGCATAAGGAACCTTTCATGGAACACCTCCCGGTTAAAACGACGCTGCGCATTGCGCTGGTTGGCGATTACAATCCCAATGTTATTGCGCATCAGGCGATCCCGTTGGCCATTGACGACGCTGCAGCAGTCCTTGACCTCACCGCCGATTACGACTGGCTGGCCACCACGGAGCTGACTAGCCCTGAAGATCTGGTGGGCTACGATGCCATCTGGCTGGTTCCTGCCAGCCCCTACAAAAACACCGAGGCCGCTTTTATTGCCGCGCGCTACGCCCGTGAAAACAGCATCCCGTTCCTGGGCACCTGCGGCGGATTCCAGCATGCGCTGATTGAGTATGCCCGAAACGTGCTGGGCTGGGCCGATGCGGCACACGCTGAGACGGATACCGAAGGCACCATGGTGATTGCGCCGCTGACCTGCTCGCTGGTGGAAAAAACCGATGCGATTGAACTGCGCAAAAATACGCTGATCGCCAAAGCATACGGCAAGCCGGAAATTGAAGAGGGGTATCACTGTAACTATGGTGTGTCGCCGGCGTTTGCACAGGCGCTGGAAAGCGGTGATATGCATGTTACGGGCTGGGACGATCAGGGGGAAATTCGCGCCGCGGAGCTGGTTACGCACCCGTTCTTCGTGATTACCTTATTCCAGCACGAGCGTGCCGCGCTCGAAGGGCGTCCGGTCGTGCTGGTGCAGGCGATGCTGCGCGCCGCTCGCGGGTAAAAAAGGCAGACCCGAGGGTCTGCCACACAGTTTAACGGGGCGCGATCTCCCGGTCTCGCCCGGCTAAGATACCGCAGAGGGCCATTATCACGGCGGCCAGGGCGCAGCCCAGAAGCGGGATTTGCCAGTCTCCTGCGCTATCGTGAATTTTTCCCATCAGCGGGGGACCGCAGGCGGCGAGCAGATAGCCAATCGACTGCGCCATGCCGGACAACGCCGCCGCCTGGTGCGCAGAACTGGCGCGCAGACCGATGAACGTCAGGCCGAGGATCATCGTTGCCCCTGTGCCAAAGCCAAACACCAGCGTCCACATCACCGCCATACCCGGCATAAACCATAATCCCGCCGCGCTTATCGCGCACATCAGCGCCACCGCGCCTGCGATCGCCCGCTGGTCTTTCAGGCGGTGGAGGATCAGCGGAACGGCGAGTCCCGGAACGGCCGTAGCCAGCTGCAATAGACCGTGCACCGAGCCAGCCTGGGCTTCGCTGTAGCCGTGGCTCAGCAGTATCGCCGGCAGCCAGCCGATGATGACGTAGTAAATCAGCGAGTTTATCCCCAAAAAGAGCGTGACCTGCCAGGCGAGGGCCGAGCGCCAGATCGCGCGGTTATGTAGCGCGCCTGCGGCCGTTACCGTTGCGACGTGTTTCTGACGCCACTGGGGCAGCCAGAGCAGCAGCGCGACCAGCGGAAACGCCATCAGCATCAGCAGCGCGCCATGCCAGCCCGCACTCCCTTGTGCCAGGGGAACAATCATCGCTGAGCCAAACGCCGCCGAGACGCCCATCGTCAGGGAATAGGCTCCGGTGAGCTTCGCCACCTGGCCGGGAAAATCACGCTTAATTAATCCGGGTAACAGCACGTTCCCGAGCGCAATACCGCAGCCGACGATCGCCGTTCCGGTGAAAAGCAAAGCGGCGGAAGGAAGGGAGCGAACGGCAATCCCGACGCAAATCAGCAGCAGGGCGATAAACAGGCTGCGCTCCATGCCGATACGCCGGGCAACGCCCGCGGCGAGCGGCGAGACAATGGCGAAAGCCAGCAGGGGCAGGGTGGTCAGCAGACCGGTTTGCGCCGTACTTAAGCCATAATCAAGACGAATTGTATCGAGCAGCGGCGCTGCGCCGGTAAAGGTGACGCGAAGCGTAGTGGCAATTATCAGGATGCCTGCAATCAACAGCGCGCCGTGTTTTCCTGAGGTGCGAATAGCAGTAGTCATTATGTTCTCATACGTTCAAGCGAGCGCACACAATACCCATTTTATCAGCGGTTGAAATCAGGCTAAAATGACAGTTTATCGCTAATATCGGACAAACTGATGATTGGTCTGGGACTGGAAGGCTACGATCCTGATAGCCAGTACGATGCGGCCGTCGCATTTCGCATTCAGGTAGTGGCGGAGGAACAGTATATTCCCCGGCATCATCACCGTAAGGGGCAGCTGATTCTGGCCCTCGGCGGCGCAATCACCTGTGAAGTGGAAAATGCCATGCTGATGGTTCCGCCTCAGTATGCCGTCTGGATCCCCGGCCAGATGCCTCACAGCAACAGGGCCACGCCGGGCGCGCAGCTCTGCTTTTTGTTTATTGAACCTGGGACGGCAAGCTTGCCCGACCGCTGCTGCACCCTGAAAATCTCTCCTCTGGTGCGGGAGCTAATTTTATCCCTGGCGGAAAAGTCGCGTGAACAACTCCCACTTGCGGCCACATCGCGCCTGGTGGACGTTCTGTTTGACGAGCTGCCGCTCCAGCGGCAGGAGCATCTGCAGCTGCCCGTCTCGCCCCATCCTAAAATTCGGCTGATGAGCGAGAAGATGGCGGAAGAGCCTGCCGCCTGGCAGACGCTGGCGCAGTGGGCGAGCCACTTCGCCATGAGCGAACGCAGCCTGGCGCGGCTGGTGGTGAAAGAGACCGGTTTAAGCTTTCGCCGCTGGCGTCACCAGCTGCAGCTGATTGTGGCATTAAAGCACCTGATCGGCGGGAAATCGGTACAGCAGGTGGCCCAGTCACTGGGCTATGACTCTACCACCGCGTTTATCACCATGTTCAGAAAGGGACTGGGCCAGACGCCAGCGCGTTATATGGCCAGCCTGACTACGACTTCCCGATAAACAGAGAGACAAGGCCTGCCGCAATGAGCGGGCCGACCGGTACGCCACGAAAGAGCGCCACGCCCAGCACGGTGCCCACCAGCAGACCCGCCACCAGCGAGGGCTGGCTGCTCATCAGCGTAACGCCGCGTCCCCCCAGCCACGAAACAAAAATCCCCACCGCGATCGCCACCAGCGATTTCCAGTTTACAAACGAGTGCAGCAGGGTTGATGCGGGAAGGGTGCCGCTGGCAATCGGCGCCATCACCCCAATGGTTAAGATGATAATCCCGATGGTGAGGCCTTGTTTTTCTATCCACGGGAAAAAGGTATTTAACGGGGTCACGCGCACAATGATCAGCACCAGAATCGAGATGGCGACGGTGGTGTTATGGCTGACAAAGCCGAGCGCGGCCAGTGCCAGAAGTATGAGCAGAGTAGGGTCAAACATAGGGAATCCTTGCCAGAAAAATTGTTCTGTTTACTGTAAGCGCAAACGCGGCAGAGAACAGTTTTAAAAAGATTTTGTCGTTGTCATAACCTTGTCATTTACGCGGATTAAAACGAAAGCAGATATCGCAAAAGGGTCGCCATCATGAACGATCACATGTTTGTTGAAACGCTGATTATCTCCTCATCGTTTTTCGCTATTGCCGTTATTCTCGTCGCCTCCGTGCTGTTTCTGGAACGAAAAGGCTGACAGGGCGTCAGCCATCGCAGTTACGCTTTATGGAAGGTGACGAGCTCAGGACGGGCGATGCGCAGGTAATCCTGGGTATCCATAATCACGGATTTCTCCAGCAGGCCGGCGTTAAACGCGATTTCGTCAAAACGCTCGAACAGCAGCGGGTCGGCAACCAGCGCCAGGTCAGGATGGAAGCTAAAGGGCGGGATAGCGCCGAAAACGCAGGCGGTCAGGGCATCGACTTCCGCCGGGCTGGCGAGGGAGGCTTTTAGCCCGCCAAAATGGCTGGCAAGCTGGCTTAGGTCAGCCTGCAGATCGGCGGCGAGGATCGCCAGAACGTGTTTTTTTACGCCGTTTCCCTTCACCTTGCAGACCAGGGCTTTTGCGCCTTGCCGCAGGTCGGTCCCGCGAATTTCACTTACCGCTTCACATTTCCCGACAGCCTCGTGCTCCATGACGCGAAACCGCGCGCCCTGCTCGGTGAGTAAGGTAATCAGTTGCTGGTGGGTTCCTGCCTCAATAACGTCGTCAGTCATAACGATTTCCCGGTGATAATCCAGTATGCAGCATTCTACATTAGC
This sequence comes from Enterobacter vonholyi, assembly GCF_040834095.1. Classification (NCBI taxonomy): domain Bacteria; kingdom Pseudomonadati; phylum Pseudomonadota; class Gammaproteobacteria; order Enterobacterales; family Enterobacteriaceae; genus Enterobacter; species Enterobacter vonholyi. Next base: position 1,748,086 of record NZ_CP162152.1, read on the forward strand.
ACGGGATGAGCGGGGTCGAAAGAAAACAGCCAGCGGGCTCGCTGGCTGTTGGGTTATGCGTTGCTGGTAGCAGACTGTTTGTGGAACAGCTCTCTGAACACCGGATAAATATCATCCTGGTCACGGATATGCTGCATGGCAAAATTGTCGAACATCGCCTGCAGATGCTCATATTCTCGCCACAGGGTCTGGTGCGCGCGGCGGGTGATTTCGATATAGCTGTAGTAACGCACCACAGGCAGAATTTTCTTCGCCAGAATCTCGTGACACAGCGGTGAGTCGTCGGCCCAGTTATCGCCGTCCGACGCCTGCGCGGCATAAATATTCCACTGCGCCGGGTCGTAGCGCTCTTTGACCACTTCATCCATCAGCTTCAGCGCGCTCGAGACGATGGTCCCCCCGGTTTCCTGAGAGTAGAAGAACTCATGTTCATCCACCTCCTTCGCCTGGGTGTGGTGGCGGATATAGACCACCTCCACGTTCTTATAGGTTCTGCTCAGGAACAGGTAGAGCAGGATATAAAAACGCTTCGCCATATCCTTGGTTGCCTGATCCATCGAGCCGGACACGTCCATCAGACAGAACATCACCGCCTGGCTAGAGGGCTCAGGGCGTTTTTCGTAGTTCTTGTAGCGCAGGTCAAAGGTGTCGATAAACGGTACCCGTTCGATCTTCGCCCTCAGCTCTGCAATCTCTTTACGCAGGCGCTCCTCTTCCAGCAGTTGCGCCGGTTCCGTGTTTTCCACCACCTTCAGGCTGCTCTCCAGCTCGCGCAGCTCGCGACGTTTTCCTGCCGTCATGGCCGTACGCCGCGCCAGCGAATTCTGCAGCGAACGTACGACGCTGATGTTGGCGGGCACGCCGTTGGCGGTATAGCCCGCGCGGTGAGTTTTATATTCATTAAGCTGACGATGCTGATTCTTCTTCAGATTCGGCAGCGCCAGGTCTTCGAACAGCAGGTCGAGATATTCATCTTTTGAAATCTGGAAGACAAATTCGTCCTGACCTTCACCGTCCTGGCTGGCCTGTCCCTGACCGCTTCCTGAACCACCTCCGCCGCCCTGAGGGCGCTCAATTCTGTCGTTCTGAACGAAGTGGTCATTACCTGGGTGTACGCGATGGCGCAGGCCGCCTCGCCCCTGATGAAACATCGGTTCGCTGATGTCATCAGTGGGGATGGAGACAGACTCGCCGCTGTCGACGTCGGTCACCGAGCGTTTGTTGATGGCCTCGGAGATAGACTGTTTAATTTGCGCTTTATAACGACGCAAGAAGCGCTGGCGGTTCACCGTGCTCTTGTTTTTGCCGTTAAGACGCCGGTCAATAAACCAGGTCATATACCCCCCGTACTGCATTTGCCAACTTGCATTTTGTAGGCCCGGCAGGCTCTAAGCGCCGCCGGGCACTTGTTTTAAGACGATTTACGCACGCGCAGGTACCATTCGCAGAGCAGGCGCACCTGTTTGCGGGTGTAGCCTTTTTCCATCATACGGTCGACAAAATCGTCGTGTTTTTTCTGTTCATCGGTTGAGGTTTTGGCGTTAAACGAGATCACCGGCAGCAGCTCTTCGGTATTGGAGAACATTTTCTTCTCAATGACCGTGCGCAGCTTCTCGTAGCTGGTCCAGTTTGGATTGCGCCCGTTGTTATGCGCTCTGGCGCGCAGGACGAAGTTCACAATCTCATTACGGAAGTCTTTCGGGTTGCTGATCCCGGCAGGCTTCTCGATTTTTTCCAGCTCCGCGTTCAGGGATTCACGGTCAAAAAGCTGGCCGGTATCCGGGTCGCGGTACTCCTGATCCTGGATCCAGAAGTCAGCGTAGGTGACGTAACGGTCAAAAATGTTCTGCCCGTACTCTGAATAGGATTCAAGGTAGGCCGTCTGGATCTCTTTGCCGATGAACTCGGCGTATTTCGGGATCAGGTAACCTTTCAGGAACTCAAGATAGCGTTCAGCCTGCTCCTGCGGGAACTGTTCGCGTTCGATTTGCTGTTCCAGCACGTAGAACAGGTGAACCGGGTTGGCCGCCACTTCCGCATGGTCGAAGTTAAAGACGCGGGAGAGGATCTTAAACGCGAAACGCGTGGACAGACCGTTCATCCCCTCATCAACCCCGGCATAGTCGCGGTATTCCTGATACGACTTCGCTTTCGGGTCGGTATCTTTCAGGCTCTCACCGTCATAGACGCGCATTTTTGAGTAAATGCTGGAGTTTTCCGGCTCTTTCAGGCGCGAAAGAATGGAGAAGCGTGACAGCGTTTCCAGCGTGCCCGGCGCGCAGGGAGCGTGCACCAGCTCACTGTGGTTAAGCAGTTTCTCGTAAATTTTGATCTCTTCGGAGATCCGCAGGCAGTAAGGCACCTTGACGATGTACACGCGGTCAAGGAAGGCCTCATTGTTTTTGTTATTACGGAAGGTCACCCATTCAGATTCGTTCGAGTGGGCGAGAATAATCCCGTTAAACGGCAGGGCGGAGATACCTTCCGTCCCGTTGTAGTTGCCTTCCTGGGTAGCCGTCAGCAGCGGATGCAGCACTTTAATCGGTGCTTTAAACATCTCGACGAACTCCATGATCCCCTGGTTAGCCCGGCACAGCGCGCCTGAGTAACCGTATGCATCCGGATCGTTTTGCGCGAAGTTTTCCAGCTTGCGGATGTCAACTTTACCCACCAGCGCCGAGATGTCCTGGTTGTTCTCATCACCGGGTTCAGTTTTGGCGATGGCGATCTGTTCAAGGATAGATGGCCAGACCTTCACCACGCGGAATTTGGTGATATCGCCACCAAACTCGTGCAGGCGTTTTGCCGCCCACGGCGACATGATGGTGCCGAGGTAGCGACGCGGAATACCGTATTCTTTATCCAGAATCTGCGCATCTTCCTGCGGATTGAACAGGCACAGCGGATGGTCATTCACCGGGCTGCGCTCGCCGTTGGCGCTCAGCACATAGATAGGCACGCGCTGCATCAGCGACTTCAGGCGTTCCGCCAGCGAGGATTTACCGCCGCCCACGGGGCCGAGTAAATAGAGGATCTGTTTCTTCTCTTCCAGACCCTGAGCGGCATGCTTCAGATAGGAGACAATCTGTTCGATGGCATCTTCCATACCATAGAACTCTTCAAACGCCGGATATCGGGCGACCACCCGATTCGAAAAGAGACGGGAAAGCCGGGGTTCCAGGGCAGTGTCAACCATGTTTGGCTCACCAATAGCCATCAATAGCCGTTCTGCCGCATTGGCATAGGCACTGCGATCTTGCCGACAGATGGTAAGAAACTCCTGCAGTGTGAACTCTTCGTCCTTGGCAGCTTCATAGCGCTGGCGATAGTGATCGAATATATTCATGGCATGCCGTCCTTTCGTTTTTTAGCACAGGATAAGAGCCGTTCGTATGAGTAGTGGAGGCTCCCGGAAGAGAATCTCTCGCACCTCACTGCCAGAGCAGCAACCTGTATGCCAGGTCAGACGCTAAGAACCGCAGGGTGTTCAGGAAAACTCTTCTTAAATTAAAGCGTAGATGGCATTTGCAAAACTTGCATGCCCACAAAATCTACTTTCAATGACATATCAATAACTCATCCAAAAATTTCCACTGTCGTTATAAGACAAATGCACGTTTTTCATTCAGCGGTCATATAAATGAAAGCGTGTTGTCATCTGAAAAGTTAAGAATAACGGGTTAATCAGACTGATTAGCAGGCAAAAAATTTTGGGATGTACGGGAATGGCGGTTACACTTCATCCGCTGATTATTTGACTACAGGAAAGAATGGATTGTGACCAAACTCAAACTTCTGGCATTAGGCATCCTTGCCGCGACCGCAGTAAGTACCGCACAGGCGGAAAGTCAGTGGACGCTTGGCGCGGGTGTTGGCGTCATTAACAGCCCGTACAAACAGTATGACCGTGATGTGTATCCTGTTCCGGTTATCACCTATGAAGGGGATAACGTCTGGTTCCGCGGGCTCGGCGGCGGCTACTATCTCTGGAACGACAAGGCCGATAAGCTCTCCATCATGGCCTACTACGATCCAACGCACTTCAAGCCGGGTGACAGTGATAGCCACGCGCTTCGCCAGCTCGACAAGCGTAAAAGCTCGATGATGGCCGGCCTCTCATACGTGCATAACACCCAGTATGGCTTCCTGCGTACGGCCCTGGCGGGTGACACGCTGGATAACAGCAACGGCTTTATCTGGGACCTGGCGTGGCTGTACCGCTATACCAACGGTGGGCTGACCCTGACGCCGGGTATTGGTGTGCAGTACAACAGCGAGAACTACAACGACTATTACTACGGCGTCTCTAAAAACGAGTCCCGCCGCAGTGGTCTGAAAAGTTATAGTGCAGATGACGGCTGGGATCCTTACCTGGAGCTGACAGCGAGCTACAACTTCCTTGGCGACTGGAGCGTGTACGGTACCGGCCGCTACGAGCGTCTGAGCGACGAAGTGAAGGATAGCCCGATGGTCGATAAGTCCTGGGCAGGCATCTTCTCTGTGGGTGTGAGCTACAAGTTCTGATTGTGCATTAATTTAGTGCAATCTATGCATCAAAACGGGGCGCTTGCGCCCCGTTTGCTTTAGTGTGGTGCAGAGAAATTATCGCTTCACAATGCGAATCGTCTGCCCTAAACGAGACGGTTTTTCTTCACTCGCTTTCTGCGGGTTGGTCACGCGAGCCGTTTCCACGCAGACAAACGTTTTATAACCCTCATCCGTCATGTCGGCCATGCTGACGGACAGCGCAGGACCCGGGTTCCAGCCCACCACATCGCTGTGATGATGATGGACCACTTCAATGCCGCGGTTCAGGGCGCCGTCGTGGATCACGCTGCACGCTTCCGGGTGCAGGTAGACGCGGTCGGTACGGTCAGGGAATGCCTGAACGCCGTCGCTCAGTTTGCCTCCTTTCGCGTTATCGACTTTATCGATATAGGTATCGCCCAGGCCGCTCACCTTCACTGCGCTGATATCACCCACGTTGAAATAGGTGTGCAGGGCAGAGGTGGTCTCGAACTCGCCGTGAGCTTCCAGTTCGATTTCGCAGGTTTTACCCAGCTTGAAGCGGGCATACAGGGTGAAATCGTGCGGCCACAGGGCGCGGGTTTCATCATTAGCCTGCAGCTCAAAGGTCAGCACGGCGCCGTTATCGTCTTCGTTGTGCGCTTTCAGGGTCCACTGCTGGTTACGGGCAAAACCGTGAGAAGGCAAACCCTGCTGGGCGGACGGGCCAAACCACGGCCAGCAGATAGGCACGCCACCGCGGATTGCGGCCCCTTTTTTGAAGGAGGTCGCATCGCTCAGCCACAAACCTTCAGCTTCGCCTTCCGGTTTCCAGGAGAGCAGGTGAGCGCCGTTCAGCGCCACGGACGCTTTAACACGCGGATGGTCAACGACGATGATATCAGCACCGTCAATCTGACGGCGGGAGAGCACAGGGGTAAGCTGTTCGACTACCGGAAGTGCAAAAATTTTATTAATCATTAAGCAATCCTCTGTCTTATAAATAAAAAAAGGCGACCGAAGTCGCCTTTTTGGATCAAGCACTCATCTCAACTTATTTGGAGATGTGAGCGATCAGGTCCAGTACTTTGTTAGAGTAGCCAGTTTCGTTGTCGTACCAGGAAACCAGTTTAACGAAGTTGTCGTTCAGTGCGATACCAGCTTTAGCATCGAACACGGAAGTGCATACTTCGCCGTTGAAGTCGGTAGAAACAACGTCGTCTTCGGTGTAGCCCAGAACGCCTTTCATTGCGCCTTCGGAAGCAGCTTTGATTGCTTTCTTAATTTCTTCATAAGAAGCAGCTTTTTCCAGACGAACGGTCAGGTCAACAACAGATACGTTTGGAGTTGGAACGCGGAACGCCATACCAGTCAGTTTGCCATTCAGTTCTGGCAGTACTTTACCTACAGCTTTAGCAGCACCGGTAGAGGATGGGATGATGTTCTGAGCCGCGCCACGGCCGCCGCGCCAGTCTTTGTGAGACGGGCCATCAACGGTTTTCTGAGTAGCGGTGGTCGCGTGAACGGTAGTCATCAGACCTTCGATGATGCCGAAGTTGTCGTTGATAACTTTAGCCAGTGGTGCCAGGCAGTTGGTGGTGCAGGATGCGTTAGAGACGATATCCTGGCCAGCGTAAGTTTCGAAGTTTGCACCACGAACGAACATTGGGGTGTTGTCTTTGGAAGGACCAGTCAGAACAACTTTCTTCGCACCAGCGGTGATGTGTTTACGCGCAGTTTCGTCGGTCAGGAAGATACCGGTTGCTTCAGCAACAACGTCAACACCGATTTCGTTCCATTTCAGGTTAGCTGGGTCTTTTTCAGCAGTAACGCGGATGGTTTTGCCATTAACAACCAGGTGGCCGTCTTTCACTTCAACGGTGCCGTCGAAACGACCGTGAGTTGAGTCGTACTTCAGCATGTACGCCATGTATTCAGCGTCCAGGAGATCGTTGATACCAACGATTTCGATGTCAGAACGTTTCTGAGCAGCACGGAAAACAATACGGCCGATACGGCCAAAACCGTTGATACCTACTTTGATAGTCATATATTCCACCAGCTATTTGTTAGTGAATAAAAGGTTGCCTGTAAAATTACAAAAACCTTACGCAGCGTCAAGCGGAATCGTGTCAATCATTGCGACAAATCAATCCTGTGACTAACGTTTGTGCGACTGACTCGCCTCACTTTCCCTTTGAGCTTGCACCCATATGGGGGCTGCGCCGGGATTTTAAAGTCCTCGCAGGATAAAAATGTGAACGTGATCACAATTGCCTGACCGCTTATTCGCGACACATAAGTTTAGATCAAAAGTGCACGCAAGGGTGTTAATGTTTTGTTAGAATCCGGGTTGAAAGATGTCTGTTTCTACAGCGAGATGTAAGCATATGTCGAACCAACGTAACCCTGACGATTTGAAAAAAAACCTCACAGAAATGCAGTTTTACGTGACGCAGAATCACGGAACGGAACCGCCGTTCACCGGGCGTTTACTGCACAACAAGCGGGACGGCGTCTACCACTGCCTGGTCTGTGATGCCCCGCTGTTTAATTCACAAACGAAATTTGATTCTGGCTGCGGCTGGCCGAGTTTCTATGAGCCGGTGAGCGATGAGGCAATCCGCTATCTGACCGACTCGTCGCACGGCATGGTGCGTACGGAAATTCGCTGCGGCAACTGCGACGCGCACCTTGGGCACGTTTTCCCGGATGGACCTCAGCCTACCGGCGAGCGTTTCTGCGTAAATTCAGCCTCAATGAGCTTCACCGATGATGAAAACGGTGACCAGATTAAGGGTTGAAAAAACGATTCAGCAAATTATTCCTTTGAAAGGGCGCGAGTGTGAATATTGATGACATGATTAGCGGCATGACGCCGGAGATTTATCAGCGTCTGGTGACCGCCGTGGAGCTTGGAAAATGGCCCGACGGCGTTGCGCTGACGCCGGAGCAAAAAGAGAACAGTTTGCAGCTGGTGATGCTGTGGCAGGCGCGCAACAACACCGACGCACAGCACATGACGATCGACACCAAAGGCCAGATGGTGATGAAGAGCAAGCGCGAGCTGAAAGAGGACTTCGGTATCACGCCGAAGCCGATTGCGACGATTAAAATGCAATAATGGTGCGGGTTGATGCCCTCTCCCACAGGGAGAGGGCGTAAAAGACTATGCCTGCGTTTCCAGCCAGTCTTCGAGCGTATACAGGGTTGCGCCTTCCGCAGCCATATCCATAAACGCCTGAGCGCTATCCTGTGGTTGAATGTTCACCCCGCGGCAGCCGTCGGTGATGACGCTGACGGTGTAGCCAAGCTGAAGCGCATCCAGCACGGTGAACTTCACGCAGTAGTCCGTCGCCAGGCCCAGTACGATCAGCTCCGTGATTTCGTGGTGACGCAACCAGGCGTCCAGCGCCGTTTTCTGGCGATGCCCGTTATCAAAAAACGCGCTATAGCTGTCGATAGCCGGGTTTTCACCTTTATGGAACACCGCATCGATGGCCTTTTGATTCAGAAGCGGATGCAGCGCCGCGCCTTCCGTCTGCTGTACGCAGTGATCCGGCCAGAAAGTTTGCGCCAGCCCGTCGAGTTCACCCTGGGTGAAGGGCTCTACGTTGTGCTGGCTGGCAAAGCTGCCGTGATTTGCCGGGTGCCAGTCCTGGCTTGCGACAACTGCTTCACCACGGGCTTTGCACCAGTCAATGAGCTTGTTGGCCACGTCAACGGTGCTGTCACCTTCGGCGACCGCCAGCGCACCGCCCGCGCAGAAATCATTTTGCAAATCGACCAGTAGCAGGGCGCGTTGCTTCATGAGACCTCCTTATTCGTCCGGGGTCAGTTCGCCGCGCAGGTTTTGCATCATCGCGCTGCGAATGGACTGAATGTCCAGATCCTGACTCAGTAAATAGTGAAGTTTAGTCAGCGTTGCCTCAACGGTCATATCGAAGCCGCTGATCACACCCGCATGCGCCAGCGCGTTGCCGGTGGCATAGCCCCCCATATTCACTTTACCGGACATACACTGGGTCAGGTTAACGACCACAATTCCGCGCTCGCTGGCTTCCTGAAGCTCTTTCAGAAACTCGCCGTTTTGCGGCGCATTGCCCACGCCATAGGAGCGCAGGATAAGCGCCTTCACCGGCTGGCGCAGGAAGTTACGCACCACGTCCGCAGAGATACCCGGATAAATGGTGACCACGCCAATCGGTTGCGGGGTAATCGGATGCACAATCAGCTCGCCCGCGGTGTTCGGCGCAGGAGGGGTTCCCAGACGACGGATATGAATCCCGGCCTCCAGCAGCGGCTGCAGGTTGGGTGAGGCAAAGGCGTCAAAGCCGTCGGCGTGGGCTTTGGTGGTGCGGTTCCCGCGATACAGACGGTTGTTAAAGAACAGCGACACTTCGTTAATCGGGTAATTCGCCGCCACGTACAGGGAGTTCAGCAGGTTGATCTGCCCGTCCGAGCGCAGCTCCGCCAGCGGAATTTGCGACCCGGTAACGATAACCGGCTTGCTCAGGTTCTCCAGCATGAAGGAGAGCGCCGAGGCGGTAAACGCCATGGTGTCGGTGCCGTGCAGGATCACGAAGCCGTCGTACTGGTCGTAATGGGCTTTAATATCATCCGCGATATGCTGCCAGTCTTCCGGCGTCATGTCGGAGGAGTCCATCAGCGGCTCGTATTCGTGGATGGTAAAGTCAGGCATTTCCGGACGGTGGAATTCGGGCATCAGCGCAAGCTGACGCTGCAGGTGGCCGGAGACGGGGATATAGCCGTTTTCGGAGCGCTGCATACCGATGGTACCGCCAGTGTAGGCTACATAAATCGATTTCTTCTGCATGGTAGTGAGTTCTTGTTCTTCAAAAGAAAAAAATCCCCTCTTCGCGGGAAGAGGGGACGGTTTTAACGGACGTTCGCGCAGGTCAGGCAAAACGCGTAACGACTCTGTGGATCGTTAAAGGCCGCAAGCTTATCGCTTTCTGCCTTCATCGCTTTTGCCGCCGTGGCGACCGGCGCAGGCAGGTAAGCCTGCAGCGCCTCCGGCAGCATGGCACGTACCGAGCCGGACATGCTGTCCATGACCATATCGAAGAACGACGGTTCGTCCTGATAATACTCGATATGCCACTGCTTCAGCTTCGCCAGTTCGGCGGCTTTCTTCACCGCGTCATCGAAGTCACCCAGACTGTCGACCAGACCGTTGCTCTTCGCATCCTGGCCGGTCCAGACGTGGCCCTGTGCAATCTGGTCGATCTGCTCAGGCGTCTTTTTACGCGAGTCCGCGACCAGGGTGATAAAGCGTTTATAGCCGTTCTCAATGCTGAGCTGCATCATCTCAGAAACTTCCGGCGGCAGGGATTTGGTCACCGACACATCCGCCAGCGGAGAGGTTGCTACACCATCGGTATGCACGCCCAGAGAATCCAGGCTGTTTTCCACGGTGTTGATCACCCCGAAGATGCCAATCGAGCCGGTCAGCGTGCTTGGGTTAGCCACGATGTAGTTGGCTGGCGTGGAGATCCAGTAACCTCCGGACGCGGCCATTCCGCCCATTGAGACGACGACCGGCTTGCCTGCGGCGCGGGCCGCGGCCAGTTCAGCACGGATCACCTCTGAGGCGCTGACGCTGCCGCCAGGGCTGTTGACCCGCAGGACAATTGCCTTCACTTTCGGATCGAGGCGAGCATCGCGGATTTGCGACGCGGTAGTATCGCCGCCCACGTTCCCCGGGGTCTCCTGACCGTCCATGATCGCACCGTTGGCAAAGACCACCGCGACGCTGTCACCATTCTCATCCGGTTTTTTCGTCGAGTAATCATACATGCTGATGGCGCTGTAATTTTTGTCCTCTTTGCTCCAGCCAAACTGTTTGCTCAGGGATTTTTCAATCTCGGCGCTGGTGCCCAGGGCATCAACCAGTTTGTTATCGAGCGCATATTTTGCGGTATCACCGTCAACCTTACGCAGGCCTTCGAGCACGCCCTGCGCGCCAGGGAACACCTGCTCAGGCGTAATCTGACGGTTAGCGGCAACGGTGCCGAGATAGTTCTGCCACAGCTCGCCAATCCAGCGGCTATCTGCTTCGCGGGCGGCAGGGGACATATCGTCGCGGATAAACGGCTCCACGGCGGATTTATACGTGCCGACGCGGAAGACGTGGGTGGTGACCTTCAGCTTGTCGAGCAGCGATTTATAGTACAGGCCGTTGGTGGCAAAGCCGTGCAGATCGACCGTGCCCTGCGGGGAGAGCCAGATCTTATTGGCAAAGCTCGCCAGATAATATTGCCCCTGGCTGTAGCTGTCGCCCACGGCAATCACCGGCTTGCCGCTGTCGCGGAACTCGCGCAGCGCTTTACCGATGTACTGCATAGACGGCTGATCGCCACCGGCAAAATCTTTCAGATCCAGCACGATGCCGGTGATGTTACGGTCATCTTTGGCCTGACGGATGGTATCGACGATATCGAACAGGGAATTTTCCTGCAGGCGGTCTGATGTTGCGCCAAACAGCTGACGGCTGATTACGCCCAGACGGCTGCTGGCGGAAGGTTTATCAACAATAACCCCGGTGATATCGAGTAACAGCGCCCCGCGAGTCGAATGCTGCGCCTGATTCGCGTTGCTGATGTGCATCCAGATTCCCGCGCAAACCAGAACCAGAAAAATGAAGAAGATGTTCATCACCAGGTTGCGGACGAAGTTGAGCAGTCGCCACGTCCATTTAAAGAAACCGGCAATGATTCGCCAAAGGGTTCGCATGTATTCTCCCTAACCAGAAAATGACTGTTTCCGTCGCCACTGGACGGTAATGTTGGGTTATCGTAATGACCCAACCGCCACTTGTCAGCAGGAATCGCCTGCCAGGCTGTAACAAAATCTGCCGTCGTGTTAATTTTGTGAGTAAATTTCAAGAAAGGAGTTAACCAATGGACGCACTCGAACTGCTTGTTAACCGCCGTAGCGCTTCCCGTCTGGCCGAACCTGCCCCGGCAGGCGAGCAGCTGGAGAACATTCTGCGTGCCGGCATGCGTGCCCCCGATCATGGCACACTGCAGCCGTGGCACTTCTTTGTAATTGAAGGCGAAGGCCGCGATCGTTTCAGCCAGCTGCTGGAGCAGGGTGCGGTGGCCGCCGGGCAGGATGAGAAGGGCATCGACAAGGCGCGCAATGCCCCGTTCCGTGCACCGATGATTATTGCTGTCGTGGCGAAATGCCAGGCCGACCATAAGGTGCCGGTCTGGGAGCAGGAAATGTCCGCGGGCTGTGCGGTAATGGCGATGCAAATGGCCGCCGTCGCGCAGGGCTTCAATGGCATCTGGCGCACCGGGCCGCTGACGGAGAGCGCAGCCGTACGGGAAGGATTCTCCTGTGGCGAGCATGACAAAATTGTCGGCTTCCTCTATCTCGGTACTCCGCAGCTTAAAGCCTCCAGCACCATCAGCGTGCCGGACACCACGCCTTTCGTCAGCCGTTTCTGATAACGCGCGCTAAACTGTCTGGATTCTGAGCATCTGCCGCAGAATTCAGACAGTCATACTTACCTCTTTATGGAATGAGCGCTACCATAGCGCGATTGAGATGACAGGAGACGTCCATGAGCGAGCAAACCATTCGTTTAACGCAGTACAGCCACGGAGCCGGTTGCGGTTGTAAAATTTCCCCGAAAGTGCTGGAGACCATCCTGCACAGCGAACAGGCGAAGTTTGTCGACCCGAACCTGCTTGTCGGCAACGAAACGCGTGACGATGCAGCGGTTTATGACTTAGGTAACGGCACCAGCATTATCAGCACCACCGACTTCTTTATGCCGATTGTCGACAACCCGTTCGACTTCGGACGCATTGCGGCCACCAACGCCATCAGCGATATCTTCGCAATGGGCGGTAAGCCGATTATGGCGATCGCCATTCTGGGCTGGCCGATCAACACCATCCCGCCGGAAGTGGCCCGTGAAGTGATTGATGGCGGCCGTTTCGCCTGCCAGCAGGCGGGAATTGCGCTGGCCGGCGGTCACTCTATTGATGCGCCGGAGCCTATCTTCGGCCTGGCCGTTACCGGCGTGGTGCCGACCGAACGCGTGAAGCGCAACAGCACTGCGCAGGCGGGCTGCAAGCTGTTTCTCACCAAGCCGCTGGGCATTGGCGTGCTGACCACCGCCGAGAAAAAATCCCTGCTGAAACCGGAGCACAAAGGGCTGGCAACCGAAGTCATGTGCCAGATGAACCTTGCCGGTGCGGCGTTTGCCAATATCGACGGCGTGAAGGCGATGACCGACGTGACCGGTTTTGGTCTGCTGGGACACCTCTCCGAGGTGTGTCAGGGCGCGGGCGTGCAGGCGCAGGTCTGGTATCAGGACGTGCCGAAGCTGCCGGGCGTGGAAGAGTATATTGCTCAGGGCGCGGTTCCGGGCGGTACCCAGCGTAACTTCGCCAGCTACGGTCACCTGATGGGCGAAATGCCTGAGGAGTGGCGCAACCTGCTGTGCGATCCGCAAACCTCCGGCGGCCTGCTGCTGGCGGTGACGCCGGAATCCGAAGCCGAGGTTCAGGCTACGGCCGCCGAGTTCGGCATTACCCTGACGGCGATCGGCGAGTTGGTGACCGCGCGCGGCGGTCGTCCGATGATTGAGATCCGTTAATTCGATGCGGTTGTTTATTGCCGAAAAGCCGAGCCTGGCCCGTGCCATCGCCGACGTGCTGCCTAAGCCGCATCGCAAAGGCGACGGCTTTATCGAATGCGGTAACGGGCAGGTGGTCACATGGTGTATTGGTCACCTGCTTGAGCAGGCGCAGCCGGATGTCTATGACAGTCGCTACGCCCGCTGGAATTTGAACGATCTGCCCATCGTGCCTGAAAAATGGCGCCTGCAGCCACGACCTTCGGTGACCAAACAGCTCAACGTGATCAAGCGCTTCCTGCATGAAGCCGATGAAATCGTGCACGCGGGTGACCCGGACAGGGAAGGACAGCTGCTGGTGGATGAAGTGCTGGACTATCTTGAGCTGGCGCCGGAAAAGCGCCAGCAGGTGCAGCGCTGCCTGATCAACGACCTCAACCCGCAGGCCGTTGAGCGGGCGATTTCGCGCCTGCGCGCCAACAGCGAATTTATTCCGCTGTGCGTCTCCGCGCTGGCGCGCGCGCGCGCGGACTGGCTGTACGGTATCAACATGACCCGTGCCTACACCATCCTCGGGCGCAACGCGGGCTATCAGGGCGTGCTCTCCGTGGGGCGCGTGCAGACGCCGGTGCTGGGGCTGGTCGTGCGTCGCGATGAAGAGATTGAAAACTTCGTCGCCAAAGATTTCTTTGAGGTGAAAGCGCATATCGTCACGCCTGAAGACGAGCGTTTTACCGCCGTCTGGCAGCCGAGCGATGCCTGCGAATCGTATCAGGATGAAGAGGGGCGTCTGCTGCACCGTCCGCTGGCGGAGCACGTGGTTAACCGCATTACCGGACAGCCCGCTATCGTCACCAGCTATAACGATAAACGGGAATCAGAACCCGCGCCTCTGCCGTTCTCGCTGTCGGCCCTGCAGATTGAGGCCGCGAAGCGCTTTGGCCTCAGCGCGCTGAACGTGCTGGATATCTGCCAGAAGCTCTATGAAACCCACAAGCTGATCACCTATCCGCGTTCGGACAGCCGCTATCTGCCGGAAGAGCACTTTGCCGGTCGTCATTCGGTGATGAACGCCATCAGCGTGCACGCGCCGGATCTGCTCCCGCAGCCGGCGGTGAATCCGGATACCCATAACCGCTGCTGGGACGATAAAAAAGTCGATGCCCACCACGCGATTATCCCGACGGCGCGCGCCAGCAGCGTCAACCTGACGGATAACGAAGCGAAGGTCTACAACCTGATCGCTCGTCAGTACCTGATGCAGTTCTGCCCGGACGCGGTGTTCCGCAAATGCGTGATCGAGCTGGAAATCGCAAAAGGGAAGTTTATCGCCAAAGCCCGTTTCCTCGCGGAAGCAGGCTGGCGTACCCTGCTGGGGAACAAAGAGCGTGACGAGGAGAACGACGGCACGCCGCTGCCCGTCGTCGCTAAAGACGATGAGCTGCTGTGTGAAAAAGGGGAAGTGGTGGAACGCCAGACCCAGCCGCCGCGCCATTTCACCGATGCGACGCTGCTGTCGGCGATGACCGGGATCGCACGGTTCGTGCAGGATAAAGATCTGAAGAAGATCCTGCGCGCCACCGACGGTCTGGGTACGGAAGCGACGCGAGCGGGGATCATCGAGCTGCTCTTTAAGCGCGGTTTTCTTGAGAAGAAGGGGCGCTATATCCATTCGACCGAGCCGGGACGCGCGCTGATTCATTCCCTGCCGGAGCTGGCCGCCAGGCCGGACATGACCGCGCACTGGGAATCGGTGCTGACGCAGATCAGCGAGAAGCAGTGTCGCTATCAGGACTTTATGCAGCCGCTGGTCGGGACGCTTTACCAGCTGATCGATCAGGCGCGCAGCACGCCGGTGAAAACGTTCAGAGGGATGGTTGCACCCGGTGGTGGCGCGAAGAAACCGTTTAAAAAGAAAAAGAGCGCGGCCTGATACACCCGGCCGCACGCTATAAACCTTAAATCACACCCTGCCCAATCATCGCATCCGCTACCTTCACGAATCCGGCGATATTCGCCCCGCGCACGTAGTTGGTTTGCGATGCCTCGCCGCCGTACTCCACGCAGGCATGGTGAATATCCAGCATGATGTGATGCAGGCGGGCATCCACTTTTTCCGCCTTCCAGCCGAGACGCGCGGCGTTTTGCGCCATCTCCAGGCCGGACGTCGCCACGCCGCCCGCGTTAGCGGCCTTGCCCGGTGCAAACAGCACGCCCGCTTCCAGGAACAGATCCGTCGCTTCGATTGTGGTCGGCATGTTCGCCCCTTCGGCTACCGCCTTCACGCCATTGCTAATCAGCGTGCGCGCGGCGTCTGCATCCAGCTCGTTCTGCGTGGCGCACGGCAGGGCGATATCCACCGGCACGCCCCACGGCTGTTTCCCTTCAAGATACGTCAGGCCAAACTCCCGGGCATAATCTGCAAGACGGCCATCGCGGCTGGCTTTAATTTCGCACAGGCGTGCCAGCTTCTCTGCCGTGAAGCCCGCTTCATCCACCACCGTTCCGCTGGAGTCAGAGGCGGTTACCACGCGAGCGCCAAACTGCATCGCTTTCTCAATCGCGTACTGCGCCACGTTACCGGAGCCGGACACCGCGACGCGCATGCCTTCAAAGCCTAAACCGTGGCGCTTGAGCATGGCCTCGGTGAAGTAAACCAGGCCGTACCCGGTCGCTTCCGGGCGGATCAGGCTCCCGCCAAACGACAGCCCCTTACCGGTAAAGACGCAGGCGCTGTTGTTGGAGAGCTTTTTCATCATCCCGGCCATAAAGCCTACTTCACGCCCGCCCACGCCGATATCACCGGCAGGCACGTCGGTGTCAGGACCAAGATGGCGATAGAGTTCGGTCATCAGCGCCTGGCAGAAACGCATGATTTCACCTTCGCTTTTGCCTTTCGGGTCGAAATCGCTGCCGCCTTTCCCGCCGCCCATGGGCAGCGTGGTGAGGGCGTTTTTAAAGGTCTGCTCGAAGCCGAGGAATTTCAGAATCGACAGGTTCACGGACGGATGGAAACGCATGCCGCCCTTAAACGGGCCGATGGCCGAGTTGAACTGTACGCGCCACGCGCGGTTAACCTGCACCTGATTGCGATCGTCAACCCACGTCACGCGGAACTGGATCACGCGCTCTGGCTCGACCAGGCGTTCGAGCAAAGACATCTGGCGATAGCGCGGGTTTTGTTCAAGGAAGGGCCACAGGGTGGTCATCACTTCACGCACGGCCTGCGCGAACTCGCTTTGGTGCGGGTCGCGCTGCTGAACGTGGGCAAGGAAACTTTCCAGAGAGCGTGTCTGATCCATAGATATAAGAACCTCTTATAATAATGTTTGTATATGACTTATGCGATTTGTGTTGTTTTTTTGACTATAACACCCGTACTGCTTTGTCTGGCAAGCAGAAATTTAGGACGAAAGGGAAATTAATGAGAGCGCGGGCGTCATAACCAAAAGCGATGACGAGATAAATTAAAGGTTCCGCGCGGGTTTACCGTTATAGTCATTATCAAGGGAACAACAGGAAGATGTGTCTATGAAACGTTATCTATTAACCGCGTTATGTCTGATCTTCACCGCTGGCGCGCAGGCTGACCGCATTCGTCCGGACGTGGAAGTGAATGTGCCGCCGGAAGTGTTTAGCTCCAGCGGCCAGAATCAAACGGTGCAGCCCTGTAATCAGTGCTGCATCTATCAGAATCAGAACTACTCGGAAGGCGCCGTGGTGAAAGCGGACGGCATTCTGCTGCAGTGCCAGCGCGACGAGCGCGCCATCAGCACGAACCCGCTGGTCTGGCGTCGCGTAAAACAATAAACGCTTCCAGCAGGGGAATATCCGCGGGGGCTAAGGTGTAGCCGAACGCCTCTTCCGGCGTACACCACGCCAGCGCGCTGTGGTAGTGCGCCGTGAGCGCACCGCTAAACGCAGGAACGTGCCAGGCGTGCAGGTTGATTAACCGCTGCGAGACCTCGCGCTGGTGGCTTGCCACGTATTGCGCGGGCAGCGCTTCAATACCCAACTCTTCACGCAGCTCGCGGATAAGCGCCTCGGGCTGGGTTTCACCCGCCTCGACTTTGCCGCCTGCAAATTCCCACATGCCCGGCTGGTCGGCGTGGGCAGGGCGCTGTGCCAGTAAAATTTTGTCGTCTTTTTCGATGATGGCGGCAACGACATCGAGTGTTTTCAGCATGGTCGTCAATAATTGATGGCGAAAAAAGACATATTATCGTGCCCTTTCTCAGAGTCCAGCTATCAGGAGAATCAGGTGAAAGAGACTACCGCCTGGGTTGCCCCTATCGAATCCCTTCCCGCCAGCCTTAAACCCATTGCCGTGATGCAAAAAAAGCATTTTGGCGCCGTGCTAAATCCCACGCGCTGGTGGGGGCGCATGCCGCGTCTGTTCTGGCTGGTGGCGCTGTTCGTCGGTTTTCTGGAGCGTCGTCGCGCGCGCCTGACGCCCGTTCTTCGTTCGCTGCTCATGACGCGGGTATCCCAGCTCTGCCATTGCGCTTTCTGTATTGATGCCAACAGCCTGCGGCTGGCCGAGCGCTGCGGGGCGCTGGATAAGGTGCAGGCCGTGAGCGACTGGCAGGATTCAGCCTTGTTCACGGAGCAGGAGCGCGCGGCGCTGGCCTACGCCGAGGCGGTGACCGCCACCCCGCCCCGGGCGGATGAGGCCATCAGAGCGGCGCTGAAGCGCCACTTTACGGATGACGCCATCACCGAGATGACGGCGCTCATTGCCTTTCAGAATCTCTCCGCCCGCTTTAACGCCGCGCTGGATATTCCGGCGCAGGGGCTGTGCGCCACATTTAACGAGACGCCTCATGCTTGATCGCCATCTTCACCCTCGGATAAAACCCGCTCTGAATTTTATGGTCTCCGTGCTGGACCGACCGGGCATTACGCCCGACGGATTGACCCTGACAGGGTTTGCCATCGGCGTGCTGGCGCTGCCGTTTCTGGCCCTCGGCTGGTATCCGGCGGCGCTGGTCGCCATCGTGCTTAACCGCCTGCTGGACGGGCTGGACGGGGCGCTGGCGCGCCGCAGAGGGCTGAGCGATGCGGGGGGATTTCTCGATATCTCGCTCGATTTTCTTTTCTACGCCCTGGTGCCGTTTGGCTTTGCGCTGGCTGCTCCGGCAGAGAATGCGCTGGCGGCTGCCTGGCTGCTGTTTGCGTTTATCGGGACCGGCAGCAGTTTTCTGGCGTTTGCGACGCTGGCCGCAAAGCACGACATCGACAACCCCGGCTATGCGCACAAGTCGTTTTATTACATCGGTGGGTTAACGGAAGGAACGGAGACCATCGCGCTGTTCGTGCTGTGCTGCCTCTTCCCGGCGCACTTTACGCTGTTCGCGTGGGTATTCGGCGCGCTGTGCTGGCTGACCACCACAACGCGCGTCTGGAGCGGCTATGTTACGCTGAAGTCACTCAACCCTTAGAGAGCGCTCTCTGGCCCGCGCTCTCCGCTGGTGACCGGGTTCTGCGGATGACTGCTCCATTCGTACCAGCCGCCGTCATAGACGGCGACATTCTTCCAGCCCATCGCCCGGGCGTACATAAAGGTTTCGGACGCCCGCCAGCCGGTGCCGCAGTAAAACGCGACGTGCTGTTCCGGCAGAATATTCCAGCGCTTCCACTGGGCGGCGATATCGTCCGCGCTGCGCATGGTGCCATCCGGGTTATGGAAATCCTCCATGTGGGTAGCATCGCTGCCCGCGTGACCCCAGCGGGCACCGGCAATTTCACCTTTTGGCTTGATGTAGCTGTAGCCGCTGGTTTCGCCGATGAACTCCGGCCACGAGCGAATGCTGACCAGGGAGGCATCCTGACGGTGCAGCATGCCGCGCGCCTGTTCCATATCCACCATCAGCTGCGGCTGGCCGGGGATCGGCGCGCCAAAATCGGGGGCGGGTTTGACGGGGCCGGGCACTCCGCCCTGTACCAGCAGTCCCGAATCAGACCATGCCTTCCAGCCGCCGTCCAGAAGACGTACATCTTTCACGCCGGCGTAGAGCATTATCTGGGCCACACGGGCGGCGGCGTAAACGTCGCGACCATACAGAATAACGGTAGTGTCATGGCGGATCCCGTGTTTCTCCAGCATCGCTTTCAGCTTGTCGTCAGAAACTTTATTCCACAGCGGTTCGCTTTCAACCTCGTTAGTATCGATGTAGCCCGCCCCGGGAATATGGCCGAGCAGATAAAATTTAGGCCCCCCCCAGCCGGCTTCTATAATCTTCCAGTCGGCTGATGGTGCCGCGGTGATACGTTCCCCTTGTTGCAGGCGATGGATCCACTCCGGGTAAACCAGCTGTTCAAAGTGCGGCAGACGCTGAAGGCGGCCGGGGGTCTGCAGAGCATCGCTGAGCAGCGAAACGTGGCGATATCCTGCTTTCTCCAGACGGGCTTTCACCGCCAGGTTATCCCTATCGTCACCGTACAGGGCGATGGCCGTCGCAGGGGGCAACTGATGCTGTTTTGCCCAAAGCGCAAGCTGCTCGTCACTCATTGCGCTAAGCCAGGCGGCAGCAAGGTTGAGTGCGGCGGGTTCATGCCCGGAGGGGCCGCTGAGCGTCTGCGGCCAGCCGTTATAAAACGCGCTGGCGCGGGTGTCGACAGGCGTGCCGTGCTGCGCCTGAAGCTGAGACAGCGTGATGGCGTTGGGCATATCAGCCGCCAGAGAGGAAAAAGAAGCGAGGCCGCAGAGCAGGGCCAGCGCGGTCAGTTGAGAAACACGTTTCATCGAATAACCTGACGTCAATAAAAGAGGGGTGCATTGTCGTCTCTCCCGAAACGTAAAACATTGCGTTAGCACATTATTGCCAGCGAGAAATCTCAATCAGCTTGCCGCCGGGCGGAATATCGTCCTCATCGTGCGTGACCAGCACTACTGGAATATTGCGCGCGCGGACGGCGTCAAACACCCATGCCCGAAATGAGGCTCGTAACGCTTTATCGAGGCGCCCGAACGGTTCATCCAGCAGCAGCGCCTGCGGCTCCGCGAGCAGGGCGCGCAGCAGGCTAACCCGGGCGCGCTCCCCACCGGAAAGGGTGGCCGGGTCGCTGGCGTAATGACCGCTCAGCCCCGCGGAATTCAGAGCCTGCTCGACCGCTTCCCGACGCGCGCGTCCGGTGATGCGCTCGGGCAGCGCCAGCAGCAAATTCTGCCCGACGCTGAACTGTTCGAACAGCAGCGCGTCCTGGAAGAGAATACCCAGCCCGCGGGATTCCACGGGGAGACCGTCGCAGCGACGCGCGTCCAGCCACAGTTCGCCCCGCGCCTGGAAATCGTCTGACAGCGCGCCGACCATCCAGGCAAAAAGGGTCGATTTTCCGCTGCCGGACGGCCCCATCAGGGTGACGATCTCCCCGCGGGGCACGCAAAAACTGACCTCGCGGAAAAGCGGTTCGACGGTGAGATTGTTTACCTTCAGCATTAACGTAATCCTTGTCGGTAGCGGCCTACGAGCCGGGACAACAGGGCAGCAAGACCAAACACCGTGCCCGTGACCAGCATTAGTCCCAGCGCCCGGTTAGCGAGGATCGGGATGCTGCCCCCGCTGCTGAGCGCGACGGTTTCGGTGGTCAGGGTGGCGAAACGCCCGGTGCCGAGCCAGAGCGTCGGCATGTATTGCGCCATGCTGACGGAAAAGCCGGTGGCAAAGGCCAGAAGCGCAGGGCGCACCAGCAGGGGACATTTCAGCAGCAAGAATATTTTTCCCCGTCGCCAGCCGAGCGTTCTGGCGGTGAGGATGAGCCGGGGATCGATCCGCCGCCAGGCGGGCTGCAGCACCAGCAGCGTCCACGGCAATACCCACAGGAGGTGGCTCCAGAGCACGGCGGCGTAGTGCCCGTCGATGCCCAGGTGCAACGCAATCGCATACTGACCGGTGACGAGCGGGAGGGCCGGAAGGGCGAGCGGTAACCATACCCACAGCGTGCCACGCTGCGGACCCCATTCCAGCCAGAGCAAGCCGACGACCAGGGCAATCAAGGCTGAAAGCAGACCGAAGGAAAGGCTGCTTCCCACCGGGCCAACGTCATTCCTTTGCGCCAGCATCAACAGCACCACGGCGCACAGCACGCCGCACGCGGGGAGGAACCCGCTCAGTGCTCGCTCAGGCAGGAGGCGCTGAGACCGGGGACGCGTCCCCGCGACTTCCGGAATGGTGCGACGCCATGCTTTCCAGAGGCCGTACCCGAGGGCGGCAAGCGCGGACAGCAGCAGAAGGAGAAGCAGGCACAGCAGCGTCCCTTTTGCCTGCTGCTGCGCGTCGCCCTGGCTCAGCCACTGCCAGGCCAGCACGGCCAGGGTAGGCGGGTTGCCGGGCCCGAGAACGATCGCTACGTCCACGACCGAGAGCGACCACGCCAGCACCGCCAGCATCACCGCCCCGAGAACGGGCGCGATGGCCGGGAGAATCAGCCAACTGAGCGTCTGAAAACGCCCGTAGCCAAAGGTTTGCAGGACGATCTTCTGCTGCGCGAGCCGCTTCTCCGGCAGCACGGCGTAAATCGCCCACAGCACAAACGCGCTCTCTTTGACCGCGAGCGTCAGGCCCAGCCCGGTGCCGTATCGGTCAAACGGCGGCGAACAGACGGTGCAGATCTGATAAAACAGACCGCCCTCGGCAAAAAGCAGTAATGCGCCGGTGGCGAACGCCACATGGGGGATCGCCAGTAGCCATGGCAGGCGGGTAGTGAGACGGCGCCAGCGCTTACCGGGCCATAAAAGGCTGACGAGGAAAAGGGCAATCAGCAACGCCCCCAGCGTGGCGATGAGCGTTGAGACCAGCGTGGCGACGGCCGCCTGCGGGAGTTGCGGATCGTTCACCAGCCGCTGCCAGTTTGTCAACGAAAACGCCGGTGCCAACAGCATGGCGCCTGCGGGCAGGAGCGGTAGATAAATTACCGCCATCGCCAGCCAGACTAGCCCGCTCAGCGGGTGCCGTAACGACGCAGCCATTCCTGCTCCAGCGCGTTCACCCAGGCGGACTGCGGCTCTGCAAGCACCTTCGGCAACTCCTGAGGCGTGTGGGCCAGCAGCTGTTTGGCTTCACCTTCGGGCAGCGTTTTGGCATCCAGCACGCTCGGATCGCCCCAGATGGCCGGGTCGGCCTTGCGGATCTGCGCCTGCGGTGACAGCAGGAAATTAGCGACCACTTTTGCACCCGCGCTGGCGCCGGCATTGGCCGGAATCGCCACAAAATGGACGTTACCTAGCATCCCACTCTGGAAACCAAAGCTGTAGCTGTCGGCAGGCAGTTCGCCGCTCGCTATTTTTTGCTGACCATGGGCCGGGTTAAAGGTCAGGGACAGGTTCAGGCTGCCGCTGGCAAGCAGGGCATCCATCCGTGCAGGGGAAGGGGGGAAATCTTTCCCTTCGCGCCACAGCTGCGGGTGGAGTTTGTCCAGATAATCCCAGAGCGGTGCCGTCACCTCGGCAAAGGTGCTATCGGGAGCCTTTTGCAGCGCGTCCGGGTGAACGGTCAGCGTCAGCAGCAGCTGCTCAAGAAATGCCGTGCCGGTAAAATCGGGCGGGCGCGGATAGCTGATCTTGCCGGGGTGCTGCTGCGCGTAAGCCAGCAGCGCCTGAGGATCCACAGGCGGCGTCGGCATGCTGGCCTTGCGGGCGATAAAGGTCAGCTGCGCGCCGCCCCATGGCGATTCCGCCCCGTCGGTTGGGACGGCAAAATCTTCCGTAACCGGTTTGCGCGTATCAACATAGCGCCAGTTTGGCAGCGTCTGCGCCCATCCGGTTTGCAGCAGGTTCGCCTCTTTCAGCGTGCGGAAGTTTTCGCCGTTAATCCACAGCAGGTCAACCGAGCCGTTGGTCTTACGCCCCGCGGCGGCTTCGGTCTGAATACGTTTTACGGCGTCGGCAGCATCCGCCAGCGGGACGATTTTTAGGGTAATGGCATAGTGCGTTTGCATCTCATCGCTGACCCATTCCAGATAGCGGTTGACCGCCGGATCGCCGCCCCAGGCGTTAAACCAGACGGTCTGGCCTTTAGCCTGTTGCTGAATGGCCTGCCAGCCGTTGGCGGCAAATAGGGGGGCTGCCAGCAGCAGACCGGTCAGAAACGTGCAAAAACGCACACGGCGCATAATGCCTCACTTTTTAGCAGACGGGAGAAAACGGGAAAACAGCCGGCGGGTGACCAGCGGTAATAACCCCAGTAGTGTAAAGGCGAATAGCATGCCCGGCGACAAAATATCGCGCAGCGAAGTCACTTTTCCCAGCTCGCGCCCGGCGTTCAGAAAGATAATCGTGGCGGGCAGCATGGCGACCTGGCTGACCCACCAGTAGCGGCAGACGCCCATGCGGGTCAGCCCCATCAGCAAATTCACCAGAAAAAACGGGAACAGCGGCATCAGGCGCAGGGCAAAAAGAAAGTTCGCGCCGTCGCGTGCCATGCCAGCGTTTACCGTTTTCATCTGCTGAGCAAACCGCTGCTGAACCCAGTCGCGCAGCAGATAACGGCTTGCGAGCATCGCAAGCGTCGCCCCGAGGGTGGAGGCAAACGAGACCAGCACGGTGCCTTCCCACAGGCTAAACAACGCCCCGCCCAGCAGGGTGAGGATCGCCGCGCCGGGAATCGAGAGGGCGGAGACCGCCACATAGATCGCAAAAAAGGTCAGCGCGCTGCGCAGCGGCGCGTGGTCAACATGGGAGAGGAGTGCCTGCTGGTGGGTTTTAATCCCTTCCAGGGAGAGGGTTCCCGGGGAAAGCATGACAAACGTCAACATAAATGCGCCCAGAAGGGCGCACAGGAAGAGTGTTTTTGGAATGTTCACGCGTCATTACAGCTTGAATTTAGCCCACACCGGCGCGTGGTCAGATGGTTTTTCCATGCTGCGGATGTCGTAGTCGATCCCGGTTTCGATGCAGCGCTCTGCCAGCGGCGAACTGGCCAGCAG
Organism: Enterobacter vonholyi; assembly: GCF_040834095.1. Classification (NCBI taxonomy): domain Bacteria; kingdom Pseudomonadati; phylum Pseudomonadota; class Gammaproteobacteria; order Enterobacterales; family Enterobacteriaceae; genus Enterobacter; species Enterobacter vonholyi. The sequence goes on from NZ_CP162152.1 coordinate 1,772,129, forward strand.
CAGGTCGATACGCAGGCCGCGGTTGTCGTCAAAGCCTTTTGAGCGGTAGTCAAACCAGGAGAAGCGATCCTGCGTTTCCGGGTTGGCGTTGCGGAACGTGTCCACCAGGCCCCAGCCCAGCAGGCGCTCCATCCACTCACGCTCTTCCGGCAGGAAGGAGCATTTGCCGGTGCGCAGCCAGCGTTTGCGGTTCTCTTCGCCAATACCGATATCGAGATCCCTCGGGCTGATATTCATGTCGCCCATGATCAGCACCGGATTCTCTTTTTTGAGTTCGGTGGTCAGGTAGTCCTGCAGATCCTGATAAAACTTCGCTTTCGCCGGGAATTTGGTTTCATGGTCACGGCTCTCACCCTGCGGGAAATAGCCGTTGATGACCGTGATATTCCCGATCGCAGAAGGGACTTCCGCCATGATGATGCGGCGCTGCGCTTCTTCACCGTCGCCGGGGAAGCCGCGACGCACGGAAACCGGCGGCGCTTTGGTGAGCAGCGCGACGCCATAGTGACCTTTCTGGCCGTGATAAAAGACGTTGTAGCCGAGTTTCGCCACCTCTTCGAGGGGGAACATGTCGTCGTGAACCTTTGTCTCCTGCAGGCCGATCACATCTGGCTGATGTTGCTCAACGATAGCTTCAAGCTGATGAGGGCGGGCACGCAGGCCGTTGATATTAAAAGAGACAAATTTCATAGTCGCTGCCAGTGCAAGGTGAATAGTGCAGGGATGGTAGCAGAATTTGCGTCAACTGTTACCGGCTTCGGCCAATAACTGCAACAGATAATGCCGGTGGTGCAATATTTGCACCATTCTGACGCGCCTCGCCCTCAAACAGGGCGTAAATGACCGATAAATTTCGCGAGCGATCACAATTCCAGAATTATATTTGGCCTGTGCATACTCTTTCTGATTTTAATGCGGCAAAGCGCCGCTTGTCGTAAAAATATTCACTTTTTATGCACTAAAGGTGAATAACTCCATATTGTAACTTATTGATATTCTGTTACCTCAACCCGTTTATGCAATTTTATCGCTGGCTGGCACGAAGGCTGCAATCTACATTCACAGTGCAAACACTCAATTATTTAACATTCAAATAACCTTTTATTTACCGGATGAGGTCGCTATGTCTCTGTCAATTACGCGTGAAAATTTCGATGAATGGATGATGCCGGTTTACGCTCCGGCGGCTTTTATTCCGGTTCGTGGGGAAGGCTCGCGCCTGTGGGATCAGCAGGGTAAAGAGTATATCGACTTTGCAGGTGGGATTGCGGTCAACGCGCTGGGTCATGCGCACCCGGCGCTGCGTCAGGCGCTCAATGACCAGGCGGCGAAGTTCTGGCATACCGGCAACGGCTTTACCAACGAGCCCGCGCTGCGCCTGGCCAAAAAACTGATCGACGCGACGTTTGCGGAGAAGGTCTTTTTCTGTAACTCGGGGGCGGAAGCCAACGAAGCGGCGCTGAAGCTGGCGCGCAAATATGCGCACGATAAATTTGGTACCCACAAGAGCGGCATCGTGGCGTTTAAAAATGCCTTCCACGGGCGCACGCTCTTTACCGTCAGCGCGGGCGGCCAGCCTTCATACTCGCAGGATTTCGCCCCGCTGCCGCCGGATATCCGTCACGGTATTTATAACGATCTGCAGTCCGCCAGCGAGCTGATTAACGACACCACCTGCGCGGTGATCGTCGAGCCGATGCAGGGCGAGGGCGGCGTGCTTCCGGCGAAAAAGGAATTCCTGCAGGGGCTGCGCGAGCTGTGCGATCGTCATAACGCGGTGCTGATTTTCGACGAAGTCCAGACCGGCGTGGGCCGCACCGGCGAGCTGTATGCCTATATGCACTACGGCGTCACGCCGGACGTGCTTTCGACCGCCAAAGCGCTGGGCGGCGGCTTCCCGATTGGCGCGACGCTGACCACCGATAAATTCGCCAGCGTGATGACCGTCGGCACCCACGGCACCACCTACGGCGGCAACCCGCTGGCCACCGCCGTCGCCGGGCAGGTGCTCGACATCATTAACACCCCTGAGGTGCTGAAGGGCGTTAAGCAGCGCCACGACTGGTTTGTTGAGCGTCTGAACGCCATCAACGGCAAAACGGGGCTGTTTAAAGAGATCCGCGGCCTGGGGCTGTTAATCGGCTGCGAGCTCACAGCTGAGTTTGCCGGGAAAGCTAAACTTATTTCACAGGAAGCGGCAAAAGTGGGCGTGATGGTGCTGATTGCCGGTGCCAACGTAGTGCGTTTTGCTCCCGCGCTGATCGTCAGCGAGGAAGAGGTGCAAACCGGTCTGGACCGCTTTGCGCTGGCGTGTGAAAAAGTGAAATCCGGGGTGTCATCATGATGGTCATCCGTCCCGTTGAGCGCGGCGACCTCGCCGGGCTCATGCAGCTTGCCGGTAAGACGGGAGGCGGGCTGACCTCGCTTCCTGCCGATGAAAATACGCTGTCGGCGCGCATTGAGCGCGCCCTGCAAACCTGGCAGGGGACGTTGCCAAAAAGCGAACAGGGGTATGTGTTCGTGCTGGAAGACACCGACACGGGAACCGTGGCCGGGATCTGCGCCATTGAAGTGGCCGTCGGGCTTAACGATCCGTGGTACAACTACCGCGTCGGCACCATGGTTCACGCCTCGAAAGAGCTTAACGTCTATAACGCGCTGCCCACGCTGTTTCTCTGCAATGACCACACGGGCGCCAGCGAGCTTTGCACGCTGTTTCTCGACCCGGCGTGGCGAAAAGAGGGCAACGGCTATCTGCTCTCCAAATCGCGCTTTATGTTTATGGCCGCCTTCCGCGATCGCTTTAACGAAAAAGTGGTTGCGGAGATGCGCGGCGTGATCGACGACACCGGCTACTCACCGTTCTGGGAGAGCCTGGGCGAGCGCTTCTTCTCGATGGAGTTCAGCCGGGCGGACTATCTCTGCGGCACCGGCCAGAAAGCCTTTATTGCCGAACTGATGCCGAAGCATCCTATTTATACCCATTTCCTCAGCCCGGAAGCACAGGCGGTGATCGGCGAAGTGCATCCGCAAACCGCACCCGCCCGCGCGGTGCTGGAGAAAGAAGGCTTCCGCTACCGCAACTATGTCGACATCTTTGACGGCGGGCCTACGCTTGAGTGCGATATCGACCGCGTGCGCGCGATCCGTAAGAGCCGGCTGGTTGAGGTCTCTGAAGGCCAGCCCGCGCCGGGCGACTGGCCGGCGTGCCTGGTGGCGAACGAAAATTATGCCAACTTCCGCGCCATGCTGGTGCGTACCAACCCCAAATGTGAACGTCTGGTGCTGACGGCTGCAGAACTGGATGCCCTGAAATGTAACGCCGGCGATACGGTTCGCCTGGTGCGTCTCTGCCCTGAGGAGAAAACAGCATGACATTATGGATTAACGGTGACTGGGTCACGGGCGAAGGCGAACAGCGCGTAAAGACCAATCCGGTAGGAAAAGAGGCGCTCTGGAAGGGGAATGACGCCAGCGCCGCGCAGGTGGAACAAGCCTGCCATGCCGCCCGCCGCGCGTTTCCGGCGTGGGCAAAACAGCCTTTCGCCGTGCGCCAGGAAATTGTTGAAAAGTTTGCCGGGCTGCTGGAGGCAAACAAGGCCGAACTGACGCGCATCATCGCGTCTGAAACCAGTAAACCGCGCTGGGAAGCGACAACCGAAGTGACGGCGATGATCAACAAAATCGCCATTTCGGTGAAGGCGTACCACACCCGTACCGGCGAACAGCACACCGACATGCCGGACGGCGCGGCCACGCTGCGCCACCGTCCGCACGGCGTGCTGGCGGTGTTTGGTCCGTACAACTTCCCGGGGCATCTGCCGAATGGGCACATTGTGCCCGCGCTGCTGGCGGGCAATACCGTCATCTTCAAACCGAGCGAGCTCACGCCATTAACCGGCGAAGCGGTGGTTAAGCTGTGGGAACAGGCAGGCCTGCCGCCGGGCGTGCTAAACCTGGTGCAGGGCGGACGGGAAACCGGTCAGGCGCTGAGCGCGCTGAGCGATATCGACGGCCTGCTGTTTACCGGCAGCGCCGGGACGGGCTATCAGCTGCACCGCCAGCTGGCGGGGCAGCCGGAAAAAATTCTGGCGCTGGAGATGGGGGGCAACAACCCGCTGATTGTGGAAGACCCGGATGATATTGACGCCGCGGTGCACCTGACGATTCAGTCCGCCTTTATAACCGCCGGACAGCGCTGCACCTGTGCCCGCCGTCTGCTGGTGAAAAGAGGTGCGCAGGGGGATGCTTTCCTGAAACGTCTTGTAGAGGTAAGCGCGCGCCTGGTGCCAGCCGCGTGGGATGCCGATCCGCAGCCGTTTATCGGCGGACTGATTTCCGAACAGGCCGCGCTGAACGTGCTGAAGGCCTGGCAGGACCACGTCGCGCGCGGCGCGAAAACCCTGCTGGAGCCGAAGCTGGTTCAGCCGGGAACCTCGCTGCTGACGCCGGGCATCGTAGAGATGAGTGGCGCGAGCAACGTCCCGGATGAAGAGGTCTTTGGTCCGCTGCTGTGCGTCTGGCGTTACGACGATTTTGATGCGGCGATTGCGATGGCCAATAACACCCGCTACGGCCTGTCGAGCGGGCTGATTTCGCCTCATCGCGAGAAGTTTGATCGGCTGCTGCTGGAAGCGCGCGCCGGGATTGTGAACTGGAATAAACCGCTGACCGGGGCCGCGAGCACCGCGCCGTTCGGCGGCGTGGGCGCATCGGGCAACCATCGCGCCAGCGCGTGGTATGCCGCCGATTACTGTGCCTGGCCGATGGCGAGCCTGGAAACCCCGGCGCTGACGCTGCCGGAGACGCTTAATCCGGGGCTGGACTTTACCGGAGGGGACCGTCATGAAAGCGCGTGAAGTCAACTTTGACGGGCTGGTGGGGCTGACGCACCACTACGCCGGTCTCTCTTTTGGTAATGAAGCCTCGACGAAGCACCGCTTTCAGGTTTCCAACCCGAAGCTGGCGGCAAAACAGGGGCTGCTGAAGATGAAAGCGCTGGCGGATGCCGGTTTCCCGCAGGCGGTGATCCCGCCGCAGGAGCGTCCGAACGTGGCGGTGCTGCGCCAGCTCGGCTTTAGCGGCACCGATGAGCAGGTAGTTGAAAAAGCGGGTACGCAGACGCCGCACCTGCTCTCGGCGGCAAGCTCCGCCTCTTCGATGTGGGTCGCCAACGCGGCAACCGTCGCGCCGTCAGCCGATACGCTGGATGGCAAAGTCCACCTGACGGTGGCGAACCTGAATAACAAGTTTCACCGCGCCACCGAAGCGGAAACCACCGAGCGCGTGCTGCGCGCCATTTTCAACCAGGACGCCCATTTTGCGGTGCATCAGGCCCTGCCGCAGGTGGCGATGTTCGGCGACGAAGGCGCGGCCAACCATAACCGCCTGGGGGGCGATTATGGCGATCCGGGCCTGCAGCTGTTTATCTACGGGCGAGAAGAGGGCAGCCACGCCGCGCCAACCCGTTATCCTGCTCGTCAGACGCTGGCGGCCAGCCAGGCGGTTGCCCGCCTGAATCAGGTTAATCCTTCCCAGGTGTTTTTTGCCCAGCAAAACCCGCATGTGATTGACCAGGGCGTATTCCACAACGACGTGATCGCCGTTTCTAACCGCCAGGTGCTGTTCTGCCACGAGCAGGCGTTTGCCCATCAGGAGAAACTGCTCGCCACGCTGCATGAGCGCGTGCGCGGCTTTACGCCAATTCAGGTGCCCACGGAGGCGGTGAGCGTGCAGGACGCGGTAGAAACGTATCTGTTCAATAGCCAGCTGCTGAGCCGCGATGACGGCAGCATGATGCTGGTTCTGCCGCAGGAGTCCCGGGATCATCAGGGCGTGTGGCGCTATCTGACCGAGCTGGTGAAGGCCGATAACCCCATTTCCGAACTGCGCGTGTTTGACCTGCGCGAAAGCATGGCCAACGGCGGTGGTCCCGCCTGTTTACGTCTGCGCGTGGTCTTGACCCAGGACGAAATGCAGGCGGTGAATCCGGCGGTCATGATGAACGATACGCTCTTTACGCGGCTGAATGACTGGGTCGATCGCTACTATCGCGATCGGTTAACGCAGGCGGATCTGGTTGACCCGCAGCTTCTACGCGAAGGTCGCGAGGCGCTGGACGCGTTATCGGCAATCCTGCAGCTGGGATCGGTTTACCCGTTCCAGCGCTGAAGGAGTGGATATGGAAAATTTACTGGCGCTGACCCTGGCCGATGAGACACCGGAACAGAAAGAGGGGGAGGGCCCCTCATTTCGCTGGCGGTGGCTGGGCCGCGGGGTGCTTGAGCTGACGCCGACAGCAAAAAGCGATCTCTCGCTGCTGCTTTCAACGGGTATCCACGGGAATGAAACGGCGCCCGTTGAGATTGTCGATCTGCTGCTGCGCGCGCTGTATCGCGATGAGATTACCCTGAAGTGCCGCGTGCTGGTGGTGCTCGGCAATCCGCCTGCGCTGGCGCAAAACAAGCGGTATCTGGTCAGCGATATCAACCGCATGTTCGGCGGGCGCTGGTCGCAGTTTCCGCAGAGTGACGAAACGGCGCGGGCACAGTGGCTGGAGAACATCGTGACCCCGTTTTTTGCCGCTGCGGGACCCGTGCGCTGGCATCTGGATCTGCACACGGCAATTCGCGCGTCCTACCACGTTCGCTTCGGCGTTCTGCCGCAGCGCAATCAGCCGTGGGAGGAAGATTTCCTGGGCTGGCTGGGAGACGCCGGGCTGGAGGCGCTGGTGTTTCACCAGTCGCCGGGCGGAACCTTTACGCACTTCACCTGTGAGCACTTTGGGGCGTTGTCCTGTACGCTGGAGCTGGGGAAAGCGCTGCCGTTTGGGCAAAACGATCTTACCCGCTTTGCGCCAACGCATCTCGCCCTGCGGGCGCTGCTGGGCGGGTTGGCTCCCGAGCCTACGCATCAGACCGTTGAGCGTTACCGGGTCGTACAGCAGATCACGCGCCGCAGCGACGCCTTCCTGCTCCACATGGCCGCACACACACTCAACTTCACCCCGTTCCGCAAAGGGGCGCTGCTGGCCGAGGATGGCGAGGAACGTTACGAGGTGCAGAAAACCACCGAGTATGTTTTATTCCCTAACCCAACCGTCGCGTTTGGCCTGCGGGCCGGGCTGATGCTGGAAAAAATATCCTGAACCTTTCCCCTCTCATCATCCGGGAGGGGAAGTTAAATACCTTTTCTTAGCAATTAAAGCGCGTGAACGTGTTTTGCAGAATATTCCTGGTGAATTGCTTTATTATTCACCTTCACTCCGTTATACTTCTGCAAAATCGCTTTAAAATCATCGTATTGAATATTTTTGGTTGCAACTCTCCACGCTTTATCCTTATTTCCTCCACATTTGGCGAAAATTTGTTTTTTACACTTTCATTGTTTTACCGTTGCTCTGACTAATTGACGATAAACCCCGTAAAGTTAATCTCGTCAACACGGCATAGCGCCGAAGAATAACTGAAAGAAAGGAAATAAATTATGCGTAAGTTTACTGCACTGTTTGTTGCTTCTACCCTGGCTCTGGGCGCTACCAGCATGGCGTTCGCCGCAGATACTGCGACCACTGCACCTGCCGCGCCTGCTGAAGGCAAAATGATGATGCATCATAAAGGTCCGGGTATGCACAACGAGATGATGATGTTTAAGGATCTCAACCTGACGGATGCGCAGAAGCAGCAGATCCGCGACATCAGAAAAGGCGAACGCGACCAGATGAAACGTCCACCGCTTGAAGAGCGTCGCGCGATGCATGACATCATCGCCAGCGACAGCTTCGATAAGGCGAAAGCCGAAGCGCAGATCGACAAAATGGCCGAGGAGCACAAAGCCCGCATGCTGGCTCACATGGAAACCCAGAACAAGATCTACAACATTCTGACCCCTGAACAGAAAAAACAATTTAATGCGAATTTTGAGAAGCGTCTGACAGAACGTCCGGCGATGGAAGGTAAAATGCCAGCACCAACCGAATAATCGGTTCACTCTCTTAAGACCGCCGGGATCCTGTCCACAAAAGCGCAATCGCTGTGGACAGGACCGGCGGTTTTTCTTTCCTGCCCTCTTGTCTGCCGCCGCCAGCGCGGTATGCTCCTGTAGTCGCATCAGAGAATGTTTGTAGAGTCATGGCGTTAGAATTTTTATTAACGTTCCGCTAAGGCCTGCCCGCTCTGCTGCCGATACTGTTTCTGTGAATACCCAACGATAACAAACAAGACAGCAACGATAGCAATATCCTTGCCCTGGCACGGGTTGTGCCATTCAGGAGTGGTGATGGAGTTCTTTGATATCCGTAAGATGCCGGTCAGCCTCTGGCGCAATGGTGCGGGTGAAACGCGTGAGATTTGTTGTTTCCCTCCCGCGACGCGGGATTTTCAATGGCGTGCCAGTATCGCGACTATTGCAAGCAACGGCGAATTTTCCTCGTTTCCAGGCGTTGACCGGGTGATCACGTTACTGGAAGGAGGGGAGGTGACGCTGGATGCCGGTCAGGCATTTTTCCATACCCTCAAGCACCATCAGCCCTACAGCTTTGCCGGCGATCTGCCGGTGAAAGCGCTGCTGTCCGATGGGCGGATGGCGATGGACTTCAACATCATGACCCGGCGCGACTGCTGCCGGGCGAAGGTGCGCGTGGCTGACCGTACCTTTACCACCTTTGGCTCACGCGGGGGCGTGATATTTGTGTTAAGCGGGGCGTGGCAGCTGGGTGATAAATTTCTGACGGCCGATCAGGGCGCCAGCTGGGAGGAGGGTACCCATACGCTGCGTCTGCTGGAGGCTCAGGGCACCTTATTGTTCAGCGAAATCACGTGGCTGCCAGGTCATTGAGCACAATGATCTCAAATTTACCGGCTAATACCGGCTTACAGAGAATTTTATAGCCATCGTGGTCAAATCCGGCGGGCGTGCGCAGCAGGGTTGCCGCGTCGTTGATGTCGTCGACAGCGCCCAGCCAGAGCCAGTTATTGACGATGTGATACTGGGTCATCGCGTCACCCACTTCTTTTAGCGCAACGGCGCTTTCCCAGGGCCAGCACTTCACGCTGATGGCCCCCAGACCGGAGAGGAGCCGGGCGTGGTGCGCCTCAATGCTCTCTTTCCCACAGCAGGCACCGGCGCAGCGCTTCAGCGCGGATCGGAAACAGGCGCGTCCGCGGGTGGTTGCCTCCAGACCTAAAAGGCTGTAGCAAAGCTGCAGCTCGTCCGCCAGCGTCTGCAGCGCCTGGAGCGCGGCGCGTTTATTGGCGAACAGCCCATAGAGATTGGGGGCATGTGAAAAATCGACCTCGCGCGCGTAGACGACCTGCGGCTTGCCATCGTTGATCTGCAGGGAGCAGAGCTGACGGTTGCGGCGCAGGCGCTTATTGAACAGCGGCTGCTGCTCTTTAATCAAACGCGCTTCCAGCAATAGCGCGCCCATTTCTCCGGCCGTCTGGAACCAGGTAATGCGTCGCGACTGGCGCAGCATGGCGGCCTCGTCCGGGGTACGCAGATGGGATAACACCCGACTGCGAATGTTAACGCTCTTGCCAATGTAGAGCGGCAGGGTGTCGCTTTCGCCGTGAAAGATGTACACGCCCGGCTGTTTAGGCAATGCTTCAAGCCAGGGGCGAAGGTGCTCGGGATATTCGTAGATAGCCGCCGCTTCAAACTCAAGACGCGGGGCGGATTGACGCCTGCTCACATACTGCTCCATATACTGTTCAGGTATACAGTGTAGCAGGAGTGTGGTGGTTAAAAAAGAGCCGGGTGGCGGCGACGCCTTACCCGGCCTACAAAACGGGGTTACCGTTTTGCTTTATTTTTTCCAGAAGTCGTCAAACACCGTAATGGGCGTGTGGCGCTTGTGCTCGGTTTTCAGATACCAGCCTTCGATGATTTTCGCGGTACGTTCATCCAGCTTTTTGCCTTCCAGATAATCATCAATGTTGTCATAGGTGACGCCAAGCGCTGCTTCATCCGGCAGGGAAGGGCGATCGTCCTCCAGATCGGCTGTCGGCGCTTTCTTATACAGATGCTCAGGACAGCCCAGCGCGGCAAGCAGCTGCTTGCCCTGACGCTTGTTGAGACGGAAGATAGGGTTAATGTCGGTGCCGCCGTCGCCGTATTTGGTGAAGAAACCGGTGATCGCTTCTGCCGCATGGTCGGTGCCGACCACGACGCCTTTGGTCATCCCTGCGATGCTGTACTGTGCTTTCATACGTTCGCGGGCTTTCTCGTTGCCGCGAACAAAATCGCTCAGCTCAATGCCCGCTTCGCGAAGCGCCTGCTCGCTTGCCAGCACCGAGCCCTTAATATTCACGGTCAGCACGCGGTCAGGCTGAATGAAGGCAATGGCATCCTGGCAATCCTGCTCGTCCGCCTGTACGCCGTAAGGAAGGCGCACAGCGATAAACTGCAGCGTCTCATCGCCCGTCTCTTCGCGAAGCTCTGAAATCGCCATCTGGCAGAGTTTACCGGTCAGGGTAGAATCCTGGCCGCCGCTGATGCCCAGCACCAGGGATTTCAGGAAAGCGTTCTTTTTTAAGTACGATTTTAAAAAATCCACGCTGCGGCGGATCTCTTCATGTGCATCTACCGTAGGCTTCGCGCCCAGTGCCTGAATAATCTCTTGTTGCAGAGCCATCACGCCCTCCATATGCAGTACATAAACAGAATGTGTTAGCTGTTAAAACTAACCCTTTGGGCGAGAAACGACAAGGATCACAGTTTCGAGTGCGCTAATTTGCGCCGATTTAGCAGCTTATCGTTGTTTTATTAGAATTTTCCGAAATTCGTCTGGCGTAACTCACAAAGTTGAACAATAGTACTTTTTATCCCATGCTTAGATAACACGCTGATAAACAAGAGGACGGAATATGAACAAGAACGTAGCAGGAATTCTTAGCGCAGCGGCGGTACTGACTATGCTGGCAGGGTGTACGGCTTACGATCGCACTAAGGATCAGTTTACGCAGCCCGTAGTAAAAGACGTTAAAAAAGGGATGACCCGTTCGCAGGTGGCTGCGATTGCCGGTAAACCTTCTTCTGAAGTGACCATGATTCATGCGAAAGGGACCTGCCAGACCTATATCCTGGGTCAACGTGATGGTAAGGCAGAAACCTACTTTGTCGCCCTGGATGATACCGGCCATGTGATTAACTCCGGCTATCAGACCTGTGCTGAATACGATACCGATCCGCAGGCACCTAAGGCGCAGTAACCCTGCTTGCCTGAGGATGTAAAAAACCGGCCCCCAGGGCCGGTTTTTTTATGCATCAGAAAATCTTATTTCTTTGCGCGAATTATTTGCCCGAAATGTGAAGGGAGTCAACAAGCCAGGTCAATGAGAGACAATTTGAGTCTATCCAGAATTATCCCCTGTCTGTACCATTGCGTATACTCACTCCAACGATAAACAACAGTACGCAAGCTACCTGTCTGCTGGGACAGCGAGTCGAGTGATAGCGCGATGGCAGGTAGTCATACAAGAGGGAAATCACGATGGAAAAGAAACATATCTACCTGTTCTGCTCAGCGGGCATGTCAACCTCGCTTCTGGTTTCAAAGATGCGTGCGCAGGCTGAAAAGTATGAAGTCCCTGTGGTGATTGAAGCGTTCCCCGAGACGCTGGCGGGCGAAAAAGGTCAGAGAGCCGATGTCGTTTTACTGGGACCGCAAATCGCCTATATGTTGCCCGAAATTCAACGACTGTTACCGAATAAACCGGTCGAAGTGATCGACTCGGGGCTGTACGGCAAAATTGATGGTTTAGGTGTTCTTAAAGCTGCTGTGGCAGCCATTAAAAAAGCTGCTAATTAATTTTTATTTTTCCCGTCAAAGAGTTATTTCACACACAATACGCCGTAACATGCGTTACGGCATTTAAGGGTATTTTCCTATGAGTAAAGTCATCGCTTCACTTGAAAAGGTACTCCTTCCTTTTGCTGTTAAAATAGGAAAGCAGCCTCACGTTAATGCCATCAAAAACGGCTTTATTAAATTAATGCCGTTGACGCTGGCCGGGGCCATGTTCGTTTTAATTAACAACGTTTTTCTGAGCTTTGGTGAAGGTTCCTTCTTTTATTCATTAGGAATTCGGTTAGACGCTTCTACTATTGAAACCCTTAATGGTTTTAAAGCCATCGGCGGCAACGTCTATAACGGTACGTTGGGGATTATGTCGCTGATGGCGCCTTTCTTTATTGGGATGGCACTGGCAGAAGAGCGTAAGGTGGATCCGCTGGCCGCCGGGTTATTATCCGTCGCCGCCTTTATGACCGTAACGCCATACAGCGTGGGTGAAGCCTATGCCGTCGGTGCCAACTGGCTGGGCGGGGCCAACATCATCTCCGGTATTGTTATCGGTCTGGTGGTGGCAGAGATGTTCACCTTTATTATCCGCCGCAACTGGGTTATCCGCCTGCCGGATAGCGTACCGGCTTCTGTTTCTCGTTCATTTTCCGCGTTGATTCCGGGCTTCATTATTCTCTCCATCATGGGGATTATCGCCTGGGCGCTCTCCCACTGGGGCACAAACTTCCACCAGATCATCATGGACTCTATCTCTACGCCGCTGGCGTCGATGGGTGGCGTGGTCGGTTGGGCGTATGTGATTTTTACCTCTCTGCTGTGGTTCTTTGGCGTGCATGGTTCACTGGCACTGGCCGCGCTGGACAGCGGAATTATGACCCCATGGGCACTGGAAAACGTTGCGCTTTACCAACAGTACGGCTCCGTTGACGCGGCGCTGGCAGCGGGTAAAACCTTCCATGTGTGGGCGAAGCCGATGCTTGACTCCTATATCTTCCTGGGCGGTACCGGGGCGACCTTGGGTCTGATCATCGCGGTCTTTATTGTCTCTCGCCGTGCTGACTACCGTCAGGTCGCTAAGCTGGCGCTGCCATCAGGCATCTTCCAGATTAACGAACCGATTCTGTTCGGTCTGCCAATCATCATGAACCCGGTAATGTTCATTCCGTTCATCCTGATTCAGCCGCTGCTGGCCGCTATCACCCTGACGGCGTATTACATGGGCATCATCCCACCGGTCACCAACATTGCGCCGTGGACCATGCCGGCGGGTCTGGGCGCCTTCTTCAACACCAACGGCAGCGTCGCGGCCTTCCTGCTGGCGATATTCAACCTCGGAGTTGCCACCCTGCTGTACATGCCGTTCGTGGCGATTGCCAACAAAGCCGCCACCATCATTGATGAAGAAGAGAGCGAAGAGGATATTGCCCTCTCACTGAAATTCTAAGATTGACCGGCGCGGGGAAACCCGCGCCAGCCACAAGGAGCTTAAACATGTTAGATTTGGATAGTATTGTCGCAGACGAAGCCGTTGAGAACGATCTCGAAGAAGTGGTGATGGGGCTTATCATCAACTCCGGGCAGGCCCGCAGCCTGGCCTATGGCGCACTGAAGCAGGCCAAGCAGGGGGATTTCGCCGCGGCAAAAACCATGATGGAACAGTCCCGCACGGCGCTTAACGAAGCGCATCTGGTGCAAACAAAGCTGATTGAAAGCGATCAGGGCGAAGGAAAGATGAAGGTCAGCCTGGTGCTGGTCCACGCGCAGGATCACCTGATGACCTCGATGCTGGCGCGCGAGCTGGTGGCGGAGCTCATTGAGCTTCACGAGAAGATGCAGTAAGTCAGACTGAGTAGCAGGAGGTCAGCACGATGGAAATCAAAACCGCGCTTGAACAGCAGCTGTTTAACGGCAAAAATTTTCACGTGGTTATCTACAACAAAACGGAGAGCGCCAGCGGTCTGCACCAGCATGACTACTACGAGTTCACGATTGTTCTGACCGGTCGCTACTACCAGGAGATCAACGGTAAGCGCGTCCTGCTTGAACGAGGGGATTTCGTCTTCCTGCCGATGGGGTCTTACCACCAGAGCTTTTACGAATTTGGTGCCACCCGCATTCTGAACGTGGGCGTCAGCAGACGTTTCTTCGAGAAGCACTATCTGCCGCTGGTGCCGTTCTGCTTTGTGGCCTCTCAGGTCTATCGGGTCAAAAACGAGTTCATGACCTGGATTGAAACGGTTATCGCCTCGCTTAACTTCCGCGACAATGAATTTGATGAGTTTATTGAAACGGTGACCTTCTACGTGATGAACCGGCTGCGCCACCATCGGGAAGAGCAGCAGGTAACGGATGATATTCCACAGTGGCTGCGCAGCACCGTTGAGCTGATGCACGATAAAGGCCAGTTCAGCGAAAATGCGCTGGAAAATATGGTCTCCCTGTCGGGGAAATCCCAGGAATATCTGACCCGCGCGACGCAGCGTTATTATCGTAAAACGCCCGTGCAAATTATTAATGAAATCCGCATTAATTTTGCTAAAAAACAGCTGGAAATCACCAACTATTCTGTCACCGATATTGCATACGAGTCAGGATACAGCAGTCCCAGCCTGTTTATTAAAACCTTTAAGAAATTGACGTCATTTACCCCGAACAGTTACCGGAAAAATTTAACGGTAATTAATTAACTGTCGGCGGATTACCCGCCACGAATATTGCTTTAATGGCTTGCCCAAATAGCGGGAAGAGCACGCTATACCTTGCAGGCGATTAACCTGATACGCTAAGGGAGATATTATGCAGAATAAATTAAAAGTCGTAACCATTGGTGGCGGCAGCAGCTATACCCCGGAATTACTGGAAGGCTTTCTGAAACGTTATCATGAATTACCAGTCAGCGAATTATGGCTGGTGGACGTTGAGGAAGGTCAGGAAAAGCTGAATATTATTTTCGACCTGTGCAAGCGCATGGTGGAAAAAGCCGGCGTGCCTTTGACCGTGCATAAAACCCTCGATCGTCGTCTGGCGCTGAAAGATGCGGATTTCGTGACCACCCAGCTGCGCGTCGGCCAGCTGAAAGCGCGTGAGCTGGACGAACGTATTCCCCTGAGCCATGGCTATCTGGGGCAGGAGACCAACGGCGCGGGCGGCCTTTTTAAAGGCCTGCGTACCATCCCGGTCATTTTCGACATCGTCAAAGACGTGCAGGAGATCTGCCCGAACGCGTGGGTGATTAACTTCACCAACCCGGCCGGGATGGTGACCGAGGCGGTCTATCGGCATACGAACTTCAAACGTTTTATCGGCGTCTGTAATATTCCGATCGGCATGAAGATGTTCATCCGCGACGTGCTGGAGCTGACCGACAGCGACGACCTCTCCATCGATTTGTTCGGCCTGAACCACATGGTGTTCATTAAAGACGTTATCGTGAACGGTAAATCACGGTTTGCCGAACTGCTGGACGGCGTGGCTTCCGGTCGCCTGACGGCGGCATCGGTGAAAAACATCTTTGACCTGCCGTTTAGCGAAGGGTTGATCCGCTCGCTGAATCTGCTGCCTTGCTCGTATTTGCTTTACTACTTCAAGCAGAAAGAGATGCTGGCCATCGAAATGGGCGAGTACTATAAGGGCGGCGCGCGTGCGCAGATCGTTCAGAAGGTCGAGAAGCAGCTGTTCGATTTGTATAAAGATCCGAACCTGAACGTCAAACCGAAAGAGCTGGAGCAGCGCGGCGGGGCCTACTACTCCGATGCGGCGTGCGAAGTGATCAACGCCATCTACAACGACAAGCAGGCGGAGCACTATGTGAATGTGCCGCATCATGGACATATCGACAATATTCCGGCTGACTGGGCGGTTGAGATGACCTGCATCCTGGGGCGCGAGGGTGCTAAACCGCATCCCCGTATCACCCGCTTCGATGACAAGGTCATGGGCCTGATTCATACCATCAAAGGCTTTGAAGTGGCGGCAAGCAATGCGGCGCTAAGCGGCGAACTCAATGACGTGCTGCTGGCGTTGAACCTTAGCCCGCTGGTGCATTCCGACCGCGACGCGGAGCAGCTGGCCAGCGAGATGATCCTGGCGCATGAGAAATGGTTGCCAAACTTTGCCGCTACGATCGAGAAGCTGAAGTTCAAACAGCAATAAGAGGACGCACAATGGAAAACCTGCTGATCGTTAATGCTGATGATTTTGGCCTCTCGAAAGGCCAGAACTACGGCATTATTGAAGCCTGTCGCCGGGGTGTGGTGACCTCTACCACGGCGCTGGTTAATGGTGAGGCGGTTGAACACTCGGCGCAGCTGAGCCGCGAGGTGCCGGAGCTGGGCGTCGGCATGCATTTTGTACTGACGCTCGGGATGCCGCTTTCTCCAATGCCGGGCCTGACGCGCGACGGCCAGCTGGGCAAATGGATTTGGGAACTGGCAGAGCAGGGTGCTCTGCCGCTCGAAGAGATTGCCCGCGAGCTGGAGAGTCAGTTCAACCGCTTTGTTGATGTGTTTGGTAGGGCGCCGACGCACATCGATAGCCATCACCACGTGCATATGATCCCGACGATTTTCCCGATTGTCGCTGATTTCGCAAAGCGCAACGGCGTCGCGATGCGCGTAGATCGGGAGGTGCGCGGATTGCCGGACTGCGCTGTCACCACCACAGAGGGGTTCAGCAGCGCATTTTACGGCGACGAGATTGACGACGCGCTGTTCCTGAAGGTGCTGGATGATTCCGCCGCGCGAGGGGAACGGTCGCTGGAGGTCATGGCGCATCCTGCCTTTGTCGATAACACCGTGCATAAAAGCGCCTACTGCTGGCCGCGCCTGGCGGAGCTGGATGTCCTGACGTCGCCGTCGTTGAAATACGCGATTGCCGAGCGAGGGTATCGTTTGGGGACGTTCGGGGATCTTTGAAATAAAGCCCGGTGGCGGCTTTACCTTACCGGGCCTACAAAACCAATCGAATGTAGGCCGGGTAAGCGCAAGCGCCACCCGGCTTTTTTTACGCCGGTATCTGGTCAATCTTGCTGCTTCGCGACCAGACGCGGTGCGCGGCGAGCAAAACAAACAGCTTCGTCATAAAGGCATCGTCAACGTTATCTCCCTCGACAATGCCGTCCTCACCCTGATCGGCAACCTTCAGCTGCGCCTTAAACTGTCGCGCGTCGCCGGACAGCGCGATCGGCTTCAGGTGCTTATAGGCTTCCAGCAGATAATAGACGGCGTCGCCGTTGGTCAGCAGGCTGGCAATATCCCCGCCCGGCACAATTACCGCATCGACGGTCAGCGATGGCGCACCGGCAAAGGTCGCCGCGACCGGCAGCACAGAACCATCGTCGGCCGTCACTTCACCCATGCGGGAATAGAGCAGTTTGGCATGCACGCCCTGGGTTTTAAGCGCCTGCATAATTCCCAGCACGTCGCTGGCGCGGGTTTTGTCGTTCAGCAGAACGGCGACCACGCGGCCTTTAATCGAGCCGCCCGGCACCGCATACAGGCTCAGAGACGGATCTTTTTTCACCCCGTTAACCTCTTTCGGCGGGGCAAGATTGCGCTGCTCGTCGGTCAGCGTAATGCCCAGGTTATCCGCAACGCTCTGGGCTAGCTGAATATCAATATGCGCCAGCTGATCGACTACCCGCTCGCGGATGTAGGTGCGCACCACTTTGCTCAGCTCAAAGCTGAAGCCGCCGATGATGTGCTGTTGCTCAATCGGCGTCTGGCTGTTCCAGAACAGGCGAGGGTGGGCGTAATATTCGCCGTACGAGGGGCTACGCTCGCGAATTTTGTTGCCATCGATACGCTCCTGGTACGATTCGAAGCCACCGCGTTTCGGCCCGGGAGGGGTTTCACGCGGCCAGTTATCGTTGATGGAGTTCGGCTCATAGTTAGCCGGGTTGGTATCAATATCCTGACGGTGCATCCCGTCGCGCTGGAAGTTATGGTACGGGCAGGTTGGGCGGTTAATCGGAATTTCGTGGAAGTTCGGCCCGCCGAGTCGGCTGATCTGCGTATCGGTATAGGAGAACAGGCGTCCCTGAAGGAGCGGATCGTTGGTGAAGTCCAGCCCCGGCACGATATGCCCCGGGTGGAACGCGGCCTGCTCGTTTTCGGCAAAGAAATTATCCGGGTTGCGGTTGAGCACCATTTTACCTACCAGCTGCACCGGTACCAGCTCTTCCGGGATCAGCTTCGTCGGGTCCAGAAGATCGAAATCGAACTTAAATTCGTCCTCTTCCGGGATGAGCTGCAGACCCAGCTCGTACTCCGGGAAGTCGCCCGCTTCAATGGACTCCCACAGCTCGCGGCGATGGAAGTCCGGATCGCGCCCGGTCAGCTTCTGCGCCTCGTCCCACACCAGCGAGGCTTTACCCGCTACCGGCTTCCAGTGGAAGCGCACAAACGTGGCTTTCCCCTCGGCGTTGATCATCCGGAAGGTGTGGATGCCAAACCCTTCCATGGTGCGGTAGCTGCGTGGAATGCCGCGGTCTGACATCGCCCACATCACGTTGTGCAAGGTTTCAGGCTGCAGGGAGACGTAGTCCCAGAAGGTGTCGTGCGCACTTTGTCCCTGCGGTATGGCCCAGTGGGGCTCCGGTTTTACCGCATGGACAAAGTCAGGAAATTTATGCGCATCCTGAATGAAGAACACCGGGGTGTTGTTGCCGACCAGATCGAAAATCCCCTCTTCGGTATAAAATTTGGTGGCAAAGCCGCGGATATCCCGGACGGTATCTGCCGACCCCGCACCGCCCTGCACGGTGGAGAAACGCACAAACACCGGGGTGATTTTATCCGGGTCGGAGAGGAAATCCGCTTTAGTGATCGCTTTCAGACTCTTATAGGGCTGGAAGTAGCCGTGCGCAGCGGAACCGCGCGCGTGGACGATACGTTCCGGTATCCGCTCGTGGTCGAAGTGGGTAATTTTTTCCCGCAGGATAAAGTCTTCCAGCAGGGTAGGCCCGCGCGCGCCTGCGCGAAGGGAGTTCTGATCGTCAGCAATGCGTACGCCCTGATTGGTGGTGAGCGCAAAACCTTCGCCGCCTTTACGGTGTGGCTCAAGAGATTTCAGCTTCTCGTTTCCCGTATCCGGCGATTTCATGCTTCCCGGTGCGGTAGGCTGTTCTCCCGGCGCGGAAGGGCCAGGCGAGGGGCGGTGAGAGCCGTCAGCAGGGGCGAGAGAGTCCATACCCGGTTGAGATTCTTCAGTGCCATGAATCGGTGATTGATGTGTTTTATCTTTGTTCGACATTGCACGCTTCTCCTTTATCCATTGCTAAAAACCCTATTAAGGATAGAACAATGTCGCGAGATGGCTCGCGAACTAAGAGTTTTCATATGACGTGATTAACGAAAGGAGCCCTCTCACCCACTCGGGGCGCGACGGAAGGCAGCAGGATCGGCTATCATAGAGTTTTCCTGCTTCAAGAATTTGCTTTAGTGAACCAGTCGCTTATGAAACCTCTTCGTCAACAAAACCGCCAGGTAATTAGCTATGTGCCCCGCGTTGAGCCCGCGCCGCCTGACCATGCCCTGAAAGTGGAGGGTTTTCGCGATGTCTGGCTGCTGCGGGGGAAATACGTGGCCTTTGTGCTGATCGGCGAACATTTCCGTCGCTCACCCACCTTTACGGTGCCGGAGTCAGCGCAGCGATGGGCGATGCAGATCCGCCAGGATGAAGAGGTTGAGGAATAACAGCCATAAAAAAACCGCCATCAGGCGGTTTTTTTATTTCAGACGGTGATTAACGGTGCGCCAGCTCGGCGTCGTCTTCACTTTCCAGAATCGTTTTGTCGGTCTGCTTCAGCCACTGGCTGGTCAGCGTGCCGGCGGTCATGGAGCCGCTCACGTTCAGCGCGGTACGACCCATGTCGATCAGCGGTTCAACGGAGATCAGCAGGGCGACCAGCGTCACGGGCAGACCCAGCGCAGGCAGCACAATCAGCGCGGCGAAGGTTGCGCCACCGCCAACACCCGCAACGCCTGCGGAGCTTACGGTAACAATCCCGACCAGCGTGGCGATCCAGACCGGATCAAGTGGGTTGATGCCGACTGTAGGAGCAACCATCACCGCCAGCATCGCCGGGTACAGACCCGCACAGCCGTTCTGACCAATGGTAGCACCAAAGGAGGCAGAGAAGCTGGCGATGGATTCAGGCACGCCCAGACGACGGGTCTGCGCTTCCACGTTCAGCGGGATAGACGCGGCGCTGGAGCGGCTGGTGAAGGCAAAGGTCAGTACCGGCCAGACTTTACGGAAGTACTTCAGCGGGCTGACGCCGTTCACGCCCAGCAAGATGCCGTGCACCACGAACATAATGCCCAGGCCCAGATAAGAGGCGACAACGAAGCTGCCCAGCTTGATGATGTCCTGCAGGTTAGAGCCGGCAACCACTTTGGTCATCAGCGCCAGCACGCCGTACGGGGTCAGCTGCATCACCAGACGTACCAGCTTCATCACCCAGCTTTGCAGGGTATCAATCGCGGTCAGCACGCGTTCGCCTTTAGGCGCGTCGTCTTTCAGCAGCTTCAACGCCGCTACGCCCAGGAACGCGGCGAAAATAACCACGCTGATGATCGAGGTTGGGCTCGCACCGGTCAGGTCAGCAAACGGGTTCTTCGGAATGAAGGAGAGCACCATCTGCGGCACGGTCAGATCAGCCACTTTACCAACGTAGTTGGTTTGAATCGCGGTCAGACGCGCCGTTTCAGCGGTACCCTGAACCAGGCCTTCTGCGGTCAGGCCAAACAGGTTGGTGACCAGCACACCCACCAGCGCGGCAATCAGCGTGGTGAACAGCAGCGTACCTATGGTCAGGAAGCTGATTTTTCCCAGCTGAGTCGCGTTATGCAGGCGGGCAACGGCGCTCAGAATAGAGGCGAACACCAGCGGCATAACGATCATCTGCAGCAGCTGGACATAGCCGTTACCGACGATGTTGAACCACTGAATGGAATCTTTAAGAACTGGATTATCGGAGCCATAAATTGCCTGTAATGCCAGACCAAATACGACACCCATGGCCAGACCAACCAGCACCTTTTTCGCCAGGCTCCACTGTTTGTGGCGCGCCTGCGCGAGAAGCAATAGCAATACAGCGAACACAACGACGTTCGCGATGAGTGGAAAATTCATCCCCGTTCTCCTGATTTATTATCGGGTCGGTTTTTACCGATCCTGTTGGCGGAAGGTTAGCAGAAGTGTGATGTAGCGCTTATATCCAAATGGAATGGGTTATGACAAATGGGATAAATTTGTTGGTTTACTGTTCAATCTGGTGATGAATAAAGCGATTAAACTGAAATTGCAGCGAATTAATCATCTGGGAAGACCAGCGGACTGCACTGTTTTCGGGCAACGTTTGCGGCATCCAGACGGCGTAAGCAAACAGCGCCATGCACAATACCCGCTCAAGCTGGTTACCTTTTTGCGGCGCAAGGATGGGAAAACGGAAACGCCAGCGGCAGGGCCAAAGTAGCGGCACGCCCGCAGGCGTCAGCATATCGGCAAGGATATGGCTTAAATAGCCCAGCACCATCCCCTGGATAGCGTCAGCGGGGACGATCCAGCTTTCGGGCACTTTTAAATAGAACAGCGTCAGCAGGCCAAACACGGCCAGCAGGCTGTGCGTAAACCCCCGGTGGCCGAACGCGCGGGCGATGGGTTTAGACACCCACTTCAGGCGCTGTCCCAGGAAGGACTTGGGGTGGTCGATGTCGGGCAGCAGACAGGTCAATACGGCGGAAGGAACAATATGCCACCAGTCCCCCTGTGCCAGCACGGGGGTAAGTTCAGCGTTTTTGGCAAATACTGCGCACGCGATTGAAAAAAGCAGGTGGCCTTCCGCCGTCATGATAAAACCCACAAAACTGTCAATTCATACAGTATAGGGTTTTTATACAGTAGGCGGAAGAGGTGACGGTGTAACTGTTTGTCACAAACCGGAGGAGGGCGTTAACCGCCCTGCAGATGATGCGCCGTGAGTTCTGCCAGTGAATTTAGCTTCACATCGGCGAGGGCAAACCGGGGATCGTGGCGTCCTTCTTCCGCAGGCACCACAATGGAGCGCATCCGCGCGGCTTTAGAGGCGACCATGCCGTTAACGGAGTCTTCCAGCGCAACGCAGTTGAGGGGATCCAGGCCGAGCTTAGCGGCGCAGTCTAGATAGACCTGCGGGTGCGGCTTGCTGTAAGGCAATTTTTCAGCGGACGCCAGCGCGTCGAAACTGTCGCGCAGTTCAAACATGACGAGCACTTTTTCCAGCATATGCAGCGGTGAAGCCGAGGCCAGTCCGACCTTCAGCCCCTGGGCTTTACACAGCGCGACGGCCTCACGTACGCCGGGCAGCAGCGGCTTGTTCTCTTCCACCAGCGAAATGGCACGGCTGATAATGCGTGCGGTCACCTCGTCTCGCCCCGGTCCAGTCCACGGCTGTTGGGCAAACCACAGGTCAACCACCATGTCGATGCGCAGGCCCAGCGTATCGGGTAGTTCATTACGGCGGCTGATATCCACGCCCAGGCTGGCCATAACGTCCAGTTCGGCGCGATCCCACAGCGGTTCGGAATCGATCAGTAATCCATCCATGTCAAAAATTGCGGCAAGTATTTGGCGCGGTGTCGACATCACAACGTCTCCTTATCCAGGGTGTACGACAGACGATAAGTGCTAAGCACAATCTGCAATTTAGCATATTGCTTTTAAAGAGCGGGCGAAATTGATGACCAGCAGGTAGACTTAGGCACAAATAACGCGTCTTTATGAAGAGGAACTGATGACGTATCAACAAGCTGGACGCATTGCGGTCTTAAAACGTATTGCAGGCTGGGTGATTTTTATTCCTGCCGTCATTTCTACGCTGATTTCTGTACTCAAATTTATGTACGACCACAGCGAAAAACAGCCGGGTATCAATGCGGTAATGCTTGATTTTGCGCATGTTATGATTGAGATGATGCGTTTCAATACGCCATTTTTGAATGTCTTCTGGTTTAACTCACCCACCCCGGATTTTCATCAACAGCTGAATATCGGCTTTTGGGTGATATACGCCCTGATCTTTGTCGCGCTGGCACTGCAGGCCTCTGGGGCGCGAATGAGCCGTCAGACGCGCTTTTTACGCGAAGGCGTTGAGGATCAGTTGATTCTGGAGCAGGCCAAAGGCCCGGAAGGCATGAGTCGGGAGCAGATTGAATCCCGCATTGTTGTGCCGCGTCACACCATTTTCCTGCAAATTTTCCCGCTCTATATTCTTCCCGTGATTATCATTGTGGCGGGATATTTCTTCTTCTCACTGCTCGGTTTTCTGTAAGCGACACGGGTGGCTGCATAGCCACCCGTTCGCGTCTCAGGCGGCAAGCATACGCTCAAGTGCCCGCTGCGCGTTAACAAGGTGTTCTCCGCCAAAAAGAATGGCTCGGTTCATCAGGGTATAAAGCTGATACACCGGCTGCCGGTCGAGAAAACCGGGCGGCAGGGGGGAAACAGACTGGTATCCGTCGTATATCTGCGGCGGCTGCTCCGGATGAAGCGGCAGCATGGCAAGATCGCACTCTCTGTCACCCCAGTAGCAGGCCGGGTCAAAGATGTAGGGGCCGTTGGGACCCAGCGCGCAGTTATCGGACCACAAATCGCCGTGGAGCAGAGACGCCTGAGGCTGGTGGGAGGCCAGGCGCTGCTGCACGTGCTCGACGATGGCATCAATATTGCCAAATTCCAGCCCTTTTTCGGCGGCAAGTTCAAGCTGCCAGCCAATGCGCTGCTCGGCAAAAAAAGTCGACCAGCGACGCTGCCAGGCATTGGGTTGTGGCGTGGTGGAGAGGTCGTTGTCAAAATCGAGCCCAAACTGCGGCTGGTCGCTCCACTGATGGAGGCGCGCTAGCTGCTGGCCAAGAATGAATGCATTATGCGCGTCCAGCGGACGGGCGGGGAGGTACTCCATCACCAGGAAACTGTAATCGCGGTCGCTACCTACGGCCAGAACCTGTGGGACCGTCACCGTTTTACTGCGCGACAACAGCTCCAGCTGATCGGCTTCGGCGGTAAATATCGGAAGCAGCTCTCGTTCATCGCATTTAACGAAAAGATCGCGCCCTGCGTAGCGTAAATGCCACGCGGCGTGGATCTCACCGCCTGGCAGTTCGTTACGCAGTTCAATTTCACCTTCACCCAGCTGCTCACGTAAAAGATGACTGATAGCCTGCCACATGTTCACTCTCCCATGTTGTCTGCCAGATCATAAAGTTAGCGCATAATTGCGGTAAAAAAATACGAACTAACGCACACCTGAGCGGTTTAAATTCATGCAGCGCACTTATTGTTCTTTTTTTCGCCAGCTTTCCCAGGTTTCCACGTTAATTTCGCCAGGCTTGTCGGTCACGCTCTCCACCAGACTGGCGGCCAGCGCTTGAACCTCTTCCTGGCTCAGGGCGCCGATCAGACCAAATGTCAGGGTGCCTAAATCATGAATATTGCCTTCGTCATCCGTCAGCGTGAGGAGAAAATTAGCCCGGGTAAACGCATTGTTGAGCTCATTCAGCTCGGTCAGCGATGCCTCATGAAGGTTGATGGTCACGACGTAGCGTGTGATGTCACCACTGCTCATAATTCACCTCATTGTTATCATGGAAGTTTTCTTAGCATAGTCGATAGTTTGCGTTTGGCGACTCGGTGATGACATTCCCCTCCGTAAAGACGAAGGGGAACAGGCGTTAATTTCGGGACAGGTAATCGACGATTTTTTGCGTATCGGCAAGTGAACAGAGACGCGTGCCCTGGTTGATGGTGGCGGCGCTACCCGCCGCCACGCCGTAGCGTGTCATTTCGAGCAGAGACGCGCCCTGCGCCAGTTTGAGCGTCATCGCGCCCACCATGCTGTCACCCGCGCCAACCGTGCTCTGACTCTTCATCGGCGGCGGAACAACCTGAACGGATGACGATTCATCAACTGCAAGCGCCCCCTGAGGGCCAAGGGAGACGACTACGCGCCGCGCTTTGCCGCTGCGCACCAGCTCCTGCGCGGCGGTGCGAACATCGTCAGGCTGCGTCAGTTCGCGGTTGACCAGCGCGCTTAACTCTTTCTGGTTGGGTTTGACCAACTCCAGATTGCCCGGCACCAGTGCCGCCTGCAGGGCCTCGCCGCTGCTGTCAACGATGCAGCGGATACCGCGTTGCTGTGCAGCCTGAATCAGCGCCGTCAATTTTTCCGTGCTGACGCCAGGCGGCAGGCTGCCGCTTACCACCAGCAGCGCGCCGCTTTCTATCGTCAGCACTTTTTCTTCAAGCTGACGGAACTCGTCATCGGTAAGTTTCGCGCCCGGCATGACAAACCGGTACTGTTCGCCGCTGGATCCCACGTGGACATGCAGGTTTTGCCGCGTCCAGTCTTTCGCCTCGACGGTGTCTACGGCCACCTGTTCATCGGCCAGCAGAGAGACCAGGTGTTCACCGGTAGCACCACCTGCGGGAAAAATGGCCGTGGCTTTGCCGCCGAGATGGGTAATGGCGCGTGCCACGTTGATCCCGCCGCCGCCAGGCTCAAAGACCGGGGCGCTACAGCGCAATTTACCTTCCGGGTAAATCTGCGGCGTCAGGGTGGCGGAATCAAGGGAAGGGGAGAGCGTCAGGGTGTAGATAGAAACCATCATTACCTCCTTTTAGCATGGGTTCCTTTTAGTCTGGCACCATTTGTCAGGAAGGCAATGTAAATAACAGTATGATTTTAAATATGAATACTGAATAAAAGTCAGGCCGGAGATATATAAAATAAAACGCTTTTTGAGATCGTTCTTATTCAAAAAATGAAATAAGAAAACATTGCTATGTTATTTGCGGCTTTTTATAATTTGTTACCTTTCTCTGGACGCCTTGTCATTGATCCTCAAGAAAGATTCCGGGACCGTGTGGTCTCTTTTTTTGTTGTACGGACTCCTTAATAAAATGAAGCTTTTAAAGACAGTGCCCGCTGCACTGATGCTGGCGGGTGGCGTGTTTGCGGCTATGAACGCGACCGCTGATGATTCCGTTTTTACTGTCATGGACGATCCATCCACCGCGAAAAAACCGTTTGAAGGTAACCTGAATGCTGGGTACCTGGCACAATCCGGTAACACGAAAAGCTCTTCTCTGACGGCGGACAGTACGCTCACATGGTACGGTAATACTACCGCCTGGTCTCTGTGGGGTAATGCCAGCAACACTTCCGCTAACGACGAACGCTCTTCCGAGAAATATGCGGTAGGCGGACGTAGCCGTTACAACATGACCGACTATGACTATCTGTTTGGTCAGGGGAGCTGGTTAACTGACCGTTACAACGGTTATCGCCAGCGCGATGTCTTCACCGCCGGTTATGGTCGTCAGTTCCTGAACGGACCGGTACACAGCTTCCGTTTTGAATTCGGTCCGGGTGTGCGGTATGACGAATACACCAATGGCGATACCAAAACTCAACCGCTCGGTTACGCTTCCGGTACCTATGCCTGGCAGATGACTGACAACACCAAATTTACCCAGGGTGTTTCTGTATTTGGTGCCGACGATACGACGTTGAACTCTGAGACGGCGCTTAACGTGGCTATCAACGAACACTTTGGTCTGAAACTCGCCTACAACGTGACCTGGAACTCTTCACCACCAGAATCTGCGCCGGATCATACCGACCGCAGAACCACGGTTTCACTGGGTTATAGAATGTAATAAAAGCGGGCCGATGATGATGTCGGCCCGTTTATTGTCTGTAACTTTTTGATGTCCCTTCTGATGACCTGCATTCGCACCTAGCCCCAAATCATTGCCGCCCAACGGAGTAGCAGCATTGCGCCGCAGATGGCAATCAGCACCAGCACCATTTTCCAGTGTTTTACGGCAAATCGTTTTGTTGGCATAACCTAATCCTTGTTCGTTAATATCCACAGTCTACCAAACAGGGCCGAAATATGCCCCTTTTCAGGATCGATTGGGTTATGCCAGCGTAGGGTTTGGCTCAGAACCAGTGGAATCGTTCGGCGAGAATCAACAATAAACCTGTGGCGGAAAGGATGTTCAATATCACAACCGTTCTACTGGATACGTTCATGGTATGCACCTTTGGGTTTAAGGACCTGTTCAAGAGTAGCCCAGCATCTTCGAAATGCGAGCGCAGGGGAGAAGCAACCTGCAAATTCGTACGAAAGTGCCAGCCCATCAATCTGGCCGCAGAGGGTGCAATCTCCTTTCCGTTAGTGTTAACATTACGTCGCTTGCCGTAAATCCGAATTAATCTGAATTCGGCAGGTAAATGATGACGAACCAATTTGACGATTGTTGGTCAGATGGTTTCGTAATCTATTGTCAAATCACGATTATTTTCTTTGTATATGCTCTTATGTGTGGGGCATCACTGCAAATAAGGATATAAAATGCCTGTAATTACTCTTCCTGATGGCAGCCAACGCCATTTCGACCGTGCTGTTAGCCCAATGGATGTTGCCCTGGACATTGGACCTGGTCTCGCGAAAGCGACTATTGCTGGCCGTGTTAACGGTGAGCTGGTGGATGCCTCCGACCTGATTGAAAACGATGCGACGCTTGCCATCATCACCGCGAAAGACGAAGAAGGTCTGGAGATCATTCGTCACTCCTGCGCGCACCTGTTAGGTCATGCCATCAAACAGCTGTGGCCAAACACCAAAATGGCGATCGGTCCGGTTATCGACAATGGTTTCTACTACGACGTTGACCTTGACCATACTCTGACTCAGGAAGATATCGACGCGCTCGAAAAACGTATGCACGAGCTCGCCGAAACGAACTATGACGTCATCAAGAAGAAAGTCAGCTGGCACGAAGCGCGTGAAACCTTCGTGAAGCGCGGCGAGAGCTATAAAGTCTCTATTCTTGACGAAAATATTTCCCATGATGACAAGCCTGGCTTGTACCATCACGAAGAATACGTCGACATGTGCCGTGGACCGCACGTGCCGAACATGCGCTTCTGTCATCACTTTAAGCTGATGAAGATCGCCGGCGCCTACTGGCGCGGTGACAGCAACAACAAGATGTTGCAGCGTATCTATGGTACCGCGTGGGCCGATAAAAAAGCCCTGAACGCGTACCTGCTGCGCCTGGAAGAGGCGGCGAAGCGTGACCATCGTAAAATCGGCAAGCAGCTTGACCTGTACCACATGCAGGAAGAAGCGCCGGGTATGGTGTTCTGGCATAACGACGGCTGGACCATCTTCCGTGAGCTCGAAACGTTCGTACGCTCCAAGCTGAAAGAGTACCAGTATCAGGAAGTAAAAGGCCCGTTCATGATGGACCGTGTGCTGTGGGAAAAAACCGGCCACTGGGACAACTACAAAGATGCGATGTTCACCACCTCGTCTGAGAACCGTGAATACTGCATCAAGCCAATGAACTGCCCGGGTCACGTTCAGATCTTTAACCAGGGTCTGAAATCCTACCGCGACCTGCCGCTGCGTATGGCGGAGTTCGGTAGCTGCCACCGTAACGAACCATCAGGTGCGCTGCACGGTCTGATGCGTGTTCGTGGCTTTACTCAGGATGATGCGCATATCTTCTGTACTGAAGATCAGGTTCGTGACGAAGTTAACGCCTGTATTCGTATGGTCTACGATATGTACAGCACCTTTGGCTTCGAGAAGATCGTGGTCAAACTCTCAACGCGTCCGGAAAAACGTATCGGCAGCGATGAGACCTGGGATCGCGCAGAAGCGGATCTCGCCGTGGCGCTGGAAGAGAACGGCATTCCGTTCGAATACCAGCTGGGTGAGGGCGCATTCTACGGTCCGAAAATTGAATTTACCCTGTATGACTGCCTCGATCGCGCATGGCAGTGCGGTACTGTACAGCTGGACTTCTCCCTGCCGCAGCGTTTAAGCGCCTCTTATGTTGGCGAAGACAACGAACGTCAGGTACCAGTAATGATTCACCGTGCTATTCTCGGTTCTCTGGAGCGCTTCATCGGCATCCTGACCGAAGAGTTCGCTGGCTTCTTTCCAACCTGGCTTGCGCCAGTGCAGGTCGTGGTGATGAACATTACCGATTCTCAGGCGGATTACGTTAAAGAATTGACGCAGAAACTACAAAATGCGGGCATTCGCGTAAAAGCAGACTTGAGAAATGAGAAGATTGGCTTTAAAATCCGCGAGCACACTTTACGTCGTGTCCCGTATATGTTGGTCTGTGGTGATAAAGAGGTGGAAGCAGGCAAAGTTGCCGTTCGCACCCGCCGTGGTAAAGACCTGGGCAGCCTGGACGTAAGTGAAGTGATTGAGAAGCTGCAACAAGAGATTCGCAGCCGCAGTCTTCAACAACTGGAGGAATAAGGTATTAAAGGCGGAAAACGAGTTCAAACGGCACGTCCGAATCGTATCAATGGCGAGATTCGCGCCCAGGAAGTTCGCTTAACAGATCTTGAAGGTGAACCACTGGGGATTGTGAGTCTGAGAGAAGCGATCGAAAAAGCTGAAGAAGCTGGAGTAGATTTAGTTGAAATCAGCCCTAACGCCGAACCGCCAGTTTGTCGTATCATGGACTACGGCAAGTTCCTTTATGAAAAGAGTAAGTCTTCTAAGGAACAGAAGAAAAAGCAAAAAGTTATCCAGGTTAAGGAAATCAAATTCCGTCCTGGTACCGACGATGGCGATTATCAGGTAAAACTCCGCAGCCTGATTCGCTTTCTGGAAGATGGCGATAAGGCCAAGATCACACTGCGTTTCCGCGGTCGTGAGATGGCCCACCAACAGATTGGTATGGAAGTGCTTAACCGCGTCCGTGACGATCTGAGTGAACTGGCAGTAGTCGAATCCTTCCCTACGAAGATCGAAGGCCGCCAGATGATCATGGTGCTCGCTCCTAAGAAGAAACAGTAAGGCCTTCAAGCAGCAAAATCTGTGGAGCCTTCGGGTTTCATAGGTTTTGTTCGCCTATGTTTCGTTTATTTAACAATGCGAAGTGGAAGTTATTAAGATGCCAAAAATTAAGACCGTACGCGGTGCTGCTAAGCGCTTCAAAAAAACCGGTGGTGGTGGATTTAAGCGTAAGCACGCAAACCTGCGTCATATTCTGACCAAAAAATCTACTAAGCGTAAACGTCACCTGCGTCCAAAAGGCCTCGTTTCTAAAGGCGATCTGGGTCTGGTTATCGCGTGCCTGCCGTACGCATAAGCCGTTAACGTTTAATTTTTTACTAAGAATATAGATACAGGAGAGCACATATGGCTCGCGTAAAACGTGGTGTAATTGCACGTGCACGTCACAAGAAAATTTTGAAACAAGCTAAAGGCTACTACGGTGCGCGTTCACGCGTTTACCGCGTTGCCTTCCAGGCTGTTATCAAAGCAGGTCAGTACGCTTACCGTGACCGTCGTCAGCGTAAGCGTCAGTTCCGTCAACTGTGGATTGCGCGTATCAACGCAGCAGCACGTCAGAACGGTATTTCTTACAGCAAATTCATCAACGGCCTGAAAAAAGCCTCTGTTGAAATCGACCGTAAGATCCTGGCTGACATCGCAGTATTCGACAAAGTAGCGTTCACCGCTCTGGTCGAAAAAGCGAAAGCAGCACTGGCATAAGCCAGTTGAGAGAGGGGGCCTGGCTCCCTCTTTTCATATAACCCTGTAAGAAGATTGACATTTACCCGTGCAGGCTTTTCAATAAGGTCTTAACGGTTTTTACCAGACAAGGTAACGCAAGCATGAATGCTGCTATTTTCCGCTTCTTCTTTTACTTTAGCACCTGACTTCAGGAGGCTAGCGCGTGAAAGATGAAACGAAAAACAGCGCCAGATAAGCCTCCCGATGGAGGCTTTTTTTGTGCCTGAATTTGAGAGAATAACTCCACCAAATCGGTGTCTGCACCGACATAATGAGGAAAATCATGTCACATCTCGCAGAGCTGGTTGCCAATGCAACAGCCGCCATTAATCAGGCCTCAGATGTTGCCGCGTTAGACAATGTCCGCGTCGAATATCTTGGGAAGAAAGGGCACCTGACCCTTCAGATGACAACCCTGCGTGAGCTGCCGCCAGAAGAACGTCCGGCAGCGGGAGCGGTGATTAACGAAGCCAAGGAGCAGGTACAGCAGGCGCTTAACGCACGTAAAGCCGAGCTGGAAAGCGCTGTGCTGAATGCGCGTCTGGCTGCCGAGACGATCGACGTCTCTCTGCCGGGTCGCCGCATCGAGAACGGCGGTCTGCACCCGGTTACCCGCACCATCGATCGCATTGAAAGTTTCTTCGGTGAGCTCGGCTTTACCGTGGCGACTGGCCCGGAAATCGAAGATGATTACCATAACTTCGACGCCCTGAACATTCCTGGCCATCATCCGGCACGCGCTGACCACGACACTTTCTGGTTTGACGCAACGCGTCTGCTGCGTACTCAGACCTCCGGCGTTCAGATCCGTACCATGAAGGAGCAGGAACCGCCGATCCGTATTATCGCGCCGGGCCGCGTCTATCGTAACGACTACGATCAGACCCACACCCCAATGTTCCACCAGATGGAAGGCCTGATTGTTGATAAAAACATCAGCTTCACCAACCTGAAGGGCACGCTGCACGATTTCCTGAACAACTTCTTTGAGGAAGATCTGCAGGTTCGTTTCCGTCCGTCCTACTTCCCGTTCACCGAACCGTCTGCGGAAGTTGACGTGATGGGCAAAAACGGCAAGTGGCTGGAAGTGCTGGGCTGCGGCATGGTGCATCCAAACGTGCTGCGCAACGTAGGTATTGATCCGGAAGTCTACTCCGGCTTTGCCTTCGGTATGGGCATGGAGCGTCTGACCATGCTGCGCTACGGCGTGACCGATTTACGTGCATTCTTCGAAAACGATCTGCGTTTCCTCAAACAGTTTAAATAAGGGCAGGACAGAACAATGAAATTCAGTGAACTGTGGTTACGCGAGTGGGTGAACACCACGCTGGACAGCGACGCGCTTTCTAACCAGATCACCATGGCGGGCCTGGAAGTGGACGGCGTTGAGCCGGTTTCCGGCGCATTCAACGGCGTGGTCGTCGGTGAAGTGGTAGAGTGCGGCCAGCACCCTAACGCTGACAAACTGCGCGTGACAAAAGTGAACGTGGGCGGTGACCGTCTGCTGGATATCGTCTGCGGTGCGCCAAACTGCCGTCAGGGCCTGAAGGTGGCCGTGGCGACCGTCGGGGCGGTACTGCCGGGCGATTTCAAAATTAAAGCGGCTAAGCTGCGCGGCGAGCCGTCTGAAGGCATGCTGTGTTCCTTCTCCGAGCTGGGTATTTCCGACGATCACAACGGCATCATTGAGCTGCCGCTGGATGCGCCAATCGGCACCGATATCCGTGAATACCTGAAGCTTGACGACAACACTATTGAAATCAGCGTCACGCCAAACCGTGCCGACTGCTTAGGTATTATCGGCGTGGCGCGCGACGTGGCCGTGCTGAACCAGACCGAACTGAACGCGCCGGAGATCGCGCCGGTTGAAGCGACCATCAGTGACGTGCTGCCTATTCAGGTTGACGCTGCGGATGCCTGCCCGCGCTACCTCGGTCGCGTGGTGAAAGGCATCAACGTGAAAGCGCCAACTCCGCTGTGGATGAAAGAGAAGCTGCGCCGCTGCGGTATTCGCTCTATCGACGCCGTGGTCGACGTGACCAACTACGTCCTGCTGGAGCTGGGCCAGCCAATGCACGCGTTCGATAAAGATCGTATCGACGGCGGCATCGTTGTGCGCATGGCGAAAGAGGGCGAAACCCTGGTTCTGCTGGACGGCAGCGAAGCGAAACTGAACGCCGACACTTTGGTGATTGCTGACCACAGCAAGGCGCTGGCAATGGGCGGTATTTTCGGAGGCGAGCATTCAGGCGTCAACGACGAGACGCAAAACGTGCTGCTGGAATGTGCGTTCTTCAGCCCGCTCTCCATCACCGGTCGCGCACGCCGTCACGGCCTGCATACCGATGCCTCTCACCGCTACGAGCGCGGCGTTGACCCGGCGCTGCAGTATAAAGCGATGGAACGTGCGACCCGCCTGCTGATCGACATCTGCGGCGGTGAAGCGGGCCCGGTTATCGACGTCACCAACGAAGCGACGCTGCCGAAGCGTGCGACCATCACCCTGCGCCGCAGCAAGCTGGATCGTCTTATTGGTCACCACGTTGCCGATGCGCAGGTGACCGATATCCTGAAGCGTCTGGGCTGTGAAGTAACCGAAGGCCAGGACGAATGGAAAGCCGTTGCGCCGTCATGGCGTTTCGACATGGAAATTGAAGAAGATCTGGTGGAAGAAGTGGCCCGTGTTTATGGCTACAACAACATCCCTGACGAGCCTGTGCAGGCAGGTCTGGTGATGGGCACCCACCGTGAAGCCGACCTGTCCCTGAAGCGTGTGAAAACCATGCTGAACGACAAAGGCTACCAGGAAGTGATCACCTACAGCTTTGTTGATCCAAAACTGCAGCAGCTGATCCATCCGGGCCAGGAAGCGCTGATCCTGCCAAGCCCAATCTCCAGCGAAATGTCCGCGATGCGTCTGTCCCTGTGGACGGGTCTGCTGGGTACTATCGTTTATAACCAGAATCGTCAGCAAAACCGCGTGCGCATTTTCGAAAGCGGTTTGCGCTTTGTACCGGATAATCAGGCAAATTTAGGCATCCGTCAGGATCTCATGCTGGCTGGCGCCATCAGCGGTAACCGCTATGAAGAGCACTGGGACCTGGCAAAAGGGACGGTTGATTTCTACGATATGAAGGGCGATCTGGAAGCGATTCTGGATCTGACCGGTAAATTATCTGAAATTGAATTCCGCGCAGAAGCCATCCCGGCCCTGCATCCGGGCCAGAGCGCTGCCATCTATTTAGACGGCAAACGCGTTGGTTTTATTGGGGTTGTTCACCCTGAGCTGGAGCGTAAACTGGACCTGAACGGCCGTACCATCGTGTTCGAGCTGGAATGGAACCCGGTGGCTGACCGCGTGATTCCTCAGGCTCAGGACGTCTCCCGCTTCCCGGCAAACCGCCGTGATATCGCGGTTGTGGTCGCGGAAAATGTGCCCGCAGCAGATATTTTGGCCGAATGTAAGAAAGTTGGCGTAAATCAGGTAGTTGGCGTAAACTTATTTGACGTGTACCGCGGCAAGGGCGTAGCAGAAGGTTTCAAGAGCCTCGCTATTAGCCTTATCCTTCAGGATACCAGCCGTACACTCGAAGAAGAGGAGATTGCCGCTACCGTCGCCAAATGTGTAGAGGCATTAAAAGAGCGATTCCAGGCATCATTGAGGGATTGAACCTATGGCGCTTACAAAAGCTGAAATGTCAGAATATCTGTTTGATAAGCTTGGGCTTAGCAAACGGGATGCCAAAGAGCTGGTAGAGCTGTTTTTCGAAGAGATCCGTCGTGCTCTGGAAAATGGTGAGCAGGTAAAACTCTCCGGTTTTGGCAATTTTGATTTGCGAGACAAAAACCAACGTCCGGGCCGCAACCCGAAGACGGGGGAAGATATTCCCATTACAGCCCGCCGCGTGGTGACCTTCAGACCCGGCCAGAAGTTAAAAAGCCGTGTCGAAAACGCAACGCCTAAAGCAGAGTAATATGAACTAACTAAAAAGGCCGCCCATGCGGCCTTTTTTCTTTGCGCTCTTCGGCAAACCCGCCGTAAAATCAATTACATCTCACGCTACTAAAACCGTACACATGCTTGATTATGCCCATCACCAGCACCGTTCCGATCGGCGTCACCTGCTTTTGCTGGTGCTGTTGCTCATTGCCTCCGCGGGCGTGAGCCTCTGCGCGGGCGACAGATGGATTGGGCCTGAAAGCTGGTGGGGGCCTGACGGGCAGCTCTTCGTCTGGCAAATTCGCCTGCCGCGCACCGTCGCGGTGGTTCTGGTCGGTGCCGCGCTGGCGCTATGCGGCACCATAATGCAGGCGTTGTTTGATAACCCTCTGGCGGAGCCGGGGCTGCTCGGCGTGTCGAACGGAGCGGGCGTAGGCCTGATAGCGGCGGTAATGCTGGGAGGAGGAGAACTCTCGGGATGGCGTATTAGCCTGAGCGCTATTCTCGGTGCACTGCTGATCACAGCGATCCTTCTTCGTTTCGCCAGACGGCACTTATCGACCAGCCGTCTGCTGCTTGCCGGCGTGGCGCTGGGGATCATCTGTAGCGCGTTGATGACCTGGGCGGTCTACTTCTCAACATCCTTTGACCTGCGACAGCTCATGTACTGGATGATGGGCGGTTTTGGCGGCGTTGACTGGCACCAGGGCTGGCTGATGGCGCTGCTGGTACCGGTCATCGTGTGGGCTGCCCTGCAGGCGCAGCCGCTGAATATGCTCGCGCTGGGTGAAACCTCTGCCCGCCAGCTCGGTATGCCGATTGGATTCTGGCGCAATGTGCTGGTAATAGCCATTGGCTGGCTGGTCGGCGTCAGCGTGGCTCTGGCGGGCGCGATCGGTTTTATCGGGCTGGTGATCCCGCACATGCTGCGTCTGTGTGGCCTCACGGACCACAGAACCCTGCTTCCGGCCTCGGCGGTTGCCGGGGCCGTCACGCTGCTGGTGGCCGACGTCATCGCCCGGCTTGCCCT
Organism: Enterobacter vonholyi; assembly: GCF_040834095.1. Lineage (NCBI taxonomy): Bacteria > Pseudomonadati > Pseudomonadota > Gammaproteobacteria > Enterobacterales > Enterobacteriaceae > Enterobacter > Enterobacter vonholyi. Next base: position 1,807,498 of record NZ_CP162152.1, read on the forward strand.
GACGGCCGCAGAGCTGCCCATTGGCGTGGTGACCGCCACGCTGGGCGCGCCGGTATTTATCTGGCTACTATTAAAAGCTGGACATTAAATCGACAACCTGAGGAAATGCTATGCAGTCAGATATCCTGAATACTGAAGTGACCACCATTGATGGCGATAAAACCACGCTGGAACGCTACAAAGGCAACGTGCTGCTTATCGTCAACGTGGCATCCAAATGTGGCCTGACGCCGCAGTACGAGCAGCTGGAAAATATTCAGAAGGCCTGGGAGAAAGACGGTTTTACCGTGCTGGGCTTCCCGTGCAACCAGTTCCTGGGCCAGGAGCCGGGCAGCGAAGAAGAGATTAAAACCTTCTGCAGCACCACCTATGGCGTGACGTTCCCGATGTTCAGCAAAATCGATGTCAACGGCGAAGACCGCCATCCGCTGTATGCGAAGCTGATCGCTGCCGCGCCGAAGGCCGTTGCGCCTGAAGGAAGCGGTTTTTATGAACGCATGGCCAGCAAAGGCCGCGCGCCGCTTTACCCGGACGATATCCTGTGGAATTTTGAAAAATTCCTGATTGGTCGCGATGGCCAGGTCGTTCAGCGTTTTTCGCCCGATATGACCCCAGAAGATCCGATCGTCATGGAATCGATCAAGCTGGCGCTGGCGAAATAATGTCTTTGCTGATGCAGCTCATGGACGTTGCCGAGAGGGGACGTCTTGAGCCGATGACCGGCGCCGTCAATGCGGGAGAAATCCTGCATCTTGTCGGGCCGAACGGCGCAGGAAAGAGCACGCTGCTGGCACGGATGGCAGGCATGACTGACGGAGAAGGGCAGATAACGCTGCTTGAGCATACGCTCGCCGACTGGTCACCGGTCTCGCTGGCGCATCGGCGCAGTTACCTCGTGCAGCAGCAGATGCCGCCCTTTGCGATGCCGGTCTGGCATTATCTGATGCTGCATTTGCACGACAAACAACATACGGCACTGCTGACTGACGTGGCCGCGGCCCTCGGGCTGGAAGATAAACTGTCCCGGCACGCCAGCCAGCTTTCCGGCGGAGAGTGGCAGCGGGTGCGACTGGCGGCTGTCATCCTTCAGATCCACCCGGCAGGCAATCCTCACGGGCGGATGCTGCTTCTCGATGAACCCATGAGCGGTCTGGATGTGGCGCAGCAGGCAGCACTGGATACGCTTTTAAGCGCCCTGAGCCGACAAGGTATCGCCGTGGTGATGAGCAGTCATGACCTCAACCACACCCTGCGTCATGCCCACCGGGTGTGGCTGCTGTCGCAGGGAAAGATGATCGCCAGCGGCGCGCGGGATCGGGTGCTTACGCCGCCCCATCTTGCCCGCGCGTACAACATGTCGTTCCGCAGGCTGGATATTGAGGGACATAAGATGCTGATTTCTACCGGGCAGAAGTAACCGTTTCTTGCCTCTTAGCACAATTGCACGCTAAATTACGAAAAGAACAAAAAAAGCAGAGGATTCGTCTGAAAATGCGATTCTGGTTTCTCCTGATGGCCACACTTTTTCTTGCGGGATGCAGTAGCCATCGTGCGCCGCCGCCTAACCCACGGCTTTCAGATTCGATCACCGTCATTGCCAGCCTTAACGATCAGCTGAGCAACTGGCGCGGTACGCCTTATCGCTACGGCGGCATGAGCCGCGGCGGCGTGGATTGCTCCGGCTTCGTTCTGATGACGTTCCGCGACAAGTTTGATTTACAGCTTCCGCGCGAAACGCGCAAGCAGGCCGAAATTGGCACTGAAATTGATAAAGACGATCTTCTGCCCGGTGACCTGGTTTTCTTCAAAACCGGATCGGGTGAAAGCGGTCTTCATGTGGGGATATATGATACAGACAATCAGTTCATTCACGCCTCGACAAGCCGCGGCGTGATGCGCTCTTCTCTTGATAATGTTTACTGGCGTAAAAATTTCTGGCAGGCTCGACGTATATAGTCTTTGTCAGACACTTCTCTTATGACGGCATGGTATCTAATAAATCATGCCGTTTTTTCTCAAATAAGATGCTTAAAGTTAAATTTATCTAAAATTAGCGAATCCTGCATGTGTCTGTTTTATCTAAAACTGGCTATTATTTTGCAACCAGGATAAAATTATTTTAGATTCAGGGATAAATCTGAAAATAAATACGGAACTAATGAAATTAATCTTATTAAAATCAAGACAGTGGAATTGTGTCGGCAATTGCTCCAGGATGTCCTCTCTCATCTGTAATGCGGAGCGAGTGCAATGATTATTACGCTAGATAATGCTTACCAGTCTGAACTGCTGCTTCTGCCCGCCCGTAATAGCGCAGGGGAGCTTAAAGGTTTAGAGGTTCTGGTTAACTTTACTGGCGTCGGCAGCGATGTGAGGATCCCCACTGAACTCGTTATCCCTCGGCTTTCAGCAGCTGAAGAGTTAGTGCTTTTTAACGAAAAACTGCAATTGCTTGATACTTGTAAACTGTTTTTTATTCAGCATCAGTTAATTGCATGGATCAATATTACACCTGCAATAGTTGAATTTTTATTAAGTAATGGAAACGCTGTTTCAATTCTTGAGCGTTATCCGTTTCTTGAGTTTACTGTTAATGAGAATTATCCAGGTTTAAATAACGGCAAGGACGATCTGCAGCTGGCGAGAATGGCAATCCATTTCCCGTTGGTGCTGGCAAACTTTGGCGCAGGCGCCGCCTCGCTCAAAGCTGTCTATGATGGATTATTTAAACGGGTTATCCTCGATAAAGGATTCATTCAGCAGCGCGCACCGGAGCTCTCTTTTGAGCCTTTTATGCGCGCCATCCTCTGGCAAATCACACCGCATTGCCAGTCAGTGATCGTCTCGGGCATTGACGATCACAGCCTGTTGCAACGCGTGTTGTCCTTCAATTTTGGCGCCATGCAGGGCGCACTTTGGCCAGCCGTCTCTGCCGAGCACGTTACAACGCTGGTTCAGCAGCGATAACCCTTGCTTTCGCCCGTGTTTAAGTCCGGGTAAACCCTCTACACTAAAAGCAGGAGGACCTATGACCCTGTCTTTTACTGCTCAATGGCATGACGAGTTGCCCGGCTTTTACACCGCACTCAAACCAACACCGTTACAAAATTCACGCCTTATCTGGCATAACGATTTGCTGGCAGAAGAACTGGCCATTCCGCCTGAGCTGTTTCAGCGTTCAGAGGGCGCTGGCGTCTGGGGAGGCGAAACGTTACTCGCCGGAATGCAACCACTGGCCCAGGTTTATAGCGGACATCAGTTTGGCGTCTGGGCGGGTCAACTGGGCGACGGCAGGGGGATCCTGCTCGGTGAACAACGGCTTCCCAACGGGGAGACGGTTGACTGGCACCTGAAAGGCGCGGGCCTGACGCCCTATTCGCGAATGGGCGACGGGCGTGCGGTTCTGCGTTCAACGATCCGCGAATGCCTGGGCTCCGAAGCGATGCATGCCCTGGGGATCCCCACCACCCGCGCGCTGTCGATCGTTACCAGCGATACGCCGGTTGTGCGCGAAACCGTGGAAAAGGGCGCAATGCTGATGCGTATCGCGCAAAGCCATCTGCGCTTCGGTCATTTTGAGCACTTTTACTATCGTCGCGAGCCGGAAAAGGTGCGCCAGCTGGCAGACTTTGCCATTCGCCACCACTGGGCGCATCTGATGGACGAGGCGGATAAATACGTGCTCTGGTTCAGGGATGTGGTGGCCCGTACCGCAACCCTGATTGCCCGCTGGCAAACGGTAGGCTTTGCCCATGGCGTGATGAATACGGACAACATGTCGCTTCTCGGGTTGACCTTCGACTACGGCCCGTTTGGTTTCCTGGACGATTATCAGCCGGGGTATATCTGCAACCACTCCGACTATCAGGGGCGCTACAGCTTTGACAATCAGCCCGCGGTGGGCCTGTGGAACCTGCAGCGGCTTGCGCAAACCCTGTCGCCGTTTATCGACGTTGATGCCCTGAATGATGCGCTCGACAGCTATCAGGACATATTACTGCGGGAATATGGCACGCTGATGCGCAACAAGCTGGGGCTGGTGACGCAGGAGAGGGGCGATAACGACATCCTCAATGGCCTGTTTGCCCTGATGGCGCGCGAGGGCAGCGATTATACGCGTACCTTCCGGATGCTGGGGCAGACGGAGCAGCACAGCGCCACCTCGCCGCTGCGCGATGAGTTTATTGACAGACAGGCGTTTGACGACTGGTTTGCATCGTACCGCGCGCGGCTGCAGCAGGAAGAGGTAGATGATGCGACTCGCCAGACGCAGATGAACGCCACGAACCCCGCAATGGTGTTGCGCAACTGGCTGGCGCAGCGGGCGATTGAGCAGGCGGAGCAGGGCGAGTACGACGAGTTACACCGTCTGCACGTGGCGCTGCGCACGCCGTTTGCCGACCGGGATGATGATTACGTCAGCCGCCCGCCTGACTGGGGCAAGCGGCTGGAGGTCAGTTGCTCAAGCTAGAGATTTTTTGCCGGGAGGCGGCTTCGCCTTATCCGGCCTGAACGTCACTGCGCGACCCAGCCGCCATCCATATTCCACGCTGCGCCGCGAACGTTAACGGCGCTGTCGCTGCACAAAAACAGCGCCAGTTCGCCCAGCTGCTCCGGGGTAACAAACTCGCCCGAAGGCTGTTTCTCCGCCAGAAGCTGTTCCCGAGCCTGCTCCGGCGGAATGCCGTCGGCGATACGCTTGTCGATTTGCTGTTGCACCAGCGGCGTCAGTACCCAGCCGGGACAGATCGTATTGGCGGTAATGCCGGTGCGCGCGGTTTCCAGCGCCAGCGATTTCGTAAAGCCCACTACGCCATGCTTGGCAGCCACGTAGGCCGACTTCTCTTTTGACGCGACCAGCCCGTGAACGGAGGCGATATTAATGATGCGCCCCCAGTTTTTCTCGCGCATGGCAGGCAGCGCCAGCCGGCTGGTGTGAAACACCGACGAGAGGTTAATGGCGATAATGTCGTTCCATTTCTCTACCGGAAACGCGTCAACCGGCGCCACGTGCTGTATGCCCGCGTTGTTGACAAGAATGTCCACGCCGCCAAACTGCGATTCGGCATAGCGCATCATGGCTTCAATTTGCAGCACGTCACGCAGGTCCGCATCGTGATAGCCCGGCTTTTTGCCCAGGTGCGCAATAGCTTCTCTTGCTGAGTCGCTATCGCCGAAACCGTTGAGGATAAGCTGCGCCCCGGCCTTCGCCAGTACGCGGGCGATCCCAAGGCCAATGCCGCTGGTCGAGCCGGTGACCAGGGCGGTTTTACCGTTCAGATTCATCTTTCTCTCCTTACACAATGCCGGTCAGATAAAACACGGCAATGACAAAAAGCACTGCCAGACTTTTAATGATAGTGATAGCGAAAATGCCGCCGTAGGCCTGGCGATGGCTCAGGCCTGTAATCGCCAGCAGGGTAATCACCGCGCCGTTATGGGGAAGGGTATCCATCCCCCCGCTCGCCATTGACGCCACGCGGTGCAACACCTCTAGCGGGATATTGGCGGCATGGGCGGCGGCAATAAACGTGTCGGACATAGCGGCGAGTGCAATACTCATCCCGCCGGACGCCGAGCCGGTGATCCCAGCGAGAACGGTCACGCTGATGGCTTCATTCAGCAGCGGATTCGGAATAGCCGCCAGCGCGTGGGATAACACCAGAAAACCGGGCAGGGCGGCGATAACCGCGCCGAAACCGTACTCCGAGGCGGTATTCATCGCCGCAAGAATGGCGCCGCTCACCGCCGTCCGGCTGCCTTCCGCCAGGCGCCCCTGGATATTGCGAAAGCCAAAAATCAGCACCAGCAAAATACCGGCGATCAGCGCCACTTCCACGGCCCAGATGGCGGTGATCTTGCCCACCTCGGTCACGATCGGTTTCGCCAGACCGGGCAGGGTCAGCTCGTGGGTCGTGCCGTACCAGACGGGGATCCAGCGGGTAAACAGCAGGTTCAGTATGCCCACCACCAGCAGCGGGGCGATGGCAATCAGCGGATGCGGAAGGTTAATGTTGTCCGGCGTTTCCGGTTCATTTTTCAGATCCGTGCCGTAACCTTCATTGTTATTGAACGCCTTACGACGCTGGCGCTCCAGCCAGAGCAGGCCAAAGACGATAATAAACAGAGAGCCGATAAGCCCCAGCCACGGTGCGGCCCAGGCGTTGGTACCAAAGAAGTTTGTGGGGATGATGTTCTGGATCTGCGGCGTACCGGGCAGGGCATCCATGGTAAACGAGAAGGCCCCGAGCGCCACGGTGGCCGGGATCAGCCGTTTAGGGATGCCGCTCTGGCGGAACAGTTCGGCGGCAAACGGATAAACCGCAAATGCCACCACGAACAGCGACACGCCGCCGTAGGTTAACAGCGCGCACACCAGAACAATCACCGGGATGGCGTGGCGACGGCCCAGGATCTGAATCGCGGCGGCGACGATGGAGCGCGAGAAGCCGGAAAGCTCAATCAGTTTGCCAAACACCGCCCCCAGCAGGAACACCGGGAAGTAGAGCTTGACGAAGCCCACCATCTTTTCCATGAACAGGCCGGTAAAGGTCGGGCCGACGGCGCCCGGGTCGGTCAGCAGTACGGCACCGAGCGCCGCAATTGGCGCAAACAAAATCACGCTATATCCGCGATAGGCCGCCAGCATCAGCAGCCCCAGCGCCGCCAGGGCAATTAACACGCTCATTACGACTCCTCACTTTAATTATTATTCGGGTACCAACGAGATGCTTAACGTTCAACGGTGAGGGCGATGCCTTGCCCGCCGCCTACGCACAGGGTGACGAGTCCTTTTTTAACGTCACGGCGCTGCATTTCGTATAGCAGCGTCACGAGGATGCGGCAGCCGGAGGCGCCAATCGGATGGCCCAGGGCGATAGCGCCGCCGTTAACGTTCACCTTTCGCTCATCCCAGCCGAGCTGCTTGCCCACCGCCAGCGCCTGCGCGGCAAAGGCTTCATTGGCTTCAATGAGGTCCACGTCATCGAGCGTCCAGCCCGCTCGTGCCAGCGCGGTCTGGCAGGCGCAGACCGGACCGATGCCCATCACCGACGGATCAACGCCCGTCACGGCGTAACTCACGATGCGGCCCAGGATCGGCAGTCCGCTCGCCCGTGCGTTTTCGCCGCTCATCAGCAGCACCGCAGCGGCACCGTCGTTGAGCGTGGAGGCATTTCCGGCCGTGACCGTGCCTTCCTCCTGCAAAAAGGCGGGGCGCAGCTGCGCAAGCTGCTCGGCGGTGGTGCCTGGCCGGGGCTGCTCGTCACGGCTGACAATAAGCGGAGGCTTTTTACCCTGTTTCACCGTCACCAGCGCAATCTCCGGGTCAAAACGACCCGCTTCGGCGGCGGAAGCCGCTTTCTGCTGCGACCGGGCAGCGAAGGCGTCCTGCTCTTCGCGGGAAACGCCAAACTGCCGGGCGACGTTTTCAGCGGTGATCCCCATGTGGTAATCGTTGAACGCATCCCACAGGCCGTCCGTAATCATGCTGTCCTGCAGGCCCGTATGGCCAAAACGCAGCCCTGAACGCGCGCCGTCCAGTAGATAGGGGGCGTTGCTCATGCTCTCCTGACCGCCTGCGATAATCGCGTCCGCGTCGCCGCATCGGATCGCCTGCGCGGCGAGCTGCACCGCTTTCAAGCCCGCGCCGCAGACCAGGTTGACCGTTGTCGCCGGCGTGCTGACGGGCAATCCGGCGGCGATGGCCGTCTGGCGCGCAGGGTTTTGTCCGCATCCCGCCGTCAGCACCTGGCCGAAAATCACCTCGTCTATCGTCTCTGCTGGAAGACCGCTGCTTTCAAGCAGACGATGAACCGCGACGGCTCCCAGCTCGGCCGCAGAGAGGGGCGCGAGCGATCCGCGAAAACTGCCAATGGGGGTTCGCGTGGCCCCGACAATCATGACCTCTTTCATGGTGAGTCCTCAGCTAAAGCGCATCTCGCGAACGTCGTCCGCCACAATCATTTTTCCGGCCGTCTTAGCCGCTATTTCGTCGATACTGACGCCGGGGGCGTATTCCCGCAGGATGAACGCGCCGTCCTCTATCTCCAGCAACGCGAGGTCGGTTAAGACCCGGCGGATACAGCCCGCCCCCGTGAGCGGCAGCGTGCAGCGCGACAGCAGCTTTGACTCGCCGCTTTTCGACGCGTGGGTCATCACCACAATGATGTTCTGCGCTCCGGCGACGAGATCCATCGCGCCGCCCATACCCTTCACCATCTTTCCGGGGATCATCCACGAGGCGATATTGCCTTCGACATCCACCTCAAACGCGCCCAGCACCGTCAGGTCAACATGGCCGCCACGGATCATGGCAAACGACTGGGCCGAGTCGAAAATGGCCGCGCCTGTCCGTGCGGTCACGGTCTGTTTACCGGCGTTGATCATGTCCGCATCAAGGCTCTGTTCGTCAGGAAACGCGCCCATCCCCAGCAGTCCGTTTTCCGACTGAAGCATCACGTCCATTCCTTCCGGAATGTAGTTCGCCACCAGGGTAGGAATACCGATCCCCAGGTTGACGTAATATCCGTCCCGCAGCTCGCGGGCGACGCGCATGGCCATCTGTTCACGGGTTAACATCGTCACACTCCTTCCGCGCGCAGGGTGCGCTGTTCAATACGTTTTTCAAACTGGCCGACAATCAGTCTGTCGACGTAAATGCCCGGGGTATGAATGGCCGACGGGGGCAGCTCGCCCGGGGGAACAATCTCTTCCACCTCGACGACCGTTATCCGGCCCGCCGTTGCCATCAGCGGATTAAAATTTTGCGCAGTATGCCGGTAGACGACGTTGCCGTACCAGTCCGCTTTCCAGCCCTTGATCAGCGCGAAATCACCGGTAATGGCCTCTTCGAGGATGTAGTGCTTACCGGCAAACTGGCGCACGTCTTTGCCGGTAGCCACGGGCGTGCCGTAGCCGGTGGCCGTGTAAAATGCCGGGATACCCGCACCGCCCGCGCGCACCTTTTCCGCCAGCGTGCCCTGAGGCGTGAGTTCAATCTCCAGTTCGCCGCTCAGCACCTGCTGCTCGAACAGCGCGTTTTCGCCGACGTAAGAAGCCACCACCTTACGCACCTGCCGCGTCTCAAGCAGAAGCCCAAGACCGAAGCCGTCCACGCCGCAGTTGTTTGATACCACCGTCAGATCTTTCACCTGACGGCGTCTGACCTCTGCTATCAGGTTCTCCGGAATACCGCACAGGCCGAAGCCGCCCGCCAGCAAAGTCATTCCGTCCGTCAGCCCATCCAGCGCCTGCGCATAGCTGTCGACGCGCTTATCCAGTCCCGCCATCGTCATTCCTCCTCTTAACCGTGGCGGTATCATTAGGGGCGGCGACTCATTTGTTAATTTTGAATTTGTGACCCACTCATTTGGTTTTTTTATTAATTTCCTGTTAACTAAATTTTTTCAATTAGTTAACAAGGTGAAAAATGAGAATGAGTGTCAAACAGTTACGCGCGTTTTTAGCGGTAGCTCACACTCTCAATTTCGCGCACGCCAGCGAACGGCTGAATCTTTCCCAACCGGCCCTGAGCCTGACGATTAAAGCGCTGGAGGACGCGCTCGGCGGACCGCTGCTGCAGCGGAGCACGCGCAAGGTCGCGCTGACGCAGGAGGGCGAGACGTTTTTGCCGATGGCGCGCCAGCTGCTTGCCGACTGGGATAACGTCGAAGAGGCGATGCACCAGTGCTTTACCCTGCAGCGCGGTAAAATTTCGGTTGCCGCCATGCCGTCGTTTGCCGCGAATGTCCTGCCCGAGGTGCTGAAAGCGTTTCGCGATCGCCATGCCGGAATCAACGTCACCGTGCATGACGTTATCAACGAGCAGGTGATAGAGATGGTGCGGGAAGGGCGCGTGGAGATGGGCATCGCCTTTGAGCCCGCGCCCACGCACAACCTGCTGTTTACCCCGCTGGGCCTCGACAGGTTTGTAGCCATTGTGCCGAAAGATTCCCCGCTGGCGGGCAAGAAGCGCCTGACATGGGAAGCGCTGCTGACGCTGGATTTCATCACCCTGCAGCGCCCCTCAGCGGTACGTCTGATGATGGAGGAGGAGCTGGCGCGAAGCGGCAGAAAGCTGGACGTCGCGCTGGAGAGCCATCAGCTGGTTACGGTCGGGCGAATGGTCGCGAGCGGGCTGGGCGGCAGTGCCGTCCCGGCGCTCTGCGAGGCGCAGATGACGGCGCTGGGCGCGGTCTGTATTCCGCTGGATAACCCGTCGATTGAAAAGTGCATCGGGGCGATCCATCCCGGGCACACGCAGCTCTCTAAAGCGGCGCATGCCCTGCTGGAAACGCTGAAGGATTTTTATCAGCCGGGTCAGGCGGTGTGACCCGGCTGACCCGCATGTTTCAGAAGCGGGTATCTACTGCTGCAGCCAGCTTTTCCAGCAGCAGCTCGCTGTCTTCCCAGCTCAGGCACGGGTCGGTGATCGACTGGCCGTAAACCATCTGCTGTCCGGCAACGATTTTCTGCGTGCCTTCCTTGATGAAGCTCTCGGCCATAATCCCGGCAACGGCGGTCGAGCCGCTGCGGATCTGCTGGCAGATCTCATCGCAGACGTCCAGCTGGCGGCGATGCTGCTTCTGGCAGTTGCCGTGGCTGAAATCCACTACCAGATGTTCCGGCAGGGCGAATTCGGCCAGCGTTTCACAGGCCGCCGCAATATCTTGTGCATGGTAATTGGGTTTCTTCCCGCCGCGCATAATGATGTGCCCGTAAGGGTTACCGCTGGTCTGGTAGATGGTCATATGACCGCTCTTGTCCGGCGACAGGAACATGTGGCTGGCACGGGCAGCGCGGATGGCATCAACCGCAATACGGGTGTTGCCATCGGTCCCGTTTTTAAAGCCGACCGGGCAGGAGAGGGCGGAGGCCATCTCGCGGTGGATTTGGCTTTCGGTGGTGCGTGCGCCAATTGCGCCCCAGCTGATCAGATCGGCGATAAACTGCCCGGTCACCATATCAAGAAACTCGGTCGCCGTCGGCACGCCCAGCTCGTTGACCTGCAAAAGCAGCTTACGCGCCAGCTCGATGCCGTGGTTCACGCGATAGCTGCCGTTGAGGTCAGGATCGGAGATCAGCCCTTTCCAGCCCACCACGGTCCGCGGTTTTTCAAAGTAGGTGCGCATAACAATCTCAAGGCGGTGCTGATACTTATCCCGCAGGCCCTGAAGCCGTTTTGCATAATCCATCGCGGCATCCAGGTCGTGGATGGAGCAGGGACCAATCACCACCAGAAGACGCTTGTCTTCACCATTGAGGATTTTTTCAATGCGGCGGCGGGAGGCCGTCACGTGTTCCGCAACGGCAGCGGAAACAGGATGCCGCTGGGCCAGTTCAGCCGGCGTAACCAGGCTGTCAATGCGCGCAGTGCGGAGTTCATCGGTTTTATTCATGGAATGTCTCAGAAAATTTTTGCTTCATCGGCAGACTACCGGGAAGTGATGGGCATCACCTTAAACCAATCCCTGCTGATTTCAAGTTCGGGGCGACACCGCCCCGTGGTTGCCGATCATGATACTTGAATCTGAGTTAATGTACTAGCATATTAGTACATGCGGCGGTTTAGCCCCATGATGTCGAGAATTTTTGTGGCAATTTCTTCCACCGAATAGTTGGTGCTGTTCAGCCATGGGATCTGATTTTTGCGGTACAGGGCTTCCACTTCGGAGACCTCCATCCGGCACTGGCGCATGGAGGCGTAGCGGCTGTTCTCGCGGCGCTCTTCGCGGATAGCGGCAAGGCGCTCTGGATTAATGGTCAGCCCGAACAGCTTGTGCTGCAGCGGCTTGAGGGCGGCGGGCAGCACCAGGTTATCCATATCGTCAGCGATAAACGGGTAGTTGGCGGCGCGAATGCCGAACTGCATCGCCAGGTAGAGACTCGTCGGGGTTTTGCCGCAGCGCGACACGCCAAGCAGGATCACCTGCGCCTGGTCGAGATTGCGCAGCGAGATACCGTCGTCGTGCGCGAGGGTGTAATCGATGGCGGCGATACGGGCATCGTACTTGGTCAGGTTGCCGGGGTTCAGCCCGTGGGTACGGTGGGCGATAGGGGTCGGGTCGAGCTTCAGCTCGCTTTGCAGCGGAGCCACCAGCGCCTGCACGATATCCTGGCAGAAGCCTTCACTCTGCAGAATGATGGAGCGAATCTCGGGGATAACGATGGAGTAGAACACCAGCGGGCGGACGCCGGTCTGCTGGTAAATGGCGTCGATCTGGTCCTTCACCGCTTTGGCGCGGCTCTCATTTTCGACAAACGGCAGCGTAATGCTGTTGATCGATACGGGAAACTGCGACATCACCGCGTGGCCCAGCACCTCGGCGGTAATCGCCGTACCATCAGAAATATAAAAAACGTGACGATCGACAGCACTATCCATTTTACCCACCCTGAATATCAGACGTAATTGTCTGAAAGCATAAATTAAAAAAGTAATTTACACAGCAAAGAACTTATCCTAATTATGAGTGAAACACTGTTTTTGATTTTCCTGAAAAGTGGATTTCATTTTTCAAATAGCGACTTTATTTTTGGGGTTTCTGGCTGAATATAGAGGAATCATCGGGTTAATCGTTGATGGGAAAGTATCCGAAAAGTTGAAATTTTAAATTGCTTACACGATTCACCGTTTTTTTAGCGGAAATAAATATGCCAGTATAAAAACGTAGTCAGGTGTTACTTACTCCGATCAAATATCACAAAAGGATTGTTTCGATGTCCAACAATGGCTCGTCACCGCTGGTGCTTTGGTATAACCAACTCGGCATGAATGATGTAGACAGAGTTGGGGGCAAAAATGCCTCCCTGGGTGAAATGATTACAAACCTCTCGGGTATGGGTGTCTCCGTACCGAACGGGTTTGCCACCACCGCCGATGCCTTTAACCTGTTTTTAGACCAGAGCGGTGTTAACCAGCGCATTTACGACCTGCTGGATAAAACGGATATTGATGACGTCACCGAGCTTGCCAAAGCCGGGGCGCAGATCCGCCAGTGGATCATCGACACACCTTTCCAGCCGGAACTGGAAAAAGCCATTCACGACGCGTACAACCAGCTCTCCGCTGACGATGCGCAGGCCTCCTTTGCCGTACGTTCCTCTGCGACCGCAGAAGATATGCCGGACGCCTCGTTTGCCGGACAGCAGGAAACCTTCCTGAACGTCCAGGGTTACGATGCGGTGCTGGTGGCGGTGAAGCACGTGTTTGCTTCCCTGTTCAACGACCGTGCCATCTCCTATCGCGTGCATCAGGGCTACGACCATCGCGGCGTGGCGCTCTCCGCTGGCGTACAGCGCATGGTGCGCTCGGACGTGGGCTCATCCGGCGTGATGTTCTCCATTGATACCGAATCCGGCTTCGACCAGGTGGTGTTTATCACCTCCGCGTGGGGTCTGGGTGAGATGGTTGTGCAGGGGGCGGTTAACCCTGACGAATTCTATGTTCATAAGCCTACGCTGGCCGCTGGCCGTCCGGCGGTAGTGCGCCGCACCATGGGCTCGAAAAAAATCCGCATGATCTATGCCCCGACGCAGGAGCATGGCAAGCAGGTTAAAATTGAAGACGTACCGCAGGAGCAGCGCGACCGCTTCTCCCTCACCGACGCTGAAGTTCAGGAGCTGGCGAAGCAGGCGGTGCAGATTGAAAAACACTACGGCCGTCCGATGGACATCGAATGGGCGAAAGACGGTAACACCGGCAAGCTGTTTATCGTGCAGGCGCGTCCGGAAACCGTCCGCTCTCGCGGTCAGGTGATGGAGCGTTATACGCTGCACGCCCAGGGCAAAATCGTGGCGGAAGGCCGTGCTATCGGTCACCGCATCGGTGCCGGTCCGGTTAAAGTGATCCACGACATCAGCGAGATGAACCGTATTGAGCCAGGCGACGTGCTGGTGACCGACATGACCGACCCGGACTGGGAACCGATCATGAAGAAAGCGGCGGCTATCGTTACCAACCGCGGCGGTCGTACCTGCCACGCGGCGATCATTGCCCGCGAGCTGGGTATTCCTGCGGTTGTCGGCTGCGGTGATGCCACCGAGCGCATGAAGGACGGCCAGAACGTGACCGTATCCTGTGCCGAAGGCGATACCGGCTACGTGTATGCCGATATCCTCGACTTCAGCGTGAAGAGCTCCAGCGTGGATACCATGCCTGACCTGCCGCTGAAGATCATGATGAACGTCGGCAACCCGGACCGCGCGTTCGACTTCGCCTGCCTGCCGAACGAAGGCGTAGGCCTGGCGCGCCTGGAATTTATCATCAACCGTATGATCGGCGTTCACCCGCGTGCGCTGCTGGAGTTTGACGACCAGGATCCGAAGCTGCAGAACGAAATCCGCGAGATGATGAAAGGCTACGACTCGCCGAAAGAGTTCTACGTCGGTCGTCTGACCGAAGGGATCGCGACGCTCGGCGCCGCTTTCTATCCGAAACGCGTGATTGTGCGTCTGTCTGACTTTAAGTCTAACGAATACGCCAACCTGGTCGGCGGCGAGCGCTACGAGCCGGAAGAAGAGAACCCGATGCTGGGCTTCCGCGGGGCCGGACGCTACGTGTCCGACAGCTTCCGCGACTGTTTCGCGCTGGAGTGCGAGGCGGTGAAGCGCGTGCGCAACGACATGGGGCTGACCAACGTCGAAATCATGATCCCGTTTGTGCGTACCGTCGATCAGGCTAAAGCCGTTGTTGACGAGCTGGCGCATCAGGGTCTGAAGCGCGGCGAGAACGGGCTGAAGATCATCATGATGTGCGAAATCCCGTCCAACGCCCTGTTGGCCGAGCAGTTCCTGGAACATTTCGACGGCTTCTCTATCGGCTCGAACGACATGACGCAGCTGACGCTGGGTCTGGACCGTGACTCCGGCGTGGTCTCCGAGCTGTTCGACGAGCGCAACGAGGCGGTGAAAGCGCTGCTTTCTATGTCCATCCGCGCGGCGAAGAAGCAGGGTAAATACGTCGGGATTTGCGGTCAGGGTCCATCCGACCATGAAGACTTTGCCGCCTGGCTGATGGAAGAGGGGATCGATAGCCTGTCCCTGAACCCGGATACCGTGGTGCAAACCTGGCTGAGCCTGGCGGAACTGAACAAGTAACGCCACGCTGACCCGAAAAGGCGAGGATATTATTCCTCGCCTTTTTTATTTCCGCCCGAATATGCTCCCCATCACAAATAAAGTAAAAAACTAAATATCATAATTTGCCTGTTAATTTAGACAATTGTTAGCGCGCAACGCGTTGCTAATACTTGAGCCTTACTGCGCATTTCCCTTCAGGTGATGCGCAACTGGTTGAAATACGTTTTAACCTGATAAAAAGGCAAATAACAATGACACTTTCCTCTGTATTGCGTACCAAAGATAAAATAGGTTATGGCTTAGGTGATATGGCCAGCGCGCTGGTCTGGCAAACGGCAACGTTATTTCTCGCTTATTTCTATACGGACGTTTTTGGGCTTCCCGCCGCGATTATGGGCACCATGTTTTTAGTGGTGCGCGTGGTCGATGCGTTTGTCGACCCGTGCATTGGCGCGCTGGTTGACCGCACCCAGACGCGTCACGGACGTTTCCGTCCCTGGCTGCTGTGGTTCGCCATCCCGTTTGGCGTAAGCTGCCTTATCACTTTCTATGTACCGGACGTGGGGCCGACGGCGAAAATCGTCTATGCCTGCGTGACCTACGCAATTTTAAGCCTGATTTACTCCGCGATTAACGTGCCTTACTGCGCCATGCCCGGCGCGCTGACGCTGGATCCGCGCGAGCGTCACTCCCTGCAGTCGTGGCGCTTTGGCCTGTCGTTTATCGGCGGGTTGATTGTGACGGTTATTGCCCTGCCGCTGGTCTCATTGTTAGGCCAGGGCAACGTGCAGAAAGGCTATTTCTATGCCATGAGTCTGATGGGCCTGCTGGGAATCGTTCTGTTCTTCTGCTGTTTCCTGATGACCCGCGAGCGCTATTCGCCGCGCAATGATACCTCCGGCTCGATGCTCACCGATTTAAAACTGTTGGCCGGGAACAGCCAGTGGCGTATTGTTTTCCTGTTTAATATTTTGCTGTTAACGGCGGTGGTGACGCGCGGTTCCGCCACGATGTATTACGTGAACTATGTGCTGTTGCGCCCGGATCTGGTTTTTGCCTTTATTGTTTCCGGCATGGTTGCCTCCTTAAGCGGCGCATTATTATCTGAACGGCTGCTGGGAAAATTTGACCGCGTGCGCGCCTATCAGTGGACGATAATTTCCTTCGTGATTTTTGGTGCGCTGATTTTCTTCCTGCCGCCTTCGCAGGTGTGGCTGATCTTTGGCCTCAACATCGTCTTTAGCTTTATTCAAAACCTCACCACGCCGCTGCAGTGGACCATGTTCTCCGATGTGGTCGACTACGAGGAGCATCGCAGCGGCCGCCGCCTGGACGGGCTGGTCTTCTCCACCGCGCTGTTTGCCATCAAATTCGGCCTGGCGCTGGGCGGCGCGGTGGTCGGCTGGGTGCTTGGCATGGTGGATTACGCGCCGGGACAGGCAACCCAGGCGCCAGGCGTTCTCTCGACCATCAACGCGCTGTTCACCCTTATCCCTTGCGCGCTGTTCCTCTGCATGGTCGCGCTGCTTGCCATCTACAAGCTCAACAGCCGGCTGGTTGATTCCATCGCCCGTGAGCTGGCCAGCAAACGTGAGGTCAGACCCGAAGCGGGGCAGCTCAGCCCGGCAACCCCTTCCGCACTACAGGAGTAAAACATGACAGCTATCTATAAGGACGCGGGACGTCCCGTGCACGAGCGCGTCGCCGATTTACTGGCGCGTATGACCCCGGAAGAGAAGTTCGCCCAGATGCATGCGTACTGGCTGATCCTCGATGAAAACGGCAACCACCGCGAGCGCAGCGACCTCAGCGATGAATTCGCGGGCGTGAGCGAGCAGGCAGCGCTGAGTGAACGGCTAAAGCTGGGCGTCGGGCAGATCACCCGTCCGCTCGGTACCCACATCGTTGACGCGAAAACCGGCGTGCGCGCCGCGAACCGCCTGCAGCGGATGATGATGGAAGAGACGCGTCTCGGCATTCCGGCCTTGTTCCATGAAGAGTGCCTGGTGGGGCTGCTGTGTAAAGACGCCACGCTGTTCCCGTCGTCGCTGAACTACGGTTCGACCTGGGATCCTGAACTGGTACAGCGCGCGGCGGAGCAGATCGGGAAAGAGGCGCGATCCGTCGGCTGTCAGCAGGGGCTGGCGCCGGTGCTGGACGTTTCCCGCGACGTGCGCTGGGGGCGAACCGAAGAGACCTTCGGGGAAGATCCCTGGCTGGTGGGGGTGATGGCGACCGCCTGGGTGAAAGGATTGCAGGGCGATAATCGCGACCTGCTGGCGACGCTCAAGCACTACGTGGGCCACTCGTTCAGCGAAGGGGCGCGCAACCACGCGCCGGTACACCTGGGGTTCAGCGAGCTGAATGACACCTTCCTGCTGCCGTTTGAAATGGCGGTGAAGCTGGCCAATGCCGGGTCGGTGATGCCCGCCTATCACGATATCGACAATCAGCCGGGGCACAGCGACAGCTTCCTGCTGACTACCGTCCTGCGCGAACAGTGGGGATTCGACGGGATTATTGTCGCGGACTACGGCGGCATCAGCCTGCTGCACCAGCATCACGGGATTTCCCACGATGCGGCGGAATCCGCCGCGCTGGCGTTCAACGCGGGGCTGGACGTTGAGCTGCCGAAAGACGACTGCGCGCGGCATCTGGCAGACGCCGTTGAGCGCGGGCTGATCTCTATGGCGAAAGTGGATGAGATCGTGGCGCGCGTGCTGACGGAAAAATTCCGCCTGGGCCTGTTTGAAAAGCCGTACGCGGATGAGAACGGTATCGATCTGCAAAACGACATGACCCGCCAGGTCGCGCGGGAGGTGGCGACGAAATCGCTCACGCTGCTGGAAAATAACGGTATTTTACCGCTCGGCGGTAAGCCCCGCGTGGCGGTGGTGGGGCCGACGGCAGACGATCCGCTGGCGTTACTCAGCGGCTACAGCTTCCCGGTGCATCTGATCATCAGCGATATGGTTGAAGAGACCTCGCAGGTGACGACCCCGCGCGCGGCCCTGGAACACTACCTCGGCGCGTCGCAGGTCCGCTATGCCAAAGGGTGTCACATTATCGAGAAACGGATGGCGGGTGCGCCGGTCTTCCCGGGCGACAGCGGCGGCAAACCGATGCAGCAGTCGCCGGTGTCGCAGAGTACCGCGCTGATCCCCGAGGCCGTGAACGCCGCCCAGGAGAGTGACGTGGTGGTGGCCTGCGTGGGCGATCTTGCCGGGCTGTTCCAGAGCGGCACCGTGGGGGAAGGTTCCGATACCGATTCCCTGAACCTCCCTGGCGTGCAGCAACAGCTGCTGGAAGCGCTGGTGGCGACGGGCAAACCGGTGATCGTCGTGATGACCGGCGGGCGCCCGTACAACCTTCAGGGGCTGGAGGATAAGGTCGCGGCGCTGCTGGTGGCGTGGGCGCCGGGGCAGGAAGGGGGCTGGGCGATTGCGGACGTGCTAACGGGACGCGCAGAGCCGCAGGGGCGTCTGGTGGTGAGCGTGCCGAAAAGCGCCGGGGCCATGCCGTATTACTACAATCACAAGCTCAAAAGCGGCGGCACGCCGTTTGCGTTCCACTTCGGTTCACGTTATCCGTTTGGCTTCGGCCTCGGCTGGACGACGTTTAGCTGGGGGGCTGCCCGCCTCGCTGAAAGCAGCGTGCCGATCGACGGCGAGGTGACGCTGAGCGTAGATATCGCCAATACCGGGGAGCGCAGCGGCAGCGAGGTGGTGCAGGTTTACGTCAGGGATAAGGTCGCCACCCAGGTACGGCCGCTTCAGGAGCTGAAGGCGTTCCAGCGCGTCACGCTCTCGCCGGGCGAATCCGCCACGCTCAGCTTTACGCTACCGGTTGAGATGTTCAACTTTACCCGCCGGGACGGGAAGCGCATCGTTGAGCCGGGCGAGTTTGAACTGCAGGTTGGCGCATCGTCGGCGGATATCCGCGAGGCGGTGACGGTCAATGTGTCCGGGGAAACGCGGGTGCTGCCAGCGGAGTGGCGGATGCTCAGTGCCTGTGAGATTAAGCGCACGTAGTCAGGATAAAAAAAAGCCCATCGTGGGAGATGGGCAAAGACTACACACAGCAATTCGTTGTTTCACTCAGGGGATTTCCATGCTTATAAATCAAGGTGTTGATTTATAACCGTGTGCTAATAGTAGGCATGTCATCTTTGAGCGTCGATCGGATTCGTCTCAATAGTTAAAGAGACGTAAAGATTTCTTGAGGTTAAGAGCAGAATGAGTGCATGAATAGCGTGTCTGACCAGTGAGCAACGAACAAATACTTTAGCAGCGTTAAAGTATTGTGAGGGGGAATGTAGGCCGGGTGCGCGTTAGCGCCACCCGGCATAAAACTTAATGCGTGTTTTTCTCTTCCAGCTCTTCCAGTTCGCTCAGGATCACGTCCGGGTCGGTTCCCGGCGGCGGAATTTCATGCACCCAGGCGGAGAACAGACGCCATGTGACGGCGAGCAGCACCGGGCCAATAAACAGGCCGATCATGCCAAAGGCAATCAGTCCGCCAATGACTCCGGAGAGGATCAGGATCAGCGGCAGGTCTGCACCCATGCGGATGAGGATCGGACGAATGACGTTATCCATGGTGCCGACCACGCAGCTCCAGACCAGCAGCACCGTTCCCCACGTGGTGTCACCCGTCCAGTAGAGCCAGATAATACTAGGGACCAGCACCAGCAGCGGTCCCAGTTGCGCAAGACAGGTCATCAGCATGACAACGGTGAACACGGTGGCGTACGGTACGCCGGAAATCGCCAGACCGATACCGCCCAGCACCGCCTGCACCAGCGCGGTCACCACCACGCCCAGCGCAACCGCGCGCACGGCCTGCGCAGCCAGCAGTACCGCAGCGTCACCGCGTTTGCCCGCCAGGCGGGTGGCGAAGTGACGAACGCCTAATGCCACCTGCTCGCCGCGCCAGTAGAGCAGGGCGCTGAAGAGCAGCATCAGGGTACAGTGCATCATAAAGCGGCCGATATGCGCCGCCTGACCCACAAACCAGGTGGTGGTAGTGCCAATATACGGGCGGACTTTTGCCATCAGCGCGCTGCCGCCCATCTCCAGCAGGCTATGCCAGCCGCTGTAGAGCTTGGCGCCCACCACCGGAATGCTGTTCAGCCAGGCGAGATCCGGCAGCGTCAGGTCACCGCTGCTAATGGCGCGAATAACGGGGCCGCTGGAATCCACCAGGCTATTGACCAGCAGAGCAATCGGAATAATAAACAGCAGGAACAGCAGGAGCGTCATGACCAGCACGGCTAACCCGCGGCGGCCGAACAGCAGCTTCTGCAAGCGCAGCAGCAAAGGCCACGTGGCAACGACAACGGTCGCAGCCCACGCGAAGCCGAGAATAAAGGGTTGAACAATCCACAGACACGCAATAATCATGAGGGCCAGAAACAGCACCGACAGCAAAATTTGCGCAACATCCCTGGGCTGGCGAAGATTGACCATAAATGAAACTTTCCTTAAAAGAACGCCAGTACAACTGGCGGGAACGGAAAACCGCGTCTCTTTAATCATTAATGATCTCAGCGGTTTTTGACAGGCGGATTTTGCCTGTAATTCAGCAGAGATTATAAGAAAAAAATGTGATAAAACTTTTAAGATACACGCAAACGATTTCATACAACTCTAATTAGGGTCGACAGTCATGATCCCACAGATTTCTCAGGCACCTGGCGTCGTTCAGCTGGTGCTTAATTTTTTGCAAGCACTGGAGCAACAGGGTTTTACAGGTGATACCGCCACGAACTATGCCGACAGGCTGACGATGGCGACCGATAACAGTATTTACCAACTTCTTCCCGATGCGGTGGTTTTCCCTCGTTCCACGGCCGACGTCGCGCTGATTGCCCGGCTGGCAACGCAGGAGCGCTTTGCCTCTCTGGTCTTTACGCCGCGCGGCGGCGGCACCGGGACCAACGGTCAGGCGCTGAATCAGGGCATCATTGTTGATATGTCGCGCTATATGAACCGCATCATTGAGATCAACCCGGAAGAGGGGTGGGTGCGGGTCGAAGCGGGCGTTATCAAAGATCAGCTTAACCAGTACCTCAAGCCTTACGGTTACTTTTTTGCCCCGGAGCTTTCCACCAGTAACCGCGCGACCCTCGGCGGGATGATCAACACGGATGCCTCCGGTCAGGGCTCGCTGGTCTACGGCAAAACCTCCGATCACGTGCTGGGCGTGCGTGCCGTTCTTCTGGGCGGCGATATTCTCGATACGCAGCCGATGCCGGTCGAACTCGCGGAAACCCTTGGCAAAGATAACACCGCCAGCGGACGCATCTATCGTACCGTACTGGAGCGCTGCCGCGACAACCGCCAGCTTATTCTCGATAAGTTCCCCAAACTGAACCGCTTCCTGACCGGGTACGACCTGCGTCACGTCTTTAACGACGACCTGACCCAGTTCGATTTAACCCGCGTGCTGACCGGTTCCGAAGGGACGCTGGCCTTTATCACCGAGGCGCGGCTGGATATCACCCGCCTGCCGAAGGTGCGTCGGCTGGTGAACGTCAAATATGACTCCTTCGACTCTGCGCTGCGCAATGCGCCGTTTATGGTGCAAGCTAAAGCGCTCTCGGTGGAGACGGTCGACTCCAAAGTGCTCAACCTGGCCCGGGAGGATATTGTCTGGCACTCCGTCAGCGATCTCATTACCGACGTGCCGGATAAAGAGATGCTCGGCCTCAATATCGTGGAGTTCGCCGGCGACGACGCGGCGCTGATTGAGCGCCAGGTCACCACGCTCTGCCAGCGGCTGGATGAGCTGATTGCGCAGGGGGAAGGCGGCGTGATCGGCTGGCAGCTCTGTAACGATCTGGCCGGGATTGAGCGTATCTATGCGATGCGTAAAAAAGCCGTGGGGCTGCTCGGCAATGCGAAAGGGGCGGCGAAGCCGATTCCTTTTGCCGAAGATACCTGCGTGCCGCCTGAGCATCTGGCGGATTATATCGTCGAGTTTCGCGCCCTGCTGGACAGCCACGGCCTAAGCTACGGCATGTTCGGCCACGTCGATGCCGGGGTACTGCACGTGCGTCCGGCGCTGGATATGTGCGATCCGCAGCAGGAGATCCTGATGAAGCAGATCTCAGACGATGTGGTGGCCTTAACCGCCAAATACGGCGGCCTGCTCTGGGGGGAGCACGGGAAAGGGTTCCGCGCGGAATACAGCCCGGCATTCTTCGGCGAACAGCTCTACGCGGAGCTGCGCAAGGTGAAAGCGGCGTTTGACCCGCATAACCGCCTCAACCCGGGCAAAATCTGCCCTCCTGAAGGCGTGGACGCGCCAATGCTGCAGGTGGATGCCGTCAAGCGCGGCACGTACGACAGACAGATCCCGATTGCGGTGCGCTCGTCCTGGCGCGGCGCGATGGAGTGCAACGGCAACGGCCTGTGCTTTAACTTTGATGTGAAAAGCCCGATGTGCCCGTCGATGAAAATCACCAGCAACCGTATCCACTCGCCGAAAGGGCGGGCGACGCTGGTGCGCGAGTGGCTGCGTCTGCTGGCCGATCGCGGGGTTGATCCGCTCAGGCTGGAGCAGCAGCTCCCGGAAAAACGGGCCAGCCTGCGCTCGCTGATTGAGCGCACCCGCAACAGCTGGCATGCCAACAAGGGCGAGTATGATTTCTCCCATGAGGTGAAAGAGGCGATGTCCGGCTGTCTGGCCTGTAAAGCCTGCTCCACCCAGTGCCCGATTAAAATCGACGTGCCGGAATTCCGCTCGCGTTTCCTGCAGCTTTACCACACCCGATACCTCCGCCCGGTGCGCGACCATCTGGTGGCGACGGTGGAAAGCTACGCGCCGCTGATGGCGCGTGCGCCAAAGACCTTTAACTTCTTTATCAACCAGCCGCTGGTGCGCAAGCTCTCCGAAAAACATATCGGTATGATCGATCTGCCGCTGCTGTCGGTGCCGTCTCTGCAGCGCCAGCTTGTCGGCCACCGTTCGGCGAACATGACCCTCGAACAGCTGGAGGCGCTCGCTCCGGAGCAAAAAGCGAAGGTGGTGCTGGTGGTGCAGGATCCGTTTACCAGCTACTACGATGCGCAGGTGGTCGCGGATTTCATCCGCCTGTCGGAAAAGCTAGGGTATCAGCCGGTGGTTCTGCCGTTCTCACCCAACGGCAAGGCGCAGCACATCAAGGGCTTCCTGACGCGCTTTGCAAAGACCGCGCAGAAAACGGCTGACTTCTTAAACCGCGTTGCGCAACTCGGGATACCAATGGTCGGCGTCGATCCGGCGCTGGTGCTTTGCTATCGCGATGAATACAGGCAGACGCTCGGCGACAAGCGCGGTGATTTCAACGTAATGCTGGTGCACGAGTGGCTGCCGGTGGCGCTGGAAGATAAGGCGGTACAGGATGTCAGCGGGGAACCATGGTATCTGTTCGGACACTGCACGGAAGTCACCGCGCTGCCGGGTGCCCCCGCGCAGTGGGCGTCCGTTTTTGCCCGCTTCGGTGCGAAGCTGGAGAGCGTCAACGTAGGCTGCTGCGGGATGGCCGGAACCTACGGACACGAAGTGAAAAACCACGCCAACTCGCTCGGCATCTATGAGCTGTCCTGGCATCAGGCGATGCAGCGTTTGCCGAGAAACCGCTGTCTGGCGACGGGCTACTCCTGCCGCAGCCAGGTAAAACGGGTAGAAGGTAACGGTGTGCGTCACCCATTGCAGGCTTTACTGGAGATAATTGGATGATCTGGAAACGTGCCGTCACGCTGCAGGCGCTGAACGCCATGGGCGAGGGGAATATGGTGGGGCTGCTGGATATCCAGTTCATCCGCATTGGCGACGATGAGATTGAGGCCACCATGCCGGTCGATAGTCGCACCCACCAACCGTTTGGTTTATTGCACGGCGGGGCCTCCGTCGTGCTGGCCGAAACGCTGGGCTCGGTGGCGGGGTATCTCTGTACCGAAGGGGAGCAGAAGGTTGTCGGACTCGAGGTGAATGCTAACCACATTCGCTCGGTGCGCAGCGGGCGCGTGCGCGGTGTATGCCGCGCGCTGCACGCCGGAAGCCGCCATCAGGTGTGGCAGATCGATATTCTCGATGAGCAGGATCGCCTGTGCTGCTCATCGCGGCTGACCACGGCGGTTGTGTAAAGTTTTCAGATGTTTTGCCTTTGGTCAAAAACTAGCCAGCCCGTTGTGATATACTGGTCAGGTTTTGTACATAAGCGAGGACATCATGGATACTGAAATAACCCCAACACAGCTGGCAATTGAATATTTACGTCGCGATAAGAGCAACCTGTCTCCGGCGCAGTACCTGAAAAAGCTGAAACAGCTTGAGCTGGAATTTACAGATTTGCTGGCGCTCTCTTCGAATGAACTGAAAGAAGAGATCTACTTTGCCTGGCGGTTGGGCGTTCACGTCCATTGAGCACATGAGAATAAAAGGGCCGCGAGTGCGGCCTTTTTTGTGTCTGAAATTCAGTATCGGGAGGCGGTGACGCCACCCGATATTTTCCTCAGACATTGACGGCGTTGATCAGCCGCGACTTCATGGACTGATATGCAGACGCTGCATAGTCCTCCGCCCAACGCTGATCCTCTATCGCCTCTAGCTGCACCGCGCAGTACTTCGTTTCCGGCGTTTTGGAGATGGGATCGAGGTTATCCTGGGTCAGCTCGTTGCAGGCGCCAATCCACCACTGATAGGTCATGTAAACGGCCCCGGTGTTGATACGCTCGCTGATGCTGGCGCGGGTAATCACTTTGCCGCGGCGTGAACGTACCCAGACCAGCTGCCCGTCAGTAATGCCCAGCTTTTCTGCATCGGCAGGGTTCATTTGCACCCGGCCCGGCTCGTCGGCCAGGCTTTGCAGCGCGGCGCAGTTCCCGGTCATGGAGCGACAGGAATAATGTCCCACCTCGCGTACCGTACACAGCACCAGCGGGAAATCTGCATCCGGGGTTTCAGCCGGCGCGCGCCACGGTGCGGCAAAGAGTTGCCCTTTACCGCTCGGGGTGTCGAACTGATTGTCTTTGTACAGGTACGGCGTGCCGGGGTGATCCAGCGTCGGGCACGGCCACTGCACGTGGCCCATCTCGCCCATTTTTTCATACGTCACGCCGTAGAAAAGCGGGCACAGCTCGCGCATCTCATCCCAGATCTGCTGGTTGGAGTCATAATGCATCGGGTAGCCCATCTCGGTGGCGAGCAGGCTGATGATTTCCCAGTCGCGCTTCACGTTGCCGCTGGCCTCGATGGCTTTGCCAAAACGCTGGAAGCCGCGATCGGCACAGGTAAAGACGCCGCCGTGCTCACCCCAGGATGTGGCCGGGAGCAGAACGTCCGCCACCTCTGCCGTTTTGGTCATAAAGATGTCCTGAACCACAACAAAGTCGAGCGCCTCAAAACCGCTGCGCACCAGGCCGAGATCGGCTTCGGTCTGAAGCGGATCCTCCCCCATGATGTAGTAGGCCTTAACCTTGCCTTCCAGCGCCAGATGGGGCACCTCGGTAATGCGCGTCCCGACCCGATCGTCCATTTTGTTGACGTCAATCCCCCAGGCATCGGCGAACTTCTGCCTGACCGCCGGATCGGTCACATCCTGATAGCCCGGGAACATATTCGGCAGAACGCCCATATCGCAGGCGCCCTGAACGTTGTTTTGTCCGCGCACCGGCCCGACGCCGACGGCGGGTCGACCCAGGTTGCCGGTCAGCAGCGCCAGGCTGGAAAGCCCTTTGACCACATCCACGGCCTGACCAAACTGGGTCACGCCCATCCCCCACATCACGGTGGCGGAAGGGGCCGCCGCGAAGGTGCGCATTGCCTGACGAACGTCGCGGGCGGGAATGCCGGTAAGATGCTCAACCGTCTCTGGCGCATAGTCTTTCACCGTCTGGCGATAGGCCTCAAGCCCCTCGGTAAAGCGCGCCACGTAGCTTTTGTCGTAGAGCTCCTCTTCCAGCAGCACGTAGCCAAAGGCGTTTACCAGCGCCATGTTGCTGCCGTTTTTCAGCTGCAGATGCTGGTCGGCAATGCGCGCCGTTTCAATGCGCCGCGGATCGCAGACGATAATTTTTGCGCCGTTTTCACGCGCTTTCAGCACGCGCCGGGCGACGATGGGGTGGGAGTCCGCGCAGTTATAGCCAAACACCAGCAGGCATTTTGAGTTTTCAATATCGTTGATTGAGTTGCTCATCGCGCCGTTGCCGAGCGTCTCCTGTAAACCGGCCACGGAAGGGCCGTGACAGACGCGCGCACAGCAGTCCACGTTGTTGGTGTTCAGCACCGCGCGGGCAAATTTTTGCATCACATAGTTTGTTTCATTGCCGGTTCCGCGAGAGGATCCGGTGGTCATGATCGACCGCGGCCCGTGCTGCGCTTTAATGCTGCTGAGTTTGTGCGCGGTGTAGCGGATAGCCTCTTGCCAGGTAACGGGAGTGAATGCCTCGCCTTTATGGTAGCGGATCATCGGCTGGGTCAGGCGCGGGGTGAGCAGACGGGTATCGTTGAGGAAGTCCCAGCCGTAAAAGCCTTTCAGACACAGGGTACCCTGGTTTGTGATGCCTTCTGCGGCTTCGGCACGGATGATACGGTTATTTTCAACGACAAGGTTTAATTTACAGCCTGCACCGCAGTAGGGGCAGACGCTGGCGATCTTTTTCATCAATAACAGACCTGTTAAGAAATGAAGCAAAGTTGACTGGAAAACCCAGTCCCGTAAGCAGAGGTAAGCAGGAACCGTGCCAGGTTGGCTTTGCTGGTTTAACAGGGTGTCAAGCGGGGAAGGCGCGTGTCATCGTCAGAACATTCGTCAGTTTTGACGATGACACGAATGCAGGATGAGTGGCCGTGAAATTACAGGTCGTCCATGGTGTAGCCCACGACAATTTCCAGCGTCTTGCGAATCACATCCGCCTGAACCACGTCGTGAGTGGCTTCCAGCGTCTGAATGAGCCAGAGGATAATCGCTTTATTGGACAGATGACCTTCGGAGGCCAGAACACAGCGTACTGCAGTAGAAAAAACAGCGGACTCTTCAGCAAAACGATCGCCTGCGTGACGGAAGTATTCCGACAGCGCACTGTCTAAAAAAGCAGAATGATATTCGGGTTGAAGCTGAATATTTTGTCTCATTTGTTCTCACCGTAGCTGTTAATTGCAGTCAATGTATTTTCTTTGGATCGGACGGTTTTCCACTTCCAAACAACGGCACAACATTGTCCCGGTTATCGTTGAGAGGTCCCTCTCCTTTCGTTCGTCCTTGCGCGGTTCTGCGACGTGTAAAGGCGATGCTGTTTGAGCCGATCTCGGCAATCACCACCGCAAGTGTCTCCCGCCGCCGGGGATCCTTTTCATGTTCTTTCATGATCCGCAGACGCTGAAGCAATCCTTCGGTTGTTACCGGTCCCCGCTCTTTCAAAAGAGAGAGAACGGCTTCACCGATAAGCGTGTCGATCAGTTTGTCTGCGTTACTGCTCTTCATATCCTTACCGTTCGAAGAGCAGACCAAGCAGCTTGTGGTAATGCTCTTCCTCTTCCGGGCCATCGGCCTTTTCGAGGCGGCTGAGCAATTTTGTACAAAGCGATTTGCGATTCAGATTTCGCCCGTCGCTGAGAATTTCAACAACCACCTGGCCCAGCGTCTCCTGCTGGGTAGGAAGCACGGCTTTTTCGAAGTACTGTGCGATTGCTGCTGCGGAATCTGCGACGTAACCTTTCTGCTGCATGTTTCGCTCCTGTAAAATTTTGTCATCACTAGCGTTACAATTAAGGTATACATAATTTCCAAATCTGTACATTAAAAATGTACAGATTTTTAATATTTCTTCGATATATTTTATAAAGTTATTTATATTCAGTTAGTTGCGCTTGGGTGGTGGAGAGGTAATATTACAGGATATATTGTACAAAATGGTCGAGGGCTGTTAAGTTGTACAGCCAGGAAAAACGTTTCTTAAATTGCCGTAAACGGTTGAGATGTAAATTATTTGTCAGGCAATTAATGTGCTATAAATGAACCTTATCCACCTCTTTTGTGGCCAACCCCTAACCCCAGGAATCGCATGCTCACCACCATCATTTACCGCAGTCATATCTGCGAGGACGTACCAGTGAAAGCCCTGGAAGTCATGGTTGCTGCTGCAAATAGTAAAAACCAGCAATCCAATATCACGGGGATCCTGCTGTTTAATGGCACACATTTTTTTCAGCTGCTTGAAGGGCCAGTGGAACACGTTTCTGCCATCTATGAGCAGATTTGCAACGACCCTCGCCACCACAACGTAGTGGAGCTGATGCGCGATCACGGACCTGTCCGTCGTTTTGGCAACGTGGGCATGGAGCTTTTTGATTTACGCCACTTCGACAGGGACGAGGTGCTGCAAGAGGTGCTCAACAGGGGGACGACGCGCTATCAGCTGACGTACAACGACCGCCCGCTGCAGTTTTTCCGCACCTTTGTCGAGGCTACGGAAAAAGCGAACTATTTTGAACTGCCTCCTGCGGATTCCTGGGAATTCGTGCGCGAAGAGACGCGCTTGTCCGCGCAGCCCGAGGTGGTCGCGAAAGGGGCGGATTGCAGCTTCGCGTTCCAGCCGATAGTCGATCCGTTTATGCAGCAGGTTGTCTCCTGGGAGGCGCTTTTGCGCACCCCGTCCGGCGACTCGCCAGGGGCTTATTTCGCCAGCCTTCCGAATGAGGAAGTGTACGCGTCTGATTTGCAAAGCAAGCAGGTGGCGCTCTCCATGGCCAGCGCGCTGGGGTTACAGGACCAGACGTTATCCCTGAACCTGCTGCCTATGACGCTGGTTAACATTCCCAACGCCGTGGACTTTCTGCTCACCGCGATTGAAGCCAATGGGTTTGTACCCGAGCAAATTGTGGTGGAGTTCACCGAGAGCGAAGCCATTTCCCGATTCGATGAATTCACGGATTCGGTCAGGCAGTTAAAAAGCGCGGGCATCAGCGTGACGATCGATCACTTTGGTGCCGGATTTGCCGGGTTGCAGCTGCTGGCTCAGTTTCAGCCGGACAGAATTAAGATTAATCGCGATCTGGTCGCAAACGTGCACAAAAGTGGTCCCCGACAGGCCATTATCCAGGCGATTATCAAATGCTGTGCCTCGCTTGAGATCCAGTTCTGCGCGGTGGGGGTAGAGAAGGCTGAAGAGTGGATGTGGCTGGAGTCAGCGGGAATATCCCAGTTCCAGGGGCATCTTTTTGCCAGCCCGCGACACGGCGGTATTCCCGCGATTGCGTGGCCGGAGAAAAAGTTCGAATTCTGATAAAGCTGTACACAATCCGGCAGAGTTAACTGTACGAACGGCAAATTTTATACAACAATGTATTAACAGGTGGATGGAAAAGAACCCCGTTCACCGGTTCAAAATGCGGTCTTAGTTATACAAATAGTGTGTACAATCTGATAAGGTTGGTGCAGTTAGGTATGGAAGTTCTGAGCGTGAGGGAGTTAATGGCCTATTACAGTATCGGCGAAGTGGCCGAACGATGCGGTATCAACCCCGTTACGCTGCGTGCCTGGCAGCGCCGTTATGGATTGTTGAAGCCGCAGCGCAGCGAAGGGGGCCATCGTCAGTTTGACGATGAAGATATCCTGCGTATCGAAGAGATCAAACGCCTGATGAAAAGCGGCGTCTCGGTCGGAAAAGTCAAAGCCTTGCTGGAAAACAAAGAAGTTTTGACGCAGGGCAACTGGGTTTCATTCCAGGAAGAGATGATGACCGTTCTGCGTTACGCCAGCCCGGCAAAGCTGCGTGCCAAAATTGGCGAGTTCCGCCGCGATCACGCGATAGACGCGCTGATTGACAATATTATTTCTCCCGTCCGTCAGCGCATGAACCAGGACCAAAATACCGTGCGTCACATGGCAAGCCTGTTAGACGGAGTTCTGATTGAATTCGCGATTGCAAGCCTGGCGGAGTCCCGCAAGAAAGCCGGTAAAGACGCACTGTTGATTGGCTGGGAATGCGATGACCGCACCCACCTGTGGCTGGAAGCCGCGCGCCTGGCGCAGAAGGGCTGGCACATAGACGTCCTGGCGGAACCTATTGATTCGCCGCGCCCTGAACTCTTCCCGGGGCAAAAAATCTTCGTCTGGACGGGGAAATCCCCAACGCCTCGCCAGCAGGAACAGCTCGACCACTGGCGTGAACAGGGGTTTGCTGTCTCATTTCATCACTGAGTGTAAGAGGCCTTGAGGGCCTTTTTTGTTTTTATCACTTTCTGCGCAAAATCTATCTCAAAAATAGGCATTTCCGATGCATATTTTACTTTTCTTCTCTTCGTTATGAATGCCGCGACGAAATGCATTATTAATCAATGCATTGAACAAATACATCCATCCTGACTGCATCCTCTCACAGGGTCTATGCTTAATAAAACCAGGCAAAAAGGGCGCTTTAGCCGAATGCCCCTGCTGACAGAGGGTTGAAGTGATAATCGTTATCACTAACATGGTGTTATGCCCTGATGGCTTATCAGATGAGGTGGACCTATGGAACTGCATTCAGAAACCTTTAATCCTGCCGATTTCGCCTGGCGCGGCTTAACGCTCACGCCAGCGGCGGCGGCACATATTCACGAGCTGGTGGCGAAAAAGCCCGAGATCCTCGGCGTGCGTTTAGGCGTCAAACAGACCGGCTGCGCAGGTTTCGGCTACGTGCTCGACACCGTCACCGAACCCGAGAAAGATGACCTGGTGTTCGAGACTGACGGCGCGAAGCTGTACGTCGCGCTGCAGGCCATGCCGTTTATTGACGGCACCGAAGTGGACTACGTCCGCGAAGGCTTAAACCAGTTATTCAAATTTCATAACCCGAAAGCCCAGAACGAATGCGGCTGTGGCGAAAGCTTTGGGGTATAGGCGGTACTATGTCTCGTAATACTGAAGCAACGAGTGATGTAAATACCTGGAGCGGTGGGCACCTCAACTATAAAGAGGGGTTCTTCACCCAGCTCCAGACAGATGAGCTGGCGAAAGGCATTAACGAAGATGTCGTGCGGGCGATCTCGGCGAAACGTAACGAGCCCGAGTGGATGCTGGAGTTCCGCCTGAGCGCCTTCCGCGCCTGGCTGGAGATGGAAGAGCCGCACTGGCTGAAAGCGCACTACGACAAGCTGAACTATCAGGATTACAGCTACTATTCTGCGCCCTCCTGCGGCAGCTGTGACGATACCTGCGCCTCGCAGCCCGGCGCGGTGCAGCAAACTGGCGCTGAAAACAGCTTCCTCAGCAAAGAGGTGGAAGAGGCCTTTAACCAGCTTGGCGTGCCCGTGCGTGAGGGGAAAGAGGTGGCGGTGGACGCCATTTTCGACTCCGTCTCGGTGGCCACCACCTACCGCGAGAAGCTGGCAGAGCAGGGGATCATTTTCTGCTCCTTCGGCGAAGCGATTCACGATCATCCAGAACTGGTGAAAAAGTACATTGGGACCGTGGTGCCTTCAAACGATAACTTCTTTGCGGCTCTTAACGCGGCGGTGGCCTCGGACGGCACCTTTATCTATGTACCGAAAGGCGTGCGCTGTCCGATGGAGCTTTCCACCTATTTCCGCATCAATGCCGAAAAAACCGGCCAGTTCGAACGCACGATTCTGGTCGCGGATGAAGGCAGCTACGTCAGCTATATCGAAGGGTGCTCCGCCCCGGTTCGCGACAGCTACCAGCTGCACGCGGCGGTGGTGGAGGTCATCATCCATAAAGATGCCGAGGTGAAATACTCCACGGTGCAAAACTGGTTCCCGGGCGACGGCAATACCGGCGGTATCCTGAACTTCGTCACCAAGCGCGCGCTGTGCGAAGGCGAAAACAGCAAGATGTCGTGGACCCAGTCTGAAACCGGCTCGGCCATCACCTGGAAATACCCGAGCTGCATTCTGCGCGGGGATAACTCCATCGGTGAGTTTTACTCCGTGGCGCTGACCAGCGGCCACCAGCAGGCCGATACCGGCACCAAGATGATCCACATTGGTAAAAACACCAGGTCGACCATCATCTCGAAAGGGATCTCTGCCGGGCACAGCCAGAACAGCTATCGCGGGCTGGTGAAAATCATGCCGACGGCCACCAATGCGCGAAACTTTACCCAGTGTGATTCGATGCTGATCGGCGCAGACTGCGGGGCGCACACCTTCCCGTACGTTGAGTGCCGTAACAATACGGCCCAGCTTGAGCACGAGGCGACGACGTCACGCATTGGGGAAGATCAGCTCTTCTACTGCCTGCAGCGCGGGATCAGCGAAGAAGACGCCATCTCGATGATCGTTAACGGCTTCTGTAAGGATGTGTTCTCTGAACTGCCGCTGGAATTTGCCGTTGAAGCCCAGAAACTCCTCGCCATTAGTCTTGAACACAGCGTCGGTTAAGGAAAGCACATGTTAAGCATTAAAGATTTACAGGTCAGCGTAGAAGACAAAGCCATCCTGCGTGGCCTCAATTTTGACGTCAAGCCGGGTGAAGTTCACGCCATCATGGGGCCGAATGGTTCCGGGAAAAGTACGCTTTCCGCGACGCTGGCGGGCCGCGAAGATTATGAGGTAACCCACGGCTCGGTCGAGTTCAACGGCAAAGATCTGCTGGAAATGTCACCGGAAGATCGCGCGGGAGAGGGCATCTTCATGGCCTTCCAGTACCCGGTCGAAATTCCGGGCGTCAGCAACCAGTTCTTCCTGCAGACGGCGCTGAATGCGGTGCGCAAGTATCGCGGCCTGGAGGCGCTCGATCGCTTCGACTTCCAGGATTTAATGGAAGAGAAAATCAAGCTGCTGAAAATGCCGGAAGATTTGCTCACCCGCTCGGTGAACGTCGGTTTTTCCGGCGGCGAGAAAAAGCGTAATGACATTCTGCAGATGGCCGTTCTGGAGCCCGAGCTGTGCATTCTGGATGAGACCGACTCCGGTCTGGACATCGACGCCCTGAAGATTGTCGCTGACGGCGTCAACTCCCTGCGCGACGGCAAGCGTTCATTCATCATCGTCACCCACTATCAGCGCATTCTGGACTACATCAAGCCGGATTACGTTCACGTGCTTTATCAGGGGCGTATTGTCAAATCCGGTGATTTCACGCTGGTTAAACAACTGGAGGAGCAGGGCTATGGCTGGCTTACCGAACAGCAGTAATGCGCTCCAGCAGTGGCACCGGCTGTTTGAAGCCCAGGGCGGCACGCGCTCGGCGCAGGCGCAGCAGCATCTGCAGCAGATGCTGCGTCTTGGTCTGCCGACGCGTAAGCATGAGAACTGGAAATATACTCCGCTCGATGGCCTGCTAAACGCCGAGTTTGTGACCCGTCTGGCGGATATCACCCCGGCGCAGCGTGACGCGCTGGCCGTAAACGTGGATGCCGTGCGCCTGGTTTTTGTCGACGGTGAGTTCCGTCCGGAACTGAGCGACGCCCTTCAGGGGAGCGGATTTGAGATTGAGATAAACGACGATCGCCAGCCACTGAGCGCCCCGGTTCAGCCTGAGGTTTTCCTGCACCTGACCGAGAGCCTGGCCCGCAGCGTGACGCATATCGGCGTGAAGCGTAACCAGCGTCCGGCAAAGCCGCTGCTGCTGATGCACATCACCCAGGGGCTGGGCGGCGACGAAATCAACACCGCGCACTATCGCCATCATCTTGAGCTGGCGGAGGGGGCTGAGGCCACGGTGATTGAACATTACGTCAGCCTCAACGAGACGCGCCATTTTACCGGGTCGCGTCTGACGATGAACGTGGCGGCCAATGCCCAGCTACACCATATCAAGCTGGCGTTTGAGAATGCGCAGAGCCACCACTTTGCCCATAACGACATTGTCCTGGGCCAGGATGCGGCGGCGTACAGCCATAGCTTCCTGCTCGGCGGGTCGGTGCTGCGCCACAATACCAGCACGCAGCTTAACGGTGAAAACACCACGCTGCGTATCAACAGCCTGGCGATGCCGGTTAAATCTGAGGTGTGCGACACGCGCACGTGGCTGGAGCACAACAAAGGCTACTGCAACAGCCGCCAGCTGCACAAAACCATCGTGAGTGATAAAGGGCGAGCGGTGTTTAACGGTCTGATTAACGTGGCGCAGCACGCCATTAAAACCGACGGGCAGATGACCAACAACAATCTGCTGTTGGGCCGACTGGCGGAGGTGAACACCAAACCGCAGCTGGAGATCTACGCCGACGACGTGAAGTGCAGCCACGGTGCGACGGTCGGGCGAATCGACGACGAACAGATGTTCTACCTGCGTTCCCGCGGCATCGGCAAGCAGGCGGCGCAGAAAATGATTATCTATGCGTTTGCCGCCGAACTGACGGAAGCGCTGCACGATGGTCAGTTAAAACAGCAGGTGCTGGCGCGTATCGGTCAGCGTCTGCCTGGAGGCGAAGCATGAGTTTTCCCGTAGAGAAAGTACGGGCAGATTTCCCGGTTCTGACCCGTGAAGTGAACGGTCTTCCTCTGGCCTATATGGACAGCGCGGCCAGCGCGCAGAAGCCGAATCAGGTGGTGGATGCCGAAGCCGAGTTTTATCGCCATGGCTATGCCGCCGTGCATCGCGGTATTCATACCCTGAGCGCCGAGGCGACCCAGCGGATGGAAAACGTACGCACGCAGCTTGCCGCCTTCCTCAATGCACGTTCGCCGGAAGAGCTGGTCTTCGTGCGCGGAACCACCGAAGGGATCAACCTTGTCGCTAACAGCTGGGGCAACGCACAGGTCCACGCGGGGGATAACATCATCATCACCCAGATGGAGCATCACGCCAATATCGTGCCGTGGCAGATGCTCTGCGAGCGCGT
This sequence comes from Enterobacter vonholyi, assembly GCF_040834095.1. Classification (NCBI taxonomy): domain Bacteria; kingdom Pseudomonadati; phylum Pseudomonadota; class Gammaproteobacteria; order Enterobacterales; family Enterobacteriaceae; genus Enterobacter; species Enterobacter vonholyi. Next base: position 1,842,354 of record NZ_CP162152.1, read on the forward strand.
TGGTGCGCAGCTGCGGGTGATCCCGTTGAACGCCGATGGGACGCTGCAGCTCGAGCAGCTAGACGCACTGCTAGACGATAAAACGCGGCTGGTGGCGGTCACCCAGGTCTCCAACGTGCTCGGGACTGAAAACCCGGTGGCAGCGATTGTCGAAAAAGCCCGTCAGGTGGGCGCAAAAGTCCTGATTGACGGCGCCCAGGCGGTGATGCACCACGCGGTTGACGTTCAGGCGCTGGACTGTGATTTCTACGTCTTTTCAGGCCACAAGCTCTATGGGCCGACCGGGATAGGCGTGCTGTATGTAAAAGAAGACATTCTGCAGGCGATGCCGCCGTGGGAAGGGGGCGGGTCGATGATCGCCACCGTCAGCCTGACGGAAGGCACGACCTACGCGCGCGCGCCGTGGCGTTTTGAAGCGGGCACGCCCAACACCGGTGGGATTATCGGTCTGGGGGCGGCGGTCTCTTACGTCTCTGCCATCGGTCTTGATGCCATTCAGGAGTATGAACGGCTGCTGATGCACTATGCGCTTGCGGAGCTTGCCAGCGTGCCGGATTTGACCCTCTACGGGCCTGTCGACCGGCAAGGGGTGATCGCGTTCAATCTCGGGAAACACCACGCCTATGACGTGGGCAGTTTCCTTGATAACTACGGCGTGGCTGTCCGCACCGGGCACCACTGCGCCATGCCGCTGATGGCGTTTTACCAGGTGCCGGCAATGTGCCGCGCGTCGCTGGTGATGTACAACACGACGGAAGAGGTCGACAGGCTGGTGGCGGGGCTTAAGCGCATACACCAGCTGCTGGGCTAACGGAGAGGCAAACGATGGCAGAACTGCCGGACAGAGACAAATTGCTGCGCAACTTTGGGCGTTGCGCAAACTGGGAAGAGAAGTACCTTTATATCATCGAGCTGGGGCAGCGTCTGCCGCCGCTCGGTGAAGAGGCGCATAACCCGGAAAACAGTATTCAGGGCTGTCAGAGTCAGGTGTGGATTGTGATGGAGCAGTCTGACGACGGCACGATAGCACTGCACGGCGACAGCGATGCGGCCATTGTAAAAGGGCTTATTGCGGTCGTCTTTATTCTTTACCACCGGATGTCGGCGCAGGATATTGTTGCGTTTGACGTCCGCCCGTGGTTTGAAAAAATGGCCCTGACCCAACACCTCACCCCGTCACGCTCCCAGGGACTGGAAGCGATGATTCGCGCGATCCGCGCCAAAGCTGCAATCCTTAGCTAGACTTACAGAACAGCATTCATTCTGTTTCGCGAGGTGGTTCCCGCCTCGCTGGTTTTTCAGCTTTCTGGCGTCCTGCCAGTGAATAAGGAATCTCAGCATGAAGCGCGCGTCTCTCATAACTCTATTACTCCTCAGTTCGCTCGGTGCCCTTAATTCGGCCCGCGCGATGGACTATCCGTTGCCGCCCGCGGGCAGTCGTCTGATTGGGCAAAATCAAACCTACACGATACAGGAAGGGGATAATAAGCTGCAGACCATCGCCCGTCGGTTTAATACGGCGGCGCAGGTGATCCTGGAAACCAACAATACCATTGCGCCGGTTAACCCTGCGCCGGGAACCGTCATTACCATTCCGTCGCAAATGCTGTTGCCGGACACGCCGCGCGAGGGGATTGTGGTGAATCTCGCAGAGCTTCGGCTCTACTACTTCCCGCCGGGAGAAAACATTGTTCAGGTCTTCCCGCTCGGCATCGGACAGCTGGGGCTGGAAACGCCGGTGACGACCACGCGGGTGAGCCAGAAGATCCCGAATCCCACCTGGACACCCACGCCGGGCATCAGAGCACGCTCTCTGGAGCAGGGCATTAAATTGCCTCCGGTGGTACCTGCCGGGCCAAACAACCCGCTGGGGCGCTTTGCACTGCGTTTAGGCGTGGGCAACGGGGAATATCTCATCCACGGCACCAGCGCGCCGGACAGCGTGGGCCTGCGGGTCAGCTCCGGTTGTATGCGGATGAACGCCCCGGATATCAAAGCGCTGTTCGAACAGGTGCGGGTTGGCACGCGGGTACAGATTATTAATGAACCCGTGAAGTTCTCCGTGGAGCCGGACGGTAAACGCTATATTGAGGTCCACCGTCCGCTGGCGCAGGTTGAGGGGGAAAATCCGCAGGTCTCGCCAATTGCCCATTCCGCGGACTTTGCGACTTTTGTTTCTCAGGCGGGAAGCGATAAGGCGCTGATTGAGAAAGCCCTGGCACGTCGTGCGGGCATCCCGGTTATCGTGTCGTCAGGGAGCGGTCCTTCAGCCAGCAATAGCGTATTGTCGGTGCAGAACAGCCGGGTGTCTGCTGCGGTAGCGGAAGATGAAGTGGAGAAGGTGACGCAGTAGCCGTTTGACTCAGGCAAAAAAAATGGCGCACAATGTGCGCCATTTTATTAACAGGTACTATTACTTACGGTATTTAGTAGCCTGGTTGTCCAGACGCTGGTTAGCGCGAGCTGCGTCGTCTTTAGCAGCCTGAACGTCGGAACGCATTGCGTTCACGTCGTTGCTCAGCTGGTCAACTTTAGCGTTCAGAGTCTGAACGTCAGAAGACAGCTGATCGATTTTAGCGTTGCTGGAGCAACCAGCCAGCAGAGTAGAACCCAGGATTACCGCGCCCAGTACCAGTTTAGTACGATTCATTATTAATACCCTCTAGATTGAGTTAATCTCCATGTAGCGTTACAAGTATTACACAAAGTTTTTTGGGTTGAGAATATTTTTTTGATGGGAATACACCTATTTTTGATCGTTCGCTCAAAGAAGCATCGAATCAGCCCTTTTCGGGCAAAAATCTAAGGAAAAAAAGGCATTTATCATCGGATTCATCTTAGATAAATCGCAATTAAATAGAAAAACCCGATTTGCATTTTGAATGACTTTGGCTAATACGAGGAATAAAAAAAGCGCCCGGAGGGCGCTTTTTATCCAAATTAATTGGTTCGGGAATTATTACAGCACGTGAACAGATGCGGTATTGGTTGTGCCGCTTGGTACCAGTGCGCCAGAAACCATGACCACAACGTCACCTTTCTGTGCCAGACCGCGATCCACCAGCTCCAGAGCTACTTCTTTACCCAGACGGTAGAAATCATCCGTAGACGCGATCTCTTTCACCAGGTGAGGGATCACGCCTTTGCTCAGCACCAGCTGACGAGCCGTGGTTTCGTTGGTAGTCAGCGCCAGGATAGTTGCATCCGGGAAGTATTTACGCACCGCGCGAGCTGATTTACCACCCTGGGTGGCAACCACGATCAGTGGTGCTTCCAGTTTCTCAGCCGTTTCTACCGCACCGCGGCAAACCGCTTCGGTGATGCGCAGCTTGCGGCTGTCGTTGTTGTAGTCCAGACGGCTTTTCATTACGCGGTCGGTACGTTCGCAGATGGTAGCCATGATGGTCACCGCTTCCAGCGGGTATTTACCCTTCGCGGATTCGCCGGACAGCATAACCGCATCAGTACCGTCGAGGATGGCGTTTGCCACGTCGCCTGCTTCTGCGCGGGTTGGGCGTGGGTTTTTGATCATGGAGTCCAGCATCTGCGTTGCGGTGATAACCACTTTACGCGCGCGAACACATTTCTCGATCATCATCTTCTGCGCGAAGATCACTTCTTCAACCGGGATTTCTACACCCAGGTCGCCACGTGCAACCATGATGCCGTCAGACGCTTCGAGGATTTCGTCGAAGTTGTTCAGGCCTTCCTGGTTTTCAATTTTGGAGATGATCTGGATCTTCTCGCCGCCGTGCGCTTTCAGGTGCTCACGAATTTCAACTACGTCAGAACGCTTACGGATGAAGGATGCCGCAACAAAGTCAACGCCTTGTTCGCAACCGAAGATCAGGTCCTGTTTGTCTTTTTCAGCCAGCGCTGGCAGTGCGATAGAGACGCCTGGCAGGTTAACGCCTTTGTTTTCGCCCAGGTCGCCGTTGTTCAGCACTTTACAGATAACCTTGTTGCCTTCGATCGCGGTGACTTCCATACCGATCAGACCATCGTCTACCAGCACGGTGTTACCGACGGACAGGTCGTTGGTGAAGCCTTCATAGGTCACTGCAACGATTTCGCTGTTGCCGACAACGGATTTGTCGGTGGTGAAGGTGAAGGTCTGGCCTGCTTTCAGAGAGACATCGTTACCGCCTTCCAGTTTGATAGTACGGATTTCTGGACCTTTGGTATCCAGCAGGATCGCGGCTTTTTTACCGGTCTTGCTCATCACGTTGCGCAAGTTCTGGATACGCTGACCGTGTTCTGCGTAGTCACCGTGGGAGAAGTTCAGACGCATCACGTTCATGCCGGCATCCAGCATTTTGCTCAGCATCTCTTCAGATTCGGTTTTCGGGCCGATAGTACAAACAATTTTCGTCTTTTTCATGACAGTCTTAGTCTTTAAGTTGGGAAGGATATGGAAATCTCGCTCCGGGGGCGCACCGCCGCGGAGTCAAACCTGTGTTGCAAAAGAGTATATGACACGCACTAAGGATAGGAGACATCAAATGAGCGTGCAGAAGAAAGTGTGCCTGAGTGACAGCCCAACGAAGGAGAGGAGAAGTTGTACGTTGTTTTTTGTATTCCAAGCGCTGAAACCATTCACCAGGGATTAGGCGCGCATTATACGCTGATTTGAAGATAAAAGGAAAATGGAAACGGTGTTTCAGAAATAATCTGTGCAGTTTCACATAATATTGTTATCAATGCGTTAAGCCATGATGACAACTTGTGGCGGCAGGTGAGGGACCTGCCGCATTTTGCTTATTTTTGCAGCGCCTGGCTGAGGTCGGCAATCAGGTCTTTGGGATCTTCAATCCCGACTGACAGGCGGATCAGCTGCGGCACAATGCCGTTTGCCAGGCGTTGCTCGAGCGGAATCGACGCGTGGGTCATGCTGTAAGGCTGGCTCACCAGACTTTCCACGCCGCCCAGGCTCTCCGCGAGGGTGAACAACTTCAGGTTGCGAATCACCTCGGCGGCGCGTTGCGCATCGCCTTTTACCACGACGGAAATCATGCCACCGGGCAGGGCCATCTGGGTGCGGGCAAGCTGATATTGCGGATGCGACTCCAGGCCGGGATAGAACACCTTTTCGACCAGAGGGTGTTGCTCCAGCCATTGCGCAATCGCCAGCGCGTTGGTGCTGTGCTTTTCGACCCTCAGCGCGAGCGTGCGAATACCGCGCAGCGTCAGGAAACTGCTGAACGGATCCAGAACGCCGCCCACCGCGTTTTGCAGATAGCCCAGCTTGTCCGCCAGTTCCTTGTTATCCCCGACAATCGCCAGCCCGGCGACCACGTCAGAGTGGCCGTTAAGGTATTTGGTGGCGGAGTGCACCACGATATCGAAACCCGACTCCAGCGGACGGTGGATCACCGGCGACGCGAAGGTGTTATCCGCCACGCTGATGACGTTATGACGACGGGCGATTGCCGCGATGGCCGCCAGATCCGCCAGCTTCAGCAGCGGATTGGTTGGCGTTTCGACCCACACCATGCGGGTATCCGGGCGGATGGCGGCCTCGAGCCCGGCGAGGTCGTCCGGTTTAACCCAGCTGACCTGCAGGCCGGTGCTGCGCTTGCGCACGTTTTCGATCAGGCGGTACGTCCCGCCGTAAACGTCATCAATGGCAACGATATGGCTGTCTTTATCCAGCAGTTCGAGCACCGTGGAGATGGCCGCCAGACCGGAGGCGAAGGCGTAGCCGCGCGCGCCGCCCTCCAGTTCGGCGATCGCGGTTTCCAGCGCGTGGCGGGTAGGGTTGCCGCTGCGCGAATACTCATAGCCGGTATGCTCGCCGGGTGACGGTTGCGCAAACGTCGAGGTGGCGTAAATCGGCGGCATGACGGCGCCGTGCTGGTCGTTGAACTCGCCGCTGTGGACGCTCAGGGTAGCCAGGTTTTTCATCATCTGTTCCTTTATTGCTGAAGACGGTTGCGCCAGGCGGTCAGAACGTCGCTGCGCGTAATCAGACCGAGAAAACGGTCGTTGTCATTAATGACGGCCACCAGGCCGCGGTCGAAGATGGCGTGCAGGGAGCTTTCCGGGGCGTGTTTATCAAGAAACTCCACCTGACGCGTCATGGCTGCCGTCACCGGCAGCGCGAAGCGATCGCCGTCGCCGCCGATATGCCGCAGGAGATCCCACTCGTCGATAATGCCGACCACCTTGCCGTTCTCCAGCACCGGCAGCTGGGAGATGTCATACAGACGCATGCGTGCCAGAACGGTGGAAAGCGTGTCGTCCGGGGCCGCGGTAACGGTGGCGCCTTCATCGTGGCGCAGGGCGATGTAGTCAGAGAGGTCGCCGGCCTGAGGACGCGTGATGAGCCCCTGCTGTCGCATCCAGTCGTCGTTGAACATCTTCGAGAGATATTTATTGCCGCTGTCGCAGGCGAAGGTCACCACGCGCTTCGGCGTGGTCTGCGCCTGGCAATACTTCAGCGCGGCCGCCAGCAGCGTGCCGCTGGAGGAACCCGCCAGAATGCCCTCCGTTTTCAGCAGCTCGCGCGCGGTGGTGAAGGCTTCGCGGTCGGTGATGCGCCAGGCGCGATTCACCCCTTCAATGTGGGCCAGCGGCGGAATAAAGTCTTCACCAATTCCCTCAACCAGCCAGGAGCCCGCGTCGTGGTAGCGTCCGGTTTCCACCTGGTCGGCCAGAACGGATCCGGCCGGGTCTGCCAGGACAAATTCAGTATGCGGAGAGTGCTCGGCGAACCACGCCTGCAGGCCGCCCAGCGTGCCGCCTGAGCCGACGCCCACGACGATGGCGTCGATCCGGCCGTCAAGCTGTTCATACAGTTCCGGCGCCGTGGTGGTGCGGTGCGCCAGCGGGTTGGCTTCGTTGTTGAACTGGTCGATGTAAAACGCGCCGGGCAGCTCACTGGCCAGGCGCTGGGCGTAATCCTGGTAATAGGCCGGGTGGCCCTTATTGACGTCGGAGCGGGTCAGCACCACCTGGGCACCCAGCGCGCGCAGGTGGAAAATCTTCTCGCGGCTCATTTTGTCCGGCACCACCAGGATCAGCGAGTAGCCTTTCTGGGCGGCGATCAGGGCCAGACCGAGGCCGGTATTGCCCGCCGTAGCCTCAATTATCGTGCCGCCAGGCTTCAGCTTACCGGTACGTTCCGCTTCGTTAATCATCGACAGCGCAACGCGATCCTTAATCGAACCGCCCGGGTTCTGGTTTTCCAGCTTCAGAAAGAGCGAGCAGGGACCGGTATCAAGCTTATGCAGCTGGATCAGCGGGGTACGACCAATCAGTTCGGTGACGGAGTGATAAATCGTCATGATGTTTTCCTTTCTGGATGTCATGACGGGATGATAGGGCGGTGAAATTTTCTCAATAAAGAACCATTCACTGCCGTTTAGAACAGAAAGGAATATAAATGCCATTTCTGGATGGCAGGACAGCAAGACGTAAAGTTGTCTGGATGTGAGGATGGCTATATCGGGATAAAATGCTGCAAAAATGACCGTTTTTTGCGCCCGTCCGCCAGCAGATATGCATCCGGCAGATAATCATTGCTGAAATTGGTCTAAATGCTTCCCACCCGGTAAATCCGCTGTTTATTTCGGAAAGTTATAACACATTCTTTTTTGTTCATTTAAAAGCGGGTAACGGCTGTTTACTATCGTTTGGACATCCATACTGCTAAACCGCCACGGGCGGCACGGATAATGAATAAGAATGATTGTACTGAGCAATATTTCGAAAGTTTTTGACAACGGAAAGGTGGCACTCACAGCCGTTGATAACGTCAATTTGACGATAGCACAGGGACAGATATACGGGATCATTGGTTACAGCGGCGCAGGTAAAAGTACGCTTATCCGCCTGCTCAACGGGCTGGAAAAACCGAGCAGCGGCAGCGTAACCATCAACGGGCAGAACATTTCTGCCGCAAAAGGTGAAGCGCTGCGCCAGGCGCGTCTGAAGATCAGCATGGTGTTTCAGCACTTTAACCTGCTGTGGTCGCGCACGGTCAGCGAGAATATTGCGTTCTCGATGCAAATTGCCGGCGTACCGAAAGCCGAAATTAAGGCCCGCGTGGCCGAGCTTATTGAACTCGTTGGCCTGAAAGGCCGCGAGCATGCCTATCCGTCGCAGCTGAGCGGTGGTCAAAAGCAGCGCGTGGGTATTGCGCGTGCGCTGGCTAATCGCCCGGATGTGCTGCTCTGCGATGAAGCCACCTCCGCGCTTGACCCGCAGACCACCGATCAGATCCTCGATCTGCTGCTGGATATTAACCGCCGCTTTAAGCTGACCATCGTGCTGATCACCCACGAGATGCACGTGGTGCGCAAAATCTGCGACCGCGTGGCGGTAATGGAGAACGGTAAGGTGGTGGAAGAGGGAGACGTGCTGAGCGTCTTTACCCATCCGCAGCAGCCGATTACGCAGCAGTTTGTGCGTCAAGTGAGCCAGTACGCTGAAGAAGAAACGTTCAATACCGAACTGGCAAACGATCTGGAAGGGACGGTCATCAGGCTGACCTTTACCGGGCACAGCACGCATAAGCCGATTGTGGGCGAACTGACGCTGCGCTACGGCCTGCCGTTTAACATCCTGCACGGAAAAATGACCCAAACCGCTCACGGCGTGTTTGGTCAACTCTGGGTGCACGTCGTGGCATCTGACGAACAACTGAACAATATCCTCGCCGACCTGCAGCACAGCGATATTGAAGGCGAGGTGATTAAACATGGCTGAGAATCTCTTTCCGCATCTCAAGTGGGATCAGCTCTGGGCGGCGACGCTTGAGACGCTGTACATGACCGCGCTGTCCGGCGTGGCGACCTTTGTGCTGGGCATCGTGCTGGGTCTGGCGCTGTTTTTAACCGCGCGCGGCGGTCTGTTCCATAACCGCACGGTCTACAGCGTGATTTCGATTGTGGTGAACGTGTTCCGCTCGATTCCGTTCATCATTTTGATTGTGCTGCTGATCCCGTTCACCAAGACCGTCGTCGGCACCATTCTTGGCGCCAACGCGGCGCTGCCGGCCCTGATAGTGGGTGCCGCACCGTTCTACGCACGCCTGGTGGAGATCGCCCTGCGTGAAGTGGATAAAGGCGTGATTGAAGCGACGCGCTCGATGGGCGCACGACTGAGCACGCTCGTGTTTCGGGTTTTACTGCCGGAATCATCACCCGCACTGGTATCAGGTATTACGGTGACGCTGATTGCGCTGGTGAGCTACAGCGCAATGGCGGGGGTGATTGGCGCCGGTGGTTTGGGAAATCTGGCTTATCTGGAAGGATTCCAGCGCAACCATGGTGACGTCACGCTGGTGGCAACGGTGACCATTCTGATCATCGTTTTCATTATCCAGTTCTGTGGCGATGTCATTACTTCACTGTTAGATAAACGCTAATAAATACACACAGGAACCACATCATGAAAAAGACACTGACACTGATCGCCGCTGCAACCCTGAGCGCCCTGAGCTTCGCCTCCTGGGCCGACACCCTGACCGTGGGTGCATCCAACACGCCGCATGCGGAAATTCTGGAGCAGGCAAAGCCGATTCTGGCGAAGCAGGGTATCGACCTGGAGATTAAACCGTTCCAGGATTACATTCTGCCGAATACCGCGCTGGCGGGTCATGACATCGACGCGAACTATTTCCAGCATATTCCTTACCTGAACAGCGTGCTGAAAGATCATGCGGGCGATAAGGACTACGATTTTGTCAGTGCGGGCGCGATCCACATTGAGCCAATCGGCATCTACTCCAAAAAATACAAGTCGCTGAAAGACCTGCCGGAAGGCGGCAAGATCATCATGCGTGACGCGGTTTCTGAAGAGGGGCGTATTCTTTCCATCTTCGAGAAAGAGGGCGTGATCAAGCTGAAGCCGGGCATCGATAAAGTGACCGCGCGCATCAGCGACATCGTCGAGAACCCGAAAAAGCTGAAGTTCACGCCTAACGTTGAAGCGTCTCTGCTGCCGCAGATGTACAACAACAACGAAGGCGATGCGGTGGTGATCAACGCCAACTACGCGATTGACGCCGGTCTGGATCCGGTTCACGACCCGATTGCGGTAGAGAGCGGTGAAAACAACCCGTACGCCAACATCATTACCGTACACCGCGGTGACGAGAAGAAGAAAGATATCGTCGCGCTGGTGAACGTGCTGCACTCGAAAGAGATTCAGGACTGGATCCGCACCAAGTACAAAGGCGCGGTTATTCCTGTAAACAACTAATTTACTGATTTTGCTGATGAAGCCCGGCGAGTCTCTCGCCGGGCTTCTTTTTTGTATCCGGCTGGAGAATCATTTAAGCTCAACGTTTAAAAGGCAATGGAGTGATGACGATGGGTAACGTGACCAAAGATGAAGCGCTGTACCAGGAGATGTGCCGGGTGGTCGGAAAGGTGGTGCTCGAGATGCGTGATTTAGGGCAGGAGCCAAAGCATATTGTCATTGCCGGGGTACTGCGTACCGCGCTGGCGAACCAGCGCGTTAAACGCAGTGAATTGACAACCGAAGCAATGGAAACGGTGGTTAAAGCGCTGGCCGGGTAAGGCGCCAGCGCTTCGCAAGCTGCTCGAGCGAGCAGCAGAGCAGGTAGTAAACCACGCCCGTAAAGATAAAAATGGCCGCCGGGTAGATTTGCACCCGGTTGTTGACCTGTCCCGCCACCGTGGTCAGTTCAGGGACGTTCACGATAAACGCCAGCGACGTATCCTTCAGCAGGCTGATAAAAATCCCCACCAGCGACGGTAGAATATTCCTCAGCGCCTGCGGCAGCAGCACGTGCAACAGGGTTTGTTGGGTGCTGAAGCCCTGAGACAGCGCGGCCTCATACTGCCCGGTCGGCAGTGCGCTCAGCCCGGCCAGCACCGAGTGCATCACGGTGGCCGCCGTAAACCAGGCCAGTGCCAGCATGACGGTCAGCGCCCCGGGCAGATCGCCTCCGGTGATGAGCGGCAGGAGATACCACATCCAGAAAATCACGAAGATAAGCGGGATACCGCGAATCAGCTCTGCCCATAAAAAGAGGACTTTTCGCACGAGCCCGGTAAAGCGCCAGGCCAGGCACGCGAGCAGTATCCCTCCGGGCAGAGCGATAACCGCAGCGCCTGCTGCCATCATTAACGAAAGCAGTACGCCTCCCGGTTCACCCGTTGCCGCGCGTCCCCACAGCAGATAATCGAGGTTATCGGTGATGACATTAAGTCCGGCAATCATGTTTTTCACTCCCTGCGATGACGACGTTCGGGCGTTTACGTTTCGCCTGTGGCCCAAGGCGTACCAGCACCATCCCCATGGCCAGGCCGGTCAGCAGATAGAGCACGGTACCGAGGGTAAACGCCTCCAGCGCGTGCGCGTTATAGCTTTCGATCTGCCTGACCTGATAGGTGAGCTCGGCGAAGCCAATCCCGCTGGCGAGCGAGGAGAGCTTCATCAGATTGAGATACTGGCCCACAACGGGCTGCCAGGCGTTGGCCAGGCCCTGCGGCAGAAGGATGAAGCGAAACAAGCGCCACGCGGAGAATCCCTGGGCGAGCGCCGCCTCCCGCTGCCCGGCGGGCACGGAACGCAATCCTGCTTCCACCTCTTCGATTAAAAACGCCGAGGTAAAAACGCCCAGCCCCCAGGCAGAGCATAAAAATTCGGGCGTAAACCACCAGACGTCGCCGGGCAGAATCGACCAGCTGTGATCGGCGTTGACCGCTTCGCGAAACGCCTGCGGCAGCCCGTTCCAGGAGGCAAAATACCAGAACAGTAGCTGCACCAGCAGCGGGGTATTGCGAAAGAGTGATACCCAGCCGCTGACGATCGCTTTCCCGACGCGTCCGCCGGACAGGCGCAGGAGCATAAAGAGCAGTGCGAGCAGGCTGGCCAGCGCGATCCCCGCCAGCGTCACCCACAGGGTGGTGAGGAATCCGGAGAGTATCCACTGCAGAGGCTGTCCGGTCAGTACCCCCTGCCAGTCGAGCGCGGGCATTACAGATGCTCCTGATGCAGCGGGTTGAGCACCTTTTGCAGGAAGCGCTGCGCGCGCGGATGCGCTGGCTGGCTGAAAAACTGCGCCGGCGGCGCGGTTTCCATAATTTGCCCGCCGTCGATAAAGACAATCCGGTCGGCGATTTCCCGGGCAAACTGCATCTCATGGGTTACCACGATCATCGTGATCCCGCTGTGGGCGAGGGCTTTCATCACGAACAGCACTTCACCAATCATCTCCGGATCCAGCGCGGAGGTGGGTTCATCGAACAGAATGATTTGCGGTGAAGAGGCGAGGGCGCGGGCTATCGCCACGCGCTGCTGCTGCCCGCCGGAAAGCTCCGCCGGGTAATGGTGGGCTTTTTCCAGCATCCCGACTTTCTCCAGCAGGGCCAGCGCGCGCTCCTGAGCAGGATGCGGCTTCCAGCCGTGAACGTGCTCCAGTGCCAGGGTGATGTTCTGGCTGGCGGTGAGATGGGCATAGAGATTGAACTGCTGGAACACAAACCCCACGCGGCTTCGCAGCTGACGCAGCCCGGTACCGGAGAGCTTTCCGGTAGGCTTGTTGTCGACCAGAATCTCCCCGCCGCTCAGGGTTTCAAGCTGGTTGATAAGACGGATCAGGGTGGATTTACCGGAGCCTGAAGGGCCGAGGATGGCAACCACTTCTCCGGGCGTGATGGTGAGGTTAATATCGTTTAAAACCTGATGGTCACCGTAGCGTTTGTCCACATGACGAAACTCGACGCTGGCCTGTTCCAGATGTGAAAAATCCGCGGCACCGGCCGCGGAGTGTGAAAATAAACCTGAGAGCATAATTACCTGGCTTCTATTTTAAAGGCGCGCGGCTGTGGAGCAGGGGTGCCAGGACCAAACCAGGCATCATAGATTTTTGCCGCCTGACCGGTCTTCTCGAGATTAACCAGTTCGTCGTTAACGGCCTTCAGCAGCGCCGTTTCACCTTTCTTCACCCCCACGCCAATCTCTTCTTTACTGAGCAGATCGGGCAGGATTTTGAAGTTGGCTTTGTCCGGCGCCTGCGCCAGCAGGCCGGCCAGAATGGTGCTGTCCTGGGTAATGGCCTGGACGTTGCCATTGCGCAGTGCGGTCAACGCCAGCGGGATGTCGTCATAAGAGAGGACGCGGGACTGCGGGAAACGCTGGTGCAGCGCCTGCTCGCCCGTCGTTCCTTTGACTGCGCCAATGCGCGCCCGGCTATAGTCATCAAGCTTGTCCGGTGATTTTGCCGGAACGAGGAACTGCTGGCCGGTAACGAAGTAAGGCGTAGAAAAATCAATGACCTGTGCGCGTTCCGGGGTGATGGTGATATCCGCCACGATCAGGTCGGCTTTGCCGGACTGCAGCAGCGGAATGCGGTTGGCCGGATTGGTGGCAACCAGTTCAAGCTTCACGCCGAGCGATTTTGCCAGCGCTTTGGCAAAGTCCACGTCATAACCCACGATCTCATGCGTTTTGGCATCAATCGAGCCAAACGGCGGGTTGGCGTCAAACGTGGCCACTTTCACCACCCCTGCTGCCTTAATATCCGCCAGCCGATCGGCCTGTGCCTGCGCTGAAAGCAGGCTCCCCGCCGCCAGTAATCCCAGAACCAGTGTCCGTTTGGTAAACCCTTTCATATTTGCTGCCATAGTCATTCGCCATCCCGTTGTTTTTGTTTTACCCCGTTACGCTCCCATAAGGGAAAGCTATCGCCAAATAAGAAATCGTTCTTTGCTATGAGCAAAAAAGCATTAGTGAACAAGGTGTTAATGAAGCGTGAAAAGGACGAGGTGCTATTTGCAGATCCTGCACATAGACAGTGGATTTTGGTATTTCCCCTGCACGGGATTTGGGTGCTTAACTGAGGTCAGACACGGCGAGAGAGGGTAAGACGATGAAAAAGTGGATCAGCACGTTACGGCGGTTTTTTGCGGCCCGGCCAGCGAATGCGGAGAACAGCGCGCAACGTGTTCTTGAGTCGATACTGCCTGTCGCCAGCCTGTATGGCGTAGACGTTGCCAACATTGACCCGGAGTGGTTCCATGATAAAACGTCACGCTGAACTGCGCCGCACGCGCGAAACCTACTGGAACGAGGTGTGCGTGACGTTTAACGAGTGAAATAAAAAAAGCACCGGTTTCCCGGTGCTTTTTTTATTAGATCTTGCAGGCGTCGCCGCAGTCGTCGTCGGCGACAATCGCCTGCGCTTTTTTGTCTGCATCGTCCAGACGTTCCGCATTACGCTCTTCTGCTTCATCCAGACCGTTAAAGACTAAGTTATCGAGATCAATTTCCATGTTGCACCTGCTCTGTTCAGTTTTCGATAATGGCACAGTATAGGGCAAAAAAAGCCAGCAATGTACCTCGCAGCACATAAGGATAATCCCTGCCATACTCAGTGCTTTATCGCTGAGGAGAGCACATGATTACACTCTGTAAAACCTGCGGGACCGCCTACGATACGCAGCCTGACAGATGCCCGATTTGTGAGGATGAACGCCAGTATGTGCCCATCACGGGGCAGGCGTGGACCGATCTCGATACCGTCACCGCCACGCACAGCAACAAATGGCAGCAGCTGGAGCCGCGATTATTCGGTATCAAAACGGTTCCTGCGTTTGCGATTAACCAGCGGGCGCTGCTCCTGCAAACGCCCCACGGCAATATCCTCTGGGACTGCATCGCCAACCTCGATCCCGCAACCCAAACCCTCATCGCCGCCCTTGGCGGCATCAGCGCGATTGCGATTTCACATCCGCACTATTACACCACGATGCAGGAGTGGGCTGCGGCGTTTGATGCGCCGGTGTACCTGCACGCCAGCGACAAAGAGTGGGTGATGCGCGACAGCCCGGCCATTCATTTCTGGGAGGGGGATACGCAGGAGATTTTCCCGTCGGTGACCCTGCTGCGTCTGGGTGGGCATTTTGCCGGGGGAACGGTGCTGCACTGGCAGGAGGGGGACGGGGTATTGCTGGTTGGCGATATTCTGCAGGTCACGCCGGGTAAAGACGCCGTCTCGTTTATGTGGAGCTACCCGAATTATCTCCCGCTGCCGGCCCGAACGGTGGCGTCGGTGGTGAGTCATCTCGAAGGCAAAACCTTTGAACGTCTTTACGGCGCGTTCGAAGGGCAGAACATCCTGGCCAGTGCGGACGAGATCGTGCAGCGGTCGGGCCAGAAATATATTGCTTGTCTGAAGTAAACCACGATGGGTAAACTTTACGAGTGTGATCTCGATCATGCCTAAACTAAAACAGATAAAAGAGACATTGCTATGCAACATATCATTGAAGGTTTTCTCAGCTTTCAAAAAGAGATTTTCCCGCAACGTAAAGAACTCTTCCGCAGTTTAGCGTCCAGCCAGAATCCCAAAGCGCTGTTCATCTCATGCTCCGACAGCCGTCTGGTCCCGGAACTGGTCACCCAGCAAGAGCCTGGACAACTCTTTGTCATTCGTAATGCTGGCAACATTGTGCCGCCGTTCGGACCGGAGCCAGGCGGTGTGTCCGCAACCATCGAATACGCCGTCGTGGCGCTGGGCGTCACGGATATCGTGATTTGCGGTCACTCCAACTGCGGCGCGATGAAGGCGATTGCCGATAACGCGAACCTGGAGCCGATGCCTGCCGTGTCACACTGGCTGCGCTATTCCGACGCGGCAAAAGCCGTGGTAGAGAAGAAAACCTGGGATAAGCCGATCGATAAGGTCAATGCGATGGTGCAGGAAAACGTCTTTGCGCAGCTGAGCAACATCAAGACCCATCCGTCCGTTGCGGTGGGCCTGCGTAATAACTCCATCCGACTGCACGGCTGGGTGTACGATATTGAAAGCGGCGAAATCCTCGCGCTGGATAAAGCGACGAAAAGTTTCGTTTCGCTGTCGGAAAACCCGGAAGTCTTCTTCGAGTAATTACCAACAGCAGGGCATGGAAGCCCTGTCAGATCTCAATATACGGTAACCTTCTCCGCGATCCCGACGCGGGTTTTTCAGCCGCCTTCGCCATCGCTTCTGCAATCTCAGCACATTCCGCCAGCCCCTGAACGAAGGGACGGTCGTGCATCAGCCACGGTATCGCGCCGAAGGCGATGCGTCCGCGCACGGTGTCAGGCGCTTTTAAGGTGTAATCCTCGCCGATATCGTGTATCCGATCTCCCGTTGCTTCCAGCTGTTTTCGCAGCGTCGGGAAGGGCAGATCTTTCGTTTTGAGCGGCTTTTGTCCGCGTGCGTCAATAAATACGTCGAAACGATAGACGGTCTCTTTTGTGGTTATCACCGTTCGATCGCTGCCAACGTCGAGCGTGTAGTCGTCACCGAGCGCGGCCACGCTGATGATGCCGGCTTCGCGAAGTGCGAGCAGCCTGCGGATAGACTGCGGAGGAATGGCGGCATAATTGTCGATAAATACCCGAGCCAGCCCCTGACTGAAGCGTTCACCGTCTTGCTCATCGAGATGGGGGACGATTTCCTGAACCACTTCATGCAGCCGAAGCACGGTATAGCGCCAGGCCACGGTACGGCGTTCCCGTTTGTTGCGTTCAACCTCGTTGAGATTCTCTTCCGCCCAGGTAAAGGGGCCGTGGCGTTTACGATCCTCAAACCAGGCCTCACGAATAGTGTCCGCATTCAGCGTATGCAGAGACATTTTCTCGCACCATGCCGGATCGGCAAGCTGAAGCTCTTTGACCATCAGGGCAAAAATGCGGTCAAGCAGGCCATCCGGTCCTTTGGCTATCTCGCTTTCCACCACGAATTCGGTCAAAACCGACAGCGGTTCGTAAGGAATAGGGCAGTAAAAATCGGCTTCCGGCAGAATGCCCGTCCGGGACATCAGCGTAATGTGTAACCCTTCGCTGCCGTTGTCGAGGATGAATTTACCGTCACGAAACTCACCGTGCTGCATCACCACCGCCATAGCCGCGTCGAGACCGCTCAACGAGGTGCCCATAATGCCCACGCGGCAAGGGGGAATGCGGGCGTCCATCAGACCGGACCACGGACTTGGGAAGAACGTGCGCGTGGCTTCATCCTCCTCTGGCCAGACGTGGCCGGTGGCGATAACCGCCAGGTCGAATTTATCCGGTAGGGCGCGGTCGTTGACCGAAATCGTCACGCCGGTTGTCGAAGGGTTGATGTCGGTGACCTTCGCTGATTCATGGATCTCAACCTGGAACCCCAGCTTTTTCGCCTCTTTTACGATTGATCGAAAGCTGTCGCGAAAATACTCCCCCAGCAGGATCCTCGGCAGGAACTGCCGATCGTGCAGGCTGGCTTTATCAACCTTAAAACGCGACAGATGGGCGTCGCTCTGTTCCTTGAGCCAGTCGAGGTAGGTCATAAAAATGGGCGGGATTTCAATGCTCGCAATGTTCGCCAGCATCAGCCGGGAATTATCGTCGTCGTTATAGGGCATTCCCACGCCGGCTTCATCGGCCTGTTCGAAAACGGAAACGGAGAGCGGCGTGCTGTTCTTAAGCAGGTGATAAAAGGTGTAAATCCCTGTGGGGCCGGAGCCGATAATCGCGATCTTCTTCATCAACACGTTTCCTGTGTTTTTTTCCATAGGAAAAGCGTAGCAGGAGAACAATGAAGAAAATAAGGGATTAGGAAAATTCAGGATATCAGAAGAGGAGTTGCACCATTTCAGGACTGAAATGGTGCGTCCGAGTGGACTCGAACCACCGACCCCCACCATGTCAAGGTGGTGCTCTAACCAACTGAGCTACGGACGCAGAATGGTGCGTTCAATTGGACTCGAACCAACGACCCCCACCATGTCAAGGTGGTGCTCTAACCAACTGAGCTATGAACGCAACGTGTTGTCGGTGACAACGGGGACGAATATTAGCGGCACAGCATCGAGGTGGCAAGAGGGAAAATGCAATTTTCTCTCTGATTTCACGCGATTGCTGTATTACCGCGCAAAGTGAAGAGAAAGTAGCCGCCAGGCGGCGGCTACTGCGTCGTTAACGTGCAGCGCGTTGCAAAATGACCGTTGATGGCTGGCGCTGCAGGAAGCGCATGCGCATCATCATCATAATCGCCGCCGAGGTCAGGCCGATGATAAAGCCCATCCAGAACCCTGCCGGCCCCATGCGCTCAACCACCAGGTCGGTCAGGGCCAGAATATAGCCACACGGCAGACCCAGCACCCAGTAGGCGATGAAAGTGATAAAGAAGATGGAACGCGTGTCTTTATAGCCGCGCAGCACGCCGCTGCCAATCACCTGAATGGAGTCAGAAATCTGGTAAATCGCGGCCAGCAGCATCAGGTGCGATGCCAGCGTGACGACTTCCGGATTGTCGTTATAGAGCAGAGCGATCTGCTCGCGTAATGCAACGGTAAAGAGCGCAGTACAGATCGCCATGCAGACGCCGACGCCCAGTCCGGTTCGGGCGGCCGTTTGCGCATCGAGCGTTGAGCCCTGGCCCAGGCGGAAGCCTACGCGAATCGTCACCGCCGCCGCCAGCGACATCGGCAGGACGAACATCAGGGAGCTAAAGTTCAGCGCGATCTGGTGCCCGGCGACGTTCACAATGCCCAGCGGGGAGACCAGCAGGGCGACCACGGCAAATAGGGTCACCTCAAAGAACAGCGCGAGGGCGATCGGCAGCCCTAACTGCACCAGACGCGTCATGATGTTCCAGTCCGGCATGCTGAATCTGTGCTCGTTACGAATATCGCGCATGGAGCGGGCGCGCTTCAAGAAGGTAAGCATCGAGAAGAACATTACCCAGTAAACGGCGGCCGTCGCCACGCCGCAGCCGACGCCGCCCAGCTCCGGCATCCCGAAATGACCGTAAATAAAGATATAGTTAACGGGAATGTTGACCAGCAGCCCGATAAAGCCCATCACCATGCCGGGCTTGGTTTTCGCCAGGCCTTCACACTGGTTACGCGCCACCTGGAAGAAGAGGTAGCCAGGCGCACCCCAGAGCAGCGCGCGCAAATAACCCACGGCTTTGTCTGCCAGTGCCGGGTCAATATTATGCATAGCGCGAATGATATGGCCCGCGTTCCAGAGCACGACCATAATCAGCACCGAGACAAATCCTGCCAGCCAGAAGCCCTGGCGGACCTGATGGGCAATGCGCTCGCGGCGCCCCGAACCATTGAGCTGAGCGATAACAGGGGTGAGTGCGAGCAGCAGACCGTGGCCGAACAGGATGGCCGGAAGCCAGATTGACGTGCCGATAGCAACGGCCGCCATGTCGGTGGCGCTGTAGCCACCTGCCATTACCGTATCCACAAATCCCATTGCGGTCTGGGCCACCTGCGCGACGATCACTGGTATAGCCAGTGCCAATAGCTGGCGCGCTTCATTCATGTACTTCTGCACGTGAACACCTTTATTTTGTAGTTATATGAGAGACTAAAAAAGCCGCCGAAACTGGCAGCAAGAAGAAAATGCAGGGGGGTGCCAGCTATTGTAGCGGGCTTTAGCTATTTATCTAGTGAAAAAATCGCCAGAAAATGCGCTCTGCTGGCAACCTGTTTTTCCAACTGTTATTGTGGAGGGATTAAACGGTGCCACCACCGTCTGGAAAAAACAGGAGTTGTAAGCATGTTTACTGGTATTGTGCAGGGCACTGCCAAAGTGGTGTCCATTGATGAAAAACCTAATTTCCGTACTCATGTTGTTGAGCTGCCGGAATATATGCTTGAGGGCATTGAAACCGGCGCGTCGATTGCCCATAACGGCTGCTGCCTGACCGTTACCGAAATTAACGGCAACCAGATTAGCTTTGATTTAATGAAAGAGACGCTGCGGATCACTAACCTGGGCGAGCTGGTGGTAGGCGATACCATCAACGTTGAGCGCGCGGCGAAGTTCAGCGATGAGATTGGCGGTCATCTTATGTCGGGGCACATCATGACCACCGCCGAAGTGGCGAAAATCGTGACCTCGGAAAATAACCGTCAAATCTGGTTTAAAATGCAGGACCCGTCATTAATGAAATACATTCTCTATAAAGGATTTATTGGCATTGACGGGATTAGCCTGACGGTAGGGGAAGTGACGCCAACGCGTTTTTGCGTGCATTTAATTCCTGAAACGCTGCAGCGCACCACGCTGGGCGCGAAAAAACTGGGGCATCGCGTGAATATCGAAATCGATCCGCAGACCCAGGCTGTGGTTGATACGGTTGAGCGCGTGCTGGCAGCAAAAGAAGCCGCAATAATAAAGACCGCCGAAGAAGAATAAAAAATAACCCCGGATATCCGGGGTTATTTTTTTAGCGTGCGACACGCAGTCCGTGTTCTATCCCACGGCTGAATACCACCTGCCAGAGCTGAATATCCCGTGCGCGAAACGCCCCCGCGCAGGCATTCAAATAATAGCTAAACATTCGTTTGAATCGTTCAGAATAGTTGTCCGCAATCTCTGGCCAGGCTTTCTGGAAACGTTCATGCCATGCCATTAAGGTGGTGTCGTAGTCCGCGCCAAAGTTATGCCAGTCTTCCATCACGAAATGGGGTTCACTGGCGTTGGCAATCTGGCGAACGGACGGTAAACAGCCATTCGGAAAGATGTATTTGTTGATCCACGGGTCAACGTTGTTGTCGGTCCGCTTAGAGCCGATGGTGTGCAGCAGGAAGATGCCGTCCGGTTTCAGATTCCGGTCCACCACCTCAAAATAGGTATCGTAGTTTTTTGGCCCCACGTGCTCGAACATGCCGACGGAAACAATCCGGTCAAACTGTTCATTCAGGTCACGGTAGTCCTGCAGCCTGATATCCACATCGAGATCCTGGCAGCGCTCCCGCGCCATTTTTTGCTGTTCCGCTGAGATCGTCACGCCGACCACGCTGACGCCATAATGCTTCGCCATAAAATATGCCAGCCCACCCCAGCCGCAGCCGATATCCAGCACGCGCATGCCGGGCTGTAGCTGCAGCTTCTCGCTAATCAGACGCAGCTTCGCCTGCTGAGCCTCTTCAAGCGTCGAGGCCTCTTTCCAGTAGGCGCAGGAGTATTGCATGAAAGGGTCCAGCATGCGGCTGAACAGGTCATTGCCGAGATCGTAATGCTCTTTGCCGACGATCCAGGCGCGTTTTTTACTTTGCAAGTTAAACAGTCGGGCAGAGGCGACACGCAAAGTGTCTTTCAGATTGCGGGGGAGTTGATTTTCCAGACCGGCACGCAACACGCTGGCAAAAAAGATATCCAGCCGTTCACAATCCCACCAGCCGTCCATATAACTTTCTCCCAGGCCTAACGACCCTTCCCGCAACACGCGTTTAAAAAAGTCGGGATGTTTAACCTGGGGATCGGATGGCGAAGATCCGTTGATAGTGATGCCTGCTCGACCTAACAGTTCACTGACGATCCGGGACCAGTTGTCGTCCGGAACGCTGACTTCTTCTATACACGATGAACTCATAGCTTCTCCATCACCCTGATGTGATCAGAACCTTCAAACAGCGTAGACGCTTTTTTTGGTTTGTGAGAAATCTCACGGTAAATACCGCGAGGCTAGTATCCGACGTAGAACAGAGGAAGGGAGATAACCCTTGCCGAAATGCCTTCCATGGTAAAACGGGAGCACTCCGGCTCCCGTTAACACTTAATATTTATCGTATTTAATCGAACCAAATTTAGTATAGGCTTCAAAATTTGGTGATTCAATAGAAAATTGTTAGCAACCTAATCACTGAAATATAACATGATTTCTGGCGCAATCAGGCATGCGAGGTTTCCACCTGAGCACCGTTATCCTGCTCACGCTGCGCGGAGGCCTGCATGCGATAGCCCAATACCGCCAGCGCTACGGTGAACAGCATCACGCTGGTGGTGGTCAAAAGCGGCGTAGCAATCAGCGCCGAGACCACCAGGCTTGCCAGGAAGCACAAACCCAGCTGCAGGGTGTTCTGCAGCGCGGCGGCGCGGCCTGTTGCCTGCGGGAATGGACGCAGCGCCTGCGCCACAACGATAGGGTAAATCGCCCCGTTCGCAATGGCCATCACGCAGAACGGGATCAAAATTTCGGCCAGACCGGCACCCGGAATAAAGCCAACGGCCCAGGTCCCGATGACGCTCAGCGCATAGAGCACCAGCAGCCATGGCAGCATCTGCTGGCCTTCCCATTTTTGCAGCGCCGCGCGACAGCCGTACCCGCCCACAAGGAACGCGATTGTCTGCGGAACATAGCTCAGGCCGATGGCTGCCGGGCTGTAGCCCATATCGTGCAGAATGAACGGCGAGCCGGTGAGCCATGCGAAGAAGCTTGCCGAGCAGGCGGCATAGATCAGGACATTCCCGCGATACGCTTTGGCGCTCAACAGTGAGGTGAAGGTAATCGGCTTCGCGTCGGCATGCGCCTCTTTTTTATGCGCAGGCTTGAGGGCAAACGCCGGCAGCATCAGCACCAGCGTGATGGCAAACAGCGTGGCAAAAATGGCCTGCCAGTCAAAGTGCGCGAGGATCCAGCTGCCCAGCAGCGGAGCCAGGGCAGGGGAGAGGCCCACCAGCGGCATAATGGTGGCGAAAATACGGTTTGTGCGGTTAGCCGGGTAGTAGTCAGTCACCAGCGCCTGCCAGGTCACGGCCGCGGCACAGACGCCCACGGCCTGAACGAAGCGCAGCACCAGCAGCCAGGTGGCGTCGCGTACCCATAACATCCCCAGGCACCCCACCGCAAAAATGGCCAGACCCAGCAGCAGTACCGGTTTACGACCAAAGCGATCCGAGAGCGGTCCCCAGAGCAGCTGTGCAAAAGCAAAACCGGCGAGGAACAAACTCAGGCTGGCACTGATGGCGGCAGCGGGGGTTTGCAAATCTTCCTGCATCGCGGCAAAAGCCGGCAGGTACATATCGGTGGCCAAAAAGCCCAGCACGCTTAAGCCGCCGAGCCAGACTAAAAAACCGTTCCTGGGTTGCATTATTTTATTCTCCTGAGGAGGCAGGTATACATTGGCGCTGAGTGTAGGGAGTGCAAAGCCGCTTGTGAAACGCTAATATTTGGCGGGTGCATTCAAATTTTTTGCAGGCAGAAAATGTGGTCAGATTATTCTCTTGAAGTGGTCGATGCTGTCGCGCGTAACGGCAGCTTCAGCGGTGCGGCGCAGGAGCTGCACCGCGTCCCTTCGGCCATCAGCTACACGGTGCGTCAACTGGAGGAGTGGCTGGCGGTTCCGCTGTTTGAGCGGCGGCATCGTGACGTGGAATTGACGCCCGCCGGGGCGTGGTTTTTGAAGGAAGGGCGTTCTGTTATCAAAAAAATGCAGATCACCCGCGAACAGTGCCAGCAGATCGCCAACGGCTGGCGGGGACATCTTTCCATCGCGGTGGATAACATCGTGAAGCCGGAACGCACCCGACAGATGATTGTCGATTTCTATCGTCATTTCTCTGACGTTGAGCTGCGGGTCTCGCAGGAGGTGTTCAACGGGGTGTGGGATGCGCTGGCGGACGGCAGGGCGGAGATGGCGATTGGCGCGACGCAGGCGATCCCGGTCGGGGGACGTTACGCCTTTCGCGACATGGGGATGCTGAGCTGGAAATGCGTGGTGGCCAGCGATCATCCTCTGGCAGCGATGGACGGGCCGCTTAGCGACGATACGCTGCGCAACTGGCCCTCGCTGGTGCTGGAGGATACGTCCCGTTCATTGCCCAAGCGTATCACCTGGCTTCTGGACAACCAGCGGCGGGTGGTGGCTCCGGACTGGGAATCGTCGGCGACGTGCCTCAGTGCCGGACTGTGCGTCGCGATGGTGCCCGTTCATTTTGCGCGTCCGCGCATCAATACCGGCGAATGGGTTGAACTGACGCTGGAAAATCCGTTCCCGGACGCGGCCTGCTGCCTGACCTGGCAACAAAATGATGTCTCGCCCGCCATGGCCTGGCTGCTGGATTATCTGGGGGACAGCGAAACGCTGAACCGGGAATGGTTACGGGAGCCAGCGTAGCTGGCCCCGTAAAGGGATTAACGACGGTAGTCGCGGAACGGACCGTCCGCAACGGAACGGCGTTCAATCAGGCGCGGGTGAACTTCAATGGACTGCGACTCTTCGCGCTTGTTGACGATCCTGTCGAGCAGCATATTGAAGGCCGTTTCGCCCAGCGAATCTTTCGGCTGGTGAATGGTGGTCAGCGCTGGGGTGAAGAAGCGCGCGTTACGCACGTTGTCATACCCGATCACGGAAATATCCTGCGGTACGCGCAGACCCAGTTCATCGGCGGCGCAGAGCGCGCCCATGGCCATGATGTCACCCCCGCAGAAAACGGCGGTCGGACGGTGCGGCTGGGAAACGATCTGCTGCATTGCGCGGTAGCCTGATTCCGGCTCAAAGTCGCCCTGCACGATCCAGTTTTCCGGCACGGTGATCAGCGCTTCTTCCATCGCTTTCATAAAACCGGCAAGACGGCCCGCCCCGGTGTTGCGCTCCAGCGGACCCGGGATCACGCCAATCTCGCGGTGACCGCGTTCGATCAGGTAACGGCCGGCCATATAACCGCCTTCAAAGGCATTGTCGATAACGGAGTCGGTGAAATCTGCACGCGCTTCGCCCCAGTCCATAACGACCATGGGGATGTGGCGATACTCTTCGAGCATCGACAGCACGGATTCCGGGTACTCGGAACACATCACCAGCAGGCCGTCAACGCGCTTCTGAGCCATCATCGACAGGTAGGCGCGCTGTTTTTCAATGCTGTTCCACGCGTTGCCCAGAATCAGGGTATAGCCTTTCTGGAAGCAGTTTTTTTCAACCGCTTCAATGATCTCGGCAAAATAGGCCGCTTCACTACTGGTCGCCAGCAATCCAATGGACTTGGTGTGATTAACCTTAAGGCTACGCGCGACCGCACTTGGCGAATAATGCAGCTCCTTGATCGCTGCCCAGACGGCGTTGCGCGTCTCTTCCGCCACAAAGCGGGTTTTGTTAATTACATGTGATACGGTTGTAGTGGAAACGTTTGCGCGTTTTGCTACGTCTTTAATTGTTGCCATTAAATGTCACTCCAGACCATATCCTAAACTCCTGAAAAACTTGAAGGTAAACGTTTGCCTTCTCTCACCCTTATCACGCAATCTTGAATTGCGGCACGCCGGGAAAACGACACGGGACGTCAGGAGGGGGTCAATGGCCGGTACGCTAATAAATTTAGCGTGGAATTTTGTCCTATCTTGATGAAAAGGGGAAGAGGTAAAGTGGTTCTCAGTATAAATCCAGGAAGATTTTTGACGTAATCTGTGCAAAAATGAGCAAGCTCACTTTTCGTGTGGGGATTAAAAGGAGAAAAATTGATGAGTTCCGATCTTAAGTTTTCGCTGTTCACCACCGTTGTTGTGCTGGCTCTGATTGTTGCGGCCGGTCTGACGGCTGCGCTGCACTGATTTACGCGGAGGGAGAGCCTTCCCTCCCGACTCCCCGGATTGTTACTTCTCTGGCAAAAATCTTTTGCCATTTTGTTAACTTCTCATTTTTTGTGATTGATGTCATGCTTTCCGCTTCTTTGTTCTGTGTCACCACATGACACGGCATCCGGAGTTGACGCATGAAAATCAATTTTCCCCTGCTGGCCCTGGCGATTGGCGCTTTTGGGATTGGCACCACTGAATTCTCCCCGATGGGGTTACTGCCCGTCATCGCCCGCGGCGTGGACGTCTCGATCCCTGCGGCTGGCATGTTGATCAGCGCCTACGCTATCGGCGTGATGGTGGGGGCGCCGCTGATGACGCTTCTCCTTTCTCATCGCGCGCGCCGCAATGCGCTGATTTTCCTGATGGCGATTTTCACCCTCGGCAACGTGCTTTCGGCCATTTCGCCGGACTACACCACGCTGATGCTGTCGCGTATTCTGACAAGCCTCAACCACGGCGCGTTCTTTGGGCTGGGGTCGGTCGTGGCGGCAAGCGTGGTGCCAAAACATAAGCAGGCGAGCGCCGTGGCCACCATGTTTATGGGTCTGACCATCGCTAACATCGGCGGTGTTCCTGCTGCAACCTGGCTGGGAGAAGCGATCGGCTGGCGTATGTCTTTCCTGGCGACGGCCGGGCTGGGCGTGGTCGCGATGGTGGCATTGTTCTTCTCCCTGCCGAAAGGCAGCGCCGGAGAACGTCCGGAAGTGCGTAAGGAGCTGGCGGTGCTGATGCGCCCGCAGGTGCTTTCCGCGCTGCTTACCACCGTTCTCGGGGCAGGGGCGATGTTTACCCTCTATACCTATATTTCACCGGTACTGCATGACATTACCCACGCAACGCCTCTCTTTGTGACCGCGATGCTGGTGCTGATTGGCGTGGGCTTCTCGATTGGCAACTATCTCGGCGGGAAATTTGCCGACCGTTCCGTGAGCGGGACGCTGAAGGGCTTCTTAACCCTGCTGATTGTCATCATGATCGCCATTCCGTGGCTGGCGCGTAACGAGTTTGGCGCCGCGATGGCGATGGTCGTCTGGGGTGCAGCAACGTTCGCCGTGGTGCCACCGCTGCAGATGCGCGTGATGCGTGTTGCGCATGAAGCGCCGGGCCTCTCATCCTCGGTCAATATCGGTGCCTTTAACCTGGGCAATGCGCTCGGTGCGGCGGCCGGTGGGGCCGTGATTTCAGGTGGTCTGGGATACAGCTTTGTGCCGGTGATGGGGGCAATCATTGCCGCGCTTGGCCTGCTGTTGGTGATGATGTCGGGTCGTAAACAGCCAGAAGCAGCCTGCGCTGCGGAATAAACCAAAAACGCAGAAGGGCGAACCCTTCTGCGTGTCTTTTACGCGGCGAAGTTCTTCGCCACAAAGTCCCAGTTAACCAGTGCCCAGAAGTGTTCCAGGTAGTTCGGGCGCGCGTTACGGTAATCGATGTAGTAAGCGTGTTCCCATACGTCCACGGTCATCAGCGGCTTCGCGCTGGTGGTCAGCGGGGTGCCCGCGTTAGAGGTGGATACGATAGCCAGTTTGCCATCCGCCTCTTTAACCAGCCACGTCCAGCCTGAACCGAAGTTCTTGATGGCTGCATCGGTAAATTTCGCTTTGAAATCTGCGAAGCTGCCAAATGCGGCGTTGATAGCGGTAGCCAGTTCACCGACAGGTTCACCGCCGGCATTCGGCGCCAGGCAGTGCCAGTAGAAGGTGTGGTTCCACACCTGAGCGGCGTTGTTGAATACGCCACCCTCAGAGCTGCGGACGATCTCTTCCAGCGTTTTGCCTTCAAAATCGGTGCCCTTGATCAGGTTGTTCAGGTTGGTGACGTAAGTCTGGTGATGTTTGCCGTAGTGATATTCCAGGGTTTCCGCAGAAATGTGCGGTGCCAGGGCGTCTTTTGCATACGGTAGTGCAGGTAATTCGAACGACATTGCTTCTCTCCTTATTGTATTTTGCGTTGCCAATAACCACACAGACAACAAGGACAGGATAGCAAATTGAAAGGGTATGCAAAAGAGGAACTTACCCTGCCACGGGTGTGGCAGGGCAGGGGTTAGCGAATGGTTTTCGGCGTCATCACGCGGCGTGCGCCGACGTAGTGGCGTACCCAGTAGTCTTCACTGAGAGAGGTGATCTGAATATCCTGACCGCTACGTGGAGACTGGATGAATTTTCCGTTGCCTACATAGACGCCAACGTGGTCAGCCGTCCCGCGGCCTTGGGTGCGGAAGAACACCAGATCGCCATTTTCCAGCTCACCGCGGTCAACCGGTGAGGCATCGCGCAGGTGGTACATTTCGTTGGCGGTGCGCGGAATGCGGAACTTGACCAGATCTTTATAGGCGTAATAGACGAGGCCGCTGCAGTCAAAACCGGTACGCGGCGAAGTCCCACCCCAGTGATAAGGTTTACCAATCTGCCCCATCAGTTTATTCATTGCGGTTTTTTGCGCTTTCTGTACGCGCACTTTATGCACTTCCGCAATTTTCGTGACCTTCGTGCATTTCGCCTTATGGCCTTTACGCGTGATGCATTTTTCAGTAACGAGGTTAGCGGCGGTTTGCGAAGCTTTACTTTTGGCAGAGTGGGCAGTGCGGGAAGGTTTTGTTTTCGTTTTGCTGGAAGCGGTCTGTTTCGTCTGAGCCGGTGTTTTTTTCTTGTCGTTCTTAGCGGTGGTTTTTTTCTTACGTTCTGTGGCTTTCACCAGATGGTTTTTTTGTACAGCAGAATGCCGCGCCTGCTGAGAGGCGTTTGCCACTGGCGTGAAAGTGAGTGAAGTAAACAGTAAAGCACAGAGCGTGATCGAGATTTTATTTATCCGCGCCACTGGGCAGTCCCCTGATAAATGCAGGTCATCAATAATACCCGCGTGTGATTTACAAAGCCCGTCGATTCTAATCTATAAAAAGCCAGAAAGTTAATAGCATTTTTCAATCTACAATCGTGTTTCGTTAGCAAGTGCAAAAAAATTCATCGTTCTGTCGCACATTTGCCCGCTCCCTAAGCAAAACCCTGACTGCCGCAGGGGTAAACACCATTTGCAATGCAACTTTTCGTGACTCGGGGTAGAATGTATAAACGTGACAAAAATGTTATTTTCCGATGCCAGTCTGAACCGCTACAATGTCAGACGAATGCCGTAACAGAAGTTAAAGGAAGCAAGACATGAGCACCACTATTGAAAAAATCCAGCGCCAGATCGCTGAAAACCCGATTCTGCTGTATATGAAAGGTTCTCCGAAGCTGCCAAGCTGCGGCTTCTCCGCACAAGCGGTTCAGGCGCTGTCAGCCTGTGGTGAGCGTTTTGCTTACGTTGATATCCTGCAGAATCCGGACATCCGCGCTGAGCTGCCTAAGTACGCTAACTGGCCGACTTTCCCACAGCTGTGGGTTGACGGCGAACTGGTTGGCGGCTGCGATATCCTGATTGAAATGTATCAGCGCGGCGAACTGCAGCAGCTGATCAAAGAGACGGCGGCGAAGTACAAAACGGAAGAGCCGGACGCAGAGTAATTTTCTGCGCAAATAAAAAAGCGACCAGATAAGGTCGCTTTTTTTTATTCTTCGCAGTCACCCATCGGCAGCGGCCAGCCGCCAAGACGCTTCCAGCGGTTGACGATCTCACAGAACAGCTCTGCGGTGCGCTCCGTATCGTATAGAGCGGAGTGCGCCTGCGTTCCGTCGAACGGAATGCCAGCCGTAATGCAGGCTTTAGATAACACCGTTTGTCCCAGCGCCAGGCCGCTCAATGCGGCGGTGTCGAAGGTGACAAAAGGGTGGAAGGGGTTGCGTTTGAGCGACGCGCGCTCCGCGGCAGCCATGGTAAAGCTGTGATCGAAGGTGGCGTTATGGGCCACCATAATGGCGCGGCTGCAGTTGCTCTCTTTCATGCCTTTACGCACCATTTTAAAAATGGCGTGCAGCGCATCATATTCACTGACGGCACCGCGCAGCGGGTTATGCGGATCGATACCGTTAAACGCCAGCGCTTCTGGCTGTAAGTTTGCCCCTTCGAAAGGTTCAACGTGGAAATGCAGCGTGGTGTCCGGTGTAAGCCAGCCCTGTTCATCCATCTTCAGCGTGATGGCGGCAATTTCGAGCAGCGCATCGGTTTTAGCGTTAAATCCGGCTGTTTCTACATCAATGACAACGGGATAAAAACCACGAAAACGGTCGCACAGACCGCTAAATTGAGCGTTATCGGACATCAGGGTCTCTTACATGGGGAAAAAGCAGAGCGCATTATGGCAAATTTTGCGGGGTGATGCAGTAAAACTACGGGCGCACGTTGCGCCCTGAGGGATCAGTTGCCCAGACCGCGACCGGCGTCTTTGGCTTCAATCAGCTCGATTTTGTAACCGTCCGGATCTTCCACAAACGCAATCACGGTGGTGCCGCCTTTTACCGGGCCCGCTTCGCGCGTAACGTTACCGCCATTTTTGCGAATGCGTTCGCACGCATCGGCCGCGTTATCCACTTCCAGCGCGATATGGCCGTAGGCCGTGCCCAGCTCATAGCTGTCAACGCCCCAGTTGTAGGTCAGCTCGATCACTGCTTCATCCGTTTCCGGGCCGTAACCCACGAACGCCAGCGAGTATTTGTATTCCGGGTTTTCGCTGGTGCGCAGCAGCTTCATGCCCAGGACGTTAGTGTAGAAATCGATAGAACGTTGCAGGTCGCCAACGCGCAGCATGGTGTGAAGTAGGCGCATAATTTCCTCATTAACCAATGGAATAAAAAAGCTTTTTGATCAGAAACGATGTTTTAGTATAGCGGCGAACTGTCGCCGCTATCAATGAACAATGGCGAGATTACAGTGAAGGGTAGTCGGTGTAGCCTTCCGCGCCGCCGCCGTAGAAGCTTTCCGGACGCTGCGGGTTGAGCGCTGCTTTTTTCTGCAGACGAGCAACCAGATCCGGGTTGGCGATGTAGTCACGGCCAAACGCGACGGCATCAATCAGCCCTTTATTAATCAGATCTTCGGCTTTCTCCGGCGTATACGCCCCTGCACCAATGATGACCCCGTGGAAACGTTCGCGCACTTTCTGACGGAAAGCCTCAGTGTATGGCTTGCCGCCGGCCCAGTCCGGCTCGGACATGTGCAGATAAGCGATGCCACGTTTAGCCAGTTCTTCGATCAGGTACAGTGCATCGGCTTCTTCGTTCGGACCGTTGTCGACGTTCTGGAAAGAACCGATTGGGGAAACGCGGATCCCGATACGATCCGGGCTCCACTCCTGACATACGGCATCAACCACTTCCAGTACCAGGCGAGCGCGATTTTCGACGCTGCCGCCGTACTGGTCGGTGCGATGGTTAGACGACGGTGACAGGAACTGGTGCAGCAGGTAGCCGTGCGCGGAGTGCAGCTCAATCAGGTCAAAACCGGCTTCACGAGCGTTGGCCACGGCCTGGCGGAAGTCGTTAACGATACCCGGGATTTCATCCAGCTCCAGGGCACGTGGCATAGAGGTATCCACGCGGATCGCATTACCGTTTTCATCACGCAGGGAAGTGCGGGTATTTGCACTGAGGGCCGAAGCGGAGACCGGAGCCTGGCCGCCAGGCTGAATGCTGCTGTGAGAGATACGACCGGTATGCCACAGCTGGACCGCAATGCGACCCTCTTCAGCGTGAACGCCTGCGGTAATTTTCTGCCATGCGGCGATCTGTTCCGGGCTGTGAAGGCCCGGCGCGCCCGCATAACCCTTCGCCTGAGCAGAAATCTGTGTGGCTTCCGTAATGATCAGGCCAGAGCTTGCGCGCTGACGATAGTATTCGCCCATCAGGGGGGTGGGGATGTCACCCGGCTCAATGCTGCGCAGACGGGTCAGCGGAGCCATAAACACGCGGTTTGGCGCCGTGACGGCACCCACTTTCAATGGGGTAAACAGTTTTTCAGCTGACATAAAGACTCCTGAGTAGACCAGTCGACTAGTAATAAGGTAAATAAAAAGCGCCCGTTATACGCCTGGCGCAGTAATACTGTTTTTCACATGTGCCAGCGCGCTTTCCAGCGGCAGGGCACTGCGCGAAATTTTTGCCTGCAGGTTGGCTCCTAACCAGAGGGAGTAGAGCACCTGAGACTGCATTAAGGGGTCGCCGGAAAAGGCCAGCGTTTTTTCTTCGCGACCTTTTTCCAGCGCCTGGGCCAGCAGGGCGATTACGCCGCGGGCGCCCTTATCCATCGCCGAGCGCATATCTTCGGAAAGATCGCACACTTCGGCAGACAGTTTGACCGTCAGGCATCCGCTGATAATGCCCTGCTGACAGAACTGGTTCAGCGTTTCCTGATAGTAATTCAGAACACGATCCCGGTAGTTCCCCTCACCCGACGCAAAGTGGGTCGCCAGACGCTGGTGGTAGCCAGCATAATGACGCTCCAGCATCGCCACGCCAAAGGCCTCTTTGGAACGGAAGTAGTGATAAAACGACCCCTTCGGTACCTCAGCGGTTTTTAATAACTCGCTCAACCCCATACCGGTAAACCCGCGATGCATGCAAAGCTGCTCGCCGGTTGCCAGTAGATGTTCGCGGGTATCGTGTTCAGTATTTCTGCTCATGGCCGCACTCTAATAGACCGTTCGGTCTAATGCAAGCGAGTTTACTGACGACATGCACTCAGTATATCCAGCTGCGGTTGATAAGTCGTTGATTTCACGTCCATCATACCCAATACGGTTGAGAACAAATTGTCCTGGGAAACCGCATTTTTTGCTGCCTGGTCACGCAAACACTGTCCGTTGATGCCAAAGTTTTTTGCATAATCCGGTGACAGCCAGAACATAAACGGAATATGAGTTTGCTGCTCCGGCGCCAGCATGTACGGCGTGCCGTGCAGATAAATACCGCTTTCACCCAGTGATTCACCGTGATCCGAAAGGTAAATCAGCGCGGTGTTCATGCTTGCCTGTCGCGCTTTCAGCGCATCAATGGTTTTGCTGACCATGCTGTCGGTATAGAGGATAGTGTTGTCATAGGTGTTTACCAGCGCCTGATGGTCGCAATCCTGAATTTCATTGGTGTCGCAGGTTGGGGTGAATTTCCGGAAATTGTCCGGGTAACGGCGATAGTACGCCGGTCCATGACTCCCCATCAGGTGGATAACCAGCACCGTATCTTGCTTCACGCCATCCAGCACGTTGTCCAGACGGTAGAAGTTCACGTCGTCAATACAGGATTTATCTTTGCAGAACTGATCCAGATTCCACTGCGTCATATCGGTATGGGGGATGCGATCGCAGGCACCTTTACACCCGCCGTCGTTGTCGCGCCACAGCAGATTGATTCCCGCATGCTTCAGCACATCGAGCAGACCTTCCTGATGGTGTGCAAGGTCGGCATCGTACTTGCTGCGCGTCATGCCGGAGAACATGCACGGAACGGAAACCGCGGTTTCAGTGCCGCATGAGGAGGCCTGCGGGAAGTTAATCACATCCTGCTTTTTTAGCTCCGGGTTGGTTTCACGATCGTAACCGTTCAGGGAGTAGTTTGCCGCGCGAGACGCTTCGCCGACGACAAGCACCAGAACGGTTTTCTTTTGTTGACCGGAAATCAGTGGCCCTTTATGGGCATCTTCACCAATCCGCACCAGCGTCTGATCGCCGGCAAACCAGCGCATCTTGCTGTACTTCACCACGGCGCTGACATAGTTGGCCGGGGTCACCATTTTGACGATGCTTTTGTTGTTGCGAAACAGCGAGGCGTAATCTTTATAAAACACGGCGGCAATCAGGATAATTACCAGCAGGGCGCCGAGCATCGCGGCAACCCGCGTCAGCAGGGCATACCACCATTTCCCGGTACGAATGTGGGTAAGAGCCAGCACCACCGAGGGAACAAGGCCTGCGATAACAATCCACAGAATCATCTGCGGGGTCACCAGGGCGGTCGCTTCCTGAGAGTTGGTTTCGAAGACGTTCACAATCATATTCTGATCGATCACCGCGCCGTAGGTGTACATAAAATACGTCGCAGCGGCGCAACCGATGGTTAAAACAATCAGCAGCGGTTTACGGATATACGGGATATTAAGCAGGCTAAAGACAATCACCCAGCCGCAAAACAGCACCAGCGGTACGGAGGCGGCAAAGAGGAAGTCGTGCAGATGAATTGGGCCGATAATGGCCCAGCTGCGCTGGATAAACAGCCCGTTGATTAACGTAAAGAAGAGAGCACAACCCAGAGTAAATTTAATGTCGTTACAGTGTAACTTTTTGATTGACCACATCGATCGGTAAACCTGTTATTGTCATGATGGGCCGAGTATAGAGAGGGAAGATTAGTGAAACCTTAATGCCACAAATCTGTGCTATAGGCCTTGCACGTGGCGCGTTTAGCGTCTTCACTGTAGGTGAGAGTGGCTATCTGGAGGTGAGTGTGGCAGAGCAGCTGGAGTTTTTCCCCATCCAGAGCCCGTGCCGGGGTATTTGTCAGGTGGATGAACGCGGATATTGCCGTGGATGCATGCGTACCCGTGACGAGCGTTTCAACTGGCAAAACTTTAGCGACACGCAAAAGCAGGAGGTACTACGCCTCTGTCGACAGCGCCTTCTGCGCAAAATACGCGCAAACAAAGCGGGTGAGACCGAAGAACCCCAGCAACCTTCACTTTTTTAACACGGTAATTGCGTATACTCATGACATCACGTCCTTGAGGAAAATGTTATGGTTCAGCGAATTACCCTTGCCCCCCAGGGGCCAGAATTCTCCCGTTTTGTGATGGGCTACTGGCGCCTGATGGACTGGAATATGTCTCCGCTCCAGCTGGCGAGCTTTATTGAAGAGCACCTCGATTTAGGCATCACCACGGTCGATCATGCTGATATTTACGGTGGCTACCAGTGCGAGGCCGCGTTCGGCGAGGCGCTTAAGCTGGTTCCGGCACTGCGCGATCGCATGGAAATTGTCACGAAGTGTGGGATTGCCACCACGGCAAAACCTGAACACGCCCTCGGTCATTACATCACCGACAGCGCGCATATCATCAAGAGCGCCGAGCAGTCGCTGGTCAATCTGGCGACCGATCGTATCGACCTGCTGTTAATCCACCGCCCCGACCCGCTGATGGATGCTGACGAGGTGGCCGAAGCTTTCTTGAACCTCCATCAGAGTGGGAAAGTGCGTCATTTCGGCGTTTCTAACTTTACCCCGGCGGAGTTTGCGCTTCTTCAGTCTCGTCTGCCGTTTACCCTGGCCACAAACCAGGTTGAGATCTCCCCGGTTCACCAGCCGCTGCTGCTGGATGGTACCCTCGATCAGCTACAACAGCTGCGCATTCGCCCGATGGCCTGGTCCTGCCTGGGGGGCGGACGCCTGTTTAATGATGATGAATTCCAGCCGCTGCGCAACGAGCTTGAGACGATCGCCCGCGAACTGAACGCGGAAAGCATCGAACAGGTGGTTTACGCGTGGATCCTGCGCCTGCCGTCAAAACCGCTGCCCATTATCGGTTCCGGCAAAATAGAACGCGTGCGTTCTGCACTGGCCGCTGAAGAGCTGCAGATGACCCGCCAGCAGTGGTTCCGCATCCGCAAAGCCGCTCTGGGTTACGACGTGCCATAAACCGCCAGAAGGTGACTTTCCGGTGAAATCTTTGCCCCTGGTATACACTTAAGGGGCAAAAAATAACCCGCGGAGGTCATATGAAGCGTTTTGCTCTGGCACTGATCACGCTGGTTGTTTGCGCAGGGGCGCAGGCAGCCAGCGACGAAGTGGAAATGAATCTCGTCACCCCACAAGGAGTGGGTCAGTCCATCGGGACGGTGAAAATCACGGAAACCGATAAAGGACTGGAGTTTGCCCCCAGCCTCAAAGCACTCCCGCCCGGTGAGCATGGTTTCCATGTTCATGCCAAAGGCAGCTGTCAGCCCGCTTTAAAAGAAGGTAAACCGTCGGCGGCGGAAGCGGCAGGGGGGCACCTCGATCCCCAGCATTCCGGTAAGCATGAAGGCCCGGATGGAATGGGGCATTTAGGCGATCTGCCCGTGCTGGTGGTCAATAACGACGGTAAAGCCACCGAACCCGTCGTCGCGCTGCGTCTGAAAAAGCTGGATGAGGTGAAAGGCAAAGCGCTGATGATCCATGTCGGCGGCGACAATATGTCCGATCGGCCTAAACCGCTTGGCGGCGGAGGGGCACGCTATGCGTGCGGCGTGATCTGATCTCCAATCGTTCCCGGCGGTGGTGCCTGCTCCAGCTGCGACAGCGAGCAGTGCAGCCGCCAGATTATCGAGGCCAAATCACGGGCTGCGGGCAGATGATGCTGTGCAAGCGTATCGCAGATCCGCTGCAGTTCATTCAGCGTGGTTGCCAGCGGGCGCTGCTGAACACCGCGTTCGCTCATCACATCGCGCAGCAGGGATATGCAAACATCACGAACCTGCGACAGCGGGTCGGAACGCGTTTCCCACCCGCGAAGCTGCCAGACCACGTGCGAGCAGTTCAACAGCACCACGCCCCAGCGCAGTAGCCAGCGCCGGGAAAGTGCGTCCTGGCTGCTGTTCAGCTGGCTGACGTGATGATAAACCAGCGATTCATATTCGTTTTCACTCATGTGTGGTTTACGGCTGAGCTGGTCGACAAACCCTCTGCGTAACTCTCGGATATGCCTGCGGCTCTTGCGTGCATCGGAGCCGGGACGCAACACCGCGAATGCCAGCCACGCCAGCCCCACGCCAAGGATCTTTGCCAGGTTGTCATTGAGAAAGTCGGCGTAATCATAAACCGGCGGATTCGTTACGGAGATAAACGAGCCCATAAAGACAATCAGCTGTCCCCAGAGGCCCGCCAGCTTCGGCATCTGCAGCTTCAGAAGCTGCATGGTGGTCAACAGGGGAAACAGGAACAGCAGGAACTGCCAAAGATCGCTTATCTGCACCATCAGGCCAAATTTCACCACGAAGCTGAACAGCGATAGCAGCACCAGCGTGCGCAACAGGAGAGTAAGAGAGTTGAACGGCGATGCCGCGACGGAGTATAGCACGCAGCTGATGGCGGCAAGCGTCAGGGCTGCCGTACCGGACTCCCACTGCGTGGTAATGCTCCATGCTCCCACCAGCATCAGCGCGCAGAAGGTGCGAAAACCGCTCCACAACGCTTCAAGATAGTCGGTATGGCGTGCAAGTGCCGGGCTGCCGGGGACGTTGAACTCCGTCAATGGGGTCGCATTTTCGACGGCCATAATCCAGCGGCTGCTGCGCAGGTACAGACGGCAGAAGTAGTTCAGGCGCTGCCAGAAGGCGCGATGGCGGTAGTCGTACTCATCAACAGGGGCGAGCGGGGCGATGATCTTCGCAACGGTGTAGATGTCCGCATCCGGGCGCGCAAGTGCCGCGAGCAGCGTTTCGATAACGGCACGGGTGTTATCCGGCGGCGTCGGCCAGTTGAGCAGCATCCGGCGCAGGCTGGATATGGCGCTGGTCATGCGCAGCTGCTGATGCAGCAAATAGTTAAGTAGGGTGTTCTGGCGGCGAAAGCGGTAGTGACTCCAGAACGCCTGAATACGCAACAGATTCATCGTCAGAATCTGTCCGATAACCTTTTCATGCGCGAGGCGGATATCGTCGCTGTTATCCGGTTGCCACAGCAGGCTCGCGTGTTCCAGTAGCCGGGTGTGCATGGTTTTTAGCGCAGTGATAAGCGCTGTGCCGTCGGATGTGCTGGGGAGGATCATCATCATGAAGCCGCCGCTGAGGATCCCGACAATCACTTCACAGACGCGCGCCTGGGCGATATTCCACAGCTCGGTGGTGTCGAGCACGTTAACTACCGGAAAGGCGATAATGGCGGCGGTATAGCCCGCCAGCTGAAAAGCGTAGGCGACGTTATTAGTAAAATGGGCGCAGGCCCAGGTACAGCCCCCCAGCCATGCCGCCATACTGAGCAGGAACAGCCACGGATCGTTCAGCGTATGCCCGGCGATAATTAACGCTGCGGTGGCGCCCAGCAGGCTGCCTGCGATACGGCCAAGGCTTTTACTGATCACCCCGCCCACCGTTGGGAAACTAACCACCGCCGCAGACGTCATCGCCCAGTAGGGCGCATCCAGGTTCAGGTAATAGGCGACGGTCAGCGCCAGACACATGGCAATGCCGTTACGTAGGGCGTAGCGCCACTGTGGGCGCGTCGCTTTCATCCACGGCGTGTTTTGCCAGGCGATCCCCTGCAGCTTCATTAACGGGTTCCAATGGAGACTGTGCAGGTGGTGCCGGACACCAGCGTAATGTCCTGCGGTAAACGGTCAAACTCCACGCGAACCGGAACGCGCTGGGCCAGACGCACCCAGGGTACGTTCGGCTTAATATCCGGCACAAGACCTGAATCCGTTTCAACGCTTTGATCGTAAATGGCACGGCCAACGCTGGATACGTGACCCTGTAACCTCTGAGAGCCGCTGTAAAGCGTTATCGTGGCTGGCGAGCCCTCGCGAATATGCCGAAGCTTGGTCTCTTCGAAATAGCCCACGACGTAGAAGGAGTGACTGTCGACGAGGGCGAATATCGGTTGTCCCGTGGTGGCATAATTCCCCACGCGGGCGGAGAGGTTGGTCACCCATCCATCGACAGGTGCTGTAATCACAGTTTGGGTCAGCTGCCACTGCGCCTGCTTCAGCGTCGCCTCCGCCACGTTGACGTTAGCCTGCATTGCCTTCACGTTGATATTGGCGGTATCTAAGTCTTCCGCTGAGATGTAGTTTTGCGACAGGTGACGGCGGCGATTGGCCTCGTTGTTGGCCTTTGCCAGATCCGACTGGGCTTTTGCCAGCTGGGCCTGGGCGTTCAGAATCGCAATGTGGTACGGGGTATCGTCGATACGGAATAAAACGTCCCCCTTTTTGACAAACTGGTTATCCTTAACTAAAAGCGTTGTGATACTTCCCGACACCTGAGGAGTAATGCTGACCTGTTCAGCGCGAACTTTGCCGTCACGCGTCCAGGGCGACTGCATATAAAAATTCCACATCCACCACCCCGCAACCAGCGCGAGGGCAAGGACAAAAAGGGTGGAAAAGTACTTTAGCGTTTTCAAGGACATATTCACCACACAGTCAAAACGGCAAGGCCCAGGCATACGGAAAGGGCAAACAGGGAAAGATCCATCAGCATGGGATGCCAGATTTCACCGGAGTACATCCAGTCGCGAAGCAGACGATGCGCGATGAGCCAGAGCAGAAAACCCACCAGAACGGCCTTAAACAGCGGAGGAAAATAGACTGACGCACCGAAGATCAGGTCCTGAAGGGGCAACCCCTCTGAGCGATGAAAAAACGTCACGGGCAGAAATCCTTTGCAGTGAACAGAATGCCGCGTTGGCTTGTCTTAGTATGATGAAGCATAACAATTCAGTGTAAGTCATACTTTTAAGTTCGATGAATGCAGTATTGCATTTGTTTTGGCAATACAAATGCTGCACACTATTCTAAAATCAGTATAATAACTTAGCAAGCTAATTATAAGGAGATGAAATTGGAATCGCCATTAGGTTCTGATCTGGCAAGGTTGGTACGCGTCTGGCGTGCTCTGATTGACCATCGCCTGAAACCTCTGGAACTCACACAGACGCATTGGGTCACGCTGCACAACATCCATCAGCTGCCGCCCGATCAGTCGCAAATTCAGCTGGCAAAAGCGATAGGGATTGAGCAACCGTCGCTGGTGCGCACGCTTGACCAGCTGGAAGAGAAGGGGTTGATCTCGCGGCAAACCTGCGCCAGCGATCGTCGCGCCAAGCGGATTAAACTCACCGAGAAAGCGGCGCCAATCATCACGGAAATGGAAGCCGTGATCACCAGGACGCGCGGTGAAATCCTGTCAGGCGTTTCACCCGCGGAGCTGGAAATGCTCATCAGCCTTATTGCTCGCCTTGAGCAAAACATCCATGAGCTGCATTCTCGCGACTAATAA
This sequence comes from Enterobacter vonholyi, assembly GCF_040834095.1. NCBI lineage: Bacteria > Pseudomonadati > Pseudomonadota > Gammaproteobacteria > Enterobacterales > Enterobacteriaceae > Enterobacter > Enterobacter vonholyi. Next base: position 1,881,569 of record NZ_CP162152.1, read on the forward strand.
ACACCAAGGCCTTGCAGCAGCAAGGCCTTTTTTTATTTAAAGACGACCACACGATTACGTCCCGTCTCCTTCGCTTCATACATCGCTTTGTCGGCGTTTTCCACGCACGTTTCTGCGGCTATCGCGGGTGACGTCGCCGTATACACCCCCATGCTGATGGTGACTGGCTCCGGTAGTTGACCGCCGCTGCTGGTGTTATCGAAGCTGCTCAGATTTAACCGTATGCGCTCCGCCACCTGGTGCGCTGCTTCTGATGAGGTGTTGGCCAGCATCAGAACAAACTCCTCACCACCGATACGGGCCGCGATGTCCTGCGGGCGTACGGAATCCATCAGCAGGTTAGCGACAAACTGAAGGACTTTGTCGCCCTGAAGATGCCCGTAGGTGTCGTTGATACGCTTGAAGCGATCGAGATCGCTGACGATGACGGAAACAGGGCGGCTGGGTTTGGCAATATCCAGCGCCTGCTTTAATGTTTCATAAAAATAGCTGCGGTTATAAAGGCGCGTCAGCGGGTCGCGAATTGAGTTCTGGTACGACTGCTGATACTTGACGTGCGAGTCGCGATACAGCCTGAAAACATCGTAGAGCAGAACAAAAATGAGCAGCAGCGTGGCGACAGTCTCAAATAAGCGGGCGCGATACCAGGAGACATCTTCGACATTTCCACCCGCTAACAGCATTGTGAGCGTGACGATATAGCAGACGCACAGAAAATTACCGCCCACCCAGAATAAGTTGCGTATGCGCGTAATAAACATCAGCGTTCCTAATGTCACCACCCAGAGTGCAATTAATGCAATATTAATGAAGTGGCTCCAGAGAACCATAAACTCACGGGTTTCATTATCCACCAGATCAATGGATAAAAATGAAGAGTGACTGGAATACATCCAGGCCAACCCAACTGCAAAGACGGTAAAGAGAAACTCGCCGCCCACAATAAGGATATGCGCCAGTCGTGAAAGAGGACAATTGCGCGTGGTATAGAGTATTGCCGAAACGATTATTAGCACCGCCATTAAAAGATGGCGGAACATATAGAAGATCATCGCATCGTTGTAGTTTACAGCGTTGAACTGATAGAGGTCCAGCCAGGCGGGAAAGCAGGACAACGTTCCGACCATCAGCGATGCCGCCCCGGCAAAGGCAAAAGCGATCGCTACCAGATACAACCGTTTTCGGTCACACCAGTATTTCATTGCCATAAAGAAGGCAATAAACAGGTTAAACACCAGCAAAAAAATGGTGAGCGTAGGGAACAAATGAGACGAGAAGCTAGGTACCCATTCGGCAATTTTCGAAAACAGGGCGTGTAATATGCCAATGACAACAATACAACCCAGACAGAACGAGGTATAACGACCCTTTACGGAACGATGATTAGAAAACATATACGTTTTTAATGGCTTTATAATGAATTAAGGTGAGGTAATTGCGAGAGTTTAATCAATTAGCCTGCTAAATACTTTGCGCAAAAACAATATATGATGTGGTTAAAAATTGGCGGGGTGAATTTATTTTGTAAATATATTTGTGGGAGTGATATATATTGTAAATGGATGTGGTCCGATGACCACATCCATTTTTAATTAACGTGGAGAAACGGTCACCTGGCTTCCGTTGCTTGCCAGAACGACGCGCTGGCCTGCAGAGAAGCGAGTGTTGCCTTGTTTCTGGACAACCATGATAGTGCTGCCATCGTCTTTACGAATTTCCAGCTCTACGCCCTGAGTTTTGTTCATTGCGCCCTGAACGCCCTGGCCAGCTACACCACCTGCAACGGCGCCTGCGGCCGTCGCCAGCGAGCGGCCAGTGCCACCGCCGACGGTATTACCCAGGAAACCACCCAGGACGGCACCGCCGATTGCGCCCATCACGTTGTTTTCATCACCACCCTGGATCTGTACAGGGCGTGCGTTAACAACGGTACCGTAAGTTACGTTCTGAACCTGTTTCGCTTCAGAAGCGCTGTAAACGTCGCCAGAGAGTGAACTGTCATTCACACAGCCAGCCAGAGTTAAACCAATCAGCGAAACGCCCAGTACACGTAAAATCATTTGAATCTCCTGTTCACCAAAAACGCCCGGTTGGGGCATCCGTTATGGCTAAATTATATGGCATAAGGAGCCATAGTTCATATCTTTGCACTAACAATAAGAAAATTGTACTTGAATTTGACTTAACGAGAGATAAACAGGAACCGCCCGCGTTACGCGTCTGACATTGTTAAAAAATATTATCGCCGGATGGCAAAGCTGCGCCGTTTATGGTTGAGTGGGTATCCTTAGCCCACGCAACGTAAGGAAAGCGCATGAAATCGGGTCGCTACATTGGTGTGATGTCAGGCACCAGTCTGGATGGGGTAGATGTCGTTCTGGCCGCCATTGACGAAAACATGGTGGCACAGCAGGCGAGCCTGACCTGGCCAATCCCCATTTCACTGAAAGAGGATATTCTGAGCATTTGTCAGGGGCAGCAGCTGACCCTCTCCCAGCTTGGACAGCTTGATGTTCGCCTGGGGGCGCTGTTTGCGGATGCGGTGTTGGCTTTAATGCAGAAAGAACATCTTCGCCCGCAGGATGTGGTGGCCATCGGGTGTCATGGACAAACGGTCTGGCATGAACCAGGAGGAGATGCCCCGCATACGCTGCAAATCGGTGATAACAACCAGATTGTGGCGAAGACGGGCGTGACGGTGGTTGGCGATTTCCGTCGTCGCGATATCGCCCTTGGCGGACAGGGCGCGCCGCTGGTGCCTGCGTTCCATCAGGCGCTACTGGCGCACCCTTCAGAACGTCGTATGGTGCTCAACATTGGTGGGATCGCCAATCTGTCGATGCTGATCCCGGGGCAGCCGGTGCGCGGCTACGATACCGGCCCGGGCAATATGCTGATGGATGCCTGGATCTGGCGTCAGTGCGGTCAACCTTATGATAAAAACGCGGAGTGGGCGAGCGAGGGTAAGGTGATTATCCCGCTGCTGCAGTCCATGCTGAGCGACCCTTATTTTGCCTTACCGGCACCGAAAAGTACGGGGCGTGAATACTTCAACTTTGGCTGGCTTGAGCGCCAGCTGGCATCATTCCCGGCGCTTGCACCGCAGGATGTCCAGGCGACGCTTGCCGAGCTCACGGCCGTGTCGATTTCCGAACAGGTGCTCCTCAGCGGCGGATGCGAACGCCTGCTGGTGTGCGGCGGGGGAAGCCGTAACCCGCTGGTGATGGCGCGTCTTGCGGGGCTACTGCCGGGTACCGAAGTGTCTACGACCGATGAGGCTGGCATCAGCGGGGATGACATGGAGGCGCTGGCTTTCGCCTGGCTTGCCTGGCGCACCATTGCCGGGCTGCCGGGCAATTTGCCGTCGGTAACCGGTGCTCGCGAGGCGAGCGTTCTTGGGGCGATTTTCCCGGCGAATCCGCGTCATAATCAGAGTTAACTGAAATTCAGCGCGGTGCGTCGCCGTTAGAATGGAACGAAACAGGAGGGCGGACATGCCCTCCAGGACCAGGAAAGTCTTCGGAATACGCCCATGAAAAAACTTCTTCTTATTGCCGCTCCTTTGTTGCTGTCAGGATGCAGCGTCTACAACCAGCTCCTTGAGCGCATGCAGACCGATACGCTGGAGTATCGCTGCGACGAAAAACCGCTGACCGTGAAGCTGAACAATCCACGCCAGGAAGCCAGTTTTGTTTACGACAATAAATTGCTTACGCTGAAGCAGGGCATGTCAGCCTCAGGCGCCCGCTACACTGACGGTATCTATGTCTTCTGGTCGAAAGGCGACAGCGCCACGGTCTACAAACGCGACCGCATTGTGCTGAACAATTGCCAGCTTGAAAATCCGAAGCGTTGAGATTTTTACAGGGGCGGCGCACAATAGCGCCACCCACTCTCAATGTCAGCTAACGCCATGTCAGATAACGACGAACTGCAGCAAATTGCGCATCTGCGCCGTGAATACACCAAAGGCGGCCTGCGTCGCCAGGATCTTCCCGCTGAACCCCTCGTGCTTTTTGAACGCTGGCTGAAACAGGCCTGCGAAGCGAAGCTCGCCGACCCAACGGCCATGGTTGTCGCGACGGTGGATGAAAACGGTCAACCCTATCAGCGCATCGTATTGCTCAAGCATTATGACGAGAAAGGACTGGTGTTCTACACCAACCTTGGCAGCCGCAAAGCGCACCATCTGGAAAACAATCCGCGTATCAGCCTGCTGTTCCCGTGGCACATGCTGGAACGTCAGGTCATGGTGACCGGCAAAGCGGAACGTCTTTCGACGCTGGAAGTGGTGAAGTATTTCCACAGCCGCCCGCGTGACAGCCAGATTGGCGCCTGGGTATCAAAACAGTCGAGCCGCATTTCCGCACGCGGCGTGCTGGAAAGTAAATTCCTGGAGCTGAAGCAGAAGTTCCAGCAGGGTGAAATCCCGCTGCCGAGCTTCTGGGGTGGTTTCCGCATCCCGATAGATCAGATTGAGTTCTGGCAGGGGGGCGAACATCGCCTGCACGACCGCTTTTTATACCAGCGCGAGAATGGCGGCTGGAAAATCGACAGACTGGCACCGTAATCCCCGAAATTTGTTGATTTTAGCGCTAGCGCACGCCGCGCTTGCGCTTTATTCTATGGGTCCTTTCGCATCAGGCGAAAAGTCGTGTACCGGCAAAGGTGCAGTCGTTTATACATGGAGAATTTGATGGCAAGCAGTAACTTGATTAAACAATTGCAAGAGCGGGGCCTCGTGGCCCAGGTGACGGACGAGGAAGCGTTAGCAGAGCGACTGGCGCAAGGCCCGATCGCGCTCTATTGCGGCTTCGATCCCACCGCTGACAGCTTGCATTTGGGGCATCTTGTTCCATTGTTATGCCTGAAACGCTTCCAGATGGCGGGCCATAAGCCTGTTGCCCTGGTGGGCGGCGCGACCGGTCTGATTGGTGACCCAAGCTTTAAAGCCGCTGAGCGTAAACTGAACACCGAAGATACCGTGCAGGAGTGGGTGGATAAGATCCGCAAACAGGTTGCGCCGTTCCTCGACTTCAACTGTGGTGATAACGCCGCGATTGCCGCCAACAACTACGACTGGTTTGGCAGCATGAACGTGCTGACCTTCCTGCGTGACATCGGCAAACACTTCTCTGTTAACCAGATGATTAACAAAGAGGCTGTGAAGCAGCGTCTGAACCGTGACGACCAGGGTATCTCCTTTACCGAGTTCTCCTACAACCTGCTGCAGGGGTATGACTTTGCCTGCCTGAACAAACTGCACGGCGTTTCCCTGCAGATTGGCGGTTCTGACCAGTGGGGCAACATCACCTCCGGTATCGATCTGACCCGTCGTCTGCACCAGAACCAGGTGTTTGGTCTGACCGTTCCGCTGATTACCAAAGCAGACGGCACCAAATTTGGTAAGACTGAGGGCGGCGCGGTATGGCTCGATCCGAAGAAAACCAGTCCGTACAAATTCTACCAGTTCTGGATCAACACGGCGGATGCCGATGTTTATCGCTTCCTGAAGTTCTTCACCTTCATGGATATCGCAGAGATCAACGCGCTGGAAGAAGAAGATAAGAACAGCGGTAAAGCGCCACGCGCGCAGTACGTGCTGGCGGATGAAGTGACCAAACTGGTTCACGGTGAAGAAGGTCTGGCCGCGGCAAAACGCATTACCGCTAGCCTGTTTAACGGCACCCTGAGCGATCTGAGCGAAGCGGACTTTGAACAGCTGGCGCAGGACGGCGTGCCAATGGTTGAGATGGAGAGAGGGGCTGACCTGATGCAGGCGCTGGTGGACTCTGAGCTCCAGCCTTCCCGCGGTCAGGCGCGTAAAACCATCGCGTCTAACGCGATCACCATCAACGGTGAGAAACAGGCCGACCCGGAATACACCTTCGTTGACGGCGATCGTCTGTATGGTCGCTACACGCTGCTGCGTCGCGGCAAGAAAAACTACTGCCTTGTCTGCTGGAAGTAATTAGCAGTCTCCAGGGGCGTGGGAAACCACGCCCCTTTTGTTTTTTCAGGGTTTGGTAAGAAAATAATGAAGAACATCCTCGCCATTCAGTCCCACGTCGTTTTTGGACATGCTGGCAATAGCGCAGCGGAATTCCCGATGCGTCGCCTCGGCGCCAACGTCTGGCCCCTCAATACCGTCCAGTTTTCCAATCACACGCAGTACGGCAAATGGACCGGCTGCGTGATGCCGCCTTCGCACCTTACCGAGGTTGTGCAGGGCATTGCCGATATCGACCAGCTCAAGCGCTGTGATGCCGTACTGAGCGGTTATCTTGGTTCAGCGGAGCAGGGGGAGCATATCCTCGGCATCGTACGCCAGGTGAAAGCCGCAAATCCGTCGGCAAAATACTTCTGCGACCCGGTTATGGGTCATCCGGAAAAAGGCTGCATCGTGGCGCCAGGCGTTGCGGAGTTCCACGTCCGCCACGCTTTGCCCGCCAGCGATATCATTGCGCCAAACCTGGTAGAACTGGAGATCCTCTGCGAGCATCCGGTTAACAGCGTAGAAGAGGCAGTAACTGCATCTCGCGAGCTGATCGCGCAGGGGCCTGAGGTTGTGCTGGTAAAACATCTCGCACGCGCAGGGCTAAGTCAGGATCGCTTTGAGATGCTGCTGGTGACGAAAGACGATGCCTGGCACATCAGCCGTCCGCTGGTGGATTTTGGCAAACGCCAGCCGGTGGGCGTGGGGGATGTGACCAGCGGCCTGCTGCTGGTGAAATTACTTCAGGGGGCAACGCTGCGCGATGCGCTGGAGCATGTGACTGCGGCAGTATACGAAATTATGATGGCGACGAAAGAAATGCAGGAATATGAACTGCAGGTGGTCGCAGCACAGGATCGAATCGCGAAGCCGGAGCACTATTTCAGCGCAACCCAGCTTTAAACGATACCGGGTGGCGCTGCGCGTGAGGGGCTGTGAATTTTGTAGGCCGGGTAAGCGCAGTGCCACCCGGCAACAGAGGCCGCTCGGTTAGTTCAACCCTTCCGCTTTCAGCGCCGCAGCCACCGCAGGACGCTCTGCCACACGCTTCATATACGATGCAATGTGGTCTAACCCTTTCAGATTCAGCTTAATCGCGCGCGCCCAGCGCAGCACGGTGAACAGATACGCATCGGCAATCGTGAAGCGCGACCCGCCAATCCACTGTTCGTCTTTCAGCGATTCGTTAACGTACTGCAGCTTTTTCTCAAGCAGGGCACGCAGGGTAGGCTTAAACTCTTCCGGCGTATCCGGGCGGAACAGGGGGGTAAAGCCTTTGTGCAGCTCGGTGGCAATGTAGTTCAGCCATTCCAGCGTTTTATAGCGCGAAATGGTGCTGACCGGGGCCAGCAGCTGGCGATCGGGCACGCTATCGGCCAGGAACTGCATAATCGCCACGCCCTCGGTCAGCAGAGTACCGTCATCCAGCAGGAGCGCCGGAACTTGTCCTTTCGGGTTAATGGCAAGAAAGTCATCGCCATTTTCCAGGCGCTTTTTCATCAGATCAACGCCATCCAGCGTGAAATCTTTGCCGCTCTCGCGCAGGGTGATATGGGAAGCAAGAGAGCACGCGCCCGGTTTGTAGAACAGTTTCATCGGTAACTCCTTTTTGCTGAGGTTTCAGCTATGTTAGTGCGCGAACGGCCAAAAAAAAAGCCGCTAATGCATTAGCGGCTTCTGTTCAGTCGTTTCTCAATAATCTTACGCAGTAGCGGTTTTGGTCGCTTCAGCCGTCTTGTCGTCGTCCTGAGTCATATGATTCAGTTTCGGCGCGGTCAGCAGCATCAGCGCAGCGATCACCGCTGTCGCGATACCAATCTGCATGAACACGGTACCGTAGACGTTCAGGGAGACGAGTGGGTCAGTGACGTTTTCAGGCACAGCCATCAGGTTCGCAATTTTACCCGCAATGATTGCCGCACCGGCAGTGGTCAAGAACCAGCTACCCATAATGAAGCCCATCAGACGCTGCGGCACCAGCTGTGCAACCATCGCCAGGCCCAGACCGGAGATCATCAGTTCGCCGATAGACTGCAGCGCGTAGCTCAGGATCAGCCAGTTAACGGAGACGATGCCTGCGTCAGTGGCAAACTTGGTACCCAGCGGCAGCACCAGGAACGCGCCTGAGCACAGTACCATACCGATTGCGAACTTGTGCGGCATTGGCAGACGGTCACCCATCTTGTTATAGATAGCCGCCAGAATCGGGCTACCAATCATGATCCAGAACGGGTTCAGCGCCTGATACTGCTCCGGCTCGAACGCGATGCCCAGAATAGAGTGCTCAACGTTACGAATGGCGAAGAAGTTCAGTGAGGTTGGCATCTGGCTGTACAGCACGAAGAAGATAATCGCTTCCAGCATCAGAATGAACGCCACAATCATCTTACGACGGGCAGCACCCTGCATGGCGAACGCTTCTTTCGCAAAGATAACCACGATACCCAGCGCAACCACGCCCAGAACGGCGCGAGCAATACCCTGGTTGTGCAGTAGCCAGGTGGCGATTGCCGCGAGGACAACAACGCCCACGATAGTCGCCAGCAGTTTGCCCATGTGTACAGGCTCGAAGTCAGGTTTTGAACCGTAGTCTTTCACCCAGCTGCGGCAGAACAGGAAGTTCACAACGGTGATCAGCATACCCACGAAGCTCAGCGCAAACGCCACGCTCCAGCCGAATTTCGCGGCGAGCCATGGGGTTGCCAGCATCGAGAAGAATGAACCGATGTTGATGGACATGTAGTACATGGTAAATGCACCGTCCAGACGCGGGTCATCTTTGCTGTAGCAGGTAGAGAGCAGGGAAGACGGGTTTGCTTTGAACAGACCGTTACCCACGGCGATCGTTGCCATGCCCATATACACGACAGCGGCATCGTGCCCTGACCATGCAACCAGGCCATAGCCAATTGCCAGTACAATAGCGCCCAGCATAATGACGCGCTTAGTACCCAGAACTTTATCACCCAGCCAGCCGCCGATAGCAACCAGACCATAGACAAGGGCACTGAAGGAGGAGAACAGCGTGATGGAATCAGCTTCAGACATACCCAGCTGTTTGACCAGGTAAACCGCCATGATCCCTTGCAGGCCGTAATAACCAAAACGCTCCCATAACTCGATAGAGAAGATGAGATAGAACGCTTTAGGCTGTTTAAAAGCGTTAAGACTCACGCTTTCATCTGTTGGTTTATTGTTTGCAGTAGACACATATACCTCTTTTTTTACATCCCATATTAACGGGGGTGTTCATAGCGTGATGGCCGTAGTCCATACGCCTTATAGTTATATTGGGAGGAGAAACGGCGGGTAATGTTCACTATCCTGCCCCATCTGGCAATACGTTTGTAATAATCTGTTACATATATCTGAAGTGGTATAATCGTCGGTTCATGCAAATGTTATTCAGCGTTAAATTTTATACGATGTATAAAGGTAGTTTTTTCGACTGGCAGAGCCCCGTCAGGACCGGTGTTTGGCGATATGTTCTGCTATTTGCTGCTTCTGGCAGTGATATAGCCCATATTCTGAAAAATAGATGGTCTTATCGTCGGCAAAAAAAGAGGAGTGTCTTGTCAGATAAAGGGTTTAGGCTGATTTTGACAACAAAAATACAACATGAAGTTATCAGGGTGATCGCGATCACAGATGTATAGAAATTTTTGGCTATGAAAAAACTATTAACCAGTTTGAGCGTTAAACAACCGAAGAAGTGACAGGTGAGGGTAAACGAAAGGCGGACAAATAGCGGGAAAAAGAAGGACTTCTGGTAGCCCTTGTTTTGGTAAGGGATTGTGACATTCAGGGATACACTTTTTCTTTGTATTCGCAGAGATCTTCAATAATACAGGAGCCGCAGCGAGGCTTACGGGCAATACACGTGTAACGACCGTGCAGAATCAGCCAGTGATGGCAATCAACCTTAAACTCAGCCGGAACCACTTTAAGCAGCTTCTCTTCGACCTGCTCGACATTTTTCCCCGGCGCGAAGTTGGTTCGGTTAGAGACGCGAAATATATGCGTATCTACGGCAATCGTGGGCCAGCCAAACGCGGTGTTGAGCACCACGTTGGCAGTCTTACGCCCCACGCCCGGTAAGGCTTCCAGCGCGGCGCGATCTTCCGGCACTTCCCCTCCATGCTGTTCGAGCAGGATCCGGCAGGTCTTAATGACGTTCTCGGCTTTGCTGTTAAACAGGCCGATGGTTTTGATATACGACTTCACGCCTTCCACGCCCAGCTCCAGCATGGCCTTCGGCGTATTGGCGACCGGATAGAGCAGGGCGGTGGCTTTATTGACGCTCACGTCGGTAGCCTGTGCGGAGAGCAACACGGCGATCAGCAGCTCAAACGGGGAGGTAAAATTCAGCTCCGTCGTCGGGTGCGGGTTCTCGTCCCGCAGACGGGTCAGGATCGCAATGCGCTTTTCTTTATTCATGAAGCCTTCTCGGGTGTCCCTTCCAGAACGCTGCGCTCAGCCGCGCGGCGCTTACGTTTCTCATCAATCAGGTATTTTATCGCCAGCATCATGCCAAGGCCAATAAACGCGCCAGGCGGCAGCATCGCCAGCAGGAACGGCGTATCGGTGTGAAACACTTCAATGCGCAGGGCTTTGGCCCAGCCGCCCAGCAGGGCATCTGCGCCGTCGAACAGCGTACCGTTGCCGAGGATTTCACGCAGGGAGCCCAGCACGAACATGGCGCAGGTGGCGCCCATGCCTATGGAAAAACCGTCCAGCGCCGACATGGCGGGGCTATTTTTCACCGCGAACGCTTCCGCACGCCCAACGACGATACAGTTGGTGACGATAAGAGGAATAAAGATCCCGAGCGACTGGTACAGGCCGAACGCGTAGGCGTTAATCAGCATCTGAACAATACTGACCACCGACGCAATGATCATGACGTAAATCGGAATACGAATTTCCGACGGCGTCCAGCGTCGCAGGGCAGAGATGGAGAGGTTGGTCAGGGTCAATACCAGGGTGGTTGCCAGACCCAGACCGAGCGCGTTGGTGGCGGTGGACGTTACCGCCAGCAGGGGGCACATCCCCAGAAGCTGCACCAGCGCGGAGTTGTTCTTCCACAACCCCTGGACAATAACCTCTTTAACCTGGCTCATGATTACTCCTCACAGACCGGAAGATTGTTGATCTGCGCGGGCAGCGTTTCAGCGAACAGCCCGGCTCGTTTTACGGCATTTACCACCGCGCGTGGGGTGATGGTCGCACCGGTGAACTGGTCGAACTCGCCGCCATCTTTTTTCACCGCAAACGCGGTGTCACCTTCGCCATGGATCGCTTTACCGGCAAAGTGCAAAATCCAGTCGCTAAGACGGGTTTCAATTTTATCGCCAAGACCCGGCGTTTCATGGTGTTCCGTCACGCGGGTGCCCAGTATGGTGCCGGAGAAATCGCTGCCCACGAGCAGCTGAATGGCGCCGGAATAGCCGTCAGGCGCCGTCGCTTCCATCACCGCGCCAACCGGTTTATCCCCTTTGCGGGCGATAAAGAGGCGGTGCGGGCCATTCCCTAGCTGCGGCGCGTCTACCACAAAGCAGCTTTTTTGCAGATCGTTATCGTAGAAATCGGACGGGATCACCTGATCGAACAGCGCCTTTTGCTGCTTCGAGGCCTGTTCTTCGATGGTCGTTTTGGTCAGCGCATTAACCAGTGCCGTCAGCCCCGTCAGCACCGCGGCGAAGACAGCCAGCGTGACGCCGTGTTTTTGCATCGTTTTTAACATGGCGAAACCCCTAGCGATGGCCATACACGCGAGGGCGCGTGTAGTAGTCGATGAGCGGAACGGTAATGTTGGCAAGCAGGACGGCAAAGGCCACGCCGTCCGGGTACCCGCCAAAGCTGCGGATGAGCCAGACCAGCAGGCCCGCCAGCGCGCCGAAGATCAGGCGGCCGCGGTTAGTCGTTGACGCCGTCACCGGATCCGTCAGGATAAAGAAGGCTCCTAACATGGTGGCACCGGAGAGCAAATGCATCTGCGGGCTGGCCAGTGATTCAGGAGAAAAGACCCATCCCAGCGTGGCGCACACCGCCAGCGTCACGAGGAAGCTGACCGGAATATGCCAGCGGATGGCTTTCTGCTGCAGCAGGAACAGGCCGCCCAGCAGATACGCCAGGTTGACCCACTGCCAGCCCGCGCCCGCCAGCATGCCGCTGTAGATCGCGGACTTCATGATCTGCTCAACGCTGTGCCCGGCATGCAGGGATGTTTTAAAGGTATCGAGAGGCGTCGCCTGGCTGATACCGTCTACGCCCATGCGCAGCGCGTTCATATCCGCACCGAGTGCCGTATGGCCGGTAAAGATGACGTGCAGGGCATCCATAAAGCCCGGAACCGTGGCCGCAATCTCGTGCGGTGGCAGCCAGCTGGTCATCTGCACCGGGAAGGAGATCAGCAGCACCACGTAGCCAATCATCGCCGGGTTAAACGGGTTATGACCGAGCCCGCCGTACAGCTGTTTGGCAATGATCACCGCAAACACGGTGCCGAGCACTACCATCCACCACGGGGCAAACGGCGGAATACTGATGGCGAGAAGCAGGCCGGTCAGCAGCGCGGAGTTGTCGGCAAGAATACGGGAGACAGCCGCCTTGCGCAGCTTAAGGACAAGCGCTTCCGCCGCTAAGGCGCTGGCACAGCCCAGGATTATCTGGAACAGGGTTCCCCAGCCGAAAAACCAGCACTGAACGGCAATGCCCGGCAGCGCGGCCAGGCAGACCAGCATCATAATGCGCGACGTCTGGCGCTGATTGTGGGTGTAAGGGGAGCTTGCGATTCTGAAAACCATTTAATCCTCGTTAACTGCTTGCTGTGCGGCTTTCTTCGCCTGAACGCGCGCGATGGCGGCGGCCACGGCGGCTTTGCGCGGGTCATCGTTGGCGGCCTGCGGCTGCTCTTCCTGCTGCGCCGCCTTACGGGCTTTAGCCCGGGCAATCGCCGCTTCGACGGCGGCTTTACGCGGGTCGACCGGTGCTTCTGTTTCTGGAGCTGGCGTCTGCTGCGCCGCCTTGCGCGCTTTGGCCCGGGCAATCGCCGCTTCGACGGCCGCTTTGCGAGGGTCGACCGCTTCCTGCTCAACCACCACGTTCTGCTCGCCGGCTTTGCGCGCTTTGGCGCGGGCTATTGCCGCTTCAACGGCCGCTTTACGCGGGTCAACCTCGGCATCCGTCTGGACCGTTTGCGCTTTTTCAGCCTGACGAGCGCGAGCCTGGGCTTTGCGAGCTTCACGCGCCGCGATGGCTTCACTGTTGTCAGGCTTCTCGCCGGCCGGGATCACCACAGGCTGCGCAGCTGTCGCTTTTTTCTCACGAACGCGCGCCAGTGCGGCGTTAATGGCATCCTGATCTTTCTCGCCGGGCTGAACCGCGGCCTGCTTATGGCGCTCCTGACGGGCGATTTTTTCGCGCTCCAGTCGCGCCTGGCGCGCTTCGAAACGTGCCTTAGCTTCCGCGGCGCGTTTTTCTTCCATGGAGATAGCATAAATCTCAGCCTTCTCCTGGCGGAAATACTGCACCAGCGGGATGTTGCTTGGGCAGACCCAGGCGCAGGCGCCGCATTCGATGCAGTCGGCCAGGTTATGGGCTTTTGCCTTGTCGTGCAGCTGCCCTTTGCTGTACCAGTACAGCTGTTGCGGCAGCAGATCCGCCGGGCAGGCATCGGCGCAGGCGCTGCAGCGGATGCAGCCTTTCTCTTCCTGCTCTTCGCCCATCTCGGTCGGGGAAGGGGCGAGCAGACAGTTGGTAATTTTCACTACAGGCACATCGAGCCACGGCAGGGTAAAGCCCATCAGCGGGCCTCCCATGATCACCATCTGGTCGCTGCCCGGGCAAAACTCAGCCTGCTCCAGCAGGTGACGCACCGGCGTACCCAGTCGTGCCCAGACGTTGCCCGGACGAGAGACCGATTCCCCGGTCAGCGTTACCACGCGCTCGGTCAGCGGCTCGCCGTCGATCACCGCGCGCTTCACGGCGTACGCGGTGCCGACGTTCTGCATCAGCACGCCGATATCCGAAGAGCGTCCGCCGTGCGGCACCTGCTTACCGGTAAGGATTTGCGTCAGCTGTTTAGCACCGCCAGAGGGGTACTTGGTCGGGATGACGCGCAGGCTGATATCGTGGCTACCGGCCAGCACGGCGCGCAGCATCGAGATAGCCTGAGGTTTATTGTCTTCGATACCGATCAGCACTTCCCGCGGCTGCAGAATGTGCGCCAGGATGCGGATGCCTTCCACCACCTGGGCGGCGCAGTCCTGCATCAGACGATCGTCAGCGGTAATGTACGGTTCGCATTCGGCGGCGTTGATAATCAGCGTCTGAATATTATCGCCACCGCCGCGCAGCTTGACGCCTGTCGGGAAGCCTGCGCCGCCGAGGCCGGCAACGCCGAACTGATGAATACGTTCGATGAGTGCTTCGCGGCTCTGGCTGCGGTAATCGCTCCAGCCATCACGGTCGATCCAGCGGTCTTCACCGTCGGCTTCAATAATCACGCTCAGCTCTGAAAGCGCTGACGGATGGGCCACCGTATGGGGTGCGATGGCGACCACCTTACCGGAGGTGGGAGCGTGCACCGGCAGCATACGTCCGCGGCCAAAGGTCAGCGGCTGACCGCGAAGGACCGTATCGCCTTCTTTGACGCACAGCTCACCCTCAGCGCCGATGTGCTGCTTGAGCGGCATAACGAAACGGGTCGCCAGCGGAATTTGACGCAGCGGCGTGCCGCTAGACTGGGTTTTCATCTCCGGTGGGTGAATACCCCCGTCAAAATCCCAAATCTTCTCTTTTCTGAAAGCAGAAAATAACTTAAGCATGTTGTTCCACAGGAATATTGCGAACCGGAATGGTTTGAAGATCCCACTTCCAGCTTTCGGTAGTCGTTTCAACCGGGCGCAGCTCGATACATTGCGTCGGGCAGGGTGCTACGCAGAGGTTACAGCCGGTGCACAGGTCCGCCACCACGGTGTGCATGGCGCGCGTTGCGCCAACAATGGCGTCGACCGGGCAGGCCTGAATACATTTGGTGCAGCCGATGCAGTTGGCCTCGTCGATCACGGCCAGGGCACGGACCGGCTCCTGCACGTCCGCGTCGCCGTCAACGGGCTGCGGGTCAACGTTAAGCAGGGCCGCGATTTTCAGCATCACCGCTTCGCCACCGGGCGCACAGCGGTTAATTTTTTCACCCTGAATCCCTACCGCTTCGGCATAGGGGCGACAGCCCGGGTAGCCGCACTGCCCGCACTGGCTTTGCGGCAGAAGCTCATCAATTTTCTCAACAACGGGATCGTCCTCTACCGCGAAACGGCGGGAGGCGTAGCCCAGGATAAGGCCAAACACCAACCCCAGAACGCTGATAGAGGCGATGGCAATCCAGATAGCATTCATTACAACTTCACCAGACCACTAAAGCCCATAAAGGCCAGAGACATTAAACCTGCGGTCACCAGCGCAATCGCGTTACCGCGGAAGGGGGCGGGGATATCCGCTGCTGCCAGGCGCTCGCGAATAGAGGCAAACAGCACCATGACCAGCGAGAAACCGACGGCCGCAGAAAAGCCATACAGCGCCGACTGCATAAAATTATGGCCAAGGTTGATGTTCAGCAGCGCCACGCCGAGAACGGCGCAGTTGGTAGTGATCAGCGGCAGGAAGATACCCAGCAGGCGATAGAGCGCCGGGCTGGTTTTGCGCACCACCATTTCGGTAAATTGCACTACCACCGCGATAACCAGAATAAAGGCCAGCGTCCGGAGATAGGTTAACCCCAGCGGAATGAGGATCCAGGTATCAATCCACCACGCGCAGATGGACGCCAGCGTCATGACGAAGGTCGTCGCTAGCCCCATGCCCATTGCCGTTTCCAGCTTTTTGGAAACGCCCATAAACGGACACAGGCCAAGGAACTTCACCAGAACGAAGTTGTTAACCAGCACGGTGCCGACAAAGAGCAGTAAGTAATCGGTCATTATTTAGCCTGAAATAAAAAAGCCGCCTATTATCGGACAAACACACGCAGGCGACAACAGGTTATCTGTAGGGTTATTACGGGTTCACGAAGGTGTTTTTCACCCGCGTCGAACGCTTGAAGTAGGGTACCAGCAGCGCCGCGGCCAGCAACGGGAAAAGTAGCTGACGAACGGCCAGCGCGTCTGAAACGGGCGAAAAAGCAAACGCCTTAACCGCCAGCAGGACCGAAACCAGCAGCCAGATAATGTAGTGCTTAGGCACATTCTTACGGCGCTTAAAGAAGGCGATGGTCAGCCACAGCGTGTAGTACCACATCCCGATCGCGAAAACGAATGACACAAACCACAAAGCAATATTCAGCACGTTTTGCGACATCAGGGTCTGGATGGCGTGAGGGGTAATCAGTGCGGTGGTATAAAGCAGCAGCGCAAGTGATGCGCTTAATAAGGCAACCAGCAGCCATGCCAGTGGGGCGATTAACCAGCCTCCAATGCGTTCTCCAGGCGTTGCGGTCATGAACTCTCCCATAATCTGCGCGAAATGTTTTACAGCCAGTTGGCAGGGCGGAGAGTATATAACATTTCGCGCGGATGGCTACTTTCTTATAAAACGTAGCGCCATACGGACTTAGGCACTTCACCCACGTTGAACAAACGACCGCCGGAAACCAGCTCCGCACGGCGATGGTCAGCGGCACGATACATATTAATGATGTCCTGATTATCAGACAGGGTGTAGTTCAGATGGTCAAACAGTTTTTCCAGGCTCTCAAGCGAATTGATCTTGCGAAATTTTAATAAATAGTCCTGAACTGTCATATTAATAAGTTTCCATATAAAAGTGAGTAATACCAGTTAAGGTAATTCGTTCGAATAATAAACGGATTAATAAAGACGTAAACAGCCCACTCAGGTAACGCGACGAAATTAGGAGTTTTCTTTGCTGAAATTCAGGCATCAGACGATGCCTGGAAGAGAAGGTTAACCGTGTTCACCAGGGCTGGCAATAAGTAACTGACATATTATGTCACTCTTTATTGCGGTAACCGGTTACTTGGGTTGGGCGACTGTGACAGGCTCCGGCGGCTGGTAGTTATCGATATGGCTGGCAACACCCAGCAAAATGACCGAAACCCCAAGGACAATCCATCCCGCTAATTCAATGATTCGATTAATAATTGACGTCATGATTCGTAGTTGTACTTTATCCTTAAATACAGGGTGCAAATGTTACAGCGACGTTTCCCCGGCCGCAAGCGCTTTGGGAACGGTTCCCTTAAACAAAATCAGTAGGTTAATACTATGTAACAAAAACAACCCGTACGACCTGCTATTTTAAGTCATATGGCACATTATTAATCTGTGGTAATGCCAGGCTAGCCAGTGTGAAATAAGAACGTCATAAAAGAGGATGGCACTATGAGTGATAATATCCGCGTTGGGCTTATCGGCTACGGGTATGCAAGCAAAACGTTTCATGCGCCTCTGATAGCCGGGACGCCGGGAATGGCGCTGGCAGCGGTAACCAGCAGCGATGCCGCTAAAGTCCATACAGACTGGCCTTCCGTGCCGGTTGTCTCTGAGCCAAAACACCTTTTCAACGATCCGAATATTGATTTAATCGTTATCCCCACGCCGAACGACACCCACTTTCCACTGGCAAAGGCCGCGCTGGAAGCTGGCAAGCACGTGGTTGTCGATAAGCCCTTTACCGTTACGTTGTCTCAGGCGCGCGAGTTGGATGCGCTGGCAAAGAGTCTGGGCAGGTTGCTGTCGGTGTTCCATAACCGCCGCTGGGACAGCGACTTTTTAACGGTAAAAAGGCTTCTCAGTGAGGGCACATTAGGGGAGATCCTCTTTTTTGAATCGCACTTTGACCGCTTCCGTCCGCAGGTACGAAACCGCTGGCGCGAGCAGGCCGGTCCGGGCAGCGGCATCTGGTACGATTTAGCCCCGCATCTGCTGGATCAGGCCGTCAATCTTTTTGGTCTGCCGGTGAGCATGACGGTCGATCTGGCCCAGCTCAGGCCCGGAGCACAGACGACCGATTACTTCCACGCGGTGCTGAGTTACCCGCAGCGGCGGATTGTGCTCCACGGTACGATGGTCGCGGCCGCGGAATCGGCCCGCTATATTATGCACGGCACGCGCGGGAGCTACGTGAAGTTTGGTCTCGACCCGCAGGAAGACCGGCTGAAAAGCGGTGAACGTTTACCGCAGGAAGACTGGGGCTATGATATGCGCGACGGCGTAGTGACGCGGGTGGAAGGCGAGGAGCTGGTCGAGGAGACCTTTCTGACGATACCGGGTAACTATCCGGCCTATTATGCGGGCATCCGCGATGCGCTGAACGGTACGGGCGAAAATCCGGTTCCGGCCAGCCAGGCGATACAGATTATGGAGCTGATTGAGCTGGGTATTGAATCTGCCAAACATCGCGCGACGCTCTGTCTGGCATAATTTTAAATATTTTAGTAGGCCGGGTAAGCGTTAGCGCCACCCGGCAGCGGAGTTAACCGCGAGCCACTTTATCTTTCAGCGCCTGCTTCTCTGCAGGCGTCAGGAAGGCACTCTCCAGCCCGTTGATCTGCGCCTGACGGATCTGCTCGCGGCTCAGACCCGCCTGAGGTGCGGCGATGTTGTACTCATGGATGATATCCACGCCCTGTACCGCCGGATCGTCAGTGTTCAGAGAGGCCAGTACGCCGTGCTCAAGGAACGTTTTCAGCGGGTGCTGCGCCAGCGTTGCCACGGTGCTGGTCTGAATGTTAGACGTCAGGCACGACTCAATCCCGATACGCTGCTCCGCCAGGAAATCCATCAGCGCGCGATCTTCGACCGCCTTCACGCCGTGACCGATACGCTCGGCGCCCAGCTCGCGGATGGCCTGCCAGATGCTTTCCGGGCCAGCCGCTTCACCCGCATGTACGGTAATGTGCCAGCCGGCATCGCGCGCGCGGTTGAAGTGGGAGAGGAACAGGCTGCCCGGGAAGCCCAGCTCGTCACCGGCGAGATCGACGGCGGTGATGGCATCGCGATGGGCCAGCAGCGCCTCCAGCTCCTGCAGGCAGGCGGCTTCACCGAACGTACGGCTCATGATGCCGATCAGGCGAGCCTGAACGTCGAAGGTTTTACATCCTTCGCGCACGCCTTCAATGACGGCTTCCACGACGCCTGCAACGGGCAGGCTGTGGGTCATTGCCATATAGCCCGGCGAGAAGCGCAGCTCGACGTAGTGCAGGCCGTTGCGGGCGGCATCTTCGATGTTCTCAAACGCCACGCGGCGGCAGGCCTCCAGCGACGCCAGCATCTTCACACCCCAGTCGAGTTTGCTCAGGAAGCTGACCAGGTCCGGTTCATTAGAGGTCACCTGTACGTGAGGGATCAGGGACTCAAGGGTCTGAGCAGGAAGCGTTAAATTGAACTGGCGGCCAAGATCGAGGATGGTTTGGGCACGAATGTTACCGTCAAGGTGACGATGAATATCAGTTAAAGGCAGGCGTGTATCAATCATGGTCGCACTCTTTTCTGGTTAAAGTGCGCCATATTATAAAAACAAAACGGGGTAAAAAGCTATTTGCGCAAGGGAATATTCCGTTGCGCAAATTGATTACAGGAGCGTATTAATCCCGGCAATCAGGCGTTGAACCCCTTGCTCAAGCTTGCTTCGCGGGCAGCCTGCATTCAGGCGTACGAAGCCATTTCCCTCTATTCCATAGGTATATCCCGGCATGATGGCGACCTTTTGCTGCTCGATCAGCACTTTTTGCAGCGCCCGATCGTCAATGTTCAGCGGGCGCAGATCGATCCAGGCCAGATAGGTCGCTTCCGGCGGCTGCCAGTTTAGTTTCGGAAAAGCGTGGTTTACTTCCTGCGCGATATACGACAAATTCCCTTCGAGATAACCCCGCAGGGCATCCAGCCACGGCTCCCCCTGCTGATAGGCCGCGATATGGGCCGTAAGCGCCAGCACGGAAGGGGAAGAGAGTCCGTCCCGTCCTTTTAGCGCGCTGAGATAACCGTTACGGCTCTCTTCATCGCCAATCAAGCCGTAAGCGCCCGTAAGAGCTGGAATATTAAAGCTTTTCGAGCCGGAAGTGAGAAGCGCCCATTTCCAGCGCGCCACCGCGATCCACGGCGTGTGACGATGCTCTCCCCACACCATATCCATATGAATTTCATCGCTGATCACCGCCACGTCATAGCGTGCGCACAGTTCCGCCATGTGCGTCAGCTCATCCCGCGTCCAGACCTTACCGGTCGGATTCTGCGGGCTGCACAGCAGCAAAATTTTGTTTTCCGGTTTCGCCAGCGCCGCTTCGAGGGCCGCCATATTGCCCTGCCAGCCTGCCGCCTGCTTTTCCATCTCAACCGCCACAACACGACGCGCGTTACCCTCTATGGCCTTATAAAACGCATCGTATGCCGGGGTGTGTACCACCACGCCGTCGCCGGGGTTTGACCAGAGGCGTATCAGTTCAGAGACCATGTAGATGACGGAGGGGCCATAAACCACGGTTTCCGTATCAATCTGGTTGTTAAAGCGCTGCTGGAACCAGTGCGCGACGGCTGCGAGAAACTCGTCGTTT
The DNA here is from genome assembly GCF_040834095.1 of Enterobacter vonholyi. Taxonomy (NCBI): domain Bacteria; kingdom Pseudomonadati; phylum Pseudomonadota; class Gammaproteobacteria; order Enterobacterales; family Enterobacteriaceae; genus Enterobacter; species Enterobacter vonholyi. Next base: position 1,902,133 of record NZ_CP162152.1, read on the forward strand.
TTCCAGCGGCTATAGCCAAACACGCCGTGATGAATGCGCTGATGCAGCGCGTCGATTATGCAGGGGGCGGTGGCGAAATCCATATCCGAGATGGTGAAGGGCAGCAGATCGTCCGCGCCAAAACGGTCGGCGACGTAGTCCCACTGCGTACACCAGGTGCCGTGTCGATCCACGACGGTTGAGAAATCAAACATGCTTTAATCCTTAACGTAAAACCCCCTCATGGAGAGGGGGCTGAGGCATCAGGCTTCTACTGTTCGCATCAGGGTAGCCAGCTCATCTTTCACTGACTGTACCTGCGGGCCGATAACCACCTGTAAATTGTGCTGATTTAACTGTACCACGCCGATGGCCCGGTTGGCTTTCAGGGCGTTGGTGTCGACTTTTGACATATCCGCCACCGACAAACGCAGGCGGGTAATGCAGTTATCCAGCGAGGTAATGTTATCTGCACCGCCCAGCGCTGCCAGAATTGCTGGGGTGTTATAGCCGGATTTGCCCACGGTACCGGCTACCGCCTGCTCAACGCTGGTGGCCGTATCGGTATCGCGGCCAGGCGTTTTCAGGTTAAAGCGGGTGATGGCGAAGCGGAAGATGCCGTAGTACACCACGAACCAGATCGCCGCCACGACCGGCACCAGATACCACTTGGTGGAGAGGCCGTGCAGGATCCCGAACACCACGAAGTCGATCACGTTGCCGTCGGTGTTGCCGATGGTAACGCCCAGCACCGCCATCACGGTAAAGCCCAGACCGGTCAGCACAGCGTGAATCAGATACAGCACTGGCGCGACGAACAGGAACAGGAACTCGATAGGCTCGGTGGTACCGCCCACGACGCAGGCGATCACGCCGGAAATCAGCAGACCTTTAATTTTATGACGGTTTTCCGGGCGCGCGCAGTGGTACATCGCCAGCGCGGCACCCGGCAGGCCGCCGAGGAAGGCCGGCATTTTACCCTGAGACAGGAAGCGGGTTGCGCTCTCGGAGAAGCCGTGGGTGGTCGGGCAGCTCAGCTGCGCCTGGAAGATAGTCAGCGCGCCGCTCACATCGTGACCGCACACCTCCATGGTGCCGCCCGCTTCGGTGAAGCGAATCAGAGCCACCAGGATATGCTGCAGGCCAAACGGCAGGAGCAGACGCTCGCCGGTGCCGAAGATCATCGGACCAAAATCTCCCGCGCCGTTGATGATGCGGCCAATACCGTTAATGCCCATCGCAAAGACCGGCCAGATCAGCGGAATGATCAAACCAAACAGACCCATGACCACCAGGGTCACAATCGGCACAAAGCGGGTACCGCCGAAGAAGGCCAGGGCATCCGGCAGACGAATATTGTGGAAGCGCTCGTGCAGCATCCAGATAATCACGCCCGCGATCACTGCACCGAGGATCCCGGTATCAATAGACTGGATACCGATCACGCTTTGAATGTTGTTAGCTTTCAGCACGGCAGCGTCGGTTGTCGGCAGAATGCCTTTCGCGGTCAGCCAGAAGTTAACCGCCAGGTTCATCACCGCGTAACCCACAAAACCGGCAAACGCCGCGACGCCTTTGTTCTCGCGGGCCAGGCCCAGCGGGATAGCGATACAGAACATGACGGGCAGGAAGCTAAACGCAAAAGAGCCGACTTTACTCATCCAGATAAAGATCGCCTGCAGCAAGGGGGTGCCGAGGAACGGGATCAGCGTAATGACGTCTTTACTGCTGAGTGAACTGCCGATCCCCAGCATGATCCCGCAGAACGAGAGAAGTGCCACGGGCAGCATGAAGGTTTTACCCAGTTGCTGGAAAAATTCCCACAGCGATATTTTTTGTGCTGCTTTCGCCGTCATAAAACGACTCCTTTATTGTTAAAATCAGTTTGTCTGCCTCAATGCTGCGAGAAGATAAAACGTTTTATCAAAGTTTAGTGCGCGCTAAATCACATTCTCAGGCTTTGACTGGTAGTATAAAGATAACGTATTGATAAAACGTTTTACCGATCTCATTTTCAGGGAGTCACGCCAACACATGGCCGTAGCGAAAAAAGTCACCATCAACGATGTCGCGCTGGCGGCGGGGGTTTCCGTCAGCACCGTTTCTCTGGTACTGAGCGGAAAAGGGCGCATCTCTCCCGCGACCGGTCAGCGGGTGAACGAGGCGGTTGAACAGTTGGGCTTTGTGCGTAACCGCCAGGCGTCGGCGCTGCGCGGGGGGCAAAGCGGGGTGATTGGCCTGATCGTTCGTGACCTGACGTCACCTTTCTATGCGGAGTTGACGGCCGGGTTAACCGAAGCGCTTGAAGCGCAGGGGCGGATGGTCTTTCTGCTTCACGGCGGCCGCGAAGCCGATCAGCTGCTTTCCCGGCTCGATATGCTGCTGAACCAGGGGGTGGACGGGGTGATCGTCGCAGGGGCGTCGGGCGTGGGCAGCGAGCTGTGCGAGCGTGCCGCCGAAAAGGGCGTGCCGCTGGTGTTTGCCTCGCGCGCCAGCTACCTCGACGAAACCGATACGCTGCGTCCGGATAACATGCAGGCCGCGCAAATGCTGACCGAGCATCTTATTCGTCGCGGTCATCAGCGCATTGCCTGGCTGGGCGGGAAAAGCTCGTCCCTGACCCGCGCCGAGCGGGTCGGCGGCTACTGTGCGACGCTGATTAAATACGGCCTGCCGTTCCACAGCGAGTGGGTCGTGGAGTGTGAGTCCAGCCAGAAGATGGCGGCGGAAGCGATAGGCGCGCTGCTGCGAAGCAGCCCGACGATCAGCGCCGTGATTTGCTATAACGATGTGATCGCTATGGGGGCCTGGTTTGGCCTGATCCGCGCCGGGCGTCAGAGCGGCGAGGGCGGGGTGGAAACCTTCTTCGGCCACCAGGTGGCGCTGGGGGCGTTCGCCGACGTCGGTGAAAACGCGCTGGACGATCTGCCGATCGTCTGGGCCACTACCCCCGCGCGGGAGATGGGTTACACCCTGGCGGACAGAATCATGCAGCGTATCGAAAATACGGATGTGCAGGCCGGGCACCAGATTGTGGCGGCGCGCCTGGTGCCGGTGAAATAATGTCGCCCGGCGGCGCTGCGTTTGCACGGGCCTTCAAGGGCCCGGAATCGTAGGCCGGGTAAGGCGTAGCCGCCACCCGGCTAAAATATCACCGACACTAAACTTCCCGGGCATTTCAATACAGGAATATATAAATGCATGTTTTATATTCCATTAACCATCAACCTTGGTACTGGTCGTTCGATACTTTTTGCCACGTCTGAATCAAAAAAACAGCCATGCTTCCGGCCAGGTTAACAGCTAAAAGAGCGTGCCTATCTGCTGGTTTAGGTGGTTTTTTACCTATCCCATGCGCATCACCATATTTATTTCTCAGCGTGCCGAGACCATTAACAACTGATGAGCATCCTTTCAGTATTTGCTTAAAGATCTGCTCTCCATGCTGGTCAGGGGCTAAATTTAGCTCTTTGGAAGTTAGTTTATACAATTCACTCATGTCAAAATTACGGTCATAAGGAATTTTTAAGTCATCGAGTATATGTTTACATACAGTTTCAACTAAGGTTCTGGCGGAAGTGATAGCTCCTTCTGGGTCTGAGTTCCTGCGTTCTAAAGCCTTCGTCCAAGCCTCATTTACCCCCCGTTCGTCGTAACTCCTCAAACCATCAGTGATATGAATATCTATTGGTGTTGTATTGACCCCTTCGAAAAAATCAAAAAGAGGGGTGAATTCAGTTGAAATGAAATTTTCGCGTTCTCTATAGGATGAGTATGCTGGCTGTATGAATCCCCAAAACTGTTTAAGAGTTCTGCATTCTCTAACAAAAGCTGGGAGAAGGGATTTTAGTGCGGAATTTTGAACGAAGTGAGACCTGAGAGAGATGAAACATTCACTATTATCCCGAGGCCCACCGCGAGCAACATCAATTAGCAAATTTTCCAGGTGTCTGGCGCGTTCTTCATCAGACGTAAACTCATTCAGAAAATCATCCATCGATTTATTCCTTTTTACTTATGACTGAAATGTAATGCTGGAAATTAAAAATGCTCATCATTTTTCAAGTATGAAAAACGAAGTATTCCATATCTGGAAGCATCCTCGCAAACCTGTTAGAAACACCATGTAAACCCGAATTCATTATTTATTTCCACCTATAACGAGCTTACAGTTCCCCCACTGCGGCAAATTCCGCAGTCAGGTGTGGAAACCTGATCTATCACACGACGACACAGTTTTAGTGTCGGGGCAGCGCATAACCTTGTAAAATCAACGGTGGCGCTGATAGGGCAGTCGAAAGACTGGCTGAAGACCGTGTGATTCAGTTTCCACCCCTGTCAGCGCCGCCACCCTCTGAGCGTGGAAACTTAGACGGTGGCCTTAAAACATCACACGGAGGCTGCCATATGGCTACGATACCAACCCTTGCTCACCCCCATTCTACCGACAGTATTGCATGCCAACTACTTGAGCTGCCAATATTCTCAACGCTGGATCTCTTCGAACTGACGGATTGCTGCTGCGCTTTTGTTAACGTGCTGCTGGAAACCCAAAACAAAGCAGAGCGCTTAGCGCTGTGTGGCCGTCTGGCTTTTACTCTCGATGAGCTAAAAAACCGATGCGATGAAGATTTACCGCCTCATCTGGTAGAGCGACTGAGTACCGCGTTACCTGCGCAATCCTGTGTTCCGGATTGCTGGCAAGATACTGCGATGCTAGTGGGATATGCTCAGGCACTTAATCAGGCATTGTTGAGCCAGACTCTGGCAAGTGCTGTCTCGCAAGAACTTACTGGCTTATTACATGACCTGGTTTATCTCCTGGCTGACTTTGTCAGAGAACCTTACCTGCCGCGCTGAGGTCACGCCCGGCGGCGCTGCGCTTGCACGGGCCTACAACGGCTCGGGATCGTAGGCCGGGTAAGCGTCAGCGCCACCCGGCAATAAAAAACCCCTCATGCGAGGGGTTTTGCTGTTTACTGCTGCGGTGCCGCCGGTTCGGCTGGCGCTGCCGGTTCAGCCGGTTCCGGCATCCCCAGAGCAGGCATACCAAACATGCCGACGAAGTCTTCCAGCGGCATTTTGTCGCCGTTGAGCGTGACCTGTCCGTTGGCGTACTGCAGGCTGGTGGAAATCGCGTTGTTGTCCACCTTCGTGATGCGGAACATCTGGCCCATTGCCGCCAGACCTTTCACCTGCTGGTTCGCCAGCTTGCCGGCGTCTTCATCGCCGTAGCCTTCCAGCTTCGCAATCTGGGTCATGAACTCGGTTGCCATATCCATCGGAATGGTCAGCTTGCTGTCGAGCGACTTCACGCTGCGATCCACTTCCTGCGCCAGCGTCTGCGGTTCACCCGTTGCGGTGGCCGGATCTTTCAGGAACAGCGACAGGTTGAAGCTGGTTTCGCCTTTGCTGTTTTTCCAGCTCAGCGGCGCAACGGTGACCACCGGCTCACCTTTCAGCAGGATCGGCAGGTTGTTGAACAGCACCGCCATCGCCTGCTGCTGGTAGACTTCCGGGTTTTGCTGCAGTGCGGCATCGGTCAGCAGCGCCTGGCTCTCTTTGCTGTATTTCTGGCTAAACTCGTGCCACGCCTGACCGTCGATATTGCCGATCTTGAGCGAGAGTTTGCCGGTGCCCAGATCCTGATTCTGCACTTTCAGGCTCTTCAGCGTGTAATCCAGCTGGGTATTGATGCTCTTACCGTCTTTAGAAACGTCGGATTTTCCGTTGACGTCCATGCCTTCCAGCACGGCCATCTCTTTTCCTTCAACAGCAATGGCGACTTTGTCGAGAGACAGTTTCTGATCGCCGATACGCTCCTGGAAATCGGTCATGCGGCTGTTGCCGTCGGCTTTCAGGTTATTGAAGGTGAGCTGAACTTTTTGGTTATATTCGTTCACGGCATTGACCAGGCCGCTTTCCGCTTCACCCGTCAGGGAGAACACGTTTCCATCGCGGTCAGCATCGAGTTTGAAGTGACCGCCGCTGAAGGCGACTTTCTCATTCTCTTTCTCGTAGTTCAGCGCTTTCAGAGCAATATCGGAACTCGTGTCACCGGAATAGCTAATGCGGGTATTAATGTCGAAAGGCGATTCATTCTTCGCCAGGTCAAAAAGCGGTTTGGTGACGTCATTATTCACCAGCACGGTATGGACGGACGCCATCGACGGGATCAGGTTAAAGGACTTCAGCTGCGCCAGCGGCAGGGGACCGTGGCTCACCACCTCGTCCAGCACCACGCTCTGGCCCGGTTTCAGCCAGCCGTTTGCAGCACCGGCAACCGGCTTCACTACCAGCTGCATGCGGCTGGTAAACACGCCGCGATGATAATTCTGGTAGCTCAGTTCCAGACCGGCTTCCGGCGCGCTGCGCTTAATCTCTCCGTTAGCCTGCGCCACCATCTCAGCCAGACGGCCTTCCAACTGTTTCCCGGTAAACCAGGAGGCACCCGTCCAGACCACGCCTAACGCTACAATCACTCCAACCGCTACGACCGATTTTTTCATTGCGACTATCCCTAAAATGAAACCAGGCGGTAAAAACCGCCTGGAGATATTAAGCCTGCAACTAGCTTAGCAAGAGTTGTTAAAAAATTCAGTAAGTGGTTAAAGCTTATTGAAAACGCGCGCCAGACGACCGGTGCCGCTTACGCTAACCGGAGACTCATTGGCTGCAACGAAGGCTGACTCACCGGGCTTAAGCACCAGACGCTGTTCGCCTTTGCGCAGTGTCGCTTCGCCCTCGGCGCAGAACAGGATCGCCGCGCTCTCCTGCGCGATGGTGGTTTCGGCCTGGCTCAGGTCGTGCAGGGAAAAGGCAAAATCTTCAACCGGAATCGGGAAGTCCAGCTCTGCGCCGTTTTTCACCGGCTGAGTCAGCAGCTCCGCGGCAGGTTTCGCCACGAACTTCACGTTGGCTACCAGTTCAGGGATGTCGATGTATTTTGGCGTCAGGCCCGCGCGCAACACGTTATCGGAGTTGGCCATCACCTCCAGCGCCACGCCCTGAAGGTAGGCGTGCGGGGTTTCCGCGAAGAGGAACATCGCTTCACCCGGATTGAGCTTCACCACGTTCAGCAGCAGAGGGGAGAACAGGCCGCTGTCGTCCGGATAGAATTCGGAAATCAGACGGATGGTCTCCCACGGTTCACCTTGCTGGCTGTCCAGGGCGGCTTTCAGCACCGCCAGGGCGTGGGTTTTCTCTTCATCCTGCATATTCAGCAGGCTGGCAAACAGCTGGCTCAGCGCATCGGCGTTCGGGTTTTCAAGGAAATGCGCGATGGCTTTATGGGCACCCGCGACCGGCTGCAGCAGGGAGATAATTTCTGAAAACTCGCGGAACGCGTTCATCGCCAGGAACGGCGTCAGCGCGAACACCAGCTCAGGCTTGTGGTTAGGATCTTTGTAATTACGCTCGGCAGCATCTAACGGAATACCCGCCGCGTTCTCTTTCGCAAACCCGATTTCTGAGGCTTTCTTGTTCGGGTGAACCTGGATGGAGAGCGGCTGGTCAGCGCACAAAACTTTAAACAGGAACGGCAGTTCGCCAAAGCGCTGAGCGACTTTGTCACCCAGCAGCGCGGCTTTATCGGCATTAATCACGTCGCGCAGGCTGCGTACCTGGCCGCTGGCGTCTTCAATTTTTGAGCTGCTCTTCGGGTGCGCACCCATCCACAGTTCCGCCATCGGCAGGTTGTTCGGGTTCGCGATACCGTAGAGATCCGTTAACGCAGTTTTACTTCCCCAGGCGTAGTTTTGCACTGAGTTAATGAGTTTTTGCATTATCAAGCCCTGATTCAATTGTGGAATTAACTCCGGGTATTAAAGCAATAAACCTCATGGAAGTAACCTGTGGATGTAAAAAGTCGTACTAGTCTCAGTTTTTGTTAAAAAATTGTGTAGGATAAGCTGACTCGCTTTTAAGCCGGGCAGCGGAACATCTGCCCTGAATAAACAGACCGAAGCAGTAAGTGAGAGACCAATGTCGAATAAACCCTTCCATTATCAGGATCCTTTCCCCCTCAGTAAGGATCAGACCGAGTATTACCTGTTAACCCGCGATCACGTCTCCGTCTCTGAATTTGAAGGACAAGAGATCCTCAAGGTGGATCCGCAGGCGCTGACGCTGCTGGCGCAGCACGCTTTCCACGACGCCTCGTTTATGCTCCGTCCTGCGCATCAGCAGCAGGTGGCCGATATTCTGAGCGACCCGGAAGCCAGCGAAAACGATAAGTACGTTGCCCTGCAGTTCCTGCGTAACTCCGATATCGCGGCGAAAGGCATTCTGCCAACCTGTCAGGATACCGGCACGGCGATCATCGTCGGTAAAAAAGGGCAGCGCGTCTGGACCGGCGGCGGTGACGAAGCGGCGCTGGCACACGGCGTTTATAACACCTACACCGAAGACAACCTGCGCTATTCGCAAAACGCGGCGCTGGACATGTATAAAGAGGTCAACACCGGCACCAACCTGCCTGCACAGATAGACCTCTACAGCGTCGACGGGGACGAGTACAAATTCCTCTGTATCGCCAAAGGCGGCGGTTCGGCCAACAAAACCTATCTCTATCAGGAAACCAAAGCGCTGCTCACCCCGGGTAAGCTGAAGAACTACCTGGTTGAGAAGATGCGCACCCTCGGCACCGCGGCGTGCCCGCCGTACCATATCGCGTTTGTGATTGGCGGCACGTCGGCTGAAAGCACGCTGAAGACTGTGAAGCTAGCCTCAACCAAATACTACGACGGCCTGCCAACCGAAGGTAACGAGCACGGCCAGGCGTTCCGCGACGTTCAGCTTGAGCAGGAGCTTCTGGAAGAAGCGCGTAACCTGGGTCTTGGCGCGCAGTTTGGCGGCAAATACTTTGCCCACGACGTGCGCGTGATCCGTCTGCCGCGTCACGGTGCTTCCTGTCCGGTCGGGATGGGCGTCTCCTGCTCTGCGGATCGCAACATCAAGGCGAAGATCAACCGCGAAGGCGTGTGGATCGAAAAACTGGAAAACAACCCGGGCAAATATATCCCGGAAGAGCTGCGCAAAGCGGGCGAGGGGGAAGCGGTCCGCGTTGACCTGAACCGTCCGATGAAAGAGATTCTGGCGCAGCTTTCGCAGTATCCGGTCTCGACCCGTCTCTCCCTGAACGGCACGATTATCGTGGGCCGCGACATCGCGCACGCGAAGCTGAAAGAGCGTCTGGACAACGGCGAAGGGCTGCCGCAGTACATTAAAGATCACCCGATCTACTACGCCGGCCCGGCGAAAACGCCTGAAGGCTACGCCTCTGGCTCGTTAGGCCCAACCACGGCGGGCCGTATGGACTCGTACGTTGACCAGCTGCAGGCCAACGGCGGCAGCATGATCATGCTCGCGAAAGGCAACCGCAGCCAGCAGGTGACGGACGCCTGCCACAAGCACGGCGGCTTCTACCTCGGCAGCATCGGCGGCCCGGCTGCGGTTCTGGCGCAGGGCAGCATCAAGAGCCTGGAGTGCGTGGAATACCCGGAACTGGGTATGGAAGCGATCTGGAAAATTGAGGTGGAAGATTTCCCGGCGTTCATCCTCGTGGATGACAAAGGCAACGATTTCTTCAAGCAGATCCAGTCGTCCCAGTGTTCGGCGTGTGTGAAGTAAATCTGTAAATTGCCGGGTGGCGCTGACGCTTACCCGGCCTGGATTCTCGTAGGTCGGGTAAGGCGTAGCCGACACCCGACATCAAAAAGAGCGCACAAAGCGCCATAACGTTTCTCAGAAGTCATCAATACTTATCCCTTAAGCATGTGAGCAATCCCTCTTTTGTTATCAAGGAGAAAGTAATGACCACGGTACGCCATGAGAAAGACTCGATGGGCGCCATCGACGTCCCGGCCGACAAGCTATGGGGCGCGCAAACCCAGCGTTCGCTGGAGCATTTCCGTATCTCGACTGAAAAAATGCCCGTCTCGCTGATTCAGGCGCTGGCGCTCACCAAACGTGCAGCCGCGAAAGTGAACCAGGATTTAGGCCTGCTGACGGCAGACAAAGCGACCGCCATCATCAACGCCGCCGACGAAGTGCTGGCGGGCAAGCATCCCGATGAATTTCCCCTCGCTATCTGGCAGACCGGTTCCGGCACCCAGAGCAATATGAACATGAACGAAGTGCTGGCGAACCGGGCAAGCGAACTGCTGGGCGGCGTGCGCGGCATGGAGCGCAAGGTTCACCCGAACGATGACGTCAACAAAAGCCAGAGTTCTAACGACGTCTTCCCGACGGCCATGCACGTGGCGGCGGTGATTGCTATCCGCGAGCAGCTTATCCCGCAGCTCAACGTCCTGAAGTCTACGCTCAACGAGAAGGCGCAGGCCTTCCGCGACATCGTCAAAATTGGCCGTACGCACCTGCAGGACGCCACGCCGCTGACGCTCGGCCAGGAGATTTCCGGCTGGGTGGCGATGCTGGAACACAACCTGAAGCATATTGAGAACAGCCTGCCGCATCTGGCGGAGCTGGCGCTCGGCGGGACGGCGGTTGGGACCGGGTTGAACACCCATCCGGAGTATGCGGTGCGCGTGGCGGAGGAGCTGGCAAACATCACCGGGCAGCCGTTCGTCACGGCGCCCAACAAGTTCGAGGCGCTGGCGACCTGCGATGCGCTGGTCCACACCCACGGCGCGCTGAAAGGGCTGGCGGCCTCGCTGATGAAAATCGCCAACGACGTGCGCTGGCTGGCCTCGGGCCCGCGCTGCGGCATCGGTGAAATCAGCATTCCGGAAAACGAGCCGGGCAGCTCCATCATGCCGGGTAAAGTCAACCCGACCCAGTGCGAAGCCATGACCATGCTCTGCTGCCAGGTATTGGGCAACGACGTGGCCGTCAACCTGGGCGGTGCGTCCGGCAACTTCGAGCTGAACGTCTATCGCCCGATGGTGATCCACAACGTTCTGCAATCGATTCGTCTGCTGGCGGACGGCATGGAGAGCTTTAACGAACACTGCGCGGTGGGGATCGAGCCAAACCGCGAGCGCATCAGCCAGCTGTTGAACGAATCGCTGATGCTGGTGACCGCGCTCAATACCCATATTGGCTACGACAAAGCCGCCGAGATCGCCAAAAAAGCGCATAAGGAGGGGCTGACGCTGAAAGACTCCGCCCTGGCGCTGGGCTATCTGACGGAGGCGGAGTTCGATGCCTGGGTACGTCCCGAGGCGATGGTTGGCAGCCTGAAATAATCAACTCGCTACGTACAGGTGCAGCCGCGGAATAATCAGCTGAAGCGGCTGCGCCTGAGGTCGGTAACGGTGCTGGACATTTTCAGCATCGTAATTCAGCAATTCACCAATATCCGGCACGATAGCCCCCCGATCGTCATCATAGAGCGCAATCAGCGGCGTTGGGCAGGCATACTGCACCTGTTTTTGCTGGCCGGAATACCAGACGCGGGCGATAGGCTGAACCTTCACCGGGCGCTTAATTTTGAGGCGCGTGTCCGCCGGCAGCGAGGCGATGCTGTGGTACTCCTGTTCGAGGCGCTCAATCCACTGCTCACGCGACCACGGCGCGACGGTGCGCGGCGTCTTCAGGCTTTTTTCCAGCTGCGCCAGAATTTCATCCCGGGTGAAGTTTTTAATGATGTGCTTATTCGCCCAGCCGAAGCGCAGCGTGGCGGGATGACGTAGTACCGTCAGCGTGCGATAGGCATTCAGGGTAATTAACCCCGGAAGCTGACGGTGCACCCACTCAAACCGGGCGGCGGGGGCCAGGCCCGACTCTTCGGTAACGATTTTCTCAAATGCCGCTTTCAGGGTGTTGATATGGGTAATCTGGCTTTCCAGCGCGTCGCGCGCTGCGGCATCGGTTTGCAGGCAGATCACGCCGGGCAGCCGCACCGCCGCCTTGCTGCTGCGCTGTTCAGACTGCTGCTGGATAAAAAGATGGCGATAGTGCTTCATCGCCAGCTCCAGTGCGGCCTTGCCGATGTGCTGCTTCACGTCGATGGTGTCCAGCGGATCGTGCTCGGCCCCTTTGACCACCTCGGGCAGGGTAAAGACGCGCGCGGCCAGCAGGCGGCAGGTCTGCAAACGTTCTGTCAGGGTTAGCAGCTCGTGTTCTATTTCCCGGAACGTGCTGTTCAGCCGTTCGATGAGATCGTAGGTCGCCATAAATACTCTCATTAGTTACAACATACTTATCATATAGCACAGCACGCCGGGTCAGGCCAGCGTGCGCTTGAAGTCAGGCAGGTACGGGAAGGGCGATGTTATGGTACACCGGCCAGCTAAAGCAGAAGCGCGCGCCGCCGAGCTCGCTCTCCTCGCAATGCACCGTACCGCCCATGGCCTGGGCGATAGAGTAGACAATGGCCAGCCCCAGGCCGCATCCTCCGGTGGCGCGATCGCGGCTGGGATCGAGGCGGACAAACGGTTCAAACACGGTTTCGCGTGCCTCCGGGGCAATCCCCGGTCCGTCATCCTCTACCGTCAGGCTGGCCTGGTTTCCCTGCAAATCCAGCCCAATCTGCAGCGTACTTTCGCTGTAGCGCATGGCGTTGTTCATCAGGTTGTCCAGCACGCGCTCCATCAGGCGCATATCAAGCGCGCCGTAATCACCCGGCGTGACGCGCGTCAACAGCGTGCGCTGCGGGTTTACGCTCTGAACATCGTCAATATGGGTTTGCAGCCACGCGGGCAGATCCGGCGTGCTGAGGTTCAGTTCGTTTTGCGGGCGATCGAGGCGCGCATAGGTCAGCAGCTCTTCAATCAGCGCTTCAAGCTGGCCAATATCGCGGTTCAGGGCCTGAGATTCCGCTTCCGTCAGATTCTCGCTCATCTCCAGACGATAGCGCAGGCGAACCAGCGGCGTGCGCAGCTCATGTGCAATCCCGTCGATCAGCTGCTTCTTACTGGCTATCAGGGCATTAATGTTATCGGCCATCTGGTTAAAGGCCACGCCAAGGCGTTCAAAGCTGGAACCGCTGTCGAAGTGAATGCGTTCGGTGAAATGCCCTTCGCCAAAACGCTGCGCGGCGGATTCCAGTTTCAGCATGTCCTGCCAGTGGGGGCGCATCCAGATAAAGACCGGAAACGCGAGCGAAATGGCGATAAAGGCCATCAGCGCCATGTCCAGCAGACGCATCTGGTGCAGATAATAGAGATAGGGCACCGGCCCGACGGCAAGCACGTAATGGCTGCGAGGAATACGCTGGATAAAGGTGTATTTCTCATCCAGCGCGACGATGTCCCCGTCGCGCAGACGCTGCATGGCGGGTGGGTCCAGATCGAAATCTTTCAACGGCTCGATGCGTAAATCGAATGACAGATTCAGATCCAGCTCTTTCAGGGTTTTCGCCCAGTCGTGTGGCGGGATCTCTCTTAGCTCGCTGCGCATCAGATAGAGCGAGCTTTTCATCAGATCGTCCAGCGACTGCCTGCCAGCACGTTCGGCGGTAAATTTATAAACCAGCCCGACCAGCATGGTCATCACCAGGAAGCAGACAAACAGTAAAAGATAAAACTGCACAAACAGCTTTTTCATTGGATCTCACCGCAAAAACGCTATGTGCAGAATATACATGAAAACCCTTCGAGTTTTTCACGTCTGTCGAGCGTGTTATATGGCTTTCGCGCTGTTTTTTACCTTGGCGATGAGTTTTTCGGTCATCGCCAGTCCTTCAGCAATATGCGTATCAATCACATCCGTCCCGTATTCGCTGATGAGGTCCAGCAGTATTTCGTAAGACTGGATGAGTTCCAGCAGGTCAAAGAGCGCTTTTTGATCGGTTCGTGAGGGGGTGACGTGGTTAAGGGTTGCCTGATTAACAATCCACTCAAGATTCGTTTTTATCGCTTCTACCTGACCGTAGCTATACATATGTCATGGGCTTAAATCCTCACTTCAAGATTTGTTGGAGTGATGTCGTGAAAGCTTCACGGCGAAAATGAGTAAAACGATCGCAAGAGCGGGGCGAGCTGAAGAAAGGAGAGTCGAGAAGGTAATTATGAAATAGTTCGCGTGCTTAGCAAGTAAATTGTTGCGCAAACGTAAAAATAAACGTGCGAAAGAGAAGGCATCGTCGCGCAATGCCTTCATTTATGTCAGGTTATCTTCTCAGGTTTCCCATGCATGTGGGGCAAACAGATAACCCTTATTACGCACGGTTTTAATGCGGTAGGGCTCGGTGGCGTTATCCTGCAGTTTTTTGCGCAGGCGCGAAATCGCCACGTCAACGCTGCGGTCCATTCCGTCATAGCTCACGCCACGCAGGTTTTTCAGCAGCGCGTCACGGTCCATAATCTGTCCGGCATGCGTTGCCAGCTCCCACAGCAGGTCAAAGTCTGCGGTGGAGAGGGCGATAAGCTCGCCGGAGAGCAGCACCTGGCGGTTAATAGGGTCGATAGACAGCGTACCGAAGCGCATCGCTTTGTGCGGCGTCAGAGAAGGCGCGGGCGCTTCGCGTTCGATGCTGGCGTGCTGGCGCAAATGCAGGCGCAGGCGGGCAAGCAGGACGGCAGGCGGTGTGGTTTTCAGAATGTAGTCATTTGCGCCCATCTCCAGCGACAAAATGTGGTTCATATCGCTGTCCAGTGAGGTGAGCAGGACAATAGGGCCCTCCCACCGGGCGCGCAGGTCACGGCAGAGCGTCATGCCGTCTTTGCCTGGCAACATGATATCCAGCAGCACCAGATCCGGGTTTTCACGGACGACCACCTCTTCGGCACGATCGCCGCGAGGTTCAACAATGACGTCCATATCATGTTTACCCAGATAGGCGGCGATCAGCTGCCCGACTTCGGGTTCGTCTTCAACATAAACAATCTTATTCATACAGCGTCTGTTTTCGTGAAAAAAGCCAACATACACCGCGAAACCTTAACCTTCCATTAATCTTTCAAAATTAACGCCGGTTCCGTAATTCTGGCTGTTATTCGCTTTCACTAGCGCAGCGGACGGCCACCGTCCACGGCAAAGGTTCTGCCGGTGACGTAGCAGCTGGTGAGCAGGTAATCCACGAGGTCGATGACCTCTTTCTCGCCGGGGGCGATTTTCATGAGCGACTTATTCAGCGCCTGCTGGCGATACTCTGCATCATCGTTTTCGTTAAACAAAATCATCGCCGGGGCGATGGCATTCACCTTCACCTCGGGGGCGAGCTTGCGGGCAAACGAGCGGGTCATGTTATCCAGCGCGGCTTTACTGGCCGCGTAGGCGATGTGCTTGTCGCTGCCGCGCTCCACTACATAATCGGTGAAGTGAATGATGTCGCCCGCAGCGTGCCCGTGGCCGCGCAGCAGGTCCTGCAGAGCGTGGTTAAGCAGATAAGGGGCATTGACGTGGATCTGCAGCATGGAGGAGAGCGTTTCGCTAAGTGACGTACCGGGTTTTTCGGCACGCCATGCGCTGGCGTTATGGATCACGGCGCGCAGCCCCGTCGTGGTGGCTTTTACCGTTTCCGCGAAAGCCAGAATGCCTTCATCGGTTGAAAAATCAGCCTGAATGCAGACCGCCCCCGCTTTGCGTAACCCTTCAATCGACGGGTATTCCGTACGGTAGCTGACAATGACCGGATGGCGAAGGTTGAGAAAGTGATGGGCGAGGGCGAGGCCGATACGGCGGCCTCCACCGGTAATCAGTATTGGGCGAAGCGGTGCATTTCCCATCGTATTCTCCTTTACAGTTCAACAATGGGAAAGGCGATGCTATCCCATTAACATCCAGGTTGCCGGTAGGGCAGCAACCAGTAACAGTCCAATCAATGCCATCTCACGGCGTTTCAGCGCGTTCTCCAACTGATGCGTGCGGCGGGCATAGATAAACACCAGCAGACCCGGTGCGTACAGCACCACCGACAGCAGCAGATGCATAGGACCGGAAGCATACAACAACCACAGGCCGTAAATACAGGCTCCGACACCCACAACATAATGCGCCGGGCGTGTGGCAATTTTTAACAGATACGCACCCACTAAGAAATAGGGTACCAGAATCATCTCCGAGGCGATGGTCAGCAGGGTGTTATAGTCTGAACCTGTGAGCCAGATCAGCACCAGACAGACCTGAACGCTGATGTTGGTCAGCCAGAGCGATGCCGACGGCGCGCTGTTTTGGTTTTGACGGGCGAAAAGGCGTGGAAACGCTTTGTGCGTCGCGGCCAGGAAAGGAACTTCAGCCGCCATGATGGTCCAGCTCAGGTACGCGCCGCAGACGGAGATGATAAGGCCAGCCGCAATCACCACGTCGCCCCAGGGGCCGAGCATTTTCACCATCAGCCCTGCCATTGACGGGTTACGCATTTCAGCCAGTTCAGGACGCGCCACCACGCCCAGCGACAGCAGCGTTACCAGCAGATAGACCCCGAGCGCAGCGAGTACGGCCAGCAGCGTGGCGCGGCCCACATCGCGTTTATTTCGGGCTCGGGCAGAAACCACGACCGCGCCTTCTACACCGATGAACACCCACAGGGTAATCAGCATCGTGTTTTTCACCTGCTCCCAGACGGGGACGCCCAGCGCAACACCGCTGAAATCAAGCTTAAACACGTCCATACGGAACGCAATGAAGGCCAGAACGATAAACAGGCCGAGCGGAACCAGCTTCGCGAGCGTCGCTACCAGGTTGATGCTGGCGGCCGTTTGTACGCCACGTAACACCAGCCAGTGGACGAACCACAATAACACCGAGGCGCCCACAATAGACTGCCAGGTATTTCCGTCGCCAAAGAGGCGCAGCTCAGGCGTATCGGTAAAGAAACTGAGCGCCGAGAAGACGATTACCAGATAGGAGACGTTGGCGATAACGGCACACAGCCAGTATCCCCACGCGGAACAGAAGCCAATCAGCTCGCCGAAACCTTCACGCGCATAGGTGAAAATGCCGCCGTCCAGATCCGGGCGAATGCGGGTGAGCAGCAGCATAGCGAAGGCCAGCAGCAATATTCCGACACCCGTAATGCCCCAGCCAATGATGAGCGCAGAAGGGCTCGCGACTGCCGCCATATTTTGCGGCAAACTGAATACGCCCGCACCCAGCATTGAGCTTAAAACGAGTGCAGTCAGAGCACTCAGGCCAAGTTTCTTTTCCATTGGCTTCCTGTTATGAAAGGTCAAAATCCAGAATAATTATTTCGCTCAGGCGCATAAAAATGGTGGATCACACTAAGGCGCGGGATTTTACGGAGTGTAACGAAAGCATGCAATGACGTGAGGCAGAAATTCAAAAAAAGTAACAAAAAAGGCGGCATTGCGCCGCCTTTCGTAAACGACTTTTGTTACTTGTACAGATCGGCGCTGATGGTCACGTTGTTACCACGTTCCTGCCACTGGCGGGTGATGTGGTAGTACTTCGCCCCTTTCTTCGCCGCACGCTTCGCGACCTGGTAAGAGACTTCCGTCATGTTGCCGTAGTTGCCGGTAAATTTGATGCTGTCGAACGGCACCATCTGCCCTGCAGTGGCGTTGTTCAACTCTTCAATTTTGGTACCGTCCGGCAGCGTAACGGAGTAACGGCCACCTTTCGTGGACTGCGTTTCAAAGAAACGACCCACTTCAGCGCTTGGGGCCGCCGTCGTTGCGACGCCTGGAATTTCAACTTTCTTCGCGGCTTCGCCACCTTTCGCTATCGCCGCGCGACCCGCTTCTGAATTCGCCGGGATGGCATCCGGGCTTTGCAGAACACGTTTTTTCGCATCTTTTTTATAGATGAACGCGGTAATGCGCTGGTTGCCACCCTGGTTAGCATCGACCTGACGCACGATGTAGAAAGAATAAGCTCCTTTCTCTTTCGCGGCTTTGGTGATGGCATCGTTCACTTCAGGCTGGCTGCGGTAAAAGCCCTGAACGGTGACGGTGTCGTAGGGTTCCAGCTCAATCGCCTGATCTTTCGGCAGTTCAACAACACCGTTGATCACGCGGTTTTTCGGTGCGTCAGCTTTTGGCGCATTGTCTTTGAATAGCGCGATGGTCACGCGCAGGTTACCGCTGTTGCCGTAATCGGACTGGTCAACGACATAAAACGAGGCCGCCCCGTTTTTATCAGCAGCTTTTGATGCAGCGGCGACGGCGTCGCCAATAGAATTATAACGACCCACAATGACCGTATGGTCAAAAGGTTTTAACGCTGCCGCTTGCTCCGGCGTTAACTCTGTTGCGGCATTCGCAGACAGGGCGGTCGCGGAAAGAAGTGCGGACGCCAGGAGTGTGTTCTTAAGCTTCATAAAAATGATCCTTCGCCTTGCGCAAACCATGTACTGGTATTGTTGTTAATTTAAGACGGTCCCGATTATTGCATTTAAAACCCGTCGCTGTCTGCGCCATTTTTCACTGCCTGTGCTCACTGAATCACCTTATTCGATAACATTTAGTGATATGTTGAAAAAACACGCGTTTGACAAGTAAAACTGATAAAGCATATGACTTTTGCAAGTTAATTTAATGTTAATAAGTTGTTCTCTTACGGCGCTATATCATGTTTTTACCGCTTCGCTTGCGCGATTTATCGGTTCCGGCGATGAATTTAAGGTAAATATCACTGTCAGTGACGCCGATCGCTTATTTTTCACAGATAAAGTAAGAAATAGTGTTTTCTGGCGGTAGATCACGGGCGCTATTTTCAGTAGGTTATAGACAGTTTGTTACTGTTTTATTTTCCGGGGTTAATCATATCTCGTCGCTGGCGCGATGGTGAAAATTGATACAAACCGCGGGCATTTATCGATAAACCATCATCAAGAACCGATGGAAGGGAAAACTATGCGTATTGGGGTACCAAAAGAACGGTTAGCCAATGAAACCCGCGTAGCGGCAACACCGAAAACGGTGGAGCAACTGCTTAAGCTGGGTTTTACGGTCGCGGTTGAAAGCGGCGCGGGCAAACTGGCGAGTTTCGATGACGAGGCCTTTATCCAGGCTGGCGCGGAAGTGGTCGACGGTGCTGACGTCTGGCAGTCGCAGGTGATTCTGAAGGTCAACGCACCGGAAGAGGGTGAGATTGCGCTGCTGAATCCGGGGACAACCCTGGTGAGCTTCATCTGGCCTGCGCAAAACCCGGAGCTAATGGAGAAGCTGGCGGCCCGTGGCGTGACCGTAATGGCGATGGACTCCGTGCCGCGCATTTCGCGCGCGCAGTCGCTGGATGCCTTAAGCTCCATGGCAAACATTGCTGGCTACCGCGCCATTGTTGAAGCAGCCCACGAATTTGGTCGCTTCTTTACCGGTCAAATCACCGCCGCGGGTAAAGTCCCTCCGGCGAAAGTCATGGTGATTGGCGCGGGCGTGGCGGGCCTTGCTGCAATCGGTGCGGCAAATAGCCTGGGCGCTATCGTACGCGCCTTTGACACCCGTCCTGAAGTAAAGGAACAGGTCCAGAGTATGGGCGCCGAATTCCTTGAGCTGGACTTCAAGGAAGAAGCCGGCAGCGGCGACGGTTACGCGAAGGTGATGTCCGAAGCCTTTATCAAAGCCGAAATGGAACTCTTCGCCGCTCAGGCGAAAGATGTCGACATTATTGTCACCACCGCGCTTATCCCGGGTAAACCTGCGCCGAAGCTGATCACCCGTGAGATGGTTGATTCCATGAAGCCGGGCAGCGTGATTGTCGACCTGGCCGCCCAAAACGGCGGTAACTGTGAATATACCGTACCGAATCAGGTGACCACGACCGCTAACGGCGTGAAGGTGATCGGCTATACCGATCTGCCGGGCCGTCTGCCAACGCAGTCTTCTCAGCTGTACGGCACTAACCTCGTCAACCTGCTTAAGCTGCTCTGCAAAGAGAAAGACGGCAACGTCACCGTTGATTTCGACGATGTGGTGGTGCGTGGTGTGACCGTGGTCCGTGAAGGTGAAATTACCTGGCCTGCGCCGCCTATTCAGGTATCTGCTCAGCCTCAGGCGGCACCGAAAGCGGCGCCTGAGCCAAAAGAATCTGCTAAACCGGCTTCACCGTGGCGTAAATACGCGATCATGGCGCTGGTGATTATTCTGTTCGGCTGGCTGGCTGACGTCGCGCCAAAAGAGTTCCTCGGCCATTTTACCGTCTTCGCGCTCTCCTGCGTCGTAGGTTACTACGTGGTTTGGAACGTCTCCCATGCGCTGCACACGCCGCTGATGTCGGTAACCAACGCCATCTCCGGGATCATCGTGGTGGGGGCGTTACTGCAGATTGGTCACGGCGGCTGGATCAGCTTCCTGAGCTTTATCGCGGTACTGATCGCCAGTATCAATATTTTCGGTGGTTTCACCGTGACTCAGCGCATGCTGAAAATGTTTCGTAAAGGCTAAGGGGTAGCATATGTCTGGAGGATTAGTGACAGCCGCATACATTGTTGCTGCAATCCTGTTTATTTTCAGTCTGGCGGGGCTTTCCAAACACGAAACGTCTCAGCAGGGGAATAACTTTGGTATCGCCGGGATGGCGATTGCGCTGATTGCCACCATCTTCGGGCCGGATACCGGCAACGTAGCGTGGATCCTGGTGGCGATGATCATCGGTGGCGCGATTGGTATTCGTCTGGCAAAACGCGTTGAAATGACCGAGATGCCGGAGCTGGTTGCCATTCTGCACAGCTTTGTGGGTCTGGCCGCGGTGCTGGTGGGCTTCAACAGCTACCTGTATCACGAACCGGGTCTGGAACCGATTCTGGTCAACATCCACCTGACTGAAGTGTTCCTGGGTATCTTCATCGGTGCGGTGACCTTCACGGGCTCCATTGTCGCGTTCGGTAAACTGCGCGGGAAGATCTCCTCTAAACCGCTGATGCTGCCAAACCGTCATAAGCTGAACCTGGCGGCGCTGGTGGTGTCATTTGTTCTGCTGGTGATCTTCGTGCGTACCGAAAGCGTCGGTCTGCAGGTGCTGGCGTTGCTGGTAATGACCATCATCGCGCTGGCATTCGGCTGGCACCTGGTGGCATCCATCGGTGGTGCGGATATGCCGGTAGTTGTCTCGATGCTGAACTCCTACTCCGGTTGGGCGGCAGCGGCGGCAGGCTTTATGCTGAGCAACGACCTGCTGATCGTCACCGGTGCGCTGGTGGGTTCTTCCGGCGCGATCCTGTCTTATATCATGTGTAAGGCGATGAACCGTTCGTTCATTAGCGTAATCGCCGGTGGTTTCGGGACAGATGGCTCTTCTTCCAGTGCTGATGAAGAAGTGGGTGAGCACCGTGAAATTTCTGCGGAAGATACCGCAGACATGCTGAAAAACTCGCATTCTGTGATCATCACCCCCGGCTACGGCATGGCGGTGGCGCAGGCGCAGTATCCGGTTGCGGAAATCACCGAGAAGCTGCGCGCGCGGGGCATCAAGGTTCGCTTTGGTATTCACCCGGTGGCAGGGCGTCTGCCTGGCCACATGAACGTGCTGCTGGCGGAAGCGAAAGTGCCTTACGACATCGTGCTGGAAATGGATGAGATCAACGATGATTTCGCCGACACCGACACCGTGCTGGTCATTGGTGCCAACGATACCGTTAACCCTGCTGCACAGGACGATCCGGGTAGCCCAATCGCCGGTATGCCGGTTCTGGAAGTGTGGAAGGCGCAGAACGTAATCGTCTTCAAACGTTCTATGAATACCGGTTATGCCGGGGTGCAGAACCCGCTGTTCTTCAAAGAGAATACCCACATGCTGTTTGGCGATGCTAAAGCCAGCGTGGATGCGATTCTGAAAGCGCTGTAAGTTGCGCTGAAACGAAAAAACCGCCGAATTTGGCGGTTTTTTTATTGTCGGGCGGCGTCAGGTGTTAATCGTCTTCCGGATCGTCCAGCTCAACCGGCGTCTGGTACTCATCCGGCTTAATGACCAGCAGGTCGCAGCGCAGATGGTCGATCACCTGTTCGGCGGTATTGCCGAGGAAGGCGGCAGAAATACCGGTCCGGCCGATAGTACCCAGCACCACAATCCCCGCCTGCAGGTGTTCCGCCAGGTCCGGGATCACCTCTTCAGGCAACCCTTTTTCCACGTGGGTCATTTTCTCATCAATGCTGAATTTCTGGCGCAGCGCTTTCATGGCCAGCAGATGCTGACCGCGGATCGCGTCGTTGTACACGCTTGGGTCAAATTCAGGTAGCTCAATGGCAATGTTAATAGGGGTGACCGGATAGGCACCTACCAGGTGCACTTCAGTATGATTGACCTGGTCGGCAAGCTGGATGGTCTCCTTCACCAGCTTCTCGTTCAGGGAGTTGTGGTAATCCTCTTCGCTAGCGAGGTTTACCGCCACAACGGCTTTCCCGCCTTCAGGCCACGGCTGGTCTTTAACCATCCAGACCGGGCAAGGGCATTTGCGCAGCAGGTGCCAGTCGGTCGGGGTGAAGATCACGGATTCCAGCTTGTCGTGCTGGTGCGCCATCTTCAGCAGCAGATCGTGCCCACCGGCGACAACTTCCTGGATGATGGCTTCGAAAGGTCGGTTGTGCCAGACCACTTTAATATCAATGGGAACACCCGCTTCCAGGTAATACTTCGCCTGTTCTCGGATCCACGCGGTACGCTGGCTGATGACGCCCTGACGCATAGCGGTGCGCTCGTCAGGCGACAGAAGGGTGGTCATCTCATACGAGAAGTCATAGATCGGCAAAAACGCTTTGATTTTGCCACCAATCCGTTGATGTAAATACACAGCACGTCGTAATGCCGGCTGATCGTCCTGGTTCGGATCGATAGCTACCAGCATGTTTTGATACTTGGCCATACAGGTCTCCTTACTACTGTCACCACAGTCTGTAATTAAAAGAGTAACCTATATATCCTGAATGAAACAGAGGGGAGGTTTTGCCAGATCAATATTTCATGAAAATTTATCAGAGGAAAAGTACCGTGGTCGTCACCGCGATAAACGCAATAAACAGCAGCACCATCACTGCTATCGCAAAGGTCGTGGAGTCCTGGACGTAGGTTTTTTCTTCCCCCTTCATTGGGCCGACAAGCATGATCCAGATGAAGATAAAGGTCACTGAGGCAATCACGACTGAAACGAAAAACAAACTTTCTCTCAATTCATAACCTCAACGAGAACCTTTCGGGCGCTGTGTGGGGGTGTGCTACGGTGAAAAGGTCAGATAAATGACGGGGTAATATGCCAGACCAATGAATCAGGAAAATTTATCGGTCTGGCAGTATACGTATGGCGTTTACGCCACGTTACGGGCGTGCCCGGCAAGAACGGCCAGCGCTTCACCGTTTTCGATAGTGATATATTTACCCTTAACGGCCAGCATCCCGCTTTTCTGGAAACGACCCAGCAGACGGCTGATGGTTTCCACGGTCAGACCCAGGTAGTTGCCGATATCGCCACGCGTCATCGTCAGACGGAATTCACGCGGCGAGAAGCCACGCTCGGCGAAGCGGCGGGAGAGGTTGTAGATAAACGCGGCCAGGCGCTCTTCGGCATTCTTTTTAGAAAGCAGCAGGATCATGTCCTGATCGCCTTTGATCTCACCGCTCATCAGACGCATCATCTGCTGACGCAGGTTAGGCATCTTGCCGGACAGATCGTCCAGGGTTTCAAACGGAATTTCGCAAACCATCGAGGTTTCGAGTGCCTGAGCAAAGCTCGGGTGGTGGCCCGTACCGATGGCATCAAAGCCTACCAGGTCACCCGCCAGATGGAAGCCGGTGATCTGCTCATCGCCCTGTTCGGTGATGGTGTAGCTCTTGATGGTGCCAGAACGGATAGCATAGAGCGATTTCAGTTCGTCTCCCGCTTTAAACAGCGTCTGCCCTTTCTGAATAGGCTTCTTACGCTCGATAATATTATCAAGCTGATCGAGTTCATGCTCATTCAGGGTAAACGGGATACAGAGCTGGCTGATGCTGCAATCCTGGCAATGGATAGCACAACCGCCAGACTGAATGCGTCGTATAATTCGCTTTTCCGGGATCATAGGTTTGCTCAAGCCTTAATTGATATTGGTCAATTTTAACATCTTTTTGGTAAGTACGTAAGCCTGACAAACCCTCAATAAGGACAAGAGACGACAATGCGTCGCCATCTTCTTGAAATTCCACAGCTTGATTATGGATTTTTAGCCTAACCGGTAGAAAATTAAGCACAAAAAGCCTGGGAACTAGAGCAAGAGATACCCTTCGTGACGCAGCAACCACTCTTTTCGCTGCACGCCACCGGCATAGCCTGTCATGGTACCGTTGCGGCCAATGACGCGATGGCAGGGCACCACTATGCTGACCGGGTTAGAGCCGTTAGCGGCACCCACCGCGCGTGCAGCGCCTGCGCGACCTAACTGCTCCGCGAGCTGGCCGTAATGCATGACCTGCCCGCACGGAATCGACCGCAGCGCCTGCCACACTTCGCGCTGAAAAGGCGTGCCAGCCGTGGCGGTCGGCAGAGTATCAATGATGCTGAGATCGCCTTCGAAGTACGCCGCAAGCTTGTCGCTCAGCCCACCCGGGTTGGTTGCGCTGATACGTTCATAACCCTGCAAGCGGTAATGAATATTGAGCAGCTCTTCCATGCGGTCGCTGTGCTCTTCCCACTCAACGGCGCGCAGATTGAACGTCTCATCCGCGATAACCCACAGCGGTCCAAGCGGCGTCGCAATCTTATCTTCGAGTAATCTCAGCATCCTCATTCCTTCAGTTCAGCCTCGGGTATATTCCCGGCCCAATCGGCAGGCCGACAAGATACCATGCCACCAGCATCACCAGCCATACCCCTAAAAAGATAAGCGGGTAGGGTAAAACCAGCGAATAGTAGGTACCCAGTTTGGCCTCGGGTTTATAGCGCTGGAGGAAGCCTAAAAACAGCGGAACAAACGGCGAGACCGGCGCCAGCGGTATCACCGAGGAGTCCGCGATACGGAACAGGATCTGGGCAAACGCCGGGTGAAAACCCAGCATCATAAACATCGGCACGAAGATCGGGGCCAGAATCGACCAGATGGCGGAGCCGCTGGCGATAAACATGCACAGCAGGGATGACAGCAGCGCCAGGCCGACAAACGCCGGTACGCCGCTTAGCCCGGCAGCCTCCAGCGCGTCGGTCAGGCCCACGGCCATAAACTTGCCCATGTTGCTACAGTTAAACATCGCCACAAACTGGGCCAGCGGGAACACCATCACGATAAAACCCGCCATCTCCTTCATCGGCTCGATCATCAGCTGCGGCAGATCGCCCTGGCGGCGGATTTTACCGGTGGCGATACCGTAGGCGAGCGAGACGACAAAGAAAAACAGAATAATCAGCGGCACGATGCCCTGGATAAACGGCGAAGGCAGGACCGTATGTTTAACCGGATCGCGCAGTATGCCGTTTTCCGGCACCACCATCAGCGCCACCAGCGCGATAAAGGCCAGCGAGACCACGCCCGCCACGCGCAGGCCAAAGCGCTGCGTTTCGCTCAGCGTCTCCAGCTTTTCATCACTGCGGCCTTCCCATTTGCCCAGGCGCGGCTCGACGATCTTATCGGTAATCAGCCCGCCGACAATCGTCAGGACAATGACCGAGCTTGCCATAAAGTACCAGTTGTCGATCACGCTGACGTGCATGGCCGCATCAATGGTTTTCGCCGCCTCCGTACTGATGCCCGAGAGCAGCACGTCGGTGGTGACGATCAGCAGATTGGCGGTGAATCCACAGCCCACGCCCGCAATCGCCGACAGCAGGCCCGCCACGGGGTGGCGCCCGACGGCGAGGAAGATCAGCGCCCCCATCGGCGGCATGATCACCAGCGCGGCGTCGGAGGAGATATGGCTAAAGAAGGCGATAAACAGCACCATGTAGCTGGCGTACCGCGCGCTGACGTGAGAAGCCATCTTTACCATCAATGCGGGCAGCAGGCCCACGCGTTCGGCCAGTCCGGCACCCAGCACCAGCGCCAGAATGGCGCCCAGCGGGGCGAAGCCGCTGAAGTTTTTAATCACGTTGGGTAAAAACCAGTGCAGCCCCTCAACGCTGAGCAGGTTTTTCACCGCCACCAGGCTGCCGTCGGCCGGACTGCGCACGCTGACGTCAAAGGCGGAGAGCACGGCAGTGGCGACCATCAAAATCACAATCAGATAGATAAACAGCAGGAAAGGGTGCGGCACTTTATTGCCGATCCTTTCAACCCAGCCATAGAGCTTACCGGATGGGGAATGCGAAGGTATGGATGACATACTCATGGGCGTTCCTCGGGAGTGTTGTTGTGTTGTGTTATGTTTTTTTATTTTAAAGGTGACGGTGTCACGCCCCGTGGGATCGGACACGCGTACGGTTTTTCTTGTATTTGCTGTTCAAACTCTTCACGGCATTTTTTCAGCAGCGATGCGTCCTGCAGCAGATTGAGCGCGGTTGCGCCCATCACTTTTCCGGCCAGCAGCATGCCTTTGTGGGCAATAGAGGTTCGCCCCTGAGACACCAGCTGCCAGGTGTGCAGCGGCGTGCCGACGGTAAAGCAGGGGCTGAAGCACTGGGCCACCGGCATTTTCCAGCTGACGTCGCCCACGTCGGTTGAACCCGCCAGCACGTTGTCGGTGACGGCGTAAGGCGCGACTTCATCTACCAGCAGCGTCGCCTGATGACGACGGGCAAAGGCTTTACCCGCGTCGCCACCCGTGGCGGCAATATTTTTCAGGCTGTTTTGCAGATCGTTGGGCGTCAGCGTGGCGCGGATCTCGCGGGCAAATTTTCGCTCTTCTTCGGTCCACTGCGGCGTGCCGTAGTGCTGCAGGGCGCGATACATCGCCGCCTCGAGCGTGCGGTTCGGCAGGTAGCTTGAGCAGGCTTTATCAAAGCGACACTCGACGGTGGTTTCGGTCATCATCGCCGCGCCCTGGGCAATTTTCTCGATGCGTTCGTAGATCTGCTGCGCATCGGCCATCTCCGGGGCGCGGATCAGGTACAGCACTTCGGCCTGCGCCTGTACCACGTTGGGGGAAATCCCGCCGGTGTCGGTGATGGCGTAATGGACGCGCGCTTTCTCAATGATGTGTTCGTTGAGGAAGTTGGTGCCGGTGGTCATCAGCGTCACGGCGTCCAGAGCGCTGCGTCCCAAATGGGGGGAGTTGGCCGCGTGCGCCGCCACGCCGTGAAAACGCCAGGCGGCCTGAATATTCGCCAGCGTGCTGACGTTAAACATCCCGGCAAAGGCTTCCGGGTGCCAGGTGACGGCGGCATCGACGTCATCAAACAGCCCTTCGCGCACCATAAAGGTTTTCCCGGAGCCGCCTTCCTCGCCGGGACAGCCGTAAAAACGCACCGTTCCGCTGCCGCTGTGCTGCTCCAGCCAGCTTTTCACCGCCACCGCGCCCGCAAGTGCCGCGGTGCCTAAGAGGTTATGCCCGCAGCCGTGGCCGTTAGCCCCCGGCGTGGCGGTTTGCGCGGTCGCGCAGTGTGCCTGCTGGCTTAACCCGGCCAGCGCGTCGTACTCGCCCAGCAGGGCGATAACCGGTTTTCCGCTGCCGAAGCTGGCGATAAAGGCATTTGGAATACCGCCTGCCTCGCGGGTCAGCGTGAAGCCTTCTGCTTCCAGCTCGCTGGCCAGCCGTTCGGCGGACCAGAACTCTTCAAAGCGGGTTTCGGGACGATCCCAGATCGCGTCGGCAATATCGGTTAACGTCCGACATCGCGTGTCGATCGCATCGGCAATAAAAGCGTAGTTCTCCTGCATTACACACCTCGCGTCCACGGGAAATTAAGCGCAGTTCGCGCCAGCGTTTCGATGGCGACAGGCATCACCTGCTCATCGAAGTCGAATTTTTCGTTGTGATGCCCGGCGCTCAAATCCGTGCCAAACACCATATAGGACGCCATGCCGCCGTTCTGCTGCACGCGGGCCATCATCAGCGTGGCGTCTTCGGAGCCCGCTGGCGCTTTCACCTTATCGATGGCGTGAACAACCCCGGAAACTCGGCTCGCCTGTTCGCGCAGATAATCCACCCACGCCGATGTCGGCGCGCTGGAGGTGGCAGCCCCCATCAGGCGCATCTCCGCGCTCACGCCGTAGAGCGCCGCCGCGCCGGTAATCACCGCCTTCGCGCGTTCAAAGACGTACTGATTAATCGCTTCGCTTTCGCCGCGGGTTTCAACCTTAATCAGCGCATTCGCGGGGACCACGTTGCGCCCGCTGCCCGCCTGCATCACCCCGACGTTCACCCGGGATGCGCCGTCGCTGTGCGGGGCGATGCTGTGCAGGGCGAGGGCGGCCTGCGCGGCGGCGAGCAGGGCGTTACGACCGTCCTCCGGCTTACCGCCCGCGTGCGCGGCCACGCCGGTGAAGCTCACGTCGAACTTGGTGGTGGCCATAAAGTTATCGCTGCCGCAGATTACCGTCCCGGCAGGTACGCCGGTGCCAATGTGAATGGCTGTGAAATAGTCCACGTCATCCAGCGCCCCGGCGGCAACCATGGCGCGCGCGCCGCGCGTTCCTTCTTCGGCAGGCTGGAAGATCAGCTTGATGGTGCCGTTGAGCCGGGCTTCATTCTGCTTTAGCACCTGTGCCAGTCCCAGACCAATCGTGGTGTGGCCGTCGTGCGCGCAGGCGTGCATCATGTCCGGATTGCAGGAGGCAAACCCGTCGCGGAACGGGCGATGGCTGTCGTCAAGCGCTTCGCTTAAATCAAGGGCGTCCATGTCGACGCGAAACGCCAGGGTTGGGCCCGGGCGGCCGGTATTCAGGGTGGCGACAATGCCGGTAAACCCGCCTTCAAACGGCGCCAGCCATTTCTCAGGCGCGCCCTGCGCGCGCGCGCGGGCAAACTCTCGCGCCAGGGTTGTGTCATCGGGTAACCCCATCCGGCTTTCGGCATCGACCACGTCGCGGCCCATCGCCAGTGCGTAACCCAGCGAGTCCAGTATTTCCGCGACTTTCGCGGCGGTACGAAACTCTACCCAGCCGGATTCCGCAAAATGGTGAAAATCGCGACGCCACGCGCTCAGCTGCGGCGTTAACGTCTGGATGTACTGCGCCAGTGTGTCCATATCTGTTCCTGTCATCATTAAAATATGTGAACTGCTTCACGCTGTGATAGTTTTTACTTA
Organism: Enterobacter vonholyi; assembly: GCF_040834095.1. Classification (NCBI taxonomy): domain Bacteria; kingdom Pseudomonadati; phylum Pseudomonadota; class Gammaproteobacteria; order Enterobacterales; family Enterobacteriaceae; genus Enterobacter; species Enterobacter vonholyi. The sequence goes on from NZ_CP162152.1 coordinate 1,931,060, forward strand.
TCACTAACCGATTTTTCACAGTTTCAACCGTTCAGGAATTACCCTCGCACATCCCTTTCCATTAAAGTAGATGACAGTTTCTTTACTCTGATAAACAACGGTTATCGGTTGGGCTATGACATTCCAGATTAAATTTCATCAAATCCGGGCGTTTGTTGAGGTTGCGCGTCAGGGCAGCATTCGCGGTGCCAGCAGGACGCTGAATCTTTCGCAGCCGGCGCTGACCAAATCCATTAAAGAACTGGAGGAGGGCATGGCGGCGCAGCTTTTCGTGCGCAGGAGTAAGGGCGTCGCGTTGACCGAATGCGGTGAGGGCTTTTACCAGCGCGCCAGGTTGATTCTGGAAGAGCTGCGCGCGGCGCAGGATGACATCCGTCAGCGGCAGGGGGAGCTGGCCGGGCAGATCAACATCGGGATGGGGGCCAGCGTTTCACGCACGCTTATGCCCGCCGTTATCACCCGCTTCCATGCGCAGCATCCGCAGGTCAAGGTGAGGATTATGGAAGGGCAGCTGGTGTCGATGATCAATGAATTACGCCAGGGCGAACTGGACTTCACCATCAACACTTATTATCAGGGGCCTTACGACCAGGAGTTTACGTTTGAAAAGCTCTTCGAAAAACCGTTTGCGGTATTTTGTCGTGAAGGTCACCCGGCAATGGGAGCAACGTCAATTAATGAACTCCTGCATTATAACTGGACAATGCCGACGCCGCGGGGAAGTTATTATAAGCAATTAGAGGAGGTATTTAGCGATCGTTCGCAAATACCGCGAATTGGTGTGGTTTGCGAAACATTTTCTTCCTGTATTAGCCTGGTTGCGCAAAGTGACTTTTTAAGCATATTGCCGCAGGAGCTAGGGTGTGACCCGCTGCTGGCGCACCGGCTGGTCATGCTGCCGGTTGTCGAATCGCTTCCTAAAGCAACCTATTATTTAATTCAGCGCCGTGATTCACGTCAGACTCCCCTTGCTGAGTCATTAATTACGCAGTTCAGAAGGGAGGTGAGGAAAATAGTCATCGCCTGAAATGCATATAAAAAAAACAGGATCTGTCCGACATCAAACAGACCCTATAGTACACACAGCAGTGCGTCCTTTCGCCAATCCTGAGTATTATATCCATGAGGCAGGTATATTTAGGTATAACACCTTTTCCGAAAAATGAAAGGCAGGCGAGTAATTGATTTAATGAATTTTTAACATAAATCACGTAATTTAACTTTGCTGAAGTTTTAGTTAAGTGTGGTTTAACTTTCTTTAATAATGACTATATATATTCATCAGGTTAATATTATTGCCACGTATCGCCCTGTAACGGTGATTGAGGCCTGTCTCGGGCGCAGGTATAGTACAGTCCTCAGATGTAGCCGGAGGATGTCCATGAACCCTGACGACAAATCATTTTTTCTTGACGCCATGGAAGATGTCCAGCCACTGAAGCGCTGCGCGGATATTCACTGGCAGCCCAGCCGCAATACGCGGGCGCGCGAGGAGGTGGATAGCGAACAGCTGGATAACTTCCTGACGCTGGATTTTCTCGACGTGCTTCCCCTGGAAGAACCGCTGGCGTTCCAGCGCGAAGGGGTACAGCAGGGCGTTATTGATAAGCTGCGCGCGGGTAAATATGCCCGCCAGGCCAGCTTAAACCTCCTGCGCCAGCCCGCCGAACGCTGCCGTCAGATGCTCTATTCTTTTATTCGTCAGGCCGGACGCGACGGGTTACGCAATCTGATTATCATTCACGGGAAAGGGCGCGAGCAGAACTCGCATCCCAATGTGGTGCGCAGCTATCTGGCGCGCTGGTTAACCGAGTTTGAGGAAGTGCAGGCTTTCTGCGTGGCGCTGCCGCATCACGGCGGCAGCGGGGCATGTTATGTTTCACTGCGAAAATCGGATGAAGCAAAACAGGAAAACTGGGAGCGGCACGCCAAGCGCAGCCGCTAGCAGGCGATCTCCTCGCCCGCCGATGACTCAGAACGTTTCCCAGTTGCTGTCGGTAGAGGCGGTAGTTGTCGCCGGGCGCAGCAGCTGTGGCGTTTTCAGACTGGCCGGGCGCGGGGCGACCGCTTTTTCTTTGCCGTTCAAGCGAAACGCGGCCACCGCCTGGCGCAGCTGCTCGGACTGATCTTCCAGCGCCGCAGCCGCCGTGGCGGACTCCTGCACCAGCGCGGCGTTTTGCTGCGTCACGCTGTCCATCTGCGAAACGGCCAGGCTCACCTGCTCAATACCGCGGCTCTGCTCGTCAGAGGCAGATGAAATCTCACCCATGATATCGGTCACGCGGGTGACGGCGGCGACAATTTCCTTCATGGTGGTGCCGGCCTCGCTAACCTGCTCAGAACCGGTATTCACCCGGCTGACAGAGTTCTCGATAAGCCCTTTGATCTCTTTCGCCGCCTGCGCGCTGCGGCTCGCCAGCGTACGGACTTCGCCTGCAACAACCGCAAAACCACGGCCCTGTTCCCCGGCGCGTGCCGCTTCCACCGCGGCGTTAAGCGCCAGAATGTTGGTCTGGAACGCAATGCTGTCGATCACGCCGGTAATATGCGCAATTTGCTGCGAACTGTCGGCGATTTCGTTCATGGTGCGAACCACGTTATCCACGACGTGACCGCCGCGCGCGGCCGTTTCAGAGGCGTTTTTCGCCAGCAGCGTGGCCTGACGGGCGTTATCGGAGTTCTGTTTAACCGTCGCGGTCAGCTCTTCCATGCTGGCAGCGGTCTCTTCGAGCGAGGCGGCCTGCTGCTCGGTGCGGGCGGAAAGATCGTTGCTCCCCGCGGCAATTTCACCTGCGCCGGTGTAGATGGAATCGGTACTTCCGCGTACGGCGCTGACGGTGGTTACCAGCGACTGCTGCATCTCATGCAGGCCGGCGGCCAGCTGACCCATCTCATTGCGACCCGAGATAGCGATCTCCTGCGTCAGGTCGCCCCCTGCAATGGCGCGAATATGGTTCATAATGGAGTGGAGTGGTTTTAACAGCAGATGTTGTAAACCCTGCCAGATGACCACCAGAACCGCGATCACGGCCAGCAGAATTGCCGCCAGCGTCCACTGCATCTGCGTGAAGCTGCTCTGGTTCTCTTCGGTTGCGGCCTTCAGCAGGGTGTTGTTTTCGGCGCGCCAGCGGTTATAGACCGCTTCCATATCGTCCTGCGCCTGCTGCGCATCCAGATCGCCATAGGCCTGATAGTTGTCGGCGCGCAGATACTCAATCGATAAACGCATGACTTCATGCATCTGGTTCCAGGATTTCTGCATCTCGTCGGTCAATGCCGCCTCCTGGCCCTTAACCTGCGGCAGCTTCTGCCACTCTTTGTTATAGGCTTCGGCTTTTGCCAGCGAGTCGCCTGCGGTGCCAAGCAGTTTGTTGATCGCTGCCAGGGAAGCCGGGTCACGCTGGTTTTTCAGGTAGCGGATCGCCACGCGGGTGACGGTGACGCGCGTTTTCACCAGCGTGTTCACGCTGTCGCTCAGGCTTTCCTGCTGGGCATTGAGCACGCCGGAATTCTGGAAGTTATGGCGATCGTTGCTGACGGCAGAGTAGAACAACCCTCCCGTGACAACTTGCAGCAGACAGAATATGGTGAGAGCAAAGATAATACCGGTAATCACGTGCAAATTTTTCAGCATAGCGGTCGTCCGTTAGAAAGGATGCAGAGGTACACCAATACTATCGTCGTATAGAATTTAAACTTTAATTTAACTCGCGCTTAACTAAGGGCTCCGGTGAGGAACCTGTTGTAAATCCGGATCATTTTTATGAGGAAGGTTAACATGAGCAGCATTGATAAAAGCGGGACGTACGCGCTCGGGACGCGGACGGTTAAAAGACTGGGCTACGGTGCGATGCAGCTCGCCGGGCCGGGCGTCTTTGGCCCACCGAAGGATAAGCAGGCCGCGCTGGACGTGCTGCGCGAGGCGGTGACGGCGGGGGTGAACCATATTGATACCAGTGATTTTTATGGTCCTCATGTCACCAACCAGCTGATCCGCGAGGCGCTTCATCCTTACCGGGACGATCTGACGATCGTCACCAAGATTGGCGCCCGTCGCAACGACAAAGGCGCCTGGCTGCCGGCCTTTTCCGCACAGGAACTGACGCAGGCGGTGCATGACAACCTGCGTAATCTGCAGCTGGACGTGCTGGACGTGGTGAATCTGCGGATCATGTTTAGCGCACACGGGCCTGCGGAAGGGTCGATTGCTGAACCGCTCTCCACCCTGGCAGAATTACAGCGGCAGGGGCTGGTGCGGCATATTGGCCTGAGCAACGTCACGGCCACCCAGGTTGCGGAAGCGCAGAAGATGGTGCCGGTGGTGTGCGTGCAGAACATGTACAACATTGTTAACCGGGGTGATGATGCGCTGGTGGATCTGCTCGCGCAGCAAGGGATCGCGTATGTACCGTTCTTCCCGCTGGGCGGCTTTACGCCGCTGCAATCTTCCGGGCTTAAGGCTGTCGCGGATTCACTGGGCGTCACGGCAATGCAGGTTGCGCTGGCATGGCTGCTGCAGCGTTCTCCGAATATTCTGCTGATCCCGGGCACCTCTTCCGTGGCGCATCTGCGGCAAAACCTCGCGGCGGGGGAACTGCAGCTGCCGCCTGACGCGCTGGAAACATTGAATACGCTGATGGACTGATCGTCACAGGCGCAAAGCCCGACATGCGCTTCCGGGCTTTGCGCGTTTTAAATCTTCTGACACTTCAACGCGTTTGGGTCCGCTTCCGGAAATGACCTTGATCCTTGTCCATAATCCGTAATACTGTATTTATATACAGTATTCGGCGAGAAAGGCATTATGGACACTCTCTTTTCTTATCAACCAAAACAAATCATTGAATTACCTTTGTTTTTAGAACGTGTTGCCTGTGGGTTCCCCAGCCCGGCACAGGATTATGTGGAGGATCGTCTCGATCTTAACCGGCTGGCAGTAAGGCACCCCAGTGCGACCTATTTTATTAAGGTGAGTGGAGACTCCATGATTGGGGCGGGGATCGGCGATGGCGATCTGCTGGTGGTTGACCGCTCGTTAAATGCCGAACACGGAGATATCGTCGTGGCGTCGGTCGCCGGTGAGTTTACGGTGAAGGAGCTACAGACGCGCCCGGTTCTGAGGTTGTTGCCACATAATGTCCGCTATCAGCCGATTACCTTTCAGTCCGAAGAGGAGCTGCAGATCTTCGGCGTCGTCACCCACACGCTTAAAACGCATAGACATGTTCGCGCTGGTTGATGTGAACAGCTTCTATGCCTCCTGCGAGCGGGTCTTCCGCCCCGATCTGGAGGGGAAGCCCATCGTGGTGGTTTCCAATAACGACGGCTGCATTATTTCACTGTCGCGGGAGGCAAAGCAGTTCGGCATAAAAATGGGTGAGCCGTATTTTAAATTCAAACAAAAACTATATCCGTCAAAAGTTTACGTCTTTAGCTCGAATTATGCGCTGTATGCCGATCTCAGCAGTCGGGTAATGCAGACGCTGACCGATCTCGCCCCGGCAATAGAGATTTACTCCATTGATGAGGCGTTCGTGAACGTTTCAGGAGTCAGTCACTGCCTGTCACTGGAAGCGTTTGGTCACCAGATGCGCTCGCAGGTCTTTAAAAATACGGGATTAACCGTTGGCGTCGGTATTGCCCCGACCAAAACGCTGGCGAAGCTGGCCAACTATGCGGCGAAACGGTGGTCCGGCACCGGCGGCGTGGTCGATCTCTCAGGCCGCGAGCGGCAGCGTAAACTGCTGGAAAAGGTTCCGGTAGAGGAGGTGTGGGGGGTAGGCCGACGCATCACGAAAAAGCTCAACGCGATGGGGATCACCACGGCGCTGGAGCTGGCGGAGGCCTCCTCGTGGGTCATTCGCAAACATTTTAACGTGGTGCTGGAGCGTACGGCCCGCGAGCTTCGCGGTGAGCCTTGCCTTGACCTGGAGGAGTTCACCCCCACGAAGCAGCAAATTATCTGTAGCCGTTCGTTTGGACACCGTATTATGCAGTACGAGGAAATGCACCAGGCGATTTGCGCCTACGCGGAACGCGCCGCAGAGAAATTGCGCGGCGAGCATCAATACTGTCGTTTTATCAGCGTGTTTGTGCGCACCAGCCCGCATGCGGACAACGAAATTTATTACGGCAATCAGGCTTCGGTCACCCTGATGACGCCCACCAATGACTCGCGCGATATCATCCGCGCCGCCACGGAAGCGCTGGGGCGGATATGGCTCGACGGGTATCGCTATATGAAGGCCGGGGTCATGCTGGCGGACTTTTTCAGCAGCGGTGTCGCCCAGCTTAACCTGTTTGACGATAATCGCCTGCGCGCCAACAGCGCGGCGCTGATGGAAACGATCGACAGCCTGAATCATTCCGGCAAAGGGAAGATATGGTTTGCCGGGCAGGGTATTGAGAAACCGTGGGCGATGAAACGGGAAATGTTGTCACCGGCCTATACAACGCGGTACGCCGATTTGCCGGTGGCGAGGTAGAGTATCGTTGCGTTATTTCTTTTGAATCAACCAGGTTGCCGCAGCCGCCAGCACGCCGATCAGCGGCATTTCGCCCGCACCGGCCAGGAAGTTATGACGATCGATCTCACTATTTTTACGGATATCGGTAAGGCGAGTAAGCGCCTCTTTTTCATCCGCGGCGCCGATCTCCTCGAACTGTTTTTCGAACCCCTGGGCGATGAGCTGTGCAGCCGCATCGGTGTTTGCGCTTTCGATTGCTATGAGGTTTGGGCCTTTTTGGAAAAAACAGTACTCCGGCATAAGTGCTCCAGAAAAAGGGGATACGGTAAAAATACTCTATTCCTGGCGGTTGAAAAATGCACGTAATTTACGGGGGGGAATCATCAGCATTTCTTTATTATTTCAGGCAGTAACTGCTCAATCACGCTGACGACCTTTCTGACGCGCTGCGGAATAAAGCGGGCATCAGGATAAACGGCATAGAGGAAGCGATCGGGTAACCGCCAGTCGGGCAGCACCGGTACCAGCGTGCCCACCTGCAGCGCTCTGGCCACGAGCGGTCGCTGCATGCCGCCGATACCCATGCCGGATTCCAGCGCCTGCAGCAGCGCGTCGCTGGTGTTGGCACGGAAAACGGTATTCACGTTGACCTCGACCGTTTCCTCGTCAGAAATCAGGCGCAGGGGGGCATCCAGCGGAATGCCGCTGAACCGCACGTGTGGGAGCGTCGCCAGCTCGCTGACGGCGTGTACCGCCTGAAAATCGGGAGCGGCAAACAGCGCCGCCTCAATACGCCCCAGCACGCGAGCCGCATGCGCCTGCGGAGGCTCGCTGCCCAGCCGTATCGCGATATCCACGCCCTCCGTCACCAGATCGGCAAGGCGGTCATCGAGAGAAATCATCAGCTGCAGTTCGGGATGCAGGCGCTGCAGCGCCAGCAGATGCGGTAAAAAGATCTGACCCAGGCCGCTCGGTAACTGGACATGGACGCGTCCCTGAACGCTATGATCGGCAGGATGTAAACGCCTCTCCGCTTCCCCCATGGCGTCCAGCACAAGCTGCATATCACGCCGGTAACGTTCACCCTGTTCGGTCAGCTTCATCGTACGCGTCGTTCGGTGCAGCAATACCACACCAAGCGCTTCCTCAAGCGCCGCGATCTGTTGACTGACGGCGGACTGCTTAATCCCGGTCTGACGGGCGGCCGCTGAGAACGAGCCTGCTTCAGCGACGCGTAGAAAGGTAGAAATGGCGGTGAGCTTGTTATTCATTTAATGATTCTGCTTATAAGTGCCATCGATTTCAGGGAGTATTTGCAGAAAAAATAATATATCACACTGTGGCTGTCACCCTTTCCGGAGAAACACCATGAGTAAGAGGCAGCAACACAACGTCGCCCTGGTCGCGGGCGCCAGCGGCATTGTCGGCAGGCAGCTGGTCAACACGCTCCTGAACCATCAGTGGGAGGTGATTGGCCTCAGCCGTCATGCCGGATCGCATCCTGACGGCATTCCGATGGTCAAGGTCGATTTACTGGATGAACAGGACAGCGCCCGGGCGCTGCGCTCCCTGAACGGTGTCACCCACATCTTTTACAGCGCCTGGGCGAACGCGGCGAACTGGACGGACATGGTTGAGCCGAACGTCACCATGCTGCGCAATCTGGTCAGCACCCTCGAAACAGCGGCACCTTTGCAGACGATAAGCCTGATGCAGGGGTACAAGGTCTACGGCGCGCATCTGGGGCCGTTTAAAACCCCGGCGCGGGAAAGCGATCCCGGCGTGCCGGGGGCCGAGTTTAACGCCGCACAGCTCACGTGGCTCAGCCAGTTTCAGCGGGGAAAACGCTGGCACTGGAATGCCATCAGGCCGGGCGTGGTGGGGAGCGCGGTGCCGGGCAATGCCATGAACCTTGCGCTGAGCATCGCCCTGTACGCCTCCCTGTGCAAGGCGTTGGGTTTACCGCTGCGTTTTCCCGGTTCAGAACAGACCTGGCACAGCATTGTGGATCATACCGACGCCGGGCTGCTGGCCGAGGCCACGCTGTGGGCCGCCGCGTCACCTGCGGCACAGAATCAGGCCTTCAACGTAAACAATGGCGATATCTGGCGCTGGAGCGAGCTGTGGCCGCGCATCGCACGCTGGTTTGAACTGGACTCTGCGCCGCCGGTGAGGCTGTCATTTCATCAGCTGTTTAACGACTATCGCGGCGTATGGCGCGAACTTGCCGAAGAGCGGCTGGTGGAAGCGGATATTCTGCAGCTGAGCGACGGGCGGTTTGCCGATTTTGTCTTTAGCTGGGATTACGACATGTTCGGTGACGGGAGCAAGCTGCGCAGGGCGGGTTTTACGCAAATGCAGGCGACCGATGAGATGTTTTTCAGCCTGTTCGCGCAGATGAGAGCCGCGCGGATTATTCCCTGAGAACACAGGGCGTCCTGATAACCGTCAGGACGCCAGGGGCTTACTCAACCGCTAACATATTGACGATCTCGGCCACGCTTTTCACGCTGTGGATGTTCCCAATCCCCGTGCCGAGCGCGATATAGCCTTCATCGGTGTTATCTTCCAGCATGCCCAGGCGCAGGCCCCGTAATCCTCCCATCGCCTTGCCCAGCGCTTCGTTGCTTGCGCCTGCTTTATCCATCGCCGCCAGTTTTTCCGCCAGCTTGCCGGGTAGAGAGCGGTAGTAATGGGGCACGGTCCGGAAAAGCAGCAGGTCCAGGCCGTTGGCGGCAACAATTTTCTCTTTGACTCCCTGCGGCACGCGGCTTTCTTCGCTGCTGATAAAGACCGAACCGGCAAACACGCCTTCAGCGCCTAACGCATGCGCCGCTCTGGCGGTGCGATTATCGGTAATGCCGCCCGCGGCCATCACCGGAATATGCTTCACGGCGTCGGCAATCAGCGGCACGATGGAAAAGGTGCCAAGCACCGTTGCGGGCAATGTTCCGCCCTCGTCAAAACCGGTGGCGACGATAATGTCTGCCCCCATCTCTTCAGCCAGAAGGGTGTTTTCCGGCGTTGGGTTGATGTCGCGGTAGATAATGGCGATACCTGCCTCTTTTAACTCATTGAACAGCGCGGGAATAATGCTGCCTTCCCCGTAGCCCGTATACACCACGACCCTGACGCCTTCCTCTTTTACCACCTGAAGGATAGGCCCTGTCCAGACGTCATTAACGGCGGTAGGGATCAGGTTCACACCAAACGGTTTTTCGGTCAGCCGTTTGGTTTTTCGAATTTCTTCACGCATTTTTTCGGCGGTCTCTTCCGGCGTGGAAACCGCGGTATCGGCGGTTAACCCAGCGTTGGGCCCCAGCACGCCGAGCCCTCCGGCATTGCTGACCGCAGCGACCAGGCGGGCGTCAGTAAGCCAGGACAATGGCCCCTGAATAACAGGTTTTTCGATACCCAGGATCTGACAAATACGGTTATTTTTCATAGCAGACTCTCCCTTACGTTTGAATGGGGAAGAGTGTAGGGCGCAGTATTGTTAGGAAAAATAGCCAAAAATATTCATCACTGTTATAAGATTAATAACAATAACTTTATCCTGCTCGCGGCAAAAACATCCCTTATGCAAATAAACCTCTTTGAATCTATTCGGATTTTTATTGAAATTGTCGAGTCAGGCAGTCTTACCCAGGCGGCGGAGAATCTGCAGATCCATCGCCCGGCGGTCACCAAAGCGCTGCAGCTTCTTGAGCAACACAGCGGCACGCGGCTCCTGCAGCGCACCACGCGTCGGATTAACCTGACGCCGGATGGGGAAGCGTTTTATCGCCGCAGTAAACCCCTGCTGGCGCAGGCGGACGAATTACTGGAGTCGTTTGGTACGGATCGGGCAATACATGGCCAGCTTAGAGTCGATATGCCGGTCTCGTTTGCAACGCTGCGGGTGATACCCAATCTGCCTGACTTTTATCGTCAGCATCCCGGGATCGACATCATTCTGAGCAGCTCTGACCGCCGTCGGGATATGCTGCGGGATGGACTGGACTGCGTGCTGCGGGTGGGTGAGCTGGAGGACGGCGATTATATTGCGCGTAAAATCGGGAATATCAAAATCACGACCTGCGCCAGCCCGGCCTGGCTGGCAAAACACGGTACGCCAGAAACGCCGGATGATTTACGCAAGCATCAGGCCATCAACTGGATTAATAACCGCAGCAGACACATTCATCCGTGGACGTTTACCACGCCAGAAGGCATCGCGGAGATTACCCTGCCCGGTAAGCTTGTCGTGGATAACTCCGAGGCCTACATCGCGGCAGGCCTGGCCGGGCTGGGGTTAATGCAGGGGATGAATCTTTTTCTCCAGCCTTACATAGACCGCGGTCTTCTGGTTGAAGTCTTGCCAGGCTATCGCTCGCCGGACCGCAAGCTGTCACTGCTCTATCCACACCGTCACCTCTCCCGCAAGGTGCGGGTTTTTACCGAGTGGCTGGAGAGTCTTGTGTGAAAACGGCCAGCTCGTGGCACAGCGCACCAATTTGTTCCACGGCGTTCAGCAGGCGGGGCGTGGGTTCGTTTGCGCAGTTCAGCCGCAGAAAGTGCGTTAATTCGGCGGCAGGGGAAAACAGGGGACCGGGGCTGACGCCTATACCCAGCGCCAGCGCGCGACGATGCACCTCCAGCGCGTTGACCTGCTGAGGCAGTTCTACCCACAGCAGGAAACCGGCAGCGGGCACGTTAACGCATGTACCGGGTGGAAAGCTCGCCTTGACCTGTGCCACGACGGCGCGAACGCCCTCTGCGATCCGCCGCTTCAGCCGCCGCAGGTGACGATCGTAGTCGCCGCTTGCCAGGACGTCGCTCGTCGCCGCTTCCAGCAGCGGCGCACCGGCCCAGTCTCCGGCCATGCGGGCCTGCAAGACCTGCGGGGAGTAGCGTCCGGCGGCAATCCAGCCGATTCGCCACCCCGGCGCAAGCGTTTTAGACAGGGAGCTGCAGTAGATCACATTTCCGCTCTGGTCGAATGCCTTGCAGGCCGGAGGGCGTTGCCCCTCGCCGACCAGGTCACCGTAAACGTCGTCCTCAATCAGAGGAATACCGGCTTCTTCAAGCAGAGAAACCAGTTCCTGCTTGCGCGCGACGGGCATGCTGGCACCCAACGGGTTTTGCACGGTGGGCGAGGCCAGAACGGCCGCGGGGCGGTGGCAGCGGATGGCGTCCGCCAGCGGTTCCAGCAGCAGGCCTTCTGCAGGGTCGGTGGGGACCGCTAAGGCCTTCAGGCCTAAATCCTCCAGCAGCAGGAGCGTGCCAAAGTAGGCGGGCTGCTCAATCGCCACCACATCTCCCGGCTGGCATACGGCCCGAAGGGCCAGGCGCAGCGCCTGCGTCGCGCCTGCGGTAATAATGAGATCGTCCGCACTGAAACGGGCTCCCCACTGCGCAGAGCGCGCGGCAATTTTACTTCGCAAATCCCGCCTTCCCGGAGGCAGGCTGTAGCTCTGTCCATGTGCGTCCAGACGACGGCCCGCAGAGTGTAACGCCCGCTGCAGCGCATCTCCCGGCAGCCACGCGGGATCGGGCAGGGCGGCGCCCAGCGGGATCAGCCGGGCTTCTGCACTGCTGAACAGCGACCGGGCCACGGCGGACATCGTGACGGGGACCGGGCCGGGTGGGGAACGCGCGGGCTCCGCACGCGGAGGCTGGCTGGTCAGACGGATGTAATAGCCTGAACGCGGGCGCGCAACGATCAGCCCCTCAGCCTCAAGGCAGCGAAGGGCCTCCAGCGCCGTCGGAAGGCTAACGCGCTCGCGTTCGGCCAGTTTGCGCGCGGAGATCATCCTGTCACCGGCGCGCAGCGCGCCGGACGTAATGGTAAGACGCAGCATATCCGCAATACGGCGATAGTGAGGAGAGGACCGGGACGGGGCAGACATGGGTAACTGTTCAGGCTAATTTTCGATAAAACTGACTATACAGCCATTGATGCGCGCCATCTATAGTGTCCGGCATGTTCAGGACAAGGAGGCATTATGCAAAGCGATAACTTCAACATTTCCACCTATTTCAAACGCATAAACTATACCGGACCGGCGGGTGCCGATACGGCCACCCTGCATGCACTCATGCGCCGTCAGCTCTTTTCCGTTCCCTTTGAAAATCTGGACGTTCAGGCGGGGAAAATTGTCTCGCTGGCGCCAGACGATATCGCCGATAAGGTGTTAACGCAGGGGCGCGGCGGCTACTGCTATGAGGTAAACGGGCTTTTTGCCATGGCGCTGGAGGCGTTAGGGATCCCTTACCGCTTCGTGGCGGCGCGCCCGATGTTCTACCCCGCGCGGCGGCCGAAAACCCACATGGCGATCGTTGCTGAGGTAGATAGCCGACAGTGGCTTTGCGACCTCGGTTTCGGCAGCTACGGTATTCGTGCGCCGATGGCGCTGGACACGCTTGATGTTGAGATCGTACAGGATTTCGACACGTTCCGACTGAGCCGCAGCGCGGAGGGTGAGTATTTGCTTGAGGCGAAGGTTGAGGGAGAGTGGGCCCGGCAGTACGGCTTTGATCTCACCCCTCAGGAATGGATTGATTTCGTTCCGGCCAACTACCTTAACTCCACGCACCCGGATGCCATCTTTGTGCAGAAGAGGGTGGTGGTGCAGCACAGCCCGGAGGGACGCCAGATTTTGCTGGGCGATGTGCTGAAAACCATCACGGCGAACGGCACTGAAACGCGGCAGCTGGCGGAGGAGGAAATCCGCCATGTCCTGAAAGACCGTTTTGCGCTGACCGCCGCGTAATCTGCCGGGAAACGGTGGAGCCTCAGCGCAGTCCGTCTTCTGCGGCGTTGCGCTGAGCTCCCCACTGTAACAGCAGGCTAAACGACGCGGGTAACACGGTCAGCGTCACCAGCGTCGCAGCCAGCAGCCCGCCGATAATGGCATAGGCCATTGGCCCCCAGAAGACCTGATGAGAGATCGGGATCATGCCCAGAATGGCGGCGCAGGCGGTCAGACAGATGGGTCTGGCCCGGTGCTCCGCGGCCGCCATAATTGCGGCATCGTTTGCCATCCCCTGAGCAAGATTGCTGTCAACTTCGCTAATCAGTATCACCGCGTTGCGCACGATCATCCCCGCCAGGGCGATGACGCCCAGCAGCGCGACAAACCCCATCGGCGTGCCGCCGGGCAGCATAGCCAGCACGATCCCCGGCAGGCCAAACGGGGCCATCAGGAGGGCCAGCAGCATCCGGGAATATCGCCGCAGCTGAAGCATCAGCAGCAACAGCATGAGGGCCAGCGTTACCGGAAGAACGGTAAAGACGGAGCTGTTCCCCTTGTCCGATTCGGCAACCGCGCCGCCCTCTTCAATGCTGTAACCTGCGGGCAGGCTCGCGCGCAGCTTGTCGACCGCCGGACGCAGCGCCGCGGATACCGCTTCAGCCTTCAGGCCCGGGGCAAGGTCGGTTTGCACCGTGATAAAGGGCACGCGCTGGCGACGCCAGATGACCGGATCGTCCACGCCCCAGGCCGGCGTCGCGACGGCGCTGAGCGGAATTTTTTTACCGTCATTCCCCTGAATCGTGAGCGAGGAGAGGGTGGCGGTGCTGTGACGTGCATCGTCCGTGGCCCGCAGCACCACGTCGACAAGGCGGTCGTTATCCCTGATGGAGGTGACAACGCTGCCGGACCAGACGGTGTTCAGCGTGCGGGCGAGGCTTTCTGACGATATTCCCGCCGCCCTGGCCGTCGTCTGATTCACCTTAAGGGTGATGACCCTTTCAGGCTCTCCGGCCGTCTGGTTAACGTCGCGTGAGAACGGGGAGCGGCCAATCGCGTCCGTGAGACGGTTCGCCAACGCCCGAACCTGCAGATAATCCGGCCCGCTCACCCGGTATTTGATGGGCCAGCCGACGGGCGGCCCCAGCTCAAGGGGCGACACGCGCGTGATGATGTCGCTAAACTGCGTCGCCAGGAGCCTGTTGAGCTGCGCATGCAGACGATCCCGCGCCTCAAGATCCTTAGCCACCACGACCATCTGGGCGATATTTTCATTTTCCAGCAGCACGTCCATCGGCAGGTAAAAACGGATGGCGCCCGACCCGACGTACGTCGAATAGCGATCGATGTTGCCGTTGCCGGCCAGCGCCTTTTCCAGCTTTTCCACCTCTCTTAGCGTTTCCGGCTGCGACGCGTTAGCCGGAAGCGTCAGGCTGACCAGCAGCTCGGGCCGATCCGAGGCGGGGAAAAACTCGCCCTGCATAAACGTCGTGCCGTACGCTGACAGCCCCAGCGCGGAAAGGGCGAGCAGCACGGTAGCGACCCGGTGACGCAATGCCAGGCGTAAAAGCCGTCCGTACACGCGCGCGATCCTTCCGGGTTCTGCCGCGTGATGTCTGACTGTTTCCGGCAGCAGCCACGTGCCCGTTAGCGGGGAAAACAAGATCGCGACAACCCAGGAGCAGAGCAGGGCAATGAGCACCACCGCAAAGAGGGAAAAACAGTATTCACCGGCGCTGGAGGCCGCAAAACCAACGGGAATAAAACCGGCAATCATTACCAGAGTCCCGGTGAGCATCGGGAAGGCCGTCGTTTTGAATGCATAGGTGGCCGCGTGCCGACGGGAATCCCCCGCTTCCAGCCGGGAGACCATCGTTTCGACGGCGATCATGGCGTCATCCACCAGCAGGCCCAGGGCGATGATCAGCGCCCCGAGCGAGATACGCTGAAGGCCAATACCTGCGAGCATCATGCCGGCAAACGTCATGGCGAGCACCAGCGGAATGGCCGTCGCCACCACCAGTCCGGCCCGTAAACCCAGCGAGACAAATGAAACCGCCAGCACGATAACAACGGCTTCGATAAGCACCCGGATAAACCCGCTTACCGCGTCACTCACCACCGCGGACTGATCGGCGACTTTCACCATCTCGATACCGTGCGGCAGCCCGGCGCTGAGGGTCGCCATTCTGGCATTCAGCGCAGCGCCGAAACGCAGCATGTTGCCTGTCGGCGCCATCGACACCGCCAGCCCGATAGCCGGCTTGCCGTTCACCCGGTAGGCCGGAGCCGGTGGCTCGGCGATTTCACGGGTGACGGTGGCAATATCGGTCAGCGGAATATAGCGATTGTTAACGTGCAGCGTGACGGCGCGTAAGCTCTCTTCGGTGGTGAGCGCTCCGCTGACCTTTATCGCCATGTTCTCCTGCCCGGTTCGCATAACGCCAGCCGGGACAACCGCGTTTTGCGCCCGGAGGGCGTCGGCAACTTCCTGAATATCGAGCCCCATACCGGCCAGACGTGCCGGAGAAAAGGCGAGGACCCACTGCTCCTGCTGTTCGCCCAGCAGGGTGGTCTTACCCATATCCGGCAGGGACATGAGCTCGCGACGTATTGTCTCTGCGCGATCCCGCACCTCCCGCAGGGTAAAACCGTCGGGAATAAAGGCATAAATAGTGCCGAACGTGTCGTCAAACTCGTCGTCCACGGCAGGGCCCTGCACCCCGTCAGGCAGGGACGGCGCGATGTCCTGCATTTTTTTGCGAACCTGATACCAGATATCGGGCACGCGTTGCGGGGGCGTATCGTCACGGAGGTTGACGTGGATAACGGTGCGTCCGGCACGGGTTTCACTTTCGAGATAGTCCAGCCAGGGCGTTTCCTGCAGCTTTTTTTCAAGCGTATCGGTCAGCAGGCGGGTGGTATCCGTCACGGAGGCTCCCGGCCACTGCGCGGAGACGACGGCCGTTTTAATGGTGAACGCCGGATCTTCGTTACGCGGCAGCTTCTCATAGCAGAACACGCCCATCGCAATCACCAGCAGCATGAAAAAGCTGACCATCTGCTGGTTCTTAAGCGCCCAGGCGGAGAGGTTAAATTTGGCTTCCGCTCCGGTACTCATGGCTGAACCTCCCCTGGCACCACCGGCTCGCCGGATCGTAATGTGCTCACGCCCGCCGTAATCACCCTGTCGCCGGGCTCAAGGCCGGAGGCAATCATGACGGAGGAGGCCGTATAGCTCGCGGGCACTACCGCGCGCAGCTGCGCCTGCGACCGCGGGGTAATGACAAAAACGGCCGGTTTGTCGCCGACGCGGGTCAGCGCCGACGCGGGAAGGGGGTACCCGTGCGGGGCGGCGGAGGGCAACGTCACGGTGACGCTGGCACCCAGCGCCATGGCCTCCGGCGGGTTTTGCAGGGTCGCTCTGACGCGCCAGGTGCGGGTCTGAGGATCGGCCTGCGGGGTAATATCCCGCAGTACGGCAGAGGCCTGTACCGACGGGTCGCTGAGGAGGGAAACCCGCAATTCTGTCTTATCCAGAGGCGGAATCGCATCCGGAGTAGCAATATCAAACGCCACGTCGCGACCTTCTCCGGTCGCCAGCGTCAGCACGGACTGGCCGTCGCTGACAACCTGCCCCGCTGAGGCGCTCACGGCCGTGATGACGCCCGCTTGTGGCGCGATCAGGCGCGTCCAGCCGAGGCTTTCGCGAGCATTTCGCCAGGCGGCCTCGCTGCTTTTTAAGCGCGCGCGGGCGACAAGC
This sequence comes from Enterobacter vonholyi, assembly GCF_040834095.1. Classification (NCBI taxonomy): domain Bacteria; kingdom Pseudomonadati; phylum Pseudomonadota; class Gammaproteobacteria; order Enterobacterales; family Enterobacteriaceae; genus Enterobacter; species Enterobacter vonholyi. The sequence continues at coordinate 1,948,024 of NZ_CP162152.1, forward strand.
CAGTCCGCACGGGCGCTGTCGAGCTGCGTGCGGGCTATCGCACCCGTTGGCATAAGCTTTTGCATGCGACTGACGTTAATCGCGGCGACCTGAGCAGAGGCTTTGGCACCTTCATAGTCGGCCGCGGCGCTGTCGAGCTGGTTTTTCCCGGTCGTATTATCAAGCGTGGCCAGTAGCTGTCCGGCAGTGATCCGGTCGCCAATATCAACGCTGCGCGTCAGTATCCGGCCTCCGGTACGAAAGCTCAGGGTCGTTTCATCATGGGCATGGATCTCACCGGTTCTTTCCAGCGCGGGAGGGGATTGGGCGGAGCCAACGACGACGTAGCGTACCTTACGCACTGGGTCAGGTTTGTTTTCGTGTTTATCACCGCAGCCGGTCAGCGGAAAAATCGCCAGCGCAAGCAGGGCCAGGGGAAGAAAATGCAGCCAGGAAAGGTTGCGCGCCACGCCGTACAAATGATGCAGGCAGTGGCGGAGGGAGAGAAAAAATTCGTCTGACATAACGCCGCTCCATAAAGGGAATGGCGTTATTAAATGCGCGCTACGTCGAGAAAGATTCGACGTTCTGTCAAGGCTTTATCAAGAGTGGATATTTTCATTACCGGACGGGTGCCAGGGCAAAAAAATGCGCACGGCGAGGCCGCCCGTTTTGGATAATGACGCGCTAATCTCACCCCCATGCGCCTGGCAAATCGCCCGGGCGATGGACAAACCGAGGCCGCTGCCGCCGGAATGCCGCGCGCGGGACTGCTCCTCGCGGCTAAAGCGTTTAAACATTTCCGGTAAGAACTGGGGCGACACGCCCGGCCCGTCATCGGTAAATTCGAGGATGTAATGACCGCTGGCGTAGTGCAGCGCCACCTCAAGGTGGCCGCCATCGCGCCCGTAACGTAGCGCATTTTCCATGAGGATGGTAACGACCTGTCCAAGACGGAACGCATCGCCTCTGAAGGGGCTGGTGCGCGGGTTGCGAAACGTTATCCGAAAATGATGCGCGTCAGCCTCGGGCATGATCCAGGCAGCTCGCTCCTGAATCAGCTCATCGAGGCAAAACGGCTGGTCCTCCAGCACGAGGTTACCCGCGTCGGCGAGCGAGAGAAGGTGAAGCTCATCGGTGAGGCGGTTGAGGTGCTGAAGCTGTTTCATCACCATGCCCAGCTGTGCCGGGCTGGCATCAAACACGCCGTCCAACATGCCCTGCAGACGACCAATGGCGGCCGTCAGGGGCGAGCGCAGCTCGTGCGCCATCGCGACGTGCGAGGCGCGGAGCTCTTTTTCATAGCGGGCGAGTTGCCCCGTCATGGAGTTAAAGTCGGTCGCAAAGCTGACCATTTCCGCCGGTGCATCCTTGATGAGCTCAGCCTGACGGCCAAACTGCCCGTCGGCGACATCCTTTGCCGCATCGCGAAGGCGGCTGAACTGCAGTGCCAGCGGTCGGGCGTGTTTGAGCCCCATCACCACGATAAACGGGATCATCACCAGCACCAGCAGGGCCACCGTAACCCAGTCCGCAGAGGCGATGGAGGGTGTGGAATAGCTCAGGCCCCACCAGGTGTCCACAATCGAGTGGAAGCGGGCCGGATTGGCCTGCGGGTTCTGGCTGAGCGTAAGAAACTCCTGCCGGACCGCCGGTGGCATCCTGCCCATGATCCAGTAGTTCTGGACCGCATAGCGCAGCCACATGCAGGTGGCAATGACGATCACGCTGCCGATAGCCAGCGCCAGGATGCGCGCGCAAATCCAGCGCCACAGAGAGGAGTGCCGGTTTTTTATCATGGCTGTCTGAACCTGTAACCCACGCCGCGAACGTTAATCAACACGCCGGAGATGCCCGCCGCTTCGAGTTTTCTACGCAGGTTATAAATATGGGTGTCCACCACGCGCTCCAGCGCCTCGCTTTCCGGCAGACAGTGTTCCAGCAGGTACTGACGGGAAAAGGGGCGTGCGGGAGAGCGCAGCAGCGTTGCCAGAAGCGAGAATTCCGTTGGCGTAAGATCGAGCATCACGGGCGCGTCGTCGCCGTTGTCTACGCTCGCCACAATGGCGGCGACATCCACCGCCAGCGTTTGCCAGCGGAGGATCTCTTCGTCAGCCTCTTTTTTACTGCTGCGCCGCAGCACCGCCTGCACCCGAGCCACCACTTCGCCCGGATGATAAGGCTTCACAACGTAATCATCGGCACCGTACCGCAGGGCGCCAATGCGATCGGGAGTATCCCCCATGGCCGTGACCATAATCACCGGCACATCGCTTTTACGACGCAGGCCAGCCAGCACTTCGGTGCCGTTAAGCCCCGGCAGCATCACGTCCAGCAGAATGAGGTCTGGCTTCCACCGCTGTGCTATATCCAGCCCGGAATGACCGTCCCCGGTAATGGTCACGTCGTAATTTTCCCGCCGTAAATAGGCTTCGAGCACGCCGGCCGCATCGGCGTCATCTTCAATAATAAGCACTCTTCTGGACAACATCCGTTCACCTTGACCATTTCTTAACACTATCCCGACGATTCATTGATTCAGCCAAATCATACTGCGCCAACATTGTGTGGCCGCCCCCGTATCAGGAGGCGCCAGCGTCCGTATGGAGAGCAGTATGATAGCGATAAATAAAGTCCTGTATATGTCCGTCCCGCTTCTGATGGCCGTGGCTTCCGGCTCGCAGGCGGATGATGGCACCGCTTCCGATTCCCTAACCGTCGGGCTGGGAGGGCAATACGCCCCGCGTTACTCAGGCTCAGACAAGCAGGTGTGGCAGGTGGTTCCTGTGCTGCAGGGACGCAAAGGCGCTTTCTTCGTTGATGCGCAAAAAGGGGTGGGGTATGACCTGCAAAACGACAGCGGCTGGTATTTCGAACACACGCTGGGCTACGACTTCGGAAGGGCTGATAAAAATTCTGGCTGGCGTGAGGGCGCAAACAATCTGAAAGGAATGGGGGACATTGATGCCACCCTGAATACCGGCCTTGCCGTCGGCTGGCAGGCCGCGCCATGGCTGAGTATGGAAGGCAAAGCGACGCTGCCGTTAACCGACAGCCAGGGGGCAAGCTATCAGGCCTCCGTTACGCTGATCCCGGTACAAAATAACCAGGACACGATCGCCTTGCAGTCTGCGGCCCTGTTTGGCGACAGCCGTTATCTGAATACCTGGTATGGGGTCAGCGAGCAGCAGAGCCGCCGCACCGGCTATCGCCGCTATGCTGCGCCGGGTGGATTTTACGGCGTCGACACCAGCCTGACCTGGAGCCACCAGTTCAATGCCCACTGGGGGACGGTCCTGAGCGCGGACTATACCTGGCTTGGCGACCATGCCAATGACAGCCCGATAGTGATGCGGCGTAATGAGGGGTCTGCAACCGCCGCTATCACCTGGACATTCTAAATTCGCGGATCACGATGTGAGCGAGGGGGCGAGAGGATTACTTCTTCTTATCCATCATCGCCTTTAAATCGGCAAACGGGTTAAACGTGGCGACGCCCACGTCTTTTTGCGCGTCTTCCCCGGCGACCACGGTGGTGCCGTACCGATCCGCTTCGGTGTATTTCGAATGCTCGTGATCGTGGCAAAACAGGCACAACAGCTCCCAGTTGCTGCCATCTTCCGGGTTGTTGGTATGGTCGTGATCGATATGGTGAACCGTGAGTTCGCGAAGATTGGAATAGACAAACTCGCGCGAGCAGCGTCCACACACCCATGGATAGATTTTTAATGCTTTTTCGCGATAGCCGCTTTCCAGCCGCGCGTAGTTTTTGGGGATCAAAGCCATTGCCGGTTTTACCTGCCATGAAAAGAGTGGGGAAGATTATATCCCATTATGGGGCGGAATGAAGAACCGCGCTATTCTGTCAATTTATTTGATGCTTTCCGTTAAATAAACGGCATTTATTCTTATCGGGTAATGCGTAAAGTGGACAGAACGCAACGTATTATCAGGAAAAATGGTTATGAAAAAGATCGGATTTTTATCCTTTGGTCACTGGACGCCTTCGCCGCAGTCGGGCACGCGCTCGGCGGCAGACACGCTGCTGCAGTCCATTGATTTAGCCGTGGCGGCTGAGGAGCTGGGCGCAGACGGCGCCTATTTCCGCGTGCACCACTTCGCCCGACAGCTTAGCTCGCCGTTCCCTCTGCTGGCCGCTATTGGTGCAAAAACGAAAACCATCGAAATCGGCACCGGCGTGATCGACATGCGTTACGAAAACCCGATGTACATGGCCGAGGATGCGGGCGCGGCGGATTTGATTTCCGGCGGTCGCCTGCAGCTCGGCATCAGCCGCGGCTCCCCGGAGCAGGTTATTGATGGCTGGCGTCATTTCGGCTATGTCCCGCAGGAAGGGGAAAACGAGTCGGACATGGCGCGTCGTCATACCGAGGTGCTGCTTGAGGTGCTGCGTGGGGAAGGGTTTGCCAAACCGAACCCGCAGCCAATGTTCCCTAATCCGCCGGGGCTGCTGCGCCTGGAGCCGTATTCTGAAGGGCTGCGCGAGCGTATCTGGTGGGGCGCAGGTTCCAATGCGACGGCCGTATGGGCCGCAAAACTGGGCATGAACCTGCAAAGTTCAACCCTGAAGGACGATGAAACCGGTGAGCCGTTCCATATTCAGCAGGCAAAACAGATCCGCGCGTACCGTCAGGCCTGGAAAGACGCAGGGCATACGCGCGAGCCGCGGGTGTCGGTCAGCCGCAGTATTTTTGCGCTGATGGACGACCGTGACCGGATGTATTTCGGTGCCAGCCGGAACGACAGCGATAGCGTGGGTTACCTTGATGAGAAAACGCGCGCCATCTTCGGGCGAAGCTATGCCGCGGAGCCGGACAAGCTGGTTGAACAGCTGAAAAAAGACGAGGCGATTGCCGAGGCGGACACGCTCTTACTGACCGTACCGAACCAGCTGGGTGTGGATTATAATGCGCACGTGATTGAGTCTATTCTCAAGCATGTCGCACCGGCAATGGGCTGGCGCGAGTAGTTCCGCTATCAGCCTTGAGATCGTAATGGAAAATCTGGCCCTCTGGTATCGCCGTTTTGGCGAGCCAGAAACCGTTCTGCAACCTGAAACCACGCCCCCGGGCGCGCTTGCGCCGGGACAGCTCCGCGTGCGGATGCTATTTTCTCCGGTGAACGCGTCCGATCTTATCCCCATCACCGGTGCCTATCGCCACCGAACCCCGTTACCGGCGGTCGCGGGGTATGAGGGTGTTGGGGTTGTCATCGAGGCGCCCGCCTCGTTTAAGCATCTTGTGGGTCAGCGAGTCCTGCCGCTGCGCGGTCAGGGAACCTGGCAGCGCTATGTTGATTGCCCGGCAGAGTATGCGATACCCGTTCCGGACACCGTCGCCGCACATCTGGCCGCACGGGCCTATATCAACCCGCTGGCGGCGCAGATGATGCTGACCCGCTACCCGCCTCGTGGAAAGCGGGTCTTGCTCACGGCTGCCGGATCGGATTGCGCCATTCTGCTGGGGCAGTGGGCGCGTCAGGCGGGGGCGGAAGCGGTGTATGGCATTCACCGTTCTGCCGTGCATGCTGAACGGCTGGAAGCGATGGGCATCACGCCTGTCGCGCAGCATGACGCAAACAGAATCGGCATCGTCGCCGCCCGTAGCGATATCGTCTACGATGCCACCGGCGGGCCGCTTGCGGAAGCGATCCTCAGCGTGATGCCCGAGCAGGGCATGTTTGTCTGCTACGGGCTGCTCTCCGGGCAAGCCTTCACACAGCGGCGGCCTGCGCCGCGCGTGACGTGGTTCCATATCCGAAACGGTCTGGATGCGCTCGGCGTTGAGGCGTGGCGCGCGGAGTTCGAGCGCATCTGGCGGATGTTGCCTGGCAGTGAGTACAGCGACGTTACGGTGTACCCGCTGGCGGAGTGGCAGAGGGCGCTCAGCGCTTATCGTGAAGGTGGAAGGACCCGCAAGCCCCTCCTGTCGATGGAGGACTGAGCGCTATTTATGGCTCATATCGCTCAGCAGCACGGCGATACTTTGCCCGCCTGCCGTCTGTTCCAGACCAATCTTGACGATGATGGTGAGTGGAACGGAGAGCAGCATCCCAACGGGCCCGAGCAGCCAGCCCCAGAAAATCAGGGACAAAAAGACCACCAGCGTGGAGAGCCCCAGGCCACGACCCATCATGCGTGGCTCAAGAATGTTACCGAACACAAGATTGATGACCAGGTATCCGGCAAGCAGGATCAGCGCGTCATAAAGCCCGCTGAAAACCAGCACCTGGAGGATAGGGGGGATCGCCGCCAGCACGGAGCCAATGTTGGGAATGTAGTTGAGCGCAAACGCCAGCAACCCCCAGACAAACGCAAAGCGAACGTCCAGCGCCAGAAGCATCAACCAGACGACAACGCCCGTCACCAGGCTAATGGCGGTTTTCAGCACCAGATAGCGGGAAACGCTGTCCAACGCGCGTTGAATCGCCCCCATTCCTTCGACCGGACGGACCATCATCTGCTGCAGCTTTGCTGGCAGCTGCGGCACCTCCAGCAGCATGAAAACCACCGTTAAAAACAGCAGGAAAATGGAGGTCATGGCATTGGAAAGCTGTGCCAGCAGGCTGGTGACGATCGTCATCGCCGCGTTGGGGTCGATATATTTCAGCAGTTCTTCCACCGAGACTTCGATACCCGCCCGCTGCAGCCAGGGCTCCAGCTGCAGCAGCGGTATTGCCAGCGAAGAGCGGTATTTTGGCAGCGTTCGCGCCAGTTCATTGAGCGAGGTACCCAGATAAGCCACCAGCAGTACCATCGCCACAATAATGATGCTGATAAGCAGCGTGATGGCCAGCACGCGCGGAATGCGTAGCCGCGTCATGCGCTGCACCAGCGGGTTGAGGATCACCGCAATAAACAGGGCCAGAATAAAGGGCACAATAATGTCGGCGGCGAAGCGCACGCCTGTCAATATGATCACCAGCATGCCCAGCATGATGACAATTTTTAACCCGTTCAGGGTAATGATGGGTTTAGCCATGGTGACTCCGAAATTTTCTTTATATTTATAATAAAGGTGAAAGGCTTTGCAATAAACTAACCAAAATCAAACGGAGTGGGTAAAGAATTGCAAAGACTTTGAGTAAAATCCTGGCTTATGGTACAAATTCGGTGTGTTTAACTACCGAGGACAATTTTCATCCGCAAAGACGAGAAGCAACAACGCGGATAATTGTAATTTTATGGACAATATGTTCAGGACGTACTCTTCAAACAATACTGCTGTATACTCCACTTCTTTCTGCCTGCTTTCTGGTGAGCAACACTGGCGCACCGCACTATAGTCATTTCTTCTGCCTGAGCTGGCGCTAAGCGCTTAGCTGTCTGATTTCAATTCGTATTTTTGGGTTTGCTGCACGCAGCGGGCCACGATGGATTATATTCTCAAGCAGGAGAAAAACATGTTTTACTGGATTTTATTAGCGCTGGCTATTATCGCTGAAATTACCGGCACGCTGTCTATGAAGTGGGCAAGCGTCAGCGATGGCAACACCGGTTTTATTTTGATGCTGGTGATGATTTCACTGTCTTATATTTTCCTCTCGTTTGCAGTGAAAAAAATTGCGCTGGGCGTCGCGTATGCCCTGTGGGAGGGGATCGGTATTTTGTTGATTACGCTGTTCAGCGTGCTGATATTTGACGAAACATTAACAACAATGAAGGTCGCCGGTTTAACGACGCTGGTCGCGGGTATTGTGCTGATTAAGTCCGGTACCCGTAAACCTGGCAAACAGCAGAAGGAGCAGAACCATGCAACAGTTTGAGTGGGTTCATGCTGCCTGGCTGGGGTTCGCCATCGTGCTTGAGATCCTGGCGAACGTTCTGCTGAAATTCTCCGATGGTTTTCGTCGTAAATTCTACGGCCTGATGTCGATTGCGGCGGTTCTGGGGGCGTTCAGCGCGCTGTCCCAGGCGGTAAAAGGTATCGATCTTTCGGTCGCCTATGCGTTATGGGGCGGTTTTGGTATCGCCGCCACGCTGGCTGCAGGCTGGGTGCTCTTCGGCCAGCGCTTAAATAACAAGGGCTGGATGGGGCTCATCCTGCTGCTTGCCGGCATGATCATGATAAAACTCGCCTGACAGTCCTCAATCCATGATTTACAGGCAGCGAAATTCGCTGCCTGTATTACGCTTAGAAAAGCAAAACATGAAGAGGATGGCTGATGTATCGCACATTAAGCTGGCGCAATATTCCCAATGCGAGAACGTTGTTTGCCATGGTCTTTATGGCGGGCATCGGCTTAATCATCTCCGTCGTCGCACTCCTCTATCTTTCCCTGAATCTTATCAGCACCAAAACCAATGAAATTGATGAACACCGCACGGCGCTTTCCGTGCAGGGGGCTATTCAGACATCGGTTAACCGCGTCTCATCTCTGGTGCTTGACAACGCCGTCTGGGACGATGCTGTGCGGGAAGCCTACCGTCCCACGCTTAATACCGACTGGCTGTACGACACCTGGGGCACCGGCTTTAAAATTAATAACCTCTATGACGGCACCTTCGTGCTGGATGAACATTTCAACGTCCTCTGGGGATCGTTTAAAAGTCAGCCTTTTCAGGAGACGAATCTCGATTTTTTCGGTGAGGGGCTGAAAGCCCTTATTGCTCAGCATGCGCGCGCCTTATCAGGCGATAAAAATATCTATGCCGGGATCAGCAAAACGCGAAGCGGCGTCGCCTTTGTGGGCATTGGGCTGATTCGCCCAATGGTCGGAAGATTACAGGTTACCGACGGAACGCGCCGCTATCTGGTGATTACCCGTCATCTGAACGCCAGAATCTTATCCGACCTGGGGGCGACCTTTCAGATCGATAACCTTCACTTTACGCCAGATAAAGTTAACGAGATGAGTATGCCGCTGCGCAGTTCGGCTGGGGAGCTGCTGGGCTATCTGAACTGGCAGGCGCGGCTTCCGGGGGCGCAGGCCGCCCGGGCGGCATCCTCTGATATCACGCAGATTGTTGTGCTGGCATCGGCCCTGATCCTGCTCTTTATTCTGGTGAGCAGCGTGGGGCTGTACAAGCTTGCGCGAGGAGAAAGCCAGGCACGTCTGGTGGCCAGAACGGACTGGTTAAGCCATCTGCCGAACCGGCGAGCGCTTATCGAGGCGCTGGATCGGGTGAGCTTACGCGGAGATATCGACGTCAAAAGCGTGGTGTTTATCGATCTGGATGGTTTTAAAGATGTGAATGATATCTACGGCCACAGCGTGGGGGACGATCTCATCGTGGCGATTGCGAAAACGCTGAGTGAACGGGTGCCGCCGGGCGGGATGCTGGCCCGCATGGGCGGGGATGAGTTTGCCATGACAATCGGCGGTGATGATGCAGAGGCCCGAGCCACAGCCTTTGCCGTTTCGGTGCTGGATTTCCTCGCCACCCCGGTTCAGCTGGGGGAACGCACCATCCATATCGGGGCCAGCATCGGTATCGCCAGCGGAACTCTGATTGAATGCACCAGCTCAGAACTGTTTCGCCGCGCCGATATTGCCATGTATCACGCCAAAATGAGTGGAAAAGGGCGGATTACCCACTACGATGCGGAGCTGAACAGCGTCCGGGAACGCAAGCTGGCGATTGAAAATCAGATCCGTAGCGGTCTGGAGCGCGATGAGTTTGAGGTCTGGTATCAGCCGATCGTTGACGCCCGCACTCAGACGATGAGCAGCGTCGAAGCGTTGGTCCGCTGGCCGCGTCGCCCGGAAGGGCCGCTGTGCCCGGATACCTTCATCGCCATCGCGGAGACCAGCGGTCTGATTTACAAACTGGGCCAGTTTGTGTTGCAGCGCGCCTGTCAGGATCTCCAGCCATACGGTGACTTAAAGCTTTCCGTTAATATCTCTCCCGCGCAATTTCGCGATCCCGCCTTCGAAGACAAAGTGGCCAGCGTGCTGGAGAGTACCCGTTTCCCGGCCCACCGGCTGCAGCTTGAGGTAACGGAGAGCTATGTGCTGGAAAATCCGGATCGTGCCCGCATGGCAATAGCCAATCTTAAAGCGCTGGGTACCGCGGTGGCGCTGGATGACTTTGGCACCGGCTATTCCAGCATTGGCTATTTGCGGCGTTTTAACTTCGACACCATCAAGATCGATAAATCCCTGGCCGGGCTGGTGGACAACGATGAACAGGCAGCCGCGCTGGTGAGCGGCACGGTGCGGATCGCCAACGCGCTGGGGATGGCGGTGGTCGCCGAAGGGGTGGAAACCGAGAAGCAAATGAAACTGCTGCGGCTGGCTGGCTGCGATCAACTGCAGGGTTTTTGGTTCAGCCAGCCGATGCCGATTGAGTCAATCAGGGCACTGCATCAGGTCAGACGATGCTGATTTATTGCTGTGCCAGCGCTTCCAGCTTGTCGCGAAAACCGGTCACGGACAAGGCCCGGTTATCTGCGCGCCAGCGATCTTTCGCCGCCGGTGCAGAGCTCTGCACGCCAATCAACTGCCAGCCGTTATCTGTTTTCAGCATCAGCGGTGAACCACTGTCACCCGGCAACGTATCGCACTGGTGCGAAAGTACGCTGTTTTGCGCCCAGCCCGTCACAATACAGTCGGTGTGGGTGTAAAGCGTATCCAGATGGTCGACAGGATAGCCGGACTGCGTCACCTTTCGGTCAGCGGCTTTCAGGGCAGCGGTGAGTGCGTCTTTGTCGCCGTCAAATAACGGCAGCGGCGTAATGCCGGAAGGGGGGTAGCGTAAAACGATCAGGCCAAAGTCCCATGAGGCGGCCGCCGGTGGCACGATCCAGCCGTCACCATCCGGCTTCAGGCGTTTGCCGAGAGACGGATCGACACGGCCTTCAATACCGTGGATTTCATAGCGCCAGGTCCCTTTTTGCGACACAAACCGCAAGGCCACCGCTTTATCCGGCTTGCCGTTTGGCGGCGTTAACAGACAGTGGCCTGCCGTCAGGGCAAGCTGAGGGGTGATCAACGTCGCAGTACATAAGTTACCGCTGGCGGTTTCCAGTTGACCTATAGCATCCCAGGGCGCCTGGGTGGGATCGGTGACGCGCGTGCGGTCGTCATGATTGAAAAAAAGCGTCTTGAGCTCTTTCGCGCTAATGGTGTCATCACCGCCATCATCCGCATGTGAGAATCCAGAAAAAAGACCAAACGTTCCCAGTAACAACACAACAGATTTACGCATATCTCACTCTGGTGGGGGGTAATTATGATTATTAAAAGTGAACCCTATGAAAATACTATAGACGGGACAGCGCTAAAGTGGGAGTAAAATCAGCGTGCTACAATCAGGAAAGATAAAAATGGCTGGCAATGAGCGCGCATAAAATAAGCAGGATCAGAATCAGCTCAAACCGATAGCGTCGCAGCATACGCCCTCCGGATAAAAAAAACGGCGCGGAACCTGTCCGGTTCAGCGCCGGTTTACCAACGTGCCCCGAAGGGCACGGTTAAGCTTGTACTCTTACGCAGCTGGCTGTGCAGCTGGTTTAGCAGCTTCGTGTTTTACTGCTTTTTTGTGATGCTTTTTAGCAGCCTGAGCTTTCTGTTCTACAGCCGGTTTGGTCGCTTTTTTGTGATGCTTTTTAGCAGCCTGAGCTTTCTGTTCTACAGCCGGTTTGGTCGCTTTTTTGTGGTGCTTTTTAGCAGCCTGAGCTTTCTGCTCTACAGCCGGTTTAGCGGCTTTATGATGTTTCTTGTGATGGACAGTTTTTGCTGGCGCCGCGGTGGTCGTTGCAGCAGGTGCCGCAGCAGCCGGTGCAGCAGTGGTTTCAGCAGCGAACGCAGCAGAAGACAGACCCATAGCAGCGGCAACAACCAGAGCTAATACTTTTTTCATGTTCATACCCTCGAATTTGGTTTTTCATTTAACCCCACTGCGGGGCCGTTGAAATAACTATATCCCTGTAAATTCGGGGTTTCCGTGAGTGATTGGTATCGGCGTGTAACCATATGTACATTGCTGGGGTCCTGCACAGACGGCTCCCTCTCCCATGAGGGGGCACGGGCTGGGGTGAGGGGGAACATACGGCTCTTTTACCTGAGGTCCCTCACCCCCGGCCAAACAGATTACAAATAACGGGAGGTCAGATGCTCGCGGAAGTAACGAATATTCAGATCTTCACCCGTCGCCTGGGTGATTAGCTGCGACGTGCTGAAGCGACTGCCGTGCTGCCAGATGTTCTGACGCAGCCAGTCAAAGAGTGCGGAAAAATCACCCTCAGCGATGGAGGCCTGCAGACCCGGAAGCGCCGTTTTCGCGGCGTGGAACAGCTGTGCGGCATACATGGCCCCCAGCGTATACGACGGGAAGTAGCCAAAACCGCCGTCGGTCCAGTGAATATCCTGCATACAGCCGTTGCGGTAGTTGTCTTTGGTGGATAACCCGAGCCAGGCCTGCATTTTCTCGTCCCACAGGGCAGGGATATCGTCCACTTCGATCTCGCCGTTGATCAGCGACCGCTCAATCTCATAGCGCAGCACCACGTGTGCCGGGTAGCTCACTTCGTCCGCATCGACGCGGATATAGCCCGGCTTCACGCGCTGGTTCCAGGCAATAAAGTTCTCTTCGCTGAACGCCGCCTGGCTGCCAAAACGAGCGTGCACCGCAGGGAGAAGATGTTTGAGGAAGGCTTCACTGCGGCCCAGCTGCATCTCAAAGAACAGGCTCTGGGATTCGTGGATCGCGGTTGAGCGGGCCAGCGCAATCGGCTGTCCTGCCCACGCGCGCGGCAGGTTTTGTTCGTAGCGCGCGTGTCCGGTTTCGTGGATCACGCCAAACAGCGCGCTGAGCAGTTCTTCCTCGTCATAGCGCGTGGTGATGCGCACGTCCTCCGGTACGCCGCCGCAGAACGGGTGCGCGCTTACGTCGAGGCGACCGCCGTTAAAATCGAAGCCGAGCATCTTCATGGCTTCCAGGCCCAGTTCACGCTGTGTTGCCGTCGGGAAAGGCCCCTGAGGAGGAACAAACGATCGCTGAGCCTGCTTTTCCACGACGTTTGCCAGCAGGTCCGGCAGCCAGGACTTCATGTCGCCGAACAGCACGTCCAGACGGGCGCTGGTCATGTCGGGTTCAAAAATGTCCAGCAACGCATCGTATGGCGTACAGCCTTTGGCTTCCGCCCGCAGGCGCGCCTCTTCACGGCTGAGTTTGACCACCTCTTTCAGGTTGGCGGAAAAACCCTGCCAGTCGTTGGCGGGACGCTGGGTGCGCCAGGCATGTTCACACCTGCTGCCCGCCAGGGATTTGGCTTCCACCAGCGATTCCGGCAGCAGGGTCGCCTGCTGGTAGTAGCGCGTCATTTCGCGCAGGTTGGCCTGTTCGACGTCATTCAGATCTTCCCCTGCCGCCGCGGCTAACAGGTCGCCGACTTTTTTATCGGTCAGGATCTGGTGCTGCAGGACGCTCATCTCTGCCAGCGCCTCGCCGCGCGCGGCGCTGCCGCCGGGCGGCATCATGGTGAACATGTCCCAGCTGGCGATGGAGGAGAGGTGCGAGAAGCGGGAGAGACGCTGGAAGGTTTTCACAAGTGACTGATAGGCTGATGTTTTTTGCAATTCTTATTTCCTCATGCCGGGGATGTGTTTCAGGGAGCATACAATGAAACCGAGCAAATTCCCCAACATTTCCCACACGGAGGAAATCTGTGCCGATCTCCTCCGTTGAAACCGTCCCCGGCATTCCGGGAGACGGTTTTCGGTGGGCACTCAGGACTTATCGCGCATAACCTGTTGCAGGATCGCCAGCGCCTGGTTGAACTGGGCATCCGGAATGGTCAGCGGATAAAGGAAGCGGATCACGTTGCCGTACTGGCCGCAGATCAATAACAGCAGGCCCTGGGCGAGGGCCTTTTGCTGGATCGCCTGCGCGATGGCGGCCGACGGTTCACGGCTCTCGGGATCAAAAAACTCCGCCGCGATCATCGATCCTCTTCCCCTTATCGCCACGAGCGCAGGGAAGATGCCCTGAATCTCCTCCAGCGTGGCTTTCAGCCGATCGCCAAGCTGACGGGCGCGCGCGCACAGCGACTCGTTGTCGATAATCTTCAGCACCGCGTGCGCGGCGGCCACCGCAAGCGGGTTGCCGGCATAGGTCCCCCCCAGACCGCCGGGAGCCGGCGCGTCCATGATTTCGGCGCGGCCCACCACGCCGGACAGCGGCATTCCGCCTGCCAGGCTTTTAGCCATCGTCATCAGGTCGGGTTTGTCCGCGTAGTGTTCCATCGCAAACAGCTTACCCGTTCGGGCGAAGCCGCTCTGCACTTCGTCGGCAATCATCACGATCCCGTGCTCATCACAGATACGACGGATGGCGGCCACCAACTCTGGCGGGGCGACGTTGAATCCGCCTTCACCCTGAATGGGTTCAAAAATGATCGCCGCCACCTGTTTCGCCTCAATATCCGCTTTGAACAGGCGCTCTATCGCCGTGATGGCATCCTGCGTCGTGATGCCGTGCAGCTCGGAGGGATACGGCACGTGATAAACCGACCCCGGGAAGGGGCCAAATCCCAGCTTGTAAGGCGCGACCTTGCCGGTTAACGCCATGGTCATATAGGTGCGGCCGTGAAAGCCTCCCCCGAAGGCAATCACGCCCGGTCTGCCGGTGTGGGCCCGGGCGATTTTAACGGCGTTTTCCACCGCTTCCGCACCCGTTGTGAAGAACGCCGTTTTGGCCGGGCTCTCCACCGGGGCCAGCTCGTTAAGTTTTTCGGCCAATGAAACGTAGCTTTCATACGGCACAATCTGGTAAGCCGTGTGGGTGAACTGGTGAAGCTGTTTTTCCACTGCGGCCACCAGTTCAGGATGGCGATGGCCGGTATTCAGTACCGCGATCCCGGCGGCGAAATCAATATAGTCGTTGCCTTCCACGTCGGTAAGCGTGGCATTCTCCGCCGAGCGGGCAAAGAAATTACACATTACGCCAACGCCGCGCGGGGTGGCAGAAAGTCTGCGCTGATGAAATTCCTGGTTACTCATGTCAGATACCCTTTTGTCGAAACGATCATACGCCAAGACGATCGCGCAGGCTGTAGTACGCCGCGCCCATCGCCGTAAATGGAATCCGCAGGCTGCGGCCGCCCGGGAAGGGGTAGTGCGGGAGGTTAGCAAACGCATCAAAGCGCTCTGCGTCACCGCGCAACAGTTCCGAGATCAGCCGTCCGGCCAGGTGGGTGCAGGTCACGCCGTGGCCGCTGTAGCCCTGCATGTAATAGATGTTTTTATCCAGACGACCAAACTGCGGCATACGGGACAGGGTCAGCAGGAAGTTGCCCGTCCAGCGGTAGTCGATTTTGACGCCCGCCAGCTGAGGGAAAGTTTTGAGCAGCTTTGGCATTACCAGGCGCTCGACATCGTCCGGATCGCGCGCGCCATACACTACGCCACCGCCGTACAGCAGGCGGTTGTCGGCGGTGAGACGGTAGTAATCCAGCAGGTAGTTACAATCTTCCACGCAGTAGTTATTGGGGATCAGCGTGCGGGCGACCTCTTCCGGCAGCGGGGCGGTGGTTACAACCTGGGTGCCGCAGGGCATGCTGCGTTTTGCCAGTTCCGGTTCGATCTTATCGCCGAGATAGGCATTCCCGGCGACGATCACGTAGCGGGCCGTGACCTGGCCATGCTGCGTGCTCACCACGGCCGGGCTGGTGTGCTGAATGGCGGTCACCGGGGACTGTTCATATACACGCCCGCCGTTCAGGCGAATGGCGTCCGCTTCGCCGATCGCCAGGTTCAGCGGATGAATGTGCCCACCGCTGCGGTCCAGCAGCGCGCCGGTATAGCGTTCGCTGTCGACTTCCCGGCGAATGGCGCTGGCGTCCAGCAGCTCCAGCTGCGTGTTGCCGTAGCGTTCCCAGTTGGCTTTTTGCTCCTCCAGCGTCTCCAGCTGCTTATGGTTAAGCGCCACAAACAGCCCGCCGGGACGATAGTCGCACTGGATCTGATAGCGCTGGATGCGTTCCCGGATGATTTCCCCGCCTTCAAACATCATGCTCCCGAGCATTCTGGCGGCATCGGGGCCGTAGTTTTTCTCGATCACGTCGATATCGCGGCTGTAGGAGTTAACCAGCTGGCCGCCGTTGCGTCCGCTGGCGCCGAAGCCGATGCGCGCCCCTTCAAGGAGCACCACGTCATAGCCCATTTCGGCGAGATGCAGCGCGGAGGAGAGGCCGGTATAGCCGCCGCCCACCACGCACACGTCACAGCTGATCGACTCGTTAAGCGTCGGGAAAGGTTCGTAAGCGTTCGCGCTGGCCGCGTAGTAGCTGGTGGTATGTTCGGTCATGATTGAGGCTCCAGGGCAATCCAGATGGTTTTCAGTTCGGTAAATTTTTCCAGCGCGTGCAGGGACTTATCGCGACCGTTGCCGCTCTGCTTATAGCCGCCAAAGGGAACGGTCATATCACCGTCGTTATAGTTATTGACGAAGACCGAGCCGGCCTTCAGGCGGCGGCTCATGCGGTGCGCGCGGGAAAGATCGCGGGTCCATACCGCTGCGCCAAGCCCGTATTCACTGTCGTTGGCCAGCGTTAAGGCTTCCTCTTCGGATTTAAAACGGGTGACGACCAGCACCGGCCCGAAAATTTCTTCCCGGCACAGCGGGGAGGCGGGGTCGATGTCGACAAAAATGGTTGGACCGACAGCGGAAGGCCATGATTGTTCCCGCCCGTCCAGCAGAAGCGTGCCTTTCCGGGTTCCCTCGCGAATGAACGTGTGGACGGTATCGGCGTGCGCAGCGTCGATGAGCATGCCCATCGTGCTGTCCGGGTCGAGCGGATCGCCCGGCTGCCAGTGACGAGCCTGCGCTTTTAGCCTGGCCAGGAACTCATCGGCGATGCTGTCTTCGAGCAGCAGACGGGTACCGGCGATACAGACTTGCCCCTGGTTATAAAAAATCCCGGCGGCGGTCGCGCTCACGGCCTTGTCCAGGTCCGGACAGTCGGCAAAGATAATGTTGGCGCTTTTGCCGCCCGCCTCCAGCCAGACGCGCTTCATGTTGCTTTCTCCCGCGTCCTTCAATAGCTGCTTGCCGGTACGGGTAGAGCCGGTAAACGTCAGCACCTCGACCTCCGGATGCAATGCCAGCGCCTGGCCCGCTTCGTGGCCGTAACCGCTTATCACGTTCAGCACGCCGTCAGGCAGGCCCGCCTCTTTCGCCAGTCCGGCCAGCCGCAGGGCGGTGAGGGGCGATTTCTCCGACGGTTTCAGTATCACGCTATTACCCGCGATCAGCGCCGGGCCCAGCTTCCAGCAGGCCAGCAGCAGCGGGAAGTTCCAGGGGACGATGGCCGCGACAACCCCGATGGGTTCGCGCACGATCATCGCCAGCTCGCCCGGACCCGTAGGCGCCACTTCGCCGTAGACTTTATCCGCTGCTTCGGCGTACCAGCGAATGGCGCGCGCCGCGCCGGGAATATCGTCGCGCAGGCTGTGGCGGATGGGTTTACCGGTGTCCAGCGTTTCGAGTAGGGCCAGCTCTTCGCTATGGCGATCCATTAAATCGGCGAGCGTATTTAGCACGGCCTTGCGCTGCGCCGGAGACGCCTGCGACCAGTCACCGCGCTCAAATACCTCACGCGCGGCCTGAACCGCGCGGTCCACGTCCGCCTGCTTGCCCCGGGCGACGTTCGCCAGCGTCTGCTGGGTCGCGGGATTGACGGTTGCAAACGTGGTGTTATCGGCGGCGTCACAATAGGCGCCGTTAATAAATAACCGGGTCTCAATGACGCTGTTTTTTGCTTTATCCTGCCAGTAAGTCAGGTGCTGAAAATGCATATTCACTCCTTTCTTTCGCAATCAGATAAATAAAGGCATGGCCGTTTCAGGCAATACGAAGCCGTGGGGCATTCCGGGAATTAACCCGTTAAATGCCGACAGAGATCGTTTTTATATTTCCCGGCGTAAGCGCGCTTACGCCGGGACTGAGTGGTAATTAGAACGTGGTGGGGGTGTGGGCACTGATAATGCGGCAGACGCCTGCCGAGGTGTTGCTGAAGCTGTGCGGTATGCCGGTATTGATGGCATAGCTTTGCCCCGCAACCAGGTGATATTGCTGGCCATTAATGGTCAACAATATTTCACCTTCCAGTATCGTACCGATCTCCTCACCCTGATGTTTGATCCTCTCTCCGGTCGTGGTTCCAGGCTGGTAAGTTTCAAAAATCATCGCCAGCGTACGGTTCGGATTTCCGTTATGAACCAGCTTCATCGAAACCCCCTGACTGCCTATTTCGATAAGGTCTTCCTGATTAATAACCACCTGCGGTTCATCAGGTTTTTCCGGTTCCGAAAAGAATTCCGAGAGCGACAGCCCATAAACTTTCAGCAGCTTCTGTAGCGTACTGATGGCAGGACTGACTTTGTCCTGCTCAATGGTGCTGATGGCACTGTGTGTTAACCCAGACAGTTCGGCGGCACGCCGCTGCGAGAGACCCAGCTGCTGGCGGATCTCAGACAGACGTTTCCCTGGCGCCAGTCCGTCATCGCTCATAGTTGCATTTCCTTTACGGTAGTGGTCAAAGCCGCTGCTTCTCGGCAATGTGGCTTTGACAGGCGGTGATAAAACCTTCAAACAACATACGGGACAGGGCGTACTCGCTGCTGTTCCATTCGGGGTGCCATTGCACGCCGAGGGCAAAAGGGTGGTCATAAACGCTGACCGCCTCGACCAGCCCATCCGTCGAACGGGCCTCCACGCGAAGCCGTGCTCCTAACGTTCGTGCACCTTGCCCGTGTAACGAGTTTACCCAAAATGTGTTACAGCCTGGTATTAATTGAGACAGCAGTCCTCCCTCCTGAACCTGAACTTCATGAGACGGAGCGTATTGTAGCTCAACCGGCAGTTCAGGATCTTCCCGGTGCTCGAGCAGGTCGTTCTGCTCGAACAGGCGGCGATACAGCGTCCCCCCCGTCGCAACAACCAGCTCCTGCAGCCCCCGGCAGATGGCGAAAATGGGGATGCGCCTTTCGAGCGCGGCGGCAATCAGCGCCATACTCAGAAGATCTCGCCCGGGATCGGCGTTAGGCTCATCGCCGTTTTCACCATAAAGGTGCGGCTGCACGTTACTTGGGCTGCCCGGCAGGTAAATCCCGTCCAGGGTTGGCAGCAGAGCGGTGAGCAGCTCTGGCTCTGCCAGCGCATGCGGTAAGGCAATCGGTAAACCCCCCGCGTTAATGATGGCGTTCAGGTACTTTTCTTGCAGGGTCTGGGTCTCATGACCCTTGAGCCTGTTTCTACACATCACCACGCCAATAACTGGCTTGTTCATTATATTTTCCATGATCGCCCTCACAAAGTGGACTAAATTTAGGCCATTATCGCCTGCAAAACGGCCTTTTCGTTCAATATTTTCTCAATCTAGCAACGGGATCTGCCTTTTGCAAACTTAATTTAACATTTGACAAACAATTTATTTGCATACAGATTCGATAGGGTGGACATTATATTTGACAGTCCAGAGCAGCGAACGCAAATCCCAAAAACGGTGGTAAATCATGGAAACCAATATCGTAGAAGTTGAGAACTTTGTGCAGCACACGGATGAGAGGCGGGGCAGCGCCTTTACGCTGGAAGTGAAGCGCTATTTAGAAAAGTATCCTGACACCCAGTTTATTGATGTCCTCCTGACCGACCTGAACGGCTGTTTTCGCGGCAAACGCATCCCGGTTGCCGGACTGAGCAAACTTGAAAAAGGCTGCTATTTCCCGGCATCGGTTTTCGCCATGGACATTTTGGGTAACGTCGTGGAAGAGGCGGGCCTGGGACAGGAGCTCGGCGAGCCGGACTGTATCTGCGTGCCGGTACCGGGCACCCTGACGCCGTCCGCCGCCGACCCGGAATACATTGGTCAGGTGCAGCTCACCATGGTCGATGAAGATGGCGCTCCCTTTGACGTTGAGCCGCGGAACGTACTCAACCGACTCTGGCAGCAGCTGCGCCAGCGCGGCCTGTTCCCCGTGGTAGCGGTAGAGCTGGAGTTCTATTTACTTGACCGTAAACGCGATGCCGACGGCTATCTGCAGCCACCCTGCGCGCCGGGCACCGACGTGCGCAACACGCAGAGTCAGGTCTACTCGGTTGATAATCTGAACCACTTTGCTGACGTGCTGAACGACATTGACGAACTGGCGCAGCTGCAGCTGATCCCCGCCGACGGGGCAGTGGCTGAGGCCTCTCCGGGCCAGTTTGAGATAAACCTGCACCATACGGAAAACGTGCTCGATGCCTGCGATGATGCGCTGGCGCTAAAACGTCTCGTCAGGCAGATGGCAGAAAAACATAAGATGCACGCCACGTTTATGGCAAAGCCGTATGAAGAACATGCGGGCAGCGGGATGCACATCCATATCAGCATGCAAAACAACCGAGGCGAAAACGTGCTCGCAGACGCCAGCGGCGAGGATTCCGCGCTGCTGAAACGCGCGCTGGCCGGGATGATCGACCTGATGCCTGCGTCCATGGCGCTGCTGGCACCGAACGTCAACTCCTACCGCCGTTTCCAGCCGGGAATGTACGTGCCGACGCAGGCGTCATGGGGACACAATAATCGCACCGTTGCCCTGCGTATCCCCTGCGGCGATCGCCATAACCATCGGGTCGAGTATCGGGTAGCGGGCGCTGACGCGAATCCGTATCTGGTGATGGCGGCGATTTTTGCCGGCATTTTACATGGCCTGGATAACGATTTACCGCTGCAGGAAGAAGTGGAAGGCAATGGTCTGGAGCAGGACGGACTGCCGTTCCCGATCCGTCAGAGCGATGCGCTGTGGGAATTTATGCAAAACGATAGCCTGCGCGAGCGGCTGGGCGAACGCTTCTGCCACGTCTATCACGCCTGCAAAAACGATGAATTACTGCAGTTTGAACGCCTGATTACCGAAACGGAAATTGAGTGGATGCTGAAAAACGCCTGATGACGTGCCCCGGTAAGGGGCCGCTTTGTTTCATCTCATACGTAATACCAAACGGCCTGCGCGGAGCCTGGCCTAACTGTTTGCTGGCACGCCAGCTATCTCCCGGGAGTCGCGTTATGGAGCGCAGGCGGCACAGGGATTTTCTTAACGACACTGTGTGACGAGGTAGGAAATGATGCAGATGTTCAACTATCCGCAGGGCGAAGGGGGCCAGTCAGGCGCCTGCTGTGAGTGCGAGCCAGAGACGGTGCGCTGGTACGATCGCGTGTGTTCTTTACAACTTCCCCCTTTGCTAAGCAGGTTTGCGTTAAGGACAGCGCGATTGCAAACCACGGTAAGCATGGGGGGGACGGTTTATGGCGACTAACACCTCTCTTGACTCGCCGGGCATGGCCGGAAGAACCCGGCTGCGCAGTTCCCTCAAGCTCTGGCAGGTGGTCATGATGGGGCTGGCTTATCTCACCCCCATGACCGTGTTTGATACCTTCGGCATTGTGTCCGGTATCAGCAACGGCCACGTGCCCGCCTCGTATCTCCTGGCGCTGGCTGGCGTCATGTTTACCGCCATCAGCTACGGTAAACTGGTACGACAGTTCCCGGAAGCAGGCTCTGCGTATACCTACACGCAGAAATCGATCGGACCCCACTTAGGCTTTATGGTCGGCTGGTCATCGCTGCTGGATTATCTCTTCCTGCCGATGATCAACGTGCTGCTGGCGAAGATCTACCTTTCCGCGTTGTTCCCTGAAGTCCCGCCGTGGGTTTGGGTGGTGGGGTTTGTAACGATCCTGACGCTGGCGAACCTCAAGAGTGTGAATCTGGTCGCCAACTTTAACACCCTGTTTGTGCTGGTGCAGATCGCCATCATGGTGGTGTTTGTCATACTCGTGGTGCACGGTCTGCACAAGGGGGAGGGCGTCGGCACCGTCTGGTCGCTCCAGCCGTTTATCAGCGAGAACGCACACCTGATCCCGATTATTACCGGCGCGACTATCGTCTGCTTCTCTTTCCTCGGCTTTGACGCGGTCACCACGCTGTCGGAAGAGACGCCAAACGCGGCGCGGGTGATCCCCAAAGCGATTTTCCTCACCGCTCTGTATGGCGGGCTGATATTCATTGTTGCCTCGTTTTTCATGCAACTCTTTTTCCCGACGATCGCGCGCTTCAAGAACCCGGACGCCGCGCTGCCGGAAATAGCGCTGTACGTGGGCGGCAAGCTCTTCCAGTCGGTGTTTCTGTGTACCACGTTTGTGAATACGCTCGCTTCAGGCCTGGCCTCGCACGCCAGCGTCTCGCGCTTACTGTATGTGATGGGGCGTGACAACGTGTTTCCGGAGCGGGTGTTTGGCTACGTGCATCCGAAATGGCGTACGCCGGCCCTGAACGTCATTATGGTTGGGATAGTGGCGCTGTCGGCCCTGTACTTCGATCTCGTGACCGCGACGGCGCTGATCAATTTTGGCGCGCTGGTGGCGTTTACGTTTGTTAATCTCTCGGTGTACAACCATTTCTGGCGGCGTAAGGGGCTGAACAAAACGTGGAAAGATCGTTTCCACTATCTCCTGCTGCCGCTCATCGGTGCCGTCACGGTCGGCGTGCTGTGGATAAACCTCGAAGCGACGTCCCTGACGCTTGGCCTCATCTGGGCGGCACTGGGGATCCTTTACCTGACGTGGCTCACGCGCCGTTTCCGCAAACCGCCTCCGCAGTTTGAAGCCGGTAAGATAGAGCAGGCCTGGGATTCCTGAACGTGAAACGGCACCAGTACGCTGGTGCCGTTTTTGTGGATGGCGCGTCTTAACGGACATCAGCCCGCAGGCGTATTATCTCAGACGTTTATGAAGACTTGCGCCAACCAGCAGCGCGGCGCACAGCATCAGCGCGATAAACCCGCCCACGCCGTTCCAGCCGTAGTTATGCCAGAAGACACCGCCGAGCGTCCCGGCGATGCTGGATCCCAGGTAATAGCTAAACAGATACAGCGACGATGCCTGACCTTTGGCGCGACGGGCGCGCGGTCCAATCCAGCTGCTGGCGACCGAATGCGCGGCGAAGAACCCTGCGGAGAAGAGCAGCATGCCGGCAAAAATCAGCCACAGGGAGGAGAAGAGCGTCAGCAACAGGCCGACCAGCATCATCGCCGTGAAGAACAGCATGACCGGGCCGCGGCCATAGCGTGCGGTCATCGCCCCGGCCTTCGGCGAGCTCCAGGTGCCGGTAAGGTACGCCACGGAAAGCAGGCCGACCACCGCCTGGCTCAGATGCCACGGCGAGAGCATCAGGCGGTAGCCAATATAGTTAAACAGCGTGACGAACGAGCCCATCAGCAGGAAGCCGGTCAGGAACAGGCGCGGCAGCCCCTTGTCGCGCCAGTGCAGACGAAAGTTGATAAACAGCGTTTTCGGACGCAGCGATGTCGGGCGGAAATGACGCGATTCCGGCAGAATTTTCCAGAACATCAGGGCAGATGCCAGCGCAAAACACCCGATGACTGCCAGCGCAATACGCCAGTTAAAGAAGTCCGTGAATACCCCGCTCAGCAGACGTCCGCTCATTCCGCCAATCGAGTTCCCGCTGATGTAAAGCCCCATAGAGAAGGCAACAAAGCTCGGGTGGATCTCCTCGCTGAGATAGGTCATCCCGACCGCCGCCACGCCGCTGAGCGAGAGCCCAATCAGCGCGCGCATCACCAGAATACCGTGCCAGCTGGTCATCATGGTCGAGAGTAACGTACAGACCGAGGCCAGCATCAGCGCGGTTACCATCACCGGTTTACGGCCAATGGCGTCGGACAGCGGCCCGGTAAAGAGCAGGCCAATCGCCAGCATGCCGGTAGAAATAGAGAGTGAAACGCTGCTGCTGGCAGGCGATACGCCAAACTCATGGGAGAGAACGGGCAGGATCGGCTGTACGCAATAGAGCAGGGCGAAGGTTGCCAGACCGGCGGAAAAGAGCGCCAGCGTGACGCGCATAAATTGGGGAGTACCACGTTTAATGAACTGAACCGGCTGCGATGCTGCGGGTAAATCATTGATATCTCTGGCCGGATCGATATCAATAGTAGTTGTACGACTCACACAGTTTCCTTGCTTAAACATCCCCGTGATTTCTGGTGACGGGTATGACCACCTGATAAGGGTAGGAAAATGTAAATATTCTGTCTAATATATTAATAATCTTAAATGATACTTTAGAAATATGAATATCGAGCTGCGTCATCTCCGCTACTTTGTCGCCGTCGCCGAAGAGCTGCATTTTGGCCGCGCGGCGGCACGGCTAAACATCTCTCAGCCACCGTTAAGCCAGCAGATTCAGATCCTGGAGCAGCAGGTCGGGGCGCGCCTTCTGGCCCGCACCAACCGCAGCGTGAGCCTGACGGCGGCGGGTAAGCAGTTTCTGAACGACAGCCGACAAATTCTGAGCATGGTCGATGACGCCGCCGCTCGGGCAGAACGGCTCTATCTCGGGGAAGCCGGAGAGTTGCGCATCGGGTTTACCTCGTCCGCGCCGTTTATCAGCGCCGTCTCGGAAACCCTGTCGTCATTCCGCCGCCATTTCCCGGATGTTCACATTCAAACGCGCGAGATCAACACCCGCGAGCAGATCGCGCCGCTGAATGAAGGCTCGCTGGATCTGGGGCTGATGCGCAATACCCAGCTGCCGGACTCGCTGGAGTGGGAGGTGATCCTGCGCGAGCCGCTGATGGCCATGATCCCGCACGATCACCCGCTGGCGTCGCGTCCGACGGTTTCGCTGGCTGAGCTGGCAAAAGAGCCGTTTGTCTTTTTTGACCCGCAGGTTGGAACAGGTCTGTATGACGATATTCTGGGGCTGATGCGCCGCTACGATCTTGCCCCGGTCATCACCCAGGAAGTCGGGGAAGCGATGACGATTATCGGCCTGGTCGCTGCCGGGCTGGGCGTCTCTATTCTTCCAGCCTCCTTTAAACGGGTACAACTGCGCGAAATGCGCTGGGTAACCATTGCCGAAGAGGATGCCGTTTCAGAGATGTGGCTGGTCTGGTCAAAACATCGAGAACAGAGTCACGCCGCGCAGCGCTTCAAACAGCAGTTGATGAACGCCTCTGCCGGGCAGCATTTTCAGGCAAAAGTGGGCAAAAATGTGCGGTAAATCACATGGCTAAGTAAATATTTGACGGCAGCCATACAAGTGCTTCACCATAGCCAACAGTTTATTTCGAAGCTCGAAAATAAGGGAGTACGAGGTGGTCGCGGATAGTCAGCCAGGGCATATTGATCAGATTAAGCAGACCAACGCTGGCGCGGTGTATCGCCTGATTGATCAGCTTGGTCCGGTTTCGCGTATCGATCTTTCGCGCCTGGCACAGCTGGCACCTGCCAGTATCACCAAGATAGTCCGCGAGATGCTGGAAGCACACCTGGTTCAGGAGACGGAAATTCAGGAGCCGGGCAGCCGTGGCCGTCCGGCCGTTGGGCTGGTGGTGGAGACGGAGGCCTGGCACTATCTGTCGCTGCGCATCAGCCGGGGGGAGATCTTCCTTGCGCTGCGCGACCTGAGCAGCAAGCTGGTGGTGGAAGACCGTCTTGAACTGCCGCTCAACGCCGAGGAGTCGCTCCTTGAGGCGATAGTCTCGCACATCGATCGCTTCTTTATCCGCCATCAGCAGCGCCTTGAACGCTTAACGGCGATCGCCATCACCATGCCGGGTATTATTGATACCGAAAATGGTATTGTTCACCGCATGCCGTTCTACGACGATGTGAAAGAGATGCCGCTGGGAGAGGTGCTGAAAAACCATACCGGCGTGCCGGTCTATATTCAGCATGACATCAGCGCCTGGACGATGGCGGAAGCGCTGTTCGGCGCGTCCCGGGGCGCGCGGGATGTGATTCAGGTGGTTATCGACCATAACGTCGGCGCGGGGGTGATTACCGACGGACGGCTTCTCCACGCCGGAAGCAGCAGCCTGGTGGAAATCGGCCACACCCAGGTCGACCCTTACGGCAAGCGCTGCTACTGCGGGAACCACGGCTGTCTCGAGACCATTGCCAGCGTGGAAAGCGTGCTGGAACTGGCGCAGGTCCGGCTCAGCCAGTCCATGAGCTCCTCGCTGCACGGACAACCCTTAACGGTGGATTCTCTCTGCGCCGCCGCGCGCCAGGGCGATCTGCTGGCGAAGGACATTATTACTGGAGTAGGGAATAACGTTGGCCGCATTCTGGCCATTATGGTGAACCTCTTCAACCCGCAAAAAATCCTCATTGGCTCACCGCTGAGCCAGGCGGCGGAAATCCTCTTCCCGGCGATCTCGGCCTGTATCCATCAGCAGTCGCTTCCTGCCTACAGCAAAAATATTGCGGTAGAAAGCACCCAGTTTTCCAACCAGGGCACGATGGCAGGCGCGGCGCTGGTCAAAGATGCCATGTATAACGGCTCGCTGTTGATCCGCCTGCTACAGGGTTAACTCTTTTCCGCTGATGTAAGAAAAATTGCGCTATCTCAAGCCGGGTAGCGCATGCATCCCGTAGACTTCCTCCACTGAATTATTTACCTGGTTTATATTTTCGAAGCATACCCAAGAGGTGGAGTGAGTCATGCTTAAGCGTTTCTTTGTTACTGGTACAGATACCTCTGTCGGCAAGACCGTCGTATCCCGCGCATTGCTGCAGGCGCTGGCAGCAAGCGGTAAACGCGTGGCAGGGTACAAACCGGTCGCAAAAGGGAGTAAAGAGACGCCAGAGGGATTGCGTAATAAAGACGCCCTGGTGCTGCAAAGCGTCTCGTCACTGGAGTTGCCTTATCACGCGGTCAATCCCATCGCGTTAAGCGAAGAGGAGAGCAGCGTGGCGCACAGCGGCCTGATTAATTATCCCCTGTTGTCCGACGGACTGGCGAACCTGAGCGAGAAGGTTGACCACGTAGTGGTTGAAGGGACGGGCGGCTGGCGCAGCCTGATGAATGATTTGCGCCCGCTGTCTGAATGGGTTGTGCAGGAGCAGCTTCCGGTGGTAATGGTGGTGGGGATCCAGGAAGGGTGCATCAACCACGCGCTGCTGACGGCGCAGGCGATTGCCAATGACGGCCTGCCGCTGATTGGCTGGGTGGCAAACCGCATCAACCCGGGCCTGGCGCACTACGCCGAGATTATTGACGTGCTGAGCACCAAACTGCCTGGCCCATTAGTCGGCGAGCTGCCTTATTTGCCACGCGCCGAGCAGCGCGAGCTAGCGCAGTACATCGATCTCTCTGCCCTCGGTGGCGTGCTGACCGTAGATCGAGTCGTGGCGTAACGTCCGCGACGATACGGACGCCACCACGCAGGCGATCAGCAGGCCGGGCAGTAAAAAATACTGTCCGGTCATTTCACAGACCATCAGTGCCGACATAATGGGCGCATGCGTGGTCGCGGCGAGTAGCGTTGCCATCCCTGCCAGCCCCAGCAAAATAGCCGTTTCAGAACCCGGCAGCCACAGCGCGAAAAACTGCGCGAATAGCATGCCTGTTGCCATGCCGACAAACAGCGTGGGCGTGAACACCCCGCCCGGCGCACCCGATCCGCTGCTCGCCAGTACAGCCAGCAGCTTACAGATGAACACTCCGGCAATCACCGACAGCAGCGGCGGCGCGAGCAGAAAAGCCTGAACCACGCTGTAGCCATTCCCCCACACCTTCGGCGTCAGAAGAGACAGCAGCCCAACGATCGCACCGCCCAGCGCTAATTGCCACGGAGGCGAGAGTTTTAAGTGCAGGAAAAGACCGTGGCTGAATGCCATCAACCCCATTAGCAGCGGTCCGCAAAGCCCTGCCAGCAGCCCCATGGCGACCAGCAGGGCATAATCGGCTGCGGTGAGTGTGCCGCTCAAATGGACCGCGTAGAGCGTGCCGGTACCCGGCGCCAGGAGCTGCGTGGTGAGCAGCGCCACCACCGCCGCGATAATGACGGGGCCGAGCGAGGCCAGCATCAGGGTGCCAAACAGAATCTCCGCAATAAACAGGCTTCCGGCTAATGGAGCATGGTAGGCGCTGGCCATCCCGGCCGCGGCGCCGCAGGCGATCCATAACTTCCATTCGGATTTGGGCGTAAAGCGCCGGGCAAAAAAGGAGGCGGCGAGGGCAGCAAGCAGGATCATCGCCCCTTCACGTCCGATGGCGCTGCCGCTGGCAACGACAAGCAGAGAGGCAAGAGATTTCACCAGGCTGGCGCCGTAGTCAAACTGACCGTCGCCCGTCTCCAGCGCTTCCATGTAATCGGTAGGGGCATGAGGCCGCTGGGCGGTCAGGCGCTGCCATCCCCAGAGCAGCAGCCCGGCAGCCAGCCCGCCCAGCGCGGGCGTCAGCGCGCGCCGCCAGGGTGAGAGCGACGCGGCGGCATTCACCAGGCTGCCGCTGTCGTTGCTGAGAAGCAGCCACTCCAGCAGATACATGCTGTGGCGGAACACCGCAACGGCCAGCGCGGCCAGCACGCCGGTGACGGTTGCAATCAGCAGTCGACGAAACATCGCGCGGATGTCGGGGTAAGTATGAAGACGTTGCATGAGTCGCGAGTAAACGGGAAAGATACGATATTGTGGCGGCTAATCGCGGGGTTAGCAAAAGGTATGCGTGCGGAAAAGCCGGGCGATGCCCGGCCAGAAAGGTTAGCTGTCGGTGTGAATATTCAGCGCCCGGCGCGTACGACCTGAACTCAGATACTCGGCAATATAGTCCTGAGAAATCTCGCCGTTGTAGCGCCCGTCCTCATCCACGATCGGCATCCAGCTGGTGTTGCTCTCATACAGGCGTGACAGCACCACGCGCAGGTTGTCTTCCGCCTTGCCGGTCATGCGGAACGGATGCAGGATGTCGGCGCAGGTCCCGCTGGCGTTACGCGCTTCGCGACGCTTCACAAAGCCCAGCGGCTTGCCGTGCTCGTCGACTACGGTAATTGCGCGAATATCATTATCATCCATGGTCGCAAAGGCTTCGGAAAGCGGAGTAGAGCCCCGCACCGTAATGGTCGGCTGCTGGTCGGTGACGTCGCCCGCCGATACCAGCAGC
The DNA here is from genome assembly GCF_040834095.1 of Enterobacter vonholyi. Lineage (NCBI taxonomy): Bacteria > Pseudomonadati > Pseudomonadota > Gammaproteobacteria > Enterobacterales > Enterobacteriaceae > Enterobacter > Enterobacter vonholyi. The sequence continues at coordinate 1,976,920 of NZ_CP162152.1, forward strand.
AGGCGCTTCAGGGTGCGGTCCTGACCGACAAACGAGCCGACAAACTCGTTTGCTGGTTTCGCCAGCAGTTCGTCCGGGCTGGCGCACTGCACGATTTTCCCCTGACGGAACACCGCGATACGGTCGCCGAGCTTCAGGGCTTCGTCGATATCGTGGCTCACCAGCATGACGGTTTTTTTCAGCTTGCGCTGCATCTCCAGGAACTGGTTCTGGATCACCTCGCGGTTGATCGGGTCCACCGCGCCGAAAGGTTCATCCATCAGCAGTACCGGAGGATCCGCCGCCAGGGCGCGGATCACGCCGATACGCTGCTGCTGGCCGCCGGACATCTCACGCGGATAGCGATTCAGGAACTTATGCGGATCCATCGCCACCATATCCATCAGCTCTTCGGCGCGGGTTTTACAGCGCGCTTTATCCCAGCCCAGCATGCGCGGCACGACGGTAATGTTCTCTTCGATGGTCATGTTAGGGAACAGGCCAATCTGCTGGATCACGTAGCCAATGTTGCGGCGCAGGGTGACGGTGTCCATCCCGCTGGTGTCTTCGCCGTTGATCAGGATCGTCCCGCTGCTTGGGGTAATGAGGCGGTTAATCATCTTCAGTGTGGTGGTCTTCCCGCAGCCGGACGGGCCCAGCAGCACACACATTTCCCCTTCAGGCACGTTCAGGTTGACGTTGTCGACGGCCTTAAAGGTCTGGCCGTGCTTCTGTGAAAATTGTTTGGTGAGGTTTTCCAGTTTTATCATTATCGAATCCCCTTTGGAGTCAGAACCACCTGCAGACGGTGCAGCAGCCAGTCGAGCACAATCGCTAAAAGACAAATCATCAGCGCGCCCGCAATCAACATGCGGATATCACTTCCGCCGATGCCGTTGAGCAGCAGCAGGCCCAGACCGCCCGCGCCGATCACCGCGGCAATCGCCATCACGCCGATGTTCATCACCACGGCGGTGCGGATCCCGCCGAAAATCACCGGCAGCGCCATCGGGATTTCGACCCAGCGCAGGCGCTGCCAGAAGGTCATGCCGATGCCGCGTCCGGCTTCATGCAGGCCGGGCGGCAGGCTGTCGAGCGCCGTATGGGTGTTACGCACGATCGGCAGCAGCGAGTAGAGAAACACCGCCGTAATGGCGGGCAGGGCGCCAATTCCCTGACCGATCAGCGAAAACAGCGGGATCATCAGGCCAAACAGCGCAATGGACGGAATGGTCAGCACGATGGTGGCAATCCCCAGCACCGGCGTTGCCAGCCACTTGTGGCGAACAATCAGAATGCCGAGCGGGACCCCGATGAGAATGGCTAAGCCCACGGCCAGCGCCACCAGCCACAGATGCTGCAGCGTCAGGGTTAACAGGTAGTCCCAGTTGTCCAGAATGTAGTGAATCGTCTCCATAGTGCCTCCTACAGCAGCTGTTTGCTACGCAGGAAATCGCGGGCGACCTGCTGCGGTGACTGATGGTCGATATCCACCTTCTTGTTCAGTTCGGTGATAACGTCGTTGTTGAGCTGGGCAGAGAGGGTGTTGAGCGCCTCTTCCAGGCCCGGATTGGCCTCCAGCGTGTCCTTACGGACTACCGGGGTGACGGCATAGCTCGGGAAGAAGCCTTTATCATCTTCCAGCACCTTGAGGTCGAAGCCCTTCACGCGCCCGTCGGTGGTGTAAATCAGCCCGGCGTCGACGAAGCCGTCGCGCACCGCGTTATAGACCAGACCGGGGTCCATCTGACGGATCTGCGGGCGGTCCAGGTCCATCTTATAGGCGGCCTGAAGCGGCTTCATGCCGTCGCTGCGCCCGGCAAATTCCAGGTCTAAACCCAGCAGCCAGTTTTTGTCCGGGTTGGTTTTACGGATCTGCTCAATCTTGGCCACCATCTCCGACATGGTGTTGATATGTTCCGCCTCGGCGCGCTTGCGCTGCATGGCGAACGCATAGGTGTTGTTCATGTCGGCGGGCTTGAGCCAGACCAGACCGTGCTTCGCGTCCAGACGTTTCACCGTCTCGTAAGACTCCTCTGGCGACATGCGCTTGTTGATGTGGTTAAAGATGATTAATGACGTGCCGGTGTACTCCCAGGTCATGTCAATCTGCTTGTTGATCATCGCGTTACGGGAAATCACCGTGGCGATATTGGTTTGCGGCTGAACCTGGAATCCTTTCTTTTGCAGGTACTGCACGGTCATCGCCGAGAGAATATGCTGCTCGGTAAAGCTCTTGGTTGCCAGAATCAGCGGGGCCGCCATCGCCTGGCTGGTGAACAGCGCCGCGGCACACAGCGCCGTCAGGCCGGAAAACAGTCTCATAAAAGCTCCTTGTTATTGTTATCGAGCGAGATGGGGACTCATCACGCGACCCAGCGCCGCCAGCAGGGTATCGAGGATCAGGGCGAACAGGGCGGTGGCCGCCGCGCCGAGGATCAGGGTCGGGAAATCGTTCAGATAAATGCCGGGGAAAATCAGCTCGCCGTAGCTGCTGGCACCAATCAGGAACGCCAGCGGCGCGGTACCGACGTTAATGGCGGTCGCAATGCGAATGCCGGAGAGCATGACCGGCCAGGCGGCAGGCAGCTCAACCTGACGCAGACGCTGCCATTTGGTCATGCCAATCCCGTTTGCCGCTTCCAGCAGCGACGGCGGGACCGAGCACAGCCCGGCATAAGTATTACGCACGATCGGCAGCAGCGAGGCGAGGAACAGGGCGATGATGGCGGGCGTATCGCCAATGCCAATCACCACCATCGCCAGGGCCAGCACGGCCAGCGGCGGCAGCGTGTTGCCTACGTTGAAGATTTGCATCACATATTCGGAGATTCCCCGCGCGGCCGGGCGGCTCAGCAGAATACCCGCCGGAATACCCACCAGCAGGGCAAAGAACATTGATGAGAAAACCAGAATCATATGCTGTTGCCCGAGATAGATCAGGTCAACCTTACGCGCCTTGATCGTTTCCAGCCCGATCCCCCAGACGAGGAGGGCGAGAACCACGATAATGGCGCCGACAAACAGCAGCGAACGTTTGAGTAATGGGTGCATTGCGGTGTGTCTCCCTGTGCGCATGCGTTATAGCAACCACCGGTTGCCTGTTGTTATGCCATGTTTCGGCAGGGGTATTTCACCTATAGCAAGCGTTTGGGAAGGGTTCCAGCGAAGGGGTAAAATCAGTAACCCTATGAAAACAGTGACAACCTTAAGCCAGGCCTTACGGCGTAAGGCCTGATTGTGTTGCGGGCAGAATAGTCCTAAAGCGAACCTTTAGAAGTGACAACGTCACATCTAAAGGGATCTTACACCGAAAAAAGGTCATTATCTTCATAGAGTGGCACGCACCCGTCGAACCCGCGACGAGACGGTGATAATTGATACCACGGCGACAACCGCAAGCATCAACCCCAGTGCTAGCATGGCGTTGAAGCCAATCCATCTGAACAGCAGCAGCCCCGCGATACCACCCGTAATGAACGAAAACAGGGTGGTTAAGTGGGTTTTTAGCTGACTTTTTTGCGCCGCCGTATCTTTGGAGTAATCCCTGCGCAGCATCGCGACCATTACGGAGGCCAGGGAAATCCCCGCGTCCGTTAGCGTGCCGGTAATGTGCGTCGATCTCACTCGTCCGCCGGAAAGCTGCGTGGAGGTGGAATTATGAATGCCCATCAGAAAGCAGAGAAAAAGAATAATTTCGCGGTTGCTGTTGAGCGCATGGAAATACATTTCGTAGAAGGAAACGCCGGTCAGTAATATCCCCTCGACAAAAAGGATCTGGCAAAAAACCAGCCTGACGTTATGGATAATACCCCATATGACAATTGTGCGCGCAATAATGGCGCCAGCCACAAATGAGAGAATAATCGAGCCGAAGAAAATAATATCGCTCAGATCGGTAGAAGAAACTTCGCTGGATAACTGTGAGGTGTTGCCGGTCATGTGTGAGGGAAAAAAACCAAATGCCCCAAGGGCGATGGCGTTAAGCAAACCTGCCGAGGTCGCCAGCCAGAGAGCAAGCCGGCGATCCTCCTTATGCGTTCGTTCTTTCTTGAGTCTTATCAGCAAGAATACCTCCGGGTTGAGCTTTGCCTGCCTATTCAGGCTAGCAAAGCGATTCAACGGGCTGTCCAGGATATGGCTTAATTATTATTCCCTCTGACGACTTTCAGGGTTTCGTAATTAAATAAAACAGCCTCGTTGCGGTATTCATTCAGGCATTAAGTTTTACACCATGCCGTTATTGCCGTGACGCAAAAATGCCGGACGCTGGTTAAGGCGCTCGAACCACGCCTCAATGGCGGGCACGTCTGGCTTATCAAACGGCGTCATTTTCCAGCGATTCACCGACAGCCCAAGCACCACGTCCGCAAGGGTAAACGTCTCGCCCGCCGCAAAAGCCCCGGTGCGCTGCAGCTGGTTTTCCAGAATGGTGATGCAGTGGTTCCACTCTTTGATTCCCGCCGCAATGCGCTCAGGGTCGTTAAAGTCCGGGTTTTTACGCCCCAGGGCCGGGAAGACATAGCGCCAGGCGTTGTTAAATTCAGTGGCCTGCCAGTCCATCCAGCGCTCAACGTTGGCGCAGGCCTGCGGTTCTGCGGGCAGCAGATCGTGACGTTCGGCCTTGCGCGCCAGATAACGGCAGATGGAATTGGACTCCCACAGCACGAAATCGCCATCAATCAGCACCGGCACCATGGCGTTGGGGTTCAGGGCGCGGAAGGCATCCGTTTCCGTCGAGGCAAAACCGCTGCCGTAATCTTCCTGCTGATAGGCTATGCCCGCTTCTTCGCAGGTCCAGAGCACTTTACGAACGTTGATGGAGGTGGTTTTGCCGAGGATGGTGATCATTGCGCAGGTGTCCTTTAGAGGAATGAATTGTCTAAAACAATACACCCGTTGTGCGTCAGAGGCTGGGGCAAAATTTGGTGGGGGCAGCTGAAGGTAGTAGTGCGAAGCACTTTCGGAGAGCACTTCGCAGTCTAAAACTGATTTAAACAGGCTGTTGGCTACAGTGGCTGGTGTAGAAACTTATACCGTTTCCATCCGGATCCTGCAGGGAAAAATAATGATGTCCAAATAGCGTTTCCTGCGCAATTTCCTGAGCTGAATATCCCTTTGCGATGAGGCCAGTTCGATACGTTTCAAGTTCCGATCTGGAATGGCCCGCGATCATGAGATCAATTTTTTCTGCAGCAAAATCTGGCCGCTGACCAACGCGGCTGATATGCAGACTCTGCGTTTCAGGCACATCCTTTTCGGTCAACAACAAATGGGTGCCGCCGCGTAACTCAATAATCGCCATGCCCGGAAATTTGTCGAGCGCACGCAGGCCTAGCCCCTGGTAAAATGCATAGCTGGCATCAACATCGTTCACTTTCATCACAAAATGTGCGAGTGCTGCAGAGGGTAATAATTCATTCAATTTCTTGCCTTTCATAGGTTTATCAGGGAATGAACGCATTGCAATCTTGTCGGGCAAGGCTTGCAGTGCTAATGTGACTGGCCAGTCGAAAACATTATTCGACTGATCAGTCGAATTAAGCAAGGGGAAATCGTGACGCGCAAAAAAGAAATCGATCGGGAGCTGGTTTTAGATGCTGCTGAAAGCATCATCCTTGAGTCTGGAGGGCGCGTATTTACGCTGGATGCCGTCGCGGAACGTGCTGGCATCAGTAAAGGCGGCCTTGTGTATACCTTTTCATCAAAGGATGGCCTGATTTACGCCGTGCTTGAGCGCGAAGTGACGCGTTTCCAGCAGGCAGTCAGTCAGCGTCTTACAGCTACCGCCGCAGGGCCACGAGAATTAATTCTTGCGCACATCGAGGAAGCGCTGGAGGAAGAGGATGCTGTAACACAGATGGCGGCGTTTCTTATTACGGCTCTCGTGCATGCGCCAGGTATGCTGGCGCCCGCTCGCAACCTGTATCGCACACTCCTCGAACCGCTACGCGAGGCTGGAGAGGAGATGGCCGATGTCAGGCACGCGTTTCTCGCTGTAGAAGGCATATTCCTGCTACGCGGACTGGGGCTCGCTGATATCCCGGCAGGCGAAATAAAATCGGTATTGCGTCACGCGCGTGAAATGATTTTGGCGGCGTTGGCACGAACCTGCTGAGACAATACAATAAAAGCACCTGTTCAATAGATGCTTTTATTCAGAAAATATGTCTTAGATTTTGCCCAGCAGAATATTCAACATGCGGCGCAAGGGCTCCGCCGCTCCCCACAGTAGCTGATCGCCAACCGTCAGAACCGAATATATTGGATCGTTGTTGAGAGACATTTTCTTGTAACGGCCAATACCAACCTGAAGCGAACCGCTGATATAAGCCGGGGTCAATTTACTGACGCTTTCAACCTTGTTATTGGGCACATAGTTAACCCAGGGATGAGAATGCGTCACTAACGCTGCAAATTCTTCTTCGCTGACGTCACGCCTGAGCTTCATGGTGATTGCGGCGCTGTGGCAGCGTATCACGCCAACACGAATACACAATCCATTTACCGGGATCGCACCAGGAGACAAACCAAGAATTTTGTTTGTTTCGGCTTCACCTTTCCACTCTTCACGGCTATTACCATCCCCTAAATCGCTGTCAATCCACGGTATAATGCTGCCCATTAAAGGCGCGCCGAAATTCTGTATCGGCATGTCAGCGCTGTTAATTAACGCACTGACTTTATTGACTAAAGGCAGCACTGAACCTGATGATGCCAGTTCATCAGAGGACAAATGCTCACTGATCCAGGCACTTTGAACAATTAATTCCCTGACATATTGCGCTCCCGCACCTGATGCAGACTGATAGGTCATAACGCTCATCCATTCGATCAGGTCAGCCTTAATCAACCCTGCCAGCCCCATAAGACTCAGCGTGATGGAACAGTTGCCACCGACAAAAAGTTTAATTCCCTCTTTAACGGCACGATCAATCGTGGGGCGATTGACGGGGTCGAGAATAATGCAGGCTTTCTCATCCATCCGTAGCGCTGAGGCCGCGTCAATCCAGTAGCCTTGCCAGCCACAATTAATCAAAGCAGGATAGATTGCTTTTGTGTAATCACCGCCCTGACAGGTAATGATGATATCCATTTCGGCCAGGTCACTGATAGAATTAGCATCTTTGAGTGTGTAGCTGACGCCGCCAATGACTGGACCGGCGGCCCCGGCGCTTGAAGTACTGTAAAAATGCGCTGAGATATCGTCGAAGTCGTTCTCTTCGACCATTCTCTGTAATAAAACAGAACCAACCATTCCTCGCCAACCAACAATACCAACCTGCTTCATTTGTTTAGCCTTATCAACGTTACAAGAATGTTAATTTCCGCAGCAGGTTATATCTCATCCAAACATGAAGATCACTACGAACTGCAGCTAATTCCTTCATTATTAAAATGTTTCATAAGACATCAGCAATATTTATACCTGATGCAGCCATCAGTTAAAAAACGATCGCAGGCATGACGTGCAATGACTGTAAATTAAGAATGAAAGAGCAATTATTAAGAAACGAATCTCTGGCAAAGGGGGAGCCCGGAATTGGCTGCCGGGCCTGGTGAATAGTTCAAAATTGGTGATGATTGTTCAGACAATCAGGCCGCTTTCACAGCCCTAATTTTTTTCGTGTCAGCCGCATCGGATTCTGTTTTATCCGCTACCGCTGGAGCAGTGAGATCGGGAAGCTTGCTGGTACGAAGAATATGCTGCACGGTCTCTTTCTGCTCGGCGAGATACAGGCCAAGATTTTCAGCCTGCGTTTCATCCATCTGCATTCCGCTTTGCAACAGCCAGTCGGTGAACGCGTCGGCCATATCGAGCAGCTTGTCGTGAGCGTCAGCCTCTTTCTTACTGGCAAATGTCATTTTCTCTTCACCTTTTCTTACGACAACAAATTTTGTTTCAACAGCCATCGTGCACCTCGCTATACTGTATTTATATACAGTATATCAGCAACGGATCGATGTTGCAGCAAAATATGCATTACTGGCGAAGCTGCTGTGTTTCCGGGCTACCCATACTGCGTCGCCACGCTCCGGGCGCCTGACCATACTGACGCTTAAAGCTGCGGTTGAAGGACTGCTGGGAGTCAAAGCCCAGCGCGATCGCCACGTTCAGAATCGGTTCGTCGCTGTGGGATAACCGCTCAACCGATTTTTGCAGCTTTTGCGCACGAATATACCCGGCGAGGGGATAGCCCGTATGCTCTTTGAACAGGCGCTGGAGGTGCCATTTCGAGTAGCCGGAACGCCTGGCGACGGTCTCAATGTCCAGGCGACTGTCCAGGTTGTTGTCGATCCAGTCGAGTAAATCATGCATAAATGCGCCAGTGTTCATCTGGTTACCCCCACGCAGCGGATGAAAAAGTATCTTTGTCTGTTGCATTTAAAGGTGGCGCGTTTTTTCAGTAATTGCAAGTTTTATTGTTGCATTTAAAACCCTGACCGAAACGGGTCTTTTCACATCCGCTCAAATAGCACATAAAGTGCAACAATTATTCTTGCACTTAGTTAAGCGCCTTCCTACAATCGCCGCGAATAGTGTATTCGCAACTGTTACAGTTTTGTGGCGATGAACGACACAAATGGCCTTAAGACAGCCCCCGGACAAAGGAAGTGGCGCGGTGCCTCCTGCTGCGTCTTGCCCGGTGGCGACAATTATCGGAATAAAAATAATGAGCCTGCAAAAAACCTGGGGTAACTCTCCTCTGAGCGCGCTGGGGGCAATATTGCTCTCCGTGCTGCTCGTCGGATGCGATAACAGCGTCGCGCAAAATGCCGCGCCACCTGCGCCTGCCGTGAGTGCCGCTGACGTGGTGGTGAAATCGATTAGCCAGTGGGATAGCTTTAACGGCCGGATTGAAGCGGTGGAGAGCGTTCAGCTGCGCCCGCGCGTTTCCGGCTACATTGATAAGGTGAATTACACCGACGGCCAGGAAGTGATGAAGGGCGAGGTGCTGTTCACCATTGATGACCGTACCTATCGCGCCGCGCTGGAACAGGCGCAGGCGAACCTGGCAAGAGCCAAAACGCAGGCCAGCCTCGCGCAAAGTGAGGCTAACCGTACCGATAAGCTGATCAATACCCATCTGGTCTCCCGGGAAGAGTGGGAGCAGCGTCGCTCGGCTGCCGTTCAGGCGCAGGCCGACATCCGCGCCGCGCAGGCGGCGGTTGACGCTGCCCAGCTCAACCTGGACTTCACCAAAGTGACCGCGCCTATCGACGGTCGCGCCAGCCGGGCGCTGATCACCAGCGGTAACCTGGTGACTGCGGGCGATACCGCCAGCGTCCTCACCACGCTGGTCTCGCAGAAGACGGTGTACGTCTACTTTGACGTGGACGAGTCAACCTATCTTCACTATCAAAATCTGGCCCGCAGCGGGCAGGGGGCGTCCAGCAATCACACGGCGCTGCCGGTTGAGATTGGCCTGACGGGCGAGGAGGGTTATCCCCATCAGGGCAAAGTGGATTTCCTGGATAACCAGCTCACGCCGAGCACCGGGACAATCCGCATGCGCGCGCTGCTGGATAACTCACAGCGTCAGTTCACGCCGGGACTGTTTGCCCGCGTACGCCTGCCGGGCAGCGCGGAATTCAAAGCCACGCTGATTGACGACAAGGCGGTGCTGACCGATCAGGATCGTAAATACGTTTATATCGTCGATAAAGAGGGGAAAGCGCAGCGTCGCGACATTACGCCGGGTCGTCTGGCAGACGGTTTACGCATCGTGCGGCAGGGGCTGAATCCTGGCGACAAAGTCATCGTCGAGGGGTTACAGAAAGTGTTTATGCCGGGTATGCCGGTTAACGCCAAAACCGTTGCCATGACCGCCACCAGCGCCCTCAACTGATCCCTTGACCTGAGAATCCAACCCATGGACTTTTCCCGCTTTTTCATCGACAGGCCGATCTTTGCTGCCGTCCTGTCGATTCTGATTTTTATCACAGGGTTAATCGCCATCCCGCTGCTGCCGGTGAGCGAATATCCTGACGTCGTGCCGCCAAGCGTGCAGGTGCGCGCGGAGTACCCGGGCGCTAACCCGAAAGTGATTGCCGAGACCGTGGCGACGCCGCTGGAAGAGGCGATCAACGGCGTTGAGAACATGATGTACATGAAATCCGTCGCGGGCTCGGACGGCGTGCTGGTGACCACCGTCACCTTCCGTCCGGGGACTGACCCCGATCAGGCGCAGGTTCAGGTACAAAACCGCGTCGCGCAGGCCGAGGCGCGTCTGCCGGAAGACGTGCGGCGTCTGGGCATTACCACCCAGAAGCAGTCGCCCACGCTGACGCTGGTGGTGCATCTGTTTTCGCCAAACGGTAAGTACGATTCGCTGTATATGCGCAACTACGCCACGCTGAAGGTGAAGGACGAGCTGGCGCGTCTGCCCGGCGTCGGCCAGATCCAGATTTTCGGCTCAGGCGAATACGCGATGCGCGTGTGGCTGGACCCAAATAAGGTGGCGGCGCGCGGGCTGACCGCTTCGGACGTGGTCACGGCGATGCAGGAGCAAAACGTACAGGTCTCCGCCGGTCAGCTTGGCGCCGAGCCGCTGCCGAAAGAAAGCGATTTCCTGATCTCCATTAACGCCCAGGGGCGTCTGCACACCGAAGAAGAGTTTGGCAATATTGTCCTGAAAACGACGGAGGACGGTACTGTCGTCCGCCTGCGCGACGTGGCGCGGATTGAAATGGGCTCCGGGAGCTATGCTCTGCGTTCCCAGCTTAACAATAAAGATGCGGTCGGGATTGGTATCTTCCAGTCGCCGGGGGCGAACGCCATCGATCTGTCTAACGCGGTGCGCGCGAAAATGGACGAACTGTCGACGCGCTTCCCGGCGGACATGAAGTGGGCGGCACCTTACGATCCGACGGTCTTCGTGCGCGATTCGATCCGTGCGGTGGTGCAGACCCTGCTGGAAGCCGTGGTGCTGGTCGTGCTGGTGGTCATTCTGTTCCTGCAAACCTGGCGCGCGTCGATCATTCCGCTGATCGCGGTGCCGGTATCGGTGGTGGGTACCTTCAGCATTCTTTACCTGCTCGGCTTCTCGCTGAATACCCTCAGCCTGTTCGGGCTGGTGCTCGCCATCGGTATCGTGGTGGACGACGCCATCGTGGTGGTGGAAAACGTCGAGCGAAATATCGAAGAGGGGCTTGCGCCGCTTGCGGCCGCGCACCAGGCGATGCGTGAAGTGTCCGGGCCGATTATCGCGATTGCGCTGGTGCTGTGCGCGGTGTTTGTGCCGATGGCGTTTCTGTCGGGCGTTACCGGTCAGTTCTACAAGCAGTTTGCGGTGACGATCGCGATATCGACGGTGATCTCCGCTATTAACTCGCTGACGCTCTCTCCGGCGCTGGCGGCACTGCTGTTAAAGCCGCACGGCGCGCCGAAGGATTTCCCGACCCGGCTTATCGATCGTCTGTTCGGCTGGATTTTCCGTCCGTTTAACCGCTTTTTCCTCCGCAGCTCAAACGGCTATCAGGGACTGGTGGGTAAAACGCTGGGACGACGCGGCGCGGTATTCGTGGTTTATCTGCTGCTGCTCTGTGCCGCAGGCGTCATGTTTAAAGCGGTGCCCGGCGGGTTTATTCCGACGCAGGATAAGCTTTACCTGATTGGCGGTGTGAAGATGCCGGAAGGCTCTTCGCTGGCGCGTACCGACGCGGTGATCCGCAAAATGAGCGAAATCGGGATGAATACCGAAGGCGTGGACTATGCGGTCGCGTTTCCGGGGCTGAACGCGCTGCAGTTCACCAATACGCCGAATACCGGTACGGTGTTCTTTGGCCTGAAGCCGTTCGATCAGCGTAAACATTCCGCTGCGGAAATTAATGCGGAAATTAATGCGAAAATCGCGCAAATCCAGGAAGGCTTTGGCTTCTCCATTCTGCCGCCGCCGATTTTAGGGCTGGGTCAGGGGTCGGGCTATTCCCTGTACATCCAGGATCGCGGCGGTCTGGGCTATGGCGCGCTGCAGAACGCGGTGAACACCATGTCCGGTGCGATTATGCAGACCCCGGGAATGCATTTCCCGATCTCAACCTACCAGGCTAACGTTCCGCAGCTGGACGTCCAGGTTGACCGCGATAAGGCGAAAGCGCAGGGCGTGTCGCTGACCGATCTTTTCGGGACGCTGCAAACCTATCTGGGGTCGTCGTACGTCAATGACTTCAACCAGTTCGGACGAACCTGGCGCGTGATGGCGCAGGCCGACGGGCAGTTCCGCGACAGCGTGGAAGATATTGCGAATCTGCGCACCCGCAACAGCCAGGGCGAAATGGTGCCGATTGGCAGTATGGTGAAAATCACGACCACCTACGGGCCGGATCCGGTGATTCGCTATAACGGCTATCCGGCGGCGGATTTGATTGGCGATGCCGACCCGCGCGTGCTCTCATCTGCGCAGGCGATGACGCAGCTGGACGCGATGTCTAAGCAGATCCTGCCAAACGGGATGAACATTGAATGGACGGATCTGAGCTTCCAGCAGGCCACTCAGGGCAATACGGCGCTGATCGTCTTCCCGGTGGCGGTGCTGCTGGCGTTCCTGGTGCTGGCGGCGCTGTATGAAAGCTGGACGCTGCCGCTGGCGGTGATCCTCATCGTGCCGATGACCATGCTCTCCGCACTGTTTGGCGTCTGGCTGACCGGGGGCGATAACAACGTCTTCGTGCAGGTGGGGCTGGTGGTGCTGATGGGGCTGGCCTGTAAAAACGCCATTCTTATCGTGGAGTTTGCCCGCGAGCTTGAAATTCAGGGCAAAGGCATCATGGAGGCCGCGCTGGAGGCTTGCCGCCTGCGTTTACGCCCGATTGTGATGACCTCCATCGCCTTTATCGCCGGGACCATTCCGCTGATCCTCGGTCACGGCGCTGGCGCAGAAGTGCGCGGCGTCACGGGGATCACGGTATTCTCCGGCATGCTGGGGGTGACGCTGTTTGGTCTGTTCCTGACGCCGGTGTTCTACGTGACGCTGCGTAAGTTCGTGACGCGTGGGAAAAAAGAGGAAAGGGACGTTCTGCCCGCGTAAGGACGTTGCCGATAATAAAAAACCGCCTTCATAGTGAAGGCGGTTTTTTTTCGCATCAGGTAAAACGTTATGACGTTTTTTGATACTGGGCAATAAGGTCGGGGAGTGGATCCCATCCGCTGCTGTCGGCGTTTTTCACCGCTTCCAGGGCGCTTGCCACGGTATGGCGAGCCAGTACTGCTAACGAAGCCTCTTCGGCTTCTTCAGAAATGGATTTGAAGTACCAGCAGGCGTTGGCGCTGACCACGCAGCGGGCCGGCACGTCAGGGCGGGAGGCCCACAGCTTTTTATCTTCGATGACCGAAAGGTAGATGTCGCGCAGGGTGATCTCTTCCGGCGGGCGACCAAGATGAATGGAGCCGTTACGGCCAAGCGTTGAGACGATAATGCCGTCTCGCGTCAGCGGAACCATCAATTTGCGGATGAAGCTCGGGTTCGCTTCCAGACCGTAGGCCAGAATCGCACTCGTCGAACGTTCACCCAATTGCTCCGCCATCGCTACGCTGAGAACCATCTGCAAAGCTGTCGGGAAGCGGTAATCTAACATTTCTCTGTCCTGGGTTGCGGTGAATCTTGTTCTTTTTGGCACCGCAGAGGTGAATAAGCAATAAACAACAATATAACAAACACGGTAATTTTTTTGAAGCAATCTGCGGCATTTGCGATCAAACCCCCTGTTCTGCTTTAGCTAAACGTGCGGTTCGGGAAGTCTACCGTCACCAGGAGGCCACCTTCTGCAGAGGTTGTCAGGTTTACGCTGCTGTTGTGTTGCTGCGCCACCGCTTTAACGATGGCAAGCCCCAGCCCGCTGCCGCTCTGCACCTGATTGGGATCGCGGAAAAAGCGGTCGAACATGCGCTCCTGCAGCTCGACCGGAATACCAGGGCCCGCATCGGAGACGCGCAGCTGGACGACGCGATCGCCCGCCCGCACGTCGACCTGAATCCGCCCGCCCTCGGGGCTGTACTTCACCGCATTCTCAATAAGATTATCAATCAGCGACACCAGGCGTTCCCTGGCGCCGGGGATCCAGACTTCATCCTCGGCAAAGAATTCCAGCTCGATCCTGCGCGCAGACGCTAAGGGTTCAAGCTCGGCCATGCGCTCCTGGACGAGGGTCGTCAGCGGCACGGGCTCCATGACCGTATCAATACTCGCTTCACTGTGCATCATCAGCAGAAGCTGATTGACGAGACGCGCGGCGCGGCTGTTGCTGCGGATCACGCCGGCAAGCAGCTCCTGCTGGCTTTCGCTGATGACCCAGGACTGCAGCGCCTCCACGTTGATGCGCATCGCCGCGAGGGGCGTACGCAGCTCGTGCGCGGCATCCGCGATGAAAACTCGCTCCCTTTCCGCGCTTTCACGCACCCGGGCAAGGAAGTCATTGATCGCGTCCACCATCTGGCGAAGCTCTCTGTGCTTCGGTACGGCTTTTAACGGAGAGAGATCGTCCGGCGTGCGTAACGTAATTTCATTGACCACCTTATTCCACGGACGCATCGCAATGCGGATGGAGAGCCATGCGGGAAACAGCAGAAAAGGGAAACAAACCAGAAGCGGCAGAATGTAGTATCCGCGCGAGTTCAGGTAGATAAAGAAGTTCCAGCCGCTGGCAGGGGTGAAAAGGGTTACCTCCACGTCGGAGTGGGGCGATTTCAGGGTTCGGCTGGTCCAGATGCGACCTTCACTTTGAACGTGCTCCATTTCACCTTGTCGAGTATTTGTTACCCCTGCGGGTGCTCCGTCGGATGAAAAAATAACGGTATTATTTTTGCGAACGATGAGGTTAATCGACAGCAGGGGATCTTCCCCTCCGCCGTAACCTTCACGCAGCGCCTTGCTGAAGGCCTCCAGCACGGCGGTACGGTCCTGCGGGCGTCCGTCCATACGCTCAGCCAGGGTAAAAACGGTTTCGTACGTTTTGCTGCCCGTGATGATAGGAGGGCTACGCAGGTCCTCCCACAGAATGAAGGTTAAAAAAAGACACCACAGCAGGGTAAGCAGCAGCATCTGGGCGATGATAATTCGCCGTACCAGCGTCGGTCGCCTCAGGTGATACCAGACGTTTTGCATCAACCGGTCACCTTCTGTATTGAGACGGTATCAATAACGTACCCGACGCCCCGGACCGTTCGCACATAGCCGTCGCCGATTTTTCGCCGTAAATTTCCCATATGCACGTCGAGCGCGTTGCTGAGGTTCTCTTTGTTGCCGAATATCCTTTCTTCCAGAAACCGCCGGGTCAGCACGCGGTCCGCGCGCAGCATCAACGTTTCCAGCAGCGCGTATTCACTGGCCGTTAAATCGATATGGCGCGCGCTCACCGTCACGCGACGCGTCGGTATATGAAGAGAGAGCCCGCGAATTTCTATCGCCTCATTCTCAAAACCGTAGCTGCGCCGTGCAAGAGCCCTCACTCGCGCCAGCAGCTCGGCGAGAATAAAAGGTTTGACGAGATAGTCGTCCGCGCCGGCATCCAACCCCCGCAGGCGATCCTGCAATGTTCCTCGCGCCGTCAGGATGATGACCGGGATCCCCTTGAGCTGCTGACGCAAACGCGTCATCAGGCTCATGCCATCTCCGTCGGGCAGGCCGAGGTCGAGCAAAATAAGTTCCGGCACGCAGACGTCAAGCTGATGCAGCGCATCCTCTTTACGGCGAACCCATATGACGTCAAACCCTTGATCTGAGAGAGCGATACGTACGCCATTGCCGAGATCCAGGTCGTCTTCGATTAGTAGAATTTTCACATTGGTAACGGTATCAACCGTGAATGAAGAACATCTTAAGAAAAAAACGGTATCAGGAAATCAGCCTGGTATACAGCACCTGCTTGCGCTTCAGCGTTTCTTCATTTTCGGCTCATAAGAACCTTAGGGTGAGTATTCAAAATGGGCGTTCTGGCGGTTAACCGCATGCATCGTCATCATTTGAATCCATAAGGACTTCCTTAATGAGAAACATCGAACTGCGTCATACGTTCCCTCATTTACTTTCGGGCCGCTGCCTGAAAACCATCGTGCCGGGCGTCGTTCTGGCGTTACTGGCTACGCCTGTGCTGGCGGAAGAACAGCGGCAGGGTAACGTCTTAACCCTGGGGGGCGGCGTGGACGTAGGACCACGCTATTCGGGTTCAGATAAAACCCGCGTCTCAGCGGCTCAGGTAGTGGATTATTCCATGGAAAATGGATTCTTTATCGGCACCACGCGAGGGATCGGTTACGGTAACAACATCGGCAACCTGGATTACAGCGCAGCGCTGAGCTATAGAACGGGCCGTAAAGATAAAGACGTGAGCAGCGATTCGATCGGCTCCGGCAGCGACGAGCTGCGAGGAATGGGGGAGATTAAAGGCTCGGCTATCGTAGTGCCCGGGCTTGAGTACAAGGTGACCGACTGGCTTCACCTGCAGCTGCAGGCTGAGGTACCGGTTTCTGAAAGAGACAACGGTGAAGCGGTACATTTTGGTATTTCCAGCCCGTTCTACACCTCACCAAAAAATGAGGTGGCGCTGGCGCTGACCGGCAGTTGGGGATCGGACAAGTATATGCAGACGTACTACGGGGTAAACGCCGCCCAATCGGCCGCATCGGGTTTTGCCCGACATGACGCCGGGGCCGGGATTTATGCCTGGTCGATGAACCTTGACTGGACCCACAAGCTCACCTCGCGCTGGAGCGTACTTGCCTCAGCGGGTGTGACGCAGCTGACGGGGGATGCAGGGGACAGCCCGATTGTGCAACGCAAAACGTCACCTACGGGGAGTTTGAAGGTGACGTATAGTTTTTAGCTTGTGGTTTTGAGCGTGCACCAGCGGTAATTTAAGCCCCTCCGGTTGAGACGGTGGGGCGGTTCCCCTTACGGGCAGTTACAGCACTGCACACATGGTTGACGGATTTATCTAAAGCTCCATTGGGCCGTGATGACAAAAACGGAGGGGATGATAATACCCACATCCATACCAAAATAAGACGTAAAATTATACTGAAATCCATGATATATGTAGGGAGAAAAACCTATCCCTGTTACTTTTTTAAAATCATGGTATGAACCATGGTCGCCACAATCATCGAAAGTATCAAAGAAAAATTCGCCTACATATCCATAGATTCCCTTAAAAACCCAACCGTTATTCCATCCAGCCCAGTCTCTTCTTACGCCGGCGGCCAGACATCTGTCATTAAAGCTGTTTTTCATTGTGCCTAGCACAACACTATATTTCGACGTATCCGAGAATTTCCGCTCCACGGATATAAACTTGTTTTCAAAGTTCTCCGTGTATTGTCCGTGATTATTTGTCAGATGATAAACGTATGAGCCAGTGTTAATTGAATACAGATTTATTTCATCTGCAGAGCAATTCAATGTCGCCAGATAGAAACTTCCGCACCAAAGCCATGCGGGGTATCTTTTCAGGATTATCTGCTTATGTGGAATATTATCCATATTCGCTCGCTTTGGCTAACGTACTGAAATTTTAAAGGGGGATTTTCGATCTGCAGTTGCAAAAATTTTAGCATATATACGGAAACTTGAGATACTCACTTAATGGGGCGGGGGCTGAGATCGCCTTACAGAACATGTTCAGCAAACCATTTCGCCCACACGCTTACAATGCTCAAAATCCGCTTTTTTATAACCCCTTAATTCATAGCCCCAGGTATAATGTCTGCTCAGATAAACGGCAAAGAGGAGGTGACAAGATGCTGACATATATCACCATAGGTACAAATGACCTTCAGCGCTCCGTGGCGTTTTATGACGCTGTTTTTAACGTGCTTGGCTATTCACGTTTGCCTGCCTGGACAGAGAACTGGGCAATGTGGGGAGATGAAAATCATCCGGATGAGGGATTCAGCTTCTGTATTTGCCCTCCTTTTGACGGGCATCCCGCAACGGCGGGAAACGAGACAATGTTCGCATTCCGTGCAGATAACGCGGACCTTGTCAGACGTTTCCATGCAGCAGGACTTCTTGCGGGAGGGAAAAATGAAGGCGCGCCAGGGACACGAACCGCGTACGGCCCCGATTTTTATGTTGCCTATCTTCGCGATCCTGACGGGAATAAGCTGGCATGTGTTTTTCAGCACTATTCGCCGGAATCAGATGAAAATTCAAAGGAACAATAGTTACTCCATGGATGAAATTTTAGGATGTTTAGCGGTGACGAAATCAGCCGTGCGATAAAGCTATATCAATAAAGGTGTCTACAGCAAATTGTGAAAGTAACGCTGTTGTTCCATAGTTGCTGAAGCAGTTTTGAGCGAGGAGTGGACGCTGGCCTTTTATACTCGCCGATCTGTCTGACGTATGTATCATAGATTCATGGGCGCATGACTATGCGCGGAGATTGCACATGCTTATTTATAACGTTTTGGACGTCATATGGCGTTAAGCGTAAGAACGATCGATGGCTGGTATTTCGCGCTAACCTGACCGAGATAGTTTTCTCGACTCTATGACATCGCTATTCCAGACGATATGAGAGAAGGTGAGATTACCAGCGTGCAGCACTGCAGCGTCCGGCCAGGCCAACCCCGGCTAAGGGGTAGTTTATGAACTATGTTTAATACCAGTCAGAAAAGTACGATGGCTGTAGTTTTATCAGGAACTGAGAGGCGGCGGCCTCAGTCCGGAGCATTTGAAAGCCAGAACCTCACTGAGAAGTGTGCCAGCATGACGTGGCAAATATCCCTGTCCGGAGAAGAATGTGTTCGGAAAACTATTGTTAAACTACATGCCAGGTTTACAAAATTTGTTAGCCTACGATAAAAGCTGGCTAAAACATGATGTTAAAGCCGGGTTATCCGTTGCGGCTGTAGCGCTACCCGTTGCGATTGCTTACGCTGAGCTGGCGGGTGTTGGGGCAATTGTAGGGCTCTATTCCTGCGTTTTACCAATGATAGCTTACGCACTGTTTGGCTCTTCACGCCAGCTTATTGTGGGCCCAGATGCAACGACATGCGCGGTGATTGCGGCCGTCGTGTTTCCGCTTTCTGCGGGGAATCCCGAACTACACTGGCAGCTGACAATTATCATGACATTGATGATGGGCGGGTGGTGCCTGCTTGCCAGTAAATTCCGCCTGGGCGCACTTGCCGATCTGCTTTCTCATCCCATTCTTACCGGCCTGCTTAACGGCGTAGCGGTGACGATTATTGTCGGGCAACTAGGCAAGGTGTTGGCGATTAAGCTTGATGAGGCGCAGGTTATTGAAAAAATAATCGCCTTGCCAGGCCGACTTTCAGATAGCCATTTATTAACCGTAGGGATATCCCTTTTTACGTTAATTATTTTAATGGCGATTAAAACGTATCGCAGCCAGTGGCCAGCGCCTTTAATTGCTATTGTGATAACAACGGCGCTGGTATGGGTGACCTCTGCGCAACAGTATGGAATTGCCACGATTGGGGGAGAAGGCTTCCATCCCGGTTTACCCATCGTTAACTGGGGGGCGTTCCAGCCCGGTCCGATGCGTGATTTAGTGATCCCGGCGCTGAACCTGGCGTTGGTCAGTTTTGTCAGCCTGATGCTGACCGCCCGCAGTTTCGCCGCGAAAAATGGCTATGAAATTAATGCTGATGCAGAGTTCCGCGCGCTGGGTATTGCGAACATTATGTCGGGGTTATCTCAGGGGTTTGCTATCAGTGGCGCCGATTCCCGGACCGCGGTTAATGATTCGGTTGGGGGGAAAAGTCAGCTGGTTTCGGTGGTCGCAGCTTTGATCATCGGTATTGTCGTGGTGTTTTTCACTCAGCCATTACAATACATTCCGGTATCTGCGTTAGGTATAGTTCTAATGTATGCCTCGTGGTCATTAATCGATTTACGTGGATTATGGAACCTGAGGCGCAGAAATAAGCAGGCATTTCGTCTGGCCTTTTTCACGTTTGGCTGCGTTTTAATTATCGGCGTTATCCAGGGGATCGGCCTTGCGGTGTTGCTTGGCCTGTTACAGTTCCTTCGTACAGTGTTTCGTCCCTCTGAGCACCTGCTGGGCACTGACGACGATGGAATGATTCACTCATTAGGAAATACGAACGATATTAAAATGGTCCCGGGCGTGCTGATGTATCGATTTAACTCGCCGTTGACCTATTTTAACGTGGCTTATTTTAAACGTCGGGTTTTGAACCTGGTTGATGGGGCTGCCTTACAGCCTAAATGGGTGGTCATTGATGCCGTTGCCTGCTTCACCTATTCAGACATCAGCGTTCTGGCAACCATTAATGAGTTAAAGCGCGATCTGAAAGGTCGACAGATAAAATTAATCCTTGCGGGCAGGAAAACAGAGTTAACCCGCTGGTTTAAAGAGAGTCGGCCAACAATGAATGATGATGACATGATTCTGGCGCCAGACCTCTACCTGGCACTTCGGTTCATTCAAAGTAAAGAGAGTGCGAGTGAATCAGGAGGAGAGGTTTAAACCATCCTGGCTTGCCCGCCATCCGCGAGCAAGCCACACCCCTTAGCGATACAGCGTCTTTTCCGCAACCGGAATAAGCAGCCCCGATCGCCAGTCCGCGAGCGTCAGCTGCGCAAGCCTACCCAGCGCGGTATAAAACGGATGCCCGGCGTTGTCGACAAATACGGACAGGAAGCGGGTGCTCCATGGCAGCAGGTGCCAGGCCAGAAGCCGATCGCACTCAGCATCGCGACCATTCTCGGCCAGCCACGCTGCCAGCAGCAGCAATGTCCCAAAGTGGTCTTCCGGTTCGTTCTGCTGCATCTCAAACGCGATATTGTTCTCCCGCATCCACTGACGCAGGGCGAGGGTCGAGTCGCCGAACAGCACGGATTCGCGGTCGAGCCAGATGGAGCCCCACGGCGGAGCGGGCAGGGCGTAAGGGCCAATAAACAGCCGTTGCCACGCGTCCGTCAGCGGCTCGTCGGCAGGCGAGGCAAAGGATTCGTCAATGGGCTGCAGCGTTTCCGGCGGCAGAGGCCAGTCCTGAACCCAGTCGCCCGCGGTCAGGGCCTTGACCAGCGGAGCAGCCTGCTCGCTGTCGGGTGAAAAATAAAACAGCGCGCCCAGTACGCGGGCGCTAAACGCGAACGATTCACGCTGTGAGACGTCTTTCATTACATCTTCCTTGCTCGCGCGGATTTCGCCCGCGCGACTGTGTTAAACCAATTTATAGACCATAGAATAAACAACGGTCATGCGCTTCACTTTTTAGACCTTCTCGATCTGCACCAGATTGGTGTGCTGCGGGTTGCCTTTTGCCAGCGGCGACGGGCGGTGCGTGGTAAGCGTGTTGATGCATGAGCCGTGGTCGATACGATCGCCGTTCATGTTGGCGTCGTGCCAGGCACCCTGGCCCATGGCGCTCACGCCGGGCATGATGCGCGGCGTGACTTTCGCTTCAATTCTCACCTCACCGCGATCGTTAAACACGCGCACCGTATCCCCGTTCTTAATACCGCGTTTTTCGGCATCAACAGGATTAAGCCAGACCTCCTGGCGGCAGGCTGCTTTAAGCACGTCGACGTTACCGTAGCTTGAGTGGGTACGGGCTTTGAAGTGGAAGCCAAACAGCTGCAGCGGGAACCGCGCGCGCTCGGGCGCATCCCAGCCGTCAAAGGTCGAGGCATAGACGGGCAGAGGGCTGATGGTCTCATCTTTTTCAAGCTCCCAGGTGGCCGCAATCTCCGCCAGCTTGCTGGAGTAAATCTCAATCTTGCCCGAAGGCGTTTTCAGCGGATTGGCATCCGGGTTTTCGCGGAACTTTTTATAGGCCACAAAATGTCCGTTCGGATCTTTACGCTTGTAAATGCCCATTTTTTTTCAGCTCGTCATAGGACGGCAGCTGAGGGTCTTTTTCGAGCATTTTGGCATACAGATACTGCAGCCACTGCTCCTGCGTGCGTCCTTCGGTAAATTTCTGATGGATATCCGGCCCGAGGCGTTTCGCCACTTCGCTCATGATCCAGTAGATGGGCTTGCGCTCAAACTTCGGCGCAGTCACGGGCTGGAGGAAAATCAGGTAGCCCATATTGCCCGCATAATCGTTAGGAATGATGTCTTCCTGCTCGACGGTCATCAGGTCCGGCAAGATGATATCGGCGTATTTCGCTGACGACGTCATGAAGTTATCGATGACCACAATCATTTCGCACTTGCTTTCATCCTGCAGGATATCGTGGGTTTTATTGATATCGGAGTGCTGGTTGATGATGGTATTGCCCGCGTAGTTCCATATGAACTTAATCGGCACGTCCAGCTTATCCTTTCCGCGTACGCCGTCGCGCAGGGCGGTCATTTCCGGCCCGCGGGCGATGGCATCCGTCCAGCTGAAGCAGGAGATTTGCGTTTTGACCGGGTTATCCGGCAGCGGCATACGCTCAATGGTGATGGTGTAGGTCGACTCTCGCGCGCCGCTGTTCCCGCCGTTGATCCCCACGTTTCCGGTGAGGATCGGCAGCATCGCGATGGCGCGCGAGGTCAGCTCGCCGTTCGCCTGACGCTGGGGTCCCCAGCCCTGACAGATATAGGCCGGCTTCGCGGAGCCAATTTCCCGGGCAAGCTTAACGATGCGTTCTGCGGGAATGCCGGTGATGCGTGAGGCCCACTCCGGCGTTTTCGCCGTGTGGTCATCGCCCTGGCCGAGAATATACGCTTTGTAGTGACCGTTAGCGGGCGCGCCTTCCGGCAGCGTTTTTTGGTCGTAGCCAACGCAGTATTTGTCCAGGAACGGCTGGTCGACCAGGTTTTCGTCGATTAATACCCAGGCAATACCCGCCACCAGCGCGGCATCGGTTCCAGGACGGATCGGGATCCATTCATCTTCGCGTCCGGCTGCCGTGTCGGTGTAGCGCGGGTCGATAACAATCATGCGCGCGTTGGACCGCTCGCGGGCCTGCTCAAGATAGTATGTAATCCCGCCGCCGCTCATGCGCGTTTCCGCCGGGTTATTGCCGAACATCACCACCAGTTTAGTGTTTTCGATATCCGAGATGCTGTTGCCGTCGTTGCTGCCATAGGTGTAGGGCATCGCGCAGGCAATTTGCGCCGTGCTGTAGGTGCCGTAGTGGCTCAGGAAACCGCCGTAGCAGTTCATCAGGCGCGCCACCAGCGAAGCGTAAGGGGAAGAGCGGGTGATATTGCCGCCGACAATTCCGGAAGAGTAGTTGATATACACCGCTTCGTTGCCATATTTAGCCACCACGTCTTTCAGGCTGGCGGTGATAGTGTCGAGCGCTTCATCCCACGTGATGCGTTCAAACCTGCCTTCGCCGCGTTTGCCCACGCGCTTCATCGGGTAGTTCAGACGGTCAGGGTGATTGATGCGGCGGCGGATTGAACGTCCGCGCAGGCAGGCGCGCACCTGGTGATCGCCATACACATCCTCGCCGGTGTTGTCCGTTTCGACCCAGTACACTTCGTTGTCACGCACGTGCAGACGCAGCGCACAGCGGCTGCCGCAGTTGACAGAGCAGGCGCCCCACACGACGGTATCTTCAGGGGGCTGGACGGCGCCCTTCACCGCGGCGGCAGCGCTTTTAAGACCAAATGGAAGCGAGATCCCACCAGCGGCAAGCGCCAGAGAACCTATCGCCGTAGATTTCACGAGAGTTCGACGGCTAATTCCGCCGTGATTTTCAGCATCGGACATGGCTCACCCCATCATTATAATTGCGTATTATTTTTCCCGAAATGATATCCGGGCTAATGATGGGGTGAGTGTCACTAATTTGGGGAGACTAAATATTAATCCTTATCAAATCAAAGTGGATTGAAGCTCAATTACTGAGGTTCAGCTGCCGCACCGCTGCCAGTGCGGGTGTACAAAATCTTAAACGTGTCGTTAGCGCAGTGGCCCACCACCTGCGTGCCTGGCTGGTCGGCCTGGTCGTTCGGCACGATGTTCAGCGTAAAACCTGACTCAGGCACGCCGTTGTTGACGATCTTCTGCTGAATGTCGCTTTTCACGCGCTCGCAGGAATCCGGTGCCGCCAGCGCGGCCGTCGAGGCACTCATTAACAGCAGGGCGGTAATCCAGGGTAACCGTTTCATCTATAGCTCCTTTTCTCTGTGTGTTGAATTAGTGTAGCAGGGGAGACTTAAGTCTATGTTTTTATCTGTAATTTTCTGATTAATCTTAATGCTGTTACGCGTAGCTGGCTCCCCCGCGCGGCGAGCCGCTATCATTTAATCGAACGGGAATGCTCTGGTGAGACATTCTCAAATATTTCATCAAAAAAACGATGAAACGCATTAAAGCACTCAGCAATCATCTGGCTGGCTTTATTTCTTTCCTCTTCCGTTAAATTCAGGGTATCTACAATCTCATCCTCGCTCCCCATTGAATGTCCAGTCTCATGACTCAAATGTAAATGACCGCAGTATTCCAGCTGTTTATCCGTGCCCTTTGTTATGGATGCCAGCGTATCAAATGTCGCATTGCCGGTTGCCTCCATGACTTCAATTACGATTAAACGCATTTTGGCGCTTTGATTGTGAAGTGTCTGAATTAAATGGTAAGTCAGCTTTCGGCTGTTAATCAGGTTATCAGACCACAGAAAGCTCAGGTGTTCTGTGAGGCTAGCGGCGGAATTTTGCCCGCTGGTCTGCAGATCGTTTAGAAACCAGGGCCAGTGTTCGGCATCCTCCCTGGCATGGGTATTCACTGCCCGTTCCAGCGCATTGGCGGGCGTCGCAAACGGCAAAATATATTTATTAATATCGGCAAAGCTCATGACAAAATGTGAAATATAGGGTAAAAACCTCAGTCGCTCATCAAGCGATAATGCATCGTCATTGAGATAATTAAATAACGGATGATTCAGGAAGTTCGTTTTGTAATATTCAATCTCTTTTGAAATGCCCGTCATAATATATCCTTTAGCGTTGACCGTTCCCCATAAAATATAGCCTGGTTTCCCGTCTGCGTGGGCGAGACCGGTTTTCTCCGCGTTCAGATGATTCGTTTTCACTATCGCGTAAGCCGCTGTATTTGCTAATATGATTGGGAATAATCTCCCTTTACGGAAATGAATGTGAAGATATACGCAGCGATAACGCTACTGGCAGCAACACTGGTGGGGTGCGACAACAGCTCCGCGCCGCTGTCGTTTACGCCCGAGATGGCGAGTTTTTCAAACGAGTTTGATTTTGACCCGCTGCGCGGCCCGGTCAAAGACTTTACCCAGACGCTGTTCAACGAGAAGGGCGAAGTGTCCAAACGGGTCACCGGCACCGTCTCGTCGGAAGGGTGTTTCGATACGCTGGAGCTGCACGACCTGGAGGCCAACACCGGCGTGGCGCTGGTGCTGGATGCCAATTACTATCTTGACGCTGAAACCCAGCAGCGCAAAGTGAAGCTGCAGGGGAAATGCCAGCTGGCCGAACTGCCGTCAGCCGGGATAACGTGGGATACCGACGACAACGGTTTTGTGGTGGCGGCGCACGGCAAAGAGATGGAAGTGAAGTATCGCTACGACGCGGATGGCTACCCGCTGGGCAAAACCACCGTTTCCGGGGATCAGCACCTGTCCGTTCAGTCGACGCCGTCTAAAGATCTTCGCAAAAGAATGGATTACTCGGCCGTGAGCATGTTGAACGACAAGCCGCTGGGTAACGTGAAGCAGAGCTGCGACTACGACCGCCACAATAACCCGGTGAGCTGCGATCTGACGATCACGGACGACAGCGTCAAACCCGCCGTTGAGCGCAAGTACACCATCAAAAATACGATTGAATACTACTGAGAATAAAACCGCGCAGGTTACTGCGCGGTCGGTTTCAGCAGGCTGGCGCCAGACGGTTTATGTCCGGCCAGGTGCTGATGCTGGAAAATGCACATGCGAATGGTATTGCGGTATTCACCGTTAATAAAGAACTCGTGAATCAGCTCGCCTTCCACCATAAAGCCCAGCTTGCGGTAGATATGGATCGCTTTCTCGTTCTCTTTATCCACAATCAGGTAAAGCTTGTAGAGATTCAGAACGTTGAATCCGTAATCCATTGCCAGCTTGGCCGCCCGTGACGCAAGGCCTTTTCCCTGATGCTCAGGGGAGATGATTATCTGGAACTCCGCCCGGCGGTGAACGTGGTTGATCTCAACCAGCTCCACCAGCCCGGCTTTTTCACCTTCACACTCCACCACAAAACGACGTTCACTCTGATCGTGAATGTGTTTATCGTAGAGATCGGACAGCTCGACAAACGCCTCGTAAGGCTCTTCGAACCAGTAGCGCATTACGCTGGCATTGTTGTCGAGCTGGTGCACAAAGCGCAGGTCTTCACGCTCCAGCGGACGGAGTTTGACGTCGCAGGACACCGACATTACGGGGCTACCGTGCGGCCAGTGCGGCGATCCAGGCAGCGCAGGGTGTTTGGCTCCCAGTATGCATTGACGTTTGCACTTTGCTGACACTTATCGCGTGCGTCAAAAGCAACATCTTCTTTGTCCCACTCTTTTTCGGCACGTTTGTTGACCTTCTGGCGAAGGCTACGGGTGTCATTCCATTGTTCTTTGTCCATAGCGGCGTTCTGGCGGCTTTGCGCGCTGTCACCAGACTCAATAATGAGCTTGCTGGTTTCTGCTGTCGCAGAGGCGGCAAAGGCGAACGATGACAGCGCCAGCAGGGCTGTCAGACAAAGGCGTTTGCTTAATGTGGTCATAGCGTTTCCTTTTAAATGGGTGCAGGTAATCAGGTTACCCCGTACAGATTCTACACTAATGCGAAATGACGGCATACCCGCGGGGCAAGTATGGAAAAGTAAAGAGCATCATCAGGTATGATGGTTAAATAAATCCTCACCTGACGTGAAATATGCTTAAAACGACACTGCTTTTTTTTGCCACCGCGCTATGCGAAATCATCGGCTGCTTCCTGCCCTGGCTCTGGCTGAAGAAGGGGGGAAGCGCACTGCTGCTGATCCCTGCGGGCGTCGCGCTTGCCCTGTTTGTCTGGCTGTTAACGCTGCATCCGGCGGCCAGTGGTCGCGTTTACGCGGCTTACGGTGGTGTTTATGTGTGTACAGCGCTGCTGTGGTTGCGCGTCGTGGACGGCGTCAAACTCAGCGCATACGACTGGGCCGGGGCGCTGATTGCCCTGTGCGGTATGCTGATTATTGTGGTGGGATGGGGGCGCGCCTGAGCCCCCGGTTTTTGTGATCGTTAGCTGATTTTATGATCTTTATACTTGTATGGTAGTAGTGTAGTTGCGTAAGTTTCCAGCATCACAACGAGCGATGTAAGGAAAGGAATTATGAAGATTGTCGCGGCTGACGTGTTTGTTACCTGCCCGGGGCGGAACTTTGTCACCCTTAAAATCACCACTGATGAGGGGATTGTCGGTCTCGGTGACGCTACGCTAAACGGGCGCGAGCTCTCCGTGGCCTCATACCTGAAGGATCACCTTTGCCCGCAGCTGATTGGCCGCGATGCGCACCGCATCGAAGACATCTGGCAGTTTTTCTATAAAGGCGCCTACTGGCGTCGCGGCCCGGTTACCATGTCGGCCATCTCCGCCGTAGATATGGCGCTGTGGGATATCAAAGCCAAAGCGGCCAACATGCCGCTCTACCAGCTGCTGGGCGGCGCCTCCCGGGAAGGAGTGATGGTCTATTGCCATACCACCGGCCATACCATTGACGACGTGCTGGAAGATTACGCCCGCCATAAAGAGATGGGCTTCAAGGCGATCCGCGTGCAGTGCGGCGTGCCGGGCATGAAAACCACCTACGGCATGGCCAAAGGGAAGGGGCTGGCCTACGAGCCTGCGACCAAAGGCGACTGGCCGGAAGAACAGCTCTGGTCCACCGAAAAATACCTCGATTTCACGCCGAAGCTGTTCGACGCGGTGCGCAGTAAATTCGGGTTCAATGAGCATCTCCTGCACGACATGCACCACCGCCTGACGCCCATTGAAGCGGCGCGCTTCGGCAAGAGCATCGAAGCATTCCGCATGTTCTGGATGGAGGATCCAACGCCTGCGGAAAACCAGGCCTGCTTCCGTCTGATCCGCCAGCACACCGTCACCCCCATTGCGGTAGGCGAAGTGTTTAACAGCATCTGGGACTGCAAGCAGCTTATCGAAGAGCAGCTTATCGACTATATCCGCACCACCATTACCCACGCGGGCGGCATTACCGGGATGCGTCGCATCGCTGATTTTGCCTCGCTCTATCAGGTGCGTACCGGTTCACACGGTCCGTCGGATCTGTCGCCCGTTTGTCATGCCGCCGCGCTGCATTTCGACCTGTGGGTGCCGAACTTTGGCGTGCAGGAATACATGGGCTACTCCGAACAGATGCTGGAAGTCTTCCCGCACAACTGGCGCTTTGATAACGGCTATATGCATCCGGGCGATAAGCCGGGGCTGGGCATTGAGTTTGATGAAAAGCTGGCGGCGAAATACCCCTACGATCCGGCCTATCTGCCGGTGGCCCGCCTTGAAGACGGCACGCTGTGGAACTGGTAAGCGAGGAGCAAACGATGAAAAGCGTAGTGATTCAGCAGCCAAACCAACTGGTGATTGAAGAGCGGCCGCGCCCGGAGCCAGGCGCAGGCGAAGTGCGCGTCAAGATTAAACTGGCCGGGATTTGCGGTTCAGACAGCCACATCTACCGCGGGCATAACCCGTTTGCTAAGTACCCACGCGTCATTGGCCATGAGTTCTTTGGCGCGATCGACGCCGTAGGCGAGGGCGTTGATGCTGCCCGCCTGGGCCAGCGCGTCTCGGTTGACCCGGTGATCAGCTGCGGGCACTGCTACCCGTGCTCGGTGGGAAAACCGAACGTCTGCACCTCGCTGGTGGTGCTGGGCGTTCACCGTGACGGCGGCTTCAGCGAATATGCGGCAGTACCTGCACAAAATGCCTGGCCCATTCCGGATGACATTCCTGATAAACACGCCGTTATGGTGGAGCCCTTCACCATCGCCGCCAACGTGACGGGGCAGGCCAGTCCCACCGGGCAGGACGTCGCGCTGATTTACGGCGCAGGCCCGATGGGGCTGGTCACCGTGCAGGCGCTGAAAGGCGTCTATCAGGTGAAGCAGGTTATCGTGGTTGACCGCATAGACGAGCGCCTGGCGATGGCCCGGCGCAGCGGCGCGGATTGGGTCTTTAATAACGGCGAGCAGTCGCTGCAGGCCGCACTGGACGAAAAGGGCATCAAACCGACGTTAATCATTGATGCCGCCTGCCATCCAGCTATTTTGCAGGAAGCGATAACCCTGGCCTCTCCGGCGGCGCGCATCGTGCTGATGGGCTTTTCCAGCGAGCCGAGCCAGATTGTTCAGCAGGGCATCACCGGCAAAGAGCTGGCGATCTTCTCCTCGCGCCTCAATTCCAATAAATTCCCGGTCGTCATCGACTGGCTGAAGAAGGGGCTGATCGACCCGGAAAAACTGATCACCCATACCTTTGACTATCACCATGTAACAGACGCCATCGAACTGTTTGAAAAAGACCAGCGGCAGTGCTGCAAAGTCTTACTCACGTTCGGCCAATAATCAAATACGCGGTTAAGAGCCTGCGCAGACAGGCTCTGGTGGTACGCATCTTACCTTTCAGAGATAGCCATTATGACGCAAGCACAACCTCAAAGAACCACTTCCGATCTGGTGAAAGCCGCCGTTTCCGGCTGGCTGGGCACCGCTCTGGAGTTTATGGACTTTCAGCTTTACTCGCTGGGGGCCGCCCTGGTCTTCCATGAGATCTTCTTCCCCGAACAGTCCGCCGCGATGGCGCTGATCCTGGCGATGGGGACCTACGGCGCAGGCTATATCGCACGCATTGTCGGCGCCTTTATCTTCGGCAGAATGGGCGACAGCATTGGCCGTAAGAAGGTGCTGTTCATCACCATCACCATGATGGGGATCTGCACCACGCTGATTGGCGTCCTGCCGACCTACGCGCAGATCGGGATTTTTGCCCCCGTGCTGCTGGTGACGCTGCGCATTATTCAGGGCCTGGGCGCCGGGGCTGAGATCTCCGGGGCGGGGACCATGCTGGCGGAGTACGCGCCGAAAGGGAAACGCGGCATCATCTCCTCGCTGGTGGCGATGGGCACGAACTGCGGAACGCTCAGCGCCACGGCGATCTGGGCGGTGATGTTCTTTGTCCTCGATCGTGAAGAGCTGATTGCCTGGGGCTGGCGCGTGCCGTTCCTCGCCAGCGTCGTGGTGATGATCTTCGCCATCTGGCTGCGTATGAATCTCAAGGAGAGCCCGGTCTTTGAGAAAGTAAACGATGCACAAAGCGTGCAGCCGGATACCTCGCTGGGTTCCATGGTGAAAAGCAAATCCTTCTGGCTGGCGACCGGCCTGCGGTTTGGTCAGGCGGGTAATTCGGGTCTGATCCAGACTTTCCTTGCCGGGTATCTGGTCCAGACGCTGCTGTTCGATAAGGCCATCCCGACCGATGCGCTGATGATCAGCTCCATTCTCGGGTTTATCTCCATCCCGCTGCTGGGCTGGCTTTCCGATAAAGTGGGGCGCCGTCTGCCGTATATTATCCTCAACATCTCCGCCATTCTGCTCGCCTACCCGATGCTGTCGATCATCGTCGATAAGAGCTATGCGCCGGGGACGATCATGCTCTCTATCATCGTTATCCATAACTTCGCCGTTCTGGGGCTCTTCGCGCTGGAAAATATCACCATGGCGGAGATGTTTGGCTCGGGAAATCGCTTTACGCGTATGGCCATCTCCAAAGAGGCGGGCGGTCTGGTGGCGGTGGGCTTTGGTCCGGTGCTGGCAGGGATCTTCTGCAATATGACCGGCTCCTGGTGGCCCATTGTTGCCATGCTGGTGGCCTATTCCGCGATTGGACTGGTCTCGGCGATCCTGATGCCGGAAGTGCGCGACCGTGATTTGAGCGCGGCGCATGACGCAGCCGAGTCTGCGCCAGAAGAGAGTGTGGGTTACGGTGCTGTCTCTTCGCGACGCTAGTGGTTTACAGCCTGCGCGACCTGTCACACAACTTTGTTTTTATGTCACACCAGATGAGCAAAAGTTAATATATATCAAAAAATCAAACGGCAGTTTCAGTATGGTTGATGGCAGTTCTCTTTTTACTCCAACTGCCATTCTAGTTGGTATAGTCAGCAGGCGCTGCCGCTTCAAAAAGAGCGGCAGCGATCCACAGCTTTCTAATTAACGAGTCTTAATCATGGAAAACACATTATTAGAGGCCAACGCGACGCTGCCTCAGTACGATCGCGACAGCCTTCAATCACGCATTGTACATTTAGGCTTCGGCGCATTTCACCGGGCGCACCAGGCGGTATACGCCGACATCCTCGCCGCTGAGCACGGCAGCGACTGGGGCTACTGTGAGGTTAACCTGATTGGCGGCGAGCAGCAGATTGCCGATCTGAAGGCCCAGGATAATCTCTATACCGTGGCGGAGATGTCTGCCGATGCGTGGACTTCCCGCGTAGTTGGCGTAGTCAAAAAGGCGCTGCATGCGCAGGTTGACGGGCTGGAGACGGTGCTGGCGGCGATGTGCGAACCGCAGGTGGCGATTGTCTCGCTGACCATCACTGAGAAGGGGTACTGTCACTCACCGGCGACCGGGCAACTGATGCTCGATCATCCGTTTATCGTCGCAGACCTGCAAAACCCGCACCAGCCAAAATCCGCGCCGGGTGTCGTCGTGGAAGCGCTCGCGCGCCGTAAGGCGGCGGGTCTGCCGGCGTTTAGCGTGATGTCCTGCGACAACATGCCGGAGAACGGTCACGTGATGCGCAATGTCACCTGCGCGTACGCCCGAGCGGTAAACGGTGAGCTGGCGGACTGGATCGAATCCCACGTCACCTTCCCGTCAACTATGGTGGATCGCATCGTGCCCGCGGTCACTCCCGATACGCTGGATAAAATCGAACGGCTGACCGGCGTGCGCGATCCGGCGGCGGTGGCCTGTGAACCGTTCCGCCAGTGGGTGATCGAAGATAACTTTGTGGCGGGTCGGCCTGCGTGGGAAAAAGCCGGAGCCGAGCTGGTCTCGGACGTGATCCCGTTTGAAGAGATGAAGCTGCGCATGCTCAACGGCAGCCACTCGTTCCTGGCGTACCTGGGCTATCTGGCGGGCTATCAGCATATCAACGACTGCATGGAAGATAAGAACTACCGCCTCGCCGCGCACGCGCTGATGCTCAACGAGCAGGCGCCCACGCTGAAGGTCAAAGGCGTCGATTTAGGACGCTATGCCGATCTCCTGATTGCCCGCTACAGCAACCCGGCCCTGCGCCATCGGACCTGGCAAATTGCGATGGACGGCAGCCAGAAGCTTCCGCAGCGCATGCTGGATTCCGTGCGCTGGTACCTGGTGCATCAGAAGCCTTTCCCGCTGCTGGCACTGGGCGTGGCAGGGTGGATGCGGTATGTCGGCGGCGTGGACGAGCAGGGTAATGCGATTGACGTGAGCGATCCGCAGCTGGCAGTGATTCAGGCGGCGGTTAAAGGCAGTGCGGAAGGGGAAAGCCGGGTCAAGGCGCTGCTCGGCATCGAGGCCATCTTCGGCAAGGAGTTACCGCGTGAAGCCGTCTTTGTTGACGCGGTGATGAAGGCCTACCTGACGCTGCTGCAAAAGGGAGCGAAAGCGACCGTGGAGCAGTATGTGTCTCATCGGTAATTCAGCACATGCCGCCGTGCGCGGCGGCATGTCTGCGCACCGCTTAGTGCATACCCAGGCGAATCAGCTCAATCGGTTCGAACTTACCTTCGCATCCTTCCACTTCAACCGTTTTGCTGCGGCGCACCTGCGCGGCATCCAGGCCGTCGCTGTGGATCGCTTTAATCACGCCAGTTTTGCCCGTGCCGCTAATCATGACGCGGCTGCCGGTAGTGATTGCATTGCGGTTACGGTCGTATGTCATCATGGTATTTTCTCCTCTCTAACCTGTTCGTTACGGCGTTATTTCAGGGTTGCCGTTCACGGAGCATATAAATACGCCTGTCTGCATCACATGTTTTTGTTTTTGATCAAACTCACACTTTTTTCTTTATTGTGCCGGGCGCTGACGGTTCACTACAGCAATTTACAAAGCAGACCGTTATTTTCATTAAATGATAGTTTCAGCAGGGAAGCGTTGAGGGTTGGTTTATATTCCTGATGCCATTCTGGGTACAGGAAATAACCCTTTCATCGGAATAAGGAGTCAGGCTTATGTATAAGAAGATTTTGATGCCTGTTGATGTGTTTGAAATGGATTTGAGCGACAAAGCGGTTCGCCACGCGGCAAACCTTGCGAAGGCGGAGGGCGCCTCGATTACCCTGGTCAATATTCTGCCGGCCAGCAGCCGATCCCTGCTGCGTGGATTTAACGCCGATATTAAAAAGTTCGAAGAGTATATGACCGAGGAATCCGGTAAGAAGATGAACGCGTTAAAAAGACTTTTCGATATTTCGCCGGAGAAAATTGACAGCCTGGTTCGCTTTGGCAACGTCCGCGATGAAATCATCAGGCTGAGCAAAGAAGGAGAATATGACGCGATCGTCATCGGGTCGAAAAATCCGGGCATCAGCACCCATCTGCTGGGGTCAAATGCGGAATCTATCCTGCGCTACGCCACTATTCCGGTGTTAGTCGTTCGCTAAACCCATCGCCGCGTCCGAAAGGGGCGGCGAATATTACTCTTCGCTAAACCACTCGCTATTTTCCTGACGAATCAGCTGCACGGATTCGCTAATTTCCTGCAGATGCAGCGTCATCGCTTTTTCCACGCCGTCCGGGTCGCGTTTTTCCAGCGCGCTGAAAATATCATGATGCTGTCGAAGCAGCATTTCCGGCGGGGAGACG
The DNA here is from genome assembly GCF_040834095.1 of Enterobacter vonholyi. Lineage (NCBI taxonomy): Bacteria > Pseudomonadati > Pseudomonadota > Gammaproteobacteria > Enterobacterales > Enterobacteriaceae > Enterobacter > Enterobacter vonholyi. The sequence continues at coordinate 2,010,688 of NZ_CP162152.1, forward strand.
TGATCGAGGCTCATATAACGCACGCGGTCGATGGTGGCCTTGATGTTTTCGATGGTGTCCCAGGCAAGCTGGCAATCCGCAATCTGCGCCAGTTTCTGGTGGAATTCATCATCAAGCTGGAAGAAATCATTCAGCTGCTTACGGTCAATCGCAATTCGCTGCTGATGCAGGTTTTGCTCCAGCAGGTAACACTGCTTGTCGTTGATGAGCGTTGCGGCACGGCGCGCCACCGCGCATTCAATGGCCTGGCGAACAAAACAGCCGTTGCGCACCTGAGAGAGTGAAATTTTGTTCACGTAGCTGCCGCGCTGCGGGCGGATCTGAATCAGACCGTTTTCCGCAAGCTTAATAAACGCTTCACGCACCGGCTGACGGGAAACGTCAAAACGCACGGACACCTCTTTTTCAGAAAGCGGCGTTCCCGGTGGGATCAGGCAATGGACAATATCACGTCGCAAAATGCGATAGATTTGCTGGTTTACGGGCTGGGTGGGGTTGAGTTGCGATTCAGCGGCCATGAGTTGTCATTTCTCAGAGAGTTAGCCTGAACATACTACCATTCTTTTATAACCCGAAACAGACCCGGCCCGCAGGCCGGGAAGGGCAGATTTAGCCGCGATGGACGCTCAGTCCGGCAAAACTCTGGCTGACCGGCATCATTTCTACTGTATTGATGTTGACATGTTTTGGCAGCGTCGCCACCCACCAGACCGTCTCGGTGACATCTTCCGGCGTCAGGGCGTTAGCGTTTTCGTAGGTTTTGTCTGCTTTCGCGTCATCGCCCTTGAAGCGCACGTTGGAAAACTCGGTGCCGCCCACGAGGCCCGGCTCGATGTCGGTGACGCGAATGGCGGTGCCGTGCAGATCGGTCCGCAGGTTAAGGCTGAACTGGCGCACAAACGCTTTCGTCGCGCCGTAGACGTTGCCGCCCGCATAAGGCCAGCTTCCGGCGGTGGAGCCGATATTGATAATGTGGCCGCGATTACGTTCAACCATGCCCGGCAGCACCGCGCGGGTCATATAGACCAGCCCTTTATTGTTGGTGTCGATCATGTTTTCCCAGTCTTCCACGCTGGCTTTGTGGGCGGGCTCCATGCCCAGCGCCAGACCGGCATTGTTGACCAGCACGTCGATGGCGCGCCATTCTGCTGGCAGATTCGCAATCATCTCTTCGATCGCCGCGCGGTTACGCACGTCCAGCTGCGCGGTCAGAATGCTGTCGCCTAGTTCGTCCTTCAGCTCCTGCAGACGTTCCTGACGGCGGCCGGTCGCGATAACCTTGTGCCCGTTGGCGACGAAGCGACGCGTGATGCTTTCACCAAAACCTGCCGTTGCCCCGGTAACTAAAATAATCATCTCACTGTTCCTCAACGCTTTTTGTGTTGTACTAACATAGCACGGCCGCAGAGGGTGCGTTAAGGCAACATTTGTATGACGGCGTTGCAGGGGATGGCGGCCTGGCCTACTCTGGGAGGATACCCGTACTCAGGAGCGAAAGATGACGGCCACCAATCCCTTTTTTGACATCAGCCTGCTGCCTTACCAGGCCCCCCATTTTGATAAGATCGACGACAGCCACTATCGTCCGGCCTTCGATGAAGCCCTTCGCCAGAAGCGGGCGGACATTGACGCGATTGTCTCTCAGTCCGCTGCGCCTGACTTCACGAACACCGTACTGGCGCTGGAGAAAAGCGGCGCTTTGCTCGCGCGCGTCAGCAGCGTGTTCTTCGCCATGACTTCCGCGCACACCAATCCGTATTTACAGGAGCTGGAAGAACAGTTCTCCACCGAGCTTGCCGCGCTGGCAAACGATATCTGGCTGAATGACGTGCTGTTCGCCCGCGTGGAAAGCGTCTGGCAGGACCGTGCCGCGCTGGACGCCGAATCCCGTCGTCTGGTCGAGGAGACGTATCAGCGGTTTATTCTGGCCGGTGCGCGTATGAATGAGACGGAAAAGGCCGAGCTGAAGGCACTGAATACCGAGGCTGCCTCCCTGACCAGCCAGTTTAACCAGCGCCTGCTGGCTGCCGATAAAACGGGTGGGCTGGTGGTGGATTACGCGCACCAGCTTGACGGGCTCAGCGCCGGTGAAATCGCGGACGCCGCGCAGGCTGCCGCGGAGCGAGGGCTGAACGATCGCTGGCTGATCCCGCTTCTGAACACCACCCAGCAGCCCGCGCTTTCCGCGCTGCGCAATCGTCAGACCCGCGAAAACCTTTTCAACGCAGGCTGGACGCGCACCCAGAAAGGGGATGAAAACGACACTCGCGAGCTGATCCTTCGTCTGACGGCGCTGCGCGCGCGGCAAGCCCGCCTGCTGGGCTTTGAGGATTACGCCAGCTGGAGTATCGCCGATCAGATGGCGAAAACCCCGGCCGCCGCGCTGGAATTTATGCGCGGCATTGTGCCTGCCGCGCGCGCCCGCGCGGAACGCGAGCAGGCCGACATTCAGAAAGTCATTGACGATGAGCAGGGCGATTTCACCGTCCAGGCCTGGGACTGGGCGTTTTATGCCGAACGCGTGCGCCAGGCAAAATATGCCCTTGATGAGTCGCAGATCAGGCCCTACTTTGCGCTCAATACCGTGCTGCAGGATGGCGTATTCTGGGCCGCCAGCCAGCTGTTTGGCATTCGCTTCGTCGAGCGCTTTGATATCCCGGTGTATCATCCGGACGTCCGCGTATGGGAAATTTTCGACCACACCGGTGAGGGCATGGCGCTGTTTTACGGTGACTTCTTTGCCCGTGATTCCAAACAGGGCGGGGCATGGATGGGGAATTTCGTCGAGCAATCCTTCGAGTTTGCTGCCCGTCCGGTGATCTACAACGTCTGTAACTATCAAAAACCGGCGAATGGCGGTGTCGCGCTTCTCTCCTGGGATGACGTGATAACCCTGTTCCACGAGTTTGGCCATACGCTGCACGGTCTTTTTGCCAGCCAGCGTTTCGCCACGCTTTCCGGCACCAATACGCCGCGTGATTTTGTTGAGTTCCCGTCGCAAATCAACGAGCACTGGGCCAGCCATCCACAGGTGTTTACCCATTATGCGCGCCATTACGAAACCGGGGAGCCGATGCCGGACGCTCTGCGGGAAAGCATGCTCAACGCGACCCATTTCAACAAGGGGTATGACATGACGGAGCTGCTGGCTGCCGCGCTGCTGGACATGAACTGGCACGGCATCGGCGAGGCCGTTTCGGACGTTGAAGGCTTTGAAGCGGCAGCGTTGAAAAAAGAAGGGCTGGATCTGCCCGCCGTACCGCCGCGCTACCGCAGCAGCTATTTTGCCCATATTTTCGGCGGCGGGTACGCGGCGGGGTATTACGCCTACCTGTGGACGCAGATGCTGGCGGATGATGGCTATCAATGGTTTGTCGAGCAGGGCGGCTTAACTCGTGAAAACGGGCAAAAATTCCGCGAGGCGATTTTGTCTCGTGGTAACAGCACGGATCTGGCTGAACTTTATCGCAGCTGGCGCGGGCGCGATCCGAAGATTGAACCGATGCTGGAGAATCGCGGGTTGAGCGAATAGCGACAGTTTCGTCAGAAAAAAGAGCCGGGCTTTACGCCCGGTTTTTTAATTTCATCTTGCTGGTAAATGCTTTAGCAAAAAAGTTTTAACAGGCATTCTTTATAAATAAAAAATGTGAGATTAAAACTCGCTTCTACCGGTATATATAATTTTCCAAGTGTAGTCTGTAAGTGAGTGAATAATTAATACTTTGATCTGGATTGTAAAAATAAAAAATCTTTTAACTGCGAATTTTTAGCTATAAATTTTTATTATTTTGTGCCGATAAATGAAAATGGCATAAGAATCGACGCAGTAGCAGTCAAGAAGGCGAAAGATGACCCTACCTCTGAACAATCCGGGCTTCACGGATACCGAGCCTTCTAAAGGCCTGATAAATAAAACTTTTAGCTATATAGTAACGTTGTTGATAAGTATTTTTATTGCAGCAATAATTTCCCTGCTCATAATAAAAGATAATGTTAATGAAATCAGCGACAAGCACGATGAATTTTTGTTAAGGAAGGCCCTGGATACCCGCCAGGAAAACATGCGAAGTCATTTGAAAGACAATGCCGAGTGGGGAGATGCCTACAAACATCTTCATCTGACCACTGACGTTCACTGGGCATGGGATAAGCAGAATCTGGGTAAGTCCCTGTATGACAACTTTGGCTACGAAGGGGTGTTTGTTCTCTCTCCGGAAGGGAGCACGCGATACAGCGTGGTTGACGGGAAACTGAAGCTTCAGGATCTGGAGCGCTGGTTAGACAAATCAACCAAAGACCGTTTACTGCGTGAGATAAGCATAAAAAATGGATTGCCGGTTTCTGTGCTAACGCTTATCAATTCGGTCCCGGCCATTGTTTCTGCTGAATGGATAACGACCGGCGATGATACGAGCGTGCAACCCTTACCGGGAAAATCTTCGACAATGGTGTTTATAGATAAGTTAACGGCTAAAAAACTCCTCACGATTGGGCAGGATGCCGGCATTCTGAATGTTCGTACCTCACCGGCTACAGTGACTTCTCAAATAAATAATCAGACGGAATTTACCTTAAGCACCCAGAATGGTGATGTGCAAATTATCTGGGACGGTGAAAATCCCGGCCAGGCGTTGATAATTTATTTTTTGCCATTACTCATTCTTTCAGTCGTTCTGACGGTATCAATGACGCTAATATTAATGCGTCATATTATGCACAAGGCGAGAATGCTTGATGAAAATAGCTTTCTCCTTGAGCAGGCGCGATTAAATCTAATTACGAGTGAAAAACGATTCCGGGACGTCAGTGAAACAACCAGCGACTGGTTCTGGGAAACAGATTTATCGTTAAAGATAACATGGCTGTCAGGTCGTTTTACTACAATAACGGGATATGAAAATAGCAAATGGATAGGCCGCAGCCTGGATGAACTCTTTCCGTCGACTAGCGGGTTATCACATGCCTGTGCCAGCCAGCGGGACTTAACTGAGCGCTTTGAATTTAAAAACTGTCCTTATACTCACGCGCATCAAACCACGTCATATTGCACGCTCCTGGCAAAATTTTCTGCTCAGCCTGATGGAACGGTGGTTTTGCGAGGCGCGGCAACCGATGTCTCTCAGGAAGTTGAAGCAACAAAACGTGTGGAGTTTCTGTCACGTCATGATGAATTAACCGGTCTGCCGAACCGCTATCATATTAAGGAATTTCTGGCAGGCCAGCTGGCTAAAGAAGACCTTAACCATTATCCCTTTGCCATGATTTGTCTCGATTTAGACAAGTTTAAACCCGTCAATGATATTTTTGGGCACTCTACTGGGGATGCTCTGCTCGGTGAGGTCGCTTCACGTCTTAAATATTGCGTTCGACGAGGTGATTTTGTCGCACGGCAGGGAGGTGATGAATTTATGATTCTCCTCGGCAACACCAGCCAGCAAGACCAGATTGAAGAGGTGTGTCGCCGTATTGTGCAAGAACTGAACCGACCTTTTTCCATTGAAGGGAATGAGGTAGCGATAGGTGTAAGCATGGGCATTGCACAGGCTCCCCGGGATAGCATCAGCGCAAACGATCTTCTACGCTATGCAGATATTGCGCTGTATCAGGCAAAGCAATCCGGCAGAAACCGATGGGTCTATTATCGCCCGGATATGTCGGAAAAGCTGACCGAACGCAGGAAACTGGAAGTAGAGCTGAAGACCGCGATTCGCGAAGAACAACTCTACCTGGTTTACCAGCCCCGTTATAACCTCCGGTATTCTAAAATAGAGGCCGTCGAAGCGCTGGTACGCTGGCAGCACCCGACTCGGGGGACCATAATGCCCGACCAGTTTATTCCGCTGGCAGAAGAAACCGGGCTTATTATTAGCCTGAGCAACTGGGTCATACGCAAAGCGTGTGCGGAAACGAAAGAAAAATTGCCGGGATTATCGGTATCCGTAAATATTTCTGCTATCGAATTCCAGGCAAGCGATCTTGCTGAAAGGATTAAAGAGCTACTTCGCGAAACAGGGCTTGAATCCAACCGCCTGGAAATAGAAGTGACGGAAAACGTAACGCTTTCCGATCCTGAAAAAACGCTGCAGACCATGAAGTCTCTCAAAAAAATGGGCGTGCGCATTCTGATTGACGATTTCGGAACCGGCTACGCCTCTCTGAGCTATCTGCGGAAGTTTCAATTTGATGGGCTTAAGCTCGACAAGAGCTTTATTTTTACCCTGGGTGACTCGCCGCAGAACCAGTCAGTCGTGGAGAAAATTATCGACCTGGGGAAAGCCTATTCCATGGCGGTAACCGCAGAGGGGGTGGAGACCGTCGAACAGCTCTCTTTTCTTAAAGAAAATAAATGTGATGAGGTTCAGGGCTACCTGCTTGGAAAACCGGTCGCCATTACGGACTTAAATTTAAACGCAAGCAGAGTAAATCTCTAAATCGCGTTTTCACTCAGGGAAGCGTAACTGAAAAACCGGGCTTCTCGCCCGGTTGAGTATTTACATTGCGTGACAGCTAACGGACGCAATAATTTTATTCCCGCCCATATTGCCCATAATCAGTTCGAGTAATTTTCGGTATTCCTCACGGGTAATCACCTCAGCCCGAATTTCGGTTTTTCCCTCAGCCTGCGCCGTGGCGGAATAAATCGCTTTCAGACTTAACGTCAACTCTTTCGCCATATTTACGACGCTTTGCCGCACCGCATCTTCATGCTCGTCAGCACAGGTGATTTTCAGAACATAGCTTTTTTCGCCTTCATGGAGCACGGGCAGCTGATTAATCCGCTGCGCGGCTTCGCGAAGCAATATGTTGGCGCAGAGAATAATTAAGCTGGCCATAGCGGCATTCCAGAACTGGCCTAAACCACATAGCACGCCAATTCCGGCCGAGCACCACAGCGTGGCGGCGGTGTTCAGACCACGAATATTCATTCCTTCACGCATAATGACGCCTGCGCCAAGAAAGCCTATTCCGGAGACGATTTGTGCTGCGATGCGCCCCGGACTATCAGGAGAGGTGGATACCGAGCTTAAGATGAACACTGCCGCGCCCGTGGCAACCAGTGCATTGGTACGAAGTCCGGCCATACGCTGGCGCCACTGTCTTTCCGCGCCAATAATTGCGCCCAGCAGCATCGCTGCGAGCAGATGAGAGATATAAGGGAGCATCAGCCTGTCGCCTGTAAACGTTAATAAATAATAAGCGTCAGTGCTTTGCTAAGCACATCATAACGCCGTTTAAATGCTAAACGTGTCAGGACGACGGTGGCGGAAAGAGTGAATGTGTAAACATGAACATGCGATGCCCCACAAATTGAGTGGTTTTACTATTTCGGGATACAATCGCTTAAAGAGGATTGCTGCCCACCCTTTCAGGTAAGCAGCGAGAAAATTGCGCTAGCTTACCTTCGTATCGACGATAAAATGACTTTCCAACGAAGGTCTCCTGTGAAAATTTATTGCCAGTATAGTCAGGCGAAATAATGAGTAAAGCGAAAAAACAGCCTCCGTTATGAATTGTTTAAGTTCGAAAGGCATATTTTTAAGACGTCATCTGATTTTCAAAAATACCCGGTATACTACATTTCCTTTTTTTCAGGCGATAACAGACAAAGGCAGGAAGTATGTCTCTTCGTTCGCTGCGGGCATTATGCCTGACAAGTTTTTTCATCGCGGATGTCCGCGATGGCCTCGGTCCTTTTCTCGGTATTTTTCTGACCGAACGCCACTGGACCCCTGATGATATCGGCATCCTGATGACGGCCGGTGGTCTGGCGGGATTACTGGCCACGCTGCCGGCGGGATTCATCACCGACACCTCACGCAGCAAGCGGAGCGTGCTGGCGCTGGTGTGCCTGCTCATCACCCTTAGCACGCTCCTGCTCTGGTTTAGCCAGCAGAGCGGCGTTGTCGCCGTGTCGCAAATCGTCACCGGTATCTGTGCGGCGTTTGTCGGGCCGCTGATCGCCGGGATTACGCTGGGTCTGACCGGCCAGAGCGGGTTCAGCGCGCAGATGGGTAGAAACGAAGCGTTCAATCACGGCGGCAACTTTGTTACCGCACTGATTGCAGGCGGCATTGCCTGGTACTGGGGAGTCGGCGGGATTTTTCTGCTGATGACCTGTACCACGCTGTTAACGCTCTGCGCGCTGCTTGCCATTCGCAACCGGGATATTGATAACGACGCGGCGAGAGGACTGTCCTCTTCGGAGAGCCTGCCGGTTCCCGGCTTTGCCGTGCTGATTAAAAACCGGGCGCTGTTTGTGACAGGCCTGACGCTGCTGCTGTTTCATCTGGCGAACGCCGCGCTGCTGCCGATGCTGAGCATGAGGGTGGCCGCGGCACCCGCATCGATCAACCCCGGTTTGTACGCGGCGGGCACCGTTATCATCTCTCAGGCCGTGATGATCCCCGTCGCCATCTGGGTCGCCCACCGAATAGACCGCTACGGCTACTGGCGCTTGATTATGCTGGCGCTGCTGGTGATGCCGGTGCGCGCCGCGCTGGCGGCGTCTACGGACGCGCCGCTCATGATGATCCCGGTACAAATTCTTGACGGGCTGGCCGCAGGGATCCTGGGCGTCGCGGTACCGTCGTTTATCGTGGTGCTGTTGCGCGGGAGCGGGCACGTCAATGCCGGGCAGAGTGTGGTGATGCTGATGCAGGGGATTGGGGCATCCATGAGCCCGGCGTTAACCGGCACGATTGCAGGTCATTACTCATTTGCCACGGCATTCAGTGTCCTGAGCGCGCTTGCGCTGGTGGCCGTCCTGCTCTGGTGGCGCGTTGCGCACCGGAGCTGGGAAACGGACAGTACGCCGGGTGGGCCATAGCCGCCACCCGGCGTCACGCTTACGCCAGTTCGTTAGGGCACGCTTCGCCCTTTTCCAGCTGCTGCAGGTTACCCAGCGTGGTTTCCGAAATGCTGATCAGCGCTTCGGCAGTCAGAAACGCCTGGTGTCCGGTAAACAGCACGTTATGGCAGGCTGACAGGCGGCGGAACACGTCGTCCTGGATGACGTCATTAGACTTGTCTTCAAAGAACAGATCGCGTTCGTTCTCATATACGTCCATCCCCAGCGCGCCAATTTTCTGGGTCTTCAGCGCTTCGATAGCGGCCTGAGAATCAACCAGCCCGCCGCGGCTGGTGTTGATGATCATCACGCCATCCTTCATCTGGTCAAATGCCGCCTGGTTAAGCAGGTGGTAGTTCTCCGGCGTCAGCGGGCAGTGCAGGGAGATCACGTCGGACTGCGAGAACAGCGTCGGCAGGTCGACATATTCCACGCCCAGATCCAGCGCTGCGGCGCTCGGGTACGGATCGAACGCCAGCAGACGCATGCCAAAGCCTTTCAGAATGCGCAGGGCAGCCACGCCAATTTTACCGGTGCCGATCACGCCGGCGGTTTTGCCGTACATGGTAAAGCCGGTCAGTCCTTCCAGCGAGAAGTTAGCGTCACGGGTACGCTGATAAGCGCGGTGAATACGACGGTTAAGCGACATCATCATGCCAATCGCATGTTCAGCCACCGCTTCCGGGGAGTACGCCGGAACGCGCACCACCTTCAGACCCAGCTCTTTCGCCGCATCGAGATCCACGTTGTTAAAGCCCGCACAGCGCAGGGCGATGTACTTCACCCCTTGTCTTTTCAACTCTTCCAGCACCGGGCGACTGCCGTCATCGTTTACGAAAATGCAGACGCCTTCACAGCCGTGCGCCGTTTTGGCGGTTTTTTCGGACAGCAGAAAGTCGAAAAATTCAAGCTCAAACCCGTAAGCCTCGTTAACATGTTGCAGATACTTTTTGTCGTACTGCTTTGTGCTATATACCGCGAGTTTCATAAGACTTTCTCCAGTGATTTTGCATTCACGTTAGCATGATTAAAATTATCTTACAATTTCTAAAATATTATTGAATTCAATAAGTTCTATCAATTATTCTAGAGCATCTATCCTTAAAAATGGCATTCCCTTCAACTGACTGGCTAAACATGCGACAATGATCGGCACTGCCGGCTTAATTCTTTCGCTAAATCAGGATATTAACTGCCCATGAAGGGTAAATACAAAGCCGCTCTTGCGCTTTTACTGCTGTTCATACTGTTGCCGCTGACGCTGCTGATGACGCTCGCCCAGTGGGTCCCGACGCTCGCCGGGATCTGGCTGCCCGTGGGGACGCGCATCGCGTTCGAAGAGAGCCCGAAACTAACCCGCCACGCGCTGGTGATCCCCAATCTTCGCTATCTGGTTGAAGACTGCGAAATTGCCCGCATCGATAACGTGACGCTGTCACATCCGAGCCGCTGGAAGCTGGATATCGGCGCGCTGGATTTAAATTCCGTCTGTCTGAGCAAAATTCCTCAGTCAGCGCCTTCAACGGTCGCCCCGAAAACGCTCGCGCAATGGCAGGCAGTATTACCCAATACCTGGCTCACGATTCACCGTCTGACGCTCTCTCCCTGGCAGCAGTGGCAGGGCGAGCTGCGTGCGTCGCTGACCCCGTCCAGTCAGGAGATCGCCTATAAAGGCGAGCAGGTCAGCATTAAAGGCACGCTTCGCGGTCAGACGCTCTCGGTCAGCCAGTTCGATGTACAGCTCCCGGACCAGCCGCAGCCGATTAAGCTGGTGGGCGAATTTACCCTGCCGCTGGTACCGGATGGCGTACCGGTGAAAGGCCACGCGGTCGCGACCTTTAACGTGCCACAGTTGACGTCTCTGGTCGATGCCGATCTGGACTGGGAAGACAATCAGGGACAGCTGGTGGTGATGGAGCGGGACAATCCCGATCCGCTGCTCGACCTGCCGTGGCAGATCACGGCGGAACAGCTGAACATCAGCGACGGGCGCTGGAACTGGGATCTCTCGGGTATGCCGCTGAGCGGGCGGGTGTCCCTTCGCGCCGACAACTGGCAGCAGGGGCTGGATAAAACCACCCTGACCGGACGGCTGAATGTGCTTACCCACGGTGATGCGGGGAAAGGCAACGCGGTACTGAAGATCGGGCCAGGCAGGCTCAGCATGGAAAACAGCGACATGCCTCTGCACCTGAGCGGCGAGGCAAAGCAAAACGATCTCATTCTTTACGCTAAATTGCCCGCAACGCTGACCGGCAGCCTGTATGAACCGCAGCTGGCCTTTGAGCCGGGCGCGCTGCTCCGCTCGCGCGGGCGCATCATTGACTCACTTGATATCGATGAAATCCGCTGGCCGCTGGCGGGCGTGAAGCTCACCCAGAAGGGCGTGGATGGCCGTTTACAGGCGATTCTGCGCGCCCATGAAAACGAGATGGGCGATTTTGAACTCCACCTGGACGGTCAGGCCAGCGACTTCTTACCCGATAACGGCCTGTGGCAGTGGCGCTACTGGGGGAAAGGCGGTTTTACGCCGATGCATGCCCGCTGGGATGTCGCCGGGAAAGGCGAATGGCGCGACAACCTTATTGAGCTGACGGCGCTCTCCACCGGTTTTGACAAGCTCCAGTACGGCACGATGGAGGTCAGCAAGCCTCGCCTGGTGCTGGAACAACCGGTGCGATGGTTGCGTGACCCCGAAAAACCGACCTTCAGCGGCGCGCTGTCGCTTAACGCCGGGCAAACCCGTTTCTCCGGCGGCAGCGTGTTGCCGCCATCGGTCCTGACCTTTAGCGTCGACGGCAGCGACCCGACTATTTTTCAGTTTAAGGGCGACCTCCACGCGGACAAAATCGGTCCGGTACAGGTAAACGGGCGCTGGGATGGCGTGCGCCTTCGCGGGCAGGCCTGGTGGCCGAAACAGTCTCTCACCGTATTCCAGCCGCTGATCCCGCCGGACTGGAAAATGACGCTGCGCGACGGGGAACTGTATGCGCAGGTCGCCTTCTCGGCGGCGGCCGATCAGGGTTTTGAAGCGGGCGGGCACGGCGTGCTGAAATCCGGCAGCGCCTGGATGCCGGATAACCAGATTAACGGCGTCGATTTTGTGCTGCCGTTCCGCTTCAGCGACGGAACCTGGTCTCTGGGCACGCGCGGTCCGGTGACGCTGCGCATCGGTGAAGTGGTAAACCTGGTGACCGCACGAAACATTACTGCCGATCTACAGGGGGACTATCCCTGGACGGAGGACAATCCGCTGCTGCTCACCAACGTGAAGGTGGAAACCCTCGGCGGGAAGATCACCATGCAGCAGCTGCGGATGCCGCAGCACGATCCGGCCCTGCTGCGGGTGGACAATATCTCTTCGAGCGAGCTGATTAGCGCCGTTAATCCGAAACAGTTTGCCATGTCGGGGCCAGTCAGCGGGGCGCTGCCGTTCTGGCTGGACAATGAAAAATGGATCATTAAAGATGGCTGGCTGACCAACCCGGGCCCAATGACGCTTCGCATCGACAAAGATACGGCCGACGCCATCGTTAAAGATAATATGGTTGCGGGTGCCGCGATTAACTGGCTCCGCTATATGGAAATTTCGCGTTCGTGGACGAGAATCAATTTAGATAATCTGGGTGAATTAACCATGCAGGCGACCATCAAGGGGAACAGCCGGGTGGATGGCAAAAGCAGCTCCGTCAACCTGAACTATACCCATGACGAGAATGTCTTTACCCTCTGGCGTAGCCTGCGCTTTGGGGACAACCTGCAAACCTGGTTTGAGCAACATGCGGCGATACCTGCTCCCCGCAGTTTGACCGGCAAGGAAAGTGAGGAACAACAATGAAAAAGATGGCTGGTGTGCTCACCGTTGCCGTTGCCGCGCTACTGACCGGCTGTACGCCGCGTATTGAAGTCGCTGCGCCAAAGGAGCCGATTACCATCAATATGAATGTCAAAATCGAACATGAGATCCACATTAAGGTCGATAAAGACGTCGAAACCCTGCTTAAATCGCGCAGCGATCTGTTCTGAGGACGCCATGAAACGAGTAGCACTGATTTTACTGGCGCTGGGGATGAACGTGCAGGCGGCTGCGCTCACCCTGAACGATGCCCGGGCGCAGGGGCGCGTGGGGGAAACCCTCAGCGGTTATCTTGCCCCGATTCAGCAGGACGCCGAAACGCTGGCGCTGGTCAATCGCATCAACGCGGCGCGCACGGAAAGCTACCAGAAGCTGGCTGACAGCAATAATTTGCCGGTCGATGAAGTGGCCAAAATGGCTGGGCAAAAACTGGTTGCCCGCGCGCAGCCGGGCGAGTACGTGAAGGGTATTAACGGAAAATGGCTCAGAAAGTAGCTAGCGGTAGCGCCTGCGGTATTCACCCGGCGAAATGCCAAAACGCTGCTTAAACGCCGTTGAAAAATGGCTATGGTCGGTAAACCCCCAGCTGTAGCCAATGCCCGCCAGCTTTTCATCATCCCCGGCCGAGCGCAGCACCTGCGCGCAGAGATCCAGACGACGGTTTTTAATGTACTGCGCGACCACCAGCCCCTTTTCGGCAAACATGCGGTAGAGGCTGCGCACGGACATACCGCTCTCGGCGGCAATCCATTCAGGACGCAGCGATTCAGACTGAATATGGTCGTCAATCAGCGCCACCACATGCTGGAACTGGCGCTCCTTGCGCGGCTGAATGATTTCACGCTGCTGGAAAGCGGGGCGCAGCAGGCAGATCATCGCTTCGAGCGCCGCTTCGCTTTCACGATCGCTCAGGTCGGCATTGCTCATACTCTCCATCAACAGGCGATGGCTCAGCTGTACCGTGGGTAAGGTGCGGGAAAGGGCGGTCGCGCAGCTTATCTCCTGGAAACGACACTGCTGCTCAATAATCTGACGCGGAACCAGGAGCGAAATCTGGCGGGATTTTTCCTGCCAGTTGATTGAACAGGGACGCGACGCGTCAATCAGCGTGATATCACCGGTTTTGAGCAGCGCGCGACGGTCATCCTGCTCAATTTCTGCACTCCCTTCGAGCTGGAACACGGTATAGAACCAGGCATCGTTACTCTGTTTGATCTCCTGACGGGAGCGGAACAGGTTAACGCCACCCGCGGTCACGGTACTGAGCTTCAGGCTGCGCGCATAGCTGGTCTCCAGCTCGCCGTAGAATTTACCCCCGGTGGGCTGCGCGTTAAAACGCCCGCAAACCTGGTTAATTTGCGCCAGCCAATGCTGATACTGTTCCTGCTCGCTTGCACACGCCATCGTTTCTCTCACTGCACCGTCAACGTTTTCGCATTGTTGCATTTGTGTTGCATTTTGTCAGAGCTATGAGGCTGACTATAGGAAAGAACACTCACCGGTAACAGCGATATAAGCGGCAATTATCGCGATTTGCGGAGCCTGTCACAGGTGGCAAAGCGAATGTCACAGAGACAAAAGCGAGAATGCAAAACCCCTCTTAGACTGGATGAACACCCTGCGAAGAATAACGAAGGAGTATCCTATGTCTGAATCACAGGTGGCTATTCAGCCTGCCGTGCAGCAGTTTTTAGACCGACATCATGGCCTGTGGATTGAAGGGCGTCAGGCCGCGTCGGACAGTGAAAAGCGGCTGAACGTCTACAACCCGGCTACGGGCGAGGTGATTGCCTCGACTGCCGATGCCAGCGTCGATGACGTTGATCGTGCCGTCATGTCCGGCTGGCGCGCCTTTGTGGCCCGCACCTGGGCCGGAAAACTCCCGGCGGAGCGCGAGCGGATCCTGCTCCATTTCGCCGATCTGGTGGAACAGCACAGCGAGGAGCTGGCCCAGCTTGAAACGCTGGAGCAGGGCAAATCCATCAACATTTCCCGTATGTTTGAAGTCGGCTGCACCCTGAACTGGATGCGCTATACCGCCGGGCTGACCACCAAAATTTCGGGTAAAACTCTCGATCTTTCTATCCCGCTGCCGCAGGGCGCCCGCTATCAGGCGTGGACGCGTAAAGAGCCGGTTGGCGTGGTGGCCGGGATTGTGCCCTGGAACTTCCCGCTGATGATCGGCATGTGGAAAGTGATGCCAGCGCTGGCAGCTGGCTGCTCTATCGTCATTAAGCCGTCTGAAACCACGCCGCTGACCATGCTGCGCGTGGCAGAACTGGCCAGTGAAGCGGGCATCCCGGATGGGGTGTTCAACGTGGTGACCGGGAGCGGCGCGGTGTGTGGCGCGGCGCTGACCTCGCATCCGCATATCGCGAAGGTGAGCTTCACCGGCTCAACGGCGACGGGTAAGCAAATTGCCCGCGCGGCGGCGGACACGCTAACCGGCGTGACCCTGGAGCTGGGCGGGAAAAACCCGGCAATTGTGCTCAAGGATGCGGACCCCGCGTGGGTGATCGAAGGCCTGATGACCGGCAGCTTCCTGAACCAGGGGCAGGTGTGCGCGGCGAGCTCGCGCATCTACATTGAGGCGCCGCTGTTTGACACGCTGGTCAGCGGGTTTGAACAGGCGGTGAAATCCCTGAGCGTCGGGCCAGGCATGTCGCCGGAAGCGTTTATTAACCCGCTGGTGTCGCGCGCGCATTGCGACAAGGTGCAGACCTTCCTCGATGAGGCGAAGTCGCGCCACGCGGAGCTGATCGTCGGTAACCGGGGGCCGGAAGGCAAAGGCTATTACGTTTCACCTACGCTGGTGGTGAACCCGGATGCCTCGCTGCGCCTGACCCGCGAAGAGGTGTTTGGCCCGGTGGTCAACCTTGTGCGCGTCGCCGACGGGGAAGAGGCGCTCCAGCTGGCAAACGACACCGAATATGGCCTGACGGCCAGCGTCTGGACGCAGAATATCAGCAAGGCGCTGGAGTATACCGACCGGCTGCAGGCGGGCACCGTCTGGGTGAACAGCCATACGCTGATCGACGCCAACCTGCCGTTCGGCGGCATGAAGCAGTCCGGTACCGGACGCGATTTTGGCCCGGACTGGCTGGACGGCTGGTGTGAAACCAAGTCGGTGTGCGTGCGGTATTAAAAAGCAAGCCGGGTAAGCGCAGCGCCACCCGGCTTTTATCTACAGCGACCACCGATCCCGCCCGGCCTCTTTCGCCCGATACAGCGCCGCATCGGCGCGGGCGATGATCTCGGTGCCCGCTAACCCCTCGGCCATGCTCGCGATCCCCATGCTCACGGTGACATGGTCGCTGACCGTCGAGGCGCCGTGCGGTATGGCTTCCGTACGCAGGCCGTCCTGAATACGTAGGGCAACCTTTTCCGCGATGTTCTCCGGGCAATTAAACAGAATCACCAGAAACTCTTCGCCGCCGTAGCGTGACACCACATCGTCAGGCGTGCGCACGGACTGCTTCAGCACGCGCGCCACGCGCGTCAGACAGTCGTCGCCCGCCTGGTGCCCGTAGGTATCGTTGTAGCGCTTGAAGTAGTCGATATCCAGCATGATCACCGAGAAGGTTTTTTTCTGCTCAACCGCGTTCTCCAGCACCACCTCCATTTTCCGGCGATTGGCGGTTTTGGTTAACGGGTCCTGATGCGCCAGCGCGTCCAGCCGCGAAATAAGCAGCTGATTTTGCTGGTTACGTCGCCAGGCTTCGTCAAACCAGCTCAGCAGAATGAAACGCCCGCAGATCAGGATCAGCGTAAACACGCTCCAGATAACAACGAAGTGTAGGTTGAGGCCATCGTTTCGTATCCAGCTTGCTATCGGCAGGGTGATCCAGAGCGGGAGCACAAAGGCGAGCAGCCCTTCAGGGTAGAAATAGAGCGCCGTCAAACCGGCGAGTAACAGAATAACGCACAGCGGCCAGACGTGCGGGAGCAGCAGCTGGGTGATAAACCAGAAGCAGGAGACCGACCAGATGGCGCTACAGATAAACAACACCACGCTGATACCGGCGATACGCCGCCAGGCCATGAGGATCAGCGCGGCCGAGAGGATGATAATACCGAGCATGGAGGCATCAACCATTCTCGTCAGCTGGGGCGAGTGGGGATAAAGGGGATCGCTGGGCTTAAGCAGAACGTGTCGCAGCAGAATCATCACCGCAAAGCTGATATTGACGAAGGCCAGCCACGGCAGGTTCATCGCCAGCCCGTGCATGACCATGGCATGGCGCGTTGGCCAGGTCGCCCGTTCCAGCGACGGTTTTTTTCTTTTTTCCATAAAGCCCTTTCCCGTCCGGGGGATAAATCATGTCGATGAGATATCTGTAACTATAAGCAAGCCAGGACGATCCTCAAACGCCAGGGCAAAAAAAACCGGGCTATTGCCCGGCGGGTGGTTATTTTTCGTCTTTTTTCTTCCCGAGCGTTGGCGTCTCGTCGAAGAAGTTCCACGGCTTAAGCAGGGTATGCACCCATTCCGTTGGCATGATCGGCCACTCTTCCGCGCGCGCCACGTGGGTGGTGCCGGTGGTCATCCAGACCACGTCATCCTGATCGTTCAGCGACTCGTTATCCTTGCTGTACTGCCCAAGGCCCGTGTCGTGGATGGAGCGGTTCGGGAATTTCCCTTCCGGGTAGAGCTCATCCGGATGGTAACGGGTCACCCACAACTGTTTGTCCATAAAGCTCAGGCGATGGTAAATCCACTCGTCCGGTGCAAATTTCGCGCCGGTTGCCACCGGGTGCGTCCCCCCCGCGTAAGGGATAATCTGGTACGAGACCGGGTTGCCCATGCGGTTCTCTTTACTTGTGTTGCTCAGCAGTCGAATCGTGCCCGGGTCGAACTTCTGCGCCGCCTGCTGCTCGGTATCAATATCGTACTGATTAATCTGCATGGTGCTGGTGCGCGGGCCCCCGGCGGTATTCGGCTTCACTTCCGGATCCATCGCCACCAGCTTGTTGTTGATGCCGTCCACGTCCATATCAAGACGGAAGTTGTAGATGTGCTGGTGCGTGGTGCCTACGATGTTGTGGTCGATCAGCGTGCCGTATTTTGTATCGTCTTTGGCGGTGGCATCGTGCATGGTTTTTGCCTGCACGCCTTTCACCGCTTCGATACCCGTCGCGCCGGCGTCAATGCCGATGGTGCCATTTTCATGGAACACCCAGTCGAAGATGTAATCGTAATTGCCCACGGTACTCACCCAGCGCACCACCAGTTCGCGGCGCTCGGTGCTTACGTTAGGCTGGCCCATCTCCTGATGCTTATATTCCGGCCCCGCGTAGCGTTCGAAAATCGCAATCGCGCGCGGGATCTCCATCGGCGAGCCGGTATAGTCCGGGATAGTTTCGTTGAGCATCACCGCGTTGGACGGCACGTCTTTACCGCGCACCAGAGGGGAGGTCAAGGTACCCATGCCGTAGTCGCCGGAATCAAGATAGGCCTTGAAGTACCAGCCCACGTCCGGATCGCCGTAAGGAACAATCATGCCGCCGAGCGACCCCTGATACATAATCTGGCGCTTTTTGCCGTTGTCGCTATACGTGACGGTTGAAATCATCGGGCCGACGCGGGAGTCCAGGCTCAGGTGGAAATCCCAGTTCTGCCAGTGCACCATATCGCCGGTAATGGTGTAGTTCTTGCCTTCCGGTTCAATGATGTCGAGCGGTTTTTTAGGCGTCTCTATACGGTCGCGGCCATCGTAGGGGCGCGGCGTCATCGGGACCGGAACAACGGCGCCTTCTTCTATTTTCTGGATTTTTTTCTGCTCCAGATCCACCACGGCCACCAGGTTCTCAATCGGGTGCGCCCAGTAGTTGCCGTCGCCGACGTCGAGATAGCTCACCACTTTCAGCAGGCGATCTTCCTGCTTCAGGCCGTCTTTACCGTCGAAATAGCCGACGGTCAGCGGCGTGGTAATCACTTTTTTCGGGTCCGTAATACCGTGCTTTTTCAGCACCTCGGCAAACTCCGTGCTCTCGTTGATGATCTGCTGTACCGCGGTGAAATCATCCAGCAGGACCATGCCGTGCGCGTCTTTCACCGGCTCCCAGCGCAGGATTTTTTTATCCTTCAGATCCACCAGGCTTTCGATAACGTGCTTCCCATCGAGCATCACAATCTTTGCCTGACGCGGGGCATCCACCGCCGTACCGTTAAGCACAAAGTCCCACACTTTGGCTTTCTCTGGCTCAGCAAGGGCAATTTGGGTAAAGCGGGTATTCGGTTTAAAATCCGCTGAGGCTTTGACAATCTCAACGGCCTGCTTAATTTCGTCCGCCGTCAGCGCGTTTAGCGGGTGAGGGCGTTTTTCAACCTGGAAGGTCTGGTCAAGGCCGGACTGGAAAACATCGTTGATGAAGCTGTCAGAGATAAAGGCTTTTTTGCCTTTCATCACCACCGGCACCTCGAGCTTGAGGGTTTTCCCGTTGACGATGGCGGTTTTAGCGCCCGGTTTGACCTTCACAAAGGCGCCGTCTTTCGCAATGGTGAACATCTGTGCGTAATCATCCCACTGAACGTCCGCACCGAAGTCCTGCAGCGTTTTGTCCATCGGGACCATATGCGCCTCACTGCCGTGGGCGAAAACAGGGGATTGCCAGGCGCAACACAGCGCAACGGCCATAGCCAGCGCCGTTCTACGGGCAGAAAAAGAAGAATTGCTTCCCATCGTAGACCTCATTTTGTTGTGTTTGTTGTGTTTGTTGTGTTTATTGTGTTGTGACAGCCTTATCCTGACAGGCCCCTGAGAAAAGCGTTTGCCTGCATCTGCCAGATTATTTGCCAGTCTTGCCAGGTTAAAAAAAGAGCGGGGCGATGTCACACCCCGGCTGGTCGTCGTAGGCCGGGTAAGCATCGCGCCACCCGGCAGGAAAGGCGGTGAAGGGAAGGTGTCAGAAATCCCCCTGCTGGCGCGCCACCAGCGTCAGGATGGAGTAGAGCGCCACGGCCTGCTGGTGCTGGTTGAAGATCTCAACCGCCCATTCCACCACGCCGGTTGGTTTTTCCTCGGCGGTACGCTGTTTCTTCAGCGTTTTACGCTTGCAGGTCAGACGCACCTGAATGGTATCGCCCGGTTTAACCGGCTCGATAAAGCGCAGGTTTTCCATGCCGTAGTTGGCAATGACTGGCCCGACGCCCGCATCAACGAACAGTCCCGCCGCGGCGGAGATCAGGAAGTAGCCGTGCACCACGCGCTCGCCAAAGATCGACTCTGCCGCGCCGATCTTGTCCATATGGGCGTAGAAGTGGTCGCCGCTCAGGCAGGCAAAATTCACGATGTCCGCTTCCGTCAGGGTGCGGCGCGGCGTCAGCAGGCTGTCGCCCGGCTGTAGCTCCTCAAAGTATTTGCGGAACGGATGCACGCGATCTTCCTGCACCGCTGCGCCACGCACCCACTGCTTGCCGATGGCGGCCAGCATGGTCGGACTGCCCTGAATCGCGGTGCGCTGCAGGTAGTGCTTCACCGCGCGCAGGCCGCCCAGCTCCTCGCCACCGCCCGCACGTCCGGGACCGCCGTGCACAAGCTGCGGGAGCGGGGAACCGTGGCCGGTGGATTCTTTCGAGGCTTCCTCGTTGAGGATCTGAATACGCCCGTGGGCGCGCGCCGCACCGGCAATAAACTGGCGGGCAATGTCCAGGTCTGCGGTAACCAGCGTGCCCGCCAGGCTGCCGCCGCCCGCGCGGGCAAGCTGTATTGCGTGCTGTGCGTTGCGATACGGCATCAGGGTCGCGACCGGCCCGAAAGCCTCCGTTGCGTGGACGGCAGGGGTTTCATCCGGCTGCGGGCAGAACAGCAGGGTCGGCGGGAAGAACGCGCCCGCGGCCTGCAAATCCGCTTTGCCGCCCAGGCGGACCTGGCAGCCTGCGGCGATCAGGTGATCCACTTTCTCCTGCACGTCCGCACGCTGTTCGGCGTTGACCAGCGCGCCCATCTTTACCCCTTCCTGCGCCGGGTCGCCCACCACCACCTTTTCCAGGCGGGCAACCAGCGCCTGGCTCACGGCGTCAATCTGGCTCTGCGGGACGATAATGCGGCGAATGGCCGTACATTTCTGCCCGGCTTTGGCGGTCATCTCGCGCACCACTTCCCGGATGAACAGGGCGAACTCCGGCTGCTCCGGCGTGACGTCTTCCCCCAGCACGCAGCAGTTCAGTGAGTCGGCTTCCATCGTGAACGGAATGGCATTCGCCACAATATTCGGGTGCACGCGCAGGCTTTGCCCGGTGCTGGCGGAGCCGGTAAAGGTCACTACGTCCTGGCTGTCGAGCTGATCGAGCAGATCCCCCGCGCCGCCGCAGATCAGGCTGATAGCGCCGTCCGGCACCAGCCCGCTGTCGACGATGGATTTCACCATCGCCTGCGTCACCTGCGCGGTGGCGGTGGCGGGTTTGATGATGGCGGGCATGCCGGCAAGCCAGGTCGGGGCCAGCTTTTCCAGCATCCCCCAGCAGGGGAAGTTAAAGGCGTTGATGTGCACCGCCACGCCGGACTTCGAGGTCAGGACGTGACGCGCGGCAAAGCCGCCTTCTTTTGACAGCGGGATCGGTTCGTCTTCCGGCCACACGGTGTCATCCGGCAGCTCGCGGCTGCCCAGGCTTGCGTAAGTGAAGAGGGTGCCGATCCCGCCTTCGATATCGACCCAGCTGTCTGATTTTGTCGCCCCGGTCTGGGCGGACAGGGCATAAAACGTCTCTTTCTCGCTAAGCAGGTGCTTTGCCACCGCCTTCAGCATGGCCGCGCGTTCGATAAAGGTCATCGCGTGAAGCGCTTCGCCGCCGCGCTCAATCGCATAGCGACGGGCGGCCGCCATATCCAGCCCTTCGCTGGTCACGCTCCACAGCGCTTCGCCACTGATGGCGTGATGAATAGTGCGTTCGCGGCCCCGGCCAGACTGCCAGGAACCGGATAAGAAGCTGGCTAACTGCTGCATCGCTTATCTCCAAATGTTACGTAATTTACTCATTAATAGTTTAATCATGAATCATAAAAATCAAGCGGCGTTTTTAATGAATTGTTAATGATGTGATCTGACTGGATGAATTTCAGAATACGAAGGCCCGCTTATCAAGGCTTTCAGCAAAAGGCTTGCGAGCAACGTCACAGAATCAGGAAACAATTCTTGGGGTTATATTTAACCTTTGTGTAACTTTTAAAAAACAAAGTGATTCAACATTACGCTTTAATTTGCAAACTAACGAATCATAAAGGTGATGACGTGACGCAAGAACAACGGTTTGAGCAGCGCATAGCGCAGGAGACGGCGATTGAGCCTCAGGACTGGATGCCTGACGCCTACCGTAAGACGTTGATCCGTCAGATTGGCCAGCATGCGCACTCCGAAATTGTCGGCATGCTGCCGGAAGGGAACTGGATCGCCCGCGCCCCGACGCTGCGCCGAAAAGCGATCCTGCTGGCGAAGGTGCAGGACGAAGCCGGACACGGGCTTTACCTCTACAGCGCGGCGGAAACGCTGGGCTGCGCGCGGGAAGACATCTACCAGAAGATGCTCGACGGCAAGATGAAATACTCCTCCATCTTCAACTATCCGACCCTGAGCTGGGCCGATATCGGCGTGATCGGCTGGCTGGTGGACGGCGCGGCCATCGTCAACCAGGTGGCGCTGTGCCGCACTTCCTATGGTCCGTATGCCCGCGCGATGGTGAAAATCTGTAAAGAAGAGAGCTTCCACCAGCGTCAGGGCTTTGAGGCCTGCATGGTGCTGGCGCAGGGCAGCGAGGCCCAGCGCCAGATGCTCCAGGACGCCATCAACCGCTTCTGGTGGCCGGCGCTGATGATGTTCGGGCCAAACGACGACAACTCGCCGAACAGCGCCCGCAGCCTGGCGTGGAAAATCAAGCGCTTCGGCAACGACGAGCTGCGCCAGCGCTTTGTCGACAACACGGTGCCGCAGGTGGAGATGCTGGGCATGACGGTGCCCGATCCCGACCTGCGCTTCGATGACGAGAGCGGTCATTACCGCTTCGGCGAGATCGACTGGCAGGAGTTTGACGAGGTCATTATCGGGCGCGGCATCTGCAACCACGAACGCCTGGCCGCCAAGCGTAAAGCCTGGGAAGAGGGCGCGTGGGTGCGGGAAGCCGCGCTGGCGCACGCCGAAAAACAGCGCGCCCGTCAGGCCGCATAAAGAGGAAATAACCATGAGCAATGTCTACTGGCCGCTATACGAAGTGTTCGTACGCAGCAAACAGGGGTTATCCCACCGTCACGTGGGCAGTCTGCATGCCGCCGACGACCGCATGGCGCTGGAAAATGCGCGCGATGCCTACACCCGGCGCAGCGAAGGGTGCTCTATCTGGGTGGTTAAGGCGAGCGAGATTGTCGCGTCCCAGCCGGAAGAGAGCGGCGAGTTTTTCGACCCGGCGGAAAGCAAGGTCTATCGACATCCGACGTTCTACACCATCCCTGACGGCATCGAGCACATGTGAGGCAAAGAATGAATTCAGTGACTGCCTATGCCCTGCGTCTGGGCGACAACGGTCTGGTGCTTTCCCAGCGTCTCGGCGCCTGGTGCGGCCACGCGCCGGAGCTGGAAATCGACCTCGCGCTCGCCAATATCGGTCTCGACCTGCTGGGCCAGGCGCGCAATTTCCTGACCTATGCCGCGGAGCTGGAAGGCCAGGGCGATGAAGACACGCTGGCGTTTGGTCGCGACGAACGCCAGTTCCGCAACGTCCTGCTGGTGGAGCAGCCGAACGGCAGCTTCGCCGACACGATTGCCCGCCAGTACCTGATGGATGCCTGGAACGTGGCGCTGTACGAACGCCTGACCCAAAGCCGCGACGGCCAGCTTGCCGCCATTGCCGCCAAGGCAATTAAAGAGGCGCGCTACCACCTGCGCTTCAGCCGCGGCTGGCTGGTGCGTCTGGGCGACGGCAGCGAAACGTCCGCGCAAAAAATGCAGCAGGCCATCGACAGCCTGTGGCGTTTTACGGCGGAGCTGTTTGAGGCGGATGACGTTGAGCTGGAATTGATTGACGCCGGTGTGGCGGTTGACCCGCGCCTCCTGCGTCAGCCGTGGGAAAGTGAAGTCTTTGCCGGTCTGAATGAAGCCTGCCTGCAGGTGCCCGCCGAGGTGGCGTACCGCACCGGGGGCAAGAGGGGGCTGCATACCGAACATCTGGGCCCGATGCTGGCGGAAATGCAGTATCTCCAGCGCGCGTATCCCGGTCAGCAGTGGTAAAGGAGAACGCTATGCAAAGCCTCGTCGACATCGCGCCCGCGCAAATCCCGCAGATCTGGGCGCTGTTAGGCCAGATCCCCGATCCGGAAGTGCCGGTGTTAACCATCACCGATTTAGGCATGGTGCGCAGCGTAAAGGCGCAGGGGGAAGGCTGGGTCATCGGCTTCACGCCCACCTACTCGGGCTGTCCGGCGACGGAGCACCTGCTGGGGGCGATCCGTGAGGCGATGACCGCGCACGGCTTTACTCCGGTGCACATTGTGCTCCAGCTTGAACCCGCCTGGACCACAGACTGGATGACCGCCGACGCGCGTGAGCGCCTGCGGGCGTACGGCATCAGTCCGCCGGTGGGGCATAGCTGTCACGCACACGCCCCAGCCGAGGTGAGCTGCCCGCGCTGCGCCAGCACCGACACCGCGCTTATCAGTGAATTTGGTTCGACGGCCTGCAAAGCGCTCTATCGCTGCAACACCTGCCGTGAGCCCTTCGACTATTTCAAATGCATTTGAGGCTGCCATGACAACGTTTCATTCATTAACAGTGGCAAAAGTGGAACCCGAAACCCGCGACGCGGTAACCATCACCTTTGCGGTGCCGCAGGCGCTGCAGGAGGCCTACCGCTTCCGCCCAGGCCAGCACCTGACGTTAAAAACGAAGCTTGGCGGGGACGAGCTGCGCCGCTGCTACTCCATCTGCCGGAGTACCGCCCCGGGCGAAATCAGCGTGGCGGTCAAGGCGATTGAAGGCGGGCGCTTTTCCCGCTATGCCCGGGATGAGATCAAAGCGGGCATGGCGCTGGAGGTAATGGTTCCTCAGGGGCAGTTTGGCTACCAGCCGCGGGCCGAACGCGAAGGCCACTATCTGGCAATTGCGGCAGGCTCCGGGATCACTCCGATGCTGGCGATTATCTCCGCGACGCTTGAGACCGAACCGAACAGCCATTTCACCCTGATCTACGGCAACCGCAGCAGCCAGAGCATGATGTTCCGCCAGGCGCTGGCGGACCTGAAGGACAAATACCCGCAGCGCCTGCAGCTGGTCTCCATATTCAGCCAGGAGCGGTTGGACAGCGACCTGCTGTATGGCCGCATCGACGGGGAAAAGCTGCAGGCGCTGGCGAAAACCCTGATCAACTTCCGCCAGTACGACGAGGCGTTTATCTGCGGCCCGTCCGCAATGATGGACGACGCGGAAGCCACGCTGAAGGCGCTGGGGATGCCGGACAAATCCATTCACCTTGAGCGCTTTAACACCTCCGGAATCACCGTTAAGCGCGCGGCGCACGTGCAGGTGGGTGGGCAAAAAGTGACCGTTCGCCAGGACGGGCGCGACCGTGAAATCACCCTGACGGCGGACGACGAAAGCATTCTCGATGCCGCCCTGCGTCAGGGAGCGGATCTGCCGTATGCCTGCAAGGGCGGCGTCTGCGCCACCTGTAAATGCAAAGTGCTGCGCGGGAAGGTGGACATGGCAACCAACTACAGTCTGGAGCCGGACGAGCTGGCGGCCGGGTATGTGCTGAGCTGCCAGTCGCTGCCGTTAACCGCCGACGTGATCGTCGACTTCGACGCGAAGGGGATGGCATGAGCGAACTGATTGTTACCCGTCATGGCCGCGTGCTGCAGCTGACGCTAAACCGTCCGGCGGCGCGCAACGCCCTCAACAACGCGCTGTTGACCCAGCTTGCGGAACAGCTTGAGGCCGCTGCCGTGGATGCCGAGATTTCCGTCTGCGTGATTTACGGCAGCAAGCGCTGCTTTGCCGCCGGGGCCGATCTCAACGAAATGGCGGAGAAAGACCTGCTCGCCACGCTGAACGATATCCGCCCGCAGCTGTGGGCGCGTATCAATGCTTTTCCTAAACCGCTGATCGCCGCCGTAAACGGCTTCGCCCTGGGGGCGGGCTGCGAGCTGGCGCTGCTGTGCGACGTGGTGATTGCCGGTGACAACGCCCGTTTCGGCCTGCCGGAAATCACGCTTGGCATCATGCCCGGCGCGGGCGGCACCCAGCGC
This sequence comes from Enterobacter vonholyi, assembly GCF_040834095.1. NCBI lineage: Bacteria > Pseudomonadati > Pseudomonadota > Gammaproteobacteria > Enterobacterales > Enterobacteriaceae > Enterobacter > Enterobacter vonholyi. Next base: position 2,036,621 of record NZ_CP162152.1, read on the forward strand.
CTTATCCGCAGCGTCGGTAAATCGCTGGCCAGCAAAATGGTGCTGACCGGCGAGAGCATTTCCGCCGGGCTGGCGCTGAACGCCGGGCTGGTGAGCGACGTTTTCCCGGCGGCGCTGACGCTGGAGTATGCCCTGAAGCAGGCGGCCCTGATGGCGCGCCACTCGCCGCTGGCGCTGCAGGCGGCCAAACAGGCGCTGCGCCAGTCCCAGGAGGTGCCGCTCCAGGCCGGTCTGGCCCAGGAGCGCCAGCTGTTTACGCTGCTTTCTGCCACCGAAGACCGCCGGGAAGGCATCAACGCCTTCCTACAAAAACGCACTCCCGACTTTAAAGGACGCTAATTGTGGAATTTATTCTCAGTCATGTAGAACAGGGCGTGATGACCCTTACGCTGAACCGTCCGGAGCGTCTGAACAGCTTTAACGACGTGATGCACCAGCAGCTGGCCGACTGCCTGAAACAGGCCGAGCGCGATGACACTATCCGCTGCCTGCTGATCACCGGGGCAGGACGCGGCTTCTGTGCCGGTCAGGACCTGAACGACCGCAACGTCGACCCCAACGGCCCGGCGCCGGATCTGGGCATGTCCGTCGAAACCTTCTACAACCCGCTGGTGCGCCGCCTGGCAAAGCTGCCGAAGCCGGTCATCTGTGCCGTTAACGGCGTAGCGGCGGGCGCGGGCGCCACGCTGGCGCTCGGGTGCGACATGGTGATTGCGGCGCGCTCCGCCAGCTTTGTGATGGCCTTCAGCAAGCTCGGTCTGGTGCCGGACTGCGGCGGCACCTGGCTGCTGCCGCGCGTGGCCGGACGCGCCCGCGCCATGGGGCTGGCTTTGCTCGGCGACAAGCTCAGCGCCGAACAGGCGCAGGCGTGGGGCATGATCTGGCAGGTGGTGGATGACGAGCAGCTCTCCACCACGGCACAGCAGATGGCCCTGCATTTTGCGTCGCAGCCGACCTTCGGCCTGGGGCTGATCAAGCAGGCGATCAATGCTTCGGAAACCAATACTCTGGACGCTCAGCTCGATCTCGAGCGCGACTATCAGCGCCTGGCCGGGCGCAGCGACGACTACCGCGAGGGCGTTAGCGCCTTCCTTGCGAAGCGCGCGCCGAACTTTACGGGGAAATAAGATGCTGAACATACGTACGGTCGCCGTGATCGGCAGCGGCACGATGGGTGCCGGGATTGCCGAAGTGGCGGCCAGCCACGGGCATCAGGTGCTGCTCTATGACATTTCCAGCGATGCGGTATCCCGCGCTATCGACGGGATCCGCCAGCGTCTGGCCTCCCGTGTGACGCGCGGAAAACTCTCCGCCGATGCCGGGAGCCAGACCCTTGCCCGGCTTGTTCCCGTCACGGAGATCGACGCGCTCTCCGCGGCCGATCTGGTGATTGAAGCGGCCTCCGAGCGGCTGGAGGTGAAAAAGGCGCTGTTTGCCCAGCTGGCTGAGATCTGCCCGCCGCAGACGGTGCTGACCAGCAATACCTCCTCCATCTCCGTCACGGCGATTGCGGCGGACGTCCACCACCCGGAGCGCGTCGCAGGGCTGCATTTCTTTAACCCGGCGCCGGTGATGAAGCTGGTGGAGGTGGTCAGCGGGCTGGGGACCTCCCCGGAAGTGGCCGACGCGCTGTGCGAGCTGGCGCTGAACTGGGGCAAACAGCCCGTTCGCTGCCAGTCAACGCCGGGGTTCATCGTCAACCGCGTCGCGCGTCCGTTTTATTCCGAAGCCTGGCGCGCGCTGGAAGAGCAGGTCGCCCCGCCTGAGGTGATTGATGCCGCCCTGCGCGACGGCGGCGGTTTCCCGATGGGGCCGCTGGAGCTGACCGACATGATTGGCCAGGACGTGAATTTTGCGGTGACCTGCTCGGTATTTAACGCCTTCTGGCAGGAGCGTCGTTTTCTGCCTTCGCTGGTCCAGCAGGAGCTGGTGCTGGCTGGAAGGCTGGGCAAGAAAAGCGGGAAGGGCGTGTACGACTGGCAGGGCGACAAACCTGACGTGCAGTGGGTTGAGTCGGTGAACGACAGCTATAGCCCGATGCGCGTGGAAAAAATACGTGACGGTGTCACAGAAATTGATGATGTGTACCTGATTGAAACGCAGGGAGAGACCGCGCAGGCGCTGGCGCTGCGGCTCAACGGCCCGGTAGTTGTGGTCGACCGGATTGAGCGTGACGTGGCGGTCATTGCCGCCGCCGCCAGCAACCCGCATACCGCGACGCAAAAAGCTATCCGCTACCTGCAGCAGCAGGGACACCGGGTGGTGCGAATTGCCGATTATCCCGGCCTGCTGATCTGGCGAACGCTGGCGATGATTGCCAACGAAGCGCTGGATGCCCTGCAAAAAGGGGTCGCCAGCGAGAAGGATATCGACACGGCCATGCGCCTGGGCGTGAACTACCCGAGCGGGCCGATCGCCTGGGGTGAGCGCCTGGGCTGGCAGCGCCTGCTGACGCTGCTGGAGAACCTGCAGCGTCATTACGGCGAAGAGCGCTATCGCCCCTGTTCACTGCTGCGCCAGCGCGCGCTTCTGGAGAGTAGCTATGAGTCATAACGCCTGGCATAACGCCCGCACCATGTACGAACGGGACGCCTGCGCGCAGGCGATGGGGATGGACATTGTCGAGATGGACGAGGGCTACGCGGTGGTAACCATGACCATCACCCCGCAGATGCTGAACGGCCACAAAACCTGCCACGGCGGGCAGCTGTTTTCGCTGGCGGACACTGCCTTTGCCTACGCCTGCAATAGTCAGGGGCTGGCGGCGGTGGCCTCCGGCTGCTCGATTGATTTCCTGCGTCCGGGCTTCGCCGGGGACACGCTCACCGCCACCGCGCGGGTTAAGCATCAGGGCAAGATGACCGGCGTGTACGACATTGAAATCCAGAACCAACAACAGAAAACCGTCGCCCTTTTTCGCGGAAAATCTCACCGCATCGGCGGCAGCGTGACAGGAGAGGCCTGATGCGTGACGCATTTATTTGTGATGGCGTTCGAACCCCGGTGGGCCGTTACGGCGGCGCGCTTTCCGCTGTTCGAACTGACGATCTCGGTGCCGTTCCGCTGCGCGCGCTGCTGGCCCGCTACCCGCAGCTCGATCTGGGGCGGATTGACGACGTGATTTTCGGCTGCGCCAACCAGGCGGGGGAAGATAACCGCAACGTGGCGCGCATGTCGTCGCTGCTGGCCGGGCTGCCGCAGACGGTATCCGGAACCACCATTAACCGCCTGTGCGGTTCCGGGCTGGACGCGATTGGTTTTGCCGCGCGCACCATTAAGGCGGGCGATGGCGAGCTGCTGATTGCGGGCGGCGTGGAGTCGATGTCGCGCGCGCCGTTTGTGATGGGCAAAGCCACCGCCGCGTTTCAGCGTCAGGCGGAGATCTTTGATACCACCATCGGCTGGCGATTTGTGAATCCGCTCATGCATCAGCAATTCGGAACTGACAGTATGCCGGAAACGGCAGAGAATGTAGCTGAATTGTTAAATATCAGCCGTGCCGATCAGGACGCGTTCGCCCTGCGCAGCCAGCAGCGTACCGCGCTGGCACAGCAGAACGGCATTCTGGCGCAGGAGATCGTGCCGGTGCAGGTGCCGGGTAAAAAAGGTGCGATCACAGCGTTCAGCGTGGATGAACATCCGCGCGCGGACACCACGCTTGAACAGCTTGCCGGGCTGAAAACGCCGTTCCGTAAGAACGGGGTGGTCACGGCGGGGAATGCCTCCGGGGTCAACGACGGCGCTGCGGCGCTGATCGTCGCCAGCGAGAATATGGCGCTGGCGCAGGGGTTAGTCCCGCGCACGCGGATCGTGGCGATGGCGACGGCAGGCGTGGAGCCACGTCTGATGGGGCTCGGCCCGGTGCCGGCCACCCGCAGGGTGCTGGAGCGCGCCGGACTCAGTATTCACGATATGGACGTCATCGAGCTTAACGAAGCTTTCGCCGCGCAGGCGCTGGGCGTGCTGCGTCAGCTGGGCCTGCCGGACGATGCCGCGCACGTTAACCCGAACGGTGGCGCGATTGCGCTGGGCCACCCGCTGGGCATGAGCGGCGCCAGGCTGGCGCTGGCCGCGAGTAATGAACTGCACCGACGCGGCGGGCGCTACGCGCTGTGTACGATGTGCATCGGTGTGGGTCAGGGCATTGCCATGATCCTTGAGCGTGTTTGAGCATAAAAACAATGTGAGTACCCTACAATGACAAATACAACAAAGCTTGATCCGATTGAAACGGCCTCCCTTGACGAGTTACAGGCGCTGCAGACAGAGCGTCTGAAATGGACGCTGCATCACGCCTACAACAACGTGCCGATGTACAAACGCAAGTTTGACGCCGCGGGCGTTCACCCTGACGATTTCAAAGAGCTGGCGGATATCCGTAAATTCCCGTGCACCACCAAGCAGGACCTGCGGGATAACTATCCGTTCGATACCTTTGCCGTGCCGATGGAGCAGGTGGTGCGCATTCACGCGTCTTCCGGCACCACCGGCAAACCGACTGTTGTCGGCTACACGCAGGGCGACATTGATAACTGGGCCAACCTGGTGGCCCGCTCCCTGCGCGCGGCGGGCGGCAGCGCGAAGGACAAAATTCACGTGGCGTATGGCTACGGCCTGTTTACCGGCGGGCTGGGGGCGCACTATGGCGCAGAGCGTTTAGGCGCGACGGTGATCCCGATGTCCGGCGGCCAGACGGAGAAACAGGCGCAGCTGATCCGTGATTTCCAGCCGGACATGATCATGGTGACACCATCCTACTGCCTCAACCTGATTGAGGAGCTGGAGCGCCAGATGGGCGGCGATGCCAGCGGCTGTTCCCTGCGCGTGGGCGTCTTCGGCGCCGAGCCGTGGACGCAGGCCATGCGCCGCGAAATTGAAAAACGCTTGGGCATTACGGCGCTGGACATCTATGGCCTCTCCGAGGTGATGGGCCCGGGCGTGGCGATGGAGTGTATCGAAACCGTCGACGGCCCGACCATCTGGGAAGATCATTTCTACCCTGAGATCGTCAACCCGAACGACGGCACGCCGCTGGATGACGGCCAGCAGGGCGAGCTGCTGTTCACCACGCTGACCAAAGAGGCGCTGCCGGTGATCCGCTACCGCACCCGCGACCTGACGCGCCTGCTCCCGGCCACCGCGCGCAGCATGCGCCGTATGGACCGGATCAGCGGCCGCAGCGACGATATGCTGATCATCCGCGGCGTCAACGTCTTCCCGTCGCAGCTGGAAGAGGAGATCGTGAAGTTCGAACATCTTTCGCCGCACTACCAGCTGGAGGTGAACCGTCGCGGACATCTTGATTCACTTTCCGTGAAGGTGGAGCTAAAAGAGAGCAGCCTCACGCTGACCCACGAGCAGCGTTGTCAGGTGTGCCACCAGCTGCGCCACCGCATTAAGTCGATGGTGGGGATTTCCACCGACGTGACGATCGTGAACTGCGGCAGCATCCCGCGCTCGGAGGGAAAAGCCTGCCGGGTGTTTGATTTGCGTAAAGCGGCGGCCAACGGTTAAGTTTCCTCTCACCCCGGCCCTCTTCCAAAGGGAGGGGGTTAGGGTGAAGGGCTATCCCAGAATCCTATGCTATGATTCATCCAGGACAAAAATAACAACAGAATGAATCACATGAATAAACTCGACGCCTTTATCCAGCACGCGGTCAGCTCCGTTCCCGTCAGCGGGACCTCGCTTATCTCCTCGTTATACGGTGACGCGCTTTCCCATCGCGGCGGTGAGATTTGGCTCGGCAGCCTGGCTGCCTTACTGGAAGGCATGGGGTTTGGCGAACGGTTCGTGCGTACCGCGCTGTTTCGCCTCAACAAAGAGGGCTGGCTGGACGTCTCGCGCATCGGACGACGTAGCTTTTACCGCCTGAGCGATAAGGGGCTGCGCCTGACGCGTCGCGCGGAGAATAAGATCTACCGCGCGGAACTGCCCGCCTGGGACGGAAAATGGCTATTGCTGCTCTCCGAGGGGCTGGATAAAACCACCCTGGCCGACGTTAAAAAGCAGCTGATCTGGCAGGGGTTTGGCACGCTGGCGCCGAGCCTGATGGCCTCGCCGTCGCAGCATCTTGCGGACGTGCAGTCCCTGCTTCACGATGCCGGCGTGGCGGAAAACGTGATTTTCTTTGAAGCCCACTCGCCGCTGGCGCTCTCCCGCGCCGCGCTGCGTTCACGCGTGGAAGAGTGCTGGCAGTTAACCGAGCAAAACGCGATGTACGAGTCGTTTATCAGCTCGTTCCGGCCGCTGCTGCCGCTGCTGAAAGAGGCCGCGCCCGAGGAGCTGACGCCGGAACGCTGCTTCCAGATCCAGCTGCTGCTGATTCACTTTTATCGTCGCGTGGTGCTGAAGGATCCGCTACTGCCGGAAGAGTTACTGCCCGCGCACTGGGCGGGGCAAAGCGCCCGACAGCTCTGCATAAATATCTATCAGCGTGTCGCGCCGGGAGCGCTGGCGTTTGTCAGCGAGAAGGGCGAAACCTCCGTCGGCGAACTGCCCGTGCCCGGCACGCTCTACTATCAGCGCTTTGGTGGTCTCACAAGCGCATAAGGAGGGAAGATGCCTGTTTATCAAATTGACGGCCTGACGCCGGTCGTGCCTGACGAGAGCTACGTTCACCCAACGGCGGTGCTGATTGGCGACGTGATTCTGGGCAAAGGCGTTTATGTCGGTCCTAATGCCAGCCTGCGCGGTGATTTTGGCCGTATCGTGGTGAAAGACGGGGCGAACATTCAGGATAATTGCGTGATGCACGGCTTCCCGGAGCAGGACACGGTGGTGGAAGAGGACGGGCATATCGGCCACAGCGCCATTCTTCACGGCTGCGTGATCCGCCGCAATGCGCTGGTGGGCATGAACGCGGTGGTGATGGACGGGGCGGTCATTGGTGAAAACAGCATCGTCGGCGCGGCTGCGTTCGTGAAGGCGAAAGCGGAGATGCCCGCCAACCATTTGATTATCGGCAGCCCGGCCAAAGCGATTCGCGAGCTGAGCGAGCAGGAGCTCGTCTGGAAGCAGCAGGGCACGCGGGAATACCAGGTGCTGGTGGAGCGCTGCAAGCTGACGATGCATCAGGTTGAACCGCTGCGCGAGGTTGAGCCTGAACGGAAGCGGCTGACGTTTGATGAGAATTTAAGGCCGAAGTCGGCGGTGTAGGACGGGAAGTCTGCGCCAGGGCACTAACGGGAAGATGTGACCCCGCCTCATCATGCTATAAATCCTCCGACACAGACTCATCACGATAAAGGACGCAGAGTTATGCTGAGAGGAAAACGCGCTGTTATCACGGGCGGCGGCGGGGGATTTGGTCAGGCGCTTTGCGTCTGGCTGGCGCGAGAGGGCGTTGACGTTGATTTTAGCGCCCGTCGCGAGGAGGATATAGAAAAAACTTGCGCCCTCATCGCGGCTGAAGGGTGTGTGGCAAGAGGGTATCTCTGTGATTTAGCCCAGCCGGAATCCGTTTCTCAGTTCTCTTCGCAAGTCTTACATTCAGACAGGCCAATCGATATTTTAATACTGAATGCTGCTCAGTGGCTGTCAGGAACAATAGACGAACAATCGAGCTCTGAAATCGTCAATACCGTTAGTTCAGGCCTGACAGGTTCAATCCTGCTCACCCAGACGCTGCTTTCAGGATTGCGACGCTCAGACGGCGCAGACATCATTGCGATTATATCCGCATGCGGTATTCCGAACTTTACAGATTCCATTGCCCATCCCGCTTTTTTTGCCAGTAAACACGGGCTAAGCGGCTTTCTAACGAAACTGTCAGCACACTTATCCAAAGAAAATATTCGGGTAACCGGGTTATATCCGCCTGATTTTGAACTGACCGGTTTAGATGCACATGTCGATCGTCAAACAAGAATGGGGGAGTGTCTGGTGAATGGACGGTCCATCTGGGAAACGATGCGTTTTGTGCTGACTCAGCCTCGAAGTTGCCATATTAGTACCATCTACTTTCAGGGGCCGACTCGTGAAGATCTGGCGCATCAGGCCTTAATCTGACTGCGGGCACTCACCGTAATTGCTGATAAACGCGTTCAGGCATCCCATTATTCGCAAAACGGTTGCCAGAGATACTAAGGCTGTCTTTTTTCGCCATATCCATCAACAGCGCGATGCCAATGTAATTACTCCAGTTAAAGGTATTTTGCAGCACCACCACCGCATTGCCTTTTTCTTTGTCATAACCGATAAAGCTGGAGTAGCCGCCGATATAGCCGACCTGATAGGTGATTTTTTCCAGACCGATAAAGTCGGTGGTCCAGGCAATACCCTGTATCCCGTCGGGACGTTGAATATCGGTATTTCTGACTTCGGCAAAGACGCTGTCCAGCAAGGGATTGTGGGTCGTCGATACGTGATAGCGCGCATAGGCCGCCAGATCTTCGGCGTTGCTGTATAAGCTCGCTGCCGCCACCATGTTGTTGGAAAAATGCCAGTCCGGCGTGAGCTGTCCGCGCGGGATGAATTTCGGCTGATCGCCTGCGTGGCCGAGGGCGCGCTGCGGGTATCCTTTTAGCTGCTGTGGCGTAAAGCTGCTGTTAGCCATTTGCAGCGGATGGAAAATATAGCGCGAGGCTAAACTCTGGATATCTTCGCCTGTTTTGTGTTTCAGGATATAGCCGATCAGCGCGTAGCCGGTATTGGAGTATTGCGGCACTTTATTCTTTGGCGCTTGCCATTCGGCGAGGTAACGCAGCACGTTATCGCTATCCAGCTCGCCGTAGAAATTATCGCCCGTGCTTAAATAGCTGATGAATTTTCCAAGCATCGGAACATCCATATTCTGACGCGGCAGGCCGGAGGTGTGGGTTACCAGTTCAAGCAGGGTGATTTTTTGTGCATCCGCGCTAAGCGGGGTACCTGGCGGTAACAATGTTGCCAGGCTATCGTTCCAGTTCAGTTGCCCTTTATTGACCAGACAAGCCACCACTTCCGCCGTGATCCCTTTGCTGAGCGAGCCGAGAGCAAACAGGGTGTCGGGCATGACCGGATAACGATTGACCGCATCGGTTACGCCCCAGGTGTAAAACTGCGGTGAGCCGTGATTATGAATGACCGCGACCGTCATTCCCGGAACGGATTTTTGCGCCATGTAGTGACGCACCACGCTGTCAACGTCGCCATCCAGCGAATCATGGGTGAGAAGTTCCTGAGTACCTTCCGGGGAGGACATTTGTGAAAGCGTGCCACAACCGCTGAGGAGTGGGAGAGTAAGCAGAAGCCAGCGAAATTTTTTTGTTATGTTCTGCATACCTGATAGCGAGTGTGGTGGTCATTGGCGCGCCAGGAATGTATCACAAATAGCCTGCTTGAATGTAAACTTTCTACACGGTGACGGCCCTGTGGATGGTCACCGTGACTTTTCGGCCAACTTTGAGGGATTTTGTATGACTCGCTTTTATCAACTTACCGCCACCCGTCTGGATGGACAGCTTACCTCTATGGCCGACTATGCCGGAAAGGTGGTTTTGGTCGTGAATACCGCCAGCCAGTGTGGCTTCACGCCGCAATATGCTGGTCTTGAAGCGCTGTACAAGAAGTACGCCGATCGGGGGTTAGTGGTGCTGGGCTTCCCCTGCAACCAGTTCGGTAAACAGGAACCCGGCGGCGCCGACGAAATCTCGAAAACCTGTTACATCAACTACGGCGTGAGTTTCCCGATGTTCGAGAAGGTTGAGGTTAACGGTAGCGCAGCGCATCCGCTGTTTCGTTATCTTAAAAACGAATTACCCGGCGTGCTGGGTGAGCGAATTAAGTGGAACTTTACTAAGTTTCTTATCGGACGCGACGGTAAACCACTGAAGCGCTTTGCTCCGATGACTACCCCAGAGAAAATGGAGGGGGAGATTGTTGAGGCTTTGCGGAGTTAGGTGCTGTGGTGACTGGAGCATTCCACAAATCCAGTGCTAACGAAAATGAATTATATGGAAGCTGGCAACGGACGCCCCTCGATTGTGGAAGGTCTTACTGCCTTTCCTTATGACTGCTTTGTGCCAGGAGCGGACGTTGAGGAGAAGATTATTTTGATGCGAAATATTTACGTAATATTGTTTCTAATAGCGAAAAAACGACAGTCACTCTTTTGGGAGTAATCAACTGGTAAGGCCGATATAAATAAAATTGCCATTTCTCCTGTCGCAGTTCAGGCAGTGGGGGAACAAGTTGACCGCTTGCTAAGTACTCCCTACAGATAAAATCGCTGGATTGTACAACCGTTTTCCCGGCCAATGCAGCCTGAATCTCGGCGTATGGGTCTGTAGTATAAAACTCAATATGACGAGGGACAAAAGTATTCACTGCGTCACTCATAAACTCAAATGATTTTCCCGTCTCAGGATTAATTAAACCACTAAATGGATAACGCTGTCGAAGATCTTCTAAATCAGTTGGTGCTCCCAGGCGAGCAATGAGTTCAGGGGACGCAACCAGAATATGTTCAACTTGCCCGATATTTTTAATTATAAAGTTTGGATTAGGTTCTCGCCCTACACGTATACCTATATCGATACGATGCTCGATAGTATCAAGTTTCATCATATCTAAACGCCAGTCGATAAATAACTCAGGATATGGACGTAGAGCAGTCAAAAGTTCATACAAGATTTGTTCATGATTTGGAAATCGAAGTAATGTGATACGAACAATACCCTTCATTTCATTATCATCTTTCGCTGCCTGAAATAGCTTTTCAGAATCTTCCAGCAAGCGCTTCGCTTGGGGTAAAAATAACTCACCGAAACTGGTGAGAAAGATCGAGCGAGTATTGCGTTTGAAAAGAGGTTCACCAAGCTGTTTCTCCAACTCAGCGACTGTTCGGGTTACTACTGATGGTGAAACCGACAGCTTTATGGCTGCTTCGCGGAAGTTCAGGGTTTCAGAGGCAATGATAAAAAACTTTAGAGCATCAAGTTTGTTCATGATTGTTGTGAAAATTGCAATAATGTATTTTGATAATAGCAATTAATTTGCAACTATTCCAGTCATATAATCGAACAATCAAATAAGCAACCTCTCTTACTTTTCAGAATTCAAAAGAGTAAATTATGTCAATTCAACCAGTAGAGTTAAACAAAGCCTATCGTTTATTGCAGCTCGGGCCAACGACGATGATATCGGCTAAAAATAATGGTATTGAAAATGTCATGGCAGCTGCCTGGGTGGGATTAGTAGGCAATAACAAAGTGATGGCTTTTATAGGTCCACAGGCATTTACACGCGGCCTTGTCGAAAAAAGTGGATATTACGTTGTCCAGGTCCCAGTAGTAAATCAGATGGAAATGGTTTTATATGCAGGCGGTCACAGTTATTCTGACACACCCGAAAAAAACAATAAAATCCCACTTTTTTATCAGAAAGAGTTTGATCTGCCTTTAGTTGTAGGTTGCGCTGGCTGGCTAGTCTGTAAGGTTATACCCAATGAAGAAAATGAAAAGCAGCACAACTTGTTCATGGGGGAAATTGTCGGAGCATGGAGTGATGACCGCGTTTTCAGGAATGGGCACTGGATTTTTGATGATGCGCCTGATGAACTACGTACTGTCCATTACGTAGCTGGCGGACAGTTTTACGCCATTGGCAAAGGTACAAAATTTAATTATGGTCCGGGAAAAGACTAATCCTTACTTCTGTATAAATGTAGCCATATAAAATGGCTACATAGAGGTAAGAGCACCAAAATCAACCCACTAAAGATGTCCGCTCTTCGCTCAAAGCAGACATTATCCTCATCCAAGTCTGCATCGCGCCAGGATAAAACCCATTACCCCCGCAGCCACGGCGTAATCGTCAGCCCGGTAAGCAAACCTTCCGGGCTGAGCAGGCGAGTGACGGTTTGCCCCCACGGCTCTATACGGTTAGCCACCAGCAACCGATAGCCTTTTTCGCTCAGAACGCGGGTAGCCGAGTCCAGATCCTGTACTTCGTACTCAATCCATCCCTGCGGTATCGGGTGCTCCGTGGGCCACTGTTCTTCTCCAAAACAGGACGCAGCCGCCTGTGCGAGCGGCCAGACGGCAAAATGCTTCACGCCTTCCAGCTGGCCCTCTTCAGTGAGCAGATATTCGCTGTTCCCCTCCATCGGCCTCAGCGGAAGGCCGAGTGTCTGGACATAAAACGCGGCGCTGGACTCCGTATCCCGCGATATGGGCCCGAACCCGGCGACGAACAAGACATTAACACCCGGTAACGTCTGCAACATATCCACTCCTGAATGAGGTGAAATTCACCCTGACATTATCTCACGATCGGCTGAAATACGACTCTAAATTCTGGTATCGCATTCACCGTGCCTGAACGTCCACGACGGGTTTAAAATTCAGCGCGATGACGATCAGCAGCACGACTCCCGCACTCATGATCAACCATGCGCTGGTCAGCGAGACCGAACTGTCGCTAACGATCCCCGCAATTAACGGCATAAGCGCGGCAATCATATATCCACCTCCCTGAACTTTAGACAGTAACTTCCCGGCCTGCGCGGGCGTTCGCGCATGATCGAACGTGACGATAAGCGACAGCGGGAAGAGGGCGCCGATCCCGGTGCCAAGCAGCAGCGTGGATAAGACGGGCGTTGTACCCGGCGAAAAGACCAGGCACAGGAGTCCCGCCAGCAGCAGCAACAATACGGCGATCAGCGGCACGCGGCGATCGGGGAATTTACCAATCAGCGCGGAGACGACAAACCCTGCAACAACCTCGGTTAACGTCAGCCAGGCCAGCATGTAGCCGCTGCTGCGTGCGGTCCATCCCGCCTGAATATAGAGCGGGGGCAGCCAGGCCAGTACCAGCGTATAGGCTCCCGTTCCCACGCCGAAAAAGAGCAACAGTAGTGCCGTACGGGAGGACGAGAGCGTAACGGTTTCGCGTGCTGGTTTTTCCCCCTGAGGATGCTTAACCAGAGTTAACCACATTATCAACGCCAGCAGCGCTAACAGTCCTGCCATAGCCAGTGCGGGCTTGAGCGTGAGCCATGAAAACAGCGGCTCGGCGCTGGCGGCGGCGACTGCAGCTCCGGCCATAATGCCCGTGCTGAATAGCGACATAATCGTGCTGGCCGTTTGCGTATACTCCTTTTTTACCAGGGCAGGCATTAACGCCTGGATAGTGCCTATGCTGGCCCCGCCGAGTAACGCGGTGCCCATAAGATTCGCCGGTGAAGCGCTAAAACCGCGTAATAAGCAGGCTACCAGCAGGATGAACAGCCCGAACATAATTCCCCGTACGGCGCCGACTGTGGCCAAAAGCCAGGGACCACACAGGGCGGCGAGTCCCATCATCGCCACCGGCAGGGTGGTCAGCAGGCTAAATTGCGTCGCGGTCAGCCCCGCTTCGCGCTGCAGCACGGAGTACAGTGGTCCAACCGAGGCCAGAATAGGGCGAAGGTTCAGCCCGACGATAAAAGCGATAATGGCGAAGAGTAATGGCGATGTGCGTTTCAACATGGAATCCTTTTCGGGTGTGAATGGCCCGGGCAAATCGCTGCGAGCATTTATCTTAACGTTAAGATAAAATGTGTTTTTGCGTAAGATGTACCGCACAACAGGATAAATTCCCACGCCATCAGGGGTGAAAATGAAAGACCATGTAGACTTCGTTGTCGGCCAGTGGAGCAGCGCCATGCCGGAGCTGGACGCCTCGTCGATGAAAATTTTTGGCCGAATGCTCCGGCTGATGAAGCATCTTGGAAAAGAATGGGCGGAGGCGATGGCGCAGTTTGGCTTTCGCGAGGGCGAGTTTGACGTCCTCGCCACGCTGCGTCGCGCCGGGGAGCCGTACTGCCTTTCGCCCACGCAGCTGTATACATCGCTGTTGATCACCTCAGGGGCGATAACGAACCGGCTCAACCGTCTTGAACAACAAGGGCTTATCAGGCGGATTGCCGATCCCGATGACAAGCGCAGCTCGCTCGTCAGCCTGACGCCGCGCGGGCAGGCTCGTATCGAACAGGCGCTGGTCGTGCACACGGAAACGCAGAATGCGCTACTGAGCAACTTGTCGGACGCGCAGCGCGCGCAGCTAGAGTCCCTGCTCAGGGAGCTGCTGCTGACGTTCCCATCTGAGGAATTGGGCGACAAGTCACTTAGTGCCGATAATACAAAAACTGCATGATTACACCTTACAGAAAGGGAACGTATGTCTTTACCGCCACTGTATGCGCTGCGCGCGTTTGAAGTTGCCGCACGGCTGAACTCCTTCAGCAAAGCGGCTGAAGTCCTTAATATCACGCCGGGTGCGGTCAGCAGGCATGTCCAGACGCTAGAAATGTGGTTCGACTGCGAGCTGTTTAAACGACAGGGGCCGAGAGTGGAGGTCAGCGACGCCGGGCGTATTCTGGCCGGTCAGCTTAGCGAAAGTTTCTCGAATATTGAGTGGGCCTGTCGCGCATTTAAAAGTGAAAACCACCTTCTGCGACTCAAAGCACCAAGCTCCCTGACGATGCGATGGCTTCTGAATGTGCTTAAATCCTTTCGCGAGAACCATGCGAAGCCGAAAATCGAAATTGCCAGCGTCTGGATGGACTTCGACACGGTTGACTTCAGCCGGGAACCTTACGATTGTGCGATCCTCCTCGGTAACGGCTATTTCGGCGAGTCAACGGAGAGCCGGCTGCTGTTCAGCGAATGGCTTATTCCGGTTTGTACGCCGTCTTTGCTGGAGCCTGCCCGGCATCAGCTTGCCCAGTGCGAGCTTATCCATCCCTCACCGGACCGACGAGACTGGCGACGCTGGCTTAAAAGGACGGGCTTATTCCCCGGACTCGACATGAGTGGAGGGATCGTGTTCGACACCCTGGAGCAGGGAAGCCTTGCGGCCATGCACGGACATGGTGTTGCTATAGCCGATCTTCGACTCACGCTGGAAGCCCTGAAAAGCGGGCTGCTCGCATTGCCCTTCAGGGAAGCCATCGCAACCGGTGACGGCTACTATCTTGTCTGGCCCAAAAATTCGCTCAGAGGAGAGAGCATTGAACGGTTGCTGGCCTGGCTTAACCTTAATGCGCCTGTGGTGCCTTCTTTGGATATCGTCTGTCTTGATTTCAATGAAAAGCGGGTTTAATAAATAGCGGAATATTATTGCGAGATATTCCGCATATTGAACGTATTTATGCGTAGGGGATATTTGCCATCTTTTTATATCTATCCGGCAGGGCGCTGTTCAGGTTGAGTAATTTATCCAGTATATAAAGCGCAGGCGTTCCCTTTGCGCGTTCAGCTTCGATCAGCGCAGAGCGCAACAGATTGGCAGCCGATGTCATTTCACGGAAGTACTCCTCAGATTCAGCCGTCTGAACTTCGCCTGACGCGGCGTAATGCACCCTTGGCCAGTCCGCAAAGTCAAGCAACGGAAGGAGACCATCTTCTTTGGGCAAATGCGCTGAAAGCAACTCTTCAGCGTTACCCGGATTGCTTTGGGCGAAAGACAGAAGATGCAGTCGATGCAAGAAAGGCGAAAGCGCTTCTGAACTTTCTTTTTCTGCTGAAAGTAATGTTATTAACTCATGCATATTTGCATCGCCGCTAAATTTACGCGGCGAGATAATATTTATTACAGGGAATAAAACATCGAGAGTCATAGGTGCTCCATACAAGCTTAGTAATATTTTTTTTATCCCAGGGATGAGGGGATGGTATTCAGGGCAATCACTTTTTAAAAACGATAAATAGTGGGAATCAATGTGAGTTTTACTCAACCTCGAATGTTGACACATCACGCTATACTTACGTTCTGTAACCAAACGAGTAGCTGAGGATGGTATGGCTGGCGAAAACCTGTCCAGAATGGGGGCAGCAAAAGTCCAATTGATTGCAGATCAACATGGCAACCAGGTAATAGAAAAATGCCCCGTTAGTGATGTTGAATACGGCTTTTATGAACATGCGGCGGAACCACTCATTGGCGTTGTTGAATCCCCTCGACTGTTGCACGCAGATACCCATCGACGCAGCCTGACGCTCGAATACGTTCCTCATAAGATCTCCCAGGAAGAGGTTGCAGGGGACGACATACTGAAACGACTTTCGCGCCTTCACGATTATCCTGCCGAACCGGGATGGATTTATCACAGCCATACCTGGTCTGAGTCAGCGCTTGAGAAATCCTTATCTCTTTTGGAATTACCCGTCCGCGCCGAGCAGCAGATGCGATGTTTTCAGCAGGCGGGCAGCGTTTTGTTTAGTCAGGAAGGTTTAATTTCTGGTGATACCAATGCGGGCAACTGGGGCAGAAGAGAAAACGGCGATGCGGTGCTCTTCGACTGGGAAAGGTTCGGCACAGGCAGCCCGGCCATTGACCTTGCTCCTCTGGTGAAGGGGATGGGCTCAAAACATAGCATTTCACAGCTTGCCGAGCGCTACTGTGTTTTTGCCACGCATTCGGCCACAGGCAGGTTAGCCAGAGAGATTGCTCTCGCTAAAGCATGGATTGTGACTGAAGTCGTATTACTTCTGCACGAAAGGAAAAAAAGTGATTTTCATCGCTACCTGAGCTGGTACAGAGAACATCTCCCCGGCTGGCTGGATGAGTCCATCACACTGCTTTGAGCACGATATAACAGAGCATGCGAAAACGTTGCAGCGTTTTGTTTCACAAACGCCATAGCTCATCGGCTTTTGAGGATGGTATAACGTCCTGCGGCAATCGGGTTGCCGTCCGCTGATCCCATCCACAAAGGTGTATATGAAACAAATTACTTTCAGTGACCTGCAGCAGCAAAGCGAGCAGGCGGCTAATTCCCCTCGCTTACGCGCGCATCGCAATTTACATCCTGAGCTTAGCGACCCGGTGCAGCGCCTGGCCATTGCAATGGAGCCCGGCACCTATGTTCGTCCCCATCGCCATCCGCACACCTTTGAACTGCTGACGGCGCTGAGCGGTCGCTTTCTGGTGTTGAACTTTGATGACAGCGGTAGCGTGACCCGGCGTGTCGTATTAGGCGAAGAGTGCAAGGTGCTGGAGATGGATGCCGGTACCTGGCATGCCGTTCTGTCGCTGGATAAAGGCGGCGTCATTTTTGAGGTTAAGCACGGGGGGTATCAACCCGTGCCCGAGCACGATACCGCCCCATGGTCACCTCCAGAAAACGAGCCCGGCACCGGGAAGCTGATGAAATGGTACGCACAGGCACAGGTGGGTGATGGTGGGTTTACCCTGTAATTATTCTCTTATGTGCCCGGCGCGCGGAAAGGCGAGCCGGGTAAAGAGATAAGCGATCACCTGAGTCAACTCACAGTACTAAAAAGCCAGTCACGAGCAGTCGACAGCGTCACAAACGGGCCTGACAGAGTGCTGTTGTGATGGGCGATAATATCGCTGGCGGATAAACAGTCATTATCCATTGTGGTATGCGCATCTGAAATCAATACCGTCCTGAAACCCAGCTCCGGTGCGGCACGGCAGGTGGTGTCGACACAAAATTCTGTTTTCATCCCGGCAATGACCAGCTGTTTGATGCCTCTCTGATTAAGTTCACGCAGCAATTTGGTATCCCGAAAACAGCTGGGATAGCGCTTGGTGAAAACAACGTCCTGCTTCTTCACGTCCAGTTCAGGTATCAGCTGTGTTAACGGCCCCTTTTCTGAGAAGGGGGAGTCGTCCGGCCCAATATGGCGGGCAAAAAAGACGGGCGCCTGAGCGTGTCGCGCGTTGGTGATTAACAGACGGATATTGGCCAGAACGGCATCGGCGGAACTGGGGGAAACTGGGCCCCGAAAGAGGCCCTGCTGCATGTCGATAATCAAGAGGGCATTGTCAGATGAAACCATTTTCTTTCTCCATTATGAGGGTGGTGAACGGAGAGAGATTTCCCCGTCCATGTCGGCGGGGATTGAGGTTCTGTTTGTCAGTCGTTCACTACAGATACGCTCGCACCGCCGAATGTTCCGGTGGTGGTGAGGGTGGTTGTTGGCTGAACTGACTGATACATGCAATGACCTTTGTTTATTTCGCTGTTAGCGTAACTATCGCGTACAGTTATAGCGTTGGTAAGAGATTCTCTTCAATACACCAACATCAGTAGGTGCAACATTAGCGTTGCGCCTGGCTGATATTATTTAATACTGTCGAGCCCTTTCAGGAAATCCTCAACCTGTTCAGGCGTCGCCGTGTCTGCCTGGTAAAGGATATCGAGCTTGACGTTCTTCAACCCGCAGAAGCCAAACACGCCTTCGATAATCTGCGTCTGAATCGCCGTCGAATAGCCGTGTTTATCAAATCCGGTCAGATCGCTACCGCCAGAGGCAATCATGCGGACGGGAACATCCCGTAAGTTGCCCACAATCCGGCCGTCTTCGGCCACCTTATACGCCCAGTTCAGGGTTAACACGCGATCGAACCAGCCTTTCAACAGCGCGGGAACCGACCACCAGTACACCGGGAAGACGAATACCAGCATATCCGCGCGCTCGACGCGCTGCTGCTCGCGCAGAATATCATCGGGGAGGGCGCTCGGATCGCCGTGATACAAATCGAGATCGGCGCGGGTCATCGACGGATTAAACCCTTCAGCATGCAGATCGGCGATCTCAGCCTGCGTACCTTCCTCGCGTAATTTCCCGGCAATACGGGCTGCCAGCGTATGGGATAACGAATTGTCGATCGGGTGTGCCGTCACGATCAGCGCGTTTTTAATGGCATGTGTAGCAGACATAATGACCTCCAGATGGGGGAGAAGTAACGCCTATATTACTATTAGTAACTTAGGTGTCAATCCGCCCCCGGCGATCATTTTGTGCTATTCGCGTAGGTCTCCAGCACCCCGGTCATAGCGCCGCTGAGCGTATCTTCCGCCACGTTCCGGGCGAGCACGCCGTTGCCCGCCGCGGTGCTGAGCGCCTCCGCCGCGCCAATAATGGCCGTCAGTACCGCTTCCCCCTGAACGCCTTTTAAGACGATAAAAGGGGAAAGCGCGGTGCGCAGGCAGTCGGCACATTCGGCCACGCATGCTTCCCGAAACGTCTGCAGCGCGCGAGAACCGGACAGCGCCGCGGCGATTGGCCCGGTTTCAGGCCCGGCGGCAATCGCACAGTCGATATAGGCCGCGCTGAAAAAACGGATCGTCTTCTCCAGCGTTTTGCTGTCGACCGCCAGCGTCTCGCGGAATTTCGCGAGCTGCCGATCGCTATAATCCTTGTACAGCGCCATCAGCAACCCTTCACGATCGCCAAAATGGTCGTAGGGGATAGGTTTGGTCACGTTGGCCCGCTCGGCCAGGTAGCCAAGCGTCAGCGCCTCCGTGCCTTGCTGACGCACGATCCCTCGCGCAACCTCCAGCAGCTGCACGCGGCGATCCTCTTTTCTTAAGCGCTTAACAACCATGTTTTCCTCAGAAGTGTTATCTACTCATGGTAGTTTACACGTTTTCAGCAACGTGCTGCACGCGTTGTTCCGCGGGGCGGATCCGGAACCAGATCGCATACATCGCGGGCAGGAAGACGAGCGTAATAATCGTCCCGCCCAGCGTTCCACCGATCAGCGTCCAGGCCAGCGTGCCCCAGAATACCGAATGCGTCAGGGGAATGAACGCCAGCACGGCCGCCATGGCGGTCAGTAAGACCGGGCGTGCGCGCTGGACAGTCGCTTCAACCACCGCCTGGAACGGCTCAAGGCCGTCCTTCTGGTTATGATCGATTTGACCGATCAGGATCAGCGTATTGCGCATCAGAATGCCGGAAAGGGCGATCAGACCGACCAGCGCGTTAATGCCAAACGGCTGATTAAATATCAGCAGGGTCGGCACGACGCCAATCAGCCCCAGCGGCGCGGTTAAGAACACCATCACCATCGCGGAGAGTGAGCGCACCTGCAAAATGATGATCAGCAGCGTCAGGGCTATCATGATCGGGAACAGCGGTAACATCGCCTGCGTCGCTTTGCCCGATTCCTCAATCGAACCCGCCATGTCAATACGGTATCCGGCCGGCAGCGCATCAACGATCGGCTGGAGCTGCTTCATGATGGCGACCGACACGTCCGGTGGCTGAAGATTGTCGGCAATATCGCCCCGCACGGTAATTGTCGGGGTGCGATCGCGACGGCGAAGGACCGGGTCTTCCATGCCGACCTCTATCTTGCCAATTTGAGACAGCGGCACGCGCTGTCCCGCATTGCCGACCAGGGTAAAGCCTTCGATTTTTGCCGGGTCAAGACGGATATCGCCCGCCGCGCGGGCAACGACGTCTACCGATCGAATATCTTCCCGCACGGAGGTGACAGGCACGCCTGAAAGCAGAAACTGAAGCTGATCGGCAACGGCGCTGGAGGTTAAGCCGGTCGCCTGCAGGCGGTTTTGATCGAGAGTGAAATGCAGGACGGGAACGCGTGACCCCCAGTCGGTGTTGACGGTTCGCATCATCGGGCTTGCCTGGAGTACGGCTTTCACCTGTTCGGCGATGTCCTGCACCTGTTTGACATCCGGGCCCGACACGCGCCAGGCAACCGGGAAGGGCGAGTAGGGGCCAAACACCAGCTGCGTCACCCGCACGCGGGCTTCGGGCGCAAGACCGCTGGCGACGGCCTCCCTGAGCCTGAACTTAAGCGCCTCGCGTGACGTCTCGCTGTCCGTCAGGATCACGATTTTTGCAAAAGAGGGATCGGGCAGTTCAGGCGCCATTGCCAGATAAAAACGGGGCGACCCCTGACCAATATAGGCCGTGACGATTTTGGCTTCCGGCTGCTGGCCCAGCCACGCTTCTATTTTTGCGGTGGCGGCGCTGGTTTGCGCAATCGAGGTGCCGTAGGGCATCTGTACTTCAACCAGCACTTCCGGGCGATCGGAGGTCGGGAAAAACTGTTTTTTTACCAGCCCCATGCCGAGCACGGCCAGAATGAAAATGGCAACCACGGAGCCGGCCACGCGCCACTTTCTGGCGATAACGCGGCCAAGCAGCTGGCGAAAACGGTTATAGCGGGGTGTGTTATAGATGGCGGCATGACCCCCTTCTACTTTGGGGATCGCCGGCAGGATCTTCACCCCAAGATAGGGCGTGAACACCACCGCGACAAACCACGATGCAATCAGGGCGAGGCCGACAATCCAGAACATATTGCTGGTGTATTCCCCGGCGGTCGACTGGGCAAACCCATTCGGCATAAAGCCAATCACCGTCACCAGGGTTCCGGCCAGCATGGGCGCGGCGGTATGGCTCCAGGCGTAGGCTGAGGCTTTGATTCTGTCGTAACCTTCCTCCATCTTCACCACCATCATTTCGATGGCGATAATGGCATCATCAACCAGCAGGCCGAGGGCGAGTATCAGGGAGCCCAGCGTGACGCGGTCAAAGTTTATTCCCGCGGCCTCCATCACCACGAAGACGACCGCCAGTGTCAGCGGGATCGCCGCCGCAACGACTACCCCCACGCGCCAGCCCATGCTGACAAAACAAACCACCATGACCACAAGCAGTGCGACAAAGAATTTGATCATGAACTCATCGACCGACGAGCGAATATTGACGGACTGATCGGTGACTTTGGTCAGGGACATGCCAAGCGGCAGGCTATCATTAATTTTTGCCGTTTCCGCATCCAGCGCTTTACCCAGCGCCAGACCGTTCCAGCCTTCGCGCATTACGATACCCAGCAGAAGGGCGGGTTCATGCTGATTGCGTATCAGCATCGTCGGGGGATCTTCGTAGCCTCGCTCAACCGTTGCCACATCGGACAGCTTGAGGGTTTTGCCCTGAGCGACAAAAGGTGTATCGCGGATTTTCTGCAGTTCATCGAACGCGCCGTCAAGGCGGATAAAAATCTGCGCTCCTCGGGTCTCAATCGAACCCGCCGCGGTCAACGCGTTCTGGCTGTTGAGGGCCTTGAAAATATCCTGGGGTGAGAGCCCTGTCGTCGCCAGACGGTCGTGGGAGAAGGCGACATAAATCCGCTCGGCCTGTTCGCCGATAATGTTCACTTTCTTCACGCCGGGAACGTGCAGAAGCTGCTGGCGCACGCCTTCGGCATCGCGTACCAGCTGCCGCTGCGGTTCGCCTTTTGCTTTCAGGGCAAAGAGGGCAAAGGTGACATCCGAGAATTCGTCATTGATCATCGGGCCGATGACGCCCGCCGGGAGACGCTGCGATTCATCTCCAAGCTTTTTACGCGCCTGATAGAACTCCTCCTGCACTTCGGCTGGCGGGGTTTTGTCCTGCAACGACAGCGTGATAAATGCCATGCCGGGACGGGTATAGGTTTCGGTACGGTCATACCACTTGAGTTCCTGCAGGCGCTTTTCCAGCGGCTCCGCGACCTGATCCTGGATCTCCTGCGCGGTCGCACCCGGCCAGACGGTTATCACCGTCATTTGCTTCACCGTGAAGGGCGGATCTTCCGCGCGGCCGAGCCCAAAGAAGGCGTAAATTCCGGCAATCGTCACCAGAACGATCAGAAACAGCGTGATGGAACGTTCGCGGACGGCCAGCGCGGACAGGTTGAAGCGGCTTCCGCTCATGGCGTGTCCTCCGCCAGGGCGTTATTGCGTTGTTTCGCGAGCCTGACGACCTCACCTTCGTGCAGAAGATGTGCGCCTAGCGCAACAATCTTCTCACCGGGCTTCACGCCGCCCCTGACCAGCGCCGCATCTTCACTCACGCTCAGCACCTTGACGGGCGTCCATGCGACCTTTGCGGGCTGGGCGGAAATGCGCCAGACGCCGGGACCTTTTCCTGCATCATAGAGTGAGGCCAGCGGGACCTGCATGACCTGAACTTCCGCTTTATTATCCTGAATGTTCAGCGTGACGGTCGCCCCCAGCGGCGCGTTCGCCAGCAGGCCATCCAGCACGTAGCGGGCTTCATACGTGCGGGTCGCGGCATCGGCCGAGTCAGACAGCAGGCGAAGCGTTGCGGTGACCGGGTGTTTTTCATTGCCATAAAGCGTGGCCTGCGCTTCGCTGCCGACGGCAGGGCGCAATGTTTCCGGAAGCTGCACGAGCGCTTCACGCTGTCCCGCTCTGGCAAGCCTGATCGTCACCTGTCCGGCACTGACGACCTGACCCGGCTCGGCGAGCGTCTCCATGACCACGCCGTCTGAATCCGCCAGCAGGACGGCATATCCCGTGGCGTTTTGCGCCACGTTGGCCTGCGCGCGGGCGGCGCTGAGATCGGCCCTGGCCGTATCGGCTGCCGCTTTGATCTGGTCATACTCCGAGGCAGAAACGGCGCCGGACGCCACAAGTCCGCGATAGCGCGCCTCATCGCTGGTGGCTTTTCTCGCCCGCGCCTGGGCAGCATCCACCGCGCGCTGCTGCGCCTGAGCCTGTAATTTCAGGTCAACCGGATCCAGGCGCAGCAAGGGCTGACCCTGTTTGACGGTCTGGCCCGTATCAACCAGTCGCTCAAGGATTTTGCCCTGAACTCTGAAGCCCAGGTCGCTTTGCGTTCTTGCGACCACCACGCCCGTGAAGGCGCGGGCGCTATTGTTCGCAAGCTCGACGGATGCGGATCGGACAAGCGGTGGCTTTGTACGCGGATCGTCACTTGCGGAAATATCGCCGCATGCCACCAGGGCAAACGGCAGGAGACAAACGGCAACGCGGGCTGAAGTGAGCCTGAGCATGGGAAACCTTTTCGACGTAACAGGACGGTTTCCGCATTCTCTGACTGGTGACCAAAAATGTCAATGGTCACAAATTAGGGGGCAAGGCTTCTTAAAATGAGTGAAGAGAGAAGCACCGCCGCGGTGGGAGCCATTTCGAGATTGTACTGCAGCTGAACGGGATTAATAAAAGGACACATCACCATGTGGATAGCCTGAGTGACCTCATCCAGCGGCGTTTTTCTTTCAAACTCACCGGCCTGCCTGCCTTCGATAATGATGCTCTCAATCAGCTTCATCAGACTTTCTGCATACCGCTCTGTCGACGGCCACTGCTCGCGCGCGGCGACGGCGGCGATGTCGTAAAGCTTACGATCGTGGAAAAACAGCTCGCTTCCGGCCTCGGTGAGCGCCTTGAAAAGACGGCGGAGTTTTTCGCTTGCTGACGGCGCATCCTCAATGGCGGAAAGCACTGCCGCCATGATCAGCTCCAGGCGGTTAGCGCAGATCACTTCGCCAATAGCCTGCTTGGAATCGAAGAACTTATAAATGTAGGATTTTGAAAAACCAATGGATTTTGCCAGTTCGGCGACGGTGGTTTTTTCATAGCCGTAATGGCCGAAGTGCTCAAAGGCCGCTTCGACGATTTGCTCTCTGACAGAATGGTCAAGTGGACCACGTATTGATGGGGCGTTCATAGTTTTAGTCATTATGTAAGCTTAGCGTGACGGGCCAGGGTTGGCAACGAGTGACCATTTTGTATTTTGGTTACAATTGTGCTGCCTTACGCCGTAAAGACGGGACAATCGGCCAGGTGGAGTAAGTGTATCACTGTTTTTTACGTTAATGTTTTTTAAGCCAGTCGAGAAAAAACTGGCTAAACGCCGTGACCTGAAGCGGCTGCAGTTTGCGCTGGGGGTAAACAAGCTGCAGCCCGACATCTTTGCGATCGTATCGGCTAAACCCGGTGAAGCTGTCGGCAAACAGCACCGTGAGCCTTCCGGTTTCAACGTCGTCTTTGACGTCCCACCACGATTTCCCCGCGATGCCCGCTCCGCTGAGCGCCCACTGACGAAGCAATGCTCCGTCGTCGCACACCATGGCGGGCTCAACGCGAACAATGCTTTCCTCACCATTAGTTTCAAAGCGCCATTCGTTCATCACCACGCCCTGCGATTCCAGCGCCAGGCACCGGTGCCGGGCTAAATCGGCAAACGTGGCGGGGACGCCGCGGTCGTTAAGATATTCTCCGGAGGCGACCAGCACCCGACGGTTCGGGCGGATGTTTCTTACGACAAGACTGCTGTCCGGCAGGTTGCCAAAACGCACGCTCATATCCAGCCGGTTAGCGACCAGATCCTCAACGTGTTCTCTTAACGAAATGAAAAATTTAACGTCAGGATGGCGCCGGGAAAAATCAATGACGGCGGGGCTAAGATACTGTCTGCCAAAATCCGAGGGCGCGGAAAGGCGAATATTGCCGCTGAGCACGCCCTCTTTTTGCGTCAGTAACGACTCGGCATGATGCATCTCTTCCAGCACGCGCAGCGCGGCATGGTAAAACTCTTCCCCGGCGCGGGTCAGGGTGAGGGATCGCGTTGAGCGGTGAAACAGGCGCGTCTGGTAACGCTCCTCAATCGCCTTCAGCCTGGCCGTCATGGTCGCGGGGGAAAGCGACAGGCGTCGTCCGGCGGCGGAAAGACTTCCGGCCTCGGCAACTTCCACCAGTAAAGCCATGTCTTCGAGTTTGCCCATTATTCATATTTTCCGAAAAGTGCATCTACTTTTAGCGTAATTATCAAAATCAGATGCGGACTGTAAAGTGATTTTATCCAAACCATAAGGGATAAAATCATGCAACGTACCTCACTTTTTGAACGCTACAGGCTGGGTTCGCTGGACCTGAAAAATCGTATCGTCATGGCGCCGATGACCCGCGCGCGCTCCCTTCAGCCGGGAAATATCCCCTCCGCGCTGATGGCAGAGTATTACCGGCAGCGTGCCAGCGCGGGATTAATCATCACGGAAGCCACGCAGATTTCGCCTCAGGGCCAGGGATACTCATGGACACCCGGCATCCATTCGCCTGAACAGGTTTCGGGATGGCAACTCACGACGGGCGCCGTGCATCAGGCGGGCGGAGTGATTTTTTCGCAGCTCTGGCACGTCGGGCGAATGTCGCACGCCAGTTTTCACCAGGATGGTC
The DNA here is from genome assembly GCF_040834095.1 of Enterobacter vonholyi. Lineage (NCBI taxonomy): Bacteria > Pseudomonadati > Pseudomonadota > Gammaproteobacteria > Enterobacterales > Enterobacteriaceae > Enterobacter > Enterobacter vonholyi. The sequence continues at coordinate 2,062,359 of NZ_CP162152.1, forward strand.
AGCCCGTCGCCCCGTCAGCGCTGGCCCCGGATGCGCAGGTGTGGGTGGTGAATGAGCGTGGGGAAGGCCAGATGGTTGACTGCCCGCAGCCGAGAACGCTCTCGCGCAAGGACATTCAGAACATCGTTGCGGACTATCGCCAGGCCGCTTTGAATACCGTTCAGGCCGGGTTTGATGGTGTCGAGGTTCACGGCGGAAACGGGTATCTGATAGACCAGTTCCTGCGCCAAACCTCCAACAAACGCACGGATGAGTACGGCGGTACGCTGGTGAACCGCATCCGTTTTGCCCAGGAGGTGTTAAGCGCCATTGCCGAGGCCATTGGTCACGAGCGCACGGGCATCCGCCTTTCCCCATTTATTACCCAGCGCGGGATGAACGACCCGCAGGTCTCTGAAGCCATACTTGCGCTTGCGGCCTGGTGTGAACAAAAAGGTATTGCGTTCATCCACCTGGCGGAAGCCGACTGGGATGATGCCCCTCAGGTACCCGAGCGTTTCCGTCAGTCCCTTCGCGAGACCTTCAGCGGAACTCTTATCGTCGCGGGTAACTATGACCTTGATAAAGCAGAAAAGATCCTTGCTGCCAGCTATGCCGATTTGATTGCCTTCGGCCGTCCGTTTATTGCCAACCCCGATTTGCCCCACCGGCTGGCAAACCAGCTGCCTCTTGCCCAAGTGCGCGACCCCGCCACGCTGTTTGGCGGTACCGGCACGGGATATACCGATTACCCAACGTACGCTCTACAGGAGGAAACATTATGACCCGTAAAACCTTAATTATCGGCGGCGCTTCCGGCATCGGTTTCGCCGTGGGCAGCCTGCTTGCCGGGCGCGGTGAGGAGATTATTCTTGCGGGACGCGACAGCGCAAAACTGGACGCCGCGCGACAGCGGCTGAGCGCCCACGCCGCGTCCGTTCATACCCTCGTGCTGGACATCAGCCGTGAGGAAGAGCTTGTTGCGCTCGGTGAAACGCTGGGCGAGGTCAATAATATTGTCGTCACGGCGGGTTCACAGGCGCCGGGCGGGTTGCTTTCCGGACTGGATCTCCGTGCGGCAAGGCAGGCCTTTGATACAAAATTCTGGGGAAGCCTCAATGTCGCTCGCTATCTCAGCGGGAATATTGCCCCCCGCGGTACGTTGACGTTCACCAGCGGTTTCGTGGCGCGCCGCACCGTGGCGGGCGCCATCGTAAAAACAACGATGAATGCCGCCATTGAGGCTGCGACAAAAGTGCTGGCGAAAGAGCTTTCACCGCTGCGCGTCAACGTCGTCAGTCCGGGGCTGACCGACACGGAAGCGTATGCGGGGATGGACGCCGCCGCGCGGGAAAAAATGCTCGTCGGCGCGGCGGAAACCCTGCCAGCCAAGGCCTGGGGAAGGGCGGAGGACATCGCGCAGGGGTATCTTTTCGCCATTGATAATCCCTTTGTCACGGGATCGATTATTGATATTGAGGGCGGGGCGTTAATTAACTGACCCTCATTAATTTGATCCGCAGGGCATCGTCTGCGGGTGGCGTAATACTCTATTGAGAAACAACATGAAATATACGACGTGTTTTCGTCCCGCTATCGCGGCGCTTATTTTTGCTGGTCTGTCGGGCAATGCTATTTCCTCGCAGGGGAAATGGCTGCAGCCGAACCAGCTTATTGTGGACAACAGTCTGTCACAGGCACAATTAAAGGCGAATGAAGCTGCTGCCAGAAAATATGCCACGTTCTGGAACACCGGTAATGAAACTCTGGCGCGTGATGCCCTGGCCGTAAACTTTATTGATAAAACGCCCCCGGAAGGACGTAAGCAAGGTCCCGAGGGCGCTATTCTAGCTTCCAGGGCGTTTCGGACAGCCGTGCCTGATTTGCGTTGTGACGTTGAGCAAATGATTATTTCAGGCGATCGCGTGGTTTCGCATCTACATTTTCACGGCACCTTCACCGGGACATTTGGCAAGTTGAAAGGACAGGGGCAAAAAATAGATTTTATCGCCACCGATATTTATGAATTCGCTGACGGTAAGATTGCGGCAAACTGGCACATTGAGGACAACCTGACGCTGATGAAACAGCTCGGCGCGCTGTAAAGTCACCACTCCGGTGCGGCCCGGAGTGATGCGAAAATCCTATAAGCCAAGATCGCTCAGCGAAGGGTGATCGTCCGGGCGTCTGCCAAGCGGCCAGTGGAACAGCCGCTCGGATTCTTTTATCGGCATATCGTTTACGCAGGCAAAGCGGCGCTTCATCAGGCCGTCCGGCTCAAACTCCCAGTTTTCATTGCCGTAAGAGCGGAACCAGTTGCCGGAATCATCATGCCATTCATAGGCATAGCGCACCGCGATCCGGTTATCCGTAAATGCCCAGAGCTCTTTAATCAGACGATACTCCAGCTCTTTTTTCCATTTCCGCTCCAGAAACGCCTGGGCTTCTTCACGGTTGGTGGCGAACTCTGCGCGGTTACGCCATTGGGTGTCCAGCGTATAGGCAAGCGCGACTTTCGCCGGATCGCGGCTGTTCCAGCCATCTTCTGCCAGCCTGACTTTTTCGATGGCGCTTTCACGAGTGAAGGGCGGTAAAGGAGGACGAGTGTTCATGGCGATTACCTCAGTGTGATTTATGTAGACAGGTCTGTCTACTTGCGGTAATCTATGCCTGAAAAATAACGCTGTCAACACTCTTTTTGAGGCTGTCGAAAAAATGAAAATCGAACCCGCAAGTAACGAGACAAAAATCAGCGTCAGAGATAAAATATTACTCACGGCGCACGATCTTTTTTATTCCACTGGATTCAGGGCGACGGGGGTGGACACGCTGATTAAAGCGTCGAAAGTGACTAAGGTGACGTTTTATCGCCATTTTCCGAGTAAGAGCTTGCTTATTCTCGCCTATCTACACTATCGACATGAAATATGGATTAACTGGTTTGAGGCCACGCTTCGTCGACATCTCGTGGACGGCCAAACGCCTGCGGACGCTCTATCGGCTACCCTTTATGAATGGTTTATTTCGCCCGAGTTCCACGGCTGCGCGTTTATTAATGCCAGCGCCGAAGCCAAATCCGAAGATATTGAAAGCGAAATAAAAGCGATATGCCGCGATCATAAAATCGAAACAAAGAAGATTATTGCGTCGCTGACAAAGATTGCTGATGAGCGCGTCGTCAATGAAATCATGCTGCTCATTGACGGTGCCATTATTCATGCGCAGATGGGCATGGATACAGAAACGATAATAAATGCGTTAAAAAGGGTCTTAGCGGAACTGACCGGCCAGTGAGATTCCGGTGCTTAATCAACTCTTGCACCAAGTCGATTAAGCATCCGCGTTACACTGTTGGAATGGTGCCGCCATCAATCACAAATTCAGTACCTGTGATACTCGCAGCATGCGATGAAGCGAGGAAGACGATGAGGTTGGCAACCTCAATCGGTCGGGCAGGGCGTCCGAGCGGTATTCCACCTAACGCCTTCATAATGATCTGTTTGCCACCTTCGTAGTCTGTTCCTGCTTGCTTTGCCAGTCTCTCCGCCAGTGCCACCGCCGCTTCAGTTTCGATCCAGCCGGGGGCAACGCGCACCACCCGAACACCTTTCGGCGAGACTTCCTTTGAAAGACTTTTACTGTAGGTTGAGAGGGCTGCCTTAGCCGCCGCATAACCCGTTGTTGAATCCGGTAAAGGCAGTTCGCGCTGGATAGACGTCACGTGAATAATCACCCCATTTCCCTGCTCAAGCATTCCGGGAAGCAGGGCGCGATCTAAGCGTACTGCAGGTAACAAATTAAGATTGAGCTCCTGCTGCCACTCGTCTTCGCCAAGTGCAGCAAAGCCGCCACCGGGTGAGGTTGAACCGCCTGCAACATGGATAATTACGTCGACACCTCCCATCTGTTCCTGCACTGCGGATGCGACTGAGGCACATCCAGCGACCGTAGTAAGATCAGCGGCTACGAAAGTATCCGCGATATTTACGTCTGGATCGTGGCGCGCCGTGGTAAATACCGTTGCACCGAGTTGTTTTAAAAGTCCGACGACTGCTTTGCCGAGCCCTTTCGTGCCAGCGGTAACAAGCACGCGCTTGCCTTTAAAATCAATATCTAATGACATGGACTTTCGCTCCCATTATTTACAGTACAGGTATATTCAACATAGACTGAGTAATTAACAAGTACGCACGAAAAAGTGAGTTACTAAATTATGAGTAAGTTATATAGTCCGGAATCTGCCGCAAGCGGCGTGGAGCAAGTATTACGGTTGCTGGAAGGGCGCTGGAAATTAATTATTCTTTTTCATCTTTTCGACGGAAAAGTGCAGCGCTATTCTGATTTCGAAAAACTGATCCCCGGTATTTCCCAAAAGATGCTGGCGCAGCAACTTCGACAACTCGAGTCCGACGGTATCGTTTCGCGGATGGTTTACCCTCAAGTGCCACCGAAAGTAGAGTATCGCCTCACCGATTGGGGGCAGGCATTATGCCCGGCGCTTGATGCCATGCTGAAATGGGCAGAAAAACGTGAGGCTTACGCAAGCCTGTAAGCCTGGCGGTCAGCACGCTTCAATGGAATAGCGTTATCCGTAACCCATTTGTGCAAAGGAAACGAAAAAATGAGAACACAGAAACGATGCCTTGGCTGCGTAGCTATTGTGGTTGATGACTACGATCGCGCCATTGAGTACTACACCGACAAGCTGGGGTTTACCCTCGTAGAGGATACGCCCCAACCGGGAAAACGCTGGGTAGTCGTCTCACCCAACCCGGAAAGCGACTGCAATATCCTGCTGGCTCGTGCCTCTAACGAGAGGCAGGAAGGTTTTATCGGTAATCAAAGCGGCGGCAGAGTTTTCCTGTTCCTTCAGACGGATGATTTTTGGCGCGATTACCATGCCATGAAGGCAAAAGGCGTTCATTTCTGCGAAGAACCTCGTGAGGAAGAATACGGTACGGTGGTGGTGTTTGAAGATATTTACGGCAACCGCTGGGATCTTTATCAGACTGCGCAACCGTGAATACCACCGCAAATGATGTGTCATTCGCTTTTTGTCCTGTACGCTTCCCAGCAGAGTGTACTCAAAATTATGGGGATGTCTCTTTAGGGCCAGGGCTCTCGTCCCGCTGTGCCAGCGCCAGCGCGCTGGCGCTGGCGGGATCGAACAGCGAGATGCTCTCAATCTGATTGAGTAAAATCACCTTGCGGAATGACATGGCGCTGCGGGGTTCAGAGTCGAGCGTAATGTCATGCTCCGCATACCACCTGCTGTAATTATTCTCGATGCGCAGGTTCATCGTCTTCGCATCCCGGTACCCGCTCAACATCGGGATCAGCACGATATTGGCCGTTTTTTCATATTCCAGCGTCGCGGTGTGGATCATGCCGACGTAAATCCGTCTCGAGCGGAGCGTGACCTGCGCCAGCTCGCCTTGTTCCATACACTGGTATAGCAGTTGTTCGATCCCGCTCGACTGCGCCAGACGTTTGTAGAGCTTTTTCCGGCTTTCGCCGTCCAGCCTGGCGCTGCCCGCCCAGTTAGAGCGGTAGAGGCAAAACAGGATGGCGAACGCCAGCATCACGACCACCGGCGCCTGAATGCCTAAAAAACTCCAGTTCATAAAGTCGATTTGCCAGTCGGTATATTTCGGTGAGGCAAAGTGAAAAGCGTTATTGGCGGCGGAAAGGGCGAGCAGCAGCAGCCAGAGCAGACCCGTGGCAATCACCCCCTGCAGAACGAAAATACAGCCGTACAGCGCCACAAGAAAATAGACGTCCCAGCCAAAGGAACGCTTGATTTTAAAGCGGGTCGACAGGTCGCGGCTGGTGTACCAGTACCCGCAGACCATCAGCACCATAAATATCGCCGTTCCCATATCAGGCCCTCTTCAGCATGTTGACGTGACGCAGAAAATCCTGCCGCACCTCGTTGCTTTTGTAGTTCACGGAGGCGTTTCCGTCCTGGTCGATAATGATGCGGTCGCCATCTTCGACGGCTTCAATAATTTCCTGCTGGCTCATCACCTGCAGTAAGGATTCCGGGCTGGAGAAAAGGGAGAGAAAGAAACGTTTCATGTCAGACATCCTTATGAATAAAAAGGATAAGCCTGGAAGATGACCGCTGAATTTGCCTTAAGGATAACCTGAAAGTGAAAGCCGGGTGGCGGCTACGCCTTACCCGGCCTACAAAAACGCCAAATGATTGAGTTGTCAAGTTGTTGATATTTATAAGTAATAAAAAATAAATTTGCACAAACTTGGACAAATAACGTTAATTGTGTAAGTTTTAAGTATGCGATTACGCCACGTTGTTTACAGCCAGGATGTGACCCATGAGCACTTTGCCCTCTGTCGTGAGTCGGTTTGTTGAGTACTACGCCGCACTGGATAGCCAGCCGCCGTCCGCGCTGGTCGGGCTTTACCATTCAAATGCCACGCTTGTCGATCCGTTCGGCGAGCATGACGGTATCTTTGCGCTTCAGCGCTATTTCACCCATTTGCTGGCCAACGTCGAGAATTGCCGTTTTTCTATCGATCCGCCGCTGTGCAGTGGGAACCGGTTTGTTGTCACCTGGGTGATGCACTGGTCGCATCCGCGCATTGCCGGAGGTGAGCCGCTCGATCTGCCAGGGTGCTCGGTGGTGGAGACGGAAAACGATCTCATCACGCACCAGCGCGACTACTACGATGCGGGAGAGATGATCTACGAGCATCTCCCTCTGCTGGGCTGGGCGGTACGCGGCGTGAAGCGGAGAGTTAAATCATGAAGACGGTGCTGATTACCGGCGCAAGCTCAGGCATTGGCGCCGGGCTGGCAAAATCCTTTGCCGCTGACGGCTACCATGTGATTGCCTGCGGGCGCGATCCGGCGCGTCTGGAAGCACTGCATCAGACCTGCCCCAATCTCACCGTTCGTCTGTTCGATATGACGGACCGGGACGCCTGTCGCCAGGCGCTGACCGGCAGTTACGCCGATCTGATTATTCTCTGCGCCGGTACCTGCGAATATCTCGACCAGGGCATGGTGGACGCGGCGCTGGTAGAGCGGGTCATGAACACCAATTTCCTCGGGCCGGTGAACTGCCTTGAGGCGCTACAGCCGCAGCTGGTTGCCGGTAACCGCGTGGTGCTGGTGAGCTCGATGGCCCACTGGCTTCCCTTCCCGCGTGCAGAGGCCTATGGCGCGTCCAAAGCCGCGCTGAGCTGGTTTGCCGAAAGCCTGCGCCTGGACTGGGAGCCAAAAGGCATTGCCGTGACGGTTGTTTCCCCGGGCTTTGTCGATACGCCCCTGACGCAAAAAAACGATTTTGCCATGCCGGGCAGGGTGGCCGTCGACGAGGCGGTGAAGGCGATCCGTATCGGTCTGGCGGCCGGGAAAATGCACATCGCGTTTCCGTCCGGGTTTGGCTTCATTTTGCGGCTGCTCTCCGGGCTGCCTGCGTTTCTACAGCGCGCGCTGCTGCGCAGGATGGTGCGTTCATGAACATTGCGATTATCGGCAGCGGCATTGCCGGGCTGACCTGCGCCTGGCGCCTGGCCGGGCATCATCAGGTGACCCTGTTTGAAGCGGGATCCACACCGGGCGGCCATACCGCAACGGTTGACGTGACGACGCCCCAGGGCACATACGCGATCGATACCGGTTTTATCGTCTACAACGACCGCACCTATCCGCGCTTTATGGGCCTGCTCAGCGAGCTGGGCATCAGCGGGCAAAAAACGCAGATGAGCTTTTCGGTACACAACCCCGAAACGGGGCTGGAGTACAACGGTCACACCCTGACGTCGCTGTTTGCCCAGCGCCGCAACCTGGTGAACCCGGCGTTCTGGCGTCTGCTCGGCGAGATCGTCCGCTTCAATCGTCTGGCAAAACAGGCGCTGGACGGGATGGTGGACCCGAACGCCACGCTGCAGACCTTTCTGGACCAGCACGGCTTTACGCCGTTTTTTGCGCGCCACTATATTTTGCCGATGGGGGCCGCCATCTGGTCATCCTCGCTGCAGGAGATGAAGCGTTTCCCGCTGCCGCTTTTCTTACGTTTCTTCCAGAATCACGGGCTGCTGGATATCACCCATCGCCCGCAGTGGTACGTGGTGCCGGGCGGCTCGCGAGAGTATATCCGTGCGATGCTGGACAAATTAGGCGATCGGCTGACTCTGCACCTCAATTCACCGGTGCAGCGGGTGAGCCGCCACGAGGACGGGGTTACGCTTCAGCTTGAAAACGGCAGCCATACTTTCGATCGGGTGATTTTTGCCTGCCACTCCGCCAGTGCTCTGGCGATGCTTGACGATCCCACCTCCGCAGAGCGCGAGGTGCTGGGCGATATTGGCTGGCAGCGCAACGAGGTTGTGTTGCACAGCGACCCGCGCTGGCTGCCGGTGCGGCCGCGGGCGTGGGCGAGCTGGAACTACCGCCTGAGCGCGCAGGAGCAGGCCAGCGCCTGTGTTACCTACAACATGAACATTCTGCAGGGGCTGCCTGCGGGCAGTCCGCTGTTCTGCGTCACCCTGAACCCTGACGCACCGGTAGATGAACGCTTCGTTCTGCAACGCTTCGTTTATGAACATCCGCTGTTTAACCCGCAAAGCTGGCGGGCGCAGGCGCGGCGCGGCGAGATCAACGGTCATAACCGGAGCTGGTACTGCGGGGCCTACTGGTACAACGGTTTTCATGAGGATGGCGTGCGCAGCGCGCTGGACGTGGTCAATGCGATAGCGGCCGGAGAGGGGAACTAAGATGAACAGCTGCCTCTACCACGGCGTATTACGCCACCGCCGCCTCCAGCCGAAAAACCACGAATTCAGCTACAGCGTCTTTATGGCCTGGCTGGATCTCGATGAACTGCCGCTGCTGCCGTCCGTCGGCGTACGGCACAATCGCTTTGCCGCCGCCTCGTTCCACGACGCGGACTATCCGCTCGGCACGCCGCTTAAGGAGAACGTGCTCAGCAGGCTGGAGAGCCTGACCGGAGAACGTCCGGACGGGCGGGTCATGCTCCTGACGCAGCTGCGCTATTTCGGCTTTCATTTCAATCCGGTCAACTTTTACTACTGCTATGACGAGAAGGAGACGCTGCGCTGGGTGCTGGCGGAGGTCCGCAACACGCCGTGGAATGAACGTCATTACTATGCCGTCAACGGACAGAATGCACAGCCCACGGAAAAAGCGTTTCACGTCTCCCCCTTCAATCCAATGGACATGATCTACCACTGGCGCTTTAACGACCCGGATAACACGCTGCATATGCACATTGAAAATCATCAGGAAGCGAAGGTCTTTGACGCCACGCTGGCGCTGCGCCGGGAGCCTTTGACGCGCCCCGCGCTGCGTGGGCTTTTGGTGCGTATCCCGCTCATGACCCTGAAAACTGTTTTTGCCATTTACTGGCAGGCGCTGCGGCTATGGCTCAAGCGCGTGCCGCTGTATAACCACCCCGTCAGCAGGAGTGAACGCTCATGACCGATCCCGTCTTTGCGTTAGAACCCGATATCCCGCGCAACGTGCGCATCGCGCGCTGGCTGCTTTTTCGTCTGTTAAGCGGTATCCGCGGCGGCTCGCTCACCCTGCGTGAAGGGGCGCAGACCTTCCATTTTGGCGAGACATCCTCCGCGCTGCACGCCGACGTACAAATCCTCACGCCCGGCGTTTACTGGCGCGTTTTAACGGGCGGTAGCCTTGCTGCCGCAGAAGCCTGGATGGACGGCGAATGGGAAACCACCCACCTTACGCCGCTTCTGGAACTGCTGGCGCTCAACGGCGAGGTGCTTGGCCGTCTGGAAAACGGGTTCCGCCTGTTCGGCAGGCCGCTGGAGCGTCTGCGCCACTGGACGCGACGTAACTCCCGCGCGCAGGCGCGTGAAAATATTGCCGCTCATTACGATCTGGGCAATACCTTCTACGCCCATTTTCTGGATAAAGAGCTGCTCTATTCCAGCGCCTTGTTTACGGATGACGAGCAGGATCTGACGGTGGCCCAGCAGGCCAAAATGGCGCGCCTGTGTGACCAGTTAATGCTAGAACCGAGTGACCACCTGCTGGAAATCGGTACCGGCTGGGGCGCGATGGCGGAATACGCGGCCCGTCATTATGGCTGTCGGGTGACTACCACCACGCTGTCACAGGAGCAATACGTCTGGGCGACCGAGCGAATTGCGCGCGCCGGACTGCAGGATCGGGTCGAGGTGCTGCTCTGCGACTATCGCGACCTCACCGGGCAGTACGACAAGCTGGTCTCGATAGAGATGATTGAAGCAGTCGGGCAGCGCTATCTGCCCACGTTCTTCCGTACCTGCCAGGCGCGGCTGCGCCCGGGAGGACGGATGGCGATTCAGGCCATCACGATTCAGGACCAGCGCTATCGCGACTACAGCAAAAGCGTCGACTTTATCCAGCGCTACATCTTCCCCGGCGGCTTCCTGCCGAGCATCACCGCGATGAACGAGCTGATGACGCGCCACACCGATTTCGTGGTGCGCAATCTTTTCGACATGGGACCGGACTACGCCCGCACGCTGGCCCACTGGCGGCAGCGCTTTGTCCACGCCTGGCAGGAGATTGAAAAGCTCGGCTTCGATGAGCGGTTTCGCCGCATGTGGCTGTACTACTTTGGCTACTGCGAAGCCGGGTTTAACGCCCGCACCATCAGCGTGGTGCAGCTGACCGCCGAGCGCGTATGAAACGATATCTTCAGGTCTTTCTGCTGGCCGTCGCGTTCGATCTTTACTGGGCGCTGGTGGTGCTCTTTCGCGAACAGGGCCTGATTATCTGGCTCGCGCTGGCGGTTCTGGCGTGCCTGCTTTTGCCGTCTGTATACCGTTTTTACGCCATTGGGCTGGCCGCGGCGGGAAGTTTGCTGGATACGCTCTGGACGCTGACGGGACTGATTGCCTTTACGGGCGACTCCCTGATGCCGCTATGGATGGTGGCATTGTGGCTGATGTTTGCCACCGTCTGGACGCAGCTTACGCGCACCACCACGTTGCCCGGCTGGCTGCTGACCCTGCTTGCCGCCGTGGGAGGCCCGGTAGCGTACCTGATTGGCGAGCGGCTGGGTGCCATCACGTTTCTGGAGCCAACCTTTATCGTCGTTAGCTGGATGGCGCCGGGGTGGCTGGTATTGATGCTGTTTTTCCACCTGCTGATGGGGAGACAAAAATGAAAGCTGCATTTTTGCTGCTTTGTCTGACGCTGGTTGTTCCCGTTGCCCAGGCCGCCGACTGGCTGGCGTGGCGGAAGGTGGGCGACGCCACGCTTACCTGGGGGCCGTTCACGGTCTATACCTCCCAGCTGCGTACTCCGGACGGGCGTTACGGTCGGGAGGACCAGGATCAGGCGCTGATTATTACCTATGCGCGCGACATCGATCGCGATGAACTGGTCGAGGCGACCCGCGACCAGTGGCAGGCGCAGGGTATCCTGGCGCAGGAAGCGCAAAGCGAAGCCTGGCTGCGGATGCTCCAGTCGCTGTGGCCTGATGTCCGACAGGGCTCACAGCTGGCGTTTGTTCTCAACGATAAGCAGGGGCAGTTCTGGTATCGCGATCCGACCCTTCAGAAAACCTTTATTCCCCTGGGACCACGCCAGTCAGAAGCGTTCAGCACCCGCTTTCTGGCCATCTGGCTCGATCCCCGCACGCAATACCCTGAACTGCGTCAGCAGTTAATCGGAGGCCAAAAATGAAACGTTTCCTGATGATGGCGCTGGCATTGACGATGCTTCTGGCGGGCTGTAGCACGGAGGTGACCGAGTACCGCCAGCAGCAGCCGCGGCTGGATATCTTCCACTACTTCCAGGGTAAAACTGAAGCGTGGGGGATGGTGCAGGATCGCAGCGGCAAGCAGATCCGTCGCTTTCACGTTGAGATTGCCGGGGATGTGATTGGCGATACGCTGACGCTCAACGAGCACTTCGTTTATGACGACGGTGAGAAGCAGCAACGGGTCTGGCATATCCGGCGCCTGGGGAACGATCGCTACGAGGGCACGGCGGGGGATATCGAAGGGGTGGCGACGGGGCAGGCCGCAGGCAACGCGTTCAACTGGCATTACAGCATGAACGTGAAGGCCAACGGCAGCACCTGGCTACTGAACTTTGACGACTGGATGTACCTGCAGGATGAGAACCATCTGTTTAATAAAACCGAGATGAAGAAGCTGGGCGTCACCGTCGCCACGGTAACGCTGTTCTTTACCCGTAAGACATGAGTCTAGTCGCGGGTGCTGTGAATTTTACTGCTCGAGTAGATGAACCAGAGAGCAATCCCCAGGCAGACTACCGCCCCCAGACGGCTCGGCGAAAAGGGAATAGCGGCATTACCCAGCCAGCCAAAGTTATCAATCAACATGCTCATGGTGAGCTGGCCGAATATGACCGCCACCGTGGCGACGGCGGTGCCGATGCGCTGCACCGCCACGACCATAATCACAATATAAGGCACGCCAAACATTGCCCCGAGAAGCTGCCATTTCGGCACGTCCAGCAGGCTGACGGCCTGCTTAGGCTCAAAGAAGAAAATCAGCAGGGCGGTCACCAGCGCGCCGACGGAGAAGGTCAGAAACGCGCTTTTAAATACCCCCACGCTGCTGCCGAGCTGGCCGTTAATGGCGGCCTGAATGCTCAGCGTTGCGCCGCCGCAGACGGCCAGAAGAATCATAATCAGTGTCATACGTTACCCCTGTGCGACCAGAACCAGTGCCGCAATGATGAACCCCAGTGCAATAATGCGCTTTGCGTTTATCTTCCTGTGCGGCGAACCCAGCAGACCATAGTGATCAATGATCAGGCTTTTAAAGACCTGGCCGGCCAGAATGCCAATCATGGTCATGGCAATGCCGATGGCGGGTGTCGCCACGGTCAGGATGACCACGTACACCGGACCGAGCACGCCGCCGAGCAGCTGCCAGCCGGGCTGTGCGAAAAACGACGGGCTGTTGCGCGGGCTGAAAAAGAGCATCAGCAGAAACGTCAGCGCGGCGCCGACGCCAAAAATGCTGAACGTCGCCCATAAATCCCCGACCTTTCCCCCCAGCGGTCCCAGCAGGCCCGCCTCGACGGAGAGGCCCATCCCGCCAGCAATCACCAGTAAAATCAAAACCAACTGCATTCTTCTTCCTCCGTTTTCAGGCGAAGAAGATTACGTGGGTTGTCCAGTGAGAAAAATGCCATAATGGTGGAAACACCTTTGCGAGAAATGCATTAATGGTTGACGCCAGCAACATTAACATTCGCACGCTGCTGATCTTCATCGACGTGTATGAAGCGCAGAATTTCTCAGTCGTGGCGCGGCGGCAGGGGATATCGGCCTCGCAGATATCGCGCGTGATCCACCAGCTTGAGGATGCGCTCGGGCAGCAGCTTTTCTACCGCAATACGCGGGCCGTCATTCCCACGGAAAGTGGTCATCTGTTTATTCGCTACGCCCGGTCAATGGCGGAAAACCTGGAAGAGGCGCGCCGGGAGCTGGACGCGCGTGCGGTGGAACCGTCCGGTGCGATCCGCATTAACGGACCGGTGTTTTTCGGCCAGAAACACATAGCCCCAGGACTTCCCGGCCTGTCGGAACGCTATCCCCGCCTGAGCGTAGAGCTGACGCTGACCGATGATTTTATCGACCCGCACCGGGATGCGGCAGACCTTATCTTCCGCATTGGTGTACTGACGGACTCCTCGTTTCGGGCGCGGGTGTTCGGGCAGCAGGTGTATCATCTGGCCGCGTCGCCAGATTACGTGCGTAGACACGGTGCGCCTGAAGGGCCGGACGATCTGAATCGCCATCACTGTCTTGTCTATCGCGGATCGTCAGGGCCTAACCGCTGGCTGTTGCGCAGGGCGGGCGAGGCGTGGACGCATTATCCCGTGACGCCATTGATGACCTCGAATAATGCGGAAGCGCTGCTGGCTGCGGCGCGGGGCGGGATGGGGATCGTGCTGTTCCCGGACTGGCTGGTGAGCGAGCCGCTCCAGCGCGGTGAGCTGATTCCGCTCCTGCCCGCGCTGGAGTGTGCCATCAATACGGAACAGCAGGCGATCGCGGCGATCTACCCTGATGCCCGACATCCGCCCCTGAACGTCAGGGCGGTAATTGATTATTACGTTGAGCGTTTTGGTACGCCGCTTTACTGGCAAACGTAAGGGATTACGCGCCAAGCTCTTTGCGGATAATCTCTGCGCCAGCGCTGAGTGCTCTCAGCTTGCCGTTAGCAACCTGACGGGAGAGGGGAGCCATGCCGCAGTTGGTTGACGGATAAAGCTTGTCCGCATCGACAAACTGCAGCGCTTTACGCAGCGTATCGGCCACTTCCTCCGGCGTTTCAACCGTGTTGGTTGCTACGTCAATCGCGCCAACCATCACTTTTTTGCCGCGGATCAGCTCAAGCAGATCCATCGGCACGTGGGAGTTGTGGCACTCCAGGGAGATGATGTCGATGTTAGAGGTCTGCAGCTTAGGGAAGGCCTCTTCGTACTGGCGCCACTCGGATCCGAGCGTCTTTTTCCAGTCGGTATTGGCCTTGATGCCGTAGCCGTAGCAGATGTGGACCGCGGTCTCGCACTTCAGCCCTTCAATGGCGCGCTCCAGCGCGGCGATGCCCCAGTCATTGACCTCGTCAAAAAAGACGTTAAACGCCGGTTCGTCGAACTGGATAATATCCACGCCCGCGGCCTCTAATTCGCGCGCTTCCTGATTGAGGATTTTGGCGAATTCCCAGGCCAGCTTTTCGCGGCTTTTATAGTGCGCGTCGTAGAGGGTGTCGATCATGGTCATCGGCCCCGGCAGGGCCCATTTGATCGGCTTGTCCGTGAGCTGACGCAGGTACCTTGCATCGTCAACGAAGACCGGTTTCTGGCGCGCAACCGCAGAAACTACGGTCGGCACGCTGGCGTCATAGCGGTTACGAATGCGAACCGTCTGGCGGTTCTCAAAATCAACGCCGCTCAGGTGTTCAATGAAGGTGGTGACGAAGTGCTGACGGGTCTGTTCCCCGTCGCTGACGATATCGATTCCCGCACGGATCTGCTCATCCAGAGACAGGCGCAGCGCATCCTGCTTGCCCGCCAGCAGTTCCTGATCCTGTAATTTCCAGGGTGACCACAGCGTTTCAGGTTGCGCAAGCCAGGTCGGCTTTGGCAGGCTGCCAGCGGTAGAAGTCGGGAGCAATGTTTTCATAATAAAAGACCTTTTTTAATGTATTAAAGCGTGTAGTTATCAGACCACTGCTCAAGAATGTGTTTGTAAGGCTTAATGAAGTACTCTTCGGTAAATCGACCCTGTTCAATCGCCAGACGGCTTCGCTCTTCCCGGTCATACACAATTTTGGTTAATGAGTGATCCTGCTGGTTCAGATCCGGTCGGTAGCACAGCCCGGCCGCCGAGTTGGCGTTATAAATCTCCGGGCGATAGATCTTCTGGAACGTCTCCATCGTGCTAATGGTGGCGATCAGTTCGAGATCGGTGTAGTCACTCAGCAAATCCCCGGTGAAGAAGAACGCGAACGGTGCCACGCTGTTTTCCGGCATGAAGTAGCGCACATTCAGGCCCATTTTCGCGAAGTACTGTTCCGTTAGCGACTCGCCGTCCGGCTGATACTCCACGCCCAGCACAGGGTGCTGGTTGCCGGTGCGGCGATAGGTATCTTTGCTGGATACGCTCAGGCAGATCACCGGTCCTTTTTTGAAGTTCTCTTTGTATTCCGGTGAACGCACAAAATGGCGGAAAATATTACCGTGCAGTTCGCCAAACTTTTCCGGAATGCTGAAGTGCTGCTGGTTCTTGTTGTGCTCCAGCAGCAGGACGCTGAAATCATAATCCCGCACGTAAGACGAGAAGTTATTCCCGACGATGCCAGGGATGCGCAGGTTGTTTTTCTTGTCGACAATAGTGGTTTGCAGTATCTCAATAGCCGGGAATGGCTTTTCCGCGCCAATGTTCAAATCGACAGAGATGATTTCAAGCTCAACCGCATAGCGATCGGCGTTTGGGTTATCCCAGCGCGCCAGAGCGTTGAAGCGGTTGTTGATCATCACCAGCGTATTGCGCAGGTTTTCCTGACGTTTTTCCCCGCGCGCCAGGTTGGCAAAGTTGGTGGTCGTACGCGTATTTTCAGACGGGTTGTAATTCTCATCGAAGCAACTGCGCTTAAGGGAATATGTGAAAGCTTTGCTCATTGTGGTTATGCATCCTAAGTTCATGTTGCTAAGAAGTTACCAATGCATAATTTATGCCTGAGCCCGCGGCGCAGGGGAAGTGACTTAATTTCACTGCAACATGAGGGAAGTTCATGATGTTGATCACAAATTCCCACGACTCCCGTTTAGTGCCAGTTGTTTTGCTAAGCAGACCGCTTCTTGCCTGCCGATGTAGGGACCATAGTTGTCAATTACGCGGTAGCCATTTCGCTCATAGAATTTCACCGCACGAGCATTAACGTGTCGGGTTTCTAGCCAGATTTCGCTATAACCTAAACGCTGTGCCGACGCTTCAAGAAAAGCCAGTAAAACCTTACCAATACCCGGCTCGCTCCTGTCGGAATACATGCGTTTCAGCTCGGCAACCTGTTCGGAAAGTGGTCGTAGTGCGGCACATCCAACGGCATCACCTGTTTCATTCCTGGCGACCAACCACAGGGCGCGTTCGGCCATCATCGAGTCGACGTTAAAATGACGCGTACCGCCATCCCCGGTAATGTTCGCCAGTTCTGATGATAATTTTTCAATCAGACTCAGGGATTCAGAAGAGTGCAGGTCGGCTTTTTGAATCGTTATCATTGGAGTGTTCCATTGTGTTTTATTTTGCAGGCGTCAAATTATCAGACGGTTAAGGTGAACCGTCCTATGTTTTACTTATGTTTCGGCACGCTCTTAATGACGCTATAATCCCCAAAATTTCCAACCGGTTTAGAAACAATCATGACAAAACTCACCTTACAAGAGCAGATGCTGAAAGCGGGCCTGGTCAGCAGCAAGAAAGCGGCGAAAGTGCAGCGTACGGCAAAGAAATCACGCGTTCAGGCGCGTGAGGCTCGGGAAGCGGTAGAAGAGAACAAGAAGGCGCAGATCGAGCGTGACAAGCTGCTGAGCGAGCAGCAGAAGCAGGCCGTGATGGCGAAAGAGTTTAAGGCGCAGGTGAAACAGCTGATTGAGATGAACCGCATCACCGTGGCGAAAGGCAACATCACCTTTAACTTCACCGACGGTAATCTGATCAAAAAAATCGACGTCGACAAGCAAACCCAGGCTCAGCTGATCAACGGCCGTCTGGCGATTGCCCGTCTGGTGATTAACGCCAGCGGCGACTGCGAATACGCGATTATTCCGGCGGTGGTAGCCGATAAAATTGCCCAGCGCGATGCCGACAGCATCGTGTTAAACAGCGCGCTCAGCCAGGAAGAGCAGGACGAAGACGATCCGTACGCTGACTTCAAAATCCCTGACGATTTGATGTGGTAAAACGCGTTCAGAACGGGGCGGCGTGTCGGGCGTTAACCGGCTCTCCGCTCACGGGATGAATAAAATTCAGCTCGCTGGCATGCAGCATCAGCCGGGGCGTTCCTTCAGCGCCCGGTACGTCAAGACCACCATACAGATCGCAGCCCAGAATCGGGTGCCCCAGCCCCTGGCAGTGAATACGCAGCTGATGGGTTCGCCCGGTCTCCGGAGTAAGTTCAACCCGCGTTAACGGCAGTCCCGTCTCCTGATAAAACCGTTCCATCACCCGGTAGCGGGAGCGGGCGGGTTTCCCGGTGATGGCGCAGATCGACATCAGCGGGAACAGCGCCGGGTCTTTGGCAATCGGCGCATCGATTACACCTTCGTCATTTTCCACATGTCCGCAAAGCAGGGCGCTGTAGACTTTCTCCACGCTACGCTGGCTGAACTGCTGGCACAGTGCCGCGTTGATGGTCTTATTGCGCGCAACCACCATCAGCCCGGACGTGCCGAAGTCCAGGCGGTGTACCAGCGTGCAGCCGGGGAAGGTCTGGACCAGACGATAGTGAACGGAATCAAGGTTTTGCGGATTTTTTCCCGAGAGGCTGAGCAGGCCGGAAGGCTTATCGATCAGCAGCAGATGTTCATCCTGCCAGAGGATCTGAATGTCATCGTGACACGGTGGGGCAATAAAAGAATCAATGATCGCAGACATCAGGCCGCCCGGCTGGAGAGTGGGAGCGGATGATAACGAAATGCGGGGGAAAAGAAAAACCCTCCCACCGGGCGGTGAGAGGGTGAAGTCTTACGCTGCAACCAGGCTGTCGATAGCGGCTTTCGCGTCGGTCTGCGCTTTGGTCGCCACTTCAGGACCGTAGGCGATACCTTCAGCGAACACGAAGTTCACGTCAGTGATGCCGATGAAGCCCAGGAACAGGCTCAGGTACGGCGCAACCAGGTCGGTTGGGGTGTCTTTATGGATGCCGCCACGGCTGGTCAGTACGATCGCACGTTTGCCTTTCACCAGACCTTCAGGGCCATTCTCGGTGTAACGGAAGGTTACGCCAGCGCGTGCCACCAGGTCGAAGTAGTTCTTCAGCTGGGTAGGGATGTTGAAGTTGTACATTGGGGCGTTGATGACGATAACGTCGTGCGCCTGCAGCTCGGCAATCAGCTCGTCAGAGAGCGCCAGGGCTTCCTGCTGACGTGGGCTCAGCGGTGCATCGCTTGGGCGCAGCGCGCCAACCAGCTCGCCATCCAGCACAGGAATTGGGTTTGCAGCCAGGTCACGCACGGTGATTTCGTCAGCAGAATGCTGTTCACGCCACTGTTCAACGAAGTAATCAGACAGCTGACCAGACTGAGAGTACCCTGCCAGAATACTGGATTTCAAAACTAATACTTTGCTCATGGGTGATTCCTGTTTTTGCATTTGATTGAAGGGGGTTGCCCCGTTGCTTGTTGACACTCTATTCACAATCCTGCCATAGAGATAGCGCAATATATCGAAGCCTATGTTCGAATTTTTTGAATAAGGCGCGAAAGGCGTCATTGTGGTACTCTATAGCAATCATTAAAAAGAGAATTTATCAGGGCGTGTACTGCCCTTTAACGCTATGACAGAACAACAAAAATTCACCTTCCCGATCCTCCTGCAACAGCTCGATTCTCTGATGCTGCGCGACAAACAGCGTTTCGCCCGCCGTCTGCACGGCGTTAAGAAGGTTAAAAATCCTGATGCTCAGCAGGCCATTTACCAGGAGATGGGGAAAGAGATTGAACAGGCGGCAGGGAAAGTCTTGCTGCGCGAAGCCGCGCGACCGGCGATTACCTACCCGGAAAACCTGCCCGTCAGCCAGAAAAAACAGGACATCCTTGAGGCCGTCCGCGACCACCAGGTGGTGATTGTCGCGGGTGAAACCGGTTCGGGGAAAACCACCCAGCTGCCGAAAATCTGTATGGAGCTGGGCCGCGGGATCAAAGGCCTGATTGGCCACACCCAGCCGCGTCGTCTGGCGGCGCGCACCGTTGCCAACCGTATTGCCGAAGAGCTGCAGACGGAGCCGGGCGGCTGCATCGGCTACAAGGTCCGTTTCAGCGACCACGTGAGCGATAACACCATGGTCAAGCTGATGACCGACGGTATTCTGCTGGCGGAAATCCAGCAGGATCGCCTGCTGATGCAGTACGACACCATCATCATTGACGAAGCGCACGAGCGCAGCCTGAACATCGATTTCCTGCTCGGCTACCTGAAAGAGCTGCTGCCGCGCCGCCCGGATCTGAAAATCATCATCACCTCCGCGACCATCGATCCGGAGCGCTTCTCGAAGCACTTCAACAATGCGCCGATCGTCGAGGTGTCAGGACGCACGTACCCCGTGGAAGTGCGCTATCGCCCGATTGTGGAAGAGGCGGATGATACCGAGCGCGACCAGCTGCAGGCCATTTTTGATGCCGTTGACGAGCTGGGTAACGAAAGCGCGGGCGACATTCTGATCTTCATGAGCGGCGAGCGCGAAATCCGCGACACCGCCGATGCGCTCAGCAAGCGCGACCTGCGCCATACCGAGATCCTGCCGCTGTACGCCCGTCTGTCCAACAGCGAGCAGAACCGCGTCTTCCAGCCGCACGGCGGGCGCCGCATCGTCCTGGCGACCAACGTGGCGGAAACCTCGCTGACCGTGCCGGGAATTAAATACGTTATCGACCCGGGCACGGCGCGCATCAGCCGCTACAGCTACCGCACCAAGGTCCAGCGGCTGCCGATTGAGCCGGTCTCTCAGGCGTCCGCAAACCAGCGTAAAGGCCGTTGCGGCCGCGTGTCGGAAGGGATCTGTATTCGTCTCTATTCCGAAGATGATTTCCTGTCGCGCCCGGAGTTTACCGACCCGGAAATTCTGCGCACCAACCTGGCGTCCGTTATCCTGCAGATGACCGCGCTGGGGCTGGGCGACATCGCGGCGTTCCCGTTCGTCGAAGCGCCGGATAAACGCAACATTCAGGACGGCGTGCGTCTGCTGGAAGAGCTCGGGGCGATTACCACCGACGAGCAGGCGACGGTCTACAAGCTGACGCCGCTGGGCCGCCAGCTCAGTCAATTGCCGGTCGACCCGCGTCTGGCGCGCATGGTTCTGGAAGCGCAAAAGCACGGCTGCGTGCGCGAGGCGATGATCATCACCTCTGCGCTCTCCATTCAGGACCCGCGCGAGCGCCCGATGGACAAACAGCAGGCGTCTGACGAAAAGCACCGCCGCTTCCACGACAAAGAGTCCGATTTCCTCGCCTTCGTGAACCTGTGGAACTACCTCGGCGAGCAGCAGAAAGCGCTCTCCTCGAACCAGTTCCGCCGCCAGTGCCGCGTGGATTTCCTCAACTACCTGCGCGTGCGCGAGTGGCAGGATATCTACACCCAGCTGCGCCAGGTGGTGAAAGAGCTGGGCATTCCGGTGAACAGCGAACCGGCGGAGTACCGCGAAATCCATATCGCGCTGCTGACCGGCCTGCTGTCCCACATTGGAATGAAGGACGCCGAGAAGCAGGAGTATACCGGCGCGCGCAACGCCCGTTTCGCCATCTTCCCGGGTTCCGGCCTTTTCAAGAAGCCGCCGAAGTGGACCATGGTCGCGGAGCTGGTGGAAACCAGCCGCCTGTGGGGACGCATTGCGGCCCGTATCGATCCGGAATGGGTGGAGCCGGTGGCGCAGCATCTGCTTAAGCGCTCGTACAGTGAACCGCACTGGGAGCGCGCGCAGGGCGCGGTGATGGCGACCGAGAAAGTGACCGTTTACGGCCTGCCGGTGGTCGCCGCGCGTAAGGTCAACTACAGCCAGATCGATCCGGCCCTGTGCCGCGAGCTGTTTATCCGCCACGCGCTGGTGGAGGGTGACTGGCAGACGCGGCACGCCTTCTTCCGTGAAAACCTGAAGCTGCGCGCCGAAGTGGAAGAGCTGGAGCATAAATCGCGCCGCCGCGACATCCTGGTGGATGATGAAGCGCTGTTCGAGTTTTACGACCAGCGCATCAGCCACGATGTTATCTCTGCCCGCCACTTCGACAGCTGGTGGAAGAAGGCCAGCAAAGAGACGCCGGACCTGCTCAACTTTGAAAAGAGCATGCTGATTAAAGAGGGAGCGGAGTCGGTCAGCAAGCTCGACTACCCGAACTTCTGGCATCAGGGCAACCTCAAGCTGCGTCTGACCTATCAGTTTGAGCCAGGGGCAGACGCGGACGGCGTGACCGTCCACATTCCGCTGCCGCTGTTAAACCAGGTGGACGAGAGCGGGTTCGAGTGGCAAATCCCCGGCCTGCGCCGCGAGCTGGTGATTGCGCTGATCAAATCCCTGCCGAAACCGGTGCGCCGCAACTTTGTGCCTGCGCCAAACTACGCGGAAGCGTTTTTGGGCCGCGTCACGCCGCTGGAGCTGCCGCTGCTGGACGCGCTGGAGCGTGAATTCCGCCGCATGACCGGGACGACCATCGACCGCGACGACTGGAACTGGGATCAGGTGCCCGATCACCTGAAAATCAGCTTCCGCGTGGTGGACGATAAAAACAAAAAGCTGCTGGAAGGGCGTTCCCTGAGCGAGCTGAAAGAGGCGCTGAAAGGCAAAGTCCAGGAGACGCTCTCTGCGGTGGCCGACGACGGCATCGAGCAGAGCGGGCTGCATATCTGGAGCTTTGGCCAACTTCCGGAAAGCTACGAACAGAAGCGCGGCAACTATAAGGTCAAAGCCTGGCCTGCGCTGGTGGACGAGCGCGACAGCGTGGCAATCAAACTGTTTGATAACCCGCAGGAACAGCAGCAGATGATGTGGCGCGGGCTGCGTCGCCTGCTGCTGCTTAATATCCCGTCGCCGATTAAATATCTGCACGAGAAGCTGCCGAACAAGGCCAAGCTGGGGCTCTACTTTAACCCGTACGGCAAGGTGCTGGATCTGATTGACGACTGCATCTCCTGCGGCGTGGACAAGCTGATCCACGAGGCGGGCGGTCCGGTCTGGACGGAAGAGGGCTTTGCCCAGCTTCATGAAAAGGTGCGCGCGGAGCTGAACGACACCGTGGTGGACATCGCGAAGCAGGTGGAGCAGATCCTCACCACCGTGTTCAATATCAACAAGCGCCTGAAGGGGCGCGTGGATATGACCATGGCGCTCGGGCTGTCAGACGTGAAGGCGCAGATGACCGGCCTGGTTTACCGCGGCTTTGTGACCGGCAACGGCTTCAATCGTCTCGGCGATACGCTGCGCTATCTGCAGGCGATTGAAAAACGGCTGGAGAAGATGGCCATCGATCCGCACCGCGATCGCGCGCAGATGCTGAAAGTGGAGAGCGTCCAGCAGGCGTGGCAGCAGTGGCTCAACAAACTGCCGCCTGCCCGCCGCGACGATGAATACGTGCAGGCGATCCGCTGGATGATCGAGGAGCTGCGCGTCAGCTTCTTTGCCCAGCAGCTCGGTACGCCGTATCCGATTTCGGATAAGCGTATTCTGCAGGCGATGGAGCAGATTTCCGGTTAAACCCTTGCCGGGTTTTCTCCCTCTCCCTGTGGGAGAGGGTCGGGGTGAGGGCATCAGCCCCGCACAATTTTCACCCGTTCACAATCGCCAGCGTAAACCCATCCCATCCCTTAACCCCCACCGTTTGCAGCGCGGTGGCGGTTAAACGCGGATTATCTCCTTCCATCTCAATAAAACGCCGCACGCCCAGCACGCGCGCGTCGTCGCTTTCCCCGTTGATTACCTCGCCGTCACGCACCACATTATCGCCGATAATTACCGTGCCGGGGCGGGAGTAGTGCAGTGCCCACTCCAGATAGCCGGGATTGTTTGGCTTATCGGCATCAATAAAGATCAGGTCGAACGGCGGAACGTCGCCGAAATTCTCCAGCGAGCTCAGCGCCGGGCCTTCAATTAATTCAATGCGTTCGTTTAACCCCGCAAGCTGAATATTCTCGCGCGCAACGCGGGCATGCGTGGGATCGGCCTCAAGCGTAATCAGCTTACCGTCCGGCGGCAGCGCACGCGCCATCCAGATTGAGCTGTAGGCACCCAGCGTACCGATCTCAAGTATCCGCCGCGCCTGCGTCATGCGCACGAACAGCGCCAGCAGCTGCCCCTGATTGGCCGCTACGTCGTGCTCGGGGAGCCCGGCGCGTTTGTTGTTTTCCAGAACCTGATTCAGTACGTCATCGTCAGGGATAAGAGAAGAAATCATGTAATTATCTACGGCAGACCATTTTTGTTGCATAGATTGACTCCTTGGGTTTTCTTCCTCGCCCTGTGGGAGAGGGCCGGGGTGAGGGCATCAGCGCCCAAACCGGGTTTACGCGCCATTCCAGCCGCCGCCCAGCGCTCTGTACAAATCAATCTGCGCCAGCAGCAGGTTATTTTTCACCTGCACGACGCTGGTCTGAACCGAGTACAGCGTGCGCTGCGCGTCCAGCACGTCCAGATAGGAGGAGTAGCCGTTGCGATTGCGGTTCTGCGCAATGCGCAGCGTCTCCTGGGCCACCTCCTGCTGGGCAAGCAGCTCCTTCAGCTGTTCCTGATAGCGACTTATCGCATCAAGGCTGTTGTTCACTTCGGCAAACGCGTTACGCACGGTTTTTTCATAGGCGTACAGCGCCTGGTTACGCTGGGACTGAGAAATATCCACCTGCGCATTCAGCGCCTGGCGGTTCAGCAGCGGGGCAAGGATACTACCTCCGACGCTCCAGAGCTGAAGCGGGTTGTCCAGCAGGCCGGAAAGGGTGCGATCCTGAACCGAACCGGTGGCGGTCAGGTTGATCGACGGCAGCAGGCTGGCGCGCGACGCCGCGAGCGAGGCGTCAGCCGCCACCAGCTGGCGTTCGGCCTGGACGATATCCGGCCTGCGGTTCAGGAGCGCAGAAGGCAGCTGTGACGGGAGCTTCAGGGGCGTCAGCGTCTCATAGCGTTCGCTGCGCGCCACCGCGCCGGGATTGCTTCCCAGCAGCAGGCTGAGGGCATTCTCCTGCTGCGCAATCTGATGCCGCAGCACGGGAACCTGCGCCCGCGTTGAGCGCAGTTCGGAATCCGACTGCATCAGCTCCAGGCGCGAGCTGTAGCCCGTCTCAAACTGACGTTTCGCGAGGTTAAACGCCTCTTCGCGCGATTTCAGCGTGGATTCGGTCACGCGCAGCTGTTCGTCAAGCGAGAGCAGGGTGACGTAGCCGGATGCAACGGAGGAGGCAACGGTCAAATCCGCGGCCGCGGCGGCGGCTTTTTGCGCCGCCAGCGAGGCCTCGGCGGCATTGGCCGTGCTGCGGTTGACGCCCCAGATATCCACGTCATAGCTCGCCGTCAGGCTACCTCTGTACAGCGTGCCGTAGACCGGCAGCCCGGTCGCGGCGGATTGTGAACGGGCGCGCGTCCCGGTTACGCCCGCGTCAAGCGAAGGAAACAGGCTCCCGTCAGCCGCATAGACCCGCGCCTGATACTCGTTAATTCGTTCGCGGGCGATCAGCACGTCGCTGTTATTCTTAAGCGCCTGATCCACATAGCGGTTGAGGTGGTTGTCATGAAAATTGCGCCACCAGAGCTGCTCCGCCGGGCTGGCAGGGCCGGAGACGGTGCGCCACTGCGCAGGAATTTGCAGCGTCGGCTGCACCGGTTTTACGTCTGCGGACTGGCATCCGGCCAGCATGACCGCCGCCGCCAGCGCGGCAATCGGGCGAAGGATCATTACTTCGCCTCCCGCGTATCAATGGTCACCTGTACCGACATACCCGGACGCAGCAGCGCGGAATCTTCTGGCTTACCGAGCACCTCAATGCGCACCGGAATACGTTGGGCGATTTTGACAAAGTTGCCGGTGGCGTTGTCCGGCGTGATGGCGCTGAACTCCACGCCGGTCGCCGGGGAAATACTCTCCACGCGGCCCTGATACGCTTTGTTGTTCAGGGCATCTACGGTGAACTTCACCGGCTGGCCGACGCGCAGCTCTGCGAGCTGAGTCTCTTTAATATTCGCAATGACCCAGTGCTGAGGAGGCACAAGGGTGGTGAGATGGGTTCCGGCGGTCACATACGCCCCGAGACGCACGGCGATCTGGCCGAGCTGGCCGTCGCGCGGGGCGATGATGCGGGTGTTTTGCAGGTCAATCTGCGCCAGCTCAAGCGCCGCTTTCGCGTTTTCGACATCCGCCTCCAGCGCGCCGCGGTTCACAATCACCGTCTGCAGATCCTGACGCGACATCTCAAGGGCGGCTTTCGCCTGGTCGATGTCGGCACTGCCCTGGGCGGCACTGGCCAGCGCCGCGTCGCGCTCGCGAATGGAAAGCGAGCCGTCAGAGGTCAGCTCTTTCACCCGCTTTAAATCCGCCTGGCTTTTCAGGCTCTGGGCGCGGGCATTTTTCAGCGCGGCGTCATTTTTGGCGATGACGGCTTCGGCGCTTTTACGCTGCTGCAGGTTGTTATTCAGGGCGGCAATTTTCATCGCCAGCTGCGCCTCGGCCTGATGCACGCGCTGCCGATAGATTCGGTCATCGATCTGCACCAGCAGGTCGCCTTTTTTGACCTGCTCAAAGTCCTGAACCTTGACCTCAGTGATATAGCCGTTTACCTGCGGGCTTATAAACGTCGTCTGACCGCGCACGTAGGCATTATCGGTAAACTGTGTGTGGCGGGTGAACGGCGGCAGCTGCCACGCGTAAAGGATCACCAGCACGCCAACAATACCGATGGCGGCGGCGGTAAAAACGGAAACAATGCGCACATTTTTGCGGGTGTTGGCCTGCTCTTTGGCGGCATCCTGCTGACTCATAAACTCTCCAGAACTCTTTCAATTATTTATTGCCGGTGGCGTTCTTCAGCGCCAGACGGGCAGTGATGCGCAGGCGCAGCAAGCGCCATAAAATCCAGACCAGCGTGGCGGCAGCGATGCTCGCCGTCAGCAGATAAGTATCGTTATAAGCCAGAATATTCGCCTCCAGCGTTGTGACCGTTTGCAGCTGCGTTATCGCCTGCGTTCCCAGCAGCGCGCTGTCGCCGATCAGGCTTTTATACATCTGGGTATAAAGCTGAATTCGCTCGTTGACCAGCGGATTGAGCGTGGTGAGCTGGTCCGCCAGCAGGCTGGAGTGGTACTTCTCGCGCCAGGTCTGGAAGGTGCCGAGGATCGCGGAGCCCAGCAGGCCGCCGAGGTTCTGGCTCATGCCAAACATCACCGAGAAGCTGACCAGGTTGCGTGGGTCGGCGATCACGCCGCCAATGGCGGCCAGCATGGCGGGCGCCAGGAAGAAGGCGCTGCCGAAGCCGAGCAGGAACTGGCTTACCATCAGCTGATCCGGGCGGGTCAGGTTGTTGGACTGGCTGTCCAGCAGCGAGGCAACAATCATCAGCGCCAGAGACGTGATGATTGGCCACGCCAGTTTCGTCGGCTTGATGGTGAGACAGCTGGTGACAATTCCGCAGACGATCCCAGCGAAAATAGACCACGCCAGGTGCGTCATCTGCTCGTTCTGTAAGCCTACGTACTGCAGCCAGCCGATGACACCGGTGTTTTGCTCTGCCAGCACGATACGGATCAGCAGCATAATCAGCCCCAGGCGGACGATGCTGCCGCTCGACAGCCAGCGGGTGTTCAGCAGCGGGTTAGTGCGGTTATGTTCAAAGACGATGGCCGCCACAATCAGCACCAGCGATAGCGCCAGCGACCAGCCAATCCACGGCGCTTCGAACCACCAGTCAAGGCGGCCTAACGAGAGTACGGCGCAGAGCAGGGCCATCCCGGGGGCCATTAAAAAGAAGGTGATAAAGTCTTTTTTCTCGAATACCTTGCGCCGGTCGCCCGGCGGCAGTTTTAAGGCTATCACGCAGGCCAGGGAGATCAGCGCCAGCCCTAGCTCGAAGAAATAGAGCCCGCGCCACTCGTCCAGCTGCAGCAGCTCGGTTGAAAACAGGCGCGCCAGCGGGATGGCGAGCGACGACCCGGTGATGCCAATGGTCAGCGCCTTCAGGCGGTGCTTCGCAGGCCAGGCCTGGATCTGGTAATAAATCCCCAGCGAGCTGAGCGCGGCGGCCACCATGCCGTGCGCGGCGCGAACCATCAGCGCCGAGCTGAGATCGTTAACGAACAGGTGGAAAAAGGTGACCAGCACGTACAGCACCAGAAACCCTTCCGTAAAGGCCCGCAAACCGTACTGCTGGCGGAATTTGACCAGTAGCAGGTTAATGGAGATGTTGGTCATCACATAGACCGCGGGCAGCCATGCGATTTCGGTCGACCAGGCGCCGAATGTCCCCTGCAAATTTTGCAAGTTGGCGGTCACCACCGCATTCCCCAGCGCCCCCGTCAGGCAGACCAGCAGGCCCACGACGCCGTAGGCAATGCGTTTTGGCGTACTGTGTTCTGGCGTGGAGGGCGAACCCAGCAGGGCGGGTTTCTCATGTGGCTGCCACTCGCGAGGAGCATAAGGGTCGCGTTCGGGCAGGCGCATAACGTCGTTTACCTTAGAAATGATTGAATAATTAGCGGGCTAGCGATTCTACGTCTGCCGCAAATGATAATTCAAGTGAATATGATTTACGCATGTTAATCAAATGGTGAAGGGAAATTTAAGGAAAAAGAGCGGCCCGCAGGACGGGCCGGGAACGGTCAGAGACGTTCGGGCTGCGCCTGGATGAGTGTTGCACGCTTAACGCGGCTGGCGCAGAAAATCGCGATTAAGGAAATGGTTACCGTGACGGCAAGATACCAGGCCACCGGCACCCAGTCGCCGTCATATTTTGCCAGCAGGCCGGTGGCAATCAGCGGGGCGGTACCGCCGGCCAGCGCGGCACCCAGCTGATAGCCGAGTGTAATGCCGGTGTAGCGCACGTTTGCACTAAAAATTTCAGAGCACAGCGTGCCGAGTACCGCCGTGACAGGGGCCCACAGCACGCCAAAGGCGATGACCGTCGCGAGCACGATGCCCCAGGTTGTACCGGTATTGAGCAGCATAAACCACGGTACGATAAACAGGCCAAGCACGAAGACGCTGATTGCGTACATGCGCTGACGGCCTATTTTATCGGAGAGCAGCCCCATCAGCGGGATCATAATGGTCGCCACCAGGGCTCCCAGCGTCACGGCCTCAAGCGCCTGTGATTTTTGATAGGTCAGCGTGCTGGTGGCATAGCTCACTACAAACGTAGAGAAGATGTAGAAGGGGGCGGTTTCAACCACCTTCAGACCGGCGGCGATCAGCACTTCACGCCAGTGATGCTTCAGCGTATCGCGCAGCGGGGCCTTAGCCACCTGACCGGACGCTTTGACTCTCTTAAAATCGGGCGTTTCATCAATATCCTTGCGGATCCACAGGCCGAGCAACACCAGAACCGAACTCAGCAGGAACGGGATACGCCAGCCCCAGGAGAGAAAATCCTCCTCGCTGAACAGAGTCATCAGCGAAACGATAAAGGTTGCCATCAGCATGCCGATGGTGACGCCCGCTTGCGGAATGCTGCCGAAGAAGCCTTTACGTTTTTCTGGCGCGTATTCATAGGCCAGCAGCAGCGCGCCGCCCCATTCACCGCCGATGCCCATCCCCTGAATGATGCGCATCAGGATCAGCAGAGCGGGAGCCCACAGGCCAATCATCTCATACGTGGGCAGCAGACCAATCATGACGGTTGCACCCCCCATTAGTGAGAGGGTTAGAACGAGGGTTTTTTTACGTCCGATGCGGTCGCCAATATGGGCGAAAAGTACCCCGCCAATGGGGCGAATAAAAAAGGTTAATGAGAAAGAGAGATACGAGAGAATGAGACCGATCACCGGATCGACCATCGGGAAAAAGATCTTATTGAAGACCAGCGCGGCCGCCGTACCGTAGAGAAAATAGTCAAACCATTCAATGGCGCTCCCGGTAAGGCTGGCGATTAATACCTTTTTATTTTTTCGTAATACCGTCGTCGTACTTTCATGTTCTGTCATGACCTGAAACCCCGCCACGTTGATGATGAGAGAGAGGTGTCACCTGGCGCGCTTCAGGTGCAACCTGTGATGATGAAAAAGGTTGTGAAATTGTTAAGCAACTTAGGGTTGGATGTTGTTTTTGGCAAGCGAAGGGGGGATAAAACTGGTCAGATCACGGTGAAATAAGCAGCGCCGGGTGCTTTTACATAACGTCTGCACAATACAATGTTTTGTAAGGCTGGAAATCAAAAGCATAATAGGCAGGTGCAACCCGATGATTTTTGGATGTTTCTGGTTATTTCAGAAAATGATAAATTCGGCGCTTCAACAACGTGAGGAGTTCACCATGGTTCAGCCCCATTTTCCCGTTCTGGCGAATGCCACGCTGGCGGCCATCAATACTGTCGGTGAATGGCTGGCGCAGGATGATCTGAGCGTGACGCGTCAGGCCCCGGAGATAGATGCGGTGATTCTGGCTGGAAACGCGGTGATCCCAACCATTGACGCGGCCTGCCGTATTGCCGCGCAGAGAGAAATCCCGCTCCTGATTAGCGGCGGCATCGGGCATTCGACCACCTTTTTATATGCTGCCATCGCCAGTCATCCGCGTTACCACACCGTACCGGTCGCAGGGCGGGCCGAAGCAAGCATTCTTGCCGACATTGCGCGGGAGTTCTGGCAGATCCCGCAGGGGCATCTGTGGGTTGAGGATCAATCCACCAACTGCGGTGAAAACGCGCGCTTTAGCTGGAACATGCTGAAACAGCGTCATCGAACGACCGGGCGGGTGCTGGTGGTGCAGGATCCGACGATGCAGCGCCGCACGATGGCGACGTTTGCCCGCGTTTGTCGGGATGAGTCCGAGTCACCGGAGTGGACAAGCCATCCCGGGTTTACGCCAACGCTGCAAAACGGAAAAGAGGGCGTGGAATTCGGTGAGGGCAACACCGGGCTGTGGCCCGTTGACCGCTATCTTTCTCTGGTTCTGGGGGAACTGCCGCGCCTGTATGATGACGCCAACGGCTATGGCCCGGCCGGGCGGGATTATATTGCTCACGTTGAATTCCCCGAGGCCGTCATGGACGCATGGAAACAGCTGCAGCAGGATCCGGTCCTGAAGGTGACGCGAAAAATCATCTGAGCACGGAACAATTCCCTCGCCCCAATGGGGAGAGGGTTAGGATGAGGGGAAAAAATCACAGTGCCGCAAACTTATCCAGCGTCCGCACCAGTTGAGTGACGAAACCGTATTCGTTGTCATACCAGGCAACGGCTTTCACCAGCTGAAGTTCTCCCGCCTCTGACACCTCCGTCTGCGTGGCGTCAAACACCGAACCATAGTGCGAGCCAATCACATCTGACGACACAATTTCTTCGTCGGTATACCCAAACGATTTATTGCCCTGCGTCGCCTTTTTCAGCGCGGCGTTGATCTCCTCAACGGTGACTTTCTTGCCCAGAATGGCCACGAGCTCGGTTACCGAACCCGTTTTTACCGGCACGCGCTGCGCGTGGCCCTTAAGTTTGCCGCTGAGCGCAGGGATCACCAGGCCAATGGCTTTGGCGGCACCAGTGGTGTGCGGAATAATGTTCTCTGCCGCCGCCCGGGAGGCGCGAAGGTCTTTCCCGCGCGGGCCATCTACCAGCGCCTGCGTACCGGTATAGGCGTGAATGGTGGTCATGGTGCCCACCTTAATTTCAAACGCATCGTTCAGGGCTTTCGCCAGCGGAGCGAGGCAGTTGGTGGTGCAGGAGGCGACGGAGATGATGGTATCACTGGCGTTAATGGTGTCGTCATTAACGCTGTAGACGATAGTTTTCATGTCACCCGCAGGCGCAGAAATCAGCACTTTCTTCGCGCCGGCGTCCAGGTGCGCCCGTGATTTCTCTTCAGAAGTATAAAAGCCGGTGCACTCCACGACGATATCCACGCCTGCGGCTTTCCACGGAATGTGCTTCGCCTCTTTCTCGGCGTACACCGCAATGGTTTTACCGTCCACAATCAGCGCATCCTCGGTGAAGTCCACGCTCCACGGGAAGCCACCGTAGTTGGAATCATGCCTTAGCAGGTAGGCCAGCACTTTCGGGGAGGTGAGGTCGTTGATGGCGACGACGGTATTACTGTCCTGGGTTTCAAGAAGGCGACGCAGTACAAGGCGCCCAATGCGTCCAAAGCCGTTAATGCCAATTTTACTCATGGTGTTCTCCTGTAAACGTGTCGATGCGACAGTTTGAACTCATCCAGGCTTAGACCATCACGGGCAGGGCGGCAATTGAAGATGCTTCATGCGGGAGGAAGTATTTGAAAAACCATACAGAAAAGTTAATGAATTTTTAAGGAAAGGGGATTATGTTGGCGCGGTAACTGTTTTTAATCGAGAAATCACATGCGCACTAAATATACAAGCCTGCAAATCGGCATCCACTGGCTGGTGTTTCTGTTAATCATCGTCGCCTACTGCGCCATGGAGTTCAGAGGTTTCTTCCCGCGCACCGCGCGCCCGGCGATCAACATGATCCACGTCTCTTGCGGTATCAGTATCCTGGTGCTGATGGTGACGCGTCTTCTGGTTCGCCTGAAGTTCCGCGCGCCACCGATTCAACCGAAGCCAAAAGCGATGGTGACGGGGATGTCCCATCTGGGGCATCTGGTGGTTTATCTGCTGTTTATTGCGCTGCCGCTGATTGGCATTGTGATGATGTATAACCGGGGTAGCGACTGGTTTGCTTTTGGCCTGGCGATGCCGCATGCGGCAGAGTCAAATTTTGACCTGGTTGATGTGCTGAAAGAGTGGCACGAAACGCTGGCAAATCTGGGCTATTTTGTGATTGGCCTGCACGCCGCGGCGGCGCTGATGCACCACTATTTCTGGAAAGATAATACCCTTCTGCGCATGATGCCGAAAAAGCGTTCGTAGTCTTTAACGCTTGCCGGGTGGCGATGCGCCACCCGGCTTGTTTTTTAACCCAGCAAAGCACGCTCTTCGGCAGTTAACGCCAGCCCCTGAGTTGACCCCGTCTCCGACGACTTCACCGCCGCTTCCAGCACGGCCATCACCGCTA
Organism: Enterobacter vonholyi; assembly: GCF_040834095.1. Taxonomy (NCBI): domain Bacteria; kingdom Pseudomonadati; phylum Pseudomonadota; class Gammaproteobacteria; order Enterobacterales; family Enterobacteriaceae; genus Enterobacter; species Enterobacter vonholyi. Next base: position 2,094,747 of record NZ_CP162152.1, read on the forward strand.
ATGCCTCAACAGGGTGGACAGGATTGGCGATTTCCCCGCGTAGCGCATCACGCACGTTAATATAGTACTGTCGCTGATCGCCTTTCGGGGTAGGGATCGTCTGCGGTGCGCCGTCGGCCCCAAAGAACACCATACTGTCGCTGTCTTCGCCCCAGGTTTCACTGCCAGGAGTCACCCCTGCGAGCAGCTGTGCTTCCTGCTGATCGATTCTGGCCTTCACCACGCTGCCCTTGTCCCCGTTGACGGCAAAGCGCGCCGTACCGCCTGCCACCAGCATGCTGGCGTGCAGAATCACCTTATGCTCCGGGTAGTTTAAGACCACGTGCGCCCAGTCGTTAACTTCAGCGCCGTCGCGCAGCGTCGCGATATTCCCCTGAACCGACTGCGGCAGGCCAAAGAGCTGCAGCGTCTGGTCTATAAGATGAGGCCCCAGGTCAAACCACAGGCCACTCCCGGGGACGTTCTGCTCGCGCCAGCGCACGCGCACTTCCGGGCGGAAGCGGTCGATGTGCGATTCAAGGTGTTTAACCTTGCCGAGCGTGCCTTGCTCAATAACCTGCTTAATGCCGAGGAAATCGCTGTCCCAGCGGCGGTTGTGGAAGACGGAGAGCAGCAGCTGCTTTTCCTCCGCCAGCGCAATCAGGTCGCGGGCTTCCTGCATGTCAAGTGTAAAAGGTTTATCCACGACCACGTGTTTACCCGAGTTCAGGGCCAGCGTCGCCAGCGGGGCGTGCGTGGCGTTGGGGGAGGCAATCACTACCAGGTCAACATCAGGATGCTGAATAGCCTCTTCAGGGGTGGAGACCACCTGTACGTCCGGCAGATCGCGTTTTACCTTCTCTTCATCGCGAGAAGAGACAACTGCCAGCTTAAGCCCGTCCACAGACTGGATCAGCGGGGCATGGAAGGTTTTCCCGACAAATCCATACCCGATCAGCGCAATGTTGATTGTTTGAACTTTACTCATGACCTTCTCCACGTTAATTCGCGCACACCGTGACCTGCAATGCGCCAGGGTCCCCAAGCTCAGGCCAGGGACGATCTAAAAAGAGTTGTTGAATGTTGGATAACCCGGAAACCAGATACGGCTCGCAGCGGTTAATTTTCAGATGATCGGCGACAATCCAGTGCACGTGGCTTGCGTCGAGCATTGCGCGTTTAACCTCGGCATCCGCTTCTTTACCGGCGCTCAGACCGAGTTCGGCATGAATGGCGCACGCCCCGAGGATGGCGATATCTGCCCGATAACGGGACAGCAAAGATAACGTGGCGCTTCCGGCAAACAGGCGCTGCTGGTGGTCCCATTTGCCGCCGAGCAGGATCAGCTCAACGTCTTCCCGGTCGCTAAAGTGCTGGGCGATATCCAGCGACGTGGTAATGACGGTGAGCGGCCCCTGAAGAAAGGTGGCGACGGCCATCACCGTGCTCCCGGCATCCAGAAAAAGGGTGGAGCCCGGTGGAACCTGCTGTGCGACCTGCTTACCCAGGCGCTGTTTGGTCTCCGGCAGCAGCGTATTGCGGCCCTGACGGTTCATGGCTGAGAGATTCAACGCGATGGCTCCGCCGTGGTTCTTCTGCGCCAGGCCCTGGTTCTCCAGGTCGGTCAGATCCCGACGAATGGTATCGGCTGAAACCTGCAGCTTTTCGGCCAGCTCGGTGATGCTGGCCTGGCCTTGCTCGCTCAGGATATCCAGAACGTAGCGTTGACGAGCGGTTTTGTGCATGGGGGTACATTCCTGCAAAATGTCGCAATAGTTTGCATAATACAGCATTTTAACGCAGAGAAAAGGGCAATGTCGTTTTGATGTCGGGGAGTGAGGTGATGATTCAGATGCGTGATTATTAAAATTTTATTAAAAAGGTATAAGCAAGCCGTTTTGAATGTTAATCATAATGTTATTGTTATGTTTTATTTAACAGTTTGGGTTATGTAACCACTGCACCATCATTGTCTGGGTTTTAATTCTGTTAAATGGTGATAGTTCGGTTTTTAATTGCTTTAATTAGTTTATTAATGGCATTAAATTTTAATTGGGCCTGTTTGGCTACTTAAATTGACACTTCTTTGAAAATCTTTGTGTCTGACCCGAGAGGAAATTAACGCAAAAATGTGCAGGGAGCAAATTAAGAATTTTCCTTAAATAACAGTCGGTTTATATGTTTCATCTGAAAGGTCATTTTAAGAGTTTTGTCCAGAAACCCCATATTTTTTCTTAATTGTAACACCGCCTTAACATTGAGGGTGTAGTGGCCTATAACACATTTTGTTATGCTGCTAACCACTTTAGGAAATAAGTAAATTCTTAATTTAAATAAGACGCAGGCAGATCTCATCTCCAGAGGAAATGGGTATGGGGGAGTTTTACCTAAAATACGGCAAGGATGCTAAATAAGATATTTGTCTAATTATCTATACCTCTTTTTGGGTAATTGCTTCAGTGTCACTCAGAGTCAGGGAGATAACAATGACGATATTACGAAAGCCTATGTTACGCCGATTTACAGCAGCACTGGCATTCATTTCATTAGCCATAAATACGGCGTACGCCAATAGCAGTCAGGTGGGCATTGCCCCGGTTGCCACGACAACCTTAAAAGAAAGTATTCTTTTTGCTATCGATCGCGATCCGTCTATTAGTCAGCAGGCCGCACAATTGGGTATTGGCCAGGCACAAATAGATGAAGCGCGCAGCGGCTGGATGCCGCAAATATCGTTGAACGGGAGTACAGGGCACAGCCAGACCACCGATTCCAGCGGGTCGCTGAAGAATTCGGCCGCCTGGGGGCTGAGCCTGACGCAGCTGCTGTACGATTTTGGCAAGACTAATAACAGCATCAGCCAGTCTTCCGCCCAGCGCGATAGCTATCGCTATCAGCTGATGGGCACGCTCTCTGACGTGGCGGAAAAAACGGCGCTGAGCTACGTCGAGGTCAAACGCTATGCCGATCTGCTGCAGGCGGCAAAGGAGAACGTTCAGGCGCTGAAAAACGTTGAGCAGCTGGCAAAGCTGCGTGCCGATGCGGGCGTGAGCTCGACCTCCGATGAGCTCCAGACCCGCACGCGTATTGCCGGCATGCAGGCGACGGTCGCGCAGTATCAGGCCGCCTTAAACAGCGCCCGCGCGCGGCTTGCGGTATTAACCGGTATGCAGGCAGAAAACTATTCGCCTGTACCTGCAAACCTCGCGGTTGAACCTGATTCGCTCAACCGCATTGATTACTCGCTGATACCGGCGGTTATGGCCGCGCAAAACATGGAGCGCTCTGCCCAGTACGGCGTGGAAACGGCGAAGTCCCAGCACTGGCCGACGTTAAGCCTGAAGGGTGGGCGCACCCGTTATGAATCGGACAACCGTTCGTACTGGGACGACCAGATCCAGCTCAATATTGACGCACCGCTTTATCAGGGGGGCGCAGTTTCCGCACGAGTGCGGCAGGCTGAAGGAGCACGAGCGATGGCCTCCTCTCAGGTCGATCAGGCGCGTTTTGACGTCCTGCAAAAAGCCTCCGTCGCGCAGGCGGACTGGACCGGCGCACGGGGAAGAATGGAGGCCGGAAAGCAGCAGCTGGAAAATGCCCTGCGCGCCCGGGATGTTTATAAAAATGAGTACACCCTGAGCAAGCGGAGCATTAACGATCTGCTCAGCGTTGAGCAGGATGTCTGGCAGGCTACTTCGGCGAAAATAATCGCTGAGTATGATGGCTGGAGTTCGGCAATTAATTATGCTTCCGCGGTTGATAATTTAATGCCGCTTATTGGAATAGAGAAAAACGCTGCCGCAAAATTACCCGATTTGAGTTAATAAAAGACGCGCAGTGTTGCGCAAAGTAAGACTGAAAATAATGGGTGTTTTTTCCCAGGGATAGCTACATCCATCTGGTGGACATATCCACAGGAATCCGTACACCTGCAAGGAGAAGAATATGAGTAACATAAAAGTTGTTGATGTCATCATTCGCAAAACGGCGGAGAAAACGAAATTAACCGGCGAAGGAAATCTGTCGGTCTCTATTTCATCCCCGAGCGTGATTGAAATCCAGGGTTCTGCTCAGGATGTGGTGCGCTATGTCCGCCAGGGTAAAGACCTCCTCATTTATATGAAAGATGGCAGCGTTATTCGCTGCAATAACTATTTTGTTGAAGATCCTGAAACGCATACTCAGTCAGAGCTGGTATTCAACGATCGTCAGGAACTGACGCATATTTCTTTTGCCGATGCCGGGGACGCGTCAGGCGCTGCGGTGACCGAGTTAACCGCGCAGGCCACACCGATTAGCAGCATTCAACCTTTCCTTGAACAGGAAAGCGTCTTAAGCGACGCGCCGTGGGGCTGGATTGCGGGAGCTGCATTAGGTGGCGGTGCCATCGGGGCGCTGCTGGCAAACGGCGGCGACGGCGAAACTAAGACAAAAGTTATTGATAATACGAAAGAGGTGGAAAGCGCCACGCCAACCTTCCTGCTGTCGGATAAAGCGGGTGACAAGCAGGGCGTGCTGAGCGCAAACGAGATCACGGACGACAGCAACCCAACCTTTAGCGGTACCGGTCAGCCAGGCGCGACCATCCAGGTTAAAGACAGCAGCGGCAGCACCATTGCGAGCACGATGGTCGGCAAAGACGGCACGTGGACGGTAATGTTACCGACCCAGACGGACGGGGAGCACACCTGGTCGGTCGTGCAGATCGACGGCAGTAAAACCACCTCTGCGGGCAGTATCACCGTGACGGTTTCAACCGCCGATGCCGCCATTACGCTTGCCACCACGGCGGGCGATAACGTGCTGAACGCCAGCGAACAATCCGCGGGCTTTACGGTTTCCGGAGCCAGCAAAAACCTGGCGCAGGGTACCTTACTTACCGTAACGCTGAACGGCAAAACCTACGCGGCTGAAGTCGGGGCAGACGGCGCGTGGAGCGTGAACGTGCCTGCAGCAGACGCGCAGGCGCTGGGCGACGGCACCTGGACGATTAACGTCAGCGGCAAAGACGCGGCGGGTAATACCGTGAGCGGCAGCCAGACGATCGGCGTGGATACCACCGCACCAACCCTCTCTGTCGATACCCTCGCGCAGGACAACATCATTAATGCGGCTGAGCACAATCAGCCGCTGACCCTGACCGGTAAAACGAATGCGGAAGCCGGTCAGATCGTCACGGTCACGCTGAACGGTAAAAACTATAACGCTACGGTGGGTAGCGCCGGCACCTGGTCCGTCACGCTTGCAGCGAACGACGTGCAGGCGCTCAACGAGGGCAATCACACTCTGACGGTTAACGTTAGCGACAAAGCGGGCAACGGTACGTCCGTGACGGGAGATTTCACGGTTGATACCACTGCGCCGGTCGTCACTATCGATACCGTGGCGGGCGACGATACCCTCAATATCAGCGAGCAGGGGCAGGCGCAGATTATTTCCGGGCAGGCGAGCGGCGCGTCGGCAGGCGATGTGGTCACCGTGACCGTTGGCGGACAGTCTTTCACCGGCGTGGTGCTGGCGGACGGCAGCTGGAGCGTAGGTGTTCCGGCGTCCGTGCTGGGCGCGTTGGGAGAAGGTAACCATACGATTTCAGTTTCCGTGACCGACGCGGCAGGCAACACCGGCAGCGCCACGCACGATATTACGCTGAGCGGAAACCCGCCAGAATTTACGATTGACGCCATCAGCCAGGACAACGTGCTGAATGCTCAGGAAGCAATGCAGCCGCTGAGCCTCACCGGCACCAGCAACCTGCCTGACGGCAGCGCCATCACCGTGACGCTGAACAACGTCAGCTATCAGGCCACCGTTGAAAACGGTATCTGGGCGGTCCAGGTGCCGGTTTCCGACGTGCTGAATCTGGCGAACACCCTTTACACCGTCAGCGTCAGCGGTACCGACAGCGTGGGTAACAGCGGCTCTGCCGGGGCGACGCTGCTGGTGGATACCGTACTTCCGCAGGTCATTATCAACACCTTTGCGGGCGACAACCTGGTCAATAACGCCGAAGCGGGCGTCGATCAAACCCTCAGCGGTCGCGTCACCGGCGCGGCGGCGGGCGATACCGTGTCTGTCACCGTGGGCGGCAAGAGCTACACCGCAACGGTTGGCAGCGACCTGACCTGGAGCGTGAAAATTCCGTCGGCGGATCTTCAGGCCTTCGGCGACGGGGATTTAACCTTTACCGCGTCGGTGACCAACGGGCACGGCAATACCGGCACCGGCGAGCGCGATATCAATATCAATGCTGAACTGCCGGGCCTGCGCGTAAACACCATTTCCGGCGATGACGTGATCAACGCCATTGAGCAACAGCAGGATCTGACCGTCACCGGCTCCAGCACCCATCTGGCAGCGGGCACGCAGATTATCGTCACCATCAACAACGTTGATTACGTTACCGCGGTTAACGCCAGCGGCAACTGGCAGATCGGCGTCCCGGCGGCGGACCTGCAGGCCTGGAGCGCGGGAGGCATCACGGTTAGCGTCAGCGCGGTAGATGCCTGGGGCAACACCGTTGCGGCTGAACACCCGATTGAACTGGATCTGAACGCCGTAGCGGTCACTATTGATACCGTCTCCGGCGACGACCTGCTGAATGCCGCAGAAAAAGGGGCCGATTTAACCCTTTCCGGCCAAACGCAGGGTGTAGAGGCGGGGCAGACCGTGGTGGTGAAATTCGCCGACCAGACCTTCACCGCGCAGGTGCAGCAGGACGGCTCCTGGAGCCTGACCGTGCCCGCCAGCGCCATGGAAACCCTGATTGACGGGCGCGCGCAGGTGAGCGTCAGCGTCACTAACGTCAACGGCAACAGTGCCGACGCGTCGCGCGTGGTCACGGTGGATACGCAGCCACCGGCGATTACGCTCGATAACCTGACCGCCGATAACATTATCAACGCGGCTGAAGCGCAGCAGGATTTACTGTTAAGCGGTAGCAGCAGTGCGGAACCCGGCCAGACGGTTACCGTGACGCTGAACGGCAAAACGTATCAGACCACGGTCCAGACGGACGGTACCTGGCAGCTGAGCGTCCCGGCGGCTGATGTCGATGCCCTCAACGATGGCATCGTTACCGTGACGGCCACCGTGAGCGACGTGGCGGGCAACACCAGCAGCGCCGACCGCGTGGGTCTGGTGGACGCGACCGTGCCGCAGGTGACCATCAACAGCTTTGTCACCGACACCAACACCGTTAACCAGCTCGCCCATTCACAGGCGCAGGTCCTGAGCGGCTCCGTCACCGGCGCGGCAGCGGGCGATTTGGTGACCATCACCATTAACAGCGTCGATTACACCACCGTGGTGGATGCGGCGGGCAACTGGAGCCTTGGCCTGCCGGCGTCCGTCGTGCAGGGGCTGGCTGACGGCACCTGGACAGTTGACGTCTCCGTGACCGACAGATCCGGCAATACCGGAAGCAGTTCGCTGGATGTGGTGGTGAATACCGTGACGCCCGTCATCGGTATCAACACGCTGGCGGCGGACGACGTGATTAACGCGACCGAGAAAGGCGAAGATCTGCAGATTTCCGGCACCAGCAACCAGCCGGAAGGCACGACTATTACGGTGACCCTGAACGGCATTCAGTACACGGCCACCGCTGACGCCAGCGGCAACTGGAGCGTGACCGTACCGGCGGCAAACGTGCTGGCGCTGGGCGAAGCGAATTACACCGTGACGGCGAACGTCACCGATAGCGTAGGCAACAGCGCCTCAGCCTCACACGATGTGCTGGTAGACAGCTCGCTGCCGGTGGTGACGATTAACACGCTGGCGGGCGACAATATCGTTAACGCGGCGGAAGTGGCGGCAGGGCAAACCCTGTCCGGTAAAGTCACGAACGCGGCGCCAGGTGACACTGTCACGATTATCCTTGGCGGCCAGACATACACGGCTACCGTGCAGGACGATATGACCTGGAGCCTGCCGTTAAGCGAGAGCCAGTTCACCGCGCTCGGCAACGGGGATCTCACCGTATCGGCAAGCGTCACCAACGCGCACGGCAATACCGGTTCCTCTTCGCTCGACTTCACCATCGACGCCCAGCTTCCGGGACTGCGTATTGATACGGTCGCAGGCGACGACGTGATCAACGTGATTGAACACGCTCAGAACCTGATTGTGTCCGGCACCAGCACCGATCTGGCGGCGGGCAGCGCCGTGACCGTGACCATCAACGGCAAAGCCTATTCCGCAACGGTGCTGGCGGACGGCACCTGGCAGGCAGCGGTACCTGCTGCGGACGTGTCCCAGTGGGCGGATGGCTCGCTGGATATCAAGGCAAGCGCGCAGGATGCTTCTGGCAACCCGGTAACCATCGGGACCGTCGTGGACGTCGATCTCGCGCCGGTCGCCATCACCATCAACAGCGTGACCGACGACAACGTGCTTAACGCGGCGGAAAAAGGCCAGGATCTGGTGCTGTCCGGCACCACTTCCGGTGTTGAAGCGGGCCAGACCGTGACCATCACCTTCGCAGGGAAAACCTACACCACGACGGTGGATGGCAACGGCGACTGGACCTGGACCGTTCCGGCTGCCGATCTGAGCGGCCTGAAAGACGGTGACGCCAGCGTTCAGGTCAGCGTCATCAACGTTAACGGCAACGCCGCGTCTTCGGCGCAGGAGTTCAGCGTCGACACCACCGCGCCGACGGTGACCATCAACACCATCAGCGGCGATAACATGCTGAATGCGGCAGAGGCGGCGCAGGATCTGACCCTGAGCGGGACCTCTACTGCCGAAGCGGGCCAGACGGTCACCGTGACCTTCAACGGCAATCAATACAGCGCGCAGGTGCAGGCGGACGGCAGCTGGACGCTGGACGTGCCTGCGGCGGATCTGGCGGGCATCACCGACGGCAGCGCCGCGGTAACGGCGACCGTGTCCGATAAAGCAGGTAACCCGGCCAGCGCGGGCTCATCGGTGCTGGTCGACACCACCGTACCGCAGATTAGCTTCAACATCGTTGCGGGCGATGACATCATCAATATTGCCGAGCACGGCCAGGCGCTGATCGTCTCCGGTAAGGTGACGGGCGCGCAGGCGGGTGACGCGATCACCGTGACCCTGAATGGTAAAGATTACACCGCCATGCTGGATGCGTCCGGCAACTGGAGCGTGGGCGTTCCGGCGGCGGACGTGGGCGCGCTGGTCAACGGTGAGCAGACGATTTCTGCGACCCTCACCGACAAAGCCGGTAACAGCACCACCGCGACGCACGAGTTTGACGTCTCCCTGACCGCGCCGGTCATTGCCATCAATACCCTGGCGGCTGACGACGTGATCAACGCGACCGAGAAAGGCCAGGATCTGCAGGTGTCCGGCACCAGCAACCAGCCGGAAGGAACCGCCATTACGGTGACGCTGAACGGCATCAGCTATACGGCCACCGCCGACGCGAGCGGGAACTGGAGCGTGACCGTTCCGGCGGCAAACGTCTCCGCGCTGGGCGAAGCGAGCTACGTGGTGACGGCGAGCGTAACCGACACCGCGGGCAACAGCGCGAGCACCGGTCACAGCGTGCTGGTCGACAGCGCGCTGCCGCAGGTCACCATCAACCCGGTCGCCACGGACGACGTTATTAACGCGGCGGAAGTGGCTGCCGGACAGACCCTGAGCGGGAAAGTGAGCGGCGCGGCGAGCGGTGACACCGTCACGATTTCAATTGGCGGCAATACGTACACCGCGATGGTTCAGGACGATCTGAGCTGGTCGGTCAACGTGCCGTCCACGATCTTAACCGCCATCGGGAACGGCGATCTGACCGTGTCAGCCAGCGTCACCAACGGCCACGGCAACACCGGAACCGGCGAGCGCGAAATCGTGATAGACGCTAACCTGCCTGGCCTGCGGGTCGACACCGTGGCGGGCGACGATGTCATCAACAGCATCGAGCACGCTCAAAACCTGATTATCACCGGCTCCAGCGAAGGCCTGGCAGCGGGCGCGGCGTTAACGGTGACCGTCAATGGTAAAACTTACGCCGCAACCGTGCTGGCGGACGGGACCTGGACGGCGGCCATTCCGGCGGCAGACGTCAGCGCGCTGAATGCGGGCACGGTCACCGTGACCGTGGACGGCCAGAGCGCGGCGGGCAATCCGGTTTCCATCAGCCATGACGTGAAGGTGGATCTGGCGGCAGTCGCCATCAGCATTGACCCGATTGCCTCTGACGACGTGATTAACGCGGCGGAGAAAGGCGCGGACCTGGTGCTGTCCGGCTCCACCACCAACGTGGAAGAAAACCAGACCGTCACCATCATCTTCGGCGGTAAGTCGTACACCGCGACGGTCGATGCCGACGGCAACTGGACGGCTACCGTGCCGTCCGCCGATTTGGGCAGCCTGAAGGACGGCGATGCCAGCGTGCAGGTGAGCGTCACCAACGTGAACGGCAACAGCGCGTCCGCGGGCCGCGAGTACAGCGTGGACGCTACCGCGCCGACGGTGTCTATTGAAATCATCAGCGACAACAACATCATCAATGCGGCCGAAGCGCAGCAGGATCTGGTGATTAACGGCGTCACCAACGCCGAAGCGGGTCAGACCGTCACCGTGACCCTGAACGGCGTGGACTACACCACCACCGTTGAGGCTAACGGCAGCTGGAGCGTGACCGTACCGTCCGCCGATCTGGGCGCGATTGCCGACGGGAACTACACCGTCAGCGCCGCCGTATCGGATAAAGCGGGCAACCCGGCCTCCGCGGATCGCGACGTGCTGGTTGATACCACCGTTCCACAGCTGACCATTCACACCGTTTCCGACGACGACGTGATCAACAGCGCCGAGCATGCGCAGGCCCTGATTGTCACCGGTTCCGTGACCGGCGCGGCGGCGGGCGATGTGGTCACCGTCACCCTCAATGGCAAATCGTACACCGCCACTCTCGACGCCTCCGGCAACTGGAGCGTTGGCGTGCCTGCGGCGGACGTAACCGCGCTGGCCGCCGGGGATTACACCATCACCGCGGCGCTGACCGATAAAGCCGGCAACAGCAACAGCGCCACGCACGGCGTAGAGGTGAACCTGACCGCGCCGGGGCTGACCATTGACACCGTTTCCGGTGACGATGTAATCAACAATACTGAGAAAACCCAGGATCTGACCCTCTCCGGTACGGCTTCCGGCCTGGCGGCAGGCGCGGTGGTGACCGTGATGCTCAACGGCAAAGCGTACAGTGCGCAGGTGGACGATAACGGAAAATGGACCACCACCGTTCCGGCGAGCGAAGTCGGTCAGCTGGGCGAGGCGCTTTACACCGTCACCGCCTCGGCGACGGACGGCGTCGGTAACAGCACCAGCGCGTCGCACACCGTGAACGTGGAGTCCGTTCTGCCGGGTGTGATCGTTAACACCATTGCGGGCGACGACGTCATTAACGCGGCAGAGCTGGCAGCCGGCCAGACCATCAGCGGTAAGGTGGTGAATGCCGAAGCGGGCAACACCGTGACCGTGACCATTGGCGGTAACATCTACACCGCAACGGTGCAGAGCGATCTCACCTGGTCCGTCGATGTGCCTGAATCTGTTCTGACGGCGCTGGGCAACGGCGATTTGACGGTGTCAGCCAGCGTGACCAACGGCGTCGGCAACAGCGGATCCGCTGAGCGCGATATCACGATCGACGCTAACCTGCCGGGCCTGCGCGTGGATACCGTGGCGGGTGACAACGTGATCAACAGCATCGAACACGGGCAGAACCTGATTATCACCGGTTCCAGCGACGGGCTGATGGCAGGCGCGGCGCTGACCGTGACCGTAAACGGCAAAACCTATCCGGCGACCGTGCTGGCGGACGGCACCTGGAGCGCGGCGATCCCGGCCGCGGACGTGGGTGCGCTGAATGCAGGCACGGTCACCGTGACCGTTGCGGGCCAGAGCAGCGCCGGTAACCCGGTTTCCATCAGCCACGATGTAACGGTGGATCTGGCGAGCGTTGCCATCAGCATTGACGCCATCGCCACCGATGACGTGATTAACGCGGCCGAGAAGGGCGCGGATCTGGTGCTCTCAGGCACTACCTCAAAGGTCGAAGAAAACCAGACCGTCACCATCTTCTTCGGCGGCAAAAGCTACACCGCGACCGTAGGCGCCGACGGCAAGTGGACGACCACGGTGCCAGCGGCCGATCTGGCGGGTCTGAAAGACGGCGACGCCAGCGTGCAGGTGAGCGTCACCAACGTCAACGGCAACAGCGCCTCGGCGGGCCGCGAGTACAGCGTGGATGCGACCGCGCCGTCCGTGACCATCAATACCCTGGCGACGGACGACATTCTCAATGCCACCGAAGCGAAGAGCGATCTGACGGTTTCCGGCACCAGCACCGCCGAAGCGGGCCAGACGGTCACCGTATCGCTGAACGGCAAAGACTACACCACAACCGTCAGCGCGGACGGCAGCTGGACGCTGAACGTTCCGGCGGCCGATCTGGCAGGATTAACCGACGGCAGCGTCACCGTTACCGCATCAGTCAGCGACAAGGCGGGTAACCCGGCGTCCGTGGATCACAACCTGGCGGTAGATATCACCGTCCCGGCGGTGACCATCAATACCGTGGCGGGCGATGACGTGATTAACATCGCAGAACACGGCCAGGCGCAAATCATCAGCGGCACCGCCACCGGCGCGGCTGCGGGCGATAAGGTCACCGTCACCATCGGCGGCCAGACGTACACCACCGTGCTGGACGCGGCGGGGAACTGGAGCGTGGGCGTCCCGGCGAACGTGATTTCCGGCCTCAGCGACGGCACCGTGACCGTCACCGCGTCGGTCACCGACGCGGCGGGCAACACCGGCACCGGCACGCATAGCGTGACCGTCGATACCGGTCTGCCTTCGGTCAGCTTCAACGCCATCAGCGGCGATAACGTGCTGAACGCGGTAGAAAAAGGTCAGGACCTGAGCGTCAGCGGCACCAGCGCCAACCTCGCGGAAGGCACCGTGGTGACCGTGACCCTGAACGGCAAAAACTACGCGGCCACGACGGCGGCAGACGGCACCTGGAGCCTGACGGTTCCGGCGGCGGATCTGGCGGGTCTGGGCCAGGCCAACTACACCCTGAACGCAAGCGCCACCAACGGCGTGGGCAACAGCGTGAGCAACACCGCGAACCTGCTGGTGGACACCGCGCTGCCAACGGTCACCATCAACACCGTGGCGGGCGATAACGTCATTAACGCGGCGGAAGTGGCGGCAGGCCAGACCCTGAGCGGCACCGTGGCGAATGCCGAAGCGGGCAACACCGTCACCGTGACCATTGGCGGCAACACCTACACCGCGACGGTGCAGAGCGATCTGACCTGGTCCGTCAACGTGCCGTCTGACGTGCTGACCGCGCTGGGTAACGGCAGCCTGAGCGTAACGGCGACCGTCACCAACGGCCACGGCAACACCGGTACCGACGAGCGCGAAATCGCTATCGACGCTAACCTGCCGGGCCTGCGCGTTGATACCGTGGCGGGCGACAACGTGGTCAACAGCATCGAACATACTCAAAACCTGATCGTCAGCGGATCCAGCGACGGGCTGGCGCCGGGCACGGCGCTGACCGTCACCGTCAACGGTAAAGACTATGCGGCCACGGTGCTGGCGGACGGCACCTGGAGTGCGGCTGTTCCGTCTACCGACGTGAGCGCGTGGCCGGAAGGCACCGTCAAAATCAGCGTGACCGGCGACAGCTCAGCGGGTAACCCGATTACCATCAGCCATGATGTGACGGTAGATCTGGCGACCGTTGCCATCAGCATCAATGCGATTGCGACCGACGACGTGATTAACGCGGCGGAGAAGGGCGCGGATCTGGTGCTGTCCGGTGCGACCACCAACGTGGAAGCCGGGCAGACCGTGACCATCAGCCTGAACGGCAAAATCTACACCACCACGGTGGACGACAGCGGCAGCTGGACCTGGACCGTACCGTCTGCGGATCTGGCTGGCCTGAAGGACGGCGATGCCAGCGTGCAGGTGAGCGTCACCAACGTCAACGGCAACAGCGCCTCGGCGGGACGTGAGTACAGCGTGGATGCCACCGCGCCGACCGTCACGATTAATACCCTGGCGACGGACGATATTCTGAATGCCGCCGAAGCGAAGAGCGATCTGACCGTGTCCGGTACCAGCTCTGCAGAAGCTGGCCAGACGGTGACCGTGTCGCTGAACGGCAAAGACTACACCACAACCGTCAGCGCGGACGGCAGCTGGACGCTCAACGTCCCGGCGGCCGATGTTGCGGCCCTGACGGACGGCAGCGTGACCGTTACCGCATCGGTAAGCGACAAGGCGGGCAACCCGGCGTTGGTTGATCACACTCTGACGGTGGACGTCACCGTTCCTGCGGTGACCATCAATACCGTGGCGGGCGACGATGTCATTAACCTCGCAGAACACAGCCAGGCGCACATCATCAGCGGCACCGCCACCGGCGCGGCTGCGGGCGATAAGGTCACCGTCACCATCGGCGGCCAGACGTACACCACCGTGCTGGACGCGGCGGGGAACTGGAGCGTGGGCGTCCCGGCGAGCGTGATTTCCGGCCTCAGCGACGGCACCGTGACCGTCACCGCGTCGGTTACCGACGCGGCGGGCAACACCGGTACCGGCAGCCATAACGTGACCGTCGATACCGGTCTGCCTTCGGTCAGCTTCAATGCCATCAGCGGCGATAACGTGCTGAACGCGGTAGAAAAAGGTCAGGACCTGAGCGTCAGCGGCACCAGCGCCAACCTGGCGGAAGGCACCGTGGTGACCGTGACCCTGAACGGTAAAAACTACGCGGCCACGACGGCGGCAGACGGCACCTGGAGCCTGACCGTTCCGGCAGCGGATCTGGCGGGTCTGGGCGAAGCGAATTACACCCTGAGCGCGAGCGCCACCAACGGCGTGGGCAACAGCGTGAGCAACACCGCGAACCTGCTGGTGGATACCGCGCTGCCGACCGTCACCATCAACACCGTGGCGGGCGATAACGTCATCAACGCGGCGGAAGTGGCCACGGGCCAGACCCTCAGCGGCAAGGTAACGAACGCGGAGGCGGGCAATACCGTCACCGTGACCATTGGTGGCAACACCTACACCGCGACGGTGCAGAGCGATCTGACCTGGTCCGTGAACGTTCCGGAGTCCGTCCTGACGGCGCTGGGCAACGGTGACCTGACCGTGTCAGCCACCGTCACCAACGGCCATGGCAACACCGGGACCGGCGAGCGCGAAATCGTTATCGACGCCAGCCTGCCGGGCCTGCGCGTTGATACCGTGGCGGGCGACGATGTGATCAATAGCATCGAACATACTCAAAACCTGATCGTCTCCGGCACCAGCGACGGGCTGGCGGCAGGCACAACGCTCACCGTGACCGTCAATGGCAAAACCTATGCGGCCTCCGTGCTGGCAGACGGTTCCTGGAGCGCGGCGATCCCGGCGGCAGACGTCGCGGCCTTCGCAGCAGGTACGGTCACCGTGACCGTTGCAGGCCAGAGCGCGGTGGGTAACCCGGTGACCATCAGCCATGACGTGACCGTCGACCTGGCGTCGGTGGCTATCAGCATCGATGCGATTGCCACCGACGACGTGATTAACGCGGCGGAAAAAGGCGCGGATCTGGTGCTCTCCGGCAGCACCTCGAACGTGGAGGAAAACCAGACCGTTACTGTTACCTTTGGCGGCAAGACGTACACCGCGAAGGTGGACGCCGACGGTAACTGGACGGCCACCGTGCCGTCTGCGGATCTCGCGGGCCTGAAGGACGGCGATGCCAGCGTACAGGTGAGCGTCACCAACGCGCACGGCAACAGCGCGTCGGCGGGGCGTGAGTACAGCGTAGACGCCACCGCACCAACCGTGACCATTGATACGGTTGCAGGCGATAACGTGATTAACGGCAGCGAAGCGGCTGCGGGCGTTGCCATCTCCGGCACCACTACGGCGGAAGTCGGTCAGACGGTCACCGTGACGCTGGGCGGTAAGAGCTATACCGCGCAGGTGCAGCAGGGCGGCATCTGGAGCGTTAACGTTCCGGGCAGCGATCTCTCCACGCTGGCGGATAACGGCTACACCGTGCAGGTTAGCGTGAGCGACGCCGCGGGTAACCCGGGCAGCGCGGGCAAGACAATTACGCTTGATACCACGCCGCCGACCGTCAGCTTTAACGTTGTCGCGGGCGATGACGTGATTAACAGCGTGGAGCACGGCCAGGCGCAGATCGTCAGCGGGTCGGCAACCGGCGCGAACGTTGGGGATAAAGTGGTTATCACCCTCGGTTCGCACCAGTACACCACCACCGTTGACGCCAGCGGCAACTGGAGCGTGGGCGTTCCGGCCAGCGTGATTTCCGCCCTGACCGACGGCACCGTGACCCTCAGCGCGACCATTACCGACAGCGCGGGTAACAGCAGCTCCCAGACCCATGACGTGGTGGTCAACACCGCCTCCGTGGCGCTGACGGTGAACACCCTTAGCGGTGACGACGTGATCAACGCGGCTGAAGCCGGTTCGTCACTGGTGATTAACGGCTCCAGCGCGCAGTTCGCCAGCGGGACTCAGGTCACCGTGACCCTGAACGGCAAGAGCTATACGGCCACCATTCAGAGCGACGGCACCTGGACGACTACCGTACCGGTTGCAGACGTCAGCGCCCTGGCCGATGGCGCCAGCTATCAGGTGTCCGTATCGGCACAGGACAGCGCGGGCAACAGCGCCTCCGCAACGCATACTATCAGCGTGGATACCACTGCGCCGGTGGTGAGCATTGGGACGCTGTCGGTTGACGACATGCTGAACGCCGCGGAAGCGCAGCAGCCGCTGACCGTGCACGGTTCTTCCAGCGCGGAGGCGGGTCAGACCGTTACCGTGACGCTGGGCGGCAAAACCTATACTGCGCTTGTCGGCAGCGACGGCACCTGGACGCTCGACGTGCCGGCGGCAGATCTGGCCGTCCTGAGCCAGGGCGCGCTGACGGTGACCGCCTCGGTCAACGATAAAGCCGGTAATAACGGCCAGACCACGCACACCTTAACGGTAGACACCGTTGCGCCAACCGTGACCATCAGCACCGTGGCCGATGACGATATCGTCAACAACGCGGAGCAGCTGGCGGGCCAGACGATCCGTGGTACGACCACGGCGGAACAGGGCCAGACGGTGACCGTCTCCTTCAACGGGCACAGCTATCAGGCGACCGTCGGGGCGGACGGATCGTGGTCGGTCTTCGTGCCGGGCCGTGATTTCCTCGGCCTGAGCGACGGGGAGTACACCATCACCGCTTCGGTGAACGATAAGGCGGGCAACCCGGGCAGCGCAACGCACGGCGTGACGCTGAACGGCGATGTCCCAACCATCACCATTAACACCTTTGCGCAGGACGACATCGTCAACGCCGCCGAGCACGGCACGCCGCTGGTCATCAGCGGTACCACCGACGCGCCTGCAGGCCAGAAGGTGACCATCACGCTGAACGGTAAAACCTATGCGGCTACCGTCCAGAATGACGGTACCTGGAGCTACACGGTGGGCAGCGCTGACGTGACCGCGCTGGCAGACGGCGGCTCGTACGTCATCAATGCGCAGGTGAGCAACACCATCGGCAACAGCGCCAGCGATAACCATACCGTCACGGTGGATCTCACCGCGCCGTCGATGGGGATAAGTATTGATTCGCTGCAAAACGATACCGGCCTGAGCGCAACGGATTTCATCACCAACGACAGCCAGGTCGTCGTCAACGGCTCGCTGACCGCGCAGCTCGGCAATAACGAGAAGGCGCAGATCAGCCTCGACGGCGGCGTCACCTGGATTGACCTGACCGTGACCGGCACCACCTGGCGCTACGCCGATGGCCGCACCCTGACGGACGGTACGTATCAGTACCAGGTCCGCGTGATTGATAACGCGGGCAACGTGGGGGCAACGGACAGCCAGGACGTGGTGATTGATCTGACGAAGCCTGCGGCAACCACCATTACCGTGGATTCCATTACGCAGGATACCGGTCTGTCCGGCAGCGACTTTATCACCAGCGACAACCAGATCAGCCTGAAAGGGACGCTCGGCGCGGCGCTGGGCAGCGGCGACCACGCGCAGATCAGCCTTGACGGCGGCGTCACCTGGACCGACGTCAGCGTCAGCGGCCTGAGCTGGACGTACGTCGATGGCCGCACGCTGGCCGACGGGGATTACAACTACCAGCTGCGCGTGATTGACGATGCGGGCAACATCAGCGCCACCGCCTCTCAGGTGGTGACCATTGATACCGTTGCGCCGGACGCCAGCAAAACGATCGCCATCGACAGCATCAGCGACGATACCGGCCTGAGCAGCAGCGACTTTATCACTCGCGACACGTCCCTGACGCTGCACGGCTCGCTCGGCGCGACGCTGGCCGACGGCGAATACGCGCAGATCAGCATCGACGGCGGCGTCACCTGGCAGAACGTGATTGTCACCGGCAACAGCTGGTACTACGTGGACGGCCGCACGCTGGGTAACCAGACCTATGACTACTACGTTCGCGTGGTGGATGCGGCCGGCAACGTCGGGGCCAGCGCCCATCAGCAGGTGACCGTCGATACGGTCGCCCCGGATGCGGCGATTACGGTGACCGTGGATAACATCACCGTGGATACCGGCTTCGACAATAACGACTTCCTGACCAGTTCGACCTCGTACACGCTGCACGGAACGCTCGGCGCAGAACTCGGCGCGGGTGAATTCGTGCAGGTGAGCATGGACGGCGGCAGCACCTGGGTATACGCCACCGTAAGCGGCACGCAGTGGAGCTACAGCGACACGCGTACCCTGACCGACGGCAGCCACAACTATCAGGTACGGGTCGTCGATCTGGCGGGGAACGTTGGGGCAACCACCTCGCAGGCGGTGACGGTGGATACCCAGGCGCCGCAGTACGGCGTCACCATCGACAGCATCAGCGAAGATACCGGCCAGTCCGGCAGTGATTTCATCACCATGGACACCACGCTGACCATTAACGGTTCGCTGGGCAGCGCGCTGGCAAGCGACGAGCGCGTACAGATCAGCCTGGACGGCGGGAATACGTGGCTCGATACCACGGTCACCAACCAGCGCTGGAGCTACACCGATACCCGCGATCTGCCTGACGGCGACTACACCTACCAGGTGCGGATTATCGACCTGGCGGGCAACGTGGGTTCGACCGCGTCTCAGGTCGTCACGGTAGACACCACGCCGCCGACCACGGTCGGCACGGTCGTCAGCTATACCGACGGCGAAGGCGAGCGTCAGGGCACCTTTGGCAGCGCGGTGGCAACGGACGATAACTCGCCGCTGATCAACGGGACGCTGAACCGTGCCCCGGATGACGGCGAGATCGTGCAGCTCTACCGTGATGGGGTACTGCTCGGCCAGGTGACCATGAACGGCAGCGCGAGCTGGTCCTTCCAGGACAACGGCCTGAGCGACGGGAATCACACCTACATCGTGCGCGTCACCGACAGGGCCGGAAACTACACGGAATCCGACGGCTTTGTGCTGAACGTCGACACCAGCATTCCGACCACCACTGCGGCGATTACCGCGCAGACCACGTCGGACACTACGCCGATCGTCACCGGTACCGTCTCCGCTGACCTGGTGAACGGCGAATATCTGGTGGTGACGGTGAACGGCAAAACCTACACCTCCCAGACCGGCGGTGCGGTGGTGGTCGACCCGGATCACAACACTTGGTATCTGCAGATCCCGGACGGCGATGCGCTGAGCGTGGCGAGCTACAGCGTGACCGCGCAGGTGAAGAGCAGCGCGGGTAACGGCAATACCACGGGTACGGCGACCGGCAGCCTGGTGATTGATACCACCTCGGTGAATACCGACTGGGCAACCGCGGCGGGGAACAGCAACAACTCCACCATGACTCTCGGCATGAACAGCAGCGGTCTGTGGAACATCATTGCTAACGGCCAGTCATACTCCAGCAGCGATAGCTCGACCTATGCCGGCAATACGCTGACCAACACCCGTAACTACTACGTGGTGAGCCAGACCGCCGCCGACTTTGACCGTAACGGCACGCAGGACATTTTCGCGACGGAAAATACCTACGCCGGGTCAACGCAGGTGATGTGGACCTACGATGGCAGTACCTATAACGCCAGTCAGCTGGCAATGGGCACTACCATCTGGTACGGCGGCGTGATTGCGTACGATAAAACAGGTGATGGGTATCTGGATCTGGCGTACGGCGATGCCGGTATGGATTCCCTGACCTATCTGGTGAACAACAAGGGTGTCCTGTCGCCGGACGGCACCGGTGGGGAAGGCGGTTTCTACGGCCAGTTTGATTCCGGGCGCGAAATCTCCGGCGTTGACCTGAACAACGACGGCACGGTAGATATTGTCCAGCACACTAACCGCAGCGGCGCGTACTCGTTAACCGTGATCAACAACAACGGTAACGGCACGCTCTCCATCGGTCAGAACCTGACGAACGTGTTTGTGGCAAACGCCTCGAATACCACCACGGCGGCATCCATGACGTGGGCGGACTTCAACGGCGATGGCTACATGGATCTGTACCTGGGCAGCAGCTACAACAACAACGGCGGGGTGATCTACTACAACGACGGTACCGGGAAGCTCTCGGCCACCAAGAGCGCGGTAGAAGCCTCTAACGCAGCGGCGGGCTATTTGTCTGTGGCGGTGGACTGGAACGGCGACGGACAGATGGACATCGTCAAGCTCAGCACCTACGGCGGCTCGCAGACGGCGACCCTGTTCACCAACAACGGTTACGGCTCTACCTGGACCTCAAGCCAGCTGGCTTCAGGCCTGGCGAACGTCACTGGCGTGGCGGCTGTGGACTACAACTGGGACGGCGCGCAGGACCTGCTGGTTTCTCAGCAGAACGGCAAGGTGGTGCTGGTGCAAAACAGCAAAACCATTGCTGACGGCACCGCGATGCATCTGCACATTGTCGACAGCGAGGGCATCAACGCCTACTACGGCAACACGGTCAATCTGTACAACGCCGCGGGCGTGCTGGTGGCCTCGCAGATCATCAACGCCCAGTCCGGTATCGGTTCGAACGATACCTCTGCGCTGGTGAGCTTCTACGGGCTTGATCCGAATGAAACCTATTCGGCTGAGATCCTGAAGATCACCAACGGCGTGTCGGATAACGTCACCTGGAGCGGTCTGGAAGCGGGCAACGGCAAAGAGGGCTACGTTCTGACGGCCGAAGCGGCCACCGGCGGCCACAGCGGAACCATTACCGGGACCGGGTATAACGACACCTTTATCGCGGAAAACGGCACCTATACCTACAACGGTTCCGGAGGCTGGAATACCCATTCCGACTATGACACCTGGAGCAACACCGGTGGTATGGACGTGGTGGATTACCGCAATGCGACCTCCGGCGTAACCGTTGACCTGCGCCTCTCAACCGCGCAGGACACCGGGTTCGGCACCACGCGTCTGCTGAACATTGAAGGGATTAACGGTTCGGATTTCGACGACGTCATCACCGGCAACAGCGGTGATAACCAGTTCGAAGGTCGCGGCGGAAATGACACCTTCAACATCGGCAGCGGCGGTCACGATACGTTGCTCTACAAGCTGATCAACGCCTCGGATGCAACGGGCGGTAACGGCCACGACGTGGTGAACGGCTTTACGGTCGGGACCTGGGAAGGGACAGCGGACACGGATCGTATTGACCTGCGCGATCTGCTCTCCGGCAGCGGCTATACCGGCACGGGCTCGGCGAGCTATGTGAACGGCGTGGCCACGCTGGACAGCAGCGCGGGCAATATCAGCGATTACATCCGCGTGGTGCAGAACGGCAGCAATACCGAGATCCAGGTTGACCTGGACGGTACGGGCGGCCAGTTCTCGCCGACCACTCTGGTGACCCTGAACGGCGTGCAGACGGATCTGGCGACGCTGCTGGCGAACCATCAGCTGTTAATTGCGTAAAACAACGCCGCGGGGAGCGATCCCCGCGGCCTTTTGGCATTTCTTTACACGAATAGTCATAACCCTATATTTCACAAGATTATTTTGCGGGCTCGTTTAGAAAGCGTTCGTTTTTTAATCATCCCGTAAAGGTATCATTTCAGGGCGGAATTACCGCTCTGGACAGGACGTAGCCTTATGAAGACACATCCACTGTACGAACCTTGGCTGCAGGGCATGCTCATCATCGCGAAGCACTACCGGCTGGATTTTTCCGCGGAGCATGTTCGGGTCACAATTAACCATGAAAGCCAGTCTCCGCGCCAGCTGGTGCTGGAGGAGATGGCGCGCCAGCTTGGGCTGGGGATGCGTGTGGTGGCGGCGGAAGCGGTATCCCTCGATCCGTGGCGTCTGCCGCTGCTGGCGGAATTTACCGGCGGGCAGATTGCGGTGATCAACCGCATGGACAACGAAGGTAACGTCAGCCTGCAGTTCAGCGGCGATGCGGGGCTGGAGACGACGCTGACGCGCGAGGAGATCGGGTCGCGGTTAAAGGGCCTGATGGTACTGCGCCCGCTTGAATCCACGCCGGATGCCCGCGTGGATGACTACATCAAACCGTATGAGAAAAACTGGTTCTGGCAGCTGGCGCTGAAGGACTGGCGACGCTACAGCGACATTATGCTTGTGGCGCTGGTGGCTAACGTGCTGGCGCTCTCAGGCATGGTCTTCTCCATGCAGGTATACGACAGGGTGGTGCCGTCGCAGTCGGAGGCCACGCTGTGGGTGCTGTTTGGCGGCGTGATGATTGCCATCGTGTTCGAATTCATCATGCGTATGCTGCGGGTGCATATTTCTGATGTAGTGGGCAAGCGCGCCGACCTGCGTATCTCTGAACGCGTTTTTGCCCACGCGCTGCGGATTAAAAACGGCGCGCGATCGAAATCAACCGGATCGTTTATCGCGCAGATCCGCGAGCTGGAGTCGGTGCGCGAGCTGATCACTTCCACCACCATTGCGGCGATTTCCGATCTGCCGTTCTTCCTGCTGTTCGTCTTCATTCTGTGGATGATTGGCGGTCCGCTGGTGCTGGTGGTTCTGCTCGCCGTGCCGCTGCTGCTCATCCCGGGCCTGCTGGTACAGCGCCCGCTGGGGAAACTCTCCAGCGAAGGGATGCGCGAATCCGCCATCCGAAACGCCACGCTGGTGGAAGCGGTGCAGGGCATTGAAGACATCAAGCTGATGCGCGCCGAACAGCGTTTCCAGAACCAGTGGAATAACACCAACGACGTCGCCGCCAGCGTCGGCATGAAGCAGCGCTGGCTGACGGGCCTGCTGCTCACCTGGACGCAGGAGGTGCAGTCCATCGTTTATGCGGTAGTGCTGCTGGCGGGATGTTATCTGGTCATCAGCGGCGATATGACCACCGGTGCGCTGGTCGGGACCTCGATTCTGGCGTCGCGAACCATTGCGCCGCTGTCGCAGATCTCAGGCGTGCTCTCGCGCTGGCAGTCGGCGAAAGTGGCCCGCAAGGGGCTGGACGATCTGATGCAGCGTCCGATTGACGATCCGCAGCACGGCAAGAAGGTGCACAAGGCCCACCTGCGCGGCGACTATTCGCTTGAGGACGTTGGGTTTTACTACGACGAGGAAGAGAAACTCACCGTGCTCAACATCAGCAAGCTGCAGATCCGCGCCGGGGAGCGCGTGGCGGTGCTTGGACGCAATGGTTCCGGGAAAAGCACGCTGTTACAGCTTCTGGCGGGCATGCAGGAGCCGCAGCAGGGCAGCATTCTGCTGGACGATATTGCGCTCAATCACCTCGACCCGGCCGACGTGCGTCGGGACATGCAGCTGCTGAGCCAGCAGGCCCGGCTGTTCTTTGGCTCCGTGCGGGACAACATCCTGATGGGGAACCCGCTCGCCACCGATGACGAAATTCATCAGGCGCTGGTCAACAGCGGCGCGCTGGAGTTTGTGCGCAAGCAGAAAATGGGGCTGAACACCATCATTAACGAAGGCGGAACGGGCCTCTCCGGCGGACAGCGTCAGGCGCTGCTGCTGGCGCGTGCCCTGATCACTTCACCAAATATCCTGCTGCTGGACGAACCTACCGCCTGGCTGGACGAAATGAGCGAGAAGCAGTTTATTCAGCATCTTCACAAATGGCTGGGTAAACGCCGGACGCTGGTCGTGGCGACGCATCGCCTGCCGATTCTGGACCTGGTCGACCGCATCATCGTGCTGGAAAACGGCAAGGTGGTGATGGACGGACCGCGCGACGCTATCCTGCACCAGCACGGTATGGCACCGCAAAAAGCAGCACAGCGCACCGTGACCATGAAGCCGGCGGCGGTTGCAGAGGAGGGCGCGGCATGAATGATTTGTCTCGTTTCAATAGCCGGCTGAAGGAGCCTCGCCTGCCGCGCTCTACCCTGGTGGCATGGTCGCTGTTTGCCCTGCTGGCGGTGTTTATCGCCTGGGCAAGCCTGTTCCATCTGGATGAGGTGACCACCGGCAGCGGTAAGGTGATACCGTCTTCGCATGAGCAGGTCATTCAGTCCCTGGAAGGCGGCATTATCCACAGCCTGATGGTGCGCGAAGGCGACATTGTGGAACGCGGCCAGCAGCTCGCGCAGCTTGACCGGACGAAAACCGAGTCGAGCGTGCTGGAGAGCGAGTCTCGTCTGAATGCGGCGCTGGCAACGGCGGCGCGCCTGAAGGCCGAGGTGAACGACACGGAACTCGCGTTTCCGGAAGAGCTGGATGACGACGTTGAGCTGGTCAAACAGGAAACGGCGCTCTACCAGTCCCGTCGTGAAAGCCTCGAAAAAGGACTGGCCGGTTTGCGTCAGGGGGCCGAGCTGGTGCAGCGCGAACTGTCGTTAACCCGTCCGCTGGTGACACAGGGAGCGGCCAGCAAGGTGGAGGTGCTGCGTCTTGAGCGTCAGAAAAATGAGCTTGAGAACAAAATCACCGAGATGAAAAACCAGTATTACGTTCGCGCCCGTGAAGAGCTGGCGAAAGCCAATGCGGAGATTGAAGCCCAGCGTTCGGTGATGAAGGGGCGTGAAGACTCTCTGACCCGGCTGACCTTCAATGCCCCGGTTCGCGGGATCGTGAAGGATATTGACGTCACGACCGTGGGAGGCGTCATCCCGCCGAACGGCAAGCTGATGAGTCTGGTTCCGCTTGACGATCAGATGGTGATTGAAGCGAAAATCTCGCCGCGCGATGTGGCGTTTATTCATCCTGGCCAGAAGGCGCTGGTGAAAGTGACGGCCTATGACTACTCCATTTACGGCGGGCTGGAAGGGGAAGTGACCATGATTTCGCCGGACACCCTGCAGGATGAGGTGAAAAGAGATGTTTACTACTATCGCGTCTATATTCGTACCGACAGTAACCATCTGACCAATAAGCAAGGTCAGGAGTTCCCGGTCTTTCCCGGCATGATTGCCACCGTAGACATTAAAACCGGCAGCAAAACCATTCTGGATTATCTGTTAAAACCGCTGAACAAGGCAAAAGAGGCGTTGCGGGAACGATAGATGAGTGGCGTTCGGAATTCCGAACGCCTGGTGAATTATACGGTTGACGTCATGTTATGAGCGTGGCGTCGCTCTTTAGGTACGACGTTGATGTAATGGGTAACATACGCAAAATATAATCCGGCATAATTTTCAACAAGTTCGAGAAACGCCGGGTATATCGACATTCGACCATCACCACGATCTTTAAGATAACCCGCCTCTTGTGCCGATTTAATAATTCGGTTGACGTGAATGCGCGAAACAAAAAATTCTTTTGCTAGCGTGCTTGCTGAGTATTCAATGACGGCACCATGGGCAGATTTGTTTTTCATGGCCTGCAGGTAAAGATAAAGCATAATCATACGCCCGCCATCTTTATCGATAAATAATCCCACTTCTGGCAGCACCTTTCGGAACGTTAATCCCCGAAAAAGATATTCAGCCGCACGGCGAAAAAAGTTGTTTCTCAAAATATCATTATCCAGCAGGTTAACATTAATGTTAAATGCTGGGTAAAGAATGCTGACGGGCAAAAAAGCACCGGACATATAACGCTTAAGTTCATTGAGACCTTTTTCAGTTGGCGCGATTCTCGTTTTACGCCGGTCTTCCTTGCAGCGCCAGGTCCTGATGCGCCCGGTGGTTCTGAGTATCGTAATGATCGCAATAACGCTGTTAGGGCTGGCTATTTTATAGCGAGAACATAACTCTTTAATCTCTGAAACTGACTCGGCCTGATTCCCAAAAATAAAGCAACACATTGAGAGAATAATATTGAATCGTGATTCCTGCAGCATTGTCTTGTAGAACAAAGGTTGTTTTTTGTAGATGGTGTCATTAATTGTGTAGTGCTCTAATATTGCCTCACCGAATCGCGGATTGCTCTTTATAACATCCCTTCGATGTAGCAAGGCCCTGGATGAGATATGATTATCCATAGCATTTTTCTCGTATTTGAATGAACCGATAGATGAAGTATCCAGTCTTCTTTTTCGGAATTTTCATTATACCCTGAGAATGAGATGTTTGTCGGGGTTATTTGAAAAGAAAAGTATATTTAAACCGCGGTGATTAACGCAAAGATGTTCCGTTGAGTTCAGCTGATAATTGTTTCGTACCCTGTGGCTGTATTGTAAAATTAATGATTATAAAAGGTGCGTTAAATTTTACGTATTCACAAATGGAAAAGGTGCGTTAGTGCCCAGGAGCAGTTTATGACCCACAAAATTTCTCACAGAAATGGGGCGTGCGATGAACAAAAATTTGTCATTTCAGCCTGCGGTTTTACGTTCCAGGGATATCGTCTGATCCTAAGCCAGTACGAAATAGAGGCTTCGCATCTGCACTTTGAGGGGGATGAGATATCCGAGCGGGATATGGAAAATATCCTTATAAATCAAAATGCTCATATCGTTGTCTTTCTTGGTAAGGGGGTCGTGAATCTCCTGGAAAGCCTGAAGCGTCTGGCATCCGTGCTCAATACACTTCCCGTTATTAGACGTGTCACCCTGTATGGTGACATACCGGATGGCTGGCTGTATCGCACCCTGGGCAGTCTTTTAAATAATAGTTATCAGTTATCATTGATTCGTATAGCCCGCGTTTCAGATATTATAACCTTTATTCATACGCACCATAATGTATTTAAGGACCGTTCGTACTTATTACGCGATCGTTACCGGGATAACTCTTCCCAGGAAAACGTAAAGTGGCTAACAAAAAGAGAGATTGATGTTTTATTAAATTTCTATCGCGGTATGTCAGTAAAAGAAATGTGCGAAAGAATGGGGTTGTCGAATAAAACGGTTTATACCCATCGGAAGGAGGGTGTGCTCAAATTAAACTTAATTAAGCGATGGCTACACGATCCGCATAATTTAAAAGCGGAAAGGCGAATTAAACATCAGCGCCAGAAAACAGAATTCACGGATAAGGAAACAGAAATATTTAATGCGCTACTTAAAAGAGAGATCTTCCCTGCCTATCAGATTATTACCGATCGTGACAAAAAGGGCGTAGGTTTTGAAATACTTATTCGCTGGAATAAAAATGGTAAAATTGTCAAGCCAGCCAGTTTTCTCACGGACATCTCAAATCATGAGATATGGTTAAAAATAACAGCGTTAGTCATCCATGCCGCCGTTTCGGGTATTAATAAGTATAACGGGAAATATTATTTTTCTGTGAACATCCCGCCTCGCCTGGCTTCCGGAAATGCATTGCCTGATATGGCACGCAAAGCCATCGATATGCTGCTCAAACCGCAGTGGGCCGAAAAGCTGGTCTTTGAATTTGCAGAGGATATTGACGTAACGAAGGACAAAAGGATCCCTGAAACCATGCGGCATTTACGTAATACAGGGTGTCGATTGTATCTGGATGACTGCTTCTCAAATCATCAAACCATGTTCCCGGTTCGCCAGGTGCATTTTGATGGACTTAAGCTGGATCGGGACATCGTTGAGCATTTTGTGGCAAACGACAATGACTATAACCTGATTAAAGCGATACAGCTTTATAGCGATATGACCGGAACGGACTGTATTGCCGAGGGGGTTGATAGTGAAGAAAAGTTTGAAAAATTAGTCGCGCTGGGCGTCAAGAACTTTCAGGGGTATTATTTATCGCGGGCCGTGAAAGAGGAAGAGCTAGACCGTATGGTAAGATTGTTTAGTTAGGTAAAAATAAAGCCCCGAAGGGGCTTTTGTTATTTTCGACCCAGCAACAGACCGAGAACAATACCGACAGCACCCGCGGCGACGAGGCCGGTGAGGGGATTATTTCTGACCGCTTCTGTTACATCGGAAACGGCATCGCTGGCCTGCGCGGCATATTTTTTAGCTGCACCTTTTACCTGATGCTTTGGTGAATCAACGAATTCACCAAACTGCTGCTGCGCTGAGCCTGCTAGTTCATCAAATTTATTTTTTGCTTTATCTTCAGCAAACTGGGTGTTTTTATCAGTACCGAAATCAGACATTTTTGCCTCCTTTTGTTGATAATTAAAGGATAGCCGCTCTTTGTGGATACGAGAGACGCAAGGCTAAATTCGGCACCTGAAAGGGCGGTTTTCGGATATATCTCTATATCCGGAACCCATTATTTCTCATTGTCATCCTGACCGTAAAACAGTTTCCCGATGCGGATCAGCGGGCGGCCCTGTGACTTACGGTGCAGGTTACTGTCTCTGAGCGAATAAACGCAGCCGCAGTATTCCTGCTGGTAAAACTGTTCCCGCTTGCTGATCTCAATCATGCGTGAAGAGCCGCCCTGTTTGCGCCAGTTATAGTCCCAGTAAACCATACCCGGATAGCGCGCGGCCGCACGCTGGCCGCAGTCGTTTATCTGCTGCATGTTCTTCCAGCGGGAGATCCCGAGCGAGCTGCTGATGACGCTGAATCCATTCTCTGCCGCATAGAGCGCCGTACGCTCGAAACGCATATCGAAGCACATGGTGCAGCGGACGCCGCGCTCGGGTTCCCATTCCATGCCTTTCGCGCGTTCAAACCAGTTATCGGTGTCGTAATCGGCATCAACAAACGGCACGCCGTGTTTTTCCGCAAAGCGTATATTCTCCTCTTTACGAATGAGGTATTCCTTTTGCGGATGGATATTGGGGTTATAGAAGAAAATGGTGTACTCAATGCCCGACGCCTGGATGGCCTCCATCACTTCACCCGAGCAGGGGGCGCAGCAGGAGTGCAGCAGCAGTTTGTCAGCGCCGTTTGGCAAGGTGAGTTGAGGGCGGATAAAAGGGGCTGTCGTCATGGCGTTCTGCACTATGTTTATGAAATTTATGGAAGGGTAGCATAAATTCAGAATCTGTTGAGACGGGATCGACGCAGGAAAGAGCGATCCCGCGGGGCGGGATCTTCTCGGGTATGACGTGCCGCTATTCGGCAAATTTGAGCAACGCTTCTCCGTCAAGACGGTATCGCACCCATTCGGACTGCGGCAGCGCGCCAATGCTCAGATAAAAATCGATGGCGGGCTGGTTCCAGTCCAGCACGCTCCATTCAAGGCGGCCACACTGCCGTTTTACCGCGAGCTGAGCAATATGTTTCAGCAGCGCTCTTCCCGCGCCTTTACCGCGATATTCCGGGGAAACGTAAAGGTCTTCCATATAAATCCCGTTGCGGCCAAGCCAGGTTGAATAGCTGGTGAAGAACACGGCATAGCCGGCGATCTTGCCTTCATACTCCGCGATCAATGCCTCGGTTTTAGTGCCTGCACCAAAGAGCGTTTCCCGGATCTCCTCCGGCGTGGTAACCACTTCTTCCGGGGCTTTTTCATACACCGCCAGCTCGTAAATCATGGCGTAAATGGCCGCCGCATCTTCGGGGCGTGCCTGACGAAGGGTGATGCTCATTGTTTTTCCTGCTTTTTAGCGTGCGTCCTGATTGATGGCGTTAAGCATACGGAGTATTGTCCGAAGAATTAAGTGCAATGAAATCAACATATGATGAATATTATGCATCCGGCCCTGAGACGGCTTGATTTAAACCTGCTGCCCGTTTTCGACGCGATTTACCGCCACCGTTCCGTTCGGCTGGCCGCTGACGAGCTGGCGATGAGCACATCCGCGCTCAGCCATGCGCTGTCGCGCCTGCGCGCCAGCCTGAATGACCCGCTGTTTTTCCGCGAAGGGCATCGTATGTCCCCCAGCGTTTATGCCTCTCAGCTCGCACCTTCGATTGCTTCCGCACTCTCGTTCCTTAATCATGAACTGACCCCGCAGCCGGAGTTTGATGCGGCCAGCAGTACGGAGAGCCTGCAGATTGCGATAACGGACTTTACCGCGCTTTGCATTTTTCCGGCTCTGATGCACAGGCTGCAGCTTACTGCCCCGGGGTTACGCTTTGAATTGCGCTATCTGCCGCACAGTCCGGCGCTGACGGAACTGCTGGCGGGCGAGGTGGATCTGGCGCTGGGCTTCAGCACTCAGGATGATATCCGACACCCGGAACTGGAAGAGATCGACTGGTTTGAAGATGAGTATGTGGTCATCAGCAACGCGCGGCGGACGCGTCTGACGCTGGAGGACTATCTCGCGGCCCGACATCTGGTGGTGACCCCATGGAATGAGAAGCAGGGCGTTCTTGACGTACGGCTTGAGCAGTTGGGCTATACCCGGCAAATCGCGATCAAAACGCCGTCAATGCTCAGCGCACCGTTTATCGTAGCGGAAAGCGACCTGCTGATGGCGATCCCTCGTTACGCCGCTGAGAAGCTGGTTGGGGCAGCAGACCTGAGGATTTTTGCTTTACCGTTTTCGATACGCACGTTTGAAGTGAAAATTTACTCGCATAAACGCAGCGGCCAGCGGGGCGCAACGCGCTGGCTTCAGGAGGAGCTGCAAATGCTGGCGCAAAATTCCATAAAGGCTTCGACTGCGGCGGGAGGAAGTCGACGTGAGGGCCGCGTGATATAGAGAGGATAGGTTTCGCCCGGCCATTCCGGAAAAATTTCGACCAGCACTCCGTCAGCGATCAGCTGTTCAACGCTGAGTGAAAGCACCTGGGCAATGCCAACGCTACTTACGCAGGACTGAACCATCAGATCGACATCGGTTGTGGTGAGATGGCCACGGGTTTCAACCGTCAGAACTTCCCGACCACGGCGGAATTCCCATTCGAACGGCTTACCGCGGCGAGGATCGATAAACTGGATGCACTCATGACTCTTCAACGCTTCAGGATGCCCCGGTCGCCCGTGCCGTTCCAGATAGGCCGGTGATGCTACCGTCAGTACGCGCGTCTTTAACAACAATTTTGACGTAATAGTCGAGGGGAGTTGCGGCCCAAAACGCACCGCAACATCAATTCCCTCCGTCACTAAATCCCCGACGTCCGGTTGCTGGACCACTGTCAGTTCCAGTTCCGGATGACGTTCGCGTAACAGCGGCAGGTTCGGCGCCAAAATATGTCGGGCAAATATTGGATTAAGGCTGACCCTTAATGTACCCCGAACAGCCACGGCGGCACCGGAGACGTAGCTTGCTGCAACTTCGATACCTTCCAGATGTGGCGCGGCGCGCTCATACAAAGCCCGACCTTCATTCGTCAGGTTCAAGGTACGCGTAGTCCGGTTCAGCAAGCGCACGCCTAGCCTCTCTTCAAGCCTGTCTATCGATCTGCTGACGCCAGACGCTGACAGCCCCAGCACCTCGCCAGCGCGGCTGAAGCTGCCCGCCTCTACCACCGCGGCCAACACGCTTAATCCTGACAGTAACCGTCCGTCAAAACTCATTCCCGCTCACCTTTGACTTTATGCAAATATAATTTGAATAAAGCTACCTTTATCAAAGATGGCGCGCAACCTATTGTGTCAGCCAATTCGTTGCGAAGAGCAATTTTCACGATCGTCGCCCTGGCGAACCGCGCAACGAACGGCACCACTTAACCCTGAGGAACATGAAATGACAACGACGCGCACACTTTTTAAAGGCGGCATCATCCTGACCCTGGATGCTGACGTACCCAATCTCTCCGTGGGCGATGTGCTTGTGCAGGACGACCGGATAGCGGCTGTCGGCCCGGATCTGCATGCGGATGAAGCCCATGTGATTGACGCCACCGATCATATTGTTATGCCCGGCCTGATTGATGCCCATCACCACGCGTGGCTGGGGGTTATGCGCCGCATGATGCCGGACGTCGACGATCTTTTTGCTTACATTGATGTCGTCGCAGAGAAACTGGGCAAACACTATCGTCCACTGGACATGTACCTGAGTACCATGCTCACGGCACTTGCCTCACTGGACGCTGGTATCACGACCATTATTGATGCCTGCCACAACTCGCGCAGCCCCGAGCACACTGATGCAGCACTAGATGCTCTAAAGGAGAGCGGCATCCGTGCGTTACATATGGTTGGTGCGGCAATGGATAAAGAAGCTTCATCGGCGCATTTGCCTGCCGATTTGGAGCGACTGTCGCGAAGCTGGAATACAAACGACAGCCTTGTGCAGGTTGGTCTGTTTGGTCAGCTCAATCTTGCCTGGTGGGAGATCGCACACAAGCTCGACATGCGCATTCTGACTGAATTCATCGGCGATCTCGCTAGCCTCGGCCCTGAGTTTGCCAGACCGGGCGTACTGGGCACGGATAACATCTTCAATCACTGCTCAAGAGTTCCTCAGGATACGTGGAAGCTGCTGGCCGATGCACGGGTCAACGTCACGGTCAATCCACGTTCGGATGCGTTATTTGGTTTCGACGATGAAACCTTTGCTTACCAGCAGGCTGTTGATAACGGCTTAACCCCGGCGCTGGGCATCGACCTGGATACGGCGTTTGGCAGCGATATGTTCGGAGAAATGCACGCGCTGTTCGGTCAGCAGCGATCGGCTATGCGCTACCGTCGCTTCCGTTGCGAGGAGAACGTGCCATCTCCCATTACGGCAGAGGCGGTCCTTAAGGCGGCAACTGTGAATGGCGCGCGAGCGGCTGGACTTGAGGACCAGATTGGGACCCTTACGCCAGGAAAGCAGGCCGACATTATCATGATTCGTACTAACGGCGTCGCCGTTTTCCCCGTGACCAACGCGATCGGCACTGTTGTGCAGGCGATTGAACGGTCTGATGTGGATACCGTGATGGTGGCTGGCCAGCTGCGCAAGCGTGCGGGCAAATTAACGGGCATCGATCTGGCGTCGCTGAGTGCGGATATCATCCGCTCTCGCGATTACCTGCTCAAAGCCAGCGGCTATCACGCCGATCTCTTTACAGCATCTTGATAACTGAGCGGCCCGATACTCCGGACCGTTCAACTCTCTCACGCCTGTATCATCAAGGAGAATTTGATGGAAGCCCACGTCATAAAGCGGCTAGCGGAGGATAATACTCTGCCCGTGCTTCTTCCCCGCCCGGCAACGGGCATTATCGCCGCGCTATTTTTTGGCTATCTGGCCGTCGGACTGCCGTTGCCGGTGATTCCTTTGTTCATCCACGGCCATCTCGGCTTTAGCAACGTCGTGGTGGGACTGGTAATAGGCATCCAGTTCCTGGCAACGGTGCTCACTCGCGGTTACGCCGGACGGATTACCGACCAGAAGGGCGGCAAATGTTCCGCGCTTCAGGGCGCGATCCTTTCGGCGCTGGCTGGAGGACTCTATCTGGTCGCTTCAGCAACGGACCTTTCACCCACAGCCACACTTTGCATTGTTATCGCAGGGCGTCTGATGGCCGGGTTTGGCGAAAGCCAGTTCGTGACTGGATGCGTGTCATGGGCAATTGCCTCCGTTGGCCCTCAGCGCGCCGGGATGTCTATGTCGTGGACTGGCATCGCTATGTTTGCGGCACTTTCAATCGGTGCTCCTGTTGGAATGGCGTTTTATCAGCATTACAGCCTCGCGACGGCGATGATTGCC
This sequence comes from Enterobacter vonholyi, assembly GCF_040834095.1. NCBI lineage: Bacteria > Pseudomonadati > Pseudomonadota > Gammaproteobacteria > Enterobacterales > Enterobacteriaceae > Enterobacter > Enterobacter vonholyi. The sequence continues at coordinate 2,128,563 of NZ_CP162152.1, forward strand.
TGTATTGCTTCACCGCTATTGGCCACGCTGATTGCATTAGGTACTACATCATATAGATCGCCAGGAGGTCCGCGGCTGCCATTCCATCGCGTAGTAGGGCGCATCTGGCGCGAAGGTCTGGGATTGATGCTGCAGGGTGTCGGGCTTTCCGGGCTTACCGCTTTTGCCTCATTGTACTTTGCAGCACATCACTGGCAGAACGCTGGACTGGTAATGACTGCCTTTGGCCTCGGTTTTATTTTTGTTCGCCTCGCCTTCGGGCATCTGCCAGTTCGGCTGGGCGGCTACCGCGTTGCGGTATGGTCCCTGGTGGTTGAAGCTCTCGGTCAGGCCATGTTGTGGCTGGGCTCAAACGAAGGGGTGGCGCTTGCCGGCGCTTTGGTCACCGGGTTGGGCTGTGCGCTGGTATTCCCCGCGCTGGGCGTTGAAACCTTAAGACGCGTTCCACAAGCCAACCGCGGCAGTGCAATGGGCGCATTCGTTGCCTTTCTGGATGTCGCTTATGGAATCGCCGGGCCTGTAGCTGGCCTGATCGCCGGTCAGTTTAGTTATGCCGCTGTATATCTGTCTGGTGCAGTCTGTGCGCTGCTGGGGGCGCTGATTGCGAGCGCGTCTCGCATGCAGCAATCCTGAATAAACATCCGAGCCGGTAGCCCTTGCTGTCGGTTCAATAATCTGGAGAAATTATATGTCACGCATTTTCATCTCCGGTTCGTCTACAGGCCTCGGCCTGATGGCAGCCGAACTGCTGGTTCAACAAGGACATCAGGTTGTATTGCACGCGCGTAATGCCAACCGTGCTGAAGATGCCCTGCGCGCCTTACCCCAGGCTGAAGCCGTCGTTGTAGGTGACCTGGAGACCATTGCCGGTGCCAGGAAACGGCTTTATGCGTCAACGACCTGGGGCATTTCGATGCCGTGATCCACAATGCTGCCGTTGGCTACAACGAAGCCTATCGCGTGACCCGCGACGGGCTGCCGCATGTTTTCGCGATCAACACGCTCTCGGCTTACATACTTACCGCGTTGATTGAACGTCCGCAGCGCCTCGTCTATCTGAGTTCGGGTATGCATCATCATGCCCGGGCAAACCTGGATGATATTCTCTGGCAAAAACGTCGCTGGAATGGTGCTGACGCCTATGCTGAGAGCAAATTACATGACGCTATGCTGGCTTTTGCTCTGGCGCGTCGCTGGCGTAACGTGCGGATCAACAGCCTGGAGCCTGGCTGGGTGCCGACAAAAATGGGTGGGCCGCACGCTCCGGACGATATGGACCTGGCACATCTCACTCAGGCATGGCTCGCAGCCAGCCATGATTCTGCGGCTGATGTGACGGGCAAATATTTCTACCACATGAAGCGCATGGCCGCTAATCCACAGGCTCTCAATGCGGCATTGCAGGATCGTCTCATTGATATTTGTACTGAGATTTCAGGTATAGCGCTGCCGGAGTAATACGTAACGTTAACGAAATGCGCATTAACCATAAAAAACAGAGTGTTTACATATCAAGGATAAAATAGGTACCATACCCCCCTATAGTATCAGGAGGGCGTATGCCGCATTCACCCGAAGATAAAAAACGTATTCTTACCCGCGTCCGGCGCATTCGGGGCCAGGTTGATGCCCTTGAACGCGCGCTGGAGTCGGGCGATCCCTGTCTGGCCATCCTGCAGCAAATTGCCGCCGTGCGCGGGGCTGCCAATGGCCTGATGGGCGAAATGGTTGAGATTCACCTAAAAGATGAGCTGGTAGCGGGGGAAACCACGCCGGATCAGCGTGCCGTACGCATGGCGGAAGTCGGCCATTTACTGCGCTCTTATCTAAAATAAATCCACATACCTGACAAGAAGGGAAGACATATGAAATCTCGCGCTGCAGTTGCATTTGGCCCCGGCCAGCCGCTCAAAATCGTTGAAATTGACGTGGCACCGCCAAAGAAAGGTGAAGTGCTGATCAAAATTACCCATACCGGCGTATGTCATACCGATGCGTTTACGCTCTCGGGCGACGACCCGGAAGGCGTTTTCCCGGCGGTACTCGGCCATGAAGGCGGCGGGATTGTGGTGGAAGTGGGCGAGGGCGTGACCAGCCTGAAGCCAGGGGATCATGTGATCCCGCTGTACACCGCGGAATGCGGCGAGTGTAAGTTCTGTAAATCCGGCAAAACTAACCTCTGCCAGGCGGTGCGCGCCACTCAGGGGAAAGGGCTGATGCCGGACGGTACTTCCCGTTTCTCGTATAACGGCGAGCCGGTTTATCACTACATGGGCACCAGCACCTTCAGCGAATACACCGTTTGCGCGGAGATCTCGCTGGCGAAGGTGAACCCGCAGGCGCCGCTGGACAAAGTCTGCCTGCTGGGCTGCGGCGTAACCACCGGCATCGGCGCGGTGCACAACACGGCAAAAGTTAAAGAGGGCGATACCGTGGCGGTGTTCGGTCTCGGCGGCATTGGTCTGGCGGTGATTCAGGGGGCGGTTCAGGCGAAAGCCGGTCGTATCATCGCGGTCGACACCAACCCGGAGAAATTCAGGCTGGCAGGTGAAATGGGCGCGACCGATTTCGTGAACCCGAAAGATCACGAGAAGCCGATTCAGGACGTCATCGTTGAGATGACCGACGGCGGCGTGGACTTCAGCTTCGAGTGTATCGGCAACGTCAACGTGATGCGTTCCGCGCTGGAATGCTGCCACAAAGGCTGGGGCGAGAGCATCATTATTGGCGTGGCCGGAGCGGGCCAGGAAATTAAAACCCGTCCATTCCAGCTGGTCACCGGTCGCGTATGGCGCGGTTCCGCGTTTGGCGGCGTGAAGGGGCGTACCCAGCTTCCGGGTATGGTTGAAGATGCGATGGTCGGCAAGATTCAGCTCGATCCGTTCATTACCCACCGCTTACCGCTGGAGCAGATTAACGAGGCGTTCGATTTGATGCACGAAGGAAAATCCATCCGTACCGTTATCCATTTCGGCGACAAGTAACTCTTCTGCCAGCGGTTTTTCGCCGCTGGCGTTTCTTTAATAATCTTCTCTAAAGTGTGACCAGTGCGGCGTTTTTAGCCGTAATCTAAATCTCTGCCGTGCCGATGACTATTTAACAGGCGTGTTTTTACGCATCTTACCTACAAGAGAGTCGACGGTCATGGACAACACTACTTCGATGCTGGCGCAGCGCAAGCTGGGCTTCTTGCATCACATCAGGCTGGTTCCGCTGTTTTCCTCCATTCTCGGTGGCATTATTCTTCTGTTTGCCTTGAGCTCGGGTCTGGCAGGGTATTTCCTGCTGCAGGCCGATAACGATCAGCAGGATGTCACATCCGAAATTCAGGTGCGTATGGGGCTGTCGAACAGCTCAAACCATCTTCGAACCGCGCGTATTAATCTGATCCACGCCGGTGCGGCAAGCCGAATCGCGGAGATGGATGCGATGAAGCAGAACATCAGCGAGGCGGAAACACGCATTAAGCAGTCTCAGGATAGCTTTACCGCCTACATGAATCGCGCCGTGCGTACCGCCGAGGGCGCAGCGCTGGATGCGGAGCTTAAGACCCGGTATGACGCCTATATCGCGGGCATGCAGCCGATGGTGAAATTCGCCAAAAACGGCATGTTCGAGGCGATTATCAACCATGAAAACGAAACGGCGCGTCCGCTGGACGACGCTTACAACGCCGTACTGCTGAAGGCAATTAAAATCCGTACCGACCGTGCCAATGCGCTAACGGCGCAGGCGCACAGCCGCACGCAGCTGGGCCTGATGTTTATGGTGGGCGCGTTTGCGCTGGCGCTGGTGCTGACGGCGATGACCTTTGTCGTGCTGCGCCGCACGGTAATCAATCCGCTGCAGCGTGCAGCGAAACGTATCGAGAATATCGCTAAGGGCGACCTGACGATGCCGGACGACGTGGCCGGGCGCAGCGAGATTGGCCGCCTGACGCGCGATCTGCAAACCATGCAGCACTCGCTTGAAAAAACGGTCGGCACCGTGCGTCAGGGGGCGGAGGAGATTTACCGCGGCACCAGCGAGATCTCTGCCGGTAACACCGATCTCTCTTCCCGCACCGAGCAGCAGGCTGCCGCCATCGAGCAAACCGCCGCCAGCATGGAACAGCTGACCGCGACGGTGAAGCAGAACGCCGATAACGCCCATCATGCCAGCAAGCTGGCGGAAGATGCCTCCGGGAAAGCCACCCGCGGCGGTCAGATGGTTTCCGGCGTGGTGAAAACCATGGGCAATATCTCCAGCAGCTCGAAGAAGATCTCTGAAATCACCGCCGTGATTAACAGCATTGCCTTCCAGACCAATATCCTGGCGCTTAACGCGGCGGTAGAAGCGGCGCGGGCGGGCGAGCAGGGGCGCGGATTTGCTGTGGTGGCAAGTGAAGTGCGCACTCTGGCAAGCCGCAGTGCGAATGCCGCAAAAGAGATCGAAAGCCTGATCAACGAATCGGTATCGCTGATCGACCAGGGTTCCGGCGAGGTTGTCGCCGCCGGTAACACCATGAATGAAATCGTCGAAGCGGTTAAACGCGTGACCGACATCATGCTGGAGATTGCCGCAGCGTCCGATGAGCAGAGCCGCGGTATCGTGCAGGTGAGCCAGGCGATTTCCGAGATGGATAAAGTGACCCAGCAGAACGCCTCGCTGGTGGAGGAAGCCTCCGCGGCGGCGGCGTCTCTGGAAGAACAGGGCGCGCGTCTGACCGAGGCGGTCGGCGCGTTTCGGTTGAGCAGCAAGACACAGGGGCGTACTCAACCGCAGAACTCCGCAGCGGTAAAACCGGCTGCACTACGTCCGGCGGTTGCAGATAGCGGGGACAACTGGGAGACGTTCTGAGTCGACAGTCGTGTCGGGTGGCGCTTCGCTTACCCGACCTACAAAAACTGACCTACAAAAAAGGGACCTTTCGGTCCCTTTTTCACATCTTATTTCTTATCGGGTAATGCGTACGCGATAACGTAATCACCGCGGTCCGGCGACTGGCGGGCGCCACCGGCGTTAATGATGATGTACTGCTTACCGGTTTTCGGCGACACGTAGGTCATCGGGCCGGACTGGCTGCCAACCGGCAGGCGGTATTTCCAGATCTCTTTCCCGGTGGCGGTATCAAACGCGCGCAGGTAGAAATCCTGGGTACCGGCAAAGAACAGCAGGCCGGACTGGGTAGAGAGCGACGCGCCCAGGGTCGGCATGCCGATCGGGATTGGCATGTGCATGCGAATGCCCAGCGGGCCGGTATCTTCCACCGTGCCGACAGGAACCTGCCACACCAGCTTGCCGGTTTTCAGGTCAACGGCTGACATGGTGCCAAACGGCGGCTTCTGGCACGGAATGCCCAGCGGCGACAGGAAGCGTTCACGCATCGCGCCGAACGGCGTGCCGTCCATTGGAACTATCCCCATCTCGATGCCGCTGGCATTTTTCGCCACGTTTGCGCGCGGCACCATATAGTTTGCCAGGCCCAGGCGCATATCGTTGACAAACATCAGGCTGTTGTTCGGGTCAACGGAGACGCTGCCCCAGTTCATCCCGCCGAGTGAGCCAGGGAACTGCAGGGAACGGTCGAGACCCGGTGGGGTGAAGACGCCCTGATGACGCATCTCTTTAAACTGAATGCGGCACAGCAGCAGGTCGACAGGCGTCGCGCCCCACATGTCGGATTCGGTCAGCGTCTGGTTGCCAATCATCGGCATGCCGACGGAGTACGGCTGGGTCGGGGAATAGCGTTCACCTTCAACGTTACCCGCCGGGACAGGGCGTTCCTCTACCTTCGCGACCGGCTTACCGGTTTCGCGGTTAAGCATGAAGATCATGCCCTGCTTGCTGGTCTGCACCAGCACAGGCGTGGTGCCGCCCTTACCGTCAGGCAGGTCGTACAGCAGCGGCTGGGAAGGCAGGTCGAAGTCCCACAGGTCGTGGTGGGTAGTCTGGAAATGCCAGCGAACCTGACCGGTGGCCGCGTCGACGGCGACGATGGATGAACTGTACTTATCGTCCAGCGCGGTACGCTCTCCCGCCCAGAAGTCTGGCGTGGCGTTGCCGGTTGGCAGGTAGATCAGGTTCAGTTTGGCGTCGTAGGACATCGCGGACCAGACGTTCGGCGTACCGCGGGTGTAGGTCTGGCCTTCCGGCGGCAGGCCGGTCAGGTTCGGATTACCCGGATCCCACGCCCAGGCCAGCTTACCGGTGTGAACGTCGTAGGCGCGCACCACGCCCGGCGGCTCGCCGGTTGAGTAGTTATCCGCTACGCGACCGCCGACGACGACAACGTTCCCGGCAACCAGCGGCGTCGAGGTTTGCTGATAATATCCGGGCTTAATCTCACCCATGCCGACGCTCAGATCCACGGTGCCATGGTCGCCGAAGTCGTCGCAGACCTTGCCGGTATCCGCGTTGATGGCAATCAGTCGGGCATCGGTAGTGGGCAGGAACAGGCGGCGAGGGCATGCAGCAGGCTGTGTTTCTGCCTGTGACGTTGTCACGCTAGAGTGGTCTTCAAAATAGCCCAGACCGCGACAGCGCTGCCAGTTAGGGGCCGTGGCTTTGGAATCGTAGCGCCATTTTTCTTTACCGGAATCCACGTCCAGCGCCAGCACTTTACTGTATGGGGTACAGACGTACAGCGTGTCGCCAACCTGCAGAGGCGTGTTTTGATCTTCCGCACCCGAGCCGTTGCTCTGCGGAATATCGCCGGTGTGCGCAACCCACGCGACTTTCAGCGAGCTGACGTTTTGCTTGTTGATCTGGTCCAGCGCGGCGAAACGGTCGCCGTGGGTGGTATTGCCCCAGTGCTCCCAGTTCTTTTGCTGCTCGCCGGGGGCGACGGGTTTCACCGGAACGGGCTCGTTCGCTGCCACGAGGGTCTGCGGCTTAAACATCCAGCCCAGGCTGACCAGCATGGCCACCGCGAGCAGGGCCGCGACGCCAAAGGCGGGCGTCTTGTTCGGTGCAGCGTAGTTTGCCGTGCGCAGGAAGGGCCAGACGATGGTGCACAGGAACGCCAGTACGGCAAAGGTAAACAGGCGGGAGAAGAGCGGCCAGAAATCCCAGCCCGCATCGCTTACCGCCCAGAATAGCGAGGCGATAAACGCGATGCCGTAAAGCACAATCCCGCTGGTGCGGTTGAGGAAAATCAGGATCGCGGCAATCACCATTACCACGCCCATTATCAGGAAGTAACTACTTCCGCCCACGGTGGCGAGCTTTAAGCCCAACCCGCCGACGGCCAGACCGATGAGCATCATCAGTCCGGCAAGAAGCCACTGCAGAATACGAGGTATCCCGCGCGGCGCGCTGCCAAATGCCATTTCTGTCTCCTTAGCTCCCCCCGCTGTGTCGGGTATGTACCAGTTGGGTAATAAATGCGGTGGGATTGATGGTTAATACCGGTGAATTCGTTTATATCAAATAATTTGCGAACCATTTGGTGAATTCGCCGCTATGATAAAACTGTTAAATTGTTTTACGCAATTGTTAATGATTTATTCCGCATTATTTGATTAACGCACAGGTCAACCCCCTCGCCCCTAAGGGGAGAGGGTCAGGGCGAGGGGCAAAAAGGTTCTAAACCGGCATTGATTTACGGATGGCGCTCAGCAGCGTCTGCGCACCCGTTGAGAGTGGGGTGTCGACGCGGGTCAGTATGCCGATAGGTTCACCGGGGCCAGGGGAGGTAATCGGCAGCGCGATCAGCGTTGCCTGGCGTAAATCATCTTTTACCGCCCCGGAAGGGACGAACCAGACGTAGTCATAATCCAGCGTAAGCTGGCGTGAAAGCGAGGCTGACAGCGTTTCGATACACCCTGAGGGCAGCGTACACCCCTGCATTTGCAGCAAGGTTTCGGCGGTCTGGCGCGGGACGGTCCCTTTGGGGCACACCACCACCGGCCACTCCATGACGCGGCTTAACGTCACCGTGTCCTGCAGCAGCGGGTGATCGGGACGAACCACCAGCTTCAGGGACTCCAGGAACAGCAGTTCGTAATTGAGACCCCCCATCAGTTCAGGGTCGGACATGCGGCCGATACCGATATCCAGCTCGCCCGATTTCAGCCCCGCGAGCAGCATGGTGTTATTCATGGTGGCAACCTGAATCGTGGTATGCCGTTGCTGCTTGTGGAACTGGCCAATCACCGGCGGAAGAATGCCGAGCGCGGCGGTGGGCAGGGCCCCGACGCGGACGACCTCGCTGGTGTGTTCTTCTTTTCGGTGCAGGGACTGGCCTGCGGTATTGAGCGCATCCAGCACCTTAACGGCGTGCGTAAGGAACTGTTCGCCCACGATGGTAAGCTGCGCCCCCAGCCGACCGCGGTCAAAAAGACGGGCGCCGGTCAGCTGTTCAAGCTCGTTGAGGGTTTTTGAGAGCGCAGGCTGGCTCAGGTTAAGAGTTTCAGCCGCACGCCCCAGCGTTCCCTGTTGAGCGACGGCCACAAATGTATGCAAATGGCGCAAGCGTATGCGCTGACTGAACAGACCATTTTTTTCCATAGGCGATGTTAAAAACAGAGCGATGCGGGTGACAAGTTAAGATATTTAATTTTGATAACCTGATAGCAAAATATTTTTAACATTTGATCTGTTTGAGTTACAACATGTTTTTCGGCGGGGAATAAGAGCGAACGTCCTTGTTCATTTATTGCTCATTGCTGAGGGGAAAGGGTTAAGCGGTTAGATTACGCCGTCACCGCCGTCAGAACACCACACCTGGCCGGACGTAAACGAACATTCATCCGAGGCCAGCGTGACGTACAGCGGGGCGATCTCGACGGGCTGACCCGGACGTCCCAGCGGCGTATCTCCGCCAAACTCCTTCACTTTTTCCATCGGCTGGCCGCCGCTGGACTGCAGCACCGTCCAGTATGGGCCGGGAGCGACCGCGTTGACGCGAATGCCTTTCGGACCCAGCTGCTTGGCTAAGGATTTGGTAAATACCGCCAGACAGGCTTTGGTCTGGGCGTAGTCCAGCAGCACCGGGCTTGGCTTCACGGCCTGAACGGAGGAGGTATTAATGATAACGGACGAGGCCTTCAGGTGCCGCAGGGCCGCCTTCGTGATCCAGAAAGGAGCATAAACGTTGGTTTTAAACGTCGCGTCAAAATCTTCAGTAGTCAGCTCTTCGAGGGATTCACGGAACTGCTGGCGACCGGCGTTGTTGACCAGAATATCCAGCCCGCCCAGCTTCGAGACGGCTTCTTCGACCAGGTTCTGGCAGAAGGTTTCGTCCCGAACGTCCCCCGGCAGCGCGACGGCGTTCCGGCCTTCGGCTTTGATCAGGTCGATGACCTCCGCGGCGTCTTTTTCCTCTTCAGGCAGATAGTTAATCGCCACGTCAGCGCCTTCACGGGCATAGGCGATGGCCACTGCGCGACCGATACCCGAGTCACCGCCGGTGATCAGCGCTTTTTTACCGGCCAGGCGGCCATGCCCTTTGTAGCTGGTTTCCCCGTGGTCGGGTACAGGCTGCATTTCGGATGCCAGTCCCGGTGGCGTTTGTGGCTGTTCCGGGAACGGGGGCTGCGGATAAGCGTTCGTACGTTGTTGGGTATCACTCATAGCTGACTCCTTAAGCCAAGGGGTGAGATTTGATGGATAACTGCAGCGTTAACGCTTCGCTGAATTATTTCTGCAAACGATCGACGCGGACGACGGCAGGAGATGATTTTTTATCAAGCGAACCGTTGATGCTGATCATCTGGTCGGGTTTTACCGTTCTGCCATCGAAGACTGCCTGGGGAATAATAACGTCGATTTTTCCGGTTTTATCCTGAAATACAAACTTATCGCCGCTACCGTCAATAAGATTACCGCGCAGTGAAATGGTGGCACCGTCGTGCAGTTGTTTTGCCTGATCGATGGTCATAATACGCGCATCATCGGTTCCGCGATATCCGCTATCCAGCGCATGGGGTGGCGGCGGGGCTTCACCTTTTTGTAACCCGCCGTTATTATCTGCGAAGGCGGCCGGAACCAGAAATATCATAAAAGCGGAAATAAGCGATAATTTCATCGGATATCCTTCATTTTGGGTGTCTTGACTTATTAAGTATTGTTGCTATTCCTTTATGTGGCAAATGTGATAAGTCCTAAAAACATTCGCGTGAGAAATCAAACTTATCGGATAATAAGCGAAACGGTGACGATGACCATGAAGCGTGAAAATGAAAAGTTGCCCGGGATAGATGAGAGTTTTCGCTTGCTGACGTTTGAATACGCGTTTCGTCAGGTGGGTTTTATTGTTCTGCTGGCTATTATCATCGCGGCTATCGCCGGTCTGTTTTCAAGCGGGTGGGTCAGCGATACGGTCAAAACCAATTCCGCAAAATCACTGACCATAAGCTATGAACGGTTTGGCCGCCGGGAGACGGAGACGCGAATGGAGCTGGCGTTCCCGGTGCAATCAGAGGGTAAGTATGTTCTCAGCATGACCAGCGAGAGCAGCGATGTATACGAGCCTGGCAGCGTCTGGCCGCAGCCGGACAGCATGTTCAGCCGTGGCAAGACCCTCTATTTCGTCTATAACAACCTGAAAAAGTCAGACCGCTTCGCGGTGTTATTCTTCACCACGCCTTCGAGAGCCGGTAAATGGAACACAACCATCCGTATTAACAGCGAGCCGGAGATAACCTTCTGGCAATTTATTTACCCCTAGGAGGCTGATATGGATATGGTCTTTCGTGCGCTGGCGATTTATCTGTTCCTCGTGGTGGTTTTTAAAGTGGCCGGGCGGCGTGCGCTGCTGCAGATGACCAGCTTCGATCTCATTCTTCTCCTGATAATTAGTGAAGCTACTCAGCAGGCGCTTCTCGGACAAGATTTTTCCGTCACCGGTGCGATGATTACGATTACCACCCTGGTGGTAGTGGATATTATTTTTGGCCTTATGAAGAAGTATTTTTCCCCGGTGGAGAATATTCTGGACGGCACTCCAGTGATTCTTGTGGAAAACGGCGTACCCCTGGCTGATAAACTCAAAAAGGTCGATGTCTCTTGCGATGATATTCTGGTGTCAGCGCGTCAAAATAATGGTATTAACGAAATAAGCCAAATTAAATATGCCATACTGGAGCGCAATGGACATATTTCAATCATTCCATTCGAGAAATAAGAGGCGCAAAGATGAGCAATCTTTTTCACGACAACAATTATACCGTGGGTGAACTGACGAAAAAACTGGCGAGCAAATTAACCGATCTCGGGCTTCGCTTAACCACGGCGGAATCCTGTACCGGCGGAAAGCTATCGGTAGCTCTTTGTGCCGAAGAGAACACGGCCGATTTTTATGATGTTGGCCTGGTCGTATTCAGCGACGAAGCCAAAGCACGGATCCTCGGCGTTCGTCCTGAGACGCTCGCGCGGTATACCTCGGTCAGTGAGCAGACGGTGACCGAGATGGCCGCCAGCATCCGCGACATCGCCCAGGCTGATATCAGTATCGCCATCAGCGGCTATGCTGGCCCGGAAGGGGGAGACGACGGCACGGCGGCGGGGACGGTCTGCTTTGCGTGGAACATTCGCGGCGAGACGCAAACCCGCACCGTACTGTTTTCCGGAGACTGTCAGGACGTGGTGGAAAAAGCGGTGCATTTTTCGCTGGCCGAGCTGGTGACAGCATTGTCGGACGGGCATAACGGTTGAGTTCACGTGGAGGTTCTATGGCTGTCATAGTAATTACCGGTGGGACGGCGGGCGTGGGAAAAGCCACGGCGCTGCACTTTGCAAAAGCAGGTTACGATGTGGGCCTCATCGCCCGCGATGAAGCAAGCCTGCACTCCACCCAGGAAGAGTTGCGCCGCTTCGGCGTAAATGCACACGCCGTGCAGGCGGACGTCGCCGACAGTCAGGCGGTGGTGGATGCGGCTAACGAGATTGAGTATCGCCTCGGCGCGATTGATGTCTGGGTGAATAATGCCATGGGGGCCGTGCTGGCACCGTTTCGTACCCTTACGCCGGACGAGTTTCGGCGCGTGACTGAGGTGACGTACCTCGGCTACGTGAACGGCACCCGCGCGGCGCTGGAGCTTATGGTTCCGCGCGACAGGGGCGTGATTATCCAGGTAGGCTCCGCGCTGGCCTACCGTTCCATTCCCCTGCAGTCCGCCTACTGCGGGGCCAAAGCGGCGATCCGCGGGTTTACCGATGCGGTGCGTACCGAGCTGATGCATGAAAACAGCCGGGTTCAGCTTTCGATGGTGCAGATGCCGGGGCTTAACACGCCGCAGTTTGAATGGGCAAGGAATAAGTTCGCCTGGGCAATGCGGCCGGTACCGCCGGTGTTCGAGCCTGAAGTCGCCGCCAGCGCCATCTTCAGGGTGGCGCAAAAGCCGGTACGCGAGCTGTGGGTTGGCAGCAGCACCATTCAGTCGATTGTCGGGCAGTTCCTCTTCCCGGGTTTTCTGGACAGGCTGATGGTGAAGAAAGCCTGGGAAGGCCAGATGACCGACGATCTGAACGCGCCGGACCGTCGGGATTATCTCGACCAGCCGGTTAACGACCTGCACAAAATCCATGGCCGTTTCACTGATGAAGCGAAAACCCGCGCGTCGTCCGTGACCTCCGGTATGCCGGGCAAAGTGGCGTTAGGGGGGCTGGCGTTGGCGGGTATTGTGTTGACGCGTTTGCTAACCCGCCGGAAACCATAATCAGCGCAGCGCGCTGCGGTGCGTCCAGAACCAGCGATAGCCGTAGCCGCCAAGGCTGAGCTCAACGGTTTTACCGCAAACCAGCGCGTCATCGTAGCGTTTGTCCGCAAGACAGGCGGTCCAGGTGGCGTTGCGGATCCCCTTGACGGTGAACCGTACCGGCTGGTCGTTGAAGTTAACAAAGGTCAGGATGCTGCGTTCTTCGGTCTCGTAATAGATCCCCAGCACCGCGTCATTATCGATCGTGAGGAGCCGAAAGGGCGCAACGGCGATTTCGGGGAACTCCGAACGGGTATTGGCGATATCAATGATCCGGTGCAGGAGCGAGTTGCGGTGGAGCAGCGAATCGGCGACGTTGATTTTCTGATAGCGATAAGGGCCGCGGTCGATAATCGGCCCGATAAATTTTTTCGGGTCGGCTGCCGAAAAACCGCCGCCTTGCGATCCGGCCCACTGCATCGGGGTGCGCACAGCGTAGCGCTCCTCCAGATCGAGGTCATCCCCCATGCCGATCTCATCGCCGTAGCGCATCACCGGAACGCCGGGCAGGGAAAATAGCACCGCATGGCAGAACGCCAGCCGCTTCCGATCGCCGTTGAGCATCGGCGCCAGGCGGCGGCGGATCCCGCGCTGATAGACGTTCATTTCCTCTTCAGGGGCGAAGGTATCGAGGACAAACTGTTTGTCTTTCTGGCTGATGCCCTCCAGATCCAGCTCGTCGTGATTGCGCAGCCAGTTGGCAAAACAGCATGAATCGGGCGGGACGATCATCTTCTTCACCGCGTTGCGCAGCGGACGGGCGCTTTTGCGGGCCAGGCTGACGTAAAAATATTTGTTGAGCCAGAAATTGAGCACCAGATTCAGGCGGTCATTATTGCCAAAGTAGTCCTGATAGGCCTCCACCTCAACGTCGACCTCACCCAGCAGGATCGCGTCCGGGTTGTGTTGCTCGATAAGACGACGCATATGCTCGAGGATCCACAGGCCCTTTTTTTCATCACCGTTTCCCGCCTGGGTGGTCAGGTGAGATGCGGCATCCAGTCGAAATCCCGACACGCCCAGCTTGAGCCAGAAGAGGATGATGTTCTCAATCTCTTTCAGCACCGCGGGCGAGGTGAGGTTCAGATCCGGTTCGTGGCGATAGAACATGTGCCGGTAGTATTGTCCCGCCTCGTCGTCCCAGCTCCAGATGCTCTTTTCGACGCCGGGAAACATGGGGGGCGTATCGTCCTCGTCGTTATCTGACCAGAGGTAGTAATCCCGGTAGGGTGATGCCGGGTTGCGGCGGGCCTGCTGGAACCAGGGATGCGCGTCGGAGGTGTGCTGGATCAGCAGCTCGATAATGACCTGCATGCCCAGCTCGCGGGCCTGTTCGATAAAGGTGATGATATCGGCCAGCTTTCCGAAGCGGGGATCCACCTGGAGATGGTCGCTGACGTCATAGCCTTCATCAAGAAAGGGCGTGAGGTAAAACGGGGTGATCCAGATAACTGTCGCCCCCATGCGGCGAATGTAGCGCAGCTTGGCCGTTATCCCGGCGATGTCCCCGCAGCCATCGCCGTTCAGGTCATAAAAGAGTGCGGTATCAATCTGGTAAATAATGGCCCGTGTATGCCAGTCCGTCATAGCGTTCCTCAGTGATAGCCTTCAGTATCCGAAACCTTGCCCCGGAACACGTAATAGCTCCAGGCGGTGTACACCAGGATCACCGGAATAATCAATAACGTCCCGACCAGCATAAACAGCTGGCTGGCAGGCGGAGCTGCGGCCTCCCACAGGGTGATGCGCGGCGGAATAATGTTCGGCCAGAGGCTGATACCCAGCCCGCTGAACCCGAGGAAGATCAGCCCCAGCGTCAGCAGGAAAGGGCGCGCGTGGCTGTCCGGATTGCGGGTCAGGCGCCAGATCAGCACGCTGAAGATCCCGACCAGCAGCGGAACCGGCAGGAACCAGAAGAAGTTGGGCAGGGTAAACCAGCGGTCGGCGACGTACTGCCAGCCGAGCGGCGTCCAGACGCTGACTACCGCGATAACCACCATCAGGGCCAGCAGCACGTGGCGGGTCAGCTCGCGCATGCGCTGTTGCAGCGCGCCTTCGCTTTTCATAATGAGCCAGGTGGTGCCCAGCAGCGTGTAGGCGACGACCAGCCCGATGCCGCAGAACAGGTTGAAGGGGGTGAGCCAGTCCAGCGCCGAGCCGACATAGCGTCGGCCCTCCACGTCAAAGCCGTTGATCACGGCGCCCACCACCACGCCCTGGCTGAAGGTAGCGAGCAGGGAGCCGCCGGCAAAGGAGTAGTCCCAGAATTTACGGTGTGAAGGGGTGGCTTTGAAGCGGAACTCAAAGGCGACGCCGCGAAAGATGAGGCCGATCAGCATTGCGGTGAGCGGGATCGTCAGCGCATCAATAATGACCGCATAGGCCAGCGGAAACGCGCCGAAAAGCCCCGCGCCGCCGAGCACCAGCCAGGTCTCGTTGCCGTCCCAGACGGGCGCGACGCTGTTGACCATCACATCGCGCTCTTTCGCATCGCCCACGAAGTTAAACAGCAGGCCAATCCCCAGGTCGAAGCCGTCCATAATGATATACATCAGCGTGGCAAACACGATGATGGCAAACCAAATCACCGAGATATCGACGCCCATCAGATTCTCTCCTCTTCCGGAACAGACTCCGCGGCTGACAGCGGACGGGCAGGCGTGCCCGAGGTGTTTGACGTCAGCGTATCGACGGGCTGAGGACCTTTCTTAATCAGCCGGATAAGATAAACATAGCCCACGCCAAACACGGATGAGTAGACGACGAAGAACGCCAGCAGGCTGATGCTCATCTGCAGGGTGCTGTGCAGCGATACCGCGTCGATGGTGCGCAGGTAGCCATAGACGACCCACGGCTGACGGCCCACTTCGGTGGTCACCCAGCCGGCGAGCAGCGCCAGCAGCCCGGCAGGCCCCATGCAGAGGGCAAACCAGTGGAACGGACGCGAGTGGTAAAGTCGATGGCGATAGCGCAGCCAGAGGCTGACCAGACCGAGGGTAATCATCAGCAGCCCCATCCCGACCATCACGCGGAACGACCAGAAAACGATGGTAGAGTTTGGGCGATCCTCTTTTGGGAAGTCTTTCAGCGCGGGGACCTGTTTATCCAGACTGTGCGTCAGGATCAGGCTGCCGAGGGCAGGGATCTCCAGACCGTATTTGGTGCGCTCCTCCTCCATATCCGGCAGGCCAAACAGCAGCAGCGGGGTGGCCTCGCCGGGCGGATTTTCCCAGTGCCCCTCAATAGCGGCGATTTTCGCCGGCTGATGCTCAAGCGTGTTCAGGCCGTGCATATCGCCCACCACCGCCTGAATGGGTGCGACCAGCAGCGCCATCCACATCGCCATCGAAAACATGGTGCGAACGGCTGGCGTATCGTTCCCGCGCAGCAGGTGCCAGGCACCCGACGCGCCGACAAACAGCGCGCTGCTCAGGAACGCGGCGATAGCCATATGAATAAGACGGTAAGGGAAGGAGGGGTTAAAAACGATGGCCAGCCAGTCCTGCGGGATAACCTGCCCATTTTCGATAGTGAAACCCTGCGGCGTATGCATCCAGCTGTTGGAGGCGAGGATCCAGAAGGTCGACATTAGCGTGCCGAGCGCCACCATGCAGGTCGAAAAGAAGTGCAGCCCCGGGCCGACCTTGTTCCAGCCGAACATCATAACGCCGAGGAATCCGGCCTCCAGGAAGAAGGCGGTTAACACCTCATAGGTCAGAAGCGGGCCGGTAATGCTGCCCGCGAACTGGGAGAACCCGCTCCAGTTGGTGCCAAACTGATACGCCATAACCAGCCCGGAAACGACGCCCATGCCGAAGTTAACGGCAAATATCTTTAGCCAGAAGTGGTATAGCGATCGCCAGACGTCGTTTTTGGTGCGCAGCCACATGCCTTCCAGCACCACCAGATAGCTGGCGAGGCCGATGGTGATCGCGGGAAAAAGGATATGGAACGAGACGGTAAAAGCGAACTGAATTCTGGCCAGATGAAATGCATCGAGTTCGAACATGGTCCGTACCTCTGAGACGATGGGGCACGCGACTTGCCGGGCAGTTCAGGACTGCCCGGCAAACCGATTACGGTTTAGTCTTACCGGCACCCAGCTCGGCACCGGTCAGCGGGTCGGAATGTGGATCGGACTTCGTGCGGGCAGACATCGCCTTAACCAGAGTTGCCTGCTCGGTTGTGAGCGTCACGCTGGCACTGCCATCGCCGCCGTCAACCGCAGGCTGGGGGGACTCAACGTAATCGAAATGTTTATCGCTGTTCCAGCTTCCGCGAACCTCTCCACCTTCAGACATATTGTAGTACTTGTTGGTGAATTCCTCGATTGGCGGCAGTTTTCCCGGCGGGAAATTATTACGGATGGACTGCAGCGCCTTCTCAAAGGAGAGCTGATGCGCCGCCTCACGCGTCATCAGAAACGCCAGCGCGTCCTTAACGCCGGGATCGTCGGTCACGTTGATCAGCCGTTCATAGATGATTTTGGCTCTGGCTTCGGCCGCAACGTTCGAACGCAGATCCGCCGTCGGCTCGCCAATGGTGTCGACGTAGGCCGCCGTCCAGGGCACGCCCGCTGAGTTGGTGAGCGGAGTGCCGCCGCCGTAGAGCAGGGAGGTGATGTGGCTGTCATTCCCGTTTTCGGTCATGGAGCGATACAGCTCGGCCTCATTTTCCACCCCTTCCGCCAGCGCCCCCTTGGCACATTTATTCAGCATGCCGACCAGGGTGCCGATAATTTCGAGGTGGCTTAACTCTTCGGTTGCGATATCCATCAGCATATCCTTACGGCCCGGATCGTCATCGCTCAACCCTTGCGTAAAGTACCTGCAGGCGGCAGCCAGTTCACCCTGCGGCCCGCCAAATTGTTCCAGTAAAAGGTTGGCAAGGCCGGGATTCGGTTCGGCGACGCGAACCGTGTATTGCAGCTGTTTGACGTGTCGAAACATGCTCACTCTCCTGTGGATTATTTTTTCGCTTCGACACCCGACGCGTCTGAACGCAGCAGGAACTGTTCCGTCGTTTGCGGGATATGACGAATCAGCCAGTCGGCCATTTCGCGCTCTTCGGCGAGGATCGTCTCAATAGCGGGTATTGAAGCGGTATCGCCCGCTTTTTTCGCCGCCGCGAGCAGGGAGGTATAGCAGGCGATTTCAAACTGTTCGAAAACATAGCCGCTGATCGAGCCCTTCACGATTTCGTCGGAAGGGAACATGCCGCCGATGGATTGTCCCAGCGCCGCCATTTTGCTCATCGAGTCTTTTAAGACCGAACGAGAAATATCATTACGGTCGAGGATTTCCTCCAGCAATGTGATTTGCCGTTTTGTCTCATTAATATGTTGCTCAATTCTGGCGCGAACATCAGGATAATTATCGATACGGCTGGCCATGGATTCCAGCATTGATTCGGCTTGCTTTTCCATTGCATGGGCATCGCGTAGCCAGTCATGGTAGTGTTCTACGTGATTCATCATTGTATCCTCATTAGGGGTTCGCTTATTTGTTCTCACTTTCAGCAGCCTGATCGGCACGTGCGGCACTGTAGCCAGGTAAATGGCCGACAATATTGGCATAAATACTGATGATAATGACCCATAGCACGCTGTTCTTCCACCATATTACGGAAGGAATAGCGAGAATGAACCATATTATTGCTGCCGCCAAATGGCACCGTTTAATTGTCCTGGGACTGATGCTCATTTTATTTAACCTGTATTATTGCGTCATTTCTGCGCTTTTTGGTTAATATTTCCTACGGCCAGGTCGGTGAGTTTAAGGTCGGTCTCTTTTTCTTCTTCCAGCGTTTCGGCAAGAAGCTTAACGGCTTTTTTATAGCCCAGTTGTTCTGCTAATGTGGCAAGGGTACCGTAGCTGGCTATTTCGTAATGCTCGACTTTTTGCGCAGCGGCAATTAAGGCAGCATCACGCACTTCATTTTTTTCGGTGCTTTCGATCACTTCGTTGGCTTCTTCAATTAAGCCTTCCATCGCCACGCACTTCATGCGTTTAATCTTAACTCCTTCTTCCTGTTCGACGATCTGGTCGATACGTTCGATCTGACCCTGCGTCTCTTCCAAGTGGGCGGTAAAAGCAGCGCTCAGCTTCTCGCTGGAGGCGGCGCGGGCAAGCTTGCTTAACGCTCGGGTAAGCTGCTTTTCTGCGCTGTAGGTATCCGACAGAAGATGAATAAAGACATCCTCGACGCTTTTCATATTCATAATAATTACGCTCCGGTAAAATATAGAAAGGGTACTGCGAGCTTTTCAGCCCGCAGCATGCTCTCTGGTTTTATTAAAAGAGTACTAAATAAGATCAGGAGTTATCAGACTTACGGCCTCCGCCGTGACTGTTCTGTCCCCCTTTCTTACCCGCTTCAGATGCGCGTTGCGGATCGTTTTTAAAATTACCACCGCTGTGCTGGCCACCTTTACGTCCAGCTTCTGATGCTTTTTCACGGTCTTCAGCGAAATTACCGGAACCACCACGATGCTCTGCCATATTAAACCTCATAGTCATATATTGGTTATGCCAGTACGATACGAAAATATTCCGTATCACTCGTCGTTCGAGTAATAACTCTAGTCGCTGTGCGGTATCCGTCAAATGCGTTTTGCTATTTGCGGTTGCGTTATTTTTAAATATTTGTAAATTTACGCTTCGCTTAAAAGGGAAATATGGATAGACAGGAAGGACTTGTAAACAGCCATTCAGATTAATCCTAACTTCGAGCTAAAAATTTGAAAGGTGAGGATAAAAATAATGGCTTACTCGAATTGGTTAATTTGCATTCAGGAGAGACCCCAAAAATACTCCTTTATAGCTAGAAAGCGGAACCCTAAATAATTATAAGTAAAATCCTGGATAAAAGCGTTCAGGTTTAAAGGGCGGTTCCGTTCGGCGCTGTTCAGGGACCAGTAGCACACGGTTTGACCACTGTCGTCTTAAGATCACAATTCAGAAATTCTTCCCCCCGGAAGGAACGGGTTTCTCTACACTCCAGGTAATATTCACTGGAGGCATGACATCATGGCGAACACCATCACGGCTGATGACATTCGGGAACACTTTTCGCAGGCTATGTCGGCGATGTACCAGCAGGAAGTTCCGCAGTACGGCACCTTGCTTGAACTGGTTGCGGACGTAAACCTGACGGTTCTGGAAAATAATCCACTATTACATGAACAACTGGCAAACGCTGATGAGCTTGCGCGCCTGAACGTGGAGCGTCACGGAGCAATTCGCGTTGGCAGTGCGCAAGAACTTTCAACCCTGCGCCGTATGTTTGCCATTATGGGCATGTACCCGGTCAGCTATTACGATCTCTCCCAGGCGGGGGTGCCGGTTCACTCAACGGCGTTTCGCCCGATCGATGATGCGGCGCTGTGCCGTAATCCGTTCCGCATCTTTACGTCGCTGCTGCGCCTTGAGCTGATTGAAAACGTCGCGCTGCGCGAACGTGCGGCGGAAATCCTCTCTCACCGGAACATCTTCACCCCGCGCTGTCTGGCGCTTCTCGATCTGTATGAATCGGAAGGGCAGTTTACTGACGAGCAGGCGCACGAGTTTGTGCAGGAAGCGCTGGAAACCTTCCGCTGGCACCGTCACGCGACGGTCGATCGGGAAACCTATCTTGCGCTGCACAACGAGCACCGGTTGATTGCCGATGTGGTCTGCTTCCCCGGCTGCCACATTAACCACCTCACGCCGCGCACGCTGGATATTGATCGGGTGCAGGAGCTGATGCCGAAGTACGGTATCGAGCCGAAAATTCTGATAGAAGGCCCGCCGCGTCGCGAGGTGCCCGTCCTGCTGCGTCAAACCAGCTTCAAGGCGCTGGAAGAGCCGGTGCTGTTTGCCGGGGAACATAAGGGCACCCACACCGCGCGCTTCGGTGAGATTGAACAGCGCGGCGTGGCGCTGACCCCGAAAGGCCGGGAGCTGTACGATAGCCTGCTTGCCCAGGCAGGCACCGGCAAAGATAACCTGACCCACCAGCTGCATCTGCGCGATATCTTTAGCGCCTTCCCTGACAGCGAACTGTTGATGCGCCGTCAGGAGCTGGCGTATTTCCGCTACCGTCTGACGCCCGCGGGAGAAGCGCATCGCCATGCGTTCCGGCCGGGAGACGATCCGCAACCGCTGATCGAGCGCGGATGGGTGGTTGCCCAGCCGATCACCTACGAAGATTTCCTCCCGGTCAGCGCCGCGGGGATTTTCCAGTCCAATCTCGGGAATGAAACACAGGCCCGCAGCCACGGTAACGCCAGCCGCGATGCGTTTGAAGACGCGCTGGGCTGCCCGGTATATAACGAGTTTACGCTCTACCAGGAGGCTGAAACGCGCAGCAAACAGCGTTGCGGTTTGCTCTGAAATCGTTACTCTGCTGGGGTGTGATGGAAAAAATAAGGTCGTTATGCAAAATCCTTCCGCCCCTGTGGTTGAAACGCGCCAGGGCGCACTTTCTGGTTTAACCGATGAAAATGTCCACGTCTGGTGCGGTATTCCTTATGCTGCACCGCCCGTGGGCGAGTGGCGCTGGCGCTCCCCGCGGCCCCCTGAGCCGTGGGATGGCGTTCGCGAGGCCACCGCCTTTTCGGCCTCAAGCTGGCAAAGCAGCGAATATTGTCAGGAGCTGGGCGGAGGCGATCCCGGCCAGTTCTCGGAAGACTGTCTTTATCTGAACGTCTGGTCCCCCAAAGAGCGCGCCGGGGCGCTTCCGATTATGGTCTGGCTGCACGGTGGTGGCTTTACCATTGGCGCGGGGGGGTTACCGCCCTATAGCGGTAAAGCGCTGGCTACGCGAGGCGTTGTTGTCGTGACGATCAACTACCGTCTCGGCCATCTCGGCTTTTTCGCCCATCCCGCGCTGGAGGGCGAGGAAGATCGCGTGGTGCATAATTTTGCACTGCTGGATCAGATCGCCGCGCTCGAATGGGTTAGGGACAATATCACCGCATTTGGTGGCGACCCCGCTAACGTGACCCTGTTTGGCGAATCCGCCGGTGCGCGCAGCGTGCTTTCTCTGATGGCCTCGCCGCTGGCGGCAGGATTGTTCCATAAGGCTATTGTGCAAAGCGGGTACACCTTGCCGGACACGCCGCGCGAGCAGGCGCTGCGAAAAGGGGAGGCGCTGGCCGCCCATTTTGGCCTGGAGAAGGCGACTGCTGAGCAGCTGCGCGCCATTCCGCCCGAGGCGTTCTGGCCGTTAACCGCGCCGCTGAACGTCGCACCCGCGCCCATCGTCGGGGACTGCGTTCTGCCCGAAGCGATGCTGGACGTCTTTTTCGCGGCCCGCCAGCATCCCGTACCGGTAATGATTGGGTCGAACAGCGATGAGGCCAGCGTAATGGCGGTGTTTGGCATCGATCTCGCCGGGCAAATCCAGAAGCTCCGCCGGGAGCGGCGCTTCGGACTGGGGCTGATTAAGCTGCTCTATCCTGGCGTCAAAGGCGATGAAGAGCTGGGCAGGCAGGTGTGCCGCGACATGGCGTTCACCACGATGGGCTACGTCGTGATGCAGGCTCAGCAGCGCGTCGGCGGATTGTGCTGGCGTTACTGGTTTGACTATGTCGCGGAAGCGGAACATGCCACCTATATCAACGGTGCCTGGCACGGCAACGAGGTTCCCTATGTCTTTGATACGTTAGGTCAGGTAGAGCCTTCACGTCAGTACGTCAACGAACGGGATCTGCAGTTTGCTGCCCACGTGGCCGATTACTGGGTGAGCTTTGCGCGTGACGCTGGTCCTCGCGAGATCCTGCCCGGGCCGACGCACTGGCCCGCATGCCGAAAAGGGCGGGACGTTTTATTACGCATTGGCGTGAATAAACATGCAGGTTTCAGGCTTGAAAACCGCTTTATGCGCGCCCGGATGAGCCTCTTCAAACGGGTGATGAAGCACCACGTCAGCCTCGATTAAGCAAACATGCGCGAAACGCCGCCAGTCCATTTTCCTCGCCTGGCGCTTCGCGCAGCACCAGCCGGTAGCTCGCGCCGGTTTTTATGCTGGTTTCATAAGGCCGCATCAGTCTTCCCGCGCGGACATCTTCGGCCACCAGCGTTTCGTCGGCAATGGCAACGCCCAGCCCCTGAATGGCGGCCGTGATGGCGAGATCCATCGTGTCGAAGTGTTGATTTTTGTGCATAGCAAAGCCCGGACCTTCCTGTTTCGTCAGCCACAGCGACCAGTCTGTCTTATCTCTTGTGGGGTGCAGGAACGTCAGCGATCCCAGCGTTGCACCCGCCCGCACCGGGCTTATCACCGGGGTGAGCGCCTCTTCGAACAGCAGGTCGCCTGCGCTCATGTGCGTCCCGAACACGATGGCCGCGTCGTAAGATTCGGTTTTGAAATTGACGTTGTGATCGGTAGTGGTGGTCAGGGCGATCTGCAGATCCGGCTGCTCACGCTCAACCTCCAGCAGGCGCGGCACCAGCCAGCGCATGGCGCAGGTGGGTGCCTTGAGCCGGATCACGGTCTGCTGGCTGCGGGCCTGGTCGGCCACGGTCAGCAATTGTTCAAAAGCAGACTGCAGCTCCGGAAGCAGGGCGCTGCCCTGCGAAGAGAGGCGCAGGCCGCGCGCGTGGCGTTCAAAAAGCGGAAAGCCAAACCACGCTTCAAGGGAGGCTATCTTGCGGCTCACGGCTCCCTGCGTCAGGCAAAGTTCTGCGGCAGCATGGGTCAGATTCAGGTGACGCGCGGTGACTAAAAATGCGTCGATGGCATTGAGCGGGAGCGAACGGCGCGACATGGAAAACCCTCAGCTATGCATTTTTATCATGGCTATTATGACAACAAT
This sequence comes from Enterobacter vonholyi, assembly GCF_040834095.1. Taxonomy (NCBI): domain Bacteria; kingdom Pseudomonadati; phylum Pseudomonadota; class Gammaproteobacteria; order Enterobacterales; family Enterobacteriaceae; genus Enterobacter; species Enterobacter vonholyi. The sequence continues at coordinate 2,152,041 of NZ_CP162152.1, forward strand.
TCGATTGTCCCGACAACAGAGATGTTGTTTGAATAGTTATGCAATGTCCATGAGAAGGGAAAGAGGATGACTTTACGAACGCCAGTGCAGACGCGCTCCAAACTGCCCGATGTGGGCACCACCATTTTTACCGTTATCGGCCAGCTCTCGGCGCAGCATAACGCGATTAACCTTTCTCAGGGCGCACCGAATTTTTCCTGCGACCCGAAGCTGATTGCGGGCGTCACCCGCGCAATGGAGTCGGGGCATAACCAGTATGCGGCGATGACCGGCCTGCAGCCGCTCAAAGAGCGCATTGCCGATAAAATTGCCACGCTTTACGGCACGCGGTATGACCCGGCCGGCGAGGTCCTGGTGACCGCCAGCGCCAGCGAAGGTCTCTATTCGGCGATTAGCGGGCTGGTGCACCCGGGTGATGAGGTGATTTACTTTGAGCCCTCTTTTGACAGCTACGCGCCGATTGTCCGTCTGCAGGGGGCAACCCCAATTGCCATCAAGCTGACCGTGCCGGATTTTGCCGTCAACTGGGATGAGGTCCGGGCTGCTATCACCCCGCGCACGCGCATGATTATCATCAATACGCCGCACAACCCGAGCGGTCAGGTCTTTTCGGCCAACGATCTGCAGCAGCTGGCGGCGCTGACGCGCAATACTGACATCATTATTTTGTCTGACGAAGTGTATGAACACGTGGTTTTTGACGGTGAGCCGCACCATGGGATGGCTACGCACCCGCAGCTGGCGGAGCGTAGCGTGATTATTTCTTCTTTCGGAAAAACCTATCACGTCACCGGCTGGCGCGTGGGTTACTGTGTTGCACCGGCGGTGCTGATGGACGAGATTTGTAAAGTCCATCAATTTTTAATGTTCTCTGCCGATACGCCAATGCAGCAAGCGTTTGCTGAACATATGGTCGACCCGCAAACCTGGCTGTCGCTGTCGGCGTTTTACCAGCGCAAGCGCGATCTGCTGCAGAGTCTGCTGGCCGATTCGCCGTTCACGCTGCTGCCCAGCGCCGGATCGTTCTTCATGCTGGCGGACTACAGCCAGTTCAGCGACGAGCGCGACAGCGATCTGGTGAAGCGGCTGATCGTTGAGTACGGTGTTGCCACCATTCCGCTGTCGGCGTTTTATGCGGACGGTACGGATAATAAATTGATTCGTCTCTCTTTTGCGAAAGATGAGGCGACGTTACGGGCAGGTGCCCAGGCCCTGTGTCGGGTTAAACCACGCTGAGATAGGCTCTGAGGAGTATGAGATGAAATTACGCGCGTTAGTTGTCGGCATGGGATTGCTGTGTACCTTTTCCTCCTTCGCGGCGTCCGAGCTGCGTTACGGTCTGGAAGCCGAATATCCGCCGTTTGAAAGCCGCAATGCGGCAGGCGAACTGGAAGGGTTTGACGTTGAACTGGGGAACGCCATCTGCAAAGCGGCAGCGCTGAAGTGCAGCTGGGTGGAAACCTCGTTTGATGCGCTGATCCCGGGCCTGGTGGCGAAGAAATTCGACGCCATCAACTCGGCGATGAATATCACCGAGCAGCGCCGCAAGAGCATTGATTTTACCCAGCCTATCTACCGTATTCCGTCGCAGCTGGTCGGCAAGGCCGGTACGGCGGTCGAGGCGACGCCTGAAGGGCTGAAGGGGAAAACCATCGGCGTGCTGCAGGGCTCCATTCAGGAAACCTATGCCAAAGAGCACTGGGAAAAGCAGGGTGTCACCGTGGTGTCTTATAAAGATCAGAATATGGCCTGGGGCGATCTGCTGAATGGCCGTATCGACGCCTCGCTGGTCATGTCCGCGGCCGGGCAGGCAGGTTTCCTCAGCAAGCCGCAGGGGAAAGGGTTTGGCTTCATCGGCAAGCCGGTGTCTGACGACACTATCCTCGGCAGTGGGATCGGCTTTGGGTTGCGTAAAGGTGACGAGGCCACCAAAAAGCAGCTTGACGCCGCAATTGATAAAGTACGTGCCGACGGCACGATCGCCAAACTCGCTGATAAGTACTTCCCGGGTATCGATGTCAGCGTAAAATAACCGCCTCTTTGGCCCCGGTGAACGATGTCGCGCCGGGGCATTTTTCTACACATTTTCCAGGCTTTCTTTACACCACTTTCGGGCCGTTCTGGTCGACAGAAAATATTTCTCACTTTGTTCATATAATCACCGGCCAACAATTGGATTCTTAACCATTTTTGTTTAGGCTGTGCGTTCTTTCTTGCCGTCATTTCGCCGAGCGCGGAACACATTCACACGACCATAAGGACGTTTTTCCAGGCATGAATCGCAGACGTTTTCTAAAAGGCTCGCTGGCAGCGGCAGCCCTGAGCGGCACATCCGGCCTTGCCTCACTGTTTTCCAAAGCGGCATACGCCGCCGACTCTGACATTGCTGACGGCCAGAGCCGTCGTTTTGACTTCTCCGTACTGCAATCCATGGCGCATGACCTGGCAAAAACCCCGTGGGGTGGCGCGCCGCGCCCGCTGCCGGAGACGCTGGCGACCATGACGCCGCAGGCGTACAACGCCATCCGCTACGATGAAAAACAGTCTCTGTGGAACAACATTGAAGGGCGTCAGCTGGACGTGCAGTTCTTCCATATGGGAATGGGGTTCCGCCGTCGCGTGCGGATGTTCTCGCTGGACCAGTCGACCTCTATGGCGCGCGAGATCCACTTCCGTCCTGAGCTGTTCAGCTACGGTGAAACGGGCGTGGATACCAAACAGCTGGAAGGGCAAAGCGATCTCGGCTTTGCGGGCTTCCGCGCCTTTAAGGCGCCAGAGCTGGCGCGTCGCGATATCGTCTCCTTCCTGGGCGCGAGCTACTTCCGCGCGGTGGATGACACCTACCAGTACGGCCTTTCCGCCCGCGGTCTGGCGGTAGACACCTTTACCGACACGCCGGAAGAGTTCCCGGACTTTACCTCCTTCTGGTTTGAAACCGTCAAGCCAGGCGACACGACCTTTACCGTTTATACGCTGCTCGACAGCCCGAGCATCACGGGTGCCTATAAATTCGTGATCCACTGCGAGAAGAGCCAGGTGATCATGGAGGTGGAAAACCACCTCTACGCTCGTAAGGACATCAAGCAGCTCGGCATTGCGCCGATGACCAGCATGTTCAGCTGCGGTAATAATGAACGCCGCATGTGTGACACCATTCACCCGCAAATTCATGACTCCGACCGCCTGGCGATGTGGCGCGGCAACGGGGAGTGGATCTGTCGTCCGCTGAACAACCCGCAGAAGCTGCAGTTCAATGCCTATATGGACAAAAACCCGAAAGGGTTCGGTCTGCTGCAGCTCGATCGCGATTTCTCGCACTATCAGGACGTGATGGGGTGGTACAACAAGCGTCCAAGCCTGTGGGTGGAACCGCGTAACGACTGGGGTAAAGGCGCGGTTGGCCTGATGGAGATCCCGACCACCGGTGAAACGCTGGATAACGTGGTCTGCTTCTGGCAGCCGGAAAAAGCAGTCAAAGCGGGCGACGAGCTGGACTTCAAATATCGCCTCTACTGGAGCGCTATGCCGCCGGTGCGTTCTCCGCTGGCCAACGTCTTCGCCACCCGTACCGGCATGGGCGGGTTCCCGGAAGGCTGGGCGCCGGGCGAAAACTACCCGAAAGTATGGGCCCGTCGCTTTGCGATAGATTTTGTCGGCGGCGATCTGAAGGCCGCTGCGCCAAAAGGCATCGAGCCGGTGATTACGCTCTCCAGCGGTGAAGCGAAGCAGGTGGAGATCCTCTACGTTGAACCGTTTGACGGCTATCGAATTCTGTTTGACTGGTACCCGACGTCGGATTCGACGGAGCCGGTGGATATGCGTCTGTTCCTGCGCTGCCAGGGCGACGCCATCAGTGAAACCTGGCTGTACCAGTATTTCCCACCGGCGCCGGATAAACGTAACTACGTTGACGACAGGGTAATGCGTTAACGATCGATTCCCTCTCTCTCCGGGAGAGGGTTAGGGTGAGGGGCAATGACCGTAGTAAAATCCGAAATTATCCCGGTATCTGACGCTCTCGAGCTTCGCGCCGTCGAAGAGCGCTATACCGCCGATCTGCACAATCTCGTCGTCAAAAACAGAATCTTTCTGCAAACCGCCTTTTACTGGGCGCAGCACGTAGGCAGCGAAGAGGATACCCGCCGCAACGTGCAGAGTAACCAGATGCTGCACCAGCGCGGCTACGCCAAAATGTTTTTGATCTTTAAGGATGATGCGCTGGTTGGCGTACTGTCGTTCAACACGATTGAACCAACCAACAAGGCCGGGTACATCGGCTACTGGCTGGATGAAGCCCACCAGGGGCAGGGTATTCTCTCCAGGTCACTGCAGGCGTTTATGCGCTACTACGCTGAGCGCGGTGAGATCCGTCGTTTTGTGATCAAATGTCGGGTGGCGAATCAGCACAGCAACAGCGTTGCCGTACGCAACGGTTTTACGCTGGAAGGGTGCTTGCGGGAAGCGGAATACCTGAATGGCCGCTTTGAAGACGTGAATATCTACGGCAGGATTTATACCCTATAACGCACCCAGCAGCGGCGTGCGGGTGATGCGCTGGTCGCCGTTAATCACTTTTTCGCCGCGCAGGTGAATGCTCTCGCCGGCAAATGCTTCAATAACCGCATCGCCGGTAATTTCAACCCGATGTTCGATCAGCACATCCCCGCTGATGCGCGCGCGCCCCTGAATCACGACTTTATCATCCAGCATGATCGGCCCGCCGCGCAGCCAGGCCTGACCGCCAATCAGGACGTGATGCTTGATGACACAGTTTCCCTCGACCACGGCATTCTCCGCAATCTGCGAGCTGTAGCGCACCGTTGGGATGGCATCTTCATCAAAGCCGGCAATCACGCGGGCGTTACCATAGACTTTTGCGCAGTCGCACACCCACACGTTGTTGAGTTCGTTTCCCTCGAGGATCGCGTTGTCGAAGACTTCGGCCCGGTGTTCAACAAAGGCAAAATTAACCATCGCCTCGCCGTAGATTTGCGCCTGGTGCACAATCCTCGACTGGATCACCGTTGCCTTATCGTAGATTTGCAGGATCTGTTCATGGTCCGGCGTAAGCCCTTTGGCAGCAATGACCACGCTGTGGTGCAGCACGCGCGCTTCGCCGTAGATATGACACTCGCCCCGCACGCAGGATTGCTGAATGGTGACGTTGTCACTTATTCGCGCCCCGTGGCTGACCTCTGCGCCGTCCAGCCAGCAGCTGTCACCGATACGGGCATCATGGCTCACGACGCACGGCAGGGTAAGACGCGCGTTGCCGGACACGGTCGCTCCGGCGAACACCACGCTGTTTTCATCGTAGATCCAGCAGTGGCCGTCCTGCGCGAGGGCGCGCTCATCGTCAATCCAGCCGCCTCTCGTCCCGACCGTCACGTCGTTAAAGTCCGCCGTGGCGATAATCTGCCGCAGCGTAGTGGCGTGGGTGGTTTCGCCGTTTTTCCATTGCCAGAGGCGGGTCTCGTCGCTAAGGCGATATTTGTTCATCTTTATTTCTCTGATAAGCGTCTTAACTAAACGTAGCAAATTTTTCGATTTTCGAGCGGCTGGCAACCAGACGGTAAACGCCTTAAAATAGCATCCAGGATGCACTTTCACTTTATGAGAACGCAGGAAAACAATGACCGTCGATGAGAATTACTTCACAGAGAAATATGGCTTAACCCGTACCCATTCAGAGGTGCTGTACAGCGCGGAGATTGTGAAGCCCGGTAAAACGCTGGATCTGGGCTGCGGCAACGGCCGTAACAGCCTCTATCTTGCAGCTAACGGCCACGATGTCACCGCGTGGGACAAGAACCCGATGAGCATCGATAATATCGAGCGCATTAAGGCGGAAGAAGGGATCGATAACCTCCACGCGGCGATTAAAGATCTCAACAACCTGAGTTTTGACGGCGAGTACGATTTCATTCTTTCCACCGTGGTGCTGATGTTCCTGGAGTCAAAAACCATCCCGGGTCTTATCGCTAATATGCAGCGCTGCACCAGGCCTGGCGGCTACAACCTGATTGTTGCCGCGATGGACACGGTGGATTACCCGTGCACCGTCGGCTTCCCGTTTGCGTTCAAGAGCGGTGAGCTGAGCAACTACTATGAAGGCTGGGAGTTGCTCAAATACAACGAAGACGTTGGCGAACTGCACCGCACCGATGAAAATGGTAACCGCATCAGGCTGCGCTTTGCCACGATGCTGGCGCGCAAGCCCGCTTAACGGGCGGCCAGCAGGCAGATCTGCAGGGCCGTGTTGTAAGACGCTTCGAACGACGACAGCGGCAGGAATTCAAACTTCGAGTGGAAGTTATGCGCCCCGGTGAAGAAGTTCGGCGTGAGTAGCCCTTTTGCCGAGAGCGCCGCGCCGTCGGTGCCGCCGCGCATCGGCGTCGGTTTCGGCGTGATGCCGAGCGATTCCATCGCTTCGAACATCAGATCGATAGCGCGCCGGTCTTCACCAATCGCATTGCTGATATTGCTGTAGGTATCTTCAATGCGATAGTCCACTCTGGCCGTCGAATATTGGGCGGCAATCAGTGCGGCCACGTCGGCAATCTGCTGCTTGCGCGCGGCAAAGCTCTCCTTGTCAAAGTCGCGGATATTGGCCTTAAGAACGGCCTCGTTCTGTCCGGCCTGAATGCCGTTAAACCAGATATAGCCTTCACGTCCCTCGGTGCACTCCGGCGTTTGCTGGCGGTCAAAATGGCTGATGTAATCAGTCGCCATCAGCAGGGGATTCACCAGCACGCCTTTGGCGGACATCGGGTGCGCCGTTACGCCGGTAAAGCGGATCTCCGCGGCGGCCGCATTAAAATTCTCGTAAACAATTTCACCCAGCTCGCAGCAGTCGATGGTCCAGGCAAAGTCGACGTCGAAGCGCTTAAGATCCAGCGCCTTGGCACCGTTCAGGCCGATCTCTTCGTCAGGCACAAACGCCACGACGATATCCCCATGCCGATGCTCCGCCGTGAGGTTTTCCAGCACCGTCATGACCACCGTGACCGCCGATTTATTATCCGCGCCCAATACGCTGGTTCCGTCGCTGAAAATAATCTCCTCGTTCGGATAAGCCAGAATTTCAGGGTGCTCGTTAACCCGCAGCCAGATGTCTTTCTCTTTATTCAGACAGAGATCTTCACCGGTAAACATTAATATTTGTGGATGAATATCCGGTGAAAGTCCCACGTCGACGGTATCAATATGGGTAATAAAGCCGATGCGCGGCGCACCGGGCACGTTGCCTTTTTTTACCGCCGTCACCGTGGCGAATTCATCAATCACAATGTCGTCTAACCCCAGCTGTGCCAGCTCCTGCGCCAGCTCGCGCGCCATGTCATGCTGGCCCGGCGTTGAGGGCAGGGTTTTGACTTTGGGATCGCTCTGGCTGGTGATCGCGAGATAGCGGAAAAAACGGTGCGTTAATTGTCTGGAAAGCGGCGAGCCCATAGTGATTTATTCCTTATTTATTTTTCAGGTGTTTGTCACATCACTTTAATGTTATTTATGAAATGGCAAAAGAATTAATTAGCCGTCGAATTAAAAAGACAGGAATAAATGATGACAAGCAAACTCACAACTTTCACATTGGCGCTCGCGGCACTCACGGTCAGTTCCGCTGTCGCTGCGAAAACGCTGGTGTATTGCTCCGAAGGATCGCCGGAAAACTTTAATCCTCAGCTATACACCTCGGGAACCAGCGTGGACGCCAGCGCCGTGCCGGTCTATAACCGTCTGGTCGATTTCAAACCCGGCACCACGGAGCTGGTGCCAAGCCTTGCGGAGCGTTGGGAGGTGAGCGACGACGGCAAGGTCTACACCTTCTTTCTGCGTAAGGGCGTTAAGTTCCAGAGCAATAAATCCTTCACGCCAACCCGCGACTTTAACGCCGACGACGTGATCTTCTCGTTTATGCGGCAGAAAGACGTGAATCATCCCTACCACAACGTCTCTAACGGCAGCTACTCCAACTTCGAAAGTCTGGAGTTCGGCAGCCTGATAACCGCGATTGATAAAGTCGATGAGCATACCGTGCGCTTTACCCTGGCGCACCCGGAAGCGCCGTTTGTCGCCGATCTGGCCTGGTATTTTGCCTCAATCCTTTCGGCGGAGTATGCCGACGCGATGCTAAAAGCGGGCACGCCGGAGAAGGTGGATATGGAGCCCATCGGCACCGGGCCGTTTAAGCTGGCGCAGTATCAGAAAGATTCCCGGATCCTTTTCACGGCGTTTGCCGACTACTGGCAGGGGAAATCGAAGCTGGACAGGCTGGTGTTTAGCATCACCCCAGATGCCTCCGTGCGCTTTGCCAAAATTGAGAAGAACGAATGTCAGGTCATGCCCTTCCCAAACCCGGCCGATCTGCCGCGCATGAAGGCCAACAAAGACATTAATCTTATGAGTAAGGCGGGGCTAAATACCGGCTTCCTGGCGTTCAACACGCAGAAGCCGCCGCTGGATAACGTGAAGGTCCGTCAGGCGCTGGCGATGGCCATCAATAAACCAGCCATTATTGATGCGGTGTTCCACGGTACCGGCACCGCTGCGAAGAACCTGCTGCCGCCGGGCGTATGGAGCGCAGACAGCGAGCTTAAGGATTACGACTACGACCCTGAAAAAGCCAAAGCGCTGCTGAAAGAGGCCGGTTTTGCCAGCGGCGTCAGCATCGATTTATGGGCGATGCCGGTGCAGCGTCCCTATAACCCGAATGCGAAACGCATGGCGGAGATGATTCAGGCGGACTGGGCGAAAATAGGCGTGCAGACCAAAATCGTTACCTACGAATGGGGCGAGTATTTGAAACGCGTGAAGGGCGGAGAGCATCAGGCCGCGCTGATGGGCTGGACGACGGCAACGGGCGATCCGGACAACTTCTTCGGCCCGCTATTCACCTGCACCTCGGCAAACGGTGGGTCAAATTCGGCGAAATGGTGCTATAAGCCCTTCGATAAAATTATTGCGGAAGCAAAATCAACCACCGATCGCGATAAACGCGTGGCGCTGTATAAAGAGGCGCAGCAGATGATGCATGACCAGATGCCCGCGGTGATGATTGCGCATTCAACCATTTTCGAACCGGTGCGCAAGGAGGTGACGGGCTATGAAATTGACCCGTTTGGCAAACATCTGTTCTGGCAACTGGATATAAATCAGTAATTTTTCACTGCCCGGCACGCTTGCGGGCAGTCTTTTCGCAATTTGTGCTCTCCGCATCATTTTTTGTCACAACAAACCCGCCGGTCTTTTGCTATAACTTCAAATGCATACTTGCAGATAACATGGAAAACTATCATGCGTACTCAAACTTTTTTTAAAGTTGCAGTGCTTACTGGTCTGTTGGCGTTAGCGGGCTGTTCTTCGAAAGTCGCAGCTCCCGAACAATATTCTGGCTTTTTAAAAGACTATTCAGGCTTGCAGCAGACAACGTCTGCGACGGGTAAACCAACGCTGCGTTGGGTTGATCCTTCCTATAACGAAGCTAATTACGACAGTATTCTCTGGACACCGATTACGTATTATCCAACGCCAAAACCAACCACGCAAATTGGGCAAAAAACGCTTGATGAGCTGTTGAACTACACCAATACCAAAATGAAAACTGCGATTGGCACGCGTAAGCCGATTGTGACCACGCCGGGTAAACATAGCCTGATTTTCCGCGGTGCAATTACCGGGGTGAGTTCGCAGAAAGAAGGTCTGCAGTTCTATGAAGTGGTGCCGGTCGCGCTGGTGGTAGCAGGTACGCAGATGGCAACCGGGCATCGCACTATGGATACGCATCTCTTCTTTGAAGGCGAACTGATCGATGCGGCCACCAACAAACCGGTCATGAAGGTTGTGCGCAAAGGCGAAGGTAAAGATCTGAACAACGAAAGTACGCCGATGACCTTTGCAACCCTGAAGCAGGTTGTTGATGACATGGCGACGGACGCCACCATGTTTGATGTGAAAAAGACCGCGAAATAAAATAAAACGGCCTGCGTAATGCAGGCCTTTTTATTTACGCCGTTCGTAAGCGTCTGAACCAGGTTTCTGGTTTGGTAAACATCACCATATTTCCCCCCAGAATCAGCAATAACCCCACGATACCGTTGATATGCCAGACGTATCCTTCATACACCGTAGAGATGGACAGCGCCACCAGTGGGAAGAGTAGCGTACTGTAGGCCGCTTTGCCCGGGCCAATGCGTCCCACCAGCGTGAAGTAGGCGCCAAAGGCAATCACCGAACCAAATACAGCCAGATAGAGCAGCGCGCCAATGTAGCTGATGGTCCACTCTGGCGCGAAGCTATCGCCTCTGAACAGCGCAATGCAGCCCATCACCAGCGTGCCGTAGAGCATCGCCCAGGCGTTGGTGGTCATGGTTTCTAGGCCTCTGCGCTGATGGCGCATGCTGATCATATTGCCCAGCGAGAAGCCGTAGGTGCCGAGCGCGGAGAGGCCAATCCCGGTCAGGAGCGACGCGCTCCAGCCGCTGGCCAGCAGATCGTCCCAGAAGAGAGTGACGATCCCAGTCAGGCCCAGTGCCGCCGCCGTCCAGAAGCGCGCCGGCGGGCGCTGCCCGAAGAAGATAAAGCTGTTGATGGCGTTATAGAGCACGGCCATGGAGAAGATCACGGATTCCAGCCCTGTGTTAATGTGCGAGGCTGCGGCGTAAAAACACCAGAAGTTAAAGCAGAAAACGCAGCATCCCTGGAGTATACAAAAGAGGTGATCCCGCAGCGCCAGCTTGCGCAGGCGGCGCAGGGCGATTAACACCGCCATCATCGTGAGGCTGGCGACGGCGAAGCGCCAGAAAATCGACACCGGCGCCGCGACGGGGCCCTGCTGCAGGAAAATCGCAATCCAGGTGGTTCCCCAGATAATGACCACGAGTCCATATAATAATGCGTTCATAGTTCTCTCTTCTCAAACCGCGGAAGCCCGCAGTATGGCGCTGAAACTCGCGACGGGCTTTCACCGGGTTGCGGGTGACTTGCAAAATCTTGCGCTTTTTTCTTCCGGCGGGACTGGCAACGGGGGGCAACTCTTCTTAGACTGATATTCCCATCAATTATGCGCTAACGGTTATGTCTCACGCTTACGATACCTTTGAAACGCTTTGCCAACAGAATGCAGTCCTGCGGGAAACCGTCTCGCTGAATTCGGGTATTCAGCTGGCAGCGTGGTACAACAAGCACGATACGATAACGGTAAAAAGTAACCATCATACCCTCAGCCTGTACGTGGCGGACGGCTACGAAAGCTATCAAAAAACGCCGGGCGGCTGGAAGAACGGCGGGGGGCCGGACCGTTTCTGTCTGATGCCCAAAGAGAGCGAATCGACGTGGGATATCCGCGATGACCTGTCGTTTGTGCATCTCTACTGCACCGACGAACACCTGCGCGACGTGGGGGAAAAAATCTGGGACAAGCGCCCGCTTTCGCTGACCCTGGACGAGCGCATTTTTGGTAGCGATCCGAAGATCACCGCGCTGTATCGCCAGTTTTTGCTCGGCTGTGACTGGCAGCAGCACGCCAACCAGCTCACCCTGAGCACGGCCTCCACGCTGCTGCTGACCCATCTGCTGCAAAACTACTCTAACGTGCAGTGGAAGCTGCCGGTCGTCACCGGAGGGCTATCGCCATTCGTGCTGCGCAACGTGCTGGCCTTTATTGAAGAGAACCTGGGCCAGCCCCTGACGCTGGCCGAGCTGGCGGTGCAGGCCGCGCTCAGCGAATACCACTTTGCCCGCATGTTCCGCCAGTCGACGGGGCTGGCGCCGCATCAGTACGTGATGCAGAGGCGAATGGATAAAGCTAAGGCCCTCGTCCAGCATACGACGACGCCGCTGACGGAGATCGCGCTTGCCTGCGGGTTCAACTCCGCCAGCCACTTCAGCAACCGCTTTCGCAGCGCGACGGGCATGACGCCTTCGCAGCTACGTGCGGCGAGCGCGTGAAAACAGGGCGTAGCACATCCCGCCCAGCACCAGTCCCCAGAATGCCGAACCGATGCCCAGGAGCGTGACGCCGCTTGCGGTCATCAGAAACGTGACGATAGCCGCGTCGCGCTCCGCTTCATGATTCAGCGCCTGATATAAACTCCCGCTGATGGTGCCCAGCAGCGCCAGACCGGCAAGCGTCTGGATCCAGCTGAGCGGCAGCGCGGCCATCAGCCCGGTAATGGAGCCACCGAAAATTCCCGCCAGCAGGTAAAATCCTCCCGCTGCGATGGCCGCCAGCCAGCGTTTATCCGCATCCGGGTGTGCATCCGGGCTTTGACAAATGGCGGCGGTTATAGCCGCAATGCAGATGGAAAAGACGCCAAACGGAGAAAACAGCAGCGCCAGCCCTCCCGTGACGATGATGAGCGGTGAGACCGCCAGCGGGTAACCGGAGGCTTTCATCGTGGCGAACCCCGGCGCGTTTTGCGAAGCCATGGTCACGAGGAAGAAGGGCAAGCCAATACTCACCAGGCTGGTGAAGGTGAAGGCGGGTGCAATAAATTCGGGCATTACCAGAGAAAGGGTGAGTTTATCCGTGACAACGTCACCTGCCGCCCATGCCACAATCCCGCCCACCAGCAGCGTGACCACGATGGCATAGCGCGGCGACAGCGCTTTTGCGATTAGCCACGCCGCAATCATGCTGCCGCACAGCAGAAAGTGCCCCTCAAGATGCGCAAAGGCATGCAGGCCAAACTGCAGCAATACCCCTGCCAGCATGGCGGCAGCAAGCGAATGAGGGATCAGCTTCATCAGACGGGCGAAGAGCCCGGTAATGCCGCAGAGCAAAATAAGCGCGTTAGCAAAGATGAACACGCCGATGGTTTCTGCCAGCGTGATCCCGTGCAGGCTGGTGGCGAGCAGCGCCGCGCCGGGCGTCGACCAGGCGGTCAGTACGGGCGCTTTGTACCACCAGGAAAGCGCCAGCGTACTGACGCCCATTCCAATTCCCAGCGCGGTCATCCAGCCCGCAATCTGCTGTGCGCTGGCGCCTGCCGCGGCGGCGGCCTGCCAGATGATGGCGGCCGAGCTGGCGTAACCGACCAGAACGGCGACAAATCCAGCCAGTGCGACCGGAATAAAGTGAGAGGAAGGGCGCATGAAAACTCCATTGTGCGTTATAACGTCCGGAGTAAGGTAGCACTGTGCGCTATAGCGTACAAGTGGTATGCTGATCGTCACCAGGAGGGAACATGGATATCACACTACACCTTGCAACAACGCTGAAAACGCTGCGCCAGGCGCGCGGCTGGAGTTTGTCGAAGCTCGCGGACGAGACCGGCGTGTCAAAAGCCATGCTCGGGCAAATCGAGCGCAATGAATCCAGCCCGACGGTGTCGACGCTGTGGAAAATTGCCACCGGGCTGAACGTGCCGTTTTCCGCGTTCATCACCCCAGACGCGGACCGGCAGGCGGTATTTGACCCCCAGCAGCAGGCGATGGTCGTCAAGCCGCTCTTTCCGTGGGACGAGACGCTCGGGTTTGATTATTTCTCCATCACGCTGGCACCCGGCGCGCTGAGCGAATCCACGCCGCATGAGGCCGGGGTAATAGAACATGTCGTCGTAGTAAGCGGCGAGCTGGAGATGAAGCTTGGCGGCAAATGGCAGACGATTTCTGCCGATTCGGGCATCCGTTTCGCCGGCGATAAACCGCACGCCTACCGCAACAGCAGCGACCGGACGGTGCATTTTCACTCCCTGATTCATTATCCCCGCTGACGCTACGCAAAACTGTTTCGCTGACGCATACTTCTGACTACAATAGCCGCCATTTTGACCATAACGGATAACGACGAAGTATGCGCCTGCAATCCCATCATCTTGAACTTTTAAGCCCGGCCCGCGACGCCGCCATTGCCCGTGAAGCGATCCTTCATGGCGCAGATGCCGTCTACATTGGTGGCCCAGGCTTCGGTGCCCGCCATAACGCCAGCAACAGCCTGAGCGATATTGCTGAACTGGTGCCGTTCGCCCACCGTTTCGGGGCGAAAGTGTTCGTGACCCTGAACACCATTCTTCATGATGATGAGCTGGATCCTGCGCAACGTCTGATTACCGATCTCTACCAGGCCGGGGTGGATGCCCTGATTGTTCAGGATATGGGCGTGCTGGAACTGGATATTCCCCCCATTGAACTGCATGCCAGTACCCAGTGTGATATCCGCACGGTAGAGAAGGCGAAGTTTCTCTCTGACGTCGGCTTTTCGCAGATCGTTCTGGCGCGTGAGCTGAACCTGAATCAGATCCGCGATATTCACCAGGCGACAGACGCGACGATTGAATTCTTTATCCACGGCGCGCTGTGCGTCGCCTATTCCGGTCAGTGCAATATTTCCCACGCGCAGACGGGCCGCAGCGCCAACCGCGGCGACTGCTCTCAGGCCTGCCGTCTGCCGTATACCTTGAAAGACGATCAGGGCCGCGTCGTGGCGTTCGAAAAACACCTGCTCTCCATGAAGGATAACGATCAGACGGCCAACCTGGGCGCGCTGATCGACGCGGGCGTGCGTTCCTTCAAGATTGAAGGGCGCTACAAAGATATGAGCTACGTGAAGAACATCACCGCGCACTATCGCCAGATGCTCGACGCCATTATCGAAGATCGCGGCGATCTGGCGCGCGCGTCCGCCGGGCGCACCGAGCATTTCTTTGTTCCGTCGACGGACAAAACGTTCCACCGTGGCAGCACGGACTATTTCGTTAATGCCCGTAAAGGGGATATCGGCGCGTTTGACTCACCGAAGTTTATCGGTTTACCGGTGGGTGAAGTGCTGAAAGTGGCGAAAGATCACCTTGATGTCCAGGTAACGGAACCGCTGGCGAACGGCGATGGCCTTAACGTGATGATTAAGCGTGAGGTCGTGGGCTTCCGCGCCAATACGGTCGAGAAAACCGGCGAGAACCGCTACCGCGTCTGGCCGAATGAAATGCCGGCCGATCTCTACAAGGCGCGACCAAACGCGGCGCTTAACCGTAACCTCGATCATAACTGGCAGCAGGCGCTGCTGAAAACCTCCAGCGAACGTCGTATCGCGGTGGACATTGAGCTGGGCGGTTGGGAAGAGCAGCTGATTCTGACCATGACCTGTGAAGACGGCATCAGCGTAACGCATACGCTCGATGGCCTGTTCGAGGTGGCAAACAACGCGGAAAAAGCGCTCAACAGCCTGAAGGATGGGGTGGCGAAGCTTGGCCAGACGATTTACTACGCCCGCAACGTTGAGGTCAGTCTGCCGGATGCTCTGTTCGTGCCGAACAGCCTGCTTAACCAGTTCCGTCGTGAAACGGCAGAGATGCTGGATGCCGCGCGCCTGGCGCAGTATCCGCGCGCTAGCCGTAAAGCGGAAGCCGTACCTGCACCCGTATACCCGGAGACACATTTATCCTTCCTGGCCAACGTTTATAACCATAAAGCGCGTGAATTCTATCATCGCCACGGCGTGCAGCTGATCGACGCGGCTTATGAAGCGCATGAAGAGAAGGGCGATGTGCCGGTGATGATCACCAAGCACTGCCTGCGCTTTGCGTTTAACCTTTGCCCTAAGCAGGCGAAAGGGAATATTAAGAGCTGGAAGGCAACCCCCATGCAGCTTGTAAACGGTGATGAAGTTCTGACTCTCAAGTTCGACTGCCGTCCTTGCGAAATGCATGTGATTGGCAAGATGAAAAACCACATCTTCAAAATGCCGCAGCCGGGCAGTATTGTGGCGTCCGTCAGTCCGGACGATCTGATGAAAACTCTGCCTAAACGCAAGGGCAGTTAATTACCGAACGTGGGTATCCGGTTTGCGCGATTTCTGCCACAGGTGGTGTTCGCGCAAACCCTCCGCCGACTCTTCCGCAGCGCTTCGTAACTCATCGCTGTCGGCTTCATGACGAAGCTGATGCGCCACATTCTTGACCCATAAATATTCGTGTCCTTTGTGCCCGGCCATAAGCTGGCCTGAAAAGAGTGCACAGATAAGCATGATGAGAGATAAGCCTTTTTTAATCATGAGATCGCCACCGAATGACATTGCGGGGTAATCATGCCGATTATTTTTTAGTGTTATTATTTAATAATTCAAACTCGTGAAAAGAGATTGTCAAATATTGTGTGTCCGGAAAATTGTCCAGGACATTTCCTAAAAAGTCATGAATGTTTGTAAATTGCCATTTCTGGTCCATAATCGGATATTTGCATTAAGGATAAATCTTATATAATAGTTAATCTCTGGCTAAGGAACGGGTCGTTAATAAATGAAAAAAATAATTGCGCTTGCGCTTCTGGCGGTTGCTGTTGGGGCCGTTGCAGGGATTCGTTATGCTGGTGATAACAAACCAGAATATATACAATCGGCAGAAATTCGCGTTAGTTCCTATTTGACCAGCGATTATGGAGCCGTAACCTGTAACAGTAAAAAAATTAACGATGTGCGTTGGGAATTAGACTGCACCCAGCAGACGATAGGAAAAACATTCCAGTTTGCGGCGTACCCCTCTGATAAAGCACCTTATGGAGTGGCGCGGTCATTTTATCTTGAAGCCATAAATGATGACGCAAAACAGAGCGCTGAACAGGGCCTTATGCGTTATTTGCAGATCAATACTCATGCAGGTTAATAAGACTGTTTAACCTTCGTTAAGACAACGGGTGTTAGGTTGTATGGGATCCGCAGCCCGGCCATGGAGTGTCGGGACGTAGAGACCAAAATACAAATCTATCCATGCAAGCATTTACCGCCATTTTTTGGCGGTTTTTTTGCGCAGTGTTTACCGTCTTTTTATGATAGCAGTCGATAGTGCGACTGTACCAGACCCGAAGGGAAGCTACGGCTGGATACCAGCGTCAAATCGATATCCTCTGGCAGGGCGCCAAACAGCGATTTTCCCGAACCGAGCAGGACAGGAACGGTTGTGATCACCATATCGGCCACCAGTCCTTCTCGCAGGAACGACTGTATCACCTGCCCACCATCGAGATAGACGCGATGGACGTTCTGCAACGCCAGGTAGTCGAGCACCTCCTTTGGCGTGCGGCCGGAAAACTGCACTTTCCCCTTCAGCGCGTCGGGCACGGGCGTGTCGGCCAGCTGTCTGGAGAGCACCAGCACGGGCCGGTCATAAGGCCATGCATCAAAGGTCAATACTTTCTCATAGCTGCCTCGGCCCATCACTATCCACTCTTTGTCAGCGATGAACGCCGCATAGCCATGATCTTCAGCCGGGTCATCGCGCTGCAGGAGCCAGTCGATATCATCATTGTGTCGGGCGATGTAACCATCAAGACTGGTTGCGATAAAAACGTGTGTAGTGACCATAAGGTTCTCCGTATTCCTGCGAAACCAAAAGACTGACGCCTCAGCGGGCTGTAGCGGAATGAGAAAATTGTTTGCGGTACTGGGCCGGGGAAATCGCGAACTGCTGGCGAAAGTGATGACGCAGCGTCGATGCCTGGCCAAACCCGGTCTGTTCCGCGATGCTGTCGATACTTAAACGACTGCTTTCCAGATAATCTTTCGCCCGCAGCAGGCGCTCATTGAGTAACCAGCGGGCAGGCGTCGTTCCTGTTGCCGCCTCGAAGCGACGAAGAAACGTGCGCTGACTCATACCGACACGACGCGCCAGCGAGTCGACGCTGTGCGGCTCGGTAAGATGCGTATGCAGAAAATCAAACAGCTGGCCGAGGCGCTGGCTTTCCCGCAGCTGCGCCACCGGGCGGCTCAGCTGTTGCGGCTGAGAGCCATCCCGGTGAGGAGGAATGACCAGCCGCCGCGCCACGCTGTTAGCGGTTTCCATTCCATAATCCCTTCGTACAACGTGAAGGCAGAGATCGATCCCCGCCGCGCTGCCTGCAGAAGTCAGGATATCGCCTTCGTCCTGGTAGAGCACATCCTCAACCACGTCGATGTCAGGGTAGCGGGCTTTAAGCGTCTCAATGTAGCGCCAGTGCGTCGTGGCTTTGCACCCGTTGAGCAGCCCCGTAGCGGCCAGCACAAATACGCCCGAACAGATGGACAGCAGCTGGCATCCTCGCGCGCTGGCCTGACGTAATGCGTTGCAGAGCGCGTCCGGAACCGGCGAGTCCAGCCCACGCCAGCCGGGAACCACAATCAGGTCCGCAGACGCAAGCAGGCTTAAATCACCATCGGTGACGATACGGATCCCGCCTGTTGCCCGAAGTTCACCGCTATCCACGCTCGCCACCGCAAAACGATACCATTCATCGCCCAGCTCGGGACGTGGCAGACCGAAGATCTCCACCGCTACGCCAAACTCAAAGGTACACAGGCCGTCATAGGCCAGCACCACCACCTGCGGGCGGGCAATTTGTCTTAAGTTTGTCATCTTTTTGCTGTTTTCTGGCATAAGCGAGCGCATTCACGTGCTGAATTTCTGGATAGAGTAGTGTTAACACAAACGCCAAAGATGAGGAAGGATCATGAGCTATGTTACTGAATTTCCGGCTGCCGAGCCGCAGGAAGCCGTCACCCATTTTCTGCGTCGCCTGAGCGTAGAAACCGACTGCGCCGATGTGCATCACGCCATCGCCAATAATGAGCAGGACTTTGTTTTGCTGCACGTGGTGGGGAGCCCGGAGCAGTTTGCCCGTCGCCATGTGCCGGGCGCTCTGCATATGCCGTGGAGCCAGATGACCGCTGAGCGCATGACCCAATGGCCTGAAGGGACGCTGTTCGTCGTCTACTGCGCGGGGCCGCACTGTAACGGCGCGGACAGAGCCGCGCTGAAGCTGGCGCGTCTCGGGCTGCCGGTCAAAATCATGCTCGGTGGGATCACCGGCTGGGAAGATGAACGCTACGCGTTTGCCAGCAGCGAAACCACTGCCGCGCTGTGAAGATGAATTTTTTTCAACACCCGTGAAATTTTCTCGTTTGCCGGCACCGGGGAGGTATGACATTGTTTTTGGACATTTAGACATCCAGAAGTCTAAAAGTTCAAATAATGAATTATCACTGCGGGCAATTATTGCCGGCAGACTGAGGAGATTTCCATGCAACGACACCACGCCCCGTACCGCGCCGACGTAGTCGGCAGTTTTTTACGTCCGGATGCCATCAAGCAGGCTCGCCTGCAATTTGCCAGCGGCGAGATTGACGCGAGACAGCTTCGCGCGGTGGAGGACGAAGCCATTCGCCACGTCGTTGAGCAGCAGTGCGCGTGCGGCCTGCATGTCGTGACCGACGGTGAGTTTCGCCGTGCCTGGTGGCACTTCGACTTCTTCGACGGTCTGCAGGGCGTTGAGCGTTACGATTCCCAGCAGGGCATCCAGTTTAACGGCGTGCAAACCAAAGCCCACGGCGTGCGCGTCACCGGCAAACTGGGCTTTGGCGAGCACCCGATGCTGGACGATTTCCGCTATCTGAAAAGCATCAGCGGTAACGCCCAGCCAAAAATGACCATTCCCAGCCCGAGCGTGCTGCATTTCCGCGGCGGTCGCAAAGACATTGATGCGACGGTGTATCCGGACCTGAACGTCTATTTCGACGATCTGGCGACCACCTGGCGCGACGCGATTCGCGCATTCTATGATGCAGGCTGCCGTTACCTGCAGCTGGACGATACCGTATGGGCCTACCTCTGTTCGGACGATCAGCGTCGTCAGATCCGCGAGCGCGGCGACGATGCCGATGAGCTTGCACGTATCTATGCCCGCGTCCTGAACAAGGCGCTGGAGGGCAAGCCGGACGATCTGACCATCGGGCTGCACGTCTGCCGCGGCAACTTCCGCTCCACCTGGATTTCCGAAGGCGGCTACGAGCCGGTGGCGGAAGTGCTGTTCGGAACGGTCAACGTTGATGCCTTCTTCCTGGAATACGATAACGACCGCAGCGGGGATTTCGCGCCGTTGCGCTTTGTTCGCCCGGGCAAGCAGCAGGTGGTGCTGGGTCTTATCACCACGAAAAACGGCGAGCTGGAGAACCCGGAGGGAATCAAAGCCCGTCTGGAAGAGGCGGCGAAATACGTGGCGAAAGAGCAAATTTGCCTCAGCCCGCAGTGCGGCTTTGCCTCGACCGAAGAGGGCAACAGCCTGAGCGAAACCCAGCAGTGGGACAAAGTCCGGCTGGTGACGCAGATCGCCAGCGAAGTCTGGTAAAACCTTCCTCCTCAGCGCTGCATTATAAAAGTGCAGCGCTGTGCCATTCTGAGACGTTCTCTTTACATCCTGCGCTCCCCTCCCGGAAATAGCGCTATCTCCATTCTGGCATTCTTTTTGCTCCTGCTTCGCTGACACATTTATTTCCGCGTCCACGCCGTAACGGACGTTTTCGCACAGCGTTCTTTTTCAGGAGTGAAAATATGCACCGTCGTACCTTATTAAAAGCCTTTGCGTTATCCGCGTCCGTCGTGGCGATGGGAATGAGTTTTGGCGTGCAGGCGGCCGATACCATCAAAGTGGGGATCATGCATTCTCTTTCCGGCACGATGGCTATCTCCGAGACCCCGCTTAAAGATGTCGCCCTGATGACCATCGATGAGATCAACGCCAAAGGCGGCGTGCTGGGCAAGAAACTGGAGCCGGTAGTGGTGGATCCGGCCTCAAACTGGCCGCTGTTTGCCGAGAAGGCGCGACAGCTGTTAAGCCAGGATAAAGTGGCGGTGGTATTCGGCTGCTGGACCTCGGTTTCGCGCAAATCCGTACTGCCGGTCTTTGAGGAGCTGAACGGCCTGCTGTTCTATCCGGTGCAGTATGAAGGCGAGGAAATGTCGCCAAACGTGTTCTATACCGGCGCGGCGCCGAACCAGCAGGCCATCCCGGCGGTTGAATACCTGATGAGCGAAGACGGCGGCGCGGCGAAACGCTTCTTCCTGCTGGGCACGGACTACGTTTATCCGCGCACCACCAACAAGATCCTGCGCGCGTTCCTGCATTCGAAAGGGGTGGAGGATAAGGATATCGAAGAGGTTTACACCCCGTTTGGCCACAGCGACTACCAGACCATCGTTGCCAACATCAAAAAATTCTCAGCGGGCGGCAAAACCGCCGTGGTGTCGACCATCAACGGCGACTCCAACGTGCCGTTCTACAAAGAGCTGGCTAACCAGGGTCTGAAGGCGACCGACGTGCCGGTGGTGGCGTTCTCCGTCGGCGAAGAAGAGCTGCGCGGGATCGACACCAAACCGCTGGTGGGTAACCTGGCGGCCTGGAACTACTTTGAGTCCGTCGATAACCCGACTAACCAGGCGTTCGTGGCGGATTACAAAGCCTATGCGAAGGCGCACAAGCTGCCGAACGCCGACACCGTAGTCACCAACGACCCGATGGAGGCGACCTACGTGGGCATTCACATGTGGGCGCAGGCGGTGGAAAAAGCCGGTACTACCGATGTGGACAAAGTGCGTGCGGCGATGGCCGGCCAGTCCTTTAAGGCGCCATCAGGCTTTACGCTCACCATGGATGCCACCAACCATCATCTGCATAAGCCGGTCATGATCGGTGAAATCGAAGGTAACGGCCAGTTCAACGTAGTATGGCAGACGGAACAGCCGGTACGCGCCCAGCCTTGGAGCCCGTTCATCGCCGGAAATGACAAAAAGCCCGACCAGCCGATGAAAACCGCCAGCAACTAAGCCATCACCGCAGGGAGAAACGTCATGAACGCCATGCGCCTGTTCATCGCTCTTGTATGGCTTTCCGGACTGCTGCCAGGGATGGTGCAGGCATCGGATGCCGATCTTTTTGTTGCCGCCAGCCGCAGCCAGCAGGCGGATTTGTTGACGCAGTGGGCCGCCGCGCCGGATGCCGCCAGGCTTCCGCTGCTTCAGTCCCTGCAGAAGGAAAACCTGTATGCCGACAGTCAAAAGCACGCCTTTGCGCAGCGTAACGGGCAAATGGTGTCGCTTGGGGACGCCCGTGCGGCAGAAGCGCCAACCAAAGCCGTTCGTCTGACGAACCGGCTGCGCGTGCTGGCTGCGACCGCCATCGCCACCCATCAGCTGGTGAGTGACAGTGTCACCGAGAGGCGGGCGGCTGCGCGTCAGCTGCAGCGCGATGCCCAGCCCGGTATGCTCGCTTTTCTGGAAAAACGTGTGAACGATGAAACGGACGCCGTGGCGCGTCAGGCGCTGCTGCTGGCGGTCGCGAACCTCCAGCTGGCAAGCCCGCAGGCAGAGGTGCGCCGCAAGGCCGTCGAACTATTAGGTCAGTCCGACGATCCGGACGTACAGTCCAGGCTCACTCCGTTTACCCAGCCAGACACTGAGCCGGATGGCGGCGTGCGCGCGGCCGCAGAAGAGAGTCTTAGCCAGATCCAGCATCGGCTGATGTGGGGCGATCTGCTGGGACAGGCGTTTATGGGGCTCTCCCTCGGGTCGGTGCTGCTGCTGGCCGCGCTGGGGCTGGCTATCACCTACGGCCTGCTGGGCGTCATTAATATGGCGCACGGCGAGATGCTGATGCTGGGGGCATATGCCACCTGGATGGTGCAGCAGGCGATGGCCGGGCTTGCGCCCCAGTGGCTGGCGCTCTATCCCGTTATCGCCTTGCCGGTCGCGTTCTGCCTGACGGCGGGCATTGGAATGGTGCTGGAGCGCACGGTGATCCGTCATCTGTACGGTCGTCCGCTGGAAACGCTGCTGGCGACGTGGGGCATCAGCCTGATGCTTATCCAGCTGGTGCGCATGACCTTTGGCGCCCAGAACCTGGAGGTGGCGAACCCGGCATGGCTCTCCGGCGGGGTGCAGGTTTTTGCCAACCTGACGCTGCCGTGGAACCGTATTGTGGTGCTGGGCTTCGTGCTGCTGGTGCTGTTCTTTACCTGGCTCATTCTGAATAAAACCCGTCTGGGGCTCAACGTGCGGGCGGTGACGCAGAACCGCAGCATGGCCGCCTGCTGCGGGGTACCGACAGGTCGCGTCGATATGCTGGCGTTCGGGCTTGGCTCCGGGATTGCGGGGTTAGGCGGCGTGGCGTTATCGCAGCTCGGTAACGTCGGGCCGGAGCTGGGCCAGGGCTATATCATCGACTCCTTCCTTGTGGTGGTGCTCGGAGGCGTAGGCCAGCTGGCAGGCAGCGTGGCCGCGGCGTTTGGTCTGGGGATTTTTAATAAAATCCTTGAACCCCAGATGGGGGCGGTGCTGGGCAAGATCGTGATTCTGGTGGCGATCGTGCTGTTTATTCAAAAACGCCCGCAGGGGCTGTTTGCGCTGAAAGGGAGGGTGATTGACTGATGAGCCAGCCGCTGACCTTAACGCTGGCGCGCAAAGCGCCACGCACAACGCAGATTGCAGGCAGCCTGCTGGTGGTGTGCTTGCTGATATTGCCGTTTTTCGCCTTACTGCCTGCGACGCATCCGCTGGCGCTGTCAACCTGGATGCTGACGCTGACTGGCAAGATCCTCTGCTATGCCATCGTTGCGGTGGCGCTGGATCTGGTATGGGGCTACGCCGGGATGCTCTCTCTTGGGCACGGCATCTTTTTCGCCCTGGGCGGCTACGCGATGGGCATGTACCTGATGCGCCAGGCCGCGGGTGACGGTCTGCCCGCGTTTATGTCGTTTCTTTCCTGGAGCGAGCTGCCGTGGTTCTGGTGGGGAACCCAGCATTTTGCCTGGGCGCTGGTGCTGATTGTGCTGGTGCCGGGGCTGCTGGCGCTGGTGTTTGGCTGGTTCGCCTTCCGCTCGAAGATCAAAGGGGTCTATTTTTCGATCATGACCCAGGCGCTGACCTATGCCGGGATGCTGTTGTTCTTTCGCAACGAAACCGGCTTTGGCGGCAATAACGGCTTTACCGGCTTCACCACGCTGCTCGGGTTTTCGGTAACGGAAACGACGACCCGTATCGCGCTGTTTCTGGCCACCGTGCTGTTGCTGCTCCTGGCCCTGGGCACAGGGTTTGTGCTGGCGAAGAGCAAGTTTGGCCGCATTTTGACCGCCGTTCGCGACGCCGAAAACCGGCTGACGTTTTGCGGCTACGATCCGCGCGGGTTCAAGCTGCTGGTGTGGACGCTCTCTGCCGTACTGTGTGGTCTGGCGGGGGCGCTCTATGTCCCGCAGGTGGGCATTATCAACCCGGGCGAAATGTCGCCGACGAACTCGATAGAGGCCGCCATCTGGGTAGCGCTTGGCGGGCGCGGCACGCTGGTGGGGCCGGTGATTGGCGCGGCGCTGGTTAACGGGGCGAAAAGTTTCTTCACCGTCGCGATGCCGGAATACTGGCAGCTGTTTCTGGGGCTGATTTTTATCGCCGTTACGCTGTTTTTACCGCGCGGCGTCTACGGACTGTTTCGTAAGGGAGAAAAATAATGCAGCCAGCCGAAGGGTTATTCACCCGCCAGCTGCCCGGCGATCGCTACCGAGAGCAGACCGACCCGGTCCTGCAGCTTGAGGCGATTAACGTCAATTTTGACGGTTTTCAGGCCCTGACCGATCTCTCGCTGAATATCGGCGTGGGCGAGCTGCGCTGCGTGATCGGTCCCAACGGGGCCGGTAAAACCACGCTGATGGACGTCATCACCGGCAAAACGCGTCCAGAGAGCGGCAGGGCGATTTACGACCAGTCCATCGACCTGACCGCGCTGGAGCCTGCGGCCATTGCCCGCCAGGGCATCGGGCGTAAATTCCAGAAGCCCACGGTCTTTGAGGCGCTGACGGTGTGGGAAAACCTGGAGATCGCGATGAAAAGCGATAAGTCCGTCTGGGCGAGCCTGCGGGCAAAACTCAACGGCGCGCAGCGCGACCGGATCGATGAGATGCTGGTTTTACTGCGGCTGACCGCCGAGCGCGACCGCCGCGCCGGGCTGCTTTCCCATGGACAAAAGCAGTTTCTGGAGATCGGCATGCTGCTGGTGCAGGACCCGCATCTTCTGCTGCTGGATGAACCCGCAGCCGGGATGACCGACGCGGAAACGGAATACACCGCAGAGCTGTTCAAAACGCTGGCAGGCAAGCATTCCCTGATGGTTGTTGAGCACGATATGGGCTTTGTCGAAACCATCGCCGATCGCGTGACGGTGTTGCATCAGGGGCGCGTGCTGGCGGAAGGTTCACTTCGCGAGGTGCAGGCCAACGAGCAGGTGATTGAGGTCTATCTGGGACGTTAAGGAGCGATGATGTTACAGGTTAATGAACTGAATCAATATTACGGCGGCAGCCATATCCTGCGCGGCGTCAGCTTTGAGGCCGTTACCGGCGAAGTCACCTGCCTGCTGGGGCGCAACGGCGTAGGGAAAACCACGCTGCTGAAGTGTCTGATGGGGCTGATCCCGGCCAAAACCGGGGAGGTCATCTGGCAGGGAAAAACGATCACCCATAGCAAACCGCACCAGCGGGTGCAGTCTGGCGTGGCGTATGTCCCGCAGGGCCGCGAGATTTTCCCGCGCCTGAGCGTAGAGGAAAATCTCCTGATGGGGCTGTCGCGATTTTCCGCACGCGAGGCGAAGCAGGTGCCGGAGGAGATCTGGCAGCTGTTCCCGGTGCTCAAAGAGATGAAGCATCGTCGCGGGGGCGATCTCTCCGGCGGGCAACAGCAGCAGCTGGCGATTGGTCGCGCGCTGGCGAGCCGTCCGCAGCTGCTGATCCTGGATGAACCGACCGAAGGCATACAGCCTTCCGTTATTAAAGAGATCGGCCACGTGATCCGTACTCTGGCAAGCAGAGGCGACATGGCGATCCTGCTGGTGGAGCAGTTTTACGACTTTGCCGCCGAGCTGGCCGACAGCTATCTGCTGATGTCGCGCGGCACGATTATTCAGCGCGGGCGGGGTGAAAACATGGAGCAGGAGGGCGTTCGCGGCCTGGTTGCGATCTGAAATGTTATATTATAACATCCTCATTCTTATAAAATGGAATGAGGATGTTATCTTGGCTGAATATATTGGAAAATTTGCCATGACTCTGGGGGCGCTGCTGGTCAGCGGCCAGCTGTTTGCTCATTCGCACGGCCATCAGATGACCGAAGCGGAACAGAAGGCGGCGAACGGCGTGTTTGAGGATAAGGACGTGAAGGACAGAGCATTGTCTGACTGGGACGGGACCTGGCAGTCGGTCTATCCGTTCCTGCTCGATGGTTCGCTGGATCCGGTCTTTAAGCAGAAAGCGCAGAAAGACAAAAGCAAATCCTTTGACGAGGTGAAAGCCTACTACCGCACGGGTTATGCGACGGACGTGGATGCCATCGGCATCGAAAATAACGTGATGGAATTCCATCAGGGCAAAGCGGTCAGCCGCTGTCAGTATGATTACAGCGGCTACAAAATTCTGACCTACGCGTCAGGTAAGAAAGGCGTTCGCTATCTGTTTGAGTGTAAGGACGCCAGCAGCAAAGCGCCGAAATTTGTGCAGTTCAGCGACCACACCATCGGACCGAAGGCCTCTTCGCACTTCCACATTTTCATGGGCAATACCTCCCACGAGGCGCTGCTGAAAGAGATGGATAACTGGCCGACCTATTATCCGAATGAGATGTACAAAGAGCAGGTGGTGGAGGAGATGTTGCACCACTGATGCTTTATTGCCGGGTGGCGGCTTTGCCTTACCCGGCCTACATTTGCTACGCCGCTTTGGGTGACTCGCACCAGGCCTTCACGCTCATCCCGCGCAGAATCATCAGCCAGGCCATGACGATGGCGACCATCATGATCGCAAACAAGGACCAGTGCGGCAGATTGGTCAGGATAATACCGGTGATCATCGGGTTTGCCGCCGCGCCGAGCCAGCCCAGCGCCTGGGCGGAGAAATAGCTCGCCTTCATTCCCGGTGGGGCAATGTTGTCGATCAGCATGTATTCACCCGGCGCATAGATAATCTCCCCCAGCGTGAAAATGGCGGCAGCGATGCCCCAGTAAACCAGGTTTTCCCCGGAGAGCATAAAGCCGCCCAGCCCCAGGATAAAAAACAGGGTGGCGAGGGTCATCAGCGGGCGAATATTGCTGGCTGAGAGCTTGCGGCCCAGCGCATATTGCAGCGTCACCACCACGGCGGCGTTGACGGGCAACACCACGGCGACCACCTTTTCGGCGAAATCACTGTCCGCATGCGCGGCCAGAACGTATTGTGAAATACAGCTCGCGAAAGACCCGCCCACGTAAGACGCCAGCAGGCCAGAGAGCGTGTACCAGAACAGCGCGCGGTCTTTCAGCAATACCGACGGCTGCCACGGCGTCTTCTCCTCTGCGGTATCTAACGCCACGCTTTTCTGTACAAAGAAATGGATAAAGCCCAGCGGCAGGGCGGCGCAAAAGGCCGCCAGCCAGAACGGCAGCTGCAGGCTGTACATCACCAGCAGGGTGCCAATCGGCGGGCCGACCGTCCAGCCAATGTTCAGGAAGCTGTAGTTAAGCGAGAAGACCCGCGCCTTCTGGCTGGAGGTGAGCACGTCGGAGAACCAGGCTTTCAGCACCGTCGAAAAGACGGAGTAGGCGCAGTTGATCAGCGCAAAGAACAGCACCACCAGCGTGACGTTATTGACCAGCGGGATCGCCACAAAGCCGGCGATAAACGCCACGATCGCGATCAGCATGTAGCGTTTTTTATCAAACTTATCGGCCAGAATGCCAAATCCCAGGCTGAATACCACGCCAATGGTCAGCGCCACGGTCAGGGCATAACCAATATTCTCAACGCTCATGCTGTAGACGCGCGTGAGATAAATGGTCATGAACGGCAGCGTTGCCCCTCTACCGATGGTTAACAACAATGACGATGTCAGCAGCGCTGCGGTTGAGCGCCTGAGAGATGGTTTCATATTCCTGCCCGACAGTTGCTTATGCTTTTATTAGATGTGTGTTAACAGGATTACCATGACATAAGGGGCTTGTATAGCGCCTGATTTATTCCTAAGTGCTTCAGCTGCCTGCCAGAATTAATGATCTTCTCGCAGCGTGCTTTTTTCTGTTACCTTGAAGTGTTAACAAATTATTAATAATTCAGGGGCAGGGTATGACGCGTAAAGACGGGCTGCTGGCTTTGCTGGTGGTCGTAGTATGGGGGCTTAATTTTGTGGTCATTAAGCTGGGGCTGCACAACATGCCGCCGATGATGCTGGCCGGTTTACGCTTTATGCTGGTCGCTTTTCCGGCCATCTTCTTTGTGGCGCGTCCAAAGATCCCCTTTAAACTGCTGCTGGGCTACGGTCTGACCATTAGCTTTGGCCAGTTCGCGTTTCTCTTTTGCGCCATCAAGTTCGGTATGCCGGCGGGTCTTGCCTCGCTGGTGTTACAGGCGCAGGCGTTCTTTACCATTATTCTCGGGGCGTTTGTGTTTGGTGAGCGCCTGCAGGGCAAACAGCTGGCGGGGATCACCCTGGCGGTGTTCGGCGTGCTGGTGCTGATCGAGGCCAGCCTGAATGGTCAGCATGTGGCGCTGCTCGGGTTTATGTTGACGCTGGCGGCGGGGCTGAGCTGGGCCTGCGGGAATATCTTCAACAAGCTGATCATGCAGCACGAGGCGCGCCCGGCGGTGATGTCGCTGGTGGTCTGGAGTGCGCTGATCCCGGTTATCCCGTTTCTGCTGGCGTCGTGCATTCTGGACGGTCCGGCGGTGATGCTGAACAGCCTTGTCGACATTGATATGACCACGAGCCTTTCTCTTGTCTATCTGGCCTTTGTCGCCACCATTGTAGGCTACGGGATCTGGGGATCGCTGCTGGGGCGTTATGAAACCTGGCGCGTCGCGCCGTTATCCCTGCTGGTGCCGGTGGTAGGACTTGCCAGTGCGGCGATATTGCTGGATGAAACGCTGAGCGCGCTGCAGCTGTTGGGCGCCGTGCTGATCATGGCCGGGCTGTATATTAACGTCTTTGGTCTGCGGGTGCGTCGGGCGACGCGGGTAAGCGAAAAGGCATAAAAAAAGCCCCGCGTCTGCGGGGCAAAAACGAATCAGAAGCCGTGCTGATTATAATAAGGCACGCCTAATTCGTCGGATTTGTCGCTACCAGCACCCATGTGGTTGAAATCATAAGGCGACTGGTCATGTGCTGACGGCAAAATCATCGAATCAGGATTATTTTGCTGCGTTGCACGAGGGGTTTGCTCCGCGAAGGTCTGGCTGGAGAACAGCACCAGCAAGGCGAGGGCGGCGGAGGCGATAGCTTTCATGATTTCCTCGGTTACGTCTGTTACAGGCGATAATTAACTACAGTGTTTTAACGGATACAGGTATCGGGATTCGCCCGGCACGCTGGTGATTCGGTACTTATGAGGCGGCACGTCAAAATAGTTTTTGAAAGTACGCGTCAGGGTTTGCTGCGATTCAAAGCCGTAACGCTCCGCCAGATAAAGGATCGGCTCGTTGCTTTCTTTCAGTTTCTGGGCAATTTCCGTCAGCTTGCGGCTGCGAATATATTGACCTAATGAATGGCCGGTCTCTTTTTTGAACATCCGTTGCAGGTGCCATTTGGAGTAACCCGAACGCTCTGACACTTTTTCAAGGGAGAGCGGCGATTCCAGGTTATCCTCGATCCAGTCCAAAATGCTATGAATGGTGATAGCGTCAGTATTGCGTCTGGACATCGTCATACCTCTTTTTTCTGTTTACGGCAGGATTTTCTTCAGCAGAAGCTCAAGGGTTGCCACTTCATCTGCCGTTAAGTTTTTTGTTAGTTCCTGATGCAGTGTTTGTCCTACTAATTGATGACATTTCTCGCACATGGCCGCGCCATCGCTGGTTAGCTTCACCAGTACGCCGCGTTTGTCATTCGGGTTAGGGCTTCGTTCTATCCATCCTTTGCAGACGAGACGATCGAGCATGCGGGTTAACGCACCCAGATCGACAGAGAGCACCTTTTTGAGCTCAACCGGCGTGATACACACTTCGCAGCGAATGGAACACAGCACTTTGAACTGTGTTGCGGTGATATCCAGCGGTGACAGGTAGTCATTGAGCAGGCGATCTTTTTTCTGATTGACCATATGAATAAGACGACCCAGCGGAACAACGTCGTTAAAGATATCACTGGTGCTTTTCACAATGGTTGCCCTGGCAAGTAGTTAGTCACGGCAGATATTATTGCTCAGGCAAGTATAAGTCAACTGAATGAATCAGCCGATGCCACGAATTGCTAAAACGTTTCATGAACTTTTTTTAAGGTGTTTCAAATCATAGAGATAACTTCCTGTTATCTTTTCAGAAGGAAAATAATCGTTACGTTGCGCCCATGGCTGAATGTCACACTTTCCCCCTATAATTGCTGTGTTAAATATGGATAAGGACGACAACGCACTATGTTGGATTTAATAAAAGCAATCAGCCTTGGGCTGGTGGTCTTGCTGCCGTTGGCTAACCCGTTAACGACGGTAGCGCTGTTCCTCGGGCTGGCAGGGAACATGAACAGCGCCGAGCGCAACCATCAGTCGATGATGGCCTCGGTGTATGTGTTTGCCATCATGATGGTGGCTTATTACGCCGGACAGGTGGTGATGAATACCTTCGGGATTTCAATCCCTGGCCTGCGTATCGCCGGTGGGCTGATTGTGGCCTTCATTGGTTTCCGCATGTTGTTCCCGGCGCAAAAAGCGCATGAGTCGCCGGAAGCGACCAGCAAATCGGAAGAGCTGGAAACCGAACCGAGTGCGAATATCGCCTTTGTGCCGATTGCCATGCCGAGCACGGCGGGGCCGGGGACCATCGCGATGATCATCAGTTCCGCTTCGACGGTGCGCGACAGCGCAACGTTCCCGGACTGGGTGCTGACGGTGGCACCGCCGCTGATTTTTGCGATTATCGGTCTTATCGTGTGGGTGTCGCTGCGCAGCTCCGGCGCTATTATGCGCTGGGTAGGTAAGGGCGGTATCGAGGCGATTTCTCGTCTGATGGGCTTCTTACTGGTCTGTATGGGCGTGCAGTTTATTATTAACGGCGTGCTGGAGATTATTAAGACCTATCATTGATGTGATTGCCGGGTAAGCGCAGCGCTACCCGGCATAAATAAACCTTACCCGTGCTGCCCCTGTTCCTCCAGCGCCACCGGCCACTTACGGAAGATGAGCACTGACCAGATCAGCGCCACCAGTGCCGGAATGGCACCCAGATAGCCAATCGCCGACATCGACACGTGCAGTATGACCTGATTTCCCACCAGCGCACCCGCGCCAATGCCGAGATTGAAAATTCCCGAGAACAGCGACATGGCGACATCCGTTGCATCCGGTGCCAGGGCCAGGACTTTCACCTGCATGCCCAGGCCAATAATCATGATCGCCACGCCCCAAAACAGGCTGAGGATTGCCAGATGGCTTTCGCTGCCCGCGGCAGGCATCAGCAACAGCAGGCAGGCCAGCAGCAGACCAATAGCGCAGCTCACCAGCGTCGAGGCATGCCGGTTACCCAGCTTGCCGAACAGCACGCTGCCAATAATGCCCGCGCCGCCGAGGATCAGCAGTAATACGGTGGCAAAGTTGGCGCTAAAGCCCGCCACCACCTGCACAAACGGTTCAATGTAGCTGTACGCCGTGTAGTGTGCCGTCACGACGATGGCGGTCAGCAGGTAGATACTCAGCAGCGCAGGGCGACGCATCAGCAGCGGCAGGCTTTTCAGCGAGCCGGAATGTTCGCTCGGCAGCGCGGGCAGAAGTTTAATCAGACACACCAGCGTCACCAGCGCGCCCATGCCGATAGCGAAGAAGGTGGTACGCCAGCCGAAGTATTGCCCCACGATGCGGCCAATCGGGAGACCCAGCACCATCGCCAGTGCGGTACCGGTGGCTATCAGGCTCAGCGCCTGGGCGCGTTTACCCGCCGGTGCGAGTCGAATAGCCAGCGAGGCGGTGATCGACCAGAACACCGCATGGGCAAAGGCAATGCCGATGCGGCTAATGACCAGCACCGTAAAATTCCACGCCATAAACGACAGTACGTGGCTTGCAATAAACAAGACAAACAGGCCGATCAACAGCCTGCGTCGCTCCATCTGGCTGGTCAGCAGCATAAACGGCAAGGACATCAGCGCCACTACCCAGGCGTAGATGGTCAACATAATGCCCACCTGAGCCGTTTCCATCTGAAAACTTTCAGCGATGTCAGACAACAGCCCAACCGGCACAAATTCTGTGGTGTTAAAAATGAACGCGGCAATGGCCAGCGTGACCACGCGTAGCCACGCAACCCTGCGGGAAACTGTGTTCGTTGTCATAGGGATGTCGGAGATTCGTTGCTGAAAAGAAGAGGAGACGATCTTAAAACGTTGAACGGCGAAAACTCAACCATTATGTGATGCAGATCTCAAAATTTACCTTGTGAAAGCGGTAGCCGGGAACGCTGTTTTCATTGAATATAAAAGAACAACACAATAAAAACAGGCGGTAAGACAATGCAGGAGATTGATTTTTATCTGATCGATGCGTTCAGCGATATCACGTTCGGCGGCAACCCGGCTGCCGTTTGTCCGCTCAAGGAATGGTTGCCCGATGAGACCTTGCTGAAGATGGCGCAGCAGCATAATCAGTCGGAAACGGCTTTTTTCGTCTGCACTAAAGGGGGCATTGAGCTACGCTGGTTTACCACGCTTACAGAGGTCAATCTCTGCGGCCACGCCACCCTTGCCGCTGCGTACGTTCTGTTTAATGAACTGGATTACCCCGACTCGCGGATCCACTTTGACACCGCCTCTGGCCGCTTGACGGTAACCCGGGAGGGGGAATGGATGACGCTGGACTTCCCGGCATGTCCAACCCATCAAGAGACACCTCCGCCGGAGATGCTCTCGGCGCTGGGTATCAGCCGCTACGTTGAAGCCCGTAAGGGGCGCGCATGGCTGATCGTGCTGGAAAATCGTCAGCAGGTCGAGGCGCTTGCGCCACACTTTTCGGCGATGACGCCGGGCGAGCATAAGGTAAGCGTGACGGCGCGCGGCGAGGGGGAATACGATTTTGTCAGCCGCTTTTTCTCCCCCGGCGTTTCCGTTCCGGAAGACCCGGTCACCGGCTCCGCGCACACGATGCTGATCCCGTACTGGGGTGAACAGCTGGGGAAAACAGCCATGCTTGCCCGTCAGGTTTCCGCGCGCGGCGGCGACGTGCGCTGTGAGCTGAAAGGCTCGCGCGTGCTGATGAGCGGACAGGCTTCACTTTATCTGAAAGGCACAGTTTTTCTGCGCTAAATACCCATAACAAGAGAGGAAGAGACAATGCAGGAAATTGATTTTTATCTGGTGGATGCCTTCAGCGACAAAACCTTTGGCGGCAACGCGGCAGCGGTATGTCCTCTGGAAGAGTGGCTGCCGGACGAGACGCTGCTCAAAATGGCGCAGCAGCATAACCAGTCTGAAACCGCCTTTTTCGTGCGCACCGACGGCGGGTTTGAGCTGCGCTGGTTCACCACGCTGGATGAAATTAACCTCTGCGGCCATGCCACGCTTGCCGCATCGCACGTTATTTTCGAATACCTCGACTATCCGCATACTGAAATCACCTTCACCACCCGCTTCGTGGGCGAGCTGACGGTGAAACGCAGCGGCGACTGGCTGACGCTGAACTTCCCGGCGTGGTCAACGGAGGTTGTCGAGAACCCACCTGCGCTGCTGTTTAGCGCGCTGGGCATCACTGAGGCAAAAGAGGTGCGCGTCGGACGTGATTACCTGGTGGTGCTGGAGAGCCAGCAGCAGGTGGAAGCGTTAACGCCGGATATTGGGGCGCTGCTTCCGCTGGATAAAATGGTCTGCGTGACGGCGCCGGGAGAAGAATATGACTTCGTCAGCCGCTTCTTCTGCCCGGGCGAAGGGGTGCCGGAAGACCCGGTCACCGGATCTGCCCACAGCATGCTGATCCCTTACTGGAGCGAAAAGCTGGGCAAAACGTCGCTCAATGCCCGCCAGGTGTCACACCGTGGCGGAGATCTGCGCTGCGAGCTGAAGGGCGACCGCGTGCTGATAGGCGGTCAGGCCACCCTGTATCTGAAAGGGCGTGTATTTTTGCGTTAACAGGTCGCAGCGATAAGTTAATACTATGAAGCACCCTGGCAGGCCTGCGCTATGTTGAAATTTAGCCTCATAAAAAAGCAAGGAGCCTGCCATGTATTCCATTACCTCTGAATCTGCACGTCACCCGGACATTCTCAGCCTGATCGCGGCGCTTGACCGCTATCAGAGCGAACTCTATCCCGCTGAAAGTAATCATCTGCTCGATCTGGCTTCGCTGCCGGAAGCTTCGCTGATCCTGATGATCATTCGCGACCAGCAGCTTCAGGCCGTTGGCTGCGGCGCAATCGTGCTCAACGGCGACGGAACGGGCGAGATGAAGCGGGTTTATATCGATCCGGCCCATCGCGGGCAGCATCTCGGCGAGACGCTGCTGGCCGCCCTGGAAGATGAGGCCCTGAGCCGTCATTGCCACACGGTACGGCTGGAGACCGGTATTAAACAGCGCGCCGCGGTGCGTCTTTATGAACAGTGCGGATACGATTTACGCCCGGCGTTTGCCCCGTACGTTGACGACCCGCTCAGCCTGTTTATGGAGAAGGCGCTGGTTGAAGACGTTCGTTTAGCAGCGCTATAAAGGCCTCCAGCTGGCGGGTCATCGCCCCGCGTCGCCACACCAGCCAGGTGGTGAGCCAGCGCCAGTTTTCCGCCAGCGGCCAGGCTTCAATCTGATGATGCCCAGGCATACTCTCCAGCATTGAGCGCGGCATCAGCGCGATGCCCGCGCCCGCAATGACGCAGGCGAGCATGCCGTGATAGGACTCCATCTCATGAATGCGGCCGGGCGCGGCGCGGTCAGCATGAAACCAGCTCTCCAGGTGTCGACGGTACGAGCAGTTGGCGCGAAAAGCGTAAACGTCGCTGCCGCTAACCTGCGCGGCGCGTGCGACCTCCGCGTGCCCGGCAGGCGTGACCAGCATCATCTCCTCCCGATAGACCGGCATGCCTTCCAGCTCCGGGTGCGACAGCGGCCCGTCGACGAAGGCGGCGCTGAGGGTTCCCTCCAGTACGCCATCGATCATCGTCCCGGATGGCCCGGTAGAAAGGGCAAACTGGATGCGCGGATAGCGCTGGTTAAACTGCGCCAGCGTTTCAGGAATGCGCACGGCTGCGGTACTTTCCAGCGCGCCGAGGGCAAATAACCCCTGCGGCTCATCTCCCGCTACAACCATGCGCGCTTCATCCACCAGGGCGAGGATTTGCTTGCTGTAGCGCAGGAAGTTATGCCCGGCCGGGGATAAACGCAAACGCTGGTTCTCACGAATAAACAGCTCAACGCCAAGATCGGCTTCCAGCTGGCGAATGCGGGTCGTCAGGTTAGACGGCACGCGATGCACCTTCTGCGCCGCCTGGGTGATACTGCCCGTCAGTGCGACGGCGTTAAACATTTCAAGCTGGGTTAAATCCATAATGTTCTCGTTTCGTGAATAAGGTGGTTAGTATTATTCATTTTTAAGAAATAGCAGAGTGAGCCACAATTAATCAACCGAAACACGTGGAGAACAACATGACTTATTCATCTGCTACACATGCCTTCTCTGTCAGCCCGGCCACGGGTGAAACCCTCTCAACCTGGCCTTGGGCAACGCCGGAACAGATTGACCGCGCAATTTCTCAGTCCGACGCGGGCTATCGCCAGTGGCGTCGAGAAAGCGTTGCCCACCGGGCGCAAAAGCTGCGCGATCTCGGCGCAGCGCTGCGACACCGCGCGGAAGAGATGGCGCAGACGATCTCCCGTGAAATGGGCAAACCTATCCTGCAGGCGCGGGCGGAAGTGGCAAAATCCGCGGGTCTGTGCGACTGGTATGCCGAGCACGGCCCGGCGATGCTGCGTGCGGAGCCTACGCTGGTGGAAAACCAGAACGCGGTCATTGAATACCGTCCGCTGGGGCCGATCCTCGCGGTGATGCCGTGGAACTTCCCGCTCTGGCAGGTGCTGCGCGGCGCGGTGCCAATTCTGCTGGCCGGTAACAGCTATCTGCTCAAACACGCCCCCAACGTGCTCGGCTCTGCGGATCTCATCGCGCAGATCTTTGCGGATGCGGGTTTCCCAGAAGGCGTGTTCGGCTGGGTGAACGCCACCAATGACGGCGTCAGCCAGGCGATTAACGATCGTCGTATTGCGGCGGTGACCGTCACCGGCAGCGTGCGTGCCGGGGCTGCCATTGGTGCTCAGGCGGGGGCCGCGCTGAAAAAATGCGTGCTTGAGCTGGGTGGCTCAGACCCGTTTATCGTCCTCAACGATGCCGACCTGGATCTTGCCGTGAAGGCGGCGGTGGCGGGTCGCTATCAGAATACCGGGCAGGTGTGCGCGGCGTCCAAACGCTTCATTGTGGAAGAGGGTATTGCAAAGACCTTTACCCGGCGCTTTGTCGATGCAGTTGCTGCGTTAAAGATGGGCGCGCCGGAAGAAGAAGAGAACTACCTGGGCCCGATGGCGCGTTTTGACCTGCGCGATGAGCTGCATCAGCAGGTGCAGGCCACCCTGGCCGAAGGGGCAACGCTGCTGCTGGGCGGAGAGAAAATCAGCGGAGAGGGCAATTACTACGCGCCAACCGTGCTGGCGAACGTTACCCCGTCGATGACGGCGTTCCGCCAGGAGCTGTTTGGTCCGGTCGCGGCCATTACGGTCGCGAAAGACGCGGATCACGCCCTGACGCTTGCCAACGACAGCGACTTTGGCCTGTCTGCGACGGTCTTCACCGCTGACGCAGAGCTTGCGGATAAATTCTCACGCGAGCTGGAGTGCGGCGGCGTGTTTATCAACGGCTATAGCGCCAGCGATGCGCGCGTAGCCTTTGGCGGCGTGAAGAAAAGCGGCTTTGGACGCGAGCTTTCCCACTTTGGGTTGCACGAGTTCTGTAACGCGCAGACGGTATGGAAGGATCGCGTGTAATCCTAAATTTCGGCCCTCAGAGCGAGGGCCGTTGTCACTAATCTGCAATGGTTCTGTCATTTTCATTTCGTAGACTCGCTCGCGTCTAACGCCTTGTAAATGAAGCTAATTATGAACCTAACGCAAATTTTTCGCCGTATTGCGCAGCGTCTCACTCCCCGTCACTTTGGCCTGTTGACAGGGATCTTTTGTATTATTGGCCTTTTCTCCGCGCTGCAGCTCTCCTCGTCATTTCTGCTTAACGCCTCCCTGAACGACGCTCAGCGCAACGAGCAGCAAAACCTTCTGGCCTGGCAGCAGCAGAGCAAGCTGGATCAGGCCCGTGTTTCCCTGTTGGCGGCAAGCGATTTGCTTAACCGGTCCGGCGTCTGGTTTATGCAGGATAAAGAGACCGGATCCGACGGGAGCTGGCATAGCCTGATGGATGATGCGCAAAAGGCGCTGACGGTGTCTCAGCAGGCGTGGAAGGCCTGGCTGGCGCTGAATCCGCCGAAAGACGATGCCCTGGTGAATAGCTATAAGCTTTTCTACGGCGCGATCGAAGAGCAGGCTGAAGGTCTGGTCAAAACCAACACCATCGACGCTTTTTTTGCCGTCCCGGCGCAGGCGTTTCAGACGGATTTTAACGACAACTATGCGCGCTATCAGCAGGCAAGCGAGAAGCTGGCCATGCAGGGGCGCCAGAGCCTCATGGCGCAGCTATCCGGCCTGCAAACGTTGTTCCTGTTTGCGCCTGTGCTGTTGCTCGCCATCGCGGTTATCGTGTGGTTCGGCATGTCGAGATGGGTGATTACGCCGCTTCGTCGACTCATCGCGCATATCAACCGGCTGGCAGCAGGGGATCTCTCCGGCACGCCGCCCAACGTCATGCGCTTCAACCGGGAGATAGGGCAGCTCAGCGACAGTATTGCCACGATGCAGCACGGCCTGCAGCAGCTGGTGACGCAGGTCAGCCATGCCACCGCCACGATGGTGGAAAACATCGGCTCCCTCGCGGAGGGTAACCAGAAACTGTATCAGCAGTCAGCGCGTCAGGCGAAAGAGCTTGAGGATGTGACGGCGCATATCGCGGCGCTGGAAAGCCACGTTGAAGGCAATACCGGGTATGCCAGACTCGCCAGCTCGCGGGCCGATGAGGCGCGCCAGGCCGCCGTGGGTGGCGACCAGATGATGTTAACCGTAAACGCGTCCATGCAGGCGATCGTCGAGCGATCGTCAGAGATGCGCGGGATCGTGGCGATGATCGACAGCGTGGCGTTTCAGACCAACATCCTGGCGCTCAATGCCGCCATCGAAGCTGCCCATGCAGGAAACCAGGGGCGCGGGTTTGCCGTCGTCGCCCGGGAGGTCGGTCTTTTGGCCAGAAAGAGCAGCCACTCGACGCAGACCATACAGGAGCTGATCAACCGCTCGCTGCAGGGCATTGAAGACGGTTCCCGCGCCGTCACCCTGATGGAAGAGAATCTCCAGCAGGTCTCCGGGCTGGTGGGCAATCTAAGTAGTTTGCTTAATGAGATCTCCACCGCCACGCTCAGTCAGGGAGAGAGTATTCACCAGATGACGCGTCAGCTTCAGGCGCTGAATCAGGTCTCCCGTCAGACGGATTTGCTGGTCTCTGACGCCTCGGATGCCTCAGAGCGGCTGCAAAAGCAATCCGATCTTTTATTGCAGGCCGTTTCGCGTTTTCGTCTTAGCGCCTGACGTAATACATAAGCCTCTGTTATACTCGCAGCCGTTTTAGCCTGAGGGCAAGGAGCAAAGTGTGGCTGCGGTCATCCATAATGAGATGTTGGACGAGATTCTGGCGCAGGTTCGTCCTTTAATTGGAAAGGGGAAGGTTGCCGACTATATTCCGGCCCTTGCCTCGGTAAGCGGGAATAAGCTGGGCATCGCTATCTGTACTATCGACGGACAGCGATTCCAGGCAGGCGATGCCACTGAACGTTTTTCCATTCAGTCCATTTCGAAAGTGCTGAGTCTGGTTGCAGCGATGCGCCAGTACGAAGAAGAAGAGATTTGGCAGCGCGTGGGTAAAGATCCTTCCGGCCAGCCTTTTAACTCGCTGCTTCAGCTCGAAATTGAACAGGGGAAACCGCGAAACCCCTTCATCAATGCCGGGGCGCTGGTGGTCTGCGATATGCTGCAAAGCCGCCTCAGCGCTCCGCGCCAGCGAATGCTTGAGATTGTTCGTCAGCTCTCGGGCGTTGACGATATTGCCTATGATGCGCTGGTAGCGCGCTCGGAGTTTGAACACTCCGCCCGTAACGCGGCTATCGCGTGGCTGATGAAATCCTTCGGTAATTTCCACAACGACGTGGCGACCGTCCTGCAAAACTACTTCCATTACTGCGCCCTGAAAATGAGCTGCGTTGAGCTGGCTCAGACGTTCCTGTTCCTTGCGCATCAGGGTCATGCGCCGCATCTCGATCAGGAAGTGGTTTCACCTCTGCAGGCTCGTCAGGTTAACGCGCTGATGGCCACCAGCGGGATGTATCAAAACGCCGGTGAGTTTGCCTGGCGCGTTGGATTGCCAGCTAAATCGGGCGTTGGCGGCGGAGTCGTGGCGATTGTGCCGCACGAAATGGCGATTGCAGTCTGGAGCCCGGAACTGGATGAAACGGGAAATTCGCTTGCCGGTGTCGCGGTTCTGGAAAAACTGACCCAGCGTCTGGGACGTTCCGTATACTGATGTCCGATCTTGATCCTCTTTTTTCCCGCCTGGCGCGATCGACATTTCGCTCGCGCTTTCGCTTAGGCGTTAAGGAACGACAGTACTGCTGGGACAAAGGCCCCGAAACCATTGACCAGCATGCCGCGGATTTTGTCGAAAAGCGCCTTGCGCCTGCATACCCTGCAAACGACGGCAAGCAGACGCCCATGCGCGGACACCCGGTGTTTATCGCCCAGCATGCCACGGCCACCTGTTGTCGGGGCTGTCTGGCAAAATGGCATAACATTCCACAGGGTGTGACGCTCACTGCGCAGCAGCAAAATTATATTGTCGGCGTCATTCACCACTGGCTGGTGTTGCAAATGAACGCCTAAATTTGACGAGTTATGCTCCTGTGTTATTTGTGTTATAGATGCATCCTATGTTAGTCCCAATCGTGCTGACGACCGCAATAATTGCCGTAAGCTTTCATATGGAATGATATTTAATGCGTTCTGCTCTTACTGCCTTCAGGCCGTTCCAGGTTGACACGCCGCTGCGAAATGCATCGACGATCTTTATCCTCACCACCTTATTCTATTTTGTGGGCGCGGAGTTACGGCTCGTTGAGGCACTCTCTCTGTTCTGGCCGCTGAATGGCGTCATGGCAGGGATCTTCGCCCGCTATGTTTACCTGAATCGCGTGCACTACTATGCGGTATGTTATGTCGCGATGCTGTTGTACGACGCGGTGACGACCAACTGGGGTATCGCTTCAGCGGTGATCAACCTGTCTAACATGATCTTTATCGTTGCCGTCGCCGTGCTGATTCAGCGCGACAAGCGGCTAATGAAGAAAACCCCGGATCCGCTTAACGCATTACGCCTGTTTAACTACTGCCTGATTGCCGCGCTGCTTTGTGCCTTGCTCGGCGCGGTGGGGTCGGTTGGGATTGACAGTCACACCTTCTGGCCGCTGTTTGCCGACTGGTTTAGCGAGCAGTTCTCAACCGGCGTGCTTGTTGTGCCTTGTATGCTCACGTTACGCATGCCCGGGCGTGAGCTCAGGTTACGTCTGGAGCAGTTGCTGCCTGTGATTGCGCTGATCGTCTCGGTGGTCGCTTCGGTGGTGATTGGCGGAGCGGGGAGCCTCTCGTTTCCTCTGCCTGCACTTATCTGGTGTGCGGTTCGCTACTCGCTGCCTGCGACCTGCCTGCTGACGTTTATCACGGGCGCCACTGAAATCATTTTGGTCGCCAATTCGATTATTAATATTGCCGTGGCGACGCCGTTTACGACGCCAATGATGTTTTCAGCCCGGCTGGGGATCGCCACGATGGCGATCTGTCCGGTGATGGTCTCCGTCAGCATGGCGGCGATTAACTCCCTGATCCGTCAGGTTTCGCTCAGGGCGGATTATGACTTCTTAACGCACGTCTATTCGCGTTCCGGGCTTTATGAGGCGTTAAAGCAGGAAGAAACCTACCGGCATACACGTTTTCTGACCGTCATGCTGTTGGATATTGATTATTTCAAAAGCATTAATGATAACTACGGCCACGAGTGCGGAGACCGCGTGCTGGCGTCGTTTGCCCGACAGGTTCAGCAGGTTGTCGGTGAAGACGGCATGGTGGCGCGCATGGGCGGGGAAGAGTTCGCGGTGGTAGTTAATTCAGGCGACGCGCAGCACGGTTTTGAACTGGCTGAACGTATCCGGTCCACCGTGGCCAGCCATCCTTTTACATGGCGCAACCAGACCCTCTATCTGACGGTCAGTATTGGCCTCGGAAGTGGAAAGGCAGAGTCATGGCAGTTGACCGAGGTCTTCAACAAGCTCATGGCCGAGGCGGACGATCATCTCTATCGTTCAAAAAAAGCGGGTCGAAACCGTACCAGCGCCCGGGTGGCGGACGAGCAAATTGCTACGCCTTCCGGGAGTGAAACATAGCTGCGTTAATCGTCATAAGGCATTGACGTGAATAGTAAGCGGCTTAACAGGACGTCAGAACACTGACAATGTCTCTGTTTAAGCTACGCTTTTAGTAACGCCTTACGTCAGGAGACATTATGAAAGCACCTGCAACCCCTGAAAATGAAACGGAACGTCTCAACTCGCTGCGCGAGTCTGGTTTGCTTGAGATTGACAGTTCCCCGGCGTTTGACCGCTTAACGC
This sequence comes from Enterobacter vonholyi, assembly GCF_040834095.1. Lineage (NCBI taxonomy): Bacteria > Pseudomonadati > Pseudomonadota > Gammaproteobacteria > Enterobacterales > Enterobacteriaceae > Enterobacter > Enterobacter vonholyi. The sequence goes on from NZ_CP162152.1 coordinate 2,193,599, forward strand.
GTCTGGCAAAACGCTTTTTCCAGGTGCCGCTGGCGATGGTCAATCTTATCGATGAGCATTCGCTGATCGTCAAGTCGGCTGATGGTCAGGCACCGAGCGCCGTTCCGCGTAACATCTCATTCTGTGGACATACGATCCTCACCGAAGCGCCGCTGGTGGTGGGGGACATGCTTCAGGACGATCGCTTTGCGGATAATCCGCTGGTGGCCGGTGAGCCGCGCGTGCGGTTTTACGCGGGCTTCCCGCTGCGCCTGCGTGACGGCGCGAGCGTGGGCTCGCTGTGCCTGATTGATTACGCTCCCCGTGAGTTTTCAGCGTCCGACCTCGCCGTGCTGGGGGACCTGGGCGCGCTGGCGGAAGATGAATTTGCTGCCATCAGTGCGGCGACCACGGATGAATTAACCGGGTTATTCAACCGTCGGGGCTTTAATCAGCTTGTACGTTTCACGCTTTCCGTTGCCCGGCGCCGGGCTGAGCCGCTGACGCTTGGCTGGTTGGATTTGGATCGTTTCAAGGAAATTAACGATCGCTACGGCCATGAAGAGGGAGATAAGGCGCTGAAAGCCATGGCGCAACTGATGCGCAGCTCTTTCCGTGAAGCAGATCTACTGGTGCGTTTTGGCGGGGACGAATTCGCCGTGCTGTTTGCGGATACGGATGAGCAGGGGGCCTGGATTGCCATGCAGTATCTCGCTGAGCAGGTGGAACACTATAACGCCCGCAAGCTGCATCCCTGGTCGCTTCATTTCTCATGGGGGCTTAGCGAATTCGATCATAACGGCAACGACCTGCAGCAGTGGTTAAAAGATGCCGATGAAAAGATGTATGCCATGAAACAGCAGCGCCAGCGCGCCCGGTGACATAACAAAAGCCTATGTTCGATCCGTTTGCGTTAAGAAGATGTTAAATGCACAGTGATGGTATTCAACGTAAGGAAAAACAATGAATACCTCACTGCAAATCAAAAACCTCACCCGAGACGAAATTCTTACCCATATTGATGTGCTGGCCGGGATCCTCGAAAACTGTGTGAACGGCGGGGCATCCGTCAGCTTTATGCTCCCTTATAGCCTGGATAAGGCCCGTATTTTCTGGCGCGGTATTGCCGAAAGCGTAGCGCGAGGCGAGCGGCTGGTGCTTGTCTGCGTCGATGCGCAGGACGGCATCATCGGAACGGTGCAGCTGATCACAGACCAGCCGGAAAACCAGCCGCATCGGGCCGATGTGGCAAAGCTGCTGGTTCATGAGAAAGCGCGCCGGAAAGGGGCCGCGATGGCATTGATGGAAGCGCTGGAAGCTGAGGCCCGGGCCAAAGATATTTCGGTTCTGGTGCTTGATACCTCCACCGGCAGCGGGGCCGAAACCTTCTACCAGCGTGCCGGCTGGCAAAAGGTTGGTGAGATCCCGCGCTACGCGCTGATGCCGGACGGTGCCATGACGGCCACGTCCGTGTTTTATAAGTTCCTGTAAATATTCTGCACAACTACGCGACGTATTGATCAAAACAGGGTTTCTGGTCGTTAAGTTTTGATAAGTTATCGTACCAATCCTATCAGGCTGTATGACTAATCATAAAAGGAACCCCTTGTGAACACGCTCAACCGTCGTGATTTTCCCGGTGCTCAATACCCAGAACGCATCATTCAGTTTGGTGAAGGCAACTTCCTGCGTGCGTTTGTCGACTGGCAAATCGACCTGCTAAATGAACATACCGATCTTAATGCCGGCGTGGTTATCGTCCGTCCTATTCAGAGCGATTTTCCACCGTCGCTGAGCACTCAGGATGGTCTCTATACCACTATCGTTCGTGGCCTGAACGGGCAGGGGGAAGCGGTGAGCGAGAGCCGTCTTATCCGCTCCGTTAACCGTGAAATCAGCGTCTACGAAGACTATGACGCGTTTCTGAAACTGGCTCGCAATCCGGATATGCGGTTTGTTTTCTCGAATACCACCGAAGCGGGTATTAGCTACCACGCAGGTGACAAATTCGACGATGCCCCTGCAGTGAGCTATCCGGCGAAGCTGACGCGACTACTGTTTGAGCGCTTCAGCCACTTTAACGGCGCGCCGGCTAAAGGCTGGATCATCATCCCGTGCGAACTGATTGACTACAACGGAGATGCCTTACGTGAACTCGTTCTGCGCTATGCGCAGGAATGGGCGCTGCCTGCGGCCTTTATCCGGTGGCTAAACGATGCCAACTGCTTCTGCTCGACGCTGGTAGACCGTATCGTGACCGGTTACCCGCGCGATGAAGCGGCTGCGCTTGAAGCTGAGCTGGGTTATCACGATCGGTTCCTGGACACGGCTGAACATTTCTATCTGTTCGTTATCCAGGGGCCAGCATCCCTTGCGCACGAGCTTCGTCTGGATAAGTACCCGTTAAACGTGCTGATTGTCGATGACATCAGGCCTTACAAAGAGCGCAAAGTCGCCATCCTGAACGGCGCGCACACGGCGCTGGTACCGGTCGCGTTCCTGGCCGGGCTGGATACGGTAGGCGAGGCGATGAATGATGCCGAGGTCTGCGCGTTCGTCGAAAAAGCGATTTATCAGGAGATTATTCCGGTCCTCGATCTGCCGCGTGACGAGCTGGAAACTTTCGCCAGTGCGGTAACTGGGCGTTTTCGCAACCCCTACATCCGACACCAGCTGCTCTCCATCGCGCTTAACGGCATGACCAAATACCGCACCCGCATCCTGCCGCAGCTGCTGGCAGGGCAGAAGGCGACAGGGCAATTACCAGCACGCCTGACGTATGCTCTGGCCGCACTGATCGCTTTTTATCGCGCGGAGCGTAACGGGGAGAACTATCCGGTGCAGGATGATGCATGCTGGCTGGAACGTTATCAGCAGCTGTGGGCGCAGCACCGCGATCGGCAGCTGAGCACCCGTGAACTGGTGCAGTCGGTGCTCAGCGTGAGTGAGCACGGGGAACAGGATCTGACGCAGGTGAACGGTCTTGTCGACCAGGTGACGCTGGATCTGGATGCCATTCTGCTTAAGGGCATGCGCGCCGCGGCTAAACCGCTTTGTTAATAGATTCACCCGGCTTCGGCCGGGTTTGAATACGACATTATTTAGTTACAACATACTATTGTCTTTGTTTTTAAAAAACACATGCAGCACCGTGCGGTTTTCGTTACTCAGGGGAGAAAATGCAATGTTCCGTTAACATGCTTGCAACGGTGACGGGGATCACGTTTAATAGCCTCGCTCTTTTCTTTCCTGAAACTCACTATGATCGTTCGTCCTAAACAGCACTGGCTACAACTGATTTTTGTCTGGCACGGTTCGGTACTTCCCAAGATCTATACCCGATTGCTGCTCAACTTCCTGCTTTCTATCGCCGTTATCCTTATGCTGCCGTGGTATACCTCGCTGGGGATCAAATTTACCGTGGCGCCATTCAGCATTCTCGGCGTGGCGATCGCTATCTTTCTGGGTTTCAGAAACAACGCCTGTTATTCACGCTACGTCGAGGCGAGGCTGCTCTGGGGGCAGCTGATGATAGCGGCACGCTCGCTGTTTCGCGAGGTAAAAAACACCTTGCCTGACGATAAGCACCTGGGCGAATTTGTCCGCCTGCAGATTGCTTTTGCCAACTGCCTGCGCATGACCCTGCGCCGGGAGCTGAACGCCGAGCAACTCTCTCGCTATCTTGCTGCGGATAATTTACGTCACGTGATGAGCGCCAACTCACCGGCGAACCGTATTTTACTGATCATGGGGGAGTGGCTGGCCGTGCGGCGGCGAAACGGGCAACTCTCAGACATTCTGTTCCATAGCCTGAACAATCGTCTGAACGACATGTCTATCGTCCTTTCCGGCTGCGAGCGCATTGCAACCACGCCGGTACCGTTTGCCTATACGCTGATTTTGCACCGCACGGTATATCTGTTCTGCATCATGCTGCCGTTCGCGCTGGTTGTGGACCTGCACTACATGACGCCCTTCGTTTCGGCGCTGATCTCCTACACCTTTATCTCGCTGGACACCCTTGCGGAAGAACTGGAAGATCCGTTTGGCACCGAAGATAACGACCTGCCGCTGGACGCCATCTGCAATATGATGGAACGCGATCTGCTGCAGATGAACGATGAAGAGAACATCCCGGAAAGGCTGATGCCGGATAAACATTATCAGCTGACCTGACGGGCGTTCCACTCTTCGCGGGTGATTTCCCACAGCTCGGAGTCCAGCATCCCGCTGACGTAGGCTTTCTTTTCCGTCCTGATAAGCCGCATGCCGCTACTGTCTGAAATACGCCGGGAGCGGCTGTTGGCGGCGGCTTTCGGTGCGCGCAATACGGGTTTGTTTAGCGTATTGAACCAGTAATCCGTCGCGGCAATACTGGCTTCGCGCATATATCCGTGCCCCTGAAATTCCGGCGCGAGCCAGAACCCGCGGTTGTTGTCCTCGACGTCGTACAGGCAAATAATGCCCATCAATTCATCCGGCATATCGCGTCGCCGGATGCTCCAGAACCAGGCAATCCCTTTTGCCATATCCGGCAGCGCCACGTTGTTGACATAGTTTTCCGCGCCGTTATCCGGGTAGGGCCAGGGCACGGAGGAGACCATATAACGGACAATCTCCCAGCGCGGATATAGCTTTTGTATCTGGACGGCATCTTCCGCTACCAGCGGTTTCAGCAGTAAGCGTTCTGTCGTGAGCGTCGGTATCGTCATGCGCTGATCTCCCTTTTTAGGCGTTATGCTTTTGTTTGCGTTCTGGTATTTTCATCTATATGACGTTCTGTTTAGTTGCGTTGTAACGTATTTACTACCAAAATTTTGCTCTGCTGAGCGTTCGACTACCATCAGATTAGTTGGGCTAACTTACCTACCCACATAAGGAATAATGTATGGTTTTGCCTGGAATGAATCCTGAGACCAATCTCCCCGGTTATGATTATGCGCGAATGGCAGGTTTAGGGGCTGCAGATTTCGATTTCAAAGCACTGGGTTCCGCCATGGACTGTAATCGCGAATTTGCTCAGGCCGGTATCATTTATTCTGATGGTACTCAACGCTACCTGGTTCGCTCTGGTCAGCGTCATCCTAATGGCCAAAGTGGTATTGTAACCCACGTAATTGTAACGAAAGCGAACTCGCAGCCATCCACCTCCAGCGTAGGTAAATCATTGACTGACGCTGTGACATCGACATCCATGGGTACTGAGCTTGCGTCGACTGTACTATCCTGTGGCGCGATGATCATTACTGGAGGTGTAATGCTTGCAGGCACGGCAGCAACACCTCTTACCGCAGGAGGCAGTGGTGTTTTAGTGGCTATCGGCTACGCTGGTACTCTCGCTACCGGATTACAATGTGTTAACGGTCTTTATCGAATTTATGATCTGGTTGAAAACGGTGGCGGAAATGTTGCATGGCTCGATACGCAAGAATGGTACGTCGCCACCTCCACATCACTGGATGTAATTTCGTTAGCAAGTGCAGGTGGGGCATTAAAAGAAGCCGTTACCACCTGGCGTGCAATGAAATCCATATCTTCCTTGAAAGCCACTGAATGGTTAAAAAGCTATCCTCGTCAGGATCGTGCTCGTTTGACCGAATTGATAATTCGCGCGCAAAACCCCGGTATAAGCAACAAAGAAATCAAGGCTCTTATCCGCGCGGGTCTTTATCCGAAACGCTTTCCAACCGGGCCGGTTCAGGTAGAACTCACTCGACAACTTGGGCAAGTGGTAACAAGTGCCGCAGCATTGGCAGGAAGTGCGGTGAGCGGCGTTATTGCAGCGCCCAGTAACTTACCACGGACCGGTAAATACATTATCGGTACCATTCAGTCACTGGCGGTATTCTGATGAAGTTTTTGAGTTTGTTAACCGGACGGGTTTTCCAGGATCTCCTGCAACATGGTAGAGATATAGAGGAGGCTATTGCTCGTCGTGATACCCGCCTTCTGGATAATTCCACTCCCGAGCTGGAACGGTATTTTTCGCGACCCCTCAGCGAGCTTCCGCGTCAAAATCCTTACCCGGTAGCTATGCTGTTACCTCTGTTTTTAGTGGCGTTTGCGCTAAACCTTTTGCCTTTTCTCAGCACGTTGCAGGGTTTGTCACCTTTACATCATGCATTGAGCTTTTTCTTACCATCATTGACGATGACAGGCGCGCTCATTGTGACAAGCGTACTACTGGCTCGTGGAAAGACGTCGGGATTGTCGGGCTTTATGGCGTTGTTCATCATCCTGCTGATAACGACCCTCGTTCAGGTTCTACATGTCATGCTTTCTCATGATGGAAGCCTCTGGCCACACGTCATTGCATCTTTCGCGCTGTTACTTTGTCGGGTGGTGATGAACGGCAGCGGCTTTGTTCTATTTACGCTCTATTGTCGTACTCAGCGTCTTGCCAGATTGGCACGGGAAATGCGGCTAAAAAGCCGTTAAAGGGGGAGGTTATGACATTACGAAAAGCCACGCCGCAGGAAGCCGAAACACTCTGGAACATTCGCAACCAGGCGATTCGTCACGGCTGTAAAACCAGTTACGACGCCGAGGTCATTGCGCGCTGGACGCCGGATCTCATGCCCGAACGCTATCGGCAGATGGTCATTGAATACCCTTTTTACGTGGTGGAAGATGAAAAGGGCGACGTTGCGGCGACCGGCTATCTGGATCTGGATACCCACTGTCTGGAGGCGATATTCACCTTGCCCGCGGCATTCGGTAAAGGCATGGCAACACGGATTATTGAGGCGCTCAAAAATGAAGCCCGTAGCCGGGGGATAACCCGTCTGAGGCTGGATGCAACGCCTAATGCCCAGTCGTTTTATCAGAAGCTGGGGTTTGTCACGCTGCGCGAAAACTATCATCATTCGCGTATGGCGGGGGCTGATTTACGCTGTTTTGAAATGGCGATCGACTTGTAATGTGAGGAACACATGGCCGTCACGGTAAGACCTCTATGCGAAAACGATTATTCCCAATGGCGACCGCTGTGGGATGGCTATACCCATTTTTATGATTGCTACCTCGAGGAATCCGTCACCGCAGCGACGTGGGAAAGGGCGCTCTCAGCGCATTCACCGATGTTCTGCCGGGTGGTCGAGAAGGACCAAAAGGTCATCGGTTTCGCGATGTGTATTCTGCATGAAGGAACCTGGTCTACCGCGCCCATCTGCTACCTGGAAGATCTGTTTGTTGATGCCGATGAACGCGGGGCGGGAGCAGGTAAAGCGCTCATTGACGCCCTGATTGAGGAAGGCAAGCGCGAAGGGTGGTCAAAACTGTACTGGGTCACCCGGGAGAACAACCCGGCGCGTAAACTCTATGACAAATACGGTGAGGCTGACGATTACGTCCGCTATCGTCTCTCCATCTAAGACTCCAGCACCTGTGTTTGTATCACACTGTATCAAGGTCCCGGATACATACACAGGCTTGCAATAAACCCGCTTTCGCACATATCCGCTATACACTGCAGTGTTGTTATATCCCCGTGAATTGTAATCAACCGGAGATACCAACATGTTTAGCAAACTCGCGTACTCGACCCTTGCACTGACCATTTCTCTTGGCACCGTGATGTCCTGTCAGGCTGAAGTCACCGGCACGAATATCGCGGCCGCCTTTGATCATCCGCAGCAAATTAACGCCGGCGATCTGAACGTCGGTTATGTCGACCTCGGCCCGAAAGACGGTCAGCCGGTTATTTTACTGCACGGCTGGCCCTATGATATTCACAGCTACGCCGAGGTTGCACCCGCACTGGCGGCAAAAGGCTATCGGGTGATTGTGCCTTCTCTGCGCGGCTACGGCACCACGCGCTTCCTGTCAGCCAAAACGCCGCGCAACGGCCAGCCTTCAGCCATGGCAAAAGATATTGTGAACCTGATGGACGCCCTGAATATTAAGCAGGCGGTATTTGCAGGATATGACTGGGGTGCCCGAACGGCAGATATCGTTGCGGCGCTGTGGCCCGAGCGCGTTAAGTCACTTGTTTCAGTGAGCGGGTATCTCATCAGCAGCCAGCAGATTGGCAAACAGCCGTTGCCGCCAAAAGCGGAGCAGCAGTGGTGGTATCAGTTCTACTTCGCCACCGCGCGCGGTGCTGAAGGCTATGCGAAAAACACGCATGACTTCGCCCGTTTAATCTGGTCTCAGGCATCGCCTGACTGGAAATTTAGCGATGCTGTCTTTAACGCCAGCGCCAAATCCCTCGACAATCCGGACCACGTCGCCGTGACGCTCAGCAACTATCGCTGGCGCTTAGGGCTGGAAAAAGGTGAGCGCAAATACGACAGCTACGAGCAGAAACTGGCCACGCTGCCGAATATCACCGTTCCAACGATCACCATCGAAGGTGGGAACAACGGCGCGCCGCATCCTGCACCGCAGGCCTATGCGGGTAAATTTACCGGTAAGTACGAGCACCGCACTTTTGGGGCCACCGTAGGGCACAACCCGCCTCAGGAAGATCCGCAGGATTTTGTTAAGGCCGTTGTTGACGCTGACAAACTCTGAAATGTGCTATTTTCAGTACGTTACCCTTCGGTCTGGAGATTTCGGTGGAGCATATTGATCATATCCTTGTCGTCGATGACGACAGGGATATTCGTGAACTGATTGTCGATTACCTCGCTAAGTCTGGTTATCGCGCGACGGGCGCGGCCAACGGCAAAGAGATGCGCGTCGTGCTGGATAAACAGCATATCGACCTGGTTGTGCTGGATGTCATGATGCCCGGCGATGACGGCCTTACGCTGTGTCGAGAGCTGCGCGTCGGGAAACATAAAGATCTCCCCATCCTGATGCTGACGGCGCGCAACGAGGAGACGGACAGGATCCTGGGTCTGGAGATGGGCGCGGATGACTACGTGGTGAAACCATTTGTCGCCCGCGAGCTGCTGGCGCGTATCAAAGCGATTTTACGGCGTTTTCGCACGATGCCGCCCAATCTACAAGTGACGGAAGCAGGGCGGCTAGTGATGTTTGGTGAATGGCAGCTCGATACCGTCGCTCGCCACTTAATCGATCCGGAAGGGGTAATTGTGGCGCTCAGCGGCGCGGAGTATCGGCTGCTGCGCGTTTTCCTTGACCATCCGCAGCGCGTGCTGACCCGTGACCAGCTGCTCAACCTGACGCAGGGGCGAGACGCCGAGCTGTTTGAACGCTCAATCGACCTGCTGGTTAGCCGGGTTCGCCAGCGTCTCAACGAAGATGCCCGCATGCCCGCTTATATCAAAACCGTGCGCAGTGAAGGCTACGTCTTTACGATGCCGGTGACCATCAAAGAGGTTAACGAATGAGGCTCTGGCCACGCTCGCTGCTGGCCCGTTTGCTGCTCGTCGTGCTGGCCGGTCTGCTGCTGGCTAACGCCCTGAGCCTGACGCTGGTCATGGTTGAACGCATGCACAGCGCACGCACGGTGATGCTCGGTAATCTGGAAAACGATGTCGCAACCAGCGTCGCCATATTAGACCGCTTACCGGCGAGCGAACGTGCCGCCTGGCTGCCGCGGCTTGAACGGGGTAACTATCGTTATATTCTGGGCACAGGGGAACCTGGCGCAGCGCCGACGGATAAGCGTTCGCAAGATGCTATCCGAACCTTAAAAGCGACGCTTGCCGCGCATTACCCGCTTAGCTTTACCGCGGTTCCCGGCGCCATTTCGCATATTCAGGCCCATCTTACGTTACGCGATGGCGCACCGTTGACCATTGACCTGATCCCGCGCATGCCGCCCGTCGCCAGCTGGCTACCGGTCGTTCTCATCCTGCAGCTGCTGGTTCTGGCTGTCTGCTCCTGGATAGCCGTGCGGCAGGTCGTGCGGCCTTTTTCACACTTTACCCGCGCGGTGGATGCGCTGGATCCGGCGGCCAGCACGCCAATGACGGAAAAAGGGCCGCTTGAGGTGCAGCGGGCAGCGCATGCCTTCAACGCCATGCAGGCGCGCATTCAGTCTTATCTCCGGGAACGCGCGCAGATCCTGGCCTCGATTTCTCACGATCTCCAGACGCCCATTACCCGCATGAAGCTCCGCGTCGAAATGGCCGGAGAGCCTGAACTTCGCGACAAAATCCTGAACGATCTTGATAACATGTCTCGTCTGGTGCGGGAGGGCATTGCGTATGCCCGGTCATCGGAATCACTGGAGGAGACGTCGCTTAAGCTGGAGCTGAACGCCTGGATCAACAGCATCGCCTGCGATTACCAGGACATTGGTAAAAACGTGCACTTTCAGGCAGGCGAAGCCCGCTTGCCCATCGTCACGCGGCCGCAGGCGCTTCGCCGGGTGATGACCAATCTGCTGGATAACGCCCTCAAATTCGGCGAGCATGCTGCGATTTCAGTAGACGATTCATCAGACAGCGAGGTCATTATTCACATTGTGGACGACGGACCGGGGATCCCCGAAGCCGAGCTTGAGGCAGTTTTACAGCCGTTTTATCGGGTTGAAACCTCGCGCAACCGCGAGACTGGCGGGACAGGACTCGGACTGGCGATCGCCGCGCAGCTCACCGCTCAGCTGGAAGGAAAGCTCAGGCTGGCGAACCGTAACGGGGGCGGGCTGGACGTCTCCATTACGCTACCGCGCCGTGAGTAAAATTGTACGGCTTTGTATCTCCCTGCCTGGGCGATACAGAGCCAGACAAAACCCTCGCATTTACACATATCCTGAACACATCCGCACGCTGAAATAGCCTCACTGCAGCGTCGCAGGACTTGTATTGTGAGGTATCTATGTTTCTGGTTATCGCTTTTCTGGGTGGGATGATAAGCCTGCTCAGCCCATGTACGCTCCCGGTTATTCCACTTTTGTTCGCCGGTTTCCAGGGCCAGCGTCGGCATATTCTGGCCCTGCTTGCTGGGATGATCGTGATGTTTACCCTGGTGGCGATGGCCGTCACCGTCGCCAGCGAGTGGATCGCAGAGGCAACCATCGTCGGGCGCTGGATCGCGCTCGTCATTCTGGCCACTGCCGCGCTAGCCTTAATTTTTCCGTCTTTCGCCCAGCGTATTGCGGGACCGGCCGTCAGCGCGGGCAATGTTCTCAACAGCCGAAGCGGGCAAACGCGCGGAATGGCATCGGCTTTTCTGGCCGGGCTTGCTGTAGGACTGCTCTGGTCTCCCTGCGCCGGTCCCATTCTGGGTGCGATTTTCGGCATTAACATTGCGGGGCATTCCGCTATTACCACCGGCGCTCTGCTGGCCGCCTATGGCAGCGGATGCGCAATGATGCTGGGATTACTCGTCATTGGAGGCCGCACGCTGATGGCACCTTTAAGGGCAAAATCGGCGCTAATGGAAAAGCTGCGACAGGGTGCAGGCGTTGTGATGTTAGCGACCGTCGCATTTAACGCGACGGGGATGACTTCGCTTCTTAAAGGGGCAAACGGCGTCTCGGACCGTCTTGAAACCGCGCTGTTAAATCTGACGAAACCCACAGCCACGCCAGTGAAGCTTGAGCCGATAGTGATTACAGAGCCCAGCAGTCAGCTGCCTTCGCTCAGCGGTGGAACAGGGTGGGTGAACGGTGACCCTGTCACGTCTGAATCGTTACGCGGGAAGGTTGTACTTATTGATTTCTGGACGTGGGACTGCATTAATTGCCAGCATACGCTCCCCCATGTGCGGGAGTGGGCCACTAAGTACCAACCGCAGGGTCTGGTGGTGATCGGAGTTCACACCCCGGAATACCCCTGGGAAAAACCGCTTTCGTCGGTTAAAAATGCGGTGAATAAATGGCAACTGCCGTATCGGGTGGTCACGGATAACAACTATAAAATCTGGAATGCTTTCGGCAACCAGTACTGGCCAGCGCATTACTTTTTTGATGCCAAAGGGCAGCTGCGCTATACCGCCTTTGGCGAGGGTGACTATGAGCAACAGGAAAAGGTTATCCAGCAGTTGCTCAAAGAAGCTCGGTCATAGCCCGTTCAGGGCTGGCGTTGAGCCACGATAAACAACCGGGGGAAAGCCAGCAGTATCTGCCCGTTTTCCTGGAGCGGATACTGCTCTTCCAGCAGTTCATGGTAGCGTTTCAGGAAACGTTTCTGCTCGCTTTCATTCAGTTCCTGGAGCCAGGGCCGCAGGCCGGTGGCGCTTACCCAGTCAATAATGGCCTGATGAGAGCTCATTTTGTGATAATAGGTCGTCCGCCAGATATCCACGTCACAGCCAGCCTCCGACAGAATATCGTAATAAGCATGTACGCCTGGCAGAGGCTCGCGGCCACGGTCTGGGTAGTCTTGCTCAAGCGCCACTTCACGCATCGCCACATGGGTCGGTTCCAGCCAGTTGTCAGGCATCTGGATCGCCAGTACGCCATTTAGCTTAAGCAGGGAGACAAGATGCGGCAGGAGATCGTAGTGGTCCGGAACCCATTGCAGCGACGCGTTGGCATAAATCAGGCCCAGCGGCTGGCCAGGCTTGTACTGACGGATATCGGCCTCAATAAAGTGGCAGTCAGGTAAGGCTGCGCGCGCTTCCTCAAGCATGGCAGGGGAGTTATCGACCCCGGTAATGTGAGCAGAAGGCCAGCGATGCTTCAACAGCGCCGTGCTGTTTCCTGGTCCACAGCCCAGATCAGCGATGGTAGCGATCTCATCCAGAGGAATTCTGGCGAGCAGTTCTGCAGCTGGACGCGTTCTTTCTGCGCCAAATTGCAGGTAAAGAGAAGGGTTCCAGTCGGTCATCATCAATTCTCCGTTTGGCATGCTTCTGCAAGAATAGCACAGGCAGGCGCCTTCAAAGCGGTACGGGAGAGGTTCAGGGCAGATGAATTCCGCAGTTTCTGTGAAACAAAAGAGAGGAAAAAAATAAGAAAACGGAAATATTACCCCTTAAAGGATTAAGGGGCAATGTTTTTATTGTAATAATTTTATGATTATTGTTTTTTAATATTTTATCGGCAAAGTGCTTCTTATGTTCTGTACCCGAAACTTTAAATATTAGATAATAATCGATGGGTATATCCCTGGTGTTTCATAGGTCTTTGACCTCCTGACCGCTTAGTTTTACGAGAACTTCGTGGTCAGGTACTTTTTAAGTATAGGGAATATGCGGCACAATGAAAGCTGTCCTAAGAGACAGGTGAAACTAGTTTCAGGTGTTATTATCAGGAACATGAGAATGAATTCTGTCATTGAATTTTTTTTACACGACTACGATGATTTACCACCAGCATTAGCGCGCGAACTCTACAGACTCAGGAGAAAAACTTTTCGGGACCGACTCGACTGGAAGGTGGAATGCGTCGAAGGTATGGAAAAGGATCAATTTGATTCCCATAACACGACATACTTACTGGGTATGTATGATGGGCAGCTGCTATGCGGCGCGCGATTTATTAACGCAACGCAGCCGACAATGATAAGCGAGATCTTTCACAACTATTTCGATAATCCCATTGTTTTTCCAGCAGATGTTCCCTGCTGTGAAGTGAGTCGTTTATTTTTAGATAAAGAAACACGAGACTCCGCAAGCCTTCAGGGCGTGCCCGCCAGTAAAGCATTGTTTCTTGCAATGATTATTTATTGCATTAAGAATAAATATCATGGGATGTACGCAGTAGCCAGCCGTGGTATGTATGCCATATTTCGCCATGCTAACTGGAAAGTTGAGGTTATTCAGCGCGGTGTTTCTGAAAAAGGGGAGGTTATTTACTATATTTACATGCCTGCCAGTATAGGCATTATTGAAGACATTATTAGCAAAGATAAATCCAGTCACTGGCTTCGCGAAATGCTCGAGCATCTACACCATTTATAACCAGTGGCTGAGGCTTACTCCTCCAGTAACCGGAGTTCCGTTCCAAGTTTTATTGCGTGTCTGGCATTATTCACACCGAGTTTTTTCATTATATTGCCCATATGGAATTTAACGGTGCGCTCGGCAATAGACAAAATAACAGCAATTTCTGCGTACGTTTTCCCGGCACTGACCCATTTAAGGATTTGGCGCTCACGTGGCGACAAGAAAACATTCTTTTTCTGCTGATGCTGACTATACAGATTGAGTGTCTTCTGATGTAACTGAACAAGGAAGCGTAGAAATTGCGGCCGATACTTATCTATGTCAATGCCAGAATGCTTAGGACTGATGACGGATAAGACAACAAGATTATTCAGATAGTCATGCAGAGGAAACGTCTGTCCCTGGTAAATATCATACTGGACACTTTCGTCGAAAATGCGTGTCAGGTTATAACCATCCGACAGCACGACATCACTTTCCCAGAAAAAATCTTCAACACAGCGCAAAGCCCTAATAATGACAGGGTCAATGAACTGGTATTTTCTTTCAAGGTAGATATTAAACCACTCAGGGCTATTATTGATTATCCTCATCTGTGAAGGATCTTTCTTGTTCATAATAGCGTAGGCAAAGACGATCCCTTTGAAATCCTCAAAAAACGCGTCAAGCTCACTCTGAATTAGCGTATTGATCGTTATGTCGTTGTAATATGTATCCTTCACGTGAGATGCTGCCTCCTGTTCGAATGGAGGAGCAAGTATAATATGCTTCGTTATCCGTAGCGAGTCGCATTTTAATCCAGATAACAGATAAGACAGGCTACCTCAGCGGGCAGCCTTGTGAACGTTTGGCATTTTTGAATGGTAAATGCAGATGACTCAGGGAATTGTTGATGATTTTATCGAATTGCGAAATCGTTCACTAAATATAGTAGGCTGCAAAATTTAGGAGGTTTTCCCTTTTCTTACGCGTAACGTACAAGCATACCGTTTACATACGTCTATAAATCAGGATTTAAACCAGTAGGTTACAGAATACCTTTAAGGGCAACATGATACAGCAGCATGATGGTTTTACCGTCGACAATCTTGCCCGTTTCAATGCTGCGTAAAGCCTCTTCAAGGGTCATTTCCAGCACGTCGATATCTTCTCCTTCAGCCTTGATCCCGCCGCCTGCGCTGGTTCTGTCATGTGGTTGGTACTCGGCAAGATAAAAGTAGAGTTTCTCCGTGACGGAGCCTGGGCTCATATAGGCTTCAAAGATTTTCTGCACGCGCGAAACGTGAAATCCGGTCTCTTCTTCCGCTTCTGCTTTAATGCGGCTTTCGGGATCCATGTTGTCCAGCAATCCTGCTGCTGCCTCAATTAAATCGTCTTCATGGCCGTTGATAAAGACAGGGAAGCGGAACTGGCGCGTCAGGATCACCGTCTTTTTCTCACGGTTATAGAGTAAAATCGTCGCGCCGTTGCCACGGTCATAGACTTCCCGATGCTGCCGCTGCCATTCACCATCACGCCGCTGCAGGTCAAAGGTGTATTTTTTGAGGATGTACCAGTTGTCTGACAGGGTTTCACTGTCGATGATGCGCACATCTGCACGTTTTGATTGCACGAATGTCCCTCCTTACGTAGAGTAATGATCATAAACAGCATCATCATGCATGTTCAGGGTAAAACATGCAACATCAGGAATTCACCATGCTCACCAGTCAGCGAAAACAATTGATCCTTGAGAAGCTGGGTGCCGAAGGTCAGGTACAGTCAAAAGCGCTCAGCATTCTCTTCGACGTCTCTGAAGACACCATCCGGCGCGATCTGCGCGAGCTGGCGGCAGAAGGGCGTTTGCAGCGTGTTCACGGCGGCGCACTGCCGTCATCTTCCGCTATTGCTCCGTTTGCCGAACGGCAATCCGTGAAGATGGATGCGAAAAAAAGGGTGGCCCGAAAAGGGGCACAGCTAATTTCATCAGGCCAGGTGGTGATTGTCGACGGTGGCACGACAACCTCCGAGCTGATTACGTTTTTCCCTCCTGACTTGCGCATCACCGTGGTGACGCACAGCCCGAGCATTGCTCTGGGGCTCGTTGATCATCCTTCCATTGAGGTGATTTTGATCGGCGGACGCTTGTATAAACATTCAATTGTTGCGGTCGGCGCTGCGGCCATCGAAGGCATAGCGAATATACATGCGGACCTATTCTTTATGGGCGTGACCGGCATTCATCCTGACGCGGGGCTGACAACCGGTGATTTCGAAGAGGCATGCATCAAACGTGCATTTTCCGGCAGAGCCGCGGAGACGGTTGTTCTGGCTTCTCCGGAAAAGATCAACACCGCGTCTTCGTTTGTGATTGGCGATGTGTCTTCGGTAAATACCATCGTCGTTGAAGACGGTACAGATAAGGACTGGATCCGCGCGGTATCGGAAAAGGGCGTATCCGTCGTGCTGACCTCAGATCGTGACACCCTCTGACAGCCAGCCTTTGACCACGGGCTGGCTGGCGTCCCGGATTAAGCTTCTGGAATGTTCTCAAGCGCGGTATAAACGATGAGACCATATTTTCGGGCTACTTCAATATCCATATCGGCGCCTTTAGACGCACCGGCAATACGATAAATCGCATCGCATTTAGCGATGAGCCGGTGAGCAACGGGGTACAGCATCGCTTCGCTGATTTCATCACCCACCGTTATTGAGCCTGCGGCTTTTGCCAGCGGCAACGCAAGCCATTCACCGATGACCGGAATGTGGCCACGCTGGTATACGGCTAATGCTGCGCTTTCGAGACGCGCCAGATTCTCATCAATTCGTGCCTGAACGCCATCGGTTCCGCTGCGATAGGGACCGGCAATTAAAATCAACTGTTGTGTCATAAATACCTCTGTCAGTGTTGTTGCATGAAAATGCACATTTACAGACGAGACTTTACGACATCACTGGCCAGAAATACAGCTTTTCGTGCAGTATCGTGCAGAAAACCGCATGAGTAAATCGTTTTACGGGTTCTGAAAGACCCGTTGAGCTACTCGCTCTCCGGCGTATGGCACACGGCCTCGATGTTATGTCCATCAGGTGAGATGACAAAAGCGGCATAATAATTTTCACCGTACGAACGCAATCCCGGCCCGCCGTTATCACGTCCGCCAGCGCGCAGCGCGGCATGGAAAAAATCATCAACCTGCTGACGCGTATTAGCCACAAACGCCAGATGCAGGGGCGCGGGTTTGTCATTTGTATGGAAAAGGCAAAGTGAAACGTCCCCGGAGCTCATTTCAACACCATACTCCGGCGCGCCTTCATCGATGATTTTTACCCCAAGCGGGCGAAGCGCCTCGAGGAAGAAAGTTTTACTTTTTTCATAATCGCTGACGCCGAATTTCACATGATCGAACATTATCGACTCCTCAAAAGAGATAGAGAAATGAAGAGTATAGAAGGTGAGAGGAGTCGAATACGATAAAAGGCGTGTCAATGTGACAGGTATTTCTCTACATAGCAGACCGTTTCCGCCCAACAAATGTCCAGCGCAGGTAGTCGTAAATCCAGTTAAACAGTAACGTGTACGGCAGGAAAAACAGTACAAGACCGATCTCAACAAAAAATGCCTCAGTCACTGTAAGATTCAGCATAACCATCGCGACAGGAATTAGGGTGATGATGAGTCCCGTTTCAAAACCTACCGCATGGATCGCTCGAATGAGAAACGTCCGTTGAAAGCGGTATTTTTTCTGCAGCGAGTCGAAGAGTTTATTAAAAATAAAATTCCAGACCGTTGCGGTAAGGGCGGATATCACGGACAACGAGCCCGACTGGAGTATCGACACGTTCATCAGCCAGGCAAGAGACAGCGCGATAATAATGTTGGCCATCACTTCAAAAATGACTGCGTGGAAAATTCTCTCTTTAACACTTTTATTTAATTCAATTTCCATTTGCTTAGGGCTGCGTTTTCAAAAGCTGAAGTATATCAGACCTCGTTCAACCCTTTCCAAACGTACAGGTTATGTTAAATGCAGCCCAGGCCCGCTAATGTGGAATGTACAGCTTCAATAAGAGGGGTCTGGGGCTCATGGCCCAAAAAGGAAATCAGTTTTGAATTATCCATTTCTATTGACTGCTCCCAGAGATAACGCATCTCCTGCATTTCATGAAGTGTGGTATTAAAGGGGCTTATCGCCGAGATAAGCCACCAGGGAAACGATTTCACCTTCGCCTGAATACCGGCACGCTCCGCGACGTGCTTTATGGCGGTAGTCATCGCTGCCCCGTCAGGCTCCCAATGCCCGCGCATATGGAAACTGGCAAACGGTTCGAGTTCCTCCCGACGCGACAGCAGTGCAACGAGCGTTTCGGCGACATCCGGCAGATAAGCCCACTGGTGGCCTGCGCCGGTTTTCCCTGGGTTTTGAATTATCTTCGGTGGTTGCCCCGGTTTGACCAATCCCTGCGAAAACCAGTTATTGCCGGCATGGGGACCAAAAAAGTCACCTGCACGTAAAATCAGCACCTTTCCGCCACGCTGCGCATAGTCTGCGAGTTCCTGCTCCATTTGCACCCGTATAGCGCCTTTTCGGGTAAACGGATTCTGAGGAGAATCCTCGCGTAAGAGGGGAAAAGCATCCGGGCCGTAGTTATAAATCGTGCCCGGCAGAACGATTAACGCACCGTTTCGCTCCGCTGCATTTATGGTGTTATGCAACATGGGCAAAACCAGCTGTTCCCAGTTTCGATAACCCGGCGGGTTTACGGCATGGACAATAACGCTGCATTCGGACGCCGCTGCCTCAACCTGTTCTGCATTCTGCGCATCACCGCTTATCCACGAAATGCTTTTGTTGCGATCGTCAGTTTTCGGAGCGCTGCGGCGCAATGCATGCACATCCCATTCGTCACGGATCAATTTGCGGGCTATTTCGCCACCGATCCCCCCCGTTGCGCCCAGTATCAGTACCTTATTTGTGTTTTTCATCGTTTGACCCTTATTGGATATCTGCTTGACATCATAATGACGACACGGGCTAAATGTAATTGCATAATATCAGCCAGCAGGTATTCATTTTTGTATGAAGCTAAATATCCCGTGGGAATGGTATCGCACCTTTCTGGCCGTGATGAGGGAAGGGTCTTTGTCAGGGGCCGCACGCAGGCTTGCCATTACTCAGCCAACCGCCGGACGCCATATTGCGGCGTTGGAGTCAGCCCTGGGCCTTGTTTTATTTACCCGTTCGCAGACAGGATTACAGGCCACGGATGCAGCCGTTGAGCTGAAGGGCCATGCGCAGGCGATGGAAAATACGGCCATGATGATTGAGCGGTCGGCAGCCAGTTTCAGTTCCGGCGCAACCGGATTACGAGGCATTGTGCGCGTCGCCGCTAGTGAAATCATCGGCACGGAGGTTCTGCCTCCAGTGATCGCACAAATAAAGGAAGAATACCCGCAGATAGTTATTGAACTGGTTCTGTCTAATCGCGTTCAGGATTTACTGAACCGGGAAGCGGATATTGTCGTACGCATGGCCACGCCGGTGCAGGAGCAACTGATTGCACGTAGGATGGGCAGGGTTGAAATAGGTCTGCATGCCGCGCCAGCCTATCTGTCACGATGTGGTGCTCCGGAAAGTATTGATGAGTTATTCACCCATACGCTCGTGGGTTTCGATAATACGACTCCCTTTATTTTACAGGCACTTAAACAATATCCACAGCTAAGCCGTGAATTTTTTACCGTGCGGAGCGACAGTGATATTGCACAATTAAACCTCATTCGTGCAGGAGTAGGTATCGGTATGTGCCAGGTACAACTGGCCGATTTTTCTCCGCCGTTACAGAGGGTAATGCCTGATTTCTTTGCATTTCATCTCGACACATGGCTGGTGATGCATGAGGATTTACGCCATAGCCAGACCTGTAAAACGGTGTTTGATTATCTT
This sequence comes from Enterobacter vonholyi, assembly GCF_040834095.1. NCBI lineage: Bacteria > Pseudomonadati > Pseudomonadota > Gammaproteobacteria > Enterobacterales > Enterobacteriaceae > Enterobacter > Enterobacter vonholyi. Next base: position 2,213,257 of record NZ_CP162152.1, read on the forward strand.
GCGGAGGGTTTGCAGGCTTATATCAACAGAGAAAAAAAAAAGTAAACCCTGGAAGAACGGCATTGTTAAGCTGGCGTGCGCTGGACGCACCGTGAGATAGCCAGTTCAGAAGCCATCAGCATTCAGGCCAACAGGCCAACGATGTCAGCAAAACGTCAGATTTTGCCTGATTCCATATTGGTGCGCATAATGTATATTATGTTAAATTGCATTCATGGTTCTATTCTCCATGGTGCTTTCATGCAGAAATCAGGACGTTGGTGTCCTCCCTTCTCGATAAAATCCACCGTCGATTACAAACCTTTTAGTTGGCTGAAGAAATGGGTAAACCTGTGGGTCTACACACCATGGGTATTCCGGCGGCAATCAGTACTCTCGGGGTAATTGTTAGCTTCGCGATTCCTCAGCTGTGGTTGGGCTATGGCGTATTCGCCGCACTCGGCCAGCCAGCCGAACGCGTATTCGTGTGGATTGTGCTGATCGCCCTACTGTTCGCAGGCATCAACGGCGTGACGATGTTTATGATTGGCAAAGGAAGCATGCGCGCCGTGCGGTTACATCTTACGCTGGCGGTGATAAGTCTGGTATTAACGGCAGCCTATCTGCTGGCCGCGCTGAGCGGTAGCGCTGCTCCGGGCGTCAGTCTGGCCGCTGCGATGGTGAGTACCGTCATGCTGGGGCTTAGCGGCAGCTGCATCTTCTCTACCGCTTTCTATAAGATGCTGCTATTTACTCTGCATAACAGAGCCTGGCGCAAACTGATCAGCAAGGCGCGCTAAGCATTCATCACGCAAAAACCCGCCGCTAACGGCGGTTTTTTTATGGTTTTTTAAGCCTGCGCAACCAAATCAACTTATACGCCGCAGGGATAATAAACAGCGATAGCAGCGGAGCCGTGATCATGCCGCCAATCATTGGCGCCGCTATCCGGCTCATGACTTCTGATCCGGCACCGGTTCCCCACAAAATGGGCAGCAGACCGGCAATAATCACCGCAACGGTCATCGCCTTTGGCCGCACGCGCAGCACGGCGCCATGATAAAGGGCGTCATCAAGTCCCTGTACGGTGAAGGTTTCCCGATAGGATAACGTCGGATGCGCTTCAACGGCATGACGCAAATACATCAGCATTACCACCCCAAATTCTGCCGCCACCCCGGCCAGAGCGATAAAGCCGGTGCCGGTTGCCACAGACATATGGAAGCCTTGCCAGTACAGGAACCATATCCCCCCGACCAGGGCGAACGGCAGACTCATCAGGATCAGCAACGCTTCATCCACGCGACGGAATGCCAGATACAGCAGAATGAAGATGATCATCACCGTCATCGGTACCATTAGCTTCAGTTTCTTGTTGGCGTGCTCGAGCAGTTCGAACTGTCCGGAGAATGACACGCTGGTACCCGGTCTCAGCTTTACGTTCTGACTGATGGCCGTTTTAATGTCGTTCACTACGGACACCATATCCCTGCCACGGGCATCAATATAAATCCAGCTTGCAGGTCGGGCATTCTCCGTTTTTAGCATCGTGGGGCCGGAAACGACGTTGATATCCGCCACATCGCCCAGCGTGATCTGCTGTTTCATCGGCGTCAGGATCGGCATCTGCCTCAGCGCGGTCGGGCTGTTTCGGTAGTCCTGAGGATAGCGAATATTAATCGGGTAGCGGGCGACGCCTTCCACCGTTTCTCCCACCGTCGCGCCGCCGATGGCCGAGGAGACGAACAGCTGCACGTCGCCCACCGTCATCCCGTAGCGGGAGGCTTTTTCGCGGTTGATATCAACGTTAATGTAGCGCCCGCCTTCCAGACGTTCAGCCAGGGCTGACACCACGCCCGGCACCGTTTTAGCTACCGCTTCAATACTCTGCGCCGTGGCGTCGATATCAGCCAGAACGGTACCTGACACCTTGATGCCAATGGGGCTTTTAATCCCGGTTGAAAGCATATCGATGCGGTTGCGGATGGGCGGAACCCAGAGATTCGCCAGGCCAGGCAAACGAACGGTCTTATCGAGTTCGTCAACGATCTTGTCAATCGTCATTCCGGGTCGCCACTCATTCTCCGGCTTAAGCTGAATGGTGGTTTCCACCATTTCAAGCGGTGCGGAGTCCGTGGCCGTTTCGGCTTTACCGGTCTTGCCGAAGACAGAGGCCACTTCAGGGACGGTTTTTATTAACTTGTCCGTGGTCTGTAACAATGCCGCCGCTTCTGCCGGTGAGACGCCGGGCAACGTCGACGGCATATACAGCAGGTCACCTTCATTTATCTTTGGCAGGAACTCGCCACCCACCTGGCTCAGGGGCCAGATCACCGTGAAGATGGATAAGGTCGCAACCAGCAGGGTGGTTTTAGGCCAGTGGAGCACCCGAATCAGAAGCGGATGATAGGCGTTAATCAACAGTCTGTTCAGAGGATTACGGGTCTCTGCGGGGATTTTACCCCGGATCCAGAATCCCATCAGAATGGGGATCACGATGATGGCCAGCGCGGCCGCCCCTGCCATAGAGTACGTTTTGGTGAAGGCCAGCGGACCAAACAGCCGCCCTTCCTGCCCCTCGAGGGTAAAGATGGGAATGAACGACAAGGTGATGATCAGCAGGCTGATAAACAGCGCGGGGCCAACCTCTACAGAGGCGTTGGTGATGACCTTCCAGCGGGTGACGTTGTCAATCGGCTTCCCCGGGTGGTGGTGATCCCACTCTTCCAGCCGTTTGTGCGCATTTTCAATCATCACGATAGCGGCATCCACCATTGCGCCGACGGCAATGGCAATGCCTCCCAGAGACATGATATTGGCGTTCAGCCCCTGGAAATGCATAACGATGAAGGCAATACACAGGCCAAGCGGCAGAGAGATAATCGCCACCAGCGCTGAGCGAATGTGCCAGAGGAACAGCGCGCAGACGATGGCCACCACGATAAACTCTTCGAGAAGCTTGCCGCTCAGGTTATCAATAGCCCGATCGATAAGCTGGCTGCGATCGTAAGTAGTCACAATCTCAACGCCTTCCGGCAGGCTGGCCTTCAGCGTTTCCAGCTTGTCTTTCACCGCCGTTATGACCTCGCGCGCGTTTTTACCCGAACGCAGGATCACCACTCCGCCCGCCACTTCACCCTGCCCGTTCAGCTCGGCAATACCACGGCGCATTTCCGGCCCCGTTTGTACGCGGGCAACATCATGCAGGTAAATCGGCACGCCGTTCTCACCGGTTTTCAGGACGATGTGATTGAAATCATCGATGGTCTGCAGATAGCCGCTGGCCCGGACCATATATTCCGCTTCCGCGAGTTCTACGGACGATCCCCCCGCTTCCTGATTAGACGATTCAAGGGCCTGCTTAACCTCAGGCAGGCTGACGCCGAACTGCGCCAGCTTTAACGGGTCAACCTGAATCTGATACTGCTTCACCACGCCGCCGACGGAGGCCACCTCGGCCACGTTCGGGATAGTTTTTAGCTCAAACTTCAGGAACCAGTCCTGCAATGATCGCAGCTCGGCGAGATCGTGTTTTCCGCTGCGGTCCACCAGCGCATACTCAAATATCCAGCCTACGCCCGTGGCGTCCGGGCCGATTTCCGAGCTCACGCCGGCAGGGAGTTTGCTCTGAACCTGGTTCAGGTACTCCAGCACGCGCGAACGGGCCCAGTACAAATCGGTGCCATCTTCAAAAATGACGTACACATACGAATCACCAAACTGCGAAAAACCGCGCACTGTCTTTGCGCCGGGAACCGACAGCATGGTGGTGGTGAGTGGATAGGTTACCTGGTTTTCAACAATCTGCGGGGCCTGGCCGGGATAGCGGGTTTTGATAATCACCTGCACGTCAGACAGATCGGGTAAGGCATCGACAGGCGTGTTAATAATCGTCCATGTGCCCCAGACGCTGAGGAACAGCGCCCCCATCATGACCAGGAAACGATTGGCCACTGACCGTCGGATAATCCATTCAATCATCATCGTCTCCTTAATGGCCAGAATGCGCGTCTTCAGTTGTTTCAGCGTGGCGCATGCGGTCCAACGCACCGGTAATATTGGCCTCCGAGTCAATCAGGAACAGACCGCTGACCACCACCGACTCCCCCTCCTCCAGTCCGCTACCAATGCCGGACTGCTGCTGAGATTCATGCAGAACGCGGATCCTTTTCGGTATAAAATTCCCGTTCGTATCAACGGTAATAACGCGCTGCTCTTTGCCGGTATCAATAACGGCCTGAGACGGAATCAGCAGCATTTCCTGACTTTGGGTATTCAGCTTCAGGTAGGCATTCATGCCCGGTTTCAGCAGCTCATCCTTGTTGGAGACCTGCAGGCGCACCTGCAGCGTACGGGTGGTTTGATCCACGCTCGGCAGAAGACTCCATTTTTCAACCGGGAAGGATTTATCCGGCCAGGCCGGTATCGAAACAGCAAACTGCGAGGTATCTTTCAGCAGATAAGCAATGGACTCAGGGACCGCCGCACCGATCCAGACCGGATCCATCCCCTGAATTTGTGCCACCACCTTTTCTTTCGAAATATTCATCCCGGTGCGCAGGTCAAATGCCGTAATCACCCCGTCGATCGGCGCCCTGATGGTAAACCGGGTCTGGATCGTGCGGGTCGCACGCAGCCTCTGAATATCCTCATCCGGCATACCCGCCAGCCGAAGCCGTTCCAGAACCCCTTTGATTTGCGTCGGCGTTCCGCCGGTGCCGGATAACAGCAGAAACTCGCTCTGCGCCTCTACCCAGTCCGGAATGGTGATATCAATCAGCGGCGTGCCTTTCTTTACCTTATCGCCCGTCGTCAGCGGGTACACGTTCTCCACGAAGCCTTCCGCGCGCGCCTGCACAATGACAAACTGATAGTCGTTATAGCTAACGTTGGCCGGGATCGTCTGGGCATAATTCAGCGTTCCGCGCGTCACCTTTTGCGTTTTTAACCCCAGATTCTGAACCTGCGTCGGATCGATACGGATACCGCCACTGCTTTTATTCTCGTTTTCATCCGCATATTTCGGTACCAAATCCATATCCATAAATGGTGATTTACCGGGCTTATCGAATTTCACGTCTGGTTTCATCGGGTCATACCAGAAAAGTACCCTTCTTTCAGAGACGCTATTTTCTGTTTTTTCAGATGAATGAAACGCCTGCAAAGCCGTCACCGATATCAGCCCTCCCGCAATAAGGCTGCTGACTATCATGGCAGCATATTTTATTTTGAATGAGGCCATGCCGTTTCTCGCTATTTAATGCTCTTCAGTAAAGAGATATTGCCCTGCTGAACAAATGAAAAATCAACATGACTGCCGACTTTCAATGCATTGATACTCTCGTCAGCCTGAATAAAGGTGAAACGCATGGTCATCGCGGGCCAGCCAATCGCCGGGATCGCTTCATGAGAAATCGTCACTTTTTTGTTCGTCAGATCAATGTCCTTCACGATGCCGGTCGCGGTGATGAGCTGCTCTGAGGTCGCTTCGCTGGTAGAATTCATCCCCTCGTGCTGATGAACCTCAGCCTGGAGACTGGCTGAAAACATAATAATTGCACCAAATACAAGAGCCTTAAGAGAATTGCGCATGCTTATTTTCCTGTTTAATTAAATGAGGTTATTCGACCCAACCGCCGCCCAGCGCGGTGAAGAGATTAATTTCATTAACCTGTCGGGCATAAATAAGGTCGAGAATATTTTGCTGTGTAGCGAACAGAGAACGTTCCGCGTCCAGGACTTCGATATAGCTGACTGCACCGCTGGAATATAACCCGCCTGCACGTTGAAGAGTGATGCGGAGTGAATTAAGGTACCGCTGCTGCGCAGCAAGCTGCTGGTTGATGCTGTCCCGCAGCGCGAGCGCGTCGGCAACCTGTTTAAATGCGGCCTGTATTTTTTGTTCGTAATTAATAACCGACTGCTGCTGGCGAATTTCGGCCAGCTTCAGGTTTGCCTTATTCCTGCCCGCATTAAAAATGGGAATATCTATTTTAGGGATAAAATTCCACATCCCGATGCCCGCGGTAAACAGGCTGGATAATTCCGTACTGCCAGTTGAAAGCCCGCTGGTTAATGATATTGACGGGAAAAAGGCGGCACGCGCGGCGCCGATATTCGCATCGGCCGCTTTAAGCTGATACTCCGCTTCCAAAATGTCCGGGCGCTGCAGCAGTATCGCTGAGGAGAGATGAGGCGGCAGTTTTACCGGCGCAACGTCGCTGGCGTTCATGCCGCTCTCGCCCGGGAGCGCGCGATACGTGCCGAGGACCAGCTGCAGGGCATTATTGGCCTGCGCCAGCTCTCCCTCTCTTTTGGCAATCTCTGCCTGCGTGCTTTCGATCTGTCCCCGGGCCTGTTCCAGCGCCAGCACGTTCGTACTGCCCGTCACCAGCTGTTGCTCAACGAACGCATAAGACTGCCGGTAATTTTTCAGTGTATCCCGCGCGATACGCAGCTGTTTAAACGCAAGCTGCTGGTTGAAATAACTCTGTGAAACGTTAGAGACGAGCAGGATATGCACCGCGCGACGGGCCTCTTCGCTGGCGAAATAGCTTTGTCGGCCGGCCTCGCTCATGTTCTTCAGCTTGCCGAAGAAGTCGAGTTCATAGCTAAGCTCAAAACCCGCGTCGTACTGTTGAGAGGTCGGTTTGTCACTTTTCAACCCACCGCTGTAGGTGATACCCGAGGAGGCATTCAGCTGTGGATAACGATCCGCATCCGTCACGCTGAACTGCGCCCGTGCCTCTTCAACCTTCAGAGCGGCCATTTTTACATCGCGATTATTGTTCAGCGCTTCCGTAATCAGCCCTGCTACCTGCGGGTCGACGAAAAAGTTGCGCCACCCGGTGTCCTGATACCCCACCATCGCGGACGTCAGGCCGTTGCGCGAAAGTGAAAACTGCTGGGGTACCGGTGATGCCGGGCGCTGGTATTCGGGGGCCAGCGAGACGCAGCCCGCCAGGATAAATACCGTACTGATGCTGAGTCGTTTTAACAGGAACATAGCGGTTCAAATGAAGTCCAGAGTATTTTTAGGGCTACTCTACTGAACGCTTCCTGTTTGACGGGTGACGGGATAATGACAATGTTGTCATTTTTAACGTAAGTCATTGTGAACGGTTGCGGGCTCCATAGAATGTCATCAGCAGCCAGTCAGGGGAGCAAGATGAAAATACTGATCGTTGAAGATGAAATGAAAACCGGTGAGTACCTCAGCAAGGGGCTCACTGAAGCGGGGTTTGTCGTGGACCACGCTGTTAATGGCCTGAACGGCTACCATCTCGCCATGACCGCTGAATACGATCTGCTGATTCTGGATATCATGCTGCCCGATGTGAACGGCTGGGACATTGTCCGCATGCTCCGCTCTGCCGGCAAAGGGATGCCCATACTACTTCTGACGGCTCTCGGTACGATTGAACACCGGGTTAAGGGGCTTGAGCTGGGCGCGGATGACTATCTGATTAAGCCTTTCGCCTTTGCCGAGCTGCTCGCCCGGGTCAGGACGCTGTTGAGGCGCGGAAATACGGTGATCGCCGAAAGCCAGCTTCAGGTGGCTGACCTGGCGGTTGATCTTGTGTCGAGAAAGGTCAGCCGTGCCGGAAGTCGCATCCTGTTAACCAGCAAAGAGTTCAGCCTGCTGGAGTTTTTCATGCGCCATCAGGGGGAAGTATTGCCCCGCTCCCTGATTGCCTCCCAGGTATGGGACATGAATTTTGACAGCGACACAAACGCGATTGACGTTGCGGTAAAGCGGCTGCGCGCAAAGATCGATAATGACTTTGAACCGAAGCTGATCCAGACGGTGCGCGGCGTGGGCTATATGCTGGAGGTGCCGGATGCGCGTTAAGCCCCTCCGACGCCCGTTCTCGCTTGCGCTGCGGCTGACCTTTTTTATCAGCCTCTCCACGATACTGGCCTTTTTCGCCTTTACCTGGTTTATGCTGCATTCCGTCGAGAAGCACTTCGCCGAGCAGGATATCAGCGACCTGCAGCAAATCAGCACCGCGATGCACCGCATCCTGCAGTCACCGGCCGATCCTGACCAAAAGAAAATCAGCAAGATCAAAGAGTCGATCGCCAGCTACCGCAACGTGGCCGTCCTGCTTCTGGATCCGCAGGGCAATACCCTGTTCAGCTCGGCGCAAGGAGCGGCACTGCGCCCGGCGATGAACACGGCGAACTTTAGCGAACACCGCCGCGCGCAGGATGTGTTTCTCTGGACGGTTGAAGGCCCGGCCGCCCCCATGCACGGCGGGTCCGACATGAAAATGGAAACGTACCGGATTATCGCCTCCTCAGGCACGGCGACGCTGCAGGGCAAAACGCAGGGCTACGTGATGCTGATCGGGCTCTCCATTAATTTTCATCTGCACTACCTTGAGGCGCTGAAAAAAAACCTTCTGGCGATTGCCGCCGTTATCAGCCTGCTGATTATTCTTGTCATCCGCATCGCCGTGCGCCAGGGACATTTGCCCCTGCGTAACGTCAGTAACGCCATTAAAAACATCACCTCCGAAAATCTTGACGCGCGGCTGGAGCCGTCCCGCGTCCCCGTTGAGCTGGAGCAGCTGGTCATCTCCTTCAACCAGATGATCGAAAAGATTGAAGATGTTTTTACCCGTCAGGCTAACTTTTCCGCCGACATCGCTCACGAAATCAGAACCCCCATCACCAACCTGGTGACGCAAACGGAAATCGCGCTGAGCCAGAACCGTTCTCAAAAGGAGCTGGAGGATGTGTTGTACTCCAGCCTTGAAGAGTACAACCGGATGACCCGCATGGTCAGCGACATGCTGTTCCTGGCACAGGCCGATAATAATCAGCTCATCCCGGATCGAGTGATGTTTGATTTAAGCGCCGAGGTCATGAAGGTGTTTGATTTCTTCGAAGCCTGGGCGGAAGAACGCCACATCGCTCTGAAATTTAACGGGATGCCCTGCCTGATAGAAGGCGATCCGCAGATGTTCAGAAGAGCAATCAATAATCTGCTCTCCAACGCCCTGCGCTATACGCCGGAAGGGAAAACGGTAACGGTCTCCATCAGAACACAGGATAACAACGTTGAGCTGGTGACAGAAAACCCCGGTACGCCGATCCCGCAGGCGCATCTGTCGAAGCTGTTTGACCGTTTTTATCGCGTCGATCCGTCCAGGCAGCGTAAAGGCGAAGGCAGCGGAATTGGGCTTGCCATCGTGAAGTCCATCGTCACGGCGCACAACGGAAAAGTCCGCGTGGAATCGGATGCGGTGTCGACGCGCTTCATCCTCACCGTGCCGGGAAAGGTTGCCTGAGCGCTCAGCGCACGGAACGGCACACCTCCAGCACTTTCTCTCTGAGCCACCGGTGCGCCGGGTCCTGCTCCATGCGCGGATGCCACATCTGTGACACCGTAATGGTCCTGGTCTTAAAGGGCAGTTCAAAGACGTGTACCTGCTCATTCATCGGCTGATTGAGCAGGTACAACGCAGGCACCATGGCAATCAGATCGGAGGCCAGCGCCACGGATAACGCCGTAGGAAAGCCGGGCACCACGCTGGCGATCTTGCGTTTCATCCCCTTTTCTGCCAGCGCGTCATCGACAGCCCCATGCAACGATCCGTTCGGAGAGGCCACAACATGGCCCCACGCGACATAATCGTCAAGGCTGACATCATGCCGTAATGACAGCGGATGCCCCTTGCGCACCGCGCCAACAAACCGATCCTGAAAGAGCCTTTGCAGCCGTATTTCAGGCCCCATATTGTTCTGCACGCCAATCTCCAGGTCGACCAGCCCCTCGCGCAAATAGCGCGACGTTTTTTCAGGTTTCGGCGAAAAACGAATACAGACGTCGGGCGCCACCTCCGCCACCGCCGCAATAAGTAGTGGCCCAAATGCCACCACAAAACCGTCGTTGGCCCGGATGGTGAACAGCCGTTCGAGATTTTCCACCTTCAGCGTGTCGGTGGAGGGCTGCAGAACCGCTCTTGCCTCGTAGACGGCGCTTCTGGCGCGATCCCGGGTGGCTTCGGCCCAGGGCGTCAGCACCATGTGACGACCGGCCCGCACCAGGATCGGATCGCCGGTCACCTCCCGGAGCCTGCTGAGGGTACGGCTCATGGCGGAGGTGCTCAGGTTCAAACGTCGCGCCGCGCCCGCCACGCTGGCTTCTGCCAGCAAAACGTCGAGCGCAACCAGAAGGTTAAAATCAGGATCGGACACGATTGCTCCTCAGATATGGCGTTACGCGCAATGATTAAGTGCAAATGCTGCGTCTTCCGCCCTATATACCGCATGATTATAGTTTCGTCATCACGATTCTTTTTCGGAGTAACGACGATGACGCTCTTTTCAAACCAGCCCGGCGATGAAGGTTTACCCGGGCATGAACGCGCCCGGGTCCTGGCCGCCGTTATGACCACCACGCTGATGGGCGTCTTTGACGGCACCATGATCAACATCGCGCTCCCCTCTATGGCAAGGGCGATGCAGGTCCCCGCGAACGTTGCGGTCTGGTTCGCCAACGGCTATCTGCTGTCAGCGGCGATGACGTTGGCCATCTTCGCGGCGCTGGCGGCGCGCGTGGGCTATCGCCCGATCTTTCTGACCGGGCTTGCCGCCTTTACGCTCACCTCGCTCGGCTGCGCGCTGGCAACAACGCCGGAAATGTTAACCGGGATGCGGATCCTGCAGGGCATCGGCGGGGCGGCGACCCTGAGTATCGCCCCGGCGATCCTGCGTTCGGTTTTTCCTCGCCAACTGCTTGGCCGCATTCTGGGGCTGCACGCCCTGCTTATCGCCTCCAGCACGGCGATTGCTCCTGTGCTCGGAGGAACAATACTGGACGCCCTGAGCTGGCAATGGCTGTTCGCCATTAACCTCATTCCGGGCAGCATCGCCCTGCTGCTGGCATGGCGGGCCTTGCCGCGGGAATCGGCCGTGGACCGAACTCCATTTGACGCGCCGGGCGCTGTTCTCTCCGCCGTCCTGCTAGGTTCCGCGATCATGCTGGCCGACAGCCTTCAGCACGTGGCGCAACAGATTAGCGCGCAGGCCATCTTCTGGGGCGTTCTCGCGCTGGTAAGCGCCTTCGCCTTTACCTGGCGGATCCGGCGTGCGCAACATCCGTTACTGCCGCCGGTGATGTTCAGAAACGGGCGCTTCACCCTCGCCGCGCTGACCTCGCTGGCCTCGTTTGTGAGCCAGGGGATCACGTTTGTCGCGCTGCCGTTCCTGTTTCAGAGCGTATATGGCTACAGCCCTGTAGTTTCCGCGCTGCTGTTCACCCCGTGGCCGATTGGCATCGTGCTGATCGCGCCGCACGCGGGTCGCTGGGCGGATACCATTTCCGCGCCGCTGATCTCGACCCTCGGGCTGATCGTGTTTGTTGGTGGACTGGTCCTGCTGGCGACGTTGCCGGCAAATCCTTCCGTATGGAATATCTGCCTGCGCAGCCTGGTTTGTGGGATTGGGTTTGGCTGCTTCCAGAGTCCCAATAACCGGGAAATGCTCTCTAACGTGGCGCGGGAATATGCCAGCTATGCCTCTGGCGTGCTTTCTATCGTCAGGACATTCGGCCAGTGTCTCGGCGCTGCCGCGGTGGGGGTGCTGATGGCTGTGACGACAGGGTCAGATCATCAAACGCTTGATGAACGGGCCGTGCATCTGGCGCTGTGGATTGCGGTGATTGCCTCAACGGGATCGGTCTTATTTAGCCTGAGCAGGCTGCGCCCTGCGGTTCGGGCATCGGCTTAACAGGCTGCGCCTCACGGCGCAGCGCGTTTATTTACTCCAGCGCCAGCAGCGCAAAGCTCGCCAGCCAGTGCCCGCCGCTGTAGTGGCTGCCGACCACATGCTCAACGCTTGCGGCCAGATGTTTCGTCACCGCCTCGCGCAGCGCCTGCTGCGCCGGATGGTTTGCGGGAAGCGCTTTAGCAATATGCTTCATGCACCAGGCGCGGCTGAGGTTTAATCCGTCGAGATGGGCAATTTTCGGGTCGGTGCGATCGCTCACTTCCGCAGGGTTCATCAGCGCCGTAACGGCACCCACCTCCGGGAGAAACGCGTCAAACCAGGCCGGGAAGTCTTCAGACACTTTGCTCATCAGCAGCGCCTCCGTCAGCGCGCCGGAAATATACTCGTCTCCGCCGGGCTCATAATGAGCCGGATAGCGCGTGTCGGCGAGATAAAACCGCTCCGCCGCTGCCACAATCGCCTGTTCAAGCGCCTTGTCTCCCACTGCGCGACCGTAATCGAGCGCCAGCGCGAGGGCAAACGCGGTGTTGTAGTGCGTCCCGACGCGGATCGGATAGGTGAGCTTGCCGAGGTAATCCACCAGCCGGTTGCGAATGTCCTGAGTTAACGGCTCCAGCATCTGATACCAGCCCGCGGCCTGCGGCAGCGACGACTGTTTCAGCTCCTGGGCCAGCGCAAGCAGCCAGCCGTAGCCATACGGCCGCTCAAACGAGGCGCGGAACGGCGCGGTGAAATAGGCCAGCTCCTTCGCCATGTTCTCTTCGGTTATGTGCTCGTCAAAAAGCGCGACGATCGCGTCCCGGCAAGGTAATTCTGGATAGAGCCGCACGCAGCGCAGCAGCAGCCAGTAGCCGTGCACCGCCGAGTGCCAGTCAAAACAACCGTAGAAAATGGGATGCAGCTCGCGCGGCGGCAGAACGTCACCATCATCATTCAGCAGGTGCATGATGTGGTTCGGGTATTCCTGGCGCAAATAGGTCAAAGGCATGCGGGCAAACGCGTCGGCCTGATGTTGCGTTAATTCCATGACAGCTCCTTAGCGAAACACGAGGAAATACATTAACAACACGTTCACCACCAGCAGGGTTAACGCGGTCGGGATCTGGATCTTGATCACCTGATATTTGTCCTTCAGCTCCAGCAGCGCGGCGGGAACGATATTGAAGTTCGCGGCCATCGGCGTCATCAGCGTGCCGCAATAGCCCGCGTACATGCCAATCGCCAGCAGCGGCGCCGGGTTGCCGTGATGCACGTTGATGAGAAACGGCAAGGCGATACCGGCACTTAACACCGGGAAGGCCGCAAAGGCATTACCCATGATCATGGTAAACAGCGCCATACCCACGCAGTAAATGACCACCAGCATGAAGCGGCTATCCGGGTTTACAAACAGGCTCACCACCTTCTGTACCGAGTCGCCCGTGTTGGCCACCACGAACACGCCGCCGAGCATGGCCAGCATCTGCGGCAGGATCACCGCCCAGCCGATGGTATCGACAAGACGACGAGACTGACGAACGGCATGCAGCGGCGTGCCTTTGGTCAGCCACCAGCCGGTGAGGATCGCCGCGACGCAGGCCACGCACAGCGCCGCCAGGGTGAGCTGTTTCTGATCGAGCAGAAACACGCCGCCGATCGAAACGCCCTTCAGGAATAACGTGCCCAGCACCGTCACCACCGGGATCATCAGCGCGGGCAGGAACAGCCAGTTTTTAAGCCGGTTTGACGACGCGACGCGCTCCTCCTCGGTCGACATTTTATAGTGCCCTTTCCCGACGAGGCCAAAACCCGCCAGCAGCGCGATAACGATAACGCCGCCGCCGATTATCCGGTACGCCAGCGATTTCCCCAGCTCCTGAACCATCAGATCGCCAAACAGAAAGATCCCGCCAAACAAGAACCAGAACAGCGCGGTGGTAAAACGCTTCGGATTAGCGCGATCGCGCAGGGTCATCACAACCAGCAGCATCACGACAAAGCCAATCAGGTAGTACACGCGGTTAATGGTGATAAGCGTCATCATTGCGCAGCCTCCTGCGTACCCTGCTCTGCACGCCAGGCCATCACGTCGCGACGGATGCTTGCATCGAGGCGCAGCAGGCGCGTCATATGAATAACCAATGCCGCAATGGCGGTAGGAATAGCCCACAGGCCGATATGCAGCGGTTCAATGCCCGGAATACCGTTCTCTTTCAGGAACGCGTCGATCAGCAGCACCGCCCCGAAGGCAATAAAGATATCTTCCCCAAAGAAGACCGCGATGTTGTCGCACGCGGCGGCGTGGGCTTTGATTTTGTCGCGGATGTGCTGCGGCAGTTCGCCGTATTCGTTCAGCGCCGCCCCTTCGGCCATCGGCGCCAGCAGCGGGCGCACCGTCTGCGCATGTCCGCCCAGCGACATCAGTCCCAGCGCGGCGGTGCCTTCACGGGCGACAAAGTAAAGCATCAGAATACGCGCCGAGGTGGCGCTGGCGATCTTCGCCACCCAGGCCTGGGCGCGCTCCTTAAGCCCGTAATATTCCAGCAGACCAATCACGGGCAGGATCAGGATGAAGGTGGCCAGCGATCGGCTATTGACGAACTTCTCGCCAAAGGTCTCCAGCAGCATCCCGAAATCCATGCCGACCAGCAGACCCGTCGCCAGCCCCGCCACCACGACTACCAGCAGCGGGTTGAAGCGCAGTGCAAAACCAATAACCACGATCGGTATCCCGATCAGCGGAAGCAGCGTAGTACCGTCCATAACGTTTACCCTATCGAAAGTGAGCGTTGCGCGCCGACGGCTATTTTTTTAATTTGCGGCGAGCGATGTTGTGTTTTGTTGGCAGGCTTCGCAAAACCTGCGCTAAAAAGCTATATCTGAACCTCAAAAACATGTAAACAAATTATCAATAAAATGTTCTTATTTTATCGATGAGTTTACATTTCTGGCTAAGGAACGTTATGACCTCAGAAAAGAGTGCTTCACCCGATCGCGACGATATCAACGATGGCCGGATCGTCTCTTCCCGCCATCTGGTATCCGAGCGCTGCGCGGAGTTATCAGAGCTGGAATATGCGCTGATCATGACCAGCAACGCGTTTAACAAATGGATGGTGCGCTGCATGACGGCTGCCGGCGAGCCCGATATGGGCGCCTTTGACGTTTCGCTGCTGCATCACGTGAACCACCGCGACCGCAAGAAAAAGCTGGCCGATATCTGCTTCGTCCTCAACGTGGAAGATACCCACGTGGTGACCTATGCCCTGAAAAAACTGGTCAAAGCAGGCTACGTGACGAGCCAGAAAGCGGGTAAAGAGCTCTTTTTCTCTACCACCGAGGAAGGGAAAGCGCTGTGCATGAAATACCGGGACGTGCGGGAAGCGTGCCTGATTGCGATCCACGCGGAGAGCGGCATTGCCGGGAAGTCGATTGGCGAGACCGCGCAGCTGTTACGCACGATCTCCTCCCTGTATGACACCGCCGCACGGGCGGCGGCGTCACTGTAATTAAGGACGTCGGAACAGCGTAATGCTCCGTCCGGCCAGCGCATACTCTACGGTTTCGGTGATCGCTGTCCCGGTGGCAGCATCATCCGCCGTAGACAGCTCCAGCACCCATCCCCCTTCGCCAAACTGCGGGATCTGGAACGGCACGGTGCCTTCAAAAGGATTGAACAGCATCAGCACGTCGTGCCAGATACCGTCCTCCTGCCTGAGATCCGGCCTGCTGATGGAGACCCCGAGGGTTGAGCCTTCATCCCACTGCTCGGCCTGCTGTGGGCCGCCCCCGGCATTGAACCAGCGGATCTCCAGCCCGTCGCGCCAGCTTTCACGGCGCAGCAGTGGCTGTTGCGCGCGCAAGGTAATGAGACGACGGGTAAACTCGCGCAGCGCAGCGTCGTTTTCGGAGAGCCCCTTCCAGTCGATCCATGAGATCTCACTGTCCTGGCAGTACCCATTGTTGTTGCCCTTCTGCGTGCGGCCAAACTCGTCCCCCGCCAGCAGCATCGGCGTGCCGTGGGAGAACAGCAGCGTGGTCAGGAAATTACGTTTCTGCCGTTCGCGGGTAGCAATAATATCCGGATTCTCGGTTGGCCCTTCCTCGCCGTAGTTGTACGAGCGGTTATCGTTATGCCCGTCGTTATTGTCCTCGCCGTTGTCGGCGTTGTGCTTCTCGTTGTACGACACCAGGTCATTCAGCGTAAAGCCGTCGTGGGCGGTGATAAAATTGACGCTGGCCCACGGACGACGTCCGCGCAGATCGTACAGATCGCCGGAACCGAGCAGGCGCGCGGCAAAGTCCGTGGAGACATTGTCCCCCTTCCAGTACTCGCGAACGGTGTCGCGGTATTTGTCGTTCCACTCCCCCCAGCCCGGCGGGAAACCGCCGACCTGATACCCGCCGGGGCCGATATCCCAGGGTTCACCAATCAGCTTCAGTCGGGATAACACCGGATCCTGAGTCATGGCGTCGAAGAAACCGCCGCGCGGGTCAAACCCTTCGGGCTCGCGGCCCAGGATCGTCCCGAGGTCGAAGCGAAAACCGTCGATGTGCATCGATTCCGCCCAGTAGCGCAGGGAATCCATCACCATCTGCAGCACGCGCGGATGCGAGGTGTTGACCGTGTTTCCCGTCCCGGTGTCGTTGATGTAATACCGGTGCTGGTCCGGGAGCGTGCGGTAATAGCTGTAGTTATCAATCCCCTTAAACGAGAGCGTCGGGCCAAGCTCGTTCCCTTCCGCCGTGTGGTTGTACACCACGTCAAGAATGACCTCGATGCCCGCGTCATGATAGGCGCGCACCATATCGCGAAAGCCCTGGATCCCCGCCGGGCCGTAGTAGCGTGACGCAGGGGCAAAAAAGCCCAGCGTGTTATAGCCCCAGAAGTTCTTCAGGCCGCGGTCGAGCAGGTGCTGATCGTCCGGAAACCAGTGAACCGGCAGCAGCTCCACCGAGGTAATGCCGAGGCTTTTGATATAGTCGACCGAGGCTTTGTGCCCCATCCCCTCAAACGTGCCCCGCAGCTCGGGCGGAATGGCCGGGTTCATCTGGGTAAACCCTTTCACGTGGCTCTCATAGACAACGGTATGCGGCCAGGGCACGTTCGGCCGGCTGTTGTCCTGCCAGTCAAAGGCATTCGGGTCGATGACCCTGCATTTCGGCGTAAACGGCGCGCTGTCGCGGGTATCAAAGCTCAAATCCAGCTCGTCATGCCCCAGCTCATAGCCGAAATGGGCGTCGTTCCAGTCGATGTCACCCATCAGTTCGCGAGCGTAAGGGTCGATAAGCAGCTTATGCGGGTTAAAGCGATGACCATTTTCCGGGTCGTAGGGGCCGTAGACGCGATAGCCGTACAGCGCACCCGGCTTCAGATCGGGCACATAGCCGTGCCAGACCTCATGGGTATACTCCGGCAGCTCCAGCCGGGCGATTTCCGTTTTCCCGGACGGGTCAAACAGACAGAGCTCCACCCGTTCAGCGTGAGCGGAGAACAGCGCGAAGTTGACCCCTTTCCCGTCATAATTCGCACCCAACTGCTGGCCATGACCGGCCCGAATTTCAAACGTTGTATCCTTTGCCATTTTCGTTCTCCACGATTATTCGCAGGTAAGCAGAACCAGTACACATCCCTTTTCTGACGTTAAATCCAGCGTCTCTTGCAGAATGCGGCTCTCACCGCTGAACAGATCCCGATAGCGTTTCCCCGTCAGCTCCTCGGGTATCGCCACCGTGGTATTGACCCACAGCTGATGATTATCGGTGACATCAAAAACCAGACGCGGCACGGCAACAATCAGCGCCTCGTCGTCCTTAACGCGCGCGTAGACAATCAGGTTATCTTCGCGCTCGCCGCTGACCTTAAGCGGCAGCCAGTCGCCGTAGCGGAAAAGCGCGTCGTAGTGCGGTCGAAGCCGCAGCAGCGTGGCGGTAACAAACTGCTTCACCCTGCCGTCCCGCCAGCATGCCGGGTTGTCAAACACCCCGGCATCCGCCGCGCTGAGGCTCTGCACCAGGGCCGGAAAGTCCGGCTCGCGTCGGTTATCCGGGTCGACGAGGCTAAAGTTAAGCGCCTCGCTGCCCTGATAGATATCCGGCACGCCGGGCGCCGTCAGCTTAATCACCGTCTGGCTGAGGCTGTTCATTAACCCGGCGCGGATAAAGGGCTGCATCGCCTCGCTGAAATCATGCAGGAACGGGGCGTTGTCCGGCGAAAGCAGGTGCCGCGCGTAGCTCAGCACCACGCTCTCATAGCTCTCGTTACTGTCGATCCAGTCGGTGCGCTGTTTCGCCTCGCGCAGCGCTTTCTCGAGGAAGCCAAGGAAGCGTTCTTCCAGTAATTTCAGCCCGTCGGCGTCGTCCGGTGACAGCATGGCGGGCCAGACGCCCGCCAGCGCCTGGTAGATCATCCACGTATCGGCGGCGTTCGGCGCGGTACCGTCATTGAGAAAACGCACCTGGGTCTGGTTCATCTGCCGCCAGCGGGCCAGATTTTCCCCCCAGCGTTCCGGGGCTTCCGTCAGGGTGTAAAGGCGCGCGCGGGCATCCTCCCCGCGCTTGGTATCGTGCGTGGAGGTGCCCAGCAGCGCATCGGGCTGACGGGCCAGACGAATGCGCATCTCTTGGTGGAAGCGGGATAATGAAAACGCGCGCGGCGTCGGGTCGGCGCCCACTTCGTTGAGCGCAAGGTCGAGGTTGTGGCGAAAGAAGAGCGTGTCTTCAACGGACTTCGCCATCAGCGGCCCGGTCAGCTGCTGGAAGCGGGTCCTGAACAGCGCGGCGCTCTCGCGGCAATCTTCCGGCAGATCGCCGGTAAGAATGCGCACGATCAGGCTGAGCGCGGCTTCAGACGTCTCCACGCTGGCGACCACGCGATTAAGCAGCGCCACGTCCGGCGGGGTTAACCCCTCGCGAGTGCCGTAGGTGCGGTAGACCGGAAACGCAATAAGCAACTCGCGCAGCGCGTGGCGGATATCCTCGCGCGGCAGCGCAACCTCATTGCGGCGGGCCAGATCCTCAGCAAGGTTTAGCAGCGTGGTGAATTCACCCTCGAAATTGCGATCGGTCATCAGGCCTTTGGCATCGCGCAGCTCCGCGTGGCGATCGACCGTCACGCCCAGCGTCTCGTCGTGGATTGTCTCCAGGCGCGAGAGGTTATCGTCGTCGACCAGCACTTCCGCCAGCGAGGCAATAAACTCGTAGCCGGTGGTGCCGGATACCGGCCAGTCTACGGGGAGCTGCTCACCTTTTGCGAGAATTTTTTCGACCGTGATGTAACAGTCGGGCCCGGCGGCCTGACGCAGGCGCTGCAGATAGCCCAGCGGATCCGCCAGACCGTCGACATGGTCAATGCGCAGGCCGTCCACCACGCCCTCGTGGACCAGCTCAAGGATCAGCCGGTGCGTGTCGTCGAAGACCGCATCATCCTCAACCCGAACGCCGACCAGCCCGGTTATCTCAAAGAAGCGCCGCCATGAGAGCTGCTTCGGCGCCTCCCGCCAGGACATAAGCCGCCAGCTTTGCGCGTTGTGCAGTTCGGCAATGCTCTTCTCTTCGCTGTACGTACCCGGGTTGAGCGGATACTCGGCGTCGTAGTACACCAGCGCGGCCTTTTTCGTGACAGGGTCACGTTTTAGGGTGATAGCTCCCTTCTCCAGCTCCGCCTCAAAGGTGTCGCCAAGAAACGGCAGCGTAAGCGGTCGTGACCCGTCGATATCAAAATAGCGGAAATAGCGGCTCTGCTGGCCGTATTCAATCACGTCCCGCCACCAGAGGTTTTCCAGCGAGGTGGACATATGGTTCGGGACAATGTCCAGAATCAGCCCCATGCCGGCCTGCTTAAGCGCCGCGGCCATGCGGTCAAAGCCTTCTCGTCCGCCAATCGCGGGGTCGATTTCATTCGGGTTGGTCACGTCATAGCCGTGGGTAGACCCCGTCGTGGCAGTGAATACGGGCGACGCGTAAAGGTGGCTGATGCCGAGGTCCTTCATATACGGCACCAGCGCCACAACGCGGTCGAAGGTCATGCCGTTACGGAACTGAATTCGGTACGTGGCGGAAGGGATCATAACGGTGCTTCTCCATCAGCAAAGCGAACGACAATACCGTTCGGCGGTAAAACGTCAGTGACTTCCGGCCAGGCAAAGCGCGTCTCACCCGCGAGATCGGGCAGCGCGACGGGCTTAATGCCGATATTAAGCGCCAGCGAGAGCGTCCCCGACGGGAAGCGCCAGCACACCGCCACCATGCCGGGCGCGGTCTTGAGCACATGGCCCTCAACGGCACCGCGCGGATGCAGAAGCGGAACGATATGGCGATGGCGCAGCGTCAACAGATTGCGCGTGTAGCGCAGCCACGTTTTGCCCTCGTCGGTGGCAATCTTATGCCAGTCGAGCTTTGAGCGAACAAAGGTGTTCACGTCATTCGGGTCCGGAACGACTTCATCGTGTCCGGCGTGACCGGTAAACTCTTTCGCGCGCCCTTCCCGTACCGCCTTAGCCAGATCGCCGTGAAAATCGGTGAAGAACAGGAACGGATGCGTTTCACCAAACTCCTCGCCCATAAACAGCAGCGGGATATGCGGGGAAAGCAGCAGCGCGGCAAGCAGCACCCGCGTCTTGTCGGCACCCGCGAGGGAGATAAGCCGCTCGCCCTGGGCGCGATTGCCTGTCTGATCGTGGTTTTGAATAAAATCGACGAAGAACTGCGGCGGCTGCGTGCGGCACTCCACCCCGCGAGATTCTCCGGTTTGCAGAGACACTTCGCCCTGGTAGACAAAGCCTTCCGCCAGCGCCCGGGCGAACTTCTTCTCAGGCTCAAAGGCAAAATCCTGGTAATACGCGTGGGTCTCTCCGGTGGCAAACACGTGGGCGGCGTTGTGAAAATCATCGTTCCACTCGCCGGTAAACAGCGGCGCGTTGCCCTGTTCATCGCGCGGATGCAGGAAAATCACGTTGCGGCTGTCTTCCGTGGTCAGGTGAACGTGACGGTGCGGAATGGCCTCGCGAATTTTTGCGGCAATCTCCTCGAGAACATGGGTGTCCGAGCCGTCCTTAATCTGGTCGATGGCATCAAAGCGCAGCCCGTCCAGACGGTATTCCGTCAGCCAGTAGAGCGGCGCGTCGGTGATGTACTGCCTGACCGGCTCGCGCTCGTAGGCGATGCCGTTACCCCACGGCGTCATCCGCTGTGCATCAAAAAACGCGGGCGACAGCAGAGGCAGATAGTTTCCTTCGGGCCCAAAGTGGTTGAGCACGATATCCAGCACCACGGAAAGCCCCAGCCCGTGCGCGGCGTCGATAAACGCGTGGAAATCCTCCGGCGTGCCGTACGCTGAGTGCGGGGCATACAGCAGCACGCCGTCATATCCCCAGCCGCGGGAACCGCCAAACTGGGAGACGGGCATCACTTCAAGCTGGGTAATCCCGAGCTCTGCCAGATACGGCAGCTTGTCGATCGCCGCCCGGAAGGTGCCCTCCGGGGTAAACGTGCCGATGTGCAGTTCGTAAATGATCGTCTCTTCCCACGGCCGCCCTGCCCAGTCGCGGTTGACCGGCTGGTAACGTCGGGGATCGATCACCACCGAGGGGCCGTTAACGTCGCCCTTTTGCGCCCGCGAGGCGGGATCGGGCACCGCCATGCCGTCCTGAAGAACAAACTGATATTCTGCACCGTGCCTGACGCCGGGTACGTCAGCCTGAAACCAGCCGTCGCCGGTTGCCGTCATCGGCACGTCGGTGGCGGCAAGACGTAGCGTAAGTTCTTTCTGTCCTTCTGCCCAGACGCGAAAACGTACAACGTCATCGGAAATAAACTCAGCACCCCACTGCTTTTGAAATGTCCTGAATTCCATTCATTGTCCTCGAATGACCCACATTTTACGCGGAACGAAGTACAAGCTTAGTTCAGGATTAAAAGTGCGTGAGCTCAGCGGATTTAACCGCTTCGTCTATTCTTTATGAAATAACTCACTAACGGGAATACTATGCAGATTCGAAAAGGACTCAATACCGACTTCGCACGCCTTGAATGCTGTGACTTTTCTTTCACCATTAGCCACATTGCCCGGGAGCCGTTTATCCATTGTGATTTGCATATCGAAGCCGTCGCCGAGCCGTGGATAAAAACCTACGAACTTGACATTCAAACGCTTGAAAACCATTGCGTTAATCCGGACGCCATATTTCTTGTGGCGGAAACGGATGATGGTGAATTAGCCGGATTTATTACCGCGTCAGTCGGCTGGAATAAATTTATTTCAGTGGATTATATTGCTGTTGAGCGTACCAGACGCAGAACCGGCGCCGCGCAAAAATTAATGGCCGCCGCGCACGTGTGGGCCCGCAGCGTAAACGCGCCGGGATTACGGCTTGAAACACAAAATGTGAACGTCTCTGCCTGTCTGTTTTACCGTAATTACGGATTTACCCTGGGCGGATACGACCGTTATCTCTACAACGCTTTACCGGAAAAAGACGAGGTTGCCCTCTTCTGGTATTACATGCTGGTCTAGCGGAAACACATTGCCACATCGCGGTCATATTTCTGTCACTGAATTTCATTACGCTTTCGGGATTTTAACCAGGGTGTTGAGGAAAAAAGCGTGAATTCAATGGCTAAGGCATTACTGCTGGCATTACCTGTTATGAGTGCAGCGGCAACCGCGACGGCTGCCGGGCGCGACCTGTGCGAACCGAAAGCGTACGAAATGGCGCTGCGCTATCAGCAGAAATCGGCAGAGATTATGGCCCTTCAGCTGCAAACCTATCGGTTTGCCACCGAGCGTTTCAACGAAAAGTTAAAGGATCTGAAAACGCCCGAAAACTACGCCGTGGTAATGGATCTGGATGAAACGGTGCTGGATAACACCCCTCTGCTGGTGCGCGACACGGAGCAGTGTCACGACTATACGAAATGGGACACCTGGAGCGACTGGGAAAAACAGGGAAAACCCGGCTTAATTCCCGGCGCGAAAGCGTTTCTTGACCACGTGAATCAAAGCAAGGTCCGTATCTATTATGTCTCGGACCGTATGCAGGAAAATAAAGCCGATACGCTCAGGACGTTAAAAGCCCTGGGACTTCCGCAGGTGTCCGATGAAAGCGTGCTTCTGGACACGGTCAGCAAGGAAGAGCGCCGCCAGAGCATCCTCAAAAAGCAGCAGATCGTGATGCTGTTCGGCGACAGCCTGCCGGACTTCGCCGTGCAGTTTAAAAACAAAAAGCCGAGCGAGCAGCAGCGTGAGCTGGTTGAAGCCAGCGCCGAACACTTCGGCAACGACTGGATTGTGCTGCCTAATGCCGCTTATGGCTCATGGTCCAAAGCCACGCCGGACAGCTGGAACGTACCGCTGAAAAAATAATGTCTACTGGCCGGGAAAGCTATCGCGCGCCTTCCCGGCCCTTCGGTTTCCTATCCATCCCGTTTATAGGTCCTATCATTTCTGGGCAGGTTCTTATAATTTTACGGAGCAGTAAGATGAGCACTTTCAAAGGAGACTCGTATGCTTACCGTGAAAAAACTTGCTCTTTCCACGCTGATTTCCAGTTCACTGCTTTTTTACCCTGCGCTCCAGGCCTCGGCAGAGACGCCGCAGCACGTCGTTAAACAACCTGCGGGCGGTTACAGCGTGCAGGTCGGCGACGTTCTGGTCACCTCGTTTACCGACGGGACCGTCGCGCAGGATCTGCACAAGCTGCTGCGCCGGACAACGCCGCAAAATATTGATGCGATGCTCGCGAGCAATTTCCAGACCAACCCGGCTGAGGTCTCCATCAACGCTTTTCTGATTGCGATACCCGGACATAAAATCCTGGTGGATACCGGCTCGGGCCAGCTCTTTGGCCCTGATACCGGCGGACGTCTGGTTGAAAGCCTCGCCACGCAGGGGATAAAACCCGAAGACATTACTGAAGTCCTGCTGACCCACGCCCACTCCGATCATGCCGGTGGTCTGGTGAAGGATGGCAAGGTGGTGTTCAGCAACGCGCGCGTTTTCGTTGGCAAACCGGATATCGACTTTTTCTTTAACGACGACAATCAGAAGAAAACCGGCTACGGCAAGAACTACTTTGACGTCGCGCAGAAGACCTTAAAACCCTATCTGGATGCGGGAAAAGTGGTGCCGTTTAGCGGCACATCGGAGATTCTACCGGGGCTGACCGGCACGGTTCATCCCGGACACACGCCGGGCTCAGCCTTCTACACGCTGACGAGCAAAGGCGAGAAGATCACCTTTGTCGGCGACATCATTCATGCAGCGGCGGTTCAGTTCCCGCAGCCTGACGTGACCATCACCTACGATGAAGATGAGAACAAAGCGGCAAGCGTTCGCGAGCATGCGTTCGCTGACTTTGTGAAAAACAAGGACCTGGTTGCCGCCCCGCACCTGCCTTTCCCGGGCATCGGCTATGTGACGAAAGGCGAGAAAGGGGGCTATGCCTGGGTCCCTGTGACCTATACCAACCGTGACGCCAGCAGCGCGAAATAGGATGACGCCCATCTCTGATATGGACATAGACCTGATCCTGACGCTGGACGCCCTGCTTCAGGACAGGAATATCACCCATGCGGCCGCGCGGCTGGGCATCAGCCAGCCCGCGCTGTCCGCCCGTCTGGCGCGTCTGCGCACGCTGTTTGGCGAACCGCTGTTTATTCCCTCCCCGCATGGACGCGGGGTATTGCCCACGCCGCGAGCGGAAGCGCTCAGGCCGCAGGTGGCAAGCGTGCTGCGCGGCATCAGCGCGATGTTTGCGCCCACCGCGTTTGATGCGCAAACCAGCAGCCGGACCTTTGTAATCGCGCTGCATGAGAATCCGGCGCTGATGCTCGGCACCGGGCTGCTTAACCAGATTAGAACCGATGCCCCCGGTATCCGCCTGCGCTTCGCCCTGCCGGAGATAGCTGACCTGCCGCAGCAGCTGGAAAACGGCGATGTGGATATCTACATTGGCGTGAGCGCAGGAGCCCATGACGGATGGGTGAGGCGCAAACTCCTTGACGACGCGTTTGCCACCGCCCAGCGTAAAGGCCATCCGCGCGGAACGGGTCCGTTAGATCTGGATAGCTACTGCGCGCTTTCCCATCTGGTGGTGTCGTCGGCGGGAGATCCGTTTACCGGCTATGTCGACCAAACCCTCGCCGGGCTGGGCTACCAGCGACACGTCGCCATGTCCACCCAGAGCTACGCCGTGGCGCCTGCGCTGGTTGCCGGTACCGACCTGGTGTGCACCCTGCCGGAACGGATGCTGAAGCAGTTTGCCAGCACGCTGGATCTCTTTGCACCACCGCTGCCGCTCCAGCCGATTACCATCAACATGTACTGGCACCCGAAAAACAGCCAGGATCCGGCGAATGCCTGGCTGCGCGAACAGCTGCTGCGGGCCGCCGGACGTCAGGTGTGATCGAGCGTTACCAGAAACTTTTTAAGCACCTCTGAGCGAATAATCCGGTGGCAAACCAGGGTGAGTTCGCTCTCCCGCAGCCGGTCGAGTATGTCCACGTAGACGACATTCTCGACGCTCACCGCCTTTGCCGACGCGGGCAGCAGCGCCAGCCCAAACCCCGCCGAAACCAGGCTTATCACCGTGGGCACGTCGGTCGCATTCTGCACGACGTCCGGCTGAAAGCCCGCTCCGCTGCAGGCGTCATAGAAGTACTGCTCCAGCCCCATTCCCTCCGGATCGCGCAGGGAGATCCATTTTTCGTCTTTCACCGACGAAAGCGTCAGCGCGGCGGACCCGGCCAGCGGATGCTGACGATACAGCGCCAGCACCGTTTTCTCCGAGGCGAACGGCCGGCTTTGCAGATCGTCCGGCAGCGACGGCAGCGGCGCGCGGATGATGGCCACATCCAGCTGGTTGCTCTGCACGGCGGCGTAGAGCGTCTGCACGTTTCCGGTCATCAGCGACATGGTAATGGCCGGCCAGCGGCTGTGCATCTGGCGAAGCGCGGCGGGCAGCCTGCCGTCAAACATCGCGCTCGACACGCACCCGAGGTTTAACACGCCCTGCTCGCCCCGTGCCGTTTGTCTGGCGTCCAGCACCGCCTGTTCGGTCAGCGAGATGGCGAGCCTGGCCTTTACCAGAAACGCTTCGCCCGCGGGCGTCAGGGTTAAGCGGCGGTTCGCCCGGCTGAAAAGCGTGACGCCTAAACGTTCTTCCAGCGCCTTTATCTGCTGGCTCAGCGCCGGCTGCGCCATGTTCAGACGCTCGGCGGCCCGGTGCATGTGAAGCTCTTCGGCCACGACGATGAAGTGGCGCATCTGACGAAACTGCACGAGACGTCTCCCTGTATTGATATAGATTTACTTATCAATTTAACAGTAATGATGCAATTGATGCTATTGGTCATTGCCATAAAAATGGAGGGATTCAACCGAGGGAGGAAAATATGGAACACAAGATTAACGATCTCCGCAGCGCCATCGCCTTACTGCAGCGCCACGACGGGCAGTATATTGAAACCGATCGTCCGGTCGACCCCAACGCCGAACTGGCGGGCGTCTATCGCCATATCGGCGCAGGCGGCACGGTCAAACGTCCAACCCGCACGGGCCCGGCCATGATGTTCAACAGCATTAAGGGCTATCCGCACTCCCGCATCCTGGTGGGCATGCACGCCAGCCGCGAGCGCGCGGCGCTGCTGTTGGGCTGCGAGCCTTCTGAACTGGCAAAACACGTCGGCCAGGGGGTGAAAAAGCCGGTCGCGCCGGTTGTCGTTCCGGCCGCGCAGGCTCCCTGTCAGGAGCAGGTCTTCTACGCTGACGATCCTGACTTCGATCTGCGCAAGCTGCTTCCGGCCCCGACCAACACGCCGATTGATGCGGGTCCGTTCTTCTGTCTGGGACTGGTGCTGGCAAGCGATCCGGAAGACAGCTCGCTGACGGATGTCACCATTCACCGCCTCTGCGTGCAGGAGCGCGACGAGCTTTCCATGTTCCTTGCCGCCGGGCGCCACATCGAAGTGTTCCGCAAAAAGGCGGAAGATGCCGGAAAACCACTGCCGGTGACGATCAACATGGGTCTCGACCCCGCCATCTATATCGGCGCGTGCTTTGAGGCCCCTACCACGCCGTTTGGCTACAACGAGCTGGGCGTCGCCGGGGCGCTGCGCCAGCAGCCGGTCGAGCTGGTGCAGGGCGTGGCGGTCAAAGAGAAAGCCATCGCGCGGGCGGAAATCATCATCGAAGGTGAACTGCTGCCGGGCGTGCGCGTGAGAGAGGATCAGCACACCAACACCGGCCACGCGATGCCGGAGTTCCCGGGCTACTGCGGCGAGGCGAACCCCTCCCTGCCGGTGATTAAAGTGAAAGCCGTGACCATGCGAAACCACGCGATCCTGCAGACGCTGGTGGGTCCGGGGGAAGAACATACCACGCTGGCCGGACTGCCGACGGAGGCCAGCATCCGCAATGCCGTTGAAGAGGCAATTCCCGGATTCCTGCAAAACGTCTATGCGCATACCGCGGGCGGCGGCAAGTTCCTCGGGATATTGCAGGTGAAAAAACGCCAGCCGTCAGACGAAGGACGTCAGGGCCAGGCGGCGCTTATCGCCCTGGCCACCTATTCGGAGCTGAAAAACATTATTCTGGTCGACGAAGACGTGGATATTTTCGACAGTGACGACATCCTGTGGGCGATGACGACGCGCATGCAGGGCGATGTCAGCATCACCAATATTCCTGGGATCCGCGGCCACCAGCTGGATCCGTCCCAGTCGCCGGATTACAGCACCTCGATTCGCGGCAACGGCATCTCCTGCAAGACCATCTTCGACTGCACGGTGCCGTGGGCGCTGAAGGATCGCTTCGAGCGCGCGCCGTTTATGGAGGTGGATCCGCGTCCGTGGGCGCCGGAGCTGTTTGCTGGCAACGCGAAATAAAAACACCACGCGTATGGCCCGCGGGTCATACGCTAATTTTCTTTTCAAGCGTGGCGATGTTTTCACCCGTCACGCGTTCCACAGTGAAACGATCGACGCTCAGCAAAATGAGCATCAGCCCCCTGCCGCTCTCCAGCAGCGGCGAGATTTCACAAAAACGGTCTCGCCTGGCGGCCTCAAGCCGCTCCAGCGGGAACGCGTCACCCGCGTCGGTAAAAACAATGCAGACATCGCTGTCGCGGATGTCGAACCGTACGCTGAATGCGCGCGAGGCATCCTCATGCAGCGCGTGGCGGATGATATTCGTCGCCACCTCACAGACGGCAAGATCGAGCGCGAAACGCCACTCGTCATCTACGGGAAGCGCCCTCAGCCGCTCTTCCAGCCAGCCGGCCAGCGGCGTCAGGGAACCGAGCACCGCCGGAAATTCTGCCTGCACCGGCGTCTGCATCTACTGCCCCAGCTGCGCAAGCGCGCTGCTTTTGTCCGGATAGATACGGAATATGCGATCCATGCGGGTCAGGGTGAACATATTCATTATCCCGGGGTTCAGGGAGCACAGCGCCATGTCGCCTTTCCCGTTCATCAGCTTAAACAAGGACACCAGCATTCCCAGCCCGCTGCTGTCGATGAAATCCACTTTGCTGAAGTCAACAATCAAGGCCTTGCGATCGTCGCCAATTTCCTCCGTCACGGACGCTTTAAAGCTCGCGGCAACGGAGGCATCCAGCCGCCGGACCGCGGGCGTGAGAATATTGGCGTGCGGTAGTCGTTCGGTGTTAATAATCATTCTGTTCTCCCTGACGCTCGATCACGAGCAGTGAAACGTCATCGGTTAAGGCGGTCGGTTCATCACGATTTGCGTTGCGCCAGCCGGTCAGGTGGTCACCGAACCGCGGCAGGAGCTGGTCAACCGGGAGCCGGACATGCTCATGAAGCCAGCGTTCGAGACGCTGCGGGCCAAACTGCTCGCCGCTGACGTTCTCACACTCCGTGATACCGTCACTGAATAAGCATAAGCGATCCCCCGGATTGAGGGTAAACGCGACGTCCTCCCAGCTCAGGTCAGGCATCAGCCCGACCGGCGGGCCGCCGTTGCCCACGGACGTGACGGCGCTGTTTGCGTTCACAATGACGGGAGTTGGATGCCCGGCCTGACACAACAACCCCTTCCCACTTTCTGGATCAATCACGCCGTAAATGATGGTGAAATAGCTGGTGATGTCGCTCTCTTCACTGCAAAAGCGGCTGTTCAGGATCCTGATCACCTCCGCAGGCGACTGAATGCCGCCCCGATCGGTAAACAAAAAACGGTCTACCACCCGACCATGTAAGAACTGGCGCGCCACCGCGAGGGACATCATCGCGGCACCCACGCCGTGCCCGGACACATCCACGCAATAGAACCCAATGTGAGAATCGAGTGGAAAAATATTGAACACATCGCCTGAGACCCACGCAGACGGCATGAAAAGCCAGTCGGAAAAGTAGTTCCCAAAACGTAAGCGGTGCGAAGGCAGCACCGAGTGCTGAACGCGCGCCGCGAGTTCAAGATCCTGTTCAATCTGATGCAACGCTTCACTCAGGCGCTTGTTGTGCGCCGCGAGGGTCGCCTCCAGGGTCAAAATACGGACCCCGGCGTGGAGCCGCGCCCGCAGTTCATCCTGCTCGACCGGCTTGCTTAAAAAGTCGTCCGCCCCGGCATCAAAGCCCTGCGTTAAATCCCCTGCATTCTCGCGGGCCGTCAAAAGAATGATATACACATAGTGGCCAAACTGACGGTTGCGGATGGTCTGACACAGCGTGAGACCGTCCATTTCCGGCATGTCCCAGTCGCTTATCACCATGCTGATCGGCTGGCTGGACAGTATTTCCAGCGCGGCGACGCCATTTTCCGCCTCGCTCACGATATACCCCCACAGGGTGAGCATTCTGGAGAGTAACCGACGATAAATCAGCGAATCTTCAACGATTAACACGTGCAGCGCCGACATGTATCCCTCCTATAGCGGTAAGAACCAGATGAGGCTCACGGTCCCTTCTCTGAATTTTGCATTCCCGTTTCCGTGCCCCGGATAGCGCGTCCCCGCATAGTTCGCGTACTGGATGGAGAACGAACCCGGCGTATAGCCGGCATAACCGAAGCTGTAGCTGTAATCGCCGTTCCAGGGCTGCTGCTGGCTGCTGTCCGGGAACCAGAATGCCGTCGCGCGAACGAAGAAATGTTGTTTGAAGGTGTAGCCGCAGCCGCCGAGCATGACGTTTTTATTTTTGCGAATGTCATCGCTGCTGAGATCGTAGTATCGCGGAACCCAGCTGTACCCGACCTGGCAAATGATGGAGTCCCCTTTATTAATCAGGAGCGTGTTTTCAACCGGTTTCGGTAGCGAAAACTTATAGGCCAGCGTGAAGGCGCCCTGTTCGAAATAGGTGTGTCTCCGGCTGCCCGACGTCCAGAAGTGGTTATCGCCGTAGTTGCTGTAAACCAGGCTCACCGTGTTGGCGTGCCAGTCATCGTAGCCGAAGCTGTAGCGAAAATCGGCGGTGTAGCGGCTGGTGTCTCTGACCGGCAGTCGGGACGTAATGTTGGCAAACCAGAAGCTGTAGGGGGAATACTGAAGGCTCAGATTTAGCGTCTGGTTAAACTTTTTCTTTTCCGTGGCGGTGTCTGAACTGTTCGGAATGCTCATCCACTGCTCTTTCAGTCCCGAGCTAAAGCTCAGCGCACCTGAGAATTTCTTGTCGTTACCCGAGAACAGGCGCCCCCAGCGGCTGGTAAAGACGCCTGCCTGAACGGGTTCACCGTTCTTATCGCGCAGGGATTCATTTTCACTGCTTTGCGCCGCCTCCGCGGCGGGTATCGCGGCGAGCAGCACGCCCGCCAGAAGCCATTTTTCGCGCATAACCGCCATCCTTAGTTAGGTATCCAGCGTGCGCCGACGTCGTATTTTGCCATCAGCCACAAAATACCCAGTGCCGCCGCATGCACTAACGTGTTCTCTATCCAGGCGTGACGCCATAAGTCGAAGGTGATGAACTGGCTCACCAGCAGCACCACGTACACATGCAAAATAAAGGTATAAAGCGAGTGCTGGCCGAGCGGGATCAGGAACCATCCCAGCAGGCGGTTGAGCGGCGTCCAGCAATACGTCAGCACCAGGTAGACGGTGACCATCAGGGCGATATCGTTTAACACCCTTACCGGGCCCAGCCCGTTCTTCGCCGCCCAGGTGTGATAAAACGAATTGAAGCTGTCAGGCGGGATGACGTGCATCAGCAGCGCGGGCGGCATAAACGGGTTGGTATGGTTCTGGGCGACAAATCCCAGCACCAGCGACACCATAACCAGCGCCACTACCACCCCTTTCCCCGGCGGCGTCCGGGCGAAAGAGAGCAGTTCGGCTTTATACCAACCGCTGGCCATGCCCAGCACAAAGATGAACTGCCAGGCGAGCAGCGGGAAGGCAAATTCGAATTCCGACGGCGTCAGCCGAAGCGGCCAGCGCTGCCACAGGCCGTACACCAGCAGCGACAGCCCCAGCAGCCACCAGACTTTTCCTTTCTGCAGCATCCCCAAAAATAGCGGGCTGAGTAGCAGCAAAAAGATATACAGCCCCAGAATTTGCGTCTGATGGGGGCCAATCTGCAAATAGAGAATAATGTTGAACCAGGTCTCTTTAATTTGCGGCGTAACAGGATAAAGCGACCAGCTTTCACCCGAAAAACGGTCGGTAAAATGGGTGACCTCGAAAACATTAATATGTGGGATATAGGCCAGGAGAATAAAGGACACTATGATAATGATATTTACACGATATATTTTCCATGCCCTGAGATAAAGCCCCCAGGAAACCGTGAGCAAAACCACTTTTTGCAAACGCGCGCGGTTCAGCATGCCAAGCATAAACCCCGAGAGAATAACAAAACCTTCGGCACCGGTTGTTAACCCAAAACGCTCCCAGGAGAATATATTAAATACCGACATTACCTCCGTATGCGCCACGACCATCATGACGAGGGCAATGCCGCGCATAAAGTCGATTCTCAGGTCCCTGGCACCTGCAACGGCATACCTCCATGTTGTTGATTTAGCGTCATCTTCTTGCGCTACCGACGGCGCAACATGGCTCATAGGGTGTCCTTTGCCTGAAAACGAAAATTAAGGTCTAAATAAAGTAGATAGCCTAAAGGAATAGTAACCGCAATTTATCGTCAGCAGATGAAAGATATTAAGCAGAATTTAAGCTGAATTAACCACCGCTAAATATTAATAAAAACGTGGCTGGACACTTTTATTCGGCGTTCTACACTTATCTTAAATCTTGTTTAATCGCTATTTTCTTACGCTTTTGGGTAACTGTCTGCGCAGCAGAATGGGTCTGCATTTTCACGGAATCAGGAACGCCGGAACTATGGATTTTTATTTTTCCCGTTTTGAACATCGTCGTCCTCCGGAACCGTTAACAACACCGCGCTGGGTAATGATGACCTGGCAGGTGTTGGCGGTCGCGGCGCTTATTCTGGGTGCCAATTATATTTACTGGCGCTGGACCGCCTCCCTGAATACTGACGCATTATGGTATGCCATTCCGCTGGTCCTCGCCGAAACCCTGGCGTGGATTGGCACCGTGCTGTTTACCATCAATTTGTGGAAAGAACAGGATCCTCCTCAAAGTCCGCCGCCCGGCGAAATTAACGAATGTCTGTCGCCTGAGGAGGCCGTTGAGCCCCGTCCCGTAAAGGTGGATTTGTTCATTGCCACCTACTCGGAAGACACCGAGCTGGTCAGGCTGTCCATTCGCGACGCCCTAAAGATGACGTACCCGTTCCCGATTGACTACCGGATCCACGTGCTTGATGACGGCCGCCGCCCGGAGATGAAAGCCGTCTGTGAAGAGGAAGGCGTTAACTATATCACTCGCCAGACCAACATCGGCTTTAAGGCCGGCAACCTGCGCAACGGCCTTGAGCAAACCGACGGCGATTTCATTGTTATCTGCGACGCCGATACCCGGGTATTTCCCACCCTGCTCAGCCATACGCTGGGCTATTTTCGCGATCCGGACGTGGCCTGGGTACAGACGCCGCAGTGGTTCTTCGATCTTCCGGAAGGGGAAAACCTGTCGCGCTGGGGCCAGCGAAAAGCCGGAAAAGTGGGCTACGATCTGGGCTGGCTGATTCAAAAGTGTGTTGGCCCGGTCACGATAGGCCGCGACCCGTTTTTTAACGATCCGCGCATGTTCTATGACGTGATCCTGCGGCGGCGCAACTGGGCGAACGCGGCTTTTTGCTGTGGCGCGGCGTCCATTCACCGTCGCGAGGCGGTCATGCAGGCCGCGCTGAGAAGCTACGTCTGGTCCGTCGAAGAGGAGATCCATCGTCATACGCGCGACATTCGCGATGAGGAGACCCGGGACGCGCTGCAGAATGCAATGCGTCCGCACGTGGCGTTTGACACCGAGCTTACCCCCTACAAATTCCACGTCTCGGAAGATATTTACACCTCGGTGCTGCTGCACGGTGACGCCGCACGACGCTGGCGCTCGGTTATGCATCCGCGGGTTGAATCGAAGATGCTCTCTCCGCAGGATATGCTCACCTGGATGATCCAGCGCTTTAAGTACGCCGCCGGCTCGCTGGATATTTTGTTTCATGACAACATCTTCAGCCGTCGCCGCTTCAGGCTCTCTCTGCCCCAGACGCTGATGTATGCCACCACCTTCTGGTCATACATGGCCTGCGTATGGAACACGGTGTTTTTGATTTCACCCATTATCTATTTGTTCACCGGCATTCCGCCGGTGTCCGCCTGGTCGACGCCGTTCTATCTGCATTTTCTGCCGTTTTTTATTTTCTCCGAGCTGGCCTTTATGTTCGGCACCTGGGGGATCTCGGCCTGGGACGGCAGGGCCTCATACCTCTCCTTCTTTTCCATGAACCTGCGCGCGCTCAATACGGTGCTGCGGGGCGAACAGATCAAATTTCACGTCACGCCAAAAGAGCGGCAGACGGGCCGTTTTCTCTACCTGGTGAAGCCGCAGATTGCCATCGTGGTACTGACCCTCGCAGGGCTTATCTGGGGCGGTATCCAGGTGGCGCGTGGACAGGTGGACGACCCCTCCGGCTATGTCATCAATATTTTCTGGGGAGGGGTGAACATCGCTGCCATGCTGCCGCTGATTTTCGCGGCCATGTGGACGCCCGCTGAAGAGGATGAGGTCACCCAATGAGGATACGTGATGCCCTGCTGCCCGCGCGCAGCTACCTCACCATTTTGCTCGGCTTCCTGATCGGCTTTGCCATTGTGGTCTGGGTGGAGAAACAGATGCCCACGCGCGTGGAAAGCAGCGGCGGCATCGCGCTCAGTAAAGACTTTCCGCCGCTGCCCACAAAACGGGCGCTGACCTATGACGAAGCCATCTGGGCGCGGGTCGCCTGGCAATACTACGTGAATAATACCCAGCCAAACGGGCTGGCGAACGCCAGCGACGGTGAACCCTGGCTGAGCCTCTGGAGCGTGGGAAGCTACCTGTTTGCGACCGCTGCCGCAGAGCAGCTCAATATTATTTCCGCCGATGAGTTTGACGAGAGAGTCAGCACCGCCGTGTTCACGCTGGGGCAACTGCCGCTCAATGACAAAGGTCTCCCCGCCGCCTATTACCATGCGGACACGCTCAAGATCCTGGGCAAGCCTGACGCCTCCGCAATCGGTCTGAGCCGGCTGCTGACGGCATTACAGACCCTGCTGTGGCGCTATCCCCAGCACGCGGCGGCTATCCACGATCTGTTTAGCCTCTGGAACACCGGCGCTCTGATTGAAAATAGCGCTCAAAGTCAGGCAGCCGTGCCGCTCCATCACTGGACGCTGACCGATGATGAACAGCGAGACAGCTTTGGCTACCGTCTCTATGCCAGCCATACGCTGCGCCTGATTGACAGCGCGGCAGGACTCGCGGTGACCAACCCGCCTGAAGGGCAAAAGATGATCGATCTGGATGGCGTAATGGTGCCCGATGAAGGGCTACGTACGCCCTGGGGCAAGCAAACTTCGCTGATTAGTCTCCCCTACCTGTTAACCGGTCTTGAGCTGGGCTTTGATGCGCAGAGCGCTGAAATTGCGTGGCGAATTATGCAGATCCAGCAGCGGCGCCACGGCCTGCGCGCGCCAAAACCGCCGATCAGCACGGATTATGCCGAACCCGCGCCGGATTACGTTAACGATCTGCCGGACAGGCAGCCGGTACAGGCGCGTAACCTGCGCGACGAGGTGCCGGAGAAAGTGGCGATTACCTCCACCCGCACCGCGTTTGCCTGGTATGCCCTTTTCCGCAACAGCTGGAGCGAAGCGCTGCGCCAGCAGGTTCTGGCCCTTCAGGTGCCGGGTAAAGGCTGGCAGCGCGGGTTAAATCTCAACAACAGCGTCAATGCCGTCGTAGACGCCGATACCAATGCCATTGTGCTGGAAAGTCTGTCTTACATCGCGCATGGCCAGATGCTCTGTCTGGCCTGCCTCTACACTTCCCCCTCAGCAGGAGCAACGCCATGAAGCCACGATCCCCGATCCTTTTCCACCTGCTCACGGGAATAACGATCTGCTGGCTGGCCTTATCGACCGTGCGTGCGGACACCGAGCTCCCTGCATCAGGTTACTCCCCGCGCAGCGGCGAGCTGACCGCCCGGGAGATGACCATCGCGAAAAACGCCTGGCAGTATTTCGTCACCAACTATCAGCCCACGACGGGCCTGGTGAATGCGGTCAACAAATATCCCTCCACCACCATGTGGGACAGCGCCTCCTATCTGGCCGCCCTGACGGCGGCGCGCGAGCTCGGGATCGTTGATAAAGCGGAATTTGACCGCCGGATGCTGAAATTCCTCGCCACGTTAAACACCCTGGTACTGTTCCGCAACGAGCTCCCCAACAAGGCCTATAACACCATCAGCGGCCAGAAAGTGGACTACACCAACAAGCCCGGCGAAATTGGCTTCTCGGCGCTGGATATCGGGCGAATGCTGGTCTGGCTGAAAATCATCAAAGAGCGTTATCCGGAATACGGCAACAGCATTGATAACGTGGTGCTGGGCTGGGATTTTAGCCACGCGATCGACCCCTGCGGCACGCTGTACGGGGCCTATCTGGAGAACGGCCAGCCGAAGTACGTTCAGGAAGGGCGGCTGGGCTATGAAGAGTACGGCGCGGCCGGTTTCCAGCTGTGGGGGTTTAATACCTGTAAAGCCAGCCGTCCGCAGCCTTACGAGCTTGCCGAGATCTACTGCGTGCTGGTCCCGTACGATACGCGCGATCCACGCAACACGTCGCAGCATAACTACGTGGTGACAGAATCTTACCTGCTTTACGGGCTGGAGTTCGGCTTTGACAAACCGACCGACCGGGATAACGCCCCGCGCGACTACTCCCTGACGTGGATGAAAAACTTTGCCGACCGCGTTTATCAGGCTCAGGAAAACCGCTATACCATTACCGGCGTCCTCACCGCGCGCTCCGAGCACCAGCTCGATAAGGCCCCTTACTTCGTCTATGACACCGTCTTCAGCGACGGATACAACTGGAACACCATTACCGATAAGGGACAGTTCGTCCCTAACGCTGCCGCGATTTCGCTGAAGGCGGCGCTGGGCATGTGGGTGCTGTGGAACTCCCCTTATACCGACCGCCTGCTGAATACCATTGAGAATGCCAACGAAGAGGGAAAAGGCTACTACGAAGGGCTGTATGAAAACGGCGACGGCCCGATCAAAGAGTTCACCGCGAACAACAACGGCATCATGCTGGAGGCCCTGTTGTTCAAAAAAGAGGGAAAACTGCTGGCCTTCAACACCGACAATCCGAAGAGCAAGGATTTTGCCCCGTCTCTGTGGGATCAAAAGCTGCTCGATCAGTTTGAAGAGAACAACGCGCTGCGCAGCCGCCCGTTCCTTACCAGCACACCGGCCGTAAAAAGCTGGTGCGACCGGACCGGCGTCACGCAGCGCACCAAACCCGCCTGCCAGGCCTGCCAGTGCGCGTCATGCAGCGCGGACGAGCCCGTTAAACTGCCTCCGGTGACTGCGCAATGCTTAAAACCTTAGCCAGAGGGCTTGCGGGATTACTCCTTGCAGGCGCGATCGTCTTTGCGCTGTTTGGACATCAGGGAGCAGGCTGGCGCTGGCTCATCAGTGGCGGCTGGCACTCGAGCGCGCGTATTGCCGCCCTGACGCCGGAAGAGCGGACGTGGGCGGCGATCGCCTGGCGCTATTTCGTCAATAATACCCAGCCGCAAACGGGGTTGGTCAACGGGAGCGACAAACAGCCCCGCGTCACGCTCTGGCAAATGGGCGATACGCTTATCGCCCTGCTGGCGGCCAAAGAGCTGGGGCTGATTGACGACGCCGAATATGACGCTCGCCTGACGCGGCTGATGGGCACCCTTAACCGCCTGATGCTGACCGAGGCCCGGACGCCGGGTCGACTCTATTCCAGCCAGACGGCGACGCCGATCGACTTTAGCGGCAAGCCCGTTAAAAATGGCTGGTCCGCACGCGATATGGCGCGTCTGATGCTCGCCCTGCGCCTCACCGCAGAGCGGGAACCGCAGTACAGCGAATACCTGGATAAAATCATTCTGCGGTGGAATTTCTGTCCGGTCATCGATCGTGAAGGCGAACTATGGTCATCTTCCCTGCAAAACGGCCAGCCGGTGGTGCGCGAGGAGCTGCGCCTGGGCGAGAGCGAATATGCCGCAACGGCGTTTCAGCTGTGGGGGTTTTCCCCGGAGAAAGCGTTTACGCCCCCGGCGAACCACGTCATCATCGCCCAGCGGCGTCTGGCCGTCGATGCCAGGGATCCGCGCACCACGTGGCTGCCCTCTGTGATTTCCACCCTTCCCTATATGCTGCCGGGCCTGGAGTTTGGCTGGGAGCCCGAAGGCGTTGCGGCCGATCGGCAAAAGCACCTGCGCAAGCAGGCCGAAAACGTCTGGCTGAGCCAGAAGAGCCGCTGGGAGACCGATAAGATCCTGACGGCCAGGGCAGATTTCTCGCTTCCGCAGGCGCCCTGGCATATCCAGGATACGGTCTGGGGAAATGGCTATGCCTGGAACTCTGTCGGTGACGATGGTCGGGACTACACCCGTTTCGCGCAGGTATCGACCAAAGCGGTCTTTGCCCTGTGGGCCCTGTGGGACACCCCTTACACCGACGTGCTGATGGCGGTGACAAAGCATCTTAACGATCCGCAAAAAGGCTGGTACGAAGGCCGCCAGGAAGCCACGGGCGATACCAACGCTGCGCTCACCCTTTCCACCAATGCCACGGTGCTGGAAGCCCTGTTCTTCAAACACAACGCGGGCCCCCTGTTTGACGCCCGCCGGGCTAAAAAAGAGAGCTACTTTACGCGCCGTGTGGCAGATGAATATACGCCCGTCGGGCACTGTCTACCGAGCGAAAACGCCGTAAGGAGGACGCCGTGAAATTTTACCGCGATCTGTTTGAATCCAGCCTGAACCGCGTCTTTCCGGATAATGATAAAACGGCGTTTTTCCAGACGTTCTATGACGCCTTCGTTCATATGTCGCCCGAGACGGAGCAGCATTTTTCTCGCCTGCCGGATAGCGAGGGTCAGCAGACTCTGTTTAAGAGTTTCTTCGCCATGCTTGCGGTAGACGGCGCGTTAATCGTGCCTGATTTTCTCGAGCGCCTGGCGCGGGAGCAAAGCGACGACGGTCTCCACCTCCCCCCGCGTTTTTTCGCCCTGTGGCGCGAAGCGATGTTGAACACCGTGAGCCTGCGCGATCCGCAGTGCGACGATGAGATCCTGACAGCCTGGGCCATGACGATCGCGCCCGGGCTGGAATACCTGCGCCGGCAGGCAGAACTGCACTACCGCGCGTAGGAGGATCACGATGAGCGCATTCACGTACGATCTTAACGCGCTGCCGGCGGCCGTCATGATTTATGACCGCGAGGAACGCCTGCAGGCCTGGAATCACAACGTGGCCCTGTTTTATCCGGTCATCACCCCGTGGCTGAAGGCGGGCACAACGCTGGAGTCGCTGGCGGAACGCTTTATCGACGCCGTTTACAACGTCGACCCTGGCCTGCGCCAGACGCTGCGCGAGTCGATCGTGCGCAACTGTCGGCAGGATAAACACTGCGAAGTGCGGCAGGCGGGCCAGCGGCGCATCTTCGTCCAGCATCAGCGGCTTGCGGACGGCGGCATTGTCAGCCTGCACAGCGATATTACCGAGCTGGATGAAGCGCAGCGGGCGCGGCACCAGCTGCATGACGATTTTCTGCTGACGGCGGAATCCATCCATATCGGGATCTGGGACTGGCAGGTTTCCGGCGACACGCTCCAGGTCAACGATACCCTGCTTGCCATGCTGGGCCAGTCGCGCACCCAGTGGCGATATCCGGTGCGTTTTTTACTTAACCAGGTTCACGAGGACGATCGCGCAGCGCTGCGCAAGGCTCTACAGGCTTCGAAGCAGGATCATCGCCCGGTCTTTGAATGTGAAATTCGCGTGCATCACCCTACCGAAGGACTGCGCTGGATTCTGCTCTCCGGCCAGGTGGTCACGCTCTCTATTGAGGGAAACGCCGAGCGCGTGATTGGCACGCTGCAGGATATTACGCGCCGCAAGGAGGCTGAAATTCAGGCGTTCGCCTCGGCCATTGAGGCACAAAAAGCCAACGAGGCAAAAAGCGCGTTCCTGGCGAATATGAGCCATGAAATTCGCACGCCAATGAACGGCATTATTGGCATGACCCAACTGTGCCTGGATACGGCGCTCAGCGCCGATCAGCGCGATTACCTGACGCTGGTGATGAGTTCTGCCCAGTCTTTGCTGCACATCATCAACGATATTCTCGACTTTTCCCGAATCGAAGCTGGCAAAGTGGAGCTGGAGGCGGAGCCCGTCCCGGTCCGCCCCTTTATTCAGTCGCTTATTCGCCCGCACATGCCGGGGGCCAGCGAAAAAGGCATCGAGCTGCTGGTCGATATTGCGCCCGACGTCCCCGACGTGCTGCTGGTCGACGGCGCGCGACTGCGCCAGGTCCTGACCAATCTGCTGGGCAACGCGCTGAAGTTTACCCATAAGGGAGAAGTGATCCTCATTGTTGAACCCGGCGATAGCGCGGAACACTGGCGTTTTCGCGTGCGCGACAGCGGCATTGGCATACCTTCAGATAAGCAGAAAGCCATTTTTGAAGCCTTCAGCCAGGCGGATAACTCAACCACCCGACGCTATGGCGGTACGGGGCTCGGGCTAACCATCTCTGCGCGACTGGTCGCGGCGATGGGCGGCGAATTAACGGTGTCCAGCGAGCCGGGGAAAGGCAGCGAATTTTCCTTCGCGCTGCCGCTTGCAACCCAGGCGCCTGGCCCGGAGGAACGCCGGCATAGCCATAGCTTTAACGGGGAGCCCGTGCTGGTGGTTGATGATAACGCGACCAACCTGCGGCTATTGGCCGCCATGCTTAGCCAGATGGGGCTGAAACCCACCTGCGTCAACAACGCCAGCGAGGCCATCAACCGGGTTAAAGCGGGAACGGCATGGCCGCTGATCCTGCTGGACGCGCAGATGCCGGATATGGACGGCGTGTCGCTAGCCCTCGAACTTTCGGTGCTACCGCAGGTTGCTGAGAGCCACATCATCATGCTGAGCTCCATGAGCCGACATTTTGATATCAATATGCTGAAGCGGATCGGTATCCAGAACTACCTGCATAAACCTATCGCCCAGAATGAATTGCATCAGGCGATTGCCGCGGCGTTTGAACGTGCGCCGAAGACGGTGAGTGAAAGCGCGCCCGCGCCCACCGTCGCGCCGGACACTGCGGGGCTCAGGGTCCTGCTTGCGGAAGATAATCTGGTCAACCAGAAGGTCGCCGCGCGCCTGCTCGAGCGGCTCGGCCACATCTGTCAGATCGTCGATAATGGCGTCGCGCTGCTGGAACGCTGGCGCGCGGGCGTGTGGGACGTTTTGCTGATCGATCTTCAGATGCCAGAGATGGACGGTGAGACCGCCATTCGCCTGCTGCGTGAAGAAGAACGCGCCCGGCCCGGACCGGCTCAGCCCACCGTCGCCATGACGGCACACGCCATGCAGGGGGATAAAGAGCGCTGTCTTCAGATGGGTTTCGACGGCTACATTGCCAAACCCATCAGCCAGGAGCGTCTCGCTGAAGAGATTGCTCGCGTGCTCCCGCGCCACGATGCCCCTTCCGACTTCCCGGATGAAGCACGCCTGCTGAAGCAGTGTGCTGACGACCCTGCTCTGGTTCAGGAGCTGCTGGCCCTGTTTGGCGAAGGGCTGGAGGAGGCCATGAAGACCATCACCCTGGCTATCGACAGCGACGATCGTGACGCGCTGCGCCGCGCGGCCCACAAGCTACGGGGAGAAGCCGTCACCCTGGACTTCAGCACGCTCGCACAGCAGCTACAGGTGCTGGAGAGCGAGGCGCACACGCTGGAGGGGCAACAGCTTGCGACGCTAAACCAGCAGCTTCAGAAGGAATCGCTGCGCCTGATGGCGTGGCTCAACGCGCGCGGGGTAAACGCATGAACGCTCGCAACTGCGCGCTGCTCGTTGCCCTGTTGACCACCCACACGGTGGCGAACTCTGCGCCGGTCAGCTGGTCTCTTGCTGGAGAATGGCAGGTTCAGGACGCCAATAATAGCGCGCATCCTGCCGCATCAGGCTGGCGCCCGCTTCAGGTCCCCGCCAACTGGTACAGCGCCGGGTACGATCATCAGGGCGCGCTGTGGTACAAGCACGCCTTTTCCCTGCCCGTGCAGCCGCCCGACGTAATGAGCACCCTGGTTTTTGACGGCGTCGATTACCTGGCCGAGGTCACCCTGAACGGCCAGCCGCTCGGCCAGCATGAGGGCTATTTTCAGCGCTTTTCGCTGGATGCCAGCCAGGCGTTACAACGTCACAACCGACTGGTGGTCAGGGTGGACAGCCCTTACGAAGATCCCAATAAGGTCTGGCCGCTGCATAAAACGCTCATGAAAGGGATCCTTAACCAGCATGACACGCGTCCCGGCGGGGCCTGGTCGCCGCAAGGACAGGACGCCAACTCGGGCGGCATCTGGGCACCGGTGAGGCTGCATCTTAGCCGGGGCGCTACCCTGGATGAGACCATCCTGCGACCAGACTGGTCACAGGGGCTGACGCACCCCGCGCTGAAAGCAGATATTCGCTATCGCGCGCTCGAATCGGGCCCGGCGACCGTGCGGCTCACCGCCACGCCCACCAATTTCAGCGGCAAGCGCTTCCAGGCTGACTTTCCGGTTACCCTCGAAAGCGGTGCCCATTCCGTGCAGGTGACGCTGCCTATGCCGAAGGCAAAACTGTGGTGGCCCGTCGGTACCGGAAAACCCCACCTGTATACCATTCGCGTGGCATTGCGGGATGAAAACGGCCTGATGGATACGGCGGTCACCCGCACCGGGCTGCGCAAGATCGTCGAGCAGCCCGACAATAAGGGCTGGCTCATTAACGACAAACGCCTTTTCATTAAGGGCAGCAATTACATCGGCTCCCCCTGGCTCAGCACCATGACGCGAGAAAAATACCGTCGCGATCTTCGTCTGGTGGAAGCCATGAACGCCAATGCCATACGCGTGCACGGACATGTTGCCGGACGCGCGCTGTATGACGTGGCCGATGAGATGGGGATGATGATCTGGCAGGATGTTCCGCTGCAGTGGGGCTACAACAACAGTGCGGCTTTCACGGAAAATGCGGTTCGACAGACGCGGGAGATGATCGAACAGTTCGGTAACTCCCCCGCCATTATCGTCTGGGGCGGGCATAACGAACCGCCGTGGAACTCGCCCTGGATGGAAAAACGCTTCCCGGACTGGAATAAAAACCTCAACCGCGAACTCACGCAAAAGGTAGCGGATACGCTTGCCGAAGATACTTCGCGCATCGTGCATCGCTTTTCCGCCGTTGAGGAGCATTACTGGGCGGGCTGGTACTTTGGTACCGTACGCGACCTGCTTGCTCCGGCCAAAACGGGGATCATCACCGAGTTCGGCGCGCAGGCGCTTCCCCGCCTGTCAACGCTAAAAACCATCATCCCGGCGGCGTCGCTCTGGCCAAAAACGACCGCCGCTGACGATCCCGGCTGGACCGTCTGGAAATACCATAATTTTCAACCCTTCCAGACCTTTAAGTTTGCCGGTATTCCGCGCGGGAAGAACATTCAGGCGATGATCCGCAATACTCAGGCGTACCAGTCTCAGCTGGTGGCCACGGCGGCAGAGAGCTACCGTCGACAGCGCTACCAGCCGGTGACGGCCCTGTTCCACTTTATGTTTGTAGAAACCTGGCCCTCCATCAACTGGGGCGTGGTGGACTACCTGCGTAAGCCTAAAGCCGGGTTTTATGCCTTAAAACGCGCCTACCAGCCTGTTTTGCCGTCCATTGAGCCGGTGACGGCGCAGTGGCAATCCGGGGCGGCGGCGAGCGTGCGTCTGTGGGCCATCAACGACACCTGGAAACCGTGCCGCGAATGCCGCCTGAGCTGGCGCATCACGCAGCGCGACAAGGTGCTGGCAAAAGGCACGACAACGATGACGATCGCAGCAGATTCGGGAGCGATGGTTAAAACGCTTACGGCCACGCCCGAGGGCCAGGATGACGTGTCGATTCGGTTTACGATTGAAAACAGCGCGGGAAAAATTATCGGTGAAAATCAGCGCACGGAGTCCGTTATAAGATGAGCGAGGGGAAAAGGAAAATTGCCGCTTCCCCTGCTTTCTTGTACCCTTTCAGCGTTTATCCCAATCACCTAAAAATCGAGACATCCGGACGCCTATGACTGCACATATTTCCAAAGATCCTTTGCATGGCGTAACGCTGGAGATGATGGTCAACGCCCTGGTGGCGAAATATGGCTGGAGCGAATTGGGCGACCGAATCAAAATTAACTGTTTCAGAAAAGACCCCAGCGTTAAATCGAGCCTGAAATTTCTGCGCCGTACCCCGTGGGCGCGCGCGGAGGTTGAAGCCCTGTATCTGGACTCTCTCAACGATGAGGGAAATACAGAGCAGGCGGCGCCCGCATTTAATCCCTGGGCCAACAGCAGGATTATCAAGAGCTAATACGCAAATGACGCGACACGTAAAACGGATTGGTGCGCTGGCTGCCTGCGCACTTTTACTTGTAAGCTGCTCCTCAAAACCACCCAAATCACTGGTTACCCCTCTTCCCACCGTCAACAAACCGACGCCGCAGGCAAACGAGCCGATGCGCGGGATCTGGCTGGCGACCGTCTCGCGTCTCGACTGGCCGCCGGTGGCCTCGGTGAATGGCCGCAGCGCGGACCAGCGCATCGCGATGCAAAAGCAGGCGCTGATCGCAAAGCTCGACAACCTTAAGCAGCTCGGCATCAACACGGTATTTTTCCAGGTGAAGCCGGACAGCACGGCGCTCTGGTCATCTAAAATTTTACCGTGGTCAGATATGCTGACCGGCAACATCGGTGAGTATCCGGGATACGATCCGCTGCAGTTTATGCTTGATGAAGCGCACAGGCGCGGCATGAAGGTCCATGCCTGGTTTAACCCCTATCGCGTATCGACCAACACCAAACCGTCCACCATCGCCGCCCTGAACCGGACGTCATACCAGACGCCGTCCAGCGTTTATGTCCAGCACCCGGAATGGGTCCGCATCTCGGGTGACCGCTTTGTGCTCGACCCGGGCATTCCGGAGGTGCGCGACTGGATAACCAAAGTGGTGACCGAAGTGGTGGCGAACTACCCGGTAGACGGCGTGCAGTTTGATGATTACTTCTATGCCGAATCGCCGGGATCCGCGCTCAATGACGCGCAGAGCTGGCGGCAGTACGGCCAGGGGTTTGCCTCAAAAGCCGACTGGCGTAGACACAATACGCAGCAGCTGATTGTCCAGGTCTCC
Source organism: Enterobacter vonholyi (assembly GCF_040834095.1). Classification (NCBI taxonomy): domain Bacteria; kingdom Pseudomonadati; phylum Pseudomonadota; class Gammaproteobacteria; order Enterobacterales; family Enterobacteriaceae; genus Enterobacter; species Enterobacter vonholyi. Next base: position 2,257,774 of record NZ_CP162152.1, read on the forward strand.
CGCGCGATCAAGCAGACAAAGCCCAACGTGGAGTTTGGCGTCAGCCCGGCGGGCGTGTGGCGTAACCGCTCCTTTGACCCGGCAGGCTCCGACACCCGCGGCGCCGCGGCCTATGATGAATCCTACGCCGATACGCGTCAGTGGGTGCAGCAGGGCCTGCTGGACTACATCGCGCCGCAGATTTACTGGCCCTTCTCCCGTGATGCCGCGCGCTATGACGTGCTGACCAGATGGTGGGCCGACGTGGTGAAGCCGACCCACACTCGCCTGTATATCGGCATTGCGTTCTACAAGGTGGGCGAGCCGTCGAGAAAAGAGCCGGACTGGACGGTTCAGGGCGGCGTGCCGGAGCTGAAAAAGCAGCTCGATCTCAACGATTCGCTGCCCAACGTCAACGGCACCATCCTGTTCCGGGAAGATTACCTGAACCAGCCGCAGACGCAGCAGGCGGTAAACTACCTCCGCGGACGCTGGGGTAGTTGAGTGACCACCAGGCAGAAACGCCCCGTTTCTGCCTGGTCTTTTACGGCTTCGGCCCGAACATCGCCTCAAGCTGCTGGGCATCCGGCATACCCACCACCTGCTGCAGCTCGTTTTCCGCATTCAGATAATAAATGGCCGGCGTGGCGTTAGCGCCGAGGCTGTCCATCAGCGCCTGATGTTTCTCCAGGATCTCAACCGTTTCGCGAGAAGCGTCCCCTTCAGGCTTGGGCAGTTTTTTGCCGCCGGAAAGCTCGTATCCGCGCCAGGCCGCAACCGGATCTTTCGCATTCAGAATGGCGGCGGCGTTGCGTCCGCTGTTGGGGTTGAGGAACGCCACCAGCAGCGTATTGAGCTGCACCTTACCGGCCTTCACCCACGGCTGCGCCTCGGACCAGAACTGCTTGCAGTACGGACAGAACGGATCGGCAAAGACAAAGACCTTACGCGGGGCGTTATCCGCCCCTTCCTTCAGGGGATGCGCCGCGTTGAGGTTTTTCCACATCTCGCGTCCCATCGGGGCGTAGATCTCTTTCTGGAAGTAGCCCTCGCTGAGGTTCTTCCCTTTGTCATCATAAAGATAGCCTGAGATCACGTGCTTGCCGTCCGGCGTGAGAAAGAGCGTCACGCCCATATCCTGATACTGCCCGAGCCAGGCTGGCGCTCCGCCCGGCGCATCCAGCTTCTTGATGATTTTGATCTGCTGCTGCTCGCTGAACTGCTTCACCACGTCCGGTATGGCTTCAGCCGCCTGTACCAGCCCTGACGTCGCCAGCGCCGAAAGTAACAGTAATTTTTTCATTTCCCTCTCCGGTTTATCGGGGGCATTTCGCCCCCTTCAGGTTAGCGGTTTTTCAGTGCTTCACTGACCATTTCGTCGAACTGTTCGAACGGCACCCAGCCGGGAAGCAGCCCCTCGCCGATAAGCGTGGCGGGCGTGCCCTGGATCCCCATTTTTTCCGCCACAATGAGGCTTCGCCTGATCGTCAGAAAACTCTCCTCATCCGGCGTCGTCACGCTCACGCCCGCCCGCTTTTGCGCCTCCTGAATGCTGGCGTCATCGTGGTACCCCTTTTTCGCCATCAGGGTGTGGTTCAGCTTCATAAACTGCTCAGGATGCGCACGCCAGACGGTTAACGCGTCTCGTGCGGCGGTCAGCGAACTTTCCGAGCGGAAAGGTAAAAACTTAAAGACCACCGCCACGTCCGGATGTTTTTCGACAATCTTCTCCAGGTACGGATCGAATTTTTTACAGTACGGGCAGTTGTAGTCGGTAAACACCACCAGGGTGAGCTTTGGGTTTTTCGCACCGATGCGCGGGGAGTTCGGATCGTTAAACAGGAAATCAGCGATCATCTTTTGCGCACGCTGCTCCTGGTCCGGCGTCAGCGGCTGCGCGGCGAATACCTGAAGCGGGGCCAGCAGGAGCAGCAGCGTAATAAAGAGTTTTTTCATGACACAGTTAGCCTTTTGCGTTGTTCAGGGTGGTGGCCAGGGTGCGCTTGTCCAGCAGCGGCGAGAGGATCTCGCCATCAGGCTGGCCGGGGCCATACACCGCGTTAAACGGAATGGCGTAGCGGTTTCGCTTCGCCAGAAAATCCGCGATAAACGCGGACGGCTGGCTCCAGTCTCCGCGCAGGGCCACCACGTCCGGCTGGCGCAGCGCGGCAATCACGTCCGGCTGGCTGAGCACCCGATGCTCGTTAACTTTGCAGGTCACGCACCAGTCCGCGGAAATATCCACAAACACCCGTTTCCCCTGCGCCAGCGCGTTCTCGATAGCCTTTTCACTGAGCGGCTGCCACGGGATAGTCTGCGCAACGTTTTGTGCCGGAGCGTCAGGCGCCGCGTTAAGCAGACCGCGCACCTGATACCCGCCGAACGCCGACAGCGCGATGACCACCAGCCAGAACAGCGGCGAAGATTTTTGCCCCTTTAGCGCAAACAGCACCAGCGCGAGGGCAGTCAGCCCCAGCATCACGATCTGGCTGACCGCCTCGCCCAGATGCACGCTCAACAGCGTCGCCAGCCAGAGGCTGGAGGCCAGCATCATCAGGCCCAGGATCGTTTTGAGCGTGTTCATCCAGCGGCCGGGTTTTGGCAGCAGCATGGCCGTTTTCGGCACCAGGGCAACGAACAGCCACGGCAGACTCATGCCCACGCCGAGCATCAGGAAGATCAGCCACAGGGCGTGCAGCGGCGCGCCAAGGGCAAAGGCAACCGCCGTACCGAGGAACGGCGCGGAGCACGGCGTCGCCAGCAGAGTGGCGAACATCCCTTCGCAAAAGCTGCCGCCGATCCCCGATCCCCCTGCCGTCGCCAGCCGTCCTGCGGCACAAGAAGGCAGCAGCATTTCAAATGCTCCAAACAGGTTCTGCGCAAACAGGAAGGTCACGGCGACCATCAGGCCGATAAACCACGGGTTCTGGAACTGAATGCCCCACCCCAGCGACGCTCCGGCCAGCTTCAGCGCGGTGACCATCCCGGCCAGCAGCATAAAGGAGGTGAGGATCCCGGCGCTGGTGGCGAAGAAGCGTAGCCGGATGGTACGCCTGTCCGATCCCGCCTGAAGGATGCTGTTAAGCTTCATGCCCATCACCGGCAGCACGCAGGGCATCAGGTTCAGGATCAGCCCGCCCAGCAGCGCAAAGAGCACCATTTTTCCCGTCCCGCCCGGCGCGGAGGTCTCTTCGGGCGTTGTCCCAACGGTCATGGTGGTTTGCTGCGCCCGATCGCCGTTGGTCAGCACAAACGACAGCCTTTTGCCTGCCAGCGAGGCGGGTTTGTCTCCCCATTCGTCGGTCACGGGTACCGTCACCCGAAGCGCAGTGCCGTCATGTTTAATAACCGGCTCGCCGGGCAGAATATCGCCCTCCAGCGGATCAAAGTAGATCCCCGGATTGTCCCACTTCCCGTCCGTGGTGCCGGTAATCACCAGCTTGTCGCCAGAGAGCCAGGCGGAGAGATCCGTGGATACGCCAGACGTGCCCGGCACGGCGCGCATCGCTTGCTCGAAGGCGCTGCGGAAGCCCTCATCCACCGGCTGGGTAAAATCGAGGTGCAGCAGGTAGTCCGTCAGCAGGCAGACGTTGCTGCACGTAGAGAGCGTTAGCGTCCCGTCGAGCGTGTCGCCCTTCGCTCCGTCGAGCGTAATCGGGATCGTCACCTTATCGTGATAGCCCTGCGTGGTCATGCCGGAGATATCGAAGCGCGACGGCACCGGCCAGGACCAGCTGTCCGTTACGCCTTCCGGCCAGCTAATTTTCGGCGCCACGCCGCCCTCGCCCGGCGATCGCCAGTAGGTTTTCCAGCCGGGCTTTAGCTCAACGGTGAGCAGGCCTTTAACATGCGTTTGTTCCCTCTCCGCCTGAAAGCGGATGCGGGCGTGATCGTTTTGTGGGGAGACCAGCCAGCCGGTGTCTGCCGCATGGGCAATGCCGATGCAGGACAGCCACAGGAAGACGAATCCCCTGAAGAGGTTAACCATGTTGTACTCCGTGAACAGTGAAAAATTATCGTGTGGTGACGATGTTTTTCATTCACGGAAAACGCAGTTTTTCAGGTGTATTCGGGGAGGCGGAGCCTGAACGGGCTGTTGCGCAGGAGCCATTGCCCGCCCTTGCGTAAACAGCTGCAGCAGCGCGAAGAAGATAATAATGGCCGGCAGCGCGCCGTCGAAAAACAGCGGCTGGGCGCAGAGAAGCGAGTGCGCGCCTAGCTGACAGGGCGATGGCCCGGACTGCTCGGTGCTGGTTTGCGTTGGGGCATCTGCACTCAGTGAAATCTGCGGATCCAGTCCCTGTAAAAAATGGTTGAGCATCACCGCGCGCTGCACGAGGCAAAGCGCCATCGCGAGACAGGTGATAATCAAAAGCCATTTTCCGAGGAGCTGACGGTTGCGCATAACATTCCAGAGTGACGAGACGCCCCGATCATAAACGATAGTGATGAATCTACAAGTGCCGGAAGTGTAAGGTTTTGTCTGTCGCCGCTATTCGCCCGTCAGCGCGTCATAGACGTCCCGCAGCCGCGTGCGCAGAAACAGCACCGCCTTGTGCTTGCGGGATAACAGCGCCTGTTCGCTGGCGCCGGTCTCCTCTGCCAGCATTTTAATGCTGTAACCGTGGAGCTCGGTCTTTTCAAACGCCTCGCGCTGCGGCGGAGGAAGTTCAGACAGCGCCTGCCCCAGCTCTTGCCACAGCAGCGTCTTGAGGTACTCCTCTTCCGGCGTGTGCGGTACGCCGAACAGGGTTTCGGCCAGCTCGTCTTCCGGAAAACCGTCGTCGTCATCGCCCGTAAAATAGCCGGAGAGCGATACCTCACGCTTTTTACGCGCCCGGTCGGTCATCTCGTTACGCGCCGCGCGGAACAGCCAGGCGGCGACGTTTTCGACCGGCTGCTCCACTTTCATCAGCTGATACGTCACTTCCTGCAAAATGTCGTCGGCATCATCGCGCACGGAGGTCCGTCCGCGAATGAAGGCTGTCAGCCGGGCGCGGCAGGCATTGAGCGCCGACATCAGCATGGATCCGCCCGCCTCCCCGGCTTTCATCTCGCTCACTCTGCGTCCGGCGCTTTCGGCGTGGCGTCATCGCGCTTATCGTCACGATGGCCGTGCCAGCCGCAGTGCCCGCGACCGTGACGACCAAACCCTTCACGACGCTGCTGAATAAACGCCTCGCGCTGTTCGGGAGTCATGTTCATCCAGCGCTCGTGCATCCGGCGGTGCGCGCCAAACATTCCGGGGCGGAAACCTAACCCGCCAAACAGAATGCGGCTCAGCACCAGAATGCCCAGCGCCTGCCAGAATCCGATGGCCTTCACGCCGAGGATGGCCGGGAGTAAGGCGTTCCACAGGGACATCACCAGCAGGCCGAGCACGATGAAAATCACCGCGCCGATGATTAAGCCCTTACCCATACGGTGGCGACCGAATCCGCGCCCGTGACCCCTGCCGTGCAGTTCAAAATCTCTCATGGTGTTTACCTCGTTTACAGTAACTGATTATGGCTTGTGATGAGGTAGACGGATGAGGAAGAGAAATATTGCTGGGGTGAATATAAAATTTTTTGTGCTGCGGAAACTGGACTCATAGCGGTTAGGGCTGGCGCTCGCTATGAGTCACCTTCAGACCATCATTTTTTGCGAATAATTCGCTTAACGAATGCGATAGCGATGGCGGCCAGTATGATCGACACCAGAGCGAGGAAGATGAGCAAGGACAATAGTGGATTTAACAAGCCACCTAAACTGGTGAAGTCGCTGATACGACCAAGTTGCTCGGACGTGCATACACGCAGAATGATCTCAGGAATAATAAGCAAAAATATAATGACGGTCAGGACATAAACCAAAGCACTCTTGCGCTTTCCCATTTCCGTTGTTGCTCCTTTCTCAATCATGATCAATGATAATAAGATAATGATACTGCAAGGTTATATAAAATGGCACAAAACTATTTGCAACTGAAAATGCAGTCGAATAAACAGTTAGCTATTGCACTAACAAACTCACTTCGAGACATGCATGAAGACCATATGGCAACCCTGGAAAAGGTGAAACAGGGCACACAGCGGCTGGTTAGCTACGGTGCATGCCTGATGCCAGACGAATATTATCGTAACGCTTGCCGTGATACCTGGCGTGAAGACAAACGCTTGGTCCTTGCCTTAGGTGAAATTTACAACCGAAAAGATGTCACTTTAGACATGGTTGAAATCTATTTTAGGAAAACTCTCAATAGACTGGGCGAACAAAAAAGCAAGGACCTGATTGCAAATATCCATAACTTATTGGGAAAAGCCGCCGAACATGCATCGGCTAAAGCCAGCAAGTTAGCCCTCTCCTTTACACTTGCGAATCTGATTATCAACAGCAGGGATTTCAAGCAAAATCACATCAGGCTTGTTAACTCATTCTCGACATGGTTTGTTAATGGTGCCACGCTTTACTCAAAGGCTCAGGTAGCTGCATCTGCAGCTAATCGACTCAAATTTCAGGATCCTCAGTACTACCAGGCGCTTTATAAAGAAAATATTGAGATGTTATATTTCTTAATCGAACCGCAAATGTCTGAAATTATCTACCAGGTAAACTCTGGGGATAATAACGAGCAAGTTATTGGTGACGCTTTGTACGAGATACTCCGGAAATGAAGCAAGCAATCTTATGGCTTTTGAAGTCGTTTTTTTATCTGGTCCCTGCATTGCTTATTGTGATTGGGATATATCTATTTGTACGGTTTGTACCAGGGCATGCTGCTTTACTCAGCTTCGTTTGGGTGCTTGCTATTTCTTTTATTTATGTGAAATACAATAAGTGGTATTAAAACAGTTCTATTAGGTCTACAAGCTGACCTCATGGGGAAGCAACTTAGAAAGTTTCACACACTAAGTTGATAAAAGGCCCCCTCAGGAGCCTCCCCTCATTCAATCAAGCCTGCACCGGCAACCTAAAACTCGAAATACTCCGTGAAAGCTGCTGCGCCTGCTCTTCCAGCGAGGCCGCTGCGGCGGCGGACTGCTGCACCAGCGCGGCGTTCTGCTGGGTCACGCCATCCATCTCGGTCACCGCCTGCCCGACCTGGCTGATCCCGCGGCTCTGCTCTTCGGAGGCGACGGAGATCTGCTCCATCAGCGTATTCACTTTATTCACCGACGAAATAATCGAGTCAATCACCTCGCCCGAGCGGCTGACCAGCTCCGCACCGTTTTTCACGCTGGAGACCGACTGCGCAATCAGGCTCTCGATATCCTTGGCTGCCACCGCGCTTTTCTGCGCCAGGGTGCGCACTTCGCTGGCCACAACCGCAAAGCCGCGACCTTGCGTACCGGCGCGCGCCGCTTCAACCGCCGCGTTCAGCGCCAGAATATTGGTCTGGAAAGCGATGCTGTTAATCACGCTGGTAATGTCTTCGATGCGCTTCGAGTTCGCCGCGATGGTGTTCATCGTGTCGATCACTTCACGGGTCACCGCTTCACCGGTATGGGCATTTTTCACCGCGTCCTGCACCAGTTTACCGGCCTGATAGACGTTGTCGGTATTGTTCGCCACCGTCGCGCTCAGCTCTTCCATGCTCGCTGCCGTCTGGGTCAACGCGGAAGCCTGCTGTTCGGTACGTGACGCCAGGTCGATATTCCCGGAGGCAATCTCCTGCGCTGCGTGCGTTACGGTATGGCTCGCATCGCGCACCTGGGCGATTGTCGCCAGCAGCGCCTGACGCATCTGCTCCATCGAGCTCATAAGATGATCGATTTCGTTATGTGCGCTCCCCTTCACCGGCACCGGAATGTCCAGCTTGCCTGCCGCAATCTGGCTGCAGTGTTCGCGCGCCAGGTTGATCGGCGCAAAGACAAAGCGCTTCATCAGCAGGCTGACGGCGATAATCACCACCACAAACAGGCTGGCGATAGCGGCAACAATCGCCAGGCCAGAGACGAAGTTACTGCTCGCATCTTCGTTCAGGCTTTTGGCGTATTTCTGGTGGACGGAAAGCACCTGGTCGAGAACGATCTCGTACTGGCGGTCAAGGCGGGAGACTTCCGGGATCAGCGCGTTAAATTTGGCGACATCGTGCGCCTCGGCGGCATCGATCAGCGGCGCCAGCCCCTGGTTGCGGTAGTTTTGCCAGCCGTCCTGATAGGCCGTCACCAGCGGTGCTTCATCGCTCAGGCGCGGCGACGCCATAAATGCCGCAAAGGCGTGGTCCGCTTTGGTCAGCGCCTCTTTCACGGCGGTAAGCTTGGCAGCCTCGTCGGCAGTATTACCCGCTTCCACCATCTTCACATACTCCATCACCCTCACGCGTAGCGTACGGCTGTGGTTGATGGGGTCAATAATGGACAACACAACCTGGATCTCTTTGTTGACGTTATCCAGCGAATTATTACTTTTAATGATGAGGCCAACGCTGGTGACGGTGCTGACAACAAAGAAGAAAAGCAGCGAGAACAGGACAATCAGGGACGACTTTTTCAACGACATAAACCAATACCTCAAGGAGAATTATTCCTTATGGTTATCGGCGCTTCCAAAACTTAAATTAATTAAAGTTATTGAAGTATCCAGTCGGGCTATTTAGATGACTTATAGCGCCGCTGCAGGGTGGCAGATAGCTTGCGTTGCAACGGTTCCGGGGTCTCCCCCTCGATCAGTTTGCTAATCAAATCAAAGCAGTGCCACGCCAGCTGTCGGTTATCCTGGCGGATGGTATCCACCGGGATCGTCAGCGAATCGTAGAGATAGTGATCGTCAAAACTGGCTAACCTGATATCGCTTTGCAGCAGGTTATGCTGGCCCATATAGCGCAGCACCCCTTCCAGCAGCCCGCAGGCGGCGGCGAAGAGCGCTTTTGGCGGACGCCCCAGGCGGGCGCAGAGTTCAGCAAACATCTCGTATCCCGAGCTCGGGTGATAGTTGCCGTGAATGATCCACTCGGGGCGCAGCTCCACGCCGGCCTCACGCAGCCCTTGCTTAAACCCTTCCAGACGGTCGCGCGTCGGGGATAAGCGGGGCTGGCCGCCGAGAAAGTAGAACTCATCAGGATGCTGGCGCGCAATGTCGGCCACCAGTTCGGTCGTCGGGGTAATGGAATCGGTGATCACCAGCGGCAGCGCGCTGTCGTTGATGTGGCGGTCAAACAGGACCACCGGCAGCTGCTCGCTGAGCTTATGGTAGTCCGCGTCGTTGAGCATGCTGGAGGCCACAATCAGCCCGTCCACCTGACGCGCCACCATGTTGTTCACCACTACCGTCTCCTGCCCCGGGTTTTCATCGCTGCAGGAGATCAGCAGCTGAACGCCCGCCTCGCGGCACAGCGTTTCCAGCTCGTGAGAAAACACGGCAAAACCGTAGTTGGTGATCTCCGGGACCACCAGACCAACGGTGTGGCTGCGGTTATCGCGCAGTGACCGGGCGTGAATGCTGGGCTGATAGTGGTGCTCTTTTGCAATCGCCAGCACGCGCTCGCGCGTCTCTTCCGCCACGCGAAGCTCTTTGCTGCGCCCGTTCAGGACCAGGCTGGCGGTGGCTTTTGACACGCCCGCCAGCTCCGCGATGTCTTTAATGGTGACGCGTTTTGTTTTTCTCACAACGACTTAGATCCGGCTGCCAAAACCCTCATTCTATCATGCAGGCGCGCAGCGACCAGTAGCGTAATGTGATATCGGACGCACCTTCGAATCGCACCCGGGCCGGATGGGCAGGAAAATAGCGGCTGCTCATCACCCCTTCGCCGTGGTTAATGAAGATTTCGACGCTGGAGCGGTCGCAGAGAACGCGTAAATGAGTGACGTCGCCCTGCCAGTAGCGGGTCAGCGTTTCACCGGTTTTGAGGCTCGCGCGTTCAAGACGTATGCCCTGCTCATCAACCATGAGACGCAGCGCGCCGGCAAAATCGACGCTCACGTGCGCGGCGCTAAGCTCAAACTCCAGACGCGTCGCGTCCAGTTCGGGCGCGTCGCTGGCGCGCCCCTGCCAGCGCTGCTCATCTTCACGCAGCGCCGCCAGCTCGCGCGCCGGGATCTGCCAGAGCCTGCCGTCGCGGTACCGTAATTCGCGCGGGCAGGTCATCTGGTGCATCCAGCCGTGCGCCCGGGTTGGCTGAAGCATCTCTTCCCCGTCCGGTACGCCCATCCAGCCGATCAGAATGCGGCGACCGTCTTCCGCCAGCGTGGTTTGCGGGGCGTAAAACTCAAAGCCCGCGTCCAGCTCGTGAAGCTCGCCGTGATCGAATGTGGCGCTGGCGTAATCAAACGCCCCGCTCATCCAGGTAGCCGGATAGGTATTGAGGTAGCGATGCGGCTCGCGCGCAAGCCCCTGCGGGCAGCAGATCAGAACATGCGTTCCGTCGAGGTCAAACAGGTCCGGACACTCCCACATATAGCCCGCGTCCGTCAGGCCGTTAATCCCGTGACCGGCGATCTCCCCGCAGGACGTCCAGGCGTGCAAATCGGCTGACTTAAAGAGCAGCACCTTGCCGCGCTTTTGCACATCCTGCGCGCCGAGCACCATGTACCACTCCCCTTCGTGCTGCCACATCTTCGGGTCGCGCACGTGTCCGGTGTAGCCTTCCGGCAGCGCCAGCACCGGCCCCAGCTTCGTAAACGTTCCGTCCTGCTGCTCCACGGCCAGGCACTGCCAGGCGGTGCGGCTGCCGTCATCGAACTTGACGTTGCCGGTGTAGCACAGTGTCAAAACGCCCTGGTTGTCCACGGCGCTGCCGGAGTAGCAGCCGTTGCGGTCATACTCTTCGTCGGGCATCAGCGCCAGCGGCTCATGCCGCCAGTGCACGAGGTCCGCAGAGCTCCAGTGCCCCCAGCACTTGAAGCGATGCTCGCAGTCCAGCGGGTTCCACTGATAGAACAGGTGGTAGCGGCCGGCAAACCAGATAAACCCGTTCGGGTCGTTCATCAGCCCCGTCACCGGCGCGGCGTGCCATTGCGGATAGTGGCTATCCGCCAGCGCCCGCGGCTGACCTTTCATAACGGCCTGCAGGATCGCAGGCCAGCGGGAAGGTAACGTCATTATTCAGAATCCGTTTTATATTTCAGCAACAGCGAGACGGTAAACGCCACGCCGAAGGCAATCACCATGCCGATAATATAGTTCAGCAGCGAGCTGGCCTGCACGATGGCCATGCCCGGGATGGCGGTCAGCCCGACGGCGGTCATATACACATGCACGGAGACCACCCAGGCACCGCCCACCGCGCCGCCGATCAGCGCGGCGATAAACGGCTTAACGAAGCGCAGGTTAATACCAAAAATGGCCGCTTCGGTGATGCCCAGCATCGCAGAGAACGCCGAGGGTAAGGTAATGGCTTTGATTTTGGCATCTTTGGTTTTGAACCACACCGCCAGACAGGCGCCGCCCTGCGCCACGTTCGCCATGGCCCAGATCGGCAGCAGGAAGTTAACGCCAATCGACGGGTTACCCAGCAGCCCTGCTTCGATCGCGTGGAAGCTGTGATGAATACCGGTGATCACAATTACCGAGTAAAGCCCGCCGAACAGTAGCCCGGCCAGCCAGCCCGCGTGTTCAATTAACGTGCTCAGGATAAAGGAGATGCCGTCGCCCAGCGCGCGCCCCGCCGGGCCGATAATCAGCAAGGCGATAAAGCCGGAGATAACCACGGTGAGGAACGGCGTCAGGATCAGGTCTAACGCATCCGGGATCGCGCGGCGCAGGTTTTTCTCGACGATGCTCATAAACCAGACGGCCAGCAGCACCGGGAATACCGTGCCCTGATAGCCAATCATCGCAATCTCAAGACCGAAGAAGTTCATGGTGTGGAAGCCCGACGCCACGCCCCAGGCGTTGGTCAGCGCCGGGTGGGTCAGAATCCCGCCCAGCGTAGCGCCGAGGTACGGGTTACCGCCAAACTCTCGCGCGGCGGTGAAGCCAATCAGAATAGGCAGAATGATAAACGCCGCCGAGCTGCACATGTCCAGCATAATGTAGAGGGCATTATCCGCGTTGACCCAGCCGTAGGTTTTCACCATGCCGAGCAGGCCCATCAGCAGGCCGGACGCCACAATCGCGGGGATGATTGGCACAAAGATGTTGGAGAGCAGACGGGCAATGCGCTGGAACGGGTTCAGCTTGCGCGCCGCCAGATCTGCGGCTTCCGACTTGCTGGACTCACTTATCCCGGCCGCCTGAATAAACGCGGCATAAACCTTGTTGACCACGCCCGTACCAAAAATCACCTGCATCTGCCCGGCGTTACGGAAGCAGCCTTTTACGCCGTCGACCTTGCCGATGGCCTGCTGATCCGCCAGCGCGTCATCGACCAGCACCAGACGAAGACGCGTTGCGCAGTGCGCCGCGCTGGCGATATTTTCCTTGCCACCGAGCAGCGGGATAAGCTCGCGGGCGATTTGATTAAAATCCATAGATACCTCTGCCTGACTTCTTTTTATGATGTACGAAACGCTCCCGCCAGGCGGGAGCGTGATGGGTTAAAACCAGGTTTCCATCTGGACCCCAAAGTTCCATTCCCCGCCGGCGTTGAAGCCGCTGCTGCCAAAGGCATCATCGCTGGCGTAATGATCCAGTTTGCTGCTCCAGTCCATCCAGGTGGCAAACAGGCGCAGCTCAGGACGGCTGAAGAAATCGCCGATTTTGCTCGCTTTTAAGGTTGGCGCAAAGGTCAGCTTGTAGAAACTGCCGTTGACGGCGTTGCGGTCCTTATAGCCTTCCGGATTTAAATCCATGTACTGATAGCTTCCCTCAAACGCCAGCGCGAAATTCTGGGTGACCTCTTTAATCAGGCGGGTGTTGAGCGTTACCCACTCATAGCTATCGCCCTTGACGTAGCGATCTTTACTGCTCTGCGCCAGAACGGCGGGCGCAACGCTCCAGCCGCCGCCCACAGGCGTGACACCGTAACTTGCGAAGCGCCAGGTATCCGCCTCAGACAGCAACGCGCCGTCGGAGCCGATGCTTTTGACTTCCGCCCCCAGACCGTGACCGTACAGAAGCGCCGTTTTGGCAGTCCCTTCGCGCAGGCCGTAGAAGCTATCATTATGCAAGCCTACCAGGGCATGAACGCCGTGATTGGCGGCATCCGTTTTAATCAGATCGCCGTTAGTGTCTTTACGGTCGTCGTTATCCTTCGCCCGCAGGCCGCTCACCATCAGCTGGAACGGGCCGGCGAAGTGGTTCATGCTGAGAATATAGTTTTGAACGTTGTTGTCGGTCTGCTCCACGCTGCCGAAGTTGCGGCCGTAAATGGAGAAGTTACTGCGCAGCGAATCGTTCCATTTCACGTCGTAGACGCCGCCGCCGGTACCGGCCAGGAACACCACGTCGGAGTCCAGCCAGTGAATGTCAAAGTTGTCGCGGTCGAAGCGTTTACCCGCCCAGAAGGTACTGCCCTTCAGCGCGCCGGTAAAATCAGGCAGGTTGCCCAGCTCCGCGAAAGCCTGGCGAATATTGAGATCGCTGGTATCGGCTGACCAGTCGTTATAGGTTCTCTGACCGTCGGCCAGCATCGCCTTGAAGCGCGTGGTCGCCCCGTTATCCAGGGTTTGCTTGTGCTCCAGGTTCAGCTCGACGTAGGTGTCGGCTTCGTTCCCCAGACGCCCTACCGCGCCGCCGGTTTCTCCGGCTGGGGTCAGATAAGGGCCGCTTTTGCTGCTGGAGGCCGCATCGTTCATCAGCAGGCCCGAGCGGGCGTAGCCGTGGAACTCAAACCCGCCGGTCTGATCCGCCTTCTTCTCCAGCGCGGTGGTGCGCTGCGCTACCGCCTGAGTTGTCGTTTGCGTCTGCTGCTGCGCGGCAACGAGCTGCTGCGTTTTTTGTTCTGCATCGTCGGCGCGTTTTTCAGCCACCTGCGCACGCGTTTCCGCCGCCTGGAGGCGCTGCTCCATCGCGGCAAGACGCGCTTCGATACTTGTCATATCCGTTTGGGCAAAAACAGAGGTACTTCCGGCCAGCATGCCTATCATCACGGCAAGTCTGCGTTTTTTATACATTTTGTCGCATCCCTAAAAGAAGTCATTAAACGTGCTAAATTGCTAAACCGGTTTAGGTTGCTGATACTAAACCTGTGAATTTTGGATCGGCAATCTTTTTTGCTAAACCGTTTTAGTAAGTGTGATCGAGGCGACAATTCAGGCCGCCGGATGGCGGCCAGTGAAGGGAGGAATTACAGTTCGTGCTGCCAGGGCAACGCGGTCATCGCCCCTTTGGCGGTGGTGGCCAGCGCGCCGCAGCGCTGGGCGAGCGCGATAACCGGCGTCAGGTCCTGTCCGGCGGCCAGCCCGTAGAGCAGCCCCGCCACGAAGGCATCGCCCGCGCCGGTGGTATCGACACACTCAACGGGCGTTGCCGGATAGTGCTCCACGGCGCCGTCATGCCAGGCGATGACGCCCTCTTTACCCTGAGTGACCAGCACCAGACGCGCCGGGCAGCGCTGCATCAGCACCTCCAGGCCAACGTTGACCTCCGCGCTGCCGGTGAAAAAGGCCAGCTCTTCTACCGAAAGTTTCACCACGTCGGCGCTTTGCAGGGCCTGCTCCAGGCAGCCATGCAGTGCGTTCTCATCCGGCCAGAGGTCCGGGCGAATATTGGGGTCGAAGCTGACGTAACCGCCCGCTTCACGGATGGCGGCCATCGCCTCAAATGTCGCCGTACGGCTCGGCTCTGCGCTTAGCGCGATGGAGCAGACGTGCAGCCACTCTCCGGCGCTAAACGGTGGCAGATCGGCGGGTTCCAGAAAAAGATCGGCGCTCGGGCGCACCATGAACGTAAACGAGCGCTCGCCGTGGTCGTCGAGATCGACCACTACCGTTGAGGTGCGGTGCGCCGGGTCAAGGCGCATCCACGTCACGTCAACCCGCTCGTCGGCGAGCGTTTTCGCCATAAAGCGCCCGAAAGGATCGTCGCCAACCCTGCCGATAAAGGCGCTCTGGCCGCCGAGCCGGGCAATACCGACCGCAACGTTTGCCGGTGCGCCGCCGGGACACTGCAGCAATCTGCCTTCTCCATCGGGCAGTAAATCCACTACCGCATCGCCAAGTACCCAGATTTTCTTCATGTGATCCTCTTAGCTAAACAATATTAAACCGTTTTAGCTATTTAAACACAGGCCGGACAAAGGGGAAATAACGGGAGGAAAATTTGACTTAACGCACCAGGTGCGGCCAGTGGATATCGCCGACGCCATTTAGCTGCGGCCGGGCAAACAGGAAGCCCTGGAAACGACGGATACCGGCGGATTCAAGCCAGCACCACTCTTCTATTTTCTCAATGCCTTCAGCCACCAGGGTGATTTCCAGATCGGAGCAACAGCTGATGATGGAGCGCACGATCGCCTGCTTCGGGCCGCTCAGGTGGATGTTGCTGACAATTTCGCGGTCGATTTTAATTTTGTCCGGCTGGAAACGGGTCAGCAGCGAAAGCCCGGCATAGCCCGAACCAAAATCATCGATCGCCAGGCCAATCCCCTCGCCGCGAAGCTGCTTGATGGCGCTGTTAAACTGGTTGAACCCGGAGATCATCTCGTTTTCAGTGACTTCAATGACCACCTGCTCCGGCTGAAGGCCATGCTTTTTAATCTGATTGACCAGAAATTCCACTGCGCCAGGGACATTTACCAGCGACATGGGAAGCAGGTTTACCGCGATTTTATGGCTGCCAATGCCCAGCTTTTCTGCCAGCGCAAAGGCATACGCTTTTGTCTGGAGATCGACTTCGTAGACGTTGTCCGGGTTAACAGTGCTGAAGAAATGCTCGGGGCTGCCGCCGTCGTTGCCGCGGATAAGCGCCTCAAGGGAGCTGATCTTCCCTTCCGAGGGCTCAACAATAGGCTGCAGCGCAAACTGGCAGGTTTGCCCGACAATCAGGCCCAGATGCTCACCAAAGGGTAACGTTTCGGTCGAGAGCGTCCATTTGGCCGGGGTGTAGCGTGCCCCCGACTGGGCCGGACGTTTACCGGTTATAAAGGTCTGAATAAATTTGAAAACCCGATCGTCGGAGGTCAGATAGCTCTCCAGCTTGCTGTAGCGCAGCACCAACTGCAGCACCTCTTTCGGGGACTGCGTTTGCAGATCGAACAGCAGCATGCCGACGTTTTCGAAGCGTCTGCGCGGACCATAGTCCCGCAGCAGTTCAACCACCCCGCTGTGCCGCTTGTCCTCACGGATGGTGTGGAACAGTTTGACCACACTCTCTTCCGACCCTTCGAGGATCTGCAGAACGTCGTTCCCTTTAGCCAGGAGGACGCCGGTGATATTCAGTTTTGCATTGCGGCCCCTGGCGCGCTCCACCAGCTCCCGCAGTTCAGTGGTCGGGGGGGATAAATTCAACTGGCTTCGGTAGATCAGAGTCGTCAGCACAAAAATGGGTTCCGATGAGAAAGAGAGGTGCTTTGAAGCTTCTATTTAACATACTTAATCAATGCGACCTAACTTATTCACACCACAAAGGAACGTTACTTTCCCCCGTCGCCAATCCGGCTGTCGATCCTCTCCTGCATATAGTCGTAGAACGGGTTCGAGGTGACCCGCATCAGCGCCTCTTTTCCGACGCTCAACACGGACGTTTCTCCCCAGAGCGCAATTGTCCCGAGGCTGATGCCGTAGCGGTTTTTCACTGCAGGTTCACGACCATAGAGATCGTCATCCGGCGTGAACGGCACCGCAACGTGCGACAGTGAATAGACATCCTGCGGCCAGGACTGCGCAAGCGGCACGACCGTCTCCTGCGTACTGCCTGCTGGAGTGATTTTCGCCACCGTCGAGAAACTGT
This sequence comes from Enterobacter vonholyi, assembly GCF_040834095.1. Classification (NCBI taxonomy): domain Bacteria; kingdom Pseudomonadati; phylum Pseudomonadota; class Gammaproteobacteria; order Enterobacterales; family Enterobacteriaceae; genus Enterobacter; species Enterobacter vonholyi. Next base: position 2,274,508 of record NZ_CP162152.1, read on the forward strand.
GCTCGCCGGCATTGGTGATAATAGTGACACTGTAACGCCTTTGCACAACCGGCAGCAGCGCCGAGGTTGCCGTCCACGACGACGGTTTAAACAGCGGACGGAAGCTGGCTGCCTGATTGATGTCAAACACCACCAGCTCGCTGCCGTTTGCCGGAAGCTGGTCAAACAGGCCGGTCACCACCGCGCGGGTGCTGACCGTAGAATCCATGACCGACTGGAACGCCAGCACCGGCGGCAAATTCGCCAGCCTGTTTTCCCGCGCCTCACGGCCAATCTGCTCCTGCAGGGCCTTCGTCAGCAGCCAAGACTGGCGAGCGGCGTTAACCGGGAAAGAATTGTATTTATACGGATTATATTCCGGCGCAATATTCAGCCAGGCTGCTTTAGCAAACGCCGGCAGCAGCGCCGGTAACCCGGCGAAACCGGCAAAGCGCGCAAAGGCCGTCACGCCGATCATCGGTGAGAGCAGGATCACCTGCTGGGGTTTACGCAGCGCAGAGGTGTCAAGCGCATCGAGGGTATATTTCATCGCCAGCGCCCCGCCGTTTGAGTAGCCCACCAGATGCAAAGGCACAGCCTCGCCCGCCAGGCGCGTGGCCTCCCGCACCGCAAGACGCGTCGCCGCCAGCCACATTTCCCAGTCAACGTCCGTCAGCGCACCGGGCGCGGTGCCGTGCCCGGGTAGACGCGGGACCACGGCCACAAAGCCGTGCTGCTGATAGTTCACGGCAAGACGCCTTACGCTGTAAGGCGAATCCGTCAGCCCGTGCAGCAACACCACCGCGCCGCGTGGCTTTCCGGCCGGCATCAGCACAAAGGAGCGGTTGGCATCGGGGGCAAACTGACCGGGCCACACCAGGCTCTGGCGGTAGTAGCGGTTTAACGGGGTTTGTTCCTCGCCCGCTGTTTTCGCCGTCACCGCGTTATCCAGATCGGTGAAAATCGCCTTTTCCCGGGCCTGATACCCGGCAAAGTCGGTGTTGTCCATCTCGCGCGCGGACATCTCATTGGCCCGCCAGGTGTGCCACAGGTGCAGTTCCGGCCCCTGCTGCGAGAGATAGACCCGCACCGCCAGCAGGACGACCAGTACGCTCCCCACGACCATTCCTGTTTTCTTTGCAAGCGCGATCAGGCGCACGCTGACTCGCCAGGGCAGATTTGCCATGCCGGGATCCCTTTTATATTCACAGTACATCTATCTTATCAAAAATGTGAACGGACTGACGTATTCACCAAATTCATACCTGCCCGCTCAGCCAGTGCACCAAAAGTGAACTATGCTGCACAAATGTTGATCATTGGTTAACTAAATATTGCATGAAGTTTACTGCGCAGCGGGTTTTCGCCCGCCTGTGAATATGGCACGCGTCATGCATTGTTAACCGGGTAACACAAATCCGGCCATTGACAGCCTGTTAACAACGAGGCGGTATGACGACGAAACCTGAGATGTTGAGCCGTATCGAAGCGACGTTCAGTCAGCTCACGCCCAGCGAAAAGCGGGTCGGAAGCTGGCTGCTGGCGCACGCCGCGCAAATCCCGTTTGAAACGGCGGAAAGTGTGGGTCAGGCGAGCGGGACCAGCGGAATTACCGTCGGACGCTTCCTGCGCAAGCTGGGGTACCGCAACCTGGAGGATGCCAAAAAAAGCCTGCGCGATCCGTATCAGCCCTGGGGCATGAACGAGCGGCTCGACTCCTGGCAGCAGCAGCGCCCTCTTTCCAGCCGCCTTCAGCACGCCCTGTCGCTGGAAGTGGATGCCATCACGCAGGTGTACCAGCTGGCGCAAACGGACGCCTTCCGCCAGGTGGTACACCATCTGGCCCACGCGGACGCGGTCTTTGTGCTGGGGATCCAGTCCACGCGCGGGATCGCCAACGCCTTCTTCAGCCACCTTGAATACCTCCGCCCGCGGGTGAGCTACTCCGAAGGGGCATCCGGCAGCTGGGTGGAATCCCTGAACTCGGGGTTCTCGCACCCTTATGTCGTGCTGACAGATACGCGTACCTACTCCTCAATGGCGCGCCAGTACTGCCGTGTCGCGAGCGAGAAAGGCATTCCGCTGGCCTTAATCACCGACATCTGGTGCCCGTGGGCGCGGGATTACCCGATGGATTTGCTGCAGGTGAAAACCGATACCGGTCATTTCTGGGATTCACTTGCCCCCGTAAGCTGCCTGTTCAACCTGCTGCTGTCGGGCGTGGTGGAAGCGCTGGGTGATGCGCTTCCGGCTCGTCTGGCGGTAAACCGACAATTACAACAAGAGTTTGGTCAATTCGAACGCTAAAGGAGCGGAGCTATGCCCGTAGAGAGTGAACTGATTGATGTGGCGAAGACGTTCCCCACGCTGCATATCGATCTGAAATACGCCACCGCCGACAACATCACCGGACGTCCGATCTATCAGGAGGCGCTGTGCCTGCTGCATACCGATGCCGCTACCGCGCTGGCAAAAGCCATCAGCATTGCCACGCTGGCCGGGCTGAAGCTGGTGGTCTACGACGCCTATCGGCCGCAGCAGGCGCAGGCTCAGCTGTGGGAGGCCTGCCCCAACCCGGAATATGTGGTCAACGTGGCGATTGGCTCCAACCACAGTCGCGGCACGGCCATCGACGTGACCCTGATGGACGAACATAACGCCGTGCTGGATATGGGCGCCGGTTTTGACGAAATGCATGACCGATCGCATCCGTATCACCCCTCCGTACCGCCGCACGCCCAGCGTAACCGTCTGCTGCTGAACGCCATCATGTTTGGCGGCGGTTTTGTGGGTATCAGCAGCGAATGGTGGCACTTCGAACTGCCGAACGCCGCCAGCTACCCGCTGCTTGACGACCGTTTTGCCTGTTTTCCCCTGACGCACACCTCTCTTTGAACCTGGAGCACTGCCATGAAAACATCGCTTCTCTCGACCATCATTGCCGCCACGCTGGCCCTGAGCGCACCGCTGGCGCTGGCTGCCGTCCCGAAAGACATGCTGGCGATCGGGAAAGCCGCCGACCCGCAAACGCTCGATCCGGCCATCACCATTGATAACAACGACTGGACCGTCACCTATCCGTCCTACCAGCGTCTGGTCAAGTACAAGCCAGGCTCTACCGAGGTGGAAGGCGATCTGTCGACGGGCTGGAAAGCTTCCGACGACCAGAAAGTGTGGACCTTTACCCTGGCGGATAACGCCAAATTTTCCGACGGCACGCCGGTTACCGCCGAGGCGGTCAAACTCTCCTTTGAGCGCCTGCTGAAGCTCAGCCAGGGGCCGTCTGAAGCCTTCCCGAAAGATCTGAAAATAGATGCCGTTGATGACCATACGGTGAAGTTCACCCTCAGCCAGCCGTTCGCGCCTTTCCTCTACACCCTGGCAAACGACGGGGCGTCCATCATTAACCCGGCGGTGCTGAAGGCCAATGCCGCAGACGATGCGCGCGGTTTTCTGGCGCAAAATACCGCCGGTTCCGGGCCGTTTATGCTCAAAAGCTGGCAGAAAGGCCAGCAGCTGGTGCTGGTGCCAAACCCGCACTGGCCTGGCGACAAGCCGCACTTCAAGCGCGTCTCGGTAAAAATTATCGGTGAGAGCGCCTCGCGCCGTCTGCAGCTTTCCCGCGGCGATCTGGACATTGCCGACTCCCTGCCGGTCGACCAGCTGGCGGCCCTGAAGCAGGAAGGCAAAGTCGCCGTCGCCGAATACCCGTCCCTGCGCGTGACCTATCTCTACCTCAATAACAGCAAAGCACCGCTCAATCAGGTGGATTTACGCCGCGCGGTCTCGTGGGCGACGGACTATCAGGGGATGGTGAAAGGCATTCTGAGCGGCAACGGCAAGCAAATGCGCGGCCCGATCCCGGAAGGCATGTGGGGTTTTGACGCCGCGGCTATGCAGTACAGCCTCGACGAGGCCAAAGCTAAAGCAGCCCTGGAGGAGGTCAAAGACAAGCCCGCCAGCCTGACCTTCCTCTACTCGGACAACGATCCAAACTGGGAGCCTATCGCCCTCTCAACCCAGGCCAGCCTTGGCAAGATCGGCATTAACGTCAAGCTGGAGAAACTGGCCAACGCCACCATGCGCGACCGCGTCGGCAAAGGCGATTACGACATCGCCATCGGCAACTGGAGCCCGGACTTTGCCGACCCGTACATGTTCATGAACTACTGGTTCGAATCGGATAAAAAAGGGCTGCCGGGCAACCGCTCGTTCTATGAGAACAAAGAGGTCGATTCCCTGCTGCAGGCCGCGCTGAAAACCACCGACCAGGCGGAACGCACCAAAGATTACCAGCAGGCGCAAAAGGTGGTCATCGACGAAGCGGCGTACGTTTATCTGTTCCAGAAGAACTACCAGCTGGCGATGAACAAAGAGGTCAAAGGCTTCACCTTTAATCCGATGCTCGAGCAGGTGTTCAACATCGCCACCATGAGCAAATAACGGTTCTCGCCGGGGGAAAGCGTATGACGTTCTGGAGCATAGTGCGCCAGCGCTGCTGGGGGTTACTCCTGGTGGTGGCCGGTGTCTGTATTATCACCTTTATTATTTCGCACCTGATCCCCGGCGATCCGGCCCGTCTGCTGGCCGGCGATCGCGCCAGCGACGAAATCGTGCAGAACATTCGCCAGCAGCTGGGGCTGGATCAGCCGCTGTACGTTCAGTTTGGCCGCTACGTGGACGCCCTGGCCCACGGTGATTTAGGCACGTCCATCCGTACCGGACGCCCGGTCGCGGAAGACCTGAAGGCCTTTTTCCCCGCCACGCTGGAGCTGGCATTTTGTTCTTTGCTGCTGGCGCTGGTCATCGGCGTGCCGCTGGGGATTTTGTCGGCGGTCTACCGCAACCGCTGGCTGGATCACCTGGTGCGTTTAATGGCGATGACTGGCATCTCCACCCCGGCCTTCTGGCTTGGGCTGGGCGCCATCGTGCTGTTCTACGGGCACCTGCAAATCCTGCCGGGCGGCGGGAGGCTGGACGACTGGCTCGACCCGCCGACGCACGTCACCGGTTTTTATCTGCTGGACGCGCTCCTTGAGGGCAACGGCGAGGTCTTTTTCAATGCGCTGCAGCACCTGATTTTACCCTCGCTGACGCTGGCATTTGTCCACCTGGGCATCGTCGCACGCCAGGTCCGTTCGGCGATGCTGGAGCAGCTTAGCGAGGACTACATTCGTACGGCCCGCGCCAGCGGCCTGCCCGGCTGGTATATCGTCCTGCGCTACGCCCTGCCGAATGCGATGATCCCGTCGATTACCGTGCTCGGGCTGGCGCTGGGGGATCTGCTGTACGGCGCCGTGCTGACCGAAACCGTCTTTGCCTGGCCGGGCATGGGCGCCTGGGTGGTGACGTCCATTCAGGCGCTCGATTTCCCTGCCGTGATGGGCTTTGCCGTCGTGGTTTCGCTGGCCTACGTGCTGGTTAATCTGGTGGTCGATCTGCTTTACCTGTGGATTGACCCGCGAATCGGGCGCGGAGGTGCCGAATGATGTTAACGCAGGAAACGCCCGTCCCGGTTAAAACCGCCAGACAACGCATCAGCTGGGCAAAGCTGTTCTGGATGCTGCGTCAAAGCCCGCTCACGATCGTTGGCGGCGTCATTATGCTGGTGATGCTTTTCATTATGGTGGCCGCGCCGTGGATAGTGCCGCACGACCCGAACGCGCTGGATCTGACCGCCCGCCTGCAGGCGCCTTCTGCACAGCACTGGTTTGGCACCGACGAGGTGGGCCGCGATCTGTTCAGCCGCGTGCTGGCGGGCAGCCAGCAGTCCATTACCGCCGGGCTGGCGGTGGTGATGATTGCGGGCGGCATCGGCTCGCTGCTGGGCTGTCTGTCCGGCGTGCTGGGCGGGCGCGGCGACGCCGTCATCATGCGGGTGATGGACATTATGCTCTCCATTCCTTCCCTGGTGTTGACCATGGCGCTGGCCGCCGCGCTGGGGCCGAGCCTGTTTAACGCCATGCTGGCAATTGCGATAGTCCGCATTCCGTTCTACGTCCGCCTGGCGCGCGGCCAAACCCTGGTGGTGCGCCAGTTTACCTACGTGCAGGCCGCCCGCACCTTTGGCGCCTCCCGCTGGCATTTGATCCGCTGGCATATCCTGCGTAACGCCCTGCCGCCGCTGATCGTGCAGGCGTCGCTGGACATCGGCAGCGCCATCCTGATGGCCGCCACGCTGGGGTTTATTGGCCTGGGGGCGCAGCAGCCGACCGCCGAATGGGGCGCGATGGTGGCCGTCGGCCGTAACTACGTTCTGGACCAGTGGTGGTACTGCGCCTTTCCCGGTGCGGCGATTTTGATAACCGCCGTGGGGTTTAACCTGTTTGGCGACGGTATCCGCGATCTGTTGGATCCGAAGTCAGGAGGGAAACAGTGATGACCGACCCGGTACTCAAGATTGAAGACCTGCACCTGAGCTTCCCGATTTTTCGCGGCGAGGTCCACGCGCTTAACCACGTCTCGCTGGAGATCGGCAGGGGTGAAATTGTCGGCGTGGTGGGCGAATCCGGTTCGGGCAAATCCGTGACCGCCATGCTCGCCATGCGTCTGCTGCCGGAAGGCAGCTACCGCATTCATCACGGCCAGGTGAAATTACTCGGCGAAAACGTCCTGACGGCGTCCGAGAAACAGCTTCGCCAGTGGCGCGGCGCAAAGGTGGCGATGATTTTTCAGGAGCCCATGACCGCCCTTAACCCGACGCGGCGGATTGGCAAACAGATGGTGGAGGTAATTCGCCAGCATCAGCCGCTTTCCCGGCGTGAGGCGCAGCAGAAGGCGATTACCCTTCTGGAAGAGATGCAAATACCCGACGCGAAGCAGGTCATGGCGCGCTATCCGTTTGAACTGTCCGGCGGCATGCGCCAGCGGGTGATGATCGCCCTTGCCTTCTCCTGCGAGCCGGAGCTGATTATTGCCGACGAACCGACCACCGCGCTGGACGTCACCGTCCAGCTGCAGGTGCTGCGCCTGCTGAAGCACAAGGCACGGGCCAGCGGCACCTCGGTGCTGTTTATCAGCCACGATATGGCCGTGGTGTCCCAGCTCTGCGACAGAATGTACGTGATGTATGCGGGCAGCGTGATCGAGAGCGGTGCCACGCAAACGCTGATCCACCAGCCTGTGCATCCCTACTCCATCGGCCTGCTGCAGTGCGCACCGGAGCACGGCCAGCCGCGTGCCCCGCTTCCCGCCATCCCCGGCACGGTGCCCAACCTCAGCCAGCTTCCGCCGGGTTGCGCGTTCCGCGAGCGCTGCTTTGCCGCCGGGGCGAAATGCAGCGAAACGCCGCGCTTAGCGTCCACTGGCGCAGAAGGCCAACAGGCCGCCTGCTGGTATCCACAACGGGAGAAAGTCCATGTCTGATGTACTGCTGGAACTGGATAGCGTGCACGTCAATTTTGCAGCGCGGAAAAACTGGCTGGGGCGCGTGACGGAAAAGGTCCATGCGCTTAACGGGCTCGACCTTGAGATCCGTCGGGGAGAAACGCTCGGTATCGTCGGGGAATCGGGCTGCGGGAAAAGCACGCTGGCCCAGCTGCTGATGGGCATGCTTAAGCCCAGCACCGGCGCCTGCCAGCGGGCGCACCATGCGGGCGGCATGCAGATGGTGTTTCAGGATCCGCTCTCCTCGCTCGACCCGCGCCTGCCGGTCTGGCGCATTATCACCGAGCCGGTATGGGTGCAAAAGCGCAGCAGCGAGCGTGAACGCCGTCAGCTGGCTGAAAACCTGGCGCTGCAGGTGGGCATTCGCCAGGAATATCTCGACCGGCTTCCGCACGCCTTCTCCGGCGGGCAGCGCCAGCGCATTGCCATCGCCCGGGCGCTCTCGTCCGATCCGGATATTATCGTGCTTGATGAACCCACCAGCGCGCTGGATATTTCCGTGCAGGCGCAGATCCTCAACCTGCTGGTGACCCTACAACAGCAGCGTAATCTGACCTACGTGTTGATCTCGCATAACGTCTCGGTGGTCAGGCACATGAGCGACCGCGTGGCGGTGATGTACCTTGGGCAGATTGTGGAGCTTGGCAGCGCCGCACAGGTGCTTGGGGAGCCGCGCCATCCTTACACCCGTCTGCTGCTCGATTCGGTTCCCCGCACCGGTGAACCGCTGGATGAGACGCTGGCCTTACGCAAAACGGAGCTTCCCGGCAACCGCCACCTGCCCGAAGGCTGTTTTTTCCGCGACCGATGCCCGATGGCCGCGCAGGGGTGCGAGCGTTCTCAGCCGTTACAGCCCTCTCGCGAGGGCCGTGACGTCCGCTGCTGGCGAAGTCTGGGTTAAATTTGCGCCATCCCGCCGTCCACGAACAGCTCGGTGGCGTTAATAAAGCTGGCCGCGTCGGAGGCCAGAAACGCCACCGCTTTCCCCACCTCACCGGGCGCGCCTAAACGCCCCAGCGGTACCTGCGCGGCCAGCGCGTCGTACAGCCCCTGGCGGTGCTCTTCCGGCACCAGATCGCCGAGGCCAGGGGTTTTGATCGGGCCCGGGCTGACCACGTTGACGCGGATCCCACGGCCCTGCAAATCCAGCGCCCAGGAGCGGGCAAAGTTGCGCACGGCGGCCTTACTGGCGCTGTAGACGCTAAAGTTTGCCGTCCCCTTAATGGAGACCGTCGAGCCGGTCAGAATAATCGACGATCCGGCGGAGAGCAGAGGCAACGCCTTCTGCACCGTAAACAGCACCCCGCGGACGTTGGTGCCAAAAATCCGGTCAAACTGCTCTTCGGTGATCGCGCCCAGCGGCAGCATATCCCCGCCACCCGCATTGGCGAACAGAATATCGAGGCGGCCTTCTTCTTTGGCTATCCGGGCATAGACCTCGTCCAGATCCGCCAGTTTTGACACGTCCGCGCGAATGCCCACTGCCGTTGAAGCAATTTCTGCGACCGCCGCTTCAAGCTCGGCCTGACGGCGTCCGGTGATATACACCTTCGCGCCCTGCGCCGCCAGCTCCTGCGCCGTGGCAAGACCAATGCCGGTGCTGCCGCCGGTGACCAGTGCGATTTTTCCTGAGAGAGTCGTGTTCATGTCATTTACCTTTTGTTGGGTTTGCGTTGGACAAACTTTAGCCCTTGCAGGATTAGTGAAAAACCGGCAAAAATGAAAATGACTATTCACATACAGAAATAATAAGAGGTCATCATGGACCAGCTCATGGCGATGCGCGCCTTTACGCGGGTCGTGGAATCCGGAAGCTTTACCCGCGCGGCGGACTCGCTGAATATGCCGATCGCCACCCTGAGCAAGCTGGTCAAATCACTTGAGGCGCACCTGGATATACGCCTTCTGCACCGCACCACTCGACGGGTGGTCGCGACGCCTGAAGGGATGGAATACTATGAAAAAGCGCTCAGGGTCTTGATAGATATCGAAGACATCGACACCGCGTTTCGCATTTCCCGCGCGACGCCAAAAGGGCATCTGCGGGTTGATATAGGCGGATCCACCGCCCGCGACGTGCTTATCCCCCTGCTGCCGGATTTTATGCAGCGCTACCCGGAGATCCGCATCGACCTTGGGGTAGCCGATCGTCCGGTGGATCTCATCAGCGGTAACGTAGACTGCGTCATCCGCGGCGGGCCGCTGAACGACTCTACCCTCATCGCCCGCCATCTCGGTAACGCCGAAATGGTCACCTGCGCGACGCCGGGTTACCTGAAAAACCATGGCGTTCCGGCCTATCCGCAGGAGCTGTGCAACGGGCACAAGCTCATTAGCTACCTCTCGCCCGTCACCGGGCGGGCGTTTCCTTTTCGCTTCAGAAAGAACGGCGAGGCGCTGGAAATCAACGTTCCGCATTATCTCGGCGTAAATGAAAGTAATGCCCATCTGGCGGCTGCCGCGGCGGGGCTGGGGATCGTTCAGACCTTTGAGTATTCGGCAAACGCGTATTTACGGGCGAGAACGCTGACGGCGATTCTGAGCGACTGGCGCCCTGCCGCCTATCCGTTTCATGTGGTTTACCCTCAGAACCGGCATCTGACGCACCGTCTTAAGGTGTTTATTGCCTGGCTGGCGGAGGTGTTTCCCGCCGCGCTGAAGGGATAGCCGGGCGCAAACCCGGCTGCGGTTTAATTAAGCTTATAGTCCAGCGTAATCTCAGTTTTCAGGAGCTGCGAAACCGGGCAGCCCGCTTTGGCTTTCTGAATAATACCGTCGAACTGCTGGGGGGCGATGCCGGGAACGGTCACCTTGCTTTTCAGGGCAACCTTCGTAATCGCAAAGCCGCCGTCGGTTTTATCCAGAGAGACGTCCGCGGTGGTATCAATGGAATCGGCGGTATAGCCCGCTTCACCGAGCATCAGCGACAGCGCCATTGAGAAGCAGGCCGCATGTGCCGCGCCAATCAATTCTTCGGGGTTGGTCCCCTTTTCGCCCTCAAAGCGGGTATTGAAACCATAAGGCTGCTGATTGAGAACGCCGCTCTCGGTGGAAACCGTTCCTTTTCCGCGCTTAATGTCGCCAGACCAGTGTGCCGAACCGTGCTTATGAATAGTCATTCTTGCTCTCCTTTTGGCTTACAAAGGGTTAAGTATAGACTACGCATCTGCCCCACCCTGGAACACAGACAATTCCAGGACTTTCACCTGCTGAACCGACAAAAAGGATAATGATATGGCGCTAAAAATCAGCATGGCCGTTGCCCTGACCACACTGGCGGTATCGCTGTCTTCACTGGCGAAAACGCCGGAGAATTTTATCTACACCAGCTCCGGCGAGCTCGACGCGGTGTTTCCGCTCGTTGCGCGAAGCGATGTCGGCGGGGTGCAGATCGTTTACAACTGGCGCTTGCTGGAGCCCGGCAAAGACAACTATGACTTCTCGCGGATAGAACAGGATCTGGCGCGCGTTAAAGCCGCCGGAAAAAAACTCTTTATTCAAATCCAGGATCGCTTCTTTGAGGCGGACGCCCGCTACGTGCCGGACTATCTGATGCACGATAAGCAATACGGTGGGGGGATTGCGCCGCAGTTCGATAACCCCGGCGAAGGCAAGCCTGTCGGTTCCGGATGGGTGGCGCGTCAGTGGGATCCCGCCGTGCGCCAGCGCTACCAGGCTTTGCTGGCCGCCCTCGCGAAACGCTTTGATGGCGAGGTGTATGGCGTAAACCTGCCCGAAACCGCCATCGATCTCGACGAAAAAAATCCGCCCGCCGGGTTTACCTGCGACAGCTATTTCGCTGGAGAAATGGAAAATCTGGCCTTTGCGCGAAAGGCTTTTAAGAAATCACACGTGGTGCAATACGTGAACTTCTGGCCGTGCGAGTGGGATAATGACCACAACTACATGGGCCGTCTGTTTACGTATGCCAGCGCCAACAATGTCGGTCTGGGTGGGCCGGACATTGTTCCCAACCGCAAGGCACACATGAAGAATGCCTATCCCTTCTTCCATAAAAATAAACAGACGCTGCCGCTCATCGCCATGGCGGTTCAGGAACCGACCCTGACCTATAAAAATCCTGAGACCGGCAAGCCCTTCACCAAAGCAGAATTTGATCGGTTCGCGGAAAATTATCTCGGGGCGGATATTATTTTCTGGAGCACGTCCTCTCCCTGGCTAATGGCAAAATAATCGACCGCAAGGCCTGCTCTTAAGCCAGGTAGCGGGCCAGTTCGTCGAGGAACACGCGCAGCGCGGCAGGCTGGTATTCCCGTGACTGATAAATGCCATGGATGGCAAGCGGTTTCGGCTCCAGAGCCTCCAGTACCGACACCAGCAATCCCTGATCCATCGCGGCACGCGCCTCGCGCTCCGGCAACATGGCAATACCACAGTGCTTAATCGCCGCGTCCATCAACAGCGAAGAGATGCTGGCGCTCAGGTTGCCGCTGACGGCCACGCTCAGGCTTTCGCCCTCAGGCGTCAGGAAGTGCCAGGACTGCCCGGCAAAAAAGCTGTAGTGCAGGCAGTTATGCCGGGCTAGTTCTTCGGGACTGACGGGAATACCGTGCTGTGCCAGATACTCCGGCGAGGCGCAAAGCACCGAGCGGCACTCCCCCAGCCGGCGGGCAATCATGCCGGGTTCAGGGTTATCGGTAATACGTACGGCGACATCAATGCGCTCTCCCACCAGGCTGACCGGGTGGTTGTTCACGTCCAGCTCAATGCGCAGCTGCGGGTAGCGCGAGAGCAGACCGGGCAGCACCGGCGCAATCAGATGCATTGCGGTAAAGTGCGCGCAGGCCACCCGCAGGGTGCCGGACGGCAGATCTTTTTCCGACTGGCCTTCAATTTCCTGTGAGATCTGCGAGAGCGTCCGCGTTTTTTGCAACACCTTTTCGCCAGCCGCGGTCAGCGTCAGCTTGCGCGTGGAGCGGTTTACCAGCCGCGTGCCCGCCCATTTCTCCATCTGTTCAAGGTATCGGCTGACCATCGGGCGGGAAATACCCAGCGCGCGGGCTGCAGCGCTCAAACTCCCCAGCTCGCATATCCGGTTGTAAACCTGAGCGGCAATAACGCGATCCATATAAGCTCCATTTGCTCGATTTATGAAACTAAGCATGTCTTGTTTCAGGAATTCTGGCAAATGCAAATATCCGTACAATAAAGACATTCCTGAACAACAGAGACAACAGCATGAAATTCACTCACCTTGCCCTGCTTTCCACCCTTTTCACACCCGCTGTTTTTGCCGCGCCGTTGACCATTGACACCTATAATCCGCAGGAGAAAGGCATTTTCGCTGTCTCCTCCACGCTGGTTTCCGGCCCGAAAGAAGCCGTACTGTTTGACGCGCAGTTCAGCGTGAAGGATGGCGAAGCGCTGGTAGAGAAAATTCGCCGCAGCGGTAAAACCCTGAATAAGATTGTGATCACCTCCGGCGATCCGGACTTCTATTTTGGCCTGCAGCCGCTGGTCAAAGCCTTCCCGAACGCCAAAGTGGTGGCCACGCAGCACGTGGTTGACCACATCAAGGCCACCAAAGACGCCAAGCTCGCCTTCTGGGGTCCACAGATGAAAGACGGCGCACCGACCGAGCTGGTCGTCCCGCAGGTGCTCGCCTCCACCACGTTTATGGTTGACGGTGAGAAGATCGACATCGAACAGCCTGACAGCTACGCGGCCTATGTGTGGATCCCGTCAGCGAAAACGATCCTCGGCGGCACCGGGGTAGCCTGGGGTATTCACGTCTGGACGGCAGACACCCAGACGGCGGAAAGCCGCAAGCAGTGGCAGGAAACGCTGGTGAACATGGCGGCGCACAAACCCGAGCGCGTGATTCCGGGTCACTATCTGGGTACCCCGCCAGCCGGGACAGGGGCGATTGATTTTACCCGCGACTATCTGCAGCATTTTGAACAGGCGTTATCGGCACATAAAGATTCTGCGGGCGTCATCAGCACCCTGAAAAAACAATATCCAAACCTGGTCGAAGAGAGCTCGCTGGAATTAAGCGCTAAGGTGAATACTGGCGAAATGAAGTGGTAATTTAAATTCTGCTCCTGCTATATTTTCGTGATAGCAGGAGCACCGTTATAATATCCTCTCAACAGCACTTCGATTAACCCCCACATTTCAAAAGCGCATAAAAGCATGCACTTATGTCATTTTTATTTCTAAGATGAATCTGAACCACAACCGGGAAAATATTTGCCATTCTGTTTATGAATTACATTTTTTGCGAGCCGTACCATTAAACAGAAAACGACACGGAGGCAGCATGTTTACTTATTACCCGGCTAATACCGCAGCAGCACAACCTGAACTCGTTAACGCGATTGCGCAGGGTCTTCACGCCGAGCACGGTGCTGTGACTGAAGATGACATTTTGATGGAACTGACCAGGTGGGTGGAATCCACAGATAATGACATCCTCAGTGACATCTACCAGCAGACCATTAACTACGTCGTCAGCGGGCAAAACGCACCCTTGTAAAAACCTGCTAAGCTGGATCTGCAACCTAAGGGGTTACATTTCGTTTGCGTAAGCAAACTGGTCCTTAAAACTATCAACAGGATTGAGGAGTTAACATGAAATCGAACCGTCAGGCACGCCATATTCTGGGACTGAACTACAAGCTTTCGAATCAGCGTAAAGTGGTGATTGAAGGCGACCACGAAACGCAGGTCACGCACGCCACCGGCAGAAAACGCCACGCCGGCAAGTAAGTTTCAGACTGAGATCCAGAACACCATCGGTAATCCCGGTGGTGTTTTTGTTTATGTGTTGCGGTAATTAATATTTAGCTCCTTTATAATACCGTCGGACCGCACCCCATCGCACAGGCCAGAAAGATGACAAACAGCAGTGTCAGGGACGGATCTTCATAAAAAGAGTGAGTGACATGGACAACAAACTGAAAAAACATCGTTCCTTATACATCCCATACGCCGGACCGGTTTTACTCGAATTCCCCCTGCTCAACAAAGGCAGCGCCTTCAGTATGGAAGAGCGCAGCAGCTTTAACCTGCTGGGTTTACTGCCGGAAGTGGTTGAAACCATTGAAGAACAGGCAGAGCGCGCGTGGATCCAGTATCAGGGTTTCAAAACTGAAATCGACAAACACATTTACCTGCGCAACATTCAGGACACCAACGAAACCCTCTTCTATCGCCTGGTGCAGAACCATCTCGAAGAGATGATGCCGGTGATCTACACCCCAACGGTGGGTGCGGCCTGCGAGCGCTTTTCAGAGATCTACCGTCGCTCCCGCGGGGTATTCATCTCCTATCAGAACCGTCACAACATGGACGATATTCTGCAGAACGTGCCGAACCACAATATCAAAGTCATTGTGGTGACCGACGGCGAACGTATTCTCGGCCTCGGCGACCAGGGCATTGGCGGGATGGGGATCCCAATCGGTAAACTCTCTCTCTATACCGCCTGCGGCGGCATCAGCCCGGCGTATACCCTGCCGGTCGTACTGGACGTCGGCACCAACAACCAGCAGCTGCTCAACGACCCGCTCTATATGGGCTGGCGCCATCCGCGCATTACCGACGACGAGTACTATCAGTTTGTCGACGACTTCATCCAGGCAGTGAAGCACCGCTGGCCGGACGTTCTGCTGCAGTTTGAAGACTTCGCGCAGAAAAACGCGATGCCGCTGCTGAACCGCTATCGCGATGAGATCTGCTCCTTTAACGACGATATCCAGGGCACCGCAGCCGTGACGGTGGGTACGCTTATCGCCGCCAGCCGCGCAGCCGGCAGCCAGCTGAGCTACCAGAAAATCGTCTTCCTGGGCGCAGGCTCTGCGGGTTGCGGTATTGCCGAGCAGATTATCGCCCAGACGCAGCGCGAAGGCTTAAGCGAAGAGCTGGCCCGCTCCCGCGTCTTTATGGTTGACCGTTTCGGCCTGCTGACCGACGGCATGCCGAACCTGCTGCCGTTCCAGACGAAGCTGGTGCAGAAGCGCGAGAACCTGAAAAACTGGGATACCGACAACGAAGTCCTTTCCCTGCTGGACGTGGTGCGCAACGTGAAGCCGGATATTCTGATCGGCGTTTCCGGGCAAACCGGCCTCTTCACCGAAGAGATCATTCGCGAGATGCACAAGCACTGCGAACGCCCTATCGTGATGCCGCTTTCCAACCCGACCTCCCGCGTGGAAGCGACGCCGCAGGACATCATTGCCTGGACCGAAGGTAACGCGCTGGTTGCGACCGGCAGTCCGTTCGATCCGGTGGTGTGGAAGGATAAAACCTATCCGATTGCCCAGTGCAACAACTCCTATATCTTCCCGGGCATTGGGCTGGGCGTGATCGCCTCCGGCGCGTCCCGTATTACCGATGAGATGCTGATGTCGGCGAGCGAAACCCTCGCGGGCTACTCTCCGCTGGTCAACAACGGTGAAGGGCTGGTGCTGCCGGAGCTGAAGGACATACATAAGGTGTCGCGCGCGATCGCGTTTGCGGTAGGTAAAATGGCGCAGCAGCAGGGCGTGGCGGTGAAAACCTCTGCCGACGCGCTGCAGCAGGCCATCGACGACAACTTCTGGAAGCCTGAATACCGCAGCTATCGCCGTACGTCGATTTAATCCGCTCCGCCCGGTGGCACTTCGCTTACCGGGCCTACGGGCCGGGTGTTTTCCCTCTCCCTGTGGGAGAGGGTCAGGGTGAGGGCAACAGACCGCACCATCGAATACCCACTAGCCAAACCCCTTTTCCCCCGCTACACTCCATTCATCCATTAACCCACTGAATATATAAGGAGGCCAATTATGCTGTATCGTGAAATTTTCAATGTTTCACATACATTTGGTGATCGCACCAGCTCAAGCGTTATCGGTATCGTGCTGCGATAACTTCTGCTTGAGCGAAGACACCAACCCCTGAAATCCCTTCTCTCGGGCTTACTGAGTTATCGTCAGCGATGTTTGACGAGGCATAAACATGCCTGTAACTCTTGGGTAAGCAACAATGAGCACTTTACTCACTGCACAATCTTTACGCGTTGATACGGCGTTTGGCACGCTCTTCGACTCACTCTCCTTTACGCTGAAAAAAGGCGACCGCATTGGCCTGCTGGGCGACAACGGCTGCGGCAAAAGTACGCTGCTGAAGGTGCTGGACGGCACGGACTCCCCTGCGGCCGGAACGGTAGCGTTGGCCGGGCACTGCCTTATGGCGCGCGTGGAGCAACATCTCCCGGACGCTATTTTACCGCTGACCATGCTGGATGCCGTCCTGGCCCAGTTGCCCTCAACTGAACGGGACAGCCTGCGCTGGAAAGCCGAAACGCTGCTGGCAGGCATGGGCTTTACGCCGCAGGATATGATGCTGCACTCCGCCACGCTGAGCGGCGGGCAGCACACCCGCCTGCTGCTGGCGCGGGCGCTGATTCACGAGCCAGACCTTCTTCTGCTCGATGAACCCAGCAACCACCTTGATTTGCCGACCATGCTCTGGCTGGAACACTTCCTACAGAACTGGTCGGGTAGCTTTGTGCTGGTCTCGCATGACAGACGGCTGCTGGATGCCGTCACCAACGGCAGCTGGATCCTGCGCGATAAAACGCTGCACTACTTTGCCCTTCCCTGCACGGCGGCACGTCAGGCGCTTGACGCCAAAGATGAAAGCGACGCGCAGCGCCACAAGGCGGAGCAAAAGGAGATCGACCGCGTAACCGCCAGCGCCAAACGTCTGGCGACCTGGGGCAAGGTTTACGACAACGAAGACCTGGCCCGCAAAGCCAAACAGATGGAAAAACAGGTCGAACGGCTCAAAGAGAGCCAGACCGCGCTCACGGCGGGCAGCCCGTGGACGCTAACCCTGCGCGGCGACGCGCTGCGGGCGGATCGTCTACTGGAGATGGAAAACCTCGGCGTCCCGCCCGCGCCTGGGCTACCGCCGCTGTTTAACATCGAAACGGCGCGCCTGAAAAGCGGCGATCGCGTGGCGATTGTTGGTCGTAACGGCTGCGGCAAATCGTCACTGATGAAGCTTATCTGGCGACATTTTACGGATGAACCGGCGGAAAGCGGGCTGAAAATCCATCCGCGCGTGTCGCCTGGCTACTACGACCAGACGCTTCATCAGCTTGCAGACAACGCCACGCTTCTCGACGCGCTGGAGCCTTTCGCACCTGATCCGCAGAATCGCAAAATGGCCCTGATAAGCGCCGGGTTCCCGTGGTCCCGCCACGGGCAAAGAGTCAGCACACTCAGCGGCGGCGAGCGTTCGCGCCTGCTGTTCGTGGGCCTGACGCTTGCCTGCTACAGCCTGCTGATGCTGGATGAGCCAACTAACCACCTCGACATGGAAGGCAAAGAGGCGCTGGCGCAAACCCTTCAGCAGTTTGAAGGCGGCGTTCTGCTGGTCAGCCATGACCGACAGTTAATTAGCCAAAGCTGCAACCGTTTCTGGCTGATTGAAGAGGAAAAGCTGAGCGAGTGGCACGATGCAGAAGCGGTCTTTGAGCGTCTGCGTGAAAGCGCGGGGCTGGTGACATCCACCGCACCTGCTATCACCGCTTCGGCGGTTCAATCCTCGCCGTATGACGATCTGCTCGAACGGCTGGTCGCACTGGAAACGCTGCTGGAAGACGATCTGGCGCGTAAGCCTAAGCATCAAAAGCCGCAGCTGCAGGCTCAATGGCGTAAAGAGATTAAGGAGATAGAAGCACAGCTGTAAGTCTGCGCCCGGCGAGTCTCTCTCGCCGGGCCAGTATTTTCCCCCTAAATTATTAGAGGAACGCCGTATTCTTATTCTGAAAATGGATTAAATAATGACATTATGTTGCCGTTGCCTTGCATTACAGCGCCAAACCACTAATCCTTGAGGAGTATTACACCTGCTATGCAGATACTCATCATGAACAAGGAGATACACATGAAGGCTGCTGTTGTCACTCAGGATCATCAGGTTAATGTCACCGAAAAAACCTTGCGCCCGCTAAAGCACGGGGAAGCTCTGCTGAAGATGGAGTGCTGTGGCGTATGCCATACCGACCTCCACGTGAAGAACGGTGATTTTGGCGATAAAACCGGGGTTATCCTGGGCCATGAAGGGATTGGTATCGTAAAAGAAGTCGGCCCAGGCGTGAAATCGCTGAAAGTCGGCGACCGCGCAAGCGTGGCCTGGTTCTTTGAAGGCTGCGGGCACTGCGAATATTGTAATACCGGCAACGAAACCCTGTGCCGTGACGTGAAAAACGCCGGTTACTCCGTTGACGGCGGCATGGCGGAAGAGTGCATCGTCACCGCGGATTATGCGGTAAAAGTGCCGGACGGTCTGGATTCGGCGGCGGCCAGCAGCATCACCTGCGCCGGGGTCACCACCTACAAAGCGGTGAAGGTGTCCGAAATCAAACCAGGCCAGTGGATTGCGATTTACGGTCTGGGCGGTCTGGGCAACCTCGCGCTGCAGTACGCCAAAAACGTCTTTAACGCCAAAGTCATCGCGCTTGACGTTAACGACGAACAGCTGAAGCTGGCGGCCAGCATGGGTGCGGATCTCACCATCAACTCCCGCAGCGAAGATGCCGCTAAAATTGTGCAGGAGAAAACCGGCGGCGCGCATGCTGCAGTCGTCACCGCCGTCGCAAAAGCCGCCTTCAACTCGGCGGTAGATGCCGTACGTGCCGGTGGCCGCGTGGTCGCGGTTGGCCTGCCGCCGGAAGCGATGAGCCTGGATATTCCGCGTCTGGTGCTGGACGGTATTCAGGTGGTGGGTTCGCTGGTTGGCACCCGTCAGGATCTGCAGGAAGCGTTCCAGTTCGCCGCTGAAGGCAAGGTCGTGCCGAAAGTCACGATGCGTCCTATCGAGGACATCAACGCCATCTTTAAAGAGATGGAACAGGGCCAGATCCGTGGCCGTATGGTGATTGACCTGCGTTCATAATCACCCACCGTTCAATTACCGCTCCTGACAGGGGCGGTTTTTTTATAGCCATTTTCCGGCAATCCTTATCTTAATTCCTTTGTTCCCTTGTTTTCCCCCGCGCCCGATGATGAATCCGACGCTAACAAGAAGATAACAAAGGAATTCACCATGCAAACCCCATTTCGTCTGCCGCTGCTGACGGCGCTGATTCTGACGACCACCGCAGCGTGGGCAGCAGATGCGCCCGTCAAAGGCGGCACTCTGATTTATCTGGAGCAACAGGCGCATACCAACCTTTACCCGCCTGCCGGCGGCTTCTACCCGAACGGCGGCATTCTGAACCAGATCACCGACAAACTGACGTGGCAGAACCCGAAAACGTTACAGGTGGAGCCCTGGGTAGCCGAAAGCTGGACCACCAACGCCGATAAAACCGAATACACATTTAAGCTGCGTCCCGGCATCACCTTCTCCGACGGCACGCCGCTGGACGCCAACGCCGTAGCGAAGAACTTTGATACCTACGGCTTAGGCAACAAAGCGCAGCGTCTTCCGGTGTCAGAAGTGATCAATAACTACGATCGCAGCGAAGTGGTCGACCCGCTGACCGTGAAGTTCTACTTCAAAAAACCGTCGCCGGGGTTCCTGCAGGGCACCGCCACGATTGGCTCGGGCCTGGTTTCGCTCAGCACGCTGAAGCGCAACTTTGAAGAGCTGGGTGACGCCCGGCATATCATTGGCTCTGGCCCGTTTGTGGTGAAGGACGAGAAGCTGGGTCGCGAAGTGACGCTGGAAGCGCGTAAGGACTACCAGTGGGGACCGAAAAACCTGGCGCAGCAGGGGCCGGCCAATCTGGACGGCATCAAGTTTATCGTGACCCAGGAAGACAGCGTGCGCGTCGGCGCCCTGCTGGCCGGTCAGGCCGACTTTATTCGCCAGGTCCAGGCGTATGACGAAAAGCAGGCGACAGACCAGGGCTATAAAATCTACGCCGCCCCAACGCGCGGGGTGAACGACAGCATCAGCTTCCGCCCGGATAACCCGCTGGTCTCCGATATTCGCGTGCGCCAGGCGCTGCTGCATGCCACCAACGCAAAACAGGTGGTCGAGACCCTCTTCTCGGCCAACTATCCGCAGGCGAAGTCGGTGATTGCCGATTCCGCCGCCGGTTTTGTCGATCTCAGCGATAAATTGACCTTTGACCCGGCAAAAGCCAACCAGCTGCTGGACGAGGCGGGCTGGAAAGCGGGCAGCGACGGGATCCGCGCCAAAGACGGGCAACGGCTGGCGCTGACGGTGTACGAATCCCTGCCGCAGCCGCAAAACAAAGAGGTGCTGCAGCTGGTTGCCCAGCAGTGGCGCCAGGTGGGCGTGGCGCTGAGCGTGAAGGCCGGCGACGCTGGCAGCCGCACGCTGGATAACCTTGATCCGCTGAAAACCCCGTTAACCGTCTCCGAAGTGGGACGCGCCGATCCTGACGTGGTGAAAAGCATGTTCTACCCCGCTAACCGCGACGCGCTGCTGCAAAAAGGCGGCTCCAGCGACAAGGTCAAAAGCTTCCGTGACGACAAGCTGAATGCGCTGCTGGTAAATATCTCCTCAGAGGTCGATCAGCAAAAACGCCTGCAGCTGACCGGCGATGCCCAGCGCTACCTGCTGGATAACGCCTACGTCATTCCAATTTTCGAGGAGCCGCAGGTCTTTGCCGGTGCGCCGTGGCTAAAAGGCGTCAAGTTTGAAGCGGTCGGCCGCCCGTCGTTCTACGGCGCGTGGATTGAGAAACACTGAGGAGCTGACGATGCGCCACGCACTTCTTCAACGCTTTGGGCACGGGCTGCTGGTACTGTGGGCCGCCTTTACCCTCTCGTTCGTGTTGCTCCAGGTGCTGCCGGGCGACGCGGTGCTGATTAAATTTCAGAACCCGGACCTGGGCTTAAGCCCGGCGCAAATTGAGGAGATGCGCGTGGCCTACGGCGCGGACAGCCCGCTGTGGCAGCAATACGGCCATACGCTGCTGGCGATGCTGCGCGGAGATTTCGGCTATTCGCTACAGGCCGGCGTGCCGGTCAGCGAGCTGATTGCCAGCAATCTGCCGGATACCCTGAGCCTCGCCCTGCCCGCGTTTGTGCTCGCGGTTCTGCTGGCGTTTGCGCTGGCCTTTGCGTCGCGCCTGCCGGGTCTGCGCTGGCTGAGCAATACCCTCCAGTCTCTGCCGGTCCTGTTTATCTCCTTACCCACGTTCTGGCTGGGGATTGCCCTCATCCAGCTCTTTTCTTTTCAGCTGCGGCTGATCCCGGTGATTAACCCGACGCCGCTGCAGGGGCTGATCCTGCCGATCGTGACCGTCGCGATCCCGATCTCCGCCCCGCTGGCGCAAATCCTGATGCGCAGCCTCGACCAGGTGGCGACGCATCCGTTTGTTGCCGTAGCCCGGGCCAAAGGGCTGAGTGAAACCGCCGTGCTGTGGCGTCACGTGACCCGCAACGCCCTGCTGCCTGTCCTGAACATTGCCGGGCTGCTGCTGGGCGAGCTGATTGCCGGGGCGCTGATCACGGAAACCGTTTTTGGCCGCAGCGGGCTCGGGCAGCTGACCCAGCAGGCGGTGAATAACCAGGATATTGCCGTACTTCAGGCGGTAGTGATGATTTCCGCCCTCGGCTTTGTCCTGATCAACCTGCTGGTGGACCTGCTTATGCCGCTGCTGGATCCCCGTCTGCAAACTGTTACCGGAGGTGCATCATGAGCCTGGTCGATTACGCTGCCGCCGCGCGAAAACGCGTTCCCGGCTGGCAGGGCGTCGCGTGGCAGCCCGGACTGTGGCTGGCATGGGCGGTAATTATCATTGCGATTTTCTCCGCCGTGGCGCCCGGCCTGTTAACCCACTACAGCCCGATTGAGGGCATCGCCGGAGCGCAACGTCTGGCGCCGCAGGCGGGACACTGGCTCGGCACCGATCAGCTTGGCCGCGATGTTTACACCCGTATTGTGTACGGTGCGTCCCACTCCCTTAGCGCGGCGCTCGCTGCCGTCACGATGGGGCTGGTGGTCGGCACAGGTCTGGGGGTTGTCGCCGGGGCGTTCGCCGGACGCGTCGAGTCTTTCCTGATGCGTTTTGTCGACGTACTTTTGTCCATTCCGTCTCTGCTGCTTTCCCTGACGGTTATTATTCTGCTCGGGTTTGGCACCGTTAACGCCGCCATTGCCGTCGGCGTGGCCTCCATTGCCAGCTTCGCCCGCCTCGCGCGCGGTGAAGTGGTGCGCATCCGCCATACGGATTTCGTCGAGGCGGCGTTCGGCAGCGGCGGGACGTTCCTGGCGGTGCTGTGGCGACACATCCTGCCCAACGCTTTAACCGCCGTCCTTGCCTTTGCCACGCTCCAGTTTGGTCAGGCTATCCTGGCCCTTTCAACGCTGAGCTTTCTCGGCTACGGCACCCCGCCGCCCGTGCCGGAATGGGGCTTATTGATCGCCGAAGGCCGTAACTATCTCTCTACCGCCTGGTGGTTAACCACCTTCCCCGGCGTGGTCGTCATCGCCGTCGTGCTTGCCACCAACCGTATCAGCCAGCAGTTCAGCGGAGGCCTGAAATGACCGTACTCTCGGTAGAAAACCTGACCATCAGCTACCGTACCGCGCGCCAGTGGCGCGAGGTGGTGCATAACGTCAGCTTTACCCTCAAGCGAGGGGAAATGCTGGCGTTTGTCGGCGAATCCGGATCCGGCAAAACGACCACGGCACAGGCGATCATTGGCCTGCTGGCGGATAACGCCCGTCGCGATGCGGGGAAAATCGTGCTCAACGGCGAGGAGATTAGCCGGTGGTCAGCGAAGCGTCTCGATACCCTGCGCGGGGCGCGAATCAGCCTGGTTCCGCAGGATCCGGGTAATTCACTCAACCCGGTGAAGACGATCGGTGGTCAGGTCGGGGAAATTATTCAGCTGCACCATAAGGTGACTCGCGCCCAACGCGACGAGCTGGTGCTTGCCCTGCTGACAAAGGTCGGCCTGAGCCACCCCGAACAGCGCATGAAGCAGTATCCGCACCAGCTCTCCGGCGGAATGAAACAGCGCGTGTTGATTGCCATCGCGATAGCGCTGCGTCCGGACGTCATCATTGCCGATGAGCCCACCAGCGCGCTGGACGTGACGGTGCAAAAACGCATTCTCGATCTGCTGGATATCCTGCGCCGGGAATCGGGTACTGCCGTTCTGTTTGTCACCCACGATCTGGCGCTGGCCGCTCAGCGCGCGGACAGGCTGCTGGTTTTTCGCCATGGTGAGGTTCAGGAGCACGGCGACACCGCCGATATCGTTCGCACGCCGCAGCACGCCTACACCCGCCAGCTGCTGAGCGATCTCCAGGGCCAGCGCCTGACCATCGCCCCGGTAGCCGGCCTGCCGCTCGCGTCACCGGCCATTCGCGCCCGCGCCATCAGCAAACGGTTCTCGCTGGGCAAAGATCATCAGCTTCAGGCGCTGGACCGGGTGACGTTTGACGTCAGGCGCGGCAGCACCCATGCGCTGGTCGGTGAATCCGGCTCGGGGAAGACCACCCTCGCCCGTATTTTGCTGGGTTTTGAACAGGCCGACAGCGGACAGGTCATTATTGATGACATTGATGCCACCGCCCTCAGCCGCGAGGCCCGTCGTCAGCTGCGCCAGAAGATCCAGTTTGTTTACCAGAACCCGTTCGCCTCTCTCGATCCGCGTCAGACGCTGTTTGACATCATCGAAGAGCCCCTGAAGAACTTTTCCCGCCTCGCGAAGGCTGAGCGAAAGGTGCTAGTGGAAACCGTGGCGCAGCGGGTTGCGCTGCCCGTCGAACTCCTGACCCGCACCGCCAGGGAGCTATCAGGCGGTCAGCGCCAGCGCGTGGCCATCGCCCGGGCGCTGATTCTGGAGCCGACTATTCTGGTGCTGGACGAAGCCACCTCCGCGCTGGACGTCACCGTGCAGGCGCAGATCCTGGCACTGCTTCAGCAGTTACAGCAGCAGCTGGGATTAACCTACCTGTTCATCACGCACGATCTCTCCACCGTTCGCCGGATCGCCCACAGCGTCACGGTGCTGCGCAGCGGTCAGGTGGTCGAACAGGGCGACGTCGAAACCTTATTCACGTCGCCACAGAACGACTATACCCGCGAGCTGATTGCTGCCATTCCCCATTTTTCACCCGCTACGGAGGAGTTCGCATGACGCGAAAACGCCTGGGATTTTTCACCCGCCTGCTTGACGACGCCACGCCGAAGGAGCGCTATCGTCTGGCAACCGAACAGATCCGCCACGCCGAACGCCACGGTTTTGACAGCGCCTGGATTGCTCAGCACCACTTCCATGAGAATGAAGGCGGCCTGCCGTCGCCGCTGCTGTTTCTGGCCCACGTTGCGGCGCATACCGAAACCATTCGGCTGGGTACGGCCATCATTACCCTGCCGATGGAAAACCCGCTGCGCGTCGCAGAAGATGCCGCGGTGCTGGATTTACTCGCCGATGGACGTCTCGAAGTCGGTTTTGGTTCGGGCGGCACGCCGACCTCTTTCCTGCCGTTCGGACTGACGTTTGAACAGCGCGGCGCGGCCTTTGCCGACCATCTACATGTGATCCAGAGCGCCTGGCGCGGGGATTCGCTCACCCATCCGGATAACCACCTTTACCCGCCTGCACCACAGCTGGCTGACCGGATCTGGATTGCCACCTTTTCCGTCGACGGTGCCGTTCGCGCCGCGCGGGCCGGACACGGTTTAATGCTCTCCCGCACGCAGCCGCGCCCGGCAGACCAGTTGGATTTACCGCTCGACGCGATCCAGAACCCGATTGTGGATGCCTACCTTGAGGCGCTGCCCGCGGGCATCGCACCGCGCATTCTTGCCTCACGTACCGCGTTCGTCGCCGACAGCGATGACTATGCGCTGAAGGTTGCGACGCCGGGCCTCACGAAACAGGCAAAGCAGCATCGCGCTGCCGGACACGCGGTTAAAGGTGACACCGTCACAGATTTTCGTCGCCAGTTCGACGCCCACATCGGTTCGCCCGAGACGGTGCTGCGTTCGCTGCAGGCCGATTCCGTTCTCCGGCGCGCCACGGACATCTCATTCCAGGTCCATTCGGTCGAGCCCACCCATCGCGACACGCTGCGCTCTATCGAACTGATCGCCGAACATATTGCCCCCCACATCCTTTGAGGAGACACCTATGTCATTAAGTCACGACATTCTCGCCGAGCTGGCGGAAATTAAACCCGGTTCCCCTCTGGCAGAGGCGCGCGCCACGCGGGACGCCGCCACGAGACACGCGCAGGGCAGCTACGAAATCTTATTTACCCAGCAGGACAGCGATTTTGCGCTGGACGAACGCTTCGCCGTCGCGGCAAAAGTCGCCAGGTGGCACAACGCGGAGGCGCTGGCCGCACACTATGCGGGGTTTGGCCTGGCGGACCCGACCTCCGACCGTCTGACCCCGGCGCTGAACTTCGCGCGCCTGCTGACCTTCTCTCCCGTTGAAGCTACGCCCACATCGTTAAAGGCGCTGACCCAGGCGGGATGGAGCAAAGAAGGTATCGTGACCCTGGCGCAGCTGATCGCCTTTGTCAGCTTCCAGAGCCGACTGATTGCCGGGCTGCGGCTGCTGAACGACAGGCCAGTCGCCACAAGCGATGCCCCGGTGGCGGCAGGCGTCTGGCACACGACCGCAACCACGGCCACCGGCAAGGCGGCTCCCGTCGCCTTCACCCAGCAGGAACTGGGCTGGGAACCGTGGATCGCCGCCAAACCGCTGGCGGATTTTCGTGATGACGAGGTTGCGATCCTGGCGAAGTTTGGCCACACCGATTCCGACTATTTCCGCCTGCTGGGCCGCAACCTGCCGGTGCTTGAACAGCGCACGCTAACGGATAAAGGGATTTTTTATACGCCGGGAGGATTGCCGCGCGCCGAGCGCGAGCTGGCCGCAACGGTCGCCAGTAAAATTAACGGCTGCATCTACTGCGCATCTGTCCATGCGCGGAAAGCCAGCCAGCTGTCAAAGGATGACGCTGCGGTAGAGGCCCTGCTGGCCGTGCGTCCAGGACAATCCCTGAGCGAGGGACAATCTGCGCGCTGGGAGGCGGAGATCAATTTTGCGGCGGCGCTATCGGTTACGCCTCCTGCCGCCACGCCGCTGCACCTTGCCGCGCTTGAAAAAGAGGGGCTGGACACCTTAGCCCAGCTTGATCTGGTGCAGTCCGCCGCGTTCTTCGCATGGGCGAACCGACTGATGCTGACCCTTGGCGAGCCCTGGCTTGCCTGAATTCGATCAGGCTAGCGCGTGAGCGTTAGCCTGAGCCCGTCTGGCCCGCAGGTAACCGTAGATCAACAGCGCGCTCATGGCCGAGAACGAGAGTATCGCCGCAGGCAGCGTGACGTAGCGCCAGCTAAAGCCGAGGGTAATCATCATCCCGCCAAAATATGCCCCGATCGCGCTGCCGAGATTAAACGCCATCTGCCCGCCCGCAGCACCCAGCATCTCACCGCCCTTCGCATTTTGCAGAAGCAGAATTTGTAGCGGCGCAGAGAGCGCAAACAGCCCGGCACAGCAGATAAAACCCATGACCAGCGAGGCCGTTTTCAGTTCGCCACAGGCAAAAAGCAGCAGCAGCGAGGCGACAATCACCATGTCGGTGGTGGCCGCAATGCGCAGCGGACTAAAACGCCCCGAGAGCTTGCCGCTCAGCAGATTGCCCAACACCATGCCAAGGCCCATCAGCATCATGATGATCGTCATCATGCCTTCGGAAAAGCCAGAAACGTTGACCATAAACGGCTTAACGAAGCTGAACCACGCGAACACACCGGCGTTACCAAACATGGTGGCGGCAAAAATCAGCCAGGGCTCCGGTTTCTTCAGGAACTGGAACTGTTCGGTCAGTTTAATTTCTGATTTGTCATGAATGTCCGGCACCCAGATCAGCACCGAGAGGATCACCAGCGCATCGAACAGGGCTATCAGGAAAAAGGTATAACGCCAGCTGAACTGGTGCCCGAGCCAGGTCCCCAGCGGAACGCCCATCAGGTTGGCCACGGTCATCCCGGCGATCATCCCGGCCACCGCGACCGTCACCTTCCCCGGCGGCGCAATTTTGGAGAGGATTATCGCCCCGACGCCAAAAATGGCGCCGTGCGGGAAACCGGAAATCAAGCGCCCGGTCGCCAGCCAGAAATATGACGTAGAAAACGTAAACAGAGCGTTCCCAACCGCGCACATGGCAACCAGAAACAGCAGCGTAGTTTTTAAGGAGAACCTGCCTGAGAAAAGCGCCACAATCGGGGCGCCAATCACCACGCCGAAGGCGTAAAACGAGATCATATTCCCGGCGGAGGGAATCGAAATACCGGTGTCATGCGCCAGCTCGGTTAACACGCCCATAATGCCAAATTCGGCCATGCCCAGGCCAAATGTGCCAAGCGCCAGCGAAAATATTGTCTTTTTCATGCCTCAACCACGGGTTAATCACTCGCAGCGGGCATTATTGAATAATCTTGTATGGTGAGCCAGTTCAAATCAGCTGGCTGGCAGGTTAATCCATTAATTCAGGAGTTTTCTCCAACCGCGACACGGGGCAATGGAAAACAAAAAGCCCCGGCAGGCGTCAGGGCTTTAAAGGGTTTAAGGTCTGGTTTTTACGGTGTGCTTTCTGCCGCTGCTTTAGCGCGTGTAATCGCGCCAGCATTGAAAATTGGGTGCTCGTGATTGTTCGTTACGTCACGAACGCGGTAAATTTTCCATGCATCATCTTCACGACGAAGAAATACCTCCAGGTGAATGCTTCTCCCGTTACCCGCCCCTTCAATAACCTGGACTGCTTCACCGTTTAAAAATGGTCTGGCGTTTTCCACTCGTAACGCAGGTATCCATTCACGAGAATAATCTTGGGCATACGTAAAATAGTCAGACTCTATTAACTCTTGTTCAGAGATTTCCTGAATGGTATTAATGCGAACAATCGTATCAGCAGAAACATATTTACGCAGTTCGTCGGCAGGATAAGGCCTGGCTTCATCGCTGCCGAATACGGAAAGATAGGATTTATAAAATGATTCAGTAGCGTCTTGTGCGCTACGTTCTTGATTGGCAGCCGAACTACATCCCACCAGCAACAAAACGAATGATAAAAATATTCTTTTCATCAGTGCATCCTCAGCACATTCACTATGAGAGCACCCCAGAGCGTGTGAAGGAGATAAGAAACCCCAGCGTCTTTATTCCAACTCATTCTTAGTTCCTTTAAGTAAATAAGAATGAAATTATCACATTAACCACATATAGAGCGTGGGATTAAATGTGCTGATTTTATTGCATCTGCATAGGGAAACAGGTGCTAAGCACCTTCGTTAATACCTCTGTATCTGCTTAAAAAAGTGTCGTGACATTAATTACCTAAAAACAATACGCATAATATCAGGTGGATTACACTTCATAGTGCGGCCTCGCTTTTTCCGCACCGGACAACCTGAGGATGACAATTATGGGAAGTAAAAAGAAAGCCCCCGTCGCTGTTGATGTCGTATCGAATGCACCGCTTAAGACCAAAGAGTATGAAAAAGAGCTCCGCCGCCTGCACGTCGAACTGGTTAAGCTCCAGCAGTGGGTCGTCGCCAAAGGGTTAAAAGTGTGTATTGTTTTTGAAGGACGCGATGGTGCAGGCAAAGGCGGCACCATTAAAGCGATCACCGAGCGCGTCAGCCCGCGCGTGTTTCGCGTTGTTGCGCTCCCTGCCCCGACGGAAAAGGAAAAAAGCCAGCTCTACTTCCAGCGCTATGTGCCCCACCTGCCTTCGGCTGGCGAAATCGTGATCTTCGATCGCAGCTGGTATAACCGCGCGGGCGTGGAACGGGTGATGGGGTTCTGCACGGAGGAACAGGCGGAGAAATTTTTGGACGGCGCGCCGGTTATGGAAAAAGCGATGGTCGATGCCGGAATTATCCTGCTGAAGTACTGGCTGGAGGTGACGCCGAAAGAGCAGGAGCGGCGCCTGCGCGACCGTATTAACGATGGTCGTAAAATCTGGAAGCTATCACCGATGGATATTAAATCCTTTAACCTGTGGGATGAGTATACCCTTGCGCGCGACGCCATGTTTGAAGCCACCGATACCGCCTGGGCGCCGTGGTTTGTGGCGCGTTCAGAGGATAAAAAACGCGTGCGCCTGAATATTATTTCGCATCTGCTTTCGCAGATACCGTATAAAGAAATTCACGTCGACAAGGTGGATTTACCGAAGCGCAAAATCGGCAAAGTCAAACCCACAAAATACCCGTTCCGCTATGTGGAAGAGCGGTTCTGATTTAAAAGAATAGGCCCGTGCAAGCGCAGCGCCGCCGGGCAGAGCCGACGGCGCAGGTCTTACTTCAATCCTTCCGTGCTTTCCTGTTTCGCTTCCAGCCGTTCCACATCACGATACCAGCGCGGATGGTGTTTCTGCGCCCAGCGGCGGCTCACCTTCCCTTCAATCATCCCTTTGATTGACCCTTTTACCCAGAACGCCATATACATGTGGATCAGGATGGCATGAATCAGAATGATGGCCGACGTGGCGTGGATCAGCAGCGCGTAGCGAATCACCTGTATCGGGAAATAGTGCGCAAAATACGGTCGCCAGATGATTACCCCGGTCACCAGCAGCACAAAAATCATGCTCATGATGGTCCAGAACATCATCTTTTGCCCGGCATTGTATTTCCCCACCTTCGCGACTTTGTGCTCGTTGCCCTTCAGGACTTCGACGATCCCTTTCACCCACGGGATATCCTGCTTGTCCGGGATGTTATGGTGGACGAAGCGCACGAACATAAACATCAGCACCACGAAAATCAGCACGCCGAAGAACGGGTGCAGAATGCGCCCCATCTGCGGCGTACCGAAGGTTTCGGTCAGCCACTGCAGGGTCGGGAAGAAAAATGAAATCCCCGACACCGCCACCAGGAAGAAGCAGATAACTACCGTCCAGTGACAGGCGCGGTCGACAAACTTTGTGCGCACTATCATTTTCGACTTACTCATGGTGTTCCTCCTCGTCCTCGTCCACCTCTTTGTTTGGTCCGATACCGATGTAGTGATAAATCAGCCCAGCGAAGGTGGCGATAAAGCCCGCCGCGGATAGAGGCTTTAGCGCCCCTTTCCAGAGGTTAATGGAGGTATCGATCGCCGGATCCTTCGGCAGGTTGTGGTACAGCTCGGGCTGGTCGCTATGGTGCAGCACATACATCACGTGCGTACCGCCCACGCCCTGCGGGTTGTAAACGCCCGCATTCTGGTAACCTCGTGCTTTCAGCTTGTCGACCCGCGCCTGCGCCACGTCCAGCATCTCTTTTTTGGTGCCGAAGTGGATTGCCCCGGTCGGACAGGTCTTCACGCAGGCAGGCTCCTGCCCGACGCTGACGCGGTCCACGCACAGGGTACATTTGTATACCCGGTTATCCTCTTTATTGAGTCGCGGGACATTAAACGGACAGCCCGCGATGCAGTACCCGCAGCCGATGCAGTTGTCCTGCTGGAAATCGACTATTCCGTTGGCGTACTGAATAATCGCGCCGGCAGACGGGCACGCCTTCAGGCAGCCCGGATCTTCACAGTGCATGCAGCCGTCTTTGCGGATGAGCCACTCCAGCCTGCCGTTCTGGTCGGTTTCGCTAAAACGCATCACCGTCCAGGATTTGGCGCTCAGATCCGCCGGATTATCGTAGACCCCAACGCAGTGCCCCACCTCGTCGCGGATGTCGTTCCACTCCGAGCACGCCACCTGGCAGGCCTTACAGCCCACGCAGGAGGAGACGTCGATAAGCTTGGCGACCTCTGCCTTGTAGTCCCGCGCGCGGGGCGCGGGCGTTATCGGGTTAGTCGCGGAGCGTTTGATAACGTCTTGTGTTTCCATCGCCATTGAATCGCTCCTTACGCTTTCTCGATGTTGACCAGAAACGCCTTGTACTCCGGCGTTTGCGAGTTGGAATCCCCGACGTTTGGCGTCAGGGTATTGGCGATGTAGCCTTTCTGCGCCACCCCTTCAAAGCCCCAGTGCAGCGGGATACCGACGGTTTCCACCTGCTGGCCGTGCACGTTCAGCGACTGCAGGCGGCGGGTGACCACCGCCACCGCGCGGATAAAGCCGCGCTTGCTGCTCACCTTCACGCGATCGCCGTTGGCAATGCCTTTCGCCTTCGCCAGCGTCTCGCTTATCTCCACAAACTGTTCCGGCTGCGCGATGGCGTTAAGCCGCGCGTGCTTGGTCCAGGTATGGAAATGCTCGGTCAGGCGGTAGGTCGTTCCCACGTACGGGAATTTGTCCTTTTTGCCCAGGCGCAGGACGTCGTCTTCGTAGATACGCACCACCGGGCTGGAGACCACGTTCGGGTGCAGCGGGTTTGTCCCCAGCGGCGTTTCCATCGGCTCGTAATGCTCCGGGAACGGCCCTTCCGCCAGCTTGTTTAGAGCAAACAGACGTCCCAGCCCTTCCGGCTGCATAATAAACGGCCCGGTGCTGCTGCCCGGTGCGGCGGTGCTGTAGTCCGGGATATCGTTCCCCGTCCATTTCGCCCCGTTCCACTGGATCAGCATGCGTTTCGGATCCCACGGCTTACCGTTCACGTCGGCAGATGCGCGGTTGTAGAGCACGCGACGGTTCAGCGGCCACGCCCATGCCCAGCCCAGGGTGTTGCCCAGCCCGGACGGGTCGGCGTTGTCGCGGTTGGCCATCTGGTTGCCCTGCTCCGTCCAGCTGCCGGTGTAGATCCAGCACGACGATGCCGTGGTGCCGTCATCGCGCAGCAGCGCAAAGCTGTTCAGCAGCTGGCCCTTTTTCGCCACCAGGTTGCCGCTCGGGTCATACAGATCCGCCAGCGCCACGCCGTTGTTCTCTTTGGCGACTTCCTCTGACTCAGGACGATCCGGCTGCTTGTAGCTCCAGCTCATCTTCAGCAGCGGCTCCGCGCCTTTACCGCCTTCGGTGCGGTACATCTCGCGCAGGCGGTGGTAAATCCCGGCGAGGATCTCGCCGTCGTTACGCGCTTCGCCCGGTGCGTCCTGGCCTTTCCAGTGCCACTGCAGCCAGCGGCCGGAGTTGGCAATGGAGCCGTCCTCTTCCGCAAAGCAGGTGGACGGCAGGCGGAACACTTCGGTCTGAATCGACGCCGGATCGACATCGTTTGATTCCCCGTGGTTCTGCCAGAAGGTGGAGGTCTCGGTCACCAGCGGATCGATAACGACCATGTACTTCAGCTTGCTCAGGCTGCGAACGACTTTGTTTTTGTCCGGGAAAGAGGCTACCGGGTTGAAGCCCTGGCAGATATACCCCGTGACGTCGCCCTTATCCATCATGTTGAAATACTTGATGACGTCATAAGCCTGATCCCACTTCGGCAGCCACTCAAAGCCCCAGTCGTTCTCTTTCTGCGCCGCATCGCCGTAGAAGGATTTCATCAGGCTGACGTAGAACTTCGGATAGTTGCTCCAGTAGTTCACCTGGTCCGGCAGCGTCGCTTTTGGCGTATTGGCCTCAAGATACGTTTGCAGATCCGTCTGCTTTTCAGACGGCAGCGTCAGGTAGCCCGGCAGGCTGGTCGAGAGCAGGCCGAGGTCGGTTAAGCCCTGAATATTGGAGTGACCGCGAAGCGCGTTCACGCCGCCACCGGCCATCCCCATATTGCCGAGCAGCAGCTGGATCATCGCCATGGTGCGGATGTTCTGCGCGCCCACGGTGTGCTGCGTCCAGCCCAGCGCGTACAGGAACGTGGTGGTTCTGTCGGCGGCGCTGGTGGAAGCCAGCACTTCACACACCTTCAGGAAGTCCGCTTTCGGCGTGCCGCAGATGTTTTCCACGACGTCCGGCGTATAGCGGGAGACGTGCTGCTTCAGCAGGTTCCACACGCAGCGCGGATGCGTCAGGGTGTCATCGCGCATCGCATAGCCGTTTTCATCGAACTGATAGTTCCAGGACGTTTTATCGTACTCACGTTTTTCGGCGTCATAGCCGCTAAACAGCCCGTCATCGAAGGCAAAATCATCCCGCACCAGCAGGTTCGCGTTGGTGTAGTGCTTAACGTATTCCGCGTTGATTTTGTTGTTTTCGATCAGGTACAGCAGCACGCCGGACAAGAACGTAATGTCCGTACCGGAGCGGATCGGCGCATAGATATCGGCCACCGATGCCGTACGCGTAAAGCGCGGATCGACGACGATAAGCGTCGCATCGTTGTTGTTTTTCGCTTCCATCGCCCAGCGGAACCCCACCGGATGGGCTTCAGCAGCGTTACCGCCCATCACCACCACGACGTTAGCGTTTTTGATATCAACCCAGTGGTTGGTCATCGCACCGCGACCAAATGTTGGAGCAAGACTTGCTACCGTTGGTCCGTGTCAGACGCGCGCCTGGTTGTCTACCGCCAGCATGCCGAGAGAGCGCACAAACTTTTGCGTCAGCATGCCGGTTTCATTACTGGCCGCAGAGGCACACAGCATCCCGGTGGAAAGCCAGCGGTTGACCGTTACGCCCTGCGCGTTCTTTTCAATAAAGTTGGCATCGCGGTCGGCTTTCATTAACGTTGCTATACGGGAGAAGGCCTCATCCCAGGAGATACGCTGCCATTTATCAGACCCCGGCGCGCGGTATTCCGGGTAGCGCAGGCGGTTTTCGCTGTGAACGTAGTCCAGCAGCCCCGCCCCTTTCGGGCATAACGCCCCGCGGCTCACCGGATGATCCGGATCCCCTTCAATGTGGTAAATCGCTTCTCTGGCGTTCTTCGCACCATCGCCCAGGCTATACATTAAAAGCCCACAACCCACGGAGCAGTATGTGCAGGTGTTACGGATCTCTTTCGCGCGCAGCAGCTTATAGTTGCGTGCCTGAGCCAGCGCCATTTTGGGGGCAAATCCCAGCATGGCTGCCGTTGTTCCGGCCATACCGCCCGCGCAGATTTTAAAAAATTGTCTGCGGCTGACGTCCATTGTTGTCCTCGTTATCTGAAAACATTTCGCGCCGCAAACTAACAG
Source organism: Enterobacter vonholyi (assembly GCF_040834095.1). Classification (NCBI taxonomy): domain Bacteria; kingdom Pseudomonadati; phylum Pseudomonadota; class Gammaproteobacteria; order Enterobacterales; family Enterobacteriaceae; genus Enterobacter; species Enterobacter vonholyi. The sequence goes on from NZ_CP162152.1 coordinate 2,308,779, forward strand.
CAAAGCCCCTGATTTTTTTGCGTCAAATCAAGGTCCTCTGCCTTCCCCCCCTTAATAGTCACCCCCGGAACATTTCATTACCCCTTTTTGATTAACGGTTTAAGAGAATAATTCACGACAGCATCAGGATGATTGCGATACATTTTCCCTCTGATTTTTATTGCGATGACGAAGTAATGGACAGAAAGAGAGCAACGCTTATTGGGCTGGCGGCGATATTGTTATGGAGCACCATGGTCGGCCTTATTCGCAGCGTGAGTGAGGGGCTTGGGCCGGTAGGCGGTGCGGCGATGATCTACACCCTCAGCGGATTACTGTGTCTGGTGACGGTAGGATTTCCTGATCTCAGGCGGTTTTCACTCCGCTATCTTATTGCCGGCAGCGTTTTATTTGTCAGCTACGAAATATGTCTGGCGCTGTCGCTGGGCTATGCCGCAACGCGCGCTCAGGCGATTGAAGTGGGTATGGTGAATTACCTTTGGCCAAGCCTGACGATCGTATTTGCGATTTTGTTCAACGGGCAAAAGTCTACCCTGTGGGTGCTCCCCGGCCTGGTCATTTCGCTGCTGGGCGTCTGCTGGATATTAGGCGGTGAAGAAGGGTTACATCTTGAGGAAATAACCCGCAATGTCGTTTCCAGCCCTCTGAGCTACGCGCTGGCGTTTGCCGGGGCCTTTATCTGGGCCGCCTATTGCACCGTCACCAGCAAATTTGCGAAAGGACAAAACGGTATTACCCTGTTTGTTTTGCTGACCGCGCTAAGCCTGTGGGTGAAATATTTTCTGAGCGATCAGCCCGAGATGGTGTTCACGCTTCCGGTGGTGGTGAAGCTCGTCATGTGCGGGATCGCGCTTGGGTTTGGTTACGCCGCATGGAATATTGGCATCCTGCACGGGAACGTCACGGTTCTGGCTGCCGTATCCTATTTTACCCCCGTGCTCTCTGCCGCGCTTGCCGCCGCGGTGCTAAGCTCTCCACTTTCATTCTCGTTCTGGCAAGGGGCGCTGATGGTCTGCGCCGGGTCGTTGCTCTGCTGGTACGCAACAAGACAATAGCGCCTCTCCAGCGGCCGGGTTAATTTCAACCCGGCAACATAATTAACATACATTTAAAATGTGATCGCACCTCAGAATATTTATCATAATAATAGAGCGTCTGTTTAAGTTCGGTTTATATTGAGCGCCTTCTGTAAAGCCACCTGAAGCGAGTTGACGTAAACTGACAACCCAGTGAAATTAGTCAGTGATAAATATTAACGCTCTGTATAGCATTACATGCAATAATTCAGCCCTGGCAGCTTTAATGAAATATACGAAATAGACGTTGAAAAATTAAATCAACCCATTGTTTTTAAAGAGAAGCAGGCGATACCCCCCTGCCAAACCATCGGAAATTGCGAAATTTAACGCAATAGACTAAAACCATCAGAAATTATCTTAAAAGCAATAATCCCACTGAATAAATAACCATTAATCGTATAAATTCCGGCCATATTGTTTGAATAACCGCCTTCTCGCACGATCGAGATCACACTAATTGAAATTATCTCTAATATTTTGAAACTTATTATTGAAATAAGACTACGAGATTCTTAAAAATAGCATGCCATTGACGAACAGCCTCGTTTAGAAATCGTTCACAGTGGTTCAGGAAATACTGAAAAAAAATTATAAGGAATATTTAAGATGAAACTTAAATTAGTTGCAGTGGCAGTCACTTCCATGCTGGCAGCAGGCGTTGTTAACGCTGCCGAAATTTACAACAAAGACGGTAACAAGCTGGATCTGTACGGTAAAGTAACAGGTCTGCACTATTTCTCTGATGACGCTGGCGCAGATGGCGATAAAACCTACATGCGTATCGGCTTCAAGGGCGAAACCCAGGTTAACGATCGGCTGTCCGGCTACGGCCAGTGGGAATACCAGATCCAGGGTAACAAAGACGAAGGCGACAACCAGTCCTGGACCCGTGTGGCTTTTGCAGGTCTGAAGTTCGCGGAAGCAGGCTCCTTTGATTACGGTCGTAACTACGGCGTAATTTACGACGTGACCTCCTGGACCGACGTTCTGCCAGAATTCGGCGGCGACACCTACGGTGCCGACAACTTCCTGCAGTCTCGTGCAAACGGCGTTGCGACCTACCGTAACCAGGACTTCTTTGGTCTGGTTGACGGCCTGAACTTTGCTCTGCAGTACCAGGGCAAAAACGGCAGCGTAAGCGGTGAAAACACCAGCGGCCGCAGCCTGCTGAACCAGAACGGCGACGGTTACGGCGCGTCCCTGACTTACGATCTGGGTGAAGGCTTCAGCGTGGGTGGCGCAATGTCCTCTTCACGTCGTACCGCTGACCAGAATGCGGCTGGCGTATACGGTGAAGGCGACCGCGCGGAAGTGTACAGCGGTGGCGTGAAATACGACGCGAACAACATTTACCTTGCGGCGCAGTACTCTCAGACCTATAACGCAACCCGCTTCGGTACCTCTAACAACAAGCGTACCGACATTTACGGCTTTGCAAACAAGGCGCAAAACTTCGAAGTTGTGGCTCAGTATCAGTTCGACTTTGGCCTGCGTCCATCCATTGCTTACCTGCAGTCCAAAGGTAAAGACATCGAAAACTTCGGCGACCAGGATCTGGTTAAATACATCGATGTTGGCACGACCTACTATTTTAACAAAAACATGTCCACCTACGTGGATTACAAAATCAACCTGCTCGACGACAACCAGTTCACTCGCCAGGCAGGCATCGGTACCGACAACATCGTTGCGCTGGGTCTGACCTACCAGTTCTAAATCTTGTCTGTACAAAAGCCAGCTGCACAAGCTGGCTTTTTTTATCTCCCTCTTTTACCCGCCAGACGACTCCCCACCCGCCGCCCGACGCAGCCAGTTTTGCAGCAGCTTGCCGTCTTCAGTCATCTCTGAGTCAGTACGCACGCAGAGGTAATAGTCGCGCCCGTCATCAATCGGCAGGTCAAATATCTTCACCAGTTCGCCGCTCTCAAGATAAGGCGCAATCAGCGGCTCACGCATTAACGCACACCCCAGACCAGCCTGAACGCCCGCCAGCGTCAGCAGACCGTCCTCAAACATTGGACCGCTGCGGCGCACGGGGCGCTTCACCCCCTGCTGTACAAACCACTGCGCCCATGTGGTGCGCTCCTCATCGTGCAGCAGCGGCATTTGCAGCAGTTGCTCGGGCGTGTCGATATGGCCATGAATGCGCAAAAACGCGCGGCTGCACACCGGGACCATCTGACCGGAAATCAGCTTTTCGCTTTGATAGCCCGCCCACTGCCCGTTGCCAAAACGAATCGACATATCCGACGCGTCGCTCAGATAGTTACGATGGTTGGCATACACCACGTTGATCTCGGTTTGCGGATTGGCGCGCATAAACGCAGGCAAACGTGGGATAAACCACCCCATACCAAAAAGTGGGATCAGGCTGATGGTGACCTGACGCGTTTGCGCCTGCTCCGCCAGGTGCTCCGTCGCCTGGCGCAGCACGTTAAACGCCGCGCGGATAGAGCGGTAATATTCCCGCCCGTGCTGGCTCAGCACCAGCCTGCGCCCCTGACGCTCCGTGAGCGGCATTTGCAGATACCCTTCAAGCACCCTGAGCTGATGGCTAACGGCCGACGGAGAGATGTCCAGCTCCTGCGCGGCCAGCGTGACGCTGCCCAGCCGGGCGATGGCCTCGAACGCACGTACGGCCCGAAGCGGCGGATCGTTTGCCAGTCGGCTTTCTGCATACGCCGCCAGGCTCGCCAATTGTTCTGTTTTATTCATATGTTGATTTCTTTAGGCTTTTCACTCAAAAGCAGGCATTAAATATTTTCTTATAATTCATAAAGATAAAACAATATTTATTTATCATAAGAAATAATAGATGCGTATTTTACAATTTAATTCATTTATTGGATGGTAGCCGCAGAACGAGCACTTTGCGGGTACGGACGTTGGATACACTCATACAGCAACTGATCAACGGTGTGATGCTGGGCAGCATCTACGCGCTGATCGCGCTGGGCTATACCATGGTGTATGGCATCTTGCGCATTATTAACTTTGCTCACGGCGATATTCTGATGGTCGGTGCGCTCACCACGCTCTCCGCCATAAACGCCCTGAATACCACCTTTCCACACATGCCGCTGCTGTTGCAGCTTGGCGTTGCCCTGGTGATTGCCATGGCCGTTTGCGCCCTGCTGGCAATAGCCGTGGAGCGCTTTGCCTACCGTCGACTGCGCAGCGCACCGCGCCTGGCGCCGCTGATCTCGGGTATCGGCGTCTCCGTCCTGCTGCAAACCGTGGCGATGATTATCTGGACGCGCAACCCGCTGATGTTCCCGCAGATCCTGCCGATGGACCCTATCGCCGTCACGTCCGGCAGCGGAGCGCACCCGCCCGCCATCGTGACCGTTACCGGTATTGTCACCGTGGCGCTGGCGTTGGCGGTGATGACCGGGCTGTGGCTGCTGGTCGAATACACCCGTCTGGGGCGCGGCATGCGCGCCGTGGCGGAAAACCCGCGCGTGGCCACGCTGATGGGGGTTAACCCAAACGCCATTATTACCCTGACGTTTGCCATTGGCGGCGTGTTCGCCGCGCTGGCAGGCGTAATGATGGCGAGCAACTACGGCAACGCCAGCTTCTCGATGGGCTTTTTGCCCGGGATCAAGGCCTTTACCGCCGCCGTGCTGGGGGGCATTGGCAACATTCGTGGCGCCATGATCGGCGGGATACTGCTCGGCATTATCGAAGCGCTGGGCGCGGGCTACCTGGGTGAACTGACCCACGGCGTATTTGGCAGCAACTATCAGGATGTCTTTGCCTTTATGGTGCTGATCCTGGTGCTGGTCTTCCGTCCGGCTGGCCTGATGGGCGAGCGCGTGGCGCAAAGGGCGTAAGGAATACCATGACAACACTTCAACTCCAGACTCCGGCGACGACGCGCAAATTCTGGTCAGGCATGAGCCTGTTCTGCCTCGCGCTGCTGGTGGCGCCCGTGGTGGCCACGCAGCTTGGCGGCAACTACTGGGTGCGCGTTATCGACTTCGCCCTGCTCTACATCATGCTGGCTCTGGGGCTCAATATTGTGGTGGGCTATACCGGCCTGCTGGACATGGGCTTTATCGCCTTTTACGCGGTTGGCGCCTACCTGGCTGCGCTGATGGCCTCCCCACACCTGCTGGAGGTGTTTCCTGTTCTCGGCGTCTGGTTCCCGGACGGGCTGCACACCTCGTATCTGCTCATTATTCCGCTGGCTGCGCTCGTCGCTGCAGTCTGCGGGATTTTACTGGGAGCGCCCACGCTGAAGCTACGCGGAGACTACCTGGCGATAGTGACCCTTGGCTTCGGCGAAATTATCCGCATCCTGATGCGCAACCTCGACCGTCCTGTGAACATCACCAACGGCGCAAAGGGCATAACCGGAGTGGATACGCTGAACCTGTTCGGCCTGAAGTTTAGCGGCGTCTACCACTGGTTTGGTTTCAAAGTACCCGCCCTGTGGCTGTGGTACTACCTGCTGATGCTGGTGATTGTGGCGATTATTTTTGTCTGCCTGCGCCTGCAGCATTCCCGTATTGGTCGCGCCTGGCACGCTATCCGCGAGGATGAAGATGTGGCCCGCGCGATGGGCATCAACGTGCGTAACTATAAGCTGCTCGCCTTTGCGATGGGGGCCTCCTTTGGCGGCGTAGCGGGTGCGCTTTTCGGCGCGTTTCAGGGATTTGTCTCGCCGGAATCCTTCACGTTACAGGAATCCATTGCCGTACTGGCGATGGTGGTGCTGGGCGGTATGGGGCACATTCCGGGGGTGATCCTCGGCGCGGTACTGCTTACCGCCCTGCCGGAACTGCTGCGCAGCCAGGCAGCGCCGGTTCAGCAGGCGCTGTTCGGTACGGTGCTGATTGACCCGGAAGTGCTGCGTCAGCTGTTTTACGGTCTGGCACTGGTGCTGGTGATGCTGGTGCGCCCGTCCGGGATCTGGCCGGTACGCCACAAGGAGGCGAAAGCATGAGCCTGTTAACCGTACGCAACATGACAAAACGCTTCGGCGGCCTTACCGCCGTGGATGACGTTTCCATTACCGTGAACAAGGGCGAGATCTACGGCCTGATTGGTCCTAACGGGGCGGGGAAAACCACCTGTTTTAACCTGATCACCGGGCTTTATCCGGCGGACAGCGGCGAATTCTCCATTGCCGATAAGCCCTATTTTCCAAAGCACATTGAGAAAGTCACCGCCGCCGGGATCGCCCGCACGTTTCAGAACGTCAGGCTGTTTAACGAGATGTCGGTGCTGGAAAACGTGATGGTGGGCCGCCACGTGCGCACCCGTAACGGTCTGTGGGCCGCGCTGAGCCGCCACAAACGCGCTCGCGAGGAAGAAAAGCAGACCCGCGAACTGGCCTGGCACTGGCTGGAGTACACCGGCATTGCGCATTTCGCCCACTCTCGCGCCTGCGATCTGGCCTATGGTCATCAGCGTCGCCTTGAGATCGCCCGCGCGCTGGCAACGGATCCGCTCCTGCTGGCGCTGGACGAGCCCGCCGCCGGGATGAACGCGGCGGAAAAAGTGGCGCTCGGCGAACTGCTCATCCGCATCCGCGATGACGGCAAAACCCTGCTGATGATTGAACATGACGTCAAGCTGGTGATGGGCATCTGCGATCGCCTGACGGTGCTTGATTACGGCAAAACGCTCGTCAGCGGCACGCCGGAAAGCGTGCGGCGCGACCCGGCTGTAATCGCCGCCTGGCTTGGAGGTCACGCTCATGTCTGAATTGCTGAAGGTGGAACGTCTGGACGTGCATTACGGCGGCATTCAGGCCGTACGCGATGTCTCCTTTACCCTGCGCGAGGGCGAGCAGGCTACGCTGATCGGCGCGAACGGCGCGGGGAAAAGCTCCACCGTGCGCGCCATTACCGGGCTGGAAAGCTTTAGCGGCAGTATTGAATTCAGCGGTAAAGCGGTGCGTAAACAGAGCCCGGAGGCCCTGCTTCGCGACGGACTGGTGATGGTCCCGGAGGGCCGCGGGATCTTCTCCCGCATGACGGTACTGGAAAACCTGCAGATGGGCGCCTGGCTCAGGCGTGACACTGTCACCGTTAAGCGTGAAATGAACGAGGTGTTCGAGCGCTTCCCGCGCCTGGGTGAACGCCAGCATCAGCTTGCCGGGCTGCTTTCCGGCGGCGAACAACAGCTGCTGGCCCTTAACCGCGCCCTGCTCAGCCGCCCGCGCCTGCTGATCCTCGACGAACCGTCGATGGGCCTTGCCCCGAAAATGGTCGAGAACATTTTTGCCGTCATCGCCGGGCTGCGCGAGCGCGGCGTCGCCCTGCTGCTTATTGAACAAAACGCCCGTCTCGCGCTGGAAGTCACCGACAGCGCGTGGGTGATGGACAGCGGCAGCATTGTTCATCATGGCGAATCGACAGCGCTGCTTAACGATGACCAGATTGCACAGATTTATTTGGGCGAAATGCCCGTTTAACCACACCAGCCAACATCAGGGAAATACAATGAAAACAGTAAAAATCAGTGCGCTCAGCGCCGCTATTCTGCTCGGCAGCTTTGCCTCAACGTCCGCGTGGGCCGCTGACGGTGAAACCGTGGTCATCGGTCTGGCAGGCCCGCTGACCGGCCCGTCTGCCCGTATCGGGAAAGATCTGGAGAACGGCGCGCAGCTGGCCATTGACGACATTAACAAGCAGCACCCGACCATCGGTGGCAAAGCGGTGACCTTCAAGCTGCAGTCCGAAGACGATCAGTCCGACCCGCGCACCGCCGTAGCCGTCGCACAGCGTCTGGTGGACAGCGGCGTGGCGGGCGTGGTCGGTCACTGGAACACCGGCACCAGCATTCCAGCGGCCCGCGTTTATCACGATGCGGGCATCGCACAGGTGGCACCGGTCGCGACCGGTCACGCCTATACCAAACAGGGTTTTGACACCAGCTTCCGCGTGATGGGCCACGACGATGACGGCGGCCAGCTCGCCGGCCAGTACGCGGTGAATACCCTGAAAGCCAAACGCATTGCGGTGATCGATGACCGTACCGCCTTTGGTCAGGGACTGGCGGACCAGTTCATTAAATCGCTGGAAGCACAGGGCGTGAAGGTTGTCGATCGTCAGTATGTTGATGACAAAACGGTGGACTTCAGCGCCGTGCTGACCGCCATCCGGAGTAAAAACGCCGATCTGATCTTCTTCGGCGGCGTTGACAGCCAGGCCGCACCGCTGGCGCGTCGCATCAAACAGCTGGGCATGAACGCCACCCTGATGGGCGCAGGCGGATTTGTCAGCCAGACGTTCCTGCAGCTGGCGCAGAAAGAAGGCGAAGGCGTGGTGGCGCTGGAGCCGGGTCTGCCCGTTGACCAGATGCCGGGTGGAAAGGCATTCGAACAGGCCTATCAGTCCCGCTACCACACCCATATCGAACTGCACGCCCCGTTCGCCTATGACGCTACCCGCGTGCTGGTTGCGGCAATGGAAAAAGCAGACTCCGTTGAGCCATCCGACTATCTGCCAGCCCTGCGCGCCATCAGCTATTCCGGCGTCACCGGACAGATCGCGTTTGATAAAGAAGGTAACCTGAAATCGCCGTCGTTCACGGTCTATAAGGTCGTTGACGGCAAATGGCAGCCGCAGACCGTGCTGGGCGGCGCAAAAGCGAAGTAACGCAGCGAGGCAATGTGATGAGTGATAATAACGAGCTGGGCATCCTCGCCCGCCGCAAAATTGAAGCCGAAATTATTAAGCCAATTTATGAAATCCTGGTGCGCGAGATAGGGAAAGCCCGCGCCCAGGCGGTGATTGGCGAGGCTATCGAGCAGGCCGCAATTGACGCAGGCAAAGCGTTTGCCAGCAAAGAACCCAACGGCGCGGACGTAAAGAGCTTTATCGCCCTGCAGTATCTGTGGGAGAAAGATAATGCCCTGGAGGTCAAGGTGATCGACGCCGACGACCAGCAGTACAACTACAACGTCACCCGCTGTCGCTACGCGGAGATGTATCACGAGATGGGGCTGGGCGAGATTGGTCACCTGCTCTCCTGCGCGCGCGATGAAAAATTTATCGTTGGCTATGCGCCCGACGTAGAGCTGACCCGCACCACCACCATCATGCAGGGCGGTTCGTGCTGTGATTTCCGCTACCGCAGCACTAAGGACAAGACATGATCCGCGTCAACGCCGAAAGGCTGTGGTCAACGCTTGAGATGATGGCGCAGATCGGCGGCACGCCCGCCGGTGGCGTCACCCGTCTGGCATTGAGCGAGGAAGATCTTATTGCGCGCAACCTGCTGCGCGACTGGGCGCTGGATGCCGGTTTTACCTGTGACGTCGACAGCATGGGCAATATGTTTATCCGTCGCGCCGGGAAAAACCCGCAGCTTGCCCCGGTCATGACCGGTTCGCACCTGGATACCCAGCCGCTGGGGGGGAACTACGATGGTGTTTACGGCGTGCTGGCCGGGCTGGAGCTGCTGCGAGCCCTTAACGATAATAACGTTGAGACCGAGCGTGACGTTGTGCTGGTGAACTGGACTAACGAAGAAGGCGCGCGCTTTGCGCCAGCCATGCTCTCATCAGGGGTCTGGACGGGACAGTTTAGCGAAGCCTACGCCCATGCCCGCGCGGATATCGACGGTATCACCGTAGGTGAAGCGCTGGAGAGCATCGGCTACCGGGGTGAAGCCCCTGCCCGCGCGTTTCCGGTTCACGCCTGCTACGAACTGCACATCGAACAGGGCCCGATTCTGGAAGATGAAGCCATCGATATCGGGTTAGTCCGCGCGGCCATGGGTCAGCGCTGGTTTACCCTGACGCTGGACGGATTTGCCGCCCACGCGGGCACCACGCCGATGCACAGCCGCCGCGACGCGCTGACCGCCTTCGCCGAGCTGGCGCTGAAGGTGGAAGAGATTGGCTATCGGCATGCACCGGACGGGCGTGCGACGATCGGTATGGCGCAGGTTACGCCAAACTCGCGCAACGTCGTGCCGTCTCGCGTGGTATGCAGCGTGGAGTTTCGCCATCCGGCGCAGGCGGCGCTGGAAGCCATGGAGGCGGCGCTGCATAAGGTGGCTGAAAGCCTGAGCCTGCGCGGCGTGTCGGCTCTCGTTGAGCGCATTTTTGACTACGCGCCCATCGCGTTTGATGCCGAATGCCTGGCGCGTTCGGAGAAGGCCGTGGCGGAACTGGGCTATTCGTCGAAACCGATGGTCTCGGGTGCGGGACACGACACCTGCTATGTCAGCAAAATTGCGCCCGCCAGCATGATCTTTATCCCCTGCGTGAAAGGCGTCAGCCATAACGAAGCGGAGAGGATCCTGCCTGAGTGGTCGGAAAAAGGGGCGAATGTGCTGCTGCATAGCGTCCTGTCCGCGGCCCAGGAGAGCTAGAACGGCGCGAGCGAAACTAGACGGCAACGCGGCGGCTGATTTCAACCACCCGATCGCTGGGAAGGTGGTAGTGGTTGATGACGTGCGTGCAGTTGCGCTTCATGAAGGCAAATATGTGCCGTTGCCAGGCCGCCATACCGGCCCCGCCTTCGCCAGCCACAATGGTTTCATGCCCGACATACCAGGTGGCGTCATCGGTGGCAAAAAGCGCGTTAATCTCGCTAACGCCCTGCAGCAAACGCGGGATATCAGGGTGTTCCATAAAGCCATACTGCGCAACGCCGTGCCAGTAGCCCGGCGCGCGCTGTTCCACCCTGATACGCTGCTCTTCCCCGACGTAAGGAACGTTGAGAATATCAATGGTCAGCGACAACACGTCCTGCTGTAGCGCCCGGTTTCGCGCGACGTGCCAGCGCATCACCGGCGGGATATTGTTCTGCGTGCGGGTCAAAAAGACGGCAGATCCCGCCACCCTGGGCACCGTCTTTTGCTGAAGCTGGGCAAAGAACGCGTCCACGCTGACGCCCTTCTCGCCCACCGATGCGGATACCGCCTTAACGCCGCGGTGCCAAATCAGCATCACCGTACAAATCGCTGCGGCCATCAGCAGCGGTATATAGCCGCCTTCCAGGACCTTTATCAGATTGGCAAATAAGAATGTGGCATCAATTACCAGAAAACAGAGGGCGATAACCGCGCTGCTGGCCAGGCTCCAGCGCCACACTTCCCGCATCGCCACAAACAACAGCCCCGTAGTCATCAGCATGGTTAATGACACGGCAATCCCGTACGCCGCTGCAAGCTTATCTGAGGATTTAAAGAACACCACCAGCCCGATGGTTACTACCATCAGCAGCCAGTTGATTATCCCGATATAAATCTGACCGTAGCTTTCTGCCGCCGTCTGCTTGATGCGTAATCGTGGTAGCCAGCCGAGCTGAATCGCCTGACGCGTCATGGAAAAAGCACCGGTAATAATCGCCTGACTGGCGATGATCGTCGCCAGCGCGGCAAGAATGATGAGCGGTACCTGCAAGGCTGGCGGACAGAGCGTATAGAATAGATTTTGTTTGCTGTCGGCACCGGCCAGAATCAGTGCTGACTGACCAGCATAGTTGAGCAGCAGCGAAGGAAAGACGATGCCGTACCAGGCAAGCCAGATGGGCTTTTTGCCAAAATGCCCCATGTCTGCATACAGGGCCTCGGCCCCCGTCACGCAGAGAAATACGCCGCCCAGGACCAGGAAACTGGTGTACCCGTTTGAAAACAAAAACGCGATGCCGTACGCAGGATTGAGGGCCAGCAATACCGAGGGGTGCTGAACGATCCCCCGCACGCCCAGAGCCGCAATCGCCAGAAACCACAGCGCCATCACTGGGCCAAATATCTTCCCTATGCGGGCGGTACCAAAAGGCTGGATCAGGAACAGCGCCAGCAACACCGCCACCGTCAGGGGTAATATGTACGGCTGGGACTCCGGAATGACCATCTCCAGCCCTTCCAGAGCGGAAAGCACGGAGATGGCCGGGGTTATCGCGCCATCTCCGTAAATTAACGCGGCGCCGATGAGGGCAGCAAAAATGACCCAGCGACCGCCTTTGCCTTTTTCCACCAGAAGCGACATCAGGGCCATAATGCCTCCCTCACCATGATTATCAATTCGCATGGCGAAGGCGGCATACTTGATGGAGGTCACCAGGATAAGCGTCCAGGTAATAAGAGAGAGCAGGCCCAGGATGACGCCTGGCGTAGGGTCATGCTCAGAGAGCGACAGCACCGTGCGGAAGGTATAGAGCGGGCTGGTGCCGATATCACCAAAAACAACGCCCAGCGCGCCACCTGCAAGCAGGGTTAACCGGGAGAGAGGTTGTGACGGTTCACTGCTGTGGCGCGGGCTCATATTTTCCAGCAAGAGTCAGATAATCCTGTAAAAAACATAGCCCATCTGCCCCACCCGCGCCAACCGCGCGCCCTGTATTACTGCGGCTTGGCCTTCGCCAGGCTAAACCAGATCCCCACTGCCAGCAACAGCAGCATTCCGCCCGCGCTGCCCAGCGCCACGCTGTGGGAGGTAATAAACGCGCTTTTCGCCGCCTCAATCACCGGCTCAGCCAGATGCGGCGTCAGGTTCTGCGCCACCTTCATCGCTTCACCAATCGATGACGAGGCTTTGTCGACGAGCGAGGCGTTCAGCCCCTGCGGCAGCTCAATCGACGCCGAGAAGCTGCGGGTCAACAGCAGGCCAAAGATCGCAATCCCCAACCCGGCCCCCAGCTCATAGGACATGGTTTCAATCGCCCCTGCAGCGGCGGCTTTCTCCTTCGGCGCGGCAGCCATAATTGCCGAGGTCGAGGCCAGCAGCGCGCTGGCGGCACTGAAGCCGAGCAGCACCATCAGCCCCCACGCCTGCCACTGCTGCGTGCTGAAGTCGAGCGTCGACAGGCCGATAAAGCTGACGGCGCTAAGCCCCATGCCGCCGGCCGCGACGATGCGTAGCCCCAAACGCCCAACCAGCACGCCCGCGATCGGCCCGCTGAACCCGCTGGCGACCATCACCGGCAGCATAAACATGCCCGCTTCAAACGGCGTAAAGCCGTGAACAAACTGCAGCTCTTGGGCCATCAGCAGCTCAAACCCGACCAGGGCAATCATGGCGGTCATCGCCATCACCACGCCGCTCAGAATGATGCGGTGACAGAACAGGCGCATGTCGATCATCGGTACGCGGGCGCGAAGCTGAATACGCACAAAGATAAACAACAGCACCGAGCCGCTCACCAGCGCGGAAGCTACCAGCCACGGCGACAGCGCGCCTTTTAGCGCGGTTTTGGCGCTGTAGACCAGCAGTAAAATCGCCACAATCAGCATGATGGCATGGCTGATATTCAGCGGCTGCTCCGGGCGTCCCTGCTGAGGAGGGACAAAACGCGCGGCCAGCGAAACCACCACCAGCACAATCGGCACGTTGATTAAAAACACCGATCCCCAGTAAAAATGCTCCAGCAGCATACCGCCGATCAGCGGGCCAAACGCCGCCCCGCCGGAACCGACCGCCGCCCAGACGCCGAGCGCGATGTTGCGATCTTTCGCGTCGGTAAACAGCGTGCGGATCCCCGCCAGAGTGGCAGGAATGATCATTGCAGCACCGATCGCCAGCGAGGCGCGCGCCGCGATCAGCCATCCTGCTGAAGGGGCAAACGCTGCCGCCAGCGACGACAGGCCAAACAGCGTGCTGCCAATCATGAGCAGTCGTTTAAAACCAATCCGGTCACCCAGGGCGCCCATCGGCAGCACCATACCCGCCATCACCAGCGAGTAGATATCGATGATCCACAATAATTCGTTACCGCTGGCGCCCAGCGTCATGCTCAATGTTGGCGCCGCCACGTGCAGCACCGTCGCGTCAATCGCGACCGGGATATACACCAGCACGATAATCACTAACGCTAACCACTGACGAAACATAAATTTCCTTTTCATTTTAAACCTGGACACATGTCCAGATTGCGATCCTACGTAAAGTTGAACGCGTGTCCAGCTTTTTGTTACACTCGTTTCGTTCCCATTGAGAGTGAGTAACGATGCGATATCTGAGCAAGGATGAACGGCGCGAAGCCATCTTACAGGCCGCCATGCGCGTGGCGCTGGCCGAAGGACTGGCGGCAATGACGGTACGCCGCGTTGCAGCTGAAGCCGGGGTTGCGACCGGACAGGTTCACCACCATTTTACCTCCGGCGGAGAGCTAAAATCGCTGGCCTTCGTACGGTTAATTCGCGAGCTGTTGGATGCGGATGTCGCGGGTAAACAGGCGGGATGGCGGGAGCAGCTTCATGCCATGCTCGGCAGCGATGACGGCAGGTTCGAGCCCTATATTCGCCTGTGGCGCGAAGCGCAGATCCTGGCCAGCCGCGATGCCGATATCAAAGGCGCCTATGTAATGACCATGGAGATGTGGCATCAGGAAACGGTGGCGCTGATCGGCGCGGGAACGGAGGCCGGGGTATTTCGTCCTGGCGATCGGGCAGAAAATATCGCCTGGCGCTTGATTGGCCTAGTATGCGGTCTTGACGGGATGTATATCTTAAACATGCCCGAAATGGATGAAACCGCGTTTAACAATCATCTGGATAAATTAATCACCCTCGAGTTATTTACTCCCCCGTCTCAGAAGTGAAGTTGTCGGGGGCCAACAGCCCCCTCTTTGCGCATTATTTCCCGGCCTGAGGATGTGTATCAAAGCCCGCCATTATCGCCGTTAGCTCCGCCAGGGAAAATCCGTGTTTTGCATCGTCAACGCCCAGTCCAAAGCGTTCCTGCATCAGCTGGTAAAGCGCCTCGGCATCCGGCAAATGGATCTGCTCCTCCACATGGCCATTCTGCCAGTGGGTAAAGTTGAAGTTGGTCAGCGTCAGCTTGCCGCCGTCCGGCAGATGGCGACACATCAACAGATGATGACGGAAATGCGACTGCGGCCAGTGCGCCGACCAGAAATTCCCCATCACGTAATCGCTGAAATACTGCGTAGTCAGGTCAAACTGGTACATCGACTGCCAGTGCTCGTGGTGACGGAACTGCAGCACCCAGTCGTTGCCCTCGCTCAGCAGACGGTACAGCCCGTGCGGAGTCTCCTGTTCTTCATTAGCGAGCAGGCGAATCGGCGCCGTCAGCGTCTGGCCGCCAAACCCGACATCGGCTATCCAGCGCTCACCGTTAAGCTCAACCAGCAGCAGGCGATGCGTGCGCGGCGGCATTTGCGGCGGACTCGCTAATACCACGCGTCCCAGCACGCTGCGCACCGTAAATCCGACCTCACGCAATACGCGCTCGAACAGGCCGTTTTGCTCAAAGCAGTAGCCTCCGCGACGTGCGGTGACCAGCTTGTCAACGAGGCACCGATCGTCAAGCTGGATTTCGCGCGGCAGAACGACATCGATATTCTCAAAAGGGATCGCACAGTTGTGATGTAAATGCAGCGCGCGCAGGGTATCGATATCCACCCGTGTCGGCTGCGTCCAGCCGATGCGGGCGAAATAGGCGGTCAGGAATGGGGACATGCATCAGTTTCCTTTAATTGTGATGTTCTGTTTATAAACTAATTTTACCCACTCACTTTGATTTACGTGCTTTTTCGCCATAATCATCGGTGTAGATGAGGAGATCCTATGAGCCACTTTCGCCCTGTTGAATTACGTCATGCCAGCCGTCTGCTGAACCACGGCCCTACTGTGCTTATCACCAGTCGGGATGAAAGCCTCGACAGACGTAACGTGATGGCCGCCGCATGGTCAATGCCCGTTGAGTTTGAGCCGCCGCGCATCGCGATCGTCGTGGATAAAAGTACCTGGTCACGCGAGCTGATCGAGCGCAGCGGGAAGTTTGGCATCGTCATCCCCGGCGTGGCGGCGGCCAACTGGACATACGCGGTCGGTAGCGTCAGCGGGCGCGATGAAGACAAATTCAACTGCTACGGGATCCCGGTGGTGAACGGCCCTGCGCTCGGCCTGCCGGTGATTGAAGAAAAATGCCTGGCGTGGATGGAGTGTCGGTTACTACCCGTCACCTCTGCGGCAGAAAAATACGATACGCTGTTTGGTGAAGTGGTTTCAGCGGCAGCCGATGAACGCGCGTTTGTCGCCGGACGCTGGCAGTTTGACGGGGATAAGCTGAATACCCTGCATCATCTTGGGGCCGGGACGTTTGTGGCGAGCGGGAAAATGGTGAAGGCGCTGGATTGAGAAAACCCTCCCCCAATTGGGAGAGGGTGACCGTATTACTTCGCACGACGCGCAATAATTTCATCCGCAACATTCCGCGGGGCTTCCGCAAAATGATGGAACTCCATCGTATACGTCGCGCGTCCCTGGGACATCGAGCGCAATGTCGTGGCATAGCCAAACATCTCTGCCAGCGGCACGTCAGCGCGAATAATCTGGCTTCCGTACTGCTCCGCCATCCCCTGCACCATACCGCGACGGGAAGAGAGATCGCCCATGATGTTACCGGCGTACTCTTCCGGTGTTTCCACCTCCACATGCATGATCGGCTCAAGGATCACCGGGTCCGCCCTGCGGGCGCCCTCTTTAAAGCCGAGGATCGCCGCCATGCGGAACGCCATCTCCGAGGAGTCAACGTCATGATACGAGCCAAACGTCAGCGTCGCTTTGACGTCTACAACCGGATAGCCGGCCAGCACGCCGCTGTTCATCGCTTCCCGCAGCCCTTTCTCAACGGACGGAATATACTCGCGCGGAACCACGCCGCCCTTAGTGGCATCTTCAAATTTAAAACCACTTCCAGGCTCCAGCGGCTCCAGGCTCAGCACCACATGGCCGTACTGCCCTTTGCCGCCGGACTGACGGACAAATTTGCCTTCGATATCCTTCACCGTTTTACGCAGGGTTTCACGGTAGGTTACCTGTGGGCGGCCAATGTTCGCCTCGACGCCAAACTCACGCTTCATGCGGTCGACGATGATCTCAAGATGTAGCTCACCCATCCCGGAGATAATGGTCTGGCCGGACTCTTCGTCAGTATGCAGGCGGAAAGATGGATCTTCCGCCGCCAGACGCTGCAGCGCGATCCCCATTTTCTCCTGATCGCCTTTGGTTTTCGGCTCAATCGCCAGCGAAATCACCGGATCCGGGAACTCCATGCGCTCAAGCGTAATGACGGCGTTCGGATCGGTGAGCGTGTCACCGGTGGTCACATCCTTCAGCCCAACGCAGGCCGCGATGTCTCCGGCGCGCAGTTCGTCCACCTCGTGACGATCGTTGGCATGCATCAGCACGATACGCCCGATACGCTCTTTCTTCCCTTTCACCGGGTTATACACCGCGTCGCCTTTACGCAGCACGCCCGAGTACACGCGGATAAAGGTCAGCTGACCAACGTACGGGTCGCTCATCAGCTTGAACGCCAGGGCCGAGAACGGCTCATCATCGCTCGGATGACGCTCCGCGTGCTGCCCTTTTTCATCCACGCCATCAATGGCCGGCACGTCCAGCGGCGACGGCATAAGCTCAATCACCGCATCGAGCATGCGCTGCACGCCTTTATTTTTGAACGCGCTGCCGCACAGCATCGGCTGGATTTCGCCCGAGATAGTGCGAATACGCAACCCTTTGATGATTTCCGCTTCCGTCAGGTCGCCCGTTTCCAGGTACTTATCCATCAGTTCATCGCTGGCTTCCGCAGCCGCAGAGACCATTTTTTCACGCCACTCCTGGGCGGTGCTGACTAAATCATCCGGCACGGGCGCATAGGTAAACACCATGCCCTGCGTCGCATCGTCCCACAGAATAGTGCGCATCTTGATGAGATCCACCACGCCGGTGAAACGATCTTCTGCGCCTACCGGGATGACAATCGGCACCGGATTGGCCTTCAGGCGTTCCTGCATCATCCGCACGACGCGGAAGAAATCGGCACCCGGACGGTCCATTTTGTTGACGAAGGCCAGACGCGGAACGTGATATTTATTGGCCTGACGCCAGACGGTTTCCGACTGCGGCTGCACGCCGCCCACGGAGTCATACACCATCACGGCGCCGTCGAGCACGCGCATGGAACGTTCCACCTCAATGGTGAAATCCACGTGCCCCGGGGTGTCGATGATGTTGATCCGGTGCGGTTCATAGCCTCTGTCCATACCCGGCCAGAAGCAGCTGACGGCCGCGGAGGTAATCGTGATCCCGCGCTCTTGCTCCTGCGCCATCCAGTCAGTGGTTGCCGCGCCATCGTGTACTTCACCCAGCTTGTGGCTCATCCCGGTGTAAAACAGGATGCGCTCAGTGGTGGTGGTTTTACCGGCATCGATATGCGCGGAGATACCGATGTTGCGATAACGTTCGAGAGGGATGGGTCGGGGCATGATATTTCCTTAAGTCTTATGACTTGTCTGTGACGACCAGGATGGTCGTGCATTCGTTCGTTTGCTATAATAGTCCTATTGTACGAGTATTATCGAACTATTTTTTAGCGGTTGACCTATTGTTGATATAGCTCAATCTGACGCCAAACGCAGGAAAACGATGATCCCAAACCACCCTGAAACTGAACAAATATTGCTGGAAAATGTGCTGTTTGCCCTCGGCAATCCGCTCCGGCTGTCGATTATTCGCCGGCTCGCCGATGGCAGCGAACTCAGCTGTAACGCGCTGCGTCCGGAAGACGTGGTGAAGTCCACGATGACACACCACTGGCGCGTTCTGCGCGACAGCGGCGTTATCTGGCAGCGCCCGCAGGGGCGGGAGAACATGATTTCGTTGCGAAGAGAGGATCTGGATGCCCGTTTTCCAGGGCTGATGGAGATACTTTTACAGGCCAAATCATAAGGACATGCCTGTTTTTTCCTGAAAAATGCCCCGTACATATTTGAGGGGGGCATTACGTCAGCGAAGGGATTTATCTAACCTGCATACGATATTCAATCATTCCACTTTTCTTCGCAATCCAGTCGTACAATCGTTGCCCGCGATAATTGGCTTCATGCGTATGCCAGTAAAGGTGGCTGGCGTGATGTTTTCTCGCTTCTCTCTGAACATATTCTATTAGCTGTTTGCCAATGTGTTTGCCCCTTACGGCTTCGCAGACGTATAAATCTTCGAGGTAGCAGTAATCGCTCTCAGCCCAGGTCGAGCGGTGAAAAAGATAATGCGCAAAACCCACTATGTCTCCATTACATCGTGCTACCACGCAGAATAGCGGCTCAACGGGGCTGAAAAATCGCTGCCAGGTTCGTTGAGTGACGGCCCCAGAGAGGTCGACATTATAAAATTCCTGGTATTTACTCCACAGTGGCATCCAGCTTTCAAAATCATGTTCTTTAACTGCCTCAATTGTCACGCTCGTATTATTCATATTGCCTCTTTGGTCACCCGTTTATTCGTTTCAGGAAGAGTGTATTCGCTGAATGGCACGTTTTGCCCCGCCAATTTTCATCATGAAGGCAGACCAATTTTTCATCCTGCTACAGGCACTATTGCTTTAGAATCAAGAGACGCAGAGGAAAAGTGGACAACGTAATGTTTAAGCACGCGCAGCTAGAAACGGTTAAGGCATGGATTATCGACCCCGCTAACGGATCGCTACCGCTTCATGAAAGGATCAAGAGAGCAATACGGACGCTAATACTGGAAGGGGTATTATCTCACGGTAAGGCCCTTCCTGCCTCACGCGCTCTGGCGGCTTCTCTCAGCGTTTCCCGGGATACCATAGAAGCGGCCTACTCCAGCCTGCATGCCGAAGGTTTTATTGAGAGACAAACAGGCAGAGGGAGCTTCGTCTCTTCCAGCGCGCGTTTTTTAAAACCTCGTCCCCGGCAGCATCAGCCAACCGCTGAGATACGAAAAGCAAAACTCAGCGTCCGTGGAAAGGTCATCTATGAAAGCGGCGGGATCCGCGAATTTTCCTCCCCTCGCCCCCTTGCGCCCGGCATTCCTGAAACCCGCATGTTTCCCATTTCGATCTGGGAGCGTCTTCAGCGACAGGTGCTGAAGGAGTTTCAGCACCAAGCGTTAGAGCAAAGTCCACCCCAGGGTATAGAGCGCCTGCGACGGGCAATTGCGGAATACGTCAATCTTGAGCGCGGGACGCGCGCGAGGGCGGAACAGGTCATCGTTCTGACAAGTTCTCAACAGGCGCTCGCGCTCTGTTCCCACGCGCTGATGGACGCCGGTGATGGCATTGTCATTGAAGATCCCTCCTATCAAGGGGCACACAAAGCGTTCAACGCTGCAGGGCTTCGCTGTATTCCGGTTCCTCTTGATGAAAAAGGCATCTCGGTTGACGGGCTTAATTCTCTGACCGAGCCAGCCAGGGCGATCTACCTGACGCCTTCTCATCAATACCCTACCGGGGTGACGCTCTCTCTTGACCGACGACTGGCAGTTATTAAATGGGCAAACCGTTACGGAGCCTGGATCATTGAGGATGACTATGACAGTGAGTTTCACTACGAAGGCAAGCCTATGGCCAGTCTTCAGGGGCTTGATACGTACAACCGGACAATTTATATAGGCACGTTCACCAAGTCTCTGTTCCCTGGGCTACGTATTGCCTACACGATCGTCCCCTCAGAACTGATAGAGCCCTTTACCATGGCGAGGACGTTAATGGATGGCCACACCGCCTCAATAACCCAGCTGACGCTGGCTAAATTTCTGGAGGGGGGCCATTTTGGCGCCTATGTTCGTAAGATGCGGAGTATTTACGTTGCTCGTCGAGACGCGCTGGCAAGTATGATGGACGAATATCTCTCCGAATATGTTACCTGTGAAACGCCTGCGGGCGGAATGCAAATGCCTTGTCACCTGAAGCACGGAATATCCGAGAAAGAGATAGCCACCGCCGCCCGCCGCGCGGGTGTTGATATGCTTGGGCTTACCGATTTATATGCAGGTCCCCCCGCGTCCACCGGTTTTTTGATGGGATTTGCAGCTTACACGGAAAGGGAAATAGAAGACGCTGTGAAAAAACTGGCCGCAATTTTCCATCATGTTTGATGCCGTCGACGGGTAAGAGACTGACACTCATTCCGGGCGAGCAAGGCTATAGGCTGGGATCCGCCGGGTTGTTTTGGTGAGCGTATCAAACACCTCGGCGTTGGACGTCACTATCCGCATCCCTGTTTTGCGTAGCCGTTGTACATCGGCCGCGATACGCTGAATGCCAAACCAGAAAAGCCCGTCGAGCGCGGTTACAGACAGCCCGTTTTCCAGCGCCAGCTTGAGGCGTTCCTTTGGGGCTTTAACCTGCTGGGCAATTTGCCGGTAAGGCAGTTCGTTACATCCTGTTGCGTCACTACGATGGATACGCGTTTTCAGCTGATAGGTAAACTCGTCAGGTATGCCGTCCAGATCCCTTTTAAGGCTATAGACGCAGCCAAAGCGCTTGCCGTTAAACAGAACATTTTTCTGGCTGAGCTGAAGCTCTTTTCTGACAGCGTCAATCAGCTGGGGCGCGCGGGTGAGGAGCAGCCTGAACGGCAGCTCGAAGCTGGTGACGTAATCCACATTAAGCAGCGCGAGACGCAGACGATCCTCTGCACCGGACTGTTGCTCACGGCACTCCTCCAGCACCTCCGCCCACTGGCGCGTCAGGCGCTCCGGTTCGGCGGCTTCGGTCAGGAGATATTTTTCAATCTGATAATCAACTCTTCCGGTCATCGTGTGGTATCCCGTCGATGTGGCTGCGGTAATTCTATACAGCGCGGGGATATTTATAAAGGACTGAACCGCAGCGACACTCTGTAAATGTCGTTGCGATTCAGTATCCTGACATTTCGGATCAGTGCGCCATAATCCAGCCCATCAGAAGCGTGGCGAAAATCACCGTCGACGCGCCGCCGATGCGGGTGGCGATCTGCGCGAACGGCATGAGCGACATCCGGTTAGACGCGGACAAAATGGCCACGTCCCCCGTTCCGCCCAG
Source organism: Enterobacter vonholyi (assembly GCF_040834095.1). NCBI lineage: Bacteria > Pseudomonadati > Pseudomonadota > Gammaproteobacteria > Enterobacterales > Enterobacteriaceae > Enterobacter > Enterobacter vonholyi. The sequence continues at coordinate 2,330,625 of NZ_CP162152.1, forward strand.
CCCGCTGTGGCAGCAGGTCACAATGGCCGCTTCCACAGGATACATATTCAGACGCGACGCAATAACGTAGCCGCTCAGCGCCATCGCAATCACAACCGAACCGCATACCACCACGTATCCCACCGAGAAGACCGACACCACGCTCTCAAGCGGCACGTATAACATCCCGAGGCCGATCATCAGCGGCCAGACCAGCGCAGCCGAGACGAATTTATAGCAGCTATGCGCGCCCTGCTCCATTGAGGCCGGGATCACCCTGAAGTATTTACACAGAACGGCAATCAGGATCATCAGCACCGGGCCGGGAATGTGCACCAGTTTTTCAAACAGTCCGCCGACGATGAAAAACGCGCACACCATCAGTAACCCGCCGCCCATCAGATGAAAATCCGTCTGCTGCGTGCTTTGCGCCCCGGCAAACAGGCTGGCGTCGTCTTTACTCCGCGTGAGCATGCCATTTCCCGAGAGCGCAGGACGTTTCGCGCCGAGTCGCGCCAGCGAGCCCGCACAAATAATGGCGAAGATATTCCCAACGACCGCAGCGGGTGCCAGCTGCGCAACGTAGACGTCAGGCGTCTGCCCCAGTATTGCCGAATAGGCCAGGGACAGCGGCAAAATCCCCTCGCCGATCCCGCCGCCAATGATGGGCACAATGATGAAGAAGAAGGTGTGGTAAGGCGTATAACCAAACAGTGAGCCCACAATGAGGCCGCTCAGCACGGCCATGCATGTTCCCGCCACCAGCGGAACAAACATGCGCATCATCCCCTGGATCAGCAGCACCCGATTCATCCCCAGAATGCTGCCGACTACCAGGCAGGCGATGACGAAATAGAGCAGATTCGCCTCTTTCATCAGCAGATGCACGGTATCAAGGGTATGTTTCCCGAATACGCCAAAATAGACCAGCACGGAGGGGACCATCAGGCACAGGATCGCCGGGCCGCCGATATCTTTAAGTACCGGGATTTGACGCCCGACTTTGGCAAAGGCGAAACCGAGGGTCATGATGACCGCGAGTCCACCTATCATATTTTTCGGCAGCAGCCCTGCCCAGGCGGACGTCGCCACAATGGCGGCAATCCCGACGAACAGCATCAACGGGACCGTGCCCACCTCGGTATTATTGAGCCCAAAGGCAAAACGCGAGGTCGACAGTTCTGAAGTCGGTACAGGATTATCTTTCATATAATCACCTGAATTTATGTTCGGATAAACAGAGAAAGGAATAACTGAAACTATTCCTGATACGAATAAATGTTCTTAAATATAAATAAAGACTTAGATGGCCTTTTCTAAAAACAGGCTCGCGATGAAATTATCATGGACCTGCGGGTAGAAATGTGAACAATCTGGCTCTTTGCTTTTAAATAACTTAATTCATCATTAAGTAACTAAAGTTATTTATAACGACTAATGTTGCTTTCTTGCGTCTTATCAATATTTGACGAAAGTATTAGTTATCCAACTAATGCAATCTTTTTGAAATTAATAAAACCAGAGAGAGTGTGACCCTTGTCACTCCTGTCCTGCTTTCTAAGCGCTAGATTAGCGCTGCAATAAAACACATAAAATACCCTACAGGAAATACTATGCCTTCATTACTATTACAGTCACTGTTTCCGCTCGTCTTTATAATGTTACTTGGATGGCTAAGTGGAAAGCTGGGATATTCCCGGCGTGAAGATGCAAACGTCATGGCAACCGTGGTGATTCGTTTCGCCCTTCCTTTCCATCTTTTTATCGGTGCATTGCATACCGATCCCAATAAAATTAAGAACCTGACCTTTATGGCCGTTTTAGTTGTCGGTTTAATGGGGTCGTATTTACTGACGCTATTTATTTCGCGCTACGTTTTTCGCCACGATATCAAAACCAGCGCCATTCAGTCTCTGGTTTGCGCCTTTCCCGATATGGCCTACTTTGGCGCTCCGGTCCTGGCGGTCTTGATTGGGCCGGAAGGATTTATCGGCGTGCTGATTGGCAATATTATTACCAGCGTTATCATGATCCCTCTGACTATCGTCCTGATTCGTATGGGTGATAAAAACGGTCATGACGGCCTGGAGGCGCTGCACCCGGGGGCGATGATCGTGCAAAACCTCATCAAGGCGGCACGCAATCCTATCGTCTGGATCCCGGTCTCCGGCGTATTGCTCAGTCTGGCCGGCGTGCAAATCCCTGCTATTCTCAGCATGCCTATTGAGATGGTTGGCAAAGTTTCAGGCGGACTGTCCCTGTTTGCCCTCGGCCTGCTGTTTTACGGCGAACGTCCAAAACTGAACGTGCAGACATTTACCAATATCAGTATTAAAAACTTAATTCAGCCAGCAATGATGGCCGCCGCCGGGCTCGCCTTTGGCCTGAGCCATACCTTACTACAGCAGGTCGTAATTATTGGCGCAACACCTTCCGCGATTGCGGCGGGGATGTTTGCGTTGCGCAGCGATACCTATATTGATACCGCATCCTCTTCCATATTAATTGGCACGGCCATCGGGGTCGTGACCGAAGGCATCATGATTTATTTAATCTCTTAATCTGTTTTGTTAAAAAAATTCAGGAGTTAACCATGTCCAGGAAAGAAGTTCTGTACACCCCCTATAACGGTGCCGTATTGCTGGAAAACCCGCTACTAAATAAAGGCCTCGCATTTATTAAAGAAGAGCGTGATAATTTTAATCTGCATGGATTATTGCCGCATAACGTTGAAACCATTGAAGAGCAAACCGAGCGCGCCTGGGTGCAGTTCTGCCATTTTAAAAGCGATATTTCGCGTCATGTTTACCTGCGAAATATTCAGGACACCAATGAAACTCTCTTTTATAACCTCTTGCGTTCGCATCTGAAAGAGACGTTACCGATTATCTATACCCCGACGGTCGGTGAAGCCTGCGAGCATTTCTCCACGATTTATCGACGCGCGCGCGGCCTGTTTATTTCATGGCCTAACCGCCATCGTATTGATGAGATGCTGCAAAGCTTTTCGCGCAACGACGTTCGCGTGATAGTGGTAACGGACGGGGAACGTATTTTAGGGCTTGGCGATCAGGGTATCGGCGGAATGGGCATTCCAATTGGTAAGCTTTCGCTTTATACCGCCTGCGGAGGGATCCACCCGGCCTCCACTCTCCCGATTATGCTGGATGTCGGCACCAATAATCAGCAACATCTCGACGACCCGATGTACATGGGCTGGCGCCACCCGCGCATCAGCGACGACCAGTACGCTGAGTTTATGGATATGTTTGTCAGCACCGTTAAAGCGCGCTGGCCCAACGTTCTCCTGCAGTTTGAAGACTTTGCGCAGAAAAACGCCACGCGACTTCTCCAGCGCTACCGCAACCAGCTGTGCTGTTTCAATGATGACATCCAGGGCACGGCAGCCATCACCGCCGGTACGCTGATGGCTGCGGCCCATGCCGCGGGTACGCGCATTCGCGATCAGCGCGTGGTCTTTTTGGGCAGCGGCTCTGCCGGGTGCGGGATCGCTGAAAAAATTGTGGCGCTGATGGTGGACGACGGCCTGACCGAGTCCGAAGCCCGCAGCCGGATCTTTATGGTCGATCGCTTCGGCCTGCTGACCGACGACATGACAAACCTGCTCGATTTCCAGAAAAACCTGCTTACCGCGCGCGATGCCGTTTGCAGCTGGCAGGTGGACGCGAAGAATATTTCCCTTCTGGACGTGGTGAAGAACGCGCATCCCACGGTGATGATCGGCGTTTCAGGCCAGCCTGGGCTGTTCAGCGAAGAGATCGTCAAAGAGATGCATCGCCATTGTCCGCGCCCCATCATCATGCCGCTCTCGAACCCGACCTCGCGGGCGGAAGCCCAGCCGCAGGATCTTATCGCCTGGACACAGGGTGCCGCGCTGGTGGCCACCGGCAGCCCGTTCGCTCCGGTATTCTGGGAGAATACGCACTACGAGATCGCCCAGTGTAACAACGCCTATATTTTCCCTGGTCTGGGGCTTGGCGTGCTGGCCTGCAACGCGCGCCGGGTGACGGAAGAGATGCTGATGGCAGCAAGCCGCAGCCTGGCCGCACAGTCTCCACTGGTGACCACGGAAAGAGGCGGACTGCTGCCGCCGGTAGATCAGATTGAAACGGTTTCACGCCAGATTGCCGTCGCCGTCGCCCGGGCCGCCATTGAACAAGGCGTGGCGCCGTCTTTAGATGATGAAACCCTGATGGCGCGCATTGAGAAGACCTGGTGGCAGGCAGACTATGCGCCGTACCGCCGTTCTGCGCTGTAGCGCTGGTCATGCCCTCACCGCACAGGGTGAGGGCATTGCTGAGGGTTTAGTGCTGTACGCCTGAGCGGTCAGAAAATTCGCTGGCGGAGAGAATATCACCCCGTGTAGCCGCCTGTTTCTGGCGAGCATAACGGTCAGGTACACCTTCAGGTCGCGTTTTGAAGCGACGGTGCAGCCACATATATTGTTCAGGCGCCATGCGTACGGCCTGCTCAATTGCCTTGTTCATCTGCGTCGCCACGGCTTCTTTATCGCCGCCCTGCAACGCCTCACTGATATCTTCCAGAATAATCAGCTCGTAGCCGGTGCCATTCGCCCTGCGCCGCGGCACAAAGGGTATGACGGCAGGGTTAGCGCTTTTGACCAGCATATAGCTGCCCGCCGTCGTCGCGGCATCCGGCACCGCGAAGAACGGCACAAACACGCTGTTGGTTTTGCCATAGTCGTGGTCCGGGGCGTACCACAAAATTTCATTCTGCTTCAGCGAACGGATCATTCCCTTTAAATCATGGCGATCGAGCATGGTTTTGTTGGAGCGCAGGCGCCCGCGCGTCTGAAGCCAGTCCAGCAGGGCATTATTATTAGGACGATAAACCCCGATACCGGGGTTAAGCATGCCAAATATCCGCGCGCCCAGCTCAAGCGTCAGAAAATGCATTCCCACCAGCACCACGCCCTTTCCTTGCGCTCTGGCTTTCTCCATGTGCTCATAACCCGTTACGGTAAAGCATTTCCGCACTCGCCATGCAGGCCAGAACCACGCCATCCCGGTTTCGATTACCCCCATTCCTACCGATTCAAAATTACGCTGCAGCAATGACTCTCTCTCCACCTTTTTCATCTCCGGGAAACAGAGCTCCAGGTTGCGGCGTGCAATCTCGACGCGGCGCGGAAGCAGGCGCATCGCCAGTCTACCCAGGCCATAACCGATTCTGAACAGAAGCGGATAAGGGAGCAGCATGATGAGCCACAGAGCCGCAATGCCGGCCCAGCTTAGCCAGTAACGGGGATGAAGAAAGGCGAATGAAAAACGGGGTAATTTTGTCATCAGAAAATTATCCTTTAACGTGTCTGTCCTTAATTGATTCTGTTGAAGATCTTTCCTAAGGATGAATAATATGCCAGTCAGAAACGTTAATTGTAGCGGATAAGACAAAACGCATTTTTATCGATTTTTGCGAAAAACGGGAAATCGAGCCGGGGAGGATTTATTCGCCCCCCGGCAGAAGATCTTACATCGAATACCCGGGCTTCTTAATAAGCTCCTCCAGCTTCGGTCCAATTTCGGTATCCCAGACCTGCGCCTTCCAGTCTTCAGGCGCGATCTGCTTCAACGCCACCGACACGGAACTGTCTTTGCTGTTGAAATGGCGAATAATCACGTCGGCAATATCTGCCGCCAGTGCAGCTTTTTGTTCGTCGTTCAAATCACGGGGAAAACATTTGATATCTACGTGTGGCATGTGCAGGCTTCCGGTTGTGAATGAGAGTTCCACGTTATCAGATAATTTTGTTTGCCTTTAACACCTTGTGCAGTTCCGGCAGCTGACATACGGCGTCCGCAATCGCCGTGAATTTAGGGGCATTTTCGGCAAACCAGGCGTGACGGGGCCCCCAGGTGCGCGCCACCGCAATATACACATCGAGCAGCGTCAGCCGTTCCCCCAGCGCAAACGGGGTAGCCTTAAACTGGCTTTCGAACCACAAATAGAGGGACTTCCGGTATTCGATGCAGTTTTTCTGCAGCTGTTCTGGCGCATCCGGCACCCAGCGTTCGGGATAGTCTGCATAGGTAAACGTGGGATAGACGTTGGCTACGAACCAGATGAGCAAACGCTGAAACTGCTGACGTTCAGCCTGCCCCACGGGCGGGGCGAGATCGGGACACCGGTCGAGCACCATCAGGGCAATCGCCGCCGTTTCGGTCATGATGGCACCATTTTCCAGCTCCAGCGTCGGCACCTGGCACAGCGGATTGAGCTTGTGCAGTAATTCACGCTGCGGACCGGGTTGGTCAAACCCGTCCACGTTGATAAATTGATAAGGGATATCAGCCAGGGTCAGCATCACTTCACCGATCGCCGAGCCCCAGCCGGGTACGCCATAGAGTTTAATCATGTTGCCCCCTCGGGAATGAAAACCCTAAGTGTAGAGCACCCTTAGTAGGTTATCCCAGGCGGGTTGACATCCGATTGCGCCACCGCTTCGCCCTGCTCGCCCCAGCGAGCCAGCACCTTCTGGTACTCTCCGCGCTTAATCGCGCCGTCCAGCGCGGCCTGCAGCGCGTAAACCAGCTCATTGCCCTTTTTAGTGGTCGTGGCAACAAACGCCTTCTTCGGCCCTAACCCCACGACGCGGGTTTTGCCGGTGAGCGCGGCTTTCCAGGATGAAACCGACTGAGGGCCAAAGAACACATCTGCCCTGCCGGACTGGATATAGAGATTGCCCGAGGCATCGTCGTGGAGATAGACCGGCAGCGCTGGCGCCCGCCCCGCCTTTTTGTTCTCTTCGTTCCAGCCCAGCAGGATGCGCTCCTGATTGGTGCCAGAGCCAACAATCACCCTTTTTCCGGCCAGATCTGCCGCGCTTTTGATTGACTGAATCTCGCTGGTCGATTTCACCGAAAACGCCAGCGAATCGACGCGGTAGGTCGCAAAATCAAACTTCTCTTTACGCTGTTCGGTCACCGCAATGTTCACCAGCGCCACGTCGTAGCGCCCGGAAGCGATCCCCAGCGGCCAGTCTTCCCACGCCGTCGGCACCAGCTTCAGCTTCAGCCCCAGGCTGCCCGCCAGCAGGCGGGCGATATCCGGGTCGCTGCCAATCCGCGTGCGGTTATCGCTGGCCAGCAGCGCCAGCGGCGGGGAGTTCAGCATCGAGACGGCGACCGTCAGCGTACCCGGCTCAACGAATTTATAACCGGCGGGGATCTTCGCCACGGCCTGCCGATCCACCGTCACCGGCAGCGGCTGCTCGTTGGCTTTCAGATCGATGCTGGCGTGGCTCGCCGTCGTAAAAAGCAGTCCTGCCAGAAGTCCATATTTCATCTGCGCTCCTTACAGCACTTTTGACAGGAACTGGCGCGTTCGCGCGTGTGACGGACGGTTTAACACCTCGTCACTGCTGCCCTGCTCGACAATTTTTCCGTCGACCATAAACACCACCTGATCCGCCACTTCCCGGGCAAAGCCGATCTCGTGAGTGACTACCACCAGCGTAGTGCCGGAGCGCGCCAGTTTTTTGATCACGTCCAGCACTTCCCCCACCAGCTCCGGATCCAGCGCCGAGGTGGGTTCATCAAACAGCATCACGCGTGGACGTAACGCCAGCGCGCGGGCAATGGCAATACGCTGCTGTTGCCCGCCGGAAAGATGCCGGGACCAGGCATCGGCTTTATCCCGCAGCCCGACCACGTCCAGCAGGCTGTACGCTCTTTCCACCGCCTCTTTTTTGCTGAGCTTTTTATGCGCGATGGGCGCCTCAATCAGGTTTTCCAACACCGTGAGGTGCGGAAAGAGGTTGAAGTTCTGAAAAACGTAGCCCACGTTGACGCGCTGTTTGAGGATCTCTTTCTCCTTCAGCTCGTAGAGCTTGTCGCCCTGACGACGGTAGCCAATGTAGTCCCCGTCAATCTGAATAAAGCCTTCGTCGACGCGCTCCAGGTGGTTAATGGTGCGCAGCAGCGTCGATTTGCCCGACCCGGACGGCCCGAGAATGACCGTCACGGAACCGGGCGGGATCTCAAGCGAAACGTTGTCGAGCGCCTTATGGCGACCGAAATACTTGCTGACGCCGGTAATCGAAATATGTCCTTCAGGAGAGGCTTGCATGGACGGGCTCCTGTGCTGGGGTAGTGGTGACAGAACGAGTGCGACGGACGGTACGGTTCTGGTTAACGGCAGAGCGGCGTTCGCTGCGGGCAAGCGCACGTTCAACACCGTACTGGATAGCGGACAGGACGGTGGTGATCGCCAGATACCACGCGGCACCGACCATCAGCAGCGGGATCACCTCCTGCGTGCGGTTGTAGATCATCTGAATGGTATAGAACAGTTCCGGCATCGCCAGGACGTACACCATCGCCGTGCCCTTGGCGAGGCTGATGATTTCATTGAACCCCGACGGCAGGATGGTGCGCAGCGCCTGAGGCAAAATGATGCGCACCGTGCGTCGCCAGGCCGGCAGGCCGAGCGCGGCGGCGGCCTCATACTGTCCGTGATCGACCCCGAGGAATCCGCCGCGAACGATCTCGGCGGTATAGGCGCTCTGCACCAGGGTGAGCCCCACCACGGCGGTAGAGAACTGCCCCAGCACGTTGATGGTTTCAAAACTGCCCCAGGTGATGCCGGTGAACGGCACGCCGAGCGAGAGCGTGTCGTAGAGATAGGAAAAGTTGTACAGGATGATCAGCACGACGATCAGCGGCAGCGAGCGAAACAGCCAGATGTAGGCCCACGCCAGGCTGCTCAGCAGCCAGGAAGAAGAGAGTCTCGCCAGGGCCAGCATGCCGCCAAACACCACGCTCAGCGCGGTACCGATCAGCGTCAGCAACAGGGTCTGCCCGACGCCTTCGAGGATCACCGGGTCGAAGAACCAGCGGGCGAACACCGCCCACGCCCAGCGCGGGTTAAAGGCGACTGACTGAATCACGACCGCCAGGACAAACAGCGCCACCGCGGCGCCGACGGCCCGCAGCGGATAACGCGCCGGGACCACCTTAATGGTTTCAACGTTGCTCATCGTCGTTCCTCATGCGGTTTTACTGAACGCTTCGCGTACCAGCGTTTTAGTGAATCGCAGCCGACCGTCAAACGGCGGCTGGCTGTACTCTTCCGGATCGCGGTTTAGATCGAACTGCGCCTGATAGCCCTGGCTGAGATAGAGCCTGACCGCTTCCGGCTGGCGAAAGCCGGTTGTCAGGTAGATCTGACTGTACCCTGCCAGCACCGCCCTGCGCTCAAGCTCCTGCACCACGCGCCCGGCAAGCCCCTGCTGACGCAGGGTTTTGTCCGTCCAGATGCGTTTGATTTCTGCGGTGCGTTCGTCGAACGGTTTGTACGCGCCGGTGGCAATAATCTTCCCGTCGCGCTCCAGCACGATAAACAGCCCCTGCGGCGCTAAATACCACTCGGTGAGCTCAATTTCCGCATCTTTGGAGAAGTAGTCCCCGTAGCGGGCCGCATATTCCCCGAACAGCCCCTCGATAATGGGCTGAAGCTCGGCATCTTCCGGTGAAACATCACGAAATCGTTCGCTCATCACGCCTCCTTAATCACCCAGGCCCGCCGGGTTCACTTCTGACTGAGGAATGCGCTCAACCCCTTCACCCCAGCGGTTCAGCACTTTGTCGTAATCGCCGTTTTTGATGACGCCGTTCAGCGCGGTTTGCACCGGCTCAACCAGCCCGCTGCCTTTCTTCAGCGTGACCGCGATGTGCGCAGCCTTCGGCCAGCCGCCGTCGACGCTGCCCACCAGTTTGGTTTTCCCGTTCAGCGCCGCTTTCCATGCGCCAATCACGTTCGGACCAAAGTAGGCATCCGCGCGCCCGGACTGCAGCGCCAGGGTTTGGGCCGCATCGTCTTTGGTGTAGATCGGGGTAAAGGGCTTCAATCCTTTCTTCAGATTTTCAGCATTCCATGCCAGCAGGATGGCCTCCTGATTGGTGCCGGAGCCGACGATAATCCGCAGCCCGGCTATGTCTTCCGCCTTCTGCAGCGACGTAATCGGGCTGGTGGATTTCACATAAAAGCCGAGGGAGTCCTTCCGGTAGGTGGCGAAATCAAACTTCTCTTTACGCTCTTTGGTAACGGTGATGTTGCTGATGGCCGCATCGTATTTCCCGGACGCCACGCCCAGGGGCCAGTCTTCCCAGGAGGTTGGCACTACGTTCAGCTCCAGCCCGAGGCTGTCGGCGACCAGACGGGCGACGTCAACCTCGCTTCCCAGCAGCGTTTTGTTGTCGTCGGAGAAAACCGTCAGCGGCGGTTGATTGAGGCCCGCCACCGCCACGGTAAATTTCCCCGGCACGGCAAAGCGATAGTCTTTCGGCAGCTGTGCCACCGCATCATTGTTTTTGGCGGTATTAATCGGCGTTTTATTGGCCTCAATGCTCACGCCGGTGCCGTTAATATTGACGTTCTCTGCCCAGACGGCAGGGGTAAAGGCCAGCGCGAGCGCCAGAATAAGCGATGATTTCTGCATAGCGGGGTTCTCTTTTATTGTTGTGTGTACTGGTTTTTCGGTTGGTCTAAGCCAAGGCTTTCGCGCAGCGTGGTGCCCGGGTAGTCGGAACGGAACAGGCCGCGGGCCTGCAGAACAGGTACCACCTGGTCAACAAAGCGCGGGAAGGTGTCCGGCGTGCCGCCCTGAATGATGAAGCCGTCTGCGGCATAGCCTTCGAACCAGGCCTGCAGACCATCGGCTACCTCTTCCGGCGTACCGGAAAAACGCGGACGCGGCGAAGCGGCTTCAAGGGCCACCTGACGCAGGGTTAAGTTGCGCTCTCGGGCATTACGCTTAATTTCATCGGTGGTGCTGCGGAAGCTGTTTTTGCCTAAGTCGCCGATATCCGGGAACGGCTCGTCGAGCGGATACTGGCTGAAATCGTGATGTTCAAAATAGCGTCCGAGGTAATTGAGGGCGTCGTTAATCGACACCAGCGCCGCCGTGGTCTGGTACTGATTTTCCACGTCATCGGCGTCTTTACCCACAATCACGCTGACGCCCTGGAAAATATGGAGATCCGAGGCGCGGCGGCCGTTTGTTTCCAGCTGCTGTTTTACGTCCTGATAAAAGGCTTTTGCCTCGTCGAAGGTCTCGTGGTGGGTGAAAATGGCGTCGGCATGTTTCGCCGCCAGTTTTTTCCCGTCGTCCGACGCCCCGGCCTGAAATACAATCGGGCGACCCTGCGGCGTGCGGCCAATATTCAGCGGACCGGCGACCTGGAAGAAGTCACCGTGGTGATCGAGCGTATGCAGTTTGGCCGGGTCAAAAAATTGACCGCTCTCTTTGTTGCGGATAAACGCGTCGCCTTCCCAGGAATCCCACAGCCCTTTCACCACGTCGAGATACTCATCGGCAATGCGATAGCGCAGCGCGTGTTCGGGGTGTTTTTCGCGGGAAAAGTTCTTCGCCGACCCTTCCAGCGGCGAGGTCACCACGTTCCAGCCCGCGCGGCCGTTACTGAGGTGATCGAGGCTGGCAAACTGGCGCGCCGTGGTGAAGGGCTCGCTGTAGGAGGTGGATAAGGTTCCCACCAGTCCCAGGCGCGAGGTGATGCTGGCCAGTGCGGAAAGCACGGTTAACGGTTCAAAACGATTCAGAAAATGAGGGATCGATTTCTCGTTAATATAGAGACCATCGGCCACAAAGAGAAAATCGAGCTTCCCTTCCTCGGCCTTTAACGCCGTCGCTTTCACGAAGTCGAAATTAATACTGGCGTCGGCGATCGCCGCAGGATGGCGCCACGCGGACATATTTCCGGATGCACCATGCAGAATGGTGCCCAGCCGCAGTTGTCGGGTTGCAGACATATTTACCTCTCCTGAATTAAACGTGTTGCAGGGCTTTTTCCGCAAGCTGTGCAAAATAGCGGGCAGCGGGCTCAATCAGTGCTTCATCAGGGTTGAAGGCCGGGTGATGTAAACCAAACGGGCTGTTGCTGCCAATGCTGACAAACGCGCCGGGAACTGACTGCAAATAGACCGCAAAATCTTCCCCGCCCATATGCAGTTCCGCGTGCCGGGTTTCATATCCGGCGTCACGCGCGACCGAGGTGGCAAAATCAGCCCAGCGCTCATCGTTCACCAGTGCGGTAGGCCCGGCATACCAGGTGATATCAATCTGCGCGCTGAAGGCGCTGGCAAACCCGGCGGCGATTTCACCCACGCGGGCTTTCACATTCTGCTGCACTTCCGTGCGATGGGTGCGCAGCGTGCCTTCCAGCTCGACGCTTTCCGGCAGCACGTTCCAGGTGTTGCCGCCCGCGATGCGGGTCACGCTCAGCACCACCGAATCCAGCGTGTTGACGTTGCGGCTGGCGACGCTTTGCAGCGCCGTCACCAGCTGGCTTGCCAGCACAATGGCGTCGTTGCCTTCGTGAGGACGCGCGGCGTGCGCGCCTTTACCGGTAATGCGGATCACAAAGCGGTCGACGTTGGCATAGAACGGCCCGCCGCGCGTGGCGAACTCACCGACCGGCAGGCCGGGCTCGTTGTGCATGCCGAAGATTGCGCTGACATCGCGCAGGGCACCGGCGCGCACCATGCTCTTCGCACCGCCAAAATTCTCTTCGGCAGGCTGAAACAGGATCCGCACCCGGCCGTTTAGCGAGGCTTCTCGCTCTTTCAGCTTTAACGCGGCGCCGAGGATCACGCTGGTGTGGATATCGTGTCCGCAGGCGTGCATTACGCCTGCACGCTGCGAGCTGAACGGCACGCCGCTGCGCTCTTCAATCGGCAGGGCATCAATATCCGCCCGTAGCGCAATCAGTTTGCTGCCCGAGCCGATTTCCGCCACCAGCCCGGTCGACAGGTCGTAAGGCTGCAGGGTAATCCCGGCATTCGTCAGCCACTGGCGCAGGCGCGTTGTGGTCTCCACTTCCTGGCCGGACAGCTCCGGGTTCTGGTGCAGTTCGCGACGCCAGGCAATCAGCTGTTCGCCAAAGCTCATACGGTGACCTCCTTGTTAAGATGCGCCTCGGCAAGCAGGCGCAGCGACGCGACGCGCGTTGCTCCCTCCGCTACCGGCGTGTCGATGATAAATTCGTCAATGCCCCACTGCTGATGCAGCGCGTTGAGCTGTTCCAGAACCGAATCAGCGGTGCCCGCCAGCAGCGACTGCGCGCGCCGTGCAATGCGCACCGGCTCGCTGCCCGCCTGGCGCGCAAACGCGTAGGCCTGCTCTTCGCTGGCCACGGTGACACGCTGTCCGTTTGCCAGCTCAACGCCCCACACTTCGACCTTCTGCGCCAGCGCGTCTGCTTCGGCCTGCGTCGGCGCGACGATCGCCTGTACCGCCACTATCACGTCCCGCGCGCTGTTCTTACGCCAGGTCGATACCACCTCGCGCAGCAGATCCGGATCGCCGTTCAGGTGCGCGGCAAACACAAAGTTCCAGTCGAGCCCGGCGGCCAGCAGCGCGCTATCGATACTCGCGCCCAGCAGGAAACCCTCAGCAGGCAACGGCGGCAGCGGCGTGGCGCGGACGGCCTCTTCATTTGACTGATGCTCAGGACGGATCCAGCGATCGAGCTGAGCCAGCTGTTCTGCAAAGCTGCCCTTTTCCTGTTGATTCAGGCCCTGCTGCAGCGCGCGGGTTGAGAGCGGTAATCCGCCGGGGGCTTTCCCGACGCCGAGATCGACGCGGCCAGGCGCCAGCGCGGCCAGCACGTTGAAATTCTCAGCGACTTTATAAGGGCTGTAGTGCTGGAGCATCACGCCGCCAGAGCCAACGCGAATGCGCGTGGTTTGCCCGAGGATCCAGGCAATCAGCAGCTCCGGCGAAGGGCTGGCAAGCTGTGGGGTGTTGTGGTGTTCGGCAATCCAGAAGCGGTGATAGCCCAGATTTTCTGCCTGCTGCGCCAGCGCCAGGGTACGCGCCAGCGCATCGGCAGCCGTTTCGTTTTCAGCGATGGGGCTTTTATCCAGAATGCTGATTCGCCATGACATGTTGCGTTCTCGTTTGACTTAACATGCCGACATTATTAAAGGCGCATTTCACCACTGAGAAACAATTAATTTACATTTAGTTTGCCGGAAATCAGATATATAAAACCATGCTAAGAATAAGACTTTAAGGAGGCGATCAGCGTTTCCACCTGCTCACGACGGGTAATGCGGACGAAGCGAATATGGCTGTACTGCGGGTTTTGCAGATCGGCTTCATAGCGCGTGCGGTTATTACGCCAGGTTTTGATCGTCCAGATGATAATGGATTCTCTGCTGAAGAACGCGCGCCGGAAACTCTCTTTGTTTCCCGTTCCCGGCCAAAGCTCGTGTTTACGCCAGGCCCGCTTTATTGCTCGGGTGACGGCCTGCCAGAGGGTGCGGGTAAACCCGTAATCCACCCACACCACCACATCGACATCGCGCCATTTCACAGGCCGCGTGCGGTTGTAGTTACCGTCCAGTACCCAGTCAGGCGAAGCCTGTAGCGCCTGCGCCAGCTTTGCCTGAAACTCGTCGTCCGGCGTGCCCTGCCAGTCAGAGCGCCAGTAGAGTCTGTCCATCTCGATACAGGGAATAGACAGCGCGGTCGCAATCTGCTTCGCCAGCGTGCTTTTTCCGCTCCCGCTGGTACCGATGACGTTAATTTTCACCTCAGCCTCCCTGTATTTACGAAAATGTGACCAAATGATAGCGTTTTCATCCTGTTAACGAAACGCTATTTCAGCATGACAATTTTTCCAGAGAGACGATCTCCCTCTTGCAGTTTGGCTTATGTCATTTATTTAAGCCGATTCAAAATAACACTCACTAAAATATTTTCAATTTTATTACATCCGACAAAATTAACAGATTAAAAATAATGAACGGTGGGTATTTCAGGCTGTCAGAATTTCAGAGAGAATAAGAACAAGACAGTTATAAAAAATAATCACCCTCATCTTGCCGGAGCATTTTCCGGATGTTTTTTATTCTTGCACATCACCATGGAGTTACTCATGAGGCGTAACACTCCCGTTACACAAAACGAGTATTTACTTAACGATGGTTCGACGTTAATGTCGACCACCGATACAAAAAGTCATATTACCTACGCTAATTCCGCTTTTATTGAAGCCAGCGGATATAAAGAAGAGCATCTTTTGGGCGAGCCGCATAACCTCATCCGCCATCCCGACATGCCTGCCGAAGCGTTTGGCGACATGTGGTTTACCCTGCAGCAAGGTGAGACCTGGACCGGGCTGGTGAAGAATCGTCGTCATAATGGCGATCACTACTGGGTGCGAGCAAACGTGACGCCGGTCTGGCAGGG
Source organism: Enterobacter vonholyi (assembly GCF_040834095.1). Classification (NCBI taxonomy): domain Bacteria; kingdom Pseudomonadati; phylum Pseudomonadota; class Gammaproteobacteria; order Enterobacterales; family Enterobacteriaceae; genus Enterobacter; species Enterobacter vonholyi. Next base: position 2,345,860 of record NZ_CP162152.1, read on the forward strand.
CGGCTCCCTGACGGGCTATATTTCCGTGCGAAATAAACCCACACGCGAGGAGATTGCGGCCAGTGAAAAACTCTATACAAAAGTGCGTAATAACGAATTAAAACATTACCGTTTTTATAAAGGATTGCTGGTTCGACGCGGTTTATTTTCATTTATCTCGCTCTTTAAATGTCTCAGTACCCGTAAACGAATCCATCTTGGTATTGCGACGACGGCGTTACTCTCCTGTCTGGCCGTGTATTTATTTCCTGATAAATTTGTGCAATCGGCAAGTCTGGTGCTGCTGTTTACTTCCCTGGGTTATTATCTTCATGCGCAGATCGCCAGTCCGTTAAAATCCATTGTGCAACAGATGCAGCGCGTAGTTTCAGGACGTAAAACGGACTATTACCATTTTGACAGGATCGATGACATCGGGCTGATGATGCGCCTGGTGAATCAATCAGGTTTGAACCTGAATTCGCTGGTTGACGATGTCGGGGCGCAAATCAGCGGAATTAGCACCATCAGCCAGCAGGTTGCCAAAGAAGGTGCGGCGCTACAGACGCGCTCTGAAGAAACAGCAGACTTTCTGCAGCAAACCGCGTCGGCAGTAGAAGAGATTGCCAGCGCGGTGAAGCAGACGGCTGAAACCGCGAACGAGGCGATCCAGATGGCCGATCGCACCAGCGACAGCGCACACCGCGGTGAAGCGATGATGAAAGAGACCATCGGTATGATGCAGTCCGTGTCGCAGGATAACAGCCAGATCGTTGATATTATCAGCGTTATCGATCGCATTGCCTTCCAGACCAACATTCTTGCGCTGAACGCTGCCGTTGAAGCGGCGCGTGCGGGTGAAGCCGGGCGCGGTTTTGCCGTGGTGGCGGCTGAGGTGCGTAATCTTGCGCAGCACTCCGCGACGGCGGCGAAAGAGATCAAAGCGCTGATCGAGAAAAACGTCGCCAGCGTCAACGCTGGCGTGGAGAAAGTGGAACAGACCGAAACGCAGCTGACGGTTATGATCGACAACGTGCTGCGGGTCTCCTCCCTGATTAAGGAGATCGGCCACGCCACGCAGGAGCAAACCCAGGCGCTGACGCTCATCAACGCATCCATCTCCCGTATCGGCGCAATGACCCACAACAATACGGGGATGGTGGATAACGTCACTCACGCCGCGAATCACCTGACGGAGCGCACGACGCGCCTTAAGCAGGCGATTGCCGTTTTTGGCGGTTAGCCGTTCGGGGTCTGTGAAGCCTGAGATTATTTTTGTGCGTTATCGCAGATCCGTCACCCGCCTGTTACCGTTTCATGTTAACGGCGGGTGCTCTGAGGTAACCCCAATTTATACCATCTGGTAATAATTAAGATATTCTGATGATTAAATAATCAACCTCGCGATTGTTTTGACTAAAAACTCATCACGATTCAGCGTGTTGTGATCCCCGTCTGCTCTGACCACACGATTTCCTTCGACGTGCATCACTTTCGGCACGGTTATATTTTGCGTCGCTTATGAATTGCAGGTAGGATGCCTCGCCATGTTTCGCCTTATCCATACGCAGAATGACTGGGAAGGCGACATGTGTTTGCGCAGAAGCAATCGTTTGTATTGCTCTCTGCCAGGCAGGACTATCACGATAATGGTTCAGACAGGCAAACAGGTAACTCAATGAAAACAAGCAATAAAAGCGCAGCCGATCATCACGCTGCTAAACGTCGCTGGTTGAACTCCCACGAAGAGGGCTACCACAAAGCGATGGGCAACCGTCAGGTTCAAATGATCGCCATCGGCGGCGCTATCGGAACGGGTCTGTTTTTAGGTGCTGGTGCACGCCTGCAGATGGCTGGCCCGGCTCTCGCCCTGGTCTATCTGGTGTGCGGGATCTTCTCTTTCTTCATTCTACGCGCGCTGGGCGAACTGGTACTGCATCGCCCTTCCAGCGGCAGCTTCGTCTCTTATGCCCGTGAATTCCTCGGTGAAAAAGCCGCTTACGTTGCGGGCTGGATGTACTTCGTCAACTGGGCAATGACCGGTATCGTCGATATCACCGCCGTAGCGCTGTATATGCACTACTGGGGCGCGTTTGGCGATGTGCCGCAGTGGGTCTTTGCGCTTGGCGCGCTGGCGATTGTCGGCACCATGAACATGATCGGCGTGAAGTGGTTCGCGGAGATGGAGTTCTGGTTTGCGCTGGTAAAAGTACTGGCCATCGTGGTGTTCCTGGTCGTGGGTACCGTCTTCCTCGGCAGCGGCAAGCCGCTGGACGGCAATGCCACCGGCTTCCACCTGATAACCGATAACGGTGGATTCTTCCCGCACGGTCTGCTGCCTGCGCTGGTGCTGGTTCAGGGCGTCGTGTTCGCCTTCGCCTCCATCGAGCTGGTGGGCACCGCAGCAGGGGAATGTAAAGACCCGCAGACCATGGTGCCAAAAGCCATTAATAGCGTGATCTGGCGTATCGGTCTGTTCTACGTCGGCTCCGTGGTGCTGCTGGTTCTGCTGCTCCCGTGGACTGCCTATCAGGCGGGTCAGAGTCCGTTCGTGACCTTCTTCTCTAAGCTGGGCGTGCCTTACGTTGGCAGCATCATGAACATCGTGGTCCTGACCGCAGCGCTCTCCAGCCTGAACTCCGGTCTTTACTCTACCGGCCGTATCCTGCGCTCCATGTCCATGGGCGGTTCTGCGCCGAAATTCATGTCGAAGATGAGCAAGCAGCACGTGCCGTACGCCGGTATTCTGGCGACGCTGGTAGTGTACGTATTCGGCGTATTCCTGAACTATCTGGTACCGTCTCAGGTATTCGAAATCGTTCTGAACGTGGCGGCACTCGGGATTATCGCGTCCTGGGGCTTTATCGTGGTCTGCCAGATGCGTCTGCGTAAAGCGATTAAAGAAGGCAAAGCCGCTGACGTCAGCTTTAAGCTGCCTGGCGCGCCGGTGACCTCCTGGCTCACCCTGCTCTTCCTGTTCAGCGTGCTGGTGCTGATGGCGTTCGACTACCCGAACGGCACCTACACCATCGCGACCATTCCGCTGCTGGCCGTGCTGCTTATTGCGGGCTGGTTCGGCGTGCGTAAACGCGTTCATGAAATTCACAGCACCGCGCCGGTTCATCCTGATGATGAAAAACACGACGCGCCGCTGGTGGAAGAAACCTCCCGTTAAGCATCCGGTAAGCATTAAAAAGGGAAGGCAAATGCCTTCCCTTTTTTTATCTTACAGCGCGATACGAATGACATCGTCAGGCTGGGTGGCTTCCTGCTGGCGGGTGGATTTTTGCTTCACCGTCACGTACAGGGTTTTGCCATCCGCAGAGAGCGCCAGGCTGTTCGGGTAGACCGGCGTGTCGAACGTTTTAGTCACCTTATACGTTTTCGCATCTATCACGCTCACCTTGCCGGCTTCACGGTGCGTCACATAGGCTTCATTGCGGGCCGGGTTAAACAGGACCGCCAGGGATTCCGGCGCGGCGATTTTCGCGATCACGCTGCCGTCTTTCAGGCTCACCACCAGCACTTCCGGCTGTTTTGAATCGGTCAGGAACGCGCGCTGACCGGCGGCATCGAGGCTCAGATTCAGGTAGAAGTGCTCTTTCCCGTCATCCTGCACCTTTTTACGGCTGATAATTTTGTTGCTGGCCGTATCAATCGTCACCAGCTCGCCGTCCGCATTCGTGGTATAGAGACGTTTCGCCTGCACGTCCAGCGCCAGGCCAGTGCCGTACGTACCGGTGTTGGCAATGGTCTCTTTAAGCTTCAGCGTTGCGCCATCCACGACCCAAACCACACTCTCTTTCCCCACGCCCGTGATGTAAACGGTGTGGGTGCGGTCGTCTGCCACCAGCTGGCGCGGCTGCAGCGGTTTAACGGTGTCACTACGCTGACGTCCGTCCAGAACCACACGCCCTTTTACGTCGCCCGTTTTGGCGTCAATGGCCGTTACCGCGCCGTTGAGGGTGTTGCCGAACCACAGCGTCTGGCTCGCGCCGTCAAGGGTGGCGCCAAAGGGCTTGAGATCGCTATGAATGGCCTGCGTGACGTCCAGCGTGACCGGATCGAGACGATAGACAACGCCGCCCTTGTCGGTTTTACGGCTTTGCGCCGTTGCCACCCACAGCGCGTTCTCCTGCTGGCTCACCGCCATTTCATACGCCCCTTTGCCCACCGCTTTGCGCAGCACCTCTTCGGCGGCATGCGCCTGGAACGTTCCGGCAAACAGTAAAGCGGCAGACAGCAGCGACACGCTCAGACGCGGCGAGCACAGTTGACGTAAAGACATAACAATTCCTTTTCTGAAAAGAGGGTTTTCTGCTGACATCACTTCCGGCAGGCAACGTCGTGGCATTGCCTTTTGATAATGAGAATAGTAATCATTAATCAAACGAATGTGGAGTTTTTCTTTCCCGCTTCGCCTTCCATTAACGCAATGTGCGGTTATAGTTTTCAAAACTTTTACAAAACCTTTAACATATATGGACATGTTCCATTTGGTTCGTTTACATACCACAACCGGTTTTATTCATGAAAATCATTTCTGCCCGTAAGGCTTCTCTCCCGCTGCTGCTGGTTCCCGTTATTTTGGCGCCGCTTAGCGCAATGAGCGCGGAAGAACAAATCATGATCGTCAGCGCCACGCCGCAAACCGTATCGGAACTCGATACCCCGGCGGCGGTCAGCGTCGTTAATGGCGACGATATGCGCCAGGCCACGCCTCGTATCAACCTGTCTGAGTCCCTCGGCAGCGTCCCGGGGCTGCAAATTCAGAACCGCCAGAACTATGCCCAGGATCTCCAGCTTTCGATGCGCGGGTTTGGCGCCCGCTCAACCTTCGGCGTGCGCGGTATCCGTATGTACGTCGACGGTATTCCTGCCACCATGCCGGACGGACAGGGCCAGACCTCCAACATCGATCTCTCCAGCGTGGAGAGCGTTGAAGTGCTGCGCGGCCCCTTCTCTGCCCTGTACGGCAACGCCTCTGGCGGCGTGATTAACATCAATACCCAGACCGGGCAGCAGCCGCCGACCATTGAAGCCAGCAGCTATTACGGCAGCTACGGGACCTGGCGCTACGGCATGAAAGCCACCGGCGCGATGGGTGATGGCACCCACGCGGGCGATGTGGATTACACCGTTTCCACCACCCGCTTCACCACCAAAGGGTTTCGCGACCACAGCGGCGCGCGGAAGAACCTTGCCAACGCTAAGCTGGGCGTGCGGATTGATGACGTCAGCAAGCTGACGCTTATCTTCAACAGCGTGGACATGAAGGCCAACGATCCGGGCGGGCTGAACTACCAGGAGTGGCGGGACAATCCGCGCCAGTCCCCCCGCGGCGATCAGTACAACACGCGTAAGACCATTAAGCAGACGCAGGCCGGCCTGCGCTACGACCGCCAGCTCAGCGCGCAGGACGACCTCAGCGTGATGATGTACGCCGGCGAGCGTGAAATGACGCAGTATCAGTCGATTCCCTATCAGCCGCAGCTCAAACCTTCCCACTCCGGCGGGGTGATTGATATGCAGCGCCACTATCAGGGCATCGATACCCGCTGGACGCACCGTGGCGAGCTGCTGGTGCCGGTCACCTTTACCACCGGCCTGAACTACGAAAACCTGAGCGAAGATCGTCGCGGGTACGAGAACTTCGTGATGAACAACGGCGCGCCGGACTACGGCTTGAAGGGTGACAAGCGTCGTAACGAACGTAACCTGATGTGGAACGTCGATCCTTATCTGCAAACGAGCTGGCAGCTGACGCAGAAGCTGTCAGTGGATGCCGGGGTGCGCTACAGCTCGGTCTGGTTTGATTCCAACGATCATTACGTTACGCCGGGCAACGGTGATGACAGCGGTGACGCGAGCTATCACAAATGGCTTCCGGCCGGTTCCGTGAAGTATGCGGTGACGGACGCATGGAACCTCTACGCTGCCGCAGGGCGTGGATTCGAAACGCCAACTATCAACGAACTCTCCTATCGCGCCGATAACCAGGGAGGCCTCAACATTGGGCTGCAGCCGTCCACCAACAATACGTATGAAGTGGGCAGCAAAACCCGAATCGGCAACGGCCTGCTGACGGCGGCGCTGTTCCGCACCGATACGGATGACGAGATCGTGGTGGACTCCAGTTCAGGCGGCCGCACAACCTATAAAAATGCCGGGAAAACCCGTCGTCAGGGTGTGGAAGTTTCCCTCGATCAGCAGTTTGCTGAGAACTGGAAGCTGAAGATGGCGTGGACGTATCTGGATGCCACCTACCGGACTAACGTCTGCAGCGACGCAGACTGTAACGGTAACCGGATGCCGGGTATTGCCCGCAATATGGGTTTCGCTTCGTTTGGCTGGCAGCCGGAGGAAGGCTGGTACGCGGGCACGGACGTGCGTTACATGAGCGATATCATGGCCGACGACGAGAATACGGCGAAAGCGCCGTCGTATACGGTGGTCGGGCTGAACACAGGGTACAAATTCAACTACGGCAGCTGGGGCATGGACGTCTTTGGCCGCGTCGATAACCTGTTCGATAAAGAGTACGCGGGCTCGGTTATTGTCAACGAGTCTAACGGTCGTTATTACGAGCCTGCACCTGGCCGTAACTACGGGGTCGGGCTGTCGGTCTCTTATCGCTTCGAGTAAGCTAAAAGAAAAGTTTATTTGATTAATGAAATAACGCTCCTGATGGCAATAAACCATCAGGAGTTATTCACCGGATAAATAATTAGGTGCGAAATATAGTCGCCCTGCTAAATAATCTCTTAGTTAAAATATTGTCGCTGTAAAAGCAAATTCGCTTCATCAATCACCTTATCAATCGCCTTCTGGCAGGCAACAACATCTCTTCGCTCAAGGGCGGAAAGCAGTTCGTCATAGTGATATGTCGAGGCTTTGATGTCGTTAAGCTCCTGATGCAGATAGTTCATACAGGGCCCGATGCGCACCCAGAGCTGCTCAATTAAGGCATTAAGCGTTGGCATTTCTGCATACTGATAAAGCGTAAACCGGAAGACGCGATTCGCATGCAATGCCTGCTGGACGTTCCCGTTGCGCATGGCCTCATGAAAGGCATCCGACAATTTGCGCAACGCCTCCAGTTTGCTATCAGACATATTCCGACAGGCTGCGGCGACCGCCATTGGCTCAAGCTGTTTTCTTATGGCGTTAATCTCGTTATAGCGCTCCAGCGTAACCTCCGGAACCAGAAATGCCTGCGCGGGCGTAGCGTGTAATGCCCCTGATGACACCAGGCGCAAAAGCGCCTCGCGAACAGGGGTAATACTGGTTCCTAATTTATCGGCAATTTCTTTCGTAATCAGTCGTGCCCCAGGTTTGAGTGAGCCTGTAATTAACGCTCCTTTCAAACTGAGTTCAACTTGCATAGTAAGACTGACCCTTTGGGCTTTTTCTAAGTGATCCAAATCAAGCATGTGGAATTCCTGTAGCTAAAACTTAATGCTATTTTTAAACGCCAGTTTTAATAAAACGGCGCTGGTCCGATATATCCTGTATCGTCATGCCTGGTGGTGGGAAGTACGTAAAAACAGCAAAAAAAGCAAATTTTGTTTTTTATCGTTTTCGGGCTCATCCGGGATGATGGCGCGAAAAGCTATGTCCAGTAATTAAAGACAATATATCGTATCTTCACAAATAAATATGGCGGGAAACCCCGCCATATTGCTGTTTATTTATTGTCACTCGCGACGCGAATCACGACTTTGCCGAAGTTTCGTCCTTCCAGCAGGCCAATCAGCGCCTCGGGGGCGTTCTCCAGCCCGTCCGTTACCTGTTCGCGATAGTGGATTTTCCCCTCCTGCACCCAGCGCCCCATCTCTTCCTGGAACTCCTTAATGCGGTGCCCGTAATCCTGTCCGATGATAAAGCCCTGCATACGAATGCGTTTCTTCAGGATGGTCGCCATCAGGAGCGGCAGGCGATCCGGCCCCTCGGGCAATCCCGTCGCATTGTAGCCGCTTACCAGACCGCATACCGGCACGCGCGCGGAGGTATTGAGTAACGGCAGCACGGCGTCAAATACTTTTCCGCCAACGTTTTCATAATAGACATCAATTCCTTTCGGGCAGGCGTGCTTCAGTTGGTCGGCAAAATCGGCCGCGTGATGATCCAGACACAGGTCAAACCCGAGAACCTCAACGGCATGGCGGCATTTCTCTGCGCCACCGGCCACACCAACCACCCGACAACCCTTGATTTTGCCGATCTGCCCGACGGTCGCGCCAACCGGACCGGTTGCCGCAGCCACCACCAGCGTTTCACCGGCTTTCGGTTGCCCGATATCCAGCAGCCCCATATAGGCGGTAAAGCCCGGCATACCCAGTATCCCCAGCGACCAGGAAGGATGAGACGGATTTTCGCCCAGCTTCACAAGGCCGCTGCCGTCCGAGAGGTCATACTCCTGCCAGCCGCTGTAGCCCAGCACCCATTCACCCGGTTTGAAATCGGGATGATTTGACTGCTCAACCCGGCTGACCGTTCCCCCCACCATCACCGCACCCAGCTCAACCGGCGGTGAATAGGATGGCGCATCGCTCATGCGCCCCCGCATGTACGGGTCCAGCGACAGCCAGACGGTACGAAGCAAAAGCTGCCCCTCAACAGGGGCTGGAACAGGCTGCGTTTCCAGACGAAAATTTTCCGCCACCGGCGCGCCCTGAGGACGAGAGGCCAGCACCCAGCGGCGATTTTGCGAAACAGATTGATTCATCAGGATCTCCTTCTGGTACAAATGTTATTACAGCCTGGCTCACGATCGGCGTTATCGCATTAGCATTACGAGCCGGACTGGTTAAGCCGTACAACCAGATAGATGCAGGTTTCATTCGTTTCGTTGATGAACCGGCAGTCATTTGGCGGCCCCAGTTCGAGACAGTCGCCGGCGTGCATTTCGTGGCGAGTGTCGCCCTCCTGAAACACCAGCTCACCGGACTGCAGCCAGATAAGCTGACGCGCCAGCGCGTAAGAAGAGGCAGGCATCGGAACATCGCTGCCCGCAGGCAGTTCAACCTGAACAAGGTCGATGGGCAGATCGGTGCGGGGAGAAACATGACGGCGCAGGTAGTGCGTCTGCGGATCGCGCCAGACGGGCTGGTTTGCAAGGCGCAGCAGCTTGCCTTCCTGCATCTCGGCCCGGGCAATCAGCGTGGACATGCTGATGCCAAACGCGCCTGACAGGCGGGCAAGCAAGGTGGCCGTCGGGCTACTGTCCCCGCGTTCAATCTTGTGGATCATGGCGCGGGAGACGCCTGCCCGGTCGGCCAGCTCGCTCAGGGACCATCCGCGAGACTCACGCTCCAGGCGAATTCTTGCGCTAATCCGTTGATTCATCGTGTCTGTTATGGTGTTCATGACGTCATACTATAGTGAATGAAGAGCATTTCAATGGGCTTTTGATAACAAAAAAATATGGCTTATGCCGTAGCGTTCGAGCTATACGATTGTGTAATATCGTAGCCACAACGTAATACTATAGTGAACAACACACAGAGGTTTAATCATGATCGTTCGTCATGCCTGCAAAGAAGACTGCGCTGCGATAGGAGAGATTTACAACCACGCGGTGCTGCATACTGCCGCGATCTGGAACGATAAAACCGTCGATACTGATAACCGAATCGCCTGGTTTGAGGCACGCACTCTCGCGGGTTACCCGGTTCTGGTAAGCGAAGAAGACGGCGTGATTACCGGCTACGCCTCTTTCGGCGACTGGCGCGCCTTCGACGGTTTTCGTCATACGGTTGAGCACTCGGTCTACGTCCACCCGGAACATCAGGGAAAAGGCATTGGCCGCACGCTGATGATCGCGCTGATAAACGAGGCCCGCGCCATCGGTAAACACGTTATGGTGGCCGGGATTGAAGCGCAAAACCATGCCTCGATTCACCTCCACGAAACGCTCGGCTTTGTCATCACGGGGCAGATGCCGCAGGTGGGAACCAAGTTTGGCCGCTGGCTGGACTTAACCTTTATGCAGCTGCAGCTGGACGAGCGCAGCGAACCGGACGCAATCCCATGAATCAGACGCTGACGCTGGCGTTTCTGGTGGCGGCGGGAATTGGTCTGGTGGTGCAAAACACCTTGATGGTGCGTATCACCCAGTCCTCCTCCACCATTCTCATCGCGATGCTGCTGAACTCCCTGGTCGGCATTGTGCTGTTTGTCAGCATTCTGCTGCTGAAACAGGGCGTCGCCGGGTTCAGCGAGCTGGCCGCAACGGTTCGCTGGTGGACGCTTATCCCGGGGCTGCTGGGGTCGTTTTTCGTGTTTGCCAGCATCAGCGGATATCAGAACGTTGGCGCGGCGACGACCATCGCCGTGCTGGTAGCAAGCCAGCTGATTGGCGGGCTGGTAATGGACGTGCTGAGGAGCCATGGCATTCCGCTGCGCGCCCTGATTGGCCCGGTGTGCGGTGCGGTGATGCTGGTGGTCGGAGCCTGGCTGGTGGCGCGACGCCAGTTTTAAACGTTACAGTATGGTGCCGCCTTTCGTCAGCTGTTCCTCACGTGCGTCTATCTCCTCTTTATGCTGCTTACCGTGGTGCGAAATCGCGGTGCGCAGACGCTGCTGCTGGGTATAGCGATCTTCACGACTGAGCTCAGCATCATCGCTTAATTCAATCAGCAGCTCGTTCATGTGGGTAATCACACTCTCTTCGATGGCGGCATCGACGCGGGCGATAACTTCATTTAAATGTGACATTGTCACTCCTTGTTATGTGCCCGGTAAGCGCAGCGCCACCGGGCAAACGATCAGTTCAGCTTTGCCTTAGAGAAATCGCTGCCCATCAGGCTCACGCTGTATCCGGTCACGTTGCTGCGGGTCGCGTAGAACGTTTTCCCGTTGGCCAGCGCGATCCAAGGCGCCTGCTGGTAGAAAATCTCCTGCGCCTGGCCGTAAAGTTTCGCGCGCTCGGCCGGGCTGCTGGTCAGCTTCGCTTTTTGCACCAGATCATCATAACCCTTATCGCACCAGCGCGCGGCGTTGGATCCGGTTTTAATGCTGTTGCAGCCCAGCAGCACGTCGGCAAAGTTGTCCGGGTCGCCGTTATCGGACATCCAGCCAAACAGCGCGGAGTCATGTTCGCCTTTACGCATTCCGGAGAGATATTCGCCCCACTCGTAGGAGACAATTTTGGCTTTAACGCCGACTTTCGCCCAGTCGCTCTGGATCATCTCCGCGATACGACGCGAGTTCGGGTTATAAGGACGCTGAACCGGCATTGACCACAGCGTGACTTCCGCGCCCTTCTCCAGACCCGCCTGCTTCAGCAGTGCTTTCGCTTTTTCAGGATCGTAGCTGTAGTCCTTCAGGTCTTTATTGAAGCCCAGCATATTTGGCGGGATCGGCGATTTTGCCACCGTGCCCGATCCCATAAAGACCGCATTAACGATGGCCTTCTTGTCGGTCGCGTAGTTAAGCGCCTGACGCACCAGCACGTTATCGAACGGTTTTTTCTCTGTGTTGAACGCCAGATAGCCGACGTTCAGCGCATCGACCGAGTGCAGCGTCAGGTCTTTGTTGTTCTTAATGGCATCAAACTGAACCGGGGATGGCGCAGGAATAATCTGGCACTCGTTGGTCTGCAGCTTCGCCAGGCGGGTTTCCACGTTTGGCGTAATGGAGAAGATGAGATGCTTCGTCGGCACTTCGCCTTCCCAGTAGTTCGGGTTCGCGACGTAGCGGATCAGCGAATCTACCTTATACTGCTGCAGGACGTACGGCCCGGTACCAATCGGCCAGGTGTCTACGTTTTCAGGCGTGCCTTTTTTCAGCATCGCGTCGGCGTATTCGGCGGAGAGAATGGAGGCGAAATCCATCCCCCAGTCGGCCAGAAACGCGGCGTTGGGTTCGCTGAGGGTGAACTGAACGTGATAATCGTCGACCTTTTTAACGTCCTGGATCAGCTTATCGAGACCCACATCGTTAAAGTATTCGTAGTTGCCCTGCGACACGTTGTGATATGGGTGTTTAGGGTCTTTCTGACGCATGACCGAGAAAATAACGTCATCGGCGTTAAAGTCGCGCGTCGGTTTGAAATATTTATTGCTGTTGAACTTCACCCCTTTGCGCAGGGCAAAGGTATAAGTCTTTCCGTCCGGCGAGATTGTCCAGGACTCTGCCAGCGACGGCACAGGGGTGTTTTTCACCGGGTCGAAATTGATCAGGCGGTTGTACAGTACCTGAGAACTGGCCACAAAAGACGGGCCAGAGCTGGCGATTTGCGGGTTGAAGGACTCGGGGGACGCTTCAGAACAGTAAATAAGGGTGTCGTTGTTTGCCGCCCATGCGGCACCGGCTGGTAACAGCGCGCTCAGCGCAAGAGCGAGCAGTGTTTTCCCTGTAGACATGGTTATAACCCTGACAGTTTTATTATATAGGACAGTAATAACAGCACAGGCGTTTTGACCTGGCAAATAACGAAACACTATCAGGTTATTCTAAAGCCGCGTTTTTTGCTGTTTTAACCGCCAGCGCCCAAAAAGATGATTTGCCTTAAGTTCCATTATTCGTCAAGCACAACCGTCACTTTCTATGCCGCAAGAAATCGGCCCTTTTAGCGTCTCTTCCCCCGTTTGGTTGCTTCCTCATTTCGTTAAAGTAACGGTGTGAAGAAGTATATGGGATCAAATCGTGGCAAAAACTCTTTTACGCAGCGGTAACCTGGATGACTTTCAGGCCGTTGGCGGCGGCGGACAAGCCGTTTTTGAATCAGCGTTACAAATCCGGGAAGCGCTCCGGTTGCGCAAACAACAGGCCATCGTCGACTGTCTGGCGATCCCTCAGGTCAACGACAGCGGTGACCGCGTGGACTGGTATTCCCCCGTTGAAGGGAGCGTAACCAGCTGGAAAGCGGCAGATGAAGATGACCGCTATCGCGCCCTGCGCTATCTGGAAAACATGCTCGCCAGCGTTGAGTCGTTAAGCAAGAAATGCCTCCAGTCCCCCAAAACCGCGCAGCAGCTTTTTGGCTCTCTGCTGTCAAAGGCGTTTCAGTTCCCGGGTGAAAACTTCCTCTTCCTGGTGGACGGAAAGCCGGTCATCAGCTTCTGGGGCTTTGTAAACCTGAACGAAAATGCGCGCGACGATGTTCTCGACTGCCTGCGAGAATCGCTGGTCCCTGAGCCTGCCCCCGTTGTGATTGAAGATCCTGAGCCCGAGCCTGAGCCAGAACCGGTTGTAGCCTTTGAACACGCCGACGAGCCGCTGATCGCCCCTTCCACGGTGGTGCGCATCACGCCGGAAGAGCTGTATGAGCCAAAGCCAGCCCCGGCGGTTGCGCAACCCGCTCAGGAACCAGCTGTGCCGATCGTCGCGAAAAAACGTCGTGTTCCCCTGTGGACGCTGCCGGTTGCTGCCGTGATCGTTGCCGCCATTGCCGCACCGCTGCTGTGGCCAAAACAGTCGCCTTCCGCTGAGCCCGCACCGGCGCCCGCACCAGAACCCGTCGAGATTGCGCCAAAGCCGATCAAAGCGGTTGAGCCGCTGGCGATGAAACTGCCGCTGCATCAGGCAGAGGTGCTGGCGAACAAAGAAAAAGAGCCTGCTCCGGCGCCTGCGCCACAGCCTGCCCCGGTGGTGATTGTCGCCATCCCGAAAGATGCCATGGTGATGGAAGCGAATCAGGTGAAAGCGGGATCGACGCGTTTCCTGAACGGTACCTGGCGTGCGGTTCTCGACGTGAAAGATCCGGTCACCGGCAAACCGCCGTCAATGCGCTATCAGATCCAGAACAATAAAGGCTTCGCCCGGGTTGTCCATGGCGACAACGTCGTCTGCCGCGCGGAGGTCTTCTCCGGGCTGCACAGCAACGGCGAGCTGATGATTAAAAGTCGCGGTACTGCCCGCTGCACCGACGGTTCCCGCTACCCGATGCCGGAAGTTGCCTGTAAAGCAGGCGCCAGCGATATCGCAGAATGTCGCGCCCGTTATGATGCCAATACCGTCGTTCCACTGACGTTCAAGAAAGCAGGTGCCTGATTCTATGCTGGTAAATCTTTGCGACTATAAACAAAGCGTCACGCTTATTGCCAACAGCGGCGTGCAGTTCCTTGATTTCGGTCTGACGCCGCAGGACACCGCCAGCAACGGGCGCTTCGTACGTAAAACCGCGAACGGCCCGCTTTTGCGACTCGATTTCGACCTTGTTAACGGGCGCTATACCCTGCCGGGAACGAACGGCGGGCAGCCTGAAGTGGTTAAGCCGGAAACCACCATCCCGCTGCATCAGTCCCTGGCGGTGCTGGACGGCGTCTGGCTTCCGGTTCCGTTCCTGCGCTTCAACCCGCCGCGAACCTTCGTTGAGGGGCCGGATAACTGGGCGCGCGTTCAGGTGCGCAGGCTGGATACACCCGACACGGCAGGCAATACGCACCGCGTCACTCTCGCCCTTGACAGCCAGATTGCTGAACACGCCACCTCCGCCCTTTCCCCGGTTGAAAACGATATTCTGAACGGGACCCGTTTCGCGCTGGCCTGGCGAGATAAGGAGGTTGAAAGCTTCCTCGACCAGACGTGGATTGACGGCTGGCTGCGCGAGGCATTTACCCAGTATGCCGACGGCGTTGAAAACCGCTCAGAACGCGATCTCCAGCAGGCGATGCGCGGTTTTGAATATCAGGCCCACTGGCTCAACCTGATGACCATGCTCGGTGAACAGCTCATCGTGCCGGAAGTGAAATTTGTTACCCATACGCTCAGCACGCCTGCCATTCCGGTCGATCTGATCCTCGACGTGGGCAATACCCACACCTGTGGCGTCATTATTGAAGACCACGGCGATGCCAACGATGGCCTGCGCCAGACCGCCGAGCTGCAGGTTCGCTCGCTAAGCGAGCCGCAGTTCCTGAATGCGCCGCTGTTCACCAGCCGTCTCGAGTTTTCGGAAGCGCGTTTTGGCAAGCAGCACTTCTCGGTCGAAAGCGGTCGCGAAGATGCCTTTGTCTGGCCGTCCATTGTTCGCGTGGGTGATGAAGCCCGCAAGCTGGCGATGCAGCGTCTGGGGACCGAAGGCAACAGCGGCATCTCGAGCCCGCGTCGCTACCTGTGGGATGAAACGCCGGTCGTGCAGGACTGGCGCTTTAGCCAGATGAACAGCAAGACCCAGCGTGAACCGCTTGCCACCGCGTTTCCGCTGATGAACCTGATGAACGATGACGGCGAGCCGCTCTTCACGCTGCCGCAGGACGAACGGCTGCCGGTCTTCTCTCCGCAGTACAGCCGCAGCACCCTGATGACCCACATGCTGTGCGAGCTGCTGGCTCAGGCGCTGGGGCAGATCAACAGCGTCGCCACGCGCTTACGTCTGGGATTCCCGGCGTCGCCGCGCCAGCTGCGCACGCTGATCCTGACGCTGCCCTCCGCCATGCCAAAGCAGGAGCGCGAGATCTTCCGTCGCCGCATGTTTGAAGCCATCGCCATCGTCTGGAAAGCGATGGGATGGCACCCGCAGGATGAGGATTTTGTCACCCGCAAACAGCAGGAAAAAAGCGTGGTGCCGGTACCTGAAATCCAGATGGAGTGGGATGAAGCCAGCTGCGGTCAGCTGGTCTGGCTGTATAACGAAGCCATCTCCCGCTTTGGCGGCCAGACCGAAGCCTTCTTCGCCTCTCTTGCTCGTCCGGACCGCGAACCTGAGCCGGGTAGCCAGCCGGGCCGCACGCTGCGCGTAGCGTCCATCGACATCGGCGGCGGCACAACGGATATGGCGATCACCCATTATCAGCTGGACGACGGTTCCGGCAATAACGTCAAAATCACCCCTCAGCTGCTGTTCCGTGAAGGATTTAAGGTCGCGGGCGACGATACGCTTCTGGACGTGATTCAGCGCTACGTGTTGCCCGCGCTGCAAACGCAGCTGCAGAAATCCGGTATTGCTGATGCCTCGCTGCTGATGGCCTCGCTGTTCGGCGACTCCGGGCGTATTGATACCCAGGCCGTACTCCGCCAGCAGACGGCGCTGCAGCTCTTTATGCCGATTGGCCATGCCATTCTTGCCGCGTGGGAATCGAGCGACGTTGACGATCCGCTGGCCGGTCTGCATGCCACCTTTGGCGATCTCCTGCCGCAGAAGCCGACGCGCAACGTGATGAACTATCTGCAGCAGGCGATCGATCATGCCCTGCCTGCGGGCTCTGACGCTTTCGACCTGTTCGCCGTGCCGCTGCACGTCAGCTTCCGCGAAATGCAGGATGCGATGCTGGCCGGGCAGTTTACGCTGGCCTCCCCGCTGCACGCGGTGTGTGAGGCGATTTCACATTACAGCTGCGATATTCTGCTGATCACCGGACGCCCCGGCTGCCTGCCCGGCGTGCAGGCGCTCATTCGACATCTGCAGCCGGTGCCGGTCAACCGTATCGTCTGGCTGGATAAATACCAGGTACATGAGTGGTATCCGTTCAGCCAGCAGGGGCGCATTGGCAACCCGAAATCGACAGCCGCCGTCGGGGCCATGCTCTGCAGCCTGGCGCTTGACCTGCGCCTGCCGCGCTTCAACTTTAAAGCTGCGGACATTGGCGCGTATTCCACCGTGCGCTATCTGGGCGTGCTGGATAACACCGTCAATACCCTGCCCGAGGAAAACGTCTGGTACCAGGATATCGACCTGGATAAACCCGGCGCGAAGCTTGACGCGCGTCTGCACTTCCCGCTGCGCGGTAACGTGACTCTCGGCTTCCGCCAATTGGCGAACGCGCGCTGGCCCGCCACGCCGCTCTACACGCTCAGCATCAACTCGGCTGAACTGGCGAAAGCCATTGCCGGTGACGGCGTGCTGAACGTGCGGCTCAGGCTCTGCGGCGGCAGCAAGCAGCAGGGGCCGGAGGCCTTCGAGCTGAGCGATGCCTGGCTGCAGGACGGCACGCCTGTTGCGCCTGACGCATTAACCTTCAAACTGAACACTTTGGCCGATCGCCGACACAGCGGTAGCCACTACTGGATCGACAGCGGGAGCGTATACCTGAAATGACAGAGACGACGACCACCACTCAGGCCTTAATTGGGTGGATTAATGAGACGCGCCTGAACGCCCCTGTGCTGGATAACGATGCCGACGCCCTGCTTGCCCGCATCAACGCGGCGCAGGCGCGGGAGCAGGCCATTGAACGCGCCATGACCCGCCAGAGCAGCGTTGGGCTTTACGGCCATTCGCAGAGCGCGAAAGCGCACCTGCTGTTGTCTCTTTGCGGCAGCGGTAATGGACGCCTGAACGTGACGCCGGGCCAGCGCACCTTTGACTATTTTTCGCATATCAATCCGGGACATGCCCTGACCAACATGGCCGTCCGCTTTACCCGTGAAAACACGGAGGTGGCGGATGAGGCGTTCCCGCTGCGTCTGAGTCTTGTCACCGAGGCCGAGCTAGTACAGCTTTTTATTGCCCGTACGACCCTCCATCCACAGATGCGCGCGGTGGATAAAGCGGTCATTGAGACACGTCTGGAGAAGTGGCGCGGGCTGCGCCAGCCGCAGAGCGTGCCCGGCATCACGGCTCAGGAAGTGGGGACGATTGCCCGCTTCTGGCAAAGCACGGTTCCCGCCGCTAAGCAGCAAATTGATGATGCCCTGTGGCATGAGTTTGCCCAACTGGTACCTTCTCTCGATCTCAGCACGCGAGCCAGCGTCTGGTCGCTGCTCTGGGGCGAGCAGCAGGAGTTGACCCAGCAGTGGTTAAAACTGGCCCATGTGCTGCACCAGACCAGCCATGCCGGCGATCTTGCTGCCCCGCTTAGCCTGCTGGTGGACAGCTTTGGGCTGCCGGGTGAAGGGTTCCTGACGCACGACGGCGCGTTAGACCTTCAGGACGCGCAGGAGACGCTGCTTCATCCGCTGAATAGCGGTGAAATGCTTAACGCCATCAGCATCCCGGTCGACGTGCTGGCATTCCTGACCCGCGAGCTGGTGCTGCCGGTTGAGAACGGGGCTCTGGATAACGTCGATATTATTGATATTCCGGTTTTTGAAGATAACCGTGCCGATCCGCTACGCCAGGCAAAATCCCAGTGGCTTCTTGAACATTACCGTCAACAGCTTCAGCCGGATGTGCTGGTGATTTGCAACGCGACGGCACAGCACGAACAGACGGCCAAAAAAGCAAAAGTGTTAATGAACTGGGTGAAGGAGACGCAGCCTGCTGAAGAATCTGCCCTGCCGGGGCTGGTGTGGGCGATCACCCCGCATGACGCCCGCTTTACTACCCGGCAGAATCTCGATGAAGCCGTACAGCATCTGCTCGGAAAGCCGGGTTTACGCTGGGGCACGCTGCAGGCGCTGGACAGCCACAGCATGCAGCGCGTCATCGAATGGCTGTCTCAGGCCACGTTACCCGCGCAGCGACAGAAGCGTCTCGGCACGCTGAAAAACGCGCTGCGTCAGGAGCTGTCGGCGCTGATGCAAAGCTATCTGGCACCGCTGGTTGAAGAACCGGGGATAAGACGCGCTCAGGCGGAAAACATGGTGCGCATGCTGCAAAGCAGCGCCGCCCGCCACGGCGAACTGCTTGAAGGCATGCTGCCGCCTCTGAATGCCTTTGAAACGCTGCTCGCCGTTCAGCAGCCTCGCGAGGAGCAGGTTAACGGGCTATTTACGGATACCATTGACCTGTTTGCCGAGAACGCCCAGGAAAGCACTGGCCTGTTCCAGACAAAAGACAAAGCGCGTCTCGCGCACCGAGTCTGGATAAATCATCTGCGCCAGTGGAGCCGCAACGAGGCGACCGCCGCCCGTCTTGGGCTGGATCCTGAGGTGTTACAGCAAATCGCGGATGTGCTGGTCGTCACCAGCTACCGGCTGGATCTGCCTCAACAGCTTCAGCGCATTGTCGAAGCGGATAAAAGTAGCGCGGCACAGCTGCATGCCGTGATGGGCAATTTCGTTGGCTGGCTGGGTTACGACCAGACGCCCGTGGCGACGCGTCCGGCAAGCCGCATCCGCAAGGGCCAGGCCATCTTCGTCACGCCGGTGGTCAGCAGCGCCGAGCCTCGTTTGACGCGCCTGGGAGAACAGCCTGTACATGCGGCCACCGCGTACGTGTACGACTGGCTGGTCGCACTCTATAGCCGCGCGATAGAGAACATTGATTACCAGCACCCGCATGATGTTCAGCCTGACGCACGTCAGGCACTGCGGGCTTTAATAAAGTAGCCGCCCTTCTTGCCGGGTGGCGCTGCGCTTACCCGGCCTACATTTCGCAACGATGATAAATCGCACAATAATCACATCGTCATACATTCGGCTAAGGCCCGCGCCAGCGCAGAGCGGTTTTCCCACGACATCGAGTGCCCCGCCGCAGGGATAATTTTTACCTCAACGCCCTTTTGCTTCAGATTATCCGCATCGTCATCCGGCAGAGAGAGCTCGCCAAAAATCAACGTTACCGGGCAAGGGAGTGACAGGAACTGCGCTTCCCACTCGGGCTCAACGCCCGCCACCAGGCTCGATGCGCCCCGCCAGACGGCATACGGCGCATTACTCTGCAGGCACCCGGCCCACGCCGTTTTTTCTGCGCTAAGCATGGCGTCATAACCCTGCTCCAGAAACTGTTGCTCGGTTTGCGCTGCAATGGACCGGCTGAACATGCCCCCACCCGCGTGGAAATTGGGCTCTGACACCATCAGTCCCTTCACGCGCGACCCCAGCAGCCCCGCCGTTTCGATAGCGATACTGCCGCCCATGCTGTGGCCGTATAACCAGAAGGAATCCAGCTCAAGATGGTCAATCAGTTCCGCGACAACGTGCGCCTGGTCAGTGGTTTTATAGCTGTAGTGCTCAGGCTTATCGCTGTAGCCGCTGCCGGGCAAGTCGATGAGAATCGCTCTGCGCGCGCCAAACAGCGGGTCATGTACGACGCGGGGATATTCGTAGGAAGAGGCGCAGCCCAGCCCGTGAATAAACACCACGGGATCGCCGGTGCCGGGCAGGTCATGCCAGCGCACGGTGCAACCGGCCTGCTGCGAGTAAAAACTGTTCATAAGCACTCCTTTTTATGATGCACTGTGTATTTATACAGTTACCACATCAGGAATGCTATGTTCATCTTTTAAAACTGGAAGCGTGCTTCAGAAAAGCGAGACCAGCAGCGCAACGGGAAAGCTCATTGGCCAGGTTGACCCCACCAGAAAAGCGCTGAGCAGGCGGATACGTTTGCGGTCTTTAGAGAGGAACCAGGTGATTAATGCGCAGATGGAAGCCATGATTGCGTAAAAAACCAACATCTTTTGATACAACGTCATTCTGTATACCAGAGCCGAAAAAATAACCGCACGCAATATGCGTCATATGTTGACACAGATCAAGTTTTTTCGTTACAGAATAACCACTTAAAAATTACGGCTAATAACAATTGAGTATCTTTCGTAACACGTGTGGCGGGCAAGGAGAACGCCTGGCCGCGCATGCGGCCAGGCTGGGAGGATTAGTGTTTTATCATGACATGCCGCACGACCGTATAATCCTCAAGCCCGTAGACCGACATATCCTTCCCGTAGCCCGATAGTTTCATGCCGCCGTGCGGCATTTCGCTCACCAGCATAAAATGGGTATTCACCCAGGTGCAGCCATACTGCAGGCGCGCGCTCAGGCGATGGGCGCGGCCCACGTCTTTGGTCCAGACCGAAGACGCCAGGCCGTATTGCGAGTCGTTCGCCCAGGCCAACACCTGCGCCTCATCATCAAATTCGGTGACGCTCACCACCGGGCCAAACACCTCGCGCTGCACAATGGCATCTTCCTGTTTGGCCCCCGCCAGCAGGGTTGGCTGGAAGTAGTAGCCCGCCCCCTCTTTTTTGCTGCCCCCGGTCACGACGGTGATGTGGCTCAGGGCTTTGGCTTCATCCACCGCTTTGCACACGCGGGATAAATGCGCCGCCGAACTCAGCGGCCCCAGCTCGGTTGATTCGTCCTCGGGTGCGCCCATTTTCAGGCTCGCAACCGCGGCACCCAGTTTTTCCACCAGCGCGGCGTAAATGCCCTTTTGCGCGTAGATACGACAGGCGGCGGTACAGTCCTGCCCGGCGTTGTAGAAGCCAAACGTCCTCACCCCTTCGATGACCGCATCCAGGTCGGCATCATCAAACACGATCACCGGCGCTTTACCGCCCAGCTCCATGTGGGTGCGTTTAATGGAGGACGCCGTATGGCCGATGATATGTTCCCCGGTAGCAATTGAACCGGTCAGCGAGACCATACGGACTTTTTCATGTCCGGTAAGCGGATCGCCGACCGTTTTGCCCCGACCAAACAGCACGTTAAGAACGCCCGCCGGGAAGATATCTTTTGCCAGCTCTGCCAGCTTAAGCGCGGTCAGGGGCGTAATCTCAGAGGGCTTAATCACCACGCAGTTCCCTGCCGCCAGCGCGGGTGCCAGTTTCCAGGCTGCCATCATCAGCGGGTAGTTCCACGGTGCAATAGAGGCAACCACGCCCACCGGGTCGCGGCGGATCATCGACGTATGGCCGTCAAGGTACTCTCCGGCGGCCAGCCCGTTAAGGCAGCGGGCGGCCCCGGCAAAGAAACGGAAAACGTCAACCACCGCCGGAATTTCATCACCCAGCGCGCAGTGCAGCGGCTTACCGCAGTTGAGGGATTCGAGCCGGGCAAATTCCTCGCCGTGGGCTTCAATCGCATCCGCCAGCTTCAGCAGGCTCTCGGCGCGGGTTTTCGGCGTCGTTTGTCCCCACGCCACAAAAGCACGGTCGGCCGCCTGAACCGCCGCGTCGACCTGGGCCGCTGACGCCTCAGCAATCTCCAGCAGCACCTCTCCGGTGGCCGGGTTATAAACCGGCTGTTTCTCACCCTCTCCGGCAACCAGTTCACCGTTTATCAGCAGATGTTTTTGCATAGCATTTTCCTGTTGAATTCACTGTTATTTCCCGCTGCCGGCAATGTTTTCGCCGTCGCGGGTTAGCCACCAGGCTCCCAGAATGGGGATAGTTGTCACCAGCATCACCAGCAGAGCCACGACGTTGGTGACCGGCACGTCGCGCGGACGCCCGAGCTGGTTGAGCAACCACAGCGGTAACGTGCGCTCGTGTCCCGCCGTAAATGTTGTGACGATTATCTCGTCAAACGACAGGGCAAACGCCAGCATACCCCCGGCCAGCAGCGCTGAACCCAGATTGGGCAGCACCACATAGCGGAAGGTTTGCCATCCGTCGGCCCCGAGATCCATCGACGCTTCGACCAGACTCCAGGAGGTGCGCCTGAACCGGGCAATTACGTTGTTAAACACCACCACCACGCAAAAGGTGGCGTGTCCCACCACGATGGTGAAAAAGCCCGGCTCAAGGTCGATCGTTTTGAAGGCCGTCAGCAGCGCCAGGCCGGTGATGATCCCCGGTAACGCAATCGGCAACAGCAGCAACAGCGAGATCGCATTCTTTCCAAAAAACTCGCTTCGCCACAGCGCCGCTGCAGCAAGCGTGCCAAGCACAAGGGCAATCGCGGTGGAGATCGCGGCAATCTGAAGTGACAACGTCACGGATTCAATAATATCGCCGCGCCCCGCCGCCACGCTAAACCACTTCAGCGTCAGCCCCTGCGGCGGAAAGCTGAAGGCAGCGTCTTCGGTGTTAAAGGCATAGGTCGCGATAATCAGCAGCGGGAAGTGCAGGAAGATGACGCCTCCCCACGCTGCCACTTTGAGGAACAGCGGTGCGCGTTCAGAGTGCATCGAATGCTCCCAGACGTTTCACGAACGCCAGATAAAGAGAAATAAGCACGATGGGTACCAGCGTGAACGCGGCGGCCATGGGCATATTGCCAATGGCACCCTGCTGCGAGTAGACCATGTTACCGATGAAGTAGCCCGGCGGCCCCACCAGCTGCGGAACGATGAAATCCCCCAGCGTCAGGGAGAAGGTGAAAATGGACCCCGCCGCAATGCCCGGAATGGCCAGCGGCAGAACGACGTAGCGAAAGGTCTGGCGCGGGCGCGCGCCGAGGTCGGCCGAGGCCTGCAGCAGCGAGGCCGGCAGGCGTTCCAGCGCCACCTGGACAGGCAGGATCATAAACGGCAGCCAGATGTAAACGAAGACCAGAAACCGTCCCAGCCCGGAGGTGGATAAGGTGTTGCCGCCAATCGCCGGGAGCGTAAGGAGTGAAGTCAGGATCGGTTCCAGCCCCATATGGTTGAGAAACCATTGCGCCACGCCGTCCTTCGCCAGCAGCAGCGTCCAGGCGTAGGCTTTGACGATATAGCTCGCCCACATTGGCAGCATCACGGCGATATAGAAGAAAGCCTTCCACTTGCCGCGGGTGTATCGCGCCATGTACCAGGCCATCGGGAATGCGAGAATGGCGCTGGCAATCGTCACCGCAATCGCCATCGTTAAGGTTCGCAGGATGATGTCGTAGTTAGCCGGGTTGAAAAGCGCCTGAATGTTCGCCAGCGTCAGATCCGGCGTGACCGCCATGGTGAAATCGTCAAAGGTGTAGAAACCTTGCCACAGCAGCGTCAGCAACGATCCTAAATAGACGATGCCAAACCACATGAGCGGCGCGAGCAGAAGCAGGAACAGGCCGAGCGACGGTTTTCGCCAGAACAGCGCCGTCATGCGGCTGAAGCGGCCGTGCGAGGCGGGAGGATGCGCGACACTCATAGACATTTCACCTCTCCTCGTGCAGGCGAATCATCGCCTCGCGTGACCATGACGCCATCACCGCCTGCCCCGGCGCAATGCCGCTCAGCGGCGAGGTTTCACTGAGATTGGCCTGGCTCACCAACAGTTTGGCGCCATCTGCGAGCTTCAGCTCCAGCCGCGTGGCCGCCCCCTGATACTGAACGGCCTGCACGATGCCCTGAACCTGAACGTCTCCGCCCTCGTTAAGACGAATATGTTCCGGACGCAGGGAATAGCTGCCTTCCATACCGCAAATTTTCTGCGCTAGTCCGGCATCAAAGACGTTGGAAGTGCCCACAAAACTCGCGACAAACGGTGTGCGCGGACGCATGTAGAGATCGCGCGGGGTGTCCACCTGCTCGATGCGCCCGTTATTAAACACCGCCACCCGGTCTGACATTGAAAGGGCCTCGCCCTGATCGTGGGTGACAAAAATGAAGGTGATGCCGAGTTCCTGCTGAAGCTTCTTCAGCTCGAACTGCATCTGTTCACGCAGTTTGAGATCGAGCGCGCCCAGGGGCTCGTCCAGCAGCAGGACGCGCGGCTCATTGACCAGCGCGCGGGCGATGGCGACACGCTGCCGCTGGCCGCCGGAAAGTTGCGAAGGTTTGCGGGCAACGGCAAAGCTCAGGCCCACTTTTTCCAGGGCATCACGGGCCTGCGCATGGCGTTTTTTCTTGTCGATGCCTTTGACCATCAGCCCGTAGGCGACATTGTCGAGGATCGACATATGCGGGAACAGCGCGTAATCCTGAAAGACGGTGTTCACATCCCGCTCCCAGGGAGGCAGTTCGCTCGCCTCTTTGCCGAAGATAGAAATCGTGCCGCCTGACAGCTGTTCAAAACCGGCTATCAGGCGCAGGCAGGTGGTTTTGCCGGAGCCCGAAGGCCCCAGCATGGAGAAAAACTCTCCGTCACGAATCGCAATGGTGACCCCATCCACCGCCCGTACGTCGCCGTACAGACGGGAAACATTGTTAAACTCTACCGCGTACGTCATGTTCTGCTCCCGGGCAATTAACGACCGCCCATGATGGCGATGTAATCCTGCGTCCAGCGGCTGTAAGGCACAAATTTGCCGCCTTCGGCGATGGGGGTTTTCCAGAACATGATTTTGTCGAACTCGTTATAACCGTTTGTTTCACAGCCTTTATCGCCCAGCAGCGTGCTGGCTTTACACCCTTCCGGCACCACGGGCAGGGAGCCAAACCATGCTGCCAGATCGCCCTGCACTTTCGGCGTCAGCGACCAGTTCATCCACTTGTAGGCGCACATCGGGTGTTTTGCCTGCGCGTGCAGCATGGTGGTATCCGCCCAGCCGGTCACCCCCTCTTTCGGGAAGACGGTTGCAATAGGCTGGTTCTCGGCCTTCAGGGCATTCGCCTGATACGGCCAGGCACTGGAGGCCACGACGCCCTCGTTTTTGAAATCGCTCATCTGGACGGTGGTGTCGTGCCAGTAGCGGTGAATCAGAGCATGCTGGTCGCGAAGCACCTTAAGCACGGCAGCATACTGTGCTTCGGTAAGCTGGTACGGGTCTTTGATACCCAGCTGCGGCTGCGTGGCTTTGACGAACAGCGCGGCATCCGCGATGTAAATCGGGCCGTCATACGCCTGCACGCGTCCCTGATTGGTTTTCCCGTCCGGCAGATCCTGTTTGGTAAAGACCACGCTCCAGCTGTCCGGCGGCGTCGGGAAGGTTTTGGTGTTGTACATCAGCAGGTTTGGCCCCCACTGGTACGGCGTGCCGTAGACTTTCCCGCCGACGTTAAACCATTCCCCTTTCACAATCCGTTCGTCGAGGGTTTTCCAGTTGGGGATAAGATCGGGGTTAATCGGCTGGACGCGTTTGCCCATGATCAGGCGCAGGGAAGCGTCACCTGAGGCGGTGACCAGGTCATATCCCCCTTTCGCCATCAGGCTGACCATTTCATCCGACGTGGCCGCCGTTTTGACGTTGACCGCACACCCGGTCTCTTTTTCAAACTGGGTGACCCAGTCGTAGTTTTTATCCGTCTGTCCGCGTTCGATGTACCCCGGCCAGGCGATAATATCCAGTCGACCTTCCCCGTCGCCGATGGCCTTTGGAGGTTCTGCGGCTTGCGCTGTCATGATAGTCATGCCGAGCGCGCACAGGCTGCTGCGGGCAAATTTTTTGCTCATAAGGGTTACTCCTGTCGCAATGAAATTTAGCGGCAGCCGTGCCGTAAAAATATCTCCCTCATTAAACGTAGACCGCGCAAATGCGCCGCACCGTACGGCTTCAGGAAATTTCATCAAGGTGTGACCGAGGGCGCATTCCCCGTTAACTGGATTATAGACAAGGAGTTAGGCGCGAGAGACGGTATGCAGATTTCCTATGACAGGGCACCGCGAAATATTCACAGTGCCGTCATCAGGATAAGAAATGAATATTTAAAAAACGAAAAAAGGATTATTCAAGCATCGTGCTAATTAATTTGCCTAACTGAATGACCGCCTGCTCTTCTCGCTCTCCCCAGGCCCACGACGTATTAAAACGGAAGAACGGCGTCCATGCGTCAGAAGTGGAAAACATCTTTCCGGGGGCAATGCTGATGTGGTGCGTTAAGGCTTTTTCGCTCAGCAGCCCCGCGTCCAGATGCGCCGGAAGCTCCAGCCATAAAAAGTAACCGCTGTCATTATGATGGATTTTGACGCCGGCAGGCATATGGCGCAAAAGGGACTGCCAGGCCTGCTGCTTTCGCTCGGCGAGCGTACGCCGCAGGCGGCGCAGATGGGCGTCGTAGCGTTTCGTCGCCAGGTAATCAACCAGCGCCAGCTGCACAGGTGAGCTTGTGGAGAGCGTGCTCATCAGCTGCAGCTGCTGAATACGTCGCGCGTGTTTTCCTGCCGCAACCCAGCCGATGCGAAAACCGGCCACCAGACATTTTGAAAAGGACGAGCAGTGCAGCGTCATATCCTGACGATCCCATGCTTTCGCCGGAAGCGGTTTTTCGCGCCCAAAATAGAGCTCGCTGTAGACGTCGTCTTCAATCAGAGGAACGTTGTGCTGCGTTAACAGGGCGACAAGCTGCGCTTTTTTTTCCGCGCTCAGCGTGAAGCCAAGCGGGTTTTGACTGTTGGTCATTATCCAGCAGGCTTTAACCGGATACTCCTTCAGCGCCTGCTCAAGGGCATTCAGGTCAATCCCTTCACGGACGTCCGTCGCAATCGACAACGCTTTAAGCTTCAGGCGTTCGAGCGCCTGCAGTGCGCCGTAGAAACAGGGGTTTTCGACAATCACCCAGTCGCCCGGCTCGGTCACCGCCTGCAGGCTGAGATTGAGCGCTTCAAGGGCGCCTGCGGTGATCACAATCTCTTCCGGGGAGATGTTCATCCCCTGCTGCGCGTAGCGGCGGGCAATGGCGTGGCGGAGATCGACGTTACCCGGCGGCAGGTTCTCAATCACGCTCATCGCCGTCGCGGTTTTGCTGACGTTCGCCAGCGAGCGGTTGAGCTGCTGC
This sequence comes from Enterobacter vonholyi, assembly GCF_040834095.1. NCBI lineage: Bacteria > Pseudomonadati > Pseudomonadota > Gammaproteobacteria > Enterobacterales > Enterobacteriaceae > Enterobacter > Enterobacter vonholyi. Next base: position 2,372,957 of record NZ_CP162152.1, read on the forward strand.
AGCGGGAAAAGCCGTGGGTCGGGAAAGGCGGAGGCAAAAGGGACAACGGACGGGTCGCGGCTGGCCTGTAAGACGTCGAAGATGTAGGTGTTAATATCCACGACTTCGTCACGCATCACCTGGGCAGGTGGAGCAGGCTGATGTGCGGTCGGGCGCGAGGCAACGTAATAGCCCGACTGCGGTCTGGCGACAATGCGCCCCTGACTTTCCAGCATCTGATACGCGTGGCCAACGGTCATAAAACTCATGCCGCTGCTCGCCACCTGCTCTCGCAGAGAAGGCAGCTTATCGCCCGGCAGCCATACGCCGAGCTCTATCTGCGAGATAATTTGTTGCGCCAGACGCTGGTATTTTTTCATCAGATTCTCCTTGTGGCTGACAGTGTATATCAGCAGGAGAAAAAGAGAAGATTTAGCTAACTGTTATAGTTCGGGAAATGAATTACTTACGGTACTCGGTAACGTGGCTTTGCGCCTGACGCGCAGCGGCCAGGTGATCGAGCGTTATCATCGACGATTTGCAAAAGATGCATTTCGCGCCGAGTGGGTTTTTCTCAGACACATCAAAGACTGAGGTACGGTACTGCGAGCCATGACAGCATGGGCAGCGGAAATGAATATAAGAAGTCATAAGATTCTCCTGTAAACGTAAAAACGTAAATTACTAATGGGCCGATTGGGCATAATGGTTTTAAACAAAACGAATCGGAATGTAGATAAAGACCCAAGAGAGGCTGCGGAGAGGCACAACGTGATGAGAACTGCTTTATAAAACTACGTCAGATATTTATTTGGACTCAAAACCAGAAGACCATTAACGCACGGCGTTGACGACAAAGCAAGCTGTTTTATGTGTAAAATGCATAAAAATACAGTTTTGAACTGTGATGCTCACATTACAGTGGGATATTGATTAAGCCTATAGCTACAACCAAGTACATAACCCCATGAAATATAAATAATTTAAATGCCATTTTTTGCCTAATTGGCTTTCCCGTTCTGGAGTATTAAATTACTCACAAATACCATTGACCTAATGAGAAAGGAGCTTTACATGGCAATCCCAGCATATTTATGGATAAAAGACGATGGCGGAGCGGATATTAAGGGTGCGGTTGATATACAGAATCGGGAAGGAAGCATAGAAGTTAATGGTTTTTCCCACAATCTCAGTCTGCCTACAGATGGTCTTACGGGAAAAATCACCGGTACCCGCAAACATTCATCCATAATCATACAAAAAGACTTTGATTCATCGTCACCGTATCTTTATAAGGCAGTTGCAACCGGTCAAACTCTTAAATCGGCTGAGTTTAGATGGTACAAGATTAATGATGCGGGGCAAGAAGAAGAATACTTCAACATGTTTCTTGAAGGCGTGAAAATCGTCGGTGTCTCACCAATGATGCATGACACAAAAGATCCCACAAAGGAAAAACATAATCACCTCGAGTGCGTAGAATTTCGATATGAAAAAATCACCTGGAAACACTGTGACGGTAACATTATGTTTACCGACAACTGGAATGAGAGACCGCAAGCATGAGGTACCCAACTTTAGCGGTATCTCCTCATCCACCTTATGATATTTCATCTTTCTCTCCGCCAGGCGTTAATATTATAAATAATATGATGCTGGCAAGATTTCATCGAGGCCCATCAGCACTAACATATGAGTGGTTTTACCAACAGGTCAGGTTACATGGCCCATGGGATTATAAAACAAGAATAGGCCGCCAATACGAGAATTTTGGTAATTTTCACTATGGTGCAGTTGGTACTGCGGCTGGAATATCTGCCTCCATTCTTTTACGTGCTGCAGGCTGGGCGCAGTCAAAGTCAGGGAATGGCAACTCAAATGATGGACACTGGTATGGTTCCCCTCCTTTTGGGGATGACCCGAATGATCAACTCTGGATAAAATGCGGAATAGACTATGCAGCAAGAACGGGGTTTTAAAAAACGCTATATACTCGCACCTGTATTTTTCGCACTCGCCTACGCAGGATGGGTTTTATTTTTCACCAACTTCCCTGTCGAACAAGAATTACATTCAAAAGTGAACGTTAATAAGTGGGCTGTTTTGTACGTCACACAAGCTAATGGAGGAGCCATGACATCCTTTACCTATCATTACTATTTATTAGATGCAAAAAGAAGCGAAGAAGATTTTTTAACGCATATCGATCAGGCCACGCCATTCATGGTGACTAACGATCCTGCGGTGAAAATCGATGTTAAAGACGATGGTGTATATCTGCGTGTTCGAGGTGACGTATACTCTTTCCATAATACGTCTAAACTTGCCAATATCCTTCTGAATGCATCACCATATTGATGGCTATGGCAGCTCATTTATTATTCGTCACATCAGTAAAGGTGCTTACTGGATGTTCAAAAGCGCGAAAACTGTTATAGCAAAATAAGCTTGGTCTGTTTCTGCCCCCTCCCCCAGACGCGGCTTAGAATGGCATCGACATAATTACATCGCGGAGTTTTGCATGTTTGGTTTGGATGCGTTTCACCTTGCGCGGATACAGTTTGCCTTTACCGTATCCTTTCACATTATTTTCCCGGCCATTACCATTGGTCTCGCAAGCTACCTTGCCGTGCTCGAAGGGCTGTGGCTGAAAACAAATAATCCGGTCTGGCGCTCGCTGTACCATTTCTGGTCGAAGATTTTTGCCGTCAACTTTGGCATGGGCGTGGTCTCCGGGCTGGTGATGGCCTACCAGTTTGGCACCAACTGGAGCGGCTTTTCACAGTTTGCGGGCAGTATTACCGGCCCGCTTCTGACCTACGAAGTGCTTACCGCCTTCTTCCTCGAAGCCGGGTTCCTCGGCGTAATGCTGTTCGGCTGGAACAAGGTCGGACCGGGTCTGCACTTCTTCTCCACCTGCATGGTGGCGCTGGGGACCATTATCTCTACCTTCTGGATCCTCTCTTCAAACAGCTGGATGCAGACCCCGCAGGGCTATGAGATCGTCAACGGTCAGGTGGTGCCGGTGGACTGGTTCGCGGTGGTGTTTAACCCCTCCTTCCCTTACCGCCTGCTGCATATGTCGATAGCCGCGTTCCTGAGCAGCGCCCTGTTTGTGGGCGCATCCGCGGCATGGCATCTGCTGCGCGGGAATAATACCCCCGCCATCCGGGCGATGTTTTCGATGGCGCTGTGGATGACGCTGATTGTCGCCCCCATCCAGGCCATGGTTGGCGATATGCACGGGTTGAACACCTTAAAGCACCAGCCCGCCAAGATAGCCGCGATTGAAGGACACTGGGAAAATCCGCCGGGTGAGCCTACCCCGCTGCTGCTGTTTGGCTGGCCGGATATGGAGCAGGAGCGCACCCGCTTTGGGCTGGAGATCCCGGCGCTGGGGAGTCTCATCCTGACGCACAGCCTGGATAAACAGGTTCCGGCGCTGAAAGAGTTTCCAAAGGAAGACCGCCCGAATTCCACTATCGTCTTCTGGTCGTTCCGCATTATGGCGGGCCTGGGCATGCTGATGTTGCTGCTTGGGGTAACGGCTCTCTGGCTGCGATATAAAAAGCGCGTTTATTCATCGCGCCCTTTCCTGTGGTTTGCGCTGCTGATGGGGCCATCCGGGCTAATTGCCATTCTGGCCGGGTGGATCACCACCGAAGTGGGCCGCCAGCCTTGGGTGGTCTATGGGCTTCAGCGAACGAAGGATGCGGTTTCTGCCCATGGTGATTTGCATATGAGCGTGAGCCTGCTGGCCTTCTTCGTCGTCTATACCTCGGTATTCGGCGTGGGTTACAGCTATATGGTGCGCCTCATCCGAAAAGGCCCGCAGCCGCATGAATCTTTCGCCACCGAGTCCGACGGACGTCCGGTGCGCCCGCTTTCTGCCGTCACAACTGAACATAAGGAGCAGCCATAATGGGTATCGATCTTTCCATTATCTGGTTTGTGATCATCGTTTTCGCCACGCTGATGTATATCGTCATGGACGGTTTTGATCTGGGGATTGGCATTCTGTTCCCGGCAACGCAGAACGCCGACGATCGCGACGTAATGGTCAACAGCGTCGCGCCGGTCTGGGACGGAAATGAAACTTGGCTGGTGCTTGGCGGCGCTGCGCTGTTCGGCGCATTCCCACTTGCCTACGCGGTGATCGTGGATGCCCTCACCATTCCACTGACGTTAATGCTGATCGGACTTATTTTCCGCGGGGTGGCATTTGAATTTCGTTTTAAGGCCACCCCGGCGCACCGTCCTTTCTGGGATAAGGCGTTTATAGGTGGTTCCATTCTGGCGACGTTTACCCAGGGCGTGACGGTAGGCGCCGTCATTAACGGCTTTACCGTCACCGGCCGGGCCTATACCGGCGGCCCCTTTGACTGGTTTACCGCGTTCAACCTGTTTTGCGGCTCCGGGCTGGTGGTGGCCTATGCGCTGTTAGGCTCGACCTGGCTGGTGATGAAAAGCGAAAACGCGCTGCAGCAGCGGATGCGCGAGGTATCGAAAACGCTGTTAATCGTGCTGCTGGCGTTTATTGCCGCCATTAGCCTCTGGACGCCGCTAGCGCAACCGGCCATCGCCGCGCGCTGGTTTACGCTGCCGAATCTGTTTTATCTGCTGCCGGTTCCTGCTCTGGTGGTGATTTTCAGCCTGTACCAGTGGCGCTGCCTGAATAATCCCGCCAGCCATAGCCGTCCGTTTATTCTGACATTGGGGCTGGTATTCCTCGGCTTTAGCGGGCTTGGGATCAGCATCTGGCCGCATATTATTCCACCGTCGATCACCCTTTGGCAGGCCGCCGCACCGACGCAAAGCCAGGGCTTTATGCTGGTCGGCGCGCTGTTGATCATTCCCGTTATTCTGGTCTACACCTTCTGGAGTTACTACGTATTTCGCGGAAAAGTTCAGCATGGGGAGGGTTATCACTGATGCAACAACCGGTCTGGAAAAGATTACTGTGGCTGGCCATTATCTGGGGCGGCAGCGTACTGGCACTGGCTGCTGTCAGCATGCTCTTCCGTATGCTGATGACGGCTGCAGGGTTTAAATCGCATTAACATCATTCCGGGCAACCGCTGCGTTGCCCTGTTCCCCCGCACTTTCAGATAAACCCCATTAACGCATGGCAGCGTATCGTTACACTGGAAAAAGATTCACAGTGTTTATAGTTTGAGAAGAAAAATGAAAAAGCTCATCGCGTTAAGTGTTATCAGTCTTGTTCTTACCGGCTGCGTTAATCCGGGTAAAGCCTCCGTTCAGCCGGAGCAACTTCAGAATCACCGCTTCGTGCTGGAAAACGTGAACGGTAAGGCCGTGAAGACCGCGACAACGCAACCTGAGCTCAGTTTTAGCGCGCTGCCTGATATCAGCCTGGTGAATAACATCAGCGTTTCCGGCCAGATGTGTAACCGTTTCAACGGACAGGGGAAATTGTCCGAAGGCGAGCTTAAGGTTAAAACGCTGGCCATGACGCGCAAGCTTTGTACTGAACCGCAGCTGAATGAGCTGGATCAGGCCATCGGCGACATGCTGCGCAAAGGGGCGCAGGTCGACCTGACTGAGGACCAGTTAACGCTGGCGACAGCCGATAAAACGCTGATGTTTAAGCGTGTAGAATAATCAGTAGTTACCGCAGCTTCCAACGGCAAGCGACTGTTCGCTACAGCGTTTGCCGTTTGGCAAGGCGCACATCCCAATAGCAGAACCATCAAGCTGGCGAGCGACAGACAGCGAACCGCCAACCATTGCGCAGTTAGCCTGACCAGCGCTGGACATCGCCGCTTTCATTCCCGGCGCCACGTGGGCTGCCGTTGCCTGCTGAACGGGTTCACTGCTACATGCCGACAACAATAATGCGGCACACCCTACCAAAAACGCTGAGCGCATGCTTTCTCCCCCATAAATGATGCGAAACCTATGCATAATAGGCATCACAGCCCATGTCGTCGAGAGCGAAAGTGCGTATTTATGCGCTCCGGAAACAATTTCTCGCAATTTTTTCGCCAAAAGTTTGATCTACTCATTGATGGCGAGAATACCAAGGACACAAAAGCGAAAATCGTAAAATCCCCCGTTTGCTAGAATACACAGATAATATTCAGGGTTTGTTGCCGTAATACAGACCCCTATTTTTTGCGCAATGTAAGGGTGTTGTCCTATGCAAACTATTGACGGTAATGGTGCAGTTGCCTCAGTCGCGTTTCGCACCAGTGAAGTTATCGCCATCTACCCGATTACGCCAAGTTCTACCATGGCCGAGCAGGCGGATGCCTGGGCTGGTAACGGGTTAAAAAACGTCTGGGGCGATGTCCCGAGAGTGGTAGAAATGCAGTCTGAAGCCGGTGCGATTGCCACGGTGCACGGCGCGCTGCAAACCGGCGCGCTTTCCACGTCGTTTACCTCATCTCAGGGATTGCTGTTAATGATCCCTACTCTTTACAAACTCGCCGGTCAACTGACCCCCTTCGTTCTGCACGTTGCGGCGCGTACCGTTGCCACTCACGCGCTCTCTATCTTTGGCGATCACTCTGACGTGATGGCGGTACGTCAGACCGGCTGCGCGATGCTGTGCGCCAGCAGCGTTCAGGAAGCCCAGGACTTTGCCTTGATTTCGCATATCGCCACGCTCAAAAGCCGCGTGCCGTTTATTCACTTCTTTGATGGTTTCCGAACCTCTCACGAAATTAACAAAATCGTCCCGCTGGCTGACGAGACAATCCTGAATCTGCTCCAGCAGGCGGACATTGACGCGCACCGTGCCCGGGCCCTTAATCCGGAACACCCGGTTATTCGTGGCACATCGGCAAACCCGGATACCTATTTCCAGTCCCGTGAGGCCACGAACCCGTGGTACAACGCGGTTTACGACCATGTTGAACAGGCTATGAATGACTTTGCCGCCGCGACCGGTCGGGAATATAAACCTTTTGAGTACTACGGCCATCCGCAGGCGGAACGGGTCATTGTGCTGATGGGGTCGGCCATTGGCACCTGCGAGGAAGTTGTTGATGAACTGCTGACGCGCGGCGAAAAAGTTGGCGTGCTTAAGGTGCGGCTCTATCGCCCGTTCTCGGCCAAACATCTGCTTTCGGCTCTGCCTGAAAGCGCGCGCGCTGTGGCGGTGCTCGATCGCACTAAAGAGCCGGGCGCGCAGGCGGAACCGCTGTATCTGGATGTGATGACGGCCCTGGCAGAAGCCTTTAATCAGGGCGAACGTGAAACGCTGCCGCGCGTGATCGGAGGTCGCTATGGGTTATCGTCCAAGGAATTTGGGCCGGACTGCGTGCTGGCGGTATTCAACGAACTTAGCGAAGCGAAGCCCAAGCCGCGCTTTACCGTCGGTATTTATGATGATGTGACGAATCTGTCCCTGTCGCTGCCGGAAAACACCCTGCCCTCGACCGCCAAACTTGAGGCGCTGTTCTATGGTCTGGGCAGCGACGGCAGCGTCTCCGCGACCAAAAACAACATCAAAATCATCGGTAACTCCACGCCGTGGTATGCCCAGGGGTACTTCGTTTACGACTCCAAAAAGGCAGGCGGCCTGACCGTTTCCCACCTGCGCGTGAGCGAACAGCCCATCCGCTCTGCGTATCTTATTTCTCAGGCTGATTTTGTTGGCTGTCACCAGCTGCAGTTTATCGATAAATACCAGATGGCCGAGCGCCTGAAGCCTGGCGGTATTTTCCTCCTGAATACGCCATACAGCGTGGATGAAGTCTGGTCTCGCCTGCCGCGGGAAGTGCAGGCGGTGCTGAACCAGAAAAAAGCCCGTTTCTTTGTGGTGAACGCGGCGAAAATTGCCCGCGAATGTGGCCTGGCCGCGCGCATCAATACCGTTATGCAGATGGCCTTCTTCCATCTGACGAACATCCTGCCGGGCGACAGCGCGCTGGCGGAACTGCAGGGCGCGATTGCCAAAAGCTACAGCAGCAAAGGACAGGAATTAGTCGAGCGTAACTGGCAGGCGCTGGCGCTGGCGCGCGAGTCGCTGTATGAGGTAGCGCTGCAGCCGGTCAATGCCGCAAGCCCGAACCGCCCTCCGGTGGTGTCCGATGCGGCGCCTGATTTCGTTAAGACCGTGACGGCGGCGATGCTGGCCGGTCTGGGTGATGCCCTGCCCGTCTCTGCGCTGCCGCCGGATGGCACCTGGCCGATGGGCACCACGCGCTGGGAAAAACGTAACATCGCCGAAGCGATCCCTATCTGGAAAGAAGAGCTGTGTACCCAGTGCAACCACTGCGTTGCGGCCTGCCCGCACTCTGCCATTCGTGCCAAAGTGGTTTCACCGGAAGAGATGGAATCCGCGCCTGCGAGCCTGCATTCACTGGATGTGAAATCCCGCGATATGCGCGGACAGAAATACGTTCTGCAGGTCGCGCCGGAAGATTGCACCGGCTGTAACCTGTGCGTCGAGGTCTGTCCGGCGAAAGACAGGCAGGATCCGGAGATCAAAGCCATCAATATGATGTCGCGTCTGGAGCATGTTGAAGAGGAGAAGGTCAATTATGACTACTTCCTGAACCTGCCGGAAATCGATCGCAGCAAACTGGAACGCATTGATATTCGCACTTCGCAGCTGATCACGCCGCTGTTTGAATACTCCGGCGCCTGTTCAGGCTGCGGTGAAACGCCGTATATCAAGCTGCTTACCCAGCTGTACGGTGACAGGATGCTGATTGCCAACGCAACCGGCTGTTCGTCTATTTATGGCGGTAACCTGCCCTCCACGCCCTACACCACCGATGCCAACGGTCGCGGTCCGGCATGGGCAAACTCGCTGTTCGAGGACAACGCCGAATTTGGTCTGGGCTTCCGCCTGACCGTTGATCAGCACCGCGCACGCGTGATGCGCCTGCTGGAGCAGTTTGCCGGGCAGCTCCCTGCCGGGCTCAATGACGCGCTTCATGCGGATGCAACGCCAGAAGAACGTCGTGAGCAAGTCGCCGAGCTGCGTCAGGCGCTTCAGGGCGTGGCGGGAGCTGAGCAGCTGCTGACCGACGCGGACGCGCTGGTCGAAAAATCGATCTGGCTGATTGGCGGTGACGGCTGGGCTTACGACATCGGCTTTGGCGGGCTGGATCACGTGCTGAGCCTGACCGAAAACGTCAATATCCTGGTTCTGGATACGCAGTGTTATTCCAACACCGGCGGTCAGGCATCGAAAGCGACACCGTTAGGCGCTGTGACGAAATTCGGCGAACACGGTAAACGCAAGGCGCGCAAAGATCTCGGTGTAAGCATGATGATGTACGGTCACGTTTACGTCGCGCAAATTTCGCTGGGTGCCCAGCTTAACCAGACGGTAAAAGCGATTCAGGAAGCGGAAGCGTATCCTGGCCCATCGCTGATCGTTGCATACAGCCCTTGCGAAGAGCATGGCTACGATCTGGCGCTCAGCCACGACCAGATGCGTCAGCTGACCGCGACGGGCTTCTGGCCGCTGTACCGGTTCGACCCGCGTCGTGCTGATGAGGGTAAATTACCGCTGGCGCTGGATTCGCGTCCGCCGTCAGATGCCCTGGCCGAGACCTTAATGCAGGAACAGCGCTTCCGTCGCCTTAACGCGCAGCAGCCGGAAGTGGCCGAACAGCTCTGGAAAGATGCCGCGGCCGATCTGCAAAAACGTTATGACTTCCTGGCGCAAATGGCGGGTAAAGCCGAAAAACCGACCAGCGACTAGTACCTCTGCCCGGCTTGTCCGGGCATATTTTTGCCATAAAAAAGCCCGGCGCATTCACACCGGGCGAATCCAGATAATCAATGAATATCTATTTTGTTTACTTAATAGTATTCATGTTAATTATGGATGAATGATCTTAAAGGCATATAACGCATCAAGGTTACCTTAATTAACGCCCGATTAATAATTTCAATTTAATATGCTTAACTTTAAATCATTCATCAAGTCAATGACCGTTTCAGTTGATTTATTCGGTTTAGATTTTACTTAGTTCGTAACAATTATATTTTATTACTCTCGCAGCGGAGTGATTTAGCATGAGACAACTTTCTCATTCTGAAAGTTCAACAGTTAATTAAATAAAAACAACCACAATGGAATATCAAAATGCAAAGAAAAGTACTGGCCCTGATGATTCCGGCTCTGTTAATGGCTGGCGCAACTCATGCAGCAGAGATTTATAATAAAGACGGCAACAAATTAGATCTGTACGGAAAAGTAGATGGTCTGCACTATTTCTCCGACGATAAAGGCGCTGACGGGGATCAAACCTACATGCGTCTGGGCTTCAAAGGCGAAACCCAGATCAACGACATGATGACCGGCTACGCGCAGTGGGAATACAACATTCAGGCAAATAACACCGAAGGGTCTGATAATCAGTCCTGGACGCGTCTGGCCTTCGCGGGCGTCAAAGTGGGTGACTACGGCTCCTTCGATTACGGTCGTAACTACGGCGTGCTGTACGATGTGGAAGGCTGGACCGATATGCTGCCTGAGTTCGGCGGCGACTCCTACTCTATAGCCGACAACTTTATGACCAGCCGCGCCAACGGTGTGGCAACCTACCGTAACACCGACTTCTATGGTCTGGTGCAGGGCCTGAACTTTGCGCTGCAGTATCAGGGCAAGAATGAAGACGCCAGCAACAACCAGGAAGGCACCAACAACGGTCGCGACACGCGTCACGAGAACGGCGACGGCTTCGGTATCTCTACCACCTATGACTTCGGCATGGGCATTACTGCAGGTGCGGCGTACACCTCTTCAGACCGTACCAACGAACAGGTCATGAATACCACAGCGGGCGGTGACAAAGCGGATGCGTGGACTGCGGGTCTGAAATATGACGCCAATAACATCTATCTGGCGGCAATGTACTCTGAAACCCGCAATATGACCCCGTATGGTGATAAAACCGATTCCGTTGCGAATAAAACCCAGAACTTTGAAGTGACCGCCCAGTACCAGTTCGACTTTGGCCTGCGTCCGTCCCTTTCCTACCTGCAGTCGAAAGGTAAGGACCTGGGCAACGGTCAGGGCGATCGGGATCTGGTTAAATACGCTGACGTAGGCGCGACCTATTACTTCAATAAAAACATGTCCACCTACGTTGATTACAAAATTAACCTGTTGGATGAAGATGACAGCTTCTACAAAAACAACGGCATCGGCACGGATGACGTCGTAGCGTTAGGTCTGGTTTACCAGTTCTGATTGTCAGAGCCCGCATCATGGTGCGGGCTCGCTTGTTTTTGAAGTAAGTCACAAGAGATAGTGTCAGAAAGGGATTGGTTGAGGGAAAGTTGAAAGAAAGCTGGTTAGACTACGGAGATAGCCCTTTTTCCATTAAGGATAACAGCGTTGTTCGGTCGTGTATCTCTTGCCGTTCTTACCCTTTTAGCATTGGTGTGGATGGCGTTAATTTTTGATTTTGGTGATATTGTCGGGCATCTCGGCGCGCTGTTAAACCATCTGGATGGCAGTTGACCGTTTCCCTGGAAACAAAAAGCCACCAGCAGTGCCGGTGGCGGATATACGCATAGGTCGCGTTATTTTTTCACAGGTTGAGGCTTTTTATCGCCTGATTCAGGGGCCTCACGCGGATCGTCTTTTTCAACACAAAGCATAGTTTCTCCTGTATCAGATAACCATTCTCCACTATAGCCAGGCTGATTAAAGAGTGGCCAGGCGGCAATCATGCCTGCTGTTCACCTTTCTCGCGAAAAGTGAGATAGCCAAATACGCCACTTTCTCCATCCATGGGATGGTTAACCCCGTCCATCACCTTCACCTCTGGAAAATCAAATGGTGAAACGTCTTCAAAACAGGCGACATTCACACCATATTCGTTTGGGTTAGAACGCCGCTGATGGAACGTGTAAATCCCGCACACCGAGCAGAAGAAATGCCGTGCCGTTCCCGTGTTAAAGCGGTACTCGGTGAGCTTATCCTCACCTTTGGTCACCGTAATCCCAGACAGCGGCGCAGAAACGACGACAGCGCCTCGCATTCGACAAAAGGAACAGCTGCAGCGCCGCGCGGTGTTGAGGCCATCAGTAAGTTCAACGGTGAATGCCACCGCGCCGCAGTGGCACTTCGCATTTCGTCTTTCAGCCATGGGCTATACCCCTTTTCTCACGAGCTCGGCCGCTTTAACGAAAACCTCGTCTTCTACACCATCGCCTTTTTGCCTGCCGAGTCTGACCAGTTCATCCACTATACTGTTGCGATGGATCGGTTTTTGCGCTGAAACCAGCCCAATAACGGCGGCCCCAATCGCCAGCCCCACTAATCCGGTTTGTTCATCTTTGTTTTTCATATTCATGCTCCTGGTACAACAAACAAGGGTAGCAGGAATATGGTAAAACGGAATGCCAGACACATGATCTGTGAATAATATTTAAACAGTTCAAACAGGTACGACTTCTAAAATCGACAGATACGAACGGGTGTCTATTATTTTGTTTAGCTTCATACGAGTCTTTTCAAACAAGGTCTGATACTCAGACTCAGTTCTTGCACGTCCTCCATCAAAGCTTGTTAACAAAAGAAGGTCAATTTCAAATCGTCCCTGTTCATTATTTTCTTTTTTAATAAGTGGCTCAAAAATTAATAGCCTGGAGTTTTCTTTCATAGCATTTCTGCAGCATTGAAGTATCTGAATGGCCTTTTCATCAGGCCAGTCCATCAAAATATACTTAAGCAGGTAAATGTCCGCTACAGGACAGGCTTCAAAAAAGCTCCCATTAACGGTCTCCCATCGACGATTATCATTTAACAGCTGCAGTCGATTCCGCTCAAGCACGTCTGTTTGATCGAAAAGGATCCCCGTCAGGGTCGGGTTTCGACGTAAAACAGCCAGCAATAAGTTACCCAGCCCACCGGCGATATCGGCAACCACGGCGTTTTGCGGGAACGAATAGCTATCTGCGATGGCTTCATTTTCCACGGATGACATAGAGGCCATACCCGCATGAAAGATGTTGCTGTCAGCCCCACTATCGTCATGCTGCCAGTATTCGTAAAAAGGCTTGCCAAACAATTCATTAAAGACAGGTTTGCCTTGCAATATCTCATCCATTTTTGCCGCTGGCTGCCAGAATGTTGGGTCTGTTAGCATGAGCACCGCCGCACGCAAGGAAAATTTATGCTCAGAACAGAGGAATTGTGCTGATTGGCTAAGGCTGTATTCGGCGTCAGATAATTCGTTGAAAACCCCACGAGAGGACAATAAGCGCATGACTCGATGAAGATAGTCAACGTCGACATTCAACTCCTTCGCCAGTTGATTCACGGATTTTTTTCCATCAACCAGACGATCTGCGACCCCTAATACCGCGACAGCCCGAAGTGCTGCCTGCCAGACAAAACCCATGCTTTGCTCTAACAAACACATTCCTTCTTTACGGCTTAGTAAATCCAGACTATTACGTTGTAACATTTTCTGCTCCTTACCAATAAAGATGTGTTGAACAACTAAAAAGTTGCTAACAAGCGTAAGTCTGGCAGTGAGCTTTATCCATAATTTCAGCAAGGTTTACTTATGCTGTTTCGTATTGGTTTGCATACAGTACATTTAAACACGTAAAAAAACAGGGCCACTTACTCTTCATTTTGATTAGTAATGCGCAGAAACTATTACTTTATAAATGATTGTCTTACATCCAAAAAATCCTGTGACAACGCAGGCATTCTCTATTTAGAATCTCGGCGTCAGCCCATACTTTGGCGTTTTGATATTTGCAGCCCAAACCTTGATATTGTTTTGCAAAAGAATAGTGAAATCTGATTTTAAATGCGTCACCATTCCATTGACGCTGTCCGCATCAACCACAGAAAAATGTTCAATTCTATTTTGCCCTACCTCAACACAATAATATTTTGCGGGCAGCTCCTTACCATTAACATTTAGCGACTGGTTGTTTTCACCACAACGGCCTTCAGTAATAAATGACACCAGCAAGTTAGCGGATTTCCTCCCTGGCTGAGAAACACTCACCATGACCGGGAAACCTTCCGAGGTCTGTGTCATATCATAAAGGACGGCATTTTTCATATACCAGGTATTATATTCCCGCTCCTGAAAAGCAGACCAGGAAGGCGCAGAAAAGACCACCAGCACTGCCAGTATAAGAGATTCTATTTTCATGGGATGTTGTCGTCCGTGTTGTTGCACGTATTATTCAGATTGTGCAAAAAACAGCAACCCCTTAAGAAAAGCCCTACTACTATTGGCAGTAACGGAGGGATTAATACAAAGAAGAATAAGAAGATAAATGGTAAACCACCGCCATCATGGCGATGCTGACCACGACGCTGATGAAAAAGTACGTTTTGAAAGGCTGCTTTTGGGTTTTATGGCGAAAGAGCTGTTGCCCCACAATGGCGCCAGGCCAGCCACCTGTTACGCCAAATACCAGCAAAGTAGCTTCCGGCACCCTGCGCATCCCCTTCCGCGCCGCCATTTTATCGGCGCCATACATGACTATTGTCAGCAGATTGATCAGCAGAAACCAGATTACCAACGGATTCGGAGTCAACAGGCTAGCAATAGCAGCGAAAATCAGTAGTACATAGCAAAAGCGATTGAGAGTCATTGTTCTGGTCACAGGCTGTTAAACGGTTTTCGACGGCATATGATACCCAAAACAGGTAAAGTTTACTTCTTTAAAACAGGGTGAATGCCTGGCGCTTTACTGATTAACATTTAAACTGCATTAATCAGTAAAGCATCCTTTCATTATAATCGTGCAGTTTACATATTTTTCTTAAAAAAATATTCTGAAACGGCTCACTGCAAAAACACATTGTGCGTGCATCCCTTTAACAAAATAAAAACGAATGCAGTGGCTGTGTAAACAGACGGGTAAGAAATATTGATGGAGATCAATTTATAAAACAAGCAGATAATTTTTAGCCGCGTCGTGTCATGCCCAGCGTTTAGCATTACAGTTGAACACAATTAATTTGACCAGATGGTCAATGAATAACAAAATATCACCGTAGTTAAAAAATAATATCTGCATTCCTTTAGGGGGGTGATGTCCCCCCATTTTTCCGATGTGATAAACCTCATTCCACCATTATCTTCACTTTTGGTTTCGACAGAAGGACTTTTACCAGTTCCTTAAACGGCGTGGGTTTGTAGAAGAAGAAACCTTGTAAGAACTTGATGTGGTTATGGGTGAGATAATCAAGTTGCTCTTGTGTTTCAACACCTTCCGCCACAATACTGATTGATAATTTTTTTGCCAGTTCCAGTACCGAATCCAGTATAACGGTTGAGTCCTCACTGGCATTAACCCTGGCAACAAAGCTTTGGTCGATTTTAATGTAATCGATATGCAGATCCTGCAGGTAGGACAGACCAGAATACCCCGTACCAAAATCATCAAGAGCAATGGCAAATCCAATCTCATGTAGCGCATTGAGGGTCTTAACGAGATGGTCATCGATATCGAGAGGTTCACGCTCGGTCACCTCAATGACCAGGTTAAGATCCTGTCGAGTAAAGCTTTGCTTGTAATGGAGACACTCTTCAACGAAGGTGGACGCAACGATATGGGACGCGCTGAAGTTAATACCGACGTGGAACCCTTCTGGCAGCAACGTAGAGATCGAATTCATATGCGATGCAACCTGACGCATTAAGCTCTGAGTTAAGGGAATGATTAAGCCTGATTTCTCCGCGAGAGGAATAAATGAAGCCGGAGAAATAAACCCTGACTGTGGATGCTTCCATCTGGCCAGCACTTCCACACCTCGTAGCGCCCCCTCTTTGCCGCTGACTACGGGCTGGTAATACGGAATAATTTCATTTCTGTATATGGCGGTACGCAGTGACTCTTCCGGTGAAACATCCTTAGAAAGATATCGCTGAAGAATATAAGCAGAAAGAGACGATATTATCAGCAGGAATAACACTACGCCTCCGGCTCGATTGAGTAATCTCTTAATACTAAAAAGAGGTGGAGAATTAAATTGTACCGAGAAAGGAAAAGCTGAGGCCTTGACCGTTAATACCTCTTTCTTCGTATGGTCTACCGTAGTCACATCGCCTGTCAGGCCTAAAAGGGTATTGCCTACTCTTAGAGAATATTCAACGCCGTTTAATGGCATATCCAGCGCATCCCGGATATGGCTATCACTTATACTAACGATGATTCGGCTTCCGGCGTGGGTTGTCTGGTATAAGAGAACCGGAAGACCGTTGACGGTACTCCCCGAAGGAACCAGGAGCAATGATGACTCAGGCAGCACTGAGCTATTGACCAACAATACGCGGTTTCCCGGTAATGAGGAGCACCAGACCGCGTTATTTTTCAGAATAATGATCGTTCTCAGGTGAGGCTGTAATGCTGCCTCGGTACCCAGCCGATATTGCCCTTCTGCATCACACTCATTCTCGGCAAGTTGCATTGCCATCTGAGTCGCATGACGGGCTTCTTTAAGAATAACGTTCATGTTCCGTACGACGTAGCGCGCCTCTGCCAGGCTGTCAGCACGTGCAGAATACCAAACCTGTAAATTGATGATAAAAACGCCGAGCAAAAACATTGTCGTGGCTGCAGCTAAGGGAATAGATGCATGGCGCATTTAGGGTTCTCGATTTGAGTAAAGTTGCCGCTTCAGCGATCCTGAAGTGATTGAATTATCTTCGTCTTAAGCATGGTTGATAAAGAAATAAATACCATATCAGGCGTCAGAAATTTTCTCGCAAGCCAGATGGAGTGGAAACAAAGGGCCGCCGAACGGCAGCCCTGGTGGATAAGTGTTTATTAGTACCGCTTTATTGTATTGATCGGGGTTCTTTCTGACCAGTCAGGTCGCTCGCCAGCCATGATGGCACGCTGTTGCGTTGGCGTCACAGACTGCGTAATTTCTGGCATTGACTTGTATTCGGGTTGCGTAGGTGGATTGAGAACAAGATCGGAGCTACAGCCTGATAACAGCAAAACCGCCAATAGTGATGAATTAAATTTGAACACGTGCCCCCTTCCAATGGGATAAAGTTATAAGATAAAGCATGGTGATGATTGCATCCTGGTGACACGTTAATGATATACAAAGCCACGCGCCTGGCTGAAGACAGCAGATTCACCACACAGATAACCCCATAAGGTTATATTTAGTCGGGCAATACGCGCAACGCTTTGTTTTCGTACCCACCAGAGCAAAAAGGTGGAAGGGAAGCCGAATACGCTTCTAATATCGAGGGGGGTTATGCTAAAAACGCTACTTCGTTTCTTTTAGTCAAATGTTAAGAAGGATTTTGAATGGTTAAGGTTGAGGAATTAAAAACGAAGTACCCAGGCGCAGCGGCCTGGCAAATGGGTGACAGCCCGGAACTGGCGAGCAAGCTTGCGGACCTGATTAAAAAAGGAATCAAAACGGCCACCTGCGGATCTTTTGCCTCGTACTCGCAGGATGTGTCTGCACCGCGGGTGGGTAGCTACAACATAATCCTTGATGGACAAAACGTCCCGGTCTGTGTGATCAGGCTGGTTTCACAGCGGCTGGTGCGTTTTTGCGATGTTACTGAAGAATTCGCTCGCAAAGAGGGTGAAGGTGATTTAAGCCATGAATACTGGCAGAAAGAGCATCAGCGATTTTTCGTCTGCGAAGGTCATTTTTCTGAAGATATGGAACTGATCGCAGAAGAATTTGAATTGGTTGATGTGCTGTAAGCGGAGATTAAGTGGCCAGGATGGTACCTTCGCTGAATTCGTTCCGGTAAAAGACAACGTAAGTTCTCCTCGCGCTGGTCCTCATGGGAGCATCAAAACCTGCGATTTGTTTTTATGCCCAGAATGCGCAGGGGCACACAGAAAGCCTGCTACGCTTTTCGCGTATCGGCTCCGGATTTAATGAGCTGTAAAACGTGCTGGTATTCGTCGCCGGAATCCGTACCATACGCGGCATACAATGTTTGCCCCTGCTGGCTCCGAAGGTAGTACTCAATGCAAGAGAATCAAGAGATTAACAAAAAAGAGCAATACAACCTCAACAAACTGCAAAAGCGACTGCGCCGTAACGTGGGCGAAGCCATTGCAGACTTCAACATGATTGAAGAAGGCGACCGCATCATGGTTTGCCTGTCAGGGGGTAAAGACAGCTATACCATGCTGGAGATCCTGCGTAATCTTCAGCAAAGTGCGCCGGTGAATTTTTCCCTGGTGGCGGTCAACCTTGACCAGAAACAGCCGGGTTTCCCAGAGCACATTCTGCCGGAATACCTCGAAAAGCTGGGCGTTGAGTACAAAATCGTCGAAGAGAATACCTACGGCATTGTGAAAGAGAAAATCCCGGAGGGGAAAACCACCTGCTCACTCTGCTCTCGCCTGCGCCGCGGCATTCTGTATCGTACCGCGACGGAGCTGGGCGCGACCAAAATTGCGCTGGGCCATCACCGCGACGATATCCTGCAAACGCTGTTCCTCAATATGTTCTACGGCGGCAAGATGAAAGGCATGCCGCCTAAACTGATGAGCGATGACGGCAAGCACATTGTGATCCGCCCTCTCGCCTACTGCCGCGAAAAAGACATTGAGCGTTTTTCTCAGGCGAAAGCGTTCCCGATCATTCCATGTAACCTGTGCGGCTCTCAGCCGAACCTGCAGCGTCAGGTAATTGGTGACATGCTGCGCGACTGGGATAAGCGTTATCCGGGTCGTATCGAAACCATGTTCAGCGCGATGCAGAATGTCGTCCCTTCCCATCTCGCGGATGTGGAGCTGTTCGACTTTAAAGGCATCAACCACGAGTCAGAAGTTGTGAATGGCGGGGACCTGGCGTTCGATCGGGAAGATATTCCCATGCAGCCAGCGGGCTGGCAGCCGGAAGAAGATGACAGTCAGTTTGAAGAGCTGCGTCTGAACGTGCTTGAAGTGAAGTAAACGATTAGCGTCTCAGAAAAACCGTCTGAGACGCTTCATTCTTTATTTCAGCAGACGTACGCGACAGCTTTTACCCTTAATTTTCCCGTTTTGCAGCTGCTTCCATGCCTTATGGGCAACCTTCTGGCGAACCGCGACATAGACATGCGCCGGATGGACCGCAATCTTACCGATATCCGCCCCGTCCAGCCCCACATCTCCGGTCAGCGCGCCTAATACGTCACCTGGACGCATCTTAGCTTTTTTACCGCCATCAATGCACAGCGTCGCCATTTCAGCCTCCAGCGGCACAAGGCTAACGCCGGCCGGTGCATTCACCCAGTTCAGCTTAATCTGCAGCATCTCAGAAAGAATATTGGCGCGCTGCGCCTCTTCAGGTGCGCAGAAGCTGATGGCCAGTCCGCTGTTTCCCGCGCGCGCGGTACGGCCAATACGGTGCACGTGTACTTCAGGATCCCATGCCAGCTCAAAGTTCACCACCAGCTCAAGCGATTTGATATCCAGACCGCGTGCAGCGACGTCGGTTGCGACAAGAACTCGGGCGCTGCCGTTAGCGAAACGAACCAGCGTCTGATCGCGATCGCGCTGTTCCAGATCGCCATGCAGCGACAATGCGCTCTGACCGGCGGCATTCAGAGCATCACAGACCGCCTGACAGTCTTTTTTGGTATTACAGAACACCACGCAGGACCCAGGCTGATGCTGGCTCAGCAATTTCTGCAGGAGCGGGATTTTACCCTGCTGAGAGGTTTCAAAGAACTGCTGCTCGATGGCGGGCAGCGCATCAACGCTGTCGATTTCAATGGTGAGTGGATTTTTCTGCACGCGACCACTGATGGCGGCGATGGCTTCGGGCCAGGTCGCAGAGAACAGCAGCGTCTGACGATCGGACGGTGCGAAACGGATCACCTCGTCAATCGCATCGCTGAAGCCCATATCCAGCATCCGATCGGCCTCATCCATGACCAGCGTTTGTAACGCATCCAGCGAGACGGTGCCTTTTTGCAGGTGATCCAGCAGGCGTCCGGGCGTGGCGACAATAATGTGCGGCGCATGCTGGAGTGAATCACGCTGGGCGCCGAACGGCTGTCCGCCACAGAGGGTTAAAATCTTGGTGTTGGGCAGGAAACGCGCCAGGCGACGCAGTTCACCCGCGACCTGGTCTGCCAGTTCGCGGGTCGGGCACAGTACCAGAGACTGGGTCTGAAAAAGCGCCGCATCGATATGCTGCAACAGGCCAAGGCCAAATGCCGCCGTTTTCCCGCTGCCCGTTTTCGCCTGTACGCGTACGTCACGGCCCTCGAGGATGGCGGGCAACGCGGCCGCCTGAACAGGCGTCATCGTGAGATATCCCAACTCGTTGAGGTTAGCGAGTTGGGCGTCGGGCAGGACATTCAGGGTAGAAAAAGCGGTCACAATTGTCTCTCGTGGTGATCTTAGCGGTCAGATGGCGCGTATCCTCGCAGATCTCGCGGTCCGATGCGACAATTTAATCGGTTCTTCATCGGGCGGCGGGTCGGGCATTGGCTGCGGACGCGGTATGGGATCGGGCATGGGCACCGGATCGGTGGGGATGGGATCGGATTGACGTGAATGTTGCAGTAGCAGAGCGTAAAGGATGCTCATCATTCCCTCCAGAATTGGCTGTCATCCCTTTTAGGGTAGACGCTGAGAATCAGGAGGCAAAAAAAAGCCGACTATGAAGTCGGCGTCGTACGAATCAATTGTGCTATGCAGTAATTCAAAAAAGGAAGTAAGACAATATGGAGCGCAACGCCCATCGCTTGACGTTGCATTCACCTGCGGGAGTAATATTGCACCTTACGGGGTAGATGTTTATTGACTTCGCTCAATTAAAAGAGCGTTTTAATCCCGGAAAAAGAGGAAAAAAGCGTAAATTTACAGCCATTTACTACGATGCAACCACCATGCAACACCCCCAATCAAAACAACTAACATCACGCAAAAGGCCGTAAAGCCGTAGCGATAAGCGCCCCCCGGAATACCGCCCAGGTTGACGCCAAACAACCCGGTCAGAAACGTGCTCGGTAAAAACACCATCGCCATCAGGGACATCGTATAGGTTCTTCTCGCCAGAGATTCCTGCATTACCTGCGCGATTTCGTCCGCCATCACCGCCGTTCTGGCAATACAGGAATCTATTTCATCCAGCCCGCGGCCCAGCCTGTCGGCAATATCCTGCATTCTGCGTCGCTGATCGTCATTCATCCAGGCGAGCCTTTCGCTGGCAAGACGCGCATAAACGTCGCGCTGCGGCGTCATATAGCGGCGCATCACAATCAGCTGCTTACGAAGCAAGGCCAGAAAACCGCGCGGCGGGATCTGCTGATCGAGAAGGTTATCTTCCAGGTCGATGATTTTGTCGTGCAGCTCTTCGATGAACTCACTCGCGTGATCGGTAAGCGCGTCGCACACGTCCACCAGCCAGCTGCCGCAGTCGGTTGGCCCGGTGCCCTCTTTCAGATCGTTGACGATGTCATCCAGCGCCAGAACTTTTCGCTGCCGGGTAGACACAATCAGCCCATCGTCCATGTAGACACGCATCGCAACCAGCTGATCCGGGCGTTCATCCGTGCTGCCGTTAATGCAGCGTAGGGTGATCAGCGTCCCGTCACCCATTCGGCTCACGCGGGGCCGCAGGCTTTCCCCCGCCAGCGCATCGCGCACGTTATTAGGCAAGAGCGGAGTCGAGGCCAGCCAGTCAGCGCTGTCCGTGTGGGTGTAGTTCAAATGTAACCAGCAGGGATGCGCGCTATCGATCGCATCATTATCTTCCAGCGGTCGCGCACCGCCGCGACCATCCAGCACCCACGCAAAAACTGCGTCAGGAACGTTAAGTTCAGATCCTTTAATGCTTTCCACAGCGCCTCCGCCTTTTTAGCTCTTTCGGTGTCAGTCTAGCCTCCATCAGGGCTTAATCAACAACTATGTTTTCCATCGCGCTGAAATCGCTCAGGAAATGAACATGCTGGCAAGAGGCAAAAAAAAGCCTGGCACGCCAGGCTTTGAGGTTTAATCAGAGAGAGTGTTCTGGCCGGTGGAGGAAGGATGGCGAGCCGCCAGGTAATGAGGAAGAAGGGTTCTGGTCAAGTCTGAAATTGCGCGTTCTGGCCTGCAGCTCAATCACCTGATTACGCAGTACATCAGAGGAGCCGTTGAGTTCCTCTGCCATTGCCACATTACTTTGCGTGACCCGCTCCAGCTCAGATAGCGCCAGCGTGATCTGAGAAATACCTTTCTCCTGCTCAGACGTCGACGCGGAAATTTCGTCCATTAAGCGGCTGACATTCCCTGAACCCGTTACGATTTCATGCATATTTTTCTCTGCCTGTGACACAACGCTGGCTCCCTGCGTGACGTTACTGCTGGTGACTTCAATCAGCGTTTTGATATTCTTCGCGGCCTCTGCGCTGCGGTGTGCCAGGTTTCTTACCTCTTCCGCAACCACAGAAAAACCCTTGCCATGATCGCCCGCCCTTGCCGCCTCAACGGCCGCGTTGAGCGCAAGAATATTCGTCTGGAACGCAATACCGTCAATGAGCGAAATAATCTCCGTCATCTGCTGCGCACATTCGGTAATGGACTGCATATTGCTGGCGACCTGTCCCATCAGCTCACCGCCTTTGCGCGCCTGCAGCGTCGCCACATTTGCCTGCTCGCTCGCCAGACGCGTGTTATCGGCATTGTTTTTGGTGCTCGCGGCCATTTGCTCCATGCTGGCTGCGGTTTGCACTAATGATGCAGACTGCTGCTCGGTTTTCACCGAAAGCTGAGCGCTACGTTGCGAGAGTTGATCCGATAGGGTCATGGCGGTTTGCGATGACGCCCTGATCTCACGTACAAGCGTCGCAATATTACCGGAAAGGCTATTGATCCCGGGGATGAGTCGGCCCGCACAGTTATTGCCAAATTCAGGGATAGATACACCAAGGTTGCCTGCTGTCACCTCTTCAATACTTTTCTTCACCGTATTGATCGGCGTCACAAGATACTTCGTCATGTAGACCCAGAGCAAAAATAGTGCAACGAAATTGATGGCATTAAGCGAAATAAAGAGAGAGGGATTGCTGGAAAATAGAACAACGACACCTGCACTTACCAAAAAAAGAGATAAAAGGAACCCGATAATAAAGGTCCTGACACTAATATTTTTTAGCATGATAATACCCACGTTTTATATTTAAGTCGGCACTTAGACTTATAGCATTGGCCCAGAAGTTTTGCATCGCAAACAACGCTTGTTTTTTGTTTCGCCGTTAGCATCCCGAGATTTACCTTAAGTCAGATTAAAAGAGCGTATTAGTAAAAATGTTCTACTCAGCATGCTGCAATACTGGTTTCCAGCCATCTTAAGCGATAGTATCGCCCGCGGTGAGACGATACGATCGCACTCATATTTAAGGAGCTTTGCTACTGTTATTCGTTCTTGTTTAGCAATGCTTAATACATTAACAAAAAGAATATATTTTATATTCTTGATGAGTTTTAGAGTATTAATATGACTGGTCATTATTCACGATAAATAACTAATATGGTTTGAATGCGCATGTTCGTTGCCCGATAAAGATGTACCCGGCAGGCGAAATCGGTAACCCTCTCAGGCGTGGGATTGCATAATGCTCAATATATCGTGGGACCCTGTGTTAATCGCTATCTCTTATCTGGTGGCGTTTATTGCCTCATTTGTGGCGCTGGACAGCGCCGGAAAGATCCCTCTCTCCAGCCGAAAGGCTGCACTCTTCTGGCGGATTGCCGGTGGGGTCACGCTGGGTATTGGCATCTGGTCGATGCACTTTATCGGCATGCTGTCGATGCAAATGCCCATGATGATGAGCTACGACCTCTGGTTAACCCTTGCGTCACTGGGCGTCGCGGTGATTGCGTCGACAACGGCGCTTAATATTGCCGTCACGGGTAAAAAACTTTCCCCTTTTCGACTGATCTTTGCCACGACGCTCCTGAGCGCTGGCGTGGTGTCTATGCACTATATCGGTATGGCAGCCCTGATGCTGGATGGCAGCATCATCTGGGATCGACGCATTGTGGGGTTATCCGTGGTCATTGCCGTTGTTGCCTCAGGTACGGCGCTGTGGCTGGCTTTCCGACTGCGCGATAAACATAAAGGCGTCTTTATCGATCGAATTATCGCGGCCTTCGTTATGGCTGCCGCGATTTGTGCGATGCATTATACCGGCATGAGCGCCGCGCAATTTCAGGAAATGGCGCATGCCGTCCCCGGAGGGATCGGCGAGCTGGGTTTATCCATCTGGGTTTCAGTCACCACGCTCTGCCTGCTCGGCGTGATGTTAATCATTTCACTTATCGATTCTCACCGGCGCACCAGCCGGCTGACGGATAATCTGCAGCAGCTCAACCGTCAGCTAGAGCTGCAGGCGCGTTTTGACGCACTCACCGGGCTCGCAAACCGCCACCAGATGGATCTCCGCATGCAGGATTGTCTGCGCAGCGCGCTGCTGAGCAAGAAGCCATTTGCGGTTATTTTCCTGAACGTCGATCACTTCAAACGCGTTAACGATACGTGGGGTCACAGCGTCGGTGATGAGTTATTGATCGCTGTCGCCCAGCGCATCACGGCAAGGCTCACGCGTGAGATGACCCTGGCAAGACTGGGAGGAGACGCCTTTATCCTGCTGGTGCCTGAATGTGATGACGACAAGCTCAGCGCCCTGCTCACCGCGCTGCTCGAAGATGTACGACGCCCTCTGTCGATATGCGGGCATACGTTAAGCACGACGATCAGCGCGGGCGTCAGTCTCTATCCTCAGGATGGCGAAACGCTGCATGAGCTGAAACTCAAGGCGGATGCAGCTTTACACCGCGTCAAGGAAGATGGCCGTAACGGCTGGGCGATTTACCGGGCCGAGATGTCAACAGCGATCCCGGCGAAACCCGGCTTTCTGCAGGAACTCTCGCAGGCGCTTGAACGGGATCAGTTTGAACTCTGGTATCAGCCAACCTGGCATGCGGGAGAGAAAACGATTCATGGTTTTGAAGCCCTTCTGCGCTGGCGACATCCAGAGCAAGGCGTTGTATTGCCCAATCTGTTTATCCCCTCGCTGGAACAAACAGGCTTAATTATTCCGGTAGGTAACTGGGCCATTGAAGCGGCATGCCGACAGCTTCATTTCTGGACTGAACAAGGGTTCAGCCAGTGGACGTTGTCGCTCAACCTATCCCCCGTTCAGTTCGAACAGCCGGACATTTTCCTGATCATCTCGTCGATGCTGGAAAAATATAACCTGCCTCCGTCCCGACTGATCCTGGAGGTAACGGAAAGCACCGCGCTTAAAAATCTCGACCGCAGCATTGAGTTGCTTAACGCGTTTAATCATGCGGGGATCGTCGTCTCGATTGATGATTTTGGTACGGGCTATTCCAACCTGCTGATGCTTAGCGTGCTTCCCGCAAAAGAACTCAAGATCGACAGAAGCTTTGTCACATCGATGCTGGGGAATGAAAAAAGCTACAAGCTGGTCGAGACCATAATCAGTATCGCCCGGACCATGGAGATGAATGTGGTGGCAGAAGGGATCGAGACGGAAGAACAGGAGGCGGTTCTCACCCGTCTCGGCTGCGATTACCTGCAGGGGTATCTTTTCTCCCGGCCCTTACCTGCCGAACAGGTACCGTGGCTACTGCTGCAGATAAACTCAGACAAACAGATTATCCCCATTAATAAAATTCAAACGGACCCCGCATTTATTTCACAAAAAAATCATGCCTGACGGGGTTAAGTGGAGTATGTTTCAAAGGAGTACACGCGAGTCAATTCTGACATGATTGTCAGGCACATGTTGTCGATGAACAGGAAACGCCTATGTCGCAACCTTGTTTTGATGCGTTGAATGTAATTAAAACACCCGTGTGGCTCGTTTCACCCGTGTCGGAAAAGATCATTTTTGCGAATGTGGCAGCAAGGCAGCTCATGGGGGATAAAACCCTCGAGGACCTGCGCAAAGGGATCTATTCAGCCAGGGCGCAAACCCTCCTGACGATGTATGTACCTGAACTGAAAACAGAGCAGGAGATCGTCGAAATCTGGACGGCTAGCCGGGATGGACAGGACACGCCGTTAAGCTGTCGGCTCTCGCTCGCCCACTACGCTCCCTGGGGAGATGTGATTGTTTTCGAAGGCATCTCCCAACAAATGTTCTCAGGATTGAAGGCAAGCCGTTCCGCCACCTATCGACGGAAAAAACAGGGTTTCTATGCGCGCTTTTTTCTGACCAACAGCGCCCCGATGCTGTTAATCGATCCGGCCCGCGACGGGCAAATCGTCGATGCAAATCTGGCCGCACTCAATTTTTATGGTTACTCACATGATGACATGTGCAGTAAGCATACCTGGGAAATCAATACGCTGGGGCGAGATGTGATGCCCATTATGACTGCGATTGCAGCGCTGCCCGGTGGTCATAAGCCGCTCAATTTTATTCACCGCCTTGCCGATGGAACCACCCGCCACGTTCAGACGTATGCCGGGCCCATTGAGATTTACGGCGACAAGCTGATGCTGTGCATCATCCACGATATCACCGAGCAAAAAAGGCTGGAGCAGGAGCTGGAACATGCCGCGTTACGTGACTCCATGACGGGACTACTCAACCGGCGCCAGTTCTACGCAATTACCGATCAAAGCAACCGGAATAAACTTCCTGCGCAGCAGCAATTTAGCCTGCTGCTGGTGGATACCGACCATTTCAAAAACATTAATGACCTGTTCGGTCATCTGAAAGGCGATGAGGTTCTAATCGCCCTTTCCCGAACGCTGGAAGCCTGTAGTCGGGAGGGCGACATGGTGTTCCGCTGGGGTGGCGAAGAGTTCGTTATCCTGCTGCCGCGTACCTCTCTCGATACCGCCCTGCAGATTGCCGAGTTAATCCGTGCAGCCGTTGCACGCATCACGATTCCGGGCTTGCCGCGGTTTACCGTCAGCATTGGGGTGGCGCGGCACAATCAGGGAGAGAGTATTGACGAGCTGTTTAAGCGTGTGGACGATGCCCTGTATCGCGCTAAAAATGACGGACGCAATAAAGTCCTTGCTGCATGAAACTGGAGTATCCGGAAAAGCCCCGCTACAATGCCCACCTCGAATCAATTAGCTTCAGGTGGGTAAAAGCAGCAATGGGAAAAACTGAAATAATACTCACCTTTATTATTTTGCTCCTTATTATATTTGGCTTCTGGTTTATTTTTAGCGGTGAGATCTGGTATCTCGTAGAATTCCTTGAAAATAGCCTTTACCCGACCTTCGACGCACTGTAACGCACGTTTAATCGCTTGTTTCACCTACCGAATATGTCAGGTATCTGCTTGTCTTACTGCCGCGTAAAATATACGGCGTTATCATCCAACAACGTTGATAACGAATCATTTATTCATTTGCTTATGTTGCCCGTGCTCTGACGGGCTTTTTTATTTCCGGCAATTCAGCCATGCCAGGCTATATCTTAATCATCTTTATTGAAAAAGGTGAGGAATGATGAGCAAGAAGATCCTGATGCTGGTTGGCGATTACGCCGAAGATTACGAAACCATGGTGCCTTTTCAGGCTTTGCAGATGATTGGCCATCAGGTTGATGCGGTCTGCCCCGACAAACCGAAAGGCGACTACATCATGACGGCAATCCATGATTTTGACGGTGCCCAGACCTACAGCGAAAAACCCGGTCACCGCTTTACCCTCAACGCCGATTTTTCAACCGTAAAGGAGCAGGATTACGACGCGCTGCTCATCCCCGGCGGGAGAGCCCCCGAGTATCTGCGGCTAAATGAGGACGTGTTAAAGCTGGTACAAGCATTTGACGCCGCGCGTAAGCCGATTGCTGCGGTGTGCCACGGCCCGCAGCTGCTTGCTGCCGCGGGCATTCTGAAAGGACGAACCTGTAGCGCCTACCCGGCCTGCGCACCTGAGGTACGTCTCGCGGGTGGACACTACGCCACTATCGGCATCGATCAGGCCCATGTAGACGGTAACCTGGTGACGGCTCCCGCCTGGCCTGCGCATCCGCAGTGGCTGGCGAAGTTTAGTGAGTTGTTAGAATAGCCCACCTCTGCTCCCGCCAGCTCCGCATGGGCGGGAGCGATATCTCAGACGAAGCCAAAAAAAAAGTATGTATGGAGCACTGGTTAGCAGGGAATTATTTATTCATTCTGGCGACGCCATTGCGCTTCTCTCTCTCGCTCCTTTCTTCGAGCTTCTTCTTTTTTACGATACAGCGGTGGATAATAAATATTTCCCCAGTCCCATTTGCCGAACCAGACATTCATCAGGGCGCTAAATACAATGATAAGGACGATATAAAATATAACAAAACCCTCATCACCACCCAGATTAAAAAGATCGCTGGCTAAGGAATGCTGAGCGTGACTGAACCAGTGCGGATGGTAATCAAGTATCATGAAAAACAGGATACCAAAAAGTAAATCGCCAACTTTGAATCTTTCAGTGAATTTACTGCGCCAGGCTGAATCATGTTTTTCATAGTAATTAAGTAAAAACTGATTATTCTCTTCCAGTGCTAAATCAAGGACTTCTCTTGAGGGTACCTTACCCGGGTATCTCTCGTAATCGCTCTGCGGGCGAAGAATATCCGGAAAGATGCTGCTGTATATGATCTCATTCAGCACTTGCCTGAAGAGACTGGCGACAAAGGGCATGAGGGTTGTGGCTATCAGCCCCAGAGCCGCCAGCGCGACGCAGAAGAAACCAAGGTGTTCGGTCCAGCTAATGGCCTGTATGGGCCAGGTCAAAATCCCCTGTCCGCTGTAAGCCAGCAGCGCCAGAT
This sequence comes from Enterobacter vonholyi, assembly GCF_040834095.1. NCBI lineage: Bacteria > Pseudomonadati > Pseudomonadota > Gammaproteobacteria > Enterobacterales > Enterobacteriaceae > Enterobacter > Enterobacter vonholyi. The sequence goes on from NZ_CP162152.1 coordinate 2,401,630, forward strand.
CGGCGAAAAGGACAATATAGATGAAGCGTATAATCCACTGCCATTCCCAGATTTTATCCATAATGCCTAAGCCTGCCGGAAAAGAGGGTTTATCTTTCTTTTCTTCCGTCATAATTTATCCCTGCGATTATATGTAAAACAGACATCTTTTCTGGAATAAAGAAACTGGCGCTAAATGCGCCAGTTCTTAATGTACTCTCATTAACGACAGTTACCACATAATCCGGGCTCGTCAGTGCTTCTCAATATACATGGTCCGGCTATACGCCACGTCTTCCGGGTTATTAATCGGATATCCTTTAACCCAGGGCTTAATCAGGCGACCGTTGGTGTACTGATAAATTGGCGCGATAGGTGCTTTCTCCATAAGGATTTTCTCCGCCATGTTGTAGTCCGTATTACGCGCTTTCGCCGTGGTTTCCAGCGTCGCCTGGTGAATAATTTTATCGTAGGCCGGATCGTTATAACGCGAGATATTGCCGCTGTGGGTTGAGGTCAGCAGGGACAGGAAGGTCGAAGGCTCGTTGTAATCACCCACCCATGACGCGCGGATCACATCAAAATTGCCGGTGTTGCGGCTGTCGATATAGGTTTTCCACTCCTGGTTTTGCAGTTTGACATCCACACCAAGATTTTTCTTCCACATGGACGCCACCGCAATGGCGATCTTCTGGTGGTTTTCCGACGTGTTGTACAGCAGGTTCAGCTTCAGCGGACGCTGAGGACCGTAGCCTGCGGCCTGGAGCAAGGTTTTCGCCTGAGCGTTCAGCTCCTGCTGCGACATCTGCTCGAACGGTGAAGGGTCAGGGGTGAAACCCGCCGTCACGTCAGGGGTGAAATGCCAGGCCGGCTTCTCGCCGGTACCTAACACCTTCTCTGCCATAATGCGGCGATCGATAGTCATACTCAGCGCAAGACGCACCCGGGCATCGGCCGTCGGGCCCTTTTGCGTGTTAAACGCATAGTAATAGGTCCCGAGCTGGGGCGGCGTATAAACCTGTCCCGGAATGTCCTTCAGGAGCTTCTGATACATGTTTTTCGGGAACGATTCGGTGATATCGATATCCCCTGCCAGATAGCGCTTAGTGGCGGACGATTCCTGATTAATCGGAATAAAGGTCACTTTTTGCAGGACGGTTTTCGCGTTGTCCCAGTAGTCCGTATTCGGAACGACAACCAGTTTTTCATTCACCACGCGGTCGTTCAGGACGTAGGCGCCGTTACCTACCAGAGCGCCCGGACGCGTCCACTCCTTACCGCTTTCAACGTTCGCTTTTTGCACCGGATAGAAGGCGAAGTTCGCCGTCAGGTTGCTAAACCACGGGAGCGGTTTGTCCAGCTGGACGCGTAAGGTTCTGGCATCCACCGCCGTCACTCCCAGGGTAGCTGGCGCCGCTTTGCCATCAATAATGGCCTGCGCGTTGTTGATGCCTGCCAGCGCCGCAAACCAGGCAAACGGAGACGTGGTTTTCGGGTCAACCAGACGCTGCCAGCTGTAGACAAAATCCTGCGCGGTGACGGGCGTACCGTCAGACCATTTCGCGTTATCGCGCAGGGTGAACGTCCAGATACGGTTATCGTTGCTCTGCCAGCGCGTCGCTACCCCTGGGGTCAGTTCCCCTTTCTCGTTCTGATTCACCAGCCCTTCGAAAAGATCGCGAATTACCTGAATCTCGGGTAATCCCACCGCTTTTGCCGGATCGAGCGAAGCGGGTTCGTCTTTAATATGCCTGACCAGCTCCTGTTTTTGCGCCAGTACCGTGCCCTGTGGCACATCAGCAGCGTACGAGAGTGTAGAGAGTCCGCACAGGTACAGTGCAGCACAGAGACGCGAAACAGGATGCTTCATAAGATCCCCTTTAATGAATTCAGGTAACAAGCAGATGCGTAATTATTTGTTTCGAAACAGAGAAATGCAAATACCTTCGTCCGGAATAGTGATTTGAGGCAATTCTCAGCCGTCACGGAAACTATTTGATTAACAGCGGGTTTTGCACAACACTGCCTGTAGAGACTTCTTTATCAGGATTTCGTATGGCAACCACCCGACCGCGAGCGGAGCGCGGCGCCTTTCCGCCGGGCGCCGAGCAATATGGCCGCTCATTTTTAGGCGCATCGCTGATCTGGTTCCCGGCGCCCGATGCCGATCGCAACAGCGGTTTGATCATTGCCGGCACGCACGGAGACGAGAACTCTTCCATCGTCACGCTTTCCTGCGCGCTGAGGACGCTGACGCCTTCGTTGCGACGTCACCATGTGATTCTTGCCGTCAATCCGGACGGCTGTCAGCTGGGATTGCGGGCGAATGCGAGAGGAATCGACCTGAACCGTAATTTCCCGGCGGCAAACTGGCGCGCAGGGGAAACGGTATATCGCTGGAACAGCTCCGCCGAGGAGCGGGACGTGGTGCTGCTAACGGGAGATAAGCCCGGATCGGAGCCGGAAACGCAGGCGCTGTGCCAGCTTATCCATAAAATCCACCCAGCATGGGTTGTCTCCTTCCACGATCCGCTGGCCTGTATTGAAGATCCGCGCCACTCTGAACTGGGCGAGTGGCTGGCGCAGGCTTTCGCCCTGCCGCTCGTCACCAGCGTGGGCTATGAAACCCCTGGTTCCTTTGGTAGCTGGTGCGCTGATTTGAGCCTGCCCTGCATCACCGCTGAATTCCCGCCGATTTCCTCCGACGAAGCCAGCGAAAAATACTTAAAAGCGATGGTGGAGCTTCTGCGCTGGCAGCCTCAGAGATGAAGCACGCCGCTGGTAAAATGAAGCGCCGGTGAAACGTCAACCGCCAGCCAAGTCGGACCATCCAGATCGGCGAAACGGACCTGATTGACCAGCGGCAGCGCCGCGCCGATCGCCCGGGAGGTGCAAAGCATGCACCCCAGCATAAGGGCAAACCCCTGCGCCCTGGCGTCCGCCGCCAGTGCCAGGGCTTCTGTCAGCCCGCCTGCCTTGTCGAGCTTGATATTTACCATGTCATAGCGGCCCTTAAGCTCGCTCAAATTTTCGCGGGTATGGCAGCTTTCATCCGCGCAGACGGGCAACGGATGGATAAAATTCTTCAGCGCCGCATCATCTTTTGCTGGCAGAGGCTGTTCCAGCATCGCCACGCCCAGATCGGCCAACAGCTGGCATCGCGCTGCCAGCCCTTCAGGATGCCACGACTCGTTGGCGTCAACAATCAGCGTGGCCGAGGGAACCGCCGAGCGAATGGCAACCATCCGCTCGCTGATCAGGCGATCGTCGAGCTTCACTTTTAACAGCGTGGCCCCGGCGTCATAGAGCGCTTTTGCGCTGGCGGCCATCTGCTCCGGCTCACCAATCACGACCGTTTGCGCCGTCACGATGGACTCCGGCAGCGATTCACCCAGCAAGGACGTCAGCGATTTTTGCTGCTGAGCGGCTTCAAGGCTCCAGAGCGCACAGTCGATAGCGTTACGCGCCGCCCCGGCGGGCAAACGCTGCTGTAACGACTCACGCGTGAGACCTTTTTGCAGGTCAGGCACAAGGGTCATGATCTGCGCCATCACCGACGCAAGGCTTTCTCCGTAGCGCGGGTAAGGCGTACATTCCCCGACGCCTTTAAACCCCTCTTCTTCGACTTCAACCACGACCACGCTGGCTTCACTTCGGCTGCCGCGGGAGATCACAAAGTGGGTATGCAATGGCCAGGCTTCTTCATAGACTTTAACGCTTCTCATCACTGACTCCTTGCGGCCCGGAAAGGCGAAAAATTTGGTTTGCCGTGTTATCCGCTGATGGCATACACTAGCCCCGACGTTAACTATATGTAAACAGGAAGATATCTATGTCACAACTCGTTCATTTCCAGGGCAACCCGGTTGCTGTTGCAGGTTCCATTCCGCAGGCTGGCAGCAAAGCGCAGGCTTTTACTCTGGTGGCTAAAGATCTGTCTGACGTCACACTGGCTCAGTTTGCGGGTAAACGCAAAGTACTGAACATTTTCCCAAGCATTGATACCGGTGTTTGTGCCGCATCCGTGCGTAAATTCAACCAGCTGGCGACTGAAATGGACAACACCGTTGTGCTGTGCATTTCCGCTGACCTGCCGTTTGCCCAGTCCCGTTTCTGCGGTGCCGAAGGCCTGAGCAACGTTATCACCCTCTCCACCCTGCGCAGCGCAGATTTCCTCGAGAAATACGGCGTCAGCATTGCGGAAGGCCCACTGAAAGGTCTGGCAGCACGTGCTGTACTGGTTCTGGACGAAAACGACACCGTTGTCTTCAGCGAACTGGTTAACGAAATCACCACCGAGCCGGATTACACTGCCGCGCTGGACGTGCTGAAAGCATAATAAGTACTTAGCATTCTATACAACTTATTCTCAACCTCGCCGCGGCGGGGTTTTTTATTGCGCTAAAGCTGAATCGTTAAAGCATAAATGCACAAAAATCACATTAATCATGCAATAACTTAGAGAACATGTAACATAAGCGTGATCAACAACGCATAATAATCGTTAAAATTCCCTATTTTTGGCTGCAGTGAAGCACATCACATTTCCCTTTTTGTCTAAACATTAGATTTGCTTACGAAAGAAAATAATCGTTTCAGCAAAAAGGATTAAATATGAAGATTAAATTCGCTTTTACGCTCCTGGCGGTACTGATTTCTGGCCATGCAGCGGCCAAAACCTGGGTGCTGACAAGCGCTGAAAGCAGCGTAGAAAAAGGAAACTGGAAGATTTCCAGTGATGAGCTGAAAGTTGAAGATCAGACGTTCAGCATTGAGCAAAAAATCTTACACGGCGGCAAGCAGGAAGGCAGTAAAGTCATCATTATTAGCAGTAAAGATGGCCTGACGATTACCCTGAGCCCTACCCGTGGCATGAACCTTCTGCACGTGGAAGGGTTTGGCACCCGACTGGGTTGGAATTCTCCTGTTAAAGAGGTCGTGAACCCGGCTTACATCAATCTTGAAAGCCGCAACGGTCTCGGCTGGCTGGATGGTTTCAACGAGATGATGGTGCGCTGTGGCTACGAGTGGACAGGTCATCCGGTCACCGCAGATGGGCAAATTTACACCCTTCACGGCAGGGCCGGAAATACACCGGTATCGCAGGTGGAAGTTGAGGTGGCGGATACCGCTCCGCATGAGATCCGCGTTCGGGGTTTGATCAAAGAGAGCACGTTTAAAAAATCGGATCTGCAAACCATGACCGAGCTGCGCTACGTTCCCGGAACCAACCGGTTCAGCCTGCACGATGTTCTGACAAACCATGCCGATTACCCTCATGATTATCAAATCATCTATCACAGCAACTTCGGCACGCCGATCCTAGAGGAAGGCGCCCGTTTCCTTGCGCCGGCGGCGAGCGTGAGCCCATTCAATGACTACGCCAAAGCGGGCGTAAACGACTGGCAAACCTACGCCGGGCCGACAAAAGGCTTTGATGAGATGGTCTTTAATATTAAACCGCTGGCAGACAATAACCACGAAACGCTCGCGGCGGTGGTCAATAAAGCCGGTGATAAAGGCGCGTCAATCCAGTTTGATACCCGCCAGCTGCCCGTGCTGACCTTGTGGAAAAACACCGACACGCTGAAGCAGGGCTACGTCACGGGCATCGAACCGGGCACTAGTTACGCCTACCCCGTCACGATTGAACGTGAGCAGAAGCGGGTTAAGCAGCTGCAGCCTGGCGCCAGCGCGCAGTTTGACCTGACCTATACCCTGCTCCACAGCCCGCAGCAGGTGAAAGAGGTCGAAAACAGGATTGCGTCGATTCAGGGCGAGACAAAAACAGAAATCGTTAACACGCCGATGGCGAAGGAATAAACGTAAAGTAAAAAGCCTCTTTGCAGAGGCTTTTTTGTTATTCGTCACCTTTCTTATGATTCAAACCATATTCACGTAGCTTATTTGCGATCGCGGTGTGCGACACGCCAAGGCGTTTTGCCAGCTTGCGGGTGCTGGGATAGCTGCGGTACAGCTGCGTCAGCACAGAGCGCTCGAAACGGCTGGTGATATCATCCAGCGACCCTTCCATCGCCTCTTCGCCTACGGATACCGTCCCGGCGTCGTAATCCGGCAACAGGATATCCTGCGGACGCAGCTCATACCCTTCGAGCTGGGTCAGCGCGCGATAAACGGCGTTTTTAAGCTGACGAATGTTGCCCGGCCAGCCGTAGCGCATCAGCACCGTGCCCAGATCGGCAGACAGCTTCGGACGCGGCACACCCTGCTCGTCGGCAAAGCGGGCGACGAACAGCTCCGTTAGCGGCATGATGTCCTGCGGACAATCGCGCAGCGGCGGAATGTTGAGCGTCAGGACGTTGAGGCGGTAATAGAGATCCTCGCGGAAGATCCCTTTTTGCACCAGTTCAACCAGGTTTTTCTGGGTGGCGCATATAACGCGCACGTCCACATGCACTTCGTGATCCTCACCGACGCGGCGGAATGTTCCGTCGTTCAGGAAACGCAGCAGCTTAGCCTGCATACGTGGCGACATTTCGCCGATCTCGTCCAGCAGCACGGAGCCACCGTTAGCCTGCTCGAAGAACCCTTTCTTACCTTCCGGCGCGTGACCAAACAGCTCGCTTTCAACGGCATCTTCCGGAATAGAGGCGCAGTTAAGTGCCAGATAAGGCTTAGCCGCACGCGGACTCGCCAGATGCACCGCATGAGCCAGAAGGTCTTTCCCTGTGCCGGTGTCCCCGGTTATCAGCAGCGGCGCGGTCAGGCTTGCGAGCTTACGCGCCTGATCAACCACATGGCGCATTTTCGGGCTGACGGCAATAATCTGGCTGAACGCGCCAACGTCCTGACTGGAGAGGTTTTGCAGCTGGCGACCCATGCGTAGCGTCGAGCGCAGCATGATCACCGCCCCGGTGAGCATGCGAGTGTTCCCTTCCCCTTTCAGATAGACCGGCGTGATCTCCATCAGGAAATTCTGCCCGTTAATCACCACATGCTCGCTAAGCGTGTCCTGCGGATTGCTGTCCAGCCAGCGCTGGAAGTTAAAGCCGGGGATCAGCTGCGCGGCGTTATGATTGCTGAGCTTCTCCTGGCTCTGCGCGAAAAGCTGGCAGCTCGCGTGGTTAACGCGCTCAACTTTGCTTTTCAAATCCAGGGAGAGGAACGGTTCAGGCATGGCCTCCAGCAGCGCGCTCAGCGCCAGGTGCTCACGTTCAGAAGGCATCCAGGGAATGGTGCGTACATCCGTAACGCCAGCGATACGGCGGATTTCCGCCATCAGGCTGCTGAATGTATTAAATTCAATTTCGGCAAAATTGAGGTAAATTCGCCCGACAGGATCGATCTCAATGCCACGTAAATCAATGCTACGTAAAACAAGAAGATCGAGTAATTCGCGGGTCAGACCGAGACGGTCTTCACAGAAGACTTCAAGACGCATGGGAAATTCACCGTTTTAAGCCAGTAACAGTAAAATGATATGTCAGAACACGGTGATCGGGAAGATGGCTGTCAACAAATATTGACAGCCAGCACGATTAGTGAACAAAACCTCATGGAGCCGGTTTTTTATTGAGCGTCTCTTTGAGCTGGCCGATCAGCTCGCGCCTGAAATCCCCCAGTCGCGGCTTATCGCCGTCAATCCAGGGTAGCGGACGGCAGACCTCCATCGCTTTAATCCCCAAACGCGCCGTCAATAATCCTGCGCCAATCCCCTGGGCGGCACGAGCAGAAAGACGCGCCGCCAGATCCTGCGACATCCAGTCCATTCCCACTTCGCGCACCAGCTCACTCGCCCCGGCAAACGCGATATTGAGCAGGACCAGCTTAAACAGCCTGAGCCGACTGTAGTAACCCAGCTCTATGCCGTAAAGGTTCGCGATACGGTTGATCAGGCGCAGATTACGCCAGGCGATGAAGGCCATATCAACCAGCGCCAGCGGGCTGACGGCAATCATCAGGGTGGATTCTGCCGCAGAACGGCTAATCTCGCGCCGCGCCTGGGCATCCAGCACCGGCTGAACCATGTGGGAGTAGAGCGTCACCACTTCCCGATCGTTCTGGGTCTCATGGATGGCGGCGTACCAGCGCTGAAGCGCCGGGTGCGACTGATCGATTCCGGCCTGGCTGGCCAGCTTTTCACAGAAGGCACGGCCTTTGCCGGTGCCGTGACTGTGGAGCAGATCCCGCGCTTCATCACGCTCGTGCGCGCGCTGGCGCAAACGCCAGAGCCGACGCCACTCGGTGGTAACCGACCCGATGCCCGCCCCCACAATCAGCGCGCCTGCGGCACATCCGCCGAGCGCGACCCAGTCCTGAGTTTGCCAGGCATTCATCGTCCACTGCACGCCCTGCCCAACCACGCTTACGCCAAACAGCGCCAGACCGGCGGTGACCATCCTGCGCCACAGGCTTCGTTTTGGACGCAGAGCGGCTTCCACAACCGCCTCTGCCGGACCTTCCTCAACGGCGGGCTCCTCTGTCAGGGCCGGGGAAAAGTTATCGGCCTGCGTGCCGCTGAACGTCTGCGCGGTTTTGAACGCCTCCTGAGGGTCGTGCTCAAGCGTTCCGGTAAAGTCTATGCGCGGTTTTAACGGTTCCGTCATCGCAATTTATCTCCAATCAAAAACTCCAGCGCCGCATCCAGACGGATGTGTGGTAAAGGCCTGTCGACACTCATTGCCTGCGGGCGGAAGGCTTCAAACTGGAAGCCCTGGTTCTGCCAGAAGGCCTGACCCGGCAGCCGCGCAGGCACTTCGCCCGGATAGACGGTAAGCGGTTCACCGTCGCTGAGCCGGTTCCCGCGTAATGCCGGTATTTTCTCGCCGTTAAGATCAATCAGCCCGCTTTGTGTCGCCTGCACGGACGCGAGCCCAAGGCAATCCATGCCGATCCCTTCGAAGGCGGCGTTTTGCCAGGCGTCCTGCACCAGCTGCTGCAGCAGCGATACCATATTGGCATGCTGGTCGACCGTGACGTGATCGGCCTTCGTGGCCGCAAAGAGCAGTTTGTCGATCACCGGTGAGAAAAGACGACGGAACAGCGTCCGCTGCCCGTAGTGAAAACTTTGCATCAGCTGCGTCAGCGCCAGGCGCATATCGTTGAAGGCCTGCGGCCCGCTGTTGAGAGGCTGCAGGCAATCCACCAGCACAATCTGACGATCAAATCGCAAGAAGTGGTTTTTATAGAATCCCTTGACCACTTTTTCACAGTAGTAATTGTAACGCTCGCGGAGCATCCCGGCGTTCGTGTGCTTATCAGCCTGCGCCAGCTTCGACTCACCCACCCCATCCACATCCGGCCAGGGGAAGAACTGAAGCGCAGGTGCGCCCGCTAAATCACCCGGCAGAACAAAGCGACCCGGCTGAATGAAGTGCAATCCTTCCTGTTTACACTGGTGCAAATACGCCGTCCAGGCGTCGGCAATGGCCGCAAGACGGTTTTCATCTGCTGGCGCAAGCGGGTCCAGTCCTTCGCAAAGCTGTCGCCATTTGGCCGACCACCCTGCGCGTTGCCCCTGCAACAAGCCCGTCATCTGGCGGGACCAGCTGATGTAATCCTGCGCCAGCATCGGCAGGTCGAGCAGCCATTCGCCGGGATAATCGACGATTTCAAGGTACAACGTGGAGGTATCCTTGAAGTGGCGCATCAGGGATTCATTCGAGCGAAAACGCAGCGCAAGACGAATTTCACTGACCCCTCGCGTCGGGGTCGGCCACGCGGGCGGATCGCCATACAGCTGCGCCAGCCCTTCGTCATAAGTAAAACGAGGAATACCAAAATCGCGCTGAGGGACGCGCTTCACGCCCAGCAGACGTTCTTCCCGCACCGCGCTGAGCAGCGGCAGACGCGCGCCGGCGTGCAGGTTCAGGAGCTGGTTTACCATCGCGGTGATAAACGCCGTCTTACCGCTGCGGCTAAGCCCCGTCACGGCCAGACGCACATGGCGGTCAACGCCACGGTTCACCAGTGAATTGATTTCGTTTTTAAGTCGCTTCATCGCCGTCCTTCGTTGCCTGGAAGCCTTGAATGCATGGCTTCAGAATACAATAAATGGGGGCAGATCGTTGATTATCAATTCTTATTTATTGCTATTGCCGTTTTCTCTCCAGTAAGATGAACGGCATTGCTGTCAGTCCGGAGTGAGTAAGGTGTATGTCACCCACCATCTATGATATCGCACGGGTTGCGGGCGTATCGAAATCAACCGTTTCCCGCGTTCTGAATAAACAAACGAATATTTCTCCCGAAGCGCGTGAAAAAGTGCTGAAGGCGATTGACGAATTAAATTATCAGCCCAACAAACTGGCCCGCGCCCTGACCTCTTCAGGCTTCGATGCCATTATGGTTATTTCGACCCGTTCAACCAAAACCACTGCCGGAAATCCTTTTTTCTCAGATGTCCTGCATGCCATTACGGCAAAAGCGGAAGAAGAAGGATTTGACGTTATTTTACAAACGTCAAAAAGCAGCGAAGACGATCTGCTGAAATGCGTGAATAAAATAAAACAGAAGATGATCAAAGGGATCATTATGCTGAGCTCACCGGCAAATGAATCCTTTTTCACCACGCTGGATGCGTATGGCGTACCGGTAGTAGTTATCGGCAAAGTCGAAGGTGAGTTTCAGAATATTTATTCCGTCGACACGGATAATTTCCATGACAGCGCCACGCTGACCGAAACCTTTATTAAAAACGGACGCCGTAAAATTGCCTGTCTGCATGCCCCGCTTGATTATCATGTTTCGATCGATCGTCTTGCGGGCTATAAAGCCAGTCTGGAAAAGCACCATATTGCCCTCAACCCGGACTGGATCAGGGATGGCGGTTATACCCATGAGAGTGCGCTTACTGCGGCTCTGGAGCTGTTGTCTTCATCCACGCCGCCCGATGCGGTATTCGCTACCGACAGCATGAAGTTACTCAGCCTCTATCGTGCGGCGGATGAGTTGAATCTGATGATTCCAGAGCAGGTGGTGATAGCCGGATACAGTGACCCGATGCTGTCTCTCATTTTAACGCCCGCACCTGGCGGGTTTGATATCCCCACCCGAAAGCTGGGGGAAGAGAGCTGCGATCTTCTTTTCAGACGTATAGCAGGTCATCCCGCCCCGCAAAAAGTGCTGGTTGATACCCATTTTATACTGGCGGCCTCGCTGCGCTAAAACCAGGGGCAGTTAGCCCCTGGAATACACACGATCAGAAAGCGTAATTTACGCCAACGCCCGCATAGTGGAAGCGGTCGTTTTTACCCTCGTCATGATTTTCCCATTCATAGGCGTATTCAAGCGTCATGGATAAACCGTTATTGAAGTCATAGGCGTACTGCATACCCAGGCGGTTGAAATTATGTCCTTCACGCTCGGGATCGTCCCGCCAGTCCCAGTTCGACCAGCGATCGAGCCCCAGTCGTGTGTAAGGCGTTAAGGTGGTCTGGCCTAACGAAATAGGCAGATAGGCACGAATTTCCTGGGTGGAGAATTCTCCGTTATTACGGGAACCGTCCATGTTGAACCCGCGTTCTAAATAGTAATTCACTTTAGCAGCAAAGGTGTCGTTAATGGTCCAGGTAAAGCCCGTTTCGGTTTCGACGCGGCTGTCTGAATAGCCGGTTTTTTCCAGATCGTTAGCAAACTGATACATGGCAAACCAGCCGCCAAAACGCCAGTCGTCGGTTAATTTTATATCCCAGTCAGGCTGAATTTTGTAGCGCTGCATATTAGCGCTGCCGTCTCTGGCGCCGTGTTCATCCTTAAAGTGATAGCCGTAATTACGGAAGCCTCCGGTCAGACCGAACGTAAAATCATCTGTTCCGATAAAGCGATAGCGTAATTCAAATTCAGGACGATCGAAATAGGTGCCACGGGTCATGCTGCTATAATCAACCGGCCCTTCCTGATACATCGCCAGCGAAATAGTCCAGGCATCCCAGGTCGCATTAAACCACACGGAAGGTTCATATAACCCGTCTTTATCCTCCCCCTGGCCTTCGACGTTTTCTATTTCATACATCGCGCCAATATTAAATTCCCACTTTTTAGCGCTTTCTGTTGCGTGTGCGCAGCTAACCCCTGCGCACAGCACGAGCGCAGCACTTTTTAGTAGAGTACTCATCAAATATTCCCTTTATAAGTAACAAACAAAAAAACCGGAAATGGGTATTTCCGGCGAACACCTTTCTTATCTAATAGCCGCTTCGGTTTCAGCGTCGAAGAAATGGCACTTATTCATATCGAACTGGATGCCGATATTATCCCCAGCGGCATAATCATTCGCAGCGCCAGCACGAACAACCAGCTCATGACCGCCAACGGTGGCGTAGAGCATGAACTCCGCGCCGGTCAGTTCGGCTACGCTGACTTTCGCCTCGATATTTTTACCGCTGCTCTGCAGAGTGAGAATATCTTCCGGGCGGATCCCAAAGACCACGGCTTTGCGCTGATACCCTGCGGCATTCAGTGAAGCGAGCTTGTCTTCCGGGATCGCCAGACGCAGCGTTTCCGTAACGAAATAGCGGTCGTCGATAGCACCGCGAATGAAGTTCATGGCTGGCGATCCAATAAACCCTGCGACAAACATGTTTGCCGGTTCGTTGTAAACCTGCTTAGGTGCACCGACCTGCTGAATAATGCCGTCTTTTAAGATCACGATGCGGGTCGCCATCGTCATGGCTTCCGTCTGATCGTGGGTCACGTAAATCATGGTGGTGTTAAGCTTCTGATGCAGCTTGCTAATTTCAGCCCGCATCTGCACGCGAAGCTTGGCATCGAGGTTTGAGAGCGGTTCATCCATCAGGAACACGCCCGCCTCACGTACGATCGCCCTGCCTAACGCCACGCGCTGGCGCTGGCCGCCGGACAGCGCGCCGGGTTTACGCTTTAGGTATTCACGTAATCCGAGGATCTGTGCCGCCCAGTTAACGCGCTCTTCGATAACCGCAGGCGCAATTTTTTGCATCTTCAGGCCGAACGCCATGTTGTCGTAGACCGTCATATGCGGATAAAGCGCATAGTTCTGGAATACCATGGCGATATCGCGTGACTTGGCGGGCACATCGTTCATACAAACGCCGTCAATCACCAGTTCGCCAGCGGAGATCTCCTCCAGACCGGCGATCATGCGCAGCGTCGTGGATTTACCGCAGCCTGAAGGCCCGACGAAGACGATGAACTCCTTGTCTTCGATTTCGAGATTGAAATCCTTAACCACGTGGACCTGGTTATCATAGATTTTCTGAATGTTTTTCAGAGACAGTTGAGCCATTGTTAATTCCTTATCAATACGTCCGGGATGCCCAAAACTCGGTAAGGCATTTCCAGGTCAGTTCCCGCGTTGAATGAAGCTGTAGTCCCGCATGGTTCAGGCCAGAACCCACCCCAACCGACAGCATGCCCGCCGCGTTGATCGCCGCTACGCCTGCAGGTGCATCTTCGATGCCCATGGCCTCTTCAGGACGCACATTCAGGCCAGCACAGGCTGCAAGGAAGATCTCCGGATCTGGCTTTGAGCGGCGAATACGGGAAGCATCGGCGCAATAATCGAAGGCCTGATAAATGCCCAGCGCGTGCAGGATCCCTGGGGCATTCAGGGAAACGGAGGCGAGTCCAGTTTTGACGTTCGCTTTACGTATATCCGTCAGCACGTCACGAATACCCGGAAGCAGTGAATCTTCCGTCAGCGACGCCAGAGACTGGACATAAAGCGCGTTTTTTTTCGTCGCCAGCGCGAGGCACTGCTCATCGCTAAACATCCCCTCTTTCCCGCCATGCTTCAGGATGCGCTGAAGGGAATCCATGCGGCTAATTCCCTTCAGCTGTTCATTAAACACTTCGTCGAAGGTGATGCCGATTTCGTCAGCCACTGCACGCCAGGCCAGAAAATGGAGGTGTGCGGTATCGGTGATAACACCGTCCAGATCGAATACAACAGCCTTAAGCGTCATGGCGCCCCTCCGTGGTAGCGGTCCCATTTACAGGTGCAAGAAAATCCTTATAAGCGCATACCTTGCGCACCGATACGCGTAGCGTCTTGCCCCACAGCGTCAGAGTGACAGGTGTCGTCGTTTCAATGGTTAACACCTCATTTTCATAGGTGAAGTGCAGCGTTGCGTTCCGCCAGCGCAGGGGGAAAGCAAGCCTTCGCCAGTGGGCAGGCAGGCTGGGCGCAAGGTGTAGCTCCCCTTCCACAATCTGCATACCTGCAAATCCCTGAATGACGCCGGACCAGATAGCGCCGGTCGCTGCGGCATGAATACCGTCATCGCAGCTGTGTGGATCGTCCCCAAGGTCAATAGCGACGCCATCACGCCAGAAGGCGTAGGCACCTTCGGTGTCACCACAGCGGGCGGTCACAATGCCGTGTATGGCCTTACTCAGCGAAGAGTCATGGATCGTGCGGGGCTCGTAGAAAGCCAGATTGGCGGCACATTGCTGTGGGGTAAACCGCTCCGGCAAGAGGTAGGTAAGCATTACCACATCAGCCTGCTTCAGGATCTGCATGTCGTTTACTTCCGCGCGGGAGTAATCGAGCAGAATGGTCTGCTTCCCTGCTTTTGCTTTATAGCGGCTGAGATCAATGGCTGGTTTCGCCATGAAGGTATCATCCTGCGGGATCACACCGTCTGAATTGGCCTCCGGCAGCCATAAGCGCGTCAGGAACCGCGTGGCATTCTCCGTAAAACGCGCATCTTCACGCCCAAACATCGCCATAAACCGGCGAGCGCAGGCGACGTTGTGCCAGGCCAGATAGTTGGTATACGCGTTGTTATTCACATGCTCGGTATATTCGTCAGGTCCGATGACGTCATGGATTTCGAGGCGACCATTGATTTCCGTGGCGCGGCCCATCCAGAACGCAGCAGTTTCCATCAGCAGCGTCAGGCCTTCATTTCGCATAAAGGCATCATCGTGTGTCGCCTGCCAGTAAGCGACGACGGCCCAGGCAATATCCGCCACGATGTGGTGTTCAGCCAGCGCGGAGGCCACCTTCTGGCGCATGCCGGTTCGGATGTTGATAGCCGCGAACTCCGGCGTTTCCTCTTTGCCGCTCGAGGCGCTCTCCCACGGGAAAAGTGCGCCCGGCCAGCCGTTGCGGCGGGCTTTTTCCCGGGCCCCGGCCAGGTTAAGCCAGCGATAGCGCAGAAGATTGCGGGCCACCTGAGGACGGGTGAAAAGATGGAAAGGCAGCAGGAATATTTCGGTATCCCAGAAGACGTGTCCTTTATACCCCCCGCCGGTCAATCCCTTAGCGGCAATGCTGCTTCGCTCATCATGGGCGGGCGTCATGGCCGTCAAATGCCAGACGGCGTAATCCAGCGCCATCTGATCCTGATGTTCCGTAGAGTCAACCTCCACCCGAGCGTTACGCCAGACCTCTTGCCAGGCACACGCCGAACTCTCAAGCAAGGCGTCGTAGCCTCTTGCCGCACAGACTTTGAGATCGGCCAGCGCGTTGCGGGCGAAAGAGGCCTGCGACAGTGCCTTATCACTGCGATGTGCCACCCAGACGATTTTTTCAAGCGTGACAGTGTCACCCTTCGCAATCGTCAGCGAATGATGAGCGCTGAGACGACGATTTTTTGCGGTGAAACAGCTGTCGCTCTTGGCTGAGAGCTGACAATACGCTGAAACAGCAATCTCAGACGCGCGGTCCTGCGTTTCATACACGCCCTGCATGTATTCCTGATCGAACACTCTGACCGACGCTTCATCCAGTTGCTGTCTGCCGCTGTTCGTTTGCGTTGCGTCAATGCCGGTTTGCAGCACGGCGTGCGTGACGGCATCGAGCGGCGTTATGGAAAGCTGCATGGCCACTAAGGGCAACTGGTCCAGCGACACAAAACGACGGCTCTCCAGACGATAGCGTTTCCCGTCGGGCGAGCGCCAGATGACGCTGCGACGAAGTTCGCCATTAGCAAACGCCAGCTCGCGCTGCCACTCGAGAATGTCCCCCGACAGAAGGGTAAAATTTACCCCGTCCAGCTCAACCTCAATACCGGTGATATCGGGCAAATTGACCAGCTCAGTGGTCTCGTTGCGACCAGCACGATGATACAGACCCGCAAGATACATGCCTCGGGTTTGCTGGGTGTAATCCTCTTCATGCGCAGCGCGGATCCCCATGTAGCCATTACCGCAGGCCATGATGGAGGCGTATTTATTCAGACTGTGCGGACAAAAGCCCGGGTCGGTTAATACAGACACGTTTAGCATAACGTCACGCTTCCCCCTGTTTCTGCTGATTCATACAGCGCGGCGACAAGCTGCTGGATAATCAGCCCCTGCTCCGCATCAGCGATCATGACGGGCTCTCCCTGCACATGGCGCACGAAGGCATCCATACTGCGCAGGTGGCGTTGGTCGTCAGCCTCTTCGCGCTGGGTAAGAGTGTGTAAAACACCAGCTTCGTCGTTGTAGATGTGCGCCGGGAACAGCGTGGCACCCGCCTTTTCTCCACAGAATGCGACGTTCATGATCGATTGCTCGCGGATATTGAGCGCAAACGACGTGTCCAGACGCAGAATGCCGCCGTTGCAAAATTCAATCGTGCCAAACAGAGCATCTTCCACGGTAAACTGCGTGGGATCCCATGCGCCAAACTGACCGCTGCTTTTACGGTTGCCCAGCCTCTGATAGCTATGCGCGGTCACCCGTTTTACCGCCGGGAACCCCAGAACATACATTGCGGCATCAAGCATATGGATGCCGATATCAATCAGCGGACCACCGCCCTGTAGCGATTTATTGGTAAAAACGCCCCACCCTGGCACACCGCAGCGACGCAGCGCCTGCGCTGACGTGAAGTAAATTTCTCCGAGCGTTCCGTTCATTACCGCATCGCGCAGCAGCTGAGTATCCAGGGCAAAACGATGGTGAAAATCATACGCCAGCACTTTTCCTGCCTTGCGCGCAGCCAGGCGCATCCGATCGGCCTCCTGCGGCGTCATAGCAGGCGGTTTTTCACACATCACATGGCAGCCTGCTTCCAGCGCTGCCATGACGTGCTCGAAATGAAACCGGTTAGGCGAACAGACGCTCACCGCATCCGGCTTAACCGCCTCGAGCATTTCTCGCGCATCCTTCCATGCCGAGGGAATACCATGACGTTCCGCAAACGCCCGAGCCTGTTCAGGGTGGCTGTCCATGACAGCCACCATCTGAACATCACTGCGCGTGGCGTAATACGAGGCGTGCACTTTATCCGCGACCTGCCCGGCGCCAATGATGGCGACGCGCAGAGGCGAAGGTGTAGAAGCACTCATCACGCTCGTCATCCTTAGCATTTACGCAGATAAGTGAGCGAATCCCGGTATGCCTGAGCCGGATCATCGGCGCGAACACGGCACTCATATACCACGTAACCCTGATAGTTATCCGCACGCAGCTGATCGAACAGGCTGGCAAAATCGAGGCTGCCGCTGCCCGGCTGGTAGCGGTGATTATCGGCGATGTGCACATGGCCAAGCAGATCGCGGTTCCGATGCAGCGCATCCGTCAGCGAGTCTTCTTCGATGTTCATATGATAGAAATCGCCGATGATCTGCACATGCTTCAGGCCGTTCTCTTCGATGTATCGACGCGCGTCTGCCAGGGTATTAATCATATGATCCTGATAGCGGTTCAGCGGCTCCAGATAGACGGTGGTTCCGGTGCGCGCTGCCACCTCATCCAGCCAGCGCAGCGAAGCACTCACCGCTTTGCGGTCGCCTTCAAGGCTGCGTGGAGAGGTCATTGGCGGCAAACGGAAGGTAAACATTCCCCAGGCTGCAGGCACAATAATGCCCTTGCCGCCCACTTCGGCCAGGGCTTCCAGAATGCGTTCAATCTGGGCTAAACCGTTCAGACGACGCTCTTCGATAAAGTCACCAATCCAGCCATCGTATCCGCCGCAGGCGGTCGTGACCGGCAGGCCGGTGGCCTTAATCGCCGCTTTCACCTCGGCGAGGTTTTCCACCAGCAGCTTGCCGTCAATTTCGTAGCCATCAAAACCCATCGCTTTGATGTACTCGAATTTCTCCATGATATTGACCGGGAAAAAGCCCTGGTTCTGTGTTGCGATTTTCATGATTTGCTCTCCTTAGCTTAAAAAGTGACGCCCATTTTGATGCTCAGTTCCGGATGCTGGTCCACATATTTCATGTAGCTTTCAGCGCTGGTGGTGAAGGTCACGACCGGGTCGATCAGATCTTCACAATTGAGATAACCGTTCATCAGCAGTTCCCAGCAGGTCTCTTCGATACGCTTGCGGCTCCAGCGCGGATAGTCCGGGTTTGGTTCGCTGCAGGCGCGGGAGAAGACAATCTTCGCATTATTGAAATGCGCTTCACGGCCGAGGTTAAAGCCTTCAGCGAACGGTTTCGCGAAGGCTACGTAGGAGATGGTGCCGCCGTAGGCGAGCCCGCGCAGCGCGGACTGCAGCGCATCGGCAAAACCACTGGTTTCGATGATCACGTCCGCGCCCTGCTTGCCGGTCAGCTTTTTGATTTCCAGGCCGACATCGGTGCCGATTGGGTTCAGGCAGTGGTCCGCGCCGTGACGACGGGCGATCTCGCAGCGGTGTTCGATTGGATCAACGCCGATAACCACTGACGCACCGGCTTTTTTAGCCAGCTGAATCGCAATCTGCCCGATTGCTCCCAGACCGACCACGACGACAAAGTCGCCCACGCGGACGTTGGCATCACGCACGCCGCTCATGGCGAACTGCGCCGGATCGTAGCAGACGGCGTTCTTCCAGGACGCGCCCTGCGGCATTTTACGCAGCTTATAGTTGTTCACCGCGTTGACGATGACCGTTTCCTGCAACGGGCCGTAGCAGCAGACAAGATCGCCGATCTGGTAATCCGTCACGTCCGCACCGCATTCAATAATGTCGCCAACAACCATGTTACCCAGCTGGAACTTACCGAACTCAATACCGCGCGCTGCGCCCTCTTCACGCGGCGTGAACATCTGCCACTCTGCGTTGAATTCTTCATCAATAAACGGGCTGGCGGCGCGGAAATCCACCACTTCTGTACCGTGTTTCGGCGCGCCAAAACGGGCGCGAATTTTTACTTCATGGACTGCAACCGGACGATCTTCATATTCCACCAGCGCCGCCACGCGTGGCGCTGTCGCAACTAATTTTTTCATGACTGACTCCTTGTTAATATTGGCCGCCTCAGCCCTTCACGCCACCGGCGGTCAAACCACTTTTAATAAACCGTTCAGACAGGGCGTACATGATGACCACCGGAAGCGCCGTCACCAGCGATGCCGCCATCATGCGACCCCAGATATAATCTGGCGTGCTAAAGAGCGTATTCAGCCCGACCGGCAAGGTGAAATTGCCAGAGCTGGACAGGAAAATTGACGCAAACAGGTAGTCGTTCCACGCCACCATAAAGCAGTAGACAAACACCGATACGAGCCCTGAGATCGCAAGCGGGACGGTGATGCGAAAGATGATTTGCAGGCGGTTGAGGCCGTCCATCATCGCGGCTTCTTCGATTTCGTCCGGGATGGTGTCGAAATAGCTGCGCAGCATGAACACCGCTGTCGGCAATGTCTGGGTCACCATGGTGACGATCAGCGCCAGCTCGGTGTCGTAGATCCCGAGGGCAGTGATGATTTTGAACAGCGGCACCACCAGCAAGATCCCGGAGAACATATAGACGGTGTAGAAGCTTGCATTGATCGTCGTGCGTCCTTTAAAACGCAGTTTGGACAAGGCATAAGCGCCCAGCGTGCCGAGAAATACGGCAATCACCGAGGAGGTCAGCGATACCACCATGCTGTTTTTGAAGTAATCCACAAACGGGAAGATCAGCGGGTTAAAGATGTCGATGTAATGCTGCAGCGTCCACTCCTGGGGCAGAATGGTCGGATGGAGCGAGATTGCCTCTTTCGCACTCTTAAACGACGTCATTAGCATCACGAAGAACGGGAACAGCGTGATAACCAGAAACACCGCCAGCCCCAGATAAAAACCAATACGGCTCAGTACGCGTTTATTTGTTGCCATTGAGGTTTACCCTTTTTCTGGTCAGCAGAATCACCGCGAAGATGATCACGAACAGCACGACGGAGATCGCCGCAGCTTTACCCAGGTCATTGAAAGCGAATGCGGTTTTGTAGAGGTAGACGCCCAAAATATCGACCTTAGTAGTCAACAGGTAGACATCCGCAAACATGTAGAACATCCAGATAGTGCGGAGCGTCACCACCGTTGCCAGCACCGGCATAATCGCGGGCAGCGTAACGATTCGAAAACGCTGCCAGGCATTCGCGCCGTCCATTTCCGCCGCTTCATACAGGGATTTATCAATGGTCTGTAAAATCGCCAGGAATGAGATAAACGCGTACGGGAAGTAACGCCAGATGGCGAACAGCACCACCAGTACAAAACTGCTGCCAGGATTGTCGAACCACAGGGGCGTCTGGTCATAAAGATGCAGCAGGTCAACGCCCAGATAGTTCACGATGCCGTAGCCGTTGTTGAACATGTATTTCCATGCAAACACCAGCGAAATGGACGGGGTGACGTAGGATAAAATCACCAGTGAACGTGCCGTTTTCCGCAGACGAAACTCCCGGTTAAAGAAGATGGCGACGGCAAGCCCCAGCCCGGTACTGCCGAGCACGACTAGCGCGGTGTACCAGAACGTCATCCACAGCGAGTGCCAGAAGGCGGCATCGCTGAGGATGCGAATGTAATTATCCAGCCCGACAAACACAGCGCTAATGCGCGGGTTAAGCGGCAGTCGTAAGAAACTGATTTCAATATTGGAAATCATTGGCCAGGCCACCAGGCCCACCAGCAAAATCAGGCTGGGGGCCAACAGCAGCATGGCGAAAGGCATATCTGAACGACCAGAAAACAACGTCTTCATAATTTCCTTCCGCAGAGCGCTCCTATCGTTGTGAAATCAGATCGGTCAGACGCTTCTGGCTGTTACTAAGCGTGTTGCTGAGATCTTTTTTCCCCACCGTGACGTTATGCACCATGGAACTGATAATGCCGGAGCCCGTTACATCGCCCATGCGGGTGAAGTTATTATCCCCAACCGCGCCAAATACCTGCACGTTCGGGAACTGCGCAATCAGTTCATAAGGCAGTTGCCCAAACGCTTTAATCACGTCGTTGTTTTTCCAGGCATCGGTGCCCACCACTAGCTTGTTCACCGGCAGTGCCGCGCCAGGCGACATCATGACCCAGTCCGTCGCGTTTTGAGCCTGTTCCATCCAGGTCACAAACTTCTCGGCCGCTTCGGTCTCCTCTTCAGTTTGTCCGGTGGTGATCGTCAGGGAGGTGATCATGCCGTACACCGCCGATGACTTTTCAGTCGGGACAACGAAGCCCAGGTTAGAGGGGTTTCCGTCCTTGTAGACGGCAGGCAGGATGTAGGTGGAGTAAACCGCCATAGGCGCTGAACCGTTCATGAAGGCGTCTTTGATCTCCATGACATCGTTTGAACCCGGCATGGTGGTCGCGGCCAGCGCTTTATAAAACGCCAGGGCTTTTGCCATTTCCGGGGTATCGATATCGACGTTCCCTTTGGCATCAAACACGTTTGCGCCGCCGGAAAGCGCAAACTGAGAGAACGACTGCTCGGTCATCACGCTTTCAGCTGTCGGCAGCGCGATGCCGTAATGCTTTTTAGCCGGGTCGTTAAGGCGCTGGCTGGCTTGCAGTAGCTGTTCCCAGTTATGTGGCTCCTGAATGCCCGCCGCGGCCAGCACATCTTTGTGATACCAGACGCCGGAAAGCCAGGCGCTGACCGGCACGCCCGTCCAGGCTGAACCGTCTTCCGTACGAACAACACGCAAGATGCCGTCATAGAAAGTGTTTTCGCCCACCGCTTTAATGGCTTCGCCGATAGCTTTGCGATCCAGCAGCTGTTCCTTGTCCATTACTTTTGCGTAGTCATGGCTGACCTCAATCACTTCAGGCAGCGCGCCGGTTCTCGCCAGCGTAATCACCTTGGTATTGTAGGCATCCTCTTCCACCGGTACCTGTTTTACCGTGATGCCAGGATTCTCTTTCTCGAACTTTTCGATCAGCTTCGTGATAACCGCCTGACGCTCCTGCTCGACTGACGAGTGCATAAACTCAATAGTGACAGCAGACTTTTTGTCGTCCTTGCACCCTGATAACAAGGCGCACGAAACCAGTGCTGAAATCAGCACAATTCTGGGCATTTTCATTTTTAAGGTCCTTTTTAGTTTTCTTTAATCCACAACACCTGCCATGGATGTAGGGTCAGCGTTTTATCTGTAATAACTTCTCCTGAAATCAAATCCGTTCCGGATTGAATATCGGAACCCACCGTTTGAATGCCATCACTGAAATTAAACAGCGCCGTTATTTTCTCGCCACAATCCGCCACGCGAACGATTTTTAAAACATGTTCACCTGACGCACTAAAATAAGCCTGACTGTCAGGGTGGAATGCTTTTTCCGCACGTCGCATCGCGATTAACTGGCTTAACGCACAATAGACCTGATAACGCAGACTGCTTTTATCTTCAAGCGCACTATCAATTTGTCCTGCGGTATATTTCTCGCGATTTATCGCACGGTTATATCCCAGGCGTTTAACACCTGTATAATCATTACGGGAGCCGAGAATACTCTGGATATAAACAGCAGGCACGCCGGGGAAGCTTAAGAGGACGGCATGCGCCAGAATAAACCGGGCAATGCGTTCGCTATCATGACTTTCTCGCGTACTCAAAGCATCCAGATAGGTCACATTAATTTCATACGGGCTTCGTGTGCCATCCGGGTTATTTTTCCAGTTAACCAACGCACCTTCAGCCTGAAGTTTTTCCACAAGCGAGAGGATTTCCGACTCGGGTAAAATTCCGCGTAACGGATTCAGACCAATCCCGTCATGCGAGGCCAGGAAGTTAAACCAGGTCGTTTTCGTAGAAGGCAACGTCAGCGACGTCGCCCACTGGCTCAGCGTACGGACGTCCTGAGAATGCACCGCGTGCAGCACCAGCGGCGGCAAAGAGAATTGATAAACCATCTGCGCTTCATTTTCACCGTCACCGAAGTAAGCAACGTTATCTTTATGCGGAACATTCGTCTCGGTGATAAGCACCGTGCCCGGGGCGACAGCCTCGGTAATGGCGCGGAAAAGCTGGATGAGCTGATGGGTTTGCTTAAGATGGATGCAGGTTGTTCCGGGTATTTTCCACATGAAGCCCACAGCATCCAGACGAATGTATCGCGCCCCTTCAATTAGGTAATGCAGCAGCACGTCCACCATCGCAATCAGTACCTGCGGGGAGGCGAAGTTGAGATCAACCTGGTCCTCGCTGAAGGTGGTCCACAGGTGTCGCACGCTGCCGTCATGCAGCGTGAAAGGCGTAAGAAGCGGTAAAGCACGCGGACGCGTCACCGCGGATAAATCTGTTTCAGGATCGACAGAAATAAAGAAATCGCTATACCCAGGAATTTGCTTCAGGTAATTAGCGAACCATTTACTTTTGGCTGACATATGGTTACAGACGAAATCAAACATTAAACTGGCTGACTTTTTTAATTCGGCAACGTCTCGCCACGTTCCGGTTTCCGGTGCAACCTCATGATAATCAATAACAGAAAACCCGTCGTCCGAAGACCATGGATAAAAAGGCAAGAGATGGACATGAGAAAAAGAATGAGAAAGCCACCTGTTATAAAAACGTGTAAAAACAGGCAGCGCCTTCTCCCCTTTCGCTGAAAACTGATCGGCATAGGTGATCAGGACAACGTCTTTTTCATCCCAACCCGTTTTACGTTTTTCCGTAATAACAGAAGCGGCCTTTTCAATATTTTCCAGAAGCACATTAAGATGGGCTTCAGAAAACGTTTCTCCGTAAACAAAATTAATGATCTCTTTAATTTTTGTATCCATTTCATTTTCCATGGTAGCGGTCCCACGGAGTGGCAATCTACTCCCATGAAAAATATCTGTCAACGGACCAGAAAGGAGAAAAAGGTGATTGCAAAGCAGCTCAGCGCAATATTGTGAGCTGCCGCAAAGAAAGAACGGGGAAAAGAGGAAATGCGGTTAACCGTCGCCAGTCCCTCCCCCGTCAGGGAAAGGGCTAACGCCAACGGGAATTATTGGGATAAGTAGCGGCGAGAAAGCCGTTTTGCCACCTTTTGCAACAGCGGTTCGAGCGCCACGGCCAGCACCATTCTGACCGGCTTGCGGGCAACGGATTTAATTGCCCAACCTGCCACACCTGCCGGGCCGAACCGTAACGCGGTCAGCAGGACCAGTTTACCTGCGATTTTCAGGCCGGGTTTTACCTTCTGACCGGCCTGTTGCCAGTGTTGTTTCATCTCATCTCTCTCTTAAAGCTGACGAAAGCGACTTCTCAGCGTAAACGTATCCGAGGTGACATAGCGTTCCATTTCCCGTAGCCGCTTCTCACTGGCGGCGAGTTGCTCATCAACGGCATTGAGAAGATCGCTGCTGGTCGGGGCTCCCTCCGCAGCCAGCTCTCCTTCCGGCATCGGGTCAAGAACAAACGACAGCACGATATAAGCTACCAGGGTGATAAATGCCAGACCAAAGAAGATCGACAGCACCGTCACCACGCGTACCAGCTTAACCGGGACGTCAAGATAATGAGCCAGCCCGGCACAGACGCCGCGCACCATGCCCTGCTGTGGAATTCGCCACAGCTTTTTGTTCAGATTCAGTCCAGACATTAACGGTCCCTCCAGTTTGGATGTTCAGCATCCAGGATGGCTTCCAGCGCCTGAATGCGTTCGCGCATTTTGTTCGCCTCATCGGAGAGCTGTACCAGACGCTGTTGTTCACTCTGGGAGAGTTCGCCCCGAGAAGAACGGTTGCTGTAGTGCAGCCATAGCCAAATCGGCAAAACGAACAGCACGAAAATTGTCAGGGGAATGGCCAGAAAAAGCGCGCTCATGTGTACTCCTTGTCTTATGATGCGGCACGCTCAGGTGCCGCAGGAATTATTATTGGTTGTCTTGCTTCATTTTGGCTTTCAGTGCCGCCAGCTGCTCGCTGATTTCATCATCAGCCTTCAGGTCGGCGAACTGTTGATCCAGCGACTTCTGCTTGCCGATGCCATGGCTTTCGGCTTCCGCTTCCATGTGGTCGATACGACGTTCAAACGATTCAAAACGCGCCATCGCTTCATCGAGCTTACCGCTGTCCAGCTGACGACGCACGTCGCGGGAGGAGCTTGCCGCCTGGTGACGCAGGGTCAGCGCCTGCTGACGCGCGCGGGTTTCGCTCAGTTTGTTTTCAAGCTCACCAATCTCTTTCTTCATACGGGTGAGCGTGTCGTCCACCAGCGTCACTTCATGCTCGAGCGTCGCGACCATATCGGCCAGCTTCTGTTTTTCGATCAGCGCCGCACGGGCCAGATCTTCTTTATCTTTGCGCAGCGCAAGTTCCGCTTTTTCCTGCCATTCGTTCAGCTGAGCGGTAGCTTGTTCAATGCGACGCGTAAGCTGTTTTTTCTCCGCCAGCGCGCGGGCGGAGGTTGAACGCACTTCAACCAGCGTGTCTTCCATCTCCTGAATCATCAGACGTACCAGCTTCTGCGGATCTTCCGCTTTCTCAAGCAGTGAGTTGATGTTGGCGTTCACGATGTCGGCAAAACGAGAAAAAATACCCATAATCTAATCCTCATAGTTCTGTTATCGGGCGATGCCCTGCTGTACTGATAATGCAAACATCATGCCAAGTTTTTATCTTATTGATTTTACTAAGCATGATTGCTTTTTGCGCAGTGAAGAACTATTCTTCCCTGGTGAATATCGCTAAGGAGTGGTTAATTTCATCATGCCCGGATACAAAGACAATTTACTCGGCGAAGCAAACAGCTTTCTCGAAGTGCTGGAACAGGTCTCTCGCCTGGCGCCGCTTAACAAACCGGTGCTGATCATCGGTGAACGTGGAACGGGGAAAGAGCTGATAGCCAACCGTCTGCATTACCTGTCCGGGCGCTGGGATGGCCCATTTATTTCCCTTAACTGCGCGGCGCTGAATGAAAACCTGCTCGACACCGAGCTCTTCGGCCATGAGGCGGGCGCGTTTACCGGTGCCCAGAAACGCCATCCCGGACGCTTTGAGCGCGCCGACGGCGGTACGCTTTTTCTGGATGAGCTGGCCACCGCCCCCATGCTGGTGCAGGAAAAACTGCTGCGCGTGATTGAGTACGGCGAACTGGAGCGCGTCGGCGGTAGCCAGCCGCTGCAGGTTAACGTGCGCCTGGTGTGCGCCACTAACGCCAACCTGCCGGAGATGGTGGCGGAGGAGAAATTCCGTGCCGACCTCCTTGACCGCCTGGCCTTTGACGTCGTTCAACTTCCTCCGCTGCGCGAGCGCAAAAGCGACATCATGCTGCTGGCAGACCAGTTTGCGATTCAGATGTGCCGCGAGCTCGGACTGCCGCTCTTCCCCGGCTTCAGCGATTATGCTCGGGAGACGCTGCTCGCTTACCACTGGCCGGGAAATATCCGCGAGCTAAAAAACGTCGTGGAGCGCTCCGTCTATCGTCACGGCAGCAGCGAGACGGAGCTGGACAACATCATTATCGATCCTTTTCAGCGCAGCGCGCCGTCGCTACCCACACCAGCGTCTTCAGGCGATGCCCCTACTCTTCCCCTTGATTTACGCCAGTTCCAGAACGACCAGGAGAAACAGCTGCTGGAGCAAAGCCTGAAGACGGCGAAATATAACCAGAAACGGGCGGCTGAACTGCTGGGTCTGACCTACCATCAGTTAAGGGCATTGCTTAAAAAGCATCAAATGCGCTGACAATATCAGCACTTACCATAGACATTTTTACGAAGCAGGCGTAAGTGCGATACACTTTGCAGATCGAACCTAAAAACCTTAAAAATTATGCGTCTGGTTTTATCGTCCTTTTTTGCTCTCGGTCTGTTTAGCAGCCTGGCCTTTGCCGCGCCCGGGCTAACTCCGCAGCCTGATATTCGTGACAGCGGCTTCGTCTATTGCGTAAGCGGCCAGGTGGACACCTTCAACCCGCAAAAAGCGGGCAGCGGCCTGATCGTGGATACCCTGGCCGCGCAGCTTTACGATCGTCTGCTTGACGTCGACCCGTACACCTACCGTCTGGTGCCCGAGCTTGCAGAAAGCTGGGAAGTGCTGGATAACGGCGCAACCTACCGTTTTCACCTGCGCGATGATGTCGCGTTCCAGCGCACGCCGTGGTTTACCCCCTCGCGCAAGCTGAATGCGGATGACGTGGTCTTTACCTTCCAGCGTATCTTCAACCGCAACCACCCGTGGCATAACGTTAACGGCAGCAACTTCCCCTATTTTGACAGCCTGCAGTTTGCCGACACCGTGAAAAGCGTGCGTAAGCTGGACAACCGCACGGTTGAATTCACGCTGACGCGCCCGGATGCCTCCTTCCTCTGGCACCTGGCGACCCACTATGCATCCGTCATGTCGGCCGAATACGCGGCTCAGCTGACGAAAAAAGATCGTCAGGAACTGCTCGATCGCCAGCCGGTCGGCACCGGTCCGTTCCAGCTGACCGAATACCGCGCCGGTCAATATATTCGTCTGCAACGCCATGAACACTTCTGGCGCGGTACGCCGCTGATGCCGCAGGTGGTGGTCGATTTGGGTTCTGGCGGGACGGGGCGTCTGTCGAAACTGCTCACCGGGGAATGCGACGTGCTTGCCTGGCCCGCGGCCAGCCAGCTCACGATTTTGCGCGACGATCCGCGCCTGCGCCTGACGTTACGCCCGGGGATGAACATCGCGTATCTGGCCTTTAACACGGATAAGCCGCCGTTGAATAACCCTGCCGTTCGACACGCTCTGGCGCTGGCGATTAACAACCAGCGCCTGATGCAGTCGATCTACTACGGCACGGCGGAAACCGCCGCCTCAATTTTACCGCGCGCCTCGTGGGCCTACGACGGTGAGGCTAAAATTACGGAATACAATCCGGCAAAAGCGCGTGAACAGCTGAAAGCGCTGGGGGCGGAAAACCTGACGCTGCAGCTTTGGGTGCCAACCAGTTCCCAGGCGTGGAACCCGAGCCCGCTCAAGACCGCCGAACTGCTGCAGGCGGATATGGCGCAGGTGGGCGTCAAAGTGATCATCGTACCGGTTGAGGGCCGTTTCCAGGAGGCGCGCCTGATGGACATGAATCATGATTTAACCCTGACCGGCTGGGCTACCGACAGTAATGACCCGGACAGCTTCTTCCGGCCGCTGCTGAGCTGTGCGGCGATAAACTCGCAGACCAACTACGCCCACTGGTGTAACCGGGAGTTTGACGCCGTGCTGCAAAAAGCGCTGTCTTCCCAACAGCTGGCCTCGCGCATCGACGCCTATGATGAAGCGCAGAAGATCCTGGCCCAGGAACTGCCGGTGCTGCCGCTGGCTTCTTCCCTGCGTCTTCAGGCCTATCGTTATGATATTAAGGGCCTGGTGCTGAGCCCGTTCGGCAACGCCTCGTTCGCCGGCGTATCGCGTGAAAAAGACCAAGAGGTGAAAAAACCATGATTATTTTTACCTTGCGTCGTCTCCTTTTGCTGCTGGTGACGCTCTTTTTCCTGAACTTTGTCGGCTTCAGCCTGAGCTATTTCACGCCCCACGCCCCGCTCCAGGGGTCGTCGCTGTGGGATGCCTGGCTGTTCTGGTTTAACGGGCTGCTGCACTGGGATTTCGGCGTATCCAGCATTAACGGGCAGCTTATTTCCGATCAGCTGAAAGAGGTTTTCCCGGCCACGATGGAGCTGTGCATTCTGGCCTTCGGTTTTGCCCTGATGGTCGGGATCCCCGTAGGCATGCTGGCCGGGATTTATCGCAACAAATGGCAGGATAAGTTTATCAGCGCCCTCGCCCTGCTCGGCTTCTCCATCCCGGTCTTTTGGCTGGCGCTGCTGCTGACGCTTTTCTTCTCGCTGACGATGGGCTGGCTTCCGGTTTCTGGCCGTTTTGATCTGCTCTATACGGTTAAAACGGTGACGGGCTTTGCCATCATCGATGCGTGGCTGTCCGATTCCGTATGGCGCCACGAGATGATCGTCAGCGCCCTGCGCCATATGGTATTGCCGGTGCTGACGCTGGCGGTTGCGCCAACCACCGAAGTGATCCGCCTGATGCGCCTGAGCACCATCGAGGTGTTTGACCAGAACTATGTCAAAGCCGCCGCCACGCGCGGACTGTCGCGCCTGACCATACTGCGCCGCAACGTCCTGCACAACGCGCTGCCGCCGGTTATTCCGCGCCTGGGATTACAGTTTTCCACCATGCTGACGCTGGCCATGATCACCGAGATGGTCTTTAGCTGGCCAGGCCTGGGGCGATGGCTGATTAACGCCATTCGCCAGCAGGATTATGCCGCTATTTCTGCGGGTGTGATGGTGATTGGTTCGCTGGTCATTATTGTTAACGTGTTGTCCGATATTCTGGGTGCCATGGCTAACCCATTGAAGCATAAGGAATGGTATGCCTTACGATAACGTATACAGTGAAAAGCGCACGCCCGGCGTGCTGCGTACCGTGTGGCGTAAATTCTATGGTGACACCACGGCAATGATCGGCCTTTATGGCTGCGCCGGTCTGGTATTGCTGTGCGTCTTTGGCTCGTGGTTTGCGCCGTATGGCATTGACCAGCAGTTCCTCGGCTATCAGCTGCTGCCGCCGTCCTGGTCGCGCTACGGCGAAGTCTCCTTCTTCCTGGGAACGGACGATCTCGGACGTGACGTGTTGAGCCGCCTGCTGAGCGGTGCGGCCCCGACGGTGGGCGGCGCGTTTGTGGTGACGCTCGCGGCAACGATCTGCGGGCTGGCGCTCGGTATTTTTGCGGGCTCCACGCATGGCCTGCGCTCGGCGGTGCTTAACCATATTCTGGATACGCTGCTGTCAATTCCGTCCCTGCTGCTGGCGATCGTTGTGGTTGCCTTTGCCGGTCCGCACCTGTCGCATGCCATGTTCGCCGTCTGGCTGGCTATCCTGCCCCGCATCGTGCGCTCGGTTTACAGCATGGTGCATGACGAGCTGGAAAAAGAGTATGTCGTCGCCGCGCGTCTGGACGGCGCGACAACCTTCAACATTCTGTGGTTTGCCGTACTGCCCAACATCGCCGCCGGGCTGGTCACTGAGATCACCCGCGCCCTGTCGATGGCGATCCTGGACATCGCGGCGCTCGGCTTCCTTGACCTCGGCGCGCAGCTGCCGTCGCCCGAATGGGGGGCGATGCTTGGCGACGCGCTGGAGTTAATCTACGTGGCGCCGTGGACGGTTATGCTGCCGGGTGCGGCCATCATGGTGAGCGTGCTGCTGATCAACCTGCTGGGCGACGGTATTCGCCGTGCAATTAACGCGGGGGTGCAATAATGCCGCTTCTTGATATCCGCAACCTCACCATTGAATTCAAAACCGGTGAAGGCTGGGTTAAAGCCGTCGATCGCATCAGTATCACCCTCGCGGAGGGTGAAATTCGCGGGCTGGTGGGGGAATCCGGCTCAGGAAAAAGCCTGATTGCCAAAGCTATCTGCGGCGTGGCGAAAGACAACTGGCGCGTGACCGCAGACCGTATGCGGTTTGATGATATCGACCTGCTGCGCCTCTCCCCCCGCGAGCGGCGTAAGTTGGTCGGGCACAACGTCTCGATGATTTTCCAGGAGCCGCAGTCCTGTCTCGACCCTTCCGAACGCGTGGGTAAACAGCTGATGCAGAACATTCCCGGCTGGACCTACAAAGGCCGCTGGTGGCAACGCGTTGGCTGGCGCAAGCGTCGCGCCATCGAGCTTTTACACCGCGTCGGGATCAAAGACCACAAAGATGCGATGCGCAGCTTCCCTTATGAGCTGACCGACGGCGAATGTCAGAAAGTGATGATTGCCATCGCGCTGGCCAATCAGCCGCGCCTGCTGATTGCGGATGAACCAACGAACGCGATGGAACCCACCACGCAGGCGCAAATTTTCCGCCTGCTGTCGCGTCTCAACCAGAACAACAACACCACTATTTTGCTGATCAGCCATGACCTGCAAATGCTCAGCAAATGGGCGGATAAAATTGACGTGATGTACTGCGGGCAAACGGTCGAAACCGCGCCGAGTGAAGATCTGATCACCGCGCCGCACCACCCGTATACGCAGGCGCTTATCCGCGCTATTCCGGATTTTGGCAGCGCCATGCCGCATAAAAGCCGCCTGAATACCCTGCCGGGGGCGATTCCACTGCTGGAATCTTTGCCGATAGGCTGTCGTCTGGGGCCGCGTTGCCCTTATGCTCAGCGTAAATGTATCGAGACGCCACGCCTGACCGGGGCAAAAAATCATCTTTACGCCTGTCATTTCCCGCTGAACATGGAGAGAGAGTGAAATGGTCGAAACCTTACTGGAAGTGCGTAACCTGAGTAAGACCTTTCGCTATCGCACGGGGCTGTTTCATCGTCAAACCGTCGACGCGGTGAAGCCGCTGAGCTTTACGCTGCGTGAAAAACAGACCCTGGCGATCATCGGCGAGAACGGTTCCGGGAAATCCACCCTGGCGAAAATGCTCGCCGGCATGGTTGAACCGACTGCAGGCGAAGTGTTGATTGACGATCATCCTCTGACCTTCGGCGATTACTCTTTCCGCAGCCAGCGCATCCGCATGATCTTTCAGGATCCGTCTACCTCGCTTAACCCACGCCAGCGCATTTCGCAGATCCTCGATTTTCCGCTGCGTCTGAACACTGACCTGGAGCCGGAGGCACGCCGTAAGCGCGTATTCGAAACCCTGCGTATGGTTGGGCTGTTACCGGACCACGAAAGCTACTACCCGCACATGCTGGCACCCGGTCAGAAACAGCGCCTGGGTCTGGCGCGTGCGTTGATTTTGCGGCCAAAAGTGATCGTTGCGGATGAAGCGCTTGCCTCGCTGGATATGTCGATGCGCTCGCAGCTGATTAACCTGATGCTGGAATTGCAGGAAAAACAGGGGATCTCGTATATCTACGTCACCCAGCATCTGGGAATGATGAAACATATCAGCGATCAGGTGATGGTCATGCACCAGGGTGAAGTGGTTGAGCGCGGCAGCACCGCGGATGTGATGGCCTCCCCGCTTCATGAGCTGACGAAACGACTGATTGCGGGTCACTTTGGTGAAGCATTGACCGCCGATGCATGGAGAAAGGACCGCTAAGCGCGACGGCAAACAAAAATCGCCCCACTAAATTAGGGATTAAATAGACTTCATTCGCTATTTAATCCTTTACTCTTTCGTCTCCATCCCTGCTCCATATTTTATGCAATATCAATCAACAGTTCTTCTCCAGAATACCGGGACATTACGGAGGAGAAGAAATGAACACCACTACCTATGTTCTAAAATATACCGAGTATCTCATCAGAAAATGCCGTTCTTTTTTAATGTCGGACCTGCACTTTCATACTATCAGGCTAAAGAAAATATCCGGGAAAAGCCCCGACATTAAATCCCCCACTACGCTGAGTGAAAAAATATGCCATCGTCTGGTCTATGACCATAATAACTTCTACACCATGCTTGCCGATAAACTCGCCGTTCGGGCATACGTTTCCTCCAGAACAACGCGCGTGAAAACGGTGCCATTAATTGGCGTGTATACCCGGGCGTCGCAGATTGATTTTTCAGTACTCCCTGACAAATTCGTCCTTAAGTGCAACCATGACAGCGGCAGCACTATAATATGTACAAACAAAGCGCAATTTAACGTCAGGGAAGCGTGTAAAAAACTGAGTCTCGCGTTAAAGAAAAATCTGTACTACACCACGCGCGAATGGCAGTACAAAAATATTACGCCCAGTATACTCTGCGAGCCGTTTGTCGATCTCTTCGATAATGCTGACAGAAACACAACGCCGGAAATGCTGAGGATCCATTGCTTTCATGGCGTTGCGCACTATGTTGAAGCGGATTTTACGGATGATAACGGCCAGGGTTTTATCAACGTTTACGACAGGCACTGGAACTTACAACCCTTCCAGATGGAATATCCGAATACACCGTTAGCGCCGGGCGAACCGGTCTTGTTCCGAGAGGCGTTGCTGGCATCTCAGGAACTGGCGGATGGCATTGACTACTGCCGCGTTGACCTTATGCTAAAAAAAGATGAAATCTATTTCAGTGAAATAACCTTAAGCCCGAGACGCGGTAAACTGTCGATTACCCCGCAGGAATGGGATGCTAAGCTAGGAAAAATATGGCATTTATCGCCGGCAGGCACATTTGACCTGCCGCTCACACTCACGAGTCGGGCCAGGTGAGCTTAAATATCGAGTGGTTTTGCTTCGATAAGGTATAGGTAACATCGCCACCATGCGCCAGCATGATGGCTTTTACCACCGACAAGCCCAAACCACAGCCTTCCGGGTTCAAATCTCTGGCACCATTATCGCGCTGAAAGGGCTGAAATAAGAAATCATGAAACTCCCTTGGGATGCCAGGTCCCCCGTCCTGAATAAGGATATAATTGCCTTTATCAGAAACGCCATTTTTCACGATGAGTGTGCGCGAGGTTGAATAGTGTAAGGCATTATCAAATAAAACGGTCAGACACTGATTGATGCGTAATGGGTCGAATACGCATTGCTGATCCCTCAGTTCTGTTTTGATGGTAAATGCCTTACGGTTGAACTCGGGCATGAAGGTATCGAGCGCATTCTGTATTGCCCCTTTAAGATCCGTTCTGGACAGGCATAACGAGTATCCCGCCCCGCCATCCGAACTGATAACCCGGAGATCTTCAATCAGACGGGTTAACCCTTCCGTCTGTTTGAGAAGATTATTAAACAGAACCGGGTCCGGGGTAAAAACACCGTCAACCAGCCCCTGAAGCCGTCCACGTAAGATCGTGACCGGGGTTCTCAGCTCGTGCGCAATCGCAGCATTCCAGGATTTCCTCTGTATATCCAGCGTCTGTAATTTTTCCGCCATTTCATTGAAATCCGTCACCAGGTGATTGATCTCACCCAGCCGGGAGCTGGCGCAGAATGCCCGTGCGTCAAGATCGCCCTGTGAAATCTTTTTCAGGCTGGATGCTACCGCGTTTAGCGGGGTGAGTATTCGCGATGAAAGTTTGACCGTGAAAAAGAGTGCGATAATCAGACTGATCGTCGTCGCGGTCCCAATCCACACCCAGTCCCACATCGTCATCTGCTCGTCATCGCCCGCAGCAGGACCGCCCGGGAGGTGATCCAGAATAAAGGAGTAAAAAAACCATGAACCCAGTATGGCGATGGCAATTATCGTAAACGTCAGCAACAGCATATACGTTAAGATCTG
The DNA here is from genome assembly GCF_040834095.1 of Enterobacter vonholyi. NCBI lineage: Bacteria > Pseudomonadati > Pseudomonadota > Gammaproteobacteria > Enterobacterales > Enterobacteriaceae > Enterobacter > Enterobacter vonholyi. The sequence continues at coordinate 2,435,838 of NZ_CP162152.1, forward strand.
ACGACTCAGGACAGACTCTTTGTTCATTTCTTTTCCCCAAGCCGGTAACCCAAGCCTCTTATGCTCTCGGGAACGCCATAAAGGCCAGCAAGTTCCAGTTTTTTACGCAACTTGCTCATATGGCTGTCGACCGTTCTGTCGAGCGTATCACCTTCTGGCAGGCACGCATTGAGTAACTCTTCGCGGGAACAGACCTTTCGCGGATATCGTACCAGCCAGGTGAGCAATTTAAATTCGGTCGTCGTTAATACCGGGGAGATAACCTCTTCGCCCACGGTGACTTCCACGTAGAAGTCATCCGGATAGACCGTAATAAAGGGCGTTCTGAGCGGCAGGGAACCCGCCTGCTGAAGCGCGGGTTTTGTCCTGCGCAGCACCGCCTCAACCCGTGCGACAACTTCAGAGGGGTTGAAGGGTTTGATCACGTAATCATCCGCGCCCAGTCTCAGTCCCATGAGCTTATCGACATCCTGATCGAGAGCGGAAACCATAATGACGGGCACAGAACTTTCCTGACGGAGCGTGGTAAGTACGCTCCAGCCGTCACATACGGGCAGATGAATATCCAGCAAGATGAGATCCGGTTTATGCAGGCGATTGAGCGTTATCGCCTGCTCGCCCTGCCTGGCCCTGAGCGTTTTCATTCCCGAACGCTCTAAGTAACTCATCAGTATCTCGGCGATTTCGTCTTCATCTTCAACAACAAGGATCAGCGTATTTTTGTGCATGTTATCTCCGCGGGTGAAATCCCTTTAAGCACGCTATCAGATATCTTTAGCACAATAAGACACAGCCTCCGCGAAAAAGTGCCATGGTCACGAGAATTTCCCGGTTGATTTAAATGCCCGGTTATTTCTCCACACAACCTACACATTCAGTCAATAAAGACTCGACAATGTCCGTTCAAAATCGCTATTGAGGCATAAGCCTTTGTGCATTGAGCGTTGCAAATTACCACTGTTTCTTAAAGACTTTATGAAGTTGGCTGAAATAATGAACATGGAACTTTCAAAATATTTCTCCCCGAAAAAACTGGGCATATATTCCCTGTTTCTGCTGCTGTCGTGGGGATTACTTTATACCTGGCTGGTGCTGGTACACAGAATGGATGAGAAAGTCGCCTCGACGCTACCCTCGTCACCCATCATCTATGGCTGTATCGCATTGTCGGTTGTCTCTCTGATAATCCAAAATAAAGCCGGTGCGTTGACTGAGCTGCTTGTCATCGCCTTCTGGCTAATAGTAATTTTTCTTTATCTCATTATTACGTTCACCGTGTTGTTAAACACAATGCCCGACATCGAGGATCTGGTCTTTTACTACGAGTGTTATTTAATCATTTTTTTTGGTGGAGCCCCGCTGTACCTCATTATGAGAATGATTTGAGCCACCGCTCCACACATCCTCCACAAACCGCCCATTTCCGCTAAACAGGCGCGCGGTAGGCTCTCCATCACACTATTTTGCACAAAAATAATTCACTAAAAAAAGTCTGACGCGATTTGCCTATAATGATGAACCGTAATAATAATCTTAGTCCTTCTGAGCCTGCCGGAGTGATGCACTCGCTTAAAAAACTTGCGATCCGGCACCGGAAAAAACTGGTTGTCACCTTCTTCCTGGTGGTGGCCGAAAACGTAACGTTTCTACTTTACCCCGTTCTGGCAGGCATCGCGATAAATGCCATCCTCGCAGGGAAGACGCTTAACGCCGCGCTATATGGCCTGATGGTGCTTTGTATGTGGTTCATCGGCGCGGCCAGACGAAGCGTCGATACCCGCACGTTTGCACGCATTTATGCCGGCCTCGCGGTATCCGTCGTTATGGCACAGCGCAAGTATCAGCTAAACCATTCGGCAATCGCCGCCAGGGTAACGCTCTCGCGTGAGTACGTGGATTTCTTTGAAATGCACCTTCCCCTGCTGATTACGTCGCTGAGTTCACTGTTTGGCGCCGCAATCATGTTGCTGTTTATTGAATTTTGGGCCGGCGTCATGTGCTTTGCGATTGTATTTGTCCTGCTCGGATTTGTCTCCGGATATGCCCGTAAAAATGAATGGCTATTCATGCGCCTGAATAATCGTCTGGAAAAAGAAGTGGATTATGTTCATAAGGCGGGAACGGCCACTCTTCACCGACATTACTCCACGCTTGCGCGTTTACGTATCGCGTTATCTGACCGCGAGGCGTGGGGATATTTGTGGGTTGGCGTACTTGTTGCCGCGCTTTTTACGCTGACCATCGTCTTGATGACGCGCTCAACCGGCATCACCGCCGGACATATTTATTCCGTGATGACCTACATGTGGATGTTCGCGACGAGCCTCGATGACGCACCGCAGCTTCTAGAGAAGTTTTCGCAGCTCAGGGATATCGGTAAACGCGTATCCACTGATGAAGAAATTCACGTAACTGGACGTTAATTTAATGCCTCATTTTTTTATTGAACGCCCCGTTTTCGCCTGGGTAGTGGCGCTGTTTATCGTGCTGGCAGGACTCCTGTCTATTCCCCGTTTGCCGGTTGCGCAATATCCGGCGGTGGCACCGCCGGGGATCATTATTTCCGTCAGTTACCCGGGGGCGAGCCCCGATATCATGAATACGTCGGTGGTATCGTTAATCGAGCGCGAAATCTCTGGAGTCGATAATTTGCTCTATTTCGAATCATCCAGCGACACAACCGGTTCGGCATCGATTACCGTCACGTTTAAACCGGGCACGGACATCAAGCTGGCGCAGATGGATCTGCAAAATCAGATTAAGATCGTCGAGCCTCGTCTACCTCAGGCGGTAAGGCAAAACGGGATTAACGTCGAGGCCGCTAACTCTGGCTTTTTAATGATGGTGGGGCTTAAGTCCGCGACGGGTCAATTTGAGGAAGCCGATTTAAGCGACTATTTTGCCAGAAACGTCAGTGACGAGCTTCGTCGCGTGCCCGGCGTAGGGAAAGTTCAGCTGTTTGGCGGCGAAAAAGCGCTGCGCATCTGGTTGGATCCCATGAAGCTCCACGGCTACGGGCTTTCGGTCAGCGATGTGCTTACCGCTGTTGGCCAGCAAAATGCCCTGGTTTCGCCCGGCAAAACGGGAGATGAGCCCGCCTCTGCAGGACAAGGGGTGACGTATCCCATCACCGTGAAGGGACAGCTCTCCTCGGTAGAGGCGTTCAGGAATATTACTCTGAAGTCTGACGCATCCGGCGCCCGCCTGAAACTGTCCGACATTGCGCGGATTGAATCTGGTCTGCAAAGCTACGCTTTTGGTATCCGCGAAAATGGCGTGCCCGCAACGGCGGCGGCAATCCAGCTCTCGCCTGGCGCCAACGCAATGAGTACGGCTTCCGGCGTACGGGCTCGCATCGACGAACTTTCCCGGGTGTTACCCGAAGGAATGGCGTTTACGATCCCCTTCGATACCGCGCCGTTTGTGAAACTTTCTATCATGAAGGTTGTTCAGACATTTGTGGAAGCGATGGTCCTGGTCTTCCTGGTTATGCTGCTGTTTCTGCACAAGATACGCTGCACGCTTATCCCGGCGATTGTTGCTCCCGTCGCCCTTCTTGGCACCTTCACCGTGATGCTGTTGAGCGGATACTCCATCAATATTCTGACGATGTTCGGCATGGTGCTGGCGATAGGGATTATTGTTGATGATGCCATTGTGGTTGTAGAAAACGTTGAACGACTGATGGAGGAAAAAAGCCTTTCCCCGCGTGACGCTACGCGGCAAGCCATGCAGGAAATCACCCCGGCGATTATCGGGATCACGCTGGTGCTCACTGCCGTCTTTATCCCCATGGGGTTTGCTGAAGGATCCGTCGGGATTATCTACCGACAATTTTGTATTTCCATGGCGGTCTCTATACTGCTTTCCGCGTTTCTTGCCCTGACGCTGACGCCTGCCCTGTGCGCAACGTTACTCAAGCCGCATAAGGCAGGAAAGAGCGGAGGCGGACGGTTCGCGGTCGGGTTTAACGCGCGCTTCCGCTCGCTTACCGCCTGTTACGAAGCCGGGCTGGGTGCCGTTCTGAAGCGAACCGGACGTATGCTGCTCCTGTACGTTGCGCTATGTGCTGCGCTGTTTTTGGGGATGTCTTCCTTACCGTCGTCCTTTCTGCCGGACGAAGATCAGGGCTATTTTATGTCTTCAATCCAGCTGCCTTCTGATGCCACCATGCAGCGTACCCTGAACGTGGTTAAAAAATTTGAAGGGGAAATTGCGGCCCGGCCGGATATTGAAAGCAACATTATGATCCTGGGGTTTGGATTTTCAGGTTCAGGACCGAATTCGGCTATGGCCTTCACCACGCTGAAGGACTGGAAATATCGGCAGGGTTCGACGGCCCAGGATGAAGCCGACCATATACAGGCCAGCATGGCGAACGTCTCTGATGCCGTCACGATGAGCCTGCTCCCGCCGGCCATTTCGGATATGGGCACCTCGTCGGGCTTTACCTGGTACGTGCAGGACAGAGCGGGACTCGGCTACGAGGCTTTAAAGCGAGCTGCCGATGCGCTGGTCCTGCAGGCCAATCAGCGTCCTGAACTGAGTGACGTGTATATAGACGGTCTTCCGGAAGGAACAAGCCTTGCGCTACAGGTGGACAGAGAAAAGGCAGAAGCGATGGGCGTTTCATTTGATGAAATCAACCAGACGCTCTCCGTCACCCTGGGCTCAAATTACGTCAATGACTATACGAACAGCGGCCGCGTTCAACAGGTGATTATTCAGGCCGATGCGCCCTACCGAATGCAGCCTGAGCAGATACTGAAATTATCAGTAAAAAACCGGATGGGTCAGATGGTGCCGGTATCTACATTTGCCACGCTTTCCTGGAACGTTGCGCCGCAGCAGTTGACGCGTTATCAGGGATATTCTGCTATTCGCATTACCGGCAATGCGGCGTCGGGAGAGTCCAGCGGCACCGCAATGAAGGTCATGGAAGGCTTATCCAGGAGCCTGCCTCAGGGTATGGCTGGCGAGTGGGCCGGGAGTTCGCTACAGGAGATAAAATCGGAATCTCAGCTTCCGGGCCTTATCGTCCTGTCGATACTGGTCGTATTTATGGTGCTCGCCGCGCTGTATGAGAGCTGGTCTATCCCATTCGCGGTCATGCTGGTCGTTCCACTGGGTCTTATCGGCGCGGTAGTAGCGGTGTCTGTCGCCGGCATGACGAATGACGTTTTCTTCAAGGTGGGCCTGATTACGCTCATCGGCCTGTCGGCCAAGAACGCCATTCTGATTGTCGAATTTGCCAGGCAGCTCCATAGTCAGGGGCAGCCCCTGCTGGCGGCAACCGTTCATGCCGCCAGCCAGCGCCTGCGCCCCATTCTGATGACATCGTTAGCCTTCACTCTGGGGGTTGTTCCGTTGATGCTGGCCAGCGGTGCGAGCGACAGTACGCAGCATGCCATCGGTACCGGAGTCTTTGGCGGCATGATTAGCGGCACGCTTCTCGCAATCTTCTTCGTACCGGTTTTCTTTATCGTTATTGTGCGTTTCATCGACAACATCAGAAAAGCGTGAATACCCTTGCGGGATCGCGCTTCCTCGCTGGTTGGATGAGGCGAAGCTGTTGCCGGGTGGTATACTGGACGAATGCTGAAATTTTGAGCCCCCGCGAGTCCGCGGCGCATTCTTCGGAGCAGGCGTCTTCGGAGAACAGCGAGAAATATCGTGACACAAGGGGCTGTGAGTGGGCTATAATTTCGAGCTAATTTCGAATGATTTTGAAATACTGCCTGTAACACTATGAATTACAAGGCAAAATTAGCAATGAATATAAGGATTAAAGCTATGGGTTTTCTTTCCGGTAAGCGCATTCTGGTGACTGGCGTTGCCAGCAAACTGTCCATCGCATACGGCATCGCACAGGCAATGCATCGCGAAGGCGCTGAACTGGCGTTCACCTATCAGAACGACAAGCTGAAAGGCCGTGTTGAAGAGTTTGCCGCGCAGCTGGGTTCCAGCATCGTGCTGGAATGCGACGTTGCACAAGACGAAAGCATCGACGGGATGTTTGCTGAACTGGCAAAAGCATGGCCGAAATTCGACGGTTTCGTTCACTCCATCGGCTTCGCTCCTGGCGACCAGCTGGACGGCGACTACGTAAACGCGGTTACCCGTGATGGCTTTAAAATCGCTCACGACATCAGCTCCTACAGCTTCGTTGCGATGGCGAAATCCTGCCGCGCGATGCTGAACCCGGGCGCAGCCCTGCTGACTCTGTCCTACCTGGGCGCTGAGCGTGCTATCCCTAACTACAACGTTATGGGCCTGGCGAAAGCCTCTCTGGAAGCCAACGTACGCTACATGGCGAACGCAATGGGTCCTGAAGGCGTGCGCGTTAACGCCATCTCTGCAGGTCCTATCCGCACCCTGGCGGCTTCCGGTATTAAAGATTTCCGTAAAATGCTGGCTCACTGCGAAGCGGTTACCCCGATTCGTCGTACCGTTACCATTGAAGATGTGGGTAACTCTGCAGCATTCCTGTGCTCTGACCTTTCCGCGGGTATCTCCGGCGAAGTGGTTCACGTTGACGGCGGCTTCAACATCGCTGCAATGAACGAGCTGGAAATTAAATAAGCTGTGACTCTCTTCCCGCACGGGAAGAGAGTTTCCCCCCTCCCCTCCCTTCGTTATTCCGTTCTGCTATTTGTTATCACCTAACAATATTTTTCCCTTTATCTGCCTTACGCCAGGATATTGATCGCCATTTTGAGATCAAGGAACGCACATGGAACAACGCCGTTTTTCCGGCAAAGGCCACTGGTATCACGAGACCCAGTCAAACCACGCGCAGACTGATGTTCTGCCCCTGGTGCCCGAAGCCGCTAACGTCGACGATCGTTTTTTGCTCGATTTAGCCTTGCCTGATGAGATTGTCGCCGCCTGTTCTGGCTGGCTTGCTCCTGCCAGAGCCTTATGCCACCAGCTGTTTCCGCTCTCGATTCCCGTGAACCGCCTGCATACGCTCAGCGCCTACGATCGGCTCAGTACCGCGCTAACGGTCGCACAGGCCTGCGGCGTTCAGCGGCTCTGTAACCACTATGCCGCCCTCCTCGCCCCGCTTCCCGGCCCGGACTCCTCGCGCGAAAGCAACCGACGTCTGGCGCAAATTACGCAGTATGCCCGCCAGCTTTCCAGCTCTCCTGATGTGATCGATGATAAAGCCCGCAACCAGCTTGACGAGGTGGGCCTGTCCACGTACGACATCGTGGTAATTAACCAGATTATCGGCTTTATCGGTTTTCAGGCGCGCGTGGTCGCAATTTTTCAGGCCCTGCTGGGACATCCTGTTCGCTGGTTGCCGGGACATCATATTCAGCCGCACACGCTCCCCGCTAGCCACGATGCGTGGACGCCGCTTTTACCTGTCGTTGAGCTGCGCTATGCGAATGCGCATCAGCTTGAGTCCTTGTCCCGCTGGCAGGCTGAACCCGCGCTTGAGGCGTTGACGCCGGTTCTTTGTCATGAGCCGACGCTGCTCGATCTGACCGGCGAAATCCTGTTAAACACTCGCGAAGAGATCCCACTGACTTCCACCGAACTTTCAGCGGCGCTCGAACTGCTGACACGCTCTCCGGACCGCTTCAGCGCCGCGCAGTTTACCCCGATCACGGATCAAGGGCTCACGGGCGAACAAGCCATCACGCTGCTTACCCGGAGTGCGTTTGATGGCTGGCTTAATCGTCTGAAAGTCGCGTTTGGTAAAGAGGAATAACCACACTCATTACCCAAAGACCGCTTGCTGAGACAGTGAGAATCGCGTAAAACTGTCAGCCGCTCAATGGCTACGAAAATAGAACATTATGTTTCAGGACAACCCGCTGCTAGCGCAGCTTAAACAGCAACTGCATTCCCAGACGCCGCGTGCAGAAGGGGTCGTAAAAGCCACGGAAAAGGGCTTTGGCTTCCTTGAGGTTGACGCGCAGAAAAGCTACTTCATTCCGCCTCCGCAGATGAAGAAAGTGATGCATGGCGATCGCGTCATGGCCGTCATTCATACCGAGAAGGACCGCGAGTCTGCCGAGCCGGAAGAACTGATCGAACCGTTCCTGACCCGTTTTGTGGGTAAGGTACAGAGAAAAGACGATCGTCTTTCTATCGTGCCGGATCATCCCCTGCTGAAAGATGCTATTCCCTGCCGCGCCGCCCGTGGCGTTGAGCATGATTTTAAAGAAGGTGACTGGGCCGTAGCAGAAATGCGCCGTCATCCTCTGAAAGGCGATCGCGGTTTTTATGCTGAACTGACCCAGTTCATCACCTTTGGCGCCGACCATTTCGTGCCATGGTGGGTCACGCTGGCACGCCATAAACTTGAAAAAGAAGCGCCGAACGGCGTAGCGACCGAGATGCAGGATGAGGGTCTGACCCGTCGCGATCTCACCGCGCTGGAGTTTGTCACCATCGACAGCGCGAGCACAGAAGATATGGATGACGCGCTGTACGCTGAAGAGAGCGCCGACGGCAAAATGCATCTGACCGTTGCCATTGCCGATCCCACCGCATGGATTGCCGAGGGCAGCAAGCTGGATGACGCGGCGAAAATCCGTGCGTTCACCAACTACCTGCCGGGCTTCAATATTCCGATGCTGCCGCGCGAATTGTCAGACGATCTCTGCTCGCTGCGTCCAAATGAAGTGCGCCCGGTCCTTGCCTGCCGCATGACTATCGCCGCAGATGGCGCGATTGAAGACGATATCGAGTTCTTCGCCGCCACTATCGAGTCGAAAGCCAAGCTGGCCTACGATAACGTCTCCGACTGGCTGGAAAATACCGGTAGCTGGAAACCTGATTCCGACGCCATTGCCGCGCAGATCCGTCTCCTGCATCGCATCTGCCTGAACCGCGGCGAGTGGCGTAAAACTCACGCGCTGGTGTTCAAGGACCGCCCGGATTATCGCTTTGTTCTGGGCGAGAAAGGCGAAGTGCTGGACATCGTGGCCGAACCGCGACGCATTGCAAACCGCATCGTTGAAGAGGCGATGATTTCCGCCAACATCTGTGCCGCACGCGTGCTGCGCGACAAACTGGGCTTTGGCATTTACAACGTTCACACCGGGTTTGACCCGGCAAATACCGAAGCGCTGGCGGCCCTGCTGAAGAATCACGATGTGCACGTTGATCCGGAAGAAGTGCTGACGCTGCCGGGCTTCTGCAAGCTTCGCCGCGAACTGGACGCGCAACCGTCAGGCTTCCTGGACAGCCGCATTCGTCGCTTCCAGTCCTTCGCTGAAATCAGCACCGAGCCTGGGCCGCACTTTGGTCTTGGCCTCGAAGCCTACGCCACCTGGACATCGCCGATCCGTAAGTATGGCGATATGGTTAACCACCGTCTGCTGAAAGCAATTATCAAAGGTGAAACCATTGCCCGTCCTCAGGAGGACACCACGCAGCAGATGGCCGATCGTCGCCGTCTGAACCGCATGGCGGAACGTGACGTTGGGGACTGGCTGTACGCACGCTTCCTGCAGGATAAAGCCGGTACGGATACCCGTTTTGCCGCAGAGATCATCGATATCAGCCGCGGGGGGATGCGCGTCCGTCTGGTCGATAACGGCGCTGTCGCGTTTATTCCTGCGCCATTCCTGCATGCGGTTCGCGACGAAATGGTCTGTAGTCAGGAAAACGGTACCGTGCAAATCAAAGGTGAAACAGTTTACAAAGTCACCGACGTGATTGACGTTAATATCGCCGAAGTCCGCATGGAAACCCGCAGTATTATCGCGCGTCCTGTCGCCTGATAACCGCTTCAATTGTCGGTCTTTTCGTTTCGGAAGGGCCGACAATTTTTATTTTTATCCCCGCCACAAAATCATTATTTTTCCTTACTATTTTCAGTATCCCTTCGCCCAAAACCGCCAGAATTATCTACAGTAAAAGAGTGTTGTTATATTCGGTTGCGTGAATTTTTATACGCTCAGTATCCTTTTTAACCTGACTCGTTTTATTATAAGAAAGCAGGGAAAAACAACAGGTTCACTTCGGTTTTGCCGCTGTTTCTCAACGGAAAAGTCGACAACAAATGAATAATTTGTGCGCTAATGAACAGCTGCGGGAGAAAACATGATGGACGATCTGGAGCAGAATTTGCTGTTTCGCTACATGGGGACCCACAGCCCGTGGTGGCGCTTGTCAGCTGACAGCAACGCTCTGCACCTTTCCACCAGCGAAAATGCAGATGTCACTCAGGTCGTGGCGCTGGACGATGAACAGGCCGATCTCATCCGTCATTTAACCGTTATTACCTCCAGCATTTCCATGTCGCTCTCCCTGTACGGAGAAGATGTCCCGGTGCATCTTGTGGGCCGCAAAATTACCCGTAACGAGTGGGCCGGAACCGCTTCCGCCTGGAACGATACGCCCTCCGTGGCGCGCGATCTGGCTCAAGGGCTCTCTTTTGCGGAACAGGTTGTCTCTGAGGCCAACTCCGTCATTGTTATTCTCGATCGGCACGGCAATATCCAGCGTTTTAACCGGCTTAGCGAAGAGTATACCGGCCTGAAAGAGCAGGAAGTGATTGGCCAGAACGTGTTTAAGCTGTTTATGAGCCGCAGCGAAGCGGCCGCTTCAAAGCGCAATATTACCGGTTTTTTTCGCAACGGCAGCTCCTACGAAGTCGAACGCTGGATCAAAACGCGTAAAGGGCAGCGGCTGTTTCTGTTCAGAAACAAATTCGTTCACAGCGGCAGCGGTAAAAATGAAATTTTCCTTATCTGTTCCGGGACAGATATTACCGAGGAACGCCGCGCTCAGGAGCGGCTGCGCGTGCTGGCCAATACCGATACCATCACCGGCTTGCCCAACCGCAATGCGATCCACGATCTGATTTCTGACGCCATCGCCAACCGCGGCGACACGCAGGTAGGCGTGGTGTATCTCGATCTGGATAACTTTAAAAAGGTCAACGACGCTTACGGGCATATGTTTGGCGATCAGCTGTTACAGGCTGTCGCCCTCGCCATTTTGAGCTGTCTGGATGAGGAACAGGTGCTGGCACGACTGGGCGGTGATGAGTTTATCGTCATGGCCACCAATACCTCACAGGGCTCTCTGGAGGCGATGGCGTCGCGCATTTTAACCCGTCTGCGCCAGCCGTTCCGAATCGGTCTGATTGAGATTTATACCGGCTGCTCTCTGGGTATCGCCCTCGCCCCGCAGCATGGTAGCGACCGGGAAAGCGTCATTCGTAACGCCGATACCGCCATGTACACCGCCAAAGAGAACGGCCGGGGCAAGTTCTGCGTCTTCTCACCCGAGATGAACCAGCGCGTATTTGAGTATCTCTGGCTGGATACCAACCTGCGTAAAGCACTGGATAACGATCAGCTTCTAATCCACTATCAGCCCAAAATAACCTGGCGTGGGGAAGTCAGAAGTCTTGAAGCACTGGTCCGCTGGCAATCACCAGAACGCGGTCTGATCCCGCCGCTGGAATTTATCTCTTATGCCGAGGAGTCGGGGCTGATTGTGCCGCTTGGGCGCTGGGTGATGCTCGATGTGGTTCGCCAGGTGGCAAAATGGCGCGATAAGGGAATTAACCTGCGCGTGGCGGTGAACGTCTCTGCACGACAGCTGGCCGACCAGACTATCTTCAGCGACTTAAAGCAGGCGCTGAAGGATCTGAATTTTGAATACTGCCCGGTCGACGTCGAGTTGACCGAAAGCTGTCTTATCGAGAACGAAGAGCTGGCGCTCTCCGTGATCCAGCAGTTCAGCAGACTCGGGGCGCAAATTCATCTGGATGATTTTGGCACCGGCTACTCTTCTCTTTCGCAGCTCGCCCGCTTCCCTATCGACGCCATTAAACTCGATCAATCCTTTGTCAGGGACATTCATAAGCAGTCTATTTCCCAGTCACTGGTGCGCGCTATTGTCGCCGTGGCGCAGGCGTTAAATCTGCAGGTAATTGCCGAAGGTGTGGAAAATGCAAAAGAAGACGCCTTTCTGACCAAGAACGGCGTCAACGAGCGGCAGGGTTTTCTGTTTGCTAAGCCGATGCCCGCTGCCGCATTCGAGCGGTGGCTAAAACGATATCAAGCGCGAAATCAACGTTAACTGGCTTTACGCAGACCCGCCGCGTGATGGCGGTTTTGCAGCGTGACCAGGCGCTCCATGTAGGCGATATCTTTCGGCTCCAGGCAGAAAGCAGCATCCACCCAGTCTTCCGTGATGTCCATCAGTTCACTGCGGGGCAATTGCAGAACGCGGGTACGGGCGCGCAGCATCGCCCTTACGCCGTTCAGTTTTGGCCGGAGCGTATCGATGAAGGTTCGGGTGGAGACATAGCTTTGTCCGGGTTCAAACAGGACTTCCACCAGCCCGTGCTGCTCGTACCATTCAGCCGTATGGGATTCCCCTTTGTAGATGAGTTCCTCCGCCAGCTTCATGCCTGAACGGCGTGCAACCAGGGAATATCCTCCCATACCCGGAAACAGGTTGAAGGCTATCTCCGGGAAACCTAAACGGGCATCGCGCTGAGCCAGGACGAAATGGTGCGCCAGAGCGGCCTCAAAACCACCTCCTAACGCACTGCCCTCGACCATTGCCAGAGTGATGGCTCCCGTATCAAACCCTCGTGAGGCCGCATGGACGCAATCAACGCAGGCGCGCGCGTACGCCCGCAACGCTTCCCGACGTCCGTTCTGAATGCACTCGACGAAGAACTGTAAGTCACCGCCCACATTGTACATCTCCGGAACCAGCGATCCGGTTACCCAAAAATCAACCGCAAAGCCAGACTGGCGAACCAGCCATGAAAAGTTCATGATCTCCTCAATTAACGCATGGTTAAAGCAAGGTCGCGGCTGAGCCCGCAGCATCATCCAGACGGTGTGACGCTCCGCCTCGTAATAACCCGACAGCTGCGTGAACCGTTCAGTGTCGGTAAACAGTGTACAGGTAGGCTGATTGATAACTGTCATAGTCTAATTCCTCTTATAAAAAAGCGCGTTGCGCGCAGTTTTAGACTAATCCACTCATTAAGCCTGCTACATGAGGGGGAATAAATTTATCACTTACGTTTATGTAATTTAGTTATTGCATTTTTTCCCTTCTCTTTTGACCCTAATTTCTGCATCATTGAAAATATTAACTTTTCGCGCCTGGAGTGAGATTATGTCGACTATTGACGCACAAGCTGTAGCACAACGAATTGATACCGTGCTGGATATCCTGGTGGCAGGCGATTATCACTCTGCTATCCGTAATCTCGAGATCCTGAAGTCTGAACTTCTCGCTCAGAATGGCGCTGACAATACGCCTGAAAACGGACAGCCAAAAGCGCCGTGGGAAGTTTAACCCCACCGTCTCCGACCTCGTTTCGCTTTATTAAATGGATGCTATGAATTCCCGACAACAACTCATTTTGCAGATGGTCATCGATCAGGGACGCGTAAGCGTAGTCGATCTCGCTAAAACCACTGGCGTTTCTGAAGTCACCATCCGTCAGGATCTTAATCTGCTGGAAAAACAGAGCTACCTGCGTCGCGCGCACGGATATGCTGTCCCTCTGGACAGTGATGACGTTGAGACGCGCATGATGAACAACTACGCGCTCAAACGTGAACTGGCTGAATTTGCCGCGTCCCTGGTGAACAACGGCGAGACCGTCTTTATTGAAAACGGCAGCAGTAATGCCCTTCTGGCGCGCACGCTTGCCGATCAAAAAGACGTGACCATCATCACCGTCAGCAGCTATATCGCGCATTTGCTCAAAGAGACGCGCTGCGAGGTGATACTGCTCGGCGGAATTTACCAGAAAAAAAGCGAAAGCATGGTAGGCCCGCTGACCCGTCAGTACGTCCAGCAGGTTCATTTCAGCAAGGCCTTTATTGGGATTGACGGCTGGCAGCCGGAGACAGGTTTTACCGGCCGGGATATGATGCGCTCCGACGTGGTGAATGCCGTGCTGGAAAAAGAGTGTGAAGCCATTGTGCTCACAGACAGCTCTAAATTTGGCGCCGTTCACCCTTACACGATGGGCCCCGTTTCACGCTTTAGCCGTGTGATTACCGACGAGCGGTTGAGCGACGCGCACCGTAATAAACTGGAAGACAGTGGTCTGATCGTCAATATTATTAAAACCAGCGCCTGACTCCCCTCCGCGCCCGAACTTCGGGCGCATACGCCTTTCTTTCTCTGAGATGATTCTTAACCCTGCTTTAAGAGTTTTTACCTGTTTAACCTGCATTAAAGTCGTAAAATTACTGTTAGCGATATAACAGGAAGTGACTATCACCTGCGTGATGAAGTAACGCCTGCGCGACCAGCTTTCACGGGAAAAAGAATTAAGTATTCGATTCGTCTATACTTAATGCGTACATCTTTCCGTGAATCGATAATTCAGGAGAAAGTATTATGACCTTAACCAGCAAAAAATTAGCCGCCGCTGTTCTGGCAATCACTGTAGCAATGTCCCTGAGCGCGTGCTCTAACTGGTCTAAACGCGACCGTAACACCGCTATTGGTGCCGGTGCCGGTGCTCTCGGTGGTGCAGTATTAACGGATGGTAGTACGCTGGGTACATTAGGTGGCGCTGCTGTCGGTGGTATTATCGGTCACCAGGTTGGCAAATAATAATTATCCAAGCCTTCCCCGGTAATGCGATATTTAAACGCATTTCAGGTCTGACATACGCACGTATATAACACGAGCCACGGCATTTGCCGTGGCTCATTTATTTTAGCCGCCTGCCAGTTTGACTTTCATACCTTTGGCTTCCAGCAGAGATTTAATTAAATCACGTTTATCACCCTGGATTTCAATAATGCCGTCTTTCACGGCACCGCCGCAGCCACATTTCTTTTTCAGTTCGGCTGCCAGCGCTGTCAGTTCAGCATCATCAAGGTCAATGCCGGAGATAAGACAAACCCCTTTTCCTTTTCGTCCACTGGTCTGGCGCTGGATCCGAACAATGCCGTCCCCCTTTGGACGTTCCACTTTCGCTTTCGGTTCGTCAATACGCCCGCTATCGGTTGAATAGACCAGGCGGCTGTTGGAATCGGTCATTACGCCCCCTTCTTCAGCGATGCGTTAATAGCCTTAAGCGTCTCAGCCGGGTTTGCAGACTGCGTCACCGGACGCCCAATGACCATGTAGTCAACGCCTGCAGCCAGCGCCTGCTCAGGCGTCATAATGCGGCGCTGATCGCCCACGTCGCTGCCTGCAGGACGGATACCCGGCGTGACGAGTTTAAAATCCTTGCCCAGCGCTGATTTGAAACGTACCGCTTCCTGCGCGGAGCAGACGACGCCATCCAGGCCGCAATGCTGGGTCAGACGCGCGAGGCGCTCAGCGTGCTCTGCTGGTGACAACGTCACACCCAGGTCGCGTAAATCGTTTTCGTCCATACTGGTCAGCACGGTGACCGCAATCAGCAACGGTGCATCTTTACCGAACGGCAGGAGCGCCTCACGGGCAGCGGTCATCATTCTTGCCCCACCCGACGCGTGGACATTAACCATCCATACGCCCAGTTCTGCGGCTGCGGCAACGGCGTGCGCCGTGGTATTCGGGATATCATGGAATTTCAGATCGAGGAAAACGTCAAAGCCGCGCTGCTGCAGATCGCGAACGATTTGCGGTCCAAACAGCGTGAACATCTCTTTGCCAACTTTCAGACGGCAGTCGCGAGGGTCAATGCCGTCGACAAACGCCAGTGCAGCGTCACGCTTATTGTAATCAAGCGCAACAACAACAGGAGAATCCGTAATTACTCGGGAAGTGGAGGATGTAACAGACGTCATGACCAGCCCTTTTCGTCTATGGGCGCGCAGCGGCGCGGAACAGATAAACGGCCAGCATTCTACCTGCCGTCGTCGCAAATTGACAGAATCCATTTATTTCCCTGACAGGCCAGCAAACCGCACGGTGTTGAGAAAGCGTTAAAAGCCACCAGTATGTTGTAACTAAAATAAAGGCTTTTAAAAAATTACTGCCCGTCCAGGCCACGGATTGGCTTGATAGTGGACCAGGCGCGGCAGGAAGGACAGTGCCAGTAGAGCGTATACGCGGTAAAACCACACTTCTGACAACGATAGCGTGGCTTGCTGCGCACCTGCTCGCCAACCATGTCGCGCAGCACCATCAGGCTCTCTTTGGCGCGCCCTTCTTCCGCGTCGTTAAGGTGGTAATCCATCAGCTTATGGAAGACCCGCATGGTCGGATGACGCTGCAGCTGACGCGTAATGTAAACCTGCGCGGTGTCGCTTCCCTCATACTTCTCAACGACGTCTGAGAGCATCAGTTCAGCGGTGGCGCCGGTGTTCTCTTCCACGCAGCGACGCAGGAATGCTACCCACTCTTCCTGCTTATCCAGCTGCTGATAGCAGGTTTGCAGCATTTCCAGCGTTTCACTGACCAGCTCTTTGTCCTGGTCGATCACCCGCAGCAGGCTTTCAACGGCTTTGGCGTAGTCGCCATTCGCCATAAAAACGCGCCCCATCATGATGGAGATTCGCGCGCTGTTGCGGTCCGCGGCAGCACCTTTCTTCAGTAACGCCATGGCTTTATCCATGTCGTCATTGCCCATCTGCTGAAGCGCAAGCTCACAGTAGAAATGGGCTATCTCAACGCGCTGCTTATCTTTCCCCAGCTTCACCAGACGTTCAGCCGTATCAATGGCTTTCTGCCAGTCGCTGGTGGCCTGATAAATCTGCAGGAGCTGCTGCAGCGCGCCGATGCGGAACTCTGTTTCATCCACCAGCTGGGAGAACATATCTTCAGCACGATCGTACAACCCCGCGGCCATGTAATCCCGCCCCAGCTGTTGCACTGCAAGTAGACGTTGATCGTAGGTCAGAGAGGCGCTTTCCATCAGCGTCTGGTGAATACGAATGGCGCGGTCAACCTCGCCGCGAGAGCGGAAGAGGTTTCCCAAGGTGAGATGCGCTTCAACCGTCCCGGTATCCTCTTTCAGCATATCGAGGAACAGGTCTACCGCTTTGTCCTGCTGATTGCTCAGGAGGAAGTTTACCCCCGCAACGTAGTCGCGGGAGAGCCGATTGGCCTCATCCTGTTTTGTTTGTTGCGCACTTCTGCGGCCCATATACCAGCCATAGGCTGCGGCTACAGGCAAAAGCAGAAACAACAACTCCAGCATAGTCGATTATTCCTTCACGACCGGCACGCCAGAGCTTTCCGGGATGTCAGACGCAGGGGCAATGTTATTTTCAAGTCGCTTAATTTTACGTTCAGCGCGCGCAAGCGAAACACGGACTTTCAGCCAGAACAGACCGCAAACCAGCCAGCCAATGGCAAAGCCGGCAGCAAATAAGACCGCCAGCAGGCTCGAGACGCGATACTCACCCTGAGCCAGCAGATAGTTAAACGTCACCTGCTGATCGTTTTGTGCACCCAACGTGACTGAAATGACAAAAATCGCCAATACCAGTAAGAAAATGAGTAAATATTTCACATTACTTCCCGTTATGTGGTTCAAGCGAATAAAGTGTGTTCAATTCACCGCAATCAGCCTTATAAACTACCATTTTAGCGACGAGCGCGAAACGGAAAAAGTGACGCGCAGGTCATGGATCTATGGGCAAAATACGGAATATCAACCGTCAGGCGTCGGTTTGGTCCCTTTCGGCTATTTCTGCTTTCTCTTCTGGCGGTGGAGTTAGCGGGCCGCAGAATCGTTCAGTGAGCCAGGTCGCCAGCACGATCAGCAACCATGAGATGAGCGTGGCGACGACCAGGTCGCGCGGCCAGTGCATCCCCAGCAGCAAGCGGCTTCCCATAACCCCCGTCGCCCAGACCAGTAAAATCGCGATCGTAATCGTTCGACGCCTAGGCCAAAGCAGCCCAACCCCCAGCAACGCCCAGCTGGCCGCAAACATGGTGTGACCCGAAGGAAACGCGAACCCCGTCTCTTTCTGCCAGTGTTTACGCAAGAATTTCGGGATATCCTGCTGTTCCGCAAGCTGTTCTTTTACCAGCGCGCCACGATCTTTACGCTTTAAATTGTAGAACTCATCCACCGGAACATGATGGGTTTTTTCCAGCCAGACGACAAAAGGACGCGGCTCCTGAACGCGATCTTTCACCCAGGACTTCACCCCCTGACCGACAATGATAGCGCCACCGAGGATAGCAAAGAGCATCAGTGCCGCACGCAGGCGAAAGCGCAGGCACCACAGAAACCAGGCGCACAGGAGTACGTGGGTAATTATTCCCCATGGCTGGGTGACCGTTTCCGTTATCCAGTATAAGGTTTTCAGCCACATGGCATTATGCCCGGGCTGCCACATCCAGCCTGAAAGCCATACGGTCAGAGGCATAATCAGTAAAATGGCCGCACCTGCTGCCGTACGTCTGGCGATTGAAAGCATGTCTTCTCCTTTTTCGCTAAGCGTCACAATCATAACTGAAATTAATCCTTTGGGTGGATATGTCGGATCGTGCGTTTAACGTTCATATAGCATGGTGCCCATTAGGCGAACCTGCTGAGCTTGTGGCAAAATGAACTGATACAGAAAGCAAAACAGGGCAAAGGCACGAAACGTGTCAGCCTACTCTGGAGAATCACATGCAGCTTAAACGTGTGGCAGAAGCCAAACTGCCAACCCCCTGGGGCGATTTCCTGATGGTGGGTTTTGAAGAACTGGCAACCGGACAGGATCATGTCGCGCTGGTGTATGGCGACATTTCAGGGCAGACGCCGGTGCTGTCCCGCGTCCATTCAGAGTGTCTCACCGGCGACGCGCTGTTCAGCCTGCGCTGTGATTGTGGTTTCCAGCTGGAAGCCGCCCTGTCTCATATTGCAGAAGAAGGCCGCGGCGTGCTGCTTTATCACCGTCAGGAAGGTCGTAATATAGGCCTGCTAAATAAAATTCGCGCCTACGCGCTTCAGGATCAGGGCTACGATACGGTTGAAGCAAACCATCAGCTCGGCTTTGCCGCTGACGAACGCGACTTCACCTTGTGCGCCGATATGTTCAAGCTGCTGGGCGTGGACGAAGTTCGCCTGCTGACCAATAACCCGAAAAAAGTGGAGATCCTGACCGAAGCGGGGATCAACATCGTCGAGCGTGTACCGCTGATTGTCGGCCGTAACCCGAAAAACGCCCACTACCTTGATACCAAAGCCGCCAAAATGGGCCATCTGCTGAAAGAGTGATGCTAAAAAGCCCGGCACGGGTGCCGGGCTCGTATCATCAATCCAGCATATTACGAATCACATAATGTAAAATGCCGTCGTTCTGGTAATAGGTCAGCTCGGTTGCCGTATCTATACGGCACCGGCAATCCAGCACCTCGGTTTTCCCGTCTGCACGGGTTAACTTCACCGGCACCGTTTTACCCGGCTGCAGGCTTTGCAGACCGCTAATCTCAATCAGCTCTTCCCCGGTCAGGCCCAGCGTTTTACGCGTCACGCCCTGCGGGAACTCAAGCGGCAGGATCCCCATACCGATCAGATTCGAACGGTGAATACGTTCGAACGATTCGGCGATGACCACGCGAACGCCAAGCAGACGCGGACCTTTCGCCGCCCAGTCGCGGCTGGAGCCGGAACCGTACTCTTTCCCGGCGATCACCGCCAGCGGCGTACCTTCCTGCTGATATTTGACCGCCGCATCATAAATCGACACGACTTCCGTCCCCGGCAGATGACGGGTCATGCCCCCTTCCACGCCTGGTACCATTTCGTTACGAATGCGGATGTTGGCAAAGGTCCCGCGCATCATCACCTCATGGTTGCCGCGACGCGATCCGTAGGAGTTAAAATCGCGACGCTCGACGCCCCGGCTCTGCAGGTAACGGCCCGCCGGGCTATCGGCTTTGATACTCCCCGCAGGAGAGATATGGTCCGTCGTGACGGAATCTCCCAGCATCGCCAGGATGCGCGCGCCGTGGATATCCTTAAGCGGTGCCGGCTCGGCCAGCATCTCATCAAAGAATGGCGACAGACGAATATAGGTCGAGTCATCCTGCCAGCCATAGGTATCCGAACCTGCAATGTTGATGGCTTTCCATTCCGGCGTGCCTTCAAAGACTTCCGCGTATTCTTTACGGAACATCTCGGTAGAAACCTTCTCAACGGCCAGCGCGATTTCACGCGATGATGGCCAAATATCTTTCAGGTAGACAGGGTCATTCTTGCGATCGTGACCAATCGGATCGGTCGCCAGGTTGATATTCATGTTCCCTGCCAGGGCATATGCCACAACCAGCGGCGGCGAGGCGAGCCAGTTGGTTTTCACCAGCGGGTGAATACGCCCTTCAAAGTTTCGGTTACCGGACAGGACCGCGCCTACCGTCAGGTCACCCTGCTTGATCGCCGTTTCAATGGGTTCAGGCAGCGGGCCGGAGTTACCAATACAGGTCGTACAGCCGTAGCCCACGAGGTTAAAGCCCAGTTCGTCAAGGTACGGCGTCAGTTTGGCCTGCGCCAGGTAATCCGATACCACTTTGGAACCCGGTGCCAGCGAGGCCTTGACCCATGGCTGAGGTTTTAGCCCAAGCTCTACCGCCTTTTTAGCCAACAAACCAGCCGCCATTAACACGCTTGGGTTCGAAGTGTTGGTGCAGGAGGTAATGGCTGCAATAACTACCGCGCCATCCGGGAGCTGATACTGATGTCCGTTCAGAACATAGTCTACGGGGCGATGGTCTTTCTGCGCCACGTTCACCTCCAGCGCATTGCTGGCGGCAAAGGCTTTTGGCACGTCACTCAGCGCAACCCGATCCTGCGGACGTTTCGGCCCGGCGAGGCTCGCCTCGACGCTTCCCATATCGAGTTCTAGCGTACTGGTGAAGACCGGTTCATCACCCGGGTTTCGCCACATGCCCTGCGCTTTGGTATAGGCCTCCACCAGCGCGACCTGCTCTTCGCTGCGCCCGCTAAGGCGCATGTATTCCAGCGTGACATCATCAATGGGGAAAAAGCCACAGGTTGCACCGTATTCCGGCGCCATATTGGCAATGGTGGCACGGTCTGCCAGCGGCAGCGAATCCAGACCATCACCGTAGAATTCTACAAACTTGCCCACCACACCATGCTTACGCAGCATCTGAGTGACGGTGAGCACCAGATCGGTGGCAGTAATGCCTTCAGACAGCTTACCGGTAAGCTTGAAGCCCACCACATCAGGAATAAGCATGGACACCGGCTGGCCGAGCATGGCCGCTTCTGCTTCGATACCGCCGACGCCCCAGCCCAACACGCCCAGACCGTTAATCATAGTGGTATGGGAGTCCGTGCCCACCAGCGTGTCCGGATAGGCGACCCACTCTTTATCCTGCAACTCACTCCAGACGGCTTTCCCCAGATATTCAAGGTTAACCTGGTGACAAATACCGGTACCCGGCGGGACCACGCTGAACCGGCTGAACGCCTGCTGTCCCCACTTCAGGAATACATACCGCTCGTGGTTACGTTCCATCTCGAGACGCACGTTCTCGCCAAAGGCGTCATCATCGCCAAAGCGGTCAACGGTTACGGAGTGGTCAATGACAAGGTCAACAGGTGAAAGCGGATTCACTTTTGCCGTATCTCCGCCGAGACGCTTAACGGCCTCGCGCATCGCGGCTAAATCAACGACGGCAGGGACACCGGTAAAGTCCTGCATCAGCACCCTGGCCGGGCGATAGGCGATTTCTCTGTCGGCATGGGCATTTTCAAGCCACCCTGCCAGCGCCTTGATATCATCGAGGGTGACAGAGTCACCGTCCTGCCAGCGCAAAAGATTTTCCAGTAAAACTTTCAATGACTTGGGTAAACGCGAAATGTCCCCAAGCGTTCTGGCAGCCAGCGGCAGGCTGTAGTAATGCCAGGTTTTATTTTCTGCCTGTAATGTGTCCTTACTGGCTTCGCGTAGGGTTAACGACATAAGCTCCTCCTTAATCACAGAGATGCCCCGACAATCATCAGGGCCGTAATTAAAGATAACACAAAGATGTCGTAACGTTTTGATAACAACCCAAATTGATAAATTTAGGATTGGTCCCGAACGGGAAAACAAAAAACCCCGCCGTAGCGAGGTTTTACAATTTAGTGGAGGGCCAACCAGATGAGCTGACTCCAGAACAGAATCGACACGGTAAAAACGCCGATCCATGACCAGTATTTGTGAGACGTCATGTTATTCATCATAGGGACACCAGGCATTATTTATAAAAAGTTCCGAGGTTTGTCCTCAGTGCTATATTGCTGATGTGTATTTATTAAAGAGTACAAAAGTGCAGAGTCGATATTCAGACTATTTGCATCATTACGCAATAAACTAAATTATTGTTTTTTGGGTTCGTCTTCTGCGAACACATCAATAAACGCTTGCTGCTGCGGCGTCAGTTTCCAGGACGCGGGTACAACAGTCGCAGGTGCTTTACGCCCTCTGTGGCCGTTGTCACGATGCTGACACATCTGTTTTACCGTTTCTGTACGTACCGTCACTGCCATATTCAACCCCAATATTTCCAGGCCAGGAGAGCAACCACCACCCAAAACAGGGTAGAGACGAGAAAGACCGCCAGCCAGGCTTTACGCTTGAGCGCAGGATCCCTTTGCGGTTCTTCACTTCCTGAAGGCATTGCTAACCTCATACAATCGACATCGCTTATCATTTAGGACCAAACAATTGGTACAATTAATCATCTGTTGAGATAAATCCTAAAGAAACTTTAGCCGAAAAGCCAGTGAATTTACGCACCGGAAGGTATGAAATATTCATTCTTTTGACCAGAAATAAATAATTGAAAAGAAAAATTTGCGAAGGCGTAAATTAGTTTCTACTTTTGTCGCCAATTCACGACATTATAACCTTACTGACTAAATGGATAATGACATTATATGACAGGGGATACGTAGATGATGATAATTCTAATTTAGCTTTGAGGCGTTATTTCGGTATCTTTCCCTTAGGGAAAGATACCGGGTGTGATTATTTTTCGGGGAGTTTGATGTCTTTAAACATCTCTTCAATATCTTCATTTGAGCGTAATGCAACGGCGGTATCAACAACGTCACGCGTTAAATGAGGGGCAAAGCGCTGAATAAAATCATACATATAGCTGCGCAGGAAGGTGCTACGACGGAAGCCAATCTTAGTGGTGCTATGACTGAAAACATCGTGCGCATCAAGACGCACCAGGTCAGGGTCTGACACCGGGTCCACCGCCATGCTGGCAATAACACCCACCCCCAGACCAAGCCGCACATAGGTCTTAATCACGTCGGCATCCGTCGCGGTAAAGACAATTCGCGGCGTTAACCCTGCCCGGTTAAAGGCCGTATCAAGCTCGGAGCGTCCGGTAAAGCCAAACGTATACGTTACCAGGGGATATTGGGCCAGCTCTTCGATAGTGACCGACCCTTTACCTGCCAGTGGGTGATCGGGGGTCACCACGATAGAACGGTTCCAGTGGTAGCACGGGAGCATCACCAGATCGTCATAGAGGTGAAGCGCTTCGGTGGCGATGGCAAAGTCTGCATTCCCCTTGGAAACGGCTTCAGCGATTTGCGTTGGCGACCCCTGGTGCATATGCAAAGAGACGCGAGGATAACGCTCTATAAAGCCTTTGATGACGCCGGGTAACGCATAGCGCGCCTGAGTATGCGTCGTGGCAATATACAGCGAGCCTTTATCAGGCCAGGTATGCTCCCCCGCCACAGACTTAATCGCATCGACTTTAGAGAGGACTTCCCGCGCAATGCGGATGATTTCCTGCCCCGCAGGCGTCACCTGGGTAAGATGCTTACCGCTGCGGGCAAATATCTGGATACCTAGTTCATCCTCCAGCATACGAACTTGTTTGCTGATGCCCGGTTGCGAGGTATACAACCCCTCGGCGGTAGAAGAGACGTTAAGGTTATGATTCACCACCTCAACGATATAACGAAGCTGCTGTAATTTCATGCCAGACCATCCGATTTAGCGCATGCGGTCAATCGCTTAAGACGATTTAATAATAAGAAACAGGTTAACTATAACCACTATATCATTTATAGCCTGACTGTATAGTACGGAACAAAAAATAATAACAAGGCAATAAAAAAGGGCCGGAAATCCGGCCCTTTTACAGGTAAGTTACGGTAAGGGAAGATTATTTCTTGCCTTCAACCCATTTGCCATCGACAAAGAAAGCTGACCATCCCGTCGCTTTACCCTCTTTCTCGGCCGCAACATACTGCTGCTTGGTTTTACGGCTAAACCGCACCACGGTTTTGTTGCCTTCCGGATCCTGCTGTGGCGCATCGGCCAGATAACGCAGTTTCTCAGGCAGACGATCGCGGAAGCGATGCAGCTCTTCCACCAGCGGCGCGCGCGTTTCACGCGATTTCGGGAAGGTGTTGGCGGCGAGGAAGACACCCGCAGCGCCGTCGCGCAGCACGAAGTACGCGTCGGATTTCTCGCACGGCAGCTCTGGCAGCGGAACCGGATCTTCCTTCGGCGGAGCCACTTCACCGTTACGCAGAATTTTGCGCGTGTTTTTACACTCGTCGTTAGTACACGCCATGTACTTACCGAAACGCCCCATTTTCAGGTGCATTTCAGAACCGCACTTCTCACACTCCACAATCGGGCCGTCATAGCCCTTAATGCGGAACTCACCCTCTTCGATCTCATACCCGTCACACGTTGGGTTATTACCGCAGACGTGCAGCTTACGTTTTGGATCGATCAGGTAGCTGTCCATTGCCGTGCCGCATTTCTTGCAGCGGCGTTTGGCACGCAGAGCATTCGTTTCCGCATCGTCACCTTCCAGCACGTTGAGAACTTCGTTCTCTGGCACCAGGTTGATGGTGGTTTTGCAGCGCTCTTTTGGCGACAGCGCATAGCCGGAGCAGCCAAGGAATACGCCCGTCGTGGCAGTACGGATCCCCATCTTGCGACCACAGGTTGGACAGTCGATGCTGGTCAGAACCATCTGGTTAGGCAGCATGCCGCCCTCTTCAGGATCTTTCTCCGCTTTTTCAAGCTGGTCGGTGAAGTCGCTGAAGAAGCTGTCGAGTACCTTTTTCCATTCCGCCTGATGGCTGGCAACCTGGTCGAGGCTGTCTTCCATTTGCGCGGTGAAATCGTAGTTCATCAATTCGCGGAAGTTTGCTTCCAGACGGTCAGTGACGATCTCACCCATTTTTTCCGCATAGAAACGGCGGTTTTCAACGCGCACGTAGCCACGGTCCTGAATCGTCGAGATGATGGACGCGTAGGTCGAAGGACGACCAATACCGCGTTTTTCCAGCTCTTTCACCAGGGACGCTTCACTGAAGCGCGCAGGCGGCTTGGTGAAGTGCTGGGCTGGCACGAGGTCAACCAGCGAGAGTTCATCCCCTTTGTTCACCGCCGGCAGCGTTCGGTCTTCATCGCCTTTACGCAGCGCAGGCATCACTTTCGTCCAGCCGTCAAAACGCAGGATACGACCGCGAGCTTTAAGACGGAACTCACCCGCGCCTACGGTCAGCGTGGTGGAATCGTACTGCGCTGGCGTCATCTGGCACGCCACGAACTGGCGCCAGATCAGCTGATACAGCTTCTGCGCGTCGGCTTCCATATCCTTCAGCGATTCAGCCAGGACAGAGACATCAGAAGGACGAATCGCTTCGTGCGCTTCCTGAGAGTTCTCTTTGCTGGCAAACTGGTTAGCGCTCTCCGGCAGGTATTTCTTACCGAAGTTGTCGCTGATGTAGCCACGCACCATATTGACCGCGTCCTGGCTCAGGTTGGTCGAGTCGGTACGCATGTAGGTGATGTAGCCCGCTTCATACAGACGCTGGGCCATCATCATGGTCTTCTTCACGCCATAACCCAGACGCGTGCTTGCAGCCTGTTGCAGGGTGGAGGTGATAAACGGCGCACCAGGCTTACTGCTGGTCGGTTTGTCTTCACGTTCCAGCACCTGATAGCGTGCCTTTTCAAGCAGCGCCACGGCGGCCATAGTCTGGTCGCGGTTTTCTGGACGGAAAGGCTTATCGTTCTGATGGCTGACCTGCAGCGGCAGAGCGTCACCGCCCGGCGTGGTCACATTGGCGTCAACTTCCCAGAACTCTTCCGGGACGAAGGCTTTAATCTCGCGCTCACGCTCAACGACCAGACGCACGGCGACGGATTGCACACGCCCTGCGGACAGGCCACGGGCAATCTTCTTCCACAGCAGTGGAGAAACCATGTAGCCCACAACGCGGTCCATAAAGCGACGTGCCTGCTGGGCGTTTACACGGTCAATATTCAGTTCGCCCGGCTTCTCAAACGCCTGACGAATCGCATTCTTCGTAATTTCGTTAAACACTACACGGCTGTAGCGTTTGTCATCACCACCAATCACTTCCCGCAGGTGCCACGCAATGGCTTCCCCTTCGCGGTCAAGGTCGGTTGCGAGATAGATGTGGTCTGCTTTTTCAGCAAGCTGCTTCAGCTCGTTAACGACTTTTTCTTTCCCTGGAAGCACTTCATATTGTGCATCCCAGTTATGCCATGGGTTAACACCCATGCGGTTGACAAGCGCGCTACGTTCATCCTTTTTAGGCTTTTTAGCCCCTTTGGTGGAGGTAGAGTCTGCGCTCTTTTTGCTGGCTGAGCCACTGGTCGGCAAATCGCGGATATGACCAACGCTGGACTTAACCACGTAGTCATTACCCAGATACTTATTGATCGTTTTGGCTTTTGCCGGGGACTCAACGATGACGAGAGCTTTACCCATATTCACCTTTACCTAATTTAATTCTTCCAGGAATACGCCGCACGTTGATTTCCCTTCCGCTGACGACGAGCCAATGATATTGCGACTGCGTCAGGAGATATCAACCCCTTTGTCTTACCGGGCGTTAAAGAAAAGACGCCCAGGTGATTGAGTTCTCGGGTATTTTTCTCACATCTCGTGTAATTCGTGACGAATTCCCGGTTGAATGTCAAGCAATTCTGTTGCCAGAATGACGAAAGCGCACACTCTACCTGATAAAATTCGTTACGCAACTTTATTAGCATGCAAAAGCAAATCCCGCCAGCCAGGCCCCTGCAGCTTATCCCCTCACATTACAGGGAAAATTTGCCCCCAAAGCGCCCCCGGCGTAGACTATTGTCACTGTTTAAGGAGTGGATTATGCAGAATACGACCCAACCTATTGACCGAGCCTCTCTGCTTATCGAAGCAAACAAGCTTATCCGTGACCATGAAGATACGCTGGCGGGTATTGAAGCCACCGGCGTAGAACAGCGTAATGGGGTGCTGGTTTTCAGCGGCGAATACTTCCTTGACGAACAGGGGTTGCCGACCCCGAAAAGCACCGCCGTGTTTAACATGTTTAAATATCTGGCGCATACGCTTTCAGAGAAATATCACCTGGTCGATTAATGCAAAACGCGAGGCACATGCCTCGCGTTTTTGTTTACAACAGGGGTTTTTGTCCGCGCTGTAGCCAGCGCAGCAGCAGGCGGTCCGCGCTTTCTGCCGCACTGTTGGTAAAGCGGTCAAGGAGTCGCTTGCGCTGGGTAAAGCGTACCCCCACCAGTTCCCGGCCTTCCATCAGGTTGAGCAGCAGATCGTCGCTGGTTCCGACTTCATCTACCAGCCCTTTCTCCTGCGCCTGGACGCCATACCAGTGCTCGCCCGTCGCAACCTGCTCAATGTCCAGCGTCGGGCGCATACGGTGTACAAAATCTTTAAAGAGATGATGCGTTTCGTTGAGATCCTCACGGAATTTTTGGCGCCCTTCCTCCGTATTTTCCCCCAGCAGCGTCAGGGTGCGTTTGTACTGACCCGCGGTGTGAAGTTCGATATCAATCTCTTTGTTTTTCAGGAAGCGGTTAAAGTTCGGGATCTGCGCAACCACGCCGATCGAGCCAATAATTGAGAACGGCGCGGCAACAATTTTGTCCGCCACGCAGGCCATCATGTAGCCACCGCTCGCTGCCACTTTATCCACGGCCACGGTCAGCGGGATCTGTTTTTCACGCAGGCGCTGCAGCTGTGAGGCAGCCAGCCCGTAACCGTGAACCACCCCGCCCGGGCTTTCAAGGCGCACGACAACCTGATCCTGCGGTGTCGCCACGGCCAGAACGGCAGTTACCTCCTCCCGCAGAGAAGAAACCTCATGCGCATCCATACTGCCTTTAAAATCGAGCACATAGACCCGTGGCGTGGCCTTATCCTGCGGCGCATTGAGTTTTGCTTTTGCTTTTGCCGCTTTAGCTTCCTGTTTATGCTTTTTCTTCTGCGCTTTCAGCCAGAGTTTCTGTTGATGACTATCAAGCAGCGCCAGAGACATATCATCCTGCATCTCTTTATACTGCTCGCTCAGGCGGGTGATGCGTAACTCCCCACGCTGACGCTTGCGCTGCGTCAGGTTGACAATCAGAACGGCAACTACCGCAATGGCAACCACCACCGTCGCGATTTTGGCCAAAAACAACCCATATTGAGAAAGTAATTCCACGCGTTCCACCTTGATTTAACCACGAATCTTTCACGGCAGTGTACAACAGCCCTGCCCATGCGTCTCGCTCGTGACATTACCTCTGCGAGCCGCCTTCAGGAATCCCCGGGCTGGTCTTTAAATATTTGCAAATTGTTAATTTTACTGTAATGCGTCCTGTAGACTGATTGAATTATCAGGCGAATTCGGGCATAAAGCCGAAAAGTCATCATAAAGGCGCCATTGCGTTACCGGTCGCCTGAGGAGTCACCATGCATTATCAACCGCAAAAAAATCTGCTGCAAAACCGGATTATTCTTGTCACCGGTGCCAGCGACGGGATTGGTCGCGAGGCGGCCCTGACATACGCCGAATATGGCGCGAACGTCATTCTGATTGGGCGCAACGAAGAAAAACTGAAAAGCGTCGCTCAGGAGATTGAGTCGGTATCTGGTACGCCAGCCCCGTGGTATACCCTCGATTTACTGACCTGCACGCCCGCAGTGTGCCAGGAATTAGCCCAGCGCATTAGCGCTCACTATCCGAGACTCGACGGCGTACTTCATAACGCCGGCTTGTTAGGTGAAGTGCGTCCGATGGATGAACAGGATCCTGATATCTGGCAGCAGGTGATGCAGGTCAACGTCAACGGCACGTTTTTCCTTACGCAGGCATTGCTTCCTTTATTACTCAAATCCGAGTCAGGGTCTCTGGTCTTTACCTCTTCCAGCGTTGGTCGTGAAGGACGCGCAAACTGGGGAGCCTATGCCGTCTCAAAATTCGCGACCGAAGGCATGATGCAGGTACTGGCGGAGGAGTATCAAAGCCGCCATCTGCGCGTAAACTGCATTAACCCGGGCGGTACGCGCACCAAAATGCGCGCCAGCGCGTTCCCGAGCGAAGATCCGCAGAAGCTGAAAACCCCGGCAGACATTATGCCGCTCTATCTCTGGCTGATGGGCGAGGACAGCCGCCGCAAAACCGGGATGACCTTCGACGCCCAGCCGGGCCGTAAACCAGGAATTTCGCAATGAGTGAAGAACGTCATCAGCAGCGCCAGCAGCGTCTGAAAGAACAGGTCGATGCGCGCGTCGCGGCAGCACAGGACGAGCGAGGGATCGTCATCGTCTTTACCGGCAACGGCAAAGGCAAAACCACCGCCGCGTTTGGCACTGCTACCCGCGCCGTCGGCCACGGGCAGAAGGTCGGCGTTATCCAGTTTATTAAAGGTGAGTGGCCTAACGGCGAGCGTAATCTGCTTGAGCCCCACGGGGTTGAGTTTCAGGTGATGGCGACCGGATTTACGTGGGACACCCAGAATCGTGAAACCGACACCGCCGCCTGTCTGGCCGTCTGGGAGCACGCTAAAAGAATGCTGGCCGATCCTTCACTCAATATGGTTCTGCTGGATGAGATCACCTATATGGTCGCCTACGACTATTTGCCGCTGGAAGACGTGCTTAATGCACTGAAAGACCGTCCCGCCCATCAGACGGTCATCATCACGGGCCGCGGGTGTCATCGGGATATTCTGGAGCTGGCAGATACCGTCAGCGAGCTGCGTCCGGTTAAACATGCGTTTGATGCGGGCATCAAAGCGCAAATTGGGATTGATTACTAAAGAAAAAAGCCCGGTGACTTCACCGGGCTTTTACGTTAACCGTTGTTATTACGGCTGCCGGAGCGGCGGCTGCTGCTCACCTGGCTGTGACGCTTCACCGCACGGCGAATCTGGTTCGCCTTCATGCGGCGACGATCTTTTTCCACCGCCACTTTAGAGGTGGTTTCCGGCGTCAGGCCGACCAGCTCGCGCAGGTAGTTGGTTTGGGTCAGATCCAGTTCGGTATAACCCCCACGCGGCAAACCTTTCGGCAGCAGGATGTCGCCGTAGCGGACGCGGATCAGGCGGCTAACCTGCACGCCTACCGCTTCCCAAAGACGACGCACTTCGCGGTTGCGGCCTTCGGTCAGGGTCACGTTGTACCACTGGTTAATGCCTTCCCCACCGGTAAACTTGATGGTTTTGAACGCCGCAGGACCGTCTTCCAGCTGAACGCCACGCGAGAGATCGCGCAGTTTATTCTCATCAACCTGGCCGAACACGCGCACCGCGTATTCACGTTCCACTTCACGGCTTGGGTGCATCAGACGGTTTGCCAGTTCACCATCGGTGGTAAACAGCAGCAGACCGCAGGTATTCACGTCCAGACGACCAACGGCAATCCAGCGAGCGCCACGCAGTTTAGGCAGACGGTCAAACACCGTCGGGCGACCTTCCGGGTCATTGCGGGTACACAGCTCGCCTTCCGGCTTGTAGTAAGCCAGCACGCGGCAGATTTGTTCAGCGGACTCTTTCACGGAGATAAGATGACCGTCGATACGGATCTTCAGCCCCGGTACGATTTCTACGCGGTCACCCAGCGTGGCGATTTTACCGTCCACACTCACGCGGCCCGCTTCAATAATGGCTTCGATTTCACGGCGTGAGCCGTGGCCGGCGCGCGCCAGCACTTTCTGTAACTTCTCGCTCATTGAGCTTCCTCAGGTGTCGCCTTCACAGGCGTCTGGTGTACTTTATGAAATAATGAGCTAATTTAAAAAGCATCTCATTGTCATGTAAGTACTTATTACATTAATGGGTGTCTCATTTAGTACACCCGCATAAAAGTGACCTGGCATATTACATTAACTTCGAAAGGAATGCTTCTTCACGTTTCATTTGTTTAAGTCTGGCTGCTGATAGTCTGGACCAGGACTCGTTGGTTATGAACCCGGTTTCCCGAAACATCCCTCTTTTCCGAAAAGAGTGAACGAGACTTTGATATTATTTTACTTTAGTTCGACCATTATTGCTCATGAAGTAATTGTATGTAAAATAGTCACTTGGCTAATATCCATTAAGAATAGAGGGATTTATGGCAATGGGTTTTTACCTTCGGGTGGGTGACCCAACTACCTGTAGAGGGAAGATACTGACCGGGGATGAAACGCTAAGTTGGTATGGTGTAGCCGGAGCGCGGGAAGGTGACCTGGTTTCATGCGGCAATCATCCGGGGACATATAAAATATTAGGAGGCACATCTGACACGTGGGACAATGGTAGAAGACTGGCGGGAACACTGGACAGCGTCAGTTCCTGTCCGTGTAAGGCCAGGTTCATCCCTACTATTCCTGACTGTTATGAACAAGATACTCTCTCTTCGTTGAAACATTCAGGTATCACAGAAGAAATCCTTGCATCAACATTTCTCCCACAGTTAGATCCTGAAGAACATGCACAGGCAGCGAAGAAACAAAACAGCTTTGCTGACACCTGCAAGCCAGAAGATAACTCGCTATTGAACGGCGTTTATATCTGGACTGAAATCACCGACGCAGGACACACTTTTGCTTCGGTGCATGAGAATAACTCGATCTACGTTTACACCTACGGGCGCTTTGGTAGGAAAGGCCCCGCTACATTGACGGGCGATGGGATTCTTAACTTCCTAACTGGCGATGATGCGCGTCTTTACTACCGTGAAGAACTCTACAAATACCATGCGAGAGTATTCCAAATCGATGACGTTACACCTGACGAAACCCGCAGGATTTTTGAATCTCTATGGAACTCCGGTAAAACACCAGTTTTCACGGATGCGATGGGAGATCGTACCAAACGACGCGGAAAAGTGATTGACGTTTACGATCTGACTGGCAGTAACTGCACAACCCACACAGTGCAAGTGATTAGAGAGGCTGGTACTAAAATCTTCGATACCAGTTACACATCAACAACAACGCAACTTCGTATCGATAGTGAAGAAGAGTTCACTATTCCTGTATCTTTACAGCGTTACCTTACGGAGAAGAGCGGCGATCTGTCTTCAATGAACGTTATGGAAGTTACCAGCACATTCAGAGAACAGTATCTGAACATCGAACACTTCAAGCCGAACTCTGAAAGTCTCACAGGACGAGTGGAGGAAGGGCTTGCTAACAGTGCGTCAACAGCTGGATCATCTACGGGTTATTCTGGTGGCACGATTGG
The DNA here is from genome assembly GCF_040834095.1 of Enterobacter vonholyi. Lineage (NCBI taxonomy): Bacteria > Pseudomonadati > Pseudomonadota > Gammaproteobacteria > Enterobacterales > Enterobacteriaceae > Enterobacter > Enterobacter vonholyi. Next base: position 2,468,222 of record NZ_CP162152.1, read on the forward strand.
CGGCGTTTTAGGTGGATCGTATGACATTGACGAGTAGAGCAAAGGCGATTCTTCGGTGGGGAGGCATTGCTTTAGTTTTCGCCATCTACGCTATCGTCCTGATGATCCCTGTGCTTGATTTTGGGTTAACCCGGAAATACAACGGCCCCCCTTCAACAGGTGAGATGGAAGCCCGTCTATGTGAAGCGATCATAGATGACTTATCGCGTTCAGTGGATAACCTCTTAATTACAGCATTTTTCGGGAGTGCTATCTGCCTTGTTTTGGTCTTATTCATCTTTAAGAAAGTAAGATGACCGCCAAAGGCTGGAGAGATCCAGCCTCCGCTCGTCCCTTAATTTCAGGCATTAAAAACCTTCATTACAAGAAAGGCTTTACGTCACCCACGCCTTCTCGAATCACTTCCGGCGCATCTTCGGTTAAGTCGATCACGGTGGTCGGCTGCTGGCCGAGATAGCCGCCGTGAATAATTAGCTCGACCACCTTTTCCAGACGATCTTTGATCTCTTCCGGATCGGACTCGGTAAACTCGCTGCCGGGCAGCATCAGCGAGGTAGACAGCATCGGTTCGCCGAGGGTTTCCAGCAGCGCCTGCGCTATCGGGTTCGACGGCACGCGCATACCGATAGTCTTACGCTTTTCCTGCAGCAGGCGGCGCGGCACCTCTTTCGTCCCTTTCAGGATGAAGGTGTAGTTGCCCGGCGTATTGTTCTTGATCAGGCGAAACGCCACGTTATCGACGTAAGCATAGGTCGACAGCTCAGAAAGATCGCGGCACATCAGGGTAAAGTTATGGCCGTCCGGCAGCTGGCGAATGCGGCAAATGCGCTCCATCGCCCCTTTATCTTCAATTTTGCAGCCCAGCGCGTAGCCGGAATCGGTCGGGTAGACAATTACGCCGCCTTTGCGGACGATCTCCACCGCCTGGTTAATCAAACGTGGCTGCGGGTTATCCGGATGGATATAGAAAAACTGACTCATACTTCCCTCTCTTCAATTTGCTGCGGCTGTTCCCAGAGCTGCCAGACCGGCTCAACGCCAGCGGGCAGCCAGAGCTTGCGCCCCAGTTCGATCCAGGCGCAGGGCTGGTGGAAATCAGAACCCTGTGAGCCAAGCAGGCCGAACTGGCGGGCATAGGTCGCGAGCTGCGCGCGCTCGTTGGGGGCCTGCTGGCACTGGGCGACTTCCATCGCCTCGCCACCGCTTTCGGCAAAGTGCGCCAGCAGCCTTTTCAGCCATTTAGCAGAAAGATTATACCGGCCCGGATGGGCCAGCACGGCCTTACCGCCAGAATGATGAATCACATCAATAGCTTGTTTTATTGTACACCACTGTGGCGGAACGTATCCGGTTTTCCCGCGCGCCAGATATTTTTTAAAGACATCCGCCATCGTCGTGGCTTTACCCGCCTCTACCAGAAAACGGGCGAAATGACCGCGCGTGACCGCCCCGCCGTTCGCCAGCTTTTGGGCACCTTCCAGCGCGCCCGGAATATGCGCCTTTTCCAGACGCTCGCCGATCATCTCTGCGCGCTGGTTGCGGCGCGTTTTTTGTTCTTGCAAAAAGGCAGTAAGTGCCGGATGGTCTATATCGATGTTCAGGCCAACGATATGAATCTCATGGTTTTCCCAGACGGTCGAAATTTCGACACCAGACACCAGATTAAGCGCCAGCCCGCTGCGGGCGATCTCGGCGCGCGCCGCCGGTATTGCATCCGTCGTATCGTGATCGGTTATCGCCAGCGTACCGACGCGCATTTCAACGGCACGATGAACCAGGGCTTCGGGTGTCAGCAGGCCATCAGAGGCCTGAGTATGGCTGTGTAAATCATAAATAATAGCGTAGGTGGTATCGCTCAAAGCACTTCCCATAACAGGTTGGAGACATCCGAAACCATCATGATACCGACTTATATCGAAATTCTGAAATCAAGGGTTGACAACACGCTATCGAACTAGTTAACTAGTACGCAAGTTCACACGAGAAAGGTATCTGAAAATGACAGCACATTTCACTCTGCACGGTTGGTGGCGTACTTCCTGATCATCGGGCAGTGTCACGCGTCTGCGAAATGCAAACAGATACCCAGCCCGCTTCCAAGCGGGCTTTTTTTTGAACAGAAAATGAGAACAATATAATGCAAACAGCCAAACCTCATCTCGAACTGCTGACCTGCGAGGCGGCCTACCGCCACAACCCGACCGCGCTGTTTCATCAGGTGTGCGGGGCACGCCCGGCAACGCTGCTGCTGGAATCTGCGGACATCGACAGCAAGGACGATCTCAAGAGCCTGCTGCTGGTCGACAGCGCGTTGCGCATTACCGCTCTAGGTGACACTGTCACAATTAAGGCTTTGTCAGACAATGGCGCATCGCTGCTGCCGCTGCTGGATGCCGCCCTGCCGTCAGGCATTGAAAACGAACGTCATCCAGAAATGCGCATTCTGCATTTCCCGCCGGTTAGCCAGCTGCTGGATGAAGACGCGCGCCTGTGCTCCCTTTCCGTCTTTGATGCCTTCCGCCTGCTGCAGAACCTGGTCACCGTTCCACACGATGAGCGTGAAGCGATGTTCTTTGGCGGGCTGTTTGCCTACGATCTGGTCGCTGGCTTTGAAGATTTACCGGAAACCGAGCAGGGCAATCGCTGCCCGGACTATTGTTTCTATCTGGCCGAAACCCTGCTGGTGATCGACCATCAGAAACAATACACCCGCATTCAGGCCAGCCTGTTCACGCCTTCGACCGCTGAGAAAAACCGTCTTGAGCATCGCATCGCGCAGCTTCAGCAGCAGATGACGGAAGCGCCGCCTGCGCTTCCGGTGCAGCGAGTGGAAAAAATGACCTGCGATGTGAACCAGACCGACGATCAGTACGGCGCCGTGGTTCGCCAGATGCAAAAAGCGATTCGCGCCGGGGAAATTTTCCAGGTTGTACCGTCCCGCCGCTTCTCGCTGCCCTGCCCGTCTCCGCTGGCAGCCTACGACGTGCTGAAAAAGAGCAACCCGAGCCCGTACATGTTCTTTATGCAGGACAACGAATTCACGCTGTTCGGCGCCTCGCCGGAAAGCTCGCTGAAGTACGACGCCACCAGCCGCCAGATTGAAATTTACCCGATCGCCGGAACCCGTCCGCGCGGACGACGCGCCGATGGCTCGCTGGATCGCGATCTCGACAGCCGCATCGAGCTGGAAATGCGTACCGACCACAAAGAGCTCTCCGAGCATCTTATGCTGGTTGACCTGGCGCGTAACGACCTGGCACGCATTTGCACCCCGGGCAGCCGCTACGTGGCGGACCTGACCAAAGTTGACCGCTATTCGTTCGTGATGCACCTGGTTTCCCGCGTGGTCGGTGAGCTGCGCCACGACCTCGACGTCCTGCACGCCTACCGCGCCTGCATGAATATGGGCACCCTGAGCGGCGCGCCGAAAGTGCGCGCCATGCAGCTGATTGCCGCCGCCGAAGGGCGTCGTCGCGGCAGCTACGGCGGCGCGGTGGGTTACTTCACCGCCCACGGCGACCTCGATACCTGCATCGTGATCCGCTCCGCCTATGTAGAAGACGGCATTGCCACCGTCCAGGCGGGAGCCGGGATTGTTCTTGATTCCGTTCCGCAGTCTGAAGCTGACGAAACGCGCAGTAAAGCCCGAGCGGTCCTTCGCGCCATTGCTACCGCACACCATGCACAGGAGATTTTCTGATGGCTGACATTCTGCTGCTCGATAATATCGATTCCTTTACCTACAACCTGGCAGATCAGCTGCGTGCGAATGGCCATAACGTCGTTATCTATCGCAACCACGTGCCGGCCCAGACCTTGATTGACCGTCTGGCAACCATGCAAAACCCGGTGCTGATGCTCTCTCCTGGGCCTGGCGCACCGAGCGAAGCGGGCTGTATGCCGGAGCTGCTGACCCGTATGCGCGGCAAGCTGCCGATTATCGGCATCTGCCTCGGCCATCAGGCGATTGTTGAAGCCTACGGCGGCTACGTTGGCCAGGCGGGAGAGATCCTGCACGGTAAAGCGTCCAGCATTGAACATGACGGCCAGGCAATGTTTGCCGGGCTGCCGAATCCGCTCCCGGTCGCGCGCTACCACTCGCTGGTCGGCAGCAACATTCCCGCCGGGCTGACGATCAACGCCTCGTTTGAAGGGATGGTGATGGCGGTGCGTCACGACGCGGATCGCGTCTGCGGGATGCAGTTCCATCCGGAATCCATCCTGACCTCTCACGGTGCTCGCCTGCTGGAACAGACGCTCGACTGGGCGTTACAGAAGCTGGAGCAGACCAACACCCTGCAGCCGATTCTGGAAAAACTGTACCAGGCGCAGACCCTGAGCCAGCAGGAGAGCCACCAGCTCTTCTCCGCCGTGGTTCGCGGTGAGCTGAAGCCGGAACAGCTGGCGGCCGCGCTGGTGAGCATGAAGGTCCGCGGCGAAAGCCCGCAGGAGATCGCCGGTGCCGCTACGGCCCTGCTGGAAAATGCCGCCCCGTTCCCGCGCCCGGACTATCAGTTTGCCGATATCGTCGGTACCGGCGGTGATGGCAGCAACAGTATCAATATTTCAACCGCCAGCGCCTTCGTAGCGGCAGCGTGTGGTTTAAAGGTCGCGAAGCACGGTAACCGCAGCGTGTCCAGCCGGTCAGGTTCTTCCGATCTGCTCGCCGCATTCGGCATTAATCTCGATATGAACGCCGAACGTTCCCGTGAAGCGCTGGATGACCTGGGCGTCTGCTTCCTGTTTGCGCCGAAGTATCACACCGGTTTCCGCCACGCGATGCCGGTTCGTCAGCAGCTTAAAACCCGCACGCTGTTTAACGTGCTCGGCCCGCTGATCAACCCGGCGCACCCGCCGCTGGCGCTGATCGGTGTCTACAGCCCGGAGCTGGTCCTGCCGATTGCCGAGACGCTGCGCGTGCTGGGTTACCAGCGTGCCGCCGTGGTGCACAGCGGCGGAATGGACGAAGTGTCACTGCATGCGCCGACGCTGGTGGCCGAACTGCGCGACGGTGAAATCCTGAGCTACCAGCTCGAAGCCGATGACTTTGGTTTAACTCCGTATCACCAGGAAGCGCTGGCAGGCGGTACCCCGGAAGAAAACCGTGACATTCTGACGCGCTTATTACAAGGTAAGGGAGAGGTCGCTCATGAGGCCGCCGTTGCCGCCAACGTCGCCATGCTGATGCGTTTGCACGGTGAGGAAGACCTGAAGGCCAACGTTCAAAAAGTTCTGGATGTACTGCGCTCCGGTGCAGCTTACGATCGCGTTACCGCACTTGCGGCAAGAGGGTAAAGAATGCAGACCGTTTTAGCGAAAATCGTTGCCGATAAGGCCATCTGGGTGGAAGCCCGCAAGCAACAGCAGCCGCTTGCCAGTTTTCAGAACGATGTCGTCCCTAGCAGCCGTCGTTTCTATGACGCCCTGCAGGGTGCGCGCACCGCGTTTATTCTTGAGTGCAAAAAAGCGTCCCCGTCCAAAGGCGTTATCCGTGACGATTTCGACCCGGCGCGCATTGCCGGTATTTATAAGCATCATGCCTCAGCCATCTCCGTGCTGACGGATGAGAAATATTTTCAGGGCAGCTTCGATTTTCTGCCGATCGTCAGCGGCATCGCGCCGCAGCCGATCCTGTGCAAAGACTTTATTATCGACCCTTATCAGATTTGGCTGGCGCGCTTTTACCAGGCTGACGCCTGCCTGCTGATGCTCTCGGTGCTTGACGACGAGCAGTACCGCCAGCTCTCTGCCGTCGCGCACAGCCTGAAAATGGGCGTGCTGACCGAAGTGAGCAACGAAGAGGAGCTGGAGCGCGCGATTGCGCTGGAAGCCAAAGTGGTCGGCATTAACAACCGCGATCTGCGTGACCTGTCTATTGACCTGAACCGCACGCGCCAGCTGGCGCCGCGTCTGGGCGCTGGCGTCACGGTGATCAGCGAATCCGGCATTAACAGCTACGCCCAGGTGCGCGAGCTGAGCCACTTCGCCAACGGTTTCCTGATTGGCTCCGCCATGATGGAACATGACGATCTCAATGCGGCAGTGCGTCGCGTGCTGCTGGGTGAAAACAAAGTCTGCGGCTTAACTCGCGAACAGGACGCCCAGGCCGCGTATGAAGCCGGAGCGATTTATGGCGGGCTGATTTTTGTGGATTCCTCTCCTCGCGCGGTTAGCGAAGAGCAGGCGCGTAAGATCATCGCCGCGGCACCGCTCAGCTATGTTGGCGTGTTCCGCAATGCGGATATCGCCGAGGTGGTTGAAAAAGCCGACGCGTTATCCCTGAACGCGGTGCAGCTGCACGGCGATGAAGATCAGGCCTATGTCGATGCCCTGCGCGACACGCTGGCGCCGCAGGTGCAAATCTGGAAAGCGCAAAGCGTTAGCGATACGTTGCCCCCGCGTAACCTGAACCACGTGGATAAATACGTTCTCGATAACGGCCAGGGCGGAAGCGGCCAGCGTTTTGACTGGTCTCTGTTGAACGGCGAAAAGCTGGACAACGTCCTGCTGGCGGGCGGATTAAGCCCGGACAACTGTGTAGAAGCCGCGAAAACCGGCTGCGCAGGCCTCGATTTCAATTCAGGCGTAGAGTCCCAACCGGGTATCAAAGATGCCAGCAAGCTGGCCTCGGTTTTTAAAACTCTGCGTGCATATTAAGGAAGAGAAGATGACGACATTACTTAACCCGTATTTTGGTGAGTTCGGCGGGATGTACGTCCCGCAAATCCTGATGCCCGCGCTGCGCCAGCTGGAAGAAGCGTTTGTGAGCGCACAGAAGGATCCGGCATTTCAGGCTGAATTTACCGACCTGCTGAAAAACTATGCCGGCCGCCCAACGGCCCTGACCAAATGCCGCAACCTGACGGAAGGCACGAAAACCACGCTGTATCTTAAGCGTGAAGACCTGCTTCACGGCGGCGCGCACAAGACTAATCAGGTGCTGGGCCAGGCGCTGCTTGCGAAGCGTATGGGCAAAACCGAAATCATCGCCGAAACCGGCGCAGGCCAGCACGGCGTGGCCTCGGCGCTCGCCAGCGCCCTGCTCGGCCTGAAATGCCGCATCTATATGGGGGCGAAAGACGTTGAGCGTCAGTCTCCGAACGTCTTCCGTATGCGCCTGATGGGTGCGGAAGTGATCCCGGTGCACAGCGGCTCCGCGACGCTGAAGGATGCCTGTAACGAAGCTCTGCGCGACTGGTCCGGCAGCTATGAAACCGCGCACTATATGCTCGGAACCGCCGCGGGCCCGCACCCGTTCCCGACCATCGTGCGCGAATTCCAGCGCATGATCGGGGAAGAGACCAAAGCGCAGATCCTCGAAAAAGAGGGTCGCCTGCCGGATGCGGTGATCGCCTGCGTCGGCGGCGGGTCAAACGCCATCGGCATGTTCGCAGACTTTATCGACGACACCAGCGTGGGTCTGATTGGCGTTGAGCCTGCCGGTCACGGCATTGAATCAGGTGAACACGGCGCGCCGCTGAAGCATGGCCGCGTGGGGATCTACTTCGGCATGAAATCCCCGATGATGCAGACCGATGAGGGCCAGATTGAAGAGTCTTACTCTATCTCTGCCGGCCTCGACTTCCCTTCCGTCGGGCCGCAGCACGCCTATCTGAACAGTACGGGTCGCGCGGACTATGTCTCCATTACCGATGACGAAGCGCTGGAAGCGTTCAAAACGCTGTGCCGCAGCGAAGGGATCATCCCGGCGCTGGAGTCTTCACACGCTCTGGCCCATGCGCTGAAAATGATGAAAGACAATCCGGAAAAAGAACAGCTGCTGGTGGTAAACCTTTCCGGACGCGGTGACAAAGATATCTTCACCGTTCACGATATTCTGAAAGCACGAGGGGAAATCTGATGGAACGCTACGATAACGTATTTGCAGAACTGAAATCCCGCCAGGAAGGCGCGTTCGTTCCCTTCGTCACCCTGGGCGACCCGGGCCCGGAACAGTCGCTGAAGATTATCGACACCCTGATTGAGGCCGGTGCCGACGCGCTGGAGCTGGGGATCCCGTTCTCTGACCCGCTGGCGGATGGCCCAACCATTCAGAATGCGACGCTGCGCGCGTTTGCCTCTGGTGTGACGCCAACCCAGTGCTTTGAGATGCTGGCGGCAATTCGCCAGAAGCATCCGACCATTCCCATTGGCCTGCTTATGTACGCCAACCTGGTGTTCAACCGCGGTATCGATGAGTTTTACGCCGAGTGCGCACGCGTAGGCGTCGACTCCGTTCTGGTCGCCGACGTGCCGGTCGAGGAGTCCGCGCCGTTCCGCCAGGCTGCGATGCGTCACAACGTCGCCCCGATTTTCATCTGCCCGCCGAACGCGGATGACACACTGCTGCGCCAGATAGCCTCTTACGGGCGCGGATACACCTACCTGCTCTCCCGCGCAGGCGTGACCGGTGCCGAGAATAAAGCCGCCCTGCCGCTGCATCATCTTGTGGAAAAGCTGGCCGAGTACCATGCCGCGCCGCCGCTGCAGGGCTTCGGGATCTCTTCTCCGGATCAGGTCACAGCGGCGATTGACGCGAAGGCTGCGGGTGCCATCTCCGGCTCTGCAATTGTGAAGATCATCGAGAAGAACGTGGATAAACCCGAGCAGATGCTGGCCGAGCTGAAAGCGTTTGTGACTGCCATGAAGGCGGCGACGCGTAAAGCCTGACCCCTCCACCGTCTGGCACCCCTGCCAGACGGTTACCCTTTCTTCCCCGCCATCAACAAAGGATTACGTCAAAATTGATCCTTTCGATATTTTCGGTGTGAATGGCTTTTCAAACTGTTATGTAAGCGTATGATCTGGACTCTTTTTTATCTTTAATCCTTCTGAGTTCAGAGGCTTATTCATGTCATGGCAATCCTTCAAACAGACTTACCTGGTTAAGTTCTGGTCACCCGTTCCGGCTGTTATCGCGGCTGGCATTCTCTCTACCTACTATTTCGGCATTACCGGCACCTTCTGGGCCGTGACCGGCGAGTTCACCCGCTGGGGTGGTCAATTGCTGCAGCTCGCTGGCGTGCATACCGAAGAGTGGGGTTACTTTAAACTCATCCATCTGGACGGCACGCCGCTTACCCGCATCGACGGGATGATGATCATCGGCATGTTCGGCGGCTGCTTCGCGGCGGCGCTGTGGGCAAACAACGTTAAGTTGCGTATGCCCAAAAGCCGGATCCGCATTCTTCAGGCAGTTGTCGGCGGTATCATTGCCGGGTTTGGCGCCCGTCTGGCGATGGGCTGTAACCTGGCCGCTTTCTTTACGGGGATTCCTCAGTTTTCGCTTCACGCCTGGTTCTTTGCCGTCGCCACGGCCATCGGCTCTTACTTTGGCGCAAAATTTACCCTGCTGCCGCTGTTTCGCATTCCAGTGAAAATGACCAAAGTCAGCGCAGCGTCTCCGTTAACCCAGAAGCCCTCTCAGGCACGCCGCCGTTTCCGTCTCGGAATGCTGGTCTTTTTCGCTATGGTGGCATGGGCGCTGTGTACGGCTCTGAACCAGCCCAAACTCGGTCTGGCGATGCTGTTCGGCGTGGGTTTTGGTCTGCTCATTGAACGCGCGCAGATCTGCTTCACCTCCGCGTTTCGCGATATGTGGATCACCGGCCGCACGATGATGGCGAAGGCGATTATCGCCGGGATGGCGGTCAGCGCCATCGGCATCTTCAGCTATGTTCAACTGGGCGTCGAACCGAAAATCATGTGGGCCGGTCCTAACGCGGTCATTGGCGGCCTGCTGTTCGGCTTCGGGATCGTGCTGGCCGGCGGGTGTGAAACCGGCTGGATGTACCGTGCCGTCGAAGGTCAGGTGCACTACTGGTGGGTGGGTCTTGGAAATGTGATTGGCTCGACGATCCTGGCGTACTTCTGGGACGATTTGTCCCCGGCGCTTGCCACAAGTTGGGACAAGGTCAACCTGCTGAGCACCTTCGGGCCTCTCGGCGGCCTGCTGGTCACCTACGCCCTGCTGTTGGTGGCTTTTTTACTGGTCGTCGCACAGGAGAAACGTTTCTTCCGCCGTGCGGGCGTTAAAACAGAAACGCAGGAGAATGCAGCATGAAAGAAATCGTGCCTGATTATCGTCTGGATATGGTTGGCGAGCCCTGTCCATATCCGGCGGTGGCTACGCTTGAAGCGCTACCGCAGCTAAAGAAAGGGGAAATTCTGGAGGTGGTGAGCGACTGCCCGCAGTCCATCAACAACATACCGCTGGATGCAAAAAACCACGGTTATACGGTGCTGGATATCCAGCAGGATGGCCCAACCATTCGCTATCTGATTCAAAAATGATCGCTAAGGGCCTCACCAGGGGCCTTTATCGTATTGAATTATAAGACATCTTGATCCACGGCAAAAACGCGATTTTTGACTTAAGTAAAATCTCATTTCCCTTTTGAAGGAGGTTTTCGCGATTTGATGTATTTACGAGCTTTACTGGTTTTCGCCTTATTGATTCCCTTCCATGCGCTGTCCCTGAATTTCTCTTCCACCTTCCTGCGCCTTGATTGTCCGCAAAGAGGACTTGTCGAGGTTATTCTGCACGTCTATGACCATACCCAGGAACGGTGGCGTGGCCATTTTGAAACCGGCGCGGGACATAAACGTGCGGGTGATACCGAAATTATCCCGTTTGCCAATGGCGATATTCTCTTCCATTCCCTGTCCAGCGACGCTTTCAGCTATTTATATGATGGGGAAACGATCCTGAGGCACTGCGTAAAGCTTGATGAGCGGCCGGTTTATCCGTCGTTTTGAAGTGAGCAAAGCAAACTGGCCACCCTGTGGCCAGTTTGACGGGGGATCAGAAACGATAACCCGCAGAGAACATAAACACCCACGGATCCAGTCGCGTGTTGATGCTTTGCTGCTGACCGCCCGCCTTGAAGCGTACGTCCGTATCAATATCCATATACCAGACGGAGGCGTTAATTAACCAGTCGCGGTTAATCAGGTAATCCAGACCGACCTGCCCCGCCATGCCCCACGAATCTTTCAGGCTAAGGTCAGTCAGACCGGCCTCTTTACCGGTATCGTTAAACTTCTCGTCAAAGAAGGTGGTGTAGTTCACACCAGCGCCAATATAAGGGCGCACCTTGCTGCTTGAGTCGCCAAAGTACCATTGCGCCATCAGCGTTGGCGGTAAATGGTGAACCGTTGCAATATCACCGGTTGCGCCCAGACCCACGCGATGACGGAACGGCGTTGCAGCAAGAAGCTCAACACCAACGTTTTCCGTCGCCATATAGGTGAACGTTAACCCTAACTGGGTGTTATTACTGACGTTAAAACCGCCCATACCCAGCACGTTATCCGATCCTTCAGTTGGGCGAACCGTAGCCGAACCGGCACGAATAAAGAATTCGCCTGCTTCATGCGCGTACGCGCCGCCAGAGAGACTGCTTAATACAAGGGCTGCCACCGCTAATTTTTTCATATCCGCTCCATCGTTGTGGTTTTAATCGCGGATGAGAATATACTCACAAAAGGGTAATAAGTGATCTGCCACAGATCACATTAAAACCAGTAACTTAACATTCATTGATCTGGGTTAATTTTTTGTGGCGCGTTCAAAAGCGATAAGTTGTTTCCATGTCAATTTTTGGCATTTCACGGTTACAAAATTTTCCCTTTCCCCCCTCTTGCTCTTCCTCTGGCGGCTGGATAATTTATCGCTCTCACAAATTGATTTGATGCGTTCTTCTTTTGCAGGTGTGCCATGAGTGATATCAACCCGTGCATGACGTGCGGAGCCTGTTGTGCGTATTTTCGAGTCTCTTTCTACTGGGCCGAAGCCAGCGATGGCGGCGGTACCGTTCCGGTTCATCTCACCGAGCCGTTAACCCCCTTTCTGCGCTGCATGAGCGGCACGAACCAAAAGCAGGCTCGCTGTGTGGCGCTACAGGGTGAGCCTGGGGTCTCTACCCGATGTTCCATCTATGAGGATCGCCCCAGCCCGTGCCGGGAATTTGCCATGTCGGGGGAAGATGGCCAGGTCAACGAAGCCTGCAATCGCGCACGCGCACGCGTGGGATTACCGCCGCTTTACAAAGATATGCTTTTCCATACAAGCCTTGATGCTGCCACAGCAGGTGCATCCGGTGTACAATTGCCGGCTAATTAACACCGGCAATACTCAAGGAGAGTGCATGTCTATCACGGCGAAGTCTGTCTACCGTGACACGGGAAACTTTTTCCGCAATCAGTTCATAACCTTTTTACTGATCGCGTTGCTTTGCGCCTTTATCACGGTGGTGCTGGGTCATGCGTTTTCACCGAGTGAAGAACAGATTGCCAGCCTGAGCCAGGGCGACCATCTTGCGGGTAGCGTGGGGTTGTTTGAGCTGGTGCAAAACATGACGCCGGAACAGCAGCAAATCCTGCTGCGCGCCTCTGCCGCGTCCACCTTCTCGGGCCTGATTGGTAATGCAGTTCTGGCGGGCGGCGTTTTGCTGATGATTCAGCTGGTATCGGCGGGTCACCGGGTCAGCGCCTTACGGGCGATTGGTGCCAGCGCGCCGGTCTTACCTAAGCTGTTTATCCTGATCTTTTTCACCACCCTGCTGGTGCAGATGGGGATAATGCTGGTCGTGGTGCCGGGCGTACTGCTGGCTATCGTGCTCTCGTTTGCGCCTGTGATGGTCGTGCAGGATAAGATGGGTATTTTTACCGCGATGCGCAGCAGCATCCGACTGGCATGGGCTAATATGCGTCTGGTGGCTCCCGCCGTGATCGGCTGGCTGCTCGCTAAAACGCTCCTGCTGTTGTTTGCGCCGAATTTTGCGGTATTAACGCCGAACGTTGGCGCGGTAGTGGCGAATACGCTGAGCAACCTGATTTCAGCGGTACTGCTGGTCTATCTGTTCCGCCTGTATATGTTAATTCGTCAGTAATCCAGAGGCGGGAGGCATCACTGCCTCCCGCCCCGCTCAGAAGATGGAATCACAGAATGAAGCAGTTTCTTGATTTTTTACCGCTCGTGGTCTTTTTTGCTTTTTATAAGCTGTACGATATTTATGCCGCGACCACTGCGCTGATCGTTGCAACGGCAGTTGTTCTGATCTACAGCTGGGTTCGCTATCGTAAAGTCGAAAAAATGGCGCTGGTCACCTTCGTGCTGGTCGCCGTATTCGGCGGACTGACTCTGTTCTTCCATAACGATGAATTTATCAAGTGGAAAGTGACCGTGATTTACGCCCTGTTTGCGGGCGCATTATTAATCAGCCAGTGGGTGATGAAAAAACCGCTGATCCAACGCATGCTGGGCAAAGAGCTGACGCTGCCTCAGGAAGTCTGGTCCCGTCTGAATATCGCGTGGGCGGTCTTCTTTATTCTCTGCGGTCTCGCTAACATCTATATTGCTTTTTGGCTGCCGCAGAATATCTGGGTCAACTTTAAGGTCTTCGGCCTGACCGCGCTGACCCTTATCTTCACGCTGTTAAGCGGCGTATACATTTATCGCCACATGCCGCAGGACGACAAGCACTGATTAATGACTGACCAGAACGTCAGCGACAGGCGTTCTGGTCTATTCTCTCTGCTGTAAAATCATAGTAGCATCCCGCCTGAAGTCTTCCGTTACGAGTTAAAACAATGACAACAACTAACGCCCCGCAGGGCGAACTGGTTTTACGCACACTGGCAATGCCCGCTGACACCAATGCCAATGGCGATATTTTTGGCGGCTGGCTGATGTCGCAGATGGATATGGGCGGCGCAATTCTGGCAAAAGAGATCGCCCACGGGCGCGTGGTGACTGTGCGAGTGGACGGCATGACCTTCCTGCGCCCGGTTGCGGTAGGTGATGTGGTTTGCTGCTATGCGCGCTGCATCAAACGCGGCAATACCTCTATTTCAATTAACATCGAAGTGTGGGTTAAGAAAGTCTCTTCTGAGCCGATTGGGCAGCGTTATAAGGCCACTGAGGCCCTGTTTATTTATGTCGCAGTGGACAGCGAGGGTAAACCTCGTCAACTTCCCCAGGCCTGATCGACAGGCAAAAAAAAGCCTCCTTTCGGAGGCTTTTTTTATTCCATCTGCGCCCCGCCGTTCAGGCGGAAAACGATATTCACAATCAATCCGCTGCCCGGCTTGCCTGGCTCATAACGCCATCTGCGCATTGCAGATTTCACTTCGCGCTCAAACATATTAGAAGGCTGAGCGGACAAGATTTCCACGTTATCCACTCGGCCATCCGCAGTCACGTCAAATTTCACCCTCACGCGGCCTTCAATACGCAAAGCCTGAGCTCGCGCCGGATACTGAGGCTGGTTGCGGCTTACGGCACGCGGGCCCGCTGGCGCACTCACCGTTGGCTTTGATGTCGTTGCCGTATTGTTCATCACCGGACGTGAAGGCGCTGTATTTTCAACCGGCTGGGTCGCACGCGGTTCAACCGGACGTTCCTCACGTTTCGGACGCTCCTCCACCTTCTTCACCGGCTTTGGCTTCGGCTTAGGTTTTGGCTTCGGTTCAGGCTTGTGGATCACCACCGGAGCTTCCTTCGGTGGCTCCGGAACGGGCTCGGGTTCTGGCTCAGGTTCAGCCACCGGCTGTGGTGGTGGAGGGGCAACCTGCGGCGGTTCGAGGTCCGCTGGCGAGACCATCGTCACCGAAATCGGCTGCGCGGGCGCGGGCATTTCAATAACCTGATGAACCGAGGTATACAGCAAACCCGCCACAACAGCACCGTGAATCACGACAGAAAGCAGCGTCGGCCAGGGAAAGCGGCGAGGTAAATCAAGGGTCATCGAAGTCATATTCATCAACGTTAAAAAACCGAACCATGATTTTAAATGCAAATAGCAATCATATTCAATAAGACACTTTGTTCTGGGGCAACTTTAGCGCCTGAGAGGCCAAAAAAGACACAGTCAGATCAGGGTATTAACATTGTTTTTATTTTACATTGCAGTCGTTTGCCCTTTCACATAACGTAACTGACACTTTTACCGGTTAAGGAGCTTCGCCGTGTTTTACGTAATTTACTCTGAAGATGTTGCTGATTCGCTCGAAAAACGCCAGTCTGTGCGCCCTGCGCATCTGGCACGTTTGCAGCTGCTCCAGGATGAAGGCCGATTACTGACCGCTGGCCCCATGCCCGCAGTCGACAGCAACGATCCGGGTGCTGCCGGTTTTGCCGGCTCCACGGTTATTGCTGAATTTGAATCCCAGGAAGCCGCTCAGGCCTGGGCTGACGCAGACCCGTACGTTGCAGCGGGTGTGTATGCAAAAGTGACGGTGAGACCGTATAAGAAAGTGTTTTAAATCAATCGTGTAAATGTAGGGCAGCAAACTAACGTTGCATTGCCCTACTACCTTTTTGAATGAAAAAAGATATAATCCATTCATCTCTTTTACTTAGAAAAGTTTGTTATGGATTATATCTTATTAGTATTATTATTGGCCGTTTGTTTTGCTAATGCTACATTTATCAGAATCAAATCGATTGCGGTGGTTATTGCATTACTGATATTTGCTTTCTGGTTTATATCAAATATGTTTACCGGAAATGGTGTAAATGATGCAGTTTATTATCATCTGAGAAGTAATGTTCACGGGACGTCTATTGATGATATATTGCCTAAAGTTTTTGCAGCCAGCATATTTATTTTGATTTCTATAGCGATAATATTTGCGTCATTCAAATTTCGAAAAAAATTGCCACGGCGCAATGCCACATTCTATAATGTTTTATTTATTTCATCCCTTTTATTTTTCGTTTTTCAATCTAATGCAACCCAAAATATATACAACTCGCTTCAGAACTTATCCTATGGGAATGGTGTAAAAGTGGCCAGGCAGTATAACAGCGTTGATTACGAAATGAATAAAAAGTACAACTATGTTTTTATTTATGCTGAGAGCCTTGAACGTTCACTGAGAAACATTGATGGCATCAATTATATACCACAAATAAGTAAACTTGCAGATCAATATCTTGAATTCACTGACATACGTCAAATTCCGGGTATGGGGTGGACAATGGCAGGTATGGTCAATACCCAATGTGCTATTCCATTAGTCCTCCCTCAAGGTAATTCAGCGAATAATATGTCACATTTCTTGGGTGGGGCTGATTGCATTGCAACACATTTGAAAAAAAGTGGATACACTACGGAATTTATACGTGGGAGTGATAAAGAATTTGCTGGAGGGGATAAGTTCTTTTCTCAGCATGGCTGGATTTATCAACATGATAAACAATATTTGCTTAATCATCACGTAGTAAATCAAAATGACATTAGCGGATGGGGTGTTCATGATGATTCGCTCATTGACCATATATATAATGAATTTGAAAAGTTATCGACCTCAAAAGATAATTTTCTCCTCTCATTCTTAACCGTCAATACTCATCCGCCAGCAGGTACCTATTTATCTGCTTGTGATGGACATATTAATGCTGCCATCACTAACCCTATGTTTAAATCAGCAAGTTGTTCTGATTATCTTATTGGTACATTTATTAAAAAAATCATCGACTCAGACCATTTTGACAATACAATCATTGTTCTTGTTTCAGATCATTTGATGATGGCTAACGCTGCTAGTAAAGAGCTTGACAGCATTCAGGACAAGCGTAGGAACAATTTTATTATTATAAAAAAAGGAATTAAACCCACTAAAATCGCCAAACCAGGAACATTGCTGGATGTCTGGCCGACTATACTTGATATCTCTTCGGCTGATAAACCTGATTTTGGATTTGGTCACAGTTTACTTCGGAATGAAAAAAGCCAGATTTTACAATCATGGGAAAAATCTAAAAACATTAGTGATTATCTAGGGTTTTCGTCTTCACTATGGAATTACCCTTCCCTAAATGATAAATTCTCATTTAAAGATGGCAAATTGACAATTGGCCAACAAGAATACAAATGGCCTCTCTTCGGAACCGCTGATAAGAATAAAAACATCAAGAGCATTTATTTTGAAGCCTTTGCCTTAAACGCGCAAAGAATTACTGCCGAAGATAATATTCTTTTTTATATAAATAATTGTTCAGTAACATCGAAAAGTAAACAAGGCTTATGTGGTTATGAACTAACACATAATAGTACGACACAGTACCAAATAAATGAAAAAGGTATTTTCAATAGAAGAGAGCTTAACGCTGTATCTCCTTTATTTTCTCAGGAACTTATCGGCATTTCGTCTGGGCCACTTAATGTCCAGACAGGCATTAATGATAATATTCAAGAGCAAACCATGCCATATGGGATTAATTTTTACAAACTTGAAGGAGAAAATAAAAAAATAAAACTCTTGGCCAATTTTAACACATGCAATAACGTTCCAGTTGATGTGAATGCAGTAAAAAACTTGATTGGTAAAGATAGTTCGACTCTCATCATTGCTTCAAATGAGTCTGTTTTTTGTATCCCTTATGAAACCAGACCATCAGTTAATGAATTATTGCGCGCGAATGCGGCTACTGACCTGGCCCCCAGACAGCAAATAATAGGAACTTATACTAAAAGCGATACTAAGTTCATTTTAGGGAGCCCTGATATCCCATTAGATGTGTTTATAAACAAAACAAATTATAAACTCAACGAGTTATGTACCATTTTCAAAGACTGTAGCTAATTTTTATAATCTGTTGAAAGGCTCCTTCAGGAGCCTTTCAAACCATCAATGCAGCGACGCTAACCTCGCCGCAAATCCGACAAATAGCAGCCCTATCAGCCCGTTCCCCAGCTTTGCCAGTTTCTTTTTTGTTTTCAGATAACGTGTGACAAACGCGCCGGAGAAGATCAGGAAGCTCATGTACATAAAGCTTATCAACTCCAGCGTCGTCGCAAGGATCAGGAAAGAAGTGCCGGTACTCTTCGCATTCACGTCAATGAACTGAACGAAGAACGATACGTAGAACAGAATCGCTTTGGGGTTGGTCAGGCTTAACACCAGGGAACGTTTCATGATCATACTGGCAGGTTCGGGGCCGCTCTCATGCGCGTTTTTTTGACGGTTTACCACCGACCAGAGCATTTTGCCCCCCAGCCAGAGCAGATAGAAAGCCCCGAGGTAGCGCACGATATTAAACAGTACCGGCGTGGTCTGGATTAATGCCGCGACGCCCGCCCAGGCGAGAAACATCAGCACCGCATCGCCAATAAATACGCCCGTAGCGGCGAGATACCCTTTTTTAACACCGTGACCGATCCCGGTTTTTAGCACGAACAGGGTATTCGGTCCCGGCACCAGAACGATAAAAAATGCGCCAACAACATAGGTCCAGAAATTCAGTACGCCAAACTCCGCAAACACTTCTCCCTCCTTTTGCTAAACACAACAGGAACAACGCTGCAAATACGCTATCCCCAAAAAATCAGACGCTATAAAATCAGCGGGCACCAGTTACGGTGCCCTCATGTTTCTCAGATATCCTGGACTGCGAACAGCAACGCATTGCGGTGCCGCGTCAATCCACATTTTCTGATGGCGTGAATACGCATATTGCGGCGGGATTGTGCTTCCAGCCAACGAGCCTTGCGACGACTCACCTGTCGCAACATGCGCCAGCGCCCTACTTCTGTTCTACTGCGCTTCATGTCTACAACTCTTAAACTAACTGAGCCGCCATTATAAACCCAACCCGGCAGCAAACCAGCGCTTTTACCTGGCGTTTTTATTTGCCAGATGAATCCTGATGCGTACACTCATAACAATACGCTTTCAAAAGGATTTTTTTACCTATGACAACCTTCTACACCGTGGTGAGTTGGCTGGTCATTCTGGGATACTGGCTGTTAATCGCGGGTGTGACGTTACGCATCCTGATGAAGCGCAGAGCCGTACCCTCTGCCATGGCCTGGCTTCTGATCATTTACATCCTCCCGCTGGTGGGAATTATTGCCTATCTCTCTTTTGGTGAGCTTCATCTGGGTAAACGCCGTGCCGAGCGCGCCCGTGCCATGTGGCCCTCCACCGCGAAGTGGCTGAACGATCTTAAGGCCTGCAAACATATCTTTGCCGAGGAGAACAGCAGCGTCGCCTCCTCACTGTTTAAGCTGTGCGAGCGCCGCCAGGGGATTGGCGGCGTTAAGGGCAATCAACTGCAGCTGCTGACCTCGTCTGACGACGTCATGCAGGCGTTAATCCGCGATATTCAGCTGGCTCGTCATAATATCGAGATGGTTTTTTATATCTGGCAGCCCGGCGGGATGGCTGACCAGGTCGCTGAGTCGCTGATGGCCGCCGCGCGGCGCGGCATTCATTGCCGCCTGATGCTTGACTCCGCGGGTAGCGTGGCATTTTTCCGCAGCCCCTGGGCAGGCATGATGCGTAATGCCGGGATCGAAGTGGTTGAAGCGCTGAAGGTCAATCTCCTTCGCGTGTTTCTGCGCCGGATGGATCTCCGCCAGCATCGCAAAATGATCATGATCGATAACTATATTGCCTACACCGGCAGCATGAACATGGTCGACCCGCGCTTCTTCAAACAGGACTCAGGAGTAGGTCAATGGGTTGATTTGATGGCGCGAATGGAGGGGCCGATTGCCACCTCGATGGGCATCGTTTATTCCTGCGACTGGGAGATTGAAACTGGCAAGCGTATCCTGCCGCCGCCGCCGGACGGCAATATTATGCCGTTTGAAGAGGCCAGCGGTCACACTATTCATACCATTGCTTCCGGGCCGGGCTTCCCGGAGGATTTGATTCATCAGGCGCTGCTGACGGCGACCTACTCGGCGCGTGAATATCTGATCATGACGACGCCCTACTTTGTCCCCAGCGACGACCTCCTGCACGCGATCTGTACAGCCGCGCAGCGCGGTGTCGATGTGAGCATCATTTTGCCGCGCAAAAATGACTCTCTCCTGGTTGGCTGGGCCAGCCGGGCATTCTTTAGCGAACTGCTGGCCGCCGGGGTGAAAATTTACCAGTTTGAAGGCGGATTGCTCCACACCAAAAGCGTGCTCGTCGACGGTGAGCTGAGCCTGGTGGGCACGGTCAACCTGGATATGCGCAGCCTGTGGCTCAACTTTGAAATCACGCTGGTCATTGATGATGTCGGCTTTGGCGGCGATCTCGCGGCGGTGCAGGATGATTATATCTCCCGCTCGCGTCTGCTGGATGCCAGACTGTGGGTAAAACGTCCGCTGTGGCAGAGAATTGCCGAACGACTGTTTTACTTCTTTAGTCCGTTGCTGTAAAACGTGCCCAACGATGTTAAACAGGTAGTCATCATGGAAATGGATCTGAACAATCGCCTGACCGAAGACGAAACGCTCGAGCAGGCCTATGACATTTTTCTCGAACTGGCGGTTGATAACCTCGATCCCGCAGACGTGATCCTTTTTAATCTGCAGTTCGAAGAGCGCGGCGGTGCCGAGCTGTTTGACCCTTCAGAAGACTGGGCTGAGCATGTGGATTTCGACCTGAACCCTGACTTTTTTGCCGAAGTGGTAATTGGGCTGGCAGATGAAGACGGTGGTGAAATTAACGATATTTTCGCTCGCGTCCTGCTGTGTCGAGAGAAAGACCATAAGCTGTGCCATATACTCTGGCGCGAATAATAAAAAAGGCTGCGATTGCAGCCTTTTTTATTTACTCCGGCAATTTATTGCCACAGCGATGACAAAACCGCGCGTCGTGTTCATGTTCACCCTGCTGGCAATGAGGACACTTGCGCTGCTGCTTGCGGCTCTGAAACGCGCTGCTCATGTGCGTGGTAATAAGTCCAGTCGGAATGGCAATCACCGAATAGCCAATCAAAATCAGCACTGACGCCACAATGCGGCCCAGCGGCGTGTGGGGAGTAATATCACCATAACCCACGGTCGTGACGGTCACAATCGCCCAGTAGACGGAGGCATTGAGCGTCGTAAAGCCATATTTGGGTCCTTCTATTAAATACATCAGCGCGCCGAAAACAATCATGACGATGGCGATAAACGAGTAGAACAGAATGAGCTGATGCCGTGCGCTGACGATTGCACTCCAGAACACGCGTAATGAGGGCATAAAACGCAGTAATTTCAGAATACGTAATACGCGAATAACGCGCATCGCTCGCCAGGCAAAGACATAGCTCAGGCTGATTTCCGGCCACAGCCACATGACGTAGAGCGGCAGAATGGTGGCTAAATCAATAAATCCCCAGAAGCTGAAAACATATCGGGCCGGGTTGGGCCAGGCTATTACCCGGAGGAGATATTCAGCGGTAAAAACCAGGGTAATCGCCAGCTCAAGCCAGACAAAGATGTGCCATTCGTCAAACGTCAGGTGATATTGCGTCCCGGCACCCGATTCAATAAAGATGACGACCACGCTGAGAAGCGCAAATAAACCGCAAAGACCTTCGAAGCGACGTCCGGATACCGTTTCAGGATCGAATAAAAAATGATAAAGCCGCCGACGGGCTGACGTTAATAAACGCGACACAGTAACCTCGCAAAAAATAAGGGCTGACATCATGTCAGCCCTTGCGATTATAACGGGTCTACTTTCAGGCAGGAAACCGCATGTCGGAAACTGCCTTCCAGAACTGGACGCGTTTTCGCGCATTCCGGCCCGGCCATTGGGCAGCGCGTGCGGAAGACGCAGCCCGACGGCGGGTTAATCGGTGAGGGCAATTCACCTTCCAGCAGCTGGATGGTCTTATTCTTTTCCAGATCCGGATCGGGGATTGGCACAGCGGACATCAGCGCTTTGGTGTAAGGGTGCAGCGGATTGTGGTACACCTCGTCATAGGTACCCAGCTCCACGGCGTGACCCAGATACATCACCAGCACGCGGTCTGAAATGTGTTTCACTACGGCCAGGTCATGCGCGATGAAGATCAGCGACAGCCCCATTTCACGCTGCAGCTTCTGCAGCAGGTTAACCACCTGCGCCTGAATGGACACGTCCAGCGCGGAAACCGGCTCGTCGCAGATAATCAGCTTCGGCTCGAGGATCAGCGCACGGGCGATACCAATACGCTGGCACTGGCCGCCGGAGAATTCGTGCGGGTAGCGGTTGATGAGGTTAGGCAACAGGCCGACTTTCATCATCATCGCCTTAACGCGATCGCGCACTTCCTGACGAGACATCTTCGGATGATAGGTCCGCAGCGGCTCGGCAATAATCTCGCCGATGGTCATACGCGGGTTTAACGACGCCAGCGGATCCTGGAAAATCATCTGGATATCGCTGCGCACCTCGCGCCACTCGTCGGGCTTCATGCCCAGCAGATCTTTACCCAGCCAGGCCACTTTGCCGTCGGTCGCTTTTACCAGACCGATAATGGCGCGCGCAAAGGTCGATTTACCGCAGCCGGACTCTCCGACCACGCCCAGGGTTTCCCCTTCGTACAGGCGCAGCGTAACGCCATCCACCGCTTTCAGGGTCTTCGACGGCTGCCAGAACCACTGTTTTCCGTCTTTAATGTCGAAATGCACCTTAAGGTCAGCAATTTCGAGCAGCACGTTGCGTTTTTCATCTAATGCGTTCATACCAGTTCCTCCTGCGGCTTAAAGCAGGCGCGCAGACGGCCTGGTGCAAACTCTTCCAGCGGCGGAGCGCTGTTGCAGATTTCCATCGCGTGCGGGCAGCGCGGCTGGAACGGACAGCCTTTCGGCAGGCGCAGCAGGTTTGGCGGGTTGCCAGGAATGGTGAGCAGGGATTCCCCTTCCGCATCAAGACGCGGCACCGCGTTCAGCAGGCCAATGGAGTACGGGTGAGCTGGCTGATAGAAGACATCGCGCGCTTTGCCATATTCCATCGTTCGCCCGGCGTACATTACCAGCACTTTGTCACAGATGCCCGCCACCACGCCCAGGTCGTGGGTAATCATGATAATCGCCGTGTTGAACTCACGCTTCAGCTCGTTCAACAGGGTCATGATTTGCGCCTGAACGGTAACGTCCAGCGCGGTAGTAGGTTCGTCGGCAATCAGCAGCTTAGGCCGGCAGAGCAGCGCCATCGCAATCATCACGCGCTGACGCATACCGCCAGAGAACTCGTGCGGGAACATGCGCATGCGCTTGCGTGCCTCCGGCATTTTCACCGCATCGAGCATTTTGACCGACTCTTCAAAGGCTTCGGCTTTGCCCAGACCTTTGTGCAGCATCAGGACTTCCATCAGCTGCTCACCAACGCGCATGTACGGGTTCAGCGAAGTCATCGGATCCTGGAAAATCATCGAGATCTGTTCGGCGCGCAGCTTGTTCAGCTCGTGCTCCGGCAGGTTAAGGATTTCACGCCCGTTGAATTTCGCGGAACCCCCAATCACGCCGTTAGCAGCCAGCAGGCCCATTAACGCAAAGGCGGTCTGAGATTTCCCGGAACCGGATTCACCGACGATGCCGAGCGTTTCACCCGCGCGCAGGTTGAAGTTGAGATCGTTCACGGCGGTGACATCCCCGTCCGGAGTCTTAAAGGTGACGCGAAGATCTTTTACGTCCAGCAGAAGGTCGCTCCGCTGCTGCGCCTGTGGCGCGGTTGCCGTTTCAATAATTGTCATGACGGAGCTCCTTAACGGTCTTTCGGGTCGAGGGCATCACGCAGGCCATCGCCGATAAAGTTAAAACAAAACAGGGTAACGACCAGGAAACCCGCCGGATAAAGCAGCAGCCACGGAGACACTTCCATTGAGTTTGCGCCATCGCTCAGCAGCGCGCCCCAGCTGCTCAGCGGCTCTTGTGTACCGAGACCCAGGAAGCTCAGGAAAGATTCAAACAGGATCATGCTTGGCACCAGCAGTGAGGCATAGACCACCACCACACCCAGCACGTTAGGAACGATATGGCGAACCACGATATTACCGGTAGAGACACCGCCTACCTGCGCCGCTTCGATAAACTCTTTGCGTTTGAGGCTCAGCGTCTGGCCGCGGACGATACGCGCCATATCCAGCCAGGAAACCATCCCGATGGCCACGAAGATCAACAGGATATTCTGACCGAAGAAGGTCACCAGCAGGATGACGAAGAACATAAACGGGAAGGAGTTCAGGATTTCCAGCAGACGCATCATCACCGAGTCCACTTTACCGCCAAGGTAGCCGGACAGTGAGCCGTAGAGCGTCCCCACGATCACCGCCACCAGAGCGGCAGCAATACCGACCATCAGAGAGATACGGCCACCGATAGCGACACGCACCAGCAGATCGCGTCCGGATGAATCCGTGCCAAAATAGTGGCCTGATTCCATATCCGGCGCGCTGGACATCATGCCCCAGTCGGTGTCGAAATAGGTAAATTGCGACAGCATCGGCGCCAGGGTCACAAACAGCGTGATGATCACCAGAACCACCAGACTCGCAACCGCCGCGCGGTTGTGCATAAAGCGACGGCGCGCGTCCTGCCAGAGGCTACGACCTTCCACTTCCAGTTTTTCACTGAAGTTTTCCAGCGCCTCGCTGTTTTTCTTACTCAACATCATGGCGTGCTCCAGTTAGTAACGGATTTTCGGGTCGATGACGGCATACAGCACATCAACGATAGCGTTAAAGAGAATGGTCAGCGCACCGACGAGAATAGTCAGGCTCAGTACCAGCGAATAGTCGCGGTTAAGCGCGCCGTTAACAAACAGCTGGCCGATGCCCGGCAGGCCGTAAATTGTTTCGATAACCATCGAGCCGGTAATGATCCCGACGAATGCCGGTCCCATGTAGGAGAGCACGGGCAACAGTGCCGGCTTAAGCGCGTGGCGGAAGATAATCCGACGCATCGGCAGCCCTTTAGCACGCGCGGTACGAATGAAGTTCGAGTGCAGCACTTCGATCATTGAACCACGGGTGATACGCGCGATACTGGCGATGTACGCCAGAGATAATGCCACCATCGGCAAAATCATGAACTTCAATGCCCCGCCGTTCCAGCCGCCGCCAGGCAGCCACTTCAGCGTAATGGCAAATATCATCACCAGTAATGGCGCGACAACGAAGCTAGGTATCACTACCCCGGTCATCGCCACCCCCATTACTGCATAATCCCATTTGGTATTTTGTCTGAGCGCGGCGATAACGCCTGCGGTGACTCCAAAAACGATCGCCAGAATGAATGCCGCAGCACCCAATTTCGCCGAAACCGGGAAGCTGGAGGCCACCAGGTCGTTAACGGAATAGTCTTTATATTTAAATGACGGTCCAAAATCACCGTGGGCCAGCTGCTTCAGGTAATTGAAGTACTGGGTAGAGATAGGATCGTTTAAGTGGTATTTCGCTTCGATATTCGCCATGACTTCAGGCGGCAGCGTACGCTCACCGGTAAATGGACTGCCCGGCGCAAGACGCATCATGAAGAAGGAAATCGTGATGAGAATAAATAGCGTTGGAATCGCTTCAAGACAGCGACGTAGGATAAATTTCAACATTGCCCGTACCTTCTGGCGTGTGCCTATATTATGTGACGTTGGTTAGACACCGTGGGGCGAGCATGCCCGCCCCACTCATTGCCATTAATGCTTGATAATATACAAGTTTTTAACGTAGATATTATCCATCGGGTCTTTACCGGTATATCCACCTACCCAGGGTTTCACCAGACGGGCGTTAACGTAGTAGTAAACCGGAACGATCGCGGAATCTTTATCAAGCTGCTGCTCGGCTTTAGAGTACAGTTCAGTACGCTGTGCTTCGTCAGTGGTTTTCAGCGTGTCGGCGATCAGCTTGTCAAACGCCGGGCTCTTATAGTGCGCGGTGTTGTTTGAGCTGTCACTCAGCATGGTGTTCAGGAAGGAGGTCGGTTCGTTATAGTCCGCACACCAGCCAGCACGCGCCACGTCAAAGGTGCCCTGATGACGGCTGTCGAGGAAGGTCTTCCACTCCTGGTTCTCCAGCTTCACGTTCGCGCCCAGGTTCTTTTTCCAGATCGAGGCGACGGCGATAGCCAGTTTTTTGTGCAGATCGGAGGTGTTGTACAAGAGGCTGAAGGTTAGCGGCTTATCTGCGGTGTAGCCCGCTTCGGCCAGCAGTTTCTTCGCTTCCGCGTTACGCTGTTCCTGAGTCTGTTTGAACCACTCTGGCTCGGTCAGTTTTGCGCCATCGGTGTATGGAGGGGTATAGCTGTACGCCGGCAGATCGCCCTGGTTTTTCACTTTGTTCACGATGATATCGCGATCCAGTGCCAGCTTCAGCGCGGTACGAACGCGTACGTCGGTGAACGGTGCTTTCTGGTTGTTGATTTCATAGTAATAGGTGCACAGGTACGGATCGACGTGAACTTCTTTAGGGATCTCTTTTTTCAGTTTCTGGAACAGTTCAATCGGCATGTTGTTATAGGTCATGTCGATTTCACCGCTGCGGTAGCGGTTAACGTCAGTCACTTCGGACGAAATTGGCAGATAGGTAACCTGATTAATAACGGTTTTAGCGTTGTCCCAATACTGCGGGTTACGCTCAAGCACCATACGCTCGTTGACCACCCAGTCTTTCAGCTTGTAGGCACCGTTAGTCACGATATTGGCAGGCTGGGTCCATTTTTCACCAAATTTTTCCACGGCGGATTTTGGTACCGGAGAGACGGACGGGTGAACCAGCAGCTTATAGAAGTACGGAACAGGTTCGCTCAACGTCACTTCAAAGGTATTGGCATCGATCGCTTTTACGCCCAGGTCGGTAACAGGTTTTTTGCCCGCGATGATGTCATCAATATTGGCAATGTGGCCATATTGCAGGTAGCTCGCATACGGAGAGGCGGTGGTTGGATTCGCCAGACGCTGCCAGCTATAAACGAAATCTTCGGCTGTGACCGGTGTACCGTCGGACCATTTCGCATCTTTACGCAGATGGAAGGTCCAGACTTTGAAATCTTTGTTTTCCCATTTTTCTGCTACACCCGGCGCCGGGTGGCCGTCTACGTCTGTTACCAGCAGGCCTTCGAACAGGTCGCGGTTAACGTTAGACTCAGGAACACCTTCAATTTTGTGCGGGTCGAGAGACTGAACTTCCGCACCGTTGTTACGCACCAGCGTCTGTTTCTCCGCCAGTTGAACACCTGCAGGAACGTCCGCAGCCATTGCAGCGTTGCCCGCGATTAGCGCAGTTAAAATCCCCGCCGCTACCAGATTTTTTTTTGTGATGATGGACATTGTGTTGGTACTCCACTCATTATAATGACTGGCCTTCGCCAGCTGTGTAATCCCCTGTTGGGGCCTGTACAGCGCAGGAGTTTTTTTTGCTGCTGTCAGGTTCTTCTTTTACTGCTTGCTATCACCGACTTTTTTATTACTGACCGCTCGTATGGCCGTCTTGCGTCGATTCTTAACAGGCCTCCCCTGTTTGAGACCTGCGATGGATATCTGAGAAGAGAACCATATGAAAATAATTCTCATCTGCTTGTTTTATGCTGCAAAATATTAGGCCGGAAAGTATCAAATGGCGTAAACGCGCGCCAATACATTTTGCAAATTTGTTAAGCAATTCTCTTTTACGGTGAGTACCGTATCGTTGAGGGCAGCCTTGCCGGATATCGAACATCACTAAAAAAACATGATATTCAATAGGATAGAGAAAACTATCTCTACAAGCGCGTCGCTGCGCTATCATCGAGTGATTTTGTACAAAAATTTAACAACTGGTTATTATTTAGCACATTCATCTAGGGGAATGTTGAAATTACTAATATCATTTCGGTTATCTCTCAGCAAGCCCCAGAGTATCATGTGAGTGAAATAACAGAGCGATCGAAGATTTTCTGTGCAGGCGGGTTTTAAGGGGATTAATAACTTATTGAAATACAAGTAATGAACATTATTAGTAGAATTTATTATGATATGTGAGCATTTCAACTTTAGTTATAGGATTTACTGATAATGACGTAAAAAAACGGAGCCGTTGCTCCGTTCTTTCATACGAAATATCAGTGCAGCAAACCGGGGAAAATGCTTTTAATTCCCGTCACGATAAATTCAATCCCTAACGCCATCAACAGCAGGCCCATGATACGCGTTATGACGTTAATTCCCGTCTGCCCCAACAGGCGTACAAGCCAGGGTGCCATGCGGAACACTCCCCAACAGCAGAGCGCAAAAATAGCAATGGCGACGGAAAAACCAATCAGGTGCATCAGGCTATGGTAACGCGTGCCCCAGACAATGGTTGAACTGATGGCGCCAGGGCCAGCCATGAGCGGTAAGGCCAGCGGCACCACGCCAATACTTTCGCGGATGGCGGTTTCTGACTTCTCCTGCTTGTTCTGTTTATCCTCGCCCAGCTTACCGCTGATCATGGACATAGCGATGGTCACGACCAGGATCCCACCCGCAATGCGGAAAGAATCAATTGAAATCCCGAACAGCTGAAGAATCGTGTCTCCGAGAAAAAGGGAGGTCAACAATATGATAGCGACCGACAGGTTAGCGGTAAGGTTGGTCTTGTTCCTGGCCGCCGCCGTCTGGTAACTCGTCATACTAATGAAGACTGGAATGATCCCCACCGGGTTGACCAGGGCAAACAAACCAATAAAAAATTTAAAATACGTTGGAAAATCAAAGAGCGTTTGGATCACGTTTTGCTCCGCTTATACACATGCCCGGGACTGACAATTTGTCGTGAGAAATCGCGCTGAAGATACCCTTTTTATCAGCATACTTCACTTGAAATCTGTACCAAAACGTTATCATTTCAGGATGTTAAACAGATGTATAATCAATGATAGTGCTGCTTCCAATACTTACTTAATTATTTAACACTGGAAAAATCTCAAAGAAATAACCCTGCTGAAAGGTATCAGCTTGGGGAAAAATTGACACAGATCATGATTTCAGTACTCAGAAGTGAGTAATCTTGGTTACACCCCCAGGGAGGTCACCTGACAAAAAGGGATGATGCTAAGGTAAGGCTCTTTTAGTAAATTAGTGTGCTGACGCAGAAAGTAACTCTTTGTTTTACTTTGTGTTACGCAAGTCGTATCGGCTCTGTCTATACTGTGTGACGTATCGAGCGCTGGTTTACTAAAAGAGTTTAAACATTATCAGGAGAGCATTATGGCTGTTACTAATATCGCTGAACTGAACGCCCTCGTCGAGCGCGTTAAAAAAGCCCAGCGTGAATATGCCAATTTCACCCAAGAACAGGTTGATAAAATCTTCCGCGCGGCCGCACTGGCTGCTGCAGATGCTCGAATCCCTCTCGCTAAAATGGCCGTTGCCGAATCCGGCATGGGTATCGTGGAAGATAAAGTGATTAAAAACCACTTCGCTTCCGAGTATATCTACAACGCCTATAAAGATGAGAAAACCTGTGGCGTGCTGTCCGAAGACGACACCTTCGGTACCATCACCATCGCTGAACCTATCGGCATCATCTGCGGTATCGTTCCGACCACTAACCCAACGTCTACTGCTATCTTCAAATCACTGATTAGCCTGAAGACCCGTAACGCAATCATCTTCTCTCCACATCCACGTGCGAAAGATGCGACTAACAAAGCTGCGGATATCGTCCTTCAGGCGGCGATCGCTGCTGGTGCACCAAAAGATCTGATTGGCTGGATCGACCAACCTTCCGTTGAGCTCTCCAATGCGCTGATGCATCACCCGGACATTAACCTGATCCTGGCGACCGGTGGTCCTGGCATGGTTAAAGCCGCATACAGCTCCGGTAAACCAGCGATCGGTGTTGGCGCCGGTAACACACCTGTTGTTATCGACGAAACCGCTGACATCAAACGTGCCGTTGCGTCTGTACTGATGTCTAAAACCTTCGATAACGGCGTTATCTGTGCATCTGAACAGTCTGTTGTTGTTGTCGATTCCGTGTACGACGCTGTTCGTGAACGTTTCGCCAGCCACGGCGGCTACCTGCTGCAGGGCAAAGAGCTGAAAGCGGTTCAGGACATTATCCTGAAAAATGGCGCATTGAACGCCGCTATCGTAGGTCAGCCGGCTTACAAAATTGCTGAGCTGGCAGGCTTTACCGTTCCGGCAACCACCAAAATCCTGATCGGTGAAGTGAAAGTTGTCGACGAAAGCGAGCCGTTTGCACATGAAAAACTGTCCCCAACGCTTGCCATGTACCGTGCGAAAGATTTCGAAGACGCGGTAGAGAAAGCCGAGAAACTGGTTGCCATGGGCGGTATCGGTCACACGTCTTGTCTGTACACCGACCAGGACAACCAGCCAGAACGCGTTGCTCACTTCGGTCAGATGATGAAAACTGCACGTATCCTGATTAACACCCCTGCTTCTCAGGGTGGTATCGGTGACCTGTACAACTTCAAACTCGCACCTTCCCTGACTCTGGGTTGTGGTTCCTGGGGTGGTAACTCCATCTCTGAAAACGTTGGTCCAAAACACCTGATCAACAAGAAAACCGTTGCTAAGCGAGCTGAAAACATGTTGTGGCACAAACTTCCGAAATCTATCTACTTCCGCCGTGGCTCACTGCCAATCGCGCTGGATGAAGTGATTACTGATGGCCACAAACGTGCGCTCATCGTGACTGACCGTTTCCTGTTCAACAACGGCTACGCTGACCAGATCACCTCTGTGCTGAAAGCGGCCGGCGTTGAAACTGAAGTGTTCTTTGAAGTTGAAGCTGACCCTACCCTGAGCGTTGTGCGTAAAGGTGCTGAGCTGGCTAACTCCTTCAAACCAGATGTGATTATTGCACTGGGTGGTGGTTCCCCAATGGACGCCGCGAAAATCATGTGGGTCATGTACGAGCATCCTGAAACCCACTTCGAAGAACTGGCGCTGCGCTTTATGGATATCCGTAAACGTATCTACAAGTTCCCGAAAATGGGCGTAAAAGCCAAAATGATCGCGGTAACCACTACTTCCGGTACCGGTTCAGAAGTTACACCATTTGCGGTAGTAACAGACGATGCGACAGGTCAGAAATACCCGCTGGCTGACTACGCGCTGACCCCAGACATGGCTATCGTTGATGCAAACCTGGTCATGGAAATGCCTAAGTCACTGTGTGCGTTCGGTGGTCTGGATGCGGTAACTCACGCCCTGGAAGCCTACGTTTCTGTACTGGCATCTGAGTTCTCTGACGGTCAGGCTCTGCAGGCTCTGAAACTGCTGAAAGAAAACCTGCCAGCGTCCTACAATGAAGGGTCTAAAAACCCGGTAGCACGTGAACGCGTTCACAGTGCAGCAACCATCGCAGGTATCGCGTTTGCCAACGCCTTCCTGGGTGTTTGCCACTCAATGGCGCACAAACTGGGCTCACAGTTCCACATTCCTCACGGTCTGGCGAACGCCCTGTTGATCAGCAACGTTATCCGTTATAACGCTAACGACAACCCAACTAAACAGACTGCTTTCAGCCAGTACGACCGTCCACAAGCACGTCGTCGCTATGCTGAAATCGCTGACCACCTTGGTCTGAGCGCACCGGGCGACCGTACTGCTGCGAAGATTGAGAAACTGCTGGCATGGCTGGAAAGCCTGAAAGCTGAGCTGGGTATTCCTAAATCTATCCGTGAAGCAGGCGTTCAGGAAGCTGACTTCCTCGCTCATGTAGATAAGCTGTCTGAAGATGCCTTCGATGACCAGTGTACTGGTGCTAACCCGCGCTACCCACTGATCTCCGAGCTGAAACAGATTCTGCTGGATACCTACTATGGTCGTGAGTTCAAAGAAGGTGATGTTGCCGCTGTGAAAACAGAAGTTCCTGTCATCAAAGCTGACAAGAAAGCGAAGAAAAGCGCTTAATTGACAGCAGCAGATGAAAAACCCGCCTTATTGGCGGGTTTTTTTATGTCTGAATAACAAGACTGACATTATTTTCTGTTGTCGTGCTGAATCGCCGTCAGCGAGCCTACAGACAACGCTTCTTTATAATGCTTACGGCAGACCGAAACATAGCGTTCATTACCGCCTATCACCACCTGCTCACCATCTGCATAAGGTTTACCAGCCTGGTCAAGACGAAGCACCATAC
Organism: Enterobacter vonholyi; assembly: GCF_040834095.1. NCBI lineage: Bacteria > Pseudomonadati > Pseudomonadota > Gammaproteobacteria > Enterobacterales > Enterobacteriaceae > Enterobacter > Enterobacter vonholyi. The sequence goes on from NZ_CP162152.1 coordinate 2,500,050, forward strand.
TGGCTTTACGACCGCAGAAGCAGATTGTTTTCAATTCAACAAGTTTATCCGACCAGGCGAGTAAGTACTGGCTCCCGGCAAAGAGCTCACCGCGAAAATCCGTGCGCAGACCGTAACAAAGAACGGGGATATCAAGCTCATCGACCACTTCTGACAGGGCATATACCTGTTCACGCGTCAGAAACTGGCTCTCATCGACCAGGACACAGTGAATCGGCTGTGCAGCATGTTCTGCATGAATGTCTTCAAACAGATCGGTTTTCGGGTTAAAAAGCCTCGCAGGCGACGAGAGTCCTATTCTTGAGCTCACCTTCCCTGCACCAAAGCGATCGTCAATTTCAGCCGTATAAACAACGGTACGCATCCCGCGCTCCTGGTAATTGTACGAGGATTGCAGCAACGCGGTGGATTTCCCGGCATTCATTGCCGAATAGTAGAAATAAAGTTGTGCCATTGGCCGTAAAACCCTAATCAATGTGTAATATTCCCGATGAGTCATTGTACCATATTTTGTCTGGTCATCAGCGATGTAGCACACAGGGGAAGCGTTTCAGCGCGGAGTTTACAACCTTCTTTTTATGAAAATAGCCCGTTAAAACATGTAGTAAACACCCTCTCCTCGGCCAATATGTTATATGTTCAGCAAAACATAACACTGCTTTTTATAGTGGAATCCCCGTTCATTAAAATTCACTATTTATTAACTATTTCAGTCTTAACATCACGGAGGGGAACTAATACAAAAGGCTGATATTTCTCCGCCGCAACTATAATTCCTGCGGGAAATGTCACAAAAAAAAGACACAATCGACCGGGTTAAGCAGCTTCCGGTGATAACAACCGAGACTGCCGGGCGGTGAAATTTAAGTTAGCGTAATTAATAATAGCGCCATTATTTAGTATTTTTTGAATTCCTTACATTCCTGGCTATTGCACAACTGAATTTATGGCTCTATTATTAGGTCAACAAACCACCCCCCATTATAAGTTTGAGATTACTACAATGAGCGAAGCACTTAAAATTCTGAACAACATCCGTACTCTTCGTGCGCAGGCAAGAGAATGCACCCTCGAAACGCTTGAAGAAATGCTGGAAAAATTAGAAGTTGTAGTTAATGAACGTCGTGAAGAAGAAAGCGCTGCTGCGGCTGAAATCGAAGAGCGTACTCGTAAACTGCAGCAATATCGTGAAATGCTGATTGCTGATGGTATCGATCCAAATGAATTGCTGAACAGCATGGCTGCCGCTAAAACCGGTACTAAAGCCAAGCGTGCGGCACGTCCTGCTAAATATAGCTACGTTGACGAGAACGGCGAAACTAAAACCTGGACTGGCCAGGGTCGTACTCCTGCTGTAATCAAGAAAGCGATGGATGAGCAGGGTAAACAGCTGGACGACTTCCTGATCAAGGATTAATCGAGCCATATTCAGAAAAATCCCGCATATTGCGGGATTTTTTTTAACCTAAATTTGTCGCATACATCCTCTTACACTCTGTCATAAAGCATTATTTAGCAATTTCATCGACTGTACTTTCAGACAGGTTTTTGGGAGTGTTATGGGCATAAAAAAACCGGTGGGCAATGCCTCACCGGTTTCGAACATTTACAACCGTGGCTTATTTCTTAATACCTACGCTCTCTTTGAGCCAGGTTTTAAATTCTTCACCAAGGGTATTGTGGCGGATACCATATTCAACAAATGCCTGCATATAACCGAGCTTATTACCGCAGTCATGGCTCTTACCTTTCATATGGTAGGCCTCAACGGTCTCTTTCTCGATCAGCATATCGATGGCATCCGTCAGCTGGATCTCATCACCCGCGCCTGGAGGCGTTTTAGCCAGCAGAGGCCAGATTTCAGCACTCAGGACATAGCGACCTACAACGGCAAGGTTTGAAGGCGCTACGTCGGCTTTAGGCTTCTCTACGACACCAACCATTGGCACACTTTCGCCCGGCTCAAGGTTAACGCCTTTGCAGTCAACCACACCGTATGCCGTTACGTCTTCAACAGGCTCAACCATAATCTGGCTACTGCCGGTTTCGTCGAAACGTTTGATCATTTCGGCCAGGTTATCCTGAGAAAGATCGGATTCGTATTCGTCCAGAATTACGTCAGGCAGAATTACCGCTACAGGCTCATCACCTACAACAGGATGCGCGCACATAACAGCGTGGCCCAGACCTTTAGCCAGGCCCTGACGAACCTGCATAATGGTGACGTGTGGAGGGCAAATAGATTGAACTTCTTCTAAGAGCTGACGCTTAACACGCTTTTCCAGCATGGCTTCAAGTTCAAAGCTTGTATCGAAATGGTTTTCGATAGAGTTTTTAGATGAATGCGTAACCAGCACAATTTCAGTGATGCCGGCTGCGATACATTCATTAACGACATACTGGATTAATGGCTTATCAACCAGAGGCAGCATCTCTTTAGGAATCGCCTTAGTTGCTGGTAACATCCTAGTCCCCAATCCCGCTACCGGGATAACGGCCTTTCTGACTTTCGAATTTAGGGCAGCCATTCAAATTCTCCTGAGCTGTTCAAGTTTTGAACTTTTATGCAATAAATAACGCGTTGAGTATATCAGCCTCGCCCCGCAGTCCGGGTCTGAAAAGAACGCGTTGCCGATCAATTAGGACAAATACGCATGAATCTGGGCAGCGATAGTAGCACTCCCCGTAAAACACAGGTAAAGCAATCTTAAAATTAAGATCCAATTGCTTATTCCGTGGACAACATTAAGCGTAGCCGTCCCCCGGCGCCCCAAATTTGGCACTGCCAGGAGGAACAGCGGTGGCTAATTTGATTAAGATAAGCCGTTCCCAATGTCCCAAGCGGCACGCCGTTACTCACCTGAATATGATGTTCACCGGTATTCAGTGAAGCGTTGAGACCTGCTGAGACGAGGATCAGATTTTTTAAACCGCTGTGGTAATAGCCGACCAGCAGCGGGAACTGTCCGGGTAAATTGGCCTGACGAAAAAGCTGGTTTACTTGTTTGAGTAAACTGCCTAACTCCGGTAGCCGTTGTCCCTGATGCGATAACTGTTCCTGCAACAAACCATTAAATAGCGCGCGAAGAAGTAACGCGGCTAATACACCGTTATCCCCTGCCCGGGTGACATCCAGAGAATAAAACGCAAGGTCGGTATCAGATAAAGGTGCGATATCCAGCACCAGTCCGGGCTGGTCAGCCGCCACCAGCTGGCGATAATTTACGCGACAGTGTGAAATAGTTTGCTGTACAGGCGGCTGGAGCTCTTGCAATAGTTTCGCCGCAGCAGGCGGATTACTCACCAGGGCATCCCAGTCCTGGAAAAGACGTTCCTCTTCCTCTACCCGGGAATTAAACATATTGGGATAAAGGCACGCCAGGACCGTTTCACGCAGCCGGTTCAGATCCTTGACCGGTTTAAGCAGAATATCCTGGACGCCAAGACGTAATGCTTTGGCAATATCCGCCATATTCTCTGTGGCCGAGATCACCAGAATCGGCGTCTGGTTACCTTCGTTACGCAGATGTTCAACCAGCTTCAGTCCATTCATGCGCGGCATCGCTATGTCGCAAATCATCAAATCGGGCGTAATGCCGATCATTTTTTCCAGGGCGTCGATGCCATCTTCTGCCAGTGACGTCATTGCGCCCAGCGAGGATAACCACGAATCCAGTAGCGATCGGAAAACGGGCTCGTCTTCAACAATCAAAATGTGTTTTCCGGCCAATGGCTGCGTCATGGTTCCTCCCCTGGCTGACAGTAACTAAATAGTGGCATGCGATCGGCACTATCGCCTGTCAGATTTTGCTGAAGTAGTCAAAAAAAGGTGCTTAACGTGCGGTCTGCACAAAAGGCAACAATTCGTCTATTTTCTTTTCGACGGCTAACGAGCCCGCTGCGATGGCGGCCTCAGCCCGATGGAAATCAAGAGTAGAGATTTGCGGACAGTACGGCTGAATAAGGATATCCGGAGGGTCGCCTGCCATACGGTTACGTTTAAGGCGATTCTCGAGTACCTGTATTGACGTGGTCATGATTTCTATCGCCGTCGGCGCGGTAACCGAGCGTCGCGCGGCCATACGCCCGATTCTGCCGCGCAGGCGCTCGTGCCAGGCAAGTTTCTCGCCCTCAGCATCTTCTCTCTGCAGATTGACCGGCATGAGATCCTGTTGCATCAGGTGGGCATCGTGCTGCAGATCGACGGCAATTACGATATCCGCCCCCATTGCACGGGTCAGAGAGATGGGAACCGGGTTAACGACGCCGCCATCGACAAGCCAGTAACCGTTGTGTGGGACAGGCGCCATGAGCCCCGGCATACTGCAGGAGGCGCGCACGGCAAGATGGATATCCCCTTCGGTTAGCCAAAGTTCGCGTCCTGTACTGAGGTTCGTCGCGACGGCGCCGAAAGGCATCTGACAATCAGTGAAGTCTTCAAGAGGCATAACCTGGCGGAACTGGTTAAAAACGCGTTCGCCGCGCAACAGTCCACCACGCTGCCAGGAGAGGTCCATCAGACGCAGCACGTCCCAGTAGCTGAAGGAACGCACCCAAGTCTCGAGTTCCGTAAGCTTTCCGCACGCGTAAGCGGATCCGACAAGCGATCCGATTGAACATCCTGCGACAATATCTACGTCAATGCCCATCTTGTTTAAGGCATTAATCACGCCGATGTGTGACCATCCCCGGGCTGCACCTGAGCCCAGCGCCAGTCCAATTTTAACCTTTCTCATTAGCCCTGTTTTACTTCCCCTGGATTCCTGACATAGCGTCAACGCAACAGCTCAGTTAACATAGTGCTACCCGAAGCGTTTTACGCCTTTATTTTTTGTTCCAGGAAGAGAATCGTGTCTCAACTCTGCCCTTGTGGTAGCGCTCTGGAGTATAGCCTATGTTGCCAGCGATATCTGTCTGGCGATCAGGTTGCACCAGACCCGTCACACCTCATGCGTTCACGTTACACCGCTTTTGTGATCAAAGACGCAGACTACCTGATTAAAACCTGGCATCCCTCCTGCCACGCTGCCGAATTCAGAAAGGACATCGAAGCCGGCTTCGCGAACACGCAGTGGCTCGGCCTCACCGTCTATGAATCCTCAACTGGCAGTCATGTTGATGAAGGTTACGTCAGCTTTGTAGCCCGTTTTAACGAGAATAATAAACCGGGGGCCATTATCGAACGTTCCCGGTTCTTAAAGGAAAGCGGGCAGTGGTATTATATTGACGGAACGCGCCCACAGTTTGGTCGTAACGATCCTTGCCCGTGTGGTTCAGGTAAAAAATTTAAAAAGTGTTGCGGGCAGTAATGCCTGACAACCCAGACTTCGCAAATACAAACAGGATTTCCCGGCGATGCAATCATTACAACGTAAAGTTCTGCGCACCATCTGTCCCGATCAAAAAGGGCTGATCGCACGAATTACCAACATTTGCTATAAACATGAACTGAATATCGTGCAGAACAACGAGTTCGTTGACCACCGTACCGGCCGCTTCTTTATGCGTACCGAACTGGAAGGTATTTTCAACGACACCACTCTGCTGGCCGATCTGGACAGCGCGCTTCCGGAGGGTTCCGTGCGCGAACTGACCCCAGCCGGTCGACGCCGCATCGTGATCCTGGTGACCAAAGAAGCACACTGTCTTGGCGACCTGCTGATGAAAGCAAACTACGGCGGTCTGGACGTCGAAATTGCTGCCGTTATTGGCAACCACGAGACGCTGCGCACGCTGGTCGAACGCTTTGATATTCCGTTCGAGCTGGTCAGCCACGAAGGCCATACGCGTGAAGAACACGACGATTTGATGGCCCAGGCCATTGAAGCGCATAACCCGGACTACGTGGTGCTGGCGAAATACATGCGCGTGTTAACGCCATCTTTCGTGGCGCGTTTCCCGAACAAGATCATCAACATTCACCACTCGTTCCTGCCGGCCTTTATTGGTGCGCGTCCATACCACCAGGCGTACGAGCGTGGCGTTAAGATTATTGGCGCGACAGCCCACTACGTGAATGACAACCTGGACGAAGGTCCCATCATCATGCAGGACGTGATTCATGTGGATCACACTTACACCGCTGAGGACATGATGCGTGCAGGGCGTGACGTTGAGAAGAATGTGTTAAGCCGCGCGCTGTATCAGGTGCTGGCCCAGCGTGTCTTCGTTTACGGCAACAGAACCATCATTCTTTAATCTTTCGGAAAATGAATTGATTAGCTTTGCGCCTTTACGGATAAAAAGCAGGCAAACAGCTTCATTTCCCTAAAGGAATGCTTTACAGGGGCGTCTCATTTGATATGATGCGCCCCGCTTCCAGCAGGAAGCAGGCCAGTAAAAAAGCATTACCCCGTGGTGGGGTTCCCGAGCGGCCAAAGGGAGCAGACTGTAAATCTGCCGTCATCGACTTCGAAGGTTCGAATCCTTCCCCCACCACCATCACTTTCAAACGACACTTAACATTCTGCTCGCACCGTGCATCATGTATTTCCGCAAGGGGAAGGATGAGAAGCTTCGACTAAGGTTCGATTCGAGCGCAGCTAGAAAGCGTTGCCGCAGGCAACGACCCGAAGGGCGAGGCGCAACGCGCCGAGTAATCCTTCCCCCACCACCATCACTTCCAGCAACATCCCAAGTCATATTAAAACCAAACACTCAACCGAATCCGCCTCTGTAGGCCGGGTAAGGCGCAGCCGCCACCCGGCGAAAAAGGGCTACATCGGCGGCAAACGACGCCTGACCGGTGAACTTTTCACAATCGACGTATTACACTGGGCATGTTCCGCCAGCCCATCCAGCAGCGCATCAAGCTGTTCGATTGACCTCACCACCAGCCTAATCACAAAACAATCTTCCCCGGTCACCTTGTCGCTCTCAATACACTCCGGCATCGCCTGAATGTACTTATCCACCTTATGCAACAGACCCGGTAAGGGGCGAACCCGTACCAGCGCCTGCAGCGTATACCCCAGCGCCGCCAGGTTCACCCGTGCACCATAACCCTCAATCACACCGCGCTCTTCCAGCCTTTTAAGACGTTCTGCCGTGCTGGGAGACGTCAGACCGATACGGCCGCTGAGCACCTTCAACGACATGCGCGCATCCTCAACCAGGCAGGCTAAAATTTGTCGGTCGATATCATCAAGAAGGTAATCCATCGCTTTCACCTAATTTTAAAAAGCCATTACTGCATTTCACCTTATCTCATCCCTGTAAAACCCGACAGCGATTTTCGACAATAACGTCATTACTCAGGAGGTGGATGATGCGTGATTTACATAAAGGCGTCTGGCAAATGAGCCTGGCGATGTTAATTTCCGGCTCTATCGGTGCGTTTGTTTTGCTCAGCGGCCTGCCGGTGACGGAAGTGGTGTTCTGGCGCTGTCTTATCGGGGCAATGGCACTTTTTATTTTTATCCGGGTGAGTCAAAAGCCCTTTAGCCCCCTCACCCGCACCACGCTGATGCTGGCTATTCTCGGCGGCGTAGCGCTCGTGGTGAACTGGCTGCTGCTCTTCGCGGCCTATGAACGGATCTCGATTGGTCTTTCGACCGTGGTCTATAACACCCAGCCGTTTATGCTGGTCCTGATGGGGATGTTTTTAGGCGAGCGCGTCAGCCTGGTGAAATGGGGCTGGCTGTTCCTCGCCTTTGGCGGCGTGGTGATCCTGCTCTCCAGCGAGCTGACCGGCGCGCATGGCAGTGAATGGCTCGCCGGAATCGGCCTGGCAATGGCCGCGGCCTTCTTCTACGCGCTGACGGCAATCATTGCACGCAAGCTGAAAACAATCGCGCCGCAGCATATTGCCTTTATCCAGGTGCTGACGGGCGTCGTGATGCTTTTGCCGTTTGCCAGCATGCCGTCATTTACCGGTGATTTTCCCTGGCCTACCCTGCTGACGCTGGGCATCGTCCATACCGGCATTATGTACCAGCTGCTCTACAGCGCAATTCAGAAGCTGCCGACGCCCATAACCGGCTCCCTGTCGTTTATCTATCCGGTGGTGGCGATCGTTGTCGATAATCTGGTGTTCGGACACTCGCTGAACCTGACGCAGCTCGCGGGCGGCGCGCTGATCCTTTTTGCTGCAGCGGGCAACAACCTGGGCTGGGGCGAAAAAAAACCCCGCGAGTGCGGGGTTGGCATCAAAACGGCGAATTAGCGACGGGCGCGCACAATCTGGTATTTGCGCGTCAGGTACTCTACCGGCGCGCTCCAGATGTGGACCAGGCGGGAGAACGGGAACAGCACAAACAGCGTCATTCCCAGCACCAGGTGAACGCGGAAGATAAACGCCACGCCGACCAGGTGCTCAGACGCTCCGCCGTGGAAGGTCACCACGGACTGCGCCCAGCCGACCAGCTTCATCATTTCGCTGCCGTCCATATGCTGTGCCGAGAACGGAATGGTCAGCAGGCCCAGCGCACACTGCACCATCAGCAGGGAGAGGATCAGAATATCCGCGGCGGTCGTGGTCGCACGCACGCGCGGGCTGAACAGGCGACGTTTCAGCAGCAGCAGGCCACCGACTAAGGTCATCACCCCGCAGGCACCGCCGGCGATCATCGCCATCTTCTGCTTCACCTCAATCGGTAGCCATGCTTCATACATCCAGTGCGGCGTCAGCATCCCCAGGAAGTGACCGGCAAAAATCCCCAAAATACCGATGTGGAACAGGTTAGACGCGACGTGCATCCCTTTGCGATCCAGCATCTGGCTGGAGGCAGCACGCCAGGTGTACTGGCCGTAGTCATAGCGCAGCCAGCTTCCCACCAGGAACACGGTGCCCGCGATATACGGGTAAATGTCAAAGAAGAACATATTCAGGAAGTGCATTAGTGCCGTCCTCCGTTAGAGATATTCAAATATTGCGGGGCAACCGCGCCGGCAAAACGACGCTGGTGAGCGGAGATTTCAGACTCGCCGCAGTTCTGGTCAGCAAAGAATTTCACCTGCTCTTCTTCCCAGACCGCATCCAGCGCTTGTGGAGTATCGTCCCGTGCTTCATCCGCGATTTTCTCCGCCACTTTTTCACTGTCGACCGAGGCGTTGGCCAGCTTCACCAGCAGATCGAACAGCACCGCATAGCGGCTCTCGCGCTGCTGAAGGCGCGCGCCGAGCAGCGCCAGGATCGGCGCGATGTCCTGCAGACCACCCAGCGCCTCCTCTTTCGGCAGCTGCGCCAGATACTCCAGATAGAGCGGCAGATGGTCCGGCAGCTCGCGGCTGTCGAGCTGCAGGCCGTGCTGTTCGTACTGGGCCATCAGGTCCACCATCGCCTGACCGCGGTCGCGGGATTCACCGTGAACGTGTTCAAACAGCAGCAACGAGGTTGCGCGCCCCCGATCAAACAGCTGGCTGTAGTCCGCCTGGGCATCCAGAAGGTCGCGCGCCAGCAGATCGCGGAGGAAAACGCCAAGCCGCTGGGCATCGTCTTTATCCAGGTTTTCAGATGACGCGAGCGCGTCAAAGAGCTCCTGCTGATGCTGCGCAAGCGCAGCATCCGGGTACTCGAGCAGACGCGAAACAATGACAAGTTCAATCATGAGTGCGGCTCCGTTTTACTGGTCACATCCATGGCGTCGATGCGGCGGCTGTTGAACAGGTTGAATTTACTGTCTGACCCGTGGCAACCGTCGCCAAATGTAAAGCCACAGCCATTTTTTTCCGGGAAGGCTTCGCGGGCCAGCTCTCGGTGGCTGCTCGGCACCACGAAACGGTCTTCGTAGTTGGCAATCGCCAGATAGCGGTACATCTCCTGCGCCTGCGCTTCGGTCAGGCCGACCTCTTCCAGCGCGCGGGTATCGGTTACGCCATCCACGGTTTCGGCACGCTTGAAGTGGCGCATTGCCAGCATACGCTTCAGCGCCAGCAGTACCGGCTGGGTATCACCGGCGGTCAGCAGGTTGGCCAGGTACTGAACCGGGATACGCAGGCTTTCCACGTCCGGCAGAATGCCGTTACTGCCCAGTTCGCCCGCGTCAGCCGCAGACTGAATCGGCGACAGCGGCGGCACGTACCAGACCATCGGCAAGGTGCGGTATTCCGGATGCAGCGGCAGGGCCAGCTTCCAGTCCATCGCCATTTTGTACACCGGAGACTGCTGCGCCGCGTCAATCACGCTCTGCGGAATGCCGTCCTTCAGGGCCTGCTCAATGACCTTCGGATCGTTCGGATCGAGGAACACGTCCAGCTGACGCTGATACAGATCTTTCTCGTTCTCGGTGCTCGCGGCGTTTTCAATCGCGTCCGCGTCGTACAGCAGCACGCCGAGGTAGCGAATACGGCCTACGCAGCTTTCGGAACAGACGGTTGGCATCCCGGCTTCAATACGCGGGTAGCAGAAGATGCACTTCTCTGACTTGCCGCTCTTCCAGTTGAAGTAGATCTTTTTGTACGGGCAGCCGGTGATGCACATACGCCAGCCGCGACACTTGTCCTGGTCGATCAGCACGATACCGTCTTCTTCACGCTTGTAGATCGCGCCGCTCGGGCAGGTCGCCACGCACGCCGGGTTGAGGCAGTGCTCGCACAGGCGCGGCAGATACATCATGAAGGTGTTTTCGAACTGGCCGTACATCGCCTTCTGCATATTCTCGAAGTTCTGGTCTTTGGCGCGTTTCTCGAACTCGCCGCCCAGAATCTCTTCCCAGTTTGGACCGCTGGTGATCTTGTCCATGCGCTGACCGGTGATCAGCGAGCGAGGACGGGCAATCGGCTGGTGTTTGCTTTCCGGCGCGTTGTGCAGGTTCTGGTAGTCGTAATCAAACGGCTCGTAGTAATCGTCGATGCCCGGCAGGTGCGGGTTGGCGAAGATTTTTCCCAGAAGCCAAGCGCGGTTGCCCATGCGCGGCTGCAGCTTGCCGTTGATTTTACGGATCCAGCCGCCCTTCCACTTCTCCTGGTTTTCCCAGTCGGTCGGGAAGCCGGTGCCCGGTTTACTTTCCACGTTGTTGAACCAGGCGTATTCCATACCTTCGCGGCTGGTCCAGACGTTTTTACAGGTGACCGAGCAGGTATGGCAGCCGATGCATTTATCCAGATTCAGCACCATGCCGACTTGTGAACGAATTTTCATTTTACGCTCTCCTGTACCTGGTCATTACCTTCGCCGTCTAACCAGTTAATGTTCTTCATCTTACGTACCACCACGAACTCATCGCGGTTCGATCCTACGGTGCCGTAGTAGTTAAAGCCGTAGGCCAGCTGTGCATAACCACCGATCATGTGGGTCGGCTTAGGCGTAATGCGGGTCACGGAGTTGTGGATCCCGCCGCGCTGCTCGGTAATTTCTGACCCCGGCAGGTTAACGATACGTTCCTGCGCGTGGTACATCATGGTCATCCCGGCCGGTACGCGCTGGCTCACCACCGCACGCGCCGTCAGGGCACCGTTGCTGTTGAACACTTCGATCCAGTCGTTATCTTCAATACCCAGGTCTTTGGCGTCCGTTTCGCTCATCCAGACAATCGGACCGCCGCGCGACAGGGTCAGCATCAGCAGGTTGTCGCTGTAGGTGGAGTGGATACCCCACTTCTGATGCGGCGTCAGGAAGTTCAGCGCCTTCTCAGGGTTACCGTTCGATTTCGCGCCCATCACCGCTTTCACGGAGCGGGTGTCGATTGGCGGGCGGTAAACCAGCAGGCTTTCACCGAAGTCGCGCATCCACTGGTGATCCTGATACAGCGACTGACGGCCTGACAGGGTGCGCCATGGGATCAGCTCGTGAACGTTGGTATAACCCGCGTTATAGGACACGTGCTCATCTTCCAGGCCTGACCAGGTCGGGCTGGAGATAATCTTGCGCGGCTGGGCCTGAATATCGCGGAAGCGGATTTTCTCTTCCTCTTTATTCGTCGCCAGGTGCGTATGGTCGCGACCGGTGAACTCGCTCAGTGCCGCCCAGGCCTTCACGGCAACGTGGCCGTTGGTTTCCGGTGCCAGGGTCAGGATCATCTCCGCCGCATCAATTGCCGTATTGAGCATTGGCTGGCCTTTCGCCGGGCCGTCCGCTTTGGTGTAGTTGAGCTTGCGCAGCAGGTCCATTTCGCTCTGGGTGTTCCAGGCGATCCCTTTCCCGCCGTTACCGATTTTCTCCATCAGTGGGCCGATAGAGGTAAAGCGCTCGTACGTTGCCGGGTAGTCACGTTCAACCGGAATAATGTGCGGCGCGGTCACGCCCGGGATCAGGTCGCATTCGCCTTTTTTCCAGTCCTTCACGTCCAGCGGCTGCGCCAGTTCGGCGGCAGAGTCGTGCTGGATTGGCAGCGTCACCACGTCGGTCTCTTTGCCCAGGTGACCTACGCAGACTTCGGAGAATTTCTTCGCGATGTCTTTGTAGATCTCCCAGTCGCTTTTCGATTCCCACGCCGGGTCAACGGCGGCAGACAGCGGATGAATAAACGGATGCATATCCGAGGTATTCATGTCGTCTTTTTCGTACCAGGTCGCGGTTGGCAGCACGATGTCGGAGTACAGGCAGGTGCTGGACAGACGGAAGTCGAGGGTCACCACCAGATCCAGCTTGCCGTCGAGACCGTTGTCTTTCCACTCCACCTCTTCCGGCTTCACGCCGCCCTGCTTGCCGAGATCTTTCCCCTGGATACCGTTTTCAGTACCGAGCAGGTACTTCAGCATGTACTCGTGGCCTTTACCGGACGAGCCCAGCAGGTTGGAGCGCCAGATGAACAGGTTGCGCGGGTGGTTTTTACCGTTCTCCGGCTGTTCCGCCGCGAAGCGGATTGAGCCATCCTTCAGCGATTGCACGGTGTAATCCACCGGTGACATACCCGCCTGCTTCGCCGCTTCCGCAATGCGCAGCGGGTTAGTGCCCAGCTGCGGTGCCGACGGCAGCCAGCCCATGCGTTCAGCACGCACGTTGAAGTCAATAAGGTGGCCGCTGTAGCGGGATTTATCCGCCATCGGCGAGAGCAGTTCCTGCGCGGTGACCGTCTCGTAGCGCCACTGGCTGGAGTGGTTATAGAAGTAAGAGGTGCTGTTCATGTGGCGTGCAGGACGCTGCCAGTCAAGTGCAAACGCCAGAGGCTGCCAGCCGGTCTGCGGACGCAGTTTCTCCTGGCCAACGTAGTGCGCCCAGCCGCCGCCGCTCTGACCGACGCAGCCGCAGAAGATCAGCATGTTGATCAGTCCACGGTAGTTCATATCGAGGTGATACCAGTGGTTCAGACCGGCACCGACGATGATCATCGAACGGCCGTGCGTTTTGTCCGCGTTTTCTGCGAACTCGCGTGCGATACGGGTAATGTGCGCGCGAGGAACTCCGGTGATCTGTTCCGCCCAGGCCGGGGTGTAGGCCTTCACGTCGTCATAGCCGGTTGCGCAGTTTTCATCGCCCAGGCCGCGCTCCAGACCGTAGTTCGCCATGGTCAGGTCATAGACGGTGGTGACCAGCGCGGTAGAGCCGTCGGCAAGCTGCAGGCGTTTCACCGGCAGCTTGTGCATCAGTACGTTTTTCAGTTCAACCTTGTTGAAGTGCTCGGAACCTTCGCCGCCGAAGTACGGGAACCCGACCTCGGCGATCTCGTCCTGGCTACCCAGCATGCTGAGGCGCAGCTCAGTCTCTTCGCCGGTGGTGCCGTTACGTTGCTCAAGGTTCCACTTGCCCTTCTCGCCCCAGCGGAAGCCGATAGAGCCGTTTGGCGCCACCAGCTCGCCGTTGCTGTTATAGGCAACGGTTTTCCACTCTGGGTTATTTTCCTGACCCAGCGCGTCCACCAGATCGGCAGCACGCAGCGTACGCCCTGCGGCATAGTAGCCGTCACGCTCTTCCAGCATGACCAGCATTGGCATGTCGGTGTAGCGGCGGACGTAGTCGGTGAAGTACTGGCTTGGCTTATCAAGATGGAATTCGCGCAGCATGACGTGGCCCATCGCCATCGCCATCGCGGCATCGGTACCCTGTTTCGGTGCCAGCCACAGATCGCAGAGCTTGGCGATTTCCGCGTAGTCAGGGGTTACCGCCACGGTTTTGGTGCCTTTGTAACGGACTTCGGTAAAGAAGTGCGCATCCGGCGTACGCGTCTGCGGCACGTTAGAGCCCCAGGCGATGATGTAGCTGGAGTTGTACCAGTCGGCGGATTCCGGCACGTCGGTCTGCTCGCCCCAGGTCTGCGGAGACGCTGGCGGCAGGTCGCAGTACCAGTCGTAGAAGCTCAGGCAGGTACCGCCGATAAGTGACAGATAGCGCGCGCCGGAAGCGTAAGAGACCATCGACATCGCCGGGATCGGCGAAAAGCCCGCCACGCGGTCAGGACCGTAGGTTTTCACGGTGTAGACGTTGGAGGCGGCAATCAGCTCGTTCACTTCTTTCCATGAGGAACGCACAAAGCCGCCGCGGCCTCGGGCCTGCTTGAAGCTTTTCGCTTTATCCGCGTCTTCAATGATGGAGGCCCAGGCATCAACCGGATCGCTGTGCTGCGCTTTCGCTTCACGCCACATTTTCATCAGACGCTTGCGCATCAGCGGATATTTCAGACGGTTAGCGCTGTAGAGATACCAGGAGTAGCTGGCGCCACGCGGGCAGCCACGCGGTTCATGGTTTGGCATATCCGGGCGGGTGCGCGGGTAGTCGGTCTGCTGCATTTCCCAGGTCACCAGACCATTTTTAACGAAAATCTTCCAGCTGCATGAGCCAGTACAGTTCACGCCGTGGGTCGAACGGACGACTTTGTCATGCTGCCAGCGCTGACGGTAACCGTCTTCCCAGTCCCGGTTGGTATCCAGAACCTGGCCGTGCCCATCGGCAAAAGTTTCACCCTTCTGTTTGAAGTAGCGAAACCGGTCCAAAAATTTGCTCATCGGGTATCTCCTGTATGGAGCCTGTGGCTCTCTAAATCGACATTGCTGATTTGCAGCGAAGGTAACGCCCTGAAAGAGGGGGAGAATTGATAACGATCAAGACGAGGAGGGACTCTCAGGCGAGGGGTTACACCGAATACCACTAAAGCGGTATCTTCAAAAAATCCATATCAATATGAAATACAAGGTTAATTTTATTTCATCGTACAAAAAGCCAGTCGAAATTTAACATCTCAGGTATTAAGGGGTAGACCCACCTGCAAAGCGATGGCGATCGCAGTGCCCCCGCAGGCGTCTGTCGAAAAAGTCGTGAGTATGTTGTAACTATTACTCAGGATAAAAAAACGCGGCCCGAAGGCCGCGTAAACGGATAATCACACTTACTTATTTTTTTTGGTATTACGGCCATATACCAGCCACGTAATCACGACGCAGGCGATATAGAAGACAAGGAAAACTTTCATGGCGCCAGCCGGAGAGCCGGTCAGATCCAGAGAGATACCGAACGCTTTCGGGATAAAGAAGCCGCCAATCGCGCCGATGGCTGAGATAAAGCCCAGCGCCGCAGCCGTATCCGTCGCCGCTTCGCGCATTGCCTGCTCTTCGCTCCCGCCCTGCGCTTTCACGCGATCCATCGTCAGCTTACGGAAGATCACGGAGATCATCTGGAAGGTGGACGCACTCCCCAGCCCCGCCGTCAGGAACAGCACCATAAACACGCCGAAGAAGGCGATGAAGTTACCGCCCCGCCCGTCGGCCGGCATCGTGAGGAACAGCAGCGCGCAGAAGACCGCCATCACGATGAAGTTAACCAGCGTCACGCGGGTACCGCCCAGACGGTCAGACACCATGCCGCCCAGCGAGCGAGCAAGGGCGCCAATAAATGGGCCGAAGAAGGCGAATTGCAGGATCTGCACGTCCGGGAACTGCGTTTTCGACAGCATCGCGAAGCCCGCCGAGAAGCCGATAAACGAACCGAAGGTCGCCAGATACAGCAGCGCCATCACCCAGAGGTGTCCACGCTTCAGCACCGGCAGCTGTTCGCTCAGCGACGCCTTCGACGCGGACAGGTCGTTCATAAAGAACCAGGCTGCGAGGGTGAAGACCACCAGGAAAGGTACCCAGATCCAGGCGGCGTTCTGCAGATAGAGGGAAGAACCATCCGCCTGCTCAACGCCACCGCCGCCAAAGGCCGCAAAAATAGAAACAGAGATCGCCAGCGGGGCAATCAGCTGCATCACGCTCACCCCCATATTGCCCAGACCGCCGTTAATACCCAGCGCGCCGCCCTGCTTCGCTTTCGGGAAGAAGAAGCTGATGTTTGCCATGCTGGAGGCGAAGTTCGCACCCGCAAAACCGCACAGCAGGGAGATAATCACGAACACGCTGAACGGCGTAGAGGTATCCTGCACCGCGAAGCCGAGCCAGACGCAGGGGACGATCATGATGCCCGTACTGAATGCCGTCCAGCGACGGCCGCCAAAGACCGGCACCATAAACGCGTAAGGCACACGCAGCAGCGCGCCTGACAGCGACGGCAGCGCGGTCAGCATAAACAGCTGATCGGTCGTAAACGTAAACCCAACTTTCGGCAGATTGACCGCCACCGCGCTAAACAACATCCATACGCAAAACGCCAATAACAAACACGGCACGGAAATCCAAAGATTCCGGCTTGCTACACGATGGCCGCGCTGTTGCCAGAACGCCGGATCCTCTGGACGCCAGTCTGTAATAACGGCACCATTTTCCCTTTCGGGAGCGGATGAGTGACTCATAGACACCTCTGATTCTCGAATGATGCTGCAAACATTAGGGTTTTAGGGCGGCGGTAAGTTGATATAAATCAAAGGAAAAGTGGGAGGATTTGCGGCGCAAAATAAGGTCTCACCCTTAGTGAGTAGGCTAATTCGGTAAAAAAGACGTGGTTTTTCACGGCACTGACGGTTCCTGGCTACTCCCACCTCCTTGCCCCTACTCCGTTGGCAATTTAGGGGTAATCCTTTATTGGTATGGGTATACTCCAGGGTATGCACCAGAATAGCGCCATTCCTGCAAGCAGGCCACGTCAGGAGCACGCCACCTCTATGTTAAAAAGATGTTTATCTCCGCTGACGCTCGTGAATCAGCTAGCCCTGATTGTTTTGCTGTCCACCGCCATCGGCGTGACCGGCATGGCGATCTCCGGCTGGCTGGTACAGGGAGTACAGGGTAATGCGCATGCCATCAACGAGGCAGGCTCGCTACGCATGCAGAGTTATCGCCTGCTGGCGTCGGTCCCCCTGACGCAGGACGATCGGCCTCTGATTGATGAAATGGAGCGCACGGTCTTCAGCCCCGAGCTGGAAAACGCCGCCATCCGCGCCGGTCAGCAGTCCCAGCTTAACGCCCTTCAGGGTTACTGGCACACCCAGCTGCAGCCCGGGCTGAAACAGGCTCGCAGCACGGAAACCGTTGCGCAGGACGTTGCGGGGTTCGTCTCACGTATTGATGCGCTGGTCTCCGCTTTTGACCAGACGACCGAATTACGCATCGACCGGGTGGTGATGGTGCACCGCGCAATGGCGCTGTTTATGGGGCTGCTGCTGATCTTCACCATCGTCTGGCTCCGCGCGCGGCTGCTGAACCCGTGGAAACAGCTGCTGGCGATGGCCCGCGCGGTGACCGCACGCGATTTTACCCAGCGCACGCACATCAGCGGGCGCAACGAGATGGCCATGCTTGGCCAGGCGCTCAACACCATGTCGGCAGAGCTCTCCGAGAGCTACGCGGTACTGGAACAGCGCGTTCAGGAAAAAACGGCGGGACTGGAGCAGAAAAACGAGATCCTCTCCTTCCTGTGGCAAGCCAACCGCCGTCTGCACATGCAGGTGCCGCTATGCGAGCGCCTCTCTCCGGTGCTGAACGGCCTGCAAAATCTGACCCTGCTGCACGACCTTGAGCTGCGCGTCTACGACGTGGAAGACGAAGATAACCATCAGGAATTTACCTGCCAGTCGGATATTTCGTGCGATGACAAAGGCTGCCATCTTTGCCCTCGCGGCCTGCCGCCGCTGACGTCCGGCGGCACCACCCTGAAGTGGCGCCTGACCGACAGCCACACTCAGTACGGTATTCTGCTGGCAACGCTGCCAGCCGGGCGTCACCTGAGCCACGACCAGCAGCAGCTGGTTGATACGCTGGTCGAACAGCTAACGGCCACGCTGGCGCTCGACAGGCATCAGGAAAAGCAGCAGCAGCTGATCGTCATGGAAGAGCGCGCGACCATCGCCCGCGAGCTTCACGACTCGATCGCCCAGTCGCTCTCCTGTATGAAAATGCAGGTGAGCTGCCTGCAGATGCAGGATGCAGAGATGCCGGAAAGCAATAAGCAGCTGCTTAGCCAGATCCGCAACGAGCTGAACACCTCCTGGGTGCAGCTTCGCGAGCTGCTGACCACCTTCCGCCTGCAGCTGACCGAGCCGGGCCTGCGCCCGGCGCTGGAGGCCAGCTGTCACGAATTTAGCGCCCGGCTGGGGTTCCCGGTGAAGCTTGACTACCAGCTGCCGCCGCGGTTTGTCCCCTCCCATCAGGCCATACATTTACTGCAGATCGCCCGTGAAGCGCTGAGCAACGTGCTCAAGCACTCCGGCGCGACGGCGGTAACGGTCACCGTCAGCCAGCACAACAACCAGGTGAAGCTTACGGTTCACGACAACGGCCGCGGCGTGCCGGAAAATGCCGAACGCACTAACCACTATGGTTTAATTATTATGCGAGACCGCGCCCAAAGCCTGCGCGGTGATTGCCAGGTTCGCCGGAGAGAGACGGGCGGCACGGAAGTTGTCGTCACCTTTATTCCCGAGAAACCGCTTACAACTGCTCAAGGAGAAACCCATGACTAATCAGGAACCGGCATCCATCCTGTTGATCGACGACCATCCGATGCTGCGTACTGGCGTAAAACAGCTGGTCAGCATGGCACCCGATATCACCGTGGTTGGCGAAGCCAGCAACGGCGAACAGGGCATTGAGCTTGCCGAATCCCTCGATCCCGATCTGATCCTGCTCGATCTGAATATGCCCGGCATGAACGGTCTGGAGACCCTCGACAAGCTGCGGGAAAAATCGCTTTCCGGGCGCATCGTCGTCTTTAGCGTCTCGAACCATGAAGAGGATGTGGTCACGGCGCTGAAGCGCGGGGCGGATGGTTATCTGCTCAAAGACATGGAGCCGGAAGACTTGCTTAAGGCGCTGCAGCAGGCTGCGGCGGGCGAGATGGTTCTCAGCGAAGCCTTAACGCCGGTGCTGGCCGCCAGCCTGCGCGCCAACCGCGCCACCTCTGACCGCGACGTCAGCCAGCTAACGCCGCGCGAGCGCGACATTCTCAAGCTCATTGCCCAGGGGTTGCCGAATAAAATGATCGCCCGTCGTCTGGACATCACGGAAAGTACGGTCAAAGTGCACGTGAAGCATATGCTGAAGAAAATGAAGCTCAAATCCCGCGTCGAAGCCGCGGTGTGGGTGCATCAGGAACGCATTTTTTAAGGGCTACTCATCCGGCAGCAGCTTCCAGCGCGGATCGTCGTCAGGCAATGCGACCAGCGGCTGCACCACCGCAAGCGCGATCTCATTGGACGAGACGCGCTGGCCTTTCTCATCTTCCACCACCGCCGACAGGTGCCAGCGGTTTGTCGCCCCTTCGCTGTCATCCCAGGCAGGCATAATCACGCTCCAGCCGTTTGTGCTGTTGCTTTTCGCCGGTGACGTCAGGCTCAATGCCTGCGTATCCCCCTGCCAGTGGATCTGACGAATGCCGTGCGTGCTGCGGACCTGGAGCTTCAGCATGACGGTCTCGCCCCCTTTCAGATCCCACGGAGGCGTTGCCAGCCACACGGACAGCGTTTTGCGCTGACGGAACTCCATCACCGGCAGGCTATTGCGCTCCGGCGAGTCGTAGCGGCTTCCGCGCAGGGATCGCGTGGCGGCGACTTCACCGGCGGAAAGCTGTTTCACCAGCGGCACGCCAAAGCGATAGTTGAGCTTCAGCCCGAGGTTATTCTGGCTCTCGCCGCTTTCGCCCTGCTTGTGCCCGGCAGTCAACGTGACCAGCGGGACGGGGGTGTAGTTAAGCCCCAGATTCACCGCTACCGGATTGTGGTAGCCGGTTCCGCTGTTGAAGAGATCGACGTTATCGCCAAAATATTGCTCGAAGCTGACGCTGGTGTTCAGGTGATGGAACCACGGCAGCCAGGCTTTAGCGGTGACGTCATAGCCGCGCGCCATGCGCTGCTCCTGGACGTCAGAGCGCTCGCGCCAGCCGGCTAAGGGCTGATAATAGTTGGCTGACAGGCGCAGATTTTCCCCCCACACTTCCGCGCCCAGCCCGGCACGCTGCAGGTTTTCATCCAGCAGGTTATCGTAAAAAGTGTTGTAACCCAGCAGCCATTTCCCGGCGACCCAGCGCTGGCCGATTCCAGCGTTACTCACCAGGCCATCCGTCTGCTGGGTCAGGCCAAGCTGGCTCCAGCTCAGATAACGGTTGTTATCGTTCCACGGGATAAACCAGCTCCCGCTGCTGCCGTTAAATTTGCCGTCGTTATCCACCAGTAAGTTCACGCTGGCGTTCCCCCAGGGCGAAAGCCAGGACTCAATCTGCTGGTTCACTTCGCCGCTTACCGCGTCGCGCACCTGGCCAAACGCGAACTGACGCGCCTGCTCGCCGGTCGTCAGTCCATTGTCGGTCATGCTGGCTTCACCAAAGGCTTTCGCCATTTCGGCCAGATGCTTCTCCCCCTCGCCGGTTGGCGCCGCCATGCCGAGGTCGGGCAGATTATCCCCGTCATTATCAAAGGGATTTTGTGCCTGCTGGATAAAGGAATTCGGCGCACCGTGAACGGCTCCGACCGTAAGAAGGGGGAGTAAAAACAGCAAACGAATGCGGGACGATACAGCCATCAACGTCGTCAATAAGAACCTGTGTTTATGAATAAACTCTTATTATGTTAACGCGATAAGCCCTGAAATGCAGTCCTGACGGACATTTCAGGATTATCCTGAAACAGCCCTTTCAGCTCCGGCACGCAGGAACCACAGTTCGTACCACAGCGCAGCTTCGCCCCCAGCGCGTTGACGGAATCACACCCTCCGACGATCGCCTCCCGTATCGTATTCTCCCCGACGCTGAAACAGCTGCAGATGATGCGTCCCGGATCCGCTTCCTTCCCGACGCTCTGTCCGTTCAGCAAGGCGTGGCGTTCTGCGAGAAGCACGGGTGGGGATTGAAAAGCGGCTTCAATTACCGTATGCGCCAGCGCCGGTAACGCGGTGCCCTCCCAGAAGCCCAGCATCAGCTGGCCTTCATGCCAGGCCAGCACGCTGCTGCGTTCGCCGGTTTGGGCAACCTGCAGCTGCCAGCCCCGGACGCCGGCGTATTCCATTACCCACGACAGCAAACTTTTATCGCACGCCACCGTCAGACGTGAGGCTTTGCGCCACCAGTAAACCGAAGAAGGCATTTCCGGCCATTCCCGGGCATAGAGTTCCCCCTGCCAGGCAGGCTGCCACGGCAGAATTCTGACCGCAGTTTGTTTACTCTCCGGCTGGCCCGAAACCGGATCGCAGCGCCCTTCCACCAGCGCATTCACCTTTCCCTGGCGGGCAAACTCAGCGTTCCAGTGCATCGGGGCAAACGCCTCGCCTTCCCGTATCCCGTCATTGATTCGTACTCTGACGACCATCACGCCGCGCGGCGAGCTAATTCGCGCCAGCTGGCCGTCGCACAGGGAAAGCCGAACGGCGTCTGCGGGGCAAACCTCAACAAACGGTTCGGCGATATGCTGCATCAGTCTGGCTACGTATCCCGTTCGGGTCATGGTATGCCACTGATCGCGGATGCGCCCCGAGTTAAGAATCAGCGGGTACAACGCGCTGACCGTCGCACCGTGCGACAGAGGGTTAACGGGAACAATGTTTCGGCGCGGGAAATCCCCTGTCGGCCACTGATAAGGCTCAAGCTGCTCCCACTCCTCACGGGTTAGCGAAGCAAGGTCATGAAGGTTTAACGCACGCGCGCCGTCATTTTCAAAGGCCGTCAGCGCCGCATGTTCGCAAAAAATCTCGTGCGGATGTTGCCAGGCAAAGGCCTCGCCGTAGCCCAGCCGCTTCGCCATCTGCGCGACGATCCACCAGTCCGGCTTCGCCTCGCCCGGCGCAGGCAGAAACGCGCGCTGGCGTGAAATGCGCCGCTCGGAATTGGTCACCGTCCCGTCCTTTTCTCCCCAGCCCAAAGCCGGAAAACGGATATGGGCGAGCCGGCTGGTGTCGGTATCGTTCATCACTTCAGAGACCATCACCAGCGGGCAGCTCGCCAGCGCCTGACACACCGCGTGGCTGTCCGGCAGCGACACGGCAGGGTTGGTGCCCATGATCCACACCGCCTTCACATCGCCGCGGGCAATAGCGTCAAACAACTCCACCGCCATCAGGCCCGGCGTCTGCGCCAGCCGTTCCGTTCCCCAGAAACGCGCCACCCGCGAAAGATCGTCCGGCTCAAAGTTCATGTGTGCCGCCAGCTGGTTCGCCAGTCCGCCCACCTCCCTTCCGCCCATCGCGTTTGGCTGTCCGGTCAGCGAAAACGGGCCGCAGCCCGGACGGTTGAACTTCCCGCTGGCAAGATGAACGTTAATAATAGCGTTACACTTGTCGCTGCCGCTGGCGGACTGGTTGATACCCATGGTGTAGAGCGTAATTGCGCGAGGCGCGGTGATAAACCAGTCGTAAAAGGTACCAATGTCTTCTGACGGAAGATCGCAAAACGCCGCCACGCGCTCAACGGGCCACTCATCCGTTCCCTGAATCACATTAAGCAGACCGACAAACAGCCCGGCGTCGCTGCCGGGGGCGAGCGCCAGATGCAGGTCAGCAATATCACAGGTGGCGGTTCTGCGGGGATCGATTACCACCACCTTCATCTGCGGATTGCTGTACTTTGCTTGCACCAGCCGCTGATACAGCACCGGATGCGTCCAGGCCGCGTTTGAACCCACCAGCACCACCAGATCGCTGTTTTCCACATCCTCATAGCTGCACGGCACCACGTCTTCGCCAAAGGCGCGCTTGTAGCCCACCACCGCCGAGGACATACAGAGCCGGGAGTTAGTATCGATGTTTGCCGCACCGATAAATCCTTTCATCAGCTTGTTGGCGGCGTAGTAGTCCTCGGTAAGCAATTGTCCGGAGGCGTAAAACGCCACCGCCTGCGGTCCCCATGTGTCGATAATCTCCCGCAGACGCTCCCCCGCCGCGTTCAGCGCCTGCGCCCAGTCCACCTCAAGTCCGTCAACAGCGGGGCGCAGCAATCGCCCCTGTAACCCCGTCGTTTCCCCCAGGGCCGATCCTTTCACGCACAGACGTCCCAGGTTCGCAGGATGGGTTTCATCTCCCCGAACGCTGACCGCTTCACCTTCCACGCTGGCAACTACGCCACAGCCGACCCCGCAGTAGGGGCACGTTGTCCGGGTTTCCGTCATGAAGCCTCCGCACGCATTACCAGGGCGTCGCTGCCAACCCATACCTTGCCGTTTTCAATTTTCACCGGCCAGGCGCGCACCGCGGGTTCGCCGTTCTCTACCTGACAGCCGTCGCGCAGGCGAATGCGCTGCTTATACAGCGGTGAAATCACCACCGGCTCGCCCGCTGCATCGCCAAGAATGCCGCGTGAAAGCACGTTAGCATTACCGCCCGGTTCCCGATCGTCGAGGGCGTAAACGGTTTTGCCAAAACGGAAGAGCGCAATCGGCTTACGTCCAAGCCGCGCGCCGATGCCCGCCTGCTCGGGGATATCGTCGAT
Source organism: Enterobacter vonholyi (assembly GCF_040834095.1). Taxonomy (NCBI): domain Bacteria; kingdom Pseudomonadati; phylum Pseudomonadota; class Gammaproteobacteria; order Enterobacterales; family Enterobacteriaceae; genus Enterobacter; species Enterobacter vonholyi. Next base: position 2,523,700 of record NZ_CP162152.1, read on the forward strand.
GCCGCAAATTTCCTGCCAGCGCTTGCTTTCATCCGGCGCGGTGTCGTTCACCGTCGTGCGGAACAGCGCCAGCCGGTTGGGATCGTTAAGCGTTGTTTGCCATTCGCACTGATAGGTTTCCACCACCCGGGCCATCTCCTGCTCCAGCTCGTGGGCGATACCCAGGCTGTCGTTGAGGATCACCTCCCGCAGGTAGTCGAGACCGCCTTCCAGGTTATCCATCCAGGTGCTGGTGCGCTGCAGGCGTTCCGCCGTGCGGATGTAGAACATCAGGAAGCGGTCGACGGTGCGGATTAACGTTTCGTCATCCAGATCGCTGGCGAAGAGATCCGCATGGCGCGGCTTCATCCCGCCGTTGCCGCAGAGATAGAGGTTCCAGCCTTTATCGGTGGCAATCACCCCAACGTCTTTGCTCTGCGCCTCCGCGCACTCGCGGGTGCAGCCGGAGACCGCCATTTTGATTTTGTGCGGCGCGCGCAGCCCCTTGTAGCGGTGCTCAAGCCTGACCGCGAGGCCGGTGGAGTCCTGCACCCCGTAGCGGCACCAGGTTGAACCGACGCAGGATTTCACCGTGCGCAGGGATTTCCCGTAAGCGTGCCCGGTTTCAAACCCGGCCTCGACCAGCGCCTGCCAGATCATAGGCAGCTGTTCAAGAGTGGCGCCGAAAAGGTCGATACGCTGCCCGCCGGTAATTTTGCTGTACAGGCTGTAGCGTTTCGCAATCTGCCCGATGGCGATCAGCCCGTCCGCGGTCACTTCCCCCGCCGGCATGCGCGGCACGATAGAGTAGGTACCGTCTTTCTGGATATTGGCGAAGTAGCGGTCATTGGTGTCCTGCAGCGGCAGGTGTGCCGGTTTCAGCAGATACTCGTTCCAGCACGAGGCAAGCACTGACCCCACCAGCGGCTTACAAATTTCGCACCCGTGTCCCTGTCCGTAGCGGCTGATAAGCTGGTCAAAGGTGCGAATATGGTTGACGCGCACGAGGTGGTAAATCTCCTGGCGCGAGTACGGGAAGTGCTCGCAGATGTCCTTTTTCACCTCCACGCCCTGCTCAGCCAGCTGGAACTCCATCACCTGCTTCACCAGCGCGCTACATCCCCCGCAGCCGGTCGCCGCTTTGGTGCACTGCTTAACGGCGCCGATATCCGTCGCGCCCGCGCTCACCGCCCGGCAGATATCGCCCTTGCTGACGTTATGACATGAACAGATTTGCGCGCTTTCCGGCAGCGCCGCCACGCCGAGCGCTTTCGGCGCGCTGCCTGACGACGCGGGTAAAATCAGCGTTTCCGGCTCTTTTGGCAGGGCTATCCCGTTAAGCATCATCTGCACCAGCGTGGCGTATTCGCTGGCGTCACCCACCAGCACGCCACCGAGCAGCGTTTTGCCGTCGTGGCTGACCACGATTTTCTTGTAGATTTGCTGCGGACCGTGCGTCCACTGATAGCTCAGCGCCCCCGGCGTGCGCCCGTGAGCGTCGCCGAACGAGGCGACGTCCACGCCGAGCAGCTTGAGCTTAGTGCTCATATCCGCGCCGGCGAAGGTTTTATCCTCACCCGCCAGCGCGGCGGCGGCCACCCGCGCCATCTGATAGCCGGGCGCGACCAGACCGAAGATTTTCCCTTCCCACAGCGCGCATTCGCCGATGGCCAGCACGTCCGGATCGGAGGTCTGGCAACCGTCGTCAATGCAAATCCCGCCGCGTTCGCCGATAGCCAGCCCGCTGCTGCGCGCCAGCGCGTCCTGGGGACGAATGCCGGCAGAAAAGACCACCATGTCCGTTTCAAGCTGTTCGCCATCGGCAAAGCGCAGCACCAGCCCGCCGTCCGCCGTGGCGATCTCCGTTGTCGCTTTACTGGTGTGAACGCCGACGCCCAGCGCCTCAATTTTCTTGCGCAGCATCATCGCGCCGTCGTTGTCGAGCTGGACCGCCATCAGGTTAGGCGCAAATTCCACCACGTGGGTTTCCAGCCCGAGCTGCTTCAGGGCATTCGCCGCCTCCAGCCCGAGCAGGCCGCCGCCAATCACCACGCCGCGGCGCGAGCCCGCCGCGTGCGCCGCAATGTTGTCCAGGTCGTCAAGGGTGCGGTAGACAAAACAGCCCGGCAAATCGTTGCCCGGCACGGGCGGCACGAACGGGTATGATCCGGTCGCCAGTACCAGCTTGTCCCAGTGGGTTTCGTGCCCGCTGGCGGTACGCACCACGCGCGCGTCGCGATCGATAGCGACGACCTGCTGCGACAGGCGAAGCTCAATGCCGTTGTCGGCAAAGAAATCCCCCTCCACCAGCGAAAGCGACGCCGCGCTGCGGCCGCCAAAATATTCCGACAGATGCACGCGGTCATAGGCGGCATAGCGCTCCTCGCCAAAGACAACGATCTGATACTGCTGATGCAGATTGCGGTTAACGCAGTCTTCGAGGAAATGATGGCCGACCATACCGTGCCCAACCACCACCAGAGTAGGTTTTGTCATAGCATTGTGTCCTGCAACCTGCGGTTGCGTAGTGAAACGATCGAACAGCCAGTCCGCGTGCGCGGGCGCAGCCGTTGCCAGTAAATCGGTAAATGTTGCCGCGCTGCGGCAGTCGCCCATCAGCAGTACGCCAGCCAGCGCCCTCTGATTGATCAGTAAACGGCGATAGTGACGGGTCAGCGGATCCCATGCGCTCCAGACCACGTCGCCCTCCCGCTCTGCCGCGCGACCGAGGCTGAACAGCTCCACGCCGGTCACCTTGAGGCGTACGCCGTTGTCAGTCAGGACAAACGGCGCGGTGACGTCCCCCGCCAGCCGCGCGGCAAGGATATCCGCCTGCGCCAGACAGGGGGCGACCAGGCCAAACGTCTGGCCGTCAATTTCGCAGCACTCGCCAATGGCGTAGACGTCCGGCTCGGAGGTTTGCATCTGGTGATCCACCACGATGCCGCGCGCGCAGCGAATGCCGCTGGCCTGCGCCAGCGCGACGCTGGGCTGCACGCCGGTCGCTAGCACCACGCGCGCGGCGGCGATACTGCGTCCGTTAAGCAGCGTCACGCTATCTCCGTTCACCGCTGCGATGCCAGAGACGAGCTCACAGCGCACGCCCCGCGCCGCCAGCGCCTCTTCCAGCAGCATTCCCGCCTGCCGATCCAGCTGCTGCTCCATCAGCCACGGACCGCGATGAACAAGCGTGACCTCGTCACCTGAACGCGCCAGCGCTGCTGCCGCCTCAACCCCGAGCACGCCGCCGCCCAGCACCACCGCAGGACCGACGATCGCCTGAATGGCCCGGGTATCTGCCAGGGTACGGAACGTGAACACATGCGGCGCATCGCAGCCGGGGATTGGCGGAATAAAGGGCGTTGATCCGGTGGCAAACACCAGCGCATCCCAGTCCAGCGTGCGGGCGGCGGTTTGCACTTCCCGCGTGTCCACGTTTACGGCGATCGCCTTTTCGCCCCGCAGCAACGTCACGCCGCGCGCCTGGTACCAGTCGTCATCCTGAAGACAGATGTCTGCAGCCTGCTTTTCACCGCCCAGCACCGGCGAAAGCTGGATGCGGTTATAGGCATGTTCCGGCTCGTCACCGATGACGGTGATAGCGAAACGACCTGCAGCACGCCCGGTGAGCGAGGCAATCAGCCGCGTAGCCGCCATGCCATTTCCGATAATGACCAGTCGCATCAAAGCCCCCTCGCTACGCCGCTTTTGGCTGCTTTTCATAGAGGAAATGAAGGATCTGCTGGCGCATGTGGTGATAGCGGCTGTCGTCCGCCAGCTGCACCCGGTTGCGCGGGCGCGGCAGATCGACGCGCAGGATCTCCCCGACGGTCGCCGCCGGGCCGTTGGTCATCATCAGCACGCGATCGGAGAGCAGCACCGCCTCGTCCACGTCGTGGGTAATGAGCACGATGGTGGTGTTCAGCGCCTGCTGGATCTGCATTACCGAGTCCTGCAGATGAGCGCGCGTCAGCGCATCGAGCGCGCCGAAGGGTTCATCCATCAGCAGCACTTTCGGCTTCATCGCCAGCGCGCGGGCAATACCGACGCGCTGCTTCATGCCGCCGGAGATCTCCCCCGGACGCTTGTGCAGAGCGTGCCCCATCTGCACGCGGTCGAGATTGTGTTCAATCCACTCCCGGCGCTCAGCCTTGCTCATGCTGTGGCGAAACACGTGATCTACCGCCAGGGCCACGTTGTCGAAGCAGGTGAGCCACGGCAGCAGCGAGTGGTTCTGGAACACCACCGCGCGCTCCGGCCCCGGCCCGGCGATTTCGCGGTTGTCACAAATCAGCCCACCTTCGGTCGGCAGGGTAATACCGGCGATGAGGTTCAGCAGCGTCGATTTGCCGCAGCCAGAGTGCCCAATCAGGCTCACGGTTTCGCCCTCGTGGATATCAAAAGAGACGTTCTGCAGCGCCAGAAACTCGCCGCTGGCGGTGGAAAAACGCTGGCTCACGGCCTGGACCTGAATTAATGGTTTCATGTTCGCTCCTTATTTTTCCTGCCAGCTAAAGCGCCGGGCGATCAGCATCAGCCCCTGCTCCAGCAGCAGCCCGACCACGCCAATGATGACGATGGCGATGAGAATGTTTTCGACGTTGAGGTTGTTCCACTCGTTCCAGATCCAGAAGCCGATCCCCAGCCCTCCGGTCAGCATCTCGGCGGCGACAATCACCAGCCAGGCGATGCCGATGGAGAGGCGCACCCCGGTCAGCACCGCGGGCAGCACCGCCGGGAAGAGAATGCGGCGCAGGATGGTCCACTCGGAAAGCTGCAGCACCCGGGCAACGTTGAGGTAGTCCTGCGGAATGCGGCGCACGCCTTCGGCGGTGTTGATCACCATCGGCCAGATAGAGCAGATAAAAATGGTCCAGCTCGACGCGGGCTCCGCTTTCTGGAACAGCAGCAGGCCGATGGGCAGCCAGGCCAGCGGGCTAACCGGGCGTAACAGCGCGATCAGCGGGCCGAACATGCGCGAAAAAAAGGTGAAGCGGCCAATCAGGAAGCCGAGCGGGATCCCGGCGAACGCGGCCAGGCCAAAGCCAACCGCCACGCGCTGTAATGAGGCGAGTACGTTCCAGCCAATGCCCATATCGTTAGGCCCGTCGCGATAAAACGGATCGGCAAAAAGAGTAATGGCGGAATCGAGCGTGCTGAGCGGCGTCGGGAAACCTTTGCTGTTAATCGCCGCCAGCTGCCACAGCACGACCAGCAGTCCCAGACCGAGTAACGCCGGAATGATGCGTTGAATGATCGCGTTAATCCGACGCGCAAACGTCGGCGTACGGCGGCGAACCTGCACCGGAGGGAGGACAATCACCTCCCCACTCTCTGGCGTATCTGGTGATTTCGTCTTTTGCAGATGCTGCATAATCAGGCCCCTTTACGATGAATGGCGAAACGGCTGGCGTATCCTTCCGGGTCGGTACCGTTCCAGACGGTGCCGTCCATCAATGTGCTGCTGCGTAATGGTGAAGTCGGTGTGGTGATGCCCCCCACCGCCGTGGCGGCATCCTGCCAGACAGCGGTCTGGTTAATGCGCTGTGCAATAGCCGCGTAGTCCGGCGCGGATTTGAGCAAGCCCCAGCGGCGGAACTGGGTTAAGAACCACATACCGTCGGAGAGATATGGGTAGCTGACGGCCCCCTCGTTGAAGAAACGGATCGGGTGCGCGTCCTGCCAGCGCTGGCCCAGGCCGTTGTCGTACTCGCCGAGCATTCGCCCGGTGAGAAACTGTTCCTTGCAGTTGAGCCACGCCCGGCGGGAGAGGATCCGCGCGGTCTCGCGCTTGTTTTCCGGGGAGGCTTCGATCCAGCGTGCGGCCTCCAGCACCGCGCTGACCAGCGCCCGCGCGGTGTGCGGGTTTTTCTCCACCCAGTCGCGACGCGTGCCGAGGATTTTTTCCGGATGGTCGGCCCAGACAGACTGTGACGTCGCGGCGGTAAAGCCGATGCGGTCGTTAATCGCCCGCGCGTTCCACGGCTCGCCGACGCAAAAGCCGACCATGTTGCCAATGCGCATGTTCATCACCATCTGCGGCGGCGGCACCACCACCGTGCGCACGTCGTCAAAGGGGTTAATGCCCGCGCTGGCCAGCCAGTAGTAGAGCCACATGGCGTGCGTCCCGGTCGGGAAGGTGTGCGCGAAGGTGTAGGTGCCGGGCGCCTGCTGACCAATTAGCTTTTTCAGCCCGTCAAGGTCTCGAACGCCCTTCTCCGCCAGATCGCTGGAAAGCGTAATCGCCTGGCCGTTCTGATTAAGCGTCATCAGGTTTGCCATCTGCTGCGGCTTGCCGGCAATGCCCAGCTCCAGGCCGTACAGCAGGCCGTAGAGAATGTGCGCGGCATCAAGCTCGCCCGCCACCAGCTTGTCGCGCACCGCCGCCCAGCTCGCCTCTTTGGTGGGCACGATGGTAATGCCGTATTTTTTATCAAAGCCTTTCAGCGCCGCGATAACCACGGGCGCGCAGTCTGTCAGCGGGATAAACCCGATGCGCACTGTTTCCTGCTCCGGTTTATCCGAGCCTGCCGCCCATGCGGCCTGCATGATACCCGGTAACAGCATTGCGCCACTCGCCAGCATGCTGGCCTGCAAAAAACGCCGTCTCGACAAATCCGCCATGACCACTCCTGAATAAAAACCAAAAAAAAGCGCCCACGATGCCGAAGCACCAGTGGACGCCTTTATCCCGAAGACGAATGCACCGCCGTTGGCGCATCGTCAAAAATGGTTAATCTGATAATGCAAAGCGAATGCCAGGTTTTAACACGCGGTTTTCGCGGTGTATCCCGCTTTACCCTCAGGTTTACGCACCTCAATCAGGCACAAAATGCCCGCTAACCGTGCAGCTACTCCTTTGGTATTACCTGCCACAAATTCTTCACCATGAGCAGCGCGCGGGCGATATCCACCATCCTTTGGTTCTTATCCATCGCCATTTTGCGCAGCGCCGTCCAGGCCTGTTCCTCACTCATATTCTGGTGGGTCATCAAAACGCTTTTCGCTTTATCTATGACTTTGCGCTCTTCAAGCGTATCGCGCAGCGACGCAAGCTGGCGCGAGAGCTGTTCTATCTCACGCGCCTGCTGGCGTACCAGGGTGAGCAACGGTTTTTCCGGGTACTGTATCAGCGGATCGTCCTGCTCATCGGCGGGAGGCACGTACTCATCGTTACGGTAAATACGCTCGTCCACCGCCGTCATCAGATCGGCGATGAGCGTCTCCTCCAGCGCGCGCAGATGCTCAAGGCGCGCGGTTTGCAGCGCAAACCAGGCCAGTGCGGTATGGCCGTTATCGGCGGCGGGCTGGCGGGTGCAGGCCACCCTTCGTAGCTGTTCCGTTTCACGATCGGGCTGGCAGTTTAAGGCAAAGGTGGCCTGTACCTCAGCGTGGCTGTGCGAGAGAAAGATTTCAAAGCAGGCCTGCTGCCCGTCGATGCGGTCAACCAGCCTCTGGCGAGTCACATCATCGAAAAAACCCTGCGTGAAGCCAATCGCCCCCAGCGCCCGCTCCTGTCCCGCCAGCTCTTTCCCCTGCATCAGGCTATACAGGGCGACAAAACGCCCGGCTATTTGCGGATCGTCAATGCTGTCATTAAGCTGCGGTACGATACTGAGCAGATGGCGAAGCATGCGGGAGTAGTGTTCCATCGCCTGCGGTGCCGTTACCGTTTGCTGAATAACTCCTTCGCGCAGCGCGGGAAGCATATCCAGGCTCAGGAGCGCGCCGCCGATGCGTTCACAGACCGTACTTCCCGGGATCGGCGACTGTTTTTCAAGAATCACATAAAGTGCAGCGAGGTTTTCATCCACCAGCGCCCGGCTGGCTTTGCATTCGGGGGCGTAAAGCTTACCCTGTGAGCAGAGCCAGACGTTGGACGCCCCACGCTCGCACTGTAACATGTGCACCAGTTGGCTAATGCCGTGCACAAGCTCGCCAAGCTGTGCCAGCTTGCTGAGCTGCTCCCGGCGCATCATCTTTGCGCGCTCGAGCCATTCGGCAGCGCCTGGCGAAATGCCAGCCATTAATGTCATGCTTTCTCTCCGGAACAGCGAAACTCGGGAAAGCTAAGCAATATTCGTGCCTTTATAAGAACAGGAGTCAACATGCAAAAGATTGTGATCGTCGCCAACGGTGCGGCCTACGGCAGCGAATCCCTTTTTAATAGCCTGCGCCTGGCGATTGCGCTGCGTGAAAAAGAGAGTGACCTCGCGTTACGACTCTTTTTAATGTCGGACGCGGTCACCGCGGGGCTGAAGGGACAAAAACCGGCAGAAGGCTATAACATTCAGCAGATGCTGGAGATCCTGACCGCGCAAAACGTGCCGGTGAAGCTGTGCAAGACCTGTACCGATGGCCGCGGTATTACCGGTCTGCCGCTGGTTGATGGCGTAGAGATTGGTACGCTGGTTGAGCTGGCCGAGTGGACGCTGTCCGCGGATAAAGTATTAACTTTTTAATAATAAACCCGTAAAAATATTATTTTCTTATGGACGCGGTTTCAGCATCAAGTTTACCTGCGGGGATGCCGATAGGCATGGAAACAACACAGCAGGTATTTCACTTATGTTCAGATCGATTCGTGCACGCATCATCGCGACGACGGCAGGCTGTCTGGTCGTCGCACTTCTCCTTAATACCGTTATTAACTTCCAGGTCACGCGCCAGGATAACCAGCAGTCCCAGCGCGATATTCTGACCAGCACCAGCGCCAGCCATAACATGGCGATTGCCGACTGGGTAAAAAGCAAGATGGCGGTGATCGCCTCAGCGCAGACCGTTGCGCTGAGTGACGATCCGGTTCCGGTGTTTAAACAGCTTGCGCAGGCGGGTGGCTTCACCAACGTTTATGTTGGCTACGCCAGCAAAACGGCGAAATTCTCTGAACCGGCGGGTGTCCCGGCGGACTATGACCCGACTATCCGCCCGTGGTATCAGCAGGTGGTCAGCACGGACGGTCCGGTCGTCACCGCGCCCTACGTTGACGCGGGGACCGGCAAACTGGTGGTAACCTTCGCCGTGCCGGTAAAAGAGAATGGTACGCTGAAAGCGGTGGTGGCGGGCGATGTGGCGATGGACAGCGTGGTGGCTAACGTGCGCGGGATCCATCCAACACCGGCCAGCAGCGGGTTGCTTCTGAACAGTGACGGCAGCGTGATTGCCGCTAACGATCCGGCGCTCACGCTTAAACCATTCGCTGAGACGATCAAAGGCATTGATTTTGCTGCACTGAAAAGCGGTAATCTCGTCGACGGAACGCTGAACGATGCTGAAAAAACCTTCGTGGCGACAGCCGTGCCGGGTACAAACTGGCTGTTAGTCGTCGCGCTCGACAACGGTGATGCCACCTCCGGCATGCGTTCCCTGCTTAAAGCCTCGGCGATTTCGCTGGTGATCCTGGCACTGCTGAGCGCGGCCATTGTGCATTTCCTGATTGCCCGCCTGCTCAAGCGTTTGTCAGACATTCGCGACGCGATGCACAACATTGCTAACGGGACTAACGATCTGTCCCAGCGCCTGCCGGACAACGGCGAGGACGAGGTTGCGCAGATTGCGCAGGCCTTTAACGCCTTCAGCGATAAGCTGTCGGTGGTGATGGTGCAGCTCCGTGATGCCAGCGAGTCGGTGAAAAACGCCGCTCAGGAGATTGCGGCGGGTAACCAGGATCTTTCCGGACGTACCGAGCAGGCCGCATCCAGCCTGCGCGAGACGGCCAGCGCCGTGGAGCAGATCACCGCCTCCGTGACCCAGTCGAACGAATCGGCGGCAGAAGCGAATGACCAGGCGAGCAAAGCCTCAGCGGCCGCTGCGCGCGGCGGCGAGGTGGTATCCCAGGCGATCAGCACCATGCAGTCCATCGAAGTCGCGTCGGCTAAAATTGGCGATATCACCAGCGTGATTGACGGCATTGCTTTCCAGACCAACATTCTGGCGCTGAACGCCTCCGTCGAGGCGGCGCGTGCGGGTGAGCAGGGACGCGGGTTTGCCGTGGTGGCGGGCGAAGTGCGTAACCTGGCGAGCCGCAGCGCCCAGGCGGCGAAAGAGATCAAATCGCTGATCGATTCCACCACCGACAGCGTGGCCACCGGCTCCCGCTACGTGCACCTGGCCGGGGAAAGCATGGACGAGATCCGCTCCAGCATCGGCAGCGTCTCCGGCATTATGCGCGAAATTTCCATCGCCACCAGCGAGCAGATGAAAGGGATTCATGAGATCAACCACGCGGTGACCCATCTCGACAGAATGGTTCAGCAGAACGCCGAGCTGGTCGTGGAATCCGCCGCCGCTGCGGGTGCCCTGCAGAGCCAGGCGGGCGACCTTGCTGAAACAGCCGGTCATTTCCGCATTTAATTTTCTGGCGGCGCGCGTTTAGCGGGTAAAACGCGCGCCAGCTGAAATTTTGAGGAATTTTGTCATTTTTGTTTAATCGTTATGCCATTTTTTGATCAAAATCAGCATCCCACCCCCTCCCCTTTGGTGTTATGCCATGAGTGAATTGTGAACAACATCACGCTCGGATATGGCTGCAGGGAGAGCGTTGTTTAAGACTACGGGGTAAAAAATGGCACTGGTAAAAACAAGTTTGAAGCTGTTTGGCGGGGATACGGTGGTGGTGCGTTGCTCAGAACGCTGTCGTATTCATCTGATGAGTTCGAAAGCACAAAAACAGTCCCAGGCGGATATTCTCACCGTACAGGATGATAAGGCCTGGCTTACAGTGCCCTACACCGGCACATGGGATGTGCTGATTGACAGCCACAGTCAGTCTCTGGAGCATTCCATCAGCTACGTGGCAGCATAATATTAAACGCCCGGCAAGCCGGGCGTAATATCAGGCAAAACCCGGTCGCAGCGTGCCGTTGAGCGGGTTCCCTTCCAGCAACGCCTTCACCTTCACCACCAGCTCATTCAGACAATCGTCCTGCATGCCGAGGCGGGTCAACTCCTGATCGAGGGAGAAGAGATACTGCGCGTTGGTACCCAGCGGTCCGCTGGCAGCGGCTATTAACGGAGCAATCACCTGCGTGCGGGTATCCGCTTCATACAGCGGATGGCGCGGGTCCATGATAAACACCAGCGCATTGACGGTGCGTCCGTCGTCCAGTTCCAGCTTGCACCAGCTTGGCATGTAGCAGCCGGTGATCATCTCGCGCTTCCAGAGCAGCGTAAGCTCCTCTTCCAGCGTGGCATCCGGCAGGCGATACGCCACGCCAGTGGTGCGCCCGCCCTCTTTCAGTGCAAGCATGCGCCCGGGCTGGCACGCGCTGCCGCGTCCGGCCGTCAGACGCAGGCAAAATGCGCGGTGCCAGCCAGGCAGCGTTCCCGTTGCCGATTCGACAAATTCGAGCGCCGGGTTCCACATCAGGGAACCGTAGCCAAAAATCCATACCGGGCCATCATCCGGGCGGCAGGCAAGCGTGGCAGCGAGCGACGCCGCACGTTGTTCAGCTGACCAGAGAAGCGATTCCTCAATAGCACCAAATGCCGTCTTACAATCTGCCTTCATTAAGAAATCACGCGTTAACACTTTCCACCTCCGCCACTGCATGCTTCCTTGCGACATCTGTAATTCGCCTTCCCGGCCTTAGGTGCTGGTCATTTTGCCAGCAGTTGAATAACGATAAGCAATTAGCGGACCAGTTGCAATACAACGGCAGTTCAACCGCCTGAAAAGTCAAAATGAAGGTAGCGAATTATTTCACGGCTATTTCTTTTTATGCCATTTATCGTCGTCTCCTTTTTCATATTCATGTTTTACGGCGGCCCAGGCGACTTTGTGGGCCGTCTCTTCACGGCTGGCATCATCCCGGCGATCTTCCTTGTCTTTGTATTGATCCCAGGCGCTGTTAAACGCCTCTTTATAGATATCCTGCGCGTGAGCGGGCAGCACGTTTTGCACGTTATCGGGTAATTCGCGTTTCGTTTTATATGGCATCACTCACCTCTCTTTTACTTAAAGAGATAAGTGTGGACGACGATATGCCAGCGTGCCACCCGGCCTTAATTTATGGATTAACATTACATGTAATTAGTTGTTATTTAATAAATATTATGTGAAAGCTGTCAATTACAGGAGTCAGGCGTTAAATTTATGAAAAAGGGTAAAATTAAGTAAAAAATTAAGGGTATTTAACAGAGATCTGTTAATTTAATGCCCTCAAAAATCTATCTATAATTACAAGCACCTGCATTGATGGAGAAGCACATGACAGCAACACACGAGGCGGTAAAGACCCGCCACAAGGAGACGTCACTCATTTTCCCGGTTCTGGCACTGGCTGTGCTGCTCTTCTGGGGAAGCAGTCAGTCACTGCCAGTGGTGGTTGGTATCAATATTCTTGCCCTGGTCGGCATCTTAACCAGCGCATTTAGCGTCGTTCGCCATGCGGACGTCCTGGCCCACCGTCTGGGCGAGCCGTATGGTTCTTTAATTCTCAGCCTTTCCGTTGTTATTCTCGAAGTTAGCCTGATTTCCGCGCTCATGGCGACCGGCGATGCCGCGCCGACGCTGATGCGCGATACGCTTTACTCGATCATTATGATTGTGACGGGTGGTCTGGTGGGCTTCTCTCTGCTGTTGGGTGGGCGTAAATTCGCGACCCAGTATATGAACCTGTTTGGCATCAAACAGTATCTGATTGCCCTCTTCCCGCTTGCCATTATCGTGCTGGTCTTCCCGATGGCGCTGCCGGGTGCAAACTTCTCCACCGGTCAGGCGCTGCTGGTCGCGCTGATTTCCGCCGCCATGTACGGCGTGTTCCTGTTGATTCAGACCAAAACGCACCAGAGCCTGTTTGTGTATGAGCATGAAGACGACGGCGACGACGATGATCCGCACCACGGTAAGCCGTCGGCCCACAGCAGCGCGTGGCATACGGTTTGGCTGATCGTACATCTGATTGCGGTGATTGCCGTTACCAAGATGAACGCTAACCCGCTGGAGACGCTGTTAACCGAGCTGAACGCGCCGGTGGCGTTTACCGGCTTCCTGGTGGCGCTGCTGATCCTTTCCCCTGAAGGGCTGGGCGCGCTGAAAGCGGTGTTGAATAATCAGGTGCAGCGCGCAATGAACCTGTTCTTCGGCTCCGTGCTGGCGACGATTTCACTCACCGTACCGGTGGTGACGCTGATTGCCTTTATGACCGGTAACGAGCTGCAGTTTGCGCTGGGTGCGCCGGAGATGATCGTGATGGTAGCATCATTGCTGCTGTGCCAGATTTCGTTCTCCACCGGGCGCACCAACGTGCTGAACGGAGCGGCGCATATGGCGTTGTTTGTTGCGTATCTGATGACGATATTTGCGTAAGAGTGGGCCGGTGCGGGCTGATGCCCCCACCCCAACCCTCTCCGCCAGGGAGAGGGAGGCATAAAAAAACCCGCCGAAGCGGGTTTTTTTATTATTTGCTGGTATCCAGCTCGTCGAAGCTCTTCACCAGATCGTCAATCGCTTTGATCTGTTTCAGGAACGGCTCAAGCTTATCCAGCGGCAGCGCGGATGGACCGTCGCATTTTGCGTTATCCGGATCCGGGTGCGCTTCAATGAACAGGCCAGCCAGACCGGTTGCCATACCGGCGCGCGCCAGTTCGGTCACCTGAGCACGGCGGCCGCCGGACGCGGCGCCAAACGGGTCGCGGCACTGCAGGGCATGGGTCACGTCGAAAATCACCGGAGACTGGTTAGAGACGTTCTTCATTACGCTGAAGCCCAGCATATCCACGACCAGGTTGTCGTAACCGAAGTTTGCACCACGGTCGCACAGGATGACCTGATCGTTACCACCTTCGATAAACTTATCGACGATGTTACCCATCTGGCCCGGGCTGACGAACTGTGGTTTTTTCACGTTGATCACGGCACCGGTTTTCGCCATCGCGGCCACCAGGTCGGTCTGGCGAGCCAGGAATGCCGGGAGCTGAATCACGTCCACCACGTCTGCCACCGGCTGCGCCTGGGAGGCTTCATGCACGTCGGTGATCACTTTCACGCCAAAGGTCTGCTTCAGCTCCTGGAAAATTTTCATACCCTCTTCCAGGCCCGGGCCACGGTAAGAGTTGATGGAGGAGCGGTTGGCTTTGTCAAAAGAGGCTTTAAACACGTACGGGATGCCCAGCTTCTGGGTCACGGTCACGTAGTGTTCGCAGATACGCATGGCGAGATCGCGGGATTCCAGCACGTTCATGCCGCCAAACAGTACGAACGGCAGGTCGTTTGCTACCTTGATATCACCAATGCTAACCACTTTTTGTTTCATAGGATCGCCTTATTCAGGTGTGAATCGGAATTAAGATTAATGCAGTGTAATTTGTTTGTGCGAGATCGCGTTGATCTGCGCACGAATCATTTCGCTAATGGGGTCTTCCGGGCACTGCTCGACGAAATAGCTCAGATCGTTCAGCGCCACGTGCTCGCAGTCGAGCTGGGCATAAATCAGCCCTCTGTCGCGGATTTCGTACGGATCTTCCGGGTTGAACTGCAGCAGTACTTCACTGGCGCGCAACGCCAGCTCCATCTGACGCTCTTCCATTAACGCGGACTTTAGCGTGTCCAGCAGCTTACGAATGACCTCTGCGTTATCCGCCTCGTCGAGATCTTCGTTGAAGAGTTCAGCCACCGGGCTAATATTGCCTTTCAGCCATACGTCCAGCGTATGTTCATCCAGCGTGTCGCCGTTGAAAGGATTAATGAGCCACATTTCGCCGTCCAGCCACTCAGCACGCAGGATCATCTGCGTCGGGAAAATGACCGGGACCAGCGGAATATCCAGACGGTGCGCGACCCATAGCAAAATAGAGCCCAGCGCCACGGCGCTGCCCTGACGATTTTTTAAGACCTGGTCCAGCCATAATGCGTCAGACAGGCGATACACGCCCCGCGTGTCGCAGAAACCCCATTCGCCGTAGAAAAGCTCCAGCAGCTTCTCTAATTGCCAGTCTTGCGGGCGAGCCTGATTAATCTCTTCACGCGCCAGGCTGACCAGATTCTCCAGCTCATCGTAGACAAACTGCGACGTAAAATCGTCGCGAATCATCTCTGAAATCAGGATCATGCCATCGCAAAGCGGCACTTTATTAAATTCGAAATCGGCTAAGGACCTCATGACTTACCCCAGTAACGGTATTCTTGTGGTGGCGAGTTTAATGATGATGTACAGCACCACCAGACCCAGCAGAAAGGCGATAAACCCGACCTGCTGGCTGCGCGGACGACGACGCCCAAGCGCGATAAAACCCAAAACGATGTAGATGATAACGCCAAACAGCTTTTCAGTCAGCCATGCGCCTTTATCAGTAAATGGCAGATAGCCGGTCTTCCACATAAGCCCGGCACCGGAAAGGAGCAACACCGTGTCGATACAGTGTGGCGCGATACGCACCCAGCGGGCATCCATCAGCGGATTGTTGCTGTAGCGCCACCAGTAACGGACGATGAAAAAGGTGATGGTCAGCGCAACGGAAATCAAGTGGACGGTAATAAGTACGGTAAACAGGCTCATAACCACTGCCCCAGCGTCAGGCGCTCGTTGCCGCCGTAGTCGCGGCAGGTTTCAACAGCGGCGTAGCCTGCTTGCATAAACAGCGCTCGCACGGCTTCCCCCTGCGTCCAGCCATGCTCCACGAGCAGCCAGCCACCGGGAAGTAAATGTTTTCGTGACGTTGTCACAATGTGATCAAGATCGGCTAATCCCGCGTTGGCAGCAACCAGTGCCGTGAGCGGTTCAAAGCGAACATCTCCCTGCGCAAGGTGCGGATCATGTTCGTCGATGTAAGGAGGATTGCTGACAATCATCGCAAATGAACGATTCTCAAGCGCGGCAAACCAGCTGCTTTGCAGCACCGTCACGTTGCTGAGCCCGAGACGTTCCACGTTACGCTGCGCCAGCGCGACCGCATCAGGCATCACGTCCACCGCCGTAACGGTGCAGTCCGGCCGCTCGCTGGCGAGCGCCAGCGCGATGGCCCCGGTACCGGTACCGAGATCGAGAATGCTGCAGGCCTCCGCAGATAAACGCGCCAGCGCCTGCTCAACCAGACACTCGGTGTCCGGACGCGGGATCAGCGTTGCCGCCGAAACGTACAGCGGTAACGACCAGAACTCGCGCTCGCCGACAAGGTGCGCCACCGGCTCGCCGGTTTTACGGCGGGCAAGCAGCGCGGCGAGCTGTGCTTCCTGTTCCGCGGTCAGTTCAGTTTCGCCGAAGGCCAGCAGGTACGTGCGGGCTTTACCCGTCACATGCTCAAGCAAAATTTCGGCATCGCGTTTAGGGCTTTCACTTTCGGAAAGCTCACCGGCAGCCTCACGTAACCAGCGCTGAAAATCCATTATTCCTGCTCGGACAGTGCCGCCAGCTGGTCGGCCTGGTATTCCTGCACGATAGGCTCAATCAGCATGTCCAGCTTGCCTTCCATCACCTCGTCCAGACGGTACAGCGTCAGGTTGATGCGGTGGTCGGTTACGCGCCCCTGCGGGAAGTTGTAGGTGCGGTTTCGGTCGCTGCGATCGCCGCTGCCCAGCAGGTTACGACGCGTGGATGCTTCCGCCTGCTGGCGTTTCGCCATTTCGGCCGCGTGGATACGCGCGCCCAGCACCGACAACGCTTTGGCTTTGTTTTTATGCTGGGAACGCTCGTCCTGACATTCGACAACTATACCGGTTGGCAGGTGGGTAATACGAATGGCGGAATCGGTGGTGTTAACGTGCTGACCGCCCGCGCCAGAGGAGCGGAAAGTATCAATACGCAGGTCCGCCGGATTAATGTCCGGCAGTTCCGCTTCCGGCAGCTCCGGCATCACCGCCACCGTACAGGCAGAGGTGTGAATGCGGCCCTGAGATTCGGTGGCCGGTACGCGCTGCACGCGGTGACCGCCGGATTCAAACTTGAGACGTCCATACACGCCGTCGCCGCTGATCTTGGCGATAACCTCTTTATAGCCACCGTGTTCGCCTTCGTTGGCGCTCATGATCTCCACGCGCCAGCGACGCGACTCGGCGTAGCGGCTGTACATGCGGAACAGATCCCCGGCAAACAGCGCCGCTTCGTCACCGCCGGTACCGGCGCGAACTTCCACAAAGGCGTTACGCTCATCGTCCGGATCTTTCGGCAGCAGAAGCACCTGAAGCTGCTGCTCCATCTCTTCAGAACGCGCTTTCGCATCCTGCAGCTCTTCCTGCGCCATCTCGCGCATTTCAGGATCGTCGAGCATCATCTGCGCGGTTTCGATATCTTCCTGAACCTGTCGCCAGTCGGTAAAGCATTTAGAAACATCACTTAACTGCGCGTATTCACGTGAAAGGGCGCGAAAACGTTCCTGGTCCGCAATGGTCCCGGCATCCCCGAGCAGCGCCTGTACTTCTTCATGGCGCTCGTGCAGAGCTTCCAGTTTAGCGACGATAGAAGGCTTCATAGGCGTAAGTGCACCTTGTCTTAGAAAATGGGTATAGGGCGCTATTCCAGCCCGAGGCTGTTGCGCAGAATAGTCAGGCGTTCATCATCCCCGTCACGGGCGGCCTGCTGAAGAGATTTGGTTGGCGCATGGATAAGGCGGTTGGTCAGTTTCCACGCCAGATCCTGCATAATTGCGTGCGCGTCACCGCCCTGTTCAAGGGCCGCTAACGCTTTGGCAGTCAGGTCATCACGCACCTGCTCCGCCTGTCCGCGATACTCGCGGATGGTCTCGCTGACGCTTTGCGCGCGCAGCCAGGCCATAAACTCACTGGTTTCCTGCTCAACGATGGTTTCCGCCTGAACCGCCGCCGCTTTACGCTGGGCAAGGTTGTGCGAAATGATGCTTTGCAGGTCATCCACGCTGTAGAGGTAGGCGTTAGGCAGCTTGCCCACTTCCGGTTCAACATCGCGCGGGACGGCGATATCCACCAGCAGCATTGGCTGATTGCGACGGGACTTCAGCGCACGCTCCACCATCCCTTTTCCGATAATCGGCAGCGGGCTGGCGGTAGAGCTGATGATAATGTCCGCCTCTTTCAGGCGTTCATCGATGTCGCTCAGGGCAACCACCTCTGCCCCCACTTCATCCGCCAGCACCTGCGCGCGTTCGCGGGTGCGGTTAGCGATGATCATCTTTTTCACTTTATGCTCGCGCAGATGGCGCGCCACAAGTTCGATGGTTTCGCCCGCGCCCACCAGCATCACGGTGACGGTAGAAAGGGATTCAAAGATTTGGCGCGCAAGGGTGCAGGCCGCGAAAGCAACGGAAACCGCACTGGCACCAATGTCGGTTTCGGTTCGCACACGCTTCGCCACGGAGAACGACTTCTGGAACATGCGCTCCAGCTCGCTGGCCTTCAGATGCCCTTTTTGTGAATCGGCAAACGCTTTTTTTACCTGACCGAGAATTTGCGGCTCGCCCAGCACCAGCGAATCCAGACCGCTGGCCACGCGCATCAGATGGCTGACAGCATCGTTGTCCTGATGCCAGTACAGGCTGTTACGCAGCTCGTCTTCGTTGAGATTGTGGTAGTCGCATAGCCAGCGGATCAGTGCTTCGTGCAGGTTGTCCTGCTCTTCCACGCTTAAATAGAGCTCGGTACGGTTGCACGTCGAGAGCACCACGCCACCCTGCACCATCGGCTGTGCAAGCAGGCTGTCCAGCGCCAGGTCAAGCGTATCCGGCGAAAACGTTACGCGTTCTCGCAGCGAAACCGGGGCTGTTTTGTGGTTGATACCGAGTGCTAATAGGGTCATGTTGAGCGGGAGTAGTACCAGCGTTAATAAGGTTAGCAGAACGCATCATACAGGATGCGCGAGATCAATAAAAGAGACAGCCCCCTTTCGGAGTAATAGGTTACACAGCGCTTTGAGATAATTTGAACGTAGACGGTAGCCCCCTTCGACGCTAGCATTAACAGTCATAACTGCAACGTATCTCAAGGATTTGTCCTCATTATGACCCGACTGATTCGCCTGCTGCCGCTGGCAGCACTGGTTCTGACCGCCTGTACCGTCACCCAACCAAAAGGCCCGGGCAAAAGCCCTGATTCACCGCAGTGGCGTCAGCACCAGCAGGACGTCCGTAATTTGAACCAGTACCAGACCCGCGGCGCTTTCGCTTATCTCTCTGACGAACAAAAGGTTTATGCCCGCTTCTTCTGGCAGCAGACGGGGCAGGACAACTACCGCCTGCTGCTGCTGAACCCGCTGGGCAGCACCGAGCTGGAGCTTATCGCCAAACCTGGCGAAGCGCAGATCACCGATAACAAAGGCCAGCACTATACCGCGACCGATGCCGAAGAGATGATTGGCAAGCTGACCGGGATGCCTATCCCGCTCAACAGCCTGCGCCAGTGGATCCTGGGCCTGCCGGGTGACGCCACCGACTACACCCTGGACGACCAGTACCGTCTGAGCCAGGTGAACTACACCCAGAACGGCAAAACCTGGAAAGTGGTGTACAGCGCCTATGACAGTAAGAGTAAACCGTCGCTGCCATCGAATATGGAACTGACTCAGGGAAGCCAGCGCATTAAGCTGAAAATGGACAACTGGATCGTTAAATGATGACCCAATGGCCCTCTCCGGCAAAGCTAAACCTGTTTTTATACATTACCGGCCAGCGCGCTGATGGCTATCACACGCTGCAGACGCTGTTTCAGTTTATTGACTATGGCGACACGATCTCCATTGAACAGCGCCAGGACGGGCAGATTTGCCTCCTGACCCCGGTCGAGGGCGTAGCGCATGAGGACAACCTGATTGTGCGCGCAGCGCGTCTGCTGATGAAAGCCGCAGCGGAATCAGGCCGTCTACCCGCGGGAAGCGGCGCGGAAATCCGTATCGAGAAGCGGCTGCCGATGGGCGGCGGTCTGGGCGGTGGCTCATCCAACGCTGCAACCGTGCTGGTTGCGCTGAACCATCTCTGGGGCTGCGGGCTGTCGAAGGATGAACTGGCAGTACTGGGCTTGACGCTAGGGGCTGATGTCCCGGTGTTTGTGCGCGGTCATGCGGCCTTTGCCGAGGGCGTGGGGGAAATTCTCTCCCCTGTAGAACCGCCGGAAAAATGGTACCTGGTTGCCCATCCTGGCGTAAGCATTCCGACCCCGGTCATCTTTAAAGATCCTGACCTGAAAAGGAATACCCCGGTTCGGTCAATAGAAACGTTATTAAATTGTGAATTCAGCAACGATTGCGAGGATATCGCAAGAAAACGTTTTCGCGAGGTTGATGCGGTGCTTTCCTGGCTGTTAGAATACGCGCCGTCGCGCCTGACTGGTACAGGAGCCTGTGTCTTTGCTGAATTTGACACCGAATCCGCCGCTCGTCAGGTGCTTGAGCAAGCGCCGGTTTGGCTGCATGGTTTTGTAGCACGTGGGATGAACACCTCCCCCCTACAGCAGGCCATTCTGGCGCAGACTGAGTTTCGGTGACAACGTCACCCTGTTCCAGACGTTGCATCGCGCTCTTTAATACACCGCCTGGATAGCCTTTGCCTGGCCCGCACAGTTTACGGCGAACGCTATCCACCACTGGACGCATGCCTGAGGTTCTTCTCGTGCCTGATATGAAGCTTTTTGCTGGTAACGCCACCCCGGAACTAGCACAACGTATTGCCAACCGCCTGTACACTTCCCTCGGCGACGCCGCCGTAGGTCGCTTTAGCGACGGCGAAGTCAGCGTACAAATTAACGAAAATGTACGCGGTGGTGATATTTTCATCATCCAGTCCACCTGTGCTCCAACGAACGACAACCTGATGGAACTGGTTGTTATGGTCGACGCTCTGCGTCGCGCTTCCGCAGGCCGTATCACTGCTGTAATCCCTTACTTCGGCTATGCACGTCAGGACCGTCGCGTCCGTTCCGCGCGTGTGCCAATTACCGCTAAAGTTGTCGCTGACTTCCTGTCAAGCGTCGGCGTTGACCGCGTACTGACCGTTGACCTGCACGCTGAGCAGATCCAGGGCTTCTTCGACGTCCCGGTTGATAACGTATTCGGCAGCCCAATCCTGCTGGAAGACATGCTGCAACTGAACCTGGATAACCCAATCGTGGTTTCTCCGGACATCGGCGGCGTGGTACGTGCCCGTGCTATCGCTAAGCTGCTGAATGATACCGACATGGCGATCATCGACAAACGTCGTCCGCGCGCTAACGTTTCTCAGGTGATGCACATCATCGGTGACGTGGCTGGCCGCGACTGCGTGCTGGTCGACGACATGATCGATACCGGCGGTACGCTGTGTAAAGCAGCTGAAGCGCTGAAAGAGCGTGGTGCCAAGCGCGTGTTCGCGTACGCGACTCACCCGATCTTCTCCGGTAATGCGGTAAACAACCTGCGCAACTCCGTCATTGACGAAGTTGTAGTATGCGATACCATCCCACTGAGCGACGAGATCAAGGCACTGCCAAACGTGCGTACCCTGACCCTGTCCGGGATGCTGGCCGAAGCGATTCGTCGTATCAGCAACGAAGAATCCATCTCTGCAATGTTCGAACACTAATCGAACACGGCCTAAAAACCCGCTGCGGCGGGTTTTTTTGTCTCCGGGTTTTATTTGTATGATTAATGCCTCCTTCACCTGCCATTCATATGACAGATGATGCGCATACGGATGATAGATAATTGTGAAAAACGTAGCCTCCTCACATGTTCTGCCCTTTCGCGCCCTCATCGACGCCTGCTGGAAAGAGAAGTACACCTCGTCACGCTTTGTCCGTGACCTGATTGCCGGGATCACCGTCGGCATTATCGCCATCCCGCTGGCGATGGCGCTGGCAATTGGCAGCGGCGTTGCGCCGCAGTACGGTCTGTACACCTCGGCCGTTGCCGGGATCGTCATTGCCCTGACGGGCGGCTCGCGCTTCAGCGTATCCGGCCCGACTGCCGCCTTTGTGGTGATCCTCTACCCGGTTTCGCAGCAGTTTGGTCTGGCAGGCCTGCTGGTCGCCACCCTGATGTCCGGCGTCTTTTTGATTCTGTTTGGCCTGGCTCGCTTTGGTCGCCTGATAGAGTACATTCCCCTTTCCGTGACGCTGGGGTTTACCTCGGGGATTGGTATCACCATCGGAACCATGCAGATTAAGGATTTCCTCGGCCTGCAGATGCCCCACGTACCGGAGCACTACCTGCAAAAAGTGGGGGCGCTGTTTATGGCGCTGCCGACTGCTAACCTGGGCGACGCCGCCATCGGGATTGTGACGCTGGGCACGCTGATCGTCTGGCCTCGTCTGGGGATCCGTCTGCCGGGTCACCTGCCCGCGCTGCTGCTGGGCTGCGCGGTGATGGCCATCGTCAATATGTCCGGTGGTCACGTCGCGACTATCGGCTCGCAGTTCCACTATGTTCTGGCGGACGGTTCACAGGGTAGCGGCATTCCGCAACTGCTACCGCAGCTGGTGCTGCCGTGGGACATGCCCGGTTCCAGCTTTACCCTAAGCTGGGATTCCCTGCGCGCCCTGCTTCCCGCCGCGTTCTCGATGGCGATGCTGGGAGCGATTGAATCCCTGCTCTGCGCCGTCGTTCTGGACGGCATGACCGGCACCAAGCACAAAGCTAACAGCGAACTGGTCGGTCAGGGTTTGGGGAACCTCGTCGCGCCGTTCTTTGGCGGTATTACCGCAACGGCAGCCATCGCCCGCTCTGCGGCCAACGTGCGCGCGGGTGCAACGTCACCTGTTTCGGCGGTTATCCACTCCGTGCTGGTGATCCTTGCCCTGCTGATCCTCGCCCCGCTGCTCTCCTGGCTACCGCTTTCCGCCATGGCCGCCCTGCTGCTGATGGTGGCCTGGAACATGAGTGAGGCGCATAAGGTGGTGAACCTTCTGCGTCGCGCGCCGAAAGACGACATAATCGTGATGCTGATCTGCATGTCGCTGACCGTGCTGTTCGATATGGTTATCGCCATCAGCGTCGGGATCGTGCTGGCTTCTCTGCTGTTTATGCGCCGTATCGCGCAGATGACGCGCCTTTCCACGGTTAACGTCGAGGTGCCTGACGATGTGCTGGTGCTGCGCGTGATTGGCCCGCTGTTCTTCGCCGCGGCGGAAGGTCTGTTCAGCGATCTTGAGTCCCGCATCGCGGGCAAACGGGTTGTGGTGCTGAAATGGGATGCCGTACCGGTGCTGGATGCCGGCGGTCTGGATGCCTTCCAGCGCTTTGTGACACGTCTGCCGGAAGGCTGCGAGCTGCGGGTGAGTAATCTGGAGTTCCAGCCCCTGCGCACCATGGCGCGTGCGGGTGTCCAGCCTATCCCTGGCCGACTCTCCTTCTATCCTAACCGTGAAGCCGCGCTAGCGGATATGTGAGTTATCTGATGCAGAGAAACGTCTCTGCATCATCACTCCGATCGCCTGCTGGAGCCATGCAAGCACGGTAGGCGTCATCCAGGTTCCTTTCATCAGGTGCGGCTCCTGCTGCATGGCGGCGCGAAACTTTTGCTGAGTTTCCGGGCTGGTGCCCGCGTAGGACTGGAACAATGCCAGCCAGTTTTCAGCCAGCTTTTGCGCCTCCTCCGAGGCAGGATCGATATTTTCCCGCTGCGCCTGATGCAGTTTCGCCACCAGCGGCGGCCACTCCATCATACGGTCAAAATAGTGCTTCCGGGTAAAGGCCATCTCCTCGGCAGAAAGATATTTCTCCCAGATAATCAGCTTCGACTCGGCAAACGCCCGCGTAATGTAATCGGTCATCTCCGGCGTGATGCCGGTCTGCGCCTGCATCTGCGGTTCAACGCTGTGCATCTCGTTCAGCCGGGTGAGAAACTCCGGCTTGCCCGCCGTGTCCTGCTCCAGGCGTTCCATCCAGCGCGTCGCCAGATCCATCGCCCGCGCGTCCGTAGCGGGTATACCGTGTTCCAGCAGCGTGTTGGCCTCTGCAACCAGCCCTGACCAGATAGCCGCCAGCGCATCCTTCTGCACCGCAAACGGCAGCTGCTGTAACTCTTCTTTGCTAAACCAGCGATCGTACATATTCATTAACTCCAGAGTCTGTAGCCAGGATTCCAGATCAGGCGTCGCATCGTCGAGAAGCCCGGCTCGCAGCTCCACCAGCCGGTCGCGCAGCGTATGTATGCTGCGCAGCTGTTTATCCAGCAGCGTGATTTGCGCATCGAGTAACTCGGTTAACGACAGCGACTCCTGCTCCAGGAAATCCCTGATTTCAGCAAGTTCCAGCCCCGCTTTTGCCAGCGCCTGGATCATGTGCAGACGCTGGACATCCGCCAGGTTGTAAAGCCGGTAACCTGCCGCGCTTCTGGCAGAAGGCAGCAACAACCCTGTTTGCTCATAGTGGTGCAATGTCCGCACGGTGATCCCGGCACGTTTCGCCAGCTCACCCACCTGAATCAACATAACTGCTCCTTTTTCTTTGCCAGTGGCGCCACTCTGGAGCCTTACGTTACGTGAGGGTCAACCCCTGATGCAAAAAAAAAAAACGACTCCCTCGGGAGCCGTTTCGGTGTTCTTTATCGCAGCACTAGCTGTGCTTATGCTGGTCGCGACGACAGCGTTTGTCGTAGTGGCGCACCCACCAGTATTTATCGCACACTTCCTCATGTCCGCTCATGCGTGCCCCGGCGAGCCACAATACCGCACCGAGGAAGATGCTCAGTATCGCGCCATGGGCGAAGTATTGCGGGAGATCAAGCTGCGGCAACTGGTTCAAAATGGAATAACCCACGCCGCCTACCATCACGAACAGCCCCAACCCCATCAGCACGTTACCGAGTAACGAAGCGTTTTTGCGTTTCATGTGTCACCTCCGGAACTTTGGGTTGTCATGGGAAAAGCCCCTAATCCTTGTGTGTAAAGTATAGACAACGCCCCTTTTATGAGTTGCGTGAATGATCACAATTACAGATAACTCCCAAACAAAAGTTTACAAATAAGACTTTGAACAGCTTGAAATTCTAATTGTTCAAATCAGAAATTATTCGTATTTCGCCGAGAAGATCGCAGAATTTTGTCAAGCGGCGCGCCAGACAGTAAACTACGCGCCAGATCTGGAACCCATTAGGAATTGAATCGTGACGATTAAACTGATTGTCGGCCTCGCCAACCCGGGCGCAGAATATGCGGCTACCCGCCATAATGCCGGTGCATGGTACGTCGATTTGCTGGCCGAGCGGTCACGTGCGCCCCTGCGTGAAGAACCTAAATTCTTCGGGTATACCTCACGTATCAACCTTGCAGGCGCGGACGTTCGCCTGCTGGTACCCACCACGTTTATGAACCTGAGCGGTAAAGCCGTGGCGGCGATGGCAACGTTTTATCGCATCAATCCGGATGAAATTCTGGTCGCCCACGATGAGCTGGATCTCCCCCCTGGCGTGGCGAAATTCAAGCTTGGCGGCGGCCACGGCGGCCACAACGGTCTTAAAGACATCATCAGCAAGCTGGGCAATAACCCGAATTTCCACCGTTTGCGCGTGGGAATCGGCCATCCGGGCGATAAAAACAAAGTTGTCGGTTTCGTGCTCGGTAAGCCCCCGGTTTCCGAACAGAAACTGATTGACGAGGCGGTAGACGAAGCGGCGCGCTGCACTGAAATCTGGCTGCAAGATGGCTTAACCAAAGCGACAAACCGCCTGCACGCTTTTAAAGCGCAATAATCCGCCCGATACGGCTTTTTTACCGCGCGTCATGCGGGTTACGTGTATAATAGGCGTAGTTATTTACTTTTCATCAATCGGTTATCGTTAACGGATTGATTATCAAGATATTAAGGTGATTTAGAAATGGGATTCAAATGCGGTATCGTCGGTCTGCCAAACGTGGGCAAATCCACCCTGTTTAACGCGCTTACCAAAGCGGGTATCGAAGCGGCGAACTTCCCGTTCTGTACCATCGAACCTAACACCGGCGTTGTGCCAATGCCGGACCCGCGTCTGGACCAGCTCGCGGAAATCGTGAAGCCGCAGCGCATTCTGCCAACCACCATGGAATTCGTGGACATCGCGGGCCTGGTAAAAGGCGCATCCAAAGGTGAAGGCCTGGGCAACCAGTTCCTGACCAATATTCGTGAAACCGAAGCGATCGGCCACGTTGTGCGCTGCTTCGAGAACGACAACATCATCCACGTAAACAACAAAGTGGATCCGGCTGACGACATCGACGTTATCAACACCGAGCTGGCGCTCTCTGACCTCGACACCTGCGAACGCGCGATTCACCGCGTGCAGAAGAAAGCCAAAGGCGGCGACAAGGACGCGAAAGCGGAACTGGCTGCGCTGGAAAAATGTCTGCCACAGCTGGAAAACGCCGGCATGCTGCGCGCGCTGAAAAACCTGACTGACGAAGACAAAGCGGCGATCAAATACCTGAGCTTCCTGACCCTGAAGCCAACCATGTACATCGCCAACGTTAACGAAGACGGTTTCGAGAACAACCCTTACCTCGACAAAGTGCGTGAAATCGCCGCGGCGGAAGGTTCTGTGGTTGTTGCCGTGTGCGCTGCCGTTGAATCCGACATCGCCGAGCTGGACGATGCCGACCGTGAAGAGTTCATGGCCGAGCTGGGTCTGGAAGAGCCGGGCCTGAACCGCGTAATTCGCGCAGGCTATGAGCTGCTGAATCTGCAGACCTACTTCACCGCTGGCGTGAAGGAAGTGCGTGCGTGGACGATCCCTGTAGGTGCGACCGCGCCTCAGGCGGCCGGTAAGATCCACACCGACTTCGAGAAAGGCTTTATTCGTGCGCAGACTATCGCGTTTGAAGACTTTATTACCTACAAGGGTGAGCAAGGCGCGAAAGAAGCAGGCAAGATGCGTGCGGAAGGGAAAGATTACATCGTTAAAGATGGCGATGTGATGAACTTCCTGTTTAACGTTTGATTGGTTTTGAATGAAAAAAATCCACGCTTTGGCGTGGATTTTTTTTCATAAATTACCGATTTTACGCCTTCTTGCGCAGATAGAACTCAAGGTATTTTTTAGGTCTATCCTGAAACGCACGCTCTTTGCCGTAGTTATAAGCATCGTTGAAATATTTATACGCTTCATCGAATTGATTCAACTCGTAACAGACCATGCCGAGGTCGATTGATGGTGCGGTGTCTATATCCGATCCACGTGTGCGCAAAGTCGTCTCTCCCCATTTCTTCGCCTCATCGTAATCCTCAAGATCAAAGTAAGCGCTGTACATGCACGCAGCGATCCAGTTAGCAAATTCCGATTCAAACTTTGGCTCAGGAAGAGCTTGCCAGGCTTTTTGGTATTGCTCTAAAGCTTCGGCGTATTTTTGGTTGTCGTGAAACTCGTTTCCTTTTTCTACAAGAGATGTAACTCTTTTTTCATCGAATTTATAGCATACGTTTTTCATATATTTATTCATTATCATTCGAAAAGAGACCTCCTTGCCTATATAAAAGGGATATAAGCAATAAATGCCTTCAGAAGCATGGAGGTCTCTAAAAGAGTAAGTTTTTATTGTTATTAACCAAAAAAGAAATATTTAAAAGCTTCTGCCTCAACATCCTTAAGCTTGCTTTTTAGCATTAAATCGATATCTTCCAGAAAGTCCTCTCTGAAATTAAAATCATCATCTGTAGCATCACCATCATATTTACTTTGTTCTATCTCAATGGCAGAACAAAAAGCATCCAAAAAGTCGGCTAACGAATTGGAAATAATGAAATTTCTTTTTTGAATACTACCATAAACAGGAGATGTAATATTTTGGGTATCACAAAAAAGAACATCTCCATTTCTTTCAGCAAAGATTATATATTCATCGCGCCAGGTCGTGTCATTTTGAACTCGCCAGCCTGATAACATTTCATTAAGCTCTTGGGGCTCAACAATCTGTATAAAGAAAGTACCATCAAATGTTGGGTGGTCATTTAAAATCAAATGGCTATAAAAAAAACGAATTTCGCCATTTAAATTCACTGGAAAAGAAGTTTCATTTTCATCGTCTGTATAGTCTATCTCTCCCATATTTAAATCATTCATTTTGAATTTGCTAACAAAGTCTTGGACTGCATTTTTTATGTTCATCTTTCCCCCTATAATTGCTTACATCGTTGTCTGGATTTTAGTGTTCTTTCTCTATCAATTAAGCGTCCGCGCGTCGAGTTTTTAGTATTCCCTCTATGTCCTTGATCACCATGGACATGCTCATTGAACTTGTCGGGATGGTTATGATTTTTCAAGAAAACAATATTCCTCGGATCACCTTGCCATTTAGAACCAAGTGTACCATTGCCTTCTACCGAGTTGATATGATGCCCAGTATAGCCTGCCCGTGACATCACGGAGGTAAGACTCTTGTTCGGAGTCTTCAATATTAAATCTCTCTCTTGCGCTGTCCAATTCCTGGTGCCAGCCCCACCATCCTGCAATAAGGCTTTTTCTTGTACCCATGCCCTAGAGATAGCAGAGCTTCTAGCTCCGTTTTGAGCAGAAAGAGAATCGTGTGGGCGGTAGCGAATCAGATCTTCAGGAGTTAACCCCCACGGATCCACCCACCCCAGCGCATTCGGCGCATACTGGTAAAGGTTTATCCCCCCCGCCAGCCCTATCGGGTCCTGCTGCGTAAACCGCCCGCAGTCCGGGTCGTAATACCGGAACAGATTGTAGTGCAGCCCTGTCTCACGGTCCAGGTATTGCCCCTGCATGCGCAGGTTCTGAGAATATCCTGATACCTGCGACTCGCTTTCCCGCAGCAGCTTGCCCCAGGCGCTGTTGACCCCTTCCCAGCGCACCTGCCCTTCGACATCCGTCATCCGCTCCGGCGTGCCGTTCGGCTGGCAGTGGAACCAGAAGATCTCCGGAGCATTAACGCCATCAATACGCGCCAGCGGATCGTAGCTGTCCTGATCGCTGTAGACGTAGGTCAGCGGCACATCCCCGTGCACCTCCTGCAGCAGACGGAACCCTTCCCAGACAAACCGGGTGGTGACCGGCTTGCCGGTTGGCTGTCCGCCCAGCATCTGGCGGCGCGTTTTGCTGATGCGTCGCCCGAGCGGATCGTAGCGGAAGCTGACCTGCGTCTGCGGCTTGTTGCGATCCCGCGGCTGGCTGATGACTTCCGTCAGGCGATGTTCACCGTCGTAGCGGTAGTACCAGCGGGTCTGGCCGTTATCTTTTTCCACGGTGCGGCCGTGGATATCATAACGCCAGCGAATGCCGTTCAGCTGCGTCAGGCGGTTGTGCGTGACCTTCTCAACAGATCCTTCGAGCGGGTTACCGGCAGCATCCCAGCGCCACTGCTCCTGTCCGGGCAGCGTGCCGTCCTGAACGAGCAGGCGCCCGGCGCTGTCGTACTGCCAGCGGTACCAGCTGAACGGGTTATCGTCCCGCTCTTCACGCACCAGGTTATTGCGGTAGTCGTAATCCCAGCGGCGGGACCAGCGGCGCGGCGACGGGCGCTGCGCATTGCCGGTAAAGACGTCCCGGCGATGCAGTCGGCCAAGACGATCGTATTCGCTGCGGGTGGTCAGCAGCCCCTGGGTGCGGCTGGTCTCCCGGTGGAGTTCGTCGCGGGTAAAATCAGAGACCGACAGCTTATTGAGCGCAATGCTGAGCAGATGCCCGCTGCCGTAGTAGAACTGCTTCAGCTCGCGGCCATCGGGCAGCGTGACGGAGGTGCGGTTGCCCAGCGTGTCATACTCCCACGCCAGCTCGCCGTGCTCGCCCGCTTCGCGCGTCACGCGACCGAGCGCGTCATACTCAAAGGCAAGCTCCTGCTCTGCCTCGGTGGTCCACGCGTCGGCTGCAAGTGCAGGATGCAGCCCAATCCGGCTTAATAGCCCGGACGGCGTGTAATGGTAGCGGGTCTGCCCCTCCGGCGTGGTGCGGGCGACCAGCTGGCCGCTCGCGCTCCAGGCGAAGACGTGGGTGATGGCCTCCGGATGACCGGCGGCAAAGGTGCGCGCAATCGTGCGCCCGCAGGCATCATAGCGATACTGCGAGGCCACGCCATCGAGCCCCACCTCTTCCAGCAGCAGCGAGTCTGGCCCCCAGCGGAACTGATACGCTTCGCCGTTCTCGTTTTCCAGGGCAATCAGACGCCCGCGGCTGTCCCAGCGGCGTCGCACTTCTTCACCCTGCGTATTACGGGTGGCGGTTAAGCGCCCCGCCTCGTCGTATCTGAACTCACTTTCTTTCCCGTCAGCACCCGCATGCTTCACCGGCAGGCCACGTTCGTTCCATTTGAGCGATTCCATCCAGCCTTCCGGGCGATCGAGCTGCACCGGACGCCCTGCGGCGTCGTAGCGGTAGCGCGTCTCTTCACCGTCGGCGCCAGTCTCAGCCACCAGCCAGCCCAGCGGATGATAGCGATAGCGGGTAATACGCCCGGAACAGTCCGTCGAACGGACAATCTGCCCGGCCTCGTTGTACTCCTGGTAACGGCTGTTGCCAGCGGCATCGACCTCTTCCACGACCTGGCCAAACTCGTCCCGGCGCAGCTGCGTCGTCTGCCCCATCGGGTCTACTACGCGCTTGAGCCCGTGATGTTCGTCGTACCAGAACCGGGTGGCGCTGCCGTCGGCTTCAATAATGGCCGCAGGAAGCGCGCGGTGCTCCAGCCAGGTGGTGGTGCGGGTGTTGCCGTCGGCATCGGTCTCCTGCACCCGGTTGCCCATCTCGTCGTAGACAAAGGTGACGGCGTTGCCGAGCGGATCGATGCGACGCGTGAGAAGCTCGTTTTCGTCCCACTCGTAGCGCCAGTTTTCACCGCGCTCGTCAACGTAGCGGACAATAAGATTCTGCGCGTTCCAGTAGTGACGGCGCGTCTGACCATCGTAGTGCTCGACGGTCGTCAGCCCGGCGGCTAAATCGTAGCTAAAGCGGCACCCGTCGCCGGTGCTGGTACGGTTTTCCACCACGCGCCAGTGGTCGAATTTTTGCCACCGGTATTCGCTCTCCAGACCGCCCGGCATCCGGTGCCAGACCATCAGGCCGTGGTCGTTGTAGCGGTATTCACGCGTCACCACGCCTGAGGCATCCGTCGCGCTCGCCAGCTGGCCGCGCGCGTCGTAGCCCCACTGCATCAGCGGCCAGGTCTGGTTGCCGTCGAAATGGCTGGCTGCGGTCACGCGCTGCGGGAAACGTTCATCTTCATAGCGCAGGGTGACGTCGATTGCCCGCGGCTCGTCATGAATACCAGTCAGCCTGCCGTGCTCGTCCCACTCCGTCAGCAGCGCGTTGCCGTATTCGTCGCTGAGGGAGGCCAGACGCAGGATGGAGGGGTTCGCCCGGGTTGGTTTATACAGACGCCACACCGCGCCGTCATCGTCGGCAATCGCCACGTCGCCGCTCTCGTTGCGGCGGATAATAATGCCTTCGCTGATGCTGTAAAATGCCCGGTCGACCGGCGGCAGCTCGAAGCTCAGCTCGCGCCCGGTTTCGTCGAACCAGGTCGCGTTGTCTTCTTCCAGCGCCAGGTAGCTGTCAAAAGTGGTTGCCCAGCCCAGACCAAACAGCCCTTCGCGGGTGGTCAGGCTGTTGTAGCTGCGCTGCCAGCGAAGCGGAAAGCGCCCCGGCAGCGAGAAGTCGAGCTCATCGTCGTCGTTCAGCACCTTCACGCCGGTGGCGGCGTGGACCGGGTGCGAGGAGCCAAACACGGCGTTGACCGCCATATCCGCCAGCATCCCGCCGCCGGCCGCCGCCAGCGCGCAGGGCATGTTTTTCAGGATCTTGCCCGGACGCCCGCGCAGCAGGGAGAGCGCAATCATCCCCAGCGCCAGACCCGGCGTTTTACCGCTTTTGATATCGCGAACCGTGAGCGTGTCCCCGCCGATGATTACGTTCGGGGAAACATCGTCGGACACGGTACCTTCGCAGGTGGTGCGATCTTTCGCACGCACCGCGGGCTGCCCGTTGATGAAGACGCTTTTAGAACCTTCCGCCAGATACTGCGGCCCGGAGTGCTTTTCGCACGCCACCTTGTCTTCTTCCAGCGGGGAGGTTCCGGCAGCGGCAGAGGCCACGCTCGGCTGCCACATTTCGCTGCCAAACTGTCCGGCGGCGGAAAGCAGCATGCCCGCGTAATCGGCAAAGCTGCCCGGCGACTGCGGCTCAGGTGAAGGAGTATCTGCGGGCGTCAGCGTGCCTGCCGCGCGTGCGGCGGGGATTGCGTTGGTGAGAACGTTACTGGAACCGGTCGTGATTTTACCCGCAGGCGACGGCGGGAAAAGCGCATTACCTAACCCCTCAGCGGCGTTGCTGATATCGTCGGTGATCCCCGCGACGTTCGCCAGCACGCCACCGATAATGCCGCTTAACAGACAGCTGGAGCCAATCGCCGCCACGCCTGCAGCTGCTGCCCCGGCCCCCAGCAATGGCGCCGCTACGGTTGCTGCTGCGCCTACCGCCGCGCCGATCACCGCATAGGCGGCACCTTCCGCCACAATGCTGGTGATGTCAGCAAAAATGCTGGAGTGAATAATCTCGTCGCCCTTACGGGCCGCGTTGTTATCGCTCATGCCTTACACATTCCGGTTGTCGTTTAGCGTCAGACTCTGCTTAAGCGCGCTCCAGCGCACCTCGTCCTCTTCGGTAAAGGCTCTGAGTGCCGAGAGGGTAAAAATCATCAATACCGGTTTGCCCGGCGTCTGCACGGCCAGCTGTTTTTGCCACAGGCGCTGCCCGTTACGGTCAAACGTGGTCTCAACTTCCAGCCCGTTAATGTTGCCGTCAGGCCCGGCCTTTACGTTCCTAAATTCGCTCTGGGCGATCTCACCCATCTGAGGACGCAGTACATCCCACTGGCGGTGGAACTCTTGTTCATAGTCGCTGCCATCGGGGATCACGCCGCGGCTGACCACCACGGACAGCCCGCTTTCGTCATCGCGAATAATGTTCATGCTGTTATCCTGCCAGGCAGCAGGAAAAAGGGAAAACGAACCTTCCTGGAGGGTGTATTTCATAAGTGAACTCGGGATGATTGATATTGAGAGAAACAAGAAGGCCAATCCATGCTGGCCTTTTGGCTGGCTGTATAGTTATTTAAGCCACTGGCCTGACTGCTCGACTAAAATATGGTTGCCTTTGCTGACAACCAGATTCACGGGGGCGTACGTCACGGTATAAGCGACCTCGCCATTCTTGTACGTTGAGCCGATTATTTTACCTGCGGAGTCGTGCAACGTTTTTCCCTTTAAGGAGATCGTACTGTTATCGCTTTTTCGCACGCCGAGATAGAGCATCTCGTCACATTCGCTCTCAAAATGACCGCACCTGTTTTTCAGAGAAATAGCGAACTTTTCGGTATCCAGTTTTCTGGTTTCAGCGTGATGAACCGAAGCGGCTTTACGTAACGTATAGCGCTGTGGAGCATAATCATTTCCTTTTTGAGGAGGCGTTACCAGACGCCATTCCATTTCACTCCCCTTTATTTCCAGAACAGCCCGTCCGCCTGCGCCGCCTGCCCAAACCCCGTCAAACGCAGGTCTCGACTGGCTGTTCGTTGCAAACTGCATCGTATTGAACCTGGCGGCCCATTGCTGGATATCAACATTAATACCCGGGCTATTATCAGAGGATTGGTAATGGATTACGTCCGACTCCGGAACCACCCAGGCCGCAAAGATTTTGCCGTCAGGATTGATAACCAGCGCTGACGCGTTCTCCAGATAAAGATCTTTTAGCCAGCCTTCAACAAACAATCCTCCACCTGTGGTGGTATGCGGTTCGCCGAAGACGTCAAAGTTATCAATAAAGGTTTGGTAGTGATTTCCCAGCAGCGTCCTGAGATTGTCTGTCACTTCACTGTCGTTAAGGATGCGACCTACCGTATCGAGCTTATTATATTGCGATAATTCAAGTGCCGATGACGTTTCAACGACGCCTGTCAATAAAGCCGTGAACAATACGACTGCCAGATATTTTTTGGTCATAAATTATTCTTGAGAATCATTTTTGTAATTCATCGTTATTTTTATAACGTTGCCGCCTTTTATCTCAAAAGAGAGCAATTCTTTATCCAATTCGTAGGTAATCCACTGCTCCCCCGCATCATTGTCGACCTGACCGGTACCGTATGCGCTGTTCAGTTCCTTTCTCGTTGAACCCACATGGACACCACGCGGCGTTGCGAATTCTTCGGCAGTCAGCGTAATCTGCGACACGATATAATCATCAACGCTTCGTTCAGCTTTATCCCACCAGAGATTGGAAGTGAATATCTCTACTCCAGCGTTTTGATGCTGAAAGAATTTATATTGGACTCCATCAAAAGGAACCTCACCGGTAAAACTGCCTTCCACCGGCACGCCAATTTTACGGGCAATATCAGGCGTCCATCTGTCGCCCAAGGCGACAGGCAGGTCTTTGATCTGTACTGAAAAATCCTGTTTAGTCAGAATGGATGGCTTACCTTGAGCGAAAACCACATTGCTGCCAGGACAGCTAAACATCAGGACCGAACAAAGAAATATTGGCGTATGTTTTTTCACGTTAATCGTCATTTATTAAATGTGTATGGCCATTATCACCCTGAAGAAACCGTCAGGACATGAGTGCAGTATTTCTTAGTCGGCGCTAATGACGACTGAACCCAGACAGTGAGGATTTTTCACGGTGAAGCTGAAGCTCACTTTTTGTCCATTCATATCTTTTCGGGCTGTATAGCTGGTCACTTCGTTCTCCGAACGGCCGCGCGGATAATCAGTTAACCTCAGCTGCGGATAGCGCTTTTTAACGGTATCAAGCGTTATGCATTGACCTGAGGAAGGTGAAAAATTCAGTAAAGGCGCCATGCCGTCGTTTTGTTTGCTTAAACGTAACCCAATTGCGGTTATGTTCGTTCCATCAACGAGTTTGATATCGTCGGCATTGTAGAAATTGATATATTCATTTTGCCTGGTCATCTTAAACGATAACGGCGCGTTACTAAGGGTTGTAACGGATAACGTCTTAAGCGATGCACTCATCCCGGAAATAAACATCCAAAGATCCTTTTTCTGTGCATCACCTCCAGCCATTCCCGTCGTTAGTAACGCGATAAGCACCGCACCTGCTTTACTCATCTTTGGCCGTAAATTTCGCCTGCACCGCCGCATCAATATCCCCTTTATGCCCCGATCCCGGTGCCGTGGTGCCCGGTTTTGTACCAGAGGTATTCAGATGCAGCTTACCGCCAGTGGTGATATACCCATCCCCTTCCACGAAGAAGTTAAATTCTTTACCGATCAGGTTAATCTTGCCGTTAGCATTCAGCTCAATGGCACTCTCACCGGAGACCAGCCGCAGCTTCGTCCCGGAAGCAATGACGTACTGCTCCACCGCCGCATCCAGCTTGCCTTTCCCCGTCAGGATCTCGGTGCCACCTTTCACGGCCTGAGTCTGATTCGCTTCCACGCGATGCAGTTCATTTTTCTTCACGTAATGGCTGCGCTCGCCGCCGACGCTGTGCGTTTCATCATTTTTAATGCTGGTGTCCATGTTACGCTCGGCCTGGATCCACACCTGCTCTGCACCCGCTTTATCCTCAAAGCGCAGGGCGTTGGCGTTGTCCACGGAACCGTCTTTCGTGCGGCTCATAAAACCCATCTGCGTCGCCGCGGCAGGCAGCGCCCACGGCGGCATGCTCGCGTCGTTGTACACGCGACCGGTAATAATCGGCCGGTCCGGGTCGCCGTTGATAAAGTCCACCACCACCTCATCGCCGACGCGCGGGATCTGCACCCCGCCGTAGCCCTGGCCCGCCCACGCGCTCGACACGCGCACCCAGCAGGAGCTGGTGTCATCGCCCTTCGCCAGGCGGTCCCAGTGGAACTTCACCTTTACGCGGCCGTATTTGTCCGTCCAGATGCTCTCGCCGTTCGGCCCCACCACTTTTGCGGTCTGCGGGCCGTAGGTGCGCGGCCACGCCGTGGTCTGCGCCGGACGGTACACCACCGCCGACGGGATCACCGTGAAATCGGTGCGGTGAATGGTCTCCCCCTCGCCGCTGGCGTAACGGTTCTCTTCAAAGTGATAGCCCGCCGCCGTGACCAGATACTCACCGTTGTCGCTGAAGAACGGCGCGTTGGTTAACGTGAAGGTGTGCCCTGGCGCAATCCCCGCCGCCGTGGCGGTGGCCTGAATCTGCTGATGCTCCACCTGCCAGCGCTCCTGACGAATGCGGGCATAGAACTCCCCGTGCCCTTTGTCCACAAAGCGCCCCGGCCAGTCGTACACGTCGATGCTGCCCGGCTTCGGCGATGCCGGGTTCTGCTGGGCCTGGAACAGCCACGCGTTCGGCTTGCGGAAGTCATAGTCGTCGAGGCTGTAAATCCCCGGCGTCACGCTGTCCTCCAGCGCCCACTGGCTGATGCCCTCTTCATCCGTACTGCCGCCTGACGGCGTCTGGTGGTAAGGAATAACCTCATAGCCGCTGAACGGCTGATGCTGCGTGGCGGCATCGGTCAGCACCAGGGTGTGTTTGTCCGCCTCATGGCGGAAGTGATAGGCAATCCCCTCCAGCTCCATCAGGCGGCTGATGAAGTCCAGGCTCGACTCCTGATACTGCACGCAGTAGTCCCACACCCGGTAGCTGCCGGTGAGTTTATCCTCAACGTTAACCTGATGCTCACCCAGCAGGGTTTTCACAATCTGCGGCACCGTCTGGCCCTGGAAAATACGCAGGTTACGGTCGCGCTTCATCGGCCACAGGTCCGGCTCCACCGTCAGCTGGTACACCGCATAGCGGGTGCCCGTCAGCTCAACGGCGCTGACCGCCACGCGGGTAATTTTGCCGTTAACATAGCGGGACGTCAGCAGGTTCTGCGTCGGGATAGCCACCGTGACCGGCTGGCCCAGCAGCTTGCTGCGGTCGATGCGCGCGTCCGTGCCGAGCACGGTCAGCGTCAGCGCGAACGACTCGGACATCGCCTCGCGGCCCGTCAGTTTCCAGAACAGAAGCCCCTCCACCGGGAGCTGAACGGTAATTCGGTTGAGCATAATCTTTATTCCATCTAGCTTATGCGATTCAGAAAAGAGGTTCGCATCTGTGA
Source organism: Enterobacter vonholyi (assembly GCF_040834095.1). Lineage (NCBI taxonomy): Bacteria > Pseudomonadati > Pseudomonadota > Gammaproteobacteria > Enterobacterales > Enterobacteriaceae > Enterobacter > Enterobacter vonholyi. The sequence continues at coordinate 2,560,572 of NZ_CP162152.1, forward strand.
CTGAGCGTAATTCTACGGATTCACCAGCCAGGTGCCCGGCCTGGTGATATCCAGCGTCTGGCCACGCGTTCTTCCGTTGCCCTGCAGTTCAATCTTCACCTCACCGGCCGGCAGCTTGAGCGACGCATAACCGTTGGTCGCTGGACGGAGCGCTTTTTGCTCGCCGTTCACTTTCAGCGTTTCGCCATCAAGGATGCGGATATAGACCAACGCAATCGGGCTCTCGACAGGCGGTGGCGTCTGCTGTGCCGTCGCCTGCTCGCTCACCTTCGCCGTTTCCGGCTTCACGTCTGGCGCGTTTGCGACGGTTTCGGTTGGACGCGTCTCGCCCGGTGTCTGTGCAGCCTGCTCAGGGGCATCGTTACCGCCGCTGAACAGCATCGCCCCGGCGATAACCCCTACCAGCACGCCTGCGGCAACCATGCCCGGGATCTTGTAGCGGCGCCAGTCGAGCAGCGAAGCCGGTTTCTCGTCTTCAACCGGAACCAGCATCGTGCCGGGCTTTTTCGCCGTCAGCACGTCGTTGATCCCGGCGACCGGCATCTCTATCAGCGCGGCGAACTCGTCGATTGACTGCGGACGATCCTCCATGTGCAGCGCCAGCGCACGGTCAATGGCCTGCAGCAGCGGAATGGAATAGCCCTGCGGCATGATTTCCACCAGCGGTTTGCAGGTATCCTGAATAGAGCGCACCACGCTGACCGGCGGCGGAGAACCCACAATCAGGGTTCGCAGCACGGCGCCGAGGGCGTAAATATCCGTCCACGGGCCCTGCTCGCTTTCGTTGTCGTCGGTGTACTGTTCAATCGGCGCAAAGCCCGGGCGCAGCATGGTTTCCGTTTCGTCGGAGAGATTACCGATGGTGCGGCGCGCGGAGCCGAAATCAAGCAGCACCGGCAGGCCGTTATCCTGGATCTGAATGTTATCCAGAGAGATGTCGCGGTGCAGGTAGCCTTCGTTGTGGATAGTCTTGATCGCGCCAAACAGCATCGGCAGCGTGCGGCGGATCCAGGCTTCGTTAATCAGCTCCGGCTTTTGTTCGCGCAGGCGCGAAAGCGTGGTGCCGCTGTAAAACAGCGTCCCCATGTAGGCCGTGTCGTTTTGCACCCAGAAGCGCAGGACGTGCAGCAGGTTCGGGTGGTTAAAGCGCGCCAGCAGACGGGCTTCCTGAATGAAGCTGTTCAGGCCTGCGGAAAACGCTTTGCCAAAACGCTCGCTGCGCAGCACCAGGGTCATGTCGTCGCCGCGCACGGCGAGCGAGGAAGGCATAAATTCTTTGATAGCGATAGTGCGTTCGAGCTGGTGATCCCACGCGCGATAGACGATGCCAAAACCCCCGCCGCCGATCACCTCTTTGATTTCAAACTCGTTGAAGCGGTACCCGACCGGGAGCGCGTTTGGGACAGTCCGATTGTTATCATTATCCGTCATCTTTTACAGTTCTCTTGATGATTATTACGCGGCAAACTGACAGTGAAACTCGCCCTGCTCGCAGGTGACGTGCAGACGTCGGTACTGCTCGTCGCTGCGGCTGGCGGTAAGTAAGATCTGGCTCATCTGAGGCAGCAGAGTGTTGGTCAGAATAGCGTCCACCATGCGTCCCCCGGACTCCACCTCGGTACAGCGCTGAACGATCTGTTCCACCACGCTGTCGTCAAACTCAGAAATTATGCTGTGATTCTCTTCCAGACGACGCTGAATGCGCTTGAGCTGCAGGCGAACAATCTGCCCCAGCATCTCGTCGCTGAGCGGGTAGTAAGGCACTACCAGCAGGCGGCCCAGCAGCGCCGGAGGGAAGACCTCCAGCAGCGGCTGGCGCAGCGCGCCGCTTAACGCCTCAGGCTCCGGCATCAGGTCCGGATCGGCGCACATGGCGCTAATCAGCTCGGTGCCGACGTTGGACGTCAGAATAATAATGGTATTGCGGAAATCGATGTGGCGTCCCTCGCCGTCTTCCATCCAGCCTTTATCAAACACCTGGAAAAAGATCTCGTGGACGTCCGGGTGCGCTTTTTCAATTTCGTCCAGCAGCACCACGCTGTAAGGACGGCGGCGCACGGCCTCGGTTAACACGCCGCCTTCACCATACCCTACGTACCCCGGAGGCGCACCTTTTAAGGTGGAAACGGTGTGCGCTTCCTGAAACTCACTCATGTTGATGGTGATGACGTTCTGCTCGCCGCCGTAAAGGGATTCGGCGAGCGCAAGCGCGGTTTCAGTTTTACCGACCCCGGACGGTCCGCAGAGCATAAAAACGCCCACCGGCTTGTTGGGATCGTCCAGCTTCGCCCGCGAGGTTTTCACGCGGCGGGCAATGAGATCCAGACCGTGACGCTGGCCGATAACGCGCTGGTTGAGCGTGTCTGCCAGGTTAAGCACCGCGTCGATCTCGTTTTTCACCATCCGGCCCAGCGGGATCCCGGTCCAGTCGGAGACCACCGCGGCGACCACGTTTTCATCTACAGCCGCAAACAGCAGCGGTTCATCGCCCTGAAGGGCGTTCAGCGCCTGCTGCTGCTCCGCCAGCTGGCTGCGCAGATCGGCGCTATCTTCATCACCCGCCGCGAACAGCGCCGCGCGCAGGCGAATAATTTCCTGCACCAGGCTGCGTTCTTCTTCCCAGCGCAGGGCCAGGGCTTCGCGTTTTGTTTCATACGCGTCGCGTTCTGCGCGTAACGTCGTCACGCGCTCGGCGTCGCCGGCCCCCACGCGCGCTTCGCGTTCAGCAATCTCAATTTCCACGTCCAGCGCGGCAAGGTGGCGCAGGCAGTCTTCGAGCTGCCCAGGTGGCGCGCTCTGGCTGACCGCGACGCGGGCGCAGGCGGTGTCGAGCAGGGCCACGGCTTTGTCCGGCAGCTGACGCGCCGGAATGTAGCGATGCGACAGCTTCACCGCCGCACTGACCGCCTCGTCGAGCAGCAGGACCTGATGGTGCGTCTCCAGCGGCGACACGGTGCTGCGCAGCATCAGAATAGCTTTCGCTTCATCCGGCTCGTGCACCTGCACCGTCTGGAAACGACGGGTCAGCGCCGGATCTTTCTCAATGTACTTTTTATATTCTGCCCAGGTAGTTGCGCCGATGGTGCGCAGCTGGCCGCGAGCCAGGGCTGGCTTCAGCAGGTTCGCCGCATCGCCGGTCCCCTGCTGGCCGCCTGCGCCAATCAGGGTGTGTATCTCATCGATAAACAGAATAATCGGCGTGGCGCTGGACTGGACTTCGTTAATGAGCGCCTGCAGACGGGCTTCAAACTCGCCTTTCATGCCTGCGCCCGCCTGCAGCATGCCGATATCCAGCAGCCACAGCTGAATATTTTGCAGCGGCTCCGGGACGTCGCCGTCGGCGATGCGCAGCGCCAGCCCTTCAACAACGGCGGTTTTGCCGACCCCTGCTTCCCCGGTCAGCAGCGGGTTGTTCTGACGGCGACGCATCAGGATATCCACCATCTGGCGGATCTCCTCGTCGCGCCCGACAACCGGGTCAATCTTCCCTTCCCGGGCGCGGGCGGTCAGGTCCTGGCCATACTGGGCCAGCGTCCCCTGTGCAGCCGGTACCGCACCCGCCGGTGCGTCGACGGCGGCAGCGGCCTGCTGCGTCTCTTTGCTGTTGGCGCAGATGGTATCGAACTGCTCAATCAGCACCTCGACGTTAAGGCGGGTAAATTGCGCCGAAATGCTTTTCAGCACGTTGGCCAGGTTCCAGGTTTTCAGCATGCCGATCAGCAAATGGCCGCCGCGAATGCGGCTGACGCCAAACTTCAGCGAGCCGAAGACCCAGGCGCGCTCCACGGCGCTGTCGATATGCTCGGAGAGATCGGAAACTGAACTGGCGCCACGCGGAAGGACATCCAGCGCGGCCACGATATCGCGCGTCAGCTGCTGTTCGTCGAGGGCAAAGTGGCGGATGACCTGCTGCAGATCGCCATCCTGCTGCTGCATCAGCTGATGCAGCCAGTGCACCAGCTCAACGTACGGGTTACCGCGCAGCTTGCAGAACGCAGTGGCGCTTTCCAGAGAGGTAAATAACAGCGTATCCAGTTTGCCGAAAAGCACGGCACGGCTAATTTCTGACATGTTAGTTTCCATTAACAATGGTTCGGTATACGGAAGGATTACCGCTCTGCGCGATACACCAGATCGCCGCGCGGGACAGGCTGCGGCTGAAGGCCCAGCCAGGTGTTATAGCCTAATCGCCCATTGCTGCCGAGCGTGGTGCCCTGCACCGCGTCTTCGCGCAGGATCACCCGCGTTTCCCATTCAAACTCCACCCCGGCGTACTGACGCACCCAGTCGCGCAGCTCGGTCACCCACGCTTCACCCGGCAGAAAGCGGTTGTACTCCTCCGCGCTCAGCGGGCCAATTTCGATGCGAAACTTGTGCTGCACGTCGCGGACGGCGACGCCGAGAAAGGCCGATTCACCCATGCGCGGCATGCGGCGTCCTGCTCCCAGCTGCGCCTGCTCGCGCGTGGAGAGGGGCATCCACTGCGGCACGTTGCTAACCAGTTTGACCGGCGCCTTAAAATAGCTGCGCAGGATCTTCTCCAGCCCCTCGGGATCCCGCCCGTGGCGGGTCAGGTGCCCGGCGTGGGTAAAGCGCGCGTGCGAGCTCAGGCTGCCTTTGTTCATCTGCCCCGGCTGGCCCATGCCAATCAGCGACGCCAGATAGCCCTCAAAGCGCTTGTTATCAGCACGATCCAGGGAGACGGTAGGCTGCGCATCCGCCCAGGCGCGGTAAAACAGCAGCGCAAGACGGTGATGGAACAGATCGGCAAACGCGCTGAGGCTGGTGTCCTGATGATGATAAATACGCTCGCGGGCGTACTCGGTCATATGGACCGGGAGCGGGCCGTTCGGGCCAAACAGGCCGAAGCTGAGGATAGACACCTCGTGCAGCCCGCTCTCTTCCCGCTGACGTACGTGGGCCAGCGTCGACGGCGCAAAGCTCATCGACGGCTGCTGGCCGATGCGCAGCGGTTCAAATTTCGGCAGCGGCGCGCGTCCCAGCGGGTAGCGCTCGCCGCTCTGGGCATCAATGCGCCTTAACAGCTGAAACAGATCGTAGCGCCAGGGCGTCTCACGGACGCCGTGCCAGAACGCGTCCGGCAGCCTGGTCAGGCGATGCACGCGCAGCGGTGCAGTGGCAGCGTCACTCATATCAGCGCCCTTTTACCCATGCGCGGCGCCCAGTAGCCAATCTCGCCGCGCTGCTGACTTTTCAGGGTGAACTCCGTAAAGCTGTTGATAGACACCAGGCGGGCAAAGAGGCGCTCCATCACGCTACCGAAGAGCCACGGGCTGGCCCCGGAAAAGGCTCGCTCATCCACCGTCAGGGTAATGCCGATCCCGCGGGCGAACACGACCGGGCCGGGTTCAGGCACGCGGCGGTGAACCGGCTCCAGCACGCAGTGGCGCACCCCCTCCACCTGACGCGCAACGGGCGTTTCGGCCAGGTTGGCATAAAGCCCTAACAGCTGGCGCAGCGCGGCCGCCCCCTCTTCGTTTTCGCTGTCCATCAGGCTGAGGTAGTTCATCTGCAGCTGGCTGATAAGCCGCCAGGTGCTGAACCCTTCCGCCAGCGCCGGACGCGGCGGCGTCGGCCCTTTACGCAGGGTGAGGGATTTCACCGGCATGGAGTCCGCCACAATGAACTGCCCGAGTTCCTGCTGCAGCATCAGCGGCAGGTCGCGGCTGGTGCAGAGCACCTCGGCAGAGATATAGCGCAGGTTCTCCTGCCAAGGGGCATGCTGTTCATCCACCAGTGAAACAAACACCTCCGAGCCGATATAGCCGGTACGGGTGCCGTAGCGCAGGGCGTGCTCGGACAGCACGCGCTGCTCGCGTCGCAGCGAAAAATAGGCCCCGTAGTTGCCCGCATCGCCGCTCCAGGTGCTCCAGAATGGACGAAACGTCTGGTCATCGCGCTGGCCGTCCGCGCTGCCATAAATTTTTTTGACCGTGTAAATTTCATAATCCAGCGGACGAATGTTATCGACCACCAGATGGTATTCATGCTGGCCGTCATTCAGCTTCTGACGCGCCGCGACCTTGGGAAACAGGTTGATGACCGGCGTACAGTGCAGCGCCAGATGGCTGGCATCGACCACGCGCTCCAGCTGTTCATCTGACTTATCCAGCAGAATGAAGATGTCGAAGGCTTTTTCGCCTTCACAGCGCTGGATCAGCGTGCTCAGACCGCTCAGGCTGATGAAGCGGAAGCGGGCCGGAAACGCAAAGTACTCCTGCAGCAGGCGATAGCCGTCAAAGTTGCGCAGATCGTCCGGCAGCAGCGCCTGGTCAGGCTCAAAGCCCTCCTGGCGCAGCGCATCTGACGCCAGCAGCTGTCGCTGCGGCTGCGGACTGACCGTCTGACAGACGATCCCGGCGTGGTGCTCCATCACCAGCTCCAGCAGCTTCAGCGCTTCAATGTCCGGACCGCCGAGGAAAAATTCCAGGCGGTCGAAATCCAGGTGCCCGAGGTTTTGCGGGCCGTCGCAGGCAATGCGGATCCGCAGGGCGCTGCCGATCCCCCGCTGGCTCAGTCCCAGCTGCGCCAGCGGCAGATCGGCGGGGACGCCGCCCAGTTCAACCTTATCGATTTTCAGCGGCAGCAGGTTGACCTCGTGCGCCGTGGTATAGCTGCAGGTCACGCCGGTTTTTTTCAGCGCCAGGCTGTCCATCATGGTGCCACGCGGGACAATAAAGCCTTTGCTCAGGTCGCCCCGGCTGCTGTCGGGCTCAATCTCCGCAATCGCCATCGACGGCGTGGGCGCGAGATAGTTAGGCGCGATCATCTCCAGCAGACGCTGGGAGAAGCGCGGAAACTCCGCGTCCATTTTCATCTGCACGCGGGAAGTCAGGAAGGCGAAGCCCTCCATCAGACGTTCGGTATACGGGTCCGCCACTTCGATGCCGCGCATGCCCAGCCGTCCGGCGACTTTAGGGTAGCGTTCGGCAAACTCGGCCCCCATTTCGCGCAGATAGGCCAGCTCGCGGTTGTAATATTCGAGCAGTTTACTTTCCATGATTACCCCGCATCCTTCAGTTCAAAATGGCCGTTTTCCAGATCGACATCGGTACGAAACAGAAACTCCAGCGGGTACGGCACGCACCATAAACGCCCTTTGATCTCGATGGAGAGCACGTTGTGCAGATCCAGCGAGGAGGTATCCGACACGCAGCGAACCTGCAGCCCCTGCGGCAAAATGCGCGGCTCAAAATTAATGATGGCCTCGGTGAGCTTGCGCTGAATATCGTGCCATTCGATGTCCGACATTCTTTTCCCGGCCAGCGGCGCGACGCCGAAGTTGACCACCGAGCGGTTCACGTGCGGCAAGGCGCTCAAATCGCCGGAGGCATCGTGGTTGATGGTGTTAAACAGCCACTGCAGATCGCGCAGGACGTTGCGGCGCAGGGCGGCGTGGGTGATCAGATTGCTGTTGGCCGACTCGCGCTTTTTTTCCGGGTCGTCATCGGTGAGGCGATCGAGCAGCGAGGGCTGCATTTTGTCGCGCGCCCCCACCTTCTCCTGCTTGCTGCGGGCTTGCCAGCCGCTGCGCAGCAGATCGCCTTCGCCAGCGGGATTACTCATCGGCTCCATCCGTCGCAAACGTCACGAGGCTCAAGGACAGCAGCGGGCTTTCGCTTTGCTCGCTCAGCCAGGCTTTCTGGCCCCTGCCTTCGTAAAGGGTACCGTCTTCGTCGAGCGCCTGCCATTCGGTGGTGCGGCCTAATTTGACCGCATCAGCGGCATCGGCAGCAAAAGGATAACGCGCCGGGATCTGACACACCTGCTCCGTACCGTCGGTCAGGCGCACCAGCGCGTGACGCCAGACCAGATCGGTGACGCTGGCAGGCGCCTGGAAACGGATCTCCGCGATAGCGTTAAACGGCAGCCAGAAATAGCGGCCGTTCACTATGGTTTCGCAGACCGGGCCGAGACGGGCATCGCCGTCCATCAGCCAGTCAAAAGCCTGCGTCTCCTCGTTTTCGAGGGTGATGTGACCCGCAGTGGCCTGCGCCTGTTCAAGGGCTTCAAGACGCAGCGCATGCGCGCGCTCGCCGTCCTCGCTCAGCGCCGCGGCAAGAGTAGTCAGCCACGGCCACTGGGTTTCAGGCATGGCCGGACGCGCCTGTCCCGCCATCACTTGCGCGCGCTGCTGCTCGCCCTGAATGGACTGCTCCAGCAGCGTGACGGTAGGTTTCGCCTGAGGCTTCAGCGCCAGCCAGCTTTTCAGCTGGGTAAGAGCCCGCGTCCAGTTGCCGCTGAGGGTTAAAAACTGCACAAACGCAGCGCGAAGGTCGGCATCCGCCGGACGGGCTTTGATTTCAGCTTCCAGACGCGCCAGCGCATCGTTGAGCGACTCGCCCGCCAGGTGTTGATAAAGCGTATTCATAGCCATTCCTTAATTCGCCGCGCGCCATGCGCCGACGGCCGGATCGCGCAGCTGAGGACGCAGGGTGTCAATCAGAACGATATTCAGCGGAGTACCCGGTGCGACCCAGGCGCTCCACGTTTTTTTCACCGCCGCGATACGCGCCTGCAGTTTTGCGTCATCGCTGGCGATTTCACGGGAAATCTCCACCGCTACGGTGCCGTTGCTCTTCCAGCTGTTCAGGCTGTTATCGTAAGGCAGGATCATCCAGCTCTGGTCGCTGTTTGGGGTGCTGAATACCATGCGCTCTTTGTTGACGGAGGTGATCAGCGCGTTTTCCGGGTCGGCGCTTTGATTTAGGCCGGTCACCGGGAAACCGTGGATGTACGTCACCGCCATCTCTTTCTGTCCGCCGTTGCGGGACTGCGAAACTACGGTGTGTCCGCTCAGCCAGCTGCCGTTGCCGCAGCGGGTGGTGTCAGAATCCGGAATAAAGAGCGCCGGAGCAGAGGCGCCCCCTTCCCAGAAGGTGCGCAGGTGGCAGCCGTCCTGAAGCGTAAACTCCTGCCACGGCGTACGGTCGGCGGGAACGGTGCGGGAAGCCACATTTTGATCTGGCGGCATTAACGTGCCGCTGGCTGTGGCAGCGGTGACGGTTGCGGCAGGCGTGGCCTGCTCCTGTTTCACCACCAGCGCCCAGTCCTGCGCTTTGCCTGCGGTGCCCTGCGCCAGCGTGGTACCTGCCGGATCGTTGAGCGTCCAGCTGAGTTTATTCACTTTGCTGCACTGGTGCTCCAGCAGTGAGCCAAGACGCGGTACAAAGTTCTCCAGCACGGAGACGTCTTTCTTGCCGTTCGCCACAATGCGCAGCGCCACCTCAGGCTTACACCAGCTTTGCGGCGTGTTGTCTTTAATGTTGTCGATCCAGATATCCAGCTTCTGTGCAGGAGACTGCACGATGCGGAAATTCTCAGCCTGCGCGGTGGAGGTGACCGCCAGAAGTGCCAAACCCGATAGCCAAAGTTTCATATCGTTCCTTGTGTGTCTAATCAGTTCCGCAGGGAAGAAATTGTGCTGCGTCAGAGAGGGTGTGCAGCAAAGTGGTGTCCTGAGGGTTGCCCATCCATACCGCCAGGGCAGTATAGTTATCCTGAGCATTCCCTTCCTGTTCACCATTCTTTTGAATGATTTGGTTCATTAAGGTCAGCCACTCCTGCGGCGTATTGACCATATGCAGCGACTGCTTCATTTGCTCTTCGCTGACGCCGTGCCAGAACCCGTCGGTGCAGAGTAAGAATGCATCGCCGTCTTCAACCTGCACCACGTCGCTGTAGCTCGCTTCTGGCCCGCCGTTTTCAATCCCGAGCGCCAGATAGAGCAGGTTGCTGTTCAGGTTGTCGGTCTGGTGTCCGGCATCTTTCATCTGCTGCACCAGGCTGTGGTCGGTGGTCACATGCCACAGCCATCCCCGGCGGAACAGGTACAGGCGGCTGTCTCCGGCATGCGCCCAGTAGGCCAGGCCGTAATCACGGTCAATGAACAGACTGACCAGCGTCGTGCCCATCCGGCGATAGTCCTGAACGGCCTGCTGCTTGCTGAGGATGGTGCGGTTCGCCGTCTGCACGTAGTCGCGGATGTGCTGCGCATTAAGATGTTTGTCGCCATCGAAGCGGGAGATAATGCTGTTGCGTGCCAGCTCTGCAGCTACCTCACCGCCCGGCAGGCCCGCGATGCCGTCGCAGACGACAAAGCAGGCTGAACGTTCCCCTATGGTTTCTCCCGTCTGATCCTGGTTGCTGGCGCGCGTCCCCTGGCGGGAGAGAGAAGCCGTTGCGATATTCATTTGTCTTCCGATCCGCTCTGTGAGTCTTTGTACTGATTCACCTCCATGTCGTACGCATGAAGGAAGGCCTCGCCGAACAGGGTGTGGAAGTCATCCTCAATCTCGCCCGCCGTCTCGCCATAGCTGCGAACAAAATAGTCCCACAGGGCGGCTTTGCGGCTGCCCGGCAGCGCCAGACGTGAGGTCATGCCGTTCTGCTTCGCCTGCTCTTCCAGCTGCTCCGGGTTAAAGGACTGCAGCATCGCGGCAATGATGGCGCGGATGCCGGAGATCATACCCAGCTGGTGCGCCTGCAGATCGATCAGCGCGTCGCGCACGGATTTGGTCGGCGGCATAAAGCCCGGCATCGGGGTGCCGAACATCTGGATCAGCACGGTTTTGCCGGTCGGCAACAGCTTGAACGGGTTGTTGGCATCGTCCAGCACCATGGTCATATCGGCTTTTACGCCGCGCTTGAGGATGGAGCGCGAGGAAAGCAGCGCCACCGTTCCCTGAGAGAACATACCGAGGATTTGCCCGAGCTGACGCATATTTTCACGGTCAAACTGCGGAACGGGCTGCATTTCGCTCAGGCCCATGCCTTCCAGCAGCGCCTCCAGAAGCTCGCCCTGCAGCACTTCGCCCTTCTCACCGCTGTTTGCCGTGGCGGCTGGGGCGGCGGCGTTATTGACCGGGTCGATGCGAAGACGGCCCTTAGGGGCCTGGGCGCTGCTGCGCGCAACGGCCTGCGGCGTAGGCATGGTGAAGCCTGCGTAATCCGGTCGCGCGGGCTCTTCTTCCGCGCGCGGTTCTTCCTGCGGCTCAGGGGCGAACAGCGGAGAATCGGCCAGCACGTCCTCTTCCTGCTCAGGCTCCGGCACTGGCGCAGGCTTTTCGTCGACTATGTCATCCGGATGGGTTAACGGCGCGCCGCCCATCAGCCCGAGCGGGTCGTCATTACGCGCGGCTGGCGCGCTGGCCTTGCCGCCAAACAGGGCCAGCGGATCGAGCTCATCCGTCGCCTCGTCTTCTGGCTTAACGGGGCTCGTCTCGCCCGGCGGCACCAGCGTTGACGGGGTGACGTCGTCAAAAATACTCTCTTTTTTGAACAACGCTTCGTCGCTGAACAGCGTGTCCGGGTCAACGTTCTTACGCTCAAGCCTTGGATCGCTGTCGTTGAACATCGCCAGCGGATCTTCAGCGTTACGCTCCGGGGCCGCTGGCTGGGAGAATGGATCGTGCGATGCAGCTGGCTGCGGTTTTGTACGGTTGCTGGAGATGCTGTCGGAGATGGAGAACTCCTGCATCAGGCTATCCCAGATTTCCGTTGGCACGGCGGTCGGCTCGGCCTTCCCGCGCGGTGCGGTGCTCGCCGGCTTCGGTTGCGGAGCGGGCGCGGACGCGGCTGCCGGACGCGCCTGCTGATGCATGCTGGCGGCCATACGGCTCACTGGCTGCGTATCGTGGATCAGTTCGGTGACTTCGATACGGTAGTCATCAATACCGAGAATGTCGCCATCCTGCAGCTCAACCTGACGCCCTCGCTCCAGCGGAATGTCATTTAATACCACGCGGGTGACGCTGCCACGGTTGGTCACGCGGCATTCGCCCTGGGCGTCAACGTGAACAATGGCCTGCAGACGAGAGATGGTGCGGTCATTGTCCGGCAACACCAGATTGTTATCCGTACCGCGCCCAATGGTGCCGCCCGGGGCGTAAAAATCACAGCTGCTTTGCGGCGGCTGATGACCGGGTTTTGTAGAAATAATCGTGAATCGCATGGCGTATTCCTGCTGGTATGATTAGCGCTCAAACGCTGCCGCTCTCGGGGCGAGAACGGCGGCGTTTGGGGTTAACACATTCTATTCAGTCTGCGTAAGCTTAAACTGGCCTGAAGGACCTTCCTGTAAGGTGAAGCGGGCAGCATAGCGAACAGAATCGTTTTTCCCTGACACTTTCAGAGCAACATCATATTCTCCGGCTTGCCACGCAATCCCCTGCCACTGGTGACACTGTTGGGTCGTTAACGTCACTTCAGGGCTAAACGTTGACGGCGGCGATACCGCTTTCCACTCATTTCCCGCGCGTTTCATTATGGTGGGCGAATGGCTGGTGACAGGCGCGTCTAACCCGGAGTTAGCGGGAATAGCAAAGCAGGGTTCGTTGTTCTTTAGCGTAACCGAAAGCGACTGATATTGTGCAGGATGAGATACACAGGCACTCACCGTTAATGCAATTGCTACAACACTGAGTAACTGTTTCATAACCATACCCGCCGGTCTTTAGGATTTTGAATAAACAACGATAATACCTGCAGGTATTTATCCTTCAGGTCGGGCCCGATAATTCCCTCAAAACCTGCAATGTTTCGGAAATCACCCAGACCGTAATTTATCAAATAATAAAAATCAGAAATGATAGAAGCCTGCTGCTCCATACCAAAGTCCGATAGTTTTTTATCGGGGGGCAGAGAATAATTATAACTTGCTGCCCAACTGAATGCGCCTCGGGTTCGAACATTCATTCCAATCTGATGCTGCAATACATGCACCATTTCGTGAATAAACCAGTGTTTATATCGCGGAACCTCTATTGAAAAGTCATCCCGATAATGCGGCTCGCGAAAATAGAGCTCACCATTGGGGGTCATCGCGACATCTGTCGACTGCATATTAAACGGCAAATAGCTTTTATTATGGACTTTAACTTCTGAATACTTTATTGCGTCACCAAAAACCGAGCGCGCCAGTGCTATTTCGCCAATGGTGAGAGGACGGGCGCCTCCTTCCTGCAAACTTGCCATGCTATCTTCCTTCCCGGTTGATAATGACCGGGGAAACTCCCCGGCCACATACGCAATTACGCTTCTTTGTTTTCTTTGATGTTCCAGCCAGCGCTGCTTTCAGCACCCTTACCACCAGACGTGGTCTGCTCCCAGTACTGCTGTTTCACTTTCGCAGCCTGGAACGCATAGGTCACACCAACGGTATCGCCGTTGTCTGCACCGGTGTACTGAACAGAGGTGACCAGCACATCTTCCAGCGTGATGCGGGAGTATTCCACCTGCTGGCCGCCGGCTTTACAGACGGACAGCTCAACTTTGGTCAGGTGTTTACCGCTGGCGCAGTGTTTCAGGATAGCGGTGGTGGATTTGTCGATCAGCGCGTTAACGTGCAGGTCGTTAAAGTTAACTTTACCGGCACCGCCGCCACCGCCAACGCTCATATTACCTGGCTGGGAAGCGCCCCAGGAGAAGGAGGTAATATCAGTCCAGCCGGTGTGGTTAGAATCTTTAGATTCGCCCGTAACACCCTCGACCTTCAGAAACATATCAATAGCCATAATATCTACTCTTCGTGGATGAACAATATTGCTTTCGAAAAAGCACTTATATGGCAAACAGGAAAGCATGGGGCTGAATAAAACCGTCCATATTTTACCTCTGCCTCATATCAAATGACCCGTGTCATTTGACAGTCTTACATTCCCCCGCAATAACGGAACGAATGTGAAGTCATTATTACCGTGCGTTATTCTGGAACTTGTTAAGGACGGCATTAACAACTTAGCCGTCTTTCTTGCCGGGTGGCGCTGTGCTTACCCGGCCTACATTGAGAAAAATATCAATGGGTTGCACGTTTCATCGTAGGCCCGTGCAAGCGTGGCGCCGCCGGGAGAAACTCACAAAACGCATGTTGCTCTTACGCGTCTTTCGTCTTCAGCGACGGCAGTTTAGATACCAGACGCAGAGAAACGGTCAGACCTTCCAGCTGGTAGTGTGGGCGCAGGAAGAACTTCGCGGCGTAGTAGCCCGGGTTATCCTCAATCTCCTGCACCTGCACTTCCGCAGCCGCCAGCGGTTTACGGGACTTGGTCTCCTGGGAGGAGTTAGCCGGGTCACCGTCGACGTAGTTCATCACCCAGTCGTTCAGCCAGCGCTCCATCTCTTCGCGCTCGCGGAAGGAGCCGATTTTGTCGCGGACGATGCACTTCAGGTAGTGGGCAAAGCGGCAGCAGGCGAACAGGTACGGCAGACGAGAGGCCAGACGCGCGTTGGCGGTGGCATCCGGGTCGTGGTACTCCGCCGGTTTCTGCAGGGACTGCGCGCCGATGAAGGCGGCAAAGTCGGAGTTTTTGCGGTGAACCAGCGGCATAAAGCCGTTTTTCGCAAGCTCAGCTTCACGACGATCGCTGATGGCGATCTCGGTTGGGCACTTCATGTCCACGCCGCCGTCATCGCTCGGGAAGGTGTGGCACGGCAGATTTTCCACCGCCCCGCCGGACTCCACGCCGCGAATCGAGGTGCACCAGCCGTACTCTTTGAAGGAGCGGTTGATGTTGGCGGCCATCGCATACGCTGCGTTCGCCCACGAGTAGCTGTTGTGGTTCGCGCCGTCGGTCTGCTCTTCAAAGTCAAAGCTGTCGACCGGGTTGGTGCGAATGCCGTACGGCAGGCGCGACAGGAAGCGCGGCATCACCAGACCCAGATAGCGGGCATCTTCGGATTCACGCAGCGAACGCCAGGCGGCGTATTCGGTGTTCTGGAAGATCTTGGTCAGGTCGCGCGGGTTAGCCAGCTCCTGCCAGGACTCCATCTGCATCACGCCCGGTGCGGTACCGGTGATAAACGGACAGTGCGCCGCAGAGCCGATGCGCGCCATTTCCCCCAGCAGCTCAACGTCCTGCGGGCTGTGGTCGAAGTAATAGTCGCCGACGATGCAGCCAAACGGCTCGCCGCCGAACTGACCGTACTCCTGCTCGTAGATTTTTTTGAAGATCGGGCTCTGGTCCCAGCCCACGCCCTTGAAGCGCTTCAGGGTGCGGCCCAGCTCCTGCTTGGAGATGCTCATAAAGCGGATCTTCAGCATCTCGTCAGTTTCAGTGTTGTTCACCAGGTAGCTCAGACCGCGCCAGGCGCTCTCCAGCTTCTGAAACTCTTCGTGGTGAATGATCTGGTTTACCTGCTGCGAAAGCTGCTCGTCGATACCGGCAATCAGGTTCTGAATGGTACGGTAGGTATCGTTCGAGAAGGTGACGGTATTTTCCAGCGCCTGCTGCGCCAGGGTTTTGACCGCGCTTTCTACAGCGGAACGCGCCTGGTCGGTTTTCGGGCGGAACTCTTTGTTCAGCAGCGCGCTGAATTCATCCTGGCTGAACGCCTGACCCGCCTGCTGCTCGTGTTGTTGAGTCTGGTTGCTCATCGATTATTCCTCGCTACCTTTCGCGCTTTCGTCATTTTTCGGCAACTGGCTCAGGGATTTGAGCAGCGTCGGATCCTGCAGAATTTTTGCGATCAGCTCTTCCGCACCGTTTTTACCGTCCATATAGGTCAGCAGGTTGGAAAGCTGGGTACGCGCTTCCAGCAGCTTGTTCAGCGGCTCAACCTTGCGGGCCACCGCATCCGGCAGGAAGTCGTCCATGCTGTCGAAGGTAAGATCTACGTTGAGCTTACCTTCGCCGGTCAGGGTGTTATCCACCTGGAACGCCACGCGCGGCTTAAGCGCCTTCATGCGTTCGTCAAAGTTGTCGATGTCGATTTCGAGGAATTTACGCTCGTCGACGGCCGGCAGGTTTTCAACCGGTTTGCCGACCAGATCGGCCATGACGCCCATCACAAACGGCAGCTGAATCTTACGTTCTGCACCGTAGATCTCTACGTCGTACTCGATCTGCACGCGGGGGGCACGGTTACGTGCGATGAATTTCTGCCCACTGTTACTCATTGCCATGATGTTCTCCATCAAAGATGCGCGGTGAAGGTGAAACGGCAGGCTCCATGCCTGTCGTCATAATGCCTGGACGCGTTATTCGCGGCGCCCAAAGATGTTTTCAAGTTGGTTAACGCCGTCTGGCGCCAGGTCGCGAATAATGTCCATAAAGTTGAGTTCTGACAGCCGCTGCACCCGTTCAATCATCAGCGGTGCGGGGTGGCTCGGTTCGTACTGCGCAAAATACTGTTTTGCTTTTTCCAGCATCAGCTGCGCGTCGGCGCGGCTGGTGACCTGCACGCTGCGCCAGTCGGTGACCGGCTGAGCGGGCTGCGCTGCCGACGACGGCTGCTCTGCCTGTGGTTCTGCATGCGCCTCACGGTTCGGCAGCAGCTTGCTGATGTCGGTTACCTGACACGCGCTTGCTACCAGTCCGACGGTTTTAAGCAGCTGCTCCATCTCGGGCACGCCGCTTTCACCGAGATGCCCGGTGAGCAGCTCGCGAATGGCCAGCAGCCGTTCGTTGATGACGATAACCGCTGCGGTCCCCGGCTGGTCGCCGCGGGCCAGCTCGTCAATCAGCCGTGGACGCCCGCCGGGATAGTCCGGGCATTCGGTTTTACTGCCGTCCAGCAGGGCCTGAGCATCCCGGAGCGAAATTTCATCGCCGTTTGAACGCAGCAGCGAGGCGTTACGCACGGCGATGGTGAGGTCGGACTTATCGCTCAGCCCTGCCAGGGCGTTAATGCGGTAGAACGGGTCGGTTTCGCCATACTCTTCCAGCAGCGGATAGAGCGTCTCCCAGTAACGGGCGATCGCCTCCTGCACCAGCAGTAATCCGTCCGCGTAGCCCGCAAGCCCGCGACGGCGGGTCCAGGCATGGGTTAACGCCAGCAGGACGCGAAGATCCTTGGTGCGGGTCAGCAGGCTGGTGGCGTATTTTTCCACCGTGTTCCAGTCAGCTGGTTCTGCCGGAATAATGGTGTCGCCAAACTGCTGTTCCGCTTTCCCAAGACTTGCCTGATTCATGCTCTGGAAGTCGGCGTCGTACTCCAGGTTTTCGCCACAGGGTTTTTCGGGACTTATTGGCGCGAGAAATTCTTCGATATTCATGAGATCCCTGCTTATTCAAACATAGGCGGATAGAGACCGTGACGGCCCGGACGAGCGCCCCCTGCCGGGTCGAACAGCAGGGTGAAAAGCTGCCCGGTAAAGTTACCGCTGTGCACGTGGGTGTACAGCGGGTAGCCGTCGCAGCGGTTGGTCCACCAGTAGCTGGTCTGACGCAGAGGATCAAAACATTCAGCCGCCTGAGGCCAGCCCAGCGTGCTCTGGCCGTCCTCGTCATAGCCAATCACATCAAGTATGTCGGAACGCTTTTGCGGCTCGACCGGCTGCGGCGCCGGAATGGTCATCAGCATTTCGTCGAGCTGCGAGGCGGAAAAACTGTTGCGCACCGCGTGCAGCCCCAGGCGCCCAATCTGCTGATACCAGCTTTCGGCCTGGCTGAGCAGGCTGGTCGACCATTCGGACGGCGCGAAGCTCAGCTGAAGGCAAACAGGATACTGTCGGCCAACGCTGTCGCGGCCGGGCAGCAGACAGCCCATCTGGATCATCTGGCTGCCCAGCATGGGCGGTACCACAAAATTCCAGACTGGCGCTTTCTGAAACTGGCGCTCGCCGCTGCGCTGCTCTTCCTGCTGCCAGGCCAGCAGGCCGACCTGGAACCAGTGTGACCACTGGCGCTGTAAAGTGTCAGGAAAGCGACGCTGCAAAAAATCTCCGGCGCTGGGTAACTTGCCATACCAGCTGTAGCGGTTCATCGCAGGGGTATTCGTCATACGGCTGTCCTTGCGGTTATGGGCATGAGAAACGGGGAAGCTGGAACGGGTTACGAATGCTGTTTGGCGCAAACTCCAGCGTGACCTGATGTCCGTCGACGTTGAAGGTGGCCTGACGGCTCAGGCTACCCGCCCCCGGGCTGGTGCTCGCTTTATCAAAGAAGCGGTTCAGCGCCCAGGAACCGTTGGTCACCAGCGTCGCCGTGCTGCCGTTCGTCAGCCCCAGCTGCATGCGCACCTGGTTGGTGCCGCCCGGCCCCGGCCAGTTCATGATCTGCACGGCCTGCGGGCCGTGGCTGTAGCGCAGCAGCTGGCCGTCAACGTCCAGCGTCAGGTTCAGAATGGAGTTATCCATTCGCACGGTGCGAACCGTCACCTTAAAGGACGGCGTGGTTGCGCCGTTAGCAAAGAAGGCGTCGCGAATCGACTGGGCCTGCTGGAACGGTCTCAGCAACCCTTCACTGCCCGGCAGCGTTTTACCGTCGATGCCCGGCATAAAGCGCCAGTTTGCCTGGGTGGTGTCCACTTTGCTGGTCAGGTTATCGCGAAAGAAGGTATCCATCAGCCCGGTCCCCGGTGCAAACATGCGCGCGAGATCGTCAGGGGTGACCTCGGTGCTGGCGCTGCGCACCAGCGGGTAGCGACCGGCAATTGCCTGGCGGCAGAACCCGCCCACTTCAACGTTAATACGCTTCCGTACGTTTTCCAGGTCACGACGCTGGGTATCGCTGCTGGCGCCCACAGCCATGTTGCTGAACATGGTTTGCAGCCCGCCCGGCAGACGACCGGCGCTGGCCTGCAGGCGGCTGATCGCCTCCCCGCCCGGCGCCGGCATGCCGCTGTTGGCCGCATCCTGAACGGCGGTCAGGTAGCGATACAGCTCATCCACCTGCTTGAGAAAATCGTCAAACACGATGGTCTTCCCGCCCTTCTCCAGCGGCTGGGCCAGCTCAATCATCGGCGCGTAGTGGTCGTTCACCAGCTGCTCCGGCGCCTGGGTAACCGCGGCGGCCTGCGTCGGCGCATTGTCATTATTACTGAACAGCGCTTCCAGCGTGCGGGTGGCGCGGTTGCTTTGCGCCTGCGCTTTACCCGCATCTTCCGGCGCTGGCGTATCGCGTGAGAGCGTCAGGACCTGGCTCAGGTTCTGCACCAGACGGCGCAGCGGCGAATTGGCGCCGGAGAGCAGGCGCGCGGTGTTGATGCGCTGGGAAAGATCGGCGCTGTTGTTCAGCTGAATGTCGGCGAGGAAGCGATCCCAGTTTGCGATAAAGTCGCGCATGTAGAGCTGGCGCACGGCGTTGTCGATCTGCTGTTTATCCTCCTGCGCCGTCGCGGCCCCCAGCACCCAGGCGTCGTCCTCGTGCAGAGCGGTGGTTACGCTGTCAATCTGGCCGTTAAAGCTTTTCCAGTAGCCGTCCGGCGTATAGAGCCCCGGTACGCCTTCGCTGACCGGCTTGCCGCTTTTGCGGGAAAATACCAGCTCGCTCTGCGGCCCGCCCAGGTCAGAAAGGGAAACCGGCTTCAGGTTTTCATCATGCTCCAGCAGGCGCTTGAGACGACCGTACACCCGCGTGGAGAGCGGCTGCTGGCCGATCATCGCCCTTTCGCGGGCAACCAGCGATTCGTCCTGCGCGTACGGCGAGGCCTGAATTTTCGGCTCCAGCAGCTGCGTCAGGTGCCATTCAAGCTGCTGCAGCTGCGCCTTCGTGACGTTCTGCGGCAGATTCCGCTGCAGGTTGAGCATCACCCACGAATGCAGGAATTTACCGTCGTAGTGCTTTGGCTGATAGAGCATCTGATAGGCTTTCAGCGCTTCATAGCTGTATTCCACATCGCTGCCGTTGTCGTTACGAAGCCAGGTGGTGATGTGCATGGCAACGGCAGGGAGCAGCATCTGATCCAGCGCTTTCTGATACAGCGACTGCGAGGCGTCGCTGACGTCATCCCCGCGATAGAGTCCCATACGGCGGGATACCGGCGGATCGTTGACATCAAACGCGTCGCTTTTCGGCAGGTCAACCAGACCGTTCAGCAGCGGCAGCAGATCGAACAGGTCACGCTGGGTCTGGTTCTGTAAGGCTTTGCTCTGCTGGTCCAGCAGCGGCACCTTCGCATCCACCTCTTCCAGGTAGGCCTTGTTTTTGGCATAGCTGGTCAGCCACAGACCGCCCAGGATCACCAGCAGGGCCAGCAGCGCCGCGTAGCCGGACCATATCACCGCCCGGTTGCGCAGCTCCCACCAGCGGTTTTCGCCTGCGATCCCGGCTTCCTGGAAGATGACGTTTTGCAGCAGGTTCTTAATGAAGAAACTCTGGCCTTTTGCGCCCGGGATTGGCGCTTCTTTGCTGACTGAATCCCAGTTATCCGCCTCTCCCCCTTCCGGCAGCGACAGCGCGCGGTTCAGTTCGCCCATCACGCGGTCGAACGGCATGCCTTCCTGCGTCCCGCTGGCGAAGTAGATCCCGCGCGGAGAGAACTCGGTTTCGAAGTTGGAGCGGGCGAAGACGGTGCTCAGGTAGTCCGCCAGCAGCGGACGCAGCGCGGCGAACTCCTGCGGGAAGAGATACGCTTCTGCGCGAGTTTTCGCGTCATGCTCTTTCAGCATGGTTTCCGGCAGCCCGGCATCGAGGCGCTGCTGCAGCAGAGAAAACTCCTGCTGGAAGTTGCCCATCAGGTCGTAATCGGCGTGTTTGGTTTGCTCCCACGGCAGCGTAAAGCCCCAGATCTGGTCGCGCTGCGCTTTATCGTAGTCGGCAAACCAGGCGCGGAAGCCTTTAAGCAGGTCGGCCTTGGTCACCATCACGTAGACCGGGAAGCGGATACCCAGCTGTTCATGCAGCTCGGACAGGCGCTGGCGCAGGTTCACCGCCTGCTGGCGGGACGCCTCGGCAGACTGGGTCAGCAGGTCCGAAATGCTGATCGTGACGATGACGCCGTTAATCGGCTGGCGGCGACGGTACTTGCGCAGTAACCCCATGAACTGCAGCCACTCACCGGCATCCTGCGCCTGCTCGCTCTCCTGGGTGGTATAACGACCCGCGGTGTCCAGCAGCACGGCCTCGTTGGTGAACCACCAGTCGCAGTTACGCGTGCCGCCAATACCCCGCAGCGCGGTCTTACCGAAGCGGTCGGCCAGCGGGAACTGCAGCCCGGAGTTGACCAGCGCCGTGGTTTTACCGGATCCCGGCGCGCCGATAATGACGTACCACGGCAGCTGATAGAGATATTGCGTGCTGAAGCGCTGCGTCCACTGGGCGCCCTGGCCCGCTTTGCTGAAGTGCGCTTTTTTAAGCATCTGCGCGGCTTCATCAAAGCGGCTGGCGAGGATCTGCTCCTCGTTGTTCAGTCGCTTCTGCGGATCCGCTGCTTCCGGGCTGGCGGTATTCTCCTTGAGCTTGTCCATCAGCTTGCGGTTCAGCCAGGCATTGTACAGGCGCGGCAGAATGTGGCCCTGCGCCCAGAGCAGATAGACCACGGCAATGCTGATAATACGGTTCTGTTCAGATTCAAGCGGTCGGGTGTCCACGATGGACAACAGAGGACCAATCATCCAGATCACCGCCGCCAGCGCCGTTACGCCGAGGAAGCTCCACAGAATGCGGTTGGTCAAAATGGAAAGAAGTGTAGTCAGCATTCCTTAGTTTCCTTGCGGCAATCCGTTCAGCTCGGCCTGAGTGTTTTCAGGCGACACCAGCAGAGTAATTTCCACACGGCGGTTTCGGGCGCGGTTTTCAGGCGTCGTGTTTGGCGCCACCGGGTTAATCTCGCCCCGCCCTTCCGCTTTCACGCGGCCAGGCTGAGAGAGGCTTCCCTGCAGCATTTTTTGTACCGAGCGGGCGCGTTCCAGAGAGAGTTCATAGTTGGAGGCAAAGCGCGCGCTGCGGATCGGCACGTTGTCGCTGTAGCCCACCACCAGAATTTTGCCGCTGACGTTATTCATCGCCTGCGCAATGCGGCTGATGACCGGTTCATAGCGGTCGCGCACGACGGTCGAGGCAGAGGCAAACAGCCCGTCGCCTTTCAGGATAACGACGCTGCGATCCGCTTCGTCTTTCACCGCGACGAGGCCAGCCTCGATCTCCGGTTTCAGGAAGCCGCGAAGGTTAAGCACCGCCGGTAGCTGACGGGCCGGTTGCTGAATAGTGGTTTCCGGCAGCTGGGACTGGTAAATCTTCGCCAGCACCGGGTTGGTGCTGTCGCCAAGACGCCAGTTAAGCACGATATAGAAGAGACAGGCGATAAACCCGGCCAGCGCCACGCAGGCCCACAGAGGAACCATCGGCCGCCAGAGCTTACGCAGCACGGGACGATCTTCCGGATGGGGAGAAAGCGGCGGCGGATAGCTGCCGCGCACGCCGCGGATCATCTGCCACAGCCGCTGCTTGATGGTCTCAAGCTGGGTGCGGCCGTTATCCAGAACCCGATAGCGTCCCTCGAAGCCCAGCAGCAGGCAGTAGTTGATCATCTCCAGCAGCAGAATGTGCTCGCGCGGGTTCTGCGACAGGCGCGCCAGCAGCTGGAAGAACTTCTCGCCGCCCCAGGTTTCGTTATGGAACGTCACCAGCAGACCGTTGCTGGACCAGACGCCGCTGCTGCCCCAGGGGGTGAGCGCGGCGGCCTCGTCGAGCGCCGTACACAGGCAGTAACGTGCCCCGACGATCACTTCGTAGGGGAGCCCTGCCTGCTGGCAGCGGACTTCAAAACGGCGAATTTCATCGATCAGGCGCTGGCGTAACGCCACCTGATCGTCATGGGAGACCGAATGACGGATCTGCGGAATCGCATTGAGCAGCGGATTGGCGGCCGCCACCAGCTGATTGTTGCTACTGGCCCCGGTAAACGCGGCATCGCTGCCGGTGTCCTGTCGTTCCTGCATATTAAGCGCTCGCTTTATTATTCTGTCGGGCTACGGATGGCCCAAAACTCCATATCCAGCCCCGGGAACTCCCCTGCAAGGTGCAGGGCGAATGCGCCGGACTTATCCATCTCGTGCCACAGCTCGCTGCCCTTCTCGAGCTCGAAGTAGCTGTAGCCGGCATGCCACGGGATCTGCGGCGGCGCGACCGGCATGGCCCGCAGCATAATGCCCGGCAGCTGAAGCTGAACCAGATCGCGGATTTTCGACACCGGTGCGACCTTCATCTGCGCCGGGAAATGGGTTTGCAGGTGTTCGCCCGGCACGTTGGCTTTTACCGCCAGCACGAAGCCGAACTCACGCACCATGCTGGTTTCAGGCACCGTGGCGATGTTGAGGCCGTGAGAGCGCTCGTTAAGCGGGATCTGAATCGCGTGGTCTTCCATCACCAGCGACAGCCCCTGACGCAGCATCAGCATCAGCTTGCTGAAGCAGTTTGCCAGATCGTCATGATCGTAAATCGGCAGCTCGCTTTCGGCGGTCCGCTGCGACGTCCAGGTGGCAAGTTCGGTCGCAAACGGCAGCCAGCTGCGCCAGAGCGTTTCCGGATGCAGCAGCGGGAGGGTTTTTAAATGAGACACCTCGCCCAGATGACGGTTAACCAGCGACAGCAGCGTGAACTCAATCAGTTCAGAGGTATTAAAGCGACCGGGCTGGCGCAAACGACCGCCAATTTGCTGGCTGCGCTGTACCAGCAAGCCGTGCAGATCGTTGATCATGCTGTAGATCTGCGGGCTGTTGTTGGCATTGAGCATCGGCGGGATGTAGCTGTTGTCGAGCCGCACGTGGTTGTCGTTACGTTTCTCCGTCACAAACGCCACGCCGATGGCGGTCCATTCTGCCGTGAGGTCTTTTTCCAGCATCAGGGTCAGACGCAGGCGGCCAAACTGAACGGTGGCATCTCCCACCGACATGGCGTTGTCGTCTTCCACCTCTTGCTCGAACGCGATAAAGCGCGCCAGCGAGGCAGGCTCTTCGCTGAAAATCACCTCTTCTCTCTCGCCACGACGAACCGGCAGCGCGAGCACCACCTTTTCGTTAGTGAGATTGTCAGGAATTTTCAGCGGTACAGGGCCGTTGCGCCCGTTACGGACCTGGAAAAAGGTGCCGTCCGGCAGCAACCCACTGCAGTAGCTCAGGGCTATGCATCCCTGACGAAGCATCGCTTCATCCAGTTCAACGTCAAGAAAGCCCCAGAGATACGATCGCTGCAGCGCGCCCCATTCACGAACATGGTTGAGCAGATAGCTTTCAGTCCGCTGAAAATGGTGTGGACGCAGGAACATGCCTTCGGTCCAGACGACCTTTTCTGCTTTCGTCATGATGATGTATTTCCTGTTTTGAAGCGCGTTACTGGCTGATGACCCGAATGCCGTTCACGTCGAGAAAAACGTTGGCCTGGAGTTCATCTGCGGACCATTTCCAGAACTGGTAGATATGATTTTCGCCAGGCACGGGCAGAGGAAGTGAAACGCGCCATTTTTTGCCATCCAGCACCTGATACTCCGCCATCACGCCGATGTAGCGAGCCTCCGGCGAGCTTTGCCCGCTGAGAGTTTTTGACAGCTGTCCCGGCATCAGGAAGAACACATCGCTGTTCAGCAGATTCGCGCCAAGCGTGGCTGACGCGTTGTTCTGCAGGGAGTAGAAGTCGCTGGACATGAAATCCGCATCGGATTTCAGCAACAGCACCCGAACCTTAAGCGGCGCAGATTCATTGATTTGTGGATGAGCCTGAAACTGCAGATTGTAGCGGGAGGGGTCGCTGTGTGAAGACGACGAACAACCACCGATCAACGCGAAAATCACCGCGTAAAAGAATAACCACAGCTTATGAAAATTTTTATTATTCATAAAAATGCGCTCATGAAAGCCGTTTAGTTCAGGATCCAGGTACCGTTAGCGCTGTCTTTGCAGGCTTTGCTGTTACCATCGACATCGACACAGGTCGCTTTTTTACGCGTCTTCGGACGAATAGCCTGTTTACGCACGGCGGCGTCGTACAGGTCGGCCTTGATCACGGCGCGCATCGGGACGTAACCAATCAGCTGCTCGTTACCTTCATCGGCAAGCGCCATCCAGTAGTGTTCAACCTGACCCAGCACCACGTACGTTTTTCCGGTATCAAGAGTGCGGATAACTTTACCGCCGAAGTCAGGACGGCTCATCAGAGAGGCCGGATACATAGCACGATACGGCTCGTTGACCGGCGTGAACTCCGCCGGCGGGGTAACAGCGTGACGGTGGGTTAAGGTGACGCCGTTGACCTGACTGGTCTCGATCGTATCGTCGTTGATCACAGGTTTCTGCGGCGCTTTACAGCCCGCCACCGCCATTACAAACAGAAGTGAAAACAGTACGCGCATTTTCATATGCTTTTCCGTAGCGATATTTCGATGATGAAGATAAGAGGGTGAAGTTTGACTTAAGTGCTATTGTTAAAATAGCCAGGATATTTTCGGGGCGTTACTATTTTAAGGGGATAGCTACCGCACGAGCCCTTCAGAATAAGGCCCAGCGTCTTCCTGACATATTTTGACAAACGGTAAGCAAGTTTACATGAGCTTTGCCTCAATTCAATATTTACCGTTGCGTAACTGTTGCTAAATGAAGCAGTCGGAAAATTATAGGATTAATCCTATGAAAAAACCCGACATAGCCCAAACTCTCTTATTTCCCTACCAAAATACACTGCAACCTAATGTTTTATATAGCAAAAATATAAAATAGAAATACTTTCATTAACGCAATACAGCTATTATCGCCACTACCATAATTAGTAGAATTTGCGTATTGATGAGGTCAGCAGAATATATCAACGATGAATTATTTGTTGCACTAACAGAGTATCTTTAATATCGATCGGACTCTAAGACTTGAATGTGACTATTTCACTTATGTTGCAGGGCGTTAATTTCACGCCTAAAAATAACTTTATATTTCTCGTTATGGCAATTATCCCGTCAGGCCTAAATTTTATCTATTAATCATTAAGCCTGAGTTAACTTTCCTGACCTTATAGCAGCCGAAAATGCTCGCGATAGCCCGCCAGCTGTGAATGTTTTTTATTGCCACCGCTCAAAGGCTTCATTCGAAACTTTATTGGTGCTACATCTTCTCCTGCTCGCCCCATCTATCTTGCTTACCGTGCGATAGATAAGATTTATTATTAAAATGATAAAAAATCGTTATAATTTCTTTAAATATTTCAACGTCAGACCCTATAAACAACTGTAATAAAAAGAATTTAAGTTAAAGCATCTTTTCGTGCCGCACGCGCGTCACCATCCGGTCGTCATTGCATTCACTTATCGTTCTTTGCAGCGCTTTTAGGGGTTCAGACGTTGTGTGACCGAACAAATCAGGAGTGGGTATGAACAAGAAAAGACGCTCGGTGCCGGGTATCAGACACTATGACGGTCCTGCCGGCGGCTGGGGCGCATTGAAAGCGACGGCCATTGCAGTACGTACCCAAATGGATACCCTTGATGCCCCCGCGACGCTGCTGCGCACCAACCAGCCTGACGGCTTTGACTGCCCGGGCTGCGCGTGGCCGGATAAAGAACACAAATCGACCTTCCAGTTCTGCGAGAACGGCGCCAAAGCGGTGACCTGGGAAGCCACCAGCAAACGCGTTACCCCCGCGTTTCTGGCCGAAAACAGCGTCTCCTCGCTGCTGGCAAAATCGGACTTTGAGCTGGAAGGTTACGGTCGACTCACGCATCCCCTGCGCTATGACCCGGCAAGCGATACCTTCCGGCCCGTCGCCTGGGACGAGGCGTTTGAACGCATCGGCGAAGTGCTGCGCGGGCTTGAACCGGACCAGGTTGAGTTCTATACCTCCGGGCGGGCCTCTAACGAAGCGGCTTATCTGTTCCAGCTGTTCGCTCGCGAATACGGCACCAACAATTTCCCCGACTGCTCTAATATGTGTCACGAGGCCACCAGCGTCGGTTTGCCGCGTTCGATTGGCATCGGGAAAGGCACCGTCTCGCTGGATGATTTCGACAAGACCGAGCTGGTTATCTCCATCGGTCACAACCCCGGCACGAACCATCCGCGAATGATGGGCACCCTCCATGAGCTGGCCCGCCGCAACGTACCGATTATCGTCTTTAATCCGCTGCGCGAGCGCGCCCTCGAACGTTTCGCCGATCCGCAAAGCGTGATTGAAATGGCAACTTACGGCTCTACGGATATTGCCTCAACCTACTTCCAGGTAAAGGCCGGGGGCGACGCCGCCGCGCTGAAAGGCATAGCTAAACACCTGCTTGAAATGGAGGCCGAACGCGGCGACGTGCTCGATCGCGCGTTTATCGCCGAACATACCCAGGGCATTGAAGATTTCACCGCCGATATCGCACAGACCCGCTGGGACGAGATCGAGCGGGAGTCAGGTCTCAGTCAGGCGGCCCTCAAAACGGTAGCCGAGGCATATGCGAAATCGAATGCCACCATCATCACCTACGGGATGGGCATTACCCAGCACAATAAAGGCACGGCCAACGTCCGCCTGATCGCTGACCTGCTGCTGCTACGGGGGAATATCGGCAAGCCCGGTGCGGGAATATGCCCCCTGCGCGGTCATTCAAACGTTCAGGGGAACCGTACCGTCGGGATTAGCGAGAAACCCACGCCGGCCTTCCTGAACCGTCTGAAGGACGTTTTCGGCTTTGAGCCGCCGTCTCACCATGGACACGATGCGGTGCAGGCCACGCAGGCGATGATCGACGGCCGCGCGAAGGCGCTCATCTGCCTCGGGGGTAATTTTGCGGTGGCGATGCCCGATCACGAACGTGGTTTTCCGGCGATGGGTAACCTGGATTTGAGCGTGCACGTCGGCACCAAGCTGAACCGCACCCATCTGCTGGTGGGCAAAGAGACCTTTATTTTCCCGTGTCTTGGCCGTACCGAGCTGGATGTTCAGGCTACCGGTCGTCAGTCCATTACCGTCGAAGACTCGATGTCCATGGTCCATGCCTCATCCGGCAAGCTGAAACCCGCCTCACCGTTACTCCGTTCGGAACCGGCTATCGTCGCCGGCATGGCGAAAGCCACGCTGCCGGAAACCCGCGTGGACTGGCTGATGCTGGTTGAGGATTACGACCGCATCCGCGATCTGATCGAGCAGACCATCCCGGGCTTTGAGAACTACAATGCGCGGATCCGCGTTCCCGGTGGCTTCCGTATGCCGCTGCCGCCCACGCAACGCATCTGGCCAACGGCGACGGGAAAAGCGATGTTCTCGGTGTTCGACGGTGTTCACGAGAACGCCAGCGGCGAAGGTGAGCATGTTATGCGGCTAATCACGCTGCGCAGCCACGACCAGTACAACACCACCATTTACGCCCTTGACGACCGCTACCGTGGCGTATTTGGCCGCCGCGACGTGTTGTTCATGAACGAGGACGACATGGCGCAGTCAGGGCTGGAGCACGGCGACCGCGTGGATATCGAAACCGCCCTCCCCGGCAGCGTTCAGCGTCTGAAAGACATTACCGTGGTGGCGTACAATATCGCTCCGGGGACCGTCGGCGCCTATTATCCGGAGGCCAACGTGCTGGTACCGCTGGATTATCTGGATAAGGACAGCGGTACGCCGTCGTATAAATCCGTTCCGGTTCGCATCACCCTGCGCTCAAAAGAGATCCGCATGCTGTAAGGCTGTTCGCGCAGAGAAAAGATGGATATTAAACAGTTAAAATATTTAATCGCGCTCGACGAGACCCGCCATTTTGGCAAGGCGGCCTCGCAGTGCAACATCACCCAGCCGACCCTCTCCATGCGCATCCGCAGCCTGGAAGAGGAGCTGGGGCTGGTGCTGATTTTGCGCGGACAGCGCTTTGAAGGGTTTACGCCGGAAGGGGAGCGTATCCTTGCGTGGGCCCGCGCGCTGCTGGCCGCGCACGACGGGCTGCAGGCGGAAGCGGCGCTGTGCAAAGGCCAGGTGGTGGGCGAATTACGTCTCGGGATGGTGCCGCTGGCGAGCGTGGATCCGATGATCTTTATTCGCCTGCTGACCCAAAAATATCCGGAGCTGACCTACAGCCTCTATTCCATGTCCTCCGCGCAGATTGCCGACGGCGTCAGCCGCAATCAGCTTGAGCTGGGAATTTGCTACCTCAACAGCATCGACACCAGCCTGTTCGATATTATCCAGCTACCCAAAACCAAGATGGGCCTGCTGCACGACGTCCGCCATTTCCAGCTCGGCCAGGAGACGTTGACCTGGCGCGATCTGACGGATTTTCCGCTGGGGTTTCTGACTAAAGGGATGCATTACCGGGCGCATATGGAGGCCAGCTTTAAGTCTGCAGGCATCGAACCGGCGTCCGTTTTCGAGAGCGACTCCACGTTTCAGATCATACAGGCGGTGCAAAGCGGCGTATGCTGCGCCGTGATGCCGCTGAATAACGGTCTGGAAGATCTGAACAGTAATTTCAGGATTGTCCCCATCGCCGACGCGAATATTGAGGCCCCTGTCGGCCTGATTATGCGCAGGCAGAAGCCCGTCTCCTCGCTGGCGCTGCGCTGCTTTACCGACGCGCAGGAGATTTATCACGCCAACAATGAGGCGTAGGCCTGGCGCGTCACCACGCTAAAACCGTCAATCAGCACCGCGCCGCACACGGCCCGATATTCCGGCAAACTCACCAGCGCGCGGAGCGCATCGCGAAGGGCATCAAGGGTGTCAGGCGAGGTGTGGTGCGAGGTAATGAGCGGCAGCCCCGGCGTCAGAGGGGTATGGTCAATCACCGCCAGCCCCGTCAGTCTTTCCGGCTCGTGACGCTGCAGCAACGCCCAGGTCACGCAGTCGATGGCCGCGATATCCCCTGCCCCGCGTTTGACATCGATCAGCGACTGGCGATGGCTGCCGCTGAAGGACGTTTGCGCGAAAAATGGACCGTTGCCCGCCAGGGGAGCGACTATTTTTCGCAGCGCATTGTAGCCGGACTGCGAATCCGGAGAATTACATACCGCACGACGTCCGCGAAAATCCGCCAGCGTGAGATGCCGATCCTCCTCGCGCACCACCAGAAAGCTGCGGTACTGGATCCCTTCGCAGCCAGGTGCCACGTAGTGAAAACAGCCGACCACCTGCACGTCCGGAAGCTGGGTAACCAGCGGATAACCGCAGGTCTGGCTGAGGACAAGCGCAGGCTGTCGCCAGTGGGTCAGCAGATCGGACTCCGGCCAGCCGGGATCGCGATCGACGGACACACCGCGCGCAGCCAGCAGCCCTTTTACCGCCAGCCAGAGCGCAAGGGTGTCGGCGCGATCCACAGCATACATGGGAAACGCCAGCAGGTTACTCATACCCTTCCCCCTGTTGTTTTCCTGGGTGAACGGTGACGTCAACGGGCCTGCCCCAGAACTGACGCAGCCATTCACCATAGCCCCTGACGAGAAAACCGTGGTTTCGCTGCCGGTACGCCTCCCGGTTTTGCTGGTAGATCGCCTTCAGCCCGTACCAGGGCACGCCCGGCAGATCGTGATGTACTGAATGGTAGTTGAGATTCAAAAACAGTACCCGCCAGAACAGCCCGGCCTCGTTAATGACGGAGCGCGCCAGCGGATCGTCCGCCGCGCGATGCTCGAAAAACGATCGGACCTTGGTCAGCGCCAGCGCCGGATAGCTGACTGCCAGCACGAACCAGAAGGGAGAAAAACCGACGTGCGTCATCCAGGCGAAGAGCACCACCAGCAGCAAAGCGTGCACCAGCCACATCGTCATTGCGCACAGGTGAAGGTGACGAAATGCCGCCGCGGCGCTGCCCAG
The DNA here is from genome assembly GCF_040834095.1 of Enterobacter vonholyi. NCBI lineage: Bacteria > Pseudomonadati > Pseudomonadota > Gammaproteobacteria > Enterobacterales > Enterobacteriaceae > Enterobacter > Enterobacter vonholyi. The sequence goes on from NZ_CP162152.1 coordinate 2,591,012, forward strand.
CGTCTGAAGGATATCCAGCAGCGGTGCCAGCATCAGCCGTCCGGCAAAGGTATTCCGGGCCCTGATAAGCCGTTTCTGCCAGGGAGAAAAGCGCGCCCAGCTCTCGTCGGTAAAATAGTACGACTCCGGGTCATCCACCGGATGGGTCAGGCTATGGTGCCGATGATGGGCGAGATGGGAGTCCCGGTACAGGCCGTACGGATACCAGACCGACAGCGGGAGCGTGCCAAACAGCTGGTTCAGCCAGGCAAAACGGGTGGGATGCCCGTGGATCAGCTCATGCTGCAGCGACATGTACCAGGCGGTAAACCCGATAAGCAGCAGCGTGGCGGGCAGCAGACCCAGCGTTTGCCAGAACGCCAGCGTGGTAAACCAGCCTGCATAAATAGTGATAATCAGCAGCCACGTGGGCAGTTCGCTTCGCCATAAAAAACCCGATGCGAGGTGGCGGATTTGTTCGCGTTGTTGCGGATGTAAATAGAGGGAGCTTCGTTGACTCATTCCTTCAGACGCCGTTTCGCCAGAGATAATTCTCTGACGATCGGGGAAAACGCCTGAAATAACAAAGAACATTAATCGCTTTGCTTTGCCAGAAACGTGGGGGTCATGCGTTCCTTGACTTATTCTGTAATAAAGGTACTTTTCAGGACATGAAAAAGATCCTGATTATTGTTCCCGACGGCGGCATGCTGTTTGAAGCCGCCGGTATCGCCGACATTCTGATGCAGGCCAACCGGCTGCATCCGGAAGGGCTTGCGCAGCCCCGCTACCGGATTATCATCGCCACCACGCAGCCTCACCAGGTGATCCACGGCCAGTCCGGCCTGAATTTGCTGGCGGACTATCGCCTGCCGGAACTGGATCCACGTGAACCGCTGGATACCATTATCATCACCGGACGCGGCATGAACGAGCAGGAGAGCACGGCGGTGGTTGACTGGCTGCACCTCGCTGCGCCGCACGCCCGGCGGGTAGCCTCTATCTGCGGCGGCGCGATGCTGCTGGCCCAGACCGGCCTGCTGGACGGTCGCCGCGCGACCACCCACTGGCGGCTGCTGGAGACAATGCAGACACAGTACCCGTCAATCCGGGTCGAAGGCGGCCCGCTGTACATTCAGGACGGCCCCATCTGGACCTCCGGCGGCGTCAGTTCCGGGTTCGATCTGACCCTGGCGCTTGTAGAGGACGATTACGGATTTACCCTCGCCCGCGACGTCGCGCAGGATATGGTGATGTACCTGCGCCGTCCCGGCGGGCAGCTGCAGTTCAGCCGCTACAGCCTTCAGCAGCCCGGCACATCCGGTCCGATAAGCGAACTGCAAACCTGGATCCTGCAGAACCTCACCGCCGATCTGTGCGTGGAAAATCTGGCCGAGAAAGCGGCAATGAGCCCGCGTAACTTCACCCGCGTGTTTACCCGCGACGCGGGAGTCTCTCCCGCCCGCTATGTGACCGAAGCGCGCCTGGCCGCGGCCCGTCAGCTGCTTGAGCAGACCCATGACTCCCTTGAGCGCGTTGCCGAGCAAAGCGGGTTTGGCACCAGCATTAACTTGCGCCGCATCTTTGAGAAACAGCTTCACCTTACGCCCGGCGAGTACCGCCAGCGCTTCCACTGCCGCAAGATGGCGTAATCTGATCCTTTTTTGTCGTTTACGCCAACCTGCCCGACGCCTACAGTGACTCCAGACAACAGAGATAAGGAGTGCACCATGGTTAAGGTCGGTATTAACGGTTTCGGCCGTATCGGACGTAATTTCCTGCGCGCGGCGCTGGGCAACCCGGCTCTGCAGATTGTGGCCATTAACGATCTGACGGACAGTAAAACCCTCGCCCATCTGCTGAAGCATGATTCCCTTCTGGGCACGCTGCCCGCGCCCGTTGAAGCGGGTGACGGCGCGCTGCAGGTAGACGGCCAGCGGATCGCCGTATTTAGCGAACGCGATCCGGCGAATATCCCGTGGCGTGAAGCTGGAGTAGACGTGGTGATTGAGGCCACCGGCTTCTTTACCGAGCGAGAGAAAGCGGCGGTGCATATCACCCACGGCGGCGCTAAGCGCGTCATCATTTCCGCTCCCGCGAAAAACGATGATCTGACGATTGTGATGGGCGTCAACCATGAGCAGTACGATCCCGCCAAACACGCGGTGGTAAGCAACGGGAGCTGCACCACGAACGGTCTGGCGCCGGCCGCTCAGGTGCTGCACCAGCAGTTCGGGATTGAGCATGGCCTGATGAACACGACGCACGCCTACACCAACAGCCAGGCGCTGCACGATCAGCCGGAAAAAGATCTGCGCGGCGCACGCGCGGCGGCGCTGTCGATTGTGCCTTATTCAAGCGGTGCGGCGAAAGCGCTGGGGAAAGTGATCCCTTCCCTTGACGGCAAACTGACCGGGTACTCCCTGCGCGTGCCGGTGCCGGTGGTGTCGATTGTGGATTTAACGGTAACGCTGAGCCGTCACGTAACCGCCGAAGAGGTGAATGACGCGTTCCGCAACGCGGCCGCCAGCGGGCCTCTTAAAGGCATTCTGGGCTATAGCGATGAACCGCTGGTCTCCAGCGACTACCAGGGCGACCCACGCTCCTCAATTATCGACGGGCTTTCCACGCTGGTGATAGGCGGGAACATGGTGAAGATCCTGGCGTGGTATGACAACGAGTGGGGCTTCTCTAACCGCCTGGTGGATCTGGCGGTCTTTATGGATAAGAAAGGGCTGTAAACCTGAGGCCGGGTAGCACGAACGCTCACCCGGCTAAAAAATCACTCCGCTTTAACTTTCACACCCATAAACACAATCACCATCGCCATCACCAGCAGGAAACCGCTTCCCGCGAATACGCCGCTGGCGCCGTTAAGATCAAACACTGCCCCACCTCCGGCCGCACCGGCGCTTATCGCCAGCTGGATTGAGGCCACCAGCAGCCCTCCTGCACTTTCGGCTTCATCCGGAACGGTAGTGGCAAGCCAGGTTGACCAGCCCACCGGAACCAGACCAAATGCAAAGCCCCACAGCGCGACCAGCAGCCCGTCCAGCATCGCCAGATGACCAAAGGCGACCATCATGAGCGCGAGAACGCCCATCGCAAACGGCACCAGTGCCAGCGTCAGGCGCAGATTGCGTGCCAGCAGATGCCCTGCAACGGACGTACCCACAAAGTTGGCGATCCCAAAGCCCAGCAGGATCAGCGAAATGGTCTCCACGCTCGCCTGTCCCACCGTCTCCAGGAACGGACGCAGGTAGGTAAAGAAGGCGAAATGGCCGCTGAAGATCAGAATGGTCGCCAGCATGCCGCCGATCATTCCCGGACGACGCAGCACGCGGAACAGCGTACTCAGGCTGCCGCTGCTCTCCGGCTTCATGGACGGCAGCACCCAGAGCTGCCACAGCAGCGCCAGCATGCTCGGCAGAATGCAGAGTACAAAGACGTTGCGCCAGCCGATCAGGCTGCCCAGATAGCTGCCGAGCGGCGCCGCGACCACCGTGGCTATCGATACGCTGGAGAAGATCACCGCCAGCGCTTTCGGCACTTTATCTGCCGGAACCAGACGCATCGTGGTCGCCGTCGACATCGCCCAGAATCCCCCAATGGCTACCCCCAGCAGCAGACGCCCCATCAGCAGGACGTGCAGGTTGGGCGCAAAGGCCACCAGCAGGCTGGAGATAATTTGCAGGACCGAGAAAAACATCAGCACCCAGCGGCGGTCGATACTTTTGGTGGCTGGCGTAATCAGCAGCCCGGTGACCAGCGCCACCAGCGCGGTGGCGGTGACGGCCTGTCCGGCCATTCCCTCGGTTACGCCCAGGCTCGCGGCCATGGGCGTTAACAAACTCGCCGGCAGAAATTCTGCCGTAATCAAACCAAATACCCCCAGCCCCAGTGAATAGACGGCCCGCCAGGCGGGTTTTGCAGGCGCTACCGCCTCGCTCGCCGTGACACATGAACTCATCTGTTGATCTCCCGTTATAAAAATGTGACTAGTGTCGCAAAAGAATAGAAGGTTCACCCTGGACGATCTATGACATATAATCTCCACTTATTGATTATTCGTCCGGAGTTGTGCCATGACCGTACAGTCACCCGATCTGATCAGCGAACTTTTACGCGGCATGCGTCTTTCAGGCGTGAAATACCGGCGGATCCAGGCCAGCGCGCCGTTTGGCGTCGCGTTTCATCAGGCGCCCGGCCGGGCACAGTTTCATTTTGTGAGCCACGGTAGCGCCCTGCTGCGCATGGAGAGCGGTGCAACGTTCGAACTGAGCGGTGGCGACGCCCTCTTTATTCCCGGCGGGAATTCCCACGCCCTGCTCTCTGACGAGCAGGCCACCATTACGCCCATCAACGCCTTCCCGAGCGAGCCTATCTGCAGCTCGGTGTGTGCTATCACCTGCGAGCCCTGCCCGGAAAGCGAGAATACCCTCATCTTTAGCGGGTGCATGGATTTTGAGCTGGGCGGGATGCAGCCGCTGATCAAAGCGATGCCGGAAGTGATGATGGTCAGCCGGCTGATGTCCACCTGGCCGGAAATTCATCCGCTGCTGGCGGCGATGGAGCGGGAATCCGCGGCGCGTCAGGCCGGGTATGCCGGGATCCTTGCGCGCCTTGCCGACGTGGTGGCGGCATTAATCGTGCGCGGCTGGGTTGAAGGCGGCTGCGGTAAAGCCACCGGCTGGGTGCAGGTTCTGCGCGACCCGCGCCTGAGCCGTGCCATTTACGCCATGCACCAGCAGCCAGGCCTGAACTGGAGCGTCGCGGATCTGGCAAAAGAAGCAGGCACGTCCCGCTCCGTGTTCGCCGAACGGTTTCTGGCCGCGACGGGAACCACTCCGGCAAAATATCTCAGCGAGCTGAGAATGCGGCTGGCGATTCAGTACATTCGGCATGAAAATCAACCCATTGAAACCGTCGCGCTGCGGCTGGGATACGGCTCCCTGGCGGCCTTCAGCCGGGCATTCAAGCGCATTATTGGACATGCGCCGGGCACGCTGCGGGAAGCCAGCCAGACCGCGGAAGAGGTCTGAAAGACCGGCAATATTTAACGCGAAGCGGGCAATATTCGTCTAAGGTTTTCAGGTGATTGACAACAGCGGTCACGCTGTTTAGTGAAGACAGGAGACGAACTGATGATAAGACCTCGTACACTACGCCCCGCGTTTTTGCCCCTTGCGTTAGGCGGCGCGCTGCTCGGCGTAACGACACTGGGATATGCCGACGATAGCCCCGCAGCCCAGACAACCTCACCCGATATTTTGCTGGGCCCTCTGTTTAACGATGTGCAAAGCGCCAAACTGTTTCCCGATCAGAAAACCTTTGCTGATGCCGTCCCCAAAAGCGACCCGCTGATGATTCTGGCGGACTACCGGATGCAGCACACGCAGTCCAGCTTTGACTTACGCCACTTTGTCGAGATGAACTTTACGCTCCCTGCGGAAGGGGAAAAATATGTTCCGCCTGCTGGACAAAGTTTACGTGAGCACATTGACGATCTCTGGCCCGTGCTGACGCGCACCACCGGTAAAGCCAGCAACAAATGGGATTCCCTTCTGCCGTTACCGAAACCTTACGTTGTGCCCGGCGGACGTTTCCGCGAGGTTTACTACTGGGACAGCTATTTCACCATGCTGGGCCTGGCAGAGAGCGATCATTGGGACAAAATCAGCGACATGGTGGATAACTTTGCCTATGAGATTGACACCTTCGGCCACATTCCCAACGGCAACCGCAGCTATTACCTGAGCCGATCCCAACCGCCGTTCTTCTCGCTGATGGTGGAACTGCTGGCAACGCACGACAGCGATGCGCTGAAGAAGTATCGTCCGCAGATGGAGAAAGAGTATGCCTACTGGATGGACGGCGTCGACGCCCTTCAGCCGGGTCAGGCCAACAAGCGCGTGGTGAAGCTGGACGACGGCGCTGTTCTCAACCGCTACTGGGACGACCGCGATACCCCGCGTCCGGAGTCCTGGCTTGACGATGTGAATACTGCCAAAAGTAACCCTAACCGACCCGCGACCGAGATCTATCGTGATTTACGTTCCGCCGCGGCCTCGGGCTGGGACTTTAGCTCCCGCTGGATGGACGACCCGCAAAAGCTCGGCACCATCCGGACCACCAGCATTGTTCCCGTGGATCTGAACGCCCTGATGTTTAAGATGGAAAAACTGCTGGCGCGGGCAAGCCAGGAGAGCGGTGACGCCGCCAGCGCAAGTAAATACGAAGCGCTGGCTACGGCGCGTCAGAAATCCATCGAGAGCCACCTGTGGAATGATAAAGAGGGCTGGTACGCGGATTACGATCTGAAGAGCAAGAAGGTACGCAATCAGCTCACCGCCGCAGCCCTGTTCCCGCTTTACGTGAAGGCGGCGGCGCAGGATCGTGCCGATAAAGTCGCCGCGGCAACCTCGTCGCGCCTGTTGAAACCGGGCGGGATAGCGACAACCACCGTAAACAGCGGCCAGCAGTGGGATGCGCCAAACGGCTGGGCCCCCCTGCAATGGGTGGCTGCGGAAGGGCTGCAGAATTACGGGCAAGAGAAGGTCTCGATGGACGTGACCTGGCGCTTCCTGAAGAACGTTCAGCATACTTACGACCGGGAAAAGAAACTGGTTGAAAAGTATGACGTGTCGACCACCGGTACGGGCGGCGGCGGCGGCGAGTATCCGCTGCAGGACGGCTTCGGCTGGAGCAACGGCGTGACGCTGAAAATGCTGGATCGGGTCTGCCCGAAAGAGAAACCTTGCGACAGCGTGCCGGAGAATCGGCCTGCGGCGAATGATGAGGCTGCGCCGGTAAAAGCGACGGCGCAGTAAGGGAGTAATGCCGGGTGCGGCTACGCCTTACCCGGCCTACATTTTGAACTCACAGGGAGTTACCTAGAAGCTGTAACTCGCCCCTAGCTGATACGTCCTGTCACGCCCAATCCAGCAGTTGGTCGCATCGTAGCAGGTCAGCGTCTCTTTGTTGGTGATGTTCTGCGCGCTGGCCTTAAGCGTCAGCCCTGCCAGGGAAGGCAGGATCTCGCCCATCCGATATGAAGCCGCCAGATCGTACTGGGTGGTGCCGCCCAGCTTACCCGTATCGTTAGCCGGAGAGATCTCCATTGGCCCGGTGTAGCGTGCGCCTGCGCCCAGCATCAGCCCTTTCAGCGCGGTGCTCTCAAAGGTGTAATCCCCCCAGAGGTTAAAGGCATTCTCCGGGACCTGCGTCGGACGTTTACCTTTGTACTTGTCATCTTCCCTGTTGATCGCGTGGGTGTACGCATAGTTGGCAATCAGCGTCAGGTTGTCCGTCGGACGGCTAATGGCGGAGAGCTCTGCCCCTTTAGATTCCACTTCCCCGGTCTGACGATAGTTCAGGAAGCCCGGATCGGAGGTGACGACATTTTTCTGACGGATGTTAAACACCGAGGCGGTAAAGGTGGTAGCGTAGTCGGCCAGCAGATATTTTACCCCGCCTTCCACCTGCCTGCTGGTGGTTGGCTTAACGTCTTTCGCCACGAGCGTGCCCTGCGGCGACACCGGCGCAAAACCTTCGGAATAGCTGATAAACGGCGAAATCCCGCTATCGAAGGCGTAAAGCGCGCCCAGGCGTTTGGTGACGCGATCCTGCGACACCCAGGCCTTATCACCGTTTTGCAGGTAGTTGGTGGTGACGGAGCGGTAATCATCGTAGCGCAGGCTGCCCAGCAGGTTGAGACCGCCAAACTCTACCTGATCCTGCAGGTAGTAACCGTTTTGCTGATAGCTGAGGCGGTTTTTCTGGGCGGTATAGAGCCCCAGCGCGCTTTCCTGGATTTGCGAATAGTCAGGATGCCGCATATCGATACCCGGCGTGGCCGACGCGTAGCGGTAGTGGAAGTGGGAGTTCAGCTTCTGGTAGTCAAACCCGGCCAGCAGGTGGTGTTTCCACTCGCCCAGCGCAACGGTTTTGGTCACCTGGTTGTCAATGTTGAAGCTCTGCAGATCTTCATCCGTGGTGTAGGCAAAGCGGTTGAGCTGATAGACCTCGCTTCCCGTCCCCGTTGCATACACGCTGCGCTGATGGGTATCGACATCAAAATAGCGCGCCTTCTGATTAAAGCCCCAGCCGCTGTCAAATTCATGTTCAAAGCTGTAGCCCAGCATCCACTGACGCTGCTTAAACCCGCTCCACTCATCACCGGCGTAGTCGCGCTTGCCCGCGTATTTCGAGCGCAGGTAGGCGAGCGGCAGCGGGTTAGACGGCGTCAGGCTCGGGGTGTTTTGCGCCAGCGCGTCCAGGGTAAGGCGGGTTTTGCTGTCGGGTTGCCAGGCAACGGACGGGGCAACCAGGTAGTTTTCATACCGGGTGGAGTGCGGCTGATCGTCGTTTTCCGTGGCTTTGCCCAGCAGACGGTAGTTCCAGTTGCTGTCGGCAACCTGCCCGGTTGAATCGAGATAGCCCTCTTTCAGATTACGGTTTCCGGTGTTAACGCCGATTTCGGTTCGGGCTTCACGCTGCGGTTTTTTGCTTTGAATATTCACCAGCCCGCCCGGTGAACCGCCGCCGTAAAGTACCGATGAGGGGCCTTTCAGGATATCAACGCTGTCAATCAACAGCGGATCGATTCGCGCTTTGGTATTGCCGGTAACGTTATAGGGCAGCTGCAGCCCGTTGTAGAACTCCTGGTCGACGGTAAAGCCACGAATTTTATATTCGCTCATGTACGACGTATTCCCCCGCACCTCGGTTGAAACGCCCGGAGCATAGCGCAGGATTTCATTCACGGAATTAGCATGACGCTTTTCAATTTCCGGCGCAGAGACGGTCGTGATGACCTGCGGCGTTTTACTTTCGGCAACGGCCGATTTCGTGGCGCTGTTCGTCCAGGCCGGCAGCGCGCTGCCCTGCTCTGAGCCGGTGACGACGATAGTGGATTCTTCGGCGAATGCCGGAACATGCAGTGCGAGCGTGACGGCGCCTGCCAGGGCGCATAGCGTAAAACGTGAGGTATTCATAATGTCGTCTTGTTGTTAGATGCAATACGGAACGACAATTATTATCATTTAGATTAACAAATCAATACGCAGGCAAAAAAACGGCCCTCCTCAGAGAGCCGTTTATGTGAATTTATGCTCGTCGCAGTAACCTGAATATGCCCAGCACCACAATGGCACCCACGACAGCGACCAGAAAACTGTGCAGGTCGAAACCACTTATGTTGCCTCCAAAACCAAACATCGTCGCCAGCCAGCCGCCCACAACCGCACCAACGACCCCGAGTACACAGGTCAAAATAAAACCGCCGCCATCGTTTCCCGGCATGATCAGTTTAGCGATAGCGCCAGCAATAAGACCAAAGATAATCCAGGCGATGATACCCATAGCGATGCCCTCTTGCAGGTTTAACGCATGCGCAGAAAACCTTCTGCACAGCTAACTTAAGTATAGGTCATCGCCGGAAAACCATTTTCATCTCACCGACTTATCTTTGGTTAAACAGGCAAAAAAACTCACCGGTTTGTATTAAGTTTCATTGCAGATTGCCGATAACGCTAAGACAGTCTGTCATCAATCAAGGAGCCATCCGGCGTGAGTCATTACAGTGAGCAGTTCCTCAAGCAAAATCCGCTGGCTGTATTAGGGGTATTACGCGACCTGCAAAAAGGTGAAGTGCCGCTGCGCATCAGCTGGTCGAATAATCAGTTCATCAGCAAGATCCTTGACGCCTCGCAGGATCGGCTGGTGATTGATCTAGGCAGTCAGGAGTACGAAAACCGCGCGGCGCTGAAAGCGGAGAACATCGCGGTGATGGCCGAAACGCAGGGGGCCAAAGTGGAGTTTGTCCTGTCGCGACTGGAACTCAGCGAATACCAGGGACTTCCGGCTTTTGTGACCCCCCTTCCGACCAATCTCTGGTTTGTTCAACGTCGTGAATATTTCCGCATCAGCGCCCCGCTCCATCCCGCCTATTTTTGTAAGGCCAAAATGCCGGACAAAAAAGAGATCCGCTTTCGCCTCTTCGATCTGTCGCTTGGCGGCATGGGCGCACTGATGGATACGCCGAAACCCGACGGGCTGGTAGAGGGCATGCGGTTTACGCAAATTGAACTGGATATGGGTGGCTGGGGTCGCTTCTATTTCGATGCGCAGCTGATTGCCATCAGCGACCGCACCGTCGTGGACAGCAAAAACGAAACCATCACCACGCCGCGTCTGAGCTTCCGCTTCCTGAACGTCGGGCCAGGCGCAGAGCGTGAGCTTCAGCGTATTATCTATTCCCTGGAGCGGGAGGCGCGGGAACGCGCAAATAAAGTCCTGTGAAGAAATCGGGCAGCGTGACCGCCGCCCGTCTGCGGCATTACATGGCATCCATCGCTTTCTGTACCTTCCAGATATAACGAGGCGCCTGTGGTGCCGGATGATTTTTCGCCACGTGTTCAAAGAATTCGTCTTTGTCCATGCCGTTAATCTCTTCAATCGCCTCTTTTCGGTCAGAAGAGAAGGTTCTGAGCAACGCGCCGGCACCGTTAACGTAAGACACCACCAGCGCGTACTGCATCACCTCCGGATCCTTAATGCCCTTCAGCACGCCATGCTCCATGATGCTCAGATAGGCCGTGCCCATTGAAATGTTGCGTTCCGGGTTCTTCAGCTCGCTGGTCGACGGCTGGCCGCTCCAGCCCATATAGCGGTAAACTTCTTTCCCCGCCGTTGACGCTTTAAGCTGCATCAGGCCCACCGCGTTGGATTTGCTGACGAGGGTGGGATTACCGCCTGACTCCACCGCGATGATCGCCGTGATGAGGCGCGGACTGACGCCCCAGGCCTTCCCGGCTTGCTCACTGATCGGCATCCACTGCATGGCCCGCTTCACCGGCACTTCCGGATTCCAGGGCGGGTTTTGATAATCATGTTTTGAACTACAGCCAGCGAGCAACACAATCAAAAAAGCAAACCATCTCAGTTTCACGTCATCTATCCTTATAGCCGGTCATTGCGGTGCGCCGCTCTTGAAGCAGGCGGCGAATAAGCGGCATGATATAGACAATTAGTTTCTCATTCAGCAAGGATTTGCCATGTCTCAGTTTCATCTCATCGCGCCGTCGGGCTACTGCATTAACCAGGATGCGGCGCAGCGGGGCGTTCAGCGTTTACTGGAGTCGGGCCACCAGGTAGAAAATCAGACAATTATCCCCCGCCGCCAGCAGCGTTTTGCCGGTACCGAAGCGCAGCGGCTGAATGATATCAATAGTCTGGTGAGCCTGACGGGCGAAAACCGGATTGTGCTGGCGGTGCGCGGCGGATATGGTGCGAGCCGGTTACTGGAGAGCATTGACTGGCAGGGGCTGGCACAGCGTCAGCAGCAGGATCCGCTGCTGATCTGCGGCCACAGCGATTTCACGGTCATCCAGCTTGGGCTGCTGGCGCTGCATGACATTATCACCTTCAGCGGCCCAATGCTGGCCGGTAACTTCGGCGCACCGGAGCTGGATGCGTTTACCGTGGAACACTTCTGGCGCGCGCTGCGCAATTCCACCTACAGCGTGGAGTGGCAAGGCAATGGACCGCACTGGGAATGTGAAGGTCAGCTCTGGGGCGGTAACCTGGCGATGCTGGTCTCGCTTATCGGCACGCCGTGGATGCCGCAAATCGAGGACGGCATTCTGGTGCTGGAAGATATCAACGAACATCCGTTCCGCGTCGAGCGCATGCTGTTGCAGCTCTATCATGCCGGTATTCTTGAGCGCCAGTCCGCAATTGTGCTGGGCAGCTTCAGCGGCTCTGCCCCGAATGACTATGACGCGGGTTACTCCCTGGAAACCATGGTTGAGTTCATTCGCTCGCGGCTGGATGTTCCGGTCATCACCGGTCTGGATTTTGGTCATGAGCAGCAAACCGTGACCCTGGCGCTGGGGGCGCACGCCTCCCTGATCCACAATGATTCAGGCAGTCGGCTGACCATCAGCGGCCATCCTGTCATAAAGGCATAAAAAAGCCGTTATACCCCCTTAATAAAACGCTGTTGCCGTCGTTAATATGTTAGGGTTTTAGTAACAGCGTTAACATTGAGGTGGGAGTAAGAGAACATTGGATGCCGCAGCGATAATCAGCCTTTTCATTCTGGGTTCGGTCCTTGTAACCAGCAGTATTTTATTAAGTTCATTTTCATCGCGTCTCGGCATACCTATTCTTGTCATTTTCCTCGCCATCGGCATGCTGGCCGGCATTGATGGTATTGGCGGTATCCCATTCGATAACTACCCTTTCGCCTACATGGTGAGTAACCTCGCGCTGGCGGTGATCCTGCTGGACGGCGGGATGCGCACCCAGGCAAGCTCCTTCCGCGTGGCCTTAGGGCCCGCGCTGTCGCTCGCGACGGTTGGCGTGTTGATTACCTCAGGCCTCACCGGAATGATGGCCGCGTGGCTTTTCCATCTCAACATCATGGAAGGTTTGCTGATTGGCGCGATTGTTGGCTCAACCGATGCGGCAGCGGTGTTTTCCCTGCTCGGCGGAAAAGGGCTTAACGAACGCGTCGGCTCCACGCTTGAGATTGAATCCGGCAGTAACGATCCGATGGCGGTGTTTCTCACCATCACGCTGATTGAGATGATCCAGCAGCACGAGACGGGCCTGAGCTGGATGTTCGTCTGGCATATCCTGCAGCAGTTCGGGCTGGGGATTGTTATTGGCCTGGCGGGGGGATACCTCTTACAGCAGATGATCAACCGCATCTCCCTCCCCGCGGGGCTTTACCCCCTGCTGGCGCTGAGCGGCGGCATTCTTATTTTTGCCGTTACCACCGCGCTGGACGGCAGCGGCATTCTCGCCGTCTATCTCTGCGGTTTCCTGATGGGCAACCGACCGATCCGTAACCGTCATGCCATTTTGCAGAACTTCGACGGCCTGGCCTGGCTGGCGCAAATTGGCATGTTCCTGGTGCTGGGCCTGCTGGTTACGCCTTCGGACCTGCTGCCGATCGCCGTTCCGGCGCTGCTGCTGTCCGCGTGGATGATCTTCTTCGCCCGTCCGCTGTCGGTATTTGCAGGACTGCTGCCGTTTCGCGGCTTCAACCTGCGCGAGCGGGTCTTTATCAGCTGGGTGGGCCTACGCGGCGCGGTACCGATTATTCTTGCGGTCTTCCCGATGATGGCCGGTCTGGATAACGCCCGGCTGTTCTTTAACGTGGCCTTCTTCGTGGTGCTGATTTCGCTGCTGTTCCAGGGAACCTCGCTCGGGTGGGCGGCGAAAAAAGCCAAAGTCGTGGTGCCTCCCGTGGGCTGGCCGGTCTCTCGCGTGGGGCTCGATATTCACCCAGAGAATCCTTGGGAACAGTTTGTTTATCAGCTGAGCGCTGACAAATGGTGCGTGGGGGCCTCGCTGCGCGATTTGCACATGCCGACAGAAACGCGCATTGCCGCCCTGTTCCGCGATAATGTCCTGCTGCACCCTACAGGCAGCACCCGCCTGCGCGAAGGGGATATTCTCTGCGTGATTGGCCGCGAACGCGACCTGCCCGCGCTGGGCAAACTGTTCAGCCAGTCGCCGCCGGTGGCGCTGGACCAGCGTTTCTTCGGCGATTTTATTCTGGAAGCCAGCGCCAAGTTTGCCGATGTGGCGCTGATTTACGGCCTGGATGAAGGGCTGGAGTACCGCGACAAGCAGCAAACGCTGGGGGAAATCATTCAGCAACTGCTGGGGGCGGCCCCTGTTGTCGGCGACCAGGTGGAGTTCGCCGGGATGATTTGGACGGTTGCGGAGAAAGAAGATAACGCGGTCAGGAAAGTCGGCGTCAGGCCGATGGAAGATGAAGCGGAGTAGCGGTTTTTTTGCCGGGTGGCGCTAGCGCCACCCGACACAACCATTCGTTACACCGTCACAACCGGCACTCTCGGTGCCAGCGCGCACATCAATTCGTACCCCACCGTACCCGCAGCGGCAGCAACGTCATCAATCTTAATTTCGTTACCCCACAGCTCGACCGGTGAACCGATGCCCGCCTGCGGGCATGGCGTCAGGTCAACGGCCAGCATATCCATTGATATGGTGCCCACCGTTCCCGTGCGAACCCCATCGACCCAGACAGGCGTGCCGGTCGGCGCGATGCGCGGGTAGCCGTCGGCATAGCCGCCCGCCACGATGCCAATCCGCTGTTCGCCCTTTGCCCGGTAGCGGCTGCCGTAGCCCACCGTGTCGCCGGCCTTCAGGGTTTGCACGCCAATGATTTCGCTGCGCAGGGTCATCACCGGCTTCAGGCCGCTGTTGGCGATGTCCTGCCACTGGCCCGAGGGTGACGCACCGTAAAGAACGATCCCCGGACGCACCCAGTTGTAGTGCGCCTCAGGATGCCAGAGCGTGGCCGCCGAATTTGACAGCGAGCGCGGGCAGTCCAGCCCTTCTGCCGCCTGCTCAATGCGGACCATGGCATCGGCAATGCCGTCCGGTTTTTCCGCGTCGGCAAAATGGGCCATCAGCGTCATTTCGCCCACGTTTTTCATGGCGCGCAGCTGCTGCCAGACCGTATGCACGCGCTCAGGCTGGAAGCCCAGGCGGTTCATGCCGCTGTTCACCTTGAGGTAAATATCCAGCGGCGCGTGGAGTTTCGCATCCTGAATCGCCTTAATCTGCCAGTTGCTGTGAACGCTGGTGGTCAGCCGATATTTATCCAGCAGCGGCAGATCGTGCGCGTGGAAGAAGCCCTCCAGAAGCAGTATCGGCCCTTTCCAGCCGCGCTCGCGCAGCAGAATGGCCTCTTCCAGATTCAGGAGCGCAAAGCCATCGGTGGCGCTCAGGGCGCTCCAGATACGGTCAATACCGTGGCCGTAGGCATTCGCTTTCACCACAGACCAGACGCGCGAACCAGGCGCCGCCCGGCGAACAATTTGCAGATTATCCTTCAGGGCCTGCAGGTTCAGCTGGGCCAGAACAGGACGGGACATGACAACTCCTTAGCTATGCGCGCCGTGCAGGTGCTGTGGACGCGACGGCGTAAACCCCGATTGATAGCGCGCGGCGCTTAAATCGTCAAACGGAATGGCCGGCGTGCGCCCGGAAATCAGGTCGCTCAGCAGCTGGCCCGATCCGCAGGCCATCGTCCAGCCAAGCGTGCCGTGTCCGGTATTGGTCCACAGGTTTTTGAACGGCGTGCGCCCCACGATCGGCGTGCCGTCCGGGGTCATCGGACGCAGGCCGGTCCAGAACGTCGCCTGCTCAACAAAACCTCCTCGCGGGAAGAGATCGCCCACGACCATCTCCAGCGTTTCCCGACGCGGTTTCAGCAGCTCGGTGTTGAAGCCGACGATCTCCGCCATGCCGCCTACGCGGATGCGGTTATCGAAGCGGGTAATGGCGATTTTGTAGGTTTCATCCAGAATGGTCGACACCGGAGCGCCGCTCTCTTCTTTTACCGGAATGGTCAGCGAGTAGCCCTTCAGCGGGTAGACCGGAATATCGAGAATACCTTTCAGCATGGCGGTGGAGTACGAACCAAACGCCATCACGTAGGCATCGGCTTTGATCACCTCCTCGCCGCACTTCACGCCGTAAATTTTTTCCCCTTCCGACAGCAGCTTGTCGACAGAGGTGTTAAAGCGGAATTTCACCCCCGCCTGTTCGCACATTTGCGCCAGACGCTGCGTAAAGAGCTGGCAGTCGCCGGTTTCGTCATTCGGCAGGCGCAGGCCGCCCGTCAGCTTATGCGCAACTTCCGCCAGCGCCGGTTCAACCTGGCCTAGCTGGCTGGCTTCCAGCAGCTGGTAAGGTACACCGGCATCTTCCAGCACGGCGATATCGCGGGTGGCATTTTCGTACTGCTGCTCGGTGCGGAACAGCTGCAGCGTCCCGCCCTGGCGGCCTTCATACTCAATACCCGTCGACGCGCGCAGCGCTTTCAGGCAGTCGCGGCTGTATTCCGCCAGGCGCACCATGCGTCCTTTGTTCTCCATGTAGTGGCGGGTGTCACAGTTACGCAGCATCTGCCACATCCACTTGAGCTGGAACTGCGTGCCGTCAAGGCTGATGGCCAGCGGCGCGTGGCGCTGGAACATCCATTTAATCGCCTTCAGCGGAACGCCCGGCGCTGCCCACGGTGCCGCATACCCCGGAGAGATTTGCCCGGCGTTCGCCGCGCTGGTTTCAAGCGCAGGACCGGACTCACGATCGATAACGGTGACGTCATGTCCCGCCTGACTTAAATACCAGGCGCTGGTTACCCCAACGACACCACTTCCCAGTATGACAACACGCATAGCCACTCCATTATGTGCAAAAGAACAATCTTCTAATTACAGATTGATAACCTAGTTGAAAATATTATTCAACATACGACTTTTTTATGGTGACTTACCTCACACATCCCCCAGCATCAGGGGATAGTGCTAATTTGGGATCTCCTGCTGCGCGTTATTTTTAACCAGCATAAAATGCTGATGGACACCGTTTTTTTGCCGTATCAAAAACGCGAAATCGCAAAGAAAAAATTTCTGCCCCAGCACGCTTTTTAACACGTTGATCTATGCTTGAAAGGAGGCTCTCCAGACAGAGAGAGCACCCACAACGAGGGCGCGCTAATGGCTACTATTGATTCCCTGAACAAGGACAACACACGTCTGAGCGATGGACCCGACTGGACCTTCGAGCTGCTGGATGTTTACCTCGCCGAGATCGACCGGGTCGCAAAACTGTACCGCCTGGATACCTATCCCCATCAGATTGAAGTCATTACGTCCGAACAAATGATGGACGCCTACTCCAGCGTCGGGATGCCGATTAACTATCCGCACTGGTCTTTTGGTAAGAAATTCATTGAAACGGAGCGGCTGTATAAGCACGGGCAGCAGGGTCTGGCGTATGAGATCGTCATCAACTCCAATCCGTGTATCGCCTATTTAATGGAAGAGAACACCATTACCATGCAGGCGCTGGTGATGGCGCACGCCTGCTACGGGCACAACTCCTTTTTCAAGAATAACTATCTGTTCCGCAGCTGGACGGATGCCAGCTCCATCGTCGATTACCTGATCTTCGCCCGTAAATACATTACCGACTGCGAAGAGCGCTACGGCGTGGACGAAGTGGAAAAACTGCTCGACTCCTGCCACGCGCTGATGAACTACGGCGTGGACCGCTACAAACGTCCGCAGAAAATCTCCCTGCAGGAGGAGAAAGCCCGGCAGAAAAGCCGCGAAGAGTATCTGCAAAGCCAGGTGAACATGCTGTGGCGCACCCTGCCGAAGCGTGAGGAGGAAAAAACGATCGCCGAAGCGCGTCGTTATCCGTCCGAGCCGCAGGAAAACCTGCTCTATTTTATGGAGAAGAACGCCCCGCTGCTAGAGCCGTGGCAGCGTGAGATACTGCGTATCGTGCGCAAGGTGAGCCAGTATTTTTACCCGCAAAAGCAGACGCAGGTGATGAACGAAGGCTGGGCGACCTTCTGGCACTACACTATCCTCAACCATCTGTACGACGAGGGGAAAGTCACCGAGCGGTTCATGATGGAGTTCCTCCACAGCCATACTAACGTGGTGTTCCAGCCGCCCTACAACAGCCCGTGGTACAGCGGCATTAACCCGTATGCCCTTGGCTTTGCCATGTTCCAGGACATTAAGCGTATCTGCCAGTCGCCGACGGAAGAAGACAAGTACTGGTTCCCGGATATCGCCGGGTCAGACTGGCTGGAAACGCTGCACTTTGCGATGCGCGACTTTAAGGATGAGAGCTTCATCAGCCAGTTTATGTCGCCGAAGATCATGCGTGACTTCCGCTTCTTCACCGTGCTGGACGATGACCGCAACAACTATCTGGAGATTTCAGCAATCCATAACGAAGAGGGATACCGTGAGATCCGCTCTCGACTTTCCTCCCAGTACAACCTGAGCAACCTTGAACCGAATATTCAGGTATGGAACGTCGATTTGCGCGGTGACCGCTCCCTGACGTTGCGCTATATCCCGCACAATCGCGCGCCGCTGGATAAAGGGCGTAAAGAGGTGCTGAAGCATGTGCATCGCCTGTGGGGATTTGACGTGCAGCTGGAGCAACAGAATGAAGACGGCAGCGTCGAGCTGCTGGAACGTTGCCCGGCGCGGTTGAATACGCTGTAGCGCCACCCGACGAAAAAAAACCTCTCATACGAGAGGTTTTTCTTTTAGCGGGTCTGAATCGCTAAATCACCCGGCAGCGTTTTCTGCATACGGTGCCAGATTTCACCGGAATCGTGACCGTAGCGGCGCACCGTCTCATAAACCTGATCGTGCAGGCCTTCGGTACAGAGCTTGCTCAGCTTATGGTAGAAGCCCAGCGCCAGGCTGCGGGCTTCCGGATTGGCAAAGTAGTGGCGGCCAATGCGGGTATAGAGCCCTTTCATACCGTTGAGGATCAGGCCGTAAACCGGGTTGCCGGAGGCAAACGCCAGGCCGCGAAACACGTTGTAATCGAGGGTGGCAAAGGCATCGGCATGATCTTCCACCTCGTTCGCGCTGGCCAGCACCGCAAGGGCGTCTTCCGGATGCTGACGGAAAGCTGTACGAATAAAGATCGTCGCGATGTTGGTGCGAACGGAGAGCAGATTATCAATGAGCTGCGGCACGCTTTCATGGTCGAGACGCGCCAGCGTTTCAAGAATGTTTAACCCGGATGTTTCCCAGAAGTTGTTTACTTTCGTAGGCTTACCATGCTGGATCGTCAACCAGCCATCGCGCGCCAGCCGCTGAAGCACTTCACGCAGCGTGGTGCGAGTGACGCCAATCAGTTCAGAGAGTTCGCGTTCAGCCGGAAGAATGGACCCCGCAGGGAAACGATTATTCCAGATGCTTTCAATGATGTACTCTTCCGCGAAACCCGCCGGGCTCTGCGCCTTAATGACCATAGTGAGATTTCCATTACACAGCTTTAGCAAATTGGACTCATCATACCAGAGGCAGCCAGTGGCAGGTAGCGCGGCAAAGAGAGAAAAGAGGGATCGCCGTTTCATTTTTGTGAAATTTACAATGCCGCCTCATCCGCCTCCAGGCCGCATTTTTTGCGTATACTGATGTTTTGTCTTACTTGACGGGAAGGACGTCTGTTGTGGAAATTTCTTTTGGGCGCGCGCTGTGGCGCAATTTTTTAGGTCAGTCTCCTGACTGGTATAAGCTGATACTGCTGGTTTTCCTGGTCGTTAATCCCATCATTTTTAGTGTGAATCCCTTTATCGCCGGCTGGCTGCTGGTGGCAGAGTTTATCTTCACCCTGGCCATGGCGCTAAAATGTTATCCCCTGCTGCCGGGCGGATTGCTGGCGTTTGAAGCCGTCGTCATCGGCATGACCAGCGCCGAACATGTCAAAGCAGAGCTGGCGTCAAATCTCGAAGTGCTTCTGCTGCTGATGTTTATGGTGGCGGGCATCTACTTCATGAAACAGCTCCTGCTGTTTATCTTCACGCGCCTGCTGCTCAGCATTCCGTCAAAAATGTTCCTCTCGCTGGCGTTTTGCCTTGCCGCCGCCTTCCTGTCGGCCTTCCTGGACGCGCTGACGGTCGTCGCGGTGGTGATAAGCGTCGCGGTTGGGTTTTACGGTATTTATCACCGCGTGGCCTCCTCTCGTCCGGGTGAAGATTTGCAGGATGACAGTCACGTCGATGCGCATAACCGTGACGTGCTGGAACAGTTCCGCGCGTTTCTGCGCAGCCTGATGATGCACGCTGGGGTCGGTACCGCGCTGGGCGGCGTAATGACCATGGTGGGCGAGCCGCAAAACCTGATCATTGCCAAAGCGGCGGGCTGGCACTTCGGTGATTTCTTCCTGAGAATGGCCCCGGTCAGCGTACCGGTGCTTATCTGCGGCCTGGCGACCTGTCTGCTGGTGGAAAAATTTCGCCTCTTTGGCTATGGGGCCCAACTCCCGGAGCCGGTACGTCAGGAACTGCATAAATTCGATCTGCAGAGCCGACGCCAGCGGACCCGCCAGGAGACGCTGCGCCTGATTGCTCAGGGGATCATCGGCGTCTGGCTTATCGCCGCGCTGGCGCTTCATCTTGCCGAAGTGGGGCTGATAGGCCTGTCAGTCATTATTCTCGCCACCACCTTTACCGGCGTGACGGACGAACATGCCATCGGTAAAGCGTTTACCGAAGCCCTGCCGTTTACCGCCCTGCTGGCGGTGTTCTTTGCGGTCGTGGCGGTGATTATCGACCAGCATCTCTTCGCGCCGATTATTGCCTTTGTATTACAGGCGTCACCGGATGCTCAGCTGTCGCTGTTTTACCTGTTTAACGGCCTGCTCTCGTCAATCTCAGATAACGTCTTTGTCGGGACGGTCTACATCAACGAGGCCAAAGCCGCTATGGAGCAAGGCGTTATCAGCGCCAGACAGTTTGAGCTACTGGCCGTGGCGATCAATACCGGCACCAACCTTCCGTCGGTGGCGACGCCAAACGGCCAGGCCGCCTTCCTGTTCCTGCTGACCTCCGCTCTCGCGCCGCTCATACGTCTTTCTTATGGCCGGATGGTGTGGATGGCGCTGCCCTACACGCTGGTGCTCACGATCGTGGGATTGCTTTGCGTCAAAATTACCCTCATTCCCTGTACGCAATGGTTGATACAAGCGGGTATACTTGCGGCGCAGTAAACTATGCATCTCGGGCAGTTCGCTGCCCGTTTGCCTTTTCGCACGATAAACATCCAATTACGTTTTATTTCGCCAGGTACAGGTGGCGCGATAAACGAATTCGTTTACACTGCGCTTTCTAAGCATGTTCCAGGGAAATGATTATGTTGAGATTTTTAAACCAGTGCTCCCGCGGTCGCGGAGCGTGGTTGTTAATGGCCCTGACCGCCTTTGCGCTGGAAATGGTCGCGCTGTGGTTCCAGCACGTAATGGGACTGAAACCTTGCGTGCTTTGTATTTATGAACGCTGCGCGCTGTTCGGCATTATGGGGGCGGGCCTGGTGGGCGCGATTGCGCCGAAGTCGCCGCTTCGCTATGCCGCTATCGCGATCTGGCTGTACAGCGCCTGGAAAGGGATTGAACTCTCCTGGCAGCACACCATGATGCAGCTGCATCCGTCGCCGTTTATGACCTGCGATTTTGCCGCCCGCTTCCCGAGCTGGCTGCCGCTGGATAAATGGCTGCCGCAGGTGTTTGTCGCATCCGGTGACTGCTCCGTTCGTCAGTGGGAATTCCTGACGCTGGAGATGCCGCAGTGGCTGGTAGGCATTTTTGCCGCCTACTTCATCGTGGCGCTGCTGGTGCTGATCGCTCAGCCGTTCAAACCGAAGAAACGCGATCTCTTTGGGCGCTAAGTTGCCCGGCGGCACTTCGCTTGCGCGGGCCTACGGTTTTGTAGGTCGGGTAAGCGCAGCGCCACCCGACACACCCGCGCATAATAAAAAACCCGCTTCGGCGGGTTTTTTAATCTCAACGGGTCGGGTGATTCATGATGTGATCTTCCCAGTCCCGCACCTCGGACTCTTTCACCGCAATGTGGCGCACAGAGATACGCTCGCCGTGCATCGCCGCTTTTGAACCGGTTAACAACGGATGCCAGTCAGGCAGACCTTTCCCTTCCGCCAGCAGGCGATACGCGCAGGTATGCGGCAGCCATTCAAACGTCGGCAGATTATCCCGGGTTAACTTTATGCAGTCCGGCTCAAATTCAAACCGGCGCTCATAGTTGCGGCACTGGCAGGTTTTAATGTTTAGCTGCTTGCAGGCAACGTTGGTGAAGTAGATTTCATCCGTATCTTCATCCATCAGCTTGTGCAGGCAGCACTGCCCGCAGCCGTCGCACAATGATTCCCATTCCGCGTCAGTCATGTCGTCGAGAGTTTTGCTTTGCCAGAAAGGGATGTCGTTCATCAGGATGTCCACACGTCAAAAGAAAGCGCACCTTATAACGAGTCTGGCACGTTGTTGCAAGTTTTGCCGCCCTCTTCAGGCGGCAAGAGGAGATTACAGCACGCGGGTTTTCAGCGACAGGCCGTTAAAACCGACCTCTAGCTCGTCACCGCTCACGAGCGGGCCAACGCCTTCCGGCGTGCCGGTCAGGATCACATCACCCGGTTTCAGGGTAAAGAAGCGGCTCATGTAGGCGATCAGCGGCACAATCTTATGGATCATGTCTGCCGTGGTGCCATGCTGGCGGATCTCGCCGTTAACCTTCAGGCTGAGCGGGGTATCCTGCGGATCGCCGGTAAATTCGCTCACCGGCACAAACGCCGAGATCGGGCAGGAATTATCAAACCCTTTGGCTTTTTCCCACGGCTGCCCTGCTTTCTTCATTTTTCCCTGCACGTCACGCAGGGTCAGGTCCAGCGCCACGCCGTATCCGGCTATCGCTTTCTGAACATGTTCTTCTGAGGCCTGGCGAAGCGTTGCACCAATCAGCACGGCAAGTTCCACTTCGTGATGCACTGAGCCGAGCCCCTGCGGCAGCGCCAGCGGCTGGCGGATATCGCAAAGCGCCGTTTCAGGCTTAATAAACAGAACCGGCTCTTCTGGCGTCGCGCTGCCCATCTCCTGAATATGTTTTGCATAGTTGCTGCCTACGCAAACCACTTTGCTGACGGGATAATCCAGTAATGCACCTTGCCAGTTATGATGTTGATACATGGTCGACCCCTAAACGGTTGATGTGTTGTGCGCAAAAACAGTTGAGGCTATTTTTTACCGTTCGCCTCAAGATGCTGTTTTAATAAATTCTCGGGTGGCGGTGGAAGCTGTAAATAATAGCCCTGCTCGGCTAAGGCCGTTTTCACTTTATCCAGATCGGCATTAATCAGTTTCTTACGACCATCAAGCGGCAGCAGCATAGCCAGCTGTGGTCGGCCAAAGTTCTTCATTAATTCTTCAGGCACGCGTGAAAAATCGTCTTTCTTTTCGACATAAAGATAGGTCTGGTCACGGCTTGTACTTCTGTAGATCACACAAAACATGTTTTTACTCTGAATTAATGGGTGGTTGCTTGCCTCAATATACTCCTGACTATAACATGCCTGATACTCTTCGGAATATCGCAGCGAGTGGTTGCGGTTAATAGCAAATTGAGTAAGGCCAGGATGTCAAACACGCCCATCGAGCTTAAAGGCAGTAGCTTCACCTTATCAGTGGTACATTTGCATGATGCAAAACCCGAGGTTATTCGTCAGGCGTTAGAAGACAAAATCGCCCAGGCTCCCGCCTTTCTGAAGCACGCCCCTGTTGTTATCAACGTCAGCGGTCTTGAGGCGCCGGTTAACTGGAAACTTCTCCAGCAGGCCGTCTCCTCCACCGGACTGCGTATCGTGGGCATCAGCGGCTGCAAAGATTCTGAGCTGAAAGCGGAAATTGAGCGTGCAGGGCTGCCCCTTCTGAATGAGGGCAAAGAAAAAGCCTCGCGTGCGGCCCCCGTTGCCGTCGAAACACCCCCTCCTGCGGTGCAAAACGTTACTACCGTCACAAAAACGCGAATGATTGATGTGCCGGTTCGTTCCGGTCAGCGCATTTATGCACCAAACTGTGATCTGATTGTTACAAGCCACGTCAGTGCTGGCGCTGAGCTGATTGCAGATGGCAATATTCACGTATACGGTATGATGCGTGGACGTGCGCTCGCAGGTGCAAGTGGCGATCGAGATGCGCAAATATTTTGTACTCACCTGACGGCGGAACTGGTGTCCATCGCAGGTGAATATTGGCTGAGCGACAAGATCCCAGCCGAATTTTATGGCAAAGCGGCTCGCCTGCTTCTGGCAGACGACGCGTTGACCGTTCAACCGTTGAATTGATCCCTTTTTAACAAGGAATTTCTATGGCACGCATTATTGTTGTTACTTCGGGTAAAGGAGGCGTTGGCAAGACCACCTCCAGCGCGGCCATCGCTACTGGTTTGGCCCAGAAGGGAAAGAAAACCATCGTTATCGACTTCGATATCGGTCTGCGTAACCTCGACCTCATCATGGGATGTGAGCGTCGCGTCGTGTATGACTTTGTGAACGTCATTCAGGGCGATGCCACGCTGAACCAGGCGATGATTAAAGACAAGCGCACCGAGAACCTCTACATTCTCCCGGCATCTCAGACGCGTGACAAAGACGCCCTGACCCGTGAAGGGGTGGAAAAGGTGCTCGACGATCTGAAAAAAATGGATTTCGACTTCATTGTCTGCGACTCCCCTGCCGGCATCGAAACCGGTGCCCTGATGGCGCTCTACTTCGCTGATGAAGCGATCATCACCACCAACCCTGAAGTTTCATCCGTGCGTGACTCAGACCGTATTCTGGGGATCCTCGCCTCTAAATCCCGTCGTGCGGAAAATGGCGAAGACCCGATTAAAGAACACCTGCTGCTCACCCGCTACAATCCGGGCCGCGTGAACAAAGGTGACATGCTGAGCATGGAAGACGTGCTTGAGATCCTGCGCATTAAGCTGGTCGGCGTTATCCCGGAAGATCAGTCCGTGTTACGCGCCTCTAACCAGGGCGAGCCAGTGATCCTTGATACAATGGCAGATGCAGGTAAAGCTTACGCCGATACCGTTGACCGTCTGCTGGGAGAAGAACGTCCTTTCCGCTTCATTGAAGAAGAGAAGAAAGGTTTCCTCAAACGCCTGTTCGGAGGATAAGTTATGGCATTACTGGACTTTTTTCTCTCGCGGAAAAAGAACACCGCCAACATCGCAAAAGAACGTCTGCAAATTATCGTTGCGGAGCGTCGTCGTAGCGACGCCGAGCCTCACTACCTGCCGCAGCTGCGCAAGGACATCCTGGAAGTGATCTGTAAGTACGTGCAGATTGACCCGGAGATGGTGACGGTGCAGCTGGAACAAAAAGACGGGGATATTTCGATTCTGGAGCTGAACGTGACGCTCCCGGAAGCGGAAGAGTCGCGTCCGTAGGTTTGTGATTTCATAGCCCCGGTAAGCGCAGCGCCACCGGGGGAATATGCCGGGTTTATCACCCGGCATATTTTTTATCGAGGATAGCCTTCCAGCAGCGTATTCAGGCGATCGGCCATCAATTCCCCGCGCCATCCCGCCATCATTTCCGGCACGCCATTCTGCGGCTTCAGCTTCCAGTGCCAGTTCAGCAGCTGGTTAATCTGACGACGTGAGGCGAGCAGTTCCGCGCTCAGTTTGCTTTCGGTTGCAACTGCCTGCACCAGCGCTTTGATGTCCTTGAAAGCCTTGCGATAGCCCGGCATGTCCATCAGGTTCAGCAGCGGTTCCGGCAGCGCATCTTCCGGCAGCTCCCGCGCTTTTGCGACCAGCGCCAGCAGGGTTTTACCGTGGAAACGGATCTCGCTGCCCGAAAGCCCAATGCTGTCAAGCTCGCCGAGGCTGCCCGGCATATAGCGCGCCACCGCCCAGAGATGCTCTTCACGGACGACGAAGTTAACGGCCAGGTCGCGCTCGCGTGCTTTACGCAAGCGCCAGTCTGCCAGCAGCTGCAGGCATGCCAGCTGACGCGTTCGCAGCTGCCAGGCGTTGCTGATATCGCGCCATGCCTCTTTCGGATCCACCACTTCCTGACGGCGCTGCTGGGTCATTCGGCACTCGTCCAGCGCAGCAGCGAGCCATCCGGAGGCTTCCGCCTCTTTCATCAGCTGTCCGGCGATCGGCAGCAGGTAAAACACGTCTGCCGCCGCATATTCCAGCTGGCGTGCGGTTAGCGGACGCGCCAGCCAGTCGGTGCGGGATTCACTCTTATCCAGCGTCAGGCCCGTATACTCCTCCACCATGGCGGCAAAACCCCACGACAGCGGACGACCGCTGAACGCCGCGAGGATCTGCGTATCAATCAGCGGCTGAGGCATGATGCCAAAGGTGTTCAGAAAGACTTCCAGATCTTCACTGCCCGCGTGCAGGTATTTCGTCACGGCGGTATCGAGCAGCAGGTCACGCATCGGCGTCCAGTCGGTAATGCCGAGAGGGTCGATCAGCGACACGTGTTTACCGTCGTACATCTGAATCAAACCCAGCTGCGGATAATAGGTTCGGGTACGGACAAACTCGGTATCCAGGGCAATGGCAGGAAAGTCGCGCGTCACTTCGCACAGCGAAGCCAGCTCGTCGTTAGTCGTGATCATCTGGTAATTCAAAACGGATTCTCTTTTGTTTGCGCCCATAAAAAACGCCGGCTTAACCGGCGTCTGGGCGATTAGCGTGAAGCTCAGGCCTTATTGTCTACTTTGGCACGGGCTTCGTCACGTAATTCTCGTCGTAATATCTTCCCGACGTTGGATTTCGGCAACTCGTCGCGGAATTCCACCAGCTTCGGCACTTTATAGCCCGTCAGCTGACGACGACAAAACGTTATCAGCGCTTCCTCGGTGAGAGAAGGATCTTTCTTGACCACAAATATCTTCACCGCTTCACCGCTGCTGCCGGAAGGCACCCCTACTGCTGCCACTTCGAGTACGCCGCTGTGCTGCATAACCACGTCTTCGATCTCATTCGGATAGACGTTGAAGCCGGAGACCAGAATCATATCTTTCTTGCGATCGACAATACGCAGGAAGCCTTCCTCATCCATCACCGCGATGTCGCCGGTATGCAGCCAGCCGTCTTTGATGATTTCGTCGGTCGCGTCGGGACGCTGCCAGTAGCCCAGCATCACCTGCGGACCTTTAACGCACAGCTCACCCGGCTCACCCGGCGCAACTTCATTATCGTTATCATCGACCAGTTTCGCTTCAGTGGAAGGAACGGGCAGACCAATGCTTCCGCTGTGATAGTCGATATCATGCGGGTTAACGCTGACCAGCGGCGCGCATTCCGTCAGGCCATAGCCCTCCAGCAGATACTGACCGGTGAGCTTCACCCAGCGCTCGGCAACCGCCTGCTGGACCGGCATGCCGCCGCCCGCAGAGAGGTGCAGCGTGGAGAAGTCCAGCTGCTGGAACTCTTTGTTATTAAGCAGCGCGTTGAAAAGGGTATTTACCCCGGTCATGGCGGTGAACGGGTATTTTGCCAGCTCTTTCACCAGTCCCGGGATATCGCGCGGGTTGGTGATCAGCACGTTTTGACCGCCGAGCTCAATAAACAGCAGGCAGTTCATGGTCAGTGCGAAAATGTGGTACAGCGGCAGCGCCGTAATGACCAGCTCTTTGCCGGGATGCAGCAGCGGCCCGTAGGTTGCGTTGACCTGCTCAAGGTTCGCCAGCATGTTGCGGTGGGTCAACATAGCGCCTTTCGCCACGCCGGTGGTACCGCCGGTATACTGCAGGAAGGCGAGATCTTCTGAGACCACTTCCGGCTTGACGTACTGCATCCGATAGCCCGCATGCAGCGCCCTGCGGAAGGAGATAGCGTCCGGCAGGTGATATTTTGGCACCAGACGCTTGACGTATTTGACGACAAAGTTAACCAGCGTGCCTTTGGCGGTAGAGAGCTGGTCCCCCATGCGCGTCAGGATGACGTGTTTCACCTGGGTTTTGTCGACCACTTTTTCCAGCGTATGGGCAAAGTTGGACACAATGACAATCGCGACCGCGCCGCTGTCGTTAAGCTGATGCTCCAGCTCGCGCGGGGTGTACAGCGGGTTGACGTTGACGACAATCATCCCGGCACGCAGGATACCGAACAGCGCCACCGGGTATTGCAGCAGGTTTGGCATCATCAGCGCGACGCGGTCCCCTTTTTGCAGCCCCAGCCCTTCCTGAAGATACGCCGCAAACGCCCGGCTGCGCTCCTCCAGCTTACGGAACGTCATCACCTCGCCCATATTCACGAATGCGGGCTGGTCCGCGTAGCGCCTTACCGAGTGTTCAAATAATTCCACCAGGGATTGATAACGGTCAGGATTGATCTCAGCAGGAACATCTGCGGGATAACGGTTAAGCCAAACCTTCTTCAATGCATCACCTCTGAAATGAGTGTTCGTCGTCATCACAACCCCGATAATAAACAGTTTGTTAACATTATATTAACTCAGCGTACCAGTTTATTAATTGTTCAGATTTAAGGTTGCGAAGCGCGTCACTCTTTTTTTTCGTTTTATCCGTAAAAAAACAGAGACAGCGGCTGAACCGCTGTCTCTTTTCTAACAATAACAGTAAGTTACTCAGTAACGATCGTCTGTACCTGTGCAGGTCCCGGGTTATACCAGCCCCAGCCCGGGTAGCCGTAACGATAAGGATGCGGACCCCACATCCACGGATCGATCGGCTGAGGCGGCATGATCACCTGCTGTGCTAACCGCCAGCGCTTATATCCGTTGACCTGCATGGTCATAAATTTATACGGCGTGCTGCCGATTTTGCCCTGTACGGCGCCGGTAATCGGCCCGACAACGGTCACTAGCTGTCCGCGAAAATCGACCGGATCGAGGAAACCACTCACGTCCGCGTAGATACGCCCGCGAGAGGCCTCGCCCAGTACAGGCCGCGCGCCGCTGTCCAGCGGAACGGTTGCGATCTCCAGGCGGGTTTTCCCCTGCTGGTTTTGTACGTCTATCACCTTACCGCCAAAGCGCGCTTCCTGGCCGGCGTACAGCTCAGGGGCATTCATCACCCGAACCAGATCCTGCTGTGGCGTCGGGCTGGTGCCCTTAATCGCATCAGGAACGGAAACGCATCCGCTCAGTGCTATGGCAACTGCGCCTGCCATAATAAGGCGTACTACTTTAGTCTGGACCGCCATGATGCGACTCCTTTTTCTCAGTTCCTGTTACTGAGATTCACTCGCGGCCCGGAAGTTTCTTCCACGCAACGGTGTTTCGCAAATAAACCGGCTCCGCGTGTTCAACGGCCACGGTTTTGCCTGCTGCGAGCAGCTGGCTGGCAATCGGAAGCATATCTTCCGCAGCCGGCAGAAGCATGTTGCCGTCCACCAGCGTCAACCCGGTGTCGTTCGCCATCTCAGGCCACGCTGGCCAGCCGGTGCCGACGGTTGCCCACTCGCCTGACAGCTGCTTCAGTCGTTCAGTGACCGCTTCCGGCTTAAGCACGGCTTCCGTCTCTTCACCGTGCCACACGCCCTGCTCGTCGCGGGTGTATTCGGCCCAGTAAACTTCGCCCATGCGGGCATCAATCGCGGCCAGCACGCGCGTTGCCCCGGTCATGCGCCATGCTCCCTGCGCCATGGTGGCGAGGGTAGAGACGCCGATCATCGGCAGTTCGGCGCCCAGCGCCAGCCCCTGCGCAATGCCAATCCCGATACGTACGCCCGTAAAGCTTCCGGGGCCACGGCCAAAGGCCAGCGCGTCGAGGTCGGTTAAGGAGGTGTTGCCCTGGGTTAAAATGGCTTTTACCAGGGGCAGAATGCGTTGGGTGTGTTCCCGGGGGCACTCTTCGAAATGGGCAGAAACAGCACCGTCGTTCAACAGAGCGACAGAGCAAGCCTCTGTCGCGGTATCAATAGCCAGAATTCGCATCAGTCGTCGCGCTCTCGCAAGGGTCAGTCACAAAATGGCGCGCATCTTAGCATACTCCGGGGTAAATTACTCCGCCGTTGGATTTGCCAGGAAACGCACCGCGCGTTTTATGTCCCGCGTCCGCGGCGCGGGCGGCAGGCTTGCAAGGAAGGTTGCCCCGTAAGGACGCATCACCAGCCGGTTATCGCAAATGACCAGCACGCCCCGATCGGTGACGTCACGGATTAGGCGCCCTACCCCTTGCTTAAGGGTAATGACCGCATCCGGGAGCTGAACCTCATCAAACGGATCGCCGCCGCGCAGGCGGCAGTCTTCCATCCTCGCCTTGAGCAGCGGATCGCCCGGGGAGGTAAACGGAAGCTTATCAATGATCACGAGCGAGAGCGTATCGCCGCGCACGTCCACCCCTTCCCAGAAGCTGCTGGTGGCTACCAGCAGGGCATTTCCGGCGCTGACAAACTGCTGGAGCAGCTGACCTTTGCTGGTTTCGCCCTGCAGCAGCACCGGCAGCGTCATGTTGGCGCGGAACTGCTCGGCGAGGTCGCGCATCATAGCGTGAGAGGTGCAGAGCATAAAACAGCGGCCGTTGTTGGCCTCGATCATCGGTTTTAACATCGCGGCCAGATGGCGCGCCGCACCCGGCTGGTTCGGCAGCGGCAGATTACGGGGAACACAGAGCAGCGCCTGCTTTTCGTAATCGAACGGGCTGGGCAGGAGCAAGGATTCCGCCTGCTCAATGCCGAGACGCTCGGTGAAGTGATGCAGATCGTCATTCACCGACAGGGTTGCCGAGGTGAAGATCCAGCTTCCCGGCTTTTGCGCCATCACCTCTTTAAATTTATCCGCCACCGTCAGCGGCGTGAGCGCCAGCGTGAAATGCCGCGAAGTGCATTCATACCAGTAGCTGTACCCCGGCTGATTGATCTCTTTAAGCCGTTTGAGCCGCCCGCGATACAGCGTGGCGCGCTCGAAGGCCGCGTCCAGCAGGGCGGAACGTCCAAGCGACAGTTTCGCCACGTCGTAGCAGAGTTCAAGGGCATCATCGAGCAGCAGCAGCGCGCGCTGGATGTTTTTGTCCGCCAGCAGCTCGCGCAGGTTGCCGCGATAGCCCGGCTCGCCGAGCTGTAAACGGAAATCCTGCGCGCTCTGCGCCAGACGGTCGGCGCACTTCTGCAGCTGCTGGGTATCTTTGAGTTCGGTCCGGTAGGCAATGGTGAAATCTTTCGCCAGATCCTGCAGCTGGCGGCTGGAAAGCGACTGACCAAAGTACTGGCTGGCGATATCCGGAAGCTGGTGGGCCTCGTCGAAGATCATCACGTCCGCCTCAGGAATCAGCTCGCCGAAACCGCTATCCTTGACGACCATATCCGCGAGGAACAGATGGTGGTTCACTACCACCACATCCGCATCCATCGCCGTTTTGCGCGCTTTCACCACGAAGCAGTCTTTATACAGCGGACAGTCGCTGCCGAGACAGTTGTCGTTAGTGCTGGTCACCAGCGGCCAGGCCGGGGAATCTTCCGGCACGCTCGCGCAGGTGCTGATATCGCCCTCTTCCGTCTGGTTCGCCCAGGCGCGAAGAATAATGACGTCGCTCAGGGTTTGCACCGGCAGGTCGCCGCCCGCCAGCGCCTGCTGCTCAAGACGTTCCAGGCAGAGATAATTAGAGCGTCCCTTCAGCAGGGCCAAACGGCCTTTGTATTTCAGCGCCTTGGCCACCGTGGGCAAATCGCGGCTGTAGAGCTGATCCTGCAGCGCCTTCGATCCGGTGGAAATGATCACCTTTTTTTTGGCCCGCAGCGCCGGAGCAAGGTAAGCATACGTTTTACCCGTGCCGGTTCCGGCTTCGACCACCAGCGGCTGAGCCTTATCAATGGCGCGTGCAACTGCATGCGCCATCTGGCGCTGAGGTTCACGGGGTTTGAAGCCGGGAATAGCCTGCGCTAATTGACCTTCAGGGGAAAAATCGTCTGCCACGGTGCTCTCTCACTGTATTTTTGCACAGGGATTATGTCAGCCCATCCTCTCCTGTGCCACCCCAAATAGTGACGACACGAGAACAATATGGCAGTCTTGCCGCCTGACGACGAAAAATAACGAGGAAACGTTTATGACAATTGTGCGCATTGATGCCGAAGCCCGCTGGTCTGATGTGGTTATCCATAACCAGACGCTCTACTACACCGGCGTACCGGCTAACCTGGATGCGGATGCGTTCGAGCAAACGGCTAACACTCTGGCGCAGATTGATGCGGTGCTGGAAAAACAGGGCAGCGACAAATCCCGCATTCTGGATGCGACGATTTTCCTGGCAAACAAAGATGATTTCGCGGCAATGAACAAAGCCTGGGATGCGTGGGTTGTGGCGGGTCACGCGCCTGTACGCTGCACCGTACAGGCCACGCTGATGAAGCCGGAATACAAGGTAGAGATTAAGATTATCGCGGCGGTTTAAGCACGATTACTCTTCATCTTCATCCTCGAAACGCGCCACGATCCGCTCGCCGGTATGCGTGGCGCGCAGTTCTTCCGCCACCTGGGAAATCGCCTGTCCGCTGCTCATCCCCTGGGACATCAGTTCCTGAATTCGCTCAACCGCTTTCTGCTGCTGTTCATGGCTCAGAGAAGGTAAACCTGCAAACATCGTCAACTCCTGCTAAATTATTCGCGCTAATTATTTCACGCTGCCCGGTAGTATGCCACACATGAACATGCGCTTCCCCACTGTTATTACCCTGCCCTGGCGAACAGACGCCGCTGAATACTGGTTTGCCCGCCTGAGCCATCTTCCGTTTGCGATGCTGCTGCACTCCGGTCATGCGGACCACCCCTACAGCCGCTTCGACATTCTGGTGGCCGATCCGCTAAAGACGCTGACAACCGATGACCTGTCCTTAACTGGCGATCCGCTGGCGCAGCTTCAGCAAGCCATTAACGCGCTGGGCTTATCAGCCGCGCCGAACCCGGACTTCCCTTTTCAGGGAGGCGCGCTGGGCCTGTTTGGCTACGATCTGGGTCGCCGTTTCGAAGCGCTGCCCGAGCATGCGCAGGCTGATATTTCCCTGCCCGACATGGCCGTGGGGCTGTACGACTGGGCGTTAATTGTCGATCACCAGAAAAAAACGGTTTCCCTGCTGAGCCATCATGACGTGAAGGCGCGTCTGGCGTGGCTTGAATCGCAGCAGCCTGCACCGGCACAGACGTTCACATTGACCTCCGGCTGGCGCTCAAATATGAGTGCAGCGGAGTATGCCGAAAAATTCGCTCGCGTTCAGGCATACCTGCAAAGCGGTGACTGCTATCAGGTTAACCTCGCCCAGCGTTTCCAGGCGACGTATCAGGGAGACGAGTGGCAGGCGTTTACCCGTCTTAATGCCAGCAACAAGGCGCCGTTTAGCGCGTTTGTGCGTCTGGAACAGGGTGCAATACTCAGTCTGTCACCCGAGCGATTTATTCATCTGGCCGAGGGCACGATTCAAACCCGTCCTATTAAAGGCACCTTGCCGCGTCTTGCCGATCCCGACGCCGATCGCCAGCAGGCGGAAAAACTTGCCGCCTCGCCGAAAGACCGCGCCGAGAACCTGATGATTGTGGACCTGATGCGTAACGACATCGGCCGTGTCGCCGAACCGGGCAGCGTGCGCGTGCCGGAACTGTTTGTCGTCGAGCCTTTCCCGGCAGTGCATCATCTGGTCAGCACCATAACCGCGCGTCTGCCCGCCTCTCGCACCGCCTGCGATCTGCTCCGCGCCGCGTTTCCGGGCGGCTCCATCACCGGCGCGCCAAAGGTGCGGGCGATGGAGATCATTGATGAGCTGGAGCCGCACCGCCGCAACGCCTGGTGCGGCAGCATCGGCTATATCAGCCTGTGCGGCACCATGGATACCAGCATTACCATTCGCACGCTGACGGCCTGCGACGGAAACCTTTACTGTTCGGCCGGGGGCGGTATTGTTGCCGACAGCCAGGTCGACGCGGAATATCAGGAAACCTTTGATAAAGTTAACCGTATCCTGAAACAACTGGAGTAATCACGGGTGGAAAAAGAGAACCTGACGCTGGATGATTTTTTATCTCGATTTCAGCTACTAAGACCGCAGGTCAACCGCGAGGCGCTGAATCAGCGTCAGGCGGCCGTGCTGATCCCGGTCGTGCGTCGCGCGCAGCCGGGCCTGCTGCTCACCCAGCGTTCTCCCCATTTACGCAAGCACGCGGGTCAGGTCGCCTTTCCGGGTGGCGCAGTAGACAGCTCCGACGCCTCGCTGATTGCCGCCGCGCTGCGTGAAGCGCAGGAAGAAGTTGCCATTCCGCCTGAGACGGTGGAGGTCATTGGCGTGCTGCCGCCCGTAGATAGCGTCACCGGTTTTCAGGTCACGCCGGTGGTAGGTATTATCCCGCCGGACCTGCAGTATCACGCCAGCGTCGATGAAGTCTCTGCAGTGTTTGAAATGCCGCTTGAAGAGGCGCTCCGGCTAAGCCGTTATCATCCGCTGGATATTCATCGACGAGGGCATGACCATCGGGTCTGGTTGTCCTGGTATCAGCATTATTTTGTCTGGGGCATGACGGCGGGCATTATTCGTGAACTGGCGTTGCAAATCGGCCTGAAGCCTTGACTATACTTTACATTCCATCCTTTTTCGCAGGTTTGCGATCCGCGTCGCGCTATTAGCAAAACCCATCGTCAACCATTAGTTTAATTCATGTGAATAGTTAAGCCGAGGTCGGTGTTCCCTCTTACACTATGCGCAGTTATAACATCGTTACTGGAACCCCGGTAACCCTGTCAGGAGTGTGAAAGTGATTAGTATATTCGACATGTTCAAAGTGGGAATTGGCCCTTCGTCTTCCCATACTGTTGGCCCGATGAAGGCCGGTAAACAGTTCGTCGATGATCTGGTCGAAAAAGGATTACTGGAAAGCGTTACCCGTGTCGCCGTGGATGTTTACGGCTCGCTGTCATTAACGGGTAAAGGCCACCACACCGATATCGCCATTATTATGGGTCTGGCAGGCAATATGCCGGATACCGTTGATATTGATGCCATCCCGGCATTCATCCGCGACGTGGAAACACGCGGCCGCCTGCTGCTGGCAAACGGCCAGCAGGAAGTCGATTTCCCGCAGGATGACGGCATGCGTTTCCGTAGCGACAACCTGCCGCTGCATGAAAACGGCATGACCATTCACGCTTACAGCGGTGAAAAAGAGATTTACAGCAAAACGTACTACTCCATCGGCGGTGGCTTCATCGTGGATGAAGAGCATTTTGGCAAAGATAGCGTCGGCGACGTCAGCGTACCGTACCCGTTCAAATCGGCTACCGAGATGCTGGGCTACTGCAAAGAGACCGGTCTTTCACTGTCCGGCATGGTGATGCAGAACGAACTGGCCCTGCACAGCAAGAAAGAGATTGAAGACTATTTTGCTAACGTCTGGCAAACCATGCGCGCCTGTATCGATCGCGGGATGAACACCGAAGGCGTTCTGCCGGGTCCACTGCGCGTGCCGCGTCGTGCCTCCGCCCTGCGCCGTATGCTGGTGACCACGGACAAGTTTTCCAACGACCCGATGAACGTGGTCGACTGGGTAAACATGTTTGCCCTGGCGGTTAACGAAGAAAACGCCGCCGGTGGACGCGTCGTGACGGCGCCAACTAACGGCGCGTGCGGTATCGTTCCGGCAGTGCTGGCGTATTACGATCACTTTATTGAGCCCGTGACGCCTGATATCTACATCCGCTATTTCCTGGCGGCAGGTGCAATCGGTGCGCTGTACAAGATGAATGCCTCCATTTCCGGTGCGGAAGTGGGCTGTCAGGGTGAAGTCGGCGTGGCCTGCTCCATGGCGGCGGCGGGTCTGGCAGAGCTGCTGGGCGCAAGCCCTGAGCAGGTCTGCGTGGCGGCTGAAATCGGTATGGAGCATAACCTCGGTCTGACCTGCGATCCGGTCGCGGGCCAGGTGCAGGTGCCGTGCATTGAGCGTAACGCGATTGCCTCGGTGAAAGCCATCAACGCCTCACGTATGGCGATGCGCCGTACCAGCGAACCTCGCGTATCGCTGGATAAGGTGATTGAAACCATGTACGAAACCGGTAAAGACATGAACGCGAAATACCGCGAGACGTCCCGTGGTGGCCTGGCCATTAAGGTGCAGTGCGACTAATACTGCTTTTCGCCCATCTGCAACGGATGGGCGAATTTCCCTCTTCTTTCTCGTCTCCTTCTGCTTTCCCCACTACACTTTCACTGTTGCGTCCGGCTTTTGTGGCTGGTGGCTTATCAGGCGACCGTTCATGCAAACTGCACAAACGATCATTAAAAACTATCGCCGAAAACGCGTTATCGTCTGTGTCACGGTTGCGCTCCTCACGCTCATCCTGACGTTAGGCATTCGCTTTATTTCGCAGCGCAATGTTAACCAACAGCGGATCCTCGATTTTACCAGCCACACCGTTCGCGCCCTTGATAACGTCCTGCTTTCTTTAGAGAACCGCCGCAGCGTGCTGCAGCCCCTGGTGGGGCAGCCCTGCCCGCAGGCGCACCTCGCGCTGCGAAAGCAGGCAGCCATTTTGCAGACGGTACGCTCCATCGCCCTGATTAAAGACGGTATTCTGTACTGCTCGAGTATTTTCGGCAGCCGCAATGTGCCCGTTCGCGACTTCCTGAAAGAATTACCCGCCAGCACAGCGAAGCTGATTTTATCGAGCGACCAGTGGCTGCTTAAGGGTAGCCCGATATTGATCCAGTGGTATCCTGTTTCTCAGGACGGTGAAGCAGGCGTCATCGAGATCATTAATATCGATCTGATCGCCAAAATGATTCTGGAGCCCCAGCGCCCGCTCATCAATGACGTGGCGCTGACCGTAGGCGATCGCTTTCTGCGCTATGGACAACGCGTCAGCGACAGCCTGACGTTTGATAAGGAAGGCTCGCTTTTCCAGCAATCATCAACCCGAAATCCTTTCACCATTACGGTCAGCGGGCCAGGCCCTGGAGAGTTAGCCTTAAAAAGCCTGCCAGCCCAGCTGCCTCTCGGGCTTATGCTGAGCCTGCTGCTGGGCTATCTCGCCTGGCTGGCAACGGCAAACCGGATGAGCTTCACGTGGGAGATCGATATGGGGATTGCGGGCCGGGAATTTGAGCTTTTCTGCCAGCCGCTGGTGAATGCCCGTACCCAGGCGTGCACTGGCGTGGAGATCCTGCTGCGCTGGAATAATCCGCGTCAGGGATGGATCTCTCCGGAAGTGTTTATTCCTCTGGCAGAAGAACATAACCTGATTGTCCCCCTGACCCGCTATGTGATCGCCGAAACGGTGCGCCAGATAGGCTACTTTCCCGCCAGCGCCGGTTTTCACATCGGCCTTAACGTCGCTGCCAGCCATTTCCGTAACGCGGTGTTGATACAGGACCTGAACCGTCTATGGTTCAGCGCCAGTCCGCGCCAGCAGCTGGTGATTGAGCTAACGGAACGGGATGCGCTGCTGGATGCGGATTATCGCATCGTGCGCGAACTGCATCGCAAAGGGGTGAAGCTCGCTATCGACGATTTTGGCACCGGCAACAGCTCTCTCTCCTGGCTTGAAAAGCTGCACCCGGACGTGCTGAAAATTGACCAGTCCTTCACCACCGCCATTGGTACAGACGCCGTGAATTCAACGGTGACGGATATGATTATTGCGCTGGGCCAGCGGCTGAATATTGAACTGGTTGCTGAAGGGGTCGAGACAGAGGAGCAGGCGCGCTATTTGCGCCGCCATGGCGTGCCTGTTCTGCAGGGCTTTTTCTATGCGCGGCCGATGCCGCTACGGGATTTTCCTAAGTGGCTGGCGGGAAGCGCGTCCCCGCCAGCGCATCATAACGGGCACATCGTGCCCTTAATGCCGCTGCGCTAAGCCGGCTTACTCATCTTCGTCGTGGGCAGATTGTTCTTTAACAATACGCACCATATCAACGCGATAGTCGTTGGCTTCAACGATCGTAATGTGCAGCGGCGAAAGCTCGATCACATCTCCGACGCGCGGGATTTGCCCGTTAACCGCGATAACCAGACCGGCAACGGTCGCGATGTCTTCTTCATCGTTGATGACGTTTTCCAGCCCCAGCGTATGCGAGAGCGCGTGCAGGTCGGTGGTACCTTTAACCAGCCAGCCTTCACCGTCGGCAACGATCTCTGGCGTTTCGTCTTCATCCGGGAATTCACCGGCAATCGCTTCCAGCACGTCCAGCGGCGTGACCAGCCCCTGCACCACGCCAAACTCGTTGGTGACGATAACAAAGCTACCGCGAGCGCGGCGCAGCACCCCGAGAAGGTTGATCGGATCCAGCGTTTCCGGTACGACAATCGCAGGCGATGCGGCAGCAACGGCTTCCACGTTGACGCCCTCTTCCAGGGCCACCAGCATCTCTTTCGCCCGCACGACGCCGATGATCTCATCCAGCTCGCCGCGACAAACCGGGAACAGGCTGTGCGGTGAAGAGAGCAGCTGCTGGCGAATTTCATCCACGCTCAGGTTAGCATCGACCCAGCTGATTTCACCGCGCGGCGTCATGATGCCGCGCAGCGAGCGGGAGGCCAGAGAGAGCACGCCGTTAATCATGTAGCGTTCCTGTTCTACAAACGCCCCTTCAGGCACCGGAACCGGGTTGTGGTTTTCGGAATCAGACTGAACGTTCACCTGACGGCGACCGCCCATCAGGCGCAGAATGGCATCTGCGGTACGGGCGCGCAGCGGCTGATTTGACTGCTGCTTAATAAAGTTACGACGCGCAATCTGGTTGAACAGCTCGATCAGGATCGAGAAGCCAATCGCGGCGTACAGGTAGCCTTTTGGAATATGGAAGCCAAAACCTTCCGCCACCAGGCTCAGACCGATCATCAGCAGGAAGCTCAGACACAGCACGACCACCGTCGGATGCTGGTTGACGAAGCGCGTCAGAGGCTTTGAGGCCAGCAGCATGACCGCCATCGCAATGACGACAGCCGCCATCATTACCGGCAGATGATTCACCATGCCGACCGCCGTGATCACCGCATCCAGCGAGAAGACGGCATCAAGCACCACAATCTGCAGCACTACCACCCAGAAGCTGGCATAACCTTTACCGTGCCCATCATCGTGCTGACGGTTTTCCAGCCGCTCGTGTAGCTCCGTCGTCGCTTTGAAAAGCAGGAATATCCCCCCGATCAGCATGATTAAATCACGCCCTGAGAAGGTGTAATCCATGACGGAGAACAGCGGTTTGGTCAACGTGACCATCCAGGAGATGACGGAGAGCAGTCCCAGTCGCATGACCAGCGCCAGCGAGAGACCAATCAGACGCGCTTTATCACGCTGTTTTGGCGGCAGTTTGTCCGCAAGGATGGCGATAAACACCAGGTTATCAATGCCGAGAACAATCTCGAGCACTACCAGCGTGAGCAATCCCACCCAGATTGACGGGTCCATTAAGAATTCCATGACAAGCTCCTGCTAAAGGAATGACGAAACGGTGCCCCACTCAACGTGGGCAAAACAGAGGTAGACAGAGTCGATACGTGGCGAGGATCGCCGGTGAATAAGGCGCGAAATGGCCTGGCAGATGACTGACGTCGGTGACGGTCCATATAGTGGGCTGTAGCCCTATACTCCTGAACAATTAAACGGAGGCTAAACATATCAGAGACAATGTGTTTTTAGCAAAGATTTACGTTCCTTTGCAAAGTTCTGTAACACAGCGGCTTTACTCTACGGATAAATCTCTAACGCGAGGCTAAATTACGGATCTTCATCACATAAATTATTTTTTCACTATCTAAAATAATTCGCGGAAGTCTTAGTTTTTTTGAACTCTAACCCTTATCTGAATCGATTCGGTTCGCCAATACGATTCTCAGTACGGCTGCCTGGCAGGCGTATTAATGATAATAAAAGGAGGTAGCAAGTGACCATTGCTATTGTCATAGGCACACATGGTTGGGCTGCTGAGCAGCTACTCAAAACGGCAGAGATGCTGTTGGGCGAGCAGGAAAACGTCGGCTGGATCGATTTCGTTCCCGGTGAAAACGCCGAGACGCTGATAGAGAAGTACAACGCTCAGCTCGCGAAGCTGGATACCAGCAAAGGCGTGCTGTTTCTCGTTGATACATGGGGCGGCAGCCCGTTCAATGCCGCCAGCCGCATTGTCGTCGATAAAGAGCACTATGAAGTTGTCGCCGGGGTCAATATTCCCATGCTGGTGGAAACCCTCATGGCGCGAGACGACAATCCGTCCTTCGATGAGCTGGTTGCGCTGGCCGTTGAAACCGGTCGCGAAGGGGTAAAAGCCCTGAAAGCACAGCCGGTTGAAAAACCTGCCCCTGGGCCTGCTGCGGCACCAAAAGCAGCTGCACCGGCAAAACCAATGGGCCCGAACGATTACATGGTGATCGGCCTTGCGCGTATTGATGACCGCTTAATCCACGGTCAGGTTGCCACGCGCTGGACCAAAGAGACCAACGTTCGACGCATCATCGTGGTCAGCGACGAAGTGGCCGCCGATACCGTACGTAAAACCCTTCTGACTCAGGTTGCTCCTCCTGGCGTTACCGCGCACGTCGTGGATGTCGCCAAGATGATTCGCGTTTACAACAACCCGAAATACGCGGGCGAACGCGTGATGCTCCTGTTCACTAACCCGACAGACGTTGAGCGCATTGTTGAAGGCGGCGTGAAAATCACCTCCGTGAACATTGGTGGTATGGCATTCCGTCAGGGCAAAACGCAGGTCAACAACGCCATTTCAGTCGATGCGAAAGATATCGAGGCATTCAACAAGCTGAATGCGCGCGGTATTGAACTGGAAGCCCGTAAGGTTTCCACGGATCAAAAACTGAAAATGATGGATTTGATCGGCAAAGTTGGGAAATAAGCCCCCGCCGGTTCTCATATAAAGTTTATGTAATAGGAGAAGTGCAATGGAGATTACCACTCTTCAGATTGTGCTGGTGTTCGTCGTCGCATGTATTGCGGGTATGGAATCCGTACTTGATGAATTTCAGTTCCACCGCCCTCTGGTAGCCTGTACGCTGATTGGGGCCGTTCTGGGTGACATGAAAACCGGTATCATCATCGGTGGTACCCTGGAAATGATCGCCCTGGGCTGGATGAACATCGGCGCGGCAGTTGCGCCCGATGCCGCGCTGGCCTCTATCATTTCTACCGTTCTGGTTATTGCCGGTCACCAGAGTATCGGTGCAGGTATCGCCCTGGCGATCCCGCTGGCAGCCGCAGGCCAGGTGCTGACTATCATCGTTCGTACTATCACCGTTGCCTTCCAGCACGCGGCGGATAAGGCGGCCGAAAACGGCAACCTCACGGCACTGTCGTGGATCCACGTTTCATCCCTGTTCCTGCAGGCGATGCGTATCGCGATCCCGGCGGTTATCGTGGCGATCTCTGTCGGTACCAGCGAAGTGCAGAGCATGCTGAACGCCATTCCTGAAGTGGTCACCGGCGGTCTGAATATCGCGGGCGGTATGATCGTGGTCGTCGGTTATGCGATGGTCATCAACATGATGCGGGCAGGCTACCTGATGCCGTTCTTCTACCTCGGCTTCGTGACCGCTGCCTTCACCAACTTCAACCTGGTTGCACTGGGTGTTATTGGTGCGGTAATGGCGATTCTCTACATCCAGCTCAGCCCGAAATATAACCGCGTCGCGGGTGCCCCAGCGCAGGCTGCTGGTAACAACGATCTCGATAACGAACTGGACTAACAGGTGAGCGAAATGGTTGATATGACAAAAACTACCACCGAGAAAAAACTCACTCCGGGTGATATTCGTGGCGTGTTCATCCGTTCTAACCTGTTTCAGGGTTCATGGAACTTCGAACGTATGCAGGCGCTCGGCTTCTGCTTCTCCATGGTTCCGGCGATCAAACGCCTGTATCCGGAAAACAACGAAGCGCGCCGTCAGGCGATCAAGCGTCACCTGGAATTCTTTAACACTCATCCTTACGTTGCGGCTCCGGTTCTGGGCGTAACGCTGGCGATGGAAGAACAGCGTGCAAACGGCGCAGAGATCGACGATGGTGCCATCAACGGTATTAAAGTCGGCCTGATGGGTCCGCTGGCCGGTGTCGGTGACCCTATCTTCTGGGGTACCGTGCGTCCGGTCTTCGCAGCGCTGGGGGCAGGTATCGCGATGAGCGGCAGCCTGCTTGGCCCACTGCTGTTCTTCATCCTGTTTAACGCCGTGCGTCTGCTGACCCGTTACTACGGTGTGGCCTACGGCTACCGTAAAGGGGTGGACATCGTTAAGGACATGGGCGGCGGCTTCCTGCAGAAACTGACTGAGGGGGCGTCAATCCTGGGCCTGTTTGTCATGGGAGCACTGGTTAACAAGTGGACGCACGTGAACATCCCGCTGGTGGTATCGACCATCACCGGTCAGGATGGTCAGACCCGCGTCACCACCGTGCAGACGATTCTGGATCAGCTGATGCCGGGCCTGGTGCCGCTGCTGTTAACCTTCGCCTGCATGTGGCTGCTGCGTAAGAAAGTGAACCCGCTGTGGATTATCGTTGGCTTCTTCATCATCGGTATCGCGGGCTACGCTGTCGGCCTGCTGGGTCTCTAAGTTTCAACGCTATTGGCCGGGGGCTTGCCCCCGGTTTTTTTTATCTGGAGGATGAATGACTGTCACGGACATCGTACTGGTTCTATTTATTGCTGCCCTTCTGGCTTACGCGATCTATGACGAGTTCATCATGCCGCGCCGTCACGGCGAGACGCTGCTCTCCCTTCCCCTTCTGCGACGCGGGCGCGTGGATGCGTTTATCTTCGCGGGTCTCATCGTTATTCTTATTTACAATAACTTCACCAGCCATGGTGCAATATTAACCACATGGTTATTATGTGCGCTGGCATTAATGGCTGTTTATCTGTTCTGGATCCGTACGCCGAAAATCATTTTTAAATCACGCGGATTTTTCTTCGCCAATGTATGGATAGAATATAACCGTATTAAAGAGATGAATTTGTCGGAAGACGGCGTGCTGGTGATGCAATTAGAACAACGCCGCCTGCTTATTCGGGTGAAGAATATTGACGATCTGGAAAAGATATACAATTTACTCCTGAAAACTCAATAGCTTAGATATATAGCAACGGCTATATTCTGCGTTTGTCTTGTGCAAGAAATATAGCCGTTGCTATATCCCATTCGTTAATTTGATCTCTATTTGTTAACGATATCTTCACGCTTAAAGACAAATGAAAATCGTTATCAACAAACGTTTTAAATAATGCCTCCTCATTGTTGTTTTATATTCTCAAAATATGTTAAGGTTGCGCCCGTCGTTGGGGAGTAGCCGATTTCCTGTTTACAGGAAATGTACGTGTCAACATACTCGTTGAAAAACGTGGCGCGTACGGATCGCTTACTGCACATCTTATGTGCATTGGGATCAGGCGAGACCATAGATACATCAACTGCTGTTTACTGGGGGCAGTGATGTGTCATATGGATATCCCCGGTCTGGACGCTGTTATGAATATCTCCGCTACGATCCTCCTCGCTTTTGGCATGTCCATGGACGCATTTGCTGCATCCATCGGAAAAGGCGCCACGCTTCACAAACCTAAATTCTCAGAA
The DNA here is from genome assembly GCF_040834095.1 of Enterobacter vonholyi. Classification (NCBI taxonomy): domain Bacteria; kingdom Pseudomonadati; phylum Pseudomonadota; class Gammaproteobacteria; order Enterobacterales; family Enterobacteriaceae; genus Enterobacter; species Enterobacter vonholyi. The sequence goes on from NZ_CP162152.1 coordinate 2,633,917, forward strand.
GCCCTGCGTACCGGCCTGATTTTTGGTGCGATCGAAACGCTGACCCCGCTTATCGGCTGGGGACTTGGCATGCTCGCCAGCCAGTTCGTGCTGGAGTGGAACCACTGGATTGCCTTCGTCCTGCTGGTGTTCCTCGGAGGCCGAATGGTCATTGAAGGTTTTCGCGGCGGTGATGAAGATGACGAGGAGCCGCAGCAGCGCCACGGATTCTGGCTACTGGTCACCACGGCAATTGCCACCAGCCTTGATGCGATGGCCGTCGGTGTCGGTCTGGCATTCCTGCAGGTCAATATTATCGCCACCGCGCTGGCCATTGGCTGTGCAACCCTGATTATGTCCACGCTGGGCATGATGGTCGGACGGTTTATCGGCCCGTTGTTGGGTAAACGCGCAGAGATCCTGGGCGGGATTGTGCTCATTGGCATTGGTGCCCAGATCCTCTGGGCACACTTCGCCGGTTAATCTTCGCGCTGCCAGACGTGGATGCTGAAATCCGTCTGGCAGTGAAATATTGTGTGTGCAGCTAACGTTCCCCATACTTCCGGTTTTGCCCGCCATGCGAACGGCGTCATCTGCAGCAACGCGGTGGCCTCTTCCCCTGTGAGCGACATATCATACGCCACGGTTTGCTCCTGCTTCAGGCTAAAACCGGCCAGCTGTTCAGAATGAGGGGCATGCAGACGTACTTCGTCGTAGATCAGACCTTTCAGCTCCATCAGATGGCGCGGGCCCGGCGTCACGGTGATAACCCATCCGCCCGGTTTCACCACGCGAGCCAGTTCTTCCGCTTTGCAGGGCGCGTAAATGCGGATAACAGCATCCATGCTGGCATCATCAAACGGCAGTCGGTGGCTGGATGCCACGCAGAACATCACTTCCGCGTAACGCTTTGCCGCCGCACGAATGGCCACTTTCGACACGTCCAGACCGAATGTGTTTAGACCCTTATCACGGGCAACCTCTGCAAATCGTGCGGTGTAGTACCCTTCCCCACAGCCGATATCCAGCACGGCGGTGGCTGAAGCAGGCAGTATGTCATTCACCATATGCGCGACGGCCTCCCGCAGCGGCAGATAGTGCCCGGCATCAAGAAACGCGCGACGCGCCTGCATCATCTCTGCACTGTCGCCTGGATCGCGGGAACGCTTATGCTGCACCGGCAAAAGATTCACATAGCCTTCTTTTGCCATATCAAACTGATGCCCCTGCGGACAGGTATAACTTTTATCTGAGTGCGTCAGGGGCGCGTGGCAAAGAGGACAGCTGAAGGACATGGTGACTCCGGAGCATAATCAAAGGGCGAAGTGTACCGCTATTCGCCCTGGTTATAAACGCCCGGTTAACGCATAACGATTAGGTGATCGGAACCCGCCGGTAGCCCGTCAGGTTTCACATTTTCCAGACGCAGCACGTTACCCATAATTTCACTGAAGACAGGCGCGGAGACGGCCCCGCCGTAGTAGGCGCCATTTTGCGGATCGTTAATGACCACCACCAGGGCAAATCGCGGATCGCTGGCAGGCGCAACGCCGGCAGTATAGGCGACGTATTTATCGACGTACTTCCCGCTATCGTCAATTTTCTTCGCCGTACCGGTTTTCACCGCCACCCGGTAATCACGAACGGCCGCCTTCACGCCCCCGCCGCCGGGCAGCGCGACGCTCTCCATCATGTGCTCCACCTCGTGCGCAATCTCTTCCGGCATGACGCGGTGCCCGATAACGGGTGGATCGATACGCGTAATCGAAAGAGGTCGCTCGAGCCCGAAGCCGCCAATCGTGGCGTAGACGTGAGCCAGCTGGAGCGGCGTTACCATCAACCCGTAGCCGAAGGCAAAGGTCGCCCGGTCGAGCTGGCTCCAGTATTTACGCTGGGGCAGCAGCCCCGCGCTCTCCCCCGTTAAGCCAAGCCCCGTATTCGTACCAAAACCAAAGTTTCGATAGGTATCAATAAGGTGCTGGACAGGCATCGCCAGCGAAAGTCGGGACACGCCGGTGTCGCTCGATTTTTGCAGGATCCCGGTCATCGTCAGTTCAGGATAATAGCCCACATCGCGGATACGATGCCCGTCCAGGGTATACGGATGAGTGTCAATCACGCTGTCGGGCTGAACCAGACCCTGCTGCAGGGCCGTCATCAGCACCAGCGGCTTGACGGTCGAACCGGGCTCGAACGTATCGCTGATCGCGCGGTTGCGAAAATCATTTATCGTCGCACCTTCCCGATTATTGGGATTGAAATCCGGATAGCTCGCCATCGCGAGTATTTCCCCGGTTGGGATATTAATGAGCACCGAAGCACCCGACTCGGCCTTATTCCAGGCCACGGCATTATCAAGCGCATCTTCAGTAATGGTCTGCAGCCGCTCGTCAATACTCAACTGAATGTTATGCGCTGGCGAGGGTGCCACTTCCGTCAGGTTTTCAACCACGCGACCGTAGCGATCTTCCCTTACCTGCCGAACTCCGGCCTTGCCGGTCAGCTGCGCGTTAAAGCTTTTTTCCATGCCTTCAATGCCCTGCCCGTCAATATTGGTGAAGCCAATCAGGTTCGCTGCCACATGGCCTGCAGGATAAAAACGGCGGGATTCATCGCGTAAATTGATGCCGGGCAGATTCAGCTTATCGATCCACTTTGCCTGTGCGGGATCGACCTGGCGGGCAAGATAAATAAAACGCCCCTGCGGGTTGGCGTTAATTCGCGCCGAGAGTGTGCCCAGGGAGAGATGCAGCGCATTTGCCAACGCCTGCCAGCGTTCATCAACGCCAACGCCTCCTTTTGCCAGCACCGTTTTAGGATCGGCCCAAACGGCCTGGACAGGCACGCTCACCGCCAGGGGTCGACCTGCGCGATCCATTATCATGCCGCGCGGCGCATCAATCGTCAGCTGGCGGAGGGATCGCATATCTTCCTGCTTTACCAGATTGTCAGGCTTGATGATTTGCAGCCAGGCAACACGGCCCAGCAAAAAAGCCAGACTACAAAAAATCGCTAAGCAGAGCAGTGCAAAACGCGCCGGCGTGAAATTGCCAGCGGTCGTAATCATTTTCTTCTTCACCTGAACCCCAGGACTGTAAAACAACGCCCTGATTTAACGGGAAAAGATGCGTTATGGGTGGCAAAACAGTGCTACTAACCTCGCAGCTTTGCAACAAGTTACTAACAAGACCGCGAATGGTAATATTTTGAAAGATAAGGGACATAAAAAAGCCCCGCGGTATGCGAGGCTTTATGTCTGAGAGTGAAGTGCTAAGCGCTTCAGTCAGCAGCGGTTCGATCAGATAGCAGTTACGTTAACTGCAGCTGGGCCTTTCTGGCCGTCCTGAATTTCGAACTCAACGTTCTGGCCTTCAGCCAGAGTTTTGAAGCCGTTACCCTGGATTGCAGAGAAGTGTACGAACACGTCTTTGCTGCCGTCAGCAGGAGTAATGAAACCAAAACCTTTAGACTCGTTGAACCACTTAACTTGACCTTTAATCTTTGCCATTTTGCAAAATTCCTTAGAGTGTTTTCTTAGCCCGCAGGCATTAACTGAGATAAAACTGAGACATTACTGCATGAGGCACTAATATAAGGTTCGGCAGAGAAGCGGTATTCAACGACAACGTGTTTACTCAGGACTTCTTTACTGAAAATGCCACACATAAACAGAACTGTACCTCGTTTGACCCAAAACGTGTTATCACACACTATGTTTAATATGGCAAGCCATTTTTAAACATGTCTCGATCCGCCGCACAAATTCGAACAGTGCCTGTCAGGTTTTGCACAATTATGCGCATCATGTACAGACAGCCCTGCTGCGTAACAAAGACCCAGCATTGCTTGCACAACCGCTGTAATCTAAGACTTTTTTAACATAGCTCAATCATTACGAACCGTCCAGCAACCGGGAAAAGAAATCTTACGTCTTGATTGAGTTAGAACAATTTGTGAAAACTTATGCTTAAATCATTGTAACGCGACCAAATTGTTTCAGAGAAAAAACACTGTTAAAAAACCACTTCCGTCTGTATTAAAATGCACCAGTTAATAAAACAGCGTTATGCACCAAAATAATGAAATTTTTATGACTCTGCATCAAAAGAAGGCAAGCAAAACGTTTCGATAAAAATAAAACATTCCTGCGAGCGTTTACATCAAGAATATATGCAACAATTTAACGCTTCGTTTATAAGGATAAATATTCACCAATTTTCAGTATCCTGAAAGAATCATTAACTGGTGCTAAATTATCGAGCGCGTTAGTTAACTCCTGCACAGGTTCATCTAGCGCTTCATCTGCCAGTTCAAATACGCCCCAGTGGATGGGAAACGTCAGTGGACAGCCCAGCTGCTGCCACAATGCCACCGCAGATTGCGGATCCATATGATGGACAGCCATGAACCATCGTGGGGCATAGGCACCAATCGGTAAGGCGGCAGCATCTATCTGGCCCAGGCGTTCAGGAATCAACAGCAGCTCAGGTGAATAGCCGGTATCACCGCTGAACCAGAAACGGTGATGCCGTCCTTCCATCACCCAGCCGCACCACAAGGAACGATTGCGGTTCCATGGCGTGCGCATGCTCCAGTGCTGTGCCGGTACGGCGGTCAGCGTCATCCCCTGCCAGGTGAAACTCTGCCACCAGTCAAGCTCAACTACGCGTTTTGCTCCCCGACGACGAAACCAGTCGGCCAGACCCAGGGGAACAAAAACACTAACGTCGGGAAAGCGCTTGAGAATTCGGCGAATGGTCGCGTCATCAAGATGATCGTAATGATTATGGGAGATGACGACCGCATCAAGCTGATGAAGTTGCTCGACAGACAGTACGGGAGGCGTTTTGCGCTGTGGTCCCAGGAAAGGGAGCGGAGAAGCGCGCCGTGAAAATACCGGATCGGTAAGGATAATATTACTGTCCAGCTGCAGCAACACGCTCGCGTGTCCGAGCCACCATACCCCATCTCCATGAGGTTGCGTGAGCTCTACAGGTTGCCACCAATGTTGGATAAAATCTTCATAACCCAGCGCAGGTGGTTTCGGTAAACCGGCCTCTTTACGCGCTTTACGCCAACGGTCAATGTCGCCGGGTTGATGTCCGACAGGGAGGGTATTACGAAAACCGTTCGGGGTATGATGTTTCAGGGAGGGGTCATACCAGGGGTTTTTCCAGACCACAGCCACCTCCCAGGACAAAAAGATTAACGCTCAGCCACCAGGCGGATAAAGTCATCTTCGTCTTTGTTTTCTTCGACGACCGCGTCTTTCGGCGCGTCTTTCTCTTCCGGTTCGTTAGCCTCACACAGACGGCGTAGCAGCGCATTCTGACGTTTTTGCTGATCGAGCAGCGCTTCCAGCAGTTCGATCTGCTCGTTAGTCCGGGAGCTGGCTCGGTTCACGAAAAACCAAATGACCAGACCCACGAGCAGAACAACCAAAGAAATCATCAGGGATGCTATATTCAGCAGCCCTGAATTCAGTAACTCACCCATTTCACCACCTCAATAAAAACGTCTATTTTACCACTGGCGCGAAGGAAGGAAATCACGTTGAGAAAAAATGTCTCTTACCACGGAATAAACTTGTTGATTGCGCAAACGCCGCTAAAAAACTGTACATCCTGATCGCACATCACATTGATCGTCTGCGTCCATAACACCACGCACGCTATCAGCACGATAACCAGAATCACCCAGCGTATTTTTTTCACTCCACACTCCGTCTTAAAACCTGATGTAGCGAGGTTATCACGCTTATCTTAAACAAGGACTAACTGTGCCTCTATCACGCTTTTTTTCAGAATCATGCACTTGTTTCATCACGTAAACACATTACGCTAGCATTACGATAACAACGATAAAAGAGGTAATGATGCGCTTTATTGTTCGAACAATTATTGTACTCGCCCTTGTCTGGATTGGCCTTCTGTTATCGGGCTATGGCGTGCTCGTGGGGAGCACCGAAAACGCAGCCGGGTTAGGCATTCAGTGTAAATATTTAACAGCACAAGGAATGAGCACAGCCCAGTATCTGCATACTGACAGCGGGATCGTTGGCTTAACCCACTGCCCTGTACTGCGTAAAACATCCGTCGTGATTGATAATGGCTAATCAGTCTGATTATGACGCAAAAAAACGCCGCATCAGATGCGGCGTTTTTTACGAAGAGGGATTAAAACGGGTATTCGTGATATCCCATCTGTGCAGAAATTTTACGTGCGGCAGTGTGCAGAATAGCCACATACTCATGCAAACGCTCTTCAGAGAAGCGTAAGGTTGGGAAGGAGATACTTAAGCCCGCAATCACCACGCCAAAGCGGTCAAACACCGGAACGCCTATGCAGCGCAGCCCCTCTTCCTGCTCTTCATTATCTTCGCCATACCCCTGCTGGCGTACGTGATCCAGCACCGTTAACAGTGCGTCTGTGCTGGTAATGGTTCGTGAGGTACTTTGCTTGTATTCAACGCCTTCGAGGATCTGCTTCACTTCCTCACGATCGCGCCACGCCAGCAGAACCTTACCAATTGCGGTACTGTAGAGCGGGTTGCGACGACCAATGCGCGAATACATGCGCAGATTGTACATGGAGTCGATTTTATGGATGTAAACAATACTGTCTTCATCCAGCGCACCGAGATGGATGGTCTCTTTAGTCAGACGAGAGATTTCGCGCATCTGAATATCAGCGCTGCGGATCAGGTCAACATTTTGTAGCGCGCGGGCACCCAGTTCAAACAGCTTCAGCGTCAGAGAATATTTTTCAGATTCGCCTTCCTGGGCGACATAGCCCAGCGACTTCATGGTTTGCAAAAAGCGATATACGGTGCTTTTAGACATCATCACGCGCTGCGACAACTCTGTAATACCTATTTCACGCTCTTCTCCCAGCGCCTGTAAGATGCCAAACACCTTCAGCACGGAAGAAACAGAATCTGGCTGTTTATCCAAATCCGCAATAGCCATTTACCACCTCATAGAGAGTGTTTTATAAAAATCAGAACCGGTTTTTATTATAAGTTCCCGTCATGTCACCTGCAATCAATCCGCGTTTACTTCGTTACAAATCTGCGACATATCGCGGCTGTAACAATGCTAAAATAGTTATCCTGAGAATAATTTCACGCTGAGCTTTTTTAATCTTAATGGAAAAGACCCTTTCCGATGGCCTGCCTTTACCCCTGCGGTATGGCGCGATAGCCACCATCATTATCGGTATCTCAATGGCCGTCCTTGACGGCGCAATCGCGAACGTTGCCTTGCCAACCATCGCCAGCGACCTGCACGCCTCTCCCGCCAGTTCGATATGGATAGTTAATGCCTACCAGATTGCGATCGTGGTTTCCCTGCTCTCGTTCTCTTTCCTGGGCGATATGTTCGGTTACCGTCGGGTGTATCAGTGCGGTCTGGTGGTTTTCACCTTCACGTCCTTGCTATGCGCCCTTTCGGATTCACTGCATACCCTGACGCTTGCCCGCATTGCGCAAGGTTTTGGCGGCGCGGCGCTCATGAGCGTAAACACGGCGTTGATCCGCTTAATTTATCCGCAACGCCATCTGGGGCGCGGCATGGGGATAAATTCTTTTATAGTCGCCGTCTCTTCTGCCGCCGGACCAACCATTGCGGCGGCGATCCTTTCCGTTGCGTCATGGCAATGGCTGTTCGCTATTAACGTGCCGCTGGGTATTGTCGCCATCTTCTTTGCCCTGCGCTTTCTACCCGCTAACGGTCCCAAAAGCACCATGCCGCGCTTCGATGTGGCGAGTGCGGTGATGAATGCCCTGACCTTTGGCCTGCTTATTACGGCGTTGAGCGGCTTTGCGCAGGGACAGTCCCTGATGCTTACCGGTGTGGAGCTTATCGCTCTGCTGGCGATCGGCTTCTTCTTTGTTCGCCGCCAGCTCACTCTCCCTGTACCTTTACTGCCCGTTGACCTGTTGCGTATCCCCCTCTTTTCCCTCTCCATTTGCACGTCCGTCTGCTCCTTCTGCGCCCAGATGCTGGCCCTGGTTTCTCTGCCCTTCTTTTTGCAGAGCGTGGTAGGCCGTTCAGAAGTGGAGACTGGCCTGCTGTTAACCCCCTGGCCGCTGGCGACAATGGTGATGGCGCCGCTGGCAGGTTACCTCATTGAACGCGTCCATGCCGGTTTATTGGGCGCTTTGGGGCTGGCGGTGATGGCGACAGGTCTTTTCGCGCTGGCTCTGCTGCCGTCATCGCCAACCGATCTGGACATCATCTGGCGCATGATCCTCTGTGGCGCGGGGTTTGGCCTGTTCCAGTCCCCTAACAATCACACCATTATCACCTCCGCGCCGCGTCATCGCAGCGGAGGTGCCAGCGGCATGCTGGGGACCGCTCGACTTCTGGGGCAAAGCAGCGGAGCGGCGCTGGTCGCCCTGATGTTTAACCTCGCAGGACAAAACGGCAACCATATTGCGCTTCTCACCGCAGGTGCCCTTGCCTCTCTCGCCGCCATCGTCAGCGGCCTGCGGGTGACCCAGCCCAGGGTTCAGGCATAAAAAAAGCCGGGCGGAGTGTTCTCCTGCCCGGCTTATTAAGGGTCTTAGCGTTACTTCAGGTATTCCCCACTGCGCAGCGCTTCGATACGTTTATCCAGCGGCGGGTGAGACATAAACAGCTCGCTCAGCGATTTGGACTTACCGTTAATGCAGAAGGCCATCATGCTGTTCGCTTCCTGCGGCTCATAGCTGGTTTTCAGGCGCTGCAGCGCGGCAATCATCTTCTCACGACCAACCAGCTTCGCCGAGCCGGCATCCGCGTGGAATTCACGGTGGCGGGAGAACCACATGGTGATGATGCTGGCCAGAATACCGAATACCAGCTCCAGAACCATCGAAACGGCGAAGTAGATCAGCGGGTTGCCGTTGCTCTCATCACCTTCGTCACGGTTTCCGCCCATAAAGCCTGCCGCGATCTGCGCCAGAATACGGGAGATGAAGATCACGAAGGTGTTTACCACGCCCTGAATCAGGGTCATGGTCACCATGTCACCGTTGGCGATATGGCTGATTTCGTGGGCAATAACCGCTTCGGCTTCGTCACGGCTCATGTTCTGCAGCAATCCGGTGCTGACGGCAACCAGTGACGCATCGCGACGGGCGCCCGTGGCGAAAGCGTTAATGTCCGGGGCATGGTAAATCGCCACCTGCGGCATGGCGATCCCTGCCTGACGGGATTGCTGAGCCACCGTATTCATTAGCCACTGTTCCATATCGTTACGCGGCTGTTCAATAACCTCACCACCCACCGATTTCAGTGCCATCCACTTCGACATCAGCAGGGAGATGAACGAGCCACCAAAACCAAACAGCAGCGCCATAATCAACAGACCCTGAACGCTGCTCGACTGAATTCCTGTCAGGCTTAGCACGAGCCCGAAAACCACCATAACCGCCAGGTTGGTGAGCAGGAAGAGCGCGATTCGCATCATAATTTTCTTTTTACCTCAGTTTAACAAAACGCACTATGCGATTACCCACATCGTATGGGTATTGCGGCTATTTTCAAGCATCAAACGGGCGTAAGTCACCAGAAAGACACAACTTTACACAATTGGAAATCTGACTGACGGAAGGATGCAGAACAAAAAGAAACAGGCACAATTTCTTGTGCCTGTCAGGAGGTTATTTTGCCGGAGCGGGCTGTACGGCAGGTTTCTCTTTTTCCTGATTCGCCAGGTCGAGAGCGATATGCACCGTCTCGTCCAGATACGGATCCGGCTCCTGGTAATCTTTTGGCAGATCGTCCAGTTTCTTGAGAAGAGGCTTACCTTCGCGCTTGAAGCGATCGTTGATACGCGCCAGGCGAGTTGCGTCGTCTTCGTTGTTCTCTTTCTCACGCTGTGCGTAATTCAGAGAAACAATATTTCGCTTATCTTTCAGGGCATTGAATCGTGCAATATCCTTCATGATGTACTGGAATTCCGGATCCTTCGCGATGCGGTCGTTATGCGCTTTCAGCAGTTCAGGGCCAAACTGGGTCATATCACCCGCCTTCACGTAAGTCGCGGCATTGATGCTGTCCCACGGCAACGCGTTATCTTCAAACTTCTCGCCGGTTTCCGTCTCCTGGGTGCCAGTCGGCATGATGATGTCCGGCGTGACGCCCTTACGCTGCGTACTGCCGCCGTTCACGCGGTAGAATTTCTGAATGGTGTACTGAACCGAGCCCAGCGCAGGCCATTCCGGACGCAGCATCTGATCGTAAATACGATTCAGAGAGCGGTACTGCTGAACGGTGCCTTTCCCGAAGGTTGGCTCACCGACGATCAGCGCGCGGCCATAGTCCTGCATTGCAGCGGCAAAGATCTCAGACGCGGAGGCACTGAAGCGGTCAACCAGGACCACCAGCGGGCCTTTGTAGTAGACCACACCGTCGTTGTCGGCATCTTCACGGACTTTACCGTTGTTATCTCGCACCTGAACCACCGGGCCAGATGGGATGAACAGGCCAGAGAGTGAAACCGCTTCCGTCAGCGCACCGCCGCCGTTACTGCGCAAGTCGATGATGATGCTGCTAACGTTCTGCTTTTCAAGCCTCTGCAGCTGAACTTTCACATCGTCCGTCAGCCCCACGTAGAAGCCAGGAATATCCAGGACACCAACCTTCTCTTTACCCACGGTTTTCACCGACATTTTCACCGCGCGGTCTTCCAGACGGATACGCTCGCGGGTCAGGGTAACGATACGGGTTTTGGTGCCTTTACCGGCAGGCAGAATTTCCAGACGTACCTTGCTGCCTTTCGGACCTTTGATCAGCGCAACCACGTCATCGAGACGCCAGCCGATCACATCGACCATGTTCTGGCCGGTTTGTCCAACCCCCACAATGCGATCGCCTACGCTAATCGCTTTGCTTTTGGATGCCGGGCCACCCGCGACCATTGAATTGATCACCGTGTAATCATCGTCCATCTGCAGAACCGCGCCGATACCTTCCAGAGACAGGCTCATTTCGGTATTGAACTGCTCAGTGTTGCGCGGAGAGAGGTAGTTGGTGTGCGGATCGATTTCGTGCGCAAAGGCGGTCATCGCGAGTGAGAAAACATCCTCGCTGTTGGTCTGCGCCAGACGACGAATAGCAAATTTATAACGACGCGTCAGCGTGTCACGGATCTCTTTTTCGTCTTTGCCGGTCAGCTTAAGGCTCAGTTCGTCGTATTTAACTTTGCCGTCCCAAAGCGCATTCAACTCGGCTTCATCTTTTGGCCAGGGCGCTTTGCTGCGATCCAGATTAAAGGTGTCGTTGCCGGTGAAGTCCATTGGACGTTCCAGCACTTTCAGCGCGTACTGATAGCGTTCAAAACGACGCTTTTGCGACAGGTTGTAGAGATCGTAGAACAGATCCAGCTTGCCTGAACGCAACTCGTCACCCACCTCGGATTTGCGCTTAGCGAACTGCTCGACATCGCTGGCGAGCAAAACGTTATGGCTGTAATCCAGCAAGTTCAGATAGCGGTCAAAGATTTTGGCCGAAAAGGCCTGATCGAGATCGAACTGACGATAGTGCGAGCGGGTAAAACGTGAGGTCACGCGCTCGCTCACCGTCGCGTGCTGCGTCTCTTCCTTGAGTACCGGAATTTGATCAACACGCGTGATATCGTCCACTGCAAAAGCGTGACCTGTTATAGCAAACAGACCCGCCAGCGCGGTGAGCTTAAAAAAAGTGTTCATGCCAGGCTTGGCCTCCGTTTCAGAACAACAAGTGTTCTGCGCGTACAATCATTGACATACCAGAAGTCAGCTGTACACGAACGCCATCTTTGGTGATTTCCAGTACGGTGGCGTCCATAGCATTGTTACCCGCTTTTACCTTCAGCGCCTGACCCACGCTCAGGGCGTTAATGTCAGAAACCGGCGTATGGCGCGGCTCTTCACGAGGGGCACGCGGGGCTTTTGCTGCTGGTTTGTCTGCACGCGGTTTGCGATCGTTATTATCGTTACGGCGCGGCGCAGGGCGCGGTTTACGCTCACGACGAGGCGCTTCTTCCTGGCCGTTTGCCGCGGCGGCTTCGCGTTTTTTCGCCTGCTGTTCTGCACGTTGTGCCTGAACGCGTGCTTTGGCTTCTTCAAGCTGCTTGCGCGCGTGCTCAACGTGCTGCTCGTCCAGCTCACCGCAAGGGTTGCCGTCGAGGTCCACGCGGGTAGCGCCTGGTTTGATACCGTACAGGTAACGCCAGCTTGAAGTATAAAGACGTAAGGCGGAACGCAGCTGAGTTTTGCTGAGGTTCATTTCCCCTTCAACACGCGCCACCAGATCCTGAAAAATACCGACTTTCAGGGGACGAGCTTCACCTTCCGCGCTGAAGCACTGCGGGAAACGCTCGGCCAGAAATGCGATAACTTCTTTACTGCTATTCAACTTAGGTTGATTTTCCATGAAATTTCCTGATTACAACGGACGTTGCCAACAAGCGCAGGCATGAACAGGCGTCATTATAATGACGCTATCAGTAAATGCTACGTTATCCGTTGATTATCCTGCGACGCTCGCAAAGAATTTTTGATAATCGGTTGCAGCGAGTACGTTTTCCAGATTCGCCACCAGCTCGCGCAGCCCCTGTTCGTCCTCGGTTGTAAAGCGACTGAAGACCGTACTGTCGATATCCAGAACGCCAATAATCTGATTTTTGACCACCAGCGGCAAAACGATTTCAGAATTACTGGCAGCATCACAGGCAATGTGTCCGTCAAACGCATGGACATCTTCCACACGCTGGACCTGATTCTCTGCCACCGCCGTGCCGCATACGCCACGCCCTACCGGAATACGCACGCAGGCCAGTTTGCCCTGGAAAGGACCGAGCACCAGCGTTTCACCTTCCAGAAGGTAAAAGCCGGCCCAGTTTACGTCAGAGAGACGTTCAAACAGCAATGCGCTAGTATTTGCCAGAGTGGCTAAGAAGCTGGTCTCACCCGCCATCAATGCCTTAAAATCGCGGTTCAGATCCGCGTAGAATTCTGTTTTGTTCATTATTCAATCACTTAGTTGTCTTACAAATTTACCGCATAGCCTATTAAAATAAGCATTAAATGCGCTCATGCTCAAGATGAATCCGTTCATGAGTTATTATAACTTTCAACAATACTTATTTGTGCGCAGCTGATGGCCTTAAAAACAACCAAAATTACGCCGACGAGAAAGATAACTGTCCATACGGTAAGCGAAGCTTTGCCTCGTGCACATTATCAGCGTTGCCCCCAGTGCGATACGCTTTTTATGTTGCCGAAGATGAAATCGCACCAAAGTGCCTTTTGTCCTCGCTGCGACGCTAAAATTCGCGATGGTCGCGACTGGTCGTTGACCCGCCTCGCCGCCATGGCCGTCACCATGCTGCTGCTGATGCCCTTCGCCTGGAGCGAACCGCTGCTGAAACTCTACCTGCTTGGCGTGCGCATTGACGCCAACGTGCTGCAGGGTATCTGGCAGATGACCCGTCAGGGCGATCCCATCACCGCCGCCATGGTGCTGTTCTGCACCGTTGGCGCGCCGCTGGTGCTGGTCGCCGCCATTGCCTATCTTTGGTTTGGCAATATTCTCGGCATGAACCTTCGCCCGGTGCTGCTGATGCTGGATAAACTCAAAGAGTGGGTGATGCTGGATATTTATCTGGTCGGCGTGGGCGTTGCGTCAATAAAGGTACAGGACTATGCCTTTTTGCAGCCCGGCATCGGACTCTTTGCCTTCATCTGTCTGGTATTGCTGAGCATCCTGACGCTGATACACCTGAACGTTGAGCAGCTCTGGGAGCGATTTTACCCGCAGCGCCCCGCCACCCGTCCCGATGAAAATCTGCGCGTCTGTCTGGGTTGCCACTATACCGGGTTACCCGACCCGCGCGGACGCTGCCCGCGGTGCCACATTCCATTAAGGCTGCGTCGAAACAACAGCCTGCAAAAATGCTGGGCGGCGCTGATCGCCTCCCTGGTGTTTCTGATCCCCGCCAATATGCTGCCTATTTCCATCATTTACGTGAATGGCGGACGTCAGGAGGATACTATCCTCTCCGGGATTATCTCCCTTGCGCACAGCAATGTCGGGGTGGCGGCGATCGTTTTTATTGCCAGTATTCTGGTTCCCTTTACCAAAGTGGTGGTGATGATTACCCTGCTCATCAGCATTCACTTAAAGTGTGAACAAGGCTTACGAACCCGCATTCTGCTTCTGCGATTCGTCACCTGGATTGGCCGCTGGTCAATGTTAGATTTGTTCGTAATTTCGCTGATGATGTCTCTCATCAATCGCGACCAGTTACTTGCTTTTACAATGGGACCCGCGGCTTTTTATTTCGGCTCTGCGGTGATATTGACTATTCTTGCTGTGGAATGGCTGGATAGCCGCTTACTTTGGGATGCACATGAGTCAGGAAACCCCCGCTTCGCCGACTGAAGCGAGAATTAAAACAAAACGCCGCATTTCGCCATTCTGGTTGCTGCCCGTCATCGCCCTGATGATTGCAGGCTGGCTTATCTGGACGAGCTATGAAGATCGCGGTAGCACCGTCACCATTGATTTCCAGACCGCCGACGGCATCGTCGCCGGGCGAACGCCCGTTCGCTTCCAGGGGGTTGAAGTGGGTACGGTTCAGGACATCTCTCTTGGAAAAGGGCTGAACAAGATTCAGGTGCGGGTCAGTATTAAATCTGACATGCAGGATGCCCTGCGCAGTGAAACGCAGTTCTGGCTGGTGACGCCAAAAGCCTCTCTGGCCGGTGTGTCCGGGCTGGATGCGCTCGTGGGCGGTAACTATATTGGCATGATGCCGGGTAAAGGAGAGCCGCAGGATCACTTTGTTGCCCTGGATACACAGCCGAAGTACCGCCTCAATAACGGCGATTTAATGATCCATCTGCAGGCGCCGGATCTCGGTTCTCTGAACAGTGGCTCACTGGTCTATTTCCGCAAAATCCCGGTTGGCCGTGTGTACGATTACGCGATCAACCCAAATAAACAGGGCGTCACCATTGACGTGCTGATCGAGCGTCGCTTCACCAATCTGGTGAAAAAAGGCAGCCGCTTCTGGAACGTGTCCGGGGTGGACGCGGACCTCAGCCTGAGCGGTGCGAAAGTGAAGCTGGAGAGTCTGGCCGCGCTGGTTAATGGTGCCATTGCCTTTGACTCCCCGGAAAACTCAAGCCCTGCCACCGCTGATGATTCATTTGGATTGTACGCTGACCTGGCGCACAGCCAGCGCGGCGTGATCGTCAAACTCGCCCTGCCCGATGCTAAAGGGCTAAAAGCGGGTTCAACACCGCTGATGTATCAGGGATTGCAGGTTGGTCAGCTCACCAAAATGACGCTCAACCCGGGCGGCTCGGTCACCGGCGAAATGACGGTCGACCCGAGCGTGGTCGATCTCCTGCGCGAGAAAACGCGCATCGAAATGCGCAGTCCAAAGCTCTCTCTGAACGATGCCAGCCTCAGCACGCTGTTGACCGGCAATACGTTTGAGCTCATCCCTGGCGAAGGTGAACCCCGCAATAGCTTCGTGATTGCGCCGGCTGATAAAGCCCTGCTGCAAAAGCCGGGCGTAGTGACGGTCACGCTGAATGCGCCAGAAAGTTACGGTATCGAAGCCGGACAGCCGTTAATTTTACACGGCGTGCAGGTTGGTCAGGTGCTGGAGCGTAAGCTCTCCGCGAATGGCGTGACTTTCTCGGTCGCCATCGATCCGCAATACAGCGACCTGGTGCATGGCGATAGCAAATTCGTGGTGAACAGTCGCGTCGACGTGAAGGTGGGTCTGGACGGCGTGGAGTTCCTCGGCGCCAGCGCCAGCGAATGGGTTAACGGCGGTATCCGCATTTTGCCGGGGAATAAAGGCCCCGTGCGCGACAGCTATCCGCTGTATGCCAACCTGGAGAAAGCGGTTGAAAACAGCCTGAGCGATCTTCCTACCACCACGCTGACCTTAAGCGCCGAGACGCTGCCGGACGTACAGGCGGGTTCCGTGGTGCTGTATCGCAAGTTTGAAGTCGGGGAAGTGATCACCGTTCGACCCCGTGCGGACGCGTTCGATATCGAACTGCATATCAAGCCGGAGTACCGCAAGCTGCTGACGCCAAACAGCGTCTTCTGGGCCGAAGGCGGCGCGAAAGTTCAGCTTAACGGTAACGGGCTAACCGTACAGGCCTCTCCGCTGTCACGCGCGCTGCGGGGGGCGATTAGCTTCGATAACCTCAGCGGTGCGGGCGCGAATCTGCGTAAAGGCGATAAGCGTATTCTCTTCCCATCCGAGACCGCCGCCCGCGCGGTGGGTGGGCAGATTACCCTGCACGCCTTTGATGCCGGCAAGCTTGCGGAAGGCATGCCAATCCGCTATCTGGGCATTGATATCGGGCAGATCCAGAAGCTGACGCTGATCACCTCGCGCAACGAGGTGCAGGCCACTGCCGTGCTCTACCCGGAATATGTGCAGACCTTCGCCCGCACCGGCTCGCGCTTCTCGGTGGTCACGCCGCAGATCTCGGCCGCTGGCGTTGAGCACCTCGACACCATTTTGCAGCCGTACATCAACGTTGAGCCAGGCCAGGGCAATGCCCGCCGTGATTTCGAGCTGCAGGAAGCCACGATCACCGACTCGCGCTACCTTGGCGGCCTGAGCATCGTGGTGGAAGTGCCGGAAGCGGGCTCGCTGAACATCGGCACTCCGGTACTATTCCGCGGTATTGAAGTGGGTACGGTCACGGGCCTGACGCTCGGTACGCTCTCCGACCGCGTGATGGTGGCATTACGTATTAGCGAACGTTACCAGCACCTGGTTCGAAATAACTCGGTATTCTGGCTGGCATCCGGCTATTCGCTGGACTTTGGCCTGACGGGAGGCGTGGTGAAAACCGGCACCTTCAACCAGTTCATTCGCGGCGGTATCGCGTTTGCCACGCCGCCGGGAACGCCGCTGGCGCCAAAAGCGCAGCCGGGTAAACACTTCCTGCTGCTCGAGAGCGAACCAAAAGAGTGGCGCGAATGGGGAACCGCCCTGCCGCGTTAATCTGACAGGCTCCGGTGTCAACGCACCGGAGCCTTTATGCTACACTGCGCACCTGAATTTTTCCCTGTGGTGTGCCCGTGGCTCAAAACTCCGTATTTCTTCCCGAACAATTCCTGGCGCAGATGCGCGAGGCGCTTCCTTCTCACCTGTCGTTAGACGATTTTATCGCCGCCTGCCAGCGTCCGTTACGCCGGAGTATTCGCGTCAACACGCTGAAAATCAGCGTCGATGATTTTCTGGCGCTGGTCGCTCCGTACGGCTGGCAGCTTACGCCGGTACCGTGGTGCGCTGAGGGGTTCTGGATAGAACGCGATGACGAAGCTTCACTGCCGCTGGGCAGTACCGCTGAACATCTGAGCGGTCTGTTCTATATTCAGGAAGCCAGCTCGATGCTGCCGGTTGCCGCCCTGTTTGCCGATGGCAATTCGCCAGAGCGCGTAATGGATGTTGCCGCCGCGCCCGGCTCAAAAACCACCCAAATTGCCGCCCGTATGGGTAATCAAGGGGCGATCCTCGCCAACGAGTTTTCCGCCAGCCGCGTGAAGGTGTTGCATGCCAACATCAGCCGCTGCGGTATTCATAATGTTGCCCTGACGCATTTCGACGGACGCGTGTTTGGCGCCGCCCTGCCGGAAGTCTTCGACGCCATTCTGCTGGACGCCCCCTGCTCAGGCGAAGGGGTGGTGCGTAAAGATCCCGATGCGTTAAAAAACTGGTCAGTTGAGAGCAACCTTGAGATCGCGGCCACGCAGCGAGAGCTGATCGACAGCGCATTCCATGCCCTGCGCCCCGGCGGCACGCTGGTTTATTCGACGTGCACCTTAAACCGCGATGAGAACGAAGATGTCTGCCTGTGGCTGCAAGCGCAATATCCGGATGCGGTCGAGTTTCTGCCGCTCGACGATCTGTTCGCCTCAGCACAGGAGGCTGTCACCCCGGAGGGGTTCCTCCATGTTTTCCCGCAGATTTACGACTGCGAAGGGTTCTTTGTGGCGCGTCTGCGTAAAACGCAGGTGGTGGCTCCCCTGCCCGCACCTAAATTCAAGGTCGGTAACTTCCCGTTTTCCCCCCTTAAAGGTCGAGAAACCGCACAGCTTGAAGCCGCCGCTAAAAAAGCGGGACTGGTCTGGGATGAGAGCCTGCGCCCCTGGATGCGTGATAAAGAGATATGGCTGTTCCCGGCACAGATCGAGCCGCTCATCGGAAAGGTCCGTTTTTCCCGAATCGGGATCCGCCTGGCGGAAGTGCATAATAAAGGGTATCGCTGGCAGCATGAGGCCGTAATCGCCCTTGCCGGACGCGACAATACCTTTGCCCTGACGCATCAGGAAGCCGAAGAGTGGTACCGTGGTCGCGATGTCTATCCGGAGAGCACGCCATCAGGCGATGAAGTGATTGTAACGTATCAGGGATACCCGCTGGGCCTGGCAAAAAAGGTCGGCTCAAGGCTGAAAAACAGCTATCCACGCGAGCTGGTTCGGGACGGTCGGCTGTTTACCGGTAACGATCGCACGGATTGATAAAAAGCGCATTTTTTTACTGGCGATTTTGCTCTCTTTGTCTACGATCAAAAATGGGTGGCCACACTGGTCATACCAGATTTTTGACAACCGACCCGGAGAGCACTATGACGAAAACCAGCGTGCGTATTGGCGCTTTTGAGATCGACGACGCAGAGCTGCGCGGCGAAGCACAAGGCGATCGAACGTTAAGTATTCCCTGCAAATCCGACCCGGATTTGTGCATGCAGCTTGATGCATGGGATGCAGACACCAGCGTCCCGGCAATACTTGATGGCGAACATTCAGTCCTTTACCGTGAGCATTACGATAGTAAAACCGATGCCTGGGTCATGCGTCTTGCCTGACCTAAAGAGAACCCGCCCGAAGGCGGGTTATTTATTACTGCAGCTGAGCCAGCGTAAAGTAACCGTCAAATACGGCACCCGTATCAATGTAGTGGAGATTGTCAAAATCATACCTTCTGTCGACGGGCGTATGTCCGAACCAGAAATGATCCGCGCCGCTGATGCCCTCTCCTTTACCCACCATAAACCCCATCAACCGATCGCGGTTCCATAAGACGCGCTGGTCACTGACAGGTTTTTGCCAGCGGTATTCCGCGGCCGGATAATCAGCATGGGCAATCACATTAAGACCGTTCGCACAGGTTATCTCGATGATATGCGGTAAGTCGCGACAGGCGTCAAGCAACGACAGTGCAAGCTGTTGCCGATCGCGTTCAAGATGCGAAAACCACATTCCGCCATTCATCATCCAGAGAGAAAAATCGTTATTATCCAGACCGTCGAGCGCCATTTGCTCATGGTTTCCCCGCACGGCACGAAACCATTTTTCATTAATTAACTGCAGGCATTTAACGCTATCAGGGCCACGATCGATCATATCCCCGACAGAAATAAGTAAATCCTCATACGGATTAAAATGACGGCGTTTAAGTTCATCCATAAGCCACTGGTAGCAACCGTGTATATCGCTGACAACCCAGACGTGACGCCACATTCCACCTTCAATTCGCTGATACATAGCACCTCCTTTAAACAGTATAGCTGCCGCAGAAAAGTCGACGGACAGGCGTGGTCATCACGAAATCAAACAAACGGTAAACCAAACAGAAATAAAGATCCTCGCGCTATTAATCCCCTTTTCCTGGCTCTTTAGAATAAGGGCAGAAAAAAAAGAGGGGTCTTCACGTGTCTAATACGCACCTGCATAACGATGTTTTCTATCCGCATCGCACAAATATTATTTCCGAGCTGGTGAACGGCAAACGCGTTCCGGGGCCGATCTGGCGCAAACGCGAATATCGCCTGAAGTTCCTGTTACGTTCGCTGGTGTTCTGGTCTTCTACACATCGCATGCTGGAAGCCCTTTCGGGTCGCGACGATTTTGACAGGCTGCTGGCCTCTCAAATTACATTGCCGAGCAAGACCCACCGGCAGTACCTGATGCGCGGCCTGACAGCTAACGATCGCGCCGACGCTATCGTTAGCCATTATTACTGGATTGACAGCCTGAAAGAGAGCGGTCTCGCCCAGGCCCTGACCAGCCCGCAGGAACAAGCCGTTGCGCAGTTCCATGCAAAAGACGGTGTAACCTATACGGTCAATGCTTCCTCTGCGGGGAAAGCCGAGCGCGAAGGCGAAAGCACGCTGTGGCTACGCGACAACGAGGACACGCTGCTGGCCAGCCTGACCTTTAGCGTCGCGCGCAGCAATGGTCAGCAAGTCATGGTGATTGGCGGGCTTCAGGGACCCCGCCGCTGCGTATCGCGAGACGTCATTAAACAGGCCACCCGCGCCTGTCATGGTCTTTTCCCCAAACGGGTGTTGATGGAAGTCCTCTTCCAGCTGGCTGCGCAGTCATCCGTCCGGGCGATTTTTGCCGTCAGCGATGAGGGTCACGTTTTCCGCGCGTTGCGGTATCGCCTGAGCAAAGGTCGCCATTTCCATGCCAGCTACGATGAATTTTGGGCATCGCTGGACGGTAAAAAGCTCTCGGCCTTCTGCTGGCAGCTGCCGCTACAGATGGAGCGTAAATCGCTTGAAGAGATCGCCAGTAAAAAACGTGCCGAATACCGCCGCCGCTTTGAGCTGCTTGATGAAATAGAGGTATCCGTTAAGTCCCACTTTTAGCCTGGCTGGCGTCTTCGCTCACTGCATAATGGATGCAATCTATTTATAGGATGAATAATAAAGCAGTGTACTATTGCGCAGGGCGAGTGCGCTCAGTTAGCATTGCGCGAAATGATACCGGCGAATGCGTTGGGAAAAGCGCAATGTGGGCGCAAAAATGAGGGACTTCGGTAATGATCTATGACTGCTTCTTATATTACGACGAAGATATGCTTCTCGAAATCAGGCTGAACACGCTAGCGGACGTTGTCGATCGCTTCGTTATCGTTGAGTCAACGCATACCTTTACCGGTAAAAAGAGGCAGCTGCATTTTGACATTAATAAATACCGTCAGTTTAAAGATAAAATTATCTACGTTGTGCATGATAAAGAACCGATTACGAAAGCCGCTGAAGAATCACATCCGGCCCGAGAGGTGATCCCGGGTTTGCCAGAGGGAATGGTAGTGGATGCGTGGGCAAATGAAGCCGCGCAGAGGAATGCCATCATGCAGGGTTTGTCCCATGCCAGCGATGATGATTTGATTTTAGTTTCCGATGTGGACGAGATATTTTCACCTCAGGTAGTAGCATCGATAAACCCCAAAAAGCTCTGCACTACTATTTATCAGAATTTTTATAATTATCAGTTTAACCTGCAGGTTTTTAATACAGATAACACGCCAAGAAAATGTAAATTACCGAGAGCCACCCAGTATAAAAATCTCGTTAACTTCTTTGGCGGTGAACCTGAATCATTCAGGAATCTTAAACGCACCCGAAGTGTTAAAAACTGGTCCTGGCTAAAGTGGAACTGGTTCAAGATTAACAACCGCATCATTGAAAATGGTGGGTGGCATTTCTCATGGGTGATGACACCCGAGCGCATCTCAGAAAAAATGTCGACCATTTCCCATACTGAATACGATCTCCCTGAGTTTAACAACCCGGAACACATCATGAAGGTCATTAAAAACGCGGAAGATATCTGGGGGCGGGACAGGACGTTAATCAGGCAAGAGCTAACGGTTGAAAACTTCCCTGAGTACATTGTCCAACACAAAGACAAATTCAGCGCGTTCATTATTTAACTTAAGGGTTGCCCTTTCGAACGTCAGAAGGCGTTTGCTCAGCGGTCGCTCGGCCACAAAATTTTAACAAAGATCCCAAAAAACCCTGGACGCACGCGGTCCTGAGTATGTTATGGTTTAGAGAGGATATGGAAAGTTCGAGAAAGTTTCGGGTGATGTCGAGTCAGTACCGAAAAATGCTTTGAAAAACATACAGATAAAAAGAGACCGAATACGATTCCTGTATTCGGTCCAGGGAAATGGCTCTTGGGAGAGAGCCGTGCGCTAAAAGTTGGCATTAATGCAGGCTAAGTCGCCTTGCCTTTTAAGAATAGATGACGACGCCAGGTTTTCCAGTCCACAGCTAAAGCGGTCGGAAAAAAAGCGCCAGAGCATCATTAAATGTGAAAAACCGCAGTGCTTTCGCAAGCATCTGCGGTTTTTTATTGGAAACCCGAACGTTAGCAGAGCTTGTCGGCGCGCTCGATAAACGGTGCCAGACTCATTTTTTGTCCCGGATGCGACGGGTCATCGATCTGAATAATGCTAATCGGCTGGCCGCTGCTTTTACCGCTGGCTACCTGCTGCTCTGCGATATCATTCAGCGGATATTGCACCAGCGTGCTCGGGTTGATCGCATACAGCGCATGGCCCGGACGGCAGGTCAGCATCACTTCTTCGCGATTGAAAGCCCATTTGTCCTTACCCACTTCAAAACGGCTGACGGTGATAACCTGCGGTGCGGCAAGCGCGCTCCCCGTACAGGCCAGCAAGATGAGAGAAAGTACTGTCTTTTTCATATGATATTTAACCTTATCAGAAGGGTTCCCAGGTGGCGAACAGACTGACCGTTGCCAGCACCAGCGCTCCCAGCACCACTTCTGCCTGCGTCATCCTGATAAAAATCTGTTGTGCTCGCCCGCTCTCCGGACGAAACCGTGGCACCAGAAAATACCGATTTGCCAGCGCAATTACCACCATCAACGCCACCAGCGCACATTTGAACAACAAAAACTGTACGTAACCAGCCTGCCAGGGAATATGGACACCCAGTATCATGAGCGCATTGATCGCTCCGCTGAGCAGCACGCCCGCGACGGCGTAATGGCCCACGCGCGAAAAGCGCATCATGGTATAAATGGCGGCATTCTGCCAGCGTCCTTTGGCCAGACGCATGCAGAACAGCAGAGGCAGTAATCCGCCAAGCCAGGTTGCGGCGCAGATCATGTGAAAAGCATAATTAAGACGCTGCAACGCCCCCATCGGACCGTCGTTCATTGCCGCGTGCCCTACCCCAGCCAGCAGGATAAGCTGGCCCATCGTAAGCAACAGCAGCCGCGAACCTTTCAGCGGTGCGAGCCATGCTGCGCCGACCGTGGTCGCAGCGAGTATGATTTGCCACAGCCAGACGCCGCCAAACTGCGTCCTCATTACGCCGTACCAGACCTGCGGGGCAAACACATCTCCCCAGCCGTTACCCATCAGTCCGCCCTGAAGCATAAACATCAGGAGCGCTGCCGCCAGGCTCATTAAGGCCGCCACTTTCTGCTGCAGCTGAAATCGCCGGGACATCAGGCGGTGGAGAGAGGAAGGCGCAAACCAGACGCTGTAAAGCGCGTTGCCAAAAACAAGCATCAGCGCCCCGAAATGGATAAAGCGCAACCCGATATAACACAGCGCCAGCATGCTATTTCACGCTAAAGTGATAGCTGCCTTTGGTTTTATGGCCGTCTACGGAGACGACATGCCAGTCTACCTGGTACGTTCCTGACGTCAGCGTTTGTTCCAGCGGAACGGTGAGTTGCGCCTTGTTCTTTTCGTCGCGCGTGGCGGTTCCCGTTTTGATGACCTGCTTTTGCGCATCCGTTACCACCACACCGCTAAACCCCGGTTCGATGCCTTCTGAAAAATTCAGCGTAAGTGCCTGCGGAGCGCTCACCACGCTGTCTGCTGCCGGGCTCTGCTGTTTAAGATGTGCATGTGCCAGCGCGGAGGGCGCCATCATTGTCGAGGCCACAAAAACCAGTGCGCATACCGCGCGGGAGGCGGAGAAACCCATCGCAATCATTCCTTTTTGTTATGTCTGTATGCTAAAGAATAACGCTGTATAATAAACGAGTCGAGGATCATCCTGCCTCCGCTTGTCATCGTCGTGCAATCGCGGTAACGTTGCCGCCGCAGAAAAAGGAGAAGGTAATGAAGATCAATCTGGCCGCCCTTCCGCAGGACGAGATGGATAAAGTGAATGTCGATCTCGCTGCCGCTGGCGTCGCGTTCAAAGAGCGTTACAACATGCCTGTCGTGGCTGAAGTCGTTGAACGGGAACAACCCGCCCATCTGCGCGACTGGTTTCGCGAAAGATTAATCGCCCACCGTCTCGCCTCGGTTAACCTCTCCCGTTTACCGTACGAACCTAAAGTTAAATAAGCTTAACGAGTCGTTACACTTCCTTACGCGGAATCTGGCAGGATAAGAAAACCCTGATAAATTTAGGTGTATTCTTATATCCCTGCGACTCAGTGTATAAGGAAGTCACGATGTCACATTGGAACATAGCGGCAGCCCAGTATGGCGGGCTGCATCAGAGTGTGAATGACCATGTTACGCACCACCTGCGCTTCATCGCCGAAGCCGCACGGCAGGGGTGCGATCTGCTGGTCTTCCCTGAACTCTCCTTAACGGGCTCTGGCGCGCCGACGCTACCTCCCCCACCCGATGACGCGCAGCTGGAGCCGCTGCTTAACGCGGCACATTTTTACCAGATTACCGTTATTGCGGGACTCCCCCTGGATCAGGATGGGCAGAGACAGAAAGGTCTTGTGCTGTTTTCGCCTGCCCGCCATCGCATTTTGCGCTATCCGCAAGGGCGCGGAGCGAGCCTGGTGCCGGGGGACAAGCACCTTAGCATCATTGATGCACATCCCGATTCTCCCAATCTCGATCCCAGAGCAACGCTTGTTACCAGCTGCCAGTCGGTGGGGGATAATCGCTGGCGGCAGTCCATCAGTAACCTGCAGCGCTTCGCGCATAAATATGCTATTGCGGTGCTAATGGCGAACGCCTGCGGCGGCAGCGCGCTGTGGGATGATAAAGGCCAGCTGATCGTCCGCGCGGATGAGGGCGAGCTTCTGGTGACCGGCACGCTCGGCGGAGAGGGTTGGCAAGGCGATATCATTCCTTTAGGCTAGGCGTTTTAAGCTCAGGAGTTTTCAATGCTGCGCGTCATCGATACCGAAACTTGCGATCTTCAGGGCGGAATAGTGGAAGTGGCCTCTGTCGACGTGGTTGATGGTAAAATCGTCAACCCAATGAGCCATCTGGTGCGTCCCGATCGCCCCATCAGCCCCCAGGCGATGGCTATCCATCGCATTACAGAATCGATGGTGGCGGATAAGCCCTGGATTGAAGAGATCATTCCGCACTACTACGGTAGCCCGTGGTACGTCGCGCATAACGCCAGCTTTGACCGCCGGGTGCTACCTGAAATGCCGGGCGAATGGATTTGCACAATGAAGCTGGCGCGTCGTCTCTGGCCGGGCATCAAATACAGCAATATGGCGCTGTACAAGTCCCGCAAGCTCAGCGTTCGTACCCCTGAGGGGCTTCACCATCACCGCGCCCTGTATGACTGCTATATCACCGCCGCGTTGCTGATTGATATTATGAATATCTCAGGCTGGACACCGGATGATATGGCGACGATCACCGGACGCCCCGCGTTACTGACCACATTTACCTTTGGTAAATATCGCGGGAAGCCGGTGTCCGAGGTAGCGGATAAAGACCCGGGCTATTTGCGCTGGCTGTATAACAACCTCGACAGAATGAGTCCGGAACTGCGCTTAACGCTGAAACATTATCTGGGCGACGCTTAACCCTCCGCACGACCTGGCAGCGTGTCCTGCGCCAGGCCAATCAGGAAGGCATATTCCAGGGCAACCCCTTCGTACGATTTAAATCGTCCCGATTTCCCGCCGTGTCCGGAGTCCATATCGGTACACAGCAGCAGCAGATTGCCATCGGTTTTCAGCTCCCGCAGCTTTGCCACCCATTTTGCCGGCTCCCAGTACTGCACCTGAGAATCATGCAAACCGGTGGTGACCAGCATGTGCGGGTAGGCTTTCGCCTCCACGTTATCGTACGGGCTGTACTCTTTCATATAGCGGTAGTACATCTCATCCTGCGGATTTCCCCACTCCTCAAACTCCCCGGTGGTAAGAGGGATAGATTCATCGAGCATGGTCGTGACCACATCGACAAACGGTACCTGCGCGACAATCCCCTTAAAGCGATCGGGACGCTGGTTGATAACCGCCCCCATCAGCATGCCGCCCGCGCTGCCTCCCATGCCAAAGCAGAGTTGCGGATCGCCATAGCCCTGCTCAATTAGCGCATCGCAGACGTCGAGATAATCATTGAAGGTGTTTTTCTTTTTCAGGAATTTCCCGTCTTCATACCAGTGTTGGCCCAGCTCACCGCCGCCGCGAATATGGGCTATGGCGAAAACAAAACCGCGATCGAGCAGGCTTAATCGGCTGCTGCTGAAATCGGCGTCCATGCTTGAGCCATACGAACCGTAGCCGTAAACCAGGATCGGGTTTTTGCCTTTCTGGAAATGGGCTTGGTGATAGACGAGCGAGACGGGGACCTCAACGCCATCCCGGGCGGTGACCCAGAGGTGCTCGCTGCGGTAGTTTTCAGACTCAAAACCTTTTACCTCGGTCTGTTTAATCACCTGGCGCTGCCCGGTATCCATGTCCAGCTCAAACAGGGTGTCCGGTGTGGTCATGGATGAGTAGCCGTAGCGCAGCCGCGATGATTCGGGTTCGGGATTGAATCCAATCCACGTCACATAGGCCGGGTCGTCGAACGCAATCCCCACCACTTCACGCGTTTTGCGATTGATTTGCCGGATACTGGTCAGCCCGCGCTGACGCTCCTCCACCACCAGCCAGTCGGTAAACAGGGTGAACCCTTCCAGCATCACCTGATCCCGCGCGGGAATAAGCACCTCCCACTTGCGCTCATCGCGCACTTTGGTTTTATAGAGACCAAAGTTTTTGCCCTCACGATTGGAGCGCAAATAAAAGCTGTGCTGGAAATGATCCAGGCTGTACTCGTGATCCTTGCGGCGCGGCAGAAAACAGAGCGGCTGGGCGTCAGGCAGTTCGGCATCCAGCAGCAGAACTTCCGACGTCGTCGCGCTGGCAAGGAAGATAATCACATAGTGGCGCGAGGAGGTTTTATGCAGGCTGACATAAAACGTTTCGTCTTTCTCTTCATAAACCAGCTCGTCGTCAGCGGAGTCCGTTCCCACGGTATGCCGCCATACCTGATAAGGCAGTAGCGTCGAGGCGTGCTTTTTGACGTAGTAAACCGTCTCGGAATCATTCGCCCAGACAAAATCCGGGGAGACGTTTTCCAGCATTTCCGGATACCAGTTGCCGGTCTCCAGATTGCGAAACCGCAGGCCGTACTGGCGGCGGGAGAGATAATCCTCCGCCAGTGCCATCACCGCATTGTCAGGCGAAATGGACATGCCACCCAGGGTATAAAACTCGCTGTGGGCAGCGCGCTGGTTGGCATCCAGCAGAATATCCCACTCGTCCCATTCGGCGCTTAACACCGACTGACGCTGGTAGATGGGATACTCATTGCCGGGCTCGTAAATATGGCGATAGCGATAGCCGTTTTTGGTCCAGGGCGCGGAGATATCGCGCTGCGGAATACGCTGCACCATTTCATTCAGCAGCTGGTCCTGAAGCGTCTGCTGGCTGGACATGACCTTGCGGCCATAGTCGTTTTCCTCGTGCAGGTAGTCGAGCACCTCTGGCCGGGAGCGCGAATCGTCCCGTAGCCAGTAATAGTTGTCTATACGCGTATCGCCATGCGTGGTGATCGCATAAGGTATACGTCGGGCTTTCGGTGGCATGTCATCATTCTTTTTCGTTTTACACCCTATAAGGTTGGCAAAACCCACGCATGATGCAAGCGAAACAGGGTCGCAACGGCGAGAACTATCCCTGTAACGCCTGTTTTTGTTCCCGGATATCCCGCTCAATGCCTTCGCGCACGTCTTGTGGGATCTTTAACGCATCGCCCAGGGCGTTAAGGTAGCTCCGCTCCATAAAGTGATCGATATCGATGGCGGCACAGCTGAGGAAATAGAGTTCAAGCGCCTCTTCCTCATTTTTCACGCTTTGCGCCAGACGCTGCGGCTCCAGAGGCTGTTCGATGGCCTGCGCCACCAGCGTTCTGCCCTTCTCTTCAACGCCGGCTTCACGCAGCTGCTGCTCGATCGCCAGTCGTTCCTTATCGTCGATATGTCCATCACTTTTCGCGGCAAAGACCAGCGCCAGGATTAGCCGTTCGGTACGCAGATCCAGCGGCGAGGTGTGCTCGCCGTAATGCGGTTCATCGCTGTGCGCGGTCCTGACCCTGTCCTTGTATTTGTTCCACAGGACGGTACCCGCAATGGCGCCCCCACCGGCCAGCAGTGCGCCTGTCCCGTACTTTGCCAGCAGCTTGCGCGAGGATTTATTCGCGACCAGCAGGCCTGCCAGCCCGCCAAGCGCCCCGGGTACCAGCAGTTTGCTCAGGTCCCGCTCGCCAGACGATGTTTTCTGCCCTAACAGGGATTGCAATTGATTTAGCCAGCCAGACATGATTTCCCTCACTTAACGGTGAATATGTTCCACAGCGTAAGCGAGCGGGCGTCAGGAAATGTCTGGACGGGCTAAAGAAGCGCAAATTTCTTCTCCCCTCACCTGGCCGTGTACAAGACATACGCAAACGTTTTCGTTTATACTGCCCGCAACTTTTTCAGGGGGATTGTTATGATTCGTTTAGGAACCGCGCTGCGACCTGCGGCGACGCGAGTGATGCTGTTGGGATCGGGCGAGCTGGGGAAAGAAGTCGCCATTGAGTGCCAGCGTTTAGGCGTGGAAGTGATTGCCGTGGACCGTTACGCCGACGCCCCAGCCATGCACGTCGCCCATCGTGCTTATGTGATTAACATGCTGGAGGGCGATGCCCTTCGCGAGCTGATTACGCGCGAGAAACCTGATTTTGTCGTGCCGGAAATTGAAGCCATTGCCACCGATACGCTGATCGCGCTTGAGCAGGAAGGCCAGCGCGTGGTGCCCTGCGCGAAAGCCGCAAAGCTGACCATGAACCGCGAAGGCATTCGTCGCCTGGCGGCAGAAGAGCTGGGATTGCCCACGTCGAGCTATCGTTTTGCTGGCGATAAGGCAGCATTCCTGCAGGCTGTAGACGAGATTGGCTACCCGTGCATCGTTAAGCCGGTGATGAGCTCCTCCGGTAAAGGACAGAGCTTTATTCGCGACAGCAGCACGCTGGAAAAGGCGTGGGAGTACGCCCAGCAGGGCGGCCGCGCCGGCGCCGGTCGCGTCATCGTCGAAGGCGTCGTGAAGTTTGATTTCGAGATCACCCTGCTGACCGTCAGCGCCGTTGACGGCGTCCATTTCTGCGATCCGATTGGCCACCGCCAGGAGGATGGCGATTACCGCGAATCCTGGCAGCCGCAGCAGATGAGCGCCCTGGCGCTGGAACGTGCTCAGGAGATCGCCCGTAAAACCGTCCTGGCGCTGGGCGGCTATGGCCTGTTCGGCGTGGAGCTGTTTGTGTGCGGCGACGAGGTGATTTTCAGCGAAGTCTCCCCTCGCCCGCATGACACCGGCATGGTGACGCTGATTTCGCAGGATCTCTCCGAATTCGCTCTGCACGTGCGTGCCTTCCTCGGCCTGCCCGTCGGGGGTATCCGTCAGTACGGCCCGGCCGCCTCGGCGGTGATCCTGCCGCAGTTAACCAGCCAGAACGTCACGTTTGATAATGTCGACGGGGCGGTGGGTGCCGGGTTGCAGGTACGTTTGTTCGGCAAGCCTGAGATTGATGGAACCCGGCGTCTTGGCGTGGCGTTAGCCACCGGGGATAACGTTGACGACGCCGTGGCGAGAGCCAAAGCGGCCGCAGCAAGCGTTAAGGTAACGGGATAAAAAAACGGGCCGAAAGGCCCGTTTTTCATGCGACGAGAGACTTACTGCTTCGCGCCTTCTACCGCTTCGCGAGCCAGTTTGGTGATGCGATCCCAGTCGCCCGCTTCCAGCGCATCCGCCGGAACCAGCCATGAGCCACCGATGCACAGGACGCTTTTCAGTGCCAGGTAGTCACGGTAGTTGGCAGGAGAGATGCCGCCCGTCGGGCAGAAGCGTACCTGAGAGAATGGACCCGCAATCGCCTGCAGCGCTTTGGTGCCGCCGTTCGCTTCAGCCGGGAAGAATTTAAACTCTTTCAGACCGTAGTCCATGCCCAGCATCAGTTCGGAGACGGTGCTGATACCCGGGATCAGTGGAATAGTGCCTTCGGTCGCGGCTTTCAGCAGCGACTCGGTCAGCCCCGGGCTAATGGCAAACTGTGCGCCCGCTTCGGTCACTTCAGCCAGCTGTTTTGCGTTCGTCACGGTACCCGCACCGATGATGGCGTCCGGCACTTCTTTGGCAATCGCGCGAATGGCATCCATCGCGCAGGCGGTGCGCAGGGTCACTTCCAGAACGCGAACGCCACCCGCAACCAGCGCTTTCGCCATCGGTACAGCGTGCTCCAGCTTGTTTACCACGATAACCGGCACGACAGGGCCAGTGGTCAGGATTGATTCTGCACTTGTTTTCCAGTTTTTCATCAGAGTTTTCTCTCGCCAGATCGTTAAAATCAAGTCGTCTTAAAACGTAATACAGGTAGCGCCCTGCTCCGCACCGGAGAGTTTCTCACGCAGCGCGCTGAACATTTCGCGTCCGGTCCCCACGCGCGATGCGCTCAGGTCAGGAATATGGGGCTGACGTGCCGCCAGCTCGGCGTCATCGACCAGCAGGGTTAACTCACCTGTCTGACCGTTCACCCGGATCGTGTCACCGTCACGCACTTTCGCCAGTAAACCGCCGTCGTAAGCTTCAGGCGTCACGTGGATGGCTGAAGGCACTTTACCGGATGCCCCTGAGAGGCGTCCATCGGTTACTAACGCAATTTTGAAACGGCGGTCCAATAATACACCAAGTGGTGGCATAAGTTTATGTAATTCTGGCATCCCGTTAGCTTTAGGCCCCTGGTGACGCACCACCACCACGCAGTCTTTATCAAGCAGGCCGGCGTCAAAGGCAGGTAATACATCGTGCTGGCTTTCAAACACCACCGCCGGCGCTTCGATAATCTGGTTCTCTTCCGGTACGGCAGAGGTTTTCATCACCGCGCGACCGAGGTTACCGCTCAGCACTTTGGTGCCACCGTGAGGAGAGAACGGTTTGTCGATAGTGGCAATAACCTGCGCATCAAGAGACGCGCTCGCCCCATCACGCCAGTCCAGCTCGCCGTTGTTCAGCCACGGCTCCTGGGTGTAGCGCTGCAGGCCAAAGCCAGCCACGGTATTCACGTCTTCATGCAGCAGACCGCCCTTCAGCAGCTCGCGCATCAGCAGCGGTACGCCGCCAGCGGCCTGGAAGTGGTTGATGTCCGCCGGGCCATTCGGGTACAGGCGTGCCATCAGCGGCACCACGGAAGAGATCTCGGAGAAGTCATCCCAGTTAATCAGAATGCCCGCCGCACGCGCCATAGCCACCAGGTGCATGGTGTGGTTGGTTGACCCCCCGGTTGCCAGCAGCGCGACAATCCCGTTGACGATGACTTTTTCATCGACCATTTTACCCATCGGCATCCATTCGTTGCCGTTTCCGGTCAGACGCGTAACCTGACGGGCCGCGGCCTCGGTCAGCGCCTTGCGCAGCGGCGCATCCGGCTGGATAAAGGACGAGCCCGGAAGCTGCATCCCCATAAACTCCACCACCATCTGGTTAGTGTTAGCCGTACCGTAGAACGTACAGGTCCCCGGCGCATGATAGGACGCGGCTTCCGCCTCCAGCAGCGCCTGACGGTCTGCTTTCCCTTCCGCGTACAGCTGGCGGATACGCACTTTTTCTTTGTTCGGCAGGCCGCTTGCCATTGGACCGGACGGCACGAAGATAGCAGGCAGATGCCCAAACGACAGCGCCGCCATCACCAGACCCGGGACAATCTTGTCGCACACGCCGAGATAGAGCGCGCCATCAAACATGTTGTGTGAAAGACCCACCGCCGCGGACATGGCAATCACTTCGCGGCTCAGCAGGGAGAGCTCCATACCGTCCTGACCCTGCGTTACGCCGTCGCACATGGCGGGTACCCCACCCGCGACCTGGCCCACCGCATTCACGCTGTGCAGCGCTTTACGGATGATATCCGGGTAAACCTCATAGGGCTGGTGCGCGGAGAGCATATCGTTATAAGCGGTAATGATGGCGATATTGTTACGCAACATGCTTTTCAGCGACGCTTTATCGTCAGGCTGGCAGGCGGCGAAGCCGTGCGCCAGGTTACCGCAGGCCAGCTGAGATCGGTGGACGGTGTTGCTCTTTGCCTGCTCAATCCGGGCGAGGTAGGCCGAACGGGTCTCTTTCGAGCGCTCAATAATGCGCTGTGTTACGCGTAACAATGTCGGATTCATAAAAGCTCCTCTCATTTATCTGTCCGGGCTCGGGAGTTTACAAAGTCGCTGGCAGTTGTTAACAACGCTGAAACGCTTGCTGTCCGGAGCTCAGGGGCAAAATCACTTCCGGCAGTGTAATAAAAAAAGCTCCGCGGGTGAATCCACGCGGAGCTTAAAAGTTGAAAATTGTGCCACTAGCTGTGTTAGATCATGTTACCGGTAAAATAACACTTTCGGGCTAGCGGATTATCTTACTCAAACTCGTTCCAGGAGCGGCCATCGCGGGTGATCATCGCCACCGACGCGACAGGTCCCCAGGTGCCCGCCTGATACGGTTTTGGCGCATCCTGATCGGCAGCCCAGGCTTCGGTGATGGAGTCGACCCATTTCCATGCTTCTTCCACTTCATCACGGCGCACGAACAGCGCCTGAATACCGCGCATGGTTTCCAGCAGCAGACGCTCGTAAGCATCGGCCAGGTGCGTCTGGTTGAAAGTTTCGGAATAGCTCAGATCCAGCTTGGTGGTCTGCAGGTTGTGTTTATGATCCAGGCCCGGCACTTTGTTCAGGATCTGGATATCCACGCCCTCGTCCGGCTGCAGACGAATGGTCAGTTTATTTTGCGGCAGTTCCTGCCAGGACTCTTTGAACAGGTTCAATTCCGGGTTCTTAAAGTAGACAACCACTTCGGAACATTTGGCCGGCAGACGCTTACCGGTGCGCAGGTAGAACGGAACACCCGCCCAGCGCCAGTCGTCGATATCCACGCGGATAGCCACGAACGTCTCGGTGTTGCTGGACTTGTTCGCGCCCTCTTCTTCCAGGTAGCCTGGCACTTTTTTGCCTTGCGCAAACCCGGCGGTGTACTGGCCGCGAACGGTCTTCTCGCGCACGTTGGAGCGGTCGATGCGGCGCAGCGACTTCAGCACTTTCACTTTGGCGTCGCGGATGCTGTCAGCCGTCAGGTCAGACGGAGGAGACATGGCAATCATGCACAGAATCTGCAGCAGGTGGTTCTGGATCATGTCGCGCATCTGACCGGCCTGGTCAAAGTAACCCCAGCGGCCTTCAATCCCCACCTCTTCCGCCACGGTGATTTCCACGTGGTCGATAGTGCGGTTGTCCCAGTTATTCACAAACAGGGAGTTAGCGAAACGCAGCGCCAGCAGGTTCAGAACCGTCTCTTTACCGAGGTAGTGGTCGATACGGTAGACCTGGCATTCTTCAAAGAACTCGCCCACCTGGTCGTTGATTTCGCGCGAGGTTGCCAGCGACGTACCCAGCGGCTTCTCCATCACGACGCGCGCCGGTTTGGCGTTCAGTTTGGCTTCGCCCAGACCTTTGCAAATGGCGCCGAAGGTGCTTGGCGGCATGGCGAAATAGTTAATGGTGACACGGTTTTTCTGATCCAGCATCGCGCCCAGGCGGGCGAATGCGCTGACGTCATTCACGTCCAGGTTGCAGAAATCGAGGCGTCCACTCAGGGTATCCCACAAACTTTCATCAATTTTTTCTTTCATGAAAGTTTCGAGCGCCTCGCGGACGACTTTGGTATAAGCGTCCTTGTCCCAGTCGGCGCGCCCTACACCCAGGATACGGGTATCCGGATGAATTTGGCCCGCTTTCTCCAGTTGATACAGGGAAGGCAGCAATTTTCGGCGTGCAAGATCGCCTTTCGCGCCGAAAATGACCAGGTCACATGCCTGGGCTGTTTGCGTTACCGCCATGTCATTCTCCTCAGTTGGATCACCTGGTGCTTCTGCCAGGTATCGTTGTAATTTTATTACAATGCACTGTACTGCTTTTACGTCATTCCCGAAACCATTAGCGCTTATCGTCGCGTGCGATACCGCGATTTTTCACCCTTCGGATGATTTCGACGGTTTAATGACGCAACAACCGTCGTTTCTTTGCGCAACAGGGTCATAGCAAAACCCGACACCGATCAAGTAATGAAAAAAAACAACAACATTATCTTGTCGATTGTTACCCTTAATGGAAGCCACAAGGGTAATATCGGCTAAATCGAATCTCGATTTCATCAATTTATGAAATCGTTTACACCCATGAGCGTCCTGTTAACATGAACATGCTGGAAAAAATCCAGTTTCAACTGGAACACCTTAGCAAATCCGAGCGTAAAGTGGCCGAGGTCATTATGGCCTCCCCCGCTCAGGCGATTCATTCAAGCATCGCCGCTCTGGCACAGGAAGCGGGTGTTAGCGAACCCACGGTCAATCGCTTTTGCCGCAGTCTGGAAACGCGCGGCTTTCCTGATTTTAAACTGCATCTGGCACAAAGTCTGGCTAACGGCACCCCTTATGTTAATCGTAATGTGGATGAAGACGACAGCGTTGATGCCTATACCACGAAAATTTTTGAGTCGGCCATGGCTTCGCTTGACCACGTCCGTCAGTCTCTGGACATGAGCTCCGTGAATCGCGCGGTGGATTTACTCACCCAGGCCAAGCGAATTGCGTTCTTTGGGCTCGGGTCGTCGGCGGCCGTCGCGCATGACGCCATGAATAAATTTTTCCGCTTTAACGTTCCGGTTATTTATTCCGATGACATTGTGCTGCAACGCATGAGCTGTATGAATTGCAGTGAAGATGACGTCGTGGTACTGATTTCGCATACCGGCCGCACCAAAAGTCAGGTAGAGCTGGCGCAGCTGGCCCGTGAAAACGATGCCATGGTGATTGCGCTCACTACAGCCGGCACGCCGCTGGCGCGTGAGGCAACGCTGGCAATCACCCTCGACGTGCCGGAAGACACAGACATTTATATGCCGATGGTCTCCCGACTGGCCCAGCTCACCGTGATTGACGTGCTTGCGACCGGTTTTACCCTACGTCGCGGGGCAAAATTCCGGGATAACTTGAAGCGGGTCAAGGAAGCGCTGAAGGAATCGCGTTTTGATAAAGAATTGCTTATAAAGAGCGATGTTCCCTGATAGTTGATAACGAATACGTCACGAATAATGACGATGTAACGATTTACGGCATTCGGTCCCCTCGCCGCTGCCTTGCAGCAGATGAAGGCCGATTCAATGTTCACGCAACACCAAAGTTGTTTCAGTCAACGGAGTATTACATGTCCAGAAGGCTTCGCAGAACCAAGATCGTAACCACCTTAGGCCCGGCCACCGATCGCGATAATAATCTCGAAAAAATTATCGCCGCCGGTGCCAACGTGGTGCGTATGAACTTCTCTCACGGTACGCCAGAAGACCATAAATTACGTGCCGATAAAGTGCGTGAAATTGCAGCAAAACTGGGCCGCCACGTTGCTATCCTCGGCGATTTGCAGGGTCCAAAAATCCGTGTATCGACCTTTAAAGAGGGTAAAGTTTTCCTCAATATCGGCGACAAATTCCTGCTTGATGCCAACCTGGGCAAAGGCGAAGGCGATAAAGAGAAAGTTGGTATCGACTATAAAGGCCTGCCGGCTGACGTGGTGCCTGGCGATATCCTGCTGCTCGACGACGGTCGCGTACAGCTGAAAGTGCTGGAAGTTCAGGGCATGAAAGTGTTCACCGAAGTCACCGTTGGCGGCCCGCTCTCCAACAATAAAGGCATCAACAAACTGGGTGGCGGCCTCTCAGCAGAAGCGCTTACCGATAAAGACAAAGCGGACATCGTAACTGCCGCGCTGATCGGCGTTGACTACCTGGCCGTCTCCTTCCCGCGCTGTGGCGAAGATCTTAACTATGCGCGTCGCCTGGCACGTGATGCAGGCTGCGATGCTAAAATCGTCGCTAAAGTTGAACGAGCGGAGGCCGTTTGCGATCAGGATGCCATGGACGATGTGATCCTCGCCTCTGACGTTGTCATGGTTGCGCGTGGTGACCTGGGCGTGGAAATCGGCGACCCTGAGCTGGTCGGTATCCAGAAAGCGCTGATTCGTCGCGCACGTCAGCTGAACCGCGCGGTGATCACCGCCACTCAGATGATGGAATCGATGATCACCAACCCAATGCCAACCCGTGCGGAAGTTATGGACGTGGCCAACGCCGTGCTGGACGGTACGGATGCGGTGATGCTCTCTGCGGAAACCGCTGCGGGCCAGTATCCGGCAGAAACCGTGGCCGCCATGGCGCGAGTCTGCCTGGGCGCTGAAAAGATCCCAAGCATCAACGTCTCTAAACATCGTCTGGACGTGCAGTTCGACAACGTGGAAGAAGCGATTGCGATGTCTGCGATGTACGCGGCAAACCACCTGAAGGGCGTTACCGCGATCATCACCATGACCGAATCTGGCCGCACCGCGCTGATGACCTCTCGTATCAGCTCTGGCCTGCCAATTTTCGCCATGTCCCGTCACGAACGTACCCTGAACCTGACGGCGTTGTACCGCGGCGTGACGCCGGTTCACTTCGACAGCACTAATGATGGCGTAGCTGCAGCGCACGATGCCGTAAACCTGCTGCGCGACAAAGGCTATCTGGTGTCCGGTGATATCGTTATCGTGACCCAGGGCGATGTGATGAGCACCATCGGCTCAACCAACACCACGCGCGTTATGACCGTCGAGTAATAACGTTTGTGTTAAAAAGCCCTCTCCGTCTGGAGAGGGCTTTTTTTATTTCCTCGGATAAAGCTCTTTGCGTTTGTAGGGCTCTGTTTCACCCGGTTTACGCGTTTTAAGCAGCTTCAAAATCCACGTGTACTGTTCGGCATGCGGCCCCACCAGGATCTCCACCTCTTCGTTCATTCGACGCGCGATGGTGTGGTCGTCCGCGGTGAGC
Organism: Enterobacter vonholyi; assembly: GCF_040834095.1. Lineage (NCBI taxonomy): Bacteria > Pseudomonadati > Pseudomonadota > Gammaproteobacteria > Enterobacterales > Enterobacteriaceae > Enterobacter > Enterobacter vonholyi. Next base: position 2,670,891 of record NZ_CP162152.1, read on the forward strand.
AGATCGTCCATCGGCGGACGGACCTCAATACTCAGGCGATGCGTTTTGCCGTCATAGACCGGGAATAGCGGGATCACGCGGGCACGACAGACTTTCATCAGTCGACCAATCGCGGGGAGCGTCGCTTTATAGGTCGCAAAGAAATCGACAAACTCGCTGTGCTCTGGGCCGTGGTCCTGATCCGGCAGATAGTAGCCCCAGTACCCCTGACGTACCGACTGAATGAAGGGCTTAATGCCATCGTTACGCGCATGCAAACGTCCGCCAAAACGACGACGCACCGTGTTCCAGACAAAATCGTAGATTTTATTTCCCTGGTTATGGAACATCGCCGCCATTTTCTGGCCCTGAGACGCCATGAGCATCGCCGGAATATCAACGCCCCAGCCGTGGGGGACAAGGAAAATGACTTTCTCGTCATTGCGGCGCATCTCCTCGATGATGTCCAGCCCTTTCCAGTCAACGCGATCGACGATTTTATCCGGCCCTTTCAGCGCCAGTTCCGCCATCATCGCCATTGCCTGCGGGGCAGTGGTATACATCTCATCAATAATTGCCTCACGTTCGGCGTCGCTTTTCTCAGGAAAACAGTAGTAGAGATTAATCTGCGCGCGGCGGCGAGCGCTCTTGCCTAAACGCCCGGCCAGACGGCCAATTTTCCCCAGAACTGGGTCTCGGACGGAAGCCGGCAGCAACGCCATCCCCGCAAAGGCGTAAACACCAAGCCAGGCGCCCCAGTTGCGCGGATGGCGAAAGGATTTTTCAAACTCAGGAATGTATTCAATATTGTTTTTTTTGGTTTCCATGCTGGATCCAGGGTCTGATGAAGCAAAATTTTATTCAGATAGTGTAGCGAGGCAGTCGTCCCCGCACAAAAGAAAAAGCCGGCGTCAGTGTGCGCCGGCTTTTTTAACAAAAACAGAGGGCTTAGTTTAAGCTCAGCTGCGGTATCACCTCTTTCACCTGCGCCAGATAATCAGTACGATCTTTACCTGTCAGGCCTTCGGTGCGCGGCAGTTTCGCCGTCAGCGGGTTCACTGCCTGTTGGTTGATCCACACTTCATAGTGCAGATGCGGGCCGGTAGAGCGTCCGGTATTGCCGGAAATCGCGATACGGTCACCACGCTTCACCTTCTGGCCCGGTTTGACCAGCAGCTTGCGCAGGTGCATGTAGCGGGTCGTATAAGTACGACCATGCCGTACCGCGACATAATATCCGGCGGCACCGCTACGCTTGGCCACCACCACTTCGCCATCCCCTACCGCCAGTACCGGCGTACCCTGCGGCATGGCAAAATCAACGCCACGGTGCGGCGCGACGCGCCCGGTTACCGGGTTCAGACGACGCGGGTTAAAGTTAGAAGAGACGCGGAACTGTTTTGCCGTCGGGAAGCGCAGGAAGCCTTTCGCAAGGCCCGTACCGCTGCGATCGTAGAACTTACCGTCTTCGGCACGAATCGCGTAATAATCTTTACCCTCAGAGCGCAGTCGGACGCCCAGCAGCTGGCTTTGCTCGCGCTTGCCGTCCAGCATCTCGCGTGACATCAGGACGGAGAACTCATCGCCCTTCTTCAGCTTGCGGAAATCCATCTGCCACTGCATGGCTTTGATCACCGAACTGATTTCAGCGCTGGTCAAGCCTGCATCGCGCGCGCTTGAGACAAAGCTCGCGCCCACGGTGCCTTTCAGAACGCTGTTAATCCAGTCACCCTTCTGCATTTCGCTGGTCATCTTGAAACCGTTTGCAGTGCGATCGTAGGTGCGGGTTTCGCGGCGGGACATTTCCCAGGTCAGACGCTGGAGATCGCCATCCGCCGTTAATGTCCAGGAGAGCTGCTGTCCGATTTTCAGATTACGAAGATCTTTATCCGCAGCCGCCAGCTGGCTGATATTGCCCATGTCGATGCCGTACTGGTTCAGCACGCTGCTCAGCGTGTCACCGGTAGACACTACATATTCGTGGATACCCGCTTCGTTCTCGGTTTTATCGTCCAGTTCATCCTGCGGGATAGCTTCATCTTCCTGAGCCGCCTGGTCGATAGGCTCACTGGCTTCAGGCAGCAAAGAACGGATTTCGCTCTTTTCAAGCTCAATGGTTTTGATGATAGGGGCAGAACTCGGGTGGTACACATAGGGCCGCCAGACGGCGACCGCTAAGGTGAGTACTGTAAGCGACCCCAGCATAACGCGGTGGGGTCGAGGCAGATTGTTAAATGCCAGGGCGACAGAGCGGGCTATCTGTTGCACGTATTCACTTCCTCGTTATTCTCCTTTCAGGCAGCTCGCATACTGGTTCGCCAGTTGGCTGAGGAACTGCGAATAGCTCGCTTTGCTCAACTGGATATTCGTACCTAGCGGGTCAAGGGTTCCCATGCGCACGGATGTTCCCCTGGCCACGGCTTCTACGACCGCTGGCCTGAACTGTGGCTCAGCAAAAACGCATGTCGCTTTCTGCTCAACCAGCTGTGTTCTGATTTCATGTAAACGCTGCGCACCAGGCTGAATTTCAGGGTTGACGGTGAAGTGGCCCAGCGGGGTCAAACCGTAGTGTTTTTCGTAATAGCCGTAGGCGTCATGAAAAACGAAATACCCTTTTCCTTTCAACGGTGCGAGCTCATTACCCACCTGCTTATCGGTTGCGGCTAATTGTGCCTCAAAATCCTTCAGGTTGGCGTCTAGTTTGGCTCGACTTTGCGGCATAAGTTCCACTAATTTGTCATGGATTGCAACCGCTGAAAGCCGCGCTATCTCTGGGGATAACCAAAGATGCATGTTGTACTCGCCGTGATGGTGATCTCCATCACCTTTTTCACCGTCTGCAGCATGGTGGTCATGTTCGTCGCCGTCGTCATCCGCCCCTTTCATGAGCAACGGTTTCACGCCGGGGAGGTCGGCAATCGCGACCTGTTTTTCACCCGCCACCTGTTTTGCTGACTTCTGCATGAACGCTTCCATTTCAGGACCAATCCAGACGACTAAGTCCGCGTTTTGCAAGCGTTTTACATCTGACGGGCGCAGGGAATAGTCATGCTCAGATGCACCATCAGGGAGCAGAACCTGGGTCTCCGTTACGCCGTCTGCAATGGCGGACGCGATGAATCCAAGTGGCTTAAGCGAAGCGACAACCGCAGCGTTAACATCTTGTGCGGTTGTCCCCCAAAGGGCAGCAGATAATGCTGCGAAAAGAAGCGTATTTTTATGTAACATAATGCGACTAATCATCGTAGTGAATGCGTGGAATGTGATATTATAACATTCGTTGACTTCTTCAAGCTTAAAATGACATGACGACATTGGTTTCTCTTGAAAATATTTCGGTCTCATTTGGCCAGCGCCGCGTCCTCTCTGACGTGTCGCTCGATCTGAAGCCCGGCAAAATTCTGACGCTTCTCGGCCCCAATGGCGCAGGTAAATCCACCCTGGTACGCGTGGTGCTGGGTCTGGTCGCACCCGATGAAGGCGTGATTAAGCGCGAGGAAAAATTGCGTATTGGCTATGTACCGCAAAAACTTCATCTCGACGCCACGCTGCCGCTGACGGTCAGCCGTTTCCTGCGTCTGCGCCCCGGCACGCGTAAAGCCGATATTCTCCCGGCACTGAAACGCGTGCAGGCGGGCCATCTTGTCGATGCGCCGCTGCAAAAACTCTCCGGCGGTGAAACTCAGCGTGTTTTACTTGCCCGCGCGCTGCTGAGCAGCCCGCAGCTTCTGGTACTGGATGAGCCGACTCAGGGTGTGGATGTTAATGGTCAGGTTGCGCTTTATGATTTGATCGACCAGCTACGTCGCGAGCTCGATTGCGCAGTGCTGATGGTCTCCCATGATCTCCATCTGGTAATGGCAAAAACCGACGAAGTGCTGTGCCTCAACCACCATATCTGCTGCTCAGGTACGCCTGAAGTCGTCTCCATGCATCCGGAGTTTATCTCCATGTTCGGCCCTCGCGGCGCCGAGCAGCTTGGCATTTATCGTCATCATCATAATCATCGCCATGATTTACAGGGACGAATCGTACTGCGTCGGGGAAATGGACACTAATGATTGAACTGTTACTGCCCGGCTGGCTGGCCGGGATTATGCTTGCCTGCGCCGCGGGCCCGCTCGGCTCGTTTGTGGTATGGCGCAGAATGTCTTACTTCGGTGATACCCTGGCGCATGCGTCCCTGCTGGGCGTGGCTTTTGGCCTGCTGCTGAACGTCAACCCGTTCTACGCGGTGATTGTGGTCACGCTGCTGCTGGCGGCCGGTCTGGTCTGGCTGGAGAAGCGTCCTCACCTCGCCATCGATACCCTGCTTGGCATCATGGCGCACAGCGCCCTGTCGCTGGGCCTGGTGGTGGTCAGCCTGATGTCGAACATCCGCGTGGATCTGATGGCCTACCTCTTCGGTGACCTGCTGGCCGTGACGCCGGAGGATCTCATCGCTATAGCCATTGGCGTGCTGGTGGTGCTCGCTATTCTGCTCTGGCAGTGGCGGAATTTACTGGCCATGACCGTCAGCCCGGATCTGGCATTTGTCGACGGCGTGAAGCTGCAGCGCGTTAAGCTGCTGCTGATGCTGGTGACGGCGTTAACCATTGGCGTAGCGATGAAGTTTGTCGGCGCGCTGATTATTACGTCCCTGCTGATCATCCCTGCCGCTACGGCGCGTCGTTTTGCCCGTACGCCTGAGCAGATGGCCGGCGTAGCCGTGATCGTCGGGATGATTGCGGTAACGGGTGGACTCACCTTCTCGGCGTTCTATGACACGCCTGCTGGGCCGTCCGTGGTGCTGAGTGCTGCGGTGCTGTTTATCTTCAGTATGATGAAGAAGACCGCACAGTAGTGGGTATGTCCCCGGTGACGCTTCGCTTACCGGGGCTACAAATTATCGCTGCTTACGGCATTGCCGGTGGCGTAATACCGAAATGATTCCACGCCCGCACCGTCGCCATACGTCCACGCGGGGTGCGCTGCAGGAAGCCCTGCTGAATCAGATACGGCTCCAGCACATCTTCAATCGTCTCACGCTCTTCACCAATAGCCGCCGCCAGGTTATCCAGCCCGACCGGGCCACCAAAGAACTTGTCCAGCACCGCCAGCAGCAGCTTGCGGTCCATGTAATCAAAACCTTCGGCATCGACGTTCAGCATGTCCAGCGCCTGGGCGGCAATCTCGGCGGAAATCGAACCGTTGTGCTTTACCTCTGCAAAGTCACGCACGCGGCGCAGCAGGCGGTTGGCGATACGCGGCGTACCGCGGGAACGCTTCGCCACTTCAAACGCGCCCTCTTCGCTCATTTCCAGCCCCATATAGCGGGCGCTGCGGCCAACGATGTGCTGGAGATCGGCAACCTGATAAAATTCCAGACGCTGCACGATCCCGAAACGGTCGCGCAGTGGAGAGGTCAACGACCCGGCTCGCGTCGTTGCGCCAATCAGGGTAAACGGCGGCAGATCGATTTTGATGGAGCGCGCGGCCGGACCTTCGCCGATCATGATATCCAGCTGGTAATCTTCCATCGCCGGATAGAGCACCTCTTCTACCACCGGTGAGAGACGGTGGATCTCATCGATAAACAGCACGTCATGTGGTTCGAGGTTGGTCAGCATCGCAGCGAGATCGCCCGCCTTCTCCAGCACCGGGCCGGAGGTGGTGCGCAGGTTAACGCCCATCTCATTGGCGACGATATTCGCCAGCGTGGTTTTGCCTAAACCGGGAGGGCCAAAAATCAGCAGGTGATCGAGCGCATCGCCGCGCAGTTTTGCCGCCTGGATGAAAATCTCCATCTGGGAACGAACCTGCGGCTGGCCAATGTACTCATCAAGCAGTTTTGGGCGAATCGCGCGATCCACCACATCCTCTGCCTGAACAGTGCCTGCCGAAACCAGGCGGTCTGCTTCTATCATCCTTTACCTCACAATGCAGCGCGCAGCGCTTCACGAATCAGGGTTTCACTGCTGGCGTCCGGTTTGGCAATTTTGCTCACCATACGGCTGGCCTCCTGAGGTTTATAGCCCAGCGCCACCAGCGCGGCAACCGCTTCCTGCTCGGCATCATCATCCGTCGCAGGCGCACCTGGAGAGGTCAGTACCAGATCGGCCGCCGGCGTGAAGAGATCGCCATGCAGGCCTTTAAAGCGGTCTTTCATCTCGACAATCAGACGCTCTGCCGTTTTCTTACCGATGCCCGGAAGCTTAATCAGCGCCGCAGGATCTTCGCGCTCAACAGCATTCACAAACTGTGGTGCAGACATGCCGGATAAGATCGCCAGCGCCAGTTTCGGCCCGACGCCGTTGGTTTTAATCAGCTCGCGGAACAGCGTGCGTTCCTGCTTGTTGTTGAAGCCGTACAGCAGCTGAGCATCTTCACGCACCACAAACTGAGTAAAGACAATCGCCTCTTTGCCCGCGTCCGGCAGCTCGTAGAAGCAGGTCATCGGCATATGGACTTCATAGCCCACGCCACCCACTTCCAGCAGCACTAACGGGGGTTGTTTTTCAATGATGATGCCTCTGAGTCTGCCTATCACGTGACGCTCCTGCGTTCTGGAAGAAATTAACTGCCGACATAATAAAAAAAGGCTGGATAAACATCCAGCCTGATTTGTCATTATCGTAACCTGCCTCGCGCCAGATTGAGCCGCGACTCGCTCATTTGCATCGCGTTCTGGCTCACGTGACAGTGGGTAATCGCAATCGCCAGCGCATCCGCGGCATCGGCCTGCGGGTTCGCAGGGAGCTTCAGCAGGGTACGCACCATGTGCTGCACCTGACTTTTCTCCGCGCTACCAATACCCACCACCGTCTGCTTAACCTGACGCGCCGCGTATTCAAATACCGGCAAATCCTGGTTCACGGCAGCGACAATGGCAACGCCACGAGCCTGGCCGAGCTTCAGCGCCGAATCGGCGTTTTTCGCCATGAAGACCTGCTCGATGGCGAAATAGTCCGGCTGAAACTGGGTGATGATCTCCGATACGCCCGCATAAATGAGCTTCAGGCGCGACGGCAGATCGTCAACTTTGGTGCGGATACAGCCGCTGCCCAGGTAGGTTAACTGGCGTCCCACCTGACGGATAACGCCATAACCGGTGACGCGTGAGCCTGGGTCAATCCCGAGAATAATCGACATCACGCGTCTCCTGTAACGGATTTATACGCTCTCATCAGAGAGTCGCTGCAACCTCATCAGAGATTTCACCGTTGTGGTACACTTCCTGCACGTCGTCACAGTCTTCGAGCATGTCGATCAGACGCAGCAGTTTTGGTGCGGTTTCCGCATCCATGTCCGCTTTGGTGGACGGGATCATGGAGACTTCAGCGTTGTCCGCTTTCAGGCCTGCCGCTTCCAGCGCGTCGCGCACGGCACCCATCTCTTCCCATGCGGTATAAACGTCGATAGCACCGTCGTCGAAGGTCACTACGTCTTCCGCACCGGCTTCCAGCGCCGCTTCCATGATCGCATCTTCGTCGCCTTTCTCGAAAGAGATGACGCCTTTTTTGCTGAACAGGTACGCAACGGAACCGTCAGTGCCCAGGTTGCCACCGGTTTTGGTGAACGCGTGGCGCACTTCCGCAACGGTACGGTTACGGTTGTCGGACAGGCACTCAACCATCACCGCCGTACCGCCAGGACCGTAACCTTCATAAATGATGGTTTCCATGTTCGCGTCTTCGTCACCGCCCACGCCACGTGCGATTGCACGGTTCAGGGTGTCACGCGTCATGTTGTTGGACAGCGCTTTATCAACCGCCGCGCGCAGACGCGGGTTAGACGCCGGGTCGCCGCCGCCCAGACGCGCTGCCGTCACCAGCTCGCGAATGATTTTGGTAAAGATCTTACCGCGCTTGGCATCCTGTGCCGCTTTGCGGTGTTTGGTGTTGGCCCACTTACTATGACCTGCCATAAAAATATCCTCAAAGAGCGCGCCTTTTCAGGCAGCGTTAATTACAAATTCTTCAATCGCCTGCCGGTTGCTCCACGACTTGGTCAGCGCGGCAGCATCCGCCGCATTCACCCAGCGGTAGGTCAGGTGTTCGGTAAACACGATCTCCCGTTCATGGGGGAGCGCGAGACAGAACCACGATTCCGTATTGCGCTCGGTACCCGGCGCGTAGCGATGACGTAAATGGCTAAAAATTTCGAACTCCACCGTGCGCTGACAGTCCTTCAGGGTCAGTTGCTCGCGGGCAACGTCAATGGCGACCTCTTCCTTTACTTCACGCGCGGCGGCCTGCGGCGCGGTCTCCCCCTCTTCCAGACTGCCGGTAACCGACTGCCAGAATTCAGGGTCATCACGCCGCTGCAACATCAGCACCCGCTTCGTGTCTTCTGCATAAATGACCACCAGGACCGAAACGGGGAGCTTATATGTCATATCAGTTTTTCTCTTCCTTCTTCACCACCTCAATGCCCAGCTCAGCCAGTGCGGCCGGGTTGGCAAAGCTTGGCGCTTCGGTCATCAGACACGCTGCGGCAGTGGTTTTCGGGAAGGCGATAACATCACGGATGTTATCGGTGCCGGTCAGCAGCATGGTCAGACGGTCAAGACCAAAGGCCAGACCCGCGTGCGGAGGCGTACCGTATTTCAGCGCGTCCAGCAGGAAGCCGAATTTCTCGCGCTGCTCCTGCTCGTTGATGCCCAGGATGCCGAACACGGTCTGCTGCATTTCACCGCTGTGAATACGCACGGAACCGCCGCCCACTTCGTAGCCGTTAATGACCATATCGTAGGCGTTGGCGACGGCCTCTTCCGGTGCCGCTTTCAGCTCTGCCGCCGTCATCTCTTTTGGCGAGGTGAACGGGTGGTGCATCGCGGTCAGGCCGCCTTCACCGTCGTCTTCAAACATTGGGAAGTCGATAACCCACAGCGGCGCCCATTTGCTCTCGTCGGTCAGGTTCAGGTCTTTGCCGAGCTTCAGACGCAGCGCGCCCATCGCATCCGCAACAACTTTCTTGTTATCTGCGCCGAAGAAGATCATGTCGCCGTCCTGCGCGCCGGTGCGCTCAAGGATCGCTTCCACGATGTCCGCGTTCAGGAATTTCGCGACCGGGCTGGTGATACCTTCCAGACCTTTCGCACGCTCGGTCACTTTAATATAGGCCAGACCTTTAGCGCCGTAGATCTTGATGAAGTTGCCGTAATCGTCGATCTGCTTACGGCTCAGTGCTGCACCACCCGGTACGCGCAGGGCCGCCACGCGACCTTTCGGATCGTTAGCCGGGCCGGAGAAGACGGCAAACTCAACGGCTTTCACCAGGTCTGCAACGTCCACCAGCTCCATCGGGTTACGCAGGTCTGGTTTGTCAGAGCCATAACGACGCTCGGCTTCCGCGAAGGTCATGATTGGGAAATCGCCCAGCTCAACGCCTTTAACGTCGTTCCACAGGCTACGCACCAGGGCTTCCATCACTTCACGCACCTGCTCAGCGGTCATGAAGGAGGTTTCCACATCGATCTGGGTAAATTCAGGCTGGCGGTCAGCACGCAGGTCTTCGTCGCGGAAGCATTTCACGATCTGATAGTAGCGATCGAAGCCGGACATCATCAGCAGCTGTTTGAACAGCTGTGGAGACTGCGGCAGCGCGTAGAATTTGCCTTTATGAACGCGGGATGGGACCAGGTAATCGCGCGCGCCTTCCGGCGTGGCTTTGGTCAGCATCGGGGTTTCGATATCAAGGAAACCGTGGTCATCCATAAAGCGACGCACCAGGCTGGTGATTTTCGCACGGGTTTTCAGGCGCTGAGCCATTTCCGGGCGACGCAGATCCAGGTAGCGGTATTTCAGACGCGCTTCTTCAGTGTTGACGTGGTTGGAGTCCAGCGGCAGCGCTTCAGCACGGTTAATGATCGTCAGATCGGACGCCAGCACTTCAATGGCACCCGTCGCCATGTCGGCGTTAACGTTTTTCTCGTCACGCGCACGCACGGTGCCGGTGACCTGAATGCAGAACTCATTACGCAGCTCAGAGGCCAGCTTCAACGCATCAGCGCGATCCGGATCGAAGAACACCTGAACGATACCTTCGCGGTCGCGCATATCGATGAAGATAAGGCTACCAAGATCACGACGACGATTGACCCAACCACACAGGGTGACCTGCTGTCCGACGTGGGACTGACGCAGCTGCCCGCAATATTCTGTACGCATGAGATATCCCTTAATTAGCCGCAGGCTAAATGTCGCCTGGTATGCAGGCTACTATGTCGCAGCTTTCTGTATGTCACAACTGGATGAAAAAAGGCGGCTATTATACTGGAAATTCCGCCGGACGATAAGAGCGAACCACGGCCTGGCGGTCGTTTGCTGCACTCTTATTGCGCATTCTCACAAAAATTAACAAAATTATCCGCCCAGGAACAGGCCATCACGTCGTATGGTGTCCGGAAGTGATTCATTTAACGGGAGTAACGATGTTAACACTTGATGCCAGTAAAACCGCGCTTGTCGTGATTGATTTACAGGAAGGCATTTTGCCCTTCGCTGGCGGCCCGCATACCGCGGACGATGTAGTCAGCCGCGCCGCTCGCCTGGCGGAAACCTGTCGTGCCAGCGGTGCCCCGGTTGTCATGGTGCGCGTCGGCTGGTCTGCTGATTACGCCGAAGCGTTAAAACAGCCCGTTGATGCCCAGGCTCCTGCACGCGCCCTGCCGGAAAACTGGTGGACGTACCCGGCCTCACTGGGTAAACGCGACAGCGATATTGAAGTGACCAAACGTCAGTGGGGTGCATTCTACGGCACCGATCTTGAACTGCAGCTCCGCCGTCGCGGCATTGACACCATTATCCTGTGCGGTATTTCCACCAACATCGGCGTGGAGTCGACTGCCCGCAACGCGTGGGAGCTGGGGTTTAATCTGGTGATTGCCGAAGATGCCTGCAGCGCGGCCTCCGCGGAACAGCATCAGGGCAGCATGACCCACATCTTCCCGCGCATCGGCCGCGTGCGCAGCACGGATGAGATTGTCAGCGCGCTATGATGTATGTCGGTTTACCCCAGTGGTCGCACCCGAAATGGGTGTGCCTTGGCATCACCGGCCTTGAGGAATATGCCCGGCACTTCAACTGTGTCGAGGGTAACACCACCCTGTATGCGCTTCCGAAAGCCGAGATTGTTGCACGCTGGCGGGAACAAACGACCGACGACTTCCGCTTCTGCTTCAAGTTTCCGGCGACCATTTCTCACCAGGCCGCGCTGCGCAACTGCGGCGATTTGACCGAAGAATTTTTCGCGCGCATGTCACCGCTGGCAAACCGCATCGGCCAGTACTGGCTGCAGCTTCCGGCCGTCTTTGGCCCGCGCGACCTGCCCGCGCTGTGGACGTTTCTGGACGCCCTGCCCCGGGAGTTTACCTACGGCGTTGAAGTCAGGCATCCTGAGTTTTTTGCTAAGGGCGAAGCGGAAAAAGCGCTCAATCGCGGCCTGCTTGAGCGTTCCGTTAACCGGGTGATCCTCGACAGCCGTCCGGTGCACAGCGCTATCCCGCATAGCGAAGCCATCGTTGAAGCTCAGCGTAAAAAACCGAAAGTACCGGTTCACGCCATCGTGACCGCACATAACCCAATGGTCAGGTTTATCGGCAGCGATAACATGCAGCAAAACCAGGCGCTGTTCACCGCCTGGCTGGAAAAACTGGCATCGTGGGAACACACCACCACGCCGTATCTCTTTTTGCACACGCCGGATATTGCCCAGGCCCCCGAACTGGTCGATGCTCTATGGCAGGCCTTGCAGGCTGCGGTGCCGTCCGTGGGAAGCGCCCCTTCCATCCCACAACAATCTTCTCTTTTCTGATATCACCCCCTATCATAGTGAAGTGCCATCTGCCAAAAACAGGGAGTTTGTATGGTCAGCGCGCTGTATGCGGTGTTAGGTGCATTACTGCTGATTAAGTTTTCATTTGATGTTGTGCGCCTCAGAACGCTCTACCGCGTCTCCTACGGTGACGGCGGGTTTTCAGAGCTACAAAGCGCTATCCGCATTCATGGCAACGCGGTTGAATACATCCCCGCAGCCCTAATCCTGCTGCTGTTTATGGAGATGAATGGCGCAGAAACCTGGATGGTGCACATCTGTGGCTTGCTGCTTATTGCTGGCCGCCTGATGCATTATTACGGCTTTCACCATCGCTTAATCCGCTGGCGTCGTTCCGGCATGAGTGCAACCTGGTGTTCACTTTTGCTGATGGTGCTGGCTAACCTGTGGTATATGCCGTGGGAGTTGGTTTTCTCCCTCCATTAGCGCACAATACGCCACTTTATTTTTCCCGGATTTTTACGTTATGTCAGATCGCGACACGCTTTTTTCCGCGCCTATCGCCAGCCTGGGCGACTGGACCTTCGATGAACGGGTAGCCGAAGTCTTCCCGGATATGATCCAGCGCTCTGTTCCCGGTTATTCCAATATTATCTCTATGATCGGCATGCTGGCTGAGCGCTTCGTTCAACCCGGCACGCAGGTCTATGACCTGGGCTGCTCGCTCGGCGCGGCAACGCTGTCGGTTCGTCGTAACGTTCACCACGAAGGCTGCCGCATTATTGCCGTCGATAACTCCCCGGCCATGGTTGAGCGCTGCCGTCGCCATATTGACGCGTACAAAGCTCCTGTTCCGGTAGACGTGGTGGAAGGTGATATCCGCGAGATTGAGATCAATAACGCGTCTATGGTGGTGCTGAATTTCACGCTTCAGTTCCTGGTACCGGAAGACCGCCAGCTGCTGCTGGACAAAATTTATCAGGGGCTGAATCCTGGCGGCGCGCTGGTGCTCTCTGAGAAATTCAGCTTCGAAGATGCCGAGGTTGGCGAGCTGCTGTTCAATATGCACCACGATTTCAAACGGGCGAACGGCTACAGCGAGCTGGAGATCAGCCAGAAGCGCAGCATGCTCGAAAACGTGATGCTGACGGATTCCGTAGAAACCCATAAAGCGCGTCTGAGCAAAGCCGGTTTTGAGCACAGCGAACTGTGGTTCCAGTGCTTTAACTTTGGTTCGCTGGTAGCGCTGAAAGCGGGGAAACCGGCATGATCGAGTTCAGTAACTTCTATCAGCTGATTGCCAAAAACCAGCTCTCCCACTGGCTGGAAACCTTGCCCGCGCAGATTGCCGCCTGGCAGCGGGACCAGCAGCACGGCCTGTTAAAGCAGTGGTCAAATGCAGTGGAGTTTCTGCCCGAACTGACCCCGCATCGTCTGGACCTTCTGCACAGCGTCACCGCAGAGAGTGAAGAACCGCTCCCGGCCGGGCAGATCAACCGCATCGAAACGCTGATGCGTAACCTGATGCCGTGGCGCAAAGGGCCGTTTTCACTTTACGGCGTGAACATCAATACCGAATGGCGCTCGGACTGGAAATGGGATCGCGTCCTGCCCCACCTTTCCGACCTGACCGGGCGCACCATTCTGGACGTGGGCTGCGGCAGCGGTTACCACATGTGGCGCATGATTGGCGCGGGCGCGCATCTGGCGGTAGGTATTGACCCGATGCAGCTGTTCCTGTGCCAGTTTGAAGCGGTACGTAAGCTGCTGGGTAACGACCAGCGCGCGCACCTGCTGCCGCTGGGCATTGAGCAGCTGCCAGCTCTGAAAGCGTTTGATACCGTGTTCTCCATGGGCGTGCTTTATCACCGTCGTTCCCCGCTTGAACACCTGTGGCAATTGAAAGATCAGCTGGTCAGCGGCGGCGAGCTGGTGCTCGAAACGCTGGTGATTGAAGGCGATGAACACGCCGTTCTGGTGCCGGGCGATCGTTACGCGCAGATGCGCAACGTTTACTTCATCCCTTCCGCGCTGGCGCTAAAGAACTGGCTGGAGAAGTGCGGGTTTGTGGACGTGCGGATTGCCGATGTCAGCGTGACCTCAATCGAAGAGCAGCGCCGCACCGACTGGATGATCACCGAATCGCTGGAGCAATTCCTCGACCCAACCGATCACAGCAAAACCATCGAAGGCTATCCGGCCCCGATGCGTGCGGTGTTAATAGCAACTAAGCCGTAGTCTTTTAGTCGGGTGGCGGCTGCGCCTTACCCGGCCTACTCGTAGCACGTTTTCTCCGAAATAGTTCAAGTTGCAGCAAGGCGGCCAACGCAGCTGCGGCTTGAAATATGAAGGAGAAAAAAAGGCCCCTGTGTAATTGGCAGGGGCCTGGTACAAGCAAGCATCATATTGGGCGACATGATGCGCGGTAAAAATCGGTACGTTGCTACACGTGATGGCGCTCAATCAGCGACTTCATTTCCGCAACCGACTCTCCCTCTACGCCATAGCGTGAATACTCATCCGCTTCAGCATCCGTCGACATTGACAATCCTGTATTGCGATAACGCATGGGCGAAGGTATCCATTTCCCCGCGGAGCTGTGCAGCTCTTCTACCCCGGCGTTTAAAAACCGTTCCAGATTGCTGGCGCGGACTCCCGCACCCGCCATTATTATTGGAACACCAGAATGTGCTTTTAGTTCCGTAATTAATTGCAGTCCTTTTTCAGCTGACGCCTGCTGACCCGATGTCAGGATGCGCGCCACGCCAAGTTCTCCAAGCGTTTCAAAGGCCTGAAGCGGATCTTTACACATATCAAATGCGCGATGAAAAGTGACGGCCATCCCCTGCGCGGCGCTCATAATCTGACGCATACGCGGTATATCGATATTGCCGTCTTCATCCAGCAGCCCGGTCACCAGCCCTGGAAACCCCAGGTCCCGAACGAGGGCGATATCATCAAGCATGGCACTGAACTCGCCCGCCGTGTAACAAAAATCACCGCCGCGCGGACGAATAATTGGGTGAACGGGAATAGTGACGGCCTGACGGGCTGACTTCAACACGCCGTAAGACGGCGTCAACCCGCCCTCCTTGGGTGCCGCGCACAGTTCAATGCGGTCAGCCCCGTGCTTTTGCGCGGTCACGGCACACTCCACGCTGTAACAACAAATCTCCAGCAGCGCCATTTAATCCTCCTGAAATTCCACTAAGCGAAACATCATGACACGCCGTTCGTTTTCGGTCCCGGCGTGAACTCACATCTCTTATGCATCACTGGCAACGATCTGCTCAATGGTCCACGGATGAAACTTCACCGTAACCTGTCCGTCAGTAACGGCCAGCGTCGGGTTAGGTAACCGCTCGCGCTCGCCTTTGGGAGAACTGGTCTTCACAAAAATTCCCGGCTGGCTTAAGCCTTCGTCCGCTAACAGGGCCAGCGCGCGCGCGTTTAACGTCTCCGGCTCACCCGGCAGGACAATCTCGATATGTTCCCAGCCTTCGTGCGGATAGCGTTTCTCGCCCGGCCACGGCAGTTCAACCACACTGAACTGCCAGTGCGCCACGTTCACCGGCTCATGCAGTTTGAACAGGCAAATGGGGCGGCCATTAATGATATTCTCGGACAGTAACTCGCCGCACTGTTCGAACCCGCGACGCCAGCGCTCGGCGGTGGCATTCTGATGACAGCGCAAAGAGATATGATCGGCCTCAAGCGGCGCAATATCCAGACCCAGACGGGTGGCAAGTTCTGTGAACGCCTGGGTGAAGCGCGGTAAATCTGCGGAAATATCATGCAGTTCGTCAATGGATTGCCAGTTCGCCATAAGTCATTCTCTTTTCATGTCGCAAAGCCGCTAATTTACTCTGTTGCCCTGTTTTGACCAACCTCAGAAACCGGCTTTTTGCGACTGCATGATTATGCACACCTTCACTGCCTGGATTCTGAGCAATCTTCAGGCCCCGCACTGCTGACGTCAGAAGGCATTTGCAGTATACTCCCGCCCTAAATTCTTTAACTGGCGCGGGCGGTTGTAAGCCCGCATCAAAAACGTAAGGTATCCAGGTGAATATTCAGGCTCTTCTCTCCGAAAAAGTCAGTCAGGCACTGATTGCCGCAGGTGCCCCTGCGGATTGCGAACCGCAGGTTCGTCAGTCAGCAAAAGTACAGTTTGGCGACTATCAGGCTAATGGCGTGATGGCAGTGGCTAAAAAACTGGGCATGCCGCCGCGACAGCTCGCTGAGCAGGTACTGACGCATCTGGATCTTTCCGGCATTGCCAGCAAAACCGAAATCGCCGGTCCGGGCTTTATCAACATCTTCCTTGAGCCTGCTTTCCTGGCAAGCCACGTTGACGCGGCGCTGAAATCCGATCGTCTGGGAGTGTCCCAGCCGGAAGCGCAGACCGTCGTGATCGACTATTCTGCGCCGAACGTGGCGAAAGAGATGCACGTTGGCCACCTGCGCTCCACCATCATCGGTGATGCCGCAGTGCGCACGCTCGAGTTCCTCGGTCACAAGGTGATCCGCGCGAACCACGTGGGCGACTGGGGCACCCAGTTCGGCATGCTGATCGCTTACCTGGAAAAACAGCAGCAGGAAAACGCGGGTGAAATGGCGCTGGCGGACCTGGAAGGATTCTATCGCGAAGCCAAAAAACACTACGACGAAGACGAAGCTTTTGCCGAACGTGCGCGTAGTTACGTGGTTAAACTGCAGGGAGGCGATCAATACTTCCTCGAAATGTGGCGCAAGCTGGTTGACATCACCATGTCCCAGAACCAGCTGACCTATAACCGTCTGAACGTCACCCTGACCCGCGATGACGTAATGGGTGAAAGCCTGTACAACCCAATGCTGCCCGGCATTGTGGCTGACCTGAAAGCGAAAAACCTGGCGGTGGAGAGCGAAGGCGCAACGGTTGTGTTCCTTGATGAGTACAAAAACAAGGAAGGTGAACCGATGGGCGTGATCATCCAGAAAAAGGATGGCGGCTATCTCTACACTACGACCGACATTGCCTGCGCGAAATACCGTTACGAAACGCTGCATGCCGACCGCGTGCTGTACTACATAGACTCCCGTCAGCACCAGCACCTGATGCAGGCGTGGACCATCGTGCGTAAAGCCGGTTACGTGCCGGACAGCGTTCCGCTGGAACACCACATGTTCGGCATGATGCTGGGTAAAGACGGCAAGCCGTTCAAAACCCGCGCGGGCGGTACGGTGAAACTGTCAGACCTGCTGGACGAAGCGCTGGAACGCGCCCGTCGTCTGGTGGCCGAGAAGAACCCGGACATGCCGGCCGACGAGCTGGAAAAACTGGCCAACGCCGTGGGTATCGGTGCGGTGAAATACGCGGATCTCTCCAAGAACCGTACCACCGACTATATCTTCGACTGGGATAACATGCTGGCGTTTGAAGGTAACACGGCGCCATACATGCAGTACGCCTACACCCGCGTGCTCTCGGTATTCCGTAAAGCCAGTATCGACGAAAGCGTGCTGGCGAATACCACCGTGACCATCACGGAAGATCGTGAAGCACAGCTGGCGGCGCGTCTGCTGCAGTTCGAAGAGACGCTGACGGTTGTCGCGCGTGACGGCACGCCGCACGTAATGTGTGCTTACCTGTATGACCTGGCGGGTCTGTTCTCCGGCTTCTATGAGCACTGCCCTATTCTGTCTGCGGAAAACGAATCGGTTCGCAACAGCCGCCTGAAGCTGGCGCAGCTAACGGCGAAGACCCTGAAGCTGGGTCTGGATACCCTGGGTATCGAAACCGTAGAACGCATGTAATACAAAAAACCCGGCAATCGCCGGGTTTTGTTTTTGCAGTCCTGGTAATCCAACCGTCAGCGATAGTTCACGATGACGGAATTGCTCTGCACCTTCAGAGCCGGAATCAAACGTCCCCCCCCCGGTACTTCCCAGATGAAACGCAAAGGTTCAATAGCCGGTACGCCGTTGAATGCCTGCGTTGTCCCATTTTCGCCGTCGATTTCGGTACAGCGCGTCTGAGAGCAGAGGCGCACCCGCAAGCCCGCTGGCGTAGGGCCAATCAGCCGATAGTTCCAGACCACAAGGCCCATCTGACCGGAGACCTCTTCTGAAGGCGCCAGCGGGTTAGACGACATAGCAACACCGCGATTGCTGAGGGTCACCCCCATGCTGCTCGCCTGCCAGGTGCCCCCCCCGGCAGCCTGCGCCGCCAGCGGGAAGAGCAACATCCAAAGCCATTTACGCATTATTTTCCTCCAATCGTCGCGGTCATGCGGATATGACGGTTATCCGACAGCTCCAGATTCGACAGCACGACCAGCTGGTTCAGGCTACGACGCAGGAAGCGGGACAGCAGCGGACGCAGCGCGTGGTTCACCAGCAGCACCGGCGGCGCGCCGAGCATCTCCTGACGCGCCAGCGCCTCCTGCGTTTGCGCCAGCAGACGGTCCGCCAGGCCCGGCTCCAGACCGCCTCCGCCCTGCAGAGCCTGCAGCAGCAGACGCTCAAGCGGCGTATCGAGGCCGATCACCTGCACTTCCCCGGTTCCCGGGAACCACTGCTGGGTAATGGCGCGTCCCAGCGCCACGCGCACCACCGCCGTCAGCTCGTGCGGATCGCTTTGTATCGGCGCGTGTTCGGCAAGGGTTTCCAGAATGGTGCGCATATCGCGGATCGGCACCTTCTCGTCGAGCAGGTTTTGCAGCACCTTGTGCAGCGTGGTTAAGGTCAGCACGCCCGGGACCAGATCTTCCGTCAGCTTCGGCATCTCCTGCGTGACGCGGTCCAGCAGCTGCTGCGCTTCCTGACGGCCAAACAGCTCCGCCGAGAATTGCCCAATCAGGTGATTAAGATGGGTCGCCACCACGGTACTGGCTTCAACAACCGTATACCCCTGGATCTGCGCCTGCTCTTTCAGGGCGCTTTCAATCCAGATAGCGGCCAGGCCAAAGGCCGGATCGATAGTTTGCTCGCCCGGCAGCGTGCCTGCGGCGGTGCCGGGGTTAATCGCCAGCCAGCGGCCCGGATAGGCATCACCGCTGCCAATTTCGACACCTTTCATCAGGATACGATAGCGCGCGGGCGGCAGGTCCATATTGTCGCGGATGTGTACCACCGGCGGCAGGAAGCCCATATCCTGCGCGAATTTTTTACGGATACTGCGGATACGGCCGAGCAGCTCGCCGTCCTGCTGGAAATCGACCATCGGGATCAGGCGATACCCGACTTCCATTCCCAGGGAATCTTCCAGCTGAACGTCGTTCCAGGTCGCTTCGACGGCCTGGGTATTCTCCGGCATTTTGACCTGAACAGGTTCAGCTGCCGGTTTGGTTTCACGGCCACGCATCCACCACGCAAGCCCCAGCAGCCCCGCCGTAAACAGCAGGAAGACGAGGTTTGGCATCCCCGGCACCAGGCCGAGCAACCCGAGAACCGCAGCGGCCAGCAGCATCACGCGCGGGTTGCTGAACAGCTGGCCCACCATCTGCTCGCCAACGTCCTGATCGGTGCTCACGCGGGTCACAATCACACCCGCCGCAGTGGAGATAACCAGCGCCGGGATCTGCGCGACCAGACCGTCACCGATAGTCAGCAGCGTATAGCTTTCCGCCGCGTGGCCCATGTCCATCCCATGCTGCAGCACGCCCACCAGCAGGCCGCCGACCACGTTAATCACCATGATCAGAATGCCCGCGATGGCGTCACCGCGCACAAACTTACTCGCACCGTCCATGGAGCCGTAGAAGTCCGCCTCCTGCGTCACCTCCGCACGGCGTTTTTTGGCTTCATCTTCGGCGATAAGACCGGCATTCAGATCGGCGTCGATCGCCATCTGCTTGCCCGGCATTCCGTCGAGCACAAAGCGCGCGCCCACTTCCGCAATACGCCCTGCACCTTTGGTGATGACCATAAAGTTGATGATCACGAGGATGACGAACACCACGATACCGATAGCGAAATTACCGCCCACCAGAAAGTGGCCGAACGCCTCCACCACTTTACCTGCAGCTGCCGCCCCGGTGTGACCTTCCATCAGGATGATACGCGTGGACGCCACGTTCAGCGCCAGTCGCAGCAGGGTGGTAAACAGCAGAATGGTCGGGAACGCGGCGAACTCCAGAGTACGCTGGGTGAACATCGCCACCAGCAGCACCATAATGGAGAGCGCAATATTGAAAGTGAAAAGCAGATCGAGGATGAACGCCGGAAGCGGCAGTACCATCATCGACAGAATTAGCAGGATCAGAATCGGCCCGGCCAGGATCTGCCATTGGGTCGATTTCAGGTTGCCGGGCAGGCGCAACATTGCCACCAGATTAGCCATCAGTGTCCTTCTCGTTCATAAAATCCAGCGCGGCAGGCACCGGAAGGTTCTCAGGTTTCACAGGCCGTTGACCGCCGGCCAGACGCCAGCGCTTCAACTGCCATACCCAGGCCAGCACTTCCGCCACGGCGGCGTAGAGTTGTCCCGGGATCTGTTGTCCAATATCCGCATGGCGGTAAAGGGCACGCGCCAGCGGAGGGGCTTCCAGGATCGGCACGCGGTGTTCCGTGCCGATTTCCCGGATGCGCAGCGCGATCAGCCCTGCCCCTTTCGCCACCACTTTCGGCGCGCTCATTTTGTTTTCGTCATAGCGCAGGGCAACGGAATAGTGCGTCGGGTTGGTGACGATGACGTCGGCCTTCGGCACATCTTCCATCATGCGGCGACGGGCGGCAGCACGCTGCATCTGGCGGATACGCCCCTTCACGTGCGGGTCACCTTCCATCTGCTTATATTCGTCACGGATGTCCTGACGTGACATGCGCAGCTTTTTGAAGTGGGTATAAAGCTGGAAGATCACGTCAAAACCCACCATCGGGATAATGCTGAGCACCACAAGCAGTGCGCAAAGCCCGACAAGATTCAGCGCGTTGCTCATCGCGGTGAGGGGCGATTCGCTGATGAGACGCATCATTTCCGGCCAGTGGTACCAGAGGTAAAACCCCGCGGAACTGCCCATCAGCACCGATTTGAGAATGGCTTTGAGCAGCTCGGCCCCGGTCTGAGCAGAGAACATTTTCGCAATGCCCGGCAGCGGGTTCAGTTTGGAAAATTTCGGCTGCAGCGATTTGGCACTAAAAACCAGACCGCCGAGCATCACCGGCGAGACCAGCGCGACCAGCACGACCCCGGTAATCAGGGGCAACAGCGCGACCATGGCCCCTTTAATCAGTTGAATAATCTGGCTGAGGATCAGATTCGGATCGTTGACCATGCTGTGGTCAAAACGCAAGCCGGTTGACAGCATTCCCGCCAGCTTGCGGGCGAGCGACTCCCCGCCCCACCAGATAATGCACACGCCTACGATAAGGATCAGCAGGGAGGTCAATTCTCGGGATCGGGGGATTTGCCCTTCCTCACGCGCCTTTTCTAGTCGGTGGGGTGTGGGGGCTTCCGTTTTGTCGTCGTTCTCTTCTGCCACAGTGCATGCTCAGCCCATTACGTCACGGGTATCATGCCAGCGCAGCGGAAATCCAATGGCGGGAAAAGCCCGTTTATTCGGGCTCTTTTCGGTGATTTTGTCGCAAACCGCCTCAGGCGGCGTAACCTCCTGAGGCGGAAAGGACTATCAGAAGCCGAGGCTGTCCAGCAGGTCGTCTACCTGATCCTGGCTTGCCACAACGCCTGCCTTGGTGGCGTCGAGCTGTGGACCATTGAGCAGGCTTTCGTTCTCGCGTTTTGGACGGGCTGCCGGTTCCGGAATGTTCTCCAGCAGAACCATCAGCAGCTGGCGCTCAATCTCCTGGATAACATCCATCATGCGCTTGATGACCTGACCGGTCAGGTCCTGGAAATCCTGCGCCATCATAATGTCCAGTAGCTGGGCGTTGGTGAAGCTGGTGTGGCCCGGCACATCGCCAAGATACTGACGAGTATCCGTTACCAGCTCGCGGGCATCAGCCAGCTCGATAGGGTTTTCAAACCACTCGTCCCAGCGTTTGCTCAGGGCTTTCGCCCCCTTTTCCATCGCATCCTGGTGCGGCTGTGATGCTTCAACGCTGTTCAGCGCACGTTCCGCAGCCTGAGCGGTCATTTGCACGACATAGTCCAGACGATCGCGGGCATCAGGAATAGCTTCCGCCGCTTCGGCAATCGCCTGATCCAGACCCAGCTCGCGCAGGCTGTCACGCAGCATGCGCGTCAGGCTGCCGATGCGGACGATGATATCGCTCGGCGAGTGTTCTTCAACGGGTTTCATAGCAGGTTGCAACATTTCCATCACCTCACATGCCGAGTTTCTCGAAGATCTTACCGAGCTTCTCTTCCAGGGTTGCCGCGGTGAATGGCTTCACCACATAGCCGCTTGCGCCCGCCTGTGCAGCGGCAATGATGTTCTCTTTTTTCGCTTCTGCAGTGACCATCAGAACCGGCATAGAGGCCATTCCCGCATCGGCACGAATAGTTTTCAGCAGTTCCAGACCGTCCATGTTTGGCATGTTCCAGTCGGAGATAACAAAACCAAACCCGCCAGCCTGCAGTTTGTTCAGCGCATCAACGCCATCTTCTGCTTCTTCAACGTTGTTGAAGCCCAGCTCTTTCAGCAGGTTGCGTACGATGCGACGCATGGTGGAAAAGTCATCCACAACCAAAAACTTAAGCTCTTTATCCGCCATAAAATAATACTCCTGAGTCAAATACGTATTGCCTGTCCGGCACTGATTTTCGCCAGCATCTGCTGGCTTACCTGGCTAAGATCGACCACTTCGCTCACGCCACCCATATTGATGGCCTCGCGCGGCATGCCGAACACCACACAACTTGCTTCATTCTGCGCAATCGTCCAGGCGCCAGCCTGGTGCATTGCAAGCATTCCGGCGGCACCGTCGTTGCCCATCCCCGTCAGGATCACCCCTACGGCGTTGCGCCCCGCATGTTTCGCCACCGAATGAAACAGCACATCCACCGACGGACGGTGCCGGTTGACCGGCGGTCCGTCATGAATTTTGATTTGATAGTTAGCGCCGCTGCGCGCCAGCTCCATATGCTTGTCGCCCGGCGCGATATAGGCATGCCCCGGGAGCACGCGCTCGCCGTCTTCCGCCTCTTTCACGCTGATCTGGCACAGCTTGTTCAGGCGTTCGGCGAACGAACGGGTAAAGCCTGGCGGCATATGCTGAGTGATCAGAATACCCGGACTTGAAAGCGGCAATGGCTGGAGTACATGACGAATTGCCTCTGTTCCTCCGGTTGACGCTCCAATGACCAGCAGTTTTTCCGAGCTGAGTAATGGACCGGCCTTCAGGGTCGCCGGCGCGGCCATCGGCGTGTGGGCGGCAAGCTTCGCACGCGAAGCGGTGCGGATCTTCTCGGCGATCATCTCGCTGTAGGCCAGCATCCCTTCGCGAATGCCAAGCTGCGGCTTGGTGACAAAATCCACAGCCCCCAGCTCCAGCGCGCGCAGGGTGATTTCAGATCCTTTCCCGGTCAGGGAGGAGACCATCACCACCGGCATAGGCCGCAGCCGCATTAATTTTTCGAGGAAATCGATGCCATCCATGCGCGGCATCTCGACATCCAGCGTTAGCACATCGGGGTTATATTTTTTAATTAAATCCCGCGCTACCAGCGGATCGGGCGCGGTTGCCACCATCTCCATGTCGCTGTGGCTATTGATAATTTCAGTCATGATCTGACGCATCAGCGCTGAATCATCGACAGACAACACCCTGATTTTACTCATGCTTTTTCCTTACTCAGCGCATATACCGTTTGCCCACGCAGGCTAAACTCACGCACGAGGTTGCTGAAGTTTTCCGAGTGCCCGGCAAACAGTAAACCGTCAGGCTTGAGCAACGGAACAAACCGACGCAGAATGTCCTGTTGCGTCGTTTTATCAAAATAGATCATGACGTTACGGCAAAAAATGGCGTCGAACGGCCCCGGCACGTTGTACTGCTTATCCAGCAGGTTAACGGGCGCGAATTCGACGCAGTTCGCCAGCTCCTGGCGTACGCGCACCAGGCCTTCATGCGGGCCCGTCCCGCGCATGAAATAACGCTGCAGCTGCTGCGGCGACAGCGTTTTCAGTTCATCCTGGCGATAAACACCGTTACGCGCCTTCTCCAGCACTTCAGTATCGATATCGCTGGCGTAGACCTTCCAGCGTCCCGGCGTCATTCCCAGCGTATCGGCAAGGGTGATCGCCAGCGAGTACGGCTCTTCACCCGTCGAGGCGGCCGCACTCCAGACGCGATACTCCCCGGTGCGACGGCGCGCATGCTCGGCCAGAACCGGGAAGTGGTGAGCTTCACGGAAAAACGCCGTCAGGTTGGTGGTTAACGAGTTAATAAAAGCCTGCCACTCGGCGCTGTTCTGGTTCGCCTCGAGCATGCTCAGATAGCGGCCAAAATCATCCAGCCCCAGCGTACGCAAGCGCCGCACCAGACGGTTGTAGACCATGTCCCGCTTATGATCCGCAAGCACGATCCCCGCACGCTGGTAGATTAACTGACATATCCGACGAAAATGCGCGTCGGACAGCGCGAGGCGCTGTGTCATCTGCAACAATAATGACGTTTGCCCAGGGGGCATTGGTGATGTCATAGCGCCTTCTTAATTACATTCAGGATACAACTGGCACGGCCTGCGACCGCCCGACTTCTGTTACTGCTTCAACGTGCTCTTTCACATTAAATACCGCGACCAGTCCGGTAAGACGATCCGCCTGGCTGGCCAGCTGATCGGTTGCCGCTGCCGCTTCCTCAACTAACGAGGCGTTCTGTTGCGTCACCTGATCCATCTGGCTGACCGCCTGGGCAACCTGCTCAATGCCGCGACGCTGTTCATCCGACGCCGAGGCAATTTCGCCCATAATGTCGTTAACCCGCGTCACGGAGGTGACGATCTCGTGCATGGTTTTCGCCGCCGTATCCACAAGCGTTGAGCCCTGCTGAACGCGCGAGACCGACTCTTCGATCAGGACCTTGATTTCTTTCGCCGCGTTGGCGCTGCGGCTCGCCAGGTTACGTACTTCCCCCGCCACCACCGCAAACCCGCGCCCTTGCTCACCGGCGCGCGCCGCTTCCACGGCGGCATTCAGCGCCAGAATGTTGGTCTGGAACGCGATACCGTCAATCACGCTGATGATGTCGCCAATTTTCTGCGAGCTGGTGGCAATCTCCTGCATGGTGCTGGCGACATGGGACGCCTGGTCACCGCCTTTCTTCGCCGTCATCGCCGCCTGTTTTGACAGGTCAGACGCCTGACGCGCGTTATCGGCGTTCTGGCTTACCGTTGCCGTCAGCTGCTCCATGCTGGCCGCCGTCTGCGCCAGCGAGGCCGCCTGCTGCTCGGTGCGGGACGACAGATCGTTGTTACCCGCCGCAATCTCAGAGATCCCGGAGTGCATGGCATAACTGCCCTGCCGCACGTCGCTCACCGTTTCCCGCAGCGAACCCTGCATCGCCTTCAGGCTGGCAAAGATCGCCGAAATTTCGTTCTTGCCGAACACCGCCACCGGACGCGCCAGGTCGCCTTTTGCAATACTGTCGAAATGGCTGCTGACGATCGCCAGCGGCTGCACAATCATTCTGCGCGACCAGAGCAGCGCCCCGCCGGTCAGCAACCCTGCCAGAATCACCACCACGGCGAAGATGACGCCCGACATGTGATAGCTTTGACGGCTCTGGTCACCGGCACGCTGTACAGACTGGTTAGTATCCTGCTGCCAGGCGTTAAAGCTGCCGTCAAACGCTGCCTGAGACGCCTGGACCGGTGCGGTCATAAAGTCCGACAGCTGGTTGTTCTCAAGCCACGTCGCCTGGTGGTCCAGATCGCTGTACCACTGCTCAAAGTTCGTCTTCATGGCGGCCTTCAGCGCTTTCTCTTTCTCGCTGTCGGCGGCCTGCGCCGTAAAGGCTTTAAACTGTGCGTCAGCCTGTTTCAGGCTGTCGCGCGCGGTTGCCATCAGCGCTTTAATGTCATCCGGCGGATAGCTCAGCGCGGTTAAGGTTCCCGCCTTGTTCAGCGCAGTGCTTGCCTGCAACAGCACGGCACGCGTTTGTGCCAGTGCGGAGCGCTGCTGATTACTCGCCTCAACTTCCTGCAAATTCTGATAGCCATCGCGAAACGCCCAAAAAGACAACCCGTTACTGCCAACCTGCAACACACCGCAAAGGATCAGAATCAAAAACAGTGTGGTCGAGATACGAATACGATTTAACATCCACGCTCCCATCAAGCGGCAAGCAGCCGCGGTTTAATTGTCAGTCAAAATGTTTCCCAGTTTTCATCTTGTCCGGTCGTCGCGGTACGCGTACGGAGTGCAGCCTGTTCAGCGGCTGGCGCGCGGTACGTCGCCTGCGGAGTGACCGTGTTTCCAGCGAGTGAAGCGAGACGAAACGCCGAGACGGCCATCTTCAGACGGCTCGCCTGGTCTTCCAGGGCAGCGGCCGCCGCAGCGGACTCCTGCACCAGCGCGGCGTTTTGCTGTGTCACGCGATCCATTTCCGATACCGCCAGGGCAACCTGGTCGATACCACGACTCTGCTCATCAGACGCAGAGGCGATTTCCCCCATGATGTCCGTCACGCGGGTAACGGCATTCACGATGTCATTCATGGTCTCCCCGGCACTTTCCACCAGCACGGAGCCGGTATCCACGCGGGAGACAGAGTCTTCAATCAGCGACTTGATCTCTTTTGCCGCGTTGGCGCTGCGGCTGGCCAGATTGCGCACTTCCCCGGCCACCACGGCAAAACCGCGTCCCTGTTCGCCCGCTCGCGCCGCTTCCACGGCGGCGTTCAGCGCCAGAATGTTGGTCTGGAAAGCAATGCCGTCGATGACGCTGATGATGTCGGCGATTTTCTTCGAGCTGTCGGCGATTTCGTGCATGGTTTTCACTACGCCATCTACCACGCGTCCGCCGCGCTGCGCCGTCTCGGAGGCGCTTTCTGCCAGCTGAGACGCCTGGCGGGCGTTATCGGCGTTCTGCTTCACGGTCGCGGTGAGCTGCTCCATGCTGGCGGCCGTCTCTTCCAGGGCGGAAGCCTGCTGTTCGGTACGGGATGAGAGATCGTTATTCCCCATCGCAATTTCGCTGGTGCCGGTGTAGATAGCCTCCGACCCGTTACGCACGTTGGCGACGGTTTCGATTAACGAACGCTGCATATGGTCAACGCTGTTTGCCAGCTCGGTGATCTCATTGCGCCCCGAAACGGTCAGCGTTTTAGTCAGATCGCCGCCGGCAATTTCACGAATGTGGTCAATGACGCGCCCAAGAGGATTCAGCAGGATATGGCGAATGCCGTACCAGACCGCGACCAGCACGATGACCAACGCCAGCGCCATTACGGCCATCTGCCATTTCGCAAAGCGGTAGTCATTCTGACTTGCCGTAAAGGCCGAGTGATAGAGATCGCCACTGGCCTTCGCGTATTCCCCCAGCGCCGCGCCGAGTGCGTTTTGCATCCCCTGCGTCGGCTGCGCGAAATAGGCGTCCATATTTCCGCTCTCCAGGAACTGAATGAGCTCTGTCAGACCGGTATGGTAGGCATTGTATTTTTCATCGATGTTCTGGCTCACCTGCTCCATAGCAGGCTGCGGGGCGATCTTTTTGAAGGCGTCGTAATGTTTCGCGGCGTCAGCGAGGGTGGCACGGGCATTTTTCAACAGATCGGTTTTCGCGCTGCTCTGCTGATTGTTAGGGTCCATCATCATGCGCGCGGACGAGCGGCTCAGGTTGATACGCGTTTGCAGCATCAGATCCCACGTCGACGTGAGTTCACTCTGCTGCAGGCGGAGATCGTTCGAGGCCGCGAAACTGTCCTGGTTCTGTTTTAATGACGAGAAAAAAAGCCCGCCGGAGATGAGCTGAAGAAGTGCGAAAATGACCAGCACCATCATGAGCATTGTGACAACGCGGATACGGTTCAACATACAACACCTTCTCATAGATTTATTAACGGTGTTATCGGCACAGCCCACAGGAACTTTACATTTGCGAAAGGGAAAAGCGCGGGGTTAAAACGCCACGTCGACAATAAGCGTGTCGGTGTAGGTTCCGGCAGGAGGCGTGGCCTGACTGGTCAGGACTTTCGCGGTGTAGTTGTAGGTGCGCAGTAAACCGTCGGCACTTACCTGCGACGACGTCGCGCTGGACCAGCGCTCGCTGCCGCTGCCGCCCCAGCGGTTACCGGTGGCTTCCTTATAGATGTCGTAGCTCATGGCGTTACTGCCGCTCACCATGCGCCGCACGTTGTTCAGCGCGTTGGCACCGTTATTAATGCCGATGGTATACGTACTGCCTTTGGTACAGGTGACGGCAATCGCCTGCGAGACGGTAGGGAAACTTTGCACCAGCGCCGCGCTGTTGAAGTTGACGTCCGGCGTGGTCATGGCGCTGCAGTCGTTGGTGACGGTCATATCTAACAGGATGGTGGTTGTCGCGGTTCCCGTCTGATTGATTGTGCAAGCGCCGAGCGCGCCCACGGAGCAGACGCTGTAGTTAACGCTGAAGGTTAACTGCACCTGATATGGCCCGGCAGTCACGTTTTGCCCGGCGACGGTGCGGAAATAAAGCGGAATGTTGTACTGCTTTGATCCCAGTAACCCCAGCAGGGTATTCCCGCTCCAGGTATACGATTTACTTATCTGTACCTCGCTGCTGCTCGCGCACCCCGATAGCCCGCACAGCCGGGTGGGGATCACGTCGGTGATGGCCGCATTATCCGTGCGTTTCATCGTGGCCCGGCTGCTGCCCGAAACCGATGCCGCGGTGTAGGTCAGCGTTACCGAGTCGCTGGTCAGCAGATTCAACACGGCATCGCAGGCCACCACCAGCGTGCCGGTGGTTTGAACTTCCCCGGTTCCGCTGAGCGCGAACGAAGTGACGCTGCCAAACGACGCATTAACCGTACTGACGGTACACGCCGCCCAGCCGCCGCCGGAGAAAAGCAGCAGGATCAACAGCAGCAGGCGCGTCATGGCTCCTCCCGACAAATCAGCGGCCCGTAGGTTTTTAGCTTGTGCTCCGGATTGGCCCCCACGGTTAGGGTGGCCTTGCAGCGTTTACCGTCAGGTGCAGTCACCTCGAGCGGGTTCACATCGCTGAGATTTTCCAGCCATGCGATGCCGTCATACCCCACCACCGCATTGCTGCGCGAGACCCGTCGGACCTGGCTTCCCACCGGCAGCGCCTGGCCGCGCGCATCATGCAAAATGACGCTTGCCACCCGCTCCTGCTCCATCGGGAAATCGACCAGATAGCCGCTGTGGCGGCGGATCGCTATCCGCCGTTCGGTCTCTTTCAGACGGGTATCCGCCGGCAGATTCAGGGTATCAATCCGGTAGCTTGCCGGATAATACGCCGACACCCCGCTGATCAGCAGGTAGCCGTTATTATTGGTTTTACCGACGGGCTGGTTCTCATAGCTGACGGGCACATCCGGGTGGCCGTCGGTACTGATAACCACAAATGCATCGTTGATCTTATTCGCTGCAAACAGCTCGCCGTCCATCAGCACAATTGCGCCCATCGCCTCGCCCCACCAGGTCATGGTGTCCCTTTCGCCATAGCCGCCGCCCTGCAGCTCTATGTTGTTATTGCGCCAGCCCAGCGTAGCCTGTTGATAATCGCTGGATCTTGACTGGTTGGCCCAGGCCATGTTCCAGCTGAAACCGCCGTCAGAAGGCATAGAGTGGTTGTAGTTAATGCGCTGGGTACTGCCGGCATCCGGGGTATTTTCAACGGTGACGGCAGCGCTGTCGCGTGCCCCCAGCGGCACCTGCAGCGACAGCGCGACCGTCCAGTCTCCCCGCTGCTGGTCCCGGCTGCCGGCCAGGTAAATGCTGCTCGCCCCCCACAGGTTGCGGCTCCAGGAGAGATTGAGCAGTTCGGTTTTTTGACTGTCAAAACTCTCCACCCCAATCCAGGCCGCGCCGATATTTCCATACCGTCCCAGATTGAAGGTCAGAGAATACTGATCCGTATTACGGCTAAAGCTGGCGATGGGCTTATCGTTTTCGTCATACACCGTCGGCTGGTCGTAGAGGGCCAGATTGCCAAAGCCGCGGTCGCGACGCGTGTGTTGAGTGGCGACGCTAAATTCGCTGGTACTGTACTGGTAACCCCAGTTGATTTGCCCGCCCGCATCCCCGCGCATGCGGCTCTGCGAGTAAGAGGTATTTACCACGCCAAACTGGCCGAGTTTTATTACCGTTCCCGCACCACCCAGCGCCAGCTCCTGCGCCCCTTCTGCATGCCCTTCCAGCGTTAGCCAGTCCGTCACCCCGTAGCGATACGAGCCGCTGCCTGCCGCCGAGCCGTAGTCAAAATTCTTGATACCGTAATTACGCCGCAGGCTGCCGAGCGTCACGGCGCCGTCGCTCAGCCCTTGTTTAAGTAAGTCACTGGTGACGTAAAACGGGAGCGTGGTGCTTACCTGGCGTCCCAGCGCATCCGTTGTGACCAGAACCGCATCCCCGGCGCCGTTGATATAGGGTAAATTAGTCAGGGTGAAGGGGCCGGGCTGAAGCTGGGTCGAACCGGAGCGATAGCCGTTGATAAAAAGATCGACCGAGGTGGGTACCGCGGCTTCCCCTGCGAACTCGGGCAGCGGCCATGTCACCAGGTCAGGTCGCAGGGAGAAATCCCGCCCTACGCTTACGCCCCCCATCCGCACGCTGGAGCTCCAGCTCAGGGCATCGCTGATCACGTCCCCGACGCTCCAGCTCATCGCGTCATCTTCGTGAGTGAACAGCAGGGTCGTATCATAGCGGACATACCCTTCCTGCTGGCCGTCATTACCGGTGAAATTTTCCCGCGCGTAACCGGTGGAGGAAAACGAGCCGTTCTCGTTGAAGTAGCGGAACTCATGCCAGAGCGACGCCTGACCGCCGATATGTTCCGTGTGGTTAGTGTAGAGATCGTAATTCAGCAGCGCCCCGCGGCCAAAGTGCGGTTTGGCCTGCGCCGTTTGCCCACTAAAAGACGTCACGCGGGCCGTCACCCAGTCACGGGGCACGGTCAGCAGCAGGCGCTGCGCGGCGCTGTCATACTCGACCCGAACCTGAGCAAGCGAGGAGAGATTCACCTCTCCGGTGGGAACATGCGCCGGGGGCAGCCCCGCGCGCAGCAAATCGGCGCTTGAGATAAAGAAAGCGCCTTTACGCTGCGTCACGGGCACGACCAGACCGGTATCGTAGTGGTTCAGCACGAGGGCAAGCTGGAAAACCGCTTCATCATTTATCGTCTGCGCCTGGGGAGGTGGCGGCAAACTGTCGTCGCCGGGCTCGGCCAGGGTCGCGGAACTGACGCAAAGCAGTATTATCATCGCCGGCTTCAGTTGACGGGCGTCGACTGCCATTGTGCGTCCCTGGCATTAATCTGTGCGCTCATCCGCTCTGGCTGACGAACGCCAGCGGGTATGGGCCAGCTGCGGGTGCTGCCCGGGAGGACGTAACCCAGTAATCCTTCCGCTACCGTGCGTTTCTGCCCTCCCTGCTCCAGCGTCACCTGGCTCAGCCTGACATGGACATCCCCCCGATTTCTGACCTCCAGCACAGGCTGCCCCTCCGCGCGCGTCACACGCCAGCTCAGGTTTTGGGTTTCCGCCAGCGCGTGATGCGCGCCCTCTTTGATGGTTCGGATCCCCTGTCCATACACGAACAGAGGGATGGAGTAACGCATCTGCAATTTGAGGCCGATGGCGGGTTCGGCTTTTGCATCAGGCTGGGGGATTTCATCTACGATAATGCGGTAAGCCTGTTCGACGCCCGCGGGAACCGCAGCCTGTTTGATAAGGCGAATAAGCTGCTTGCTGCCTGTGCCAATCGTGACGATGGGCGGGCTGGCGACCACGTCCTGCTGCGAGGTATATCGCTCGTGTCCGTCCTCCTGCTTCCAGCGCACGATGCGGACCTGCATCGTCGTGGCGCTGTTTCCCTGGTTCTGGATCCACAGTTCAGTGGCGTTGGCGTCCGCAGCAAGCCACGGGTCGATAGGCCAGAGCAGAATGGTGGCTGCCGCCTGCGCCTGGCCGGCAACCGCCATTCCCAACGCGCCCGCCAGACAAACGGGTCTGAAAAATGGCTTCATCAACACTCTCCCTTTATTACCATGACAAGGTCACGGTGAGCTGATCGGAATAGGTTCCCGCCGGGCGAAACCCGGTCAGTAGCGCCACGCCAAAAAGCGGTAGCGCGATGTTATTGCTGTTGGTATAGGTCACCGGTATCGCCTGGTTGACGCCAATTTCACTGTTTGCGGCCAGCGAGCTGCTGCTGTAGAGCCGGTATGGCACCAGCTCTGTTCCACCGGACCGCTTCATGCGGCGAACGGATGAGTAATTCTGCCCGCCATTAATGCTCATGCTCAGCGACACGCCCGGCGTACAGGCGATAGACAACGCCCCGTTTGGCACAAAGCTGGTGCTGACCGGCGCGCTCTCAACGCCGTTATGGCTGCCAAAATCCAGCGTACCGAGAAGCCCTCCGCTACCGGTGGCCACCGCGCATCCTGGAACAATCGTCGCGCTGACCTTAAAGGACTGGGATGTCACCGCATCCGCTGCGGGCATCATGAACAATCCGGCGATCAGCGCGAAAAAAGGCTGCACGATTCCCTCTGCGCGATTGCGCAGACCAGTAAGAGTTGCCTTCATGGCGGTGCAGGACTAATAAGTGACGCTGACGTTTATCGTGTCGGTGTAGGTGCCCGGGACGACCGTCACGCTGTTACCGCCGCCGGTAATCCGTCCGTAGAGGGTGTAACTGTCCACCCCTCCGGCCGTTGAGGCGATCGGCAGCGCGGCATTATTGGCAATCACGCTGTTAAACCCGCTGTCGCTGTACAGGCTGTATGCCACACCCTGAGCCGCGTTGGCGGTGTTAACCAGATAGCGCGCAGGTGTTCCCGGGGTGCCGACAACGGTGCCGGGGGCGGTAGAGTTGGTGTTGCCGGTGATCGCCACCGTATAGCTGGCGGTTGTACATTGAATGGTGAAGGTGTTTCCGCCGCTGGCGCCGGTTAGCTGCGTGGTCAGAGTGGAAAACGTTGCGGGATGGGTGCCGAAATCCAGTGTCCCGAAGTTAATGCCGTTTTGCGTGGGCGATCCGTTTATCAGACAACCATTCGTGAGCGTCAGCGTCGCCCCGATGGTGCCGCTGCTGGTAACGGCCAGCGCCTGATGGACCGTTGTCGCAGTCAGTAAAGTGCCTGCGCAGATCAAAAGGAGTTTTCTTTTCATTTACCACCCTCCAGAAGACGTCTCCGTTCCCTTGCCACGTTTTATTTTTGTCGTTCAAGATGTTAGCCCCGCTTAATGTTCCTCTGAGGGGGTTATTGAGAATTTAGTTTACGGATATCGCTTCGACCACCTGCCCCACAACGCATAAGCCATATGTCTTATTGACTAAATTTTCACATAAATAACAGAGAGTTAAATTAAAACAGGCAGCAATTTTATTATATCTGAAGAGAATATATCCATTAAAGTGTGACGACGATCACAATATATCGTCTGCACATTAACAACAAAATTAATAAAACTTAAAAAGGAGTTGTATCCCCCTACACTTTGCGTCAATTTATGTGCCGAATAATTTCCTGCGTCGTAATAAAAAATTTATATGTATCGACGCGGGCTACATCTGAAGCGCATAGAGGGTCTTTTTTCGTGGCAAGTGCAAACAAACTCACACTCTTCATCGTGATATTCATGCTGGCGGGTATTCTTTCAGGGGCAGCAATTCATGAGTATGCATCTGCGGATGCCATCAAAGCCTGGTCGGATAATATTACCCTTCTGACCGATATTTTCCTCCGTCTGATCAAAATGGTCATTGCACCGTTGGTCTTTAGTACGCTCACCGTTGGCATTATGAAGCTGGGCGAAACTTCCACCATTGGCCGCGTCGGCGGTAAAGCGATGGTGTGGTTTATCAGCTCATCCGTGCTCTCAATTCTGGTCGGACTGTTTATCGTCACGCTGGAGCATCCGGGGAGCGGTCTGAACCTGACGATCCCTACCGAGGCGGTAGATACCGGTCTGGCCGTTGGAGGCATGACGCTGAAAGCGTTCCTGTCGCACACCATTCCAACCAGTATCGCAGGGGCGATGTCAAACAATGAGATCCTGCAGATTGTGGTGTTCTCGATGTTCTTCGGCATTGGCGGCGCGTCGCTGGGACAGAAATTCAACGCCCCGCTGGTGGCCGCGCTGGATGTGGTTTCCCATATCATGCTGAAGGTAACAGGTTACGTGATGTACGTTGCGCCGCTGGCTATTTTCGCGGCGATTTCCTCCGTCATTGCCACGCAGGGTCTGGGCATTCTGCTGAACTACGCCTCGTTTATTGGTGGCTACTATGTTGCCATTCTTCTTACCTGCATGGTGCTGCTGGCCGTGGGTTACATGGTGCTGAAAAAAGAGGTGTTTCGCCTGGTCAGCATGCTGAAAGACCCTGTTCTGGTGGCGTTTACCACCAGCAGCTCTGAAGCCGCCTATCCTAAAACGCTGGAACAGCTGGAGCGCTTTGGCTGCTCGCGCAACATCGCCTCTTTCGTTCTGCCGATTGGCTACTCCTTCAACCTGGTGGGTTCGATGGTGTACTGCTCATTCGCCTCGATGTTTATCGCGCAGGCATACAACATTCACCTCAGCTTCTCTGAAGTGACGGTGCTGATGCTGACTCTGATGCTGGCGTCGAAAGGGATTGCAGGCGTACCGCGTTCTTCCCTGGTGGTGCTGGCAGCAACCATTCCGAGCTTTAATATTCCGGTGGCGGGTATTCTGCTCCTCATGGGGATCGACCACTTCCTGGATATGGGCCGTTCCGCAATTAACGTTCTGGGGAATGGTATTGCGACCGCGATGCTGTCGCAGAATGAAGGTGCGCGGGAAGCGGACGCTGAAGCTGAGCTGGTAAAGCAGGAAGCGTAAGGTGAAAAAAAGGGTGAAGCCTGATGGCTTCACCCCAGCCCTCACCCTGTGGGTGAGGGAGCAAATACAAAAAACGGCAACCTCGGTTGCCGTTTTGCATTTACTTACGCGACGTGACTCGCGGCGATGTCCAGCAGCGCCATCTCATCGCTGTTCAGCAGCTTCTCAATGTTCACCAGAATCAGCATACGCTCGCCGAGCGCGCCCAGTCCGGTCAGATATTCGGTCGACAGCGTGACCGCAAACTCCGGTGCAGGACGAATTTGGTCAGAGGTCAGAGAAAGCACATCAGATACGCCATCCACCACGATACCTACCACGCGCTGCCCCAGATTCAGAACGATCACCACGGTGTTGTCGTCGTAGTCAACGTCGCCCTGGCTGAACTTCACGCGCAGGTCCACGATTGGCACAATGACGCCACGCAGGTTAGTGACACCTTTAATAAACGCAGGCGTGTTAGCGATGCGGGTAACCTGGTCGTAACCACGGATTTCCTGCACTTTCAGGATATCGATGCCGTACTCCTCATCGCCTAAAGTGAATACCAGGAATTCCTGCCCTGATGGCTCGCCCGCCAGTTTCGTTACATTACTCATACCGGTCATGTTATTACCTTCTACTTAATCAGGCGGCTGTGTACGCCACACGTTGTTCACGATTTAATCCCTGAAGCGCCGACACGTCGACGATCAGCGCCACGCTACCATCACCCAGAATGGTGGCGGCAGAAATACCCGGCACTTTGCGGTAGTTGCTTTCGAGGTTCTTCACCACCACCTGGTGCTGACCAATCAGCTGATCGACCAGCAGCGCGTAGCGGCGGCCCGCGCTTTGCAGGATCACAACGATGCCCTGCGTGGCCTCGGTCTTCGCCCCGTCCACTTCGAACACTTTCCACAGTTCCACCAGCGGCAGGTACTCACCGCGCACTTCGAGGACGCGCTCGCCGCCCGCCAGCGGATGCAGATCTTCTTCACGCGGCTGCAGGGATTCCATCACGGCGTTCAGCGGCAGGATAAAGACTTCGTCCGCCACTTTGACCGACATCCCGTCGAGGATCGCCAGCGTCAGCGGCAGCAGGATGCGAATGGTGGTGCCGGACCCCTGTTTAGACTGGATCTCAACGTGGCCGCCCATCTCCTGGATGTTACGTTTCACCACGTCCATGCCAACGCCGCGTCCGGAGACGTCGGTCACCTGCTCCGCGGTAGAGAAGCCCGGCGCGAAGATCAGCATGCCCACTTCTTCGTCGGTCATGTTTTCATTGACCGCCATCCCCTGCGAAATCGCTTTTGCCAGGATGCGCTCGCGGTTAAGACCCGCGCCGTCGTCGGTCACTTCGATGCAGATGTTTCCGCCCTGGTGTTCCGCAGAGAGGATCAGGTTTCCGACCGGGGATTTACCGGCGGCAATGCGGTTTTCCGGCAGTTCGATCCCGTGGTCGAGGCTGTTACGCACCAGGTGCGTTAACGGGTCAATAATGCGCTCGATCAGGCTCTTATCCAGTTCGGTTGAGCTGCCCATCAGGGTCAGTTCAATTTGTTTGTTCAGCTTGCTGGCAAGGTCGCGGACCAGACGCGGGAAGCGGCTGAAGACATATTCCATCGGCATCATACGGATGGACATGACCGATTCCTGCAGGTCGCGGGCGTTACGCTGCAGCTGACCCATGCTGGTAATCAGGTCGCCGTGCGTGACCGGATCCAGTTCGTTAGAACGTTGCGCCAGCATCGACTGGGTGATCACCAGTTCGCCAACCAGGTTAATCAGCTGGTCAACCTTCTCAACGGCAACGCGGATACTGGTTGACTCGCTGGAGCGAGCGGCAGGTTTCTCACCACGTCCACCGGGTGCCGCAGCCTCTTTTGGTACGGCCTTCAGCGCCGGGGCCGCAGGTGCCACAGCCGGTGCGGCGGCCTGAGCCACAACAGCCACCTCTTCCGCAGCGGCAGGGGCGTCAACCGCAGCAGTTTCGGTTTCGAAGGCAATCTGGTCAGCTTCAATCACGAAGCACAACACTGCTACGATATCGTCCTGGCCAATACCGTCATCAAGCGTCGCGGCCAGGCTGTCTTTGCCTTTTACCACGTTGCTTAACTTCGCCAGGTTGCCCAGCTCTTCTTCCAGCAGGTTAACTTCATTCTCTTTGAGGCGTGACAGCACAACGCGCAGTTTTCCCGCCTGTGCAGCGGCTGGCGCGGCCTCATCGACAGCAACCGCATCGACAACGCTCAGTTTCGCCGCAGGGACAACGGCTGCAGCGACCTCACCTTTTGCTTCCAGGGCGAGCTGGCGCAGCGCATTGCAGATATATTCAAAGCTGGCGGCATCAGGCTCTGCCGAACTTTTATAGGCGTCGAGCTGTTCCTGCATAATATCTTTGGTTTCCAAAAACAGGTTGATAATGTCGGTATTGAGCTGCATCTCACCGCGTCGTGCTTCATCAAGCAGGTTTTCCATTAAATGGGTCGTTTCCTGCAGGATGGTAAATCCAAACGTTCCGGCTCCGCCTTTAATCGAGTGCGCCGCACGGAAGATGGCATTGAGCTGCTCGGAGTCCGGTGCTTCGGGCACCAAATCGAGCAAGTGTTGCTCCATATCGGCCAACAATTCGTCGGCTTCATCAAAGAATGTCTGGTAAAAATCGCTAATATCCATGCTCACGCTATCACCTCGGATTGGCTGGTGGCGATGTTGGAACGGCAGCCGAAGGAACGGCCCCAGGCTGTTTTAAATCGTCCAGTGACTCATTCTGACTTTCGGCGTTTTCATGCAGGATGGCCTGCTCCGCCTGCTGGTTCAGCACTAAAAGACTGATACGACGGTTGATGGCATCATCCGGCCCGCGGTCGGAAACGCGCATGGTTGCGGCCATGCCGACTACGCGCAGTACCTTGCCATCATCAAGCCCACCTGCCACCAGCTCGCGACGCGAGGCGTTGGCACGATCGGCAGAAAGCTCCCAGTTGCTGTATCCCTTCTCCCCACTGGCGTACGGGAAATCATCCGTGTGTCCTGACAGGCTGATTCGGTTAGGAATGCCGTTCAGCACCGGTGCAATGGCACGCAGAATGTCGCGCATATACGGTTCGACTTCCGCACTCCCGGTTTTAAACATGGGGCGGTTCTGGCTGTCGATAATCTGAATACGCAGCCCTTCCTGCACCAGGTCGATCTTCAGATGCGGGCGCAGCGCGCGCAGTTTCGGATCTGCTTCAATCAGCTGATCGAGATCGCCACGCAGTTTCTTCAGGCGCGCCTGCTCCATCTTTCTTTTCAGCTCGTCGATGTTCGGCTCTTTTTTCACCTCACCCTTCTGCTGGGTGTAATCATCGCCGCCGCCCGGGATCGGGCTGTCGCTGTTAGAGATACGCGGCCCGCCGGCTACCGCCGTTGCCAGCGGCGTGCGGAAATATTCGGCAATCTGGATCAGTTCTTTTGGGCTGGAGATGGAGATCAGCCACATCACCAGAAAGAACGCCATCATTGCCGTCATAAAGTCGGCGTACGCAATTTTCCACGAGCCGTGTGCGCCATGCCCGCCGCCCTTGTGCTTGCGTTTTTTTACGATGACGATCGGATGGGACTGGTTTTTCATGCGTCCTCAGTTGTCGTCTGTTGGTTTGGGTTTTTCACCGCACGCACGTGTTCTTCAAGCTCGATAAACGACGGACGCTCGCTGGAGTAAAGCGTTTTACGGCCAAACTCAACCGCGATCGGTGGCGCGTAACCGTTGAGGTTAGAGAGCAGCGTAATCTTCACGCACTGCATCATTTTGGTGGTTTCGGCGCTCTTCTGGCGCAGAACGCTTGCCAGCGGAGAGATGAAGCCGTACGCCAGCAAAATACCGAGGAAGGTTCCCACCATCGCGTGGGCAATCAGCGCACCGAGCTCGGCTGCCGGACGGTCTGCCGAGGCCAGGGCGTGAACCACCCCCATCACCGCTGCAACGATACCGAATGCCGGAAGCGAGTCGCCGACCAGCGCCAGGCTATTGGCCGGCACTTCTGATTCGCTTTCGTGGGTTTCGATCTCTTCGTCCATCAGCGCTTCGATTTCGAAGGTATTCATGTTGCCGCTGATGATCAGTCGCAGATAGTCGACGATGAAATCCAGCATCATGGCGTCAGCAAGAATGCGCGGATAGCTGGCAAAAATTTCGCTCTCTTTCGGGTTTTCGATATCCCGTTCAAGCGAGAACATGCCCTGCTGACGCGACTTCGCCATCAGGCGATAGAGCAGTGCCAGCAGATCCATATACATGCTTTTCGTGTATTTCGAGCGACGGAACAGCAACGGAATTGCTTTCAGCGTGCCCTTAATCGATTTACCGTTGTTACCAACGATAAAAGCCCCTACCCCTGCGCCGCCGATGATAATAAGTTCAGCCGGTTGATAGAGTGCTCCAAGGTGCCCGCCGGTCATCATGTAACCGCCGAAAACTGTACCGAGAACTACCAGGTAACCTAATAAGATAAGCACGACATCATCCTTCCGCTAGTGACTATGGCAAGGATGTCCAGCTCGCAGCGTTGACCGATTGCGGGGTAAAAAAAAGCAGCGGTAATTGCTTACCGCTGCTGGAATCTTTCCCACACGTTCGGGTTAAACAGCCTGTTCGATCTGTTCATCCAGCAGTTGTGGAATAATATCGGCAGCATCCCGGGAAAGTTTACGTCTTTTTACTGCGCGGGATGGAGGCTGACATAAACTACAGGCGAAGCTGCCTGCAGGTTGATGAGCATGGGTAATAAAATTGCCATCGCAGCAGTTGCAGCGCGACAGTTCAAGCATTCCGCTCTCAACAAAACGCACCAGCGTCCATGCGCGGGTCAGCGCCAGCAGAGGGCCTTCTTCCTGCTGTGGGCATTGTTCAAGGTAAAGTTTGTATGCTTTGATCACGGCGTCAACGCCGCTACACAAACCGGTTTTGAGAAGATACTGCCAGGCATTACAGAACATGGAAGCGTGAATATTCTGCTCCCACGTCATAAACCAGTCGGTAGAAAACGGCAGCATGCCTTTCGGCGGGGGACTACCACGTAACTCTTTGTACAGTTTGATGAGACGACCACGGCTCAGCTGAGTCTCGCTTTCCAGCATTTGTAAACGAGCACCCAGTGTAATCAGCTCCATGGCCAACTGTATGTCACGCGCTTCCTGAACAATGCTTTTCTCGCTCATTGCTAGGCCCTTTTCTTACGGGCTACGTCATCAGGCTGGCTGATTTCGTTAAGCAAGCGAGTGGAGAGAAGAATACCGGTATGGATCTGTTGAAGATCGTCCACACGGGACTCCTGCGTCAGACGCGTTATTGTCTGTGAATCATCGAAACGGAACTGGCAAACCAGTTGATTCGTTTCAGCCAGTTTAACCATCTGCGGGAGGGTTAAGCCGCCCAGCATGGTTGCCATTTCTTCGTTAATACCCAGACGAAACATCGCGGACGCCTTGTCCTGACTAATCAAACGCTGCGCGAGCAGTAAATACGACAAATTGATGTCATAGATATGTTTTAGCAACTCGGATGTATGCATTGTTCCCATCCCGAATAACCAACTATTATTTTTATGCGGAAAGACCGCACCCCGTGATGTCGCCGGGAAATCACCCGGTATAAAAAAGAAAAGGCTAAATGCATAGTTGAATTTAGGTTTGTATTCACTGAAACCGTAAGAGAGAAACCGCGAATGCGTCTCTTACATGATTTATCATTTCTTACAAATAACTAAGATTTTTCCTAATTCGACGCAAACTCTACTCGTCAGTTTTGCCACATACAATCCAGCTACCCTCAAATTTAAAAAAAATGTGATCTGCGTCACACAATTTAAGTGAATATGACCCATAAATCCATCAGTATGACTTGTAATTTGCTCACTTATTAGCCAATTGGAACTATTTTGTATTCTTAAATGACGAATACTCATGCAGATGGCTTAAAAGAACTGGCACGTTACATGCTTGCTCTGTCATGAACCTCTGTCTGAAACATTCACGCCAGTTGACTCTGCGTAAAACATTTTTCTTACCGTGAAAAAACAGAGAGTTATGAGGGCAGTCTCAAAACACTGTTTCACACTGAAATTATTAGAAATGACTTTGTAACGCTTAAGAAGGATTAAACATTGAAAACATGCATTTGTGTGATGTTCGTTAAGTTGTTAATTTTTTTCATTTAGGCGCATTTTTCAGTTATTCTTCTTATAAGAATAATTAATGAATAATTATGATAAGCTTCACACTAATGTCGCATTCAGCTCTTGCAGAAGTGGAGATTTCGCGGTAAAGGTGGTTAAACGCTGTCTTTCAGACATCTAAGGAGTGCGCCATGAGTTACTCCCATCTTCTTGTTTCCGTAGCAGTTTCTCCCGAAAGCCATCAGCTCGTCGCCAGAGCCGTTTCCATTGCCAGGCCCCACAATGCCCGCATCAGCCTTATTACACTGGCCGCAGAGCCTGAGATGTATAATCAGCTGGCTGCCCCCATGCTGGAGGATATTCGTGAGGTTCTGCAGGAAGAAACGCAGCAATTTCTGCGTGAATTAGTGGAAAAGGCACAATATCCGGTTTATGAGACAATTATTGCGACCGGGGAGCTTAACGCCCATATTCTCGACATGTGTCACAAACAAAATATTGATTTAGTGATTTGCGGGAATCATAACCACAGCTTTTTTTCGCGCGCAGCCTGCGCGGCGAAATCTATTGTCGCATCAAGCCAGGTCGATGTTCTGTTAGTGCCGCTTGGGGGGAATTAACCCCCCAGCGGAAAATCAGGCAAGTTTAGGGAAGGTCGCGATCTTTTTTTGCAGATCGCCTTCATGGCTTTGCGGAGCGATGTCCCGGAGATCCTGAATAAAACGCGCCTGCCAGTGGTTAATGTCGTTCTTCCGGATCGTCTCCATCATGTCGGCATGGCGGGAAATACGTTCCGTGAGCGGCATTGTCAGGGCACGATTCAGCGCGTTAGCCACGTCATCCCTGTCGTAAGGGTTAACAATAAGCGCAGACGTGAGCTCATTTGCAGCCCCGGCAAACTGGGAAAGCACCAGAACCCCCGGGTCGGCAGGATCCTGGGCCGCCACATACTCTTTCGCCACCAGGTTCATCCCGTCGCGCAGCGGCGTGACCAGCCCAACGTCCGCATAGCGGAAAACCTTCATCAGGATCTTACGGTCAAAGTGCTGATTCAGGTAAAAGAGCGGCGTCCAGCCCAGCTGGCCGTAGCGGCCATTTATGCGCCCTGCCTCTGTTTCCAGCTGGTGGCGAATATCCTGATAGGCCTGAACCTCACCGCGCGACGTCGGCGCGATCTGGGTATAGCGGATTTTACCGTGGTGCTGCGGATATTTATCCAGCAGCGTTTCATACGCCAGGAAGCGTTCCGGCAGCCCTTTGGAATAATCAAGGCGCTCAACCGAGAAGATATTTTTCACGTGCTTAAGTTCATTCTTAAGCTGCGCAAGCTTCGGCGGCAGCGGACCTGAGGCCTGCTCCGCGATCTCGTCTGGTTCAATTCCTATTGGATACACCTCGGTGTGGAAGGTTTTGCCCCAGGCCGTGTGAGTTTTTCCGCCTTTTGTCACCAGACGGGCTTTCCCTGATACGGAGTCAAGGAATGCCAGGCGGTCATTTTCCGTCTGGAAGCCAAGCAAATCGTAGTCACACAGCGCCTCCAGCAGCTCTTCATGCGGCGGCAGCGCGGTAAAAATTTCCGGCGTCGGAAAAGGAATGTGCAGGAAGAAGCCAATCCGGTTATTCACCCCCCTCTTTCGCAGCTCTCTCGCGAAGGGTAGCAGGTGATAATCGTGGATCCATAAAATATCGTCTTCTTCTATTAATGGCAGCAGTTTATCCGCCAGCAGCGCATTCACGCGCGAGTAGCCTTCGAAGGATTCACGCTGAAATTTGACCAAGTCAAGACGATAGTGAAACGCGGGCCACAGGACGGCATTCGAGAACTGCGAGTAATACTCGTCATAGTCTTTCTCTTTTAATGCAAATGAAGCCCACGTAATGTTTCCGCGCGTCACCTTTTTAAGCGGCTTCTCTTCTTCACTGATTTCCCCACTCCAGCCAAACCACAGCCCGCCAGCGGCTTTCAAGGCACCTAACACCCCTACCGCCAGGCCACCTGCACTGGCTTTTTTGTCATCAGGCGGTGCGATTCGGTTAGAGACGACGACTAAGCGACCCATAATGGTTTCCCCCTTTGCTTTGCGCTATTTGTTGTTGTTGCTGGTTAGCGATGTCAGATATCCACTGCCAGACGCTGGCGACATCCGCCAGTCGCCATTCGGCAACGGTGTCACCAGGCCCCACCTTGACGGCGATACCTCCGGCCTGATTCACCACGCGAAACCCGGCCTCATCGGTCAGGTCATCCCCTAAGAAAACAGGCGTCCGGCCCTTAAATGGTGCCTCCGCCATAAATGCGGCGATGGCTGAACCTTTATTAATCCCCTTCGGTTTTAACTCGACTACGCATTTGCCCGGCTGCAGCGCCAGCAGTGGATGCGCATCCGCAACCGTATGAGCAAGCGCGAGCACGGCATCTTCGTGCTGCGGCGCCTGACGATAATGCAGGGCAAAGGCCATGCCTTTGGCTTCCAGCTCGGTGCCGGGCAGTACGGCCAGCGCTGCAGAGAGCTGCTTATGCAGCGTTTGCGTGAGTGCGTCGGGGAGTGAAACGATATGCGTGTGATCATGGATGTCGCGGCGCTCCGCTCCGTGTACACCGGCCAGCGGAAAGTGGTAAGGACTGGCGAGCATATCCAGCTCGGCCATTGAGCGCCCTGATATCAATGCCAGTGCTCCCTCGTTCATGAGCGAGAGCTGATGCAAATCCTGTAACACCGCCTCCGGAATAGACACCTGATCGGGGTGCGGTTTTATCCCGGCGAGCGTGCCGTCGAGATCAAAAAAGAAAGCATAATGTCCGGGCAGTACAGGCGGTGCGGTTAACATGTCAGCCACCCTTTTCCTCCTTACGGTTTACGAGAGGTAAACGCCTTTACCTCTTTCATAGCCATGTAAGTATAGACAGTGTGACGTGGCTCGCCATTTGACAACCGCCCCGCCAGTTTTACTGGCGGGGCGGTTCAGGGGTCAACTATGGTTATAAGTTGAGCAATAAAAGACGGAAAAAAGGATTACACGGTAC
The DNA here is from genome assembly GCF_040834095.1 of Enterobacter vonholyi. NCBI lineage: Bacteria > Pseudomonadati > Pseudomonadota > Gammaproteobacteria > Enterobacterales > Enterobacteriaceae > Enterobacter > Enterobacter vonholyi. Next base: position 2,714,721 of record NZ_CP162152.1, read on the forward strand.
GCTTCGCTTTTTGCTTGTAACGGTCGAAAATCACCGCTGCCAGCAGGATCAGGCCACGGACCACGTACTGAGAGAACGGCGAAATATTCAGCAGGTTCATGGCGTTCTCCACCGTGCCTAAAATCAGGATACCGGCCACAACATATGAGATTTTTCCGATGCCTCCCTTGAGGGAAACGCCCCCTAAAACGCAGGCCGAAATGACGATCAGCTCATAACCGATAGAGGTCATCGGCTGGCCGCTGGTCATACGCGAAGCAAGAATAATCCCCGCGGCGGCAGAAACCAGCCCTGAGAGCACAAAGATAATAATCTTGGTTCGCACCACCGGTACCCCTGCCAGGCGTGCCGCCTCTTCATTACCGCCGATCGCCAGCGTGTTACGGCCAAAGGTGGTTCGGTTGAGCAGGAAGCCGAACAGGATCAGGCAGGCCACGGTCAGCCAGATAGGCGCGGGCAGACCCAGCCAGTTGGCGTAACCCAGGGTAAAGAAGCGCTCGTCTTCAATCCCCACGGCTTTACCGTCGGAGATGATGTAGGCCAGCCCGCGGACAATTTGCATTGTCGCAAGCGTGGTTATCAGGGCGTTAATCTTCAGGCGAGCGATAACAAAACCGTTCACCAGACCGCTGATGACGCCGAGCAGCAGTCCGGCCAGGACGCCAATCCACAGGCTCTCCGTCATGTTGATTACCACGGCCGTCGTGACGCCCGCACAGGCAATCACCGACGCCACCGACAGGTCAAAATCGCCGGAGGCCAGACAGAACAGCATACCGCAGGCCACCATCCCGGACATGGAAATAGCTAGCCCCAGTCCCTTCATATTAATGAAGGTGGCAAAATTAGGGACGAAAATAGCACAGGCGAGGAACAGCGCGGCAAAGACGACCAGCATGCCGTACTGATCCCAGATACGCCCAAAACTCAGCGCCGATTTCGATTTCGGCGCCCCGGATGTAGTAACAGAGGACATCATTAACTCCTTACTCAGGCGACAGCCTGGCTGACTTTAGGCATGGCGAGGTTCAACGCCTGTTGTTCATTCGCCTGTTCATGAAGTAATTCACCGGCAATTTCGCCTTCACGCATCACCACAATGCGGTCGGCCACGCCAAGCACCTCCGGCAGATCGCTGGAGGCGAAGAGCACCGCCACGCCGCGCTTTGCCAGTTCATAGATCACGTTATAGATCTCGTGTTTTGCCCCCACATCGATACCGCGCGTCGGCTCGTCCAGCAAAATCACCTTCATATCCTCCGACAGCCAGCGGCCTAAAATGGCTTTCTGCTGATTTCCGCCGGAAAGATTCATGATCAGCTGTTCCGGACCCGGCGTTTTGATATTCAGCGAGCGAATATGGTGGTCGGCGTTGCTCGACTCCCAGCTATCGTTTATCAGGCAGCCTGCGCGAATAAACTTGCGGCGAGCGGAAATATTGATGTTGTCGCGTACCGAATGCACCGGAATGATCCCCTCTGCTTTACGGTCTTCCGGGCAGAGCATCATGCCCGCCCCGATCGCGTGGGCCGGTTTCTGAATATCTACCCGTTCGCCGTCAATGGAGACCTGGCCATCGGTAATACGGGTACCGCCGAACAGACCTTTCATCAATTCGCTGCGCCCCGCCCCCACCAGACCAAACAGGCCGACGATTTCACCGCTGCGAACGGATAACGAAATCGGTGTTCTGACGCCCGGCGCTTTGACGTTATCCAGGCGCAGGCGTTCCGGGCCGTACGGGCGCGGCTGCCAGTGATAAATATCGCCCAGATCGCGTCCGACCATTGCCTGAACCAGCTGGTCATGGTTCACCTGCGCCATGTCGGTAAAGGTGCGCACATAGCGTCCATCTTTAAACACGGTGATGGCATCGCTCAGGGCAAAAATCTCTTCCATTCGGTGCGAAACGTACAGGATCGTACGCCCTTCCTGACGCAATTCGCGGATCACGCGGAACAGATTTTCGATTTCACGCTTAGAGAGCGAACTGGTGGGTTCATCAAAGGCAATAATTCTGGCGTTACGCGCCAGCGCCTTGGCAATTTCAACCATCTGCCACTGGCCGATGGAGAGATATTTCAGCGGCGTCTGGGGATCGACGTCCAGACCCAGGTGTTTAAGCTGCAGCCCCGCTTCATAATTGAGTAGCGAACGATTCACCACGCCGCCTTTATGCGGGAGCTGTCCTAGATAGATATTTTCCGCCACGGTCATCTCGGGAATGAGGTGCAGCTCCTGGTAGATGATCGCCACCCCGGCATTGAGCGCCGCCGTGGTATCGGCAAACGCCATCTCTTCGCCGCGAATGGCCAGCGTGCCGGTCGTGGGCGCGTAGTTGCCGCTGAGGATCTTCAACAGCGTGGATTTACCCGCGCCGTTTTCCCCCATCAGGGCGTGAACCTGGCCGGCATAGCAGTCGAAGCTGATATCGGTCAGCGCGTTCACACCGGGGAAGGTTTTCCCGATGCCGCGAAAAGAGAGATACGGATCAGACTGTTGCATAACGTCTCCGTGATTCCTGTAGTGTGTACGTCTGGCCCCTCACGATGTATGAGGGGCGCAATCACAGCGTATTACTTACCGCCCAGTCCTTTTTTCGCCAGCTCCTCTTTGAAGTTGTCGCGGGTGATCAGCACCACGTCGGTCACTTCGGTAAATTTCGGCGGTTCGGCCCCTTTGGTGACCCAGTTGTAGAGCATCTCACTGGATTTGTAGCCGTGAACGTCCGGGCTTGGCAGCAGAGAACCGTAGAAACCGGTAGCCTGCGCTTTGGACAGCTCGCTGACGGCGTCAACGCCGTTGATGCCAATCCCGATCACGTCAGGCGCTTTGAAGCCCTGGCCTTCCGTCGCACGAACCCCGCCCAGCACGGTGTTGTCGTTCATGCCGACCACCAGCCAGTGTTTGACCTCCGGATGCTGGACGAGCATAGAGTTCGCGGCGTCGAAAGCGCCTGGGATATCGTTGGATTTGGTTGGGACCTTATAGATCTGTTTTTCCGGGAAGCCGGCTGCTTTTAGCGCATCCATTGAACCGGTAGTACGACGACGTGCGGTGTCCAGCTCGTCAGCCGTGATAGCCATCACCGCGGTCTCTTTGACATCCCAGCCGCGCTTTTGCATCTCTTTATAGAGCTCCTGGCCCTGGCGTTCGCCAATTTTTGTCGCCGCCATCATGACCAGCGGGACGGTATCCATCGGCTTGCCTTTAGCGTTGACGAACTGATCGTCAACCGCGATGACCTTCATGTCGTAACCGCGCGCCTTCGCCGCAATCGCCGATCCCAGCTTTGGATCAGGGGTACAGATAACGAAACCTTTTGCACCGCTGGCCGCAAGGCTGTCGATGGCGTTCAGGGTTTTTTCGCCGTCAGGCACGGCGATTTTAATGACTTCAAAACCTAAATCTTTCCCGGCTTTATCTGCGAATTTCCACTCAGTCTGGAACCAGGGCTCTTCGGGCTGTTTTACCAAAAAACCGAGTTTTAAATTCTCAGCGATAGCGGATTGTGACATAACGGCAGCCAGACCGATGGCCGCCAGCGCTTTAGTAAATTTGTGCATGGTAAACTCCAGCTTTAGCATTCTTTTCTGTAGGGAATAAGTGCGTGCTTCTTATTTAATCGGACTTAAAACAAGGCATTAGCGCTTACCTCGTCATAAGCGTTATTGCTGGTGATAGTTTTAGCGGGAAATTAATCATCCATAAGAGAGCCCCATCACACCGCAGAATTACAGTAATTGCGTACATAAATTCAGCGAAAAATGACATAAAAAAGACAGGATTTGTCAGACAAATAGAAGGGGGTTAAGCAGAATTATCCATAAGATTAGCCAAGATATCCCTGATGCCCATCAGCGGGCAAAACGGCACCTGGCGTTAAACGGGTTCAACATGTTTTTCATCACGAATGTACAATGCACCTGAAAAACGTTATTCCGCAGAATTTGATTTAGCGCAATTTTATTGACACATCATATATTCGAAACGATTAAACCGTATTTCTGTTTTTCACGGAGTAATATTCCAACTTAATATTTTGAAAGAGTAACAGTGTGTCACCTCAGCAAAAAACCTTAATATTTAGACACTTAAAAAGCACTCACTTCATGGCGAGCTAATTGCTTTTCTGTACTATATTAAGCTTTGTAATGTATGGTAAACACAGCCTAATTAAGAGTTTTCTTAGACCACAGACAAGGGTATGCTTATTTATATCGAACACAGGAAGTGTATTTCGGTCGACTTCGGTCACGGCAGAATGTGTATTTCTGCTCTTTTCTTCATATTTGCCTGACGCTCAGGTTAAGCAACGGACATCACGTCCCACAGTCAATAAGGATATGAGTATGGCTACCCAAACGATGATGCAAAAACTTAACGCGCAGATGAACCTGGAGTTCTACGCCTCGAATCTGCACCTTCACTTAAGTGCGTGGTGTGCCGAGAATAGCCTTACGGGGTCTGCCACCTTCTTTCGCTCGCAGGCGCAAAGTAACGTCACCCATATGATGCGTGTCTTTAACTTTCTGAAAGCCGCAGGGGCAAATCCTGTCGTCAAAGCCCTTGATGGGATCAACGAAAACTACTCTTGCCTGGAAGAACTCTTCCAGAAAACGCTTGAAGAGTACGAGCAACGCTGCAGCACGCTCAGCAAACTGGCCGATGAAGCCAAAGCGCAGCAGGACATTACGACGCTCAGATTCTTACGCGATATGGGTAAAGAACAGCAGCAGGATGGCATGCTGCTGAAGACGCTGGCGGATGAGATCCATCACGCGCAGCAGGCGGGTTTATGTCCTGAGCAGACAGACCGTCATCTGCTCGACATTGTGTCGGTGCAGCAACACTGAGTTTTTTAATCTGCTCCAACCGGGCTGAGGGTTTCCCAAGAATTTATTAACCTGAAGCGATGAATTTTGTTTCAGGCAAGTGAATAACTGACAGCGATGTCCTGGTCCGGCTGTAAATCGCCGAAGCGTTTCCGTAAGGCCGGGGCGAGGCGCAGGGATGCGCCGAGAGGGTGTGGCCTGCAGGGATGCAGGCTCATGCCCGACCCGATAGCCTGAAGGAATAAGCTGAGGGCACCGCGAAGCGGCGATTTACCGCCGGGAGCCCGGGTCGCCAGGGCGGCGGCGATTGAGCCGCCCTGGCACGTTCACCGGTCATGTCGTTAAAGAGTAGCAAGGAACATGAAGTGAACGGAATGACCACCACAGCCGTATGTTCCCCCTCACCCCAGCCCTCTCCCTCAAGGGAGAGGGAGTCGTCCGTGCAGGCATTGTTTTGTGGGGATCCCTCCTCCCACCTGAGGCAGGATTCCTTTTCCCATCTCCAACCATCTGCTTTTGCTGAAATTTAACAAATCAGATCTGGCTCCCAATGATTAACCACACAACGTGTGATGATTTATTTAGTTACATAATCATTGACGAGGGAGCATCATGATCACCATTGAGTTTGTTGTCATTCTCCTCTGCCTGCTGACGGGTACGCGTTTCGGCGGAATGGGGCTTGGGTTAATCAGCGGTATTGGTCTTTTTATTTTATGTTTTGTCTTTGGTCTGCAGCCGGGTAAACCGCCGGTTGACGTTATGCTGACCATCCTTGCGGTGATTGGCTGTGCCGCTACCCTGCAAACGGCGGGCGGTCTCAACGTCATGATGCAGTTTGCTGAACGTCTTCTGCGCAAACACCCGCAGCACATCACCCTGCTCGCCCCTTTCACCACCTGGATGCTAACCTTTCTGTGCGGCACCGGGCATGTGGTCTACACCATGTTCCCCATCATTGCGGATATCGCCCTGAAAAAAGGGATCCGCCCGGAGCGCCCTATGGCCGTGGCATCGGTCGCGTCGCAGATGGCGATCACGGCCTCCCCCGTTTCCGTTGCCGTCGTGTCGCTGGTCTCCATCCTGGCGGCCCAGCATGGGCTCGGCCACGCGTGGGGGATCCTGGAAATACTTGCCGTCTCGGTTCCCGCTTCACTTTTTGGCGTGGCCATAGCGGCCCTGTGGAGCTTACGCCGCGGGAAAGATTTGGCAGACGACATGGAGTTTCAGGAAAAGCTGAAAGATCCTAAGCAGCGAGAATTTATCTACGGCGGAACGGAGACGTTAATGAATCAACGTTTTCCTAAACAGGCCTACTGGTCCACGTGGATTTTCTTTGCCGGTATTGCCGTGGTCGTTTTGCTGGGGGCATTCCCTGAATTGCGCCCTGCCTTTGAAGTGAAAGGTAAAATGACGGCGCTGTCGATGAACCTTGTCATTCAGATGATGATGTTAATTGCGGGCGCGGTGATGCTGATGGCCTGCAAGGTCAATGCGTCGGCCATTTCCAACGGCGCGGTGTTCAAAGCCGGTATGGTCGCGATCTTCTCGGTGTTCGGCGTGGCGTGGATGAGCGATACTTTTTTTCAGGCACATCTCGAGGAGTTAAAGCTGGCGCTGGAAGGCGTGGTGAAAAGCCACCCGTGGACGTATGCCATTGTACTGTTTCTGGTGTCAAAACTGGTGAACAGCCAGGCGGCGGCGCTGACGGCCGTTGCGCCTATGGGCCTCATGCTGGGCATCGACCCGAAAATGCTGATCGCCTTTTTCCCGGCATCATACGGCTATTTTGTGCTGCCAACCTATCCAAGTGATTTGGCCTGCATCGGCTTTGACCGGTCAGGCACGACCCGCATCGGGAAATTCATAATCAACCACAGCTTCATTTTGCCAGGGCTGATTGGGGTGAGCTGCGCGTGCGCGGCGAGCTACCTGCTGGTCCAGACGTTCTTCTGACAGCATCAAAGGGCGACACGTACCGTCGCCCATTTCCCTGCTTAGTGGGATTCACCCTGCGGCGTGAATCGCAGCTCGATCAGCGCGATGGCTTTCTGGATCGCACGAAGCGTTACCGGATCAGCGGCAGCAGGATGGCTGGCGAAATCGATGTTTTTGAGCTGGGTAGACATCTTCTCGCGCACTTCAACCGGCGCAATCACGTCCAGAACATCAAGGATTTGTTTGATAACCAGCTGACAGGCGACAACGTCAGAGACCAGTTCCTGATCGGCGCTCAGGTTTTGTGACATGGGGCTTTCTCCTTATTTAAAGGCCGCCATATTAGCAAAACACGCCCCCTGACATCTCCCCTTCAACGCCTGCAGGTATAAAAAAACCTGCCGAAGCAGGTTTTTTATCAGAACATGGCGCCCGGCGGCACGTCTTTGAACGTGCGGCAGTAATTGGCCCACATGCTTTTCAGGATTTTGCGCAGTTTCACGATGAGGCTCCATTAACTTGTTATACAACTTTATTGTCAACGTGCCTATAATATGACCACTGTCACAAAAATCAATATTTTTGTGACATGCATCACAATTTAATCCGCATGTGGCCTGACAGCGTTAATCCCGGACCCGTTGCAAAGAGTGAGGGCAGATTGTCCGGCTATTCCAGGCATTGCAGCGGGCATCTGCGGGTACGATAACGTATTTCCATCCACTCAGAGCGAACCATGAAAAGAGTCATTGTAGCCGGCACAATCCTGCTGCTCGCGGGGTGTAGTATTAACCGCCAGGCTGAAGTCAGTAGTCTCGATGCCCCAAACGGAATCGTCCGCCTCGACTACGGCCAGGCAGCGCTGCAAAATGCATATTCCGATGAGTATGTGAATAACGGCACGGCGGCAAAAGCGTGTCAGAGCATGGGGTATGCTACCGCCTCAGCCTATGGTCAGCCCATTAAAACCTGTACCCTGACAAGCGGTTCTCTGTGCCTGAACGAGAGCGTGACTATCCAGTACAAATGTATGGGTTACGCCGTTAATCCTAAGTCAAATAATCCGTGGTATTAATCGAAGCTGCCAGCGTGTGCTGGCAGTTTATTTCATTACGAACAAAAATAATTCTCATTAATACATTATAAAAATCGCCAATGCGTTTTATTCCCATTCGTATTTTGAATAAATAAAATAATAATTTTACGTTTTGCAAATAATTAAATAACAAATTATAGTGTCGCTCATTGTGGACCAGAAATAATAATCCGGAGCGTCACCATGCTGAAAACTGAAATGATCGACAAGCTCAACGCACAAATGAATCTTGAGCTTTTTTCATCCCTGCTCTACCAGCAGATGAGCGCCTGGTGCAGCTACCACAGCTTCGAAGGTGCGGCCGCGTTTCTGCGTCGTCACGCTCAGGAAGAGATGACCCACATGCAGCGTCTGTTTGATTATCTGACAGATACGGGCAGCCTGCCGCGCATTGACACCGTGGCCTCACCGTTTGCTGAGTATAATTCTCTCGATGAACTGTTCCGCGCCACCTACGAGCACGAGCAGCTGATCACCCAGAAAATTAACGAACTGGTTCATGCTGCGATGACCAGCCAGGATTATCCAACCTTTAATTTCCTGCAGTGGTACGTCGCTGAACAACACGAAGAAGAGAAGCTGTTTAAATCCGTGCTGGATAAATTATCGCTGGTGGGGAAATCCGGTGAAGGTCTTTACTTTATTGATAAAGAACTTTCCACTCTCGATACTCAGAATTAATTTCAGCGCGGTGCCGGTTTCCGGCACCGCGTTAATTTACCTTCCCTCCCCCGCATCGAAATACCCATTTTATTCCCTGTACGCCCTGTTTACGTTACGCCTGAGCGTCGCCCCACGTCATAGAATTGCCGGCAGCGCAATTCGTAAACTTTTAATTACAGTACTTGTAACGGTGATTTGACGAGTTACGGCTTTTCCCTTACTCTGCGCCGCAGATTTGTCGCGGTTAAGAAGCGTTGTAGAGGAAAGCGTGAAAAACAGAACCCTGGGAAGTATTTTTATCGTCGCCGGAACGACAATTGGCGCAGGAATGCTGGCCATGCCCCTGGCGGCCGCGGGCGTGGGATTTGGCATGACCCTGCTGCTGCTGGGTACGCTCTGGGCGCTGATGTGCTACACCGCCCTGCTGCTGCTTGAGGTTTACCAGCACGTCCCCGCCGACACCGGCCTGGGTTCGCTTGCGGCGCGCTATCTGGGACGCTACGGCCAGTGGATAACCGGCTTTAGCATGATGTTCCTGATGTACGCCCTGACCGCCGCCTATATCAGCGGCGCCGGGGAACTCATCGCCTCCAGCGTCAACGACTGGTTTGGCTCTGACATTACCCCGGCGACGGGGGCTATCTTCTTTGCGCTCATCGGCGGCGGCGTGGTCTGCGTGGGGACATCGCTGGTCGATCTGTTTAACCGCTTTCTGTTCAGCGCCAAAATTCTCTTCCTGATTATCATGCTGGTGCTGCTGGCCCCGCACGTGCACAAGGTCAACCTGCTGACGCTGCCGCTGGAAAAAGGGCTGGCGCTTTCCGCGATCCCGGTCATTTTCACCTCGTTTGGCTTCCACGGTAGCGTGCCGAGCATCGTCAGCTATATGAACGGCGATATCCGCAAGCTGCGCCGCGTCTTTGTTATCGGCAGCGCGATCCCGCTGATCGCCTATATTTTCTGGCAGCTGGTGACGCTGGGCAGCATTGACTCTTCGACCTTTATTGGGCTGATGGCGCAACACGCTGGCCTGAACGGTTTTCTGCTGGCGCTGCGCGAGGTTGTTACCTCCCCGCACGTGGAGCTGGCGGTACACCTGTTTGCCGACCTGGCGCTGGCAACCTCGTTCCTGGGAGTGGCGCTCGGCCTGTTTGATTACCTGGCCGACCTGTTCCAGCGTCGCAATACCGCGGCTGGACGGTTGCAGACGGGGGCCATCACCTTCCTGCCGCCGCTCGCTTTTGCGCTGTTTTACCCACGCGGATTTGTGATGGCGCTGGGCTATGCGGGGGTGGCGCTCTCTATCCTGGCCCTGCTGCTCCCTTCCCTGCTGGCATGGAAGAGCCGCCAGCAGCATCCGCAGCAGGGTTACCGCGTGGCGGGGGGAAAACCGCTGCTGTGCGTGGTGTTTTGCTGTGGGGTGGTGATTATTCTGGTGCAGGTGTTGATTGCAGCCGGGATGCTGCCGGAAGTGGGATAACAAAGGTTTAAGGGGAAACTATCCGCTTTAATAGGGAGAGATTCCCCTTTAATCAATTCCTTATATTACTATTATCATCATCCGGAATGCTGTCGTTAAAATTAATGCTTCATTCATCATCACATCCCCATGTGCTCATAAGCTTTGTCACCATAATACAAGGTAAACAATGTCCCCATCCCAAGGAATAAACCTATTAACAGAACCGCCATTATCGTTATAAACCAGCCGGACAGAGTTTTACCGGCTTCACCAACGCTGGCAATGATTAACATCAGCCCAAAAAACAACATCAGACCGCCAATCCCGCCAGCTTGCCACGGCAACGTATATCTTTTTTCTTCGGGGTAATCGGGTTGGCAGGTCAACCGGGAGGATAGCGCGGCCATGGCAAAATGGTTCTGTGCGGACGCGGCCACAAGCTGATCGCCCTGCCCATACATAACCGCATCAGCGGCCAGCGCCAGCATCAGCCACTGATAACCGGCAGAGCGCTCACCGAGCGAAGCCTCAAGCTCCAGCCTGTCCGGCACCACTTTGTTCTCGTCCAGCACTTCCAGCAGCGGATACTTCTCTGTGCGGGATAACCCGGTATACCAGAGCAGTTTAGGTTTACTGACCGTTTCCGTCCTCAGATAAACCGGTACCTTGCTTTCAACGTCATTGACACCTGTCATCGGCTGGTAAAGATAAACAGGTTTTTCTCCTTCAGTTTTGACGTAGTCGTTCGTGAAGAGAAGTGCCGTAACATTTTCCATCTGTTTAGATGCTTCTTCGTCAGAATGCAGATCGACGCAGATAAGCAGCCGTTGAACGACGTAGCTTTTCGACAGATTTATCCATTCCGTGACTTGCGTATAGTCCGGGCATTCAGGTAAAAAAGTGATTTTCTTCGTCGCGATCGCAGAACGTTCAAGCACGCGCAGGAGTTCATCGCTAAAGGATTCATCCCCGCCTCGAACCCACACCAGCGCTTCAATCTGCTGGTACCGAGAAAGTTTCCCTGCCATGGGCTCCAGAACGCGGGATACTGCCTGCCCGGCCCTCGTGAAATCGAACGATTCTTCCAGCTCGATTTTCAACGGCATTTTAGCGGCCAGCGGAAACTCTCCCTCAAGTTTCAGCATTCTCAGTGCCAGTTCCTTTGTTGCCTTTGGTGGAGTGAGTACGGACCAGCCAGCAAGGGTAATATTCCCCCGGGCAAAGCTGACAACCTTGTATTCCTGCCGGGCGGCAATCAGCAGCCTCGTTTCCATGTAGTGCCTCATGCCGTGATACACGACAGACCACATCTGAACGAACCCCGTCAGAAAAACAACTGGAATAACAACGGACTGGGCAAGAAAATCGAGATCAACATGTTTATTACCCGGCCAGGTGACTGCCCGAACAGCAATACCGATAATCACGACGATCACATATAGGATAAAAACTGCCAGATAGGGGTAGTCTTCTTTAAATTCGTCCTGTTCAGGATACAACCACCAGTTCATCACACAGCCCCCGCAACAGGTAGCGTGGTCCGGATAGCACAACCACACGCCGCTTTACAGCCGTCCACGACCACGCCGCGGCCGTTCATCGTCCAGGTTGGGTGACAATCGTTAATAGGGAACGTCCCTTTATGCTCCGTACACGTCACTTCATCGCCTTTCAGAGCCACGGGCAGGCCCATAAATTGCGCGCCTGACGCCTTAATCACTTTCCCGCCGCTTACCAGCGGGTCATTGAGTCGAATTACGCCGTTCATCACTTCATTCCTTTTAGTGAGCTTTCATTGATGCCATACTTGCAATACCAACAAGAGGCAAACTAATTAATTGCAATGGCGATGTAACAATATCCACAGCAAGAGTAACAGGGTATAAGAGCGCACCAGCGACAGCTGGGGATGTAGACGTACTTTTCTTGTAAAATGCAATTTTGACTGGCTGATAGAACATTAATACTTTGCTATTATCTTGTTGGGTATTTTTCTTATGAATACTACCAGAAAGGAAACGTACTGTTAGCTCACAATTGTTATTGCTATGGCAAATAAAACCATGCTGTTTCAATGAATTACGGACGCCATCAATTAACGGGGCATTTTTATACAGAATATAGATACTTCCAGAAAACGCATTACCCTTTTGTGAAATCACAAACTGTTCTTCGCCGCGCGCTGTAAGGCTTTTTTTATCAATTGAGTCATCATTTAGAAGACTTACAATTGAATCGCCCCCACTAGATAGTAAATAATCAAAATTTTTACCAATAAAAACCCAACCTTCCTTTTTATTACTGTCAATACCTTTGGAGAAGCCAATAATTTCATCATTGCTATATGATATTGATACGTCCTTTCCATCACCAATTTTCTGGGAAAGCGAGTAGGTCAAACATCCAGATAAACTGGTGCAAGCCACCAGTAAAAACAAAATGTTACATGCTAACACGTTAATGTCATATATTTTAATAAATTTCATATCCTACGTCCTTTTAAGTTAATAACTTTTCCGCCCAGCATCTATATCGCAGCGCATATGGTCCCAGCCGGTGTAGCCTTTTACTTCCGGGACTTTATCGGGGAGGCCCTGATAGTTCGTTTTAAACTGCGCCGTATTCTCTTTCAGACCTTGCTTGGTGATGTAGTCCAGCCCCCAAGCTGGGCCAGGAAATCGAGGTTCCAGCTTGCCGTTTACTTTGCTCCCCATACCATCATCCACGGTATACTCAATCCCTGGACCACCGGGCAGAATACGCGGGTCATCAAACGGTTTTGACGACATATACAGCCGGTGTTTCGTCTGTAAAAAACCCTGCTCGTTGACGACTGTGAAAGAAAGAACGTCTTCATAAGGAGGACCATCATCACCATTTGGCTCATTGTGACCGGGTGCAATACCTACAGAATGCCAGGTTTGTCCGTAGTCTTTGGACACCATAAACCCACCAGCGCCCCAGCCTGTTATTGCAATATATCGTTCTGACGGATGGATAAATTTGCGGGTAAATAATCGGTAATACTGGCTGACCGGTTCGGTATGAATACCTCTCTTCGTATCCGTGTACCAGAGTTCACCTTCGCAGTCCCAGCCTTTCAGCTCCAGATAGCGATGATCGTCAAACCGATAAACCACCTGCGTCGGCGGCTCTTTCGCCTGGCAACCCGCTGCTATAAATACAGCTGCAGCTGTCAGACCTGAGCATAATCCTTTCATGCTTTATCGCCCCGCATCCATATCGCACCGCATATGGTCCCAGCCGGTATAACCCTTTATTTCCGGTACCCTGTCAGGAAGATCCTGATAGTTGGCTTCATGACTCATTATTTTTCCAACAAGTCCTTCTCGCGTGAAGTAAATCAATCCCCAAGCCCATCCTGGTGCTTCCGAAGTAATACTGTCTTTTTCCCCATTAGCAAGGCTATAAAAAATACCCGCCCCTCCAGGCAAAATACGCGGGTCATCAAACGGCTTTGATGACATATACAGCCGGTGTTTCGTTTGCAAAAAACCCTGATCGTTGACGACGGTAAAAGAAAGAACATCTTCCTGCTGTGGGGCATTCATTCCATTAAGATCATTTTCACCAGGGGAAAACAGTGCATCATGCCAAGTCTGACCGTAATCTTTCGAAACAAGAAAACCACTTACATCCCAGGTCGGAAGCGCAATGTAACGTTCTGATGGATGCACATATTTTTTGGTAAATATCCGGTAAAACTGGCTGACTGGCTCCGTGTGGATACCCCGCTGTGTATCCGTGTACCAGAGTTCACCCTCGCAGTCCCATCCCTTCAGCTCCAGATAACGATGGTCATCGAACCGGTACACCACCTGCGTCGGCGGCTCTTTCGCCTGGCAACCAACTGCCATAAATACAGCTGCAGCTGTCAGACCTATGCATAATCCTTTCATGCTTTATCGCCCCGCATCCATATCGCACCACATATGGTCCCAGCCGGTATAGCCTTTTACTTCCGGTACTTTATCGGGGAGGTCCTGATAATTGGCCTCACGGCGCATAACCTTTCCTTGTAAACCTTCCTGCGTAAAATAAACCATCCCCCAAGACCACCCTGGGGCATCTGGCGTAATTTCATCCATTTCACCGCTGTCTAAACGATATTTAATCCCCGACCCACCAGGCAAAATGCGCGGGTCATCAAACGGCTTTGACGACATATACAGCCGGTGTTTGGTCTGCAAAAAACCCTGATCGTTGACTACGGTGAAAGAGAGAACATCTTCATAAGGCGCACTATCATCACCATTGGGTTCATTTTCTCCTGGGACAAACTGTGCAAGTTTCCATGTCCGACCATAGTCCTTCGATACCCTGAAACCATCTGTCCCCCAAATAGGTACAGACATATATTTTTCTGAAGGATGAATAAATTTACGCGTGAAGATCCGATAAAACTGAAAATAAACCTGAGAATGTATAGCCCTCTGCGTATCGGTGTACCAGAGTTCACCTTCGCAGTCCCAGCCCTTCAGCTCCAGATAGCGATGGTCACTGAATCGGTAAACCACCTGCGTCGGCGGCTCCTGGGCTTGACAAGCCGCTGCCAGAAAAATAGCTGTGACCGCCAAGCCTGTACATAATCCTTTCATATCTAATCCTTAAGCCAGCTGGCTGTCACTTTTAGGTTTTGGCATTTCCCATTGCAATAATTTTACTTCCTGGAAATCTTCCGGCCTGGCGGTTCCCGTCTCAATATCCATCAGGTTACGTGATCGCGGCCGGATACCGGCATAATCATTTTTCACACCGAAGTCACCCGCAGGCAGCACCTCATCGGGTTTATTCATAAAATCTTTTGTAGAGGCCGTTGGCAATCGACCCGATTTGTAATATTCCCTCGCATATTGATTACCGCTTTGAGGATCACGCCAGTCTGCACGGTGTAACAACCCTTCCCAGAATTTACCGGCTTTGTAGTCAAACGACTTACACTGACCAATTGCAAGGTCGAACGCCATCGCGTGCGATGGTGCAAACTCGCTCATGACAATTGACGAATGCTGGCTGTAGCTTACCGGGTCAACTTTTTTCCATTCTTTTTCAAGTTCTTCACGGGTTTTCAGCCAGGTAATGGACAACACAGGGTAATCTTTTGAACCAGTTACTTCCCCGTGAATAACGGTATGCCCCCGGTCAAGGCTTTCCCCCTTCAGCTCATCTGGTGTTAAAACATGCCCAGGCTTCCAGCTAATACGCTGATAACTGTTAAGCATATACATCGCAGAATCCGTGCGCTTAATGGCACTGGCTTTAGCTGAATAGGATATGTAGGCGTCTGGGCTATCCGGGTCGATATAATACGTATACGGCTTGTCACTCGTTTCAGGGTCATTATCAGGATGGTTATCCTGACCCTGTAGTTTGAAAATAAAGGGCTCTGGCAATTCTTCACCGTTTATCACTACGTCATGGGCTCGGTAGCTGGCATTCGGGAGAAACGAATATTTTGCATCCCCATCTTTTCGTTGTGGCAACGCAAAGGGTTTAGTGTCAGGTGCTTTTCCTACTTCGCCATGCTGATAAAAAACTCGCTGGAACAGGTTAGGAATAACACTGGCTATTTTTTGGGGGATACCACCCCAGCCGAACCCCTGCACATTCTCAAGTGACACAACACCATCGTTCGGGCAGAAGTAGTTGTACACTTTGCCGTTGTTGTTCCGACAATATCGATCATCACCCCGCAGCGGGTTATCTGAAGGTTTACGCAACGTACAGGAGGCTTCCAGGGTCAGTAATTCATCCTCGTCTAATTTTCCTCCCCCTTTCCACTGGGTATACATCAGGCTACAGAAATTTTTGAATGTCTTCTGTCTGGCGGCATCCGTCTGTTGGTATCCGGGCTGAATATTTTCAGCCACGCGGGACTCCAGTGAATAAGGGGAATGATTCAGAATGACGCAGTTCACCGGATTCTGTCCTGCCTGTTTTACCAGCATATTTGCCAGCATGGTGATGATGGTCCCCTGGCTGTGCGCCACGATGTTAATAACATCATGTTTAGTTGCCTCTTCGGTTCGGATTTGTAAAATCAAATCAGCGAGGCGCTGGGCAGCAAAAAACTGATAGATTCGGTGGGGGTTTTCATAGATAGGGTGAGTGTAATCCCCGTCATTCATATGCAGTGATGCAAATCCCGCAGCCGCCAGAGCCACACCACCCGCCCCCGGCCCAAGCATGTCGGGAATATTGGTTGTGGCGTTCGCGAAGGTACCGCCCCCTTTGGCAAAGTTCGCTTCCAGCGCATTACCAAAGTTATCGTTCTGGTACTTAAACGCACCTTTTCCGTCATTACCCAGATCGGCTTTTTTATCAGTATTATCTTCCTGATAGGCATCGTACGGCAGGTGAGCCTGGTCCTTCAGCTTACCCACTTCATCCCGGTACTGCTTCTGATCTGCTTTATAGTCGTCATGCGTAACAGGCTTATACCCCCAGTAAAACGGGATAACCGGTGAACGCCCGGGACGGGTGATTCTGTAGTCCCCCCATTCATGGGTGTAAAAGTCTGTGCGGCCAAGACGTTTACTCAGGCCCGCGATAATGCCCTTCTCCTGGTTCTGGTACGCTTCGCCTACATCATTCACGCCGTGGACCAGAATAACGATCCCCGGCATCGGGCGCGGTACGCCCACACGGCAGGTCTGAGCAACTTCCCCCAAATCCCTGTGTACAGGAATATCCCCTTCTGATATTACCCGTGGCGCATACGGGCTTTTCCTCGCTTCCGTCATTACAGTAACTCCATTTTGTAGGTATCCAGGTCATCGGCATCGAGTAACGATGAATGACCGTTGCTGTCCGTGACACCCTCAACCACGTTTCCGGCCGAGCTGGTCAGCCTGAATTTTTTGTTTGCGAGAATTTGTTCCGGGTCATCTCCGGCGTGCAGCTGGTAGCGGAATTTGAATGCGCCCTTATTGAACGGCGGGACCGTGACCTGCGCGCTTTCCGGACCGTCATACTTCAGGTTGGGTCCTTTAAGTTCGATTCCCGTTGGCGAAAAGATGGTGACCAGCCCGTTCGGACTGACTCGGATCCCGCCGCCGCCACAGACCAGCTGTATGCCCTGTTTGGCACTGCCGTTCAGCTGCCCGGCGGTGCTCGCCATCGTGAAATCTTTCTGCGAGAGCATGTGCATGGCACCACGCTGGGCCTGCGTCGTGATATCCCCGGCACCGGCAATCATCTGGATGCCGAGCTTGCGGACGAACAGCGAGAGTTTTTCCCCCACGGTCAGCGAGAATTTTTTCACCACGTTCACGCTGGCATCCTGACCTGCTGTTGCGATCAGGTCTTTCCCGGCGGACAGCTGCAGGCTCTGCGGGGTGACGTGTGCGGCACCTTTTTCGGCATACGCCAGAATGCCCGGCCCTGTCAGCTGGTTCAGCACCCGGGCCAGCTGGTTTTGCTGATCGGTATCCACATTCCCGGCACCGGCCGTTAAGGCGCTTTGTTGCAGCGTCATCGCCAGCGACAATGCTTTTTCCAGCTGCGCGATGGCGGCCGTCATATCCAGCTGTTGGCCCTGCGCGCGGGGCTGGGCCTCTGTGGTAATGAGTACCCCTTTGGCGGCACGCAGCGCCATCCAGTCATCGGTGCGGGCTTCCACGCCCTGCCCGCGTTTTTTCCCCGTGGCATCGACCAGGTGGCCGACGCTGACCTGTCCCTTGCCGTGCTCCGTGGAAATCTTGATATGTTCCTCACCCCGGCGATCCTCAAGGCGGATTTTGTTCGAGGCGGCCGTGCGGATCACGTTGCGGGTATCGTTGCGGTTTGTGACCAAATCCGGATGGCTGCCGTCATGCATGACGTGCGCGATATACGGCCTGTCCGGGTCGCCGCCTTCAAAGGCG
This sequence comes from Enterobacter vonholyi, assembly GCF_040834095.1. Classification (NCBI taxonomy): domain Bacteria; kingdom Pseudomonadati; phylum Pseudomonadota; class Gammaproteobacteria; order Enterobacterales; family Enterobacteriaceae; genus Enterobacter; species Enterobacter vonholyi. The sequence continues at coordinate 2,732,601 of NZ_CP162152.1, forward strand.
ACTGCCACCTCCGTCCCGTCCAGCAGCGGGAAGTGAAACCCAAACACATCCCCGCCGTACGGTCTGCCCAGACGCATCAGCGCACTTTCAAAGCCGTCACGTTTTTCATCAAGGTCAAAATCAAACTTCACGCGGTAGCGACCCTGCGCATCGACTCCGGCATACGTGGGATCGCGATTAATGGCCGCTACGCGGCCGGGCACGGTTCCGGCTATCACCGGACGCGGCAGATAGTCCGGACGGTAGCTGTAGCCGTGCAGATAGGGAATGCCCTTCAGGACGGCGCGATAGTGCTCCGCGCGGCTGCCGGAGAGCGTCATCGTGGTGACAACGAATCCAGGCTTAAACCCGGCAGGAATATCGCCTGTCAGGTTAAACATCACGCCCGGCAGCAGTTCCGGATCGCTGGTCGTCACCCCCAGCACGCTCTGATTGTTCAGCAGACGCTCATAGCGCAGGCGCGCGTAAAACGTAGCCGTTTCCGCCTCCTGTCCATAAAAGTCGCCTTCACTCAGAAAATGATCGGCGTAGTGGTACTGTTTGCCGCGGATTATCCCGTCAGGAATGTCGTTGTCGGTAAGAGTTTTATCCGCCTGCGGGGAAAACGGATCGCGATAGTTGTAGGTGCGGACCAGCACGTTTTCGGGAATGAGCTGGTAGCGCTCTTCAAGCTCGGTAACGTACTCTTCATGACTGGTCATGCCCGAATTAGGAACGTATGGCAGCTTTTTATCGCTGAATACGTAGCGACGGCCCCCGTCGCCAAAAATCACCACCGTTTCGGCCGGTACCTTGTCGTGATTTTCAAAGCGAAACCAGATCCCGACTTCGGCCAGCAGGCGGCGGATAAACTGGAGATCGGTTTCTTTCCACTGGATAACCATTTCCCGCAGCGGATAGCTGAAGCCCAGCTGGTCGAAATCGATGTTGTAACCCTGAAAATACCCGCTGTCCTTCATTAACTTCGTGACAAGCTCAGGCACGGTCATGTCCATGTACACGGCCGAACGGTAATTTCGGTCCATCAGCGCCAGTTCATGCTCCAGCACGCATTCATACAGCGTTTCATCGGCGGACGACTTCAGACGGGAAAATGACGTGATTACGCCATTTATCTGCCGCACCGGCAGCCAGGGATCCTGATGATGCCAGCCTGCTCTCGGATTCGGGGCACGCAGAATAAACTCGGCCATCTGGTTAAGGACGTCTTTAACCGCGATGTTCGGTGTTGAGCTGGTAAAGCGAATAGTATAACGGTAAGGTTTACTGAGTTCTTCTTCCCCGCTAAACGAGAGAACATCAGATAAAACGGTTTTATTTCTGGGAAAATAAAGTAAATAACGATTCAGTGTATCCTGATATTGAACCGTGTCTGATTGTCCTGCCATCGTCAATTATCCTTTTGAACAACCGATAAGATTAATCAAAATATACGCCCGGAGGCCGAATATTAAAACCTTATTTCACAGGAAGGGATAAAGGATTTAATTTATTCAACGCATAAATAAGCGCAAAATAAACATTCATGAATTAAATGAAAAGATAAACACCAGAAAGATATATGACAATACAAGAATACAACTAAGCACTTCGGGGTGTATAGATCAAAGATATTCGATGAGCAACAATAGACATTCAGCTTATTCTCGGTCTGCTACGCCTTGCCATATAAGGGGCCTCGACGGCCCCTTATATCGTTCACAGGTTAAGAACGTATTACCTTCTACTGGTCTTAAGGTGAACGAACCAAAGCCACAAAAATGTTTCAGTGCAAACAGCAGCTCTTAAACTTCTTCCCGCTGCCGCAAGGACACGGATCGTTACGCCCGACCTTCGTGCCGTTCACAATCGGCTTCTTCGCTTCCGGCTGCTGCGGGTTGTTTACCCAGTAATTATACAGGCGCAGCGCCGCAGGCTGGATGCTCTCGATGCTGGCGATATATTCCTCTTCGGACAGTTCATCCAGCTTGTCGCTGTTCTCTTCCGTCCCGTGCAGCGCAATCACATCAAGATCGGCCTTCAGGGCTTCCGGCAAGGCTGACCAGTCCGTCAGAGCCACACCGCGCATGTAGCCATAGCACCACTCTTCCACCACGGTATAACTCTCACCGTCCACATCGTTATAGCCAAACATCGGTTCGAACTGATCCGGGTATTCGCTCAGACGCTCGGCAATATCGTTCATGTGCTTAAAGCAGAGATCGATAAAACGGTTCATCTCACGATCGTTTTTCCAGCGCGGAATGTACTTCTCGCCCCCCCACACCGCCACCAGCCAGGCATCTGGCTCAACGACAACAGGACCGGAAAGCACTGCGGTAAGCATGCCGTCCAGTTCGGACACGTCAATCACGGACGCGTCATCATGACCGTAAGACATTAACGTCTCTTCAAGCCACGCCATTTCGCTTTCATTCAATGGGCCTTCAGTCATCGCTGATACTCCTGCAAAAAAGGAAACGATCCTAACACATATCTCACCCCTCTCCGGGCTGAAGTTTAGGTCTTTATTGCTGCAAAAACGTGCAAACCGTGACCTTTGCACAACTTATGGGCTTTATTGTTAACGATATGTGATCTCCGCTGTAATTTCTTCTCCTCCCCTAAGGCGGCATAACGCGGCGCTCTATACTCAAACATGTCACATGCCCGTCAATGGGTTAACCATTCTGGCAACGTTTTTGCTTAACGTTCTTCGCGCGTCTCTGCGCAGGGAAATCTCGCCGTAATATGCAGGATGCCGTCTGTATCTTGTTCGTTTAGTGCATTTTGTTCTTGCTCGTGTTTCGGATTGGCTGCGCCGTCGGGCGTTCGGGTTTACGCCGTGGTGCAAAAACCTCTTTGCTAAGGAACATAATAATGTCGCTGAAATTTATCAGAACTCCTCTTTCTCTTGTGTTGGCCGGTTGCCTGGTGACGGCGTTTTCCGCCCGGGCAGATATTGTGATTGGCGTGGCCGGGCCGTTCACGGGTCCGAATGCCACCTATGGCGATCAGTACTGGCACGGCGCAACGCAGGCCGCTGAAGACATTAATGCCGCAGGCGGCATTAATGGCGAGAAGATCAAACTGGTTCAGGGGGATGATGCCTGCGAGCCCAAGCAGGCCGTGGCCGTCGCTAACCGTTTAGTTGACCAGGATAAAGTCAACGCCGTGGTCGGCCATTTCTGCTCCTCTTCCACCATGCCCGCCTCCGAGGTGTATAGCGACGCAGGTATTATTGCGATTACCCCCGGCTCCACTAACCCGCTGATTACCGAACGCGGTATGAGCGACATGTTCCGCATGTGCGGCCGCGACGACCAGCAGGGCCAGGTTGCCAGCGACTTCATCATCGACAAGCTGAAAGCCAAGCGCGTGGTGATTATTCACGACAAAGACACCTATGGTCAGGGTCTGGCTGACGCCACCAAAGCGGCGCTGGCGAAACGCGGGGTTCAGGATGTGATGTACGAAGGGTTATCCCGCGGTGAAAAAGACTTTAACGCGCTGGTCACCAAGATCGGCGCGCAAAAACCGGACGTCGTATTCTTCGGTGGCTGTCACCCGGAAGCCGGTCCGCTGGTTCGCCAGATGCGTGAACAGGGCGTGCAGGCCAAATTCTTCTCCGGTGACTGTATCGTCAACGAGGAGATGGTGACCGCGGCGGGCGGCCCGCAGTACACCAACGGCATTTACATGACCTTCGGTAAAGACCCGCGCCTGATCCCGGACGGTAAAGCGGTAATCGAGAAATTCCGCGCCGGTAAATTCGAGCCGGAAGGTTACACCCTTTACTCCTATGCCTCCGTACAGGCCATTGCCGCGGCCTTCAAGGCCACCGGCGGCAAGGACTCTGCCAAAGCCAGCGAGTGGCTGAAGGCCAATTCCGTCGACACGGTGATGGGCAAAAAAGCCTGGGACAGCAAAGGCGATCTGAAAGTGTCTGACTACGTTGTTTACCAGTGGGACGACAAAGGAAAATATAAGGAAGTGCAGTAACGGGACGGAGTCACGCTCAACGTCGGCGGGCCTACCCGTCGGCGCGTAATAAACATCAGGCTGCGCGTCTCGCGCGGCCTATAAAACGAGCGCGCTAAGATGAGTACATTCTTCCTGCAACAGTTAATCAATGGCTTAACGCTGGGTTCCGTCTACGGCCTGATCGCCATCGGCTATACCATGGTGTACGGCATTATCGGCATGATTAATTTCGCCCACGGCGAAGTGTATATGATTTCCGCCTATCTCTGCGCCATTGGCCTGGCGCTGCTCTCGTTCTTCGGACTGCAGTCCTTCCCGCTGCTGATCCTCGGGACGCTGGTGTTCACGATTGTGGTCACCGGGGTGTACGGCTGGACCATCGAGCGTATCGCCTACAAGCCGCTGCGTAACTCCACGCGCCTGGCGCCGCTGATCTCCGCCATCGGGATGTCGCTTATCCTGCAAAACTACGCGCAGCTGAGCCAGGGCCCGCGCCAGCAAGGGGTGCCGACCATGCTGGACGGCGTGATTCGCCTGCATCTGGGCGACGGGTTCGTGCAGATAACCTACACCAAAGTGTTTATTCTGTTGGCCTCGTTTGCCGGCATGCTGGTGCTCACCTGGATAATCAATCGTACCCGGCTGGGGCGAATGTGCCGCGCGGTCCAGCAGGATCGTAAGATGGCCTCCATTCTGGGGATTAACACCGACCGGATTATTTCGCTTGTCTTTGTTATCGGCGCGGCGATGGCGGGCCTGGCGGGGGTACTGATCACCATGAACTACGGCACCTTTGATTTCTACGTCGGGTTCGTGATCGGCATTAAAGCCTTTACGGCGGCGGTACTCGGCGGCATCGGCTCCCTCCCTGGCGCCATGCTCGGTGGCCTTATCCTGGGCGTGGCGGAAGCCCAGTTCTCGGGCATGGTGAACTCGGACTATAAAGACGTCTTCTCGTTCGGCCTGCTGGTCATGATCCTTATTTTCCGTCCCCAGGGACTGCTCGGGCGCCCGGTTGTGGCCAAGGTGTGAAGGAGAGAATGATGACATCACACGGCTTTTCACTTAAACGCTGCATGCTGGACGCGATCTTTTCCGGGCTGGTTGCGCTGATTATCTTCGGTCCCATCGCGGGCGTGGTGCTGGACGGGTACAGCTTTACCTTCGCCGGGCAGCGCCTGGCCTGGATGGTTGGCACCGTAATGCTCGGACGTTTTCTGTTGAGCGCCTTTTTAGGTACCGCCGCGGGCGCCCGTTTCCAGGCACGCTTCGAAGCCGATAGCGCAGGCGTATATGTCCGTCCACCGGAATACAAAAGCCGCATGCGCTGGATTATTCCTCTGGTGATTGCTCTTGCGATTTGCTTTCCGTTTGTTGCCACTAAATATGTGCTGACCGTCGCCATTCTCGGGCTGATCTACGTGCTTCTCGGTCTGGGGCTGAACATCGTCGTGGGTCTGGCCGGTCTGCTGGATCTGGGATATGTCGCGTTCTACGCGATTGGGGCGTACGGTCTGGCGCTGGGGTACCAGTATCTCGGCTTAGGCTTCTGGAGCATGCTGCCGCTGGCGGCGATCATGGCCGCCGCCGCAGGCGCCCTGCTCGGTTTCCCGGTACTGCGCATGCACGGTGACTATCTGGCCATCGTCACCCTCGGGTTCGGGGAGATTATTCGCCTGATACTGAACAACTGGCTGACCTTCACCGGCGGACCCAACGGCGTGTCGGCCCCTCCCCCCACTTTTTTCGGCCTGGAATTTGGACGACGCGCGAAAGAAGGCGGCGTGCCCTTCCACGAATTTTTCCACCTGACCTACAACCCGAACATGAAGTTTATTTTTATCTACGCGGTGCTGTTCCTGGTGGTGATGCTGGTGCTCTACATTAAGCACCGCCTGACGCGAATGCCGATTGGTCGGGCGTGGGAAGCGCTGCGTGAAGACGAAATTGCCTGCCGCTCAATGGGGCTGAATCATGTTCTGGTTAAGCTTTCCGCCTTTACGCTGGGCGCGTCGACCGCGGGCATTGCCGGGGTGTTCTTCGCCACCTATCAGGGGTTCGTGAATCCTACCTCGTTTACCTTCTTTGAATCGGCACTGATCCTCGCCATTGTGGTGCTGGGCGGTATGGGCTCTACGCTTGGCGTGGTGCTGGCCGCCTTTGTGCTCACGGTAACGCCGGAACTGCTGCGCAGTTTTGCCGAGTACCGCGTCCTGCTGTTTGGCATGCTGATGGTGGTGATGATGATCTGGCGTCCACGCGGTTTGATCCGCATCAACCGCAGCGGGTTTGCCGTGCGTAAGGGCGTCGCACCATGAACGGAACGATACTACGCGTTGAACATCTGATGATGCACTTCGGCGGGATTAAAGCGCTAAACGACGTCAACCTGGACGTGCAGCGTGGCTCCATTACCGCCCTGATTGGGCCAAACGGGGCGGGAAAAACCACCGTGTTTAACTGCCTGACGGGCTTCTACAGAGCCTCCGGCGGCAACATTTTGTTTAATACCCGCCATAAAACGACCAACGTCATTCAGGTACTCGGGCAAAAATTCCAGCCCGGCGACTGGATTAACCCCGCGCAGCTCGGGCAGCGTCTTTTCTACAAAATGTTCGGCGGAACCCACCTGGTCAACCGTGCCGGGCTGGCGCGCACGTTTCAAAATATCCGTCTTTTTCGCGAGATGTCGGTCGTGGAAAACCTGCTGGTGGCGCAGCATATGCGCGTTAACCGCAATCTGCTTGCCGGGATCCTGAATACGCCGTCCTACCGGCAGGCAGAAAGCGACGCCCTGGACAGAGCCTTCTACTGGCTGGAAGTGGTAGATCTGGTGGAGTGCGCCAATCGCCTGGCGGGAGAGATGTCCTACGGCCAGCAGCGGCGACTGGAAATCGCGCGAGCAATGTGCACCGGGCCGGAAATGATCTGTCTGGATGAACCCGCAGCCGGACTGAACCCGGTTGAAACGCATAAGCTCAGCAGCATTATTCGTTTTCTGCGGGATCATCATGACATAACGGTATTACTGATTGAGCATGATATGGGGATGGTGATGGAAATTTCGGACGACATTATCGTGCTCGACCACGGCGATGTGATTGCCAGGGGGAAACCCGAGCAGATCCAGCATGATGAAAAGGTCATTGCCGCCTACCTGGGCACGGATGAAAGCGAGGTCTCCCTATGAGCGAACCGCTGCTGGCTTTTCGCGAAGTGGATGTCTTTTACGGCGTCATTCAGGCACTGAAGCAGGTCTCCCTCGAGGTGAATAAGGGGGAAACCGTGGCGCTGATTGGCGCAAACGGCGCGGGAAAATCGACATTGCTGATGTCCATCTTTGGCCAGCCGCGTATTCGCAGCGGGCAGATCCTTTTCGGCGGTGAAGATATCAGCCATAAATCCACCCACTACGTCGCGTCCGGCGGCATTGCGCAGGCGCCGGAAGGCAGACGAATTTTTCCGGATATGACCGTTGAAGAGAATCTGCTGATGGGGACCATCCCCATCGGCAGCCAGTTTGCGGCTGAAGATATGCAAACCATGTTTGACCTTTTCCCTCGCCTGAAAGAGCGGCGCAAGCAGCGCGCGATGACCATGTCCGGTGGCGAACAGCAGATGCTGGCGATCGCCCGGGCGCTGATGAGCCGTCCGAAGCTGCTGCTGCTGGATGAACCGAGCCTCGGTCTGGCGCCGATTGTGGTGAAACAGATCTTCCAGACTCTGCGCGAGCTGGCCCGTAACGGCATGACTATCTTTCTGGTGGAGCAGAATGCGCATCACGCGTTGAAGCTCTCTGACCGCGGGTATGTGATGGTAAACGGACAGATCAGGTTGACCGGCAGCGGCGAGGAGCTGCTGGGGAATCAGGAGGTGAGGAAGGCGTATTTGGGCGGGGTGTGATTTGATACCTGCCGAATGCGCTTATACAGTGATGGACCATTTCGGCACATAAGGAATAGAAGAACTGGAGGATACCTTAGTCGATATCGCCTCTTTATTTAGATTGCTTCCGGCAATTCTTACAGGTTTGCTAGTAAGGAAAGTAGTAAAACGAATCTAATTTATGAGCCTTCAGGGGTAGCGTCGAAGGATTCTTTTGACCCGGAAACGCAAAACCCCTAATCGTAGGATATCCAACTTTCGGGGTTCACTTCATTTCGGTAGTCACACGATAACGTCGTTAAATAAAACTGTCGTCGTCATTGCTGTAGTCGTCATCTACATCGTCGTTCTGCCAGGCGTCGTTATTATTGCCGAGCGGATCGTTCTGGTTGAGGAAACGGGTGTCAGAGACGTTATTGAAGTCGCCGTATTGATTACCGACAAACGGTTCACCACCGACGGGTATTATCGGTTCTTCGATGATGTTCACTATCTCTTCCGGCCGCGACTGATGGAACATGCTGGTAAGCATCTCGGCCAGCGCGATGCCACCGGCCACGCCAGCGGCTGTCTGGAGCGCGCCAGCCATAAAACCGCCGCCGCGAGTAGCCGGCGCTGGCGCCCGAGAGTAATCCTGCGCCGGCGGCTGTTGCGGCTGGGCATTCCAGCTGTTTTCAGGCTGCGGGTTACTTTTCCCGCCACCAAACAGGCCGCCGAGGAAACTGCCGCCCGTCGAGGGTTTGCTTTTTTGCGCGGCTAATTCGCTTTCCAGCTCCTGAACCCTGGACTGCAGGCGTTTCAACGCCGCTTCCTGAATCAAAATCGATTGCGCCATATAGTAGGGGGCCGCAGGCTGCTGTCTGACGAATTCAGCGATCTGACGCTCCGCATCTGCATCCCGTTGGCTGTTTTGTTGTCCGGCCTGTTTAAGACGCTCGAAAAGGCCGTTGATAAGCTGCTGTTCTTCATATTGCATGACAATAACCTTCCGCTCTCCGGGGTGGATACCAACCAGTTTATCAGCGGCGGCAACCTGTGTCTGACCAGTGAAATGTTTGTTTAAGATTGGTTGCAGGTTATCTGAAAATCGCCCTGCTTTCCGGGCTTGATATTAGAAAGTTAGGCTTACCGTTCTGGTATGGCAGCAAATCCTTGGGCACAGCAGGATCGGGATGATGATGAGATATGATCACTTCGCGCTAAGCCAGGGGCACAAAAAAACCACCTTTCGGTGGTTTCACGACACTGCTTATTGCTTTGATTATTCTTTGTTTCCCATGGTAGCCGGAGTGGGACTTGAACCCACACAGCGCGAACGCCGAGGGATTTTAAATCCCTTGTGTCTACCGATTCCACCATCCGGCCAGGGAAGAAAGTGGAGGCGCGTTCCGGAGTCGAACCGGACTAGACGGATTTGCAATCCGCTACATAACCGCTTTGCTAACGCGCCGTAAAACTTTTCAAACTGACACCCGCTACTGCGCATGTCTTTAATCTGGAGCGGGAAACGAGACTCGAACTCGCGACCCCGACCTTGGCAAGGTCGTGCTCTACCAACTGAGCTATTCCCGCATGTCATCAAGTAAATGTCTAACCACTTGATTTCATTATCGTCCGGCTGACTGTGCCGCCGTTCGATGCGTTGCATTCTACTGATATGACGTTATGAGTCAACGTTATTTTTTGCATCCCCGGATCGTTTGCTGAAAATTACGGCGAAACGATCACTGATCAAGCAAATCCCCTCGGGCAGCGTTCAAATATTGCAGCATTGACCACAGCGTCAGCACTGCCGCTACCCACAGCAGGCCAATTCCCGCCCACTCAACCCAGGCGTTCGGACGCCAGAGCATCCAGACCAGCGCCGCCATCTGCGCCGTCGTTTTCACTTTACCAATCCACGAGACCGCCACGCTGCTGCGTTTTCCCAGCTCCGCCATCCACTCGCGAAGCGCAGAGATAATAATCTCACGGCCAATCATGGTTGCCGCAGGCAGCGTCACCCACCAGGTATGATAGTGCTCGGCCACCAGCACCATGGCAATCGCGACCATCACTTTATCCGCCACCGGATCGAGGAAGGCGCCGAAACGGGTGCTTTGATTCCAGCGGCGCGCCAGATAGCCATCAAACCAGTCTGTTACCGCTGCGATAAGGAAGATCAATGCGCACGCAAAGGGTGCCCAGACAACCGGCAGGTAAAACGCCAGCACAAAGAACGGGATGAGTACAACACGAAAAAGAGTGAGCAACGTAGGGATATTATATTGCATAGTGACGGTAACTATTTGTTGTCAGTAAAATTTAGCTCTATGTTGCTACAGAGCCCTCAATGTTTCAACGAGTAGTAGATCTTTTCTGCCAGCCCTTGCGAAATACCCGGCACTTTTGCAATTTCCTCCATGCTGGCGTTGAGTAATCCTTGCAATCCGCCCATATATTTCAGCAGCATCTGGCGACGTTTTGGCCCCACGCCTTCAATCGTTTCCAGGCTACTGGTATTTTTCACCTTCGCCCGTTTTTTGCGGTGACCGCTGATGGCATGATCGTGTGATTCATCGCGAATATGCTGGATGACGTGAAGCGCCGGCGAATCCGGCGGCAGGCTGAAGCCCTCACCTTCCGGCTCGAAGAAGAGTGTCTCCAGCCCGGCCTTACGATCGGCCCCTTTTGCGACACCCAGCAGCAGCGGATGTTTTTTATCCCAGCTGACATCAAGCGATTCAAATACCGCTTTCGCCTGCCCGAGCTGTCCTTTCCCACCGTCAATCAGGATCACATCCGGGATTTTGCTCTCCTCAATGGCTTTACCATAGCGACGACGCAGAACCTGATTCATCGCCGCATAGTCATCGCCCGGCGTGATGCCGGTGATGTTATAGCGACGATACTCGGCGCGCAGCGGGCCGTTAGCATCGAACACCACGCAGGACGCCACCGTCTGTTCCCCCATCGTATGGCTGATGTCGAAACACTCCATCCGTTTCACTTCCGGCAGCTTCAGCAGCGTTGCCAGGGCCGTTAAACGCTGGTGCACCGTCGACTGCTGCGACAGCTTAGTGGTGAGCGCCGTCGCCGCGTTGGTGCGTGCTAGCTTCAGATAACGCGCACGATCGCCGCGCGGTTTGGTTTGTACATTGACCCGACGCCCCGCCAGCTCAGAGAGCGACTCGCCCAGCAGGGTTTTATCGTCAAGATTAAAATCGAGCAGGATCTCAGAAGGCAGCGTGCGCATCTGGCTCCCCTGCAGATAGAACTGGCCGACAAAGGTTTCCACCACTTCACCCAGTTCGGTACCGCCAGGCACTTTCGGAAAATAGCTGCGGCTGCCGAGCACTTTGCCCTGGCGAATAAACAGCACGTGCACGCAGGCCATCCCGGCGTCAAAGGCTACGCCGATAACGTCGAGATCGTCACCGGTATTCGAGACAAACTGTTTCTCAGTGACTCTGCGCACCGCCTGGATTTGGTCGCGGATCCGTGCGGCCTCTTCGAACTCGAGTGCGGCACTGGCTTTTTCCATCCGCGCGATAAGCTGCGTTAAGACCTGATCGTCTTTTCCTGCTAAGAACAGGCGCACATACTCCACCTGCTGAGCATACTCCTCTTCACTCACCAGCCCGGCTACACACGGCCCCAAGCAGCGACCAATTTGGTACTGCAGGCACGGGCGCGAGCGGTTACGGTAAACGCTGTTTTCACACTGGCGGATTGGGAAGATTTTTTGCAGCAGCGCCAGCGTTTCACGCACGGCATAGCCGTTAGGGAACGGCCCGAAATATTCACCCTTTGCATGTTTCGCACCGCGGTGCATGGCGAGGCGCGGATGGGTGTCGCTGCTCAGAAAAATAAACGGGTAGGATTTATCATCACGCAACAGGACGTTATAGCGCGGCTGGTAGAGCTTAATATAGTTGTGCTCTAACAGCAGCGCTTCTGTCTCCGTGTGCGTGACGGTGACATCAATATTCTGGATGAGTGAGACCAGCGCTTCGGTCTTACGGGAGGCCAGGTTGCTGCGAAAATAGCTGGAGAGACGTTTTTTAAGATCTTTTGCCTTCCCCACGTAGATAACCGTACCGCCAGCGTCATACATGCGATAGACGCCAGGCTGGCTGGTTACGGTTTTCAGAAATGTTATTGAATCGAACACATCACTCACTGACTTAACAACGTCTCCGCATTACACAAACCATGCCGGATGGCCAGATGCGTCAGTTCCACATCACCATGAATGTTCAGTTTACTGAACATACGGTAACGATAGCTGTTGACCGTTTTCGGGCTGAGATTCAGCTGTTCCGAGATCTCATTCACCTTCTGACCTTTAGTGATCATCAGCATAATCTGCAATTCACGCTCGGACAAACTGGCAAACGGTGATTCGGTTTTCTCGGGCTCGATCTGGCTCAGGGCCATCTGCTGTGCGATGTCGGAAGCAATGTAACGCTGTCCGGCATACACGGAACGGATCGCATTGACGACCTCCTGCGGCGCAGCACCTTTACTCAGGTAGCCCGCGGCGCCCGCCTGCATCACTTTCGCGGGCAGTGGGTTTTCGGTATGCACGGTCAGCATGATGACTTTTGTATCAACAAAAGTACGCGCGATTTTGCGTGTTGCTTCAAGACCACCGATACCGGGCATGTTCATATCCATCAGTACCACATCTGCCGAGTTTGTGCGGCACCATTTTACCGCATCTTCGCCACAGCACGCCTCACCGGCAACTTTAATACCTTTAATATCTTCAAGAATGCGTCGTATCCCTGCGCGCACCAGTTCGTGGTCATCAACAAGAAGGACGTTGATCAAAGGAAATGTCTCCAGAATAGGGATAACGCTACTGAGTGATAATTTGGTTTATATTAACGGTTTTCCTCACAAGATTAAAACGTTAAAAAACCGGCTATTCGATTTTGCTCTCGTTTTTGGAAATTAGGCTGTACAGTCCGTGGAAAGAGAGACCATGCAGTCAGGGCTTTTGCAGCTTTTTTTAAGCATCTGTATTCAAAAAGTTACAAAAAACTTGCAGGCTTTTCCTGCAAAAAACAGATCTCAAATTTTTGTAACAATAATTAACGGCAAGCGAACCGGGCATAAACAATTAATAGCCTTTAACGGCGGTTAAGTTTACCGGTACGTTCTGTTTACGCAATTAAACATCCACGTAAAAGTACAAAAAACAACCACTGCATTTTTTGCTTCAGCTTGTGGTATACTCCGCCGCCTTGACTTTCGTCGTCGCGCTTTAGCGCCGTTTAATAATGAGGAAAATAAATGAGCACACCTGAATTTGCCACTGCGGAGAATAACCAGGAACTGGCACAGGAAGTAAACTGCCTGAAAGCATTGCTAACGTTGATGCTGCAGGCGATGGGCCAGGCTGATGCCGGTCGTGTGATCATTAAAATGGAAAAACAAATCGCGGAGATGGAAGACCAGGCTGAATCTGCGGTATTTGCTAACACCGTTAAGCAAATCAAACAAGCCTACCGCCAGTAACAAAAAACGGCTGGATGCAGTGCATTCAGCCGTTCCCTCGTCTGTCACGCAGAACGTATTATCCTGTCAGATCAGCCCCGTTGCCGCCGCGTAACACGCAATCTGGGTTTTGTTAGGCGCATTGAATTTCTTCTGCATATTTTTCTGATGGAAGTTAACGGTATTCTCTGAGATAGAGAGAATGATCGCTATTTCCGCTGACGTCTTCCCTTCCGCAGTCCATTTCAGAATTTCGCGCTCGCGTTTACTGAATTTCATTTCTGGCGGCATGACCATCTCATCTTCAAAACGCGTCAGAGAGGTTAAAGCCATTTGCACCAGCATTTGCAACCGCAGTTCTATTTCCTCATGGGCAAATGGCCCTTCCTTAAGACTCGTACGAGATACTGACAGGAAGCCAAGCGCGTGGTTAGGCAGCATCAGGCACTGCGTTATTCCCGCGCGTAAACCGTGGTCCTGGGCGCTATGCCATAATTCCTGCGCCTCGGCAAATAATGCGTCTGTCCAGGGTAGATGACCCTGGATGAAATTTTCCGCTTTTAAAACCGGATCGATAGCGAAATAGTTCGCGGAATGATATTGCGCCATCCACGGCTTTGGATAAGTAGTCTGCAAAGAGATTTTAGGGCGCGTAAAGGGCACGGGATGCCGCACGCAGAGCGCGTAATAATCGAATTCCAGCGCCTGAGTTTGCCGCTCTAGCTCCTGATATACCTCATCGGTACTCGTCAATTGCTGAAACCGGAGTGAGCAGTCCCGTCGCCAGTTGAAAAAGTCTGAATCCTTCATACTTACTAAATGAAGCCTCTGAAAAGATAATCATTATTATGGTGAATATAAACTAACACATAAAACTTTTTTCTAACTGCAAAATATCGGCAATAGCCCAATTAACTTTAGTATTCATAAGGTTTATCCGAGCTGGGCGGAATAAAAAATCAAAGGACGGCGCCCGTAGGGAGAATAATTTGCTCCAGCCTAAATTTCTGGAGCAAATTAGTGCATAAATGCTACTGCATGAGGAATTTTTCAAGGAACTGACGGGTTCGCGGCTGTTGAGGATTGGCGAACAGACTTTTCGCCGGCCCCTGCTCAACAATCCGACCCTGATCCATGAAGATGGCTCTGTCAGCAACATCGCGTGCAAAGCTCATTTCATGCGTTACGATCACCATCGTCCTTTTTTCCTGCGCCAGCTGGCGAATGGTGTTCAGCACTTCACCCACCAGTTCAGGATCGAGCGCGGAGGTCGGTTCATCAAACAGGATCACGTCAGGACGCATCGCCAGCGCGCGCGCTATCGCCACGCGCTGCTGTTGGCCGCCCGACAGACGGCGCGGATAGCTGGTCTCTTTTCCCGCCAGCCCGACTTTGGCGAGCAGTTCGCGCGCGCGCGCCGTCGCCTCCTCTTTTGGCTCACCTTTAACGATAACCGGCCCTTCGATAATGTTCTCCAGCACCGTACGGTGCGGGAAGAGATTAAAGTTCTGGAAAACGAAACCGACATGCTGACGCAGGCGGCGAATTAAACCTTTCTGCTGGCTGATTGATTTCCCTGTATCAATCGTTATCTCGCCTACCCGGATGGTGCCGCCTTCCGGCTGTTCAAGCAGGTTAATGCTGCGCAGCAGCGTCGTCTTTCCCGAACCGCTCGGTCCGATAATCGCCACCACTTCCCCCTGCTCTACTTCCAGATCGATCCCGTGGAGCACCGTTTGACCGTGGAATTTTTTCACCAGGTTTTTGACGTCGATAGCACTCATTTTGGATCACGCTCCTGGCGGTTAAGCTGGTTTTCGAAGTAGTTTTGCAGAGCAGACAGTACCGTCGCCATCACCCAGTAAATTAGCGAGGCGGCCAGATACATGGTAAAGACTTCAAGCGTGCGCGAAGTAATAAGCTGTGCCTGACGGAAAAGTTCCGGAACCTGAATCGTTGCTGCCAGGGAAGTATCTTTCACCAGGCTAATAAAGCTGTTGCTGAGCGGCGGTAGCGCCACGCGCGCCGCCTGAGGCAGAATGGCCCGGCGCAGCGTCTGCCATGGCGTCATCCCGATACTGGCCGCCGCTTCCCACTGCCCTTTGTCAATGGAGGAGATGGCCGCACGCAGGGTTTCAGAGGTGTACGCCGCGGTATTGAGAGACAGACCAATCATCGCTGCCGGAATCGGATCCAGCTCGATACCAAACTGCGGCAAGCCGTAGTAGATCATAAAGAGCTGGGCGATGAGCGGCGTACCGCGAAACACGGAGATATAAAAACGCGCCAGCCAGCGCACCGGCAGGATGGGCGACATGCGCATTAAGGCCAGCACAAATCCCAGAACCAGCCCAAAGAACATCCCGCCGATACTGAGCTGTAACGTAAATACCGCACCTTTCAGCAGAAACGGCAGAGAATCAATAACCAGTTGAATACTTTCTTGCATTATTATTTTTCGACCTGATTTTTAGACATGAGGATGGTAGGCAAACAGAGCAGGCGCCCCGCCGGTATGGACAAATAAAATCGGCCCTTCATCCTTAAAGCGTTTCTGCGCAATGCCGTCAATCAGTCCGGCCATCGCTTTGCCGGTATAGACCGGATCGAGCAGTATGCCCTCGAGGCGCGCCAGCAGCTTCACCGCTTCCATGCCCTCTTCGTTAGGCGTACCGTAACCCGGCGCAAAATAGTCATCCCAGAGCAGAATATCGGCCTTTGCCTTCAGCTCCAGCTGCTCTGCGACCGCCTGCTGTAGCGTAACCACTTTTGGCTTTTGATCCGCGACGCTGCGGGACACCGTCACCCCAATAAGCTCGACGTCCGGCAGCAGTTGTTCGAGCCCCACCGCCAGCCCGGCATGCGTGCCCGCGCTTCCGGACGCGACAACCACGGAGGAGAGGCTCACTGCGCCCTCGCACTGCTGCGCAATTTCCAGCGCACTTTCCACATACCCCAGCGCGCCCAGCGCGTTCGAACCGCCGACAGGAATAACGTAGGGGCGGAACCCCTGCGCTTCCAGACGCGTCGCCAGCTCGTCGAGCTGGGCGGCCGGATCGGTCAACGCATCCACCATTTCTACCTGCACATTAAACAGATCCAGCAGCAGACGGTTACCGTTGGTGAGATAGTTTTCTGCCAGCGTGCCAATCGGGTTTTCCAGCAATGCCACGCAGTGGAGCCCAAGCTTTGCCGCCACGGCCGCCGTCTGGCGAACGTGGTTGGACTGGATGGCCCCGGCAGTAATGAGCGTATCCGCGCCTTCGCGCAGGGCGTCAGCAGCCAGAAACTCCAGCTTGCGCAGCTTGTTGCCCCCCATCGCCATCGGCGTCACGTCATCACGCTTAATAAAAATATCGCGCCCTAAATA
Organism: Enterobacter vonholyi; assembly: GCF_040834095.1. Taxonomy (NCBI): domain Bacteria; kingdom Pseudomonadati; phylum Pseudomonadota; class Gammaproteobacteria; order Enterobacterales; family Enterobacteriaceae; genus Enterobacter; species Enterobacter vonholyi. The sequence continues at coordinate 2,749,303 of NZ_CP162152.1, forward strand.
ATCAGAAAATCGCGGCAGGTACTCCAGCGGCGTCGGCGCGCCGATGAACTCCAGGCGGGGAAAGCGCGTTAAATTCTGTAGTGACATGGGTTCTCCGGTAACTCTGACAAAATGTGATATTTTTCATTATGCACGCAGACGCGAAAGAAATAAAAAAGGCGCTTTTAAAAGCGCCTTTTTTTACGGCAGAAACTTATTTCGTGACGTCTGCACCGAACCACTTCTCGGAGAGCGCTTTCAGGCTACCGTCTTTTTGCATGTCAGCAATCGCTGAATCAATCGCTTTAACCAGGTCTTCGTTACCTTTACGAACGGCAACGCCTGATTCCTGACGAGAGAACGCATCACCCGCTACCGCCAGGGTATTGTTGGTTTTCTTCACCAGATCCAGCGCGGCCAGGCGGTCAACCAGAATGGCGTCGATACGGCCCACGCGCAGATCCTGGTATTTCGTCGGGTCGTCATCATAGGTGCGGATATCAACGCCCTGCACGTTCTGGCGCAGCCACTCTTCATAGTTAGTACCCAGACCAACACCGACTTTCTTCCCTTTCAGGTCCGCGGCAGTTTTAATTCCGCCTTCGTTGCCTTTCTTCACCAGCGCCTGAATACCGGACACGGTGTACGGCGTAGAGAAGTCATATTTCTTCTTACGCTCGTCAGAAATGGTCACCTGATTGATCACCACATCAATACGTTTGGAATCCAGCGACGCCAGCATACCGTCCCACTTGGTCGGTTTCAGGGACGCTTTCACGCCGAGGTGCTTCGCCAGCTCTTCAGCAAACTCCACTTCAAAACCGGTCAGCTTACCGTCATCGCCCTGGAAGCTGAACGGAGGATAGGTTCCTTCCAGCCCGACCAGCAGCGTACCGCGCTCTTTTACTTTATTCAGCAGGTTTTCTGCGGCGAACGTTTTCACGCTCATGCCCGCAACCAGCGCAACGGCCATAACACCCATCAGCGCCTGACGACCCAGAAGTGCAAATTTCATAAATACCCCGATATAGTGGAATTTTTACGTAGTGTAGAGAAATCGCCTGCAACGTCAAAGGCGACTGCGCTACATCTTATTCTTTTTTAATATATATCAGAAGTTGTTCCGGCGTGGGCTTTCTGCTTTATGGCACCCGGCATTTGTACCTTGTATTGCGCATACTTGCGCAGCGCAATTCGGTAGTTGTTGGTGCTGGTCGCAGGCAGCCACGGCTCAAGATTTTCATCCAGATAACCGGTTTTCAGCAGATCGCGAGAAATATTGTTTACGGTCAGATGTTGCCCAAGGCGGCGCAGGCGAACGACATATTCGCGAACGGTGCCGTGGCTCATCTCCGTTTGTTCAAACAGGAACTGTTTGAAGCCGATAATATCGAAGAAGTCGCTTTGCTCTTTGCAGTGGAGATCCCCACAGAAACGGCAAAGCGCCACCCACTCTTTTTGCTCTTCGAGCCATGCTGCTTCGTCCATCAACGTGTCGAGACGCGAAATCGCAATCTTATTGACGATTTCGCCCCGGCGAACCAGCGTGATACGATCGAGTAACTTGTTACAGTGGGCGCAATGCGTCTGGCTGTGTTTAAAGTCTTTCAGGTAGCGGCTTAAAGGCCGTCTTTTAGATTGCTGCACCGTCATGATAACTCCTGGTTGTCAATACGTTGTGCGGCATTTTTAAGGTGAATCAATCACCTATAACTTACCCAGCTTGGTTCGTAAGCGTTTAATGGCCTGGCTGTGCAGCTGGCTCACCCGCGACTCTCCCACCTCCAGAACAGCGCCAATCTCTTTGAGGTTAAGCTCTTCCTGGTAATAAAGGGTCAATACCAGCTGTTCGCGTTCAGGCAGAGCTTCAATAGCCTCCATGACGCGCTGGCGTAAATTCCCTTCCATTAAATGGTGTAACGGGTTCTCCTGCTGGTGCTCGTCCGTCACCAGCTCGATGCTATCGCCATGCTCTTCGCGCCACTCATCATAAGAGAAGAGTTGGCTATTATTGGTATCGAGCAACATCTGACGATACTCTTCAACAGCAATGCCAAGACGTTCCGCCACTTCGGTTTCCGTTGCGTTACGTCCCAGTTCCTGTTCCAGCTGCCCCATCGCATGCGCCACTTCGCGCGCGTTGCGGCGAACACTACGCGGCACCCAGTCGCGGCTGCGCAGCTCGTCCAGCATCGCACCACGAATACGCTGAACTGCGTAAGTCGTAAATGCCGTTCCTTGCAGAGCGTCGTATCGGTCAACTGCATTCAATAACCCGATACCGCCCGCCTGTAGCAGATCGTCGAGTTCCACGCTCGCCGGCAAGCGCACCTGGAGGCGCAATGCTTCGTGACGCACCAGCGGGACATAACGCTGCCACAGCGAGTGTTTATCCATTACACCTTCAGCGGTATAGAGTGAATTCACGATAAACAGCCCTGCGTTAGTTGAGTTATCGGCATGATTATCCGATTCTGCAGGGCGTTCAATTGGATGAAAAAGGGGGATAAAGTGAGGTTATTCTGAGGTTGCCCACAACAGGGGCAACTTTTCTGTCTAAATTAACAGTTGTAACAATGAAAGATCGTCGCCCAGTTTGACGCTATCTATATGTTGATGAAAGAGCTTTCCTGCTTCCTGATTATGCTGGCTAAGGGAGTGGAAGCTGTAAATAACATCAATGATATTATCTTGTTCAATTTTCCCCGCCACGAGTGCCTGACCGGCAAGTAACGTTTTAAGGAAATAGAACTCCGCAACGATTAAATAAAGGTTATTCAACATGCTGCGGCCGTTGTTCTGCGGGAAGCCCTGCTCCCACAGTTTGTATTTAAAAAAGTTCTTGAATAAATGGTCATTGGTCGCCAGATAACTGCCCGCCACATCGCGCCAGACGGACTCGATGTTTTCCATGACCTTCTCTGCCGGCACGCTGTCACCCGCAGACTCAAATTGTTGATAAAGCTGGGTAAAATAACGGTTTAATACCGCACCGCCGCGGGCTGTTACTTTCTTCGTGAAGTAGCTCTGGATGAGCGAAATTAACGCGAACTTCAGGCTATAGTTCTGATTAAAGCCGCCTAATTCCGTTTTGATTTTACCGCTCACCAGTTCGTTAACCAGTGAGAAATAGACCGTTTCGAGCGTGCCGATATTCTCTGCGATATTATCGAGCTTTTCCGCCACCATGAGGAATTTCACTACGGCGTAAACCTGTTCTTCAACGCTGACGCCCTCAACGCTGAAAATATTCTGGCAGAAGAGATTGATGACCTTGGCCTTCAAATCAATCATCGGCGCATTATTGACGTCCTGCTGAACAATGACAGATTCCATCAACGACATAGACTCCCGATCGTTCAACAGAAGTCGGGTCACTTCCGGACACGACAGGTTCAGCGATTTTTCGATTTCATTTTTATAGACCCGGCTTGTCCGTGGAAATGTCGAACAGGTTGGGCTTAAGGCCTGGACGCCCATGGCGCCATGAACAGAACAGAGTTTTTCCGTATCCATAAACGGACAGTTTTTACTTTCCGTATGGAAAATCACTTCCCCCCAGTGGTCATAGTTTTTTTTGGTGACTTTTATCGCCGTTTTCGCCGTCTGACGAATCGCGGCATTTTTACTGTTCAGATAGCGATTAACGGAGGATTTATCAAACGCGATGGTCCAGCCCTGGCAACAATGTTCACGGCATTCCCCACCGACACATGAAAAATCTGCGACCAGCTTTGGTTGAGTGACACTGATTTGTTTCACAGGCGGATTCTCAAATAGCAGAGATAAAAAAACCCCGCCGAAGCGGGGTTTCACGCGTAAAATTAACGCAGCAGAGACAGAACGGTCTGTGGAACCTGGTTTGCCTGAGACAGAACAGAAGTACCAGCCTGCTGCAGGATCTGCGCGCGGGACATGTTGGAAACTTCAGTTGCGTAGTCAGCGTCCTGGATACGGGACTGAGCAGCAGACAGGTTGTTAGAGGTGTTGTTCAGGTTGTTGATTGCAGAAGTGAAGCGGTTCTGCACAGCACCCAGACCTGAACGTGCTTTATCAACTTTAGCGATAGCTGCGTCGATGGTGCTCAGGTCGGTAGCGGTCATCGTTTTCAGGTCGATTGCGTTCACGCCCAGGGTAGTGGTGTCAGCTTTAGCACCGCTCAGGTCCAGATCGATGGTGTCGCCATCGTTAACGCCAACCTGAATTTTAACCACGCCAGCTGCACCAGCAGAACCGTCCAGCAGTTTGATGCCGTTGAAATCAGTTTTGCCCGCAACGCGGTTGATTTCAGCCAGACGAGCGGTAACTTCATCCTGCAGAGAAGCCAGGTCAGAGGTGCTGTTGGTGCCGTTGCTTGCCTGAACAGCCAGTTCACGAACGCGCTGCAGGTTGTTGTTGATTTCGTTCAGAGAGCCTTCAGCAGTCTGCGCCATGGAGATACCGTCGTTGGCGTTACGCGCAGCCTGGTTCATACCTTTAATCTGAGCGGTCATGCGGTTTGCAATCGCCTGGCCAGCAGCATCGTCTTTCGCGCTGTTAATACGCAGACCGGAAGACAGACGCTCGATAGCAGTGCCCAGAGAAGACTGAGATTTGTTCAGGTTGTTCTGAGTGGTCAGGGACAACAGGTTAGTATTGATAACTGCCATAATTTTCTTTCCTTCAAAAATTGGGTTTTAGGTCCGGTGCCTAACACTCACAGCGTCTCTCACCGTCAACAAGGTTATCGACGGGTCCCCAAAAGACTTTAGAATCAATTTTGAAAAAATTACAACCAATTGATTATTAAGGGTTTTATTTTTAAAAAATCAATTAAGGTCCAACAGAGCGTTATTATTTATGCTTTTTTAACGCGCAAAGAGATGACTAAAAAGGCACACACTTATTCGTGTTTTCAAAGCGCAGATAATGATCCTAAAGTGCAATCCTTTCATTTACCCCGCCAGGACGTGCCTATTCTTTGGATTATTTTTTTCTCACCATCGTAAACTTTTACGTTAAGAGGCCGATAAGAGTCCTGAACTACTTTCGTATTTTAAGGAAAATATGCATGGCTACTATCAGTAACCTCGGGATAGGTTCTGCAGGACTCGGGGATTTATATAATCAGTTGGATGCAGCAGAAAGAACCAAGCTGACGACGATTACTTCCCAGCAATCAACGTATAACGCACAGTTAAGCGCTTACGGCAAACTGCAGAGCGCCATGACATCGCTGCAGACTGCCACCGCTGCGCTGGGTAAAGCAACCACCTGGAACTCAACGTCCGTTAGCAGCACCAACACGGCCTTTACCGCCACGACAACGGCTGACGCATCTGTCGGTTCCTTTGTTGTAAACGTCAACCAGGTTGCCAAGGCACAGGCACTGACTACCGGCTCCTATGCAAACAACACGGATTTGCTGGGCGATACGACAGGTACGACGCGTAAAATCACCATCACCCAGCCGGGCACGAAAACGCCTTTAGAGGTCACCCTGGCGGATGGCGATACGTCTCTGGCCGGGATCGCGAGCGCCATTAATAAAGCGAACGGCAACGTCACCGCCAGCGTCATTAAAGCGAAAGACGGTGATTATCGCCTGATGCTGTCATCTAAAACCACCGGTACGGATGGTGCGATGACGGTAAGCGTCACTGGCGACGCCAAGCTGCAAAGCGCCATTGGCTACGATTCCGCCACCAAAACGGGCGCGCTGACGGTGAACACCGACGCGCAGAACGCGATTGTGGTAGTGAACAACATCTCCATCGAGCGCCAGTCGAATACCATTACCGATGCCCTGCCTGGCGTGACTTTCTCGCTGAAAGCAGAAAGCAAGGCAGATGAAACATTAGAGGTGACTCGCGCAACGGATGCTAACCAGAAAGCGATCACGGACTGGGTCACGGCGTATAACTCGCTGCAGTCCACCATTAACAGCCTGACGAAATATGTTCCGGTTGATGCTGGCTCCGGCAGCCAGTCAGCCAGCAACGGGGCACTTGTTGGTGATGCGAACGTGCGCGGGATCCAGTCTCAGCTGCGCGGTCTGCTGACCGAAGTGCAGAGCGGCTCGGTACAGATCATGGCCCAGCTGGGGATTACCCAGGACCCGGTAAAAGGTTCTGACGGTACCGTCGGTAACCTGAAAGTCGATACCGATAAGCTGAAAAAAGCGCTGACCGATAACCCGAACGCCGTACAGCAGTATTTTGTCGGTGACGGAAAGAAAACCGGTATGGCCACCCAGATGAACAACACGCTGACCACCATGCTCAGCACCAGTACCGGCAGCGCCGGGGTGATCCAGAACGCGAAAGACGGGATCAACAAAACGCTAAAAACGCTGGGTGAGCGTTACGATGCTATGGAAGCCACTATTGATGCCACCATGGCGCGTTACAAAACCCAGTTCACCAGTCTGGACGTATTAGTCACCAAAATGACCAATACAGCCAACTACCTGACCCAACAGTTCTCACAAAAGTAGTCGTAGCCTTCAGGAGTGGATATGTATAAGACCTCTGGTGTTCAATCCTATCAGCAGATAGGAGTCGAAAGTGCAGTCATGAATGCCAGTCCACACCAGCTGATTGTCATGTTATTCGACGGGGCGCATAGCGCCCTTGTTCGCGCGCGTTTGTTCATGGAAGCCGGACAAATTCGTGAGAAAGGCGAAGCGTTAACGAAAGCCATCAACATCATCGACAACGGTTTAAAAGCAGGACTGAACATGGAGGTTGAGAGCGAGTTGTCCGGTAATCTTGCCTCCTTGTACGAATATATGGTTCGACGTTTGTTGCTGGCAAATGTCAGTAACGACGTAGACGCAATTGTTGAAGTCGAGGGTTTATTAAACAACATTGCGGATGCGTGGAAGCAAATCGGCCCCAATGCGTCCTCTATTTCAGGATAATTTTGATGAATAATCCCAGCGCAGCGCTTAGCCACTGGCAGGCGTTACATGCTCAGAGCATTGCTATGCTCAATCTCGCACATTCTGGTCAATGGGATGCGCTTATCGAGCAGGAAATGCATTACGTTCAACTGGTGGAAAAAATTTCGCAAACGCCCATCATGTCATGCCCTCCGGCTCAGGTTGAGCAAGCGCGTGCGCTGCTGGAAATGATCCTTGAAAATGAGAATGCGCTAAAGGCTCTGCTGAAAGTCCGGATGGACGAACTGCGTAATCTGATTGATCAAACCGGTAAACAGCAATCCATCACGTCTACCTATGGAAAGCTGTCCGGGAATATTCTTTATCCAGAAAGTTTGACCCGCGACACACAACTATGATTTCTTCATCCATACTCCAGAAGTCTGCCAATGGCTTCTGGAGCAAGGATGATGAAAAACCCCACCCTGTTACAATGTTTTCACTGGTACTACCCTGCTGGCGGTGAATTGTGGCGAGAGGTCACGGCGTTAGCTCCCAATCTTAACGAAATCGGCATCAACATGATCTGGCTGCCGCCCGCCTGTAAAGGGGCATCCGGCGGGTATTCTGTCGGCTATGACACCTATGACCTGTTCGATCTGGGCGAGTTTGACCAGAAAGGCAGTATCGCCACCAAATATGGCGACAAAGCACAGCTGCTGGAGGCCATTGATGCCCTCAAGAGCAACGACATTGCCGTGCTGCTGGACGTGGTGGTCAACCACAAAATGGGCGCCGATGAAAAAGAGCCCGTGCGCGTTCAGCGCGTGAACGAGCAGGACCGCACGCAAATCGATGACGAGGTCATCGAGTGTGAAGCCTGGACCCGCTACACCTTCCCTGCCCGCGCCGGGCAGTATTCGCAGTTTATCTGGGACTACAAATGCTTCAGCGGCGTCGACCACATTGAAAACCCCGATGAAGACGGCATCTTTAAAATCGTCAACGACTACACTGGCGAAGGCTGGAACGATCAGGTTGATGATGAGATGGGCAACTTCGATTACCTGATGGGCGAAAATATCGACTTTCGCAACCACGCCGTGACCGAGGAGATCAAATACTGGGCCCGCTGGGTCATGGAACAGACGCGCTGCGACGGTTTTCGTCTGGACGCCGTCAAGCATATTCCCGCCTGGTTCTACAAAGAGTGGATTGAGCACGTCCAGGAAGTTGCCGACCAGCCGCTGTTTATCGTGGCGGAATACTGGTCCCATGAGGTGGATAAACTTCAGGCCTATATTGACCAGGTCGAAGGCAAAACCATGCTGTTTGATGCCCCCCTGCAGATGAAATTCCACGAGGCGTCACGTCAGGGCCGGGATTACGACATGAGCCAAATCTTCACCGGTACCCTGGTGGAAGCCGATCCGTTTCATGCGGTCACCCTCGTCGCGAACCACGATACTCAGCCTCTGCAGGCGCTGGAAGCGCCGGTCGAAGCCTGGTTTAAGCCGCTGGCCTACGCGCTGATCCTGCTGCGGGAAAATGGCGTGCCGAGCGTCTTTTATCCGGATCTCTTCGGCGCCAGCTATGACGACGCGGGAGGTGACGGTGAAACGTACCATATTGATATGCCGGTCATTGAGCAGCTTCACGAGCTGATCCTCGCGCGCCAGCGTTTTGCCCACGGCGTGCAAACGCTGTTTTTCGACCATCCAAACTGCATCGCCTTCAGCCGCAGCGGTACGGAAGACGATCCCGGCTGCGTGGTGGTGCTGTCGAACGGGGACGATGGTGAAAAAGTAATTTGTCTTGGAGAAAACTACGGCAACAAAACGTGGCGGGATTTTCTCGGCAATCGCGAAGAAACCATCACCACGGCGGCGGATGGCGAAGGGACGTTTACATGCAAAGGCGGAAGCGTGAGCGTGTGGGTAATAGAGGAAGCGCTGTAGAACGGGAAACGTGCGGCCTGATGCCCTCACCCCGTCCCTCTCCCACAGGGAGAGGGCGCAAACACCAAAAACGGCAACGATGTTGCCGTTTTGCTTTTACCCTTAGGGCAGCTTACTCTCCAGCGGATTCTTGCTCAGGTAATCGGCACACTCAACCGTTGGGCGATCGACCTTCTGCAGCTCCAGCCCGTCGTACTCAAGCGTCGAGCCATCGCGCTCCAGCGGATAGATATCCAGCTTACGCGTCACGTTGTAATAACTGTCTGAACGCAGCATGATTTTACCCGGCACGGCAATCACGCGCTGCCACTGACGGCAATCCAGCGTATCGCCCTCCTCCGTCACCACCAGCGTGGCAATCGCCTTCGGGCTGACCATGTTGCTCTGCGGACCTTTCGACTGCCAGTATCCCGCCAGCTGCGCCGGGACAGGATGCTTGATCACGTCTTTATAATTATCGACCTGAACGCACCCGGTCAGTGCCAGCAGCGCGCCAGCAATTGCTATTTTTTTCATCATCTTTCCTGCATTCGAAGAAAAAAATATTGTGGCATTAAAGCGCTGCGGCTGCCAGCGGAGATCGACAGGTCTTAAACCTGCATCCCCATCACTTCCTGATAGGCCGACACCAGCTTATTACGCACCTGGATCCCCATCTGCAGGGAAACCGAGGCTTTTTGCAAATCGGTCATCACATCATTCAACGCCACGCCCGGCTCGCCGAGGGTGAACTTCTCGGCCTGAGTGCGCGCAGCGGTCTGGGTATCACTGATACGGTCAAGAGCGGCATGCAGTTGCCCTGCGAAGCTGATGCTCGGCTGCTGATCTGCCACATTCTGATTACGGGCCGTCATTGCCGTTGCCTGCAGCTGACTGATTACCCCTTCAATGCCCTGTATAGCCATGACTCTCCCCTGGATGGTTTTTTACGCGGTCAAGACTAACAGCTTGTCAATAAGATAATGGCGGTAAATAGCATGAAAAAACCAGGTTATTTGACGCATAGAAAATCACGAATCATCAAATAATGGCAGGGCCATCAATATGGAACTTTTGTCGTGTTTGCCGACCCGGGAGTCAGTTTTGTTTCTCTACACGAATAACGTAAACCACCAGGATTTAAGAGGTGCGCAATGAGTGCAACAGCATCGACAGCGCCGCAGAATAAATCACTCGAGTGGATGAACCGCCTTCGCGCGAATCCTAAAATCCCGTTGATCGTGGCAGGCGCTGCCGCAATTGCGATCCTTGTAGCGATGGTCCTGTGGGCGAAAAGCCCTGATTACCGGACGCTCTACAGCAATCTTTCCGATCAGGATGGCGGCGCCATCGTCACCCAGCTTACCCAGATGAACATCCCTTATCGCTTTGCCGATAATGGCGGTGCGCTTGAGGTACCGGCAGATAAGGTGCACGAACTGCGTCTGCGTCTGGCTCAGCAGGGGCTGCCGAAAGGCGGCGCGGTGGGCTTTGAGCTGCTGGATCAGGAAAAATTCGGTATCAGCCAGTTCAGCGAGCAGGTGAACTACCAGCGCGCGCTGGAAGGTGAACTGGCCCGCACCATTGAAACATTAGGCCCGGTGAAGAGTGCCCGCGTGCATCTGGCGATGCCTAAGCCTTCCTTATTTGTCCGCGAACAGAAATCACCTTCGGCTTCCGTGACCGTGAACCTCGAACCCGGCCGTGCGCTGGACGAAGGGCAAATCAGCGCGGTGACGCACCTCGTCTCCAGCGCCGTGGCCGGTCTGCCGCCGGGTAACGTGACGCTGGTTGACCAGAGCGGTCACCTGCTGACGCAATCCAATACCGCCGGTCGCGATCTGAATGACGCGCAGCTGAAATATGCCGCCGATGTCGAAAGCCGTCTCCAGCGTCGTATCGAAGCGATCCTGGGCCCGGTAGTGGGCAACAGCAACGTGCACGCGCAGGTAACCGCCCAGATCGACTTCGCGAATAAAGAACAAACTGAAGAACAATACAGCCCGAACGGCGATGCGGCTCAGGCGGTGATGCGTTCGCGCCAGATCAACACCAGCGAGCAGATTGGCGGTGCAAACCCGGGCGGCGTGCCGGGCGCACTGTCTAACCAGCCTGCCCCGGCTAACGCGGCGCCGATCTCTACGCCGCCGGCTAATCAGCAGAACGGTCAGCAGACTAACCAGCAGACCACCTCAACGGCGAATAACAGCGGCCCACGAAACACCAGCCGTAATGAAACCACGAACTACGAAGTGGATAGAACGATTCGCCACACTAAGCTGAACGTGGGCGATATTCAGCGTCTTTCCGTTGCGGTGGTGGTGAACTACAAAACGCTGGCGGATGGCAAACCGTTGCCGTTGACCGCCGAGCAGATGAAGCAGATTGAAAACCTGACCCGCGAAGCGATGGGTTACTCCGAGAAGCGCGGCGATACCCTCAACGTGGTGAACTCACCGTTCAACTCGGTTGACGAGACCGGCGGTGAACTGCCGTTCTGGCAACAGCAGGCGTTTATCGATCAGCTGATGTCCGCAGGACGCTGGCTGCTGGTGCTGATTGTCGCGTGGCTGCTGTGGCGTAAGGGCGTTCGTCCGCAGCTCCAGCGCCGTGCTGAAGCCGAAAAAGCGGCTCGCGAGCAGATGAATGCGCGTCAGGAAACGGAAGAAGCGGTTGAAGTGCGCCTCAGCAAAGATGAACAGATGCAGCAGCGTCGTGCTAACCAGCGCATGGGCGCTGAGGTCATGAGCCAGCGCATTCGCGAAATGTCAGATAATGATCCGCGCGTCGTGGCGCTGGTCATCCGCCAGTGGATGGGTAACGAACATGAGTAATACGCTTACGGGCACCGATAAAAGCGTCATCCTGCTGATGACCATTGGCGAAGATCGCGCGGCAGAGGTGTTTAAACACCTCTCCCAGCGAGAAGTGCAAATTCTCAGTGCGGCCATGGCCAACGTGCGTCAGATCTCCAACAAGCAGCTGACCGAAGTGCTGGCAGAGTTTGAACAGGAAGCCGAACAGTTTGCCGCGCTGAACGTCAACGCCAACGACTACCTCCGTTCCGTGCTGGTCAAGGCGCTGGGCGAAGAGCGTGCCTCCAGCCTGCTGGAAGACATTCTGGAAACCCGCGATACCGCAAGCGGTATCGAAACACTCAACTTTATGGAACCGCAGAGTGCCGCCGACCTTATTCGCGACGAGCACCCGCAGATTATCGCCACCATCCTTGTCCACCTCAAACGTGGTCAGGCGGCCGATATTCTGGCGCTGTTCGAAGAGCGTCTGCGTCACGATGTGATGCTGCGTATCGCCACCTTCGGCGGCGTCCAGCCGGCCGCATTGGCGGAGCTGACCGAGGTGCTGAACAACCTGCTCGACGGTCAGAACCTCAAGCGCAGCAAAATGGGCGGCGTGAGAACGGCGGCGGAAATCATCAACCTGATGAAAACGCAGCAGGAAGAGGCCGTCATTACGGCGGTTCGCGAATTCGACGGCGAGCTGGCACAGAAAATCATCGACGAGATGTTCCTGTTCGAAAACCTTGTCGAGGTGGACGATCGCAGCATCCAGCGCCTGCTCCAGGAAGTGGATTCCGAGTCGCTGCTTATCGCACTCAAAGGCGCCGAGCAGCCGCTGCGCGAGAAGTTCCTGCGCAACATGTCTCAGCGAGCGGCAGATATCCTGCGCGACGACCTTGCCAACCGCGGCCCGGTTCGTCTGTCTCAGGTGGAAAACGAACAGAAAGCCATTCTGCTTATTGTTCGTCGTCTGGCGGAAACCGGCGAGATGGTGATTGGCAGCGGAGACGACACCTATGTCTAATGAGCTGCCGTGGAAACGCTGGACGCCGGACGATCTGGCTCCTCCCCTCTCCGAGTTCACGCCAGCCGTGATACCGACCGAGGAGCTTGACCCGGACGTCGAGCAGCCCGAGCTGAGCGAAGAAGAGCAGCAAGCTCAAATGCTGGCTCAGCTGCAAATGCAGGCGCACGAGCAGGGTTACAATGCCGGTCTGAACGAAGGCCGGCAGAAAGGCCACGAGCAGGGATATCAGGAAGGTCTGGCGAAAGGGTTAGAGCACGGTATCGATCAGGCGCGCCAGCAGCAGGCGCCGATCCATGCCCGCATGCAGCAGCTGGTCAGCGAGTTCCAGCACACTCTTGACGCGCTGGACAGCGTGATTGCCTCACGACTGATGCAGATGGCGCTGGAAGCCGCGCGTCAGGTGATCGGCCAGACGCCCGTGGTGGATAACACCGCACTTATCAAACAAATTCAGGGTCTGCTTCAGCAGGAGCCGCTGTTCAGCGGGAAACCTCAGCTGCGCGTCCATCCGGACGATCTGCAGCGCGTGGAAGAGAGCCTGGGCGCGACGCTGAACCTGCACGGCTGGCGTCTGCGCGGCGACCCGTCGTTACATCACGGCGGCTGCAAAGTCTCTGCCGATGAAGGCGACCTGGATGCCAGCGTTGCTACCCGCTGGCAGGAACTGTGCCGCCTGGCGGCACCGGGAGTCGTCTGATGACCGCTCGCCTCACCCGCTGGCTCACCACGCTCGACAACTTTGAGACGAAGATGGCGCAACTGCCATCTGTTCGTCGTTATGGGCGACTCACGCGCGCCACCGGGCTGGTTCTCGAAGCCACCGGCCTGCAGCTGCCGCTGGGCGCGACCTGCGTGATTGAGCGTCAGGACGGTCTGGAAACGCGCGAAGTTGAAAGCGAAGTGGTCGGGTTTAACGGCCAGCGCCTGTTCCTGATGCCGCTTGAAGAGGTGGAAGGCATTCTGCCCGGCGCGCGCGTCTACGCCAAAAACATTTCTGGCGATGGGCTGCAAAGTGGGAAACAGCTGCCGCTTGGCCCTGCCCTGCTGGGCCGCGTGCTGGACGGCAGCGGTAAACCGCTCGACGGCCTGCCCTCCCCGGACACCACCGAAACCGGTGCGCTGATCACCCAACCGTTCAACCCCCTGCAGCGTACCCCTATCGAGCATGTGCTTGACACCGGCGTGCGCCCGATTAACGCCCTGCTCACCGTGGGACGTGGACAACGTATGGGCCTGTTCGCCGGGTCTGGCGTGGGTAAATCCGTTCTGCTCGGTATGATGGCGCGCTATACCCAGGCCGATGTGATCGTCGTGGGGCTGATTGGCGAACGTGGTCGTGAAGTAAAAGACTTTATTGAAAACATTCTGGGTGCGGAAGGCCGTGCCCGCTCGGTGGTAATTGCCGCGCCGGCGGACGTGTCGCCGCTGCTGCGTATGCAGGGTGCCGCGTACGCCACCCGCATCGCCGAAGATTTTCGTGACCGCGGCAAGCACGTGCTGCTGATCATGGATTCCCTGACCCGTTACGCGATGGCGCAGCGTGAAATCGCGCTGGCCATCGGTGAGCCACCGGCGACCAAAGGCTACCCGCCTTCGGTCTTCGCCAAACTTCCTGCGCTGGTGGAACGCGCGGGGAACGGCATCAGCGGCGGCGGCTCCATCACCGCGTTCTACACGGTTCTGACGGAAGGCGATGACCAGCAGGACCCGATTGCCGACTCCGCGCGCGCAATTCTTGACGGTCACATTGTGCTGTCGCGTCGTCTGGCCGAAGCCGGGCACTACCCGGCCATCGATATTGAAGCCTCTATCAGCCGCGCAATGACGGCGCTGATAACCGAGAAGCACTACGCCCGCGTGCGTAACTTCAAACAACTGCTTTCCAGCTTCCAGCGCAACCGCGATCTGGTCAGCGTGGGGGCGTATGCCAAAGGCAGCGACCCGATGCTCGACAAGGCGATTAGCCTGTGGCCACAGCTGGAGGCATTTTTGCAACAAGGCATTTTTGAACGCGCCGACTGGGAAGATTCAATTCAGGCACTGGAGCTGATTTTCCCGCAGGTGTAACACAGGTGGAGGGCGAAGGTCATGGCGCAAAACAGCGCGTTATCAACGCTGAAAGATCTGGCTGAAAAAGAAGTTGATGATGCCGCATTGCAGCTTGGCGCAATGCGACGCGGGTGCCAGCAGGCTGAAGAACAGTTGAAGATGTTAATCGACTATCAGCATGAATATCGCACCAACCTCAATACCGATATGACACAGGGCATTGGAAGCCAGCGCTGGATTAACTATCAGCAGTTTATCCAGACGCTGGAGAAGGCGATAGATCAGCATCGCCAGCAGCTTAACCAGTGGACCCAGAAAGTCGATACCGCGCTGAATTTCTGGCGCGAGAAGAAGCAGCGGCTGCAGGCCTGGCAGACTTTACAGGACCGACAGATCGCGGCAACGACCCTGGCGGAAAACCGTCTGGATCAGAAGAAAATGGATGAGTTTGCCCAGCGCGCATCAATGAGGAAACCGGAATGATCACACTGCAACAACTGCTGATGAGCGACAGCGACCTGTCAGGCGGCACGCAAACAGGGAAAGGCACCGACGGTGCTCAGGACTTTCTCTCACTGCTGGCGGGCGCCCTGTCGGACGCAACGGGCAAGGGCAAAGATGCGCCGCTGACCCTGGCTGACCTGAAAGCCGCCGGCAGTAAACTGTCAAAAGTGGCCCAGGACGCAAAAGGTGATACCACCCTGCAGGCCAAAATTGCCGACCTGCTCTCGCGCCAGACGGCGCTGAATGGCGATGAAACGTCGCCCGTCACGTCGCTTGATACGCTGGTTTCCGGGCTGGTGCCGCTGTCTAAGGGCGACGCGCTGAAGACGATCAATGCCGCGAACAGCAAAGATGACGGTAAAAGCGAGCTTAGCGAAGAAGAACTGGCCGGATTAAGCGCGCTGATGGCGATGCTGCCTCATCAGCAAACTACAGCCTCTCGCGCGGCAGGCAGTGAGGGCGTTTCCGCCACCTCAACGCTGAGTTCCGCGACGCTTTCGCAAAACGGCGTGGGCCAGCCGTCCCTGAACGCGTCCGCGGGAAGCCACGATAAAGCGCAGAGTTCTACGCCTTATCAGAGCCAGGCGAAAACCAACGAACCCGCTCTGTCGGGCAACGTGCCTGCTACACCGGCCGTGGCCGCGGCAGCAGAGAAGCAGGAGCTCGCCAGTTCGTCCTCCTCATCATCACCAACGGCCACCCTGGCACCGATTATGTCCAGCCATGCGACCAGCCAGACGGCCGCTACCGTTGCCACCGCGCCGGTGTTAAGCCAGCCTCTGGGAACCCACGAGTGGCAGCAGTCTCTGAGCCAGCACATCACCCTGTTCACTAAGCAGGGCCAGCAGACGGCAGAGCTGCGCCTGCACCCGGAAGATCTGGGTCAGGTGCAAATTTCGCTTAAGCTGGATGACAACCAGGCCCAGCTGCAGATGGTCTCTGCGCACAGCCATGTTCGTGCAGCGCTGGAAGCCGCGCTGCCGGTACTGCGGACCTCACTGGCGGAAAACGGCATTCAGCTTGCACAGAGTAGCGTCAGCAGCGAGAGCTTCGCCGGGCAGCAGCAGTCCTCATCCCAGCAGCAGCACCAGGCTTCGCGTTCCGGCAACACCGGCGGTTTTAATGAAGAAAGCGATGAGTTGCTGCCTGTTCCTTCCGCCCTGCAGTCCGCAGCGCGCGGTAACAGTGCCGTAGACATCTTCGCCTAAACGCCAGAGGTAGCGTGATTATCCCCGTCTTTTCCACGCTTTGACGACAGCAGGACACGGGATAATCACCTTATTAAGCTGTACCGAAACAGGAAGCTCGTATCAGATGACTGACTCCGCTATCACCAAAAAAAGTAAGCGTTCCATCTGGATCCCGCTGCTGGTGTTGATCACGCTCGCCGCCTGCGCTACCGCGGGCTATAGTTACTGGCGTATGCAGCAGGAACCGACCACCGCTGCGGCCAAAGCTGAAGCACCTCCTCCGCCGGCTCCAGTGTTTTTCCCGCTGGATACCTTCACCGTCAATCTCGGTGATGCGGATCGCGTGCTTTATGTTGGCATTACGCTGCGCCTGAAAGATGAAGCCACCCGTTCACGTCTGAACGATTACCTTCCTGAAGTGCGTAGTCGTCTGTTGCTGCTGTTCTCTCGTCAGGACGCTTCAGCGCTGGCCACCGATGTGGGTAAGCAAAAGCTGGTCGACGCTATTAAACAAACGCTGGCGACCCCGCTGGTAAACGGCCAACCTAAGCAGGAAGTCACTGACGTTCTGTATACAGCATTCATTCTGCGGTAACGACATGGGCGACAGTATTCTTTCTCAGGCAGAAATCGATGCGCTGCTCAACGGCGACAGCGATAAAAGTGATGATCCGCAACCGGGCATTGGCGGCGATAGCGATATTCGTCCCTATGACCCGAATACCCAGCGTCGCGTGGTACGTGAACGTCTGCAGGCGCTGGAGATCATTAACGAACGTTTTGCACGTCAGTTCCGTATGGGACTGTTTAACCTGCTGCGTCGTAGCCCGGATATTACGGTCGGTGCGATCCGCATTCAGCCGTACCATGAGTTTGCCCGCAACCTGCCGGTGCCAACCAACCTTAACCTGATTCATCTGAAGCCGCTGCGCGGCACCGGTCTGGTGGTGTTTTCGCCAAGCCTGGTGTTCATCGCGGTGGATAACCTGTTCGGCGGCGACGGGCGTTTCCCGACCAAAGTAGAAGGTCGTGAATTCACCCACACCGAACAGCGCGTTATTAACCGCATGCTGAAGCTGGCGCTGGAATCATACAGCGACGCGTGGAAAGCGATTAACCCGCTGGAAGTGGAGTACGTCCGTTCTGAGATGCAGGTGAAATTTACCAATATCACCACCTCCCCGAACGATATCGTCGTTAACACGCCGTTCCACGTGGAGATCGGTAACCTGACCGGCGAGTTCAACATCTGCCTGCCGTTCAGTATGATCGAACCGCTGCGCGAGCTGCTGGTTAACCCGCCGCTGGAGAACTCCCGCAACGAAGACCAGAACTGGCGTGAAAACCTGGTCCGCCAGGTCCAGCATTCGCAGCTTGAACTGGTGGCGAGCTTCGCCGATATCCCGCTGCGGTTATCTCAGATCCTGAAATTACAACCCGGCGATGTTTTGCCGATAGAAAAACCCGACCGCATTATTGCCCATGTGGATGGTGTCCCCGTGCTGACAAGCCAGTACGGCACGATTAACGGTCAGTATGCGTTACGCGTTGAGCACTTGATCAACCCGATTTTGAATTCGCTGAATGAGGAACAGCCCAAATGAGTGACATGAACAATCCGTCCGATGAAAACAGCGGAGCACTGGACGATCTGTGGGCTGACGCGTTAAACGAGCAAAAAGCGACCCCGGCCAAAAGCGCAGCGGATGCCGTATTCCAGCAGCTCGGCGGCGGTGACGTCAGCGGCACGCTGCAGGACATCGACCTGATCATGGATATCCCGGTTAAGCTGACCGTTGAGCTGGGACGCACCCGTATGACCATTAAAGAGCTGCTGCGCCTGACGCAGGGTTCCGTGGTGGCCCTTGACGGTCTGGCCGGTGAGCCGCTGGATATCCTGATCAACGGCTATCTGATTGCCCAGGGTGAAGTCGTAGTGGTTGCCGATAAATACGGCGTACGCATCACCGACATCATTACCCCGTCTGAACGTATGCGTCGTCTGAGCCGTTAAGCATGAAAACCCAGGCAACAATATCACAGCCTTCTGCCGTTCCCGGCTCACCTCTGCTCCAGGTGAGCGGGGCGTTGTTCGGTATTATTGCCTTTATTCTTATCGCCGCCTGGCTGGCAAAACGCTTTGGCCTGGCGGGTAAAACCGCCGGTGCCCGCGGACTGAAGGTTAGCGCCAGCACCACCCTGGGTCCACGCGAACGCGTGGTCATCGTCGAGGTGGACGATGCGCGTCTGGTTCTGGGCGTAACGGCCTCAAACATCAGCGTATTACACAAGCTGCCGCCCGCTCCTGTTGTGGTGGACGAGCGCGCAGAGGCCCCTGCGGATTTTCAGTCCGTCATGAAGAGTTTGCTTAAGCGTTCCGGGAGATCCTGATGCGCCGTTTGTTATCCCTGACGCTTGCGGGCGTTGCCCTGTTTGCTCCCGCGGTCTATGCACAGCTGCCCGGTCTGGTCTCAACCCCTCTCGCGGGTGGTGGGCAAAGCTGGTCACTTCCCGTTCAGACGCTGGTGTTCATCACCTCGCTGACGTTTATTCCGGCCATCCTGCTGATGATGACCAGCTTCACCCGCATCATCATCGTTTTCGGTCTGCTGCGAAACGCGCTGGGCACCCCTTCCGCTCCGCCAAACCAGGTTCTGCTCGGGCTGGCGCTGTTTTT
This sequence comes from Enterobacter vonholyi, assembly GCF_040834095.1. NCBI lineage: Bacteria > Pseudomonadati > Pseudomonadota > Gammaproteobacteria > Enterobacterales > Enterobacteriaceae > Enterobacter > Enterobacter vonholyi. The sequence continues at coordinate 2,768,329 of NZ_CP162152.1, forward strand.
GACCTTTTTCATTATGTCACCGGTGATCGATAAGATTTATACCGACGCCTATCAGCCGTTCAGCGAAGACAAAATCTCCATGCAGGAGGCGCTCGACAAAGGCGCACAGCCGCTGCGGGAATTTATGCTGCGCCAGACGCGCGAAGCCGACCTGGCCCTTTTCGCCCGCCTGTCCAACACCGGCGAGCTGCAGGGACCGGAAGCGGTGCCAATGCGTATTCTGCTGCCCGCCTATGTTACCAGCGAGCTGAAAACCGCGTTCCAGATTGGCTTTACCATTTTTATTCCGTTCCTGATTATCGATCTGGTGATCGCCAGCGTCCTGATGGCGCTCGGGATGATGATGGTGCCGCCCGCGACCATTGCCCTGCCTTTTAAGATCATGCTCTTTGTACTGGTCGACGGCTGGCAGCTGCTGGTCAGCTCGCTGGCGCAGAGTTTCTACAGTTAAGGAACGGCAATGACACCCGAATCGGTCATGATGATGGGCACGGAGGCGATGAAAATCGCGATTGCCGTTGCCGCGCCGCTGCTGCTTGTCGCGCTGGTTACCGGTCTGATTATCAGTATTCTGCAGGCCGCCACCCAGATAAACGAAATGACGCTGTCATTCATCCCGAAAATCATCGCCGTGTTCGTGGCGATCATCGTAGCCGGGCCGTGGATGCTGAACCTGTTGCTGGACTATATGCGCAACCTATTTACCAACCTGCCGTATATCATCGGCTGACCTGACGATGCTGCACTTCACCAGCGACCAGTGGGTTCAGTGGCTCGGCGTCTACTTCTGGCCGATGCTGCGCATCATGGCGCTGATCTCCACCGCCCCCATTCTCAGCGAGAAATCGATACCCAAACGCGTCAAGGTGGGACTGGGGATTATTATCTCCATTATCGTCGCGCCCTCTCTGCCCCCCGTGGATATTCCGATCTTCTCGGCGAACGCGGTGTGGGTGGCCTTGCAGCAGGTTATGATTGGCGTCGCCGTCGGCTTTACCATGCAGCTGGCCTTTGCCGCCGTGCGTACCGCGGGGGAACTGATTGGCCTGCAGATGGGGTTATCTTTTGCCACGTTTGTCGATCCCGGCAGTCATCTCAACATGCCCGTGCTGGCGCGCATTATCGATCTGCTCGCCATGCTGCTGTTCCTGTCGTTCAACGGCCATCTGTGGCTAATCTCCATGCTGGTGGACACGTTCCATACCCTGCCGATTGGCGAAAACCCGGTGAACAGCAACGCTTTCCTGGCGCTCACCCGAGCGGCGGGGCTGATCTTCCTGAACGGGCTGATGCTGGCGTTACCTATCATCACCCTGCTGCTGACCGTCAACCTGGCTTTAGGTTTACTCAACCGAATGGCGCCGCAGCTTTCGGTGTTTGTCATTGGTTTTCCGCTGACGCTGACGGTCGGAATTTTATTAATGTCATTACTGATGCCACTGATCGCTCCCTTCTGTGAACATTTATTCGGCGAGATATTCAACCTGTTAGCGGATATTGTCAGCGAGCTGCCACGTAAATAATATCCCTCACTGTTGCTATTGTCTTTCTGAGGATATTCCTAAAATAAAATGCGAAAAACATCTTCCAGGATATATCTGACGCGGTTTAATTGTTTCTAACCACCTCACAATACTTAATATTTACTTTACTTTAAGAAGATTCCTGGCAAATTATACGTAACTTTACGGGATAGTGAGTCCGCCTGAAAGTCTTTGTCATGCTCACAGGTTTATTATTTTTTTCCATCCCGTATGGCTGTTTTGAGCTCTCAGGCAGATGGTGAATTATCGTTACGCATTGAGTGAGGGTATGCCATGTCAACGATCATTATGGATTTATGCAGCTACACCCGGCTAGGGTTAACCGGGTACCTGGCAAGCAGAGGGGTAAGAAAGAGAGACATCAACGATGCACACACCGTTGACGAACTCGCAGCCGCTTGTGACGAACTAAAACCAGGCGTGGTGTTTATTAATGAGGACTGTTTCATTCACGATCCAGCCAACAGTCAGCACATTAAGCAAATCATTAATCAGCATCCAAAAACCCTGTTTATTGTTTTTATGGCGATCGCGAATATCCATTTCGATGAGTATTTGTTGGTCCGTAAAAATTTATTGATCAGTTCTAAATCGATTAAACCCGAGTCGCTGGATGACATTTTGGGTGATTATTTGAATAAAGAAGTTAAAAATGTAGGAGCGGTTAACTTACCCACCCTATCATTAAGCAGGACTGAATCAAGTATGCTGCGAATGTGGATGGCGGGACAAGGAACTATTCAGATCTCCGACCAGATGAATATTAAAGCGAAAACCGTTTCGTCACACAAAGGAAATATTAAACGGAAAATTAAAACGCATAATAAGCAAGTGATCTACCATGTGGTACGCCTGACCGATAATGTGACGAACGGGATTTTCGTTAACATGCGTTAGTCGCTTAAGACCCTGTGCACCCTACCTTTGATCTCTGGCCTGGCCAGAGATTTTTGCTTCTGCAGAGGATGTCGGGCCGCGATGTGCTACCCGACGCCATGTTAGTCTGCTTTCTCAACAAAGATACCGTCAGGATGCCCCAGTTCGTTAAAAAACCAAATGCCGAGCGGGTAGTCTTCCAGTGATACCAGGTACATTGTCCCTTCACTAAACTCTTCAATTGCCAGCACCACACCCGGGCGGCGCGGCCCACCGTCCGTTTTAACGGTTACCCGATCGTTGACCTTCATACATTCCTCCTCTGGTTTTGAGCCAGTGTAGAACAAAACGCAAAAACACACATCGCCGCCCGGCGTGAATGGCGTTTTTATACACAGGCTATACTTAACCTTGGACACGTTTGCAGGTTGAAAGAGGAGTCCCGCAATGAAGACCGATAAAGAGTACAGCGACACCATCAAGCGCGAAGTCGAGGTGGATGTCGATGCCCTGCTGGCCGCCATCAATGAGATCAGTGAGTCAGAAGTCCGCCGGTCGGACGACAATTCGGACCGCGTCATTGTCAACGGAAGGGATTATCACACCTATCGTGAGCTGGCGGAGGCCTTCGAGCTCGATATTCACGACTTTAGCGTGTCTGAAGCCAATCGTTAGGGCGAAAAAAATCCCGGTCATGGGGATGACCGGGATCAAAACTTGCTTATGCAAGAAGCACTTGAAAATTCGTTACACCAGGAAATCTGATGTACAAGCCACACTATCCCCAACGAATTTGTCTGACAAGCATATATTCTTATGATGAATATAATATTTTTAACATAATGCTTTTCGCTATGAGCAATAACATACGCCGAATGCGGGTTTGCCAGGGAATACTCTCATTTCTCCTGTTAACAATTCGGTTATTTTTTAGGAATTTTCTTAGATAAGGACGCAGCCGTTACCGGGAGCCACTATGCCTTCACTGCGGGATAACTTGCTGATTTTTTCTGACCTGGACGGCTCGTTGCTGGATATTCATACCTATGAGTGGCAACCCGCCATGCCCTGGCTGGACAAACTGCTGGATAATCAGATTCCGGTCATTCTCTGCAGCAGCAAGACCGCGGCAGAGATGCTGGATATCCAGCAGGATCTTGGGCTTGAAGGCTTGCCTTTTATTGCCGAGAACGGCGCGGTGATTCAGCCTGACGTGCGCTGGGATAAGGTTCAGCGCCAGACCAGAGGGATGACGCACCGGGATATTCGTCCTCGGATCGAGCAGATTCGTCTGCAGACGGGCTTTAAATTCACCACCTTTGACGATGTGGATGAGCACGTTATCAGCGAGTGGACCGGGCTGACGCGCTACCGTTCGTCGCTTGCCCGCAAGCATGAAGCGTCCGTCACGCTCATCTGGCGCGATACCGACGAGAAAATGGTTCAGTTTGAAGAGGAACTGGCGAATATCGGCCTGAAATGCCTGCAGGGTGCGCGGTTCTGGCATATTCTGGACGCCCGCTGCGGCAAAGACGTAGCGGTGAACTGGCTGATTGAACAGTATGGCGAGCAGGACGAGATCGAGCCCACCACGCTGGGGCTCGGCGACGGTCCTAACGATGCGCCGCTGCTCGACAGCGTTGACTTCGCGGTGGTCATCAAGGGGATTAACCGCCAGGGCATCACGCTACGGGATGATAACCCTGCCCGCGTTTATCACACCCAGCAGCCCGGCCCGGCAGGCTGGCGGGAGGGGCTGGATCACTTCCTGTCCTGATCTCGCCACATGACCCGGTTACGCCCGCTCTGCTTGGCCTCATAGAGCCGGACGTCCGCCACGGACTGCAGCTGCTCAAAATCGTAGTTACCCGCTTCATCCGCGCTGCTGACCCCCAGCGACGCGCTGATGCGCAGGGTCGTGCTCTTCTTCACCAGAATCTCCTTACTGTTGATTCGGCAACGAATGCGATCCGCGACGCCTCTCGCCTCCTCCAGACCAATCCCCGGCAGGACGACGCAAAACTCTTCCCCGCCCACACGCCCTGCCACATCATTCTTGCGTAACGCGCTGGCAATCAGTCCTGCCGTGTGGGAGAGCACCTTATCACCGGCCTGATGGCCGAAGCGGTCGTTGATGTTTTTAAAATGGTCGAGATCGATCTGAATCACCGAGAACGGCAGCGACTGCTGGCGACAGGTTTCTGCCAGCATTTTTGCGCGGTCGAACAGCGCGCCGCGATTATTCAGTCGCGTAAGCGGATCGTGCCAGGCCTGCCACTGGAGGGAGTGCTGAAGCGTATACATGTTACTCACCATCCGGCGGATCACCAGCCACGAGATCAACAGCATGGCGGTAAAGAGCGCCCACAGCAGCGCCAGTACGATACTGATGCTACCGAAGTCGTCCTGTACCCCTTCATGCAGAGTGTGGATCCGCAGGACGACGCCATCGAAGTGATCGAGCCGCTCCCAGGTAATAAACCGGCTCCCGAGGCGGATACCGCCGCCGGTATCATGCTCAATCGCCTGGGCAATCTGCGCCGCTTCGCGTTCGTCAAAATGGTTAACCGGGCTTCCCGCGTGGGCTGAGGTGGCGATCATATTTAGCCGGGTATCGTACAGCTGATACTCTCCCTCCGTTCGATCTTCCGTCGCATCGGCCAGCAGACGCTGCATCGTGCTCAATGTAAAGTCCATCGCCACGACGCCGTACCAGTAACGATCGAAATAGATGGGGACGCTGGCGGTGATCGTTCGTTCATCCCCGGTCCAGGATGAAGGCGTGGAGATAAACCAGCGCACGGCGCGGGCGCGGTTGTTACGTTCTGACTGCTGGGTAAACCAGGACTGCGTGACCAGATTATAATAGCGGGCAGTAATATCACCCGCCCGATCCGGCGTATCCGTGGAAAGGAAAAATCCGGCGCGGGAGACGTAGATCACTCGCGCTTCCGTTTGCGCTCTCGACGACGCCAGTCTGAGCAAATAGCCCACTTCGAGCGCGGCAGAAATTTCATGGCTTATGCGTTCAGCGTCCCGATTGAGAAGCGTGGTTTTTTCGACAAAGGCGTCCGAGACCCCGTTAATGGGAAGGGTACGTTTTTTATCAACGGCAAGCTGCCAGGTGGGGAGCATGCGGACGGTATTAAAGCGTGACACCGCATCCTGTAAGACTTCAAAGGCCAGCGGCGTCTCGATTGCGTCATGCATGCCCTGGCGAAATAACAGCAGCCTGTCGATGCTGTTCTGTAACTGCCTGTCCAGAGAACTGGCCACCGTATCCAGATGATTGCGCTGGCTGGAGATGTATGCCTCTTCCAGCACCACCACCTCACGCCAGGTAAGTAGAGTGGAAAATACCAGAACGATCATAAAACAGAGATTAACAATCCGCCCCGGATTGCTACGCTTATGCAGCCATTGCAAAAAAGATTGTCTTACAACAAAGGTATCGCGCTGCACACACACTCCATGATCGCTACCTAACACCCAGTACTTGAGATAAAAACGCCCGGCAAAGCCGGGCGTTATGTGATTAAGCCTTGTCCCGCTTGTGCTGCCCGTCACCCGGCTGAAGCTCATCTTCACGAAATGCTTCCCGCTTGATGCTATAGCCATCGTGCCACCGGCATTCCACCATTCCGCTGGAATACCCGGTGACGATCATACGTGGGCCGCCCTTTTTAGGCTTAACTTCATCACTGACCAAAAAGACCATACCTGCCTCCTGTATCAGGGTGAAACTGTTTCAATTTAGACGAGGAATGGTCTTTTTGCATCCTGCCGCGGGTAACAATTAGTGCGACGTGCCGCGAATTTTCTCAACCAGCTTCACCGCCGCAACGACGATAGCGCCAATGATAAAGCCCAGCACCAGATTCAGCAGGGTGGGCAGAATCGCCGCGATAACGGCCCCCTGCGTGGAGGAGAAATGTTCGATGGCATGGTGCAGCGGCGCGATGCCGTGAACCACAATTCCGCCGCCTACGAGGAACATCGCCAGCGTGCCCACCACCGACAAGCTCTTCATCAGCCAGGGCGCCAGCACCAGCAGGCTTTTGCCGATGCCTCTTGCCACCGCGCTCGACTTTTCTTCCAGCCAGTAGCCAATATCGTCCAGCTTGACGATCAGCCCCACCAGACCGTACACGCCCACGGTGACCAGAATCGCAATGCCGGAGAGGATCAGCACCTGGTTCAGAAGCGGCGCGTCAGAGACAATCCCCAGCGTAATCGCGACGATTTCCGCAGACAGGATAAAGTCGGTCCGAATGGCGCCTTTGACCTTATCACGCTCGAAGGTTTTCGGATCCTGCGCGGCCAGCGCTTCAAGACGCTGCTGGCGTACCTCCGGCGTATCGCTCTGCTTGCGCGCGCTAAAGGAGTGGAGCACCTTCTCCACGCCCTCGAAGCAGAGAAATGCCCCGCCAATCATCAGTAACGGCGTGATGGCCCAGGGAATAAACGCGCTGATCAGCAGCGCCAGCGGCACCAGGATCACCTTATTCAGGAAAGAGCCTTTCGCCACGCCCCACACCACCGGCAGTTCACGGTTTGCCCTCACCCCACTCACCTGCTGAGCGTTAAGCGATAAATCATCGCCCAGCACGCCTGCGGTTTTCTTCGCCGCCAGTTTCCCCATTACTGAAATGTCGTCCAGTAAGGTGGCAATATCATCCAGCAATGTTAATAAGCTACTTCCTGCCAAAATCTTAATCCTTCATTTTTTGGTAATTAAGTGAATAGTATGGAGCAAAAGCGCCAACCCGGAAACAGGCGCCTTACGTCAACAAAAAATTCACATCTGCCACACAATTAAAGGGCTCGCCAGCGCGATAGTTTTCGCGTTTACTATCAGCGAACTTTTTATTTCGTCGTGAGGGATTATGCGTTTCCGGCAATTGCTACCGCTCATCGGGGCACTCTTTTCGCTGTACATCATCTGGGGGTCAACCTACTTTGTCATTCGCATCGGCGTGGAGAGCTGGCCGCCGCTGATGATGGCGGGCATTCGCTTCCTCTCGGCGGGCATCCTGCTGCTTGCCTTCCTGCTGCTGCGCGGGCATAAGCTTCCCCCGCTGCGTCCGATGCTGAATGCCGCCCTGATCGGCCTGCTGCTGCTGGCTGTGGGGAACGGATTTGTGACGATTGCCGAGCACCAGAACGTACCGTCCGGGATCGCCGCCGTGGTCGTTGCCACCGTACCGCTGTTTACCCTGTGCTTCAGCCGCCTCTTTGGTATCCGCACCCGCAAGCTGGAGTGGCTGGGTATTGGGATTGGCCTTGCCGGCATCATTCTGCTGAATAGCGGCGGTAACCTGAGCGGGAATCCGTGGGGTGCAGTCATCATCCTGATTGGCTCGATGAGCTGGGCGTTTGGTTCCGTGTACGGTTCGCGTATCGAACTGCCTACCGGCATGATGGCGGGCGCAATCGAGATGCTTGCCGCCGGGATTGTACTGCTGCTCGCCTCCATGCTTACGGGAGAAAAGCTGACAACCCTGCCGCCGCTGTCGGGCTTGCTGGCGGTAGGCTACCTGGCGCTGTTCGGCTCTATCATCGCCATTAACGCCTATATGTTCCTGATCCGCAATGTCTCTCCGGCTGTCGCCACCAGCTACGCTTACGTCAACCCGGTCGTGGCCGTGCTGCTCGGGACAGGACTGGGGGGAGAAACGCTCTCGCCAGTGGAATGGATTGCATTAGGGATCATTGTGTTTGCCGTCGTGCTGGTCACGCTGGGCAAATATTTGCTGCCGGCAAAACCGGTAGTCACGCCTTGCGAGGCGGAGAAACCGTAAGCAGGTGAATGCCCTGCGTGTCGATCTGCGCGGTCTGGCCGCCGCCGCAGATCCACTCTTCAAGCCGTTCGGTCAGATCGGTATCATTCAGCTTTAATCTGCCTCTCAGCGCACACTCCCAGACAATCAGCACCCGCCAGCCCTGCTCAATAAGCGTCGAGAGGTCCCGCTTGTCGCGCTCGACGTTTTTAGCAATCTTATCCAGCCAGAAATCGATGCGCGTCGCGGGGACTTTAAACAGGTAGCAGCCGTGATGGTGCCAGAAACAGCCGTGGGTAAAGATGATGCACTGCCAGGCGTCGATGACGAAATCCGGGCGTCCCGCCAGGGTGGGATCCTGCACGCGGAAGTCAAACCCCGCCTGCGTCAGCAGCGCGGCCAGGCGCTTTTCAATCGCGGTGTCACGCGTGCCGATGGCACGCATGTTTTTGCTGCGCGTCGCCTTATCGTGAACGTCCGTCATTGACGGCCTCACTCTGGCGGAGCGCCACCGCCTGCCTGATGCGCGAGGCCAGCAGCTTTGCGACCGCCGCAAACGCGGGAACGACCACCGAATTACCAAACTGGCGGTACGCCTGGGTATCCGAAACCGGAATCCGGAAACCGTAGCCTTGCGGCGTTTCAAAACCCATCAGCCTGGCGCATTCCCGCGGCGTTAAGCGTCGCGGACGGTGACGCTGGTTGTGCGGATCGTCGAAATCTTTTTCACCCAGCGCTTTGTCCCAGCCTCTGTCGATCAGGATTTCCGCGCCGTCTTTGTAGTAGCGAGCAGACAGCGTGCGGGTGACGCTGTGCGGATCGTTAGGGTTTACCATCCCAAAGCCGAAGCCGTTGCCTTTCGCCTGGTGCTTCTTGGCATAGCGGTAAAGGTATTTCCACAGCACCGGGGTCAGGATAAATTTCGCGTCGACGACCGGTTCAAGAAGATCGGCCACGGTGGGACGGCGCTCGGGATACAGAGAAGGAATATCCCGCAGGGTGAAATCCCCTTTCAGATTGAGATCGCGGCGGAAGCCCACCAGCACGATACGTTCGCGATGCTGGGGCAGGAAATGTTTCCCATCAATGATTTTAGGATCGTCCGCGCCCATGTCCTCTGAATCGGCCACGTCATAACCCAGCTCATCCAGGGTTTGCATGATAATGCGGAAGGTTTTCCCGCCGTCGTGGCTTTTTAAGTTTTTGACGTTTTCCAGCACAAAGATGGGCGGGCGGCGGGCGTCAATAATGCGCGCCACATCAAAAAAAAGCGTTCCCTGCGTATCGCAGGCGAAACCGTGGGCGCGTCCAAGGGCATTCTTTTTGGAGACGCCCGCCAGCGAGAAGGGCTGACAAGGGAAGCCTGCCAGCAGCACGTCATGCGCCGGGATCGTCTGACGAATGTGCTCGGCGGCCTGTTCATCGCTCACGCCGCTTTTATGGCTCAGGGTCACATCGCGGATATCCGCGTTGAAATGATGCTCGTTCGGATCGCAGTACCAGTTAGCCTTGTAGGTGCGTACGGCATGTTTGTTCCACTCGCTGGTAAACACGCACTGTCCGCCGATGGCTTCAAAACCGTGCCGAATGCCGCCGATACCGGCAAAAAGATCGATAAAGCGGAAGGCATAGTTCGGGTGCGCGGCAGAAGGTCGCGGAAGCAGGTTTTGCAGATAACGATACTCGCCTTCACTCAGGCGACGCCCTGCTCGCTCGCTGGTCAGCAGGCGTTTAAGGATCGCCGGGCTCCAGTGGCTCTCGCCGTGCGCCACCAGCAGGCTGGCCAGCGTTTTAGCATCATAGATATCCAACAGCTGGCGCAGTAATGCCTGCACCGTTGCCGTTGTTTTCTCAGCCTGCGCGGGCGCGGGCTCTGTCACTGATCGATTTTCCTGCATTCTTTTAACCGGAGAATAAAGACTGGGAACAGATTACCACAGTTCAGTTGCGCAAACTGCGACGGAAACGGCTCAGCACCTGGCTATCCAGCCCGAGGCAGTCGCCGTGTAATTCGGCGCTGAGTTTCGCCATAAACTGGATCAGGAAATCGGCATTGTGACGTGCCAGTTCGCGGCCCATGTCCGTTTGCATTGTATCAGGCAATCGCAGCAGCTTGGTCTGAAAATGGTCGAGGGCAAACGCACGGTCGTCGAGGGGACGCGCATCGGCGAAGGGATCGTTAGCATCAAAAAGCGACACGCCCAGCGCGCCCGAGACGGCAAAAACGCGCGCCAGGCCGATAGCGCCTAACGCTTCCAGCCGGTCTGCATCCTGCACAATTTTGGCCTCCATGATCTGCGGCGCAATCCCGGCGCTGAAGCTGTGCGCCTCAATCGCGTGCCCGACGGCGGCAATATGCTCTGGCGGAAAGTCCGGGAAGTCGTGGCGCAGAATGTCGCTCGTCTTAAGCGCCGCGAGCCGTGACGACCGGCTGCGTTCAGGATGGTTTTTCGGCAGGCTGACAATATCGTGAAAATAGCATGCGGTCAGAATCACCAGCGGCTCGACCATGTGGTGAACCATGATTTTTTGCGCCGTCATCCAGACCCGACGAAAATGCGAAATATCATGTGCGGTATCGTCGGTGCTGTGATTCTCCTCGAGCCAGTGCTCAAATCGTTGCTGCCACCGGGCAAGTTCCATCGTCATGTCCTGTCGTCTAAAAGAGAAAGAATTATAACACAGGCAAATTAAACCAATTAAAAAATAGAAGCTCGAAATACTTAATAATAATTACACCCTACAAATTCAAGCAACTAATTCACGGGAAAAACAAAGAGAGCAAATGAAATATTTTGCAATATTTAAAAGGTTTTAATTACATTTGTTTTTAGAACTAAATAACACATCCTGGAATAGTATCCACCCTGTAATTGCGGAGAGTGATTACATATATTCATATAAATTATCTTTCAAGGGAATATATAATGAAAAGAAAAGTTTTGGCAATTATTGCACCTGCATTATTAATTGCAGGCATAGCAAATGCGGCTGAAGTTTACAACAGCAATGGCAATAAACTCGACCTGTACGGTAAAGTAGATGGTCTGCATTATTTCTCTGACGACACGGGTTCAGATGGCGACGTAAGCTACGTTCGTCTGGGCTTCAAAGGCGAAACGCAGATCAACGACCTGCTGAGCGGCTATGGCCAGTGGGAATATAATATTCAGGCTAACAAAACAGAGAACTCAGGCAATCAGTCATGGACACGCCTTGGCTTCGCTGGTCTGAAATTTGGTGAATACGGTTCATTCGACTACGGTCGTAACTACGGCGTGGTTTACGATGTTGAAGGCTGGACCGATATGCTGCCTGAGTTCGGCGGAGATTCCTATACCTATACCGATAACTTTATGACCGGCCGTACAAACGGTGTTGCAACCTACCGTAATAATGATTTCTTTGGTCTGGCTCAGGGCCTGGATTTCGCTATTCAGTATCAAGGCAATAACGAAAGCGCCTCTAACGATCAGGAAGGTACTAACAATGGTCGTGATATCCGCAAAGAAAACGGAGACGGTTGGGGTATTTCAACTTCCTACGATTTCGGTATGGGATTCAACGCCGCCGCTGCATATGCTTCATCTGACCGTACCAACGACCAGGTTACCAAAACAACAGCCGGTGGTGACAAGGCTGACGTCTGGACTGTTGGCTTGAAATACGATGCCAACGATATCTATCTGGCAACCATGTATGCAGAAACCCGCAATATGACGCCTTACGGTGACTTCGGCGTTGCTAATAAAACTCAGAACTTTGAAGTGACAGCACAGTATCAGTTTGATTTCGGCCTGCGCCCTGCGATCTCTTTCCTGATGTCTAAAGGTAAGGATCTGAATTCCTTCTACGGAAGTGATAAAGATCTGGTGAAATATGCTGACGTGGGTGCGACCTATTATTTCAACAAAAATATGTCCACCTATGTTGACTACAAAATCAACCTGCTGGATGAAGATGACGATTTCTACAACGCGAATGGCATCAGCACCGATGACATCGTAGCAGTCGGTCTTGTTTATCAGTTCTAATCCCCAAAATACCAAAGGCCGCAATTGCGGCCTTTTTTATTTCTTCATTTTTATTATGGCGCTTCCTGCAGCGCCACCCGAATAAACCCGTTATTCTGCGCCAGCAGTTCATGGGCCTTCCACGCATCCAGCCCTGTGAGCACCATCAATACCGCCGTTTTACAGTGATGGTTACAGCTCTCCAGCGCGGCTTTAGCCTCCGCCCGGGAGCATCCCCCCGCTTCCATCACAATGGCGATTTGGCGTTCGGCCCATTTGGTGTTGCTTGCCTCAAGATCCACGCGCAGGTTGCTGTAAACCCGTCCGGTCCGAACGGCCAGCCCTGTAGCGATCATTGAGAGGATCATTTTCTGCGCAATCCCCGCTTTGGTGTTGATATAGCCTGCGACGACATCGGCACCCAGATCCGGAGCGATAACCATGCTCGCCAGATGCGCGGCTTCACTTTGCGCATCGCCGGTAATGATGGCCACCGGCGAACCCAGCGACCACGCATGGCGCATTGCCCCCCAGACCCACGGCGTTTTTCCGCTGACGGTCACGGCCAGCATCATATCGTGTTCACCAAACTTAATGGCCTGCAGATCGGCAACGCCGCGCTCGTAGCTCCCTTCCCCTTCTTGTGCCGTAACGGCAATCACCGGGGTTTTGCCCGGCGCATACTCATCGGTAACCTGTTGCGCAACGCGCCCAGACGCCCCCGCGCCAACGATGACCAGGCGACCGCCGTGGCTGAGCGCCGCGGCGGCGTTGTCCACCACGCGTGCAATAGTGTCTAAACAGGGGGTAATAGCAGCAGAAATGAGTGCATCATCCTGGTGAATGACTTTCAGCATGTCCAGCGTGGACAATCTATCAATATTCATCGTGCTGGCGTGCCGTCTTTCCCTGACCGAACCGGTAAGCATAACGCTCATAAACAGCCTCCTTATTATGAGTACCCATACACTATAAAGTGTTTTATATAGATGACCTGCGAGGAGGGTCACGAAAAGAGGACCAAATCCACGCCTTTACATGGCTTTAAGAAAAGCGCGTCATCGGCGATAATTACCCCTTTCTTAATCATCGCGGAGTGTTGATGAGCGATTTGCAGCCTTTCCTTCCGACGCGCAAGCGCCCCATGAAACTCAATACGCTGGTCACGCTGATGGTGTGCGCGATTATTGCCTCTGTGCTGCTGGTGGTCTTTGCGCTCTACTCCGTACAAATCACTCGGGCGACCCGCGATGATGTTAAAGACACTGCGCTCGGCATTGCCCGCACCCTCGCCGACAGCCCCGAGATACAGCGCGGCCTGATGCAGGCACCGCAGGAGAATATTATTCAGCCCATCGCCCAGGCGGTGACGAAGCGAAACGATCTGCTGTTCACCGTGGTCACCGATATGCGCGGGATCCGCTATTCACACCCGAACGAGGCGCTGCTGGGGCTGCATTTTATCGGCGATGATTTAACCCCTGCGCTGGAAGGCAAAGAGAACGTATCGGTTAACCGGGGCGCGCTCGCCGAAGCGCTGCGCGTTTTTACGCCCGTCTACGACGGCCAGCACGAGCAGATAGGCGTGGTGGTGGTCGGTATCTCCCTGAATAAGGTTGAAGAGCAGATTGCCCGCGGGCGGCTAAACGCCGTCTGGACCATTTTATTCAGTATTTTTATGAGTTCGATGGCAATTTGGGGTCTGGTGCGGGTACTTAAACGCATCCTGTTCGGGCTCGAACCTTACGAAATTTCCGCCCTGTTCGAACAGCGCCAGGCGATGCTGCAGTCGCTTCGCGAAGGGGTTCTGGCCGTCGATATTCACGGGCGAGTGACGATGATCAACCAGACCGCCAGAGAAATATTGCTTCTCCCCTCCGGCAAGCAGACCGAAAACGCCAGCGCGCCCCTGCTGGCCAGCCTGCGTGACGTCTCGAAGACGGGCGTCGCGCGCCAGGATCAGGAGATCAGCTGCAACGGTAGGCTATTGCTGTGCAACATGGTCCCCGTGAAAAGTCAGGATCGGGTGATCGGCGCCATCACCACCTTTCGTGATAAAACGGAAATCAGCCAGCTGATGCAGCGTCTGGACGGCATGGTTAACTACGTCGATGCCCTGCGCGCCCACACCCACGAGTTTATGAATAAACTGCATGTGATACTCGGCCTGCTGAATATTAAGCGCTACGACAAGCTGGAAGAGTACATTCTCCAGACGGCACATCATTACCAGACGGATATCGGTACGATACAGAGCAAGGTAAAATCCCCGGTGGTTGCCGGGTTCCTGCTGGGTAAAATCAACCGGGCGAAAGAAGCGGGCATCACCCTGACGCTGGCGGATGAAAGCCAGATACCGGATACCGCAAGTGAAGAGCAGGTCGCGGTGCTGATCACCGCGCTGGGCAACCTCATTGAAAACGCGCTCGACGCGATGGAAGGACAGCAGGAGGGCGAGATCGGCCTGCTGCTGCATTATCAGAACGGCTGGCTCAGCTGTGAAGTCAGCGACGATGGCCCCGGCATTGATCCCACTCAGCTGGAGTCTATTTTTACAAAGGGCTTCTCAACAAAAGGTGAAAACCGCGGCGTTGGGCTGTTCCTTGCTCGCCAGCAGATTCAGAACCTTGGCGGCGATATCTCCGTCGAGTCTGAGCCCGGCGTATTTACCCAATTTTTTGTTCACATCCCCTGGGATAGCGAGAGGAAAATCGCGTGATAAATGTGTTAATTGTCGATGATGACGCCATGGTGGCCGACCTCAACCGTCTGTACGTCAACCGCGTTGAAGGCTTTACCTGCTGTGGCGTCGCCTCCACGCTAAACCAGGCCGAGGCCATCATTAATGACCCCAGCCATCCTGTCGATCTGGTGCTGCTGGATGTCTATATGCAGCAGGATAACGGGCTGGATCTGCTGCCCGTCATTCGCGCATCCGGCCGCCCAATCGACGTGATCATGATCACCTCGGCCGCCGACGCCGCCACGATCCAGACCTCCATTCACTACGGCGTGGTGGATTATTTGATCAAGCCGTTCCAGTTCCCGCGCTTTGAAGAGGCGCTGAACGGCTGGAAGGCAAAGCATAGCCTGATGGGGTCGCATCAGTATTACGAGCAGGCGGACGTCGACCGGCTGATCCACGGCGGGGCACCGGAACTGGCGGACAGCAAAAAGCTGCCGAAAGGGTTAACGCCGCAAACGCTGCGCACGATTTGCCAGTGGATTGACGCACACCCGGAGACGGAGTTTTCTACCGACGATCTGGCAAACGCGGTCAATATTTCCCGCGTGTCCTGCCGCAAATATCTGATCTGGCTGGCGCAAATCAATATTCTGTTCACCAGCATTCACTACGGCGCCACCGGGCGTCCGGTGTATCGCTACCGCCTCCAGCCGGAGCAAACGGGCCTGCTCAAGCAATACTGTCAGTAACGCGGTAGGTATCATCCAGCAGGGTAAAGCGGAAGTGGTGTGCTGAAGAGAACACCACTTCTTTTGTTTTGGTCACAAAGATCGCTTCTATGTCGGGACGCGCGCGCAGCGCAGCGCGGCCCTTCTCCACGCCCATGCCGTACATCAGCGTGGTCCAGATATCGCCGTCGATGGAATCTTTTGAAATGATGGTCACGCTGTCCAGTTCGTTATCGAGCGGGTAACCGGTGCGCGGATCGAGAATGTGGTGATAGCGTTTGCCGTCTTGTTCAAAGTAGCGCTCGTAAGTTCCCGACGTGACGACGGACAGGTTCTCTACGGTCATAGTGCCGATCAGCGCGTCACCGGCGAACGGTTTTTTCAGCCCAACGCTCCAGCCCCCTTCCGGGGAGCCTAAGGTCTGAATGTTTCCGCCGAGGTTAATCAGCCCCAGTTCCGCGCCCTCTTTATGCAGGTAATCCCGCACCCTGTCGGCGATATAGCCTTTGGCAATCGCCCCCAGATCGATCTCCATCCCCGCCCGGGTCAGAAACACGCTGCTGCTGGCCTCATCAAGGAGGACATCCTCGGGGCGGGTAATCGCCAGCAGCGAGGCGATTTCATCGGCAGGCGGAACGCTGTCCCCCTGAAAGCCAATTTTCCAGCGCTTCACCAGCGGACCGATCGCCAGGTTAAAGGCGCTGTCCTTGAGCAGGCTTGCCGCTTTTGCACAGCGGATCAGATCAAACACCGGCCGACTGACGGTGACCGGATGCTGGCCCGCCGCATGGTTGATGTCCATCACCTGCGAGTGCGCGCGGTTGACGGTGAGCAGGTCTTCATACTGTTTGATCAGGCGAAACACGCGGGACGCGAGGGCTTCGTCATGGGAGAAGAGCTTCAGGAGGATGGGAGACCCCATCAGGACGGCGGAGTAGCTGTAAACGCGATGGCTATCAGGCATGGCAGGAGTCCTCAGCTGTAGCCCCCGGCTGGCACCGCGCCGCCGGGGAAAATGCCGGATAGCGCTGCGCGTATCCGGCCTGGGAAGCAGGTGCCTTACATCTTTTTCGAACGCAGAGCCGCCTGATGTCCTGCAAGGGTACCAAAAATAATGATATCTGCCACTGCGTTACCGCCGATACGGTTAGCGCCGTGGATCCCGCCGACCACTTCACCGGCCGCAAACGCGCCTGGCAGCACGTTGTGGTTGCTATCCAGCACGCAGGTTTCGGTGTTGATGGTCACGCCGCCCATGGTGTGGTGCACGCCCGGCGCAATCTGAATGGCGTAGAATGGCCCTTCATTGATTGGCGCACGCAGCGCGGTGGTACGACCAAAGTCGTCATCGTGCTGTTTTTCAACGAAACCGTTGTAACGTTCCAGGGTCGCCAGGAAAGCGTGGTGATCCATACCGAGCGCTTCCGCCAGGGCTTTAGGCGAGCTGGCGCTGGTCACGAAGCCTTTTGCGATGTACTCATCCGCGGCTTTGTTTTTGGCACGTACGTGCTCGTCAAAGACGATGTATGCGTATTTCTCCGGCAGCGCGATGATTGACGCCGAGACCTTATCGCGGGTCGACATTTCGTTGTAGAAGCGCTCCCCTTTCTGATTGACCAGAATCGCCCCGCCGCCGCGAATGGATTCGGAAATCAGGTACGAGGTGTTTTGCTCAACGGTTGGGTGAATTTGAATTTCGCCCATATCCACGGTACCCGCCCCGATGCGCTCCAGCAGCGCGATACCGCCGCCGGTTGCCCCTTTGTGGTTGGTGGTGACGAACCCTTCCAGATCCGGACGGTATTTCACGACCATCTGGCTGTTGGCGCTGAAGCCGCCTGTGGCGACAATCACACTTTTCGCTGCCACGGTGACAGTTTCATTCTCTTCGGTGGTCAGGCGCACGCCGGTGACTTCACCGTTTTCGAAGATAATGTCGCTGACGGAGGTATCCAACATTACCTCGATGTTGCGTTTGTTGACGTTACGCACCAGGCCGCTAATCAGGTAACCGCCCACCGCAGAACCGTCTTTTGGACGGTGAGTACGGTCAATGCTCATCCCGCCGGTGGTGGTGATGTCGTTCAGCATGATGCCGCGGGTTGCCAGCCACTCAATCGCCTGCGGCGCGTTCTCGACGAAGCGGCGCAGCAGTTCCGGGTTGTTCTTGTTGCCGCCGCCTTTCAGGCTTTCCTGGTAGAACAGCTCTTTGCTGTCCTGAATGCCCTTCACGCGCTGGAAGCGGGTTTCGGCAGCGTTCATACCGGCAGAGGCTTTAATGGTGTTCCCGCCGATGGTCGGCATTTTCTCGACGATCAGCACGCTCGCGCCTTCGTCGTGAGCCTGAATCGCCGCCGCCAGCCCGGCGCCGCCGCTGCCGACAACCACCACGTCCACGCTGCGGGTTTCGTTCGGGTCAACGCCCTCTTCCGCGGCCAGCGCTTTGCTGGATTTCAGCATCGCTTTAGAGACCGCTTTCTTCACCGCTTCACTCTGGCTGGTTGCGCCGGTGATGGCATCCACGTGCGGAGTATTAGCATCCAGAATGCGGGTACGGATCTCTTCAAAGCTGGTGACGAACTCAACGTCTTCGCTCGGGCCGGAGGCCAGCTCGATGTCCGCAATGCGGTCGGTTTCCAGGCTGACGTTAATCACCAGTTCGTTAGCGTCATCCTGCACTTTCTCAGCAAAGGTACCCGGTTTGAATTTTGATTCGCCCATGCTCATGTCGCGGATCATCGCTTCCACCAGCGAGAAGCGCCACAGCGGTTCAGGAATGTTCAGCGCCTCGCGCTGGGTGCTGTCCATAAACAGCTCAAGGCTTTCGCCGGCCGCGATGCGGTCTGTCCAGTCCGGATAAGCGATGGTGGCGCGGCCAACGGCAATCAGGTCGTAGCCGTGGTCGAGTGCTTCATTGGCATCGGCGGCATTCACTACGCCGCCCACGCCCATGACCGGAACCTGCGCCAGCGTTTCAGAACGCATCGCGCAGTATTTTTCGATAAGCGGCGTCGGGTCCTGGGTGTCGACAATGGAAGGACGCAGGGTCGCGCCGACGGAGAAGTGCAGATAGTCCACGCCGCGCGCCGCCAGTTTTTCCAGCAGGTACATGGTGTCTTCAAAGCGAATGCCCGGCACTTCAAGCTCTTCAGGGGAGAAGCGATAGCCAATAATAAAGGCGTCGTCCGCGTACTGGCGCACCATTTTGTGGGTGATGTCCAGAACCGCCAGCGGGAACTTCGCGCGGTTATCGCGGCTGCCGCCCCACTCGTCGTCACGCTGGTTAGAGTTTGGCGAATAGAACTGCTGAATCAGATAGGTGTTCGCCCCGTGGATTTCCACGCCGTCGAAGCCGGCCTGGATCGCGCGGCGCACCGCTTCACCAAACTTGCCGATCATGCCTTCGACTTCTTCGCCAGTCAGCGCCACTGGCGTTGCTGCGCCCTCACGCGGCGCGGCAACAGCGCTTGGGCCAACCGGCGTACGGCCACCGATCAGTTTCGGGTCAACCATGCGGCCGCCGTGGTAGATCTGCAGCAGGGCCTTTGACCCTTTGGATTTAATCGCCTCCGCGATTTTCGCCAGCCCGGCAATTTTCTCGTCATTATCAATCCCGATCGCGCCCGGGAAGGCGAGGCCGAGATCGTCAACGAAGCAACACTCCACAATGATGGTGCCGATGCTGCCGGAACGAGCACGATAGTACTCCACCAGTTCGCTGGTAACGGTGCCGTCGTAATAGCCGGTACAGGTGGTCATAGGGGCCATTAACAAACGGTTTTTCAGTTCAGTGCCATTCGGTAATGTGAAGGGGCTAAGAATGCGTTCGTTAGTGCTCATAATAGAAACTCCAAACTTTTAAAAAATTAAGAATTCGTTATCGGAGTGATTTTTTTGTTCGTCGTTATTTGCCGATGTCATGATATTAATATAATGATTTTTTTAGTTTCTAAAGTTATTACGTTAGTTAATAAACTATTTAATCCCTGCAATAACACAAATAACACATTGGTGTTAGCGAATGTAATTTAGTCATTCACAATAATTTAAAATTCGTTAAATAAAAATTGGTAAAACCAATTTCTATACCACATACAAAACCATAAAAAACAATAATATAAAAAAACAAAGAAAGCATAAATGTTACGAAAATGATAAAACAAACCAATAAAACAGGTAATACCCACATACGCCTGAGTGGTTATTAATAAAAGCATAAAAATAACGCTGCAATTCTGTTTTTTTGATCGCGATCAATAGTTATGGCATCCAAAGGCGCAATATAAAAACATCATCAATTTTTAATTTAGCGCATCTACAAAAGCGTTAAATTGCTATTACTGAAAATACAAAATTGCACCTTTAATAACTAAAAAAAGCAAAGAAACTTAAGAAAGTGATTTTGTTTTTCAGTTCGACCGAATCTTTGACAACTTAAGACGTGAAACTATGAATACAAAAACTGCTGTAACGCCCCCTGTGGCGAACCAGGCATCAAATGGAAACGCAAAACGTCTGCTGATGATGGCACTGCCCGTCATCGTCGCCGTACTGCTGCTGTTTGTTCCGGTACCGGAAGGACTGCCTCCTTACGCGTGGCACTACTTCGCAATCTTTGTCGGCGTGATCGTCGGTTTGATCTTCGAACCCCTGCCAGGTGCGGTGATCGGTCTGACCGGCGTGGTCGCCATTGCCCTGTGCAGCCAGTGGGTGCTGTTTAGCCCTGAACAGCTGGCCGATCCGAAATTCAAGCTGGCAGGCGCCTCCTTTAAGTGGGCGGTGAGCGGGTTTGGTAACTCTACCGTCTGGCTGATTTTCGGTGCCTTTATGTTCGCCGCAGGCTATGACAAAACCCGCTTCGGCCGCCGTCTGGCGCTGATTCTGGTGAAATACCTCGGCCGTCGCAGCCTGACGCTCGGTTACGCAATTACGTTTGCTGACCTGCTGCTGGCGCCGTTCACCCCGTCCAACACCGCGCGCAGCGGCGGGACCATCTACCCGATCATCGCTAACCTGCCGCCGCTGTACGGTTCAAAACCTAATGACCCAAGCGCGCGTAAGATTGGTTCGTACCTGATGTGGGTGGCGATCACCGCGGCCTGTATCACAAGTTCAATGTTCCTCTCCGCCCTCGCGCCAAACCTGCTGGCCCTGGCGCTGGTGAAAAGTACGGTTGGGATTGATATCTCCTGGGGCACCTGGTTCCTCGCCTTCCTGCCGCTGGGTATTCTGCTGATTCTGACCATGCCGCTGCTGGCCTACTGGTTCTACCCGCCTGAAGTGAAGGTCAACAACGAAGTGCCGCTGTGGGCGACCCGCGAACTGGAAAAACTCGGCAAACTGTCCCGCAATGAAATTCTGCTGCTGGTGTTCGTGTGCTGCGCGCTGCTGATGTGGATCTTCGCCGCCGCGTGGATTGAACCGGCTATGGCTGCCCTGCTCATCGTCGGCCTGATGCTGTGGACCGGCGTGCTGGAGTGGAACGACATCACCGGTAACAAAGCCGCGTGGAACACCTTCGTCTGGTTCGCCACCCTGGTGGCGCTGGCGGACGGTCTCTCCTCTACCGGCTTTATCAGCTGGCTGGGTAAAGAAGGCGGTCTGCTGATGAGCGGTATCTCTCCGGGCGTGGCGACCATCGTCCTGCTGCTGGCGTTCTACCTGCTGCACTACCTGTTTGCCAGCACCACCGCGCACACTACGGCGCTGCTGCCAGCGATGCTGACCATCGCCTCCACCATCCCGGGCATGAATATGGAAGTGTTTGTTCTGCTGATGGTGACCTCGCTGGGTGTGATGGGGATCATCACCCCGTACGGTACTGGCCCAAGCCCGATCTACTACGGTAGCGGCTACCTGCCAACCAAAGACTACTGGCGCCTCGGCACCATCTTCGGTGCCATCTTCCTGGCGGCCCTCCTGCTGATTGGCTATCCGTGGATGTCCATGATGTTCTGATTCCTGACCGCCGGACTTCTCCTCCGGCGGTTTTATTTTTTGTGGAGCAATACGCTATGTCAAACAAACCGTTTATCTACCAGAACCCCTTCCCTCTTTCGCATGACGACACCGAATACTACCTGCTGACCAAAGAGCACGTCTCCGTTACCGAGTTCGAAGGCCAGGAAATCCTGAAGGTGGAGCCGGAAGCCCTGACCCTGCTGGCGCAGCAGGCCTTCCACGACGCCGCGTTTATGCTGCGTCCTTCCCATCAGAAGCAGGTTGCCGCCATTCTCAACGACCCGGAAGCCAGCCAGAACGACAAATACGTTGCCCTGCAGTTCCTGCGTAACTCTGAGATCGCGGCCAAAGGCGTGCTGCCGACCTGCCAGGATACCGGCACCGCGATCGTCATGGGTAAAAAAGGCCAGCGCGTCTGGACCGGCGGCGGTGACGAAGCGGCCCTTAGCCAGGGCGTGTATAACACCTACATTGATGACAACCTGCGCTACTCGCAGAATGCGGCGCTGGATATGTATAAAGAGGTGAACACCGGCACCAACCTGCCGGCGCAGATTGACCTCTACAGCGTGGACGGCGACGAATACAAATTCCTGTGCATGGCAAAAGGCGGCGGTTCTGCCAACAAAACCTATCTCTACCAGGAAACCAAAGCGCTGATCACCCCGGCTAAGCTGAAAAACTACCTGGTTGAGAAGATGCGTACCCTGGGGACAGCAGCCTGCCCGCCGTACCATATCGCGTTTGTGATTGGCGGAACCTCGGCGGAAGCCACGCTGAAAACCGTGAAGCTGGCCTCCACGCGCTACTACGACGCGCTGCCAACGGAAGGCAACGAACACGGCCAGGCGTTCCGCGACGTTCAGCTCGAACAGGAGCTGCTCCAGGAAGCACAGAACCTCGGCCTCGGCGCGCAGTTTGGCGGTAAATACTTCGCCCACGACATCCGCGTGATCCGCCTGCCGCGCCACGGCGCGTCCTGCCCGATTGGCATGGGCGTCTCCTGCTCCGCGGACCGCAACATCAAAGCGAAAATCAACCGCGACGGGATCTGGATTGAGAAGCTGGAGCACAACCCAGGCCAGTACATTCCGGAGTCACTGCGCCAGCAGGGCGAAGGCGACGTGGTCAGCATCGATCTGAACAAGCCGATGAACGAGATCCTGGCGCAGCTTTCCGCACACCCGGTCTCTACCCGCCTGTCGCTGAACGGGACCATCATCGTGGCGCGCGACATCGCCCACGCGAAGCTGAAAGAGCTAATCGACAACGGTGAGGAACTGCCGCAGTACGTCAAAGATCACCCGATCTACTACGCGGGCCCGGCCAAAACGCCGGAAGGCTACGCGTCTGGCTCGCTCGGCCCGACCACGGCGGGACGCATGGATTCATATGTGGACCTGCTGCAGTCCCACGGCGCGAGCATGATCATGCTGGCCAAAGGCAACCGCAGCCAGCAGGTGACGGACGCCTGCCATAAGCACGGCGGCTTCTACCTGGGCAGCATCGGCGGCCCGGCGGCGGTGCTGGCGCAAAACAGCATTAAGAGCCTGGAGTGCGTCGCGTATCCTGAGCTGGGAATGGAGGCCATCTGGAAAATTGAAGTCGAGAACTTCCCGGCGTTTATCCTGGTGGATGACAAAGGCAACGATTTCTTCCAGCAGATCCAGAACCAGCAGTGTAAAGGCTGTTCACAGCGCTGAGTGCTTCCATACGTTCGGCAGGAGCGACAGCGTTTCAGCGATCGTGCTGCGCTTGTCGCTCCCCGGCTTCCAGATGGTGACCATCGTCTGACCAATTCCCTGGCTGCCCACTTCGGTGTGCAGCCTTTTTACGTTTTGCCACTGCCCGGCGTGAAAATGCGTCGGTAAGAATCCCCAGCCGCAGCCGCGCTCCAGCAGACCGCGCAGCATCTCCGGCTCATTGGTAAAGAGGGTATGCCCGGAAATCTGCAGGCGGCGCGCCACCGGCTCGTCCGAGGCGGGGTGCATGACGACCTGAGGTACCAGGGAGAGATCGAGCAGCGACAGAGGCGAAGAACGGTCAGCAAACAGCCCGCTGGCGGCATAAAAATCCATATCGATGGCACCCAGGGCACGCCACTCCATATCATTGCCCACGCTGCGGTTGCGTGCCTGACAGATGGCGAGATCCGCGTCATTGTTCGCCAGCAGCCGTTCCGATTCATCCCGCGAGGCGCAAATAAGGCTCAGGCGGATTTTTCGTACCGCCATTTCAGCAATCACCCCATGCAGAAAGGCTCTGGGCGTAAAAGGATCGTAGACCAGCGTCAGGTCCTGCGTGGCACCGTGCGGCACCTCTCTGGCAAACGCCTCAAAGGCTTTGACCTGCCGCATCAGGAGGTGCGCCTGGCGCTGAAGCTGTTCCCCTTCGGGCGTGAGCCGCAGGGTGCGGCCGTCGCGAATAAACAGCGCGTAGCCCAACCCATCCTCAAGAAAATCAACCAGATCGCGAAGCGTCGTTCGGTCCTTCTTCAGCGCCACCGCGGCTTTACTCAGGCTCCCGTTCTCGGCCACGGCGGTAAATGCCTCGAGCTGTGCAAAAGAATAAATCAGTCCTGCCACGCTACGCTCCCTCTGTTTTTTGGGGGATTTTCCCCCGCTACGCGTTTTTTATTATAGCCCCGGGGTTTTTAAACTGAAGCCGTTCCTAACCTGTAAGAGACGGATATGAAAAACACAAAAGTAAACCATGCCCTGCTGGCGGGCCTTATCTTCAGCACCCTGATCTCCCCTGCGGCAGTGGCCGCCTGTAAAGGCACCGACCTCAGCGCTTGCCCTGCCCCCTTCGACACCACCCTGCCTGACACCCATAAGATGCTCACCTGGAGTCAGGCCGATCGCGTGGTGGGCTTTCGCAATGACTACCGCAACTACGCCGGGGACGTTTTCCGCCACGGTAGCGCCGTGCCGCTGGAAATGTCGGACAAGCCGCTCACGGACGCACACTATCAGGTCAACGGCAGGCGCTACGGCCTTAAGGACTACCTCCAGCGGCAGAACGTCAGCGGCATGCTGGTGCTGAAGGACGGCAAAATCGCCTGGAAGTATCTTGGAGAGGGCAATACCGACTCGACGCTCTGGACCTCGCGCTCGGTTGGGAAATCGGTGGTATCGGCGCTGGTGGGCGTAGCCCTCAAAGAGGGAAAGATCCACTCGCTTGACGATCGGATCACGCGGTATGAACCCGATCTGAAAGGCACCGCGTGGGACGGCGTGACGCTCAGACAGCTGATCACCCATACGTCCGGCGTGGCCTGGAACGAGGATTACACCAACCCCCACTCCGACTTTGCACAGCTCACCGAGTGCGAGGCGAAGCCGGGTACCTATGACTGCGTGCGCAAGCTGGTGAAGGGGCTGGGCAGAGCGCATCCGGCCGGAGAGAACTGGTCTTACTCTTCGGGCGGTGCCTGGCTGCTAGGTGACGTGCTGGAGCGGGCCACCGGCATGACGCTCGCAGCCTATCTGGAGAAAAGCATCTGGCAGCCTTACGGCATGGCGAGCGACGGCGTGTGGCATGCCTACAGCAAAGGCCAGCACGACGTCGGCGCGCACGGCTTTAACGCCACGCTGGAGGACTGGGGACGCTTTGGGCAATTTATCCTGAACAACGGTACGCTGCCGAACGGTAAGACCATACTGCCGGAAAACTGGATCAGGCAGTCGTCAGAGTGGACGAAGGCCAAAGGCTCGGTCTCAGACGCCCATCCCGAGGGGCTGTACGGCTATCAGTGGTGGAACAATGAAGTGCCCGCCAACGCCACGGGCGTAGAGCCGACGGCACAGGATTCGCTGAAAGGTTCGCTCTGGGCGCTGGGCATTTTCGGGCAGATGATCGTGGTGAACCCAAAGGAAAATCTGGTCATCGTC
This sequence comes from Enterobacter vonholyi, assembly GCF_040834095.1. Classification (NCBI taxonomy): domain Bacteria; kingdom Pseudomonadati; phylum Pseudomonadota; class Gammaproteobacteria; order Enterobacterales; family Enterobacteriaceae; genus Enterobacter; species Enterobacter vonholyi. The sequence goes on from NZ_CP162152.1 coordinate 2,793,810, forward strand.
CAGTGGTCTATCTGGCCGCAGGCGGAACCGTCCTTCAGCGCCCAGCCGCTGGAAGCCTCTCTGATGTTTAGCGCGATTGCCAGGGCGCTGCGCTAAATTGCATCCGCCGGGTAATGAAGCGGTTACCCGGCTCATTCTGAAACGCGCCTCTGTGCCACATCACAAAATCGCAATATCAGAGACTTACAGAATATTGGTGAATAAAAAGCCAACGGCTTGTTAAGTTATTGTTGCCATTAATTGTATTTATTCGTCGGATTATATTCATGCAAGAAATGCATCAGTCGATGCGGCATTTGCGCTTATCTAATTCCTCATCCTGATCCAGTTTTCAGAAACAGACGCGTAAAACGTCAACAATAAAACTGGAGATAACCATGTTTTCCTCAACCTCACCTGCAACCGTACGTTCGAAGGCGGGCGCCATACTTCGCGTCACGTCCGGCAACTTTCTTGAGCAATTCGATTTCTTTCTGTTCGGCTTCTATGCCACCTATATCGCCCACACGTTCTTCCCGGCAAGCAGTGAATTTGCGTCGCTGATGATGACCTTCGCGGTCTTCGGCGCGGGCTTTTTGATGCGTCCCATCGGGGCCATCGTGCTTGGCGCCTATATCGACAAGGTGGGGCGCAGAAAGGGGCTGATCGTCACGCTGTCCATCATGGCGGCGGGGACGTTCCTGATCGTGCTTATCCCCTCTTATCAAAGCATCGGTCTGTGGGCGCCGCTGCTGGTGCTGACGGGCCGTCTGCTGCAGGGCTTTTCCGCCGGCGCGGAGCTTGGAGGCGTGTCGGTCTATCTGGCTGAAATCGCCACGCCGGGCCGCAAGGGTTTTTACACCAGCTGGCAGTCCGGTAGCCAGCAGGTCGCCATTATGGTCGCCGCGGCGATGGGCTTTGCGCTGAATGCCCTGATGGCGGAGAGCGCCATTCGCGAATGGGGCTGGCGCATCCCGTTCCTGTTCGGCTGTTTAATCGTGCCGTTTATCTTCTTCCTGCGCCGCAAGCTGGAAGAGACGGAAGAGTTCAGCGCGCGCCGCCAGCATCTGGAGATGCGTCAGGTCTTTAAAACGCTGCTTGGCAACTGGCAGGTCGTGGTCGCGGGCATGCTGATGGTGGCGATGACCACCACCGCGTTCTATCTGATTACCGTCTACGCACCCACCTTTGGTAAAAAGGTGCTGATGCTGAGCGCGTCGGACAGCCTGCTGGTCACGCTGCTGGTGGCGGTTTCTAACTTCATCTGGCTGCCGGTGGGCGGTGCCCTGTCGGATCGTTTCGGCCGCAAGCCGGTGCTGATTGCCATGACCCTGCTGGCGCTGGCGACCAGCTACCCGGCCCTGACGCTGCTGGCGAGCGCCCCCAGCTTCTCCATGATGCTGAGCGTGCTGCTGTGGCTCTCCTTCCTCTACGGCCTTTATAACGGCGCGATGATCCCGGCCCTGACGGAGATTATGCCTGCCGAAGTGCGCGTGGCGGGCTTCTCGCTGGCTTACAGCCTGGCAACGGCGGTCTTTGGCGGCTTTACCCCGGTGATGTCCACCGCGCTGATTGAATACACCGGTGACAAAGCTTCGCCTGGCTACTGGATGAGCTTCGCCGCGGTGTGTGCCCTGCTGGCCACGCTCTACCTCTACCGCCGCCGTGCGGTATCGCTGCAAAACACCGTCAAGTCACAGGGGGCAGTATGAAACGCACTTATCGCTATACCGCCAGCGCGCTGGTGCTGATGTTCCTGAGCGTCAATGCCTTTGCCCAGGACGTAAAGGTCATGATCTCAGGTGGCTTCAAAGCCGCCCTTGAAAAACTGGCTCCGGAATATGAACGCCAGACCGGGGATAAAATCGTGATCATCCCCGGCCCCTCAATGGGCGCTACGCCGCAGGCCATCCCAAACCGCCTGGCGCGCGGCGAGAAGGCCGACGTGGTGATTATGGTGGGCGATGCGCTGGAGAAGCTCGAAAAAGCCAGCCAGACCCAGCCGGGTTCGCGAACTGAACTCGCGGACTCTCCCGTTGGCATGGTGGTGAAAAAAGGTGCGGATGTCCCTGATATCAGCAGCGAGGCGGATCTGCGTAAAACGCTGCTGCAGGCCAGCTCCATCGCCTACTCTGACAGCGCCAGCGGCAGGTACGTCAGCCAGACGTTGTTCAAAAAGCTGGGGATTGAAAAAGAAGTGGCGGGTAAAGCGACAATGGTCGAGCGTATCCCGGTCGCCTCTGAAGTGGCGAAAGGAAAATACGCCGTGGGCTTCCAGCAGGTTAGCGAGCTGCTGCCCGTTCAGGGCGTCACCTTTATCGGCAAAATCCCGGATAATCTGCAATACATCACGCGCTTCGCGGGTGCAGTTACCCGCCATGCAGAACATCCCGGGGAGGGGAAAGCACTGCTGACCTATCTTGCCTCACCGCCCTCACGCGCCGTCATCGAGAAGACGGGGATGATCCCCGTTACGTCCGGCGATACTGCTCGGTGATCTGCTTTTCCAGTTCAGCCGCGATATAAGACTGGATGCGCCCCCGGCGCCGGATAAGCCCTACGGTGCGTTTGACCTCCGGCGCCACCAGCGGCAGATGCGTCAGCAGCGTGTGCTCTGAGGTCGGCATTGACATGGCGGGAACGGCAGCGATGCCGATCCCCGCCTCAACCATACCGAGCATCGTGGTAACGTGGCGCGTTTCGCAGACGCTGGGCCGCTCGGGAACGATATCCCCCAGCATCCGATCGAGCAGGTTACGGTTACCTGACGTTTTATCGAGAGAGATATAATCCTGCTGATAAAATGCCTGCCACGTCAGGTGACTCTTCTGCGCCAGCGGATGATCCTTTCTGCACGCCGCGACGTAGACATCCTCCACAAGCGGGAAAAATTCGATTTCAGACGGCAGGTTTCCTGCGAAGCAGATACCAAAATCCGCCTGGCTTCGGACCACGGCGTCAATCACATTCCCCGCGCTGCTGTCGATGAGCTTAATGCGCACGCGCGGATAGCGAGACTGAAAGCGACGGATCATATCAGGCATAAAGTAACAGGCGGCGGAAGGTACCGTGGCAACCGTGATCAGCCCCGTCCGCTCTTCGCTGGCTTTATCGACATCCGCCAGCATTGACTCAACGTTGTCGAGCAGCTGCGCGGAGCGCTCGGCAAAGTTTTGCCCGTATAACGTTAAGGCCACGCGGCGGGTGGTACGATCGAACAGCCGGTTTCCCAGCGCGGCTTCCAGCTTTTCAATCCTGCGGCTCAGCGCCGACTGGGATAAACAGATAGATTCAGCGGCGACACGGAAGTTACCGTATTCCACTAACGCTCTGAAAGCATAAAGATCGTTAAGGTCAAAATTCACGGGCATAGCGTCTGGATGTCCTGTCGGGGAATACGCAACAAAGTCAAAAATAATAGCGTCTTACTGAACCACCGCAACCTGTACGGCGATGAAATAGGTCAGAGGTCGTTGAGATGCAGGCGAACATACCCTGCACGATCGGCAATGGCCTGCCGCTCCTCTTCCTTCATGTCCGCAAGCTGTTTAAAGACAATGCCCAGGCGGGGATTGTTACCCAGACGCGCCTGATTGCGCGCAAAGAAATCCCAGTAAAGGGCATTAAAGGGGCACGCCAGCTCCCCAGTGCGCTGGTTATGTTGATACCGGCACCCCTGACAGTAATTACTCATCTTATGAATATATGACGCGCTCGAGACGTAGGGTTTACTCGCCAGTAACCCGCCATCGCCAAACTGGCTCATGCCGAGGGTGTTGGGCAGCTCCACCCATTCGAAGGCATCAATATAGACCCCCAGATACCATTCATGAACCGCCTGCGGCGACAGGCCGCTGAGCAGGCTAAAGTTGCCGATGACCATCAGGCGCTGGATATGGTGGGCGTAAGCCTCCGTGAGCGACTGCCCAATAGCATGTGACAGGCAGCGCATCTGCGTCCTGCCGGTCCAGAACCAGTCCGGCAGCGGAGCGTGCTGGTCTAAGGCATTCAGCTCCCGATAGCCCGGCATCTGCGACCAGTAGATCCCACGCACGTACTCCCGCCAGCCGAGAATTTGTCGGATAAACCCTTCAACGGCGGGCAGCGGCGCATGGCCCGAACGCCATGCCTGCTGGGCGGCTGCGACCACTTCCCGCGGATTAAGCATTTTAGCGTTCAGCGCGAATGAAATTAACGAGTGGAAAAGAAAAGGTTCCTCCGCGTGCATCGCGTCCTGCCAGGCGCCAAAATGGGGGAGCACGTGAGTGATAAATTCCTCAAGCCTGGCTTTGGCTTCCGAACGGTTAAGCGGCCAGCGAAAATTGTCGGCCTGCGGTTCGCCGAAGGTCTTTACCCCACAGCGTTGGATCTCCGCCCATAAGGCTGAATAATCGTGGCCGGGACGCGAGTCGCCCGGCGCGGGCGGCTCGCCGGACCAGCGCTTGCGATTTTCGGCATCGAAATTCCATTTACCTCCCTCCGGCTCGCCTTCTGATGTCAAAAGAATGCCGTGCTGACGACGCATTTCCCGGTAAAAGTACTCCATTCGCCAGCTTTTGCGTGAAGCAAAGAACGCGCTGACCTGTTCCCGCGTGGTGAAAAAATGCTCGCTGCTGACGCAGGCCGTTTCAACGGAGGCCGTCTTCGCCCACGCCTGCAGCTGCGTATCCAGACGCCATTCGTCGGGCTCCTGCCATATCACCCTACCCGCGCTGTAATGCGCGACAAGCGCGTTGAGATTGTCTTCAAGCGCGCCGCGGTTTGAGCCGTCAGAGAGCCGGACATACCTCATCCGATGCCCCTTCTCCTTTAATGCAGAGGCAAACGCGCGCATGGCGGCGAAGATAGCGATAACTTTCTGGGCGTGATGAAGCACATAGGCGGTTTCGGCCCGGAGTTCCAGCATCACGTAAATGACGTTCGGACTGCAGGTATCAAACCAGCTGTGATGCGGATTAAGCTGATCGCCCAGGATCAGACGCAGCTCGGTCAACGGTGGCTCCTGCGACAGCGCTCGGAACAGTATTTAACCTCATTCCAGCATTTAGCCCATTTCTTGCGCCACGTCATGGGTCGCTGGCAGTGCACACACAGCCGACTGGGCAGGTCCTGCTTGTTACCTTTAAAATCGCTCATCTTTTCAATACCGTACTGATTTCTTCACTGAACCTGTGGATGAAGGCTACGACAGACTTCACAAAATGAAGGTGATGCCCGCAAACCGCTACCCACCGCTACGTACGAATGATAGTTTATTCAGGCTGGAATTGTCGCAGTGCGCGATTTTCTGGCATCTTAACCGAACCTGACTTTCCCATTTTTGTTCAAGTAACGAGTTTGCGAGCAAAGCGATGATAAAGTGGCCCTGGAAAACGAATGAAGCTGGCCGGGATATGGCGCTGCCATGGAATGACGCGCTGACAATCCCTGTTCTGGCTAATCTTAAGCCGGATGAACAAGCGAAACTGGTTCAGCTTGCGGATCGTTTTTTACAGCAAAAACGCCTGGTTCCACTGCAGGGTTTCGAGCTCGATCCGCTTAAAAACGCCCGCATCGCCCTGCTTTTCTGTCTTCCGGTGCTTGAGCTCGGCATTGAGTGGCTGGACGGTTTCCACGAAGTGCTTATCTATCCCGCACCTTTCGTGGTGGATGACGAATGGCAGGACGATATCGGGCTGGTGCACAACCAGCGCGTGGTGCAGTCCGGACAAAGCTGGCAGCAGGGGCCGATTATTCTGAACTGGCTCGACATTCAGGACTCGTTCGACGCCTCCGGTTTTAACCTGATTATCCATGAGGTAGCCCACAAGCTGGATACCCGCAACGGCGATCGCGCCAGCGGCGTTCCATTTATCCCGCTTCGCGAAGTGGCGGGCTGGGAGCACGATCTGCACGCGGCGATGGATAACATCCAGGATGAAATAGACCTGGTCGGCGAAAGCGCGGCCAGCATTGACGCCTATGCGGCAACCGACCCGGCCGAGTGCTTTGCGGTGCTCTCGGAGTATTTCTTCAGCGCGCCCGAGCTCTTCGCGCCCCGTTTCCCGGCGCTGTGGCAGCGTTTCTGCCAGTTTTATCAGCAGGATCCCCTGCAGCGTCTGCGGCAAAATGAGGAGTCTGGCGGCCATTCCTCCCGCCAGATCCATTAAGGTTTTTCAGCAGGGGGACGCTCGGTTGACCGTACCCCTATGCTCAACGCTAAAAACAGCAATGCCATTCCCCATGCGGCTACCGTTAAAGACTGCTCGCCGTAAAAACGCGTCACCACGGGCACCAGCAGCGCGCTGACGCCGTAGCCTAACGTGTGGCTGGTGGCGATAACGCCCGCCCCTTTCCCGGTGGTCAGCCTGTCGTTAAGCAGCAGCTGGTAGCCCGGCGTGGCCATCGCCGCCCCGAGTGACGTGATAACAATCCCCACGTAGAACAGCGCTAAACCGGCGACAGTCATCAGCCCTAGTCCTGCCACCATCAACACCGCCGCGATGCAGAGCAACGTCATCGGGGTGAAATGCTGCGGGCGGACCACCAGAAACTGTGCCGCGAGCGTGGCCAGCGCGGCAAGGCTCAGCAGAAACGCGACATGTTGGCTGATCTCCCGGGCGTTGCCGTCCAGCAACGGGCTAAGATGCGGCGACAGGCCAAGCTGCATCAGGCTCACCAGCGCCGCCAGCAGCAGCGCCAGCAGCAGGAACGGCAGCATGGAGGCCTGCAGACGGGTTGCCTGGTGAGCTACCGGCGGCAGCGGCGGATCAGCGACTTCGCGAAGCACCAGCAGCAGAGCGATAAGCGGCGCAACCGCCATCAGCCAGAGCGGCGCCACCGGATTAACGCTGAGCATCAGCGCCGCCAGCGGCGGGCCGAGTAAACGCCCGCAGCTGAGGCCGGAGCTTATCGTCGCCAGCGCGGCCATTCTTTTCTCCAGTCCCGCACGCTGAATTGCCCACGTCTGGGCTGCAGGCACCAGCCCCGAGACCGTCAGTCCGTAGAGCAGGCGCGAGAATATAAGCCCCGCCAGCCCCCAGACCGTATCCAGCCTTCCGGCCGCCATCGCCCAGACCATCAGCGCCATCACTACAAAACTGGCCAGATAGCCGCCCAGCGAGGCGAGCATCACGTACTTACACCCCTTTCGCTCGCTTTGACGCCCCCACCAGGGCGATGCGGGTAAAAAAAGCATGGATCCAAACATCAACAGTCCGGCCCAGACCGAGAGCGACAGCCCGGTCAGGTTCACCAGCTGCGGGAGCATCACCAGCAGGCCGTTTTGCCCGACACCTAATAAACCCGCACATAACGCCAGGGGCCAGTTGGCTTTTGAGGTGACGTTTTCGGTCAATATTTCAGAGTCAGCGCGCATGAGAATGTGAACATAGTGTCAATAAATGTGTGGAAATTATGAAGTTTATGAAAACAAATATTGCAAAAATGGTTGCGACTGTAAACAGAATGAATATCATAACGAGAATTATTATCAATCATGGAATGAGGTACATCTATGCGTGCTCTGCTCCGCGCCGCCGGTACAGACGTTGCAGCCCAGTGTTTTTTAAACGCCCTGTTGCGCGAAACGAAGGACTGGCGCTATCTCCCCGCTACCGATGCGGATGCGCTATCTGAGATCCATATCCCGCTTTCCCAAACCCAGGCGCTTCGGGTACCGGTACGCTATTTCTCTCCCACCCAGCACCATCAATACCGTTTCCCGGCAACGCTGATTCATAGCAAGAGTGATAACGGTGACGCCGTCACATTCTCTCAACTGGTTGATTTAATTATTGAAAAACCGTCCGTAAAAGGCTCGCTGGATGCCGATACGCTGGCGCGTTTTAAGCAGCGCGTTCTCGAAAGCCATGTCCACACCTGGCAGGCGATTGATTTACGCCACGGCTGGGCAACCCTGCGCGATAAGCCGCTGACGTTTGCCGACGCGGAACAGGCGCTGCTGGTCGGCCATGCGTTTCACCCGGCACCGAAGTCGCACGAGCCGTTCAACGAAACCGAGGCGCGTCGCTACCTGCCTGATTTCGCCTCCCGCTTCCCGCTGCGCTGGTTTGCCGTTGAGAGCACACTCGTTGCCGGCGACAGCCTGAACGTCTCCCTGCGTGAACGTCTGCTGCGCTTTGCGGCCCAGAGCGCGCCCGAGCTGCTCGGCCACTTCACCGACACCCGTTGGCTGCTGCCGATGCACCCGTGGCAGGCCGACTATCTGCTGGAGCAGGACTGGTGCCAGCGTCTGGCGGAAGACGGTTCACTGCAGGATCTGGGTGAAGCGGGCGCACAGTGGCTGCCCACCAGCTCCTCCCGCTCGCTGTACAGCGAGACCAACAGCGACATGATTAAGTTCTCCCTCAGCGTGCGCCTGACCAACTCCGTGCGCACGCTGTCGGTGAAAGAGGTGAAGCGCGGCATGCGCCTGGCGCGTCTGGCAAAAACGGAACGCTGGCAGGAATTACAGGCGCGCTACCCGACCATGCGCGTGATGCAGGAAGACGGCTGGGCGGGCCTGCGCGATGATAGGGGCGTCATTCAGGAAGAGAGCCTGATGGCTCTGCGCGTTAATCTGCTGTTCGATACGCCAGACACCCAGACCAACGTGCTGGTGAGCCTGACGCAGGCCGCGCCGGACGGCGGTGACAGCCTGCTCGCTGCGGCGGTGCGCCGTCTGAGCCAGCGTCTTGATTTATCGCTCGCTCAGGCCGCCCGCTGCTGGCTGGACGCCTACTGCGACCGCGTATTGCTTCCGCTGTTCAGCGCCGAGGCGGACTACGGTCTGGTCCTGCTGGCGCACCAGCAAAATATCCTCGTTGAGATGCAGCAGGATTTCCCGGTCGGGCTGATCTATCGCGACTGCCAGGGCAGCGCGTGGACCGAAAGCGCCGACGCGTGGCTGAAAGAAGCTGGCGAAACTGAGGTGGAAAACCGCTTTGGCGAGAGCCAGCTGCTGCGCTACTTCCCTTACTACCTGCTGCTGAACTCTACCCTTGCCGTTACCGCCGCCCTTGCTGCCGCCGGTTTTGACAGCGAGGAGAGCCTGATGTCCCGGGTGCGCGACGCGCTGGCGGAACTGCGCCGCACGGCGAAGCAGACCCGCTGCCTCGACTACGTGCTCGACAGCCCGACCTGGAACTGCAAAGGCAACTTCTTCTGCTACCTGCACGATCGCAATGAAAACACCATCGCCGATCCGGCGGTGATCTATTTCGACTTTAGCAACCCGTTCTACAAGGAGAAGGCGTGATGGCTATCGCGAATATCGTCCATTCCGGCTACGGCTTTCACTGCACCGCAACGGATCGCACCCTGCCGCTGACGTTGGGTCTCGACGGCAGCGCGGTGCTGGAGCGTCTGAAGAAGCTCCCGGACGGCTGGCTGGTGCAAGCCCTGGATCAGCTGTTTGTTGCCGCCCCCGCGCTGACCGGCATTACGTTGCCGTGGGCGGACTGGCAGGATGAACCCCAGGCTCGGGCGCTGTTTGGCCTGGCCCACGGAGATTATCTGGCGCGCGACGCCTTCTGGCAGCTGCCGCTGTGGCTGAAAGGCGAACGGCCGCAGGCGAGCGGCGGAATGCAGTTTGACGAGAGCCGTCAGCTGTACTTCCCGCTGCGTCCTCGCCGCCCGCAGGGTGAAGTGTATCGCCGTTACGATCCGCAGATTAAGCGCACCCTCAGCTTCCGCGTGGCCGACGTGGCGCTGGACGGCGAGCGTTTTACCCGCTGGATGAACAACCCGCGCGTGAACGCCTTCTGGGAGATGGCGGGCCCGCAGGCCGAGCAGGAAAACTACCTGCGCCGTCAGCTCGACTCGACCTACTGCTACCCGGTTATCGGCTGCTTCGACGACCAGCCGTTTGGCTATTTTGAACTCTACTGGGCGGCGGAAGACCGCATTGGCCGCCACTATCGCTGGCAGCCGTTTGACCGCGGGCTACACATGCTGGTGGGCGAAGAGAACTGGCGCGGCGCGCAGTACATCCGCAGCTGGCTGCGCGGCCTGAGCCACTATCTGTATCTCGATGAACCGCGCACCGCGCGCATCGTCGCCGAGCCGCGCTTCGACAACCAGCGCCTGTTCCGCCATCTGGCCTCTGCCGGTTTCGACACGGTGAAAGAGTTCGACTTCCCGCACAAGCGCTCGCGCCTCATCATGAGCCAGCGTCACCGCTTCTTCAGCGAGGTGGGCCTGTGAACGCGCTCTGGGAAAAAGTGAACCGCGAGATGGTGGCGAAGATCCTCGCCGAGCTGGAGTATGAACGCACCCTGCGCGCCGAGCCAGTTTCGTCTGACGCCTGGCGCATCACCATGGGCAACGAGTCATGGCAGTTTCGCGCCGCGCGCGGGATCTGGGGCTGGCTGCATATCGACCCGGACAGCCTGATCGCCGCCAGCGGTGCCGCCGTGGAGGCGGAGAGCGCGCTGCTGCAGCTGGCGAAGGTGCTGGAGATGAGCGACGCGCAAACGGCGGAGCACATGGAAGATCTCTACGCCACGCTGCGCGGCGATATGCAGCTGCTGCAGGCGCGTGAAGCGCTGGACGCGGACGCGCTGATCCATCTCGACCCGGACGAATTACAGTGCCTGATGCGCGGCCACCCAAAGTTTATTTTCAACAAAGGCCGCCGCGGCTGGGGTCTGGACGCGCTGCGTCAGTACGCGCCGGAATACCGCGGACGTTTTCGTCTGCACTGGGTTGCCGTTCAGCGGGAGCATCTGGTCTGGAGCAGCGACGTCGATTGCGATATCAGCGCCCTGCTGGCCAGCGCCATGGACAACGCCGAGCGCGCCCGCTTTGACGCCCGCTGGCAGGCGCTGGGTCTCAACGACGGCTGGCTGCCGGTGCCGCTGCATCCGTGGCAGTGGCAGCAGAAGATCGCCATTCATTTCCTGGCGCAGCTGGCGCGCGGTGAGATGGTTGAGCTGGGCGAATTTGGCGACGAGTATCTTGCCCAGCAGTCCCTGCGCACGCTCACCAACGCCAGCCGTCGCGCGCCGTTTGACATCAAGCTCCCGCTAACGATCTACAACACCTCCTGCTATCGCGGTATTCCGGGCAAATACATTGCCGCCGGGCCGCTGGCCTCGCGCTGGCTGCAGCAGCAGTTCGCCAGCGACGCTACGCTTGCCCGCTCTGGCGCGCAGGTACTGGGCGAACCCGCAGCCGGATACCTGTCGCAACCCGGCTATGCGGCGCTGCCGAAAGCGCCCTATCGCTATCAGGAGATGCTGGGGGTGATCTGGCGCGAGAACCCATCCTGTTATCTTCAGGACGGCGAACAGGCGGTGCTGCTGGCGGCGCTAATGGAAACCGACAACGACGGGCGCCCGCTGATCGACGCGTGGATTAAACGCTCGGGGTTAAGCGCCGAAGCGTGGCTGGAAAAGCTGTTTGAGGCAACGGTGATCCCGTTCTATCACCTGCTCTGCCGCTACGGCGTGGCGCTGATCGCCCACGGGCAGAACGTGACGCTGGTGATGAAGGACTACATTCCCCAACGCATCCTGCTGAAGGATTTCCAGGGCGATATGCGCCTGGTGGACGAGGATTTCCCGCAGGCCCAGAGCCTGCCGGAACAGGTGAAGGCCGTCACGGCGCGCCTGAGCGCGGATTACATCATTCACGATCTGCAAACCGGCAACTTTGTGACGGTGCTGCGTTTTATCTCGCGCCTCACGCTGCAAAGCGGCGTCAGCGAAACGCGTTTCTATCAGATCCTCGCCGGGGTTCTGCACCGCTATATGGCCGCGCACCCCGAGCTTGCGGAACGCTTCGCCAAATTCGATCTCTTCAAGCCGCAGATTATTCGCGTGATCCTCAACCCGGTCAAACTGACCTTCTCCGAACACGACGGCGGCAGCCGCATGCTGCCGAACTACGTCACCGACCTAGACAACCCTCTTTTTCTGGCCTCCAGGGAGTCAGCGCAATGAAAACCTATGATTTCATCGGCATTGGTATCGGCCCTTTTAACCTCAGCGTCGCCGCGCTGGCGGAAGGGCTGGACGGCTTTAGCTCGCTGTTCCTCGAGCGTAAACCGCACTTCTCCTGGCACCCGGGAATGATGGTGCCGGACTGCCACATGCAGACCAGCTTCCTGAAGGATCTGGTCAGCGCCGTTGAGCCGACCAACCGCCACAGCTTCCTGAACTATCTGGTGCAGCGCAAAAAGTTCTACCGCTTCCTGACCACCGAACAGCGCACCGTTTCGCGGGAAGAGTTTGCGGACTACCTGTGCTGGGCGGCAGACAACCTCACCAACCTTGCCTTCAGCCAGCGGGTGCAGCAGGTGAACTTTGATGAGAAAAGCGGCCTGTTTGAGGTGGTGACCCAGCGCGACCGCTTCCTGGCGCGCCACGTCTGCGTGGGGATTGGCAAACAGATCAACCTGCCGGACTGCGTCACGACTCAGGACGATACCTGCTTCCACGCCAGCGAGATGATGCTGCGCACGCCGGACCTTACGGGCAAGCGCGTTACCGTCGTCGGCGGCGGCCAGAGCGGCGCCGACCTGTTCCTGAATATTTTCCGTGGCGAATGGGGCCAGCCGCTGAGCCTGAACTGGGTCTCGCGCCGCAACAACTACAACGCGCTGGATGAAGCCGCCTTTGCTAACGAGTATTTCACGCCGGAGTACGTGGACAGCTTCTCTACGCTCGGTGAAGAGGCGCGTCGTCAGATGCTGCACGAGCAGAAAATGACCTCCGACGGCATCACCACCGAGTCCCTGCTGGCGATTTACCGCGCCATGTACCACCGCTTTGAAGTGCTGCGTGAAAAACCCTGGGCTCACCTGATGCCGTCCCGCTCGGTGACGGCCCTGACGCGCCTGGAAAACGGCCAGCGCCTGAGCATACAGCATCACCTCGACGGCGGACGCGAGCAGCTGGAGAGCGACGTGACGATCTTCGCCACCGGCTATCGCGCCGTGCAGCCTGCGTTCCTCGCGCCGCTGTCTCACCGCCTGCATCTGGATACGGACGAAGCCTTCTGCATCAACAACGATTTCACCCTCGAATGGGACGGCCCGCAGAGCAACCGCCTGTTTGCCGTGAATGCTGGGATGCACCGTCTCGGCATTGCCGAACCCCAGCTCAGCCTTATGGCCTGGCGTGCGGCGCGAATTCTGAATCGCGCGCACGGCGACGAGCCGTTTGAACTGGCTACCACACCTGGCGTTATCCACTGGCGAAGCACCACCAGCCCGGAGAACAGTCAGGTTTTTAAATCCTTAGCAAAAACCACCGAGTACTGACACACACAATCAGGGTCAACATAACAATGAAACGTTCTCATCTTTGGGTTTTAAATCCTTGCTTGCTTGCAATGCTTTCTACCTCTGCGTGGGCGGAAGAACAAAAGGAAGAAAATATCGTTGTCTCCGCCAGCCGCGCGCACCGCAGCGTGGCGGAGATGGCGCAGACTACCTGGGTCATTGAACGGGCTGAAATTGAACAGCAGGTTCAGGGCGGGAAAGAGATTAAAGAGGTGCTGGCACAGCTGATCCCGGGCATGGACGTCAGCAGCCAGGGGCGTACCAACTACGGCATGAACCTGCGCGGCCGCTCCATGATGGTGATGGTGGACGGCGTGCGCCTGAACTCGTCCCGCAGCGACAGCCGCCAGCTGGACTCTATCGATCCGTTCAACATTGACCGTATCGAAGTCATCTCCGGCGCCACGTCACTCTACGGCGGCGGCAGCACCGGTGGCCTGGTGAACATCGTCACCAAAAAGGGCCAGCCGGAGACCGAGGTCGAGTTCCAGACCGGGACAAAGAGCGGCTTTAATAGCCATAACGACCACGATGAGAACGTGTCGGCAGCGGTCAGCGGCGGCAACGATAACGCTTCCGGTCGTCTGTCGGTGTCGTATCAGCGCTACGGCGGCTGGTATGACGGCAACGGCAACGAGGTGATCATCGATAACACCCAGACCGGATTACAGTATTCTGACCGTATTGACGTGATGGGCACAGGCACCATTAACATCGACGATCACCAGCAGCTGCAGCTGACGACCCAGTACTACAAGAGCGAGTCCGACGGTAAGCATGGTCTGTATCTCGGGAAGAACTTCTCGGCGGTCACGGGGGATGCGACCGCGTACAACAAAGGTAATCTGGATTCTGACCGCGTACCGGGTACCGAGCGCCATCTGATCAACCTGCAGTATTCCAATACCGACTTCTGGGGCCAGGATCTTGTTGCGCAGATTTATTATCGCGACGAGAGCCTGACCTACTATCCGTTCCCGACCCTGACCAAAGGCGTGGTGAGCAGCATCGGCGCGTCGCAGCAGAAAACCGATTTTTACGGCGGCAAGCTGACGCTGAACAGCAAGCCGGTGGACGATTTAACGCTGACCTGGGGTGTGGATGCCGACCACGAAACCTTCGACGCCAACCAGCAGTTCTTTAACCTGAGCAAGGCCGCGGCGAGCGGCGGCATGGAGCTGGATAACGCCTACAACGTGGGCCGCTACCCGGGCTACAGCATCACCAACCTCGCCCCGTTCCTGCAGGCCAGCTACGATATTGACGCCATCACCCTGAGCGGCGGCGTGCGCTACCAGTACACCGAGAACAAGGTAGACGATTTTGTCGGTTACACCCAGCAGCAGGCCATCGCCACCGGGAAAGCAGCCTCCGCCGACGCGGTGCCGGGCGGTAAAACCGATTACAACAACTTCCTGTTTAACGCCGGGATCCTCGGTCGCCTGACCGAACAGCAGCAGCTGTGGTTTAACTTCTCCCAGGGCTTCGAAATTCCGGACCTGGCGAAGTACTACGGCTCCGGCACCTATCAGCTCAGCAACGGTCACTATCGCCTGCTGAACAGCGTCAATGTCAACGACTCGACGCTGGACGGTATCAAGGTCAACGCTTATGAGCTGGGCTGGCGCTACACCGGGGATAACCTGCGCACCCAGGTCGCGGCATATTACTCGCTCTCGGATAAAACCATCACCATCAACAAGACGGATATGACCATCAACCTGGAAGACGACAAGCGTCGTATCTACGGGGTGGAAGGTCAGGTGGACTATTTCTTCACCGACAGCGACTGGAGCACGGGCGCGAACTTTAACGCCATCAAGTCAGAAACCCGCGAAAACGGGAAATGGGAGAAGCTGACGGTTGACAGCGCCAGCCCGTCGAAAGCCAGCGCGTGGGTCAACTGGGCGCCGGGCGACTGGACCCTGCGCGTGCAGAGCACGCAGACCTTTGACGTGTCAGACTCCGACGGCAAGAAGATTGATGGCTATAACACGGTCGACTTCCTGGGCAGCTACGCCCTGCCGGTGGGTAAGGTCAGCTTCAGCGTGGAAAACCTGCTGGACAAAGACTACACCACCGCCTGGGGCCAGCGCGCGCCGGGGCTGTATAGCCCAACCTACGGTGCACCGGGTCTGTATACCTATAAAGGCCGTGGACGGACGTTTGGTCTGAACTACTCCGTACTGTTCTAATCCTGCGCGCCGCCTGCGGGCGGCGCATTTCGCTGTGTAATTTCAACGCAAATTTACTATAAAATCAGCGATTTGCTGAAATTGTCGGCAAACGAACAAAAAGCGCGTTTTCACCCTTTGACAAGGCGAACTGAGGTCGCTACTATGCGCCTCGTTCACACGATTCCTCTGTAGTTCAGTCGGTAGAACGGCGGACTGTTAATCCGTATGTCACTGGTTCGAGTCCAGTCAGAGGAGCCAAATTTGAAAAGCCTGCTTTTGAAGCAGGCTTTTTGCTTTTCTGCGTCCGGAAATTTGTCGGGTGGCGGCTTCGCCTTACCCGGCCCAGGGGACCCTGGGGCACGGTAAGCGCAGCGCCTCCGGGCAATAAACCGCTGCTCTCATCATTTTTCCTCTGTCTTATTTTCGACTGGCGGAAAGACCAGTAATACTCAGGGCAGCCTGGCAATCACCTTAATTTCAAACTGGAACCCGAACAGCCACGTCACGCCGACCCCGGTCAGCGTAGGGTAAGGCGCTTCCCCCCAATATTCTGGCAGGATACTCCAGATTGCGTCGAGGTTTGACTCGGGATCGACGACAAAGAGGGTCACGTCAACCACGTCATCGAACGTGCAGCCCGCAGCCGCGAGGACAGCAATAAGATTATCGAAGGCCAGCCTGACCTGCGCTTTCAGATCGGGCTCAGGCGAACCATCCTCGCGGCTACCCACCTGCCCCGAAACAAACAGGAAACCGTTGGATTTGATGGCCGGTGAATACCGATTGCGCTCATAGAGCGCCTGGCGTCCGAGGGGAAAAACAGCTTCGCGTGTTGTCATGTTTGTACCTTTGAAATAGGGCGAAATCAGCCCGTTGAACATAAAGACACTTTACAGGTGCAGGTTCGGGCAGATAAACAAGCGACTTTGTCCATCATTGTTTGTAATATCCAAACAATCGGTGAAAAGAGAGGACAAGGGATGGATCGTTTCGACGCGATGCGCGCCTTTGCTCGCGTGGTGGAGGCAGGTAGCTTCACAAAGGCTGCCCAAACGCTTCATATGAGCAAAACTACAGTGACGCAGCTCATTCAGCAGCTCGAAGCGCGCCTGCGCGTCAAATTGCTCCATCGCACCACCCGCAGGCTCGGCGTTACTCCTGATGGCGCGGTCTACTACGAGCGCGTCATCCGCCTGCTGGCGGACATGGAAGATGCTGAAAACAGCCTGTCCAGTGCGACGATGACGCCCAGGGGACGCCTGCGGGTAGATGTGCCGACTCCTCTCGCACGCCTGGTGCTGGTGCCCGCGCTACCGGCTTTTCACGCACGCTACCCTGAAATCCAGTTCGACATGGGCGTGAGTGACCGGGTGGTGGATCTGATCGGCGACAACGTGGATTGTGTCGTGCGGGGCGGCGAAATCAACGACCAGTCCCTGATCGCACGCCATGTCGGTGATTTGCAAATCGGTATTTACGTCGCACCGAGCTATGTGGAACGCCTCGGCGCCCCTGCGCACCCGCGAGAGCTGGAAAATACCGACCATCGCATAGTGGGATTCTTATCCTCACGCACCGGTAAGATTGATCCTCTGGTACTGCACGGTGAGAGTGAACATATTGAAATCACGGGCAACTATGTACTTGCCGTGGATGATGGCTATGCTTACCTCGAAGCTGGGCTAGCGGGATTGGGCGTGATTGCGCTGCCGGTCTATATGGCGGCAGCGCATCAGACTGCTGGCTCTTTAATTCCGCTATTTGAAGACTGGCGTATTAAGCCAATGCCCCTGTATCTGGCATTTCCGCCGAACCGCCATGTCAACGCCAGACTGCGTGTTTTTATTGACTGGATCGTTGAGTTGATGCAGCAGCATATCCCCACTACTTACAACAAGTGACGACATCCCTGCCCTCTGATTCGGTCAGCGCAGCGCTGCCGGGCAAGCCAGCAGCTATATCTGATAATCAATCGCCACTTCTTCCGGCTCCATGACCTGACGTTTAATCTCATCCACCGACAGCCCGGCATTGCACAGCTCGATAAAGCGCCACACATAGTTGCGCTGCAGCTGTCCGCGCTTCAGGCCAAGCCATACGGTGTTGGCGTCAAACAGATGACGCGTGTCAAGACGCACCAGGTTACCGTCTTCGCGTTCTCCGCTGGACTGTTCCGCCACCAGCCCAATGCCCAGCCCCAGCTCGACGTAGGTTTTGATCACGTCAGAATCCTGCGCGCTCAGCACGATGTCCGGCGTTAATCCTTTACGGTTGAAGGCTTCATCAATACGCGAGCGTCCGGTGATCCCCTGGCGGTAGGTAATGAGCGGCCATTTCGCAACGTCTTCCAGCGTCAGGGGAGAGACCTGATTGAGCGGATGATCGACCGGGAGTAATAAGCTGTGGTACCAGCGGAACCAGGGGAACGCCACCAGCAGCGGGTCGTTGCTCAGGCGTTCGCTGGCAATGCCGATATCCGCCCCACCGTTTTGCAGCAGCACTTCAATTTCCTGCGGCGTGCCCTGGATAAGCTCCAGACGGACGTCAGGGAAAAGTTCGCGGAACACTTTGATCACCGGCGGCAGGCTGTAGCGCGCCTGGGTGTGGGTGGTGGCGATGGTGAGCACGCCCGAAGCGTCATTGGTGAAGAGATCCGCCAGACGACGCACGTTGCTGGCCTCGTTGAGGATCCGCTCTGCGATGGTGAGCAAAGCCTTACCCGGCTCCGTCATGCCGAGCAGTCGCTTGCCGCGACGGATAAAGATCTCTATGCCCAGTTCCTCTTCCAGCTCGCGGATATGGCGGCTGACGCCGGACTGAGAGGTATAAAGCATATTGGCGACCTCGGTCAGGTTGTAGTCCCGCCTGGCCGCCTCACGGATGATTTTAAGTTGCTGGAAATTCACGATTCACTCCGGCGCATCTGACATAGCTCTATTGTTAGAGTCTGCCGCGCTGCAGAACAAATAATAAAAACCAGCATCTTATGCTTTTATGGAATATCAGCTCACGAGCTGGAGTTCACGGTTCTCAAGCGACGGCTTGCTGACCAGCGACATCAAAATTTCTTTTACCGCCTGCGCCTGCGGCGACAGCGAACCGCGAGCAGACATGTTCAGCGACAGCGGCAGGCTCATGGAAGGCGTGGTGATCCGCGCCATCCAGCCGTTTGCCGCGCTGCACAGCGAGCGGGCTGCGGATTCCGGCAGCACGGTCACCCCCATCCCGCTGGCAATGGCCGCGGTGAGCGTGGAGATTGAGTCAATTTCACCGATGATTTTGGCCGTCAGGCGGCGCAGGGAGAACGCTTCGTCCACGCGCACGCGCACGGCGCTGTAGTCGCGCGGCAGATAGAGGTTCATCTCTGCCACGGCGGTAAGGTCTACGCTCTGACCCGGACAGTCGCGGGTGCCCACGAGGTAGAGATCTTCTTTCAGCAGCGGCTGGCTGGTGATCCCGGCGACCGGGGAGCGATCGTAAAGAACCGCCATATCCAGCTGGCCGTTGAGCAGTTTTTCATTCAGTACGGAACCGCTGTTTTCGTGCAGATAGACCAGAACTTCAGGCAGCTCGGCGCGGACGGCCTGCAGCAGCGGCATGGTAATAGAGGACGCGGCCGTTCCCGGCGCCAGGCCGATAGAAACGTGCCCGCTCAGCGTCTGGCCTACGTTGTTCACCGCCAGCTGCGCCTGTTCACACTGGCGAAGAATGGTGCGCGCGTGGGTATAGAGGATTTTGCCTGCTTCCGTTGGCGTAACGCCGCGTTTGGTACGAATCAGTAGCTGCTGATCCATCTCGCCTTCCAGAGTAGCCACCTGCTGGCTCAGCGCAGGCTGCGCGATATGCAGCACTTCTGCCGCTTGAGTCAGGCTGCCGATATCGACGATTTTTACGAAGTATTTCAGTCGTCTTAAGTTCATTTTGCCCCCTGTTCGAAATGCTGTGCCGGAACCGGCTGTCGTTGTTGAACAGGTTTTGCAATATGAATGCCACTTTTACCAGGCGGTCTGAATTGGGCGCTAAGCGCCTGAAAATAAGGAAACCTAATCATGGAGGGGGGTTTTATTACCGAAACAGCAGTTTATGATCTGCCCCATTAGGGGTATACCCGCACCATGACGGTGCACTCCGCTGCCAAAAACATCACTTTGCCGATTTTGTCAGCAAACGATCAAAAGGCGTAGATCCACCCTTTGACAAGGCGAACGCAGGTCGATAATATGCGCCCCGTTCACACGATTCCTCTGTAGTTCAGTCGGTAGAACGGCGGACTGTTAATCCGTATGTCACTGGTTCGAGTCCAGTCAGAGGAGCCAAATTTGAAAAGCCTGCTTTTGAAGCAGGCTTTTTGCTTTCCCGCGTCGGGTAAAATTGTCGGGTGGCGGCTTCGCCTTACCCGCCCTACGGGACTCGTGTGTCCCCGCACTATGCCTTTACATGCCAAGCTTCACCGGCATCCCGGACCGCCGTTCCAGTTCGGCTCCTGCCCCCTCGTTTATCAGCTGCGTCCGCTGCGCGGCGGAGATGGGCAGCGGCACTTTCCGGGTCGATTCAAATTCCGCGCGGTTGCGTGATAATGGCTCGTGAACTTCCACCCAGCGGCTGCCGTCCGGCTCGGTGGTGACTTTAACCGGCCTGTCGATAAGCTGCACGCGGGTTCCTACGGGAACGTTATCGAAAAGGTATTTGATGTCGTTATTGCGCAGACGGATACAGCCCTGGCTCACCCGCAGCCCGATGCCGAAATTCGAGTTTGTGCCGTGAATGGCATACAGCCTGCCAATATAAATCGCATACAGGCCCATCGGGTTATCCGGCCCGGCGGGTACGAATGCCGGAAGCGTTTTCCCTTCTGCCGCATAGGCACGACGCGTGTTCGGCGTCGGAGACCAGGTTGGCCCCTCCTGCTTACGCTCAACGGCCGTCACCCAGTTACGCGGAGTTTCGCGTCCGGCCTGACCGATACCGATGGGCAGTACTTCAACGGTATTGCCGCCTGGCGGATAATAGTAGAGACGCATTTCCGCGGCATTCACGATAATGCCCTCGCGGACGGTGTCGGGCAAAATCAGCTGCTGAGGGATCGTCAGCCGGGTGCCGGATTTAGGCAAAAAAGGATCTACGCCCGGGTTCGCTTCCAGCAGATTGCTCAGCCCCTGCCCGTACTGCGCGGCAAAGGCTTCCAGAGGCAGCGTGTTACCTTCAGGAACGGTGATGATAATCGGGGTTCCCACCAGACGACTGCCTTCCGGCGGTAGGGTATAGGTTACGGCAAACGCACCGGGTATAGCGGCACACAGCGCAAGGACGAACCAGGTAAGTCGCATCATAATTTCCTGTGCTCAAAAAAGAGAAAGCCCGGGCTCAGGCAGGCTTTCTCAGTTTACGCTATTACGCTTCGGTTTTGCGCCACCTGCGCGTCAGCACTTTCTCCGCCTCGACAATAAGGAACATCACAAAACCAATCAGCAAGGTGATGACCCAGTAGCGGAACGGCAGCGCTTCGGTGCCAAACAGCATCTGCATGAACGGTGCGTAAATGATAAGAAGCTGTAGCGCCAGCAGTACGCCGCTCACGATCCAAATCCCTTTATTCGCCAGCAGGCCTTTGCTCAGCGAGAAGCCATCATTAACGCGGCAGTTAAGCATGTAGAACCACTGCGCAGTCACCAGGGTTTGCAGCAGCACGGTGCGGATAAATTCCGCCGAATAGCCGCGCGGCTGTAGCCACGCTTCCAGCACGAAGGCGCTAATGGCAATCATCAGACCGACAAACACCACGCGCCAGATGGCATAGCCATCCATCACATGCAGATTCGCCTTACGCGGTGGGCGGTTCATGATGTCCTTCTCACCCGCTTCAAACGCCAGGCCAAACGACAGCGTTGCCGACGTCGCCATGTTCATCCACAGGATCAGGACCGGGGTCAGCGGGATCAGGTTTCCCGCCAGCAGCGCGATGATGATCAGCAGGGCCTGCGCAATGTTGCTCGGGATAACGAACAGAATCGTTTTTTTCAGGTTATCGTAAACCCGACGACCCTCGTGCACCGCACTGGCAATGGTGGCAAAGTTGTCATCCGTTAACACCATGTCGGCGGCTTCCTTGGTGACTTCCGTCCCCTTAATCCCCATGGCGATACCCACATCCGCCCGCTTGAGCGCCGGGGCATCATTTACGCCATCCCCGGTCATGCCCACCACTTCCTGTTTACTTTGCAGGGCCTGCACGAGGCGGAATTTATCCTCCGGGCTGGTTCGGGCGAAAATATCGTACTGTTGCGCGGCGTCGCTCAGCTGACGATCGTCCATTGCCTCCAGCTCGCGTCCGGTGATAGCGCTTGCGGCGTTACCAATCCCCAACATTTGCCCGATGCTCATGGCCGTTTGCGGGTGGTCGCCGGTGATCATTTTCACGCGGATCCCGGCCTGCAGACAGTCGGCAATCGCGGTAATGGCCTCCGGACGCGGCGGATCCATCATTCCTGCAATACCCAGCAGGATCACGCCATCATGGAGGTCCGGGTGATCCAGCTCGCGCTGCCCCTCGCGGGCAGGTTTCCAGGCCGCAGCTACCATACGCAACCCTTCCCGGGCATACTCTTCAATCTTTCCTTCCCAGTAAGGCTGATCGAAAGGCTGCAGTCCGTCATTCGTCTGCTGGTACTGGCAGAGGCGGAACAGGACGTCCGGCGCGCCGGTGATTAAAATCGCCTCTTCTTCGCCCAGCCGGTACAGGGTGGACATGTATTTATACTGCGAATCAAACGGGATTTTACTGCGCATTTCGGTATCAAGCGGTGGAAGCGGAATTTTCGCCGCCAGCACCTTCAGCGCGCCCTCGGTCGGACCGCCGGTGATTTTCCACAGCCCCTGCTCGTCTTTGATCAGCTGGCTGTCATTGCAAAGGTCGATTGTACGCAGGTAGCGTTCCAGCAGGGAACCCTGCGTCACGCTGACGGGCGTCGGGTCATCTACGGGGTGAATATTCCCCACCGGTTCGTAGCTGTCGCCCTCCACGCGATAGGTCGTGTCAGCGGTAATCACCGCTTTGACCGTCATTTCATTCATCGTCAGGGTGCCGGTTTTATCCGAGCAGATGACCGTCATCGCACCCAGCGTTTCCACCGTAGGCAGCTTGCGAATGATGGCCTTGCGTCGCGCCATGGCCTGTACGCCAAGCGAAAGGATGATGGAAATGATGGCCGGCAGGCCTTCCGGCACGGCGGCAACGGCGAGGCTGATAAGCGACAGCACCAGTTCAGAAACCGGCATATCCCGGAACAGGAGGCTAAAGACAAACAGCGCCACCATCATCACCAGGATAGTAATAAAGATGGTTTTACCGAGCTTATCCATCTGCACCATCAGCGGCGTGCGGTGCTTTTCAATGTCGGACATCATCTGATTGATGTGGCCAAGCTCGGTCTCGCCCCCGGTTGCCACCACCACGCCTTTACCGCCGCCGGAGCTAACGGTGGTGCCTGAGTAGAGCAGATTATACCGGTCACCTAACGGCAGTTCCCCGCTTAACGCATCGCTGTTTTTCTCAACAACGGTGGATTCGCCGGTCAGGATGGCCTCCTCCACGCGAAGGTTATGCGCTTCAATCACGCGCAGGTCCGCAGGGATACGATCCCCGGCACGGATCACCACGATATCTCCCGGCACCAGCGCCGTGGTGGGGATCGTTTCATGATTCCCCTGTCGTACCACCACGGCTTCGCTGGAGAGCATATTGCGAATGCTCTGCAACGATTTTTCAGCATTGCTCTCCTGGATATGGCCAATCAGCGCGTTAATGATGGCAACCCCAAGGATCACAAACATGTCTACCCAGTGGCCCATGAAGAGCTTAAGCAACGCGGCCACCAGCAGAACGTAAATTAATACATCGTTAAAATGCGCCAGGAAGCGCAGCCAGGCGGGTTTGCCCTTTTTTTGCGGCAACGCATTCTCACCATGCTGCTGAAGTCGGGCTGATGCCTCAGTGCCGCTAAGTCCTTCCAGAGTGGAGTGGATATTCGACAGGGTTTCGTCAACGGTTTGTTGATAATACGGACGTTCAGGTTTTCCTGTTTTCATCGTTCCTTCCTCAGGTTCTATTCAGAAATCACCTTGCTTTCATGTAATTAACGAATAACGAAAACAGGAACATGGGCGTAACGGACAATACTTGCCGCCTCCGAACCTAACAAATGGGTTTGAATATTGGGATTTCGAGAGCCGACAATAATCGCGCCAGCAGCAAGTTCATCCGCCAGCTTAATAACCTCATCACGAACATTTCCGCTACGAACATGGAGATGAACACGATCTTCCGGCAGATTCAATTTTTTGACCAGGTCAGACAGTTTTTCTTTCGAATTATTAATCATATATTCATCCATCTTGCGCGCATCTGAAATAAAACCGCGCGTCAGTTCGGCTGAAAATTTGGGCATGACGTGCAGTAAATGAATGTCACCCGATGCGCTTTGCGCCAGAAACTGTGCATGCTGCAACGCTTTATCCGCCAGGCTTGTCTCGTAGACATCCACCGGAACGAGAATGTTTTTATACATATCGAGCATCCTTTTTATAACCAACACGAGAGTGAATGAAGCAAAAAAACGCATTAAATGCAGGGGGTTGCCCTTAATGCCAGTTACGGTAAAAAGAGATGGATGATATTAAACGTAGCACAGGAATATCAGGTTTAGCGCTTGCCCACTGATAATGGTTATTTAACATTTATCTTTTCGCAGACTATGCTCATAGTCAGCCACCGCTTCCGGCTCATGGAGGAATTTATGTATGGTTTAAGCCTGATCCGCCTGGGTATGTTTATCGCGCTTGCTATTATCGCCAGCACGGCGATTGGTTTATTTACCTATATGGTCGTCACTGTTCTGGCTGAATAGTGTCACCCCTGTCCAGGTTATGGAATAAATAAAACAGTTATTTATTAGGGGAATACAGTGAACCGCTACCTCTCTCTTTTACCGTTCGTTTTGTTAACGCTCACGGCGTGCGACCCGAAACCCAAGCAAGCATCCCCCCTGCCCAGGATGGTAAAAGTGGCGGAGGTGACGGTTCCCGGTCACGCCCAGCAGCGCGTTTTCCCCGCCCGCATTGAATCGGGCGATGCCACAGACCTTTCCTTCAAGCGCGCAGGCCAAATTGAAGCGCTCGATGTGCGTCAGGGCGCAGTCATCAAGCAGGGTCAACAGCTTGCAAGATTGAATGCCCGTGAAGCCCAGCAACGGGTTAATGACAGACAAACGGCGGCGACGCTGGCCCAGAGGCAATTCGATCGCTTCCAGACGCTGGCGGGCCGCCAGGCGATTTCGAAAGCAGAAATGGACGTGCAGCGCGCGAACCGCGATTCGGCGAATGCGGCGCTACAAATTGCCCGAGAAGAGCTGAATCAGATGACGCTCGTCGCCCCCTTCAGCGGGACGGTGGCCAGCGTACATGTCCGAAACCATCAGGTGGTGTCAGCCGGTCAGCCCATCGCGACGTTAACCCGCACCGACCTGCTGGACGTTGTGTTTAGTATTCCTGAGAACCTGTTTAAGACCTTTGATATTCGCAACGCGCAGTATCGCCCCGTGGTGAGAATTAACGCCATTCCGGATCGGGAATTTACCGCCGTCTACAAAGAGCACTCGGGCAGCAGCGACAGCAATACCCTGACCTGGCAGGTGATACTGACCATGCCGCGACCAGATGATTTTCCCGCCGTCGGTGGCGTAAGCGGTACTGTGACCATCAATTTAACCAACCTCCCTGCTGGCGCAGGCGCTCAGGCGCTGGTCGTACCGGTTGAGGCCGTCTTTAATCCAGACAACAGCCCGCGCAATGAGCCGCACGTCTGGGTCGTGGCAGGAGAAGGCGACGCGCTCCATCTTGAAGACCGCAAGGTCAGCGTAGGTCAAGTGAGTAGCGAAGGCGTAACGATCGTCAGCGGACTTAAAGCGGGCGAACGCGTGGTTGCCGCAGGCGTTGGGGAACTCCATGCTAACCAGCCGGTGCGTATCTGGACGCGTGAACGGGGACTGTAATGGATATTTCTCGTCAATTTATAAATAACCCCGTACGCGTCTGGCTAACGATTCTGCTGCTGGGCATCGGGGGTATTTTCGCCCTGTTAAATATCGGCAGGCTGGAAGACCCCGCTTTTACCATCAAAACCGCAGTGGTGGTCACCCACTACCCCGGCGCATCCGCTCAGCAGGTTGAAGAAGAGGTGACGCTTCCGCTGGAGAATGCCCTTCAGCAGCTGCCTTATCTGGACAACGTGAGCTCTATCTCTTCAAACGGTCTGTCGCAAATCACCGTTAACATCGCGTCACGCTATCACTCGAACGAACTGCCGCAGATTTGGGATGAACTGCGCCGCCGCGTGGGCGATGCCTCGCGTCAGTTCCCGCCCGGCGTCGTCACGCCCTTTGTAAATGACGATTTCGGCGACGTATTCGGCTTCTTCTTCGCCATTTCCGGGGATGAATTCAGTAATCCTGAACTGGTGAGATATGCGGAACAGCTGCGCCGCGAGTTAATTCTGGTTCCCGGGGTTGCGAAGGTCGCCATCGGCGGGGCCATTAGCCAGCAGGTCAACATCGATATCTCTCTGACCAAAATGGCCGCGCGCGGCATTACGCTGAACCAGCTTTCCGCTCTGCTCAGCAGACTTAACGTCGTTTCCAGCGCCGGAGAAATCACCTCCGGCAGCGAATCCATTCGTCTGCACCCGACCGGTGAATTCGAGAATCTTGATGAACTGGCGGATCTCATCATCACGCCTTCCGGCACCGGGGCGGCGACGCGTCTGCGGGACATCGCCACGCTGTCGCGCGGGCTAAACGAATCGCCGGCCAGTATCTACCATGCCAACGGTAAAAAAGCCGTCACCATGGGCGTCTCGTTTATTCCCGGCGTGAATGTGATCGACGTGGGCCACGCGCTGGAGGCGAAGCTAAACCAGATGTCGGCGGAAAAACCGGCAGGCATACAGATAGACCTGTTTTACGATCAGGCAGCCGAAGTGGGCCACTCTGTTAACGGTTTTATTATTAACTTCCTGATGGCGCTGGCGATCGTCATCGGCGTGCTGTTGATCTTTATGGGGGTGCGCAGCGGGATAATCATCGCGGTTTCTCTGGCCCTTAACGTGCTGGGTACGCTGCTGATTATGTATCTGTGTGGCATTGAGCTGCAGCGGATCTCGCTCGGGGCGCTGATTATCGCCCTCAGCATGCTGGTGGATAACGCCATCGTGATTGTCGAAGGGGTGTTGATTGCCCGGCAGCAGGGCTCACCGCTGTTAACCGCCGTTAATAATATTATCCGCCGCTCCGCCCTGCCGCTGCTGGGGGCGACGGTGATCGCCATCCTGGCGTTTGCGCCTATCGGGCTGTCGCAGGATTCCACCGGGGAATACTGTAAATCTCTTTTCCAGGTGCTGCTGATTTCCCTGATGCTGAGCTGGTTCTCGGCGCTCACCCTCACCCCGGTGCTGATTAAGTGGTGGTTGTTTAAAAACGACAGCGCGCCGGACAACGCCGACGAGTCAGATCCTTACGACAAACGTCTCTACCGCCTCTACCAGCGCCTGCTTAACACGCTGCTGCACCATAAGGCACCGACGCTGGTAGTGATGGCCGCCCTGCTGGCCGCGTCTGTCTGGGGGTTTGGCGCGGTGCGGCAAAACTTTTTCCCGTCGTCCAATACGCCGATTTTCTTTGTCGACCTGTGGTTACCCTACGGGACCGATATCAAATGGACCGAGAAAATGACCGGCGATATTGAGAAAACCATCACGGGCCAGCCCGGCGTGGAAACCACCGTCTCTACCATCGGTCAGGGGAGCATGCGCTTTATTCTGACCTACAGCGGACAGCGGCAGTACAGCAACTACGCGCAGATCATGGTGCGCATGGATGACCAGCGCAACATCGCCGCTCTGACGCGCTACGTGGATGAGTACATCGCGCGAAACTATCCGCAGGTCAACGCCAGCACCAAACGGGTGATGTTTGGCCCCTCCGGCGACAGCGCCATTGAAGTGCGTATTAAAGGCCCGGATCCTGACAGGCTGCGCCTGATTGCCAGCCAGGTGGACGATATTCTGGCGCGCGACCCGGCCACGGGCAGCGTCCGAAACGACTGGCAAAACCGCAGCAAAGTGATCCGTCCGCAGTACGTCGCCGCGCTGGGACGCGAGCTTGGCGTGGATAAGCAGGACGTCGACAACGCGCTGGAAATGAATTTCTCCGGCAGCCGGGCGGGGTTGTATCGGGAAGGCAGCGACCTGCTGCCCGTGGTGGTGAGGCCCCCGGAAAGTGAAAGGCTGGATGCCAGCCACCTGAACAACGTGCTGGTGTGGAGCCAGGCGCGGCAGCAGTATATCCCGCTGAGTAACGTCGTCAGCAGCTTCTCGCTGGAGTGGGAAGATCCGCTCATCCTTCGACGCGACCGCTCGCGGGTACTGACGGTTCAGACGGACCCGGACCCGCTTAGCCAGCAAACCTCCGGCGATATTCTCGCCCGCGTCAAGCCGCAAGTGGATGCCCTTACCCTGCCACACGGCTACAGCATCGAGTGGGGAGGCGATGCGGAAAACTCCAGCGAAGCGCAGCAAGGACTATTCACAACGCTGCCCCTCGGGTATCTGGTGATGTTTGTCATTACGGTGCTGATGTTCAGCTCTGTAAAAAAAGCCGTCGCAATCTGGCTGACCGTACCGCTTGCGCTGATTGGCGTCACGCCAGGATTTTTAATTACCGGCATTCCCTTTGGCTTTATGGCGCTGATAGGTCTGCTGAGCCTGAGCGGAATGCTCATCCGCAACGGCATCGTGCTGGTGGAAGAGATTGAACAGCAGAAAATGCAAAAGGATCAGCACAGCGCGATCGTTTATGCCGCCACCTCGCGCCTGCGCCCTATCCTGCTCACCGCGTTCACTACCGTACTTGGCCTGGCTCCGCTACTGCTGGATGTTTTCTTCCAGAGCATGGCCGTTGTGATTATGTTTGGACTGGGGTTTGCTACAATCCTGACGCTGCTGGTACTCCCCGTGATCTACGCGTGTTTCCATCGTAAGGACGAAGCCAAACAACAATGAATGCGACAGGGCTGAACATTATCAAGACGCTGGGCTGTATGACGGCGGTGACCTTCTTTACCATCTACAACACCTGGGATCATTATGATTATGACTATCACTGGATCCTGGGGTTTTTAACCTTTATCTCGACCATCGCCACGCCGCTGTTTTTTGTGGTGTCGGGCTATCTCGACGGACAATCCCGGCACGGCACGCGCTGGCAGCTGGGTAAAATTAAAAGTCTGGTGATTGTTTTTCTGTTCTGGATAACGATCTACTACCTGTGGGAGCCTTATCAGCGCGGGTATTTAATCCAGCCCTGGTTCGTGTTCGCCTTTGTCGTGATTTACACCTTCCACCCGGTGGTGGAGTGGCTTAGCCAGCGGAGATCGCTGTTCTGCGGCGCGATTGCTGCCCTGCTGTTCTTTTCCTACGGATACGATCTGTTATCGGCGCTTTATCCTGAAACGCACGTCCTTTCTCTTTCACCGCAGTATCGGCTGTGGACGTGGCTGCTGTTTTATCTGACGGGGCAACTTTTCTGCGACCCTAAAATCGCCGAGTGGATAAGCCGCAAAAATGTAGTCAGGGCGGCGGTTATCGCCATCCCGTTTATCTATCTTTTCACCTGGTTTTACGAGCGCCACTTCTTTTTTGCCCTGTTTAAGGCCGACAGAAACGCCTTTATTCTCACCGGCTCGCAGATCTACATCCTGATTATTGCCCTGGTGATTGCGGCGAACGGCGTGCGCTTTCGCCGCAATGCTGAATTCAAGGAGTCCATTCTTGCCGCCATCAGCAAAACGATGACCGGCGTGTATATTGTGCACTACTCGGTGTTTCATCTGCTGACGGCGCTGATACCGGTGACCTCTCTCGGAATGAAGCTGGCGCTAATTGTGCTTACGTTCGTCACCTCTGTTCTCTTTTCCATGCTGGTATTGTCTAACGCCGTGGCAAAAAAGGTGATCACCCTTTAAAAGCCTAAGCGCAGCCAGGCAAAAAGCACGTTGCCGTTGTTATAGGTTCCAGGAATATAGGTGAACTGGACGGTAACGCGCTTGTAGCCGGCAGAGAACAGCGGGAAAATGAACGGTAGCGGTACATAGTTTGCAAAATCATCTCGCGCCGTGATGCCCGCTGCAGCACCGAGCCCAAGGCGGAAATCTTTGGCATTATCCAGATACCAGCCCTTCTCCCAGCCATAGCCCATCGCGGGCTGCCATTCGTTGTGCGAGTCCTTGAACATCATCGCGAAAAGCGCGCTCCAGTTGCCCTCTTCGTTATAGCGGGAAACGCCCAGGCCACCGCCCCACGGCATTTCGTTGTACTTATCGGTTTTTTCTTTGTCGTACATAAAGCGAGCGTGCCAGCTCAGAAACGGCAGGTACAGATCGTAACGTTGAGGCTGCTCCCAGGTTTGCGAAATATCGTCCGTCAGCGCGTTCCACCAGCCGCTGATACGCTGTTCACCATAGACGTTGGGCTCCGCATGAAGCGGTGCGACGAATAAAAACAGAATCATCCAGAATGCCGAAAAGGTGCGTTGCATCATTATTCCCTCAGCTTAACTCACGCGGCGGTCACTATTACTGTAAACCATTCAGCCTGTAACGGAGCCAGAAGACACAATTATCTCGCTGCAGGCGAAGATGAAATTTATTTATTCAGCACCTTCAGGAAAGATAAAAACGTTTTCTCGGGCGTTTTGTCGCGGTAGTCTCATAGGTTCCGTTTATATGACGGCGCAATGTGAGTGACCTTTTCTTATACCAATAATTAAAAATTAGTACGGACAGGACAACTATGGACTCCACCCTCATCTCCGATCGTCCCAACGAGGAGACCCCTTCGCTCAATCGTGCCCGCCGCGCCGCACTCGGCAGCTTCGCGGGTGCCGTCGTCGACTGGTATGATTTTCTGCTTTACGGCATTACCGCCGCGCTGGTGTTTAACCGCGAATTCTTCCCCCAGGTCAGCCCTGCGATGGGCACGCTCGCCGCGTTTGCCACCTTCGGCGTTGGCTTTCTGTTTCGTCCGCTGGGGGGTGTGATCTTCGGCCACTTCGGCGACCGTCTCGGCCGCAAGCGCATGCTGATGCTCACCGTCTGGATGATGGGGATCGCCACCGCGCTGATTGGCATTCTCCCTTCGTTTTCCGCCATTGGCTGGTGGGCACCGGTGCTGCTGGTGACATTACGCGCCATTCAGGGCTTTGCCGTTGGCGGCGAATGGGGCGGCGCGGCGCTGCTATCCGTTGAGAGCGCGCCAAAAAATAAGAAAGCGTTTTACAGCAGCGGCGTGCAGGTCGGGTACGGCGTAGGGCTGTTGCTTTCCACAGGGCTGGTGTCGTTAATCAGCCAGCTCACCACCGACGAGCAGTTCCTGAGCTGGGGCTGGCGCATTCCGTTCATCTTCAGCATCGTGCTGGTCATTGCCGCGCTTTGGATCCGTAACGGAATGGAGGAGTCGGCAGAGTTCGAAAAGCAGCAGGAAAAACCGGCCGCTAACAGAAGACTTCCTGTCATGGAAGCCCTTGTCCGGCACCCTGGCGCTTTTCTGAAAATTATCGCCCTGCGCCTGTGCGAGCTGCTGACGATGTATATCGTCACCGCCTTTGCCCTGAACTACTCGACGCAGAATCTCGGCCTGCCCCGTGAACTGTTCCTGAATATTGGCCTGCTGGTCGGCGGGATCAGCTGCCTGACTATCCCCTGCTTCGCCTGGCTGGCTGACCGGTTTGGTCGCCGTCGCGTTTACATCACCGGCGCGCTGATTGGAACCCTCAGCGCCTGGCCGTTCTTTATGGCGCTGGAGGCGCAGTCTGTTTTCTGGATTGTTTTCTTTGCCATCATGCTCGCTAACATCGCTCACGATATGGTGGTCTGCGTGCAGCAGCCGATGTTTACCGAGCTGTTCGGCGCCAGCTACCGCTACAGCGGCGCGGGCGTGGGCTACCAGGTCGCAAGCGTGGTTGGCGGCGGGTTTACGCCGTTTATTGCCGCTGCGCTGGTGACCTTCTCCGGCGGCAACTGGCACAGCGTGGCGATTTATCTTCTGGCCGGTTGCCTGCTGTCGGCGGCAACGGCGCTGCTGATGAAAGAGACGAGCCACCGCTGATCTCACTTTTGTTTCACAGGCGTGTGACATACTATCGGGTAGAGTCGCACACCTGTGGAACAAGGAGACAGAGATGAATAATAAGGGCTCCAGCCTGACCCCGGCTCAGGCGCTGGAAAAACTCGACGCGCTGTATGAACAGTCCGTCAACGCGCTGCGCAGCGCCATTAGCGAATATATCGAAACAGGGAAACTCCCCGACCAAAAGGCCAGAACCGAGGGCCTTTTTGTTTATCCATCGCTCTCTGTGACCTGGGACGGCAGCGCCAGCAGTAATCCCAAAACCCGCGCCTACGCGCGCTTTACCCACTCCGGCTGCTACAGCACCACCGTCACCCGCCCTGCGCTGTTCCGCCCGTATCTTGAAGAACAGCTTACGCTGTTGTATCAGGATTACGGCGCGCACATTTCCGTTGAGCCCTCGCAGCATGAGATCCCTTATCCGTACGTGATTGACGGTTCGGCGTTAACTCTTGACCGCTCCATGAGCGCGGGGCTGACCCGCCACTTCCCGACCACCGAGCTTTCGCAGATTGGCGATGAAACGGCAGACGGGATTTATCACCCGGCCGAATTTTCTCCTCTGTCGCACTTTGACGCCCGCCGGGTCGATTTCTCCCTGGCGCGCCTGCGCCACTACACCGGTACGCCAGTCGAACATTTCCAGCCGTTCGTGCTCTTTACCAACTACACCCGCTACGTTGATGAGTTTGTCCGATGGGGCTGCAGCCAGATCCTCGACCCTGAAAGCCCGTATATCGCGCTCTCCTGCGCGGGTGGGATCTGGATCACCGCGGAGACCGAAGCGCCCGAGCAGGCTATCTCCGATCTGGCGTGGAAAAAACACCAGATGCCCGCCTGGCACCTTATCACCGCCGACGGTCAGGGCATTACGCTGATCAACATCGGCGTCGGCCCGTCAAACGCCAAAACCATCTGTGACCATCTGGCGGTACTGCGCCCGGACGTGTGGCTGATGATTGGTCACTGCGGCGGCCTGCGTGAAAGCCAGCTGATTGGCGACTACGTGCTGGCCCACGCCTATCTGCGTGATGATCACGTGCTTGATGCCGTGCTGCCGCCGGATATCCCAATCCCGAGCATCGCCGAAGTGCAGCGCGCGCTGTACGACGCCACCAAAGAGGTGAGCGGCATGCCGGGTGAAGAGGTCAAACAGCGCCTGCGCACCGGTACGGTCGTCACGACGGATGATCGCAACTGGGAGCTGCGTTACTCAGCCTCCGCGCTGCGCTTCAACCTGAGCCGCGCGGTGGCGATCGATATGGAGAGCGCCACCATCGCCGCGCAGGGATATCGCTTCCGCGTTCCGTACGGCACGCTGCTGTGCGTTTCCGATAAGCCGCTGCACGGCGAAATTAAGCTGCCCGGCCAGGCCAACCGTTTCTATGAAGGGGCTATCTCAGAGCATCTGCAAATCGGCATTCGCGCCATCGACCTGCTTCGGGCGGAAGGTGACAGACTGCATTCGCGCAAGCTGCGCACCTTCAACGAGCCGCCGTTCCGCTAATAACGATAAGGAAAAACAATGTCCAGCACATCACCGCTCTCTGCCCTGCGCCACTGGCTTGAGGCCAGCCATCTCGACGGGATGATCGTCCCGCGCGCGGATGCATGGCAGAGCGAATACTGCGCGCCGTACGACGAAAAGCTGGCCTGGCTGACGGGCTTTGACGGCTCTGCCGGCGTCGCGCTGGTACTGAAGGATAAAGCGCTGCTGTTCGTTGACGGGCGCTATCAGGTCCAGGCCCGCGTTCAGGTGAATCTGGACGAGATTGAAATTCACCACCTGCACAACGAGCCGCTGGCAGACTGGCTGACGGCAAACGTCGAGGCGGGCACTCGCATCGGTTTTGACCCAATGCTGATGACGAATACCGAGTTTACGCAGCTGTCTGCCACACAGTGCGCGCTCGTGCCGCTGAACGCGTCACCGTTTGACGCCTTATGGACCGATCGCCCTGCCGCACCGGCGGGGCTTATCCGTGAAATGCCGGTTGCGATAAGCGGTGAAAGCAGCGAAGACAAACGTCAGCGCGTTGCCGCCGTGCTGGCTGCAAACCATGCCGATTATCTCGCCGTTACCCTGCCGGATAATATCGCCTGGCTGTTAAACGTTCGTGGCGCGGATATCCCATACTGCCCGGTACCGCTCTCCTTTGCCCTTCTTGGACGTGACGGTCACGTTGAGTGGTTTGTTAACGACAACAAGCTCGGCGCCCTGCCTGAATACGTCCGCAGTGCGTTCACCATTGCGCCACAGAAGGCCTTTTTCGAACGCTGCCAGCAGATTGCTGAAGGCAAACGGGTGATGGTGGATGCCGATTCCGCGCCGGTTGCCCTGCGCTTCGCCATTGAACCACGGGGGGAGATTGTCTGGCGGACCGACCCCATCACCCTGATGAAAGCCACTAAAAACCCGGTAGAACTGGCAGGCTATCGCGATTGTCATTACCAGGACGGTGCCGCGTGGGTCAACTTCCTCGCCTGGCTGAGCCGCGAAGTGCCGCTTCGCGAGGCGGCAGGAAATCCGCTAACAGAGCTGGAAGTCCAGGCGCAGCAGCTGGCGTTCCGCAAACAGCAGCCGGGGTTTATCGAGCAGAGTTTTGCGACCATCTCCGCGTCTTCGAGCAATGCGGCGATGTGCCACTATCATTCGAGCGAGGCCAGCAATAAGCCTATCGGCCATGACCATTTTTACCTGAACGATTCCGGCGTTCAGTACGCTAATGGCACCACTGACGCCACGCGCACGCTGGCATGGGGTAAAGTCGCCCCGGAGCAGCGCCTGCACTACACCGCCGTGCTGAGAGGCTTCCTGTCGCTGATTACCCTGCAGTTCCCTTCCGGGACTCAGGGACATCAGCTGGATGCGTTTGCGCGTCGCCCGCTGTGGGAGATGGGGCTGGATTACGATCACGGTACGGGGCACGGCGTGGGGCACCAGCTGCTGATCCATGAGAACCCGCATCGCATCGCCAAAAAGGTCAACCCGTGGCCGCTGGTGGCGGGAAATATCATGACTATCGAGCCGGGCTACTATCTGGGCGATAGCCACGGTATTCGTATTGAAAACCAGGTGGAGGTTGTGGAGAGCCGACCGGGATTCTGCAGGTTTGAATCTCTGACGCTGATCCCTATTGATTTAAGCCAGGTCGAGCTGGAACTGTTGAGCGAGCAGGAAAAGCAGTGGCTGGATGCGTATCACCAGCAGGTGCGTGAGGCGCTGTCACCGCTGGTGAACGGCGATGCGCGTTCGTGGCTGGAAGAGGCGACAGCACCGGTTCGCGTGTAATTTCGTGCGGTCTGGTGCCCTCACTCCACCCCTCTCCCACGGGAGAGGGAGTTAACACTAAAAACGGCAACCTGGTTGCCGTTTTGCATTTACCTTGCGCAGAAAAGCAAAAAGCCTGCTTCAAAAGCAGGCTTTTCAAATTTGGCTCCTCTGACTGGACTCGAACCAGTGACATACGGATTAACAGTCCGCCGTTCTACCGACTGAACTACAGAGGAATCGTGTGAACGGGGCGCATATTATCGATGCTCCCCCGGGATGTCAAAGGCAGAATGCATATTTCCGATCGTTTGCCGAATTATTCTCCACTTCGCGCAATTGTCAGGCATTTTTCCGCGGATATTTCCACAGCCAGCGCCCGCTGACCATCCGCCAGTAGAACAGCGCCCCACGTACGGCCCAGTCGAGGAACATCCCCAGCCAGACGCCGACCACTCCCCATCCGAGCATTACCCCGAGCGTATACCCCGCCACAACGCGACATCCCCACATGCCGAGCATCGAAACCCACATCGCAAAGCGGGCGTCGCGCGCCCCCTTCAGCCCGGCGGGCAATACCCATGAGGCCGCCCAGATGGGCATAAAGGCCGCGTTGAGCCAGATGAGGATCTTAACGACCTCTTTAACGTCGTCTTCGTGGGTATAAAACGAGGCCATCAGCCCGGCAAAGGGCGCAGTTCCCCAAGCGATCAGCGTCAGTCCAATGGTCGACAGCCAGAAAACATGCCGCAGCTGCCGCTCCGCCTGGCCTATCTGCCCTTTCCCGAGCCGTTTACCGGTGATGATGGTCGATGCCGACCCCAGCGCGTTACCCGGCAGGTTAATCAGCGAGGCGATGGAAAAAGCGATAAAGTTACCGGCGATCACGTCGGTGCCCATCCCGGCGACAAACATCTGCGTCAGCAATTTCCCGCCGTTAAACAGCACAGATTCAATGCTCGCAGGAATACCGATCCCCATCACTTCCCAGATAATGGCGAAATTAAAGGGGCGGAAATAGCTTTTCAGCGTGAGGCGCAGCGAGGGGGTGATCCCCGCCATCAGTACCCCGATGATGGCTGCCGCACCGATATAGCGTGAAATGGTTAAACCCAGTCCGGCACCGACGAAGCCCAGTCCGTCCCACGAGAACACGCCGTAGATCAGCACGCTGCTGATAATGATATTGAGGATATTCATCCCGCCGTTGATCAGTAGCGGAATTTTGGTGTTGCCCGCCCCGCGCAGCGCGCCGCTGCCAATAAGGGCAATGGCCGCTGCCGGATAGCTTATGACGGTCATCTCCAGGTAGGTCAGCGCCAGGTCTTTAACCTCGTTCGTGGCCTCCCCGGCGACAAAGTCGATAATCTCTTTACCAAAATAGTGGATCACCGCCGCCAGGACGATCGAAAAAATGGTCATGATCATCAGCGACTGGCGGGCCGCCTCGCGTGCACGTTTGGGATCCAGCTTGCCGAGGCTAAAGGCCACCACCACCGTCGTCCCGAGGTCTATGGCGGCAAAGAACGAGATCACCACCATGTTAAAGCTGTCCGCCAGCCCAACCCCAGCCATCGCCTCTTTACCCAGCCAGCTCACCAGAAAGGTGCTCAGAACCCCCATCAGCAGAACGCAGGTATTTTCCAGGAAGATAGGCACAGCAAGAGGGGTGATTTCACGCCAGAACAGGACACGATAGCTTTTACGTTTTGCATACCATGGCGTGCGCGTTATCGCCTGGTGTAAGGAGGCAGTGACGTTCAAAATGGACCTTAGCGAGAAAAGTTGAAACTCCATTTCAAATGATGGGGGACAAATGCTAATCCTGCAAAGTATTTTCCAGAAAAAGATGTGTGGATTTACAACAAACTGACGACAGAATCAGCAATCGGTCGATTTTCCCTAAGATCAGGTTTGACAAAACTTTTTTCGCCGCTAAGATAAGCCTCCACAACGATTCCTCTGTAGTTCAGTCGGTAGAACGGCGGACTGTTAATCCGTATGTCACTGGTTCGAGTCCAGTCAGAGGAGCCAAATTTAAAAAGCCTGCTTTTAAAGCAGGCTTTTTGCTTTGCGGATGAGGGAAAATGAACGCTCTGTTTGTCTACGGCACGCTGCGCCCGGGCCATTCTAATGCGCATATTCTTGAGAACATCGGCGGCGAATGGCTGGCCGGTTCCGTATCCGGCACGTTTTACGAACGCGGCTGGGGCGCTGCGGCGGACTTCCCGGGGATCGTGCTCCGCCCTGATGGTCCCCGCGTCGAAGGCTATCTGTTTATCTCTGATAACCTTGCCGCACACTGGCAAATGCTGGATGAATTTGAAGACGGCTATGACCGGGTTGAGGTCACCGTGACCACCTCTGAAGGCAAGCAGGTTCAGGCCTGGATTTATCAGCTGCAGCCGCGTTCTGAGTTATAAAAAAAGCTCTCTGTCACCAGAGAGCCTTTTTCACGATTCGCTGCGATTACTCGCTTTTTGCTTCGCCGTTTTTGATTTCGCCCATCACTTTCAGCTTCTTGGAGATGTCGCGACGCTCTTTGGACAGCTCTGCGTTTTTGATGATGTAGTCATCAACGCGGTCTTCATAGTCGCTCTTCATGCTGGCGATGATGCCCTGGATAGCTTCAACGCTCATGCCTGGCTTGATGTAGTCGCTCAGGTTGTCGAGCAGCAGAACACGTTTCTGGTTGTCACGGATCTTCTTCTCAACGTCCTGGATTTCACGCTGCAGTTTGTTTTTGCGGCGGAACAGGCGGACGAATTCCAGAACATCCTGGAACGAAGGCTTGGTAGTTTCCATTTTTACACCCCTGATAATGTGAGATTCGGATTCGTTAAGGCAACCGTTGTAACAATAACCTTACTGACAGCGGCTGCGAATGACAATGAGTATATCGTTTAAAGCTATCATAACCCCAATTGCTGCTGAATCGAAGCAGCAGCCGTCACATACGCCTTTTATTTGCGCAGCGCCCGGCAAATAAGGTGCGATAACAGCTCAAGCTGCCGCGCCAGTTCCATGCTCAGCCAGACGTAGCCATGAATAGGCGTTTCAGCCACGTTATCGCTCTGGCGTTCATTGATTAACTGCTTCAGCTCCGCGACGATCTCATTCAGTCGCTCGCTGTTGGCCAGTATCGGCTGCGGGTTGCCTTCATAAAGCGCATGAGCGATGGTCAACAGCGTTTGCTGCGTCATCTGCTGAGTCTCTTTGAGGGTCTGCGCATTAAGCATCAAAAGATGGCTGGGACGCGAAGCCCAGTGGGCGTTGATTTGCAGTTCAAGCATGCAGACCAGGTTGCGGCTTACCGTCTGGATAGCTTCGAAAATCGATTTTTGAATGCGGGTTTCTTTGCTGGCGGGCGTGATCAGGCCGCGCATTTTAACCACGTCGTTAAGGATGGTTTGCAGGTGCTTTTCCAGCCGCGGGCGCTCGACCAGATTAGGGGAAAAACCGGCCTGATAAACGCGGTTAAAGGCGGTAACGTAGTTAGCCATCTGAATACGCCAGTGCAGAAAAGCCCGCTGCGGCCAGATACCGGTAAAAAGCATGGCCAGCAGTGACCCCAGGATGACATCCCCGCTTCGCCACAGCGCCGTGGTCATATCCCCGGCGGGCGCCCCGACAACCACCGCGAGAGTAATACCAATCAGCAGCGCCTGATAGGGCTTTTTGCCCAACGCCAGCCAGCCGCAGAGGAACATAGCGGCACCGCACCATGCCAGCATCACCGGAAATGAGATGAGCTCCAGCTTCAGCGCAATAAGACCCAGGGCAGAGCCAAGAACGGTCCCGCCAATTCGTTCAAAGGCGCGCGGGACCACGTTCCCCCAAAACGAGATAGGCCCCATCACCACCACCAGCGTGATCAGCGGCCACGTCCCTTCCGGAACATCCAGCAAACGGACCAGTACAAACGTCAATATGAAAGCCAGCGCGATGCGACACCCGTGCACCACGCGGTAATGTTTATACAACCGAATTTCAAAAGGGGTTAATGATTTGTCGGGACGCACACCCGCTCTCCAGCTACACGGCAAACCACAATTGTACTGTGTTTTCAGCCGGGCGGATCGTTCCCGGCTGAAAAACCCTTCATTTAGCAGGCTTAAACCGTTTTATGCTCGACGGCGATATACATTTCGATATCCCAGTAACCGTCCGCATTGCCGTCATTGAGATAGCGTTCGAAGCAGGGCTTAAGCGCCATCTGGTACTTATTGTCCTGAAGCAGGGAATTGAAAAACTGATACCAGGGCGTGGCGAAGTCGTAGTTTTCCACGCGAGCCGTCGCCACGGCATAGTCCCCGGCCGCGATTTCCGTCATCATGACGCCTTCGCTGTTTTCCGGAATAACGAAATCGTCCGGTACGGTAATGGCCGTATCACAGCGCAGTTTTTCTGCCGGGACCTCATCCGGGTTATCGTAATAGACCGCCACCCACTCCAGCGGCTCAATGTGACGCCCGTCAACCCACATGACCAGCTGTTCAAAGCCCTGCTTTACCGTGTGTTCCCACGGGCCGACCAAATGAAAACCGGCAATCTTACGTTTCTGTTGCTGCTTAATGCTGTAGTCCATGCTGCCTCCATTTATTACTGTATATTTATACACTATAAAGCTGGATTATCATTATCAGCAAACGAGGAGTGTTTATTATGTGAGCAGACTCGCAACCCTGCCAGTCTGCTCATCTGCCGTTAGAGCGTGTGATGCAGGTAATCGCTCAGTCGAGAGAACAGGCCGCCTTTATCAACGGCTTCCAGCGTGACCAGCGGCCAGTGGGCTACCACTTTATCGCGGTCATAGAGCTGGATTTCCCCGACCCGCTGATGCGCGGCAATCGGCGCTTCCAGCTCTTTTTTATCCAGCACGTATTTGGCTTTGATGTTCGGCACTTCCGCTTTCGGCAAGGCCAGCCAGAAGTCCTGGTCGGTTCCCAGTTTCACCTGTTCCTTGTCGCCGTACCAGATGCGCTCCGTCCCCACTTTTTTTCCGCTATGCAGGATCTGCACCGTATCGAAATTCTGCTGTCCCCAGTGCAGCAGTTTTCGGGCCTGGTCCTCACGCCCTTTCGGGCTGTCCGCCCCCATCACCACAGCGATTAAACGGCGCTGGCCGTCTACGGCAGACGCAATCAGGTTAAAGCCAGCCCCCGAGGTATGCCCCGTTTTAAGGCCGTCCACGTTCATGGTTTTATCCCACAGCAGGCCGTTACGGTTTTGCTGGGTGATCCCGTTCCAGGTCAGGCTCTTTTCGCTGTACATATGGTAAAACTCAGGCTCGCCGTGGATGATGGCCCGGGAGAGTACGGCCAGGTCATAGGCGGAGCTGTGCTGGCCCGGCGCGTCCAGCCCGTGGACGGTTTCAAAATGCGTATCGCGCAGGTTCAGCTTCTGCACGTAGTCGTTCATCATTTTCACGAACTGCGGCTGCCCGCCCGCCACGTGATCGGCCAGCGCCACGCAGGCGTCGTTGCCGGAATCGACTATCAGACCGCGGCTCAGATCGCGCACGGAGACGCGATCGCCCTCTTTCAGGAACATCAGCGACGAGCCGTCAAAAACCGGGTTACCTTTTGCCCACGCGTCACGCCCTACGGTGACAATGTCGTCCGGCGTAATGCGGTGGCTATCAATGGCCCGATCAACCACATAGCCCGTCATCAGCTTGGTCAGGCTCGCCGGATTACGTTGTTGATGTTCGTTGCCCGCCGTTAAAATCTGACCAGTCGTGTAGTCCATCAGCACCCAGGAGCCAGCCTGAATGGCCGGAGGCTGCGGCGAAAAATCCAGTGGTTCGGCCGCAAAAGCAGATGAGACACTCGAAGCGAGTAAACAAACAGCAATAAACAGACGGCGTTTCAACGGTATATCCTCAGGTCAGTAAAAATCGATGACCTTTTTACGGGAGTTCTGATGTCGTTACCTGGCTTAATTGCAAAAAAATGTGACAGAACGCAGATTTTTCTCTGAAGCTGGCGCGCAAATTTGCCACGCGGCGGTGCTTTTTATTCGGTCTGACCCGCGCGATCGTTTACCATAGTGACGTCATTTTTTAACAGGATGGTATTACTGGTGTCTGACTCTGCCGCTCGCCCGACTTTTTTGTTCCACGACTACGAAACCTTTGGCACTCACCCGGCGCTGGACCGACCGGCGCAGTTTGCCGCCATCCGTACCGACGACGAATTCAACATTATTGGCGAGCCCGAGGCCTTTTACTGCAAGCCTGCGGATGACTACCTGCCGCAGCCCGGCGCGGTCATGGTTACCGGCATCACCCCTCAGGAAGCGCGGGAGAAAGGCGTTAACGAGGCAGAATTCGCCCGACGCATCCACGATCTGTTTACCGTCCCCAATACCTGCGTGGTCGGTTACAACAACATCCGCTTCGATGACGAAGTGACGCGCAATATCTTTTATCGCAACTTCTACGATCCCTATGCCTGGAGCTGGCAGAACCGCAATTCACGCTGGGATTTGCTCGACATCATGCGCGCCTGCTACGCCCTGCGTCCTGAAGGCATTAACTGGCCGGAAAATGAGGAAGGGCTGACCAGCTTCCGGCTGGAACACCTGACGCGCGCCAACGGTATCGAGCACAGCAACGCCCACGACGCGATGGCGGACGTCTATGCCACCATTGCCATGGCGAAGCTGGTGAAAAGCGCACAGCCCCGGCTGTTTGAGTATCTGCTAAGCCATCGCAGCAAGCAGAAGCTTATGACCCTTATCGACGTACCGCAGATGAAGCCGCTGGTGCATATTTCCGGCATGTTTGGTGCATGGCGCGGCAATACCAGCTGGGTTGCCCCGCTGGCGTGGCATCCGGACAACCGTAATGCGGTCATCATGGTGGACCTGGCGGGCGATATTTCACCCCTGCTGGAGCTCGACAGCGATACCCTGCGCGAACGTTTGTACACGCCAAAAAATGAACTCGGCGATCTGCCCGCGGTGCCGGTCAAACTGGTGCATATAAATAAATGTCCGGTACTCGCTCAGGCGAACACGCTGCGCCCGGAAGATGCAGACAGGCTGGGCATCAACCGTCAGCACTGCCTCGATAACCTGAAAGTGCTGCGCGAAAACCCGCAGGTGCGCGAGAAAGTGGTTGCTATCTTTGCCGAGGCGGAACCATTCGTGCCGTCTGAAAACGTGGATGCCCAGCTCTATAACGGCTTCTTCAGCGATGCCGATCGCGCGGCCATGAATATCGTTCTGCAAACCGAGCCGCGTAACTTACCGGCGCTTGATATCACCTTCGCCGATAAGCGCATCGAAAAGCTGATGTTTAATTACCGCGCGCGTAATTACCCGGGAACCCTGGATGAAGCAGAGCAGGAACGCTGGCTGC
The DNA here is from genome assembly GCF_040834095.1 of Enterobacter vonholyi. Taxonomy (NCBI): domain Bacteria; kingdom Pseudomonadati; phylum Pseudomonadota; class Gammaproteobacteria; order Enterobacterales; family Enterobacteriaceae; genus Enterobacter; species Enterobacter vonholyi. The sequence continues at coordinate 2,836,101 of NZ_CP162152.1, forward strand.
AGCACCGTCGCAACGTATTTACCCCAGAGTATCTGCACAGCTATGCTCAGGAGCTGGAAATGCTTTATGGCCAGTATGAAGGGAATGCTGAGAAACAGGCACTGTTGAAATCCCTGTTCCAGTACGCGCAAGAGATAGTCTGAAAGTCAGAAATAAAAAAACCGGAGGCGATGGTCTCCGGTTTTTTTTTGCCCTGCGGCGCTGCGCTTACGCGGGCTTACGGGTTATGTAGGTCGGGTAAGGCGTAACCGCCACCCGACACAGTCTTACGCGACGTCTTCGTACTGCGGAACCGGGTTACGGAAGCTCTTCGTAACGCAGGCCAGGTAAATCAGGCCGATACCCGCCCAAATCAGGCCAAGCACCATCGAGCTCTCTTCCAGGTTAACCCACAGCGCGCCCACGGTCAGGGCACCACACATCGGCAGGAACAGATACTGGAAGTGATCTTTCAGCGTTTTGTTACGCTTTTCACGGATCCAGAACTGAGAGATAACCGACAGGTTAACAAAGGTAAACGCCACCAGCGCACCGAAGTTAATCAGCGCCGTTGCCATCACCAGGTCAAAGTTAATCGCCAGAAGCGCGATCGCACCGACCAGGATAATGTTCATCGCCGGGGTACGCCAGGTTGGATGCACGTAGCCGAAGAAACTTTTCGGGAATACGCCATCGCGGCCCATTACGTACATCAGACGCGCAACGCCTGCATGCGCGGCCATACCGGATGCCAGTACGGTGATGGTGGAGAAGATCAGCGCGCCAACCTGGAACGCTTTACCCGCCACATACAGCATGATTTCTGGCTGAGACGCATCCGGATCCTTGAAGCGAGAGATATCCGGGAAGTACAGCTGCAGGAAATAGGTCGAGAAAATAAAGATCAGACCGCCAATCAGCGCCGTCAGGAAGATGGCACGCGGGATCACGCGCTCTGCATCCTTCGTTTCCTCGGACAGGTTGCTGATCCCGTCAAAACCGGTAAAGGAGAAGCACAGAATGGTTGCCCCGGTAATCATCGGGATCACATGCGCATCACCAGACCAGAACGGTTTGCTGCTCGCCAGCGTACCAGCGCCTTCGCCGTGGAACACGCCATAGATCACCATGCCAAGAATAACGGCAATCAGGACAACCTGAAGCACAACGATAACGGAGTTAAAGTTGGCAACAGACTTAATGCTGCGCAGGTTGAAGGCCGTCATAAAGGCCACCAGCGCCACGACGAACATCCAGGATGGAATCGATGGCACCAGCGCTTCAAAATAGATTTTTGCCAGCAGAATGTTGATCATCGGCGCGAACAGGTAGTCGAGCAGCGAAGACCAGCCCACCATAAAGCCAACCGTCGGGCTGATGGATTTCTGTGCATAAGTGTAGGCGGAACCGGCAGACGGATAGCGGCGAACCAGCTTACCGTAGCTCAGCGCGGTAAAGAGGATCGCAATCAGCGCGAAGCCGTAAGCCGTCGGCACATGACCGTCTGTGAGGCCTGATACGATACCGAATGTATCGAACAGCGTCATCGGTTGCATATAGGCCAGGCCCATCATAACAACCGGAATCAACGTAAGCGTTTTACGTAATTCCACGCGAGAGGTGTTTGGAGTTGCGTTATGCGACATAGTTATTCTCCTTTAAGGTGATAACCGCCACGTAAGCGAAAAATTGCCCCATTTGTTTCTTCCTCAGCGACAACAACTGTCGGATTTTAGTAAATATCTATCCGGTACGAAGCCCGGCCTCTTGGTTTTTAGTTTCGTTTCGTACATGCAAAAAAAAATAACCGACGCCTTTTATATCGTCGATTATTCATTTGGTTGCAGCGGCGGCATTTTGCCCCACATCGGATACAAAAGGCAATACTTTGCAACGCAGCGGGTAATTTTCTTTTTGCTAACTGGCTGATTTCTCGACGCTGCCCTGAGCATAAACAGCGGCGATAGCACTATTTGCTAAAATTTCGTCGCGCCACCAGGCACTGGCCAGCCCGGCGGTCTGTTCATTCCAGCCCACCCACACCGACTCATGGCTGTTTTGAGCAAGTACCTGTTTTTCAACAAGCGCACCGCTGTCAATAAACCTCTGCGCCAGATAGCGGGGCAAATAGCCGCAGCCCAGGCCGCTTATTTGCAGCTCCAGCTTGGTTTTAAAGTCGAAAACGGTGATGGCCTCCTGCTCATCAAGCAGCTGCGAGGAGGCCGAACATTCCGGACGAGAGCTGTCCCCAACCACGATGGCGCGGTAGCCTTTAATCATACGACGGTTAAGCGGCTCAGGCTCCTGAGCCAGGGGATGATGGGGCGCCACGGCAAATACCTGCTCCAGCACGCCCAGCCGGGCAAAACCAAAATCGCTCAGCTGGGGAGGCTCATGGAGTGCACCCACAAAAATATCCGCCCTTCCCTGCGTTAAAGCATCCCAGGAGCCACCCAGCACGCCATTTATAAAGATAAGACGGGTCACGCTGTGGTGTTGATAAAAAGCTTCAATCAGCGGCGTCAGGAGAGAAAACGGAAAGGTATCATCCACGCCAATAACCAGCTCGTTTTCCCATCCCTGATGGAGCTTAACGGCCTGTTTTTCCAGCTCGCGAACGGTATGCAGAACTTCGCGGCCTTTTTCCAGCAGCATCTGTCCGGTTCGGGTAAAACGTGCGCGGTGCCCGGAGCGATCGAGGATCTGAATATTGAGATCGCTTTCCAGTTTTTGAACGGTGTAGCTCAACGCAGATGGGGTTTTGTAGAGCTTTGCCGACGCAGCGGCAAAGCTCCCCTCTTTTTCCAGTGCATCCAGAATAATAAGAACATCCAGCAGCGGTTTCATGCTCGCCCCCTTCTGGTGTGCGATCGTCTCCGCTGCGGGTCTTATTCCATGGGCATCACCAGCGGATCGGGATACTGATACTCAAACCCCAGCTCATGACAAATGCGATTGCCATCAACAATTTTGCCTTTGCTGTCATCTTTTGCCTCACTAAAGACCGGCGGAGCCAGCCCAAGCTGACGTGCCATCAGCGGGTAAAAGATGCTGCGCGCCGGATGAGACGGTGCACATATATTATAGATGTGTCCGCCTTTCGGAGCCTGTAAGAGTAACTCAACCGCGCCAATAACATCCTCAAGATGGACAAGATTCACGCCATGCTGGCCGTCTGGCGCCGTCTTTCCGGCAAAAAAGCGTCCTGGATGGCGTCCAGGCCCCACCAATCCTGCCAGACGCACGATATCAACCTGCGTGCCGGGAAGATTATGCAGCCAGTCTTCCAGCTCTTTCAGTACCTGACCGCTCGCCGTAACGGGACGGCGCTCAGAGTTCTCTTTTACCACACCTTCAGCATCGCCATAGACCGACGTCGAGCTGGTGAAAACAATGCGCGGTACGTGATGCGCCAGCGCACTGTCGACAATCTCCTGCATCGCCTGCAGATAAAATGATTCGCCCGGTCCGCTGCGCCGCGCGGGTAGCGTAATCACCAGCGCATCCACGTTCATCAGCGTGTCCAGATCGTCCGCATCACACACCAGTTCCGGCTCCAGACGCAGTTCAACGCCATCAATACCGCACATGCGCGCCGCTTCGACCCCATCTCGGGTGGTCTTGCTCCCGGTCACCTGCCAGCCTTTCGCGGCTAATGACATCGCCAGCGGCATTCCCAGCCATCCTAAACCGACAATCGCGACCTTTTTCATGCGAATTCTCCTGACTCTCACTCGTCTTTCATAAGGCTACGCCAGCCCGGCAGAACACACAATTCATAGCATCAATATGAAATGAATTAATGATCAAAAAAAGCCCTTGCAATATGTCGTAAAACTGGTTTAGGTTAAAAGACATCAAATGAATAAGCATTCATCGAGAATTTATATGACACGCGTTCAATTTAAACACCACCATCATCACCATCATCCTGACTAGTCTTTCAGGCGATGTGTGCTGGAAGACGTTTGGATCTTCCAGTGGTGCATGAACGCATGAAAAAGCCCCCGGAAGATCTTCTTCCGGGGGCTTTTTTTTGGACCGAATTCAGACAGGTTAAAACAGGTTAACGAGGAATAAAGAATGTTAGATAACTCACGTTTACGCATAGCTATTCAAAAATCAGGCCGTTTGAGTGACGATTCACGCGAACTGCTGGCCCGCTGCGGGATTAAAATTAACCTGCACACCCAGCGCCTGATTGCTCTGGCTGAAAACATGCCCATCGACATTCTGCGCGTGCGTGATGACGATATTCCCGGCCTGGTCATGGATGGCGTCGTTGACCTCGGCATCATCGGGGAAAACGTGCTGGAAGAAGAGCTGCTGACCCGCCGCGCGCAGGGCGAAGATCCGCGTTACTTCACCCTGCGTCGTCTGGACTTCGGCGGCTGCCGCCTGTCGCTGGCAACGCCGGTTGATGAAGCCTGGGACGGCCCGGCCGCGCTGAACGGCAAACGTATTGCCACCTCCTACCCTCACCTGTTAAAGCGTTATCTGGATCAGAAAGGCGTGCAGTTTAAATCCTGTCTGCTGAACGGCTCTGTTGAAGTGGCGCCGCGTGCGGGCCTGGCGGACGCCATCTGTGACCTGGTCTCTACCGGCGCGACGCTGGAAGCGAACGGCCTGCGCGAAGTGGAAGTTATCTACCGCTCCAAAGCGTGCCTGATTCAGCGCGACGGCGAGATGGCGGATGCCAAGCAGCAGCTGATTGACAAGCTGCTGACCCGCATTCAAGGCGTCATTCAGGCGCGTGAGTCCAAGTACATCATGATGCACGCCCCAACCGAGCGCCTGGATGAAGTGATTGCCCTGCTGCCGGGCGCCGAGCGCCCAACCATCCTGCCGCTGGCGGGCGATCAGCAGCGCGTGGCGATGCACATGGTGAGCAGCGAAACCCTGTTCTGGGAAACCATGGAAAAACTGAAGGCGCTGGGTGCAAGCTCCATCCTGGTGCTGCCGATTGAGAAGATGATGGAGTAATGGCCATGAGCTTTAACACAATCATCGACTGGAATACCTGTAGCGACGCACGGCAGCGCGAGCTCCTGATGCGCCCGGCGATTTCCGCCTCTGAAAGCATCTCGCTCACCGTGGCAGAGATCCTGGATAACGTCAAAGCCCGTGGCGATGACGCGCTGCGTGAATACAGCGCGAAGTTTGATAAGACGGAAGTCGGCGCATTACAGGTTACCGAGCAGGAAATCATTGATGCCAGCAATCGTCTGGGTGACGACATCAAGCAGGCAATGGCTGTTGCGGTGAAAAACATTGATACCTTCCACACCGCGCAGAAGCTGCAGACCGTAGATGTCGAAACCCTGCCCGGCGTGCGTTGCCAGCAGGTAACCCGCCCGGTTGCGTCCGTCGGCCTCTATATTCCCGGCGGCTCTGCGCCGCTTTTCTCCACCGTACTGATGCTGGCGACTCCCGCGCGGATTGCCGGGTGTCAGAAAGTGGTGCTGTGCTCGCCGCCACCGATTGCCGACGAGATCCTCTACGCGGCGAAGCTGTGCGGCGTGCAGGCGGTCTATAAAGTGGGTGGCGCGCAGGCGATTTCGGCCCTGGCGTTCGGCACGGAATCCATTCCGAAGGTCGACAAAATCTTTGGTCCGGGCAATGCGTATGTGACCGAAGCCAAGCGCCAGGTCAGCCAGCGTCTGGACGGTGCGGCCATCGATATGCCTGCCGGCCCGTCTGAGGTGCTGGTGATTGCCGACAGCGGCGCAACGCCGGATTTCGTGGCATCCGACCTGCTTTCACAGGCGGAACACGGCCCGGACTCGCAGGTCATCCTGCTGACGCCGGACGCCAATATGGCAAAACGCGTGGGCGAAGCCGTTGAGCGTCAGCTTGCCGACCTGCCTCGCGCCGAAACGGCACGCCAGGCGTTAGCGGCCAGCCGCCTGATTGTGGCGCGCGATCTTGAGCAGTGCATTGCCATTTCTAACCAGTACGGCCCGGAGCACCTGATTATTCAGACCCGCAACGCGCGCGATCTGGTCGACAGCATTACCAGCGCGGGCTCGGTGTTCCTCGGCGACTGGTCACCGGAGTCAGCGGGCGATTACGCCTCCGGCACCAACCACGTGCTGCCAACGTACGGCTACACCTCAACCTGTTCCAGCCTCGGCCTGGCGGATTTCCAGAAGCGAATGACCGTGCAGGAACTCTCCCGCGAAGGGTTTGCCTCACTGGCCTCGACCATTGAAACCCTGGCTGCCGCCGAGCGCCTGACCGCCCACAAAAATGCCGTTACGCTGCGCGTTGCAGCCCTAAAGGAGCAAGCATGAACATTGAAGAATTAGCCCGCGAAAATGTCCGTCGCCTGACGCCTTACCAGTCTGCGCGTCGTCTGGGCGGCAAAGGGGATGTTTGGCTGAATGCTAACGAATTCCCGACTGCGGTGCAGTTTGAGCTTTCGCAGCAAACGCTGAACCGCTATCCGGAGTGTCAGCCGAAAGCGGTTATCGAAAACTACGCGCAGTACGCGGGCGTGAAGCCAGAGCAGGTGCTGGTCAGCCGCGGCGCGGATGAGGGCATTGAACTGCTGATCCGCGCGTTCTGCGAGCCGGGCAAAGACGCGGTAATGTACTGTCAACCTACCTACGGCATGTACAGCGTCAGCGCGGAAACCTTCGGCGTGGCGTGCCGCAACGTGCAGGCGCTGGAGAACTGGCAGCTGGATCTGCAGGGGATTGCCGACAATCTCGACGGCGTAAAAGTCGTGTTTGTCTGCAGCCCAAACAACCCGACCGGGCAGATTATTAATCCGCAGGATATCCGCACCCTGCTGGAGATGACGCGCGGTAAAGCGCTGGTGGTGGCCGACGAAGCCTACATCGAGTTCTGCCCGCAGGCGACGCTGACGGGCTGGCTGGAAGAGTATCCGCATCTCGTTGTGCTGCGCACGTTGTCAAAAGCCTTCGCCCTCGCGGGCCTGCGCTGCGGGTTTACGCTGGCGAATAAAGAGGTCATCGACCTGCTGCTGAAGGTGATCGCCCCGTACCCGCTCTCAACGCCGGTTGCCGATATTGCGGCACAGGCGCTGACGCCTCAGGGGATCAACGCGATGCGCGAGCGCGTGGCGCAAATCCTGGAGGAACGTCAGTATCTGGTGACTGCCCTGAAGGATATTCCGTGCGTGGAGCAGGTGTTCGACTCGGAAACCAACTACATCCTGGTACGCTTCACCGCATCGAGTGCCGTATTTAAATCTTTATGGGATCAGGGCATTATCTTACGAGACCAGAATAAACAACCTTCCCTGAGCGGATGCCTGCGCATTACCGTCGGCACCCGCGCAGAGAGCCAGCGCGTGATTGACGCCCTGAAAGCGGAGAAAGTATGACCCAGAAGATCCTTTTCATCGATCGTGACGGCACCCTTATTTCGGAGCCACCAGCTGATTTTCAGGTCGACCGATTCGACAAGCTGGCGTTTGAACCTGACGTGATCCCGGTGCTGCTCAAGCTGCAAAAAACCGGATACAGGCTGGTGATGATCACCAATCAGGATGGTCTGGGTACCGACAGCTTCCCGCAGGCAGACTTTGACGGCCCGCATAACCTGATGATGCAGGTGCTAACCTCTCAGGGCGTGGTATTTGATGAAGTGCTGATTTGCCCGCACATGCCGGCCGACGAGTGCGACTGCCGTAAGCCAAAGGTGAAGCTGGTTGAGCGCTACCTGGCTGAAGATGCGCTGGATAAAACCAACAGCTATGTTATCGGCGATCGCATCACCGATATTACGCTGGCGGAAAACATGGGCATCGCGGGACTGCGATACGACCGCAACAACCTGAACTGGACGATGATTGGCGAGCAGCTGACAAAACGTGACCGCTACTCGCACGTTGAACGAAACACCAAAGAGACGCAGATTGATGTGAAGGTCTGGCTGGACCGCGAAGGCGGCAGCAAGATCCACACCGGCGTCGGTTTCTTCGACCACATGCTCGACCAGATTGCCACCCACGGCGGTTTCCGCATGGAAATTACGGTAAAAGGCGATCTCTACATTGACGATCACCACACCGTGGAAGATACCGGCCTGGCGCTGGGTGAAGCACTGAAGCTTGCGCTCGGTGATAAACGCGGCATCAACCGTTTTGGCTTTGTCCTGCCGATGGACGAGTGTCTGGCGCGCTGCGCCATGGACATCTCGGGTCGTCCGCACCTGGAATACAAAGCTGATTTCACCTACCAGCGCGTCGGCGATCTCAGCACCGAAATGGTGGAGCACTTCTTCCGTTCCCTGTCCTACACCATGGGACTGACGCTGCACCTGAAAACCAAAGGCAAGAACGACCACCACCGCGTGGAGAGTCTCTTCAAAGCCTTTGGTCGTACCCTGCGCCAGGCAATTCGCGTGGAAGGTGACGCCCTGCCTTCATCGAAAGGAGTGCTGTAATGAATGTGGTGATTCTGGATACCGGATGCGCCAACCTGAACTCCGTAAAATCGGCCATTGCGCGCCACGGCTACGAGCCGGTGGTGAGCCGTGACCCGGACGTGGTGCTGCGCGCCGACAAACTCTTTTTACCGGGCGTAGGTACCGCGCAGGCTGCAATGGATCAGATTCGCGAACGCGATCTGATCGATCTGATCAAGGCCTGTACCCAGCCGGTGCTGGGCATATGCCTGGGCATGCAGATCCTGGGCCGCCGCAGCGAAGAGAATAACGGCGTTGACCTGCTGGGCATTATTGACGAAGACGTGCCGAAAATGACTGACCACGGTCTGCCTCTGCCGCATATGGGCTGGAACCGCGTGTACCCCAAAGCCGGCGACAGGCTGTTTCGCGGCATCGAAGACGGCGCGTATTTTTACTTCGTGCACAGCTACGCCATGCCGGTGAACGTGAATACGATCGCCCAGTGCACTTACGGCGAGGCATTTACGGCAGCCGTACAGAAAGACAATTTCTTCGGCGTGCAGTTTCACCCGGAGCGCTCTGGCGCCGCGGGCGCGCAGCTGCTGAAAAACTTCCTGGAGATGTGATGATTATTCCCGCGTTAGATTTAATTGACGGTACGGTTGTCCGTCTGCATCAGGGTGATTACGGGCAGCAGCGAGACTACGGAAACGATCCGCTGCCGCGTCTGCAGGATTATGCCGCCCAGGGTGCGCAGGTACTGCATCTTGTGGATTTGACTGGCGCGAAAGACCCGGCGAAACGCCAGATCCCGCTGCTTAAACAACTTGTTGCGGGTGTTGATGTGCCGGTACAGGTTGGCGGCGGCGTGCGTACGGAAGATGACGTCGCGGCGCTGCTGGACGCTGGCGTGGCCCGCGTGGTGGTAGGTTCAACCGCCGTGAAAGATCCTGAGACGGTGAAGGGCTGGTTCCGCCGCTTTGGCGCCGACGCCCTTGTACTGGCGCTGGACGTGCGTATTGACGAACAGGGCAACAAGCAGGTGGCCGTCAGCGGCTGGCAGGAAAACTCCGGCGTGACGCTGGAAGAGCTGGTTGATATCTATCTGCCCGTTGGCCTGAAGCACGTGTTATGCACTGACATCTCCCGCGACGGCACGCTGGCTGGCTCCAACGTCTCGCTTTATGAAGAGGTTTGTGCGCGTTATCCGCAGATAGCGTTCCAGTCTTCCGGCGGTATCGGTGATATAGGCGACGTAGCCGCGCTGCGCGGTACCGGTGTGCAGGGTGTGATTGTGGGCCGGGCTCTGCTGGAAGGTAAATTTACTGTGACGGAGGCTATTCAATGCTGGCAAAACGGATAATCCCTTGCCTGGACGTACGTGACGGCCAGGTCGTGAAAGGCGTGCAGTTCCGCAACCACGAGATCATTGGCGACATCGTTCCGCTGGCAAAACGCTATGCTGATGAAGGCGCAGACGAGCTGGTGTTCTACGATATTACCGCGTCCAGCGATCGCCGCGTGGTCGACAAAAGCTGGGTGGAACGCGTGGCGGAAGTGATCGACATTCCGTTCTGCGTGGCGGGCGGAATTAAGTCCGCTGACGACGCCGCCAAAATTCTCTCGTTTGGCGCCGACAAGATTTCCATCAACTCCCCTGCCCTGGCCGACCCGGAGCTCATTACCCGCCTCGCCGATCGTTTTGGCGTGCAGTGTATTGTGGTTGGGATCGACACCTGGTATGACGCCGCAACGGGCAAGTATCACGTCAACCAGTACACGGGGGATGAAAGCCGCACGCGCGTGACGCAGTGGGAAACGCTCGACTGGGTGCAGGAAGTGCAGAAGCGTGGCGCTGGCGAGATTGTCCTCAACATGATGAACCAGGACGGCGTGCGTAACGGGTATGACCTCGAGCAGCTGAAAAAAGTTCGTGAGGTCTGCCACGTTCCGCTGATTGCCTCCGGCGGCGCGGGCACCATGGAACATTTCCTGGAAGCCTTCCGCGATGCGAACGTGGACGGCGCGCTGGCCGCTTCCGTGTTCCACAAGCAGATTATTAATATTGGTGAGTTAAAAACGTACCTGGCCGACCAGGGCGTGGAGATCAGAGTATGTTAACAGAGCAACAACAGGCGCAGCTGGACTGGGAAAAAACGGACGGATTACTGCCGGTGGTTGTCCAGCATGCAGTCTCAGGCGAAGTGCTGATGCTGGGGTATATGAATCAGGACGCGCTGGCGAAAACGCTCGCCAGCGGCAAAGTGACCTTCTACTCCCGCACGAAACAGCGCCTGTGGACCAAAGGCGAGACCTCGGGTCATTTCCTGAATGCAGTGAGCATTACGCCAGACTGCGATAACGACACCCTGCTGGTGCTGGCAAACCCAATCGGCCCAACCTGCCATAAGGGCACAAGCAGCTGCTTCGGCGAGGCGAGCCACCAGTGGTTGTTCCTGTATAAACTGGAAAAGCTGCTGGCAGAGCGTAAAACGGCTGACCCTGAAAGTTCGTATACCGCAAAGCTGTACGCCAGCGGAACCAAGCGTATTGCGCAGAAGGTAGGTGAAGAAGGCGTTGAAACCGCGCTGGCCGCGACGGTGCATGACCGCGAGGAGCTGACGAATGAAGCGTCGGACCTGATGTATCACCTGCTGGTGCTGCTGCAGGATCAGGAGCTGGATTTGACGGCGGTGATTGAAAATCTTCGCAAACGGCACAAATAAAAAAACCGGGGAATATCCCCGGTTTTTTTATCTGCAAATCAGGCTTTTGGTTTGTAGTTGCGCAATGCGTTGCGGCCTAATACCACACCTGAACCAAGCACCCCGCCAAGCAGCACGGCAAGAATAAGCGTAATAGCTGTTTTCGGGCTGTCACGACGTACAGGGAGTTCCGGCTTCATAACATAACGGTAAACGTGGATCGTTTCCGGGTTTACGTTCAGATTATGGATGTCCAGCAGATTTCGCCTGGTCTGATAATAGGCTCTTGGGAAGACCAACGGGAGAGAAGCTTCGTTGTCAATCATTGATTTCAGCCCCTCACTTCCCAGCAGGAACATCGTTTCCTGAGTCACTTCCTGGGTTTGCCGAAGCTGCGGCGATGTAATTTTCGCCGCTTCTGCGTTCTTCAACGCCTCAGCAATCTGTTTGATACGCAGATCTTTTTGCTCCTGAGCGACCTTCTCCTGGTTTTTCAGAGAATCCTTCAGGGTCTTTATTTGCTCCTTAATATTGTCATTAAGGTCAGCGGCGAGTTCTTTAGCCGTTTGCACATCAACCTGCTGGATGAATTGCGCCAGCTGCTTTTGCGCAGCGTCTGCAGAAGTACTGGTATAAGAGACAATTAACGGGAGCTGCTGCTCTTTAATCGTGGGCTCGATGGTAAGCTTTTCAGGCACTGTCTGGTTTTCAAGAGACTGCGACAGTGCCGAGAATGAGGAGCTAAAACGGCCAATTGCGCGCATTTGGTTGTCAACCATTGTAGGTGCGGCGGTACCATACAGGATATTCAACGCATTAGAATAGCTGGCAATCTGAGCCGCATCTGGTTGCGTAATAATCGCACTTGAGGTCCATTTTTCCTTTGCGACAGAGAGATATCCAATTGCTACGGCTATAAAAACAACAACAAAGGCTGCTATCACCCACTTCCCACGCCACAGCTGGAACACTAAATCAAGTAAATCAATTTGCTCAGGGTCATTGCTTCTGCTGACCTGGCTATTGTTGTTTTGCGTCATACAATCCCTAACTGATAAAAAAGGGCAAACATAATTAAGTTTGTATAGTTTAACGATTACTGACGATTTTTCTATAAGAATCCCATGAGTAATATCGGAAAGATGGGTTATGTAACTAACCCCCTTCGCGCTATCATAGACGCCATGTGATGCGTTACGGCATCTAAAGAATAGGGTTTATGAGGGAAGCTATGAAATTTTTGGTCACGGGTGCAGCAGGTTTTATCGGCGCGAATGTCAGTAAACGCCTCCTTGAGGCTGGTCATCAGGTTGTCGGTATCGATAACCTCAATGAATACTACGATGTCAACCTGAAGCTGGCACGCCTGGAACTGTTAAAATCTGAGCGTTTCACCTTTCACAAGCTGGAATTAGCCGACCGGGAAGGTATGGCCACGCTTTTCGCGGCTGAGAAGTTTGATCGTGTGATTCATCTTGCCGCGCAGGCGGGTGTGCGCTACTCCCTGGAAAACCCGCACGCGTATGCTGATGCCAACCTTATTGGGCATCTCAACGTGCTGGAAGGCTGCCGCCATAACAATGTTCAGCATCTTCTGTATGCCTCGTCGAGCTCCGTATACGGTCTCAACCGCAAGATGCCTTTCTCCACTGACGACTCCGTGGATCACCCGGTCTCGCTCTATGCCGCGACTAAAAAAGCCAACGAGTTGATGTCGCACACCTATTCGCATCTTTACAACTTGCCGACCACCGGGCTGCGCTTCTTTACCGTGTATGGTCCATGGGGCCGCCCGGATATGGCGCTATTTAAATTCACCAAAGCGATGATTGAAGGCAAAAGCATTGACGTTTACAACTATGGCAAGATGAAGCGCGACTTCACTTACATCGACGACATCGCCGAAGCCATTATTCGTCTGCAGGATGTCATTCCTCAGGCCGATGCAGACTGGACCGTTGAGACCGGTTCCCCGGCGACCAGCTCCGCGCCGTATCGCGTTTACAATATTGGTAACAGCTCGCCAGTCGAACTTAAGGACTACATTACCGCGTTGGAAGAAGCACTGGGTACAAAAGCAGAGAAAAACATGCTGCCTCTCCAGCCAGGGGATGTTCTGGAGACCAGTGCCGATACCCAGGCTCTTTATGAGGTGATCGGATTTACACCGCAAACCTCGGTTAAGGATGGAGTGAAAAACTTCGTTAACTGGTACCGCGAGTTTTACAAAGTCTGAAAATAATAACCCGGCTTATCCGCCGGGTTTTTTATGGAGCAAGAGAATTAGTCGCTACCGAAGAGATCTCGGGTATAGACTTTGTCCACTACGTCAGCCAGTTCTTCAGCCATGCGGTTTGAAATGATGACATCGGCTTCTTTCTTGAATGCATCCAGGTCGCGGATCACTCGAGAATTGAAGAACTGATCGTCCGGCATGGCAGGCTCATAGATGATAACCTCAACCCCTTTGGCTTTAATGCGCTTCATGATCCCCTGAATAGAAGAAGCGCGGAAATTATCGGAACCGCTCTTCATGATCAGACGATATACGCCCACCACTTTGGGTTGACGCGCGAGGATGGAGTCAGAGATGAAATCTTTACGGGTACGGTTCGCATCAACAATCGCCGAAATGAGATTATTCGGCACCGCCTGATAGTTTGCCAGCAGTTGCTTCGTGTCTTTTGGCAGGCAATAGCCACCGTAGCCAAATGACGGGTTGTTATAGTGGTTGCCAATGCGTGGGTCGAGACATACCCCTTCAATAATCTGACGGGTATTCAGGCCAAGGCTCTCTGCGTAGCTGTCCAGTTCATTGAAATAAGCTACTCGCATTGCCAGATAGGTATTCGCGAAGAGCTTGATCGCCTCAGCTTCAGTGGAGTCGGTAAACAGCACCTGAATATCTTTCTTCAGCGCCCCTTCCTGTAGCAACGCAGCAAAACGTTCAGCGCGCTCAGAACGTTCGCCAATAACGATACGCGAAGGATGCAGGTTATCGTAAAGCGCTCTCCCCTCACGCAGGAATTCCGGCGAGAAGAAGATATTATCAATACCGAATTTTTCTTTAATGGATTTGGTAAAACCGACAGGGATGGTCGATTTAATCACCATCACCGCATCAGGGTTGATCGCGATAACGTCTTTGATTACCGCTTCTACCGTTGAGGTGTTGAAATAGTTGGTTTTAGGATCGTAGTCAGTAGGCGTCGCAATGATGACGTAATCCGCATCGCGGTATGCATCTTCTTTATCTGTCGTGGCGCGGAAATTCAGCGATTTATTGCTGAGATAGTCCTGGATTTCTTTATCCACAATCGGCGATTTTTTCTGATTGAGCATATCCACTTTGGCCTGCACGATATCCAGCGCAACCACTTCATGATTCTGAGCAATCAGAATGCCGTTAGAAAGACCGACATACCCTGTTCCGGAGATTGTTATTTTCATTCGCTAATGACTTCTGTGAGTTAACTGTACTGATGGCCGCCAGACCATCGCGATAAACATAACTGTTGGGCTTTGTACCTCCTGGGAAACTGAACTGTCAAGGCAAACCAGGAGTAATGGCTACGAGCGGGGCGAGATTCAGACTACTTCGAATAACAGGCGACATTTTTTGCATAAAAAAACCCGGAGACAGGCTCCGGGTTTTGATGACAGCGAGTAAGTTAACTTATTCCATCCATTCGGTATGGAACACGCCTTCTTTATCGGTACGTTTGTAAGTATGCGCTCCGAAGTAGTCACGCTGTGCCTGAATCAGGTTAGCTGGCAGAACAGCCGCACGGTAGCTGTCGTAGTAGGCTACTGCAGCAGAGAAGGTCGGAACCGGGATACCGTTCTGGACAGCGTAGGCAACCACATCACGCAGCGCCTGCTGATATTCGTCAGCAATTTTCTTGAAGTACGGTGCCAGCAGCAGGTTGGCGATACCGGCGTTTTCAGCATAGGCATCGGTGATTTTCTGCAGGAACTGCGCACGAATGATGCAGCCCGCGCGGAAGATCTTCGCGATCTCACCGTAATTCAGATCCCAGTTGTTCTCGTCTGATGCCGCACGCAGCTGAGAGAAGCCCTGCGCGTAAGAGACGATTTTACCCAGGTACAGTGCACGACGCACTTTTTCAATGAATTCGGCTTTATCACCCGCTGGTTTAGCCTGAGGGCCAGACAGCACTTTAGATGCCGCAACGCGCTGCTCTTTCAGGGAAGAGATGTAACGCGCGAAGACGGATTCGGTGATCAGTGACAGCGGTTCGCCCAGATCAAGAGAGCTCTGGCTGGTCCATTTACCGGTGCCTTTGTTAGCTGCTTCGTCCAGAATCACATCAACCAGGTATTTACCTTCTTCATCTTTTTTAGTGAAGATATCTTTGGTGATGTCGATCAGGTAGCTGTTCAGTTCGCCTTTGTTCCACTCGGTAAAGGTTTCAGCCAGCTCTTCGTTAGAAAGGTTAAGACCGCCTTTCAGCAGGGAATAAGCTTCAGCAATCAGCTGCATGTCGCCGTATTCGATGCCGTTATGCACCATTTTCACATAGTGACCGGCACCGTCAGGACCGATATAAGTCACACACGGCTCGCCATCTTCTGCAACAGCAGCGATTTTAGTCAGAATAGGCGCAACCAGTTCGTATGCTTCTTTCTGGCCGCCAGGCATGATGGATGGGCCTTTCAGAGCGCCCTCTTCACCACCGGAAACACCGGTACCGATGAAGTTAAAGCCTTCAGCAGAAAGTTCACGATTACGACGAATGGTGTCCTGGAAGAAGGTATTACCGCCATCAATGATGATGTCACCTTTTTCGAGGTAAGGCTTCAGGGAGTCGATAGCTGCATCGGTACCTGCGCCAGCTTTCACCATTAACAGGATACGACGAGGCGTTTCCAGAGACTCAACGAACTCTTTCACCGTATAGAAAGGAACCAGTTTCTTGCCAGGGTTCTCGGCAATGACTTCTTCGGTCTTATCACGGGAGCGGTTGAAAACGGAGACGGTATAACCACGGCTTTCGATGTTCAGCGCCAGGTTGCGCCCCATCACTGCCATACCGACAACGCCGATCTGTTGCTTGGACATTACATACTCCTGTCAGGTGTGGTCACCACGGCTTATGCGCGGCTTGAAATGTGGTTGAGATGTTAACTCAGTATTAGGTGACATGAATAGCTTTTGCTGATCTATGTCACACTGATTGCACAATCCAGGTACAGTCAAGCCGCCAGATATACGCTGGCGGCAGACCCTCACTTCCGGAGCAAAGCCAGTATTTCTTGCGTCTTCTCTTCCATCAGCGCCGTGTCAGCGCGGGACTCCACGTTCAGGCGCACCACCGGCTCGGTATTGGACGAGCGCAGGTTAAAGCGCCACTGCGGGAACGCCATGCTGATGCCGTCGGTACGGTCAATTTCCAGCGCGTGGATCGCAAAGTGCTGCTCCACGCGGGCAATCGCCCTGGCCGGCTCCGCCAGCTTGCTGTTGATCTCCCCGCTCGCCGGGAACGCCGCCATACGGTCGCGCACCAGCTCGCCCAGCGTCTGCCCCTTCAGGCACAGCAGCTCGGTCACCAGCAGCCACGGGATCATCCCGCTGTCGCAGTAGGCAAAGTCACGGAAGTAGTGGTGGGCGCTCATTTCGCCGCCGTAGATGGCGTCTTCTTCGCGCATGCGCTCTTTGATGAAGGCGTGGCCGGTTTTGGACATCACCGGCGTGCCGCCTGCCGCTGACACCACGTCGACGGTGTTCCAGGAAAGGCGCGGGTCATGAATGATTTTCGCACCCGGGTTTTTCTCAAGGAACGCTTCCGCCAGCAGGCCGACAATGTAGTAGCCCTCGATGAACAGCCCTTTCTCGTCGAACAGGAAGCAGCGGTCAAAGTCACCGTCAAAGGCGATGCCCATGTCCGCGCCGTGCTCAATCACCGCGTTGCGGGTGTCGTCGCGGCACTCCGGCAGCAGCGGGTTAGGAATACCGTTCGGGAAGTTGCCGTCCGGGGTGTTGTGCACTTTCACGAAGGTCACCGGCACGTTCAGGGCCTTAAAGCGCGCTTCCAGGGCATCGACAACCGGGCCGGCCGCGCCGTTGCCGGAGTTAATCACCAGCTTCAGCGGCTTCAGGTTTGCCACGTTGATGTAGCCCAGCAGGTGGTCGATGTACTCTTTCTGCAGGTTGATTTTTTTGTAGCTGCCGCGCTTCGCCTCGTTCACCGGCGGGAAATCGTTGGCTTCCGCCAGGCGCTGCACGTCGCGCAGGCCGGTGTCGCCGCTGATAGGACGGGCGCCCTTGCGCACCAGCTTCATCCCGTTGTAGTCCATCGGGTTGTGGCTGGCCGTCACTTCGATACCGCCGTCCACGCCCAGGTGGAACGTGGCAAAGTAAATCTCTTCGGTTCCGGAAAGGCCGATGTCCAGCACGTCCACGCCTGCATCCTGCAGCCCTTTCGCCAGGGCCAGCTTCAGGGATTCACTGGTCAGACGCACGTCACCGCCCAGCACGATGGTCTGCGGTTTTAAGTATTCGCCGTACGCGCGGCCAATGCGCCACGCGATATCTTCATTCAGCTCTTCGCCCAGCTTGCCGCGAATATCGTAGGCTTTAAAACAGGTTAATTTTTCCATGATAATTTTACCGTAATCTCAAACACGACCATACCTGTCAGCAAAACGTACAATATCATCCTCTCCAAGATAAGAGCCTGAGCGAACCTCAATCAATTCCAAAGGGATCTTTCCAGGGTTCTCCAGACAGTGCGTTGCTCCAACAGGAATATAAATAGACTCATTTTCACCGAGGAGTTTGGTTTGCTCGTTAATTGTAACTTGTGCAGTTCCTGCGACGACTATCCAATGCTCAGCACGATGGTGATGCATCTGAAGAGAGATACCTTCGCCCGGCTTTACGGTCAATCGCTTAACTTGATAGCGGCTTCCCGTATCAATCGAGTCATATTTACCCCAGGGACGATAAACTTCGCGGTGAGTATGATGTTCATGACGGCCGTCTGCTTTGATCGATTCGACAATTTTCTTCACATCCTGAACGGCGTTACGATCGGCAATCAATACAGCATCCTTGGTCTGCACAACGACCAAATCTTTCACCCCAACAGTAGTCAATAGCCCGGATTCAGAATACAGGAAACTATTTTCGGTATTATAGGACAAGACGTCACCTGTAACGACGTTACCCTCTGGAGTCTTATGGCTAATATCCCAAAGCGAAGACCAGGAGCCGACATCACTCCAGCCAGCATCCATTGGCACCACAACAGCATCTGAAGTCTGTTCCATCACGGCATAATCAATTGACTCATCAGGACAAGCTCTGAAAGCATCCTCGTCAACGCGAATAAAGTTAAGGTCAGGATCAACAGCGCTCATTGCCTTTTCACACGCCTCCAGAATATCTGGACGATATTTTTTCAATTCTTCAAGATAGCGATCGGCGCGGAAGAGGAACATTCCACTGTTCCAATAGTATTCACCACTGGCAACATAGGTTTCCGCTGTTTCAAGATTAGGTTTCTCGACGAATTGCTCGACTTCGAATGCATCGGCATTCTGAACACCATCAAATGGAACACCGCGACGAATATAACCATAGCCAGTCTCTGGTTTTTGCGGGACGATGCCAAAGGTCACAAGCTTTCCATTTTCAGCATAAGGTAGCGCCTTACGAACTGAATTACGAAACGCTTCTTCATCCTGTATGACGTGATCGGCGGCCAGCACCAGCATGAGTGCATTGCCCTCATTCTGCGCACGTACTGCAGCAAGTGCAGCCAACGCTATCGCCGGAGCAGTATTACGACCAACCGGTTCGAGGATGATATTCTCAGTGAGTTTATTCATCTGGCGCAGTTGCTCGGCAACGATAAAGCGGTGCTGTTCGTTACAAATAACGACGGGACTTTCGCATTCAATGCCCTGTAATCGGTTAATTGTCGCTTGTAACATTGTAAGTTCACCTTCCAGGCAGAGAAACTGCTTTGGATAGAGAACACGAGAAAGCGGCCATAAACGACTACCGGAGCCTCCGGCCATAACAACAGGAAATAATGACATGATTGCACTCACTTTAATGATGAATATAAATTAATTATATTCTTAACCATCAACTCTTTAGTAAACATAGTATCAAATCTGGCCTTCGCGCCTTTACTATACGCCTCACTGCGTTGAATAACCGAAATAATTCCTTTTGCAAGAGCTTTGGCATTATTCGGCTCAACGACGATGCCTGTCTCGTTGTGCTGATTAACCCAGGCCACACCACTTCGTGGGATATTAGTCGACACAAGCGGTCTGGAAAAACTCATTGCTTCTAACTGAACTACACCAAATGCTTCTGATTCATGAATAGATGGCAGGCAAAAAACATCACATGCTTTGTAGTAGGAAGCCAAATCTGAATAATTAATACTACCAAGAAGAACTACTTTATCTGACAATCCATCATTAGTAATTTTATGCTTTAGTGTATCAATTAAAGGCCCAGTGCCTCCAATAAGCACAATGTAATCTTCAGGAAGCTCCTTAGCAGCATCAATCAGGTATTCCATTCCTTTATAGTAAACAAGACGCCCCAAAGAAAAAATTATCTTTTTATTTTGATAACGTTGTTTAATATTTGTTTCAAGTTCTTCATTCAAAGGCATAACACGGGTATCCACCCCAATTGGAATACAAACGATTTTATCCTGATAAGGCTGTAAGGTTGGCGAAGACTGCCCATAGACAGGACTAGTAACTATAATGCTAGTACACTTATCCAAAATCCATTTTTGTAACGGAGCAAAAAGCATCAATAATTTTTTTTGCTTAACGATATCGCTGTGCCAATGCAGAACTATTTTCCCTTTAGGAGGGAATAAAAAAAGTGCCAACACAGCCAGTGGATTTGGAAGATGAACATGGATTACATCATAATTATTTCTTATTGCTCTCCAGCGAGATATTAAGGAGAAAGATAACGGCGTGGAAAATAGCTGTGCGAATAATTTCTGACGATAAACTCTATAACGGAGTTTGTCGTCATCTTTTCTTTCCCCAATTGGATCAACACATAGTACATCAACAGGTTGGCCATTACTTTTTACGATACCTTCACTTATATCGAATGCTACCTGTTCGATACCACCATGCACAGGTGGGTAAAATTTACTAAACTGTAAAACCTTCATTCAAATATTCCTTTGAGAGATCACATCCATAAGCTTCGATGCAACATCACGTACGTCAAATTGTTTCAGCCTATGATATCCATTGCGAATCAATACAGGGCTGAGCTCATCATAATTTTCAATCAATTCACGTAATTTAGTACTAAAATCTGATGAGTCCTCTGGATTAAAATAATATGCCGCATCACCACAAACTTCAGGGATACTAGCGCGGTCAGAAGCCATTACAGGACAACCGCGTTGCATTGCTTCCAGAGGAGGTAGGCCGAAACCTTCATATAATGAAGGATACACAAAAATTGAAGCATCTCTGTATTTTAACTCTAAATCTTCATCTGAGAGATAGCCACAAAATACAATATTTTCATGCTGTGAAAAAGTCACTTTTGAGAAAGCTGCCCCTAACCCCCCCACCACGATGAGTTTATAATTTTCAATTTTTGAATTCAAAAAAGCATTAATAACAAACTCAATATTTTTTCTCGGTTCTAAAGTGCCAACCAATAAAATCTCATTACGCTTAACAGCTTCATTTCGAATATGCTTCTTGATTTTAATAGATGTATCCACAGAATTTCGCAATACGGTGATTTTATTTGGATCTACCCCTAGATATTTCTCTATCTCTGATTTTGAAAAGTCACTAACCGTAAAGATACCTCTCGCGATTCTTGACTGAATGGCATAGTTAACCTTGTATACTGCACGATATAAGAAACGGAACCACTTAGGATATGCATACAATGACATATCATGGATAGTAAAGTAACAATTCTTATAAAACGCTGGTGATAAACCAGTGAAACAAAGCAGTAATGGGCTACCAATGCTTCTTAGATAACGAGGGAGTTCGAATTGTTCCCAAAGGTGACCGTTGCGATTTCCTATTTGAAGGATATTAAATTCCTTCTTCCATTTCTCATCAATGAGGTCTGTTTTAGGTGTTAAAAAACAGATATCAGGAACATGTTTAACGAGTTCCCGACATAGTACTAATGCATATTGCTGTACACCAGTTTTACGTTGAGTCAAAAATCTCGCATTAATATAGATCATTTATTACTCGGCATTCTGTAGATATAGCACTGAAACATGAAGAATGAATAAAAAAGAATAAATCTAAAAGGTAAAGTAAATAACATCGAAGCGACAATATACATTAGAATGATAAAGTGATTCTTATTCACTTTAAGTCTGGCTGACAAGAAACATATACTTAAGACAAATATAAGCAACCCCGGCAGGCCGAAACTTAAAATAATAAAACTTAAGACATCTTTAGGGGCAAAACTTTCATAGGCACTGGGATCCTGCGAGGATAGATAGGATCTCATTTCATTACAGTTTACGTCCAGACCAGAAAGAGCCTGACAATAGTCATATATAAATGGTGATAGCGTACTCTTGAAACCATATACTCCACTTCCTAGTGGATAATCACTAAGATGCCATATGCTGACAATTGGGAAACCCAGACGAGTGACATAGGTCATCGTTGCAGAATTTGGCAAATGAGCTGAAATGAGTGCAAAAAGGTCATAATAGATGAACGCTAGACTAACAAAAAGAACAATAAATGATAACGGGATGAGTTGGTATGTATAATTATAAAAGCCTTTCACCTTGAAGAAATAAACTAGCCCCAGCAGTACTGGGATTATCAGGAATGAAAATTTCGCACCTGAAATATA
Source organism: Enterobacter vonholyi (assembly GCF_040834095.1). Lineage (NCBI taxonomy): Bacteria > Pseudomonadati > Pseudomonadota > Gammaproteobacteria > Enterobacterales > Enterobacteriaceae > Enterobacter > Enterobacter vonholyi. Next base: position 2,858,040 of record NZ_CP162152.1, read on the forward strand.
AGTTGTAATGGCAAACATACACGCCAGAATGAGTCTGTACTTTTGATTAGACAACATCACCATCAAGAACATCAGGCCATAAAAGTAACCATTTAAACTTGGTTCTGCAAAAGTACCTGCAAAGCGAAAGTTTTCATCATATAACCAAGCACCACCTAATACTTTAACAGGAAAACCAAACTTTGCCATGATGTAAAGTATCAGCGCGACACCAAGAAATAAACTCGATATCTTCACGCTAAAACGATATATATCAAAGTTACGTTCAAGTTCTTTAGCATAACTGAATATTAAAAACCATAAGAGCATATTTAGTAAAAGCGCGAATGTTTTATCATATTCAGCACCATGATAGAATGTTCCAAGCGCAGCACCGATGAGAAGGATGAAAGCAAAAAAGAGTATCTTTGCAAGGTTAAGGCTGCGAATCCTGAAAAGTACGAACAATACGATTACAAGGATAATCTTCAGGCCGAAATCAGCAATACTTGAAAGGCCTTTCATCAAACCAATCTGAGAAAAGTCAACGCCGCTAAAAAGCGAATTAATTAATAACATTCCAACAAGTGATTTGACAATAAAAGTTGTCGATAAATTATAATTATTGACAAGTGTGCTACTGGAAATTTCGCTCACCTTGACCTCTTAGTTATTTATTTTTTTAACATTATTCCGTCGATAATCCCCCTGACAAAAGCCTTATATACATTATATGGCGTTTTGCGACAAAGCGGATAAACCAACCGGGTTGCAATGGTAAATAAAACGCTAATAATAAAATAAGGAGCTTCAATGTTTTTTCTGGCAAAAAATATACGATTCCTTGTCAAATAATATGCCCCGAACAGACTCAACCCCCCCCCAGTAGAAGTACTAACTTTATGAAACACAAGAGGTTCATTAATAATTCTAACCCGGAAGCCTGCTATGTTTGCTCGATAGAGAAAATCAGTATCATCATAATAAGCAAAGTAACGAGCATCCATCATGCCTATAGCAGTAAACACCGAAGCATGCACAAGTAAGAAACATGTTGGTGCGTAATCGCACTCTTTTGGAATATTTACATAAATATCGTTATAGTCGGCCCCCTCAAAAAGATGAGGTGCTATGGCTTTTTTCTTATTAAAAAATGCGCCTGCGTACCAGACTTTTTTCTCTGGATAACTGAATATTACAGGTGAAACAAGTTTGTGTTGTCCTTCTTCAGCAACACAAATCATTTTGCTGAGAGTATCTTCCTGTTCAAAAAGCAGGTCATTATTAGTGAGCAATATATAATCGCAACCATCCTTTAAAGCTTGTTCAATACCTTGATTGTTGGCCTGTGCAACTCCGACATTATTCCCTTCATTATTAATATAGGTATATTTTATGTCTTTCTCTAAGAGAATATCTTGTGTTAAGTTAAAAGAGTCCTGATTGGTGCTATTATCTACAATATAAAGATGCTTGTTCTGATAATTTTGTTTTTCAACACTCGAATAAAAGTCAGGCAGCACACCTGGAGAATTGAAAAAAACAGTAACGAGTCCAACCTTTTTCACACTTTCACCATAGCAATATTAGTATTGATTTAACAGATTCTTGATGCTTTTTATTTGTTTTTTTATAAAGACAGTAAATACAGCTATAAAAGCCACCTGAATGCCATAAATAGCATAATGGATAGTTAGCGACTGAGTCATCACTAGGCTAACCAGACAGATGGCTATTATTACAGGTATTATCAGAAACGAGACAAATATCAGTTTTGACTTATACTCAGCTTCAGTCTGATATTTGCATGCGTAAACAGCCATTATTAATACACCTGAAATAAACGTCGAGTAGGCAATTCCAATGGCGCCATACATACGAACAAAGAAAATCGACAACGTAAAGTTCAATAATCCTTCAAGCACCGGTAACCATGCGATTGACAATTGTTTGCCATAGGCAACTAACATAAGCCCGTAGGGCGCTGCAATCATTCGAATAAGATAGGCCGCAAGTAACAAAGAGAACATTATGTTCAGCGATGTCGCCTGCTGATATCCCAACCACACACCAAGGATGTGCACAGAGGCAAACCAGGTAATAAAGACACCGATAAAGACAATCATCGAGAAAAGGAAGATAAGGTTGTTAACCAGAAATTCAACATGCTGATTATTGCCGTGATTATGCATTCTTATCATAGGTTGAATTATAGGATTAATCATGGCGCCCAATATGCCGACTCCTGCATTAACAAGAGTCATTAGTACGGCAAAACCAGCGAGTTCATGAAATGAATATTTACCGACGGTAAAGGTACCTATACCAGAAATTAAGAACTGCGCAATATTCCATACCAGCAGTCCGCAAAAAAAGACTACTATGGTTCTAAATAAATTTTTATCCACCGATAATGTTATTCTTTGCGATTTATTTTTTGTTTTGTATAAAATGTAAAAAGCAAGTTGATTAGCACTATTTATAGCAAAATAAACCCATGAAATAACATCGAGGCCATGGTGAACAAGCATCAGAATTGACGTGCCCAGTATTACTTTAAAAATTATATTTACCCCAGCGGTTATATCATTACGTTCTATACCCGTAAAATAACCAACAAAGGGAGCGAATACGTTATTAATAACAAATGAACTACCAATTAATATAAGAATTTGTTTAGCATTAGCGCTGGTTTCTGAAACTTCAGGAAAAAATGAGAAAAAGAATTTTGCTAAAAAAAATATTCCGCCCAAACATACCATGTTAAGCAGCAAAGCAAAAAGCAATGACTGATGCATCGCCTTTTGAAGTTGCTGTGGATTACTTAAATGAAGGGCCACAAAACGGCCCACTGTAACCTGAAGACCAATCCCAAAAATGCCGATCAAAACCCCAACCTGAAGAGTAAGTGACCAAATCGAAAAATCCACCTTTGAAAGATTACTCAGTAAAACTGGAGAAATAACTATTCCAAGGATAACATTTGAGAAGCCATTTATTATATTAGATAAAGAGTTTTTAAGTAACCGCTTAAAACCACTCATATTTATCTCGCGAGTTCTTCTTTATAACTAGCTATCATAATCTTCAAATCATCAAGCACATGTTGAGGTTTATAGTCTGGAATTTCAGTGGATAACTTATTTATGCTGGTAACTGGGAACTCTTCACGAGGAAAATTACCATCATGCCAATTAACCTTACAAGCCGTCTCTTTTTCGATCACATCAGCGATTTCTTTAGCTGTAACGTTAAATCCAGATGCGACATTGTAAATTTCGTTGTTGGTGTTTTGATTTTCAGCCAACCACACACATGCTTTAGCGACATCATTGACCGAAACATAGTCCTTAGAATATTCAGGTGCTACAAACATGTTGATTTCACCATTATTAATGGCATGACGGATAATGGACGGCAGGAATAATGTACTATTGAGGGCTAAACCATAGACATTGCTTGGTCGAACAACAGTAACATCACGTTCGCTCTTAAGGCACAGCTCCTCAGCAACCAGTTTGGTTAGATTAAAAAGCTTCCTGTTATCATCCGCTGTTACTACCAGGTCGTCAGTTTCATTCGCGCTATGATGGTTCATATAAACTCGAGTTGAGGATATATATACCAGCTTTTCAAACTGTGCATCCTGCAGTAACTTTGCCAACAAAACCGTATTTGCTTCCAGCACAGAAAAATAGCTTTTGGCACAATCACCATTACCAGCACAATAAATGACTTTGCCCAACTCACCATTGAGAGAATTGCAGCTGTTGCGATCAGGAACAACGACATCATGCCCTTGCTCTTTAAGCAATGTAACGATATGTGAACCAATAAAACCGTTACCCCCAATAACTGTATACTTAGCCATTTGTCCAACCTTTAAGAATCTGTTCTTTGATACTTGCAAGTGAAGGTAAAATACAATCTTTAGCAGACACTACAGGATTAGAAACTGGCCATTCTATACCCAGATCTGGATCGTTCCAGATAAGACCACTTTCATCGGTTGGATCATAATAATCTGTGCATTTGTACTGGAAACTAGCAGTATCACTTAATACGCAGAAACCATGAGCGAAACCAGGAGGAATATAAAACAGAAGAAAATTATCTTCGGATAGAATGACTGAATGATGCTGACCAAATGTTGGTGATTCTGGGCGGAGATCAACGGCCACATCAAAAACAGAACCCTGGGTTACTGAGACTAACTTACCCTGAGGCTTTGTTTTCTGAAAATGAAGCCCGCGCAGAACATTTTTCGTCGATTTAGAACGATTATCCTGAACAAAGTCCAGACCAAATCCTAATTCCTGGTAACGTTTTTTCTGATATACTTCGAAGAAATAGCCACGTTCGTCACCAAAAACTTTAGGTTCAATAATTACAGCATCATTTAAGGGCGTTTCAATAATTTTCATAGTTTTTAGTACTTTATGTTGAGTTTTCAGTCTTTAGCTAAATGCTGCAAATATTTGCCATAGTCATTTTTATTGAGCTCTTCGGCTAATTTTGCTAACTGTTTCTTATCAATGAAACCTTTGCGATAAGCAATCTCTTCCGGACAAGAAACTTTGAGACCTTGACGTGATTCGATCGTCTGAATAAAGTTACCTGCCTCAATTAGACTCTCATGCGTTCCTGTATCAAGCCAGGCATATCCACGCCCCATAATAGCAACTGAGAGCGAATTTTTTTCCAGGTAGAGGCGGTTAATATCAGTTATCTCTAATTCACCACGCGCTGACGGTTTCAGCTGTTTAGCCATCTCAATGACGTCATTATCATAAAAATAGAGACCAGTCACAGCGTAATTACTTTTTGGCTTCAGTGGTTTCTCTTCTAAAGAAAGCGCTTTGCCATTCTCATCGAAATCTACCACGCCATAACGTTCAGGGTCTTTCACATGATAGGCAAAGACTGTAGCTCCTTTTTCCTGATTCATTGCCATTTCAAGTTCTTTTGGCAAATCGTGACCATAGAAAACATTGTCTCCAAGGACTAAAGCACAAGAATCGTTACCGATAAAGTCTTCACCAATGATAAATGCCTGAGCAAGACCATCAGGACTTTCCTGGACTTTATATTCAATGTTCAGTCCCCATTTTTTACCGTTACCCAGTAATTGCTCAAAGCGCGGGGTATCCTGAGGTGTGCTGATGATGAGAATATCCCGAATACCCGCAAGCATCAGCGTGCTTAACGGATAATAAATCATCGGCTTATCATAGATTGGCAGCAGCTGTTTACTAACCGCCATCGTCACAGGGTAAAGGCGAGTACCTGAACCACCGGCTAAAATAATTCCTTTTCTTTTTGACATGTTCAATGCTTCTTATGACGGGGTTGAAAAGATTAGCGTTGCTCGTAATTTTTATTGATCCAGTCCTGATAGGCACCACTCATAATATTTTGGACCCAATCCTGGTTATCAAGATACCAATGAATCGTTTTCTTAATACCAGATTCAAAGGTCTCTTGAGGTTTCCAGCCGAGTTCCAGAGTGATTTTACTGGCATCGATTGCATAGCGTCGATCGTGGCCTGGGCGATCGGCAACATAAGTGATTTGTTCGCTATACGAGGTATTCTTCGGCTTTATTTCGTCAAGAATATTGCAGATGGTCTGTACTACTTCAATATTCTTTTTCTCATTATAACCGCCGATATTGTAGGTTTCACCTACGATACCTTCCGTGATAACGGTATAGAGTGCACGGGCATGATCCTCAACGTACAACCAGTCACGGATCTGATCACCTTTGCCATAAATAGGCAACGGTTTACCTTGTAATGCATTGAGAATTACCAACGGGATTAGCTTTTCTGGGAAATGGTAAGGTCCATAATTGTTTGAACAGTTAGTCACAATAGTTGGGAAATTATAAGTCCGATGCCACGCGCGTACTAAATGATCGCTTGATGCTTTAGACGCAGAGTACGGGCTGCTTGGAGCATAGGCGGTATGCTCAGTAAACAATGGAAGACTTTTGTTATTATCCCATTCATCAGGATGAGGTAGGTCCCCATACACTTCATCGGTTGAAATATGATGGAAACGAAATCCCTGTTTCTTTTCACCTTCCAGGTTTTGCCAGTATTTTCTGGCTGCTTCAAGCAAGACGTAGGTTCCAACAATATTCGTTTCAATAAACGCGGCCGGCCCGGTGATTGAACGGTCAACGTGACTTTCTGCTGCCAGATGCATTACTGCCTCAGGTTTATGAGTTGAAAAGATTGCGTCTAAAGCCTGTGCATCGCAAATATCAGCATGAACAAAAGTATAACGATCGCTATTTTCAATGTCTTTTAAAGACTGAAGGTTACCTGCATAGGTTAACTTATCAACATTCACTACAGAATCAGTTGTCGAGTTAATAATATAACGCGCCAATGCCGAACCGATGAAGCCCGCACCACCAGTAACTAATATTTTCATATTTTTATCTCAAATAAGTAAAAATGGATGCATTAAGAAATACTTATCCATTCATTTCGTTCGAAACAGTATTTTTTGATAACTTTTGCAGGTACACCAGCACAAACAGAATAATCAGGTATATCTTTCGTCACTACAGAGTTTGCTGCGACTACACTATTTCTACCAATACAAGCACCAATGATGGAGACATTTTCTCCTATCCAGGCGCCTTCTTTAATAACTACATCATCTTTGAATATAACAGGTTGTTGGCTTATTGGAGTTTGAATATCTTTGTATTCATGAAGGTTATCTGATATGTATACTTTATCGGCGATAAGAACATCCTTTTCGATAATGACACGGCGCACACTTACAATATGTAAAAAGCGACCAATATAAACGTTATCACCTATATTTAGAATCGGGTTATGATTATCATTTTTTAATGCCAAGGCCCACAAGCCCGGTTGAATTACTACTCTTTCTCCAACCTCGATATACTTCACCCCTTGCAATATATCAGGCTTAAAAATCCCACTTTTTTTTCCGAAATTTTTAAATGAAAGACGATATATATATGAAGAAACAAGAGTGGCTATTTTACGTCTGACCTTGAACATCAACTCGTACATTATTACCCCTTTTTAATATTTGAGGAAAAATCTACAAGGGCATTTACATCAAAATCCCACCAGGGACAATTTATATTTTGCCTATCGCGAATGAATTTCGCAGGAACACCACCTACGATGGTGTAAGGTTGAACATCTTTGGTAACGACAGCCCCAGCCCCAATGACTGCTCCATCGCCAATTGTCACACCATCCATTACGATAGCATTTACGCCAATCCAAACATCATTTCCTATGATGATTTTCTCGGTTTCAGTTATAGATTCAACCATTTTCGCACTAACTCTATGATTTTTCAATCTATATGGGAAGCAGGTATTCTCAGAGTAAAATATCGGATGTGTAGAAAAAAAATCAACTGGATGTTTTCCAGGACCTATTTTAACACCTTCTGCAATCGAACAAAATTTACCGATCTGACAATTGTTGACAGAGGCGGTACCTGCGAAATACGTATAATCACCAACTATAGAATTAGTTATATTTGCACGACGAAATAAGACAGTGTAACGGCCGAATTGTGTAGACCGATTTTTTCTTTTATAAAAATATGATAACAATTTTATTTTCATTCTTGATAAAGCTTGCTTCATATAGTGACCTACACTGTTTAATATCAATTTAGTTTGGAAAATCAACGCTACCGCCCCTGGCTCAACAGCTACCAGTTCACTGAAACCATGGGCAAATTGTTCAAAATCTATCTTTCTTACACATTGAGTATGAAAGATTTAATCTGATATTGTGGTCCTAATTGCACATCAAAACAAGAAAAAAACCACAGTTTAACTTAATGGCGTTTCTTAGCATCAATACGTGACCCGCTGATTTTTAAATAAAAAACGGCAGAGAGCGATGAGAATGTATCATTTGCTCTTCTGCCGCCATTGTGTTTGTCTAATAACTAAACAGCTACTCAGCTAACAGTTGCTCGATTTTCTTACGGAACTTCGCCCCTTCCTTCAGGTTGCGCAGTCCATAGTTCACAAACGCCTGCATATAGCCCATTTTCTTACCGCAGTCGTAGCTGTCGCCGGTCATCAACATGGCGTCAACGGACTGTTTTTTCGCCAGTTCGGCAATCGCGTCGGTCAGCTGAATACGATCCCAGGCACCTGGCTCAGTTTTTTCCAGTTCTGCCCAGATATCAGCGTTCAGAACGTAACGGCCAACCGCCATCAGGTCTGAGTCCAGCGTCTGCGGCTGATCCGGCTTCTCGATAAACTCAACGATGCGGCTCACCTGCCCTTCCGTTTCCAGCGGTTCTTTGGTCTGGATGACGGAGTACTCGGAGAGATCGCCTTTCATGCGTTTCGCCAGCACCTGGCTACGTCCGGTTTCATTGAAACGTGCCACCATTGCCGCCAGGTTGTAACGCAGCGGATCGGCAGAAGCGGTATCGATGATGATATCCGGCAGCACGACAATGAATGGGTTATCACCCACAACCGGACGGGCACACAGAATAGAGTGACCCAGCCCCAGCGGCTGCGCCTGACGGACGTTCATGATGGTCACGCCCGGCGGACAAATAGACTGCACTTCCGCCAGCAGCTGGCGCTTAACGCGCTGCTCAAGCAACGCTTCGAGTTCGTAAGAGGTGTCGAAGTGGTTTTCTACCGCATTCTTGGACGAGTGCGTAACCAGGACGATTTCTTTGATCCCTGCAGCAACAATCTCGTCGACAATGTACTGAATCATTGGCTTGTCGACAATCGGCAGCATCTCTTTTGGAATGGCTTTTGTGGCTGGCAGCATATGCATGCCCAAGCCTGCTACCGGAATGACTGCTTTCAAATTAATCATTATTTCTTCCACCTTAAAATGGTTGACGAATTATAGCTCTTAAACCTGTTTTCGCCAGCATGATTTGCCGTAATCCTTAGGCAATCTTACGCCTCAGCATCACAAATTTCTGTAGTTGTAATCTGATTAGATCGCGCTTTTATGCCAGGAATAGTCTCAAAACTGATGTTTGTCGATTATCTGTGCGGAAGCGCAAAGTTCAGCCTTTCCACATTCACTACCTGCTGGTCGACCCGGTCAATATCCACCGAACTCTGCCCCTTCTCATTTACAGCTTTTATGTTCGCCAGCGACAGCAACGTCTCGTCTTTCGCCATAAACTTGCCCCGCACATCCTTGCGCAGGTCGAAGTTGATCTTCAGGGCAGGACCCACGGCGGCTTCCTGCATCACATTGATATTGCGTAAGAAAAGATGCTGCGGTTTGTTGTGCAGTTCCAGCGTTGCACGCTGCATTTCCACATTGGTTATCGCCACAAACGAGGTAGCGTTACCGGATGAAATCTGTATTCCGCGCAATTTATATGCAAGCTGGCGGTTATCGAGGTGAATATTATTGAGCTTGAAGTTCTGCGGGATGGACAAATAATCGCCTTTTATTACCCCATAGCCGATCAACATTCCTGCACTGTTAACCATGTCGACATTATCAATAATGAAATTATCACAGCCATAAATGGCCACAGTGGCATTGTCTATCCCCGCTTTTTTACTGAAGTCGGGAGTAATATTTTTGGCTTTGATATTACGAATAACAAAATGCTTACCGTTTTCAACGTGCACCAGCTGGCGACAGTTGCTGCCGGTGATGTTGGCTACCACGAAGTTCTTAACGGTTTGCTTTTCCGGGTAGTCGTTGTCGTAGGTGCTGCCGGCGAGGCCAATGCCGATGCCCCAGTTGATCTTGCCGTTGGTGCAGTTGATGTTGTCGATAACATGGTCGGAAATCAGGATGTTGCGATCGTTGATGGCGACGTTCCATTCGATCGCATCGCCCTGCAGATGGCTAAATTTGCTGTTGGTGATGCGGGCGCCATCCACCTGGTTATGGAAACCCTGGCGCAGAATGGCGTAGTTGGCCTGGCTCACGCTAATGTTATCAATCAGCAGATTGCGCATCACGCTGGGTTTCTTGCCGCCGATATAGATCTGCGTCACCGGGCCAAAACCGCTCATGGCCAGCCCTTTGATAACGCAGTCAGAGCCGCGAACGTCGAGCGTAATGTTCTCCGTGCGACCAGCACCTTCGCCTATCACTTTGCTGCCTTCCTGCAGAACAAAGCGGCCGCGCCCGTTGCCGGTTAACGCCCCGCGGATCAGCAAGGTTTTTCCGTCGGGAATGAAAATACCCGTATTGATGTTTTCGCAGGTGAGCCCGGCCGGGACCACGACGGTGTCACCATCATTAAACGCCTGCTTAAAAGCGGCGATCCAGTCGTTGTTATTGTACTGATTAACAGAGACCGTTCTGCCGCTTGCCGCCCGCGCAATTCGGGACGACAGCAGCGGCGTGGCCGCCAGAACGGACAGAGAAGAGACAAAGGTGCGTCGGGTAATCTTTTTCAGCATACATCCTCGGCGTTAAAGCGTTTGCAGCAGGCTCGCTAGCTGGCGGTTAATCACCTGCTGGTTAAAATCGGTTTCAACTTTTTGTCGGGCGTTATGGAGCACGGGCTCCAGCGACTGCTGGTCGATGTCACTAAAGGCGGCTAAACGGTCCGCAAGGGCCATCGCGTTATTCTCCGGCACCAGCCAGCCGGAATGGTCAGACTTAATCAGCTCAGGGATCCCGCTGTGCAGAGTCGATACCACCGGAATACCGACGGCCATCGCCTCCATCAGCGCCACCGGAATGCCTTCCATGTCGCCATCGGCACCCGTTACGGAAGGCAGCAGAAATACATCTGCCTCATCGAGCATGGCCTTGACCTCGTGGCTCGGCTTGAAGCCGGGCATCTCTACGACATCTTCCAGCTGATACTGTTCGATCAGCGTGCGCAGCCGACGCTCCCACGGCCCAATCCCGAGAATGCGGTAGTGGAAATCCACCCCGCGCGCTTTCAGCTGGCGGCAGGCTTCAATGGCCACATGCAGGCCTTTCTTCTCGGTCAGACGGGCAACGGAGATGATCTGCAGCGGTTTGCCCGGCACCTTCACGGGACGGCGGGTAAAGCGCGTTAAATCCACGCCCATACGCGACACGGCAATTTTCTCTCCCGGGCAGCCCATGTTTTTCAGGCGTCCGGCCCACAGGTCGCTGATGGGCAGCATCATGTCGCCACGCCGGAAAAGCTGCTGGTACTCCGGCGTATAATGGTTCAGCACTTCGCGGCTGGAGATGTCGATGCCGTGGAAGATGGTCGCAATTTTACCGTCAATCACGCCCAGTTCGCGCAGCTTCGCGGCGGTCACGCCTGCCGGGCCAAAGTGGGCAATAAACACGTCTGCACGATACGGCTGCGCCGTTTGCCCGCAGATGGCCGACAGGATCAGATTGCGGGATTCCGAACCATAGCGGGAAATATTCAGCGCCCGCCACGTCGACGCGCGGTGGATCCCGCGCAACGTCTGGCTGGCACGGTGGCGTAGCTTGCTCAGCTTCCCGGACGGCTCATCCTGCAGCCAGCGGGTTTTAGCCTCCAGCCCATACTGGGTATATGCCGCATGGGTATTTTGGGTATCGCCCTTTTGCAGGGCGATAATCTCCACGTCATATCCCATATCGATAAACGCGGTGATTTGGTTCAGGACAAACGTTTCAGACGACAGCGGAAATTTCAGTAAGAAGAAACCAACCTTCATTTCCCCTCCCGCACGCGGTCAAGTACCGATTTCACCATTCCAATGCCTTTTTCGCGCTCGGCTTTCACCGCAACGGCCAGACGCTCGTTGATCGCAGGCAGCTGGCCGAGCGTATCCCCCACCATCGCGCCAAGGGAACCATCCAGCAGATGACGAATATCCACGGCCATTTCCGGCATACCGAGCTGCTGCATGATCCCGGCGGACTTGTGTTCGTAGTTGATGGCTATGGCAGGCGTGCCAAAGTTCATGGAGATAATCGCCGAGTGCAGACGCGTGCCGACGGTCAGGTCGCAGGCGGAGAGCAGCTTGCCCATCTCCAGGTCGTTCAACTCATCCATCACCACATGATAGCGGGACGGATCGTTCACCAGGTTGCGCAGGTTCAGCGCCACCATACGATCGTCTTTGTTGTAGCTGTCGATGCCGGTACAGGTGGACAGCGCCAGCACCTGGTACCCGCTGTCCAGCACGCGGTTCACCACGTCGGCGAACGCTTGCTCATACGCCGCCTGCGTCGTGCCTAAACGTTTATCGAAGGGCGCCAGCTCGCGCAGGGTAATCGCGACGGTTTTCTGTTTCGCCGCCACGTCGAGCCAGTGCTGCACCGCGTAGCTCGGCTGGAAGCTGTCGTCCTGGTGATCCACCAGCCAGGCGGTGTCCACGCCGTGCTCAACTTTTGAGGTGTCTATTTCGCTGCGCTTCATCATGTCGAGGCTGACCGACTCGCGCAGGATCAGCGCGTCGCAGTGGCCGAAGACATAGTTTGCCAGCTGGTTAAACTGCGGATCCTGGAATGGCCCCACGCTGTGGCCAATCATAAACAGCGGCTTTTTCGCCATAAAGGTGCAAAGCGCATGCTCAAACTGCGGCACGCCGTAGAGATCGACGAAGAACGAACCGCCAACCTGGATAATAGCGTCATAGCCGGACAGCAGACGAACAAAGTCGGTGAAGCCCTGGGCGATCGCGATGTTGCGCAGCTTGCCGGTATCGGTCACGCGGGAAAGCAGCACCTGGTGCTGGTAGCGACGACGCAGCACTTTCTTCACGCGGCCCATCACGCCCGCGGCGTTATTGTGCTGTTTCATCTGGCTGTAGAGCGGGTCGCCCATCACGGGGCGGTTCAGTAACCAGGATGAGCTAACCGGATAACGGCTCATCACGTCCACTTCGGTCTCAGGCTTAAGGGTGTGAATTGCATCCAGTAAACCGCGCAGAATGGCGCTGTCGCCACGGTTGCCGCAGGTATGGTTGCCAAGAATTAATAATTTCATAATGGCCTCTTAAATAACTAGCCTGCGCGAAGCAGCGTTTTCATTTTTTCGTTACGGCAAAACTGGCGCTTCATCTCCACCACCAGCGCATTGCGTGAAAGCACAATCATCACGCCAAATGCCAGCGCGCCCGCGGCAACCTGCACCGCCAGCAGCGCGGCCAGCGGCAGGTGACCGCTGAGGATGATGCCCAGGCCGTAGCTCACCGCCAGGGTCGGCAACGAGAGATAGAACGGCAGCCACAGGCTCAGGATGTACTGACGGTAGCTGGAGCCCAGCACCGGCTTGATCATGATGAAGTAGCTCAGAACGGTATTGACGATCTGCACCAGCAGGAAGCCCAGCGTGACGCCGATGGCGCCCGCCATATGCCCGCCGACGATAATCGCCGGAATAAACAGGAAGGTTTTGAACACGTTGAACTTAAAGCTGATATCCACGCGCGCTTTTGCCATCAGCAGGGAACCAATCGGATTCCCCACGGAGCGCAGGAGCCCCACCACGCACAGCAGCTGCAGGATCGGGATGATACCGTTCCACTTCTCGCCAAACACCAGCGGCACGAAGTTGCTGGAAATCACCATCAGCCCCAGCAGCACCGGGAAGTTAATAATCCCCACCACGGAAAGCAGTTTGTAGAAGTTGACGCGCAGCTTCTCGGTGTCGTCCTGAATCTTGGCAAACGCCGGGAAAAGGACGCGGGTGATTATCGGGTTCAGCTTCATCGGCGGCACCACCGCGACGTTGTAGGCCAGGTTGTAGCCCCCCGCCACGCTCGCGCCGAGAATACGCGCCAGCACCAGCGTCGACAGGTTGGTATTCACATAGTTGATGATACTGTCCGCCGTCAGCCACGCGCCAAAGCGCAGGTTGGACGAGACGGACGCAAGAGAGAAATGAAGCCCGGGACGGTAAATTTTGCGGCCAAAGTAGCCGAACAGCAGCGTACGCACGGCAGAGTTAACCAGGTATCCCAGAATTGCGGTCATCGCCAGCGGCCAGAAATGGGCGCTCACGACGGTAAAGGTAAAGCCCGCCAGCACGGCGCTGGTCTCGATCATGCCGATCTTGTTGAACTCCAGCTCTTTCTGCATCAGCGCGCGGAACTGCTGCCCGTGCGGGATCACCACGAACGCAAACGACAGCGTGCGCATCAGCGGAGCGAGATCCGGGTTGTGCAGCACGCTGGCGATGGTATCGCTCAGCAGGAATACCAGCACGAACACGAAAATCCCCAGCCCCACGTTCAGCCAGTAGAGCGTGGTCAGCTCCAGATGGCTGATCTCTTTGCGCTGGATAATCGAATTGGCGATACCAAAATCAGACAGCGTATCGGCCAGCGCGATAATCACCAGCGAGACGGTCAGCAGGCCAAACTGGTGATTATCAATAATGCGCGCCAGCACGGTCATCTGCACCAGACCGAGGCCAATGATGACGATGGTCGCCATCGCTGACCATTTGGCCCCGCTGATGGTTTTTTCACGTAAGCTCATCTTAGTACGCCGCTTTGTTCACGAAACCTTTGAAGATGGTCAGAAAAACAATCTTGATATCGAACCAGATACTCCATTCACGGATGTACTCCAGATCGAATTCGATGCGTTTTTCCATTTTTTCCAGCGTGTCGGTTTCGCCGCGCCAGCCGTTGATCTGCGCCCAACCGGTAATGCCAGGCTTCACCTTATGGCGCAGCATGTAGCCTTCAATCAGCGAGCGGTACTGCTCGTTATGCGCCACCGCGTGCGGACGCGGGCCAACAATCGACATTCCGCCGGTAAAGACGTTGATAAACTGCGGCAGTTCATCCAGCGAGGTACGGCGCAGGAAGTTCCCCACGCGGGTGACGCGCGGATCGTTCTGCGTCGCCTGGGTCACCACCTTGTCGTTTTCCATCACCTTCATGGAGCGGAATTTCCACACCATAATCGGCTTACCGTCCATACCGTAGCGGGTCTGGCGGAAAATAACCGGGCCGGGAGAGCTCAGCTTCACCGCCAGGGCAATGCAGCACAGCACCGGGGAGATGAGCAGTAAAATCAGCGAGGAGAGCACGATATCTTCCACGCGCTTGAGCACGCGGTTAATGCCCGACAGCGGAGTGTCGTACAGCGGTACCACCGGCACGCCGTTCACCTCTTCAATGCGTGAATGAAGGATGTTGAAGGTAAAGACGTCCGGGATGAGGATCACCGAACAGGTAGTGTCCGCCAGCTCGCGCATCAGCTGCTTAATGCGGGATTCGTCTCTCATCTGCATGGCGATGTAGACGTTGTGAATTTTACCGGCTTTCGCGTCTTCAATAAGCTGTTCGTAATTGCCCGCCCAGTCCGACGGCACGCCGCCCGGCTTCGCGTCGTGGTAAATCCCAACCACTTCAAACCCTAACCACGGCTCTTTGCGGAAGCTGTCGAGCAGAACCTTACCAACCGGCAGATCGCCTGCTACGGCAACGAAGCGACGGTTATAGCCGCGGTTACGCAGCCAGCCCGCACCGAAGCGGATCAGGGAGCGGCACACCACCATGCCGACGCTGGATATTAAATACCAGCAGAGATAGGTGACGAGGCGATTATCAAAATCATGGCTGAACGCCACCAGTCCTGCGCTGAAGATCAGGCTGAGGGTCCAGTTCTGCAGCAGCAGCATCAGTTCGGTGGTCATTTTCACGCCGCGCCACGAGCGGTAGAAATCGGTCATTCCGCCGATCATCTGAAACACGACCAGCGCAATCAGGGCCATCAGCAGATGCATGTATAAGAACGGCAGCCCGCCGATCCGACACACCGCCCACAATCCACCGACCATGATGGTGATATCAGAAAAACGCTGCACCATAGAGATTAACGATGCATTCGTTCTCGCTCGTTCGCGTTTTTTTAGATTCGTCATCGTTGTTCCTGTATTCGGTTCCCCCTCCCACCGGGAGGGGCAAGTATTACTGATTCAACAGCGCCAGAATGTCCTTCGTTCGGGCTTCCATCAGCGCGGTGTCAGCACGAGACTCCACGTTCAGGCGCACCACCGGCTCGGTATTGGACGAGCGCAGGTTAAAGCGCCACTGCGGGAACGCCATGCTGATGCCGTCCGTACGGTCAATTTCCAGCGCGTGAATCGCAAAGTGCTGCTCCACGCGGGCAATCGCCTCGGCCGGCTCCGCCAGCTTGCTGTTGATCTCCCCGCTCGCCGGGAACGCCGCCATACGGTCGCGTACCAGCTCGCCCAGCGTCTGTCCCTTCAGGCACAGCAGCTCGGTCACCAGCAGCCACGGGATCATCCCGCTGTCGCAGTAGGCAAAGTCACGGAAGTAGTGGTGGGCGCTCATCTCGCCGCCGTAGATGGCGTCTTCTTCGCGCATGCGCTCTTTGATGAAGGCGTGGCCGGTTTTGGACATCACCGGCGTGCCGCCCGCCGCTGACACCACGTCGACGGTGTTCCAGGAAAGGCGCGGGTCATGAATGATTTTCGCGCCCGGGTTTTTCTCAAGGAACGCTTCCGCCAGCAGGCCGACAATGTAGTAGCCCTCGATGAACTGCCCTTTCTCGTCGAACAGGAAGCAGCGGTCGAAGTCACCGTCAAAGGCGATGCCCATGTCCGCGCCGTGCTCAATCACCGCGTTGCGGGTGTCGTCGCGGCACTCCGGCAGCAGCGGGTTAGGAATACCGTTCGGGAAGTTGCCGTCCGGGGTGTTGTGCACTTTCACGAAGGTCACCGGCACGTTCAGGGCCTTAAAGCGCGCTTCCAGGGCATCGACAACCGGGCCGGCCGCGCCGTTGCCGGAGTTAATCACCAGCTTCAGCGGCTTCAGGTTTGCCACGTTGATGTAGCCCAGCAGGTGGTCGATGTACTCTTTCTGCAGGTTGATTTTTTTGTAGCTGCCGCGCTTCGCCTCGTTCACCGGCGGGAAATCGTTGGCTTCCGCCAGGCGCTGCACGTCGCGCAGGCCGGTGTCGCCGCTGATAGGACGGGCACCCTTGCGCACCAGCTTCATCCCGTTGTAGTCCATCGGGTTGTGGCTGGCCGTCACTTCGATACCGCCGTCCACGCCCAGGTGGAAGGTGGCAAAGTAAATCTCTTCGGTTCCGGAAAGGCCGATGTCCAGCACGTCCACGCCCGCATCCTGCAGCCCTTTCGCCAGGGCCAGCTTCAGGGATTCGCTGGTCAGACGCACGTCACCGCCCAGCACGATGGTCTGCGGTTTTAAGTATTCGCCGTACGCGCGGCCAATGCGCCACGCGATATCTTCATTCAGCTCTTCGCCCAGCCTGCCGCGAATATCGTAGGCTTTAAAACAGGTTAATTTTTCCATGATGACCCCTTTTTCAGGCAACAGTCGGCCCTGACCACTAAATGGCCAAATTGATTTTTTTTGTCATTCGCAGGCCCGGTAAGCGTAACGCTACCGGGCATAATGCAGAGTGCTACACCCGCCCGTAGCGGTCCTGGAAGCGCACGATATCGTCCTCTTCCAGATACGAGCCGGAGCGCACCTCAATTAAGTCGAGAGGAATTTTCCCCGGGTTCTCCAGACAGTGCGTCGCCCCCAGCGGAATATAAATGGACTCGTTTTCGCCCAGTAGCTTGACTTCACCGTCGATAGTGACTTTAGCGGTACCCGCAACCACCACCCAGTGCTCGGCGCGGTGATGGTGCATCTGCACCGACAGCCCCTCGCCCGGCTTCACGGTGATGCGTTTCACCTGATAGCGGTCGCCTGTGTCGATGGAATCATATTTACCCCAGGGACGGTAGACTTCACGGTGAATGTGGTGCTCGTGGCGTCCATCCGCCTTGATCTTCTCCACCACTTTTTTAACGTCCTGCACGGCGTTACGGTCAGCAATCAGCACCGCGTCTTTGGTCTGGACCACCACCAGATCCTTAACCCCAACCGTGGTGACCAGGCCGGACTCGGCGTAGACGTAGCTGTTTTCCGTTTTGTGGCTAATGACATCGCCGTGGTGGACGTTACCCTCCGGGGTATGGGCGCTGATCTCCCACAGGGAGGACCAGGAGCCCACGTCGCTCCAGCCCGCATCCATCGGTACCACAACGGCGTCCGCCGTGCGTTCCATCACCGCGTAGTCAATCGACTCTTCCGGGCAGGCGAGGAACGCCTCTTCATCCACGCGGATGAAGTCGAGATCCGGGTCCACCACCGCCATCGCTTTCTCGCAGGCGTGCAGAATATCCGGGCGATATTTGCTCAGCTCTTCCAGATAGCGTCCGGCGCGGAACAGGAACATCCCGCTATTCCAGTAATACTCACCGCTGGCGACATACGCCTGCGCGGTTTCCAGATTCGGTTTTTCAACGAACTGCGCCACGTCAAACGCCACGCTGTCGCCTTCACCCGGCGTCACGTTGCCGCGACGGATGTATCCGTAGCCGGTTTCCGGCAGATCCGGCACGATGCCGAAGGTCACCAGCTTACCGCTTTCGGCGTAAGGAATGGCCGCACGCACCGCGTCGCGGAAGGCCTCTTCCTGCTGGATGACATGGTCTGCCGCCAGCACCAGCATCAGCGGGTCACAGTTCGGGCTGCTGCGTTTTGCCGCCAGCGCCGCCAGGGCGATCGCAGGCGCGGTATTGCGTCCGGCAGGCTCCAGAATGATGTTTTCTGTTAGTTTGTTCAGCTGACGCAGCTGCTCGGCAACAATAAAGCGGTGCTGTTCGTTACAAATCACCACCGGGCTTTCACACTCCACGCCGTGGAGACGGTTCACCGTCGTCTGCAGCATGGTGAGATCCCCTTTCAGGCAGAGGAACTGTTTTGGATAGAGCACGCGGGACAGCGGCCACAACCGGCTACCAGAGCCACCAGCCATCACAACCGGATACAAAGTGGTTTGACTCATGATTTATCCCCGTATATCTGCAATAAATTGGCTCAGCACGTTCTCTTTCTCGAGCGTGCGTTCGGCATATTCACGTGCCACCGTGTTCACTTTTGGCATGGCAAGTGCCTGCTCAATTCCGGTGACCAGCGCCGGAACCGATTCCGGCTCTACGCACACGGCAATCCCCGGATAGCTGTCACACAGCTGGCCTAATTCAGTTTCGGCTTCGGCCGTAATCACCGCGTTGCCGCCCACTGCCAGAATGTTGGTCAGCTTGGACGGCAGCACCGCATCCGCCGCGCCGCGTTTTTGCACTACCAGATGGCAGTCGCCCATCTTCAGCAGCGCAGGCAATGCCTCGTAAGACTGAAGCGGGAAGAATTTCACGTTGGTCATGCCGCGTTCGCTGACCATTTTTTCCAGACGCGCTTTCCCACCGCCCTGCCCGACAATCACAAACGTCCATGGATGTTCGTTCAGCAGTTGAGCCGCCTCGATCACGCTCTCCAGTCCCTGCTTTTCGCCGATGTTGCCTGAGTAAAGAATGATTTTTTGATCTTCAGGCAAACCGAGCTGCGCGCGAAGCGCCTGAGCGTCTTGCTCAGTCACGTCGCGAAAACGCGCCACTTCGGACCAGTTCGGGAAGAAGATCACCTTCTCCGCCGGGACGCCTTTCTCCTGCGCCTTGTTCATCATCGAGCGCGAAATAGTTGAGACGTAATCCACGTTGTGTAAGCCACTGCGCTCAAAGGCGCTGGCGAGCTTCGCCACCTTTCCACCTTTGCTTTTGCCTGCCATCCCCAGGCCCAGCATGGCGTCCACTTCATAATCCTGAATGTGCAGCAGGGTGCGCGCGCCGGAGAGTTTGCCCAGCAGGCGCATGCCCGGCGTGCAAAACAGCGTCGGCACCACGCCGATAATGCGATCCGGCTTCCAGCGACGCTGCGCCATCAGCGGGAAGAAGCTGCTCAGAGCAAAGCTGCCAAGATGAATCAACCGCTTCAGCGTCGAGGGCTGCTTAGGCACATACAGCGGGCAGCGCCAGACGGTCGCTGCGCCCTCTTCGCGACGGTAGCGCCAGCTTGAGTAGCGCCCCCCCACTTTCCATTCCGGGTAGTACGGCGGCGCGGTAATGACCCGCACGTCATGTCCCTGGCTCGCCATCCACTCGACCATCTCGCCGGTGTATTTCCCGATGCCGGTTAATTCCGGCGAGTAGTTGATTCCGTATACGAGGATCTTCATAAGCCCGGCACCCCGGACTGACGTTCAGCGAGGAAATAGGCGCGACTGTTGTCGTGCACATTGTCGCTCGCCAGCAGCGCCTCTGGCGTTTGCCAGCGGTAGTCGTCATGCTGAGAATCAGGCAGACGCAGGTCTGCCTCACTCACCTTCAGGCGGAACCCCAGCACGATGTAGTGCGTGGTGAACCCGGTGCCTGAAAAGTTATCGTCATAGAAGTGCTGCCAGACCCCGTAAAACTGGCCCGCTGCCATCGGCAGCTGCAGACCCAGTTCCGCCAGAGTAAGACGCTCAAACGCATCGGCAAGCGTCTCATCCTTCTGCACGCGCCCGCCGGGCACGAACCAGAAGCCCTGTGCAGGACGGTTGGTTCGTTTCCCCAGCAAGAACTCGCCGCGTTCGTTCTCCACAATCAGATCAATTGAGATGAGCGGAGTGGAACGCACTACCGTGGCAAAATCTTCCTGACTTAAAAACATCGTTACCCCCGGAAGCGGTGCTGGTTTTCCAGGAACCACTGGTAGGTACTGGCCAGACCCTGCTCCAGTGACACCTCGTGATACCAGCCCAGCTGATGCAGACGGGTCACGTCCAGCAGCTTGCGCGGCGTGCCGTCCGGTTTCGTGGCGTCAAACACCACGCGGCCTTTGTAGCCCACCACCTGCGCGATGGTCTGCGCCAGCTCGCGAATGGTACAGTCCACGCCGGTGCCCACGTTGATGTGCGACAGCATCGGCTCGGTGTTCTCCTGCCACACCTCGCGATCCAGCTCCATCACGTGAATGCTGGCCGCAGCCATGTCGTCCACGTGCAGGAATTCACGCATCGGCGTACCGCTGCCCCACACCACAACGTCCGGCGCGTTCTCGGCAGTCGCCTCGTGGAAGCGACGCAGCAGCGCCGGGATCACGTGCGAGTTGCTCGGGTGGAAGTTGTCGTGCGGTCCGTACAGGTTGGTCGGCATCACCGAACGATAGTCGCGGTTGTACTGACGGTTGTAGGACTCGCACAGCTTGATCCCGGCAATCTTGGCAATCGCGTACGGCTCGTTGGTGGCTTCCAGCGTGCCCTGCAGCAGCTCGCTTTCGGCGATCGGCTGTTTCGCCATTTTCGGGTAAATACAGGATGAGCCGAGGAACAGCAGCTTGTTCACGTTGTGCAAATGCGCCGCGTGAATGATGTTGCTCTCGATCATCATGTTTTCGTAGATGAAATCCGCCGGGTAAGTGTTGTTGGCAACAATGCCGCCCACCTTCGCCGCCGCCAGATACACCTGTTCAATGCGTTCGTTAGCAAAGAAGTCCTGTACCGCACGGCTGTCGAGCAGGTTTAGCTCGTCGCGGGTGCGGACAATCACTTCTACGTCACCGCGCTGCTCGAGCTGGCGCACAATCGCGGAACCCACCATTCCGCGATGACCGGCGACAAAAATACGTTGTTTTGTCATTCTCAGGACTCCAGCGCGATGGCAACCTCGTAGCCATGAGACTTGAGCAGGGAGTGTTTTTTCGCTGCTTCAAGATCTTTGGCTACCATCTCGGAAACCATCTCCTGCAGAGTGGTTTCTGGTTTCCAGCCCAGCTTCTCGTGCGCTTTGGTTGGGTCGCCCAGCAGGGTTTCTACTTCAGCAGGACGGAAGTAGCGCGGGTCAACCTGCACAATCACGTCGCCAGGCTTCACGCCCGGTGCGTCATGGCCGGTCACGGAAACCACGATGCCCTTCTCTTCCACGCCGGTGCCTTCGAAGCGTAGCTTGATGCCCAGCTGTGCGGCAGCCATTTCAACGAACTGACGAACGGAGTACTGCACGCCGGTCGCGATCACGAAGTCTTCTGGCTGTTCCTGCTGCAGCATCATCCACTGCATTTTCACGTAGTCTTTGGCATGGCCCCAGTCACGCAGGGAATCCATGTTGCCAAGGTGCAGGCAAGACTCCAGACCCTGCGCGATGTTGGCGATAGCGCGGGTGATTTTGCGGGTCACGAAGGTTTCGCCGCGACGTGGGGATTCGTGGTTGAACAGAATGCCGTTACAGGCGTACATGCCGTAGGATTCACGGTAGTTCACGGTGATCCAGTAAGCGTACAGTTTTGCCACCGCGTACGGAGAGCGCGGGTAGAATGGCGTGGTCTCTTTCTGCGGGATTTCCTGCACCAGACCGTACAGCTCAGAGGTGGATGCCTGATAGAAACGGGTTTTCTTCTCGAGGCCGAGGAAGCGAATCGCTTCCAGCAGACGCAGCGTGCCCATGGCGTCAACGTCAGCGGTGTACTCCGGGGATTCGAAGGAGACCGCAACGTGGCTCATCGCGCCCAGGTTGTAGACTTCATCCGGCTGCACTTCCTGCAGGATACGGGTCAGGTTGGAGGTATCGGTCAGGTCGCCGTAGTGCAGGTGGAATTTCGGGTTCGCCGCGTGCGGATCCTGATAGATGTGATCCACACGTTCGGTGTTGAAAGAAGACGCACGACGCTTAATACCGTGTACTTCATAACCTTTTTCCAGCAGTAATTCTGCCAGGTAAGAACCATCCTGCCCGGTAACGCCGGTGATGAGAGCGACTTTAGACATGTTTATATTCCTCTACTTATGAATTTAATCAGTTTCAACGCGTTCGCGTATCACCACTGCGGGGTTGCCACGGCAAACTTTATTTGCCGGTAGCGATTTAAAAACGCTGCTGCGGGCACCGACTACCGTGCCATCGCCAACAGATACACCCGGTGCAACAAAAACATCCGTTGCCAGCCAGCATTTTTCGCCAATCACAATAGGCGAGGCGGTAATATCAAAATGCTGACTCATAAAGTCATGGCTTCCGGTACACAAATAACATTTCTGTGAAACCACCGAATTTGCGCCAATCGTAATCTCGCCAAGGGTATATAACACCGCGTCATCCCCTACCCAGGCATAATCCCCGAGCGTTAATTTCCACGGATAGGTAATTTTCACCGAAGGCCGAATGACTACGTTTTTTCCTATTTTTGCGCCAAACAGGCGCAATAAAAATGCTCGCCAGCGGTACAGTATTTGCGGTGACCAGGCAAATAAGGTGGCCTGAACGGCCCACCATAGCTGCACTTTAATACCGCCCGCCCCCCGAAAACCTTTCGGTACGGAGAAACCGTTCAGATCCTGCATTACGTTTCCTTATATTCAGGCTTTGTTATATAAGGCTTTCGTTTTACTCGTGGTGCGCACGCGTAAAAAATAAGACAACTCCGCCCAGAACCCCGGCACGCGTAATATTTTACGCTGTACGTTTTTGGCATCCCGGCACAACTCCAGATTATTCGAGGTTGACACGCCACCCATCGAAAATTCAGATACCAGCCCTTTAATTCGGCGGAACGGGTAACCTGACTTATACAGACTGGCTGCCAGCGCATAATCGGATGACACTTTATACTGCAAATCATAAGGCTGTTTTTTCAGACCTTTTACCGGAAAGAAAATGGCCTGATGGCTGGCGGGCAAACTATGGTAGATATACCAGCCCGGCTTCGCGCTGCGGCACACTTTATGTCCGTCGCCAAAATCAAGCAGCGCATCGCCAATATACATGGCGTCCTCTTTCTGGCGCGCCAGCTGACGGGCAAACAGCGCCACGTCGTCATGGAAAATATCACCCGAATTCAGGAAGATGGCATAACGGCCTTGCGCCATATTGATGCCTTTGTTCATCGCATCGTAGATGCCTTTATCTTTCTCGCTGATGTAGCGTAAGTTGAACTCACCGTTGAGTTTTTCCAGAAACTCCGCCGTGCCATCGTTCGAGCCGCCGTCGACCACAATCCACTCAAAGGTGAGGCTTGGATCGCGCGCCAGGTTGCGCAGCGAGCGCCAGGTTTTTACCACCCCTTCGTAATTACGAAAAGCGACAGTAATGACGCTAAGAAACATAAATCACCTCATTTCGTCATACGTGCGTAATATTAAGCGCTTTGCGCAGAATAAACGGACAGACAATCAAGAAAGCATATTCCGGGCTAAATATTGACCCGGTAAAAAACAGCGACACCGGCGTAAACAGATAAAGTTGCACGCGAAAGTTCTGGTTATCACCAAACGCGTTAATCATCATTTTGAAAACTTTAAACAGATACCACAGCGTCAACAGTACGGCGAACCATGAAAAATAAATAATTAACAGATACAGACCATTGTCTATGGTTTTACCGACATCCGCACCGTTAAAGATTCCGAATGATGCAACATATTCGTAAAGTGAGCCGAATCTTACTACACCATCAATATGGGTTAAGGAATAACCCACCATCACCAGCGGTCCAATGATGCGATAATAGGACGAAGACCCTTCCGTTCCCAAATCACCCAGACGTTCTGAGATGTACGGGAAGGCAAATATCACGCCCACCATAAATACCGTCAGGGAGATAATCGCCAGCGGCAGTTTTTTCTTAATCGCATCTTTGTTCAGGTACTGAAACGCCCATTCCAGCAGGTAAAACAGGATAAATGTCATTACCCCTGAGAACGATCCAGAGAGAACAATTCCTGCAAGAATCATAGCATCGGTCTTAGGCGTTTTGATACCAAACTGTTTGATGCTGAGCCAAATTGAGATTAACGCCAGAGCGAAAAACGCCGGTTCAAAATAGAGGGCCGTGGTACGCTTCCCGCCGAACTTGATGAAGTTCAATACATAGCTGTTGCTGTAAATGAGATATTTCGAAATTATCTCCATCAGGCTGCTGCCGCCGGTAAGAATAATTTGCGCCATCTCCATGGCAGCAAGCATAACAATTAACGCAACGGCAATATAAAAGAACCTGAGGATTTTCCGATAATTGTGCGGAGAAATCGTTTTGAAGCGAATACTCCAGACCATTCCGATAATAATAACGATATAAACAAACAGCATGGTCGAGGTGATGTATTTACTGGCATCCAGCGACTGGCCAAAGATGTAGTTAAACAGCGTCAGGCCCGTGCCCAACCCTAAGGCAATCATCAGCTTCTTAAGGTTGATTTTATCGACATACAGCAAAAGCAGAACGGGCAAGAAGGTGACGATGGTTATCGGAAAGCTTTCGCCGAGCTGGGCAATTTTGACGTTGACCAGCAGGTAGATCAGCGGCAGCAGCAGATAACTACAGATTCTGATAGAACGAGACATATTCCTCCAGCATCTGTTGTCCACTGTAGGCCTTGCGGCTGCGGTTGCGGAACGATTCCAGGTCAGTGCCAAAAACGGCCTGAGCGATCTGCGCCTTCGGCAGCTGAACCAGCGGCAGAACCTCCTGCTCGGCAAAAGTTTTGCCGCCGGATTTTTCCAGCACTTCACGTGCCGCATCGCTGTGGGTGGCAATCACCGGCACGCCGATAGAGAGCGCTTCGCAGAGGATCAGCGGGTAGTTATCCACGCGTGAACTAAATACCAGCGCATCCATTTCATTAAGAGCGCTCATCAGCTTGCGCTTATCGGTTTCAAACCCGTGGTTCACCACGTTAGCCCCTTCGAACGGGGAAAATTTGCCGAAGGTATGAAGCTCAATTTTGTCACCCAGCGCCATCATGTCGCGCACCAGCTGCTGGTTGGTTTTCCCGTCGTAGCGCAGGTCATGCGCAACGATAGCGATTTTCGGTTTGCCCGCGGTTTCTGCCACCGGCGTCAGCTCGGCGAGAATGGCTTCCGTCGCCACGTCGATGCCGTTGTTGATAATCTGACAGCGCCCTGCCCCGTACAGGCTGTTGAAGGCATCGGCCACGTGCTGGCTCGGGGAGATAAACGTACAGCCGAGCGACAGCATGTCGCGGAAAAGCTGGCGCTTTCCGGCGACCAGCTGATGCGCGCGATCCACCTTCACCGGCGGATAGTTGCTCAGCGTCGGGCATTTCTGGCAGTTGTTTTTCCAGCCTTCGCAGCCGTCGGTAAACGCGCAGCGCCCGGTTACGCTCCAGTGATCGTGCAGCGTCCAGACGAAGCGGGTGTCGGGCTTGTGGGCCTGCACCTTCTGACAGAACGCCACCACCTCTTCCAGATTCAGCCAGTAGCTGTGCAGCACGTGAAAATGCAGCACAACCGGGCCGGTGGTACGGGTTACCGTGCGGTACAGCGTGTTCAGGTTGCCAAACAGATCGCGGTTAAACAGACGGAACAGCGCAATGTTAGCAATCGAGGTCAGGCGCGGCGTGTGCTTATGTACCTGCGGGAAATTATCGTGGCTAACGCTTTTCTTGCCGCCTTTGCCATAGCCGTAAATAAAACGAGACTGGAGTCCTTTTTGCAGCGCGCGCTGGTGCAGATCCAGCGCCACGCCTGCCGCGCCGCCTTCTGCGAGGCGTACGTTAAATTGCAGAATGTTCATTTAATCACCTTCACGCGGGCTTTTTCTCCCACCACCAGCGCGTTATCCGGAATGCTGTCCAGCACCACGCTGCCAGCACCAATCGTGACGTTATTACCAATCGTAATGTCACCGATGATCACCACGTTCGCGCCCAGCTCGACGTTATTGCCGATAACCGGGCAGGCCAGGCTGTCCGGCCCGCGGTTGCCAATGGTCACCCCATGGCGGATGGTGAAATCATCCCCGGCGACCACGAACTTGTTGATCACCACCGCATAGCCGTGATGGATGGTAAAGCGGCGGCCAATGGTGGCAGCGGCCTGAATTTCATAGCCAAAAAAGCATTCGGTAATGATGCGGTACAGCACCAGCACGGGTGCCGCCCAGATGTTGTTCAGGACATTTTTCTTACGCCACACCGAGCAAAAGTGCGCGATGCGGTACGCCAGAACCATGCAGCACGGACGCAGGCTCCAGCTGTTAGCGCGGCAATCTTCCAGAAACATTATTTCCCCCGAAGTCCATCAGCCAGACGCTTACCGTTACGCACGGACAGCAGCGTCAGCAGCGTGCGCCAGTTCATGCGCTTATTGCGGATCTGATAGAGGGTAAAGAGCTGATATTTACGGCTGGCACGGTCAAACTTGTCCTTATGCTTGCGGTAAAAATGGAAGTAGCCGGAGAACTTCTTCGGCGAGGAGGTGATTTGCATCTCCCCGTGGTTGATGTGCAGGATTTGCGTAGCCTCTTCCACTTTCCACGGCTCGCCGTATTCCACCACCATTCGCAGGAAGATATCGTAATCCTGCGCGGCCTTGAGTTCGGTATCGAACAGGCACTCTTTGAAGCGCCACGCCCAGGTGAATACCTGGTTACCAATAATGTTGCGCTTGTAGAACAGGCGGCGTGAGTACGGTGATTTCGGGTACAGCGGCAGGCTGGCGGGCTGCGAGTAGACCTCGCCCTGGCAGACATAGTCGTTGGCGTACAGGAAAGCGTGCGTAACCAGCTGTTCTTTATGCGACAGGAAAATAGACAGGCGGTTAGGCGTCCATTCGTCATCGTCGTCGATTCCGGTGAGATACTGCCCTTTGGCCTGCATAATCGCCTGATTACGCACCGCACAGGCGCCGGAGTTGATGGCGTTGTGGGTATAGACCACCCGCGGGTCGTTGAGGTCAGTCACAAACTTTTGCAGCTGTTCATACGAGGAAGAGCAGTCATCAACGATGATCAGCTCCCAGTTATCGTAATCCTGACGTAACACCGACTTGATTGCGCGGATCGCCAGCTGCTGACGATTCCATGTCGGCATATAGATTGAAACTAAAGGGCGTTGTGTGGTCATGATCTTCCCCTGATCCCTCACCCCGCCCCTCTCCCCTCGGGAGAGGGTTAGGGTGAGGGGGATTGTTATTTGCTGTCAGACTTATATTCGTACTCGTAATACCCGTAATCCTGGTACCCGGTCGCGCGGCGGAAGATGGAGTTCAGGATCACCCCTTTCACCTCAATCCCGTTCTGCTCGAAGCGGCTCAGGCTGGTTTCTACCTCTTTCAGGGTGTTCACCGCGTAACGCGCTACCATCAGCGTGGTGCCCGCATGGCGGCCAACGACGGCTGCGTCGGTCACGGCCAGAATCGGCGGCGTATCGATCAGCACCAGGTCGTAGTTTTTGCTCGCCCACTCCACCAGTTCGGTGAAGCGTTCGCTCATCAGCAGTTCGGACGGGTTAGGTGGCACCTGACCGCGTGGGATCAGATCGAATTTCGGCACCGTTGTAGGTTTCGCGCTCTGGCTGATGTCACCTTTACCGAGCAGGATTTCCGACAGACCGTTAACGTTGTTGGTGCCCAGCAGTTCGTGGGTGTAGCCCTTACGCATATCGCAGTCGATCAGCAGCACGCGCTTGTTGGTCTGGCTGACAACGGCCGCCAGGTTGGCGCAGACGAAGGTTTTACCGATTGACGGGCTAACGCCGGTTAACATCAGGACGTTGTTTTTGGCCTGCATCATCGCGAAGTGCAGGCTGGTGCGCAGGCTGCGGATCGCTTCGATAGCAAGGTCTGTTGGGTTACCCACCGCCAGAAGCTGGCTCTGTTTGTAACGCTTAACGCCCTTGATGGTTTTCACGCTGTCACGGGATTTTTGCCACTCAGACAGCGGAATGCTGGCATAGACGTTGATACCGCTCTCTTCCAGCACCTGCGGGCTTTCGATTCCGCGGTTAAACAGCGAACGCAGCAGTACACCGACGATGGAGAGCATCAGGCCGAGAATAATGCTGCCGAGAATAATCAGCGCTTTCTTCGGCTTCAGCACCCCTGGCTGGGTAATCGCCGGATCGACGATACGCACGTCACCGACGGTACTGGCTTCGGTGATTTTCAGCTCCTGCTGCTTGTTCAGCAGCTGCATGTAAACCTGCTGTCCGGACTCCACGTCGCGGGTCAGACGCACGATCTCCTGCTGCGTTTTCGGCATCGCGGTCACGCGGTCATTGAGCTTCGCCTTCTCCTCTTCCAGCGTACGGCGTTTCTCCAGCAGCGTGCGGTAGGCCGGGTGGCGTTTGGTATAAAGCTTGGAAATTTCCGCCTCTTTGAAGGTCAGCTCGTTGAGCTGCGCATCAATGTTGACCATCGAATCAAGGACTGATTTTGCCTCCAGCGGCAGGTCAACGGAGTCTTTATCCTGACGATAAGCGTTCAGCTTGTTCTCGGCTTCATCCAGATGGGCGCGCACTTCCGGAAGCTGTTTTGACAGGAACGCCAGGCTTTTCGCCGCTTCCGCCGACTTACGCTCGACGTTCTGCTCAAGGTAGTTGCGGGTAATGCTGTTCAGGATGTCGCGGATTTGATCCTTATCTTCACCGGTAAAGGTCATGCTCAGCACGCCGGTGTCCTTACCGTTTTCGGTGACGGTCAGGTTGTTTTGCAGATTGTTGATCATCCCCAGCGTGGAGAATTTGGTGACGGTGAATTCACCGCCCTCCTGGGCGTTAATCGCGCTGACCATCATGCTGACGCCGTCTTTGGTCAGCATCTGCCCCACTTCACCGCGGGCGCTAAAACCTGCGTCGCTGGTTAGCTGATACTGTTTCGGGCCAAGCACCGTCAGGGTAAACGTCTGATCGGCAGCCCCTTTCGGCAGCACGAAGTCAGTGACTTTCACCGTGTCATTGCTTCGCCCCATCAGACGGTCCCAGCCGGCACCAAAGACTGGGAAGGTATTTTTGGTGACGGAGATATCGAGCCCGAGATCGTGAACCGTTTTACCCAGCACCAGACGTGACTGGATGAGCTGAATTTCAGCGTCGGATGCCGGCGGCTTGTTCGCCAGCGCGGAGCCGATATCCTGCACCAGCGAGTTGCCGGTATTCTGCTCGATCTGCACCAGCGCGTCGGCGCTGTAGATAGGGGTGGCGAACAGCGTATAAACGACGGCCGCCGCGGCGAATACGGCGGTAATGCCAAGCACCCACCACTTTGCCTCTACAACAGTGCCGACCAGGCGCCCAATATCAATTTCATCACTGCCCGAAGTCGGGGCGGCAGAAGGTCTTGTTTTTTCTGTCATTGTTATCCCTGCTGAACTTTCAGTGCCTGCGCCCACTGTTGGGCAGACTGGTCAAGTAAGGTGTAAACCGCCTCAAAGGCCTCATGGCTTTTGCGATACGGATCGGGGATTTCACGTTCATTGTCCCAGTGACCAAACAGCATCACCTTGCCGCGCATCTCCGGAGCGATATCGCACAGCGCATGAATATGGCGTTTTTCCATCGTCAGGATCAGGTCATACTCCCGGCACATGCGGCCAGTGACCTGGCGAGCCACGTGACCGTCAAGAGAGAGGTGATGATCCCGCGCTACGCTCGTTGCGCGCTCATCGGCACCTTTACCGACCAGTGCACCCAGCCCTGCCGAATCAACGGTTAGTTCGGGCTGGTAGTGTTTCAACAACCGTTCAGCCGTAGGGGAACGGCAAATGTTCCCCACGCATACCACCAGAATTTTGTTAAACATCGCGGATTACCAGGTATGAATGTCGCGCGCCGTATCCGTCATGTAGCGAACGCCACTGATGGTTGGCAGCAACTGGTTGATCAGACGGTTCCAGCGGGCAACCGGCGCGGTGGTGACATACACCACATCGTATGGCTGGAGACGGAACTCCGTCGCCATCACCAGAGAAGTCGCATCGGACATATCCAGCTGGTAGATGTTGGCGATCTTGCCTTTCGCGCTGCCCTCACCTTTCAGCGGACGGATCACGAAGATACCGGTCGCGTTAGAGGTCGTCAGATCGATACCCTCAGCATTGCCCAGCGCTTCGGTCAGCGTCATACCGCTGAAGTCCATCTTGAGGGTGCTCTGTTTCTTCACTTCACCCATCACGAAGACTTTCAGATCGTCATTGCGCGGCACGTAGAGAATGTCGCCCGGATAAAGCAGGCGGTTCTGGGTCAGATCGCCGTTTTGCATCAGCGCCTGCAGCGAAATGCGCTGCTCCTTCCCGTTGTGGGTGAGCACGACGTTGCGCCAGTCGGCACCGTCGGTTAACCCGCCCGCGGCGTTGATGGCATCCAGTACGGTCAGAGGAACGTTGGTGATGGCCTGCTGGCCGGATTTGTTCACCTGGCCGGAGATATAGGCTTTTTGCGAGCGGAATGCGGCGATATTAACGTCCACCTGCGGATCGGCGATGTACTGCGCTAAGCGGCCGGTAATATCACTACGGATCTCGGCAAGCGTTTTCCCCGCAACATGGACTTTACCAATGTAGGGATAGAACATGGTGCCATCTGACTGCACCCAGTTACCGGTGTCGCTTGAGCTGCGGTACTGGCCCGCAGGCGTGGTCAGTTCAGGGTGGTCCCAGACGGTCACGTTGATCACGTCACCCGGCCCCACGCGATACTGGTAGGACGCAATTTCCTGGTCCAGCGACATATTCGGCTGGGCAACATTCGGACGTGGACGTAATTGTTCGACCAGACGAGGCGTAAGTGGATAAACATTCACCATTTTGTCGAGATCAAAATCGGCATCCTGTTGCTTGATCACATCCTTACCCATTGTTGACATATTGCTGCCGGGAAAGACCGTGCAACCACTCATCAAGGTCACAGACACCAATAATGGCATCAATTTCATTTTGGATTTCATCATTGATTATTTATCACTTTGGCAGAGTAATTATCCTGTGCAATTTAAATAAGCTCGAGTCGTATTGGGTTTCAGCATGCAGTTAATCAAATAGAAATATAACTGGCATCAGTCCTAAAAAAAGCTTATTCATCCATTGGCTCTTGACAGAATAATCGAGGCTGATTCACACGCTTTCAGGCACGCTACCGCCCTTGGCTTTCAGTTACCAATCCACTGACTAAACAATGTGTTATGGATAGACACCCTCTTGAGCAAGGTCTTCTGGAAATATATCAGTCGCTTGAGAAACCCGACGAATAATGAATAACCATCCCTGAAGACCGAACATTAATAGCAACACCGAGATTTAACATTTGATGCTGGGAGAATTGTTGCAGCTAACCTAATAGCAGGCAAGGAGACAACTGTCCTAATATCGGTTTTTAAGATTAATATTAAGAGCAAATTTTTGACCTTTTAGGATTTTCTTTATATTGACAAAATGAAAGCAAAAATCATCACCTGCGATATATCCTAAAATGCTTTCCCTGTAATTAAATATACGTATTTCGCTTATTTACAGATTATTGAGAATGCTCTCTTTTTTACCCGTCGTATTAAGAGAAATCTCAGCCCGGCATTGCAATTTCCCCCAGCTTTATCCATGATCGAAGTGTGACATTTGTCATATTACAGAAGGTATTGCTATTACTATGGAATGGATTGCCGATCCCTCAATCTGGGCCGGGCTGGTTACGCTGGTCGTCATCGAGCTGGTGCTCGGGATTGATAATCTGGTCTTTATCGCCATCCTCGCTGAAAAACTGCCTCCTTCCCAGCGCGACCGCGCGCGCGTAACGGGTCTGATGCTGGCAATGGTGATGCGGCTACTGCTGCTGGCCTCTATCTCCTGGCTGGTGACGCTCACTCAGCCTCTGTTCTCCATTCACGGTCTGAGCTTTAGCGCCCGCGACTTGATCATGCTCTTCGGCGGGTTGTTCCTGCTGTTTAAAGCCACGGTGGAGCTCAACGAGCGGCTGGAGGGCAAAGACAGCGAGAACCCGACCCAGCGCCGCGGGGCGAAATTCTGGCCGGTGGTGGCTCAAATCGTGGTGCTGGATGCGGTCTTCTCCCTTGACTCGGTGATCACCGCCGTCGGGATGGTGGACCACCTTGCGGTGATGATGGCCGCAGTCATAATTGCCATCACGCTGATGGTAATGGCCAGCAAGGCGCTGACCCGCTTCGTGAACAGTCACCCGACCATCGTGATCCTCTGTCTGAGCTTCCTGCTGATGATTGGCTTTAGCCTGGTGGCCGACGGCTTTGGCTTCCATATTCCGAAAGGCTACCTGTATGCCGCCATCGGATTCTCCGTCATGATTGAGGCGCTTAACCAGCTGGCGATATTTAACCGCCGCCGCTTCCTTTCCGCGAATCAGACCCTGCGTCAGCGCACGGCCGACACGGTTATGCGCCTGTTAAGCGGTAAGAAAGAGGATGCCGAGCTGGACGCCGAATCCTCCGCCATGCTGGCCGATCACAGCGACGGGCAGATCTTTAACCCGCAGGAACGGCTGATGATTGAGCGGGTGCTCAATCTCAATCAGCGGACGGTTAGCAGCATCATGACATCGCGACATGACATTGAACATATCGACCTGACGGCCCCGGAAGCGCACGTTCGCGCCCTGCTGGATAAAAACCAGCACACCCGCGTGGTGGTGACCGGCGGTGAAGAGGAAGATGAGCTGCTGGGCGTGGTGCACGTTATTGACCTGCTCCAGCAGCAGCTTCACGGCGAGCCGCTCAATCTCCGCGTCCTGGTTCGCCAGCCGCTGGTATTCCCGGAAGGGCTACCGCTGCTTTCCGCCCTGGAGCAATTCCGTAACGCGCGCACGCACTTTGCCTTTGTAGTAGATGAGTTTGGTTCAGTGGAAGGGCTGGTCACGCTCAGCGACGTGATGGAAACGATCGCCGGTAATCTGCCTAACGAGGTGGATGAGATTGACGCGCGCCACGACATTCAGAAAAACGCAGACGGCTCCTGGACGGCTAACGGCCACATGCCGCTGGAAGACCTGGTGCAATACGTGCCGCTGCCGCTGGATGAAAAACGGGAATATCACACCATTGCCGGCCTGCTGATGGAGTACTTACAGCGTATCCCGCAGCCGGGAGAAGAGGTTCAGGTGGGAGACTATCTGCTCAAAACGCTGCAGATTGAAAACCATCGAGTGCAGAAGGTTCAGCTCATTCCGCTGCGGGATGAAGAAGAACTGGATTTTGAGGTATAAAAAAGCCGGGTGGCGCTTCGCTTACCCGGCCTACGATGTTCGGTTTTTGTAGGCCGGGTAAGGCGAAGCCGCCACCCGGCGCAACGGACATCACAGCTTATCCAGCAGCTTCTTCACATCCTTGCCGTCCTGTGAATCTTTATTACGATCCGCCCAGCCGCTAAGCCGACGTTTCGCTTCATCCTGCAGATGCTTGCGCAGGATCTGATCCACCTGCAGGCTGTAATTCAGTGCCTGCCATTTGCCGTATACGGTCAGCGGGACCGGCGTCTCTTTCAGGAAGTCGATGAGCTTGCCTTCACCCTGCCAGCCGGAAAGTACCCGAACGTTAAAGCGCGTATCCGCCGTCTCTTTCACCAGATCCAGCTTGCCTTCACCGGTCACTGATAAGAGTGAAGAGGCGCCCTGCATTCCGTCGAGAGTAAGCTGGCCGTTGTCCAGAGTCAGGTCCGCGGTGAAGCTCTCGAGGCGGGTGGCGCTGTCGTAGTTATCCTGGGCTTTTACATCGCTGCTGCGCTCAACCGCCTGCTGCACCAGCTGCTGGAAGTTAAGCCCTTCCATACGGGAATTTTTCAGATCGAGATGCGCCTGCCCCTGCCACTCGCGGCGGAAAGCATCGGCATCAATTTGCGAACCTGAGAAGTCACCCGCGAGCGTCAACTGCCCCGTCAGGGATATCGGGTAGTTAAAAGCCTTCAGGATGGTGCCTATCTCAACATTGTCGAGACGCGGCTGGAATTCGGCGCTGGCAACGTCTTTACGGACATCCAGCGTACCGGGCAGCGAGAGGTTCCCTGCGCCCATCTTACCGCTCAGTTCGGAGATCACCAGCAAACCGTTATGGTTAAACATCTGGCTGCTCACGTCGGTAAAGTCCATGCCTCGCCAGCGCAGGCTATTGGCTTTCAGCAGAATATCCGCTGTGAATCCACGCAGGGCGTTATAGTCAGGTTGATCGAGATTAGACGAGATAACCGGACGTGATACCGGTGCCTGGCTTTGCCCCGTCTGCGTGGCATCGCTGTCCGTGGCGCTGGCTGGCAGAGGCGGCAACAGGTTTTCAAGGTTGAGCCTGTCAAACTGCAGATTCAGCACCCACTTCGGCTTCTCTTCGAGCGTGACGCTCGCCTGCCCCTTCAGGCTACTGTCATTAGCCTGCAGGTTGAGATTATCCAGCTCCAGCTGTTTTTGTTCTTCGCGCCATACGGCCTGCAGCGTTCCCTGCCCGGCGATACCCTGGGCGGGAAGATCGGCCCCCGTCAGCTGCCAGTTAAGCTGCTGGATATCAGCCGTGAGCTGATGCGGGTAGTCTGACGCATTCACATTCGCATTCAGCGACAGGGTCAAATCACGCTGATCGCGATTCACGCGCCCGCTAAACTCTACCGTCGCAAAGTGGTGAGCATCCTGTTCCATCTGTAGGTTAATGTCGCGAACGGTCACCTGCTCCTGGTGTTCATGCTGGAAAACCAACACGCTATCGGCAACTTTCAGCTTGCCGATATCAAAGGACCAGCCAGTATCGGACGGCTCATCAGGCAGGGTATTCTCGCGCGGCGCGACCGGCGCATTTGCATCACGCACGGCTTCGGTTTGTGGGGTGAGCTGAATCACCGCGCCTTTCAGCATCACCTGCTTAACCTGCAGCTGATGGGAAATGAGCGGGATCAGCGCCACATCAAGGCGCATGTTGTCTGCGGACACCAGCGGCTGGGACGCTCCCGGCGCGGTGAGCGACATGCGGCCAGAGAGAATGCTGAGCTGCGGCCAGACGTGCCAGCGCAGCGGCCCGTCAAGATTCAGTTGATAACCACTGCGTGCCTCGACCTGCCGCACCATGTAAGCGCGGAAATCGTTGGGGTTAACCAGCAGAACCAACGCCGAAAGGCCAGCCACCAGCACCACCAGCAAAATCATCAGCGTTGTCAGAACTCTTCTCATGGCATCCTCAATGGGCTAACGATCAGTCTTTATCAATGCGGCTGGCAACCGCGCCCTGCTGGTCGCGATATTTTGCGTCCTGGCGACGGTTATAAGGACGATCTGCCGGGCCTGACAGCGGTTCAAAACTTAACGCGCCGATCATCATTCCCGGCCGCAGCGCCAGCGGCAATTTACCGGCATTGAAGAATTCCAGCACAATACGCCCCGACCAGCCTGGATCGATACGGTGCGCGGTCACGTGAACCATCAGCCCCAATCTCGCCAGCGAAGAACGGCCATCAAGCCAGCCGACCAGGTCCGCAGGCAGGGTTACAGATTCAAACGTCACCGCCAGGGCCAGTTCACCCGGATGCAGATAGAAAGCTTCGCCCTCGTCGATAACGATTTCGTCACTCATCACACGATCGAGCGCAGCGCTGACTTCGTCCTTCGGCCCGCTGAGGTCAATGAACGGTGCGGTATGGCCGCTAAAGGTGCGGAATTTATTCCCCAACCGTACATCAACGGTCACACCATTGATACGCTCAATGGGTGGACGTGGGGTAATAGACAAACGGCCTTCATCCAGCCAGGCTTCAATATCGCGATCACAAAGACGCATGGCACTTTCTCCTTTCATGCATCGTACCCTGAGACGATAAGCGCTCAGGGTAAAACCAGGTTATCTCTGAACGGTACACAATTCACGCGGCTTATTCAAAAAACTGGCTGATTTTCGCTTTTAAGATATCTATAGCAATGCGGTTTTTACCCCCGCGCGGCACAATGATATCGGCGTATTGTTTGGATGGCTCAATAAACTGCAGGAACATCGGGCGAACCGTTTTCTGGTATTGCGCCATGACGGAGTCCATCGAACGGCCGCGCTCATTCACGTCACGCTTGATGCGGCGCATCAGGCAGATATCCAGCGGAGTATCAACGAAAATCGAGAAGTTCATGGATTCACGCAGGCGGGCGTCGGTTAGAAGCAGGATGCCTTCGAGGATAATGACCTTTTTCGGCTCGATGCGGATGGTTTCCTGGGTGCGGGTGTGTTCTACGTAACTGTAAACGGGCAGTTCAATCGCCTGGCCGCTCTTGAGCGCTTCTAAATGCTGGAACAGCAAGCTGTGATCCATTGCATTTGGGTGGTCATAGTTCGTTTTAACGCGCTCTTCCATCGACAGATGGGATTGATCTTTGTAATAGCTGTCTTCGGGAATGACGCCGATATGCTCATCACCTACTTGTTCACGCAGTTCGCGATAAAGCGTACTGGCAATTAGACTTTTACCTGAAGCCGATGCGCCGGCGATGCCTATAATGACGCACTGATGAGACTTATCAGTCATAAATTTAGCGACCTGATTAACCTGGATGTTAAGGAAGGACGACGCCGGAGCGTCAAACGCGGCAATTATAGGGATTTCGCGGGCGTGATACCAGTCGAATGCACAGGTTCTGCGAGACTGGCCTAAAAGTGACGTCTTATTCCCTGAGTGAAATTTAAATGAGCGTTTTTTCAGCGTTTAACCGTTTTTTTTCACGGAGCTTCTATTTAATAAGTCTGTGGTGTCAAATTCTGAGCGGTCACCATATGAATTGTAAATTGTTTGTACTAGCATAAACCAAATTATCAAATTCACGCGTTCGGACATCTTCCCTGACGGCATGGCGTCTCTGGATAAAGCGGTAATGAATAAACAATACCAGCGGGTTTTGGTTACCACCCCACATCCTTTAATACGACTTGTCTGTCTGGGCCTGGTCACCTTTATCTTTACCTTATTTTCGCTGGAGCTCACCCGGTTCGGCACCCTGCTGGCCCCGCTCTGGTTCCCCACCGCCATTATGATGGTGGCGTTTTATCGCCATGCAGGAAAAATGTGGCCGGGAATCGCCCTGGCCTGTTCGTTCGGCAATATTCTGGCCACATGGATGCTGTTTTCGTGGGGATCGATAAACCTCACCTACACCTCAATTAACGTGGTTGAAGCCTTTACCGGTGCGTTATTGCTGCGCAAATTGCTGCCGTGGTACAACCCGCTGCAGAATCTGAATGACTGGATCCGGGTGGCCATCGGCAGCGCCGTGATACCGCCCCTGGTGGGCGGCGTCCTGGTGTCTCTGCTGGCGCCCGGCCCTGAACCAGCGCGTAATTTCTTCGTCTGGGTGTTGTCTGAAGCCATTGGCGCGCTGGCGGTGGTACCACTGGGACTGTTGTTTAAACCGCATTATCTGCTGCGCCACCGTGACCCGCGATTGCTGCTGGAAACCCTGACCACCCTGGCCGTGACGCTGGCCCTCAGTTGGGCAGCCATTACCTGGCTGCCGTGGCCTTTCACCTGCGTTATCGTTTTGCTTATGTGGAGCGCAGTGCGCTTGCCGCGAATGGAAGCATTCATGGTGTTTCTTGTCACCGTGATGGTTGTGTCGCTGATGATTGCCCGGAACCCGGTGGCGCTGACAACCCAACACGTCGGGCCGATGTTGAACGCCCCCTGGCTGCCGTTCCTGATGCTGCTCCTGCCTGCCAACGTGATGACCATGGTGATGTACGCCTTCCGCGCCGAGCGCAAGCACATTACCGAAAGCGAGGAGCGTTTCCGCAATGCGATGGAGTATTCCGCCATCGGTATGGCGCTGGTCAGCATCGAAGGTAAATGGCTACAGGCTAACAAGGCGCTGTGCAATTTCCTCGGTTACAGCCAGACGGAGCTCCAGTCGCTGACCTTCCAGCAGCTCACCTGGCCGGAAGATCTGAATACCGACCTGGAGCAGCTCGAACAGCTGGTCAACGGCGACATCAACACTTACACCCTCGAGAAGCGCTACTACACCCGCGACGGGGAAGTGGTCTGGGCGCTGCTTGCCGTCTCCGTCGTGCGCCATGCCGACGGCTCGCCGCTCTATTTTATCGCCCAGATTGAAGATATTAACGACCTGAAGCAGACCGAGTGGGTCAATAAACGCCTGATGGAGCGCATTACGCTTGCTAACGAAGCGGGCGGCATCGGCATCTGGGAGTGGGATCTCGAGCCAGACATCATCAGCTGGGACAAGCGGATGTTTGAGCTGTATGAAATCCCGCCGCATATCAAGCCTACCTGGCAGCTCTGGCACGATACGATGCTGCCGGAAGATCGTGCCCACGCTGAGAAGGTGCTGCGGGACTCGCTGATATCCCGTCTGCCGTTTAAGCTGGAATTCCGCATCCGCGTGAAGGAAGGCGTGCGCCATATTCGCTCCCTGGCGAACCGGGTGCTCAATAAGCAGGGCGAAGTCGAACGGCTGCTCGGTATCAACATGGACATGACCGAGGTTAAGCAGCTTAACGAGGCGCTTTTCCAGGAAAAAGAGCGGCTACACATCACGCTCGACTCTATCGGTGAAGCGGTGCTGTGCACCGATATCAACATGAACGTCACCTTTATGAACCCGGTCGCTGAGAAAATGAGCGGCTGGCTGCAGACCGAAGCTATCGGCCAGCCGATCCTGAAGGTGTTGCATATCACCTTTGGTGAAAAAGGGCCGCTGA
The DNA here is from genome assembly GCF_040834095.1 of Enterobacter vonholyi. Taxonomy (NCBI): domain Bacteria; kingdom Pseudomonadati; phylum Pseudomonadota; class Gammaproteobacteria; order Enterobacterales; family Enterobacteriaceae; genus Enterobacter; species Enterobacter vonholyi. Next base: position 2,897,268 of record NZ_CP162152.1, read on the forward strand.
TGGAGAATATTCACAGCGGCGATATGTCCCGTTCTGATATCGATCAGGACGTGGTGCTGAACTGCCGTACCGGTGGTAATTTTGATATTCATTACAGCATTACGCCGCTCAGCACGCTGGATGGACAGAATATTGGCTCGGTTATCGTGATTCAGGACGTGACAGAGTCGCGCAAAATGCTGCGCCAGCTGAGCTACAGCGCCTCCCACGATGCCCTGACCCATCTGGCAAACCGGGTCAGCTTCGAAAATCATCTCAAACGACTCCTGCAGACCGTTCGCGAAACGCGACAGCGCCATGCCCTTGTCTTTATCGATCTCGATCGCTTTAAAGCCGTCAACGATACGGCGGGCCATGCGGCGGGCGATGCCCTGCTGCGGGAACTCTCTTCTCTGATGCTGACCATGCTCCGCTCCAGCGACGTGCTGGCGCGCCTGGGCGGGGATGAGTTTGGGTTACTGTTACCGGACTGCAATATTGAAAGCGCGCGCTATATTGCCGGTCGCCTGATTCATGCCATCAACGACTATCACTTTATGTGGGAAGGCCGCCTGCACCGGATCGGCGCCAGCGCAGGTATCACGCTGATTGATGAAAATAACCATCAGGCGTCGGAGGTAATGTCGCAGGCGGATATTGCCTGTTACGCCTCAAAAAACAACGGGCGCGGTACTGTGACGGTTTACGAACCCCAGCAGGAGCGGGATCACAACACGCGCAGCATGATGTCGCTTGATGAACAGTGGCACATGATTAAAGACAATCACCTGATGATGATCGCCCGCAGCGTCGCCTCCCCGCGCATCCCGGAAAGCAGTAATTTCTGGCTGCTTTCGTTACGCCTGTGGACCAGCCAGGGTGAAGTACAGGAGGAGCATGCCTTCCGCTCGGGCCTGGCGGAGCCTGAGCTTTTGCACGCCCTCGACAGACGTATCTTTAGTGAATTTTTCCGTGCCTTCGCCGCTCAGGTGGCCAGTAAAGGCATGGGCGTGGCACTGCCGCTTTCTGAGGCCGGTTTAGCCAGCGTAACGCTGGTCGATGAACTTCTCGAGCTGCTGGATAAAAGCCCCATGCCGGGCCGTCTCCTGCATCTGGTTATCTCTGCCGACGTGGTGTGCAGCCCGGATAAAAACCTGCAACGGGGTCTGCAAAAGCTTCGCCAGGCGGGCTGCCGTGTGATCTTCAGTCAGATAGGTCGCGACATGAACGTCTTCACGCACCTGAGCCCGAACATGGCCGACTATCTGATGCTGGACGCAGAGGTGGTCAGCAACGTCTATGGCAATCTGATGGATGAGATGATGGTGACCATTGTTCAGGGCCACGCCCAGCGTCTGGGGATGAAGACCATAGCAGGGCCGTGTAATCAGCCCATCATGATGGATACGCTCTCGGGCATCGGCATTGATTTTATCTATGGCGACACTATCGCCGAGCCGCAGCCATTAGATCTTCTGCTAAACACCAGCTATTTCGCCATCAACTGACGGTGCCCAGCCGTCGGTATACCAGATGTGCAGCAGCGCGTAGGAGCGCCACGGTTTCCAGCGTTCGGCATAACGACGAATTTGCGCGGGCGTCATTCCGGCGAAGCGTTGCTTAATCAGGTAATCATCCGGCAGAAACACATCTTTCGCCTGCCAGCCGCGCAGGGCCAGATAATTTGCCGTCCAGCGCCCTATCCCCGGCCGCTGCTGTAGCGCCTTCATCCCCTCTTCTATATTCACGGGCGGGAAAAGCGGAAACGTTCCGTCGATAACCGACTGCGCCAGATGAATCAGCGACTCCGCGCGTTTTACGGGCATGCCCAACGCTTTCAGCGCCAGCGGGTCCGCTGCCGCCAGCGCCTGCGGCGTGGGGAAGCAGAGATACCCCGGGCAATCCGCCACCGGTTCGCCGCATAACGCCACCACGCGCGACGCCAGCTTCGCCGCCATCGCCACGCTCACGAGCTGCCCGAGGATCGCCCGGACGCCCTGCTCGTACGCATCCATCGCTCCCGGCAAACGTAAGCCCGACCTTGCAGCACCGAGATCGCCCAGCGTCTCTGCGATGTGCTGTGGATTGCAGGCAAGATCGAACAGGCGTTCGATGCGCTCAAGGCACGGCTGCGCAACCGGAATTAACCCCGGGCTGAGGGTCACGTTCAGCGTGTGTGTTGCGATATCCGGCGTCACGCGGAAAATCCCCTGATGCCCTTCGCAGGCAAAACTGCGCTCGTAGTAGTCGTTTGTGACGGTTTCAATGCCCGTCACCGCACGCGCGCCAAGAAAGCCAAACATCCACTGCCAGTCGTAAGGGGGAAGCCAGTTCAGGGTGTACATCGTCTCTCCTTTTGGGTTCTTCACAGCATAAACGGAAAGGTCCTGTTTCGCCTTGCTTTCATATTCCTGTTGTCGCCATGCGGACATTTCGTTAAAGTCTCGCCCCTTCTCACCGGCATGGGGATTCATCGTGTTTATTGGATTTGACTACGGTACGGCAAACTGCTCGGTTGCGATTATGCAAAACGGGCAGCCACGGCTCCTGAAAATGGAAAAAGAGAGCACGCTGCTGCCGTCTATGCTCTGCGCACCGACGCGTGAAGCGGTGAGCGAATGGCTGTTCCGCCACCACCAGGTTCCGGCCACGGCGGCGGAGACCCAGGCGCTGCTGCGCCGGGCGGTCAGCTTTAATCGCGAGGAAGACATCGACGTTTCGCCGTCCAGCGTGCAGTTCGGCCTCTCTTCGCTCGGGCACTACATTGAAGACCCCGAAGAAGTCTATTTCGTTAAGTCGCCAAAATCCTTCCTCGGCGCCAGCGGCCTGAAGCCGCAGCAGGTCGCGCTGTTTGAAGACCTGGTGTGCGCGATGATGCTGCATATTCGCAATCAGGCGCAGACGCAGGTCACCGATGCGATTACCCAGGCGGTGATTGGCCGCCCGATCAACTTCCAGGGGCTGGGCGGCGACGAGGCCAACCAGCAGGCGCAGGGGATCCTTGAACGCGCGGCGCACCGCGCAGGCTTCCGCGATGTGGTATTCCAGTATGAACCGGTTGCCGCGGGGCTGGACTTTGAAGCCACGCTGACGGAAGAGAAGCGCGTATTAGTCGTGGATATCGGCGGGGGCACGACGGACTGCTCGCTGCTGCTGATGGGCCCCGAATGGCATAACCGTCGCGATCGTGAAAACAGCCTGCTCGGACACAGCGGCTGCCGCGTAGGCGGTAACGATCTCGATATCGCGCTGGCATTCAAAAGCCTGATGCCGCTGCTCGGCATGGGCGGTCAGACGGAAAAAGGCATCGCCCTGCCGATCCTGCCGTGGTGGAATGCGATTGCTATCAACGATGTGCCTGCGCAAAGTGATTTTTATAGCACCGCCAACGGCCGCTTCCTTAACGATCTGGTTCGCGATGCCCAGGACGCCAAAAAAGTCGCCCTCCTCTATAAAGTGTGGCGCCAGCGTCTGAGCTACCGCGTGGTGCGTACCGCGGAAGAGAGCAAAATCGCCCTTTCCGACCGCGCCGAGCATGCGGTCTCCCTGCCGTTCATCAGCGACGAACTGGCCACCGCCATTTCGCAGGACGGTCTGGAGACGGCGCTTGCCCAGCCGCTGCAGCGCATTCTGGAACAGGTGCAGCTGGCGCTGGAGAACGGCAAAGAGAAGCCGGACGTCATCTACCTGACCGGCGGTAGCGCCCGTTCACCGCTGATTAAGAAAGCGCTGGCCGAACAGCTGCCGGGTATTCCGATTGCAGGTGGCGATGATTTTGGTTCCGTTACAGCCGGTCTGGCGCGCTGGGCGCAGGTGATGTTTAGCTAGCGTTGTTGCGGTGCGGTCTGGTGCCCTCACCCCGGCCCTCTCCTAGAGGGAGAGGAATAAAACATCAAAAACGGCAGCGGATGTTGCCGTTTTGCGTTTACCTCCATTCAGACCATTCCTGACAGTCTTCCATATTTCCTCCATTTTTCCGCTGTGTTAGCTGACTAAACTAGTATCATTCCCCGAAGTCTTCAGGATGAGAACGTATAACGATGAAAGGCAGTAACAAATCCCGCTGGGCAATCGCCGCTGGCATCATTGTGGTGGTCCTTGCCGCCGCATGGTACTGGCACAGTCAATCCGCGAACTCCGCCGCTCCCGCCGGTGCCACCGGTCAGGCTCAGCGCCCCACGGGCGGAGGGCGTCACGGCATGCGCGGCGGCACCCTGGCGCCGGTTCAGGCGGCGACGGCGGTGAATAAAGCCGTTCCTCGCTATCTCACTGGTCTCGGGACCATTACCGCCGCCAATACCGCCACGGTGCGCAGCCGCGTCGACGGCCAGCTCGTCGCGATCCACTTCCAGGAAGGTCAGCAGGTCAAAGCGGGCGATCTGCTGGCGGAAATCGATCCGAGCCAGTTTAAGGTCGCCCTCGCCCAGGCGCAGGGACAGCTCGCGAAAGACAAAGCCACTCTCGCCAACGCCCGTCGCGATCTGGCCCGCTACCAGCAGCTGGTGAAAACCAACCTTGTGTCTCGTCAGGAGCTTGATACCCAGCAGTCGCTGGTCAGCGAAACGCAGGGCACCATCAAAGCCGACGAAGCCGCCGTTGCCAGCGCCCAGCTGCAGCTGGACTGGAGCCGCATCACCGCGCCGATTGACGGACGCGTCGGCCTGAAGCAGGTCGATATCGGCAACCAAATCTCCAGCGGCGACACCACGGGCATCGTGGTGATCACCCAAACCCACCCGATTGATTTAGTCTTTACCCTGCCGGAAAGCGATATCGCGACCGTCATGCAGGCGCAAAAAGCCGGTAAAGGCCTGGTAGTGGAAGCCTGGGACCGCACCAACAAGCAGAAATTGAGCGAAGGCTCCCTGCTCAGTCTGGATAACCAGATCGACACCACCACCGGCACCATCAAGCTGAAGGCGCGCTTTAATAACCAGGACGATGCCCTCTTCCCGAACCAGTTCGTCAATGCGCGCATGCTGGTTGCGACCGAAGAAAACGCGGTGGTGATCCCCACCGCTGCACTGCAGATGGGTAATGAAGGCAACTTTGTCTGGGTGCTCAACAACGACAATAAGGTCAGCAAGCATCTGGTAAAAACCGGTATTCAGGACAGCCAGACGGTGGTCATCAGCGCCGGCCTTTCCGCAGGCGACCGCGTGGTCACCGACGGTATTGACCGTCTGACCGAAGGGGCCAAAGTGGAAGTGGTTGAACCTGCGAAACAGGGAGAGAAATCCTGATGCAGGTGCTGCCGCCAGGCTCTACAGGTGGGCCATCACGCCTGTTTATCCTCCGTCCTGTCGCCACCACGCTGCTGATGGTGGCGATCCTGCTCGCCGGGATTATCGGCTATCGCTTCCTGCCCGTATCGGCGCTGCCGGAAGTGGATTACCCAACCATTCAGGTGGTGACGCTCTATCCCGGTGCCAGCCCTGATGTCGTGACGTCCGCCATCACCGCCCCGCTTGAGCGCCAGTTCGGCCAGATGTCGGGGCTAAAACAGATGTCCTCCCAGAGCTCCGGCGGCGCATCCGTCGTGACGCTGCAGTTCCAGCTGACGCTGTCGCTGGACGTCGCCGAGCAGGAGGTGCAGGCGGCCATCAACGCCGCCACCAACCTGCTGCCGTCGGATCTGCCTAACCCGCCGGTCTACAGCAAGGTGAACCCGGCGGATCCGCCGATCATGACGCTGGCCGTCACCTCCTCCGCGATGCCGATGACCCAGGTAGAGGACATGGTCGAAACGCGCGTGGCGCAAAAAATTTCTCAGGTTTCCGGCGTCGGCCTCGTCACCCTGGCGGGCGGTCAGCGCCCGGCGGTGCGCGTCAAGCTGAACGCGCAGGCCATCGCCGCGCTGGGGCTCACCAGTGAAACCATCCGCACCGCCATTAGCAACGCCAACGTCAACTCGGCGAAGGGCTCGCTGGACGGCCCAACCCGCGCCGTGACGCTCTCGGCGAACGACCAGATGCAGTCCGCCGACGAATATCGTCAGCTGATTATCGCCTACCAGAACGGCGCGCCGGTGCGTCTGGGCGACGTGGCGACCGTAGAACAAGGTGCGGAAAACAGCTGGCTGGGAGCCTGGGCCAACAGGCAGCAGGCGATCGTGATGAACGTGCAGCGCCAGCCGGGCGCGAACATCATCGAAACCGCCGACAGCATCCGCACCATGCTGCCGCAGCTGATCGAAAGCCTGCCGAAATCGGTCAGCGTGAAGGTGCTTTCCGACCGCACCACGAATATTCGCGCGTCGGTCACCGACACCCAGTTTGAGCTGATGCTGGCAATTGCGCTGGTCGTCATGATCATCTATCTGTTCCTGCGTAACGTTCCGGCAACCATTATTCCCGCCGTCGCCGTGCCGCTCTCGCTGGTCGGCACCTTTGCGGTGATGGTGTTCCTCGATTTTTCGATCAATAACCTGACGCTGATGGCGCTCACCATCGCCACCGGGTTCGTGGTGGATGACGCCATCGTCGTCATCGAGAACATCTCGCGCTATATCGAGAAAGGCGAAAAACCGCTGGCCGCCGCGCTGAAGGGCGCAGGGGAAATCGGCTTTACGATTATCTCGCTGACCTTCTCGCTGATCGCGGTGCTGATCCCGCTGCTGTTTATGGGCGATATCGTCGGGCGGCTGTTCCGCGAGTTTGCCGTGACGCTGGCGGTCGCCATTTTGATCTCCGCCGTGGTGTCGCTGACTCTGACGCCGATGATGTGCGCCCGCATGCTGAGCCACGAGTCCCTGCGCAAGCAAAACCGCTTTTCGCGCGCCTCCGAGCGCATGTTCGAGCGCATTATTGCCGCCTATGGTCGCGTGCTGGCGAAAGTCCTGAACCATCCGTGGGCAACGCTCGGCGTGGCGCTCGGCACGCTGGCGCTCAGCGTGATGCTGTGGATTTTCATTCCGAAAGGCTTCTTCCCGATCCAGGACAACGGCATTATCCAGGGCACGCTTCAGGCCCCGCAGTCGGTCTCCTTCGCCAATATGGCGCAGCGCCAGCAGCAGGTGTCTGAAATCATCATGAAGGATCCGGCGGTCGAGAGCCTGACCTCCTACGTGGGCGTCGACGGCACCAACCCGTCGCTCAACAGCGCGCGTCTGCAGATCAACCTCAAGCCGCTGGATGAACGCGACGATCGCGTCAACGCCGTCATTGAGCGTCTGCAAAACGCAGTCGCGCGCGTGCCGGGCGTTGAGCTTTACCTGCAGCCGATTCAGGATTTGACCATTGATACGCAGGTCAGCCGCACGCAGTACCAGTTCACGCTGCAGGCCACCACGCTGGATGCCCTCAGCACCTGGGTGCCGCAGCTGGTGAACAAGCTTAACACCCTGCCCCAGCTCTCCGATGTTAGCAGCGACTGGCAGGACAAAGGGCTGGCGGCGTACGTTAACGTCAACCGCGATACCGCCAGCCGTCTGGGTATCACCATGGCGGACGTGGACAACGCCCTGTACAACGCCTTCGGTCAGCGCCTGATCTCCACCATCTACACCCAGGCGAACCAGTACCGCGTGGTGCTGGAGCACAACACGGAGAACACGCCCGGCCTGGCGGGGCTGGACTCGGTGCGCCTGACCAGCAAAGACGGCGGCATTGTGCCGCTGAGCGCTATCGCCACGGTGGAAGAACGCTATACCCCGCTGTCGATCAACCATCTGGATCAGTTCCCGTCCACCACCATCTCCTTTAACGTGCCGGACAACTATTCTCTGGGCGAAGCGGTGGAGGCCATTCAGGCGGCGGAAAAAGAGCTCAGCTTCCCGTCCGATATTCAGACCCAGTTCCAGGGCAGCACCCTGGCGTTTCAGGCCGCGCTGGGTAACACCATCTGGCTGATCGTGGCGGCGGTCGTGGCGATGTACATCGTGCTCGGCGTGCTGTATGAAAGCTTTATCCACCCGATCACCATCCTCTCTACCCTGCCGACGGCGGGCGTGGGGGCACTGCTGGCACTGATGCTGGCGGGCAGTGAGCTGGACGTGATTGCCATCATCGGCATCATCCTGCTTATCGGGATCGTGAAGAAAAACGCCATCATGATGATCGACTTCGCCCTGGCCGCCGAGCGCGAGCAGGGCATGTCGCCGCGCGATGCGATTTTCCAGGCCTGCCTGCTGCGTTTCCGTCCGATCCTGATGACCACGCTTGCCGCCCTGCTGGGCGCGCTGCCGCTGATGCTCAGCACCGGCGTCGGCGCGGAGCTCCGTCGTCCGCTGGGTATCGGCATGGTCGGCGGTCTGCTGGTGAGCCAGGTGCTGACCCTCTTCACCACGCCGGTGATCTACCTGCTGTTTGACCGCCTGGCGCTGTGGACCAAAAGCCGCTTCCCGAAACGTGAAGAGGAGGCGTAAGTGAAGTTTTTCGCCCTCTTCATTTATCGCCCGGTGGCGACGATTTTAATCTCGCTCGCCATTACCCTCTGCGGCGTGCTGGGCTTCCGGCTGCTGCCGGTAGCGCCTCTGCCGCAGGTGGATTTCCCGGTGATCATGGTCAGCGCTTCGCTGCCGGGCGCCTCACCGGAAACCATGGCCTCGTCGGTTGCCACGCCGCTGGAGCGTTCGCTCGGGCGAATTGCGGGGGTCAACGAGATGACCTCCAGCAGCTCGCTGGGCAGCACGCGCATCATTCTGGAGTTCAGCTTCGACCGGGATATTAACGGCGCAGCGCGCGACGTGCAGGCGGCCATCAACGCCGCGCAAAGCCTACTGCCGAGCGGGATGCCGAGCCGCCCAACCTACCGCAAGGCCAACCCGTCCGACGCGCCGATCATGATCCTGACGCTGACCTCGGATACGTACTCGCAGGGGCAGCTGTACGACTTTGCATCCACCCAGCTGGCGCAGACAATCTCACAAATTAACGGCGTCGGCGACGTGAGCGTTGGCGGGAGTTCCCTGCCCGCGGTGCGCGTGGGGTTAAACCCGCAGGCGCTGTTTAACCAGGGCGTGTCGCTGGACGACGTGCGCTCCGCCATCAGCAACGCCAACGTGCGTAAACCGCAGGGGGCGATTGAGGACGGCAGCCACCGCTGGCAGATCCACACCAACGACGAGCTGAAAACCGCGGCGGAATATCAGCCGCTCATCATCCACTATAACAACGGCGCGGCGGTGCGCTTAAGCGACGTTGCCAGCGTCACCGATTCGGTGCAGGACGTGCGTAACGCCGGGATGACCAACGCCAAGCCGGCGATTCTGCTGATGATCCGCAAGCTGCCGGAGGCCAACATTATCGAGACGGTGAACAGCATTCGCGCCCGTCTTCCGGACCTGCAGGAGACCATACCGGCGGCGATCGATCTGCAAATTGCCCAGGATCGCTCCCCGACCATTCGCGCCTCGCTGGAAGAGGTCGAGCAAACGCTGGTGATCTCCGTCGCGCTGGTGATCCTGGTGGTCTTTCTGTTCCTGCGCTCCGGCCGCGCGACGCTTATTCCGGCGGTGGCCGTGCCGGTGTCTCTGATTGGTACCTTTGCCGCCATGTACCTGTGCGGGTTTAGCCTCAACAATCTGTCGCTGATGGCCCTGACGATTGCGACGGGCTTCGTGGTGGATGACGCCATCGTGGTGCTGGAGAACATTTCCCGCCATCTGGAAGCGGGCGTGAAGCCGCTGCAGGCCGCGCTGCAGGGCACGCGCGAGGTGGGCTTTACGGTACTCTCCATGAGCCTGTCGCTGGTCGCGGTTTTCCTGCCACTGCTGCTGATGGGCGGGCTGCCGGGCCGGTTGCTGCGCGAGTTTGCCGTCACTCTCTCCGTCGCCATCGGCATTTCGCTGGTCATCTCCTTAACGCTGACGCCAATGATGTGCGGCTGGATGCTCAAGCGCAGCAAACCCCATTCGCAGCCGCGCCGCAAAGGCTTTGGCCGTTTCCTGATGGCACTGCAGGAAGGCTATGGTAAATCGCTGAAGTGGGTGCTGAACCATACGCGTCTTGTCGGCCTGGTGCTGATGGGCACCATTGTGCTCAACGTCTGGATGTATATCACCATCCCGAAAACTTTCTTCCCGGAACAGGACACCGGCGTGCTGATGGGCGGCATTCAGGCGGACCAGAGCATTTCGTTCCAGGCGATGCGCGGCAAGCTGCAGGACTTTATGAAGATCATTCGGGAAGACAAAGCCGTGGATAACGTCACCGGCTTTACCGGCGGGTCACGCGTCAACAGCGGGATGATGTTTATTACCCTGAAACCGCGCGGCGAGCGCAACGAAACCGCCCAGCAGGTGATTGACCGCCTGCGGGTGAAGCTCGCCAAAGAGCCGGGGGCAAACCTGTTTTTGATGGCCGTTCAGGATATCCGCGTCGGCGGGCGACAGGCGAACGCCAGCTATCAGTACACGTTGCTCTCGGACGATTTGGCCGCCCTGCGCGAGTGGGAGCCGAAGATCCGCAAGGCGCTGGCCGCCCTGCCGGAGCTGGCGGACGTCAACTCCGATCAGCAGGACAACGGTGCCGAGATGGCGCTGACCTACGACCGCGAAACCATGTCGCGGCTGGGTATTAATGTTGAAGCCGCCAACAGCCTGCTGAACAACGCCTTCGGCCAGCGCGAGATCTCCACCATCTACCAGCCGATGAACCAGTACAAGGTGGTGATGGAAGTTGACCCGCGCTACACCCAGGACATCAGCGCCCTGGACAAAATGTTTGTGATTAACAACGACGGCAAGGCGATTCCACTCTCCTACTTCGCCAGCTGGCAGCCTGCCAACGCGCCGCTGTCGGTGAACCATCAGGGGCTTTCGGCGGCATCGACCATCTCCTTTAACCTGCCCGCCGGTTCGTCACTGTCTGAGGCCAGCGATGCTATCAACCGCGCGATGACCCAGCTTGGCGTGCCGTCCACCGTGCGCGGCAGCTTTGCCGGCACCGCGCAGGTGTTCCAGGAGACGATGAATTCGCAGGTGATTTTGATTCTGGCCGCCATCGCCACGGTTTATATTGTGCTGGGCGTGCTGTACGAGAGCTACGTTCACCCGCTGACCATTCTCTCGACGCTGCCGTCGGCGGGCGTGGGGGCACTGCTGGCGCTGGAGCTGTTCGGCGCGCCGTTCAGCCTTATCGCGCTCATCGGGATCATGCTGCTGATCGGCATCGTGAAGAAAAACGCCATCATGATGGTGGACTTCGCGCTGGACGCCCAGCGCAACGGCAATCTGTCGCCGGAAGAGGCCATCTTCCAGGCCTGCCTGCTGCGTTTTCGTCCGATCATGATGACCACCCTGGCGGCGCTGTTTGGCGCGCTGCCGCTGGTGATCTCGGGCGGCGACGGCTCAGAGCTGCGCCAGCCGCTGGGGATCACCATTGTCGGCGGCCTGGTGATGAGCCAGCTGCTGACGCTGTACACCACGCCGGTGGTCTATCTGTTCTTCGACCGCCTGCGGCTGCGCTTCTCGCGTAAAAACAGAACCACGGTGACCGAGTAAATGACCGATCTCCCCGCTAACGTTCGCTGGCAGCTATGGATAGTCGCTTTCGGCTTCTTTATGCAGTCGCTGGATACGACCATCGTCAACACCGCCCTCCCCTCCATGGCGAAAAGCCTGGGGGAGAGCCCGCTGCATATGCACATGGTGATTGTCTCCTACGTGCTGACGGTGGCCGTGATGCTGCCCGCCAGCGGCTGGCTGGCCGATAAGGTCGGCGTGCGGAACATCTTCTTTACCGCCATCGTGCTGTTTACCACCGGCTCGCTGTTTTGCGCCCAGGCCAATACCCTCGACCAGCTGGTGACGGCGCGCGTGCTGCAGGGCATCGGCGGGGCGATGATGGTGCCCGTCGGGCGGCTAACGGTGATGAAAATTGTGCCACGCGAGCAGTACATGGCGGCGATGACCTTTGTGACCCTGCCCGGTCAGGTGGGGCCGCTGCTGGGTCCAGCGCTGGGCGGCATTCTGGTGGAGTACGCCTCCTGGCACTGGATCTTCTTAATCAATCTTCCTGTTGGCATCATCGGCGCCATCGCCACCCTGACGCTGATGCCGAACTATAAATTGCAGACCCGGCGCTTTGATTTCTTTGGCTTTATCCTGCTGGCGGCGGGCATGGCTACGCTTACCCTGGCGCTCGACGGGCAAAAAGGGCTGGGGATTTCGCCCCTGACGCTCGGGCTCCTGATCGCGCTCGGCGTTACCGCCATACTGTGGTATCTGCGGCATGCCAGAGGTAACGATAAGGCGCTGTTCAGCCTGAACCTGTTTAAAAACCCTACCTACCGTCTGGGCCTGTCTGGCAGCTTCGCCGGACGCATCGGCAGCGGGATGCTGCCGTTTATGACGCCCGTTTTTCTGCAAATTGGCATGGGCTTTTCGCCGTTCCACGCGGGCCTGATGATGATCCCGATGGTGCTCGGCAGCATGGGGATGAAGCGCGTTGTGGTGCAGGTGGTCAACCGCTTTGGCTATCGACACGTGCTGGTGGCCGCCACGCTGGGGCTGGCGCTGGTCAGCCTGCTGTTTATGGCCGTGGCGCTGATGGGCTGGTACTACGTCCTGCCGCTGGTGCTGTTCTGTCAGGGGATCGTCAACTCCATGCGCTTCTCGTCGATGAATACCCTGACGCTGAAGGACCTGCCTGACGATCTGGCGAGCAGCGGCAATAGCCTGCTGTCGATGATCATGCAGCTCTCAATGAGCGTGGGCGTCACCATTGCCGGCCTGCTGCTCGGCATGTACGGCCAGCACCATCTCAGCGTCGACACGCCGGTGGCGCATCAGGTCTTTTTGTATACCTACCTCAGCATGGCGGTCATCATCGCCCTGCCCGCTTTCATCTTCGCCAGAGTGCCGGATGATACCAGCAAGAACGTCGTGATTAGGCGCGGCAAAAGGAGTGGCTCATGAAATTCTGGCGTCCGGGTATTACCGGCAAGCTCTTTGTAGCGATCTTCGCCACCTGTATCGTCCTGCTGATCACCATGCACTGGGCGGTGCGGGTAAGCTTTGAGCGCGGCTTTATTGATTACATCAAGCATGGCAATGAACAGCGTTTACAGGGCTTAAGCGATGCGCTGAGTGAACAGTACGCCCAACACGGCAACTGGCGTTTTCTGCGCAATAACGACCGCTTTATTTTCCAGATCCTGCGCTCGCTGGAGCACGATACCGGTGACGATCGCCCGGGGCCGGGCATGCCGCCGCACGGCTGGCGCACCCAGTTCTGGGTGATCGACCAGGATATGCGCCCCTTGGTTGGCCCGCGCGCGCCGATACCGCCGGACGGCACCCGGCGGGCGATTAAAGTCAATAACGCCACCGTTGGCTGGGTCATCGCCTCCCCGGTGGAGCGCCTGACGCGCAACACCGACATCAACTTTGACCGCCAGCAGCGCCGCACAAGCTGGCTGATTGTAGCCCTCTCCACGCTGCTCGCCGCGCTCGCCACCTTCCCTCTGGCACGCGGTCTGCTCGCCCCGGTAAAACGGCTGGTGGAGGGTACGCACAAGCTCGCCGCCGGGGATTTCACCACCCGCGTCGATACCCGCAGCCAGGACGAACTGGGCAAGCTGGCGCAGGACTTTAACCAGCTTGCCAGCACGCTGGAGAAAAACCAGCAGATGCGCCGCGACTTTATGGCCGATATCTCGCACGAGCTGCGCACCCCGCTGGCGGTGCTGCGCGGCGAGCTCGAGGCCATTCAGGACGGCGTGCGCCAGTTTACGGCCGAATCGGTGGCATCACTGCAGGCGGAGGTGGGTACGCTCACCAAGCTGGTGGACGATCTCCATCAGCTCTCCATGTCTGACGAAGGCGCGCTGGCCTACCAGAAAGCGCCGGTGGACGTGATTAATATTCTGGAAGTGATCAGCGGCGCGTTCCGAGAGCGGTTTGCCAGCCGCAACCTGAAAATCGACCTCTCCCTGCCGGACAGCGCGGTGGTGTTTGGCGACAAAGACCGACTGATGCAGCTGTTCAATAACCTGCTGGAAAATAGCCTACGCTACACCGACAGCGGCGGAGGGCTGCACATCTCCGGCAGGCAGGAAAACGGGCGCTTTGCCCTCACCTTCGCGGATTCCGCCCCCGGCGTGCAGGACGCGCAGCTGGAAAAACTGTTTGAACGTTTCTACCGTACCGAAGGCTCCCGCAACCGCGCCAGCGGCGGCTCCGGCCTGGGGCTGGCGATTTGCGTTAACATCGTCGAGGCGCATAATGGCACGATCCGCGCAGCCCATTCGCCTTTTGGCGGGGTTAGCATTACAGTAGAGTTACCTCTGGAACGGGATTTATCGAGAGAAGTATGACCGAGTTACCGATTGACGAAAACACGCCGCGCATTTTGATCGTTGAAGACGAACCCAAGCTGGGACAGCTGCTAATCGACTACTTACGCGCGGCCAGCTATGCCCCGTCCCTGATAAGCCACGGCGACCAGGTGCTGCCGTACGTGCGCCAGACTCCGCCGGATCTGATCCTGCTGGATTTAATGCTGCCGGGCGTTGACGGACTGACCCTGTGCCGGGAAATTCGCCGCTTCTCCGACGTGCCGATCGTCATGGTCACCGCTAAAATTGAAGAGATTGACCGCCTGCTGGGGCTCGAAATCGGCGCGGACGACTACATCTGCAAGCCCTACAGCCCGCGCGAGGTGGTAGCCCGCGTGAAGACCATTCTGCGCCGCTGCAGGCCGCAGCGCGAGCTTCAGGTGCTGGACGCTGAAAGCCCGCTGATTGTGGATGAAAGCCGCTTCCAGGCAAGCTGGCGCGGCAAGCTGCTGGACCTGACCCCTGCGGAGTTCCGCCTGCTCAAAACCCTCTCCCACGAGCCGGGCAAAGTCTTCTCCCGCGAACAGCTGCTGAACCACCTGTACGACGATTACCGCGTAGTGACCGACCGCACCATCGACAGCCATATCAAAAACCTGCGCCGCAAGCTGGAAGCGCTGGACGCCGAACAGTCGTTTATTCGCGCGGTGTATGGCGTGGGGTATCGCTGGGAAGCGGATGCGTGCAGGATTGCCTAGTCATCCGCGGGTCAATCCTGGCCGGGTAAGGCGAAGCCGCCACCCGGCACAATAACTTTACCTCCCTGCCCCGCAGCGCTACAATGCCCGCCCTTAAAGTGGGGGATCTCCCCTTACCGCTGCACCAGGTGTACGCGGATCTGACCTGTCATCAGAACGAGAACAAACATGTTTAAACCGGAACTCCTTTCCCCGGCGGGAACGCTGCAAAATATGCGTTACGCTTTCGCCTATGGCGCCGACGCCGTGTATGCGGGCCAGCCGCGCTACTCGCTGCGCGTGCGTAACAACGAATTCAACCACGAGAACCTGCAGCTCGGCATCAACGAAGCGCATGCCCTAGGCAAAAAATTCTACGTGGTGGTCAACATCGCGCCGCACAACGCCAAGCTGAAAACGTTCATCCGTGACCTGAAGCCGGTGGTCGATATGGGGCCGGACGCGCTGATCATGTCGGACCCGGGTTTAATCATGCTGGTTCGGGAGAACTTCCCGGAGATGGATATTCACCTCTCCGTGCAGGCAAACGCCGTCAACTGGGCAACGGTGAAGTTCTGGAAGCAGATGGGGCTGACCCGCGTCATCCTGTCCCGCGAACTGTCTCTGGAAGAGATCGAAGAGATCCGCACTCAGGTGCCGGATATGGAAATCGAAATCTTCGTCCACGGCGCGCTGTGCATGGCCTACTCCGGCCGCTGCCTGCTTTCTGGCTACATCAACAAGCGCGACCCGAACCAGGGCACCTGCACCAACGCCTGCCGCTGGGAATATAACGTCCAGGAAGGCAAAGAGGATGACGTCGGCAACATCGTCCACAAGCACGAGCCTATTCCGGTGACCAACGTTGAGCCGACGCTGGGCATCGGCGCGCCAACCGACAGCGTGTTTATGATTGAAGAAGCCAAACGTCCGGGCGAGTATATGACCGCCTTTGAAGACGAGCACGGCACCTACATCATGAACTCGAAAGATCTGCGCGCCATCGCCCACGTCGAGCGTCTGACGCAGATGGGCGTGCACTCCCTGAAGATTGAAGGCCGCACCAAATCCTATTACTACTGCGCGCGTACCGCGCAGGTGTACCGTAAAGCCATCGACGATGCGGCCGCCGGTAAACCGTTCGATACCAGCCTGCTGGAAACCCTGGAGGGTCTTGCGCACCGCGGCTATACCGAAGGCTTCCTGCGCCGTCATACCCATGACGACTACCAGAACTACGAGCACGGCTACTCCGTTTCCGAGCGCCAGCAGTTTGTCGGTGACTTCACCGGCGAGCGTAAAGGCGCGCTGGCGGCCGTCGCGGTGAAAAACAAGTTCACCAAAGGCGACAGCCTGGAGCTGATGACCCCGCAGGGCAACATGAACTTCACGCTGGAGCATCTGGAAAACGGCAAAGGCGAAGCGATTGAGGTCGCGCCGGGCGACGGGCATACCGTCTGGCTGCCGGTTCCGGAAGAGGTGGAGCTGAAGTTCGCGCTGCTGATGCGTAACTTCAACGGTGAAAGCACCCGAAACCCACACGGCAAATAGTCAATCAGGGAAATTTTTTCGCGCTGGGATAATTCTTAGAATCGGATCACATACCGCTTCGTTCAATACGGCTATTATCCCCCCGCTGAAAAACATAACCCATAAATGCTAGCTGTACCAGGAACCACCTCCTTAGCCTGCGTAATCTCCCTTACGCGGGCTTATTTTTTGCCTTCTCTCCCCTCAATCCAGGCAATGAATTCGTCGATTTGCTTCTCTGAGAACACGGCGATCCCATGCTCTGCGAGCAACGATGCCGCAACTCCCCTCCCCGCTTTATGTATGCCGCGAAACGATCCGTCATAAATAAACTCGCTGCCGCACGTTGGGC
The DNA here is from genome assembly GCF_040834095.1 of Enterobacter vonholyi. NCBI lineage: Bacteria > Pseudomonadati > Pseudomonadota > Gammaproteobacteria > Enterobacterales > Enterobacteriaceae > Enterobacter > Enterobacter vonholyi. The sequence goes on from NZ_CP162152.1 coordinate 2,914,086, forward strand.
TGCCATCGGTTAACAATGCAGCGCTACACCCCGACTCCTGAGCAGCGCGTAGCGCAAGCCAGGCTGCAAGCTGATAATGTGCGGTCACATCCTGCCCGGTATTTTCAATAATTCTGGCTTGCCCGCGCATTACGTCTTTCCCATCAGCAGACATAATCTCTGCCGGAGGACGCGGTACAGGCAGCCCGGCAGCCAATTCAGGACAGTGGATAACCAGACGTTGTTCCTGTTGCCAGCGAGCGAGTTGCGCGTTCATTCTCGCTTTTTCACTTGCGTTATAACGAACCCTGAAGCCCATCAGGCACGCGCTTACCAAAATTTTATTCATCATCACTTTCCTGTGATTAGTCCATATCATCGCTGGAGTGTAACGCGCTTTCGGGCATATTTTGTTCCTTTCATCCTGTTCTTACCCGCTTTTTTCCTCTCTGCTATACACTCTTACTAACGCTAAAAAAGGGAGCAGCGCGGATGGCAACCTATCCAGACAGTTTATTGATTCTCAATGGCAAAAGTGCAGGCAACGATCTGTTGCGTCAGGCAATTCGCGGCTTGCGCGACGACGGCGCGCGCATTCACGTCAGGGTGACGTGGGAAAAAGGCGACGCGGCACGCTATATCAATGAAGCCCTCGGGCTTGGCGTTGAGACCATCATTTCCGGCGGCGGCGATGGCACTATCAATGAGATTGCCTCAGCGCTAATAGACCTGCCCCCGGCAAACCGTCCGGTGATGGGCATTTTACCGCTCGGCACCGCCAATGACTTTGCCACCAGCGCCGGGATCCCGGAGGAGTTAGAGAAGGCGCTCCAGCTGGCGATCCTCGGTAAAGCCACCGCCGTGGATATTGCGCAGGTGAATGATAAAACCTGCTTTATCAATATGGCGACCGGCGGGTTTGGCACGCGCATCACCAGCGAAACGCCGGAAAAACTGAAGGCGGCGCTGGGCGGCGTGTCGTATCTGATCCACGGTCTGATGCGCATGGATACCCTCAAGCCTGACCGCTGCGAAATTCGCGGCGAGGATTTTCAGTGGCAGGGTGACGCGCTGGTCATTGGCATTGGCAACGGGCGTCAGGCGGGCGGCGGTCAGCAGCTGTGCCCGGAGGCGCTGATCAATGACGGTCAGCTACAGCTGAGGATTTTCACGGGCGACGGCCTGCTGCCCGCGCTGTTTACCACGCTGACGCAGCCGGAAGAGAGTCCAAATATCATTGACGGGAAATCGGCGTGGTTTGAGGTAAATGCCCCGCACGGGATGACGTTTAACCTCGACGGAGAGCCGTTAAGCGGAACACAGTTCCGCATTGAGGTGTTGCCCGGCGCGCTGCAGTGTCGGTTGCCGCCGGACTGTGTGCTTTTGCGCTAATGGTATTGCCGGGTGGCGGCTACGCCTTACCCGGCCTACACTTCGCCCTCAGGTCAGGCAATCGTGACTTTGCTGTCCAGATAGACGTCCTGCACCGCATTGATCAGCTTCACGCCGTCGGCCATCGATTTCTTAAACGCCTTACGACCCAGGATCAGCCCCATGCCGCCCGCGCGTTTGTTAATAACCGCCGTACGCACCGCGTCTGACAGGTCAGTATCGCCGCCCGCCGCGCCGCCGGAGTTGATCAGCCCCGCGCGGCCCATATAGCAGTTCGCCAGCTGGTAGCGCACCAGGTCGATCGGGTTATCGCTGGTCAGCTTGCTGTAAACGCGGTCATCGGTGTAGCCAAAGTTTACCGCTTTATAGCCGCCGTTATTCTCGGCCATTTTTTGCTTCACGATGTCAGCGCCAATGGTCGCCGCCAGATGGTTCGCCTGGCCGGTCAGGTCGGCCGACACGTGGTAATCTACGCCGTCTTTTTTGAACGCCGAGTTACGCAGGTACGCCCACAGCACGGTCACCATGCCGAGCTCATGAGCGCGCTCAAACGCCGCAGAGATCTCTTCAATCTGACGACGGGACTGTTCAGAGCCAAAGTAAATCGTCGCCCCAACTGCAACCGCCCCCATATTGAACGCCTGCTCGACGCTGGCGTAGAGCGTCTGGTCATATTCGGTAGGGTAACTCAGGGTTTCGTTGTGGTTCAGCTTCACGAGGAACGGAATGCGGTGGGCATAGCGACGCGAAACCGAAGCCAGCACGCCGTAGGTGGAGGCTACACAGTTACAGCCCGCTTCAATCGCCAGTTCAACAATGTTCTTCGGATCGAAGTAGAGCGGATTCGCCGCAAAGGAGGCGCCCGCCGAGTGCTCAACGCCCTGGTCTACCGGCAGAATCGAGAGATATCCGGTGCCGCCGAGCCGCCCGGTGTTATAGAGCGTCTGCATATTTCGCAGCACGGCAGGGGGACGGTTGTTATCGACCATCACGCGGTCAACGTAATCATGACCAGGCAGGTAAAGCTGGTCGGCTGGAATGGTCATACAACGATGCTGTAAAAGGCTGTCGGCGTCTTTGCCAAGCAACTGCGCAATATCAGTCATGTGATACTCCCGTAAGTCCGACGTCGTGTCGGTGTGTGTTTATCCAGTCCCATTATTTATGGGCAGACTAAGCCTGGTACCGACTTAACAGATTTTCCACCCATTGCATTTTTTTTCAGCACAATCTGCTGGCTCGATTCGTGTACAACAAAACTGTTACATTGATCAAACAATCGCCACAAAGGTATTTAAAAGGTATTATTGAATGGTATGTTAAAGGCGTACCCTCTCTGACATGCAGGATTAAAAAATGAAAACGAAAGTCCAACTGTCATTCATGATGTTTGTTGAATGGTTTATCTGGGGCGCGTGGTTTGTGCCGCTGTGGCTGTGGCTGAGCAAAAGCGGTTTTACCGCCGGGGAAATCGGCTGGTCTTACGCCTGTACCGCCATTGCCGCTATCCTCTCCCCGATTCTTGTCGGATCGCTGACGGACCGCTTCTTCGCCGCGCAGAAAGTACTGGCGGTGCTGATGTTTGCCGGCGCGATTCTGATGTACTTCGCCGCACAGCAAACCCAGTTCAGCACCTTCTTCCCGCTGCTGCTGGTTTACTCCCTGACCTATATGCCCACCATCGCGCTGACCAACAGTATTGCCTTCGCGAACGTGGATGACGTCGAGGCCGATTTCCCGCGCATCCGCGTGATGGGCACTATAGGCTGGATCGCCTCCGGGCTGGCGTGCGGCTTCCTGCCGCAGATGCTGGGCTACAGCGATATTTCCGATACCAATATTCCGCTGCTGATGACGGCCGCCAGCTCCGCCCTGCTCGGCGTCTTTGCCCTCTTCCTGCCGAACACACCGCCGAAAAGTACCGGCAAGCTGGACTTCAAAGTGATGCTGGGGCTGGACGCGCTGATCCTGCTGCGCGACAGAAACTTCCTCGTATTCTTCTTCTGCTCGTTCCTGTTCGCCATGCCGCTGGCCTTCTACTACATCTTCGCCAACGGCTATCTCACCGAAGTGGGAATGAAAAACGCCACCGGCTGGATGACGCTCGGCCAGTTTTCTGAAATCTTCTTTATGCTCGCCCTGCCGTTCTTTACCAAACGCTTTGGTATTAAGAAGGTCTTACTGCTGGGTCTGATCACGGCCGCCATCCGCTACGGATTCTTCGTATACGGCGGTGCGGAACAGTACTTCACCTACGCCCTGCTGTTCCTCGGGATTCTGCTGCACGGCGTGAGCTACGACTTCTACTATGTCACCGCGTATATCTACGTGGATAAAAAAGCGCCGGTGCACATGCGGACCGCCGCGCAGGGCCTGATTACGCTGTGCTGCCAGGGCTTTGGTAGCCTGCTGGGTTACCGCCTGGGCGGCGTGATGATGGAAAAAATGTTCGCATACAAAGAGCCGGTGAATGGGCTGACCTTCAACTGGGCCGGAATGTGGACGTTTGGTGCAATCATGATTGCCGTGATTGCCGTGCTGTTTATGCTGTTTTTCCGCGAATCGGACAAAGAGATCGCCGCAATTGCGGTGGTTGATGGCGATACCGCGCTGACACAAGGGGAAGTTAAATGAAACAAGACCGTGTTCTCGGGGCCCTTTACGGGCAGGCGTTAGGGGATGCGATGGGCATGCCGTCGGAGCTGTGGCCGAGAAAGCGCATCAAGGCGCACTTCGGCTGGATCGACCGCTTTTTACCCGGCCCGGCAGAGAATAATGCGGCCTGCTATTTCAAACAGGCAGAGTTTACCGACGATACCTCAATGGCGCTGTGCCTGGCCGATGCGATCGTTGAGTGCGACGGGGAGATTAACGCGGATGTTATCGGCAAGCATATCCTGAACTGGGCGCTCGATTTCGATGCGTTTAATAAGAACGTGCTCGGCCCAACCTCCAAAATCGCGCTTAACGCAATTCGTGACGGCAAGCCGGTGAGCGAACTGGAAAACAACGGCGTGACCAACGGGGCGGCGATGCGCGCCTCCCCGCTGGGCTGCCTGCTTCCGGCCACGCGTCTGGAACACTTTGTTGAGCAGGTGGCGCTGGCCTCCAGCCCGACCCATAAATCCGACCTCGCCATTGCCGGCGCGGTGGTGATTGCGTGGGCGGTTTCCCGTGCCGTCGACGGCGAAAGCTGGCAGAACATCGTCGATGCCCTGCCGGGTATCGCCCGCTATGCGCAGGAGGCGAAAACCACCACCTTCAGCGCGTCGCTGGCGGCGCGTATTGAGCTGGCGCTTAAGACTGTACGGGAAGCCAACGGCATCGACTCCGCCAGCGAGCAGATTTATCAGCTTGTCGGCGCAGGAACCAGCACCATTGAGTCCGTCCCGGCGGCCATTGCGATGGTCGAACTGGCGGAAACCGAACCGAACCGCTGCGCCATTTTATGCGCCAACCTGGGCGGCGATACCGACACCATTGGTGCCATGGCGACAGCCATCTGCGGCGCGCTCCACGGCGTCCAGGCAATTGACCCGGCGCTGAAGGCCGAGCTCGACGCCGTTAACCGGCTCGATTTCGGCCACTATTGCGAGAAACTGCTGCACTACCGGGAGCAAAGGGAGGGCGTATGAATGCATTTGCCCAACGTCTCGACACCCTGCACGCCACGCGCCCGGTGACGGTGCTGGGCGCAGCGGTGATAGACGTCATCGCCGACGCCTACGCCCTGCCCTGGCGCGGGTGCGATATCGAACTTAAGCAGCAGGGCGTGAATATCGGCGGCTGCGCGCTAAACATTGCCATCGCCCTGAAGCGGCTCGGCATTACGGCGCAAAACGCTCTGCCCGTCGGTCACGGCGTCTGGGCGGATATTATCCGCAACGCCATGGCGAAGCAGGATCTGCACAGCGCCGTGGAGGCCGATACGGGCGACAACGGCTGGTGCCTGGCGCTGGTTGAGCCTGACGGCGAACGTACCTTTATGTCCTTTAGCGGCGTGGAGAACCAGTGGCAGCAGCGCTGGCTGGATGCGCTTTACGTTCCGCAAAACAGCCTGATTTATTTGTCCGGCTACCAGCTGGCATCGCCGTGCGGCGAGCTGCTGACACGCTGGCTGGAGGGATTACAGGACGTGACGGCATTGATCGATTTCGGCCCCCGCATCGCGGATATTCCCGACGCGCTGATGGAGCGGATTATGGCCTGCAGGCCAATCGTGTCGCTCAATCGTCAGGAAGCGGAACTTGCAGCTGAAAGATTCGGTGTGGAGTCTGAAAACCTGGGTGAAGTGTGGCAGCAACGCTTCGGCGCCGCGCTAATTGTGCGCCATGATAAAGACGGTGCTATGTGGTATGACGGTGACGCCTCGGGCGTTGTTCCGGCGTTCCCGGCGACGGTTGTGGACACCATTGGTGCTGGCGACAGCCACGCGGGCGGCACGCTGGCAGGGCTGGCAGCGGGATGGTCGCTGGCAGACGCCGTTCTGCTGGGGAATGCCGTGGCGTCCTGGGTGGTCAGCCACCGCGGCGGCGATTGCGCCCCGACTCGTGAGGAATTACTCCTCGCATACAAAGACGTATAGATCGCTGCGACAGTAGCTGATGCTGTACTCAATCGGACGGTGCTGCTGGTCAAGCGCAACCTGCTTGATCACCAGCACCGGTATTTTTTCATCCATCTTTATGTGCGCCTGAAACTCGCTGTCCGGCATGCGGGCGCTCACCCTTGAGCGGGTGCGCTGCGGGAAGATGTTCTGACTGCGGAAGTAGTCGTACAGCGAAATGCCAATTGCATCCGGATCGGGAATTAACCCGACCGGGACCCAGGACTCTTCAATCGACACCGCATCGTCATCCACATAGCGAATGCGCTTAAGTAAAAAAACCTCGCTGTCCGGGGAGATCGATAGGTGGTTAGCCACCTCTTCCGGGCATTTCACCACACGCTTGTTGACCCACAGCGTATTGGGCTTTTGGCCGCGCAGCACCACCTGCTGCGAGAACCCGCGCGCCTCTTTCAGCGAATATTCAAAGATGTTGTTGATTTGCGTGCCATATCCACGGGAACGCGTCACCACGCCCTCTTCCTCCAGCGCCTGCATTGCCTTTCGCACGGTAATGCGCGACACGCCGGTTAACTGGCTCAGATCGCGCTCGCCGGGCAAAATATTCCCGTGCTCCAGCATGCCGCTTCGCACCGCATTTTTTACCGTTTCGGCAAATTTCAGGTACAGCGGCGTGTTGTCCGGCGCGGCGATCCGTTCATTCAGTTGAGCGATTAACCGGGTATGCGCTTGTTCCATCTCTGTTTTCTCAGGCGTGGTGTTTCCTGCCAGTATACTGGGTTACCACCATGCATGAAAATGATGAACCGGCCCAATACCGTGACCGACTTCCAGAGTATCGGCTTTTGCCAGCGCCGCCGAGAGCCAGGCTTTCGCTTCGCTAACCGTATCGGCCCAGCCTTCATGCCGGGGACGCAGCGCCGCCAGCGCGGCGGAGAGCGTGCAGCCCGTGCCGTGGGTGTTTTTGGTCTGCACGCGCGGCGCGGTAAAACGTACTTCGCCATCGCGGGTAAAGAGCCAGTCCGGGCTTTCAGCGTCGTCAAGATGACCGCCCTTCATCAGCACCGCGCCGCAGCCCATCGCCAGCAGCGCGTTTCCCTGCGCTTTCATCTCGCGTTCAGTTTGCGCATGCGATGTGCCTAACAACGCGGCGGCTTCCGGCAGATTGGGCGTGATAAGCGCCACCTGCGGCAGCAGTTTTGTACGCAGCGTCTCCACGGCGGAGGCCGAAAGCAGCGGGTCGCCGCTTTTTGCCAGCATGACGGTATCCAGCACCACGTTTTGCACCTGATAGCGTTTAAGCCGCTCGGCCACCGCTTCCACAATATCCGTCTCGGCCAGCATGCCGATCTTGGTGGTATCGATGCGCACGTCGCTGAACACAGAATCCAGCTGTGCGGCAACAAAATCTGGCTCGATACGGTAGACCGACTGCACGCCGCGCGTGTTTTGCGCCACCAGCGCGGTAATGACCGAGCAGCCGTACGCGCCAAGGGCCGAGAATGTTTTGAGGTCAGCCTGGATACCCGCGCCGCCGCTGGGATCGGTGCCGGCAATGGTCAGGGCGTTAATCCGCTTCATGCCTGCTCCTCCAGCGTATAGAGCGCGTCGAGGAACGCGCTGGCAAAACTGCCCGGGCCACGCGACTGCGCAACCGCGACCGTTCCGGCTCGCTTCATCCATCCGCAGACGGCAGCAATGTTATCCAGCCGGTCACCCGGCAGCGAACAGCTCGCCGCCACAACGGCAGAAAGCGCGCATCCGGTGCCTACCACGCGCGTCATCAGCGGATCGCCGCCGGTAACCGTTCGAGTACGTTGCCCGTCCGTGATGTAATCCACCTCGCCGGTGACGACCACAACGGCATTGGTCTGGCGGGCCAGCGCCTGTGCAGCGGGCACCGCGCTGGCGGCGGTATCGGTCGTATCAACGCCGCGCCCACCCGGGCTCATCCCGGCAAGAGCAAGGATTTCAGAGGCATTGCCGCGAATGGCAGCCGGTTTCAGAGCAAGAATTTGATGGCAAAACCGGGTGCGGAACGTCAGGGCGCCCACGGCAACCGGGTCCAGCGTCCAGGGCTTTCCTGCCGCCACCGCGCTCTCAATCGCCCGCCGCATCGACTGGGCCCGCGGCGAGGTCAGCGTGCCAACGTTGACCAGCAGCGCATCGGCGATCGCAGCAAACTGCTCGGCCTCTTCGGCCTCAATCACCATCGCGGGTGATGCGCCAAGCGCCAGCAGAACGTTGGCCGTAAAGGTCTGTACGACATCATTGGTCATACAATGGGTCAGCGGAGAACGGGTGCGGAAGTGATGTAAAACGTGTAAATCGAGCAGGTCAGGCTGCATGGGTTCGCTCCTGCCTTGCGTGAAGAAGCGATGACCGGGAAGGCATCTGACTTCCCTACGCTGGCATTATCCAGATCAGGTAATACGGGTATTTCTCAGCCTTCACAAGGAAGGGCACCCCGAGTCAAAATACTTTTAAAACAATGATTTATTGAAATCAATGTTCTCAATCAGTGTAACCGTGGCCACAGGTCAGGCGCAAGGGGTTTTGATTTATCACGGCAGCGATCGCGTTATGAATCTCCCTAAACACTTTTTCGCTAGCATCTTCAACATAAATATTTTTTCCTGGTATATCCCGTAACAAAAATGAGCTGATTTCATTTCATTCGAAGCTAGCGAAAGATTCGATAATAAATAATCGGCAAAAACCCATAAATTTACATAAACTGTTATGTGTATTATTAACCAATTTTAATCAAAACACTTAAATACATTTAATGTATTGGTGTTTTATATCTAATTTGGCTCTCATCCATCATGAATCGCTATCTTATTGTATTATAAGATTATTAAGCCGAGCTTTTCTGGAATGACTCGTTTAGCTATTCCTGCTATTTATGATTTAGATCAATAATCAAAATTACACATTCATAGATAGTTACTGCACGTTACGAAATAAGTTATCAAACCAAAATTTTCAACGTTAATTGTGAATTATTTCAGATATAACAAGACGTTGTATCTTCCCGCCAGGATAGCGCCCTTACTTTATTTTTTCTTGTAGTGATGATGAGAGCTTTAAAATGAACTATTTAAATACAACAGCTATCGCTGTTTTTGGTTTTGTGTTTGCTGGTTCAATGAATACTGCAAATGCTGCGGAAGTAAACATAAACCTTGACGATAACGTCAACAATCCAGGTGCTCACATTCAAATTCAGGGTACCGATAAAACCGCCTATAACCTTGATAACATCGAGGGGAGTAACATTAAGCAAGACGGGCAAATCTATAACCTTCAGGGCGATATTGACAGAGCAAATACAGCTATTAATAAAGCACAAGATACAGCTAACACCGCTCAAGATGGCGTAAATGCTAACACTCAAGCTAACGCTATCCTTAATCAGAAAATCGACGATTACAAAGCAGATCAGACAATCACTGATAACAAACAGAATATATTGATTGATAACACTAATAATAAAGCAGATGCGGCTTTACAAGGCGTTATTACTAACGGTCAAGCAATCATTGATACAAACACGAGAGTAGATAAAACTGACATCACCGCGACCAATGCGAACAACAAAGCAGACGCCAACACTCAAGCGCTAGCAAGTAAGGTCGATAAAAGCATTTTCAACGCCGATCAGGATAGACAAGATCAAGCACTTCAGGATGCCTCTGGCAAAGCGACTCAGGCATTTAATACGGGCGCTTATGCGCAATCTTTAGCTGTCGATGCACAAACGGTAGCCGCAGCGAATAAAGCTGCTGTTGCTACCGTTCAGTCACGCCAGCAAACACAGGAAGCGACGATTCAGAATCACAGCGCACAATTAGCGAATCATGAATCACGTATTACTGCGTTAGAGAGTCAAAATAACGCTAAGTTCTCTTCTCTGGAGAATCAGCAGAATGAGGATCGCAAGGAATATCGTGCTGGTATCGCTGGCGCTGCTTCTCTTGCTGGTTTGCATTACGTTGATACAGATAACGCGGTTGCCGTCGGTGCTGCCAACTTCAAAGATGCGCAAGGTTATGCAATCGGCTACCGTCATAAGTTCGCTGAGAATGTAGCTGCTACCCTCTCTACATCAGGTACATCCAACGGTGATGAAATTGTTGCGGCGTCCGCATCTTACGGATGGTGATGTTACAGTATTAAAATAAAATGCCAGTGTTCTAAAAAAAATCGCCCATGAGTTTTAATCAGCTGGCTATAACTCAATACATTGCTGCTCGCAAAGAAAATGACAAAGTACATTTTTATCTCCGCTGTTTTGTATCTCACTTTTATTTTATTAGGGATATGGATCGGCTTGATGTTAGGCACCTATATTTATAATTGCAATTACTGAGGCAATAATGAAAAAGTTAATGATGATAGCGGCTGTATTATCTCTTACTGCGTGTTCCTCACCAGCGCAACGGATGGCGGATTGTCAAAGCAAGGGGGTGAGTAAAGACGCTTGTTATATTGCAGAGCAAAACCGCACATCAGCCATTAACGCTGCTGCAGAAAAACAGGCTTTGGAGAATGCTGCTCAACTTGCACAATCAGCACATAAGCATTTTCCTGAAGGCTGCACTCAGGTTATGGATGCTGCGGGTCGTTGTGACAGCAAGCCTGCCAAAGCAAGCGGCGATGTTAAACAGTTTTCAGGTGAAGCGGATCGCGTTATGAATAAGCCAATATCTGATGCTGCTGAATATCTGCTTTCGAAAGGCTGGAAGCCAAATAAGGGTTTATGGCACAAGGATAGCTATATTATGCAGCTGGTTGTCGAAAAAGAGAGAGTCGTAAACGCACAATTATCAAAAATGTGATCTTAGGACTACGCTCCCTCCTGATAAGATTTACATAGCCCCATTTGTATGGGGCTTTATTTTAGCTCATGACTAAATACAGATTTACTCTAACTGCCACGCCCCGCCATGAATAAGCGATGCTCCTCCCGTCCAGGCAAATAACGCCAGCTCGCGGCAGTCGGCATCAGGATAAATACGGCTGCTGAGGCACGCCTCACCTTCGTTAACAAACACTTCCACCGAAGAGCAGTCAAAGAACAGGCGCAGGCTGAGCGCGTCGTTCAGGTTAAGCGCGACGCTTCGGGTACCGCACAGGCCATACTGTGGATAGTGTCGCTCCAGCACCAGGCGCTGCATCTGGGCATCAACATAGAGGCGTAGGCCGTCGCCGAGACGAATGCCGTATTGCTCCGCGCTGCTATTCGTGCAATCCCATTGCAGAATGACCTCCATCGCATCGCAGTGTTCCACCAGCGTCATCTGCTGGTTATTAAGTGTACTTATCGGCCAGGGGAACCACGCCCCGCGCAGGGCTTCAACTTCTCTGGCCGGTCGCATTTGCAGATGGTTATCCGCACTCAGCGTCAGCTCGCGCGGTAAAGAAAGCATACCCGCCCAGCCATCCTGCTGTTCCGGCAGGGGCGATTCCCACATGTCCAGCCAGCCGATAACAATACGGCGGCCGTCAGGAGTCAGGAAACTTTGCGGCGCATAGAAATCATGCCCGCGATCCATCTCCACAAACTCACCTTCAGGCACAAAGGGCTGATCAGGCTGCCATTCACCTACCAGGTAGCCGCTCTGGAAAAGATTGCGATGATTAAATCCGTCTGCGGTGAGTCCCTGAGGTGAGAACATCAGCACGCGTTTACCGTTGAGGGTAAAAAAGTCCGGGCATTCCCACATATAACCCATCTCTTTTTCAGCCACCGCGAGCACGCCCCTGTCCTGCCACTCGCGCAGATCGGCAGACCGGTACACACGCACCTGGCCCGTATCTCCTTCGCGCGCACCCACGACCATGTACCACCACGTCCCTTCACGCCATACCTTCGGATCGCGGAAGTGATGCAGCCCGGGCGGTGTATTAATGACTGTCCCGTGCCGCACAAACTGGATGCCGTCACGGCTGGTTGCCAGGCACTGAACCTGGTAGAGATTAGCCTCATCGCCAGGATCGCCGTGGAATTTGTGGCCGGTGTAGATCAGCGCCAGCATGTCGCCATCCACCACCGCCGAGCCAGAAAAACAGCCGTCCTTGTCGTCTGGCCCTTCCGGGGCGAGAGCAACCGGGAGGTGTTCCCAGTGAACTAAATCCTTGCTGCGCGCATGGCCCCAGTGCATCGGCCCCCACTGGGTCGAATACGGATGATGCTGGTAAAACGCGTGATACCAGCCGTCAAACCACACCAGGCCATTAGGGTCGTTCATCCAGCCAGCTCGCGCAGCGAGGTGGTAACGGGGATACCAGCGCAGGTTAAGCCCTTCGCGTCTGGACTGAAGTTCCTGTTCTGCTTTCGTAATGGAATACGTCATTTCTCTACTCTTTGATCAGATGGTGGAAGGTTGCGGCATGAGCGGGTCAGAAGAGGACTTACCCGAGCGCAACAGGAAGATGGAGATAAACGTGGTGCTGAAGACCAGTAGCCCCATGATGAGATAGGACTGGGCAAAGCCGTATTTCTCATAGCTGTAACCTGCCAGCGGCGACAGCACCGAGGCAATCACCGAGCTTGTACAGGCAAAGCCCACCAGATAGAGGGTGGAAGAGAGTCGCTTATCAAAATGCAGGCTGTTGTATTTAAAGATGGAGACCAGCAAAACGGGCAGCTCAACCGCGTGCAATAGCTTGGTAATGGAGATCAACACCGGTCCCTCAACCAGACCCGATGCCACCATACGCATCGCCATCACCATTCCGGCGAAAATCAGGCCGTTTTTCGCACCGAGACGATTCACCAGCCACGGGGCGCAAAACATGCCCGCCGCCTCAAGGAAAACCTGGAAGGAGTTGAGATAGCCGTACATGGCGTTTCCTTCCTGCAGCGTCGGGAACTGTGAGGAGAAATAGACCGGGAACTGCTGGTCGTAGACGCCATAAATACAGGTGCCGATAACAAAAAACACCAGCGCCCAGAACCGCGGTAGCGTCAGCAGGCGCAAGGCATCTTCCAGCGTGACCTTACCGCCGGATACCGCCTCCTGCATGGCGTGCGGGGCCGAAGAGACTCTTAGGCGCGCCAGCAAAACAAAAAACACCAGCCCGGCGCAGCTCGCGACAGCAAAGTTCAGCTTCGGGTTAATGTTAAACAGGAGCCCGGCAAAAAAGGTTGCCGCCGCCCAGCCCAGCGATCCCCACATCCTCGCCTTGCCGAACTCAAACTGGCTCTGGCGGGCCACGCGCTCGGTATAGGACTCCAGTACCCCTATTCCGCCGTTAAACGTCAGCCCGATATAAATCCCACCGAAAATACTGCCGAGTAACACGTTAATTTGCAGCAGATAACCAAACATCAGGAAGGCCGGGCCAGAAAGAATGAGCAGGCTGGTCAGAAACCAGAGCAGGTTTTTGCGCAGGCCGAGCTTGTCCTGAATGAAGCCGTAGCAGATTTGCGCGCACAGCGCGGAGACGGACAGCACAGCATAGATGACTCCCGTATCCCCTGCCTTTAACCCCACCTCCTGATGGAGCCAGATAGAGAGCAACGAGCCGGAAGATGACCATGTGACAAAAAAGAAAAACAGTAATGCGCTTAATAAAGGGTAGCTGTGAGAGTGATGCGTTTTCATCATGACATTCTCATATTGGAGTAATGACATTATGGTAACGTTAACATTTATGCTTTCTCATACGGTTTGGCGGAAATTTAAGATGTTAATCACGAAAGTTAACGTTAACATTGATAGAATGAGATCGCGATCAAATATTCATCACTGGATTAAATATGGCCTGGCCTGTGCATCAGCCTTCCTTTTACATCAGCCACTTAGTTGTATACCCTTTCCCGCAGAGCATTAACGGAGTAAGAAAATGGCTTCCCTGAAGGACGTCGCAAAGCTGGCTAACGTATCGCTGATGACGGTCTCCCGCGCGCTGAATAGCCCGGAGCGCCTTAAACCTGAAACGCTGGCGCGCGTTCAGCTGGCTATCGAGCAGACCAGCTACGTTCCTGACCTGTCCGCCAAGAAAATTCGCGGCGCGCATGCCTCGCCTAAAACCATAGGCGTACTGGCGCTCGATACGGTGACGACACCTTTTTCGGTGGAGATCACGCTGTCAATTGAAGAGACGGCCAGAATGCACGGCTGGAACAGCTTCGTGATGAATATGTTTACCGATGACAACCCGGACGCCATTGTCGACCTTCTTCTCTCTCATCGGCCTGACGGAATTATCTACACCACCATGGGGCTACGTCAGGTTCCTCTCCCGGCTAAACTCCTCACCCTTCCCTGCGTGCTGGCCAACTGCGAAAGTGACGGCGAAAAGGTTGCCAGCTATATTCCCGATGATGAACAGGGGCAATATACCGCCGTGCGGGCGTTACTCGCGCAGGGTTATCGACGCCCTCTCTGCCTGCATTTGCCTGCGGGGCATCTGGCCACAACCCGTCGTCGTCAGGGGCTGGAGCGTGCATGCCGTGAAGCGGGGCTCGATCCGGACGGCCTGGCGCACAGCTATATGGCACCCGGCGATGAGCACTATCGCGACATTCCGTCAGTATTGCTGGCTCACATCCTGAATGGCATTCCCCGATTCGACGCGGTTATCTGCGGCAACGATCGTATCGCGTTTATGGTGTATCAGACGCTGCTGGGGCAAGGGCTTCGCATACCGGAAGATGTCGCCGTTATCGGCTATGACAATATGGTGGGCATTGGAGAGTTGTTCCTGCCGCCACTCACGACGGTTCAACTGCCGCACTATGAAATTGGTCGCCTGAGCGCCCTGCATATTATTAACGGTGAAGAGCATCTGGAAACCACGCGCGTAGAAAGCCCATTTTTACTGCGTGATTCCGTTGCGCATGTAACGTAAGCCTGCTTTTTTGCCCATGACGCAAAAACAGGGAGCGTCCCCCCTCTTTTTTGCCGTTCGATGGCACGTTTTGTCACACTCTTTTCTGTGTCTTTACACACCGGGTAAACGGGCCGTAACGCGCTGTTTTTATTTGGCATAAAATGCAATTTTCTTTTTAAAAATGGGGATATTTTCTCCCCACAGCCGCCTGTCACAAAACAGTAAACAAATTAACCATTGAGCCCCGTGGCAAAAGGCTCTATATTGGCGGCGTTTTTTTCAGGCCCCCATCTGTTTTTTAACTTTTTATTCAATCGTGGCTCATAACGAAGCGGCGGTTGTAGGAGTGATATGATGACGGATAAAGTCCGTATTGACACCGTAGATGCCCACAAAAGCAACGAAACCTATCTGGCCCGTCAGGCCGAGTTTGAATCTAACGTCAGGAGTTATCCGCGCAAACTGCCTTTAGCCATCACTAAAGCAGAAGGCGTGTGGATCACCGATGCAGATAATAAAGAATACCTTGACTGTTTAGCAGGCGCGGGGACCCTTGCGCTTGGCCATAACCATCCTGATGTGCTGAAAAGCATCCAAAATGTCATTACCAGCGGCTTGCCGTTACATACCCTGGATCTGACTACGCCTCTGAAAGACGCGTTTTCTGAATACCTGCTCTCTCTGCTGCCTGGTCAGGGCAAAGAGTACTGCCTGCAGTTCACCGGTCCATCCGGTGCTGACGCCGTTGAAGCGGCGCTGAAGCTGGCGAAAAAAGTGACCGGTCGTAGCGGTATCATCAGCTTCTCTGGTGGTTACCACGGCATGACTCACGGCGCACTGTCCGTGACCGGCAACCTGTCTCCGAAAGAAGCGGTTGACGGTATGATGCCAGAAGTCCAGTTCATGCCTTACCCGCACGAATACCGTTGCCCGCTGGGTATCGGTGGTGAAGCGGGCGTGAAAGCGCTGACTTACTACTTCGATAACCTGATCAACGACGTTGAAAGCGGCGTGCGTAAACCTGCTGCGGTGATTCTGGAAGCCGTTCAGGGCGAAGGCGGCGTGAACCCGGCTCCGGCTAAGTGGCTGCAGCGCATCCGTAAAGTGACTCAGGAACACGGCATTCTGCTGATCCTCGACGAAGTTCAGGCTGGCTTTGCCCGTACCGGTAAATTCTTCGCCTTCGAACACGCGGGCATTGAGCCAGACATTATCGTGATGTCTAAAGCCGTAGGTGGCGGTCTGCCGCTGGCCGTGCTCGGTATCAAAAAGCAGTTCGACGCATGGGCGCCAGGTCACCACACCGGTACCTTCCGCGGCAACCAGCTGGCGATGGCAACCGGTCTGACGACGCTGAAAATCCTGAAAGACCAGAACATCGCAGGCAAAGTGGCTGCACAGGGCGAATGGCTGAAAGGCCAGCTGAAAGAGATGGCGAAACGCTATCCTGTTATCGGCCACGTGCGCGGCCTGGGCATGATGATCGGTATTGAGATCGTTAAGCCACACGAAGCCGCTGACCACATGGGCTGCTTCCCGGGCGACGGCGAGCTGTCTGCACTGATTCAGAAGAAGTGCTTCGAAGCCGGTCTGATTCTGGAGCGCGGTGGCCGTAACGGTATCGTTCTGCGTCTGCTGCCGTCTCTGCTGATCAGCGACGAAGAGCTGAAAATCTTCCTGGATAAATTTGAGCAGGCACTGCTTGCTGCGGGCGTTCGCCCGGCGTAACCGGAGTTATTGATTACGATGTCTGATTCAAACCCAATTTTGTTCTCCTCTGCGCAGAGCATTGAAGCTTATCAGCAGGCGATCGAACAAAGCACTCAGGCTGTGATGCAGTGGCTGAAACAGCCTGAGATGTACCAGGGCAAAACGGTCGCAGAACTGCGCGACCGTATTAAGCTGGATTTCAACCCGAAAGGGCTGGGCAACGAAGCGGCGATTGAACGCGCCGTGGAGTTCTTCCTGAAAGACAGCCTGTCCGTTCATCACCCGCAGTGTGTGGCGCACCTGCACTGCCCAAGCCTGGTCGTAAGCCAGGCGGCGGAAGTGCTGATCAACGCCACTAACCAGAGTATGGACTCCTGGGATCAAAGCCCGTCCGCAACCATCATTGAGATCAAACTGATCGAGTGGCTGCGTACCCGCGTGGGTTATCAGGCTGGCGACGCGGGTGTCTTCACCAGCGGCGGTACCCAGAGCAACCTGATGGGCCTGATGCTGGCGCGCGATGCGTTCTTTGCGCGTCAGGGTCATTCCGTTCAGCAGGACGGCCTGGTAGGCGATCTGCGTAAGATCCGCGTACTGTGCTCCGAGAACGCGCACTTCTCCGTGCAGAAAAACATGGCGCTGATGGGCCTGGGCTACCAGTCCGTGGTGCAGGTGAAAACGGACGAATTCTCCCGCATGGATCTGACCGATCTGGCGGCGAAAA
This sequence comes from Enterobacter vonholyi, assembly GCF_040834095.1. Taxonomy (NCBI): domain Bacteria; kingdom Pseudomonadati; phylum Pseudomonadota; class Gammaproteobacteria; order Enterobacterales; family Enterobacteriaceae; genus Enterobacter; species Enterobacter vonholyi. The sequence goes on from NZ_CP162152.1 coordinate 2,931,305, forward strand.
TTGAGCAGTGCAACGCGAACGGCGAGCAGATTCTGGCGATCGTCGCAACGGCAGGTACAACCGATGCCGGTGCTATTGACCCGCTGCGTGCAATTGCAGAGCTGGCCGCTAAGCAGAACATCTGGGTACACGTTGATGCGGCCTGGGGCGGCGCGCTGCTGATGTCTGAGCAGTATCGTCACTACCTTGACGGCATTGAGCTGGTGGATTCAGTGACCCTGGACTTCCATAAACAGTTCTTCCAGACCATCAGCTGCGGCGCGTTCCTGCTGAAAGAAGCGCGTCACTATGAGCTGATGCGCTATCAGGCGGCTTACCTGAACTCTGAGTTCGACGAAGAAGCAGGCGTGCCTAACCTGGTCTCCAAATCGCTGCAGACCACCCGTCGTTTCGACGCGCTGAAGCTGTGGATGAGCCTGGAAGCGCTGGGTCAGGAGCAATACGCGGCGATCATCGATCACGGCGTGACCCTGGCACAGCAGGTTGCGGCCTACGTGAAAGCTCAGCCTGCGCTGGAACTGGTTATGCAGCCGCAGCTGGCAAGCGTTCTGTTCCGCTTCCGCGGTCAGGTGCAGATGGATGACGCTGGCATCGCCCTGCTGAACCAGAAAATTGGTGACGCGCTGCTGGAATCCGGCCGTGCGAACGTCGGTGTGACCGAGCATAACGGCGTGACCTGCCTGAAGCTGACGCTGCTGAACCCAACCGTGACGCTGGAAGATATCAAAATCCTGCTGTCTCTGGTTGAGCGCACCGCGCAGGAAGTTCTGGCTAAGTAACACAAAACCCCTCTTCCGCCGGAAGAGGGGTTATCTTTACAGCCCTGCCCACCACATTCTGATTTTCAATCCCCAGTAGCTCGTCCAGCCCGTTGTGGTACTAACAACGTTCCCCTTCGACACAACCACCAGCGTTGGCGTGACGCTCACATGCCACTGCTGCGACAAAGCACCGTTTGCATCGTTAATCACCGGCATTTTCAGCTGTTTCTTATCAACCCAGCGCGCAAGCTTTGCATTGTCACCAGAGCGCATGGCGATACTCACCACGTTCCCGCCCTCGTCTGCCAGCTGATTAACCGCAGGCGTCGTGTAGCGGCAAATGCTGCACCAGGTGGCCCAGACATAAATCAGCAGCGGGCGCTCCTGGCTGAGCGCCGCGATATCGTGAATGTTGCCGTCGATGCTCTGCATCGGTGTTGCGCTAAAACTGGCGGGGAGCATCGGTTTTCGATATTGATCCACACCCCACACTACGGCCAGCGTCAGCAGAACGAGTATTATCCCTTCCCGCGCCCAGCGGCGCAGTCGATTGATTTTGCGGTTATCCATTGTGACCTCGTGTTTTAACGAAGGTCATCTTAGCGGGCATTACACCACTATGCTGTAAAGAAGTGTCGCGTCTGTTTGCTGGTAAAGATCTTTTCATCGATGAGGCTTACCAAACGGAAAACGGTTATCAGGTAGGTTCATTTTTGTTACATTTTTTTTCGAACAAGCCATAGTCTGATATTTAAAATAGGCAGGTTGCCGTATTGTTGACAGGCAAAATCAAACTTAAAAACCGTTCAACTGGAGAAAAAATGGCTAAGTGTAAATGGCTGCTTCTGGGTGTCGTGATGTCTCTGGCAAGCGCGGCGAATGCAGCACCACAAGCGGCATCCGGCATCAAGGCCTATGAAGAACAAGAGTTCATCGCTGACTTCACGAAATTCAAAATTGGCGACACGGCGCCGGCGCAGTATCAAACGCCGGAGTACACCATCAAACAGTACCAGCTGCGTAACCTGCCGGCTCCGGATGCCGGAACCCACTGGACCTACATGGGCGAGAACTATGTGCTGATCGGCGATGCGGATGGCAAAATCTACAAAGCCTACAATGGAGATATTTTCTATCACCGCTAATACCATCCTGATTCGCCCCTGGCAGGAAAGCGATCGCCCTTTCCTGCGCACGCTTTTCCTCCACGCCCGGCGTGAAGCCTGGCCATGGCTGGACGGTTCAGACTGGCAGCTTGAAGACTTTGACGCGGTAACGCGTGACGAAATGATTTGGGTTGCCACGCAGAACGGCCATCGCCTGGGTTTTGCTTCCGTCTGGACGAACGATAATTTCCTGCACAACCTGTTTGTAGATCCGCAGTATCAGAGCATGGGCGTCGGGCATGAGTTGCTTGAACACGTGCAGAAAACGTTTACCAGTACGGGTTCACTTAAGTGTCTGGTGAAGAATGCGCGGGCTATTGCGTTTTACCAGCGGCACGGCTGGCACATTGAGGCGACGGGTGATTCTCCGGACGGAGAGTACTATCTGATGCATTATCGGCTAGAGTAAGTCAGGTGGCGCTTCGCTTACCTGACCTACAAAACCGTATTTCGTAGGCCGGGTAAGGCGAAGCCGCCACCCGGCACTAAGCGAAGAGGTATTACACCGCGCGGAACGCGATTTCGCCCGGGATCACTTCGCCCTGCCAGTAAAGCTGCGCCGCAACGCGTCCCGCCAGCTGGCGATACATATCTGCAAATTCGCTGTCCGGACGGCTGACGACCGTCGGTTTTCCGCTGTCCAAATCTTCACGCAGGGTAATGTGCAGCGGCATCTGCCCAAGCAGTTGGGTGTGATACTTCGCGGCCAGTTTTTCTGCGCCACCGGTACCGAAGATAGGTTCGTGGTGACCGCAGTTGCTGCAGATGTGCATGCTCATGTTCTCAACGATACCGAGCACCGGCACTTCCACCTTCTCGAACATTACGATGCCTTTTTTGGCGTCGATCAGCGCGATATCCTGCGGCGTCGTCACCACAACGGCCCCCGTGACCGGAATGTTTTGCGCCAGCGTCAGCTGAATGTCACCGGTGCCCGGCGGCATATCCAGTACCAGATAATCCAGATCCGGCCACATCGTCTCCTGCAGCATCTGCAGCAGCGCTTTGCTGGCCATCGGGCCGCGCCAGACCATGGCGTTATCGTCAGTCACCAGATAACCGATGGAGTTGGTCGCCAGACCGTGAGCCATGATTGGCGCCATGTGGGTGCCGTCCGGCGAGGTTGGACGCTGGTTTTCCGCACCCAGCATGTTCGGAATAGACGGACCGTAGATATCCGCATCCAGAATGCCGACCTTTGCCCCTTCCGCCGCCAGCGCGAGCGCCAGGTTAACGGCGGTAGAGGATTTCCCTACCCCACCCTTACCCGAGCTGACGGCAATGATATTTTTCACGCCGTTCACGCCAGGCTGGTTTTTCACACGCTTCAGCGTGGCAATGCTGTGGCTCAGCTTCCAGTCAATCGCCTTCGCGCCGGTAATGCGCAGCAGCTCAGAGCTGGTCTGCTCTTTCAGTGCGTCAAAGGCGCTGGTCCAGACGAACGGCATCTGCAGCTCAATGTGCAGGGTATCGTCCAGCCAGGCAACGTGGTGTAACGCTTTCAGCGTAGTGAGATTGTGCTTCAGGGTTGGATGCTGAAAGTTAGCCAGCGTCCCGGCGACCATTGCTCGTAAGGCTTCCGGTGATTTGGCCTGGGATTGAGAACTCATCCCGACTCCTTTGTTCTTGTGAATAAGACCTTAGATGAACAAGTTTACCTGAAAGGCCGTGGTTTGTGCTTACTTAATAATGCCCCTTTTGGTAATATCGAAAACCCTTTTCACAGTTAAAAGAAGTAATGCCTACTATGACTCAAGTCGCGAAGAAAATTCTGGTAACGTGCGCACTGCCGTACGCCAACGGCTCAATCCACCTCGGCCACATGCTGGAGCATATCCAGGCTGATGTCTGGGTCCGTTACCAGCGAATGCGCGGCCACGAGGTTAATTTCATCTGTGCGGACGATGCCCACGGCACGCCTATCATGCTGAAAGCGCAGCAGCTGGGGATCTCCCCGGAGCAGATGATTGCCGAAATGAGTCAGGAGCATCAGACTGATTTTGCTGGCTTTGACATCAGCTATGACAACTATCACTCCACGCACAGCGACGAAAACCGCGAGCTGTCGGAGCTGATCTACACCCGTCTGAAAGAGAATGGTTTTATCAAAAACCGCACCATCTCTCAGCTGTACGATCCGGAAAAAGGCATGTTCCTGCCGGACCGTTTCGTCAAAGGCACCTGTCCGAAATGTAAATCCCCGGACCAGTACGGCGATAACTGCGAAGTGTGCGGCGCAACCTACAGCCCGACCGAGCTTATCGAGCCGAAATCCGTGGTTTCTGGCGCCACGCCTGTCATGCGTGACTCCGAACATTTCTTCTTCGACCTGCCGTCCTTCAGCGAAATGCTGCAGGCGTGGACCCGCAGCGGCGCGCTGCAGGAGCAGGTGGCGAACAAAATGCAGGAGTGGTTCGAATCTGGCCTGCAGCAGTGGGATATCTCCCGCGATGCGCCGTACTTCGGCTTTGAAATCCCGAACGCGCCGGGCAAATACTTCTACGTCTGGCTGGACGCGCCAATCGGCTACATGGGCTCCTTCAAGAACCTGTGCGACAAGCGTGGCGACACCGTCAGCTTCGACGAATACTGGAAGAAAGATTCCACGGCCGAGCTGTATCACTTCATCGGTAAAGACATCGTTTACTTCCACAGCCTGTTCTGGCCGGCCATGCTGGAAGGCAGCAACTTCCGCAAGCCTACCAACCTGTTCGTGCACGGTTACGTGACGGTCAACGGCGCGAAGATGTCCAAGTCCCGCGGTACGTTCATCAAAGCCAGCACCTGGCTGAACCACTTCGATGCGGACAGCCTGCGCTACTACTACACCGCGAAGCTCTCTTCCCGCATCGACGATATCGACCTGAACCTGGAAGATTTCGTGCAGCGCGTGAACGCGGACATCGTCAACAAGGTGGTGAACCTGGCCTCCCGTAACGCGGGCTTTATCGCCAAACGCTTTGACGGCGTGATGGCGGCTGAACTGGCTGACCCTGCCCTGTACAAAACCTTTACCGACGCGGCAGCTACCATTGGCGACGCGTGGGAAACTCGTGAGTTCGGTAAAGCCGTGCGCGAAATCATGGCGCTGGCCGACCTGGCAAACCGCTATGTGGACGAGCAGGCACCGTGGGTTGTCGCTAAACAGGAAGGTCGCGATGCCGATCTGCAGGCGATCTGCTCTATGGGCATCAACCTGTTCCGCGTGCTGATGACGTACCTGAAGCCGGTTCTGCCACAGCTGGCGGCCCGTGCCGAAGCATTCCTGAACACCGAACTGACCTGGGATGCCATCCAGCAGCCGCTGCTCGGCCACAAGGTGAACACCTTTAAAGCGCTGTACAACCGCATCGAGATGAAGCAGGTTGAAGCCCTGGTGGAAGCGTCTAAAGAAGAGGTTAAAGCGGCTGCGGCACCGGTCACCGGCCCGCTGGCAGACGATCCGATTCAGGAAACCATTACCTTCGACGATTTCGCTAAAGTCGACCTGCGCGTGGCGCTGATTGAGAACGCGGAGTTCGTGGAAGGCTCTGACAAGCTGCTGCGCCTGACGCTGGATCTGGGCGGCGAGAAGCGTAACGTCTTCTCCGGCATCCGTTCAGCCTACCCGGACCCGCAGGTGCTGATCGGTCGTCAGACCGTGATGGTGGCGAACCTGGCGCCGCGCAAAATGCGCTTCGGCATCTCTGAGGGGATGGTGATGGCTGCAGGCCCTGGCGGGAAAGATATCTTCCTGTTAAGCCCTGACGAAGGCGCGAAGCCTGGCCAGCAGGTGAAATAACAAAAAAGCCGGAGATAATCTCCGGCTTTTTTTATGGTTTAGGATGATGCACCCGGTGGGTCAGCCCGCGCAGGAAATTACGCAGGAACTGGTCGCCGCACTCGCGGTAGTTTTTATGATCCGGCGCGCGCATCATGGCGGTGACTTCCGGCACGGATACGCGGAATTTTTGCTCGGTCATGATCGCCACGATATCGTCCGTTTTCAGCGAGAACGCGATACGCAGCTTTTTCAGCACCGTGTTATTGTTCACGCGACGCTCCAGCGCCAGCTCTGGCGCGGCAGGATCTTTGCCACGCTTATCGTAAATCAGGCCGTTCAGGAAACCGGACAGAATGATATCAGGGCAGCGGACAAAGCCCTCTTCGTCTTCTTTAGTCATCCACGTGTCAAAACTCGCAGACGTGGATTCCATGTCGGACAGCGCAAGAATGCGCACCATGTCGTTATTGTTCGCTTTCAGGGTGTAGCGCAGGCTACGAAGAATATCGTTACTTAGCATAGAGCCTTCGAATGTCGATGATGCAATGGCGCGCAGTGTACCAGCTTTACAGCCCAATCGCCTCTTTCAAACTCTTCAGGTAGCGGCGGCTGACGGGTACCGTTTGCCCGGCACGCAGCACCAGTTCGGCCTGGCCGTTATCTTCCAGGCGGATCTCCTTCAGGTGCGCCATGTTCACCAGATACTGGCGGTGGCAGCGGATCAGCGGCGTGCGGCTCTCGAGCGTGCGCAGGGTCAGCTCGGTAAATCCTTCGTTCCCTTCCGCGCTGGTGACAAACACCCCGCTCAGGCGGCTGCTGACGAACGCCACATCATCCATCTGCAGAAGATAGATCCGGCTGTGCCCGGTGCAGGGGATAAACTTCAGCGGCTGCTGGTTCTCCGGCAGCAGCGTGACGTCCTGTACGGTTCTTTCCTGGCGTAAACGGGTGAGCGTTTTTTCAAGGCGCTTCTCTTCGATCGGCTTGAGCAGATAGTCAAACGCGTGCTCCTCAAAGGCCTTAACGGCATATTCGTCGAACGCCGTCAGAAACACGATGTAGGGACGATGTTCCGGGTCGAGCATGCCGACCATCTCCAGGCCGCTGATGCGGGGCATCTGAATATCAAGGAACAGCACGTCCGGGCGCAGCTTGTGCACCGCGCCGATGGCCTCAATGGCGTTGGCGCACTCACCCACAATCTCAATATCCGGCTGCTCCTGCAGCAGAACGCGCAGGTTTTCCCGTGCCAGCGGCTCATCATCCACAATCAGCACTCTTAACATGCGTTTTCCTCCAGCGGCAGTCGTACGGTAATACGTGTAAATCGGTCGGGCTCGCAGGCGACGGTAATGCCACAGTCATCGCCAAAATGGGCGCGCAGGCGTTTATCCACCAGGCTCATCCCTAAACCGCCGGAGGCGGAAGGCTGGTAAAGCCCGGCATTATCTTCAATATCCAGCACCAGATGGTGGTTAAAACGGCTGGCGGCAATGGTTATCTCCCCTGTACCCAGAAGCTGTGACGTGCCGTGCTTAATGGCGTTTTCGACAATAGGCTGCAGGGTAAAAGCCGGGAGGTGTTGATACGCCAGCTCGTCCGGCACGGAGAGCGTCACCTGCAGGCGCGACTGGAAACGCGCCTGCTCAATCTGCAGATAGGCGTTCACGTGCTCAATCTCGTCGGCGAGGGTCACGATCTCAGACGGCCGCTTCAGGTTCTTGCGGAAAAAGGTCGACAGAAACTGCACCAGCTGCGCGGCCTGATCGCTGTCGCGGCGGATCACCGCTTTGAGCGTGTTGAGGGCATTAAACAGGAAATGCGGGTTGACCTGGGCATGCAGCAGCTTAATTTCAGACTGCGTCAGCAGGGCTTTCTGCCGCTCATACTGTCCGGCGAGGATTTGTGCGGACAGCAGCTGAGCGATCCCCTCCCCCAGCGTGCGGTTGATCGAGCTGAAAAGACGGTTTTTTGCCTCATACAGCTTGATAGTCCCCATCACCCGCTGATTTTCCCCGCGCAGCGGAATCACCAGCGTGGAGCCCAGCTTGCACTGCGGATGCAGCGAACAGCGATAAGGCACTTCGTTACCGTCGGCATACACCACTTCGCCGGTTTCGATGGCGCGCAGCGTATAGGCTGAGGAGATCGGTTTACCCGGCAGATGGTGATCGTCCCCTGTGCCGGTAAAGGCCAGCAGCCGCTCGCGGTCGGTTATGGCCACCGCGCCGATATCCAGCTCCTTGTAGAGCACCTGCGCGACCTTCATGCTGTTTTCTTCGTTAAACCCCTGGCGCAGTATCCCTTCGGTCGAGGCGGCGACCTTCAGCGCCGTGGCGGAAAACGCCGAGGTGTACTTCTCAAACATAGCGCGCTTGTCGAGCAGAATGCGCATAAACAGCGCCGCGCCCACGGTGTTGGTCACCATCATCGGAGCGGCAATGCTGCTTACCAGGTGCAGCGCATCCTCAAACGGACGGGCAATCAGCAGAATGATCGCCATCTGCGCCATTTCGGCCACAAAGGTAATGGCTCCGGCGGTGAGCGGGCTGAAGACTTTATCCGGACGGCCGCGCTTAATCATATAGCTGTGCACCAGGCCGCCGAGCAGCCCTTCCACGATCGTGGAGATCATGCAGCTCAGGGCCGTCATCCCGCCCATGGAATAGCGATGCAGCCCCCCGGTTAAACCGACAAGGCCACCGACGACGGGACCGCCCAGCAGCCCGCCCATCACCGCGCCAATCGCGCGCGTATTGGCAATAGAATCTTCGATATGAAGACCAAACCAGGTCCCCATAATGCAGAATATGGAAAATACGACGTAACAGAGGAACTTGTGCGGCAGACGAACGGTGACCTGCATCAGCGGGATAAACAGGCGCGTTTTACTCATCAGCCAGGCAATGACAAGAAACACGCACATCTGCTGAAGCAACAGCAGCACCAGATTAAACTCGTACATACTCAAAACCGCACACGCTAAAAACGCGTAACATACACTGATGCGGGGTTACTTTCTTTGAAGCATTCCAAAAAAGCACAAAATCGTGTCCGTTATCACACCTTTTTCTGAATATCGTGCATGCTTCGCATTGTTTGTTCAAAAATCAATCAATCCTTCCTGGTTCGCAAAAGTGGGTCTACAGTTAAGCTGGGAACGCGTAAGCCAGGGGGCGAATATGGCGTTTTACACGATAGGTGAAGTGGCACTCCTTTGTGATATCAATCCCGTTACCCTACGGGCGTGGCAGCGACGGTATGGATTGCTCAAACCGCAAAGGACCGACGGCGGGCATCGCCTTTTTAATGAGGCCGATATTGACCGCATCCGCGAGATTAAGAGCTGGATCGACAACGGGGTGCAGGTCGGCAAAGTGAAGTCTCTGCTGAGCCACGACGACCCGGACACGCAGCACCTCTGGCGCGAACAGCAGGAAACCCTGCTGCGGCTCCTGCAGGCGGGCAATCTTCAGCGCCTGCGCGCATGGATAAAAGAGCAGGGCCGCGACTATCCGGCACAGACGCTGATCTCCCATCTTTTCATCCCGCTCCGTCGACGCCTGCAGTGCCAGCAGTCTACCCTGCAGGCGCTGCTCAGCATGCTCGACGGGGTGCTGATCAACTATATTGCCGTCTGCCTTGCCTCAGCGAAGAACAAAGCCGGAAAAGATGCGCTGGTAGTCGGCTGGAACGTGCACGATACCACCCGCCTGTGGCTGGAAGCGTGGATTGCTACCCAGAAGGGCTGGCGCGTGGATGTTCTGGCACACTCGCTGGCTCAGCTTAAGCCTGAGTTTTTCGACGGCCAGACCCTGCTGGTCTGGTGTGGCGAAGTGCCGTCCGCCACGCAGCAGCAGCTTCTGATGGAATGGCGAGAAAATGGTTACCCGGTTTATTCCCTTGGGCCGGATGAGCCATAACGGCATTTAATGGTTCATTAACAGCTGCGCTTCACCGTATAATTGTTCCGTTAACAACAGGAGCACATGATGAAGGCAACCAAACTGGCCATTATTACCCTTTTTGTCCTGATGGCCGTGAGCGGTATCGGCGGCGTGATGCTGGCAGGGTACTCGTTTATTGTTCGCGGCGGTGTCGGCTGAGGTACAGCGCCAGCCGCTCAAAAAGGCGATCGACGACGATTGCCGCCAGCGCGACCAGCACCGCCCCCTGCACAATATAAGCCGTATTAAACCCGCTTAAGCCGATAATGATCGGCGTCCCCAGCGTATTGGCACCGACCGTCGACGCAATAGTCGCCGTCCCGATGTTAATGATGACCGACGTGCGGATCCCGGCAATAATAACCGGCGCCGCAAGCGGCAGTTCAACCTTGCGCAGCCGCTGGCCGCAACTCATCCCCATCCCTTCTGCCACGCTCAGCACTGACGCCGGTACCGCCGCGAGGCCCGCCAGCGTGCCCTGCAGCACCGGCAATACGCCGTATAGAATCAGCGCAATGATCGCCGGCTGCTGACCAAAGCCCATAACCGGAACCGCTATCGCCAGCACCGCCACGGGGGGAAACGTCTGTCCAATGGCCGCAATCGCCTCCACCAGCGGGCGAAACTCCCGACCCGCAGGCCGCGTGACCGCGATGCCCGCCCCCACGCCCAGCACGATCGCGACAGCGCTTGAGAGCGCAACCAGCCAGAGATGCGCCAGGGCGAGATTAATAAAGCTCTCCTGCTGATACACCGGCCGCGGCAGCCCGGGAAAAAGGCTGTTAAACAGCGCCGCGCTGTGGGGCATCAGAAACAGCAAGGCGATAAAGAGCGCTACCAGCCAGAGGAGCGGATCACGCAGAGCCTTCACGCGTCACCTCCCCGGCCAGCAGATCGCGAAAATGTAAGGTTCCGCACGGCGCCCCCCGGTCATCCGAGACGGGCAATACCTCGCACTGTCGCGCGACAAACGCGGAGAGGGCATCCCGCAGGCTCATCTGCGCCTGTAGCGGTTCGCCGCTCACCGGCACCTCTTCCCGTCGCATATAGTCGCTGACCGTCCGCAGGGAGAGCAGCCTGACGCCCAGCTCGCTGCGGCCAAAAAACTCGCGCACAAAGTCGTTCTTCGGCCAGGTTAACAGCTCAAGCGGCGAGCCCTGCTGCACCACTTCGCCATGATCCATCAGCACCAGATGGTCGGCCAGGCGCAGGGCTTCATCAATATCGTGCGTCACGAGAACGATCGTGCGTCCGAGAATGCGGTGAATGCGGGTCATCTCCGCCTGCAGCGCCCCGCGCGTGACCGGGTCCAGCGCGCCGAAGGGTTCATCCATTAGCAGTACCTGCGGGTTGGCCGCCAGCGCGCGCGCCACGCCCACGCGCTGCTGCTGCCCGCCGGAAAGCTGGTGCGGATAGCGATCGCGCAGCGCGGGCTCTAACCCCAGCAGGGACATCAGTTCATCCACCCGGTCAGCGATTTTTGCCCGCGACCATTTTTCCAGCTGCAGCACGGTGGCGATGTTCTGCGCCACCGTCCAGTGCGGAAACAGGCCGATAGACTGAATGGCATAGCCCATCCGACGGCGCAGCTCCAGCACCGGCAGGCTGCGGATCTCTTCTCCGGCAAAGCGAATCAGCCCGCTGTCATGCTCAACCAGACGGTTGATCATCTTCAGCGTGGTGGATTTTCCCGAGCCCGAGGTGCCAATCAGCACGGAGAACGCCCCCTCGGCAAAGTTCAGGTTCAGATGGCTCGCCGCCGGGCGACCGGCAAAGGTTTTACTGACATCATGAAATTCAATCATTGGCTCTTCTCCCGAGCAGCGCGAGCCATAAGGCAAACAATGCGTCGACGACCACCGCCAGCGCAATCGTGGGCACCACGCCCAATAGCACCAGATCCAGAGCGCTGCTCAGCAGCCCCTGGAACACCAGTGCGCCAAAGCCACCCGCGCCAATCAGCGCCGCAATCACCGCCATGCCGACGGTTTGAACCGCCACCACACGCAGGCTGCGCAGCAGCAGGGGCAGCGCCAGCGGGAGCTGAATCTTCCAGAAACACTGCCGCGCGCTCATTCCCATCGCATGGGCGCTTTCCAGCACGTCAGGTGCGACCTGACCTAAGCCCGCCACCACGCCGCGCACCAGCGGAAGCAGCGCATACAGCACCAGCGCGATAAGCGCGGGCGTTAACCCCGTCCCGGCGACACCGAGCGTTCCGAGCACCGGGAATGACTTCACCAGCCCCGCCAGCGGGGCAATCAGCAGGCCAAACAGCGCAACGGATGGAATGGTCTGGATAACGTTGAGCACGGCAAAAACCCCACCCTGGCGTGAAGGATGGCGATAGCACCACATGCCAAGGGGGATCCCAACCAGAAGCGCCGGAACGAGCGTACCGAAGAGGATCGTCAGGTGCTGCGCGAGGGCATCATCAAACACCTCCTGACGGTTGGCGTACTCTTTTAACAGCGAGAGGTTGTTCAGTTCCCCGCTGAACAGCAGGAGTAAAGGAATACACCATATCTGCGCATTGAGCACCCAGCGCCAGACCGCGCTGGCGATGAGTCGACGAATGGCATCGCTGCAGGCCAGCAGACACAGCGCCAGCCACAGCCACAGGCCGCTGCCGATAGTGGTTCTCGCGAGCGGACTTTCCGCCGATGCCATATGCGTCGCCGCCAGTCCTGCGCTCCAGAACAGCACGATGAAGAGTCCTTCAGAGAGGAGCAGCGTCAGCCACTGCGCCGGGCGTCCCTGCCAGAGCGACAGGATCACCCACGCGCCCAGCGCCGCCGCCAGCCACCCCGGCGTAAACGACCAGACCTGCCAGAGCGCTTTGCCCTCCCCCGACATCAGGCGGTTTGGGGCAACGTTGACAAACGGTAACGCTACCGCCGTGATGGCCACGCAGGCCAGCAGCAGCAGGACGCGGTTATGACATTTTATTGGCACAGCCCTTTCCCGTTACTTCACAAGCCCTTGTTGTTTCAGGAAGTCGGCGGCCACTTTTTTGGCATCCAGCCCCTCGACGGCAATGCTGGCATTCAGCTGCTGCAGCGTTTTTTCATCAAGCTTTTCGAAAACCGGTTTGAGCCATTCGGCAATCTCCGGATAGGCTTTCAGCACCGCCTCACGCACGACCGGGGTCGGAGCGTAAATCGGCTGTACGCCTTTAGGATCGGTCAGGGTTTGCAGGCCGAGCGCCGCCACCGGGCCGTCGGTGCCGTAGGCCATTGCCGCGTTAACGCCGGAGGTTTGCTGCGCCGCCGCTTTGATGGTTACCGCCGTATCCCCGCCCGCCAGCGAGAGCAGCTGAGCCTGGTCGAGCTTGAAGTCGTAGGCTTTTTCGAACGCCGGAAGCGCGTCAGGACGCTCGATAAACTCCGCGGACGCAGCCAGCTTAAAGTCGCCCTTCTCTTTCAGGTAGCGGCTGAGATCCGCCAGAGAAGTCAGCTTCCCTTTCTCCGCCACGTCCTTGCGCACGGCGATAGTCCAAGTGTTGTTGGCCGGTGCCGGGGTCAGCCAGACCAGCTTGTTCTGTTCCGCGTCGAGTTTTTTGACTTTCTCATACCCGGCTTTGGCGTTTTTCCATGCCGGATCGTTTTCATCTTTGAAGAAGAATGCGCCGTTGCCGGTGTATTCCGGGTAGATATCCAGCTCGCCGGATGTAATCGCGCCGCGCACGACGGGCGTGGTGCCGAGCTGGACTTTATTGACCGTTTTCACGCCGTGACTTTCCAGCACCTGCAAAATAATATTGCCGAGCAGCGCGCCTTCGGTATCGATCTTTGAGCCCACTTTTACCGGCTCCGCCGCCTGTAACGGCAGGCTCAGCGCCGCCAGTAACACCGCAGATCCCAACATCCCCTTTGCAATCGTCATTCCGCTATCCTCATTTTTTTGCTGCCTTTTTCAGAGGCTTGAGAGAAAAGCGTAGCTTAAAACGGCGGAATTAACCGTCAAAATGCCTTTTTAGCATAAGGTAAGACGCCTCCCCCGCAGGACGGGGGGAGGCAAAGGAGGGAAAGGTTACAGCAGCTCGAACTCGCCTTTATTCACGCGGGCGGAGTCCACGCCGATAAAGACGTTAAATTTGCCTGGTTCCGCATCATATTTCATCTGCTGGTTCCAGAACTTCAGCGCATCCACGTCGATCGGGAAGCTGATGGTTTTGGTTTCCCCTGGCTTGAGGTTGACCTTCTCGAAGCCGCGCAGCTGCTTCACCGGACGGCTCATCGACGCGGTAACATCCTGCACGTACATCTGAATCACCGTAGCCCCTTCGCGCTTGCCGGTGTTGGTTACCTCGACGCTGGCGGTAACGTTGCCGTCACGCTTCAGGGTCGGCGCCGACATTTTCACGTCAGAGACCTTGAAGGTGGTGTAGCTCAGGCCGTAACCAAACGGATACAGCGGGCCGTTAGCTTCGTCGAAGTAACGAGACGTGTACTTGTTCGGCTTGTCGGCATTGTACGGACGACCGGTGTTCAGGTGGCTGTAGTAAACCGGGATCTGCCCGACGGAGCGCGGGAAGGACATCGGCAGCTTGCCCGACGGGTTGTAATCACCAAACAGCACGTCGGCGATGGCGTTACCGCCTTCGGTACCGGCGAACCACGTTTCCAGAATGGCGTCAGCCTGCTGGTCTTCTTTCACCAGCGCCAGCGGGCGACCGTTCATCAGCACCAGCACCAGCGGCTTGCCGGTCGCTTTCAGAGCAGCGATCAGATCGCGCTGGCTCTGTGGAATCGTGATATCGGTACGGCTGGAGGCTTCGTGCGCCATACCCTGCGCTTCCCCCACGACCGCGACCACGACGTCAGACTGCTTCGCGGCGTTCACCGCCTCGTCAATCATCTCCTTCGGCGTGCGCGGATCGACCTTCACCGCTTCCTCGTACTGGTTGAGGAAGGTCACGATATCTTTATCGTTGGTGACGTTCGCCCCTTTGGCGTAAACCACTTTGGCGTTTTCACCGACGGCACTCTTGATACCGGTCAGCACGGTCACGGACTGGTCAGCCACGCCCGCGGCAGACCAGCTGCCCATCACGTCGCGCTTGCTGTCGGCCAGCGGGCCCACCACGGCAATGGTGCCGGATTTTTTCAGCGGCAGCGTGTCGAGGCGGTTCTTCAGCAGCACCAGGCTTTCGCGCGCGACGTCACGCGCCTCTTTGCGGTGCAGGCGGCTTTCAGCGTTGGTATCTGCCGGGTCAGAGTCTTTCGGGCCCAGATGGCTGTACGGATCGTTAAACAGCCCCATGTCGTATTTCACGTTAAGCACGTGGCGCGTGGCATCGTCCAGCTCCGCCATCGTCACCTTCCCGCTCTTCACCAGCCCCGGCAGGTATTTGCTGTAGTACTCGTCGCTCATGCTCATGTTGATGCCGGACTTGAGCGCGACGCGCACCGCGTCTTCCGGATCGGAGGCGGTGCCGTGTTTGATCAGCTCTTTAATCGCGCCGTGGTCGGATACGGTGATGCCCTTAAAGCCCCACTGGTCGCGCAGCACGTCTTTCAGCAGCCAGGAATCGGACGTCGCAGGCGTGCCGTTCAGCGAGTTCAACGCTACCATCACCGCGCCGCTGCCCGCATCAAGCCCTGCCTTGTACGGCGGCATGTAGTCGTTGAACAGGCGCTGCGGGCTCATGTCGACGGTGTTGTACTCTTTCCCACCTTCAACCGCGCCATAGGCCGCAAAGTGTTTGACACTGGTCATCACCGAGTAGCGGTCCGCCGGGCTTTTACCCTGCATCGCTTCCACCATGGTTTTACCCATCGTGGAGGTTAAGTACGTATCTTCACCAAAGCCTTCCGAGCCGCGGCCCCAGCGCGGATCGCGCGAGACGTCCACCATGGGCGCCCAAGTCATGTTCAGGCCGTCGTCCGCCGCTTCATAAGCAGACACGCGCCCGACGGTTTTCACCGCATCGAGGTTAAAGGAAGACGCTAAGCCGAGGCTAATCGGGAAGACGGTACGCTGGCCGTGCACCACGTCATAGGCGAAGAACAGCGGAATCTTCAGGCGGCTGAGATCCATCACCTGATCCTGCATCTTGCGGATATCCTGGCGGGTGACGGTATTAAAGATGGCCCCTACCTGCCCGTCTTTGATCATCTCGCGGATGGCCTCTTTCGGGTTATCCGGGCCGACGCTGATCAGACGCAGCTGGCCGATTTTCTCATCGACCGTCATTTTCTTGAGCAATTCCGTGACAAACGCATCCCGCGCTTCAGGCGTGAGCGGGTGATTGCCAAACAAATCCTCTGCCAGCGCAGGTTGCAGCGCCAGGCTGACGGCGACACCTACAGAACATAGCCATTTCATGTCGTTTTACTCTCTCATCAATAACCGCCGGACGATCTCGGCCATACCGTGCGAAAAGCGCAGTGTGCCACAAACCCTCTGAACGTTGCAGGGTTATTCTCTGATTTTTCTCGTGAATACTCGACCGCTTAACAGTTAATCGCGCTATGCTTTACAGCGAGAAATTTGCCCCACCACAAGGAGTGGAAGATGTCTTCTGTTCGAACTGACGATAACAAAGCATTTATTAACGAACTGTCGCGCCTGGTTGGCTCCTCTCACCTGCTTACCGACCCGGCTAAAACCGCCCGCTACCGCAAGGGCTTCCGCTCCGGTCAGGGCGAGGCGCTGGCGGTGGTTTTCCCCGGCACGCTGCTGGAACTGTGGCGCGTGCTGAGCGCCTGCGTCGCGGCCGACAAGATTATTTTAATGCAGGCGGCCAACACCGGCCTGACCGAAGGCTCCACGCCGAACGGCAACGATTACGATCGTGACATCGTGATTATCAGTACCCTGCGTCTCGACAAGCTCCACCTGCTGGATAAGGGCGAGCAGGTGCTCGCGTTCCCCGGCACCACGCTTTACTCCCTCGAAAAAGCGCTTAAGCCGCTGGGCCGCGAACCGCACTCGGTGATTGGCTCCTCCTGCATTGGCGCCTCGGTGGTCGGCGGGATCTGCAATAACTCCGGCGGCTCGCTGGTGCAGCGCGGCCCGGCGTATACCGAGATGTCGCTGTTTGCCCGTATTGACGAAAACGGCAAGCTGACGCTGGTGAACCATCTGGGAATCGATCTCGGCGTGACGCCAGAACAGATCCTCAGCAAGCTTGACGACGATCGCGTGAAGGACGAAGACGTGCAGCACGACGGTCGTCATGCGCACGATCACGACTACGTGACCCGCGTACGGGATATCGACGCCGATACGCCGGCGCGCTACAACGCCGACCCGGACCGCCTGTTTGAATCCTCCGGGTGCGCCGGGAAGCTTGCCGTTTTTGCTGTGCGTCTGGATACCTTCCCGGCAGAGAAAAAGCAGCAGGTATTTTACATCGGTACCAATCAGCCTGAGGTTCTGACGGAAATCCGCCGTCATATTCTGGGCGAATTCAGCAATCTTCCGGTGGCGGGCGAGTACATGCACCGGGACATTTACGACATCGCCGAACGTTACGGCAAAGATACCTTCCTGATGATCGACAAGCTCGGCACCGACAAAATGCCGTTCTTCTTCACCATGAAGGGCCGCACCGATGCGATGCTGGAGAAAGTGTCGCTGTTTAAACCCCACTTCACCGACCGCTTTATGCAGAAGCTGGGCAACGTTTTCCCGGCGCATTTACCGGAGAGAATGAAAACCTGGCGCGACAAGTATGAACATCACCTGCTGCTGAAAATGGCCGGGGACGGGATTGCCGAAGCGCAGTCCTGGCTGACCGAATACTTCAAAACCGCCGAAGGGGATTTCTTTGCCTGTACGCCTGAAGAGGGCAGCAAAGCCTTCCTGCACCGTTTTGCCGCCGCAGGCGCAGCCATCCGTTACCAGGCGGTGCATTCCGAAGAAGTGGAAGATATTCTGGCGCTGGATATCGCCCTGCGACGTAACGACAGCGACTGGTTCGAGCATCTCCCGCCGGAAATCGACAGCAAGCTGGTGCACAAGCTCTATTACGGCCACTTTATGTGTTATGTCTTCCATCAGGATTACATTGTCAAAAAAGGGGTCGACGCACACGAACTGAAGGAGCAGATGCTCGCCCTTCTGCGTGAACGCGGCGCACAATATCCTGCGGAACATAACGTCGGACATCTTTATGAAGCCCCTGACGCACTTAAGCAGTTTTATCGCGAGAATGACCCTACAAACAGCATGAATCCCGGCATTGGTAAAACAACGCGGAAGAAATACTGGAAAGAGAGCGCAGACGCGGAGCAGCGCATAACGCAAACGTCTGATTAATTCCTACAGCCAAATTTGAGAGATTGTTAAGCGCTCCTTAATCGTAATAGAGTAACTGCTTATCGCCGGAGAAACGTTTCTCCGGCTTTCTATAACGAGGAGCAGGCACATCATGTCGGCTGTTGATGTTTTATCCGAGACCGAACTGGAAGTGCGCGACGCCCTTCCCGATGATGTGCATGCTATTGCCGCCATCTATGCCTGGCATGTGCTTCACGGGCGCGCGTCGTTTGAAGAAGTCCCCCCCACCATCGACGAAATGCGACATCGTATGAAAAGCGTGGCTGAGCACGGTTTACCGTGGCTTATCGCGCTGTATCGCGGCATCGTGGTGGGCTACTGCTACGCCACGCCTTACCGTCCGCGGCACGCCTACCGTTATACCCTGGAAGAGTCGATATACGTTGATGCCAGCATTACCGGGCGCGGTTTTGGCTCGGCACTGATGGATGCGTTGATTGAACGCTGCGAGCAAGGGCCGTGGCGGCAGATGATTGCCGTGGTGGGAGATGGCAATAATAATGCCGGCTCGTTGCGGCTGCATAAAAAGCACGGCTTCGAGATTGTCGGTCAGCTGCGCAGCGTGGGGTATAAGAAAGGCGACTGGCGGGATACGGTGATTATGCAGCGCCCGCTCAACGATGGTGACTGGACGCTGCCGGAATAAACGCAAAACGGTAACCTGGGTTACCGTTTTTAGTGTTTTCTCCCTCTCCGACAGGGAGAGGGTCGGGGTGAGGGCATCTGCGGGCAGAGGGAAATTAATCGTTCTGCGCCGTCGCCATCTGCTCGGCTTTCTGCTTTTTATACGTCAATGCCGCGGCCGGTACAGGCTGCACTTTTCCGGTTTCAATCCAGGTGCGCAGGCGGCTCGCGTCCGCGAAGTGGGTATATTTGCCGAAGGCATCCATCACCACCAGC
Organism: Enterobacter vonholyi; assembly: GCF_040834095.1. Lineage (NCBI taxonomy): Bacteria > Pseudomonadati > Pseudomonadota > Gammaproteobacteria > Enterobacterales > Enterobacteriaceae > Enterobacter > Enterobacter vonholyi. The sequence goes on from NZ_CP162152.1 coordinate 2,950,131, forward strand.
GCCACCGGCTTACCGTTAAACACGGTGCGCATCACCAGACAGTGTCCTGCCGCGTTGGTAAAGCCGGTTTTCGTTAGCTGAATATTCCAGTTATCCCGGTAAACCAGATGGTTAGTGTTGCGGAACGGCAGCGTATAGGCCGGGTTCGCAAAGGTCGCCATCTCTTCACGGGTGGTGCTGAGCTGACCAATCAGCGGATACTGTTTGCTGGCAATCAGCAGTTTCGTCAGATCGCGCGCCGTGGAGACGTTGTTGATCGACAGCCCCGTCGGTTCAACGTAGTGCGTATTGTTCATCCCCAGCGCTTTGGCTTTCGCGTTCATCGCTTGGATAAAGGCGTCGTAGCCGCCCGGATAGTGGTGCGCCAGGCTCGCCGCCGCGCGGTTTTCAGACGACATCAGCGCCAGCAGCAGCATATTTTTACGGCTGATTTCACTGTTCAGACGCACGCGAGAGTAGATCCCCTTCATCTCCGGCGTGTGGCTGATATCTACTTTTAGCTTTTCGTCCAGCGGCAGATGTGCATCAAGCACCACCATCGCGGTCATTAATTTGGTAATTGAGGCGATCGGGCGCACCAGGTCCGGATGGCTGGCATAGATCACCTTATTGGTGTTGAGATCGACAATCATCGCGCTGCCGGACGCAATTTGCGGTTGAGCAGCGGCGGCGCTCACCGCGGGCGTTTTGGCGACGGCCGGCACGGCAGCGGACGCGCCCAGCAGCAGCGCCAGGCTAAGTAAAGAGACTCGGAATTTCTGCATGGTGAGACTTCTGATAATTATTCACGCACGTCATGACGTACACCGCCTGTATCAACGGATAAACACAGGCTGGCTTCGGCATCATAGCGGTCACCGGGCGTTGTCGCCAGCGGATAATCGTGAACAGATGCTGCATTGCTGGCATTTACGCCAGCAATGCAGTGAACTCAGAAGAGACGGTATCCGTAACCCCAAAGAATAACCGTCAGCGCCAGTAGCGCCTCCAGCACCAGCACCCCAATGGCGAGTGTTGAACTGGAAAAACTCAGGCCTTCTTCTTTATTGATATTCAGGAAGGTTGGAACCCCAAGATACAGCAGATACCCGGTGTAAAAGAGGGCAATGGTACCGATCAGCGCGCACAGCCAGACCAGTGGATAGAGCGCAACAATACCGCTTAAGAACAGCGGGGTCGCGACATATCCGGCAAAGACCATACAGTGCGCCAGCGATGGACGCTGCGGATAGTTACGCGCCATCCAGTGTATGACGCGCCCCATAACCGCCACACCCGCCAGCATCAGGCCATAAAAAACGATGGCCAGATAGAGCCCGGTAAACCAGGAAAGCTGAACTACGGTGCCGTCACCGAAGTTCCAGCCGATTTGTGTTGTTCCGATAAAGGCGCATATTACCGGCACCGCAGCCATCAGCAGCACATGGTGCGTGTAATGATGCGAGACCGTTTCGTTCTCACTTTTAATGACATGCATTTCACGATCGGGATGGGAGAAAAGTCCCCAGACATGGTTCATAGCGCCCCCTTGTTGTCGGCCCGTCAGCGATACCTTAAGTATAATGCAGGCTTTAGATTATTTTATGTACAGTGGGAAATTTCCGTTGATTTCCCCGCTGTTGATTCACGGGGTATATGATTAAACGAGGTACGCTGAGGGAGATAACATTTACGTAATGGATATTAACGCACTCATTGAACAATATGGCTATGCCGCGCTGGTCATCGGCAGCGTAGCAGAAGGTGAAACCATCACGCTGTTAGGGGGCGTCGCCGCACATCAGGGATTACTGAAGTTCCCGCTGGTCGTTGCCGCGGTCGCGCTGGGTGGAATGATTGGCGATCAGCTGCTCTACTTTCTGGGGCTGCGCTTTGGGCCAACGCTGCTTAAACGCTTCGCAAAGCATCAAAAGAAAATCCGCCGCGCTCAGCGGCTGATTCAACGTCATCCCTATCTGTTCGTCATTGGCACGCGCTTTATGTATGGCTTTCGCATTATCGGGCCGATACTGATTGGTGCCAGTCATCTGCCGCCAAAAATTTTTCTGCCGCTCAATATTGTGGGCGCGGTTGCCTGGGCGCTGATCTTTACGACGCTCGGTTACGCAGGGGGCGAAGTGATTGCGCCATGGCTGCATAATCTCGACCAGCACCTGAAGCACTGGGCGTGGTTGATTCTGGTGGTTGTGGCGGTGATTGGGGTTCGACTGTGGCTGAAGCACCGGGAAAAGACGCGGGATGAGGAGTGAGTGCGGTCTCCTCCCCTCACCCCAGCCCTCTCCCTCAAGGGAGAGGGAGAGGGAGAGGGAGAAAGGTTACTACCCCTCCGGCTTAAACTGCGGGTTCGCCAGCATAAAGCCCCCGTCGACGATAAACGATTGCCCTGTGGTATAGCTGGCGTCGCTGTCGCAAAGCCACGCCACCAGGCTGGCAATCTCTTTGGTGTGGCCCGGTCTTGCCAGCGGGATTTCCGGCATTGAGTCTGCCTTCACTTCGCTGTCGTCCATGTCATTCATCGGCGTGGCAATGGCACCCGGCGCGACGGCATTCACCAGAATATTGTGCTTAACCAGTTCCATCGCCATGGATTTGGTTAACCCGCCGAGCGCGTGTTTTGCCGCCGTGTAGGCGCTCGCCTCCGGCAGCGGCGTGTGCTCATGCACCGAGGTAATGTTCACAATTCGCCCCCCTTCCCCCTGCTTCACCATCTGCCGGGCGGCAATTTGTGAACAGAGAAACGCGCCGTCCACGTCGACGGTGAAAATATTCCGCCAGTCGTCAAACGGCATTTCAAGGAACGGCGCTTTGGTCATCGCACCCGCATTATTGACCAGCACGTCCAGCCGGCCAAAACGCGCAATCAGCGTTTCAATAGCCTCTGCGCCTTCCGGCAGTGTGCTTAAGTCAAGATGGATAGCCTCTGCGCGCTGCCCCTGCGCTTCAACTTCGCGGCAGGTTTCCAGCGCCCCTTTTTCATCCGAATGCCAGGTGACGCCAATATCAAACCCGCGCTCTGCAAGCATCAGCGCCGTGGTTTTACCGATCCCGGAATCCGATGCGGTCACAATAGCTACTCTGGTCATACTCACCTCCTGAAAAACTGCAAAGAGGTAAGTATAGATAATGACCTTTTTTAGCCATGATGATAGCCACCGCCCAGCGCCGAGGTCAGCTGCAGCGTGGCGTCGACATACTGCCCCTTTAACAGTAATCCTTCGAGGTGTTCTTTGAGGGCCGGTATTCTGGCTTCACTGACCCGAGAGCCCGCAACGATCCCCGCGCTGAAACGCGCCTGGGCAAGTGCCACAACACGTGCCGCATCTTTTTCAACCTGCTGCTGGTGGCTGTTCTTCGCCGTCAGCGTTTCGACTTCACTGGCCGTACGTGCCACCTGATTGACGGCTTCGACCACCGCTTTGTTGTAGTTCGCCACCGAGAGATTATTCTGCGCCTGAGCGATATCCAGGCTGGCGTTCAGCCTGCCGCTGTCGAAAATCGGCAGCGTCAGCCCGGCGGTCATGCCCATCTGCTGCGCGGAAGAGCGGAACAGATCGCTCAGGTGCAGGGCATCCTGCTGTAAGAATGCCATCAGGTTCACGTCAGGGTAGAAAGCCGCTCGGGCAGCCTCCACTTCGCTCATAGAGGCTTCGATATACCAGTGCGCCTCCTGAAGATCCGGACGACGTGCCAGCAGTTCATAGCCGAGCGTCGACGGTAACGAGGCTTCCACCGTCGGCAAGGCGTGCCGCGTCAGCGTCACGGAAGAGGCGTTCGTCAGCGCGACCAGGCGCGCCTCAACGGCTTTCATCTTCCCGTTGACTTCTGCCAGCTGCGCTTCGGTTTTGTTGGCGTTGATATCCGTTTCAACGCCCTCCACGGAGGAGGTGATGCCGTGTTGATACAGCTCGCGATCGGCCCCGATAATATTGTCCTGCTCATGTTTGATCTGGGCGAGAACCTCCCCCACGGCGGCCTGCGTTTGCCACTCCCAGTAGAGCCGCGCCACCCTGCTGGCCAGCAGCTGACGCGTCTGCTCCAGCTCCGCTTTTTGCGCATTCACTTTGCCAATCCGGGCCTCGACCCGGGCGCGATTTTTTCCCCAAAGATCGAGATCCCAGCCTGCGGTCAGGCCAAAGGTGCCGTTGGTATACCACGGCCCGGTGGTGCCTGCAGCCGGGTCGGTAAAGGCAAACGGTCCCATCAGCCCTTCGGAGGACATTTTCTGACGTTCCGCATCGGCGGAAAAATTAATCTGCGGACCGTCGGCTGCCATTACGGCTTTGGCCTGGGCTTCGGCAAGCGTAATGCGCTGACGGGCAATCTGCATATCCGGCGCATCGCTTAATGCTTTCGCAATAAGGCCGTTAAGTTCGGGATTGTTATACTCTTTCCACCACTCATTTTTCGGCCAGTCGGTATGACGAAGCTGCGCATTCACCGACGCCGCAGCGGTTTGCGTTTTAATGGGAGATACCGTGGCATGTTCAGGCGCACAGGCTGCCAGAATAAAAACGAAGGGAGCACTCAGAGAAAAAATAAGAGAACGTTTCATGACGCCATAAACTCAAAAAATAAAGGCGCACGTTACGCTCAGTGTCGTTCATTTTTTTAGTAACGCGTGGCAATCCGCAAATTGTCATACATCTTAATACACGGAAATTTATTCCTAAAAATAATGATTAAATTTAATACATTCATGCCAACCATAAATACGCTGCTACACTTATTCAGGACATACATGAGCGGGAGAAGGGAATGAAAATATTACTGTGGGTTATTTTGATTATATTTCTGATAGGTCTCTTAGTGGTTACCGGTGTATTCAAGATGATTTTCTGATTCCTTTGCCCGGCGCATCGCCGGGCAACGTCCTCGATATCAGGCTTTCAGCGAAGCACCTTTCGTAGCAATAACCTCTTTATACCAGTAGAAGCTCTTTTTGCGGCTGCGCGCCAGCGTGCCTTTTCCGCTGTCATCGCGATCGACGTAAATAAAGCCGTAGCGCTTAGAGAGTTCAGCTTTAGACGCGCTCACCAGATCGATTGGCCCCCAGCTGGTATATCCCATCACCTCAACGCCGTCATCAATTGCCTCACGCACCTGTACCAGATGGTCGTTAAGGTAGCTGATGCGATAGTCATCCTGCACCACGCCGTCCGCATCCGGTTTATCCTTCGCCCCGAGGCCATTTTCCACGATAAACAACGGCTTCTGATAGCGATCCCAGAGCACGTTTAACAGGGTACGCAGGCCGATGGGGTCAATCTGCCAGCCCCATTCGGAACTTGCCAGATGCGGGTTTGGCACCATGCTCAGGATGTTGCCGCGCGCCTGCTGGTTGAGAGCTTCATCCGCGGTAACGCAGCCCGTCATGTAGTAGCTGAAGGAGATAAAATCGACGGTCGATTTCAGCGCCTCGCGGTCGGCGTCCGTGACCTCAAGCTGAATACCGCTGTCGCGGAAGAAGCGCTGCATATACCTGGGGTAGGCGCCGCGGCACTGCACGTCGCCAAAGAACTGCCAGGTGCGGTTTTCCTGCAGCGTCTTCAGAACATCTTCCGGCTTGCAGGTCAGCGGATACATCAGGCCGCCCAGCAGCATGTTGCCAATTCTGGCATCAGGAACGATCTCGTGGCAGGCCTTCACCGCCAGCGCGCTGGCAACCAGCTGGTGGTGGATTGCCTGATACACTTCACCTTTGCTGCTGGTTTCCGGCAGGCCCACGCCGGTCATCGGCGCGTGCAGAGACATATTGATCTCGTTAAAGGTAAGCCAGATCTTCACCTTCTCTTTGTAGCGCACGAACACGGTACGGGCATAGCGTTCAAAGAAGTCGATAGTCTGGCGGCTGCCCCACCCGCCGTACTGCTTCACCAGCCCCCACGGCATTTCGTAATGCGACAGCGTCACCAGCGGGGTAATGTTGTGCACAGCAAGCTCGTCAAACAGCCGGTCGTAAAACGCCAGCCCCGCCTCGTTAGGCTGCTGCTCATCGCCGTTCGGAAAAATGCGGGTCCAGGCAATGGAGACGCGCAGGCAGCTAAAGCCCATCTCAGCGAACAGTTTGATGTCTTCGGGATAGCGATGATAGAAGTCGATGGCAACATCCTTGATGCCGCTGTCACCCGCCACGCGCTCAACCACCGGGCCAAAGACACCGCGCGGCTGAACGTCTGAGGTGGACAGCCCTTTTCCCTCTTCCAGATACGCGCCCTCTACCTGATTCGCGGCAACCGCGCCGCCCCATAAAAAATCGTCCGGGAAAGTTTTCATCACGTTCTCCTGTTATTGATGGCTTACGCTGAGTAACGGCGCACCGGCACTGACGGACGTTGCCGCCACGGTCACCACGTCGCGATACTCATCGCTGTTACTGATAATAATCGGGGTCGCCAGGTCGAATCCGGCATCGATAATCGCCTGTCGGTCAAACTCCAGCAGCAGATCGCCGGGCTGTACCTTGTCGCCCACCTTCACGTGGGCGGTAAACGGCCTGCCGTCGAGCTTCACGGTGTCGATACCCACGTGGATTAACACTTCAATCCCGCTGTCGCTAAGCAGGCCGATGGCGTGTTTGGTCTGGAAAAGAGAGGCCACCACGCCGGCAAACGGGGCAACCACTTTGTTATCGGAGGGAATAATCGCGGCACCGCTGCCCAGCAGGCCGCTGGCAAAGGTGGTATCCGGCACCTGGTCGAGCGCCAGAACGGTGCCGGTCATCGGTGCCAGCACATCGTTTTCACCCATGGAGACCGCCCCTTCTGTCGCGGTGTTTCCTGGCATACCGGCGACCAGCGTCAGGCCGCAGCTCAGTACCAGCGCCACCACCGTACCGATAATGCCGCCCCACAGCGTGGCGTCCACGCCGCCCGGCGGGATCATCTGGGCAACAGTAAAGATATTGGCGAAGCCGAAAGAGTAAACGTGGGTGTCACTAAAGCCGACAATCGCCCCGCCGATAGCCCCCGTCACGCAGCCGAAAATAAACGGACGGCGCAGCGGCAGGTTTACGCCATACACTGCGGGTTCGGTGATACCGAAAATACCTGCCGTCACGGATGAACCGGCCAGCATTTTCTGACGCGCATCGCGGGTGCGCAGGAAAATGCCCAGCGCCGCCCCCACCTGACCAAACACCGCGGGCAAGAGCATGGGCAGCATGGAGTCATGCCCCAGCACCGCCAGGTTGTTAATCATCAGCGGCACCAGCCCCCAGTGCAGGCCAAAAATAACGCAGACCTGCCATAGCGCGCCCATCGCCGCACCCGCCAGCCACGGCGCCAGAACGTAAATACTCTGATAGCCGTTCGCCAGCAGCTGGCTCAGCCAGGTCGCCAGCGGCCCGATAACGAGGAAAGTCAGCGGCACGGTTACGCCCAGACAGATCAGCGGCGCGAAGAAGTTTTTCATCGAGGAAGGCAGCAGCCTGGTGCTCTGTTTTTCAAGCCAGCAGCTCACCCACGCGGCGAGAATAATCGGGATCACCGACGAGCTATAGTTGAACCAGGTGACAGGGATGCCCAAAAAGGCGTCCGACACCGCGCCCGGCTGCTGGCTGGCGTTAAACGCCGCAATCATTACCGGATGGGTGAGCGCCCCACCGATCACCATGGTAATAAACGGGTTGCCGCCGAACTTTTTCCCGGCGGTATAGCCCAGCACCATCGGGAAGAAGAAGAACAGCGCGTCGCTGGCGGCAAACCAGATTTTATACGTGCCGCTCCCGGTCGTGAGCCAGCCGCATACCACGGCCAGCGCCAGCAGCCCTTTCAGAATACCGGACGCGGCCAGAATGCCGATAAACGGGGTGAAGATCCCGGAGACGATGTCGATCAGGCGGCCCAGCAGGTTCCCCTTTTCACCCTTCTCTTCCACAACAGGGGCGTCATCCGTAAGGCCTGCTTCATTACGGACAGCCTGCCAGACGTCGTGAACGTGGTTGCCAATCACCACCTGAAACTGGCCGCCGCTTTCGACCACCATGATTACGCCCGGATTTTTCTTGAGCCCTTCCGCATCCGCCCGTTGATTCTCTTTCAGTTTGAAGCGAAGCCGGGTCGCGCAGTGCACAAGACTGACGATGTTCTCTTTTCCGCCAACGTGGCCGAGAATATCCTTCGCTAAAGCCTGGTATTCCATCTCGATTTCCTTACATCCGATGCCCGCAGGCACCTGTTGACTGAGTACAAAAATAAAAAAACCCGAGAACGGCCTTCTGACGAAGGCCGCGCTCAGGTTTTGCCTGCGTGATGCAGTAACAATCCTGTTTTGAGGCTTAACGCCCCTCTTTTCTCACCCGCTCGATATGAATGGCGAGGAACATAATTTCTTCTGTTGTCAGCTCACGCTGATAGCTTTTGTTCAGGTGCTGGGCGATTTTCTCGGCGCATTTCCACGCTTTCGCGTAGTTGTCTTTTACTGCAGTATGCAGCGAGACATCGTCATCTTCCACCACGGTGCGGGTGAGCATCCGCTGGGCAAAAAACTTCAGGTGGGTGACAAAACGCTGATAGCTGAGCGACTCTTCGTCATACTCAAGCTGCAGCTGATACTTCACCAGCTGGAGGATCTCCTGCATCACCCGCGTCACGTGCATCACCTCCGGCATTTCGCTGTTCAGCTGCGCGGTGACCAGATGCAGCGCGATAAAACCGGCCTCATCCTCCTCCAGTTCGACGTTCAGGCGTCTGGCGATAATGGCCCGCGCCTCCTGCCCTAACTCGAACTCCTTCGGATACAGCCGTTTGATATCCCACAGCAGCACGTTTTTGATGGCCAGCCCGTTCTTCTGCCGCTCAATAGCAAAGTAGCAGTGATCGGTGAGGGTGATATACAAGCTCTCCTGAAGCTTGCCCAGCCGCTGCGTCGCCAGCCCGATGATGCGATCGCAGGTGGTCATCACCTCCAGCGGAATTTGACTCAGCAGCTCCCCAAGCCGACGCACCAGTTCATCGCTTTGTAATGCAAACACCTTTTCAACCAACGCGGTATCCAGCGCTTCACCGACGCGCTTCTGAAAGGCCAGCCCACGGCCCATCACCACCTGTTCGCGCCCGCGCTCATCCTGAACAACCACCACGTTATTATTGAGTATCTTGGCGATTTTCATCGGAACCCCAGAAACAAAAAAACCTGACCTCCGGCAGATGCCAGAAAATCAGGTTTTGCCTGCATAAGCAGTAACAATCCAGTTCTGGCACTCTATCAGTTTCATTCGTAGCCTCAATGCGTCACGCGTCAGAAACGTGACGCGGATCGAACTTGCTACGGTGATATCAGAAGGTCACCACCGTTTTCAGCTCGGTGACCCAGGCATCCTGGGTGCGGCTGACCCCGCCGGGATGATGCCAGTACTGAATGCCCGGCTGCAGCTCGAGCCATGACGCCGGACGAAAACGGTAGTAAAACTCACCGTTCAGGGAATGGCCCGGCACCGGGTGATACGCCGGATTGTCATAATCGCTTACGCCGCTCAGGCTGTTCAGGTAACGCTGGTTGCGGGCGTACTGGCTGCTCATATCAATCCAGGTTAAGCCAAAGCCAATCCAGTCTTCCGGTCGCGCATCAAACAGCCCGCGGTAGCGCAGCGAGGCGGCGTAAACCTGGTGCATGTAGTTACTGCTCTGATCCGCAAGGCTCATGCTGAACGAGGTACTCAACCCACGATTCGGATCGTCCTGATGCTGCGTTAGCTGCTGGTTCAGTCCGGCGTACATAAACCAGGTCCGGCTGTGCGTATCGAATCCGTCCGGGTCCGTCGCCCCCGCCCCACCCGATTTGCCGCGATAGAGATCGGTTTGCGGCGCGTTGGTAAACACCACGCCCAGGTTGTACGCGCCCGGCAGGCCGTTAATCAGCGGACGCGCTTCGATTTCAACCGGCAGTAAGATCCCTTTGCTGCCCTTCGTCGACCAGCTCCACGCATGGCTGCGGCTGGCGGCCTGCGGATTCTGCTCCATCACGCCGCCTTTTAAGGTCAGCGTCGGCGTGAGTTTATAGGCAAGCGTGGTGCCCCAGGTGTGCACGTTCCAGTTGTTCCAGGTCAGCGAGTTGGCGGACTTTCCGCCGCACTGGGACAGCAGCTGGAAATCACAGGGGATAATTTGATCGAAGGTTTGCACCTTGTTCATCATCCCTATGCGCCAGGTCAGACGCCGGTTGTCAAAGCTGCGGGCAAAGGTCAGCCAGCCCAGACGGGTAATCGACTGCCCGCCCCAGCTCTCCTGGGTCAGATCGTTGAAGTTGACGCGCGGGTCCTGCACGCGTTTGGTGGTGAGATCGTCATTGTGGTTGCGGTTAACGATGTTTCCCTCGATACGCGCGTCCGGGATACCGGTCCAGCGCTCCAGGTCCTGGTTGAAGGTCAGCGCGAACTGGTCAATATAGGCCACGTGGGAGTCGTGGTTATAGCCACCGCCGCCGTTCCAGCCGATCTCATTCAAATAGCCGAGATTGTACGTAAAGCCGTTATCATTGAGAATTTTACGCACACCGAGCATATTGCCGAGAAGCGGCGCCGGTGGAGCCTCAAAACCTAGTACCGTACCGTTCCAGTCTTGCGCCATCGACAGCGGGGATATCGCCAATAAGGCGAGCGCATAGAGTTTATTTTTATATGCCATGATAACAACCTGTGATTGAGTATTGAGTGCGTAACCGGCCGCAGGAAATTTTTCTATTTCCTGTCGATAATTCATTTTTTAAAATCATTAAAAAGCGCTAAGCCAAATGTCTCTCCTGCGTAAACGACAGGCAAAAAAAAACCTAAGCGCTCCACAGCGAAAATGCTGTGAAACGCTTAGGTTTTGCCTGTTAACCAGTAACAATCCTGCGTTGAAAACAGTGGCACCTTAACACCGTCGCGCCACGTTGAAAACCTGAACTGTTTTCTGTTTTAAAAAAGTGTGAGCAATTTAACGCTTATTATTTCGACTGAATTACCCGGGCAATATCAGCCGACGTCTGTAATGTCCGAATCTCCTGAAATAACCCCAGCGCTTCATCGTACTCTTTGCGTAAATAACTCAGCCACTGCTTAATTCGCGCGACGTGATACAAACCGGTATCGCCCTGCTTTTCCAGACGGCTGTATTTTTGCAGCAGCGTGACGACGTCTGCCCACGGCATTCGCGGTTCGTTATATTTCACCACCCGGCTGAGGTTAGGGACGTTCAGGGCGCCGCGACCGATCATTACCGCATCGCAGCCGGTGGCCTGCAGACAGGCCTGCGCGCTCTCGTAGTCCCAGATTTCGCCGTTAGCGATCACCGGAATAGAGAGGCGTTTGCGGATCTCGCCGATCGCATGCCAGTTTATGCGCTCGGCTTTGTAGCCGTCTTCTTTGGTGCGGCCATGCACCACCAGCTCGGTGGCTCCGGCCTGCTGCACCGCATCGGCGATTTCAAACTGCCGCGCGTCGCTGTCCCATCCCAGGCGCACCTTAACCGTCACCGGCAAATGCGCGGGCACGGCCTCGCGCATGGCTTTCGCGCCGCGATAAATCAGCTCAGGATCTTTCAGCAAGGTCGCTCCGCCGCCGCTGCCGTTCACCAGCTTCGACGGACAGCCGCAGTTGAGATCCACCCCGTAAGAGCCCAGCTCAACCGCGCGGGCGGCGTTTTCCGCCAGCCATTCGGGATACTGGCCGAGCAGCTGAATACGCACCAGCGTGCCGGAAGAGGTCCGGCTCTGGTTGTGCAGCTCGGGGCACAGACGGTAGAAGGATTTTACCGGCAACAGCATATCGACTACGCGCAGAAATTCCGTCACGCAGAGATCGTAGTCGTTCACCTCGGTCAGAAGCTCGCGCACGAGGGAGTCGAGCACGCCTTCCATTGGGGCCAGTAAAACACGCATAGCAGTACCTGTGAAAAAAGACGCGCTATAGTAGCCGCTCTCTATATCGCTGGGAAGCGCTTCTGTTCAGGGAGAAAGTCAGCCGGCGTTGCCCCGACAACGGCGCGAAACGCCGCCGCAAATGCCGCCTGCCCTGAAAACCCCAGCATCCAGGCCACCTGCTTAACCGGGTATCCGTTGGCGAGCAGGTCCAGCGAGGCACAAATCCTTGCGCGCTGTCGCCAGGCCCGGAAGCTAAAGCCAGTATCTTTGATAAACGCGCGTGAAAATGTGCGCTCAGACATCGCGGCCCGTTCCGCCAGCCTTTCCAGAGAAAGATCCCAGAGATTGTTGGCAATGATGTCACAGGCAACGCGATGTAAGCGCTCATCCACGGGCATCGGTAATTCGGCCGAGATTTGCTGAGCTTCACTGAGAATATCGAGCAGCAAAACGGCCATGCTGCGCTGAGTGGCTGGCCGGTATTCCGCACTGAACAGCCCGGCAATCAGCTCTTTGAACAACGCTGTCGCCATAATGACGTAAACCTCTTCTTTCCGTTTAAAAGATCCGCATTGCGATATCAGAGCAGGGCTAAACCAGACCGCCCGGAGCTCCGTTGCGGATAACACGCTGTAGGTATGCTCCTGAAAGGGAGGGATCCACAGCGCGCGCTGCGGCGGTATGACCCAACGCTTATTGCCGGTTTCGACCAGCATCACCCCTTTGATGGCAAACAAAAGCTGTCCCTGTGAATGCTGGTGAGGCGGATCCACTTCGCCGCGCGTATAGCTAATAGCCCCTCTGGACCATCCGATGTCATCGTCATGAATTGGCGTTTTATCGATAACGGTTGGCATTTCACATTCCTCCCTTCCACTTATGATGCTGCTTGTACATGTAACCGAAGAGAGACGCAATGCACATTCAATTTATCATTCATGAACATTTCGAAGCGCCGGGCGCCTATGAAATCTGGGGGAAAAGCCGCGGCCATACTCTGAGCTACACCAGAGTTTATCAGGGCGATCCTTTACCCGAGGAGCTGGGGACCACGGACCTGCTTATCATCATGGGAGGCCCGCAGTCCCCCGCTACCACGCCTGAGGAATGTCCCTGGTTCGATGCACAGGCGGAAAAGACACTCATCAGCCGCGCGATAGAGGCAGGTAAAACGGTGATAGGCGTTTGTCTTGGCTCGCAGCTTATCGGCGAAGCGCTGGGGGCAGCGTTTTGCCATAGCCCGGAAAAAGAGATCGGCAAATTTCCCGTCAGGCTCACCGATGCAGGCAAGGCGAACCCGCTGTTTGCGGATTTTGGCCACGAATTGAACGTCGGTCACTGGCATAACGACATGCCAGGGTTGACGCCGCAGGCTAAAGTGCTGGCTTACAGCGAGGGCTGCCCCCGTCAGATCGTGGAATATGGCGAACGGGTTTACGGTTTTCAGTGCCATATGGAGCTGACGCCGGAGGTTGTAGAGTTGCTGATTGAGCATTCGCAGAATGACCTCCGCCGCGCGGGTGAATTCCGTTTTGTCGAAACGGCGGAAAAACTCCGCTCGCATGATTATCGCGAAATGAACCAGGTGCTGTTTTCTTTTCTCGATAAACTGACCGCCTGACGCTGATGCCTTCTCTGGCGCGTTACTTCGCCAGTGCAATTCCTTTCCTCTAAACTATTGCCTGCACCAGTAAGATGATACCGGACGTTCCATTCCGGAATGTCTGGTATGCTCAAAATTCATGATGTGATCCGTGGCACATTTTTAGGTTTAATTGTATGATGAATGCGTTTCAGCAAGGACTATAACCATGAGCAAAACATTGAACATTATCTGGCAATATCTGCGCGCATTCGTCCTGATTTACGCCTGCCTGTATGCCGGGATTTTCATCGCGTCACTGCTGCCCATCACCATTCCCGGCAGCATTATCGGCATGCTGATCCTCTTCGTGTTGCTGGCGCTGCAAATCCTGCCTGCAAAGTGGGTCAATCCCGGCTGCTTCGTCCTCATTCGCTATATGGCGCTGCTTTTCGTGCCTATCGGCGTCGGGGTCATGCAGTATTTTGATTTGCTCAAGGCCCAGTTCGGCCCGATTGTTGTCTCCTGCGCGGTGAGTACGCTGGTGGTTTTCCTGGTCGTGAGCTGGAGTTCGCATCTGGTGCATGGCGAACGTAACGTGATTGGGGAGAAAACAAAAAAATGATGGCCAATATCTGGTGGTCGCTGCCGCTCACCCTCGCAGTATTCTTCGCCGCACGTAAGCTTGCCGCGCGTTTCAAAATGCCGTTGCTGAACCCGCTGCTGGTGGCAATGGTGGTGATTATTCCGTTCCTGCTGCTCACCGGCATCCCTTACGAACGCTACTTTGCCGGCAGCAAAATTTTAAACGACCTGCTGCAGCCCGCCGTTGTGGCGCTGGCCTTTCCTTTATACGAGCAGCTGCACCAGATCCGCGCCCGCTGGAAATCCATCATTACCATCTGCTTTGTCGGCAGCCTGGTGGCGATGATCACCGGTACGTCGGTGGCGCTGTTGATGGGGGCCTCCCCGCAGATTGCCGCCTCTATTCTGCCTAAATCTGTGACCACGCCTATCGCGATGGCGGTTGGCGGTAGCCTCGGCGGTATTCCGGCAATTAGCGCAATGTGCGTTATTTTCGTCGGTATTCTCGGCGCGGTGTTTGGCCACAGCCTGCTGAACGGTATGCGCATTCATACTAAAGCGGCACGAGGTCTGTCGATGGGGACAGCTTCCCACGCCCTGGGCACTGCCCGCTGCGCGGAGCTGGATTATCAGGAAGGGGCGTTTAGCTCGCTGGCGCTGGTGATCTGCGGAATTATCACCTCCCTGCTGGCCCCGTTCATTTTCCCGCTGATTCTGGCGGTGATGGGCTAAAATTTGCGATGCGTCGCGCAAATTTCATTTTGCTTTCATAAGTTGCATACATAATGAGAAGTGGATCACATATAAAGCCCTGGCGGCTCCGTAAACTACCGATCCATTAACCTTTATGAGGCAAACGCCATGCACCCACGTTTTCAAGCTGCTTTCGCCCAGCTTGCAGAGAATTTGCAGTCAGCCCTGGCTCCCGTTCTGGCAGATGCACACTTCCCCGCCCTGCTGACCGCGGAGCAGGTCACGATGCTGAAACAGGCAACGGGACTGGACGAAGACGCGCTGGCTTTCGCACTGCTACCCCTGGCTGCCGCCTGCGCGCGGGCCGATCTCTCCCACTTCAACGTCGGGGCCATTGCGCGCGGCGTCAGCGGTACCTGGTACTTCGGCGGCAACATGGAGTTCCTGGGCGCGACCATGCAGCAAACGGTTCACGCCGAGCAGAGCGCCATCAGCCACGCCTGGCTGCGCGGTGAAAAAGCGCTGAGCGCCATTACCGTTAACTACACTCCGTGCGGCCACTGCCGTCAGTTTATGAACGAGCTGAACAGCGGGCTGCAGCTGCGCATCAATCTGCCGGGCCGCGCGCCGCACACGCTGGGCGATTATCTGCCTGACGCATTTGGTCCGAAAGATCTGGAGATCAAAACGCTGCTGATGGACGATCAGGACCACGGTTACGCCCTGTCCGGCGATGACCTGAGTCAGGCAGCGATTCGCGCGGCGAATAAAAGTCACACGCCATACAGCAAGTCCCCGAGCGGCGTAGCGTTGCAGTGCCGTGATGGCCGAATCTTCACCGGCAGCTATGCGGAAAACGCCGCGTTTAACCCAACGCTGCCGCCGCTTCAGGGCGCGCTTAACCTGCTGAGCCTGAACGGCTATGATTATCCTGACATTCAGCGCGCCATTCTGGCTGAAATTGCCGATGCACCGCTGATCCAGTGGGATGCCACCGCCGCAACGCTAAAAGCGCTGGGCTGTACGACGATTGACCGCGTACTGCTGGCGTAATCCTTCCGGCGGGCAAAAATGCCCGCCCGTTTGCTGAAAAACCCCTCAGTTGAGTCGCTGTTTCTTGCGCTAACCAGGCGGGTAAAGTAGCCTGAGTTAAATTTCTTCCACGAACGAGCCATCTGCATGTTAAAGCGCGTTTTTTACAGCCTGTCTGTCCTGGTCGGCATACTGCTGTTGATCGTGCTGGGTCTTGACCGCTGGATGAGCTGGAAAACCGCCCCTTACATCTTTGATGACCTGCAGGACCTGCCGTATCGTCAGGTTGGCGTGGTGCTTGGCACCGCCAAGTATTACCGCACCGGCGTAATCAATCAGTATTACCGTTACCGCATTCAGGGCGCGCTGAACGCCTACAACAGCGGCAAGGTGAACTACCTGCTGCTGAGCGGCGATAACGCCCTGCAAAGCTACAATGAACCGGTGACGATGCGTAAGGACCTGATTGCGGCGGGCGTGGACCCTGCCGATATCGTGCTCGACTACGCCGGGTTCCGCACCCTGGACTCCATCGTGCGCACGCGCAAAGTCTTCGACACCAACGACTTCATCATCATCACCCAGCGCTTCCACTGCGAGCGCGCGCTGTTTATCGCCCTGCATATGGGCATTCAGGCGCAGTGCTACGCGGTGCCTTCGCCAAAAGATATGCTGAGCGTGCGCGTGCGCGAGTTCGGCGCCCGCTTTGGTGCCCTGGCCGATCTGTATATCTTCAAACGCGAACCGCGCTTTTTAGGCCCTCTGGTGCCGATTCCGGCGATGCACGAAGTGCCGGAAGACGCGCAGGGTTACCCGGCCGTCACGCCTGAGCAGCTGCTGGATATGCAGAAAAAAGAGAAATAGCAGGGCCGCCTTTATACTTTCTTTACGGCCGGCCTGACGCTTTTTATCTCCCCTTTACGTCTGCTCTTTTAAGCTGAGTTCATTGCCGCTACGGCTTCATTGAAGAATGACTATGAACTCGATAATGAATGCGTTTTTCCTCAAAAGTCTCCGCCCCTACTTTAACTTTCCCGGTTTATCACTCCCTGGCGCACTTACTTCTGGTCTCTGGCTGGATGAAAAAATAGACGCCCTGCAGCACAACGTTGCCGTGGAAGTGGCCGATTATCTGGAACGTTACCCGCAAACGAAACATGTTGACGTTTATCTGAACGATATCAACGGCACGATGCGCGGCAAGCGCCTCTCGGTAGAGAGCATGCTGAATCTGGAAAAAGGCTGTTATTTTCCCCTTTCCGTTTACTCGATGGATCAGAAAGGAAAAATTGCCGCGCCGCTTCATGATGAACCCGACCGGCTGTGCGTCCCGGTCGCCGGCTCCCTGCGCCCCTGTCCGCAGGATCCGGAGCACACCGCGCAGATCATGCTGACGATGAAGGACAGCGACGATAACCCCTGCCCGCTTGAGCCGCGCGCGATACTGCAGAACGTCGTGGCCCGCTTCCACCAGCACGGCCTTTTCCCGGTCATTGCCCCGGAAATCGAGTTCTATCTGACGGGACAGAGCGAACGCGATCCGCAAAATCAGGGCTGTTTTCACATGGATACCTCGTCGGCGCATGCGGCGCTGTTTGACGAGCTGGAACAGCTGGCCCACCTGCAGCGCATCCCGCTGTCAGGGGTCGTGGCGGAAGCCGAGTCCGGACAGTACGAATTAAACCTGAAGCACAGCCATCGCGTCGTTGAGGTCTGCGATAACGTGCTGGCGCTTCGTCGCCTGACCCGTTACGTTGCTGAAAAGCACGGTCTGCAGGCCAACTTTATGGCTAAGCCTTTCAGCCAGCTGGCCGGCAGCGGTTTGCACTTCCATTTCAGCCTGAACAATCGTCACGGCGAAAACGTCTTTGCTTCCCCGGTGAACGCGCTTAACAGCATGATACGTTTGTGCGTCGCGGGCCAGCTGGCGCTGATGCCCGCCTCCGTCGCCATTCTTGCGCCAGGCGTCAACGCGTTTCGTCGCCTGCGTAAAAGCCTGACGGAACCCGTCTTTAACTCCTGGGGCTATAACACCCGCTCCGCCGCCCTGCGTATTCCCTGCTCGGATGAGAGTAACCGTCGTATCGAGTACCGGCTGGCCGGGGCCGATGCGAATCCGTATCTGGTGGCGGCCACTATCCTGACCGGCATGCTGTACGGGCTGGAACATATCGACGAGGGGGATCTCCCTGAACCGCAGCACGACCAACCGGAACTGCCGCTGTTCCAGCAGGAGGCGATTGAGGCCTTTGCCCGCTGTCAGTATCTCACCGACAGCCTGGGCGATGCCTTTTCCGAACAGTGGGTCGCCTGCAAGCTCTCTGAACTCGACTGGTTTGAGCGCATTGTGACCAGAGAGGAGTCCCATCTGGCATAGAGCATAAAAAAAGCCCGCTCGGTGAGCGGGCCGGATATGGAGAGAGACGATTACTTCTTACGGGCGTACTTCAGTGAATCCAGCGCAACCGCGAAGATAATGATGGCGCCCTTGATGATGTACTGCCAGTACGGGTTCACGCCGATATAGGTCAACCCGTAGTTGATGACGGTGAAAATGATCACACCGGTCACCACGCCCAGTACCGTACCCACACCGCCGCTGAAGGAGACGCCGCCCACCACGCAGGCTGCGATCGCATCCAGCTCATACATGAAGCCGAGGTTGTTGGTTGCAGAGCCGATACGGCCCGCTTCCAGCATCCCACCGAAGGCGTAGAACACGCCGGAAAGGGCATAGATGATGAGCAGGTTCAGAGCTACGTTAACGCCGGAGACTTTCGCCGCTTCCGGGTTACCGCCGATGGCGAAGATGTTTTTGCCGAAGCGCGTTTTGTTCCACAGGATCCAGACGAAGGCCACCGCAATCAGCGCATAGAAGGTGATGTACGACAGGCGGAAGCTGCCAAGCGCAATAAACCCTTGCGTAAAGGTCGAGAAGCCGCTGTCAAAGCCTGAGATTGGCGAAGCGCCGACGAAGTCGTAGTACAGGGAGTTGATACCGTAAACGATGATCATCGTACCCAGGGTGGTGATAAACGGCGTCACGTTCAGGTAGGCGATGATAATTCCGTTGATCAGACCAATCACCGCACCGATGGCGCAGACAATCAGGATCACCACGAAAATCGGCATGGTGGCCATTTCCGGGAAGACCTTGTTAGCGTTTTCCATCGACTGCAGCAGAGTTGCCGCGATAACCGCCGCCAGACCCACCTGGCGACCGGCAGAAAGGTCCGTCCCCTGGGTCACGATCAGGCCCGCCACGCCCAGCGCAATGATAATACGCACGGAGGACTGGGTCAGAATGTTACTCAGGTTCAGCAGGCTTAAGAACGTAGGGTCCTGGAAAATGATGATTGCCAGCAAGACTAAAAGAACAACGTAAATACCGCCTTCTTTCAGGTAAGTGAGAAAACTTTTTTTATTTAACGCACTCATGAGGAGCCCCTGATCTTAAAGGTGCAAAGACGCAAGACGCAAAATTTCGTTTTGCGTTGTCGTTTTGGTGTCAACAATACCGGCGACGAGACCATTGCTCATAACCAGAATACGGTCCGTGATCCCTAACAATTCCGGCATTTCGGAAGAAATAATAATGATCCCTTTATTCTTTTTCGCCAGCTCGGCAATCAGCTGATAAATTTCAAACTTCGCGCCGACGTCAATACCGCGGGTAGGTTCATCCAGCATCAGAATTTCTGGCTGGGTTAATAACCAACGGCCGATAATCACTTTCTGCTGGTTACCGCCTGACAGCGAACCAATTTGGGTGCGATGGCCTGGCGTTTTCACGCGCATGGAGTCAATCACCCATTGGGTATCGCTCTTCATGCGGGAGTTATCCAGCAGCCCGACTTTGTTTTTGTAATTGCGAATGTTAGAAATTAACGAGTTAAAGTTAATATCCAGATAAGCATAAATACCGGTCGAACGACGCTCTTCCGTCACCAGCGCGAAACCATTATTAATAGCTTCGTTGGCGTTGTGGTTGTTAATTTTCTTACCGTGCAGCGTAATGGTGCCTTGAGCTTTCTCACGGATACCAAACAGGGTTTCGACGATATCGGTACGTTTTGCCCCGACCAGGCCGGCAATCCCCAGGATTTCACCTTTATGCAGGTCGAAGGAGACATCGCGTATAGACGGCTGACGTAACGAGGTCAGGTTGCGCACTTCCAGAATCACTTCACCCGGCTTGTTTTCTTTGTCAGGGAAGCGCTGGTTCAGGGAACGGCCGACCATCATGGCGATGATCTTGTCCATGTCCAGCCCTTCCAGCGGCTGCGTGGCAATCCACTGACCGTCGCGCAGGATGGTGATCTCATCGCACAGCTGGAAGATCTCTTCCATTTTGTGGGAGATGTACACAATGCCGCAGCCGCGATCTTTTAGCTTACGAATAATGGTAAAAAGGTGGTTAACCTCTTTTTCCGTTAATGACGATGTTGGTTCGTCCATGATGACGATTTTCGCATCATAGGAGAACGCTTTGGCGATTTCGATCATCTGCATCTGGGAGACGGATAATGTTCCCACGCGGGCGCGCGGATCGATATCAATATCCAGCTCGTCGAAAATCGCTTTGGTGTCGCGATACATTTTGTCCTGATCGACAAAGACACCTTTGGTTGGATAACGTCCCAACCACATGTTATCCATAACTGAACGCTGCAGCACCAGGTTTAATTCCTGGTGAACCATCGAGATACCGTTTTCCAGTGCTTCTTTCGCTGAATGGAAATCGATCTCTTTCCCCTGAAAAAGAATGCTGCCAGAATCTTTTTGATAGATCCCAAAAAGACATTTTAATAATGTTGATTTACCCGCACCGTTCTCTCCCATTAAGGCATGAATAGAGTGAGGACGAACTTTTAAATTAACATTATCGAGTGCCTTAACGCCGGGAAATGACTTGTTGATACCGCTCATTTCCAACAGGTATTCACCGGATGACTGAGTTGTTGTGCTGACCATAATTATACCTTGTTGGCCTCGCATATCGCGTTATAAAAGGGCGCAACGAATTGCGCCCAGTGGAGACAGTACCGCTAACTTATTTACCGATAAACTCAGCCAGGTTGGACTGGTCTACGCCCACGTAAGGTACGCGAACGATTTTGTTGTCAATTTTCCAGTTGGTGCCATCTGCCGCGCCTTTGCCATCGGCGAGGTTTTTCGCCAGATCGAAGGTGGCTTTCGCCTGGTTGTTGGCATCGTTCAGCACGGTACCGGCCATCGCACCGGATTTAACCAGCGCCAGCGCTTCTGGCAGTGCATCCACGCCGAATACCGGGATTGAGGATTTGTTGTGTGCTTTCAGCGCTTCTACCGCACCCATTGCCATCGCATCGTTGTTGGCGATAACGACTTCGATTTTGTTGGCATTAGGGCCAGACAGCCATGCGTCCATCTTATCTTTCGCCTGAGCGGTATCCCACATCGCGGTATCTAACGCCAGCTGCTGGGTTTTCAGGCCCTTGTCGTTCAGCTCTTTGATAACGTAGGTAGTACGCGCTTCAGCATCCGGGTGGCCTGGCTCGCCTTTCAGCAGCACGAACTGAATCTGACCGTCTTTATTCAGGTCCCAGTTCGGGTTCGCCGCCCAGTGTTTCGCGATCAAATCGCCCTGAATAATACCGGACTCTTTAGAGTCAGTACCGACGTAATACGCTTTGTCGTAGCTATCCAGCGCCTTACGGGAAGGTTCTTTGTTGAAGAAGACGATCGGCACGTTCTGACCGCGCGCTTTTTCAATGACCGTGCCTGCTGCAGCCGGGTCAACCAGGTTGATGGCCAGGGCTTTCACGCCTTTCGCCAGCAGAACGTCGATCTGGTCGTTCTGTTTGGACTGGTCATTCTGGGAGTCGTTCATCAGCAGCTGAACGTCTGGCGCTGCTTTCGCATCTTTCTCAATCGCTTTACGCACAACAGACATGAAGTTGTCGTCGTATTTATAGATGGTCACACCAATACGGGTATCCGCAGCGTGCGCTGCTGCACCAAAAAGCATGCTTGCCATTACAGCAGACAGGGTCAACACCTTCTTATTCATGGTATCTCCGGTTTTTTTATGCAGGGTAGTTCTTGTGAATAACGATCGGCGGGCAGGTGTTAATAAAACGTTACTGACAGCCGAAGTTCACTTATAAAATTTCTCTCTTCCGTGTTCGGTAACGCTCCAGAAATGCGTTTTATTCGTTGTTTGCGGCACATTGGCTATAGTGAAAGTGAATAATCACTGTTACATAGCGTTTCAGCCCCTAAAACGCTGACATCATAGTCAGCGCCTTGTTAAGATACTGTGAATTTACTCACAGATTGAAAACGGTTACATCACCTGATCTAATCAGTTAGTGATCGGAACCACAATTTGCCGGGCCGCGACGGAGTGGCGACGTACTAAAGTCGGCATGAAACAGTGCGTTGCGCCCGGATCCAGCAGCCCTGCCGCTCCCTGTAATGCCAGCTCAGTCGCCAGTTTCGCCATAGAGGCAATGGGGTAGCGCACCGTTGTCAGCTGCGGGTCGGTGTAACGGGCAATCGGGATATCATCAAAACCAATGAGTGATAAATGCTGTGGCACCGCAATGCCGTTATCCTTCAGCGCCGTCAGGGCGCCAGCCGCCATGCTGTCGTTATAGGCAAACACCGCAGACAGCTGCAGATTGCGGCCCAGCAGCTCCACCATTGCCGCCTCACCGCCCTGCATGTCCGGCGTGCCGGTCCCCACCCAGCTCTCGGATGGCGTAATGCCGTGCTCTTTCAGGGCATTTTGCCACCCCTCGCGCCGCAGTTCGTCATCTTCAATTTGATGGCTGGAGGCCAGATAACCGATCCGCTGATGCCCGTTGTTGATGAGCATTTTCGTGGCCATCATGGCGCCGCTGACGTTATCCAGCCCGACGCAGCGGTGGGCATAGCCGGGGACAATGCGGTTGATCAGCACCATGCCCGGGATCTGCTCCATCAATCCGGTTAGCTCTTCATCGCTCAAGGCTTTTGAATGGACAATCAGGGCGTTACAGCGCTGGCGGATCAGCACTTCGATGGCATGGCGCTCTTTTTCCGCCTCATGATAGCTATTACCGATCAGGACATATTTCTGATGCTGCTGTGCCACCATGTCGACCGCTTTCACCAGCGCGCCGAAAAAGGCATCCGAGACATCCATCACCACCACGCCGATGGTGTCGCTGACCTGCGTCGCAAGCGCCTGGGCATTGGCATTTGGCCGGTACCCGAGCTGGGTCACGGCTTTCATTACGGTTTCTCGGGTTTCAGGGCTGACCAGCGCGCTATTGTTGAGCACGCGTGAGACGGTAGCCACAGAAACGCCCGCCTGACGGGCGACGTCACGAATGGTGATCATATTCACCATCCTTCAAAGGATTGCAGCAACTCACAGACACCCCCTGTGTTTAGCAAGGTGGCTATTTTGGCAGCGAGAGAAAGGGGACTACGTGAAGAAGCTCACAGTCATGAAAACGCTTACATCCGTTTTGTTAATGATTGTGATCCAGATCGTTATCTGGATGTGTTTTTCAATGATACCCCTGAAGCACATGCGGTTAACTGACGCCACACCCACTCCAGCGGTCCCTGGCGGAAATAGCGTAGCCAGAGAACAGAAAACGCCAGGTTTACCACCCAGACCGGAATAACAAACGCCAGCAGCGTAAGGCGGTCGAATTTCATAAACAGGCCAAAACGATAGAAAAGCGTGGTACATATGAGCGTTTGCAGGAGGTAATTGCTCAACGCCATTCGGCCCACGCAGGCGATAGCGCTGACAATCCACAGGCGGGAAAGCGTTGGCCAGAAGCCATAGATCAGCGCCGCGTAGCCGATGGTCTGGAACGGCGCGCTCAGTTCACGCGGCACCTGGAGCAGAAACGCGCACCAGCGGTAATCCCAGTGAATATGCCACTGCACAATCACCGCCGGGAGGTTAATCAGCACGCCGAGCAGCACCAGACCGGCGCCGGTACGACGATAGTGACGCAGGCTGAATTCTCCTTTCAGCCAGCCGGTGCGCATCAATGACGCGCCCATCAGCATCATGCCCGCCAGCTGCCAGCCGTATTGCGCGCCCAGCGCAAGGAGGTTGTCCCCCAGCATATCCGCACGGTTGCTTATCGCTTCCGTACCACCTTTCAGCTTCCAGAACTGTTCGTACTGCAGGTTAGCGGCATCCGGGATCCATGAACGGTTTGTCGCCTCGCCGGAGATCATCCCCAGCAATAGCAGGACGCCAAGCCCCATCACATACAGCATCACGCCGGTGTTAAACAGGCTTTTTACGCTGTGCGCATCGCGAATGAGACGCCAGCAGATGAGCCCGACTAACCCATACGCGAGAAGAATATCGCCGTCCCAGAAGAACAGGCCGTGGATAAAGCCGAGGAGAACCAGCAGCGTCAGGCGCGACTGGATCCAGCGCGTACCGCGCTTGAGGAGAAGCTGCAGGCCTGCGCCAAACAGCAGGGCAAAGAGCGTGAGGAATTTGACCTGCGCAAAGAGATCGAGGATCGCCCACGTCCAGGCATCGCTGCGCGTGATGTCGCCATACCACGCAGGATTGAGATAAGCCGCCTTCGGCAAACCGAAGGCGGCGATATTAAGCAGCAGGATACCGAGAATGGCGACGCCGCGAACAAAATCGAGCGTGACGTTTCGCTCCATGGTCCCTGCCCTGTAAGACTTAGTTGTGATGACGTACGGCGCGCAGGAACTCCTGGCGGGTATTCTGGCTTGACTTAAACAGGCCGCCCAGCGAGGTGGTGGTCGTTGCACTGGTCGCATCACGCACGCCGCGCGCCTTCACGCAGTAGTGAACCGCGTCGATAGAGACGGCCACGTTATTGGTGCCCAGCAGCGTTTGCAGCGCGGTCAGGATCTGCTGCGTCAGACGCTCCTGCACCTGCGGACGCTGGGCAAAGAACTGCACGATGCGGTTGATCTTCGACAGGCCAATCACCGTATCTTTGGGGATATACGCCACGGTCGCTTTACCGTCGATGGTCACAAAATGGTGTTCGCAGGTGCTGGTCAGCGTGATATCGCGCACCGTCACCATCTCATCCACTTTCATCTTGTTTTCAATGACGGTGATTTTCGGGAAGTTGGCGTAATCCAGGCCGGAGAAAATTTCGTCGACGTACATTTTCGCGATGCGGTGCGGCGTCTCCATCAGACTGTCGTCACTCAGATCGAGATTCAGCAGCTCCATGATTTCGGTCATATGACCGGCAATCAGACGCTTGCGGGTTTCATTGTCCAAATCCTGTACGGGCGGACGCAGTGGCGTTTCAAGACCGCGCGCAACCAGGGCTTCGTGGACCAGGGCAGCTTCTTTACTGAGTGATGACATTTTGTTCTCCTGCAGGTGTGGCGTCTTTTGCCCTCGTTGTGGCAAAAGTATGCGCTCATTGTGCGTGAGGCGACGCACATAATCCAGTATTCACGACGATAATTATTGCAATTGCTGTTGCCTTTCAGCGTGACGATTCCAGACCAGGGCTCCTCCAACGAACAGCGCCATGCCCGCCAGCCCCAGCGCCGGCTCCAGCCGGTGGGTAAGCCAGGTTGATAACGCCGAGGTGACCGGCCCAATCAACTGACCAATTGCATACCCGGTGGTGAGCAGGCCTGCCATATAGCGCGTGTGGTTTGGTGCCAGCTCGCGGCCGTATAAAAGAGAGAGCTGCACGGCACACAAAAAGCCGCCGCCCACCAGCAGCCCGCCCGTCAGCAGCCCGCCAATCCCCGGCAGCAGCCAGGCCGCCAGCACGCCCGCCCCCTGTAACCACAGTACGATAGCCAGCCTGCGGTTAGCCGTTGAGGTATGGCGTAAAAGAATACTGAGCGCTATCCCCACCACGGCGGCGATACCAAAAATCGGCCAGACGAACTGCGCAAACAGGCTGCCGGGAAAACGCACCGCCGCCATTTGCGACAGGAATGTCGCCGGGAGGATATAGCCAAACCCGGCCAGGCTGTAGCTCCAGACCAGGCGCTTTAAATCCGCCGTCAGCACCAGCGGCTCTGGTGCGGTGCCCGGTCGATGGAGCTGCCCGGATCGCGGCAGGTAGCGCGCCACCAGCGCAATCAGCACCAGCGCCAGCACGCCGTAGATTTGCCATGCCGCCCCGGCCGAAAGGGATTTCGCCTGGATGTAGACGGCGAGCAGCCCGCTCAGGGCAATGCCCGCCCCCGGTCCGGCAAATACGGCAGCGCTCAGGCCCGGTTTACCCAACTGCCCAAGCCGTTCGTTAGTCCAGGCGGCAATCAGTACCATCGACCAGCCGCTCATGCAGCCAATCACAAAACGCAGCAGGCCGTGTACGACGGCGTTATCCGCCGCCGCGGAGAGCAGCGTCAGCGCCACCGCTCCGGTGATGCCAAGCCAGAGGCGCGTTTCCACAAAGCGGTGCGCGCGCATGGCATCCCATGCGCCCACCAGATAGCCCAGATAGTTCATCGCCGCGACCAGACCCGCGCTGGTCAGCGTAAGCTGCCCGGCAGCAATCATCAGCGGCACCTGAGGCGTAAAGGCAAAGCGCCCTATCCCCATCGCCACCACCAGAACGACAAACCCACTGAGCGCAATACGCAGCGCCATGACCGCTCCAATTGTTAAAGAAAAGTAAATTTATGATGCAGCATCTGGCCGTCAGGCGAAAGTGAAAGTTGCTCACAGGTCAATGAAAAGGCTGTATTATGGTTTTTATGAATACGCATTCTCATTAAGGAGCCCTGCATGGAACTGCTCGAAGAGCACCGTTGTTTTGAAGGTCGACAGCAGCGCTGGCGGCATGACTCCACCGTCCTGAACTGTGCGATGACGTTCAGCATTTTCCTGCCGCTGACGGAAAATCCGCCGGTTCTGTTCTGGCTTTCAGGCTTGACCTGCAATGACGAAAACTTCACCACCAAAGCGGGGGCGCAGCGTATTGCTGCCGAGCTGGGTATTGCGCTGGTGATGCCTGACACCAGCCCGCGCGGCGATGATGTGGCCGACGATGCGGGATACGATCTGGGCAAAGGCGCCGGGTTTTATGTCAATGCGACCGAGCAGCCCTGGGCGCGCCATTACCGCATGTATGATTACATTCGCGATGAACTTCCTGCGCTGGTGCAGTCGCAGTTTGCGGTTGGCGAGCGCTGCGCGATCAGCGGCCACTCCATGGGCGGACACGGGGCGCTCATCATGGCGCTGAAAAATCCGGGAAAATACGTCAGCGCGTCGGCATTTGCGCCAATTGTGAACCCAACGCAGGTGCCGTGGGGGCAGAAAGCCTTCACGAACTATCTGGGTGAAGATGAAGCGAAATGGCTGGAATGGGATAGCAGTGCGCTGATGCTGGCCAGTAACTCAGTAAATGCGATTCCGATGCTTATCGATCAGGGCGATGCGGATCAGTTCCTCGCCGGACAGCTGCAGCCTGCGGTGCTGGCAGAAGCGGCACGTCAGAAGGACTGGCCGCTGACGCTGCGCATCCAGCCGGGATACGACCACAGCTATTATTTTATCGCGTCCTTTATTGAGGATCATCTCCGCTTCCATGCGGAGCATTTATTCGGCTAAGTGCAGCCGATTGCCGGGTGGCGGCCTCGCCTTACCCGGCCTACATTCGTGGATTTTGTAGGCCCGGTAAGCGAGGCGCCACCGGGCATCCAGGCTACATCAGAACTTATAATCCACGCCGACAAAGTAGCGACGGCCATCTTCCGTGTAGCTGTAATCGTCACGGCTCAGATCTTTGTCCAGCAGGTTCTGCACGCTCGCGCGTAGCTTAACGGCTTTCGTTACCTGCCACGCGGCGCCGGTATTCCAGATGACATAGCCACCCGGCGTTGGAGCACTGCTGGTCAGCGCGCGTTTCTCACCGGTGTAGTTACCCTGAACATAGAACGACCAGTCCTGCGTTGCCTTCCAGTCAACGGTCCCGTTGGCGGTGTGGAACGGCAGATCGGACAGCGGCTTGTTGCCGCCGTTGCTGATATCACGACCGTCGTTGTAGGTGTAGTTCAGCGTCACCTTCCAGTCTTCAGCAACCGGGAACTTTACCTCTGTTTCCACCCCGCGGATGCGCGCCTTGTTTACGTTGTAATACCGGAAAATCGGTTCACCGTCAGCATTCAGTCCAACATAGTTAGTGTAGCCCTGGGCCTGTTTCGCATTGGCCGTACGGCTGATGCTGATACGGTCATCCACATTATTCTGGAAGGTGGTGACGCTGGCCTGCACGCCCTCTAACCAGCCCTCTTCCCCACTGTAGTACAGACCGAATTCAAAGCTCTCGCTGGTTTCCGGCTTCAGGTCCGGGTTACCAACAATCTCACAGGCACCGCGGCACGAGCCGGTGACCCAGTCCGGGCTCAGCTGCAGCAGAGACGGCGCTTTAAACGCGGTAGCCCAGCCCCCTTTCACCGTTACGGTATCGGTCGCGTTGTAGACCAGATAGGCGCGCGGGCTCCAGTGGTCGCCGTAGGTATCATGGTCGTCCATACGGATGCCGGTGGTCAGCGCCAGAGGTTCAAAAATACGCCACTCGTCCTCCAGGAACAGGGCATACTGGCTTGTCGACGTACTGCTGCTGGAACCGCCCGTCAGGTTGACAGGATCCTTCAGCTTATCGTGACGCCATTCGCCGCCGAAGGTCAGTAGCTGGTTGATTTCGCCCAGCGGCAGCACGTATTTCCCGTCCACCGCGTTGCTCTCGGAGGTGATCGGATTGCTGTTGCCCGGGTTCTTGTTATCTACCTTTTCGCCGTAAACCTTCAGCTCGCTGTTGCCGACGCCCCAGCGGCCGTTGTGGCTGAGCGAGTAGTTCTGCCGCTCAAGGCGGTTTTTGTCGAGGGAATCAGAGTCACGATCCTGACGGTCGAAACCGTAGCCCGCCGTAAAGTCATGATTTTCAGACGGCGTCCAGGCGAACTCCACATTCGCATCGCGGCTGGTAAAGCCTTCAATGCGCGGCGTTTCACCGCTCGCCGTGGTAGAGGACTTCTGTTGACCGTCTTTCTCACGCTTCGCGAGGCTACCGTAGGCTTTCAGCCCCAGCAGACCGTCCACCAGCGGACCGCTGGTATAGAACTGACCGTTATACGTGTCGCCACGGTCGCGATGTTCCTGAATTGTGGAATCGGCGCTCAGAGTGCCCGTCCATTTCTGGCCGATTTTTTTGGTGATAATGTTTACCACGCCGCCCAGCGCATCGGAGCCGTAAAGAGAAGACATCGGTCCGCGCACCACTTCGATTCGTTCGATGGCGTCAACCGGCACCCAGTTGAGGTCGAAATCATTATGGCGGAACACCGCGTTACGGGAATTGACGCGCTTGCCGTCGATCAGGATCAGCGTGTAGCTGCTGTCCAGTCCACGGATACTTACCCCTTTACGGTTGTCCCCTTCGCTCGTGAGCTGAACGCCCGGCACATCCCGTAACACATCTTTCAGGTTCTGAACGGGTTTGCGCTGCAAATCTTCCTGGGTAATCACGCTGATGCTTGCCGGTGCGTCTTTCAGGTTTTGCTCGGTCGCGGAGGCCGTGACAACCATTGTGTCGCCGGATTCCGCGGCGATAACAGGCAGGGCCAGGGACATTGCGGACGCACAAAGTCCTCCCCTGACGAAGGGATTCAACCTAAACATTCCATATCTCCATGAGGTAAATACAACTAAATCAAATCATCATTGCTCACAGCGTCTTCCCTGCCGCCCACATCTGCGGTGGGTCGGTGACACGCTTATTTGTGATAACGATAAAGCAAACGATAATTATTATCAATTAAATTGTTAAGAAATATATCTTTGTTTCAGGATACGGGAATAAAAAAACCCGCTCGAATGAGCGGGTTAAAAGAGAGGAAGTGCGGTTATTGTTTAAATCGTTCCGGGAATTCCATTTCACTGTAGCGAACGAATTTTGTTCCTTTCGTCAGCTTGTAGCCAAACCAGATAACGAGGAACAGCGGAATACCAATGTAGGTCGCCGTGACGGCGCCCCAGTCAATGGTGTCCGCCAGGAACGCTTCATAGTTCTGTCCCAGCGTAATGATCAGGCACAGAATGAAGGCGAAAATGGGACCCAGCGGGAAGAACCCTGAGCGATACGGCAGCGAGTTAATATCGTGACCCTGTTTGACGAAGCCACGGCGGAAACGGTAGTGGCTAATGGCAATCCCCAGCCAGGCAATAAAGCCCGTCATCCCGGAGGTGTTAAGCAGCCACAGGTAAACCGTCTGGTTGCCAAACATAGAGGTCAGGAAGCACAGACCGGCGATCACCGTAGTGGCGTACAGCGCGTTACGCGGTACGCCGCCGCGGGACAGCTTCGCGAAAATACGCGGTGCTTTACCGTCGCATGCCAGCGTGTAGAGCATACGGGTGGACGCGTACATCCCGGAGTTACCGGCTGAAAGCACAGCGGTCAGGATAACGGCGTTCATCACTGCCGCGGCAGAAAGCAGACCGGCGTGCTGGAAGACCAGCGTGAACGGACTGACGCTAATGTCTTTAACGTCATTACGCAGCAGGCTTGGATCGGTGTACGGAATGATTAGGCTGATAATCAGGATAGCGAACACATAGAACAGCAGGATACGCCAGAAGACCTGACGAACCGCGCGCGGAATATTCTTCTCCGGGTTCTCTGACTCACCGGCAGCGATACCAATCAGCTCGGTCCCCTGGAAGGAGAAGCCGACAATCATCGCCACGCCAATCATTGCCGACAGTCCACCGGCAAACGGCGCATCGCCTGTTGTCCAGTTACTCCAGCCCGCAGGTTCTGCGCCTTTGAAAATACCAACGATCATCGCCACACCGACGACGATAAAGATGATGACGGTTGCCACTTTGATCAAAGAGAACCAGTATTCCGCTTCGCCGAAACCGCGCACGGAGATGTAGTTCAGCAGGAAAATAACGGCCAGGAACAGGGCGCTCCAGATCCAGCCCGGCGTATCCGGGAACCACCAGTTCATCACCAGCTGTGCGGCAACGAGGTCAACGGCGATAGTGACCGCCCAGTTGTACCAGTAGTTCCAGCCCAGCGCGAAGCCAAAGCCTTCTTCAACGTATTTTTGACCGTAGGTCGAGAACGAACCGGATACCGGCATGTACGCGGCCAGTTCGCCAAGACTGGTCATCAGGAAGTACACCATCAGGCCAATCAGGATATAAGAGAAAAGTGCCCCACCCGGGCCTGCTGCCGAAATCGTTGCGCCAGAGGCAACGAAAAGACCTGTACCGATGGAGCCGCCAATGGCGATCATCGTCAGGTGACGCGCCTTGAGTTCACGACGTAGCGTGGGCGCTTCTGTGGTTTTAATTTCTGAAACCATATGAAAATGCTGTCCATTTAATAAATGAGGCGCGATTGTAGCAGACGATCCGCGTTCCTTCCGGCAGAAATACTTAGTTATAAGAGAGCTTCATGACTCGGCCAGGATTATAAGTAAAGCATAATTTTTCCCTCTCCCCTTTGGGGTGAGGGAAAGATTACATCTCGCAATAGCGCAGAAAACGCTGCAAAGAACTGGAAAGGTGTTTCTGACGATGATGAATGCACCACAGCGTGCGCACCAGTTTCGGGAGCGGGATGGGGATTTCAACCAGCGATCCGGTCTCCAGCTGTTCGGCAATAACGCGCCGTGAAAGACAGCTGATGCCGAGCCCGTGGCGCACCGCGTGCTTGATGGCCTCTGAGTTCCCCAGCTCCATACCTAACTGGAAATGCGGCAGATGAGAAAGCAGCAGATAATCGACAATTTCACGCGTGCCGGAGCCCTGCTCGCGCAGGATCCACTGCGCCTGCGCCAGGCGCTCCAGCGTCACCTCGCCCTGCAATAACGACGAGGCCGGGGAGGCAAACACCACCAGCTCATCTTCCAGCCAGGGCTCGGCAATAATATCGACGTTATGGCAGGGTCCTTCGATGAGGCCGATATCCACGCGGAAGTCGATCACCGCGTTGATGACGTCCTGGCTGTTCCCTACGCTCATCTCCAGCGGCAGGGTCGGGAAATCCCGGCGGTAGCGGGCAATCACTTCCGGCAGGATGTAGTTCCCGATGGTGCTGCTGGCGTAGACGCGGATCGCACCGTTATCTTCGCGGAACAGCTGCTCGATTTCGATAGCCTGCTCCAGCAGCGCCAGCGCGCGCGGATAAAGAAGACGACCGTGCTCGTTGACCACCAGACGCTTCCCTACCCTGTCAAAAAGCTGAACGCCCAGCTGTCCTTCAAGATCGGTCAACGCCGCGCTGACCGCAGACTGGGAGAGCGCCAGCATTTGTGACGCCTGGGTCGTCGAGCCGCTTTTCAGCACCTCGGCAAATACTTCCAGCTGACGCAGAGTAATGTGCATGCTTGCTTACCACTTATATAGATTGATTATAAGTATATAATCAATTTTATTTTTAAGCCAGGGCGCCGTAACCTTTAGCCAGACAAAGGAGAAGGTTATGTCAGAAATCACCTTACAACATCATCGTACAGTGTGGCACTTCGTGCCGGGTCTAGCGCTCAGCGCCGCAGTAACCGCCGTCGCGCTATGGGGCGGCAGCATCCCGGCCATCGCAGGCGCAGGTTTCAGCGCGCTGACGCTGGCCATTCTGCTGGGCATGGTCGTGGGTAATACCGTTTACCCGCATATCTGGAAATCCTGCGACGGCGGCGTGATCTTTGCCAAGCAGCATCTGCTGCGTCTTGGGATCATTCTTTACGGCTTCCGTCTCACCTTTTCGCAGATTGCGGATGTGGGCGTGAGCGGGATCGCCATCGACGTCCTGACCCTGACCAGCACCTTTTTACTGGCCTGCTTTATCGGCCAGAAAGTGTTTGGCCTGGACAGGCAAACCAGCTGGCTGATCGGTGCCGGGAGCAGTATCTGTGGCGCAGCGGCGGTGCTGGCAACGGAACCCGTCGTTAAAGCCGAAGCCAGCAAGGTGACGGTGGCGGTAGCGACGGTGGTGATCTTCGGTACGCTGGCGATTTTCCTCTACCCGGCCATGTATCCGCTGGTTGCCCACTGGTTTAGCCCGGAAACCTACGGCATCTATATCGGTTCGACCATGCACGAAGTGGCCCAGGTGGTGGCGGCAGGACATGCTATTAACCCTGAAGCCGAAAACGCGGCGGTGATTGCCAAAATGCTGCGCGTGATGATGCTGGCGCCGTTCCTGATTTTCCTTGCTGCACGGGTTAAACAGCTGGCACCGGCGGACAGTAATCAGAAAAGTAAAATCACCATTCCATGGTTTGCGATCCTGTTTATCGTGGTCGCTATCTTTAACTCCTTCCACCTGCTGCCCAAATCGGTAGTGGATATGCTGGTGACGCTGGATACCGTACTGCTGGCGATGGCCATGGCGGCCCTGGGGGTGACCACACACGTCAGCGCGCTGAAAAAAGCCGGTGCGAAACCGCTGCTGATGGCGCTGGTACTCTTCATCTGGCTGATTGTCGGCGGCGGCGCGATTAACCTCGCGGTCCATAGCCTGATGGCATAAACCACTACATCCTTCTCCTGTTAACCCGCTATCATAGGCATTTCGGGTTAACAGGAGTCCCTTTATGAAATATGTTGGAGCGCACGTCAGCGCTGCAGGTGGCCTTGCGAATGCCGCCATTCGTGCCGCCGAAATTGAGGCGACCGCTTTCGCCCTGTTCACCAAAAATCAGCGCCAGTGGCGCGCCGCCCCGCTCACCGCCGAGGTGATTGACGATTTCAAAGCTGCCTGTGAGAAGTACCACTACGGGCCAGGCCAGATCCTTCCCCACGACAGCTATCTCATTAACCTCGGGCACCCGGTTGAAGAGGCGCTGGAAAAATCCCGCGAGGCGTTTCTTGATGAAGTTCAGCGCTGTGAGCAGCTTGGGCTGACGCTGCTGAACTTCCATCCTGGCAGCCATCTTATGCAGATCGATGAAGATGCCTGCCTGGCGCGCATTGCCGAATCCATCAACATCACCTTGGACAAGACCAAAGGCGTCACCGCGGTGATTGAGAATACCGCCGGTCAGGGCAGCAACCTCGGCTTTAAGTTCGAACATCTGGCGGCGATTATCGACGGCGTGGAGGATAAATCCCGCGTTGGCGTGTGCATTGATACCTGCCACGCGTTTGCCGCCGGCTATGACCTGCGCACCACCGAGGCAACGAAAAACACGTTTGATGAGTTCGAGCGCATTGTTGGCTTTAAGTACCTGCGCGGAATGCACCTCAACGATGCGAAAAGCGCCTTTGGCAGCCGCGTTGACCGCCACCACAGCCTGGGCGAAGGCAACATTGGCCACGATGCGTTTCGCTTTATCATGCAGGACGCCCGCTTCGACGGTATTCCGATGGTGCTTGAAACCATTAATCCGGATATCTGGGCAGAAGAGATTGCCTGGCTGAAGGCTCAGCAAACTGCTGAACAGGCGGCATAAAAAAAGCCGGGTGCGTAATGCGACCCGGCTTTTTTATTATTTATCGCTTACGCTGCTTTTGCCACAACTTCCGCTTCCGGACGTTTCAGCACCGCGTAAGAGAGACCCGCCACCAGCGTACCGGCGACGATGGCCAGCAGGTAGCCCAGTACCGGCGTGATGGCGCCAGGGATCAGCAGAACAAACAGACCGCCGTGTGGTGCCATCAGCTTCGCGCCAATCGCCATGGAGATCGCCCCGGTCACTGCACCACCCGCGATACAGCACGGCAGTACACGCATTGGGTCACGGGCCGCGAACGGAATCGCGCCTTCGGTGATGAAGCACAGACCCAGCACCAGCGCAGCTTTACCGCCTTCCTGCTGCGCTTTATCGAACTTACGACGGGCAATAATCGTCGCCAGGCCGAGCGCCAGAGGTGGCACCATACCTGCCGCCATGATCGCTGCCATTGGCGCGTAGGTCTGGGTACTCAGCAGGCCAACACCAAAGGCGTACGCCGCTTTGTTTACCGGACCACCCATGTCGGTACACATCATGCCGCCGAGAATTGCCCCCAGCAGAACCGCGTTCGCGGTACCCATGGTTTGCAGCCAGTGGGTCAGACCCGCCAGGATGCCTGCAACCGGCTTACCAATCAGGTAAATCATCGCCAGACCGACCACCAGGCTGGAAATCAGCGGGATGATCAGAATCGGCTTCAGCGCTTCCATACTCTGCGGCAGCTTGAGCTTCGAGCTGATGAGCTTCGCGACGTAACCGGCCAGGAAGCCCGCGATAATACCGCCGATAAAGCCGGAACCGGTGCTTACGGCCAGCATACCGCCGATAAGACCCGGCGTGAGGCCAGGACGATCGGCGATGGAGAAAGCAATAAAGCCTGCCAGGACGGGTACCATCAGTGCGAAGGCGGAACCGCCACCAATCTGCATTAACGCAGCGGCCAGCGTGCCTTGCTCTTTAAACGCGGTAATACCAAATGCGAACGAGAGCGCGATACACAGACCACCCGCAACCACCATCGGCAGCATGTAAGACACGCCGGTCAGCAGGTGACGATAGGCGCCTGCGGACTCTTTCTTACCTTCCGTCGCGGTCTGGCGCGCGCCGGTTGCCTGATACGGCTTCGCTTCCACCAGCGCTTTATCAAACTCCTGCGCAGTCTTTTTCAGCGCCAGGCCGGTAGACGTGCGGTACATTGGCTTACCGGCAAATTTCGCCAGGTCCACTTCGATATCCGCCGCCACAATCACCAGATCGGCCTCAGCCACTTCTTCAGGGGTGATAGCGTTGCCGGCACCGACGGAGCCGCGCGTTTCAACTTTAACCCACCAGCCGCGTTTTTTCGCTTCGGTTTCAATGGCTTCAGCTGCCATAAAGGTGTGAGCCACGCCCGTCGGACAGGCCGTCACCGCAACAATGCGTTTCGGGCCCGTGACCGCAGCCGGTGCCGTCGCGACGGGCGCGCTGTAAACAGACGCGTGACCTTTCGCTTCGCTCAGGAACAGTTCCGGATGAGCCACCGCGCGATTTATATCGCCCAGCCACACTTTTTTGCCGTTCAGCGCACTGTCAGCCGGGATTTTGTCGCCCAGGACAATGGCCAGTTCGGCATCGCCAGGGTTATC
Organism: Enterobacter vonholyi; assembly: GCF_040834095.1. Classification (NCBI taxonomy): domain Bacteria; kingdom Pseudomonadati; phylum Pseudomonadota; class Gammaproteobacteria; order Enterobacterales; family Enterobacteriaceae; genus Enterobacter; species Enterobacter vonholyi. The sequence goes on from NZ_CP162152.1 coordinate 2,985,930, forward strand.
AGTCATCTCGAGATGTGCTTTGTTCGCCGCCGCTCCCAGCAAGGTCTTCGCCATATAGGCGCGAGCCTGTCCGAGACCGGAGTCAATGATCAGCAGCGTTTTCATTATTCCTCTCCTGCTGTTAGTTAAAAGGTTTTAAGTCAACGCGCGCCATCATCGCGGCTAACTGGGTACGATCGGTAATACCGACATTGCTCTGGCTGACGGCCAGGGCAGCAACGGCAGTGGCAAGACGTAAAGTATGTTCACTGGATTCACGCATCAGCAGGCCGTAAATCAGGCCGCCAACCATTGAATCCCCTGCGCCAACGGTACTCACAACTTCCATTGACGGCGGTTTGGCGATCCATTCGCCAGACGCGTTAACCCACAACGCGCCTTCTGCACCAAGCGAGATAACCACGTGAGCGATACCTTGCTCGCGCAGCGCATGGGCAGCGTCAATCACATCTTTTAGTTCTGGCAGCTTACGACCCGCCCAGATTTCCAGCTCGCGGCGATTCGGCTTCACCAGCCACGGCGAGGCTTTGAGACCCGCGACCAGCGCGTCGCGGCTGCTGTCAAAAATAATGCACGGGCACTGGCTGCGAAGGCGCGTCATCCAGTCGGTAAACGCTTCAGGGCTCACGCCGGACGGCAGGCTACCGCTGACGCAGACCATGTCAAACTGACCCAGCCAGGTCAGAGAATCGTTAACAAAACGCTCCCAGTCTGACGGCGTCACTTCGAAGCCAGAGAAGTTCAGATCGGTCACTTCACCGTCTTTCTCAGTCAGCTTAACGTTGATACGGGTACGGCCCTGAACAACCTGAAAACGGTTGGCAATGCCCAGCTCGCTGAACAGCTGCTGGAAACCGTCCTGGTTATCTTTACCGAGGAATCCCCCCACGGTGACGTCGATACCGAGATCCTTGAGCACTTTCGCGACGTTAATCCCTTTGCCCGCAGCATGCAGGCCAGTGGTACGCACGAGGTTGACTTCGCCGCGCTCAATTTCCGGGCAAAATCCTACCAGGTCATAAGCCGGGTTCAGCGTAATAGTCGCAACACGTCTGCTCATTATGCGCCCTCCCCCAGACCCGCCGCGATGGCGTCGCCAATCGCTTTCAGCGCCTGTTCAGCATCAGCACCCTGCGCGGTGAAACGCAGACGGTGACCTTTCTTCACGCCCAGCGCGACAACTTTCATCAGACTACGGCCGTTGGCCGGTTTGCCCGTGCCGTCAAGATTCGCCACGGTGATCTCACTCTCGAATTGTTTAATGGTATTCACCAGCATGGTACCCGGACGGGCATGCAGGCCGTGTTCGTTACGCACCACGAACTCCGCAGTTTGCACGTCATCCGTCAGCACATCATCACTGGTCAGCAGTGCCAGCACGGTGGAGGCATCAGCGTTCAGCAGTTTTTCAGCTTTGTTGTTCAGCAACAGGTCGCCCAGACGCTTCAGCACGGAAACCGGCTGTTCATCAGCCATCGCCACGGTCACCAGCATGGCCGCGCGCTCGCCTTCTACGTCAAACGCGTTGGCCGCGCGGCTCACGGCGATAGCGCTGCGCAGGTTGCCTTCAGCACTGTCGTTCAGCCAGATACCCTGACCCAGATTCAACGGCTTATCGTTAATCACGCGCGTCACAAAGGTGGCATCCGCCGCGCCGGCTTCTTTCAGACGACCGGCGTTCAGCGCCTGCAGCGTCACCAGATCGGAAGCAACCACGTCCAGCGTCAGCGTTTCATTATCCAGTTTCAGCGCTTCGCTCTGTTTTTCGCCCATCAGCAAGGCGCGCAGCTCTTCCGCTGTGGTGGCGGACTTAAGCTGTTCAGCCACCGCGTCATCACTCAGGACATGCGTCAGCTGACGCAGCAGACCTAAGTGTTCATCGCTGCTGGCCGCGATACCGATAGCCACATAGGCCACCTGACCGTCGCCCCAAAGCACGCCCTGCGGGAACTGATAAACCTTAACGCCGGTTTTCAACACCTGATCGCGGGTGTCGGTTGTGCCGTGCGGAATGGCAATGCCATTGCCGAGGAAGGTTGATGTCTGCTGCTCGCGGGCCAGCATGCCGTTGACATAGCCGTCCGCGACGTTACCCGCCTGCTCAAGCGCAGCGGCAACCTGGCGAATAGCCTCTTCTTTATCCCCGGCCTGAGCGCCCGGGTGGATATCCTGAACAGATAACTGGAACATGGTTCTCCACTCCTGCTGAAATTGAATCGTTTCAGCTTTAATGAGAAAAAATGCGCTAGCCTGCTCCGTTTGTTTAAACAAGATAGCGCTGAAACGTTTCAAAAAGTCTTGCGCTTTCTGCAATACCTTGCAAGTAAACTCGTCTTTCTGATGTCAGAATTTAGAGATACAGCACATTTCTTCTTCGTTCAGCTGAATTTTGCTGAAGTTCAGCAAGTCAGTTTCAGCTAAGGTCAGCCGATGTGGTTGTAAGATGAAATGCCATTTTGATTTTTCGTGGCATCATTGACCGCACCCACTGTTTATTTTTTAGCTGACGGCGTACACTCCGCCCCTCTCTGCTACTCGCTAATTATAAAACATGCATAACACCCCTGCGGCTGCCTCGCCGAAGCCCTTTGATTTAACCTCAGCGGCCTTCCTGATTGTTGCCTTCTTCACGGGCATTGCCGGTGCGTTACAGACGCCGACGCTGAGCCTATTTCTGACAAATGAGGTTCATGTTCGTCCGGCGCTGGTTGGCTTCTTTTTTACCGGAAGCGCCATCATCGGCATCCTGGTCAGCCAGTTTCTGGCGGGACGCTCCGACAGAAAAGGCGATCGTAAAAGCCTGATCGTTTTCTGCTGCCTGCTGGGGGTCATGGCCTGCGTTCTGTTTGCCTGGAACCGCAACTATTTCATTCTGCTCTTCGTCGGGGTATTCCTGAGCAGCTTTGGCTCAACGGCTAACCCCCAGCTGTTCGCCCTTGCCCGCGAACACGCGGACCATACCGGACGTGAAGCGGTGATGTTCAGCTCCGTCCTGCGTGCTCAGGTGTCTCTGGCATGGGTGATTGGCCCGCCGCTGGCCTACGCGCTGGCGATGGGTTTTGGCTTTACGGTGATGTACCTGAGTGCCGCCGTCGCGTTTGTGGTATGCGGCGCGCTGGTGTGGTTCTTCCTGCCGTCCATGCGCAAAGAGCCGAAAGTGACAACGGGCGTGCTGGAAGCACCGCGCCGCAACCGCCGCGATGCCCTGCTCCTGTTTGTTGTCTGCACGCTGATGTGGGGCACCAATAGCCTGTATATCATCAATATGCCGCTGTTTATTATTGATGAACTGCACCTGTCGGAAAAGCTGGCGGGAATCATGATGGGCACCGCGGCCGGGCTTGAGATCCCGACCATGCTCATTGCGGGCTATTACGCAAAGCGCTTCGGAAAGCGTTTTTTAATGCGCATTGCCGCCATCGCCGGTCTGCTGTTCTATCTCGGCATGCTGACGGTACATACGCCGGGGCTGTTGCTGGCTTTACAGCTGCTGAACGCCATCTATATTGGCATTCTCGCGGGGATAGGCATGCTCTATTTCCAGGATTTGATGCCTGGCCAGGCAGGCTCTGCCACCACCCTTTATACTAATACCACCCGTGTGGGCTGGATTATTGCCGGCTCAATGGCCGGTGTTGTGGCCGAAATCTGGGACTATCACACGGTGTTCTGGATTGCGCTGGTGATGTGTACGCTGACGATGGGCTGTCTGGCGAAGATTAAAGACGTTTAAGGTGCGGTGAGCGATTCAAGCTCAAGAAGGTACGTCATCGCCTGCTCGCGCGTGCTGCCGCACATTTCGGCCGTGGGCTGAAGCCCGGAGCAGACCTTCGGACGCAGCGGTGAGCCAAAGATCTTGCAAAGATTATTTTCAGAGAGCTGAACGCAGCGAGTATTGGCAGGCTTGCCTAATGAACCATTATTCATAGTTTATGATTAACATTGCTGCAGTTCATATCTGGTTTAATTAATCTATTCTATGCCACGCTAAGTTGATCGTATTATATGTTTCCCAGCCTTTATTCGGCTGTAACTTACTAATTTATCGAAATATATAAAGTCAACCTAATCGAACATCAACACCGTTTGAATCTTAAATTCCAAAACAACATAAACTTCATACAACCATGTACCACATTCTTAGTATTTTCAGCATACACAGGAAAAACAGTTTGATTGGAAGCAACAATTTAAGAACTAAAAAAAAAAAATAACAAAAACAACAAGAATCATCTAATCATTTGACAAACGAATAGAAAGCACAAATAAAATACAAACATTCACACAATGCCGCACGCCACGAAAAAAAATATAAAATTGGAATTGGTTAATTCATTTTTTAAGACTATCAATGAAGGTGGCAAAAACAATCGCCACCTTCTAAGGCATCACTTGTAGATGTCAGCGTTAATAGTCTTATGCTCTTCTTTTCCTTCCTTCGAAGTAATAACGTAGTACTTTCCTCCCTTTTCATCAACCTTTTGCGAAAGATCATCGTCAGACATTGTAAAACCATCTTCAGTCACTGATAACGTTCCAATTTTGGTATATTTACTTGCATTTTCCGCATCAATTTCCTCAGCAGCAAATACAGTAGTATTAAACATTACCATAAAACAGCAGAAATATTTTGCGAGTTTCATTCGATTACTCCAAGTATTGTAGTAGTAGGTAATAATTTCATAGAAGAAAAATCGGTACTTTAAACTTTACGCGTAACGGGTTAGAGCAAACTATTTTTTAATCGACAGAAAATAACACTTGCACAGTATTAGATTCAGTAATATTAAATATTAGTTATTAGTACTATTATGTCAAGACGCACCTAAAAAATTACATTGTATAATCGAAAAATCAGATCGAGATCACACATACTTTGTTTTTTGAATTTCTCTTGAAAAAAATTAGATGTCTGCTACTTTGAATATTTGTATAGGATAAGAATATTGAAAAAGGACGCGATATATCATGCATAATACATGGTACAAATTTCACGTTTTTTCTGAATCTTTATAGGCCGTTAACATGCAAATACACCCAGTAGCGATAAAAGTAAACATCCTAGCCATTTTTTGTGTAATTCTTCCGTTTGGAATAGCTTCTTATGCTGCAGTATCTGATGCAGAAATAAGTAAGCCGATTTTTTCAGAAAACAATGATTCAGTATATTTAAAATTTATAAACAACGACAATTTAAGTGGTGATGAGACTGCGCCGAAGTTGTTTGTCTCATTTCCTGACGGTGCTGAACGAGAGGTAGTAGTTGATACTGGCTCTACAGGTTTAGTGATTTCATCTTCAGCAATACCAAATGCAAATAATTTATCAGCTAGACCAGGTAAAATCACGTACAATAGTTCCGGACGTATTATGATAGGTTCTTGGCTCAATACTACTCTCACAATTGGTGATGGGGAAAAATTCGTATCTACGAATATTATCCCAGTATTGGCTGTTAACGAAATCCAGTGCCTTGCTAAGGCAAGAAATTGTAAACCTGAACTAAACCCTGAGCATGTATCAATGATGGGCATCGGTTTTGATCGAGAAAGTAGCTTGCAGAGCGAAAGCACTCCAAATACAAACCCCCTTTTAAATACAAAATCAGGAAGCAACAATGGATATACACTAACGCGCAATGGCATATATGTTGGAATTAATAAGGATACAGCCAAAGGATTTTCCTTTATTAAATTACAACCTTCAAATGAAAATAAACACGAATGGATCGCACCGCCAGCTTGTATCAAAATAACTGGTTGGCAAGGGTATCAATGTGGTACTGTCCTTATTGATACAGGAGTAAAAAGTATGTTTTTAACAATACCTAACTATAGTGTTAATGGTGGGCAATTACCTAACGGAACAACATTAAATATTAAACTAGCAGAAGGAATAGAATATGAAATTATTACCGGGGGACACAAAACAAACACTTCTCCCAAAGAGATATTTTTAAACACGACAAGGCAACAAATATTCGTTAATACAGGATTCAATTTTTTAAATAGATATGACATTTTGTATGATTATGAAAATGGTTATTTTGGATATAAAGATAATATATCCCTCCCGTAATTTATCATTTATAAAATAACGACACAGAAATAGGAATAGAAATGATAGTTAATTAATTCCGTGTTCAAAACATAAGAAAACAGCTATCATAACTAACGATAAAAAAGAATTCGAGAATAGCAATCGTATTCAATGAGTTATTATCTCTATTTACCAATGTTATATTGTTAATTTACCGTTTAAAAAAAACACATTAAAAGGTACTAAGCAATTGTTTATGTTTCTTTTCAACAAACGCTTTTTAATCATAGTCTAAGAGCTCATTTAAGATAGCTTGAGGATTATTTACAAACCGACGAGTCACAATGTAATGATCTGTATTCTCTAATTTAATAGATTCAATCCCGTTTTCACTAAAATGCAATATTTTCGAATCTGGATATGACATTAGTATAGGAGAATGGGTTGCTATTATAAATTGTGAATTGCTCTGAGCCAAGCGATGGATATGAGCGAGCGCAGCCATTTGTCTGGTAGGTGATAAAGCTGCCTCAGGTTCATCTAAAATATACAGGCCATTCGGTGCAAAGCGGTTCAATAATAATGACATAAAAGATTCCCCGTGCGATTGTTCGTGAAGGGAACGTCCACCATAGGCTCCTTGCACACCTAAACTATCAATCTCTGTTGCAACATTATAAAAACTTTCAGCTCTGAAAAAGAATCCATCTTTTGGTCGCCTTACTCCTCTTACTAGTCGAATTGCATGATGAAGTGAAGAATGACTTTCATTTGAATGAAAGTTAAAATTACGTGACCCTCCTTCTGCATTATATCCTGCGGCTATTGCAATAGCTTCAACCAAAGTTGATTTTCCACTACCATTTTCTCCCATGAGAAAAGTTACCCGCGGATGCAGATCCATACAATGAAAATTTTTCAAAGCTGGAATGTTATAGGGGTATTGTTCCCTTTCATAATCTGTGATTCTATCTTCCTGCAATAACACTGTTCGGAGATATTGTTCTAGAATATGCATTATGTAATACCAAACCTTTAGTTTATAATTAGCGTATAAAAAAAATAAAGCATATCTTAAGTTAGTCAACAACAGCTAATAATTAACATCTAAAAACCAATAAAAATACTAATCAGACCGATATTCTTAGAACTAAGTCGAGATGAATGTCTAACTAAATTGGCTTTGATATTAGATGTACCTCTATGCATTGGAAGTTCTCAATAAAACATTTCAATCTCTTAGCTAATGTACGCACATAATGATTAAAGTAGTACATAAAAAACTATTCATGAGTGTCCGAATACTCTTTAAGTAAATGTGAAATAATAAATGATAATAAAATTAACAAAATCGCTGCAACAAGCATTACATTACCGTGAGAATTTAGAAAGGCAATTTTTGAAGCATGAATCAATTCTTGTCCTTGCCAGTTAGGTAATAGATCTGCAATACTGATCGCCTCACTTAATGATAATGGAGGAGCTTGTTTGATATCAGCAAGAAAATCAACAGACAGATTGGCTGTGAATGAAGCCGACATAATCATTCCGAATAATATGATACCAGTTCCTGCTCCAAGTTCATACGCCATTCCCTCAATTGCTCCAGCTTCCCCCGCTTTCTCTTTTTTTGCGGCATTCATAATTACATATGTAGAGGAGATTAGAGCTGCTTCTATGCAAAACCCCAATATAATCATTGTAAGCCAAACCTCCCATCCATTAGAACTAAAGTCCATAAACGCCATGAAAAAGAAACATAACGAGCTTAATAAAACACCATAAAATCCAATTTTTTTAACTCCTAACCATGTAAGTGTGAAACCAACGAAAGGACCAGATATAGAGCTCGCTATAATAAATGGAAATAGAAATAATCCAGCTTGAAAAGGTGATAACCCAAATGCTAATTGTAATTCCTGAGAAACAAAAAATTCGAATCCAACCAGCGTGGCCATAGCGATAAACGCAAGTATTAGCCCCGCTAATATAGGCTTATGTTTGAAGAGCTCAATATCAATCATTGGATGAACATGCTTTATCTGCCTTTTCCAAAATATCAATAGCAAAACTAGTCCCAAAATAATGAATGAAAAATATTTAATAAACTCTTCAGAAGCCCCTAAGTTTTTAACACCTAACACAATCATTAATATAGAAAACATCAAAAGCAAAGGATCTAGTAAATTAATAATTTTAGAAGTGTTTAATACTTTATATTCTCTAAGACTCACTAACATAAAAAAAACAATGAAGCAAATAGGAATATTGATAAAAAAGACTGAGTTCCACGAATAATTTTCTATTAAAAGCCCACCTACAAATGGACCGAATGCAGCTCCACCAGTGCCTATAGCGGACCATACGCCGAGTGCAACAGCACGCTCTTTTGGCTTAACGAAAGATAGTCTTAATGCCAAGAGGGTTGCTGGAATGATCATTGCAGCCCCAATGGCCAATAAAGTTCTTGCGCAAATTAACATGATGGTATTAGAAGATATATATGCTAAACATGATGCAACACAAAATAATAACACGCCAATCAGAGATATCTTTTTGAAACCAATTTTATCTGCTAGTACCCCCATAGGCAGCAAAAGACATGCCATAACCAACGAATAGATATCTATAATCCATAAAACTTCCTTGGAAGAAGCTTTAAGATCTAAAGCTAATGATGGCGTTGCAACATGTAGAATAGTAGCATCTAAAGATACGGGTAGATACATTAAAATAACTGTAATAAGAATTAAATTCTTATGATTAAAAAAAACGTTCTTCTTTTCTAACATAGCATTATCTTTAAAAAGTTTATGATATACACATTTTATTAAAAACAATTTTCCCTTGAAGCATCATAAACAAAAAGTTAAAAACTACAATTAATTGTTATGCAATAATGCATTCGTTTAGCAAGCGTTTAACATTTAATAGTTTTGAATAATAAATTTAATGATAGCATCATAAAACAAAAATTATAAAATTCATAAGGAGCATTTCTCTAGCAAAAATTTTACTTGTAATTTACATAAACTGAAAAAATTTACACAACCTATAAATAATCTTACAAGCTTACAAATTTACATGAACAATAAACAAAACTTAATTTTAATCTTTAGTGATAACAGCTATTTATCATTGGGTATATACGATGGAATATCGCGTAGCGATGCATTAGTTTATACAAAAGAGGAGTTTATTGACTTTATAGATATTTTATCTATTTCAAAACACTATAAACTAATTGTAATTTATGATAAAAAATATCGTGACTTGATTTCATTAATGTTTAATGAAACCTCTACTTTTCACTTTCAAAGTGAAACCTTGTCTATAGATAACGTTTTAAGAAGTTTATATGTTGAATCATTTATGAGATTTAAAAAACATCACTTCTTAGGATTAAAAGTTCTTTATTACTATTTTTATTTACAGCTTGATTATTATCAAGTTAGTGAAATCTTAAACATTGATTCAAAAAAAATTAGCCGGCATATCATCAGATGTCTTACAACAGTCAATTATAAAGGTAAGAGAAGTTTTTGGTACGATTACTTAAATAATAAGCATTAATATATCTTTAGCAGAGATTAGGATTTAAGTACAAACTCTCTGCTATGCTCGATAATCCATTCCTTAAAAACATTAAGTGCTTCACTATTATGATTAACCCGAGATTTCTGTAAAGTCAGCCAATAACCGCCAAGCGTGGCATAAATTTCAAAAGGTTTTGCTACGGAGCGCTCATTTAATTCTTTTTGAAACATATGATAAGGAACTAATGCTGCATAATCACCTAATTTTACAGCATCTATCATATGTCTGGTAGAATCAAAGATAGGCCCGTTAACAGTCCAAGAGTCGATCCCAGCAGCTTTAAACCAATTATTCCATTCATCCTTTCGATAGGAGCGCAGTAAGCAAACTTTTTTTAAGTCTGATGGAATGCACAGTTTCTTGGATGTTTCCGGGGAACATAATACTGTATGCGGCGCCTGAAAGAGTAAAATATTTTCCGTATTAATCCAGCCGCCTGATCCAAATCTAATAGATGCATCAATACCTTCTGCAGCTAGATTGACAACGTTATTATGCGTTAAAATTCTAATATCAATCCATGGATTTTCATTAAGGAACTCAGTAATCCGAGGAAGAAGCCAACCTATTGCAAAAGTCCCAACGACAGCAATAGTAAGCACTTCTTTAATCTTACCTTCATGGAATTTATCCATGGCAGAACTCATCATCTGCAAAGCTTCTGTAATCGAAGGCAAAAGATGCAGCCCTTCGTCTGTCAACTGTAACCCACGCGGTACTCTTGTAAAAAGAGCCACACCAAGCATCTGTTCAAGTGTTCTTACCTGCTGGCTTACGGCGGCCTGGCTTACATGAAGCTCTAGTCCGGCTTTAGTAAAATTTAGATATCTTGCAGAAGCTTCAAAAGCTCGTAATGCATTTAAAGGTAATCTGGCACGCATAGTAACCCAAAGAAAAAGTTATGGCTGTATAAAAATTATATTGCTTCAAAGAAAAAATAACAACTGTATAATCGCCCTCTGTTGAAAGTTAATACCCGCCATGTCCTAGTTAATATAGAAAATTGTATATAAGGTAAAACCATGTCACTTAATGTAAAACCAAGTAGAATAGCCATCTTGTTTAGCTCTTGTTTAGTTTCAATATCATTTTTCTCACAGGCCAATACAAAGGGCATCGATGAGATTAAAGACCTTGAAACAGATTTCAATGGTAGAATTGGTGTCTACGCTTTAGACACTGGCTCAGGCAAATCATTTTCATACAAAGCAAATGAACGATTCCCATTATGTAGTTCTTTCAAAGGTTTTTTAGCTGCTGCTGTATTAAAAGGCTCTCAAGATAATCAACTAAATCTTAATCAGATCGTGAATTATAATACAAGAAGTTTAGAGTTCCATTCACCCATCACAACTAAATATAAAGATAATGGAATGTCATTAGGTGATATGGCTGCTGCAGCTTTACAATATAGCGACAATGGTGCTACTAATATTATCCTTGAACGATATATCGGTGGTCCTGAGGGTATGACTAAATTCATGCGGTCGATTGGAGATAAAGATTTTAGACTCGATCGTTGGGAGTTAGATCTAAACACAGCTATTCCTGGCGATGAACGTGACACATCTACACCTGCAGCAGTAGCTAAGAGCCTGAAAACCCTTGCACTGGGTAACATACTCAATGAGCGTGAAAAGGAAACCTATCAGACATGGTTAAAGGGTAACACAACCGGTGCAGCGCGTATTCGTGCTAGCGTACCAAGCGATTGGGTAGTTGGCGATAAAACTGGTAGTTGCGGTGCATACGGTACGGCAAATGATTATGCGGTAGTCTGGCCAAAGAACCGAGCTCCTCTTATAATTTCTGTATACACTACAAAAAACGAAAAAGAAGCCAAGCATGAGGATAAAGTAATCGCAGAAGCTTCAAGAATCGCAATTGATAACCTTAAATAAACTTAACTGTAGCCATCACTTCATTGTGATGGCTTAAATTTCATCATGAAAACAATGAAAATCTTCATCTATTTATCATTAGCTATGAGTAGTTTGTCTACATATGCTCAGTGTGATTTCATCACCGAGAATTCGACAGTGATAGATATTAAAAACAACCTAGAATGGCAGGCTTGCACTTTCGGCATGCAATGGAATAAAGAGAATGGATGTACTGGAGAACCAACTCCCCTTACTTTGAGTACAGCTTTTGGAGAAGCAACAAAACAAGGGAATGGGTGGAGACTGCCAAATATCGAGGAATTATCTTTACTATCTTCAAATAGCTGTCTTAAAAATGACCTTTTCAAATCATATTTTGACATACCCCAAGATAATGGTGAAGGAGCATCGCCTTATTGGAGTTCAACGCAAATTCAAAGCATACCTTACTTGTATTATACATTTGACATGATCAATCATTATATTGATGGCCATACTATTGAAATGACTTATCCTGTTCGATTTGTCAGAGATGTAATGGTCGACGATGATTTAATATTATAAAAAAGTCAAATACAAGTTATTGGTTTAAAAAAGGATATGCAGTGTATTTTCGCTACCTAAGTAACTGCATATCCAAATATTATCTACAACCCATTATAAATCGTCCCATTCAGGCAATTGATTTACCACTCTGCGCCATAAATGGTAAATACTCATTGATATACCAAAAAGAATACCTGCCGAGAAAGAATACATTAGAAATATTTTAACCTCGAAGATATCAAGTAATAATAGCAAGGCTAACAAAAGTCCACCCCATACAATCGAAAAATACATCCCAAATATTAATGTATTTAGCCATACGGATGCAAATGGAGGTGGCGGGATTTGATAACCTTTTTTCCATAACCTTTTATATAATGGTGGTGCATAATTTAACTCCCACATGTTCCTTTCCTTCATAAGTGACAATGATTTCTCAAGCTTTTCTTCAAAATGGATTTTATTCATTTGTATACCTTTTTATTACACAGTAATTTTATAAACCAATTATAATTATAGCACTTAATCTCAAAAAATCATTATCGACATTATAACAAAATAGTTTACTAAATAGACCACACAAAGTAAATTTTATCGTGGCACTAAAATCTCATTGTTAAAATACATGTGAGCAACACAATATTCCCTTCAACATGACTTTTAAAGCAGTGTCCTTTTTCTTCATTCAATCTATCTATCACCGCTCAATTACGAAAATCTAAATATGCAAATCCTTCAGATTTTTCTCGTGATTATTTTTTGCAAGAAGAATTATATTTAACTTTAGTTTAACTATGATCTTGTACTATAAAAAATAACAAGAACAGTACATAACCCACTATCACTATATGCTTAAATAAAATGATGAAATTATATGCATTCCTATTTATAAATATGTTATCCATGGTCAGCTTGCCTATTCAAGCCAATAACTTAGACTCTGTTGCTATTCATGCAACTGAAAAGTCCCGATGGGCTATAACAGTAGGAGATAAACATTTATTTATAAAAAGTTTTGAATTGATAGTTACACAGCTCAGTAAGGACTCTATAGATTTATCTGAACACTGCTTTAAAGCTTATACAACGGATCAAAACGAATATGACCTTGATTCAGTTGACGAAGTGTTAAGCACTGGTGTTCTTATTTTTGGAAAATCAATTAGAGGAGTAGTTTCATTTTCATCGGATGAAGAACATATTCATAAAGCATCGCTTGTAAGAATTACAAAAAACTGCTGAGTGTTTACGTACTAATTCTATTAGCTTATTAAGACTATCAATAATTTTACCTTTAACTAATGATGTTATTTTATTCAATATTATCATTTTGTTTAAAAATATAGAGAAGTGATGAAACGATTATATTTATTCTCTTGGGTTAGCCTATATGCTATTTTTTGGACAATTGCTACTACTTGGCTTGATCCAACTGTTCCTTATGACGCGATTGAGGCTCTCAATTGGGCACAAAATGCTCATTGGGGTTCGCCTAAGAATCCATGGTTAGTTGGTATGATATGGAGACCGACTTTATGGCTCACTGAGTTTCCTATGAGCCTATATTGGTATAGTACGCATTTTGCTGCAATTGCTATAGGCATGCTTGGTTGTTGGTATTTAGCAAAATACCTAAGTGGTAACGAAAAATTGGCATGGCTAGCATTATTAACTTTAAACCTATCTGGTATTATAAATTTCGACATAATAAGTTACAATGATAATTATTTACTTATTATGCTGTGGCCATGGATGTTTTTATTTTTTTATTTTTCAATCACTCGGCATCCGGCGTGGTGGTTATTATTCTCGCTTGTAGCTGGATTGGGAATGATGGCTAAATATTCTACATTTGCATTTGTCTTTGCCGTTTTCATCGCCACACTTGTTGTGCCAAAAATTCGTTCTTGCTATCGTTCTACTTTTTTCTACCTCGCGATAGTTCTCTGTGTATGCATTGTGATTCCTAATATTTTATGGCTTTGGGATCATAACTTTGCTGCTGTAGATTGGGTTGACTCACAGATCATGAGACAATTCAATCCTAAAATTATTGTAAAACTAATTAGCATATTTTACCCACTTTTGTTTTTGCTATTAATTCTACATCATTATAAACTCTATTTAAAATGGCCCACAGAAATTTCTATACTCGTCATTATATACGTCGCTTTCTTACCACAATTCTTCATTTGGCTATGGTTCCTTTTTCATCACGGAGGGCGTTTAACAGAGTGGCTACAGCCTTTTTTCATTATAGCACCTCCTATTATTGTCGCTTGCGTAAGAAATTATAATGGACAATCTTTTCGCAAAGCATTTTTAGCTTTATTTGCAACAGCTTTACTTTTTCTAATAGGATATATATCAGTATTAACACTGAACATCAGCAATTCCGGTCATAAAATGCAAGGTGTAATAACTTTTAGCCAAAAAGTTGAAGCAATTTGGCAGAAACATTATAATTCTCCTTTCAAGTATGTTGGAGGCGATTATCTTTCTGAATGGGTCACTTTTTATGCTTCTTCACGACCACAAGTCATAACTCGCTGGGATGAAAATACCCAACCTAATATTTACAACAAAGACATCGAGTTTAGTGACATTCAGAAATTTGGTGCTTTGATTATCGGTCATGCAGAAGGACAATGTGAAAACTCAAGCTTTACTAAAGCAATAACTCAATGGCCACAACTAAAGATCGATCATATTATAGCTTTAGACTTTCAGAAAGATAAGCAAAGCAGTATTTACACGGTTTGTGTTGGACTAGTAAATCCTGTATAGTTTTTTATAAAATACCAGCAGATAAACTGCTGGTATTTATTATCTTTATTGATATAACTATAAACTTACTTCAGATAAGAATAATTAACCCTTGATTCGAGTACAATTTTTGTAACAGAATGCAATTTCTCTCTATATAGTTTATATCACCGACATGAATAATCTATGCTTAATATCATGGATATAAGCCATCATGTTAGTTTATACTTAAAAATTTGCCACCTGATATATCATCGACATTCGCGAGATACACTATCAATTCCTCTTGGACAAACATTAGACTCATCAAGAAGCTCAACAATAAGTGATTGAACACCCTCTGTAGAACAACCAACTGATAGTGTACTTAATATAATTAAGCATACTCGAATGATCATAAAACCTTTACTTGTTAGCAACATGTTTGTTATAAATCATTATCCAAATATACTTTCTATTAATGATATGTCCTTTAAGCGACCTAACATTTCATTAATATGTTAGTACATTTTACACGCGAAGAAATGCAAAGACAATTGCTTAACATCAACAATTAGTATACATTTCTTAATAGGATAATGTATTTACATTTCTATACCTTTTAACATGATTGTCAGTAACGTTGCGGAATTTTCTTTTAAAATTTGTTAATAGATCCTTTTTGTCCCATGCATTTTTGAGATCCCGACCAGATAATTTTTTTTGCAGTATTCCTACGTTATCATATCATTCAACAATTAATGCGGGCGTTCACGGCTATATTCTGACAACAATTTTTTCCGTCATTTCTCGTGCTTCATTCAGTGCTCTGTACAGATAATAATCGGGTTCTCCTGTATGGTATCTCCGGCTAATATGCTCATAAAAGCAATCTACATCGATTTACCCGCCTGGTTAATACTCCAGTTTCAGTATGTTTCATACACATTCGTCACTACCAGCAAAATACACTCCGGACCATTATCCATGCGCAACATAGACGGATAGCCGGACTTTACCGTAATCCTATCGGATCCCTAGACCACTCATGGAGCGGGTAAATAAGGCCAATTCAAATCGGCAACTCCTCCCGGTTACAATCTTGAACTACTTTAAACGTGCGACAACGGACTAAGGAATCATGCATAAAATCGATCGACCATCTTTGGTTTAGTGTTTCCGCAAGGACCAGTGGTGAGGGATTACACACCGATAACAGTGTTTTCCCTGTCGGTGATAATTCAGCTTCATCAGAGTATAAATAGGGCGGATTTTATTGAGATGCCACGGGTATCCCTGTCGTCGCAGAATCAAGTACAGCTAGCAAAAATCGTATTGTGGATATCATTCTACTACCGCCTGCAATGCAGCAATAACGGGTTCGTCACGTAAGATATCCGGACGGTAATCGTAAATCCCCTCAGCTTATTTTCATACAACTACTGGGCTGACGGATACTGAGTCCGGATGTCTTGGCTAGATGAATGACCAGCTCAGGCTTAAAGACTGGTAATCATCTGTTTAAGATGTCAGTTCTCGTCCTTAAGATCCCGTATCTTTAGTATCAGAAACGTCTATATCGCAGTAATGAGGCTTCCAGTTGTAGCAGGTGTCTTCTGAAAGGTCTGCCTTCAGCCCTACACCTTTGGCATTTAGTCCAGCTTAAACCGACTTAATCATGGCGATGATCTGCTATTCAGTAAAACGGACTATACGCATGGCGATCTCCTTTGTTAGCTGATTGATTATGCCGGAGGCTCTCTAAATGTGAATGAAACTATTATGTGAGATGCTTACAGTTACAGGGCAAGTATCATTCTCAAGTTTGATTAGGTAGGTCATTGCATCTGTTCGATTCGTTGAACACATTCCCAGAGACGGTTGTAGACTACTGCAAACTTTGGGACGAAGGTTGGATCCAAAAATCTTACATAAATTATCTTTAGATAACTGAAAACACCTTACATTTGCAGGCTTGCCTAACATATAATTATTCACTGTTTAAAATTCACATTCCTGCTGTTAGCATCAGGTCTATCTGATCAATCAATACCATCCGAAGGGAATCACACTCAATGAAACCCAAGCTGTATTCGTACGTGCGTTTTTCATCTGTGAAACAACGGGAAGGTAACTCCCTGGAGCGTCAGCAAGATACCGCTCTAAAAATTGCGGCCCGTTATAATCTCGAACTTGATACAACGGCTTTCCACGATCTCGGCATGTCTGCGTTCAAAGGAAAAAATGCTCATGAAGGGAAGCTATCGGAGTTCATCAAGCAGATTGGGGCTAAGGTTCCCGTTGGCTCGTGGCTAGTCGTCGAAAATCTTGACCGCATTAGTCGTGATGATGCCTGGAGCGCTTTGGATATATTCAAGAACATACTTAGCAGGGGGATAGTCGTTGTTACTGGCATGGATGAAAAGGTCTATAAGTACGCGGACGTAAAGAATAATCCAACCGATTTAATCATTTCATTGTTGATGTTCACACGCGCCCACGACGAGTCGTTGACAAAAAAGAATCGAGTTGAAGCCCAGGCCCGTTCGTTGATACGACACAACCTGACAAGAGAATCGGGAACACCAGCAAAAGCAATAGAATCCGTCGGTCAGAATGTTTGGTGGGTAGATACAAAATCAGGATATGTTACTCCACATCCTCTATATTTTACCGCAGCTCAGAAGATTATCGAACTTAAACAAAACGGTGAAACTCTTCTTGGAATCCAACGATATCTTAACGAACATTACCCTGCCCCTAAAAAGAGGGTTTATAAAGACCAGACAGGTCAAGCGCTGACACCCAAAACTGAACAATGGGGTAAACATTTGATCAGGACATTTTTGAACCCCACTGTTCACGGACAAAAAACCTTTAAGCTGGATAAACGCGATGAATCAGGTGTCATCATATACGATTCCGAATCAGATGAACCGTTAAAAGAAACATTCATTATCCCTGATTACTACCCTGCTCTTATGTCGGAGGTGGACTACTTGACACTTTCGAAATTAGATCGACACCGCGCCATCACTCGTAATTCATCAAAATATCCAGCAGGTAACCCTGAACCAGAAATCCCGCTACTCTCAGGTATCGGTATTCTTTTTTGCGGAAAATGTGGTTCTTTCATGTTCAAATCTGGTTCAAGTGAAAACAAGTACCGTTATATATGTGGTTCAAAAATCGTTCAGGGTAAACCTTGCGGTAAAAAAGGTTTTACGTCATACCAGCTTGAGCACACTGTTTTGCAACTAATCGCTGATCACGTCTGGAACAACCACCAAGAAGATAAAACGGCTTGGTACGAATCTGAGATTGAAAAGGCATCTGAAGCTGTTAAAAAGCTGCTAAAGCTGGCAACTTTGACAGATGACCTCGAAGAATTGGCAGATCAGATTAATGCCAATAAACAGAAAAAAATAACGCTTGAGCGAGAATATCAACAGTACAAAATCAGCCGCTCAGAAATTCAAACAACTGGCTGGGATCAATTCCGAAATTTCGATGTTCATGACACTAAAAACCCTGATCGTAAGCGAATTAGGTTGAAGATAAAGCAAGCTATCAAACGTATTGATTGCTATGACATTGATGGGCGGTATGGTCATTTTGAAGTAACCTTCGCCGACGAGACAAAACAGAGAATCGTGATTAAGTTCAATCGAAACCGATCACCTGGTGTTTCGTATGTAGAAGCACAGACAGTTAATGATCATGACTTACTAAAAATGCAAGGGCTTGTGTTGCACTCCTTCATTGATGAACTGATTTCACCTGAAAAATTTGCACAGCATATTAAGGACAAGCATGAAGTCAGCATTCTAAACCCGACGTTTATAACCAAGCTGGAGGATGGTGTAAACCAAAGCGAAGGTAATGGATTGGCTATCAAGGTAGCTAGCACTACAAATAAATCGTATGCAACTGTCAACGGTAATAAATACGAGATTAACTCGCTGGAAGACTTAGAAAAACTTTTACAGTAAATCACTCTCCCCTTGCATACCTATCAAGGGGAAGCCTACCAACGCCCCCAATAGCCATGTCTCCGTTTCCGTTACATCAAAGCAATCTCGGAATTATACACACCCCAATCGATCGTTTTTATAGATCAATTTTACGTTATTGATAGATTTTATAGATCAATGTAAGATCATGATTCTTCGAGTAGTGTTTCTCACAAGCAAGACTCACGGGATGGTGATCTGCCCCAGATGGAGTGCAATAGAAAGAAGGTATCCAGAATGACTACCCTTATAAAAACGTTAAAAATCATGGCATCAGGCGTTGTTCTCATTTCAGCTATAACCGCCGCCTCCAGTACCGTCTATTTCTTGCCAGAAGCGAAATCAGCAGGTGTCGCCAGCAACGACAAAAACGCCCTGATGTTTCTCGGAATGGACAGGGATGTAAATCTGAAGGGAATATGCTTCGCGATAACAAAGCAATCATCCTCGATCGTGCCGCTGGTAGATATCACTGCTACAACTGATAACGGCAGATTCACGATGCACGGACTACGCCCAAAGAATAACGACGATACGAAGGAATTAGTCTGTTCACTTGGTTCAGAAGCTGGGGATTTCTTGACTGGCATTGCGAAGTCTACCATCGTCAACGTGAAACTAGATTTCAATGGCGAGATCCGCAATTACAGTTTCAACACTACAGAATTCAGAAAGATACTGACTGCCAATGGTCAAGGTGTGTGGGACAAAGCAGCTAAAGACTACGCTCAGGGAGTTCGCGCACCCATTTTCTATAATAACAACCGCGAAGCCACCAAAAACAATGCAGTAACCTCAAATGTCGATACACACAGTTATAAAGCAAGCGATGAGAAACTAAATTCGGTCTGGAAAAACCTTAGCCCTGAAACACGAAAACGCTTACTCCCTTCTCAAAGAGAATGGATAAAGAAAAAATCCGACTGCAATAACGAACAGAAATGCCTTGTTGACATGACAAACAATCGCATTCATGAACTGGAGTCTGAAAATGAGAAATAATGCACAGACTCTAGTTTTAAAAAATGATTGGGTACCTTCGTCTTCTGGTAATGCGTATATCGGAAAATACACGATCGGGCGATTTCACATGACAGAGTCGTTCATCATTGAGTATATGAAACTGATACATGGAATTGAAATACCTGATTCATGGGTCAGTAGCTGTTTCACTAACATATCAGATATTGATACTCGCAAGGTTATGTATATGGAAGGCTGCGATATTTTAACGATAGATACAATGAATAAAATCCGTAACGCAGTGAAGTCCCCGCCTGAAGATTTGAAAATATACTGCAATGGCACTCATGTAACAAAAATAGAACTCATGGAAGAATGAAACAAAATCACCTTACGAAGGTTGTATTAAAATTTCAGTCATCATTTTTGATATACCTTCTTGCATCCATCTCAAGTAGGCAGTTCAGAATCATTCAAAAAATTCAAAGCAATATAGATATTTTAACTTCCTAATAGTAGGAATGATAATTCAAAGAAGGATAATATAATGAAGAAGCTATTAGTAACTACCATTCTTTCAGTAGCATCATTATCAGCTAGTTCCTGGGCGATGTCACCAGGTCTCATGCTAACTGCAAAAGACCTGTCCAAAGTACCGGATGACTCTCTTTGCCAAAACGGTGGACCAAGCAGAGACCTTCTTCTAACTGTTGCATCAGCAGACGCCCGTCAGCATGATGGTACATATGACCAGTTATTCAAATTAGAACAAAATATTCTTGAAAAAATGGAGCATGTTATTGAGCGACGCTGCAAGAAATATACGAACGGTCGTTGGGAACGTGGCTACAAGCCTTACAATCAATACAAATTGAGGGAAGAAATAAACAAACCAAGCAAGAAACTCCCAATTGGCTATTAATTCCCTCTTGGCCTAATTGCACGCCAGAAGAGTAATATTGCGGATGCTCTTGATCCACCATTCCCGGACAATTTTTGTATTTTAAGTTAACAACGCCCGCTGCCGCCGGAGTTCCCTCGGAGAGTGATATCTCAGCGCGTTGTGCGGGTGGTTTACTGCGTTAAGGCTAATCGGGTATCCCCTTCCTTTCAAAATTGTCGATGTTTTTCTCCATCTTGTAGGTCTCTTTAGGGTATACCTGATAAAGACCATGATACAAAGTCTCAATAGGGTTGAATTTGACTCTATTGACAACAAAAACACGCACTGTATCATATAGGTATCCATTTAACACTCAAAAGAGAATGCATGATGAATGTCCGTATTTACTGCCGTGCATCTACCGAAGGCCAACATGCTGATCGTGCATTAGTTAGCCTGCGCGAATTTGCGCAAAGCAAAAACTGGCAAGTAGCCGGAGAATACATTGAAAATGCCAGTGGTGCGAAGCTGGAGCGTGTGGAACTGATGCATCTCCTTGAGGAAGCACAACCAGGCGATCTGCTTCTCATCGAATCGATTGACCGTCTCAGTCGTCTTCAACATGAAGAATGGGCTGAACTCAAAGCTACGCTGAACAGTAAAGGACTGGTTATTGTTTCGATGGATTTGCCAACAAGCTGGCAGATGGTTGAAATGTCCGGCAACGACCTTACCAGCGGCATTCTTCGGGCAGTCAATGCTATGCTGATCGATATCCTTGCGACAATGGCACGACAAGATTATGAAACCCGCCGTAAACGCCAGGCACAGGGGATCGAGAGAGCAAAACAGGCAGGTTTGTATACGGGAAAAGAGAAAGATATGGAAGCCCGTGAAGTGGTACGTGAAATGTTGGCACAGAACGTTAAACCAGCTCACATAATGAAAGCTGCTGATATCAGTCGTGCAACGTTCTACCGGATCAAAAAGGAATTGGTAATCTAGTTCAAAATAAGTGTATTAGCTCGAAGTGACAGTTACAGTAGACAAAGTACAATCAAATCTGACTGTCCGCTCTGAGCAAATAGCAGACTGTTACCATGTGCAATTGAATATTTTGCCACTAACATTACATCCCTATTGCGAACCCTGGATCTGATATCTTTAAAACAACAATATACTCCACTTTATAAATCGTAACTCAAGAGATTACTTTGCAGCCAGAACACTCAAGACTTTATCATCGTCCTGTAAGCGCATTAGATACCTCGCCCATTAACCATTAGAGTTTGTGCGTAACGCCCGCTTCTGGCCATATAGGAAGTACTAGGAAAGGGTGATTAGTGGCGGAAATTACACTGGTATCAACAGCGGCAGTTTTTTTATGCCCTGCTTCAAGGTAGCGCTGCATGGCGTATCTCAATTTGCGTCTCTCAGGTATTCACCCCAGCGAGCAGCCAGTTTGTCTTTGTTCAGGCGGTAATGCATTGGGGTGATCACACGGCCTTCATATTCCTCAAACTCAATGCCTGGTTTGAAATGAACAGTCATTGTCTCAGGATTAATTCCCATCTTGTTCGCGTCAAACAGGCGGTGCAGAGTAGGTGACAGCAGAATGCCGTTGCTCGCGCTGTAATCCCCTTTGGCCGCGCTTTCAATGTGAGCGGCATCCAGTACACCGCCCAGATGTTTACCGGACACGGCACAACGGTAACCGAAGTTGTAGCAAAGCTCTGCTTTAAACTCAGTCTGGATTGCCGCATCGCGCTGACGCACCAGACGTTCGGAGGAGCCGCCTTTCAGCTCGCGGCCATCGCGCAGCGGGTTGACCGTAGTGATATCCTGCTCTCCCAGCTCGTCCATACCTTTCGGCGTTTCGATGCTGATATCCAGCGTCTGGCGGAGGTTTGGTAAGCGCGCTTCTTTAAATGGATCGTGAGATACCGGTAATGGTGCGGTCAACTCTACGGCGGCCGTTTCGTTAATAATCTCCGGCACGACAACAACTGAATCATTTGCTCCAGGTGCAGTAATTGCAGCAGCCAAGTACTGTGCGAGCAGTTGTTCTGCTGTGTAACCACTTTCATGGTGTTTATGTACGAACATCGCAAACTCGTGACGGCTTGCAACGGGAACCATCTTCATGGCCTTCTCAATACCCGTCAGTTTGCGCCTCATGGTGGCCTCTCTAGGCTTAGGCAGCGGAAGATCGTATCTTTTAATGGTAGCCGCTGGCGTGTCAGCCCCCTCTAACCACTTCTCGTTTCCGCTAAAGCTGATAACTTCAGGCTTAGCTACTGGGTTCTGATGTAATACCGCTCCAAAGGTCAATTTCTTTTGAGGTGCGGATGACCGTGACACGTCGCGTGCAATCGTCCACGCATCCACTTTGCTGCTAGCGGGCTTTTTTTTCAGCAGATGAAGGGTTTTGGCTCTGAGTTTGCCCGGTTTCTGGCGGTTATCCACGGTAGCCGGTGTGGCTAGCGGCGGGACGCGCGATGCTACAATCTTTTCCGCACTGGCTCTGCTTTGCTGTTGATGTTCTTTGGCTCGAAGGCGTTTAACCTCTATAGTACGGCACTGGCCGACCAACGTATCTCGTTCCATATCGTACGTGATTTCAGCGACGTTTTTTCCGCGTGCCAGCTGGATGGTGATATTCTTCCAAATAGAAACGCCCAAGTACTGACTTTTCCCGATCTTGAGGTTGGCCATAACCTCATCGGCTTGCTTATGACGCTGTTCTTCCTGCTTGCGTGCTGCAATCTTCTCAGGTGTTATGTAGTTTTTCGCCTTGCGTTTCTTCGCCATTGTTGCCTCTTGCCCGATAGCCACCGGGGTGATTAGTTAAGGTATGTACTTTCACCTGAACTTATAGAAAACACAGGCCTCATTTTGCAGTTGATATGTTCCCCGTTACTCAACACAAACTGATATCAACAACATCTGCTCCTGGCACGGAGCGGACTGTCAGATTAAGTCCAGCCCTGGGCCACACCTATGTCAGGTCAAACCTGAGCTAATACAAATAAAGTTATCGTTTGACGGTCGCTGAAAGGATCTCATCCTGTGCCAGTAAAGTAATCACATCTCCGGCGATATCCGGCCTTATGCCAGGCGTTTTGGAAGTCGCATACACCGCAACCGATAATGGACTCCAATTGTGCTTCTCAGCAATACGTTTTACCTCCTCGATAACCTTAAAAGTATCGTTTTCCAAAGCCAGTCCTAAACGAGCTGTATCCAGATACACGCGCTGAACTGCGGAGATATACGCGAGCTTTTTAAGTTCTGCGGTAATAATACGCTGCGCTTCCACACCGATAGAGGAGCCCCCCTCAACGACCCCTGTCAATCCCACAAGCTTACCACCATCACTACGAGTAATGTCATCTTTGTCTATGTTGAGCGGAACTAAGGCATTCAACTCCACATCCTGCTGAAGTAACTCCAGCAGTTCGGGCAAAAGCCCAGTTTTGATGACACCTTTTAACGCGGCTGCTCTTTTAGCCAGGCTAACAGGGGACTGCCCCAACCGAGCCGACATTGAAATAAGGCAACTAGCGATTATGAAAATATCGTTTTCCCCGATTAGTGGGGCACACTCAGCACGAAAGGATTGTTCTTCACGAAGGAGAGGATTTGCTTTTTCAGGCCTCCTAATTTTTGATTTTGGCTGCTTCTTGCTATAGCCACGCAAAGCATCCTGTGCGCTTCGGGTTAGAATGCTGATACTTTTAATGAGCCCCTCATTATCCTTGAGGTTGGCAATCATTTGCTGCATATTCTCGAGCCTGCCAAGCATCTCGGGAACAGCTTTGCCCGCAGCGATCTTCTCGCTGATATCATTAAGACTTCTAAGAACACCAGTAACAAGCTGCGAGGATGCAGGAACCGAGGCATTCAGTTGATGGCTTTTTTTGATTTCTTTTTCCATCAACTGGATTACCTGCTTCCAGTCGGTTTGTACACCAGCTTTAAGGGTCCCAAGATTAAGAATAGCAGTTCGAAGACTTTCGCATTTATCTAACGGAATAGGTTCACCATTCTGTTTACCTGTTTTCAGCCAGTTAACTAAGGATACGAAGTCAGCTTTAGCCGTCGCAACAAGTCCATTGATAACACGCTGCCTCGCTTCAAGCGTAAAGTGATTCGTTTTCGGCACTGGCAGACGATCATTTTTGTGCGCTATTGGTCTCTTCATAACGGATATCTCAGCTTGGCTCCATCAACGATAAATCCCATCTGGGTTCCTCACAGCCCCCTATCTTCTTACATATCATGTTTTAAGATAGTGATACCCGCTGCACCTTCAAAATATTGTTATATTTTGATCGCACAGATGGTTGTTCAACTTCCGCTTCTGTCACAGGGCGGAAGTGTCAAAATGGGAGAGGATCTGTGCCAAAGCTGTGTCAGGCCAAATCAAATATTTTATCTTCGATTCTGACCGGACAATGAACATTGAACAAAACGTTCTAAGGGTTGCGAAAATCGTTTCAAACGCTGAAGTTATATCCTGAATGGCGAGCGAAGCGAGTTCCGTCAAGCGAAGCGAAGACGGATAGTTAATGCTGGTTAAAAAACATACGGAAATGTACTGTTTTCTCTATATATAAAATATAAATATTATAAACAGTACATCGTACACAGACACTCACTTCGTTCGTGTCCCTCGCTTCGCGAGGAATTTTGAAGTGATGTATGAATCTATCAGCATAGCAACTATAGTTGAACTATCATGCATCTGACCGAAGCATAAAGTTAACCAGTTACAAATCATGCCTTAAAACGCTCTGAGCGAGGCTGTAAGCGATTTTTATGATATGGCTGATACGATTTGATACCTTGCAAAGAAAAACGCTCTACGGGCTTCCTATGCGATATTTACGAATCCAGTGCTTTACGACTCAACTTTGATGTTGAGTATAAGCGCGTTCCCTTCCCTGTTTGCAACTTCCTGCGTTCTTTTGCTAGGTAAGAAAGCCAGAATATCGGACCTGCGAGTGTTGTAGGATTAGCACGATGTACGACGTAATGATCGGGATAGTACTGCGTAGCTTTGGGCACGTTTACCATCATTGCTCTGTCTGTCCATTACTATAGTAAGCATTGACAATGCTGCTTGGGCGATGAGCAAAGTCTAAGACTATCAGATCGATTCCTATTTAGTATTCTATCTATCTTTCATTCGATAACCCATTGAAAAACATAAAATAACCTATAGCATATCTTGATTGATTTTTTATGGATTTTAGACTTAGTTAATGGTAAATTGTCAATACTTTCAATGTGCTAACTATAGTATAGGGAAATTTATGAGCGATTTTTGGAGTAAATCAATAAAAAAAGTTGGTCTTCCCGGGCTCGTACTTTACGTTTTTTATTTTGTTATTGATAAAATCTTCGACGAAAAAATAACAGATTTTTTAGGAATTAATAGGTTCTTCATTTTAATCCTAATCATTCTTGTTCTCTTGGCTATATTCTTCATTTATTCTACATTAAAAACAGCAAAAACCAATCCTACAGTTGAAAATGATGACACCCGTCCTCTAGATGCTACTAATAATGAGACCAAGGCAGAGCTGCCGTCATCAACACCTCCCCATGTGAAAATCCAGACCGTTGAATATAAAGATAATGCAAGACATGAGGGAGATAACAATTTCTCATGACTATATCTCAAGTTAAATATCAAGACGGCGCATCGCATGACGGCGACAACAATTTTTATACACTGTCGAGTTTAGAATCGACCATTGATCAGGTTAAAAAGTCCTGTTTAGGCCATGACGAATTAATATCCATAATGGAAGATTTAGCAGAGTATCTAGATGATTATCCAGGAAGAGAGATCATTGGACTGGAAGGTAAACTTTTACGCGGTGACAGATCTGACTTAGTGGAAAGAGCAACTAGGCTAAAAAATAAATTTGCTCGGAGAGTTGCTAAAGATCAAATGTCTCTGGTTGAACAAACAGTATACATTCAGATTCTTTCCGCCATTTGTTCGAGCTGGCATCAGTGTATTTATCCAGCAATAATGAGTGGTCAAAGTAAAGTAGAAATCGATAGACTAGTTAATATTGAAATAATTCAACCAGTGCATAAAGCTATTGTTCGTTACGATAGCTTGATTACTACTGAGTTGGTATCAGGAATGCTTTATTTTTTGACTGGCTTATGTCATGTATCGTGGGGGATTAAATGTTAATATATCACCCAATATTCGATACCAGCCATTGCGTCTATAGATCGTTGCTTTTATTAGAAGAGCAAAATGACTGTGAAATTGATATTGAACTATTCAGGCTAATGGACTTTTATGTACTTTTCCCTAGTCTTTTAAAACTCATAAAACCATTTCCGAATGAATTAAGACGTTATAAAAAAGCAATACAAAAGATAAGTGAACCTTACGAGAACATTCAGAATCCTAATCGGATTTTCATTGAACTAAGACGAATTCAATCTATCGCGTTCCATCATCTTTTGTCCAAGAATTTAATTGATATGGAAAGTTATACAAATGGAAAGATAAAAAGGACTAAAACTGTTTTACCTGAAGATTTAAAACATTCTTTGAGCGAAGTTTCTTACAGGAAGAGTGAATGGTTTGCCCTAATATCCAAAGGGTTCCAGCAAATTGAATTTTACGGCTCCAACGGACTAAAAAAAAGAACAGGTCTTATGGAATATAGATATGACGAGGTAGATACAAATGATTAAGCCTCATTTGATTGTTGAAAGATTCGCTGTATCCAGGAACGGCATTTTTGTGTATGACCAAGAATTCCACAAAGGCGTTAATATAATAAGAGGTTGGAATGGGACGGGCAAATCAACGATTGTAGATTTATTGTCTTATGCTTTAGGTTCAGTTATAACTGACTGGACTCAACATCAATCATATTGTGATAAAGTATTTGCTCAAGTTTCACTCAACGGAATTAGGGTCACATTAAAAAGAGATATTGTTGAAAACGGACTGTCAAAGATGTACTTGCATGAAGGTACTATTGACTCATCCATCAAACTCAATGCTCACTGGACAGGTTATCCTTATCGCAGAAGTGATACATTACATAGCTTTTCTCAGCAGCTTTTTGAGCTTTTGAGTCTTCCAAGACATAAAACTGATGATGACCGAAATTTAACTCTCCATCAGATAATGCGATTGATGTACGTTGACCAATTATCAGCAACAACCAAGCTTTTAAAAGAAGAGAAGAACTTTGATAATCCTAACTTAAGAAGAGCTATTGGTGAATACCTTCTTGGCATTGATGACTTAGAAGCTCACAACTTAAGACAAGAACTGTTATCAGAAACAAAACGTTTCGAAAAATTCAATTCAGAAGCAAATTCAATATTTAAGATAATTGGCGGAAATGATGTAAAAGTAAGTGAACATTCATTAAATCAGCGCATTGAAAAATACTCACTTGAACTTGATAAACTTAATGAAGAGATGCAAACGTTGCTTTCTGGTGGAAACACGGATGATAGCAGCGAAGACAAATCCGTTTTAGCAAAATTACAAAATGAAAATCTTGAGTTGATATCTTTCCGATTCAAAATACAGGAAGAAATTATTTCTTTATCAAAAGAAATGAGCGACACGAAACTTTTCTTAATTTCACTAGAATCAAGGAAAGATGCACTATTACATTCTAAGTCCGTTAATAATTCACTTGGTAGTATTGAATTCAAATATTGCCCCTCATGTTTAAATCATATTGAGATAAGCACCGATTTAGAAAGCTGTGGATTATGCAAAAGTAAAAATAGCAAAAACTCGTCTGATGATGCTTATGTCAAACAACTCAACAACCTGAACTTTCAAATAAAAGAAAGCAGTCAAGTTATTGCAAGTCTTGAAAGTGAGATCAGAGACCTTAATGTTAATCTAGAAAAGACAAGCTTAAAAATAAATGAGCTATCTCGTAGCCTTAAGACTTTCTCATTGATTCCATCCGAAAAAGAAAGCTTGATTATTGAAATTGGGAAAAGCATCGGATTTATTGAGGGAGCCATTCTTTCTCTTGAAGAAAACAGAGGTGGCATTTCTAAAATAAATGCTCTCTTACTGGAGAAGCAACAAGCCCAAAAAAGAATTTTGGAAATTAAAGATAAACTTGCTTCATTAGACAAACTTCAAGCAGAAAGACAAGTGGCTGTATACTCCGATATAGAGCAAATAACCAAAAGACTGTTAATATCAGATGGTGGCAACGAGCCTGCATTCGATAACCCTGGCGATGTTATTATTGACTTTGCTCGAGACAGAATGTATTTGGACGGCATGAGTAAATTTTCCGCCAGTTCAATGGTTATTTTCAAAAACAGTATTCGGCTTGCTATCTTCCTCCACTGCGTTGACGATCCAGAGTCACGCCTACCTAATTTCATTATTATGGATAATATTGAAGATAAAGGAATGGTTGATGCACGAAGCCATAATTTCCAACACGTTATAATTAATGAATGCCAAAATTTACATGATGAGTATCAGTTAATATTTACAACATCCATGATATCTCCAGAGTTAAACGACACTTCATATTGTGTTGGCCCTTATTATCCTAAAGGCACTCACACACTTAATCTATAAATACATGTAAACCCGGAAATATTTCTCTCATAAAGCAATTTTCCGGGTTTCATCTATCTTTGTAGCAGATTCTAGAGCGCGTAATTAGTTTGTTACCGAATCTATACCAAGAGAGCTCCATACCCCCTCAAAAAAGCCTTGAATACCACTACGGAGAACTTTTAGGTGAAAACCAATAAAATGTATTCACATCCCATAAAAACGGCTCTTAAAGCGATACAGGAAAGATTTGACTGTCTTTGTTAATTTCCCGCTTTCATTCTGAGCTTGGATGTTGAAAAGATCCTGTGCCCTTCTCCAGATGAAAATTTACCGCTGTTTTTCGCAAGGTACGAAATACGCTCAACAAAATCAGCAAGGGAATCATGATGACCCCTTACGATAGAGTATCGGCCATTCTCAGCTAAATGCACACGGCTGGTATCGTCTGTCAATTCATTCCAAAGCTCACTTATCAACCCAATCATGCCTGTGTTACCAAAGCCAGCGGTTTGAACTTGGAAATGAGGTAATGCTATCCAGCAGTGGTAATGAACCTGCATAGCCCTTTCCTTTTCTCGAACCCAACCGTAAGCAAATTTTTTTATTGGTTGTCCATTCCACGCCTTCTTTTTAAAGCGCCCTCTCAATCGTTCAAAAAGATCACTCACTAATCCATTACTTTCCGAAACAGGCATTCCCTCCGGTACTGACAAATCGAACCGGAAAGCAAAAACCTTGCTGTAGTGCGATTGCATTGCATGGATCTGCTTAATGAACGCATCAATGATTTCTTTTCTGATCGGATGATAACCCTTCTTCATCGAATCATAGTTCAAACGGTATACAAGCCCATCAAGTACATATTCAGAGCTATGGATAAGTGAGTAACGACCATCATCACGATGATTGGTTATTTTTTGAACAGCAGGGAAAGGCAGATCTATGGACATACAACTAACACCACATAGCAGATATTAATAATAACCAGTATGAGGGAGAGACTCTTGGGGAGGACCAAGCCCAACAGCTACTGGCATAAATGCGGTGTTAGTAGATAAATAGAAACTCTGAAAAGTTTCCACAGTAAATTTCTTTCACTATACACCACAAAATTATTTATGGCAACGATTTTATGGTGAGGTTAGTTTTTCAAGATGGATCAAGTAAGCCATAGCCTCTTCGCGATTTTTATGGCACATATCGAGTGAAGGGCGCAGACTGCTACACACCGTGGGGCGGTGGATTGACCCAAAGATGTTGCATAGATTATCTTCCGATAACTGTACACATCTTACATTTGCTGGCTTTCCCTGTGGCATCCCTGGGATTGGAGATGAGATGGAAGGAGCAATACAACAAGCCCCACAATCGCTACGACAGTCCATTTAGCCTTCTGTTCAAAATTTAGCTCAATCGTCAACAATAACAGAAAGACACTTCCACAGACAGGTCACTGTTTAGAGGCAACTAAATCAAAATGGGAAATGCTTACTAACCAATTGAAAAATATAAAAATACGCAGTGCTGTCTTTAAGGCATCTAGCCTCATCATTTTCTGATGTAGAATTTGTTAGGATTTTCGTTGACTCACATTCTCATGCTACCTATTACATGGAGTTACTATGGGCATTTACGTTAGGAAAAGCATTCGCGTTGGACCGATAAGATTCAACCTATCCAAATCTGGAGTCGGCGCATCTATTGGCATAAAAGGGCTGAGATTCGGTACTGGTCCAAGAGGAAATTACATCCATGTTGGTGCTGGCGGAGTCTATTATCGTGCTTCGCTTTCACCAAGCATGATCCCAGAGAACGGTAAAAAGGTCCAACGTGTACCTAATGAATCCCCAATAGAACATGACACTACACATGCACCTCTCGAGGAAATCGAGTCATCCCATATCTCGGAAATCGTTGATTCAAGTTCCCGAGAACTGCTTGAAGAGTTGAACAACAAACATAAGAAGTCACAAATATGGCCCTTGGTCATGTGCCTTTCGATTGCGCTGTTACTTTACGGTTTTTCACAGACATGGCCTGAGTGGTGCCTCGCTATAGGCTTTATCGTAGGGGTAGCAATCTCTGTTTTTGCTTACATGTACGATCAGCTAAGAAAGACTACTGTTCTTTTTTATGACTTTGATGATCAAATGATGGCATGTTACCAGCAACTTCATGATAGTGGAGCCAAGCTCGCAAGCTGCTCAAAAGTATGGCATATAGAAGCTTCTGGAGCCGTTTATGACCCCAAGTATCATGCCGGAGCTGGTAACTTACTACGCAGAAAAGTCACCTCAATCAGCAAATCAAAGCCTCCCTTTGTTAAAACAAATATTGAGACGATTGCTATCAATGTCGGTCGCCAAACATTGCATTTTTTTCCAGATAGAGTACTGGTTTATGACCGTGAAGGTGTAGGCGCTGTTGGTTATAACCAGCTATTCGTTAATGTAGGTGATAGTCGATTCATTGAGAGCGAAGGTGTACCTGGAGATGCCATAGTCGTTGGCAGGACATGGAAGTATGTGAACAAGTCTGGAGGCCCAGACAGAAGATTTAAAGACAATTCAGAACTTCCTATATGTCTTTATGAAAACCTTTCGTTTACAAGTCATTCTGGACTAAATGAGTTATTACAACTGTCTAAAACTGGCTATGGAGAAAGCTTTTCACATTCAATTGAAACACTTAGCAAAAAAGTCATTTCTGCTTAGCTATGTCATTTTTTATACTGAGAATAATTGACTGTTAGGCTTGCCCTCGGGCATTCCAGGAATGGGGCTTGAAATGGACGGTGCAGTACAGCACGCGCCACAATCGGGACGGCAATCCATAAATGCTCTCTTTCGCTGACGATGGCCCGCGTAGTCGGGCATCGCGCGCACAGTAACACCTTTTGCGTATTGATAGCAAAAGCCACGAATTCCACTTGCCTGAAAGGCCGCGCGCGAGTAATTTGGCGCGATATTTTTTACCTCCCGTAAACAGGATTACTGCAATGCCAAGAGCGAACGAAATTAAGAAAGGTATGGTGCTGAATTACAACGGCAAACTGCTGATTGTGAAAGATATCGACATTCAGGCACCAAGCGCCCGTGGTGCAGCAACGCTGTATAAAATGCGTTTCGCCGATGTGCGTACCGGCCTCAAAGTGGAAGAACGCTTCAAAGGTGACGATATTGTCGATACCGTGACCCTGACCCGTCGCTATGTTGATTTCTCCTACATCGACGGCAACGAATACGTGTTCATGGACAAAGAAGATTACACCCCGTACATCTTCACCAAAGATCAGATTGAAGAAGAGCTGCTGTTCATTCCTGAAGGCGGTATGCCTGACATGCAGGTTCTGACCTGGGATGGCGTGCTGCTGGCGCTGGAACTGCCTCAGACCGTCGATCTGGAAATCGTTGAAACGGCACCCGGCATCAAAGGCGCATCCGCCAGTGCCCGCAACAAACCGGCTACCCTGACGACCGGCCTGGTGGTGCAGGTGCCGGAATACCTCTCCGCTGGCGAGAAGATCCGCATCCATATCGAAGAAAAACGCTATATGGGTCGCGCTGACTGATTGCGGCGTTTGTCGGATGGCGGCTTCGCCTTACCCGACCTACAAAACAAAAAAACCGGCTCTCAGGCCGGTTTTTTTGTAGGCCCGGTAAGCGTAGCGCCACCGGGCAACAGAGCTTACAGAAGCTCCGGATACTTCGTCATCTTCAGCGCCAGCTCAACGCCACGCACTTCCGCCATCCCTTTAAGACGGCCAATCGCAGAATAGCCTGGGTTGGTTTTCTTACGCAGATCGTCCAGCATCTGGTGGCCGTGGTCTGGACGGAACGGAATAGGACGCACATCGCCAATCTGCTTGCGACGCGCCTCTTCGGCCAGAACGGCGTCTACCACCGCCACCATATTCACATCGCCGCCCAGGTGAGCCGCCTCGTGGAAGGTTTTTGGGTTCTCTTCACGGCAGGTCGCGCGCAGATGCGTAAAATGAATGCGGTCGCCGAAGGTTTCAATCATCCGCACCAGATCGTTATCTGCCCGCACGCCGTAGGAGCCGGTACACATGGTGAAGCCGTTATAGATGCTGTCGACCGTCTCTTTCAGCCACTGCATATCTTCAATTGTGGAAACAATGCGCGGCAGGCCGAGAATGGGACGCGGTGGATCGTCCGGGTGCACGGCCAGGCGAACCCCGACCTCTTCCGCAACCGGCACGATAGCGCGCAGGAAATACGCCATGTTTTCACGCAGCTGGTGCTTATCAATATTGCCGTATTCCGCCAGGCGGGCGCGGAACTGATCCAGCGTATACCCCTCTTCGGCACCCGGCAGGCCCGCAATAATATTACGGGTCAGCTTTTCGATGTCCGCGTCGCTGGCTGCATTGATCCATTCGAGTGCCTGCTGCTGCTCTTCCACGCTGTAATCCGCTTCAGCGCCAGGCCGTTTCAGGATGTGCAACTCGAACGCTGCAAAGGCAATCTGATCGAAACGCAGCGCTTTTGAGCCGTCCGGCATCTGATATTCGAGGTCGGTTCGCGTCCAGTCGAGGATGGGCATGAAGTTATAGCAAACCGTATCAATACCGCAGGCCGCGAGGTTACGAATGCTCTGCTGATAGTTAGCAATCCAGGTCTGATACTCCCCGGAATGGGTTTTGATATCTTCATGAACAGGAATGCTTTCCACCACAGACCAGGTTAATCCCTTCTCCGCCAGCAGCGCCTGACGCGTCTGTATTTCCTCTACCGGCCAGACCTGACCGTTAGGAATATGATGCAGCGCCGTGACGACACCCGTTGCGCCAGCCTGACGCACATCATCAAGAGAAACCGGATCGTTCGGCCCGTACCAACGCCAGGTTTGTTCCATTGCCTCACCCTCTTAAGTTGTTATACCAATATGCGTTACTGCAATGACGACTACCATACATGTTTGCCGTAAAGGGTCAATACACCGCCACACATTGATTGATCAAACTCACATAACGGGGATATTTACGGCTCACCAATTTTATTTGCTGTCATATAACTTTACACTGGCATTGTTAATTAATGGTTAATCAGGTGTGTATCTCATGAAGACAATTGCCTCTACCGTCCTTCCTGCCGGGGTTCAGCAACCTCGCTACGATCGCCAGTCATTACGCTCCCGCATCGTTCACTTTGGCTTTGGCGCGTTTCACCGTGCGCACCAGGCCTTGTTAACAAATAGGGTGCTGAATGAAAAAGGCGGCGACTGGGGGATTTGTGAGATTAGCCTGTTCAGCGGCGACGCGCTGATGAGCCAGCTGCGCGCGCAGGAGCATCTGTTCACCGTGCTGGAGAAAGGGGCTGAAGGAAATGAGGCGATTATCGTCGGCGCCGTCCATGAGTGCCTGAACGCAAAGCTGGACTCCCTGCCCGCCATTATTGAGAAATTTTGCGAGCCTCAGGTCGCGATTGTATCGCTCACCATCACGGAAAAAGGCTATTGCATCGATCCCGCGACCGGAAAACTCGATCTGAATAACCCCCGGATCGTCCACGACCTTGAAAACCCCTCAGAGCCACATTCTGCCCCAGGGATCCTGGTCGAAGCGCTCCACCGCCGCCGCGAGCGCGGTTTGCCTGCGTTTACCGTGCTCTCCTGCGACAACATCCCGGATAACGGGCACGTGGTCAAAAACGCGGTGCTGGGCATGGCGCAAAAGCGTTCCGCGGCGCTGTCTGAATGGATTGATAGCCACGTGAGCTTCCCGGGAACGATGGTTGACAGAATTGTTCCCGCCGCGACGGAAGCATCGCTTGCGGAAATCACCGACGCGCTCGGCGTTGAAGATCCGTGCGCCATCAGCTGCGAACCGTTTATTCAGTGGGTGGTGGAAGATAATTTTGTCGCAGGCCGTCCCGAGTGGGAAGTGGCGGGTGTCCAGATGGTGCAGGATGTTCTGCCGTGGGAGCAGATGAAATTACGCATGCTCAACGGCAGCCACTCTTTCCTGGCGTATCTGGGGTACCTCGCGGGCTACGCGCATATTAATGAATGCATGGAGGACGCGGCGTTCCGTGAAGCCGCCCGTCGGCTGATGCTGAACGAGCAGGCCCCCACGTTACGGATTAAGGATGTCGATTTCACCGCCTACGCCGATAGCCTAATTGAACGCTTTGCCAACCCGGCCCTCCAGCATCGGACCTGGCAAATCGCGATGGACGGTAGCCAGAAGCTGCCCCAGAGAATGCTTGACGGGACCCGCGTTCATCTTGAGCGAAATACGCCGTGGCCGCTGCTGGCTCTGGGCGTGGCCGGCTGGATACGCTACGTCAGCGGTATCGACGACCGTGGCAATGCGATTGACGTTCGCGATCCCCTCAGCGATAAAATCCGCGCCATCGTCAACGCCAGCAGCGACGCCGACCGCGTTAACGCGCTGCTGGGGCTGAGTGAGGTCTTTGGTCACGATCTCGCACAAAACAGCGTCTTTGTGGAGACTGTCCGCCAGGCATACCAGCGCATTATCCGCAACGGCGCACGTCAGGCTGTTATCGAAACGTTAAATATTTAACGATTACTGCGCTTAACGCGAACGGATGAGGCCTCCGTTCGCCCTTCCCCTTCTCACAGGTCACGTTTTTCGCCAGGATAGAGAGAATAGTGTTATAGCATCACAATTCTGATCTGGAGCGCACGTGACCAAAACCAACCTCATCACCGGTTTTCTCGGCAGCGGTAAAACCACCTCAATTCTCCACCTGCTGGCGAATAAAGATCCGGCCGAGAAGTGGGCCGTGCTGGTCAATGAATTTGGCGAGGTGGGCATTGACGGCGCGTTGCTGTCATCCAGCGGCGCGATGATTAAAGAGATCCCCGGCGGATGCATGTGCTGCGTCAATGGCCTGCCTATGCAGGTCGGCCTCAATACCCTGCTGCGTCAGGGCAAACCTGACCGCCTGCTGATTGAACCTACCGGGCTGGGTCACCCTAAGCAAATCCTCGATTTACTGACCGCCCCGGTTTACGAGCCGTGGATCGATTTGCGCGCCACCCTGTGCCTGCTCGATCCGCGTCAGCTTCTGGATGACAAGGCGGTGGCTAATGAGAACTTCCGCGATCAGCTCGCCTCCGCTGACGTTATTGTCGCGAATAAAGCAGATCGCGCCACGGCTGAAAGCCAGGCTGCGCTGGATGCGTGGTGGCAACATTTTGGCGGCAATCGCACACGGGTGCAGACCACCCAGGGGAATATTGATAGCGCCCTGCTTAACCTGCCTCGTCTGAACCGCACCGAGCTGCCCGCCAGCGCGGAGCATTCGCACAGTCATCCGGTTAAACAGGGTCTGGCAGCCCTGAGTCTGCCGGAACACCAGCGCTGGCGTCGTAATCTGAATAGCGGCCAGGGATATCAGGCCTGCGGATGGATTTTTGATGCTGAAACCGTTTTTGACACCATCGGGATCCTGGAGTGGGCCCGTCTTGCGCCCGTCGATCGCGTGAAAGGGATCATGCGCACCCCGGACGGACTGGTGCGGATCAACCGCCAGGGCGACGATTTCTTTATTGAAACGCAAAACGTGGCGCCGCCTGACAGCCGTATAGAGTTAATTAGTGCGGTTAACGCCGACTGGAATGCCCTCCAGTCCAGTCTGTTGAGGATTCGTTTAAGTTCGGGCGGCTAACGTTGCCCCAGTTTTCACTCTATGCAGAACGTTATGACAACTCGATTTCCCCTGATATTACTGCTTAATGTCGCCGGTCTGGCGCTTTTCTTCTCCTGGTATATCCCGGCAGATCATGGTTTCTGGTTCCCGCTGGATTCTGCCATTTTTCACTTCTTCAATCAGGAGCTGGTGAAGAGCAACGCGTTCCTGTGGCTGGTGGCAATTACCAACAACCGCGCCTTTGACGGCTTCTCGCTGCTGGCGATGGGCTGCCTGATGCTCTCTTTCTGGCTGAAAGAGGACAAAGCCGTGCGTCGGCGTATTCTGATTATCGGTCTGGTGATGCTGCTGTTTGCTGTCGTCATTAACCAGCTGGCCACCGCGATTATTCCGGTTAAGCGTTCCAGCCCAACGCTCTTTTTCACCGATATCTATCGCGTCAGCGAGCTGCTGCATATTCCAACAAAAGATGCGTCGAAGGACAGTTTCCCTGGCGATCACGGCATGATGCTGCTTATTTTTTCCTCAATTATGCTTCGCTATTTCGGCAGAAAAGCGTTTGCCATAGCCCTGATTATTTTTGTGGTTTTTGCCTTCCCGCGCGTAATGATTGGCGCTCACTGGTTCACCGATATTGCCGTCGGTTCGCTCTCCGTTGCGCTGATTGCGCTGCCGTGGTGTTTGATGACCCCACTGAGCGACAGGATAATAGCGCTGTTCGATCGCTATCTTCCCGGCAGAGCGCAACAACAATTAAACAAATAACTAACCTAAATTAACGTGAGCTATCAGGGATCGACATGATCCCCGATAGCCTTTCCGCCACGATCTTTTCCCAGCGTCATATTCTTGTCATCACATTCATGATAAAAATGAAGCAATTGCGCGATAAAGCCTCGGATCTGTCCGCATTTTAAGCAATTACGGATTTTTACTTTCTGTATCACATTTTCTTATAAAAAAAAGGCTTTTTTTTCTCGCAATACCCCAGGCAATCGGTTAATCTCGAACTCGTTTTGCCCCATAGAGATAATTATTTCGCTGGCGAATAATTTTGTGCGCTGTACCACAAATGTGACCAGAAAGAATTGTCTCAATGTGAACAGATAATTAGTCTCGTCACGTTTGGCATTTTTATAACGATATTTGTCGTTAAGGACTTCAAGGGAAAATAAACAAAATGGTCAAATCTCAACCGTTTCTGAGATATATCTTACGGGGAATCCCGGCGATAGCAGTCGCGGTACTGTTGTCTGCATGTAGTACATCGAACACCGCAAAGAATATGCATCCTGAGACGCGTGTTGTGGGAATGGAAGATTCCTCGTCACTGCAAGCCTCTCAGGATGAATTTGAAAATATGGTACGTAATCTGGACGTGAAGTCCCGCATTATGGACCAGTATGCTGACTGGAAAGGCGTGCGTTATCGTCTTGGCGGCAGCACAAAAACAGGTATTGATTGTTCCGGTTTTGTACAGCGTACATTCCGCGAGCAATTTGGGTTAGATCTTCCGCGTTCAACCTATGAACAGCAGGAGATGGGCAAGTCGATTTCACGTACCAAACTGCGCACCGGTGATCTAGTCCTGTTCCGTGCCGGTTCTACAGGTCGCCATGTTGGCATCTACATTGGTAATGACCAGTTCGTACATGCCTCCACCAGCAGCGGTGTCACCATTTCCAGCATGAATGAACCGTACTGGAAGAAGCGCTACAACGAAGCACGCCGCGTACTGACCCGCAGTTAATATGACTATCGTATCGTTGGTTATCCCTTGGCTGGCGATATGATGAAAAAAAGCACTGCTTCGGCAGTGTTTTTTTTTGCCCGTTACACTGAATACATCCAGCGGCATTTCAGGAATTACGACGTCTATGTTCACCCGCTATTTCTCCAGCAATCGCAAGATACTGATCCTCAGCATCATCACAGGCCTGATCGCCGCCCTGCTCCTGGGTTCGTTGCAATTTTTCTGGAGCTACCACAAGCGGGAAGTCAAATTCGACACCCTGATCCACGATGTGAGCATCTATATGGAGAGCTATTTCGATGAGTTAAAAAATTCTATCGATGTGCTCCAGCCGCTCACGTTAAACAATTGCCACGACGTAAATCAGGAACTCACCTCGCGCGCTGCCTTTAGCGTTAACGTTCGCGCATTCCTGCTGGTCAGAGACAAAATGGCGTTCTGCTCTTCTGCTACGGGTCCGATGAATTCCCCGATGGAGGAGCTGATACCTGAGCTGCACATCGACAAACAGATTGATATGGCGTTGCTTCCCGGCACTCCGATGTTGCCCAACAAGCCCGCCATTGCCATCTGGTACCGTAACCCGCTAGTGAAGGACGGCGGCGTATTTACCTCAGTGAATCTCAACCTGACGCCTTACCTGCTCTACACGGCTCGCCAGGACGAATTTGCCGGCATCGCCATCATCATTGGCGATCATGCGCTGTCAACGCGGTCCAGCATGCTGGTCAACGCGCACGATCT
Source organism: Enterobacter vonholyi (assembly GCF_040834095.1). Taxonomy (NCBI): domain Bacteria; kingdom Pseudomonadati; phylum Pseudomonadota; class Gammaproteobacteria; order Enterobacterales; family Enterobacteriaceae; genus Enterobacter; species Enterobacter vonholyi. The sequence goes on from NZ_CP162152.1 coordinate 3,025,338, forward strand.
TCATGAAACGCCGGCCCGTACCGCAACGCTGAAAGACGTTCCCCTGACCATAAATCTGTATGCGGACGCCTGGACCAGCGATGAAATTCTTTACGCCCTGTTCTTCGGGCTGGTATGCGGCATTTGTGCCGGCTCGCTCAACTACTATATCCTCAGCATTCGCCTCAACCCGGGTAAAGAGATTTTAAGCGCGATTAAGCGCGGCCAGTTTTATGTAGTCTATCAGCCCGTCGTCGATGCTAAATCGCTCCAGATGACCGGGCTGGAAGTACTGATGCGCTGGAAACACCCGACAATGGGGGAAATTCCGCCCGACGCGTTTATCAATTTTGCCGAAGCGCAGAAGCTCATTGTCCCGCTGACGCTGCATCTTTTTGACCTTATCATTCACGATGCTCCCGTGTTACAAACGCTGTTACCTCCGGGCGCAAAGGTGGGCATCAACATCGCGCCGGGGCATCTGCATGCGGAAAGCTTCAAGGACGATATGCGCACCTTCAAAGCGTTACTGCCGCCAGATTACTTCCAGATCGTGCTGGAAATTACCGAGCGCGATATGCTTAACCATCGGGAAGCCAACAGCCTCTTCGAATGGCTGCATAACGAAGGGTTTGAAATCGCCATTGATGATTTTGGTACCGGCCACAGCGCGCTGATTTACCTTGAGCATTTCACCATGGACTACCTCAAGATAGACCGCGGATTTGTTAATGCGATAGGGACTGAGACGGTAACGTCGCCGGTGCTGGATGCCGTTCTGACGCTGGCAAGACGACTGAATATGTCGACCGTCGCCGAAGGGGTAGAGACACCGGAACAGGCCGCCTGGCTGCGCGAACACGGCGTTAATTTCCTGCAGGGATACTGGATTAGCCGCCCGATGCCGCTGGCGCAGTTCCGCGAATGGCGGCCTGATATTTCGGCCGAGGGTGATTAATTTCACATTGCCCGTGACGTCACTTATTATTCAGCTTAACCGAGCCGGTCTGTAAAGAGGGAGCTGCCGCGAGATGCTTATGCGCTTTATGTTGCTGATGTTGGCATTCACGAGCCTGTCCAGCCAGGCGCAAGCCATCAAAGAAAATATCGCCTTCGCGGTGATTGGCGAGCCGAAATACGCGGTCAATTTTACGCACTTCGATTACGTCAACCCTGCCGCGCCGAAGGGCGGAAAGGTCACGCTTTCCGCCACGGGAACCTTCGACAACTTCAACCGCTTCGCCCTGCGCGGCGTGGCGGCCGCGCGGACGGAATCGCTTTACGATACGCTCTTTGTCACCTCTGATGACGAGCCCGGCAGCTACTATCCGCTTATTGCCGAGAACGTGCGTTACGCCGATAACTTCGCCTGGGCGGAGATCTCCCTTAACCCTCGAGCTCGTTTTCATGACGGTACGCCGGTTAAGGCCAGCGACGTTGCGTTCACCTTTCATAAATTTATGACCGAAGGCGTTCCCCAGTTCCGCATCGTGTATAAAGGCGCGTCGGTCAGAGCCATTGCGCCGCTTACCGTGCGCATCGAGCTGAGCGAACCAAATAAAGAGAACATGCTCAGCCTGTTCTCGCTGCCGGTGATGCCGGAATCGTTCTGGAAAAACCACAAGCTGAGCGACCCGCTTTCCACGCCTCCTCTGGCTGGCGGCCCCTACCGCATCACCGACTGGCGCATGGGGCAATATGTCGTCTATTCCCGCGTCAAAGACTACTGGGCAGCCAATCTGCCGGTAAACCGCGGACGCTGGAACTTCGACACCCTTCGCTATGATTACTACCTTGACGATAACGTGGCGTTTGAAGCGTTCAAAGCGGGGGCCTTCGATTTGCGGGTCGAGAGCAGCGCCAAAAACTGGGCGACCCGCTATATCGGCAAAAATTTCGCCAAAGGCTATATCGTCAAAGACGAGCATAAAAATGAGTCTGCGCAAGACACGCGATGGCTGGCGTTTAATATTCAGCGTCCGGTATTTAATGACCGCCGGGTGCGGGAAGCCATCTCCCTGGCCTTTGATTTTGAGTGGATGAACAAAGCGCTGTTTTACGGGGCTTACAGCCGCGCCAACAGCTATTTCCAGAACACGGAATATGCCGCGCGCGATTACCCGAAAGCCGACGAGTTGATTCTGCTGGCCCCCCTTAAAGCAGAGGTACCGCCAGAGGTGTTTACAACGGTGTTTCAGCCGCCTGCTTCAAACGGTGACGGCTACGACCGCGACAATCTGCTCAAAGCCAGCAAGCTGCTGGATGACGCGGGCTGGCATCTGAAGAATCAAAAACGTGTTGATGCCAAAACGGGAAAGCCTCTCAGCTTTGAGCTGCTGCTCTCGTCCGGGGGCAACGACCAGTGGGTGCTGCCGTTTAAGCACAATCTTGAGCGGCTGGGCGTGACCATGAACATTCGCCAGGTGGATAACGCGCAGATCACCAGCCGTATGCGCAGCCGTGATTACGACATGATGCAGCGCCTGTGGCCCGCCCAACCATGGCCCAGCTCGGACCTGCAAATCTCCTGGGCCTCCAGCTACATCGACTCCTCGTACAATGCGCCGGGGGTAAAAAGCCCGGCGATTGACGCGCTGATTGCGAAAATCGTGGCGGCGCAGGGGGATAAAGAAAAGCTCCTGCCGCTCGGGCGCGCCCTCGACAGGGTCTTAACCTGGAACTACTACATGCTGCCGATGTGGTATATGGGCGAAGATCGCCTTGCGCGCTGGGATAAGTTCTCCGTGCCTGCCGTGCGCCCTGTCTACTCCCTGGGCTTTGATACCTGGTGGTATGACGTTAACAAAGCCGCCAGACTTCCCGCTGAGCGGCGATAAGGAATCATCATGGGTGCCTATCTTATCCGTCGTCTTCTGCTGGTCATCCCCACCCTGTGGGCCATCATCACGATTAACTTTTTTATCGTGCAAATTGCTCCCGGCGGCCCGGTCGATCAGGCGATTGCCGCCATTGAATTTGGCAACAGCGGCGGCATGCCCGGCGGCGGCGGTGAAGGCATGGGCGCAAGCCATGCGCGAACCGGCGTAGGGAATATCAGTGAAAGCCATTATCGCGGCGGACGCGGGCTGGATCCGGAAGTGATCGCCGAGATCACCCACCGCTACGGCTTTGACAAACCGATTCACGAGCGCTATTTCAAAATGCTCTGGGATTACATCCGCTTTGATTTTGGCGATAGCCTGTTTCGCAGTGCGTCAGTGTTAACGCTGATCAAGCAAAGCCTGCCGGTTTCGATCACGCTGGGGCTGTGGGGAACGCTGATTATTTATCTGGTCTCTATACCGCTTGGGATCCGCAAAGCGGTGTATAACGGTAGCCGCTTCGATATCTGGAGCAGCACGTTCATTATCATCGGCTATGCCATCCCGGCGTTTCTGTTTGCCGTCCTGCTGATCGTCTTTTTTGCCGGGGGAAGTTATTTTGACCTCTTCCCGCTGCGGGGGCTGGTCTCCGCCGATTTCAGTTCCCTGCCGTGGTATCAGAAAATCACCGACTACCTCTGGCATATCACACTGCCGGTTCTGGCCACGGTCATCGGCGGGTTTGCGGCCCTGACCATGTTGACCAAAAACGCCTTTCTCGATGAAATTCGTAAGCAGTACGTTGTTACTGCCCGCGCCAAGGGCGTGAGCGAGAAGCAGATCATGTGGAAACACGTGTTCCGCAACGCCATGCTGCTGGTAATCGCCGGGTTTCCGGCCACGTTCATCGGCATGTTTTTTACCGGCTCGCTGCTGATAGAGGTCATGTTCTCGCTCAACGGTCTGGGGCTGCTGGGCTATGAGGCTACCGTATCGCGCGATTATCCGGTGATGTTTGGCACACTCTATATTTTCACCCTGATTGGCCTGCTGCTGAATATCATCAGTGATATCAGCTATACGCTGGTCGATCCCCGAATCGATTTTGAGGGCCGCTGATGCCGCGTTTAAGCCCCGTCAATCAGGCCCGCTGGGCCCGTTTTCGCCACAACCGCCGCGGCTACTGGTCGCTGTGGATTTTTGCCGTGCTGTTTGCCTTGAGCATGTGTTCAGAGCTGATCGCCAACGACAAGCCGCTGCTGGTGCATTTTAACGATCGCTGGTACGTGCCGGTCATCGCCAATTACAGCGAAAGCGACTTTGGCGGCCCGTTTGCGACACCGGCGGAATATCAGGATCCGTGGCTTCGCCAGCAGATTGAGCAGCACGGCTGGGCGCTCTGGGCGCCGGTGCGCTTTGGCGCAAACAGTATAAACTTCGCTACCACGACCCCCTTCCCTTCCCCGCCCTCCGCGCAAAACTGGCTGGGAACGGATGCTAACGGCGGCGACGTGCTGGCACGCATCCTGTACGGCACGCGAATATCGCTTCTCTTTGGGCTGATGCTGACGCTCTTCTCCAGCGTGATGGGCGTTGTGGCGGGCGCCGTTCAGGGTTACTACGGCGGGAAAATTGACCTGTGGGGCCAGCGTATCATCGAAGTCTGGTCTGGTATGCCAACGCTGTTTCTGATCATCCTGCTTTCCAGCGTCGTACAGCCCAACTTCTGGTGGCTATTAGGCATCACCGTCCTGTTCGGCTGGATGGCGCTGGTCGGCGTGGTGCGGGCGGAGTTTCTGCGCACCCGCAATTTCGACTATATCCGCGCGGCGCAGGCGCTTGGCGTTAGCGACCGGAGTATCATCTTCCGCCATATGCTGCCCAACGCCGTGGTGGCAACGCTCACCTTCCTGCCGTTTATTCTGTGCAGCTCCATCACCACCCTCACCTCGCTGGATTTTCTCGGTTTCGGGCTACCGCTGGGTTCCCCGTCGCTTGGCGAACTGCTGCTGCAGGGTAAGAACAACCTCCAGGCGCCGTGGTTAGGCATCGCCGCCTTTCTTTCCGTGGCCGTGCTGCTGTCGCTGCTGATTTTTATTGGCGAAGCCGTGCGCGATGCCTTTGATCCGAACAAGGCGGTATAAGATGACCCAGCCTCTTCTGAGTATTGATAACCTGTCGATTGCTTTTTCAAAGCAGGGTGAGACGCACACCGTGGTCAACGATTTATCGCTGCAGATCCAGCCCGGGGAAACGCTGGCCCTGGTGGGTGAGTCGGGTTCAGGCAAGAGCGTTTCGGCGCTCTCCATCCTGCGGCTGCTGCCTTCTCCGCCGGTGAGCTATCCGCAAGGGGACATTCTTTTTCACGGCCGTTCGCTGCTGCATGCCGACGAACATACCCTGCGCGGCATTCGCGGCAACAAAATCGCGATGATCTTCCAGGAGCCGATGGTTTCACTTAACCCTCTGCACAGCCTCGAAAAACAGCTTTATGAAGTGCTCTCCCTGCACCGAGGGATGCGCAAAGAGGCCGCGCGGGGAGAAATTCTGGATTGTCTTGAACGCACAGGCATACGCAATGCGCCCAAACGGCTGAATGATTTTCCGCATCAGCTCTCCGGCGGCGAACGCCAGCGCGTGATGATCGCCATGGCCCTGCTGACGCGCCCCGAACTGTTGATTGCCGACGAGCCCACAACGGCTCTGGACGTGACGGTACAGGCGCAAATACTGACGCTGCTGCGGGATCTGCGTGACGAGCTGAACATGAGCCTGCTGTTTATCACGCACAACCTGAGCATTGTGAGAAAGCTGGCCGACAGCGTCGCGGTGATGCAGAACGGACGCTGTGTTGAACAGAATACGGCGTCCGCGCTGCTGAGCGCACCGCAGCACCCCTATACGCAGCGCCTGCTCGACAGCGAACCCTCCGGCGACCCGGTTCCTCTCGATGCGGACAGCACGCCGCTGCTGCGCGTTGAGGATCTGTCCGTCTCGTTCCCGATCCGCAAAGGTATTCTGCGCCGCATTGTCGATCGCAACCCGGTGCTGAAAAACCTCCGCTTCTCGCTGCGCCCGGGTGAATCCCTGGGTCTGGTGGGCGAATCCGGCTCGGGTAAAAGCACCACCGGTCTGGCGCTGCTGCGCTTAATCGCCTCGCAGGGGGAAATCCTCTTTGACGATATGCCGCTGCACCGCTGGAACCGCCGCCAGATGCTGCCCGTGCGTCCCCGCATGCAGGTGGTGTTTCAGGATCCCAACTCCTCGCTTAACCCACGGCTCAGCGTGTTACAGATTATCGAAGAGGGTCTGCGCGTCCATCAGCCCGGCCTGAGCGCGCAGCAACGCGAGCAGGAGGTCATGCGGGTCATGACCGAAGTGGGTCTAGATCCCGAGACGCGCCACCGCTACCCTGCGGAATTTTCCGGTGGGCAGCGCCAGCGTATCGCCATTGCCCGCGCGCTGATCCTGAAACCGGAGCTGATTATTCTGGATGAACCGACGTCATCGCTGGACAGGACCGTACAGGCGCAGATCCTGGCGCTGCTGAAAGGGTTACAGGAAAAGCACCGGCTGGCCTATATCTTTATCAGCCATGATTTACAGGTGGTGCGGGCGCTATGCCATCAGGTGATTGTGTTGCGTCAGGGAGAGGTGGTCGAGCAGGGTGATTGCCAGCGCGTATTTAGCGCGCCAACGCAGCGCTACACGCGCCAGCTGTTGTCGTCAGACTAGCGCTCAGAATGGATACTGGCCGGAGAAAGGCTCTGCAATAGCAACGCCAAAATTTTTCAGGCGGCAGGTAGCAGCAAACTCGTCCTGGCTTTTCACAAACAGGCACGGCTCACCTTCGCACTCCAGCACGGAGCTGTCCACTTCGATATCCGTCAGGGCCTGACTGAGACGCTCCATCACCCGCCAGGCATTTTCGTCGCTCGGGCTCAGCAGCTTGAGCGCCACCAGGCAATTTTCACAGCCCGCGACGTTTTGCGGAATCGGTTCAACTTTCGAACCAGCAAAACCCGCCGACCAGCGATAGCTCTGGGGCAAGCGATGGACAATAGAAAGTTGTAATGTATTCACGTTCGTTCCCCGGAAGCAAAATTTACTTCACAATTTATTTACATTTATAGTAACACATCATCGCCAGCCTGCACTATTCAGCACTTTTTTATCGGTATTCAGGCTCGCGTCGGCGCTATATGTACCCGTTTCTGCGATCTAACTCAACCTTTTTGAATACAATGATGTGACTTTTTACACAAATAGATTTTACATAAAATAAACAAACACGGAATAAACGAACGGGGGTTTGGTTGATATGCATCAACAAAAAAGGCCCTTCCGGGCCTTCTCTGTGTTTTAGTGGACCGCTTTTCGCGGTCGACTGGCGTAAAGATAGAAGAGTATCGAGCTGGTTGCGCAAAAAGCCATCGCCCACAGCATGGGCCATGCCGTCGTAAAGGTGGCCATCGAAAGCATCGCTCCGACGATAGCGCCGATGCCGAAGCGGAACGTCCCTGCCAGAGATGATGCGGTTCCAGCCATGTGCGGAAACTCATCCAGGATCACCGCCATCGCATTAGACGACACCATCGACACGCAGCCAACAAAGGCCGCCACGCCGACCACCAGCGCCCAGAAGCCCACGCCCAGAAACGCGCTCACCACCAGCCAGATCGCCATCACAAACTGGATCCACAGCCCGGCGCGGAACATGTTCAGCGCCCCCACCCGCCGGACAAAGCGGCTGTTGATGATGGTCATGATGAACAGGAAGACGATGTTAAGCGCAAAGTAATAGCCGAAGTGCTGCGGCGAAACGTGGTTCAGCTCGATATAGACAAACGGCCCGGCGCTCAGGAAGGAGAACATTCCGGCGAAGCTGAACCCGCTCGCCAGCATATAGCTGAGCACGCGCTTGTGGCGAAACAGCGAGGCAAAGTTGCCGATGGTGGTACGGATGTGAAACTTCTGGCGGCGCTCGACGGGAAGCGTTTCATCAATAAAGAAGAAGATCATCGCGGAGGCCAGCAGCGCGGCCAGGGCCAGGATCCAGAAAATCACATGCCAGCTGAACCACACCAGCACCGCACCACCGGCCATTGGGGCCACCAGCGGCGCAATCGTCGTCACCAGCATGACAAACGACATCATGCGGGAGAACTCTTCTTTGGGGTAGATATCGCGCATCAGGGCGTTAATCACCACGCTTGCCGCTGCCGCCGCCAGACCATGGAAGAAACGCATGACAATCAGATGATCGATAGTCTGCGCCAGCGCGCAGGCAACCGCAGCGGCCGCAAACACCAGCGTCCCGCCCAGAATGACCGGCTTGCGTCCAAGGCTGTCGGCCATCGGGCCATAAAACAGCTGGCCGAGGGCAAAGCCGAGAATATAGGTGCTGAGCGTCATCTGCGCGCTGCCCGCCGGAACGCCAAACTGCGCGGAAATGACCGGCAGCGCGGGCAGGTACATATCGATAGACAGCGGCATCAGCATGGCCAGCAGGCCAAGAATGAAGACGATTTTGAACGACGAGTGTGGCCTGGTGGTCACAGAGTTCTCCTGAAATTAGTGCGAAGGCAGACCGACGCTGGCGATCTCTTCTTCCGTTAACGGGCGATATTCGCCAGGCGCCAGGTCGGGATCGAGTTCAATCGCACCAATCCGTTCGCGATGCAGGCCAACAACGTGGTTCCCCACCGCGGCAAACATACGTTTCACCTGATGGTAGCGCCCTTCGCTGATGGTCAGGCGGACCTCCGTCGGGGTGATGACTTCGAGCACCGCCGGTTTGGTCAGATCTTTTTCATTATGCAGCTGAACACCTTTCGCGAAGTGCTCTGCCGTGTCATCCGACACCGGTGACTCCAGCGTCACGAGATAGGTTTTCTCGCAGTGGTGGCGTGGAGAGGTGATGCGGTGCGACCACTGACCGTCGTCGGTCATCAGCACCAGCCCGGTGGTGTCGATATCAAGTCGGCCTGCGGCGTGCAGCTTGTGCGCCACCGGCTCGTCGAGGAAATAGAGCACCGTCGGGTGATCCGGATCGTCCGTTGAGCAGACGTAGCCTTCCGGCTTATTGAGCATGAAGTAGCGCGGACCGTGCTGCTGGGCCAGCGGATTGCCGTCATACTCCACCTGATGGTCAGGTTGCAGTTTGAACGCGCTGTCTCTCACAATGTCGCCATCCACGGTAACGCGGCTGGCGCGAATTTCGCGCCCGGCAATAGCGCGGCTTACGCCGAGTTGCTGAGCGATAAACTTATCAAGTCGCATGAAATCTTTTTAGCCTTAATGGTGCAGGAAGTCGGACAACAGGTCCGAAAAAAGAAGCAGTCTGGAACGGTTCAGTATAATGGTCTGGTTGCGCCACTCAAGGGAAAAAGTTTCGTGGCATACTATGTGCGGAATAACGAAACCGAGACCCCATGACTTTTACACTTCGTCCCTATCAGCAGGAAGCCGTTGACGCCACCCTCGCCTGGTTCCGTAAACATCGCGAGCCGGCGGCGATTGTGCTCCCGACCGGTGCAGGCAAAAGCCTGGTCATTGCCGAACTGGCGCGTCTGGCCCGCGGCCGCGTGCTGGTGCTGGCGCACGTTAAAGAGCTCGTCGCGCAAAACCATGCCAAATATTGTGCACTTGGGCTGGAAGCCGATATTTTCGCTGCCGGGCTGAAGCGTAAAGAGAGCCACGGCAAAGTGGTGTTTGGCAGCGTGCAGTCGGTGGCCCGCAATCTGGACCTGTTTCGCAGCGAATTTTCGCTGCTGATTGTCGACGAATGTCACCGCATCAGCGATGACGACGACAGCCAGTATCAGCAAATCCTGTCCCACCTGAAAGAGGTGAATCCTCACCTGCGCCTGTTGGGCCTGACGGCGACCCCGTTTCGTCTGGGGAAAGGCTGGATCTATCGCTACCATTATCACGGCATGGTGCGCGGCGATGACAAGGCCCTGTTTAGCGACTGCATCTACGAGCTTCCGCTGCGCTACATGATTAAACATGGCTACCTGACGCCACCTGAGCGGCTGGATATGCCGGTGGTGCAGTACGATTTCAGCCGCCTGCAGGCGCAGAGCAACGGGTTATTCAGCGAAGCGGATCTTAACCAGGAGCTGAAAAAGCAAAAGCGCATTACGCCGCATATCATCAGCCAGATAGAGGAGTTCGCCGCGACGCGCAAAGGGGTGATGATCTTTGCCGCCACCGTTGAGCACGCGCGAGAAATCACCGGGTTACTGCCCCCCGGCGACGCGGCGCTCATCACCGGCGAGACGCCCGGCCCCGAGCGCGACCGCCTGATTGAGGCCTTTAAAGCCCAGCAGTTCCGCTATCTGGTTAACGTATCGGTATTGACCACCGGCTTTGACGCCCCGCACGTCGACCTGATCGCTATTTTGCGTCCGACCGAATCGGTCAGTCTGTATCAGCAAATTGTTGGCCGCGGCCTGCGTCTGGCGCCGGGGAAAACCGACTGCCTGATTCTGGATTATGCCGGTAACCCGCACGATCTCTATACGCCTGAGGTCGGCGCGCCAAAAGGGAAAAGCGACAACGTGCCCGTGCAGGTCTTTTGCCCTGCCTGCGGGTTTGCCAACACATTCTGGGGCAAAACCACCGCCGACGGCACGCTGATCGAGCATTTTGGCCGCCGCTGTCAGGGCTGGTTTGAAGATGATGAAGGGCATCGCGAGCAGTGCGATTTCCGCTTCCGGTTTAAAAACTGCCCGCAGTGCAACGCCGAAAACGACATTGCCGCTCGCCGCTGTCGGGAATGCGACACGGTGCTGGTTGACCCGGACGACATGCTCAAAGCAGCATTAAAGCTGAAAGATGCGCTGGTACTGCGCTGTTCCGGCATGGCGTTGCAGCCCGGCGCCGATGAAAAAGGTGAATGGTTGAAAATCACCTATTACGATGAAGACGGGGCGGACGTCAGCGAGCGCTTCCGGCTCCAGACGCCTGCCCAGCGAACGGCCTTCGAACAGCTGTTTATTCGCCCGCACACCCGCACCCCGGGGGTGCCACTGCGCTGGATCACCGTGGCGGATATCGTGCACCAGCAGGTGTTATTACGCCATCCGGATTTTGTGGTCGCCCGCAAGAAAGGCCAGTTCTGGCAGGTGCGCGAGAAACTCTTTGACTACGAAGGTCGCTTCCGTCGTGCCAATGAATTGCGCGGTTAGCGGGACTTTTCATTGATGTGGGGGGCATTTGAGTATAAAATGCCGCCCGCTTCACATCCGTGAGGCAGAACACTCACCTGCTGCTGGGTCGCCTGTAGTAGGGTTTTAAATACAGAGAGAAATCAATGTTTACTATCGAAGCAGAAGTACGTAACGTGCAGGGTAAGGGTGCGAGCCGCCGCCTGCGTACCGCTAACAAGTTCCCGGCTATCGTTTACGGTGGCGAAGCTGCTCCAGTTGCAATCGAACTGGATCACGACAAACTGTGGAACCTGCAGACCAAAGCTGAATTCTACAGCGAAGTTCTGACCATCGTTGTTGGCGGTAAAGAAGAAAAAGTGAAAGTTCAGGCTGTTCAGCGTCACGCGTTCAAGCCAAAACTGACTCACATCGACTTCGTTCGCGCGTAATCGCAAACCTGTCGAAAAAAACCCCGCTTCTGCGGGGTTTTTTGTGCCTGCTATTTACCGCCCGAGGTGCGGCGCTGAAGCTGATCGCGCAGATTCGGCGGCGTGCCCTTAATGGTCAGCGTATCGGTGGCCGGATCCCAGAAGATACGTTCACCCAGCAGCATCGCATCAAAGTTAATGGTTAACCCACCGCCGCTGCCGGCAAACTTGGTTAACTGACGCAGCGTGCTGCGATCCGCCGGGAAGCTCTCTTCAAGCTCATAGCCCTTTTCTGCGGTAAATTCCTGGAAGCTGACTTCGCTGACGCCCGCCAGCTCTTTTGACAGCGACTCCAGCTCAATCTCTTCCCCTGCCTGCAGCTGTTCGTTGCAGTAGCTGTAAACCTGCTGACGCACCGTCTGGCGCTCAGATTTATCGAGCTGCGCTTCTGCTGTGAAATCGTCAACCGCCTGGAGCAGCCCTTTGTTCTGCGCTTTGGCGTTAAGCCCTTCACTGGCACCGAGGAAGTCCATAAAGAAATCCGCCACTTTGCGGCCCACGCGTCCCTTCAGGAAAGTCAGGTAGCGGGTCGACTCCGGGTTGGTTTCCCACTCGGTCAAATCAATACGCGCCACGATATCCGCATGGTTAATGTCCAGATAATGCGTCGAGCTGATATCCAGCTGCTCGTTCACGCGCATGCTGCTTAAGTTATTCAGCACGGTAACCAGCAGATACTCGACCGCCAGATAGCGGTAGTGGCAGAACAAGACAATCCCGCCGTCGGCGAACGGATATTTAGCCAGCTCGTCGCGCAGACGCCCGGTTGCCGCACGGCTAAACGCCAGGAAATCCTCTTCACCCTGGCGCTGCAGGCGCAGGCTATCGGCCAGTTCGCTGTCTTCGCTGAAAAGACCATAGGCTTTATTTTTGGCGCTGTAGACGCGATGCAGCTCTGCCATCATCTCCACCACGGTCGCCGTGGGTTCCAGTAACGAATCGCGCAGCACCACTTCAAGGGTTTGCTCATCACGCTTGATAAGCTGGTGCAAGGCAATCTGGTTGATTTCCAGACTCATGATAAACTCTCCTTTTAGACCGGGCGGTATTCAACCACCACCAGGACATGTGTGCAACAACAGATAAAAAAGGGGAAAAAAAGCTGTTGCTACGGTAATATGTTGCCCTTTCATCAACAAACTGATTTTGATTTATGCCACAACATTCCCGCTACAGTGATGAACACGTTGAACAACTGCTCAGTGAGCTGGTCAACGTACTGGAAAAACATAAAACGCCGACCGATCTCTCCCTGATGGTTTTGGGAAATATGGTCACCAACCTGATTAACACCAGCGTTGCTCCGGCTCAGCGTCAGGCGATCGCAAAATCTTTCGCCCAGGCTTTACAGTCGTCCGTCAGCAACGACCCGGCCCATTAAGGGATACGAACAACAGTTTATGGTGACGAATCGTCAGCGCTACCGTGAAAAAGTCTCCCAGATGGTCAGCTGGGGGCACTGGTTTGCCCTGTTCAACATTCTGTTGGCGACGGTCATTGGCTGTCGTTATCTGTTTGTCGCAGACTGGCCAACAACGCTAACCGGGCGTGTCTACTCCTGGATAAGCGTTGTCGGTCACTTTAGCTTTTTGGTTTTCGCCACCTATCTGCTGATCCTGTTCCCCCTGACGTTTATCGTCATGTCGCAGCGTCTGATGCGGTTCTTATCCGCCATCCTCGCGACGGTGGGGATGACGCTGCTGCTTATCGACAGTGAAGTGTTCACCCGCTTCCACCTGCATCTTAACCCCATCGTCTGGGAACTGGTGATTAACCCCGACCAGAACGAAACGGCCCGTGACTGGCAGCTGATGTTTATCAGCGTCCCGGTGATCCTGTTGATTGAGATGCTGTTTGCGACGTGGAGCTGGCAAAAGCTCCGCAGCCTGACCCGGCGACGCCATTACGCGAAGCCCGTCGCCGCGCTCTTTTTCGTCTCCTTTATCAGTTCGCACATCATGTATATCTGGGCGGATGCGAACTTCTATCGCCCTATTACCATGCAGCGTGCGAACCTGCCGCTCTCGTACCCGATGACGGCCCGTCGTTTCCTCGAGAAACACGGCCTGCTTGACGCTCAGGAGTACCAGCGCCGTCTTATCGAGCAGGGTAATCCGGAAGCCGTCAGCGTGCAGTATCCTCTGAGCGATCTACGCTATCGCGATATGGGGCGCGGGCAAAACGTCCTGCTGATCACCGTTGATGGCCTGAACTATTCCCGTTACGAGAAGCAGATGCCTGTGCTGGCCGATTTCGCGAGTCAAAACGTCTCGTTTACTCAGCATATGAGCTCCGGTAACACAACCGACGCGGGCATCTTTGGCCTCTTCTATGGCATTTCAGCCGGATACATGGACGGCGTACTCTCTACCCGCACGCCTGCGGCGCTGATCACCGGGCTGAATCAGCAGGGCTATCAGTTAGGGTTGTTCTCATCCGATGGCTTTAACAGCCCGCTCTACCGCCAGGCGCTGCTGTCCGATTTCTCACTGCCAGCGGCACAAAATCAGTCCGATGCGCAGACCGCCGGCCAATGGATAAACTGGCTTCAGCGCTACGCGCAGGAAGATAACCGCTGGTTCTCATGGGTTGCCTTTAACGGCACAACGCTTGCTAACAGCAATAAGAGTGATTTCGCGCGCCGCTACGGCCGCGCGGCGGGTGATGTTGATGCGCAGATTGGCCGCGTGCTTGACGCGCTACGTGAGTCCGGCAAGCTGGATAACACCGTGGTGATCGTGACCGCAGGCCATGGCGTCCCGTTAGGTGACGAGACGAAGAGCATGAGCTGGTCACGCCCGAACCTGCAGGTTCCGCTGGTGATCCACTGGCCTGGCACCCCGGCACAGCACATCAATATGCTTACCGAGCATAAAGATGTGATGACTACCCTGATGCAACGCCTGCTGCATGTCAGCACGCCAGCGAACGAGTATTCGCAGGGACAGGATCTCTTCAGCGCTGCGCGCCGCCATAACTGGGTCACGGCTGCCGGGAATGACACGCTGGTGGTGACCACACCGAAGCTGACGCTGGTGCTGAACAGTAACGGGAATTATCAGACGTATAATCTGCAGGGTGAACGGTTGAAAGACCAGAAACCGCAGCTGAGCCTGCTGCTGCAGGTCCTGACGGATGAGAAGCGCTTCATCGCTAACTGATTAATAATAAACCAGTTAGCGACAGATTCCCTTGCATTCAAAACGGAATCGAGTAGTATTCTTTTTATGCGTCGGCACGTAGCGCAGCCTGGTAGCGCACCGTCATGGGGTGTCGGGGGTCGGAGGTTCAAATCCTCTCGTGCCGACCAAAAACATACTGAAAACCAGCCTGATGGCTGGTTTTTTTATTTCGCCTCGTCCGGGGTTTTGCGCAGATACACCAGCGTAGCCAGACAAATCACCGCTCCGGCATAAAACGTATATTCCGCGCCAAACGTTTCCCATATCGCGCCGGCTCCCACGCTGGCGATTAATAATCCCACGCCGCTGACCAGACTAAAAATACCGAAAGCAGTGCCGCGCAGATCGGGCGGTGCGGTTTTAGCGATCATTGCCGCCAGTAATCCCTGGGTCATACCCATATGTACTCCCCAAAACGCGACGCCCAGAAGCATTCCAGCCCAGTGGATGCTCAGCGCCAGCACAATATCTGCCCCAATCAGCATCACCAGGCCCCACTGCAGTAATCGGGTGTGGCTCATCCCGTCCGACAACTTGCCAAACGGATAGGCAGAGAGGAAATAGAGCAGATTCATGGCCACCATCACCAGCGGGATCAGCGCCAGCGGCACCCCCGACTGCTGTGCGCGCAGCACAAGAAATGCTTCACTGAAACGTGCGAGCGTGAAGATGGCTCCCAGGCCAATGACCCACCAGCAGCCTTTCCCGAGACGCCTGAGGTTCTCTTTTTTGATGGGGTTCGTGCGTTTATGTTCGACGGGCGTTTTCGGCTCATGCAGGCCGAAGAAAAGCAGCGCCACGGCGAGCACGCCGGGGATCACCGCGATCCAGAAAATCGTGCGGAAGTCATCGTTCCACAGCAGCATTAATCCTACGGCCAGCAGCGGCCCGAGAAATGCGCCGACGGTGTCCATCGACTGACGCAGCCCAAAGGCCGCGCCGCGAAGTTCCGGCGGCGTAACATCAGCAACCAGCGCATCGCGCGGCGCTCCCCGTATCCCCTTCCCGACCCGGTCGATTAAGCGCGCCCCAAGGATCATGCCGGAAGAAGAGGCGATAGCGAACAACGGTTTACTCAATGCGCCAAGACCGTAGCCCAGAACCGCCAGTCCTTTACGCTTGCCCAGATAGTCACTGATGGCGCCGGAAAACACCTTGATAAACAGCGCCGTAGCTTCAGCCAGACCTTCAATCAAACCAATGAAAATAACGCTGGCGCCCAGCGTCGTCACCATAAACAGCGGCAGCAGGCTGTGGATAATCTCCGAGGAGATATCCATTAACATACTGACGCCGCCCACCACCCAAACTCCTTTCGGGATCCGGCTGAGCGTTGCAAACCGGGATAACATTGCGCATCTCCTGCTTCATGTTGCACTGTCTTGTCCGAAACAGAATATCCTGGAAATGCGAATAAAAATTATTAGACATAAAAAAAGCCACCCCGCAGGATGGCTTCGATATCGCAAATCGGCGTCTAGTGTTTATCACGTCCGCCCAGGAAGAAAATGCCCAGCGGGATGGCCAGCAGAACGGTGAACACCAGGCTGTAGACAAAGATCATCGCCGATTGCAGGACATACATGCTGGTTGTCCAGGCAGAGAGAGGAATGTTGTACTGTTCGATGACGCCAACAATGGTGGCCCGCCCCACGCACGCGGCAGCAATCATAAACACAACCAGCAGCGCCAGGAGGAACTTGCGGCCTTCAGGCGTTTTCAGTTTTGCACGAACCATCTCTCTTCCCTTTTACAGATGAATAACATTATAGAGGGTCTAAAATAACACAAACGCCTGCCGGACTCCACGCCAGTACAAATCCCTACTTAAATGGCAAATATGTGGTTTATTGCGCTATTAATATTGAAAATGTAAGTAAATAACACCAACCATTCATAATTGATATGTTAACCTGTGCAGGATCGTTTTGACATAAAGGAATGACAATGAAAAACGCACCTAAATTTGCCATCGCACTCATCGCCGCCGCATGTGTCAGCACCAGTGCTTTCGCCAGCGAAACACCTAAAGAGCAGCCGCTGGAAAAAGTCGCCCCGTACCCGAAAGCGGATAAAGGGATGAAGCGTCAGGTGATCCAGCTACCGGCACAGCAGGATGAAGCGAATTTCAAAGTGGAGCTGTTGATTGGCAAGACGCTGGAAGTGGATTGCAACCAGCATCGTCTGGGCGGTCAGCTGGAAAGCAAAACGCTGGAAGGCTGGGGTTATGACTACTACGTCTTTGATAAAGTGACCTCTCCGGTCTCCACCATGATGGCCTGCCCGGACGGCAAGAAAGAGAAGAAATTTGTGACAGCGTATCTGGGCGACAATAGCCTGCTGCGCTACAACAGCAAGTTGCCGATCGTGGTTTATACGCCTGAAAACGTGGAAGTGAAGTATCGCGTGTGGAAGGCTGAAGAGAAGATTGAGCAGGCTGTCGTACGTTGAAATTAAGTCGGGTGGCGGCTTCGCCTTACCCGACCTACAAAACAACACCGAACATAGGCCGGGTGGGCGTCAGCGCCACCCGGCTTTTTTACCTTACAGCGCGATATCCGCAACCGGTTTGTTTTCCGGCTGAGGCTTCAGCTCCGCTTTCGGCGCAGCATCCGCAGCCTGCGGTTTGATGTACTGCAGCTGCAGTACGCGGCTGGTGTATTCCAGCTCCTGCTCCGTCGCGTCCACGTTACCGTTCAGCTTCGTGCCGTAGGATGGAATAATGGTTTTCAGCTTCGCCTGCCATTCCGGACTGGCGACTTTATCTTTAAACACTTTTTCCATCAGGTGCAGCATGATTGGCGCAGCGGTAGACGCACCCGGTGACGCGCCCAGCAGCGCGGCGATTGTGCCATCCTTATCGCTCACCACTTCGGTACCCAGACGCAGCACGCCGCCCTCTTTCGGATCGCGCTTGATAATCTGCACGCGCTGACCCGCCTGCCACAGACGCCAGTCTTCTTTCTTAGCCTGAGGATAGTACTCTTTCAGCGCTTCGAAACGATCGTCGTCAGAGAGCATCACCTGGCTAATCAGGTATTTCACCAGATCGAAGTTATCCAGACCCACGTCCATCATCGGCTTGACGTTAGAGGTGGTGGTTGCGCTCAGCAGATCCCACAGGGAGCCGTTTTTCAGGAATTTAGTGGAGAAGGTCGCGAACGGTCCAAACAGCACCACGCGTTTGCCGTCAAGCATACGGGTATCGATGTGTGGAACGGACATTGGCGGCGCGCCCACGGAAGCCTGACCGTACACTTTTGCCAGATGACGATTCACCACTTCCGGGTTATCGGACACCAGGAACTGACCGCCGACCGGGAAGCCCGCGTAGTCGTCAGCTTCCGGAATACCGGACTCCTGCAGCAGCTTCAGCGCCGCACCGCCCGCACCGATGAAGACAAACTTCGCCTTGATGACGTGTTCAGCTTCATTGTTTTTCAGATCGGCAACGGTCACGCTCCAGCTATTATCCGCGTTGCGCTTGAAACCGCGCACTTCGGTGCTGAGCTGCAGATTGAAGTTCTCTTTTTTCTTCAGAGACGTCACCAGCTGACGGGTAATTTCGCCGTAGTTAACGTCAGTACCAATTTCGGTACGGGTCGCCGCCACTTTCTGGTTCGGGTCACGACCTTCCATGACCAGCGGAGCCCACTCTTTAATCTGCGCGTGGTCTTCAGAGTATTTCATCCCGCGGAACAGCGTGCTCTGCTGCAGAGCGGCGTAGCGCGCGCGCAGGAAGTTGACGTTCTGCTCGCCCCACACAAAGCTCATGTGCGGCACGGTGTTGATGAAGGAGTGCGGGTCGTGCAGCACGCCGCTGTTGACCTGATGAGACCAGAACTGGCGAGAAACCTGGAACGCTTCGTTGATTTCTACTGCCTTCTCGATACTAATGGAACCGTCCTTTTTCTGCGGCGTATAGTTCAGTTCCATGAGTGCCGAATGGCCGGTACCGGCGTTATTCCAGCCGTTCGAACTCTCCTGCGCCACGCCATCAAGGCGCTCGACCATGGTCATAGACCAGTCCGGCTGCAGTTCTTGCAGATAGGTTCCCAGCGTGGCGCTCATGATCCCGCCACCGATTAAAAGGACGTCCGTTTCCTGCTCTTTTGGTGCGTCAGCTTTCGCCGCCATGGAGACGGTGTTAAGCCCCACGGCCAGAGAAAAGAGCATGGCAGTCATTTTTTTCATAATTTATGCCTTAGTGTAAAAGTGCTTGATGCGTGGAAATTGCAGGTGAAAAAAGCTGCGGGGGCACGGTAACAACTTTTAAATATTGTTTAAAGGTTACGAAATTATTGTAATTGTGAAATTTAATGATGGATTGTTTGTGAGGAATTAGCGATGCGTCTGGTAAAGCGCGGTTTTACTGGCTAGTATGTTGCGTTTTGTGATCGCGCGCACGGAAGCCTGCCCTAACCAGCGAACTGTTATGTCCTTACCCCATTCTGCTGTATCCCCCGAAGAGCGCGTAGCCAACGTGCTGCGTTCCCCTAAGAAGCTGACGCGCGAAACGCTGGCAGGCGTGATTACCGCCCTGGCTCTGATCCCCGAAGTCATCTCGTTTTCGGTGGTCGCGGGCGTTGACCCGAAGGTCAGCCTGATCGCTTCCGTAGTGCTGTGTCTCGCCCTGTCCGTACTCGGTGGTCGTCCGGCTATGGTCACGGCAGCGGCCGGTTCCGTGGCGCTGGTCATTGGCCCGATGGTGCATCAGCACGGCGTGCAGTACATTCTTCCCGCCGTGCTCATGGCTGGCGTGATTCAGATTCTGTTTGGCGTGCTGGGCATGGCAAGGCTGATGCGCTTTATTCCCCAGTCGGTCATGACCGGGTTTGTTAACGCCCTGGGCATTTTGATCTTCTTAGCTCAGGTGCCGCATTTCTGGAGCCGAAGCCCGCTGATTGTGGGCCTGTTCGTGCTGACGCTGCTGATCGTGCTCTGGGTGCCGCGATATATCAAAAGCATCCCTTCCCCGCTGATTGCGATTTTGCTGTTAACCTTGTTTACCGTTTCAACCGGGCAAAGCCTGCCGACCGTGGGCGATGAAGGCTCAATGAGCGGCAGTTTGCCGGGACTTAGTGAACTTCTGGTCCCCCTCAATTTACAGACGCTGAGCATTATCTGGCCGTGCGCGTTGAGCATCGCCTTTGTCGGCCTGCTGGAGTCCCTGCTCACGGCAAAGCTGGTGGATGAACTGACCGCGACACCGTCAAGTAAACGCCGCGAAAGCATTGGATTAGGCGTCGGCAATATTCTGGCCGGATTTTACGGTGGTATTGCAGGCTGCGCGATGATAGGACAAACCATCGTTAACGTGGAGATGGGGAAAGGCCGAAGCCGCATTTCAACCTTCGCTGCGGGCATCGTGCTGCTGATCCTGGTGACGGCGCTCAGCGAGGTGATGGCCAACATCCCGATGGCGGTGCTGGCGGGCATTATGGCGATCGTCGCCGTCAAAACCTTCAGCTGGCACAGCCTTCAGCCCGCCGCGCTGAAAACGGCCCCGATAGCGGAAACGGTCGTCATGCTGGTCACCGTTGCCGCCACGGTATCAACCAGCAATCTGGCAATTGGCGTACTGGGCGGGATTATCGTCATGGCACTCCTCCCCGCCCGCATTAAGCGTCGGCTTAAAGAAGAAAAATCGTCGCCAGTCCAAGGAAAATAAAGAAACCGCCGGTATCGGTGATGGCGGTGATCATCACGCTCGACCCCACCGCGGGGTCGCGCCCCAGTTTGGTCATGGTCAACGGGATAATGACGCCCATCATCGATGCCACCAGCAAATTCAGCACCATCGCCAGCATCATCACTCCGCCTAACGCCATATCGTCATACAGCCACCAGGTGATGCCGCCCATAATGCCGCCCCACACCAGGCCGTTGATCAGCGCCACGCCCATCTCTCTGAAAATCAGAAAGGCGAAGTTGCCGGGCTGAATATTTTCCAGCGCCAGCGCGCGGACGATCATGGTGATGGTCTGGTTTCCGGTGTTGCCGCCAATCCCGGCCACAATCGGCATCAGCGAGGCCAGCGCCACCAGCTGCGAAATAGTGTGTTCAAAGCCGTCAATCACGCGGGAGGCGATAAACGCGGTACACAGGTTAATGGCCAGCCACGCCCAGCGCGTTTTCACCGCCTTGCCGACGGAGGCATGGACGTCATCTTCCGCGCTGATCCCTCCGAGCGCACGCAGATCGTTATCGGTTTCTTCGTAGACCACGTCAACGATCTCGTCGATGGTCAGACGCCCCATCAGTTTGCCGACGGAATCCACGACGGCAGCACTCACGAGGTCGTCACGTTCGAAGGTTCGCGCCGCTTTCTCCGCATCGTCTTCCGGGGAGAAGACCATCGGCTCGTTTTCCATCACCTCGCTCACCTTCCGCTGGGTGCTGTTGAGCAGGATGGTTTTCAGCTCCAGCTCGCCGAGCAGGGTTTTGTCCCGGGAGGTGACAAACAGTTTATCGGTGTTGTCCGGCATTTTGCCCAGGCGACGCAGATAGCGCTGCACGGTACCGAGCGTCACGTCCGGTCGCACCGTGATAACGCCGAACTCCATGATCGCGCCGACGCTGTTTTTCTCGTAGTGCATCACCTGACGCACGCGCGCCCGCTCCTCCGCAGGCAGTGACGCCAGCAGGCGACCGGTCAGGTTTCGCGGCAGGTGCTGAACGAGGTAAATCTGCTCGTCGATATCCAGCGTTTGCAGAGCGTCAAGAATATCCCGGTCGCTCATCTCGTCAATCAGGTCGTCCCAGACGTTTTCGGAGGCCTCAAGCAGCACCTGTCCGCGCTCGTGATCCTGTACCAGACGCCAGAGGGCGTGACGTTCTTCCGAGGGAAGCGCTTCAAGGGTGTCCGCCAGATCCGGCGGGGGTAAGTGAGCAACCAGCGCACCTACCTCAGCAATATCGTCGGCCAGAGTGCCGACATCATATTGCTCAGCCAGGGTGAGTTTGCCTAATAGCGTAGAAGTGACCGCTTTATCGGTCGTGAGGAGCCAGATGAGTCGCGCGCGCTCCTGGTCACGCTGTCTGGCGCTGTTTTTCTTTAATACCGACATCAATCATAAATCCATTAAATGAGTTGGGGTTAAGCATAGCGCGGGGATATGTAAATAAGAATAAACAACGGGCCGGGATGGAGAAAAAAGCGGCATTACGGCCACGATCTCTCCCCTCTCCCTGTGGGAGAGGGTTTGGGTGAGGGCATCAGGCCGTACGCGCCACCGCGTCACGCGATGCCGCATCGCGCTCTTCACCGGTCAGCTCGCTCAGCCTGCCGTCGCGCATCTCCAGCAGGCGGTCAGCATGAATGAAGTAGTGATCGTCGTGGCTGATGGCGAAAATGGTTTTGCCCATCTCCTGCATCAGCGGCAGCAGCACCTGATAAAATTCGCGGCGGAAATGCGGGTCCTGATCCGCTGCCCACTCGTCGAGCAGGATGATGTCACGCTCTTCCGCCAGCGCCAGCAGCAGCGCCACGCGCTTTTTCTGCCCTTTGGAAAGCTTCAGGTTGAGGATCTTCCCGTCCTGTAACTCCAGCTTGTGCGACATCTGCAGCTGCGCCAGCCATTTTTCCACCAGCGCCGGATTAGCCTGCTGCCCATCCGGCCCCAGCAGCCGATCGAACAGCCAGACGTCGGTGAATACCGCCGAGAAAAGCTTGCGGTAATCTTCGGGTTTCTCCGCGCTCAGCGCCCTGCCGTCAAGCAAAATCTCGCCCGACTGCGGCTGATAAAGCCCGGTGAGCAGCATAGCCAGCGTCGATTTACCGCTGCCGTTGCCGCCAATCAGGAACAACAGCTCGCCGCGGCGGATCGTCAGGTTGATCGGCCCCACGGAGAAGGCGCTGTCCTGATAGCGGAACGTGACGTTACGTAGCTCGAGCGTCTGCCAGTTCGGGAAGGCCTGCGGGCGCGGAAATTCTGCCTGGAACGGCGCGAGATCGAATTTTTTGAGCTTATTAAAGGCCACCTGCGCACTCAGTAAGGTGGGCAACGCGCCGACCGCCGAGAGCAGCGGCGTGCGCAAAAACAGCAGCGTCAGTGAGTATGTTGCCGCTACGTTAGTGTCCGACCAGCCCAGGCTGTTCGCCATCCAGAATACCAGGCCAATGGCACCCAGCATCATAATGTTTGACCAGTTCACCGCGCTCAGGTGGAAGGTATCGGCGCGAATAATGTGATGCCGGTATTCGCGCGCGTCCGGAATATAGAGATTGTTAAAGATATACTCGGCGCGCTCGCGGTTCAGGGTGAGTTCTTTACGCCCTTCCAGTACCGTCTGGTAATCGTTATAGAGCTTATCTTCGGTTTCGCGTAGCACCGCCATATGTTTATAGACGCGCGACACCAGCATAAAACCGCCCCAGATGGTGATGGCGATCCACAGTGCAGTCACCGCCAGCATTTTGGTGGAGAGCCAGGCGAGATAGGCCGCCGAGCCAAAGGTCAGAATGATCCCCTGCACCAGCTCCGGCAGACGAACGAACGCGATGGTAATGGCGCGCACGTCGCTGGTCAGCCCCGCCAGCAGGGAGGCGCTGCCGAGCTGCTCAACGCGCTCTATTTGGGTGTCCAGGATCCGCTTGATAAACTCACTGCGCAAACGAAAAACGAAATGGTGGCCGAGCGCGGTCAGCGCCAGCTGTGAGCCGAGCGTAACCGCCATCAACAGCAGCAAAAGGCCAAGAAACTCCGGCAATACGGAGAGCGAGGTGTCGACCATTTCTATCAACCGCACGTTAATAAATGCGATCAGGCCAATACCCAGCGCGGCGCTGGCAAGGCTTAACGCCATAACGGCGATGAAGGGCCAGCGATACTGACGCCAGACGAGGAGAAGTAGTTGCATGCAGGCAATCCGGACAATAAAAATCAGCCAGCAGTGTAAACTGCCCTGCGCGGACATCAAGAATAATTCTTATTTTAGTTTATTCATCCCCGCCTGACGGAAGGTCAGATTAAAGCGGTACTCACCCGTGAGGGGGTGGACGCCGGGTTTCAACGGCTGAATGCCGTGATAATAAAGCCGCGATTCCCTGCCCCACACCACCACATCGCCATGTTCCAGCATGATGCGTTTGAGCGGATCGTTGCGGCGTAATCCCCCAAACTGGAAGACGGCGGGCAGACCTAACGATACCGAGACGATAGGCGCGCGCAGATCGGGTTCATCCTTATCCTGATGCAGCGAGAGCTTTGCGCCAACGGCATAGCGGTTAATCAGGCAGGCATCGGGCCGAAAATCAGGATACTCGGCTGCCCCGGCGGCCTCACGGCAAAGCGCCTGAAAAACCGCAGGCATCGGAGGCCAGGGCTGGCCGGTCGCAGGATCGTTCGGGGCATACAGATAGCCCCGCTCGTTCGTCGCCCAGCCCAGTTCGCCGCAGTTGGCCATGGCCACCGACATGGTGTAGCCGCCCGGCGTCACCATATGGCGAAACGGTGAAACCGCTGTGACCTCTTCAATTCCGGCAAGCAACGCCTCCGCACGGGAGAGAGCAAAGCGACGCAGGATAACCGCCCCCGGCGCAAGCGGCTCCTGCCAGGGTTCAGCATCCGCAAAAAGATCGAGCATTATCCCTCCTGACGTTTCGCCTCACGTTTCAGTAATAGCGCTTTTCGCGCCGTTCCCCAGCGGTAGCCCGACAGCACGCCGTCGTTGCGAACCACGCGATGACAGGGGATCACAATTGCCAGCGTGTTTGCCGCACAGGCTCCGGCAACGGCGCGTACCGCCCTGGGCTGGCCAATCGCCTGCGCCACCTGCTGGTAACTTGCCGTTTCGCCGCAGGGAATGTTGCGAAGTGCCTGCCAGACGCGCTGCTGGAAAGCGGTTCCACGAATATCCAGCGGCAGCGCAAGCGGTACGTCGCGATTATCAATACTGGCAATGACCTGGTGGATCCGCTGCACAAAGGCGTCATCCAGCGGCGCGTGCGTAGCTTTTGGAAATTGCGTGGCAAGCTCTGCGGTTACTTCAGCATCGGTGTCACCCAGCAGAATCGCGCAGATCCCCCGCTCGCTTTCGGCGACCAGACAGCGTCCCAACGAACAGTCATCGATGGCATACCGCACGGCCACCTCTCCTTTACGGTACTGCTTCGCCGTCATGCCCAATGCATCATTGGCTTTACGATAATAGCTGCTGCTGTCGGGAAATCCCGCCGCCAGCACGGCATCGGTAATTTTGTCTCCCTGCGCAAGCGCGGTGCGCAGGCGCTGACCCCGCGCAGCCTGCTGCCAGGCTTTTGGCGTCATGCCCGTCACCGACTTAAACAGGCGGTGGAAATGGAAAGGACTCATGGCAACCTGCTCCGCCAGTTTCTCAAGGGTTAACGCAGGATCCTGCTCCAGAAGCCGGCAGGCATGTTCCACTTTTGCCAGCTTCTGCGCCTGCGGATCGCGTTTGTCCGGCATGCAGCGCTTGCACGGGCGAAACCCTGCCTGAGCGGCATGATGGGCATCAGGATAAAAACGGACATTTTTACGCAGCGCGTGGCGGGCGCGACATGACGGACGGCAGAAAATACCCGTTGTCTGCACGGCGAAGACAAACTGATCGTCAGCGAGCGGATCGCGGGCCAGTACGGCCTGCCAGCGATCCTCATCGGTAATTAAGGTTGGGTTTTTCATGATCGGCTCCTCGTATAAGCATACATAGAGCGTGCCTGAGCGCCACCGATAAAAAACCCGCAACCTTGCTTTTTAATTTTTGTCGCTGACCAGGAAACTGTTGAACTGCGGCGAGCTCCAGGTTTTAAACCCGTCGCCCTCTTTAACAATCATATAAACCGCCAGCCCTTCCTGACGGACCACCTCTTTAGCTTTTTCCGGGCCGAGAACCATTAACCCGGTATCCCAGGCATCCGCTTCCAGCGCGGTGGGGGCAATGACCGTCACTGAGACCAGATTATGCGTGATGGGGCGCCCGGTCTGCGGATCGATAACATGTGAAATACGCTTCCCGTCAAGCTCGTAATAGTTACGATAGCTTCCGGATGTACTGATGCCATGTCCGTTGATATCCACTATCGCCTGCACGGCATTTTGCCGATCGGTTGGTTTTTGAATCGCTACGCGCCACGGCTTATCGCTGGCGTTCATGCCCCGGCTGACCAACGCGCCGCCAACCGAGACCAGATAACGGGAAATCCCTTCCTGCGCCATCAGTGCAGCAAGATGATCCGCCGCATAGCCTTCCCCGACCGTTGACAGATCGACAAACAGATCGGGGATATCTTTTTGCAGGTACTGCTGCCCGTACTGGTTGATCACCGTCAGATGCTGCAGCCCCGTTCGGGCGCGGGCGTCATCAATGGCCGCCTGTTCAGGCGTCTTCACCGGCTGTTTATTCGGGCCAAATCCCCAGAGGTTCACCAGAGGGCCGACGGTCACATCCATCGCCCCGTTAGTTTTGTAACCCACGCGTATGGATTCAGTCACGATATCGGCCATCGCCTCGCTCACCGGCCACAGAGAGGTACTGGTGGAGAGATTAAAGCGCATCAGCGCCGAGTCATTTTTATAGGTTGAGAGCAGCTGATCGTCGGCGTCCAGCTGCGCCTGAATTTTGCCGCGAAGCTCATCCGTGCGAGTTTTATCGAGGTTCATCACGCTGACGCGCCAGAAGGTTCCCATCGTTTTGCCTTCGAGCACCGTCGCGGCGGGTGCATCGGTTTTCGCCACGGGCGCGGGATCGTCACACGCGGTCAGGAAAAAAAGCATAGCCAGAAAGCTGGCGCGTAAAAAAGTCATGTCCATTCATTATTATCCTCATGCCAGGGCGGCAAGAGTACACCAAAACGGGTGAGTAGTGAGAATCGGGGAAGCACAAAAAAGGGGCCATCAGGCCCCTTACGTCACACGATAAAGCGATTAGAACTGGTAAACCAGGCCCAGCGCTACGATATCGTCAGTACCGATACCCGCCTGACGGGTGAATTCATTTTCATCAACCAGGTTGATTTTGTAATCCACGTAGGTGGACATGTTTTTGTTGAAGTAGTAAGTCGCACCAACGTCAACATATTTCAGCAGATCCTGATCGCCGTAACCTTCGATGTCTTTGCCTTTAGACTGCAGGTAGGCCACGGATGGACGCAGACCGAAGTCGAACTGGTACTGAGCAACCACTTCGAAGTTCTGCGCTTTGTTAGCAAAACCGTAAGCGGTAGTCGGGCTGTCGCCATTAGAGGTACCGAAACGGGTTGCGTTGTAGGTCTGGGAGTACTGCGCTGCCAGATAGATGTTGTTGGCATCGTATTTCAGGCCGCCAGAATAAACTTCTGCGTTATCACCATGACCGTAAACGCTTGCACCGTTCTGATCGGCGGTACGTTTGGAGGAGGACATTGCGCCACCTACGCTGAAGCCTTCGCCCAGGTTATAGGTCACGGAAGCACCGTAGCCGTCGCCGTTCTGTTTCAGCAGGCTGCGTCCACCCACGTTTTCACCGCTTACGCTGCCGTTTTTACCCTGATACTGCAGAGCAAAATTCAGACCATCCACCAGACCAAAGAAGTCCTGGTTACGGTAGGTCGCAACGCCGTTAGCACGGGACTGCAGGAAGTTGTCTGCGCCGTAGGTATCGCCACCAAATTCTGGCAGAACGTCAGTCCAGGAGGTTACGTCGTAGATTACGCCGTAGTTACGACCGTAATCGAAAGACCCCGCGTCACCAAATTTCAGACCCGCAAACGCCACACGCGTCCAGGCATCATTTTCGCTTTCGGAGGTGTTGCCCTGGATCTGGTATTCCCACTGGCCGTAGCCGGTCAGCTGATCGTTAACCTGAGTTTCGCCCTTGAAGCCGAGACGCATGTAGGTCTGGTCGCCGTCGGCACCCTTGTCGTCAGAGAAATAGTGCAGACCATCGACTTTACCGTACAGATCTAATTTGTTGCCATCTTTGTTATAAATTTCGGCCGCATTTGCTGCGCCTGCCACCAGGAGTGCTGGTACCAGGAGGGACAGTACTTTAACTTTCATTTTATTAACCCTCTGTTATATGCCTTATAATTGCCACTGCTTACTGGTTAACCCTCATTAACCAGTCGGCAATTTCATTCTCCGCAAAATTACAGAATAATCCAATGCGAATATGATACGAAAACTTTGAAGATGTTTCATTTATCTATCAACATGTTTCAAAATGTAAATATCAAGGAACTTTTACAAAGCACAAATAGCTTAGAAAATTAGCACTTATAATCAAACGAAAAATACAACGCATATAAATCAATAGGTTACAATAAAATCCGTTACAGCACTGAATGACAAAACAAGATCGCACCTAATCTCTAAAATAACTCTCGCTATCATCATTAACTTTATTTATTACCGTCATTCAATTTTGAATGTCTGTTTATCCCTAATTGAGCCGAATGCTTCGCATTCGGTTTTTTTTACCTTTCTTTACGTAACTTCTCATTTTTTGTGCTACCGATCCGAAATTGTAACGACTATTAACTAATTTCTCACCGGCTATCCTTCTCTGGCACGCAAATGATATAGCGCTTAATTTCTTGTTAATTCGTGCTATTTGCTGGCTTAGCGCACTTATTATTTGTACGCGCACGGCGAGTTTGTACACGTTTATTGCTCCATCCACCGCCGATATTGTCCAGTGAAAAAGTCGCCTCTTCCCGGACAGTGGCGCTGGAAATTCAGTTATTACCCTTTATACTGCCCTATCGCCACAGAGCACGACCACAACGGGTTAAAGATATCAATGAGTCAGACTGAAACCACCGCCCCGAGCAAATTCTCCCTCCTTCCCGAGAGCATCACCCGTTTCTTTCTTCTTTTGATCGTTGTGCTGTTAGTGACCATGGGGGTGATGGTACAAAGCGCGGTTAATGCATGGCTGAAGGATAAGAGCTATCAGGTCGTCGATATCACCCACGCCGTCCATAAGCGCATAGATACCTGGCGCTACGCCACATGGCAGATTTACGACAATATCGCGGCCGCGCCTGCCTCCTCGTCCGGAGATGGACTTCAGGAGACGCGGCTTAAGCAGGATGTCTATTACCTCGAAAAACCGCAGCGTAAAACCGAGGCGCTTATTTTTGGCTCTCACGACAGCGCGACGCTTGAGATGACGCAGCGTATTTCGACCTATCTGGATACCCTCTGGGGTGCCGAAACGGTGCCATGGTCGATGTATTATCTGAATGGTCAGGACAACAGCATGATCCTGATCTCTACGCTGCCGTTAAAAGATCTCTCTTCCGGTTTTAAAGAGACCACCGTGGGCAGCATCGTCGATTCTCGCCGGGCAGAGATGCTGCAACAGGCGAATGCGCTTGATGAACGTGAGAGCTTCTCTTCTCTGCGCCGTCTGGCATGGCAAAACGGTCATTATTTTACTCTGCGCACCACGTTCAACCAGCCAGGACATCTGGCGACGGTGGTCGCCTTCGATTTACCGATAAATGATTTAATCCCACCGGACATGCCGCTCGATAGTTTCCGTCTGGAGCCCGACAGCAGCACTCAGAACATGCGTGCGGCATCTGACAAAGAGGCCGCAGAGAGCGTATCGATCTCCTTTAACGGCTCGAAAATCGAAATTGCCTCATCCCTGAACTCGACCGGTATGCGTCTGGTGTGGCAGGTGCCGTTTGGCACGCTGCTGCTGGATACCCTGCAAAATATCCTGCTGCCTCTGCTGCTGAATATCGGTCTGCTGGCGCTGGCCCTGTTTGGGTACAGCACCTTCCGTTTCCAGTCGGGGCGTCAAAGCGACGCCTCTGCGGTTCCTGCCGGCACCAGCAATGAGCTGCGCGTATTACGCGCGCTGAATGAAGAGATTGTTTCCGTGCTGCCGCTTGGGGTCTTAGTTCACGACCAGGAAGCGAATCGTACGGTGATGAGCAACAAAATTGCCGACCATCTGCTGCCGCATCTTAACCTGCAGAATATCACCACCATGGCGGATCAGCACCAGGGGGTGATTCAGGCCACCATCAACAATGAACTGTACGAGATCCGCCAGTTCCGCAGCCAGGTGGCTCCACGCACGCAAATCTTCATCATCCGCGATCAGGATCGCGAAGTGCTGGTGAATAAAAAGCTCAAGCAGGCGCAAAGGCTGTATGAGAAAAACCAGCAGGGGCGCGCCGCATTTATGCAGAACATTGGCGATGCCTTCAAGCAGCCGTTAAAAACGCTGGCGACCCAGGCGGCGGCGTTAAATACGTCAGAAAGCCACCAGCTTGCCTGTCAGGCCGACTCGCTGGTCAGAATGGTTGATGAGATCCAGCTGGCGAACATGCTGGAGAATGATTTCTGGAAGGGAACGCCAAGCCTCTTCTCTATTCAGGCTCTGATTGATGAAGTGGTTCCGGAAGTCCTGCCCGTGATTAAGCGCAAAGGGCTGCAGCTGCTGATCAATAACAATCTCCCGGCAAATGACGAACGCCACGGCGATCGTGAAGCGTTGCGCCGCATACTGTTGATGATTATTCAGTACGCGGTGACCACCACGCAGATTGGCAAGATCACCCTTGAAGTCAGTACGGAAGAGTCGGCAGAAGACCGCCTGACGTTCCGCATCCTGGACACCGGGGAAGGCGTCACCACGAGTGAAATTGATAATCTGCACTTCCCGTTCCTGAATGACACGCAAAGCGATCGCTACGGCAAGGCAAATGCCCTTACCTTCTGGCTATGCGATCAGCTGGCGCGTAAGCTCGGCGGCCATCTCAATATCAAGGCCCGCGAATCTCTCGGCACCCGCTATTCTCTGCACGTGAAAATGGCCGCCAATCCGCAGGAAGAAGATGAAGAACGTCTGCTGGATGATGTCGTGGTGATGGTCGATGTAACGTCGAACGAGATCCGCAATATTGTCGTTCGCCAGTTAGAAAACTGGGGGGCGGCCTGCATCACGCCGGATGAAAGACTTGCAAGTCAAGAATTTGATCTGTTTTTAACTGATAATCCGTCTAATCTTACTGCCTCCGGCTTGCTTTTAAGCGATGATGAGTCAGGCGTGCGGAAAATCGGCCCTGGCCAGCTGCGCGTCAACTTTAATATAAGCAATGCGATGCAGGAAGCTGTACTACAACTAATAGAAGAGCAGCTGGCGCAGGAAGAGATAGCGGAATCCCCGCTTGGCGGTAATGAAAATGCCGAGCTTCACGCCAGCGGATACTATTCACTCTTTGTTGATACAGTACCAGATGATGTTAAGCGGTTGTATACTGAGTCCGCTGCGAATGATTTTGCAGCGCTGGCACAGACAGCACACCGGCTTAAAGGGGTGTTTGCCATGCTTAATCTGGTTCCCGGCAAGCAGTTATGTGAAACGCTGGAACATCTAATTCGTGAGAAAGATGCCTCTGGCATTGAAAAATACATCAGCGACATTGACGCCTACGTCAAAAGCTTGCTGTAGCAAGGTAGCCTTATACATGAACAATATGAACGTAATTATTGCCGATGACCATCCGATTGTACTGTTCGGTATTCGCAAATCACTTGAACAGATCGAGTGGGTGAATGTAGTCGGTGAATTTGAAGACTCTACAGCACTGATCAATAACCTCCCAAAGCTTGATGCGCACGTGCTCATTACCGACCTCTCCATGCCTGGAGACAAATACGGTGATGGGATCACGCTCATCAAATATATTAAACGCCACTTCCCGGATATCTCGATCATTGTTCTGACCATGAACAACAACCCGGCGATCCTGAGCGCGGTACTGGATCTGGACATCGAAGGGATTGTGCTGAAACAGGGCGCTCCGACCGATCTGCCAAAAGCGCTCGCAGCGCTGCAGAAAGGCAAGAAGTTCACGCCTGAAAGCGTTTCTCGTCTGCTGGAAAAAATCAGCGCGGGTGGATACGGTGACAAACGCCTGTCTCCGAAAGAGAGTGAAGTTCTGCGCCTGTTCGCAGAAGGTTTCCTGGTGACCGAGATTGCCAAGAAGCTGAACCGCAGTATTAAAACCATCAGCAGCCAGAAGAAATCAGCGATGATGAAGCTGGGCGTGGACAACGATATTGCACTGCTGAACTATCTCTCCTCCGTCACGCTGAGCGCAACGGACAAGGATTGATCCCGACGGGTGTGCGGCCTGATGCCCTCACCCCATCTCTCTCCCACTCCCACCGGAAGAGGGTGAAAACATAAAAGGCCCTTGCGGGCCTTTTTTATATTCTGGTTTTTCTCACGCGCTCCGCGTAAATCGACAAGGTCTGCTTAAGCACGTCCAGCGTCACCGGTTTGGACAGACAGCTGTCCATCCCTGACTCCAGACAGCGCTGCTTTTCTTCCGCCAGCGCGTTCGCCGTTACGCCCACCACCGGCAACGTCAGGCCAAGCTGCCGGATGCGCTGCGTCAGACGGTAGCCGTCCATGTTAGGCATGTTGACGTCACTCAGCACGATATCAATATGATTCTTACTCAGCACGTTCAGCGCATCCACGCCGTCATTGGCGGTTTTGCACTGATAGCCCAGCGATCCAAGCTGGTCAGCCAGCAGGCGACGGTTAATTGGATGGTCATCCACCACCAGAATCATCATATCGTCATTCACCGACGCCAGAGACTCCGGTGACGGCAATCCGCCCGCGCCGTCGCTCTCTTCCAGTTCCACTTTGTAGATACGCGCCAGCAGGCTCAACAGCTCGTGCGGGGTTGCGACACTGTGTACCCATTCTCCTGGCGCACGCTCAACCGGGATACCGATGTGGCGACGGCAGAAGAGCACTGACCCTCTCCCCTGCCACGGCAGCTCCAGCATCTCGTCGGCGATCAGCACATCGTCCACGTCCGGCGTTTGACCTTCATAGCGGCACACTCTCACTCCGCTGTGGGTAAGCAGCGCCGTCAGATAGTCATTCAGCGAGGCGTTATGCACCGCCAGCCAGCAGCGCTTGTCGCTCAGCCCGTCTACCGTCGCTTTAGCCGGATATTGCGCCGAATAAAGCGGAATGCGAATGGTGAACTGGCTGCCCATGCCGGGCTCGGTATCCACGGAGATATCGCCGTCCATCATGCTGACGAGCTTCTCACAAATCGCCAGCCCCAGTCCGGTTCCCTGGAAGTTACGCTGCACACCGGTCCCAACTTGGAAGAACGGGTCGAACAGACGAACCACCTCCTTCGCCGGGATGCCGACCCCCGTGTCGCGCACGCGAATGCTCAGGTAATCTCCTGCCCGGCAGACGTGCAACACAATACAGCCGGTATCGGTGAATTTGATGGCGTTGCTGAGCAGGTTAGAGATGACCTGCTGCAGGCGCATCGGATCGCCGTGCAGCGTCAGCGGCACGTCCGGTTCGATAAAGCAGTAGAGCCCCAGCTGTTTACGCACGACCAGCGGCAGATAGTTGGCGCTGATGTGGTTCATCACCTCGCGCGGTGAGAATTCCCGCGGCTCAATTTTCAGCTGCTCAGACTCAATTTTAGAGAAGTCGAGAATATCGCTAATGATTTTCAGCAGCAGGCTGGAGGAGTTGTTCATCGCCGTCACCAGTCTGTCGACTCCTTTCGGCAATTCCTTCGTCTGCAGCAGATCGAGGTTACCGATAATCCCGTACAGCGGCGTACGCAGTTCGTGGCTTACGGTCGCAAGGAACATGGATTTCGACTGACTCGCCTGCTCTGCGGCCTGCGCCATCTCCTGTAACGACTCTTCCATTTTCACGCGCGCGGAAACATCTACCAGCACGCAAATCGCCACGTTTTCATTGCGATAGCGGGAGTGCACGAAGCTGATCTGCAGATTGGTGTGCGTACTGGTCAACACGTCGACGAAGTTAACCTGCTGGCCGCAGATAATTTGCGTCAGCCTCTGCCGGTCTTCATGCGTCAGCATGTTCAGGTAGTTATGCGCCAGTTCATTACTCAGGATATTGGTTCCGTCCTGGGTACGCAGAATACAGATCCCCACCGGCGCCGAGGCGACAATCTTGCGGTTAAACTGCTCGTGTTCCTCGAGCCGCTGGGCGTCGCTTTCTGCGGGAATAAAGATTTTCCGCTCATACATGCGCGCCAGCGTGAACAGCGCGCCCCCCGCCAGCAGGTTCAGCAGAATCGCATTCATGATAAGAATGCGTATCCGCTCAAGCACCATATCCACCGGCAGCGAATAGACGATACTCAGCGACGAAGGCGGCAGGCTCTTCTTCAGGACCAGCTCGCGGAAACCCGAGGTATAGCCAAACCACGACCGCTCCTGCATCCAGTGTGGTTCGACGTTTAGACGGTTATCGGGCCCGGCAAGCGAGATCAGTTGATGACCATTTTCATCCAGAATGGTCACCCCCATTGGCAGGCTGCCCGGGGTGAAGAAGTTCTCCATGCGAATGGTCTGCTCAATCCCCATCAGCGCCTGCAGGCGATTGCCCAGATAGACCGGCGTCAGGGCGTAAAAATACCCCACGCCCGGGCGCGGGCCCTGGCTCACCCAGAAGATGTTATTCCCGCGCTCGTCCTGCGGCGCATTGCGGTATTTCACAATACGTTCATGCAGGCTTTTCAGCGCATCATCACGCTCAACGGGCACATCGCGCAGGCCAAAGTCAGCCATGCAAAGATTCTCGCTGCCAATCAGGAAGACGCGGTTCAGGTCATAGGCGGCGGAGAAATTGTCGCGCCAGTAGCGCATAAACCAGGCAAGGGATTCCAGCGACCCGCGCCAGGTATTGCTCATGGTGGAGCAATCGGAATCCGGGAACAGCGGCTGGAAGTCCGGGACCTCGGTTTTGTCATCACGCCCGCGAAGCGCAAGGATGCCGTTTTCCGCCGTCAGACGATTTTCGGCAATATACTTCAGCTCCTTCATGACGTCAGACGTTCGCTGAATGTAGCGCTGGGCCTGGTCGGAGCTTAAGTTAAACTCCTGGCGGATCTCCGCTTCTTTCTGGTGCAGGGCGTTAACGATGTAAAACACCGAGAACAGGGCCACCAGCAGCCAAAGCAGGAGCGCCAGCGCCCGAAACAGATAGCGAGAGACTTTCAGCGTAGTACGAAAGGAGACGAGGTATTTCAAGGGGGCGAGGCTCCGCCGTCGGGGTCAAAAGAATGTGGTTAAGGTAGCGGTAAACGCGCCAGGTCGCAACGTTGACTTATCTGCTAATGCAAAAGAAAAGGGCCGGAATCCGGCCCTTTTTTGCATCAGGAGACATTACTCGTCAGCGTCATCCGCTACGTCATCGTCGGTGTCGGCTTCCGGCGCGATATCATCATCGCCTTCCGCAACGCTGCCGTCGATGGAGTCGAGCTCTTCGTCATCCACCGGCTCGGCAACGCGCTGCAGACCCACTACGTTTTCATCTTCCGCTGTACGGATGAGGATCACGCCCTGGGTGTTACGACCCACCACGCTGATCTCAGACACGCGGGTACGCACCAGCGTACCGGCATCGGTGATCATCATGATCTGATCCGCATCGTCCACCTGCACCGCGCCGACAACGGAACCGTTGCGCTCGGTCACCTTGATGGAGATAACGCCCTGCGTACCGCGAGACTTGGTTGGGTATTCCCCTTCCGCCGTACGTTTACCGTAACCATTCTGCGTCACGGTCAGGATAGCCCCTTCACCGCGCGGAATAATCAGAGAAACAACGCTGTCTTCGCCAGCCAGCTTGATACCACGAACTCCCGTCGCGGTACGGCCCATTGCACGCACGGCGTCTTCTTTGAAGCGCACCACTTTACCGGCCGCAGAGAACAGCATGACTTCATCAGATCCCGAGGTCAGATCCACGCCAATCAGCTCGTCGCCTTCGTTCAGGTTCACGGCGATAATACCGGCAGAACGCGGACGGCTGAATTCGGTCAGCGCGGTTTTCTTCACGGTACCGCTGGCGGTCGCCATAAAGACGTTCACGCCCTCTTCGTACTCGCGTACCGGCAGAATAGCGGTGATACGTTCGTTCGCTTCCAGCGGCAGCAGGTTAACGATTGGACGACCACGCGCGCCGCGGCTTGCTTCTGGCAGCTGATAGACTTTCATCCAGTACAGACGACCGCGGCTGGAGAAGCAGAGGATCGTGTCGTGGGTGTTCGCCACCAGCAGTCGGTCAATAAAGTCTTCTTCTTTAATACGTGCTGCAGATTTACCTTTACCGCCACGACGCTGTGCTTCGTAGTCCGTTAACGGCTGATACTTCACGTAGCCCTGGTGAGACAGGGTCACAACAACGTCTTCCTGGTTGATCAGGTCTTCGATGTTGATGTCCGCGCTGTTGGCGGTGATTTCGGTGCGGCGCTCGTCGCCGAACTGATCGCGGACCAGCTCCAGCTCTTCGCGGATCACTTCCATCAGGCGCTCTGCGCTGCCCAGAATGTGCAGCAGCTCAGCAATCTGTTCCAGCAGCTCTTTGTATTCGTCGAGCAGTTTTTCATGCTCAAGGCCGGTCAGTTTCTGCAGACGCAGATCCAGAATCGCCTGGGCCTGCTGTTCCGTCAGGTAGTACTGACCGTCACGTACGCCGAATTCAGGTTCCAGCCACTCAGGACGCGCTGCGTCATCGCCCGCACGTTCCAGCATCGCGGCGACGTTGCCCAGATCCCACGGACGGGAAATCAGCGCAGTTTTCGCTTCCGCCGGGGTTGGCGCACGACGGATCAGTTCGATGATCGGGTCGATGTTGGCCAGCGCAACCGCCAGCGCTTCAAGGATGTGCGCACGATCGCGCGCTTTGCGCAGTTCGAAGATGGTACGACGGGTCACCACTTCACGGCGGTGACGGACGAACGCGCTCAGGATCTCTTTCAGGTTCATGATCTTCGGCTGACCATGGTGCAGCGCAACCATGTTGATACCGAAGGAGACCTGAAGCTGAGTCTGGGAGTACAGGTTGTTCAGGACAACCTCACCCACCGCGTCGCGTTTGATCTCAATCACGATGCGCATACCGTCTTTGTCAGACTCGTCACGCAGCGCGCTGATGCCTTCAACACGTTTTTCTTTTACCAGCTCGGCGATTTTTTCAATCAAACGCGCTTTGTTCACCTGATACGGGATCTCGTGAACAATAATGGTTTCACGGCCGGTTTTAGCATCCGCTTCCACTTCGGCGCGGGCACGGATGTAAATCTTGCCGCGGCCGGTACGGTACGCTTCTTCAATGCCGCGACGACCGTTGATGATCGCCGCCGTCGGGAAGTCCGGGCCCGGAATGTGTGTCATCAGCCCTTCAATGCTGATGTCTTCATCGTCGATATAGGCCAGACAGCCGTTGATCACTTCCGTGATGTTGTGCGGCGGAATGTTGGTTGCCATACCGACCGCGATACCGGAAGAACCGTTAACCAACAGGTTCGGGATCTTGGTTGGCATCACATCTGGGATGCGCTCGGTGCCGTCATAGTTATCGACGAAATCAACGGTCTCTTTTTCCAGGTCGGCCATCAGCTCATGAGCGATTTTCGACATACGGATTTCCGTATAACGCATCGCAGCAGCGGAGTCGCCGTCGACTGAACCAAAGTTACCCTGACCATCTACCAGCATGTAGCGCAAGGAGAATGGCTGCGCCATACGAACGATGGTGTCATAAACGGCGGTATCACCATGCGGGTGATATTTACCGATGACGTCACCGACGACGCGGGCAGATTTTTTATAGGCTTTATTCCAGTCATTGCCCAATACGTTCATGGCGTATAGTACGCGACGGTGTACCGGCTTCAGGCCATCGCGGACGTCCGGCAGCGCACGGCCAACAATGACCGACATCGCATAGTCCAGATAGGAGCTCTTCAGCTCTTCCTCGATGTTAACCGGTGTAATTTCTCTCGCAAGGTCGCTCATCTAACCGCTATCCCTCTACTGTATCCCGGATTCAAAGGTCGCAAATTATAACACAGCCGAGGTGATTGAGGTAAACCTATACGCTTTATTCACGGGGATTGCCTGATATACTCCTTTGTCTTGCTAAATAAGGAGTAAAAGCGCCCATGAATGCCGAAAAATCCCCGATGGCTCACAACGTTGACCACGAAGAGATTGCCAAATTTGAAGCGGTGGCGTCCCGCTGGTGGGATCTCGAAGGTGAGTTCAAACCGCTGCATCGCATTAATCCGCTGCGTCTGGGCTATATCGCGGAGCGTTCCGGCGGCCTGTTCGGTAAGAAAGTGCTCGACGTCGGCTGCGGCGGCGGCATCCTCGCGGAAAGCATGGCGCGCGAAGGGGCGAACGTCACGGGCCTGGATATGGGCTTTGAACCTCTGCAGGTTGCCCGTCTTCATGCGCTGGAGTCTGGCATACAGGTAGACTACGTGCAGGAAACCGTGGAAGAACACGCGGCAAAACACGCCCATCAGTACGATGTGGT
Organism: Enterobacter vonholyi; assembly: GCF_040834095.1. NCBI lineage: Bacteria > Pseudomonadati > Pseudomonadota > Gammaproteobacteria > Enterobacterales > Enterobacteriaceae > Enterobacter > Enterobacter vonholyi. Next base: position 3,063,284 of record NZ_CP162152.1, read on the forward strand.
GACCTGCATGGAGATGCTGGAGCACGTACCTGATCCGCAGTCGGTGGTACATGCCTGTGCAAAACTGGTGAAGCCGGGCGGCCAGGTCTTCTTCTCAACCATCAACCGTAACGGTAAAGCGTGGCTGATGGCCGTCGTTGGCGCGGAGTATGTACTGCGCATGGTGCCGAAAGGGACGCACGACGTGAAGAAATTCATCAAGCCTGCGGAGCTGTTAAGCTGGGTTGACCAGACGTGGCTCAAAGAGCAGCACATCACCGGCCTGCACTACAATCCGCTAACCAATAAATTCAAACTCGCACCGGGCGTTGATGTTAACTATATGTTGCACACAACCGCCAAAAACGACTAACGTCATTCGTTATTCTTATAAAGATTGCGCGACATCATGTTGCGCAATTCTGACCTCCCGTTGAAGAAATCAGCACTCGATCAAATTTTGAATTTTTTTTCTTAATTATTGACATGTCTTCCAGGCCTTACGGTACGAGGACTTAGCCTTTTTTACCCTTTCACAACCTCAATTTAACGCCAAAATCAACCCTTGTGCTGAAAAGATTCGATACTAGAATACTCACCATATAGCGTTTTTCTTATCGCAAACCCCCTACATGTAGTATTTATCCACAGAGTTAGTCACAAGACGGATCTGTGGATAAACGGGGGATATTTTTTATTTCACGGACAGGTAAAACCCACATGAATCAGAGTCTGCTGGTGACAAAGCGCGACGGTACTACCGAGCGTATCAATCTGGACAAAATCCATCGAGTTCTCGACTGGGCAGCAGAAGGACTGAACAACGTATCTATCTCCCAGGTTGAACTGCGCTCCCACATTCAGTTCTACGACGGCATCAAAACGTCTGATATCCACGAAACGATCATTAAAGCAGCGGCAGACCTCATCTCCCGCGAAGCACCGGATTATCAGTACCTGGCTGCACGTCTGGCGATTTTCCACCTGCGTAAAAAAGCCTACGGTCAGTTTGAGCCGCCGAAGCTTTACGATCACGTGGTGAAAATGGTTGAGCTGGGCAAATACGACACGCATCTGCTGGAAGACTATACGGAAGAAGAGTTCGAGCAGATGAACGGGTTTATCGATCACTGGCGCGACATGAACTTCTCCTACGCGGCGGTGAAGCAGCTCGAAGGCAAATACCTGGTTCAGAACCGTGTAACCGGTGAGATCTACGAAAGCGCCCAGTTCCTCTACATTCTGGTGGCTGCCTGTCTGTTCTCTAACTACCCGCGTGATACCCGTCTGGATTACGTGAAGCGTTTCTACGATGCGGTCTCCACGTTCAAGATTTCTCTGCCGACGCCGATCATGTCTGGCGTGCGTACCCCAACCCGTCAGTTCAGCTCCTGCGTACTGATCGAGTGTGGTGACAGCCTGGATTCAATCAACGCCACCTCCAGCGCCATCGTGAAATACGTCTCCCAGCGTGCCGGTATCGGCATCAACGCCGGTCGCATCCGTGCGCTGGGCAGCCCGATTCGCGGCGGTGAAGCGTTCCACACCGGCTGTATCCCGTTCTATAAACACTTCCAGACGGCCGTAAAATCCTGCTCTCAGGGCGGCGTGCGCGGCGGTGCTGCGACCCTGTTCTATCCGATGTGGCACCTGGAAGTGGAAAGTCTGCTGGTTCTGAAAAACAACCGTGGCGTGGAAGGCAACCGCGTGCGTCACATGGACTACGGCGTGCAGATCAACAAGCTGATGTACACCCGTCTGCTGAAAGGCGAAGACATCACCCTATTCAGCCCGTCCGACGTCCCGGGCCTGTATGACGCGTTCTTTGCCGATCAGGACGAGTTCGAGCGTCTGTACACCAAATACGAAAAAGACGACAGCATCCGTAAGCAGCGCGTGAAGGCGGTAGACCTGTTCTCCCTGATGATGCAGGAACGTGCCTCTACCGGCCGTATCTACATCCAGAACGTTGACCACTGCAACACCCACAGCCCGTTCGATCCGGTGGTTGCGCCAGTGCGCCAGTCTAACCTGTGCCTGGAGATCGCCCTGCCGACCAAACCGCTGGAAGACGTGAACGACGAAAACGGCGAAATCGCGCTGTGTACGCTGTCCGCGTTCAACCTGGGCGCGATTAAGAGCCTGGACGAGCTGGAAGAGCTGGCCGTGCTGGCGGTTCGTGCGCTCGACGCCCTTCTGGACTACCAGGATTACCCAATCCCGGCCGCTAAACGCGGTGCGATGGGCCGCCGTACCCTGGGTATCGGCGTGATCAACTTCGCGTACTGGCTGGCGAAAAACGGCAAGCGTTACTCTGACGGCAGCGCCAACAATCTGACGCACCAGACGTTCGAAGCGATTCAGTACTACCTGATGAAAGCGTCCAACGAGCTGGCGAAAGAGCAAGGCGCGTGCCCGTGGTTCAACGAAACCACCTACGCGAAAGGCATTCTGCCAATCGACACCTACAAGAAAGACCTGGATGCGATTGTCAGCGAGCCGCTGCACCTCGACTGGGAAGGCCTGCGCGAGTCCATCAAGACTCACGGCCTGCGTAACTCCACGCTCTCTGCCCTGATGCCGTCTGAGACCTCTTCGCAGATCTCTAACGCCACCAACGGTATTGAGCCACCGCGCGGCCACGTCAGCATTAAAGCGTCGAAAGACGGCGTGCTGCGTCAGGTGGTACCGGATTACGAGACGCTGGGTGACAACTACGAGCTGCTGTGGGAAATGCCAAACAACGACGGCTACCTGCAGCTGGTGGGTATCATGCAGAAGTTTATCGACCAGTCGATCTCTGCCAATACAAACTATGACCCGACGCGCTTCCCGTCAGGCAAGGTCCCGATGCAGCAGCTGCTGAAAGACCTGCTCACCGCCTACAAATTTGGCGTGAAAACCCTGTACTATCACAACACCCGTGATGGTGCGGAAGACGCGCAGGACGACCTGGTACCGTCAATTCAGGACGATGGCTGCGAAAGCGGCGCATGTAAGATCTAATGAAGGGCGGGGATATCCCCGCCTTTATTTCGTAAGACAGGACACACTCATGGCATATACCACCTTTTCACAGACGAAAAACGACCAGCTCAAAGAGCCGATGTTCTTCGGCCAGCCGGTCAACGTGGCACGCTACGATCAGCAAAAATATGACATCTTCGAAAAGCTGATTGAAAAGCAACTCTCCTTCTTCTGGCGTCCGGAAGAAGTGGACGTATCCCGCGACCGTATTGACTACCAGTCGCTGCCGGATCACGAAAAACATATCTTCATCAGCAACCTGAAGTACCAGACGCTGCTGGACTCTATTCAGGGACGTAGCCCTAACGTGGCGCTGCTGCCGCTGATCTCGATTCCTGAGCTGGAGACCTGGGTGGAAACCTGGGCATTCTCCGAGACCATTCACTCCCGCTCTTACACGCACATTATCCGCAACATCGTGAACGATCCGGCGGTTGTGTTTGACGATATCGTCACCAACGAGCAGATCCAGAAGCGCGCGGAAGGCATTGCTCACTACTACGACGAGCTGATCGAGATGACCAGCTACTGGCACCTGCTGGGCGAAGGCACCCACCACGTGGATGGTAAAACCATCACCGTGAACCTGCGCGCGCTGAAAAAGCAGCTGTACCTGTGCCTGATGAGCGTCAACGCGCTGGAAGCGATCCGCTTCTATGTCAGCTTCGCCTGCTCCTTCGCCTTTGCCGAGCGCAAGCTGATGGAAGGCAACGCCAAAATCATCCGTCTGATTGCCCGTGATGAAGCCCTGCACCTGACCGGCACCCAGCACATGCTGAACCTGCTGCGCAGCGGTACGGACGATCCGGAGATGGCGGAAATCGCTGAAGAGTGCAAGCAGGAGTGCTATGACCTGTTCGTGCTGGCCGCTCAGCAGGAGAAAGAGTGGGCAGACTACCTGTTCCGCGACGGCTCCATGATTGGCCTGAACAAAGACATCCTGTGCCAGTACGTTGAGTACATCACCAACATCCGCATGCAGGCTGTTGGTCTCGACCTTCCGTTCCAGACGCGCTCTAACCCGATTCCGTGGATCAACACCTGGCTGGTGTCCGATAACGTGCAGGTTGCGCCGCAGGAAGTGGAAGTCAGCTCTTATCTGGTCGGTCAGATTGATTCTGAAGTCAACACCGACGACCTGAGCAACTTCCAGCTCTGATGTCACGCGTCACGTTAAGTCTTTCCGGCACTGAGGTACTGTGTCGGGAGGAGCACCCTTCTCTGCTGGTGGCGCTTGAGGCGCATCAGGTAGAAGTAGAGTACCAGTGTCGTTCCGGCTACTGCGGCTCCTGCCGTTGCCGTCTGGTCGCCGGCCAGGTGGACTGGCTGACCGAGCCGCTGGCCTTTATCAACGAAGGGGAAATTTTGCCCTGCTGCTGCCGGGCAAAAGGCGATATAGAGATCGAGATGTAAAAAAGGGCCTTACGGCCCTTTTTTCTATTTTAAGAACGTCACCGCTTTATCCGGGAAATCCGTAAACAGTCCGTCCACGCCCGCCTGCTTATACAACACTTCATAAAGCTGATTCACGTCCGTGGCATATGGCGGCAGCTGGTCTGCACGCACGGTATACGGGTGCACCTGCATCCTGCTGGCGTGCGCCTCTTTCACCATCGCAGTCAGCTTCACATGACCAGGCGTTGAACCTTCCGCCACCAGCATGTGGTAATCCGGCCCGATGCCGTCGGCGTACTGCGCAATCTGCTTCATCGCGCCCGGCTTAAACATCCAGTCGTAGCTGTAGTTAACCCACTTCCCGTCCGGCTGCTTCTCCTGGGTTTCATTCCAGTTGGTATAGGCAATCAGCTGCACCAGATTGAGATCCATCCCCATCTTCGGCTCCAGCTCGGTTTTGATGCGCTTCAGCTCGGCGGCATCAAAACACTGCAGGTAAACTTTGTCCTTCTTGCCGGTGTAGCCGTACTGCTTCAGCACCTCGAGCGTCTTCGCGGCAATATCTTTTCCTTCCTGATGGTGGAACCACGGCGCTTTGATTTCCGGATAGATGCCGATGTTTTTACCGGTTGAGTGGTTCAGCCCCTGAACAAACTCAATCTCTTCCTGGAAGGTATGAATGCGAAAGTCAGATTTGCCCATCGGGAAACGTCCCGGATAGACCTGCACCTTCTTGCCGTTTTCAATCTCAAAGCCCTCGGTAAACTTCAGGGAACGGATCTCCGCCAGCGTGAAGTCGATGGCATAGAAGCGGCCATCTTTGCGCGCGCGGTCCGGAAAACGATCCGCCACGTCCGTCACGCGGTCAAGATAGTGGTCATGCAGGACGACCAGCTGGTCGTCCTTCGTCATCACCAGATCCTGCTCCAGGTAATCCGCACCCTGCGCATAGGCCATCGCCTTCGCCGGCAGCGTATGCTCCGGCAGATAGCCGCTGGCGCCGCGGTGGGCAATAACAATTTTATCCGCCGCCAGCGCGGAGCCTGTCATCAGGCCCGCCAGCAGCAGACCGGTTGCAAGTTGGGTTAATTTCATCGCAAAGCTCCTTATTGACGACGCGCCAGGACTTCCGCGTGGTGACGTTTCTCACCGATCATCACAACAATCAGCAGCAGTACCGCCAGCACGCTGCCGCCGATCATCACCATAAAGCCGCCGTCCCAGCCGAAGAAGTCAACGGTGTAGCCCACGATGGCGCTCGCCGCGACCGAACCGCCGAGGTAGCCGAACAGGCCGGTAAAGCCCGCCGCCGTGCCCGCCGCTTTTTTCGGCGCCAGCTCCAGGGCATGCAGACCGATCAGCATCACCGGACCGTAAATCAGGAAGCCGATGACGATCATGCAGGCCATATCTACTGATGGGTTGCCCGGCGGGTTGAGCCAGTACACCACGGTAGCAATGGTCACCAGCGTCATAAAGAAGACGCCCGTCGCGCCGCGGTTACCTTTAAACACTTTGTCCGACATCCAGCCGCAAAGCAGCGTGCCCGGGATCCCGGCATATTCATACAGGAAATAGGCCCAGGAGGATTTATCCAGCGCGAAGTGCTTCACCTCTTTCAGGTAGGTTGGCGACCAGTCGAGGATGCCGTAGCGCAGCAGGTAAACGAACACGTTCGCCACCGCGATGTACCACAGCAGCTTGTTCGGCAGCACGTACTTCATGAAGATCTGTTTAGCGGTCAGCTCTTCTTCGTGCTCCTTGCTGTAATCATCCGGATAGTCGTTTTTGTACTCTTCAATCGGCGGCAGGCCGCAGGACTGCGGCGTGTCGCGCATCAGGGCGAAGGCAATAATCGCCACCAGAATGGCGCCAAAGGCAGGCATATAGAGCGCCGCATGCCAGTCGTTGAACCAGGCCATCCCCAGCAGGAACAGCAGAGGCGGAATACCGCCGCCCACGTTATGCGCGCAGTTCCACACCGACACGATGCCGCCGCGTTCCTTCTGCGACCACCAGTGCACCATGGTACGCCCGCACGGCGGCCACCCCATCCCCTGGAACCAGCCGCAGAGGAACAGCAGCACGAACATGATGGCAATGCTGGAGGTAGCCCACGGCACAAAGCCCATGAACAGCATGACCGCGGCCGCCAGGATCAGACCGGCGGGCAGGAACACGCGCGGATTCGAGCGATCCGACACGGAGCCCATGATGAATTTGGAAAAACCGTAGGCGATGGAGATCCCCGACAGCGCGAACCCCAGATCGCCACGGGAAAAGCCCTGCTCCACCAGATACGGCATGGCGAGCGCGAAGTTTTTACGTACAAGGTAGTACGCCGCGTACCCGAAGAAGATCCCCAGGAAGATTTGCCAACGCAGACGGCGATAGAGCGGATCTATTTCTGCCTCTGGCAGACGCGCCCTGTGCGGCGCAGGTTTGAAGATACTGAGCATAACAGCCTCCGTGGCCTTGAAATGAATGAGCAGGTGGCTCGCACCTGAATTCCAGAGGCGGGGATGTTAAGAAATCACGGTGATTGTTACTGTGAATCAACGCACAGATTGTTACAGAAATATGACAGAATGCGCAAAAAGGCGCATGAAATCACGTTTCACTTTCGAATTCCGCGCGTTTATGTTCGAAATCAAACAAACCACAAAATTAATATGGCTAAATGATAAAAAACGAACATAGAGGGTAAACAATGACCAGTCACGATCCTCGTTATAGTGATGTGATAATCATTGGTGGTGGCGCAACCGGCGCCGGGATCGCGCGCGATTGCGCCCTTCGCGGCTTAAGCGTCACGCTTCTGGAACGCCATGATATCGCCACGGGCGCAACCGGACGTAACCACGGCCTGCTGCACAGCGGCGCCCGGTATGCGGTCACCGACGCTGAATCCGCGCGCGAATGTATTGCTGAAAACCAGATCCTCAAGCGTATCGCCCGCCACTGCATTGAGCCGACTGACGGCCTGTTTATCACTCTTCCCGAAGATGACCTTACCTTCCAGGACACCTTTATTACCGCCTGCTGTGCAGCGGGCATTCAGGCTGAGGCCATGGATCCGGCTCTGGCGCGGCGGCTGGAACCGTCGGTTAACCCGGCGCTTATCGGCGCGGTTAAAGTGCCTGACGGCACCGTTGACCCCTTCCGCCTGACTGCCGCCAACATGCTGGACGCCCGCGAACATGGCGCTCACATCCTGACCGGACACGAAGTGACCGGGCTTATCCGCGAGGGAAACCGCATCTGCGGCGTACGGATTGTTGATACGCAATATAACGAACACAGCGAACTGTATGCCGCCGTGGTGGTCAACGCGGCGGGGATCTGGGGGCAGCGCATCGCGGAATACGCGGACCTGTCGGTGCGCATGTTCCCGGCGAAAGGCTCGCTGCTGATCCTCGACCACCGCATCAATAACCACGTAATTAACCGCTGCCGCAAACCGTCAGATGCCGATATTCTGGTGCCGGGTGACACCATCTCATTAATCGGTACGACCTCAACCCACGTGGACTATAGCGAGATTGACTACAACCGCGTAACCGCCGAAGAAGTCGACATCCTGATGCGCGAAGGGGAAAAACTGGCCCCGGTGATGGCGCAGACGCGTATTCTGCGCGCCTACGCAGGCGTGCGTCCGCTGGTCGCCAGCGATAACGATCCGAGCGGGCGTAACGTCAGCCGGGGCATTGTGCTGCTCGATCACGCCGGGCGTGACGGCCTGGACGGGTTTATCACCATCACCGGCGGCAAGCTGATGACCTACCGCCTGATGGCCGAGTGGGCGACCGATGCCGTCTGCCGCAAGCTGGGCAATACCGAACGGTGCGTGACGGCAGAACAACCCCTGCCCGGCTCGCGTCAGTCCACCGAAAAAACGCTGCAAAAAATCATCTCCCTGCCCGCGCCGCTGCGCGGATCCGCTATTTACCGCCACGGCGACAGAACGCCGCAGTGGCTCGGTGAAGGGCGCCTGAGCCGCAGCCTGGTGTGCGAGTGCGAAGCCGTCACCGCCGGTGAGGTGCAGTACGCGGTGGAAAATCTGACGGTTAACAGCCTGCTCGATCTTCGCCGCCGCACCCGCGTCGGAATGGGTACCTGTCAGGGCGAGCTGTGCGCCTGTCGTGCCGCCGGACTGCTGCAGCGCTTTCATACCACCACCGCTACCCAGTCGCTCGATCAGCTCAGCGCGTTTTTAAACGAGCGCTGGAAAGGCATCCAGCCTGTCGCCTGGGGCGATGCCCTGCGCGAAAGCGAATTTACCCGCTGGGTCTACCAGGGGCTTTGCGGTCTTGAGAAGGAGCAACGCGATGAAATTTGATACCGTAATCGTCGGCGGCGGGCTGGCAGGCCTGCTCTGCGGCATCAGGCTCACCAGGCAGGGGCTGCGCTGCGCCATTATCACACGGGGCCAGAGCGCCCTGCACTTCTCGTCGGGCTCGCTGGATCTGGTGGACGAAACGTACCGCGATAAGCTGCCGCCGGAGCACCCCTATCACCTGATTGGCGCGCACAACGTTGACCGCTTTGCGCTGGAAACCGAAGCGCTGCTGGCGGACTGCGGCGCGCGTCTGAAGGGGAGCGCCCGGCTCAATCACCAGCGCGTCACGCCGCTCGGTACCTTACGCTCTGCCTGGCTCAGCCCGGAGGAGGTGCCCGTTGCCCCCTTCAATGCCGCGCGCGTCCGGGTCGTGGGTATTAGCGGTTTTCTGGATTTTCAGCCCCATCTCGCGGCGGCGTCGCTCTGTCGCCTTGGGGTTAACGCCGAAACGGCAGATATAGAACTACCTGAGCTTGATGTCCTGCGCGATAACCCGAGCGAGTTTCGCGCGGTGAATATCGCCCGATTTCTGGATAACGAGGACAAATGGCCGCTGCTGTATGACGCGCTCAGGCCCCTCAGCGACAGCTGTGACGCCCTGCTGATGCCCGCCTGCTTTGGCTTACGCGACAACCGGCTCTGGCGCTGGCTCTCGGATCGTCTGCCCTGCTCGCTCGGCCTGCTGCCAACGCTGCCTCCGTCCGTACCCGGCATTCGTCTGCATACCCAGCTCCAGCGCCAGTTTGTCGCGCAGGGCGGCGTGTGGATGGCGGGTGATGAGGTGAAAAAAATCACCCTGACCGACGGCGCGGTGAGCGAAATCTGGACGCGCAACCACGACGATATTCCGCTTCGTGCGCGCTATACGGTGCTGGCAAGCGGCAGCTTCTTCAGCAACGGACTGCTGAGCAGCCGGGAGGGTATCCGGGAAGCTATTATGGGACTGGATGTTCGCCAGCATGCCTCCCGCGCGGACTGGTATCAAAGTGATTTCTTCTCGCCGCAGCCCTGGCAGCAGTTCGGCGTGATTGTCGATAACCGGTTACACCCGCAGCTTGCCGGTAGACCTGTCAGTAATCTCTTTGCCATCGGCTCGCTGCTGGGCGGGTACGATCCTATTGCTCAGGGGTGCGGTGGCGGAGTCTGCGCCGTCACGGCGCTGTATGTGGCAGAGCAGATTAGCCAGCGCACGGAGGCTGAACAATGAACGATACCCGTTTTGAAAGCTGCATCAAATGCACGGTGTGTACCACCGTCTGCCCGGTCAGCGGCGTGAACCCACGCTATCCCGGACCAAAGCAGGCCGGACCGGACGGCGAGCGTCTGCGCCTGAAGGACGGCAAGCTGTATGATGAAGCGCTGAAATACTGCATCAACTGCAAACGCTGCGAAGTCGCCTGCCCGTCGGATGTGAAAATCGGCGATATTATCCAGCGCGCCCGGGCGCGCTACAGCGCGCAAAAGCCGTCGCTGCGGGACGCGATCCTGAGCCATACCGATCTGATGGGCAGCGTCTCTACGCCGTTTGCCCCGCTGGTGAATGCCGCGACCTCTCTCAAACCGGTGCGCCAGCTGCTGGATGCCACGCTGAAGATAGACCATCACCGCAGCCTGCCGAAATATTCTCACGGAACCTTCCGCCGCTGGTATAAATTCGTCGCGGCGAAACAGGCGCAGTACGCCGAGCAGGTGGCCTTTTTCCACGGCTGCTACGTGAACTACAACCACCCGCAGCTGGGTAAAGATCTGCTGAAGGTGCTGAATGCCATGGGAACGGGCGTTCAGCTACTGAATAAAGAGAAGTGCTGCGGCGTACCGCTGATCGCCAACGGGTTCACCGATAAAGCGCGCAGGCAGGCTCAGAGCAATGTCACCTCCCTGCGCGAAGCGATTGTCGATAAAGGTATTCCGGTGCTGGCGACCTCTTCCACCTGTACCTTTACCCTGCGCGATGAGTACCCGCATCTGCTGGACGTGGACAACACCGGACTACGCGAGCACATCGAGCTGGCGACACGTTTCCTGTGGCGCAAGCTGGACAGCGGGCAGACGTTGCCGCTGAGGGAATTACCCCTGAAGGTGGTGTATCACACGCCTTGTCATATGGAGAAAATGGGCTGGTCGCTCTATACGCTGGAGCTGCTGCGGTTAATCCCGGGGCTGGAGCTGACGGTGCTGGACTCGCGCTGCTGCGGGATTGCGGGAACCTACGGCTTTAAGCGTGAAAACTACGAAACGTCGCAGGCGATTGGTGCCCCGCTGTTTCGTCAGATTGAGGAGAGCGGCGCGGATATTGTGGTGACGGACTGCGAAACCTGCAAATGGCAGATTGAGATGTCCACCAGCAAGCGCTGCGAACATCCGATTACGCTGCTGGCAAAGGCGCTCGGCTGAACATGGCCGGGGCGAAAGGCCCCGGCACAGGCGTTACTCCACGAACAGCGACTCAACCACGTTAATCCAGCCGTGCTCGCTGGCCACCTCTTTGCCATTCAGCCATCGGCGCAGCATGTTCAGCGCCATCATGGCGCACACCTCCTGACGCACCGCCAGGCTGTGGCGGGTAATGCTCATTTTTACCCGCAGGGCGTGGGTGCCCTCGGGCGTCGCCAGCGCGAAGTTGAGATGTTCTTCATCAAGCCCGCCGACAAACAGCGCCAGACCGGCAAAATGCTTCACCCTTCTCTCGGTCGCCCAGCGGGCGGTCTGCGCCAGGGTCTCCTGCTGGAACGGCACAACTTCGCTGGCCAGCAGCGGCGCGTTGACGCGCGACAGCTGCAGCGCCAGCAGGCCACCGGTGAACTGCTCGCTTAAGGTCACGCTGAGCTGACGCGCCTGCAGATGCTTCGCAATCTGCGCGGGCAACCCTTCCGTACCTTCAAAGATCAGGCTTTCACCAGCCACGCGCTGCACCTCGGGCCACAACGCCAGCATCGCCTCTTTCTGCTCGGCCGGGCCTGTCAGCTTAAGTTCAATGATCGGCATGGAGGAGCGATAGCCCATGGACACGCCAGGCGGCAGCGGAAGGTGATCGAGGCTCTGGGCCAGATCGCTTTCCGAGCGGCCAAAGGTGGTCAGACGCAGGCACAGCGGCGGTTCCGGCAGGGTAAAACGCTGGCGAAGGCGCGGCAGGATCTGCTGCTCGACCATCACTTTAAATTCTGAGGGCACGCCCGGCGTGAAGAACATCAGGCAGCGGTTCAGCTGCATGGCAAATCCACACGCGGTACCCACCGGGTTATCGACCAGCTCGGCGCTGGCGGGAATTTCAGCCTGTTTGCGATTGCTGGGGGCCATGACGCGGCCACATTCGGAGAAAAAGCGCTCCATCTGCGAGAGCCACGCCTCATGCAGCACCAGCCCTTCGCCTTTTGCGGTCGCGGCGGCCAGCGCGCTGAGATCGTCACTGGTAGGGCCGAGCCCACCGTTCACAATCAGCACGTCACAGTGCTCACTGCGTTCACGCAGAATAGCGACCAGTGACTCAAGATTGTCGCCCACCGTATTGCGGCGCGTTAACGGTAATCCTTGCTCAAAGAAAAGATCGGCAAGCCAGGCAGCATTGGTATCAATAATTTGTCCATGCAGCACTTCGTCGCCGGTGGATAACATCTCCACGTTAATCATTATGTTCTCCCGCTTATTTGGTCAAAACACTATAACGCAAACGCGGGGTGGATAAGAGAGAAACTGGCGCGACAGAATGCCGCGCCGGAGTGATTAAAAGCCTGCGCTGACGCCCACGTACGGGCCGTCGGCCAGCGCGTTGTCGCGGTTGCCGTCTTTACCGGCCAGGTTCAGATAGCGATAGCCTGCTTCGATGGTGATTGGACGCATAATGGTCCAGCGCGCGCCGGCGTTAGCCTCTTCATAGCTTTCGATACCGCTTGAGAGGGAGTCCGGCGAATAGTAGTACTCACCAAACAGGCCGAAGCTGTCGCCAATTTTCCACTGCAGGCCGCCGCCCACTGCCGCCGCGTACCCTTCGTCACCGTCATTTGGGTTGGTATAGATACCTTTACCACCGACGGTGGCCAGGAACGGGCCTAGAGGAACGTTGAGACCCAGGCCGAGGCTGGCCGCGTCGCCGTCATCATCGTTATGCGTCCAGCCGCCGGTCATCGCCAGACCCGAAGTCTCGGTACCCATGCCAAAGCCAAGGTGGGTATAATCCTGACCCGCCGATCCGTTAATGCTGATGGCGTTAGCCGCCGCAGATACAACCATCAGGCCTAAGCCCACTAATGCCACTTTTTTCATTGTCGTGATCCCGCACAATTATTATAAAGAAGTCCCAAAACCGCGAGATTTTAACCGGAGTCTCCCGGGGATCAAGCACTCTGCGTGCGGCAGGTCATTAGATTGTAACTATTTGAAACGACTATTATCCCTTCAGCGATGCGTTCACCCACTGCTGCAACGCGCGGCGCGAGACTTTAATACCGCCATTTTTGAGTTCGGTCGGCAACAGCAGCCAGCGGACGGGTTGCTCAAAACGCGCCACCTTATCCCTCACCCAGTCAGGTAAACAGGTGATATCCGTTCCCGGCTCACACTCCACCACCGCCACCGGACGCTGCCCAAACTCGGCGTCGTCCAGCGGAACAATAAACACCTGGTTAACCTGCGGGTGCGTGGCGATAACGCGCTCCAGCGATTCCGGCTGGATCCCTTCTCCGCCGCTAAAAAAGAGGTTGTCCATGCGGCCCAGGATCGTCAGACGGCCGTTATGCCATTCGCCGCTATCGCGTGTGGCGAACCATCCCTGGTCGTTGGTCAGCGGAATCAGTTCGCCATCCCGCCAGTAGCCTGAGGCCATGCTTTGTGCCCTGATCCAGACTTCCCCGTTGACCACCTGAACCTCTCTGCCCGGCAGCGCATAGCCCACGTCCGGCTCGCCGTCCGCCTCTTTCGCGCAGACGGTAGAGGCAAACTCGGTCAGGCCGTAGCCGCAGAAGGTGCGTATATCCTGTTCTCGCGCCTGTTCGGTCAATTCAACAGGGATGGCCGCCCCGCCCAGCAGCACCGCTTTCAGTGCAACATGCTGGTGTGCATTAAGCAGACGCCAGAGCTGGGTTGGCACCAGCGAGGCGTGGGTACAGCCGCACAGCGCCTCCGCCAGCGGCTGTTTCTCGCGCACGGTTAACCGCGCGCCGGCCTGCAGCCAGCGCCATAAAATCCCCTGGCCGGAAACGTGAAACAGCGGCAGCGAAAGCAGCCAGTCGTCGTCTTCACCGTAGGGTATCAGCGACAAAACGCCGCGCGCGCTGGCAAGATGGGCCTCGCAGGTATGGACCGCCGCTTTCGGCAGCCCGGTGGAGCCGGAGGTCAGCGTCATGGACGCCAGCCGCGCCGGTTGCCACGCAGTGCAATACGCATCGGCGGTCTCGCGCATGCTCAGGGCAGGAAGACAGTCGTAGCTGCCATCCAGCACCAGCGCAAAGCGCAGCGTCATCTGCGGGAGCAGCACGCCCAGCAGCGGGCGCGGCAGCTGCGGATTCACGGGAAGAATACGCGCTCCGCACTGGAGCAGCGCCAGCCACGCCAGCAGGGTTTGCGGGTGGTTATAGGCCAGCAGCAGCACGCCGTCGCCCTCCTCCACGCCCTGCTGGTGAAACCCCGCCGCAAGGCTGTCGACGCGCGCGCACAGCTGTTGCCAGGTAAACGTCTCGTCGTTCAGCCTCAGGGCAGGCTTATCGGCAGACAGCGCGCGCCAGTGCCGCCACGGCCAGTCGGTAAAACTCATTGCAGCGGCTCCAGCGCCGTAACGTCGAGGCACGGCAGCGCGCTGTCCGGCCACGGGCGGAGAAGCTGAGCCTGCATCAGGTTCAGCGTGTCGAGACCAGGGACCGTGTCAGGCGTTAACCAGGCGGCAATGCGCGCCAGCTGGGTTAGCCCAAGGCTGGACTCAATCGACGAGCTGATGACCGCCGTCAGCCCTAAGGCGTGCGCCGCCGCGACCTGCTCGCGCACTTTCGCCAGGCTGCCGGTCAGCGTTGGTTTAATCACCACCGCGCTGACGCCGGGTTCGGCGACAAATTCAAAATCGGCCTCGCGCAGGCTTTCATCCCAGGCGATGGCAATCCCCGTTTCGCGGGCAAACGCACGCGAATCCTCCCGCGTCTTGCACGGTTCTTCGAGGAAGGCAATGCGGCTGCGGTACGCCGGATTGACGTACTTCGCAAACTGCTGCGCCTTAAGCGGCGTCCAGGCGCGGTTGGCGTCCAGACGCAGATGAAGATCGGGGATCGCTTCCAGCAGCAGGTTGGCGACCATGCCGTCGCGCACCGCCTCATAGAGCCCAACTTTGATTTTCGCGACCTTCTCGCCCGGCATAGCGGAGAGCAGCGCGAAGAGTTCGTCCGGATCGCCCGTGCAGAGCGGTGCCGCGCGGTAATTCCCCGCTTCCGGCAGGCTGCCGTCCAGCTCCGCGAGCGCGCAGCTGATACCAAAAGCTGCGGAAGGCACTTCCGGCAATGCCGGATCCGCGCCCTCACGCCACGCATCTGCCCAGGTCAGCAATACTGACTGCGCGTCTTCCAGCGACTCGAGGCTAAAGCCCGGCAGCGGTGAAATCTCGCCCCAGCCTTCCCGCTCGTCCTGCTGCAGATGCACGAAGAAGCCGTCACGGGTTTTTAACCGCCGCTCACGCAGCACCACGCCCGCGTCCATCGGTATCTGCCAGCGGTAAACCTGCGCGCGACGCATTACGGATTCCGTTTGTATTTGCTGAAGTCCGGCTGGCGTTTTTCGTTAAACGCGTTGCGCCCTTCCTGACCCTCTTCGGTCATGTAGAACAGCATGGTGGCGTTGCCCGCCAGCTCCTGCAGACCCGCCTGACCGTCACAGTCGGCATTGAGCGCGGCCTTCAGGCAGCGAAGCGCCATCGGGCTGTTTTGCAGCATTTCACGGCACCAGCGCACGGTCTCTTTTTCGAGATCGGCAAGCGGCACCACGGTGTTCACCAGGCCCATATCCAGCGCTTCCTGCGCGTTGTACTGACGGCACAGGAACCAGATTTCGCGGGCCTTTTTCTGACCGACGATGCGCGCCATGTAGGAGGCACCCCAGCCGCCATCGAAGGATCCCACTTTCGGGCCCGTCTGGCCGAAGATGGCGTTCTCGGCCGCAATGGTCAGGTCACACATCATGTGCAGCACGTGACCGCCACCGATGGAGTAGCCCGCCACCATCGCCACCACCGGTTTTGGACAGGTGCGGATCTGACGCTGGAAATCGAGGACGTTCAGGTGGTGTGTACCCGCATCGTCCTGGTATCCGCCGTAGTCACCGCGCACTTTCTGATCGCCGCCGGAGCAGAACGCTTTATCGCCTTCGCCGGTCAGGACAATCACGCCGATGTTATCGTCGTAGCGCGCATCCGCCAGGGCCTGAATCATCTCTTTCACGGTCAGCGGACGGAAGGCATTACGCACCTGCGGACGGTTAATGGTGATTTTAGCAATGCCGTCGGTGGATTTGTGGTAACGAATGTCGGTGTAGCCTTCGGAGCAGTCTTGCCATTCAACCGGTGCATAGAGCATGTTTTCATCAGGGTAGATCATAGAGTGTCCTTTATGCGAAGACGCAGTATCTGAGCCAGACTTGCGGTAACCGCATCGGGATTTTCCCGGTGGGCGTTGTGTCCGGCGTTGGGAATTGCATGGCGAACGGCGTTCAGCTCAGCGGCCAGGGCCGCAAACTTCTCATCACGTTCGCCATAGAGATAATCAAAAGAGAAATCGCGCGCGCTCAGGGCAGCACGCAGGTCGGGCTGCACGGCCAGCGACGTTGCCTCGAGCATCAGCGCCAGCGTCGCGCCGCTGTTCTGGCTGCGCAGGGTAATCAGCGCGTCGCGCTGGGCGTCCGTAAGGGAGGCGAAAACGGGCTGTTGGTACCAGTCAGCGAACACTTTCTCCAGCGGTTCGGTACGAAAACGCGTTGCCCAGCGGCGGTCGGATGCCAGCCGCGCATTTCGCGCATCGGCATCCTGCAGGCCCGGATGCCCTCCCTCCACCACCACGCCCTGCAGCCCCTTCGGCTGCTGGCAGGCATGGAACATCGCAATGCGGCCGCCGAGGGAGTACCCGACAAGCCAGAATTTAAGTATGTTGTAACTAAGCAGGGTTCGGGTGAGCAACGCGCTCATCTCGTCAAACCCCTTCACACCCAGATTCCGGGATCCACCGTGCCCCGGCAGATCCAGATATAGCCTGGGATAATCGCTAAGTCCTTCACCGACCCTCTGCCACTCGCGACAGTCACCCGAAAAACCGTGCAAAAAGACCAGCCAGGGATAGCCTGGTTTTCCGGCCTGCAGCACGCCCGAAAGGATCACAGCTGGCTCACCTGCGCCAGCAGGCTTTGCAGGGCCTGCGCACCGTCAGCATCGTTCACCACAAGCTCAATCAGCGTCGCGCCCGGCTGTTTCCATGCGCTGTTTAACGCCGCGTCCAGCTGTTCCCAGCTTTCCGGGCGATGGTATTTCAGGCTAAACATCGCCGCGGCGTGTTCGAACTGCACGTTCTGCGGCATCAGATAGAAACGCTCGCGCTCGCTCTGGGGCGTAGGCAGCAGGGAGAAAATCTGCCCACCGTTGTTGTTGACCACAATCAGCACAAACGGGGCTGACGCCTGACGCAGCAGCGCCAGCGCGTTGAGATCGTAGAGCGCGGAGAGATCGCCCACGATCGCCAGCGTCGATTTCGCGCTGGCGCGCTGCACGCCCGCCGCCGTGGAGATCAGCCCGTCGATGCCGCTGGCACCACGGTTGCTGTATACCGGGTAGCCCGCGGGCAGCTTCGAAAAAGCGTCAATCAGCCGCACGACCAGGCTGTTGCCGACAAACAGCTGCCCCTGCTCGGGCAGGTACTGGCGAATACGGTGCGCCAGCCCGGCTTCGCTAAACGCTTCACAGTGCGCTTTGGTTAGTTCCCACGCCTGGCGCGAAAGGTCCGGAATGGCCACCGCCCAGGGCTTGCGTTTTTCAGCGGGATGGAGCGCCAGCCAGGCGTCGATAGAGCTGACGAGACGACGACCGCGGTGGTGCGCCGGGTCAAGCCGCCCTTCCAGCGCGTCCACCAGCCAGTACTCGTCCGGTGTGCAGGTCGCCTGCCACTGCAGTAACCGTTTGCCGGTCAAGCTAGATCCAAGCTGGACCACAATCTGCGCCTGCGCCAGTTCGGTGACCGCTTTGGCATTACCCAGCCAGAGATCGGCGCACGGCAGCGGCTGACCGGTCTGGGAAAGCACGTCGCCTATCAGCGGCCAGCCCAGGGTTTGCGCCCATTCGGCAACCAGCTTGCCTTCAGAGGCGCTAATGCGCCCGGCGATAACCACGCCGCGCTTCTGCCGCCAGAAGAACCAGTCGCGCTGTTTCGCGCTCTCAAGGTGCGTCTGCTCGCGCAGCCACGGTTTTTCACTCTCCCACCAGTCGCCGAGGGTCTGCTGCCAGTCAAGACCCGTGTCGTCCAGCTCACCGTACAGCGGCTCGGCAAACGGGCAGTTGATATGCAACGCTCCGCGACGCAACGTCTCCATGGCGTGATCGACGGTGGAGACCAGCCAGCTTGCCGGAATATCCAGGGTGGGACGGGGCAGCGAAATCGTCTGCGAAGGATGCGAAGAAAAGAGTCCCGGCTGGCGAATGGCCTGATTGGCGCCGCAGTCGATAAGCTCAGGGGGACGATCGGCCGTCAGTAAGATCAATTTTTCACCGGTTAACCCGGCTTCAATCAGCGCCGGATAGAGGTTCGCCACGGCGGTACCGGAAGTGACAATCACCGCCACGGGTTCTTTGCTGACTTTCGCCAGACCCAGCGCAAGATGGCCGAGGCCGCGCTCATCAAAGTGGGTGTGGTGAATTAACGCCCGGTTTTCGGCTGCCGCCAGCGTCAGCGGCGTTGAGCGAGAACCCGGTGCAATACACACGTGCCTGACGCCGTGGCGCGTCAGGGCTTCAAGGATCACCGCCGCCCAGCGTCGGTTAAAAGAACTTACTGACATGAGATTGTCCGGTATCAAGAATGCGACACAGTATAAATAATAGAAAAAAATGGAATTTTGATATGAATCGGGATTGCGCGAATCTGTATTAATCCCTTAGGAGCAGAGAGCGCAATCCGGCGGCTTTGTTTTCAATCTCCTGCCACTCCTGCTCCGGGTCAGACCCGCTGACGATACCGGCGCCGGCGTAGAGCCGCAGGGAGTCCTCCTGAACGCGCGCGGAGCGCAGCGCCACGCAGAACTCACTCTGCTCGGGGGATAAATACCCGGCCGAACCGGCGTACCATTCGCGGTTAAAGGGTTCAACCTTCTGAATAAACTCGCGCGCAGGCTGTCGGGGTAATCCGGCAACGGCCGCGGTCGGCTGCAACATGAGCAGACACTGCTCGTCATCAGCCTGTTTAAGCTCGGTCCAGATACAGCGGCGCAAATGCTGCACTTTACGCAGGCGTACCAACTGGGGGGGGAGTACCTCGAGCGTCTGCGTGGAGTGCTGAAGACGCTGGCAAATATCCTCCACGACCAGCATATTTTCACGCTGGTTTTTATCATCGTTCAGCAGCCACTCGCCGAGACGCTGCGCCTGGCTATCATCGCTATGGCTGGCGACGGTGCCCGCCAGCGCTTCCGTACGCAGCAGCGTGCCGCGCCGCCGCCACAGACGCTCGGGGGTCGAGCCGAGAAACGCGTTGCTGGCGTCGAAAATCATGCAGAAATGGTAGCAATGTAAATTCAGGGCCCGGCTGGCTGCCATCAGCGCGACGGGGTTTACGCGCTGTGTAAAACGAATATCGGTTGCCCGGGCGAGAACCACTTTTTCAAATTCACCGCACGCAATGGTCTCTGTCGCCCTGCGGATAAGCGTCAGCCATTCGGCCTGCTGCGGCAGATGGGTTTCGTGCTCTACCTGAACGGACAGCGGGCGGATAGGCCTTGCAGGACGGAGCTGCTGTAAAAAATCCAGCGCAGCGCGGGCATCTTCCTGAAGAGAATAATTGCTCCACAGCTGCAGGCGCAGCGTGGCGTTGCCGGCGGTACGTCGCCAGAGCAGCCGCGGTAAAAAGAGGCTCCCCTGCTCCGGATTAAAAGCGTTCAGGCCGCAGATACGGGTATCTTGTGCCGCGTTTTGCTCGCGCAAAAACTGCGTGGCTAACGCCAGAGAGGAAAATTGTGTAACAGCCCCCAGCGCAGCCAGCTCTTCATCGCCGTTACGCTGTTGCCAGTAAAACTGCGGATAGCACTGCTGAGCCCCAAGCCAGGCGAGAGGGTCGAAGGCGTCGTTTAACGGGAAAGAGACGTCGAAATGACGTAAGCCGGGTGTTGCGGGTAACGCTTGCGAAAGCTGGGTACGCAATTGCTCCAGCGCGAGGAAAATCGAATTCACGCGAACCTCTCCCTGTTAAAACCTCGTATTATACGGGGTACTGACGATAAATAGCAGTACCCACGTATAGGGAGTGGTTAAGCGGTTTAGCGACGGGCCAGCAGCAGCCCCAGTACCAGCCCTACGGCAGCCCCCACGCCAATACCCTGCCATGGTTTTTCATGCACGTAATCATCGGCACGATACACTGCTTTTTTGGCGCGGTAGTAGTAGGTATCAGACGCATGGCTGACGCGGTTTTTCACTTCATGCAGCGCCTGCTCGGCGCGGGCTTTTAGCTCAATATATTTCTGATCGGCAGGGTCGCCCGAGGAACGTAACACCTCTTCCAGCGTTTCGCTCAGTAAAGCTAGGTCGTCGTCGATACGGGTATCCCAGGATTGAAATGACATATTTTTCTCCATGTTAGTACACCAGTCCGCTAACTATAGCCAACGACTCGCTATTACGCCTGCTTCGCTTCTCGCGCCATGCCGACGTGGGGAATGCCATCTTCATCGTACACATCGGTGACCGGCACGAAACCAAAGTGGCCGTAGAAGGACTGCAGGTGTGCCTGCGCGCCCAGGTATAACGCCTTGTCAGGCCACTGTTTCCGGCACGCATCCAGCGTTTTTTCCATCAGCTGATAGCCCAGCTTTTCGCCGCGCGCCTTACCGCTGATGATGACGCGGCCAATGACGACAGGCTCAAAATCGTCTTCGCTTTTCAGAATCCTCGCATACGCCACCAGCTCGTTATTCCGCCAGCCGAGTATATGGCGGTTCTCGCCAACGAGATCATCGCCGTCGATGTCCTGATACGGGCAGGTCTGTTCAACCACAAAAACTTCGCAGCGCAGTTTCAGCAGGGCGTAAAGTGAATGAACGGTGAGGTCACTATGGTGTAAATCTTGCCACTGGATCATGTCAGTCTCCTTCCTGGGGTTCATCACGTTATACTAAACCCCTCCCCGTTCGGCAAAGGGCTGATTGCGTTATGGAACTGATTTTTCTGGGTACGTCCGCTGGCGTGCCAACCCGCTCACGGAACGTGACGGCGATCCTTCTGGATCTTAAACATCCCACCCGCGGCGGGCTGTGGCTATTTGACTGTGGTGAAGGGACGCAGCATCAGCTGTTACACACCGCTTATCACCCCGGCAAGCTGGATAAAATTTTTATCACCCATCTGCATGGTGACCATCTGTTTGGCCTTCCCGGCCTGCTGTGCAGCCGCTCGATGGCCGGTAACGCCAACCCGCTGACGATTTACGGGCCTGCGGGTATTCGTGAATTTGTTGAAACCACGCTGCGCCTTAGCGGGTCATGGACGGATTATCCGCTGGAGGTCGTTGAAATTAGCGAAGGCCTGGTTTTCGATGACGACGATTATAAGGTGAGCGCTCAGCCGCTCAGTCACCCTGTCGAGTGCTATGGCTATCGCATTGACGCGCATGACAAACCCGGCGCGCTGGACGCCGCCGCGCTGATGGCCGATGGCGTCAAACCCGGGCCGCTGTTCCAGCGCCTGAAGCACGGTGAGACCGTCACGCTGGAGGACGGGCGCGTCATCAACGGCCAGGATTATCTCGCCGCACCGCAGCCCGGCAAAAAGCTGGCGATATTTGGCGACACGGCCCCGTGCCCGGCAGCGCTTCAGCTTGCCCAGGGCGTGGATGTGATGGTGCATGAAGCAACGCTTGAAACAGCGATGGAAGAAAAAGCCAATGGCCGGGGCCATAGCTCTACACGTCAGGCGGCGCAGCTTGCCCGTGACGCGGGCGTCGGGAGACTCATCGTCACCCATGTCAGCTCGCGCTACGACGCGCGGGGCTGTGAAAAGCTGCTGGCAGAGTGCCGCGCGCTGTTCCCGGAATGTGAGCTGGCCGAAGATTTCGCTCAGGTCAGCGTTTAGTCCTTCATTTTTCCCTCAGGATGCCGATAACGATTAAAAGGTCAGCATTTCTCTCGAGGGTAGAATGGATAATTTCCAGAAAGATATTGATGACAGGGCGAATCTGACCCTGTCGAACCGTTTTGAACTGTTGCTGTTCCGTCTTGGCACTTCTCTTAACGAAAATAAATCCGAGCTGTTTGGCATTAACGTTTTTAAGCTGCGTGAAATTGTGCCGATGCCGGAGTTCACGAAACCTGCCGGGATGAAGTCACCGCTGATGGGAATGGTGAATATTCGCGATCAGGTGATCCCGGTGATCGACCTGGCCGCCGTGGCGGGCTGTAAGCCCACCACCGGGCTGAATATCCTGCTGATCACCGAATACGCGCGCAGCGTGCAGGCGTTTGCCGTGGAGTCGGTTGAGAACATCATGCGTCTGGACTGGAAGCAGGTGCACGCGGCGGAAACCGCAGTCAGCGGTCGCTACATCACCAGCATCGCCTGCCTGGATGAGAAAACGGATACCAACGATCTGGCGATGGTGCTGGACGTTGAGCAGATCCTGTACGACATCACTCCGGCCAATCACGATCTGCACGCCACGAATCTGAAGACCACCAAATTCCATATTAAGCCGGGCGCTGTCGCCATCGTTGCGGAAGATTCCAAGGTAGCGCGCTCGATGCTGGAGAAAGGTCTGCAGGCGATGGAGATCCCCGCGCAGCTGCATATCACCGGCAAAGATGCGTGGGAGAAAATTGGCGTACTGGCCGCTCAGGCGCAGGCCGAGGGAGTTCCCATCACCGATAAGATCGCGCTTGTGCTGACCGATCTTGAAATGCCGGAGATGGACGGCTTTACGCTGACGCGCAAAATCAAAACCGACCCGGTATTAAAGGACATTCCGGTGGTGATCCACTCTTCCCTTTCCGGTAACGCCAACGAAGACCATATTCGTAAGGTGAAAGCGGACGGGTATGTGGCGAAGTTTGAGCTAAACGAGCTGTCGTCGGTGATTGAGGAAGTGCTGGACCGCTCGATGAAGAAGATTGACGGGCCGCTTATAAGCAGGAAGCAGCTGGCTTAAGTCTGGTGCGGGCTGGTGCCCTCACCCGGTCCCTCTCCCACAGGGAGAGGGCGAAAACCATAAAAAAACCCGCCGAGGCGGGTTTTTTGTTTTACATCAGCGGCATCGCTCGCTGCACGATATCAATCAGCGGCTGCGGATAGATACCGAAGATCAGCACCAGCAGCGCCGAGATAAGCACTACGATACCACCGGCGCTGTACTGCCAGTTGGTTGGGGCATCACGGTTGAGCTGCTGAGGCGCACTCAGGTACAGGCTCACGGCCACGCGCAGGTAGTAGTAGAGACCAATCGCGGAACCGAGCACCACGCCCGCGGTCAGCCACCACAGGTGCGCCTGCACACCGACGGCCAGCACGTAGAATTTACCGATAAAGCCAAGCGTCATCGGGATACCTGCCAGAGAGAGCATCATCACGGTCATCACCGCAGACAGGATCGGACGGTGCCAGAACAGACCACGGTAGGAGAACAGTGAATCGGCATCCGGACCACGGTACGGGCTGGACATCAGGCTCACCACGCCGAAGGCGCCGAGACTGCTGAACAGGTAACCGGCCAGATACACGCCCACGGTTTCCATCGACATCTCGCCGCTCTGCAGCGCAATCAGCGCCACCATCAGGTAGCCCAGATGAGAAATAGACGAGTAGCCCAGCAGACGCTTGATGTTGGTCTGGCTCAGCGCCATCAGGTTACCGAAGATGATGGAGACGAACGCGATAATGCCCAGCACCACGCGAACCGCTTCGCTGTCACCTACCGGCGCGTACAGGAACAGACGCATGACCACACCGAAGATAGCGATTTTGCTCGCCGTCGCCAGGAAGGTCGACACCGGAGCCGGAGCGCCCTGGTATACGTCTGGCGTCCACAGGTGGAACGGCACCAGAGAGAGTTTGAAGCCAAGGCCAACAATCATCATGCCCAGACCCGCCAGCAGCAGCGGCTCATGCAGCATGCCGTCGCCGAGGCTCTTGCCGAGCGCCATGAAGGAGAGATTACCGGACTGTGCGTACAGCAGCGCAATACCAAACAGCAGGAACGAGGATGCAGCAGCAGACAGAATAGTGTACTTGATGCTTGCTTCCAGGGAGCGCTTCTGACGGAAGGCGTAACCAATCAGGCCGAACAGCGGCAGAGATATCAGCTCAATGCCGAGGAACAGCGCGGCCAGGTGGTTCGCATTCGCCAGCAGAATGCCGCCCAGCGCGGCAATCAGAACCAGCAGGTAAAACTCTTCTTTATTGTCGTTGTAGCCTTCGAGCCACGGGTACGCAAAGGTACAGGTTGCCAGGCTTGCCAGCAGCACCAGTCCGGTATACAGCATGGCGTAACCGTCAACGCGCATCAGCGGGGTGACGTCCATCGCCCCACCCTGACCAACAAACCAGAGAGAGACTAACGCGGCGTTCAGGCCGATGACCGACAGCGTGGCATTCAGGAAGTGATTGCGTCGCCACGCAATGGAGAGCATCACAACCACCACCGTCAATCCGACGATCAGCAGCGGTAGCAGCGCGATCAGTTGTTGTGGAGTTATTGTCATGGCGAATTACGGCCTTGTAGTAGAAGCAGAATTAACAAACCACTGCTGGATGTTACCCATCGCGCTGTGCGAGGTATCCAGAATCGGCTGCGGGAAGAAGCCCAGCAGCACCAGCAGTACGACCAGCAGCAGGATGATGAACAGCTCACGCAGCGACATCCCCGGCAGTTCTTGTGCAGCAATTTCGCTCTTCGCTTTACCGAAGTAAGCGCGGTGCAGCATCGCCAGCGAGTATACGGAAGCGAACACCAGACCAAACGTGGAAATCACGGTAATCACCGGTACCACTTTGAAGCTGCCGAACAGAATCATAAATTCGCCGACGAAGTTACCGGTACCCGGCATCCCCAGGGTAGCCACCGCGAAGAACATGGAAAGCGCTGGCAGCCACTTAATTTTGCTCCACAGACCGCCCATCATACGCATGTCGCGGGTATGCAGACGTTCGTACAGCTGACCGCACAGGATGAAGAGGCCGGCTGCAGACAGACCGTGCGCAATCATCTGGATCACCGCGCCCTGGTACGCCAGCTGGCTGCCGGTGTAGATAGCAATCAGCA
This sequence comes from Enterobacter vonholyi, assembly GCF_040834095.1. NCBI lineage: Bacteria > Pseudomonadati > Pseudomonadota > Gammaproteobacteria > Enterobacterales > Enterobacteriaceae > Enterobacter > Enterobacter vonholyi. The sequence goes on from NZ_CP162152.1 coordinate 3,088,487, forward strand.
CGAAGCCCATGTGGGAAACGGAGGTGTAGGCAATCAGTCGCTTGATGTCGTACTGGGTGAAAGCCATCCAGGCACCGTAGAAGATACCGATCACACCCAGCCACATGGCAATCGGTGCGAACTCTGCGGAGGCGTTCGGGAACAGCGGCAGAGCGAAACGCAGCAGGCCGTAGGCCGCCGTTTTCAGCAAGATGCCCGCCAGGTCAACGGAACCCGCCGTTGGCGCCTGAGAGTGTGCGTCTGGCAGCCAGCCGTGCAGCGGAACGACCGGCATTTTCACCGCGAACGCGATGAAGAAGCCCAGCATCAGCAGATATTCCACGCCGTGTGACATTGGGGTCTTCAGCAGGTCTTCGTAGTTGAAGGTCCAGGTGCCGGTCGCATTGTGGTGAACAAACACCAGCGCCAGAATGGCAATCAACATCACCAGACCACTCGCCTGGGTATAGATGAAGAACTTGGTTGCCGCCGTGATACGCGTTTTACCGTCGGACGCCTTGTGGCCCCACAGCGCGATCAGGAAGTACATCGGCACCAGCATCATCTCCCAGAAGAAGAAGAACAGGAACATGTCGATGGCAAGGAACACGCCGATTACGCCGCCCAGGATCCACATCAGGTTCAGGTGGAAGAAGCCCTGGTATTTTTCGATTTCTCGCCAGGAGCAAAGTACCGCCAGAACGCCGAGCAGACCGGTCAGGACCACCATCAGCAGTGAGAGACCGTCAATCGCCAGGTGGATCGTAATGCCGAAACGCGGGATCCACGGCAGGATGAACTCAGACTGCCACTGCGGAATGCCCGCAGACTGGGTCAGTGAGTAACCGCCCTGCAACCACAGTTGCAGGCCAAGCGCGAGCGTCAATCCCATGGTGATCAGCGCGATCCAGCGCGGCATCTTCACGCCAAAGCGTTCAGTCTGCCAGCACAGGAAGCCGCCGATGAAGGGAATTAATATTAGCCAGGGTAGTAACATGGCGATTTACATTCCTTTTTAAGGCCCCCAGCAGGGGCCTGATTTTCAACGAATTCGAATAAAATTCACTTAACGATCAACGCAACACCATCAGCAGCGCCAGCACGACAACCGCACCGATGCTCATGGACGCCACATACCAGCGCAGGTAACCGTTCTCGCTGTACAGCAGGCCTTTACCTGCAAAGCGGGAAAGGATCGCCGGGATATTCATCAGGCTGTTCAGCGGGTCGCGCTTCAGCAGCCACGCGATGCCCAGGAACGGCTTAACGAAGATCATGTCGTACAGCCAGTCGAAGCCCCACGCGTTGTACCACCAGGTGCCCAGCAGGCGGCCCGGCGCACTGTTGGCCACGGCAGTGACCAGCGTACGTTTGCCCAGCCACAGCCATGCAGCGATCAGGATGCCCGCGATAGCGACCACACCGGAGGTGATTTCAAGCGTCAGAACGCGACCGTGCTCAAGCTCGGTGGTGTCCGGCAGTACGCCCTGCAGCGGTGGCACAATCATCGCGCCAACGAAGGTGGACAGTACCAGCAGCACAATCAGCGGCAGGTGATGGGTAATCCCCTTCCCTGCGTGAGCGTGAATTTGTTCTTTACCGTGGAATACGATGAAAATCATACGGAAGGTATACAGGGAGGTCATGAACGCGCCGACCAGACCCGCAACCATCAGATTGATATGACCATTCGCCATGGCACCCGCAAGGATTTCGTCCTTACTGAAGAAGCCCGCGGTGATCAGCGGCAGTGCCGCCAGCGCCGCGCCGCCCACCAGGAAGCAGACATAAACCAGCGGAATGGACTTACGCAGTCCGCCCATCTTGAAGATGTTCTGCTCGTGGTGGCAGGCCAGAATCACGGAACCGGATGAGAGGAATAGCAGCGCTTTAAAGAACGCGTGCGTCATCAGGTGGAAAATGGCCGCGTCCCACGCCTGAACGCCCAGCGCCAGGAACATGTAACCAATCTGGCTCATGGTGGAATACGCGAGAACGCGCTTGATATCGGTCTGCACCAGCGCGGCAAAGCCTGCCAGCACCAGCGTGACCGCACCGACGATACCCACCAGATGCAGAATTTCCGGGGTCATCAGGAACAGGCCATGGGTACGCGCAATCAGGTAAACACCGGCGGTAACCATGGTCGCAGCGTGGATCAGCGCGGAGACAGGGGTTGGACCCGCCATCGCGTCGGCCAGCCACGTCTGCAACGGCAGCTGCGCGGATTTACCCACGGCACCACCCAGCAGCATCAGCGTTGCCCACCACAGCATGTTGTTGCCTGCCGCGAAGTGCGCCGGCGCCAGTTCCACCATTTCGCGGAAGTTCAGCGTGCCCAGTTCGTTGTAAAGAATGAACAGCGCGAAAGCGAGGAAGACGTCACCCACGCGGGTCACGACGAACGCTTTCATGGCCGCTGCGCCATTCTTCGGATCGGTATAGTAGAAACCGATCAGCAGGTAAGAACACAGACCTACGCCTTCCCAGCCCAGATACATCAGCAGCAGGTTATCGGCCAGCACCAGAACCACCATGCTGGCGATAAACAGGTTGGTGTAGGCGAAGAAGCGGGAGTAACCCTCTTCACCGCGCATATACCAGGAGGCGAACATGTGGATCAGGAAGCCGACGCCGGTGACCACGGAGAGCATGGTCAGCGAGAGGCCGTCCAGCACCAGGTTGAAGCCGATGTTAAAATCACCGACCGACATCCAGGTCCACAGCGGTACGCTGAAAGGCTGACGCCCGTTGTTAAAGAAGTCGATACCCGCATACGCTGTCACCAGCGCGGCCAGGCCAACAGAGCCCATGCCGACGGTCGCAGACAGATTCTCAGACCAGCGGCCGCGAGAAAACGCCAGCAGTACGAAGCCAATCAGCGGAAAAATAATGGTTAAGGCAAGCATGTTCATCCACGCAACTCACTTACTGAATCGATGTTCAGATTCTGGCGGCGACGATGGAGCTGCAGCAACAGCGCCAGGCCAATACTCGCTTCGGCAGCCGCGAGGCTGATGGCGAGAATGTACATCACCTGACCATCGGTCTGGCCCCAGTAGCTTCCGGCGACCACGAAGGCCAGCGCGGAGGCGTTAATCATGATTTCCAGCCCGATCAGCATAAACAGCAGATTGCGGCGGATAACCAGACCGGTCAGACCCAGAACGAATAAAATCGCAGCGAGGATCAGTCCATGTGTTAAGGGGATCATGCGCGCTCCTCCGTTTTTCTTTTCGCGCGGTCGTCAGTGCGGTTGCTCAGCACCTCGCCAGCACGCTCTTCGCGGCCAACGTGGAAAGCCACAACCAGACCTGCCAGCAGCAGCATTGAGGCCAGTTCAACCGCCAGAACGTATGGGCCAAAGAGCGTGATACCTACCTCTTTCGCGCCAATCGGCGTGCCGTCGATGCCCTGATCGTTAACACCCAGAATGGCGTAAACGATCACCACCAGCATGATGGCCGACAAAATTGCCGGGCCGATCCACACCTGCGGTTTTAACCACTGACGTTCCTGCTCAATTTCAGAGCCGCCCAGGTTCAGCATCATCACCACGAACACGAAGAGCACCATGATGGCCCCGGCGTAGACGATGATTTCCAGCGCACCGGCGAAGTGCGCGCCCAGTGCGAAGAACACCCCGGAAATGGCCAGCAGCGAGATGATTAAGTACAGCAGCGCATGTACCGGATTGGTGTGCGTAATCACTCGCAGCGTAGCCAGGATGGCGATAAGGCCACAGATATAAAAAGCGAATTCCATTGCCCTCTCCTTACGGTAACAGGCTCTTGACGTCGATAGGCTTAGCTTCGTTCTCTGCTTCGCCCTTATCTTTGCCGTCGATTGCCATACCCGCCATCCGGTAGAAGTTATATTCCGGGTATTTGCCCGGACCGGAAATCAGCAGATCCTCTTTCTCGTACACCAGGTCCTGACGCTTGTACTCACCCAGCTCGAAGTCTGGAGTCAGCTGAATCGCCGTGGTTGGGCACGCTTCTTCACACAGACCGCAGAAAATGCAGCGTGAGAAGTTGATGCGGAAGAACTCAGGGTACCAGCGGCCGTCTACCGTCTCGGCTTTCTGCAGAGAGATACAGCCTACCGGACACGCTACCGCACACAGGTTACAGGCAACGCAGCGCTCGGAACCGTCCGGGTCGCGCGTCAGCACGATACGGCCACGGTAGCGCGGCGGCAGATATACCGGCTCTTCCGGGTACATCCGGGTTTCGCGTTTGGCAAACGCGTGCAGGCCGATCATCCAGATACTGCGTACCTGGGTACCGAAGCCTACCAGTAATTCTTTTAAGGTCATGGTCTATTGCCCCTTATGGCTGCTGCCAGAGAATGACAGCGGCCGTTACCAACAAGTTGACGAGCGTCAGCGGCAGGCACACTTTCCAGCCGAAGGACATTACCTGGTCATAACGCGGACGCGGTAACGCTGCGCGAATCAAAATGAACATCATCATGAAGAACGCGGTTTTCAGCGCGAACCAGATGAACGGCGGTAAGAACGGGCCATGCCAGCCACCGAAGAACAGCGTTACCATCAACGCCGAAATGGTGACGATACCGATGTACTCGCCCACGAAGAACAGACCGAATTTCATACCGGAATATTCGATGTGGTAACCGTCGGCCAGTTCCTGTTCGGCTTCTGGCTGGTCAAACGGGTGACGGTGACACACTGCCACGCCCGCGATGGCAAAGGTAATAAACCCAAAGAACTGCGGAATAACGTTCCAGATGTCGGCCTGGTTGTTGACGATGTCGGTCATGTTGAATGAACCGGCCTGCGCCACCACGCCCATCAGGGAAAGCCCCAGGAACACTTCGTAACTCAGGGTCTGCGCGGAAGCACGCATCGCACCCAGAAGCGAGTATTTGTTGTTACTGGACCAGCCTGCGAACAGCACCGCGTAAACCGCGAGGCCTGCCATCATCAGGAAGAACAGAATGCCGATGTTCAGGTCAGCGACCACCCAGGTCGGGCTGACCGGAACGATAGCAAATGCCAGCAGCAGCGAGGTGAAGGCGATCATCGGTGCCAGAGTAAAGATCACGCGGTCAGAGAAGCGCGGGATCCAGTCCTCTTTAAAGAACATCTTGATCATGTCCGCGACCAGCTGGAGTGAACCACCCCAGCCCACGCGGTTCGGTCCGTAACGGTTCTGGAACAGACCGAGCAGACGACGTTCACCAAAGCTCATGAACGCGCCGCAGGTGACCACCACCAGCAGGATTACAATCGCTTTCAGAATGCTCAGCAGGATGTCGATAAGATCCGGCGTTAACCAACTCATGCTTTTGCCTCCTGCAGATTATCAAGACGCGCACCCGCCAGAACCGGCGCGATGCCTGGCATACCCATCGGCAGACCCACCTGCCCTGCTGTCAGACTTTCAGAAATAATCAGCGGCAGGCTGATGGTCTGGCCGTCATAGCTAAAGGCGATGTTTGCACCCGCGTTAACGCCAAGCTTCGCGGCATCAGCCGGGTTAAGCTTGATGTACGGCTGCGGCATACGGGTCTGGAAGACCGGTGAACGCTGGGACAGCTCGTCGCTACCGAACAGGTGGTAGTACGGGGCAATACGCCAGCTACCGTCCTGCGCCTGGAAGCGCGCCGGTACGGTGGTGAAGAAGTCCAGACCGGTTTCGGAGGCTTCAATCAGACGCACGCCCGGATCGCCGTGGCGCAGGGAGCCGCCCACTTCAGCCTGGAACTTGTTCCATGCCTGCGGGGAGTTCCAGCCCGGTGCCCATGCGAACGGGATTTGCGAACGCGGCGCAGACGGCTGGTTGTTCCCTTCCATCGAGAAGGCGAACATGGTGTCTTTATCCTGCGGCTGGCGCGGTTCGTGCACGCTGATGTTGGCACGCATCGCAGTACGGCCACTGTAACGGTGCGGTTCACGTGCCAGTTTCTGGCCGCGAATGCGGAAGCTTGCTTCAGGCGCGGCATCTTTAATGCCTGCCAGCTGAGGCAGTTTTTCGACTACCGCGTCGATAACGTGGTCGAGCTGCGTCCAGTCCACTTCACGGCTCTGCACGGTGCTGTGCAGGGAGTGCAGCCAGCGCCAGCTTTCCAGCATCACGGTGTTGCTGTCGTAGTACGCCGGGTCATAAACCTGGAAGAAACGCTGCGCGCGGCCTTCGTTGTTGATAACGGTACCGTCGCTTTCTGCGAAGCTTGCCGCAGAGAGCACCAGGTGCGCTTTGTCCATAATCGCGGTGCGCTGATGGTCAATCACCATCACCAGCGGCGCTTTGGAGAGCGCAGCGTCAACGCGAGCGGCAGAAGCATGACGATGCAGGTCGTTTTCCAGCACCACCACGGCGTCAGCGGCACCGGATTCCAGTTCGCTTAAGGCTTCTTCCAGCGAGCCGCCGCCAATCATGCCCAGACCAATGCTGTTCACCGCACGGGCAATCATGGTCACGCCGACGTCCGCACCACGGCCTTTCAGAGCTTTGGCCACGTTGGCTGCCGCCTGAATGATCTCCGCGCTACCGGCGTTGGTACCGGAAATAATCAGCGGCTTCTTCGCACCTGCCAGTGCCTGAACAATCACGTCGACCTTGTTTTGCAGGTCGCGATCCAGCTCAACGGCCGGTGAGCTGTTGTCCAGCGCGTGGGCAATCGCAAAGCCGAGGCGCGCCTGATCTTCAACCGGTGCGCAGTAGGTCCACGCCGCGATATCGTCCAGACGGGTGTTGTCGACGTTGGTCACAAACAGTGGATGCTTCGCGCGCTGGCCGATGTTCAGGATCGCCGCAATCTGCCAGTCAGCCACTTTCTGCGCCGCTGCCATTTCACGTGCTTTACCCTTCACCGCCTGGCGAACCGCCAGAGCCGCGCGTGCGCCGGTCTGCGTCAGGTCTTCACCCAGCACCAGGACCGCATCATAGGATTCGATTTCGCGCAGCGCAGGGGTATGGATACCGCCTTCACGCAGCACTTTCAGTACCAGCTGCAGACGTTCCTGCTCGCCCTGGGCGATACCGGTATAGAAGTTTTCCGCCCCAACCAGCTCGCGCAGGGCGAAGTTGCTTTCGATGCTGGCGCGCGGAGAGCCGATACCGATCACTTTCTTCGACTGGCGCAGAATGTCTGCCGCGCCCTGCATCGCCTGTTCAGCGTTCAGGGTAATGAAGTCGTCGCCACGGCGTTGAACCGGCTGACGCGGACGGTCCTTCAGGTTCACATAGCCATAGCCGAAACGACCGCGGTCGCACAGGAAGTAGTGGTTAACGGTACCGTTGTAACGGTTTTCGATACGACGCAGTTCGCCGTAGCGCTCACCCGGGCTGGTGTTGCAGCCGAGGGAACACTGCTGGCAGATGCTTGGCGCAAACTGCATGTCCCATTTACGGTTGTAACGCTCGGAGTGGGTTTTATCCGTGAATACGCCGGTCGGGCAGATTTCTACCAGGTTACCGGAGAATTCGCTTTCAAGCGTACCGTCTTCCGGACGACCGAAGTAGACGTTGTCATGCGCGCCATACACGCCCAGATCCTGACCGTCCGCGTAGTCTTTGTAGTAACGCACGCAGCGGTAGCAGGCGATGCAGCGGTTCATTTCGTGAGAGATGAACGGCCCCAAATCCTGGTTACGGTGGGTACGCTTGGTAAAGCGATAGCGACGGAAGCTGTGACCGGTCATCACGGTCATATCCTGAAGGTGGCAGTTACCGCCCTCTTCACAAACCGGACAGTCGTGCGGGTGGTTGGTCATCAACCACTCCACCACGCTCTCGCGGAACTGTTTGGCTTCTTCGTCGTCAATCGAAATAAAAGTGCCTTCGGTGGCTGGCGTCATACAGGACATCACCAGGCGACCACGCGTGTCTTCCGCGTTTTGATATTGCTTCACCGCACACTGGCGGCAAGCACCGACGCTGCCCAGCGCCGGATGCCAGCAAAAGTACGGAATATCGAGGCCAAGAGACAGACAAGCTTCCAGCAGGTTGTCCGCCCCGTTGACTTCGTATTCTTTGCCGTCTACATGAATCGTAGCCATTAGCATGCTTCCAGTTGGCTCGGTCGAAACCGAGCGTTAATCAAAATTCTTGTCGTTACCAGCGCGCTTTCAGCAGGTTCGGCTGAATACCATTGATCGAATGGGTATTGCTGAACGGCTGCTTGATGCCTGCTTCGAATTCGTCGCGGAAATATTTAATCGCGCTCTGCAGCGGCTCGACGGCACCCGGTGCGTGGGCGCAGAAGGTTTTACCTGGCCCTAAGAATCGACACAGTTGCTCAAGCGTCTCGATATCGCCCGGCTGGCCTTCGCCGCGCTCGATGGCGCGCAGGATCTTCACGCTCCACGGCAGACCATCACGGCACGGTGTACACCAGCCGCAGGACTCACGGGCGAAGAACTCTTCCAGGTTACGGACCAGCGAGACCATGCCGATCTCGTGGTCGACGGCCATCGCCAGCGCCGTACCCAGACGGCTGCCTGCTTTACCAATGCTTTCGAATTCCATCGGCAGGTCAAGGTGGGCTTCGGTCAGGAAGTCCGTCCCTGCCCCGCCCGGCTGCCAGGCTTTAAATTTCAGGCCATCGCGCATGCCGCCGGCGTAGTCTTCAAGAATTTCGCGTGCGGTGGTACCGAACGGCAGCTCCCAGACGCCAGGATTTTTAACGCGACCGGAGAAGCCCATCAGCTTGGTACCGGCATCTTTGCTTGAGGAGATGCCCTGATACCACTCCACGCCGTTGGCGAGGATAGCCGGAACGTTACACAGGGTTTCGACGTTGTTTACGCAGGTCGGTTTACCCCACACGCCGGAGCTTGCCGGGAACGGTGGCTTGGAACGCGGGTTCGCACGGCGACCTTCCAGGGAGTTAATCAGCGCGGTTTCTTCACCACAGATGTAACGCCCGGCACCGGTGTGCACGAACAGTTCGAAGTCAAACCCGGTGCCCAGGATGTTTTTACCCAGCAGGCCCGCTTCGGTGGCTTCGGCAATCGCGCGACGCAGGTTTTCCGCCGCTTCGATGTACTCACCGCGCAGGAAGATGTAGCCACGGTACGCTTTCAGCGCGAACGCGGAAATCAGCATGCCTTCCACCAGCAGGTGCGGCAGCTGCTCCATCAGCAGACGGTCTTTATAGGTACCCGGCTCCATTTCATCGGCGTTACACAGCAGGTAACGGATGTTCATGGATTCATCTTTTGGCATCAGGCTCCACTTCAGACCGGTGGAGAAGCCCGCGCCGCCGCGGCCTTTCAGGCCAGACTCTTTTACCGCGTTGACGATGTCGTCCGGCGCCATGCCGCCAAGGGCTTTACGCGCACCGGCATAGCCGTTTTTGCTCTGATATTCGTCGAGCCATACTGGCTGTTTGTCATCACGCAGACGCCAGGTCAGCGGATGCGTCTCAGCAGTACGAATTACAGTTTTCATTTGTACTGCTCCAGCAGGTCAGGAATCGCTTCCGGCGTCAGATGGCTGTGAGTGTCCTCATCAATCATCATGGTCGGCCCCTTGTCGCAGTTACCCAGGCAGCAGGTTGGCAGCAGAGTAAAGCGTCCATCGAACGTGGTCTGGCCCGGCTTGATATTGAGCTTCTTCTCAATCGCAGCCTGGATGCCCTGATAACCGGTGATGTGGCAGACAACGCTGTCACAGTAGCGGATCACATGGCGGCCAACCGGCTGACGGAAGATCTGGCTGTAGAACGTGGCTACGCCTTCTACGTCACTTGCCGGAATACCCAGCACTTTCGCGATCTCATAGATCGCCCCATCCGGCACCCAACCACGCTGTTTCTGTACGATTTTCAGCGCTTCAATGGACGCCGCACGCGGGTCTTCGTAGTGGTGCATCTCGTGCTCAATGGCGGCACGTTCTGCTTCACTCAGCTCAAAAGCCTCGGTTTGTGGTTGTTGATTCTCGTGCATAATTAGCGGTCCACATCTGACATAACAAAATCGATACTACCAAGATACACAATCAGGTCAGAGACCAGACTGCCGCGGATGGCGGACGGGATCTGCTGCAGGTGCGCAAAGCTCGGCGTACGCACGCGGGTACGGTAGCTCATGGTGCTGCCGTCACTGGTCAGGTAGTAACTGTTAATACCCTTGGTCGCTTCAATCATCTGGAAGGATTCTTGCGCCGGCATGACCGGACCCCAGGAAACCTGCAGGAAGTGGGTGATCAGGGTTTCGATATGTTGCAGCGTGCGCTCTTTCGGCGGCGGCGTCGTCAGCGGGTGATCCGCCTTGAACGGGCCTTCCGGCATGTTGTTGAGGCACTGCTCAAGGATGCGCAGACTCTGGCGCAGTTCTTCCACTTTAAGCATCACGCGGGTGTAGCAGTCGGAAACACCGCCGCCCACCGGGACTTCAAAGTCGAAGTTCTCGTAGCCAGAGTAAGGACGGGCTTTACGCACGTCGAAATCAATACCGGTCGCACGCAGACCTGCACCTGTTGTCCCCCACTCCAGCGCTTCTTTCGCGCCGTAGGCAGCAACGCCCTGGGAACGACCTTTCAGGATGGTGTTACGCAGCGCGGCTTTCTCGTAAGACGCCAGACGTTTTGGCATCCAGTCGAGGAATTCACGCAGCAAACGGTCCCAGCCGCGCGGCAGATCGTGTGCCACACCGCCGATGCGGAACCAGGCCGGGTGCATACGGAAACCGGTAATGGCTTCTACCAGATCGTAGATTTTCTGACGGTCGGTAAAGGCGAAGAACACCGGGGTCATCGCGCCGACGTCCTGAATGAACGTGGAGATGTACAGCAGGTGACTGTTGATACGGAACAGTTCTGACAGCATGACGCGAATCACGTTGACGCGATCCGGCGTAACAATACCGGCCAGTTTCTCAACGGCCAGCACGTATGGCATCTCGTTGACGCAGCCGCCGAGGTACTCGATACGGTCGGTATACGGAATGTAGCTGTGCCAGGACTGACGCTCGCCCATCTTCTCAGCACCACGGTGGTGGTAGCCGATGTCCGGAACGCAGTCGACAATCTCTTCGCCATCAAGCTGAAGAATAATACGGAATGCACCGTGCGCAGACGGGTGGTTTGGACCGAGGTTGAGGAACATGAAGTCCTCGTTGTCGGTACCGCGCTTCATGCCCCAGTCTTCCGGTTTGAAGGTCAGCGCTTCCATTTCCAGATCCTGCTTGGCTTTAGTCAGCTCAAACGGATCGAATTCGGTTGCACGTGCCGGGTAGTCTTTACGCAGCGGGTGGCCGGTCCAGGTCTGCGGCATCATGATGCGCGTCAGGTGCGGATGGCCGTCGAAGGTCATGCCGAACATTTCCCAGGTTTCACGCTCATACCAGTTGGCGTTCGGGAAAAGTTTGGTGATCGTCGGCAAATGCATGTCGTTTTCAGACAATGCCACCTTGAGCATGATATCCGTATTACGGTCTATTGAGATCAGGTGGTAGAAAACGGAAAAGTCCGCAGCAGGGAGACCCTGGCGGTGGGTACGCAGACGTTCATCCATGCCGTGTAAGTCAAACAGCATGACGTACGGTTTTGGCAATTTCTTGAGGAAATCGACAACTTCCAGCAATTGCTCACGCTTCACCCAAACAACGGGTACCCCGGTGCGGGTAGCCTGAACAGTAAAGGCATCCGGCCCAAAACGGTTGCGCAGTTCGCCAATGACTGGGTCATCCAGATGATCCCGGGTCTGCCAGGCGGCTTCTTGCGCGGTTAAGTCGGTCATATTGTTCACCATTGCAAATGGTCCGTGGTGACTGTTGAGCCTGGCTTCGCGCTATTTGAGTAGTGATATGCGAAGGTGTTCTCCAGGCCTACAGGCGCAATTTAAATTTCGTCAGGCGTGCGCAGATTGGTGACGGCAATACGTTCACCACGTTTACGCTCGCGCTCAGACTGCATGTTCGCGCGATACACACCCTGATCGCCAACAACCCACGACAGTGGGCGACGTTCTTTACCGATAGACTCCTGCAGCAGCATCAATGCCTGCATGTAAGCTTCCGGACGTGGCGGGCAACCCGGGATGTACACATCCACTGGGATAAATTTATCTACGCCCTGTACGACGGAATAGATGTCGTACATACCGCCAGAGTTAGCACATGCCCCCATGGAGATAACCCATTTAGGCTCCAGCATCTGGTCATAAAGACGCTGAATAACAGGTGCCATTTTGGTAAAACACGTACCGGCTACCACCATCAGGTCAGCCTGACGTGGGGAAGCACGCAGTACCTCTGCCCCAAAACGCGCAACGTCATGCACCGCAGTGAATGACGTCACCATTTCAACGTAGCAGCAAGAAAGGCCAAAGTTGTAAGGCCAGATGGAGTTCTTACGACCCCAGTTGACCATATCGTGCATGGCATGTTCGAGTTTGCCCATGTACACGCTTTTATTGACTTCTTGCTCCAGGGGGTCGGTTACGATCTCCTGTTTTTGCAGGGGGTAACGGTCATTCTCACCGTTAGGATCTATGCGGGTGAGCGTATAATCCATCTTATTGCCTCGCTGTTACTGCTGACGATTAGAGATACTGTTTTCCGGGTTGATGTGTTCACGACGTGAACGCGCAGGCGTCCAGTCAAGCGCGCCAATACGCACCAGATAAACCAGACCGGCCAGTAGCACTAAAATGAAAATTGCGGCCTCGACAAAGCCTACCCAACCACTTTCGCGGATGGACGTTGACCATGCGAAAAGGTAAAGCGCTTCCACGTCGAAGATGACGAAGAACATGGCTACCAGATAGAACTTGGCAGACAGGCGTAAGCGAGCGGAACCTACTGAATCAATACCTGATTCGAAAGGTGTGTTTTTGTGCCTTGCACGGGCGCGACCGCCCAGGAACCAGCCGCCGACTAACATCAGGCAGCACAGGCCAATGGCTACAATAAGAAAGATTGCGAATGCCCAGTGATGAGCGATGACTTCTGTGGATGTTGACATACTCATTGCTTACTCATCAAAAGTGATACCAACGACACTGCTCTTGCTGGCAGATGGGCATCACATCGATTCATGGGGAGGAACAAATAACCTTACACTAACTGTCAGAAATGAGACGTAGACAGCAAAATGATGGGGTTTTTTACTCCTTTCTATAACCTATTGTCAACTTTAACAAAGGTTTCTTCACATTAAATTACATCGAGCGATTCTCATTAACATTTGGTGCCCTTTAACCCTGGTGGGTGCATGACTTTCCGTCAAATGTATGTTGTTGAATCGTGTCCGTTTCGGAAGTAAAAAAAATAACCCTCCTATTTTGACAGGATTTGCCAACGATTCCTCCCCCCAAATAGGAGTATTTTCTTGATCTGTGACACGCTTTTGTTAATTCAACCAGGAAAACGGCAACATATTTCCTGTTTTTTTAACATGAGAGGGATATGGATGAAGTTAGAACGGAAAACGGACAATATGTAAGCAAAATCATTTAGCTTATTGATAAATAGAGAGTATCCTGAAAATCCATATGCTATAAGCGGATATTATTGCTAAAAAAAAGCCACTGCATGCGAAAATCACACGAGTGGCTTTTTTTTACACTTACATTTTGTTACCAGAATTTTGAGCTGGCGATCACTCAAAATCCCCTTCAACGATCAGGGAGTCATCCCCCCCTTCGGAGGTAACGCACTCGAACTGCCACGGGTTATGGTAGTTTTCCATCGCCTCGAACACCACCTTTGCCAGCTCGTTATGGCTGGACGAATTGTGGCAGAGCAGATATTCCGTATCCGGCAGCGCAGGCAGGCCATCGGATTTTCCCAGAACGCGCAGATCGGGGCTCATCATCTCTACCGGACGCGCCGTTACACCCAGACCGGCCTTCACGGCTGCACGGACCGCTGGTAACGTGGAAGCCACATACGCCAGACGCCACGGAATGTTGGCCTCATTCAGCGCCGTGAGCACCATATCGCGAAACGGGCTCGGGTCATCCAGTAAGACCAGTGGCACCGGTTCCCCTTTTTGCAGCACGTATTCGGCTGCACAATACCAGTGCGTAGGCGATGTACGCAGCGTCAGGCAATCAAACTGCCCGGGACGATGCGTAGTCACCACCAGGTCGACTTTATTCTCATTTAACATCTCAACCATAAAAGCATTACGCTTTACGCTAACGTCCAGTGCAAGCTTCGGATAAACCGAACTAATACGGTTGAGAAGAAACGGCAATATTGTATCCGCTGACTCATCAGATGCGCCTAACGTTAGCACCCCTTGTAGGTTGCTAAACATTAATGACATACATGCTTCATCATTAAAGCGAAGAATTTTCCTGGCATAACCCAGAAGCTGAATACCGTGTTCCGTTAAGAGCTTATTACGCCCATGACGCGCAAAAAGCTCTTTACCAACCAGTTGCTCCAGCCGCTGCATTTGCTGGCTGACGGCGGACTGAGTTCGGCAAACGGCGGCAGCAGCTGCTGCAAAAGTGTTGAGATCGGCGACCGCAACAAACGTTCTCAGCAGATCGAGGTCGAGATTCATTATCGGACGATTTGCATTTATCATATCTATTCACTTTCAGGTTGCTCGTGCGGAGCTGCCCGGGTTGAAGCTGTGTGTAACAGTTAAGCAATTCCCTCTGAAGGTTTTCCCTCGCATCCCGGCCCGGCAGACTGCCTGACAGATAGTTATTGTGCTGCTTTATATCAACAGTCAGAAAGCACGTTTCATGACGTTATTTTTATTCTCTTAAACGTTCAGGATATTTAGATGTTCGCAGGTTTATGTAAATTACATTAAAGGTATAACACCTTTTCTGCCATCTTTATCGCAGCGCTGTCAACGTAGCAGGAGATGTTCGACACATTCCAGCCAGAGATAACTCCAACAATAACAATCAATTAATTCGGAAAATCAGTTACAGATATACAAAAGGCGTGTATCTGCCCCCTGCTTTCCTGTAAGACATCTTAACCCAAATCCACTTTATTTATAAGTCTTATTGCAATATTGAGGATTAAAGAAGAATGTTAAGCTTCTAAACTAATTTTATTAAAATTAACTAAAGTTGCATTTTATAGGTTAATAATAAATAAATTTTAATTTAGATTAAGACCATTCATTAATGGCACTTAACATTAATTTCACATGAGTAACTTTTAGCCACATTATGCTTTTACAGGAACATTCCTCAAGCATTCAGGATTTACGAAAAGTCACTCAGGGTGATTGCTACCGTCGTCCGGCTCACCACTTATTTTATTCAGCACAATATACAGGATTTTGACAAATTAATAGCACATTCGACCCATCCTGGTACCGTAAGTGCAACTTTAAGCCAGTATAAAAGCGAATGTGCAGCGAAAAAGATTTATCAATTTTTTGCTGCCGGCACAAAATCTTCTACTGCACACCCTTCAAAACGAAGCGAGGGGGGAGTACATTATTCCGTGCTGACTTCCACGGCAGGGAGCGGCAATAATAGCGAAAAGGTTAAAGGTTCATGTCCCCTATCGAAAAATCCAGCAAGCTAGATAACGTCTGTTATGACATCCGCGGCCCGGTTCTGAAAGAGGCAAAACGCCTTGAAGAAGAGGGCAACAAGGTTCTGAAACTCAACATTGGTAACCCTGCGCCATTTGGTTTTGAAGCGCCGGATGAAATTCTGGTTGATGTGATCCGCAACCTTCCTACTGCACAAGGCTATTGCGATTCAAAAGGACTTTACTCCGCACGTAAAGCCATCATGCAGCATTACCAGGCACGCGGCATGCGTGATGTTACCGTTGAAGATATTTATATTGGCAACGGCGTCTCCGAACTGATCGTGCAGGCGATGCAGGCGCTGCTGAACAGCGGGGACGAAATGCTGGTTCCCGCACCGGACTATCCGCTGTGGACGGCTGCAGTATCCCTGTCCAGCGGTAAGGCCGTGCACTATCTTTGCGACGAGTCCTCCGACTGGTTCCCGGACCTCGATGATATTCGCGCAAAAATCACGCCCCGCACGCGCGGCATCGTGATCATTAACCCGAACAATCCAACGGGCGCGGTATACTCAAAAGAGCTGCTGATGGAGATAGTCGAGCTCGCCCGCCAGCACAACCTGATCATCTTTGCCGACGAAATTTACGACAAGATCCTGTACGACGCGGCACAGCACCACTCAATCGCAGCGCTGGCCCCGGATCTGCTGACCGTCACCTTTAACGGCCTGTCTAAAACCTACCGCGTGGCCGGTTTCCGTCAGGGCTGGATGGTATTAAACGGTCCGAAAAAGCACGCCAAAGGCTATATTGAAGGGCTGGAGATGCTGGCCTCCATGCGTTTATGTGCCAACGTTCCGGCGCAGCACGCAATCCAGACGGCGCTGGGTGGTTATCAGAGCATTAGCGAGTTCATCGTGCCCGGTGGACGCCTTTACGAACAGCGTAACCGCGCGTGGGAGCTGATCAACGATATCCCGGGCGTCTCCTGCGTGAAGCCGAATGGGGCGCTCTATATGTTCCCGAAAATTGACGCGAAGCGCTTCAATATTCACGATGATCAGAAAATGGTGCTTGATTTCCTGCTGCAGGAAAAAGTGCTGCTGGTCCAGGGCACGGCGTTTAACTGGCCGTGGCCGGATCATGTGCGCATCGTGACGCTGCCGCGCGAAGATGACCTCGAAATGGCCATCAGCCGCTTTGGTCGCTTCCTCTCTGGTTACCATCAGTAATCTTAAAATCAGGCTACTTCGGTAGCCTGATTTGCATCTTCCCTCCCCTCCCCGCACAATGAACGCCTGTCGCAGTGAAGACAAAAGGTATCCTATGAGTCAGAGTCATTTCTTTGCCCACCTCTCCCGCCTGAAACTCATCAACCGCTGGCCGCTGATGCGCAACGTGCGCACAGAGAACGTGTCAGAGCACAGCCTGCAGGTTGCCATGGTCGCTCACGCGCTGGCCGCCATTAAAAACCGCAAATTCAACGGTCAGGTCAATGCAGAGCGCATCGCCCTGCTGGCGATGTACCACGATGCGTCAGAAGTGCTGACCGGCGACCTGCCTACTCCGGTGAAATATTTCAACTCGCAAATTGCGCAGGAATATAAGGCCATCGAGAAGATTGCCCAGCAGAAGCTGATCGACATGGTGCCGGATGAGTTGCGCGACATCTTTGAGCCGCTCATCGATGAGCATCAGTACACGGAAGATGAAAAGTCGCTGGTCAAACAGGCCGACGCGCTCTGCGCCTATCTGAAGTGTCTCGAAGAGTTGTCCGCAGGGAATAACGAATTTTTACTGGCAAAAACGCGCCTGGAAAAAACGCTAGAATCCCGCCGCAGCGAAGAGATGGATTATTTTATGCAGGTGTTCGTACCGAGCTTCCATTTATCGTTGGATGAGATCAGTCAGGATTCGCCGTTGTAATTTTTCGCCGGGTGGCGGCTTCGCCTTACCCGGCCTACGTTTCTGCACTCACGCTTAAAACGGGAACAGGACCGGTATCAATACCACGCACACCACCATCACCAGCACGGT
The DNA here is from genome assembly GCF_040834095.1 of Enterobacter vonholyi. NCBI lineage: Bacteria > Pseudomonadati > Pseudomonadota > Gammaproteobacteria > Enterobacterales > Enterobacteriaceae > Enterobacter > Enterobacter vonholyi. The sequence continues at coordinate 3,105,936 of NZ_CP162152.1, forward strand.
GAACGGCACGCCCAGCTTTACGAAATCGCTGAATCGATAGTTCCCCGGCCCCAGCACCAGCGTGTTTACCGGAGAAGAGACCGGCGTCATAAATGCCGCGGAAGCGGCCATCGCCACCATCATCGCAAACGGGTACGGCGAAACGCCCATGGACTTTGCCATCGCCAGCGCGATAGGCGCCATCAGAACCGCCGTCGCGGTATTCGAGATAAACAGACCGATGGTGGCGCACATGATAAACAGGCAGACCATCATCATGTACGGCCCATACCCGCCGCCGACGTCCATTAAGCCTTTAACGATCAGATCCACGCCACCGGTTTTTTGCAACGCCAGGGCGAAAGGCATCATCCCGACGATGAGAATAATGCTCGGCCAGTGAACGGCTTTATAGGCGCTTTCGGCGTCAATACAGCGGAATTTACCCATCAACAGGCAGGCGATGATTGCCGCGACCGGATTGGGAATTTCATCGGTCAGCATCAGCGCGACCATCAGCACCAGACAAAAAATAGCGTGAGGCGCCTGGCTGTGCGCAGGCGACGCGTCGCTCTCCTCAACAGGCATGTTGAGCACCACAAAATCGCGTCCTTTTTGCCCTAGCTGGCTAATCAGCTTCCAGTTACCGACAACCAGGAAGATATCGCCCAGCAGGATCGGCTCATCCACTACCGCCCCTTCTATCGCTACGCCATCGCGCTTCAGCCCCACGACGTTCAGGCCATAGCGGGTTCGGAACCCCATTTCCCGCACGGTTTTGCCCAACAGCTCCGATTCAGGGATGAGCGATACTTCGGCCATGCCGACATCCAGCGCCTGATCGGAGAAATACTCCCCGCGCAGCACCATCGGCTCCAGCAGCTGTTCGCTGCAGAACTCGCGCAGGTCCACATCGGCGGTGGACATATCAATCAGCAGGACGTCCCGCGCGCGGAATTCCGACACCCCGTTGACGTTGACGATCACCCGACGAAAACGACGCCAGCGCTCTACGCCGATCACGTTCGCGCCATACCGCTCACGCAGCTTCAGGTCATCCAGCCGCTGTCCCACCATCGGCGAGCCGGGGCGAATAGCCAGACGGCGCGCGCGCCCGGTAAGGCGGTACTCTTTAATCAAATCGCGGAAGGTGCGTCGCTTCCATCCTTCTTTATTTTTGTCCTGTCTTTCACCTTTAAGGGCAAAACGGGTCAGCAGCATGTAGACCACGCCCATTACAAGAATAACCAGCCCAAGCGGGGTGACGCTGAAAAAACTGAAGCCCTCAAATCCTTCCCGGATCAGCTCGCTGTTGACGACCAGGTTCGGCGGGGTTGCCACCAACGTCATCATTCCGCTGATCAAACCGGCGAAACTCAGGGGCATCATCAGGCGCGACGGCGAGCTCTGCATCCGCATGGAAACGCTCAGCACCACCGGGATAAAGATGGCGACCACGCCCGTGGAGCTCATAAACGCTCCCAGCCCGGCGACGGTCACCATCAGGTAGATCAACATTTTGGTTTCGCTGCTGCCCGCCACTTTCACTAGCCACGACCCCACAATAGTCGCCACGCCGGTGCGCACCAGCCCATCACCAATAATAAACAGGGCTGCAATCAGGATAACGTTGGGATCGCTAAACCCGGAGAAGGCTTCCGGCAGCGTGAGCGTACCGCTCAGCACAAACGCGACGATGACAAACAGGGCGACGGCGTCCATGCGTACCTTGCCCGTTGCAAAAAGAAGGATGGCGATTAAAAGCAGGCTCAGGACCCAAATCAGTTCACCGTTCACAACATGTCCTTGTCAGTGGGAGATGAGAAATTTTGCCATAAAAAAGCCCCATCAGCGTGGGGCTATATCATGGGTTTACATTTTTAGCGAGACGGTTACAACACCATCAGAGGCTTTCGAAACAGCCAGTGCCGTCAGTGAATCGAGCACCAAATCTGCCTCCTCCAGGCGGGGAGATCCCGCCGGAACGTTAACGGCGATGACGTGGCTTCCTGCGTTCAGCCCGGCCAGTACGCCTGCCGCCGCATCTTCCACCACCACGCACTCTGCCGGGTCGAGGCCCAGCAGTTCAGCGCCCAGTAAAAATGCATCAGGCTCCGGTTTACCCCGCTTCACGCGCTCCGCCGTAATAAACACGTCAGGCGTCGGCAACCCTGCCGCCTTGTGTCGGGCGTGGGCAACCGGTACGGAACCGGAGGTGACGATAGCCCACGGGATCTGCGCCTCGTTCAAATGCTCAAGCAGTTCGCGCGCGCCCGGTAATGCGGTGATGCCGTCAGTATCGGTGGCTTCAATATGCTCCAGGTATTTGAACTCCGCCTGAATTTCGTCCTCAGTGCGTCCGGCCAGGAAGTGCCGTAGCGAGGTGATGGCCTGTTTGCCATGGATAAAATTCAGCACGTCCTGATGGTCGATGCCATGTCTGTCAGCCCAATGGCACCATGAACGCTCAACAACCGGCAGCGAGTCCACCAGCGTACCGTCCAGATCAAACAGAAAACCTCTACACTGCACACGCACCTCCGTCAGGCATTAATGATTTGTTGAATTTCGTTGCTGCTTAAATGGTACTGACGCGGACAGGCATGCCACGCGCTCAGCATGCGCTGATACTTATCCCACATCGGGGTCTGCGCGTTGAAGCCGTGGGTGCCCGCGTCAAAGTGGGTATAACGCCCTTCCGTATTCACCATAAAACGAACATAGCTCAGATAACGCGCTTCCGTTGCGGCATCAAAGCCTAAAAAGGTCACGCGGCGCTCGTCAATCGACTGCCGATCTTTGAGATTCGTCCATGACACGTGCAGAGCGTGATACATCTCCATAATGTCGATCACGATGCGGCAGGTTTCTTCTTTCAGCTCGCCAAACTCGCGGTCCAGTTCACGCATTTGCAAACCAAAGCCGCGTTCGACGATGGTTTGCAGGCGGCTGTAGCGCGCAGCGTTATCGGGATCAAGCATAGTCATCATCTTGTACTGGTTAGACAAAATCAGACGTTGAGCATGGGTCATTTCCATCTTTCGACTCCTGTAGCGCATTGCACTTAAAAAAAAGACACGGTAACTGATTGTTACTGTGCCTTCTTTTCGTCGTCGTTTCGATGATCAATCACAAATCATCGAGGAATGTTTTATCCAGTTGCTTAAAAGCACGCTTTAACGTGTCCGCCAGCGCCTGGTAATCCGGCTTGCCTTCAACCGGGGCGAGCGCCTGCCCGGCCTCTTCAAGCTTACCGCGCACTTCATAAAACCAGTGTAAAATAGAAGGTGGAAGTGGCGTGATGGACCGTTTACCTAACCACCACAGGCCCTGCATCGGCAGGCTTAATGCGAAGAGCGCCGTGGCGACGGCAGGTCCAAGCTGCCCACCCAGCGCAATCTGCCAGCACAGCGTAAAGACAGCGACAGGCGGCATAAAGCGAATCGCATAGCGCGTGGCGCGGATGGTGCGATTCTCAATAAACATCGGCGCAAGGCGCTTTTCCATTGGCCACGTCTTTGCATAATGCTGTCCCCGACGAAACAGACTGAAGAAATTTACGGACGGGTTCTCTGGTGTCGACATGGCTGTACCTCAACTTCACATATAAAAATTAAAATTTTCGTGCAAAACCACAACAAGCTATGACAACGTTCAAAATATTTTGTCATCTCTACCCCGTATCGGGTATCCTGTGCCAGCCTGATAGGGCCATAGACGAGAATCATTAGCTCGTCAAATTATTGCATATTATGCCATTGGCTGAAAATTGTGCAAAATGGCATAAAATCATAGTTATTTCTTCCATCATGCCACAATGTTCGTTTGGCATGATGTTAATCATAAATGTCCGAGTCATCATGCGTTACGCTGTTAGACTCACTGACGTTTTTTTAGCCACGTATCAATAATAGGTACTTCCATGTCGAGTAAGTTAGTACTGGTTCTGAACTGCGGTAGCTCCTCACTGAAATTCGCCATCATCGATGCGCTCAACGGTGACGAATACCTCTCTGGTTTGGCCGAATGTTTCCATCTGCCTGAAGCACGCATCAAGTGGAAGATGGACGGCAGCAAACAAGAAGCGGCTTTAGGTGCAGGCGCCGCTCACAGTGAAGCGCTGAACTTTATCGTTAACACTATTCTGGCACAAAAACCAGAACTGTCTGCTCAGCTGACTGCGATTGGTCACCGTATCGTCCACGGCGGCGAAAAATACACCAGCTCCGTCGTTATCGACGAATCTGTGATCCAGGGCATCAAGGACTCTGCGTCCTTCGCACCGCTGCACAACCCGGCTCACCTGATCGGTATCGCTGAAGCACTGAAATCCTTCCCGAATCTGAAAGACAAAAACGTGGCCGTATTCGATACCGCGTTCCATCAGACCATGCCGGAAGAGTCTTACCTCTATGCCCTGCCATACAGCCTGTACAAAGAACATGGCGTACGTCGTTACGGCGCGCACGGCACCAGCCACTTCTATGTGACTCAGGAAGCCGCAAAAGTGCTGAACAAGCCGGTTGAAGAACTGAACATCATCACCTGCCACCTGGGCAACGGTGGTTCTGTTTCGGCTATCCGCAACGGTAAATGTGTTGATACCTCCATGGGTCTGACCCCGCTGGAAGGTCTGGTGATGGGTACCCGTTCCGGTGACATCGACCCGGCGATCATCTTCCACCTGCACGACACCCTGGGCATGAGCGTTGACCAGATCAACAAAATGCTGACGAAAGAGTCTGGCCTGCTGGGTCTGACCGAAGTCACCAGCGACTGCCGTTACGTTGAAGACAACTACGCAGAGAAAGAAGACGCTAAACGTGCAATGGACGTTTACTGCCACCGTCTGGCGAAGTACATCGGCTCTTACACTGCGCTGATGGAAGGCCGTCTGGACGCGGTTATCTTCACCGGTGGTATCGGTGAGAACGCGGCAATGGTTCGTGAACTGTCCCTGGGCAAACTGGGCGTTCTGGGCTTCGACGTTGATCACGAGCGTAACCTGGCTGCCCGCTTCGGCAAGTCTGGCTTCATCAACAAAGAAGGCACCCGCCCTGCTCTCGTAATCCCAACTAACGAAGAGCTGGTTATTGCGCAAGACGCGCACCGCCTGACTGCCTGATTCCACACCGCCAGCAATGCTGGCGGTGCTGTTTTGTAACCCGCCCAATTGCGGCGGTAACGAAAGAGGATAAACCGTGTCCCGTACTATTATGCTGATCCCTACCGGAACCAGCGTCGGCCTGACCAGCGTCAGCCTTGGCGTTATCCGTGCTATGGAACGCAAAGGCGTTCGTCTGAGCGTCTTTAAGCCAATTGCCCAGCCACGTGCCGGTGGCGATGCGCCAGACCAGACCACCACCATCGTTCGCAAGAACTCCAATCTGCCGGCGGCCGAACCGCTGAAGATGAGCCACGTTGAGTCTCTGCTCTCCAGCAACCAGAAAGACGTGCTGATGGAAGAGATCATCGCCAACTACCATGCTAACGCGCAAGACGCGGAAGTGGTGCTGGTTGAAGGTCTGGTGCCAACCCGCAAACACCAGTTTGCGCAGTCTCTGAACTTCGAAATCGCGAAAACCCTGAACGCAGAGATCGTTTTCGTGATGTCTCAGGGCACTGATACCCCAGAGCAGCTGAACGAGCGTATCGAACTGACGCGCAGCAGCTTCGGCGGCGCGAAAAACACCAACATCACCGGCGTGATCGTCAACAAGCTGAACGCGCCAGTGGATGAGCAGGGCCGTACTCGCCCTGACCTGTCCGAGATCTTCGACGACTCGTCCAAAGCGAAAGTCATCAAAGTTGACCCGGCTAAGCTGCAGGAATCCAGCCCGCTTCCGGTTCTGGGCGCGGTGCCATGGAGCTTCGATCTGATTGCCACCCGTGCAATCGATATGGCGCGCCACCTTAACGCCACCATCGTTAACGAAGGTGACATCAACACTCGCCGCGTGAAGTCAGTAACCTTCTGTGCGCGCAGCATTCCGCACATGCTGGAACACTTCCGCGCAGGTTCCCTGCTGGTGACCTCCGCAGACCGTCCAGACGTGCTGGTTGCAGCGTGCCTGGCCGCGATGAACGGTGTGGAAATCGGTGCGATCCTGCTGACCGGTGCCTACGAGATGGACCCGCGCGTCAGCAAGCTGTGCGAACGCGCGTTCGCCACCGGTCTGCCGGTCTTCATGGTGAACACCAACACCTGGCAGACCTCCCTGAGCCTGCAGAGCTTCAACCTGGAAGTGCCGGTTGATGATCACGAGCGTATCGAGAAAGTTCAGGAATACGTTGCTGGCTACATCAACGCAGACTGGATCGAATCCCTGACCGCGACCTCCGAGCGCAGCCGTCGTCTGTCTCCTCCAGCATTCCGTTACCAGCTGACCGAGCTGGCGCGCAAAGCGGGCAAACGCGTTGTTCTGCCAGAAGGCGATGAACCACGTACCGTTAAAGCAGCGGCTATCTGTGCAGAGCGCGGCATCGCGACCTGTGTGCTGCTGGGTAACCCGGATGAGATTAACCGCGTAGCGGCCTCTCAGGGCGTTGAGCTGGGTGCTGGCATCGAAATCGTTGACCCAGAAGTGGTTCGCGAAAGCTACGTGGCCCGTCTGGTTGAGCTGCGTAAGAGCAAGGGCATGACCGAAGCCGTTGCGCGCGAGCAGCTGGAAGACAACGTAGTGCTGGGCACGCTGATGCTGGAGCAGGACGAAGTTGACGGTCTGGTTTCCGGTGCGGTTCACACCACGGCGAACACCATCCGTCCACCGCTGCAGCTGATCAAAACCGCGCCAGGCAGCTCTCTGGTTTCTTCCGTGTTCTTCATGCTGCTGCCTGAACAGGTTTACGTTTACGGCGACTGCGCGATCAACCCGGATCCAACTGCAGAGCAGCTGGCCGAGATCGCTATCCAGTCCGCGGACTCCGCGACCGCTTTCGGTATCGAGCCGCGCGTGGCGATGCTCTCCTACTCCACCGGCACCTCAGGTGCAGGTAGCGATGTAGAGAAAGTGCGTGAAGCGACCCGTATTGCGCAGGAAAAACGTCCTGATCTGATGATCGACGGCCCGCTGCAGTACGACGCCGCGGTTATGGCTGACGTTGCAAAATCTAAAGCGCCGAACTCGCCGGTTGCAGGCCGCGCTACCGTGTTCATCTTCCCGGATCTGAACACCGGTAACACCACTTACAAAGCGGTACAGCGTTCTGCCGACCTGATCTCCATCGGGCCAATGCTGCAGGGCATGCGTAAACCTGTGAACGACCTGTCTCGTGGCGCACTGGTAGACGATATCGTTTACACCATCGCGCTGACGGCGATCCAGTCTTCGCAGCAGCAGTAATGTTAAAAAGCCCGGTGGCGCTAGCGCTTACCGGGCAAGAAAGGCGACCACTTAACCGGTCGCCTTTTTTATTTACAGCAGCTCGCGCGCCGCCGATACAATGTCATGTGCCGTCAGGCCATACTCTTTCTGCAGAAAATCCTGCGTCCCCACCTGGCCATAACGCTCCTTAACGCCCACCCGCCGCATCGGCACCGGGCAGGTTTCCACCAGCACTTCCGCCACCGCCGACCCGAGGCCGTTGTGAATGCTGTGGTTTTCACAGGTGACGATGCGCCCGGTCTTCTCGGCGTAGTTTTTCACCAGCATCCGGTCGATAGGCTTCAGGGTAAACATGTCGATGACCGCCGCGCTGACGCCCTCCTGCTCAAGCTGGCGCGCGGCTTCCAGCGCTTCCGACACCATGATGCCGTTGGCAATCAGGGTAATATCGGTTCCTTCGCGCAGCACGTTGCCTTTGCCGATTGTGAAGGTTGAGCCAGGCGCATACACGCTCGGTGCCTGCTTACGGATGGTCCGTACCCAGTAAAAGCCGTCGAGATCGATAAGCTGGCGCAGCACGTCCTCGAACATCACCGCGTCGGTCATCTCCAGCACCACCGAATGCGCCAGACCGCGCACGATGCCCATATCCTCAAACGACATATGCGTTCCGCCGTTGTGGCAGGCCGTCACGCCCGCGTCTGAAGCAATCACCTTCACGTTGTTTCGCTGATAGTCCAGAGACATAAACAGCTGGTCAAAACAGCGGCGGCTGGCAAAGGCGGTGAAGGTGTGAACGAACGGCTTGCGTCCGGTAAGCGACAGCCCCGCCGCCGTGCCGATGACGTTGGCCTCCATAATGCCGCAGTTAATCACGTGCTGCGGATAATCGCGCGCTACGCCGTCCATCGCCATCGAGCTCATCAGGTCTGCTTCGAGCGCAATGATGTCGCTTCCGGCCTCAATCTGTTTTGCCACGAAGCCAGCGTAGACCTTACGCATCTCAACGGCGTCTTTCTGTCCTGCCGGTGCAACCTTAATCATGTGAAGCCTCCAGTTGGCGAATCGTTTCGTTGAGGGCCGCTTTGCTCTCCGCGGTCAATCGCAGGTGGTGCGAGTTGCTGAGCTGCTCCAGATACGGCACCCCCTGGCCTTTGATGCTGTCGAGGATGACGACTAACGGACGCGCATCGGCTGCCAGGATCCGCGACGTCACTGCCAGCAGACCCGGAATGTCGTCCCCCTTCACCGTCGCCACGTCAAAGCCAAAGGCGCGGAATTTCCCCTCCAGGTCGAACGCGCTGATGATCTCGTCCAGCTCGCCGTCGAGCTGCTGTTTGTTCCAGTCGACAAATACCGTCAGGTTGTTCAGGCGATGGTGAGCAATAAACTGGAATGCTTCCCAGCACTGCCCCTCGTTCAGCTCGCCGTCGCCGACGATGCAGAAGACCCGATTCGGTCGCCCGGCCAGCCTGTGCGACAGCGCCATACCGCCGGCGATGGAAATCCCCTGTCCCAGCGAACCGGTGGTAGCATCTACGCCGCGCGTTTTCAGGCGGTCCGGGTGGCTCGGCAGGCGCGTGCCGTTCTGGTTCAGCGTGCTCAGCTCTTCCACCGGGAAGTAGCCCTTGATCGCCAGCGTGCTGTAGAGCGCCGGGCCCGCATGGCCTTTCGACAGGACAAAGTAGTCTCGCTCCGGCCAGTCCGGATCCGCCGGGTCGATTTTCATCACCGCGCCGTAGAGCACGGCCAGCGTTTCAACCACCGACATGCTGCCGCCATAGTGTCCAAAGCCCAGCTGCGTCAGCGACTTCAGCGTCTCAAGACGGATCTGACGCGCGAGTTCGGTTATCTCTTTCTCATTCATGATTTGGCTCCGGTGTTTTCCTGCGCGTTACCGCCTGCAGGTTTGTTTTTCGCGAAGATGTTGTACGCCACCAGCAGCGCAAACAGCGCCACGACCAGCCCGGTGATGGCCAGCGGCGACAGGAAGCGCGCCAGGTTGCCGAGCACAATCCCGACCGCGCCGAAGTCGGCGTCCGAGAAGGTGGTGTTGGCAAAACCAATGGCGCCCAGTACCGGCAGCAACAGGACCGGCAGGAAGGTAATCAGCAGGCCGTTGGCAAACGCACCGATCATCGCCCCGCGACGTCCACCGGTGGCGTTACCGAACACGCCCGCCGTTGCGCCGGTGAAGAAGTGCGGCACGACGCCCGGGAGGATCAGCACCCAGCTAAACTGACCGCAGATGAACAACCCCACAATCCCGCCGAGGAAGCTGAACAGGAAGCCAATCAGCACCGCGTTTGGCGCATAGGGGTACACCACCGGGCAGTCCAGCGCAGGACGCGCGTTCGGCACCAGTTTCTCCGAGAAGCCGGTAAAGGCCGGGACGATTTCTGCCAGAATCAGGCGTACGCCCTGCAGGATAATGAACACCCCCGCCGCAAAGGTGATTGCCATGATGATGGCGTAGACGAGGTAGTTCTGGCCGGCGCTGAAGGTAGCCTCGACGTACTCGCGCCCGGCGCTCACCGCCATGATCAGGTAGATAATCATCATGGTCAGGGAAATGGAGATCGAGCTGTCGCGCAGGAAGCTCAGATTCTTCGGCAGGTTCATCTCTTCGGTTGAGCGGGAGCCTTTGCCGACCTTGCTGCCAATCCAGCCCGACAGCACGTAGCCCAGCGTGCCAAAGTGGCCGAAGGCAATCTCATCGTTGCCGGTAATGCGCTTCATGTAGCGCTGCGCAATCGCCGGGAAGAAAGCCATGATCAGGCCGAGGATCAGCGAGCCGGTAAAGACCAGACCCACGCCCTCAAAGCCTGCTACCGTCAGGATCACGCCAATCATGCACGCCATGTAAAACGTGTGGTGCCCGGTCAGGAAGATGTACTTCAGGCGAGTAAAGCGCGCGACGATAATATTTGCCACCATGCCGAAGGCCATAATCAGCGCGGTCGCTGCACCGTATTTTTCCAGCGCAATGGAGACAATCGCTTCATTGTTTGGAATAATGCCCTGAATCGTAAAGGCGTGTTCGAACATACCGCCTAAAGGATTTAATGACCCGACCAGCACGGTGGCACCGCCGCCCAGTACAATAAAGCCCAGAATAGTTTTAATGGTTCCTTTCACCACGTCCGAAAACGCTTTTTTCTGCGCAACCAGACCAATAAGCGCAATTAAACCGACCAGCACCGAAGGGACTTTTAAAATATCAACAACGAAATTCAGCGTTTCAAGGATAAACATATCCACCTCGCCTTATCAGGGTTATTGTCTTTCGAACCAGGCGCGCAGCTGCGCTTCAAGTTCGTTGATGTCGATGATGTTGTTGATCACCACCAGCTGGCTTTCCGGCACGCTGGCGCTGGCCGCAATGTCTTTTGCCATCACGAACAGGTCGGCCGCGCCCGGCGTGGCCGAGGAGAGATCGGAATGTTCAACCTCAGCCTCAATCTCCAGCTTTTTGAGCACCTTTTTTATATTCATTTCGACCATAAAACTGCTGCCCAGGCCAGAACCGCAAATAGCCATGATTTTCATTGTTGTCCCCTTATTTTGAGTAGAGTACGCCCCATCACGCTGACGCATAATGTTGTGAAAAACCGGATTACAGAATTAAATCAGAAGCGGTTAATAATTGTTTTAATTTCCTCCCGCGTATTCGCCTGATGCAGTTTCTCCATATCCTCGTCGCTGGAAAATAATTCCGCGAGTGCGGATATCATTTCAATATGGCTATGTTTGTCCGGTGCCGCGAGCATGATAATCACATCGACAGGGTCAAACTCACCGGCACCAAACGAGACGCTCTGTTTTAGTTTTAATAACGACAACCCCAGTCCTTTGGCGCCTTCCTCCGGCCGCGCATGCGGCATCGCCAGCCCTGGTGCCAGCACATAATAAGGTCCTAACGTGTGGTGCTGCTGGATGATGGCCGTGACGTATTCAGGCTCAATCACCTGCAAATCCAGCAGCGGCTTCGCGCACAGCTCCAGCGCCTGCGGCCAGTTTTCCACGCTATCCTGCAGCGTGATGGTTGTATCATATATCCATTTTTTGAGCACTTTTTACTCCCGCGACACGCTAAAGATGAGCAAACTTTATTCAACACATCGCTGGATGACTGCGATCGGGATCACAAAGATAGCGCTACCAATCGTTAACATGCAGAAATGTGATAGCGCTATCAAATTACATTCACGGCGCTAAATCACAGCAAAAAAAGGGATTTAAGGCGTATACTGCCTGTCACGTGAAGCGAAGGAAATGAAGAACGCGTCTGGTCAGCAGGAAGGTGTATGTCTCTAACCCGAAAACGGCGCAGTACTGGTAAAGTGACACTCGCCGATGTCGCACAGCTTGCCGGTGTGGGCACGATGACCGTGTCCCGTGCGCTTCGCACGCCCGAGCAGGTTTCCGATAAACTACGAGAAAAAATTGAAGCTGCCGTGCAGGAGCTGGGTTATATGCCTAATCTTGCCGCCAGCGCGCTTGCCTCGGCGTCGTCATGGACGATAGCCATGGTGGTGCCCAACCTCTCCGAAGCCGGCTGCTCGGAGATGTTCGCCGGGCTACAGCAGGTGCTGCAGCCTGCCGGGTATCAGATCATGCTGGCAGAATCCCAGCATCGCCTGGAGCAGGAGGAGAAACTGCTGGAGACGCTGCTGGCGTCGAACATTGCCGCCGCTATCCTGCTCAGCGTTGAACATACCGATACCGTTCGCCACTGGCTGAAAAACGCCTCTATTCCGGTGATGGAGATGGGCGCCATGCGCGCCGACCCGATTGATATGAATATCGGGATTGATAACGTAGCGGCCATGTATGAGCTCACGGAAATGGTGATTAAGCGCGGCTACCAAAATATTGGCCTCCTGTGCGCCAACCAGGAGCAGTGGATTTTCCAGCAGCATCTGCAGGGCTGGTACAAGGCCATGCTTCGCCACCATATGTCGCCGAACCGGGTCATTAACGCGGCGATGCCGCCGAGCTTCTCGACCGGCGCGGCGCAGCTGCCTGAATTCCTGCTGGCGTGGCCGGAGCTGGATGCGCTGGTATGCGTCTCTGACGAGCTGGCCTGCGGCGCGCTATACGAGTGCCAGCGCAGGCGAATCAAAGTGCCGGACGATCTGGCAGTGGTAGGGTTTGGCGATAGCGACGTGAGCCGCGTCTGTCAGCCGCCGCTGACGACGATGGCGGTGCCGCATCGTAAGATTGGAGTTGAAGCCGGGAAAGCACTACTGGAGCGACTGATTGGCGGCGACTGGCGCGATCAAAAGCCCATCGCGTCCAGTCTGTGTCTGAGAGAGAGTTGCTGAAGCTTACTCAGCCTCTTCCTCTTTCTCTGATTTGGTCGATTCGTTTTTGGCGTTGCGGGTCATCCACAGCGCCAGCGCTTTTAATGAATCCGGCGTAAACTCGTCGCAACGCGCGGTAATTTCTTCCGGCGTCATCCAGCAGACTTCACTCACCTCTTCTTCCTGCAGGGCAAACGGGCCGTGAGAAACGCAGCTAAACAGCCCGCCCCAGACGCGACAGTTTTCGTCTTCGAAATAGAACTGACCGTGCTCGGCAAACGGCACGCCGGCGATGCCTAATTCTTCTTCCGCTTCACGACGCGCAGAATCCAGCAGGACCTCATCCGCCTGGACGACACCGCCTGCGGTGGCATCCAGCATACCCGGGAGAAAATCTTTGGTGTTCGTGCGGCGCTGGACCAGAATTTTGCCCATACCGTCATGCACAACGATGTACGTTGCGCGGTGACGCAGACGCTCCGCACGCATTTGTTCGCGGCTGGCCTGCGCGATCACTTCATTCTCTTCGCTGACAATGTCAACCCACTCTGTACTTGCCAAATGACTCTGCTCCACCATCGGGAAACCTTCTCTTCTAAGCGCTCTTTCGGCGCGTTTGCAGTTGAGGTGTAACTTACGGATTAATCGCTACCTGCGCAATAACTTGCTGATCATTAAGTGCGATAACGCTCAGGGTATTTCCTTCCAGCATGCCGTAGCTCGCAGGATATCCGCCTTTTGGGATGCTGACCGAGCCCGGATTAAAGTGATAAATCTCACCGCGTTTTTCCGCAACCGGAATATGAGTATGACCGTAAACCAGGACATCGCCAGCCGCGAGAGCCGGGAGATTATCCGGGCTGAAAAGATGTCCGTGGGTCAGGAACAGGCGGTGTTGTTCGAGCAGCACCTGCTGCCACGGCGCGGTAATGGGAAAATGCAGCAGCATCTGGTCCACTTCGCTGTCACAGTTGCCGCGAACGGCGATGATGCGCGAGGCATACGGGTTGAGTTTTTCCGCGACCCGCGCAGGGTCATAGCCTTCCGGCAGCGCGTTGCGCGGGCCGTGATTCAGCACGTCGCCCAAAATAATCAGCCACTGTGCACTGCTTTTCTCAAACAGGGAAAGGACACGCTCGGTTGCGGGCAGCGATCCATGGATATCCGACGCAAACATCAGTTTCATCAGTCACACCTCGGTAAAACAGACTGCCCCCATCATACCTTAAGCGTCTGGGCTTATCAGCCCGCGCGCTTAGCCGAGAGTGCCACATAGCGCTGCACGGAGGCACGCTGCCACTGAAACGCAGCATAATCCACCAGCAGCTGCGGCACCTCATCACCGTTGAGGATCAGGCGGTTTAGCATCAACGCCAGATCGGCGTCGGCAATGCACCACTCGCCAAAAAGATTCGGGTTGCCATGGGCAAGCAGCGAGGTGGCGGTTTCAATCAGTTTCTTCGCGCTTTCTACACCTTCTGCGCTCAGCGCCGGCTTTTTCACCCCGGCAAACACGACGTCCGTCGAGCGTTCGACGCGAATCGGCACCAGATCGCTACGCAGCCACGCCTGGATCTGCCGCGCCCGCGCGCGCTTTTGCAGATCGTGAGGATAGATACGTTCCCACTCCGGGGGGGCGAACCGATCTTCCAGATACTCATCGATCGCCGACGATTCGCTCAGGGCAAAACCGTCAATCTCCAGCACCGGCACGCGTCGGGTCAGGTCGTAACCCTGCCACTGTGGTTTGAGATGTTCACCGCCGTCGAGATCAACGGTCTTCAGCGTAAAGGTGAGCCCTTTTTCGGCCAGCGCAACGTATACGCTCATGACATAGGGAGAAAAAAAGTTCGCATCGGACCACAACGTGATGACGGGCTGGTTCATAACATCCTCATAGGCTGATCGGTTTTTACTCAACATATAATCTCTTTGCCTCGCTGTCACTTGATGAAAACTCACGATTTACAACAACCACCTATACTCATTTGTCATGGCACCACTATTCGCATGGACAGGAGTTGAGAATGATCGACCTTTATTACGCCCCTACCCCAAACGGCCATAAGATCACCCTCTTTCTTGAAGAAGCCGAGCTGGATTACAGGATCATTCGCGTGGATATCAGCAAAGGCGAACAGTTCAGCCCTCTCTTTCTGGCTATCTCGCCGAATAATAAAATCCCGGCCATTATTGATAACCAGCCGGCGGACGGGGGCAGACCATTGAGCCTGTTTGAATCCGGTGAAATTTTGCTCTATCTGGCGGAGAAAACCGGCAAGCTGCTGAGCGGCGAACTGCGCGAGCGTCACCATACCCTGCAATGGCTTTTCTGGCAGGCAAGCGGGCTGGGCCCCATGCTGGGACAAAATCATCATTTTACCGCTTACGCCCCGCAGCCTATTCCTTACGCGATAGAACGCTATCAGGTTGAGACTCAACGGCTCTATGACGTTCTGAACCGTCGGCTGAAGAAAACGCCGTGGCTCGGGGGCGATCATTACAGTATTGCCGATATCGCCTGCTGGCCGTGGGTGAATACGCATGAAAAACACCGCATTGACCTGGCCGCTTACCCGGCGGTGAACAACTGGTTTGAGCGCATCCGGACCCGCCCGGCGACCGAGCGGGCGATGCAAAAAATCCTGCAAATTTAACCCGGTATGAGGCTGGGTGCCTGTGAAGCTCTCATGTATTATGGGCAGGAAATACTGACACGGAGAAGACCTGCAATGTCACAGCCAGACGCTATTATTCGCATAAAAAATTTACGCCTGCGTACCTTCATCGGCATCAAAGAGGAAGAGATCGCCAACCGTCAGGATATTGTCATTAACGTGGTAATTCACTACCCCGCAGACAAAGCGCGGGCCAGCGAAGACATCAACGACGCGCTGAACTACCGCACAATAACCAAAAACATCATCCAGTACGTTGAGAATAACCGCTTCTCTCTGCTGGAAAAATTAACTCAGGATGTGCTCGATATCGCACGCGAACATCACTGGGTCACTTATGCTGAAGTTGAGATCGATAAACTTCACGCCCTGCGCTATGCCGATTCCGTCTCCATGACGTTAAGCTGGCGGCGCCAGGCGTAAACCTGGAGGTTGTATGAAGATTTTGCTGACCGGCGGTACAGGCCTGATTGGTCGTCACCTCATTGCGCGTCTGCAGGCCTTGCATCACGACATTACCGTGGTCACGCGCAGCCCGGAGAAAGCGCGCCAGGTGCTGGGGGCAGGTGTTGATATCTGGAAAAATCTGGCCGAGCAGCAAAATCTGGACGGCTTCGACGCCGTCATTAACCTCGCGGGTGAACCCATCGCCGATAAGCGCTGGACGGAAGAGCAAAAACAGCTGTTGTGCAGCAGCCGGTGGAACATCACCGAAAAGCTGGTCGAGCTGATCCGCAATAGCCACACGCCGCCTTCGGTGCTGATTTCGGGTTCCGCAGTGGGCTACTACGGCGATCTTGGCGAGGTGGTTGTAACCGAGGAAGAGCCGCCCCATAACGAGTTTACCCATAAGCTCTGCGCCCAGTGGGAGCGTATCGCCTGCGCGGCGCAGAGCGAGCGGACCCGCGTCTGCCTGCTGCGGACCGGTGTCGTTCTCGCGCCGAAAGGCGGCATTCTGGCTAAGATGCTTCCCCCTTTCCGGCTCGGACTCGGTGGCCCCATCGGTAATGGTCGTCAGTACCTGGCCTGGATCCATATCGACGATATGGTCAACGGGATTCTCTGGCTGCTGGATAACGATCTGCGCGGGCCGTTCAATATGGTTGCGCCGTATCCGGTGCGTAATGAACAGTTTGCCCACGCGCTGGGGCATGCCCTGCACCGTCCGGCAATTTTGCGCGTGCCTGCGACGGTTATTCGCCTGATGATGGGTGAAGCGTCTGTTCTGGTATTAGGCGGGCAGCGGGCACTGCCTAAACGGCTGGAAGCGGCCGGGTTTGCGTTCCGCTGGTATGAATTAGAAGAGGCGCTGGGGGATGTGGTGCGGTGAATATGGTACAGTGACAGGCCGTGTTCCGAAGATATGGCGTAACAATGGCAACCATCACCACACCCCGGCTTTACCTCACCCCTTTCGAACCCACTGACTGGGCCTTCTTCCGCTCGCTACGAGAAGATCGCAGTATCATGCGCTACATGGCCGCCATCGCGCCGGAAAAAGAGAATCGACGCGTGTTTGCCGCGCGACTCGCTGCTGCTCATGTGTTTGTCATTCGCTCCCGGAATGATGATACGCCGCTGGGCGATATCGGCCTGCAAATCAGCGCAGAGAATCGTGAAGAGGCGGATATCGGCTATACGGTGGTACCTGCCGCGCAAGGGAAAGGTATCGCCAGCGAGGCGCTGCGCGCGGTGTGTGATTATGCGTTCAACCAGACCGGCGTGAAAGCGATTAACGCGTATGTCCTGGCGGACAACGGCGGGTCGGTGCGGGTGCTGGAGAAAGTCGGGTTCGTGCGTACGCAGGTGCTGGAAAAGGCGTATGAGATTGACGGCGTGCGCTATGACGACTGGGTGTACAGGTTGGAGTGCGGTGCGGCCTGATGCCCTCACCTCGCCCCTCTCCCACAGGGAGAGGGGAAAGACAAAATCTACTTCAACGACCCCTTCAGGAACTGTTGCAAACGCGGGCTTTGCGGGTTCGCCAGCACTTCGTCCGGGTGCCCCTGCTCTTCAATTTTCCCCTGATGCAGGAAGATAACGTGGTTCGAGACGTTACGGGCGAAGCCCATCTCGTGCGTCACCACCACCATCGTTTTGCCCTCTTCGGCCAGCTTCTGCATGATGCGCAGCACTTCGCCAACGAGTTCGGGGTCCAGCGCGGAGGTCGGTTCGTCGAACAGCAGCACCTCGGGTTCCATCGCCAGCGCGCGTGCGATGGAGACACGCTGCTGCTGACCGCCGGAGAGATGCACCGGGTATTTCATCTGCTGGCGCTCGTCGATGCCCACTTTCGCCAGGTATTTCACCGCGCGCTCGCGAGCTTCATGCTTGCTCAGGCCCAGCACCTGAACCGGCGCTTCCATCACGTTCTCCAGCACCGTCATGTGGCTCCAGAGGTTGAAGTGCTGAAAAACCATCGTCAGGCGGGTACGCAGCAGGCGTAGCTGATTTTTATCCGCAACCTTCAGCTGTCCGTCTTTGTCACGGACCAGGTTAATATTCTGCCCGCTCACCACAATCGAGCCTTCGCTCGGCTTTTCGAGGAAGTTAATGCAGCGCAGGAAGGTACTTTTCCCCGAGCCGGATGAGCCGATGATACTGATTACGTCGCCAGCATTTGCCTGCAGCGACACCCCTTTCAGCACTTCATGTTCGCCGTAGCGTTTGTGCAAATCAATAACGTTTAATTTGTTCTCAGCCATCATCTTTCTCAGTGCGTCGAAGAAGGTTTTATATGCTGCAACCAGCGTTTTTCAGCCTTACGGAACAGGCTAATCAGAACATAAGAGATAATTAAATAGAGCACCGCCGCAATGCCAAACGCGGTAAACGGCTGATAGGTCGCGGAGTTAATATCGCGCGCGATTTTGAGCAGATCCGGCACCGTCGCGGTAAAAGCGAGCGCGGTGGAGTGCAGCATCAAAATCACTTCATTACTGTACGCCGGTAACGCAATACGCAGGGCCGACGGCAGAATGATGCAGCGGTAGAGTTTCACCGACGAGAAGCCGTAGGCCCGCGCAGCTTCTATCTCACCGTATGGAACCGAACGAATCGCCCCCGCGAAAATCTCGGTGGTGTAGGCGCAGGTGTTGAGCGTCAACGCCAGCACCGTACAGTTCAGACCGCTGCGGAAGAACGCATTCAGCATCTCAGTGCCTTTTACGATCTCAAGCGTATACATCCCCGAATAGAACACCAGCAGCTGCACGTACAGCGGCGTACCGCGAAATACGTAGGTGAACAGCCAGATCGGGAACTGGATGAATTTATTGTTCGACACGCGGCCAATGGCGAGAAACACCGCCAGAATACCGCCCATCACCACGGAGGAGATCAGCAGCCAGAGGGTAATCGCCACGCCGGTAAAGCGGTAGCCATCTGTCCACAGCAGCGATTTCCAGTATTCCTGAATAATCTCAATCACAGGTCAGCCCTCTTCACACCCACGGAGTAGCGACGCTCGAGAAGAAGCAGCACACCATTGGAGACGGTCGTAAAGACCAGATAGATCACGCCGCAGACCACCGCAAAGTAGAACGGCTCCCAGGTGCTCTTGCCCGCCAGCTGAGTCGCTTTCACGACGTCTTCCAGACCGAGCAGCGAGACCAGCGCCGTGGCTTTAAGGATAACCTGCCAGTTGTTGCCGATGCCCGGGAGCGCATAGCGCATCATGGCCGGGAACATAATCCGACGAAACGTTTGTGAAGAGGTAAAACCAAATGCGGTTGCCGCCTCAATGTGGCCTTTCGGCACGGCCATGTAGGCGCCGCGGAAGGTTTCGGTGAAGTAGGCGCCGTAGATAAAACCGAGGGTAATAATACCGGCCACCATCGGGTCGATATCAATTTGTCCCATGCCCATCGCGTCCGTTACGCTGTTCAGCGCAATCTGCAGACCGTAAAAGATAAGCAGCATCAGCACCAGATCGGGAACGCCGCGAATAAGCGTGGTGTAGCCTTCAAAAATCAGCGCCAGCGGTTTGTTAGCCGAAAGCTTCGCCCCTGCGCCTGCCAGACCTATCAGCACCGCCAGCACCACGGAGCTGATAGCCAGCTCAAGGGTGACAAGCGCGCCCTGTAAAATAACGCCAGAAAATCCGTACAGCATACCGCGAGCCCTGTCGTATCGTGAGTGGTGGAACCGTGTCTTTTCCCCTCCCGCAGCGGGAGGGGCCGCACGTTATTTGACGGGGCGATTAGCCGCCGTAAACATTAAAATCAAAGTACTTTTTCGCCAGCTTGTCGTAGGTACCGTCAGCACGCATTTCAGCGAACGCTTTGTTCAGCGCCTCACGCAGCTCGTTGTCTTCTTTGCGCAGGCCCATACCGGTGCCCACACCAAACAACTTCACGTCCTTAATGGACGGGCCGCCAAACTTGTAATCTTTACCCACCGGCGTTTTCAGGAAGCCTTCGCTTGCCGCGACTTCATCCTGGAATGCCGCATCAATTCGGCCTGCCGTCAGGTCAGCGTAGATATTTTCCTGGCCCTGATAGGAGACGATTTCAATCCCCTTCGGCGCCCAGTGTTCGTTGCCGTAGGTTTCCTGCGTGGTGCCCTGCAGCACGCCGACGCGTTTGCCTTTTAGCGACTCCAGCGTTGGCTGAATGTCAGAAGCTTTAGCTACCACCAGACGTGAATCGGCCGCATAGAGTTTGTCGGTGAAGGCAATCTCCTGCTGGCGTTTTTCGGTGATGGAGAGCGAGGACATGATTACGTCGATTTTTTTCGCTTTCAGGGACGGGATCAGCGCATCCAGCGGGTTCTCAACGTAGGTACACTGTGCTTTGATGCGTTTGCACAGCTCGTTGGCCAGATCGATGTCAAAACCGACCAGTTCACCCTTTGAATTCTTCGATTCGAACGGCGCATAGGTTGGATCGGTACCAATTCGGATTTTCTGCGGAATGGCTGCGAATGCCGCGGTGGCGCTGGAAAAGGCCAGTACCAGAGATAGTGACAACACGAGTTTTTTCATATTTATCCTCAACAAACTGTCTTCATACGGGATTTTTACGACGACGGGGTGGTGCTAATGTGCCATTAATCCCCTCTGCCAGGCAAAGACTAATGCCCTTCAGGCGGGAATTTTTGCATTATAAATGCGTAAGTATGCACAAAGCGATCCAATACAGTGCATTTAATGCACTGTATTGGGTCAACCGCTCCCGCAACGCACCTCTCCGGTGCGTTACCGCCAGGTGTTATTCACCGTATACGTTGAAGTCGAAGTATTTCTTCGCCAGTTTGTCGTAAGTACCGTCTTTACGCAGCTCTGCAAAGGCTTTGTCGAAGGCGGCTTTCAGCTCGGTATCATCCTTACGCAGGCCAATACCGGTGCCGTCACCAAAGTACTTTTTGTCTTTTACAGACGGGCCAGCAAACGCGAATTCTTTGCCCGCAGGCTGCTTCAGGAAGCCTTCGCTCGCGGCGACTTCATCCTGGAATGCAGCATCCAGACGGCCTGCCGCCAGGTCAGAGTAAATCAGATCCTGGTTCTGGTAAGCCACCACGTCTACGCCCTTCTCACGCCAGTTAGCATTGGCATAGCCTTCCTGCGTCGAGCCCTGAAGCACGCCGACGTGTTTGCCCTTCAGAGAGTCGATGGTGGGCTTAATCGGGGAGCCTTTCGGCGCAATCAGGCGAGAATCCGCGGCGTAGAGCTTGTCAGAGAAGGCAATCTCCTGCTGACGTTTTTCGGTGATGGAGAGAGAAGAGATAATGGCGTCAATTTTCTTGGCTTTCAGCGACGGGATTAACGCGTCAAAGTCGCTGCCCACCCATGTGCATTTCACCGCAATGCGCTTGCACATTTCATTACCCAGATCGATATCAAACCCTACGAAATCACCTTTCGCATCCTTGGAAGAGAATGGCGCGTAGGTTGCGTCTGTACCGATACGAACCGTCTGTGGAAGCGCTGCGTAGCTACCTGCTGCCGCACTTAACCCCACGAGCAAAGACAGAGCCAGAACCGTCTTCTTCATACATTTACCCTCAAGTACCGTGATTTTATTATGTATTGTGTTGTGTGTTGTGTTGCAGGCTTCATCTTGCAGGTCTTATGCCACATTGCCGTCTGGTCAAAACTTCGACGTTAAATATGTTAATAAAACGTTGCGATATTGCCTTAATGGTGAAAGATAGCAGGTCTGCCGAACGAACCGGAAAGAGAAAAAGGGAAAAAACGAATTAAATGTCGAGGATATGATCGCCGTTGCATAATTGCCCTGAAACAGGGCAACTTGTCTTTTCATGCACCTGTTTTGTGCACAGATTCAGGCTCCCTGCCAGCGGCTGAAGAGATCTTCGGGCAGGTCGATGTCAAACTGATCCAGCACGCGGTTAACGGTCTGATTAATCACGTCATTCAGCGAGGTCGGGCGATGATAGAACGCGGGTACCGGCGGCATGATGACAGCCCCCAGCTCCGCAGCCTGCGTCATTAAGCGCAGATGGCCCAGGTGCAGCGGCGTTTCCCGCACGCACAGCACCAGGGGACGCCGCTCCTTCAGCACCACATCCGCCGCGCGCGTCACCAGGGTGTCCGTATAGCTGTTCACAATGCCGGAGAGCGTTTTAATTGAACAGGGCAGGATAACCATGCCGGCCGTTTTAAACGAGCCTGAGGAGATGCTGGCAGCGATATCACGGGCATCGTGAACGACATCCGCCAGCGCCTGAACATCGCGCAGGGAGAGATCGGTTTCCAGAGAGAGGGTCTGCCGCGCCGCCTGGCTCATCACCAGATGGGTTTCGACGTCCGCCACGCTACGCAGAACCTGTAACAAACGTACGCCGTAAATCGCGCCGCTGGCGCCGCTGAGCCCAACAATGAGTCGTTTCATGATTTTTGCCCTTACTGATTTCAGGGCAGACTGTGCAGGATTTTGCGGGGAGTTGCAAGTGAGAGCATTCGCCCTCACCTGCCGGAGCATCAACCTTCGTTGTGCATCTCTAAGCTTTCGAGATCGTTCTGCAGCTGGACGGCTTTGGCGTCGTCGTTGCGCAGTGAATCAAGATAGTCGAGGTACTGCTGGTCAACGTCTTTGGTCACGTAAATACCGTTAAACACGGAGCATTCAAACTGCTGAATTTCCGGATTCTCGGCACGCACCGCGTCGATGAGATCGTTCAGATCCTGGAAAATCAGGCCGTCGGCACCGATGATCTGGCGAATTTCATCCACTTCACGACCGTGAGCGATCAGCTCGTTGGCGGTTGGCATATCAATACCGTACACGTTCGGGAAGCGAATCTCCGGCGCAGCAGAGGCCAGGTAGACTTTCTTCGCACCCGCTTCGCGCGCCATCTCGATAATCTGCTCAGAGGTGGTGCCGCGAACGATGGAGTCATCCACCAGCAGAACGTTCTTGTCGCGGAACTCCGCGCGGTTAGCGTTCAGCTTGCGGCGCACGGACTTACGGCGCAGATGCTGCCCCGGCATGATAAACGTGCGGCCAACGTAGCGGTTCTTCACGAAGCCCTGACGGTATGGCTTGTCCAGAATGCGGGCGATCTCCAGCGCGATATCGCAGGAAGTTTCCGGGATAGGAATAACCACGTCGATGTCGAGATCGTCCCACTCACGGGCAATCTTCTCGCCCAGCTTGGTGCCCATGTTGACGCGCGCGCTGTAGACGGAAATCTTGTCGATGAAGGAATCCGGACGGGCAAAGTAAACGTATTCAAACAGGCACGGGTTGCTGACCGGGTTATCGGCACACTGGCGGGTAAACAGCTGACCCTTCTCGGTGATGTAGACCGCTTCGCCCGGCGCAACGTCGCGCAGGAATTCGAAGCCCAGGGTATCCAGCGCCACGCTTTCAGAGGCAACCATATATTCAGTACGGCCATCGCCAAGGTCGCGCTTACCGAGCACCAGCGGACGAATGCCGTTTGGATCGCGGAAGGCGACCATACCGTGACCGATGATCATCGCAACGCAGGCGTACGCGCCGCGGATCTGACGGTTTGTCGCGGCAATCGCGGCAAAGATGTTGTCTGCTTCCAGCGGGTAGTGACGGAAGTTATCCAGCTCGCTGGCGAACACGTTGAGCAGGATTTCAGAATCAGAGGTGGTGTTAATGTGGCGACGTTTCTCTTCGAACAGCTTTTTACGCAGCTCATGTGCGTTCGTCAGGTTGCCGTTATGGGCAAGGGTGATGCCATACGGTGAGTTGACGTAGAAAGGCTGTGCCTCGGAGGCGCTGGAACTGCCAGCAGTAGGATAACGAACGTGACCGATCCCCATATTACCTTGCAGACGCTGCATATGGCGGGCTTCAAACACATCGTTTACCAGGCCATTCGCCTTGCGTAAACGGAAGCAGTTGTTTGCATCAATGGTGATGATACCCGCAGCATCCTGCCCACGGTGCTGAAGCACCGTTAACGCGTCATAAATCGACTGGTTTACCGGCATGAAACCGGCGATACCGACAATACCGCACATTCGTCTTTTCCTCGTTAAGCCACATCTCAGGGTTTATGCCCTGGGCAAAAAACTCGACGAGCTTTGCAGATAGTCAAAGAACCATCTTATGATGAAGCTGAACTCTGGAATGAGCTGCGATTTCTGCCAGTCTTCGCTTTTGGAGAACCCGGTGAAGGTATCCAGGAAGAACAGGATCGCGGCCACAATCAGCACGCCTCGCAACGCTCCGAAACAGATCCCGAGCACCCTGTCCGTTCCTGACAGACCGGTTTTCTCGACCAGCTGACCTATCACGTAATTCACGATAGCGCCGACAATCAGCGTTGCGATAAACAGCACCGCGATGGCAATTCCGTTTCGGACCAGTTCATCTTCAAAGCCCGTGAACCAGACAGACAGGTAAGTGTAGTAATGACTGGCGACAAAGAAAGCACAACCCCAAGTCACCAGCGATAACGCTTCACGAACAAAGCCACGGATCAGGCTAACCAGACAGGAAAAACCAATCACCGCTATGATGGCGTAATCAATCCAGACCATATGTGTCCCACGATTAAACGCCCTGTCATCCAGTTCGGGGCGAATTCTAACAGAAAAAGAAAACGTTTGCGTAGGGATTTCCTTCCCGCGCGTAAATAAAAAAGGCGCTGAAAAAATGTTCAACGCCGTGGCTTATCGCCTCTCTCTTAAAGGAGCAGGTCGTACTTAGTTTGCGCTGTAGCCCATCACCACACCGCTCAGGCCGGAGATCTGCTTCAGCTCACCCAGCGACCCTTTCAGTTTGTCTTTAGACGCTTCTGGCCCCACGAGGATACGGGTAATTTTACCCTGCACCGGCGTGGAAGGTGAAGTGTAAACACGGTATCCCGCACTTCTCAGTTTGCTCACGACCTCGTTGACTTTGTCGGCGTTTTTCAGCGCACCGAGCTGCACCACGTAGGCTTTACCCGTTGGGGCAGCAGCTTCCTGCTGCGCCGGTTTTGCTGGCGGTGGGGTTTCTGACGCCGCGGCGAGCTGTTCTGCCGTTTTATCGCGCTGCGGTTTCGGCTGCGGCTTCTCAACCGGCTTCGGTTTTTCAACCGGTTTAGGCTGCTCTACCGGCACCGGATCGATATCGCTGCTGCTCGCTGCCGCCAGGCGAGACGGATCGAGCGACGGTGCTGCGGCATCGCCCGCGCGCACCTCTTCCGCCGCGCCTTCCGGTGGCTGAGCAGGCAGCGCCTGCGTCGCCGCGGGCAGCATATCCGGCTCATCGCGGTCACCCGGTTTAGGCACCAGCGGAATAGCGGCAAACTCATCCTGATAATGCTTTTTCTGCCCGTCGAGCAGCCCGGGAAGAATAATCACCCCGAGCGCGACCAGCACAATGGTTCCTGTTAAACGGTTCTGAAACTTACTCGCCACCGGTTCTCCCCGCGTCCATCACTTCCATGACATGTGCCACCGTGTGGAATGAACCACACACCAGCACGGTATCTTCTGGTTTAGCATCCGCCATCGCGGCATGCCAGGCCTGAGCCACGCTACTGTAGATTGCGCCTTTGCCGAGATGTTCCATCAACTGCTCGGCCGTCGCGCCGCGCGGCCCTTCCAGAGGAGCACAATACCAGCTATCGACCACACTCTCCATGCAGGCCAGCGTCCCGCCGATATCTTTATCATGAAGCATACCGATAACCGCCAGCACGTGCCCGGTTTTTGGTAACGATTTGAGACGTCCCGCGAGATACGCCGCCGCATGCGGGTTATGCGCCACGTCCAGAATCAGGCGCGGTGACTCGCTGACAATCTGGAAACGCCCGGGCAGAATTGCGCTCTGAATGCCGTTGCGGATTGCCTGCTCGCTCACCACCAATCCGCTGGCGCGCAGTGCCGCCAGCGCGGTGGCCGCGTTCGGCTGCGGAACCTGCGGCAACGGCAAGTTATCCAGTGCCCCCTGCGCGTCGCTAAAGCACCAGGCGTTGTCACGCACTTCATACTGCCAGTCAACGCCGCGGCGCAGCAGACGCGCGCCCTTCTCATTTGCTACGTCTGCAATGGTGTGTGGCATATCCGGCTCGCCGACCACGGCGGGTTTATTTGCACGGAAAATACCGGCCTTCTCGCGGCCAATGCTTTCACGATCCGGACCCAGCCAGTCGATATGATCCAGCGCGATGCTGGTAACCACCGCCACATCTGCATTCACGATATTGGTTGCATCAAGACGTCCGCCGAGGCCAACCTCAAGGATCACCACATCCAGCTGCGCCTGTTTAAACAGCCACAGGGCCGACAGGGTGCCGTATTCAAAATAGGTTAATGAGATCTCGCCGCGCGCGGCTTCAATTTCCGCGAACGACGCCGTATGCGCGGATTCCGGCAGTTCGCGATTTTGCACGCGAACCCGCTCGGTGTAGCGGACCAGGTGTGGAGAGCTATAAACGCCTACCCTGTAACCGGCCGACATCAGGACGGACTCCAGCGTGCGGCAGGTCGTGCCTTTACCGTTGGTCCCTGCGACGGTGAACACGAAAGGTGCCGGTTTGAGCACATCGAGACGCGCGGCAACCTGGCTCACCCGTTCAAGCCCCATATCGATGGTTTTACTGTGCAGGTTTTCCAGATAAGAAAGCCACGCGGCCAGGGGCGACGTGGCTTGGGGAATGCTTTTATTTTCCATAATGCCCGGTTGTCATTAACAGATTAGAAAGCAAAAGGGCAGCGCCAACCGGCCCTGCCCTTTTCAGTTATCAGGCCTCGGGTTCCTGATCCGGTACCACCACGCCTTCGCGCGGCTCATCCGGGTTTGGCGCTGGCAGATTCATCAGCTTCGCCAGGATGCTCGCCAGCTTCAGGCGCATTTCCGGACGGCGGACGATCATGTCGATGGCGCCTTTCTCGATGAGGAACTCACTGCGCTGGAAGCCCGGCGGCAGTTTTTCACGAACGGTCTGCTCGATAACGCGAGGACCCGCAAAGCCGATCAGCGCTTTTGGCTCAGCGACGTTCAGGTCGCCCAGCATCGCGAAGCTCGCGGAGACGCCTCCCATGGTTGGGTCGGTCAGCACGGAGATGTACGGCAGACCGCGCTCCTGCATCTTCGCCAGCGCTGCAGAGGTTTTAGCCATCTGCATCAGGGACATCAGCGCTTCCTGCATACGTGCTCCGCCGGAGGCAGAGAAACAGATCAGCGGACAGTTGTCTTCCAGCGCCTGCTCAACGGCACGCACGAAGCGCGCACCAACCACGGAGCCCATTGAGCCGCCCATAAAGGAGAACTCAAACGCAGCGGCAACAACCGGCATCCCATGCAGGGTGCCTTTCATGACGACCAGCGCGTCTTTCTCGCCGGTCTCTTTCTGTGCGGAGGCCAGACGATCTTTATATTTCTTGGAATCGCGGAACTTCAGCACGTCTTTTGGCTCAAGCTCGCTGCCCAGTTCTACCAGAGAACCTTCGTCCAGCAGGCTATGCAGGCGGTTGCGCGCCGACATACGCATATGGTGGTCACACTTCGGACACACCTCAAGGTTGCGTTCCAGCTCTGCGCGATACAGAACCTGACCGCAGCTATCACACTTCGTCCATACCCCTTCAGGAATGCTCGCTTTGCGCGTTGGGGTAATGTTGCTTTTAATTCGTTCAATCCAGCTCATTGATAACCTTTCTGCCTGAACCTGGTCGTATGCCAGTTTTGCTATAAGAGGCGAATAATGCCATTTTTGCCTCCAACAGACCATGAATGTTGCACATTAAAACATAACAGCCCGAAACTTTGGATAAAAAAGTGGTCGAACCGCCAGCGTGCATTTACTTCGCTTGTTTTGCCGCCGCACGTTTGTGACGAATAATTTCGATAACGCCAGGCAGTACGGAAAGCACAATAATCGCTACAATCAGTAACTTAAGGTTTTCCTGAACCACAGGGAGATCGCCAAACAGGTAGCCTGCGTAGGTAAACAGCAGTACCCACAGCAGCGCCCCCACGACGTTATACATGGCAAAATGACGATAGGACATATGTCCCATTCCCGCCACAAACGGTGCAAATGTGCGCACAATAGGCACAAAACGCGCAAGGATAATGGTTTTACCGCCATGGCGTTCATAAAACGCATGGGTTTTATCTAAATAGCTGCGACGGAAAATTTTCGAATCCGGATTGCTGAAAAGCCGCTCACCGAATACGCGACCAATCGTATAGTTGACCGCATCACCGACAATGGCGGCAATTACCATCAGCACAACCATAAGATGCACGTTCAGGTCATTGGTGGGTAACGCCGATAACGCCCCGGCAACGAACAGCAGTGAATCTCCTGGCAGGAATGGGGTAACGACCAGACCGGTTTCACAAAACAGAATGAGGAACAGAATGGCGTAAACCCAGACGCCGTACTGCGCGACCAGCTCCGCCAGGTGAACATCAATATGCAGAATGAAATCAACCAGAAAACGTATTACGTCCATATTGTCTAAGCCCTTATTGCACCTTTGTTTAGTCCGCTAAAAACAGCGGGCCCATTGGCGGTTTCGGCAGGTCAAATCGTTCCGGATAGTCTACTGAGACCAGATACAATCCTTCCGCTTTCGCCGTGGCTGCCGCAAGCGTTCTGTCCTTCGCTGCCAGCAGGTCTGCAATCCAGCTCTCCGGCTGGTGTCCGGCACCTACTTCCATCAGGCTGCCCACAATATTCCGAACCATATGATGTACAAAGGCATTGGCTTTGATATCCACCACCACATACGCGCCAAAACGGCTGACGTTGATGTGCATGACGTTGCGCCACGGCGTACGGGATTGACACTGCACCGCACGAAACGACGTAAAGTCATTTTCACCAATCAGACACTGCGCCGCGCGATGCATACGTTCTGCGTCGAGCGGTTCATAAAAATGCGTCACGCCCTGGCTTAACACAGCCGGACGCAGGCGCTGATTGTAGATGACGTAGCGGTAACGGCGCGCCGTGGCGCTGAAGCGCGCGTGAAAATCATCCGGCACAGCTTTCACCCAGCGCACCGCAATGTCACCAGGTAAATTCGCATTTACGCCCAGCGTCCAGGCGGCATCCTTACGCACGGCGGTGGTTTCAAAGTGAACCACCTGCCCCGTGCCGTGAACGCCGGCATCCGTACGGCCTGCGCACAGGACGTTAATCGGCTCGTTTGCCACCTGAGAGAGCGCTTTCTCCAGCTTCTCCTGAACGCTGCGCACCTCATTTTGACGCTGCCAGCCATAATATTTACTGCCGTCGTATTCAATACCGAGGGCAATTTTATGAACCGGCGTTTGTTCCACGTCTGACATCAGTACAGGTACTCCTGCACCAGTTTTTCAGCGATCTTGACCGCCATCAGCGCGCCGCCGAAGCGAACGTTGTCGGCAACGGACCAGAACTGGACCTGCTCCGGCATACCGTAGTCGTTACGCACGCAGCCAACGGAAAGATGCGCGCTACCGGTAGCATCGCCTACCTGGGTCGGGAACTCGCTCTCTTCAGAGAGGACGATGTCTTCCCCGCGGCCAAACGCATCGCGCGCCTCTTCTGCAGCCAGCGGACGCAGCGCTTCAAAGCCGACCATCTGCGCATGACCGTAGAAGACCGGGGACTGTACGACGCTTGCGGAGATCATCAGGCCATCGTCCTGCAGAATTTTACGCACCTCATCGACGATACGGCGCTCTTCGCGCACGGAGCCCTCGCGATCCGGCAATAGCGGCAGCATGTTGAACGCCAGCTGGCGGCCAAAGAAATCATCTTCATCAATTGGAATGCCGTTCAGCAGCTTCGCGCTCTGCCCGGCCAGCGCGTCAACGGCCTTTTTGCCGTTTGCGGACGCCGACAGCAGGCTGGTGACGGTAATGCGCGACAGGCCGCCGTCGTCGATCAGCGGTTTCAGTGCAGTCAGCAGCTGGCTGGTCAGGCTGTTGGGGACCGCAATAACGTTACGGTTGCGGTAGTCAGCCAGCACAAACGGGTTCACGTCCGGCACCACCAGCGGCACATCCGGCTCCATGGAGAACAGGCCGCTCAGGTCAATCACCAGGCAGCCTGCGTTGGTCGCCTCTTCAACGTACGCCGCAGTGGCTTCAGCACCTGCAGCGAAAAACGCCAGCTGCGCCTGCGTCCAGTCGAACGCCGCCGCATCCTGAACCATGACGGATTTACTGTTAAAACGCAGATGCTCACCCGCGCTATCGGTACGCGCCAGCGCATAGATATCGCCCACCGGGAACTGACGCTCAGCAAGCGTTTCGAGCAGGGCTTCGCCCACGGCACCCGTGGCACCTAAAATGGCAATGTTCCAGCCTTCAGACATGGTGGTTTACTCCAGAAATAAAAAAGCGTCCCTGTCGGAGTATCCGACAGGGAGCATTAAGAAGACATTAATGCGCCGGGTGATGAACGGCGTTAAACCCCAGCTTGTGCAGCAGCGTCGCCGCCGGGGCGTCGTCGCACATCACATACAGGGAAGACCACTCGCGGCGCTCAACGTAGTTCTTGCGCAGCTTATCAAACTCGCCCGGGATCCCCGCCACTTTACGCAGCAGCGCATCATCGCGGCGCACATCATACACCAAATGCACCAGCCTTTTCAGCGTTCCCTGATCGAGCGGGCCGTGGAGAGTAATGCGGCCAAATTCAGGCGCGGGGAGTAAGGTATCCAGCGCCACCTGCTGCGGATGGCCGATAAAGGCGCTATAGGCCTCGAAGACCTGCGTCGTGCCGCGGGCTTTCCCTTCGAGGGTATAACCGGCGATATGCGCGGTGCCCACGTCCACCTTGTTAAGCAGCTCAACGTTGAGGTCCGGCTCCGGCTCCCAGACGTCCAGCACCACGCTGAGATCTTGTCCTTCGTTCAGACACGTCAGCAACGCGGCGTTATCGACTACCGGACCACGACAGGCATTTATCAGAATAGTGCCAGCCTTCAGACGGCGAATGAGCGCCTCATCGGCAAGATGCAGCGACTTATACGGACCCTCTTTAAACAGCGGCGTGTGGAACGTCAGCACGTCACACTGTTCAACCAGCTCGTCCAGCGAGCGGAAATCCCCGTCCTCGCCGTTGTCTTTGCGCGGCGGATCGCACAGCAGAGTGCGGATCCCTAACGCTTCCAGGCGCTTTTGCAGGCGCCCGCCGACGTTACCCACGCCGACAATCCCCACGGTGCGGTCTTTCAGCGCAAAACCGTCGCGCTCGGCCAGCATCAGCAGAGAGGAGAAAACGTATTCCACGACGGCAATGGCGTTGCAGCCCGGTGCGGCGGAAAAACCGATTCCGGCCTGCTTCAGCCATTTATCATCCACATGATCGGTCCCTGCCGTTGCGGTCCCAACGAACTTAATCGCCTTACCGGCGAGCAACGCCTCATTTACTTTGGTCACCGAGCGCACCATCAGGGCGTCGGCATCGTCCAGTTCGTTGACCGGGATCGGGCGACCAGGAACAGCCTTTACGTTACCCAGGCGGCTAAATAGCTCACGGGCGTAAGGCATATTTTCATCAACGAGGATTTTCACGTCTGAGTACCTGTTTGAGAGGAAGAAAACCTGCCAAGTGTGCCATAATCTGGCCGCCAGGCATATACGTCTGCCAGGTTTACGCTGAGTTTTGACTTTAAGGATTTTTGACGATGCAGCCCATTTCAGGTACGCCGCCACGCCCTCCGGGTGAAGGCCCGGTCACGCCAAACGTTGCCGGTGAACAACCGCTATCCACGCAACAGCGCACCGTGCTGGAGCGACTGATCACGCGCCTGATTGCGCTGACTTCGCAGCAGAACGCGGAAGTCTGGGCCGGGGTAAAGCATGATTTAGGCGTGAGAAACGACGCACCGCTGCAGTCGCGCCATTTCCCAGCGGCCGAACAAAATCTGAACCAGCGTATTACGACCGCGCAGCAGAACCACACCACCCGCCAGATTGTTTCTCAGCTGACGGAGCTGCTGGGTCAGGGAAATAACCGCCAGGCGGTAAGTGATTTTA
This sequence comes from Enterobacter vonholyi, assembly GCF_040834095.1. Lineage (NCBI taxonomy): Bacteria > Pseudomonadati > Pseudomonadota > Gammaproteobacteria > Enterobacterales > Enterobacteriaceae > Enterobacter > Enterobacter vonholyi. The sequence continues at coordinate 3,137,642 of NZ_CP162152.1, forward strand.
TTCGCCAGCAGTATGGTCAGACCGCGCTGGGCCAGCTGACGCCCGACCAGCTCAAAACCGTGCTGACCCTGCTGCAGAATAACGAGCTGTCTATTCCGCAGCCACAGGTGCGCCCGGCGACCGAGCGTCCGCTGCTGCCCGCGGAGCACAATACGCTCAAGCAGATGGTGACGAAGCTGGCAGCGGCCACCGGCGAGCCGACGAAGCTTATCTGGCAATCCATGCTGGAGCTGTCCGGCGTGAAGGCGGGTGAGTTAATCCCGGCCAAACAGTTTACTCATCTGGTGACCTGGCTTCAGGCGCGCCAGACGCTCAGCACCCAGAGCGCCCCTACCCTGCATACCGTCCAGGCCGCGCTGAAACAGCCGCTTGAGCCGCACGAGTTCGAGGTGATTCGGGATTACGCCCAGCAAAACTGGCAGGCCACGCCGCAGACGGTACTGACCACCGCGCAGGTGCAGGATCTGCTCAACCAGATCTTCGTTCGCCGCGCAGAGCGTGAAGGCGGCGTGCCGGAGGTAAGAAACATTCAGCCGATCTACAGCCCGCTGTTTGCGCCGGTCGTGGAAACCTTCAGAACGCTCTCCGCGCGTCCGGGGTTGATGTTTATTGCGCTACTGATTGCACTGGCGATTTTCTGGCTGGTTGTCTGAGGTTTGGCCCGGTGGCGCTGCGCTTACCGGGCCTACAACGGCTCAAGCCCTGCGAAACGCCATCAGCGTCACAATAATCCCAACCACCGCGGAAACCGCACCTGCCAGGAAGACGGACGGATAGCCAAACGAGGTGGCTAACACCCCGGCCAGCGGTCCGGTTACCCCGTATGAGATATCCTGAAACGCCGCATAGCCGCCCAGCGCCGTACCGCGCACCTGCGGGGCTACGCGCTTCACCACTTCAACACCCAGCGCCGGGAAGATCAGTGAACAGCCGCAGCCGGTCAGCGCCGCACCAAGCAACGCAACGGAAGCCACGGGAGCATTCCACAGCAGCAGCAGACCGATGGTCTCAATCACCAGCGACGCCACCGCCACCTTCACGCCGCCAAAGCGATCCGGCATCCAGCCGAAGAAGACGCGCATTAGCACAAACGCGCCGCCAAAAGCGGTGAGTGTAAAACCGGCCATCGCCCAGCCACGGCTCATAAAATAGAGCGAAACGAACGTCCCAATCACCGCAAAACCCACGCCCTGCAGCGCCAGGCCAAGACCCGGCTGCCAGATTTGGCCGACCACGCTCCACAGGGAAGGTCGCTCGCCTTTGTGCGCGGGCACCTTACGCACCGAGCCGTTAAACGCCCACGCCAGCAGAGGTAAAACCATGGTGGTTGCGGCCAATGCCGCAAATCCAAACTGGCTATTGATAAGCAGCCCAAGCGGCGCACCGGCAGCCAGCGCGCCATAGATGGCCATACCGTTCCAGGACATCACCTTACCGGAACGAGCAGGCCCCACCAGCCCCATTCCCCAGGTCAGGGTGCCGGTCAGCAGCTGGCTTTCACCGAAGCCAAGAATTAAACGGCCCAGTACAAGCAGCGCAAATTTATACGCGGCATCGACCGGCAGTAGAGCCGCCAGCAGCCAGGCGCCGCCCGCTAGCCCGCAGGCAAACATGCCCTGCAGCGCCGAGCGCTTGGCACCGTGCTGATCCGCCAGACGTCCGGCGTAACCGCGGGTTAATACCGTGGCTAAAAATTGAATGCCCACGGCAATGCCGACCATGGTGTTGCCATAGCCCAGTTCCTGATGAACGAAAAGTGGGATCACCGGCAGCGGCAGGCCAACGGTCATATAGGTCAGGAATACCGCAAAGGCGATACGGAACAGCGAGACGTTCGCTGAAGGGGTTGTTTCTGTTTGAGTTACTGCAGTCATGCTTTACTCCGAAATGAAGAGTAAGGCGGGAAAATCCCACGCCCCCTCTACCTGATTATCAGGATTAAGGCGCGTTGGTTGACGTTAAACGCTTACGCATTATCGTGAGGATAATGTTGAGGGGTGAAGTTTGCCTGTGAGATCAGCCGCTTGTCAATGCATAAAAAAGGGAGCCTTATGGCTCCCTTTCGGAATCAAACTTAAAACTTATGCTTTCAGCTTACGCATAACCAGCGTGGCGTTGGTACCACCGAAGCCGAAGCTGTTTGACATGACGGTAGTCAGCGTCGCTTCCGTTGGTTTGGTCACGATGTTCAGGCCGGCAGCCTGCTCGTCCATCTCTTCAATGTTGATGCTTGGCGCGATAAAGCCGTTTTCCAGCATCAGCAGAGAGTAGATCGCTTCCTGCACGCCAGCCGCACCCAGAGAGTGACCGGTCATGGCTTTAGTCGCGGAGATCGCCGGGCTGTTGTCGCCGAAGACTTCACGGATCGCACCCAGCTCTTTCACGTCGCCTACCGGAGTAGAGGTACCGTGGGAGTTCAGGTAGTCGATTGGGGTGTCAACGCCGTGCATCGCCATCTTCATGCAGCGCACCGCGCCTTCGCCGGATGGCGCAACCATGTCGGCACCGTCAGACGTCGCACCGTAGCCCACGATCTCAGCGTAGATGTGCGCGCCACGTGCCAGGGCATGCTCCAGCTCTTCAACCACAACCATACCGCCGCCGCCCGCGATGACGAAACCGTCACGGTGCGCATCGTAGGTACGGGAGGCTTTGTCCGGAGTCTCATTATACTTGGTAGACAGTGCGCCCATCGCGTCGAATTCACAGGCCATTTCCCAGCCCAGCTCTTCGCCGCCGCCAGCAAATACGATGTCCTGTTTACCCAGCTGGATCTGCTCAACAGCATTACCGATGCAGTGCGCGGAGGTCGCACACGCGGAGCTGATGGAGTAGTTCACACCGTGGATTTTGAACGGGGTCGCCAGGCATGCGGAAACCGCAGAACCCATGGCTTTAGTAACCACGTACGGACCTACCGCTTTCAGACCACGCGGGCTACGCATTGCGTCAGCACCGAATACCTGCGCTTTAGATGAGCCGCCGGAACCGGCAATCAGACCCACGCGCGGGTTGTTCTGATAAACCTCTTCGCTCAGGCCGGAATCTTTGATCGCTTCCTGCATGGAGAGATAAGCATAAATAGAGGCATCGTTCATGAAACGAACCACTTTGCGGTCAATCAAACCGGTGGTGTCCAGTTTGACGTTACCCCATACGTGGCTGCGCATACCTGAATCTTTAAACTCTTCAGAGAAAGTGATCCCGGAGCGTCCTTCACGCAGAGATGCCAGGACTTCCTGCTGGTTATTACCGATGCTGGAAACAATGCCCAGGCCAGTAATCACTGCACGTTTCATTCAATACCTCTGTAAGTCGCACTATAGTAAGTTTCGAGTCGCACAATAGCGTACACTTGTACGCCGAACAAGTCCGATCAGACATTTTCTGCGGAAATTTGCACCGATGGACTCACATCGTTAAGATCGTGCCACTGCCTGTCAGACGAGTAACTTACGTGAAACAAAACGCTATACAACCCGCCAACCTCGAATTCAACGCTGAGGGTACACCTGTTTCCCGAGATTTTGATGACGTCTATTTTTCTAATGATAACGGACTCGAAGAAACTCGCTATGTTTTCCTCGACGGAAACCAGCTCAGCACCCGCTTCCCGGAGCATCCGCGGAGCCTGTTTGTGGTCGCGGAAAGCGGATTCGGTACCGGGCTCAATTTTCTGACCCTCTGGCAGGCGTTTGACCAGTTTCACGCTGCCCACCCTGAGGCTACGCTACAAAGATTACATTTCATCAGTTTTGAAAAATTCCCGCTCACCGCGCACGATCTGCGGCTCGCTCATCAGCGCTGGCCAGAGCTTGGTGCTTGGGCGGAGCAGCTTCAGGCGCAGTGGCCACCCCACATCGGCGGCTGCCACCGTCTGATTCTGGACGGCGGACGCGTGACGCTGGATTTATGGCTTGGCGACATCAATGACCTGACCGATACGCTCGATGATTCGATGAATCAGACGGTGGACGCCTGGTTCCTTGACGGCTTTGCCCCCGCCAAAAACCCGGACATGTGGAGCCAGCATCTGTTTAGCGCGATGGCGCGGCTGGCGCGCCCGGGCGCAACGCTTGCCACCTTCACCTCGGCAGGCTTTGTCCGCCGCGGACTACAGGAGGCGGGCTTTACCATGCAGAAAACCAAAGGTTTTGGCCGCAAGCGCGACATGCTGGTCGGCAGAATGGAGCAGACTCTGGATATCCCCGCCAGTGCTCCCTGGTTTGCGCGCCGCGCCAGCGCATCACGTGAGGTGGCGATAGTTGGCGGGGGGATCGCCAGCGCTCTGCTGTCTCTCGCGCTTCTCCACCGCGGCTGGCAGGTCACGCTCTACTGTGCTGACGACGCGCCAGCACGCGGCGCGTCCGGCAACCGCCAGGGGGCGCTCTATCCGCTTTTAAGCGCGCACGACCCGGCCCTGTTCCGTTTTTTCCCGGCAGCGTTTACCTTCGCTCGTCGCCTGTACGATGCCCTGCCGGTGGCGTTTGACCATGACTGGTGCGGCGTGACGCAGCTCGGCTGGGATGAAAAGAGCCAGCAAAAAATCACGCAGATGCTGTCGCTGGGTCTGCCTGACGAGATTGCCCGTGCGGTAAGTGCGCAAGAGGTGGCAGAGACCGCTGGCGTGGAAACCGGGTGTGGGGGCATTCAGTATCCGCTCGGCGGCTGGCTGTGCCCGGCTGAACTGACCGCGGCAGCCATTGCCCTGGCGCAGTCGCGCGGGCTGACGGTGCAGTATGCCTACAAGGTTGAATCGCTGAGCCGGACAGAATGCTGGGATCTGCGTTTTGCTAATGGCAAAGAGGCACGCCATGCCAGCGTTGTGCTGGCAAACGGACATCACATCAGCCAGTTTGCCCAGACGGAGTCGTTGCCGGTTTATCCGGTCGGCGGCCAGGTAAGCCATATTCCTTCCGCGCCTGAACTGAGCAAACTGCGTCAGGTGCTGTGCTATGACGGCTATCTGACGCCGCAAAATCCGTCTAACGGCCACCACTGCATCGGGGCCAGCTATCATCGTGGCGAAACGGATATGCGCTACAGCGAAGCGGATCAGGCCCAGAACCGCCAGCGCCTGATTGACTGCTTCCCGGATGCGGCGTGGGCGAAAGAGGTTGACGTCAGCGAGGGTGACGCGCGCTGCGGCGTGCGCTGCGCCACCCGCGATCATCTGCCGATGGCGGGAAATGTGCCGGACTATGATGCGACGCTTGAGGTTTATCAGGACCTTGCTAATAACCGGGATAAAGCGGTGAGCGCTCCGGTTTATCCGGAACTGTATATACTCGGCGGGCTGGGTTCTCGCGGGCTGTGTTCTGCGCCGCTGCTGGCCGAAGTCTTAGCAGCACAAATGAGCGGAGAGCCGATTCCGCTGGACAGAATTACGCTTGCGGGCCTGAATCCGAATCGATTGTGGGTGCGGAAACTGCTGAAGGGGAAGAAGATTAAATAGGGTGCGTTCCGGGGCCCTCACCCCGCCCCTCTCCCACAGGGAGAGGGTGGTGAAACACTTACTTCGCTTTTGCCTGCTGGAACAGGTTGTCCCACATGCCCAGCACCAGAGACTGGTCGCGCGGAGAGAGTTCCCCGGCCTGAATGGCTTTCTCCAGACTGCGGGTCACTTCTTCGTGAACGGCGTCGGCAGAGTGATCGTCCCCCGCTTCAAGCTCGGCTACCGCGAGCGTCAGGTGACCACGCAGATAACCGCTGGCGAACAGCTCATCATCGCTGGCGTGTTCCACCATGTCATCAATTAACGCCAGAATGCGTGATTCAAATTCTGCGATCATCTTCTTTCCTCTGTTAAAGATCTTCCGGCCAAGGGAAGCATTCCGCCGCGATCGCCGGCGTGTGGTAATAATTCTGTAAGGCCTCGATCAGGCGCGCCGGACGTTCCGGGATGCCTTTCTCAAGATATTCCATCACCTGCGCATGCACGCGGCGCTGGAAGACGATACGGTCTGGCTCGAAGTCGCCTTCGAGGTTGTCACAGCTGACGTTGAACGGGAAACCCGCCGCGACGCAGAACAGCCATTCCAGCGCCTGTGGTTTGACTTCCACATCTTCAAACTGCCCCTGCGTCGCGGCGTCACGTCCGTCCGGGCAGTACCAGTAACCAAAGTCTACCAGCTCGCGCCGCGCTTTTCCGGCGATGCACCAGTGCGAAATCTCGTGCAAGCCGCTGGCGTAAAAGCCGTGGGCAAAGACGATGCGGTTATACGGAACCTCGTCATCTGCAGGAAGATAGATCGGTTCGTCGTCGCCTTTAATCAGACGGGTATTAAAATCGTCAGCAAAACAGCCGTCGAAAATCTCAATCAGCTGTTCGTATTTATGCGTACTGTTCATTAGTGTATCCCCAACCAGGTGAGGATCTCCTGTCCATGGCTGTCATAAAGTAGTTTGGCGCTCATCACGGCCGAGACGATGACGATCATCGGGCGAATCAGTTTTTGCCCTTTGCTTAATACCAGGCGCGAGCCCGCGCGCGCGCCCAGGAACTGCCCTGCCATCATCACAAACCCGGTTGCCCAGATAACCTTGCCACCAATGATAAACAGCAGCAGGCCGCCGACGTTCGAGGTGGCGTTGAGCACTTTGGCATGGGCGGTGGATTTGGCGAGGTTAAACCCGGCCAGCGTCACGAACGCCAGCGCGTAAAACGAGCCTGCCCCCGGGCCGAAGAAACCGTCGTAAAAACCGACGCAGCCCCCGGCAATCAGGGCAAACGGCAGGCCGTGAAGACGACGCTGGCGGTCTTCCTCACCGAGCTTTGGCATCAGCAGGAAGTAGAGACCGATGCAGATAACCAGAACCGGCAGGATCTGGCGCAAAATATCCGACTGCACGTGCTGCACCAGCAGCGCGCCCGACGTGGAACCAATAAAGGTCATCAGGATATTGAGCTTCTGATCGGCCAGGCTCACCACCTTGCGGCGGATAAAATAGAGCGACGCCGAGAGCGAGCCGCCGCAGGCCTGAAGCTTGTTGGTGGCAAGCGCCTGCGCCGGGCTCATGCCCGCCGCCAGCAGCGCGGGTACGGTTAATAACCCGCCGCCGCCCGCAAGGGCATCAATAAAACCGGCCAGCATGGCCACGAAGAACAGCACCACCAGCAGCAGCGGTGACACCATAAACAGATCGACGAAATTATCCATTAAAGTACATGCTCATCCAGTAGCGCCTGGCAGGAAGGCGGCAGCGGAGGCGGTGTCTTCTTCTCAGGCTTAGAGGTTCCAGGTTTTGCCGGTTCAAACCAGCTTTGCAGTTCCGCACCGCAGCCATCGCCTGGCGGAGGTAGCGGCTGATCTTCACATTCCAGGCTATTCGCCGGGCAGCGCAGACGAACGTGCATGTGCGCACGATGCTGGAACCACGGCCGCACTTTGCGCAGCCAGTCACGATCGGTTCCGGCATCCAGACAGAGCTGCTGCTTGATGGCCGGGTTAACGAAAATCCGCGTGACGTCGTTATCTTCTGCCGCCAGCTTGATCATGCTGGATACGTCCCGCGTCCACAGGGACGGCACAACGCGCTTGCCGTCGCTCGCCACCAGATCCAGCGCCTGCGGTTTCAGCAGTTGGGCTGCGGTCCAGCGGGCTTTCGGCAGCTGCAGGAAGATATCCACATCCAGTCCGGTCTGGTGACTGGCGTGTCCACCGTTAAAACGACCGCCGGCAGGCATCCCCATATCGCCGATCAGCATCGTGCCCAGCCCCAGGTTATGAACCTGGTTTCCCAGTCGCTGAATGAACAGCACCAGATCCGGGTGGCCGAAGTAACGACGCTGGTCGGTACGCATCACCTGATAGGTCTCCGATTGCAGCGGAAGTTCCTGCGCGCCCACGATACAGCCGTTGGAAAAAGCGCCGATCGACTGCGCGCTCCCCGCCACCGGATGGGTGATTTTTTGCCACGGTGTGGCGGCCAGACTGGCTCCACTGGCCAGCAGCGCCAGCAGAGCAATTGCGGTTTTTTTCATGTTTACCAGCGTGGAATGGTGGTCGTCACATCCGCATTCTGCGCGCGCTGGCGCAGGAAGTGATCCATCAGCACGATCGCCAGCATCGCTTCTGCGATCGGCACCGCGCGGATCCCCACGCACGGATCGTGACGTCCTTTGGTGATCATCTCAACTTCTTCGCCATCGCGGTTAATCGTGTGGCCCGGCACGGTAATGCTGGAGGTTGGCTTCAGCGCGATGTTGGCAACAATCTGCTGCCCGCTGCTGATCCCGCCCAGGATGCCGCCCGCGTGGTTGCTCTGGAAGCCCGCTTTCGTGATTTCGTCGCGGTTCTGGCTGCCGCGCAGGGATACCACGTCAAAACCGTCGCCAATCTCAACGCCCTTCACCGCGTTGATGCTCATCAGCGCGTGGGCGATGTCGGCGTCGAGACGGTCAAATACCGGCTCGCCCCAGCCTGGCGGGACGCCATCGGCCACCACGGTCACTTTCGCCCCGATGGAGTCGCCCTCTTTTTTCAGGCCGCGCATCAGTTCGTCCAGCGCGTCCAGCTTGTCGGCATCGGCACAGAAGAACGGGTTTTGCTCGACCAGATCCCAGTCTTTGATCGCCAGCGGAATGTCGCCCATCTGGGTCAGACAGCCGCGGATAATGATGCCAAATTTCTGCTGCAGGTATTTTTTGGCAATGGCGCCAGCCGCCACGCGCATTGCGGTTTCACGGGCGGAAGAGCGTCCGCCGCCGCGATAGTCGCGGAACCCGTACTTTTGTTCGTAGGTATAGTCGGCGTGGCCCGGACGGAACACGTCTTTGATGGCGCCGTAGTCCTGGGAGCGCTGATCGGTGTTTTCAATCAGCAGACCAATGCTGGTGCCGGTGGTGCGGCCTTCAAAGACGCCGGAGAGAATTTTGACCTGGTCCGGCTCGCGACGCTGCGTGGTGTAGCGAGAGGTGCCCGGACGACGACGGTCGAGGTCGTGCTGTAAATCGGCTTCGGTCAGTTCGATGCCTGGCGGTACGCCATCAACGATACAGCCCAGCGCCAGCCCGTGTGACTCGCCAAAGGTGGTCACGCGGAATAACTGTCCAATAGTGTTTCCTGCCATCACGGCTCCGATGTTGTTGTTTGTGTTTGAGCGTTGTGAAACGGGCCGAAGCCCGCTGGATTAATCTTTATAGATGCTGAAGTGTTCGCGCGCGTCGAGCAGCTGCGCTTTGGTCAGCATAAAGACGCCGTCACCGCCGTTGTCGAACTCAAGCCAGGTGAACGGCACATCCGGGTACTGCTCTATCAGATGTACCATGCTGTTGCCCACTTCACAAATCAGAACGCCGTCGTCGGTCAGATAATCCGGCGCGCAGGCCAGAATGCGGCGGGTCAGCTTCAGGCCGTCAGAGCCAGAAGCCAGACCCAGCTCCGGCTCGTGGCGGTATTCGTTCGGCAGATCGGACATATCTTCCGCATCGACGTACGGCGGGTTGGTGACGATCAGATCGTACTGCAGCGTCGGCAGATCGCGGAACAGATCGGAGCGAATTGGCGTAACGTGATGGATCAGGCCGTGCTCTTCAATATTGTGTTCGGTCACGGCCAGCGCGTCGGTGGAGATATCGACGGCGTCCACTTCCGCTTCAGGGAAGGCGTACGCGCAGGCAATCGCGATGCAGCCGCTGCCGGTACACATATCGAGAATGTGCTGCGGCTGATGGCCGATCAGGCCTTCAAAGTGGTTGTTAATCAGCTCACCAATCGGCGAGCGCGGCACCAGCACGCGTTCATCGACATAGAACTCGTGGCCGCAGAACCAGGCTTTGTTGGTTAGATAGGCGACCGGAATACGCTCGTTCACGCGACGGATCACGCGCTCAACGATGCGGTGTTTTTCGCTGGAGGTCAGGCGCGCGGTGCGCATGTCTTCCGGGATATCCAGCGGCAGGTAGAGTGACGGCAGCACCAGCTGCACGGCTTCATCCCATGGGTTATCGGTACCGTGACCGTACCAGATATTGGCGGCGCTGAAGCGGCTAACCGACCAGCGCAACATGTCCTGTATGGTATGCAGCTCGTTTACTGCTTCATCGACAAATATTTTATCCACTCTTTCCTCCAGGGCATGCTCGCATAATTTTCGGCGGCTAGTTTGCCATGAAGACGGCGATAAATCAGCAATGACGCGTCGCGCTTGAGGTTAAAAAATGCGTTTAGTCGGGTACACTATCGGAAATACGAGATGAGAATGACGAATGAAAAAGAAAACATCGCTCAGCGAGGAGGATCAGGCGCTCTTCCGACAGCTGATGACCGGGACGCGTAAGATCGCGCAGGACACCATCGTTCATCGCCCGCAGCGTAAAAAAATCAGCGAAGTCCCGGTCAAACGCCTGCTGCAGGAGCAGGCCGATAACAGCCACTATTTTTCAGATGAATTTCAGCCGCTGCTTAATACGCAAGGGGCTGTTAAGTATGTACGCGAAGACGTCAGCCATTTTGAGCTGAAAAAATTACGCCGCGGGGATTATTCGCCGGAGCTGTTTCTCGATCTCCACGGCTTAACGCAGATGCAGGCCAAACAGGAGTTGGGGGCATTGATCGCCGCCTGCCGTCGCGAACATGTTTTTTGCGCCTGCGTAATGCATGGCCACGGTAAACATATTCTCAAGCAACAGACGCCCCTGTGGCTGGCGCAGCACCCGCACGTGATGGCTTTTCATCAGGCACCGAAAGAGTACGGCGGAGATGCCGCGTTGCTGGTGTTGATTGAAGTGGAAGAGTGGCAACCGCCAGAGTTGCCCTGACAGAATGGCGGGAAACACATTGCACCCCGCCATATCGCACGTCACGTCAGATCGCTTTTGCCATCTTCAGGTTGCACGGACTCATTTGCCAGTTGAAGACACCTTTGCCCGTTTCGTCGAGAGAAACATTGGCAATAGCGGATGTCGTGAACATAGGCGGGGTCTCGCCAGGGCAAAGCTCAGATACCAGATAGCCAACCAGTGGCAGGTGGGAAATGACCAGCGCGGAAGCGACACCTTCATTGCACAGCGCCTGAAGATAAGCGCTGACAAGGCCTACATCGCCACACGGGGTGAGTTCAGGGAGAACATCCACGCTGGATGGTAGGTTCATACACTCCCCTACCACGTCCAGCGTCTGTTCTGCACGCAGGAACGGACTCACCAGAACGCGTTCGATGTCCACTTTTTGACCGTTAAGCCAGGTCGCCATCAGACGAGATTCGTCGCAGCCACAGACGGTCAAAGGACGTACTGAGTCACTGGCGGCATCGAGTGCCGCGTCGCCGTGACGCATGATAAAAACTTGCATATTGCACCGCTTTTGTTAACCAGAATCACCGGCGTTAACTACCCGCGATAAATGCTGAGAGGTAGAAAACCCGATGGCCGGGCATTGTGCCTGATCCATTCGGTGAATGAAACGCTGTTTTTTACCTCAATGGCGTAAGTATAGTCAATCTCTGTTTACAAAATCGCCAGAACAGGTTCCTTCACTTCAGGATTTACCCTTCTTTGACCTCAGCTTACGAGGACAGTTTCCCTTGCTGGCCAAAATGTCTGGCCCCTTTCCGCCATCTGCAATAATTGGTCACACGGTGTAAACCGTGGACCATACTGCGAAGCCAGACGCTGCAGGATTGCAACCACTTCACCCGCGCCGAGCGTATCCATGTAACGGAACGGGCCGCCAAGGAACGGCGGAAAACCAATGCCAAATACCGCGCCGATGTCGCCATCGCGCGCGCTTTTGATTACCTGTTCACCAAAGCAGCGCGCCGCTTCATTGAGCATCATCATCACGCAGCGCTCAGCGCACTGAACGGCGGAGAGTTTTCCCTGACCAGAAGTCGTAATAAGTCCATAAACCGAAGGGTCGACCTGTTTCCTGCTTTTACGCCCTTTCGCGCCGTAAAGATAGAAACCGCGTTCATTTTTTCTGCCTTTGCGATCGTCCTTCAAAATCGCAGAAACAATGTTTGCAGGTGGGCTGAAACGATCGCCATATGCGGCTTCCAGCACTGGTATAATTTTAGTGCCGGTGTCTATTCCCACCTCATCCAAAAGTTGGATTGGACCTACGGGGAAACCAAACTTTACCAGCGCCTCGTCGACGTGCTCGATCTTCTCCCCCTCCGTCAGCAACCGCATGGCTTCATTAATATAGGGAGCCAGAATGCGGTTGACGTAGAAGCCGGCCTTATCTGCTACTACGATCGGCGTTTTCCCCTGCTTCTTCGCAAGCTTGACTACCGTGGCGATGGTTTGCGGACTGGTCGTCGCGTGTGGAATAACTTCCACCAGCGGCATTTTTTCGACCGGGCTAAAGAAGTGCAGCCCAATCACCTGCTCCGGACGCGCGGCTTTCGCCGCGATATCGCTAATCGGCAATGACGACGTATTGGAGGCAAAAATGGTATGCGGGGCGCAATGCTGCTCAACGTCTGCCACCATCTGCTGCTTAAGCGCCAGATCTTCAAACACGGCTTCAATCACCAGATCGCGGTGCGCAAAACCGCTGTAATCCGTCGTGCCGGAGATCATCGCCAGGGTTTTATCACGCTCGCTTGCCTTGATATGGCGGCGCTTGACCTTTTGATCAAGGTTCTGCCAGCTGTACTGCAGCGCGTGGTTGATACCCTTCGGATTGATGTCTTTGATTCGTACAGGTAATTTGCCTTTGCTGGCGGTAACAAAAGCGATACCGCCGCCCATGAGCCCCCCACCCAGTACGCCAATGGCACGCAACGGTGCAGGCTCAGCCTCGCTGCCAGGATCTTTTTTCACGTCCGTGCTGGCGAAGAAGATGCTGCGCAGCGCCTGTGACTGCGGCGTCATCGCCAGTTCGCCGAAGGCTTTGGCCTCCGCGGCATAGCCGCTGCTGCTTCCCTGCGACAGCCCGGTTTCGATCACGTCCAGGATCCGCTTTGCCGCCGGGTAGTTGCCTTTGGTTTTTTGTTCAGTCTTTTTGCCCACCATGTTGAACAGAAGCGTTCTTCCCAGCGGAGCAGCCAGAACGCGCTCGCGGACCGGCAGAGGTCGTTTTGCCTGACGCCCTTTCAGCGCAAGCTCGACGGCGGCTTCCAGTAAAATAGACTGCGGCACGACGTCATCGACCAGACCGGCTTTCAGCGCCTGACGGGCACGCAGCTGTTTACCGGTTAAGATCATCTCCAGCGCCGTGCTGACGCCCACGAGGCGCGGCAGTCGTTGCGTTCCGCCGGAGCCAGGCAGCAGGCCCAGCTGCACTTCCGGCAGGCCCAGAATGGTTTTTGCATCGTCAGTACAAATCCTGCTGTGACATGCCAGCGCCAGCTCAAGCCCGCCGCCCAGACAGGCGCCGTGGATCGCTGCGATAACCGGGATCGGCAGGCTGTTGATCTCCGACATTACCTGCTGGCCCTGACGCGCCAGCTCTTCGGCTTCCAGTGCGTTTTGCGCCCGGTCGATCATGTTGATATCCGCCCCGGCGATAAAGTTGTCGGGTTTGGCAGAGATAAACACCAGGCCGCGAATGGCTTTGTTTTCGCGGATCTGCTTTAGCATCGCGCGCACCTGAACACCAAATTCGGCCTTCAGGGTATTCATCTTTTCATCAGGCACATCAATAGTGATAACGGCCACGTTATCGAGGCGAACCGTCAGATTAAATGCAGATGGCATATCCATTATTCAGCCTCCAGAACCATTGCTGCGCCAAGGCCACCCGCCGCACAGGCGGTAACGAGGCCAAACCCGCCGCCCCGGCGACGGAGTTCATGTAATGTTTGCGTGATCATTCGCGCACCGGTGGCGGCAAACGGATGACCGTAGGCGATAGAACCACCCAGCACGTTGAACTTACTCTGATCCACTTCGCCTGTGGCATGGGCGCGGCCCAGCACATCGCGCGCGAAACGCTCGCTTGCCAGTAGCTGAACGTTTGCCAGAGTCTGCGCGGCAAACGCTTCATGCATATCAATCAGGGTTAAATTAGCCATCGTCAGCCCCGCGCGCTCCAGCGCCAGCGGCGTCGACCATGCCGGACCTAACAACATGTCTTGCCAGACATCAATGGCGGTGAAGGCATAGCTGCGTAAATAGCCCAGGGGAGTGATGCCCAGCTCTTTCGCGCGGGATTCGGTCATCAGGATCACGGCGGCGGCCCCGTCCGTCAGCGGCGTACTGTTCGCCGCCGTCACCGTGCCGTGCTTGCGGTCAAACGCCGGGCGCAGCTTTGCGTAATCCGCCAGCGTCGAGGTGCCGCGAATATTGTTATCTTCCGCAAGCGGTTCGCGATAGGGCGGAATGTAGGCGGTCATGACCTCGTCGGTCAGCTTGCCTTCCGACCAGGCTTTTGCCGCAAGCTGATGCGAGCGATGCGCCAGCGCATCCTGCTGTTCACGGGTAATGCCGTAGGTTTTCGCCATCTGCTCGGCGGTATCGCCCATGCGCAGGCCAGTGGAGTATTCCGCTACGGCAGGTGGCACGGGCATCAGATCGCGCAGACGTAAACGCGAGAAGAGTTTGAGTTTCTGACCCGTCGTACGGGCTTTGTTGGCATCGACCAGGATACGCGCCAGCTTTTTACTGACCCCAATCGGCAGCACCGAAGAGGAGTCTGCCCCGCCCGCAATCCCGGCGCGGATAGTCCCCGCCATCAGGCTTTCGGCGACGTTCGCCACGGCCTGGAAACTGGTTGCGCAGGCGCGACTGACGCTGTAGGCATCGGTGTGCACATTCATCCCGGTACCAAGGACGATTTCCCGCGCAATGTTGGGGGCTTCAGGCATCTGCACGACCTGACCGAACACCAGCTGTTCGATGACCTCAGGCGGAATTTCGCTGCGAGCCAGCATCTCCCCCACTACCATTTTCCCCAGGTCAACGGCCGGTATGCCATGAAACGCCGTTGCCTGACGCGCAAATGGCGTTCGCAATCCACTGACTATGGCAATGCGATCGCCCTGACGGGTAATTAGCGGTAATGCCTGACTCATAACACTCCCCTGTAAAAAATTTTTCGCAAACATAAAGTGGTCTGACCTGATAATAGTCTTAACCATTTTTTTACATTCAGCCAATCGGGGAAACGAAAAAGTGCGAGCTAAAACACAGAGAAGAAAAAGAAAATGCCCCTGCATGGCAGGGGCATTTGTGCGGTTTGTTGCCGGGTGGCGGCGTTGCCTTACTCGGCCTACACAATCGTAGGCCCATGCAAGCGAAGCGCCGCCGGGCAAAAAGGATTAACGCAGACCCAGCTGGAAAATCAGTGTTTCTGCTTCGCAGGCGAAAACAAAGTCGATGTCCAGCTTCACGCCGCCTTCCACTTCGGTGAAGGTCGACTTGATTTCACACGGATCGGATTCAACATCACGCGCACGCTTGCTCAGCGCGGCCAGGGTCTCTTCCGCTTCGGCACGGTTAGTGAACACACGGCTGTAAGACGCGGTGCAATCGGAGTTGTCCATGATGGTCCCAACATCCATACAGCAGCAAACCGGGGTTTCATCAGCACTGCATTTACTCATAGCTCAATTTCCTCTGTATTCGCGCAGCGCGCGAGATAAACACGATGCTGATATTTTACGCCCCGGCGCGGGCTCTCTCCAGCCGTTAATGGTGCAAAAACGGATAAGTGACCAATATCACACTAAAAAATGATCCAGAACAAAAACCACCCTTTTGGGTGAGTCGCGATGGTCACAATTTTGCCAACCAGATCTCGTTTCGCGAAACATGTTTGAAAATATTAATAAACAAACTTGCAACATTCTGGCTGGTCAGACCTATACTCTGGCCACTGGTCTGATTTGTCTGTCATACCTCAGACCCTACACTTCGCGCTCCTGTTACGGTATGTAACAATTATTGAATAAAAATAACTCAATGAGGTTATGGTCATGAGCCAGAAAACCCTGTTCAACAAGACTGCGCTGGCAGTCGCAGTGGCACTCGTCTCCACTTCCGCCTGGTCAGCGGGCTTTCAGTTAAACGAATTTTCTTCCTCTGGCCTTGGCCGTGCGTATTCCGGGGAAGGCGCTATTGCTGATGATGCGGGTAACGCGAGTCGTAACCCCGCGTTGATCATGATGTTCGATCGTCCGACTTTCTCTGCCGGTGCGGTTTATATCGACCCTGATGTCAACGTTTCTGGTAAGTCGCCTTATACGGGTGCGAGCCTTAAAGCGGACAACATTGCCCCAACAGCATGGATCCCCAACCTGCACTTCGTTGCGCCCATTAACGAACAGTTTGGCTGGGGTGCATCCGTAACGTCTAACTACGGCCTGGCTACCGAGTTCAATAACAACTACCCGGCTGGTGAATACGGCGGTAAAACAGACCTTACTACGCTGAACCTCAACCTGAGCGGTGCGTATCGCCTGAACGATAACTGGAGCTTTGGTCTGGGCTTTGATGCCGTTTACGCCGATGCCAAAATCGAACGTTATTCCGGGGAACAGACTGCGCGCCTGCCTAAAAACAGCAATAAAATTGCCAGTCTTGAAGGTGATGAGTGGGGCTATGGCTGGAACGCCGGTATCCTCTACGAGCTGGACAAAAACAACCGTTGGGGCCTGACCTATCGTTCCGAAGTGAAAATTGACTTCGACGGCGATTACAAGAGCGGCATCCTGACGCCTGTGAACAACCTGGTTCCTGGTGCGGGTACAACCATTCCTTGGGGAACGTCCAACCAGACCGTTCCAGGTTCACTGTCACTGCATTTGCCAGAAATGTGGGAAGTGTCCGGTTACAACCGTGTTGCGCCGCAATGGGCTATCCACTATAGCCTGGCCTATACCAGCTGGAGCCAGTTCCAGGAGCTGAAAGCGACCGGAACCAATGGCCAGACGCTGTTCTATAAGGACGAAAGCTTCCACGACGCCTATCGTATTGCGTTGGGTACCACCTACTACTACGATAAAAACTGGACATTCCGCTCCGGTATCGCATTTGACGACAGCCCGGTTCCGGCAGACAAACGTTCCATTTCCATTCCGGATCAGGACCGTTTCTGGTTAAGCGCGGGCGCGACGTATGCGTTCAACGAGAATGCATCCATCGATGCGGGCGTATCTTATATGCACGGTCAGAAAGTGACGTTCCAGGAAGGCCCTTACGAGTTTACCTCTGAAGGTAAAGCCTGGCTGTTCGGTACGAACTTCAACTACGCGTTCTAATCGCGACAGAATCAAAAAAGGTGAGCATTGCTCACCTTTTTTATTTACTCAGAATCGATATCTTTTAGTTCGTTCTCGATCGCCTTCGCGTTTGGATTCTCTTCCGGCTTCAGCTTACCGCCGTTGGCAATAAAGTCATGATTCTGGAAGTACGCTTCACGTACCATAATGTACGGGTCAGAAGACTGGCGCAGCAGGCCATCAGAGTCGAGCAATTGCGCGCGGGTTTCAATCCCTTCTACCGTCCATTTACCCACCGACAGCGGCCAGGTCAGCCATGACAGAACCGGATACAGCGTATCGACCATATCACCGCCGTCATCACGCACGGTGAAGCTGCCATAGAACGGCAGATGAACGTAAGGGCCGTAACCGACACCATAATGCCCCAGCGTACTACCAAAACGGTGCGGCTGTTCACGCTGAAGTTTCGGGTTCGCCATGCCTGCGACGTCAATAAAGCCGCCCATCCCCAGAATGGAGTTCAGGAAGAAGCGGGTAAAGTGGACCATCCCCTGGTAGGGGTCGCCCTGCAGGAAGTAGTTCACCATTACCGCAGGCTCTTCGAGGTTGCTGGTAAAGTTACTTAACCCGTTACGCGCGGGCTGTGGAACATAATCGCGCCATGCCACTGCCACCGGGCGAACCACATACGGGTCCAGCACGTTGTAGTTTAAGCTATACATGGAGCGGTTAAATCCTTCGAGAGGATCGGAGCGGCCCGTTTGCTCCCCAGAGCTGGCGCAGCCCACAAGCATCGTCGCGCCCAGCGCAAGCGCCGACAGCCGAAGTTTCATAAATATCTCCCTGTTCAGTATGGCTATCGTTGATTGCCATCCGTAACGGAGCCTGATGCTCCGTCTGTAAACGTGCAAGCGATTGTAACAGCACGTTTACCGATGTCTATGAGCACAATTACGGGCAGTAACCAGCGTGACTCTGATCTCAGCATAGCCTGGCTTTTAGAATTCGTTTCGCTGGCAATTTTATAATGCCTTTGAAAGAGATGTATCACCTTTGTTGTCATTGCTGCCAATTTAAGAGCATCCCCACAGGCATCCCGACAAAAGCCGCTACGCTTAACAGAAAGATCAATCTCCGGGAGCATATATGAAAGAAGTGGGCGAAGAAAAAATTGGCGAGAGCAATGAGGAACTTGAAATTGAAAGCGAGGAGAAAGCGCGCGGCGAGAAAATAGAAATTGACGAAGATCGCCTCCCTTCCCGCGCGATGGCCATTCACGAGCATATCCGCCAGGACGGTGAAAAAGAGATGGAGCGCGACGCGATGGCTCTCTTCTGGTCAGCCATCGCTGCAGGGCTCTCAATGGGAGCATCTCTGCTTGCGAAAGGGATATTTCATGTGCAGCTGGAGGGCGTACCCGGCGGTTTTTTACTCGAGAACCTCGGTTATACCTTCGGCTTTATTATCGTCATCATGGCCCGCCAGCAGCTATTTACTGAAAACACGGTGACCGCGGTTCTGCCGGTGATGCAAAACCCCACACTCGGGAATTTCGGTTTATTGATGCGGCTCTGGGGCGTGGTCCTGCTGGGAAATATCATCGGCACGGGCATCGCGGCCTGGGCGTTTGAATATATGCCGATATTTGATGAACCCACACGGGATGCGTTTGTAAAAATCGGCATGGATGTAATGAAAAACACGCCGGTCGAGATGTTCTCGAATGCCATCATCTCCGGCTGGATTATCGCCACGATGGTGTGGATGTTCCCTTCAGCAGGCAGCGCCAAAATTGTCGTGATCATACTGATGACCTGGCTGATTGCGCTGGCGGACACCACGCATATTGTGGTCGGGACCGTTGAAATCCTCTATCTGGTCTTTAACGGTACGCTTCACTGGAGCGATTTCTTCTGGCCGTTTGCCCTTCCGACGCTGGCGGGAAACATCTGCGGCGGAACGTTTATCTTCGCGCTGTTAAGCCACGCCCAAATCCGTAACGACATGTCGAACAAACGCAAAGCTGAGCTTAAGGCACGGGAAAATGATGATAAATCGACAAAAAAATCGACCTGAATGGTGACTCTTTGAGCAGTCAGGCGGCGATGCGCTTAACGCAAAGTGTAAATAAGGCTATACTCGTGCCGCCTCGTCCCCTTAGTTAAATGGATATAACGAGCCCCTCCTAAGGGCTAGTTGCAGGTTCGATTCCTGCAGGGGACACTTTACCCTCCCGCTTATTTCTGCACATCGCTTCTTCACACCCGCATTCATTGAGCAGAAAAATCCTGTTTGATTTGAGCATAACGCGTTGCCAGCTGTCTTAGACGCAACTCCAGCTGGGTCTTTTCGGCTTCAGGCAGCGCGCTTTCAGCACTATGCTCTGACAGGCGTCGGAGTTGTTCTTCAGCCGGTATGGTTTGGTTAAAGGACTGTATAGCTGAAAAAATCACCGATTTAAGCTCACTTACCGTGATATATTTTCCTTTTTGCTCATCCAGACTACTCAGCCTATGGCTCAGTTGCTGAAGCTTCATCATTCCCTGATACCAGCTGTTCATGGAATCGACAGGCAACGCTGCCGAGTTAAATTTTTGCTTCCACTGCACGGTGAGCGACTTCGCTTCCTCCGGCTGCAAAGTCTGGAGTTGCGCTAACAACTGAAGGCTGTAGGAAATATTCCAGTCTGGTGGCAGCTTATCCAGTCGGGCAAGCTGCTGCTGCGTTTCGGTGATAAACGTGGACGGAATGGTGCCTCGCTGCGCTAACGCGTCTTGCTGAACAGGAGTAAGCACTTCAGGTAACGGCGCCAGCGAGGCAATGGCCTGAGTCGTTAAGGGATCCGGTCTCGACAGAAAGCCCCCTCCCCACGCCACGGCGAGGCTGACCACCAGCACAGAACACATCCCGGCGACAAAGGGTTTCCATGGTCTGACAGACCCGTGCGCAGTCGGACGATCCTTTGTATCCGGCTGATTTTCCTGCTGCACAACGTAGACCCATTTCACTTCGCCAATCGGTTCTGCCCTTTCCTGAGGTAACTCGCGACCGGGCATTATGATCGCATCCAAATCTGATGCGTCATTACCGCTTTCCAGCCGTTCAGCACTTGAACGTATCAACGTTCGTAACGTATCGAACTGGCTAAGGTGTTTGAGTTCGAGACGCTGGAACACCGCGCTCTGGCTGGTAAGCAACGCTTCAGCACTATAAAGCTCACGTAGATGGCTGTTGTTCAATGCAAGCATGCGCATGCGCTGCTGCAGGCGCTGGCTCAGGCCACTAAGGATTTCCAGACGAGCGTGTAGCGTCTTCGGCCAGAAAACGTCCCACTGGCGGCTAATCAGGGCCTCCAGAATTGCCAACCCTTCGTTCAGGCCAGCTAATCCAGACAGGTGAGTACGGGCAAGGGTGTACCAGGCCGCAGTCTGCAACTCCACACCGTTTTGTTCAAACAGAGAGAGACAGAGTTTTTCGACATATTGCCAGTTCACATCCGGGCGAGCAGGATGCGTAAGCTTACTGAGTTCATCGCGAAGGGCGGCGTAATCTGGCAGCGTACGCGGGTCGCCGCCGGTTTTTAACGTTATATGTGTGGTCATCCTGAAGGGCCTGCATATCCGTGTAGTTAATTTCGTCAGTTGAGATGTAAGGCTATTTTGCGATTAAAAATGCAGTGACTAATAAAAGGAATGAATGTTATCGCTATGGCAGCAGCGCTAAAATCAGGCTGTAAAAAATGCCTTCATCAAATAGTTGTCCTGAACGGGATGAGATATCAGGGGGCGTAAAGATCCAGCCATTTACGCTCCCCGCACGCATGAACAGGCGTCCCTGAGAAATCACCTTATCCCCGGAACAGAAAGTCACCTCGACACAACCAGCTACGCCCTGTCCATACAGAAAGATCGGCATAAATCTGACCGCTCGGCTGCCATAATGCAGAACGATACCGGAAATCTCAAAAGCCCCGCCCTCCACCAGCAGATCCGGAACGGATACCGTCAGTGGCTCCACATTCAGTCCCGTATCTGTCAGCCACGCGTTCATCTCATCCTGAAGCTCAGCCATTCGCTGGCGAAACTCTGCAATATCAGCCTGACTCCTGCTGATTGCAGGAACAGGTGCAGGTTGTCTTGCCTGCAACTTCTTCAGGAACTGTGATTTTACGGACATGATGTTATCGGACCTTATATACGGAGAGTGGTGTCGAGATACTGCTGTTGCCTGAGATGCCTTAACAGGACCCGCCCTTCGGGCATAAATTCAGTCCCGTAGCGCACCAGGCCAATCCCTTTAAGTTCAGCGTCAATGGCATAGCGCAGTTCACCGGGGACATTCTGTTCCAGCAGGACAACGGTTATTTTTTTCAGGCGTGGTTCATATTTGAGCAGGACAGCAGACAATGTTCCCATAAGCTCATGGGCCGTTCCCGGCATGCCCTGCAGGATTTTGGTCATGTCCGGAAGGCCGTAGTCAGGCAGATGCGCCAGCGTGCCGGCGCGGCAGTTAAGGATACGCTGCATGTTATCAAGTACCGAGAGGATGACCTGATTTTCCTCACTGACCTGGTTGAGGTTGAGGCCGCCTGTAAAATTTCCGGTCAGCATTTCATACAGCGAAGGCGTGTTATGTCCAAAGGGCATCAGTCGTCCTTAAGCGGTTGCAGCGTCAGAGAGTTATCGCCTGCTTCCAGAATTCGCGGTTTATCCGGATCCAGGTCACTGCGTTTAATAACCTGCTTCCAGCCGTTGTTGTCCATATCCGGATGGCGGAACAGCCCTACCACCGCGACAAACTGCGTCTCTTCTTCCATTGGCATATCAAGGTTTGCATCGCCACCCGGTTTCACCACAACATCACGACTGGCCAGCATGTCGTCTTTCAGAATGGTGCTATCATCCTGAAGCAACTGCTGATATACCGTCTTATCGAAGGTTTTGCGGTCTTTGAGCTGGTAAACCCTTACCACCACCGGCTGAGACAGCGAGTTACTTTCACGGGAGTCGGTGTTCAGCGCCTCACGCGCGGTGAAATCCAGATGCAGGATTTTAATTTTTTTATAGAACACAGAATTGAACGCCGATTTGGTTCCGTCGGTGACGCTCTGCGTTACCCCACAGCCAGTTAGAGAGAGTGCTATCAGCGGCATCAGCCAGCGCGTAGTCTTAATTAAACTTGTACGTAACACGTCGGTTTCCTTGTTGTGATTTTGCAGGCTCCAGACCGCTGTAATAACCCAGCTCTGTGGTAAAGGTCTCAGGAATATCATCCGGTAGGCTATCACTGTCAGCGCCCAGCACGCCGTTCAACCCCAGCCAGAAAGGATTTTCTCCAAGCGGTGGAACGGCCAGCAGACGTACGGAAGTGGTCAGGGTAATTCTGGCCTTAAACCGCCAGCCCAGATACACCCGTAGCATTACCAGGAAATCCAGGTACAACTGACCATCCGGTTTCCAGCCCTGCGCTTCCTGTTCGTTGTCCGTCGCGAGAGCAACCAGCAGTTGGCTGCCGGCATCCATCGCTTCGTCACCCAGCGGAGTATTGCCATCAAGCAGAAAATCTTCGTCACCGTAAAAACCCAGCGGCCTGTCTATTACTACAGGCCGGAGACAATACGGACTCACCTGCACCGTCGTCTCGGGGGCCAGCAGGCTCACCAGTGCCTGCATCCCTTCCTGAGTTTTGCCCGGCTGCTGCAAAACCCCCAGCAGAGCCAGAAAGCGCGACACCGGCGTGGCAATATGATTTGCCGTGCCTGGTATCCCCAGACCAACCAGACCCAGTAGCGACTGCGAAATGCTGTCAGTGCCTCCAGGCTCAAACGTGGCCGGGTACGAGTATTTACGCCAGACGCGATAAAACTGCGTCAGGATGCGATGACTGAAAATATCCAGAAAGCCCTGCAGCGCCTCATGCCCTTCCCGGCGCTGGGTGATGTCATCGAGATAGGCGGTCGGCAGCGGTGAATCAACGCCATACATCCCCATAAAAGTTGTACGGATGATCGGTGGCTTGCTGTCATCATCCTCGTCATACTCGACAGCCTTCAATTCACTTACAGGGAACCCCATTCCAGAGTGCGCTGCAAAGCGTACCGGGTCATCCGCCGGATGGCTGGTAGAGCCCATCAGCGGCCGGTCCGGATGGCGCTTCTCCAGTAGCTGGCATAAACGATAAAAGTTGATGCGGTGAAGATCGGCCTCCAGCCGCGGGGTCAGCCGGGAATGCGGCGGTTGTGCTTCTCTTCCCATTCCAGGCGCTCTCCGGTCGGTTGCAGAATAATAATCAGGCGGTTAAACAGATAGATATCGGTGTACAGTGCAAAGAAGCGGCTCAGCATCTCGCTGAACAGACAGATATCGCCGCGCCCGGCAAAGCCGTTGCTCTCAAGCGTCACCTCAATCTGCACCCCGCGCACCAGATATCCCTGCTCAAAGCGTTCCGTTTCACTGTGCTTCACATCGATAATCGCCTCCAGACGACGGCGGTTCATCTCGCTGTCAGTCCACTCATACAGCGCCAGCGTGCCGCGCAGCACGTCGGCATTGTCCATCATCGACAGGAAGCCGCTGCCGAGATGGCTCAGCACACGCCAGTGAAAGCGATCCTGTGCCGGGGGATAACAAGGCAGCGTCGGCGCACACAGGTTACGCACGGCGATACTGGCTGAAGTGGTTTTCATCACTGTATCAAGCACGGTACTTTGCAACGCTCTGCGAGGCAGTTGGCCATTGGTGCCGGTTAGCGTCAGCGACAGGCTTTCATCCTCCGGCACCGTGTGGTTATCAAACGCTTCACCCCCCAGGATAAGCCAGGTGTTATGCAGTCCGGAGGGACCTCGGCGCACGCGGGTGTGGTAGTAATATTCCGGGGCTTCATGGCGCATCATTCCGCCTTTGTGACGGAAGCTGGAGAAAGGCACGTAGGTATGCTGGCTCGATGACATCACAGAATCGACCGCGTATATCTCGGTATGGCCATCCTGCACGCGCATCGGGCGCAGCATGTATTCGGTCTGCAGGGAGTTGAGCGTCAGCGGGTCAGATTCCAGCGGGAACAGGTTGATCACCGGCACACAGTTCAGGCGCAGATGCTTTTCGGTAAAGCTGAAATCATGCTCCCAGCGTTCTGCCAGCACCACGTCGATTTCAAACCAGGGGAGCTCGGCCGGAAAAGCTACGGTCTCCAGCCCACGCAGCCCCGTGAACATGAATTTCTCACGGAAGGTGAAATACTCCAGCAGCAGCTGATAGCCGCTAAAGCTGCTGCTGCCTTTCGGCCAAAGGTCATCATCATCACCGAAGCCCAGCGCGGTGAAATACCCGTCGAGCGGTCTTCTGTCCATGTCGCCCGGCATCCGCAGCCAGAGGCGCGCCGTATTCATGGTAAAGGCTTCATGCATGGCGCAGGCCAGCGGTGCATCAGCGTTGAAGTAGAGCGGGATCTGGCTGAGATCGATACGACTCCAGTCGGCGAGATGGCTGCAGTTAAAGCGCAGCGTGATGACCGAACGGCCATCCGGATCGGTCGCCAGCCGGGCACTTTCAAGCGACAATGGCTGAAGGGTGATCTCTTTGGTGGTGGTGTACCGGCAACGCGTGCCCTTCTCACCGATCGGCCGCGAGTTCACTTCGAAACCTTTGACGATGCGCATCTGCTCTTTCATTTCACGCCAGTCAGGGGTGAACTCCACCACCGACATTGACGGAATGGTACGCAGGTAATGCGGCCACAGCAGGCTGACCAGCCCTTCAGTCAGCTCCGGTAAGTCATCGTCGAGCTTTTCACGAAGACGGCCCATCAGGAAGGCAAAGCCCTCGAAAAGCCGCTCCACGTAAGGGTCGCGCGCCCCCGCCTTATCGAGATTGAGCATTGCCGCCTGCTCGGGATGAGCACGGGCAAACTCTTCACCGGCTTCCAGCAGATAGCGCATTTCAGCGTCGTAGTAACGCAGGGTTAAATCATCCATATTTATTTCTGCTCAATAATTGCCGAATGAATAGTATTATTTAAATAAAATTGTGCTGATGATGTTCCGGAGAACAGGAACATCTTATTAATTATCACGCTGCCCACATACCGATGGTGGTAGTACATACTCAGTAGCCATCCCCGGCATCCATCCATCAGGACGGCCGGTGCATTTCACGTAGCCTTTACTCTCAAGAGTCGAAGTGTACGCAAACGAAAAGATGACAGAACTGACGATAAAAACACCAACCAGACCAATAAATACTCTGCTTGTTTTTTTACATTTAATAACCGCCTGTTCCTCGCCGTACCGCATAGCCAAATACCAATATATACATGGAAATATCAGAATAATTGGAATTATTAGCAAAGCGGAAACTGTTGGTGAAAATACAATGTCACTTCCAAACCCAAATAACTCACTATATGCATCAATTGCGAACCACAAAGAGCCTATTGAGGAAACACACCAAATAATAAGGTTACCAAAAAATCTATGTTTAGGACTCATAAATCAATCACCTGCGATGTTAGGTCGTCAATGTATGACGCAGATAGACGGATCTTTAACATAGCGGGTTGCAGTTCCTGCCATCCAGCCCGAAGGAACACCATTACAACGGAGATATCCCTTGTTGAGCAATTCTTGGGGGTACAAACAGGAAAATAACACTCCTAATACTACGATAGCAATGCAACTCCACTTCAAATAAGAAACATAATTATCCATTGTTTTGAAAGCAAAATCCTTCCCCTTAACAATCATCAGAATAAAATAAATAAGTGGAAAAATCATCACAACAGGCAAGGCAATTAATGCAATGCTTAACCATGAGAAAACAATGCTATCTTCGAAAGAGAAGTATGACTGAAATATACTATTTCCAAGATAAATACTCAGCACGCATAAGCCGAGGATTATTACTATAGCAAGAAAAGGTCGGATTTTTTCTTCAAACATCAGTACAATCTCCGTTGAATACTCGTCAGAGTATCCCGAATATAATTTCGAACCTCCTCAATAATCACATTCTTTCCTCTAATTAACATTTGCTCAGCAAACATTGCCCCAAGATCCAGTAATCCCTGTTCAGCCTCTCTGGCTTTGTTTGCAAATTCTTGTTGTGCTGACTCTATATAGGCTACAACCTTGTCAGTCGCACCAAATTTTTCATCAAGAACATTTAAGGTAATGGCAGCAACACCGCCAACGACGACAACTATTGCTAAGTTTGCAACGATCCATGGAGTTACCAGAACCAGTCCCCCCCCCCAAACGACAGCAGATGCTATACCAATTTTAACTGCATCTGTTGCCAGACTACCAATAAATTCAGCGAAGGAGGTTTCATCATTCATAATGTAATCGATAGTGCGATATGCTGCAGCCACATAAAAAGTTAATCTTGCACCTTCTATGATCGATTTCGCCAGACCATACTTGCCTATGCCTATATCTACAACCTTAGGGTTCTTTGCAGAAAAAACTGGCGCATTTAATATTTTCCTAACCCCTGGGTAGCCACTGATTTTAATCAATTCTGTGCCTTTATGATTCACATATACCGTGGCCTTTATCCCAAAACTACCTAACTGCCCCACCAACATGGATGTTGTGACGACATCCTTTATATTTGTACCATAGTTAACAATTATTTGACCTGGTGTGCTTTCAGTTATCGCAATCCAACCGTATTTCCACGCCCCCCAGGATGACAATATCTCAAACACTTCGGGTAAAGTTAGTAACATGATGTCTTGGTTATTTTTCTTAAACATCATTCTTAACTTTTCATCAGGTAAATCATGTGTGTTTTTTAACACAGGGTAATCAGATACGAATCCCGTTGGCTTTTGCTCACCGGTCAGATAACCAGGCAACTCAGGAGAAGTCTGCGCCGGGGCCGCTGTAAAGCCTGCTGCCGATTCCCCAGCGGAAGCTCCACTGCTCTTCTCGTATGTATCATCCATCATTGATGGAATAAACCTCGCCTTGCAGGGGCAAGTACTATAGCTGTCGAGGGTTCCGGCCATTCGCCGGTCATGAATAGTATCGTTGTCGATGCCGCCGGCTATCTTGAATAGCCCGGCATGCTTCCCGCAGGTCACACTGTCCTGCTCCCGGGCAACGGGTTTATCAAACAGTGTGTGATCCTCTGCGCCCGTGGTGATTTTCCCGCCGCAGGTCGTCTTGTCGCCCTGCACCAGGTAAAAGCCTTCTGCTGCCATATTTTTCCCTTTAGCTGAATTCTGTCCGGGTTATCCGCAAAGCACTGCACTGCTGGCCGGATCGAGCGCAATCAGACCGGACAGAAGCAAATCCATCTCAGGCTGAAGCCGTGATTTATCAGTTTCACTGCGTGTGGCTTTCATTCGCAGCAGTCTGAGGCGACGTGATTTCACTTCAAACAGCAGTGCAGGAGTCCACTGTGTGAGGGTGATTGACTGTGCGGCACTGTCGAGCTCACCCAGCAAATGCAACGCCAGTTCATTCTTACCTTTCTGCTCGGCCACACGGGCCATCAGCAGACGCAGCAGCCATTTGTCTTTTGCGGAGTCGGCGCCCGGGCGAGTCTGCAGCCAGTGAAGTGTGGCATCCAGACCATCAGTATCCGCTTTCTCCAGCGCTTCCGGCTCAAGAGCCAGAATATCGTTATTATCCCCACTGTCGGCACTGACTGGTTCATCCCGCCAGCCGGGCATATCGTCGAGCACGCTCTGATTTATCCAGTTGAGCGTGACCTCCTCGGCAAACGGCGTACCGTCGTTAAAGGCCAGCGTTTCAAGACCGGTAAGGCGGCGCAGCAGTCCTTTCAGGTCGGCGGCGATGATATCGGCCAGCACATCTTGCCCTGACTTCACCAGGGCCTGATGGATATACCACTGCAAATCCAGCCAGAGGTGATTGGCGCCACGCGAGAAGGTGCTGTCCGCCTGCTCCAGTATCTCCAGCCAGCTCTGCTGCAGGTACAATCGTTTGAGCATGGCCCGCTGGTCAGCTCGCGGAGGTTCGATACGCGTTTTCCCTTCGGCATCCGGCGCAGGGATCGCTCTCAGCGTGTCATGACGTAAGCTTTTCATGAGCCGGTGTGCGGCAAGCCAGCCATCGGGCTGCTCGCGCAGATATCCCGTCAGGGTACGGGCCTGGGCCAGCAAATCCTGACCGGAGGTGATGCGGTTCAGAACCGGCGCATCTGACTCGGTCGCATGCGTAAAGGGCTGTGACTGCGCCTTATTCCCTGCGTTCTGCGGTACCACGGCATCCACACCACCGGCCTTCATCAGGCGAGACTCCAGCCCGCTGTAAAGGGCATTCAGCTCTGGCCGCGATGCTTCCGGCTCGGTCTCCAGACGGGTACTGATGAGCAGCAAGGCCCCGGCTGTACGCTGTGCATCCTCGCGGATGACCTCCGGAAACAGTGACAGACTGTCCAGGACACGGCTACCGGCAAGCCATTCCAGTGCAGCCTTGCGGCTTCGGTCCCGCTGCGGGTGAAGCAGCATGCCGTAGCGCTGCAGTAATCCCGCCAGCAGTTCAAGCCCTTCGGCAAAGCCGGCTTCGCCATCCTGGTGAAGCCGCGCCCAGCAGTAATACGTTGCAACCCGGATATCTTTGGCCGTGGTGGTCAGTAACTTTTCAGCAAGCGTGCATATCAGTTCGGTATCAATCCCGGAGAGCTTATTAACCTCTTCGCGGATACGCTGAAAATCATCGTCATATCCCGGGTCTTCCCCTGTCGGACTGGCAACGCTTAACGGA
Organism: Enterobacter vonholyi; assembly: GCF_040834095.1. Taxonomy (NCBI): domain Bacteria; kingdom Pseudomonadati; phylum Pseudomonadota; class Gammaproteobacteria; order Enterobacterales; family Enterobacteriaceae; genus Enterobacter; species Enterobacter vonholyi. Next base: position 3,166,488 of record NZ_CP162152.1, read on the forward strand.
GCAAGCCAGGGCTGCCAGTTATCCGTGCGCGCCTGCGCCTGTTCACGCAGTTGAGCATCGTCAGCCTGACAGGCGGTAACCAAATTCTGCAATGTGCTCATTATTCGACGCCCTCCATGTCATTGTTTTCCGTATTAGCCATCAGCGCCTGAGCGGTGGCCGCGCTGTCGACACTGAATATCTGATCCGGCAGCGTGAAACCGCGCAGATCCAACAGCGCCAGCGGGCCTTTTCCAAGTTGTGAGCGCAGCACCCACTGCAGGGTGCGACCGTCCGGGGCGGTAAAGCTCATCATCCACTGGCTGCGGTCCAGCTGCTGACGCTTGCTCAAGTCCAGCCAGCGGATAAAGCCCCAGGTCCCGCTGTAATCCCCGAACAGACGCGCACCGGCGTTGACCGTGGTCCATGTCAGCATCGTTCCCGGCTTGTACGTGTCTCCCGGCCAGCGGAAGCTTTGCCACTCGGCCATCTGGTTGAAATAGTGCAGCTTTTGTCCATCAATGGTTAGCTGCGTCTCCACCACCTGCGGCACAGGACGCGCCTGCAGCTCAAAGCTGATGCCCTGGCTGCCATCGGTGAACAGGATGTCTGACAGCTGGCTCAGCTGGTTAATGGCCCGCAGGAAGGCCGGGTTAAAGTTCAGCCCCTGGCTGTTGACCTTATCCGGCACCCACTGGCTGCCCTCTTTGTGCAGCACACCGTTGAGCTCTGTCGACAGGAAGCGCTCTATCCGTCCGCTGTCCTTACGCACAAATTCAGCCAGCATCGGTAAAGAGGCATCACTTTTGCTGGCGGCAAACGGGAAACGTCCGTCAAAGGCAGTTTGCCAGTTCGCGACAACCGAGCGGCTCCATTTGTCATTCAGACTGGCTGCCGACGGCTGAAGCACGGTCTCCCAGGCCAGGGTCAGCGGCTGCACAAACATTGTGCTGCCGAATCCGCTCCACTCCTCGCCAAGACTTGCCGAAATCAGGCTACCGTATTGCTGAGTGTCGGTGAGGTCCACGCTTTTGCCCTGGAATACGGTCTGCGCCAGGGTCTGCATCATTGCCTGCGGGTCAGAAGCGCTGGCCACCTGCTGCAGCCGCAGACGCACGCGGGTGATGCGGGTCAGATACGTCTGCAGACTCAGGGAGTTATCCGCCGACATGACGTTGCTGCCCGTGTTTTTACCCAAAAGCTGAAGCAGCGGACCGAAAGTTTCATCCAGTGGTCCCCGGGGACCTGTTGCTGACTGGTCAATTGCGGGTTTGTCTTTTCCACCAACCAGCTCTTTGGCCGATTTGATGAGAGAGTCCGAAAGACCTTCGCTTTGCTGGCCTGTCTGTCCCTGCCAGCCGAGGGTATTCATCAGGGCAATCAGTGGCGACTGGCGGACATCGCTCATCAGTGTTAACTGGTCGGTAACGTCCGCAATATTGTTCGCCGGATTAAGTTGCAGGCTGTTAAGGAAGCTCAGCCAGCTGCCGGCAAAGTCGGTGAAGTAGCGTTGCGTCAAACGCGCTTTCAGAGCTTCCGGCGACAGGTCTGAGGAAACGGCTTTCCGGCTGTCACTCAGCACCCAGTCAATTTCATCGCGGCGCGACGTTGCCGCCTTCTCAATGGCCTGCTGAATGCCCCCTTCCCAGGCCTGGCGGGTAAACATGCCCGGCACCACTTCGTCGGTAGTGAACAGCCGACGCGCATCGGTACCGCTGGTCATGTCCTCCAGGGAGACATCGGCGAAGTTACGACGCACTGACTTGAGCATATTTTCATACAGTGTGCTTTCAGCGTTACGACGCCCGATTTGCTGCAGCAGCAACTGGCGACTCTGGCTGACCAGCTGCGCATCCGGTGTGATTTTCCACTGCGGCTGCTCAGGCAGTTCGGTGATGTAGAAGGCCCACAAATCCGGCGCCAGGCTTTGCCACAGACCGGTAGAAATACCCATTCGTGTCGGCTGCACGGTTTTCAGGGTCTGCGCGTAGAATGCCCCATCAACCTTATCCGGGCGGGCCATCATCAGCCAGGCTTTAAGCTGGTCATAACCCGGCTTCGCCAGCTGTGCACGCTGGTCGCTGTTGGGGGCAGAGTTTGCCAAAGCGTTGAGTTTCTGTGTCAGCGCCTGATTCGCCGGGTCGCGTATCAGGCGGTTGTTTGCGACGCCGTACCAGGGCAGCAACGCATCGAGCAACTGCTGGTTATGGTCCAGACCGAAGCGCTGGTACCAGGGCGCTCCATCCTGAATACGGTGCTGCAGGCGGCCGGCGTCATTACGCAGGGTATGCAGAGCCGTGAGCTGGTAATCCGATACGGAAGGATGCTCCACCAGCGCATGCGCCTGCTCGGCAACAGAGATTATCTGCATGCGGTTGACCGCGAACGACAGCAGTGTACCCGCTCCCCAGATACCGATGATGGTCATCAGCGTCCAGGCCAGCGTCTGTTCCCAGGCCATACCGACCCGGCGGCCACGTACGCGGATGCAGTCATCAACGATACCCTGCCATGTTGCGGGCAGGGCAAGGGCATGGCGTTGTGATTCGGGGATATATTTCTCAGCGTCGGCAGGTGCAGCACTGGCTGTTTCTCCTGCGGTAGCGGCGGGTTTATTCTCCGGCAGGCTGAACATCAGGCCTCGCAGCGGAACGCGCTGCTGAGAGGCGGCCAGCCATGGCACCAGTTGCTGAGCCCAGCGGGCGATGCCGCCGTCTTTAAGGTGCTGGCCCAGGCGCAGCAGGAAGTCGTGGCCATTGTTCTCAGCGACCTGACTCACGCCCTGCGTTCGCAGGGCCGGCAGCATCAGCTCAAGCTGGCGGGTAATATCGTCGGGCTTAGCACGCAGTGGGAAACTGGCCCCGACCGGCTGCTCAGTACGTTTTGCCTGCGACCAGGTGCTGTCGCACAGCTGCCACAGCCAGACCGGGGCGGAATAACGGAGCAGTTCGCTGATTTTTTCCAGTCCGCGTAAATTGTTGTCGCTGATTTGTGGGGTCAGATTAAGCGACTGCGGCATGACGCGGACAATACAGTCCAGTGGACGCCCGCGACGCAGTTTACGCAGCGCGGCGTATTTTTCCTTATCGGGCTCAGCAGTCAGACTGCCGCCGTATATCAGAACGGTACGGTTACCTTCAAGCCACTGGTTTTCCTGCAGGCCAGGTACCAGTAGTTCGATTGCCGCCTCATCGCCAGTGATTAACAGCAGACGGGTTTTACGACGCCAGTAAAGGCCAATACGGGAGCGGAGATGTCCCCGGATCTTGTTACACATGACCACCGCAGGGTGAACAGGCGCTTTATCATTTTCCCGCTTCTTTTTCTCATCATCACCGTTGGTGTTGTCGACAAGCTTATTAAACTCCTGTTTGCCGGCATTGCGTACCGCCGCCAGAAGCACTACGGAAACGATAAGGGCGCAGCCTGAAATACATCCGCCGGCAATAAGCCAGTAAATTTGCTGCTGACTTCCGTCTTCAATCCCGGCTATATCCGGATGCTTCCAGACCATGGAAGTCATAACAGCTAACAGCAAAAAGAAAATCAATGCGACAGCAAGATAGCGGCCTTCCGTAGTCTTCGGTGCTAAAGGTAGCTTCACGGATCCATCTCCTGTCGGGAAGCAATCGGGGTAATGAGCGTGCTCCACAGCACATTCTGTGTGGTATCACCGCAGATAATCATCTGTGGTAACTGAGTTTGTCGGGCGATTACGGTAGCGGCAGCGATAGCCAGCCAGGGGGCCGCGGCACCGGCATGTCCCATAGATGTATCGAGCGAAATGACGGCTTCGTCCTCTACAGACTGCGCAGGGTGCGCATTCTGGCACGCAATAACTTCTGCACGCTGCTCACCTGTCAGCCCGGCAAGCCATAAATTTTTGACGATATTTTCTTTGAGCGGTACGTTATAGGCAGCCATGTTCATCCCCTCCCTCAGCTCACCGGTTGGAGAAGCATCTGGCCGGTGGAGCAACGCGAGAGGTTCGAGTGCCTCCTGGGTCAGGCGGTTGCCAAGAAGCAGAGTAACGGCTGCTTCAGCAGTATTGTTTGAAACAACCGGATCAATCTGGAGGCCAACAATCAATAACATCGCATCGTCTTTAATGCGGTGATCAAGCCAGTGGTTGACTACCCCCGGCCCATTGCTGTCTGTGTACTCAAGCGCACAGGTTATGCCACTCTCCTGCCAGGCTTCCTGCCAGATATTTCTGACAACAGGGAAGGACAGAGATGACGAGACATCGAGGATGACAACAAGCGAAGCGTTCTCAGGAAACTGGTGAGCTGGAAGATCGGCAATAAGCTCAGAGAACAAACGTGAGATAATCAATCCAGGAGTATCTTCTGGTTCTGCCGTAATACGGCTCAGCCTCCTGCTTTTTTCGCCTTTCCAGTCCGACTGCGAAATGATAATGCTGTGATTATTGAGCATATCATCAGCGACAGGACGCTGTTCGTCTTCCTGATGGGCTGTAATAAATGTCGTATTCAACACCTGAAGCGCACGACGAGCCCTACGAGTCTCACTCAGGATCCATTGCTCCCGACGCCGGTCAAAACCATTCGCCTTGCTGTCCTGTAATGACCAGACCAACATGCGAAAACCGAAAGTTACAATCCAAACAACAGCGGGCGTACCAATAGCGACCAACCAGAAGTGGTTGTTATCGATGTATCGCCCGAATATACGCATGAAGATCACGCTGATGACCAACATTGCCACCAGGACAGCAAGCCAACGTGTTTTTTTTGGTGTGACCGGTCGTGGATAACATTCAGGGAGATGCTTTAGGGAATAAAACATATTTTCTCAGCCAAATAACTACAATAAAACGTCGAACACTATATTTAACAAACTTTAAATCAGATGCCCCAGCAAATTTTTTGCAAGAGAGCATCTAAGAATAAAACTTATGAAGTTATAATGTTTTGGTCTTTTTACCAGATTTTGACAACTGATATACTTCTTCAATTAAATATTTATTTTTATCCAAAACCAGGTGATATTCAAAATAATCCATATCAGCGGCCGTATCTCCAAATCTGGACGACACCTCTGTTTTAATTATAACCTCTTGACCATTTTTTGTAGTGCTGAGTATTTTTTCTCCATCGGCAATATGCAACGAGTATTGACCATAGACATCATAACCAATCCTGCTTGTAGATTGAGTGCAATACTTATTAAGTAATTTAATGTACTCATCTTTTGCCTGAAAACCAGTATCTTCACTTAGATTTTGCGTAGCTTCTTCATTCCACTGCTCATAGTCACTTATAAAATTAATAACTGTCTGTTGAGGAGTAAAGTTTGGATTTGAACTCATAGCAAATGCAGAAAAGGTCATCGACACAAATAACACGATTAGCAATTTTAAATATTTCATATTTATTCCTTAATAGCAAAATAATCGGCTTCTTGTTCTGTAGAATCGTTAAGCACATACCACGCATGCTTAAACGCAGGCCACCTGACGTCCTCAAACGCCATTCTCCCTGGATTTATTCTCCTTGTAACCTCTTCTGCATCGTTATGAGTCGCACCTTGATCAGCCCAAAAGTTTATACCTAATTTTCCTGAGGCTACAAGTCGCCCATTGCGACTTATATATTTTTGCTTACTGGACCAGTAATAACCTCCGGCATCAAATGCAAAAAATGCATCCTCTACAATCAGATCATTATGGGGTTCAGTAGTGAAATAATTAGAACCTGAACCTTGCCGATATTCACTGTAATGACCATAATTAGCCCTTCCAGTTAGATGAATAGATCCTCGGCCTTTAAATCTAGCACCATCACCAGTCAATGTATTCCCTAACTTATGACCCTGATCCGTGCCCGGGTCGTAGTGTACAGAAAAGTAGTTCGCAGAGCCTAGCTCGACTAAACTATCGAACCGCCCAGTTTCAGCAGCCATCTGACCGAAGAAGTGTGAAATTCTGATTGGTGTATTAATTCCATATTTATTTAGTATTTTGGGGAGAGCCTCATTTATCGCCGCTGGACGTTTAACATCCCCTGCACTGTTCATGCCCTCTCCTGTTAATCGCTTTGTTAGTTCATCAATGGTTAATGGATGTCGACGATCATAAACAGACACAGGTGATTTTTGATACTTTCTCACCAATTTAATAATATCGTTCAGACTGAGCCAACTGCAAAGTCTCATGTGAGCAATAAAATCTACAGGGTTGAAATGCCACAATCTTCCGCAACCGAGAGCTCCTGAATCAAAACACAGCGCTTCTGCGTGTTGCTTGAATTTGCCATAGTCTTCCTCACTCATTAGCGTACGTTCATTTGATTGCTGCGACCCGGGAACCTGCCATATGGCCGTTTTTTCCGGCGTACACTGCTCCCAGGGCAGACCGGTCATCAACCATTTATATCTGGCATCTATTGTGCTTTTTTCCCACTCGAATGGTAAACAGCAGATAAGTCTGTTGCTTTGAGATTCGTACCTGCCTTCTTCCTGCAACTTTCTTATGACCGCCGAATTACACTGACTGTGTGTATCGTTGTCATCATCAACCAGCAACCATCCCGTCCAGTGGGGGAAATCTGCATCGCTAAACTTTTTGACATCGGGAGCGGCAAGATTTACCACCCCTGTTCCACCTGGATACCTAACCGTCATCCATAACGGCGCATCTGCCGGCACCAGCGTTTCATGCTCGGTATTGATTACACGGCCAAAACGAAGCAGCTCAAATCCGGCACTGGGGCTCTCCTTATAATTCCGCATAGCGATTTTATAAAGATTGTATTCATAATCTTCACCATCGGCGTTAACCAGCGGCTCGCCCAGCAGATCATACTTCCCGTCAGTCTGTGTATTCTTCTGTCGGGTCACCATCGTACAGTTGCCATGCGCCAGGGTCATGCTGACATACAGAGGCGCACTGCTGGTATACAGCTCAGAAAGCCCGGTCAGGGAAGTACTGTTATTTGTGGGTGCTTTGTCGTAAAACGTTGTCCCTGCTGGCAGATAAAAATGGATATCACCGTAAACCGCATCAGTGCGACCATCTTTCGAAATATCCAGTTCCTTCGTTTTTCGTCCCACCAGTTTACTGATGTTGTCATCATCGCAGAAAACCTGGAAGTGAAATTCATTCTCCCCGTCAGTCATTCCGCAAGAGCCAATCGGGTCTTTCCGGTAAATTTTGGCATCAGCTTTTATTTCTGCTTCCAGAAACTTCAGATGCATATACAAAGAGTAAAAAACGACCTTACCGTCATCTCCGGAACCAATTTCTGTCTCATGTTTCAGTAAAACATAGCCATCATCCGTCCCCCTTACAGGGGCATACTTTAGTGGGAACTGGTCTCTTTTTTCTGGCGGGGACGGCTTGCGGAACGACACCACGGTTCCTTCAGCAATTGCCCTCACTTTCTCCGGCGTTGTGCCTGAATCCGTATGTGATATATGAATGCCCCCATGCCAGGACTCTGATGCATTGAGAGGATATCCCCGGCGAGCATTGACAGGCATCATCGCTTCAATCCAGTCTGCGTCAGACTGAGTCGCCTCTTTATCTCTCAGAAACGGAGGACTGATAATCATGTTTGACTCCTTGTCAGGAAAAGCTGAAGTTACTGGAAATCTTCACTGAATTTTATTTAGCACATTCTTCAGCGTATTTCTCATCCACAGACAAATTCTCGAGGTCTTTTGTTTTAATTTTGCCTGCAGCTAGTTTTGAACTAAAATTTTTTGAAAAGCCAAAAAAACCATCAGAATAAAAATATACTTCTTCAGTTTTATCTGGTGTATCACCTTCTGACTGATATAAAGCCTCGGTCACATACCATTTAATATTTTTGTTACCTTTAATAATCTGCATTCTATCGATCCCGAGGCATTGTTCAGAATCTTCGGCATATCCAGATTTATAATTCCTGTTTGGCATGAGATATTGATCATTAACTTTGAGCACTACGTTACACCGACTGTATGGCTCATCTTTACCAGGTAGTCCTTCGCGATTAAAAAAAATGGGTAAGCGTTCCCTTTACCTAACTTCTGGAAAATATAATAAGGCGGGAAACCGGTGTCAGGTGCATCAATTTGATATACTTGTGATAGGCCATAAGGTTCTCCATCCTTGAAGGTATAGCTTTTAACTGCCGATGATAAATCTATATCATTCGCAGACGCACCCAATGAAAAAAAATTAATGGCACTAACAAAACCTAACAGTAAAATTGTATTATCCATAATTAACCGCCATCTCACTTGCCCTGTCAGGTGTAATCAATAATGATTTTTACAGTACTACGACCTTTTTGTACTTCAACTGTTTTTTTAGTATATGTGATTACAGTATCATTAGCTTTTAGGTGTTTTATCATCAACAAACCCAAAACTTTACCAATTTATATTCATTGTCTCGAAAAGTGATTCAACTTCATCTATAAAAAAGATCTTATTCTTCTGAGTGTATTTTATTGGAGTAGAACCATACACTGCAGCATAGTTATCTTGTGAGTAAAAATATATATCCCTGACGATGCTGATTGGTTTGTTGTTTTCATCCTCGAAGATAATATCAGATACAACCACCCCCCCTTTATCCTTTGGAGTGAACTTTATTTTAACAATCGGATTCAATGCTTCAATATACTTATCACTCCCACCCTGTTTCACAATATCATGAATTGTGCTCTTTAATTCATCCTTATCATATCCATACGTTTTAGTTGATTCATCCCATGTCAGATAGCTTGCTCCGCCAGTTGGATTTGCCTCTGATGTAAGGATGAATGTATCTTTTATTCCTTTGTATTGAATTGGAACGGGCTTATCACGACATTCGGAATCAGAAGACGCTTGCATAATAGCAGAATAATTAAAACCTCCAGTGTCAAACGTTATCGTCTTACAATAATCAATATTTTTTGCATAAGTACTTGCAACGACTCCCATTGCAAGAATGGCAGCCATGATTTTAATTTTCATATATGCACCTTCAACCTAAAAATTTAACATTATCATTTGGAGAAACACTATCATTTAAAGCGTAAAATGCGTGTTCAAAACAAGGCCATCGGCTACCATCTAGTCCATTACTCCCGCCATTCACACACTTAGTTACTGCCTTAACTTCTGCATAAGTAGTCCCTTGGTCGGCCCAGTAATGTATGCTCAATGGGCCCCAGTTAACTAATTTCTTATTTTGCACCTTCATTCTTTGCTTCTGAATCCAATAGAATCCACCGGCATCACAGCAATAATAGGATGACGAAATTAAAGTTTCTGCACCTGCTGAACTTATGAACTTCTCGCTACTGCCTTTGTATTCACCATACACCCTATAATTAGTCCTGCCTGTTAGCTGTATAATTCCACGGCCTTTAAATCTAATACTATCTCCAATTTGATCGTTACCAAGCTTTTTCGCAAGTTCGTTTTTATTATAATGTTTTGCATCAAATTCAGGTTCATACTTATCAAAGTATGAGTCTTTCCCTTTTTCTTCACATTCGCTAACCCGACCCGTTTCGCAATATATTTGTGATAAAAAGTGAGCCAATCTAATTGTGCTATTTACACCAAAATTTCTCATTGTCAATGCTAAGCTTTTTCTCATTTCTGATGGCCGAATAAATACCCCTGTTGATTTTTCTTTCTTTTGATTCAGGTGTTCAATTACTGTTTTTTCCGTCAACCGCCCTTCTTCTCTTAAAGAAGATTCATTTTTTACGGTTTTTCTGATCGTTCTAATAAAGTCCTGTTCACTTAGCCAATTACATTTCCGGAAAAGACTGATAAATTCAACAGGGTGAAAGTGCCATAATCGACCAGAACTAAACGCTCCGGCATCAAAACACAGCGCTTCTGCGTGCTGTTTGAACTTGCCATAATCTTCCTCATTCATCAGAACGCGGTCCTTTTTTTCCTGCGTCCCCGGGACAGTCCATATGGCCGTTTTTTCCGGCGTACACTGCTCCCAGGGCAGACCGGTCATCAACCATTTATACCTGGCATCTATTGTGCTTTTTTCCCACTCGAACGGTAAGCAGCAGATAAGCCTGTTGCTTTGAGTTTCGTAACTGCCTTCTTCCTGCAATTTTCCGATAATCGCCGAACTACACTGGCTGTGGGTATCAGTGTCATCATCAACCAACAGCCATCCCGTCCAGTGGGGGAAATCTGCATCGCTAAACTTTTTGACATCGGGAGCGGCAAGATTTACCACTCCTGTTCCACCTGGATACCTAACCGTCATCCATAATGGCGCATCTGCCGGCACCAGCGTTTCATGCTCGGTATTGATTACACGGCCAAAACGAAGCAACTCAAATCCGGCACTGGGGCTTTGCTTATAATTCCGCATAGCGGTTTTATAAAGATTGTATTCATAATCTTCACCATCAGCGTTAATCAGCGGCTCTCCCAACAGATCATACTTCCCGTCGATTTGCGGATTTTTTTGCCGGGTCACCATCGTACAGTTACCTTTTACCAGGGTCATGCTGACATACAGAGGCGCATTACTTGTATAGCGTTCAGAAATACCTGTAGTGGAAGTACTGTTGTTCGTTGGAGCTTTATCGTAAAACGTTGTACCTGCTGGCAGATAAAAATGGATGTCTCCATAGACAACATCAGTGCGACCATCTTTCGAAATATCCAGTTCCTTCGTTTTTCGTCCCACCAGTTTACTGATGTTGGCATCATCGCAGAAAATCTGGAAGTGAAATTCATTCTGGCCATCAGTCATTCCGGAAGAGCCAAGTGGGTCTTTCCGGTAAATTTTGGCGTCAGCTTTTATCTCAGCTTCCAGAAACTTCAGATGCATATATAGAGAGTAAAAAACGACCTTACCGTCCTCTCCGGAACCTATTTCTGTCTCATGTTTCAATAAAACATAGCCATCATCCGTTCCTCTGATGGGGGCATACTTCAATGGGAACTGATCTCTTTTATGTGGCGGGGAGGGCTTGTGGAACGATACCACCATCCCGTCAGCTATTGCCCTCACTTTCTCTGGTCTTGTGCCTGCATCCGTATGCGATATATGGATCCCACCATGCCAGGACTCTGATGCATTCAGAGGATATCCACGGCGTGAATTGACAGGCATCATCGCATCAACCCAGTCTGCGTCAGACTGAGTGGCATCTTTATCTCTCAGAAACGGAGGACTGATAATCATGTGTTGACTCCTTGTCAGGAAAAGCTGAATTTGCTGGAAGGTTCCGTAGTTTCTGGTGCCACATTAGGGAAGTCTTTTGGATCATCGGCCTTATCTTTTCGCCCGTAATGACCGGCTTTGGTCCGGTATTCCCCCTGAGTGGCTGACTCAATACCATTGGCATCAAGCGTGATATAACTTCCGCCTCCGTTAATCGTGACTTTTTTCTTCGCAGTTATATGGATTTCGTCTTCGGTGCTGATGAGATTTAGTTCGCCGCGGGCTATTAGATCCATCAAATCATTCTGCGCCTGTATTTTCACTGGCCCCTGGTTCGCGATGAGCTTGATCCCCAGCTTACGAACAAACACGCTCAGGGCATTACCTACCCCGACGAACAGATTTTTCACCACGCTGACGTCGGCATTTTTACCGGCCGTGGCTATCAGGTTCTGCCCGGCTGATACCTGCAGATGTTGTCCGCTGGTCAGCGCCATTCCATCCGGTGCACTGAGCAGCAGCACTGATTTTTTGAGGTCTGTCAGCTGATGTTCCAGCAGTTTGATTTGCGCCTGGAGATCGGCCGGGTTCGCGGTTGCCTTCTGCGCATCATCGGAGATAGACGTCATCTGCTCCCGGGCATCACCCAGATTGCTGACCGCAGGCTGCATCTCCAGCACCTGACCCTGCGCTTTCATCTGGCCATCAGCGCTGATAAATATCCCTTTCTGCGCCCGGATGGCACCCCAGCTGTCCGTCCTGAGCTCAAACCCCTCCCCGCGCTGCTGTTTCTCACTGTCAACCAGGTGGCCGAGGTTCAGCTGACTCTTCCCGCCGTACTCCGTGCTGACCTTGATATGCTCTTTTCCGCGCTCGTCATCGAGGCGGATTTTGTTGTTCGCCGGGGTGCGCAGGACGTTGCGTTTGTAGTTCCGGATGGTGACGTGGTCGCCGTGCGCCGAGTCGTGCAGCACGCCGGCAATGTACGGCCGGTCCGGGTTACCGTCCTCAAAGCCAATCGCCACTTCGGTGCCCGCCAGCAGCAGCAGGTGCAGACCGTAAGTGTCCCCTGCATACGGACGGGACTGGCGCACCCACAGGCTCTCGAAGCCGGTTTCCCAGTTATCACGGTCAAACAGCATGTTGACGCGGTAGCGACCGTCCTTATCGATATGCCCGTAGGTGTCATTTTCGGTGGTGCTCGTGACGCGTGCCGGCAAGGTGCCAGCCATCACCGGGCGTGAGCCAGGCACCGGGCGGAAACCAAAATCGGTGCTGTCCGGGATGCCGTCAAAATCAACCGCAAAGTCCTTATCGCGGCGGGCATACGTACGCATCGCCGTGATGACCACGCCCTGCGCAAACACATCGGCCACTTCATACCCGCCGGTGACTTTCAGTACCTGACCCGGCGAGAGGGTCGGACAGCTGGTGATGCCCTGCGCCCGGGTCTGACCATTCAGGTAGCGCTCGTGCCGGATGCGGGCATAAAACGCCCCGGACTCGGGTGCCGGATTACGCTCATGCGCGCTGCCCGGCGTCAGGTAGTTATCCGCCCAGTGATAGGCATCACCGTACGTGGTGACATCCCCGCGGGTCGCATCCACCAGGGTGTTCATGTCCTGCGTGGCCTGACGGTAGTTGTAGTCCCGGGTGCTGACCTGCTTCTGCACCACGTTGTGATGGCATTCCATTCCCCAGACTGAATCCACGCCTTTTGAATGCTGGCCCGATGGCGGTACCGACGGCAGCGTCAGACCTTTTTCATACCCCTGCTGGCTGTCGTAAAACTCTACCACGTCAATGTTGAGGCGCGTGTCGGTGGTGAAGCGAAACCAGATACCGACCTCACCCAGCAGGCGGATGATAAAGTGCAGGTCGTCCTCACCGTACTGCATCACCTGTTCACGACGCGGGTATTCTTTTGACAGCGAGAACAGAAAATCCTGGCCGCGCATACCGTGGCGCTCGCGCAGGATTTTTTCCACGATTTGCGGAACCGAGATGTCCTGGTAAATGGCGTTCTGGTGCGAGCGGTCGAGCAGCACCAGACGTGGCCGGAGCGTCAGGGCGTAGCGGGTTTCATCTTTTGACGTGCTGAGGCGTTCAAAACCGGTCACCACGCCCTGAAGGGTGCGCACCGGCTGCTGCACTTTAATGCCGTAACCCTGGTCTACCGGGGCCTGCAGCGTCAGCGAACCGGGCTTCATCAGCATCGCCTCTCTGGCGATAGCGTGGTCGCTGCTGGTGAATTCAATACGGTAGCGGAACGGCGTGCTAAGAGCCTCATCACCTTCGAAAGACAGCACGTCGAGTTCTGTGTCACATCCCTTCACCGACAGCAGGTGGTGGCTATGGCTGTATCTTAATGGAGGATTATTACTCATGCGTCCACTCCCTGTTTCACATCAAATTCCAGCCCGATCCCTTCTTCCTCACTCCAGCTAAAGCGTAATGACTGTGGTTTCAGTTTTGCGGCCATATGGGTCAACATTTGCTGACTGAGCACCGGCAGAATTTGCTGATTGAGCAGGCTGTCGACGTTACGCGCACCGGTATCTGGCAGCAGGCAGGCTGAAGTCAGCGCATCATAAAGACTTTCATCAATGTGCGTGCTCAGGCCGTAGTGTCGATGCAGACGCTTGCTAACCTGTGAGAGTTTCATTTCCACGATGGTACGCATGGCTGCTTCCGAGAGAGGGCGGTAAATCACGGTCTGGAAGCGGGCCAGCAGCGCCGGCTGGAAGTGATCGCGCAGTATCGGACGCAGCAGCTCGTGAAGATCGCCTTCGCTGGCCTCCGGCTGTTCGTCAAGCAGCTGCATCAGGTGGTCGCTGCCGAGATTCGAGGTCATCAGAATGACGGTGTTGCGGAAGTCGATTTCACGCCCTTCTCCGTCGCGCATAAAGCCGCGGTCAAAGACCTGGTAGAACAGGTTCATCACGTCGCGGTGGGCTTTTTCGACTTCATCGAGCAAAACCACGCTGTACGGACGCTTGCGTACCGCTTCGGTGAGAATACCGCCCTGACCGTAACCCACGTAACCCGGAGGGGAGCCCTTCAGCTGGGAAACCGTATGCGGCTCCTGGTATTCGGAGAGGTTAATCGTAATGAGTGACTTCTCACCGCCGTACATGACATCGGCCAGCGCAAGCGCGGTTTCGGTTTTCCCCACCCCGCTCGGTCCCACCAGCAGGAATACACCCTGCGGGCCATTCTCGGAAGTGAGACCCGTTTTTGCCGCACGCAGACGCTGGGCGATGGCCTCAAGCGCCACATCCTGTCCGACCACACGTTTACCCATTCCATTTTCAAGGGTCAGCAGTTCGGTCTGCTCATCTTTCATCAGCGATGACAGCGGCACGCCTGTCCAGTCTGCAATCACGTTTGCTACCGTGCGTACATCCACATCCACGGAGAGCAGCGGGTTGCTGTGCTGCATGCCGTTCAGTTCCTGCTGCAGCGCGTGCGTCTCGCTTTGACGGGAGATGTCCTGGCGGCTTTCCAGCAGTTGTTCGGTGAGTTTCAGTTCCTGCCCGTACTGTGTTTCAAGCTCATCGAGGGCAACGATAAGAGCGTTCTCTTCCTGCTCAATGACGGTCAGGCGTTCACCATGGCTCTGATTGCCGACAGCAATATCTTCCAGCAGCGCCTGCTTCTCCATTTCAAGAGAGGTAATCTGCGAGCGAATGCAGGTCAGCTGTTCCGGCACCGTGTCGAGGCTCATCCGGACGCGGGCTGCGGCGGTGTCGAGCAGGTCAACCGCCTTGTCCGGCAGCTGGCGGTCCGTCAGATAGCGGCGGGAAAGCGTAACAGCAGCGCGCACCGCATCGTCGGTAATGTGCACGTTATGGTGTTCGGCATAGCGGGATTTCAGACCACGGAGCATCAGGCAGGCGATGTCATCGTCAGGCTCATCGACTTTTACCATCTGGAAACGACGCTCCAGGGCCGCGTCGCGCTCGAAGTATTGTTTGTATTCAGACCAGGTGGTGGCCGCAATGGTACGCAGTTCGCCACGCGCCAGCGCCGGTTTCAGCAGGTTCGCTGCATCGGCGCCCCCCGCCTGGTTGCCCGCGCCGATGATGGTATGCGCTTCATCAATAAATAGCAGGACCGGGGACGGGGATTGCTGCACCGCATCAATGACGTTTTTCAGACGCTGTTCGAACTCGCCTTTCACGCCTGCACCGGCCTGCAGGAGGCCCAGATCAAGGGTACGCAGAGTGACCGCTTTCAGTGATTCAGGCACATTACCCTCGGCAATACGCAATGCCAGACCTTCAACCAGTGCAGTTTTCCCCACGCCCGGCTCGCCGACCAGAATCGGGTTGTTTTTGCGGCGACGAGAGAGGATGTCCACCATCTGGCGTATTTCTGTGTCGCGGCCAAACACAGGATCGATCTTCCCTTCCTTCGCTTTGGCGGTGACGTCGAGGGTGAATTTATCCAGCGCGTTCTGCAGCGCAGGGCTCAGCTCCCCCTCTTTCATTTCCACGCCAGCCGGACGCCCGACAAACTCCACCTCACCACCGTGGCTCTGTGCCAGCTCGGCTTCGTGCTGCATTTCCGGACGTTCATCCGATTGCGCATCCAGCAAAGGTCGCAGGCGCTCCAGCTGGCTCTGACCAAGCGTTAACAACGGCCAAAGGCCGTCACAACGTGCCAGTTTCGGTTTTTCCACCAGGGCCATCAGCAGATGGACGCTGCGAATGTGCTCTTCACCATTGAGTGAGGCCAGTAGCCAGGCTTGCTGCATCAGAGTCTGGATGTCATCAGAGAGCTGGGGCCGATGGCGCACGGAGCGAGGTTGTCTGTCGAACCAGCCGAGCAGATCCTGCCAGATGCCATCCATATCCCACTCGTAGCGGCGTGCCAGCACCGTCAGGTCACCTTCCCCCTGCTCCAGCAGCTTAAGCAGCCAGTGCTCCGGCAGGATTTCGGCATGGGCACGGGTCTGACAGAGCGAAGCTGCGCCTTCCATCGCTCGGGCACAGTAAGGGTTCAGACGACGTAACAGGATGGCTGGATTTTCCATGAGATTCTCTCTTTGTCGGTTCCTGGACACGCTACCGCCCCTCGCTGTTCACCAAAGCGCATAAGGTCAGGCAGGCAGATTTTTTCTTTGCTGAGTGCCCGCATCTCAGGCACTCAGCAAAAAACTGCGGACAGGAAAACCTGCCCGCATCAGGATTACGCCGTGGCGCGTTCGTTCCAGGAATCGGAATGAATGATGTTGCCGTCTTTGTAGGTCCAGGTGATTTTTTCGTAACGCAGTTCAACGCGTTCAAGGTGGTTGTGCTTCTCTTTAGAAGGATCCTTGATGTCATACATTTCAGGATTCACTTTCACTACCTTCACGTTTTCCAGTTTGGTGTTGAAGTACTCCACTTCCTGGCCCGCGTCGTTGATTTTGTACCACTTGAATTCAGCGGATTTCAGGGTCTGACCGGTGGTCACCGCCTTGTACAAGTACGGGCTAGAGGAATCGATTTCCTTCGTGAACAGGAACGGCGTGTGGATACGGGTACCGGTCAGCTTGCCGGTGTTGTTGTCGGTCGGGATGTACAGATTATGTTCCTGAGCGACCACTTCAATGCTGCCTTCACGATCCTGAACGTCAACAGACCCTTTGATGTCCGCGCCGCCGTCGTCCTTCAGCCAAAGATAAACAGGAATTGCCATGGAATTACTCTCCATTGTGTAGTGAAGCGCCATCATCCTGCGATGACGCCGGGTGTTTGCCGGGTATCTGACAGGCGTTCGCCTGCGGTACCAGACTAATTTCGACACGGCGGTTAAGCGCACGCCCTTCCGGGGTGTCGTTGGTTGCGACAGGGCGGCTTTCGCCATAGCCCTGCACCGCAAAACAGCTTTCGGGTACGTCGCCGGTATCCCGCATCCAGCCGCGTACCGCTTCGGCGCGTTTCAGAGACAGCGTCTGGTTAAGTTGCGGATTGCCGGTGTTATCGGTATGCCCTGACACGACAATCAGCCAGCCCGGCTTCGCTTTAATGCCAACCAGTGAATTCACCAGCATTTTGGTAGAGCCGGCTTTCAGCACGAACTTGCCGGTATCGAACAGCGACATACTGTCCAGCCTTACTATTTTCGGAACCGGTTTTGGTGCTGGCTGCGGTTTAGGAGGCGGCGGCACATACGAGCGGATCGCGTCCAGAAGGGGCATCCGTAAACGTTCTCCCTGATAAAGCCCCAGACCCAACCGGGCCGGTACACCGTTACGTGCATAGTCGTCCAGCAGCGCCGCATTCTCGCGAAGGACCGCAACGGCGGTAGCCTTCGGGCCATAATCATCGATGGAGAGGCTGTCGTAACGGGCTATATCGAAGCTCACGCGATGCAGTAGCTGGCGATTGTTCCAGCCACTGCTGAGCAGCGCGGCGATGGCCGCCAGGGTGAAAAGACCAAGGGCGCAGCGCCAGATGCGGGTCCGGGGAGTAAGTCCACTTCCTTCCGGTAACAGCGGCAGGATGAAATCCGGGAAGGGTGATATCACCGTACTGTCCGTCCCTACCGGTTGCCAGCCGGCTACCTGCTGCATGGCAGTATGACGTGATAACCACGCCGTCCAGGCAGAGGACGCAAGGCTTCCGGCAAGAATCGGCCCCATTCCCCACAGCAACGCTGCAGGCACAATGGCCGGAACATCAGGATTCTCATCGATGAATACCGCCTGGACATGCTGATGGAACCAGCTCATCAGGCTATTCATCAGCACCTGCTGCTGCATCACAGGCGCACCACCAGTGGTGACCCACGCGGCGATCGAACAAGGCGCATTCGACTCACGCCAGACAGTGCACCCTTCACCCGGAATAGCGGCCTGCCAGAGCATGTCATCCGTCATCGCACTGCCGATCTGACCATTCAGAATCAATGGCACAGAATGTCCCGTTTCTTTACGCAACTGGCTGATTTGCCAGCGCAAAGCCAGCAGACGACTTGTCAGGGCTTCGCTGTCGACGTGTTTCTGCGGGCAGACACTGACCATCACCGACAGCTGACGCCCCCAGTCCGGACGCTGCCACAGAATCTGACGGGCTACATGTTCCAGATCCTGATGGTCCTCAACGCGGATCCAGCATCCCTGCGTGACCATCAGTACCGGTGACTGTTGCGGCCAGGTCAGAGGCATATCGCCACAAACCAGCACCACGGGTTGACGGTAAGTGGTTTCAGGAAGGTCATCCAGATGCAGGGTGACGTCATGCTCCCTACGAAATCTGGCGATATACCAGAACGCGACGATAACCCCGAACATCGCCAGCAAAACGAGCACTGAAGCCAGCCGGGATACAGGCAGAAAAGCCAGACAGACCACGGCACTCAGCAGGGCGGCCCACAGCGCAAGAACGCGCTGTTGTACAGGACTCATTTTGCGACTCCCGGCAACAGGGTCAGCAGCATCTGATCGAGCCAGCGATCCAGTCCCCACCAGAGCGCGACAATAACAATCACGCTCAGGCCTATGCGCGCGGGCCATGACGCCAGCCAGCCACCCGCCCCGCGCCCCGTGCGGCTTTCTGCCAGAACAGGGTGAGTCTGCGGATAGCTGAACGGCGTAACACGTTCATTGAGAGCGCTGAACAGCTTCTGGCGTTCTGGATCGTTCAGCGAGCGAAAGTTTCCCAGAAATCCGAGCATCATTACACGCTGAAAACAGGTCAGTACGGCATTGTCTGATGCAGGTTCACTCAGCACATCGCGCATCCTGTCACACAAAGTGTCACCCGCGTCCATTGTGCCAAGGAAGTGTCCCTGCAGAGGAATGTCATACCACTGCACACAGGCATCATCCTCTACACCGCGCCCTTTGACCGCCTCATCAAGCAATGCACATTGTGCAGTGAGGATATGCTTACAGCTGGCTTCATCGAGTTCACTCGCTTTCAGTTCACGCTGAACGCGTTCCACATCAGCGATACAGCGTTCCCACAAGACCCGACCTTCTCCTTCCTGAAACTGCGGGCCATGGCGAAGGCTGATTACCTGAAGCCAGGTATCCTGCAGCAGTGCGTCAATATCAACAGACACGACCGCGCCGTGTTTACGTTCACTCATGTTCTCAATACCGCAAAGAGTTCAAGTTCAGGCTCGCCGAGCATGCCCGGGACGTAAAACATACATGTCCCACTCTGGAGCATTTCAGTCGCCAGAGGATGGGAGAGATCGAGACTGAAATACTGATTTTCCAGGCGAAGCGGAATGGCAGCCGGCACATGCCGCAGTGGCACCAGGGGCACCCCCACCCGTGATGAATTGACGATACTCCTGACATGGTCAGGGCTGCCGACCTTACACTGACGTGGGAACTGTTCCTGCAGCTGTGCCACCGGCATCGGTGAACGCACTGAGAGGTAATAATCCGCCCCCTCGCGCAGACGCGGGTCATGCAGGCGAGCCTGCCAGAAGTGCAGCCGTGGGTCATAGTCGAGTGCCAGGGCCACCACCCGTGACGGCAGGCTGGCTTCAAGCAGATCGCCAAGCAAGTCAAACAGCGGTGGAAACACTGCATTGAGTTGCTCATGATGCCAGGCCGGAATGGCGCTCACCTGATGCTCCAGGGAGAAGGTCAGCAGGCTCCCCGCCAGGCGAGAAAGTTCCGGATATAGACGCTCCGGTGGGCTTTGCGGGTATCGCTGAAACTGCCCGAGCACGGGCTCGGCGCTGTTCAGCGCATTTAGCAGCCAGAACAGTGATACATCAGCCACGGCGAAGTCTGCCATACGCTCATTGCTTTCACGCCGCATTGCCATCAGACGGCACAGTCGGGCCCGCAGTTGGGTCATCAGCTGTTCCAGCTGAGTTACCAGCCAACGGCTGCCCTGGAGGGTCAACAACGGAGGGAGAAACGTCTCATCCAGTAACCACATCCCCTGTGAGTCCTGCTGCAGGCGGGCGACCGGACAGGTCAGATAATCGCTGTTGTTCTGATGCGCAAAACGCAGCGTCAGTTCCGGCTGCATCACGGCAATCTGACGAGTGTCTTCCCCAAAGGTATTGCGTACATCCCGCCAGCGCTGACGATATCGCACCGGACGCTCGGCCACCTCATCGGGTTTCAGGCAGTTGCCGCCGTTCGCCCGCAGTAGCGGGAGCGCCAGCACCACCGTCACCTCCTGCGATTCGCTTTCAAGCGACAGTACCGGTGGCAGCGAATCAGCATTGTTTGTATCAATCAGCGTACCGTCCTGAAAACGGACATGCAGATGACGGGCCTGCAGACGTCCAAGCCTGAGAGCTTCCGGCTCGAAGGTAGCATTTATAACCCCCCACGGGCAGGAGAGGCCCAGCCGGGCAATACACTCGGCAGACCAGGCCGCATAAGCGACCTGTTGCTGAAAATGCTGGGGAGCGACCATAATGCCCCTACCCCATAACGGTTGTTCCGTTTTCATCGGCTTCCTGCCTGTTATTACGATTTCGCTTTCGGCATCTGGGAAACCAGCGACAGGTTGACGTCCATCCCTTCCACCTGGAAGTGTGGAATCGCATACAATTTCACGCGGAAGAAGCCTGGGTTATCTTCAATATCTTCCACCACCACTTTTGCATCACGCAGTGGATGAGACGCCTGCAGCTCGTCGCCCGGATCGGTCATTTCTGTCACCAGACTGCGGACCCAGGTGTTCAGTTCCAGCTCCAGTAGTCGACGATCCTTGGTGGTACCGATGTTCTCGCGCTGAATTAGCTTCAGGTAGTGGGCGATACGCGACAGCAGGAAGATGTACGGCAGACGCGCATTGATACGGCTGTTGGCCGTTGCATCAGCGGTGTCATACAGCGCCGGTTTCTGAGTGGAGTTTGCTGAGAAGAAGCAGGCGTAGTCGCGGTTTTTGTAGTAGGACAACGGAATAAAGCCCAGATTCGCGAATTCGAATTCACGCGTTTCAGGGATCATCACTTCGCTCGGTATTTTTACCTGATTGCCTGTCCCCAGATCATAAAGATGGATAGGCAGATCCTGAACCGCACCGCCGGCCTGCGGGCCACGGATTTGGACACACCAGCCGTTATTAATAAAGCTACGCACCATGTTGGAAGCGAAGGCAAACGACGCATTCGTCCACAGGTATTTGTCGTGATCCGGACCTTTGACTTCTTCAACATAGTTGAAGCTGCGAACCGGAACGGTATCCGGGCCATACGGTAAACGTCCAAGCACGCGGGGCATCACCAGACCGATGTAGCGAGCGTCGTCCGTATCGCGGAACGATTTCCACTTGATGTACTCTGCGCGGTCAAAATAGTTACCTATATCTTTAATCGCCGCGACGTCTTCCATGGACTCCTTGAGGAAGAATTTCGGGCCTGCTGAGCCGATAAATGGCATATGTGCAGCCGCAGATACTTTAGAGATGTTGCGCAGCAGAGCGACATCCTGCGCTGAAGCATCGAACTCATAAGCGGAAATCAACGCCGCGATCGGCTCGCCGCCTGGGGTATCATATTCATCAATGTAGGTGTGTTTATACAAACCACTCTGGATGACTTCCGGGCTGTCTTCAAAGTCCTGGCGCAGCTCTTCTTTAGACATGCTCAGAAGCTCGATTTTCACGTTCTGGCGAAAATCTGTTTTATCAATCAGCGACTTCACTCCGCGCCACAGGCTCTCAACCGACTGAAACTCTTCATGGTGCATAACGGCGTCCAGCTGGCGGCTTATCTGGTAGTCGAGCTCAGCGATATGGTGATCGATCAGGCTTTTATCCAGTTTTTCGACCTTCGAGCCTGCCTTGGTCAGGCATTCCAGAAAGACCTGCATACCTGCGGTCAGACGCTCGTCTGCGGTCGCATCCGACATCGCCTGCGCATCTTGCCAGATGTCCAGCGCGCTCAGCTCAGAGACAGGGTTCAGATTGATTTTCTCAAACAGTGAGGCGTACACCCCACCCACAGCAGGGCGTTCCAGCACCACGCTTTCCCCGCCAGCAGTATTATTTTGTACAAACATGAGCATTCCTTGATTAATCCGTTAAAACAGCATGATGATTAAGGTTTTTTTGAAGCCAGCGCGGATAACTCATTTCGCAACTCAGCACTAAGCGTCTGGTCAAGAACGATTTTCTCCAGCTCTTTTCGGAAAGTCTGGTTATCCAGCAGGTTGGCCTTCAGATCGCGGAGCAAGTTGCGCATTGCCAGCATCGCCTTCAGCTGTGGAATTTGGGCCGCCACCTGCTCTGGCGTGAAATCTTTCATGCTCTGGAAAGTCAGCTGAATGTTGTCCTCACCGCCATCTTCAGACAGCGTATTTTTAACGGCCAGATTAACTTTTGGGGAATATTCGGAAAGAACGCTATCAAAATTATTTTTGTTGATATTAACTTTTTCACGCTCCGATATTGGTGCAGATTCCTGTCCATTACTGAAATCACCTGTAACAAGCAATTTCAAGGGTAATTCCATTTTCTTGCTTGCTCCGCCAGTATGCAGGTCAAGCTTCAGGTTAATACGTGCCTTAGGCACCTCATTCTGAAAACTGTCAGCCATTTAATCATCCCTCTTTGTTTAGCTATGCCAACTTCACGGTATCGTTCTTGATGCGCAATAATAGAATATTGATCGAAACAAAATCAAATACACAGATCATTTATCCATGACAAGAATTTTCTTAAGAATTTTCCTCTAATACATTATCGCAAATTGCCTAATTAACTCAGAAAAAGAAACTGCTCTTTTCGCACAAATCGAATATTTGTATCGCAGAAGGGATTGCAGCCAGAGAGATGTTAATAAAAACATCTTGTTTTGATTTGCATCACAGCACCACGCCAAAAAACGCTAAAGAACTGCAATATCTTATTGCGGCAAGATTAAAAGGGGAACGTAATCGAGGAAAGAAGGCGACCACTCCATTGACAGCATGAATAATACTTAAGAATTTTCATAAAGAAAATTCTTAAGTATTATATGAAGGGGTAAATAAACGCGTAAATATTAAATTTGGCGAAAATCAACGACGCATTTTTTTCGTTACGCTTTCTTTCTGAACGCTAACGCTACTGCGTTCCGCTGAGGCAGGAAAGGCGCTTTCCATGTGAAAGTCGATAAAATCTGTAAAATCAAGGACCTCTCGGGCTGCCGCTTTTTTAATCAAAAACGAGTAATAGCACATATCGTATAACGGTGCTACATTACGTCGCCCGCCCAAATCAGCAGTGGCCAGGCAACGCCGTAAAGTTCGGTAAAGCCTGCAACCATCACCTTGAAGAACGGTCTTATCGGCACGTCGTATCGCAAACTCTGCGCTACCTTTACAGGCTTCATATAGGTTCTACTATTTTGTCTCAATCCAAATTTCAACGCGCGTTTTTACACCCGCGTTACTGGTTTACATGGTTTGGTCTTGGCGTACTCTGGCTGCTGGTTCAACTTCCATACCCGGTCCTGCGCTTGCTAGGGTCGAAACTGGGCAGCGCTTCCCGCGTTTTCCTGAAACGTCGCGAATCCATCGCGCGTAAAAATATTGAGCTTTGTTTTCCGCAGTACAATGCCGAAGAGCGCGAAAAACTCATTGCTGAAAACTTCAAGTCTATCGGCATGGCGCTGCTTGAAACGGGCATGGCCTGGTTCTGGCCGGATGAGCGTGTCCGCAAGTGGTTTGACGTGGAAGGACTGGATAATCTGAAACGCGCGCAGATGCAAAAACGCGGCGTGATGGTCGTCGGCGTTCACTTTATGTCGCTGGAGTTGGGTGGCCGCGTGATGGGGCTTTGTCAGCCAATGATGGCAACTTACAGACCGCACAATAGCGCTCTGATGGAGTGGGTGCAAACGCGTGGCCGCATGCGTTCCAATAAGGCGATGATCAGTCGTAATAACCTGCGCGGTATGGTCGGCGCTCTCAAGAAAGGAGAGGCCGTCTGGTTTGCACCCGATCAGGATTATGGACGTAAAGGCAGCAGCTTTGCCCCCTTCTTTGCGGTGAAAGACGTTGCGACGACTAACGGTACCTTTGTCATTTCTCGATTATCGGGCGCCTCCATGCTGACCGTGACGATGGTGAGAAAAGCAGATAAATCAGGCTACCGTCTGCACATCTCCCCTGAAATGGCTAACTATCCGGAAAACGAGTGCGAAGCCGCAGCGTTTATCAATAAAGTCATCGAAACCGAAATCATGCGTGCTCCAGAGCAGTATCTGTGGATGCATCGTCGTTTCAAAACACGCCCTCTTGGCGAAGCCTCGCTCTATATTTAAGCTTTTCATGAAGGTTAGTTTCGCTAAGAAACTAACCTTTTCAATCACCTGTCTTCCCGCTGAAAACCCGTCACTCATTGCGTCGCTCAAAGTGAATTTATTGCGTTGTGAAATCAAACTGTCGCCGTTCCACGACACTCGTAAGTAGCGGAAATTATTTAAAAAAATCCCTCTTGTCACCCTTCATTTTTAGGCGTACATTAGCGCCGTCTGGCAACAGGAAAGCACAGAATTCTGAGCTGGAGTCGGCGGCGTAACGGGAAAATTCTCATTTTCGTTTTGACCGGATTTCAGCTCTCTATAATCAGGTGGACTCTGTTTTTATATGCGTACCACAAGATACGCGGAGCGATGAAACGTGAAATATTTCTTTATGGGCATTTCGGTGATTGTTTTAGTCTGGGCCGGAACCTTTGCCCTGATGATTTAGTGAAGAACATGCAGTCAAAAAAACAGGAGCCATCGGCTCCTGTTTTTTTATGTCATGACGATGCGGGATGTTCTGCGACGCTCTTTGAGGTGAGAAGACCATCGGCACGGAACATACTCTTGATGCCCCTCACCGCCTGACGAATACGGTCGCTGTTTTCAATCAGGGCAAATCGCACATGGGTGTCGCCATAATCACCGAATCCAATGCCAGGCGAGACACACACTTTTGCATCCTGGAGCAGTTTTTTGGCAAACTCCAGCGATCCCATCGCCGCGTACGGTTCCGGAATTTTTGCCCAGACGTACATAGACGCCTTCGGCATTTCCACCATCCAGCCCGCTTCATGCAAGCCTTTTACCAGCACGTCACGGCGGCGCTTATACTGGGCGGCAATCTCGTGAACGCACTGCTGGTCGCCCTCCAGGGCAGCGATAGCCGCGACCTGCAGCGGCGTGAAGGTGCCGTAATCGTGGTAACTCTTAATGCGCGCCAGTGCGCTCACCAGCGTTTTGTTACCCACCATAAAGCCAATACGCCAGCCCGCCATGTTGTAGCTTTTCGACAGGGTAAAGAACTCTACCGCCACGTCACGCGCGCCCGGGACCTGCATAATCGACGGGGCTTTCCAGCCGTCATAGACGATGTCAGCATAGGCTAAATCGTGAACCACCAGCACGTCATAACGCTTAGCCAGCGCAACAACTTTCTCGAAGAAATCAAGCTCCACGCACTGCGCCGTTGGGTTCGACGGGAAGCCGAGGATCATCATCTTCGGTTTTGGATAACTTTCGCGAATCGCACGTTCCAGTTCATTAAAGAAATCGACACCTTCCACCAGCGGCACAGAGCGGACCTGGGCGCCGGCAATCACCGCGCCGTAGATATGGATCGGATAGCTTGGATTAGGCACCAGCACCGTATCGCCATGATCCAGCGTAGCCAGCATCAGGTGTGCCAGCCCCTCTTTCGAGCCGATGGTGACAATCGCTTCACTTTCCGGATCGATATCAACCTGATAGCGATCCTGATACCAGCGCGAGATCGCGCGACGTAACCTGGGAATACCGCGAGAGGTTGAGTAGCCGTGCGTATCCGGACGCTGGGCAACCGTGCAGAGCTTCTCAACGATATGCGGTGGCGTTGGGCCGTCAGGGTTACCCATGCTGAAATCAATAATATCTTCGCCGCGCCGACGCGCAGCCATTTTCAGTTCAGCTGTGATATTGAAAACATAAGGGGGGAGACGATCGATACGCGTAAAACGGCGTTCAGGACTGAATTCAGCCATAGATTCCTCAGATTAACGTTAGCGCCCGGACCGTCCGAGCGACGTTGCCACCGATGTGGCATGTTTAGAAAATAACCTGAAAAAAATCATGCTGTCGAGAGGGAAGTGAAAAAAAAGCAATCGCCTGAAAACCGGAACCCTGCTGTGACGAAAAGCGGAAGCCCCTGTTTCAGGGTTGGCTTTCTGATAGCTGTCATTTAACAGGATGATATCAAAACAGTTACCTGACGATACGCAGGCTATAAAAAATCAGGACGTGTCCGTTACCGACAGACAATCCCCTTTAGAAATTGTGGTTTTTCCTCATTTGATAAACCTGACGGATAGCTGGTCAATACGCGCCAGGTTTTTTATCATGGCTCTTTCCCGTTTTCCCAGGTCTACTCGTGCACGAAATATTCACTATGCTGCTGGCGGTTTTTGACCGTGCGGCATTAATGCTGATTTGCCTGTTCTTCCTCATTCGCATTCGCCTGTTTCGCGAGCTGTTGCACAAATCCGCACACTCGCCAAAAGAGCTGCTGGCCGTTACCGCTATCTTTTCCCTGTTCGCCCTGTTCAGCACCTGGTCAGGCGTGCCGGTAGAGGGTTCGCTGGTTAACGTGCGCATTATCGCCGTGATGTCCGGCGGAATTTTGTTTGGCCCGTGGGTGGGCGTCATCACCGGCGTGATTGCCGGAACCCATCGCTATCTGATTGATATCGGCGGCGTGACGGCGGTGCCCTGCTTTATCACCAGCATTATCGCCGGGGTGCTATCCGGCTGGATCAGCCGCAAAATCCCGAAAAAACAGCGCTGGCGCGCCGGGATCGTGGCGGGCATGGTGTGCGAAACGCTGACCATGATCCTGGTCGTTATCTGGGCCCCCACCACCGCGCTGGGGCTGGATATCGTCTCGAAAATCGGTATTCCGATGATTCTGGGCAGCGTGTGCATCGGCTTTATCGTGCTGCTGGTGCAAAGCGTTGAAGGCGAAAAAGAAGCAAGCGCCGCACGTCAGGCCAAGCTGGCGCTGGATATCGCCAACAAAACGCTGCCGCTCTTCCGTCACGTTAACGCGGAATCATTGCGTCAGGTCTGCGAGATCATTCGCCACGACATTCATGCTGACGCTGTCGCCATCACCAATATTGACCACGTGCTGGCCTACGTCGGCGTGGGGGAACACAACTATCGCGACAACGATGACACCATTAGCCCGACCACCAGACAGGCGATTAACTACGGTAAAATCATTATTAAAAACAATGATGAAGCCCACCGAACGCCGGAAATCCACTCCATGCTGGTGATCCCGCTGTGGGAGAAAGGCGTCGTGACGGGTACGCTGAAAATTTATTACTGCCACGCGCATCAGATCACCTCGACGCTGCAGGAGATGGCCATCGGCCTGTCGCAGATTATCTCGACTCAGCTGGAGGTTTCGCGGGCAGAACAGCTGCGTGAGATGGCAAATAAGGCAGAGCTTCGCGCGCTGCAGAGCAAAATCAATCCCCATTTCCTGTTTAACGCGCTGAACGCGATCTCCTCGTCCATTCGTCTTAATCCGGACACCGCGCGCCAGCTGATTTTTAATCTGTCGCGCTACCTGCGCTACAACATCGAGCTGAAAGATGACGAGCAGATCGACATCAAAAAAGAGCTGTATCAGATAAAAGACTACATCGCGATTGAGCAGGCGCGCTTTGGCGACAAGCTCACGGTCATTTACGATATTGATGAAGAGGTCAACTGCGTGATCCCGAGCCTGCTTATCCAGCCGCTGGTCGAAAACGCGATTGTTCACGGCATTCAACCCTGTAAAGGCAAAGGGGTGGTCACCATCAGCATCACCGAAAGCGGAAACCGGGTGCGGATTGCCGTGCGCGATACCGGCCACGGAATTGATCCTAAAGTCATTGAGCGCGTCGAGTCTAACGAGATGCCCGGAAATAAAATCGGCCTGCTGAACGTGCACCACCGGGTCAAGCTGCTTTACGGCGATGGACTGCACATTCAGCGTCTTGAACCGGGCACCGAAATTGCTTTTTACGTCCCGAATGAGCGCTCTCCGGTCCATTCGACAACATCACTGTTGCCCCAGGTGTGTAACCCATGAAAGTTATTATTGTCGAAGATGAAATTCTGGCTCAACAGGAGCTAACCTGGCTTATCAACACCCACAGCCAGATGGACATTGTGGGTACGTTTGATGACGGTCTGGACGTGTTGAAGTTTTTGCAGCATAACCGGGTCGACGCCATTTTTCTGGATATCAATATTCCGTCGCTGGATGGCGTATTGCTGGCGCAAAACATCAATCAGTTTGCCCATAAGCCGTTTATTGTGTTCGTTACCGCCTGGAAAGAGCACGCCGTAGAGGCCTTCGAGCTGGAGGCGTTTGACTATATCCTTAAGCCTTACCAGGAATCGCGGATTGTCAGCATGCTGCAAAAGCTGGAGACCGCATGGCAGCAGCAGACAGCCCCTGCTAACGCCAGCCCAACGGTAAGGGACAACGACACCATCAATCTGGTCAAAGATGAGCGCATCATCGTGACGCCGGTCAATGATATCTACTATGCCGAAGCCCATGAAAAGATGACCTTTGTCTATACGCGGCGGGAATCTTACGTGATGGCGATGAACATCACCGAGTTTTGCAGCAAGCTGCCTGCGTCGCACTTTTTCCGCTGCCACCGCTCGTTCTGCGTGAATTTAAACAAGATCCGCGAGATCGAACCGTGGTTTAACAACACCTATATCTTGCGCCTGAAGGATCTGGATTTTCAGGTGCCGGTGAGCCGCAGCAAGGTGAAAGAGTTCCGCCAGCTTATGCACCTGTAACGAAAAAGCCCTCTCCCGCGGGAGAGGGCCAAGCATCAGAGAATCTGACCGAGAACCTGACGCAGGTGGGCACCCGACCCCAGCAGGCCCGGGTTATCATGCACGATCAGATAAACCGGAATGTCCTGCACGTAGCTTCTGAAGCGCCCTTTATCCTCGAACCCGCCGCGGAAGCCGGAGGCTTTGAAGAACTCCAGGAAGCGCGGCACAATTCCGCCCGCGATATAAACGCCCCCGAAGGTACCCAGCGTCAACGCAAGGTTGCCGCCGAAGCGTCCCATAATCACGCAGAACAGCGACAGGGCACGACGGCAGTCAATGCAGCTGTCCGCCAGCGCGCGTTCGGTAACGTCTTTTGGCTGTAGATTCTCCGGCAGACGACCGTCTGATTTCACAATCGCCCGGTACAGGTTCACCAGTCCCGGACCTGAAAGGACGCGCTCGGCGGAGACGTGGCCGATCTCAGCGCGCAATTCTTCGAGGATAATGCCCTCTTCTTCGCTGTTAGGCGCAAAGTCCACGTGACCACCTTCGCCCGGCAGGCTCACCCAGCGCTGAGCGACATGCACCAGATGTGAAACGCCCAGGCCGGTACCGGCCCCGTAGACCGCAATCGGCTTACCCTCGACCGGTTCAGCGCCGCCAAACTGGATCAGATGCTCCGGCTTCAGCATCGGGATCGCCATGGACACCGCGGTGAAGTCATTGATGATTTCAAGATGCGCAAAGCCGAGGTTTTTTCTCATTTCGGCGATGGAGAATGCCCAGGTATGGTTGGTCATGGCGACCCAGTCGCCGGTTATCGGGCAGGCAATTGCGATGCAGCCATCTTCAACGCTCACCTGATGTTCTTCCAGATAGACGCGGACAACGGCCTCAAGGCTTGGATAATCCAGCCCGGAATAGGTTTTCGCCCGGGAAATTTCACCACTACTTACATCGCATAATGCGAGGCGCGCGTTCGTGCCGCCCACATCACCTACCAACGCATACTTTGTCATTCTTCAACTGCTCCGCTAAAGTCAAAATAAATCTTTGGGACACTGTAAATTCAAGGCGTGATAACAACAACGACCGGAAGGTGAATGCCCGTGGATTATCGATCTTCGTCACAGAATAACTTTACCGTTTCAGCACCTTTTGCACTATTGCCATAAGGCTTAATGTGCAAAGTAACGTAATACCGTTTTGTACAAGGAAATCATCATGCTCCACCCGCGAGCCAGAACCATGCTATTGCTGGCCATTCCGGCGCTCATCATTGGCGTGGTTTCAAGTCTGGTGCTCATTGTCGTGATGAAAGTCGCGTCGGTGCTGCAAACACTATTATGGAACGCGCTTCCTGCAGGACTGGGCGTCCCCGCTGATTCTCCTGCCTGGATCGTTGGAATGCTGACGTTAACCGGTATAGCGGTGGGTCTGGTGATCCGTTTCAGTCCCGGCCATGCCGGCCCCGATCCGGCACAGGAACCGTTGATTGGTGCCCCGGTTGCGCCCTCGGCGTTGCCAGGGCTAATCATTGCGTTGATTCTGGGCCTTGCCGGCGGCGTCAGTCTGGGTCCTGAGCACCCGATTATGGCCGTGAATATTGGCCTGGCGGTTTTTCTCGGTTCACGCATTTTGCCTCGCGTCGGCGCGCTGGACTGGACCATTCTCGCCTCCGCAGGCACCATCGGGGCGCTTTTCGGCACGCCCGTTGCGGCAGCACTGATCTTTTCGCAGACGCTCAGTAGCAATAACGACGTCCCGCTGTGGGATAAGCTGTTTGCGCCGCTGATGGCCGCAGCAGCCGGGGCGTTGACCACCAGCCTGTTTTTCCATCCCCATTTTTCACTCTCCCTGCCCCACTACGGCCAGATGCAAATCGCTGATATTTTCAGCGGCGCCATCGTCGTCGCCATCGCCATTGCGCTGGGCATGGTGGCGGTATGGTGTCTTCCACGTCTGCACCGGCTAATGCACAGACTCAAACACCCGGTGTTGATTCTGGGAGCCGGCGGTTTGATCCTCGGTATCTTAGGGGCAATCGGTGGGCCGGTGACGCTGTTCAAAGGTCTGGACGAGATGCAGCAGCTGGCCTTCAGCCAGGTATTTAGCGTCTCCGACTATCTGCTGTTTGCCGTAATCAAGCTGGCAGCGCTGGTGGTGGCTGCCGCCTGCGGTTTCCGCGGTGGACGCATCTTCCCGGCGGTCTTTGTCGGCGTCGCGCTGGGGCTGATGCTGCACGAGCATGTCGATGCGGTCCCTGCGGCGATTACCGTCTCTTGTTCTATTCTGGGGCTGGTTCTGGTGGTCACGCGCGACGCCTGGCTAAGCCTGTTTATGGCGGCTGTAGTCGTACCGGATTCGACGCTTTTCCCTCTGCTTTGTATCGTGATGTTGCCCGCCTGGCTCCTGCTGGCGGGCAAACCGATGATGATGGCCTGGCGAAACGACAAATAATCAGGCGCTATTGCGCGCTTCCAGCGCTTTGGTAATCGCCCCCAGCAGCGGCGGGATATCCGCTTTCGGCAGCATCACCTCAATCAGCGAGAGCCGCTCGTGGTGCGCCACTTTTTCAAGGACGTCCGCCAGCTGCTCCGCTTCACTGACCCGCCAGCACTGGGCCTGAGGATCAAGGCTCAGTGCCTGCGGGATTTGCGTCCAGTTCCATAGCGCAATGTCGTTATAGCGTTGCTCAGGCCCATGGATCGCTCTTTCCACCGTATACCCTTCGTTGTTAAGGACCAGAATGATGGGGTGTTGTTTATCCCGCAGCATCGAGCCGAGCTCCTGGATGGTGAGCTGCGCCGCGCCATCCCCCGTCAGGACAATCACGCGCCGGTTCGGGCAGGCCGTCTGTGCGCCAAATGCCGCCGCCAGCGTGTAACCGATCGATCCCCACAGCGGCTGGACGATAAAATTCACGTCCGCCGGCAGACGAAGGTCGATCGCGCCGAAGGCCGAGGTGCCCTGATCCGCAAGAATGATGTCTCCCGGACGAATAAACGTCTGCAGCGTTTGCCAGAAATTCGCCTGCGTCAGCGAGCCATCCGGCTGCGGGTAGGCCATCAAGTTTTGAGAGGACGGTACGGGCGTACCGTGCACGTGCTGTTTACACAGCTCCACCAGCGTTTCGATTGCCTGAAGCATGGGGATGCCGGTAAACCAGATATCACCAACGCGTGAAGCATGAGGCTGAACTTCTATCGTTTGTGCCGGGGTGAGCTGATGCGTGAAGCCGGCGGTAAGGGTATCGGTAAATCGCGTCCCGATGCACAGCACGATATCAGCCCCTTCAATCGCCTCTTTTACCGCGCCGGCGCTCGCCGAGCCGCTGTAGGTGCCGTAAAAACCAGCGTGACGTTCGTCAAATATTCCTTTGCCCATCAGCATGGTGGCATGTGCCATCGGCACGTCTTTAACCCATTTCTGTAGCGCATGCTTCAGGCCATGGCGCAGGACAAGGAAATCGGCCAGCAGCGCAGTACGCTTGCTTCTGGCAAGCTTGTTCTCAGCGGCCTCCCGGAACGCTTTCAGGCAGGCGCTATCGGCATGCGCATGGCGGAGCGTGAGAGCGCTTACAGGAGGCGTGGCGGCCTTTTTTGCCACGTCGGCAGGCAACATCAGATAGCCGGGGCGACGCTCCCGGAGCATAGTGGTTAACACCCGGTCGATTTCATAGCAGGCGTTTTGTTCGGTCAGGATCGCCTGTGCAGCAGTAATCGGCTCGCTCATATGATAAAAATGACGAAACTCACCGTCGCCCAGCGTGTGGTGCAGTAGCTCCCCTCTTTGCTGTGACGCCATACCCGGCGCCCCCACAATATGCAGTACCGGAACATGTTCGGCATAGCTGCCCGCAATGCCGTTCATGGCGCTTAACTCTCCTACGCCAAATGTCGTCAGCAGCGCGGCGAAGCCCTTACATCGGGCATATCCGTCCGCGGCATAAGAGGCGTTTAACTCGTTGGCACAGCCCACCCAGCAGATATCGGGGCTGTCTATCACGTGGTCGAGAAACTGCAGGTTATAGTCGCCCGGCACGCCAAACAGATGATCGGCTCCACAATCTGTAAGACGGTCCAGCAGGTAATCGGCGACGCAGTATGGGGTACGCATGAACAGGTATCCTTCTAATGTTGACCTCACCTTGAGTATTAAATAAGCGTGATGGCTGTCCAGAATTGGCGATAAGAAGGACATGGAAAGAATGCTTTACAAAAAAGGCTGCGCTATGCTCCTTTTTTTCACGTAAATGTAAACGCATACACTGATTTTACACTTCAGCGCCAGAGGTTACGAAAATGGGTTATCAGCCGGACAAAAATCGTTACGGGACAATGGAGTATCGCCGCTGTGGGCAAAGCGGGCTCAGGTTGCCCGCCATCTCGCTCGGGCTGTGGCATAACTTCGGTGATACCACCCTTATCGAAAACAGCCGTCAACTTTTACAGCGTGCGTTCGATCTGGGCATTACGCATTTCGACCTTGCCAACAACTATGGCCCGCCACCGGGATCGGCCGAACGTAATTTCGGCCGTATTTTACAGGAGGACTTCCTGCCCTGGCGCGACGAGCTAATCATCTCAACCAAAGCGGGCTATACCATGTGGGAGGGTCCTTACGGCGACTGGGGGTCACGCAAATACCTGCTGGCAAGCCTCGATCAAAGCCTGAAGAGGATGGGGCTGGAGTATGTGGATATCTTCTATCATCACCGTCCTGACCCGCAGACGCCGCTACTGGAAACCATGAAAGCGCTTGACCATGCGGTGCGCCAGGGGAAGGCTCTGTATGTTGGATTATCCAACTACCCCGCTGAACTGGCCCGCAAGGCGATTGATATCCTTGACGATCTCGGTACGCCCTGCCTGATCCACCAGCCGAAATATTCCCTGTTTGAGCGTGCGCCGGAAGAAGAATTGCTGGACGTGCTGCAGGCAAAAGGAGTCGGCTGTATTCCCTTCTCGCCGCTGGCCGGTGGGCAACTGACCAACCGTTATTTGAAAGGCATTCCCGCAGACTCACGCGCGGCAAGCGGCAGTCAGTTCCTTAACCCCGACCAGCTCACCGAAGAGAAGCTGGAGAAGATTAGAAAGCTGAACGCCATGGCGGAAGAGCGCGGCCAGAAGCTGTCCCAGATGGCGCTGGCCTGGGTATTACGTCATGAGAGTGTGACCTCAGTGCTGATTGGGGCGAGTAAAGCGGCTCAAATTGATGACGCCGTGGGGATGCTGGCAAACCGCCATTTCTCTGTGGATGAGTTGGCCCGTATAGACGCGATCCTGAGCAGTTCAATATAAAACCGTTTTTAGCAAAAAGTGCTCTCCCCCAGGAATTCGGAGTTGAGGCGATGATACGAAGCTTTACCAACTCGTAAAATTGCGTTAACAGGCCCACCTAAGGCCCCGATCGTGAAGGAGAAAGAGTATGTTCAGGTCACTGATTCTTGCAGCGGTATTACTGGCTTCGGCGCCGCTGATCGCCACTGCGGGCGAAATCACCCTGTTGCCATCAGTAAAATTACAAATTGGCGATCGTGACGACTACGGCAGATACTGGGACGGCGGCTACTGGCGCGACCGTGACTACTGGCACCGTCATTATGAATGGCGCGGCGATCGCTGGTGGAAACATGATAACGGCAGACACCGCGGCTGGTATAAAGACAACGCGTATGAGCGCGGCTACCGTGAAGGCTGGAACGATCGTGACGACCGTCGCGGCGGCTGGGGTCGCGGGAAAGGTCATGGTCACGGCCATCACCACTAATAAAAAAGGAGCCATGGAGGCTCCTTTTTTTGTTAAAGACCCAGTGCGGTTCCCACCAACAACCACATGTTCAGCGCAACGACCACCACCACGATGGCCCATCCGGTTCGTTTTACCAGCGTTGAGTTAGCCAGCTCGCCCATCAGAGTTTTGTTGCTGGTAAAGATCAGCAGCGGCACCAGCGCCAGCGCGATACCAAAACTCAGCAGAACCTGGCTCATGACCAGAATTCGCGTTGGGTCGAGACCCATCAGAATCACCACAAATGACGGTAGCATGGTGACGGAGCGACGAACCCACAGCGGAATGTGGAAGCGGACAAACCCCTGCATCACAACCTGGCCTGCCAGCGTGCCCACCACCGTAGAAGAGAGGCCGGCAGCTACCAGGCTGAGACCAAATATCGTGGCGGCAGCATGGCTCAGTAACGGCTCCAGCGTGAGATACGCCTGGTCGAGATCGGCAATACCGGTATGACCGTTAAAGTGGAAAGCCGCGGCTGCAGTCGCCATCATCGCCAGGTTTACAAACCCTGCGATGGTCATAGCGATCGCGACGTCCCACTTGGTAGCGGAGTAACGCTCTTTACGCGTCCCACCGTGGAGATGCTGCGTCAGCGAGGAGTGCAAATAAATCACGTGCGGCATGATGGTCGCCCCGAGCACCCCGGCGGCCAGGAACACCGCTTCCGACGTTGGCAGGCTTGGGATCGCCATCCCTTTACCGAGCTGTGCCAGATTCGGCTGTGAGAAAATCAGCTCGACAATGTAGGCCGCCGCCACAAAAAGCAGCAGACCACCAATCACCTTCTCCAGCGGCTTTTGACCCCGACGCTGCAGCATCAGGATGAGGAAAGTGGCAATCCCGGTCAGCACCGCCCCTTGCAACAGCGACACGCCCAGAATCAGCTTAAAGCCGATCGCTGCACCGATAAACTCAGCGAGGTCAGTGGCCATGGCGATGATTTCAGCCTGAACCCAGTAGAGCCAGACGGCGGGACGCGGGTAATGGTCGCGAATTTGCTCCGCCAGGTTTTTACCCGTCGCAATCCCCAGCTTTGCGGAGAGCATCTGAATCAGCATCGCCATCAGGTTAGCCCAGACGACCACCCACAGCAGCTTATAGCCGAAGCTGGCCCCGGCCTGAATATTGGTCGCAAAGTTTCCTGGATCGATATAGCCAATGGCAGCGATGAACGCAGGTCCCATTAATGCGAACCGCAACTTGCGCGCGGCTCTGCCACTGCTACCCTCTACGCGACTGTTTGTCATTTCTGCCTCTGAAATATAGCCTTTGCTATGTTTAATGCTATCAAAATGAGAATGATTATCAAGATCATTTATAAAGTTTGCAGTGATTTCTCTGATAGCTTTGAACGATAGACGGGCGGGTAAGTGGGGCGATCTAACCGAAACTGAAATCGCGCATGCTTTTGTGAAGACTAGCACACAAACTTAACTTTTCACGCATTTACCTAACATAACAAAAATGTATTGTGGATCACTATTTTTGAGACTCGTCACAGGATGTAACTATAGTGTGTCCTCGATCTCGTTTTCTTTTCGGTTGTTACATAGAATGTGCACGAAAATTAAACCTGCCTCATATTTGGAGCAAATATGGACCGCGTCCTTCATTTTGTCCTGGCACTTGTTGTCGTTACTGCACTTGCATTGCTGGTCAGCACAGACCGCAAAAAAATTCGTATCCGTTATGTTGTTCAACTGCTGGTCATTGAAGTTTTACTTGCGTGGTTCTTCCTGAACTCCAACGTAGGCCTCGGCTTCGTGAAAGGCTTCTCCGAAATGTTCGAAAAACTGCTCGGATTCGCCAACGAAGGGACCAACTTTGTCTTCGGTAAAATGAACGACGAAGGTCTGGCGTTCTTCTTCCTGAAGGTTCTCTGCCCTATCGTCTTCATCTCCGCGCTGATCGGTATTCTGCAGCACATCCGCGTTCTGCCGTTCGTGATTCGTGGAATTGGCTTCCTGTTATCCAAAGTGAACGGTATGGGCAAGCTGGAATCCTTCAACGCCGTCAGTTCCCTGATCCTCGGTCAGTCTGAGAACTTCATCGCGTATAAAGATATTCTCGGCAAGATGTCCCGCAACCGCATGTACACCATGGCGGCAACCGCAATGTCTACCGTTTCCATGTCTATCGTGGGCGCGTATATGACCATGCTGGAACCAAAATACGTGGTTGCTGCGCTGGTTCTGAACATGTTCAGCACCTTTATCGTTCTGTCGCTGATCAACCCGTACCGCGTTGACGCAAGCGAAGAGAACATTCAGATGTCAAACCTGCACGAAGGCCAGAGCTTCTTCGAAATGCTGGGTGAGTACATTCTGGCCGGTTTCAAAGTCGCGATTATCGTTGCCGCCATGCTGATCGGCTTCATTGCGCTGATTTCTGCGCTGAACGCCCTGTTCGCTGCGGTGCTGGGTATCTCCTTCCAGGGGATTCTCGGCTACATCTTCTATCCGATTGCATGGGTGATGGGTGTTCCGGCTCACGAAGCGCTGCAGGTGGGCAGTATCATGGCAACCAAGCTGGTTTCTAACGAATTCGTTGCAATGATGGATCTGCAGAAAATTGCCAGTACGCTTTCTCCGCGTGCGGAAGGCATTCTCTCCGTGTTCCTGGTCTCCTTCGCGAACTTCTCGTCCATCGGGATTATCGCGGGTGCGATTAAAGGTCTGAACGAAGAACAGGGTAACGTGGTATCTCGCTTCGGCCTGAAGCTGGTTTACGGCTCTACGCTGGTGAGCGTCCTGTCAGCGTCCATTGCGGCACTGGTCCTGTAACGTTTACCGTGAAACAAAAACCGGGAGCCTGGCTCCCGGTTTTTTTATGTCCGTAATTCTTCCAGCGGTTTGGGTTTGCCTATCAGGTAGCCCTGCAGGTAATCCACACCGAAGCGGAGCAGCATCTCCCGCTGCGCCGGTGTTTCCACATATTCCGCGACGACGCAGAGCGATTTTGTCTTTGCCAGATTACACATCGACTGCACAATCATTGCATCCATGTCGTCTGTACAAATGTCTTTCACAAAGCAGCCGTCAATTTTAATGATGTCCGCCTGCAGGCGTCTGAGGCGCTCATAGTTAGCGTAGCCAGTACCAAAATCATCGATGGCAATACGGAAACCATACTCCCGCAATTGCTGAATATTGTTGAAACTCGTGCCTGAATTTGAGAAAGCCTGCTCTTCGGTAATCTCAATAACGACTGCCTGAGGCGCAACGCCGTACCGTTCAAACAGCGCGCAAATCTCGGTCGCCACCTCTTTTTGCATCAGCGTCAGCGGCATCAGATTGACGGAAAAACGGGCGCCAGCGTGCGTTGCAGGGTTATCTCGCAGCCACACCAGTAATTTTTCCATGACGGATATATCAAACCGATGGCTGAGGTTGAACTGCGCAATCAGCGGAATAAAGCGGTCAGGAGTAATAATCTCCCCCTCACTTTCCATTCGCGTCAGGATTTCATAGTACCCGCTCCCGTCCGCCTTCTGGATCGGCTGCGCATATAAATGGAACTGCCCCGCCTCAAGCGCATGCTTAATCCGGGCCAGCATCAGGACACGCTCTGTCGTTTGCCCTGATGCCACCTCAAGGCTATTCGTCAGCGCGAGAACGTTTTGCGCTCCGCCGGCCTGCTCTGCCAACCAGCTTAGCTGCCCCAGCGTGTGATGCAGTTTCTCGCCGTCTTCGACCATTCCCCATGACGCGCCAAACTCAATATCCAGCCCGGTGTTGTTCCAGAAAATCTTATTGCTGTTGAGCCGATCGACCATATGCTGGAGACGTTCAGCAATTTCCGGCCCGAGCAAGACCAGCACCAACTCGCTTCCGGGCAGCTGGAAGAGCAGCTCATCTTTTTGCAGGAGCGGCTGAAGCGACGTGGCGATCGTTCGTTTGCAGTGGACCCGCATGATAATCCCGTAGTGGCGGCTCAAAAACTCCAGATTATCCATGCGCAAAATGCACACTTTGGCATCCGGATGAATTTCAAGGTAATCCTCCAGCGCACGAATATTAGGCAGACCGGTAAGAGGATCGGTCAGCGCCCTGTCCTGCCAGCCCCGCTTCAGCCACTCGCTGCGCTGGTAAATGCGAGACATGTAAAGCAAACAGATGGCGAAAGAGATCAGCACGGAGAGGATAAAGGAGAGCGAATGTCCCGATTCCACCCCGTTAAGGAAGTTGTAGTTGTATGTCAGCAGCAGGAGCGCTGAGGTGGCCCACAGCAGAGAAATCAACGCATAGGTCAGGCGGCTTATCGCTAAGGTAAAAAGAATAAATATCAGCGGCATCAAATAGCCCGCAATGACCGGTGACTCAAAAGGACCACATAAAATGACAAGAATGAAGCTTAAAAGCGCTAACCAGACAAAAATATATAATGGATTCTTGTGATAAAACATGGGCTTCACGCTTCGCCGCCAGAAGGTGACGGCATAACGAGGATTAATTATCATTCTTAGCGGGTAATAGAACATCATGGTAAAAATCAGCGCCGCGCATATCAGGCTTTGAATATCCACAACGTTATAAATTACCGTGCCTTCGCCGAAATAGGTCGAAATTGTCACCGGAAAATCAAAGAAATAGCCTGCCATATACATCGACAGCTTAATACCTAATGGCACGACAAAACCGAGCCAGAATATACGAAGCCCGATGTGTTTGTTAGGGATACTGTAGCGCCAGCGCTTGCCCAGCATAAGGCGTAGCAGGCCGCACCCCGCGAATAACGCAAAGGTCTGACAGAACAGTAAAACTGGATATTGTAGCGGCGCTAAATTAATATAGAATAAATTAGTGACAGTAAAACCTAACAGAATGGGAAGAATTGCTCTGCGCCCAAATATCAGAATTACCGCCAGCATAACGCTGAGTGGCAACCATGCTAAATAAACGTCGTGACCATTAACAATTGCGCGTGGAGAAAGATAACGGGAGACAGGTACCGCAATCAGGCAAAGTGCCAGGGCAATCATAAATATCTTTACATTATCATACGTTTTTTTATTCATTAATCAGGGACGTTATTTTCCAGGAGAATCATTGACCGGATGGATAATAGGTTTATTAATTGCGCGAATCAAGTTCAAGTCTATTTATAGACCGGTTTATTGATTACGATTGAGGTGAGGTACAGAAATACCTTCTTTTTGATAACAAAATGCGGTAAAGGGCGTTACAAACAGATAAAAAAAACCCCCGTCATTCGACGAGGGTTTACAATTTTGGTGGAGCTAAGCGGGATCGAACCGCTGACCTCTTGCATGCCATGCAAGCGCTCTCCCAGCTGAGCTATAGCCCCACATATGACTTTACTGACCGCACTCTGTTGGGTTCAGAGTTTGGTGGAGCTAAGCGGGATCGAACCGCTGACCTCTTGCATGCCATGCAAGCGCTCTCCCAGCTGAGCTATAGCCCCATCGTAAAGCTGTCATGTTGACGGGCGGCATAATATGAATTCCGCTGCGGAGTGTCAACGGCAAAATCAATTCCAGCTATTCAATCGCCGAAAAATCATGCAAATGAATCACTTTGCGAGCCTGCTCGCAGTCAGGAGTTAAGCCTGTCACGTTTTCACGTTAAAGGGTGCTATAAAATGAGCCGCTAATTATCCCCACAGATATTCAGGAAATTGCATGATCAAGGAACGAATGACGCCAGAAGAGTTAGCCCTCCTCACTGGCTATAGCCGACAGACCATCAATAAATGGGTACGCAAAGAGGGTTGGATTACGTCACCAAAGCCAGGCGTCCAGGGCGGGAAAGCGCGTCTGGTACATGTGAACGAAAAAGTCCGTGAATTTATCCGCAGTGCACGTCGGGCAAGCGAAACGTCCGAACTGCCAGAAGGCGTCAGTCATGATAGTTCACTTCACACCCTGCTCCTGACGCTAGCCAATGAAATGACGCCGGAAGAACAGAAGCAGATGACATCGCTATTACTGCGGGAAGGGATCACCGGATTATTGCAACGTTTAGGGATTCGCGATCGGGACTGACATGAAAAGATTACGGAGCAAAATGACCACGGAAGAGCTGGCGGAGAGTTTGGGCGTCGCCAGGCAAACGGTTAATCGTTGGATACGCCAGCAGGGATGGAAAACCGAAGGGCTCAACGGCGTGAAAGGCGGTCGCGCGCGACTCATTCATGTCGATGCGCGCGTGAAGGAACATATTATGAGCCTTCCGGCAATTCGTACCCCTCACGAGGTTTACCATCTCGCGGAGGCTACATCTTCCTACAATACCTCCTCTTCAAACCTGTATCCGGGCATTATTGAGACGCTGGAGAGTATGACTAAGCCGGAGCAGAAGCGTCTGGATGCGTTATTGAAGCGCGAAGGCATACACGGATTTCTTAAGCGTCTGGGTATTGCAGAAGAAGAAGCATAAACAAACGGCAGGTTCCCCTGCCGTTTGTTTTATCTGAGACGTTATTACTGCTGATTTTCTCGTTCAGCGATAAAGTCCAGCGCCTTGTTAATGCGCGCCACGCTGCGTGATTTGCCGATGGCATGAACCGTTACGTCCAGCGCCGGAGACTGACCCGCACCGGTCACCGCAACGCGCAGTGGCATACCGACTTTACCCATGCCGACTTCCAGCTCGTCTGCCGTCGCCTGAATGGCGTGATGCACATTCTCAGCGGTCCATTCGGTGAGCGCAGCCAGCTTGTCACGCACCACTTCCAGCGGCTGACGCGCAACCGGACGGAGATGTTTCTTCGCGGCATCCGCCTCGAACTCAGCAAACTCTTCATAGAAGTAGCGGCAGCTTTCAGCAATTTCTTTCAGAGTTTTGCAGCGCTCGCCGAGCAGTTTCACCAGATCCGCCAGCTCAGGGCCAGTGCGGGTATCAATATTTGCCTGCTCAATGTGCCACTGCAGGTAAGTCGCTACATATTCTGGCTGCATGGTATTGATGTAGTGATGGTTCAGCCACAGGAGCTTGTCGGTATTAAACGCGCTCGCTGATTTGCTGACAGAGCTCAGAGAGAACAGTTCGATCATCTCTTCGCGGCTGAAGATCTCCTGGTCACCGTGAGCCCAGCCCAGACGCACCAGATAGTTCAGCAGCGCTTCTGGCAGATAACCGTCATCGCGATACTGCATGACGCTAACCGCGCCGTGACGTTTAGACAGTTTTTTCCCGTCGTCGCCGTTGATCATGGAGACGTGCGCATAAACAGGCACAGGGGCGTTCAGCGCCTTCAGGATGTTGATCTGACGTGGCGTGTTGTTGATGTGGTCTTCACCACGGACAACGTGAGTAATTTCCATATCCCAGTCGTCAACCACCACGCAGAAGTTGTAGGTTGGGGAACCATCGGTGCGGCGGATGATCAGATCGTCCAGCTCCTGGTTGCTGAATTCGATCGGGCCACGGATCTGGTCGTCAAAGATCACAGACCCCTCTTGCGGGTTAGCAAAACGCACAACGCAAGGCTCATCAGCAGCATGCTCGCTGTGGTCATGGCGGCAGCGGCCGTCATAACGCGGCTTTTCACCATTCGCCATCTGCTCTTCGCGCAGCGCATCCAGACGCTCTTTGGAGCAATAGCACTTATACGCCGTGCCCGCGACCAGCATTTCATCAATGACGGCGTTATAGCGGTCAAAGCGTTTGGTCTGGAAATAAGGGCCTTCGTCCCATTCCAGATTCAGCCAGTTCATCCCATCCATAATGGCTTCAATTGCTTCCGGCGTGGAGCGCTCAAGATCGGTGTCTTCAATACGCAGCACGAACTCACCTTTGTTGTGGCGTGCGAAAAGCCAGGAATAGAGAGCGGTACGTGCACCACCGACGTGCAGATAGCCTGTCGGGCTCGGCGCGAAGCGAGTTTTGATTTTCATGAAATGGCCTTACGTTATAAAGATGCCGGCAATCGGCAAATCCTGGGGAAAAAACGATGGGCAATATTCTATCACTGTGCGGCGATTCCTCAATGTTGATCCCTTTATCGTGACCGAGTTTGCGATTTTTGTTTAGAAATCATGCGCCACAGCCCGTTTCGCGATCGTTTTGCTTAATTTTACGACGAACGAATAAAAACTTTAGAAAATGCGTTGACTCATTTTCAACTCTCCCTATAATGCGACTCCACACAGCGGGGGTGATTAGCTCAGTTGGTAGAGCATCTCCTTTACACGGAGGGGGTCGGCGGTTCGAGCCCGTCATCACCCACCATCTACTTCGGTAGACCCGCAGTGTAGATAAGAATTGAGATTGGGCGATTAGCTCAGTTGGTAGAGCATCTCCTTTACACGGAGGGGGTCGGCGGTTCGAGCCCGTCATCGCCCACCATTTCGGGTCGTTAGCTCAGTTGGTAGAGCAGTTGACTTTTAATCAATTGGTCGCAGGTTCGAATCCTGCACGACCCACCAATGTAAAAAGGCGCCCTAAAGGCGCCTTTTTGCTATCCGCAGTTTGTCTACTTCCCTGCCTTCAACGTCGCAATCAATACTGATTGTGTATCGATGCAACTCCCTGCCAGATATGGCAGTTTTGCTCAAGCTAATCCCATTGGTGCCGATACTTCTGTTTTATAACGCGAGGAAAAAGTATGACGACCATTCAGGCTTCAACCCAACAGATTCAAACCAGCGGCGCGAGTGGAACTTCGAGCAGTAACGATATCTCTGCGCAAATCACCCGCATTCTCGACAAGATCAAAAAACTGACCCAGCAGTTAAAAGAGCTGTCGAACAGCCCCATCAGCACCGACGAGAAGAAAAAGCAGCAGGAACTTATTCAGACCCAGCTCAAAGTGCTGCAGGCTCAGCTCGCGGCGCTGCAGCGCCAGCAGGCCGAAGAGGCCCAGAAGACGCAGGAACAAAAACTGGGCAAAGTGGAAGGCGTGAATAGCCCGTCAGACAATAATCAGATTGATATCTACATCTGATCTTCTGATGCGTTAAACAGTGGGTCGCGTATGCGGGCTTCGGTTAATCGTTGTGCCTGGATACGCACCACTTCCCAGATAGCCTGCGCCGCCCCCGAGAGTGAACGATTTTTTCGCCGCACCAGCATCAGCTTTCGCTCGACAACGGGCGTTAATCGCCTGACGGCCAGTCTGCTTCCCTGCGGCAGGGGGAGCGCCAGGGCGGGCAATACGCTGATGCCAATGCCGGCTTCCACCATGGGAAACAGCGTCGCCGGGTGACCAATCTCCTGCACGATTGTTGCCTTTACGCCCTGATTCATCAGCGCGGAATCAATCAACGGACGGCTGCCCGAGGCATAATCCTGTAATACCAGATTCGCGCCCTGCAGGGACTGCCAGCTGACCTCCGGCAACGAGGCCAGCGGATCGTCGTCACGGCAGAGCAGCAAAAAAGGCTCAGAAAGTACGCTTTCGCACGCCAGATCGCTTGCCTGACCGGGATCGATAACAATACCAAAATCGACATCCCCCTGGCGGATGCTCTCCAGCACCCACTGTTGCGGCCTGTCATGCAGCACAAAATCAATGTCCGGGTAGCGATGGCTTCCCTCGGCAATACACTGAGGTATAAGGTGTGCGGATATCGTCTGGCTGGCCGCGACCCGCACGGTACCCGAAAGCTGCTGGCCCAGCCTCCCCACGTCTCTGAGCGTGCTGTTGAGCTCATCCAGCAACCGTTCAAGGCGCAGAGCGAGCTGCTGCCCCGCTTCGGTCAGCACCACTTCGCGCGTGGTTCGGTCAAGTAACCGGACGCCAGTCTGATTTTCCAGTTCTTTCACGCTGTGGCTAACCGCCGACTGGCTCAGGCCAATCATCTCTCCTGCCCGGCTAAAGCTACGAGCCTGCGCCACGGT
Source organism: Enterobacter vonholyi (assembly GCF_040834095.1). Lineage (NCBI taxonomy): Bacteria > Pseudomonadati > Pseudomonadota > Gammaproteobacteria > Enterobacterales > Enterobacteriaceae > Enterobacter > Enterobacter vonholyi. The sequence goes on from NZ_CP162152.1 coordinate 3,210,966, forward strand.
GACAAAAACACGAAGCTGACGTAGTGAATAATTCATCTTTTTAATTCATGAATGGATGCAATAAATCAATTTTATTTCTCAAATGGAAAAAAGCACAATAGCGACATCTGTTTTCAGGAGTCATTATGAAACTATTTCGTATTGTTGATCCGTTTACGCTCACCCTGGTAGTTACCGTTTTACTGGCCTCTTTCTTCCCCGCTCGCGGCGGTTTCGTCCCGTTTTTTGAAGGGCTGACGACGGCCGCCATCGCGCTACTGTTCTTTATGCACGGCGCAAAGCTCTCCCGCGAAGCCATTATCGCGGGCGGTAGCCACTGGCGACTACACCTGTGGGTGATGTGCAGCACGTTCATTCTGTTCCCGATCCTCGGGGTGCTGTTTGCCTGGTGGGCGCCGGTTAACGTCGACCCGGCGCTTTACACCGGTTTCCTGTATCTCTGTATTCTTCCGGCCACGGTGCAGTCCGCCATTGCCTTTACCTCTCTCGCGGGAGGGAACGTGGCGGCCGCGGTCTGCTCGGCATCGGCATCCAGCCTGCTGGGGATTTTCGTCTCCCCGCTGCTGGTAGGCCTGCTGATGAACATGCACGGTGCGGAAGGTAACCTTGAGCAGGTGGGCAAAATCTGTCTGCAGCTGCTGCTGCCGTTTGTCCTGGGCCATCTCTCCCGACCGTGGACCGGCGCGTTTGTGGCGAAGCATAAAAAATGGATTTCAAAAACCGACCAGACCTCGATTCTGCTGGTGGTTTACTCCGCCTTTAGCGAAGCGGTCGTGAACGGGATCTGGCACAAGGTGGGGGCAGGCTCGCTGCTGTTTATCGTGGTGGTCAGCATCGTCCTGCTGGCGATTGTGATTGCGGTAAACGTCTTTGTGGCACGCAAGTGCGGCTTCAACAAAGCGGATGAAATCACGATTGTGTTCTGCGGTTCGAAGAAGAGCCTGGCGAACGGCATCCCGATGGCCAACATTCTGTTCCCGACCTCGGTGATTGGGATGATGGTGCTGCCGCTGATGATTTTCCACCAGATCCAGCTGATGGTCTGCGCGGTGCTGGCGCGTCGCTACAAGCGCCAGACCGAAAAGCTGGCGCAGGAAGAGACCCGCGCCGCCAAGGCTTAAGGACGTTTCAGGGGCTGCACCAGCTGGGTCAGCCCCTCGGTTTTGATCAATAACGTGATAGCCATCAGCTCGCCCAGTCGCCCTGCCGGAAATTCATCCTTACGGGCAAACCACAGCAGATACTCCTCCGGCAAATCAATCAGCCTGCGGCCCTTGTATTTACCAAACGGCATCTCCGTATTGGCGATCTCAACGAGCTGCTCTTTCTCCACGTTACTCTCCTAACAGACGCATCATTTCCGCTTCGTCGATAACCGCAATGCCGAGCTCCTGGGCTTTCGCCAGCTTCGAACCCGCCGCTTCACCGGCGATCACCAGGTCGGTTTTCTTCGACACGCTGCCCGCCACTTTTGCCCCCAGCGCCACCAGACGTGCTTTGGCATCGTCGCGTGAAAGCTGGCTCAGACTGCCGGTCAGCACCACCGTTTTACCGGCGAACGGGCTGTCGATCTCTTCAGCGTTAACCACCACCGGCGCGGGCCATTTAATGCCCTCTTCCAGCAGTTCGCCGATGACGTTACGGTTGCTCTCTTCGGCGAAGAAGTTAAAGACGTGCGTGGCGACGACAATACCTACGTCCGGGACTTTCTGCAGCTCCTCGATGCTCGCCTTTTCCAGCGCCTCCAGCGTACCAAAGTATGCTGCCAGACCTGCTGCGGTTGCTTCACCCACTTCACGAATGCCCAGCGCGTAGAGGAAACGGGCGAAAGTCGTCTCTTTTGCGGCTTCCAGCGCGGTAACCACATTCTGGGCAGACTTTGGTCCCATGCGGTCCAGACCGGTCAGTTTACCAGAGGTCAACCTGAAGAGGTCCGCTGGCGTGTGGACATACTCTTTCTCAACCAGCTGATCGATAATCTTGTCGCCCATGCCGTCAACGTCCATTGCGCGACGGGAAACGAAGTGCTTCAGTGACTCTTTACGCTGCGCGCCACAGATTAAGCCCCCCGTACAGCGGGCCACCGCTTCACCTTCCACACGCTCAACGTCCGAACCACACACCGGGCAATGGGTTGGGAAGACAACCTCGCGCGTATCATCAGGACGTTCTGACTCCACAACGTTAACCACCTGCGGGATCACGTCCCCTGCGCGGCGAATCACCACTTTGTCACCAATGCGCAGGCCCAGGCGTTCGATTTCATCGGCGTTGTGCAGCGTGGCGTTACTCACCAGCACGCCCGCCACCTGCACCGGTTCCAGACGGGCGACCGGTGTAATAGCCCCCGTTCGACCGACCTGGAACTCCACGTCGCGAACGAAGGTCATCTGCTCCTGGGCAGGGAACTTAAACGCCACCGCCCAGCGCGGCGCGCGCGCCACAAAGCCCAGCTGCTCCTGCAGCGTCAGTGAATTCACCTTGATGACGACGCCATCAATATCAAAACCGAGCGTCGGACGGTCCTCTTCCACCTTGTGGTAGAACGCCAGTACCGCTTCCGGCGAGTCGCAGAGCTGGACGCGATTGCTTACCGGCAGGCCCCACGCTTTAAACTGCAGCAGGCGTCCGAGGTGCGTATTCGGCAACTCGCCGCCCTCTAGAATACCCACACCGTAGCAGAAGAAAGTAAGCGGTCGCTTCGCGGTAATACGTGGGTCGAGCTGGCGCAGCGAGCCCGCCGCCGCATTACGCGGGTTAGCAAACACTTTCCCGCCGGTGCGACGAGCCTCTTCGTTAATTTTCTCGAAGCCCGCCTGCGGCAGGAACACTTCGCCGCGCACTTCCAGACGTGCAGGAATGTTGTCACCCTGCAGCCTCAGAGGGATCGCGCGGATGGTACGCACGTTGGTGGTGATGTCTTCGCCCGTCGTGCCGTCGCCACGCGTCGCGGCACGCACCAGCACGCCGTTTTCATAGAGAAGACTGACCGCCAGGCCATCCAGCTTCAGCTCGCAGCACCAGGTGAGAGAGTCGCTGCTTTTCAGGCGATCCTGCACGCGCTTGTTAAACGCGAGGAAGCTCTCTTCATCGAAGACGTTATCCAGCGACAGCATCGGCACTTCATGACGCACCTGGCTGAAAGCGCCCAGCGGCTCAGCGCCGACGCGCTGGGTGGGGGAATCCGGCGTGATGAGTTCAGGATGCTGCGCCTCTAGTTCGCGCAGCTCGCGCATCAGGCGGTCATACTCCGCATCCGGCACTTCCGGCGCGTCCATAACATGATAGAGGTATTCATGATGGCGAAGCGTGGTTCGCAGTTCAGTGAGTTGTTGTTCGATTGAGTCCATATCGCACCATCAATGAGAAAAAACCCCCGACATGCGGGGGTTGAGGAGGAGTTGAAGTCAACGCGGCGATTACGCGTTAGCTTCCTTAACTTCGCGGATGCGGTCCTGATACTCGCGCAATTTCTGCGGGGTCATCATTCGACGCTGATCGTCGAGCACCACGCCACCGACTTCGTCAGCGATGTGCTGAGCGGACTGCAGCATCAGCTTAAAGTTTTGCAGTTCATCACCGTAGGACGGCACCTGCATAAAGATAGTGACGCCCGGGGTCACGAAATCACCGGTCATTTCCGGATCGAAGGTGCCAGGGTTAACCATGTTGGCCAGGCTGAACAGCGCCGGACCGCTACCGTCAGGGCTCAGGTGGCGATGGAAAATATTCATATCGCCAAACTTGAAGCCTGCCTGTTGAATACTGTTAAGCAGCACATCGCCATTGAGATGGCTACCGTGATGCGCGGCCACGTTCATGATGATCACCGCTTCTTTACGCTGCGGTTTTTCAACAACCGGCTCTGGCTCTGCAACGGGCTCAGGCTCAACGTACGGGGCCGGAGCAGGCTGAGGCGCAGGCTGTACGTGAACAGGCTGCTGCGGTTGTTGTACCGGCTGAGCAGGTTGTTGCTGCACGGGCTGCTGAACCGGTTGCTGTACCGGTTGATGTTGAACCGGTTGCTGTACCGGTTGATGTTGAACCGGCTGTGGCGCAGCAGGCTGCTGATAAACAGGCTGTTGCGGCGGCTGGCGCACCGGCTCTTCCACAGGCTGCGGCGCTGGCTGGCGCGGCTGTGCAGAAGCATACGGCGGTTGATACTGGTGCTGCGAAGGACGAGGCGCTTCATGCTCCCCATGGCCTGCGCCGGGCGCAGTATTGACCCGATGAACACGAACTTCACCCACGCCGTCGTCATCGCTGCCGTCGATGTCATCTTCACTGTCATCGTCGTCACGACTGGACTTCATGCGCTTCAGTGGGCGATCGCGAAACATCGAGGAACGCTCTTTACGGCTGGTCCAGAAACCATGTACCAGTAAAGCGATTATGGCGATCGCGCCAACAATGATTAATATCAGACGCAAATCCTGCATCATTATATTCTCTGTTGTTCTAACACCTTGCCACCACGGCAAACATTTACTCACTAAGAGTATTTGCCGTTTACGTCAAGTGCAAGTGTGTGCAGAGCATTCACAGCATAAAGATGAAGGAAATCGTGCTTTTTGCTGGTTTTTCGAACATTTCCGAACTGGTCATTGCTCCGTAAGTGGATAATATAGGCGGGCAATTCCACTGGTTGTGTAAAAAGGAGTACAGCCTGGCTATGGTTTCAACATCTTCTTCCCCCCCGCGCAGCGGCGTCTGGTATTTTTCTCAGGGCTGGAAACTGGTCTCCCTGCCGGGGATTCGACGCTTCGTCATTCTGCCGCTGTTGATCAACATTATTCTTATGGGCGGCGCGTTCTGGTGGCTGTTTACAAAACTGGAGAGCTGGATCCCGTCGCTGATGAGTTACGTGCCGGACTGGCTGCAGTGGCTTAACTACCTGCTCTGGCCGGTGGCGGTGATCTCCGTGCTGCTGGTGTTTGGCTACTTCTTCTCGACAATTGCAAACTGGATAGCCGCACCGTTTAACGGTCTGCTGGCGGAACAGCTGGAAGCGCGGCTTACCGGTGCGACGCCGCCGGACACAGGGATATGGGGGATCATGAAAGACCTCCCTCGCATTATGAAGCGCGAATGGCAGAAGTTTGCCTGGTACCTGCCCCGCGCGCTCGTGCTGCTTATCCTCTATTTTGTGCCAGGCATTGGCCAGACCGTGGCACCGGTGCTGTGGTTCCTGTTCAGCGCCTGGATGCTGGCCATTCAGTACTGCGACTATCCTTTCGATAACCACAAGGTACCGTTTAAAGAGATGCGCACCGCCCTGCGCAGCCAGAAGGTCGCCAATATGCAGTTTGGCGCACTGACCAGCCTGTTCACCATGATTCCCTTCCTGAATCTGTTCATCATGCCCGTCGCCGTTTGCGGCGCGACGGCGATGTGGGTCGACTGCTACCGTGCTAAGCACGCGTTATGGAAATAATGCAAAAATGTGTAAAGCAGGGGTGGCTTATGCCGCCCCTTATTCCATACTGATCCCCATTATTTCCTTGCAGTATATAGATATGCGAATTCCTTACTTCCCCCTACCTGCTCAACAGGTATGCTGGGTCGGTATCCCAATTTCATACAGTTAAGGACAGGCCATGAGTAAGATTTATGAAGACAACTCGCTGACTATCGGTCATACGCCCCTGGTTCGACTGAACCGTATCGGTAATGGACGCATCCTGGCGAAGGTCGAATCACGTAACCCGAGCTTCAGCGTTAAATGCCGTATCGGTGCAAACATGATTTGGGATGCTGAAAAACGTGGCGTACTGAAGCCTGGCGTTGAGCTGGTGGAACCGACCAGCGGCAACACCGGTATTGCTCTGGCCTATGTTGCTGCCGCGCGCGGCTACAAGCTGACGCTGACTATGCCAGAAACGATGAGCATCGAGCGTCGTAAGCTGCTTAAAGCGCTTGGCGCGAACCTGGTGCTGACCGAAGGCGCGAAGGGCATGAAGGGCGCCATTCAGAAAGCCGAAGAGATTGTGGCCAGCGATCCGGCGAAATATCTGCTGCTGCAGCAGTTCAGCAACCCCGCAAACCCGGAAATTCACGAGAAGACCACCGGTCCGGAAATCTGGGAAGATACCGACGGCCAGGTTGACGTCTTTATCTCCGGTGTGGGTACCGGCGGTACGCTGACCGGCGTGTCACGCTATATTAAAGGCACAAAGGGTAAAAAAGACCTGATCACCGTTGCCGTTGAGCCGACTGACTCACCGGTTATCACCCAGGCCCTGGCCGGTGAAGAGCTCAAACCAGGCCCGCATAAAATCCAGGGTATTGGCGCAGGCTTCATTCCGGGCAACCTGGATTTGAAGCTGATCGATAAAGTGGTCACCATCACTAACGAAGAAGCCATCTCTACCGCGCGTCGCCTGATGGATGAAGAAGGCATTCTGGCGGGTATCTCTTCCGGTGCGGCCGTTGCGGCAGCGCTCAAGCTGCAGGAAGACGAAGCCTTTACCAATAAGAATATTGTGGTTATCCTTCCGTCCTCGGGTGAGCGTTACTTGAGCACCGCACTGTTTGCCGATCTGTTTACCGAAAAAGAGCTGCAACAGTAGTGCCAGCATGTTAATAACGCGTAAAAAAGCACCTTTTCAGGTGCTTTTTTGTGGCCTGCTTCAAACTTTTACCCCTCCTGGCATTGCTTCACCCCGTTGGGTCTGGTATTTAAACCAGCAATTATTTTGATGCGTGAAATTAATCGGTGAATGAAATAGCCTTGCTGAATCGATTTTATGATTTGGTTCAAGTCTTGCTTTCGCTGCATAATGTTTAATGACGATCGAAACGTCAGCGCTAACAATACAGGCTAAAGTTCAGTCGCCAGGCTAGACTTTAGTTCCACAACACTAAACCTATAAGTTGGGGAAATACAATGTTCCAGCAAGAAGTTACCATTACCGCTCCGAACGGTCTGCACACCCGCCCTGCTGCTCAGTTTGTTAAAGAAGCAAAAGGCTTTTCTTCTGAAATCACTGTGACTTCCAACGGCAAAAGCGCGAGCGCAAAAAGCCTGTTCAAACTGCAGACTCTGGGCCTGACTCAGGGCACCGTTGTCACCATCTCTGCGGAAGGTGAAGACGAGCAGAAAGCAGTTGAGCATCTGGTAAAACTGATGGCTGAGCTCGAGTAAGTTTCCGGGTTCTTTTAAATATCAGTCACAAGTAAGGTAGGGTTATGATTTCAGGCATTTTAGCATCCCCGGGTATCGCTTTCGGCAAAGCATTGCTGCTGAAAGAAGACGAGATCGTCATCGACCGGAAAAAAATTTCTGCCGACAAGGTTGATCAGGAAGTTGAACGTTTTCTGAGCGGTCGTGCCAAGGCATCTGCGCAACTGGAAGCAATCAAAACTAAAGCTGGCGAAACTTTCGGTGAAGAAAAAGAAGCCATCTTCGAAGGGCACATCATGCTGCTCGAAGATGAGGAGCTGGAGCAGGAAATCATAGCCCTGATTAAAGATAAAGGCATGACGGCCGACGCGGCTGCGCATGAAGTTATCGAAGGTCAGGCAACTGCCCTGGAAGAACTGGATGATGAATACCTGAAAGAGCGTGCGGCTGACGTACGTGACATCGGTAAGCGCCTGCTGCGCAACATCCTGGGTCTGGCCATTATCGACCTGAGCGCAATTCAGGATGAAGTGATCCTGGTTGCCGCGGACCTCACCCCGTCTGAAACCGCACAGCTGAACCTGAAAAAGGTCCTCGGTTTCATCACCGACGCGGGTGGCCGTACCTCCCACACCTCTATCATGGCGCGCTCTCTGGAACTGCCTGCCATCGTGGGTACCGGTAGCGTCACCTCTCAGGTGAAAAACGGCGACTATCTGATTCTGGATGCCGTAAACAATCTGGTTTACGTCAACCCAACTAATGAAGAGATCGATAAACTGCGCGCGGTTCAGGAGCAGGTTGCTACTGAAAAAGCGGAACTCGCTAAGCTGAAAGACCTGCCAGCTATCACCCTTGACGGCCATCAGGTAGAAGTATGCGCAAACATCGGTACCGTTCGCGACGTTGATGGCGCTGAGCGCAACGGTGCGGAAGGCGTAGGTCTCTATCGTACAGAATTCCTGTTCATGGACCGCGACGCGCTGCCAACGGAAGAAGAGCAGTTTGCTGCCTATAAAGCCGTGGCTGAAGCGTGTGGCTCTCAGGCGGTTATCGTCCGTACTATGGACATTGGTGGCGACAAAGAGCTGCCGTACATGAACTTCCCGAAAGAAGAGAACCCGTTCCTGGGCTGGCGTGCGATTCGTATCGCGATGGATCGTAAAGAGATCCTGCGTGACCAGGTTCGCGCGATCCTGCGTGCCTCTGCTTTCGGTAAACTGCGCATCATGTTCCCGATGATCATCTCTGTTGAAGAAGTGCGTGCACTGAAGAAAGAGATCGAAATTTACAAGCAGGAACTGCGCGACGAAGGTAAAGCGTTTGACGAGTCAATCGAGATCGGCGTAATGGTGGAAACACCTGCGGCGGCGACTATTGCTCGTCATTTAGCCAAAGAAGTTGATTTCTTTAGTATCGGCACCAATGATTTAACGCAGTACACCCTGGCAGTTGACCGTGGTAATGATATGATTTCACATCTCTACCAGCCAATGTCACCGTCCGTACTGAACTTGATCAAGCAAGTTATTGATGCTTCTCATGCAGAAGGTAAATGGACTGGCATGTGTGGTGAGCTTGCAGGCGACGAACGTGCTACACTTCTGTTGCTGGGTATGGGTCTGGACGAATTCTCTATGAGCGCCATTTCCATCCCGCGCATTAAGAAGATTATCCGTAACACGAACTTCGAAGATGCGAAGGTGTTAGCAGAGCAGGCTCTTGCTCAACCGACAACGGACGAGTTAATGACGCTGGTTAACAAGTTCATTGAAGAAAAAACAATCTGCTAATCCACGAGATGCGGCCCAATTACTGCTTAGGAGAAGATCATGGGTTTGTTCGATAAACTGAAATCTCTGGTTTCTGATGATAAGAAAGACTCCGGAACTATTGAGATTGTTGCTCCGCTCTCCGGCGAGATCGTCAACATCGAAGACGTGCCGGATGTAGTGTTTGCTGAGAAAATCGTTGGTGATGGCATTGCTATCAAACCAACTGGCAACAAAATGGTTGCTCCAGTTGACGGCACCATCGGTAAAATTTTTGAAACCAACCATGCGTTCTCTATCGAATCTGATAGCGGTATCGAACTGTTCGTTCACTTCGGTATCGACACCGTTGAACTGAAAGGCGAAGGCTTCAAACGTATCGCGGAAGAAGGCCAGCGTGTTAAAGTTGGCGACCCGGTGATTGAATTCGATCTGCCACTGCTGGAAGAAAAAGCCAAGTCTACCCTGACGCCGGTTGTTATCTCCAACATGGACGAAATCAAAGAACTGATCAAACTGTCTGGCAGCGTCACCGTGGGTGAAACCCCGGTTATCCGCATCAAGAAGTAATTCTTGCCGCACAGAAAAATGGCGCCTTCGGGCGCCATTTTTGTTTATGCCGGGAGGATAAGCTCGTCGTAGCCTTTCGACTGGGTATAAAGCATCACGTCAGTCACCCGATCGCCGGCCATGCGAATGGCATCTGCAACGGTTTTCCCCTCTACAATTCCGCTCACCAGCTCTGAACAGAACAGGTCGCCCGTCCCTTTCAGATCGGTTTCTACGCGCGGGTGCGCGCTGACGGTCACGCCCTCATTCGTCACCAGTACCACGTGGATGTTTTGCGGGTCGTCTGCGACCGGCGCGCTGGTGATCGCCACCCATTTCAGGCTGTCTGAAAGCAGTCCCTGTGCCGCCGCGATGGCGCTTTCCGGCGTGCGGCACGGTTTGCCGCTTAACACTTCCAGCTCGTAGACGTTTGGCGTAATCCCCTGCGCCAGCGGCAGCAGGTGCTCCCGATACGCCTGCGGGATATCCGGCTTCACGTACATCCCGCTGTCGATATCTCCGATAACCGGGTCGACCAGCACCAGCAGATCAGGATGCTGAGCTTTGACCGCCTTCAGCCACTGCGCCAGCAGGACGATCTGGCTGGCATTTCCCATATAGCCGGTGGTAACCGCCTTAAGCTCGCGCAGGATCTCGCGCTCTTCCAGCGCCTTCAGGTAGCCGCTGAACCACTCATCGGGGATCACGCCACCATAGAAGGTGTCATAGTGTGGCGTGTTGCTGAACAGTACCGTTGGCACGGCGGTGACGTTCAGCCTGTGGGTTCGAATATTAGGAACCGCAATGCTGTTACCCACGCTGCCGTACACCACCTGCGACTGTACCGCGACAATATCAGTTTGCTGCGCCCGGGTATTATCCCGGAATAGAATCATCTCCATGACGCTTAAATCCCCGCCCCCTGCGAATAACTCTCTTCACCAAAGACGCCGGTAGACAGATAGCGATCGCCTCGATCGCAAATAATCGCCACCACCACAGCACCCGGGTTTGCCTGCGCTACCCGAATCGCGCCCGCTACCGCGCCGCCCGAGCTGACGCCGCAGAAGATACCTTCGCGTACGGCCAGCTCACGCATGGTATTTTCCGCCTCGCGCTGGTGAAGATCCAGCACCTGGTCCACAAGCTGCGCATTAAAGATGCCGGGCATATACTCCGCCGGCCAGCGGCGAATGCCCGGAATGCTGCTCCCCTCTTCCGGCTGCAGGCCCACAATGGTGACGGCTTTGTCCTGCTCGCGCAGAAAACGCGATACGCCGGTAATGGTGCCGGTGGTGCCCATGCTGGAGACAAAATGGGTAATTCGCCCGTCGGTTTGCTGCCAGATTTCCGGGCCGGTGGTGGTGTAGTGCGCGTACGGGTTGTCCGGGTTATTAAACTGATCGAGCAGTTTACCTTCGCCGCGCTCGGCCATTTCTAACGCCAGGTCGCGCGCGCCTTCCATCCCCTGCTCTTTGGTCACCAGAATCAGCTCGGCCCCGTAGGCACGCATCGCGGCGCGGCGCTCCTGGCTCATGTTGTCAGGCATCAGCAGCTTCATGCGGTAGCCTTTCAGCGCCGCAATCATCGCCAGGGCGATACCGGTGTTACCGCTGGTGGCTTCAATCAGTACGTCGCCCGGCTTAATCTCGCCGCGCTTTTCAGCCTGGACAATCATCGACAGCGCGGCACGATCTTTTACCGACCCCGCCGGGTTATTGCCTTCGAGTTTGACCCAGATTTCGCTGCCGTTAGCCGGCCCCATGCGCTGAAGTTTGACCAGAGGGGTGTTGCCGATGGTGTGTTCGAGTGTATTCACGTTTTTTACTCAATAAAAAAGCCGGGTGGCGTTTCGCTTACCCGGCCTACAAGACGCAGTGATAACTGTAGGCCCGGTAAGCGCAGCGCCACCGGGCGATAAACATCCTAATAACCTATCAGGCTGACTCCGCCAGAGCAATATCCTCGCGCGTCTCGATGCGCTCCTTCCCGTGATAAATCCGGGCATGCTGCAGCCCGACAAACAGGCGCTCCCCCCGGTGCGGCGGGACGTCGTCGCGCATGACCACGGTCAGCGGCTCGGTATACCAGCCCAGCGGCTGTACCACCAGTTGGGTGTAGTGACCTTTAGGGCTCGCTTCCAGCACCTGCACCGGCAGCGGTGAATCCAGACTGGTTCGGCGGCTCACGTCCACTTCCCACGGACGCAGGAACAGATCGACCGGGCCCTGGTGCGCGGAGGTATAGCCCAGCGGCCAGCGGTGCGCGCCCACGTGGAACTGACCGCCGCGAATAGTGCCCTGCAGACGGTTCACCTCGCCCATAAACTCCAGCACGAAGCGGGTCGCCGGTTCACGCCAGAGCTGCTCCGGTTCGTCAACCTGCTCAATGTTGCCCTGGCTCATGACCACCACGCGATCCGCAACTTCCATCGCCTCTTCCTGATCGTGGGTCACGAAGACGCTGGTGAATTTCAGCTCTTCATGGAGCTGACGCAGCCAGCGGCGCAGCTCTTTACGCACCTGCGCATCCAGCGCGCCGAAAGGCTCATCCAGCAGCAGAATTTGCGGTTCAACGGCCAGCGCGCGAGCCAGCGCCACGCGCTGTTTCTGCCCGCCGGACAGCTGGGCCGGGAAACGATCCGCCAGGTGAGCCAGCTGCACCATCTCCAGCAGTTTGGTCACCTTCGCCTTAATGGTTGCCGCATCCGGGCGCTCGCGACGCGGCAGCACGGTAAGCCCAAACGCGATGTTGTCAAACACGGTCATGTGGCGGAACAGCGCGTAATGCTGGAACACAAAACCCACTTTACGATCGCGGGCGTGCAGGCGGCTCACGTCGGTGCCGTGGAAGCGGATGTGCCCGCTGGTCTGGTGCTCAAGCCCGGCGATAATACGCAGCAGCGTGGTTTTGCCCGAGCCGGACGGCCCCAGCAGCGCCACCATTTGTCCGGAAGGGATATCCAGCGAGATATCATTCAGCACCTGGGTGCGACCAAAAGACTTCTTAATATTGGCAATCTCAATGCTCATGATTTCCCTCCTGATGCTGACGTTTTTCCTGATTTTCTAAACGCCACTGCACCACACTCTTCAAAAACAGGGTCAAAATGGCCATCAGCGTCAATAACGCTGCGGCAGTAAACGAGCCGATGGTGTTGTAGTCCTGCTGCAGCAGTTCAATCTGCAGCGGCAGCGACAGGGTTTCACCCCGGATAGAGCCGGAAACAACGGAAACGGCACCGAACTCGCCAATCGCGCGGGCGTTGGTCAGCACCACGCCATAAAGCAACGCCCAGCGGATATTCGGCAGCGTCACGCGGCGGAACATTTGCCAGCCCGAAGCCCCCAGCAGCACCGCCGCTTCGTCTTCGTTGCTCCCCTGGCTTAACATCACCGGCACCAGCTCGCGCACCACAAACGGGCAGGTCACGAAGATGGTGACCAGCACCATGCCCGGCCAGGCGAACATGATCTGCAGGTTATGCGCATCCAGCCAGCCGCCCAGTGGGCCGTTGGAGCCGTAAAAGAGCAGGTACACCAGGCCCGCCACCACCGGCGACACGGCAAACGGAATATCCAGCAGGGTCAGCAGCAGCTGACGTCCGGGGAAGTTAAAGCGCGTCACCAGCCACGCCAGCAGGGTCCCGAACACCAGGTTCACCGGGACGGTGATCAGGGCAATCAGCACGGTGAGCCAGATGGCATGGAGCATATCCGGGTTCGCCAGGTTTTCCAGCGCGGGCATCAGACCCTTGCTGAACGCCTGAACGAAAATATAAATCGTCGGCACGACGAGAATGAGGGCGGAAACCAGCACGCCCGCCCCAATCAGAAACCATTTACCCCAGTTGATGCGGGGCGCATCGTATCGCTTCAATTGCGTAACTTCCGCCATCAGTGACCTACCACACGTCGACCAAAGCGACTTTGCAGAGTGTTAATCGAGTACAGCAGCAGCAGCGAGGCGGCGAGGATCACCGAAGCAATCGCGCTCGCCGCCGGATAATCAAACTCCTGCAGGCGGATGAAAATCATCAGCGAGGTCACTTCCGTTTTCCAGGCGATGTTCCCGGCGATAAAAATCACCGCGCCGAACTCACCGAGGCTGCGGGTAAACGACAGCGCGACACCTGCCATCAGCGCTGGAGAGAGCTCCGGCAGCACCACCTTGCGGAAGCTCTGCCAGCGCGTGGCGCCCAGCGTTTCCGCCGCTTCTTCGTATTCCGGACCCAACTCTTCCAGCACCGGCTGCACGGTACGTACCACAAACGGGATGCTGGTGAAGGCCATCGCCACCGCGATACCGAGCCAGGTGTAGGTTACTTTGATATCAAATCTCGCCAGCCACTCGCCGTACAGCCCGTTTACAGAGAAGAGCGACGCGAGGGTTAAGCCTGCCACCGCCGTCGGCAGCGCAAACGGCAGATCCATCAGGGCGTCAAGCAGCGTGCGACCCGGGAAGCGATAGCGGGTCAGGATCCACGCCATCAGCAGGCCAAACACGCCGTTAAAAATGGAGGCGACAAACGCCGACAGCAGCGTCACCTTATAGGCCGCCACCACCTGCGGGTTGGTGACCACGTCCCAGTACTGCGCCCAGCTCATCTGAGCAAGCTGCATCACCAGCGCGCTGAGCGGCAACAGCAGGATCAGGCAGACGAACAGCAGGCTGGTCCCGAGGCTTAAGGTAAAGCCCGGCAGGACGCGTTTTGTCGAGACAGCAAACATTACTTATGCCCCGCCGCCAGCAGTTTGTCTAACTCACCGCCGCTGGCAAAATGCGTTTTCATCACATCAGGCCAGGAGCCAAAATGGTCTTCCACGCGGAACAGCGCGGTCTGCGGGAATTTATCTTTCAGCTTGTTCATCACGTCCGGGTTGTTCACGCGGTAGTAGTAATCGGTAATGATGGTCTGCGCCTGAGGGCTGTACAGGTAGTTGAGATAGGCTTTTGCCGCTTTCTCGGTACCGTTCGCCTGCACGTTTTTATCCACCCATGCGACCGGGAACTCGGCCAGAATGTTGGTTTTCGGGATAACCACCTCAAAGCCCTGCGCTTCATACTGCTTGCGGATGTTGTTCACTTCCGACTCAAAGCTGATCAGAACATCGCCGAGACCTCGCTCCGCGAAGGTCGTTGTCGCCCCGCGGCCGCCGGTATCAAATACTTCGACGTTTTTCAGGAACTGGGTCATGAACTGCTCGGTTTTGGCTTTATCGTTACCGTCAGCCTTGTCCGCCGCGCCCCACGCGGCTAAATAGGTATAACGCGCGTTACCGGAGGTTTTTGGGTTCGGGAAAATCAGCTTCACGTCGGAACGCACCAGGTCGCTCCAGTCGTGGATATTCTTAGGGTTGCCCTTACGCACCAGGAAGCCCATGGTGGAGTAGAACGGCGAGCTGTTGTTCGGCAGTCGGCTCTGCCAGTCCGCCGGGATGAGCTTGCCTTTGTCGTGCAGGATCTGCACGTCAGTCACCTGGTTGTAGGTCACGACGTCCGCTTTCAGGCCCTGCAAAATCGCCAGCGCCTGCTTGGACGAGCCGGCGTGGGACTGCTTGATGGTGAGCTTATCGCTGTTATTGTCTTTCGCCCACTGCTGTTCGAACGGGGGATTAAGGGCGGCAAACAGCTCGCGGGAGACGTCATACGAACTGTTCAACAGTTCAGTCGCCTGCGCCTGTGCCACCAGCAGTAAACCTGCCAGCGCCAGAGTTCCTTTTTTCAGTACAGTAACGGCCATTGCGCACCCTTATAAATGTGATGACTATCTTATAGTCATAATATTTATAACGGGGATGAAAGGAGTAACGGTTTTATATACCGTTTGGTGATTTAGAAGCAGAAAAGGGAATAAGGGTGAGGCCTGATGCCCTCACCCCGGCCCTCTCCAGCAGGGAGAGGGAGAATGCCATTACAGCGCCAGAAGACGCTCAATGGACGGCGCAAAGTAGTAGCCGCCGGTCACCGGTTTGGTGAAGCGCAGCATGGCGTCGCGCTTGCCGTCGGTATCGCCGAACATGCTCAGCAGCTGCTGCTCGATGTTATACAGGCGCGCGCAATAGGCGCAGAAATAAAGGCCGTGCGTTCCGCTTGCCGTACCGTACGGCAGGCTCTGGCGGACAATCTTCAGCCCTTTGCCGTCTTCTTTGAGGTCAACGCGGGTCAGGTGCGAGGTAACGGGACGGTCGTCGCCGTCGATCTCTTCGTTAGCCTCTTTCGTACGGCCAATCATCATCTCCTGGTCGTGCACGCTCATGCGGTTAAGCTGCTTGAGGTTGTGCTCCCAGCGCTGCACGAACACGTAGCTGCCGCCCGCGTCCACGCCATCTTTGATTACCGCGACTTCACGACGCGTCTCTTCCCCTGCCGGGTTTTCGGTTCCGTCGACAAAGCCGCTCAGATCGCGCTCTTCGACCCAGCGGAAACCGTGAACTTCTTCCTGCACCTCGATGCTGTCGCCAAAGGCCGCCACCGCCGCCTGCGCAACCGAGAAGTTCACGTCGTGACGTAAAGAAAGGATGTGGATCAGCACGTCGTACTGGGTCGCCGGAGCCAGGCCTTTGCCGTAAGGGATGAAGTCTTTCAGCTCTTCCGCCCCTTCCCCGCCGCTCAGCTGACGCCAGACGTTATTGCCAAAGGCGACAACGGCGCCGAGGTGTGCTTCCGGGAATTTGGCCTGGAAGGTCGCCAGTTTATCAATAAACGCTTTGCTGGCCGCACGCAGGGCATCCACGTCCCCTTTAACATTGGCTTCAATCCAAATCGCCGCGCGGCAATGTTCTGGCAAAATGCCACTCTGAACCTGAGACATCGCTCCTCCTGAAATAAAGATGCCACGTCAGCGTGGCATTGATGGCGGGTATTATACCCGGATTTCAGCGAGGCGGTTTGCTCAGGCGCAAATTACTGCTTCCAGAGTATTTTGCTCACTTTCCAGCTCTTAAGCGTGTCGTCAGACGGCATCAGTCCTTCCGGGCCGCTCCAGGTGCCGGTGAAGACATAGCTGATGTGCTGGCTGCCTTCAGCCTTACATTCCACCGCAACCTTGTCGTCAGACGGCACGCTGGCGCAGTTGCCAAAGGCCTGCTTATAAAGATCGCTAAACGGGGTCCCCACCTTCACACCGCTCGCCGTCGGAATATCTTCATCCATCACCGCAATTCGGTTGACCGTGCCTTTATCACCGTTAATCACCAGCGCCAGCTTGTCGCCCTTCAGCGCCTCGTAGTAGCGAACAATATTGCCATTCTCCGTTTTCATGCCGCTGCGCAGGCGGTAATCACTGCTGAGCGCATCCTGGATAGCATTCTGATCCAGCGCCGTCGCGGCGGTAATTTTCCCCACGCCCTGCTCGGTTACTTCCGTTGATGAGCCAAACCAGTTCCACGGATACGCAGCGGACCAGTTAATGGAGGAGAGCGTCGAACAGCCGGTCAATGCCAGCGGGAGAGCGCATAAGAGTAAACGCAGCGATTTCATTGAAACGTCCTTACTTGTTAAATCAACGCTTGTTGGAGTGCGACATCGGCAAAAAGTGCCGGATTAATCATCCTGAGGCGCAAAACAGGCGCGAAGACGCGGGTTGGTCATCAGCCACAGCAGCGCCACAATATCAGCAACCACCAGCGCAACGCCGGAGCCCGTCAGCGGTTCACCGTACCACCAGAGAACCGGCTGCCATAAGAGCAGCGCAGTCTGGGCAAGGATTAGCAGCCAGCGAAGCGTGCGCCAAAAACGAGGGATCAGGTGCCGTCGTCCGCTACACAAAAAAGCCACCACCGCCGGTACGCCCGGCAGTAAGCCGAGCCAGAAAGCATCGTGATCGGGATAAAAAAGATTCAGCAGCGTATCGCCCTGCCCGCGCGACGCGGCGGCCATCACAAACAGCACCCAGGTACGGGCCTGGAGCAGCAGAACGCACCAGAATAAAAAGGGCAGCCTGACGCGGCCCTGCGCGTCATAGTCTGCCGGATGAATCTCAGTACTCTTCATCTTCGATCAGACGCTTTCCCAGATTCAGCACGTCAGAATGCTCGTAGCCCAGACGCTCATACATGCCCAGCACCACATCGTTATCTTCCCGCACCATAATCTGGATTTTCGGGCAGCCGCGAGCGATCAGCTTCTTCTCGAGCCGGTTAAGCAGCGCATTGGCAATGCCGCGACCACGGTATTCCGGATGGACGCCCAGATAATAGGCCGAGCCGCGGTGGCCGTCGTAACCGCCCATTACCGTCCCCACAACCTCACCGTTGACTTCCGCGACCAGAAACAGACTGACGTCGTGATTCACCTTACGTTCGATATCCATTTCCGGATCGTTCCACGGACGCAGCAGATCGCAGCGCTCCCAAAGGGTAATCACCTCTTCGAAATCTTCCTGGCGAAAAACGCGTATCTCCATGGTATTAACCGCCTTTTCGGGTTTAAAAACTGTGATTATGGCGCGAAGCTCGCCTTTAGCCAATAACCGGGGAAAATCTCGCCAAAATTTGGCATAATGTCACTTTGTCACGTATTGAAATGAAAAGTAAAACAATTCTCAACATGGACTGTCGTAACGGGAAACACGATACGATATAACACCAGGACCCCATTTTTTAGTATTCAGGCCGCATGAGCACATTCAAACCATTAAAAGCACTCACATCGCGTCGTCAGGTTCTCAAAGCGGGGCTGGCGGCCTTAACGTTAACGGGTATCGCAAAGCAGGCTCAGGCGAAAGACGAGAGCACGCTTAAAACCAGTAACGGACACAGCAAACCGAAAACCAAAAAGCCGGGCGCGAAGCGTCTGGTGATGCTCGACCCTGGGCACGGCGGCATTGATACCGGCGCCATCGGCAAAAACGGGTCGAAAGAAAAACACGTCGTGCTGGCGATTGCAAAAAATGTGCGGGCGATTTTACGCAGTAACGGCATTGACGCCCGTCTGACGCGCTCTGGCGATACCTTTATTCCGCTGTATGACCGCGTAGAGATCGCCCACCAGCACGGTGCGGATCTGTTTATGTCGATTCACGCGGACGGCTTTACCAACCCTTCTGCGGCAGGTGCCTCGGTATTTGCGCTTTCCAACCGCGGCGCCAGTAGCGCCATGGCGAAATACCTCTCCGACCGCGAAAACCGGGCGGATGAGGTCGCCGGGAAAAAAGCCACCGACAAAGACCACCTGCTACAGCAGGTGCTGTTCGACCTCGTGCAGACGGATACGATCAAAAACAGCCTGACGCTTGGCTCGCACATCCTGAAGAAGATTAAGCCGGTGCATCGCCTGCACAGCAAAGGCACCGAGCAGGCGGCGTTCGTGGTCCTGAAATCACCGTCCATCCCGTCCGTGCTGGTGGAAACCTCCTTCATCACGAACCCGGAAGAGGAGCGACTCCTTGGCACCACGGCATTTCGTCATAAGATCGCCAACGCTATCGCCTCCGGCATTATCAGTTATTTCAACTGGTTCGATAACCAAAAAGCGCACTCCAGGAAACGTTGATGAAACCCGATGCACAACTGGTCAAAACTTTCCTGCTGCAGCTGCAGGATGAGATTTGCCAGAAACTGGCCGCCGCAGACGGCGGAGAATTTCAGGAAGATACCTGGCAGCGCGAGGCCGGCGGCGGCGGGCGCAGTCGCGTGCTGCGTAACGGCGGCATCTTCGAACAGGCTGGCGTGAATTTTTCCCACGTTCACGGCGACGCCATGCCCGCGTCTGCGACGGCACATCGTCCTGAGCTGGCGGGCCGCAGCTTCGAAGCGATGGGCGTCTCGCTGGTGGTGCACCCGCACAACCCGTTCGTGCCAACCAGCCACGCCAACGTGCGCTTTTTCATTGCGGAAAAGCAGGGGGCCGATCCGGTCTGGTGGTTTGGCGGCGGTTTCGACATGACGCCCTACTACGGCTTCGAAGAGGATGCCGTACACTGGCACACCACCGCGCGGGATCTTTGCCTGCCGTTTGGCGAAGACATTTACCCGAAATATAAAAAGTGGTGCGACGACTACTTTTACCTGAAGCATCGCGACGAGCAGCGCGGCATCGGCGGACTGTTCTTTGACGATCTCAACACGCCTGATTTTGATACCGCGTTCAGCTTTATGCGCGCGGTGGGTGAAGGCTATACCGAGGCCTATCTGCCCATCGTCGAACGCCGTAAAAACACCGACTACGGCGTGCGCGAACGCGAGTTCCAGCTCTACCGCCGCGGGCGCTACGTGGAGTTCAACCTGGTGTGGGATCGCGGGACGCTGTTCGGCCTGCAGACCGGCGGGCGCACGGAGTCGATTCTGATGTCGATGCCGCCGCTGGTGCGCTGGGAGTACTGCTACGAGCCAAAAGAAGGCAGCCCGGAGGCTGCCTTAAAAGAATTTATTCAGGTTCGCGACTGGGTGTAACCCTTATCCCCTCTCCCTTTGGGAGAGGGTTAGGGTGAGGGTAAAAATTACAGCGGCTGCGTCTGCGCCTCAACCACCGCCAGCGCCACCATGTTCACGATACGACGCACGGAGGCAATCGGCGTTAACACGTGCACCGGCTTCGCCACGCCCATCAGCACCGGTCCTACGGTCACCCCTTCAGAGCTGGAGACGCGCAGCAGGTTATAGCTGATACGCGCCGCTTCCACGTTCGGCATAATCAGGATGTTTGCCGATCCTTTCAGCGGGCTGTCCGGCATACGTTCGTTACGGATGCTCTCCACCAGCGCGGCATCGCCGTGCATTTCCCCGTCAATCATCAGCTCCGGCGCACGCTCGCGCACCAGCGCCAGCGTCTCACGCATTTTGCACGCCGCCGCTGATTTGGACGAACCGAAGTTAGAGTGCGACAGCAGTGCCACCTTCGGCTCGATACCGAAGCGGCGCACGGTCTCGGCGGCCATCACGGTGATCTCCGCCAGCTCGTCCGGGCTCGGATCGTCGTTAACATAGGTGTCAGCGATAAAGGTGTTCCCGCTCGGCAACAGCAGGGCGTTCATCGCCCCGGCGGTATGGACGCCGTCGCGATAGCCGAAGATCTCCTGCACCACGCTAAAGTGCTCGTGATAATCCCCGATGGTACCGCAGATCAGCGCATCCGCCTCGCCGCGATGGACCATGATCGCGCCGATCACCGTCGTGTTGCTGATGACGGCTTTCTGCGCCTGCTCCTGGGTGATCCCCCGACGCTTCATGATCGCGTAGTATTCGCTCCAGTACTCTTTGAAGCGCGGATCGGATTCGTTGTTGACGATCTCGAAGTCGACGCCCGGCTTAATCTGCAGGCCCAGCTTCTGGATACGCATTTCAATCACGCTCGGACGACCAATCAGGATCGGTTTCGCCAGGCCTAATGTGATCAGCTCCTGGGTGGCGTGCAGCACGCGCGCCTCTTCCCCTTCCGCTAGCACCACGCGCTTCGCGTCGGCGCGCGCCTGAGAGAAGATCGGCTTCATGAACAGGTTGGTTTTATAGACAAACTCGGTGAGTTTATCGACGTACGCGTCGAAGTCGTGAATCGGACGCGTCGCCACGCCGGAATCCATTGCCGCTTTGGCAACGGCTGGCGCAATTTTAACAATCAGACGCGGGTCGAACGGTTTTGGAATGATGTAGTCCGGGCCAAAGCTCAGATCCTGATCGCCATAGGCTGAGGCAACCACTTCGCTCTGCTCGGCGTGGGCCAGCTCCGCGATGGCGTGAACGGCTGCAAGCTTCATCTCTTCGTTGATCGCCGTTGCGCCGACGTCCAGCGCGCCGCGGAAGATAAACGGGAAGCAAAGCACGTTGTTGACCTGGTTCGGGTAGTCCGATCGGCCGGTACAGATGATGGCGTCTTCACGCACCGCTTTCGCCAGCGGCGGCAGAATTTCCGGTTCCGGGTTGGCCAGGGCCAGGATCATTGGCGCACGCGCCATCTTCTTCACCATCTCCTGGGTCAGCACCTTCGGACCCGAGCAGCCGAGGAAGATATCCGCGCCGTCAATGACGTCCTCAAGCGTGCGCTTGCCGTCGTCTTCTACCGCATACGCCGCTTTGGTTTCCGCCATGTTCGGCTCGCGGTCTTTATAAATAACGCCCTTGGAGTCGCAGACCACAATGTTGTGTTTCTGCATACCCAGCGCCACCAGCAGGTTCATACAGGCGATGGCCGCGGCGCCGGCGCCGGAGACCACCATGCGCACGTCGGAGAGGTTTTTCTCTACCACGCGCAGGCCGTTGAGAATCGCAGCGGTGCTGATAATGGCCGTACCGTGCTGGTCATCATGGAACACGGGAATGTTCATACGCTCGCGCAGCTTCTGCTCGATATAGAAACATTCCGGCGCTTTGATGTCTTCCAGGTTGATCCCGCCGAAAGTCGGCTCCAGCGCGGCCACTACGTTGATGAACTTGTCAGGATCGAGTTCATCCACCTCGATATCGAACACGTCGATACCGGCGAATTTCTTGAACAGCACCCCCTTGCCTTCCATCACCGGCTTACCGGCCAGCGCGCCGATGTTGCCCAGCCCCAGCACCGCCGTGCCGTTAGAGATCACGGCGACAAGATTGCCGCGCGCGGTGTATTTGTAGGCCGCCAGCGGGTCTTTTTCGATTTCCAGACACGGGGCAGCTACGCCCGGGGAATAGGCCAGTGCCAGATCGCGCTGAGTTGCCAGCGGCTTGGTTGGGGAGACCTGGATTTTGCCCGGGACAGGGAACTCGTGAAAATCGAGGGCACTCTGTTTCAACTGCTCATCCATCTTATTTTTCCTTTCACGTATCGGTCAAAAGGGTGGCGTAAGCGATCCTGATGCACACCCTGGTGTGCCGCCTAGTATCGCCTCAGGCCGCCTCCTAAACTTTGAAGGCAGCCAAACTCTCACCATCACACATTAAAAATTGTTATCAATTTATAACAGCCATGTTACCCGTCTCAAAAGCAATGCCTCCCCCGTCTGCTATGCTTTTTTGTTAAGTCCATCATGATTTTTCCAGAAGTGTGAACTAACGCACTCATCTAACTCTTTTATTTCCAAGGAGTAATCATTTATGAACCAGCTAGACGGCATCAAACAATTCACCACGGTGGTGGCAGACAGCGGCGATATCGAGTCGATTCGCCACTATCAGCCGGAGGATGCGACCACCAACCCTTCGCTACTGCTCAAGGCAGCCGGGCTTACCCATTTTAGTCATCTGATTGATGACGCCATTGCCTACGGTAAAAAGCGCGGGAAGACGCAGGAGCAGCAGGTCGCCGAAGCCAGCGACAAGCTGGCGGTTAATTTTGGTGCGGAAATTCTTAAAAGCATCCCGGGCCGCGTCTCGACCGAAGTCGACGCCCGCCTCTCTTTCGATAAAGAAAAGAGCATTAACAAGGCGCGTCGCCTCGTGGAACTGTACGAGGAACAGGGGATCGATAAATCACGCATTCTGATCAAGCTCGCCTCCACCTGGGAAGGCATCCGCGCGGCAGAGGTACTGGAAAAAGAGGGCATCCACTGCAACCTGACGCTGCTGTTCTCCTTTGCCCAGGCGCGCGCCTGTGCCGAAGCGGGGGTGTTCCTGGTGTCACCGTTTGTCGGGCGCATCTACGACTGGTACCAGGCGAAACAGCCGATGGATCCGTACGTGGTGGATGAGGATCCGGGCGTGAAATCGGTCCGTAATATCTACGACTACTACAAGCAGCACCGCTACGAAACCATCGTGATGGGTGCCAGCTTCCGCCGTACCGAGCAGATCCTCGCCCTGGCAGGCTGCGACCGCCTGACAATTTCACCCAACCTGCTCCAGGAGCTACAGGACAAAGAAGAAACGGTGATCCGCAAGCTGGTGCCGACCTCCACCGTTCTGCCAAAACCGAAAGCCATGACCGAAGCGGAGTTCCGCTGGGAGCACAACCAGGACGCCATGGCCGTGGAAAAACTGGCGGACGGTATCCGCCAGTTCGCCGTCGACCAGCGCAAACTAGAAGATCTTCTCGCCGCCAAACTTTAACCTTGCCACGGAGTGAACTATGTCCCGTAAAGAGCTAGCCAATGCCATCCGCGCCCTCAGCATGGATGCCGTGCAGAAAGCCAATTCCGGCCACCCCGGCGCGCCGATGGGCATGGCTGATATAGCCGAAGTACTGTGGAACGACTTTCTGAAGCACAACCCCAATGACCCCACCTGGTACGATCGCGACCGCTTTATTCTCTCCAACGGTCACGCCTCAATGCTGCTCTACAGCCTGTTGCACCTTTCCGGCTACGATCTGCCGCTTGAGGAGCTGAAAAACTTCCGCCAGCTGCACTCCAAAACCCCGGGGCACCCGGAGATAGGCTATACGCCGGGCGTGGAGACCACCACCGGGCCGCTCGGCCAGGGGCTGGCAAATGCGGTCGGGCTGGCGATTGCCGAACGCACGCTAGCGGCACAGTTCAACCAGCCGGACCACGAGATTGTCGATCACTACACCTACGTGTTTATGGGTGACGGCTGTCTGATGGAGGGGATCTCCCATGAGGTCTGCTCCCTGGCGGGCACCCTGGGGCTCGGCAAGCTGATCGGGTTCTACGATCACAACGGCATCTCCATCGACGGGGAAACCGAAGGCTGGTTTACCGACGACACGGCAAAACGCTTCGAAGCCTACCACTGGCACGTGGTGCATGAGATCGACGGTCACGACCCTGAGGCAGTGAAAAAAGCGATTCAGGAAGCGCAAAGCGTGAAGGATAAACCGTCCCTGATTATCTGCCGCACCACGATCGGCTTCGGCTCGCCGAACAAGGCGGGTAAAGAAGAAGCGCACGGCGCGGCGCTGGGCGAGGAGGAAGTGGCGCTGACCCGGAAGAAGCTGGGCTGGAAACATCCGCCGTTTGAGATCCCGAAAGAGATCTACCGGGCATGGGATGCACGCGAAGAGGGTGAGAAAGCGCAGCACGCATGGAACGATAAATTTGCCGCCTACAAAAAAGCGCATCCTGAACTGGCGGCCGAGTTTTCCCGCCGCATGAGCGGCGGCCTGCCGGAAGACTGGGACGATAAAACCCAGGCGCTGATTGAAAATCTGCAGTCCAACCCGGCGAAAATCGCCACCCGTAAGGCGTCGCAAAATACCCTGAATGCAATCGGCCCTCTTCTGCCCGAACTGCTCGGCGGATCGGCGGATCTGGCGCCGAGTAACCTGACTATCTGGTCGGGTTCGAAATCGCTGAAAGAGGACATCGCCGGGAATTACATCCATTACGGCGTGCGCGAGTTCGGGATGACCGCGATTGCCAACGGCATCGCCCATCACGGCGGCTTCGTGCCCTACACCGCCACCTTCCTGATGTTCGTCGAGTACGCCCGTAACGCGGCGCGCATGGCAGCGCTGATGAAGGCGCGGCAGATTATGGTCTATACCCACGACTCCATCGGTCTGGGAGAAGACGGCCCCACCCACCAGGCGGTTGAACAGCTGGCGAGCCTGCGCCTGACGCCGAACTTCAGCACGTGGCGTCCCTGCGATCAGGTCGAAGCTGCGGTGGGCTGGAAGCTGGCGGTAGAACGCCACAATGGCCCAACGGCACTGATTCTGTCACGACAGAACCTGGCGCAGATCGAGCGTACTCCGGAGCAGGTGAAAAACATCGCCCGCGGCGGCTACATCCTCAAGGACAGCGGCGGCAAGCCGGACGTGATCCTGATTGCCACCGGCTCCGAGGTGGAAATCACGGTGAAAGCGGCGGAGAAACTGACCGCCGAAGGCCACGCGGTGCGCGTGGTGTCCCTGCCTTCTACGGATATTTTCGATGCCCAGGATGAGGCGTACCGCGAATCGGTACTGCCCTCAAACGTCGCAGCGCGCGTGGCGGTGGAAGCCGGTATTGCCGACTACTGGTACAAATATGTGGGTCTGAAAGGGGCGATTGTCGGCATGAGGGGCTACGGTGAGTCCGCCCCTGCCGACAAGCTGTTCCCGTACTTCGGCTTTACCGTTGAGAACGTGGTTGAGAAGGCGTTAAGCGTGCTGTAGCGCGGTCTGCGTGCCCGGTGGCGCTACGCTTACCGGGCAAAACTAGCGCGTGATCCACAGCGTGGGCCAGGCATCTGGCCCGTTCCAGTTATCACAGCTGGGCTCCTCGGCGTAGCGCACCAGGCGGAATCGCTGTCCGTCAAAACGCCAGCGCGTCTGGACTCCGCAATCGCCCAAACCGCGCCCCAGCGCCAGCGTTGTCAGCTCGCGCGTCTTTTCATCGAAGCTGGCATTCATCAACTCCATTTCGCTCCCGTCGCCTGACGGCGTAAACGGCAGACGCAGCCTGACGCTGCGTGCGGTGAACGGTTTTTTACGTGATACCAGCCACGCCAGATCGACCGTGTTATAGGCCCCCGCCTCGCAGCTGACGATCAGCAGCGCTTTCTCATCGGTTAACGCGGTGACGCGCACTTCACGGCGGTTAGGATCCAGCGAGCACTGGCTGCTGTTCATCCGTCCGGTACCATAGTCCAGCAGGTCGTTCAGTTCGGCGTGGGAGAGTGGCGTCGGGGTCGGATTGACGACCGCCACCTTTTTTAAGGCGGGTGCAGGCGGAACGCTTAACGGCGGATCGTCACCTTTCTTGATCCACGCGGTTTCGCTGCCGACGCGCTTTTGCTGCGCATCAATGAACAGTAGTGCGGCCTTAAGCCCTGTCAGTGAAATGACCTGCTTACCGCCGCGCAGGGTCAGGGCCTTCCCTTCCTGGATATTTTTCAGAAAGGCGGTGATGGTGGCCGCATCGTCCGTTTTCAGATGCCATGGCGTGAGCTGCCAGCGCTGTTTGTCCAGCTTCAGAGGAACGCTATCCAGCAGCAGCCGGGGGGCAATATCTGGCTCTTTGATCGAGGGTGTATCAAGACCGCCAAGATCGATACGCAGAGTGGCATCCGTTTTCGCCCCGGCGCTACGGGTGAGCGTCATGACCAGACCACGGTGTTCACCCGTGTTGCGTGCAAGGCAAAAATTCTGGTTATTGCAGGTTACCTGCCAGTCAGAAAAGGCTTGCTGCGCAGGTGCAGCCTGCACCTGCGGCGCGAGAAGCACACAAAACAGGTAAAACAAAAAGACGCTGTAGCGCATGAATGACACAATCCCGGAACGAAAACGCTTAACTGGGCAGTATCTTCGTGTTCCCGGCGGGGTTGCTCAATCGGATTTATCAGATATACCCGAAAAATGCACTACATCCGCTCGGAAGCATCGTTCATCAACCCGGTCGTATGTAAATACTGCAGTAATATCACTGCCTTACCATCCCTGATTTCGCCTGAACGCATCATCTCCAGCGCCCGGGTAAAAGGAAGCTCCAGCACTTCAATATCTTCATCCTCTACGCCACCGCCCCGGTGCGTGCGCTGGGCGTCGCTGTATTCGGCAATGAAGAAATGCACAATTTCCGTTACGCCGCCCGGAGACATAAACAGCTCGAAGACCTTTTTGACCTCACCCACTTCGAAGCCGGTTTCTTCCACGGCCTCTTTGCGGATACAAACTTCCGGCTCATCGTCATCGAGCAGGCCCGCGCAGGTTTCAATCAAACGTCCATCAGGGTTGCAATTAACCCATGTCGCCACCCTGAACTGACGGATTAGCACCACGCTCTGCTTGTCACGGTTATAGAGCAGAATGGTCGCTCCGTTGCCGCGGTCGTAGACCTCGCGTTTGTGGCGGATAACCTCACCGTTGCTACGTGTAAGATCATAGGTGATGTTACGCAGGACAAAGTAGTTTTCAGAAAGAATTTTGTCTTTGATAACGTCAATTTTCAGGGTCATACGGGCTCCACAACACAATGAGTCGTCCTATACTACGCCGTGAATCCCGCTTTGTCGCCCGCCGGTTTAATGATGTTTTGGCGCGTTAACCCCAAGCCAGTCGAGGATCCCTTGCGCGGCATGGCGTCCTTCCGCCATTGCGGTCACCACCAGATCCGCGCCGCGTACCGCATCGCCCCCGGCGAAGATCTGCGGGTTGGTCGTCTGGTAACGGTAGCGGCTCTCGACAGAGGCCACGATCCGCCCCCTGTCATCCGTTTCGACACCCTGCGCCTGCAGCCACGGCATCGCGTGCGGGTTAAAACCAAACGCCATGATGACCGCATCCGCGGCCATCACAAACTCGCTGCCCGCCACCGGAACCGGTCGCCGCCGTCCCTGCGCATCCGGCTCTCCGAGCTCGGTTCGCAGCATTCGGATACCGTTGACCTTTCCGTTCGGATCCAGCGTCAGCTCAACCGGCTGGACGTTAAATTCAAACGCCGCCCCCTCTTCACTGGCGTTCTTCACCTCTTTCTTCGAGCCCGGCATGTTGGCCTCATCCCGACGATAGGCGCAGGTCACCTTCGCCGCCCCGTGGCGTAACGCGGTTCGGACGCAGTCCATCGCGGTATCGCCCCCACCAAGCACCACCACGTTCAGGCCATGGGCGTCGATGAACGGTTCGCTGGCCGTTGCCTCCAGCCCCATAACATGGCGCGTGTTGCCCACCAGGAAAGGCAGCGCGTCGTAGACACCTGGCGCGTCTTCATGTGGGATACCCGCCTTCATCGAGCGATAGGTTCCCACGCCAATAAACAGGGCGTCGTAATCGTGCTTTAACTGCGACATCGACACGTCCTGGCCCACCTCGCAGTTAAGCTCGAAGCGGATCCCCATCGCGGTAAATATCTCTCTGCGCCGCGCGAGCAGCGATTTGTCCAGCTTGAACGCCGGGATGCCAAAGGTCAGCAATCCGCCAATTTCCGGGTGCCGGTCATAGACCGTCACGCTCACGCCGCGGCGCGCCAGCACGTCGGCGCACGCCAGCCCGGCAGGCCCCGCGCCGACGATCGCGACGCGTTTACCTGACGGCGTGACGGCGGACATATCCGGCCGCCAGCCCATCGCCAGCGCCCGATCGGAGATATAGCGCTCGATGTTGCCGATGGTCACGGATCCTGCCTCTTCACGTATTGTGCAGGCACCCTCGCATAATCGATCCTGCGGGCAGACGCGACCGGTAATTTCAGGTAAACAGTTAGTCTGATGAGAAAGCTCGGCCGCGCCGGCGATATCTCCCGCGTTGAGGCGCTCGATCCATTGCGGAATGTGGTTGTGCAGCGGGCAGGTCCACTCGCAAATGCTATGCTCTCCGCACTTCAGGCAGCGCGACGCCTCGCGGGCGGCCTGTTCGGCCCGGAATGGCAGGTAAATTTCGTTAAAATGGCCCACGCGTTCTGCGGTAGCCAGCTTGTCGGGCTCGCCGCGTGGCACCGTCGCCTGCATCTGCTGCAGTTTGGTGCACGGAGCATCTTCTCCGACGACCTCCGCATGCCAGGGCTGCGCCTCCAGGCAGGCCGTGCGCTGTCGGCGCGATTTCGCCAGGTTATACAGCGCGGCAGGCGTTACCAGAGAGAGGACATCCGCCGGGCAATTTTCGATACAGGCCGGGCCGTGTGGACGCGTCAGACAGAGATCGCATTTATTCGCCGAGGCCTTCACACCGCCGTTGTCGAGCGGGGTGACGATAATCTCCATCGTGCCAAACGGGCAGGCCACCACGCAGGCCTTACAGCCGATGCATTTTTGTTGATTCACCTGTACGCTGTCATCGCATTTGCTGATGGCGCCGTTCGGGCAGCTTTGCGCGCAGGGCGCGTTTTCGCAATGATGACAGGTCACGGGGCGGCTCCTCTCGCCAGCTCTCAGGACCGTGATACGCGGATGAAAATGGCGCTCGCTCACGACATGCTGCTCATCGTTGTGCGCCATCACGCAGGCCACTTCGCAGGCGTGACACCCAATGCACTGCTGGCTGTTAGCCATAATAAAACGATTCATAACCACACCTGTTTTTGGTTCAATAACCTTTCTCTTTATAAGAGTATGGTATTTACGCATCACGGTGCGATCGGGCAACGTTCACATGACTGAAGCGCCCAATTATTTCCAGTGAACCTGTGGCAGATCAATTTTATTCAGAGAGCCGTTCTGTGACCGTTAAACGACCCGTTTCCGGAAGCCTTGCCTGGGCTTTCTTTTCGATCATAGCCCTGTCCGTGCTGACCAGCACCGTCGCGCTGCTGACGCTGGCAAGCAGCCAGCGCGATGCCGAAGCCATTAATATCGCCGGTTCGCTGCGCATGCAGAGCTATCGTCTGGGCTACGAAATGCAGCGCAACAGCCCTTCCCTTGCGGCACATCGCGAGAGCTGGCAACAGACGCTCGGCGCGCCTGCCCTGCAGAAGCTGAACCGCTGGTACGTCCCGGACAATGTGAAAGCACGCTATCAGCAGCTGCATGTGGCCTGGCAGGAGATGGATGCGCGCATCGCCCGCGGCGACAGCGCGTGGTATCAACGCAATATTGAAGATTTTGTCGGCCGCATTGATGCCTTTGTGCTCGCCCTGCAGCACTACACTGAACATAAAATTCAGACGGTCACCCTGCTCTCGCTGGCTGGCGCACTCGGGATCCTGCTGCTGACGCTGTTTACTCTGCGACGCATCCGCCGCCAGGTGGTGCTACCGCTGAATAACCTGGTGGCGGCCAGCGAACGCATTGAGCGCGGCGAGTTTGCCACGCCTGCGCCGGATAGCGCCCTGCCGAACGAGCTGGGTCAGCTTTCGCGCGCCTTTAACCACATGTCAGCCGAGCTCGATACGCTCTACCGTTCGCTCGAAGCCTCGGTTGCGGAAAAGACGCGGCACCTGCACGAAGCCCACCAGCAGCTCGACATGTTGTTCAAGTGCTCGCAGGCGCTGAATACCGGCCAGATAGACAGCCACTGCTTCCGGCATATCCTGCAGATTGTCCATGACTATACGCAGATGAATTATCTGGAACTGCGCACCAGCGACGACTGGCGGCTGTGTGAAGGGACGGAGGCACATGGCACTCCTCTGCAAAACCTGCCGGTACTGATGCAGGACACGCTCTACGGCGAGCTGCGCTGGCAAAGCGAAGCGGACAGCGTCCCCCTTCCGCTGATGAGAAGCGTGGCGACTATGCTCGGGCGCGGGCTGTACTTTAACCAGGCGCAAAAGCATTACCAGCAGCTGCTGCTGATGGAAGAGCGCGCCACCATTGCCCGCGAGCTGCACGATTCGCTGGCGCAGGTGCTGTCGTATCTGCGCATTCAGCTTGCGCTGCTCAAACGCGCCGTGCCCGAGGAAAATACCCCGGCGCAGACCATCATCACCGACTTCTCCCGCGAGCTGAACAATGCCTGGCAGCAGCTGCGCGAGTTGCTGACCACCTTCCGCCTGACGCTGAACCACGCGAACTTACCCGCGGCGCTGCAGGAGTCCCTCGACGTGCTGCAGAGCCAGACGCAGGCCAAACTGCATCTGGACTGTCGTCTGTCCTCGCTGGCGCTCGATGCGCAAAAGCAGGTGCATTTGCTGCAGATCGTCCGCGAGGCCGTGTTGAATGCCATTAAGCACGCGCAGTCCAGCGAGATCACCGTAAGCTGCGTGACCTCAGTGGACGGGACGCACAGCGTCAGCATTCGTGACAACGGTATTGGGATTGGCGAGGCCAGCGAGCCGCCGGGACATTACGGCCTGAATATTATGCGCGAACGCGCGCAACGGCTCGGTGGGATGCTGCACTTTTCGCAGCCGCAAAACGGCGGCACGCTGGTCAGCGTGACGTTTCCGGCGCCCACGCCGTTAACGGGTAAATAACGGTAAAGAGGGAAGCGCAGGGAAAAGCGCATGATAATTTACATTATCTCCTTTATTTCTCCACGTTTGACCTGGGCCTTACCGCTAAAGTTATGCGGGCAATAAACAATAATGACGTGCAGCAAAACGAGGTCACACTTTCATGGCGAATTTTTTTATCGATCGCCCCATTTTTGCCTGGGTGCTTGCCATCCTGTTGTGTCTGACGGGCGTCCTGGCGATTACTTCACTTCCCGTTGAGCAATACCCCGACCTGGCACCGCCGAACGTGCGCGTCACAGCAAACTACCCCGGCGCGTCGGCACAGACGCTGGAAAATACCGTCACGCAGGTTATCGAGCAGAACATGACGGGTCTGGATAACCTGATGTACATGTCCTCGCAAAGTAGCGCCACGGGACAGGCGACGGTGACCCTGAGCTTCAAGGCGGGCACCGACCCGGACGAAGCGGTGCAGCAGGTCCAAAACCAGCTGCAGTCGGCCATGCGCAAGCTGCCCCAGGCGGTGCAGAACCAGGGTGTAACCGTGCGTAAAACCGGTGATACCAACATATTGACCATCGCGTTTGTCTCGACAGATGGCTCAATGGATAAACAGGACATCGCGGACTACGTCGCCAGTAATATTCAGGATCCCATCAGCCGGATTAACGGCGTCGGAGATATTGACGCCTACGGCTCACAATACTCCATGCGCATCTGGCTCGATCCCAACAAGCTCAACAGCTATCAGATGACGGCGACCGACGTAACGAATGCCATCAAAGCCCAGAACGCCCAGATTGCGGTGGGGCAACTGGGGGGAACGCCTTCCGTTGATAAGCAAGCCCTGAACGCCACCATCAATTCGCAATCCCTGCTGCAGACGCCGGACCAGTTCCGCAACATCACCCTGCGCGTGAATCAGGACGGGTCGGAAGTGCGTCTGGGCGATGTCGCCACGGTGGAAATGGGGGCCGAAAAATACGACTACCTTAGCCGCTTTAACGGCAATCAGGCTTCCGGTTTGGGGATTAAACTGGCCTCCGGCGCGAACGAAATGGCGACAGCAAAACTGGTGTTAGACCGTCTGGACGAGCTTTCACAGTATTTCCCGCACGGGCTGGAGTACAAAGTCGCCTATGAAACCACCTCCTTCGTTAAAGCCTCCATTGAGGACGTGGTGAAGACCCTGCTGGAAGCCATCGCGCTGGTGTTCCTGGTCATGTACCTGTTCCTGCAAAATTTCCGCGCGACGCTGATCCCCACCATTGCAGTCCCCGTGGTGCTGCTTGGGACCTTTGCGGTGCTTTACGCGTTCGGGTATAGCATTAATACCCTGACGATGTTTGCGATGGTGCTGGCAATCGGCCTGCTGGTGGATGATGCCATCGTCGTGGTTGAAAACGTCGAGCGCATCATGAGCGAAGAAGGGCTCTCTCCGCGCCAGGCGACGCGTAAATCCATGGGTCAAATTCAGGGGGCGCTAGTCGGTATCGCGATGGTACTGTCGGCTGTCTTTATCCCGATGGCCTTCTTTGGCGGCACCACCGGGGCGATTTATCGCCAGTTCTCGATCACCATCGTCTCGGCGATGGTGCTCTCCGTGCTGGTCGCGCTGATCCTCACCCCCGCGCTGTGCGCCACCCTGCTGAAACCGCTGCATAAAGGAGAGCATCACGGGCAGAAAGGGTTCTTCGGCTGGTTTAACCGCATGTTCGACCGCAACGCCGCGCGGTATGAATCTGCCGTTGGGCGTGTACTCCACCGCAGCCTGCGCTGGATGATGGTTTACGTCGTGCTGCTGGGCGGGATGGTGTGGCTGTTCCTGCACCTGCCCACCTCGTTCCTGCCGATGGAAGACCGGGGGATGTTTACCACCTCGGTGCAGCTGCCGAGCGGCGCAACGCAGCAGCAGACGCTGAAAGTGGTCCAGAAAGTGGAGCAGTATTTCTTTACTAAAGAGAAAGATAACGTCGTATCCGTCTTCTCTACCGTCGGTTCCGGGCCGGGCGGGAACGGGCAGAACGTCGCCCGCATGTTCGTCCGCCTGAAGGACTGGGACGAGCGCGATACCAGAACGGGAACATCATTTGCCATCATTGAACGCGCGACCAAAGCCTTCGCGCACATCAAAGAGGCGCGCGTCTTTGCCAGCAGCCCGCCGGCAATCAGCGGCCTTGGCAGTTCCGCCGGGTTTGACATGGAGCTGCAGGATCACGCCGGTGCGGGACACACGGCGCTGATGGCGGCACGCGATAAGCTGTTAGCGCTGGCGGGCAACGATCCCGGCCTGACCCGCGTTCGCCATAACGGTCTGGATGACAGCCCGCAGCTTCAGGTGGATATCGATCAGCGTAAGGCGCAGGCGCTGGGCGTATCGATCAACGATATCAACGATACCCTGCAAACGGCGTGGGGCTCGAGCTATGTGAATGACTTTATGGATCGTGGCCGCGTGAAAAAAGTCTATGTCCAGTCCGCCGCGCCGTTCCGCATGCTGCCGGATGATATTAACCGCTGGTTTGTCAGGAATAACGCTGGCGGCATGGTGCCGTTCTCTGCCTTTGCGACTTCGCACTGGGAGAGCGGATCGCCACGCCTGGAGCGCTATAACGGCTACTCTGCGGTTGAAATCGTCGGGGAAGCCGCGCCGGGCGTCAGCACCGGTACCGCCATGGACACTATGGAAAAACTGGTGCAACAGCTGCCCGCCGGTTTTGGTCTGGAGTGGACGGCCATGTCTTACCAGGAGCGCCTCTCCGGGGCACAGGCTCCCGCACTTTACGCACTCTCTCTGCTGGTGGTCTTCCTCTGCCTCGCCGCCCTGTATGAAAGCTGGTCGGTCCCGTTCTCCGTCATGCTGGTCGTGCCCCTTGGCGTCATTGGTGCCCTGCTCGCGACCTGGATGCGCGGTCTGGAGAACGATGTTTACTTCCAGGTGGGTCTGCTCACCGTGATTGGGCTGTCGGCGAAAAACGCCATTCTGATCGTTGAGTTTGCCAACGAGATGAATGCCAAAGGCCACGAGCTGATGGCGGCCACGCTGCACGCCTGCCGTCAGCGCTTACGCCCGATCCTGATGACGTCACTGGCGTTTGTCTTTGGCGTACTGCCGATGGCAACCAGTACGGGAGCAGGCTCCAGCAGCCAGCATGCCGTCGGGACGGGGGTCATGGGCGGCATGATTTCGGCCACCATCCTGGCCATTTATTTCGTTCCGCTATTCTTTGTGCTGGTGCGTCGTCGCTTCCCGCTAAAGGAACGTGCTGAGTAAGTGATTGAAATAAAAAAAGGCGGCTTTATCGGCCGCCTTTTTACTGTGTGATTAATTCACACTATGGTTATTTTACTTATTTTAGTGCTCTTGCAATTCTTACTGAATGTCATTTACGAAGCATGCCTTCGATAAAATCTTTCCAGTTCCCCAGTTCACGTTCAATCATAACTACCTCTCTTATTATTATGCGCATTCTACAAAAACGGGCCATCATTGTGAAGACTATTTAACCAATTGCTGTGATTGTAACCCACGTCCTGCGGGGATTTATGATAAATATGAACGGTGAGACCTCAATTTTTTGTGACGGCCAGCAATATTTTGAAATAACCCTACGGATGGGTGAGTTTTATTTTATTTGCTGAGTTTATTGGGTTTTTAAAGTTTATGGACATCTATGCTTAAATGGTGAAAGAATATTCAGCGCACAGATGTGAGTTGAATTAATATAAAGTGTAAATCCAGACGATTCCTGAATGTGTTATATTCCACTTAAGGATATATCTTCGAATTTACTGAACATTTAATCATCATAAGGTCAAAAGGATTCACCATGGTTGTGATGTACGGCATTAAAAATTGCGACACCATCAAAAAAGCCCGTCGATGGCTGGAAGCGAACGGCGTGGAGTACCGTTTCCACGATTACCGCGCCGATGGGCTTGATGCAGAATTTCTGCATAGCGCTATCCGCGAACTGGGCTGGGAAGCTCTGCTGAACACCCGCGGTACCACATGGCGTAAACTGGACGAATCTCTGCGCGCCAGCATCACCGATGCCGACAGCGCGGCAAAACTGATGATCGAGATGCCGGCAATTATCAAACGCCCATTGCTCTGCGCGCCAGGGCAGCCTATGCTGCTGGGTTTCAGTGAAACCCTTTATTCCGACTTTTTTCGTTGAGGTGTAGTTTATGTCATGCCCGGTCATTGAGCTGACTCAGCAGCTTATTCGCCGTCCTTCCCTTAGCCCGGACGACGCAGGTTGTCAGGCTCTTATGATTGAACGCCTGCGTGCCATCGGTTTTACCATTGAACGCATGGACTTTGGCGATACCCAGAACTTCTGGGCGTGGCGCGGACAGGGCGAAACGCTGGCCTTCGCCGGGCATACTGACGTTGTTCCCGCCGGTGACGCGGATCGCTGGATTAACCCGCCGTTTGAGCCGACCATTCGGGATGGCATGCTGTTTGGTCGCGGCGCGGCAGACATGAAAGGCTCTCTGGCGGCAATGGTCGTGGCGGCAGAGCGCTTTGTGGCGCAGCATCCCAACCACAAAAACCGTCTCGCGTTTTTGGTAACCTCCGACGAAGAAGCCAGCGCGCACAACGGTACCGTGAAGGTTGTTGAAGCGCTGATGGCACGCAACGAGCGTCTCGACTACTGCCTGGTCGGTGAGCCGTCCAGCACCGAAGTGGTGGGTGACGTCGTGAAAAACGGACGCCGTGGCTCGCTGACCTGTAACCTGACCATTCACGGCGTTCAGGGGCACGTTGCGTATCCGCATCTGGCCGATAACCCGGTCCACCGCGCTGCGCCAATGCTGAGCGAGCTGGTGGCGATTGAGTGGGATAAGGGCAACGAGTTCTTCCCGCCGACCAGCATGCAGATTGCGAACGTCAAGGCCGGGACCGGAAGCAATAACGTGATCCCGGGGGATTACTTCGTCCAGTTCAACTTCCGCTTCAGCACGGAACTGACCGATGAAATGATCAAGGCGCGGGTTGTCGCCCTGCTGGAAAAATATCACCTGCGCTACACCGTGGAGTGGTGGCTTTCCGGCCAGCCGTTCCTGACGCAGCGCGGCAAACTGGTGGATGCGGTGGTGAACGCCATCGAGCACTATAATGAAATTAAGCCACAGCTGCTGACAACGGGTGGCACCTCAGACGGACGCTTTATCGCCCGTATGGGTGCTCAGGTTGTCGAACTGGGGCCAGTGAACGCAACCATTCATAAAATAAATGAGTGTGTCAATGCGGCAGATTTGCAACTGCTGGCCCGTATGTATCAACGTATTATGGAGCAAATCGTCGCCTGACGAACGCTCTGAGAGGAATAGCGAATGGATTGGCTTTCAAAGTACTGGTGGGTTCTGGTGTTGGTTTTTCTGGTCGGCGTACTGCTTAACGTGATTAAAGACCTTAAGCGCGTGGACCATAAAAAATTTCTCGCCAACAAACCGGATCTTCCCCCGCACCGTGATTTCAACGACAAGTGGGACGATGACGACGACTGGCCGAAGAAAGACCAGAAGAAGTAACCGGTCCGTATCCCCTCTCCTGTGGAGAGGGGATAACCTCACATAAACTCAACAATATCATCGTTATCCGGCTTACCGCCGCTGAGCGCTTCATCAAAGTAGTGCTTCGGTACGGTATAGCGTAAACGATCGAGCGCAAACTGCATGCTGCGGTCGTCAATGGCGTGGCCCAGATCGTCAACGATATCCAGCGTCACATCCCCACCTTCCCGAATCAGCGCTTCCTGGGCAGCAACCGCATGCGAGAGTTCAATCACCCGGTCTTCACCGCCGTGGATTAAGTGGATCGTGGTCTGCGTGGTTGCGCTTGTTGGTAACGTCGCAAAACGACCGTTAAACGCGATCACCCGTGAAACCAGACCCGGGTGCGCCTTTACGCTTTCCAGCGACATGATTGACCCCTGCGAGAAGCCAATCAGCGCGGTCGCCTCGGCACCCACGCCGCTCTGCTGCTGCCAGTAGCGGACAACGTCGATAAAGGTCGGCATGATGGCGTCAATGCGCGCCTGACGGTTCTCTTCCGTCACGCCCTGAACCGAGAACCACTGGCGCCCGTTCGGGCCGCATGGCTCTACGCCACCGATGCTGACAATCAGCGCTTCGGGGAAAACGGGCGCAAACCAGCTGCCAATCTGCCCCATATTGACGGCATTATCGCCAACCCCATGAAACAGAAGCAGTAACTGTTTAGCCGGTTTGTCAGGGCTTTGAACAACAAAATGATCGTGTTTCATGGTGGTCTCCTTAATAGATGACCTGGATTCTACGCCTCCCGACGTGAATGACCATGCCACTTTACTGAAGAAGTCATTGAAAAAATTGCCATTGCAAAATGTCTTCCTTCAACTGCTGGCAGCGGGGATAATCAAGGCTTTCAAGCGCTTGCGCGGTTTCACTGCGCAGCTTTGCCAGCAACGCTTTTCGCCCGACGTCTTCCGTTTTTCCTGCCATTTTCCCACGCAGGGCCGGAAGAGGCATGTCCACGGCTAACAACAGCCGCGTCAGCGCGGCAACCGAGGTTGAAAACGCCCGGTGTGCAAAAGCAAACCCCGCCAGCTCCAGCCAGTCGTCACTATTAAGGGTAGCTTCCCATCGGTCTTCCACGGGGATCTTTTCACCGTTCCAGGCAGACAGGACGCGCATATCCCGGCACAAACGCTGATGTTCCTGCGCGCACAGCCGACGCCCTGCCTCGCTAAGCGGCAGCAGCGCCATCGCCGTGTAGCAGCCGCTGCTGGCTTCACGATGGCTGCCCATCCGCACCAGCACAAAGCCGCACTGCTGCCAGAAATGCCAAAGTTCATCGGTGTAACCAAAGCTCACCGACAGATAATCTTCGCCGCAGGCGCTGCGAACAAGCGCCTGGCCAATCCCTTCCCGCTGACGGCGAGGGTGCACGGCAATGCGGGTCACCCGCCGTCCTCTGAGCGTCGCCGCCAGCGGAGAGCCGCCGTGTGCCGCCAGAGACTGCGCCACCAGGTTCCCGCGCGGACGCCGGAACCCCGCCCACACGGCGCGGCTAAGCTCAGGGGATAGCCCGCCCTCCTCTACCAGCCATAGCGCCCCGGCGATAACCGGGTTCGTTTCGGCAACGGCAAACTGCTGCCCGGGCGCGTCCATCATGCGGCGCAAATCGAGCGGCGAGGTGCGGTAATGCGCCGCGCAGAGGAGCTCATACACGCTCGCGGCAAGCGCCGGGCGGCTTTCCCATGCCGTCGGCGCCAGAGACGTTAAATGCACCTCTCCTTCCGGGCGACGGTCAATCAGCGTATCGTCAAACAGCAGCGCGCTGGCGACGATCCGCTCAAGCGGGCAGCCCGCCGCCCAGCGCACAGGTGTAGATAAGCTGTAGCGCTGCAGCCCGGCAAACCGACCGCAGAATTTAAGCAAAAATCCCCGGCCCGTCCCTTCATAGCCCTGCACCGTGGTGGTTAACAGCACGCGGGGGAAACGGGCAACTAACTTTTCCAGCAGAGGTCCGGGGATCGCAGCGGCTTCATCAACAATCAGCCAGTCTGCCTGGCGTGAAGAGGCAAGCAGCGCGTCCGGGGCCATAAAATGAAAACGCTCTCCGGCAAAGCGGGCGATGATATCCGTTGCCCCCTTCGACGGCGCGGTAACCACGGCGCTGCCAGCAATGCGGCTCAGCAACATTCCTGCCAGGGCTGATTTTCCGCGCCCGCGCGCGGCGGTGACGGCCACGATGCCACCCGACATCCCCTGCAGCACATCCAGGATCTCAGCCTGTTCGCGCTGCGGGGCGCCGCTGGCAGGCTGCCAGTCTGGCGCGTCGGGTAAAGACGGAAGGGATAACGCGCGGCCCTGAAGCCAGACAATCGCGTCGGGATCGGCTGCAATCGCCCGTGAGAAATGGTGGACAAAATGCGGCGTGGCTATTGCTTCCGCGCTGTCGCTCCAGCGCAGTGAATCGCTGTCTGGCAACCCGGCCCACGCGTCGAGCGGCGGAACCCGCAGCACCAGAAGGCTTCCGGCGCTCAGCGTTCCGCTCAGGGCGGCAAACGCGGCGACATCAAACCCGGCGCTGGCGTCAAAAACAGCATGCCGGAACTCGCGTCCCAGCAGGCCGCTGATGGCTTTTGAAGGATGTTCGTCAAGCCAAACCCAGTCTCCGGGCAGGGCAGCACGCAGGGCAAGCGCCTGGGTTAACGTCCACTGCGCCTCGCCGCTGAGCACCACCAGCCGACGATGGCCGGTGCGCTCAAGCTCGCGTATCAGCTGTTCAAACGCCTGCATTACATCGCTTTGCCGAAGGTATTACACTGCGCCGGGTCGCCGCTGTCGAAGCCGCGTTTGAACCAGCTGTAGCGCTGCTGTGAGGTACCGTGAGTGAAGCTGTCCGGCACGACGCGCCCCTGGCTCTGCTGCTGAAGACGGTCGTCACCGATAGCCTGAGCGGCGTTTAACGCCTCCTCAAGATCGCCGGATTCCAGAACGCCCTGCTGCTGCATGCTGTGGCCCCAGACGCCCGCGAAGCAGTCCGCCTGCAGCTCCATTTTGACGGACAGTCGGTTAACTTCTGCCTGCGAGGCATTTTGCTGCAGCTGGCGCACCTTAGGCTCAATCCCCAGCAGCTTTTGCACGTGATGGCCGACTTCATGCGCGATCACGTAGCCCTGGGCAAAATCACCGTCAGCGCCAAGCTTGCGTTTCATGTCATCGTAAAAGGAGAGATCGATATAGACGGTGCCGTCCGCCGGGCAGTAGAACGGCCCCATCACGGACTGTCCGGTGCCGCATCCGGTGCGGGTTGCGCCCCGGTACATCACCAGCTTCGGCTGCTGGTAGGTACGCCCCATCTTCTCAAACAGCTGACCCCAGGTGTCTTCCGTTGTGGCGAGGATAACGGAGGTAAATTTGGCCGCTTCATCTTCATTCGGGCTGATGGAGTGCTGAGATTGCTGCTGTTGCAGCGGCGGACCGGTCATCAACCCTGTGAGGTCAACGCCGTAATAACCCGCGACTAAAACCACAATCAGCAGGATGATGCCACCCTTACCGCTGGGTAACCGGAAGCCGGGTCCACCCATTGAAGGACCGCCGCCGCCATCACTGCGTCTGTCTTCTACATTGTCACTTTCACGACGCCCTTGCCAGCGCATAACCACCTCTAACTATTCCATTTATAATAGCTATGATCGTAGGCGGTTAACGGCAAGATTACCATAGGAAACAAAGGTAAGACGCCAAAGGATGCGAACATCCTTTGGCAAGTGAGGGAGTTAGTCGAGCTTAACGCCTAAACGGTGAGCAACCGCTTCGTACGCTTCAATCAGGCCACCCAGGCTCTGGCGAAAACGGTCTTTGTCCATTTTATCCAGCGTTTCTTTATCCCACAGGCGGCTACCGTCTGGTGAGAACTCATCGCCCAGCACCACTTCGCCTTTGAACAGACCAAACTCCAGCTTGAAGTCGACGAGGATCAGGCCCGCGTCATCAAACAGTTTTTTCAGCACGTCGTTGGCTTTGTAGGTCAGCTCTTTCATGCGCGCCAGGTTCTCTTTGTTCACCCAGCCGAAGGTTTCGCAGTAGGAATCATTGACCATCGGATCGTGCATGGCATCGTTTTTCAGGAACAGGTCGAACAGCGGTGGATTCAGTTCGATACCTTCTTCAATGCCGAGACGCTTCACCAGGGAGCCCGCCGCACGGTTACGAATAACGCACTCAACCGGAACCATATCCAGTTTTTTCACCAGACATTCCGTATCGGACAGCAACGCTTCCATCTGGGTCGGGATACCCGCTTCGGCCAGTTTGGTCATAATGAAGTGGTTGAACTTGTTGTTCACCATGCCTTTACGATCGAACTGCTCAATGCGTGCGCCATCCCCTGCTGACGTATCATTGCGGAACTCGAGCACCAACAGATCCGGGTTTTCCGTGCTGTATACGGTCTTCGCTTTGCCACGATACAACTCAGCTTGCTTCTGCATCTTCATTACTCCTGGTGTGATGATTTGTGTTCAAAACTGGGGATATTATGCCACGCACACGTTTGCGTGGCACTAAAATAAAAAGGGCTGGATTCACCAGCCCTCGTATTTATTTGCTGAATGCTGCCTGGAAGACAGCGACCAGCGCATCGTTCTGCGACTGGGTCAGCGTGTGACCTTTTGGATCGATAAACTGCAGACTGCTGCGGTTATCTAGGTCACCTACCTGAATCTTATAGTCACCGGAGGCAAGCTGTGGATCTTTCGCGCCCAGTTCCTGCCACGCGCTGTCGGAGAGCGGCTTATAGGTTGCCGTCATGCTGCCGGTTGAACGCGTGCTGTCGGTCACTTTCATGCCCACTTTTTCCAGCGTTGCTGGCAGACGTTGCCAGGTCTGGTTAAACGGTGCACGCACTACCAGCATTGGCAGGCCGGTATCATCCGCGCCGCTCTGAACATCAAAGGTCACACCGTTACGGCTCTGCGCAGCGTTGGCGGCATCGGTAGCGGTCTTATCCAGACCTGCGGCAATCACGTTCAACATTTCGGTACTGTAACGCTGCAGGGACGCGGCATCCGCAACCGGTTTACCCGCCTGCTCCAGGTTCAACAGCTTAACGTTGACCGCCTGCTGATAACCCTGTGGTTTAACGGAGACTTGATAGCGACCGCGGTACTGCTGGTCTTCATCCAGACGGTTCCATTCGATCCAGTCGGTGGTTAACGTCTGGCTGGCGTCATCGCGTTTATCGATGGTGTAGTTCTTCGACTGAATGACACTGACAACCTGCGGCCAAAGATTGCTACCGCGCGCGCTCTCAACCATCAGAGACGCCGTATCACCGGTGAACTGGGTACGCGCCCCGCTAACCAGCGCCAGAGGCTGTGCTGGCGGACGAATATCAAGCGCTTTACCGACCAGGCCGCTGCCGTTGGTCACGGGAATATTATAATCGCCGTTCTGAATCGGCAGGATCATACCAGCCGGTGCGTGAAGTTCAGCAAGCGGGGTCGCATCCAGATAGGATTCATCACCGCTCACCTGGCGCTTGTAGCGCGAGTCTGAACTACAGGCAGCGAGCAGCATAACAAGCGAAACACTCGCAACCTTCGCCAGGCGCGACTTCTGTACTGAATAAGCCATCAAATCTCCCTAAACTCTACAGCAAACCGGCATGCTTCAGCGCAGCCCTGACGATATCACGACCGTGGTCGGTGATCGGTGTCATTGGCAGACGCAGCGTATCGGTTGCTACAAGACCCAACTCCTTGCATGCCCATTTCACTGGGATCGGATTGGGTTCGACAAATAATTTATTGTGCAGCGGCATCAGACGCTGATTAATGACGCGCGCTTCATCAAAATGACCTGCTGCGGCCAGTTTGCACATTTCAGCCATGTCGCGCGCCGCAACGTTTGCCGTTACGGAGATCACGCCATGGCCACCGAGCTGCATAAAGTCCAGCGCGGTCGCATCATCACCACTCAACAGGATAAAGTCGTCTGAAACCAGCTCTTTGATCTGATGAACGCGACTTAAGTTCCCTGTCGCCTCTTTAATACCGATAATATTTTTTACTTCCGAGAGACGACCAACGGTTTCCGGCAGCATATCGCAACCGGTACGAGACGGCACATTATACAGAATTTGTGGCAAGTCAGTATGTTCAGCGATGGCTTTGAAGTGCTGGAACAAACCTTCCTGAGTAGGACGGTTGTAGTAAGGAGTCACCGTCAGACAGCCAACGATGCCGCTGTCGTTAAAACGTTTGGTCAGGCTGATAGCTTCTGCGGTTGCATTAGCCCCTGTGCCCGCGATGACCGGAATACGTCCGTCAGCCAGTTCCAGGGTCAGCATCACCACATCGCCGTGCTCGTCGTGGCTCAGCGTTGCGGATTCACCGGTAGTCCCTACCGAAACGATCGCCGAGGTTCCGTTGGCGACATGGTAATCAATGAGCTTCTTCATGCTTGACCGGCAGACATTACCTTTTTCATCCATCGGTGTAACAAGCGCGACAATACTTCCCGTGAACATGAGCCATCCTCTGTGCGAACAAGAGCCTCAATGTTACGTTTGGAACTGTAATAAAAGCAAGCGACCTGAGGCTCTCAGGCGGTTGTATGCATGTTTTTTTTATGCTTTCCTTAGGAAGACTTAACCATGCAAAGGAAGAACAGGTTTGACAACCTCATCACAACATTACCTGGTTATCACTGCGCTGGGTGCCGACAGGCCGGGTATCGTGAACACCATCACCCGTCACGTAAGC
The DNA here is from genome assembly GCF_040834095.1 of Enterobacter vonholyi. NCBI lineage: Bacteria > Pseudomonadati > Pseudomonadota > Gammaproteobacteria > Enterobacterales > Enterobacteriaceae > Enterobacter > Enterobacter vonholyi. Next base: position 3,254,301 of record NZ_CP162152.1, read on the forward strand.
AGCTGCGGCTGTAATATCGAAGACAGCCGTCTAGCGATGCTTGGCGAAGAGTTCACATTTATTATGTTGCTTTCCGGGACATGGAACGCCATTACGTTGATTGAATCGACCCTGCCGCTGAAAGGGGCCGAACTGGATTTGCTGATTGTCATGAAGCGCACCACCGCGCGTCCGCGTCCGGCACTGCCTTCTACCGTCTGGGTACAGGTTGAAGTGCCTGATTCTCCGCATCTGATTGAGCGTTTCACGGCGCTTTTTGACAGTCATCAGATGAATATTGCCGAACTGGTTTCCCGTACGCAGACAAGCGATGACCATGGTCTTCCGGTGCTGTTTATTCAAATTACCGCGCACAGCCCTGCCTCACAGGATGCGTCAAATATCGAGCAAGCGTTCAAAGCCCTCTGTACAGAATTAAACGCGCAGGGCAGTATAAGCGTCGTCAATTATTCGCAGCACGAACAGGATGGAGTTGAGTAATGAACCCACTGAAAGCCGGTGACATCGCACCGAAATTTAGCTTACCGGATCAAGACGGCGAGCAAGTAAATTTGACCGACTTCCAGGGACAGCGTGTTCTGGTCTATTTCTACCCGAAAGCCATGACCCCCGGCTGCACCGTACAGGCCTGCGGCTTACGCGACAACATGGACGAGTTGAAAAAAGTCGGCGTGGAAGTGCTGGGTATCAGCACCGATAAACCAGAAAAGCTCTCACGATTTGCTGAAAAAGAGCTGTTGAACTTCACGCTGCTTTCCGATGAAGATCATCAGGTATGCGAGCAGTTCGGCGTCTGGGGCGAGAAGACGTTTATGGGTAAAACCTACGACGGCATCCACCGCATCAGCTTCCTGATTGACGCTGACGGTAAAGTTGAACACGTGTTTGACGACTTCAAAACCAGCAACCACCACGACGTGGTGTTGAACTGGCTGAAACAAAGCGCCTGATAAACAGCAAAACGGCAACCCAGGTTGCCGTTTTTCATGTTTTCTCCCTCTCCCTGTGGGAGAGGGTCGGGGTGAGGGCATCAGGCCGCCCCCCTCTACTTCTCTTCCACCGCCGGCACATCCGGCCACGCGTGGACCACGGCTTTAATCAGCGTTGCCAGCGGAATGGCGAAGAACACGCCCCAGAATCCCCACAGCCCGCCGAAAATCACCACGGATAAGATAATCACCAGAGGATGCAGGTTCACCGCTTCGGAGAACAGCACCGGCACCAGCAGGTTACCGTCCAGGCCCTGAATAATCAGGTACACCGCGAAACAGCTCCAGAACTCAGTCCCCAGCCCAAACTGGAACAGCGCGACCCCAACAACCGGAATGGTCACCACAAACGCGCCTATGTACGGGATCAGAACCGACAGCCCCACCAGCACCGCCAGCAGCAGCGAGTAGTTCAGGCCGAAAATCAGGAAGCCAATCCAGGTCGCTACCCCCACGACAATCATCTCCAGCACCTTGCCGCGAATGTAGTTGGTGATCTGCTGGTTCATCTCTTCCCAGACCTGCCCCGCCAGCCCGCGATTGCGCGGCAGAATACGGCGCACGGCGTTGAGCATTTGATCTTTATCTTTCACCAGGAAGAAGACCATCAGCGGCACGAGCACAAGGTAAACCGCCAGCGTCAGCAGTCCGACCAGGGACGCCAGAGAGTATTTCACCACCGAATCACCCATCGTCATGATGCGGGCGCGCATATTTTCGGCCATCGCGTCGATAATTCCGGCATCCATCAGGGCCGGATAACGGCGCGGCAGCGTGGCGGCAAAATCAGACAGCTTGTTCAGCATGCCGGGCATGTCGCGGATCAGGTTAATTCCCTGCTGCCAGGCGACCGGCATCACCACAAAAGCCATTAACAGCAGGATGCCGACAAACAGCACCAGCACGATGCTGGTCGCCCAGCGGCGGGAACAGCCGATATGTTCCAGACGCGCCGTGGGCCACTCCAGCAGGTACGCCAGCACAATCGCCACCAGCAGAGGGGCGAGCAGGCCGCTGAAGAAGAACAGAATACCGAACCCGGCAACCAGAATAACCAACAAAGCAATGGCTTCCGGGTCGCTGAACCGACGCCGGTACCACTGCATTAACATTTCGAGCATACAACCCTTCCCTGAATCGAATGGCGGGAGTGAGACGGTGAATTGTATCTAACTGTCACAAAAAAGACTTTCGCTTTTTGTATCCCGATCGCAATCCGCAAAACCCTGATGAATGGGATTTTCTTCATGCTACAACACGGCTACACTCGCAGGGCAGCAGAGATGAACGATATGCCGGTTCATCGGTCAAATTAGCACATCCAACATACAGGACAGTGGTTATGTTCAGGCAATTGAGAAAAACACTGGTTGCAACACTGATTGCCGCGGTGACGGTCGGTCAGGTGTTGCCCGCTTTTGCTGACTCGTCCGATTCATTGCCGGACATGGGCACCACAGCAGGAAGCACGCTCTCTATTGGGCAAGAGATGCAAATGGGGGATTACTATGTTCGCCAGCTGCGCGGCAGCGCCCCGCTGATCAACGACCCTTTGCTGGTGCAGTACATAAACGGGTTGGGGATGCGTCTGGTAGCGCACGCCGACTCGGTAAAGACCCCCTTCCATTTCTATTTAATCAATAATGACGAAATCAACGCCTTCGCCTTCTTTGGCGGTAACGTGGTGCTGCATTCGGCGTTATTCCGTTACTCTGACAACGAAAGCCAGCTGGCCTCGGTAATGGCGCACGAAATTTCGCACGTCACACAACGTCACCTGGCGCGTGCGATGGAAGACCAGAAACGTAACGCTCCCCTCACCTGGGTGGGTGCACTGGGATCGATTCTGCTGGCGATGGCCAGCCCGCAGGCCGGGATGGCAGCGCTGACCGGTACGCTGGCGGGAACACGTCAGGGGATGATCAGCTTTACCCAACAAAACGAGCAGGAAGCGGACCGCATCGGGATTCAGGTGCTGCAGCGCTCGGGCTTTGACCCGCAGGCCATGCCGAGCTTCCTGGAAAAACTGCTCGATCAGGCGCGTTACTCTTCCCGTCCGCCGGAAATCCTGCTGACGCACCCGCTGCCTGAAAGCCGACTATCGGACGCGCGTAACCGTGCAAACCAGATGCGTCCTGTGGTGGTCCAGTCTTCGCAGGATTTCTACATGGCGAAAGTGAGAACCCTGGGAATGTACAATTCCGGGCGTAACCAGCTCACCAGTGACCTGCTGGATACCCTGGCGAAAGGCAACGTGCGTGAGAAAAACGCCGCGCAGTATGGTCAGGCGCTTCAGGCGATGGAAGCCAGCAAATACGACGAGGCGCGTAAAGCGCTGCAGCCGCTTCTGGCTGCCGACCCGAACAACCCGTGGTATCTCGATCTGTCGACGGATATCGATCTGGGGCAGAAGAAAACCGCCGATGCGATTAACCGTCTGAAAGGGGCGAAAGACGTCCGTACCAACCCGGTGCTGCAGCTTAACCTGGCGAATGCTTACCTGCAGGGCGGCCAGCCGGGTGAAGCGGCGACTATCCTGAACCGCTACACCTTTAATAATAAAGACGATCAAAACGGCTGGGATCTGCTCGCTCAGGCGGAAGCCCAGCTCGGCAACCGCGATCAGGAGCTTGCGGCGCGTGCCGAAGGCTTTGCCCTGGTGGGCCGCCTCGATCAGGCGATTTCCGCGCTCAGCAGCGCCAGCTCGCAGGTCAAGCTTGGTAGCCTACAGCAGGCCCGTTACGACGCGCGTATCGATCAGCTTCGCGGCCTGCAGCAGCGCTTTAAGCCGTACGAGAAGATGTAATAAAGGAGAATTCACGTCATGACAGACGCCGTAAAAATTTATCACAACCCTCGCTGCTCCAAGAGCCGCGATACCCTGAGCCTGCTGAAGTCTAACGGCGTTGAGCCGGAAGTTGTGCTTTACCTTGATACACCACCTGACGCGCAAACCCTCCGCCAGCTGCTGCGCATGCTGGGAATGGGCAGTGCTAGAGAGCTGATGCGTCAGAAAGAAGATCTGTATAAGTCGCTTAACCTGGATGACAGCCGTCTCACCGAGTCTGAGCTGATCCAGGCGATGGTTGAAAATCCAAAGCTGATTGAGCGCCCGATTGTGGTGGCGAACGGCCAGGCGCGCATTGGACGTCCGCCGGAAGACGTGCTCCAGATCCTCTAATCGTTACGCCGCAGCGCTTCAAGAAAGCCCTGCGGCGTACTCTCTCCTAACTTTTTCTGCGCTTTTCCCCGGTTGTAAAATTCGCACAGCTGGATCAACAGCTCGCCTGCCGGCTCACTGTTCAGGCGTGGAATGATTTCACAGAGCGGCTGAGCAACCTGAATGGCACGGTACTGCTGCGGATGCACCGTAACGGTGGTATTACGCTCCTCTGGCTTCACCTCGAAACCAAAAGTCTCAATAGATTGAATATCAGCCGGACAGGCTTCCAGCGCGTCGTGCGCCCAGCGGGCCAGCAGCTGCGGAGAAGTGCCCGCGTACAGCCGGGCGTAGCACCAGCCGCTCACCGGTTCACGCGCCCAAAGTAGATGCTGTTCTCCGCCATCGTCCATATGCAGAGACAGGGGCTGATGATGTAACAGAAGTTTTTGCGGCACGATACCTGCCTTGAGCGCCTTTTTCCCCTGCAACGGAGCCCCTTTTTGTTGCGCAGAGGTCGGTTTGAGGTAGCGGTTCAATGTCGCCCGGGATACGGGGATCCCCAGCACGCCGTTTACAATCTGCAGCAGTTCATCAAGCGGCGCTCCCGAGACGTCACGCAGGACATTCACCAGTGCGATCTGCTCTTGTCTCAACGCTTTGTGTATCACTTTTGGCGTTGTGTGGTTGTCCGAAATCTGCTCGCGGTTGCGCCAGCGCCTGACGGTAGTGACCGAAATGCCCAGCTCAGCGGCAAGCTCTCTGTCGCTTTTATCTGACTGCTGAAGATAGCGACGGATGCGCGGCGTCGTGGTGGCATTAGCATGCAGTTTAATTTCCATCGCAAGTCCTCAGAACTAATCTTATGAGATTTATACTACAGCAGCGATTGCTTTGTGACCGATTTCACCTTTCGCTCGCCACGCTTCACTGATAATTCCCAGACATAACACAACCAACACCCCTCAATCTTGTACGGAGTTCACAATGAACAATGTTCTGGGATTTCTTGAAGCAAAACTGATGCCGCTGGCGGCCAAAACGGCCCAGCAGCGTCATCTCGGGGCCATTCGCGGCGCCTACGTATCCTTCATGCCGTTTATCATCGTCGGCTCCGTTCTGCTGGTGATCTCGTCATTCCCGAATCAAGCCTATCAGCAGTTTATGTCTCAGGCCTTTGGTGAGAGCTGGAGCGCCATTATTGAAATCCCGTTCAACGCGGTGTTCTCCACCATGTCGCTGTTCATCAGCTTCCTGGTTGCCTTCCGCCTGGCGGAACACTACGGTGAGGATCGCATCTCCTGCGGCATCCTGGCGCTGGTCGCCTTTCTCATCCTGACGCCCTTTATCAAAGTGGCGGAAAACGGCGGTATAACCGTCATTCCGGTGGAGTGGATTGGCAGCAAAGGGCTGTTCGTGGCGATGATTGGTTCTCTGCTGTGGACGGAACTGTTCTGCTGGCTCAAGCGCAAAAAACTGGTCATCAAAATGCCGGACGGCGTGCCGCCGGCGGTGCAGGAGTCGTTCGCGGCATTAATCCCGGCCCTGCTGGTGATGATTCTGGTGCTGGGTATCCGTATCGTGTTTGAAAACACCCACTACAACACTATCCACCAGTTTATTTACGAAGTAGTGGCCACGCCGGTTCGCCACTACGGTACCTCTTACTTTGGCGCGCTGATGACGGTCTTCAGCATCACCATTCTCTGGTCAGTGGGCATTAACTCCGGCTCGATGATTAACGGCATCATTCGCCCGCTGTGGATGGAGAACCAGACCGACAACATCGCGGCCATTCAGGCTGGCGCCACGCCGCCGCACATTATCACCGAACAGTTTTTTGACATGATCTGGATGGGCGGCGCGGGGGCCACGCTGTCGCTGGTCATTGCGATGCTGATTTTCGCCCGCAGCAAAAACATGCGGGAAGTGGCGCGCCTCGGCGCCGGGGCGTCAGTGTTTAACATCAACGAACCGATCCTGTTTGGCCTGCCGGTGATCATGAACCCAATCATGCTTATCCCGTTCAATCTGGTGCCGCTGGTGCTGGTTACCGTGCAGTATGCAGCGATGAAGATTGGCGCGGTTGCCGTCACCACCGGGGTGTTTATTCCCTGGACGCTGCCACCCGTTATCAGCGGTTTTATCGTTACCGGGCACCTGAGCGGCAGCGTGATGCAGCTTATCAACCTGCTAATTGGCGCCATGCTGTACCTACCTTTCATGCGTATCGTGGACAAACAGTACCGCGCGGCGGAAATGGTCACCGTTACGCAAACCGACACCACCCTTGCAAAACAGGAGTAAAGCATGTGGGGAATTATCGCGACCTGGAGAATGGCGCTTGAAGGCGTCACCGAGTCTGCATCTGCGCTGGCTGCGGGGAAACCGGTCTCGGCAGCGGTGGTGGATGCCGTCGCCGCCGTCGAAGATTTTCCGTTTTATAAATCCGTCGGCTACGGCGGGCTGCCCACCGAAAATGGCGAAGTGGAGCTGGACGCCGCCTACATGGACGGCGATACGCTGGCGTTTGGTGCCGTGGGCAACCTGGTGGATATCGCCAACCCGGTGCGGGTGGCGCATGCGTTAAGCCGCCAGCGCTACAACAGCCTGCTGGTGGGCCAGGGCGCGCGCGAATGGGCGCTGAGCCAGGGCTTTGCCGACAAAACCATGCTCACTGACCGCGCCTTGCAGCACTACCGCAAACGCTGCCGTGAAACGCTGGATAAGGGCTTAAGCCCTTACGACGGGCATGACACCGTCGGCATTATCGGCCTCGATAAGCAGGGCTCGATGAGCGTCGCCACGTCCACCAGCGGCCTGTTCATGAAAAAGCGCGGTCGACTCGGGGATTCGCCCATTATTGGTTCCGGATTTTACTGCGACAGTGAAACCGGCGCTGCCACCGCCACGGGCGTCGGTGAAGATCTGATGAAAGGCTGCACCAGCTACGAAATCGTCCGCCGCATGGCGCAGGGCATGACGCCCCAGCAGGCTGCCGATTCGGTAGTGTTCGAACTGGAAGACAAGCTGATGTCGCGCTTTGGGCGCGCGGGCGATCTCTCAGTGGTGTGCATGAACAACAAAGGCGAATTTGGTGCCGCCACCAACATCAAAACCTTCTCGTTTGTGGTGGCGACGGCTCGCCAGCCTCTCACCGTTTTTCGTACCGAACGCCTGCGGGAGAAAACGCATTATCACGCGGTAGACGATGAGTGGATGCAGGCCTATGCCGCGCGGATCCGCGCGCCGATTGAGGAGTCATGATGATTACGTATCAGTTTATCAACGCGCTTTCTGACGCGGCTCCGCAGAGCCATTTGATTGCATCCGCCACCTGTACGCATTTGCCCGAAACGGCGCTGGTCGCAGAAATGCGCGAGTCTGCCAGCATCGCTGACACCCGCTTTGGCTGCGCCCCGTTTGCCCGGATCACTCTGCTGCCCGATGCGCTCTGGCAGGATAGCCTGACCGAAGGATTACTGACGGCGCTGCGCCCGCTGCTGGCCTCGCCCGTCAGCCCCGAGCTGATACTGGACGTTACCGATATCGACGATGTGGTGCTGGCGCAGGTGCTGCGTTTTCTCTTTAATCAGGCGCACAGGCTAAGCGATCTGAAGCTGAAGAAAACGGATGAATCGACGGTGCGCCTTACGCACATTACTGCCCTTTGCCTGCCGGAACAGCAGGCAAAACTGGAGGGAATCTTCCGCCAGCAGCAGGCCATCGCCCACGGAATGGTCGCTGCGCGACGGCTGGCGGATATCCCTCCCGACCGCTGCACGCCGCAGTTTGTGGTGGAAGAGGCGCAAAAACTGTGTGCCGCCTTCCCTTTTCTGCGCTGCGAGGTGTTGGATGAAAAGCAAATCGTTGAGCAGAGTCTGGGGCTGCTGCACGCCGTTGGCAAAGGGGCGACCTGTCCGCCGCGCCTGCTGGCGATCCATTATGACGGCATCAACGACGGCCCGGTGCGCTGCTATGTGGGAAAAGGCATAACCTTTGATACAGGCGGCCTGTGGCTGAAGGAAGGCGCGGGCATGTATACCATGAAATACGACATGTGCGGTGCGGCTAACGTGCTGGGCCTGATGCTGACCGCCGCAGAGCTGGCGCTGCCCGTACGCATTATGGGCGTGCTGGCACTGGCGGAAAACGCCATTGGCCCGGACGCCATGCAGCCCGGAACGGTGGCGACGGCCTGCAACGGCACCACGGTTGAAATCAACAATACCGATGCCGAAGGCCGACTGGTGCTGGCAGACGCCATCGCCTGGGCCAGCCAGCGCCATCCGCAGGCGCGCTATATTATTGATATGGCGACCTTAACCGGTGCGGTCGTGAAGGCGCTGGGGTATGAATTGAGCGGATTAATGACGCAGGATGAACCGCTGCGCGCGGCGCTGACGCTGGCGGGCAAGCAGAGCGGCGATGAAGTGTGGTCCCTGCCGCTGGATGCGCGGCTGAAAAAACAGACCGACAGCGCGATCGCCGATCTGTGCAACACGCCGACCAATAATGCAGCAATCAGTGCTTCGGCAGCGTGGCTGCTGCACCACTTCTGCCCGCCAGCCATTCCGTGGGCGCATCTGGACATCAGCGGTACGGCGCTGTGGCGCGAAAACGGACGGAGCGTGGCATCGGGAAGACCGATTCCACTTCTGGTTGAGCATCTAATTGGGGATATTTAGCCGCCACCGGGCGAGAAAATTCAAAGCTTGAGAATATCTTTCACAAACGGAATGGTCAGCTTGCGCTGGGCGGTAATGGAGGCGCGATCGAGCTGATCGAGCGTGTCAAACAGCGTACGCATTTCGCGATCCAGCCGCTTGAGCAGAAAGCGGCCCACGTCTTCCGGCAGCTCAAATCCGCGCTGTTTTGCGCGCAGCTGTAACGCCTGAAGCTTATCTTCATCCGACAGCGGCTGGAGCTTGTAGATTTGCCCCCAGTCCAGACGAGACGCCAGATCCGGCAGCCCCAGATTCAGCTGTCGCGGTGGACGATCGCCGGTGATCAGCAGCCGGGTTTTGCCCGACTCCAGGATGCGGTTGTAGAGGTTGAAGATCGCCATTTCCCACGGCTCGTCCCCCGCCACGCACTCGATATTATCGATGCAGACCAGCGAGAGATGTTCCATTCCCTCCAGCACCTCAGGCACGAACCACGTACGTTTATCCAGCGGCACGTAGCCTACTGCATCACCGCGCGCTGAAAGCTCCGCGCAGGCGGCATGCAGCAGATGGCTGCGCCCCGCGCCTTCGCGTGACCAGATATAGATGTATCCGCTGTGATCCTGGCGCAGCACGTTTTGCAGTGCAGCCAGTAAAGAGGGGTTATCACCCGGCCAGAAACTCGCGAAAGTTTCATCGTCAGGGAGATAAAGTGGCAGAGAGAGCTGTGCCGGTCCGTTCAGAAATACCTCAACCAGAGATCCTACGTAAAATCGGAAAGGAGTTTAACACGGAACCTGCAAGGAGAGAACCGGGCGATCCCTCGCCCGACTTTTCGATCAATGTGACGCTTTTTCGCTTTCGTCCGCGTCCAGTACCACCTCTTCAGGGCGGATCACCGAGATCAGCTTGAAGATCAGGCTCAGGCCAACGCCGACGATGGTCGCGAGCGCCATGCCCTTCAGCTCGGCCGCACCGATGTGCACCTTCGCGCCGCTCACGCCGATAATCAGGATTACTGAGGTCAGGATCAGGTTCTGCGCCTTGCTGTAATCCACTTTGGATTCAATCAGCACGCGAATACCGGAGGCACCAATTACCCCGTACAGCAGCAGAGACACGCCGCCCATCACCGGCACCGGGATGATCTGAATCGCTGCCGCCAGCTTGCCGACGCAGGAGAGCAGAATGGCGATGATCGCCGCGCCGCCGATAACCCAGGTACTGTAGACGCGGGTAATCGCCATCACGCCGATGTTCTCACCGTAGGTGGTGTTTGGCGTTGAGCCAAAGAAACCGGAGATAATGGTGGAGAAACCGTTCGCAAACATGGAACGATGTAGACCCGGGTCACGGATCAAATCGCGCTTAACGATGTTCGCCGTCACCACCAGGTGGCCGACGTGCTCCGCAATCACCACCAGCGCCGCAGGCAGAATGGTGAAAATCGCAAACCATTCGAAGCGAGGGGTGTAGAAGGTTGGCAGCGCGAACCAGTGCGCCTCGGCAATCGGAGTGGTGTCCACCACGCCCATCGCGAAGGAGAGCGCGTAGCCCGCCAGCACGCCGATCAGGATCGGGATTATCGCCATAAACCCGCGGAACAGGACGGAGCCAAACACCGTTACGCCCAGCGTTACCAGCGAGATGATAATGGTTTTGGAATCCGGTGACTGGCCGTCAGCAGGCAGCAGACCGGCCATATTCGCCGCCACACCCGCCAGTTCAAGACCGATGACCGCAACGATGGCGCCCATCGCCGCAGGCGGGAACATCACGTCCAGCCAGCCGGTACCGGCTTTCTTCACAATGAAGGACACCACGCAGAACAGGACGCCACACATGATAAAGCCGCCCAGCGCGACTTCATAACCCAGCGGCAGCAGCAGCAAAACCGGCGAGATAAACGCGAAGCTTGACCCCAGATACGCCGGGATTTTGCCTTTACAGATAAAGAGGTACAACAACGTACCGATGCCGTTGAACAACAGCACGGTTGCCGGGTTAATGTGGAACAGGATTGGCACCAGCACGGTTGCGCCAAACATGGCGAACAGGTGCTGCAAACTAAGCGGGATAGTCTGTAAAAGCGGCGGTCTTTCACTCACCCCGATAGCACGGCGCGTCATAGTGTTTTCCTCTGAGTAGTATTGTTGTTGGTGTTTTATTCAAAAAAAAGCCGACTATCAAAGTCGGCTTATTTATCGTTATTCGATTATTTCGTACCAAAGATCTTATCGCCGGCATCGCCGAGCCCCGGGATGATGTACCCGTGCTCGTTCAGGCCCTGGTCGATAGAGGCGGTATACAGCTCAACGTCCGGGTGCGCTTTTTCCAGCGCCGCGATCCCTTCCGGTGCCGCAACCAGCACCAGCACCTTAATGCTGCTACAGCCCGCGTTTTTCAGCAGGTCGATGGTGGCGATCATCGAACCACCGGTCGCCAGCATCGGATCAACCACCAGCGCCATACGCTCGTCGATGTTAGACACCAGCTTCTGGAAGTAAGGAACCGGCTCAAGAGTTTCTTCGTTACGGTAGATACCCACCACGCTGATACGCGCGCTTGGCACGTGCTCCAGCACGCCTTCCATCATGCCGAGACCGGCACGCAGAATTGGCACCACGGTAATTTTCTTACCTTTGATCTGCTCAACCTGCACCGGGCCGTTCCAGCCTTCGATGGTGACTTTTTCTGTTTCCAGATCGGAGGTCGCTTCGTATGTCAGCAGGCTGCCGACTTCAGATGCCAGTTCGCGAAAACGCTTCGTGCTGATGTCATGCTCACGCATCAGGCCCAACTTGTGTTTAACGAGTGGGTGTTTCACTTCCACAATCTTCATTCTCTTTCTCCTCTGAGGCGGCGTCCGCAAAAAAATCGCGGGATTATACCGCTTTTTTCGGATTAGGCCATACCCATCTTGCTTGACGTATATCAAGCAAAGTGATTTAGAGACAAAAAAAACCGGAGGCGAGACTCCGGCTTGGGTGCGGGTTCTGCCCGGTGGCGCTGCGCTTACGCGGACCTACGTGTAGTGTAGGTCGGGTAAGCGTTAGCGCCACCCGGCAATTACAGGCTATCGCCGTTGCTCGCAATTACCTGCTTATACCAGTCGAACGATTTCTTCTTGCTGCGGTTCAGCGTGCCGTTGCCTTCATTGTCTTTGTCGACAAAGATAAAGCCGTAGCGTTTTTTCATTTCGCCCGTACCGGCAGAAACGAGGTCGATACAGCCCCACGGGGTGTAGCCCATCAGATCCACGCCATCTTCCTCCACCGCTTTTTTCATCTCGCGGATGTGGGCGGACAGGTAGTCAATGCGGTACTGGTCGTTCACCGTGCCGTCGCTCTCCTGCACGTCGATCGCGCCAAAGCCGTTTTCAACGATAAACAGCGGCAGCTGATAGTGATCCCAGAACCAGTTGAGGGAGTAGCGCAGCCCCACCGGGTCAATCTGCCAGCCCCAGTCCGATTTCTGCACGTACGGGTTAGTGACCAGGCTCTTGCTCTCGTCGTAATCCAGCTGCGGGTTATCCGACGTCGCCTTGGTGGCGAAGGACATATAGTAGCTGAAGCCGATGTAGTCCACGCAGCCCTGCGTCAGCGCGGCTTTATCTTCTTCGGTAATATCCAGCGTGAAGCCGCGACGCGCAAAGTAGTTGAGCAGATGCTGCGGGTACCTGCCGCGCACGTGCACGTCGGTGAACCAGTAGCGGCGGTGCATGGCATTCATCGCCATCATCATATCGTCCGGCGCGCAGGTGAGCGGGTAGATAGGACACATGGCAATCATGCAGCCAATCTGCAGCGACGGGTTAATCTCGCGCCCCGCCTTCACCGCCAGGGCGCTGGCCACCAGCTCATAGTGCGCCGCCTGGAACATCACCGGCTCACGGTCTTCACCCGGCGCGTACTTCAGCCCGGAGTTAGTGAACGGCGCAAAGTCTTCGTGGAAGTTGGCCTGGTTGTTGATCTCGTTGAAGGTCATCCAGTACTTCACTTTATGCTGATAGCGCTGGAATACCACTTTTGCAAAACGAACGAAGAAGTCGATCAGCTTACGGTTGCGCCAGCCGCCGTATTCCGTGACCAGATGGAAAGGCATCTCGAAGTGAGACAGGGTGATAACCGGTTCGATGCCGTACTTCAGGCATTCGTCGAACAGGTTGTCATAGAATTTCAGGCCAGCCTCGTTAGGCTCAAGCTCGTCGCCTTTCGGGAAGATCCGCGTCCAGGCAATAGAGGTGCGGAAGCATTTGAACCCCATCTCAGCAAAGAGTTTGATGTCTTCTTTATAGCGGTGGTAGAAATCAATGGCTTCATGGTTAGGGTAATTTTTCCCTTCCAGCACGCCGTTGGTGATTTCACGCGGCACGCCGTGCGCGCCCGCGGTCATGACGTCGGCCACGCTCACGCCTTTTCCGCCCTCTTTCCAGCCGCCTTCCAGCTGATGCGCCGCAACGGCCCCACCCCACAGAAAATCTGCTTTAAATCCTGACATTCGCTTTCCCTCATTCTGCGTTATTATCTGCAAAAACAATTACAGAAACCGGTTTCAGTTCGATGATGTGCAAAGGGAATAACCGTTGCAAGCAGTTCTCAGAAACCGGTTTCATTTTCGTGAACAGAGTCAAGTTTGGCTGCATTCACGGGGTGCACAGAAAAAAAGATCTCCACGTCCAGAATAGGCTCGCAAACGTTTGCCTGGACTGTTAGAATTGCGCCGATTTTTCTTACTAGCTATGCAATCGCGTGGGGATTTAAGCCGTGACCAACAAAACTTCTCTCAGCTACAAAGATGCCGGTGTTGATATTGACGCAGGTAATGCGCTGGTTGACCGAATCAAAGGTGTGGTGAAAAAAACCCGCCGCCCGGAAGTGATGGGTGGTCTGGGTGGATTCGGCGCACTGTGCGCGCTGCCGCAAAAATATCGTGAACCTGTTCTGGTCTCGGGTACTGACGGTGTAGGCACCAAGCTGCGCCTGGCGATGGATTTAAAACGTCACGACACGATCGGTATCGATCTGGTCGCGATGTGCGTGAATGACCTGGTGGTACAGGGCGCAGAGCCGCTGTTCTTCCTCGATTATTACGCGACCGGCAAACTGGACGTAGATACCGCGGCAAGCGTGATTAACGGTATCGCCGAAGGCTGTCTGCAGTCTGGCTGCGCGCTGGTCGGTGGTGAAACCGCAGAAATGCCGGGCATGTATCACGGCGAAGATTATGACGTCGCGGGCTTCTGCGTCGGCGTAGTAGAAAAATCAGAAATTATCGACGGCAGCAAAGTGGCCGATGGCGATGTGCTGATCGCGCTGGCCTCCAGCGGCCCGCACTCTAACGGCTACTCCCTGGTGCGTAAAATCCTCGAAGTGAGCGGATGTGATCCGCTGACCACCGAGCTTGACGGTAAACCGCTGGCTGACCATCTGCTGGCGCCGACCCGCATCTACGTGAAGAACGTGCTCGAGCTTATGGAGAACGTCGACGTTCACGCCATTGCCCACCTGACCGGCGGCGGCTTCTGGGAAAATATCCCGCGCGTTCTGCCGGACAACACCCAGGCGGTGATCGACGAATCCTCATGGCAGTGGCCAGCCGTGTTTAACTGGCTGCAGACCGCGGGCAACGTGAGCTCTCACGAAATGTACCGCACCTTTAACTGCGGCGTGGGCATGGTTATCGCCCTGCCGGCAAGCGAAGCGGATAAAGCAGTGAAGCTGCTGACGGAGAAAGGTGAAAACGCGTGGAAAATCGGTACGATTAAAGCCTCCGATTCCGAACAGCGTGTGGTCATTGAATGAAAAACATCGTGGTGCTCATTTCCGGCAACGGAAGCAATTTGCAGGCCATCATAGACGCCTGCAAGCAGAAGAAAATCAACGGCACCATTCGGGCAGTATTCAGCAACAAGGCCGACGCGTTCGGCCTTGAGCGCGCGCGGGAAGCCAACATTCCCGCGCACGCGCTGGAAGCCAGCCAGTTCGCCGGACGTGAAGCCTTTGACCGCGAGCTGGTGCATGAGATTGATGCCTACGCGCCGGACGTAGTCGTGCTGGCGGGCTATATGCGCATTCTGAGCCCGGCTTTTGTAGAACACTTCGCCGGACGTCTGCTGAATATTCACCCTTCTCTTCTGCCGAAATATCCCGGCCTGCATACCCATCGTCAGGTTCTGGAAAATGGCGATGAGGAGCACGGCACCTCCGTGCATTTCGTTACCGACGAGCTGGACGGCGGTCCGGTTATCCTGCAGGCGAAAGTCCCGGTCTTTGACGGCGATAGCGAAGAAGACGTGACCGAACGCGTGCAGACCCAGGAACACGCCATTTACCCGCTGGTGGTAAGCTGGTTTGTCGACGGACGTCTCGAGATGCGCGACGGCGCTGCCTGGCTGGACGGCGTTAAGTTACCTCCGCAGGGCCATGCGGCGGAAGAGTAGTTTATTATGTCGGGTGGCGCTTCTGCGCTTACCCGACCTGCCTGATGCATTACCCGAATGTCCCCTCCCCAACCCTCTAAATTCCCCAACAAAAAAAATAACTGTCATACTTTTCTGGCACTGTTGGACATATCGTGGAAATGCTCGCCATAATAAGGACGAGACGGATTTACCACGTCCTGTGATTGAACTGGAGTGTGAGCTGTAATGGGTCAGGAAAAGTTATATATCGAGAAAGAGCTAAGCTGGTTAGCATTCAACGAACGTGTACTCCAGGAAGCGGCAGACAAAAGTAACCCGCTGATCGAGCGCATGCGTTTTTTGGGTATTTATTCGAACAACCTGGATGAGTTCTACAAGGTTCGCTTTGCCGAGCTGAAAAGACGCATCATCATCAGCGAAGAACAAGGCTTAAACTCGCACTCGCGGCATCTGCTGGGCAAAATCCAGTCCCGCGTGCTGAAAGCCGATCAGGAATTTGACGGCCTGTATAACGAACTGCTGCTGGAGATGGCGCGCAATCAAATCTTCCTGATTAACGAACGCCAGCTTTCAGTTAACCAACAAAACTGGCTGCGCCACTACTTCAAACACTATCTGCGCCAGCACATTACCCCGATTCTGATCAACCGCGAAACCGATCTGGTGCAGTTTTTGAAAGATGACTACACCTACCTCGCGGTGGAAATTATTCGCGGTGAATCTATCCGTTACGCGCTGCTGGAGATCCCATCCGACAAGGTGCCGCGCTTTGTGAACCTGCCGCCGGAAACCCCGCGCAGACGCAAACCAATGATCCTGCTGGATAACATCCTGCGCTACTGTCTGGACGACATCTTCAAAGGCTTCTTCGATTACGATGCGTTAAACGCCTACTCGATGAAAATGACTCGTGACGCCGAATATGACCTGGTGCATGAGATGGAAGCCAGCCTGATGGAGCTGATGTCATCCAGCCTGAAACAGCGCCTGACGGCTGAACCGGTGCGCTTCGTCTATCAGCGCGATATGCCGGACGCCATGGTGGAGATGCTGCGTGAGAAACTGACCATTTCGCGCTATGACTCCATCGTTCCGGGCGGTCGTTACCACAACTTTAAAGATTTTATTGGCTTCCCGAACGTCGGCAAAGCCAATCTGGTAAACAAGCCGCTGCCGCGCCTGCGCCATCTCTGGTTCGATAAATTCCGCAACGGATTCGACGCCATCCGCGAACGCGATGTCCTGCTCTACTATCCGTACCACACCTTCGAGCACGTGCTGGAACTGCTGCGTCAGGCCTCGTTCGACCCGAGCGTGCTGGCGATCAAAATCAACATCTACCGCGTGGCAAAAGATTCCCGCATCATCGATGCGATGATCCACGCGGCGCACAACGCCAAAAAAGTCACCGTGGTGGTTGAGCTGCAGGCGCGCTTCGACGAAGAGGCGAACATTCACTGGGCGCGTCGTCTGACGGAAGCCGGTGTGCACGTTATTTTCTCCGCGCCGGGGCTGAAAATTCACGCCAAGCTGTTCCTCATCTCTCGTAAAGAGGGCGATGAGGTGGTGCGTTATGCCCACATCGGTACCGGGAACTTTAACGAGAAAACCGCGCGAATTTATACCGACTACTCGCTCTTAACTGCCGATGCCCGCATCACTAACGAAGTGCGCCGGGTCTTTAACTTTATCGAAAACCCGTACCGTCCGGTGAGCTTTGACTATCTGCTGGTCTCGCCGCAGAACTCGCGCCGTCTGCTGTACGATATGATCGATAAAGAGATCGCCAATGCCCAGAAAGGGCTGTCGTCCGGCATCACGCTGAAGCTTAACAACCTGGTCGATAAAGGGCTGGTGGACAGGCTGTATGCGGCGTCCAGCTCCGGCGTACCGGTTAATCTTCTGATCCGCGGCATGTGCTCGCTGATCCCGGAACTGGAAGGCATCAGCGACAATATTCGCGTGATCAGCATTGTTGACCGCTACCTGGAGCACGATCGGGTCTATATTTTCGATAATGCGGGTGATAAGCAGGTCTATCTTTCTTCGGCAGACTGGATGACGCGCAATATTGACTACCGAATTGAAGTCGCGGCACCGCTGCTGGATCCGCGCCTGAAGCAGCAGATCCTCGACATCATCGAGATTCTGTTCAGCGATACCGTGAAAGCACGCTATATCGACAAAGAACTCAGTAACCGCTATGTACCGCGCGGCAACCGCCGTAAAGTGCGGTCGCAACTGGCGATTTACGACTATATCAAATCACTCGAGCAACCCGATTAACCTATGCCGATAAATGATAAGACCCCACGCCCGCAGGAATTCGCCGCGGTCGATCTTGGCTCTAACAGTTTCCACATGGTCATCGCCCGTGAGGTGGATGGCGCGCTGCAGATCATCGGTCGTCTGAAGCAGCGCGTACACCTGGCGGATGGTCTTGATGAACGCAGCATGCTCAGCGAAGAGGCGATGGAGCGCGGGTTAAACTGCCTGTCGCTGTTTGCTGAGCGCCTGCAGGGCTTCTCGCCCTCCAGCGTGTGCATCGTGGGCACCCACACCCTGCGCCAGGCCCTGAATGCCCCTGAGTTTCTCAAGCGGGCCGAAAAGGTGATCCCCTACCCGATTGAGATCATCTCCGGCAACGAGGAAGCGCGTCTGATCTTCATGGGCGTCGAGCACACCCAGCCGGAAAAAGGGCGCAAGCTGGTTATCGACATCGGCGGCGGTTCTACGGAGCTTGTGATCGGCGAAGACTTTGAGCCGCGCCTGGTGGAAAGCCGCCGTATGGGCTGCGTCAGCTTCGCACAGATGTATTTCCCGGGCGGTAGCATCACCCGCGAGAACTTCCAGCGTGCGCGGATGGCGGCCGTCCAGAAGCTGGAAAACCTGGCCTGGCAGTACCGTATCCAGGGCTGGAACGTGGCGCTGGGCGCGTCGGGTACCATCAAAGCGGCGCATGAAGTGCTGCTGGCGATGGGTGAAAAAGACGGGTTTATCACGCCCGAACGCCTGACATTGCTGACCGAAGAAGTGCTGAAGCATAAAAGTTTTGACGCCTTAAGCCTGCCGGGTCTTTCCGACGAGCGTAAGGTGGTTTTCGTACCGGGGCTGGCCATCCTCTGCGGCGTGTTTGATGCCCTCGCCATTAAAGAGCTGCGCCTTTCCGACGGCGCGCTGCGCGAAGGCGTGCTGTATGAGATGGAAGGCCGCTTCCGCCATCAGGATATTCGCAGCCGCACCGCACAAAGCCTGGCTAACCAGTACAACATCGACCGCGAGCAGGCGAAGCGCGTGCTGGACACCACGGTGCAGATGTACGAGCAGTGGGAAGAGCAGAATCCGAAGCTCGCGCACCCGCAGCTTGCCGCGCTGTTAAAATGGGCCGCAATGCTCCACGAGGTGGGGCTCAACATCAACCACAGCGGGATGCATCGCCATTCGGCCTACATTCTGCAAAATAGCGATCTGCCTGGCTTCAACCAGGAGCAGCAAACCATGATGGCGACCCTGGTGCGTTATCACCGCAAAGCCATCAAGCTCGACGACCTGCCGCGCTTCACGCTGTTCAAGAAAAAACAGTTCCTGCCGCTTATACAGCTGCTGCGTCTGGGCGTACTGCTCAATAACCAGCGCCAGGCCACCACCACGCCGCCCACGCTGAAGCTTAAAACCGACGACCATCACTGGACGCTGAGCTTCCCGCACGACTGGTTCAGCCAGAACGCGCTGGTCCTGCTGGACCTGGAAAAAGAGCAGCAGTACTGGGAAGCCGTCACCGGCTGGCTGCTCAAAATCGAAGAAGAGAGCGCCGACGTCGCCGCGTAACGGTTCAGGCGTCCGCGCAGGACGCCTCAGCTTCCAGCAGCGACTCAAGCGGCGCCGGTCTGCCAATCAGATAGCCCTGCACATAATCGATGCCTAGCGCGTGAACCGCGCTACGTATCTCTTCGGTCTCGACGTACTCCGCCACCACCAGCATCTTCTTCATGCGCGCCAGATGGCAGATAGACGCCACAATCTGATAATCCAGGCTGTTGTTGACGATATTGCGGATAAAGCTGCCGTCGATCTTGAGAATATCCGCATCCACGCTTTTCAGCCGCGCATAGCTCGCATAGCCGGTGCCAAAATCATCAATCGCAATACGTACCCCCATTTTCTGCAGCTGCCGGAGGATGTGTAGAGCCTGCTCCGCATTGCAAAAGGTGCTGCACTCCGTCACTTCAAAAATCAGCTGCCACGGCTCAATGGTGTATTTCGCCAGCAGGCGACTGACCTCAAGCGGAAACTGCACCCGACATACGGTTGAGGGGGCCAGATTAATGGCGAAACGCTGGCCGGGCAGCCTTTCGCGATGCGCGGCCAGGAAGCGCAGAGTATACTCCAGCACCCACAAATCCACCCGCGAGGAGAGGCCAAACTCCTGCGCGACGGGCAGGAACCGATCGGGAGAGATCAATAGCCCGTTGGCATCCGGCATCCGGAGCAGGACTTCGTGATAGCAATCGCCACGCAGGCCGCGAACGGGTTGAACCAGCAAGGTGAATTCGTCGTTATCAAGCGCCTTTTGCAGGCGGCTCATCATCGCAACTTTATCCTTCAGGTTACGCTGCAAATGGACGGCCCCACGCTGCTGAAGATTTTCCGGATGGTTGGAGGCGAGCGACAGGTCGGCAACCACGCCCAGTTCACCCAGCACCAGATAAAGATGGTTAACCGGGGACCGGACATAGCAATAGCTCACTCCCACCTGCGGCTGAAGCGGCATGCCGTCCCAGACAAAGCGGAACTGTTTGATATGCTCGTCCAGGGTTTCAATCCGCTGCTGGTGCGATTCCGCATTGAGCCGCACCGCCATGTCATACCCGGTGAGGTGATACACCTGCTCGTTGGGCTGGAGGGTACCGTTTACCCACTGCGCCAACTGCTGTTTGTACAAAATACGCAGCAGCACGCCGTAATTTCGACCCAGAATTTCCAGCTCCGGAATACGCAGCAGGCAGAGCGCCGACCACGGGTTTTTCGCCAGATCGCGCGACAGCGCCCGCAGATTAGGCATATGGACGACCGGATCGAGCAGCGCCAGCCTGCGCGAGCGTTTGTTCACCGCGCGCTGCCGGGTTGCCAGCATCGACATAAAAACCACCACGAACGAGAAGACCAGGTAACTGGAAGAGGTGATCGCCAGCTGAATGTCATACCCCGGGTTCACCGGGATATAGCGGTAAAAATAGTGAATAGATACCAGCAGTATCGGCGTCCAGATAAGCGAAATCAGCTTATAGCCAAAACGCATCGCGCCCCAGAGCATCACCGGCATGAGCAGCGACAGGGTGTAGTTCGTGGTGAAAATGGAGCTGTTTTCATTCATCGGGAGCAGCAGCAGCGTAAGCAGCCCGCCTAGCGCAATCGCCCACATCAGAAACTCAATGACCGTCACCTTTTTATCTATCTGGGAACGGATCTGCGAGAAAAGGCTTTTGAGATAGCGCGGATGGCGAATCAGGCGGATCAGCAGATAGCTCAGCGGCACGCCCGTCAGCCCGCTGACCAGCAGCGTCTGATAGTTGATGAGCGTGCGAATATTAAGAGGGTTTAATCCCGCAAGGCTCTGCCGGCTCTCATACACGCCTAAATACACCGCAAACTGAAACAGCACCAGAAATAGCGTCGCGGGGCAGAAGACCTGCCAGAAGATGCGCTGCGCCATCAGCCGGATGTCGCCGTATGCGGTCATATTCCGTCTGGGCGCAAACACCCGGTAGCCGCCCCAGCTCAGCACTAAAGGGACGACAAAATGGAGCATACCAGCGACCGTTTCGAACATGCCGACCGAGGGGTAATAGCGGATAAACAGCGACAATACGATCCCGGGCAGCGCTTCCAGCCCAAAGAACATCATCAGCGAAAGCAAAAATGAGAGGGGTAAATAATAGAGTGCCGCAATACCGTCTCCCAGCTGCGTGAAGGTATTCGCGATGCTCAGCACGGGAAGTAAAACCACAGGCAAAATAAGCGGCAATGCCCACCAGCGGTTTTCATTTTTTTTCAGGAAAGCGAGAATGTTCATAGATGCCCGGTTAAACCCCTTTCGCTCCAGAGGGAAAATAAAGACAGGCATCCAACCTGACGTACGCGCCGCCCGGCGGCGTGCGGGGCGAACTGTGTGGAGGAAGGATTTTAAATATAAGGGCCGGGAATCCGTTGACTTAAATCAAACTACTTTACGCAAATTACTCTTTGTGGTGTTTTTTTTGAAATAATTTTCTTCATATTATCAATATGGTAAATGCATTAATTAAATTCAATAACATTAATTAATGTATACATTGACGGTTATTTACACACTGCAGAATTGACCCCTTCTTCCCGCTGTGCCTTAATATCCTTATCGCCCAAAAGGGCTTACCCAGGATAAACAGAGTGAGTCAGGTCACGCGTATGCGCAAACGACATCGATTTAACACCCGAATGACCCGCATCATACTGCTCATCAGCTTTCTGTTTTTCTTTGGCCGCTTCGTTTACTCCTCGATTGGCGCCTGGTACCACCATCAGGACAAAACCCAGTCGCAGCAATCCAGCCTCACCGTCGACACCGCTGACCGCTAAACCGCCGAAGGATGCTGCACGAGCCGAATAATGGCCGCTATCCCTTTGCTGAGGATTTTATCCTGTCGCATCACCACCGCCAGCTGCCGCTGCAGCATGGGCGTAAGCGACATCACGCATAGCCCTTCGCGATCGCCATCCTGTTCTACCGCCATTCGAGGCACGATGCTGTAGCCCAGTCCCGCGCGAACCATGCGTTTGATCGCCTCGATGCTGCCAAGCTGCATCACCGGTGCGATCGTTAATCCATTAGCCGCAAACCAGCCATCGATCAGCGTCCGGGTTCCGCTACCTGATTCAAAGGCAATCAGCGGCTGAGCGTGCAGCGCATCCGGGGTAAAGTCTCTGAAAACATCCTTCAGCTCCGGCGAGGCGATAAAAACAAACTCTTCGTCCATCACCGGCATGACGTCCAACGCCTTGCCACTCACCGGCAGCGTGACCAGCCCCATATCGAGACGGTTCTCTTCGATGGCCCTGACGATATCGCGGGTGTTGCCCGTCGTCACCCCCACGTTCAGGAGCGGATAGTCGCGTCGTAGCTGCTCCAGCAGAGGTGGCAGAAAATGAATGCAGGCCGTTGCCCCCGTGCCAAGCGTAATAGTGCCGCTCACATCGTGGCTGAATGCGCTCACCGACCGAATGGCGTCATCCACCACCTGCTGAATACGCTCCCCATGCGCCAGCAATGCCTCTCCGGCTGCCGTCGCCTTTATCCCTCGCCCGGTACGCTCCACCAGCCGCGTTTGCAGAAACTGCTCCAGCTGGCGTATTTGCAGGCTGACGGCGGGCTGGGAGATACCCAGCACATCCGCTGCCGCTGAAAAGCTGCCGCGCTGGATCACCAGACGGAAGGTGGCGAGATAGCCCAGATTAAGCGTCGTCATTCAAAGTTTCTCTTATACCGCGCATAAGGTTGCTGCCCTGCCAGCACAATACCGCGCCCGTTATGCTCAGGACAACTGCATAGCGGAATGAACACTCATGGAAATACCTGCCCTGCCACACCGCCTCGCCCTCACAGCCGGGTGCAATCAGCTCATCAACTGGGGGATCTCGTTTTATATGCCCGGCACCTTTGCGCTGGCCATTTCAGCCGACCGGGGATGGTCATCACCGCAGATTTACCTCGGCCTGACGCTGGCGATGCTGGTGATGGCGGCGGTATCCCCTTTTATAGCCCGCCTGCTGGCATGCTTTGGCGGTCAGACGGTGGTGATGAGCGGAACGCTGCTGATCGCCGCAAGCTGTGCCTGTATGGCGTATACCCGGACGCTTTATGGATGGTACGGCGCCTGGCTGATCACAGGCGTGGGAATGCGCCTGTCGCTGTACGATGCGCTCTTCGCCGCGCTGGTCAACCTCTACGGACAACAGGCGCGAAGAACAATCTCGCGCGTCACGCTGGCGGGCGGGCTGGCCTCTGTCGTCTTCTGGCCGCTGGGCGATGCGCTGCTTCACGTGATGCGCTGGCAGGACGCATTACGCATTTATGCCCTGCTTGGCCTGCTGAGCGCGTTGCTGATCCGCACGCTTCCCCGGCAGCGGCTGACGGTGACGACGAAAATCGCCGCACCGCCGCTGAACAACGAGCGCCGAAACGGCTGGCTTTATGCCGCCTTCATTGCCCTCATCACCTTTGTCTCTAACGGCACCTCCACCCATCTGCCGGAGTTTATTGCCCACTACGGCCTGCCGGTCGCTATCGGCATGCTGTGGGGAATCGGCCAGACAGGCGCGCGCTCGCTGGAGGTGCTGGCGGGGGCTCGCTTAACGCCATTCACATTAACGCTTTTTACCGCTCTCGCCATGCCGCTCTGTTTTCTTGTTGGGTTGAGCAGCGCCCTGTTTGTCTGGTGTGCGGCCGGCTTTGTGCTGGGCTATGGGGCCATCAACGGGCTGGTTACCCTTGTCAAAGCCACCCTGCCGCTGGAGCTGTTTAGCGCGGAAAGCTATGCCCGCCGCACGGGCATGCTGCTTATCCCCGGCCAGCTGATGGCCGCAGCCTCACCGTTTGCCTATGCGTGGCTGAACAAAACGCTGGGGATCGCTGGCGCAATGGGGGTGTCGACGGGGCTGACGCTGGTGATTGCCGGGCTGGCGATAGCCATTGTGCGCCGTCCCGGGAGGCAAACTGTATCGCACTGTATCCCGCGGGCCACGGTGACAAACGGGTACAAAACGCCCCCTCCGGCAAATATCTCCGATACATAAAAATGGTTTTCTTTCCCTGTCGCCATTGAGAACTGATGAGGAGAGAGAGCAATGATTCGTCGCTACGTACTTTTCCCCCTGCTTGTCCTGACATCCGTCGCAGGTGCCCAGGCCACTCCCCTGGACAATCTGAGCGCCGCGGACGTTAACGGCCCCGCCGCCGTTGCCCCGCTGGCGCAGCCGCAGCCGCCCGCAAAGCTGATCGTCGATCCCCCGCTTGCCGGGCCGCTGAGCAAAGGCGCGGTGTTTATACAGTACCGTGCCGAAAACCTGCGCATCGAGCCGGTATTCGGACCTGAAGCGCTCAAGGTCACTCCGCGCATCGGGCACATTCACGTGGTGGTGGATGAAGCGCCGTGGCACTGGGCTGACGCCAGCGGAGAGCCGGTAATTCTGGTGGGGCTGCCCGCAGGGAAACACAAGGTGACGATTATTCTGGCCGACCCGACGCACAAGCCGCTCGACCGCAAAACCATCGAATTCACCGTACCACCCCACGCGGCGGTCCACCACTTTTAAGGAGTCTCAAGATGAAAGCACTGACTGTACTAACGGCAGGCCTGCTGGCGCTTTCCGCCAGCGCCTTTGCACAGGGTAAAACCAGCGTCGTGCTGGTTCACGGCGCGTTTGCCGACGGCAGCAGCTGGAATAAGGTGATTGCCCTGTTGCAGAAGCAGCACGCCGAGGTCATTGCCGTCCAGCTCCCGCTCACGTCGCTCAACGATGACGTTGCCGCCACAAAGCGGGCCATCGCCCGCGCGCAGGGTGACGTAGTGCTGGTGGGCCACTCCTGGGGCGGCACCGTGATTAGCGAGGCGGGAAACGATGCGCGGGTAAAATCGCTGGTGTACGTGGCGGCGTTCGCCCCGGATTCCGGCCAGTCGACGGCGGATCTGGCAGGAAGCTACCCTGCGCCGCCGGGTAGCGCGGGCATTGCCAAAACGGCGGACGGCTATTTATACCTGCCGACGGACGCCGTCAGGAAGGATTTCGCGCCTGACGTGAAGCCAGCCATTCAAGATACGATTGCAGCCACGCAGGGGCCAATTAAGGCTGAGGCGTTTGGTGAAAAAGTCGTCCACGCGGCGTGGCATGACAAACCGAGCTGGTATGTGGTTAGCAAGAATGACCGAATGATCAACCCCGATCTTGAACGGGCGATGGCGAAGACGATCCACGCGAAAACCACCGAGGTGGCGGCAAGCCACGTATCGATGGTGAGCCAGCCGCAGATCGTTGCCCGGACGATTGAGCAGGCGATTGACGCAAAGTAATTTTTTGCGATTTGTAGGCCGGGTAAGCGCAGCGCCACCCGGCAAAAAACAGCTTCAGCGCCCGCCATCCGCGGGATAATCCCGATTAATCCACGCGTGGTCCTCTTCCCAAGTGAAGATCCACTTGCGCACCGGCCCGGCCATCACGTTGAGATAATAGCTGTCATACCCGGCCATCGTCGCCACCGGGTGGTATCCCTTCGGCACCATGACCACGTCACGGTTGTAGACCGCCATGCACTCATCCAGCGCTCTGTCGTCGGTGTAAACCCGCTGCATGCAGAACCCCTGCTCCGGGTTGAGGCGATGGTAGTAGGTCTCCTCCAGATACGTCTCCTGGGGCGGGTTATCCGTGTCGTGCTTGTGGCTCGGGTACGAGCTGGTGCAGCCCTCGTTGGTCCACACCTCCACCACCAGCAGGCTGTCGGCGGGCTTGTCTTCCGGCAGAATGTTGTGCACATAGCGCTGGTTGTGGCCCTTGCCGCGCGCTTCACCGTCGATATCCTGCGGCGCAATCAGCCGCGTCGGATAGGTGCCCTTGCCCGGCGCAGCGCAGACCGCCAGCTCCAGCGTCGTCAGCGCCTTCACCTGCACCGTCTCCTGCGGAGTGACGTACACCGCCCACGGCTTGATGCGCTCGAACGGGCTCATCCGCCCGCCAATATCGGTAAACTGCGCGGAGGGCGTGGTGATGGAGGCGCGCCCGGCGACCAGCACCAGACAGCGCTCTTCGCGGACGGCGCGCAGCGTCAGCGTCTGCCCCTCCTGCAGCTCATACGCCTCAAAGCCGACGTACCCCCACCCTGCGCTTTCCGGCGTGACGGACTGGGTGCGCCCCTCCGCGTTCGGCTGTTGCCAGCGTGATAACAGACGTGACATGTCACCTCCTCAAATCAGTCCGGCGTCGCGCGCCAGACGGCTCAGATTGTTATACCCCAGACGGGCGTAGGTCAGCGGATGGGCAATGGCCGGATCCTGCTCCGCCTCGACCACCAGCCAGCCGTGATAGTCCTGCGCCTTCAGCAGCTGCATAATCGGCGGATAATCCACGCAGCCGTCGCCCGGCACCGTAAACACGCCGCTCAGTACCGCATCAAGGAAGCTGGTTTTACGGTTTTTCACGTCCGCCAGCACGTCGGCACGCACGTCTTTGCAGTGAACGTGGTTGATGCGCGACGCCCAGCGCTGCGCCACCGCCAGCGGATCGGCCCCGGCAAAGGTCAGATGGCCGGTATCGAGCAGTAGCCCCACCGCGTCGCCGGTGTGGGTCATCAGGTTGTCCACGTCGTCGGCGGACTCGATCACCGTGCCCATATGGTGATGATAGGCAATCTGCACGCCCTGCTGCTGGGTGTAGCGGGCAAATTCGGTAAGCTTCTCACCGTACTCCTTCCAGCGCGCCTGCGGGAAGCGCGGGCGCAGATGCACCGGGGTCTGCTGCTCGCCGTGAATGCAGCCGCTCACTTCCGCAAAGACCAGCACCTTCGCCCCCAGCTCGCGCAGCAGCGTCAGGTGGGACTGCACGGCGGCGATCTCCTCCTCCACGCTGTGCTCCAGCAGGCGACCGGAGTACCAGCCGGAGACCAGCTGCAGGTCGTGGCGCTGCAGGATGGGGCCGAGCAGGCGCGCTTCGCGCGGGAACTTATTGCCCAGCTCGAAACCGGCGAAACCGGCCTCTTTACCTTCGCTCAGGCAGGTCTCCAGCGACGTCTCCGCGCCGAGTGAAGGCAGATCGTCGTTCGTCCACGTCAGCGGGTTAATGCCCAGTTGTACACTCATTGTCGTCTCCATTATGCGTGTCCGCGCTCGCGCCACCAGGCGATAAGCTGCAGGTAGTTGTCCCTGATGCGCGCCACCAGCTGCGCATCGTCAATATCGTGTTTCAGCCACGCGCGGGAGGCATCGCCAAACAGCGTGCGCCCTACGGCGAAGCCTTTCACCAGCGTCTGACCCGCTGCGGCTTTAAAGTCAGCGCGCAGCTGTTCCGCCGGGGCGTCCAGGCCGAGGATCACTACCCCGCGGCAGTGCGGATCCCGGCGTTCGATAATCTCGCTCAGCGCCGTCCAGCCGTCGGCGGAGAGCGGCGGCAGCTTCCACCAGTCCGGGTAAATGCCGAGGTTGTAGAAGCGGGAGATAGCGCGCAGGTAGAGCTCGTCGCTGCGCGGCATGGTCGCGGGCAGGATCACCTCCAGCAGCAGCTCGTGCCCGGACCGGCAGCAGGCGTGGTACACCTCGGCAATTTTCTGCTCCTGCTCCAGGCGCAGGCCGTGGGCGTCTTCCGGATGGAAAAAGACCAGGCATTTCACCACGTGCTCCTGCGGCCAGCTGATGAGCTGGGTGCCGATGTTGCCATGCTCCATCTCCAGCGGACGCGAGCCCGGCAGCTCAATGGGGCGGCCAATCCACCACCCTTCGCCGGTAATGGCGTTCAGCGCGTCCTGACCAAAGGTGCCGTCGCACAGCAGACCGGCTTTGCCCTCCAGCCCGGCGCGGCTCGCCGCCTCGCGGCTGGCCTGCAGGATCAGCTGCTTCAGCGCCGGAATGCGCTTAAGCGACGCGCCGCACTGCATCGCCATATCCTCAAGCTGGCTGCGGTGGTCGAAGGCCATCACGCACAGCTCCGGCCACTCGCGGCGTCGGGTGGTCACCCGGTGGAGATGGTTAAGACGCGGGTCGAGATCCGGGCGCGGCACATCTGCAGCGCGCGAAAGATAGTCATCCAGCTCGATTTTGCTCGGCATCGCCGGGGCGCAGCCGTGGCGCGAGACCACCAGCGCGCCGCAGGCGTTGGCGTAGCGGCACGCCTGCTCCCAGCCCTCGTCGTTCAGATAGCCGCGCAGCAGGCCGGACATAAACGCGTCCCCCGCGCCGAGGACGTTCAGCACCTCCACGCGCACGCCGGTCACCGTCAGGCCGTCGTCCAGCCGGGACGGAATGGCGTCGGTGTAGACCGAGCAGCCGAGCGCGCCGCGTTTGCAGACCAGCGCTGCTTCACTGACGGCGCGCACCTGCTCCAGCGCCTGCAGGGTATCCGTGCTGCCGCCCGCAATGTGAAACTCCTCTTCGGTGCCGACAATAACGTCGAAGAGGTGAAGCACCTCCTGCAACTCGCGGGTGACCTTATCGGCGGCGATAAAGCGCGTTTCCCCGTCGCCTAAGGCGGTCAGCCCCCACAGCACCGGACGGTAGTCGATGTCCAGCACCGTGCGCACGCCATGACGGCGGGCATAGCCCAGCGCCGTCAGCACCGCCTCGCGGGTCTGCGGATGAGAAAGGTGGGTCCCGGTGATGGCAAGACAACGTGCGGAGGCAATGTAGCTTTCGTCCACATCGCTGGCGGTAATCGCCATGTCCGCGCAGTTATCGCGATAAAAAATCAGTGGAAAGGTGTCCCGGTCTTTAATGCCGAGTAGCACCAGCGCCGTTAGGCGTTGTTTATCGGTAATCAGATGGCTGGTATCGCAGCCCACCTGGTTGAGCTCTTCGCGCAGGAAGCGGCCCATATGTTCATCGCCGACGCGCGCCAGCATCGACGAGCGTAAACCCTGACGGGCGGTGCCGTACGCCACGTTGCCGGACGACCCGCCGAGATATTTGGCGAAGCTCGACACATCCTCCAGACGGGCACCAATCTGCTGGCTGTAGAGGTCTACCGCCACGCGGCCCATGCATATCACATCAAACTGCTTTTCCACGTTGATACCTCATCAGACAATGTCGTTCACGTTCAGCCAGCGGCCTTCCCGGTGCGAGAGCGCAATCGCGTCCAGCACGCGCGACACCTTCCAGCCCTCTTCGAAGTCCGGCCACATCGGCGCGTCGGCGGCAATCCCGTCCACCAGATCGCGCACCTCCACCGTTTTTTGATCGTTAAAGCCAATCCCGTGTCCTGCGCCCATGCAGAACGCGGCGTAGTCCGGGTGCGCCGGGCCGACGAGCAAGGTGCGGAACCCCTGACGGTTAACCGGATCGTCATGCAGATAGAGCTTCAGCTCCGCCATGCGCTCCTGGGTGAAGCTGATGGCGCCTTTCGTTCCGGTTATCACATATGACAACCCCATTTTGCGGCCGCAGGCGACACGGGAGGTTTCAATCCCCCCCTGCGCCCCGCCCGCGAAG
The DNA here is from genome assembly GCF_040834095.1 of Enterobacter vonholyi. NCBI lineage: Bacteria > Pseudomonadati > Pseudomonadota > Gammaproteobacteria > Enterobacterales > Enterobacteriaceae > Enterobacter > Enterobacter vonholyi. Next base: position 3,283,763 of record NZ_CP162152.1, read on the forward strand.
CGCACCATTGCGTGGGCCTGATCCTCGTTTTCGACGGCAATCATGTCCGACGCTCCAGCCTTCGCCGGGCGCTCCGGGACCACGATCTTCAGATCGCCGCAGACCTGCTCGATATCCCCAACCAGGTACTGGGCCATGTTGACGATGTGCGCCGCGAGGTCGCCCAGCGCCCCCAGCCCGGCGGTCTCTTTAAAGCAGTGCCAGTGAATAGGCGACAACGGGTCGGCCATATAGTCTTCGTTGTGGGTGCCGTAGAAGTGGATCACCTCGCCTATCTCGCCGCGGGCGATAATCTCCTTCGCCAGCTGCGCCGTCGGGTTCTTCATGTAGTTGAACCCCACCAGCGTTTTCACCCCGGCCCGCTTCGCGGCGTCAACCATCTCCCGCGCGTCGTGGGCGTTCAGCGCCAGCGGCTTCTCCGAGTAGACGTGCTTGCCGTGGCGGATCGCCTCCAGCGCCATCTCTTTATGCAGATGGTTGGGTGAGCAAATATCCACCACATCAATAGCCGGGTCGGCCACCAGCGCCCGCCAGTCGCCCGTGGAGCGGTTGAAGCCAAACGCCTGCGCGCGCTCTGCCGCCAGCTCCGGCGTGACTTCCGCCACCATCTCGCGCACCAGCCTGCCGCGCAGGTTGAACACCGTTGGGGCCTGGGCATAGGCGATAGCGTGCGCCTTGCCGATATACCCGGTGCCAATTAATCCAATACGAACCTCTTTCATCGTGATCCTCACAGTGCGCCGCGACGGCTCTTGGCGTAGGTATCAAACGCCACCGCCAGAACGATAATTAATCCGGTGATAATCTGCTGGTAGTAGGCCGAGACGTTCATCAGCACCAGGCCGTTAATCAGAATCCCCATGATGATGGAGCCGATAATGGTGCCGCCGATGCGCCCGTAGCCGCCCATCAGCGAGGTACCGCCGATCACCACCGAGGCGATGACGCGCAGCTCAAAGGAGATCCCGGCCACCGCCTCGGCGCTCCCCAGACGCGCGCTCAGGATGAAGCCCGCCAGTCCCGCCAGACAGCCGATCAGCACATAGACGCTGACCAGCACGCGCTTGACGTTCACCCCCGCCAGGCGCGCCGCCTCCGGGTTACCGCCGATGGCGTAGACGAAGCGGCCCCAGCGGGTTTTATGCAGCGCCAGATAGCCGCCGAGGGCGACGATGGCGAAGATCCAGATCGGAATGGAGATGCCGAGCAGCTCCCCGCGCCCCCACCAGCGGTAGCCCTGATCGAAACCGGCAATCGGCGCGCCGTCGTTGATCACCAGCGTCAGGCCGCGCCAGATGGTCATCCCGCCGAGGGTCACGATGAACGGCGGCAGGCGCAGGCGTGTTACGCCCAGACCGTGCAGGAATCCAATCGCCGTGCCCATCGCCAGACAAATCCCCAGACCAATCAGCCAGCTCATGCCGCCCCAGGCGTTCGGGTCGACGGTGGTGAAGTTGTCGCCCTTAATCACGTACGCCGCGGTCATGGCGCAGACCGCCAGAATGGAGCCCACGGAGAGGTCAATCCCGGCAGTCAGGATGACAAAGGTCATCCCCACGGCCATGATCCCGTAGATGGAGACTTCGGTCAGGATGTTGAAAATATTACGTTCAGAGAAAAAATTGCTGTTCTGCGACTGAAAGAAGATCAGCAGCAGGATCATGAAAATCAGCACCCCGAAGCGCTCGAAGAAGGCGATGGGATCGATGCGTCCGGCACGTTTGACCGGGGCCTGCGTTTTAGAAATCATCTGCGTCATGAGAAACTCCGTTATGCCGCGTTCAGGGCGTTATGGTTGATGGCCATCATCGTCATCAGCCGTTCTTCGTTAGCGTCGTCACCGTGGATCTCGCCGGTCACTCGCCCTTCGCTCAGGGTGATGATCCGGTCTGACACCGCCATCACTTCAGGCAGATCGGAGGAGATCACGATCACCGCCACGCCCTTTTTCGCCATGTCAAACAGCACCTGGTGCACTTCTGATTTGGTCCCCACGTCAATGCCGCGCGTCGGCTCATCTACGATCAGCACCCGCGGGTTGAGCGCCATGCAGCGCGCGAGGATCACCTTTTGCTGGTTACCGCCGGAGAGCTTGTGCACCTCCTGCGCGCTGTTGACCATTTTGATCTGCAGCGCCTTGCGGTAGGACTCGATCAGATCGTCCTCTTTGCGGGTGTTCACGAACCAGCGCCACTGCAGCAGCGAGGAGAGGCAGGAGAGCGACAGGTTGTCGCGAATCGACAGCCCCAGCACCGCCCCCTCTTTTTTGCGGTCTTCCGGCACCAGCGCCACGCCCTGATCGAGCGCATAAAGAGGGTCGCGCGGCTGGTACGGCACGCCGTCCAGTTCAAAGCTGCCCGAGGTAAACGCGTCCGCGCCAAACAGGCAGCGGGCCACTTCGGTGCGCCCGGCGCCCACCAGTCCGGCAATGCCTAAGACCTCCCCGGCGTGAACGTGGAAGCTGATGTCATGCAGGGCTATGCCGTGCGGATCCAGCGGCGGCTTTTCGCGGCTCAGCCCCTTCACCACCAGGCGGACGGGTTTGTCTTCATGATGCGTTTCGCTGGCGGGACGACGGTTAAAGGCCACGTCACGACCGACCATCAGGCGGATCAGCTGTTCGACGTTGGTCTCCGCCACCGCGCCGGTGCCGGTGAAGCGGCCGTCCTGGAAAACGGTGAAGCGATCGCAGAGCTGGAAAACTTCGTGCAGACGGTGGGTAACATAAATAATGCTTACGCCGCGGTTTTTAAGCTCCCGCACCACGCGATGCAGGCTTTCCACCTCGCTGTCGCTCAGCGCGGCGGAAGGTTCGTCCATAATGATTAACCGGGCGTTGAGGGTCAGCGCCCGGGCAATCTCCACCATCTGCTGCTGGGCAACGCTCAGACGGGCGACAGGCGTGGTCGGCGCAACGTTCAACTGCAAATAGTCGAGAATGACCTGCGCTTCCTGATTTACCGCCTTTTCGTCGACGATCAGGTTACGTTTACGCGGCTCGCGCCCGAGAAACATGTTTTCCGCGACGGTCATGTTGGGCAGCAGGTTGAATTCCTGATAGATGGTGATAATGCCCTTGTTCTGGCGCTCCACCGGGGAGTCGTCTACTGGCAGCGTTTCGCCGTTGAACCAGATCTCCCCGCGGGTTTGCGGCTGCGCCCCCGCGAGCGCCTTCAGCAGCGTGGATTTACCCGCCCCGTTTTCCCCCAGCAGGGCGTGGATCTCGCCCGCGCCGACGGTCAGCTGGGCGCTGCTTAACGCCCAGACGCCGGAAAAGCTTTTTGCCAGGTCGGTCACTTTCAGTAAGGGTTGCGACATCGGTCTGCTCCTCCTTTAGAGTGAGCCGCCGCGCCAGCGGCGGCTGCGGATAAATCAGTTACCGGCCTCACCGATACGCTCAGCCTGCTGCAGGTTCTCTTTAGTGATCAGCGTCGGCGGGTAGTCGGCCCCGGTGATGGCTTTCTTCTCGCGCACGTTGGCCACCAGCTGGCTCATCGCCGTCTGCACCGCAAAGCCCGGACGCTGGTCCGCCGTCACCGCCAGCCAGCCGTCGCGCACGCGGGCTAGCGCTTCCGGTACCGCGTCAAAGCCTGTGACCAGAATTTCGCCCGGCTTCACGCCCTGGCTCTGCAGCGCTTCGATCGCCCCCAGCGCCATGTCGTCGTTAGCGGAGAGGATCACCTGAGGACGTTTCGGCAGCGAGGGCAGCACGCTTTCCACGATGCGCATCCCTTCAGAACGCATCCAGTTGCCGGTCTGATCGGCGACAATCTTGTACTTATCCCCGCCAGCCTTCAGGCTGTCGCGGATCCCTTTGGTGCGTTCGATGTTGGAGGAGGAGCCCGGCTGGCCGGTCAGCAGAATGATCTCCGCCCCGTCGGGGAATTTGGTTTTAACGAAGTCGCCAATCGCCTGGCCGCCCTTGTAGTTGTTGGCGCCAAAGTGCGGCACCTTCTTCTGGCTGTCGACGGAGCGGTCAAGGGTGACCACCGGCAGCTTCGCATCCTGAATTTCATCCACCGCGCTGGAGACCGCGTTCACATCGTTCGGGGAAACGATAAAGCCCTGCGCCCCGCGGGTGATGGCGTTTTCCAGGTCAGCCACCTGCTTCGGCGAGCTGCCCTGCCCGTCCAGTACCTGAAGCTTCACGCCCATCTCTTTTGCGGCTTTCACCGCCGTGCGCTGCATGTGAACTTCAAACGGCATGGCCAGGTTTGGCGTACTGAAAACGATTTGATCGTTTTCGGCAAGGGCGGCCCCGGACGTCATGGCGATGAGGGCGGCTACGATCAGTTTTTTCATTATTATGTCTCTCTGTGTAGGGTTGTCGTGTTTAGAGGACGATCTCGCGCTGGCTGCGGAGTGACTCCAGCGCTTTATCCGCGAGGTACAGCGCACGTTCACCATCATCGCCGCTGCAGTCAGGCACCGCTTCGCCGCGCAGGACCGCGACAAAGTGTTCCCATTCCGCGGCGTAAGCGGATTTGTAGCGCTGCAGGAAGAAGTGTTCCGGCAGCGCGCTGGTGCAGCCCTGTTTGCCGTAGTGCTGCACCTGGTTTTCCAGAATGTTGCCCGCGCACAGCAGCCCTTCAGAGCCGTGCAGCTCCAGGCGCTGGTCGTAGCCGTAAGATGAGCGGCGGCTGTTGACGATGGTCGCCATCGCGCCGGAAGCGTATTTCAGGACGATAAACGCAGTATCGATGTCCCCCGCCTCGCCAATCGCCGGATCCACCAGGTTACTGCCCTGGGCATACACCGACACCGGCTCTTCGCCCATGATGAAGCGGGCCATGTCAAAGTCGTGAATGGTCATATCGCGGAACATGCCGCCGGAAACGCGCACGTACTCCGCAGGCGGCGGAGACGGGTCGCGGGAGATGATGAGCAACGATTCCGGTTTGCCGATGCACCCGGCCTGCGCGTCGGTTTTCACGCGGCGGAACTGCGGATCAAAGCGGCGGTTAAAGCCGATAAACAGCGGCACGTCATACTCTTTTACCACCTTCAGGCAGTCGCGCACGCGGGCGAGGTCGAGGTGTACCGGCTTTTCACAGAAGATGGCCTTGCCGTGGCGGGCGGCCATTTCAATCAGGTCCGCGTGGGTATCGGTGGCGGAGGCGATCAGCACGGCGTGAACGTTAGGGTCGGTCATCGCTTCATCCAGGCTCTGCTGGCGGGCCTGATACTGCGTGGCGAGGCGGGTGGCAAATTCCTGATTCGGGTCAACCACGGACCAGAGCGTGGTCGCGCCGTGGCTGGCGATGTTAGCTGCATGTACCTGGCCAATTCGGCCAGCGCCCAGTAAAGCAATGTTAAACATAACGGCTCCCGGTGTTGGTGAATGCTGTGAACTAACGACCCTATAAATAAAACATTTATTTCATTTTTATAAATAGTGAAAATTATGTTTTTGAGTGCAGGTTAACACTTTTGAGATGAATGAGATGAATTTTGTTATCAATCTCACAACATGGAAGAAGGTGCTGCTAGCCCCTCACCCCGGCCCTCTCCCCAAAGGGGCGAGGGGGAAAAGAGCGCACCGACCCTAACCCTCTCCACATTGGGGAGAGGGTTAGGGTGAGTGGAAAATGAAATGAAAATTTCGTTACTTCGGGAAAACTCAATACTGACGGGCTTTTTTCACCTGCGCCTGCGTTTGCTCCGCGGCTTCACGCACGGCAGACGATTCTGCCACCTGCGCATCACCGGTTCGCCACCAGGAGGCGTAGTCGTGGGTCATGGTCTTCGGTAGCACCTTGATGTCCAGCAGCGTTGGGCCGGGATGCGCCCGCGATGCCTCGAGCGCCGCCAGCAGGCTTTGCTCATCGTTCACCCGCCACGCGCGGCAGCCGTAGCTCTCCGCATTTTGCGCAAAATCGACCTTCACCAGCGGACCGTCAAGGCGTCCGGTTTCCGGGTTGCGGTGGCGGTTTTCCGTGCCAAAGCTGCCCATGCCGTGCCCCATCTGCAGGTTGTTAATGCAGCCGAAGCCGGCGTTATCAAACAGCAGAACGGTGACCTTAATGCCCTCCTGCACCGCGGTTTGCAGCTCGGAGTGCAGCATCATGTAGGAGCCATCCCCCACCATGGCGTATACCGGCTGCTCGGGTCGGGCAAGCTTCGCGCCGATGGCTGCCGCAATCTCGTAACCCATGCAGGAGTAGCCGTACTCCAGGTGATAGCTGTCCGGCGTTTTGACCTGCCAGAGGCGCTGTAAATCGCCCGGCAGCGAACCGGCCGCGCCCACCACGATGGCGTTATCTTCAACATGCTGGTTGATCAGCCCCAGCACCCGCGTCTGGGTCAGGCGGGTATTGAGCGCCTCGCCGTACTCCGCCAACTGCGCGTCCAGGTGCCCCGCCACTTCGGGCGCGTCGTCAGGACGCCACTGGCGATCCCACAGGCGGCGGCACTCGTCGCGCCAGGCGGATTTCGCCTCAGCGATCGCCTCTCCCCAGCCGCTGCGGTAATCACCGAGCGCGTGGGTCAATGCCTCGAGCCCGGTTTGAGCGTCGGCAATCAGCGCCGTAGCGTCCAGCTTCAGAGCGTCAAACTCGGCCACGTTCAGCAGCAGAAATTCGACGTCCGGATGGGAAAAGAGCGCCTTGGAGCCGGTGGTAAAGTCGGTCAGGCGCGTGCCGATGCCAATCACCAGGTCAGCCTGCGGCGCGAGCTGGTTGGCCGCCATTCCGCCCGTCACCCCTACGCCACCGAGGTTAAGCGGGTGGTCACTTACCAGCGCCCCCTTTCCGGCCTGAGTTTCGGCAAACGGCAGCTGCAGCGTCTCGACAAAATCGCGAAACGCCTCATGCGCGCCGGAATAACGCACCCCGCCGCCGCACACCACCAGAGGGCGACGCTTGCGGGCGATCAGCGCCCGCGCCTGCGCCAGACGCTGCGGATCGGGTGGACGACGCTCGATGTGGTGCACGCGACGCGCAAAGAAGCTTAGCGGGTAATCCCACGCTTCCCCCTGCACGTCCTGCGGCAGGCAAATCGTAACCGCACCGGTATCTGCCGGGTCAGTAAGCGTTCGCATCGCGCTAAGCATTGCGCTCATCAGCTGCTCGGGACGGTTGATGCGGTCCCAGTAGCGGGAGACCGGGCGGAAGCAGTCGTTGGTGCTGATGCTGAGATCGTGATACAGCTCGATCTGCTGCAGTACCGGGTCCGGCTGGCGGCTGGCGTAGATATCGCCCGGGAGCAGCAGCAGCGGGATGCGGTTCGCCGTGGCGGTTGCCGCCGCCGTGACCATATTGGCGGCACCCGGCCCGACGGAGGAGGTGACGGCAAAAATGCGCTGACGGCGGTGCTGTTTGGCGAATCCCGTCGCCATATGGGCGATGCCCTGCTCGTTGCAGCCCTGCATCACCTGCAGATGGCCGGGATCCTGCTCCAGCGCCTGGCCAATGCCCAGCACGTTGCCGTGCCCAAAGATCGTGGCGACGCCCTCCACGAAGGGAGTTTCGTTGCCGTCCACGCTGACGTACTGTTGATTAAGGAACCGGACCAGCGCCTGGGCCATGGTCATACGTTCGGTTTGCATAAAACCTCCTGTCAGCCCAGCGTTGGCATAGAGAACGCAGCGCCTGTCTCCTGCTGCATTTCCGGCCAGCGCGCGGTGATGGTTTTCATTCGGGTGTAGAAGCGCACGCCGTCGCTGCCGTGAACGTTGAGCGCGCCGAAGATGGAACGCTTCCAGCCGCCGAAACTGTGGAATGCCATCGGCACCGGAATCGGCACGTTGACCCCCACCATGCCCGCCTGCACCTCTTCGCAGAAGCGGCGCGCGCAGCCGCCGTCGCGGGTGAAGATCGCCGAACCATTACCATATTCATGGCGGTTAATCAGATCCACCGCGCTGGCGTAATCTGCTACGCGCACCACAGAAAGCACCGGGCCAAAAATCTCTTCTTTATAGATGGTCATCTCAGGAGTGACGTTATCGAACAGCGTCGGCCCGACAAAATAGCCCTGCTCGTGGCCCTTCACGCTGAAGCCGCGGCCGTCCGCGCGAAGCGTCGCCCCCTGCGCTTCCCCGCTGTCGATGTAGCCCAGCACCTTGCTGCGGTGCGCGGAGGAGATGAGCGGTCCCATTTCGTTTTCCGGCGACTGGTCCAGGCCCGGCCCGACGCGCAGCGCGGCAATCTGTTTTTCCAGCCGGGTGCAGAGCTCATCGGCAGTTTTATCCCCCACCGCCAGCACCACCGAGAGTGCCATGCAGCGTTCGCCCGCCGCGCCGTAGGCCGCGCCCATGATGGCGTTGGTCGCCATCTCCATGTCGGCATCCGGCATTAAAATGCAGTGGTTTTTCGCGCCGCCCAGCGCCTGGCAGCGCTTACCGTGGGCGGACGCGGTCTGGTAAATGTATTCCGCAATTGGCGTGGAGCCGACAAAGCTCACCGCCTGCACGCGCGGGTCGGTCAGGAGTACGTCAACGGACTCTTTATCGCCCTGCACCACGTTGAACACGCCGTCCGGCAGGCCGGCCTCTTTAAGCAGCTGCGCCAGCGCCAGCGCCAGGGAAGGATCTTTTTCCGACGGCTTCAGCACGAAGGTGTTGCCGGTCGCCAGCGCAATCGGGAACATCCACATCGGCACCATCGCCGGGAAGTTAAACGGGGTGATCCCGGCGCAGACGCCGAGCGGCTGCATCAGCGAGTGGCTGTCGACGCCGGTACCGACGTTCGCAGAATGTTCACCCTTTTGCAGATGCGGAATACCGCAGGCAAACTCCACCACTTCCAGGCCGCGGGTCAGTTCGCCCACCGCGTCGGAGAAGACCTTACCGTGCTCTTCGCTGATGAGGCGGGCCAGGCGATCCATGTTCTCTTCAAGCAGCGCTTTGAAGCGGAACATCACGCGCGCGCGCTTAAGCGGAGCATGACGCGCCCACGCCGGAAACGCCTGCTGCGCGGCGGCAATGGCCTGCTCCGTTTCCTGTGCCGTACTCATCACCACCTGGCGGATCTGCTCGCCGGTGGCCGGGTTGAAGATCGCCTGAACGCGCTGGCCTGAACCGGTGACACATTCGCCGTGAATAAAATTCGCTACCGTCTCCATCCTTAACCTCTCGCTGTTGATACGTGACTGTTACCTGAACACTCGGTACTGAACACTATATATGAAACAAATATTCCATTTTAAGTTGAAATAAAATAAATGATGATTATTGTGATCAAGGATGGATTTTTATGTTAACAGGCAACAACACTGACGCAGCGTGCGCTATTAAGGGATTTCGGGCGAGGAAATGACTGAAGTTTCTGTTTCATTTTTGCTGCCAGATGGATGGCCGACATTTAAAAGACGCGGTTTTGCGTTTAGAATCATAAGACTGTATTTGGGGGATAAGATGACGACAGCAACCAGCCTGAACGAACTGCAGCAGCAAATCCGCGATCGCTACGATAGCCTGAGCAAGAGGCTGCAGCAGGTCTCCCGCTACGTGCTGGACAACACCAACAGCGTGGCCTTTGATACGGTTGCCGTCATTGCAGAACGCGCCGACGTGCCGCCCTCGACGCTGATCCGCTTTGCCAACGCCTTTGACTTCACCGGCTTCAACGAAATGAAACAGCTGTTTCGCATGAACCTGGTGGAGGAGACCGCCAGCTACAGCGACCGCGCCCGGCTGTTCCGCGAGATGGAGAGCGAGGCCGTGCCGGAAACGCCGCTCGATATCCTGCAGGAGTTTGCCCGCTCGAACGCGCAGGCGCTGCAGCAGCTGGCCGCCCGCGCCGAGCCGGAGATGCTGGAGCGCGCAGTACAGCTGCTGGCCGAGGCCGACACCATCTACATCGCCGGGCTGCGCCGCTCCTTTAGCGTCGCGGCCTACCTCACCTACGCTCTAAGCCATCTGGAGTGCCGCCCTATCCTGCTCGACGGTATGGGCGGCATGCTGCGCGAGCAGATCAGCCGCATTAAGGCGAGCGACATCGTGGTGTCGATCAGCTTCTCGCCGTACGCGGAAGAGACGGTGATGGTCAGCGAAACCGCCGCCAGCGTCGGCGCACGGCAGATCGTGATTACGGACAGCCAGATTAGCCCGCTGGCGACGTTCAGCGATCTCTGCTTTGTGGTGAAGGAGGCTCAGGTGGATGCGTTTCGCTCGCAGTCGGCGACGCTGTGCCTGGTGCAGTCGCTGGTGGTGGCGCTGGCGTATCGGCTGGGAGAGGGGAAGTAAGGCAATAAAAAAACCCCCTGCACAGGCAGAGGGTTTTGGGTTAATTCAGAGGGACATTATTCCCACTCAATCGTAGCCGGTGGTTTACCGCTAATGTCATACACCACGCGGGAAATACCGTTCACTTCGTTGATGATGCGGTTAGACACGCGGCCTAAGAAGTCATACGGCAGATGCGCCCAGTGCGCGGTCATGAAGTCAATGGTTTCCACCGCACGCAGGGAAACAACCCAGTCGTACTTACGGCCATCGCCCATCACGCCGACGGAGCGAACCGGCAGGAACACGGTGAACGCCTGGCTTACCTTGTTGTACAGGTCAGCTTTGTGCAGCTCTTCGATGAAGATAGCGTCCGCGCGACGCAGCAGGTCGCAGTACTCTTTCTTCACTTCACCCAGCACGCGCACGCCCAGACCCGGGCCCGGGAACGGGTGACGGTAGAGCATGTCGTACGGCAGACCCAGTTCCAGACCGATCTTACGCACTTCGTCTTTGAACAGCTCGCGCAGCGGTTCAACCAGGCCCATCTTCATCTCTTTCGGCAGGCCGCCCACGTTGTGGTGAGATTTGATGACGTGTGCTTTACCGGTGGCGGAAGCCGCAGACTCGATCACGTCAGGGTAGATGGTACCCTGCGCCAGCCACTTCACGTCGTCCAGCTTCAGCGCTTCTTCGTCGAACACTTCCACGAACACGCGGCCGATGATCTTACGTTTTGCTTCCGGATCGTTCTCGCCTTTCAGCGCGGCCAGGAAGCGCTGCTCGCCTTCCACGTGAACGATGTTCAGACCGAAGTGGTCACCGAACATGTCCATAACCTGCTGGGCTTCGTTCAGACGCAGCAGACCGTTGTCCACGAAGACGCAGGTCAGGTTTTTGCCGATGGCGCGGTGCAGCAGCATCGCGGTCACGGAGGAGTCCACGCCGCCGGAGAGGCCGAGGATCACTTTGTCATCGCCAACCTGCTGGCGGATACGCTCAACGGCGTCGTCGATGATTTTTGCCGGGGTCCACAGAGCTTCACACTGGCAGATGTCGCGCACGAAGCGCTCCAGCATGCGCATACCCTGACGGGTGTGGGTCACTTCCGGGTGGAACTGCACGCCGTAGAAGCGCTTTTCTTCGTTCGCCATGATGGCAAACGGGCAGCTTTCGGTGCTGGCAACGGTCACGAAGTCAGACGGGATGGCGGTAACTTTGTCGCCGTGGCTCATCCATACGTCCAGCAGCGGTTTGCCGTCTGCGGTCAGGGAGTCTTCGATACCGCGCACCAGCGCGCTGTCGTTAACCACTTCAACCTGCGCATAGCCGAACTCGCGCTCGCTGGAGCCTTCTACGTGGCCGCCCAGCTGCATTGCCATGGTCTGCATACCGTAGCAGACGCCAAATACCGGCACGCCAGCTTCGAACACGTACTGCGGCGCGCGCGGGCTGTTCTCTTCGGTGGTACTTTCCGGGCCGCCGGACAGGATGATGCCGCTTGGATTGAATTCGCGAATCTGTGCTTCCGTGACATCCCACGCCCACAGCTCACAGTAAACGCCCAGTTCACGCACGCGACGCGCCACCAGCTGAGTGTACTGAGAACCAAAGTCCAGGATGAGAATGCGATGTTTATGAATGTTTTCCGTCATTGACGCTAATTCCGAGGCAAGTGAAACAAAAACAGAGCGCCCGGCAGAAGCCGGGCGCGGAAACTTATCAGGAGCCCAGACGGTAGTTCGGGGACTCTTTGGTGATCGTCACGTCGTGAACGTGGCTCTCCTGGATACCCGCACCGCTGATGCGTACGAATTCCGCTTTAGTACGCAGCAGGTCAATGGTACCACAGCCGGTCAGACCCATACAGGAGCGCAGGCCGCCCATCTGCTGGTGAATAATTTCTTTCAGACGGCCTTTATAGGCAACGCGACCTTCGATACCTTCTGGCACCAGTTTGTCTGCGGCGTTATCGGTCTGGAAGTAACGGTCAGAGGAGCCTTTGGACATCGCGCCCAGGGAGCCCATACCGCGGTAAGATTTGTAAGAACGGCCCTGGTAGAGTTCGATTTCACCCGGGGATTCTTCGGTACCGGCCAGCATGGAGCCTACCATTACGGCAGCTGCGCCCGCTGCGATCGCTTTCGCGATGTCGCCAGAGAAGCGGATACCGCCGTCAGCGATAACCGGAATACCGGTGCCTTCCAGCGCTTCAACCGCGTCAGACACCGCGGTGATCTGCGGAACGCCCACGCCGGTCACGATACGGGTAGTACAGATAGAGCCAGGGCCGATACCCACTTTCACCGCGCTGCAGCCGGCGTCAGCCAGCGCGCGAGCACCTGCGCCCGTCGCCACGTTACCGCCGATGATCTGCAGGTCAGGGTATTTGGCACGGGTGTCACGGATACGCTGCAGAACGCCTTCGGAGTGGCCGTGAGAGGAGTCAATCAGCAGGACGTCAACGCCCGCTGCAACCAGCGCGTCAACGCGCTCTTCGTTACCGGCACCTGCGCCTACCGCAGCGCCAACGCGCAGACGGCCATGCTCGTCTTTACAGGCGTTAGGCTTACGTTCTGCTTTCTGGAAATCTTTAACGGTGATCATGCCGCGCAGGTGGAAGTTGCTGTCAACAACCAGCGCTTTTTCAACGCGTTTTTCGTGCATTTTTGCCAGCACCACATCGCGGGTTTCACCTTCGCGAACGGTGACCAGACGCTCTTTTGGCGTCATGTACACGCTAACAGGCTGGTTCAGGTCAGTCACGAAACGCACGTCACGACCGGTAATAATACCGACCAGCTCGTTCTCTTCGGTCACCACCGGGTAACCGGCGAAGCCGTTACGTTCGGTCAGGGCTTTCACTTCGTGCAGCGTGGTGGTTGGCAGAACGGTCTGTGGGTCAGACACGATGCCGGATTCATGCTTCTTCACGCGGCGAACTTCTTCTGCCTGACGTTCGATGGACATGTTTTTGTGGATAAAGCCAATGCCGCCTTCCTGTGCCAGGGCAATAGCCAGGCGCGCTTCAGTCACGGTGTCCATTGCCGCAGAGAGCATAGGAATGTTCAGGCGAATGGTTTTCGTCAACTGCGTGCTGAGATCGGCAGTATTCGGCAGAACGGTGGAGTGAGCGGGAACGAGGAGGACGTCGTCAAACGTCAGTGCTTCTTTAGCGATACGTAGCATGGGCAATATCTCTGACCTGGGTGGTTAAATATTGCCGTGGCATTATACAGAGCGTAACCGATTGCATCTACACTTTTTTATAAAAAAGCTTGCGATTGCCTCTCAGCAGGTTACTATCGACTGAATAACTTGCTGATTTAGAATTTGATCCCGCTCACATGTTATCCTCTCAATCCCCCTCAATTTATACCGTCAGCCGCCTGAATCAGACGGTGCGTTTGCTGCTTGAACAGGAAATGGGGCAGGTCTGGATCAGCGGTGAGATCTCTAACTTCACGCAGCCGTCCTCCGGTCACTGGTACTTTACCTTAAAAGACGACACCGCCCAGGTGCGCTGCGCGATGTTCCGCAATAGCAACCGTCGCGTGACGTTTCGCCCTCAGCACGGCCAGCAGGTTCTGGTTCGCGCCAATATCACCCTGTATGAGCCGCGCGGCGACTATCAGATTATCGTCGAGAGCATGCAGCCTGCGGGCGAAGGCCTGCTGCAGCAGAAGTATGAACAGTTAAAAGCACGGCTTTCTGCCGAGGGGCTGTTCGACAAGCAGTACAAAAAGACGCTGCCCTCCCCCGCCCACTGCGTTGGGGTCATCACCTCGAAAACCGGTGCGGCACTGCACGATATTTTGCACGTCCTGAAGCGTCGCGACCCTTCCCTGCCCGTCATCATCTACCCGACCGCCGTGCAGGGTGAAGATGCGCCGGGCCAGATTGTGCGCGCCATTGAGCTGGCGAACGCGCGTCAGGAGTGCGACGTCTTAATCGTCGGACGCGGCGGCGGCTCGCTGGAAGACTTGTGGAGCTTTAACGACGAGCGCGTGGCGCGGGCAATCTTTGCAAGTCAGATCCCCGTGGTGAGCGCCGTCGGCCACGAAACGGACGTAACGATCGCCGATTTTGTCGCGGATCTCCGCGCGCCTACACCGTCCGCGGCGGCGGAAGTGGTCAGCCGCAACCAGCTTGAGCTGCTGCGTCAGATTCAGAACGGCCAGCAGCGTCTTGAGATGGCGATGGACTACTACCTCGCCAACCGGACCCGGCGCTTTACCCAGCTTCACCACCGTCTACAGCAGCAGCACCCGCAGCTGCGTCTGGCGCGTCAGCAGACCGTTCTGGAACGTCTGCGTCAGCGCATGAACGTTGCGGTGGACGCGCAGCTTAAGCGCGCGATATCGCGCCAGCAGCGCGCGACCCAGCGCCTGAACCAGCAGAACCCGCAGCCGAAAATTTATCGCGCGCAAACGCGAATTCAGCAGCTGGAGTATCGTCTGGCGGAAACTATCCGTGCGCGACTGAGCACCACCCGCGAACGCTTTGGCAATGCGGTGACCCACCTTGAAGCGGTTAGCCCCCTCTCCACGCTGGCGCGCGGCTATAGCGTGACGACGGCGACGGACGGCAAAGTGCTGAAGCAAACCAAACAGGTGAGTACAGGCGATATGCTGACGACGCGCCTGTCAGACGGCTGGGTAGAAAGCGAAGTGAAATCAATTAAACCGGTGAAAAAAACGCGTCAGCGTAAAACCGGATAATTCTTCGCCGGTTACTTACTATACTGCTGCTATTCCCTTTTTTAATAAGGAGAGCAGCATGACCCATCTTAATAGCGTTATTCCGCCGTATATTCTTCGTCGTATTATCGAAAGCGGTTCCGAACCGCAGCAGCGCTGTGCCCGCCAGACCTTAACCCATGTCCAGACGCTGATGGCCCATATGCCGGGCAAACCCGCCGCGCCGCACGTGAATAAAGCCGGACAGCTCGAGCGTGATATTTACGACGCGAAGCAGACTCAGGAACTACCGGGCACGCAGGTGCGTTACGAAGGCCAGCCGTCGAACGGCGATATAGCGGTGGATGAGGCCTACGAGTATTTAGGTATTACCCATGATTTCTTCTGGAAAGAATATCAGCGCGATTCGCTCGATAATAAAGGACTTATTTTGACCGGCACCGTTCACTATGGCCGGGAATATCAGAACGCCTTCTGGAACGGTCAGCAGATGGTATTCGGCGACGGTGACGGAGAAATATTTAACCGCTTTACCATCGCCATAGACGTCGTGGCGCACGAGCTGAGCCACGGCGTAACCGAGACCGAAGCCGGGCTTATCTATTTTGAGCAATCCGGCGCGCTGAACGAGTCGCTGTCGGACGTGTTTGGCTCACTGGTGAAGCAATACCATCTGAAGCAAACCGCCGATAAAGCGGACTGGCTGATTGGTGAGGGATTACTGGCAAAAGGTATCAACGGCAAAGGGCTGCGCTCGATGTCTGAACCGGGCACTGCCTACAACGATCCGCTGCTTGGCAAAGACCCGCAGCCCGCGCACATGAAAGATTTCATTAAAACGCGCGAGGATAACGGCGGCGTGCACTTGAACTCCGGCATCCCCAACCGGGCATTTTATCTGGCGGCAACGGCGATCGGCGGCTACGCCTGGAAAAAAGCGGGTTATGCCTGGTACGATACGGTTTGCGATCGCAATCTGGCGCAGGATGCGGATTTTGAGGCTTTCGCAAAACTGACGATCGCGCACGGAGAGAAACGTTCCGGCGGCGACGTGGGGGCGGCCATTAAACAAGCCTGGGAACAGGTGGGAGTGTTGTAAATGCAGGTTCCGGAATTGACGGATGACGCCGTTGTTGAGCTGGCCCGGGAAGGCGGCGTCGCTTTTATTCCCAAGCTGAGCGGACAGCGCACCATCGCGCTCTCCTCGCTCAATGAGGCCCAGCGCCAGCGCCTGGTGAGCATCCTGGAGCAGGCTTTTCCACGCGGCCAGCCGCCCGGGCAAGCCTCTTCACCCGGCAGCGGCGACCAGCGCTATTTCCGCATCCAGATTATCTGGACCGGGCAAAATCAGGCGCACTACACCGATATCATCGTGCTGGTACCGGAGCAGGAAGCGCCCGAGTCGCTGGTCGAGCTGTGGAAGAAAGGCGAAGGCTGCGTGTGCGATTAACCTTCGGCCCGAACGAACTCCACGCGTTTTTTAGAGATAAGACCGTGGCCGTTCTGGCAGAAATAATCCACCGCCCCGCAGGCTTTTAAGACCTGGAGTGGCTGATGGCACTCCGGGCAGCGGGCTTCAAGCACAATATCTTTATTACAGCTTTCGCAGTGTGCCACCCCGTTCAGGGGCTCAAGCGGTGCCCGGCAATCCGGGCAGGTAATCGTCATATTCTCTCCTGTTGGGTTTTATCGGGGCAAGATAACTGCCCCGCCAGGGTGAATTTTATCAGGCTTAAGCTGCCGGTTTAGTCTGCGCATTTTCCAGCATGCGGCGTACCGGAACAATGAGGACGATCAGTACCGCAGCACAAATCAGCAGCGCGACGGAACAGCGCGCAAAGAGATCCGGCAGCATATCCAGCTGGTCGGCCTTCACGTGGCCGCCAATCAGACCCGCCGCCAGGTTACCCAGCGCGCTGGCACAGAACCACAGCCCCATCATCTGGCCGCGCATTCTCTCCGGCGCCAGCAGCGTCATGGTTGCCAGGCCAATCGGGCTGAGACACAGCTCTCCGAGCGTCAGCATCAGGATGCTGCCCACCAGCCAGAACGGCGATACGCCCGCCCCACTGCTGATCAGCACGTTCTGTGCCGCCAGCATCATCAGGCCAAAGCCCGCTGCGGCACACAGAATACCGATAACAAACTTGGTGATACTGCTCGGACGAATGTTCATGCTCGCCAGCTTTGGCCACGCCCAGCTGAACACCGGTGCCAGCAGGATGATGAACAGGGCGTTGATTGACTGGAACCACACCGCCGGGATTTCGAAATCGCCGATCATGCGGTTAGTGTAGTCGTTGGCAAACAGGTTGAACGAGGTTGGCTTCTGTTCAAACGCGGACCAGAAGAACGCCGCGGAGATCAGCAGAATAAAGCAGACCAGCAGCCTGGCGCGCTCTTTACGGTTCAGGCCTGCAAAAACAAACAGATAAATAAAGTAGAGGGCAACGGATGCCGCAATCACGTAGACCAGCACGCTGGCTACCGCGACCGGGTTAATCACAATCACGCCCTGCGCAATCAGCGTCACGAGCGTTGCCACGCCTGCCGCCAGCGCCAGTAGCCAAACGCCCACGCCGTTACGCTTCACCACCGGGCTGTTCCAGGTAGAGTCGAGGCCAACTTCTCCGTCATAGCGTTTCATGGCCGGAACGGCAAACACGCGGAAGATAATCAGCGCTACCAGCATCCCGATACCGCCAATGCCAAAGCCCCAGTGCCAGCCGTGGGTTTTAATCAGCCAGCCGGAAATCAGCGGCGCGATGAACGAGCCCATGTTGATGCCCATGTAGAACAGCGAGAAACCGCCGTCACGACGCGCGTCGCCTTTTTTATACAGGGTACCGACCATTACCGAGATACAGGTCTTAAACAGCCCGGAGCCGAGCACGATGAACATCAGGCCGATAAAGAACAGGTTGTTCCCCATCACCGCCGAGAGCGCAATCGACAGGTGACCGAGCGCAATCAGGATCGAACCGTACCAGACGGCTCTCTGCTGACCGAGCCAGTTATCCGCCAGCCAGCCGCCCGGCAGCGCGGCCAGGTACATGGTACCGGCAAAGATACCGACAATCGCCGAGGCGTTTTCTCGCGCCAGGCCCATCCCGCCGTCATAGACTGTGGCGGCCATAAACAGGATCAGTAACGGACGAATGCCGTAAAACGAGAAACGCTCCCACATCTCGGTGAAGAACAACGAACCGAGCGGATACGGGTGGCCGAAGAACGTTCGGCTCTCTTTTTGATTAACAGTGGATTGCATAATTCTCCCGAAAGGTATGTCGTCGTGCTTGTAAACACCAGCAGGTACGCCGGCCAGTTACGTATCTGGCCGATTTTTTACATGCGGCGAAAAGTTAGTTAACCATTTGATAACCAGGCGCTAGTTTTGTCTAGTACCGGACCCTGGACTTTAAGATGAAAATTCGACGATTGTCTACTTTCTTAGATTTAAACATGGTTAAAAGTGAATAGTGATTGACTTCACACAGAGAAAACCGGCGGTATGATTGGACAAAAAAAGCCCGCGATAGTCGCGGGCTTTTGTGTGTTCAGCAAAGCTTATTTGCTTTTCTTAATGTGTTTGATCAGGCGCTTACGCTTGCGCATCTGGTTTGGCGTCAGGGTGTTGCGCTTGTTGGCGAACGGGTTTTCCCCTTCCTTAAACTGGATACGGATAGGCGTGCCCATCACGTCCAGCGATTTACGGAAGTAGTTCATCAGGTAACGCTTGTAGGAGTCCGGCAGGTCTTTCACCTGGTTGCCGTGGATCACCACGATTGGCGGGTTATAACCACCGGCGTGGGCGTATTTCAGCTTCACGCGACGACCGCGCACCAGCGGCGGCTGATGGTCTTCCGCAGCCATGTTCATGATACGGGTCAGCATGGCGGTGCTCTGACGACGGGTGGAGCTGTCGTAAGCTTCACGCACGGATTCGAACAGGTTACCCACACCGCTGCCGTGCAGCGCAGAGATAAAGTGCACGCGGGCAAAGTCGATAAAGCCCAGACGGAAGTCGAGGGTCTCTTTCACCTGCTCGCGCACTTCGTTGCTCAGGCCATCCCACTTGTTGACCACTATAACCAGTGAGCGCCCACTATTGAGGATAAAGCCGAGCAGAGAGAGGTCCTGATCGGAGATACCCTCGCGTGCGTCGATGACCAGCAGCACTACGTTAGCATCTTCGATCGCCTGCAGGGTTTTGATAACGGAGAATTTCTCCACCACATCGGTGATTTTCCCGCGCTTACGCACCCCGGCGGTGTCGATGAGGACATACTCACGCTCATCCCGCTGCATAGGAATGTAGATACTGTCACGGGTGGTGCCCGGCATGTCGTAAACGACCACGCGCTCTTCACCCAGAATACGGTTAGTAAGCGTAGACTTACCTACGTTTGGACGACCCACGATGGCCAGCTTGATCGGCAGGTCCTGCGGGTTGAAGTCGTCTTCAGGCTCTTCTTCGCCCTCTTCTCCGTCTTCGAACTGCGCCCAGTATTCAGCTTCTTCGTCTACTTCTTCCGGCGGGTTTACTTCGTCCACCCACGGCAGCAGAACGGTTTCCAGCAGGCTGGTAACGCCACGGCCATGCGATGCCGCGATAGGATAGATTTCACCCAGGCCCAGAGACCAGAAATCCGCGATGGCCTGATCGGCATCGATACCGTCAGTTTTGTTCGCCACCAGGAAGGTCGGCTTTTCGCGTGAACGCAGGTGTTTGGCGATAGCGGAGTCCGCCGGCATCAGGCCAGCGCGCGCGTCCACCATGAACAGCACCACGTCCGCTTCTTCAATCGCCAGCAGCGACTGTTCCGCCATGCGGGTTTCCACGCCGTCTTCCGTGCCGTCAATACCACCGGTATCAATACAGATGAACTCGCGTCCTTCCACCTCTGCACGACCGTACTTACGGTCACGCGTCAGCCCCGGGAAATCCGCAACCAGCGCATCACGGGTGCGTGTTAAACGGTTAAAAAGAGTGGATTTTCCAACGTTAGGGCGCCCGACAAGCGCGACCACAGGTACCATGTTTGAAGCCTCATAAAATTCAAAATAACGTCGCTTTCGCGGCGTTTTTAAAAATGTCAAAACGGCTCCTGAGTGAACAGGAGCCGTTTAGTATACTACAACCGCCGGGTAATTAACGCGTGATCGCGTACAGCGTGCCGTCTTTTGCCTGAATCAGCAGTTTGCCGTCGGCCACAACCGGGTCGGTCAGGAAACCAGAGCTGTCGACTTTTTGCTGCGCAACAAAGCGGCCGTTATCCGGATCGATCCAGTGCATATACCCTTCGCTGTCGCCGACAACCAGGCTACCGTTGTACAGCGCCGGTGCGGTCAGGAGACGGTGCAGCAGGTCGCTTTGCGTCCACAGCGTTACGCCGCCTTCGGTGCTCAGGGCCAGCAGACGGTCGTTCTGGTCAACCATATAAATACGGTTACCCTCAACGATGAAATCGTTCACCGAGCCCAGCTCACGTTTCCACATGATCTGGCCGCTGCGCAGATCCAGCGCGGTCAGGTTGCCGTTATAGGCCAGGGCGTAAACCACACCGTTAACGATAACCGGCGTCGTGTCTACGTCGCTCAGACGGTCAATTTCCGTTGAGCCAGTGGCCTGAGAGATACGCTGCTGCCAGATCATCTGGCCCTGCTGCATCAGCACGGCGCTCACGCGACCGTTATCACCGCCCACAATAGCAGCACCAAATGCGGTAGCCGGCGCGGATTCGCCGCGCAGAGAGAGCGCAGGCATATCCAGGTTAACGGTCCATTTCACCAGACCGTCCGCTTCGTTCAGCGCCTGCAGCTGGCCGTTGCTGGTATGAATCAGCACCAGGCCGTCGCTTACTACCGGACGCGACAGGGATTCACCCGCCACGGTTGTTTGCCAGGCAATGGAGCCGTCGCTGCTGTTCAGGGCATAAACCTGCGCTTTTTCGCTACCCACGTAGACGTGGCCACCGGCAACGGTCAGGCCGCCAGACAGCAGTGCAGGCTTACGGGAGAACCAGCCGTCTTTTTCCGCCAGGTTAACGGACCAGACTTCTTTTCCGTCATCCGCGTTCACCGCTTTCACGGTACCTTTGCGGTCAGCCGCATAGACAACGCTGTCTGCATACGCTGGATGAAGGTTGGAATAGAAATCACCAATCCCATCGCCCACGGAGACATCCCACGCGGTGGATGGGGTAAACTGGTTTTCGACCGTCGGCAGTGGGGACATTTTCACAACGTCTTCTTCGCCACTGAACAGTGAACAACCACTCAACAACGTAACAGAAAGCAGTCCTGGCAGAAGTAATTTACGCAATTGCATCGGGTCCCTCTCAGACGGACAAATTATTTATTTTCATCTGCATCATTTCGCTCAGCGCAGGTGAAGCATTGCTCTCTACGCCAGCTTGCCACGCTTTACGCGCGCCCGCTTTGTCACCTTTGCTCAGCAGTGCTTCACCGCGCAGATCGGCAACGATGGCAGCAAAGCCTTCGCCTTTGATGGTATCGAGCGTTTTCAGCGCATCGTCAGCTTTCTTCTGCTGAACCTGAATACGTGCCAGGCGCAGATTGATCACCGCTTTCAGGTTTTCATCACTGGCGGCAGCAAGGCCCTGAGACAGCTGTGCAGCGGCTTTATCCAGTTCGTTCTTATCAACGTACTGCTGAGCCACTTCCAGCGCAGCCAGTGCACCGTAGGTGTTTTTGTTGTCAGCCGCAAACTTTTCTGCCGCCGTCAGCGTTTGAGGCTGATCGGCACGAATTGCGCTCACGGTATTTTCATAGGACAGAGACGCGTCGCGCGCGGAATCTGCCTGATGATTGTTCCAGTAACGCCAGCCCACCAGCGCACCGATACCTAAAACAACCCCAACAACCAGCGCTTTGCCGTTTTCAACAAAGAAGCGCTTAATCGCGTCGACCTGATCGTGTTCGTTCTCGTAAATTTCCACGCAGTCCTTCTCCTTAGCCCAATAGAGTGCGCAAGTGCGCCGCAACGCCGTCCTGCGTTACCGTTGTCTGCTCACCAGAGCGCAGGTCTTTCACCACCACTTCGCCGTTAGCCACTTCGGACTCGCCCAGCACCAGTGCAATACTTGCGCCCCACTTATCGGCACGAGCAAACTGTTTTTTAAAGTTGCCGCCGCCATGGTTGGTCATCAGCTTAACGCCCGGCAGCGCATCGCGCACGCGTTCGGCAAGCTGCATCGCCGCAGACTGCGTTTCCGCGCCTGAGGCCACCAGGTATATATCGACAACGGAATCTGCTTTAAATTCCGGATTAACTGCCTGAACCAGCAAAACAAGTCGCTCAAGACCCATCGCGAAGCCAACAGCAGGTGCTGCGCGACCGCCAAGTTGCTCTACCAGACCGTCATAACGACCGCCCGCGCACACGGTGCCCTGAGAGCCGAGGCTCGTGGTCACCCACTCAAACACGGTACGGTTGTAGTAGTCCAGACCGCGTACCAGGCGCTGGTTTACGGTATAGGCGATGCCTGCCGCTTCAAGCAGCTTGCACAGGCCCGCGAAGTGTTCGCGAGATTCTTCATCCAGATAGTCACCCAGCGCAGGCGCATCGTTCAGCAGAGCCTGAACATCGGCGTTTTTGGAATCCAGAACGCGCAGCGGGTTGCTGTACATGCGACGTTTGCAGTCTTCGTCCAGCTTCTCTTTATGCTGTTCCAGGAACGCCACCAGCGCATCGCGGTAGTTAGCGCGGGCTTCCAGAGAACCGATAGAGTTCAGCTCAAGGGAAACGTGATCGGCGATACCGAGGGCGCGCCACCAGCGGGCGGTCAGCATAATCAGTTCGGCGTCGATGTCCGGGCCCTGCAGACCAAAGACTTCCACACCCAGCTGATTGAACTGGCGATAACGACCTTTCTGAGGACGTTCGTGGCGGAACATCGGGCCGATATACCACAGGCGCTGCTCCTGATTGTACAGAAGACCATGTTCGATGCCGGCGCGTACGCAGCCCGCCGTACCTTCCGGACGCAGGGTCAGGCTGTCGCCGTTGCGGTCCTCAAAGGTGTACATCTCTTTTTCAACCACGTCGGTGACTTCACCGATCGCGCGTTTGAATAACGGGGTCTGCTCTACAATCGGCAAACGGATTTCGCTGTAACCGTAGCTGCCGAGCACCTGCTTCAGCGTGCCTTCAATGCGCTGCCAGATGGCGGTTTCGCCAGGCAGATAATCGTTCATGCCGCGGATGGCTTGAATGTTTTTTGCCACGTTTATTCTCTTTCTATATACAAAAAAAACCCAAAGAATGGGTTCAATCATACATGGGAAGCGGCACGCTTCCCATCACGTTATTTTTCAACCTGCTGGATGCTGATACGCTGTGTCTCGTCCATCATGGCGGCTTTGGCGCGGATGCGGGCTTCAAGCTGGTCGATCATGTCGCTATTATCCAGACGATCTTTACGAACGCCATCTTCATAGAGACCACTTTTCTTGTTACCGCCGGTCACGCCCAGGGTTGACACCAGCGCTTCACCCGGGCCGTTTACCACACAGCCGATGATGGAGACGTCCATCGGGGTGATAATGTCTTCCAGACGTTGCTCCAGGGCATTCACCGTCCCGATCACATCAAACTCCTGACGTGAACAGGTTGGGCAGGCAATGAAGTTGATCCCACGCGCGCGAATACGCAGCGACTTCAGGATATCGAAACCGACCTTGATCTCTTCGACCGGATCGGCCGCCAGCGAGACGCGCAGGGTGTCACCAATCCCTTCTGAGAGCAGTAGCCCAAGACCGATCGCGGATTTTACCGAGCCGCTGCGCAGACCGCCCGCTTCGGTGATCCCGAGGTGCAGAGGCTGGTCGATCTGCTTTGCCAGCAGGCGATAAGACTCTACCGCCAGGAACACGTCGGACGCTTTTACGCTGACTTTGAACCGATCGAAGTTGAGACGATCGAGATGATCGACGTGACGCATAGCGGATTCGAGCAGCGCCTGTGGCGTAGGCTCGCCGTATTTTTCCTGCAGGTCTTTTTCCAGGGAACCGGCGTTAACGCCAATACGGATAGGGATATTTTTATCGCGGGCGCAGTCCACGACCATGCGGATACGCTCTTCGTTACCGATGTTGCCCGGGTTAATACGCAGGCAATCGACGCCGTATTCGGCCACTTTCAGTGCGATGCGGTAGTCGAAGTGAATATCCGCCACCAGCGGAACGCTGACCTGCTGTTTGATCAGTTTGAACGCCTCAGCGGCATCCATGGTCGGGACGGAGACGCGAACAATGTCCGCGCCTACACGTTCTAATGCTTTGATTTGGTTGACCGTCGCTTCCACATCGGTGGTGCGCGTGTTGGTCATTGACTGAACGGCGATAGGTGCCCCATCGCCGATTGGCACATTCCCAACGTAAATCCGTTTCGATTTTCTACGTTGAATCGGAGCCTGGTTATGCATGAAAAATCTCCCGCGTTGCCCGTCTGTTACTGTGCTGCTGATTGTTCGGCATTAACGGTAAGACGTGCAACCTGGTTAGTTCTGATAAAGCGGCTCAGATCGACAGGTTTTCCTTGATACTGGATCTGTACCGCTGCCGGAGCGCCGATTTTAAGTTTATAAGGAGCCTGGCCGATTAGATTTAACGTGCCATCTTTACGCTGCAGGCCGCTGAAAAGTTTTTTACCAGTCGCGTCAGTAACTTCCAGCCAGCAATCGGCGCTGAAGTTCATTACCAGTGCGTTAGGATCGGCTGCTGTCGCCGTACCCGCCGGGCTGGTTGGCAGAGACGCTGCGGTATTGTCTGCAGGCTGAGTAGCAGCAGGCGCGTTCGCCGCCGTATCAACATTTGCCTGAGAAGGGGCAACAACCGCGTTTTGATCCTGAGCCTGCGGCGCAGTGGTGTCAGCCGTTGCTGCAGGAGCCTGTGCCGCACCGGTTGCAGACGCGTCTGGCGCTGCGGTCAGTGGTTCGCTGGAGGACGCCGCACCGTCGGTATTCAGCGGCACGCTCTGGGCGTTATCATTTCCGGCCTGGTTGAGTTCAGCAGACGATTGATCGGCCATGGTGGTGATCTCTTCCTGCTGCGCCTTGTGGTTTTGCCACCACCATGCACCGGTCAGACCGATCACCACAAACAGCACAAGCCAGGTAAAGCTCATCAGCCAGCCATCACGTTTTTTACGACGTTTCCCCAGAGAGAAGGTCTGCATCGGCGCAACTTTTGCTGCACGGACCGGCGCCTGCTTCTCCATCATTGGCAGTAATTCGTTTTCGGGGATATGCACCAGTTTTGCGTAAGAGCGGATATAACCGCGCAAGAACGTTGAAGCCAGATCGGCAGGTGCCTTATCTTCTTCAATATCGCGAACCGTGGAAACCTTCAGGCACAAGCGTTCCGCAACGGCTTGCTGGCTGAGTCCGAGTTGTTCACGGGCGTTGCGAAGACGAACGCCAGTGGAGAGTGCTTCATGTTGGTCGTGAGTGGCTTCAGTATTCATTCGCTACAACTACTGGTACGTGAAAAATAAGGGTTCAGGTGCCGGTGAGTCACAATGCTACCCGCACCGCGAAACTTCTGGTCAGTTAACCTTGAACAGAGAGTATAAGACTGTCAGCCCGGAGATGACAGTACAGCCCTGCCCGTACGGCTAAACTGTTGTTACGTCGTTACATACTGCCCGAAAGTCGGATGAAACGCACCGTAATTATTGATCAGTCATCACGAATCTGACTGATTATTCATAAGACTATGCCTCACGGCGCAGATAATGCGCCGTGAGTGCATAATAATCAAACAGCTTTAACCGCGATCGTCTCGCCCTGCATGCGTTTACGCAGGGTACGTTTGGTACGGTCAATGACATCACCCGCCAGCTGTCCGCATGCGGCATCAATATCATCACCACGCGTTTTACGCACGATGGTGGTGAAACCATACTCCATCAGCACCTTGGAGAAACGGTCGATACGGCTGTTCGAGCTACGGCCATACGGCGCGCCCGGGAACGGGTTCCATGGGATCAGGTTGATTTTGCATGGCGTATCTTTCAGCAGTTCAGCCAGCTGATGCGCATGTTCAGTACCGTCGTTGACGTGGTCAAGCATCACGTACTCGATAGTGACGCGGCCCTGGTTGGCGTTGGATTTCTCCAGGTAGCGACGCACCGCAGCGAGGAAGGTTTTGATATTGTACTTTTTGTTGATCGGCACAATTTCGTCACGAATTTCATCGTTTGGCGCGTGCAGGGAGATCGCCAGCGCGACGTCAATCATGTCGCCGAGCTTGTCCAGCGCAGGCACAACGCCAGAAGTAGACAGCGTGACGCGACGCTTGGACAGACCAAAACCGAAGTCATCCAGCATGATTTCCATCGCCGGAACGACGTTGGTCAGGTTCAGCAGCGGCTCACCCATCCCCATCATCACCACGTTGGTGATAGGGCGCGTGCCGGTTACTTTTGCCGCGCCCACGATTTTCGCGGCACGCCAGACCTGGCCGATAATTTCTGAAACGCGCAGGTTACGGTTAAAGCCTTGCTGCGCGGTTGAGCAGAATTTGCACTCCAGCGCGCAGCCAACCTGGGAGGAGACGCACAGCGTCGCGCGGTCTTCTTCCGGGATGTAGACGGTTTCAACGCGCTGATCGCCGACCGCAATCGCCCATTTGATGGTGCCATCCGCGGAGCGCTGCTCTTCCACCACTTCCGGGGCGCGAATTTCAGCCACTTCTTTGAGCTTGTTGCGCAGGACCTTGTTGATGTCAGTCATGTCATCAAAATTGTCGCTGCAGTAATGGTACATCCACTTCATGACCTGATCGGCACGAAACGGCTTTTCGCCCATCTCTTTGAAGAACTCGCGCATCTGCTGACGGTTCAGATCCAGCAGGTTGATTTTTCCATTTTTATTGGGAACCGCAGGAATGGCGACTTCGGAGGTATTCACTAATTCAGACATAATATTTACCGGCCTCGTTGTTACACGTTATGGCCCATGGAGGGTTGAATAGAAACGCCCCGGAAAGCGGTCTGCTCGTCCGGGGCGTTGCATTGTACAAAGTCTGGCGCAGGGATGCCACGTCTGGACGCGGCATTTACGAAAATAATGTGTAAACGAAACCGTTAAATTAACGGGTACGTGGACACACTTCGCCTTCAGCGAAGAAGAATGCGATTTCGCGGGCAGCAGATTCAACAGAGTCAGAACCGTGGGTGCCGTTCTCGGTGAAGCTGTCAGCGTAGTCAGCGCGCAGAGTACCTGCCAGCGCGTTGTCCGGGTTGGTTGCGCCCAGCAGGTCGCGGTGACGCTGTACGGCGTTTTCGCCTTCCAGTACGGATACCACGATTGGACCGGAGGTCATGAACTCCACCAGGCCGTCAAAGAATGGGCGACCTTCGTGCTCAGCGTAGAAGCCGCGAGCCTGCTCAACGGTCAGGTGCAGCATTTTGGTACCAACAATTTTGAACCCTGCAGATTCAAAGCGAGCGAAGATGCTGCCAATAACGTTTTTTGCCACCGCGTTTGGTTTGATGATGGAAAAAGTACGTTCAATAGCCATGATAACCTCTGTCAATGTTCTGTTGTTTTGCATACCTGAGTATGGTGTGGCGCGGATTATAAAGAGCTATAGCGCTATTGCCTATGGATTCAGGTAACATTTTTTTAAAATAAGACGAGTTTTAGCAACAGCTCACATCTGAAAGCTGTTTTCAGATTACTGCAGCGTAAAATTCACCGTCGCGACCTGCCCAGTCTCATCCATAACGAGTAACTGATAATCGCCAGATTTATCAAGCTGTAATGTGTAAACTCTTCCCTTCACATTCAGCGGTTCACCGTTCAAAAACCACCAGCGCTCACCGCTATTGCCGGTCGCCTGAAGCGGCAGCGAAACGCGGGATTCCCCCGGCAGACGTTTGATGACGGCCCCTTCACGCACGCCTGTCAGGATGAGTGGCGCAGGTGCGTCCTGCGACAGCGGAGGACAGGTAGTTGATGAAGGAGGGACCCGTACCGCGCGACGCTCGGTCGCCGGCAGCCACGGCTCCAGCGGCAGCGGCCAGACATCCAGGACTTTTTCAGTAGCATCCGGGCAATCTGCCGCCACGCGTTTACCTGATTTATCCAGCCAGACCGGGAAACGGATCCCGCGTATGCCTTCCTGTTCGGGCAAGAGCAGCGTGGGCGGTTCACTCCCATCCAGCAGCCAGGTCGACAGGCGACGTCGACAGTTTTCACTGCCTTCAGGCAGCGACTGGCCGCCCGGCCAGCAGATCGCGCCCCTCCCGACGCTTGCCGGACGCGGATCGCGCGGCAGGCGGGCTTCGTCTACCGTTGAGCGCGACTGAAGCAGGTTATTGACCTGGTTTAATAGCGGCACCGCACTGGCAAACCCAAACTGTCCCGCCACGGGCGTGCCGTCCGGTCGCCCGGTCCAGATGCCTATCACGTAACGGGCATTCAGACCGATGGCCCAGGCATCACGGTAGCCGTAGCTGGTGCCGGTTTTCCACGCCAGCGGCGCAACCTGCGGTAGCGCATTATCCGGCAGCGGCTGCGCTTCATTGGCCAGAATCCGGCGAATAATCCACGCCGAGCCCGGTGATAACAGCGGACGTTCAGTCAGCGGATCGCCCGGCTGCAGGCGCAGCCTTCCCGCTCTACCGTGTCGGGCAAAGGCGCTGTAGGCAGCGGCGATATCTGCCAGCCGCGCGCCTGCCCCGCCGAGGATCAGAGACAGATTTGGCTGCGCCCCCGCGGGCAGGATCAGCGGCAAGCCTGCATTGCTCAGCATCCCGGCAAATCGTTTTGGTCCGTAGGCTTCCAGCACCTGAACGGCAGGCAGGTTGAGGGAGCGCACCAGCGCTTCACTCATGCTGACCGGTCCGTGGAAACCGCTGTCAAAATTTCCCGGGCGATAATCACCGGTTTTTCTTGGAACGTCCTGAAGCAGCGAGGCGGGATGGATCAGTCCTTCATCCAGCGCCATGCCGTAGATAAAGGGCTTTAACACCGATCCCGGCGATCGGATCGCATTGACCATATCCACGTGGCTGAAACGCGTGTCATCGTTGATATCCACCGACCCCACCCAGCCGCGCACTTTCATATCGGTATGATCGACCACGATCATCGCCAGCGAGCTGCGTGCCGGCAGGCGGGATTTCCAGTTCATTGCCAGCTCTTCCAGCTGCCGCTGCAGTCCGGCATCCAGCGTGGTGACAATTTTCGTGTCGCGACTTTTGCCGAGCATCATCCGTGCAAAGAGCGGCGCCAGCTGCGGCATCTGCCGGGGTGCCAGCCATACTGATTCTTCACGGGATTCTTTGACCTGCTTTGCGGACCAGACGCCCTGCGTCGCCATGCGGTCGAGCACTTTGTTGCGCGCCGCTTCGGCCCGTTCAGGCCAGCGGTCCGGGCGTAAACGACTCGGTGCCTGCGGCAGCACCGCCAGCAGCGCCGCGTCGGAATAGCTGAGCTGCGACGGCGGCTTGCCCAGATACGTCCAGCTTGCAGCCCCCACGCCCTGCAGCGTACCGCCAAACGGGGCGCGGTTGAGATAGAGCGTGAGGATCTCACGCTTGGAAAGATGCCACTCCAGCTGCATGGCACGCCAGAGCTGGCGAATTTTGCCGCCAACGGTGCGCGGATGCGGGTCCAGCAGTCGCGCGACCTGCATGGTGAGCGTGCTGCCGCCAGAAACCACTCTTCCGGAAGTGAGATCCTGCCAGGCAGCGCGCAGAACAGAGAGCGGGTTTACGCCGGGGTGATCCCAGAACCAGCGATCTTCATACTGGATCAGCGCCTCAAGATAACGGGGAGATACCTCTTCGATCGTCACCGGATAGCGCCAGATCCCATCGCTATCGGCAAAACGCCAGAGCGGCGTGCCCTTCTCATCCACCACCACCCGGGCAGGGTTAACCTCTTTCAGAGGCAACGGCCACAGGCGGTCGGCGGCGACAATTAGCCCCCATAAAACGAGAAGCGCTCCCGCCAGCCAGAGCCAGCGGGAGCGTGTCAAACGTGCCATTCGCATATTACGGAACAACAATCAGCGGGCCACTGGCCGCCCCCGTTGCCCGCCACTGCGGCACATACATGGACTCGACCATCGGAACCGGCACCTGGTAGGTTCCCGGCGTCACGGCGCGCGCCAGATAGACCAGCGTGACCGGCTGACCTTCATTTACCGGCACGGCGGCCACAAAGCGGTCGTCGCGGAATTCCATATGCTGAATGTCCGCATGCTGCATCTGGCTGAGCAGGTTCTGTACTTCGCTACCGCTGTCCTGCAGGCTGGCGCTGCTGCTCGCCAGGTTCTGGTTTTCCAGCTCCAGACCCGCAGGGAGGAGATCCACCACCAGCGCATCCGGCACGTTCTGGCTGGCTTTAACTTCCAGCCACACCAGCACCAGCTCACCGCTCTTCAGGGAAGAGAGTGATTTAGTACTGCCGTCGGTTGCCAGGACATGACGTTCAACCTGCAGCACGTTCGCGCTCGGCTGAGGGGCGTATTCCGGATAGCCGGTGCTGTCCAGACGCACCCACAGCGGAGTCGTGCCGGTATTGGTCACCTGCAGCGCGCCAAGCTGGTCGCCGCTCACGTTTTGTACCAGTGACTTATCGCCGCCTGATGCGGTCTCAGACAGAGAGGTTTTCGCCTGCCATGTACCGGACAAGGTTTGCAGCGAACGTCCGGCCAGGAACAGCGCGTTGCTCTCCTGCGTTGACAGCCAGCGTTGGCTGAAGGCCTGTTCAGACAGAGCATTCAGCAGCGTATTCTGCGCATCCGGCAGCAGCTTGTACTCCTCCAGCAGGGAGAGCATCAGCGCGTTATCGCGAAGCTGGCTGCCGTAATCGGCCATCCAAGTTTTACTGTCGTTACGCGGTGTTTTGAGCGCCAGATCCAGCGCCTGCTGGCTGCGCGGCGCATCGCCCATCAGCTTGAGCGCCATGCCAAGCTGCATCAGCGGTAGCCCGGACGCCGCCTGAGCGTGACGTTCCCAGATTTCACGCAGAGCTCCCAGCGGTGCTTTTTGCTGACGTGCCAGCACCAGAGCGGCATAGGCCTGCACGGCAAATTTACTGGCCTGAGTATCATCGCTGTAGCGAATGGACATCATGCCCGGATCCTGCAGGTAGCGCAGCAGGCGGCTATTGGCGTTATTCACCGCATCGGCAGGTACGCTGTAACCCTGCTCGCCCGCGCGCACCAGGAAGTCGGTCACGTAGGCCGTCAGCCAGTACTCTTCCGGACCGTTTTTATCCCACAGCGCGAACCCGCCGTCTTCACGCTGCATCTGCAGCAGACGGGAAATACCGATATCAATGGCGGCACGGCGTTTATCGTCCGTATCACCTTTGATGCCAAGCGCCGTAAGCTGCGCCGCGTTAGTGTAGAGCGACGGGAACAGGCCGCTTGCGGTCTGCTCCAGGCAGCCATACGGATAGGCCTGCAGCTCACGAATGTAGCGCGCCAGGTTGAGCGGTGGTTTTCCGCTCAACAGCAGTTGCCCCTGCAGGGTGGCAGGAGAGAAACCGTTACTGTGCTGCGCCGGTGCGGTCCAGGATTCGCCAGGGTTCAGCATGGCACCGGTATTGACCGTCTGCGCCGGGAACGCCGGACGCACGCCGATTTTCCAGCTCTTCTGCTGTGGCGCAAAGGTCTCGCCCGGAAGCTGCAGGCCGGTAACCTGTGCTGTCACCTCACCGTCACCATAGCCTTCCAGCGCACGCACCGGAATAAAGAGGGTGGTTCGTGCCCCCGGAGGCAGTTGCACCGGCTGCGGCTGCCCGCCTTCCAGCGATAGTTTGCCTGTTGCGGTAAGGACAACGTCCAGCGTTTGCGGCTGGTCGGTCAGGTTGGTTAGATCCAGCGTCAGCCGCGAGGTGTCTCCGCTTGCCAGGAAGCGTGGGGTATTCAGCTCGGTAATAACCGGCGCGGCTACAATAATCTTGCTTTCACTGCTGCCGAAATCGTCCTCCGTCCAGGCCTGCGCCATCAGACGCAGCTCACCGTTGAAGTCTCCAATCGGCAGCGTAATCGTGCCTTCCCCGTTGGCATCCAGCGTGACCGGCTGTGCCTGCTGGGCAATGATGGTGACGTGGTTCACCGGCGGTTTGCCGCCGCGCTTCAGTTCATCCCCATCGCCACCGAAGCGCAGCGCGGCCAGGCGGCCCTGCCCTTCAATGACCTGGCCATAAATGTCGTAGATATCCGCGCCGTAGCGCTTCTGACCAAAGAAAGCCTGCCAGGGATCAGGCGTCACGTAATCGGTAATGTTCAGCACGCCGCTGTCCACCGCCGATACCAGGACGTTCACCTTCTGCGGCACGGCCCCCTCTTTCACGCTGGCTTTCACCTTCACCGAGAGCGTCTGGTTTGGACGCATTTTCTGTGGGTTATCGAGCGCAATATTCAGGCGACGGTTTTCGTCGCCCATCGGCAGATGCAGCAGGCCGACCGCGCGTTTCGGCGTAGCGGATTTTGATTTATCCCCAGGACGCACCACCAGCGTACTCAGATAAAGATCGTGACGTTTCCAGGCTTTGTCGACCGGGATAGCGAGATCAAGCCCGTTTGCCGGTACGTCGATCTCCTTCCACCACAGCGGCCCTTCGCTGGATTCGATCATCGCATAGCCCTTGCCTGCGGCCGGCGCTGCAATGTGCAGGTTGATGGTATCGCCTGGCTGATAGGCTGGCTTATCCAGCTTCAGCGTCACGCGATCAGGGCGTGCAGCTCCGGTGCCGTCGCTGTTATCCTGCCAGCTGTACCCCGCCCAGAAGCGCACGCTGCTGACCATCTCATCAGGCGCTTTCACCTCCAGACGATAAGAGCCCCACTCCACCGGGAAGGTGACTTTACCCGTCTCATCGGCCTTGAGAGTTAGCTCCTGCTCGCCCTCGACCAGGTCTTTCTGATCGAACTGAGACTGCCAGCCTTCGCTCTCAGACCAGTTCCAGAAGTAGTCCCGACGCTCGCGAATCAGACGAACCTGTAACCCGGAAACCGCTTTTTTCGCTCCGCTGGCATCGGCATACACGATGTCGAAGCTGGCGTTGCCGTTCTCGTCAACAATCGGTTGGTTGACGGTGGTATCGGTGCGGTAGTCATAAACGGCTTTACTGGCGAACTGAGGACGAATCCCCGGCAACTCAGCCGCCGGCCAGATAGCCTGCTCAGCACGACGCGTTACCGGACGGCCGCCGGACTCCAGCAGGCTGGCCTGCAATATCAGCTGCAGCGGAGAATGCACCTCTTTCCACTGGCTTTCGGTAGAAACCTGCCCACGCCCCTGCTCATCGAGCGTAAGCTGCACTTCATCCAGGCTGCGGCTCAGGTTCTCTTCGGCGATATCGCCAAACTGGAAGCCCGGCAGCGCAGACACCGCGTCACGCAGCGGACGCAGGAAAAGCTGGCCCTGCAGAGAATTACCGTTGGCCGGTGCGCCATACAGGTAATAGCCCACCACGTTAAAGTCGACGTTATCCTGCGGTGATAGAGGCGTTTTTTGTCCGCTCAGGTTGAGCGCCATGCGCTCTGGCATGAAGTCTTCGACATGGAAGTCCCACAGACGCTGCAGGTTATCGCCCGTGTTGGCGCGTATATGCCACATGCCGGTCTGCGCTCCGCTGTCCAGCGTATAGTTAAAGCGATAGAGCCCGTTCTCTGGCTTGACGACAATGGTACGCGCGACCTGTCCATCCGGACGCAGCACGTCAAGCTTCACGGGCTGATCCGGAAGTGGCTTACCGTCACTGTCGCGCAGCAGGCCGTTGAGGATCACCGTTTCACCCGGGCGGTAGAGATCGCGCGGGCCAAACATAAAGAACTGCTTGCTGTAGCCGGGGCTACCGGCAATATCGAACTCCGCCAGATCGAGCGCCGGCAGCTTGAGGTCAAGCAGCGTGGTCTGGCCGTCTTTGCTGGCCAGGATCAGCGCGGCCTCTTTGTCGGTTTCAAGCTTCGCATGGCCGTCGGCATCGCTGTTTGCTTCGGCAAGGGTCTGCCCTTTGTCATTCAGCAGGGTAACGGTAACCCCGGACTGCGCCGCCCCGTTTTCCAGGCTCTGGGTGAAGATGTCCAGGCGGTTATGATAACGGTGAGCGGACAGTCCAATATCGCTTAAGGTAAAGAGCGTCGCGGCGTTGCTGTAGTTGTAGTGCCCGGCCTGGTTCATGACCGCGATATAAACGCCAGACTGCTGGAGCGGTTTAATATCCTTCAGAGGCAATAGCAATTTTTCGCGCGTGTTGCGCGCCGGATTAAGATCGAATCGACCGGTGTAAACCAGTTCCGCCATCTTCAGCAGGTTGTCGGATTCCCAGTTGGTCAGCGAGTTACGGTACTCCCACTGGCTAACAAGGGAGGCCAACGATTCAGGCTTCACGCGGTAAAAGTTGACATCGACATTGTTGACGTTGAGCGCCATAACCGGCAGCCCTTCCACCACTTTACCCGGCAGCAGCGAGCCGCGGCTGGTAAAACCGACGGTGGGTTCAACGTCCCGGGTGGTCAGGGCTTTCTCATAATCAGTACCAAACGTCGCTTTGTTCAGCGCCTGCAGGCCAGGTTCAACGGTGACGACCAGGTTGCGGTTAGGCTCCAGATGGCGCAGGCGAAGCTCTTTCAGGTTAGGCGCAAGTTCCCACGCCCCGTCAACCTTGCCGCTTTTCTTATCCACGACATGCACTGTTTTCGCGAAATCCTGTTCAGGATTCAGCGGAACAGAAAAGGTCAGCACCAGCGTGGCAGCACCGTCTAGCTGGACTTCAGAGGCATCCAGCAAGGTCAGCGCTTTTCCCTGACTCTGGGCGGCCAGTTTAGCTAGCGTTTCAGCATTGGGCTTTTCAGCGGTTTTTGGTGTGGATGCAGTGGATGCCGCGGGAGCCGCAGCCTGAGATTTATCGTCGCTGTTATCACAGCCGACAAGCGTAAACGTGGTAAGCAGCGCAAGAGAGAGCGCGGCTAAGCGAAACGGTTTCATCCTTTGTCCCTGGCCCAGGAGGCCTGTTGGTCGTCGTCCGGATAAGTATTATCCGCAAGTTTCATTAATTCAAAAAGTCCAATTTTAGAGTCTGGAAAGCGCCTCGCAGAATGGCATCACGCCGCTACGCCGTGATGGAACCGCGATCACAAGACATAACGTCACATGTTACCTTCCAAGTCATTTGTTTTTAAAACAATAAGATAGCTGGATAAACGTGCCTGAAGACTGCTAGTTTTATGACCATGACGCACCCCGAGTGCGCGGTTCAATAAGAGAGAAAGCCATGAAACGAGCCGTGAACGCCCTACAAAATTTCGGAAAATCATTGTACGGACCGGTACTTATCTTACCGATCGTCGGTCTGTTTATCGCCTTTGGTAACGTGCTAGGTAACGGTAATCTCGCGGAGTACCTGCCGTTTCTTGGACATCCTCTGATTCAGCATACTGGTCAGCTTATCGCGAAATCTGCCGTGTCGGTGCTGGTTAACCTGGCGCTGGTGTTTGCCGTCGGTATTCCGATTGGTCTGGCGACGCGTGATAAAGGCTATGCCGCACTGATTGGCCTGGTCACCTTTATCGTGTTCATCAACGCCATGAACGTCACGCTGCAGCTGCAGGGCGCGCTGGCGCCAGTTGCCCAGATGAAAGCGGCCGGACAGACCATGGTGCTGGGCGTGCAGGTGCTAGAGATGGGGGTCTTTGCCGGGATCCTGACCGGAGCGCTCTCCGGATATCTGTACAATAAATACTCCGGCGTACAGTTTAACGGCGCGATGGCGATTTACTCCGGCCACTATTTTGTCGCCATTGTAATGCTTCCGGTCTCCATGCTGCTCGGCGTGGTGATGAGTGAACTGTGGCCCTTTGCCCAGCACGGCATCAGCGCCCTGGCGCTTGCCATCAAAGGCTCCGGGCCGTTTGGCGTGGCCATCTACGGCTTCCTGGAACGCATTCTGGTTCCCACTGGCCTGCACCATCTGGTTTATACGCCGTTTCTCTATACCGAGCTGGGCGGTACGCAGGAGGTGTGCGGCGCAACCTATCAGGGCGCGCGCAATATCTACTTCGCCGAGATGGCCTGCCCGGACGTGAAGCAGCTCAGCAGCACGGTGGTGTGGGACGCGCGCGGCATCAGCAAAATGTTCGGCCTGCCTGCCGCCGCGCTGGCGATGTATATGACCGCAAAGCCGGAGCGTAAAGTCATTGCGAAAGCCATTCTTATCCCCGCGGCGCTGACCTCGCTGCTGGTCGGCGTGACCGAGCCGATTGAGTTTTCATTCCTCTTCGTCGCCCCGCTGCTGTTCGTGGTGCACGCGGTGCTGACCGGCATCGGCATGATGCTGTTCTCGCTGCTGGGCGTTCACGCCATCGGCGCCAACGGGATTATCGACTTCATCCTTTACAACCTGCCGCTCGGCACGGAGAAGTCCAACTGGCCGATGTACATCGTGGTGGGGATGATCGTGTTTGCCCTCTACTTCGTGGTGTTCCGCTTCCTGATCCTGCACTTCAACATGAAAACGCCGGGCCGTGAGGATGACGACAAGGAAACGCGCCTTTACAGCAAGCAGGAATACCAGGCGAAGGGGAATAACGACGGGCTCGGCGAATCCATCGTGGTAGGTCTCGGAGGCCGGGAAAATATTCAGGTCGTGGATAACTGCTACACCCGCTTACGCGTCACGGTGAAGGACGTCGCCATTATCGACGAGCCGCGGCTGAAGGCGACCGGCGCGAAAGGGATTATCAAACAAGGTAACAACGTTCAGGTGGTCTACGGGCTGCACGTCAAAAAAATGCGAGAAGCCGTTGAGACGTTTCTCTGAAAGGAGCTAAAGATGTTTACACCCCCATTCATTCTGTCGATTGCCGGCGGCGGCAGCACCTACACGCCGGGTATTGTGAAAAGCCTGATGGTGCGCCTGCAGGATTTCCCTCTGGCCGAAATCCGCCTTTATGACATCGACGAGGCGCGTCAAAACACCATTGCGCCCGTCGTCGAGAAAGTGATTCGCGACCACAGTCAGAGCATCAAATTTACCGTCACCAGCGATCCGGAAGTGGCCTTCAGCGGCGCGCATTTCGTCTTCGCCCAGATGCGCGTCGGCCAGTATAAAATGCGCGAGCAGGATGAGAAGATCCCGCTGCGTCACGGCGTGGTGGGCCAGGAAACGTGCGGACCCGGCGGACTTGCCTACGGCCTGCGCACGATCCTGCCGATGGTGGAGCTTATCGATCTGGTCGATCGCTACGCGCACGAGAAAGCCTGGATCGTGAACTATTCCAACCCGGCGGCGATCGTCGCGGAAGGCGTGCGCCGCCTGCGCCCGAACGCGAGGGTGCTGAATATCTGCGATATGCCGGTGGCCGCGATGCGCAATATGGGGGCAATTCTGGGTGTCGATCGCCACAAGCTGGAGGTCGACTACTTCGGCCTGAACCACTTCGGCTGGTTTACCCGCGTGCTGGTGGACGGCGAAGACAAGCTGCCCGAGCTGCGTAAGCATATCGCAAAGTTTGGCCTGCTGACGGAAGACGCGGCTAAAACCGATCCGCAGCATTCCGATCCTTCATGGGTGAAGACCTGGCGCAATATCAAGCCGATCATGGACAACTTCCCGGAGTATCTGCCGAACCCGTATCTGCAGTACTACCTGATGCCGAACCAGATTGTGGAGCATCAGAACCCGGACTATACCCGCGCCAATGAAGTGATGGACGGGCGTGAGAAAAAGCTGTTCGCCGCTGCCGAAGAATATAAGCGAACCGGGATCCTACCGGATGCCTTCCACGTGGGCGTCCACGGCGAGTTTATTGTTGATGTCGCCTGCTCGCTGGCCTTTAACCTGCGCAGCCGACATCTGGTAATGGTGGAAAACCGCGGGGCGATCGCCAACCTGCCGTACGATGCCGTGGTGGAAGTGCCCGCTTATATCACCGCCGAAGGCCCGGAACCGATTCGCTTCGGTCAGGTGCCGCTGTTCCATCAGACCCTGCTGCAACAGCAGCTCGCCTCGGAACAGCTTCTGGTGGAGGCGACCATCGAGGGCAGCTATGAGAAAGCCCTGCAGGCGTTCACCCTCAACCGCACCGTGCCGACCATGGAACATGCGAAAGCGATTCTTGACGAGATGATCGAGGCCAACCGCGACTACTGGCCTGCGCTGCAAAAAGCCTGGCAGGACGGCGAACCGGTGAAAAAATAGGGGCTTGCTCGCGAGTTGAACGTGGTTTGCTTGTCGGTGTCAGAAAAAACACCGACAATCCTTTTTTACGGAAAAGAATGGAGGCAACCCATGTCCACCTCATATTTTGTCGCTGCCGACTGGCTGATTGAGCACGGCGACGATCCGGAAGTTCAGATTATCGACGCGCGTATGGCCCCTCCGGGACAAGAGCATCGTGACGTGCCCGGAGAATACCGTGCCGGGCATCTGCCTGGCGCGGTATTTTTTGATATCGAAGCCCTTTCCGATCGCAACTCTCCCCTGCCGCACATGCTGCCGCGCCCGGAAGCGTTTTCCGTGGCGATGCGCGAGCTGGGCATCAGCAAAGATAAGCACCTCGTTGTGTATGATGAAGGTAACCTCTTCTCCGCACCGCGCGCGTGGTGGATGCTGAAAAACTTCGGCGTAGAAAAAGTCTCGATTCTGGCGGGCGGGCTGGCGGGCTGGAAGCGCGACGAGCTGCCCCTTCAGCAGGGTGACGTAACGCTGCCGGAAGGCGAATTCGACGCGACCTTTGACGCCCATGTGGTGAAACGCCTGACCGACGTACTGGTCGTGAGCCATGAAAAAACGGCGCAAATCGTCGATGCCCGCCCTGCTCCGCGCTTCAATGCCCAAGCGGATGAACCACGTCCGGGGCTGAAGCGCGGACATATTCCGGGCGCGCTGAACGTGCCGTGGGGCAATCTGGTGTTTGAGGGCGAGCTGAAAACCACCGACGAGCTGCGCGCTATTTTTGACCAGTCAGGGGTTGATTTACATCGTCCGATTATTGCCAGCTGCGGTTCCGGCGTGACGGCCTGCGTAGTGATTCTGGCGCTCGCCACGCTCGGCGTAAGCGACGTCACGCTCTACGACGGCGCCTGGAGCGAATGGGGTGCGCGAGACGATCTGCCTGTCGAACCCGCGAAATAATGGATAACCGCCTGGCCACGCTGTTAACGCGCGGGGCGTCGCTGACCCGCGCGGAGTATCGCGTCCTCGCCCACCTCACGGAGCATCCGCTGCTGGTGGGCAACATCACGGTTCGCGAGCTGGCGCAGGCGACGTTCGTTTCTACCGCCACTATTATGCGGCTGTGCCAGAAGCTGGGGTTCAGCGGCTTTAGCGAGTTTATCTGGCACTGCAAGCAGCTGCTCTCCGACACGCCGCATATTGCCGCTCAGGCGCAGTCGCGTCCTGAACTCCCGGTGCTGTTTAATCAGTTTATAGCCAACTATCAGCATACCTTTCAGTGGGTTACCCAGGAGAAACGCCAGCAGTTTGCTAACCTGCTGCGCCAGAAAGAGAGTTTCTTTCTCTACGGGGCCGGGTTTTCTTATCTGTTTGCGGAGTACCTGACCAAGAAGCTGCAGGTACTGGGCAAAACGGCGTTTATCTCCGGGCCGGGCGACAGCCGGAATATTTTTCTCAGCAATGCCGCCCGCTATCAGGTGTTTATTGCCGTCTCGCGCAGCGGCGAAACGGAACAGGTGCTGGATAAAGCGAGGATAGCCAAAAACGTCGGTATGACGATCGTCGCGTTTACCCGCGCCTCAGCCAATACGCTGGCGGGAATGGCGGACGTGCATTTTGCTCTCTATGACGAAGCGGTGCACTTCGCCGCCGAAGCCGCGGGGGTGACGTCGTTTGAGTCGAATCTGGTGCTGCTGATGGATTTACTGCTGCTGGAAGCAACGGGGTGATATTCACCCCGCCGTAATCAGATGATGCGGTTAGTTTTAAGATCGCGCAGGAAGCCGCCCCAGCGACGCTCGTAGAACGGGGTGATGTGCTCGGTAATAAAGTGGCTGATGCCCTTCTCACCGTTTTTCACCTGACAGATATCAATCGGCTCGTCGCCCGGTAGCGTGTCGGTTGCCACGCTGCCCGCCGCCTGAATGATTTCGTCGATATCGCCATCGGCTTCAATACCGATCAACAGCACCGGCTGTTCGTCCGCACGCTCTTTAATGGAGCAGAGAAACGCGCGCCGGACGGGCTTGAGCGTTTTGAACAGCGTCGTCAGGGAATCAATCATCTGCGCGGGTGGCTCGGCCACCTCAGAGAGCAGCAGCGTTTCGCCCCCTTCCAGCACTTCCTGCGTGCTGAGCGGGTTGCCCTCTTCGCCAATCAGGTGGCTGATTTCACGCGGCGTAAACTCTTTCCCGGTCGGCAGCTTCGCATTGAGGAACAGCGTCTGGCCGAGCGTCATTTCAAACAGAGTACGCACCGGCATCACCACGAACGCCTGTTCGTCTTCTACCGCTTTCTGAAGCGCTTCCAGCGAGGTGAAGAACGGGATCACCGACGTGCCGTCGTCTTTCTCCCAGTGCAGCAGATCCAGCGCGCTGTCTTCTACGACCTGCTCACCTTCCGCGGCGGTGCCAGGAACCCAGACGGTGGATTCCAGCAGGGTGCGGAAAAATGCCGGACGGTGGGCGGGCTCGGTCGCCGCCTGCTCCAGCAGGGTTTCTAATTCGTTTTTGGTTTCGGACATAACAATTCCAGATGTCGAATTTCCCCCTCACCCCTGCCCTCTCCCATGGGGAGAGGGTTAGGGTGAGGGCAAAGAGCATTACTCAGCCGTCAGCAGGTTCGCCACGGTACGCACGCCCAGACCGGTCGCGCCCGCGGACCACTGCTCCACCGCCGCTTTACGGTACGTCGCGGAGCAGTCGATGTGCAGCCAGCCTTCGTGGTAGTTCTCAACGAAGTGGGACAGGAAGCCTGCCGCCGTGCTTGCACCCGCCGGGTACGCTGCGCTCGCGGTGTTGTTCAGCTCGGCAAAGTTGGACGGCAGCTGGCTGCGGTGGAACTCGGCCAGCGGCAGACGCCAGAACGGCTCGTTTTCCGCAGCGGCGCTTGCCAGCAGGCGAGCGGCCAGCTCGTCGTCGAAGCTGAACAGCGCGTGGTAATCGTTGCCCAGGGCGGTTTTCGCCGCGCCGGTCAGGGTCGCCATGTCGATGATCAGCTCAGGCTTCTGGGCAGACGCGTCGATCAGGCCATCGGCCAGCACCAGACGGCCTTCGGCGTCGGTGTTCATCACCTCAACGTTTTTACCGTTGCGGTAGCGAATGATGTCGCCCAGCTTGAAGGCGTTACCGCTCACCATGTTGTCCGCGCAGCACAGATACAGCTTCACGCGCTTTTTCAGACCGCGGGTAATCGCAAACGCCAGCGCGCCGGTGATGGTTGCCGCACCGCCCATGTCGGACTTCATGGAGTCCATGAACGCGCTCTGCTTCAGGCTGTAGCCGCCGGTGTCGAAGGTGATGCCTTTACCTACCAGGCAGGCAAAGACCGGCGCTGCTTTATCGCCGGTTGGGTTGTAGTCCAGCGCCAGCAGGACCGGAGGACGCTCGGAGCCGCGGCCCACGGTGTGGATACCCATGTAGTTCTGCTCGCGCAGGTCTTCACCCTTGGTGATGCGGTAGGACATTTTGTCGCCCGCCACGCCGCACAGCAGGTCAACCGCGCGCTGCGCCAGCTGCTCAGGGCCTAACTCTTCCGCCGGAGCGTTAATGGTGTCGCGTACCCAGTCGATGATTTGCAGGCGGCTTTCCAGCTCTTTCTGACCGGCTTCGTCGAGGTTCGCCCACTCAATTTTGCGGCTGCCTTTCGGCCCTTTGTAACCCGCCCAGAATGCCCAGCTGCGGTCGGTGTCCCACCCTTCGCCTTCCAGCGAGACATGCTTAATGCCCAGACCGTCAATTTTACGCGCGGCGCGCTGGATCAGGCCCAAATCATCGTTGCCCGTCAGGTGCAGGGTAATACCGTCGTTGTTGATGCTGTAGCTGGCTTTCTCGCCCCAGCGCGCGTCGGCGGGCTGCGTAGAGAGCGTAATCTTCATCGCTTCGGTCATTTTATTTTTCCTTATTAGCAACTAGCAAACGGGCCGCCTGAAGGCAGCCCGTTTTGTTATTTATTCTGCTTCATCTAACCAGACTAACAGAATCGCCTCCAGAATTTTTTCATTGGATGCGTTTGGATCGTCGTCGAAATCCTCTAAATCGCAGATCCACTGATGCATATCGGTGAATCGTACGGTCTTCGGATCGAGATCCGGGTTCGCGTCGTAGAGCGCTTCGCCGATTTCACGGCTGTCTGTCCACTTCAGTCCCATATTAATGCTCGCGTGCGTGGTTGATGGTGTAGCGTGGGAATTCCACGACCAGATCTTCATCGGTCACCGCGGCCTGGCAGCTTAAGCGGCTGTCTGGCTCCAGACCCCATGCTTTATCCAGCATGTCGTCTTCATCTTCGGTGCTCTCGGCGAGAGAGTCGAAACCTTCACGCACGATGCAGTGGCAGGTGGTGCAGGCACAGGATTTTTCACAGGCGTGTTCCACTTCGATACCTGCACGCAGGGCTACATCGAGAATGGTTTCACCGGTCTTCGCTTCCAGAACAGCGCCATCCGGACAGAGGTCCGCATGAGGCAAAATAACAATCTTTGGCATATTAAACCTCGTCCACGGACTGGCCTTTCAGCGCGACGCGGACAGATTTGTCCATGCGGCGAGCAGCGAAGTCCTGGGTTTGTTTATCAACGTTTTTAATGGCTTTTTCTATTGCGTCAGCGTCATTACCTTCGGCCACGGCGCTTAAGCGCGCGGCAGCGTCGTCAATCACCTGGCGCTCAGCGGCGCTTAACAGCGCGGCGTCGGCAGCGAGCGCGCCGTTCAGGCTCTCCAGCACGCGTGCGGCTTCCACTTTTTGTTCCGCCAGCATACGCGCCTTCACATCCTGCTCGGCGTAGCTCATTGAGTCCTGAATCATGGAGGCGATTTCGCCATCGGTCAGGCCGTAGGATGGCTTGACCTGAATGGACGATTCCACGCCGGTGGATTTTTCCATCGCCGTGACGCTCAGCAGGCCGTCCGCATCCACCTGGAAGGTAACGCGAATATGCGCCCCGCCCGCAGGCAGCGCCGGGATACCGCGCAGCGCAAAGCGCGCCAGAGAGCGGCAGTCCTGCACCAGCTCGCGTTCGCCCTGCATTACGTGGATGGACATCGCGGTCTGGCCGTCTTTGAAGGTGGTAAACTCCTGCGCGCGCGCCACCGGGATGGTGGTGTTACGCGGGATCACTTTCTCCACCAGGCCGCCCATGGTTTCTAAGCCCAGCGACAGCGGGATGACGTCCAGCAGCAGCATTTCGCTGTCCGGCTTGTTGCCGACCAGAATATCGGCCTGGATCGCTGCGCCCACGGCAACCACTTTGTCCGGGTCGATGGAGGTCAGCGGCGTGCGGCCAAAGAATTCGCCCACGCGCTCGCGCACCAGCGGCACGCGGGTCGAACCGCCCACCATGACCACTTCCAGCACCTCGTTCGCCTCAACGCCCGCATCTTTCAGTGCGCGACGGCAGGCCAGCAGGGTGCGTTTAACTAAAGGCGCAATAAGTTCGTTGAACTGGTCGCGGGTGATCTCTCCCTGCCAGCCCGCAACGTTCACACTTACGGACTGCGCATCGCTCAGGGCGATTTTGGCGTCAATGGCCGCATCAAGCAGTTCACGCTGTACGCGCGCATCGCTGCGATCGCTGATGCCCGCCTGCTCGCGGATGTAGTCCGCCAGCAGGTGGTCGAAGTCATCGCCGCCCAGCGCGGAATCCCCGCCGGTCGCCAGCACTTCAAATACCCCGCGGCTCAGGCGCAGGATGGAGATATCAAAGGTCCCGCCGCCAAGATCGTAAACCGCGATCACCCCTTCCTGACCGGAATCGAGGCCGTAGGCAATCGCCGCCGCCGTCGGTTCGTTCAGCAGACGCAGCACGTGCAGGCCCGCCAGACGCGCGGCGTCTTTGGTGCCCTGACGCTGTGCATCGTCAAAGTAGGCTGGAACGGTGATCACCACGCCGTCCAGATCGCCACCGAGCGTTGCCGTAGCGCGCGCCGCCAGCGCTTTGAGGATGTCAGCAGAAACACGAATCGGGTTCAGCAGACCGGCCGCGGTCGCGATCATCGGCAGGCCGTTTTCACTGGCCTGCAGCTGATACGGCAGATGCGGGTAGCGGGTCTGAATATCGGCCAGCGAGCGTCCCATCATGCGCTTGACGGAGCTGATGGTGTTGGCCGGATCGCGCGCGGCGTTAGCGCGGGCGTCATAGCCTACCGCGTGACCCTGCTGCTGGTAGTGGACCACGGAAGGCAGCAGATGGCGGCCCTGCTCGTCAGCCAGCGTTTCCGCCTGGCCGCTGCGCACGGTCGCCACGAGGGAATTGGTGGTGCCCAGATCGATACCCACCGCCAGACGACGCTGGTGCGGTGCGGCACTTAAGCCAGGCTCACTAATTTGTAATAAGGCCATAATTGCTTCCGAAATTAAAAATCGAGCAGCTTTTCTTCGAGTTGTTCAGCACTGCTTCGCAGTTTATCGAGAAAACGGAGTTTGCGCACAGTGTCTGCCGCCACGTCCCAGGTCTCGTTGTTCAGTTGCTCCACCATCTGCTGATGGCGGGTATCGAACATGCCCTTCACGCGCGTGATAAAGCTTTCCAGACGCGCTTCGTCTTTGGCCTGTTCAATCTCATCGAGCTCTTCGCGAAGCTCCAGCTGCTCCATCAGAAACGCCGTGTCGCGCACGGTGTGCTGTTCGCTCGCCAGATCAAAACCGTGGAGCGAGAGCAGATATTCAGCGCGCGCCAGCGGGTGGCGCAGCGTCTGCCAGGCCTGGTTGATGGTGGCAGAGTGGGAAACCGCAGCCAGCTGCTCTGCCTGAGTACCGCTCGCGAATTTGTCCGGATGGTACTGACGCTGCAGATCCTGAAAACGGATCGTCAGCGCCTGGAGATCGATCGGGTATTGAGC
Organism: Enterobacter vonholyi; assembly: GCF_040834095.1. Classification (NCBI taxonomy): domain Bacteria; kingdom Pseudomonadati; phylum Pseudomonadota; class Gammaproteobacteria; order Enterobacterales; family Enterobacteriaceae; genus Enterobacter; species Enterobacter vonholyi. The sequence continues at coordinate 3,328,638 of NZ_CP162152.1, forward strand.
GGGTAGTCCGAAGAGAGTGAAGTAATCCATAACAATCTCAGGGGTAGCCTGTTAGAACAAACCCCACGCGCAGCGGGTAACGCCACGGTGGGGTTTCGGATGACGCGCGGTTAAACGTGGAAGCTTTCGCCGCAACCACACTCGTCTTTGACGTTCGGGTTCGTGAATTTAAACCCTTCGTTCAGGCCTTCTTTAACGAAGTCCAGCTGAGTGCCGTTGAGGAATTGCAGGCTTTTGCCATCGACCACCACCTTCACGCCCTTGTCTTCAAACACGGTGTCGTCAGACGCCGGTTCGTCAACAAACTCCAGTACGTAAGCCATACCAGAACAGCCGGAGGTACGTACGCCCAGTCGCAGGCCAAAGCCTTTACCACGGTTCGCCAGAAAAGAGCTTACTCGCGCGGCAGCGCTGTCGCTAAGGGTAATCGACATACTCAAACCTCAATTATTTTGCTTCACGTTTGCTTTTGTAATCCGCAATGGCGGCTTTGATCGCGTCTTCTGCCAGAATTGAACAGTGAATTTTCACCGGTGGCAGTTCGAGTTCTTCAGCAATATCCGTGTTCTTAATTGCCTGCGCTTCGTCCAGAGACTTGCCCTTAACCCATTCGGTAACCAGGGAGCTGGACGCAATTGCAGAACCGCAGCCGTAGGTCTTGAAGCGCGCGTCTTCAATGATACCTTCATTGTTGACTTTAATCTGCAACTTCATCACGTCACCACACGCTGGCGCACCGACCATGCCGCTTCCAACAGATTCGTCGCTGTTGTCAAAAGAGCCAACGTTGCGTGGGTTTTCGTAATGATCGATGACTTTTTCGCTGTATGCCATGATTGAATTCTCCTTATGTACCGATTAGTGATGTGACCATTCAATGCTGTTCAGATCCACGCCCTGCTTGAACATTTCCCACAGTGGAGAAAGGTCGCGCAGACGGCCAATGGAGTTGCGAACCAGCTTGATGGTGTAGTCAATCTCTTCTTCGGTAGTGAAACGACCTAAAGAGAAACGGATAGAACTGTGTGCCAGCTCGTCAGTCATACCCAGCGCACGCAGCACGTAGGATGGCTCAAGGCTTGCAGACGTACAGGCAGAACCGGAAGAAACCGCCAGGTCTTTCAGCGCCATGATCAGCGATTCGCCTTCAACATAGTTGAAGCTGACGTTGAGGATGTTCGGAGCACCCTGCTCGAGATCGCCGTTCAGATACACTTCTTCCATATCTTTCACGCCGTCCCACAGACGGTTACGCAGCGTGCGCAGGCGTGCCATCTCGGTTTCCATCTCTTCTTTTGCAATGCGGTAGGCTTCGCCCATGCCCACGATCTGGTGAACAGGCAGCGTACCGGAACGCATGCCGCGCTCGTGACCGCCGCCGTGCATCTGTGCTTCGATACGGATACGTGGTTTACGACGAACGTACAGCGCGCCGATCCCTTTCGGGCCATAGATTTTGTGGCCGGAGAAGGACATCAGGTCCACTTTCAGCTGGCTCAGGTCGATAGGCAGTTTGCCCACGCTCTGAGTCGCGTCCACATGATAGATGATACCGCGCGCGCGGCACATTTCGCCGATGGTCGCGATGTCCTGAACGACGCCGATTTCGTTGTTAACGTGCATGATGGAGACCAGAATGGTGTCATCACGCATGGCCGCTTCGAGCTCTTTCAGATCGATAATGCCGTTGCTCTGTGGCGCCAGATAGGTGACTTCGTACCCTTCACGCTCCAGTTGACGGCAGGTGTCCAGCACGGCTTTGTGTTCGGTTTTGCTGGTGATGATGTGCTTGCCTTTTTTCTGATAAAAGTTGGCTGCACCTTTGATCGCCAGGTTGTCGGATTCGGTCGCGCCGGAGGTGAAAACAATTTCACGCGGGTCGGCACCGACCAGGTCAGCAATCTGATTACGGGCGATATCAACCGCCTCTTCAGCATGCCAGCCAAAACGGTGTGAACGGGAAGCTGGGTTACCAAAGTTTCCGTCCAGGGTCAGACACTGCATCATTTTCTCGGCAACACGCGGGTCCACCGGCGTGGTTGCGGAGTAGTCGAGATAAATCGGTAATTTCATTGCTCTATAAACTCCGTACATCGCTTCAATGCAAGGAATCAGGCAACCGGCTGGATGTACGACCGAGTACACGGGGCGAGTCTTCGCCCCGGCCTGATTCTGAAATACTTATCGTTTTATTACGCGCGAAGTTTGACGTCGATAGCGTCCTGCGCGCGGGTGCTGCGTTGGGAATCATGGCCGTGCTGACGGCCCGATACGTCCAGAACTTCCTGGTTATTCACCAGCTCACCGAGGGTGATGTTGTTGAGGAAGCCGGTCAAACGGTCGCTCAGATCGCGCCACAGCGCGTGGGTCAGGCATTTGTCGCCGCCCTGACAGCCGCCTTTACCCTGGCAACGGGTCGCGTCAACGGATTCGTCAACTGCGCTGATCACTTCGCCAACTGCAATACTGCCCGCGTCTTTACCCAGCAGATAACCGCCGCCTGGGCCACGAACGCTGGAAACCAGTCCATTTTTACGCAGTCTGGAGAACAGCTGTTCCAGGTAAGAGAGGGAGATCCCTTGTCGTTCAGAAATATCAGCCAACGGAACCGGGCCCGCTTCGGAGTTGAGCGCAACGTCCAGCATCGCGGTCACGGCATAACGCCCTTTAGATGTCAGTCTCATGTCTTACTTAACCTCAAACTCGCCCCTGCCCGGGGTTTTTTATTGTAAAATGGGGGTATTGCATAGCAGGGCCAAGTCTGACATTCCTGACTAAAATGGTCAACTATTTACTTGACTGTTTTAGTCAGGTATTTAACCTTCTGTGCCTTCATAACCCAGGTGCGGGCTGATGCCCTCACCCCGGCCCTCTCCCACAGGGAGAGGGGGAAATCGACACTACTCTTTATTCTTCTGCTCAATCGACGCCAGAATCCCGCGCAGGATGTTCAGCTCCTGGCTTTCCGGACGCGCGCGGGTAAACAGACGGCGCAGCTTGTTCATCACCTGCCCCGGGTGGCCTTCGCGAATAAAGCCGGTTGAGAGCAGCGTCTGCTCCAGATGACCGTAGAAGCGCTCAAGGTCATCCACCAGCGGGTAAGCCGTCTCTTCTTTTGGCTCGACCTCTTTCTCCTGCGTCGCCAGCCACGCCATTCGTACTTCGTAAGCGATAACCTGCACCGCCATCGCCAGGTTTAGCGAGCTGTACTCCGGGTTTGCCGCAATCGCGACGTGATAATGACACTTCTGCAGCTCGTCGTTAGTCAGGCCTACGCGCTCGCGGCCAAACACCAGCGCAACCGGTGCCAGTGCTGCTTCCGAGACACTTTTCAGGCCGCATTCACGCGGATCGAGCATTGGCCACGGCAGCGTGCGTGAACGCGCGCTGGTACCGACAACGAGGCTGCAGCCGGCCAGCGCTTCGTCAAGGGTATCGACGATCTGGGCATTGCCGATTACGTCGCTGGCACCGGCCGCCAGAGCAATCGCCTGAGAGTCAGGCTTCACCAGCGGGTTAACCAGCCACAGGTTCGTTAAGCCCATGGTTTTCATAGCGCGGGCAACGGAGCCCATGTTGCCGGTATGCGATGTTTCAACCAGCACAATTCGAATGTTTTGCAGCATAATTTTTAATGTCTGAATTCAGTGTCTGAAGAATATTCGGGCATATTATCATAAACGGGAGACATAATCCGATCCCGCTGCTATACTCTGCGCCGATTTTCCTGTTCTTTAACATCCAGTGAGAGAGACCGATGCATCCGATGCTGACCATCGCCGTGCGCGCAGCGCGCAAGGCGGGTAATGTAATTGCCAAACACTACGAAACGCCAGACTCCGTAGAAACCAGCCAGAAAGGCAGCAATGATTTCGTGACTAACGTCGATAAAGCCGCAGAAGCGATTATTATCGAAACGATCCGCAAATCTTACCCGCAGCACACCATCATCACCGAAGAAAGCGGTGAACATGAAGGTACCGAGCAGGATGTTCAATGGGTTATCGATCCACTGGATGGCACCACCAACTTCGTTAAACGCCTGCCACACTTCTCTGTGTCTATCGCAGTACGCATTAAAGGCCGTACTGAAGTCGCCGTTGTGTACGATCCAATGCGTAACGAACTGTTCACCGCGACCCGCGGTCAGGGCGCACAGCTGAACGGCTACCGTCTGCGCTGCAGCAACGCACGCGATCTTGACGGCACCATTCTGGCGACCGGTTTCCCATTCAAGGCGAAACAGCACGCGACCACCTACATGAATATCCTGGGCAAACTGTTCACCGAATGCGCGGACTTCCGTCGCACCGGTTCTGCTGCGCTGGATCTGGCCTACGTGGCAACCGGCCGCGTTGACGGTTACTTCGAACTCTCACTGAAGCCATGGGATTTTGCAGCGGGCGAGCTGATCGCACGTGAAGCAGGCGCCATTGTTTGTGACTTCACCGGCGGCCATAACTATATGTCTACCGGAAACATCGTTGCGGGTAACCCACGCGTTGTTAAAGCCATGCTGGCAAACATGCGTGATGAACTGAGCGATGCGCTGAAGCGTTAATCCCGGTAATTCCCTCTCCCTGTGGGAGAGGGGATCCCAACTAAAACGGCCGTAATCCCCTTCCCACCGGCACCGCACTCATCCACATTGTTACCGCCGCCACCAGCAGAATGACCCCGCCCGCCAGCGCAAGCGTGGTCCACCCTACCTGTCGCCACAGTACCGGCGTTTTATTGCCGCTGAGTTTGACAGCCAGCTGACGGAAGCTGTGTACCAGCAGCGCTAAAGACGAAATAGTGAGAGAGGTTCCTGCTGCCATCGCCAGCGCGGACAGCATGCCCCAGCCGAACACGCCAATCACCTTACTGAACAGCAGCACCATGATGGCACCCGAGCACGGGCGCATGCCCATCGAGAGAACAATCATCAGCCGCGCACGCCAGTCGTCGCCGTTCTGCAACTGTTCCTGCGTGGGCAAATGCTGATGCCCGCAGCCGCAGTGTTCATCATGAACGTGGTGCGGCGTAAAGGATTTGAACGTTGGCTTTCGCAGCAGCGCGCGCAGCTTTTTCAGCGCCCGCCAGCACAGGATCAGCCCCAGCACGCCCACCAGCGCGTAGCTGCCCTTCTCAAGCCAGAAGCTGCTCATGTGCAGCTGGCGCGCGGGAAGCTGTAACAGCGAAAGGACGACCACGACCAGCGCAATCGCCACGCCGCCCTGAAGCAGCGAGGAGGCCAGCGTCAGGCCGATACTTGATTTCAGCTTTGACGGATGGGTGGCGAGCCAGGTCGTAATGACGATTTTGCCGTGCCCCGGCCCCAGCGCGTGCAGCACGCCATAGATAAAGCTGAACGCCAGCAGGGAACCGCCCGCCTTTGTCGGATTCTCCGCCACCGCCTTCAGCAGACCGCTCATCTGCTGGTTGACCTCACGCTGCCAGATAATGCTTTTCATCATGACCTGCGGCCAGGCCTGCCAAAGCCACATCGCGCCGCAAACGGCGAACAGCAAAAAGATCGCCAGCGGCCAGAGGTGAAGCCAGCGGCGCTGTTTTCGAACCGGAGAGGAGATCACTGACATTGTAACGTCACCTCCTGCGCGAACTGTTTACCCAATTCCATGTCCTCTGGCGGGGCATCTTCCTTGTCGAGAGAGACCGCAAAGTTCAGCGTCTCTTCGCTGGGCTTCGGGGTATGAACGCCGATTTTGCAGCTTTTTTGCAGCGCGTCCGGCAGCCGCACGTCGCTGTCTTTGCCATAGCGCATGTCGACATAGTAGGTAGGGTCAAAGGTGGAAAAGCGGTACGTTTGCCCCGCCAGCGGCTGAGGGTGCGCCAGCGGGAGCACGAACGTCAGCACCGCCCGGTGCCCGTCGCGCGTCATCCCGTATTCCGTGGGTCGGTTCAGAAATTTGACCTTTTGCCCGTTATGCCAGAACTCGGTGAAATAGTGCTGGCCGAGCACGTTAGCCATCACTTCTGCCGCCAGCTTTTTCCATATTTCGTCACCGGGCTTCGCGTTTCCCGCATCATAGAGCAGATCGGCCGAGGTGATTTCATCCATCGTCCAGCGCATTTTCAGGCCGCTGAGCTGCGTGCCGTCGGTGACCAGCTCGGTCTGGAGGTCAATAAAACTGTGAGGGTGTGCGCTGGCGGTGAAGCTGATAACCGCCAAAAATAACGCCATCGCACTTTGTTTAACTGTTTGCATCAATTCCTCACGTCAAAAATTCTGTGATGTTCCCCAGCAATCCTGAATGAAAGGCCTGCCGGCGCGCTTTTCAGCGTTCATCCTTTAGCTATTCTTATCAAACATTCACACTGGATACCCGACAGATGATGACGACGCTTGAAATTCCATCTGTGCTTTCCAGTTCGCAGCGCCGCTGCCAGGTGCTTTTGATGCTTTACCTGCCCGATGCTGCCGTCACCGCACAGAGCATAATTGCTGCCAACGGCGTGGACGACGCGATGGCACGGCAAGATATAGCCGAGACGCGCGATGAAATCCAGCGCTATCACCGGCTGGATATCGTCACGCACCACGACGGCAGCTACCGGATTGAAGGTACAGCCCTGAATCAGCGTTTATGCCTGCTGCACTGGCTGCGACGGGCGCTGCGGCTTTGCCCGCAGTTTGTCTCGCACCAGTTTACCCCCGCATTAAAAACCGCGCTTAAACAACACGGCATCGCGCGTCCGCTTTACGACGATGCGAACCTGCGGGCGCTGATCGGCTTCTGCTCTCGCAAGCTGCAGCGCCAGTTTGAATGCCGCGACGTCCAGTTTTTACAGCTCTATCTGCAATACTGCCTTATTCAGCACCAGCTCGGGAATACGCCGCAGTTTTCTCACGTTCAGCGCAGCTGGACCCAGTCAAGAGGGGAGTATTTTACAGCGCAGGAGATCGTGCGCCACTGGAGACGGCGCGTCCCGCAGGGTGCCCACGGGGATGAACAGCTGTTTCTGGCGCTGCTGTTTATGATGCTCCGCACGCCCGACCCGGTGCTCGATAAACACCAGCAGGATCAGCGTTTGCGCCGGGCCATCGTACGCATGGTCGCCCGCTTTCGCTCGCAGACCGGGATGAACTTCAGCGATGAGCAAGGGCTCACCGATCAGCTGTATATCCACCTTGCTCAGGCGCTGGACCGCTCGCTGTTTGAGATCGGCATCGACAATAGCCTGCCGGAGGAGATCCACCGTCTCTATCCCCGGCTGTTACGCACCACGAAGGAAGCGCTGTTTGAGCTGGAAGCGGAGTTTGGGCTGCGTTTTTCCGATGAAGAGATGAGCCTCGTGGCGGTGATTTTCGGCGCCTGGCTGATGCAGGAGACCGATCTGCACGAAAAACAGGTGATCCTGCTGACGGGAGAGGATAAAGCCAGTGAGGACCTGATTGAACAGCAGCTTCGCGAGCTGACGCTGTTGCCGCTCAACATTCGCTATCTGACGCTACAGGCTTTTCAGAAAGAGGGGGCACCGCGCGAAGCCGCGCTGGTTATCACCCCCTACCCTACGGCCCTGCCGCTGTTCTCGCCGCCGTTGATTCATGCCGTTGAGACATTGAACGCGCAGCAGCAAGAACATATTCGCGCCATGCTGGAATCGTAGTTACGCGCGTGCGGCCACTTTCGGTCGAACAAACATTGCCGGTAGCGCCACCAGCGCCATTACCCAGAACACGCCATTACCCAGGTGCTGGTAAAGGAACCCCGCAAAGACCGTCATGATCGCGATACTGCCCCCCATGGCTACCGCCGAATAGACGGCCTGCAGACGAATAACGTCTCCGCCCTCGCGCGCTGCGATATAGCGCATGGCCGCCAGATGGCACACGGTAAAGGTGCCGCAGTGAAGGATTTGCGCCACAATCAGCCACGGCAGATCGGTCGTCCAGCCCATAATCCCCCAGCGCGCCACGCCGCACACGGCGGAAAGCAGCAGCAGGTCACGTGCGCCAAAGCGTCGAAACAGCTTCTTGCTCAGGGCGAAAATAATGACTTCGGCCACCACGCCCAGCGACCAAAGATAGCCCACTGCAGAAGCAGAATATCCCGCTCCCTGCCAGTAGATGGCGCTGAAGCCATAGTACGCCGCATGTGCCCCCTGAAGCAGACAGACACACGCCAGAAAACGCCAGCTCTGTGCAACCAGGCTCTGCCACGCGGGCCAGCCCGCGCTCTCCTGATGGCGACTTTCCCCTTGCGGCATCACTGACGGTCGCAGCAGCATGCCCAGCAGCATCGAGGCAATACCGATACTCAGCAGGGCAAGAATGGCGCGGTAATCGTAAAGGCTGACCAGTTTCCCCACCAGCGCAGAGCCAATCACAAAGGCGATAGAGCCCCACAGGCGCACGCGTCCATAGTCCATGGTGATCTGCTTTTGCCAGGTGTTCGCCAGGGCATCCGTCAGCGGTACCAGCGGCGAGAAGAACAGGTTAAAGCCGACCATCACCACCATCAGCCAGGCAAACTGGTGGCTGACCCAGAAGCAGGCAACAAAGACCAGGGTCAGCAGAGCAAGAATGCGCACGGCCTTGATCAGTAAGGAGGGATCGCTGACGCGCGGGGCAATCAGCAGGCTACCGAGGAAACGCGCCACCAGCCCTGCCCCGAGCAGGACGCCGATGGTCTCGGGCGTCAGGCCGATACCCTTAAGCCAGACGCTCCAGAAAGGCAGAAAAATGCCGTAGCTAAAGAAATAGGTGAAATAACTGAGCGCCAGCCAGCGCGTGGAATGCAAGACCATGAATCCCTCCCGAAATCGAGGCCATAGTCTGGCGAGAATATAAAAATTAAGCAAGTAGATAGCCTGCTATAAATTAACGAAAATTTAACATCCTGTGTAATCGTCTGGCTTATGGCAGGGAATGAAAATATGTATTACGTTTAAATTACTCCACTTGCAGAGGTTTTTCTGCCATGAACTCACTACGTTATCTCGATTTCGGCCAGTCACGTCACCTGCTGCTGCTCATTGGCCGCATCGCACTTGTCGTGCTGTTTATTATCTTTGGTTATCCAAAACTGACGGGGTTTAGCGGCACCGTACAATACATGACCTCGCTGGGAACGCCGATGCCCATGCTGGCGGCCATTATTGCGGTAGTGATGGAAGTGCCTGCCGCCATTCTGATCGTACTCGGCTTTTTCACCCGTCCTCTCGCGGTACTGTTTGTGTTCTATACCCTGGGCACGGCGATTATCGGTCACCATTACTGGGATATGACCGGTGATGCGGTCGTGCCGAATATGATTAACTTCTATAAGAACGTCAGTATTGCTGGCTCCTTTATTTTGCTGGCCATTGTTGGGCCGGGGGCTATTTCCCTGGACCGGCGTTAAGCCATAAAAAAAGGCCGCAAGCGCGGCCTTTTTTATTTCTGCAGGGCAGAGGAATTATGCGTAGACCGGGAAGCGTGCGCAGATATCCAGAACTTTACCTTTGACGCGCTCGATAACCGCTTCGTCATTGATGTTGTCCAGAACGTCACACATCCAGCCAGCCAGCTCTTTCACTTCCGCTTCTTTAAAGCCGCGGCGAGTTACGGCCGGAGAACCGATACGAATACCGGAGGTCACGAACGGGCTCTTAGGATCGTTTGGCACGCTGTTTTTGTTCACGGTGATGTTGGCGCGGCCCAGGGCAGCGTCAGCTTCTTTACCGGTCAGGTTTTTATCAACCAGATCCAACAGGAACAGGTGGTTTTCAGTACCGCCGGATACCACTTTGTAGCCACGGTTCAGGAAGACTTCCACCATCGCTTTGGCGTTCTTAGCAACCTGCTGCTGGTAAACCTTGAACTCTGGCTCCATCGCTTCTTTCAGCGCTACCGCTTTTGCCGCGATAACGTGCATCAGCGGGCCACCCTGCGCGCTTGGGAATACAGCGGAGTTCAGTTTTTTGTACAGCTCTTCGTCACCGCCTTTCGCCAGGATCAGGCCACCGCGTGGACCCGCCAGGGTTTTGTGGGTGGTGGTGGTCACAACGTGAGCGTGTGGAACCGGGTTCGGGTAAACGCCTGCGGCGATCAGACCCGCAACGTGCGCCATGTCAACGAACAGGTAAGCACCGATGCTGTCTGCGATTTCGCGCATTTTTGCCCAGTCAACGATACCGGAGTAAGCAGAGAAGCCACCGATGATCATCTTCGGCTTGTGCTCTTTAGCCTGCTTCGCCATGTCTTCGTAGTCAATTTTACCGGACTCATCAATACCGTAAGGGATGATGTTGTACAGTTTGCCGGAGAAGTTAACCGGGGAGCCGTGAGTCAGGTGGCCGCCCTGCGCCAGGTTCATACCCAGAACGGTATCGCCCGGCTGCAGCAGCGCGGTGTAGACCGCGAAGTTAGCCTGAGAGCCAGAGTGCGGCTGCACGTTTGCGTAGTCAGCGCCAAAAAGTTCTTTCGCACGGTCGATAGCCAGCTGCTCAACGATATCAACATACTCGCAACCGCCGTAATAGCGTTTGCCCGGGTAACCTTCAGCGTATTTATTGGTCAGCTGAGAACCCTGCGCCTGCATAACGCGCGGGCTGGTGTAGTTTTCGGAGGCGATCAGTTCGATGTGCTCTTCCTGACGTACTTTTTCCTGCTCCATAGCCTGCCACAGTTCGGCATCATAATCGGCAATGTTCATTTCACGCTTTAACATCCGCATCTCCTGACTCAGCTAACAAGTAAATTTTGGCCTGAAAAGGCAGTCCTGTTGGACGACGGGCAACAGTATAACTGATTAGTTCTGTGATAACAGGTCTTGACAAACGATTTTACGCAAACGTTTCCCTACCCGCCACGCAAGGGTTTGAGGAATAAAGATCTCGCCCTTTCCAGCGGATTTCTTTTCAGGTTTGTGATGCATATTTTTCATCTTGCAAAGAACCATTTACAACGCAGGGGTATTTTTTATAAGATGCATTTAAAATACATCATTAAAGTCACATCGGAAGGAAGCAGCTATGCTCGACGCTCAAACCATCGCTACCGTAAAGGCCACCATCCCCCTGCTGGTGGAAACCGGCCCTAAACTCACCGCCCATTTCTACGATCGCATGTTCACGCACAACCCGGAGCTCAAAGAAATTTTCAACATGAGCAACCAGCGTAACGGCGATCAGCGTGAAGCGCTGTTCAACGCCATCGCGGCCTACGCCAGCAATATTGAAAACCTGCCAGCATTGCTGCCTGCGGTGGAAAAAATCGCGCAGAAACATACCAGCTTCCAGATCCAACCTGAACAGTACAACATTGTGGGCGGACACCTTCTGGCAACCCTGGACGAGATGTTCAGCCCCGGTCAGGAGGTGCTGGACGCCTGGGGTAAAGCCTACGGGGTACTGGCAAACGTGTTTATCAACCGTGAAGCGCAGATCTACAGCGAAAACGCCAGCAAGAACGGCGGCTGGAAAGGCACGCGCGCGTTCCGCATCGTTGAGAAAACGCCGCGCAGCGCTTTAATCACCAGCTTCGAGTTTGAGCCGGTGGACGGTCAACCGGTGGCCGATTACCAGCCAGGGCAGTATCTGGGCGTGTGGCTGAAGCCTGAAGGATTCCCGCATCAGGAGATCCGCCAGTATTCCCTTACCCGCAAGCCAAACGGCAAAGGCTACCGCATTGCGGTGAAGCGTGAGGACGGCGGTCAGGTTTCCAGCTGGCTGCACAACGAAGCTAACGTGGGCGACGTGGTGCATCTGGCCGCGCCGGCGGGCGATTTCTTTATGGCCGTTGACACCAATACGCCGGTCACGCTGATCTCTGCGGGCGTCGGCCAAACGCCGATGCTGGCGATGCTCGATACGCTGGCAAGATCACACCACGGGGCGCAGGTTAACTGGTTCCATGCGGCCGAAAACGGCGACGTGCACGCTTTTGCGGATGAGGTGAAAACGCTCGGAGCCTCCCTGCCGCGTTTCACCGCGCACACCTGGTATCGCCTGCCGACGGAAGCTGACCGCGCAGCTGCCCGCTTTGACAGCGAAGGTCTGATGAATCTTAGCCAGCACGAAGGCCTATTCAGCGCACCGGACATGCAGTTCTACGTCTGTGGACCGGTGGCGTTTATGCAGTATGCCGCGAAGCAGCTGGTTGAGCTGGGCGTGAACAAGGACAACATTCATTACGAATGCTTCGGCCCGCATAAGGTGCTGTAATGCAAAAAGCCCCTCAAACGAGGGGCTTTTTTCGTCGGATGGCGGCTGCGCCTTACCCGGCCTGGAAAATATTTAAATCGCCGCGTCGTCTTCTTCGCCGGTACGGATACGGATCACGCGCGCCACGTCGAAGACGAAGATTTTACCATCGCCAATCTTGCCGGTCTGCGCCGTGCGGATAATGGTGTCCACACAGGTATCGACGATATCGTCGCTGACCACGATTTCAATTTTCACTTTCGGCAGAAAGTCGACCATGTACTCTGCGCCACGGTAAAGCTCGGTGTGGCCCTTCTGACGACCAAAACCTTTCACTTCCGTCACGGTCATCCCGGTGATGCCGACTTCCGCCAGCGCTTCACGCACATCATCCAGTTTGAAAGGTTTAATAATCGCATCAATCTTTTTCATGGTGGGTCCTTAAACTCTTGCCTGTAAGCTGCCTCGTAATCGATTGCTCACAGTATCATATTCAAGCGAATTTTGCGGTACTACTCTTTAAAATCGTTCGCTTCAAGCTCATGACGTGACAGCAGCTTGTAGAATTCGGTGCGGTTGCGTCCGGCCATGCGCGCCGCGTGGGTCACGTTGCCTTTAGTGATCTGCAATAGCTTGCGCAGATAGTTCAGTTCGAACTGATTGCGCGCTTCTGCAAACGTCGGCAGAGCCGTGTTTTCCCCTTCCAGCGCCTGCTCCACCAGCGCGTCGCTGATCACCGGTGACGAGGTCAGCGCCACGCACTGCTCAATCACGTTCACCAGCTGACGCACGTTACCCGGCCAGCTTGCGGCCATCAGCCGCTTCATCGCATCGGTGGAAAACGCGCGCACGAACGGTTTATGGCGGTCGGCCGCCTGGCGCAAAAGATGGTTCGCCAGCAGCGGAATGTCTTCCGCACGTTCCGCAAGCGCAGGGATCTTCAGGTTAACCACGTTCAGACGGTAGTAGAGATCTTCGCGAAACTCGTTGCGGGCCATCACTTTTGGCAGATCGCGGTGGGTCGCCGAAATAATTCGCACGTTAATATCGATATCGCGGTTGCTGCCCAGCGGGCGCACTTTGCGCTCCTGCAGCACGCGCAGCAGCTTGACCTGCAGCGGCGCGGGCATGTCACCAATCTCGTCCAGGAACAGCGTGCCGCCTTCCGCGGCCTGGAATAGCCCTTCCCGGCTGCTTACCGCCCCGGTGAATGCGCCGCGGGCGTGACCAAACAGTTCGGATTCAAGCAGCTGCTCCGGGAGCGCGCCACAGTTAATCGCAATAAAAGCGTTCTTGCTGCGCGGGCTGGCGTTATGAATCGCCTGCGCCAGGATCTCTTTCCCGGTTCCGCTCTGGCCGTTGATGAGCACGCTGACGTCAGACTGCGCCACCATCCTCGCCTGCTCTAGCAGGCGCAGCATCACGGGGCTGCGGGTGACGATAGACTCCCGCCACGCTTCATCCCCCGCCGGGGCGGCATGTTCCAGCGCGCTGTCGATAGCCTTATACAGCGCGTCTTTGTCCACCGGCTTGGTCAGAAAGCTGAATACCCCCTGCTGCGTCGCGGCAACCGCATCCGGGATCGACCCGTGCGCGGTCAGGATAATCACGGGCATACCCGGCTGCTGCTTCTGGATCTCCGCGAACAGCTGCAGGCCGTCCATTTCATCCATCCGCAGGTCGCTTATCACCAGATCGATTTTCTCGCGGCTGAGAATTTTCAGCCCCTCCAGCCCGCTTTCCGCAGTCACGACGCTGTAGCCCTCACTCATCAGACGCATCCCCAGCAGCTTTAATAGCCCGGGATCGTCATCCACCAGTAAGAGATGGGCTGGTTTACGGCTCGTCATGCTTCACGTCCTCTTGTTTCGGCGTATCGCTGTCCGGCGCAGCGGATGAACTCCCCGGCTGATATTTACGCGACGAGAGCTGTCTTTCGATATCGGTCAGGTTCTCCAGCTTACGCGTCGTGGTATCCAGCTGGGTACGTAAATGTTGCTGCTGCTGACGCAGCGTATCAAGCTCGCTGTCGGTTGACTGTTGCAGCTTGCTGTAGCGGGAGCGCTCTTCAGAAAGCTGAAGCTGTAGCGTCTGGCCATCGCGCCAGAGCTGGTATACCGGGCGTACCTGTACGGGTAGATTGACCACAAATGTGTCCAGTCGGGTTACATTGACGCGGCGTTCGATGGGGGTGATTTTGGCATCAGCCAGCAAAATGCCGCGCTTGAAAGCGTCCTGCCAGGTGTCGTCGTCCAGCATCGCCGCCTTCGAGCGGGCGTCTACCGGCGCCAGACGCTGGGCGCAATCTATTCCACGCAGCCAGAAAAGCGGGTTGCTTTCGACGTCATGCCCTGACAGGTTCCAGATGTCTTCGCAGCGGGTCGAGAGGAAATCGGCCAGCTGGTTATCGGGCCATTTATCTTCTTGTTTATCGCTAATGGCACTTTGCGGCACATGGGAAACACACCCAGCCAGAAATAAACAGGGCAGGCTCAGGCGAAGCGTGCTGCGGGAAAACACCGCGCGTACGGCGCGGGAAAAGACGTGTGACATACTCACCAGATATAGATTCATTTTATTGATTTTTCCGGCTCAGGGGCAGTTCAATACGGAAGCAAACATCCGAACGTTCGTCCGTGGCAATGTTTAGCTCACCCTGCATGCGTCGTATGCAGTCCCGGGCAATGCTCAAGCCCAGACCGCTTCCTTTCACCGCACCTTTCCGCTGATGACTCCCCTGGAAAAAGGGCTCGAAGATCATGGTTTTTTCGTCATCGGGGATCGGGGTGCCGGTGTTAGCGACGTCGATAAACACCCGGGAACCCTTCGTATAGCTTCGGATATAAATGTTACCGGATTCAGTACCATAGTGCACCGCATTGGAATAAAGATTATCCAGCACGCTCATTAGCAGCATGGGTTCAGCCAGACAGGTCGGCGCATTCAGCTCTACACCGGTATGCATCATTTTAGCTCTTGCTGGCAAGCTATGGGCGGATAACACCATATCCACCAGCGGTTCAATTTCGACGTTTTCCAGTACGACCGCCCCGTCAGCCAGCTTGCGGTTGTAATCCAGCAGTTGCTCAATCAGCTTCTGTAGATTCCGGCTGCTGTTATCCAGGATCTCGACAATTTCTTTCTGTTCGGGCGTAAGTGGCCCTGCCACTTCATCCGCCAGCAGCTCCGTTCCTTCGCGCATGCTGGCCAGGGGCGTTTTAAGCTCATGGGAGATATGGCGCAGGAACTGATGGCGCTGTGATTCGAGCCATGCCAGGCGCTCGGACAGCCAGATAATGCGCTGGCCTACGGATCGCAGCTCGCGGGGACCTTTAAAGGCGACCGTATCCCCGAGCGATTTCCCCTCCCCTAGGCGGTTGATCATCCGCTGGATACCCTTCACCGGGCCGATGATCATGCGGGTAAAGAGCAGAACCAGCCCGAGGCTCACCAGGAACAGCACCAGCGCCTGCCAGCCGAAGAACTGGCCGCGCTCGGCAATCTCCTGCTGAAGCTGCTGACCGCGGGAGAAAATCACCGTACGCGTTGACTGCACCATCTCGGTGTTGGCACTGGCAAAAGCTTCGAGGCGTGCGGCGGCGGCCGCATCCGGGCCGCTGTTACTGCATTGCAGTTGCGCGAGATCGTTCAGATCCTGACGTAACGCCTGATACAGCCTGTCGTCAGGCAAAACCCCCGCATGAGCGTCCAGCATTTCGCTGTAGCGTTTGCGTTGACTCTGATAAACCTTTTCCAGCGTTCGATCGTCAAGCACGCAATACTGACGATAGCTACGCTCCATCTCCAGGGCTGCGTTGGTCATCGCTTCACTGCGTCTGGCGTCGATGAGCGTCGTGCGGTTGGTCAATGCCGCCTGCGCGCTCAGCGCGTTCAGACTTTGCCACGCCTGCCAGGCAAGGATCAGCAGCGGCAGCAGAATCAGCAGGAAGGCCATCATGACGAGCTGCCGCAAGGAGCGGGGGAAAACGGGCCAGCGTTTCAACGCATTACTCTCTTTATGGGGGTTTACGCAGAGCGTAACTGAGTCTGCCCTTCAGATACAACAAAGCCGGGTAAAAACCCGGCTTTGTCATGGAATGAGGCGGTGCCTAACTCGACGTTTCGCCCTGGCCTGATAAAGCATCGCTATGATCAGTAGTTGGACGGCAGGCACCTTTTTGTGCGTCATTCGAAGTTTATGTAGCGCTTCCCGAAGGGGCTGACATAAGAAGGTGAATGAGCCACTGGTTAATATTATGCAACACCCGTGCCAGAATGCAAAACAAAATATTAACATATTGAAATATAACGTTTTTACTCGTTAAGCTTGTTAATTATCGGTTGAATGATTTTCATGCTAAGTGTCGCTATTAAGCAACATCTTAACGGAAACCTTTCCTGCCATATATAAATCAATAACTTAAATGTCTCTTTTTGGAGACACTTAAGTTGCCGGTCTGTCGCATAATTGCGACACAAATAAAAAAGCCCGGTTGAGCTTTCGCTTACCGGGCCTGGAAGGATGTGGGACTAAAACTTAACCCAATTGCTTACGCGCATTGCGGAAGATACGCATCCATGGGCTGTCCTCGCCCCAGTTTTCCGGGTGCCAGGAGTTGCTCACGGTGCGGAACACGCGTTCCGGGTGCGGCATCATGATGGTCGCGCGACCGCTTTCGCTGGTTACCGCCGTAATACCGTTGGCGGAGCCGTTCGGGTTAGCCGGGTAGGTTTCTGTGACTTTGCCGAAGTTATCGACAAAGCGCAGTGCCACCAGGCCTTTGCTCTCCAGCTGAGCCAGATGCGCAGCATCACGCACTTCTACCTGACCTTCGCCATGGGAAACGGCGATTGGCATCTGTGAACCGACCATTCCCTGCAGCAGCAGAGACGGGCTCTGGGTCACTTCCACCAGGCTAAAGCGCGCTTCGAAGCGGTCAGACTGGTTACGAACAAAGCGCGGCCAGGCTTCACTGCCCGGGATCAGTTCGCGCAGGTTAGACATCATCTGGCAGCCGTTACACACGCCCAGCGCCAGGGTCTGCGGACGGTGGAAGAAGGTTTCGAACTCGTCGCGCACGCGGCTGTTAAACAGGATGGACTTCGCCCAGCCTTCGCCTGCGCCCAGCACGTCGCCGTAGGAGAAGCCGCCGCACGCCACCAGCGCCTGGAAATCTTCCAGACCGGTACGTCCGGCCAGCAGATCGCTCATGTGGACGTCGATAGCGTCAAAGCCCGCGCGGTGGAAGGCCGCAGCCATCTCAACGTGGGAGTTAACGCCCTGCTCGCGCAGCACCGCCACTTTTGGACGCGCGCCGGTCGCAATGTACGGCGCAGCGATGTCTTCGTTAATATCGAAGGAGAGCTTCACATTCAGGCCAGGATCCTGGTCATTGGCCTTCGCGTTGTGCTCCTGATCGGCACATTCCGGGTTATCACGCAGGCGCTGCATCTGCCAGGTGGTTTCCGCCCACCACATGCGCAGCGTGGTGCGGCTTTCGCTGAACACGGCATGGCCGTCTGCTTCAATGACGAAGCGGTCGCCCTGAACGGCTTTACCCAGATAGTGCACGCAGTCTGCCAGTCCGTGCTTCGCCAGAATCGCTTCAACCGCATCGCGATCCGCCGCACGCACCTGAATCACGGCACCCAGCTCTTCGTTGAACAGCGCAGCCAGACGGTCTTCGCCAAGCGTAGCGATGTTGGCTTCCACGCCACAGTGGCCGGTGAAGGCCATCTCTGCCAGGGTCACCAGCAGGCCGCCGTCGGAACGGTCATGGTAGGCCAGCAGCTTACGCTGCGCCACCAGCGCCTGAATCGCGTCGTAGAAGCCTTTTAGCTGCGCCACGTCGCGCACGTCGGCTGGCTTATCGCCAAGCTGACGGTAAACCTGCGCCAGCGCGGTGGCGCCCAGCGCGTTGTGGCCTTTACCCAGGTCAATCAGCAGCAGGGCGTTGTCTTCGGTCGCAAGCTGCGGCGTAACGGTGTGACGCACGTCTTCCACGCGGGCAAACGCGGTGATCACCAGCGACAGTGGAGAGGTCATCTCGCGCTGCTCGTTACCCTCCTGCCAGCGGGTTTTCATCGACATGGAGTCTTTACCCACCGGAATGGTCAGGCCGAGGGCTGGACACAGCTCCTCACCCACCGCCTTCACGGCTTCATACAGGCCAGCATCTTCGCCAGGGTGGCCGGCTGCGGCCATCCAGTTTGCGGAGAGCTTGATACGTTTAATGTCGCCAATCTGCGTCGCGGCGATGTTGGTCAGCGCTTCACCGACCGCCAGACGGGCAGATGCGGCGAAGTCCAGCAGCGCCACCGGGGTGCGTTCGCCCAGCGCCATCGCTTCGCCGTAGTAGCTGTCGAGGCTCGCGGTGGTCACGGCGCAGTTCGCCACCGGGATCTGCCAAGGGCCGACCATCTGGTCGCGGGATACCATACCGGTCACGGTACGGTCGCCGATGGTCACCAGGAAGGTTTTCTCTGCCACAGCAGGCAGGTGCAGCACGCGGTTAACCGCTTCTGCCACGGTGATGCCCTGGCGATCCAGCGCTTTTCCCGCAGCCTTGCGGGTCTGCACGTCGCGGGTCATCTTCGGCGTTTTACCGAGCAGGACGTCGAGCGGCAGATCGATCGGCTGGTTGTCGAAATGTGTATCGCTCAAGGAGAGATGCTGCTCTTCGGTCGCTTCACCGATGACGGCATACGGCGCGCGCTCGCGGCGGCACAGCTCGTCAAACAGCGGCAGCTGGTCCGCCGCAACGGCCAGCACGTAGCGCTCCTGGGATTCGTTACACCAAATTTCCAGCGGGCTCATGCCCGGTTCATCGCTCAGGATGTCGCGCAGGTTGAAGCGACCGCCGCGGCCGCCGTCGCTCACCAGCTCCGGCATGGCGTTGGACAAGCCGCCCGCGCCCACGTCGTGGATGAAGAGGATTGGGTTGGCATCACCCAGCTGCCAGCAGCGGTCGATCACTTCCTGGCAGCGGCGCTCCATCTCAGGGTTGTCACGCTGCACGGACGCGAAGTCGAGATCCGCATCAGACTGGCCGGAGGCCATCGAAGAGGCCGCACCGCCGCCCAGACCGATGTTCATCGCCGGGCCGCCGAGTACGATCAGCTTCGCGCCGACGACGATCTCGCCTTTCTGCACGTGATCGGCACGGATGTTGCCAATCCCGCCTGCCAGCATGATCGGTTTGTGGTAGCCGCGCAGCTCTTCGCCGTTGTGGCTGTCCACTTTCTCTTCATAGGTACGGAAGTAACCGTTCAGCGCCGGACGGCCAAACTCGTTGTTAAACGCCGCGCCGCCCAGCGGACCTTCGGTCATGATATCCAGGGCGGTTACAATGCGCTCTGGCTTGCCGAAATCTTCTTCCCACGGCTGTTCAAAGCCCGGGATACGCAGGTTGGAGACGGAGAAACCGACCAGACCCGCTTTTGGTTTTGCACCACGACCAGTCGCCCCTTCGTCACGGATTTCACCGCCGGAGCCGGTAGCCGCACCCGGCCACGGGGAGATTGCCGTCGGGTGGTTGTGGGTTTCAACCTTCATCAGGATATGCGCGGGCTCCTGATGGAAGTCATAGCGCCCTGCTTCGCGATCGGCGAAGAAGCGGCCCACCTCGGAGCCTTCCATCACCGCGGCATTGTCTTTATAGGCAGACAGCACGTGGTCAGGGGTTTGCTCCATGGTGTTTTTGATCATTTTGAACAGCGACTTCGGCTGCTGTTCGCCGTCAATAATCCAGTCGGCGTTGAAAATCTTATGGCGGCAGTGCTCAGAGTTAGCCTGCGCGAACATGTAAAGTTCGATGTCGTTCGGGTTACGGTTGAGCTTAACGAACGCATCCTGCAGGTAGTCGATTTCGTCTTCTGCCAGCGCCAGGCCGAGACGCAGGTTGGCGTCGATCAGTGCCTGACGGCCCTGCCCCAGCAGGTCCACGCTCTGTACTGGCGCAGGCTGATGGTGGGAGAAAAGCTTCTGTGCGTCATCGAGAGAGGCAAATACGCTCTCCATCATGCGGTCGTGCAGCTCAGCCGCAACCGCCTGCCACTGCGCGTCGCTCAGGGTTGAGGCTTCCACGTAGTACGCCACGCCGCGCTCCAGGCGGTTAATCTGGCTCAGGCCACAGTTGTGGGCGATGTCGGTGGCTTTGGAAGACCAGGGGGAGATGGTGCCCGGACGCGGCGTCGCAAGGATCAGTTTGCCGGTTGGCGTATGGCTGCTGAGGCTTGGGCCATACTTGAGCAGGCGTTCCAGCTGTACGCGCTCCTCTGCATTCAGGGGGGCATTCAGGTCAGCAAAATGGACATACTCAGCGTAAATATTGCTTACCGGAAGGTCGGCCGCCTGAAAACGTGCCAGCAGTTTAGTGATACGGAAGGCAGACAGTGCAGGCGAACCACGCAGAATTTCCATCATAAGTCTCTCGTCTTCGAAGCGCCGGGGCGCTTACAGTGTGCGCAAGGGGGGAAAACGGGCGTCATTATAGAGAATCCTGAGCGCCGACGAAACCGTTTGCGTCGAAATAAAATTTGCCCAGAGGTTTAACAATAGATGTGACCTGTCTCTCTAATTGGTTGCCAAGTGGCGCAAGTTTACGCAAAATGCCGCTCATTCAATGGCAAACCTTATTATTAACATGGCTACAGCAAACTGAGGCAACCGGCGTCGCAGAGAATTAACTAATTGAAAAAATTAAAGATTAATTATCTGCTCATCGGCATTGTAACGTTGCTGTTGGCAGTGGCCCTCTGGCCTTCTATCCCCTGGTTCGGCAAAGCCGAAAACCGTATCGCCGCCATTCAGGAGCGGGGGGAATTGCGCGTCAGTACCCTCAACTCCCCGCTCATTTACAGCGACATCAACGGCAAAATCATTGGTCTGGATTATGAGCTGGCACAACAGTTCGCCGATTATCTTGGCGTGAAGCTTAAAATCACCGTCCGCCAGAATATAAATCAGCTTTTTGACGACCTCGATAACGACGATGCCGACATGCTTGCCGCCGGGCTGGTGTATAACAGCGAGCGCAGCAAGAACTACCAGCCGGGCCCGACCTACTATTCCGTTTCGCAGCAGCTAGTTTACCGCGTCGGGAGCCTGCGCCCGCGCTCGCTGGCTTCGATTAACGATCGGCAGCTGACGATTGCGCCCGGCCACGTGGTGATTGACGACCTGCGTGAGCTCAAGGAGAAAAAATATCCCGACCTGAGCTGGACGGTGGATCCGAAACTCGGCACGACGGAGCTGCTTGAGCAGGTAAAAGACCAGAAAGTGCCCTACACCATTGCCGATTCGGTCGCAATCAGCCTGTTCCAGCGCGTGCACCCTGAAATCGCCGTGGCGCTGGACGTTACCGACGAGCAGCCCGTGACCTGGTTTAGCCAGCTTGATGACGATCAGACCTTCTCTGCCGCGATGCTTGATTTTTTCAACACCATCAATGAAGACGGTACCCTGGCGCGTCTGGAGGAGAAGTACCTCGGGCACGGCGATGACTTTGACTACGTTGACACCCGCAGCTTCCTGCGCGCGGTAGACAGCGTCCTGCCGGACCTGCAGC
Source organism: Enterobacter vonholyi (assembly GCF_040834095.1). NCBI lineage: Bacteria > Pseudomonadati > Pseudomonadota > Gammaproteobacteria > Enterobacterales > Enterobacteriaceae > Enterobacter > Enterobacter vonholyi. Next base: position 3,350,339 of record NZ_CP162152.1, read on the forward strand.
CGCTGTTCGAAAAATACGCCCAGGAAATTGACTGGAAACTGCTGGCGGCTATTTCGTATCAGGAATCCCACTGGGATACCCAGGCCACGTCCCCGACTGGCGTGCGTGGTTTGATGATGTTAACCAAAAATACCGCGCTGAGCCTGGGCGTGAATGACCGTACCGATGCCGAACAAAGCATCAGCGGCGGCGCGCGTTATCTGCAGGATATGATGGCCAAAGTACCGGAAACGGTGCCGGAAGAGGAGCGGATCTGGTTCGCGCTGGCGGCCTACAATATGGGCTATGCGCATATGCTGGATGCGCGAGCATTAACGGCCAAAACGAAAGGCAACCCGGACAGCTGGTCAGACGTAAAGCAGCGCCTGCCGCTGCTGAGCCAGAAGCCATGGTATAACAAACTGACATACGGCTACGCGCGCGGGCATGAAGCCTACGCCTACGTGGAAAATATCCGTAAATATCAGATTAGCCTGGTCGGGTATCTGCTGGAGAAAGAGAAAGAGGCGACAGAGGCCAAACGGCTGGCTCAAAGCTACCCTGTCGTGGCGCCGGACGAACTTAATCGCCCAACAGCTTCAATTCTGCCTTTTGCTGCTTTTTCTGCTGACGGCGCATTCGAAAGAAATCACTTAATAGCCCCGAACACTCTGGTGCGAGCACCCCGCCGATAGTCTTCACCTGGTGGTTCATTCCGGGGTGCCCCAACACGTCCATCAGTGAGCCGGCCGCGCCGGTTTTTTCATCCCGCGCCCCGAAAACCAGAGTCCCGATCCGGCTGTGCACCATCGCCCCGGAACACATCACGCACGGCTCCAGCGTCACATACAGCGTGGTATCAAGCAGGCGATAGTTTTGCAGCACCAGACCGCCCTGACGAAGCGCCATAATTTCGGCGTGCGCGGTAGGATCGTGGCGGCCAATGGGACGGTTCCACCCTTCACCAATCACCAGGTTATTGTGGACCAGCACGGCGCCTACGGGCACTTCGCCCTCGTCCCAGGCACGCTGAGCGAGCGTTAGCGCGTGGCGCATCCAGTATTCATGATTGTATTCAGGGTTGGACAACGGTTGATACTCCAGTCGAAAAGCGGCGGCATTATACACACCCCTTATGGATAAGACTATTCGAGTTGCTGGAGTTCACCTGACGGCGTGACGCGCCAGCGATGCTGGCAAAAATAGAGCAGCGGGTTGTCCTGTTTGCTGTCGCTGTAGCCGCTGTACAGGCGCAGCGGCGTACCGATGCGTTTCTCCAGCTGGACCACTTTTTCATGCCCCAGACAGCGCAGGGTTAGCACCCAGCCGCCGTAACCGCGGGCAATTTGCGTGGCGATAAGATTCACGCGCGGAAGCCAGGGGGTATCAAAGTAGACATGCTCCACAAGCGTCTGCGGGGAACCTGTAATCAGCCAGATGTCGGCATCGTTCGCGTCGAGGTAGCTGGTCAGGCGCGCCTGTACAACAGGAAAGGCCGCAACGTGACCGCGAAACCAGTGCGCAAAATCCTTTTCGAGCTGTTTGAGCCGCGCTTCGCTGTGCCCAAAGGTACATCCCCACAGCAGCAGACTCATCGGCCATCGCGCCGCACGGCCTTTCACCAGCAGCGCGATACCGATAACCGGTAAGAGCGGTAGCACGAGCAGCGCATTCAGAGGCTGACGCCGCAGCAGGTAACGCATAAACGTACCAAACATATCCTGCTGATGCAGCGTTCCATCCAGATCGAAAAAGACAACGCGACGCGCGTGATTTGCCAAACCTTACTCCTCTGGGTCGTTGAATCCTAATAGCCAGGTAAAAAGGAACCCGGCGATCACCGCTACTAAATAGCCTAACAGATAGAGCATCACTTTTCCGGTCACGATGGTTAATGCCAGCGGTAAACCGGAAAGCCCAAAGGTGATCACGGTGGCGACTTTCCAGTAGCTGATCAGCGCCCCGCCTACCGCGCCCCCCAGACAGGCCGCGAGGAACGGTTTACCCAGCGGCAGCGTAACGCCGAAAATCAGCGGCTCGCCGATGCCGAGCAGGCCGACCGGGAGCGCGCCTTTAATCATTTTCTTCAGACGCGCGTTGCGGGTTTTCATCAGGACGGCAATCGCCGCGCCGACCTGCCCCACGCCCGCCATCGACAGGATAGGCAGCAGCGCGTTATAGCCGTGCGCCTGCACCAGCTCGACGTGGATCGGCACCAGCCCCTGGTGCAGGCCGGTCAGTACCAGCGGCAGGAAGGTACCCGACAGCACCGCGCCAACCAGCAGCCCGCCGCGGTCAATCGCCAGAGACGCACCGTGAGCGATGGCTTCAGAGATCCACCCGCCTAACGGCTGGAGGGCCACAATCGCTACGCTACCGGTAATCAGGGTGGTCAGCAGCGGGTTGAGGATAAGCTCAATCGAGCCGGGCAAAATCGCTCGCAGCCTTTTCTCGATCCAGCACATCAGGATGACCACCAGCAGCACCGCAATCACCCCGCCGCGGCCAGGCTGAAGCGCCTCACCAAACAGCGTGATCTGCGCCAGCTGCGGGCTGGACAAGATGCCCGCCATCACGCCGCCCATCGCCAGCGATCCGCCAAACACCTTCGCGGTATTCACCCCAACCAGAATGTTCATGATGGCGAAAACAGCGCTGCCGAAGATCCCGAGAATCCCCAGCAGGTTCGGATACTGCGTGGCGAAATCCCCCACGATATCCGGTCGCTTGAGGATATTGATGATCCCGGTGATCAGGCCCGAGGCAATAAACGCCGGGATCAGCGGAATAAAGACGTTGGCCAGCTGTCGCAGCGCATCGCTCATCGGGGCTTTGTATTTGGCTTTCGCCTGCGCTTTAGTGCGCTCAGTATCGTCAATCGACACGCTCGCGCTAACGCCCATCAGCGCGCGCATGGCGTCAACAACCTGCGCCGCTTTCCCCGGCCCGACGATCAGCTGATGCTGCTGGCCCTGTTTCACGTAGCCGCTGACCCCAGACAATTGCTTCAGACGCGACACGTCAAGCTGGTCGTCGTCATGCACCTCGACGCGCACGCGCGTCATGCAGTTTTCGAGACGCTGAATATTTTTTTCCCCGCCGATCCCCTGCAGGATATCGCTGGCGAGCGCTGCTGTTTTGTCCATAGACGCCTCTGTTAGTTTTCTAATGCCGCCCGTAAGAAACCGTTATGCGCATCGAGTTTGGCTCTTGCGGTCGCCGCATCCAGCCCGCTTAAGATCATCAGAATGGCAGGTTTAACATCATGATCGGTTTGTTTGAGTACCGCTTCGGCCTCTTCACGGCCTGCGCCCGTCGCCTCCATCACCATGCGGCAGGCTCTGTCCACCAGCTTGACGTTGGTGGCCTGCATATCCACCATCAGGTTCTGATACACCTTACCGAACTTAACCATCGCGCCGGTGGAGATCATATTGAGCACCAGCTTTTGCGCGGTCCCGGACTTGAGGCGCGTGGAGCCGGTGAGCGCTTCCGGCCCGACCACCGGAGAGATAGCGATAGCGGCCACCTGCGCAATCGGGGAGCCCGGATTACAGGAGATGGCCACCGTCGTGCAGCCGGTCTGGTTGGCGTATTCCAGGCCGCCAATGACGTACGGCGTGCGCCCGGATGCCGCCAGACCGACCACCAGATCCTTCTCCGTCAGATTCAGCGCCTTCAGGTCATCCTCGCCCAGCTGTTTGTTATCTTCCGCCCCTTCAACGGCTTTCAGCAGCGCACCGGGTCCACCGGCAATTAACCCAACGACCAGACCATGCGGCACCCCAAAGGTGGGCGGACATTCTGACGCGTCCAGAACTCCAAGACGCCCGCTGGTCCCCGCGCCCATGTAAATAATGCGTCCACCGGCCTTGAGGGCTTCCGCCGCCGCATCGACCGCTTTCGCCACATCGGGTAATGTCCCTTTCACTGCCTGCGCGACCAGCGTATCCTGTTGATTAAAGCGGTTAACCAGCTCCAGGGTGGAGAGCGCATCCAGATCCATGGTTTGCGGGTTACGCGTTTCAGAAACAAGTGAGCCAAGATTCATTTTTGTACCTCAAGAATTTTTAATTCATAATAATCACACTATAATGGAATATAAAATTCATTCAGGCGAGCAAAATTCGTATTTGCGCAGATAATCACATTTTCGCCAGGAGACCGTATGAACTGTTTAATTCGCATTCGCCAGCGCTACGCAGGCTTTGCCCAAAGCGACAAGAAGCTGGCGGATTTTCTGCTTTCTCAACCCGATCGCGCGCGCCACCTCAGCTCGCAGCAGCTGGCGAGTGAAGCCGGCGTGAGCCAGTCCAGCGTGGTGAAATTTGCCCAGAAGATTGGCTTTAAGGGCTTCCCCGCCCTCAAGCTGGCGATCAGTGAAGCGCTGGTCAGTAACCCTAACCCGCAGTCCATGCCGGTGCATAATCAGATCCGCGGCGATGACCCGATGCGGCTGGTTGGAGAAAAGCTGATCAAAGAGAACGTGGCCGCCATGCATGCGACGCTCGATGTGAATACGGAAGAGAAGCTGCTGGAGAGCGTGGCGATGCTGCGTAGCGCGCGGCGGATCGTTCTGACCGGCATCGGCGCGTCCGGACTTGTGGCGCGTAACTTTGGCTGGAAGCTGACGAAAATTGGCCTTAACGCCATCGTCGAACAGGATATGCACGCCCTGCTGGCGACCGTACAGGCGATGGATCCTGACGATCTGCTGCTGGCCATCTCTTACTCCGGCGAGCGTCGTGAAATCAACATGGCAACTGATGAAGCGCTGCGCGTCGGCGGTAAAATTCTGGCAATCACCGGTTTTACGCCGAATGCTCTGCAGCAGCGGGCCACGCGCTGTTTATATACCATTGCCGAGGAGCAGGCCACGCGCAGCGCGGCTATCTCGTCCACCAGCGCACAAATGATGCTGACGGACCTGCTGTTTATGGCGCTGGTGCAGCAGGATCTGGAGCGAGCGCCAGAGCGCATTCGCCACAGCGAAGAACTGGTAAAGAAACTGGTTTGACGCGTATAATGCCCGCCCAGTTTGTGTTGTTTCTGAGAATTTCCTGATGGCGCTGTTAATTACCAAAAAATGCATTAATTGCGATATGTGCGAGCCCGAATGCCCGAACCAGGCCATTTCGATGGGCGACAGCATTTATGAGATTAACAGCGACCGCTGCACCGAATGCATCGGCCACTATGAAACGCCGACCTGCCAGAAGGTGTGCCCGATCCCGAATACCATTCTGAAGGATCCGGCGCACGTCGAGAGCGAAGAGCAGCTGTGGGATAAGTTTGTCCTGATGCACCACGCGGACAAACTTTAACTTTCGATGATCACCGTTGCGCTGGCATAGTGGCGTTCATCCGCGATCGTCACGTGCATGTGATTCACGCCCAGCTTCTCTGCAAGCTTTTGCGCCTCGCCCCATAAACGCAGGCTTGGCTTACCCAGCTCATCGTTAAACACTTCAAACTGGTTGAACGCCAGACCGTTACGAATGCCGGTCCCGAAGGCTTTGGCCGCCGCCTCTTTTACCGCAAAGCGCTTTGCCAGAAAACGCACCGGCTGCTGATGCGCTTCCCAGATGGCCCATTCGTTATCGCTCAGCACGCGCCTTGCGAGGCGATCGCCGCTGCGGGCGATCACCGCTTCAATGCGGGCTATTTCAACGATATCGGTACCCAAGCCCAGAATGGCCATTACTGACGCGCTTCCTGCATCAGGCGTTTCATTTCTGAAACCGCCTCTTTCAGGCCGCTCATCACCGCGCGGCCAATGATCGCGTGACCGATGTTCAGCTCGTGCATTTCCGGAATGGCGGCAATGGCCTTCACGTTATGGTAGGTCAGGCCGTGACCGGCATTGACCTTCAGGCCCAAGCTTGAGGCGTACGTGGCCGCTTTAGCAATACGCTCCAGCTCTTTCGCCTGCTCGGCATCGTTTTTGGCATCAGCATAGCAGCCCGTGTGGATTTCGATATACGGCGCGCCCACGTCGGCTGCCGCTTTAATCTGGGCGAAATCAGCGTCAATAAACAGAGAAACCAGGATACCGGCATCCGCCAGGCGCTTGCAGGCATCGCGCATTTTGTCGAGCTGGCCGGCCACATCCAGACCGCCTTCGGTGGTCACTTCCTGGCGTTTTTCCGGCACCAGGCAGCAGAAGTGCGGCTGAGTCTCACAGGCAATGGTCAGCATCTCTTCGGTGACCGCCATCTCCAGATTCATACGGGTGTCCAGCGTCTGGCGCAGAATGCACACGTCGCGGTCAGTGATGTGGCGGCGGTCTTCGCGCAGATGAACGGTAATGCCGTCGGCGCCAGCCTGTTCAGCGATAAATGCCGCCTGAACCGGATCGGGATACGCCGTGCCGCGCGCATTACGCAGCGTGGCGATATGATCGATGTTGACGCCTAACAGTAATTCAGCCATGACAATCCTCGGTTTTCTTTTCGATTCTGTGGTCTAACGTTTCGGCACAAACTGCCTGAATAATTCGCGGCTCTTTAAGGGCTTGCCGCCAAGATACGGCTTGAGGGCAATCCGGGTAAAGCGTTTTGCTGCGCGCAGGGTATCCTGATCGGGAAATTCGCGCTCATACAGCGCCCGGAGCTGGCGCCCGGTAAAGGTGCTGTTGTCGATCACGACGCTGGCAATAAAGCCTTTTTCTTCGCGGTAGCGGTAGGTCATGGAGTCTTCCACTTCGTCACCGCTGCCCGCACAGTGCAGAAAATCGACCCCGTACCCAAGATGACCCAGCAGCGCCAGCTCAAAACGCCGCAGCGCAGGCTCGGGCGTGCCGGTTGCGCCAGCCAGCGCCTGGATACAGTGCAGATAATCAAAGAAAAGTTCAGAGAAGCGAGTCTCATGTTCAAGAACGCGAGAGATGAGTTCATTGACATACAGACCGCTGTAGAGCGTGATGCCGGAGAGAGGAAGCGCCAGGGAGACGGCTTCGGCGCTGCGCAGGGTTTTAACTTCCCCTCGCCCACCAAAGCGAACCAGCAGCGGCGTGAAAGGCTGTAGGGCGCCTTTCAGGTTAGAACGTTTGGAACGTGCGCCTTTGGCAACAAGGCGCACGCGGCCCGACTCTTCCGTGAAGACGTCCAGCATCAGGCTGGTTTCGCTCCAGGGACGACTATGCAGAACGAAGGCGCGCTGCCATCCTTCCATCATACTCGTCGTCTTGAGTTACTGGTCTTCGCCGTAACCGAGGCTGCGCAGAGCACGCTCATCATCGGCCCAGCCAGATTTCACTTTCACCCACAGTTCGAGGTGAACCGGCGCTTCGAACATCTCCATCATGTCCTTACGGGCTTCAATGCCGATGGTTTTGATCTTGGCGCCTTTATTGCCGATCACCATCTTCTTCTGCCCTTCACGCTCAACGAGGATCAGGCCGTTAATGTCGTAGCCACCACGCTCGTTGCTCTGGAAACGCTCGATCTCCACCGTCACAGAATACGGCAGTTCAGCGCCCAGGAAACGCATCAGCTTTTCACGAATGATTTCAGACGCCATAAAGCGCTGAGAGCGATCGGTGATGTACTCTTCCGGGAAGTGATGAATCGCTTCCGGCAGATGCTTACGCACGATGCCCGCGATGGTGTCCACGTTCAGACCCGTCTCCGCAGACAGCGGAACGATGTCGAGGAAGTTCATCTGGCTACCCAGCCACTGCAGATGCGGCAGCAGATCGGCTTTTTCCTGCACGTTGTCCACTTTGTTGACCGCGAGGATGACCGGCGTTTTGCCGTCACGCAGCTTGTTCAGCACCATCTCGTCGTCCGGCGTCCAGCGGGTGCCTTCCACAACGAAGATCACCAGCTCCACGTCGCCAATTGAGCTGCTCGCCGCCTTGTTCATCAGACGGTTGATGGCACGCTTCTCTTCCATGTGCAGGCCCGGGGTATCGACGTAGATCGCCTGATACGCGCCTTCAGTATGGATACCGACGATGCGGTGACGCGTGGTCTGCGCCTTACGCGAGGTGATAGAAATCTTCTGCCCAAGCAGATTATTCAGCAGAGTGGATTTGCCAACGTTCGGACGTCCGACGATGGCAATAAATCCGCAATAGGTCTTTTCTTCGCTCATTCCAGCTCCAGCATTTTTAACGCCTGTTCGGCGGCAGCCTGTTCAGCCTTACGACGGCTTGAACCTGTGCCCACCACCGGTTCACTCAGGCCACTGACCTGGCAATGGATGGTAAATTCCTGATCGTGCGCTTCGCCACGAACCTGCACCACCAGATAAGACGGCAGCGGCAGATGACGACCCTGCAAATATTCCTGCAGACGCGTTTTCGGATCTTTTTGTTTATCGCCCGGGCTGATTTCGTCCAGACGGGTCTGATACCAGTTAAGGATCAGCTTTTCTACGGTCTGGATATCGCTGTCCAGGAACACACCACCAATTAATGCTTCGACCGTATCGGCAAGAATAGATTCACGACGGAAGCCGCCGCTTTTCAGTTCACCCGGCCCAAGACGCAGACATTCGCCCAGTTCAAATTCGCGCGCGATTTCCGCAAGGGTATTACCCCGAACCAGCGTGGCGCGCATGCGGCTCATATCCCCTTCATCCACACGCGGGAAACGATGATAAAGCGCATTCGCAATCACGAAACTTAAAATAGAGTCGCCTAAAAACTCGAGACGCTCATTATGTTTGCTGCTGGCACTGCGGTGGGTTAATGCCTGTTGCAACAACTCCTGATGATGAAAAGTGTAGCCCAGCTTCCGTTGAAGCCGATTAATTACGATGGGGTTCATGCGATACCAATAAATGAATGCGTCAAAAATGCAGCACACGAAACCGACCTGAGAAAACCAACGCGGTTTCGTGTGCCGTGGCACCCTTGCAGGGCCAACCTTAAACTTCGGGGGAATATTCTATACACAACGACAGGGGATGTCGTTAGTTCGAAGAGATTTATCGTGGAAATAATTCACGTAGCCGCTAATTAAAGCGGCTACGCGTTCATTTATTGAGAATTAATGGATTCCGCCGATACGATTCAGGCGTACACCGGTCGGCCACTCGCCTTCCTGTTTCTCAAAACTCATCCAGATGGCGGTAGCTTTACCGACCAGATTCGCTTCCGGCACAAAGCCCCAGTAACGGCTGTCCGCAGAGTTATCGCGGTTGTCACCCATCATGAAGTAATGTCCTGGCGGTACAATCCAGCTCGCCAGCTGCTGGCCCGGCTGACGATAGTACATACCCAGCTGATCCTGCGCGATTGGCACGGTGAGGATACGGTGCGTCACATCGCCCAGCGTCTCTTTGCGCTCAACCAGACGGATGCCGTCCTCTTTGGTTTCACCTTTCGGTACCTGGAAGAATCCGCTGGTCGCTTCGCCGCCGTTACGACGGGCGAAGGTCTGCACAAAATCACTTGGCTCAACGTTTGAGTAGGTGATTGGCAGCGCGTTTTCGCATGCGGTACCGGAGCTGCAGCCCGGCTGAACGGTGACTTCTTTCGCAACCGGATCGTAAGTCACTTTATCACCCGGAAGACCTACCGCGCGCTTGATGTAGTCGAGGCGCGGATCTTCCGGATATTTGAACACCACGATGTCGCCGCGTTTCGGATGACCCGTTTCGATCAGCGTTTTCTGGTAGATCGGATCTTTAATGCCGTAGGCAAACTTCTCTACCAGAATAAAATCACCGATCAGCAGCGTTGGCATCATTGAACCTGATGGGATCTGGAACGGCTCGTAAATAAACGAACGTACGACCAGCACAATCGCCAGCACCGGAAATACCGAGGCGCCCGTTTCCAGCCAGCCCGGTTTCGGGCCGACTTTCTTCAGGGTTTTCGCGTCAATCTCATCGCCAGTGGCTGCCTGTGCGGCAGCCTGACGTTCGCGACGTTTTGGGGCGAAGATAAACTTATCCAGACACCACAGCAGACCTGTCACCAGGGTAGCAATGACCAGGATCAGGGCAAACATGTTCGCCATGCCAACTCCTTAGGGTTATTTGCCGTCTTTACCAACATGAAGGATGGCAAGGAATGCTTCCTGCGGCAGCTCGACGTTACCGACCTGCTTCATACGCTTCTTACCTTCTTTCTGCTTCTGCAGCAGCTTTTTCTTACGGCTGACGTCACCGCCATAGCACTTCGCCAGAACGTTTTTACGCAGCTGTTTCACGGTGGAACGCGCGATAATATGGTTGCCAATGGCCGCCTGAATCGCGATATCGAACTGCTGACGCGGGATCAGATCTTTCATCTTCTCAACCAGCTCGCGGCCACGGTATGGCGCATTGTCGTTGTGGGTGATCAGCGCCAGCGCATCCACACGCTCGCCGTTGATCAGCACGTCCACACGCACCATGTTGGAGGCCTGGAAGCGTTTGAAGTTGTAATCCAGTGACGCATAGCCACGGGAGGTCGACTTCAGACGGTCGAAGAAGTCGAGTACCACTTCCGCCATCGGGATTTCGTAGGTCAGCGCCACCTGGTTACCGTGGTAAACCATGTTGGTCTGCACACCGCGCTTCTCAATACACAGCGTAATGACGTTGCCCAGGAACTCCTGCGGCAGCAGCATGTGACATTCGGCAATCGGCTCACGCAGCTCGTGAATATTGTTCAACGGCGGCAGCTTGGATGGGCTGTCGACGTAGATCACTTCTTTCGAGGTGGTTTCAACTTCATACACTACCGTCGGCGCGGTGGTGATCAGGTCCAGATCGTATTCACGCTCCAGACGCTCCTGAATGATCTCCATGTGCAGCAGACCAAGGAAGCCGCAGCGGAAGCCGAAGCCCAGCGCCGTTGAGCTTTCTGGCTCATAGAACAGGGAGGCATCGTTCAGGCTCAGCTTGCCAAGGGCATCACGGAAGTTTTCATAATCGTCAGAGCTAACCGGGAACAGGCCCGCGTAAACCTGCGGTTTCACCTTTTTAAAGCCTGGAAGCGCTTTTTCTGCCGGATTACGCGCACCGGTCAGGGTATCGCCCACCGGCGCGCCGAGGATGTCTTTAATGGCACACACCAGCCAGCCTACCTCGCCGCATGTCAGCTCGGTACGGTCAACCTGTTTTGGCGTGAAGATACCCAGACGGTCGGCGTTGTAGACCTGTCCGGTACTCATTACCTTGATTTTGTCGCCTTTGCGCATGGTGCCGTTTTTAATACGCACCAGGGAGACAACGCCCAGATAGTTATCGAACCAGGAGTCGATAATCAGCGCCTGCAGCGGGGCATCCGGATCGCCTTCCGGGGCCGGAATATCACGCACCAGACGTTCCAGCACGTCGGTGACGCCGACACCGGTTTTCGCGGAGCAGCGCACGGCATCGGTCGCGTCAATACCGACAATATCTTCAATCTCTTCCGCTACGCGCTCAGGATCGGCGGCTGGCAGGTCGATCTTGTTCAGAACCGGCACAACTTCGAGATCCATTTCCATCGCGGTGTAGCAGTTTGCCAGGGTCTGGGCTTCAACGCCCTGCCCGGCATCCACCACCAGCAGCGCGCCTTCACAGGCCGCGAGCGAGCGTGAAACTTCATAGGAGAAGTCAACGTGGCCTGGGGTGTCGATAAAGTTTAGTTGATAGGTTTCACCATCAGCCGCTTTGTAATCAAGCGTAACGCTCTGCGCTTTAATGGTGATACCGCGTTCGCGTTCCAGGTCCATGGAGTCCAGAACCTGGGCTTCCATTTCACGATCAGACAGGCCACCGCAAATCTGGATAATACGGTCAGACAGCGTCGACTTACCGTGGTCAATGTGAGCAATGATCGAAAAGTTACGTATGTTCTTCATATAGTTAAATAATTATGCCTTACGAATTCCTGGAGGCCGCTGTTCTTAGCCTGACGTTTTTCAGTGCGAAAACGCAGCATTCTACACTACATCCTCGCTACCTGGAAATGCACTTAGAGACTGGTATAGCGTGAAGAAAGGACGTTTTCTGTTTTAGGGTGTAAAAAAGATAAAGCCCGATGGATCACCGGGCCTCAGAAGAGAGCGTTTCAACACGAAGCTTGTCTGGCGCCAGCCCAACGCTGAGAATGACAGGCTGCCACTCCTCGCGCGCGGCGAGTGTTGGGGAGAGACCTTTGGCAAGCCAGAATCCCCCTACGCCACCCAATGCGGCACCGCACATAGCGGCCACATCGGTACCAAACAGCATCTGAAACAGACCACCCATGATAAACAGGCCGACCAGCGGAGAGAGATACACCAGCATAGCGGAGCTGAGCAGGCTGCCTTCCGCGATGCCCAGTTCCACCTTCTGCCCGGCCATCAGCGGCTGTTCGCTTGGCACTGAAATCGTGTGCGATGTTTGTGGCCCGAGCTTGTTCAGCACGCGGCTGCCACAGCCAGCGCGGGATGCGCAGCTATTACATGAGGCTTTAACATCGCAGCTCACCAGCGCAATGCCGTTTTGCCACGAGACTACCGTCGCCCACTCTTTGATCATTGTGCGGCCCTGAATTTAATGCTGTCGGAGATGCGCTTCGCCGTTTGCGGAGGGAGTTCTCCCACAATGGTGATCTCTGCATTATCGCGTACCGTTGTACTCACCGTACGGCGCCCGGTACGCAGCATTTGTTCAGCGCTGTTTGCCGTTGCGCGATTGATATTCACCGAGAAGCTAAACAAACCATCTGAATAGAGGCGCGATTCCACCGGCGTTTCAATCGTTGGCAGCTGACGACGGCTGCTGGACACTTCGCTAAACCCTTGTGGGATCCAGGCAGGTACCCAGTTGAAATTAACGGAATCCCCGGCAGGAACAGAAAGTAGCGGCGGCAGGCTGGCCTTAGCCAGATTCTGCATGCTGTTGCCAACCTGATTGTTCACGCTGAAGGAGATAACGCGGAACTGTTCCAGCGTTTCACCGTCACGGTCAAGCAGGTCTACACGCATCGGGAGTTTAGTTTCAGCGTCGATCCAGACAATATAGCTGTAACGCGTTCCATCCCGGGCGACAACGCGGATCACCTCGCAAAGTCTGTCCGCAATACGCGTACGCCCTACCGAAATAAAATCGTAGTAAGGGGCAAGCCGTTTGAAGTCGGTGTAAATGAGTGACGGCAGGGAATCAACGATATAGTCGCCATTCAGCGTGAAAGGCTCCAGGCCGGGCTCGAAATAGCTGATTTCGTTACCACGCTGGACAACTTCCCGACGCGGACCATCCATCTGTAAAAGCTGGGCGAGCGGCTGGTTATCAAGACGGGCATGGCGATAGCGTAACGACTCGACGCCCTGCTTGTTGATGCTGATAAATGCCAACTCGTAATTGAGTGACTGGCTGGCCAGATTCATTTGCTGCAACAACGCCCCGGATGATACATCAGCCGAGGCGTTGGCAGAGAAGAACAGGCTACCCGCCATCAGAGACATGGCGAACCAAAGTTGCTTCATTACTGCGATTGCGTTCCTAAAGTTTGGTTTCCGGGCACCTGCACAGCAGCTTGCTGTGTCTGCGCCTGCTCAAACTGAAGCTGTTCAGAGTGCAGACGACGCTGCAACTCGTAATCCTGCAACATCGCATTAATGCGACGGCGCTGCTCCTGAACCTGCTGTTGCTGGCCGCCGCTGGCGGAAGCATCAGCCGGTACGCCCAGGCTTACCGGGCTGGCTTTGCCCATCATCGGCAGTGTGTTAAACACTGGCGCTTCTGGCTGCTGATTAGTTTCAGACTGAGTATTATAGTGCTGGACGCCAACAATAACTGCAAGCGATACGCATGCAGCCACACCCATTTGGGTAAGCTGGCTGGCCCACGGGCGCACCTTTTGCCAGAATGGCATTTTCTGCCACTGGTGAGGTGCGGGTTGAGCTTCAGGAATCAGCGGAGTGGTCTGATGAACAGGCTCATTCTCAATCGCCGCCATTACGCGGGCTGAGATATCGAAATGGAGAACCTCGCCGGTGTCACCGCGAAGGGTGTCACGGATGAGATGGTAACTCTCCCAGGTCTCTTGCATTTCGGGAGAATGAGACAGCTCGTTGAGCAGCTCACTATCTACCGTTTCACCATCCATTAAAGCGGAAAGTTTTTCTTTCTGCATGCCTAATACCTTTTCCAGTATCCCGCTATCGTCAACGCCTGATAAGCGGTTGAACTTTATTATCAATAGCTTCTCGCGCACGGAAAATTCGTGAACGTACCGTGCCGACCGGACAATCCATGATAGCGGCTATCTCTTCATAGCTCAGACCATCAAGCTCCCGTAACGTAATTGCCATGCGTAAATCTTCCGGGAGCGACTCGATCGTGCGAAAAACGATTTGTCTCAGTTCTTCTGACAACATTAAGTTCTCAGGGTTCGAAATTTCTTTCAATGCGCCGCCACTTTCGAAGTTTTCGGCGTCGATTGCGTCCACATCACTAGAAGGCGGACGACGGCCCTGAGCGACCAGATAATTCTTAGCCGTATTGACCGCAATACGGTACAGCCAGGTATAAAAAGCACTATCTCCCCGGAAAGAATCCAGCGCGCGATAGGCCTTAATAAAAGACTCTTGCACCACATCAGGCACATCGCCTGACGGTACATAACGGGAAACCAGGCTCGCCACCTTATGCTGGTAGCGCACCACCAGTAGGTTAAAGGCTTTCTGATCTCCCTTCTGGACCCGTTCAACCAGGACCTGGTCCGTTAACTGCTCGCTCATCCGAGGTAATGTCTCCCCAAACCTAAATTCCACGCGTTATCGAAACGCCACTCTAAAAATACCGCACTTTGAGCAAGCACAAGTTAGAGTGTCTGATCTTCAATAAGTTCCGTAACGCCTTTGTTTTTGTTCATCGCGCCGCAGACTGTTCATTTTCTCTCATTATAAGTCTGTTCACGATACGCACCAGTTTCTGACAAGAAACATCTTTTTCCCGCCAGAAGAGTAACGCAACACAGGCTTTATTTCACCACAAAATCTGACGCTAACGATCTGCTTCGCAAAATAATTTCACTCATTTACCCTCCGTTTACCTCAACTTAAGCGTTTAGCCATTGCAACAGTCGCTAAAAAAATACGTGCGATATATCGCATTCGAGTGCTATTCTGACTCAACACTGTTTAGTAAATTAAACAACAATCATGAACACAACACCTGAACTCCATTGTGATGTACTGATCATCGGCAGCGGCGCTGCCGGTCTCTCTCTGGCGCTGCGCCTGGCTGAGCATCAAAACGTTATCGTTCTGAGTAAAGGGCCGATAAGCGAGGGTTCCACGTTTTATGCCCAGGGTGGCATTGCCGCGGTGTTTGATGAGACAGACAGCATTGCATCCCACGTTGAAGATACGCTGATTGCCGGGGCCGGGATCGTGGATGCACACGCCGCAGAGTTTGTCGCCAGCAATGCCCGTCATTGCGTGCAGTGGCTCATCGACCAGGGCGTCTTATTCGATACGCAGGTTCAACCCAATGGTGAAGAGAGCTACCACCTGACGCGCGAAGGCGGCCATAGCCACCGCCGCATCCTGCACGCAGCAGATGCCACCGGAAAAGAAGTGGAAACCACGCTGGTTGGTAAAGCGCTGAACCATCCTAATATTCGGGTTCTTGAGCGGAGTAATGCCGTTGACCTGATTATCTCTGACAAGATTGGCCTGCCCGGCACGCGTCGCGTGGTGGGCGCCTGGGTCTGGAACCGTAATAAAGAGAAGGTGGAAACCTGTCAGGCAAAGGCTGTAGTACTGGCTACGGGCGGGGCCTCCAAAGTGTATCAGTACACCACGAACCCGGACATTGCCTCCGGAGACGGTATCGCTATGGCCTGGCGCGCCGGCTGCCGGGTGGCGAATCTTGAGTTCAATCAGTTTCACCCAACCGCCCTGTTCCACCCTCAGGCGCGCAACTTCCTGTTGACGGAAGCCCTGCGCGGCGAAGGCGCCTATCTGAAACGCCCTGACGGCACCCGCTTTATGCCGGACTTTGACGCCCGTGGCGAACTGGCTCCCCGCGATATCGTTGCTCGCGCCATCGATCATGAAATGAAGCGTCTTGGCGTGGACTGCATGTATCTTGATATCAGCCATAAGCCAGCAGCGTTTATTCGCCAGCATTTTCCGATGATTTATGAAAAGCTGCTCAATCTTGGCATTGATTTAACGCGCGATCCGGTGCCGATTGTGCCAGCCGCCCACTATACCTGCGGTGGCGTAATGGTTGACGATCATGGGCGTACCGATGTGGACGGACTTTATGCTATCGGTGAGGTCAGCTATACCGGGCTTCACGGCGCGAACCGTATGGCTTCTAACTCGCTGCTTGAATGTCTGGTGTACGGCTGGTCTGCCGCAGAAGACATCACGAAGCGCATGCCCTACGCCCGTGAGACTGAGCACCTGCCAGCCTGGGATGAAAGCCGCGTGGATAACCCGGACGAGCTGGTCGTGATCCAGCATAACTGGCATGAGCTGCGGCTGTTTATGTGGGACTACGTCGGAATTGTGCGCACCACGAAACGTCTTGAACGCGCATTGCGCCGCATCACCATGCTGCAGCAGGAAATTGATGAGTATTATGCCAATTTCCGCGTATCGAATAATCTGCTGGAGCTGCGCAATCTGGTGCAGGTTGCCGAGCTGATTGTTCGCTGCGCGATGATGCGTAAAGAGAGCCGCGGGCTGCACTACACCCTGGACTACCCGAATCAGCTTGCTGAGTCCGGCCCGTCGATACTCGCCCCGCAGGTTTACATAAACAGATAAAACGCCTGGGTCAGGGCAGTGTAATCTTCGGAATAACGCTGGTCTGGCCCACGGATCACCATTCGATCGTTAAAGCATTCCCCCTCTTTCGGCGAGAGCGCCAGCAGCACGCGGTGTGGCAGTCGGCCTTCCGTATCCGAAATATCGGTACGCAGGCGTAACGTCCAGCCAATCTCCTGCGCGATACCAATGAACGTGTTGCCGGTACTCTCAGGCAGGACCACGCAGAAAAAACCTTCTTCGGAGATAAGCTCGGCCGCACTGGTGAGCAGGGCCTTGTGATCGAGGGAACCGGTATAACGCGCCTGCTCACGCTCGGGGGTACCGCACTCAACGCCGGGCTCGTAGTAAGGAGGGTTGCTGACAATCAGATCGTAACGCGCGGTTTGTTCAGGCGCCCAGGCGAGCACATCTGCGCATTCCACTTTCATGCGGGCAGCCCAGGGGGATTCGGCTACATTTTCATTCGCCTGCTCTGCCGCCCCCGCATCAAGCTCGACGGCATCGATGGTGACATGCTCTTCCGTGCGCTGCGCCAGCATTAACGCCACCAGCCCGCTGCCGGTACCGATATCAAGAATACGCTTAACACCTGCGACAGGCGCCCATGCACCCAGTAAAATACCGTCCGTACCGACCTTCATGGCACAGCGATCGTGAGCGACAAAAAATTGTTTAAACGTAAAACCATCGCGGCGCAGCTGCGCTTTGAGTTGAGACATGTCGGAGCAACCTTCTAAGTGAAACTGGAGTAGCATAGGGGAAAGCGAAGTGGCCGAAAAGCGATATCCATACAAACAGATGAAGATTACAGCCGTAACGTCTATAATCAGCGCCCCACACAGAGGTAGAACATGACTGTAACGACTTTTTCCGAACTTGAACTCGATGAAAGCCTGCTCAATGCACTTGAGAGCAAAGGCTTTACACGCCCGACCGCCATTCAGGCAGCGGCCATTCCGCCTGCGCTTGAGGGCCGCGATGTGCTCGGTTCTGCGCCAACCGGCACGGGGAAGACAGCAGCCTATTTGCTGCCTGTGTTGCAGCATCTGCTCGATTTTCCACGTAAAAAATCTGGCCCGCCGCGTATTTTAATCCTGACGCCGACGCGCGAACTGGCCATGCAGGTGGCCGATCACGCGCGTGAACTCGCGGCAAATACCCATCTGGATATCGCGACCATCACCGGCGGCGTTGCGTATATGAACCACGCAGAAGTGTTCAGCGAAAACCAGGACATCGTCGTTGCGACGACGGGCCGCCTGCTGCAGTACATTAAAGAAGAGAACTTCGACTGCCGCGCGGTTGAAACGCTGATCCTCGACGAAGCCGACCGCATGCTGGACATGGGCTTCGCACAGGATATCGAGCATATTGCGGGTGAAACGCGCTGGCGTAACCAGACGATGCTGTTCTCTGCCACCCTCGAAGGTGAAGCGATTAAAGACTTCGCAGAGCGTCTGCTGGAAGATCCGGTAGAAGTGTCGGCGACGCCGTCCACCCGTGAGCGTAAGAAGATCCACCAGTGGTACTACCGCGCGGACAACCTTGAGCACAAGGTTGAATTGCTGAAACACCTGCTGAAGCAGGAAGATGCGCTGCGCACAATCGTGTTTGTGCGTAAGCGCGAGCGCGTGCACGAGCTGGCAGAAATGCTGCGTAACGCCGGGATCAATAACTGCTATCTTGAAGGCGAGATGGCGCAGATCAAGCGTACCGAAGGCATTAAGCGCCTGACCGATGGCCGCGTTAACGTGCTGGTTGCCACAGACGTGGCCGCTCGCGGGATCGACATTCCGGACGTCAGCCACGTGATCAACTTCGATATGCCGCGCAGCGGCGATACCTATCTGCACCGTATTGGCCGTACCGGTCGCGCGGGCCGCAAAGGTATTGCTATCTCACTGGTTGAAGCGCATGACTACCTGCTGCTGCAGAAAATTGGCCGCTATGTTGACGAGCCGCTGAAAGCGCGCGTTATTGACGGCCTGCGCCCAACCACGCGTGCGCCGAGTGAAAAAATGACGGGTAAACCGTCCAAGAAAGCGCTCGCGAAACGTGCTGAGAGAAAAGAGAAAGAAAAAGAGAAACCGCGCGTGAAGCAGCGCCACCGCGACACCAAGAATATTGGTAAGCGACGTAAGCCAAGCTCTGCCGCACCAGAGACGAAAACTGAAGAGTAAAAAAAAGCCGGGAAAATCCCCGGCTTTTTTATTCCCCCCCTGCAGAAGCCGTTACAGGCTTTCAGTAAAGGTACGGGCGATGACGTCGCGCTGCTGTTCTGGAGTCAGTGAGTTAAAGCGTACCGCATAACCAGACACGCGAATGGTCAGTTGTGGATATTTTTCTGGGTGCTCAACCGCGTCCATCAGCGTTTCGCGACGCAGTACGTTTACGTTCAGGTGCTGGCCACCTTCCACGCGCACTTCCGGTTTCACTTCCATTGGAATTTCACGGTACTCGATTTCGCCCAGTTTGTTCACCGGCACGATTTCATCTTCAGCAAAACCCGCTTTCGCAACGACACAGCGCGCTTCGTTTTTCTCGCTGTCCAGCAGCCAGAAAGAGTTGAGCAGATCGTCATTTGCAGCTTTAGTAATCTGGATACCTGTAATCATGTGTTGCCTCCCTTAGGCTACATTAACTGATGTCGGCCTCTCGCGGCCAATTGGTAAAACCATTGTTTCTTGTGTGTATATATATCATTCACACCCCGGTGATTTATTGATTTAAATCAACAAAAACACCAACCACATAAAGAGTGTGGTTTGAATTTATTGTTTTAGATCAATTTCACGACCTTACCAATTCAATTTTACCTGCACATTTTCAACATAAATTTAGCCACTTAGCGCACATTTCAGCGTGTAATTTTGCTCACCGGGTTTAAACAGGTAAGCTAGTGACAGATTGAGATTCGCAGGAGAGCGAGATGACAACACCTTTAACCTGGCATGACGTGCTGGCAGAAGAAAAGCAGCAGCCTTATTTTATCAATACGCTCAGCACCGTTGCCGCTGAGCGTCAGTCAGGACAGACGATTTACCCGCCGCAGAAAGACGTGTTCAACGCCTTTCGCTACACCGAACTGAGCGATGTGAAAGTGGTCATTCTGGGCCAGGATCCTTATCACGGCCCGGGCCAGGCGCATGGGCTGGCATTTTCCGTACGTCCGGGCGTGGCGATCCCCCCTTCTCTGCTCAACATGTATAAAGAGCTTGAAGGAACCGTGCCCGGGTTTACCCGGCCAAACCACGGCTACCTGGAAAGCTGGGCGCGTCAGGGAGTGCTGTTACTGAATACGGTACTCACCGTACGGGCTGGCCAGGCGCACTCGCACGCCAGCCTGGGCTGGGAGACGTTCACCGATAAAGTCATCAGCCTGATCAACGAGCATCGTGAAGGGGTCGTGTTTTTACTCTGGGGATCGCATGCGCAGAAGAAAGGGGAGATTATTGACCGTCAGCGCCATCACGTGTTGAAAGCGCCGCACCCGTCACCGCTGTCTGCACATCGCGGTTTCTTTGGCAGTAATCATTTTGTTCTGGCGAACGAATGGCTGGAAAAACGTGGCGAAACGCCCATTGACTGGATGCCAGTGCTACCGGCTGAGAGCGAGTAGTAATTGAATGTGCCGGGTATGCCCCGGCACATGAAGAGGCTTATGCCTTATTCTGACGCCACCACTCGGCCAGCAGTACGCCGGTAGCAACGGATACGTTCAGACTTTCTACATTGCCTGTCCCATCAATAGAGACGCTCAGATCCGCACTGGAGAGCGCCGCGTCAGACAGACCATCACGTTCCTGACCTAATACCAGCACCATTTTACGCGGCAGCGTTGCTTTAAACAGCGGCGTACCGGCATGGCTCGAGGTGGTCACGATGGAATAGCCCGCTTTACGGAACTGCTCAAGAGCATCCAGCACGCTGTCGCCGGTGATCGGCTGCACGTGCTCGGCTCCGCCTTCCGCAGTACGGATCGCGGCACCGGATTCCAGCAGTGCAGCATCCTGCAACAGCACGCCTTTCACGCCAAAGTGCGCGCAACTGCGCATCATTGCGCCCAGGTTATGCGGGTTGCCCACATCTTCCAGCGCCAGCACGCAGTCATCGGCATCCGCCTGGCTGACCCACTGCTGCACGGTCGTGCCGTTACGTTTTTTGATCAGGAAGCAAACGCCGCCGTGGTGTTCAGTACCGGAGGCTTTGGTCAGCTCAGCATCATCAACCACGTGGTAAGCTTTACGGTTCGCGGCCATCCAGCGCAGGGCTTCTTTGAAGCGCGGGGTTACGCTCTGGATAAACCAGGCGCGGACGATACACTCAGGACGGCTCTGGAATAGCGCCTGGCAGGCGTTCTCACCATACACGCGGGTCTCTTCCGCACGCTGGCGGCGCAGCACTTCCGGGTCGATAAAGCTTTTACCGCTGATACCGCCGTGATCGGCTTTTTCCGGCGTCTCATCGCCAGGGGCGCGAGAAACGGTACGCCACGGGGAGGCGTTATCACGTGAGAAGTCTTCCCGCGGACGGTCATCGCGTGGACGGTCACTACGCGGGCGGTCGGAACGCGGACGTTCATCGCGTTTACGATCGTCACGTTTGCGGTCATCACCGCGGTTATTTCTGTCATCGCGGGCGGGGCGACGGCCACCGTCAGCACGAGAAGAAGACGCCGGACGCCCGCCACCTTTTCCGGTACGCGGATTTTGGGTGCGTTTATCAGAGTCATCATCACTGCGGACATACATCACTTTGACCTTGCCGCTTTTGTTTTTCATTTCGTCGTTCATGCTTTTCTCCACCAGCGCTGCGCGAAGCGCGCAGATTACCCGATGTGCCAGCGCATAGCCATAATTTCGTACAAAAGCCTGTGACTATTGTTCTCATTGAATAAAACGCATTGTTGTTTCAAACAGGCTCATTGATAATATGTAACATATTAGAAACATTATCGGCGTTCCGCCGCTGTCCCACGGCTCTATCAGAGGTTAGTTATGAATACCGTATGTGCCAACTGTCAGGCTCTTAACCGCATTCCGGACGATCGGATGGAAGATGGTGCGAAATGCGGACGTTGCGGCCATGAATTGTTTGATGGCGACGTCATTAACGCAACGGGTGCTACGCTGGACAAACTCCTCAAGGACGATCTTCCTGTCGTGGTCGATTTCTGGGCGCCATGGTGCGGCCCTTGCCGTAGCTTCGCGCCAATCTTCGAAGATGTGGCCGAAGAGCGAAACGGAAAAATGCGGTTCGTTAAGGTCAACACTGAAGCTGAGCCCGAACTAAGCGCCCGTTTTCGCATCCGCAGCATCCCGACCATTATGATTTTTAAAAATGGTCAGGTGATCGATATGCTCAACGGTGCAGTTCCAAAAGCACCTTTTGAAAGCTGGTTAAACGAGTCGCTGTAACATTCACGGGGCACATCTTGTGCCCCGCTGCCGCCTCTGCGAAAATAGGGTTTTTCCTGCATTTCGCCCATGACTGATAACGCTGTTCTTCAACTACGCGCCGAACGCCTTGCGCGCGCCACTCGACCGTTCCTTGCCCGAGGCAACCGTATTCGCCGCTGCCAGCGCTGCCTGCTGCCGCTGAAGGTTTGCCTGTGCGAGACGCTGGCCCCGAGTTCGGCACAGAGCCGTTTTTGTCTGGTCATGTTCGATACCGAGCCGATGAAACCCAGCAATACGGGACGCCTTATCGCCGATATTCTCCCGGATACCGCGGCGTTTCAGTGGTCCCGCACGGAGCCCCCTCAGGCCCTGCTCGACTTAGTGGCTAGCCCGGACTATCAGCCGATGGTCGTTTTCCCTGCGTCATATGCAGGTATCGATCGCCAGGTGCTTTCGACGCCGCCATCCGGTAAACCGCCGCTATTTATTATGCTGGACGGCACCTGGACCGAAGCGCGAAAAATGTTTCGCAAAAGCCCGTATCTCGACGCACTTCCGGTGATTTCTGTCGATCTTTCCCGCGTCTCCGCCTACCGCCTTCGAGAGGCGCATGCTGACGGGCAATACTGCACCGCCGAAGTGGCGATTGCGCTTCTGGATCTGGCGGGTGATACCGCTGCGGCTGGCGCCCTGGGCAACCATTTCTCCTGTTTCCGGGAACGCTATCTGGCGGGAAAAACCGTTCATAAGGGCAGCGTCACAGCAGCCGAGACGGAAAGCGTTTAAAATCATCAGGTCGCTTGCATTCACAGGAGGCCTGCATGAGCCAGCGAGGGTTAGAAGCGCTACTTCGTCCTAAATCCATTGCCGTCATCGGCGCATCAATGAAACCGGATCGTGCTGGCTATCTGATGATGCGCAACCTGCTGGCCGGGGGATTTAATGGTCCCGTCATGCCCGTCACGCCGGCGTATAAGGCGGTTCAGGGAGTGCTTGCATGGCCTGATGTACAGAGCCTGCCTTTCGTACCGGATCTGGCCGTACTGTGTACAAACGCGAAACGGAATCCGGAGCTGCTGGAATCGCTCGGCAAGAAAGGCTGTAAAACCTGCATTATTCTCTCGTCTCCGCCTGAACAGAAAGCCGAGCTTCTGGCCTGTGCCAGCCGCTATCAAATGCGCATTCTTGGGCCAAACAGTCTCGGCCTGCTCGCCCCCTGGCAGGGCTTAAATGCCAGCTTCTCTCCGGTACCAATCCGCAAAGGCAAGCTCGCGTTTATCTCGCAGTCGGCAGCGGTATCGAACACTATCCTCGACTGGGCGCAGCAGCGAGAAATGGGATTTTCCTACTTCATTGCCCTGGGCGACAGCCTGGATATCGACGTTGATGAGCTACTGGATTTTCTGGCACGTGACGGCAAAACCAGTGCAATCCTGCTTTATCTTGAGCACCTCAGCGACGCGCGTCGTTTTGTCTCGGCTTCGCGAAGCGCTTCGCGCAATAAGCCGATCCTGGTGATCAAAAGCGGACGCAGCCCTGCGGCACAGCGTCTGCTACATTCTCATTCCGGCATGGATCCCGCCTGGGACGCCGCCATTCAGCGCGCGGGGTTGCTGCGGGTACAGGATACGCACGAGCTTTTTTCCGCCGTTGAGACGTTAAGCCATATGCGCCCGTTGCGCGGCGAGAAGCTAATGATCGTCAGTAACGGTGCCGCCCCTGCCGCGCTCGCTCTGGATGAGCTATGGCGGCGCTTCGGCAAGCTGGCAACGCTAAGTGAAGAGACGCTGCAGCGCCTGAAAGAAGCGCTTCCGACCAGCGTGACGCCCGGCAATCCGCTTGATTTGCGCGATGACGCCAGCAGCGATCGCTACATCAAGGCAATTTCAATTTTGCTGGATAGCCAGGATTTCGATGCGCTGATGATTATCCACTCACCCAGCGCGGTCGCGCCGGGCAGTGAAAGCGCGCGCGCGCTCATTGAGGCCGTACGCAACCATCCGCGAGGCAAATATGTCACCCTGCTCACCAACTGGTGCGGGGAGTTTTCTTCTCAGGAGGCGCGGCGCTTGTTCAGCGAGGCCGGGCTGCCAACCTACCGCACGCCGGAAGGCACCATCACCGCGTTTATGCATATGGTGGAATATCGCCGTAACCAGAAACAGCTCCGCGAGACGCCGGCGTTGCCCGGGAATTTGACGGCCAATACCGTTGACGTTCACAGGCTGTTGCAGCAGGCCATTGAAGAAGGCGCGACCTCGCTGGATACACATGAGGTCCAGCCGATTCTGGGCAGCTACGGGATGCAAACCCTGCCGACCTGGATCGCCAGCGACAGCGCTGAGGCCGTGCATATTGCCGAGCAGATTGGCTATCCGGTTGCCCTGAAGCTGCGTTCCCCGGATATTCCGCATAAGTCGGATGTGCAGGGGGTCATGTTGTACCTGCGCACGGCAACGGAGGTGCAGCAGGCAGCTGATGCCATTTTCGATCGGGTCAAAATGGCCTGGCCGCAGGCGAGGATCCACGGATTGCTGGTGCAAAGTATGGCCAACCGCGCTGGTGCTCAGGAATTACGGGTGGTGGTTGAACACGATCCCGTCTTCGGTCCGCTCATCATGCTGGGAGAAGGCGGCGTTGAGTGGCGCCCGGAAGAGCAGGCCGTGGTGGCGTTGCCGCCTCTTAACATGAATCTGGCGCGTTATCTGATCATTCAGGCGATTAAAAGTAAAAAGATCCGCGGCCGGAGCGCGCTGCGTCCGCTCGATATTGCCGGGCTAAGTCAGTTCCTGGTGCAGGTCTCTAACCTGATTGTGGATTGTGCCGAGATCCAGCGGCTGGACATTCATCCGCTGCTCGCCTCCGGCAATGAGTTTACGGCGCTGGACGTGACTCTGGATATCGCACCATTTGAAGGAGACAGAGAGAGTCGCCTGGCAATCCGCCCGTATCCCCTGCAGCTGGAGGAGTGGGTTGAGATGAAAAATGGTGAACGCGCCTTGTTCCGCCCTATTCTGCCGGAAGATGAGCCCCAGCTGCGAGCCTTTATCTCTCAGGTCACGAAAGAGGATCTTTATTATCGCTATTTTAGCGAAATCAACGAATTTACCCACGATGATTTAGCCAATATGACCCAGATCGACTACGATCGAGAAATGGCGTTTGTTGCAGTTCGTCGCGCCGATAAGGGTGATGAGATCCTCGGCGTTACGCGTGCGATTTCTGACCCGGATAACGTCGATGCGGAGTTTGCGGTGCTGGTGCGCTCCGATCTTAAAGGCCTGGGTCTGGGAAGACGGTTGCTGGAAAAACTCATCAGTTATACGCGAGATCACGGATTGTTACGCCTTAATGGCATTACTATGCCTAACAATCGCGGTATGGTGACCCTGGCGCGAAAACTTGGGTTTGACGTTGATATTCAGCTTGACGAAGGTATTGTTGCCTTGTCCCTTAGTCTGACATCAGCCAGCAAACGCGAGTAAGCTACTGGAAATGTTACCCACTTTGGACGGGACTGGTGGTATCATTGTCCGCTTATGTTGTTTGCATAGTACAGACAACCCTTCAATGAACAGAGAAGATACGCACTGTGATGTTGTCAAAATTTAAGCGTAATAAACATCAACAACACCTTGCTCAACTACCGAAGATTTCTCAGTCAGTTGATGATGTAGAGTTCTTTTACGCTCCCGCTCATTTTCGGGAGACGCTTCTGGAAAAGATTGCCAGCGCCACACGACGCATTTGCATTGTGGCACTGTATCTTGAACAGGATGAAGGCGGGCGCGCGATCCTGAACGCGCTCTATGATGCCAAACGTCAGCGCCCGGAACTTGATGTTCGCGTGCTGGTAGACTGGCATCGAGCTCAGCGTGGCCGTATTGGCGCTGCCGCGTCAAACACCAATGCTGACTGGTATTGCCGTACGGCGCAGGAAAATCCTGGCGTCGATGTGCCTGTTTATGGCGTCCCGGTTAATACCCGTGAAGCGCTCGGCGTCCTTCATTTCAAGGGATTCATCATTGATGACAGCGTGCTGTACAGCGGCGCCAGCCTCAATGATGTCTACCTTCATCAACTCGATAAATATCGCTACGACCGCTACCATCTGATCCGTAATCCGCAGATGGCCGATATCATGTTTAACTGGGTTGATAAAAATCTGGTCCACGGCCGTGGCGTTAACCGCCTTGACGATCCCGAGCGTCCTAAAAGCCCGGAAATCAAAAACGATGTTCGCGCCTTCCGCCAGGAGCTGCGTGATGCGGTCTATCATTTCCAGGGCGATGCGAACAACGAAGAGCTATCCGTTACCCCGCTGGTAGGACTCGGCAAATCAAGCCAGCTGAACAAAACGATCTTCCATCTGATGCCGTGTGCGGAGCAGAAACTCACCATCTGTACGCCGTACTTTAACCTTCCTGCCGTGCTGGTGCGTAATATCATTCAGCTGCTGCGCGATGGTAAAAAAGTAGAAATTATCGTTGGTGATAAAACGGCAAACGACTTCTTCATTCCTGAAGATCAGCCGTTCAAAATCATCGGTGCGCTGCCTTATCTCTATGAGATTAACCTGCGTCGTTTCCTGAGCCGCTTACAGTATTACGTCAACACTGACCAGCTGGTTGTGCGTCTCTGGAAAGATGAAGACAATAGTTACCATCTGAAAGGCATGTGGGTCGACGATGAGTGGATGTTGCTGACCGGTAACAACCTGAACCCGCGCGCATGGCGACTGGATCTGGAAAACGCTATCCTGATTCATGACCCGCAGCATGAGTTAGCCGCCCAACGTGAACGCGAGCTGGAGCTGATTCGCACCCATACGACCGTGGTGAATCACTACCGCGAACTGCAGAGCATTGCCGATTATCCGGTAAAAGTTCGCAAGCTTATTCGCCGCTTACGTCGTATCCGTATCGACCGACTTATCAGCCGTATTCTGTAATATCCAGGCCCTGTCACCCGCAGGGCTTTTTTATGGAGCCCGTTGATGCGTATTCCTCTGTTACTGAGCATCCTTTTCCTGAGTGGCTGTAGCCATATGGCCAACGATAGCTGGTCCGGACAGGATAAAGCACAGCATTTCCTCGCTTCCGCGATGTTGTCCGCAGCCGGTAATGAATATGCCCAGCATCAGGGATACAGCCGGGACCGTAGCGCGGCGATCGGGCTGATGTTCTCAGTAGGTCTTGGGGCATCAAAAGAACTGTGGGATAGCCGCCCCGCAGGGAGCGGCTGGAGCTGGAAAGATTTCGCCTGGGATGTTGCCGGCGCAACGACCGGCTACGCCGTGTGGCAAATGGCGCGCTATTAAAGTCGGATACCTTTCCCTTTGCGATGCAGCATCAGGGAAACAATAAAAGCCAGAGCCCCCATACCCGTTACGTACCAGAAGAATGTCGTTTCGCTTCCCCATGACTTAAGCGACAACGCAACGTACTCCGCCGATCCGCCAAACACCGCGTTGGCTACCGCATAAGAAAGCCCTACTCCTAACGCACGAACCTGCGCCGGGAACATCTCGGCTTTCAGTATCCCGCTGATTGAGGTATAGAAACTGACAATCACCATCGCCACCATCACCAGCGCAAAGGCGGCATACGGTGAAGAGACATGCTGAAGCGCAGTCAGAATAGGAACGGTACATAACGCCGACAGCCCGCCAAAAATCAGCATCGACGTACGTCGACCAATTTTATCCGAGAGCGCACCGACGATCGGCTGTATGAGCATAAAGACAAACAGCGCCACGGTCATGACCACGCTGGCGACGTTGGCGTGCATACCGGTGGTGTTCACCAGGTACTTTTGCATATAGGTGGTGAACGTGTAGAAACTAAGAGAACCGCCCGCGGTGAAGCCCAGCACCATCAGGAAAGCTTTGCGGTTACGCCACAACCCTTTGAATGTTCCCGCCTCCTTCAGCATCCGGACCTCTTTCTGAGAGGTTTCATCTAGCTGACGGCGTAGCCAAAGTGCAACGACCGCCAGTACTGCGCCCATTGCGAAAGGGATCCGCCATCCCCAGGCATGAAGCTGTTCGTCCGTCAGAATTTGCTGCAGGATCACCACCACAAGAATGGCCAGCAGCTGACCGCCAATCAGCGTGACGTACTGGAATGACGCGTAAAAACCTTTACGACCTTCCAGTGCAATTTCACTCATGTAGGTTGCACTGGTACCGTATTCACCGCCCACCGATAATCCCTGGAATAAGCGGGCCAGCAAAAGTAGCGCCGGTGCCCAGGTACCAATCGATGCATATCCCGGTAAGCAGGCGATCACCAGCGAGCCAAAGCACATCATGCACACCGAGATCAGCATAGAGGCCTTACGCCCGCGACGATCCGCAATGCGGCCAAACAGCCAGCCCCCGATGGGTCGCATCAAGAATCCTGCGGCAAATACCCCTGCCGTTTGAAGCAGCTGCGTTGTGGTGTTGCCGGAGGGGAAGAAGATATGTGCGAAGTAGAGTGAACAGAATGAGTAGACGTAAAAGTCGAACCATTCAACCAGATTCCCTGAAGAGGCGCTGACGATTGCCCATACCCTTCTTCGGGTATCACTGTGACCCAGCGTCCCGTTTGATGTCATGCTTTCTGTCATTGTGATTATGCTCCTGCCATAAACTGCGGCGTATTGAGCCAGGAGACTCAATAACCTCGTAAATGAAATGTTATAATTTTGTTATAAATCACATTGAGACAGAGATCACACATTCCATTAGCAGGATAAGGGATTAAGAGAAAGGCCAGAGTGGGAAAACAAAAGCAAAAAACCCCGCACCTTTCGGTACGGGGTTCTTCTATTTTGATGCCTGGCAGTTCCCTACTCTCACATGGGGAGACCCCACACTACCATCGGCGCTACGGCGTTTCACTTCTGAGTTCGGCATGGGGTCAGGTGGGACCACCGCGCTAAAGCCGCCAGGCAAATTCTGTTAAATCTGTATCAGGCTGAAATTGATTGTTCTGTCTCTTCGCCAAAACACCTTCGGCGTTGTAAGGTTAAGCCTCACGGTTCATTAGTATCGGTTAGCTCAACGCATCGCTGCGCTTACACACCCGACCTATCAACGTCGTCGTCTTCAACGTTCCTTCAGGAGACTTAAAGTCTCAGGGAGAACTCATCTCGGGGCAAGTTTCGTGCTTAGATGCTTTCAGCACTTATCTTTTCCGCATTTAGCTACCGGGCAGTGCCATTGGCATGACAACCCGAACACCAGTGATGCGTCCACTCCGGTCCTCTCGTACTAGGAGCAGCCCCCCTCAATTCTCCAGCGCCCACGGCAGATAGGGACCGAACTGTCTCACGACGTTCTAAACCCAGCTCGCGTACCACTTTAAATGGCGAACAGCCATACCCTTGGGACCTACTTCAGCCCCAGGATGTGATGAGCCGACATCGAGGTGCCAAACACCGCCGTCGATATGAACTCTTGGGCGGTATCAGCCTGTTATCCCCGGAGTACCTTTTATCCGTTGAGCGATGGCCCTTCCATTCAGAACCACCGGATCACTATGACCTGCTTTCGCACCTGCTCGAGCCGTCACTCTCGCAGTCAAGCTAGCTTATGCCATTGCACTAACCTCCTGATGTCCGACCAGGATTAGCTAACCTTCGTGCTCCTCCGTTACTCTTTGGGAGGAGACCGCCCCAGTCAAACTACCCACCAGACACTGTCCGCAACCCGGATCACGGGTCTACGTTAGAACACCAGCCATTAAAGGGTGGTATTTCAAGGACGGCTCCACGCAGACTGGCGTCCACGCTTCAAAGCCTCCCACCTATCCTACACATCAAGGACCAGTGTTCAGTGTCAAGCTATAGTAAAGGTTCACGGGGTCTTTCCGTCTTGCCGCGGGTACACTGCATCTTCACAGCGAGTTCAATTTCACTGAGTCTCGGGTGGAGACAGCCTGGCCATCATTACGCCATTCGTGCAGGTCGGAACTTACCCGACAAGGAATTTCGCTACCTTAGGACCGTTATAGTTACGGCCGCCGTTTACCGGGGCTTCGATCAAGAGCTTCGCGTTGCCGCTAACCCCATCAATTAACCTTCCGGCACCGGGCAGGCGTCACACCGTATACGTCCACTTTCGTGTTTGCACAGTGCTGTGTTTTTAATAAACAGTTGCAGCCAGCTGGTATCTTCGACTGATTTCAGCTCCACCCGCAGGGGCTTCACCTACATATCAGCGTGCCTTCTCCCGAAGTTACGGCACCATTTTGCCTAGTTCCTTCACCCGAGTTCTCTCAAGCGCCTTGGTATTCTCTACCTGACCACCTGTGTCGGTTTGGGGTACGATTTCGTGTTACCTGATGCTTAGAGGCTTTTCCTGGAAGCAGGGCATTTGTTACTTCAGCACCGTAGTGCCTCGTCATCACACCTCAGCGTTAATAAGGTACCGGATTTACCTGGAACCTCCGCCTACATGCTTAAACCGGGACAACCGTCGCCCGGCTAACATAGCCTTCTCCGTCCCCCCTTCGCAGTAACACCAAGTACAGGAATATTAACCTGTTTCCCATCGACTACGCCTTTCGGCCTCGCCTTAGGGGTCGACTCACCCTGCCCCGATTAACGTTGGACAGGAACCCTTGGTCTTCCGGCGAGCGGGCTTTTCACCCGCTTTATCGTTACTTATGTCAGCATTCGCACTTCTGATACCTCCAGCATGCCTCACAGCACACCTTCAACGGCTTACAGAACGCTCCCCTACCCAACAACACATAGTGTCGCTGCCGCAGCTTCGGTGCATGGTTTAGCCCCGTTACATCTTCCGCGCAGGCCGACTCGACCAGTGAGCTATTACGCTTTCTTTAAATGATGGCTGCTTCTAAGCCAACATCCTGGCTGTCTGTGCCTTCCCACATCGTTTCCCACTTAACCATGACTTTGGGACCTTAGCTGGCGGTCTGGGTTGTTTCCCTCTTCACGACGGACGTTAGCACCCGCCGTGTGTCTCCCGTGATAACATTCTTCGGTATTCGTAGTTTGCATCGGGTTGGTAAGCCGGGATGGCCCCCTAGCCGAAACAGTGCTCTACCCCCGAAGATGAGTTCACGAGGCGCTACCTAAATAGCTTTCGGGGAGAACCAGCTATCTCCCGGTTTGATTGGCCTTTCACCCCCAGCCACAAGTCATCCGCTAATTTTTCAACATTAGTCGGTTCGGTCCTCCAGTTAGTGTTACCCAACCTTCAACCTGCCCATGGCTAGATCACCGGGTTTCGGGTCTATACCCTGCAACTTAACGCCCAGTTAAGACTCGGTTTCCCTTCGGCTCCCCTATACGGTTAACCTTGCTACAGAATATAAGTCGCTGACCCATTATACAAAAGGTACGCAGTCACACCACGAAGGTGCTCCCACTGCTTGTACGTACACGGTTTCAGGTTCTTTTTCACTCCCCTCGCCGGGGTTCTTTTCGCCTTTCCCTCACGGTACTGGTTCACTATCGGTCAGTCAGGAGTATTTAGCCTTGGAGGATGGTCCCCCCATATTCAGACAGGATACCACGTGTCCCGCCCTACTCTTCGAGTTCACAGCCTGTGTGCTTTCGTGTACGGGACTGTCACCCTGTACCGTGCGACTTTCCAGACGCTTCCACTAACACACAAGCTGATTCAGACTCTGGGCTGCTCCCCGTTCGCTCGCCGCTACTGGGGGAATCTCGGTTGATTTCTTTTCCTCGGGGTACTTAGATGTTTCAGTTCCCCCGGTTCGCCTCGTTAACCTATGTATTCAGTTAACGATAGTGCAACGAATTGCACTGGGTTTCCCCATTCGGACATCGCCGGGTCAAAGGTTCATATCACCTCGCCGGCGCTTTTCGCAGATTAGCACGTCCTTCATCGCCTCTGACTGCCAGGGCATCCACCGTGTACGCTTAGTCGCTTAACCTCACAACCCGAAGATGTTTCACTTCTGATTGCGAAAATTTGAGAGACTCAAACACACCATTAAAGATGTGTCGTTTCAATTTTCAGCTTGATCCAGATTTTTAAAGAGCAAATATCTCAAACGTGACTCGTAAGTCAGTTTTGAGATATGACGGCAGGTGACTTTCACTCACGAACCAGCAAGTGGCGTCCCCTAGGGGATTCGAACCCCTGTTACCGCCGTGAAAGGGCGGTGTCCTGGGCCTCTAGACGAAGGGGACACTGAAGTCTCAATCGCAAGACGCCTTGCTATTTACTTTTCATCAGACAATCTGTGTGAGCACTACAAAGGCAGGTTCTTTAAGGTAAGGAGGTGATCCAACCGCAGGTTCCCCTACGGTTACCTTGTTACGACTTCACCCCAGTCATGAATCACAAAGTGGTAAGCGCCCTCCCGAAGGTTAAGCTACCTACTTCTTTTGCAACCCACTCCCATGGTGTGACGGGCGGTGTGTACAAGGCCCGGGAACGTATTCACCGTAGCATTCTGATCTACGATTACTAGCGATTCCGACTTCATGGAGTCGAGTTGCAGACTCCAATCCGGACTACGACGCACTTTATGAGGTCCGCTTGCTCTCGCGAGGTCGCTTCTCTTTGTATGCGCCATTGTAGCACGTGTGTAGCCCTACTCGTAAGGGCCATGATGACTTGACGTCATCCCCACCTTCCTCCAGTTTATCACTGGCAGTCTCCTTTGAGTTCCCGGCCGGACCGCTGGCAACAAAGGATAAGGGTTGCGCTCGTTGCGGGACTTAACCCAACATTTCACAACACGAGCTGACGACAGCCATGCAGCACCTGTCTCAGAGTTCCCGAAGGCACCAATCCATCTCTGGAAAGTTCTCTGGATGTCAAGAGTAGGTAAGGTTCTTCGCGTTGCATCGAATTAAACCACATGCTCCACCGCTTGTGCGGGCCCCCGTCAATTCATTTGAGTTTTAACCTTGCGGCCGTACTCCCCAGGCGGTCGACTTAACGCGTTAGCTCCGGAAGCCACGCCTCAAGGGCACAACCTCCAAGTCGACATCGTTTACGGCGTGGACTACCAGGGTATCTAATCCTGTTTGCTCCCCACGCTTTCGCACCTGAGCGTCAGTCTTTGTCCAGGGGGCCGCCTTCGCCACCGGTATTCCTCCAGATCTCTACGCATTTCACCGCTACACCTGGAATTCTACCCCCCTCTACAAGACTCTAGCCTGCCAGTTTCGAATGCAGTTCCCAGGTTGAGCCCGGGGATTTCACATCCGACTTGACAGACCGCCTGCGTGCGCTTTACGCCCAGTAATTCCGATTAACGCTTGCACCCTCCGTATTACCGCGGCTGCTGGCACGGAGTTAGCCGGTGCTTCTTCTGCGGGTAACGTCAATCGCTGAGGTTATTAACCTCAACGCCTTCCTCCCCGCTGAAAGTACTTTACAACCCGAAGGCCTTCTTCATACACGCGGCATGGCTGCATCAGGCTTGCGCCCATTGTGCAATATTCCCCACTGCTGCCTCCCGTAGGAGTCTGGACCGTGTCTCAGTTCCAGTGTGGCTGGTCATCCTCTCAGACCAGCTAGGGATCGTCGCCTAGGTGAGCCGTTACCCCACCTACTAGCTAATCCCATCTGGGCACATCTGATGGCAAGAGGCCCGAAGGTCCCCCTCTTTGGTCTTGCGACGTTATGCGGTATTAGCTACCGTTTCCAGTAGTTATCCCCCTCCATCAGGCAGTTTCCCAGACATTACTCACCCGTCCGCCGCTCGTCACCGAGGAGCAAGCTCCCTGTGTTACCGCTCGACTTGCATGTGTTAGGCCTGCCGCCAGCGTTCAATCTGAGCCATGATCAAACTCTTCAATTTAAGTTTGATGCTCGTGAATTAAACTTCGTAATGAATTACGTATGTTCACTCAGAGACTTGGTATTCATTTTTCGTCCGAGGACGTTAAGAATCCATGTCACTTTGAGTGCCCACACAGATTGTCTGATAAATTGTTAAAGAGCAGTGCCGCTTCGTTTTCGCTGCGGCGCGGGGTGTGCATATTACGCTTTCCCGCTTCAGAGTCAAGCGTTTATTTACGCTGTTCTCTGCTGACCAGGCGGCGTGTGTGCCGTTGTTCCGTGTCAGTGGAGGCGCATTATAGGGAGTAATTCTGAACCTGCAAGGATAAAGTGAAATTTATTTACTGACTGCTCACTTTCCAGGCAAAACCAACTCCAGACCTCAATTTTCGCCTGGTTTTTAAACAAAAACGAGCCGCAAGCGGCTCGTTTTTGCGTTTTGTGACTTACTGCACTGCCACAATGCGATCGTCGTTGGCTTCCAGACGGATAACTTTGCCAGGAACCAGCTCCCCGGAGAGGATCTGTTGCGCCAGCGGGTTTTCGATCTGCTGCTGGATAGCGCGTTTCAATGGACGCGCACCGTACACCGGATCGTAACCGTTCTTACTCAGCAGCTTCAGCGCATCGTCGGAGATGTGAATTTCATATCCACGTTCTTCCAGACGTTTGTACAGACGCTGCAGCTGGATCTGCGCAATCGACGCAATGTGTTTCTCACCCAGAGGATGGAATACCACCACTTCATCAATACGGTTGATGAACTCCGGACGGAAGTTATGGCTTACCACACCCAGCACCAGATCCTTCATGTGGCTGTAGTCCAGTTCACCGAAACGTTCCTGAATCAAATCGGAACCCAGGTTCGAGGTCATAATGACAACCGTATTACGGAAGTCGACCGTTCTCCCCTGCCCGTCGGTCAGACGACCATCATCCAGCACCTGAAGCAGGATGTTGAACACATCCGGATGCGCTTTTTCCACCTCATCCAGCAGGATGACGGAGTAAGGACGACGGCGCACCGCTTCCGTCAGGTACCCACCTTCTTCATAACCCACATATCCCGGAGGCGCCCCGACCAGACGCGAGACGGAGTGTTTCTCCATAAACTCGGACATGTCGATACGCACCATCGCATCGTCGCTGTCGAACATAAAGTTAGCCAGCGCTTTGCACAGCTCGGTTTTACCGACACCCGTCGGCCCCAGGAACAGGAACGAACCAATCGGGCGGTTTGGATCGGACAGCCCTGCACGGCTACGACGAATAGCGTTCGATACCGCCTCAACCGCTTCGTTTTGACCAATCACACGATTGTGGAGATCGTTCTCCATGCGCAGCAGTTTTTCACGCTCGCCTTCCAGCATGCGCGCCACGGGAATACCGGTCCAGCGCGCCAGGACTTCCGCGATCTCGGCATCCGTCACTTTATTACGCAACAGACGCATCGTTTTACCTTCTGACTGCGTCGCTATCTCAAGCTGTTTTTCCAGCTCAGGAATTTTGCCGTACTGCAGTTCAGACATCCGAGCCAGATCGCCCACGCGTCGCGCCTGCTCAATGGCAATTTTTGCCTGTTCGAGTTCAGCTTTAATGGTCTGCGTACCGGAAAGGGAGGCTTTCTCGGCTTTCCACTCTTCTTCCAGCTCAGAATACTGGCGCTCTTTATCGTCCAGCTCTTCATTGAGCATATCGAGGCGTTTCTTACTGGCTTCATCAGACTCTTTCTTCAGCGCCTGCTGTTCCAGCTTGAGCTGAATGATGCGTCGGTCGAGTCGGTCCAGCTCTTCCGGCTTCGAGTCAATCTGCATACGAATGCTCGACGCCGCTTCATCAATCAGGTCGATCGCTTTATCCGGCAGCTGACGGTCAGCAATATAACGATGCGAAAGCGTCGCCGCCGCAACGATGGCCGGGTCAGTGATCTGTACATGGTGGTGCAGTTCATAGCGCTCTTTCAGACCACGCAGGATCGCGATGGTATCTTCAACGCTTGGCTCGGCAACAAACACTTTCTGGAAACGACGTTCCAGCGCAGCATCTTTCTCAATATACTGACGGTACTCATCCAGCGTAGTGGCACCGACGCAGTGAAGTTCACCTCGCGCCAGCGCAGGTTTCAGCATGTTCCCGGCATCCATCGCGCCATCCGCTTTACCCGCGCCGACCATGGTGTGCAGTTCATCGATAAACAGAATGACGTTGCCTTCCTGCTTCGCCAGGTCGTTAAGCACGCCTTTAAGGCGCTCTTCGAACTCGCCGCGGTATTTCGCACCGGCCACCAGCGCGCCCATATCCAGCGCCAGTACGCGACGGCCTTTCAGGCCTTCCGGCACTTCACCGTTGACAATACGCTGCGCCAGCCCTTCAACAATCGCAGTTTTACCGACACCCGGTTCACCTATCAGCACCGGGTTGTTCTTGGTACGACGTTGCAGTACCTGAATGGTACGACGAATTTCTTCATCACGGCCGATCACCGGGTCAAGTTTGCCCTGTTCAGCACGCTCGGTCAGATCGACCGTAAATTTCTTCAAAGCCTGACGTTGGTCTTCGGCTCCCTGATCGTTCACGCTTTCACCTCCGCGCATGTTCTCAATCGCCTGAGTCACGTTGGCGGTGGTCGCACCGGCAGATTTCAGCAGGTCGGTCAAGGTACCGCGTGATTCAAGCGCCGCCAGAACAAACAGCTCTGACGAAATAAAGTTGTCCCCACGTTTTTGCGCCAGCTTGTCGCAAAGGTTCAGGACGCGCACCAGATCCTGCGACGGCTGAACGTCGCCGCCGGTCCCTTCGACCTGCGGTAAACGGCTCAGCGCCTGATCGATAGCGGTGCGTAACTGGCCAGCATTAATGCCAGCGGACGTTAATAAAGGACGTACCGATCCCCCTTCCTGATTCAGCAAGGCGCTCATTAAATGAAGAGGTTCGATAAATTGGTTGTCGTGCCCCAGTGCGAGGGACTGGGCATCGGCGAGAGCAAGCTGGAATTTATTAGTAAGACGATCCAGACGCATAACTCCTCCCATAACAGGTCAAATTTGCTACTGGAGATTAAATGAGGTCATCCCTCAATTATTCAAGGTTAATGACCTGAATTATGTGAAAAGAAAACGGCACGTGCCGGATCGTCTTGATTCTTTAGGTTATATCAGCCAAATGAAACTTGCCATACGGCCCGTCGTCTTGTCGCGGCGATAAGAGAAAAAATCATCCTTTTCGGTGAATGTACAGCGATCGCCGCCGAAGATCTGCGTTATGCCGACGCTGTTCAGCCGCTGACGAGCAAGCTGGTAAATATCGGCCAGATATTTATCTCCGGAAGGCAGGAAGGCGTCCGCCGCTTGCGGATCTTTAACCATAAAGGCTTCGCGAACCTCCGGCCCCACTTCAAAAGCGCGAGGACCAATGGCCGGGCCAAGCCAGGCCATAATATTGGCGGGCTCATCCTTAAAGCAGGCGACAGTTTCTTCCAGCACGCCTTCACACAGTCCACGCCAGCCCGCGTGTGCTGCAGCCACCTCGGTGCCTGAACGGTTACAAAAAAGTACCGGCAGACAATCCGCGGTCATTACAGCACAAACGGTTCCCGGAGTATTGCTGTAAGAGGCATCAGCACGTTTAGAAGCATAGGGTTCCCCCGTCAACTTCAGCACCGCCTTGCCATGAACCTGTTCCAGCCAGACCGGTTTTGAAGGCAGGTTCCCCGCAGCAAACAGACGCCTGCGGTTCTCTTCCACATGCTCCAGGTTATCGCCACAGTGTGCGCCGAGGTTCAAAGACTCCCACGCGCCCTGGCTAACACCGCCAGTGCGGGTTGAACTGCAGGCGGCCACGCCGGCAGGCAATGGCCACTCCGGGACAATCAGTTTGGTCATAACCAGTCCACTTGATCCTTATGTTCTTCGAAATCAACACGCATCGCGTCAATAAGGTCCACCATATCCTGCGGGATAGGCGCATGCCACTCCATCTGAATACCGGTGATCGGATGGTAAAGGCGCAGCATGGTCGCGTGCAGCGCCTGACGATCGAATTTACGCAATACGCTGATGAACTCATCCGACGCGCCCTTAGGCGGACGTGGACGACCACCGTAGACCTGATCCCCCACCAGCGGATGGGTGATGTGGGCCATATGCACACGAATCTGGTGAGTACGCCCGGTCTCCAGACGCAGACGCAGGCGCGTATGAATACGGAAATGCTCCATAATGCGATAGTGCGTCACCGCCGGTTTACCCATCGGATGCACCGACATATGGGTTCGCTTGGTCGGGTGACGGCTGATGGGCTCTTCTACCGTCCCGCCAGAGGTCATATGCCCAATGGCTACCGCCTCATACTCACGGGTGATTTCGCGCAGCTGCAGCGACTCCACCAGACGTGTCTGAGCAGGAACGGTCTTCGCCACCACCATCAGACCGGTAGTGTCTTTATCCAGACGGTGCACGATGCCCGCGCGCGGAACATCCGCGATCGGCGGATAGTAATGGAGAAGCGCGTTAAGTACCGTACCGTCAGGATTCCCCGCGCCCGGATGAACAACCAGGTCGCGCGGCTTGTTGATTACCAGAATGTCATCATCTTCATAGACGATGTCCAATGGGATATCCTGCGGCTCGAAGCGGATTTCCTCTTCGATTTCAGCATTGATGGCGACAGCTTCCCCACCTAACACTTTCTCTTTTGGTTTGTCCCAGATTTTGCCGTTTACCATCACGCGCTGGTCAAGGATCCATTCTTTTATGCGTGAACGCGAATAATCAGGGAACAATTCGGCCAAAGCCTGATCTAAGCGTTGACCGAGCTGATTTTCGGAGACTGTTGCGGTGAGTTCTACTCGTTGTGCCATAAACTGCTTCTTCGTTTAACGTTGGGTTTTACGGCTTTGCCGTTTAATATAGTGTGCTATTGTAGCTGGTCTTAATCGGGAGCAGGAACAGAGTTTCTCCCGGACAAACATTTGAGGAAAGTCAAAACGTCATGACGCGCATGAAATATCTGGTGGCAGCGGCCACGTTGAGCCTGGCTTTGGTGGGCTGCTCCGGTTCAAATGAACAGGTCCCTGACAATCCGCCGAATGAAATCTATGCGACTGCACAACAAAAGTTGCAGGACGGTAACTGGAAACAGGCGATAACGCAACTGGAAGCGTTGGATAATCGCTATCCATTTGGTCCGTATTCGCAGCAGGTACAGTTAGATCTCATCTACGCATACTATAAAAATGCCGATCTGCCGCTGGCTCAGGCAACCATCGATCGTTTCATGCGTCTGAACCCGACTCATCCTAACATCGACTACGTGATGTACATGCGCGGCCTCACCAACATGGCGCTGGACGACAGTGCGCTGCAGGGCTTCTTCGGCGTGGATCGTTCCGACCGTGACCCGCAGCATGCGCGTGATGCCTTCAATGACTTCTCCAAGCTGGTGCGCGGCTATCCAAACAGCCAGTACGTGACCGACGCCACCAAACGTCTGGTGTTCCTGAAAGATCGTCTGGCGAAATATGAATACTCCGTGGCGGAATATTATACCCGCCGTGGCGCATGGGTTGCCGTGGTTAACCGCGTAGAAGGTATGCTGCGCGATTACCCGGATACTCAGGCAACGCGCGACGGCCTGAAGCTGATGGAAAATGCTTACCGTCAGATGCAGATGACCGCTCAGGCTGAAAAAGTGGCGAAAATCATCGCCGCGAACAGCAGCAACACCTGATTTTGCCTCAATGCAAAACGGCAGCCCGCTGGCTGCCGTTTTTTTGTTCGTTTCTGAGCATCGCTGAAGCGCGTTAGCCTCAACACATCCTGTCAACTATGGCCCCAATTTATGCCTTCTACAAGGTAAATCTCACCTCTTCCTGCCCTGCCTCACAAAAAAGATTCCCTGACAAAAACCGACAAAATAACGTGATCTAAATCACACATTTTGACATTGGGTCGGGTATGCTGGAATCACCAAGACGGAAAGACAAGAGGTAAAATTTATGACAATGAACATTACCAGTAAACAAATGGAAATTACTCCGGCAATTCGCCAGCACGTCGCAGACCGTCTCGCCAAACTGGATAAATGGCAAACTCATTTGATTAATCCACATATCATCCTGTCCAAGGAGCCGCAGGGTTTCATCGCTGACGCAACTATCAATACTCCAAACGGCCATCTGGTCGCCAGCGCAAAACACGAGGATATGTACACAGCTATTAACGATTTGATCAACAAGCTGGAACGGCAGCTCAATAAAGTGCAACACAAAGGTGAAGCCCGTCGCGCCGCAACGTCGGTGAAAGACGCCAGCTTCGCGGAAGAAGTTGAAGAAGAGTAATCCTTTAAATTGAGTGTACCGCCAACGCGCCTTCGGGCGCGTTTTTTGTTTTTTATTGACAGGGTGAAAACAGTACAGGTACTTTAACGGTATCAATCGCAGGATGACTTTATGAAACTTACGCCGTTCTTCTTCGCATTCTTTTTTACCTTCCCCTGAACGGGAGGCGTTTCGTCGTGTGATAAAGAATGCGAAGACGAACAACAAGGCCTCCCACACCGGGGGGCCTTTTTTATTGATAACGATAAAATGAGACAGGCAACACTATGACACCGGAAAACCCGTTACTGGATCTGCGCGTAAAAATCAGCGCGCTGGATGAGAAACTGCTGGCGCTGCTGGCCGAACGCCGCGCCCTTGCCGTTGAAGTAGGCAAAGCCAAGCTGGACTCCCATCGTCCGGTCCGTGATATCGACCGCGAGCGGGATCTTCTGGAACGTCTCATTCAGCTCGGCAAAGCGCATCACCTCGATGCCCACTACATAACCCGGTTGTTCCAGCTCATCATTGAAGACTCCGTTCTGACCCAGCAAGCGTTACTTCAGCAGCACCTCAATAAAACCAATCCACACTCTGCGCGTATCGCCTTCCTGGGACCGAAGGGCTCTTATTCTCACCTGGCCGCACGTCAGTACGCTGCACGCCATTTCGAAGAATTTATTGAGAGCGGCTGCGCGAAGTTTGCCGACATTTTTAACCAGGTCGAGACCGGCCAGGCGGATTACGCCGTGGTGCCGATTGAAAACACCAGCTCCGGCGCCATCAACGACGTCTACGATTTGCTGCAGCACACCAGCCTGTCGCTGGTCGGCGAGCTGACGATCCCTATCGATCACTGCGTGCTGGTCTCCGGCTCAACGGACCTGAACACGATCGAAACGGTTTACAGTCATCCGCAGCCGTTCCAGCAGTGCAGCCAGTTCCTGAACCGCTATCCGAACTGGAAAATTGAGTACACCGAAAGCACCTCGGCGGCGATGGAAAAAGTGGCGCAGGCTAATTCCCCCACCGTCGCGGCGCTCGGCAGCGAAGCGGGCGGCGCGCTGTATGGCCTGCAGGTGCTGGAACGCAACCTGGCAAACCAGACGCAAAACATTACCCGCTTCGTGGTGCTGGCCCGCAAGGCAATCAATGTGTCTGACCAGGTGCCAGCAAAAACCACGCTGCTGATGGCCACCGGCCAACAGGCCGGTGCGCTGGTTGAAGCCCTGCTGGTGCTGCGTAATCACAACCTGATCATGACCAGGCTGGAATCACGCCCAATCCACGGTAACCCGTGGGAAGAGATGTTCTATCTCGACATCCAGGCCAACCTGGAGTCCGCTTCCATGCAGAAAGCTCTCCGCGAGCTGGGCGAGATCACGCGTTCCATGAAGGTGCTGGGCTGCTACCCGAGCGAAAACGTCGTGCCGGTCGATCCAATCTAACGTTCGATAAAGCGGCTTTTCTTCATCCCTGCCACGCCCACCGGCAGGGTGAAGATGGCCCCGGATAGCGGATATTTCGCCACCTCCTCCGCATCCATATTCTCCCGCGTGGTGGTAATAAACAGCGTTTTCATATCATCGCCGCCAAAGCAGACCATCGTCGGGCAACGCACCGGCATGCGATATTCTTCCAGCTGCTCCCCTTGCGGTGAAAAACGCGCGATGCGCCAGCCGTCAAACAGCGCGCTCCAGTAACAGCCTTCCACATCCATCGCCGCGCCGTCCGGTATCCCCTCGCCCTCTTTAAACTGACGAAACACCTCGCGCCTGCCGGGTTCGCCCTGCTCATCAAGCGGCGTACGATAGATCACACCGTTTGGCGTATCTGAGGTAAACATCCACTGCTTATCCGGGCTAAACGCTAAGCCGTTATGCCCGTGGATATCGCACTGGATCACCTTCGGCGTCAGGTCGTTGTCGATGCGCATCAGCAGGGCGCCGTTGTAATCTCCCGGCCCCCAGAACGTGCCCGCATAGAAGCGGCCCAGGTGATCGGTACCTCCATCGTTAAAACGCGCCAGCTGCGGGTTAGAGGGGTTATCACACACCTTGCGGCGCAGCAGGCCGTGTTTATCGGTCAGCCAGATACCCGTTCTCATCGCAACGATAAAACCACCCTGCTCGCGCAACGCGAAACAGCCCACCTCCTCGTGGAAAGAGAGTACGGTATGTTCCGCCGTCGGCAGATGGTAGCGGTGGATCTCTCCTTCCAGAATATCGGCCCAGTAGAGCGCCTGCTCTTCGGCGCTCCAAGTCGGGCATTCAGGCAAATGCCCGGTGTAATTCAACAGCAGCTGCGGTTCGGCCATGACAGTTCCCCAAAATGAAAAAAGCCAGCATTGCTGGCTTTCAGTATATACATCATCGCATTACTGGCGACTGTCATTTGCCTGGCGCAATAAAGTCCGACTCTCATTCTGGAAACGCTGCGCGTAATCGCCAAACCAGTGTTCGACCTTGCGGAAGCTATCGATAAACGCCTGCTTATCTCCGTGCTCCAGCAGCGTAATGGCTTCACCAAAGCGCTGATAGTAGCGCTTGATCAGCGCCAGGTTGTTTTCAGAGGACATAATAATGTCCGCGTACAGCTGTGGATCCTGCGCAAAGAGACGCCCGACCATCGCCAGCTCAAGACGATAGATAGGTGAAGAGAGCGCCAGAAGCTGTTCAAGCTGTACGTTCTCTTCCGCCAGATGCAGACCGTAGGCAAACGTGGCAAAGTGGCGCAGCGCCTGAATGAACGCCATGTTCTGGTCGTGCTCAACCGCGCTGATGCGGTGCAGTCGTGCCCCCCATACCTGAATCTGTTCCAGGAACCACTGATAGGCTTCCGGCTGACGACCGTCGCAGTAAACCACCACCTGCTTAGCAAGGCTGCCGCTGTCCGGGCCAAACATCGGGTGCAGACCCAGCACCGGACCCGTATGAGCAGCCAGCATTGCCTGCAGCGGACCATTTTTGACGGAGGCCAGATCCACCAGGATGCAATCTTTCGGTAAAGGAGGCAGCTTCCCGATGATTTGCTCCGTCACGTGGATCGGCACGCTGACGATAACCATCCCGGCATCTTTCATGAGTTCCGGAGCATGCGCCCAGTCCTCTTTTTCCAGAATGCGCACCTGATAGCCAGAAAGCGTAA
Source organism: Enterobacter vonholyi (assembly GCF_040834095.1). Taxonomy (NCBI): domain Bacteria; kingdom Pseudomonadati; phylum Pseudomonadota; class Gammaproteobacteria; order Enterobacterales; family Enterobacteriaceae; genus Enterobacter; species Enterobacter vonholyi. Next base: position 3,393,659 of record NZ_CP162152.1, read on the forward strand.
GCATCTTTTCAAACAGGCGCCCCATCTGCCCAGCACCGCCGACAATCACGACCGGACGCAGGGTCGGACAGAGGGTTTTGAAGCCCTTGTCGTTTTCACTGGAATAGGACTCCCGCATCACGCGACGCAGAACATCTTCAATCAAATCCGGCGAAACGCCCAGCGCCTGCGCCTCTTTACGGCGGGAGGCGAGCATAGAGGCTTCGCGCTCCGGGACGTAAATCGGCAGGCCGTATTTGCTTTTCACCTCACCGACTTCGGCAACCAGCGACATGCGTCGCGCCAGCAGATCCAGCAGCGCCTTATCCACTTCATCAATTTGATCGCGCAGTGCGGTCAATTCAGCAACCATAACTACCCTCTTAAGCCAGACGCGTCGCCAGCTGGCCGTTTAAATCTTTATGGATCTCACGCAGCAGTGCATCGGTAGTCTCCCAGCTGATGCAGGCATCCGTCACGGAGACGCCGTGCTTCATGGCACTGCGCGGTTGTTCAGATGACTGATTGCCTTCATGAATGTTGCTCTCAATCATCAGACCGATAATCGAACGATTGCCATCTTTGATCTGTGCGACCACGGATTCCGCAACCGCAGGCTGGCGACGGTAATCTTTATTCGAGTTACCATGACTGCAATCTACCATCAGTGCCGGGCGCAGTCCCGCCTGCTCCATCTCTTTTTCACACTGGGCCACGTCCGCCGGGCTGTAGTTAGGGGCTTTACCGCCGCGCAGGATCACGTGGCCGTCCGGGTTACCCTGCGTTTGCAGGAGGCATACCTGGCCTGCCTGGTTGATACCGACGAAACGGTGCGGCATGGCGGCAGCGCGCATGGCATTAATCGCCGTCGCCAGGCTGCCATCGGTACCGTTTTTAAAGCCAACCGGCATCGACAGGCCAGACGCCATCTCGCGGTGGGTTTGCGATTCCGTGGTACGCGCGCCAATCGCGGACCAGCTGAACAGATCGCCCAGGTACTGCGGGCTGTTCGGATCCAGCGCTTCGGTTGCCAGCGGCAGCCCCATGCTGACCAGCTCCACCAGCAGGCGACGCGCAATCTTCAGGCCTGCTTCCACATCAAACGAGCCATCCATGTGCGGATCGTTAATCAGCCCTTTCCAGCCGACGGTAGTACGTGGCTTCTCAAAATAGACGCGCATCACCAGATAGAGGCTATCGCTGACCTCCTCCGCTAATGCTTTAAATCGACGAGCGTACTCAATGGCGGTTTCAGGATCGTGAATGGAGCAAGGACCACACACCACCAGCAGGCGCGGATCGCGGCCGGCGATGATATTTGAGATGGTCTGACGCGAGTGCTCAATCTGAGCCTCCTGCGCGACGCTCAGCGGAAATTCTGCTTTCAGTTGATCCGGGGTAATTAAAACCTGTTCGTCAGTGATATGTACGTTGTTCAGCGCGTCTTTTTGCATGATGGCGATCCTGTAAAGCTCATTTGCGATAGTTGTTTTCCTCAATGAGGTGAAACCACGATACCATAAAAAGTAAACATTTCAATCCAAAATACGTACACATTACTTTACAGAAGCCAATTTATTGCAAAAATAAGCCGATAAAAACGTAAACTTTAAATTACAGACAGATTTTCTTTAGCCAGGCTATGCTGAAGAAAAAAGGAGAATGGCTATGCGTTCAATTGCTCTCGCGCTGTTGTCGCTGTTTTTAACGGGCTGTCAGATCAATCCTTATACCTTCCAGCCCGACTGGACCAGTCCCTCCTGGTTTGATGCAGGTAAAGAAGACGCCATGAATGGCCTGCCGGTTAAAGATAACCAGACCTTGGCCGATAGTTTTAACGACACCCACGTTGATCGTAGTGAATATCTTCGCGGCTATGCCGATGGTCAGAAGAGAGTCTGCGAAGAAGGGTTTATTCATGCCTGGGGATTAGCGGGCAAATCTTTCCCTGCCAGTTGTGATACTGTCGAAAACGCGACAAAACTGCGTGCGTCATGGCAAAAAGGAATGGATGAAGGTATGCGTTCCAGCAGACTCAATTAAGTCTGCTTTTAACCACCGGAAAATAAACAACAGTAGGATTTAGCTTAGGTTGGCCTGAGGCTATTTCTGACATAATGACGGCTCTGATAAACAATGGTATTCTGCCCGCAACTCTTAAGGACATCTATTTCCGGAGCGATGTGGCGGATTCTGGTGAGAAATTTATTCTTGATCTCTTTTTTCCGACTCACTCTGGTGTTAATGCTGTTCCTTATGGTGGGCCCAGCGACGGCAGGCACGCTTACGGAAACGGATAAATCGGTACGTTCGATTGTCTCAGGCATTGTGAGCTATACGCGATGGCCGTCACTATCCGGGCAGCCCAGACTTTGCGTCTATGCCACTTCTCACTATACATACGCGCTCAGCGGCGACGAAGGGCACAACGAGTTACCCTATACTCCCGTTATTGTACGTAACGATCGGGAAGCCCTGGCCGCGACGTGTGATGCGATTTATTTCGGGTCTGAATCACCGGCAAAACAACTTGAATTAATAAGTCAATATCAGGGCAGAGCGTTGCTATTAATCTCAGAGCAAAATCCGGAATGTGTAATTGGCAGTGCCTTTTGCCTGATGATCGATCGCGGCCAGGTACGGTTTTCCGTCAACCTGGATGCGTTGACGCGCAGTGGCGTAAGAGTCAATCCGGATGTATTAATGCTGGCACGGAATAAGCAGCATGGATAAAGATTTCACTTCAACGCCACGTCCGACGTTTAAAAGAACGTTGAGGCGAAACAGCATGATAAGCGTCATTATCACAATGACGTTAATATGGCTGTTGCTCTGTTTTGCTTCCGTCGTGACGTTAAAACAATATGCGCAAAAGAACCTCGAATTAACCGGCGCCACAATGAGCCACAGCCTGGAAGCTTCGCTGGTTTTCAACGACTCGCTGGCGGCCAACGAAACGCTTGCAGCCCTGGGCAAACAGGGGCAGTTTGCCGCGGCGGAGGTGATTAACGCGCATAAAAAGCGGTTTGCCTACTGGTCCTGGAACCCGGAAGATAACAACGACACGCTGGGCGCACTGGTCAGCCGTTGGCTTTTCCCCGTACCGGTTGCGCAGCCCATCATGCATAACGGCTTAAGGATCGGCGAAATCCGCCTTACCGCGCGTGACAGTTTGATCAGCCACTTCATCTGGACGTCGTTTGCCGTACTTACCGGCTGCATTCTCTTTGCCGCCGTCGTCGCGCTTATCATTACCCAGTCTTTGCATCGTGGGATGGTTATGGCCCTGCAGAACATTACCGACGTCGTGCATGACGTACGCACAAACCGCAACTTCTCCCGCCGGGTGAAAGACGGGCGTATCGAAGAGTTTCACCAGTTTGGCGAAGACTTCAACAGTCTTCTGGATGAAATGGAAGAGTGGCAGCTGAAACTCCAAGCGAAAAACGCCCAGCTGTTGCGGACCGCCATGCACGACCCGCTCACCGGTCTTGCCAACCGCGCAGCGTTTCGTAACAGCATTGCGGCCTTAATGAACGACCCTTCAGCCAGAACAAACTCGGCCCTGCTCTTCCTCGACGGTGATAACTTTAAGTTTATTAACGACACCTGGGGCCACGCGGCAGGAGACTGCGTGCTGATCGAAGTCGCCAGCAGGATGATGGAGTTTGGCGACAAACGTCATCAGTCTTACCGTCTTGGCGGTGACGAATTTGCCATGGTGCTGTACGGCGTTCACTCTGAGCTTGAGGTTCAACACATTTGTGCTGCGCTTTCGCAGCAGTTTATTCGTCCGTTTGATCTTCATAACGGGCAAAAAGCATCGATGTCATTCAGCATTGGCTTTGCTCTGGCGTGGGAAAATGCTTCCGTGGAAGCATTACTGGAGAGGGCTGACCGCAATATGTACCAGGTTAAAAACCAGCGTACGAAAACAATAAGTTAGAAAGGATACACTATGTTAAAACGTTACTTCGCGCCGTTAGTACTGGCCTCACTGGTTCTGGCAGGCTGTCAGTCGCCGCCGGAAGGCAAATTCACTCCTGAGCAAATTGCGGCGATGAAGTCTTACGGTTTTAACGAACTGAACGGTGACTGGTCGCTTGGCATGTCGGACACCATCCTGTTTGATAAAAATGACGCCAGACTGCGTTCTGAGAGTGAAACGCAGATCCAGTCCATGGCCTCTCGCCTGGCTGAAACCGGCCTGACCCATGCGCGAATGGACGGTCACACGGATAACTACGGGGAAGAAAGCTACAACGAAGCGCTGTCGTTAAAACGCGCCAACGCCGTGGCCGATGCCTGGGCAAAGGGGGCAAATATCCCGCGCAGCAATCTCACCACGCGAGGATTAGGTCAAAAATACCCGGTGGCGAGCAACAGTACCCCGCAAGGGCGCGCTGAAAACCGCCGCGTCGCAGTGGTGATCAGCACGCCATAGGGTTATTTAGCGGATGATTCGGCGAGCGTCACCCTGGTTGCCGCTCGCCAGCGCAGCCAGTCCACCAGAATAAACAGCGCCAGACTCACGCCCATGACCGGCAGGGCCAGCCCCAGCAGTACGCTGGTTATCAGCGTAACCCCTCTTCCCCATCCTGACAGCGCCAGCCAGCTCTGACAAAGCGTCTGTACCGGACTCACTGCCGATTGCGCAGGACGACGCATCCACCACATCCGGTATCCCCAGATAATGAGCACGCACAGGGCGAGGCCGAACGCCACGAGCAGCAGCTGATTCACCAGGCCGAATAAGATCCCCATATGGAAATCCACGCCCCAGCGGGTCAGTTTTGCCATTAACGGGAAATCCTCGAATCGGGTTCTGTCCAGGACCTGCATTGTATGGGGATCAACCGCAACGGCGTCCACCTGAGTCGGCCAGCTGCGATCGATTTCCGTCACGGTCCAGGCACGATCCTTCGTTTTCGCCGGGCGGATCTCCAGCTTGCTGGCATCAATCCCCGCGTGACGCGCCGCGCTTAACACCCCGTCAAACAGCGTCAAATCCATCGCCATTTCCGGCATCATCATCCCACCGTGATGACCACGGTGTTCGGCATGTTCATCCACGATCTCATGTTGGCCGGATAGCGTCGTGTTCACCTGCGGGGTGAGCCAGTTCATCTCTGCACGCAGCTTATCCACGTTCCCGCCAGCCCACTGGGACCAGGTCAGGCCGGTTGCCGAGAACAGCAGCATTCCTCCCAGCAGAACCCAGCCCAGCGTCACATGCACCCGACGCCGGTTCTGGAAGCGATTGTTGATCCGTCGTTTGGGTCGGGTATAAAACCACAGGGCAATACCGCCCAGCGCGGCAACCCACATCCACGAGGCCGCAAGCTCGCTGTAAAGGCGCCCAACGTCGCCCAGCATCAGGGACGTATGCAGGTAATCAATGGTCTGACGCAGGGGTAAAATCCCGCTGGTGCCGTATACCGTCAGATCTCCAAGCACCGCCAGGCTCACCGGATCGATAAAGATAGCCCGGTTCTCCGATGGCCCAAGCGCCGGGTCAGCGAACATCACGCGGGTGGTTTCCCCTTCAGCCAGCCCCGGACGAACAGCGTGCAAACGTAAATCTGATCCAACGGTTTTTTCCGCCACGGCGATTTGTTCCGCCAGAGGCTGCGGCTCGCCCACGGAATCCGCGTGGAGCGCGTGTCGGTAGAGCGCATTCTCCAGCTGCGGGGTCGCCACATACAGCGTCCCGGTCAGCGCGGCGAAGAAGATAAACGGGCCGACAAACAGCCCAACGTAGAAATGAAGGCGACGCAGCAGGTTTCCCCATGCCGCGCGCGAGGTGCAGGTAGTCATACTTTTCCTTTTTAAGGCAAAAAGTTATCGATATTTTTTTAAAGGGAAAAAGCAGACTGCCGCGGCGGCGCGCGGGTATCCGGGTATAGCCAGGGGAAGAAGTGCCAGTGGCTGACCGCCTGACGCGGCGGCTTAACGCGAAGCCTCTGCAGCACCACGCTGAGCAGGACGATGAGCGCCAGCATCACGCCAGGGACATGCGCTAACAGCACGCAGTAGCCACAGGCTTCCGCATGGTCGACAGGCATCGTGTGCGGCATATCGACGTGATGCTCGTCCATCGACATCATGCTCATGTCATGATGCATGCCCGGCATGGCGCTCATGGGATCTTTCTGCAACGAGACGGAGATAAGCGGTGCTACCACGATCAGCAGGATCGCAAACAGCGCGATCAATGCCGCTGCGCGTTTCCGGTCAGGCTGATGCAGTACGTTATCCACTTCCCCTCCACTCAAGAGGCAAGCATTGTAAATGATTTATGACAAAAGGGTTAACTCGAGAGGTGCGATGGGATAAAAAAAGGGCCAGCCTTTCGGCCAGCCCTTTCTAACAGGATGTCGCTTAAGCGAATCTTAGTTCAGACGCTCTTTAATACGAGCAGACTTACCAGTACGCTCACGCAGGTAGTACAGTTTAGCTTTACGTACAGCACCACGACGTTTAACAGCAATGCTGTCAACTACCGGAGAGTGAGTCTGGAAGACACGCTCAACGCCTTCGCCGTTGGAAATTTTACGAACAGTGAATGCAGAGTGCAGACCGCGGTTACGAATAGCGATAACCACGCCCTCGAATGCCTGCAGACGTTTTTTGGAACCTTCAACAACCCATACTTTCACTTCCACGGTGTCACCTGGACGGAAGGAAGGTACGTCCTGCTTCATCTGCTCTTGTTCAAGTTGCTTAATAATGTTGCTCATAATTTAATCTCTTATCCTGGGTAAACTGATATTCGGGAGCGTATTACGCATTCCCATCATGTTCATGCTGCTGGTGCGCGTGTTCAGTTTTGAACTCGGCCAGCAACTTTGCTTGCTCTTCAGTCAGAGCCAGGTTTTCCAGAAGTTCAGGTCTTCTAAGCCAGGTTCGGCCCAGCGACTGCTTCAAACGCCAGCGACGTATCTCGGCATGGTTTCCAGACAGTAACACTGCCGGGACTTCCATCCCTTCTAACACTTCAGGACGAGTATAGTGTGGACAGTCCAGCAACCCATCGGCAAAGGAATCTTCCGTTGCCGAAGCTTCATGGCCCAGAACCCCCGGAATAAACCGGGCGACGGAGTCAATCAGCGTCATTGCCGGTAACTCACCACCGCTGAGAACGTAATCGCCGATAGACCATTCTTCGTCAATCTCGGTTTGAATTACGCGCTCATCTATCCCTTCGTAGCGCCCACAGACCAGAATCAGCTTTTGATTCGTCGCCAGTTCGCTCACGCCCGCTTGATCAAGCTTGCGTCCCTGAGGTGACAGATAAATCACCTTTGCGCCTTCACCTGCCGCGGCTTTTGCTGTGTGAATGGCGTCCCGTAAGGGTTGCACCATCATTAGCATCCCCGGTCCGCCGCCGTAAGGACGATCGTCCACGGTACGGTGCCGGTCATGAGTAAAGTCACGAGGACTCCAGCTCTGGATGCTCAGCAGGCCATTCTTTACTGCCCGGCCAGTTACCCCGTAATCGGTAATCGCGCGGAACATTTCAGGAAACAGGCTAATTATGCCAATCCACATAGCGCCGTCTTTTACCGTTTATCCGGAGAATTTAAAAACCAGGATCCCAATCTACTTCAATGGTTTGAGTAGTGAGATCGACTTTCTTGATAACCTGTCCATCGAGGAACGGGACCAACCGCTCCTTGATGCCAAATGCATCTTTCAGGTTTGCCTTAATGACGAGAACGTCATTTGACCCGGTTTCCATCATATCGATGACTTTCCCCAGGCTGTAGCCTTCGGTAGTGACCACCTGGCAACCCATAAGGTCTTTCCAGTAGTAGTCGCCCTCTTCCAGCTTTGGCAACTGCGACGAATCCACGACAATTTCACAATTAGTCAGCGCATTCGCGGCATCACGATCGTCAACGCCTTTCAGCTTGATGATGATGTCCTGATTGTGGTGACGCCAGCTTTCCAGCTCGACCTCTTCCCACTTACCGCCTTTCTGGATGAACCAGGGCTGGTAATCAAAAATGCTATCAGCGTCTTCAGTGGAGGAAAACACTCTGAGCCAACCACGGATACCGTAGCAAGAACCCATTTTTCCCAATACGATCGGTTCAACAGGTGCTTTACTGCTCATCATGACCACCGTGACAGATTAAGCTGCTTTGTTTGCTGCTTTGATCAGCGTAGCAACGCGATCGGAAACAGTAGCGCCCTGGCCAACCCAGTGAGCGATACGATCCAGATCCAGACGAGTTTCTTCTTCTGCGCCAGCGGCCAGTGGGTTGAAGAAACCAACGCGCTCGATGAAGCGACCGTTGCGTGCATTACGGCTGTCAGTCACAACAACCTGGTAGAACGGACGCTTTTTAGCGCCGTGACGTGCTAAACGAATAGTTACCATAACATCCTCTTGTGTGAATAAAACAACCGGGCCCCATCGAGGAACGGAGCCCGGGTGTCATATTAAAAGCCCGAAAATTTTACTCATTTTCGGGCAAAAAGCAATCTCAAAAGCGATTAACGCCCTGGAAAACCGGGAGGCATCATGCCTTTCATCCCGCGCATCATCTTCGCCATGCCGCCTTTCTTCATTTTCTTCATCATGCGCTGCATGTCGTCGAACTGTTTCAGAAGGCGGTTAACGTCCTGCACCTGCATGCCGCAACCGGCTGCGATACGGCGTTTACGGGAACCTTTGATGATGTCCGGGTTAGCGCGCTCTTTCAGCGTCATCGAGTTGATGATCGCCTCCATACGCACCAGCACCTTGTCATCCATCTGCGCTTTCACGTTGTCAGGGATCTGGCCCATGCCCGGCAGTTTGCCCATCAGGCTGGCCATGCCGCCCATGTTTTTCATCTGACGCAGCTGCTCAAGGAAGTCGGTGAGATCGAACCCGTCGCCTTTTTTCAGCTTGCTGGCGAGTTTCTCAGCCTGCGCGCGGTCAACCTTGCTCTCAATATCTTCGATCAGCGACAGCACGTCGCCCATGCCGAGGATACGGGAGGCAATACGGTCCGGGTGGAACGGCTCCAGCGCTTCGGTTTTCTCGCCCACGCCGAGGAATTTGATCGGCTTGCCGGTGATGTGGCGAATCGAGAGGGCCGCACCGCCGCGGGCGTCACCGTCCACTTTGGTCAGCACCACGCCGGTTAACGGCAGCGCTTCGTTAAACGCTTTCGCGGTATTCGCCGCATCCTGACCGGTCATGGCGTCGACAACAAACAGGGTCTCTACCGGGTTGATAGAGGCATGCACCTGCTTGATCTCGTCCATCATCGCTTCGTCAACGTGCAGACGACCGGCGGTATCCACCAGCAGCACGTCGTAGAATTTCAGCTTCGCCTCTTTCAGCGCGGCGTTAACGATGTCGACAGGCTTCTGCGCCACGTCGGACGGGAAGAAATCCACGCCAACCTGCTCAGCCAGAGTTTCCAGCTGCTTGATCGCCGCCGGGCGATAGACGTCCGCAGAGACCACCAGCACTTTCTTCTTGTGCTTTTCGCGCAGGAATTTACCCAGCTTACCGACGCTGGTGGTTTTACCCGCACCCTGCAGGCCCGCCATCAGCACCACGGCCGGTGGCTGAGCGGCCAGGTTAAGCACCTGGTTCTCTTCGCCCATCGCCGAAACCAGTTCATTACGAACGATTTTGACGAACTCCTGACCCGGAGTCAGGCTCTTGTTAACTTCATGACCAACCGCCTTATCTTTCACGCGGTTGATAAAATCACGAACAACCGGCAACGCGACGTCTGCTTCCAGCAGCGCCATGCGCACTTCGCGCAGCGTTTCCTTGATGTTCTCTTCAGTAAGGCGTCCGCGGCCGCTGATGTTGCGCAGCGTGCGCGACAAACGATCGGTTAAATTATCAAACATTGTCTCTCGCCTGAGTAGAAACGTTGGGTCGCATTGAGCGACACATACACAGAATTTTGCCGGAGTATAACATGAAGGCGCCTTTGTTGTTATGCAACGGTTGGAGCAGGCGTCACGTAACGTTATACTGCTTCTCTTTCTTATTAAGACAACTGTCGATGCCTATATGCCTGTTTTCGCACTGATCGCCCTTGTTGCCTACTCTGTCAGCCTCGCGCTGATTATTCCCGGACTGCTGCAAAAAAACAGCGGCTGGCGGCGCATGGCTATTCTTTCGGCGGTGATCGCACTGATTAGCCACGCCTTTGCGCTGGAATCACGCATCATCCCCGGTGACGGCAGCGTGCAAAACCTGAGCGTCCTCAACGTCGGCTCGCTGGTCAGCCTGATGATCTGTACGGTAATGACCATCGTCGCGTCTAAAAATCGCGGCTGGCTGCTGCTGCCAATTGTCTACACCTTCGCGCTGATCAATCTGGCCCTCGCCACCTTTATGCCTAATGAGTTCATTACGCATCTGGAGGCGACGCCGGGGATGCTGGTGCATATCGGCCTGTCGCTCTTTGCCTACGCGACGCTGATTATCGCCGCGCTTTACGCCATGCAGCTCGCCTGGATTGACTACCAGCTGAAAAACAAAAAGCTGGCCTTTAACCATGAAATGCCGCCGCTGATGGTCATTGAGCGTAAGATGTTCCACATCACCCAGGTGGGGGTGGTGCTGCTGACGCTCACGCTCTGCACGGGGCTGTTTTACATGAAGAACCTGTTCAGCGTGGAGAATATCGATAAAGCGGTGCTCTCCATCATCGCGTGGTTTGTCTATATTGTCCTGTTATGGGGCCATTATCATGAAGGCTGGCGCGGTCGTCGCGTGGTCTGGTTCAACGTCGCGGGTGCGGGCATTCTCACCCTTGCCTATTTTGGCAGCCGCTTCATACAGCAATTTGCTGGCTAAGAAACAAAGGAGTTCCCCCTGGAACACATCTCTACCACCACGCTGATCATTACGCTGATCGTCATGGTGGTCATCTCCGCCTATTTCTCCGGCTCGGAAACCGGCATGATGACCCTGAACCGCTACCGGTTACGTCATCGTGCCAAACAGGGTAACCGCGCCGCACGTCGCGTTGAAAAGCTGCTCCGCAAGCCGGATCGCCTGATAAGCCTGGTGCTCATCGGCAACAACCTCGTCAACATTCTGGCCTCCGCCCTCGGCACCATCGTCGGGATGCGCCTGTACGGCAATGCCGGGGTGGCGATTGCCACCGGCGTGCTGACGTTCGTGGTGCTGGTTTTTGCCGAAGTGCTGCCGAAAACCATCGCCGCACTTTATCCTGAGAAAGTTGCCTACCCAAGCAGCTTCCTGCTGGCACCGCTGCAGATCCTGATGATGCCGCTGGTCTGGCTGCTGAACATGGTGACGCGCGTCCTGATGCGGATGGTGGGAATCAAAGCCGACGTCACTATCAGCAGCGCACTCAGCAAAGAGGAATTGCGCACTATCGTGAATGAATCCCGCTCACAGATTTCCCGGCGCAATCAGGACATGCTCCTGTCGGTGCTGGATCTGGAAAAGGTGAGCGTGAACGACATCATGGTGCCGCGTAACGAAATCGTCGGTATCGACATCAATGACGACTGGAAAGCCATCGTTCGCCAGCTGACGCACTCCCCGCACGGGCGCATTGTGCTCTATCGTGATTCACTGGATGACGCTATCAGCATGCTCCGCGTGCGCGAAGCGTACCGTCTGATGACCGAGAAAAAAGAGTTCACCAAAGAGGTGATGCTGCGCGCCGCCGACGAAATTTACTACGTGCCGGAAGGAACGCCGCTCAGCACGCAGCTGGTAAAATTCCAGCGAAACAAGAAGAAGGTCGGCCTGGTGGTCAACGAGTACGGCGATATCCAGGGGCTGGTGACGGTCGAAGATATTCTGGAAGAGATTGTCGGGGACTTTACCACCTCAATGTCGCCTTCCCTCGCGGAAGAGGTCACCCCGCAAAACGATGGCTCGGTGCTGATTGACGGCAGCGCGAACATTCGTGAACTCAACAAAGCCTTTAACTGGCATTTACCGGAAGATGAGGCTCGCACCATTAACGGGATGATTCTGGAAGCGCTGGAAGAGATACCGGCAGCGGGCACGCGGGTGCGCATTGAACAGTACGATATTGATATCCTGGACGTGCAGGACAATATGATTAAGCAGGTGAAAGTCCTGCCCGTAAAACCCCTGCGCGAAAGTATCGCGGAGTAAGGTTGTAGGCCGGGTAAGGCGAACGCCGCTACCCGGCACTACGGATTGCGAATTACGCTTTCGCTTTCGCCACGGTCACCATCGCCGCGCGAATGGTACGGCCGTTCAGGGTGTAACCTTTCTGCATTACGCCCAGTACTTTACCGGCTTCAATCTCTTCAGATTCAACCATCGCAATCGCCTGGTGAACGTTTGGATCCAGCGGAACGTCGGTATCGGCAATCACTTCCACGCCAAACTTACGCACCACGTCGAGCATGGATTTCAGCGTCAGTTCGATGCCTTCGATCATTGCCGCGTTGTCCGGATTCGCTTTGTCAGCCACTTCCAGCGCGCGATCGAGGCTATCGATCACCGGCAGCAGTTCGTTGACGAATTTCTCCAGCGCGAACTTGTGCGCCTTCTCAACGTCCTGCTCGGTACGACGACGCAGGTTTTCCATTTCCGCCTTGATGCGCAGAACACTCTCGCGTTCGCGATTCTGTGCTTCTACCAGCTGGGCTTCCAGATTCGCAATTTTTTCATCGCGCGGGTCCACCTGCTCAGCAGATGCGTCTGGCTCTACAGCCTCAACTTCATCGTGCTGTTCCGTGATAATTTCTTCAGGGGCTTGCCCCTCAGGCGTTTTCTGTTCTTTACTACTCATGAATTTCTCCGCGTTTTTCTGCATTCATCTCGCTAACTTCGCTTATTATGGGGATCAGTTTCCGGGATTCAAGGGAACAAGACAGATTGTCATCATTCATCAGGCACAAGGACCTCCAGAAAATGAATAATCATTTCAGGTGTATTGGGATCGTCGGGCATCCGCGTCACCCTACCGCACTAACGACACATGAAATGTTGTATCGCTGGTTGTGTAGCAAAGGCTATGAAGTGATGGTCGAGCAGCAGATTGCTCAGGAGCTGCAGCTGAAGAGCGTCAAAACCGGCACGCTGGCGGAAATTGGCCAACAGGCCGATCTCGCCGTGGTGGTGGGCGGCGACGGCAACATGCTAGGCGCGGCGCGCACGCTGGCGCGCTATGACATCAAGGTCATCGGCATCAACCGTGGCAATCTCGGTTTTTTAACCGATCTCGACCCGGACAATGCCCAGCAGCAGCTGGCCGACGTGCTGGAAGGCCACTATATCAGTGAAAAACGCTTTTTACTGGAGGCGCAGGTGTGCCAGCAGGACTGTCAGAAGCGCATCAGCACCGCGATTAACGAGGTCGTGCTTCATCCCGGAAAAGTGGCGCACATGATCGAGTTCGAAGTCTATATCGACGAAATCTTTGCCTTCTCCCAGCGTTCTGACGGGCTGATTATCTCCACCCCGACCGGCTCAACCGCCTACTCGCTTTCTGCCGGCGGCCCGATCCTGACGCCCTCGCTGGATGCCATTACCCTGGTACCGATGTTCCCGCACACGCTCTCCGCCCGCCCGCTGGTGATCAACGGCGACAGCACGATCCGTCTGCGCTTCTCGCACCGCCGTAACGACCTGGAGATCAGCTGCGACAGCCAGATAGCGCTGCCTATCCAGGAAGGTGAAGATGTGCTTATTCGCCGGTGTGATTACCACCTGAATTTGATACATCCAAAAGATTACAGCTATTTCAACACTTTAAGCTCGAAGCTTGGCTGGTCAAAAAAATTGTTCTGATTTTGCATCCAGGACTTTACTGTATATAAAACCAGTTTATACTGTATGAAAACACAGTTATGGTTTTTCATACAGGAAAACAATTATGCTGGCACAACTGACCATCAGCAACTTTGCCATTGTTCGTGAGCTTGAGATCGATTTCCACAGCGGCATGACGGCGATCACCGGGGAAACCGGTGCAGGTAAATCCATTGCCATTGATGCCCTCGGCTTGTGCCTTGGCGGCCGCGCCGAGGGCGACATGGTGCGCATGGGCGCAAACCGTGCCGACCTGTGCGCCCGCTTCTCCCTGAAAGACACCCCTGCAGCCCAGCGCTGGCTGGAACAGAACCAGCTTGAAGATGGACGTGAGTGTTTACTTCGCCGCGTGATCAGCAGCGACGGTCGCTCCCGCGGCTTTATCAACGGCACGGCGGTCCCACTCTCCCAGCTTCGTGAACTCGGCCAGCTGCTTATTCAGATCCACGGTCAGCACGCGCATCAGCAACTCGTCAAACCCGAACAGCAGAAAGCGCTGCTGGATGGCTATGCGGGTGAGTACGAGCTTACTCAGCTTATGGCCGAGCACTATCGCCAGTGGCATCAGAGCTGCCGCGAGCTCGCTCAGCACCAGCAGCAAAGCCAGGAGCGCACCGCCCGTGCGGAGCTGCTGGAATACCAGCTCAAAGAGCTGAACGAATTTAACCCGCAGGCGGGTGAGTTTGAGCAAATCGACGAAGAGTACAAGCGCCTGGCGAACAGCGGGCATCTGCTCTCAACCAGTCAGAATGCGCTCAACCTGCTGGCGGATGGCGAAGACGTGAACCTGCAGAGCCAGCTGTATAACGTCCGCCAGCTGCTTACCGAACTGGTCGGCATGGACAGCAAACTTTCTGGCGTCCTGGATATGCTGGAAGAGGCAGCCATTCAGATCTCTGAAGCCGGTGATGAACTGCGCCACTACTGTGAGCGTCTGGATCTCGACCCGAACCGTCTGTTTGAGCTGGAACAGCGTATCTCCCGTCAGATCTCGCTGGCGCGCAAGCACCACGTTACGCCGGAAGAGCTGCCGGGCTACTATCAGTCTCTGCTGGAAGAACAGCAGCAGCTCGACGATCAGGCTGACTCGCTGGAAACCCTCTCCCTGGCGGTGAGCCTGCACCATGAACAGGCGCTGGCCACAGCGCAAAAGCTGCATGAAATCCGTCAGCACTATGCTCAGGAGTTAAGCCAGCATATTACCGATAGCATGCACACGCTGGCGATGCCGCACGGCGTCTTCACCATTGACGTTCGCTTTGAAGAGAATCACCTGACGGCGGAAGGTGCGGATCGCATCGAATTCCGCGTCACCACCAACCCGGGGCAGCCGCTGCAGGCGATTTCCAAAGTGGCCTCCGGCGGTGAACTGTCGCGTATTGCGCTGGCGATTCAGGTGATCACCGCGCGTAAAATGGACACCCCGGCGCTGATTTTCGATGAAGTGGATGTCGGCATCAGCGGCCCGACGGCGGCGGTGGTGGGTAAACTGCTGCGCCAGCTCGGCGAATCAACGCAGGTGATGTGTGTCACCCACCTGCCGCAGGTTGCGGGCTGCGGTCATCATCACTTTATCGTCAGCAAAGAAACCGACGGTGAAATGACCGAAACGCACATGAAGCCGCTGGATAAACGTGCTCGCCTGCAGGAGCTGGCACGCCTGCTCGGCGGCAGCGAAGTCACGCGCAATACGCTTGCGAACGCGAAAGAACTGCTGGCGGCATAAACTTTTTTGGGATCTCAGGGTCATACAGAACAACAAAAACGCCGCCAGACCGGTTTCAAAGTGGGGCAAGGTCTATTATCATCGGCATATTACATATGAGCCGCGTTCTGCTCGGGCCCGAAAAGGAATCAAATCACTATGCGTTGTAAAATGCTGACCGCTGCCGCAGCGGTTCTTCTGATGTTGACCGCAGGCTGTTCCACTCTGGAGAAAGTGGTTTACCGTCCTGACATCAACCAGGGGAACTACCTTACCCCTAACGATGTGTCCAAAATCCGCGTGGGGATGACACAACAGCAGGTCGCTTATGCACTGGGAACCCCGATGATGTCCGATCCGTTCGGCACTAACACCTGGTTCTATGTATTCCGCCAGAAGCCGGGCCATGAAGATGCGACCCAGCAGACCCTGACGCTGACCTTCAGCAGCGCCGGTGTGTTGACCAACATCGACAACAAGCCTGCCCTGACCAAATAATCCGGTGTCAGAAATGCAAAAAGGTGCTCATTGAGCACCTTTTTTGTTTTGTGTTGATCCCCTCGCCGCTTTGGGGAGAGGGTAAGGGGAAGAAAGCGCTACTTGCTGGCCTTCTCCGCACGCTGACGACGCAACTCTTTCGGGTCGGCAATCAGCGGACGATAAATCTCCACCCGGTCGCCCTCTTTCAGCACATCGCCCAGCTTCACCGGACGGCTGTAAATCCCGACCTTGTTCTTCGCCAGGTCGATATCGCTGCGAAGCTCTAGGATGCCGGAAGCACGGATGGCCGCCTCAACGGTCGCCCCCTCTTCCAGCGTCACGCGCTGCAGATACTGCTTCTCCGGCAGCGCGTAAACCACTTCCACAGCAATCTTATGCGACACTGTAAACCTCTTTGGCGCGGGTGGTGAACGCCTGAACCATATTCGATGCCAGCTCTTTAAAGATGCGGCCAAACGCCAGCTCAATCAGCTTATTGGTGAACTCGAAGTCAAGATGGAACTCAATGCGGCAGGCGTCAGCGCTCAGCGGCGTAAACTTCCAGCCCCCCATCAGGGTCTTAAACGGACCATCCACCAGATGCATCAAAATACTCTGATTACTGGTCAGCGTATTACGGGTGGTGAACGTCTTGCTGATCCCCGCTTTGGAGACATCCACCGCCGCGGTCATCTGCGTCGGGCCGGACTCCAGAACGCGGCTCCCGGTGCATCCCGGAATGAACTCTGGATAAGACTGAACATCGTTCACTAACTGGTACATTTGTTCCGCGCTGTAAGGCACAAGCGCAGTACGGCTAATCTGAGGCATAGCATTTCCCATGGTCACACAACGGACAAATAATAACATTTATCACCTGTTAAAAAAACGCTAAGCCTCATCTCGTGCTAAGATAGCGCGTTAGACCTCACAGGACGCAATGAGGTGACTTTTTGAAATCAGATTACCGACGGCTTTACGACACTTATGACGAAGAAAAAAGCACATAAACCAGGCTCGGCGACCATTGCGCTCAACAAGCGTGCTCGCCACGAGTATTTCATTGAAGAAGAATTCGAAGCTGGCCTTGCGTTGCAGGGCTGGGAAGTAAAATCGCTGCGCGCCGGGAAAGCCAACATTGGCGATAGCTACGTGATCCTGAAAGATGGCGAAGCCTTCCTGTTCGGTGCGAACTTTACGCCGCTGACCGTCGCCTCCTCACACTACGTGTGTGACCCAACGCGCACGCGCAAATTGCTGCTGAACAAGCGTGAGCTGGAATCCCTCTACGGACGCATCAACCGCGAAGGTTTCACCGTGGTCGCCCTGTCGCTGTACTGGAAAAACGCCTGGTGCAAAGTGAAAATTGGCGTCGCGAAGGGTAAAAAACAGCACGACAAACGTACTGACCTGAAAGAGCGTGAATGGCAGCTCGACAAAGCGCGCATTATGAAAAACGCAGGACGTTGATTCTGCACACTTATTGTACTATTCAATAAGTTAGCGTTCCGGGCTGGTATCCAGGAAGTGAAATCTGGTATACTCAGTTCAACACTATTGGGGCTGATTCTGGATTCGACGGGATTTGCGAAACCCAAGGTGCATGCCGAGGGGCGGTTTGCCTCGTTAAAAGCCGCAAAAAAATAGTCGCAAACGACGAAAACTACGCTTTAGCAGCTTAATAACCTGCTCTGAGCCCTCTCTCCCTAGCTTCCGCTCTTAAGACGGGGATCAAAGAGAGGTCAAACCCAAAAGAGATCGCGTGGAAGCCCTGCCTGGGGTTGAAGCGTTAAAACTAATCAGGCTAGTTCGTTAGTGGCGTGTCTGTCCGCAGCTGGCGTGCGAATGTAAAGACAAACTAAGCATGTAGTACCGAGGATGTAGAAATTTCGGACGCGGGTTCAACTCCCGCCAGCTCCACCACTTACTTTTCCGGATACGTCCGGGGAAATCCTGAAAGCCCGCATGGCACAAGCCCTGCGGGCTTTTTTGTGTCTGTCGTTGTCCGAGAACATCCGGCTAAATCCAGAGAAAATTGGTACACGTTTAGGTACACGCTATACTGTGGTCCATTAAACGTGTACCAATTATGGAAGGGATCCAGACATGGCGCGCATCACACGCCCCCTCACTAACAACGAAATCCTTAAAGCCAAACCTCGGGAAAAAGACTTCACCCTGCATGATGGTGACGGCCTATTCTTGCTCGTCAAAACCACCGGTAAAAAACTCTGGCGCTTCCGCTATCAACGTCCGGTCAGTGGCACCCGAACTAATTTGAGTCTCGGCTCATACCCTGCCCTTACTCTCGCAGCAGCTCGTCAGATCCGCGACCAGCACTTAACAACGCTCGCACAAGGTATGGATCCGCAACAGCAACAAGAGCAGGCATCAGAACAACGTCAAATTGAGCTGGATAGTATTTTCTCAACTGTGGCCGCCAACTGGTTCAAAATGAAGAGCAAAAGCGTCACTGAAGACTACGCCAAAGATATTTGGCGCTCTTTGGATAAGGATGTGTTCCCTGCAATAGGCGCAATACCTGTTCAGGAGATTAAGGCCAGAACGATTGTTGAAGCATTGGAACCAATCAAAGCACGTGGTGCATTAGAGACGGTTCGCCGCCTGGTACAGCGTATTAACGAGATAATGATTTACGCAGTCAACACTGGCCTGATTGATGCGAACCCGGCATCTGGTGTCGGAATGGCATTTGAGAAACCGAAAAAGCAAAACATGCCGACGCTTCGGCCAGAAGAATTGCCGAAACTGATGCGTTCTTTGGTGATGTCGAATCTTTCTGTTTCGACTCGCTGTCTTATTGAATGGCAGCTTCTGACCCTAGTGCGCCCGTCTGAAGCTTCTGGTGCCCGATGGGAAGAGATCGATCTCGAGGCAAATCTCTGGACGATTCCAGCCGAACGGATGAAAGCGAAGCGTGAACATATTGTTCCTTTATCGCCACAGGCATTAGAAATTTTGGAAGTGATGAAGCCTATTAGTGCTCATCGAGAACATATTTTTCCAAGTAGAAATGATCCAAAGCAATCTATGAATAGCCAGACTGCTAATGCCGCTTTAAAACGGATAGGTTACGGAGGCAGACTTGTTGCACATGGGCTACGTTCTATCGCGAGCACAGCTTTAAATGAGGCGGGCTTTAATGCTGATATTATCGAAGCAGCCTTAGCCCATAGTGATAAAAATGAAGTACGAAGAGCTTATAACCGCTCAACGTACCTGAATAAAAGATTAGAGCTAATGGCATGGTGGGGAAGGTTTGTTTATCAAACAAACCTTTTATAATTATACCTTAAAGAATTTGTTTGTCGAAGATAACTCAAGGATGGAGTTATCCTTCATCATTTTTAAATCAACATCTTCTGAAAACTTATCACTTAAGATTGACACAATATATTGACCATTTATATTGTTTGCTTCAAAAAATATATCTCTAATTTGATTCACATCAACATCTTCAATGCTATCATGAATTACAAAAGTTGGTCTCTTCAATTTAACTTTATCAACAAATTTAATATATGCTAAATCAAATGCAGTTATCTCGCCCTTCTTCTTACCCCCGTTACTATTTGGCGTAACACATGAAATATCGAAATTACACTTTCCTTTATCAATATCGAAAGAAAGATCAAAGATATATCTCTCGCCATAAATTTCCTTTGTAAGATCACCAAAAAACTCGTTAAAAATCTCGATATTCTTCTCTAGACCTTGAACAGCCAACTCGATCTCTTCAAGTAACTTCTCCCTACTATCTTCAAGCGATTTTATTAAGGCATTAGTATCGTTAATACGAGTGAGATTAGTCTCTATGCTAGCCAGATTTTCACGTAACTCAGTGAGTTTATTAAATAGTTGATTTATGGATTTTAACGTTTCTGGCTCTTTGATTGTTTTAAATAAAGATGACTCTTGCTCATGAAAATCATTAATTTTTTCATTTACAGCATCAATCTCTTCTTTTTTCTTTAACAACTCCGACTCTAAAAAATTAATTTTATTTTTAATTACATCATTATGGAATAATACCATTTCTTCATAAGATCTTTTAAGCTCGCCTTTAAAATAAAGACCGGCTGAATTATATATTTCGATTAAATCGTCTTCTACGAGTTGCGTGATATTATTTTTTAGGGACAAGATCGATTCTTCAATATTCCTAACGCGCATATTTAAAGAAGCATAAGTCAAAGAGTAGTCACTGATAATTCTTTGTATTTCTGATAGCTTTTTAAGGCTTTCATCATGGCTATCTTTAAAATCAAAATTTTTAATATTTTTCTCTGCCTCTGCAATTTCCTTTTTTAGAGGCTTGATCATTTTTGATAAAACTGTCTCTCTGTTCGGATTTCTGTATGCGGCAAGATATGCTCTTTGTTTTTTTATATCTTTATTAAATTCACCCTTTTTCTTTATCAATGGCAACCCATTGAATCCAAACAAAAACAAGTATAATAAATCGTAGACATCAGAAGTTGTATTAGCATGTAAAAAGTTAAGAGTTTTCTGCATTTTTTCATTCGTGTTTCTAATGAATTTATGCGACACATTTCTTAGAGATGGCTTATCTGTAGTCAAACCAAATACTGCTTGAGCTATGAAGTCATAATATTTTTTCTTATCAACTTCAACATCGCTTAAATAATACTTTGAATTTTTCTCATCAGTAGATATTGTTCGAGAAACAATTGCTTTTTTATTTTCTACCGTATTAAAATCCAATGTAAACCTTAATATGTTATCATTGATTAATGATACTATTTCAGGTATATCCTTTCCAAATTCAGCATCATGATAGATATCATTACCTGAAGACATAAACAAGTAATCTAAAACGCGTGATAACGTGGATTTACCTACACTATTACCACTATCTTTACCTGACGTTCTTTTATTTACAATTAGGTTTAAACCGTCTTTAAACGTCACTTCCCTAACAATAGCATTGTTTTTTAAAACAATAAGTTTATTGAGCCGCATATACTACTCCACCATTTCCATCTAACTCAATTGCGCCGATTATGAAAAGCCAATCTAATGAGTAAAGAAAAAGATCAAACGATAATTCAAAGACAGCATTTACTAAATCATACAGTCGAGAAATTTCAATCACCATTGAATCATTGCTTTGGAAAAGCCTAAGTACCACACTTCCAATATATACAGGGTTTGCTTTTGGATCCGAATCAATTGTAATCATTTGGATTCTCCAGCACTATGCACTCGATAATTGAATAACTCACAATCATACGAATGCCATTATCAATATCTTCTTGTAAAAACTCGGAATCTAAATTAGAGCATGAACTAACCGTTTCTTGAGCAGCTCTAATAACATCATCTATAATATTATCTGAGTTTTTCCTAACAACTTCAATGTTAAATGGCTTTTCATAGAGCCCATATAACCCCAACGCCGCGTTATAATAGCCTCTAAATTGTCTTTTCAGTTTGGCACTACCATTTAAAATTATACTATCAAGTGTTTTAATAGACTCATCAACTAGTAAAGCATCTTCTTTGTAAAGTTCAGCTACCCATCTGTTTCTTTTAAGATCATTGAACGAGATTTTAACGTCAATATTTGACGCACTTCTGTTTAAACTTTGCCCGCTACCAACTGGATTGGAAATAATTTCTATCAATTTCCCAATAACACTGGCTCTTAATACTCGTGGCTGGTTAGTTATATGTACAGGGCCTGTATTATCATTAAAATTAACACCAGAGCCCATAACTACCCCCGATTATCAATATTAACAGGCCCATTATTATCTTGGAAATATTGGGATCGCTCGCCTTGATTAATATTATTCCTATTGGTTGTGATATTTGTAATCTGCGAATTGAGATCATTTATCGTAACATTAAGCTGTTGTATCTCATTATTTTTCTTGGTCACTTGCGTAGTCTGGTATATTGCTATACACCCAGAGACCACCCCAACTATATATCCAAAGGCACTTACGTATTCATTGGTGAGTAGTGATGCAATCATTTGGAACTCCATTTCAAGCCTGATAATTTAAAGTTACAACTATTTCATTCAATTAGAATAGCAATTTAAGAAGAGTAAATGAACAAGTATTGTTCATTCTCGTTAACCTGATCTCACTCAACATTGAGCCACTCAGGTCTCTCTCCTTCTTATGAACACTCAATGCAACTATGTAAACTTCTGAGGCCAAAACTGATGCCTTATGTAATCTATTGTTAGCATCAACAAATTAAAATGATTTAACACTATCGGCGCGCAATGCTCTCCCCGCCCCGCCTGCCCGCTTAATGGGGCGCTTTTAATGCAGGTGCATGATTGGTCTCAGGGCGCGCCAGTGCTGGCGCTGGCGGTGGATTCAGTGTCGGTAAAACGCATGCAAAGCCATGCACCTTATGCATGCATGGCTTTTTTACGTAAAAATGGCGGGATTTTCGGGGATTTTTGAAAGGACTACTGCGCAGCCAGTTCTGCACGACGGCGGGTGTAATTCAGGTTCTGTGCAGGTGTGAATTTTTCACGATTATCATCGCGCGAAGCCGCGTCAGGCCTGAATCCAATGGCTGTTAAAATGTCATTATCCTGCGCCGAATAATTAATTTTTTCACCGGCGGCCAGCCAGACCTGCAGCGCCTCACGCAGATAGTCGACCGAGTGCTGCATGGCGCAGCGCTGAACGGCGGAATGTTGCCCGGAATAATTCATCAGCTCCGGGGCAAGGGCGGCGGCCAGCTCCGCGCCATGCGCCTGCATAAAATCATTTAATCGGTCGCGGATGCTGATGCGCTGCACCTCCTCATGCGAGCGGATATAACGCCCGGCAGCCTGGTTAATTTCCCACCTTTTCACGTCGATAATCTCGCGCAGCGTTTGCAGGCTCCGGCCGCTGTGGCCGCTACCGGCAAGCTGTTCGCGGTATGCCTGTTCGGACTGCATCAGTTCTTCCCTGCGTTGCAGCCAGGCGGATTTATTTGTCTGACAGGCCTCAAAGGCTTTCTGTAGCGTCAGTGTGGTCACGTAAGTTTCTCCTGATGACTGGTCGTGCTTACGCACCGGCACGGTTAACGGTGGCTGTCGGTTCGGACGCAGGAATGACCGGCTCTGTCGGCGGCGAACAGATAATCCCGTCAACGGATTCAAGCGTGCGGAAAGTTGCAGAGCACTCGATATTCACGCACTGGTGATAGCGCTGTTTAACGTTCTCTGACAGATAACGACTGGTGCGGGCGTGTGCACTGGTTTTGCAGAACGGACAGTGAAACATACTTATGCCTCCGCCTTAGTGCCGTCATTTTCAGACAGCTTTCTGGCGAGCTTCATTCTCTTCGCCGGGCTGCGTAACAGCTCCGTATCCACACCGGTAATCTGCGGCCGGTGCATGCCCGTCACGGACAATACCGGCTCCTGCTTCATATCGAAGTGATACAGGCTGCCCTGACGGCGCAGCGCATCGCGCAGCTCACTGATAGCCACGGACTGCGGGGCGCTTTCTCCCTTCATTTCGAGGGCGCGAATGCGCAGCAGGAAAGCACGAATGAGCGCGACGGGAACAGCATTGATAGCCTGAGCCCATTCCGCACCGGCATAAGCGGTAAAGGCATCGTCATGCGCTGACAGGTATTTACTGGCAGTGGAGCAGGCATTCAGCATGGCGCGTGTCCGGTCGGTTTCCAGCTCCGCAATCAGGCCGGTGAATTCGTCGGCCAGCTCGCGACTGGCGATACGCTTGCTGTGCTCAGCTTTCATTTCAGGGGTGAGACTGCCGCGCAGGGTGCGGAAGCGGCTGCGCCAGTCCTGCTCCGCCTCAGTGCTCTCATCGAGGGCGGTCTGCCGCTCCTGCTTACAGCGTTCAATGGACGTATCAATCTCTTTCAGTTCCTGCATGCTGGCCGCATGTGTGTCTCTGGCCGCAGTGAATGTGCTCAGCTTGTCTGTGATGCGCTGGCTGCTCTCTGCAGACTGTTGGGCGGCTACATTCTGCAGGGCGGTAATGACTGTTTCAGGTTTCATGTTCAGGTTCTCCGTGTGTTCAACCTGAAATGATTCTGCCCTTCATCACACAACATCTCGATTCATTGCAGTTGTGGCAGTTCTGGCACAAACAGCACTCAAAAACCGGCTTGCCAGAGAAAGGTCTCAGCAAAACCTTGCTCATCGTTTGTTTTTTTACTTATAACTATTCACCACTGTTCACCTTAAATAAAAATATAAGAAATACAGTAAGATAAAGGGTGAACAGTTGAGGGCATGACTGTTCACCGTCTGTTCACCACTGTTCACCCTCCTGTTTTGCTCTGTCTATACCACTTAGACTTTATTTCGATTAAAAATGAAAAGCGTATAACTAAAAGCAATAGAAATTGCTGCATTGTAATGCAGTGATTTGCATATGTTTGCCAGCGTTTTCCTTTGTTTGCCATAGCGAAAAGTCAATGTTTGTTTCACCAAAAATCTCACATGACCTGAGGAAAAATATAGACATAATAAGGAGCTACCCGAAGCCGGACGGACATGACCGGCACTGTATGGACTTTGTGAGGTAGCCCGATGCACACCGCTTTTTCTTCCCCGTCTTCTGCCCCTGCCGCGCCACTGATGCCGGTCTCTGATGCCGTTCAGGAGCGCTTTATCCGCCTGCCTGAAGTGATGCATCTGAGCGGCCTGTCCCGGTCAACCATTTACGACCTCATCAGCCGGGAGGCTTTCCCGAAACAAATCTCCCTCGGCGGTAAAAACGTGGCGTGGGCGCAGTCTGAAATCACTGCATGGATGGCGGATCGCATTGCCGAACGTAACCGGGGCTATGACGCATGATGATGACCGTTCAGCAAACAACCCCTTTTTCTGGCTTGCTTCTTTTCGCCGTTTCCAGGTATAGTTTTCCCGCTGTCGCAAAATCGGCAGCCGGGCGTAGGAACCCGAGTTACTCAATGGCGACACCGGACGCGCCATGCGTCTTTTTTTACGTCGTTGCTCAGGCACACCCATTTTTCGGGCTGTGGTGTTTACACCTTAGCCCCTGTCAGATAATGGTGATCCGGGCGGGGCAGCCTTCGGGCTGGCCGGTATTCATTGAGGCCGGTATTCCTACCCCCGTTCGGGTCACCACCCATGAGCGTAGGAACTCCGGTGGTGGCAATAACCGCTACTCAATGGAGGTTGCCACTATGGCTATGACCCTCACCTCATCACACCCGCAGTTTGTATTTGTGTTTGCCGCCGTTCGTCGCGCAGACCTTAAACCCCGCATTTGTATGCTTCGCACCGTTGCTGGTGATGAACACGCCGCACGCCTTTCTCTTGTTCGCGATTACGTCCTCTCGTTTGCCGGCCGTCTGCCGGTTGCGGAGGTGCGCGCATGAGACACACCACCATTACCGCCCGTGACCTCGAATGCCTTGAGCACATGCGCAACGTCGGCCAGCTCGTCAATGAGCTGATGCAGGTGCAGGACTGCGCCAACGTTCGTCGTGACCCTGCGCAGCAGTTACAGCTCACCTCCGTGATTTACCTCATGACCGCCCAGCTCGACGGCGTGGTCGAACGCTGCAATCAGCGCTGGCTGACCGGGGAGGGCAACGTATGAAAAAGCCATTACAGCCCGTATTACGCGCCGCGCTGTATCGTCGCGCCGTGGCCTGTGCATGGCTGACCCTGTGCGAACGCCAGCACCGCTACCCGCAACTCACCCTTGATGCGCTGGAAAGCGCCATCGCCGACGAGCTGGAGGGCTTCTATCTGCGCCAGCACGGTGAGGAAAAAGGCCGCCAGATTGCCTGTGCACTGCTGGAAGATTTAATGGAAGCCGGACCGCTCAGGGCCACCCCGTCGCTGTCCTTTCTGGGACTCGCCGTGATGGATGAACTCTGTGCCCGTCATATCACATCGCCTGTTATGCACTGAGGGAGAAAATAACGATGAAAATGAACGTAACGGAAACCTTAAAACAGGCGTGCGGCCACTGGCCGCGCATTCTCCCGGCGCTGGGTGTGAAGGTCATTAAAAACCGCCATCAGGCCTGCCCGGTGTGCGGCGGCTCTGACCGCTTCCGCTTTGATGATAAAGAGGGGCGCGGGACGTGGCTCTGCAATCAGTGCGGCGCGGGTGACGGGCTTAAGCTGGTTGAAAAGGTTTTCGGTGTAAAACCGTCAGAGGCAGCCCAAAAGGTGAATGCCGTGACCGGCAACCTGCCGCCGGTTGCCCCGGAAGTGATTGCGGCCGCAGAGGCTGAAACGGAGGCTGACCGCAAAGCGGCGTCCGCACTGGCCGTCAGGCTGATGGAGAAAACCCGCACGGCCTGTGGCAACGCCTATCTGACCCGCAAGGGCTTCCCCGACCGGGAATGTCCGGTAATGACGGTAATGCATAAAACCGGCGGCGTGACGTTCCGCGCCGGTGATGTGGTTATCCCGCTGTATGACGAGACCGGCGCACTGGTTAACCTTCAGCTCATCAATTCTGAGGGGCTCAAACGCACCCTGAAAGGCGGGACGGTAAAAGGGGCGTGCCACACCATCGAAGGGAAAAAACAGGCCGGAAAACGCCTGTGGATTGCGGAGGGCTATGCGACCGCGCTCACCGTGCATCACCTGACCGGTGAAACCGTCATGGTGGCGCTGTCGTCCGTGAACCTCCTTTCTCTGGCGAGCCTTGCCCGTCAGAAATCCCCGGCCTGTCAGATTGTCCTCGCCGCCGACCGTGACCTTAACGGTGACGGCCAGAACAAAGCCGCTGCGGCCGCAGGAGCCTGTGAGGGCGTTGTTGCCCTGCCTCCGGTGTTCGGTGACTGGAATGATGCGTTTATGCAGCACGGCGAGGAGGCTACGCGGAAAGCCATTTATGACGCCATCCGGCCACCGGCGCAAAGTCCGTTTGACACCATGAGCGAGGCGGAATTTACCGCCATGAGTGCCAGCGACAAGGCCTGGCGGGTACATGAGCATTACGGCGAAGCGCTGGCGGTGGATGCGAACGGCCAGCTCCTGTCCCGTTATGAAGCAGGGATATGGAAAGTCGTTCAGCCGTCCAGTTTCGAACGCGACGTAGCCGGGCTTTTCCAGCGCCTGCGCGCCCCGTTCTCGTCAGGGAGAATCACCTCAGTGGTGGAGACGCTGAAGCTGATTATTCCTCAGCAGGCCGCACCGGCACGCCGTCTGATTGGTTTTCGCAATGGGGTACTCGATACCCAAAGCGGCCTGTTCAGTCCGCACCACAAATCGCACTGGCTGCGCACGCTTTGCGACGTGGATTTTACCCCGCCGGTGGAAGGCGAAATGCTGGAGACTCACGCGCCGAACTTCTGGCGCTGGCTCGACCGTGCTGCCGGTAGCAGACCAGAAAAACGCGATGTAATTCTGGCCGCGCTGTTTATGGTGCTGGCGAACCGCTACGACTGGCAGCTCTTTCTCGAAGTCACCGGTCCCGGCGGGAGCGGGAAAAGTATTCTGGCCGAAATTGCGACCCTGCTTGCCGGAGAGGATAACGCCACGTCGGCCGATATCGACACGCTGGAAGACCCGCGCAAGCGTGCATCCCTGATTGGCTTCTCGCTGATACGTCTGCCTGACCAGGAAAAATGGAGCGGTGACGGTGCAGGACTCAAGGCCATCACCGGCGGCGATGCAGTTTCAGTTGACCCGAAATACCAGAACCCGTACTCAACACATATTCCGGCGGTGATTCTGGCTGTGAACAATAATCCGATGCGCTTCACCGACCGCAGCGGAGGCGTCTCCCGTCGACGGGTGATTATTCATTTCCCGGAGCAGATTGCACCGGAAGAACGCGACCCGCAGCTCAGGGATAAAATTGCACGCGAGCTGGCCGTTATTGTGCGCCAGCTTATGCAGAAATTCAGCGACCCGATGGCCGCGCGCGCACTGCTCCAGTCGCAGCAGAACTCCGACGAGGCGCTCAGCATCAAGCGCGACGCTGACCCGACGTTTGATTTTTGCGGCTATCTGGAAATGCTGCCGCAGACCAACGGGATGTATATGGGTAATGCCAGCATCGTCCCGCGTAATTACCGTAAATATCTCTATCACGCGTATCTGGCCTATATGGAGGCCAATGGGTACAGAAACGTGCTCAGCCTGAAAATGTTCGGGCTGGGGCTGCCTATGATGCTGAAAGAGTACGGCCTGAATTATGAAAAGCGGCACACAAAGCAGGGGATACAGACCAACCTGTCGCTGAAAGAGGAAAGCTACGGCGACTGGCTGCCGAAATGCGATGAACCCGCAGCGACATAACCGACTCCAGACCGGCTAAAGCCGGTCTTTTTCTTTCCGGCAATTGCCATAAGGTGAACAATCCACTGTTCACCCTTCACCGTGTATTCACCCTGTATCACTATGAAATTATTAATAAAAAAGAAAAGGTGAACAGTGTGAACAGTAAAACCGGAAAAAACTTTTTATACCCCCCGTGTATCGCCTGACCGGGCGCGGCCAGAACGAGAAAAACGAACAAAGGTGAAGAGTCGACTGTTCACCCTTCACCAATTCATCACCATCTAACAAATTGATATTAAATGAAAAATAATCGAGGTGAACAGTGTGAACAGTTAAATGCAAAAAAACTTTTTTTCTGTGCTTATTGTTTAAAAAAAAAGACCACATGAAAAAGGTGACACATTTCTAAAGAGGGATCGTATTACTATGACATTTCATAATTGGTACACGTTTAGGTACACAACTGAAAGTTGAATACAAAAAAGTCCTTTATATTTAATACATTGAGGAATTTATTCAGACTCCGCCAGCCCACCAAAATTCTCCATCGGCGATCACCAGAGTCGACTGATGAAGTCCTGAAAGCCCGCACGGCGCAAGCCCTGCGGGCTTTTTTGTACCCTCAACATGTCCCGCGAAGTCCGTAAAATTTCCCGGCGACACAGAAACATCACGCCATTAAACATTATATCTCTCATGCTCAATGAGCCATTCTTTGCGTGAAATCCCCCCTCCATAGCCTGTCATCGCGCCATCTTTTCCTATTATTCTGTGACAGGGGATCACAATCGCAATCCGGTTGGCACCATTAGCTGCAGCGACGGCGCGCACAGCATTGGGCTTATTAAGCCGTAGTGAAATGGCCTGATAGTGTGAGGTCTGTCCATAGGGAACAGCACGCAACGCATGCCAGACGGATTGTTGAAAATCACTGCCCGGAGCATCTAAAGCCAGATCAAACTGTCGGCGCGTTCCGGCAAAATACTCGCCGATCTCTTTTACTGTCTGCCGGGTATGGCTGTTTTCGCCGGTGACGATTCTGGCGTTAAATAAACGCTGAATATCGCGGAATTCTGTTTCCAACATCCGGCGATCGGTAAACTCCAGCAGACAGACTCCCAGCTCTGTCGCGCAGACAAACATCGGTCCAAGCGTCGTGGTAAACCGGTGAATGACTATCACCTGGGTTGCCTGAGTCGGCGCTGCGCCAGTCAGCCGCTTGTAGGTATAACCAAAGCCGCTAAGCGATTCATAGCCATTGTCCAGCGCAACATCAGTCGCCGCTCGTCCACTTTTTAGCTCCTGCAGGGCAACGTTCACCCGCTGCATTCGCTGGAAAGCCTGAAAAGTGATGCCGTGATGTTGCAGGAACCAGCACCTTACCCGCTCCGGGCTGATGCCATGCTGACGAAGCTCCGCGTCTGCTACACGGGATTTGATATCGCGCCTGACAAGCGCAAGCGCCTGCTCAACGAATAATGGCGCGCTGTGCGCATTTTCCGCAGGTCTGCAGACCTTACAGGGACGAAAGCCGTCCGCCAGGGCAGATTTGGCATCTTTATAAAATTCGACATTTTCGCGCTTGGGCTTTCGCGCCCGGCATACCGAAATGCAGAATACGCCAGTGGTTTTGACGCCAACAAAAAACACGCCAGTGTAGTCTGAATCACGTTCAAGTAATGCCTGATACCAGATATCACACAGATTTTTATCGGTTATTTTCATCACCAAAAAGTCCTTCAAACGTCTGACGAGATCGGATCGCATGCATGACATCAATCAGCGTTGACTGCATCGCTGAATGAACAAAATTGCCCATTGAAATGCGGCTTACCCCTGCCCGTTTCAGCCTGTCGAATGACGGAAGATCGGGCATACACATGACATTCAAAGGCAATCCCGTTGCCTCTGCAATGAGGCTGATGTCTTTCTCTGAAGTCAGGCAGGGAACAAAAAGGCCGTCAGCACCTGCAGCTTTGTAGCGTTGACCCCGTAATATCGTCTCCTGCAACGCGTCTTCATGCCCGAGCAGGTAAGTGTCAGTCCGGATGTTCAGAAACAGGCTGTAATTTTCGCTTCTCAGCGTATCGCATACTGTTCTCAGGTTACGGGAAAAATCAGAGGCATCGTCAAGCTGACGAACCCCGTTTATGACTCGGCTGTCTTCGAGGTTAACGCCTGAGACGCCTGTCTGAGCAAGGCGCCGCAGATTGTCTGCTATCTCTTCGGCTGAATCACCATACCCTGCTTCCATGTCAACGCTCAATGGCAGGCTGCTGGCAGCCCGGATCCGGGTGACCATATAAAATAACTCATCAAACGGCACTCGCTGCCCGTCGTCATATCCCAGTGTGGACGCTATAGCTGCACTGGACGTTCCCAGAACCTGGTAGCCTGCTTTTTGCGCTGCGACAGCACTGGCGGCATCCCAGACGTTGGCGATAAGAAGAGGCTCATGCTGATAGTGGCGTTCTGCAAAGTTCATATTCATATCCTCTCGATAGATTGAAAATGAATCTAAGCACTCAGGAAGAACCTCACAACCGAAATTCAGACGACCATTTTTTAGCAAACGTCGTCTGAACATGGGGGGCGGAACAGACCAAAACCTTTCAGGCCCGGGCTCCGGCTTTCAGCATGGCTAAGCAGACGAGGCTCTCCCACATGTTCCCCGGTGAAAGCATGGAGCAGGTGACCCAGTGTTCCGGCGAGCACAATACGCTGAGCCATGATTTCGTCATAGTAGAGAGGGGCTACCACAACGACAAAATCGAGATCGGAGTATTTATCAAACCCGCCATGAACAAGCGAGCCGCCAGCGAGAAGGGAGTGAATCTGCGATCATTCCACCACAATCACTACGTCCAGCCCTGACAGAGCTCATTCATCTTCTCGCTTGAGAAGCTACCCTCTCCCTTTGACCAACATCAACGACACCGCCCCTCCCCCTATGGAGAATAAAAAAACACCCCCACCCAGCGCTACGGAATAGCCGCTCACCCCGGAAGGAGCCCCACCATGTACAGACCCATAACCGTCATAATATTCATTCTCCTGACCCTCGCCGCCCTCGCGGAAATAGGCGTTTTATCCCTTGGATAATCCTCAGGCGAAATACCCCTCATCGGGGCATGTTGATCTCATTACAGTTTTTTCCTAAAGCCATCCCGTTTCGCCTGTGCCATGCTGAATCACGCTCATAACCGATAACGTTAAATGAGGATATTATGAAAAAAACAATTATCGCATTATCTGCCGTTCTGCTGGCTTCCCCAGTATTTGCTGCGACCACACATGCAACTGACGATACCGTCGCGGCGGCGAACGCAAACGCCAACGAGGCGAAGCAAAAACTGCACGAAGAGCAGAACAAAGGTGAAGAGCTGAAACTGAAACAGAAGCATGCTGCGGAAGGTAAAAGCGAAAGCTTTGGCAGCAAGGTCAGCGAAGATTCCCAGAAAGCCTGGCATAAAACCAAAGAAGGCACCGAGAAAGGGTGGGATGCCACCAAAGAAGGCGCTGAGAAAGGCTGGAACAAAACCAAAGAAGGTGCCAGCGAGCTGGAAAAGAAAGTCACTGAGTAAATATTTAT
Organism: Enterobacter vonholyi; assembly: GCF_040834095.1. Lineage (NCBI taxonomy): Bacteria > Pseudomonadati > Pseudomonadota > Gammaproteobacteria > Enterobacterales > Enterobacteriaceae > Enterobacter > Enterobacter vonholyi. The sequence goes on from NZ_CP162152.1 coordinate 3,425,462, forward strand.
GCTCGCAAAAAGGTCGCGCTTGCGGCCTTTTTTATTTCTTCGAATATAATTAGCACCTCGGGCGTTTACGCAGTGCGCATTTATCGGAGAAACCACTATGTATCGCCTTTTGGCCTTTCTGGCCGTTCTGCTGTTATGCCCTTCCCTGCATGCCGCCCCGAAGAGCTACCTTATCGACACCGATAACACCGCCATTCGGCTGTCGTGGCATGCCTTCGGCGGTATCCTCTCCTGGGCGACATTCAGCGGCGTGACGGGAGCCGTAACGCTCAACCCGGAAAACGACGTCGACGATCATATTCACGTCACCATTCCCGTAGCGACTCTCGTAGCCTCAAACAAGCTGCTCACCTGGCAGCTCAAAAGCGACATGTTTTTTGAATCCGAGCGTTACCCGACAATCGAGTTCATCAGCTCTCGCGTGGTCGCCCAGGGCGACGGGCGGTTCAGGGTGTTCGGCACGCTGACCGTGCGAAACATTGCCCGTCCGGTGATCCTTGAGGCCATCGTGAAAAACCCGCATGCGCAGGCCCTCACGCTGGATGCCACCACCGCGATCTCGCGCGCGTCCTACGGAATGGATAAGTTTGCCCTGGTCGTGGACGATCGAATTGCCATTGCCATTGCGATTCAGACGAATAAAGTGCCGTCATCCTGAGATCAGGCGCTGTAGCTGCTCCGCGTTTCCCCGCAGATGTGACGGCGGGTTGCGGCCAATCAGGACAAACTGGTAGCCCGCATCCTGCCACCACGCCAGGTTCATGCTGTGCCGCTTCTCCTGGCGGAGCGAGGCCGTCGCCTTTTCATCAACAGGAGAGATACAAAGCGCCATCGGGCCGTAGTCGGCATTGATCCAGGCAATCTGCGCGATCGAGGTGGTTTCATAGCGCAGCATTCGCACCATTTTCAGCTCTGCCCCCTGAAGGACAAGCTGCGACATGTTCAGCTTCAGGCCGATGTCCTGCGCAGCCCGTTCCAGCCCGCGCTGCAGGACCGGCGTCGCGCTGTCCATATCCAGCAGCGTCTCGACGCTGTACAGGGACATATATTGCGCTTCGAGGTCGCGGATATGGGCATTCTCATCCGCAGGCGCAGCTGCGGGACGCAGCAGGTAGCCCAGACCGGAGCCAACCATCAAAAAGCTGACCGACGCGGCAATCAGCGCCCGCCTGCTGACGCCGACCGGCGAGGAGGATTGTGGATCGGGAAGAGCTGCCAGACGCGCCTGCATTGTCTCAAGAGGCGCGTCATCCAGCAGGGAAGCAAACGCCCCGGCGTAATCCTGGCTGCTTTTCATCAGTTCGTCGGTTCGTCCGGCGAGGCGTTCATCACGCTTTAACTGTTCTTCAAACTGCTGCGCGTCGGCGCGGCACATCTCGCCATCTATCCAGGCCACGATAGCGTCGTCGTTATAGGGCGGTACAAAACGGTGCGCGTTCAAGAGCGTTTCTCCTTTACCGGAGGCAGTGCGTCAGCGGATCTGGCAAGACGAGCCCGTGCCGTCGCCAGCCGGCTCATCACGGTTCCGATCGGCACCGCCAGAGTGTCTGCCGCCTCCTGGTAGGTAAAGCCTTCGACATAAACCAAAAATACCGCGTTGCGCTGGGCTTCAGGCAGCGCGTTGACGCGTTGCATCACCTTAAGGTAATGCAGGCGTGTCTCATCCTGTTCACGGGTGTCCGGTGCCATAAGCTCGTCGCTGGCCACAAATCCCTGCCCCTGACGCACGTGTCGTGCCCGAAGTTCAGAGATCCAGATGGAGTGAAGGATCGCGAACAGCCACCTGTCTATGCGTGTGCCCGGCGTATACTGGCTGCTTCTTTCAAGCGCACGCACGCAGGTGGACTGAACCAGCTCTTCGGCGATATCCCTGTTTCGCGACAGCACCAGCCCATACCGCCAGAGACGCGGCAGGTGTGCGGCTAACTGTTGACGAACCTCACGGGTAGCGATGTGTTTTCCCTCCACGAGAAAATCAGGATTCCGGATGTCCGTTGATAGCGGCCTGCAGGTCGCGATACTCCTCACAGGACTGGCCACAAATACCGGCAATCACCTTCAGCTGTTCTTTCGCGAGGTCCGGGCGTCCTTTTACCATCCACGCTTCACCGAGATATTCCCGGGCTTTGGCATAATCCGGGGCGATAGCCAGCGCGCGCTGGTAGTAACCAATCCCTTCGTCCGTGCGGCCCAGTTTGCGCGTGGCGAACCCGCGGTAGTTCCACGCTTCAGCCGTATTGCCATTTTTCAGCGAATCAAGCAGGTTCAGCGCCGCCTGGTATTCTCCTTTCTTCGCAAGATGGTACGCATAGTTGGTTTTGTCCTGATCGCTGAGGCTGCTGCTCTTGTCCGGCACGCATTTCTGTGTGGCGCTGTCATACACCTGTCCGGAAGGACAATCGGGCGTTTTGCTCTCGGTACTATTATTGCCCATGGCCAGCGCCAGTGGGGACAGCAGGGAAAAAATCAGCACCGGGATCAAACGAAACGAGGTCGTGTTCATACAAAGCTCCAGGGTAAGAAGGAAGTGACGTCAGTTAACGCCCGACTGACGATTTTTATTCATTCTCCCCGTATTTTTTTTGTTGTCGCAAATTCATGCCGACATCGTAGCCGCAATGGAAATATATCAGGTTATTTTACCCTTTCCTTAACGCTATTCATTTCGCGTGATAGCAGAACTTTAACCCCGCATAAGAATATATTTCATTGTGCGAGTGATATAATATATTTTATATCAAAAATGTTACCCTAACTTAAATGCATATTAAGCACACTTAAACAACAACGTTAATCATTATATTGAAAATGTCCCCTACCAATTATCATACTGCGTTAATCATATTTAGAAGCAGCATCACAATGAAAAAACAAAAACATACCAAACAATAACTTATGAAATTTAAATTATTAACACCCCCCATGTATTAATGCCCTCTTCATTGTTTTGGCACTTATTTACGAAAGCTTAAGTTGCACAACTATCGTTTTCTGTCTATATCATTTTTATATTCCGAAAAATAATTCCTCTATTAAATACAGGGTTTTATAAGACGCAAAACACCCATAAAAACTGTTCTCTTTTATAAGTCATTAGATTCGCTCTGATGTTGCCACTCTGAATTCTGGCGGGCATCGTGCGCGCAAAAAACGACGGTGAGTGCTGCGTTATAACAGCGACTGCGCCGGGGGCGCCCTTTACCTTCTGCAGAGATGGCTCGTCTTGCTCGCCGTTCATGACACATCTGCTGGAGTAATACCTAAATGAGCCAAATCTCTGTTATTTCGAAACTTACTGGCGTGGAAACGACCACGGAAGGCACCCAGGTTACGCTGAGCCATTCCTCTGTCGTTGAGCTCCATGTCGAGCGAGCGAGCGTCTCCCACTTCGCGCGAAATGGTAACGATCTGCTGGTTACGCTCCACTCCGGCGAGGTGATCACCCTTAAAAATTTCTACGTCGCGGACGCGCAGGGCGTGAGCCAGCTGGTGCTGCAGGACAGCCAGGGCGCTTTATGGTGGATTGAAGATCCAACCGGAGCCGCCACGTACGAATCCATCGCGTCCACGGACGTGCTGCTTGCGGCCTCAGGGAGCGACGCCGGTGGCGCCGCCATCTGGCCATGGGCCCTGGGCGGGATTGCCGCTGCGGGCGGCATTGCGGCGGCGGCAAGCACCGGCGGCGGTGGTGGTGATAATGGCAGCAGTAACAATTCGGCCGATCCGGATACGACAGCGCCGAACGCGCCTTCCGGCCTTAAGTTTTCTTCAGATGGCAAAACGGTCACCGGTACCGCAGAACCCGGCAGCACCATCACGCTGAAAGACGCGAACGGTAACGTCATTGGCACAGGAAAAACGGGCAGCGATGGCAATTTTACCGTCTCTCTCGACACGCCGTTGACCAACGGCGAGCAGGTGACCGCCACCGCGACGGATAACGCCGGAAATACCAGCCCGGGCACGAATCTTACCGCCCCGGACACCACTGCGCCCGATGCGCCAGCCATCACCAGCGTAACTGACGATACGGCTCCACAGACGGGGGCAGTCAGCAACGGTGGCAGCACCAACGATCAGCGTCCGCAGCTTACCGGCACCGGTGAAGCGGGTTCGACCGTGACGATTTATGACGGCGGGATCGCCATTGGTACGGCGGTCGTCGCCAGCAACGGCACCTGGACCTTTACCCCTTCAGTTGATCTGAGCGAAAGCACTCACCAGATTACCGTGCGGGCAACCGACGCTGCCGGCAACACCGGGCCTGCCTCGCCGGTGTTTACCCTGACGGTGGATCTTACTCCGCCGGACGCCCCGACCGCGATTGTGCTGACCGACGATACGGGCGTTATCAAGGGAACCATCACGTCGGGCGCGCCTACCGATGCTTCACTGCCGATTCTGGCGGGAACGGGCGAGCCCGGCGGAACCATCACTATTTACGATAACGGCGTGGTGGTTGGCACAACGACGGTACTGCCCAACGGCACCTGGAGCGTAACGCCGAACGGTCCGCTTCCGGACGGGACGCACTCCATAACCGTCACTGAAACCGATGCCGCCGGAAACCTGAGCGCGACCTCAGAGCCTGTCATCTTCACCGTGGACACCACGCCGCCGTTAGCCCCTGGAAACCTCGTGGTTTCAAATGATGGCGGCACCATCAGCGGTACCGCAGAGCCGGGCAGCACGGTGACCATCCGTGAAGGCGGCGCACTCGTTGGCACTCCAGTTGTTGCCGATAGTCAGGGTAACTTCAGCCTGACGCTGACCCCGCCGAAGCTCAACGGCGAAATCCTGACCGCTGACGCCACCGACACGGCTGGCAACACGAGTCCTACCACCTCCGCGGCGGCACCGGATATTACTCCACCGCAGACGCCAGTTATCGTGTCGGTTGTTGATGACGTACAGACCTCCACCGGCCCCGTGGGCCCGAACGGGATCACCAACGACCGGGCGCCGACCGTGAACGGGACGGGCGAAGCGGGCTCGACCATCACGATTTATAACGGCAGCGATGTCCTCGGTACGGTGGTTGTTCCCTCTTCCGGCCTGTGGAGCTTTACGCCACCCGCACCGCTAACCGATGGCACGTACGTGCTGACGGCGAAGGCGACGGACCCCGCCGGTAACCCGAGCGGGTTATCTGACTCCTGGATAATTAACGTCGACGGGACGGCACCTGGCGCCCCGGTGATTTCACAAGTCGTGGACGATGTCCCCGGGCGCACCGGCGCGATCGACCTGAATGGGACCACTAACGACACCACCCCGACGCTCAGCGGTACCGCCGAAGCAAACGCGACTGTCACCGTGCGTGTGGACGGTGTTGCTGTTGGTACGACCATCGCCAATGGCCTTGGCGTATGGATCTTTACCCCTTCCACCCCGATCGGTGAAGGCCCCCATGATCTTACCGCCGTCTCGACCGATGCGGCAGGCAACACTAGCGGCGTCTCCAACACCTGGACTCTGACGGTTGACAGCGTGGCGCCTGCTGCCCCAATCATCACCCAGGTGGTGGATGATGTGCCGGAACGCCTCGGCGCGCTCAACCCTAACGACAGCACTAACGACACCACGCCGACGCTCAACGGCACGGCTGAACCCGGCTCAACCGTCACCATCCGCCTCGATGGCACCGATCTTGTCACGGTTCCGGTCGACAACAATGGCGCGTGGACCTATACCCTCACGACGCCTCTTGTCAGCGGGCCTCATACCTTTACCGTTGTCGCCACCGATACGGCGGGTAACACCAGCCAGCCGTCAGGCGGCTTCACCCTGACCGTCGATACCACGCCACCAGTGGCGGCAACCATCGGCACCGTGACCGATGACGTCGGCGGCGTTCAGGGTCCGCTCAGCAGCGGCGATACCACGGATGACACCAAACCGCAGCTGCAGGGCACCGCTCCGGCCGATGCGACGATCACCATTTATGACGGCACCACCCTGCTCGGCACCGCCACCCTCGACGGCAACGGCGGCTGGAGCTTTACGCCCGTTACCCCGCTCACCGACGGCCCGCATTCGCTGACGGTTCACGCCACCGATGCCGCGGGCAATACCACCATCTCCAGCCCGTTTGTGTTGACGGTAGATACCGTCGCGCCTGTCACGCCGGACGTGCCGGCCATCACCGTCAATCCTGACGGAACAGAAACAACGCTGAACCCTGGCGAAACCACCCGCGACACCACGCCAACCCTGAGCGGTACCGGCACGGCCGGCGATACCGTGACGATCTACAACAACGGCGTCAAAATCGGCGATGCTGTCGTGGACAATACCGGCAGCTGGTCGTGGACACCATCAACCCCGCTGCCCGGCGGTACCTATGACATCACCCTGACCGTCACCAACGTGGACGGCACGGGCAACGAAAGCGCCCCGTCTCAGCCGGTTACCATCACCATTGATACCGAGGCGCCGGCTACGCCTGCGGCACCGACCGTCACCGACAGCGTCACCCAGATCACCGGCCCCGTACCCGAAGGCGGAACCACCAACGATCCGCGCCCGGTCCTGAGCGGCACCGGGACGTCGAACGATGTCATCAACATCACTGACACCGTCAACGGCATATCGACCGTCGTGGGCACCGTCACGGTAGACAGCAGCGGCAACTGGAGCTGGCGTCCTGGCAGCGACATTGCCGAGGGCAGCCACGCCTTTACCGCCACCGCCACCGATGAAGCGGGCAATATCTCTGACCCGTCGTCAGCGATTACGATCATCGTGGATACCCTGGCGCCGGATACACCGGTGATTAGTGCAGTGGGCGGCGCGCCTGATGGTGGCTTTATCACAGATACCACACCGACAGTGGGAGGAACCGGCGTTAACGGTGAGACGGTGATCGTCTACAACAACGGCGTCGAGCTGGGTCGTGTCGTGGTGGCTAATGGAGAATGGAGCCTGACGCTCCCCACGCAAACGGACGGCCCGCTCAACATTACCGTAGCGGGAGTGGACGCAGCGGGTAACCTCAGCGCGCCGAGTTCAGTCTTTACCGTCACGCTCGATACCGTTGCGCCTGAGATCCCCGTCATTAGTGCGGTAGCCGACAGCCAGCTGTCCAGTAACGTGCTCTACACGAAGGACGGCACGCCAACTCTTACCGGGACCGGTGAACCCGGCACCACCGTTATCGTTTCCGTAGACGGCACACCGTCTACAGTGCTTGTGACGGTCCAGCCGGGCGGCACCTGGAGCTGGACCGCCGACACGACGTTGCCGGATGGTCCTCATACGTTCACCGTCTCTTCCAGCGATCCAGCAGGTAATTCCTCCGGTGATTCAGTACCGCTGAGCGTGACGGTGGATACTGCCGCACCTGCCGACCCGGTCAACATGGCTCTGGCTCAGGAAGGAACGCCGCTGACCGGTACAGGTGAAATAGGAAGTACTATTACCGTGAAAGATAGCGGTGGCACGGTCATTGGTACCGGCGTTGTCGGTAGCGACGGTAGCTTCTCGATTGCGCTGAGTCCGGCGCAGCTGGATCCGACCACGCTGACCGTGAACGCTACGGACGCCGCAGGGAATGCCAGCGCGGGCGTGCCTTTTGTCGTCAACGACTCGTCGCTTGAGCTGCCGCAGGTGCCCGTCATCACGGCGATCGTCGATGACGCGGATCCGGTAACTGGCGATGTGAAAGGCAAAACGACCAACGACACCACGCCAACGCTTACCGGCACGGCCGAAGCGGGCAGCCTGATTACCATCTATCTGGACGGTAGCGCGACGCCATTGACGACGGTGACCGCCGACGGCAGCGGCAACTGGAGCTATACGCCGGCGGCGCTTGGCGAGGGGCTGCACACCTTTGAAGTGACTGCGACCCTCAACGGCCAGACCAGCGGCCGCTCTCCGGCGGCCAGCGTCACCGTCGACCTCACCGCCCCGGGCACGCCAACTATCGGCGCGGTGATTGACGACGTCGGTCCGGGCACCGGCCCGCTGACCAGCGGCCAGACCACCAACGACAACCAGCCGACCCTCACCGGCACCGGCGCGGTGGGCGATACCATCTCCATCTACAACAACGGGACGCTGCTGGGCAGCGTGCTGGTAGGCAGCACCGGCACCTGGAGCTACACCACGCCCACCCTGGCAGAGGGCAACCATGTCCTGACCATCCGCGCGACCGATCCTGCGGGGAATCAGAGCGGCCCTTCGGCGGGCTTCACCGTCGTGGTGGACTCCGTTTCCGCCACGCCGGTCATCACCAACGTCACGGATAATGTCGGCAACGCCGCCACCACGGTGGTCAGCGGCAGCGAAACGAACGACGCCACGCCAACCCTTTCGGGGACAGCGGACGCAAACAGCGTGGTGACCATTTTCGACGGCGGCACCCAGATTGCCGTGGTAACGGCTGACGGCACCGGCGCATGGACGTTTACCCCTGACACCGCGCTCGGCGAAGGCTCGCACAGCTTCACCGTCCGGGCGACCGACCCGCTGGGCAACGTCAGCGCGGTCTCTGCTCCCTGGAGCGTGGTGGTTGACCTGACCGCTCCGACGGTTCCGACGCTGGATAATGTAAACGACGACGTCCCTGGCGGCGTCCAGGGTAACCTCACCAGCGGCCAGGTAACCAACGACAGCACCCCAACCATCAGCGGCACCGGGCTGGCGGGCAGCACTATCCACATCATGAATAACGGCACGCAGATTGGTACAACGACCGTTGACGGAAGCGGGAACTGGTCCTTTACGCCGACCGCGCCGCTGAGCGACGGCAGCTACTCCCTGCGCGCGTATGCAACGGATACCGCAGGCAACGCCTCGGCGAACTCATCGGTCTTCGCTTTTACCATTGATACCGCAGCCCCCGGCGTACCGGTGGTGACCAGCGTGATTGACGATGTCGGTCCGGTCACCGGGACGCTCACGTCGGGTAACAGCACCAACGACGCGCGTCCAACCTTCAACGGCACGGGCGAAGTGGGTTCTACCGTGCACGTGATCGTTGATGGCAACGAAATTGGCACTGCGGTGGTCAATGCCCAGGGCAGCTGGACCTTTACCCCGGGTACCGATCTGGGCGAAGGGCCACACGCCATCACCTTTAACGCCACCGATGCGGCAGGCAATACCGGCGGCACGACGACGCCGTTTACCCTGACGGTGGATACGGGCGTGCCGTCGGCGCCGATCATTTCGACCGCGGGTGACAACGTGGGCAGCATTCAAACCCCGCTCTCTTCGGGGCAGAGCACCGACGACACCACGCCGACGCTGAACGGCACCGCGACCGCCAACGCCACGGTCACCGTTTATGAGAACGGGCAGCCGGTCGGCACCGTTCAGGCGGACGGTACAGGAGCATGGAGCTTTACGCCATCAGCACCGCTTGGCAACGGCAGCCATACCTGGACCGCCACGGTCACCGATGCAGCGGGCAACGTCAGCCCGACCTCGCCGGGCTTTACCCTGATTGTTGATACCGCGGCACCAAACGCGCCGGTTATCAGCCAGGCGATAGACGACGTGGGCAGCATCACCGGCCCGCTAACGTCCGGGCAAACAACCGACGATACCGTTCCGCGCCTTGTCGGGACCAGCGAACCGTTTGCCACCGTGAAAATCTATGAGGGAACTACGCTTGTCGGAACAGGCACTGCGGATAGCAACGGGAGCTGGAGTATCTTGCTCAACACCACGCTGACCGCGGGCGCGCACAGCTTCACCGCGCAGGCGACGGATGCGGCGGGCAATACCAGCCTGTCGTCCACCAGCTTCAGCCTCACCGTTGACACCACGCCGCCTGCGCTGCCGGTGCTGACCAGCATTCTGGATGACGTGGGCAATGCGGCGACGCCGGTTGCAAACGGCGGGTTCACCAACGACGCGCAACCAACCCTCAGCGGCACGGCGGAAGCCGGGTCGACGGTGAAAATATTTGATAACGGCGTACAAATCGGCAGCGTGACGGCGACCGGTGGGGCGTGGAGCTTTACGCCATCTCCGGCGCTGGGCAACGGTCCGCACAATTTGACCTTTACCGCCACCGATGCGGTGGGCAACGCCAGCGCACCTACCGCCGGGTATGTGATTAACGTCGATACCCTCGCGCCGGGCGCGCCGGTCATCAGTTCGGTGATTGATGATGTCGGCAGCGTTATCGGTCCGGTGACCGGTACGAATCCGACCAACGATACGCGCCCAACGCTAAGCGGGACAGCCGAAGCGAATGCCACGGTCAGGATCTACGATGGTATTACGCTGGTCGGCACGGTGACCGCCGATGGCAACGGCAACTGGACCCTGCCGCAAACCACCACGCTGACGCAGGGCACGCATAACTTCACCGCCACGGCCACCGATGCGGCAGGCAATACCAGCGCGGCGTCAGGCGTGACGACGATTATCGTCGATACGACCGCCCCAACGGCGCCGACCGGGACTCTCAACGCCGACGGTAGCGTCCTGACCGGGAGCGCGGAGGCGGGCAGTACCGTCACAATCCGCCTTGCGGACGGCTCGACGGTGACCGCCATTGCGGGCAGCAACGGCACCTACAGCTACACCTTCATTAACAAACAGATCGAAGGCCAGACGCTGCAGATCACCGCTACCGACGCCGCGGGCAACACCTCCCTGCCGGGCTCCGTCCTTGCACCGGTGTTGCCGCTCTCCGCCAGCAATAACGTTGAAGAGCTGAACCTCAGCACCACGGCGACCGTGACCAACAGCCAGTACAGCGACTACGGCTTCCTGCTGGTCGGCGCCGTGGGCAACGTCCTGACGCTGCTGGGCAATGACACGGCGCAGGTGAACTTCACGGTGGGCAACGGCGGCAGCGCGGATATCGTGGTGAATGCTAACGCTACGGGGGCGGTGCTTTCTCTGCTCAACACTCTTGAGCTGGTAGTTCAGCACTACGTCAACGGCGTCTGGACTACCGTGGTGGATACCGGCCAACCGCAGTTTGCCGATCTCCTGACCCTCGGCGCTACCGGCGTCTCGCTGAACCTGACCGGGCTGGCCGACGGTAACTACCGCGTGCTTAGCTATAACACCAATCTGCTGGCAACCGGCTCCTACACCAGCCTCGACGTGGCGGTGAAAGAGACCGGTCCGGGTACGGTTACCGGCGATACCAGTCTCAACGGCAACGTGATCCTTGATACGGATCCGACCGCCGGCAGCGACAACGCGCCGGCCGGAACCACTATCTCCACGGTTACTAACGCGCAGGGCGTCACCACCAGCGTGAACGCCGACGGCACGGTGATCCAGGGCAAATACGGTACGCTGACCATCAACCGAGACGGCAGCTATACCTATAACCTTACCGACACCAGCGCTGCGGTCGTTGGCCGGACGGAGAGCTTCACCTACACCATCACCCATAACGGCGTCAGCGCATCGGCGAACCTGGTGCTGTCTCTGGGTGCCGGTACGGTAATCAACGGCATTGTGGCAGTGGACGACACGGCCTCGCTGACCTTTGACACCACCGTGAGTGAGGTGAATAACGGCGCCTCGTCTCAGAACGGTATTACCCTGGTGGGCATTAATCTCGGCAGCACGCTGGGGCTTAACCTGCTGGACGACATGACCAACCCGATCATCTACAACGTGGAGGAAGGGACGACCCGCACCATGACCATCCAGGCCTCCGTGGGCGGCGTGGCGCTGGCGTCGGTGTTCGACCTGTACGTCTATAAGTTCAACAATGCGACCCAGACCTTCGAGCAGGTTCGCGTCGAGTCGGGCTGGCTGCGCGCCCCGCTGCTGGGGGGTACGTCACCGCAGCTGACGCTGAACCTGCCTGCCGGGGAGTATCTGTTCCTGCTGAATACCGCATCCGGGATCGCCGTACTGACGGCCTACACGCTTAACGTCCTGCAGGACCATGTCTACAGCGTGGCGAGCATCAGCGAAACCACCACGGGCGACGTGCTGGCGAATGATCCGGTTCCAGCGGGCACGCTGGTTACCGAAGTGAACGGCGTGGCGGTCAACAGCAGTGGAACCACCACCATTCAGGGAGAATACGGCACGCTGACCATCAATTCGTCCGGTCAGTACACCTACACCCTGAGAAGCGGCGTAGGGGCGGACCATATCAGCACGCCGGATACCTTCGTCTACACCGTTACCGCGCCTGACGGCTCGAAGGATACGGCATCGCTCAACATCACCCCAACCGCGCAGGCGATGAATGCGGTGAACGATGTCAGCGCCACGATGGACCTTACCTCGGTACATCACACGTCGGTCTATTCGGATACGACCGTGGGCACCGCCAGCTGGACGACGGCCCTTCTCTCGTCAACCCAGGGCAGCGGCAGCGGAACCTTCGTGGTCGACGCGAATACCGCGCTGCACAACGCATCGCTGCATTTTAACGTGGCATCGCTGCTGTCGCTGACCGGGTTGACGGTGAACTGGTCCATCAGCGACGGCTCTGGCGTGATCCGCAGCGGCTCCTTCAGCGGGGCCTCGCTGCTGGGCGGCAGTATCGACGTCGCGCTGACCGGGCTGGATCTCAACGCCGGGACCTATACGCTGAACTTTACCGGTAGCGTACCGGGGCTCAGCGTCGGAAATATCACCATTACCCCAAGCGTGAACGGCACCACCTACTCGCTGAGTAATTTCGACGTCACCGGCAGCCACACCGTCAACGGCAATATCTTTGACGGCACCGACTCCGGCGGCGTGCTGGATCAGCTCCACTCGGTGGATACCCGTCTGAGCGTGACCGGCTACAACGGCGTGACCACCACGCTGGATCCGTATACCGGCAGCGCAACGGTGAACATTGTCGGCCACTACGGCACGCTGGCGATCGGCGCTGACGGCCATTACACCTATACCCTCAACAGCGGGGTATCGCTCTCAACCATGACATCGAAGGAGACCTTCAACTACACCCTGACCGACTCTGCCGGAAGAACGGACAGCGCCACGCTGACCATCAATATGGCGCCGCAGTTCATCAGCTCTGAGCATAACGACGCCATCACCGGTACGGCCTACGGCGATACGCTGATTTACCAGGTGCTGAACAGCACGGTGGGCAACGGTACGGGGGGTAACACCAGCAGTGCCGCGGGCGATCACTGGACCGGCTTCTCGCTGGCGCAGGGCGACAAAATCGACATCGGCGATCTGCTGGTGGGCTGGAACGGTAGCGCCGCGACGCTCGGGAATTATCTCCATGTCACTAATAGTAATGGCAATACCGTGATCTCCATCGACCGTGATGGTGCAGGAGGCACCTACACTAATACCACGCTCGTTACGCTTGATGGCGTTCAGACCACCTACGACGAGCTTGTTAACCAGCAACACATCATTACCTGATACCACCTGCAAGAGATGACCCGGGCGCGCAGCGCCCGGGCATAAATAATAAAGCCGTTTTTTTTTATAGGGACATGACATGGGAATGAAGATGCCTTACTGGTGGCTCTCGTGCTGCCTGATATCTGTGCCCGCTTTCTGCGCAAATCCGGCGGCCACCATCAATACCGGACAGCTTCGCGAAACGCAGGAACTCCCCTCGCTCAACGGCCGCGTCGCACCTGCGGCTGGCAAAGCCGCCCCCGGTTCATTGCAGCTTGGCGATGCCGTTAACCGCGCCGTCACCTGGCACCCGGCCATCAGCGAAGCCGTGGGAAAACTCTACCAGCAGAGCGAAGAGGTAGACGTCGCTAAGTCAAAATACTATCCGCAGATTAATGCCGGCGTGGACAACGGTTATTCTCACGACGGCGACCAGAACGGCTTTACGCCGTCGCTGGTGCTTTCTCTCTCACAGATGCTCTACGACTTTGGCAAAGTGGCAAGCCAGGTACGCGCCGAGAGCGCCGGCGTTGCCCAGCAGCAGGCCAACGTGCTGGTGAGTATCGACACTATCGCCCACGATACCGCCGTCGCCATGGTGCAGGTTCAAACCTGGCAGCAAATGGTTGAGACCGCTAAAGAGCAGCTCGACGCCCTCTCCTCTATCGGCACGCTGACCCGCCAGCGTAACGACGAAGGGGCCACATCGCTCTCTGACGTGGTGCAGACCGATGCCCGAATCGAAGGCGCGCGAGCCCAGCTGATGCAGTACCAGGCCAGCCTGGACAGCGCCCGCGCCACGCTGATGAGCTTTCTCGGCTGGAACAGCCTGAACGCGATAAGCAATGACTTTCCGCAAAAGCTGGGCCGGAGCTGCGACATCGCCGAGCCGGACGACCGTCTGGTTCCCGCCGTTCTCGCCGCCTGGGCGCAGGCTAACGTCGCCCAGGCTAACCTGGACTATGCCGACGCGCAGATGACGCCAACCGTCTCGCTGGAGCCGGAGGTGCGCCACTACATGAACGATCGCTACGCGGGCAGCGACACGCGGGATCGCACCCAGTATTCCGCATGGGTGAAAGTTCAGATGCCGCTTTATCAGGGCGGCGGCCTCACCGCACGGCGTAACGCTGCCGGACACGCGGTGGAGGCGGCGCAGTCCACCATTCAGCGCACGCGTCTTGATGTCCGCCAGAAACTGCTGGAAGCCCGCAGCCAGGTGATGAGCCTGCAAAGCACGCTGCAAATTCAGGGCCGTCAGGAGGCGCTCAGCGCCCGCACCCGCGAACTGTACCAGCAGCAGTATCTTGACCTCGGCTCGCGCCCGCTGCTCGACGTGCTCAACGCCGAACAGGAGGTTTATCAGGCGCGCTTCACCCAGCAGCAGACCCTCGGTCAGCTGCATCAGCTGCAGCTCAACTGCCTGTATAACACCGGACAGCTGCGTCACGCGTTCGATCTTGATAACCGCACCATCCAGACCGTGGAGATCCAGCCATGAAGCAGCGTGATATCCCGCAAGGTGAAAACATGACGGATGAGGCGCTGGCGCAGTGGGCACAGGCCTTTGGTTTTGTTGCCACGCGCTATCGCGTCGCCTGCTCGCCCGGCGCGCTGATTGCAGGCGCACCCTGGCTGAAAGGCAAACCGATGGTGCCCGCCCTCACCCAGCTGGCCCGCGAAGCAGGGCTGTCGTTTCAGCTCCTTACCGACGATCGACAGGCGATCAACAGCTGGCGTCTGCCGGTTGTCGTAGCGATGAATGACGACAGGATCGGCGTGATCGAGCATTTCGACGGGGACGATACGCTGGAAGTCAGCTTTTTCGACGACGAGACCTACACCAATCGGCTGTCGATGACGGCGATGCTGCCCGCTATACGCCACGTTATTGCCCTGCGTCCACTCGCCGCGCTGAAGGACAGCCGCGTGGATGCCTATATCTCCAAATATCGTCCGGACTGGCTCTACCGGCTGGTGATGCGCGATCTCCGCCCCTACAGCTGGGTGATGCTCGCCGCGCTGTTTATCAACGTTCTGTCGCTCTCCGGGATCGTCTTTTCCATGCAGGTCTATGACCGGGTGATCCCCGCCCAGTCCTACCCGACGCTGTACGTCCTGACCATCGGGGTGCTGATTGCCACCCTGTTTGGTTTTGTGCTGCGCGTGGCGCGCGGGCACATTATGGATCTGCTGGGCAAGCGCTCGGATATGCGCGTTTCGGATCGCGTATTCGGCCACGCTCTGCGGCTGCGCAACAGCGCGATCCCCCGCTCCACCGGCAGCTTTATCTCACAGCTGCGCGAGCTGGAGCAGATCCGTGAGATGGTGACCTCGTCCACCATCTCGACAATTGTCGATCTGCCCTTCTTTTTACTGTTCGTGGTGGTGCTGGCGATCATCGCCCCGCAGCTGGCGTGGATCGCCCCGGTCGCGGCGGTGATCATGGTCCTGCCCGGCCTGCTGCTGCAGAAGAAGCTGGCGGAGCTGGCAAAGCAGTCGGCGCATGAATCAACCCTGCGCAACGCGGTGCTGGTGGAGAGCGTGCAGGGCCTGGAGGACATCAAGCTGATGCAGGCGGAAAACCGCTTTTTGCAGCAGTGGAACAGCTATATCCAGATCACCGCAGAATCCGGCCTGCGCACTCGCGAGCTGACGCAGAACCTGATCAGCTGGGGGATGACCATTCAGAGCCTGGTCTACGCCGGGGTGATTGTGGTCGGCGCGCCGATGGTGATCGACGGTACCCTGACCACCGGCTCGGTGGTCGCCGCGTCGATGCTGGCTTCCCGCATGATCGCCCCAATGGCGACGCTGTGCGGCGTGCTGGCGCGCTGGCAGCAGGTCAAAGCCGCAAAAGAGGGGCTGGACAGCATCATGCAGCTTCCCACCGAAAACCAGCGCGAGGAGACGCCGATCCGCCAGGACGTCCTGCGCGGACACTATCTTTTCGAGCAGGCGCAGTTCCGCTATCAGCCGGACGATCCGCGCATGGCGCTGCGCATTAATCGCCTGGAGATAAGGCCGGGAGAAAAAGTGGCGATCCTCGGGCGCAACGGCGCGGGCAAATCAACCCTGCTGCAGGCGATGGCGGGCGGGATGGACCTGGCGGCGGGTGAACTGCGGCTCGACGGCTTCAGCCTGCCGCATCTCGACGTGGCGGACGTGCGGCGCAACGTCGGCTTTATGACTCAGAACGCGCGGCTGTTTTACGGCACCCTGCGCGAAAACATCACCCTCGGCATGCCGCGCGCCACCGACGAAGAAATTTTCGAGGCGCTGGAGCTGACCGGCGCGGCGGGCTTCGTCCAGAAGCTGCCCAAGGGGCTGGACTATCCGATCATGGAAAACGGCGTAGGGCTCTCCGGCGGGCAGCGCCAGTCGATTCTGCTGGCGCGAATGCTCCTGCGCGATCCGAATATTGTGCTGATGGATGAACCCACCGCGTCGCTGGATGAGCACACCGAGCGGGAATTCATCCAGCGCCTGGGCGACTGGCTCGGGCATCGCACCCTGATCGTCGCCACGCACCGCGTACCGGTTCTGGAACTGGTGGAGCGCGTCGTGGTGTTAAAAGAAGGCATGCTGGTGATGGACGCGCCAAAAGCCCAGGCGTTGAGCAACAGCCGTATGCAGCAGCAACAGCAGCAGGCAGCAACCGGACGGGAGTGGAAAAATGAAAATCAGTCAGCGTGACGTGGCGGCAATGGACGATCTGGATAACGCCCTCGACTCCGAAAGCGGCTACACCGGCGCGCGCCGGATCGTGATCTTCTCGCTGCTGATGTTTGTGGTGCTGGGCGTCTGGGCGTGGTTTGGCGTGCTGGATGAGGTGTCAACCGGTTCGGGTAAAGTGATCCCCAGCTCGCGCGAGCAGGTCTTACAGTCTCTCGACGGCGGGATCCTCACCGAGCTGAACGTCCACGAAGGCGATCAGGTGCAGGCCGGACAGGTGCTGGCGCGGCTTGACCCGACGCGTTCTGAGTCGAACGTCGGCGAAAGCGCGGCGCGCTACCGGGCCTCACTGGCCTCCAGCGCCCGCCTGTACGCCGAGGTAAACGATCTGCCGCTGAAATTCCCGCCTTCGCTGGCGAAATGGCCGGATCTGATTGCCGATGAAACGCGGCTGTACAACTCGCGCCGCGCGCAGCTGGAGGATACCCAGCGAGAGCTGCGCGCCGCGTTAGATCTCGCCAATAAGGAGCTGGCCATCACCCAGCGGCTGGTCAAAACCGGGGCCGCCAGCCACGTGGAGGTGCTGCGCCTGCAGCGGCAGAAAAGCGATCTGGAGCTGAAGCTCACCGACGTGCGCTCGCAGTATTACGTCCAGGCGCGCGAGGCGTTATCCAAAGCCAACGCTGAGGTGGATATGGTTTCAGCCATCCTCAAGGGCCGCCAGGATTCCGTCACCCGTCTGACGGTAAAATCCCCGGTGCGCGGGATCGTGAAAAATATCAAGGTGACCACCATCGGCGGGGTGATCCCGCCCAACGGCGAGCTGATGGAGATTGTGCCGGTGGACGATCACCTGCTGATCGAAACTCGCCTGTCGCCGCGCGATATCGCCTTTATCCACCCGAACCAGGAGGCACTGGTCAAAATCACCGCCTACGATTACGCCATTTACGGCGGCCTGCACGGGGTCGTTGAGACGATTTCCCCAGATACCATTCAGGATGAGGCCAAGCCGGAGGTGTTCTATTACAGGGTGTTTATCCGCACCAGTCAGGATTACCTGGTCAATAAGGCGGGCAGGCACTTCTCGATTGTACCGGGGATGATTGCGACGGTGGACATTAAGACCGGAGAGAAAACGGTGCTGGATTATCTGATTAAACCGTTCAACCGGGCGAAAGAGGCGCTAAGGGAGCGATAGCCAATCGCCGGGTGGTACCCGGCCTACATCCCCCCAGGCCCTTGCAAGCGAAGCGCCGCCGGGCATTAAACCGCACGCCAGAACTGGAACCTGCCTCGGAGGATTAATCTTTAGTCATGCATCCCACTTCCCTTCAGCCATCGCCCAGGTAATATTAACCGCAGACAAAACGCACTTGCGCACAGTGCAGGAGTGCATTACTATTCATTCAGCTTCACGGACTGGAGCTCGCCAGCATTATGATTAGTTATTTTCGGGATCAATGGCTTGAGGATTTTTTTCTTTACGGCAGATCGAGCAATGTTATCCCTTCAAATCTGGAAACAGCGCTTGCGAGAAAGCTCGATATCATCAGGGCAGCAACCTCGCACAGGGATTTGCGATCGCCACCGGGTAATATGTATGAAGCATTGAATCCTCCGCTGAAGGGCTATTCCTCCATCCGGGTAAACAGGCAATACAGGCTCGTATTTCGCTGGACAGAGGGTAAAGCAGAAGATCTGTACCTCTCTCCACACAAGTACACGCAACACAAGTGAGGCATCATCTATGACACTTCAACAGGCACTCCGCAAACCCACCACGCCGGGCGACGTGTTGCAGTATGAGTATCTTGAACCGCTCAATCTGAAAATCAGCGATCTGGCGGAGATGCTCAATGTTCACCGCAACACCATCAGCGCGCTGGTCAATAACAATCGCAAGCTTACTGCCGATATGGCGATCAAGCTGGCAAAAGCCTTTGATACCACGATTGAATTCTGGCTGAACTTACAGCTGAACGTTGATATCTGGGAAGCGCAATCTAACGCCAGGACGCAGGAGGAACTAAGCCGTATAAAGACCGTTGCGGACGTCATGGCTAAGCGAAAATCTGGCCAACCGGATGTAGCCTGACCCGAACAGGCGCGGAGATCTTACTCCGCCGGGCGAGGTGCGGCGCTGTTATACACGCCAATATAACGCGCAAATTTCCCAATAAACACACCGGCAAACACGCCGCCGGAGACGATCGCCAGCGCGCTCATGGCAGGCTGCTGCATCGTCTGGGGAGAGACTGCGCTCATCACGCCCAGCACATACTTTACCCCGAACGCCAGCATCATAAACGGCAGCGCGGTGTAGTCCGCCTGGCGGTAAATACTTCTCGGCGCCTCTGCGCGGGTGATAACCGCCTGCTTAATCAGAACATACCCCAGCGCGGCCCCGGCGAGGATCCCCGCCGTCCACAATGCGACTGTCCCGGGGGTTAACGTGCGGTAAACCACCAGATCGTAGATATCCCAGATTAGAAATATTGCCGGAATGATGGCAAGCCTCTCCAGCGAAACGGTGGCAGGCCTGCGGGCTTTAATGCCGGGAGAGATGAGGAAGATAAACAGCACCCACACCCAGACGGGCGTGTGCGTCACAACACCGATCAGAAATTCAAACATGGAGTTCTCCATGGACGATTGCGGCCCGTGCCGCCCTGAACGCGTATTGCGCATAACGGCAAAACCACCGTTATGCGCAGGTCTTTTACAGCGATTTTTTCAGGCGTTGAACCGCTTCCTTCAGCTCTTCATCCGTTGGGGTGACGAATGACATGCGCAGCGTTGAATGGTCTGGCTCATTGCAGTAGAAAAATTCGCCCGGCACAAATACTACGCCGTTACTTAACGTTTTTTCCAGCCAGCGGGTGGTATTACTACCATTTTTCATATTCGCCCACAGGAACATGCCGCCCTTCGGCTTGTGGAAAGACATCACGTCGCCAAGCTCGGCCTCCAGCTCGGTTGCGAACGTCTGGTATTTCTGGCGATAGGCTTCGCGGATCGTTTTAATCTGAGCGGGCAGACGACCGGTTTTCAGGTACTTATACGTCATCAGCTGCGACAGCGTGCTGGTGTGCAGATCGGTGGTTTGCTTAAGGTTCACCACCGCGCGCTTCAGCCATTCCGGTACCACCACCCAGCCCACGCGAGTGCCCGGCGCGAGGATTTTAGAGAAGGTAGAGGTATACACCACGTTCTCTTCGTTGCCGATATCTTTGGCATGAGCAATTAACGGGCGGAAGACTTCATCGGTATAGTTAATTTCGCTATACGGATCGTCTTCGATGATCACGAAGTCATAGCGCTTCGAGAGTTCCACCAGCTGTTTACGACGCGCCTCAGAAAGCGTCACGCCGCCCGGGTTGCCAAACGTCGGGACAATATAGACCGCTTTGATAGTTTTATTTGCCACCAGCACTTCGAGCTCGTCGACCTTCATGCCGTCACCGTCGGTGCCGACGGATTCAAAATTCGCCTGCGCCAGGCCGAATACCTGCAGCGCAGCAAGATAGGTTGGACGCTCGACGACGACAATATCGCCCGGGTTAATCAAAGCACGCGCCAGCACGTCGAGGGACTGCTGTGAACCAGAGGTCACGACCACGTCATCCGCCTTACAGCGAATGCCTCGCCCCTCGCAAATACGCTGAATCTCTTCCCGCAGTCCCGGCACGCCTTCGGTCAGGCCGTACTGAAATGCCTCGCCAAAATGCTGAGATAACACGGCATCAGCGGCAATTTTCAGGCCTTCGTGATCGAACAAGGCCGGATTCGGAATCCCCCCACCGAGCGAAATGACGCCGGCCATTTTGCTATGTTTTAATAATTCACGGATGGCAGATGATTGCAGGCCCTGCGCGCTGCTGGCGAGTTTACTCACAGACATTCTTTGCTTACCTTCTTTTTTTATAGTGTGCCCAATCTTAGCAGAATATGGGCGATAAATTCCGTAAGCTTAGGCAGTTGACGTAAATCCTGACGCCACAATAAATGCACGGGTCTCGGCGCCGGAATATACTCTTCCAGCACCCGCACCAGCCTGCCGCTTTCCAGATCTTCCGCCACCAGCACCTCCGGCTGCAGCAGCAGTCCCGCTCCGGCTCTCGCGGCCATCCGGAGCCCGTAGCCGTCATTACATTTTAAGACCGCATCCCGCTTCCAGCGCACCTCGCCCTCGACGCCCGGCAGCCGCCACTCGTTGCGCGCGGTCCACACGCTGTGGGACAGGCAGAGATGATCCACCAGATCGGCAGGGGTTTGCGGCGTACCGTAGCGTGCCAGGTAGTCCGGCGCGGCGCAGATAACCATCCGGTAAGGGCAGAGGTATTTCGCTACCAGATCGTCGTTGTGAATGTCGCCAATACGAATGGCCAGATCGATACCCTCCTCCACCAGATCCACCATCCGGTTGGTGAGATCCAGCTCGATGCGCACTTCCGGGTAGCATTGTAAAAAAGAGGCCGTAAGCGGCGCGATCGCGCTGCCGCCAAACGAGGTGGGCGCCGTCACGCGCAGGGTCCCGGACGGTGCGGCGCGCAGGCGTTCCACGGCGCTTTCGGCGATCGCGACCTGCTCCAGCACCCGCTTCGCCTCGTCGAAATAGACCCGTCCGGCATCCGTCAGGCTCTGACGGCGCGTGTTACGCTCCAGCAGGCGGGTGCCAAGCTGGGATTCCAGCAGCGCAACGTACTTCCCCACCATCACCGCCGACATCTCGAGCCGTGCTGCCGCAACGGTGAAGCTGCCGCTTTCAACCACCGCAATAAAGGTCTCCATGCTGCGAAGCTTATCCATATTCCAAACCTCTGGTTAGCAATCTTCTAACTTTAGCCTAGTTTATTCGTATTTTAATTTATTAAAGAATGAAGGCTCACAACATAAGGAGTCGGCTATGAAAATCGTCATTATTGGTGCCAGCGGTACGGTCGGTCGTGCGGTAACGGAAGAGCTGAGTCGTCGCCACGAGGTCATCCGCGTCGGCCGCACGCAGGGCGACGAGCAGGTGGATATCACCTCGCAGGCGAGCGTTCAGGCGCTGTTCGAGAAAATCGGTCCGGTGGACGCCATTGTGTCCGCCAGCGGTGGCCTCTACTTTGGCCCGCTCGCGACCATGAAAGATAGCGACTTTAACCAGGGGCTACAGGATAAGCTGCTGGGACAGGTGCGCCTGGCGCTGACCGGCCAGCACTACCTGAACGAAGGCGGCTCGATTACGTTGATAAGCGGGATCGTCGCACACGAGCCGATTGCGCAGGGCGTAAATGCCACCACGGTGAATGCGGCGCTGGAAGGGTTTGTTAGCGCCGCAGCCTGCGAATTGCCGCGCGGGATCCGCATCAATCTGATTAGCCCAACGGTGCTCACCGAATCCGTCGAAACGTACGATGGCTTCTTCCCGGGCTTCGAAAGCGTGCCTGCCGCGACGGTGGCCCAGGCCTACCGCCGCAGCGTGGAAGGCGTGCAGAGCGGGCGGGTATACAAGGTCGGCTACTGAGCCGTGCGCGCGGCGATCGGCACCAGCATCGGGCGTGGAAGCTGCGCTTACCCGGCCTTCAGAAGTGCGGCCTGATGCCATCCCCCCTCTCCCACAGGGAGAGGGAGAAATGCACATCAACCCACAACGCCCCAGACGAGGTTGCCCTTGTGGAACGTTGCGGTACGCGGAGAGATGCGCGCCACGGCTTCGGCGGAACAGGAGGCGTCCACCAGCACAAAGCTGGCGTCATCCTGCGCTTTCGGCCATACGCGATCGCCTTTGTCGTTCAGGGGCAGCACGTCGCCGGTCGCGATACCTAATGCGCGGGAGAGCGTCTGCTCGTTCGGGCGGATGTAGAGCTGGGCGTAGAGATTCGCTTTTTCCAGCATGTCCCCCAGACCGTACGGCGACCAGTGGTCGATCACGCTGTCGGTTCCCGTCATCACAAACACGCCCTTGTCCCGCAGCTGCTTCAGCGGCATATGCAGGGTGCCAATCGGCACGGTGGAGGCGATGGTCACCTGCTGCGCCGCCATGCGGGTGGCGATCTCATCCACCTGCTTTTCGTTAAGCGTCGCCAGCGCAAAGGCGTGGCTGATGGTCAGCTTCCCCTTCAGCTCCGGCGTTTTCTCCACGGTTTCGACCATGTAGTTCACCGCCGCCACCCCCGCCGGGCTGGTCTCGTGCAGGTGAATATCCACTCCTTTGTCGTAGTCCAGCGCAATCTGGAACATCAGGTCGAGAGATTTCTCCATCGCGCCGTCGACGTTGGTCGGGTCCAGCCCGCCCACGTAGTGCGCCCCGGCCTGCATAGCCTCACGCATCAGCTTTTCGGAATGGGACAGCAGCAGCCCGTGCTGCGGGAAGGCGACGATTTCACAGTCAAAGCCGGGCTTACGGCGCGATAAAACCGCCTGCAGGTTTTCAAGATTCTTCAGGCCGGAGGTCGGCTCGATATTGCAGTGGCTGCGGGCTATGGTGGAGCCTTTCGACTGGATCAGATCGATCAGCTTTTCCGCACGCTCCTGGGTGAAGGGCTGAAGCTCCGGCAGCAGCTTCTGTTCCAGGCGGATCATATCCTGAATGGTGGTACCTGCCGGGCGGTTGAGGGAACGCCACGGGCCGCCGTAAAAGGTTTTATCCAGGTGAATGTGCATGTCGCGCATTGCCGGGAGCATCAGCTTGTTGCCCGCGTCGTAGTGCGGCAGCGTGGCGTCGGCGTGGCGCTTGTTATCGCGCAGGCCGACGATCTTCCCGTCTTGAATCTCCAGCGTCTTCAGCTCGGTGCGGGTGCTCGTCGCCACGTTGCCGTCAAAATTAAACCCGGCTTCGAGCAACACGTTGTCCAGATAGTAATGTTTCGCGGTGATATTCACAGGCTTACCGGTCTCGCAGAGTGGCTTTGCGGAGTCAGCAGCATACGCGACGGATCCGGTCGCGCCAAACAGCGCGCAGGCGGTCACCATTTTGCCGCTCTGGCTGATGAATTCACGGCGGCTTTTATTTTCACTCATCTTATCTTCCTTCATTCACAATATGGGTACCGGTTTCTCCGCGCAGCGCGGCGGGCAGGCAGTCCGGCGAGGTGATGATCACGCGCTTGCCGCCGTGATGTAAAAACGCCAGCGAGGCGACGATTTTGGGCAGCATGCTGCCCGCCGGGAAATGACCTTCTTCCATGTAGTGCGTCATCTCCGCTACGTCGACGGTCTCCAGCGCCTGTTGATTTGGCTTACCGAAGTTGACACACACCTTTTCCACGCCGGTGGTAATCACCAGCACGTCGGCGCCGATCTCGCGCGCCAGCAGCGCGGTGGAGAGATCTTTATCAATCACCGCGTCGACGCTCTGGTAATCGCCCTGCGCCGAGCGCACCACGGGAATACCGCCGCCGCCCGCGCCGATCACCACGAAGCCTTTTTGCGTCAGGGTCTTGATCGCATCGGCCTCGACAATGCGCAGCGGCTGCGGAGAGGCCACCACGCGACGATATCCCCGGCCCGAGTCCTCAACAAAGTGCCAGTCCGGGTGCGCGCGCTGCAGCTCGTCGCGCTGCGCCTCGCTGAAGAACGCGCCGATCGGTTTCGTCGGGTGCGTAAAACCAGGATCGTTTTTATCCACTTCCACCTGCGTGACGACCGTGACCGCTTTTTGCTCCCCGCGTGCGGCCAGGCGGTTGTTCAGCGCCTGCTGGATCAGGTAGCCAATGCCGCCCTGGGTGTCCGCCACGCAGTTTGCCAGCGGGGTCAGCGGGAGCCCTTCCCGCTCGTGGGCGATTTCGGCACGGCGCAGATCCAGCCCCACCTGAGGGCCGTTGCCGTGGGTGAGCACGATGTCATAGTCGGAGGCCAGCATTTCCAGCACCGACTCTGCCACCGCTTTCACCGCCTGCGCCTGATGTTCAACCGACTGGCTGGCGTTGTCTTTGATAATGCTGTTGCCGCCGATGGCAACGACCATAAGCTCTTTCATACGTGTTCCTTCGCAACAGTACCCGACGCAGCGCTCGCCGCTTCACGGCTATCCAGCACATGCTTCACCACAAACATGCCGCCCATCATCAGATACGCGGTGACGAACATCAGCGAACTGCCTTCGGCAAAGCCCACCACCGGGGCGTGGATCACCCCGAACAGCGCCAGCAGTGCCCCGCCCGCCGCAGCCACGGCACCGCGCAGCGGTTTGTTGATGATGGCAAAAATGGCGATACAGCCCCACAGCATGCTGGCGAGCGGTGCCCCGTTCCCCAGATGGACTAATCCTTCGTAGTAGATCCCTTTGCTGTGCAGCACGTCGGTACCGATTTTGGCGGCATTCGTGCCCGCCGCTCCCATCACGCTGTTCATCATGGTCAGCGCCCAGTTGGCGATCCACGGGAACAGGCAGATGAAGATCACCGGCACTTCCACCTTCGGCGTTTCCCTCACCACCTGGTTGGCGGTGACCACGCCGATAAACACCAGAATCGGCACGATGGCGGTCATCGGAATGATGGCGAGCATAAATGCCCCCAGCCCGAACAGCGGCACGATGAACATGGTCACGCCGGAGGCCAGCGTGTAGCCGATGCTGGCCCCCATCGCTTTCCAGCCGGGATGGCCGACGTAAACCGTCACCGGGAATGGGTTCCCCATCAGGCAGCCGAGCATGGAGGCCAGACCGTTCGCCAGCATGACTTTACGCGTCGGGTATTCATCCCCCGCCGCGTGGGCGCTTTCGATGTTCTCCAGGTCAAAGATGTAGTTCGCCAGCCCCAGCGGTACGGCAGAGGCAAGATACGGCAGCGCGTGCGGCAGGCCCTGCAGGAAGCCCTCCACATGCACCTGCGGCGGGTTAAAGCCGAAGGATGACATGGACGCTTTAATCGCTTCCGGGCTCTGCAGGCCGGAGATCCACGCCAGTGCGGTACCGGCTATCAGCAACAGCAGGCCGGTAGGAATTCTGGCGAAAATCGGCTTTTTGCCGAACCAGTTGATGAAGATCAGCAGCAGGACGATGAACGATACGGTCGGCGCTTCAAACGCCTGCAGCATCGGGTTCATCGCCAGCAGCAGCAGGCCTAAACCGGACAGGCATGACAGCAGCACGGTGCGCGGGATCATCTTGCGGATGGTTTCGCCCAGGAATGAACCGCCCGCAAGAATCATCGCCTCAACGAAGCACCAGACCAGGCCAATCTGAATAGCGAACTCCGCATCGCCCGTTTGCTGATACACCGGCATCAGCACCAGGAAGGTCACGGTAAAAATTGACGGCGCGCTGGGGCCGGACGGCAGCGCGGTGACGTCCGTGCGCCCGGTCTGGCGCGCCATCTGCATGCCGAACCACGCGTAGCAGATACTCGCGGCCAGCACCGCCAGCCCGAAGGCCGGCGCGATGCGTCCATAAACAATCTCCTTCGGGATGCCGACGACAAAAATGAGCAACCCCATCATGGTCAGCAAATTGGTCAGGTTGTTGGTCATCAACCCGAAATAAGCCGCCCAGTCACCTCTTTTCCACTCCAGCTTCATATTTTTCATGGATGCATGCCTTATAAAAAGTAGCGATCGCGGAAGGTCAACAGCGCCTTTTCAAAACAGCTAAACGGCGGGTGAACGATGCCCGCCCCAATCATGCCGATGCCCGCGTCTTTGTGCGCAATGGCGGTATTGATGACCGGCAGAATGCCGCTGCCAGCGACCTTCGTGATGTCGATGGCGGTCGGAATGCCCATAAACGAGAGCAGTGGAATGGTGACGTTCGGATTTTCGCCGAGGGTGATTTCGCGCATCTGGCGGGAGAAGTCGATGGCTTCCTCCACCGTCCCGCCCACCAGGGCGACAATCGCCGGGGCCGTCGCCATCGCAAAGCCGCCGATGCCGTAGGTTTCGGTAATGGCGCTGTCGCCGATGTCCAGCCCGGAGTCTTCCGGCTTATAGCCCGCGAACATCGGGCCGATCACCTGCTGCGCCGGGCCGGTGAACCACTGCCCCGGAAGCCCCGAAACGCGCAGGCCGAATTCGTAGCCGTTGCGCGCCATGGTGGTAACCACGGTGCTGTATTCAATGCCGTGGGCGGCGTCCAGCGCGGCTTTACACATCGCCATCCACGTCGGGCCGGAGAAGTAGTCGCTGCTGGCAACAAACTCGAACACCTCGCGCTGCTGCTCCACCGGATAGCCCGCCTGAATTAGCCCCGGCGTCAGCGCCTGGATCAGCAGCGTGGTGCCCGCGTTATTGCGGTTGTGGCACTCGTCGCCCATGTGCAGCGCCTGGGCCAGCATCAGGCGCAGGTCGATTTCGCCGATAATCTTCATCGCGTCGCGCAGCATCGGGCCGAGCACGTCGCGCATCCAGTTCAGTCGGTCAATGACGCTCTGGTCGTTGGCCCCCATGCGCAGGATCTTCGCCATCTGCTCGCTAAGGTTGGTGAACGCGCGGTTGCCGTAGGTTTTGTTTTCAACGATGTGCATAAACATCGACGCGGAGGTGACGCCCGCCATGGAGCCCACGCAGTCGTGCTCGTGGCACGGCGAGAAGGCGATCTTCCCGGAGGCGGCAAGTCGCGCCGCGTCGTCCAGATCTTTCGCCAGCCCTTCAAACACCAGCGCCCCGGTGACCGCGCCCTTCATCGCGCCGCACATGTTTTCCCAGGAGACAGGCGGACCGGCGTGCAGAATGGTGGTGCGGGTCATCCCCGGCACAACGTTAATCGCCTGGTCATAGCCCACCAGTACCGGATGAGACTGAATAATGCGCTCAAGGGCGATTTGGTTGGCGGCGGCGATTTTCTCCGCCAGCGGTTTTTCCGCCAGCTGGTCGAGCGCTTCAACGACCTGCATATTGCCCTGCCCCGGCGGCGTCCAGTCGAGCTGGGTCACGGGAACGTGCTGCTTTTTAAGATCGTCGCTGAACATCGCGAGACCCACGTTAATGACGCTCAGCGGCTGGTTAAATAAGGTGGTCATTATGCGTTCTCCCCTTTGCAGACAAATTCGCGTGCCAGTAATCCGGTATTGGTGCTGCTGCTGGCCCAGATGACGCCGGCGTCGGTCAGCAGCTGACACTGCTGCGCCAGCGACTGCGGATCCTGGTCGGTGCCGAGCACGTAGCCGAGGATCTCCAGCGGACGGTTATCGGCCTTCGCGATGGCCTGTGCTTCTTTAATGGCGTCGATCATCACGCCGACCGGATCCTCGTGGGCGCCGAAGCCGAGCACAAAGTCCATCACAATCACCCCGACTTCCGGGTCGCGAGCCTCCTGCAGCAGGCGGCTGATGCGGTTGGTCGGGTCAATCATCGGGTGCGGCTTGCCGTTGGTGAAATCGTCATCGCCAAAATCGAGGAAAGTGTGGGCTTTACTGACGCTGATGTCGCTCAGGCGCTTAGCCGGATCCGGCTGGATGTTGCTGTAAACGTCGTCGAATTTCGCAAGCGCGGCAAACATCGCCTCGTCGCACAGGGTGCCGCCGCAGAACAGGCCGCGAATGTACTTCTGCTGCGGGGTCAGGCGAGCGCGCACCTCTTCAATTAATGGCCAGTTGAGCGGGTGCAGATCGAGGGACTCTTTTTTGATGCCGGTGAGCAGGACGGCCTTCAGCGCCGCCTCTTTGGTGCCGCGCGCGAACTGCAGTCCGTCCTCATCGGCGGGCGGTTCATTGCGACCGAGGAAGCACGCGATCACGGGCTTACGACAGGCGCGCGCGCGGGCCAGCACTTTCTCCGCCACCGCTGGCGCGGGCGGCTTGGAGATCAGCGCAATCACCTCTGTGCCCTCGTCGGCTTCCAGCATGTCGATGGCGTCGAGCATCATCAGGCCGCCGATCTTCTCGCTGAGATCGCGCCCGCCGGTGCCAATCAGCTGCGACACGCCGCCGCCGAATTCATGGATGCGCACGCTTAGCTCCTGGCTGCCGGTGCCGGATGCGCCGACGATACCAATCGGTCCGCGACGCACCGCGTTGGCGAAGCACAGTCCCGCGCCGTTGATGATGGCAGTGCCACAGTCCGGCCCCATCATCAGCAGTCCTTTCCGGTGCGCGAGCTGCTTCAGCGCCAGCTCGTCGTCAAGCGACACGTTATCGGAAAACAGCATCACGTTGAGATCGTTTTCCAGCGCCTGACGCGCTTCGCGGGCGGCGAAGGTACCGTTGACGGAAATGACCGCGAGGTTGCTGTCCGGGCGATGGGTTTTGGCGCTGGCAATCGTCGCGTAGCGCGCTTCATGGGAGCCCGCGCTCTCTTTACGCGTGAACAGCGCTTCAATAGCGGCCAGCGTTTCTTCATTCGCCGCGTCGCCTTTAATGACGATTATCAGGTCACCGTTTTTCGCCTCATTTAATTCCGGCGTTAAAAGCCCGAGGTTTTTTAAAACGCCCTTATTCATTTCCGTTGCCATGGCGACAAAGGCCTGTTCGACGCCCGGCAATTTATTGGCTTTAGTGGAAACGGACATTAACGATACGGAGTCAAAATAGGTGTTCTTTTTAATCACGATTTTCGTTGGCATTATTTGCACCTGTTCGCGGATAAAAGGGGGCCGCCGTCGTGCAAAATGCACGTCGGTAAAAATGTTTTATTTAATTAGCGGCCAGCCGGAACGGGCTGACCGACCGTCTTATGCGCCCGCCGCCAGCAGCAGGTCTGCAATCTCGGTGAAGCCTTTCTCCCGCGCCAGTTCGAGCGGGGTTTTTCCGTATTTGTCGGTCATATGCGGGTTCGCGCCGTGCTCCAGCAGCAGCTTCACGATCTCCTGCTGCTTTGTGCCGCCGTCGTTGAGTACGATGGCTTCCAGCAGCGGCGTCCAGCCGACAAAATTGGTGTGGTTAACGTTGATATCGGTTTTTTCAAGCAGCTCGCGGACGATCTCCACGTGCCCTTTTTCACTGGCTGGCGTAATGCCTACGCCGCCGAAGCGCGTCAGGCGGTCGAGATCCGGGTTCGCGGGTAATACCAGCCGCAGGAGAGTTAAATCGTTCGTCAGGCAGCTAATCAGGAAGGGGTTAAAGCAGGTCTGATCCTGTTTATCAATATCCGCCCCGGCGGCAATTAAGAACTCCACGCAGGCATAATGTTTTTTCAGGCTGGCAATAATAACGGCGGTTCTTTTCTGGCGGTTCGTGGCGTTAATATCCACGCCCTTCTCCAGACAGGCTTTTAGCGCATCGCTATTGCCCTCTTCTGCCGCCAGCAAAAATTCCGTAACCAGTTCAGTTGCAGACATATTCAGACTCCCGATGTTTTTATTTCTGTTGACCTGAGAATAGCAACAGCCTGGTCATAAAAGAATCCGCTTAAAAATGATTCATCGACAGACAATTCATTGTTGAGGTAAATTCAACAAACCGGTCAAAACGTGCGTCTGTGCAACCTTTTTCTTATGTTTCTCCGCTTTTTATCGTTTCTGGCCACATTATGCTTATATCTGAAAAAGCCTTGTATGGCGTGGCATTAATGAAATAGCCAGAACTGTGATCGGCTTCAAATGCGTTGTAACGACGCTGTTAAAATATGTTCAAAACTGATGGCTGAAGGGAGTGAGATATGAATTCCATCTTTACCGAGGAGAACCTGCTGGCCTTTACCACCGCCGCACGCTTCGGCAGCTTCAGCAAAGCCGCCGCCGAACTGGGTGTAACGACCTCCGCCATCAGTTACACCATTAAGCGCATGGAGACCGGGCTGGACGTGGTGCTGTTCGTCCGCAGCACGCGCAGCATTGAGCTGACCGAATCCGGCTTTTACTTTTACCGCAAAGCCACCGACCTGCTTAACGACTTTCACGCCATAAAGCGCGGGATTGATACCATTTCACAGGGCATCGAGGCGCGTGTACGCATCTGTATCAACCAGCTGTTGTATACGCCGCGCCATACCGCGCGGCTGCTACAGGTGC
The DNA here is from genome assembly GCF_040834095.1 of Enterobacter vonholyi. Taxonomy (NCBI): domain Bacteria; kingdom Pseudomonadati; phylum Pseudomonadota; class Gammaproteobacteria; order Enterobacterales; family Enterobacteriaceae; genus Enterobacter; species Enterobacter vonholyi. Next base: position 3,456,321 of record NZ_CP162152.1, read on the forward strand.
TGAAAAAGCAGTTCCCCACCTGTCAGATCACCGTCACCACCGAGGTCTACAACGGCGTCTGGGACTCCATTATCAACAACCAGGCCAACATCGCGATTGGCGCGCCGGACACGCTGCTCGATGGCGGCGGAATTGACTACACCGAAATCGGCGCCATTCGCTGGGTGTTTGCCATCGCGCCGGAGCACCCGCTGGCGTTCGTTCCGGAACCGATAGCGGAAAGCCAGCTGCGCCTTTATCCCAACATCATGGTGGAAGATACCGCGCACACCATTAACAAAAAGGTCGGCTGGCTGCTGCACGGGCAGGAGGCGATTCTGGTGCCGGACTTTAACACCAAGTGTCAGTGTCAGATCCTGGGAGAAGGGATAGGTTTTTTACCGGAGTATATGGCGCGGGAAGCGGTGGAAGACGGGCTGCTGGTGACGCGGCGTATCAATAACCCGCGTCAGGATTCGCGCATGCTCCTCGCCACGCAGCATGCCGCAACCGGTCAGGTCACGCGCTGGATCAAACAGCAGTTTGGCCCCCAGGGCGTGCTGACCGGGATCTACAGCGACTTACTCTGGCGTACTTAGTTCTTACTCTGAATCCAGAAGGCGTGGATAAGACCCGGGATGTAGCCCAGCAGCGTCAGAATAATGTTGATAATAAACGCCCAGCCAAATCCTTTGCCTAACAGCACGCCCAGCGGCGGCAACAGGATAGTAAAAACAATACGCCAAAAACCCATATCAAAACTCCGTGCAAGCTAATCCATTGAAAATAATAAAGAGAACTCTTTGTAAGCATAGCCAGCTTACCTGTCTGCGCCAGTTTTCTGCCCCGCGTTTACCCTCTTTTACGCTTGTGACGCTGGTTTAATATATCGGATTAGTTTAGCATTATCTTAATTAAGAAAAGCCTAAACTAATATGACTGAACTCGAACAGCTTCAGGCCAGCGCCGAGCAGGCCGCCACACTTTTAAAAGCGATGAGCAACCCGCGTCGGCTGCTGATCCTCTGCACCCTGTGCGGAGCGCCCGGCACCAGCGCGGGAGAACTGGCGCGAGCCACGGGGCTTAGTCCTTCCGCCACGTCGCAGCATCTGGCGCGCATGCGTGAGGAAGGTCTGATCGACAGCACCCGCGACGCGCAGCGCATTCTCTATTTCATTAAAAAAGATGCGGTGCATCAGCTCATCAGCACCCTGAAAAAGCTTTATTGCCCGTAAGGAGCCGCTATGTCACTTCCCCGTATTTCGCCGCGCGAGGCCAGTGCCCGCATCGCTGAAGGCGCAAAACTGATTGATATTCGTGATGCCGATGAGTACGCCCGCGAGCATATTCCCGCCGCGCGGTCCGTGCCGCTGGGTACCTTACCCGGTGGACTTAAAACGCAGGCGGGCGAAACGGTGATTTTTCACTGCCAGTCCGGCGCCCGTACCTCAGGCAATGCCGATCGCCTGGCGCAGTCTGCCGTTCCCGCTCAGGCATTTGTTGTCGAAGGGGGCATTCAGGGCTGGAAGCAGGCCGGGCTGCCGACTGTCGAAGACAAATCTCAGCCGCTGCCGCTGATGCGTCAGGTGCAAATTGCCGCCGGGCTGTTGATACTCTGTGGCGTGGTTCTGGGCTATAGCGTCTCCAGCGGCTTTTTCCTGCTCAGCGGCTTTGTCGGTGCCGGGCTGCTGTTTGCGGGTGTGACGGGCTTTTGCGGCATGGCGCGGCTGCTTAAGGTGATGCCATGGAACCGACGTACCTCATAAGCAGTAATCGGTGAAATACGCTGTACCCGGCGTCATGCGTGGGCTAAGGTGAAGATCGCTAAAACGATGAGGAGGTAATATGTTTTCTGTCGATGATTATGTGCAACCGCGTAAAGGCGGCCCGAAACTGAAAGTGCTCGAAGTGAACGGTGACAGCATTGTGGCGGTCCAGGCCAGCAATGAGCAAGGTGAGAAATATACGCTGAAAGCCGCCGATGTGGCGCCGTATAGCGAAGAAGGTGATTTCGGCGTCTGCTGAACAGATAACCGGGCGGCATGTTCCGCCCGGTCAACGCATTAGATTAGAAAATCATCCAGTGATTTACCGTTTTCCAGCGCGCTGGCGATAGGCTTCGGCGTGCGGCCCTGACCGGTCCACGTTTTCTCTTCACCGTTCTGGTCAATAAAGCGATATTTTGCTTCACGCGGCTTACGCTTTTTCGTTTGCTTACCCGCCAGCGCCAGTTCAGAGCCCAGCAGATCGGTCGGTGAAATACCATCGGCTTTCATCAGTTCCAGCAGGGCATTAATTTTTTCCTGCTGCTCGGCGCGCTGCTGCTCTAATTCCGTCAGTTCACTCCGTTTCTCTTCAGTAACGACCCTGACCTTTTCCAGCATTTCCTCAAGAACGTCCAGGGATAATTCACGCGCCATAGCGCGCAGGGTTCGGATATTATTAAGATTCTGTAACGTCAAAGACATATTATTTGAAAACCTTTTCTTTGGGGTAAATAGATAAAGCGCCGACAGAATAATTCATTTGAGTTGAAATATCTACCCAGGGGTCCGTATGGGCATCAGTGTAAATATATTAAAATCTCATTGCGAATAATAGCGCACGGGGCTGCCAGGAAACAGGGGAATCTAATCACCGCATTAATATAAATGGTCAACTTTACTCCAAATCGCAGCATACTTCGCCGCTGTCAGAAGGCGGATTCGTCGCCTGCGCCATCAAAAAAACCAACATATTGATTTTGATATAAAAAAAGCCAAGCGAGAGAGATTATAACGATCGGAGCAAAAAACGAACAATTTTAGAGAATTTTGTGGACAAAAGACGATTAAATAAAAATTAATCACTAGTTGTTAGTTCAAACTCAGAGATATACGCTATACACGTCAAACAAACCAACCTAAAGCACTATGCGCCGAAGGGAAATCGTTTCTTTTGTGTTCTTCTCAAGGAGTTCAGACATGTTCTCGCCGCAATCTCGCCTGCGCCACGCGGTGGCGGATACCTTCGCGATGGTTGTTTACTGTTCCGTCGTGAACATGCTGATTGAAATATTCCTCTCCGGAATGTCCTTCGAGCAGTCATTTTCTTCTCGTCTGGTGGCGATCCCGGTCAATATTATTATTGCATGGCCTTACGGATTATACCGCGATGCGGTAATGCGTTTCGCACGTCAAATTAGTCCTGCAGGCTGGGTGAAAAACCTGGCAGACGTCCTGGCGTATATAACGTTCCAGTCGCCGGTTTACGTGGCCATTCTTCTGACAGTCGGTGCAGACTGGCACCAGATCGCTGCGGCAGTGAGTTCGAATATTGTCATTTCGATGCTGATGGGAGCCGTTTACGGCTATTTCCTCGACTACTGCCGCCGCCTGTTTAAGGTCAGCCAGTACAGCCAGGCAAAAGCGTGATGTGAAGCGACTGGCGCACGCCAGTCGCGGATTTACTGTACGTCGCCAAACAGTCCCTTCAAAAATCGCTCCAGCGCCATACGTGAACTGAAACCGTGCGGAATACCATAATGCTCATGCCGTTCACCGCCTAAATAGAGCGGAAATTGCTGATAATGATCGCAGGTTTTAATATCCGAGGCAGGCTCAGCAAATGACAGGCTTCTGTCTTTCAGCGTCGGGTGAATAATGAGAGCGGTACGTCCCATTCTTGCTTCGCGATTAACATAAACATAATTCTCGCCGCGGCGATATCCATACGCTTTTGGCGTCACCTCATCCATGGTGAATCCCTCTTTTTCAAGAACGCGTGCCACCTCGTCAGGTCGTAAATACATATCTTTTCCTCGTTATCTTTTCCTGCCCGGCAACCTTACAGTATTCAGCAATAGCAGGGCTTTCAGAATAGTCCATAAACTGCCGGATAACGCGTGATGCGCTTCAGATATTAAATTTCTGAACTAAACTGAACGGGAACACAAAATTACGGAGGATCGTATGTTTAAGAGACCGAACCGAAACGATATTAACGACGACGCTCAGGATATTCGTAATGATGTCAGCCAATTAGCGGACACGCTGGAAGAGGTGCTGAAGTCCTGGGGAAGTGACGCGAAGGACGAAGCGGATGCCGCAAAGCGTAAGGCTCAGTCTCTGCTCCGTGAAACCCGCGCACGTTTAAACGGCCGCACGCGTACGACACAGGCTGCCTGCGATGCGGTCAGCTGCGCAACGACCTTCGTGCGCGAGAAACCGCTCTGTACGCTCGGCACGGTAGCGGCAGTCGGTATCTTCGTGGGCGCTCTGCTTAGCCTGCGTAAATAACCCGATCGCGCATCGTTATCTGCCCCGGTGGTCAGTAGCTGCCGGGGCTTTTCTTTGCCTTCTCGCCTGTAAAACCCGTATAGCCTGCCCTGCCCCGCTGGGCTCATCATCGGGACATCACCAATCTGAATTTCCCATATCTTGTATGGTTGAAAATTAAGACAACTACATCTAGTATTCCTTTTAGCAAGACACACACAACCTGACGCGATGATTCGCGCCGTTCTCTCATTTTAAATGGAAATACGAATCATGAGCATTATTATTTACACTCGTAACGATTGTGTTCAGTGCCACGCGACCAAACGGGCGATGGAAAGCCGCGGCGTGGCGTTTGAAATGGTGAATATTGACCAGCAGCCCGAGGCCGCAGACACCCTTCGCGCGCAGGGTTTCCGCCAGCTTCCGGTGGTGGTAGCCGGGGAGACCAGCTGGTCAGGCTTTCGCCCGGACATGATCAACCGCCTCGCCTCGCAGGCCGCACGGGCATGAGCAGAATGGTGTTCTTCTCCAGCAGCTCAGAAAACACGCTCCGTTTTATTGAGCGCGTCGGGCTGCCTGCGGTGCGCATTCCGCTCAACGAGCGGGAGCGGATCCGAGTAGAGGAACCGTACATTCTGGTGGTGCCCAGCTATGGCGGAGGCGGTACGGCGGGCGCGGTACCTCGTCAGGTGATCCGCTTTCTGAACGATCCTCATAATCGCGGGCTAATCCGCGGCGTGATCGCGGCGGGGAATCGCAATTTCGGCGATGCCTTTTGCCGCGCCGGGGATGTCATCTCTCAAAAATGCGGCGTGCCGTATCTCTATCGCTTTGAGCTGATGGGGACGCAGCAGGACGTCGAAAACGTGCGTAAAGGAGTGAACGAATTTTGGCAACGACAACCGCAGAACGGGTGATTCAGGCGACGCCGGATTACCACGCATTAAACGCGATGCTTAACCTCTATGACCGGGAGGGACGCATTCAGTTTGATAAAGACCGTGAGGCGGTGGACGCCTTTTTTGCCGCCCACGTGCGGCCCAACAGCGTGACTTTTGCAAGCCAGAATGAACGTCTCGACCACCTGGTTAACGAGGGTTACTACGACGCGCGCGTACTCACCCGCTACGACCGTGCCTTTGTGGTGAAGCTGTTTGAACGCGCCCACGCCAGCGGTTTTCGTTTCCAGACTTTCCTCGGCGCGTGGAAGTACTACACCAGCTATACGCTGAAGACTTTCGACGGCAAACGCTACTTAGAGAGCTTTGAAGATCGCGTGGTGATGGTCGCACTGACCCTGGCGCAGGGCGATGAAGCGCTGGCGCAACAGCTCACCGACGAGATCCTCTCCGGCCGCTTCCAGCCAGCCACGCCGACCTTCCTCAACTGCGGTAAAGCCCAGCGCGGCGAGCTGGTTTCCTGCTTCCTGCTGCGTATCGAAGATAACATGGAGTCGATTGGCCGCGCGGTGAACTCGGCGCTGCAGCTTTCCAAACGCGGCGGCGGCGTGGCGTTTCTGCTTTCTAACCTGCGTGAAGCGGGCGCGCCGATCAAGCGCATCGAAAACCAGTCTTCCGGCGTGATCCCGGTGATGAAGATGCTGGAGGATGCGTTCTCTTATGCTAACCAGCTTGGCGCGCGCCAGGGTGCGGGAGCGGTTTACCTGCACGCGCATCATCCGGACATTCTGCGTTTTCTCGATACCAAACGCGAAAACGCCGACGAAAAAATCCGCATCAAAACCCTGTCGCTGGGCGTGGTGATCCCGGATATCACCTTTAAACTGGCCAAAGAGAATGCCGGGATGGCGCTCTTCTCGCCGTATGACGTTGAGCGTATTTACGGCAAAGCGTTTGGTGACGTGGCGATAAGCGAGCTGTATGACGAGCTGGTAGCCGACGAGCGCATTCGCAAAAAATATATCAACGCCCGCGATTTCTTCCAGACGCTTGCGGAGATCCAGTTTGAGTCCGGCTATCCGTACATCATGTATGAAGATACGGTGAACCGCGCGAACCCGATTGCCGGGCGCATCAACATGAGCAACCTGTGCTCGGAGATCTTGCAGGTCAACAGCGCATCGGCCTACGACGAAAACCTCGACTATGCTGACATCGGCAAAGATATCTCCTGCAACCTCGGCTCGCTGAATATCGCCCACACCATGGATTCTCCCGACTTTGGCCGCACGGTGGAGACCGCCATTCGCGGGCTGACGGCGGTGTCGGACATGAGCCACCTCCGCAGCGTGCCGTCCATCAAGGCGGGCAACGCCGCATCGCACGCCATCGGGCTGGGGCAGATGAACCTGCATGGCTACCTGGCGCGGGAGGGCATCGCCTATGGCAGTCCGGAAGGGCTGGACTTCACCAACCTCTATTTTTACACCATCACCTGGCACGCGCTGCACACCTCGATGATGCTGGCCCGCGAGCGCAACCAGCGGTTCGCGGGCTTTGAGCAGTCCCGCTACGCCAGCGGGGAGTATTTTAGCCAGTATCTTGAAGGCGACTGGCAGCCGAAAACCGAAAAAGTGCGCGAACTGTTTGCTCTCTCCGGAATCGAGTTGCCGACGCGCGAAATGTGGCAGCAATTGCGGAATGACGTGATGCGCTACGGCATCTACAACCAGAACCTGCAGGCGGTGCCGCCAACCGGTTCGATCTCCTATATCAATCACGCCACGTCGAGCATTCACCCGATCGTGTCGAAAATCGAGATTCGCAAAGAAGGCAAAACCGGGCGCGTTTACTACCCTGCCCCGTTTATGACCAATGAGAACCTGGCGCTCTATCAGGACGCGTATGAGATCGGCCCGGAAAAAATCATCGATACCTACGCGGAGGCGACAAAACACGTGGATCAGGGGCTCTCGCTGACGCTGTTCTTCCCGGATACCGCCACCACGCGGGATATCAACAGGGCGCAGATCTACGCCTGGAAGAAAGGTATCAAGACGCTTTACTACATTCGCCTGCGCCAGCTTGCGCTGGAAGGCACCGAAATTGAAGGCTGCGTGTCCTGCGCGCTGTAAGGAGAAAGGATGAAACTGTCACGCGTGAGTGCCGTTAACTGGAACAAAATCCAGGACGATAAAGATCTGGAGGTCTGGAACCGTCTGACCAGCAACTTCTGGCTGCCGGAAAAGGTCCCGCTCTCCAACGATATTCCGGCCTGGCAAACCCTGAGCTACGCCGAACAGCAGCTGACGATCCGCGTCTTTACCGGCCTGACGCTGCTGGACACCATTCAGAATACCGTCGGCGCACCGGCTCTGATGAGCGACGCGCTGACGCCGCACGAAGAGGCGGTGATGTCGAACATCAGCTTTATGGAGGCGGTGCACGCCCGCTCTTACAGCTCGATTTTCTCCACGCTGTGCCAGACCAAAGACGTGGACGCAGCCTATACCTGGAGTGAAGAGAGTGAGTCATTACAGAGAAAGGCGGAGCTGGTACTGACGTATTATCGGGCCGACGAGCCGCTGAAAAAGAAAATCGCCAGCGTATTCCTGGAATCGTTCCTCTTCTATTCCGGCTTCTGGCTGCCCATGTACTGGTCGAGCCGGGGCAAGCTCACCAACACCGCCGATTTGATTCGGCTTATCATTCGGGATGAAGCGGTACACGGCTATTACATCGGCTATAAGTACCAGAAAGGGCTGGAGAAAGTCAGCGAGGCAAAGCGCGAGGAGCTTAAAGGCTTTGCGCTCGATTTGCTGATGGATCTGTACGACAACGAGCTGAGCTATACCGAGGAACTCTACGCCGGCACCGGCTGGGAGGAAGACGTGAAGGCCTTCCTCTGCTACAACGCCAACAAGGCGCTGATGAACCTGGGTTATGAGGCGCTTTTCCCGCCGGAGATGGCGGAGGTGAACCCGGCGATTCTGGCCGCGCTGTCGCCCAACGCCGACGAAAACCACGATTTCTTCTCGGGATCGGGCTCATCGTACGTGATGGGCAAAGCGGTGGAAACCGAGGATGAAGACTGGGATTTTTAATGAACGTTAACGTTCGTTAATTTAATATAAACCCAACAATTTCCTCTCTAATATTTACAAAGCAACTACACTGTCATTTCCACGCCATATTCGCCTGAATCGTCCGATTCAGGCGAAATTCCCCGACTCCAGAGCAAAAAATTGAGAAAAATTCAAATCACGCTCGGCCCTTTATTCATGGGAAATTCAGCCGTTTCGCTTACGTCAAAATTCTGCCTTTAGCTCGAGTCAGGGTTGTCTCAGATTCTCAGTATGTTAGGGTTATGCCCGTTAAAAATTTACCATGGTAATCATATCGGCATAAACAAATAACAGGACACTCTCTATTGCATGGCAATTAAATTAGAAGTGAAAAATCTTTATAAAGTATTTGGCGAGCACCCGCAGCGCGCATTCAAATATATTGAGAAAGGCCTCACAAAAGAGCAAATTCTGGAAAAAACCGGGCTATCGCTTGGCGTTAAAGACGCCAGTCTGGCCATTGAAGAAGGCGAGATTTTTGTCATCATGGGATTATCCGGTTCGGGTAAATCCACTATGGTTCGCCTTCTCAATCGCCTGATTGAACCCACCCGCGGACAGGTGCTGATTGACGGCGTGGATATCGCCAGAATATCAGACGCCGAGCTTCGCGAGGTGCGCAGAAAGAAGATCGCAATGGTGTTTCAGTCATTCGCGCTAATGCCGCACATGACGGTACTGGATAATACCGCCTTCGGCATGGAATTAGCCGGCACGCCGGCTCAGGAACGTCAGGAAAAAGCTCTGGATGCACTGCGTCAGGTTGGGCTGGAAAATTATGCGCATGCGTACCCGGATGAACTTTCCGGCGGTATGCGCCAGCGCGTGGGATTAGCCCGTGCATTAGCCATTAATCCAGACATATTATTAATGGATGAAGCCTTCTCCGCCCTCGATCCGTTAATTCGTACCGAGATGCAGGACGAGCTGGTAAAATTACAGGCTAAACATCAGCGAACCATTGTGTTTATTTCCCACGACCTGGATGAAGCCATGCGTATTGGCGACCGTATTGCCATTATGCAAAACGGTGAAGTGGTGCAGGTCGGCACGCCGGATGAAATTCTCAATAATCCCGCGAATGATTATGTACGCACCTTCTTCCGCGGCGTGGATATTAGCCAGGTCTTTAGCGCCAAAGATATTGCCCGTCGAACGCCAAACGGCATTATTCGTAAAACCCCAGGTTTCGGCCCACGCTCGGCGCTTAAGCTGCTGCAGGACGAAGACCGTGAATACGGTTATCTGGTTGAACGCGGCAATAAATTTGTCGGCGTTGTTTCCATCGATTCTCTGAAAACCGCGCTCAGCGAAAACCAGGGCATCGATGCGGCGTTAATTGACGCTCCGCTTGCCGTGGACGCCGAAACGCCGCTCAGCGAGCTGCTCTCTCACGTGGGGCAGGCGCCTTGCGCCGTACCGGTCGTGGGTGAGGAACAACAGTACGTCGGTATCATCTCCAAACGGATGCTGCTGCAGGCTTTAGATCGCGAGGGTGCAAATAATGGCTGATCAAACTAACCCGTGGGGCACCGCTGAAGCAGCGGACAGCGCTGCACAATCCGCCGACGCGTGGGGTTCCACGCCAGCACCCGCCGACGGTGGCGGCGCGGCAGACTGGCTCAATAGCGCACCCGCGCCTGCGCCAGAGCATTTCAACATCATGGATCCGTTCCATAAAACGCTGATCCCGCTGGACAGCTGGGTCACGGAGGGGATCGACTGGGTGGTGACGCACTTCCGCCCGGTTTTCCAGGGGATCCGCATTCCGGTGGATTACATCCTGAACGGCTTCCAGCAGCTGATGCTGGGCATGCCGGCGCCGGTGGCGATTATTCTGTTCTCCCTGATCGCCTGGCAGTTTGGCAGCGCCGGGATGGGGATCGCCACGCTGATTTCGCTGATTGCCATCGGCGCGATTGGGGCCTGGTCGCAGGCGATGATCACCCTGGCGCTGGTGCTGACTGCCCTGCTCTTCTGCATCGTCATCGGCCTGCCGATGGGGATCTGGCTGGCGCGCAGCCCGCGGGCGGCGAAGATTATCCGTCCGCTGCTGGATGCAATGCAGACTACCCCGGCATTCGTCTATCTGGTGCCGATTGTGATGCTGTTCGGCATCGGCAACGTGCCGGGCGTGGTGGTCACCATTATCTTCGCGCTGCCGCCGATTATTCGTCTGACCATTCTCGGGATCAACCAGGTGCCTGCGGACCTGATCGAAGCGTCACGCTCGTTCGGCGCCAGCCCGCGCCAGATGCTGTTTAAGGTTCAGCTCCCGCTGGCCATGCCAACCATCATGGCGGGCGTTAACCAGACGCTGATGCTGGCCCTTTCGATGGTCGTCATTGCCTCGATGATCGCCGTTGGCGGACTGGGCCAGATGGTGCTGCGCGGCATTGGCCGTCTCGACATGGGGCTGGCCACCGTCGGCGGCGTCGGCATTGTGATCCTCGCCATTATCCTTGACCGCCTGACCCAGGCCGTCGGTCGTGATTCACGCAGTCGCGGCAACCGTCGCTGGTATTCCACCGGCCCTGTCGGGTTACTCACCCGCCCATTTATAAAATAAGGAACAACGATGCGACATAACGTACTTTTTGCCACAGCGTTTGCCACCCTTGTCTCCACCAGCACGTTTGCGGCAGACCTGCCGGGCAAAGGCATTACCGTGCAGCCGGTGCAGAGCACCATTTCGGAAGAGAGCTTCCAGACCCTGATCGTCAGCCGCGCGCTGGAAAAACTGGGCTATACGGTTAACACGCCGAGCGAAGTGGATTACAACGTGGGCTACACCTCGATTGCCTCCGGTGACGCCACATTTACCGCCGTCAACTGGCAGCCGCTGCACGACGACATGTATGCCGCCGCCGGTGGCGACAAGAAATTCTATCGCGAGGGTACCTTCGTGACGGGCGCGGCGCAGGGTTATCTGATCGACAAGAAAACCGCCGATAAGTACCACATCACCAATATTGAACAGCTGAAAGATCCGAAGATCGCCAAACTGTTTGACACCAACGGTGACGGCAAGGCCGACATGATGGGCTGCTCGCCTGGCTGGGGCTGTGAAGCGGTGATTAACCACCAGAACAAAGCTTTCGATCTGGCGAAAACGGTCGACGTGAGCCACGGCAACTATTCAGCGATGATGGCCGACACCATTGCCCGCTTCAAAGAGGGTAAACCGGTGATCTATTACACCTGGACGCCGTACTGGGTGAGCGACGTGCTGAAGCCGGGTAAAGACGTGGTGTGGCTGCAGGTGCCGTTCTCTTCCCTGCCGGGCGAGCAGAAAGATATCGACACCAGGCTGCCGAACGGCATGAACTACGGCTTCCCGGTGAACACCATGCATATCGTGGCGAATAAAGCCTGGGCGGAGAAAAACCCGGCGGCGGCGAAGCTGTTTTCGGTAATGAAGCTGCCGCTGGCTGACATCAACGCCCAGAACGCGATGATGCACGCGGGCAAATCGTCTGAAGCGGATGTCAAAGGCCACGTCGACGGCTGGATCAAAGCCCACCAGCAGCAGTTTGACGGCTGGGTGAAAGAGGCGCTTGAGGCACAGAAGTAAAAACAAAACCCTACCCCTCACCCTAACCCTCTCCGCTTTGGGGAGAGGGCCGGGGTGAGGGGATCAAACCGCACTATCCCCCTAAACCGCACAATCCATCACCCAACAATCCCCCAACTTTCACAATCATTAGCTATTATGGTTTCCGGAAAAATAATCACTCAACTAACGATTCCTGAAACTAATGACAAAAACAGCTCAAGGGCTTAGCCCCGCACTCATCCTTTTAATGTCCGTGGCAACGGGTCTGGCCGTCGCCAGCAACTATTACGCGCAGCCTCTTCTCGACACCATCGCCCGCGCGTTCAATCTCTCCGCCAGCTCCGCAGGCTTTATCGTCACCGCAGCACAGCTAGGCTATGCCGCCGGGCTGCTGTTTCTGGTGCCGCTGGGCGATATGTTTGAACGCCGAATGCTGATCGTCTCCATGACCCTGCTGGCCGCCGGTGGGATGCTGATCACCGCCAGCAGCCAGTCGCTGACGATGATGATCGTCGGAACCGCGCTAACGGGACTGTTCTCCGTGGTGGCGCAAATTCTGGTCCCGCTCGCCGCGACTCTCGCCTCTCCGGAAAAACGCGGCAAGGTGGTGGGTACCATCATGAGCGGCCTGCTGCTGGGGATTTTGCTGGCGCGTACCGTTGCTGGGCTGCTGGCAAGCCTCGGCGGCTGGCGCACCGTATACTGGGTGGCGAGCGTGCTGATGGTCGTTATGGCGCTGGCGCTGTGGCGCGGGCTGCCGAAAGTGAAGCAGGAAAACCACCTGAACTACCCGCAGCTGCTGGCCTCCGTTTTCAGCCTGTTCACCCAGGATAAGCTTCTGCGCACTCGCGCCCTGCTGGGCTGCTTCACCTTCGCTAACTTCAGCATTCTGTGGACGTCGATGGCGTTTCTGCTGGCCGCACCGCCGTTCAATTATTCCGAAGGGGTGATTGGCCTGTTCGGCCTGGCCGGCGCCGCAGGCGCGCTGGGCGCGCGTCCCGCAGGGGGGCTGGCCGACAAGGGCAAATCCCACCTGACCACCTCCGCAGGACTGATTTTACTTCTGCTCTCCTGGGCGGCGATCTGGTACGGACACATTTCGGTGCTGGCGCTGATCGTCGGTATCCTGGTACTCGATCTCACCGTACAGGGCGTTCACATTACCAATCAGACCGTCATCTATCGCGTGAAGCCTGAGGCGCGTAACCGCCTGACGGCTGGTTACATGACCAGCTACTTCATCGGCGGCGCTGCGGGTTCGCTAATTTCAGCGTCGGCGTGGCAGCATGCGGGCTGGTCGGGGGTGTGTGCGATTGGGGCCATTGTTGCTACCCTCAACCTGCTAGTATGGTGGCGCGGTTACCACCGTCAGGATGCAATTAACTAACATTTACATTGAGTTGGCCTCTTAGGGTGTTAAGAGGCCCTTCACTCTGTTAATGTAAACGTAATCATTTATCCCAGAAATTTTAATGTGGGTGACATATTTACAATTGGCATGAATAGTTCAGACCCCCGTCCTCACATCCTCTCCTCAGCGGGTTCATACCCTACGCTTTCTGTGCTCACCGGGTCACGGACTTACCCGGCGCTTTCTGATGGTGACATAAGTTTGGCGGATATAACCGCACAAATAATTCATTTACATTATTTGTCACCGTCGTTACTATATCGGCTGTAATTAATGAGGTTATGCCCAAATGGATAGTTCGTTTACGCCCATTGAACAAATGCTTAAATTCCGCGCCAGTCGCCATGAGGACTTTCCGTACCAGGAAATCCTGCTGACTCGCCTGTGCATGCACATGCAGGGTAAGCTGCTGGAAAACCGTAATAAAATGCTGAAAGCTCAAGGGATTAACGAGACATTGTTTATGGCGTTGATCACGCTGGAGTCTCAGGAAAATCACAGCATTCAGCCTTCCGAACTGAGCTGCGCGCTGGGCTCCTCCCGTACCAATGCGACCCGTATTGCCGATGAACTCGAAAAGCGTGGCTGGATTGAGCGCCGCGAAAGCGACAACGATCGCCGCTGCCTGCATCTGCAACTGACCGATAAAGGTCACCAGTTCCTGCGCGAGGTGCTGCCACCGCAGCACAATTGCCTGCACAAACTCTGGTCTGTCCTCAGCACCGCCGAGCGCGACCAGCTTGAGCACATCACTCGCAAGCTGCTCACCCGTCTGGACCAGATGGATGAAGACGGCGCCGTTCTTGAGGCGCTGCGCTAACGCGACGACACGCTCACCATTCCAGATTCATAAAAAACCGACAGGCCAGCACGTCACACTGCTGGCCTTTCTGACAACAGGTCGGCTCAGCCGATGTGAAAATAAGAAGATCGTGGAGAACAACAATGAGCGCAAATGCGGAGAGCACTACCCCGCAGCAACCGGCCAACAAGAAAGGCAAACGTAAGAGCGCCCTTCTTCTGTTGACCTTGCTCTTTATCATTATTGCCGTGGCATATGGGATCTATTGGTTTTTAGTACTGCGTCATGCTGAAGAGACTGACGACGCGTACGTGGCAGGGAACCAGGTACAAATTATGGCGCAGGTGTCGGGCAGCGTGACGAAAGTCTGGGCTGACAATACCGACTTTGTGCAAAAAGGCGATGTGTTGGTGACCCTCGATCCAACCGACGCCCAGCAGGCTTTTGAAAAAGCACAGACCGCGCTGGCCTCCAGCGTCCGTCAGACCCGCCAGCTGATGATCAACAGCAAACAGCTGCAGGCCAACATCGACGTGCAGAAAACAGCGCTGGCGCAGGCGCAGAGCGACCTGAACCGCCGCGTGCCGCTCGGCACCGCCAACCTGATTGGCCGTGAAGAGCTGCAGCACGCCCGCGATGCCGTTGCCAGCGCTCAGGCACAGCTGGATGTGGCCATTCAACAGTACAACGCCAACCAGGCGATGGTGCTGGGCACCAGTCTGGAAAACCAGCCCGCCGTACAGCAGGCGGCGACCGAAGTGCGCAACGCGTGGCTTGCCCTGCAGCGTACCAAAATCGTCAGCCCGATGACCGGCTATGTCTCCCGTCGTTCCGTCCAGCCAGGAGCGCAGATTAGCCCAACCACGCCGCTGATGGCGGTCGTGCCGGCAGACAATCTTTGGGTCGACGCCAACTTTAAAGAGACGCAGCTTGCCCATATGCGTATCGGCCAGACCGCGACGGTTGTCAGCGACATTTACGGCGATGACGTGAAGTACACCGGTAAAGTGGTCGGCCTGGATATGGGGACCGGCAGCGCCTTCTCCCTGCTGCCTGCGCAGAACGCCACCGGTAACTGGATCAAAGTGGTTCAGCGTCTGCCCGTGCGTATCGAACTGGATGCCAAACAGCTGGCGGATCACCCGCTGCGTATCGGCCTCTCTACGCTGGTGACCGTTGACACCGCCAACCGCGACGGTCAGATCCTGGCAAGCCAGGTGCGCAGCAGCCCGGCTTATGAAAGTAACGCCCGTGAAATTAGCCTCGATCCGGTCAACAAGCTGATCGATGACATCGTGAAGGCAAACGCCGGTTAATCCGAAGGTGAGCGTTATGCAACAGCAAAAGCCGCAAAAACCGCTGGAAGGGGCGCAGCTGGTCATTATGACCATAGCGCTGTCGCTGGCGACATTCATGCAGGTGCTGGACTCCACCATCGCAAACGTGGCGATCCCGACCATTGCCGGTAACCTTGGCTCGTCGCTGAGCCAGGGGACCTGGGTCATTACCTCGTTTGGGGTGGCAAACGCCATCTCCATTCCGATTACCGGCTGGCTGGCAAAGCGCGTCGGTGAGGTGAAGCTGTTCCTCTGGTCCACGGTGGCGTTTGTACTGGCCTCGTGGGCGTGCGGCATGTCCAGCAGCCTGACGATGCTGATTTTCTTCCGCGTCATTCAGGGGATTGTCGCCGGGCCGCTGATCCCGCTTTCCCAGAGTTTGCTGCTGAGCAACTACCCTCCCGCAAAACGTTCCGTCGCGCTGGCGCTCTGGTCGATGACCGTTATCGTCGCGCCTATCTGCGGACCGATTCTGGGCGGGTACATCAGCGATAACTACCACTGGGGCTGGATCTTCTTCATCAACGTACCGATTGGCGCCGTCGTGGTATTAATGACGCTGCAGTCGCTGCGGGGACGTGAGACCCGCACCGAACAGCGGCGAATCGACAGCATCGGGCTGGCGCTGCTGATCCTGGGTATCGGCAGTCTGCAGATCATGCTCGACCGCGGTAAAGAGCTCGACTGGTTCAACTCGCAGGAAATTATCATCCTGACCATTGTCGCGGTGGTGTCGATAAGCTTCCTGATCGTCTGGGAGCTGACGGACGACAACCCGATAGTCGATCTCTCGCTGTTTAAGTCGCGAAACTTTACCATTGGATGTCTGTGTATCAGCCTCGCCTATATGCTCTACTTCGGCGCGATTGTTCTGCTGCCGCAGCTATTGCAGGAGGTGTATGGCTATACCGCAACCTGGGCGGGTCTGGCCTCAGCGCCGGTCGGGGTGATCCCGGTCCTGCTGTCGCCGATAATTGGCCGCTTCGCCCATAAGCTCGACATGCGCCGTCTTGTGACGTTCAGCTTCATCATGTATGCGGTGTGCTTCTACTGGCGTGCGTATACCTTTGAGCCAGGAATGGACTTTGGCGCCTCTGCGTGGCCGCAGTTCATTCAGGGCTTCGCGGTCGCGTGCTTCTTTATGCCGCTGACTACCATCACGCTCTCTGGCTTACCGCCCGAGCGTCTGGCGGCCGCGTCCAGCCTGTCGAACTTCACCCGTACGCTGGCGGGCTCCATCGGTACGTCGATCACCACCACCCTGTGGACGAACCGTGAATCGATGCACCACGCCCAGCTGACCGAAGCGGTGAACCCGTACAACCCGAATGCTCAGCAGATGTATAGCCAGCTTCAGGGGATGGGAATGACGGAGCAGCAGGCGTCCGGCTGGATTGCCCAGCAGATCACCAACCAGGGGCTAATTATCTCGGCCAACGAGATTTTCTGGATATCGGCAGGGATCTTTATCATCCTGCTGGGGCTGGTGTGGTTTGCCAGACCGCCGTTTGGTGCCGGCGGCGGCGGCGGCGGTGCGCATTAATCCTCTGCGCTGGTAGCCGCCACAGGGCAACCGCCCCGGTTGTCCAGAACGCGACAGCGATTGTCAGTTTCGATAAAGCAGCGCTCCTGTAATCAATTCACGATAGTGAAAAGACAACAGGAGCGCATCATGCTGAACACACCCGCCGACAAGTACCAACCCTATCCGACCCTTTCCCTGCCCGACCGCCGCTGGCCGGAGCAACGCATCACCCGCGCGCCGCGCTGGCTCTCAACCGACCTGCGCGACGGCAACCAGGCCCTTGCCGAGCCGATGGACAGCACCCGCAAGCTGCAGTTCTGGGATTTGCTGCTGGGCTGCGGATTCAAAGAAATTGAGGTGGCTTTTCCTTCAGCCTCGCAGACGGATTTCAACTTCGTTCGCCAGCTGATTGAAGAGAACCGCATCCCGGATGACGTGACGATTCAGGTATTAACCCAGGCGCGGGAAGATCTCATCCATCGCACTTTTGAATCCCTGCGCGGCGCAAAGCAGGCCACCGTGCATCTGTATAACGCCACCGCCCCGCTGTTCCGCCGCCTGGTCTTCGGCATGGAGAAAGCGCAAATCGTTGAGCTGGCGACGCGCGCGACGCGGCTTATTCGCCAGCTGTGTGAGGAAAATCCCGACACCCGCTGGCAGTATGAATACTCTCCGGAAACCTTCTGCTTTACCGAGCCGGAGTTTGCGCTGGAGATTTGTGAAGCGGTGGCGGAGATCTGGCAGCCGTGCGACGAACGGCCTATGGTGATCAACTTACCCGCCACCGTCGAAGTGAGCACGCCGAACGTCTATGCCGACCAGATCGAGTACTTCTGTCGCCACTTTAGCCGCCGCCGCGACGTCTGCATCAGCGTGCATCCGCATAACGACCGCGGTACCGGCGTCGCCTGCGCGGAGCTGGCCGTAATGGCGGGGGCTGACCGCGTGGAGGGCTGTCTGTTTGGTAACGGGGAACGTACGGGCAACGTCTGCCTGGTAACGCTGGCGATGAACCTCTACAGCCAGGGGGTTAGCCCGAATCTGGACTTTAGCGATATGAATCGGGTGGTGGAAGTGGTGGAAACCTGCAACCAGCTGCCGGTGCACCCGCGCCATCCGTGGGCAGGACGGCTGGCCTATACCGCCTTCTCCGGCTCGCATCAGGACGCGATCAAAAAAGGCTTTGATGCCCGCAGGCCAGGCGATCGCTGGGAGATGCCTTACCTTCCCGTCGATCCCCAGGACATCGGCTGCACCTACGAAGCGGTGATCCGCGTAAACAGCCAGTCAGGAAAAAGCGGCAGCGCATGGCTCATCGAACAGAATCATGGCCTGAAATTACCTCGCGCCCTTCAGCAGGATTTCAGCCTGCACGTGCAGCAGGAAACCGATCGCCACGGAAAAGAGATGACGCATAATGCGCTGTGGCAGCTCTTCCGCGCCCGCTACGGCCTGGTGGCAACGCCGCACTTTGCGCTGCAATCCTACCGCAGCGACAGCCAGCAGGACGGCCAGCTGCGTCTGACGGCCAGCGTCGCCACACAGGGAGGAACGCGCCAGCTGGAGGGTCAGGGTAACGGTCTGCTCTCCGCCGCCGCTCACGGCTTAAGCCGCTGGGTCAACGCCCCGTTCGTGATAAAGGATTACCACGAGCATACGTTAGGCGAACGCAGCGACAGCCGCTCGGTGGCCTACATCCGCTGCCTGTTCCAGGACGGCAGCAGCCGCTGGGGCGTAGGCATTGACAGCGACGTGGCGCGCGCGTCGCTTCAGGCGCTGTTTAACGCCGTCAGTCGTTCTTAAAGTAATCGCTGGGAGAGACGCCCATCACCCGACGGAACATGGCCGTAAAGGCGCTGTGACTGCCGTACCCCAGATCCAGCGCCACGCGTAATACCGGCTGGCCCTGCGCCAGCCGCACTAAGGCTTCCAGCAGGCGCGCCCTTCTCAGCCACTCGCCGTAGCTTAATCCCGTCTGCTGCTGAAAATGGCGGTTCAGGGTGCGCTCACTCACGTTCATCATGCTCGCGGCCTGCGCGCTGCACCAGCTTTCACCCGGGTGTTGCCGGATTTGCAGACACAGGCGACGTAGCGCCTCACTTTCCGGCTCCGGCAGGTGAAACGGCAGCACCGGCATAGTGCGGATTTCATCGAGAATGAGCTCATAGACGCGCTCATCCCGGCTTCCGGGTGAGTACGATTCAGGTAAAGCAAGGCAGACGAGGATCAGCTCGCGCAGCAGCGGCGTTATCTGCACGATCTGGCAGGTGGCCGGGAGATCGGCCCGCGCCAGCGGATCGATAAATAGCGTTCGCGCCGCCACGTTGCCGGTGATGCGAAGCGAGTGGCGAGTCCCCGCAGGCAGCCAGACGCCGCGACCGGGAGGTACAACCCAACAGCCTGATGCGGTATCCACCCGTACCACGCCGCTCAGGGTGTGCAGCAGCTGCGCGCAGTCGTGCTTGTGCCAGGGTTCGCTGTCACCATGAATGTAATCATGGGCAAACGGAACGAGGGGACGGTGGTTAAAGGAAAAAGTCGAGGTTGTGGTCATGGGTTAAACAACCCTCACCCTACCCTCTCCCTGAGGGAGAGGGAAAAGGTGCACTAGATGTGCAGTTCCTGCAGTTTTTCTTTCGGCAGGGCCAGCTCTTCGTTGCTGTTCACGCGAACATCACGCTCGATGATGTGGCGCGCGATTTCCTGCGCTTCTTCCAGAGAGTGCATCTGGTAAGTACCGCACTGGTAAACGTTCAGCTCTGGGATCTGGTTCTGCTCTTTCACCTTCAGCACGTCCTGCATGGCCGCTTTCCAGGCATCTGCCACACGTTTCTCTTCAGGCTGACCAATCAGGCTCATGTAGAAACCGGTACGGCAGCCCATCGGAGAGATATCGATGATCTCAACGCCGTTGCCGTTCAGGTGGTCACGCATGAAGCCAGCGAACAGGTGTTCCAGCGTATGAATGCCTTTCTCCGGCATCACTTCTTTGTTTGGCACGCAGAAACGCAGATCGAAAACGGTGATCGTGTCGCCGTGCGGGGTGTGCATGGTCTTCGCCACGCGGACTGCAGGTGCTTCCATACGGGTATGGTCGACAGTAAAGCTATCTAATAACGGCATACGTCACCTCCGACAGTGATTTTTTTTAAAATAAACTGAACTCTTCTACAGAATGCGCGTCTGAGT
This sequence comes from Enterobacter vonholyi, assembly GCF_040834095.1. Lineage (NCBI taxonomy): Bacteria > Pseudomonadati > Pseudomonadota > Gammaproteobacteria > Enterobacterales > Enterobacteriaceae > Enterobacter > Enterobacter vonholyi. The sequence goes on from NZ_CP162152.1 coordinate 3,476,403, forward strand.
ATATGAAAGACGCGCATTTGTTATCATCATCCCTGAATTCAGAGATGTATATTTTGGCCACAGCGATGTGGCCTTTTTCTTTTCTGCTTAAGCCTGCTTCGCCAGAAACGCCTCAAACGACTCGGTATCCGCCGCTTCAACCTCTTTCTGACGCACCACGGACGCATCGCGTTCCGCGACAAAATCCGCTTCGCTCAGCACTTCTAACGGCTCCTGCATCAGCATTTCACGGTACTCCGCCGAAAGTGAGCGACCCGTACCACCAATGCCCTGATCGATCATAGAACGCAGAATACGCGCTGAGAATGTCAGTTCCGGGTTATCAAAGCACGCTACCAGCTGGTCGCAAATCTGTTGATATGCGTCGCCACCGTCGATGCTGTCCATCGTCCGGGCAACTCGCTTCAGATCGCGGAACAGATCTTTACCGACTTTCGTCAGCGGGAACTGTGCCGTTTCGCAGCCGATACCCAGCGTCAGACCCGGTTTACGTCCTTCCAGAATAACGCGGTTCCAGTTTGTTCGGGTACAGAGCAGTTCGTCTGAACTCATTTCCGGCGCATCCGCCAGCACGCACCAGACCATAAACAGATCCAGGAAGCGAACCTGCTGCTCATCAACGCCAATCGGTGAGAACGGGTTGATATCCAGCGAGCGCACTTCAATGTATTCGATCCCGCCGCGCTGCAGCGCATCCGACGGGGTTTCGCCGCTGCGCGTCACGCGCTTAGGACGAATAGGCGCATACAGTTCGTTCTCAATCTGCAGCACATTGCTGTTGATTTGCAGGCGCTTGCCGTCTTTTTCGAGGCCGATTTTCTCGTACTCTTCCGACGGGGTTTTGATCGCCCGCTTCAATCCTGCCACATATTCGTGCAATTCGTTAAACGTAATACCGAGATTGCTTTGCGATTTATTGGTATAACCGAGATCGCTCAGGCGCAGAGAGGTGGCATACGGGAGATAGTACATTCCGCACTCGGTCTTCTCGAATGGCAGCGTGGTCGGTTTCCCCTGCAGGAACGAAGAACAGATCGCCGGGGAGGCACCAAACAGATACGGGATCACCCAGCCGAAACGGTAATAGTTGCGGATGAGGCGGAAATAGCCCTCCGAGATCGCGTCTTTATCCGTTTCACCGCATTTCGCCTGCCAGAATGCCATTGGCAGCGAGAAATTGTAATGCACACCCGAGATCGTCTGCATCAACGCGCCGTAGCGGTTTTTCAGCCCTTCACGATAGAGCGTTTTCAGCCGGCCGATATTTGACGTGCCGTACTGCGCCAGCTCAATCTCCTGGCCCTGCTCGATATAGCACGGCATGCTGAGGGGCCACATACGTTCGTCGCCCAGGTTGCGCGCGGTGTAGCGATGGATATCGCGCATGATCGTCAGCATATGATCAATATCACCCTCTACTGGGGTGATGAACTCCAGCAGCGCTTCAGCGAAATCGGTTGTGATCCATTTATGTGTCAGCGCCGAGCCTAACGCCTTCGGGTGACCCGTTGTCGCTAAACTGCCGTCTGCGTTAACGCGCAGCGTTTCACGCTCAAGACCACGCTGAATACCCTTCAATGCCTGAGGGTGGTTTTCCAGCCAGGCCAGCGCCTGAGATACGTCCGGGATCAAATTGACCTCCCGCCTGTCAAAGTAATGTTACTCAGCATAATTGTAATGGTTGACGATTGAAGGTCGCGTATTCATTCCACCAATTAGTGCCACCACGTCATACCCTGTAGTGTTGCCCACGCCACGAGAACATAGCGCAACGCCTTGCCAAGGCACAAAAAAAAGAGCACCGGTCCCCAGGAGATACGCATCCATCCCGCCAGCAGACACAGTAAATCGCCTATTACAGGCATCCAGCTTAATAACAGCGTGGCAGCGCCATAGCGTTTTAGCCAGCCGACTGCCTTTTCCTGCCAGCGCGATTTTTCACGCAGCGGAAAGAAACGCCCAAGAATAACGTTAGTCAGCCCTCCAAGGCTATTACCCATTGTTGCTATTACTACAAGCAGCCAGGGCTGACTCACGCCGGACAATAGCATCGCCACCAGCACCACTTCCGAATTTCCCGGTAACAGCGTGGCGCTTAAAAAACTGCTGGCGAATAATGAGGCAAGTGACAGCGCGTCACTCACAGTAAGCGTACATCCACCGCATCCATTCCGGCATCACGCGCGGCCTGGATGCCGAAATCGGCATCTTCAAACACGACGCATTTTGCCGCCGGGACGCCCATTAATTCTGCGCAAAGCAGGAAGGTGTCCGGTGCGGGCTTGTGATGTTTAACATGATCGGCGGCGACCACGGCAGAAAAATAGTGGCGCAGGCCAAGATGATTGAGCAAAGCTTCTGCAATCGCACTTTCGCTGCCTGTTCCTACCGACATCGGGCGACGCCCGTGCCACTCTTTTACCACATCAATCAGCGGCAGAGGGCGTACGGTATCTAAAAGCATGGCTTTTACTACATCGGTTTTTTCGCGCGCGAGCAGGTGCGGGTCGAGATCGGCCTGATTCAGTTCAATCACGGCCTGTGCAATACGCCAGGTGGGAGATCCGTTGAGGGCAATCATCGCCTGAAGATCGAAACGCATACCGTAGCGGCCCAGGACGTCTGTCCAGGCTTGACGATGCGTGGGTTCGGTATCCAGGAGAGTGCCATCCATATCGAAGATCAAACCGTCATACTGTGCGTACATCGTGCTCTCGCTAAACGATTAACAAAGCATTACTTTATCGTAAATGGTGGTTTTTGTCGCTGACTGAGAGTGTGATTGCTGACGGAACGTCGAAGGAATAAACAAAGAAGGAGAAGATGGTGCATCCGGGAGGATTCGAACCTCCGACCGCTCGGTTCGTAGCCGAGTACTCTATCCAGCTGAGCTACGGATGCATCGGGAAATGCTTTCAGAAACAGTAAATGGTGCATCCGGGAGGATTACTCGGCTGCGCCTCGCCCTTTGGGCCGTTGCTAAAGCAACGTTATCCTCCCTGGTGCTTGCGATTAACCCGCAGACCTTGAAACAACAGCGTGGCTATTATCTCGGAGAATATGGTGCATCCGGGAGGATTCGAACCTCCGACCGCTCGGTTCGTAGCCGAGTACTCTATCCAGCTGAGCTACGGATGCATCAGGGTACTGCTTTCAGAAATAGTAAATGGTGCATCCGGGAGGATTCGAACCTCCGACCGCTCGGTTCGTAGCCGAGTACTCTATCCAGCTGAGCTACGGATGCATCGGGATTTACTACTGTACTGCTCGATATTCATATCACTTCTAAAGCAATATGAAGTAATAGATGGTGCATCCGGGAGGATTCGAACCTCCGACCGCTCGGTTCGTAGCCGAGTACTCTATCCAGCTGAGCTACGGATGCAAAATGGCGGTGAGGCGGGGATTCGAACCCCGGATGCAGCTTTTGACCGCATACTCCCTTAGCAGGGGAGCGCCTTCAGCCTCTCGGCCACCTCACCACACAACGCCTCTTTCGAGTGCTTCGAGCAACTCGTTAAGAGCTTCTCGTCGCTGCGTGGCGCATATATTACTTTCTGGGACTTATAAGTCAAACAATTTTCCAAAAGCTTTTATCGTTTGCACAAATCACACGCAATTCGCATGTAAAAGCCGCAAAGAGGGTGTTTTATAAGCGGATTTTGCAGGATTCTTCACAGAAAACCTATGCAGAAAAGGCGGCGATAGGACGAGTTAAGGGTTATGGAGCGGTTAAAAAGAGAGCGATTGAAATTAAACGGTAACTTTGAGCAGGAAAAATGACAGGAGGGTTGCGTCTCGCCCGACAGCGAGACGCGACAATATCAGTAACTGGACTGCTGGGATTTTTCAGCCTGGATACGCTGGTAGATCTCTTCACGGTGGACAGATACTTCTTTAGGAGCGTTAACACCAATACGTACCTGGTTACCCTTTACCCCTAAAACTGTCACGGTGACCTCATCCCCAATCATGAGGGTCTCACCAACTCGACGAGTCAGAATCAGCATTCTTTGCTCCTTGAAAGATTAAAAGAGTCGGGTCTCTTGTATCCCGGCATTATCCATCATATAACGCCAAAAAGTAAGCGATGACAAACACGTAAAGTGTAAGCAGTCACGGCATCACATTCTGTTAAACGTAAGTTTAGCCGATATACACAAACTCAACCTGACTTTATCGTTATCGATAGCACAGTGAACAAGACGCCATAACGTTACCGCTATGGCGTCTGCTTGTGCTTTGTAGTTATTACAGTTTCGCGCTTACCCAGCTTTCAACGCTGGCCAATGCTGCAGGGAGTGCCGCCGCATCCGTACCACCGGCTTGCGCCATGTCCGGACGACCGCCCCCCTTGCCGCCCACCTGCTGAGCGACCATACCAATCAGTTCCCCTGCTTTTACGCGGTCGGTCACATCCTTAGATACGCCCGCAATCAGAGAAACCTTACCTTCTGCCACTGTCGCCAGCACGATGACGGTAGAACCAAGCTGGTTCTTGAGATCGTCGACCATAGTTCGCAGCATCTTAGGCTCAACGCCCGCCAGATCGCTGACCAGCAGTTTGACGCCCTTAATGTCTACAGCCTTGCTGGAGAGGTTTGCACTCTCCTGCGCCGCAGCCTGCTCTTTCAGCTGCTGCAGCTCTTTTTCCAGCTGACGCGTGCGATCCAGCGCAACGCGCACTTTCTCGCCCAGGTTCTGGCTATCGCCTTTCAGCAGCTGCGCGATATCGTGCAGTTGATCGCTCTGCGCATGCAGGCTGGCAATCGCACCTTCACCGGTCACCGCTTCAATACGACGCACGCCTGCCGCCGTACCCGACTCGGAAACAATACGGAACAGGCCGATGTCACCGGTGCGCGAGGCGTGTGTACCGCCGCACAGCTCGGTAGAGAAGTCGCCCATGCTCAGCACGCGAACACGTTCGTCGTATTTCTCGCCAAACAGCGCCATCGCACCTTTTTTCTTCGCGTCCTCAAGATCCATGATATGAGTCTCGATTGGCAGGTTACGACGGATCTGCGCGTTCACCAGATCTTCCACCGCACGGATTTCAGACGGCTTCATCGCTTCAAAATGCGAGAAGTCGAAGCGCAGCACTTTGTCATTAACCAGAGAACCTTTCTGTGCAACGTGGGTACCGAGCACATCGCGCAGGGCAGCGTGCATCAGGTGGGTTGCCGAGTGGTTCAGACGAATGCGCGCGCGGCGAGCTTCATCAACGTTAGCCTGGACGCCCTCGCCCACTTTCAGAGAACCGGAAACCAGTTTGCCCTGGTGACCAATCGCCTGACCGTATTTTTGGGTGTCGCTGACGCTGAAGCTAAAGCCATTGCCCTTCAGTTCGCCTTTATCACCAACCTGGCCGCCGGATTCGGCGTAGAACGGCGTTTTGTCCAGAATGACAACCGCATCCTGACCCGCACTGATGCTGTCCACGGCTTTGCCGTCAACAAACAGGGCGGTCACTTTGCCGGTCAGTTCCAGCGCCTCATAACCTTTGAATTCAGACGCGCTATCAACGCGGATCATCGCGTTGTAGTCTGCACCGAAACCGCTGGACTCACGCGCACGACGGCGCTGCTCTTCCATCGCGGCTTCGAAGCCCGCTTCGTCAACTTTGATGTTGCGCTCGCGGCAAACGTCCGCCGTCAGGTCAACCGGGAAGCCGTAGGTGTCGTACAGGCGGAAAGCGGTTTCGCCATCCAGCGTGTCGCCCTTGAGCTTCGCCAGCTCTTCGTCCAGCAGCGCCAGACCGCGCTCCAGAGTACGGGCAAACTGCTCTTCTTCGGTTTTCAGAACCTGCTCAACCTGCGCCTGCTGGCGTTTCAGCTCGTCACCGGCTGAACCCATCACGCCGATCAGTGGCCCAACGAGTTTGTAGAAGAAGGTGTCCTTCGCGCCCAGCATGTTGCCGTGACGAATAGCACGACGAATGATACGACGCAGCACGTAGCCACGGTTTTCATTCGACGGGATAACGCCGTCTGCAATCAGGAACGCGCAGGAGCGAATGTGGTCCGCGATAACGCGCAGCGATTTGTTGTTCAGATCGGTCGCGCCGGTGACTTCGGCAACGGCTTTGATCAGGGTGCTGAACAGGTCAATCTCATAGTTGGAGTTAACGTGCTGCAGAACCGCGGCAATACGCTCCAGGCCCATACCGGTATCAACGGAAGGCTTCGGCAGCGGCTCCATCGTACCGTCGGCCTGACGGTTGAACTGCATGAAGACGATGTTCCAGATCTCAATGTAGCGATCGCCGTCTTCTTCCGGGCTTCCTGGAGGGCCGCCCCAGATGTGGTCGCCGTGATCGTAGAAGATCTCGGTGCACGGACCGCAAGGGCCGGTGTCACCCATCTGCCAGAAGTTGTCGGACGCGTAAGGCGCGCCTTTGTTATCGCCGATGCGAATAATACGCTCGCGCGGGATCCCGACTTCTTTTTCCCAGATTTCGTAGGCTTCGTCATCGGTTTCATAGACGGTAACCCACAGACGCTCTTTCGGCAGGTTGAACCAGTTTTCACCGGTCAGCAGTTCCCACGCATACTGAATGGCATCGTGTTTGAAGTAGTCGCCGAAGCTGAAGTTACCCAGCATTTCGAAGAAGGTGTGGTGACGCGCGGTGTAACCGACGTTTTCCAGGTCGTTGTGTTTACCGCCCGCACGCACGCAACGCTGTGAGGTTGTGGCGCGGGAATAATTACGCTTGTCGAGACCAAGGAACACATCCTTGAACTGGTTCATCCCGGCGTTGGTAAACAGCAGAGTCGGATCGTTGTTCGGTACCAGGGAGCTGCTGGCAACAACCTGGTGTCCCTTACTATGGAAAAAATCGAGAAACGCCTGACGGATCTCAGCGGTGCTCTTGCTCATAATTATCCTGAAATCAAGCTAACGAAATGTCGTAGCCAGCCTGTATCGGTAAACCGTTGGACAGACCAGCTACTGGAAAAAGTGGGAATAAGATAAGTTTTCTTTAGTGGGAAGTAAAATCCCGCATGCGTTCAATCGGCAAAATTACGCCAGATATCCTGAATATCTTCCATCAGAAAGCCGCGGTAGAGCAAAAAGCGCTGGATTTTGACTTTTTCTGAAAATTCACGCGGCAGCGGCTCGCCGTACTTGCGAATCGCTTGTTCTCTTGCCAGTTCGCACCAGTCAATATCGCATTCGCGCATCGATTTTTCGATGGACTCCCTGGCTACCCCTTTCTGGTTTAGCTCCTGCCGGATGCGCGCGGGCCCGTATCCTTTACGGCCACGGCTGGCGAGAAACCGCGAGGCAAAACGCTCGTCATCAAGATAGCGATGCTCATAGCACCAGGCGATGACGCGGTCATAATCTTCCGCGGCGGCATCAATCTCTTCCGGGCCGTTTTTACTCATCACCGGCGCCGACAGTTTTCGCCGCAGCTCCTGTTCACTGTGGTCACGGACGGCCAGGATGCGCACCGCGCGATCAAGTAAGCGTGCATACGCGGGTCGACGTGTTGTCGGTTCACTCATAAAAAAACCTGCTGATTCAGAAATGCAAAAAGGGCCGCATCAGCAGCCCTTCATTGTTAAACGAGAGAATTAAAAGTCTTCGTTAGTTTCTTCAGCATCCGCGCTATCAACCGCGAAATCAGGCGTGGAGTCCTGGTTGTTCAGCAGAAGCTCACGCACTTTCTTCTCGATCTCTTTCGCCGCAGCCGGGTTCTCTTTCAGCCAGGAGATGGCATTCGCTTTACCCTGACCAATCTTGTCACCGTTGTAGCTGTACCAGGCGCCCGCTTTTTCAATCAGCTTCTCTTTCACGCCCAGGTCAACCAGCTCACCGAAGAAGTTAATACCTTCGCCGTAGAGGATCTGGAACTCAGCCTGCTTGAACGGCGCAGCGATTTTGTTCTTCACAACCTTGACGCGGGTTTCGCTACCGACGACGTTCTCACCCTCTTTCACCGCGCCGATACGGCGGATATCCAGACGGACAGAGGCGTAGAATTTCAGGGCGTTCCCCCCGGTCGTGGTTTCCGGGTTACCGAACATCACGCCGATTTTCATACGGATCTGGTTGATGAAGATCAGCAGCGTGTTGGACTGCTTCAGGTTACCCGCCAGCTTACGCATCGCCTGGCTCATCATACGAGCCGCAAGGCCCATATGAGAGTCGCCGATTTCGCCTTCGATTTCGGCTTTTGGCGTCAGTGCGGCAACGGAGTCGACCACGATAACGTCAACAGCACCAGAACGCGCCAGCGCGTCACAAATTTCCAGTGCCTGCTCACCGGTGTCCGGCTGAGAACACAGCAGGTTGTCGATATCGACACCCAGCTTACGGGCATACACAGGGTCCAGCGCGTGCTCGGCATCGATAAACGCACAGGTTTTACCTTCGCGCTGTGCCGCGGCAATGACCTGCAGCGTCAGGGTGGTTTTACCGGAGGACTCTGGCCCGTAGATTTCTACGATACGGCCCATAGGCAGGCCGCCAGCGCCCAGCGCGATATCCAGAGAAAGCGAACCGGTGGAGATGGTTTCCACATCCATGGAACGGTCTTCACCCAGGCGCATGATGGAGCCTTTACCGAATTGCTTTTCGATCTGGCCCAGTGCTGCCGCCAACGCTTTCTGTTTGTTTTCGTCGATAGCCATTATTACTCCTGTCATGCCGGGAGAAGCGACTGTGCTTCACCGTGGATTTCTGTTCTGTTGGTGCAATTATACTGTATGGTCATACAGTATCAAGTGTTTTGTAGAAATTGTTGCCAGAGCGTTTTTAACGCATATTCCGTTGCCTGACGACGCACGCTTTCGCGATCGCCGCTGAAGCACTCCCGGCGGGTGATGCCTTCGCCTTTAGAAGTAGCAAACCCAAACCAGACTGTGCCGACAGGCTTCACGTCGCTGCCGCCGTCCGGGCCCGCAATGCCGCTAATGGAAATTGCGTAATCTGCGCGCGCCTCTTTGAGCGCACCAATGGCCATCTCGATCACCACCGGTTCGCTGACCGCGCCATGCTGTTCAAGCGTGGATTCGCGCACGCCAATCATCTGTGCTTTAGCTTCGTTACTGTAGGTCACAAATCCGCGTTCAAACCAGGCGGAACTGCCGGCAATATCGGTAATCGCTTTCGCCACCCAGCCGCCGGTGCAGGATTCCGCGGTGGTGATTGTCGCGCCACGCTGCTTCAGCGCAAGGCCAACAATCTCGCTAAGCTGCATCAATTCATGGTCAGTCATTCTCGCTCCAGGCATCAGAAAAACGTGCTGCACAAGATAGCACTTTCTCGTCAGATGTGGGGATGCACTTCAGGTTTTACGAGGGAGCTTCAGAAAAAAGCCGATGCGGGCGCACCGGCCGTGGAAATGTTATTTCATGCTGTCGGCGAGGGTGTTCACATTGTGGCGAAATGCCTTAACGTAGGTGTCTGCCACCCCGCCTTTTGCCGACAGAGCTTCCGGATACAGTTCGCCCCCCGGCTGTGCGCCCGTCGCCGACGCTATCTGCTTCACCAGACGCGGATCGAGCTGATTTTCCATAAACCAGGTTTTGACGCCGTCGGCTTTGATCTGATTGATAATCTCAGCAACCTGCGACGCGCTGGCCTCGCTCTCGGACGACAGTCCCTGCGGCGCCATAAACGTCACGCCGTAGGCGCGGCTGAAATAGCCAAACGCGTCATGGCTGGTCAACACGTTACGCTTCGCCTGCGGGATCTGGCTAAAGCGCGTTTTGGCCCAGCTATCCAGCTGGTTAAGCTGCGCGATATACGGTTTACCGGAGGCTTCCAGCGCGGCTTTGTCCTGCGGATCGGCTTTCACCAGCCCGTTCAGAATATTTTGTGCATACAGCGCCCCGTTCGCCGCGCTGTTCCACGCGTGCGGATCGGTCACGGTCTTTCCATCTTCCTCAAGCGTGTGAGTTTTCACCCCGACTGAGGCGACGACCAGCTGTCCTTTGAACCCGGAGGCCTTCACCAGCCGATCGAGCCAGCCCTCCAGCCCCAGGCCGTTCACCACCACCACATCGGCCTTGCTCAGCGCCGCGCTGTCTTTCGGCGACGGTTCAAACGTATGCGGATCGCCGTCCGGCCCCACCAGCGTCGTCACGTTCACATGGTCACCGCCCACCTCCTGCGTGATATCCCCCAGTATCGAAAAGCTGGTGACCACATTCAGCGTTTTCGCCATCACGCCGTGCGACATCATCCCCAGCGCGAGCGCCACTACTAATCCTGTTCGTTTCATCGTTTCCCCTTGCGTTAAAAAAGCGCGCGCAGGCTGCCAGCGAGCCTGCTTCGCGTGCCCAGTAAAATGGAAATAAAGAACAGCGCGCTGGCGGTGAGCACGATGGATGGCCCGGCAGGCAAACTCATTGCCCAGGAGAGGCTCAGCCCCAGCCATGCGCAGAAAATACCGCTGATGCCCGCCATCAGGAGTAACGCAGGCAGCGTGCGCACCCAGCAGCGGGCCGCCACGGCTGGCAGCATCATCAGCCCGACGGCCATCAGCGTGCCGAGCACCTGAAAACCAGCCACCAGGTTAAGAACCAGCAGCGCCAGAAACAGTCCGTGCAGCAGGCCGGGCAGCCAGCGGGCGTTCACCTGTAGCCAGGCGGTATCAAACGCTTCTGTGACCAGCCCGCGATAGAACAGCGCCAGCGTGATAAGGGTGAACATACACACGCCCGTAACAAACAGCGCGGCGTCGTTGTCCACGGCGAGGATGGAGCCAAACAGCAGATGCAGCAGATCGACATTCGACCCGCGCAGCGACACCAGCGTGACGCCCAGCGCCAGTGAGCCAAGGTAAAACCCCGCGAAGCTGGCATCTTCCTTAAGCGGCGTGCGTCGGCTGACCAGACCGGCCAGCAGCGCCACGGTAATGCCCGCGATAAAACCGCCAATACTCATCGCCAGCAGCGACATGCCGCTGAGTAAATACCCCACGGCAACGCCCGGCAAAATGGCGTGAGAAAGAGCGTCGCCCATCAGGCTCATCCGACGCAGCTGAAGAAACACGCCGAGCGCGGTAGTGCTGACCGAGAGCGCAAGGCAAACCACCAGCGCGCGACGCATAAAGCCGTACTCAATAAACGGCTGAAAAAAGAGATGCCAGATCATGCCACCCTCACCCGCTCGGTTTTCCACTGGGGCACGTCAGCATCCAGCCGCAGCGTTTGCGGGAAATGGCGCGACACGCGCTCGCTGTCGTGCAGTACCGCGAGCAGCGTTTGCCCCTGCATATACATCTCCAGCATCACGTCCATCAGCACGTTGCAGGTGGCTTCATCGACGCCGGTAAAGGGCTCATCCAGCATCACCAGCGGCGCCTGCTGTACCAGAACGCGGGCAAACAGCATGCGCTGGAACTGCCCGCCGGAGAGCTCATCGATGGTGGATAAGGCCATGGTTTCCAGTCCGACGCGCTCAAGCGCGCTGGCAATACGCAACCGCGTTTCGCGACGAAACCCGGAAAGCAGCGAAATGCCCGGCCAGCAGCCCATGCTGACGACATCGCGCACGGTCAGCGGAAACTGCGCCTCCAGCGCGTGACGCTGTGCCAGCCATCCGATTACCGGACGCTTCCCCTGCCAGCGAAAGCCACCGCTGACGGGAGGAATAAACCCCGCCAGCGTTTTCAGCAGCGTGGATTTCCCGCAGCCGTTAGCGCCGATAATGGCGGTCATGCTTCCGCGCTCAATCGTGCCCGAAAGTGGCCGCGTAATGGGCTGGCGTTCATATCCCGCGACCAGTTCATTCAACACAATCATGGCAATGCCACCGCCCAGCGCACGGCCAGCCCGATAAAAACAACCAGCACCAGCCCCAGCAAAAGCCGCACCAGAGCAGACAGAGAAAAAAGGGATGTTGACATCTCGACACCATATTAAATGTTATAACATAACAATACTGAAAGGTGGTTAAGATGTAAATGGCGGGTTTGCAGAGGGAGTGTGGCGAAATGTTTCTGCGGGAAATAGGTGCGCGCGGGTGCCCTCACCCTAGCCCTCTCCCAAAGGGAGAGGGGGAATAAGGTGACTTACTGACTAAACGGTGACGCCGCCGGCACGCGGGCCTGCGATACCGCCAGCCCCAGCTGCCATACGGCCATCGCATAGTGGGTGCTGTGGTTATAGCGGGTAATGGTGTAGAAATTCGGCAGACCGTACCAGTACTGATAGCCCGTCCCGACATCCAGACGCAGCAGGCTCGCCTGTTGCGCGTTGCCCAGCGGCTGCGTTGGCGTTAGGCCTGCCGCTGCCAGCTGCGAAATGCTGTAGTTGGTTTTGAAGCCGTTTTCCAGCCCCAGCGCCTGGCCGTTGGCCTGCACCGCCACCTGGCCGCCCGGCACCCAGCCGTGCGCTTTGAAGTAGTTCGCCACGCTGCCGATGGCATCCACCGGATCCCACAGGTTGATATGGCCATCTCCGTTAAAGTCGACGGCATACTGTTTATAGGACGACGGCATAAACTGGCCGTAGCCCATGGCGCCGGCAAACGACCCTTTCAGATCGAGCGGATCGTCCTGTTCGTTGCGCGCCATCAGCAGGAAGGTTTCCAGCTCGGAAGAGAAATACTCCGCGCGGCGCGGGTAGTTAAAGGAGAGCGTCGCCAGCGCATCCAGGATGCGGGTTTTCCCCATCACGCGGCCCCAGCGGGTTTCCACGCCGATAATCCCGACGATGATTTCAGGCGGTACGCCGTATACCTGCCACGCGCGGTTGAGCGCCTCTTCATACTGATTCCAGAACGCCACGCCGTTTTGCACGTTGTCCGGGGTAATAAACTGCTTGCGATAGCGCAGCCACGCGCCGTTCGGCCCGCTCGGCACCTGGGCCGTCGGCGCCTGTCTGTCCATCAGGCGCAGCACATAGTCCAGACGCTTCGCCTGAGACAAAATTTCGTGCAGCTGCTGTCTGTCAAAGCCGTGTTTGCTCACCATTTTATCGATGAACTGCTCGGCCGCCGGGTTATTCGCGAAGTCGCCCCCCATCTGCATCATATTGTGCTGCGGCTCCAGCAGGAATCCTCCGGAAGGCTCGCCCGCCGTTTGCTGAACGGCTTCGGTCTTAGGTTTGCTACTACAGGCAGACAGCAGAATAAGCGCAGGCAACAGCGCTGCATAACGACGCTTGAACATGAGACATCCATTTAACGGGTTCGATAAGAACCCAGTATGGTAAAGCATCCGCAACACCTCAAGGAAGCGGTACGCACCTTCCCTACGCAAATCCGCGCTTTTTTCCATCGAAAATCATTATCCCCACCAATAAACTTTCAAAATAATCCGTTTTTCTTTCATTGTGAGATCTAACTAACACTTTAAAACCTTTCAAAGTGATTATTATTAGCCCAGTCAGACAAAAACAAAAAAGCCCCACAGGAGAGAAGAATGATAGAAACCATCACCCACGGCGCCGAGTGGTTCATCGGGCTGTTTCAGAAAGGCGGAGAAGTGTTCACCGGCATGGTGACCGGGATCCTGCCCCTGCTGATCAGCCTGCTGGTGATCATGAACGCGCTGATTAACTTTATCGGCCAGCAGCGCATTGAGCGCTTCGCCCAGCGCTGCGCCGGAAACCCGCTGTCCCGCTACCTGATACTGCCCTTTATCGGCACCTTCGTGTTCTGCAACCCGATGACCTTAAGCCTCGGCCGCTTTATGCCGGAAAAGTACAAGCCGAGCTACTACGCCGCCGCCTCCTACAGCTGCCATTCGATGAACGGCCTGTTCCCGCACATCAACCCCGGCGAACTGTTTGTCTATCTCGGGATCGCCAGCGGCCTGACCACCATTGGTCTGCCGCTCGGCCCGCTGGCGGTGAGCTACCTGCTGGTCGGCCTGGTGACCAACTTCTTCCGCGGCTGGGTGACCGACCTCACCACCGCTATTTTCGAGAAAAAAATGGGCATCCAGCTTGAACAGAAGGTCCATCTTTCAGGAGCCACAGCATGAACCGGATCCGCATTGAGAAAGGCACGGGCGGCTGGGGCGGCCCGCTGGAGTTCGACGCCACCGAAGGCAAAAAGATCGTCTACATTACCGCGGGCACGCGCCCGGCGATCGTCGACAGGCTGCGCGAGCTGACGGGCTGGGAAGCGGTTGACGGCTTCAAGGAAGGCGAGCCGCCGGAAGCGGAAATCGGCGTGGCGGTGATCGACTGCGGCGGCACGCTGCGCTGCGGTATCTATCCGAAGCGCCGTATTCCGACGGTAAATATTCACTCCACCGGTAAATCCGGCCCGCTGGCGCAGTACATCCTTGAAGACATTTATGTCTCGGGCGTAAAGGAGGACAACATTACTCTGGTGAATGGCACTGCCGCGCCACAAAAAGCGGCCCCGCGCGAGTACGACACCAGCAAGAAGATCACCGAGCAGAGCGACGGCCTGCTGGCGAAGGTCGGGATGGGCATGGGTTCCGCCGTGGCGGTGCTTTTCCAGTCCGGGCGCGACACCATCGACACGGTGCTGAAAACCATTCTGCCGTTTATGGCGTTCGTCTCGGCGCTGATCGGCATCATCATGGCCTCCGGCCTGGGCGACTGGATTGCCCATGGCCTCGCCCCGCTCGCCAGCCACCCGCTTGGGCTGGTGACGCTGGCGCTGATCTGCTCCTTCCCGCTGCTGTCGCCGTTCCTCGGCCCGGGCGCGGTGATCGCTCAGGTCATCGGCGTGCTGATTGGCGTGCAGATTGGTCTGGGGAACATTCCCCCGCACCTCGCCCTGCCCGCCCTGTTTGCCATTAACGCCCAGGCGGCGTGCGATTTCATCCCCGTTGGGCTGTCGCTGGCCGAAGCGCGCCAGGACACCGTGCGCGTGGGCGTGCCGTCCGTGCTGGTCAGCCGCTTCCTGACGGGCGCGCCCACGGTGCTGATTGCCTGGTTTGTCTCCGGCTTTATTTATCAATAAGAGGTTCCTGCAATGATCGTGATTTACCAGACCACCATTACCCGCATCGGCCAGAGCGCCGCCGACGCGCTGAGCGACCAGATGCTGATCACCTTCCGCGAAGGGGCGCCTGCGGATATCGAAGAGTTTTGCTTTATCCACTGCCACGGCGAGCTGAACGGTGAGCTGAAGGCCGGTAGCCAGCTTGAGCTGGGCGAGGCGCGCTATGCCGTGACCGCCGTCGGCGACGTGGCCGAGCAAAACCTGCGCGAGCTGGGCCACATCACCCTGCGTTTCGACGGCCAGCCGCAGGCCGAGTATCCCGGTACGGTTCACGTGGCGGGCCCGGTTCCGCAGGCTGTCACCCCAGGCTGCACGTTAAAATTTGTTGCGTAATTAAGGAGATAGACATGAGTCAGGTTGCCGTTGTCATTGGTGGAGGACAAACCTTAGGCGAGTTCCTCTGCCGTGGGCTTGCCGCAGAGGGCTACCGCGTGGCGGTAGTGGATATTCAGAGTGAAAAAGCCGCCCGCGTGGCGGACACCATTAACACCGAGTTTGGCGAAGGTATGGCGTACGGGTTTGGCGCCGACGCCACCAGCGAGCAGAGCGTGATGGCGCTGGCCCGCGGCGTGGACGAGATTTTTGGGCGTACCGATCTGCTGGTCTACAGCGCGGGAATTGCGAAAGCGGCCTTTATCAGCGATTTCGAACTGGGGGATTTTGACCGCTCGCTGCAGGTCAATCTGGTGGGCTATTTCCTCTGTGCCCGCGAGTTTTCCCGTCTGATGATCCGCGACGGCATTCAGGGACGCATCATTCAGATCAACTCCAAATCAGGAAAAGTGGGCAGCAAGCACAACTCCGGCTACAGCGCGGCGAAGTTTGGCGGCGTGGGGCTGACGCAGTCTCTGGCGCTGGATCTGGCCGAGTACGGCATTACCGTGCACTCGCTGATGTTGGGTAACCTGCTGAAATCGCCGATGTTCCAGTCCCTGCTGCCTCAGTATGCCACCAAGCTCGGCATCAAGGCTGAGGAAGTGGAGCAGTACTACATCGATAAAGTGCCGCTGAAGCGCGGGTGCGATTATCAGGACGTGCTGAACATGCTGCTGTTTTACGCCAGCCCGAAAGCCTCGTACTGCACCGGGCAGTCGATTAACGTCACCGGCGGGCAGGTAATGTTCTGATCGAGCGGCCTGATGCCTTCACCCTACCCCTCTCCACCGGGAGAGGGAACACAATAAGGAGCCGATATGGTCACCGCACTCGTCACCGTCGCCGCCCTCGCCTGGCTCTGCCAGATGGCGTTCGGCGGCTGGCAAATTCACCAGTTTAACCGCGCGTTTGATGCCCTGTGCCAGAAAGGCCGCGTGGGCGTCGGGCGTTCCGGCGGACGCTTTAAACCGCGAGTCGTCGTGGCTATTGCGCTGGACGAAAACAATAACGTCTGCGATTCCCTCATCATGCGCGGCATGACCGTCTTTGCCCGTCCGGTGAAAATCCAGGCAATCAACGGCATTTCGCTGCAGGAATTGCAGCCTGATGTGATCTTTCCCCATGATCCACTCTGTCAGAATGCACTATCATTAGCGCTTAATCTGAAACATGGATAATTTCGTTGTGAAAGATATAGACTTGCGAAATTATCATTTCGCAACCTAAGGAACGAAGCGCCTATGAAACCTCGTCAGCGGCAGGCGGCCATTCTCGAGCATCTGCAAAAGCAGGGAAAATGTTCGGTAGAGGATCTGGCCCACTACTTTGACACCACCGGCACGACGATACGCAAGGACCTCGTATTGCTTGAAAACTCTGGCGCCGTCATTCGAACCTACGGCGGCGTGGTGCTCAATAAGGACGAAGCCGACCCGCCTATCGACCACAAAACGCTGATCAATACCCACCAGAAAGCGCTGATAGCCGAAGCCGCCGTAAAATTTATCCACGATGGCGACTCCATCATTCTGGATGCAGGCAGTACCGTTCTGCAGATGATCCCGCTGCTCAGCCGCTTTAACAACATCACGGTGATGACCAACAGCCTGCACATCGTCAACGCCCTGTCGGAGAACGACTGCGAGCAGACCATCCTGATGCCCGGCGGCACCTTCCGCAAAAAATCGGCGTCGTTTCACGGTCAGCTGGCGGAAAATGCCTTCGACCACTTCAGCTTTGATAAGCTGTTTATGGGCACCGACGGCATCGACCTGAACGCCGGCGTTACGACGTTCAACGAGGTGTTCAGCGTCAGTAAAGCCATGTGTAACGCTGCACGGGAAGTGATTCTGATGGCGGACTCGTCGAAGTTTGGCCGCAAAAGCCCCAACATTGTCTGTAGCCTTGAAAGCGTCGATAAGCTGATTACCGACGCGGGTATCGACCCGGCGTTCAAAAAAGCGCTGGAAGAGAAAGGAATCGACGTGATCGTAACCGGAGAGAGAGATGAGTGATTTTCTGTTAGAAACGGGCCGCCAGACGCTGATGCTGGAGCTGCAGGAAGCCAGCCGCCTGCCGGAGCGTCTGGGCGAGGATTTTGTCCGCGCCGCCAACACCATTATCCACTGCGAAGGCAAAGTGATCGTGGCGGGCATCGGTAAATCCGGCCATATCGGCAAAAAGATTGCTGCGACGCTCGCCAGCACCGGCACCCCGGCCTTCTTCGTGCATCCGGCAGAGGCGCTGCACGGCGATCTGGGGATGATAGAAAGCCGCGACGTGATGCTGTTTATCTCTTACTCCGGTTCGGCCAAAGAGCTGGATCTCATTATTCCGCGCCTGCAGGAAAAATCGGTTGCCCTGCTGGCGATGACCGGGAAATCCCGCTCGCCGCTGGCGCTGGCCGCCAAAGCGACGCTGGATATTTCCGTTGAGCGTGAAGCCTGTCCGATGCACCTCGCCCCGACCTCCAGCACCGTGAATACCCTGATGATGGGCGACGCGCTGGCGATGGCGGTGATGCAGGCGCGCGGGTTTAACGAAGAAGATTTCGCCCGCTCGCATCCGGCGGGGGCGCTCGGGGCACGCCTGCTCAACAAGGTTCACCACCTGATGCGCACCGACGATGCTATTCCGCAGGTCAAACTCAATACCAGCGTCATGGACGCGATGCTGGAGCTCAGCCGCACCGGTCTGGGGCTGGTGGCGGTGTGCGATGACGACGGGTACGTCAAAGGCGTGTTCACCGACGGCGACCTGCGCCGCTGGCTGGTGGGCGGCGGCAGGCTGGAAACCCAAGTGTCGGACGCCATGACCAAAGGGGGGCTGACGCTGAACGCCGAGAGCCGCGCCATTGAAGCCAAAGAGGTGCTGATGAAGCGCAAAATCACCGCCGCACCGGTGGTGGATGACACCGGCAGGCTGTGCGGCGCCATCAACCTTCAGGATTTCTATCAGGCCGGCATTATCTAACCCTTCAGTCCCAGACGCTTCGCCAGCCGGTGCAGGTTGGCGACGTCCATCTCCAGCGCCCGCGCGCACGCCGCCCAGCTGCGGTTATTCTGCTCCAGCGCGCGGGTAATCATCCGACGCTGGAATTCTTCCGTCGCCTCGCGCAGATTCTCGTTTGCGCTCTCAGGCGCAGCAGCCTTCACGGTCGGGGCAGTTTCCTCATGCAGTGCAAAATGCCGCGCATGAATTACCACCTCATCTCCCGAACGCGTCGCCCGCGCCAGCACCACCGCGCGGTGGATCGCATGCTCCAGCTCGCGCACGTTGCCCGGCCAGCCGTAGCTTAGCAGATGCGACCTCGCACCCGGGCTCAGCACCACGCGGGAAAGCCCCATCCTGAGACGGCACTGCTCGCAGAAAAAGCCCGCCAGCAGCACCACGTCGTCCCCGCGCTCGCGCAGCGGCGGCACGGTAAGCGGGAACACGCTCAGGCGATGGAACAGGTCGGCGCGGAACTGCCCTGCCAGCACCGCTTCACGCAGGTCACGGTTGGTGGCCGCCAGCACGCGAACGTCCACTCTGTGGCTGCGGTCATCCCCCACGCGCTGGATGTCGCCGTACTGCAGCACGCGCAGCAGCTTGGCCTGCAGCGACAGGGAGAGCTCGCCGATTTCGTCCAGAAACAGCGTGCCGTTATCGGCCATTTCGAACTTGCCGCTGCGGTTGCTGATGGCCCCGGTAAACGCCCCTTTAACGTGACCAAACAGCTCGCTTTCCGCCACGCTTTCCGGCAGCGCGGCGCAATTGAGGTACACCAGCGGGTTCACCGCGCGCGGCGACGCTTCGTGAATGGACTTCGCCACCAGCTCCTTGCCAGTGCCGGTCTCCCCGAAGATCAGCACGTTCAAATCGGAAGCGGCAACGATCTCAATCTCTTTTTTGAGCTGCGCCATGCCCGGAGAGAGGCCAATCATCTCCGTATGCGTGACCTGCTCAAACGCCGCCGGGCTGCCGGGAAGGATATTCTGGCTCTCCAGCTGTTCAATCAGCAGCGCGTTGTTAAGCGCCCCGGCGGCCAGGGCGGCAATCAGGCGCAGCTCTTCGTCGCTAAAGGCATCGAACTGGTCCGGGGAAAGGCCGTCGAGGGTCAACGCGCCAATCAGATTTTGTCCGGCAAATAAAGGCAGGCCGATACAGGCGTGCACCTTCAGGCTCTCCTGGCCGGGAATAAGCCCATCGTACGGGTCGGGCAGATCGCTGTCCGCCGGAAAGCGCACCACGTCACCCGCGCGGGCGATAGTTTCCAGACGCGGATGGCCCTCAAGGGTAAAACGCCGTCCGAGCACGTCCTTCGCCAGCCCGTCGATAGCCAGCGGAATAAACTGCCGCCCCTCGTAGCGCAGCAGTGCGGACGCATCGCACTCAAGCACGTGGCGCAGCGTGGAGATCAGCCGCTGAAAGCGGTCCTGATGGCCGATACCGGTCTGCAGCTCAATGGCGATCTTCGCCAGCACGTCTACGGAAAAGCTCATAGTGACCTCGCTGTCATTTTGACAATGCATGTTGTCATATTGACACTTCTTTTGATAGTCATAATGACTACCCACTACGAGGCACGGCAACATTAATTCATTAAAATCAAAGAATTAAAAACTGGCACGCAACTTGATATAAGCAAATCATCTTATTTGAAAATGCTGTATTACGTAGAGGTTGCTATGTCTATTCTGGTTAAAAATAACATTCATTGGGTGGGTCAACGTGACTGGGAAGTGCGCGATTTCCACGGGACGGAATACAAAACGCTGCGCGGCAGCAGCTACAATAGCTATCTCATCCGCGAAGAAAAAAACGTGCTGATCGATACCGTCGATCACAAGTTCAGCCGCGAGTTCGTGCAGAACCTGCGCAGCGAAATCGACCTGGACGCCATCGACTACATCATCATCAACCACGCGGAAGAAGATCACGCCGGCGCGCTGACCGAGCTGATGTCTTACATCCCGAACACGCCGATCTACTGCACCACCAACGCCATCGACTCGATCAACGGCCACCACCACCATCCGGAGTGGAATTTCCACACCGTGAAAACCGGCGACGCGCTGGATATCGGCAACGGCAAGCAGCTGATCTTCGTGGAAACGCCGATGCTGCACTGGCCGGACAGCATGATGACCTACATGACCGGCGACGCGGTGCTGTTCAGCAACGATGCCTTCGGCCAGCACTACTGCGACGAACGCCTGTTTAATGACGAAGTGGATCAGACCGAACTGTTCGAACAGTGCCAGCGGTACTACGCCAACATCCTTACCCCGTTCAGCCGCCTGGTGACGCCTAAAATCACCGAGATCCTCGGCTTTAATCTGCCGGTGGAGATGATTGCTACCTCTCACGGCGTGGTGTGGCGTGAAAATCCCACCCAGATTGTGGAGCTGTACCTGAAATGGGCGGCGGACTATCAGGAAGACCGCATTACGATTTTCTACGACACCATGTCCAACAACACCCGCATGATGGCGGACGCCATTGCCCAGGGCATCAACGAAGTGGACCCGAACGTGGCGGTGAAAATCTTCAACGTGGCGCGCAGCGATAAGAACGAGGTATTGACCAACGTGTTCCGCTCTAAGGGCGTGCTGGTGGGCACCTCCACCATGAACAACGTAATGATGCCGAAAATTGCAGGTCTGGTGGAAGAGATGACCGGCCTGCGCTTCCGTAACAAGCGCGCCAGCGCCTTTGGCTCCCACGGCTGGAGCGGCGGCGCGGTAGACCGCCTTTCTACCCGTTTACAGGATGCCGGTTTTGAGATGTCCCTCAGCCTTAAAGCCAAATGGCGACCGGATATCGACGCCCTGGAGATCTGCCGCCAGCACGGCCGCGACATTGCGCGGCAGTGGGCGCTTGCACCTCTGCCGGAAACCGCCCCCGCTGCGGCGGTTTCGCCAGAAGCCGTAGCTGAAGCTGCCGCTGCGAACCTCGGTCCTTGCATGCAGTGCAGCGTCTGCCAGTGGATCTACGACCCTGAGCTGGGCGAGCCGCTGCAGGACGTTGCGCCGGGTACGCCGTGGAGTGACGTGCCGGACAACTTCCTCTGCCCGGAATGTTCCCTCGGGAAAGACGTTTTTGATGAACTGGCAACGGAGGCAAAATGAGCCACGGCATCGTCATCATCGGCTCGGGCTTTGCCGCCCGTCAGCTGGTGAAAAACATCCGCAAACAGGACGCCAGCGTGCCGCTGACGGTGATTGCCGCCGACAGCATGGACGAGTACAACAAGCCTGACTTAAGCCACGTGATTAGTCAGAATCAGCGCGCCGAAGATCTCACCCGCCAGACGGCGGGGGAGTTCGCCGAGCTGTTTAACCTGCGCCTGTTCCCGTACACCTGGGTCACCGACATCGACGCCGCCGCTCACGTTGTGAAAGCGACAGAGAAAACCTGGCAGTACGACAGGCTGGTGCTTGCCACGGGTGCCTCTGCGTTTGTGCCGCCGATTGAGGGCCGCGAGCTGATAATCACCCTCAACAGCCAGCAGGAGTATCAGGCCAGCGAAACGGGGCTTCGCGACGCGCAGCGCGTGATGATTGTCGGCGGCGGGCTGATAGGCACCGAGCTGGCGATGGATTTCTGCCGGGCGGGAAAATCCGTGACTCTGGTCGACCATGCGGCGAGCATTCTGTCGTCGCTGATGCCCGCAGAAGTAAGCAGTCGCTTACAGCATCATCTGACCGCCATGGGGGTACATCTGCTGTTGAAATCGCAGCTGCAAAGCCTGAGTAAAACCGAAGGCGGCATTCGTGCCATGCTCGACCGCAACCGCAGCGTTGAGGTCGATGCGGTTATCGCGGCGACGGGCCTGCGCCCGGAAACCGCGCTGGCGCATCGCGCAGGCGCCGAAATACAGCGTGGCGTGAAGGTAAATAGCTATCTGCAAACCACGCAACCTGATATTTACGCGTTAGGAGACTGCGCTGAAATTAATGGTCAGGTACTTCCCTTTTTACAGCCAATCCAATTAAGCGCGATGTATCTTGCTAAAAACCTGCTCGGCGGCAGCGCGCCGCTGAAATTACCCGCCATGCTAATTAAAGTAAAAACGCCGGAATTACCGCTGCATCTCGCAGGTGAAACGCAGCGTCAGGATCTGAGCTGGAAAATAACCCTCGAACAGCAGGGAATGGTCGCGCATGGCGTAGACAACGAGGGTCAACTACGCGCTTTTGTGGTCAGTGAAGATCGGATGAAGGAGGCTTTCGCTCTGCTGAAATTGCTACCTGCTTAACCCTGTTTTTGCCGGGTGGCGCTTCGCCTACCCGGCCTGCAAAAGGGTCATGCTTACTTAACCTTTGGATATTATTATTCACCGCCCCGATATCCCGGAGCTTTTTTTTACGAATCCTATTCATAAAATAAATGCAAAGCAGATATATCATCGCTATCAATCCCTTATTTATTATTTTCGTAAATACTCTAATCTGAAACAGATTAAAAACATCATTCTGTTTTATTATTCGCAGCCAACTCAGTCTAAAAAGACATGATCGGCCGGAGGCAAATCATGGCGAATTTTTATAAATAACTCAATTATCTTTCTCGCTATTTCACACAAGCGAAGAATGCGGAATATATTTTATTCCGCAAAAGTCCTATATTTTCAGCATTTTTTATCGGTATGCCGCTATGCGCCAGCCATTGAGGAAGTCGCGGAGGTTACGCTGTGCAGGAGCCGGATCAGGAACGCACCACCAGCGCGTCGTAGCCGCGCCAGCGGTAGTTGACCATGGAGATCAGCCAGCAGGCAACGAACAGCCCGACCACCACAAACCCGGCGTTGCCCAGGTTGTCGTTTACCGTGCCAATCAGATCCCACACGCCGCCGCTGAGGGCAAATTTATCCATCAGCAGACCCAGCGCTTCCAGCCCGCCGATAAACAGCGCCACCACCACGGAGGTGCCGGTGATGGTCATGTTGTAGTAGAGCTTGCGCTGCGGCTTGTTAAACGCCCAGCCGTAGGCGCCGACCATCAGCAGGTTATCGAGGGTATCCACCAGCGCCATACCGCTGGCGAAGAGTGCAGGAAAGATCATGATTGACCACACCGACATCCCGCTGGAGGCGCTGGCGGCAGAGATCCCCAGCACGCCAATCTCGGTGGCCGTGTCAAAGCCGAGACCGAACAGGAAACCCACCAGATACATCTGCCAGCTTTTATTGACGAGGCGGAAGGTTTTGCCAAACAGCCAGTTCATGACGCCGCCCTGGGCAGGCAGCGTGATGTCGCCCTGCACCGGCTGGCCTTTTTTCAGCGCCTGAAAACTGCGCCAGACTCCGCGCAGGATCACCATGTTCACCAGCGCCATCGCCAGCAGGAAGGAGGCGGAAACGGCGGTGCCAATCAGGCTGCCGGTTTCGTGGAACCATTCCATGTTTTTCTGAAACGCCGTGGCGGTGGCGGCAATAGCAATGGAGGCCAGCACCACGATGGTGGAGTGTCCCAGCGAGAACCACGCCCCTACGCCGGACGGGCGTTTGCCCTGCTGCATCATCTTACGCGTCACGGTATCAATGGCGGCAATGTGGTCGGCGTCCACCGCGTGACGCAGCCCGTAGCACCACGCCAGCAGGCTGGCGGCCATCAGCGCCGTGCTGCCGCTAAAGGTCTGCCATGCCCATCCCCATGCCAGCAGGTTTGCCATTACCAGAGCCAGCAGCAGAAGCGCGGCGCGAGGTTCATTGCGTAACAGTCGTAACATTTTTAGTCCTTTGTAAACATGACCGGGCAGTGGCGACCACCGCCTGCCCGAAGGAGATCGCTCCGTCACCTGCGGGCAGGTGCGAAGGAAAAAGAAGCGTAAAGTCAGAAAGATAATGACGCAGGCGCGCGCGCAGCAGACGGTTGTGCAGCACGCCGCCGCTGAGACAGATTGTCGACAGCGACAGGCGCCTGGCATGGAACGCGGCAAGATGCGCCAGCCCTTTTGCCAGCGCGTCGTGAAATGCCCACGCGCGCTCGCAGGGCTCCGCCTGCCAGCTCAGCCACTGCAGCCAGAATTGCGCGAGGTTATCCACTTCCAGCGTCACCGGATGGTCAACACCCGTGCACTGCGATGCCAGGGCTTCCAGCCGGCAGGCCGCTTCCCCTTCGTAACGCTGCGTGTCGATGCCGAGCGCACAGGCAACCGCGTCAAACAGGCGACCACAGGAAGAAGCTCGCGGCGCGTTGATGCCACGCCGGATCGCCGTCGCCAGCAGCGGCCAGTTCTGGCGCTGTACCGCACGCGTTTCAGGGTACTGCTGCCAGTCAGGCACAAACGCCAGACAGTGGGCGAGCAGATTGCGCCACGGCTGCCGCGCCGCCAGATCGCCCCCCGGAAGCGCAACGGCAGGCAGCCCGCCCAGACGCTCGCACGCGAGATAGTTCACCCGCAGGCACTCCCCGCCCCACAGCGCACCGTTCTCGCCCATGCCGATCCCGTCCAGCGTCAGGGCAATTGCGTCTTCGCCGTCGAGTGGCCAGCCGTTCTCCGCCAGGCACGCAGCCGCGTGGGCGTGATGATGCAGGACAGTTTCAACGGGCAGCCCCTGCACCTGCGCCCACTGACGCGCGCGGTACCCCGGATGGGCATCGCATACAATGCGCTCCGGCTGAAAGCCGTAAATTTCCTGCATCGTCGAGAGCGCGCTGCGCCACTGCGCTTCGACACCCTCGTCACTGAGATCGCCAAAATGCTGGCTCAGCACCGCCTGGTTCCCACGCGCCAGGCAGAAGGTGTTTTTCATCTCCGCGCCGGTGCATAGCATGGCGGGGATATTCTCGAAACCCGCAGGCAGCGTAACGGCATCGGGCACAAAACCGCGCGCGCGGCGAAGCATCGTGCCGTCGCGATCCATCACCGAATCATCCATCCGCTGCAGGATATCGCGGTTGTGCAGCAGGAAGCCGTCCGCGACGTCGCCGAGCTCATCCAGCGCCTGCCGGTTGGTGATGGCTGGCGGTCTGCCGCTGAGGTTACCTGAAGTCATCACCAGCGGGCGCTGGCAGTCCATCATCAAAAGATGCTGCAGCGGGTTCGCAGGAAGCATGATGCCCACGGAATCCAGACCGGGCGCGATACCTTCCGGTAACGCGGGCAGCCAGGCTTTTGGCGTGAGCACAATGGGTGCAGCGGGTGATCGTAGCAGCGCCTGAACCGTCTCCGGCAGGTCATCCGCATGCGGGATCATCACCGCCAGCGGCTTAGACGGTCGCTGTTTGCGTGCCCGAAGCGTCGCGACCGCCTGCGGATTACGCGCATCGCAGACGAGATGAAAACCACCCAGCCCTTTAACCGCGACAATACCGCCGCTTTTCAGCATCGCCACCGCCGCGCGCAGCGCAGCTTCACGGTCAGCAGTTATGTCGCCCGCACGCCACATAAGCGCGGGCCCGCAGTCCGGGCAGGCTACCGGCTGAGCGTGAAAACGGCGGTCGGCAGGATTGCGGTACTCTGCTTCACACGGCACACAGAGCGGGAATGGCGCCATTGCCGTGGCCGGGCGGTCGTAGGGCATGGCGCGAATAATGGTGAACCGCGGCCCGCAGTGGGTGCAGTTGATAAACGGGTAGCGATAGCGGCGCTCGCCGGGGTTGCGCATTTCAGCAAGACATGCCGGACAGGTCGCGGCATCCGGCACTATCTGGGTGTCCATCGCCCCGCCCGCGCTGTGGCGGATGGTAAAGTCCTCCGGCACGTGCGCCCAGGTAAACGGCTGCATTTCCACGTGGTCAATGCGTGCCAGCGGCGGGCAGTCCTGATGCAGCCTCGCGGTAAAGGCCCCCCCATTACCCGCGAGGCGCACCAGCACGCCCTCTCCGTCATTGCAGACGTCACCGGTCAACTGAAGCGCCTGCGCCAGCTGCCAGACGAAGGGACGAAACCCTACGCCCTGCACTTTGCCGCGCACGCGCAGCTGAACGCCGTTGCTGCTCATACGGTTCAGAACAGCAGTGATGACGAGGTGTCGAACGCCGCGCGACGGCGCTTTTCGGCGCTCATCTGCTCAAGCTTGTCGCGATCCACGCAGACCAGCGCGTGCGTCGGGCAGGCTTCCATGCAGGCCGGACCGGCGTCGCGGTGGTAGCACAGGTCGCACTTGTTGGCTTCGGCTTTCTCCGCCCGCACGCTCAGCCCCATACCGCTGTTGCGCACCACCGGACGGACTACCACCTCCATCGCGCCATACGGGCAGGCGACCACGCAGGTTTTGCAGCCAATGCAGCGCTCCTGCATCACGTGCACAAAGCCTTTCTCGCGTTTAATCGCCCCGTTCGGGCAGACGTTCGCGCACGGTGCGTCTTCGCACTGGCGACAGATGGCGGCGGTGGAAATATTCACGCCTTTGATGACGTGGATGCGCGGCAGGAAGGTGTCAGGGGTAAGCGACGCGCAGTCCTGCTCCGCCTGATGGGAAACCACGCACGCCACTTCACAGGTACGG
Source organism: Enterobacter vonholyi (assembly GCF_040834095.1). NCBI lineage: Bacteria > Pseudomonadati > Pseudomonadota > Gammaproteobacteria > Enterobacterales > Enterobacteriaceae > Enterobacter > Enterobacter vonholyi. The sequence goes on from NZ_CP162152.1 coordinate 3,503,161, forward strand.
CAACCAATACACTTACTGGCATCGGCCATAATAAAACGGTTCATCTGCTTCTCCAGCATTACAGTTATGCGCGGAGATATTCATAAACCGTGCCAATAATTAACTTATTGATTTTATTTGATTTTAAAAATTAAAGCGGTGCCGTCATCGTCACTTATGACGATGACGGCTGTCGACATCAGCGGTGTGGGCCGTCAATTACAGAGTCACGCAGGACAAGCTCGCCGGAGAAGGTTTGTTGATACTTAAACTCGCCGCCGTCGAGCATGAAGATCAGGCGGCTGATGGTTTCTTTAATCATCTCCGTCACCGGAATACGCACGCTGGAAAGCGACGGCACGATGTAGGGCGCGATGGCCACGTCGTCGAAACCGATCACCGACACCGCGTCCGGTGCGGTCACGCCGCTGTCGTGCAGCTGCTTCATGGCGCCGATCGCCATGTCGTCATTACTCGCCACCAGCGCCGTAAAGCGTTCACCGCGAGCAAGCAGTTCGGCAACCGCCGCCGCGCCGCTGGCGGGGTTCCACTTCCCCTGCGCAATCAGACCCTCGCGCAGCGGAATACCGTGCTGCGCCAGCGCGTCCTTGTAGCCGGAGAGACGCTCAACCCCGGTGGGAGAATCCAGCGAGCCGGTGATAAACGCGATTTCCCGGTGCCCTTTCGCAATCAGCTGCGACACCGCGTCCTGGCTGGAGGCTTTATGATCTGACCAGACGCTGTGGCTGCTGTTTTTCCGCAGGCGACGGTTGAGCACCATTATGGGCTGCTCGCACTTCTCGACGATCTCATCCATTTCATCCACGCTCAGAAAACGCGGATAGATGATCACCGCGTCGCAGCGCATATCGAGCAGGTACTGGATCGCCTCGCGCTCTTCATCCGCGCTGTGCTTGCCGTCTGCGAGGATCAGCTGCCGCCCCTTTTCTTCCGTCATGCGCGCGGCGTGAAACAGCAGTTCGCTAAAGTAGACGCCGTGATAAAGGGTGTTCGTCACCACCAGGCCCAGCGTCTGGGTACGTTTGGTAGCCAGGTTTCGCGCCAGCAAATTCGGGCGATAGCCGCTCTCTTCAATGGCCTGAAACACCCGATCTTTGGTTTCCTGGCTAACGTAGCCATTGCCCGACAGCACCCGGGATACCGTGGCTTTCGAAACGCCTGCCCGCTTCGCCACTTCCAGCATCGTGGTCATGTTGTTATTCCGTCTGAATCTGATGGAGCGCAGTGTACTGCACTGCAAAAAAATTGTCGCAGCGGTGAAATCACGCTTTTGATACCCCATTGCGATCTGCATCACGAAACGAAAAAATGGTCAAAAAGCGATCTTGTTTCATTCATAGAAACTCATGATGATTATGTGGAACCGGTTTCCTACATTTCTCACAACAATAACAGGATCACATCCGATGGCCAAAAATTACGCTGCGCTGGCGAACGACGTCATCAGCGCGCTGGGCGGTAAAGAGAACATCGTCGCCGTCACCCACTGCATGACGCGACTGCGTTTCGTTCTGAAAGATGAAACCCTCACCGATGCCGCACGCCTGAAAAGCATCAGCGGCGTCCTTGGCGTAGTGCGCAACGACAACCAGTGCCAGGTGATTATTGGCAACACGGTGTCACAGGCGTACCGCGAAGTGGTAAGCCTGCTGCCCACGGAACTGCAGCCCGCGGTGCCGGAAGGACCGCAGAAGCTGACGCTGCGCCGCATTGGCGCCGGGATCCTCGACGCGCTGATCGGCACCATGTCCCCGCTGATCCCGGCGATCATCGGCGGCTCGATGGTCAAGCTGCTGGCGATGATCCTTGAGATGACCGGCGTGCTGCCAAAAGGCGCGCCGACGCTGACTATTCTGACCGTCATCGGCGACGGCGCATTCTTCTTCCTGCCGCTGATGGTGGCAGCCTCGGCGGCGGTGAAATTCAAAACCAACATGTCGCTGGCCATCGCCATTGCGGGCGTGCTGGTGCACCCGAGCTTTATCGAGCTGATGGCAAAAGCCGCGCAGGGTGAGCACGTTGAGTTCGCCTTTATCCCGGTGACGGCGGTGAAATACACCTACACCGTCATCCCGGCGCTGGTGATGACCTGGTGCCTGTCATACATCGAACGCTGGGTGGATCGTATTACCCCGGCGGTGACGAAAAACTTCCTCAAGCCGATGCTGATCGTGCTGATTGCCGCCCCGCTCGCCATCGTGCTGATTGGCCCGCTGGGGATCTGGATCGGTAGCGCCATCTCCGCGCTGGTCTACACCATTCACGGCTACCTGGGCTGGCTCTCCGTCGCCATCATGGGCGCGCTGTGGCCGCTGCTGGTCATGACCGGCATGCACCGCGTGTTTACGCCGACCATCATTCAGACCATTGCCGAGACGGGCAAAGAAGGGATGGTGATGCCGTCGGAAATTGGCGCCAACCTGTCGCTCGGCGGCTCTTCGCTGGCAGTGGCGTGGAAAACCAAAAACCCGGAGCTGCGCCAGACGGCGCTGGCGGCGGCAGCCTCCGCCATTATGGCGGGGATTTCTGAACCGGCGCTGTACGGCGTGGCGGTGCGTCTGAAACGTCCGCTGATTGCGAGCCTGATCAGCGGCTTTATCTGCGGCGCGGTGGCCGGTATCGCGGGTCTTGCCAGCCACTCGATGGCGGCTCCGGGGCTGTTTACCAGCGTGCAGTTCTTCGATCCGGCCAACCCGATGACCATCGTCTGGGTGTTTGGCGTGATGGGTCTGGCAGTGGCGCTGTCGTTTGTTCTGACCCTGATACTGGGCTTTGAGGATATTCCTGTCGAAGACGACGCCGAAAAAGCGCGCGCCCTGCAGACCGCACCGGTACAGAACAACGCAGCAAAAGCATAAATTGAAAGCGAGGTAAGAATGTCTGTTTTTCCACAAGGATTTTTATGGGGCGGCGCGCTTGCCGCCAACCAGAGTGAAGGCGCTTACCGTGAGGGCGGCAAAGGGCTGACGACGGTCGATATGATCCCCCACGGCGCGAACCGCCTGGCGGTGAAGCTCGGTAAGGAAAAGCGTTTTTCGCTGCGTGACGACGAATTCTACCCGAGCCACGAGGCGATTGATTTTTACCATCGCTATAAAGAGGACATCGCCCTGATGGCGGAGATGGGCTTTACGGTGTTCCGCACCTCGATCGCCTGGAGCCGCCTCTATCCGAACGGCGACGAACCGCAGCCGAATAAAGAGGGTATTGCCTTTTACCGCGCGGTGTTCGAGGAGTGCAAAAAATACAACATCGAGCCGCTGGTGACGCTCTGCCACTTCGACGTGCCGATGCACCTGGTGACGGAATACGGATCCTGGCGCAACCGCAAGATGGTGGATTTCTTCGCCCGCTACGCCCGCACCTGCTTTGAGGAATTTAACGGGCTGGTGAAATACTGGCTGACCTTCAACGAAATCAACATCATGCTGCACAGCCCGTTCTCCGGGGCGGGACTGGTGTTTGAGGAAGGCGAAAACGAAGACCAGGTGAAATACCAGGCCGCGCACCACGAGCTGGTGGCGAGCGCGCTGGCGACCAAAATTGCCCACGAGGTGAACCCGGAAAACCAGGTCGGCTGCATGCTGGCGGGCGGGAATTTCTATCCGTACTCCTGCAAGCCGGAAGACGTGTGGATGGCGCTGGAGAAAGACCGCGAGAATCTGTTCTTTATCGACGTGCAGGCGCGCGGCAGCTATCCGGCCTACTCCGCCCGCGTGTTCCGCGAGAAAGGCGTGGTGATTGTGAAAGATCCCGGCGACGACGAACTGCTGAAAAATACCGTCGACTTTGTCTCGTTCAGCTATTACGCCTCGCGCTGCGCCTCGGCGGATATGAATGCGAACAATACCAATGCGGCGAACATCGTCAAATCCCTGCGCAACCCGCACATTCAGGTGAGCGAATGGGGCTGGGGCATCGACCCGCTCGGCCTGCGCATCACCATGAACATGATGTACGACCGCTACCAGAAGCCGCTGTTCCTGGTAGAAAACGGCCTCGGGGCGAAAGATGTCGTTGATGAAAACGGCGAGATTAACGACGACTACCGCATCAGCTATCTGCGCGAGCATATTCGCGCGATGGGCGATGCGATTGAGGACGGCGTGCCGCTGATGGGCTACACCACCTGGGGCTGCATTGACCTGGTTTCGGCCTCAACAGGCGAGATGAGCAAGCGCTACGGGTTTGTGTACGTCGACCGCGACGACGCCGGGAACGGCACGCTGGAGCGGAAACGTAAGAAATCGTTCGGATGGTATAAGAAGGTGATTGCGAGTAACGGGGCGGATCTGGAGTAGACTGTTTTGCCGGGTGGCGGCTTCGCCTTACCCGGCCTACAAAACCGTAGGCCCGGTAAGCCGCTGCTCAGAGCTGAGAAAACCCTCCATCCCCAACCCACCCCGCCAGCCGCGAATACACCTCCTCCACCGCCGCCTTCACTGGCGGCGTCATCGGGTAATAAAACCCGACAATGTCCGGCTGGATCCCTAAAAACAGCACCTCGCCCACGTCACCTTTGATCTGATCCACAAGGTAGTTCAGCGGCATATTGTGGGTGGTCATCATAAACATCTCGGCGATGTCGTCCGGGTCAATCAGGCGGATCTCGCCGGGGTTGAGCCCCATATCGGTGGCATCGACGATTAACAGCCTGTCCGGACGCAGTTCGCGAATGGCGACCACGTCGTTTTCCGGCGCGCTGCCGCCGTCAATGACCACCCAACTGCCCTGCGGGTTGGCGGCGCACATCTCCGCCAGCAGCGGACCCGCGCCGTCGTCGCCCATCATGCTGTTGCCGACACACAGTAAAACGTCAGTCACGTAATCTCCTCACCATCAGGTAGATGGCGCTCTCCTGATGAATATCATGCAGCATGCCGAGCAGCGTTTTGCTCCACGCCTGCTGCTCGGGGGTTTGCCTGCCGAGCGCCGCGTCAAAGGCGTTGGCGAGCATGGCAATGTGGTTCACATCGATCACGATCTCGCCGTACTTCGGCACGCCTTCCATCTTGCGCCGCGCCGTGCTGCCCTCCTCCAGCGTGGCGATCCACGCCAGATATTCCGGCCACGGGCAGCTCAGCGCGGCCTCCAGGCAGTCAATCACCCCGAGGTGATGCCCAATCGCCAGGCTGTAATAGACCACCTGCTGCGCCGCATCCGGCGTGGCATCGTTCTCATCAATAAACTTACGGCTCAGCTGACTGAACACCACCGTTTCACTCATCGGATTCGCGCCTCATCGACGATGCTGTTCAGGTTCGCCACGATCTCATTGAGGCGCGGATCGTTTTCCGCCTCCAGCCAGCGCGCCACCTGATGGTCGCCCTGGCTCAGCAGGCGCAGATAGTCATCGGCAATCTGACGCCCGTAGCGATAGCCCGCCAGCCTGCGCGCCGTGCGGTCGACCTTCACCCGCAGCGGTTGCACCATGTCCGGGTGCAGAATGGCGGCAGGCTGGTTGTCCAGCTCGCCCGGCTCGCGGGCGTGGATTTTCTGCTCCAGCAGGCCGAGCGCCATGGCAAAGCCGTAAAGCGTAGCGGCGGGCGTCGGTGGACAGCCCGGAATGTAGACGTCCACCGGCACGATTTTGTCGGTGCCGCCCCAGACACAGTAGAGGTCGTGGAAGATGCCGCCGCTGTTGCCGCAGGCGCCGTACGAGATGCAGATTTTCGGGTCCGGCGCGGACTGCCAGGCGCGCAGCGCGGGCGAGCGCATGGCGCGGGTGACGGCCCCGGTGAACAGCAGGATGTCCGCATGACGCGGGGACGGTACCACCTTGATGCCGAAGCGCTCGGCGTCAAACAGCGGCGACAGCGTAGCGAAGATCTCGATCTCGCAGCCGTTGCAGCCGCCGCAGTCCACGCGGTAGACGTAGGCCGAGCGTTTGATTTTTTTCAGCAGCGACGCCTTCATGCTGGCGATGGATTCGTCCACCGTCATCGGCACCGGAATGCCGTTAGCGTCGCGCGGGCCCAGTAGGTTTTCCATCAGCTGGCCTCTCTCATGTGGCGGGTGATATCAATGCGGTCGGACGGCAGCAGGCACTTCTGACGCTTGCACGCCGGGCAGGTTTCAAAGCTTTCGCGGTGATGCTCCGCGCGGGCGTCGCCATTGTGCTGCAGCAGCGCGATGGCGTAGTCGATCTCTTTCTGCACGGCGAACGGACGCCTGCAGACGCGGCAGTTGCACAGCTCAAAGCGCGACTGCTGCAGAAAATCCTCTTTCTTCCACACCGCCAGCTCGTACTCCTGCGACAGGCGAATGGCGACCGTCGGGCAGACCTCCTCGCAGCGGCCGCAGAAGATACAGCGCCCGAGGTTAAACTGCCAGGCCAGCTCGCCGGTTTTGAGATCCGTTTCCACCGTCAGGGCATTCGACGGACAGGAGTTGACGCAGGCCGCGCAGCCGATGCACTGCTGCGGATTGTGCTCCGGCTTGCCGCGAAAGTTTTTATCCACCGGCATCGGCTCCAGCGGATAGCTGCTGGTTTGCGTGCCGGTTTTGATCGCTTTTTTGATAAAGGTAAACATGACTAATCCTTATTTCAGCGGCGAGTTCTTACGCTCGATGCTGTAGCGCTCAAGCTCTTTGTACGGCACCACCTGGCTTTTCTTCTTGCGCACGTCGACGACGGTCATGCGGTCGGTGCAGGAGTAGCATGGGTCGAGGCTGCCGATGATCAGCGGCGCATCGGAAACCGTGTTGCCGCGCAGCATGTAGCGCAGGGTTGGCCAGTTGGCGTAGGTGGCCGCGCGGCAGCGCCAGCGGTAAAGCTTCTGGTTGTCGCCGGTCATGCTCCAGTGAATGTCGTCCCCGCGCGGCGCTTCGGCAAAGCCGAGGGCAAAGCGGTTCGGAATGTAGGTGAAGCCCTCCACCATCAGCGGGCCGCCAGGCAGGTTATCAAGGCCGTAGTCGATCATGTTCAGCGCCGTGAACACCTCGTTGATGCGCACCTTGAGGCGAGAGATGACGTCGCAGCCCTGCTCGCTGTGCACGGTCATCGGCAGCAGGCCGTAGCCAACGAACGGGTGATCGGTACGGGTGTCGCGGGCGTGGCCGCTGGCGCGCACCATCGGGCCGACGTTGCTGAAGTCGCGGGCAATTTCCGGGTCAAGACGGCCGATGCCGACGGTGCGCAGCTCGATGTTTGGCGTGCTGAGCAGCATATCCACCAGCTCCTGCACGTCGCGGCGCATCTGCTGCGCCAGCTGGCGGGTCTGGATCATATCGTTTTTCAGCAGGTCGCGACGGATCCCGCCGATCAGGTTCAGACCGTAAGTTTTGCGCGCCCCGGTGAGGATCTCCGCCATCTTCATCGACGCTTCGCGCACGCGGAAGAACTGCATAAACCCGGAGTCAAAGCCAACGAAGTGGCAGGCCAGTCCGAGGTTCAGCAGGTGCGAGTGCAGACGCTCCACCTCCAGCAGAATGGCGCGGATCATCTGCGCGCGCTCCGGCACCACGATCCCCATGCCGTTTTCCACCGAGGTGGTGTAGGCGGTGCTGTGGGCGAAGCCGCAGATGCCGCAAACGCGGTCGGAAAGAAACGTGACTTCATTGTAGCCCATGCGGGTTTCCGCCAGCTTTTCCATCCCGCGGTGGACGTAGAACAGACGGTAGTCGGCGTCGATAATGTTTTCGCCGTCGACGAACAGGCGGAAGTGGCCCGGCTCGTCAGAGGTGACGTGCAGCGGGCCGATCGGCACCACGTTGTTGTTCTTGCTGCCCAGCTCGTTGATGAACTCGTAGGTTTCGCTGTCGGTAGTTGGGGCCGGGCGCTGGCGGTAGTCCATGCTGTCTTTGCGCAGCGGATAGAGCTCGTCCGGCCAGTCGTCAGGCAGCACAAGGCGGCGCTCGTCCGGCAGCCCGACCGGCACCAGACCGTACATGTCGCGCACTTCACGCTCGCCCCAGACGGCAGCGGGCACGCGGGGCGTGACGGACGGGTATTCTGGCTTAGCCGGGTCGACCTCGACGCGCACGGTGATCCAGCACTTTTCGCCCTGCTCCATAGACATCACGTAGTACACCGCATAGTTGCCGCACAGCTGGCGCTCGTCGTTACCGAACAGCACCGACAGCCAGCCGCCCTGCTGGTAGTAGAGAAACTCCACCACTTCCGGCAGATAGTTCACCTTTACGGTGACGGTTATCTGGTCTTTGGTTTGCCAGGACTCCTCCAGCACCACGCCGGGGAAAGCCTGATGCAATGCGGCGAGATACTGCTGACCTTTCTTTTCTTCAGACATAAATACTCTCTTTAATCACGCCACCAGCAAGGAGACGAACGCTAAAAATGCAAAACCAAACCCGGCCCAGGTGATGCGGGACGTTTCCACAAAACGCAGACGCGCCATGCTGTTTTCGAACAGGGCAATCACCAGCACGCCGACCAGCAGCTTGAGGGCGGCAACCACGACGGCCAGCAGCAGACCGCCCGCGGAGAAGTGCGTCATCTGCCCCCACGGGAAGAAGACGCCGACAAACATCTGCAGCACCACCAGCTGTTTGAGGCTAATGCCCCACTTCAGCACCGCAAAGCCGTAGCCGCTGTACTCGGTGAGCGGCCCTTCCTGCAGTTCCTGCTCGGCTTCCGCCAGATCGAACGGCAGTTTGCCCATCTCGATAAAGGTGGCGAACGCGCAAGCGCACAGCGCCAGCACCAGCGGAATGGAGCGGGCAACCGGCCAGTGGTAGACGGCGTGGGTGATAAAGCTGATGTGGGTGGAGCCCGCAACCTGCGCGGCAACCCAAAGCCCCAGCAGCAGGATCGGCTCAACCAGCACGCCGAGCATCGCCTCGCGGCTGGCACCGATGCCGGTAAACGGGCTCCCGGTGTCCAGGCCCGCGATGGCAAAGAAGAAGCGGGCGATAGCGAAGAGGTAGATAAGCGTGATCAGATCGCCGAGCGCCGGCAGCGGCGATCCCACCGTCACCACCGGCAGCGCGGTGGCGATGGTCAGCATCACGCCCACCATCACAAACGGCGTCAGACGGAAGACCCAGCCTGCGGCATCCGGCGCCACGCTCTGGCGAGAAAACAGCTTGAAGAGATCGCGATACTCCTGGAGCACGCCAGGGCCGCGACGGTTGTGCATCCGGGCGCGCGCCACGCGCGTGATGCCCGACAGCAGCGGCGCCACGGCGAACAACACCAGCGCCTGAAGAATTGCCAGTAACAGATTCATGTCAGGCTCCTCGTGAAATCACAATGACCACCAGCACCGCCAGTTCGATGACCGCCAGACGGCGGAACAGCGCGGGTGCGGCAGCGCTCTGCCAGCCGGGTACCCAGCCGACCGGGTTCAGCCAGTGGCGCAGCTTCAGCACGGCGGCAAAGTTTTCTTTTACCGGCATGGCGAAGCCGTGGGCGGTAATGACCATCGACTGTTCGTGTTCGTAGCCACAGGCCCACGCCGCACCGCGCGAGCGGGAGGCGAGCCGGTCGCGTTTGAAGAACATCATCAGGATGAGCGGTAGCAGCGGTGCGCCAATCAGCAGCAGCGCAATCATTGGCTGAGAGACGGTGGTATTCGCCACGGTCAGCGGCAACGGAATGGCGTTGCCCAGCAGCGGTAGCAGCCACGGCGCAGCGACGCCGCCCGCAATGCAGCACAGCGCCAGCGCGACCACGCTCACGCCCATCAACAACGGTGCGCAGCAGGCGTTTTCCGCTTCGCGGGTGCGCGGCGCACCGAGGAAGGTCACGCCGTAGACTTTCGCCATGCACATCACCGCCAGCGCCCCGGTAATCGCCAGCCCGACCGCCAGCAGCGGCCCCAGCAGACGAGCGATAAACGCATTGCTCTGACCGAGGGCGAAGAAGGACTGATAGATCACCCACTCCCCGGCAAAGCCGTTCAGCGGCGGCAGTGCGGCCATCGCCATCAGCCCGACCAGCATCGCCAGTGAAATCACCGGCATCTTTTTGCCAATCCCACCGAGCTTTTCGATATCCCGATGGCCGGTGCGGAACCAGACGCTTCCCGCTCCAAGGAACAGGGTGCTTTTAAACAGGCTGTGGTTGACGAGGTGATAAAGACCGCCGATAAAACCGGCCGCAATCAGCGCCGTCTGGTTGAGCGCCAGCCCGGTCACGCCCGCGCCCATGCCAAGCAGGATGATGCCGATATTCTCCAGCGTGTGGTACGCCAGAAGACGCTGGATATTGTGCTCCATCAGCGCGTACAGGCCACCGACGAACGCCGTAATCATGCCGGCGATCAGCAGCACAACGCCCCACCACAGCGGCGGCTGGCCGCCGGTCAGCGTAATCGCCAGGATCCCGAACAGACCGACCTTCATCACCACCACAGAAAACAGCGCGGCGGCGGGCGCGGAGGCATTCGCATGCGCCTGCGGCACCCAGCCGTGCAGCGGAATGATGCCGGCGAGCAGGCCAAAGCCGAGCACGCCCAGCAGCCAGACGTCATTGCCCAGCGGATGCCCGTTGAGCACAGCGAAATCCAGCGTGCCGAAGCGCTGCCACACCAGCCAGCAGGCCAGCGCCAGCAGCAGCGTTCCGAGGCGTCCCAGCGCAAACCACAGCTTGCCGGAGGCGCTACAGCCCGTCAGGAACACGCCGCACAGCGCCATGATCTCCGCCATCACCACCAGCGCGCCGAGGTTGCTGGCGGTCACGGTGCAGACCGCCGTCGCCATCAACAGGTTAACCAGCAGGCCGTTGGCTTTAGCGTGCGGGTGGCGGTGCCAGTCGATATTGAACAGGCTGATAAACACCCCGCACAGGCCAAACGTCACCAGCCAGATGGCGTTCAGCGGCGTGATCTCAACGGTGTGGCGAATCAGCGGCATCACGGTCTCTGCCGACTGGCCGCCGAACAGAACAACGCCGCCTGCCGCCAGCGTCATCAGGCTAGCGACCGCCCCGCCGAGCCCGGCGATCGCGCCGCTCAGGGTTTTATGGAATGAGAAGATCGGCGCCAGAACGGCGGCGGCCGCAAAACAGGCTACCGCGCCGGTAATCATCATCACCGCATTCATTTCGCCCCCTCGTTAAGCGCCTGTAGCAGAGAAAGGTCGCCAAAATCACTGTTGATGGTCAGCTCGCGTTTGCGCTTGCTGGTACGGGCGATGTCGCGAATGTTAACCAGAATCAGCGCTTTCGTCGGGCAGGTCCGCACGCAGGCCGGGCCCTGATCATCGAAGCTGCACAGGTCGCATTTCACCGCAACGGCACGGATGCCGGGCACCCAGTCCAAAAGCGAGCTTACGCGCGCAGGCGCCGGCGGCGCGGGCGGGGCTTTTGGCGAGTTGGCATTCGCCGGGATATGCAGCGGTCGGCTGCCGGAAAATTCAATCGCGCCGAACGGGCAGGCAATGCCGCACAGCTTGCAGCTTACGCACAGGCTTTCGTTCAGCTGGACTGCGCCATCCACGCGGGTGATGGCATTTACAGGACAGACACCCGCGCACGGGGCATCCTCACAGTGATGGCAGAGCTGCGGGGCAGACTCTTTTTCATTACGCATGACGTGCAGGCGCGGCATGGACTGCAGCCCATGCAGGCGATGCGTTTCCGAACACGCCGCCTCACAGGTTCGACAGCCAATACAGACCGTCGAGTCAGCAATTACAAAACGGTTCACCGGGTTATCCTCTGGTGATAGTCATTTTTGTCGAAAAGCTGTCTTGTCGACACTTCTCGACACGCATGGGATCAGGCCACGTTCGCTGAGGCATTTCCGTCCATCAGCTGCTTCAGGTTGACAGGAAGATCGTGCTCAACGGCGGCGTACAGGCCGTTATAAACCGGCGCGATTTTTTCCAGATAGTGTTCCAGCACCTGCTGGCGATCGCGGTTGCTTACGTGGCCGTCCACCATGCCGTCGGCCATCAGCTGCGCCTTCGCAATACACTGTTTTTCGCCGTCTTTTGTCTCGAGGTAATACTCAATGGTGTGGCTGTTGAAGTTGTCCGCCAGGGTAACGTTGATGGTGAAATGGCCGAACAGAACGAAGCGCATGTCGCCCTGCGCCGCGCAGCTCATCGCATGGTGAAGACGCGCTTTCGACAAGGTAATGCCCTGGATCAGAGAGTTGCAGTAAAGGTGCCACTGGTCCTGTAACTGTTGATGACGCTGCGCGATGTAATCCGCTTTTTCGCTGATTTCCCAAATAGTCATAAAAGGTATCCGTTTAATGGAGATAGCGGCTGTTAAGCAGATTCCATGCCAGTTTTTATCTTTATGATTTTCAATACATTTACCTTAAAAATTGCTGTCAACACCGCGGTGTCGACGTGTCATTTCGACAGCGTTGACATCGTCACGCCTTAACAAAAATCAAGCTGGCACCGTTATTGCATTACCGGGGCAATTCATTGAGGAGGCGTCATGCACGAAATCACCCTCTGCCAGCGGGCTCTGGAACTTATCGAACAGCAGGCAGTGCAAAACCACGCGAAACGCGTCACCGGCGTCTGGCTGAAGGTCGGAGCATTTTCCTGCGTCGAGACCAGCGCCCTGACCTTCTGTTTTGAGCTGGTCTGCCGCGGCACGCTGGCGGAAGGCTGCGAACTCCATATTGAAGAACAGCAGGCGGAGTGCTGGTGCGAGCAGTGCCAGCAGTACGTCACCCTGGTGTCATCAAAGGTACAGCGCTGCCCGCAGTGTCAGAGCACCGGTCTGCGCATCGTGGCGGATGACGGCATGCAGATCCAACGCCTCGAAATCGAGAAGGAGTAAAGTATGTGTAGTACCTGCGGTTGCGCCGAAGGCAACCTGTATATAGAAGGGGATGAACACCGCCCCCACTCCGCGTTTCGCTCCGCGCCCTTTTCCCCCGCACCGCGCCCTGCGGCAGCCCTGACCGGCATTACCTTTGCGCCGCAACGCTCCGATGCGGGCGACCTGCATTACGGCCACGGCGAAGCGGGCACCCACGCGCCGGGCATGAGCCAGCGCCAGATGCTGGAGGTGGAAATCAACGTGCTGGACAAGAATAACCAGATCGCCACCCGCAACCGCGCCCGCTTTGCCACCCGCAAACAGCTGGCGCTGAACCTTGTCTCCAGCCCCGGATCCGGCAAAACCACGCTACTGACCGAAACGCTCAAGCGCCTGAACGGGCTTGTCTCCTGCGCGGTGATCGAAGGCGACCAGCAAACCGTTAACGACGCGGCGCGCATTCGCGAAACCGGCACCCCGGCGATTCAGGTCAACACCGGTAAAGGCTGCCACCTCGATGCGCAGATGATTGCCGACGCCGCCCCGCGCCTGCCGCTGGTGGATAACGGCATCCTGTTTATTGAAAACGTCGGCAACCTCGTCTGCCCGGCGAGCTTCGACCTCGGCGAACGACACAAGGTGGCGGTGCTTTCAGTGACCGAAGGCGAAGACAAGCCGCTGAAGTACCCGCACATGTTTGCCGCCGCGTCCATCATGCTGCTGAACAAAGTCGACCTGCTGCCGTACCTGAATTTCGACGTGGATAAGTGCGTGGCGTATGCCCGCGAGGTGAACCCGGAGATTGAGATCCTGCTGGTCTCCGCCACGCGCGGCGACGGCATGGACGGCTGGCTAGACTGGCTGGAGAGCGAACGATGTGCATAGGCGTACCGGGACAAATTCACGCCATCGACGGTAATCAGGCCAAAGTCGAGGTCTGCGGCATCCTGCGCGACGTCGACCTGACGCTGGTGGGCAGCACCGATGAGAGCGGCGCCTCGCGTCTCGGCCAGTGGGTGCTGGTCCACGTGGGGTTTGCCATGAGCGTGATTAACGAAGCGGAAGCCCGCGACACGCTCGACGCCCTGCAAAATATGTTCGACGTGGAGCCTGACGTGGGCGCGCTGCTGTACGGCGAGGAGCGATAATCATGCGTTACGTTGATGAATACCGCGCGCCGGAGCAGGTGCTGCAGCTTATCGGCCACCTGAAAACGCGCGCAGCGCGGCTGGACTACACGAAAGAAAGGCCGCTGCGGATCATGGAGGTGTGCGGCGGGCACACGCACGCCATCTTCAAATTTGGCCTCGGCCAGCTGTTGCCGGAAAACATTGAGTTTATCCACGGCCCCGGCTGTCCGGTCTGCGTGCTGCCGATGGGGCGCATCGACAGCTGTATTGAAATTGCCAGCCAGCCCGACGTCATTTTCTGCACCTTTGGCGACGCGATGCGCGTGCCGGGGAAAAATGGTTCGCTCCTGCAGGCGAAAGCGCGCGGCGCAGACATCCGGATCGTCTATTCGCCGATGGATGCCCTGACGCTGGCAGCGGATAACCCCGCGCGCAAGGTGGTGTTTTTTGGCCTGGGGTTTGAAACCACCATGCCCGCCACCGCCATCACGCTGCAGCAGGCGAAAGCGCGCGGCGTCGATAACTTTTTCTTCTTCTGCCAACACATTACGCTCATCCCCACCCTGCGCAGCCTGCTGGAAGAGCCAGGCAACGGCATTGACGCCTTTCTGGCACCGGGCCACGTCAGCATGGTGATTGGCACAGACGCCTACGGTTTTATCGCTGAACAGTACAATCGTCCGTTAGTGGTCGCTGGTTTCGAACCACTTGATCTACTGCAAGGTGTCACCATGCTGGTTGAGCAGAAAATAGCGTCCCTGAGTACCGTGGAAAATCAGTACCGCCGCGTGGTGCCGGATGCGGGAAATGAACGAGCGCAGCAGGCGATAGCCGACGTGTTTAGCGTTGAGGGCGACAGCGAATGGCGCGGCCTGGGGCTGATTGCTGAATCCGGCGTGCGCCTGACGCCAGCCTATCGCGCGTTCGACGCCGAAGCGCATTTCCGCCCGCAGCCGCAGCAGGTTTGCGACGATCCCCGTGCCCGCTGCGGCGAGGTGCTCACCGGCAAATGCAAACCGCATCAGTGTCCGTTATTTGGCAATACCTGTAACCCGCAAACCGCCTTTGGCGCGCTGATGGTCTCCTCCGAAGGGGCGTGTGCCGCGTGGTATCAGTATCGCAACCAGGAGAGTGAAGCATGAATACGGTTGAAATGGCGCACGGCAGCGGCGGACAGGCGATGCAGCAGCTGATTAACCGGCTGTTTATGGAGGCCTTTAACAACCCCTGGCTCGCCGAACAGGAAGACCAGGCGCGTATTGACCTCGCCGCCCTCACCGCGCAGGGCGACCGGCTGGCCTTCTCGACCGACAGCTACGTGATTGACCCGCTGTTCTTCCCGGGCGGCGATATCGGCAAGCTCGCCGTCTGCGGCACGGCGAACGACGTGGCCGTCAGCGGCGCCATCCCGCGCTACCTCTCCTGCGGGTTTATCCTTGAAGAGGGATTACCGATGGAGACGCTCGCGGCCGTGGTCAACAGCATGGCGCAGACCGCGCGCGAGGCGGGGATAGCTATCGTCACCGGCGACACCAAAGTGGTGCAGCGCGGCGCGGCCGACAAGCTGTTTATCAACACCGCCGGAATGGGCGCGATCCCCGCAGATATTCACTGGGGTGCGCAGCGCCTCAGCGTGGGCGACGTGCTGATCGTTACCGGCACGCTGGGCTGCCACGGGGCGACCATCCTGAACCTGCGCGAAGGCCTGGGGCTGGACGGCGAACTGCGCAGCGACTGCGCGGTACTCACCCCGCTGATTCAGACGCTGCGCGGTATTCCCGGCGTGAAGGCCCTGCGGGATGCCACGCGAGGCGGCGTGAATGCCGTGGTTCACGAGTTTGCGGCAAGCTGCGGGTACGGGATTGAACTTACCGAGCGCAGCCTGCCCGTTAAGCCCGCCGTTCGCGGGCTTTGCGAACTGCTGGGGCTGGACCCGCTCAACTTTGCAAACGAAGGCAAGCTGGTGATTGGCGTTGAACGGGCCGCGGCACAAGCCGTTCTTGAACAGCTGCAGGCTCATCCGTCAGGAAAAGAGGCGGCGATGATTGGTGAAGTGGTTGAGCGCAAAGGGGTGCGCCTGACCGGACTTTATGGCGTGAAGCGCACGCTGGATCTGCCGCACGCTGAACCCTTACCCCGTATTTGCTAGGCCGCGCCACAAGCGGCCAGCATGGATTTTTTTGCTCGTTTCTACTGGAAAGCACTATGCCGTATACACCGATGAGCGATCTTGGACAGCAGGGTCTGTTTGACATTACGCGCACACTTTTACAGCAACCCGATCTCGGCGCGCTGAGCGATGCCCTGACGCGGCTGGTCAGGCAATCGGCGCTGGCGGACAGCGCCGCGATTGTGCTCTGGCATAGCGGAACGCAGCGCGCGAGCTACTTCTCAACGCGTGATAATGGCAAAACGTTTGAATACGAAGACGAAACGTATCTCGCGCATGGCCCGGTGCGCCGCATTCTCTCCAGACCTGAAGTGCTGCACTGCAACTTTGCGGAATTTCAACAGGCGTGGCCGCGGCTCGCGGAGAGCAACCTCTATCAGCCGTTCGGGCATTACTGCATGCTGCCGCTGGCTGCAGAGGGCCAGATTTTTGGTGGATGCGAGTTTATCCGCACGACCGACCAGCCCTGGAGCGAGGCGGAATACGAGCGCCTGCACACCTTTACCCAGATAGTGGCCGTCGTCGCGGAGCAGATCCAAAGCCGAGTGACGAATAACGTGGATTACGACCTGCTCAGCCGCGAACGCGACAACTTCCGCATTCTGGTCGCCATCACCAACGCCGTACTCTCCCGCCTGGACATGGATGAGCTGGTCAGCGAAGTCTCGAAAGAGATCCACCACTATTTCAAAATCGATGCCATCAGCATTGCGCTTCGCGGACATCGCAAGGGCAAGCTGAACATCTACTCCACGCATTATCTTGATGAAGCCAACCCGGCGCACGAGCAGAGCGAAGTGGATGAAGCGGGCACTCTTTCTGAACGGGTCTTCAAAAGCAAAGAGATCCTCCTGATCAACCTCAACGAGCAGGATCCGGTCGCGCCGTACGAGCGGATGCTGTTCAACACCTGGGGCAACAAAATCCAGACCCTGTGCCTGCTGCCCCTGATGTCCGGCAACACCATGCTGGGCGTGCTGAAGCTGGCACAGTGCGAGGAAGGCGTGTTCACCACCGCCAACCTGAAGCTGCTGCGTCAGATCGCCGAGCGTATCTCCATCGCGCTCGATAACGCCCTCGCCTATCAGGAGATCCACCGTCTGAAGGAGCGGCTGGTGGATGAAAACCTGGCCCTGACCGAACAGCTCAACAACGTGGACAGCGAGTTTGGTGAAATCATCGGGCGCAGCGACGCCATGTACAGCGTGCTCAAGCAGGTTGAGATGGTGGCGCAGAGCGACAGCACGGTGCTGATCCTGGGCGAAACCGGTACGGGTAAAGAGCTGATTGCCCGCGCCATCCACAACCTGAGCAACCGCAACAGCCGTCGGATGGTGAAGATGAACTGCGCCGCGATGCCCGCAGGGCTGCTGGAAAGCGATCTGTTCGGCCACGAACGGGGTGCCTTCACCGGGGCCAGCAGCCAGCGGCTGGGCCGTTTTGAGCTGGCAGACAAAAGCTCGCTGTTCCTTGACGAAGTGGGCGATATGCCGCTGGAGCTACAGCCGAAACTGCTGCGCGTCCTGCAGGAGCAGGAGTTTGAGCGCTTGGGCAGCAACAAGCTTATCCAGACCGACGTGCGGCTGATTGCCGCGACTAACCGCGACCTGAAAAAAATGGTCGCCGACCGAGAGTTCCGCAGCGATCTCTACTATCGCCTGAACGTCTTCCCGATCTTCCTGCCGCCGCTGCGCGAGCGCCCGGAAGATATCCCCCTGCTGGTCAAAGCCTTTACCGCGAAGATCGCGCGCCGGATGGGGCGAAACATCGACAGCATTCCTGCCGAGACGTTGCGTACCCTTTCATCCATGGAATGGCCCGGCAACGTGCGCGAGCTGGAAAACGTCATTGAACGCGCGGTGCTGCTGACGCGCGGAAATGTCCTGCAGCTCTCCCTGCCTGAAGTGACGCTGCCTGACGTGAGCGTGCCCGCCGCCGAGACGGCGAAAGAGGGAGAAGATGAATATCAGCTCATTATGCGCGTACTCAAAGAGACCAACGGCGTGGTCGCCGGGCCGAAAGGTGCCGCCCAGCGCCTGGGGTTAAAACGCACCACCCTGCTGTCGCGCATGAAGCGTCTCGGTATTGATAAAGAGAGCCTCATTTAAGGCCTTATTCCGGCGGTGTTTTTCTGACACCGCCTTTTGTTACCCTGCGCGATTGTCCCTCATTGACACAAAATCGTTTCCTCTGTATAAAATTCCGCCTTAATAATGAGTTTCATTTGCATCAAAAATAATTTTAATGAAGGGTAGCGTTTCATGAAGAAGGTCATCTGCGCGTTAGGCCTGGCGGTTGCGTCGGTCAGTTCTGCTCTGGCAACCACATATCCTCTGACGATTGAAAACTGTGGCTATAAAGAGACATTCACCAAAGCGCCGGAACGCGTCGTGGCCCTGGGCCAGAACACCGTCGAAATATTGCTCCTGCTGGGGCTGGAAGATAAGGTGAAGGCCAGCGCCTTCTGGCCGACGAAAGTGTTGCCGCAGCTCGCTGAACAGAACGCAAAAATCAAAACCCTGACGGTCGAAATCCCTACCCTTGAATCCGTGCTTGCGCAAAATCCCGACTTTGTCCCCGCCCAGACGCCACTGCTGCTGGGGCCGGAAAGCAAGGTCGCAAAACGCGACGATCTGATGACTCTGGGCGTGAACAGCTACGTGTCGCCGGGCATGTGCGCGACCAAAAAAGCCACCGGCGATATGTACGGCAGCCGCCAGAAGCTGTGGGATATGACGTATCTCTATCAGGAGATTGAGGACTTCGCCAAAATCTTTAACGTTGAAGACCGCGGTCAGGCCGTGATTGCCGATTTCAAAAAACGAGAGGCCGACCTGCGTAAGGAATTCGGCAAGAGCAAAAAAGACCTCTCGTTTGTCTTCTGGTTCTCCAGCTCCTCCCCCTCTGCGGACGCCTACGTCGGCGGTAAAAATAGCCCCTCCGGGTTTATTGCGAGCCTGATGGGCGGGCATAACGCCATCACCTCCGAGACCGAATGGCCAACCGTGGGTTGGGAAAGCATTATTGCCGCCAATCCGGATGTCATTGTGGTGTCCAGCCTCGACCGCAACCGCTGGGCGCTGGATAACGCGGAAGAGAAAATCAAATTCCTGAAAAGCGATCCGGCCGTCAGCCAGCTGGACGCGGTGAAAAAAGGTCATATCGTGGTGATGGACGGTCAGGCCATGAACCCGACGATTCGCACGATTTACGGGGCTGAGCAGGTCGGCGAACAGCTCAGAAAGCTGGGGCTGAACTGATGACCACCGCCGTTCTTCAGGCCCGGCAGAGCCTGGTTCTGACGACCTCGTGTTTGCTCGCCTTCGTCCTGCTATTTCTGGTTATCGCGCTGAGCGTCAGCGTCGGCGAACTGTCCATCCCGCTGGATAACGTGTTTTACGCTATCAGCAATAAAATGGGGCTCACCGATATTCCGCTCACTCGTATCTATGAGAGCGTGATCTGGGACTTTCGCCTGAGCCGCGCGCTGGTTGCGGCCTGCTGCGGCGCGGGGCTGGCCATCTGTGGTGCCGTATTGCAGAGCCTGCTGAAGAACGCGCTGGCGGAACCCTACGTGCTCGGCGTGTCCGCGGGCGCGTCGACCGGGGCGGTTTCTGTTGTCGTATTGGGGATCGGCACCGGTGCGGTGTCGCTCTCTGCCGGGGCCTTTGCCGGGGCGTTCGCCGCGTTTGCGTTTGTCGCATTTCTGACGAACGGCGCGCGCGGCGGGAATGAACGTACTATTCTGGCAGGCGTTGCCGCCTCGCAGCTTTTCAATGCCATTACCGCCTATACCATCAGCACCTCCGCCAGCGCCCAGCAGGCGCGCGACGTGATGTTCTGGCTGCTGGGCAGCTTCAGCGGCGTACGCTGGCCCGAATTCCAGCTGGCACTGGTCGTGGTGCTGATTGGATTAGCCATTTGCCTCTACTATTCCCGTGCGCTGGATGCCTTTACGTTCGGTGACGACGCCGCGGCGTCGCTTGGCATTGCTGTTCCCTGGGTGCGCCTGGCGCTCTTTACCACTACCGCACTTATCACCGCGACCATCGTCAGCATGGCGGGGTCAATCGGCTTTGTCGGGCTGGTGGTGCCGCACGTCATGCGCTTCCTGTTCGGGCCGCTGCACCGCACGCTGCTGATTGCCAGCGCGCTGGCAGGCGCGATCCTGATGGTGCTGGCAGACATTGCCTCACGCATGCTGATTGCGCCGCAAAGCCTGCCCGTCGGCGTGGTCACCGCACTGGTTGGCGTCCCCTTCTTTGCCGTGATTATCTACCGTTCAAGGAATAAGTGATGAGCATCTGCGCGGAAAATATTACCTGGAAGGTCGGCAAAAAAGTCATCGTTAATGACGTCTCGCTGAAGGTGTCACGGGGTGAAACGGTAGGGCTGCTTGGCCCTAACGGCTGCGGTAAATCGTCTCTTTTACGTATCCTCGCGGGTCTGCGTCGCCCGGATGCTGGCCGCGTTACCCTGGACGGTCAGGACATCTGCAGCATCGCCAAAAAGCAGCTGGCGCGACGGGTGGCCTTCGTCGAGCAGCACGGTATGACGGACGCCAACATGCGCGTGCGCGACGTGGTCAAACTCGGGCGGATTCCGCACCACTCCGCCTTTTCCAACTGGAGCACGCACGATGACGAAACCGTCACCGCCGCTCTGCAGCGCGTGGATATGCTGGATAAAAGCGACCAGGGCTGGCTGAGCCTCTCCGGCGGCGAGCGCCAGCGCGTCCACATTGCCCGCGCGCTGGCCCAGACCCCGACGGAAATCCTGCTGGATGAACCGACCAACCACCTGGACATTCATCATCAGATGCAGCTGATGCAGTTGATCAGCGAATTACCGGTCACCAGCATTGTCGCTATACACGATCTCAACCACGCCTCGATGTTCTGCGACTCGCTGATAGTCATGCAGAAAGGGCAAATTGTGGCGACGGGGACACCGCAGGATATCTTATCCGAGTCATTGCTCTGGGACGTCTTCCGGGTCAAAACCAAAATCGAGATCTCACCGTTCCATGGCAAAAAGCACATTCATTTTATCGTTTAGGGGCGAGTGACCAACGATGCCCCTTCGCCCTGCCACCATGCTCTGGCCGCCCGTTTTACTGGGTAGCCAGTTTGTTTTTAACATTGGCTTTTACGCCGTTGTTCCCTTCCTGGCGATATTCCTGCGCGACGACATGCTGCTCTCCGGCGGGCTGATCGGGCTGATCCTGGGCCTGCGCACGTTCTCGCAACAGGGGATGTTTATCGTCGGTGGTGCCCTCTCGGACCGGTTTGGCGCGAAAATCGTTATCCTGAGCGGTTGTATTGTCCGTGTTTCAGGTTATCTGCTGCTGGCCTTCGGGGAATCGCTGTGGCCGATTATTCTGGGCGCGTGTCTGACAGGCGTGGGCGGCGCGCTGTTTTCTCCGTCTATTGAAGCATTGCTGGCGAAAGCGGGCACGCACAGCGAGGCGAAAGGTAAACGAAGCCGGGCGGAGTGGTTCGCGCTCTTTGCGGTTTGCGGGGAACTCGGTGCCGTACTGGGCCCGGTCGCCGGCGCCCTGCTAACCGGCCTGGGTTTTCGTCAGGTGGCGCTAGCGGGGGCGGGGGTCTTTCTCGTTGCGCTGGTGGTTCTCTACTTTTGCCTGCCCGCGTCACGCCACGCCGCGCAGACGCTAAAGCTCGTTCCCTGGTGGACGACGTTCCGCCAGCCCCGCTTTGTCGCCTTTATTATTGCCTACAGCTCGTGGCTTTTAAGCTATAACCAGCTCTATCTGGCGCTGCCGGTAGAGATCCAGCGCTCTGGCGGTAACGAGAAAGATCTCGGCCCACTCTTTATGCTGGCCTCCGTTCTGATCATCACCTTACAGCTGCCGCTGGCGCGTTTCGCCCGACGCGTGGGTGCGGTGAGGATCCTGCCGGTGGGCTTTTTGCTGCTCTCCGCCGCCTTTGCGAGCGTGGCAATATTTGCGTCGACGGCACCGCCAGAGGGCTGGCTGCGCCTGCTGCCGTCAGTCTGTTTCGTGACGCTGCTGACGCTGGGGCAGATGCTGCTGGTACCCTCGGCAAAGGATCTGATCCCGAGGTTTGCCGAGGAGTCCACGCTGGGGGCGCACTATGGCGCACTCGCCACCGCTGGCGGCATTGCGGTACTGGCAGGAAACTTGTTGTTTGGTAGCCTGCTGGATCGCGCGCTGGTACCCTCAACGCAGGCGATGTATCCCTGGCTGCTGCTGGCCCTTTTCCCACTCTGTAGCGCGCTGGCCCTGAACGTTATTTGCCGCCCGCTCAAAAGCTGAACCGGTCACTTTTTCGGACGATACTTTTCCGGCAGCTCCGGCACGGGACGACGGTCATCAATCAGATGGCGGACGGTCAGAATGGGGTGACGCCATAACATACGCGGGCCTGCCCAGCGCATAATCTGCTTCATCTCTTCGCGTTTTGCAGGCTGATAGCAGTGGACCGGACACTGCTTACAGGCAGGCTTTTCCTCACCAAAAGCGCACTTATCCAGGCGCTTATCGGCATAGGCATTCAGCGCCTGATAGTGCCCGTCTTCCACAGAGGCCTGAGGACACTGCTTCTGATACAGCGCGATCATTTTCGCGATGGTCTCTTTTTCGCGAGAAATTCGTTTACCGGACATAGCGACTTACCAAACAATAAAGTGCAAAAATAATACACCTTTCAATGCGGGATTTCAGTTGTTGCATGCGGTTTTCTGAAGCCTGATTCCAGTTTTATCCCTGCACCGCCCGGCAATCACTGGTATTTTATACAGGCATTAGTGATGACTTTTATCCGTGTTGTCGGGAGACCCTATGCAAGAACTCGCTATCAACAAACCCTATCGCCATTTAACAGTGGGATATTTCAGAAAGCGCCATGAAGACCGCAATACCAAGATACCGAAGCGCTACAGCGTGCATGCGGCGCTGAGCTTAAAAGGAGACTGGCTTGAACAGGCTGGGTTTACCACCCACTCCAGGGTTCGAGTGGGCGTAGAGCATGGAAAAATAGTCATTGAGTTAATGTCGGAAGATGCCTCGTAAAGCGACGACATTTTTCTGCGCCGTACCTTTTTTTCATGCGACAATAGAAGGAACAAACGGCCTCTGAGCCGCTCAAAACGGTTTATATTCAAAGAAATGGACATCATAACTCCATGAGCACACTCGACAATTTCGACGCACATACGCCGATGATGCAGCAGTATCTGAAGCTGAAGGCACAGCATCCGGAAATCCTGCTGTTCTATCGTATGGGCGATTTTTACGAGCTGTTTTATGACGATGCTAAGCGCGCATCGCAGCTGCTCGACATCTCGCTGACCAAACGGGGCGCATCGGCTGGTGAACCCATCCCAATGGCCGGTATTCCGCACCACGCGGTAGAAAACTACCTGGCGAAACTGGTGAATCAGGGTGAGTCTGTCGCCATCTGCGAACAGATCGGCGACCCCGCGACCTCAAAAGGTCCGGTGGAACGCAAGGTCGTGCGCATCGTCACGCCCGGCACCATCAGTGATGAAGCCCTGCTTCAGGAACGCCAGGACAACCTGCTGGCCGCGCTGTGGCAGGACGGTAAAGGCTTTGGCTACGCGACGCTGGATATTAGTTCCGGACGTTTTCGTCTGAGTGAACCGGCCGATCGTGAAACGATGGCTGCCGAACTGCAGCGCACCAACCCGGCAGAATTGCTCTACGCCGAAGATTTCGCCGAAATGGCGCTGATTGAAGGTCGTCGCGGGTTGCGCCGCCGTCCGCTGTGGGAATTCGAAATTGGTACCGCGCGCCAGCAGCTGAATCTGCAGTTTGGCACCCGCGATCTGATTGGCTTTGGCGTTGAAAATGCCCCGCGCGGGCTGTGTGCGGCAGGTTGCCTCCTGCAGTACGTAAAAGATACCCAGCGCACCGCCCTGCCGCATATCCGCTCTATCACCATGGAGCGCCAGCAGGACAGCATCATCATGGATGCCGCCACGCGCCGTAACCTGGAGATCACGCAGAACCTCGCGGGCGGCGTAGAAAATACGCTGGCGTCGGTCCTCGACAATACGGTAACGCCAATGGGCAGCCGTATGCTGAAACGCTGGCTGCATATGCCGATTCGCGATACCGCTACGCTGGTTTGTCGTCAGCAGACGATTGCCGCGCTGCAGGATCGCTATACCGAGCTGCAGCCTGTCCTGCGCCAGGTGGGAGATCTGGAACGTATCCTGGCCCGTCTGGCGCTGCGCACGGCGCGACCGCGCGATCTTGCGCGGATGCGTCATGCTTTCCAGCAGCTGCCGGAACTTCGTGCGCAGCTGAGCGACGTTGACAGCGCGCCGGTACAGAAACTCCGCGAAACCATAGGCGAATTTACCGAACTCCGCGAGCTGCTGGAGCGCGCCATTATCGATGCGCCTCCGGTTCTGGTGCGTGATGGCGGCGTGATTGCTCCGGGCTACAACGAGGAGCTGGACGAATGGCGCGCGCTGGCCGACGGCGCGACGGACTACCTCGATAAGCTGGAGATCCGCGAGCGCGAGCGTCTTGGGCTGGACACCCTGAAGGTGGGTTATAACGCGGTTCACGGTTACTACATTCAAATCAGCCGCGGGCAGAGCCACCTGGCACCGATTCACTACGTGCGCCGCCAGACGTTGAAAAACGCTGAACGCTACATCATTCCCGAGCTGAAAGAGTACGAGGACAAAGTCCTCACCTCGAAAGGGAAAGCCCTGGCGCTGGAAAAACAGCTGTATGAAGAGCTGTTTGATATGCTGATGCCGCACCTGGCCGACCTGCAGCTGAGCGCCAGCGCGCTGGCGGAACTGGACGTGCTGGTGAATCTGGCAGAGCGCGCGGAAACGCTGAACTACACCTGCCCGACCTTTACCGACAAGCCCGGCATTCGCATCACTGAAGGCCGTCACCCGGTGGTGGAGCGGGTGCTGAACGAACCGTTCATCGCCAACCCGCTGAGCCTGTCGCCGCAGCGAAGAATGCTGATCATTACCGGTCCGAACATGGGTGGTAAGAGTACCTATATGCGTCAGACGGCGCTGATTGCCCTGCTTGCCTATATCGGCAGCTACGTTCCAGCGCAAAACGTGGAGATTGGCCCCATCGACCGTATCTTTACCCGTGTTGGAGCTGCGGACGATCTGGCGAGCGGTCGCTCAACCTTCATGGTCGAAATGACTGAAACGGCAAACATTCTGCATAACGCGACGGAGCACAGCCTGGTGCTGATGGACGAAGTCGGACGCGGAACGTCAACCTACGATGGTCTGTCGCTGGCCTGGGCCTGTGCGGAAAGCCTCGCGAATAAAATCAAGGCCATGACGCTGTTCGCCACCCACTACTTCGAGCTGACGCAGCTGCCGGAGAAAATGGAAGGCGTGGCTAACGTCCACCTTGATGCGCTGGAGCACGGCGACACCATCGCCTTTATGCACACGGTGCAGGATGGCGCGGCAAGCAAGAGCTATGGTCTGGCCGTTGCGGCGCTGGCCGGTGTACCGAAAGAGGTGATCAAGCGCGCGCGTCAGAAACTGCGTGAGCTGGAAAGCCTGTCACCGAATGCGGCGGCGACGCAGATTGATGGTACGCAGATGTCGCTGCTGGTACCGGCGGAAGAGACATCGCCTGCTGTGGAAGCGCTGGAAAACCTCGAGCCGGATTCACTGACGCCGCGTCAGGCGCTGGAGTGGATTTATCGCCTGAAGAGTCTGGTTTAGTTTTCTGCGGTCTTTGCCCGGTGGCGCAGCGCCACCGGGCTGTCTTTACAGCAGCGGCGGGATCGTTGGCACCTGCGGCGCCTCGTCAATATCCTTCTGCGTCATGCGGAACGCTTCAGGGTAATGCTCGCGGCTGGTACGACGCAACGGTTCGGTATCTCGCCAGGTATACAGACAATGCTGGCACTGGTAAACGGTCCAGACCCCTTTCACCGGCGACGTCGCCATCACTTCAATATGCTCATCGGCACAACGTGGACAAATCATCTTTTCCTCCTTATTGACGTGAAGCCAGCATCGCGGTCAGTTTTTCAGCCCAGGCTTTGGTTTCAGGCAGATCCTGTACCGGCTGGCTATAGTGGCCACGGGTGTCCGGTGCGACAGGCGTGGTCGCATCGATAATCAGTTTGTCGGTAATGCCCGCCGGACTGGATCCAGGATCGAGTTCCAGCACCGACATGTTCGGCAACTGCACCAGATCGCCTGCCGGGTTGACCTTCGATGACAGCGCCCACATCACCTGCGGGAGGTTGAACGGGTCGACATCCTCATCCACCATGATCACCATCTTCACGTAGCCCAGGCCGTGCGGCGTGGTCATGGCGCGCAAGCCGACCGCGCGGGCAAAACCGCCGTAGCGTTTTTTGGTGGAGATAATCGCCAGCAGACCGTGGGTATACATCGCATTCACCGCCTGCACTTCCGGGAATTCCGCTTTCAGCTGCTGGTAGAGCGGCACGCAGGTGGCTGGCCCCATCAGATAATCAATCTCGGTCCACGGCATACCGAGATAAAGGGATTCGAAAATCGGTTTGGTGCGGTAAGAAACTTTGTCGATACGCACAACCGTCATGTTACGACCACCGGAGTAGTGCCCAGTAAACTCGCCGAACGGCCCTTCAATTTCGCGCTTACGGCCTTCAATCACCCCTTCCAGGATCACTTCAGAACCCCACGGCACGTCGAAGCCGGTCAGCGGCGCGGTGGCAATCGGATATGGGCTTTCACGCAGCGCGCCGGCCATTTCATACTCTGACTGATCGTATTTCAGCGGCGTCGCGCCCATCAGCGTAATGATCGGATCGTTACCGAGGGTAATGGCAATCGGCAGGTCTTCGCCGCGCTCTTCGGCTTTGTGCAGATGCAGAGCAATATCGTGCATCGGTACCGGCTGCAGGCCGAGCTTGCGCTTGCCCTTCACTTCCATGCGGTAGATGCCAACGTTCTGCTTGCCGAAGTTATCCGGGTCAAGCGGATCGCGCGAGACGACGCACGCTTTATCGAGATAAAAACCCCCGTCGCCGTCGTTCAGACGGAACAGCGGTAGAATATCGAACAGGTTAATGTCTTCACCGTCCACCGTATTCTGCGCCCAGGCCGGGTTGGGGCGGCGCTCTGGCGCAATAGGAAATTTATCCCAGCGACGGATAAACTCGTCGATCTGCTTTTTCACCGGCGTGTTCGCCGGCAGCCCCATCGAAATGGCATGGTTCTGCCAGGAGCCGATGGTGTTCATCACCACGCGGGCATCGGTAAACCCGCGAATATTGTCGAACCACAGCGCGGGGGCGCCGTCACCGATGCGGCCGGTCGCGTTGGCTGCCGCCGCCAGATCGGGCTCGGCGTTAACCTCTTCCTCAATTTTCAGCAGTTGCCCTTGCTCATCGAGCGCCTGCAGGAAGCTTCTCAAATCATCAAATGCCATCTTTATTCTCCTGTGAAAAATGTTTCGCCTCCCGCAACCCGTTCCAGCGGCGCGCCTTTTTATGCTCCAGGCCAAACTGGTCAAGCACGCGGGTCACAATATGCTGGGTGATGTCATCGGCGGTTTGCGGATGGTTGTAATACGCAGGCATAGGCGGCACCATCGCCACGCCCATGCGGGAGAGCGCAAGCATATTCTCCAGATGAATGGTGCTGAGCGGCGTTTCACGGGGCACCAGCACCAGCTTACGCCCCTCTTTCAGCACCACATCCGCCGCACGGCCCACCAGCCCTTCGGCATAGCCCGCGCGGATCCCGGCCAGCGTTTTCATGCTGCAGGGAATGACGATCATGCCGTCGGTACGAAACGAACCGGAGGAGATGGTGGCGGCCTGGTCAGCCGGGCTATGGACAACGTCAGCCAGCGCAGCAACGTCCTGGGCGGTGTAAGGGGTTTCCAGTTCAATGGTGGTTTTTGCCCACTTCGACATCACCAGATGCGTCTCTACTTCCGGCATTTCCCGCAGCGCCTGCAGCAGCGCCACGCCCAGCGGAGCACCCGTCGCCCCCGTCATTCCCACGATCAATCTCATTCATCACCTCAATCATTTTGTTCGTGTACGAACATTATGAGTAAACTACTCCCGAATTCTTTTTCTGACAATATCGTTCGCATACGATCACACTAAATGCTAAAAAATGCCGCATTATCATCCCGGGCTTTAGCAGCTATCATAGGGGGTGATTTTTTCTGTCGGAGTGTTCATGGAACTAAGACAAGAGGCGTTCCACCTGTTACGTCAGCTTTTTCAACAGCATACTGCACGGTGGCAACATGCATTGCCGGAGCTGACCAAGCCGCAGTATGCGGTGATGCGCTCCATTGCCGAGCATCCGGGCATTGAACAGGTGGCATTGACCGAGGTCGCGGTCAGCACCAAAGCGACCCTGGCGGAAATGCTCAGCCGCATGGAGGCGCGTGGGCTGGTCAAACGCGAGCACGACCCTGCGGATAAGCGCCGTCGCTTTGTCTTCCTCACGCCAGAAGGTGAGGCCCTGCTTGCAGAGTGTAAGCCGGTAGGCAATGAGGTTGATGAGGCCTTTTTAGGCCGTCTTAACAAGGCCGAGCGAGAGCAGTTCTCGGCTCTCATCAAAAAGATGATGCACGATTAATTCACGCTGGTGCGCATAAAATCGATAAAGGTGCGCACTTTCGCTGAGACATGCCGGGCATCAGGATAGACCGCATAGATGCCCTGCCGCGCAAAGGTATATTCCGGTAACACCTGGACCAGTTCTCCCGCATCAAGCGCACCGCGTACCAGCCATTCCGGCAGTAACGCCACCCCACCGCCTGCGAGCGCAAAAGCCATAAGGGCCTGAGCGCTGTCGGCAAACAGGCGCGGCGCTTTTTTTATCTCGAGCGTTTCAGGCGCGCCGCTGGCATTTTTCACCTGCCAGCGGAGCGGTGAGGCCAGGCGCTCGTGGATAATCCAGCCGGCCTGCGCCAGCTGCGCAAGAGATTCGATCGGGTTTCTCACAAGCCACTCGGACGTCGCGACGGGGAGAATAGAAAAGTGAGAAATCAGTGCGGCGTGGTTGCGCGAATCGGCAAGCGTCCCCAGCCGGATGGCCACGTCAAAGCGCTCCGAGATAAGGTCTGCGTGCAGTGACGACGAAACATGTCGGACGCGAAGATCCGTGTGCTGCTGGCTAAACCTGGCCAGCAGCGGCACCACGACCCGGGAGCCATATTCAGGCGTGGTCGTGATCCGCAGTTCACCGGTAAGTCCCGCATGATTCGCGCGGACATCATCCTGCAGCCGTTCGGCCTCCTTCAGAAGCGCCACGCTGCGCTGATGAAAAAGCGCGCCCGCCTCGGTTAGCGTCAGGCGGCGGGTGGAGCGCAGCAGCAGCGTAACGCCCAGCTCATCTTCAAGCTGGCGGATATTGAAGCTAACCACCGCTTTTGTCAGCCCCATCGCCTCGGCGGCCGCCGTAAAACTGCCGGTGTCGGCCACTGCGATAAACATCTGCGTCCGCTGTAGGTTAACCATTATTACGCCTTATACTGTCAAAATATTTTTGACAGTATATCGCGCTTTGTCAGGTTTATCCGTGATTCCCCAGCCGATACGATACGCCACCTCACCGGAGGATCCACCATGACGTATCGCAGCAAAGTTGCCGTTGTCTATCTGCTGGGCTTTTTTCTTGATTTGATCAACATGTTTATTGCCAGCGTCGCCTTTCCGGCGATGGCTCACGCCTTTAACACCACGCCTTCTGCCCTTGCCTGGGTCAGTAACGGGTATATTGCCGGTCTGACGATGGCGATCCCGTTCAGCAGCGTGCTCACGCGCCGCATCGGGCCAAAGCGCGTCATCCTGCTTTCGCTTTTTCTGTTCAGCGCAGCCTCAGCTACAGCGGGCCTGTCTGCAACGCTGGAAACTCTGATTGCCTGGCGAGTGCTTCAGGGCGTGGGAGGAGGCTTACTGATCCCCGTTGGACAGGCGCTGACCTGGCAACAGTTCAGGCCTCACGAGCGGGCCCGACTCTCCTCGGTAGTGATGCTGGTTGCGTTG
The DNA here is from genome assembly GCF_040834095.1 of Enterobacter vonholyi. Taxonomy (NCBI): domain Bacteria; kingdom Pseudomonadati; phylum Pseudomonadota; class Gammaproteobacteria; order Enterobacterales; family Enterobacteriaceae; genus Enterobacter; species Enterobacter vonholyi. Next base: position 3,533,167 of record NZ_CP162152.1, read on the forward strand.
CTTGCCCCAGCCAGCTCCCCGGCTATCGGCGGCGTGCTGGTGCAGACGCTGGGCTGGCGATGGATCTTTTTCGCCACGCTCCCGGTGGCTATCGTGACCTTTGTTCTGGCCTGTCTGTGGCTTAAACACGAAAAACCCACGATGAACACGGCCAGACTGCTAAACCTGCCCTTGCTTGCGAACCCGCTTTTGCGTTTTTCCATGCTTGTCTATTTATGCGTCCCCGGCATATTTATTGGGGTGAACGTCACGGCCATGTTTTATCTTCAGCACGAGGCGAACATGAGCCCAGCCGCAACGGGAATGCTCATGCTGCCGTGGTCTGTGGCATCGTTTCTCGCCATCACGGCGACGGGACGTTATTTTAACCGTATCGGCCCCCGACCGCCGATCGTCATCGGCTGCCTGTTGCAGGCGGCGGGTATTCTGCTTTTGATTGACGTTAGCTCGTCAACGCTGTTGCCTGCCGTCGCGTTTACCCTGATGGGCGCGGGGGGAAGCCTGTGCAGCAGTACGGCTCAGAGCAGCGCGTTTCTGACAACGCGCCGGGACGAGATGCCGGATGCCAGCGCGCTGTGGAATCTCAATCGTCAGCTGAGTTTTTTTGCCGGTGCCCTTCTGCTTGCGCAGGTGCTGAACCTGGCGCAGGCGTGGCTGACACCACTCGCCGCCTGGCACGGGATGTTTATTTTTGCTGCAGGCATGACCTTGCTGCCTGTACCGTACGTTTTTCGTCTTAACAATACGCAGGTGCTAAATCAGCTGCGACAGGAGAATTCATGACGCTTTTCGAACACGACATTATCGACCTCCACATTGCGCTTGAAGACTGGTTAGGCAAAGGTGAAGGCGATCCCGACGCCCTGCTCGCTCGTTTCCGTCGCGATTTTCTTATGCTCCCACCGGGCGGTGTTCAGATCGACTATATCGGCCTGGCCAGTTTTCTGGAAAACCAGCGTGGAAGTCGTCCCGGACTGAAGATCGTCATTGACGAATTAACCACGATCCAGAGCGGCGAACGGGGTGCAGTGCTTCACTACCGGGAGACGCAAACCCGGCCGGACCTGCCCGTCAACGTGCGCTGGTCAACTGCGGTGCTTAATCAGGAAGGCGATCGGATAGTGTGGCGTCTGCTGCACGAAACGGCTAAGCCGTAGCGCAAAAGAAAAAGGCCCGTCTCACGACGGGCCTTTTTTGACGAAAGGTTGCTTATTCGCGGAACAGCGCTTCGATGTTCAGACCTTGCCCCTGCAGGATTTCACGCAGGCGGCGCAGACCTTCAACCTGAATCTGACGAACACGTTCACGGGTCAGGCCAATTTCGCGGCCGACGTCTTCCAGTGTCGCAGCTTCATACCCCAGTAAACCGAAACGACGTGCCAGCACTTCACGCTGTTTGGCGTTCAGTTCGAACAGCCATTTGACGATGCTCTGTTTCATGTCATCGTCCTGCGTGGTGTCTTCCGGACCGTTATCTTTTTCATCGGCCAGGATGTCCAGCAGCGCTTTTTCGGAGTCGCCACCCAGCGGGGTGTCAACGGAGGTAATGCGCTCGTTGAGACGCAGCATACGGCTTACGTCATCAACCGGTTTATCGAGTTGTTCGGCAATCTCTTCTGCGCTTGGCTCGTGGTCCAGCTTATGGGACAACTCGCGCGCGGTGCGCAGATAAACGTTCAACTCTTTGACGATGTGAATCGGCAGGCGGATCGTACGGGTCTGGTTCATAATAGCCCGTTCGATGGTCTGACGAATCCACCAGGTCGCGTAGGTTGAGAAACGGAACCCGCGTTCCGGGTCAAACTTCTCAACTGCGCGGATGAGACCTAAGTTGCCCTCTTCAATCAGATCCAGCAGAGCCAGACCACGATTGCCGTAACGGCGGGCAATTTTCACGACCAGTCGCAGGTTACTTTCAATCATGCGACGACGCGAGGCAACATCACCACGCAAAGCACGACGTGCGAAATAGACTTCTTCTTCGGCCGTTAACAGTGGGGAGTAACCAATCTCCCCAAGGTAAAGCTGAGTCGCGTCCAGTACACGCTGTGTGGCACCCTGCGATAACAGCTCTTCTTCAGCCAAATCGTTATCACTGGGTTCCTCTTCTACTAAGGCTTTTTCGTCAAAAGCCTCTACTCCGTTCTCATCAAATTCCGCGTCTTCATTTAAATCATGAACTTTCAGCGTATTCTGACTCATAAGGTGGCTCCTACCCGTGATCCCTGAACGAGACACCCTGGCTGGCATGCCCCGTCAAATTATCGCTGCGGCAAGTACTGCAGCGGGTTTACGGATTTCCCCTTGTAACGAATTTCAAAATGCAAGCGTGTAGAACTGGTTCCGGTGCTACCCATGGTAGCGATTTTTTGCCCCGCCTTAACTTCTTGTTGTTCCCGGACCAGCATTGTGTCGTTATGGGCGTAGGCACTCAGGTAATCATCGTTATGTTTGATGATAATAAGATTACCGTAACCGCGCAGAGCGTTACCGGCATACACAACGCGTCCATCTGCGGTCGCGATGATAGCCTGTCCTTTACTCCCTGCGATATCGATCCCTTTATTTCCCCCTTCGGAGGAAGAGAAGTTCTCGATAACCTTGCCGTCAGTCGGCCAGCGCCATGCAGAAATCGGCGAACTGGAGGTCATACTGCTGGCAGTCGGTTCAGTAGAGCTAACCACAGGTGCCGTAACCGGTGCTGTGACAGCAGTCGCAGTCCCTTTATTATTCGGCAACATTTTGTTAGCAGTCTGATCACCTGAATCCTCAGAATACGTAATTACAGGTTGTGAAGCAACCACCGTGGTGGATTTTTGTGCAGGCTTAACGCTGTTATTTTGAGCTGTTACATCGGCCGCTGAAACGGTGTTGCCAGGCGTAAGCGGCGTGCCCGTCGCGTTGCCCACCTGGAGCGTTTGCCCGACTTCCAGACCATATGGGGCCTGGACGTTATTGCGCTGCGCGAGGTCACGGAAATCGTTCCCGGTGATCCACGCAATGTAGAACAGCGTATCGCCGCGTTTCACGGTATAGGTGCTGCCACCGGTGTAGCTGCCTTTCGGAATGTTCCCATACTGGCGGTTATAGACTATGCGGCCATTTTGGGTCTGAACAGGTTGTTCAACTGGCTGAACCTGTACTGGCTGTGTAACAGGATGTTGCACAGGCTGAATTTGTGGTGTTTGCTGCGGTGCAGCCGTCCCCATTTTAGGTGGCGGCGTGATTAACATTCCGCTGGACGTGTTACCGGAGCCGCTGTTTCCGCCGACGGAACTCACGGGCGCAGGCGCGTTGTTTGAACTTGTACAGCCTGCCAGCCAGAGCGAAACCAGTGATAATGCCGCAACACGGCTGATGGTGAATTTAGGGCTTCCCGCGCTCATTTATCCCCCAGGAATGTGTTAACTACCAGTGACTTAAAATTTACCGTGATGGCACGAATCTTTCGCGCCACACCATACGCTGAATTTGCCTTAATAACCCTGGATAATTCCGAGTCTCAGGCCAACTCCCCCTTCACCAGTGGCACAAAGCGCACGGCTTCCACGGTGTCGATAATAAACTCGCCGCCGCGCCGACGAACGCGCTTCAACAACTGCTGCTCGTCCCCGACAGGCAGAACCAGAATGCCCCCCTCATCCAGCTGCGACAACAGGGCTGCAGGAATTTCAGGCGGGGCCGCCGTCACGATGATCGCGTCAAACGGGGCGCGCGCCTTCCAACCCTGCCATCCATCACCGTGTCGTGTCGAAACATTATGTAAATCAAGTTGTTTCAGGCGACGACGCGCCTGCCACTGTAAACCTTTGATCCGCTCAACGGAGCATACATGATGAACCAGATGCGCCAGGATCGCGGTCTGATACCCCGACCCGGTCCCAATCTCCAGCACGCGGGAGTCGGGCGTCAGCTCCAGCAGCTCCGTCATGCGAGCCACCATGTAAGGCTGCGAAATCGTCTGGCCCTGTCCGATGGGCAGCGCCACGTTTTCCCACGCTTTGTGTTCAAACGCCTCGTCTACAAATTTTTCACGCGGAACCAGGGCGAGCGCTTCGAGCACGTGCTCGTCGCGGATCCCCTGCGCGCGGAGTTGTTCCAGAAGAGTTTGTACACGTTTGTTTACCATTGCGCGTTCACTCCTGCGCGATCCAGCCAGCCCGACACCACATCATGCGCGCTATACGCGGTTAAATCTACGTGCAGCGGAGTAACCGAAACATAGCCTTCATCCACGGCGGCAAAGTCGGTATCCGGACCCGCATCGCACTTGTCGCCGGGAGGGCCAATCCAGTAAAGCGTGTTGCCGCGAGGATCCTGCTGCGGGATCACCTGATCGGCAGGATGTCGGCTCCCGCAACGGGTGACGCGGATGCCTTTAATTTCATCAAGAGGAAGATCCGGCACGTTGATATTAAGAATGCGCCCGGTACGCAGCGGCTCACGACCAAGCGCCCGCAGGATCGAACAGGTTACCGCGGCGGCGGTGTCGTAATGCGTGTGGCCATTTAACGAGACCGCCAGCGCCGGGAACCCCAGATGGCGCCCTTCCATTGCGGCCGCCACGGTGCCGGAGTAAATCACGTCATCGCCGAGGTTAGGCCCGGCGTTGATGCCGGAGACGACGATATCCGGACGCGGCCGCATCAGCGCGTTCACGCCCAGAAAAACGCAGTCGGTTGGCGTGCCCATCTGCACGGCAATATCGCCATTATCAAAGGTAAAGGTGCGAAGCGACGACTCCAGCGTCAGAGAGTTAGACGCTCCACTGCGGTTACGATCGGGCGCCACGACCTGCACGTCCGCAAATTCGCGGAGGTGTTTCGCCAGGGTCTGAATGCCTGGCGCGTGGATCCCGTCATCGTTACTCAGCAATATTCGCATAATCACCCGAGGTGTTGATAAGTTCCCTGACAACACTGGTGGCAAAGCTGCCTGCCGGCAGCCAGAAGCGTAACTCGACGGTCACGTCATCCCACCAGTTCCAGCTTAACTGCTGCGGATAGAGCAGCATCGCGCGGCGTGCCGCGTCGACTTTTTCCCGCACCAGCAAGGACTGCAATTCTGGCGCATCCGCCACGGCTGACTGCTCGGCGGCCAGGGCCTCCCCCTGGGTTCCCCAGTCGCCCGTACCGGGCAACGCGGCGGTAATCATCAGCGCTTTTGCGTCCACGCGCGACTGCACATCAGCCATCTCTTCGGCCGTTGCCACAAACCAGCTTCCGCGTCCCGCTAATTGTAGCGCATCGCCAACAACAACTTGATTCGCGTCCGGTTTTTTCAGCCTTTCGCTCACAATCTGATTAAACAACGCGCTGCGGGCCGCCGACAACCAAAAACTGCGTTTATTCCTGTCACGTACCGGCGCATCGCTTTGCGCCCAGCGCAGCGCGCCCTGCAGGTTGCTGCCGCCGATGCCAAAGCGCTGCGCGCCAAAGTAGTTCGGTACGCCGCGGTCGCTGATGGCGTTCAGACGTTTTTCAACGTCTTCTCGGTCAGTCACTTCGCGCAGCACCAGCGTAAACGCGTTGCCTTTCAACGCCCCCAGACGTAGTTTGCGCTTGTGGCGGGCATATTCCAGTACCTTACAGCCCTCAAGCTCAAATTTGCTTAAATCAGGCATCGCATTGCCGGGAACGCGCGCGCAGAGCCACTGTTCCGTAACGGCGTGTTTATCTTTCTGCCCGGCAAAGCTCACTTCGCGGGCATGAATTTTGAGGAATTTTGCCAGCGCGTCGGCCACAAAGCGGGTATTGCAGCCATTTTTCAGAATACGCACCAGGATATGTTCGCCTTCGCCATCCGGCTCAAAGCCCAGATCCTCGACCACGAGGAAATCTTCCGGGCTGGCTTTCAGCACCCCGTTCCCCTGCGGTTTACCGTGCAGGTATGTCAGGTTGTCGAAGTCTGTCATTTGCTCGCCTTCACCAGCAGCGCCACGGCTTCACAGGCAATCCCTTCGCCACGACCGGTGAAGCCCAGCTTCTCGGTCGTCGTCGCTTTGACGTTCACGTCGTCCATATGGCAACCCAGATCTTCCGCAATAAACACGCGCATCTGCGGAATGTGCGGCAGCATTTTCGGGGCCTGAGCGATAATCGTCACGTCGACGTTGCCAAGGGTGTAGCCTTTCGCCTGGATGCGGCGCCACGCTTCGCGCAGCAGTTCACGGCTGTCCGCCCCTTTAAACGCCGGGTCGGTGTCCGGGAACAGCTTGCCGATATCACCCAGTGCGGCCGCGCCCAGCAGCGCGTCGGTCAGCGCATGCAGCGCCACGTCGCCATCAGAATGCGCCAGCAGCCCTTTTTCATAAGGAATGCGCACGCCGCCAATGATAATTGGGCCTTCGCCGCCAAAGGCGTGTACATCAAAACCGTGTCCAATTCGCATTATGCCTTCTCCTGATGGGTCGAACGGGTAAGATAAAATTCCGCGAGCTGTAAATCTTCCGGACGCGTCACTTTAATATTATCAGCACGTCCTTCAACAAGCTCAGGATGGAAACCGCAGTACTCCAGCGCAGAGGCTTCGTCCGTAATGGTCGCACCTTCGTTAAGCGCGCGCGTTAAGCAGTCGTGGAGTAATTCGCGGGGGAAAAATTGCGGCGTCAGCGCGTGCCATAGATCGACGCGATCGACGGTGTGGGCGATAGCCCGTTTGCCCGGCTCGGCGCGCTTCATGGTGTCGCGCACGGGGGCGGCCAGAATGCCACCCACTTTGCTGGTTTCGCTCAGCGACAGCAGGCGCGCAAGGTCGTCCTGGTGCAGGCACGGACGGGCCGCGTCATGGACCAGCACCCACGGCGCGTTACCGGCCGCCTGAATGCCTGCCAGCACGGAATCGGCGCGCTCGGCACCGCCATCGACAACGGTAATCTGTGGATGATTTGCCAGCGGGAGCTGCGCGAAGCGCGCATCACCCGGGCTGATAGCGATGATCACCCGCGTCACCCGCGGGTGCGCCAGCAGCGCCGCCACGGCGTGCTCGAGGATCGTTTTATCGCCAATAGAGAGGTACTGCTTGGGACATTCTGTCTGCATGCGCCGGCCAAAACCTGCGGCCGGCACCACGGCGCATACGTCCGAAAAAGTTACTGCCATGTCGTAATCCTGGGCCTGATTATCGATTATTTTGTGCTGAGCCCTGATTGCGTTTAGACGCATCCGGAACCAGACGATAAAAGGTTTCGCCCGGCTTAGTCATACTGAGTTCATTGCGTGCGCGTTCCTCAATCGCCTCTTGCCCGCCATTGAGGTCATCAATTTCAGCAAAGAGTTGATCGTTTCGCGCCTTAAGTTTGGCGTTTGTTGCCTGCTGAGCCGCGACGTCATCGCTTACCCGGCTATAGTCGTGCAGTCCGTTCTTACCGAACCACAGCGAGTATTGCAGCCAGATTAGCAAAGCCAGCAACAGCAGCGTTAGTTTACCCATCCTGCCCCCTGAAAAACGGCATCATCATCCCAAGACTTCCCCAGAGCACTACGCCGGGGTAACAGAGATGCCGCAACATCGCGGGCAAATGTACCACATTTTTTCCGCAGAATCGTCCTGCACAATATCGTTACACAGTTGGTTACGGTTTGAATTATGGCTGAAGTTAGCCCATGAGCCACAAAAATAACAGACCAAACATCAGAACCACCGTCACAATCGTGACCACAGTGCTGTAGAGGAGCTTACCGTTGAGCAGCGAGTGCAGCGCAATGCCGACGACAACCGCCACGGGCATCAACGCCAGAAAGAAAGGCCAGGTGTAGAGAAAGAAGAACAGCGTGTTGCCGCCGTAGATGAGAAACGGAATACCCAGCGCCAGCAGCCATGAGACGAAGCCAATGATGGCCCCAGGAAATGACCAGGTCGTTTCGTCGTCGGTCGCAAGCGGCTCCGACCCGGTGGTGGTGATGTAATGTTCACTGTTGCGCATAGCTAGTCCTGTGACCGTGACTCATCGTTCGGGAAGACAGCTCCCGAACGATACCGTCTCAGGATCTGATAATATCGTCCCGTCTGAGCAGGTCTAATAATTGGCTTACTAAATTTGTTACCAATTGTTGACCTTCCAGGTGAATTTCAGGCGATTCAGGCGCTTCGTATACAGCGTCAATTCCGGTGAAGTTGCGCAATTCTCCGGCACGCGCTTTTTTGTATAGCCCTTTCGGGTCGCGCGCTTCGCAGACCTCCAGCGGTGTATCCACAAACACCTCGATAAAGCGATCCTGACCGACGCGTTCGCGCACCATCTGGCGCTCGGCGCGGTGCGGAGAGATAAACGCGGTCAGCACCACCAGCCCGGCGTCGGCCATCAGGCTGGCGACTTCCCCGACCCGGCGGATGTTCTCTTTGCGGTCGTCGTCGCTGAACCCTAAATCGCTGCACAGGCCATGGCGCACGTTGTCGCCATCCAGCAGGTAGGTGCTTACGCCCTGCTGATGCAATGCCTCTTCCAGCGCGCCCGCCACCGTCGATTTACCCGAGCCGGACAGCCCGGTAAACCACAGCACAACCCCACGGTGACCGTGGAGCTGTTCACGCTGGGCAACGGTGACCGGATGAGGATGCCAGACGACGTTCTCATCATGGGCGGCCATTACTTGCCTCCCAGCAGATCGCGCGCGCCCCAGTGCGGGAAGTGTTTACGCACCAGCGCGTTCAGTTCCAGCTCAAAGGCGCTGAATTCAGAGGCCACGGCAGCCTGTTTAATCGGTTCGCGTACCATACCGGCCCCGACGGTAACGTTGGTCAGCCTGTCGATAAAGATAAGACCTCCCGTCACCGGGTTCTGCTGATACGGATCCAGCACCAGCGGTTCGTCAAAGGTCAGATCGACCAGACCAATGCCGTTCAGCGGCAGCTCGGTGACGTCACGCTGGGTCAGGTTGTTGATATCCACCTGGAACTGAATGCCGTCCACGCGGGCGCGGGTTTTCTTGCCGGCAATTTTGATGTCATAGCTCTGGCCAGCGGTCAGCGGCTGTTCGGCCATCCACACCACATCCACGGACGCGCCCTGTACCGCCGCCAGCGTTTCCTGCGCGTCTACCAGGAGATCGCCCCGGCTGATATCAATTTCGTCTTTCAGCACCAGCGTTACGGCTTCACCGGCCCCCGCGTCCTGCAGGTCACCGTCAAAGGTGACGATGCGGGCGATAGTCGATTCCACACCGGATGGCAGCACCTTGACGCGCTGGCCAACCTGTACAGAGCCTGACGCTAGGGTGCCGGAGAAACCACGGAAATCGAGATTTGGACGGTTCACGTACTGCACCGGGAAGCGCATCGTCTGGGTGTCGACCACGCGCTGAATTTCAACCGTTTCCAGCACCTCCAGCAGCGTCGGGCCGCTGTACCACGGCATGTTCGCGCTTTGGGACGCGACGTTATCCCCTTCCAGCGCCGAGAGCGGCACAAAGCGGATATCCAGGTTGCCCGGCAGCTGTTCAGCAAAGGTCAGATAGCTCTGGCGGATCTCCTCGAATTTTTCTTCGCTGAAGTTCACCAGATCCATCTTGTTGACCGCCACCACCAGATGTTTGATCCCCAGCAGCGTCGAGATAAAGCTGTGGCGACGGGTCTGATCCAGCACGCCTTTACGCGCGTCCATCAGCAGGATCGCCAGGTCGCAGGTCGACGCGCCGGTCGCCATATTGCGGGTGTACTGTTCGTGCCCCGGGGTGTCGGCGATAATAAATTTGCGCTTCTCGGTAGAGAAGTAGCGGTAGGCCACGTCAATCGTGATGCCCTGCTCGCGCTCCGCCTGCAGGCCATCCACCAGCAGCGCCAGGTCGAGTTTTTCACCCTGGGTGCCGTGACGTTTACTGTCGTTATGCAGGGAAGAGAGCTGATCTTCGTAAATCTGGCGCGTATCGTGCAGCAGGCGGCCAATCAGGGTACTTTTCCCGTCATCCACGCTGCCGCAGGTCAGAAAACGCAGCAGGCTTTTGTGTTGTTGCGCGTGCAGATACGCTTCCACGCCGCCTTCTTTGGCAATTTGTTGAGCAATAGTGGTGTTCATGGCGGCTCCTTAGAAATAACCCTGACGTTTCTTCAGCTCCATGGAGCCTGCCTGGTCGCGGTCAATCACGCGGCCCTGTCGCTCGCTGGTGGTCGACACCAGCATCTCTTCGATGATCTCCGGCAGCGTCTGTGCGCTGGATTCCACCGCGCCGGTCAGCGGCCAGCAGCCAAGGGTGCGGAAACGCACCATCTGTTTTTTAATCACTTCGCCCGGCTGCAGGTCGATGCGATCGTCGTCGATCATCATCAGCATGCCGTCGCGCTCCAGCACCGGGCGCTCGGCGGCCAGATACAGCGGAACGATCTCGATATTTTCCAGATAGATGTACTGCCAGATATCCAGCTCGGTCCAGTTGGAGAGTGGGAAGACGCGAATGCTTTCGCCCTTGTTGATCTGACCGTTGTAGTTGTGCCACAGCTCCGGACGCTGGTTTTTTGGGTCCCAGCGGTGGAAGCGGTCGCGGAAGGAGTAGATACGCTCTTTGGCGCGGGATTTCTCCTCGTCACGGCGCGCGCCGCCGAAGGCCGCGTCAAAACCATATTTGTTCAGCGCCTGCTTCAGCCCTTCGGTCTTCATAATATCGGTATGTTTGGCGCTGCCGTGCACGAACGGGTTAATGCCCATCGCCACCCCTTCCGGGTTTTTGTGCACCAGCAGCTCGCAGCCGTAGGCTTTCGCGGTACGATCGCGGAACTCGTACATTTCGCGGAATTTCCAGCCGGTATCCACGTGCAGCAGCGGGAACGGCAGCGTGCCCGGATAAAACGCTTTACGCGCCAGATGCAGCATGACGCTGGAATCTTTACCGATGGAGTACATCATCACCGGGTTAGAAAACTCGGCGGCCACTTCGCGGATGATATGGATACTTTCCGCTTCGAGCTGCCGCAGGTGTGTAAGACGTTTTTGGTCCATAACCGTTCCTTAAGCCAAATTTACAACAGAAGAACCAAAGCCTTCTGTATCGGTTGTGTGTTGGAACCAGGCGAGCGTGCTGTGCAGCTGCACCACTTCACCCACCACGATCAGGGCGGGCATAGGGGCGTCTTTCGCCAGGGTTGCAAGATGTTCCAGCGTGCCCGTCGCAACGTGCTGATCGACGCGCGTGCCGCGAGAAATGACGGCAACGGGCGTCGTCGCCTCGCGACCGTGCTGAATAAGCTGTTCGCTGATGTCCGCCGCCTTCATCGTGCCCATGTATATCGCCAGCGTCTGGCGGCTCTGGGCGAGATGCGACCAGTCGAACGGCGTGCTGTCCGCCTTGTAGTGGCCGGTCACAAAGGTGACGCTCTGGGCGTAATCGCGATGGGTCAGAGGAATACCGGCGTAGGCCGTCACCGCAGAGGCCGCCGTAATGCCGGGCACCACCTGGAACGGTATGCCCGCTTCGGCTGCCGCCTGCAGCTCTTCGCCGCCGCGGCCAAAGATAAACGGATCGCCCCCCTTCAGGCGCACCACGGTTTTGCCCGCTTTGGCGGCGTCAACCAGCATCTGGTTGGTGTCGTGCTGCGGCACCGAGTGCTCGCCAGCCCGTTTGCCCACGCAGATTTGCTCCGCGTCGCGACGGATCAGTTCGCGCACGCCGTCGGTGACCAGATGGTCGTAGAACACGACGTCCGCGTCCTGCAGCACCTGCAGGCCGCGCAGCGTCAGGAGCCCGGCATCGCCAGGCCCCGCGCCCACCAGGATGATCTCCCCGCCCGTGCTGCCGGGGTTATCCAGTTCATCCTCGAGGATTTTTTGCGCAGCCGTTTCATTGCCGGCATGCATCAGGCTGGCGAAGCGGCCGCGAAACACGCGTTCCCAGAAGCGACGGCGTTCCGTCACGCTGGTCAGGCGGGTTTTCAGGTGGCTACGCCAGTAGCTGGCTTTCTCCGCCATGCGCCCGAGGCTGGTCGGCAGCAGCGCTTCGATTTTTTCACGCAGCACACGCGCCAGCACCGGTGCGGTACCGCCGGAGGAGATCGCCACCAGCAGCGGCGAGCGGTCAACGATCGACGGGAAAATAAACGAGCATAAAGGCTGGTCGTCCACCACGTTCACCAGGCGGTAACGGGCCTGCGCGGCGTCGGAGATCCGCTGGTTCAGTTCACGATCTTCGGTCGCCGCAATTACCAGCACCACGCTGTCGATTTGTGACTCGTCGAAATCCGCCTCTGCAACGACCTGCACCTGGGCCCCTGCGCGCTGTAGAAACGCGATTTTGCGATCGGCGATTTCACCCGTGCCAACAACCAGCACCGGTTTCTCTTTAATCGCAGCAAATAAGGGCAGATAGTCCACAGGCAACAACTCACTAACAACGAGGAATAGAGGGACTATAGGGGGCGGCTTAGACCGAATGAAATTACGAATTGGAATGAGTAGTTACTCAATGGAATAACGCCATGAAAATGCTAATACCAAAAAGTGCTTAACGCGCGAAATTTCGGGCATTTAAGAGCAATTCAAATTGTGTATGGACGATCACAGTTTCATACTAGGCGGGTTATTATTTTGCTCTGTTTTTAAGGACTCACTATGTTTTCCGCAACGCGCCACCGTATTGCTGCCCTGGCGCTCGGCGTTTGCTTTATTCTTCCTGCTCAGGCAAAAAACCAACCTTATGGTGAAATCGCCAATATGCAGGCGCGGCATATTGCCACCGTTTTCCCTGGCCGCATGACCGGCTCGCCTGCGGAAATGCTCTCCGCGGACTATCTTCGCCAGCAGTTTGCTGAGATGGGTTACCAGAGCGACATCCGGTCGTTTCACAGCCGCTACGTCTATACCTCGCGAAATAAAACGAAAAACTGGCATAACGTGACCGGCAGTACGGTGATTGCGGCCCACGAAGGAAGCGCAAAAGAGCAAATTATTATTATGGCGCACCTTGATACCTACGCTCCGATGAGCGATGCCGACACGGATAACAACCTCGGCGGGCTGACGCTGCAGGGCATGGACGACAACGCTGCAGGCCTGGGCGTGATGCTCGAACTGGCCGAGCGGATGAAAGATATTCCAACCCAGTATGGCATTCGTTTTGTTGCCACCAGCGGTGAAGAAGAGGGCAAACTCGGCGCTGAGAATCTCCTTAAACGCATGAGCGCCGAGGAGAAGAAAAATACGCTGCTGGTGATCAACCTCGACAACCTGATCGTCGGCGACAAGCTCTATTTCAACAGCGGGCAGAGTACGCCGGGTACCGTGCGAAAACTGACGCGCGACCGTGCGCTGGCCATTGCCCGCAGCCATGGCGTTTATGCCACCAGCAATCCCGGCGGTAACCCGGATTATCCGCGAGGCACAGGCTGCTGCAACGACGGGGAAGTGTTCGATAAGGCGGGCATTCCGGTGCTGTACGTGGAAGCCACAAACTGGACACTGGGCAAAAAAGATGGCTACCAGCAGCGGGCTAAATCGAAAGCCTTCCCGGACGGGACAAGCTGGCACAACGTGATGCTGGATAATCAGCAGCACATCGATCGCGCGCTGCCGCAGCGGATTGAACACCGCAGCCGTGATGTAGTGAAGGTGATGTTGCCGCTGGTGAAGGAGCTGGCGAAAGCGGGGAAAGCCTGAGGCCGTTAAGCCCGGTGGCGGCTACGCCTTACCGGGCAAAAAGGTTATCACCCTTCGTGCAACCCGCACTCGCGCTTCAGCCCGAAGAATCGCGTCTCTTCTTCCGCCATTCCCGGTTCCCACTTACGCGTGGTGTGGGTATCCCCCACTGACAGATAGCCCTGATCCCACAGCGGATGGTACTTCAGCCCGTGTTTTTGCAGATACTGGTACACCGTCCGGTTATCCCAGTCGATAATCGGCAGCACTTTAAACACCCCGCGCTGCACCGCCAGCACCGGTAAGGTTGCCCGGCTGCCGGACTGCTCGCGGCGCAGGCCCGCAAACCACGTCTGCGCATTAAGCTCTTTCAGCGCCCGGTTCATCGGCTCGACCTTGTTAATCTCATTGTATTTCTCAATGCCCTCAACGCCCTGTTCCCACAGCTTACCGTAGCGCGCCTCCTGCCAGGCCGCGCTTTCCGTCGCGCGGTAGACCTTGAGGTTCAGCTTGAGCTTGTCCGTCAGCTCGTCAATAAACTGATAGGTTTCCGGGAACAGGTAGCCGGTATCGGTGAGGATCACCGGAATGTCCGGACGGATCTGATTCACCAGATGCAGGCTGACCGCCGCCTGAATACCAAAGCTCGACGAGAGCACATATTCTCCCGGCAGGTTTTCCAGCGCCCACGCCACGCGCCCTTCGGCGTCCAGCTTTTCAAGGTGGGCATTGGTTTCTGCCAGCGCCAGAATACGTTCGACTTTTGGCAGGTCATTAAGGGCGTTTAGATCGAGTTCGGACATAGTTACCTCTCGTGGTTACTCCCAGAAATCCCTTGCGGGATCGAGCACCGGGCGAATGATGCCCGCACGCACCGTAAAGTCGCCGAAGCCTTCACCCGCTTCGCGCTCTTTCGCCCAGCGCCCGACAAGCTCGTCGATGGAATCAAGAATTTCCGGCTCGGTGATGTTCTCGCGGAACATGCGCGGAATGCGCGTGCCGATACGGTTACCGCCCAGATGCAGGTTATAGCGCCCCGGCGCTTTCCCCACCAGACCGAGCTCGGCCAGCATCGCGCGACCGCAGCCGTTCGGACAACCGGTGACGCGCATAACAATATGCTCGTCCGGAATGCCGTGTTTTTCCAGAATCGCTTCCACTTTGTCGGTAAACGACGGCAGGAAACGTTCCGCTTCGGCCATCGCCAGCGGACAGGTCGGGAACGACACGCAGGCCATTGAGTTTTCACGCTGCGGCTTCACCGCATCCATCAATCCATGTTCGCGCGCCAGCTTCTCGATCTTCGCCTTCTGGCTTTCCGGCACGCCGGCAATGATCAGGTTCTGGTTAGCCGTAATGCGGAACTCGCCCTTATGGATCTTCGCAATTTCCAGCAGGCCGGTTTTCAGCGGACGCCCCGGATAATCCAGAATACGGCCGTTTTCGATAAACAGCGTCAGGTGCCATTTATTGTCGATACCCTTCACCCAGCCAATGCGATCGCCGCGACCGGTGAATTCGTAAGGGCGGATCGGCTCAAACTTGATGCCCGCGCGACGCTCCACTTCCGCTTTGAACGTCTCCACGCCCACGCGCTCCAGGGTGTATTTGGTTTTCGCGTTTTTACGGTCGGTACGGTTACCCCAGTCGCGCTGGGTCGTCACCACCGCTTCCGCCACGGCCAGCGTATGCTCCAGCGGCAGGAAGCCGAACTCGCTCGCGGTGCGGGCGTAGGTTTTCTTGTTACCGTGTTCGATGGACAGGCCGCCGCCCACCAGCAGGTTAAAGCCCACCAGCTTGCCGTTTTCGGCTATCGCCACGAAGTTCATGTCGTTGGCGTGCAGGTCGATATCGTTCTGCGGCGGGATCACTACCGTGGTTTTAAACTTGCGCGGCAGGTAGGTCTGGCCAAGGATCGGCTCTTCGTCGGTGGTCGCGACTTTTTCCTGATCGAGCCAAATCTCGGCATAGGCGCGCGTACGCGGCAGCAGGTGCTCAGAGATCTTCTTCGCCCACTCGTAGGCTTCGGCGTGCAGCTCGGACTCATACGGGTTCGAGGTGCAGAGCACGTTACGGTTCATGTCGTTGGCGGTCGCCAGCGCGTCCAGCCCGACCGAGTGCAGCATCTGGTGCACCGGCTTGACGTTCTTCTTCAGAATGCCGTGGAACTGGAAGGTCTGACGGTTGGTCAGACGAATGCTGCCATAAATCGTGTTTTCACCGGCAAACTTGTCGATCGCCTGCCACTGTTTGGTGGTAATCACCCCACCCGGCAGACGGCAGCGCAGCAGCATCGCGTGACGCGGCTCCAGCTTCTGCTCGGCACGCTCGGCACGGATGTCGCGGTCGTCCTGCTGGTACATGCCGTGGAAGCGGATCAGCAGGAAGTTGTCGCCTTTGAAACCGCCGGTGAGACCGTCATTCAGATCTTCAGCAATGGTGCCGCGCAGATAGTTGCTTTCCAGCTTCATGCGCTCGGCGTCTGTCAGTTTACCTTCGACCACCAGTGGCCCTGGATGTTTTTCGCTCATTAGTAGACATCTCGCTGATAACGGCGCTCAACGCGCAGCTCACTTAAAAATTCATCTGCCGTTTCGGCATCCATACCGCCGAATTCGGCAATCACTTCCAGCAGTGCCTGCTCAACGTCTTTCGCCATGCGATTGGCGTCGCCGCAGACATAAATGTGGGCACCGTCATTGATCCAGCGCCACAGCTCTGCGCCCTGTTCGCGCAGTTTGTCTTGTACGTATACTTTTTCTTTCTGGTCGCGAGACCAGGCCAGATCGATGCGGGTCAGTACGCCTTCTTTCACATAGCGCTGCCACTCAACCTGGTAGAGGAAATCTTCGGTAAAGTGCGGATTGCCGAAGAACAGCCAGTTCTTACCCGACGCGCCGTCTGCCGCGCGCTGCTGCATGAAGGCGCGGAACGGCGCAATGCCGGTGCCCGGGCCAATCATGATGACCGGTGTTTCCGGGTTTGCCGGCAGGCGGAAGTTGTCGTTGTGCTCGATAAAAACGCGCACTTCGCCCTCTTCTTCCACGCGATCGGCCAGGAAGCTCGACGCCCCACCCGCGCGCGCGCGGCCTTCGATGTCGTAGCGCACCACGCCGACGGTAACATGCACTTCACTCTCCACTTCGGCCTGCGAAGAGGCGATGGAGTACAGGCGCGGGGTTAGCGGACGCAGCAGGCCGATCAGCGCATCGGCATCCAGCTGAGCCGGAGAGAAACGCACCATATCGACAATCGGCGTCGTCGCGGCGTAATGCTGCAGCTTCGCCTTGTCGCCCACAAGCGGCAGCAGGGATTCGCTGCGCGTTAAGGTGGCATAATTTTCGACGATATTCGGGGTATTCACCGTCAGTTCGAAATGCCACTGCAACGCCTCGGATAACGGCAGCGATTTGCCGTCAACGGTGACAGGCTCGTCGCCTTTCAGCCACAGCAGCTCAACCAGCTCTTTCACCAGCGCCGGATCGTTCTGATACCAGACGCCCAGCGCATCGCCAGGCTGATAGCGCAGCCCCGAGTCGCCTAAATCGATTTCGATATGACGCACGTCTTTTTCTGAGTCGCGGCCGGTAATTTTCTGGTTCACCGACAGGCTCGCCGTCAGCGGCGCCTCTTTGGTGTACGGGCTGGTGTGGATGTCGTTGACAGCACCCGTCGCGGTGAACGCGGCCTGCGTCGAGGTCTCTTTCGGCACGCGCGCTTTTAGCACTTCAACGATGCGGGCGCGCCATTCAGCGGCGGCGGTCTGGTATTCGACATCCGCATCAACGCGGTCCAGCAGACGCTCCGCGCCCAGCTCCGCCAGCCTGCTGTCGAAGTCTTTGCCGGACTGGCAGAAGAATTCATAGGAGGTATCGCCCAGGCCAAAGACGGCAAACGCCGTCCCATCCAGCTTCGGCGCTTTTTTCGAGAACAGGAACTTATGCAGCGCCACCGCTTCTTCAGCAGGTTCACCTTCACCTTGCGTAGAGGCGACCACCACCAGCAGTTTTTCCGACGCGATTTGCTTGAATTTATAATCCCCGGCGTTGACCAGGTTCACGTTCAGTTTAGCGGCCAGCAGGTCGTCGCGCAGCGCTTCGGCCACGCGGCGGGCGTTGCCCGTCTGCGAGGCGGAAATCAGGGTAATGGCCGGAATCTCAACGGCCGTAGCCGGTGCACCCGCCACAGCGCCAGGCTGCTGATTGAGCATTCCCCAGAAATAACCGGAGACCCAGGCAAGCTGAGTGGGAGAAAAATCAGAGGTGGCAGCCTGAAGGCGCGCCAGTTGCTCCGGGTTCAGGGGAAGCAAATTTGAAGGTGGGGCCTGTGTTGTCATGCGTCGTTATGTTCCAGTAGCCAAGCGGACTTTAAGCGAATAAATCCAAACTGAAGATAAGGTTAACGGCGAGGATAATAACAATTAAAGAAGGGATGGAAATAATAAATAACCAAATGGACTAACCTGTTTTGGTTGTCATGCTTAGCGATAAAACCGATTAAATAATTATTTGAAATATAAGAACAAATAGCGATAAACACCCCGAATACGAGGCGGTGGACGCTCAGAGCCGTTTTAGTTAATGCTAAAAATTGTGCTTTCCGGTACTATGCGGCGGTTTTTTCCGCATTACTGAGAGCGATCATGTCCACCACACTGTTTAAAGATTTCACCTTCGAAGCCGCCCACCACCTTCCGCATGTCCCTGAAGGACATAAATGTGGCCGTCTGCACGGGCATTCGTTCATGGTGCGTCTTGAGATCACCGGTGAAGTTGATCCGCATACCGGTTGGATCATGGATTTTGCCGAGCTGAAGGCGGCGTTTAAGCCGACCTACGATCGTCTGGATCACTATTACCTGAATGAGATCCCGGGCCTTGAAAACCCGACCAGCGAAGTGCTGGCAAAATGGATTTGGGATCAGATGAAGCCGCTGGTACCGCTGCTGAGCGCGGTGATGATCAAAGAGACCTGCACCGCGGGCTGCATCTATCGCGGGGAGTGATTCTCCTCTTCCCCACGCACGTTTAGCGGCGTGAACTCATAGAGCACAAGCGCGTTACTTTCCAGCGATTCTGTAATTTGCCAGCCGTCATAAAGCCGTTCATCGCGTAAGGAAAGCGTTGGGCGCGCTTTGTGCGCAATCCAGCGCCACATCTCCTCATCAGGCCCGCTGTCGCTGTGTACTCCTTCCAGCAACGGATAGAGCGCACCGTTGTGCCGATCGAACAAATGGCTCTTAATGCGCCAGTGACCGCGCATTCCTCGTAGCTCAAGATGATACTGCTGGCGAAAACGCTGAATAAAGGCCTCCTCGCTGGAGAGCAGAGGATTGAAGACCACCACGTTACGCAACAGCAGTTGATATCGCCCCTGATGGCGGAGCAGCAGCACGCTCTTGTCGTTAACGAGCACCTCTCCCCGCAGACGCTGCCACAGCCAGAGTACCCAGTAGATGGGCCGTGGAAGGCCGTGATTATATTGAAGCGCAAGGCTTGATGTATCGAGGGTGTTGTTCGCCCTCGCTTCCCCCTGTAAACCAGAATTAAGCCAGAATCCCGCCAGCCATACCTGTTCTGAAAGCCCGAGCAGATTCTGCATCAACAGCGCACCGCGAAAAAACCAGCCGTTGGTCGCCCGCGTATTCCCCGTAAGAGTGTTCCATGAGAGTAACCATACCGGCAGCGTCCGCTGCCGCTGGCGAAGGGCGGCGAGGATCTGGCGGACCTTTAGCACCGGGTAATTTTCAGAAGAGGAAAGATGCGCGGGATCCAGCTGCGCCAGATCGAGCAGCTCGTTGGCATCTGCCGGACATGCGAGGAAATCAGCCTCGTCCAGAATGTCAGAACGGAACAGCGCGTCACCGCTCAGCTCGCTACCATCGGGGGAGAAGCGATGCCACACCCCAAATTTTGCCTGCGGAAGGTAGGCCCTCAGCGCCGCCCGCTGCGCCCGCCAGGCGTGCTCCTGGGTTTCCGCGTTAGCCTGGGGAGACCAGTGCATGACGACGTGCCAGCCAGCGGTAATGTCGGGCAAAAATCGGTTAACCGAAAGCTGCAAAAAGCGCGTCAGGAGATCGCATCGGGTAGTGACCCCCGTGTGCAGCAGGACCGTCCAGCCTTTTTTCGCCACCCAGGTAAACAATTGCTGCAGATGATACCAACAGGCGTAGCCCGCCATTTGGGGATCGTCCCATCCCGTAGCGAACAGACGGCTGCTGAGAAAAGGTTCGGCGATATCAATACCCTCAATCGGGATCGCCTCGTGTAGCGCCTCCAGATGCCGACGAACATCCTCTCGCAGCAAATCGTCTAGCTCGCGCAGGGTGATGACCAGCCGCGTGCGGCGCAGCGCGGAAGAGAGCGGATAAAGCTGCTGCACATCCAGTATCCGCTCCTGACACGGGGAGTAGGTTAGCGGCGAGGGTTCCCAACCGCGGGTCTCAGCGTCGTTAAGCAGGCTAAATAACGTATCTACCGCAACAGGGAAACGCTGTTCATCCACGGTCGTGCGCGGGCGGAACGCAAGGGGACGATGACGCCCGGCCTTACGAAACTCACCTGGAGACATATTGTGATAGCGCTGGAAACTATCGGTCATCATACGTGTGCTGGCAAATCCATTCTCCAGCGCAATCTGATGCAGAGGGCGGCTGGTGAGACACAGGGCGTCAGCCGCTTTCTCCAGCCGCAGGGCAGTGATGTACTGCATAAAACTAGCTCCCGTCTCTTTTCTAAAGAGACGAGAGAGCCACGCTTCTGAGACGAACTCACTCTCTGCGATTTCGGCCAACGTAATGCGGCGGGTGTAGCTGGCGTCGATCCGCTCCAGTACACGGGCGATGCGCTTGCTTACGTTGGCGTGCTGGTTCCGGGGTTTCTGGCGGACGGGCTGCTGAAAGCGACCAATCAGCAGCAGCAGGATCTCGCTCAGCCAGCGATTCGCCTCCAGCCGGTAGCGATGCGGATCGTTGACGAGCGTCACCACCAGCAGCTGGCGCAGCAGGTGCCGAAGCTCGTCACACTGCGGCCAGCGCCCGCCTGACTCCTCCGGAACCGCGTAATCATGGGCAAAAAAATCATTGTACAGCTGGATTACCCAGCGTCCGGATAGAACGACACGCAGAGTCACATTCGCGTTCTGGCTGATAAGCCTCCATCGCTGATGGCGGTTTATCACTACAAGGCCATTTGTCGGAACCCTTTCTAGTCCCGCCTCGGTTTGCAGTTCAGCTTGCCCTTCCAGCACCCACAGTATCGTCAGCAAATCGCCTTCATCCTGCGCGAACAGGCGAATGTCCTCAACGGCTATCGCAAACTCATTTCCACGATGTTCCATTCGCCCCCTCCACGAAGACAAAAAATGACGCACTCTTTTTTGTCATAACCGAATCGTATGAAAAACAATCAGAAAAAAGGCGTCGATTTACAACAAAAAAGGACATTTTCCGGCAATGCGATCGACATAAACTCGAAACTAACACCATTTGGCAGGAAAAGGATAACAAAAATGACACATCCAATTGTTGACGCGCTGCGAGGCTCCGAGGCTCAGTTCACTGAATTACGCCGAGAGTTTCACCGACATCCCGAAACAGGCTTCGAGGAGCACAAAACCAGCGACCGCGTCGCGTCACTCCTGGGGCAGTGGGGCTATGAGGTCCACCGGGGAATGGCCAAAACCGGGGTGGTCGGCACCCTTAAGGTAGGAAACGGCAGCAAACGTCTGGGTCTGCGCGCCGATATGGATGCGCTGCCGATGCAGGAAAATAGCGGCAAAGCGTGGAGCAGCACGGTTGAAGGTAAATTTCACGGCTGCGGGCACGATGGCCACACCACTACCCTGCTTTATGCCGCAGAGTATCTGGCCCGAACCCGCAACTTTAGCGGCACGCTGCATCTGATTTTTCAGCCAGCCGAAGAGCTGCTGTATGGCGGGCGCGTCATGGTTGAAGATGGCCTGTTTGAACAATTCCCCTGCGACCATATTTTTGGCCTGCACAACATGCCCTCCCAGCCGCTTGGGAAAATTGGCCTGCGCGATGGCGCCATGATGGCCTCCTCTGACACCGTTCATATTGAGGTGAACGGCGTAGGGGGTCACGGCGCCGTTCCGGAACACACCGTTGATGCCACGCTGGTTGCCTGCCATATCACCCTCGCCCTGCAGTCGATTGTGTCGAGGAATATCACCCCATTCCAGCCGGTCGTCGTAACCGTGGGCAGCATCCAGGCGGGACATGCCCCGAATATTATCAACGATAAGGTATTAATGAAGCTGACCGTGCGCACGCTGGACGAAGCGGTGCGTCAAACCGTCCTGCAGCGAATCCACGACATTGCCGTGGCACAGGCTGAAAGCTTCAACGCCACGGCCACGATCCGTCACGTCAACGGCAGCCCGGTGCTGCGCAATAGCCCGCAGGCCAATGACATGGTGCGCACGGTGGCGACCGACCTGTTCGGTCAGGATGCCGTCGCGTCGGTGAATGCCTTTATGGGAAGCGAAGATTTTGCGTTCATGCTCGAGAAAAACCCCAACGGCTGTTACTTCACCCTCGGCGCTGGCGATGAGCCGGACCGCTGCATGGTGCATAACCCAGGCTATGACTTTAACGACAAGCTTCTGCTTACCGGCGCGGCACTCTGGAGTGCGTTGACCGAGCACTATCTGCGCTGATTCGCACCAACCCCGGAGGGCCGCACGATGAGTACCGTACCCCTGACAGGCACACCGTCCTACGCCGGTAACGATCGGCTGCTGGCCGGTATTGTGATGAGCGTTCTGACCTTCTGGTTATTTGCGCAGTCGGTGATAAACGTTGTCCCGGCAATGAAAAACAGCCTCGCTATCTCCCTTGAAACCCTCACGCTGGCGGTCAGCCTTAGCGCCTTGTTCAGCGGCTGTTTTGTCGTTGCCTGCGGCGGCTTTGCCGATAAGTTTGGCCGCGTGCGTATGACCTACATTGGCCTCGCGCTGAGCATCATCGGCAGCGCCCTGCTTTTTTTCTCGTGGGAGCCGGTTCTGTTTCTGCTGGGGAGAGCGATACAGGGGCTGTCAGCGGCCTGCATCATGCCCGCCACCCTGGCGCTGATTAAAACCTGGTATCAAGGCAACGCTCGCCAGCGGGCAATCAGCTTTTGGGTGATTGGTTCATGGGGCGGCAGCGGGCTGAGCTCGTTTGTCGGCGGCGCCATCGCCACCACGCTCGGCTGGCGATGGATCTTTATTTTTTCCATGCTGGTGGCGGCGATGGCACTCCTGCTGATCCGCGGCACGCCGGAAAGCCGAAGCGACGGCGCACGTCGCCATAAGCTGGATATTGGCGGCCTGGTGAGTTTTGTCCTTATGCTGGTGCTGCTGAACCTGTTTATCAGCAAAGGCCACGGCTGGGGCTGGAGCAGCGGCCTGTCGCTGCTGGTGCTGGGGGGCTCCACGCTGGCAGCGGCCTGCTTTGTGCTCACCGGGCGACGCAAGGGTGACGCGGCGCTGATTGATTTTGCCCTGTTTAAAAACCGGGCCTACAGCGCCTCGGTATTCTCTAACTTTTTGCTCAACGGCTGCATTGGCACCATGATGATCGCCAGCATCTGGCTGCAGCAGGGCCACCGTCTGTCGCCATTGCAAACCGGCATGATGACGCTGGGGTATCTGATTACCGTGCTGGCGATGATCCGGGTAGGGGAAAAGCTGCTTCAGCGCTACGGCGCGCGCCTGCCGATGATGACCGGGCCGCTGCTGACCGCAACGGGCATCACGCTCATCTCCTGCACGTTTTTAAGCAAGGAGATCTACATCGTCACCGTCTTTCTCAGTAACATTTTATTTGGTCTGGGGCTGGGATGTTACGCCACGCCGTCAACAGATACGGCGGTGATGAACGCGCCAGAAAACAAAGTCGGGGTGGCCTCGGGGGTGTACAAAATGGGCAGCTCGCTGGGGGGAGCGATGGGGATCGCGGTTACCGCGTCGCTCTATGCGCTGCTGCTGCCGCTGGGCATGGCCAGCGCCGCACAGTATGCCCTCCTTTTCAACAGCGCGATGTGTCTCGCTTCGGTGGGAGTGACCTGGGCGTTACTCCCTTCAGGTCGGGCCCCGCAATAGGCGGGGCCACGAAAGGGTCAGGCAATATTCAGGTACTTGTGCGTCTGCATCGACAGGCGCCAGTTGCGCGCAATACAGGTTTCAATGCACAGGCGCGTCGCGTCGTCTTTCTGGCTGATCGGCTGTAGCGCAATGACGCGCTGCTTTTCATCCGTCAGCGTTGCCAGCAGTTCATCCAGCGCTTCGATATCACGCACGCGCCCAACCGGGTGCTTAATCTCATCCGCGCGTTCCAGCGCCTGAGACAGCACGTCATACCCGCCGCGCATATTCACTTTTGGCGATACCGTCACCCAGGTGGTGTGTGAACAGCGCACTTCATGGGTGCCGCTGGTTTCAATCTGGCAGCTGTAGCCGTTCTTTTCGAGCAGCTCGGTCAGCGGCGTCAGATCGTGGATGCAGGGCTCACCGCCGGTGATCACCACATGGCGCGCCGTCCAGCCCTGACGACCAATAATGGCCAGCAGATCTTCTGAACTGCCCGCGCCCCATTTATCGCTCTCTTTGGTTTTCGCCAGAATGCTAAACAGCGATACTTCCCGATCTGCGAGCTTATCCCACGTATGTTTGGTATCACACCAGGCACAGCCAACCGGGCATCCCTGTAAACGAATGAAAATAGCGGGAACGCCGGTAAAGTAACCCTCGCCTTGCAGGGTCTGGAACATCTCGTTAATCGGGTACTGCATAGTCATCTCAGTAAAGGGGATAAACGATAAGTATCGCAGATCCCCGCCGGATGGTCATGCTCCATCGGTGCTTTGCGCGCCAATCGCCGCCATAAAACGCTCGGTAATTTGCTGTGGACGGGTGATCGCACCGCCGACAACGACCGTATGCGCGCCCAGCGCCAGGCATCTGGCCGCGCGTTCAGGGGTATCCACGTTGCCTTCGGCAACCACGGGAACCGTCACAGCGGCCAGCACGGCCTTCAGGAACGCGCCGTCGTTCTCAGGAAGCGAATGGCCCGCCGTTTCCGCCGTATAGCCGTAAAGCGTGGTGCCGACGCAGTCGAAGCCCAGCGCCTGCGCCGTCACGGCTTCGCCCACGGTGGAAATATCCGCCATCAGCAGCACCGCGGGATAGCGTGAGCGTATGCGCGTGACCAGCGTTTCCAGAGATTCTCCGCCGGGACGCTCCCGCGCCGTCGCATCAAGCGCAATGATTTCCGGAGAGACGGCCATGAGCTCATCCACCTCTTTCATTGTCGCGGTGATAAATACCTCGCTTTCCGGGTAATCCCGTTTGATGATGCCGATAACAGGCAAAGAGACCTGCTGCTTAATGGCCTCGATATCCACCACGCTGTTGGCACGAATTGCGGCGGCCCCGCCCTGTGCCGCTGCCAGCGCCATTCGCGACATAATAAACGGGCTATGCAGCGGTTCATTTTCCAGCGCCTGACAGGAGACGACCAGTTTTCCCTTCAGGGTATCCAGTACAGTTTTCATTACGATAAGATCTCTTCCACTTCGTTTTTGATAATCGTGACGTGCGGGCCATAGATGACCTGAACACCGTTGCCGCGCATGATAACGCCGCGCGCCCCGGTGGCTTTCAGCGCCGAGTCATTCACTTTGCTGCCGTCCTTGACCGTAACGCGAAGACGAGTGGCGCAGCAGTCCACCTCTTCCAGATTGTCTTTTCCGCCTAATCCGGCGATCACCGCAGCGGCGCGTTCGTTTTGCGGCAGGCTGACCTCGTCAGCCATCGCCTCCTTTTCCCGACCCGGCGTGGCGAAATCAAAACGGTTAATCAGATAGCGGAAGGTAAAGTAGTAAAGGAAGAACCACGGTACGCCGACCAGCGGTACGAACATCCAGTTGGTTTTGGCCTCCCCCTGCAAAATGCCGAACAGCACGAAGTCGATGAAGCCGCCGGAGAAGGTTTGCCCGATGGTGATATGCAGCATGTGCGCGAGCATGAACGCCAGCCCGTCAAACAGCGCATGAATGACGTAAAGCACCGGCGCAATAAACAGGAAGGAGAACTCAATAGGCTCGGTAATCCCGGTAAGGAACGAGGTTAACGCCGCAGAGAGCAGCAGCCCGGCAACGCGCTTTTTGTTCTCGGGTTTTGCCGTGTGGTACATCGCCAGACACGCGCCGAGCAGGCCAAACATCATCGTAATAAAGCGCCCGGACATGAAGCGCGACGTGCCCTCATAGAAATGCTGCGTGTTCGGGTCGGCCAGCTGGGCGAAGAAGATCCGCTGTGTGCCTTCCACGAGGTGTCCGTTGACGATTTCACTCCCGCCAAGCGCGGTAGTCCAGAAAGGCAGATAGAAGATGTGGTGCAAACCAAACGGGCCCAGCATGCGGAGAATAAAGCCGTACAGCAGGGTGCCCAGATAACCCGTAGCATCCACCAGCCCGCCCAGACCAAAAATCAGCTTCTGGAAATGCGGCCAGACCACGGTCATGAGCGCACCGACGAGTATCGCCGCCAGGGAGCTGATAATGGGGACAAATCGCGAGCCGCCAAAAAAGCCCAGGAACTGCGGAAGCGCAATCTTGTTAAAACGATGATGGAGCGCGCAGGTCACCAGTCCAATCACCACGCCGCCAAACACGCCGGTTTCCAGCGTCTGAATACCCAGCGTCATGCCCTGCCCCACGGCCCCCGGGTTCTCATGCGCCAGTTTGCCGGTGAGGATCAGCAGCGCGTTGATGGTGGCATTCATCACCAGAAACGCGAGTAATGCCGCCAGCCCGGCCGTGCCCTTATCGCTTTTTGCCAGCCCGACGGCCACCCCAACGGCAAACAGCACCGAGAGGTTCGCAAACACGATGGATCCAGCGCTGCTCATGATGGTGAAAATGGCCTGCAGCCAGCTCACGTCTAAAAACGGATAGGCTGCCAGCGTGTTGGGATTCGATAGCGCGCCGCCTATCCCCAGCAGCAGACCCGCCGCAGGCAACACGGCAATCGGCAACATAAAGGATTTGCCAAAGCGCTGCGCTTTTTCAAACCATCCTCCTGAAGAAGCCCCACTGAATATTTGCATCATTTTTTCATCCCCTTATTAAACGATGAAAATTTTTACCATATAAATATTTAATAGTGAAAATTATCATCACAAACCAGGACGACGATCATACTTTTTCAAAATGACTGGCATCTTTCCCCCGCTTTCCGCCACACTAGTCGCAGAGAAACGCATTAAGGATCGAGCATGTCAGACCATGAAAACCTGCTGCTGAAGCTACGCCAGGAGGCTTCCGGGTACAGCCCAACACAACAAAAACTCGGCGAGTTTGTCCTCAGCGATCCTGCCCGGGTGCTCTACCTGACGATCACCGAGCTGGCGCGCGAGAGCCACACCAGCGAGGCCAGCGTCACGCGTCTTTGCCGGACGCTGGGCTGCAAGGGCTATAACGAATTTAAAATGGCGCTTGCGCTGGATATTCAGCAGGGCCAGCCCGCGCGTCAGGCGGGCGATGAGATTGATGACGTCGTGGATGAGTCGGTGCAAGCTTTGCAGGATACCGCCCGGCTCCTTGACCGCACGCTGCTTGAAAAGGCCGCACTGGCGCTGCACCAGGCGCAGTCCGTGCAGATTTATGGCGTTGCGGCCAGCGCGATCCTTGGGGAGTATCTCCACTACAAGCTGTTGCGGTTGGGCAAACCCGCGCAGCTGTTCAGCGATATGCACCGCGCGGCCATGAATGCGACAACGCTTTCAAAAGAGACCCTGGTCGTGGCTATCTCCAGTTCGGGTTCAACGCGGGATTTACTCCACGTGGTGAAGCTTGCCCGCAAGCGCGGCGTTAAGGTTCTGGCACTCAGCAATACGCCACGCAGCCCGCTGGCATCCCTGAGCGACATGCTGCTGGTTGCGGCCAAACCAGAGGGTCCCCTGAGCGCGGGCGCACTCAATGCTAAGGTTGGGGTGATGCTGCTGGTCGAGCTGCTGACCACGTCCATGATTGCGCTGGATGGTCATTACGGCGACGTTAGCCAGCAAACAGCCAGCGCCACGCTTCCCCTTTTGCTCTGAAAATCATTCGCAGGCTAAATAAATCGGCCTGCGCCTTATATTGTCTGATTTTCGTTAAGTGGGGTTTTCATCATTTATCCGGCAAATGTTTGGTGTAACAAAGTATTATATTTATTACATTTTGAATTAAGTCCACCATTCGGCACAGACCTTATATAATCAATTAAATTCAACGAGTTAAAATTTAAATTTTAATAGATTGAATTTTTACCATTGCGATAATGTCCAATATCTTCACCTGATTTCCTTTCCTTAAAATAAGCTTAAGACGCCACTGATTTCGGCGTTTTATTATTTAAATGCCGTTTACTTTTGCCCGCCTACAATCCGCCTCATCAATCATAATGAGACGGTATTAATGAAGATGTTATTGATTACAGGCGTGACCGGATTTCTGGGCGGTGCAGTTCTTGAAAAAATTCTGACCAACGATCAATCCATAGAACTCCTTTTGCTTGCGCGCGCCAGCGATCCGCAGAGCGGGCTGGAGCGCGTACTGGAGAATATGCGCAAGTTCAACGTTCCTGAGGACAAACTGGCCTCCCTGAATGTGGACAATATCCTGATTGGCGACCTCAGCCAGCCAGAAGCCTTCCTGAACGATCCCCGTCTGGATCGGGTCACGCATGTCGTGAACTGTGCGGCCGTCGCCTCATTTGGTAACAACCCGCTGATCTGGAAGGTCAACGTTGAAGGTACGCTCGCGCTGGCGCGTCGTATGGAGCAGGTCACAGGACTGCAGCGTTTCCTCCACGTCGGCACTGCGATGTCATGCACGCCGGAGCAGGATTCCCTGGTCGCCGAAAGCGCCGAATTCAGAGAGAATGCTGAACACCTGGTGGAATACACGTTTTCGAAGTCAACCATCGAACAGCTGATGCGCCAGGAGTGCCCTAACCTTCCCCTGCTCATCGCCCGTCCGTCCATCGTTGTCGGCCATACCCGTTACGGCTGCACGCCGTCGAGCAGCATTTTCTGGGTCTTTAGCATGGGCCTGATGCTGCAGAAGTTTATGTGCTCCATGGAAGACCGGATTGACGTTGTGCCAGTGGATTACTGCGCCGACGCGCTGTTAATGTTGCTTAACAGCAACGCGCGTCCGGGGGAAGTGGTGCACATT
This sequence comes from Enterobacter vonholyi, assembly GCF_040834095.1. NCBI lineage: Bacteria > Pseudomonadati > Pseudomonadota > Gammaproteobacteria > Enterobacterales > Enterobacteriaceae > Enterobacter > Enterobacter vonholyi. Next base: position 3,561,949 of record NZ_CP162152.1, read on the forward strand.
TCTGCGGGTGAAGAGAACAGCGTTCGCTTTGCGGATATCGATCAGGCGATGGCGCAGGCGCTGGAGAAAGCCCCCGTCGGAGATAAATATGCCCAGGTCAGCTACGAAACGCTGGTCCGAATGCGCCGCGAGCTGAAACATATTTTTGGCCCGTGCAACGAACGTCTGATGCTGAAAGCCATGCGGTTATACGGTGCGTTTGCCACGCTTAACGTGCGTTTCAGCAACGATAAGCTGCTGAGTATGGGAATGCCCAAGCCGCCCCGGTTTACGGATTATATCGCCCGCTGCGTGCAAACTACCCAGGGGCTGACCATTCCGGAGCAAATGGCGGTCGATTTTAAATAGCCAAAAAAATGCCAGTCATTCGACTGGCATTTTCATTTTAAGACTTAAGCAATTATGCCTGGCCTTTGATCTCTTTACGACCGTTGTATGGTGCTTTTTCACCCAGCGCTTCTTCGATACGAATCAGCTGGTTGTATTTAGCAACACGGTCAGAACGGCTCATAGAACCGGTTTTGATCTGGCCTGCAGCGGTACCCACAGCCAGGTCGGCAATGGTAGCGTCTTCAGTTTCACCAGAACGGTGAGAGATAACCGCGGTGTAGCCAGCGTCTTTCGCCATTTTGATCGCAGCCAGAGTTTCGGTCAGAGAACCGATCTGGTTGAATTTGATCAGGATGGAGTTAACGATGCCTTTCTCGATGCCTTCTTTCAGGATCTTGGTGTTGGTCACGAACAGGTCGTCACCAACCAGCTGGATTTTGTCGCCCAGTACTTTAGTCTGGTATGCGAAGCCAGCCCAGTCAGACTCGTCCAGACCGTCTTCGATAGACACGATTGGGTACTGTTTGGTCAGGTCTTCCAGGAAGTGAGTGAACTCTTCGGAGGTGAACGCTTTGTTGCCTTCGCCAGCCAGAACGTATTTACCGTCTTTGTAGAATTCAGATGCTGCACAGTCCATCGCCAGGGTGATGTCTTTGCCCAGCTCGTAGCCAGCAGCTTTAACTGCTTCTGCGATAACAGCCAGTGCTTCTGCGTTAGAACCCAGGTTTGGCGCATAGCCACCTTCGTCACCAACAGCAGTGTTCATGCCTTTAGCTTTCAGAACTTTAGCCAGGTTGTGGAACACTTCAGAACCCATACGTACCGCTTCTTTCAGGGATTTCGCGCCAACTGGCTGAATCATGAATTCCTGAATATCAACGTTGTTATCTGCGTGCTCACCACCGTTGATGATGTTCATCATTGGTACAGGCATGGAGTATTTGCCTGGGGTGCCGTTCAGTTCAGCGATGTGCTCGAACAGTGGCATACCTTTAGCAGCCGCAGCCGCTTTGGCGTTCGCCAGGGAAACAGCCAGGATTGCGTTCGCACCGAAGTTAGATTTGTTTTCAGTACCGTCCAGATCGATCATGATCTTGTCGATGCCAGCCTGGTCTTTAGCGTCTTTGCCAATGATTGCCTGAGCAATAGGACCGTTTACAGCGCCAACCGCTTTCAGTACGCCTTTACCCAGGAAGCGAGATTTGTCGCCATCGCGCAGTTCCAGCGCTTCGCGAGAACCGGTAGAAGCACCTGATGGAGCAGCAGCCATACCAACGAAACCACCTTCCAGGTGAACTTCGGCTTCAACGGTCGGGTTACCACGGGAGTCGATGATTTCACGACCGATGACTTTAACGATTTTGGACATTAGATTTTCCTCAGTACAAGTTAAACTAAAACTCCAGACAAACAACGCGTACCAAAGGTACGCGTTGCCGTTCTAACTTTTTTTACTTCGCCTGACGCTTCTGGTAGTCGCTGGCGGCTTTAACGAAGCCTGCAAACAGCGGATGCCCGTCACGTGGCGTTGAAGTAAATTCCGGGTGGAACTGGCAGGCGACAAACCACGGATGGTTTGGCACTTCAATGATCTCGACTAACTGATCATCCCCGGAGCGTCCCGCAACACGCAGGCCCGCGGCTTCAATAGGTTTCAACAACATGTTGTTGACTTCATAGCGGTGACGATGGCGCTCGGTGATGACCGGCTCGCCATACAGCTTGCGAACCACGCTATCGTCAGTCAGCTGGCAGGCCTGTGCGCCAAGACGCATGGTGCCACCCAGATCGCTCTTCTCGGTACGGACTTCGACGTTACCTTCTTCGTCACGCCATTCGGTGATAAGCGCCACAACAGGGTACTTACAGTCTGGCACAAATTCCGTAGAGTTCGCGTTTTCCATTCCCGCTACGTTGCGCGCAAATTCGATCAGCGCAACCTGCATACCCAGACAGATGCCGAGGTATGGAATATTGTTTTCACGCGCATAGCGCGCGGTGGCGATCTTGCCTTCTACACCACGGTAGCCGAAGCCGCCAGGGATAAGGATAGCATCCAGATCTTTCAGGATTTCAACGCCACGCGTTTCAACATCCTGCGAATCAATCAGCTTGATGTTCACGGAGACACGGTTCTTCAGACCACCGTGTTTCAGCGCTTCGATCACTGACTTATAGGCATCCGGCAGCTCGATGTACTTGCCGACCATACCGATAGTCACTTCGCCTGCCGGATTGGCTTCTTCGTAAATAACCTGTTCCCATTCAGACAGGTTAGCTTCCGGACAGTTCAAGCTGAATCGTTTACAAATATAATCGTCCAGGCCCTGAGATTTCAACAGGCCCGGGATTTTATAAATGGAATCGACATCTTTCATTGAAATAACGGCTTTTTCAGGCACGTTACAGAACAATGCAATTTTCGCACGTTCGTTCGCCGGAACCGCGCGATCGGAGCGGCAAACCAGGATGTCTGGCTGAATACCAATAGAAAGCAGCTCTTTAACAGAGTGCTGAGTCGGTTTGGTTTTCACTTCACCTGCAGCGGCCATGTACGGCACCAGCGTCAGGTGCATGAACAGCGCGTGTTCACGGCCAATGTCTACCGCCAGCTGACGAATCGCTTCCAGGAATGGCAGGGATTCGATATCACCCACGGTACCGCCGATTTCAACCAGCACCACGTCGTGGCCTTCGCCACCCGCAACAATGCGTTCTTTGATGGCGTTAGTAATGTGCGGGATAACCTGAACGGTTGCACCCAGGTAGTCACCACGGCGCTCTTTACGCAGAACGTCGGAGTAGATGCGGCCGGTCGTGAAGTTGTTACGACGGGTCATTTTGGTGCGGATGAAACGCTCGTAGTGGCCAAGATCCAGATCGGTTTCAGCGCCGTCTTCAGTAACGAACACTTCCCCGTGTTGGATTGGGCTCATGGTGCCCGGATCGACGTTGATGTACGGATCCAGTTTCATCATGGTCACATTAAGGCCACGGGCTTCAAGAATGGCTGCGAGGGAGGCTGCGGCAATGCCTTTACCCAGAGAGGATACGACCCCGCCGGTCACAAAAATATAGTTCGTTGTCATGCTGAACCTGAGAAGTTAGGGTGAAACGATGGAATAACCAGGACGGGAAAGTAGTATACCCGAACACGGCGAGCGCCACAAACTTTCATTCTCCGTCTCCATTCCAGGCCATGACAAACATAAGGAGTGAGAAAATAGCCCCTTTTGGGTAAATGTTTTTGACGCAAATCAAGCGCTTGTCATTTAAAAAATCACACAAATTGCGCTTGATCGCAAAATTTCGTTAGAGATCAGATTCCTGGCGCTTTACTTCCTGCCAGACTTCTTCCATCGCGTCGAGGTCAATACCGCTCATTTCCAGGCCGCGCGAGGCGACAATCCGCTCTACTTCGCGAAAGCGGCGTTCGAATTTCAGGTTGGCTTTTTGCAGCGCCGTTTCCGCTTTTACACCCAGGTGGCGAGAAAGGTTGACGGTCGCAAACAGCAGGTCGCCCATCTCTTCCTCAAGCTTTGCTTCATCCACCACCGCCTGCTGCGCTTCATGCATGACCTCGTCAATCTCTTCGTGCACTTTATCCAGCACCGGGCCGAGAGAGGTCCAGTCAAACCCCACCGCGGAGCAGCGTTTCTGGATTTTGTGCGCACGCATCAGTGCGGGCAGGCTCAGCGGAATGTCGTCCAGCGCGGAGTGCTGGGATTTTTCTGCCCGCTCGGCGCTTTTGATCTGCTCCCAGCGGGCCAGGACTTCGGTGCTGGTTTCTGCGGTAGCGTCACCGAAAATATGGGGATGACGGCGCTCAAGCTTGTCGCTGATTGCTGCGCAGATATCGTCAAAGTTAAAGCGCCCTTCTTCCTGCGCCATTTGTGCATAGAACACCACCTGGAACAGCAGATCGCCCAGCTCGCCGCGCAGGTCGTCAAAGTCTTCGCGGGAAATGGCGTCCAGCACCTCATAGGTCTCTTCAAGGGTGTACGGGGCAATGGTAGCGAAAGTCTGCTCTTTGTCCCACGGGCAGCCGTTTTCCGGGTCGCGCAGGCGTTTCATGATGCCGAGCAGGCGGTCGATTTGAGTCATGGTTATGTCCTGATAAAAAAATGCCGGGTGGCGGCGTTGCCTAACCCGGCCTACGGAAGACGATGTTTAGCCGCCGTGCAGACGACGCGCGTCAATCACATCCGGCACCTGGTTCAGCTTGCCAAGCACGCGGCCCAGCACCTGCAGGTTGTAGATTTCGATGGTCATATCGATGGTGGCAAGCTGCTCGCGGGTATCGCTGCGGCTGGCGACGCCCAGCACGTTGACCTTCTCGTTGGCAAGAATGGTCGTGATGTCGCGCAGCAGGCCGCTGCGGTCGTTGGCGGTAACGCGCACCACCAGCGAGTAGCCAGCGGAATAGCTTTCCCCCCAGACCGCTTCCACGATGCGCTCCGGCGCATGGGACTGCAGCTCGGCAAGCTGGTCGCAGTCGGAACGGTGAATCGAAATTCCGCGCCCCTGGGTGATAAAGCCGACGATATCGTCCCCTGGAATTGGCTGGCAGCAGCGGGCAATGTGGTGCATCAGGTTACCGACACCCTCGACCACCACGCGGCCGTTGTCTTTACTGCGCTGCTGCGGCGCGTAGGTTTTCTGCTGCAGCTGCTTCAGCGCCGCAGCATCCTGCTCTTCCGCGCTTGGCTTATTGAACTGCGCCTGCAGGAAATTCACCATCTGATTCAGACGAATATCACCACCGCCAATGGCCGCTAACAGCTCGTCAAGCTCGTTGAAGTTGTAGCGCGGCAGCAGGAATTTTTCCGCCTCTTTCAGGCTTATCCCGATATGCTCCAGCTCGTCGTCGAGGATTTGGCGACCGGCAAGGATGTTCTTGTCACGATCCTGCTTACGGAACCAGGCGTGAATCTTCGAGCGCCCGCGGCTGGTGGTAACATACCCCAGGTTCGGGTTAAGCCAGTCCCGGCTCGGGTTGGGCTGCTTCTGGGTAATGATTTCAATCTGGTCACCCATCTGCAGCTGATAGGTGAACGGTACAATACGCCCGCCGATTTTCGCCCCGATGCATCGGTGTCCCACATCGCTGTGGATATGGTAGGCAAAATCAAGCGGCGTAGAGCCGGCCGGCAGGTCGACAACGTCCCCTTTCGGCGTAAAGACATACACCCGATCGTCAAAGACCTGGCTGCGCACTTCGTCGAGCATCTCGCCGGAATCGGCCATCTCTTCCTGCCACGCAATCAGCTTGCGCAGCCAGGCAATGCGGTCTTCGTGGCCAGAACGCGCCCCACCGGAGGTGCCTTCTTTGTATTTCCAGTGCGCGGCAACGCCCAGCTCGGCGTCTTCATGCATCTGTTTGGTGCGAATCTGAATCTCAACCGTTTTACCGCCAGGGCCAAGCACCACGGTATGGATAGACTGGTAGCCGTTCGGTTTTGGGTTGGCGACATAGTCGTCGAACTCATCGGGCAGATGACGGAAGTGAGTGTGTACTATCCCCAACGCGGCGTAGCAGTCCTGCAGACGCTCGGCCACGATGCGCACGGCGCGCACGTCAAACAGCTCGTCAAAGGCGAGGTGTTTCTTCTGCATTTTGCGCCAGATGCTGTAGATATGCTTAGGCCGACCATAGACTTCGGCGCGCACGTTCTCTTCTTTCATCGCCTGGCGCAGGCCGCCGACAAACTCCTCGATATAGTGCTCGCGGTCGATACGGCGCTCGTGCAGAAGTTTGGCAATCCGTTTATATTCCGCCGGGTGCAGATAGCGGAAGCAGTAATCTTCCAGCTCCCATTTCAGCTGACCAATCCCTAAGCGGTTCGCCAGCGGCGCATAGATGTTCGTACACTCTTTGGCGGCCAGCACGCGCTCGTCTTCCGGCGCATCCTTTACCTCTCGCAGGTGGGCAATACGCTCGGCCAGCTTGATGACCACGCAGCGGAAATCATCCACCATGGCCAGCAGCATCCGGCGAACGTTATCGACCTGCTCTGAGGAGACGGAATCGGTATGCGCGGCTTTAAGCTGACGAATGGCCGCCATATCGCGCACGCCGTGGATCAGCGCGACGACGGATTTTCCGACGCTGTCGCGCAGCACGTCTTCGCTGACCACGTCCGCATCCGCGAGGGGGAAGAGTAGCGCGGCCTGCAGCGTTTCGATGTCCATGTTTAGCATGGACAGGATTTCAACCATCTCCACGCCGCGCCACAGGAGAAGATCCGCGTCGGGATGCCCCTGCGTGGTGCGCAGACAATAGGCCCAGGTTTCGGTTAAGCGTTCACACGACTGCTGGCTGGAAATTCCCAGACTTGCGATCCATTTTTGTGGGTCAAACTCCCCAGCTTTATTGAGATGTGCACTTCTTACCGCAACCATTGTCCTCTCCTTTAGGGACCAGGGCCTGTCGAAGTCGACAAGCCAAACAAATTAGATGTGCTCGAACAACACCATCGATTCCAGATGCCCAGTGTGCGGGAACATGTCCAGCATTGCCAGACGCTGAATCTGGTAACCCGCGCTGAGTAATGCCTCGCTGTCCCGGGCAAGCGTTGCCGAGTTACAGGAAACATAGACCACACGCTTTGGCGCGAGTTTAATAATATGTGCCATCACGCCCGGGGCACCGGCACGTGCCGGGTCGAGCAAAATTTTATCAAAGCCCTGCTTTGCCCACGGCTGTTGAGTGACATCTTCCTCAAGATTTTGATGAAAGAATGTCACATTTTGCAAGCCGTTCTGCCGCGCGTTCTCCTGCCCTTTCGCCACCAGCGCCTCAACGCCTTCCACGCCGACGACGCTGGCCGCTTCTCGCGCCAGCGGCAGCGTGAAGTTGCCCATTCCGCAGAACAGATCGAGCACCCGATCGCTTTTCTGGACATCCAGCCACGCCAGCGCTTTCGCCACCATCTGCTGGTTAACGCCATCATTGACCTGAATGAAATCCCGCGGGCTAAACGTTAAGCGTAGCCCGTTTGACGCATACCAGGGTGCCTCACCGGTAACCTGCTCAAGTATCTCGCTTTGTGGTGCCAGGAAAAGCGCCAGGTCGTGGGAATGCGAAAAGCGTTCCAGTTTTTCGCGATCTTTTTTCGACAGCGGTGCGGTGTGGCGCAGCACCATCAGCGGGCCATTGTTTGCCATGACCAGTTCGACGTGCCCGAGATGGCGTACGCCGTCCAGCCCGGAGAGGCAGATGCGCACTTCCGGAAGCAATGCCTCAAGATGGGGCACCAAAATGGGGCACTGCTTCACGTCAACGATGTCGCTGGAGCCGGCCTTGCGAAACCCCATCTCCAGACGATCCGTTTTTGGCTGATAGCTGAGGCTCAGGCGCGCGCGACGACGATAGCCCCAGGGCTCATAGGCAACAATTTCGTTAACGTCATGTTTGAGCAGACGCGCCAGCGCGCGGCTTTTACTTTTTTGCTGTAATTCTGTGCTCGCATGCTGTTGCTGGCAGCCGCCGCAAACGCCAAAATGCGGGCAGCGGGGCTTCACGCGCTCCGGGCTATCGTTGAGACGACGCTTAACCTGTCCGCGCGCGAACTGGCGTTTATCTTCCGTCAGCGTAATTTCTGCTCGTTCTGCTGGCAGTAAACCTGTTATAAACAGAGCCTTACCATTGTGACGTGCTACTCCCTGACCAAACGGATCGAGGTCCGTGGCTTCAACAGTAATGATTTCACGCGTCGTCACGCGTCGCTTTGCAGAGTAGAATTGCGCCATCGCCGAGATTTTTCTCACATAAACATAATTATCTTAATTGTCCCATAACGGAACGCCATGACCAACTACAGCCTGCGCGCGCGCATGATGATTTTGATCCTCGCCCCCACCGTTCTTATCGGTTTGCTGCTGAGTATCTTCTTTGTGGTGCACCGCTATAACGATTTGCAGCGGCAGCTGGAGGATGCAGGCGCCAGCATCATCGAACCGCTGGCCGTATCCAGCGAGTACGGCATGAACCTGCAAAACCGCGAATCCATTGGGCAGTTAATCAGCGTACTCCACCGCCGCCACTCGGACATCGTACGCGCCATTTCCGTGTACGACGAACATAACCGGCTGTTTGTCACCTCGAACTTTCATCTCGATCCGGCGGCCCTGAAGATCCCGGACGGTACGCCGTTCCCGCGCCACCTCACCGTATTGCGGCGCGGCGATATCATGATCCTGCGCACGCCGATCGTGTCGGAAAGCTATTCCCCCGATGAGTCCGCGCAATCCGACGCCAAATCCAGCAATAATATGCTGGGATATGTGGCGCTGGAGCTGGATCTCAAGTCGGTACGGCTACAGCAGTACAAAGAAATCTTCATCTCTGGCGTGATGATGCTGTTCTGCATTGGCATTGCGCTGATCTTCGGCTGGCGCCTGATGCGCGACGTGACGGGCCCCATCCGCAACATGGTTAACACGGTTGACCGCATCCGCCGGGGACAGCTCGACAGCCGTGTGGAAGGGTTTATGCTGGGCGAGCTGGACATGCTGAAAAACGGCATCAACTCGATGGCGATGTCGCTGGCGGCCTATCACGAAGAGATGCAGCACAACGTTGACCAGGCGACGTCCGACCTGCGCGAAACGCTGGAGCAGATGGAGATCCAGAACGTTGAGCTGGATCTGGCGAAAAAGCGCGCCCAGGAAGCGGCGCGTATCAAGTCGGAATTCCTTGCCAATATGTCGCACGAGCTGCGCACGCCGCTCAATGGCGTGATCGGCTTTACCCGCCTGACGCTCAAAAGCGAGCTCAACCCCACTCAGCGCGATCACCTGCACACCATTGAACGCTCGGCCAACAACCTGCTGGCGATCATCAACGACGTGCTGGACTTCTCCAAGCTGGAAGCGGGCAAGCTGATCCTGGAGAGTATTCCCTTCCCGCTGCGCAGCACGCTTGATGAAGTGGTGACGCTGCTAGCGCACTCGTCGCACGATAAAGGCCTGGAGCTGACGCTTAATATTAAAAACGACGTGCCGGATAACGTTATTGGCGATCCGCTGCGCCTGCAGCAGGTCATTACCAACCTTGTCGGGAATGCCATTAAATTCACCGAAAGCGGTAATATCGACGTCCTGGTAGAGAAACGCTCGATCAGCAGCAATAAGGTTCAGATTGAAGTCCAGATCCGCGATACCGGCATCGGTATTCCGGAGCGCGACCAGTCGCGTCTGTTCCAGGCGTTCCGTCAGGCGGACGCCAGTATCTCCCGCCGTCATGGCGGCACCGGTTTGGGGCTGGTGATCACCCAGCGTCTGGTGAACGAGATGGGCGGCGATATCTCTTTCCACAGCCAGCCGAACCGCGGTTCAACCTTCTGGTTCCACATTAATCTGGACCTTAATCCGAACGTGCTGACCGACGGTCCGATGACGGACTGCCTGAAGGGCAAGCGACTGGCCTATGTTGAGCCTAACGCCGCAGCGGCGCAGTGTACGCTCGACATATTAAGCACCACGCCGCTGGAGGTGGTCTACAGCCCAACCTTCTCCGCCCTGGCCGTTGAGCATTACGACATCCTGCTGATGGGGATCCCGGTCACCTTTACCGGCGAGCTGACCATGCAGCAGGAGCGGCTGGCGAAAGCCGCGTCGATGACCGACTATCTGCTGCTGGCGCTGCCTTGCCACGCTCAGCTGAATGCAGAAGAGTTAAAAAATGACGGAGCCGCCGCGTGTCTGCTAAAACCGCTCACCGCGACCCGTCTCCTGCCCGCGCTCACGGAGTATTGCCGTCTTAGCCAGCATGCCCTTCCGCTGATTTACGATGAGCAAAAATTGCCGATGAGCGTGATGGCGGTGGATGATAATCCGGCCAACCTGAAGCTGATAGGCGCATTGCTTGAGGACCAGGTTCAGCATGTTGAGCTGTGCACCAGCGGCGCGCAGGCGGTTGAACAGGCTAAGCAGATGCAGTTCGATTTAATCCTGATGGATATTCAGATGCCGGGCATGGACGGCATCCGGGCCTGCGAGCTGATCCACCAGCTGCCGCATCAGCAGCAAACGCCGGTCATTGCGGTCACCGCCCATGCGATGGCGGGCCAGAAGGAGAAGCTGCTGAGCGCCGGGATGAACGATTACCTGGCAAAGCCCATCGATGAAGAGAAACTTCATAGCCTGCTGCTGCGCTACAAGCCGGGTCATATCGTCGGGACGTACACGGTTTCCAGCGAGCAGGCTGAGGTAAGCGTTAATCAGAACGCTACCTTTGACTGGCAGCTTGCGCTGCGCCAGGCGGCAGGTAAACCCGATCTCGCCCGCGACATGCTGCAAATGCTGGTCGCGTTTCTGCCGGAGATCCGCAATAAGGTGGAAGAGCAGCTGGTGGGTGAAAATCCGGAAGATCTGCTGGACGCGATCCACAAGCTACACGGCAGCTGCGGGTACAGCGGCGTGCCGCGGCTGAAAAACCTCTGCCAGCTGCTGGAGCAGCAGCTGCGTGCCGGTACGCCGGAATCGGAGCTTGAACCGGAGTTCCTGGAGCTGCTGGATGAAATGGATAATGTGACGCGGGAAGCGATGAAGGTGTTGGGAAGCTGAGGTAAATGCCCGGTGGCGCTACGCTTACCGGGCCTACAGGTGCACTAACGTAGGCCGGGTAAAGCGAAGCCGCCACCCGGCAACCACAGCTAAAATGCCTGCCCCACTTTCAGCACCGCAGCGATATTCCTTGCGGTCATCCTGACGTTCTCGCTGGCATTTTCCAGCGCGTCTTCCAGGGAGCAGATGGTGTAGATCACGCTAAACACTGCATCAATGCCGTGATCGTGTACTACGCCAACGTCCGCCGTCAGGCTGCCAGCAATGCCAATAACGGGTTTGTTAAAGCGTTTCGCCACCTTCGCCACCCCCACCGGGACTTTGCCGTGGATCGTCTGGCTGTCAATGCGGCCTTCCCCGGTGATCACCAAATCCGCATCGGCCACCTGGTCGGCCAGGTGTAGCGCATCGGTCACGATCTCAATGCCCTGGCGCAGCTGCGCGCCGCAAAAGGCGTACAGCGCCGCCCCCATGCCACCTGCCGCTCCGCCGCCAGCAAGGTTTAGCACGTCGATATCCAGATCCCGGGCAATGACTCTCGCATACTGCGCCAGCGCGTTGTCCAGGGTGACGATCATCTCGGGTGTGGCACCCTTTTGCGGTCCAAATACGGCTGACGCACCGTCCTTTCCGGTGAGTGGATTCGTGACATCACAGGCGACTTCTATCCGACACTCCGCCAGACGTCTGTCCAGCCCGCTCAGGTCGATACGCGCGAGTTTTCCCAGTTCGCCTCCGCCCTGCCCAAGAGGTTGTTCGCTCGCGTCGAGCAATTTAGCGCCCAGCGCCTGCACCATCCCTGCTCCGCCGTCATTGGTGGCGCTGCCGCCAATGCCAATGATGATATGCTTAACGCCCGCATCCAGCGCATGCCGAATCAGTTCGCCCGTGCCCCAGGAGGTGGTTTTCAGAGGATTACGCAGTGAAGGGACGACCAGCTCCAGGCCGCTTGCCGCCGCCATTTCAATAAAGGCGCTCTGCTCGTCACCGGATAAGCCATAAAACCCGTCCACGCGCTCACCCAGCGGGCCGGTCACCGGAACATGCACAATGCGTCCCTGCGTTGCCGCGATCATCGCCTCAACCGTCCCTTCGCCGCCGTCCGCAACCGGCAGTTTGACGTAAACCGCCTCGGGAAAGATCTCGCGAAAACCACGTTCTATCGCTGTCGCAACCTCAAGCGCACTCAAACTTTCCTTATACGAGTCCGGTGCGATAACAATTTTCATAAGCCATCCTTACGCATAGTCGTTACGTTAAGCATACACCACGTAAAAGACCGCCCATGGGAGCGGTCCCAATGCGTTTATCGTACCATGCACGGGCGTTTATTGTCGAATGTCCAGTCGGGGATCAGATACTGCATCGCCATCGCGTCATCGCGCGCGCCCAAACCGTGTTTCTGGTACAGCTCATGGGCCTTCATCACCTGGTCCATATCCAGCTCAACCCCCAGCCCCGGAGTGGAAGGCACCTGAACCATGCCACCTTTGATTTCAAACGGCTGCTTAGTCAGACGCTGATTACCCTCCTGCCAGATCCAGTGCGTGTCGATAGCGGTAATCGTCCCCGGAGCGGCAGCGGCAACGTGCGTGAACATTGCCAGCGACACGTCGAAGTGGTTGTTAGAGTGCGAGCCCCAGGTCAGGCCAAACTCATGACACATCTGCGCCACGCGCACCGAGCCCTGCATCGTCCAGAAGTGCGGGTCCGCCAGCGGAATGTCGACAGATTGCAATGACAGCGTGTGTCCCATCTGACGCCAGTCGGTAGCAATCATATTGGTCGCGGTTGGCAGCCCCGTTGCGCGGCGGAATTCCGCCATCACCTCACGGCCCGAGAAGCCTTGTTCTGCCCCGCACGGATCTTCCGCATACGCCAGCACGCCTTTCAGCTGCTTTCCGATTTTGATCGCTTCATCAAGCGACCATGCTCCGTTAGGATCCAGCGTCACGCGCGCCTGTGGAAAACGTTTTGCCAGTGCGGTGACGGCTTCCGCCTCTTGTTCCCCGGCCAGCACGCCGCCCTTCAGTTTGAAATCATTAAAGCCATATTTTTCGTACGCGGCTTCCGCCAGGCGCACCACCGCATCCGGTGTCATTGCCTCGTCGTGGCGAAGCCGGTACCAGTCGCATTGTTCATCCGGCTGGCTCTGATACGGCAGTGGCGTCAGCTTGCGGTCGCCGACAAAGAACAGATAGCCCAGCATTTCCACTTCGCTACGCTGCTGCCCCTCGCCCAGCAGCGACGCAACGTTAACGCCCAGATGCTGGCCCAGCAGATCCAGCATCGCGGCTTCAATGCCGGTCACCACGTGGATAGTGGTGCGCAGATCGAAGGTCTGCAGACCCCGGCCCCCGGCATCGCGATCGGCAAAGGTGTTACGCACGGTGTTGAGGACATTTTTGTACTCACCCAGCGTTTTGCCCACCACCAGCGGAATGGCGTCCTCCAGCGTGTTGCGGATCTTCTCCCCGCCCGGAATTTCGCCCACGCCGGTATGGCCGGCATTGTCTTTGATAATGACAATATTGCGGGTAAAGAACGGCGCGTGCGCGCCGCTCAGGTTCATCAACATGCTGTCATGGCCCGCAACCGGAACGATCTGCATGGCGGTGACGACAGGGGTAGAAAAAGTACTCATCATTCAATCCTTTTATCAGTGACGTCCGAAAACAGGGCGCTTACGGTCAAATGTCCAGCCGGGGATAAGGTACTGCATCGGGCCCGCGTCGTTACGCGCGCCGCCCGGTAGCTTTTTATACGCCTCATGGGCTTTATGGATCCGATCCCAGTCCAGCTCCACGCCCAGACCCGGCGCATCCGGTACGGCAATTTTGCCATCTATGATTTCCAGCGGATTTTTCGTCAGTCGGGCTTCACCTTCCTGCCAAATCCAGTGGGTATCGATGGCGGTCGGGTTACCCGGCGCCGCCGCGCCAACGTGGGTAAACATCGCCAGCGAAATATCAAAGTGATTGTTCGAGTGACAGCCCCAGGTGAGCCCCCACTCATCGCACAGCTGGGCCACGCGGACTGCGCCTGATAGCGTCCAGAAGTGCGGGTCCGCCAGCGGTATGTCGACGGCGTTAAGCATCACCGCGTGACCCATTTCGCGCCAGTTGGTGGCGATCATATTGGTCGCGACAGGTAGCCCGGTTGCGCGACGGAACTCAGCCATGACTTCACGACCCGAGAATCCTTGCTCCGCGCCACAGGGGTCTTCTGCATAGGTCAGGACATCGCCCAGCCCTTTGCACAGGCTAATGGCTTCATCCAGCAGCCATGCGCCGTTGGGATCGACGGTGATCCGTGCATCAGGGAAGCGCTTTTTCAGCGCCCGGGCCGTTTCAATCTCCCGCTCGCCGGGCAGCACGCCGCCCTTCAGCTTGAAATCCTTAAAGCCGTAGCGATCCTGCGCCGCCTCGGCCAGCCGCACCACCGCGTCGCTGGAGAGCGCTTCCTGATGGCGCAGCTGATACCAGTCGTGGTCGCCCGCGGTTCGGGCCAGATAGGGGAGATCGGTTTTATTGCGATCGCCAACGTAAAACAGATAGCCCAGCACGGTGACCGCATCGCGCTGTTTGCCGGGCCCCAGCAGTTCGCAGACCGGGACATTGAGCGCCTTCCCCAGTAAATCAAGCAGAGCCGCTTCCAGGGCAGCAACCGCGTTGACGCGCAGTTCGAACGTCCAGGCACCTTTACCGAACGTATCAAAATCTGCCGACTGATTGCCCTTATGCACCCGCTGAACCACCTTGTTCAGACGGGCGACCTCCTGACCCACGACCTGCGGAATGGCATCAACCAGCGTCTGGTAAATCACCTCTCCGCCAGGGGCCTCGCCCACGCCGGTATTCCCTGCGCTGTCTTTTAGCACGACGATATTACGGGTAAACCAGGCGTTATGCGCGCCGCCAATATTGAGCAGCATGCTGTCCTGCCCGGCCACCGGGATGACCTTCATCTCCGTGACGGTTGGGCTCGATTGCGTTGTCATGATCCACGCTCCGCAACAGGTTTAAGTTCGACGCGTTTGATATCCCCAACAAGCACCAGGTAACTCAGTACCGCCACCAGCGCATGCACACCCACGTAAATCAGCGCACCGTTGAAAGAGCCGGTGGTGCCGACGATGTAGCCGATAGCGATGGGCGTAACAATCCCGGAGATGTTGCCGAACATGTTGAACAGACCGCCGCTCAGGCCGCTGATCTCTTTCGGTGCCGTATCCGCCATCACCGCCCAGCCCAGCGCGCCAATGCCTTTGCCGAAGAAGGCCATCGCCATAAAGCCGATAATCATCCATTCGGCATTGACGTAGTTACAAAACACCATTGTCATGGAGAGCAGCATGCCGAGCACGATAGGCGTTTTACGTGCGATGTTCAGGGAACCGGTGCGGCGCATCAGCCAGTCGGAAATCACCCCGCCGAGCACGCCCCCCACGAAGCCGCAGATTGCCGGGACCGAGGCGACAAACCCCGCTTTCAGAATCGACATGCCGCGTGCCTGCACCAGGTAAACCGGGAACCACGTAATGAAAAAGTAGGTTAAGGCGTTAATACAGTACTGGCCCAGATAGATGCCGATCATCATGCGCGAGCCGACGAGCTGCCTGATCTGCGCCCATTTCTGGCTGAACGGCACTTTCGCCGTCGAGGATTTCTGATCCATGTTGATCAGCGCGCCGCCTTCCGCGATGTACTCCAGCTCTTTTTTGTTTACGCCAGGATGCTGGTTGGGTTCGTGGATCACTTTCAGCCAGATAAAGCTGATGACGATCCCGAGTCCGCCCATAAAGAAGAAAACGTGTGACCAGCCCACCTCATGGGTCAGCCAGCCCATAATGGGCGCAAAGATCACCGTCGCGAAGTACTGTGCGGAGTTGAAAATCGCCACCGCCGTTCCCCTCTCCTGCGCCGGGAACCAGGCCGCCACAATGCGGCTGTTGCCCGGGAAGGAAGGTGCTTCCGCTAGCCCCACCAGGAAGCGCAGCGTGAAGAGCGCCACGATAATGCCGAAGCCGCTGAAGATATCGACGAAGCCCTGCAGCAGGGTAAAGGCAGACCAGATGAAGATGGACCAGAAATAGACGCGTTTCGAGCCAAAACGGTCCAGCAGCCAGCCGCCAGGAATTTGCCCGATGACGTAGGCCCATGAGAATGCAGAGAAAACGTAACCCATCCCCACCGGATCAAGGCCGATATCTTTTGCCATTTCCGAACCGGCAATCGACAGCGTGGCGCGGTCACCATAGTTAAAGGACGTGACGATAAACAGCATCACCACTATCCAGTAGCGGGCATTGGTGCGCTTTTCAGCGCTGCTCGCTGCGTGGCTTAATGTACTCATTGTTGCACTCCTGAAACATAGCTTTCGCCTGGTTCATTCTGTACAGCACCGGTAGGGTAATCAGAATGAGATTGGTTTTTGTCGTTTTGGTACGGCCTGACGCCGTTTTATAGTGACCGGAAAAGTATATGAAGGAGTGCCTCATCACCTCACCGTGCAGAAACACAGTATTAAAGGATGTATGAGAGGTTGTTTATGGCATAAGCCCAAAGCAGTGGAAGATGCTTCACGGAATCGAGGATTTGGTGTGGCTTCGTTGCCGGGTGGCGGTTAAGCCTTACCCGGCCTGGAGAACTATTTAAGCAGCGTTGCCCAGTGTTCGACCCACGGGTTTGATTCGCTTTCTGGCTCCGGGTGCTCGCCCGCGTCAATCAGCAGCATCTCGCCGACGCGCTGGGCGCTCTGTTCCTGCAGGAGCGCATCGAACTGCTTGCCGCCGCCGCAGAAGTTGGCGTAAGAGCTGTCGCCGAGGGCGATGATGCCGTAGTGAACATCTGGCTGATAGCCAAGCAGGTCTTTAATGCCCTGGAACAGCGGCACGATGCTGTCCGGCAGGTCGCCCTGCCCGGTGGTGGAGGTCACCACCAGAATGTATTTATCTTTATACTTTTCCCAGTCCGCCAGCTCCGGATCTTCATAGACCGTGGCTTTATGGCCCTGGCTGGCGAGTATTGCCTCAGCCTCTTCCGCTACCAGCAGCGAGTTGCCGTACATTGTGCCGACAAAAATGCCTACTTCAGCCATGCTATTTTCCCATATTGAATGCGCTTACTCTTCATCCTGAACGTTGCCCGATACAAACTCAACCCTTTCATTTTCGGGGAGTTGTCCCAGCCAGCCAAACTGTGACAGCGCCTGCATCCAGACGTCGTCCAGCCGCGCACGGATAGTCAGCGGCTCGCCGGTAAACGGGTGCGTCAGGCTGAGCTCGCTCGCGTGCAGCATCAGACGATGGCAGCCAAAGTGTTCGGCCGCGCTGCGGTTCTGGCGTAAATCACCGTGTTTGCTGTCGCCAATAATCGGGTGGCGCAGATGCGCAAGGTGGCGTCGCAGCTGGTGCTTACGCCCGGTTTTGGGCAGAAGCTCAACCAGGCTGTAGCGCGTGGTCGGAAATTTGCTGGTTGCCACCGGCATTTCCGTCGTCGCCATACCGCGATAATCAGTCACGGCGGGCTGCGGGCCTTTGTCATCGCGGGCAAATTTATCGGCGATTTTGTCCAGCTCCTCCACCAGCGGGTAGTCCAGCGTGGCGGACTCGGTCAGCCAGCCCCGCACGATCGCGTGGTAGCGCTTCTGGATCTGATGTTGTTCAAACTGCTGCGCCAGCAGACGCCCCGCCTCGCTGGAAAGCCCCATCAGCAGCACGCCGGAGGTCGGCCGGTCGAGACGATGGGCGGTAAAAACATGCTGACCAATCTGATCGCGAACGGTCTGCATCACCACCACTTTCTCATCACGATCGAGCCAGCTGCGGTGTACCAGCCAGCCGGACGGTTTATTCACCGCCACCAGCCACTCGTCCTGATAGAGGATCTCAAGCGTCATGCATCTTCACCGGCAAACAGGGAATCCAGTTTTTCCAGTTCGACCAGCATGACGTCGCGCGCAGGATGCGTCGCTTCGAGCGCCATTTCATAATAGGGAGAGACAGCAAACGCCTGCGGCAGCGGATGACCGCCCTCAAGCAGGGCGTGCATGCGCGGAATTAACACCCACTGCAGCCACTCAAACGGGGCCAGCGTATCCAGGCAGAAAGGCTGGGTGCTCGCGAACGCTTCTGGCTGCGGCGCGGTCTCCTGCCACAGCTGATGTTGGCGCAAAAGGGCTTCGATGGCGTGCAACTGAGCACGAACGCTATCGTGTTGCGTCATAGTAACCTCAACTGAAAAAGTGAACGGCGCGCAGCATAGCATTGCGGAAGGCAGAAATAAAAAAAGGGAGCACTGTAAAAACAGTGCTCCCGGTTCGTTTCGCAGCATTCCAGCTACAATTCGTGCTCCCTGCTCATCCGTGACAACTTTTCCTGAAGCCCGAAGGCCTGGTCATCCGTCTACCTTTTGCATCGTGCACA
Organism: Enterobacter vonholyi; assembly: GCF_040834095.1. Taxonomy (NCBI): domain Bacteria; kingdom Pseudomonadati; phylum Pseudomonadota; class Gammaproteobacteria; order Enterobacterales; family Enterobacteriaceae; genus Enterobacter; species Enterobacter vonholyi. The sequence continues at coordinate 3,580,274 of NZ_CP162152.1, forward strand.
CATCTTCCTGACGTGTTTGTTTCATCCTGAAACGTCCTGGCCTTCCTGACCCACCGACCATCCTGACCGGTTCTCGTTCTCCTTCCTGGAGGTGTCCCTTACGCATCTTGCGTTATCCGCTTCGCTTCATCCTGAAGCCTTCCTGCAGCGCCATCCTGACGAGTCCTGAGTGTGAAACGCCATCATCCTGATGTTCGTTTCTCGTGTCGGCTTCCTGTCGACGGAGATAGAATCCGCTATTCCGCTTCGTCTTACAACCCACTCAGCCAGCGTTGTAAGACGCGAGGACTCCCTAAAAATAATAGGCAGAACAACTAATTCATTGAAAAATAGAGTGATATTAATCTGAATTTAATGAGGTAATACTGAATGTTCCAGCGATCTCTCACAAACGTTGTAAGAGATCTCTCACACGCGTTATAGCATCAGGGGTTACAGAAGTGGCTCAAGGCGGGTGAGGAAATCCGCAAGAGAGGGGGCGAGAGTCTCGCGATTGCGGGTACCGATAGTCTCTTTAACCACTTCACCTGACAGGTTACAGACGGAGATAACGTCGAGCTCGCTGTCCAGCGTGGCAATAAAGAGCGTCGGAGAAAGCTTAAGGCGTTTTTGCGTGACAAGATGACCAATCAGGTTTTCCTGAACACGCTGCAGATCGTCTTCGCTCCAGGTCTGCAACAGCGTCAGCGTGATATCGGCAAAGCGCGCGGGCATATCCCCTGCAAACTGCGCGGTATAAAATGCGTGAACCGCTGGTTGTACCACAATGTCCATTGCCCGCTCAACCGCATTTACATTTTGCTCGCCGTCAAAAGGTTTTGGTTGCCAGATAACGTAACCGTCGAGCGAAGAGATAATACACGGTGAAGGTACGCCATATAAATCAGAACTTTGCGGCCACGAGCCCTGCTTTTCATGCCATGCGTCGCAGTAGCGGGTCGTAAAGGTAGTGAGGGCATTTGCAGTTTCGATGTCCACCGATTTCTCTCTTCTTGTCAGACAGGATAAACTCAGGCCATAAGTGTACCTGTAAAGTGGCTATGAAACATGTCTTACGAAAATCATCAGGCGTTAACCGGCTTAACGCTGGGTAAATCGACCGATTACCGCGATACCTACGATGCAAGCCTGCTGCAGGGCGTGCCGCGCAGCCTGAACCGCGATCCTCTGGGTCTGCACGCAGACGCGCTGCCGTTCGTGGGTGGAGATATCTGGACGCTGTACGAACTCTCGTGGCTCAACGCACGCGGTCTGCCGCAGGTGGCGGTGGGCCACGTTGAGCTGGACTACGCCAGCGTGAATCTCGTCGAGTCTAAAAGCTTTAAGCTCTATCTCAACAGCTTTAACCAGACAAAATTTAACAGCTGGGACGACGTTCAGCACACGCTGGAACGTGATTTAAGCGCCTGCGCGCAGGGAAAGGTGAGCGTTTCACTGTATCGCCTGCACGAGCTGGAAGGGCAGCCAGTCGCCCACTTCAACGGAACCTGCATCGACGATCAGGATATTGAGGTGGAGAATTATGAATTTAGCGCCGATTACCTCGAAAACGCGGCGAGTGGCAAGGTGGTCGAAGAGACTTTGGTCAGCCATCTGCTGAAATCCAACTGCCTGATCACGCATCAGCCAGACTGGGGCTCGGTGAAGATCCAGTACCGCGGCCCGAAAATCGACCGGGAAAAATTGCTGCGCTACCTGGTGTCATTCCGACATCACAACGAGTTCCACGAGCAGTGCGTGGAGCGCATCTTTAGCGATATTCAGCGCTTCTGCCAGCCAGAAAAACTGAGCGTTTACGCGCGCTATACCCGCCGCGGCGGTCTGGACATCAACCCGTGGCGCACCAACACCGATTTTGTGCCGGCGACCGGACGGCTGGTGCGTCAATAATATAAATATTTTCACAATATGCGCGGTATCTTCCGCGCTTTAGGTTGTGAAACGTCACGCGCCAGGGCTATTGTAATCAACAGGGAAAGACGATAATCATCCCGTAAGGAGCTCACTTGATTACACATATTAGCCCGCTTGGCTCAATGGATATGTTGTCGCAGCTGGAAGTGGACATGCTTAAGCGCACGGCCAGCAGCGATCTTTATCAACTGTTTCGTAACTGTTCACTTGCCGTACTGAACTCCGGAAGCCTGACAGATAACAGTAAAGAACTGCTGTCCCGCTTCGAAAGCTTTGATATCAACGTGCTGCGCCGCGAGCGTGGCGTGAAGCTTGAAGTCATCAACCCGCCGGAAGAGGCCTTTGTTGACGGGCGTATCATTCGTTCACTTCAGGCTAACCTGTTTGCCGTGCTGCGTGACATCCTGTTTGTTAACGGGCAGATCCACAACGCAGGTCGTTTCCAGCATCTCGATCTGGAAAGCTCGGTCCATATCACCAACCTGGTGTTCTCCATTTTGCGTAACGCCCGTGCCCTGCACGTCGGCGAAGCGCCGAACATGGTTGTCTGCTGGGGAGGCCACTCCATTAACGAAACCGAATACCTTTATGCCCGTCGGGTTGGAACGCAACTCGGCCTGCGTGAGCTGAATATCTGTACCGGCTGCGGTCCGGGTGCGATGGAAGCACCAATGAAAGGAGCGGCGGTTGGGCATGCGCAGCAGCGCTACAAAGAGGGACGGTTTATCGGCATGACCGAACCGTCCATCATCGCCGCTGAGCCACCTAACCCGCTGGTTAATGAGCTGATTATCATGCCGGATATTGAGAAGCGTCTTGAAGCGTTTGTCCGTATCGCCCACGGCATTATCATCTTCCCGGGCGGCGTGGGGACAGCAGAAGAGCTGCTCTATCTGCTGGGTATTCTGATGAACCCGGCCAACAAGGATCAGGTTCTGCCGCTGATCCTGACCGGGCCAAAAGAGAGCGCCGACTACTTCCGCGTGCTGGACGAGTTTATCGTGCACACGCTGGGTGAAGCCGCCCGTCGCCACTATCGCATCATCATTGACGATGCCGCGGAAGTGGCGCGCCAGATGAAAAAAGCGATGCCGCTGGTGAAGGAGAACCGTCGCGATACCGGCGATGCGTACAGCTTTAACTGGTCAATCCGTATTGCGCCAGACCTGCAGATCCCGTTCGAGCCAACGCACGAAAATATGGCGAACCTGAAACTCTACCCGGACCAGCCGGTGGAAGTGCTGGCTGCGGATCTGCGTCGCGCCTTCTCCGGTATTGTCGCGGGCAACGTGAAAGAGATGGGCATCCGCGCCATTGAACAATACGGTCCGTACAAGATCCACGGCGACCCGGAGATGATGCGCCGCATGGACGACATGCTGCAGGGCTTTGTCGCCCAGCACCGCATGAAGCTGCCAGGCTCAGCCTATATTCCTTGCTACGAAATCTGCACATAACGCTTAGCGATATCTCATCAAAGCCGGGTCGCCCTGTTGCGCGTCCCGGCTTTTTTTATTCCTGATGTAATTCATACGAATCACTTATGTCTTTAACAAACTATGCCCAAACGCAAACGATTACCTTGTTTTCTCAACCGTAAATTATCAGCCTTAATCTAAATTACCCGTCAGAAAATACTAAAAACCCCTTTCTTTACAGCTAAAGACACCTATATCACGGGCCAGTCTTTCAGCTCACGTGTCGTTGGTGGTAGCCTTCGCGCCCGTAAATTCTCTTTGGTGTTTTTTTAACAGATAAATGGTCTAAAGATGCCCACATCATAAGTGGATTATTGCATTTGGGATCAGGATCACTGATAGATTCATAACTAGAATGTATCTTTCCGCCCGCCAATAGTTACGGGCAAAAATTATTAAAAAACCGTCACTGAACGAATTTCATATTACCGTCAGGCACTTTTTCATCGGATTTGACTAAAAACCTGACAATTCCCTTCCTCCAGGAGATATAGATGGAAACCACTCAAACCAGCACCGTTGCTTCGATTGAATCCCGAAGTGGTTGGCGCAAAACGGATACCATGTGGATGCTTGGCCTTTACGGCACGGCAATCGGCGCTGGTGTACTGTTCCTTCCTATCAACGCAGGCGTCGGCGGTCTGATTCCGCTGATCATTATGGCTATCATTGCTTTCCCGATGACCTTCTTTGCACACCGCGGTTTGACCCGCTTCGTGCTGTCCGGTAAAAACCCGGGCGAAGACATCACTGAAGTGGTTGAAGAGCATTTCGGCGTGGGCGCAGGTAAGCTGATTACCCTGCTCTACTTCTTCGCGATTTACCCTATCCTGCTGGTTTACAGCGTGGCGATTACCAACACCGTTGAAAGCTTCATGCTGCACCAGCTGCACATGACGCCGCCTCCGCGTGCCATCCTGTCTCTGATCCTGATTGTCGGCATGATGACCATCGTGCGCTTCGGTGAGCAGATGATTGTGAAGGCGATGAGCGTGCTGGTGTTCCCGTTTGTGGCTGCACTGATGCTGCTGGCCTGCTACCTGATCCCACAGTGGAACGGTGCAGCGCTGGAAACCCTGTCCCTGAGCAGCGCATCGGCGACCGGTAACGGCCTGCTGATGACCCTCTGGCTGGCGATTCCGGTAATGGTCTTCTCCTTCAACCACTCTCCAATCATCTCTTCCTTCGCCGTTGCGAAACGTGAAGAGTACGGTAACGGCGCAGAGAAGAAGTGCTCCAGCATCCTGGCACGCGCTCACATCATGATGGTTCTGACCGTTATGTTCTTCGTCTTCAGTTGCGTACTGAGCCTTTCCCCGGCGGATCTGGCTGCAGCGAAAGAGCAGAACATCTCTATCCTGTCTTACCTGGCGAACCACTTTAACGCACCGCTGATTGCGTGGATGGCACCGATCATCGCGATTATCGCCATCACTAAATCCTTCCTGGGCCACTACCTCGGCGCACGTGAAGGCTTCAACGGTATGGTGATTAAATCTCTGCGCGGTAAAGGCAAGAGCATTGAAATCAACAAGCTGAACAAAATCACCGCGCTGTTCATGCTGCTCACCACCTGGGCAGTAGCGACCCTGAACCCAAGCATCCTGGGCATGATTGAAACCTTGGGCGGCCCGGTCATCGCGATGATTCTGTTCCTGATGCCGATGTACGCGATTCAGAAAGTCCCTGCTATGCGTAAGTACAGCGGTCATGTGAGCAACGTGTTTGTGGTTATCATGGGTCTTATCGCAATCTCTGCGATCTTCTACTCCCTGTACACCATGTTCTGATTACCACCCGCGCCGTTTTCGGACGGCGCACTCCTCCCTCTCTGACTGAAAGCAATGGACGCATCATGATTAGCGTATTCGATATCTTCAAAATCGGTATTGGTCCTTCCAGCTCTCATACCGTCGGACCGATGAAAGCCGGTAAGCAGTTCACGGATGACTTGATTGCACGCGGCATCTTGCACGACATTACGCGCGTGGTTGTAGATGTGTACGGCTCGCTTTCCCTGACCGGGAAAGGCCACCATACCGATATCGCGATTATCATGGGCCTGGCGGGAAACCTGCCGGATACCGTTGATATTGATGCGATCCCTGGTTTCATCCAGGACGTTAATACCCACGGGCGCCTGCTGCTGGCGAACGGCGAGCACGAGGTTGAATTCCCGGTTGACCACTGCATGAATTTCCATGCGGACAACCTGTCGCTGCACGAAAACGGCATGCGCATTACCGCGCTGGCCGGCGAAAAAGCGGTATACAGCCAGACTTATTACTCTATCGGCGGCGGCTTTATCGTCGACGAAGACCACTTTGGTCAAACCAGTACTTCCTCTGTCGAGGTGCCGTATCCGTACAAAACGGCGGCAGACCTCCAGCGCCACTGCCAGGAGACGGGCCTTTCCCTCTCCGGCCTGATGATGAAAAACGAGCTGGCACTTCACAGCAAAGAGGAGCTCGAACAGCACTTCACTAACGTCTGGGAAGTGATGCGCGGCGGTATTGAGCGCGGGATCACCACCGAAGGCGTTCTGCCGGGCAAACTTCGCGTGCCGCGTCGTGCTGCAGCGCTGCGCCGTATGCTGGTGAGCACCGACAAAACGACCACGGACCCGATGGCCGTGGTGGACTGGATCAACATGTTCGCCCTGGCGGTAAACGAAGAGAACGCCGCAGGGGGCCGTGTGGTCACCGCGCCGACCAACGGTGCCTGCGGTATCGTTCCGGCGGTGCTGGCGTACTACGACAAGTTTATCCGTGAAGTGAACGCAAACTCGCTGGCGCGCTACCTGCTGGTGGCCAGTGCAATTGGTTCGCTGTATAAGATGAACGCGTCTATTTCCGGTGCGGAAGTGGGCTGTCAGGGTGAAGTCGGCGTGGCGTGCTCTATGGCGGCGGCGGGTCTGGCGGAACTCTTGGGCGCAAGCCCGGCGCAGGTGTGCATCGCAGCGGAAATCGGCATGGAACACAACCTGGGGCTGACCTGTGACCCGGTTGCCGGCCAGGTACAGGTGCCGTGCATCGAGCGTAACGCGATTGCCTCCGTGAAGGCGGTTAACGCGGCGCGAATGGCGCTGCGCCGCACCAGCGAGCCTCGGGTCTGTCTCGATAAGGTTATCGAAACCATGTACGAAACCGGTAAAGATATGAACGCCAAATACCGCGAAACCTCTCGCGGCGGCCTGGCGATGAAGATCGTAACCTGCGATTAAGCCTCTCAGGAAGCCTCGTTTTGCGAGGCTTCTTCCTGTTTTCCCCACCATTCATAGTTTCACGCTGCTGACAGTGTTACCCTTCACATATGAGATAGAAGGGAGATTATCTGTGGCCGTTCATTTACTTATCGTCGATGCACTAAACCTGATTCGCCGTATCCATGCGGTACAGGGGACGCCTTGTAAAGACACCTGCCTGCACGCGCTGGAACAGCTTATCCGCCACAGCGAGCCCACCCATGCGGTCGCGGTTTTTGATGACGAAGACCGCAACACGGGCTGGCGACACCAGCGTTTGCCCGACTACAAAGCCGGACGCGCACCGATGCCGGACGATCTTCACGCTGAATTGCCCATGCTGCGCGCTGCATTTGAACAGCGGGGCGTCCCCTGCTGGGGCGCACAGGGAAATGAAGCCGACGATCTCGCAGCCACTCTGGCCGTAAAGGTAGCCAGCGCCGGGCATCAGGCCACTATCGTTTCAACTGACAAAGGCTACTGCCAGCTGCTCTCTCCCACTATCCGCATTCGCGACTATTTTCAAAAACGCTGGCTGGACGCGCCATTTATTGCCAGCGAGTTCGGCGTCTCGCCTGGACAACTGCCGGATTACTGGGGGCTGGCAGGCATCAGCAGCTCTAAGGTTCCGGGTGTCGCCGGTATTGGGCCGAAGAGCGCCGCGCAGCTGCTGGCCGATTTTCAGAGTCTGGAAGGGATTTACGCCCGCCTGGATGAGGTGCCGGAAAAGTGGCGCAAGAAGCTGGAGGCGCATAAAGAGATGGCGTTTATCTGCCGGGAAATCGCAACGCTACAGACGGATTTACAGCTCGACGGGAATTTACAGCAGCTGCGTTTAGAACGTTAAAACGACTACACAGTTTTTTCGCCCGGTAAGCGCAGCGCCACCGGGCAAAAAAAGCACGCACTATCGCTCGTCGCGACGTCCGCCGACCGCAGCCCACCAGCGACGAATATGCACCGTCACCTCTTCACGATCGTGATACAGCTGACGTGCCTGGATCTCCACGTTAATACCGTGTTCGTTCATCTGCTCCTGAATGTACGCCAGGTTCTGCGACACTTCCTCATAGCGCTTTTTCATCGGCAGCTTGAGGTTGAAAATGGTCTCACGACACCAGCCGTTTACCAGCCAGGAGGCCATCAGCGCAGCCACTTTTGCCGGCTTCTCAACCATATCACACACCATCCACGAGATGTTGTTACGGTTCGGGCGATAGCGGAAACCGTCTTCACGCAGCCAGGTAACCTGCCCGGTGTCCATCAGGCTTTGCGCCATTGGGCCGTTATCAACGGACGATACCCACATATTGCGTTTCACCAGCTGATAGGTCCAGCCGCCCGGGCACGCACCAAGGTCGACGGCGTACATGCCGTTTGCCAGACGCTCATCCCACTCATCCGCCGGGATAAAGACGTGGAACGCCTCTTCCAGCTTGAGCGTGGAACGGCTTGGCGCATCGGCCGGGAAGCGCAAACGCGGGATGCCCATAAAGAAAGGAGAGTTGTTGGTGGTGTACGAATAGCCTGCATAGCAGCAGCCCGGTGCGATAAAGAAAATATGCACTACCGGACGCTTCGGCGTTTCGTAGTCCGTCAGCACGCCCGCATCACGCAGCGCCGCACGCAGCGGCACGGTGAACTTACGGCAGAACTTCATCAGCTCTTTACTTTCGTTGGTATCCGCCACTTCAACGCGCAGATCGCCGCCCTTTTCCACCACGCCCTGCAGCATGCCGACAATTGGCGTGATGCGGTCTTCCGGCGGAAGATCCTTCAGCAGCTCACCCGCAACAATCATCTGGCGAGCAAAGATCAGCGAGCTGAACGGCAGCTCGCGTGCCAGCTTGTCTGCGTCTTCGGGCTGGTAGCACTCGAATACCACATAGCCCGCGTTCTCTTTTACGCGGGCAAAGCCGAAGACTTCGCGCTTCGCCGCTTTATCGGTAATTTCCGCGGCACACTCTTTCTCAAACCCCGGGCGACAATATAAAACAACCTTATTCATGAACAACGCCCTTGCGTTTCAGACGGATAGCTCCGATAAACATTAATACCCAACCTGCCAGGAAGCTGAAGCCGCCGACAGGTGTAACGAACGCCCACAGGCGCAGATGTGAGAGCGCAAGGCAGTACAGGCTACCGCTAAACAACACGGTACCCAGCGCCATAAACACGCTGCTCCAGTAAAACCAGATACTGATACGACGCTGCATCGCCACCGCCAGCCCAAAAATAGCCAGCGTGTGGAATGCCTGATATTCAAGGCCGGTCTGGATCCAGCCCATCTCTACAGCGCCCAAAGACTTGCTTAATACATGTGCGCCAAAGGCGCCCAGTGCAACAAAAATAAAGCCACTCACCGCGGCAAAAATCAGCATGAATCGGCTGGTCATGTTTAAGTCCTGAGTTGATGCGTGCCCGGCACACAAACGTTATTGTTCATACCTGAAGCGGAATTTTTCTTGCTCGGTTGCCGCTTTCGCCAGTATCCACTGCCGGAAGGCGGCTATTTTACCCAGTTCTGCCTGACTGTCATGACAAACCAGATAAAACGCATTCTTGCTGACCAGTACATCATTAAAAGGGCAGACCAGGCGGCCTGCCTCAATTTCAGACTGCGCCATGACGTTGTTCGCCAACGCCACGCCTTGTCCGTGAATGGCAGCCTGTAACACCATCGCACTGTGGCTAAAGATGGGTCCCTGCTGCACGTTTATATGAGTAAGACCTAATTGACGGGTATAAGTTTGCCAGTCGCGGCGAGAGGCATCATGCAAAAGCGTATGCTGCGCCAGATCAGCGGGAGACTTCAGCGCCTTGTCGCCCGTTAACAGCAGGGGAGAACAGACCGGCAGGAGATATTCTGCGTATAATTTCTCAACACGCAAGCCCGGCCAGTTACCGCGACCATAAAAAATGGCGACATCCACGTCATCGGCCAGCTTGTCCTCCTGACGATCTACCGCCTGGATTCGAACGTCGATCCCCGGATAAGCTGAGTTAAAGCTTGAGAGTCTGGGCACCAGCCATTGAATCGCAAAACTGGGCAATAAACTGACAGTCAGGGCACCTTTTGCACTGCGAGCCTGCAGCTTACGCGTGGCTTCCGTAAGCTGGGAAAAAATCTCTTTAATATCCTGAAAATAGCTCTGCCCCTCTTCGGTCAACAGCAACGAACGGTTGCGTCGACGAAACAGCTTAAGGCCCAGAAAATCCTCCAGAGACTTGATTTGGTGACTTACTGCGGCCTGTGTCACAAAAAGCTCATCTGCTGCGCGGGTAAAGCTCAGGTGACGTGCTGCTGCATCAAAAACACGTAATGCATTAAGAGGTGGCAATCGCTTTGACATGGTTATCTGGCTTAGATGTTAACGGATTTTAACAAACAGGAAACAACGTTTAACCTATTAGTTTTTTTTATCTGAGCCATTATAATTTGTCCGTTGAGGAACTACCAGCAAATACCTATAGTGGCGGCACTTCCTGAGCCGGAACGAAGAGCTTTTTTCGGAATGCGTGTTCTGAAGGGCTTTTGGCTTACGGTTGTGATGTTGTGTTGTTGTGTTTGCAATTGGTCTGCGATTCAGACCACGGTAGCAACGCTACCAATTTTTCACTTCCTGTACATTTACCCTGTCTGTCCATAGTGATTAATGTAGCACCGCCAATTTGCGGTGCTTTTTTTTCGCTTGCGATCTGTTAATGCTCGATCTCTTTCATCTCTTTCACGTCCGTGCGGTTGATCTGCTGCTTGTTCCCGTTAGCATCTTTGTACGAAATCATCCCGGTATCATTATCGGTAGTCGGTTTCCCTTCCGAAACGATAGAACGACCATCGTTGGTGTGCATCACGTAGTTATTACCAGAACAGGCGCTCAGGGCAAAAGTAAACGCACAGGCAGAAATGATTGCAGCTGTCTTATTCATGATTATTCTCCTTTAGCAATTAATGCTATTCAAACCTCGATTTATAACAGGCTAAAACATCCGCCTAACGCTATTTAGCATAACCTGCTTTTTTGAGGTCATCAGGATAAGCAGACAATTCTGATAGATATCAACCTCCTTGCCCTGCAGCTGAAATTGCGCGACGATCGCTATATTGAAATGAGGAATCCCATGAACGCTTTCAGCCCTGCGCAGTTCCGCGCACAGTTTCCGGCGCTGGCCGATGCCGGTATTTATCTGGATAGCGCCGCCACCGCCCTTAAGCCCCAGGCGGTGATTGAGGCCACTCAGCAGTTCTACAGCCTGAGCGCCGGGAACGTGCATCGCAGCCAGTTTGCCGAAGCGCAGCGGTTAACCGCGCGCTATGAAGCGGCACGCGATCAGGTCGCCCGCCTGATCAATGCCGAAAGCGGGAAAAACATCGTCTGGACGCGCGGCACGACCGAGGCCATCAACATGGTGGCCCAGTGCTTCGCGCGCCCGCTGCTTCAGCCGGGCGATGAGATCGTCGTCAGCGAGGCGGAACATCACGCCAACCTGGTGCCGTGGCTGATGGTGGCCGAGCAGACGGGCGCACGCGTGGTGAAGCTTCCGCTGGGTGCAGACCTTCTGCCCAATGTGGCTCGCCTCCCCGAGCTGATTACCTCCCGCAGCCGCATTCTGGCGCTCGGACAGATGTCGAACGTCACGGGAGGTTGCCCGGATCTGGCTCAGGCCATTCGCGTAGCCCATGCCTGCGGGATGGTGGTGATGGTTGACGGCGCTCAGGGCGTGGTGCACTTCCCCGCCGACGTGCAGGCGCTGGATATCGATTTCTATGCCTTCTCAGGACATAAACTTTATGGGCCAACCGGTATTGGGGCGTTGTACGGCAAGCCAGAACTGCTGGCAAAAATGACGCCGTGGCTTGGTGGCGGCAAAATGATTACCGAAGTGTCGTTCGAGGGCTTCAAAACGCAGGACATCCCCTATCGTCTGGAAGCCGGTACGCCGAACGTGGCGGGGGTGATTGGCTTAAGCGCGGCGCTGGAGTGGCTGGCAGAAACAGACATTGTTCAGGCTGAAAGCTGGAGCCGGGGGCTAGCGACGCTGGCAGAGGAAGAACTCAAAAAGCGCCCGGGCTTCCGCTCGTTCCGCGTTCAGGACTCAAGCCTGCTCGCCTTTGATTTTGCGGGCGTACATCACAGCGACATGGTGACGCTGCTGGCCGGATACGGCATTGCCCTGCGTGCCGGACAGCACTGCGCCCAGCCGCTGCTTGCGGCGCTTGGCGTTAACGGTACGCTGCGCGCCTCGTTTGCGCCGTATAATACCCAAAGCGATGTCGACGCGCTGGTTGCCGCCGTTGACCGTGCCCTTGAAATACTGGTGGATTAATGACTAGCGCTGCTTTAGCCGGACATCCGTTTGGCACCGTCATCACAGAAGAGACCTTGAAACAGACCTTCGCCCCGCTCCAGCAGTGGGAAGATAAATATCGACAGCTGATCCTGCTGGGTAAACAGCTCCCTGCCCTTTCAGACGATCTCAAAGCGCAGGCGAAAGAGATCGCAGGCTGTGAAAACCGCGTCTGGCTTGGCGTGAGCGTCTCCGGTGAGAAGCTGCACTTCTTCGGCGACAGCGAAGGCCGCATCGTCCGGGGCCTGCTGGCCGTATTGTTGACCGCTGTGGAAGGGAAAAGCGCGGCGGAACTGCTGGCCCATTCGCCGCTGGCGTTATTTGATGAGCTTGGGCTGCGCGCGCAGCTCAGCGCCTCGCGCGGTCAGGGGCTGATCGCGCTAAGCGAAGCCGTGCAGGACGTCGCACGCCAGGCTCAGGCCTGACGCTCCGCTTTCGCCATCATCTTCTTCAGGGCGTGTGACACCGCCACAAAGCCAAAGGAAGCGGTCACCATCGTGGCCGCGCCAAAGCCTGAGGCGCAATCCATTCTCTTTGGTCCTTCCGCCGTGCTTTTCATCGCGCACACGGAGCCGTCCGCCTGCGGGTAAACCAGCGCTTCGGTCGAGAACACGCAGTCAACGCCCAGCTTGCCTTTGCTGTTCTTCACCACGTTAAAGTCGCTCTTCAGGCGCTCACGCAGCTTAGCCGCCAGCGGATCCTGAATGGTTTTCGCCAGATCGGCTACCTGGATCTGCGTAGGGTCGATTTGCCCGCCCGCGCCGCCCGTCGTCACCAGGGGAACCTTGTAACGACGACAATAGGCGATCAGCGCCGCTTTTGGCCGCACGCTGTCGATGGCGTCAATCACATAGCTGTAGCCTTTGCTCATATACTCCGCGACGTTATCTGCCGTCACAAAGTCGTCGATCACCGTGACCTGACATTCCGGGTTGATCAGGCGGATACGCTCCGCCATGACCTCAGACTTCGCCAGACCAACGTTATCGCGCAGGGCGTGGATTTGACGGTTGGTGTTGGTGACGCAAACGTCATCCATGTCAATCAGCGTGATTGCGCCAATACCGGTTCTCGCCAGCGCTTCTGCCGCCCACGACCCCACACCACCAATGCCCACGACGCAGACATGCGCATCCGCAAATAGCTGCAGGGCTTTTTCACCATATAAACGTGCCGTCCCGCCAAAACGCTGGCGCCAGGCGTCGCTGATTACCACAGACATAAAACCTCAGATGTAAAAAGGGTGAGGTTATCCTCACCCTGAACAGTAATCCGTATTGCGCTCAGAATACCACAATCAGCCGCTGAATACGTTTCCGGCACCTGGTGCCGCCTTCAGTACCCACACGCGTCCGTAGTGATTATACCAGCCCGCGCGATGACCTGCGTCAGGGCCAATACCCTGATAGATGTCGAAGTGCTGGCCTTTAATCGCCCCGCCGACGTCCAGCGCCACCATCAGACGCAGCTCATACTGGCCGTTGAACTTGCCGTTGTTGTCCAGCAGCGGGACCTCAGCAAGCAGCGTGGTGCCTGCAGGAATAATCGAACGATCGGATGCTACCGACGCGCGGCCAATCAGCGGAACTGCGCTCGCCCCTTTCACCGGCGCGAAGTTTTGCGGTTTGAAGAAGACGAACGACGGGTTCTGCTCAAGCAGCTCGCGCACCTCGGCTTCGCTGTGTTTCTCGCCCCACTCGCGGATCGCCTGCATCGACATATCTTCTTTCTTCACTTCGCCGCGGTCGATCAGCACCTTGCCGATACTGCGATAGGCGTGGCCGTTTTTACCGGAATAGCTGAAGAAGTTAAGTGGCGAACCGTCGCCAAAATCAATGTAGCCGCTGCCCTGAACGTCCATGATGAAGTTATCCATCAGGGAGTTGCTGTAGGCCAGGACGTAGTTTTCGCTCAGCGCACCGGCGTAGATCTCGGCGCGCGACGGGAGGCGACCGCGTTTTGGCGGCATACGGTAGATAGGATACTGGAACTCGCCCTGACGCGAGTGTCGTGCCTGGATAACTGGGGTGTAATAGCCGGTAAACTGGACGTTGCCGTAGTTATCGGCCCCTTCCATCTGCCAGGCGTCGATACCAAACTGGCGCATATTGCGCGTATCGCCGCCTGCTTTCAGCCAGTCCTGGACCGCGTTATATACGCTACTCTGGGCGCCATACAGACGCGGCGACGCGTTGCGGATCTGGTAGACCTGCTCGGAGAAATCACCGGCATTAATCGGTGCGCCGACAGCATCAGGCTGATTAACTAAAGAGAAAGGCTGGGATAACTTCCCGTCTTTATACTGTTGACCGCGATCGGTCGGTTTGGAAGAACAGGCCGCAAGAATCGCTACCATTGCGCCCGTCATCAGATACTTCGCCCAACGTCCTTTCATTATATCTCGTCTTTAAGTTGCCCATTTCCGCGTGATGAAGATAACAAACCGCCAGGGCTAATGAAATGCGATCGCATGCCCTTTGGCAAATTTTGCGCAAAAAATAGTCCAAACAACGCCATGTCGTTCAATTTGCATACAAAATCATGATAAATGTGAAAAAGGGGTTGCATCACAAGTCTATCCGAGTATAGTGCGCATCCACGGACGCGGGGTGGAGCAGCCTGGTAGCTCGTCGGGCTCATAACCCGAAGGTCGTCGGTTCAAATCCGGCCCCCGCAACCAACACTTCTAAAACAATAAACACCCTGAAGGGTGTTTTTTTGTATCTGTCGTTTGTGAATTTGCCGGGCGTGTACCCGGCTGAAAGCGTTATCCGCGCCGCGCCAGCGTCGCCCCGTCAGAGAAATACGCACGAATCCCTGCCAGAATCGACTCCGCAACCTCCTGCTGGAATTTTGCCGTCTTGAGCTTACGCTCCTCTTCCACGTTACTGATAAACGCGGTTTCAACCAGGATGGACGGAATATCCGGCGCCTTGAGTACCGCAAATCCGGCCTGTTCAACGCTGTTCTTATGCAGCTTATTGATGTTCCCCAGCTTGCCCAGCACCGCTTTACCAAACTTCAGGCTGTCGTTAATGGTCAGCGACTGCACCATATCGAACATGGTGTGGTCGACGTAGCGATCGCCGCTTTTGCTCACGCCACCAATCAGGTCCGAGGCGTTCTGGGTGTCCGCAAGGTATCTCGCGGCGGTACTGGTCGCGCCTTTGGTTGAGAGCGCGAACACGGACGAACCGCTTGGCTGGCGGCTGGTAAACGCATCCGCATGGATCGACACGAACAAATCTGCGCGCTGCTTCTGTGCTTTCGCCACCCGGACCTTCAGCGGAATAAAGATATCTTCATTGCGCGTCATATAGGCGCGCATATTGCCTTCTTTATCAATCAACGCCTTCAGGCGACGGGCAATTTGCAGCACCACGTCTTTTTCACGCGTACGGTATTTTCCCACCGCGCCGGAGTCTTCGCCGCCGTGGCCAGGATCGAGCATGATCACAATCGGACGATCGCGCCCTGCTTTCCCCGGCTGCGGACCACTTTGCGCGGGCGGCACCTGACGCTGAAGATCGCCTTTGTTGTAATCCTCCAGCAGGGCGAGAAGCGGATCCTGAATATCCGTCGCATTGGCCGGGTAGAGATCCATGACCAGTCGCTCTTTAAACGTCGCGACGGGCGCCAGGGCGAACAGCTGCGGCTTCACGTTCTGCTTAAGCTCAAACACCATGCGCACGGTTTGCGGGTCGAACTGCCCGACGCGCGCCGATTTAATAAACGGATCGTCGCCGCGGATCTGCGCCGCTATCCCTTTCAGCACGGAGTTGAGGTTAACGCCTTCGAGATCCACCACCACGCGTTCCGGGTTGCTGAGGGCAAATTGCTTATATTTCAGCACGCGATTGGATTCGACCGTCACGCGCGTATAGGTCGACGATGGCCAGACGCGCACC
Organism: Enterobacter vonholyi; assembly: GCF_040834095.1. Taxonomy (NCBI): domain Bacteria; kingdom Pseudomonadati; phylum Pseudomonadota; class Gammaproteobacteria; order Enterobacterales; family Enterobacteriaceae; genus Enterobacter; species Enterobacter vonholyi. The sequence goes on from NZ_CP162152.1 coordinate 3,596,167, forward strand.
GCTACCACCTGACTGGTTGCGGCAAGACCGACCTGACTGACGCTAAGCAACCACATTGCCCCGGCCCCTTTTAACAAACGGCGGCGGCTTATTGCTGAATTGGATCCCGACATGCTTCTCCCGAGCAAGAACACTGACTGATATACAAAATGTCCAGATTGACCGAAAACTTTAACGAATGACGCATAAACTGTCATCTATAAAAGGGTAAACAATCATACGCTAACGCACGGATTACTTACCAAATTCTGTGGGTCGCGGAAAATTTGCGCTTGCACACGCGGTCACAATCGAATAAAAATACATAAATTACGAATAAACATTCATTAAGGGTTGTGCCATGGTGAAGGAACGTAGAACCGAACTGGTCCAGGGATTCCGCCATTCTGTTCCCTATATCAACGCCCATCGGGGAAAAACGTTTGTCATCATGCTTGGCGGCGAAGCCATTGAGCATGAAAATTTTTCCAGCATCGTCAATGACATTGGCCTGCTGCACAGCCTCGGGATCCGCCTGGTGGTGGTTTATGGCGCCCGTCCGCAGATCGACGCCAACCTGGCCGCTCATCACCACGAGCCGATTTACCACAAACATACCCGCGTCACGGATGCCAAAACCCTTGAGCTGGTGAAACAGGCGGCAGGTCTGCTGCAGCTGGATATTACCGCTCGCCTGTCCATGAGCCTGAACAACACGCCGCTGCAGGGCGCGCATATCAACGTCGTGAGCGGCAACTTTATCATTGCCCAGCCGCTCGGCGTGGACGATGGCGTGGATTACTGCCACAGCGGTCGCATTCGTCGTATTGATGAAGAAGCTATTCACCGCCAGCTGGACAGCGGAGCCATCGTCCTGATGGGCCCAGTCGCCGTTTCAGTGACCGGCGAAAGCTTTAACCTCACCTCAGAAGAGATCGCCACGCAGCTGGCGATCAAGCTGAAGGCGGAAAAAATGATTGGGTTCTGCTCCTCTCAGGGCGTCGTGAACGATGAAGGAACGATCGTGCCGGAACTCTTCCCGAATGAAGCCCAGGCTCGCGTGGAAGCGCTGGAAGCCGAAGGCGATTACTACTCCGGCACCGTCCGCTTCCTGCGTGGCGCCGTGAAGGCCTGCCGCAGCGGCGTGCGCCGCAGCCACCTTATCAGCTATCAGGAAGACGGGGCCCTGCTGCAGGAGCTGTTCTCCCGCGACGGTATTGGTACACAGATTGTGATGGAGAGTGCGGAGCAGATCCGCCGCGCCACCATCAACGACATCGGCGGTATTCTGGAGCTGATTCGCCCGCTGGAACAGCAGGGTATCCTGGTGCGTCGTTCACGCGAGCAGCTGGAGATGGAGATCGACAAATTCACCATTATTCAGCGCGATAACCTGACCATCGCCTGCGCCGCGCTCTATCCGTTCCCGGAAGAGAAGATCGGTGAAATGGCCTGCGTGGCGGTGCATCCTGATTACCGTAGCTCTTCACGCGGTGAAATGCTGCTTGAGCGCGTGGCGGCACAGGCGCGCCAGATGGGGCTGAGCAAGCTGTTCGTCCTGACGACGCGCAGCATTCACTGGTTCCAGGAGCGCGGGTTCACGCCGGTGGATATCGATTCTCTGCCGGAAACAAAGAAAGAGATGTACAACTATCAGCGTCGTTCAAAAGTGCTGATGGCGGACCTGGGATGATACTAGGCCCTCACCGTCCGGCGAGGGCTTTCGTTCAGAGGGACTCAAATATCGCGCTCAGCCCGCTTCGGCGTTCCGTACGGGTGGCGATCGCCTTCACCAGCACCCGTTCATCGGCATAAAGCGACAGGCGCTGACGCGCGCGCGTAATGGCGGTATAGATCAGCTCGCGGGTAATAACGGGTGAAAGCTGCGTAGGCAGGATCAGCGCCGCATGGTTAAATTCGGAGCCCTGAGATTTATGCACCGTCATCGCCCAGGCGGTTTCATGCTCGGGTAAACGGCTGGGCTGGAAGGACTTCACGCTCCCGTCCGGCATCTGGAACCAGACGCGTAGTCCCTGACCGCAGTCGAGCGCAATCCCGATATCCCCGTTAAACAACCCCAGCGCGCTGTCGTTACGGGAGATCATCACCGGTCGCCCTTCATACCAGCGCGAATGCGGGGTACGGTTAATTTTGCGTTTTTGCGCCAGCAGCTGTTCCAGCCTGTCGTTGAGACCCCGGACGCCAAAGGGGCCTTCCCTCAGCGCACAGAGCAGCTGGTATTCGCCAAACGCGGCAATGATCTGCTCAGGCGCACTTTGCTGTTGTACGCTTGTCAGAAAGTGCTGATACCCCTGCAGAGCGTCGTCCAGCATCGCCTGATACTCTTCCCCGTTTTGCAGCGATTTTTTCTCAATATCCGTAAAGGTTCCGGCAAACACCGCTGAGGTGGCGTGTCTGTCTCCCCGGTTTACGGCCGCCGCAAGCTGGCCGATGCCGGAATCGCTGCCGAAACGGTAGCTTTTCTGCAGCAGACACAGGCTGTCGCGCAACGCCCCTGCAAGCGAGTGGCTTTCAGAGGTGAGCGTACATCCGGTGAGACGCGCTAACTCCTGAGCGCGTTCAGCGGTATATCCCAGACTGGCATAGGTGCAAATATCGCCCAGCACAGCCCCCGCCTCTACGGAGGCAAGCTGGTCACGATCGCCGAGGAAAATGACGCGCGCGTGCGGCGGTAGCGCATCAATCAAACGCGACATCATCGTCAGATCAATCATTGAGGCTTCATCCACCACCAGCACATCCAGGTGCAGCGGGTTACCGGCATGGTAGCGCAAACGCTGGCTGCCAGGCTGTGCGCCAAGCAAACGGTGCAGCGTGCTGGCTTCATTGGGAAAAAGCGCAAGCTGCTCCCCGGTAAGCGGCAGCTTTTGCAGCGCGCCGCCTAACGACTCCGTCAGACGCGCAGCGGCTTTACCGGTGGGGGCCGCCAGGCGAATACGGCACTTTTGCTCCCCCGATAACTGAATCAGCGCGGCGAGCAGTTTTGCCACGGTGGTCGTTTTCCCGGTGCCCGGACCGCCAGAAATGACCGAGATCCGACGCGTTAACGCCACGGCAGCTGCCACTTTCTGCCAGTCTGTCGCATCGTCAGATATAAACAGCGTATCCAGCGTTTGCCGGAGCTGCGTTTCATCGCAGGGAAGCGAGGCGTTGCTCTCACTGAAGAAGCGCGCCACCGTCAGTTCGTTACGCCACAGACGGTTAAGATACAAACGTTCGCCGACAAGGATCATCGGCGTCCCGGTATCGGCTCCGCTTACGGCAGGCGAGCCGAGTAATATCTCCTGCCAGTCCACGGCGTCACCGATCTGCGCGAAACACGCCTGTAAAGCTGGCGGCATTTTCTCATCCACCGCCAGACGCGACAGCGGCAGGCACACGTGCCCTTCCCCCGCGTCTTTGCTAAGAATGGCTGCGGCAAGCATGACGGCAGGCTCCTCACCTGCCACCATCATGGCAAACTGCACGTCCAGGTGGCGCAGTAATCGTTGTTCAACTGCGTCCAGCAGTAGCGCCTGCATCGTCATGCCACCTCCTCCGTGCTCGCAGCAAACAGGTTATCCATTTTTTCAATCAGTTCCTCAGCCGGACGCGTGCTAAAGATGCCGGAACGCGGGTCGTTAGCATCCACGCCGCGCAGGAACAGGTAAATCACGCCGCCAAAATGCGCTTCGTAACGGTAATTGGCCATGCGATGGCGCAGATAACGGTGCAGCGCCAGGGTGTAAAGCTGGTACTGCAGATCGTAGCGATGCAGTTGCATTGCCGACGCCATCGCCTGTTGGGTATAGGCTTCGCTGCTGTCACCGAGCCAGTTCGATTTGTAATCCAGCAGGTAGTAGCGTCCTTCGTGGCGGAAAACCAGGTCGATAAAGCCTTTGAGCATCCCCTGCACCTGGCGGAAATTCAGCGGCGGGCATCCGGCAGATAGCGGATCGTACTCGCGGATCAGCGCATCAAGCGCCTCGGCCCTGAGCGGGCTGGCGATGGGGAGATAAAACTCCATCTCCACCTGCTTATCTTTGGCGGTCAACTGATTCAGCGAAATCCCCTGCGTCGTGAGCGGCGCGTGCAGAACCGCGCGGATCCAGTCGGTGAGAACCGGCTGCCACTGTGCGTCGTAACCACCGCTCTGTAACATCTTCAGCACCCACTCTTCGGAAACCGGCTGGGTGAAATCCAGCTCTTCAAACAGGCTGTGCAAAAACGTGCCCGGCGAAGCGCCGCGAGGGAACTGGTGCGGCGTCAGCACAGGCTCAGCCGGCACGCTACCGGCGCCTGCGGCATCCACGTCCAGTTTTGGCATCAGATCCTGCGCAATACTCTGCCCGTGCTGCTGTAAGCCGGAGTAGCTGGTAACGCGCCAGTCGTCGGCAATGGTACGTACCACCTGACGGGCATGGAGATCTGACTCGTGCGGATCCGGCATGTGCCAGCGGCTGTTATCGGGCAGCGATGGAATATGCAGGGCAACATGCTCAGTGCAAAGCGATTCGATGCACTGGCGCAGGCCCGCCGCGTCTTTGGGCTCACCCTGTTGAATAAGCCGCCCCAGCGCGCTCAGATGAAAATCGCTCTCCCCGGTCTTTTCGCCACGGCGACGGAACAGCGGCGCAACGCCCAGGCTGCAGTGCCATACCGAACGGGTCAGCGCCACGTAAAGCAGGCGCAGGTCTTCCGCCAGACGCTCGGCTTCGGCCAGCTCAACGCTGGACTCCGCGTTGCTGAGATCGAGCACCGCCTCGAACGACTCGCGATCGTGGTAAAAAGCCTGATCCTGCACGCGGTAATTGGCGATAAACGGCAGCCAGACCAGCGGATATTCCAGGCCTTTCGACTTGTGAATGGTGACGATCTGCACCAGATGTTTATCACTCTCGAGGCGCATCTGCTGGCTGGATGAATTGCTGTTCGGATCGGCAATCTGCTGCGCCAGCCAGCGCACCAGGGCGTGCTCGCTCTCAAGCTGCGTACCGGCTTCCTGCAAAAGCTCACTGATGTGCAAAATATCGGTCAAACGACGCTCGCCGCCTGCGGTAGCCAGCATATTCTCCGCAATGTGGCGCTGTGCCATGAGCTCGCGCACCATCGCCATGACTCCACGCTTCTGCCATTTTTCGCGATAGCGCACAAACTCCTCTACCACAGCATCCCACGCGGCTTCGTCATTGTTGAGCGCATCTATATCCCGCACGTTCAGTCCGAGCATCGCGCTGGCTAATGCGCTACGCAATGTACTTTCCCGCTCCGGGGCCAGCACGGCCTGGAGCAGCCATAACATCTCTTGCGCTTCCAGCGTTTCAAAGACGCTGTCACGGTTCGACAGATAGACGGATGGGATATTCAGTAACGTCAGGGCGTCTCGGATTAATGCGGCCTCCTGACGGCTGCGCACCAGCACCGTAATATCCGATGCCTTTACCGGGGTGGGGTTATCCCCCTTCCACAGCAGCGCCTCGCCCCGCGCCCCGGCACTGAGCCAGTCACGGATTTGCGCAGCACAGTGTTGGGCCATGGCATTTTGATAGTCGGCAACGCCGCAGCCTTCCCCATCCAGCAGCCAGAAGTTCATGGCAGGCTGCGTCACGCCGTTAAACTCGAAGCGCAGCGAGGCATTTTTCGGGGCAAATTTTACCGGCTGAAACGGGATCTCCCGAAACATAAACGCCGTATCCATGCGGCTAAAGAGCGCGTTGACGCTTTCCACCATGCCGGGAGAGGAGCGCCAGTTGGTATCGAGCGTGTAGTGTGCGTCAACCTCGCTGCGGGCTTTCATATAGGTGAAAATATCCGCCCCGCGGAAGGCGTAGATGGCCTGTTTTGGATCGCCGATCAACAACAGCGCGGTACCGGGCTGCTGGCGCCAGATACGGCGGAAAATGCGGTACTGCTGAGGGTCGGTGTCCTGAAATTCGTCTATCATCGCAACCGGGAAGCGGGTGCGAATCGCGGCGGCAAGCGCTTCGCCGTTTTCACTGCACAGCGCCGCATCAAGGCGGCTCAGCATATCGTCGAAACCCAGTTCACCCCGGCGGCGTTTCTCGCGCGCCACGGCTTCGCGAATTTCGGTCATGGCGCGAGCGATCATCAGATCGTTGAGCGTAAGGTTATCCGCCAGCAGGGTTTCTATTGCCACAAACAGGGGATGCTCAGGCACAATGCCGTCGGCTTTGGTCCGCTCAGCCAGGAAACGCTGGGAGAATTTCTCCAGCGCGTCCGGGAGCTGATAGCCCCGCGTCTCTTCCTGCGCCCAGGCGCTGATCTTGTCGATCCATTTCCCCTGATTGCCGCGGTTGAACTTGCGACGATCGATGCCGGAATTTTCGATGATGGCGTCAATCTCGCCGACTGACTCCATCCATTTTTGCTTGATGTCCGCAATTTTCGCGATGATTTTTTCATGCCGCGAGGCCAGGGTTTCATCTGCCGGCGGCGGGGATTTGATTACCGGCGCTTCCCCCTGGAGATAACGATCGATCGCGCGCAGCAGCGCCTCCGGGCCTTTCCAGAGCGCGTGTACCGCTTCGGCAATATCACGCTGTAAGGGATAGCAGTGGCGACGCCAGAAATCCGCGCAGGCCTGATAGCGAAGCACGGATTCATCTTCAATGAGCTGCTGTTCGAACAGCATTCCGGACTCGAACGCATTCAGGCTCAGCATACGCTGGCAAAAACCGTGAATGGTAAAGACGGACGCTTCATCCATCTGCCGTTCAGCGAGCAGCAGCCACTGGGCGGCCTGATGCTTATCGGCAATCTCTTCCAGAAGGCTGGCGTAGAGGGGGTTATCCGTGCTCTGACGCAGGCAGGCAATGCGAAGCTCGTGGATATTGGTTCGAATACGGCCCCGCAGCTCCGCGGTAGCGGCCTCGGTGAAGGTGACTACCAGCAGCTCTTCCACGCTCAAAGGGCGTGGAAAAGCTGCGTTGCCGCCAAGCCCTAACAGCAGGCGCAGATAGAGGGCGGCAATGGTGAAGGTTTTTCCCGTTCCCGCTGAGGCTTCAATCAATCGTTCACCCTGCAGAGGTAAACGTAAGGGATCAAGGGACTCAGCGGTATCGGTCATTCTTTCTTACTCCAGGGCATAGATTGCTGCAGCGCGCTGACGCTCTTCCAGACTTTCCAGCCTTTCGGGTTCACGTACTCCGTTTTCCCGTTCTGGCTACCGGAAACCTGAGACAGGATGGTGATTCCCTGCGGCTTAATGACCGCCTGATGGAAGAAGTCGGCAACCTTCTGCGGCGTCAGCTGTTTTATCTCGGCCACTACTTTATCACGCGAATCAAATTTCAGATTACCGCGATCGAAATCTTTGCTCAGCTGAGAGGCTTCTTCACCCAGCGTCTGCGGCGGCTGCATCACCTGCGCGATGACGGCCTGCTGGATCTGAGCAAACTCTTCCGGCTTCATGGCACGCAGTTTTGCTTCCACCTGCGGGAAGAAGGCCTGATAACGCTTCCAGAGATACGCCGGTTGTTTGTCGCTGCTTTGCAGCAGGAAGCCCAGCCCCCACTGACGCCCGACGTTCATGGAGAAGGCAAACACCGCGTAGCCAAGCTGCTCCTCGGTGCGTAACTGGTTATAGAACCACGGCTGAATAATCTGCCCCAGCACGGCACTCTGCGCCGAGCTGGCGAATTCATCATAGCCCGTTGGCACAAATACCGCGGCCAGCGCGGAATCCGTGCTGTTACCCGCCTTTTCAAAAATCACATTTTGCTTTTTCTCAACCAGCACGTCCTGGTTGCGGCACCACTCGTCGCCTTTAGAGCCGAGCTGAGTGCGAACATTCTGCGCCAGGGTTTTAGCCTGCTCCTCACTCATGTTGCCGACAATCAGGAACTCCGGACGCGTATTGGTTTTCAGCGCGTCACGGTACGCCAGCACGTCTTTTAAGGAGATGGAAGGCAGCAGCGCGCGGCGCTCCTCTCGCTGGAAATAAGGAACCTGCGACAGCATTTGCGCCGGCATAAGCGCAAGATCGTAGGCCTTGCCCTTCTCGGCAGAATCCATCATCTGGGCATACCAGGATTTAGCCTGCTCAAGCTGCTCTTCCGTCGGCGTGTAGCTGAAGTAGCCCTCCAGCAAGGCCTGGAACAGCTGAGGCAAGCGCTGGGTATAGCCGTTTGCATTAAGCATCAAACCGTTATTGGCGTTGGTGGAGAAGCTGATCCCGCCCACGGCGGCCTGGTTGCTGAGCTGATCGAGAGCGATACCGGCGAGATAGTCATTGAGTGCGAACATCACCTGATTTTTGGCGCTGTTCATTGCTTTCGGGTTACGCAGCACCACGCTGACATCGGCTTTTGGCTCACTGGCAAAATAGCGGCTTGGAGTATACACAACGCGCAGCGTTGGCTCATCAATGATGAGTTCTGGATGCGGGTAATCTTTCGTCGTTTTGATAAGCGAAAAATCATCCGGAATATAGGGGTTCAGCTCCGGCAGCTTCAACGCAATCTCCCCGGCCTTCTTCTGCCAGTCGGCGAAGGTCTGGGCGCTGATTTTATCCACCTGATAAGGGGCATCGACAAAGTACGCCGTCTTGTTATGCGGTTCGTTCGGGCTGATGTACCAGATGCGGGCATTCTCCGGCGTCATCATCGCCAGGCGGGCTTTTACCGCCCCGGCATCATACTGGTCGGCAATATTTACCGCGTCGAGGGTATGTTCCACCGGCACGCGGATCATGGTATCCGCCAGCCACTCCACATAGTCCATGTCGCGGGTTATGGATGGGTAGCGGAAGTCGAGATCCAGCACGTGCGCGAGTTCATCAAAATAGCGCTTATCGACGCCTCTCTCGCGCAGCAAAGCGAGGTAGCTAAAGATAGCCGCCACGACTTCATCGCGGTTGGCCAGCCCTTTGTCGGTCAGGGTGGCGGAGATCGCCAGTACGCCGCTATTACCGTTCACTACCGGATCGGAATCGGCGCGAATACCTTCCGCCAGCCCCTGCTTTTGCAGCCAGTCAGACAGCGTACCCAGGCTACGGTTACCTATCAGGTAGGTCACCAGCTCATCGGTTTTACTGCGAAACTGAGCCGTGTTGTTATCAATGCGGAATTCGACGCGCAGCACTTTGCGCGGCATGGCAGGAACGTAGTGGATCACGATACCTTTTTGCGCGTCCGTGACCACCGGAACGGTTATTTGCGGCAGGTCGATATTTTTATTCGGCACCCGGCCAAACGTTTTGGCCGCCATGTCTGCCAGCTCAGGCAAAGGTTTATTGCTGTAGATGACCGCTTTCATCAGGTTGGCGGAGTAGTATTTATCGCGAAACGCGTGCAGGGCATCCAGCACCGGGCTATTCGGTTTGTCGCTCAAGGTTTCGAGGTTACCGCCGGAGAAGCGCGAACCCGGGTGCGCCGGGTTGATGGTCTCGGCGCTGACCTGCGCCATGCGCATACCGTCTCGCGTGCGGGCCATGGTCAGCTCGGCATTCACCGCATTGCGTTCACGATCGGCGTATTTTTTATCCAGCAACGGCGCGGCGATGGAATCAGCCAGACGGTCGACTGCCCCTTCCAGCGCATCATTTTCGACTTCGAGATAAAAGGCCGTGCGGTACGGTGCCGTACTGGCATTGTGGCTACCGCCATGCATCTTGAGAAATTCGGACAGGCTATCTGGCTGTGGGTATTTTTTTGACCCCATCAGCGTCATATGTTCCAGATAGTGTGCAAGTCCAGGATGAGCGTCAGGATCTTCCAGCGACCCAACCGGCACCACTAATGCCGACAGGGATTTCACCGCCTGCGGGTCGGAAACCAGCAGCACGGTCATGCCGTTATCAAGACGAATAGCCTGATATTGACGGGTATCTTTTTCGCTCTTACGGATAGTTTCCTGAACGGGTTGCCAACCGGAGTCTGCGTGAGTGACGGGCGCCCAAAGGGCAATAAACAAAACAAACGCTTTAAACAAGGTGCTGCCTGGCATTACGACCTCTTTATCACGGCTACATCATAAACAAACTGCGTGCTGGACACGCCAACATCTCTTTCTTTGGGTACATCAGTCCGTGATAAGAAGTGCATCATAAATGAACACCCTTAGCTGCGCAATTTTTATACAGCACTCAGGACTGATTAAATTTAAACAACGGCAGCAGGTAGCGCTGCGCCTCTTCCGTAATAGCCTCAAAGTACTCTGGCTCAAGCGTTCGCCATAAGCGCTGATACCAGACATCTTCACCTTCGCCACGCACCATCATGTTACCTTCGTAGGCCTGCATAAACTTACTGCGGGCTTTCTGCAGCGAAGCCTCATCCGTTAACATCGCATCATTCTGCGCGTCATAACAGGCTTTTATCCAGGCGCCGCCACTTTCCGGCAGTAGCAGGAGGGGTTTGTTCATTCCCTGGCGGTAGCCATCAATGTACAAAGACAGATACCGTAACGCCTGATCAGACTCCATTGGCGGGAAGCGCCATTCGCCCTCTTTGCGCACGAAAATGCGGCTTTCGCCTTTATGCCCACCCGCACTGTAGACAAGATGTTCCAGCCAGAGTTGCAAACCCTGTGAAACGCTAAGCATTGAAGGCCGCCAGCGAAGCAGCCCATCCTGCTGAACCTGGGTTAACCAGCCCGTGAGCTGTACCCCGTTGCAGTTGAGATCGATTTCAATACTATTCCCTGGCTGTCGGCACGCTCTTACGCGCTCTGCCAGGGCGGTCATCTCCTGACACTGCGCCTCCCAGACGATCTCCCCGAACGCCCCATAAGGCAACTGTCCCGCAGCGCGGTAGCGGCGGTAAAGTTTTTCAGCATCTTCCTCTTCAACCAGCGCATTCAACAGCTGCAGGTTTAACTGGTAGCGCTCCAGACCTTCCAGCGTAAACGGCTCTGCATCAGGAATTTCACTCTCTTCAGAACGGAAATTGACCTGTAGTCGCTGCTGGAAGAAAGCGCGCACAGGATGCGCCCAAAACCGCTGAAGCTGCTCGAAGGTCAGGGTGTCGACAGGGCGAGGGTCGAGTTCCTGAATAAAATCGGTATGCGCATTCCCCTCTTTTTTCGCCGCTGGCAGCCACTCCTGCGCATAGCTCTGGCGCTCGCTGGCCGTATAGTTCACCGGGTCAAACGGCATGCGGCTGTGGAAACAGGTGATATGGTCTTTCACCCTCTTCTCGCTTTCATCGCAGTTGCGCTCTTCATCCCCCGGCAGGTAGTGGCTCTGACCGATATAATCCACCAGTTCCTGCACCAGAACGGAGGGGAAACGCTCGCTGTTGTCCTGAATCGAACGGCCGATATAGCTGATATAAAGCTTACTCTGGGCGGAAATAAGCGCCTCAAGGAAGAGATATCGGTCATCATCACGGCGGCTACGGTCGCCCCGTTTTGGATTTGCGCTCATTAAATCGAACCCCAACGGCGCGAGCGCGCGAGGATAAACGCCGTCGTTCATGCCAAGTAAACAGACCACTTTAAACGGGATTGAACGCATTGGCATCAGGGTGCAAATATTGATGGGGCCTGCCAGGAAACGCTGGCTGATTCGCTCCTGGTCAAGCCGCTGCGTCAACTCATCCCTCAACAGCGACAGCGGAATGGCCTCCTGATAGTGGGAATTGACGCCTTCGTCGATGATAGCCTGCCACTGCGTTTCAATGAGCGCCATCGCCGCTTCGGTGTCATTGTCCGGCAGGAAGAAATCATTAAGCAACGCTCTGCAAACCGGGAGCCATTCTTCAAGTGGACGCGGCTGCAGCAGCTCGTGTCGCCAGCGGTTAAGCTGCATCAGGAGCGATGCTAAATGCCCCACCAGTTCAGCAATTAACCCGCTGGACTCATCGTAAGGCAGCACCTCATTCCACTCGCCCTGACTGCTCTCCATGGCATAGCCCAGCAGCATACGCGTCAGGCCAAATCGCCAGGTGTGCTGCCCGGTTGGAGGAAGTTCGAACTCCTGAACGTTATCGTCATCGATACCCCAGCGAACACCAGACTCATTCACCCACTGGCGAAGGTAGCGAAGCCCCTCTTCATTGATGTTGAAGCGTGCAGACAGAACGGGGACATCCAGTAACGCCAGGACATCTTCGGAGATAAAGCGGCTATCCGGCAGTGAGAGTAAAGTGATAAACGCCTGCAATGCCGGATGCGACTGACGGGCACGACGGTCAGAAATAGCATAAGGAAGATATCGCTCGCCCGTCGCGCTGCCAAAGACGGCCTGAATAAAGGGGCTGTAGCTGTCGATATCCGCCACCATTACCACGATATCGCGTGGCGTCAGTTCGGGATCGTCCTGCAGCATCGCCAGCAGCTGGTCGTGAAGCACTTCGACCTCACGCTGAGGGCTATGGCAAACATGGATCGTGATGCTGCGATCGTCAGCGTCCAGCTTACGCTTGCTGTCGCTGCGTTCGAACTCGTTCGCCGTCACGCCCATGACGGCACGGTTTTCCAGATCCAGAATATCTAACTGAATATTATGCAGCAGGCTGTCCGGAGCGATCTCGACAAAGGCATCCACGTCACCTTCGCCTGAGGAAGTGATGTCTGAAAGCATGTGAATGTAGTCACGCCCCAGCTTCCCCCATGAGGCAAGCAGCGGATTGGGCAGGTTCTGGATACCATCTTCGTCAAAAAGCTGCCCGGCAGTCGAGCCGTCCTTAAACAGCGGGACGGACCGTTCTTCAAAAAGGCGCTTTCGTTGGCGAGTTACCAGACGCGCAAGCCAGCGTTCATCGAGGATATCCCCCCAATACTGTCGGCAAGGGTTGGTGAACAAAATATGAATATCAATATGTTTACCCAGCGCATTCAACGCCTTCAGATAAACAGGCGGTAAAGCGGATATCCCGCAGATAAAAACGCGTGACGGTAGTCTTGCTGGACGCTCTGTCGCATTTTCGAGTATTGAAATAAACCGATCGTACAGGTTGGCACGGTGCCACTTAGGCTGCCCAAGTTTCTCCGTATGTTCTACCAGTGCTTTCCACAGCGGTGCCTGCCATATTTGCGCCTCCGGCAGACCTTCAACCAGCTCGCCCGCTTCCCAACGAATTAACCAGTCAGAACGGTAAACAAGGTATTGGTCGTAGAGATCGGCAGTACGCGACGCCAGCTGGAACAGCTTGCGCTTGTCGGTATCGTCATTGAGGTAGTGGCGCAGCATGGCGAATTCATCATGCTGCAGCATTTCCGGCAGCAGCGCCATGAGCTTCCAGCTCATGGCCTGCTTGTTGAAGGCGCTCTGCTCCGGGATGTCCGGCAACACGCGCACAAACATCTCCCAGATAAAGCTCGCGGGCAGCGGGAAATCAATATTTGCGGCTATGCCAAATTTACGGGAAAGCGACATTTGCAGCCACTGTGCCATACCGGTGCTCTGCACCAGCACCATTTCAGGCTCAAAAGGATCGTCAAGCCGCTCGCGCTCAACGATAAACTCCATCAGCGCTTCCAGCACATCCAGACGATTTGAGTGGTAGACCCTTAACATAGACGCTCCCGACTACTGGCTAACCGGGCAATGCAGACGCGTTAGCTCACCGCGCCGCCCCAGAGGAGAAATAAGTGTAACCGTGATGCTGACACATCCTGCGTGCGTTGTCTGCCCCCGACTGGCCTGCCAGCCTGCAGGGAGAACATTTGTTGAGAGCTGAGACTGATTCCAGGCATGGTGCCAGAGCTGGCGATACTGGTTAAACAGGGTAAACCGCGCCGCCAGCGCCCGGTGATAACCCGACAAAGCCGTCACGACGATCACCAGCAGCATCATCGCCAGCAGGACTTCCACCATGCTAAACCCTTTTTCTTTGCTCACGGCAGCTGGCATAACGCGCTCTCCTTAAGGGGACAAAAATCACTCCAGCCGTGAGGCAAAAAGCGAACTTCCCCGTCGACAATCTCTGCTGCGCGCCAGAGCAGCAGGCCGCTGTCTCCGGCAATCAGTAACGCGCGCCCCTCACTCAGCTGGCGCAAACACACTCGCCACGCAGGTGTCTTTTTGCACTGAATCTGGGGCTCTGACGACCAGCTCTGAACCCGTCCCCACTCAAGCGCTGACTGTACCGTCGCCTGCTGCTGAAGCGAGCGGCTCTCGCCGCCAACGAGCGCGCTAAACGTTATGAGCTGCTGATTGAGACCCGTGAGGATCAGTGTCCCGAGCACCAGTAAAAGCAGAACCAGCGCCAGCGAAGATATGCCGCGTTGACGATTCAAAGGTTGTATCCCGTGACCGTATACAACGCCTGCCAGGGCTCCCCCTTCTCGCCTTTGCGAATCGCCGCCATTTCGATATTCACCTCAGGCGCAAAACCGGCATGCTCCACTGTTCTTACCACAAAATGCGCGATCGTAAGCCTGCTCGGGTCAGTAAGCTTTTCCCATCCTTTTCCTTCACATGAGGTCGCTCCACGCAGGGTTTCCAGCGCCCCCGACTCCAGACGAAAACCGGTGCTGTCATTTTCTGATGCGCTGTTATCCCAGCTGCCGTTACTGTTGGCGTCCGACCGCACAATGACGCAACTTCCAAGCCTCGCGGTCACCAGCGCCTGCCCCTGACAGTTTCCCGCGCAGTACCCCGCACGCTGAAGCTGTTTGCCCACGGAAAACAGATGATGCCAGACCTCTTCCTCTAGTTCTCTCTGGCCGGATTGCACTAAGACCGCTCGCTGCAAGCCGGGTAAAAATCGCGATGCGCTTATCAGCAAAAGGCTGCTAATCGCCGTAGCAATCAGAACTTCAGTCAGCGAGAAACCACGCTGCCTCATCGACATGAACCTCCCCCAGTGACCTTACACATCCTGATGCGTCCTCCATTTGAGACAATAATCAACCACTCTCCTGCACGGCTTTGAACGCGTATCCGCCCTGCCCACGCCGTATCCCTTAATCCATAGAACGCGAGCGACGGCGTTACCTCGCCGATCGCGACTTCAGGCCAGAGTGGTATCAGCACAAAGGGACTGCCCTTCTCACAGCCTTGGGCGGCAGAGCTCACCAGACAGTCCCGGCCTCCCACCCGCTGATGGGTAATTTGATGGTCGCGGTTGTAGCGGTTGGCATGATTGCGTAGAAAAAGCAGGTAATCTCGCACCTGACTGGCGGTTTGCCACAGCCGCTGCTGCCGCTGCCAGCTGTCCCATCCGTACAGCCCTGAGGCGCTAAGAATAACGACAAGCGATATGGCGACCAGCGTTTCGATAAGCGTAAAACCGTTCTCTTTTTTCATACCGGGAGTGTGGCGAAGCACCGTGAACATGACGAGCATCGAAATATCGTTTTACGAGGCGTTATCCGGAGAATTGGAAGAGTTGCAGCGCGTTGCACGCTTTCTGGATAGCGCTTCGGGAAACGAGATATAGGCGAAAAAAAACCGGCGCTAAACAGCACCGGCTGTGTCACGCTTTATCGCATCAGATAGCGACGGGCGCTTTGATGCCCGGATGTGGGTCGTAGCCCTCAATTTCGAAATCATCAAAGCGGTAATCGAAGATTGATGCCGGTTTGCGCTTGATAACCAGCTTCGGCAGCGCACGCGGTTCGCGCGTCAGCTGGAGATGCGTCTGTTCCATATGGTTGCTGTAAAGATGGGTATCCCCTCCGGTCCAGACAAAATCCCCCACTTCCAGATCGCACTGCTGCGCCATCATGTGGACCAACAGCGCATAGCTGGCAATGTTAAACGGCAGGCCGAGGAACACGTCACAGGAGCGCTGGTAGAGCTGGCAGGAGAGCTTCCCATCCGCCACATAGAACTGGAAGAACGCATGGCACGGTGCCAGCGCCATTTTATCCAGCTCGCCGACGTTCCAGGCGGAAACGATGATGCGGCGCGAATCCGGATCGTTTTTCAGCTGGTTCATCACGGTGGTGATCTGGTCAATATGGCGGCCATCAGGCGTTGGCCATGCGCGCCACTGCTTGCCGTAAACCGGGCCCAGGTTGCCATTTTCATCTGCCCATTCGTCCCAGATTGAGACGTTATTTTCGTGCAGATACGCTATGTTGGTATCGCCTTGCAGGAACCAGAGCAGTTCATGAATGATCGAGCGCAGGTGGCAGCGCTTTGTCGTCACCAGAGGGAAGCCTTCTTGCAGGTTGAAGCGCATCTGGTGGCCAAAAATGGAGAGCGTACCGGTGCCGGTGCGGTCGTTTTTCGGCGTGCCCTCGTCGAGCACTTTTTTCATCAATTCAAGATACTGTTTCATGGTTCCTCAGGAAATTTGTTGCTGTGGACGACGACGATACGCCCAAATCATCATAATGGTACCCGCGACAATCATCGGTATGGAGAGGATCTGCCCCATGCTGATGTACTGTACCCATTCGCCGGTAAACTGTGCGTCTGGCTGACGGAAGAACTCGACGATAATACGGAATGCGCCGTAGCCAATAAGGAACAGGCCGGAGACAGCGCCCATCGGACGCGGTTTGCGGATAAACAGGTTGAGAATGATAAACAGCACAACGCCTTCCAGCGCCAGCTCGTACAGCTGAGACATATGGCGCGGCAGAACGCCGTAGGTATCGAAAATGGACTGCCACTCCGGATGTGATGGCAGCAGCGCGATATCTTCCGCGCGGGAGCCCGGGAACAGCATCGTATAAGGCACGCTCGGGTCGACGCGGCCCCACAGCTCACCGTTGATAAAGTTACCCAGACGACCGGCACCCAGACCAAACGGGATCAGCGGCGCGATAAAATCCGAAACCTGGAAGAAGTTGCGTTTGGTGCGTTTGGCAAAAATCACCATCACCAGGATCACCCCAATCAGGCCGCCGTGGAAGGACATGCCGCCGTCCCAGACGCGGAACAGGTAGAGGGGATCGTTCAGGAATACAGGGAAGTTATAGAACAGCACGTACCCAATACGGCCACCGAGGAACACGCCGAGGAAGCCCGCATAGAGCAGGTTTTCAACTTCGTTTTTCGTCCAGCCGCTGCCGGGACGACTGGCGCGACGGCCAGCGAGCCACATGGCAAAAATGAAGCCCACCAGGTACATCAGACCGTACCAGTGAAGCGAAACAGGTCCTACTGAGAAAATGACCGGATCAAATTCCGGAAAATGCAGATAACCACTGTTCATCTGTCACCACAAGATGTTGTTATTCCGCTGAAAGTGGACAGCGGTAGAAATGCGATTCTGCCGTAAGCAGAGGCTCCAAAGTTGCGAATCATAGCATAAGGCGGGCGCGGAGGATGCGCCCGAGATGTAAAAGATGTGTATAGGGTGTTATGCCCGCTGGTGCCCTCTCCCACCGGGAGAGGGAGAAAGACGATTAGCGGCCGCCGCGGATTAGGCCGCCCATACCGCGTCGTTCCATAAACGCCGCGACCTGGTGACGGACCTCAGCAGCCAGCTGCGCCTCAAGGCTGCGTTCTGCGAGTTCGCGAGCATCATTGATGTCGATATGTCGCAGCAGGTATTTCACGCGGGCGACAGCGCGACCGTTCATCGACAGATGGCGGTATCCCAGACCAATCAGGATCGCAACGCACATGGAATCCCCGGCCATTTCACCGCACAGGCGTAAATCAATGCCGTACTGCTCCGCTTCACGGGCAATCATCGCTAACGCGCGAATGATCGCCGGATGCAGGCTGTCGTAGATACTGGCGACGCGGGTATTGTTGCGGTCGACGGCCAGAATATATTGCGTCAGGTCGTTCGTGCCGACAGAGATAAAATCAACACGACTTGCCAGCTGCGGCAGCATAAAGACCATAGACGGCACTTCAAGCATCACGCCGATCCGCGGTTTCGGGATCGCATAGCCGATCATCTCTTCCACTTCACGCCCGGCACGTTCGATCAGCCGCCGCGACTCGTCTATCTCATCAATGCTGGTGACCATCGGCAGCAGGATGCTGAGATTGCCCGTCGCCGCGTTGGCGCGCAGCATCGCGCGCACCTGGATCAGGAAGATCTCCGGCTGATCGAGCGTAATGCGGATCCCACGCCAGCCCAGGCACGGGTTTTCTTCGCTGATCGGCATGTAGGGGAGCTGTTTATCCGCGCCGACATCCAGGGTTCGCAGGGTGACAGGTTTGTCGTTAAACATCTGCAGCATCCCCTGATACTGCGCCACCTGCTCCTCTTCGGAGGGGAAACCGCTCTGCAGCATGAACGGGATTTCAGTACGGTATAGGCCAATGCCGTCGATGCGGCTGCCCAGCTTTTCTTCATGCTCAGGGCTTAAACCGGCGTTGAGCATGACTTTGATACGCTCGCCGCTCTTAAGCTGTGCGGGCAGGTTGACGTCATCTTCCGCCAGCTTGCTTAATTCATTCTCTTCGCTGATAAGACGCTGGTATTCCTGGAGCAGAACCGGCTCAGGATCGACCAGCAGCTCACCGCGATAGCCGTCGACCACCAGCGTACGTCGGTGCAGTACCGACGGCTGAATGTCCGCCCCCATAACGGTAGGGATACCCAGCGCGCGCACCATAATGGCGGCGTGTGAGTTGGCGGCACCATCGCGCACCACGACACCGGCCAGCCTGTCCTGCGGCAGTTCAGCCAGCGTGGTTGCCGACAGTTCATCGGCGACCAGAACAAACCGTTGAGGCCAGGCATTCGGCCCCTGAATGGTGTCATCAAGATGGAACAGCAGACGTTGTCCCAGGGCCCGGAGATCTCCAGCCCGCTCTTTCAGGTAACCGTCGGTCAATGCCGCAAATTGGTCGGCAAATTTCTCGATAACCTTCTTAACGGCCCACTCCGCGACCGAGCCTTTATCCACTTCAGCAAAAAGCTCACGACGCAGACGCGCATCGGAAAGCAGGTGCGAATAGAGGTCGAAAATGGCCGCCGTCTCTTTTTGCGCACCTGCGGCAAAACGCTTGCTGTAACGACGAAATTCATTCGCCGCCTCTTCCAGCGCGGCGGTAAGACGCTCGCGCTCAAGCGCTTCATCAAGCGTTGAGGCTTCGTAAACCTGCTCCATTAACGGCAGCGTGGCGTCCATCCAGCCTTCAGCAATCGCTACGCCTGGCGATGCCGGAAGGGCACGAATGCGCGTATGGCGATACTGGCCAAAGAGCGCGGCAAGCTGAGACTGGGAGAGGATCGCCGCCATCTGCGTGGCCAGCGTGACGAGGAAAGACTCCTCGCTTTCGTCATACTGACGTAGCTCACGCTGCTGGACGACCAGTACGCCGAGCAGCTGGCGACGCTGGATAATCGGTACGCCAAGGAAAGCGCGGAAGCGCTCTTCTTTTACGGAAGGAATGTATTTAAAGCTGGGGTGTTTTTGCGCGTCAGCAAGGTTGATGGGTTCAGCCAGCCGCCCAACCAGACCGACGATACCCTCATCAAATGCGAGCGTTACGGTGCGTCCACGTGGCTTCTTCAAACCACGGGTCGCCATCAGGTAATAGCAGCGCCGATCGTGGTCGGCCAGATACACCGAACAGACCTCGGTCTCCATCGCAAGACAGATGTCGGTGACCAGAATATTCAGCGCCTCGTTCAGACGCGGAGCGCTGGCCACCTTCTCGACTATTTCTCGCAAGCGGGTGAGCATGATTTGCGTAGCTTAACCTCTTTTACGTCGCCAGGCAGGTGCGCTCTGCGGCTTAGGCGGGATCTCCTGAAGCTGCATGACCACACTTGCAAACTCTTTCATCACCCTACGGTAAACATCGCGTTTAAATGACACGACCTGACGAACAGGATACCAATAGCTCACCCAGCGCCAGCCATCGAACTCCGGCGTACTGCTGGTTTGCATATTGATGTCTGAATCGTTGCCCACCAACTGCAACAGAAACCACTTCTGTTTCTGGCCGATACAAACCGGCTTTGTGTCCCAACGCACCAAACGTTTCGGTAACTTGTAACGCAACCAGTTGCGGGTCGAAGCCAGGATGCGAACATCTTTCCGGCTCAAACCGACCTCTTCAAAAAGCTCCCGGTACATCGCTTGTTCTGGGGACTCTCCCGGATTGATCCCGCCTTGCGGGAACTGCCAGGAGTGCTGACCATATCGCCGGGCCCACATTACCTGGCCCTGACGATTACAAATTACTATTCCTACGTTCGGGCGGTAGCCATCGTCATCAATCACCGGACTACCCCAAACTAAACCTTATATATGAATGATTGTTTCACACTACAGGGAGGCGGTAAACCACTCTCTTACAGGGCTGCAGCCTAATAACATTTGAATAACTCACAAATAAGTGCTGAGTTATAAACAGATGAGAGCCATTAAAAGGAATTTTATTCACCTTTTCTGTGGATATAGTTGTGAAGAAGTGTCTAATTACCAATGAACAACCTCAAACAATGCCGTCCCCCCTTTTTTAGCTTAATTCAATAATGCAATTATTTTCATATAGTTAAATGTATTTCCATGAACACAAAACAGAATAGCGTGACGATCGTCACGTCAGGGATCATCGTGCTGATGAAAGATCGAACAGCGTCGGTTTTATCCACAGATTGTGCCAATAAGTTAGTCACAATTTGTTTGAAATTTCGATTTTCCACGCACGTCAAGGCTGTAAATTGAAACAGTAGTCAGGGTTATGCCCAGTTATCCCATTTTTCTGTGGATAACATGGTGTAAGATCCTGTTCATTGTCAGTGACCAGATTTGAACAACCCGTTTTCCGACTCTGGTGAAACGATTTCAAACCAGTAAAAAAACATATAAATCATGCACATGGAATATTCGTACAGAAATAGTTAAACTCTATCCACAGGGGACAATTTCTTCGTTTATTTTTTAATCAAAAGGTTACCATCATGCATCCGCTTACACCCTTGCTCTCACCGCCGTCCAGCGAGGGCCAGTTGCTACAGCAGGCACAGCGTCTTGCAGGCTTTTCGCTTGGCGAGCTGGCGGCAATAGCAGGGCTTAAGATCCCGAAGGATCTTAAGCGGGATAAAGGCTGGATCGGCATGCTGCTTGAACTATGGCTGGGTGCCAGCGCAGGGAGCAAACCTGAGCAGGATTTTGCTGCACTTGGCGTGGAGTTAAAAACTATCCCTGTAGACAGCCAGGGCAAGCCGCTTGAGACCACCTTTGTCTGCGTTGCGCCATTAACCGGCAATACCGGCGTGACGTGGGAAACCAGTCACGTTCGCCACAAGCTGAAGCGCGTATTATGGGTACCGGTTGAAGGTGAGCGTCAGATCCCCCTGGCTGACCGTCGCGTTGGCGCACCGCTGCTCTGGAGCCCGGACGAGGATGAAGAGCATCAGCTGCGCCTGGACTGGGAAGAGCTGATGGACATGATTGTGCTTGGGCAGGTAGAGCGCATCACCGCCCGACACGGAGAAGTGTTACAGCTGCGTCCGAAAGCGGCCAACAGTAAAGCACTTACCGAGGCAATCGGCGCGCAGGGTGAACCGATACTGACGTTGCCGCGCGGTTTTTATCTCAAAAAGAATTTCACCGGCGCACTCCTGGCACGTCATTTCCTGTTAAAAACATAGTTTTTTACTTATTTTGCGAGCTCTCAAACATAATCGACTGCTTTTTAAGATTTTACCGCTTCCTCAAGTCGCCTTATCGGGTTAATACTAGATTATGATTTGATACAAGCCAGATGAGGACGATAACGATGAAAAAATGGGCAGTATTAGTGTCAGCAGTCGGTTTAGCGTTTGCCGTATCGGGCTGTAGCAGCGATTACGTCATGGCGACAAAAGATGGTCGAATGATCCTGACCGATGGCAAACCCGAAGTCGACGATGATACCGGTCTGGTCAGCTACCGCGACCAGGAAGGCAATAAAATGCAGATCAATCGCGACGAAGTATCGCAAATTATCGAGCGATAATCAGAGAGAGGTCAGTCGCTTGCTGGCCTTTTTGATTTTTTTCTTCCCCTTTTGCTTCCCCTCTGCCATGTTTATATTCCTTTGTCGGGCACGCCCTGACGCGGTCTATAAGTCTACTGAGGAAGCCGGCTATGCATTATCACCGTATCCCCCACAGCGCTCTGGAAATAAGCCAACTGGGGTTGGGCACGATGACATTTGGTGAACAAAACAGCGAAGCCGATGCCCATGCACAACTCGATTACGCCGTCAGCCAGGGCATTAACCTGATTGATGTTGCAGAGATGTACCCAGTTCCGCCACGCCCTGAAACGCAGGGACTTACCGAAACCTACGTCGGTAACTGGTTGGCAAAGCGCGGCAACCGTGAAAAGCTGGTGATTGCCTCAAAAGTCAGTGGCCCCGCGCGCAATAACGATACCGGGATCCGTCCGAACCAGATCCTCGATCGCAAGAATATCCGCGCCGCTCTGGATGCCAGCCTGAAGCGCCTGCAAACCGACTATCTCGACCTCTACCAGGTGCACTGGCCTCAGCGACCAACCAATTGCTTTGGCAAGCTCGGATACAGCTGGAATGAGAGCGCCCCCGCCGTGACGCTGCTGGAAACGCTGGAAGCGCTGACCGAGTGCCAGCGCGCGGGAAAAATCCGCTACATTGGCGTATCTAACGAAACGGCCTTTGGGGTCATGCGCTATCTACACCTGGCGGATAAGCACGATCTTCCGCGTATTGTGACTATCCAGAACCCGTACAGCTTGCTTAACCGCAGCTATGAGGTGGGTCTGGCCGAAGTGACGCAGTATGAAGAAGTGGAACTGCTCGCCTATTCCTGTCTCGGCTTCGGCACGCTGACGGGGAAATACCTGAACGGCGCGAAGCCGGCGGGGGCGCGAAACACCCTCTTTAGCCGCTTCACCCGCTACAGCGGTGAGCAGACGCAGAAAGCCGTTGCTGCCTATGTGAATATCGCAAAGCGTCACGGTCTTGACCCTGCACAGATGGCGCTGGCCTTCGTGCGTCGTCAGCCGTTTGTTGCCAGCACCCTGCTGGGCGCGACCACGATGGAACAGCTGAAAACCAATATTGAGAGTTTCCACCTGAACCTGAGTGAAGACGTGTTAGCAGAGATTGAAGCGGTGCATCAGGTATACACTTACCCGGCACCGTAATAAAAGTAAAACGGCAACGCAGGTTGCCGTTTTAGGGGTTGCCCCCTCTCCCTGCGGGAGAGGTCGGGGTGAGGACATCAGGCCTCACTTATCAACGGCGACGCTGCCAAATCCACAAGCCCGCGATCGCAATCGCAAACAGCCCACCAAACCCGACGCCGATCCCCACCACCGGCACACCCACTTTTACCGCCAGCGAGTAGAGCCCCAGCATTAACAGCATTGCCAGGTTTTCACCCAGGTTTTGTACCGCGATAGCATTTCCCGCCCCGACGGTCTGCTTACCCCGTTCCTGCAGCAACGCGTTCAGCGGCACCACGAAGAAGCCCCCCAGAATACCAATCAGGATGAGGAGGACATACGCGGGCAATAACGCATGCTGCAGCGAGAAGATAAGCACCACGACGCCAATCAGGATCCCTGCGGGCATGCAGCGTGCGACCGTCTCGAGCGTCACCAGCTTCGCCGCCGCACCCGCCCCAACCACAATGCCGATGGCCACCATCGCATTAAGATAGGTCGGCGTCGCATTGTCCGTAATGCCCAGCGCCACCGGCACCCACAGGACCAGCAGGAAGCGCAGCGTGACGCCCGCCCCCCAGAACATACTGGTCCCCATCAGGGAGAAACGAGTTTCCCCGTTACGCCACAGCACGCGGCACGCGTTGAAGAAACTGCCGGTCATCGGTTTGAAGCGCCAGGATTGCCCCGGGCGAGCCACTGGCAGCTTCGGAATAAAGAGGTTCGCCACGACCGCCCCGCCATACACCACCGCGCAGATGCCCAGTGCCGCCAGGACATGCCAGTCGGCCAGTACGCCGCCCGCGACGGATCCGAGCAGAATAGCAGCAATGGTTGACGACTCCATCAGGCCGTTGGCTTTCACCAGCTTATCGCCCGTGGTCAGCTCTCCGAGGATGCCATACTTTGCCGGGGAGTAGGCGGCAGCGCCAATGCCCACCAGCGTGTAGCCAATAAACGGATTGAAGCCAAAGCAAATGCTGGCGGCACCCAGCAGCTTGAGACCGTTGGCAAACATCATCACCCGGCCTTTCGGGAAACTGTCCGCTACCTGCCCTACGAACGGAGCAAAAATAATGTAAGCGCCCACAAACACCATCTGCAGGATCGGCTGACTCCAGTCGGGGTAAAACTCGGCTTTCAGCAGCGCCAGCGTGGCGAACAACAGCGCATTATCACCGAACGCAGAGAGGAACTGCGCGGCAATGACCGCCATCATGCCTTTTGAACGCAGTGAGGTGTTAGTGTGTACTGACTCACGCATTTTGCTGTTCCGCCTCTTCAACCATGCCTTTCAGGGTCACGAAATCGGGCTTCCCGCTACCCAGCACCGGGAGCTGCTTCAGGTAGCGAATGTCGCGCGGCACGGCCAGTTCAGGGATACCGTGTTCACGCGCATAGCTCAGTAACCTGTCGCGCTTAAGTTCAGCGTCGGTCGTAAACAGCACCAGCGCCTCGCCTTTGCTGGCATCACTCTTCACCACCGTAGCATGCATCTTATCCGCAGACACGGCCGTTGCCAGCTGTTCGACCATTTCCAGTGAGACCATTTCACCGGCGATTTTGGCGAAGCGTTTCGCGCGTCCCTGAATTTGTACAAAGCCCTGCTCATCGAAACGGACGATATCGCCGGTGTCGTACCAGCCGGTTTCAACCTCGCCGTTGACGTTTTCCGCCGTCGGCGCTTCCAGCACGCCCGGATTTTCCACGCGCAGATAACCGTTCATCACGTTTGGCCCTTTCAGCTGCAGACGGCCACCGTCCTCAATGCCCGGCACCGCCAGCAAACGCGCATCCATTCCCGGCAGGATTCGGCCAACCGTACCCGGTTTCGCCGCCATCGGCACGTTAATCGAGACCACGGGCGCACACTCGGTAACGCCATAGCCTTCAAGAATGCGCAGGCCAAACTTGTCCTGCCAGATCTGGCGCGTGCTCTCCTGCAGTTTTTCCGCACCGGCCACCACATACCGCACGCGATAGAAGTCATACGGATTGGCGAAACGCGCATAGTTGCCCAGGAAGGTTGAGGTTCCGAACAGGACGGTGCAGTTACGGTCATAGACCAGCTCCGGCACAATGCGGTAATGCAGCGGGCTCGGGTAGAGGAACACTTCTGCGCCGGTCAGGAGCGGCGTGAACAGCCCCACCGTCAGGCCAAAGGAGTGGAAAAGCGGCAGCGCCGACATAAAGCGGTCATTCGCGGTAAAGTCGGCGATGCTTTTGATCTGCTCAACGTTCGCCAGAATGCTCTTGTGGCTGTGGACGACGCCTTTCGGGTTGCCCTCCGATCCCGACGTGAAGAGGATAATCGCGTCATCTTCCGGCTGCTGTTTGACCTGGGCCAGACGCGGCACCAGCAGATGCGCAAAAATCCACAGCTTGTCGCCGCTGGTCACGTCCGCTTTCAGATCCTCCAGGAAGACCCAGCGCACCTGGGTGAGCTGCTCGGGAAGGTGCCAGAGCTTGCCTTTGTCCAGGAACTGTCGGGAGGTAAAGACGGTATTAATCTGGGCTGCGGTGATGGCGCTGGTCAACCCCTTCACGCCCGCCGTGTAGTTCATCATTGCCGGGATACGGCCCCGGGAAACCGCACCGAAAATCACCGCCGCGCTGATGCCCGCATTAGGCAGCATCAGGCCAATCTTTTCGCCTTTTTTGCTGTACTTCTCCAGAATACGGCCCACAAACAGGGTTTTGGTCAGCAGTTTGCGATAGGTGTCCGGGGTAAAGTTGATGTCTTCGATGCAGTTTTTCTTCGCGCCATAGCGGTACTGCGCGGATAGCAGAGATTCGTACAGCGTTTCGCGCGGGCGCACGGCCATGCGCGCTTCCATCATAATCTGGTGCAGCATTTCCCCGGCGATTTTACGGCGATCGCGGGCACGCGGCGCTTCTGGCATCGGTAACGACGTTGGCGGCAGAATATGCAGGGTTATTTTAGGGAACAGACGCTGCTTCACCAGCCCCTTCAGGCGGCTGAAATGGGTTAGCTCCGCGCCTTCAATGCGCAGCGGCACCACGGTCGCTTTTGATTTCGCTGCAACAAACCCCGCGCCGTCGTAGATTTTCATCAGCGAACCGGTCACTGAAATACGCCCTTCAGGGAAAATAACCACCGGACGCCCCTGCTCAACCAGACGCACCAGATGCTTAATCATCATCGGCTTGGTCGGGTCGAGCGGCACAAAATCAATCAGCGGCGTGAGCCAGCGCATGTACCACTGCTGGCTGATAGAGGTATAGACTGCAAACACCGGGCGCACGGGTAAAAACAGCGCTAGCAGGATACCGTCTATAAAGGAAACATGATTTGGCGTGATAAGAACGCGTTCGCCGCGAAGCGCCTGGGCATCGCCAGTAACGCGGATGCGAAAAAGAATACGGAAGAGTGTACGGAAGAACCCAAATAGCATCTCAACTCCCTTTGCCAGCCAGTGTGGAGGGTTGATAGTAAATGGTGGCAGATTACACGAGAAGTGATACGGGAGCGACAGCAAAAGTGGAGGCGAAAAAAAACCTGCGCATCCGCGCAGGTTGGTGCAAGAGATGAGTACGAAACCGTACTAAGAATTCTCACCAATCAATACCTCTGGGATCTCAACTGTATCAATCTCATTAACATCCTCGCCATCGGACAATCGCAACAGCCTGAGGCAAAGTGTAACCAAAGGTTCAGATTGACATTCTTCAGACATGACTGCGCGTGTAACGATTACACCACCAGGGTTGTCCTGCGTCACGTTTGTGGAGAGCGGAAATCCGCTCCCCTTGAATGCGCGCCGCTTTTCCGCAACACTATTTGGTGTGTAAACGCTTACCCCCAATAAGAAGGTAATGAATGGCGACAATAAAGGATGTGGCCCGTCTGGCAGGCGTGTCGGTGGCAACCGTCTCCCGCGTGATTAACGACTCCCCAAAAGCCAGTGACGCATCGCGCCAGGCGGTACAAAATGCCATGGAATCCCTGAACTATCATCCCAATGCCAATGCCCGCGCGCTCGCCCAGCAGTCCACCGAAACCATTGGGCTGGTGGTGGGTGATGTTTCCGATCCCTTTTTCGGCGCCATGGTTAAAGCGGTTGAACAGGTTTCTTATCAGACAGGTAATTTTTTACTGATCGGCAATGGCTATCATAATGAACAAAAAGAACGCCAGGCCATTGAACAGCTGATCCGCCACCGCTGCGCGGCGCTGGTGGTTCACGCCAAAATGATCCCGGACGCCGAGCTGATTCACCTGATGAAGCAGATGCCCGGAATGGTGATCATCAACCGCATTATTCCCGGATTTGAAAAACGCTGCGTGGCCCTCGATGACCGCTACGGTGCCTGGCTTGCAACGCGGCACCTTATTCAGCAGGGCCATACCCGAATTGGCTATCTCTGTTCAAATCATCCGATTTCTGATGCAGAGGACCGCCTGCAGGGCTACTACGATGCCCTTCGTGAAAACGGGCTGCCGTGTAATGACCGCCTGGTGGCCTACGGTGAACCGGATGAGAGCGGCGGTGAACAGGCCATGACCGAGCTGCTGGGTCGCGGACGGAATTTCACGGCGGTTGCCAGCTATAACGACTCAATGGCCGCAGGGGCGATGGGGGTGTTGAATGACAACGGAATTGAGGTACCGGCAGAAATTTCGCTGATTGGCTTCGACGACGTGCTGGTCTCCCGCTACGTTCGCCCGCGTCTGACCACCGTGCGCTACCCAATCATCACCATGGCAACGCAGGCCGCCGAGCTGGCGCTAGCGCTAGCTGAACAGCGCCAGCCGCCGGAAATTACGCATCTGTTTAGCCCGACGCTGGTTCGCCGTCACTCCGTTGCGTCACCTGCGGAAGCGCAGAGCGAATAACGGTAGAGGTGAACCCGCGTGTTGGGGTATTCCAGACCATCACCGATGTACTGCCAGCCGTAACGTTCGTAGAAGTCGCGGCAGGCAGACCAGAGATGGAGCTCCTCATACCCGGACTGCGCTGCGTAAGCGATAACATGCTGCTGAAGTTGTCCCGCCAGCCCCTTACCTCGCGCCGCCTCATCAACGTACAGCGCCGCCAGCCACGGAAAGAGATCCTGTCGGGTGATCAAATCGCAGCGCCAGAGCCCTACCGTGCCAAGAAGCTGTTCGCCTTCAAGGGCAATAAACGTCAACGGTAATGCCCCCGGTGTCTGGCTGTGCTCAACAATACTGTGGAAAAATTCCCGAGAAAGCCCTTCGCCAAAGGCCTGCCAGAGCCAGTCGGTGACCTGCTCCGCATAGTGCGGTGCCTGGTAAAGCGGGAGGATGGCTATCTTTTTCACGTTTCACCTGCATTTTCTCATGTATTTACTGGCCTGATGCTCCAGCCCGGTTCGGTGATTATCTTACCAGAGTCAGGCTATTGAGTTTGACTTCAGGCTGGCCGGACGAATCGTTACCAAAAAGCGTGATCGTGGCAGAGTTTTTGCGCTTCCCGCATCGCTTATACGGCATAAGCTCTGTGGTAAACTGCAGATCGTTACGTGGAAGCAGGAATGTAGAATGGCAACAATGCTGGATGTATCACTGCGCGCGGGCGTGTCGAAGGCCACGGTATCGCGCGTGCTGAACGGCACAGGTCAGGTAAAAGAGAGTACGCGTCAGCAGGTGTTTGCTGCGATGGAAGAGCTGGGCTATCGCCCGAACTTTCTCGCGCGCTCGCTGGCTAACCAGACCAGCAACAGCATTGGTCTGGTCGTCTCGACCTTTGACGGCTTTTATTTTGGCCGCCTTCTCCAGCAGGCGTCGCGGCAGACCGAAACTCACGGGAAACAGCTGATCGTCACCGACGGTCACGATGCGCCGGAACAGGAAGAACAGGCGGTGCAGATGCTGGCCGATCGCCAGTGCGATGCCATCGTGCTTTACACGCGCTACATGAGCGAAAAAGCGATCGTCAAACTGATGAACACCGTGAAAACGCCACTGGTGGTCATTAACCGTGAAGTGAGCCAGGCGCCGGATCGCTGCGTGTTCTTCGAACAGCAGGATGCCGCATTCAAGGCCGTGGATTATCTGATCGGCCAGGGCCATCGGGAGATCGCCTGTATCACCGTCCCGATCCACACTCCCACGGGTAAAGCGCGGCTGATGGGCTATCGCAAGGCGCTGGAAAAGCATGGTATCCGTCTGGACGAGCGTCGGATAAAGTACGGCGATGCGGGAATGACGCGGGGATACGAGCTTTGCAAGGAATTGATTGCCGACGGAGTACCGTTTAGCGCCCTGTTTGCCTGTAACGACGATATGGCGCTGGGTGCGTCCAAAGCGTTGCACCAGGCGGGGCTTAAAATCCCGCAGGATATTTCACTGTTCGGCTTTGACGATGCCCCAAGCGCGAAATGGCTGGAGCCTGCGCTCTCATCGGTTTATCTGCCCATCGACAATATGATTGTCACGGCCATCGATCAGGCGATCCGGCTGGCAAAAAACCAGCCGGTCGATGCCATCCCGCCGTTTACCGGCACGCTGGTCTTACGCGATTCGGTCACAACGGGACCGTACTTTAATCAGATGAGTTCTAAAGCCAGCAGTTCCTGAATGGTCTGGCGACGGCGGATCAGCCGCGCTTTACCGTTATCAAACAGCACTTCCGGCAGCAGCGGACGGCTGTTGTAGTTAGATGACATAGATGCCCCGTAGGCACCGGTGTCATGCAGCACAAGATAATCGCCCGGTTTGACCTCTGGCAGCGCGCGGGTTTCCACTTTGCCGCCTTCCTGCTGGGTAAACACGTCGCCCGATTCGCACAGCGGCCCCGCAACGACCGTCTCAACGCGCGGCGCCTGCGTTAAATCACGGCCGTCAGCAGCCAGGGCGGTAATGTGGTGATAGCTGCCATACATGGACGGACGCATCAGATCGTTAAAGCCTGCATCAATCAAGACGAAGTGGCGAGACCCCATCTCTTTCACGCTGCGCACCTGCGAAACCAGCACGCCGGCTTCCGCCACCAGGAAACGACCCGGCTCAATTTCCAGCTTCACCGCATGGCCCAGATGCGCGGCGATTTGGTCACGCGCGGCGCTCCACAGACCGTAATAGTGATCGGTATCGATCGCCTCTTCGCCTTCGCGATATGGAATGGAGAGACCGCCGCCCGCAGAGATCGCCTCCAGATCCTGACCGAAGTCGACAACCTGGCGCACCATCGCGCCGCACACCTGCTCCAGGTGGCCGTAATCCACGCCAGAGCCAATATGCATATGAATACCCACCAGCTTCAGGCCGTAGCGCTGTAATACCTCCAGCGCGGCAGGCATATCGGCATACCAGATCCCGTGCTTGCTATTTTCGCCGCCGGTATTGGTTTTTTGGCTGTGGCCGTGACCAAAGCCCGGATTCACCCGCAGCCAGACGCGATGGCCGGGAGATACCTGACCCAGCTGCTCCAGCATATCCACAGAACCGGCATTCACCGGGATCTGCAGCTCGTGAACGCGCGCCAGCGTCGCGTCGTCGATCACATCGGCGGTAAAGACGATCGCGTCGCCGTCAGCTTTCGGATCGTATCCGGCCGCCAGCGCGCGTTCGATTTCGCCAAGCGAGACGGAGTCGACCTTCACGCCCTGCTCACGCATCAGGCGCAGAATATGGATATTGGAGCAGGCCTTCTGGGCAAAACGCACCACGTCAAACTGATGCAGGGCGGCGATCTTCTCGCGGACAATCTGCGCGTCGTAGACCCACACCGGACAGCCAAATTCGGCAGGCAGGCGCAGCAGGTTGTCGGCGTTCAAATCGGTATCAGTCTGGTTCAGCGGGCGTGGCATGGTCTTCTCCGGATAAATGCGTTTTGATGATTACGCCACAGCGCAAAGAGAATAAAAAATATCGTTTTATCGCGAGTCTATGCAAAAATGATATGGACAGTTCTCTGCTTTCAGGTGCCCTATGCCCGCCGTCAATTTACGCCACATCGAGATTTTTCACGCCGTGATGACCACCGGCAATCTCACCGAAGCCGCACAGATGCTGCATACCTCGCAGCCGACGGTGAGCCGCGAGCTGGCCCGCTTCGAGAAAGTGCTGGGGCTGAAGCTGTTCGAACGCACCCGGGGCAGGCTTCACCCTACGGTGCAGGGACTACGCCTGTTCGAGGAAGTTCAGCGCTCCTGGTACGGGCTGGACAGAATAGTGAGTGCAGCCGAAAGCCTGCGCGAGTTTCGCCAGGGCGAGCTGTCGATCGTCTGCCTGCCCGTCTTCTCGCAATCTTTTTTACCGATGCTGCTGCAGCCCTTTCTGGCGCGATACCCGGAGGTCAGCCTCACCATCGTGCCTCAGGAATCTCCCCTGCTTGAAGAGTGGCTTTCGGCTCAGCGCCATGATTTAGGCCTAACCGAAAACCTCTCAACGCCAGCAGGCACGGCGCGCACGGAGTTACTTTCGTTAGATGAAGTGTGCGTTCTGCCCGCCGGGCATCGGCTTGCCGGTAAGGCGGTGCTCACGCCAGAGGACTTCCACGGGGAAAACTACATTAGCCTGTCGCAGACCGACAGCTACAGACAGCTGCTGGATACCCTGTTTGCCGAGCATCAGGTCAAACGGCGAATGGTGGTGGAAACGCACAGCGCGGCTTCAATTTGCGCGATGGTGCGAGCGGGCATCGGCGTCGCGGTGGTGAATCCGCTTACGGCGCTGGATTATGCGGAAAGTGGAATTGTTGTGCGTCGGTTTAGCGTCTCAGTTCCTTTTACCGTTAGCCTAATCCGCCCATTGCATCGTCCGGCGTCGGCGCTGGTGGAGGCGTTTAGCGAACATCTGCAGGAAGCGCTAAGTATGTTGGCGGGCCAGCTAAATAAGATGTTGAATCAGACGCCCCGCTGAACAGCGGGCGTCTGAAAACTCAGTTAAAACGTTTCGCAATGGCCGCAACACGCTCGCCGAATTTAACCGCAGTTTGCAGATCGCCGCTGGCAATGGCGCCAGCATCAGCATCCGATGGAGACTGCACCAGCAAACCTACTGAACCGCCCAGATTATTAATGTCCTGACGGGTTGCCGCGAGAGTATTTGACGGCGGCAGCCCCAGGCTCACCCAGATCCCACCGTGCTGAGAGGCTAGCGTTTGCAGATATTGCAACGATACCTGCTTATCACCGTTCAGGCTGGCGCTGTTGCTGAATCCCGCGAACACTTTGTCCTGCCAGCTACGTACGAACCAGGCTTTAGAGGTCGCGTCAGCGAATTTCTTAAACTGCCACGGTACGCTTCCCATGTAGGTTGGCGCGCCAAAAATAATCGCTTTGGCATCGTTGAGTTTTTGCCAGTCGCTTTCCTGAATATCGCCATTACTGTCAATGGCGATAAGCTCAGCCTGCGCGCCCTCGGCGACAGTTTCAGCAACGCGTTTGGTATGGCCGTAGCCAGAATAATAGATAACTACAACGCTCATGATAGATCTCCTGATGCAATATTGCCTTGTGAGTCAAACGATTAAGACGACTTTAAAATTGCTCTGCGAGCCCGTTGCCATTTTCGGTTCCCTGGTATCAAATAGAAACCTTACGTCGTTTTATACACGCAAACATTCACGGGCGTAAGAAGGCACCTTTACCTCACCTGGTTACCTCGAGGGAACCACCATGACCCATACAGCAGTTCTGAAAAAGGAGATGCCTCCTTACAACGTGTTCGATGAGCGCTGCCCGACCCGCGGCGTGCTGACGCGTATCGCCGATAAGTGGGCACTGTTAATCCTTGCGCGTCTGGAGAAGGGACCGATGCGCTTTAGTCATCTTCAACGCGATATTCAGCGAATCACCAAAAAGGTGCTGACCCAGTCTTTACGCAAGCTGGAACGTGATGGGCTGGTGTCGCGAAAGATATTCGCCACGGTACCTGTAACAGTCGAGTACAGCCTGACACCGCTTGGCCAGACATTAACCGAAACGGTGACGGTGCTGGCGCACTGGGTGGAAAATAATATTGATGCCATTGTGGCGGCGCAATCCGCCTATGACGCCGCCAACACGTAAACCAGAACGGGTGCTCAGGACAGCATAAACGCCACGGCATCCGCAGCGTGGATGGCGGTGGTATCGAATACCGGAATCGGGCTTTGCGCTACGGGGACCAGCAAACCAATTTCCGTGCAGCCGAAAATCACCCCTTCGGCCCCCTGCTGCGCGAGTTTATCGATAACGCTGACGTAATACGCGCGGGAAGATTCGCTAAAGGTACCGAGGCAGAGCTCGTCAAAGATAATCTGATTGATGCGCGCCCGGTCGTCTTCATCCGGGATCAGGCTCTCGATCCCAAACTCGCTGTGCAAACGTCCGCGATAAAAATCCTGCTCCATGGTGTAGCGTGTACCCAAAAGCGCTACGCGGCGCATCCCGGATGCCGCAATCACACGCCCGGTCGCGTCCGCAATATGCAAAAACGGCAGCGAGCAGCGGTCCTCAATATGCGACGCCACTTTGTGCATGGTATTGGTACAAAGCACTATACCCTCGGCGCCAGCACGCTCCAGCCCAAGCGCCGCCTGGGCCAGGATCTCCCCGGCTTTATCCCACTCGCCGCTCGACTGGCAGGCTTCGATTTCATGAAAGTCAACGCTGTGCAGGAGCAGGCTTGCGGAATGCAGACCACCCAAACGCTGCTTCACCCCTTCGTTAATCAGGCGATAATAAGGGATTGTCGATTCCCAGCTCATTCCACCTAACAGGCCGATCGTTTTCATCATCCCTCCTTTTCGTTGATTTCTTCTTTTAACACATCCGGTGCCAATAAAAAAAGGCGCTGCATTCAGCGCCTTTTAAACAAACATTGGTTATCCCCTGCATACGTTGGGCCAGGTAAACGGGCAATACGATCACACGCCGATGTTTCGCAGTTTCTCTCCGGCCATCAGCTTGCGCTCGATGTGTTCCAGCGTCACACCTTTGGTTTCCGGGATCAGCCAGAACGTGACGCCAATAAACGCCACGTTCAGCACGGTATAGAGCCAGAACGTTCCCGCTGCGCCAATCGCGTCCAGCAGCGTCAGGAACGTCGCGCCGATGATCATGTTCGATACCCAGTTGGTGGTCGTGGAACAGGTGATGCCAAAGTCACGGCATTTGAGCGGCTGAATTTCGGAGCACAGGATCCAGACCACCGGCGCGGCGCTCATCGCGTAGCCTGCGATACACATCATGGTCATCCCGACAGAAAGCCAGGAAAGTCCGCTTGAGGCCGTACCGTTATCAAACTGCATCAGGCAGTAGCCCAGGATCAGCGTGCCGAGCGCCATCACGCTGAAGCCAATTTTCAGCGCAGGTTTACGGCCCGCCTTGTCCACGGTGAAAACGGCAATAAAGGTGGCGAACATGAAGGTCAGCCCGACCACCAGGGTCGCGATCATCTGCTGTTCCGTGGTGGTAAACCCGGCCATTTTGAAAATCCGCGGAGCGTAGTACATGATGATGTTCATGCCGGTGAACTGCTGCATCGCCTGCAGCAGCATGCCGAGGAAGACCGCCCGGCGCACGTTGCGGTTGATTTTAAACAGCGCCCAGCCCCCCTGCTTGAGCTTCAGGCTTTCGCGGATCTCGTTCAGCTCTTCGCGGGCTTTTTCGGAGGTATCGCGCAGCATGCGCAGCACCTCTTCCGCCTCAACGTGGCGCCCTTTTTGCGCCAGCCAGCGCGGGCTGTTCGGCAGGAAAATCACTAAAACAATCAGCACCACCGCTGGCAGCGCCAGCACGCCAAGCATCGCGCGCCAGTTGCCGCTGTAGCTGAAGTAGGTGTCAGACAGAAACGCCAGCACAATACCCAGCGTGACCATCAGCTGATACATGCTGATCATCTTGCCGCGCACGTTTTCGCTCGCCATTTCGGAGAGATAAAGCGGCGCGGTGTAGGACGCAATCCCCACCGCCACGCCCAGCAGCACGCGGGAAAGCAGCAGGATTTCAACGTTAGCGGCAAACGCCGAGCCAATGGAGCCGGCAACGAACAGAATTGCCCCGACCATCAGGCTGTATTTGCGCCCCAGACGAAACGACAGCCAGCCGTTGAACAGCGCGCCGATGGCCGCACCGAGCATCATGCTGCTCACCACCCACTCCTGCAGGCGACTGCTGAGGGTAAAGTGATCGGTAATAAAGGGCAATGCGCCGGCAATAACGCCGATATCCAGTCCAAATAACAGGCCCGCCACGGCGGCGGCAATGGAGACAAACTGGTTCATGCGGCGAGTATCACGCAGCGCAGCGGGCATTAGGGTAGAGTCATTTATCGATGTCATATTTTTCCTGCCTCAACAGCAAAATTCGTTAAATGAAATTACGAGAAAGCGAGGAAAAGTGTCAGGTGGGAAAAGGTGAAGATATGGATTATTTAGCTGCGACATAGCGATCTGTGATGGACATTACAATTTCAACTAACGCTTAATAATCACGTTATTTTACTAATGCATTAATTTTTCAGAATTAAAAGTGTGATGAATGTCGTTCATGATTTTTTAGTATGGATTTTTCGTGTTTACCCATATGGACTTTGACAATTTTTTGAGCAAAAAAAACCTCCGCCCGAAAGCAGAGGTCCAGACCCGATGCGGGTTATCGCGCCAGCCAGCCGCCATCAACCGCCACGGTGTAGCCGTTGATATAGTCCGATGCCGACGAGGCCAGAAACACTACCGGCCCCATCAGATCGCCCGGCAGCCCCCAGCGCCCCGCCGGAATACGTTCAAGTATTTCCGCGCTGCGCTGCTCGTCTGCGCGCAGCTGCTGCGTGTTGTTGGTCGCCATGTAACCCGGCGCAATGGCATTCACATTGATATTGTGTTTCGCCCACTCGTTTGCCAGCAGGCGGGTCACGCCCATCACGGCGCTTTTGGACGCGGTGTAAGACGGCACGCGGATTCCCCCCTGGAACGAGAGCATAGAGGCAATATTCACGATCTTGCCGCCGTTCCCCTGCGCAATAAAATGCTTCGCCGCCGCCTGGGACATGAAAAATACGCTCTTGATGTTCAGGTCCATCACGTCGTCCCAGTCGCGTTCGCTGAAGTTGATCGCATCTTCACGGCGAATCAGCCCGGCGTTGTTGACCAGAATGTCGATATGGCCGAATTCCGCTACCGCGCGATCCAGCAGTTCAGGAATGGTATCGATTTTACGCAGGTCGGCGGTCAGGCTCAGGAAACGGCGTCCCAGAGCCGTCACGCGCTCGATGGTTTCTGTAGGCTCAACGATATTAATCCCGACGATATCGCAGCCCGCTTCCGCCAGGCCTAACGCCATCCCCTGACCCAGCCCGGTATCACATCCGGAAACCACCGCCACTTTCCCCTGCAGGGAGAATGCATCCAGAATCATGTTTATTCCTTACTCTTTCAGAGCCTGTCACTCACAGGCAGGTTTATGCTTCACTGCCCGCGACTAGCGCAGATCGCTGACCGCAACATGGTCCATATCATCAAAGACCTGGTTTTCGCCCACCATTCCCCAGATAAAGGTGTAGGCTTTTGTCCCAACGCCGGAGTGAATAGACCAGCTCGGTGAAATCACCGCCTGCTCGTTGTGCATCACGATATGGCGCGTTTCCTGCGGCTGCCCCATCATGTGGAACACGCAGGCGTCCTCATCCATGTTGAAGTAGAAGTAGACTTCCATGCGGCGCTCGTGGGTATGGCACGGCATGGTATTCCACAGGTTGCCCGGCGCAAGTTCGGTCAACCCCATGCTGAGCTGGCAGGTCTCCAGCACGTCCGGCACGAAGTATTTATTAATGGTGCGGCGGTTGCTGGTGAGGTTGTCGCCCAGCGTCACGGGTGCGACGTCTGCCGGGGTCACCTTTTTGGTTGGACAGGTGGCGTGGGCCGGCGCGCAGTTGTAGTAGAACTTCGCAGGCCTGCTGGCGTCGATGCTGGCAAAGACCACGTCTTTCGCCCCTTTACCCACGTACAGCGCCTCGCGATGGCCAATCTCATAGCACTGTCCGTCTACGGTGATGGTGCCCGGCCCGCCGATGTTAATCACCCCCAGCTCGCGACGTTCGAGGAAATAATTTACGCCCAGCTGTTTACCGACCTCGCCGCCAACGGAGACGGTTTTCGTGACGGGCATAATTCCGCCCACAATAATGCGGTCGATATGGCTGTAAACCATGGTGTACCTGTCGGCCTCGAATACCTGCTCGACTAAAAACGCATTGCGCAGCCCCTGAGTATCCAGCGTTTTGGCGTGCGCGCTGTGGATGCTTTCTCTGACGTCCACGGTAACCTCCAGATGTGGTCATGCCCGAAGGCGGAAATAAACGAAACAGCGTTCCGTTTTTCATAATGAGCACATACTATCGGCATAAAGTGGGCTTTTCAATGAAATTTAAAACAACGTTTCATTTTAATTTTTGTTTATAACGGAAATGGTGTTCGGATCACAATTAAGCCGCCAGGAGAAAAAGGGCGCGAAAAAAAACCTCCCGGAGGAGGTTTTTTAATAAGAAGAGTTTAGCGTTCGATGGCCAGCGCCACCCCTTGCCCGCCGCCTATACAAAGCGTGGCAATCCCTTTGCGGGCATTGCGCTTTTTCATTTCGTGGACCAGCGAAACCAGGATCCGGCAGCCGGACGCCCCGATAGGATGACCCAGCGCGATCGCCCCACCGTTAACGTTGACCCGCAGCGGATCCCACTCAAGCATTTTTCCGACGGAGATCGCCTGCGCGGCATAAGCTTCGTTCACTTCGATCAGATCCACATCCGAAAGCTGCCACCCCGCACGCTCCAGGCAGCGGCGGGTCGCGTAGACCGGTGCGATCCCCATTAACGCAGGATCAACCCCCACGCTCGCGAACGCCTTAATGCGGGCCAGGACGGGGAGATCGAGCTCAAGAGCTTTGCTTTCGCTCATCATCATAACGGCGGCAGCGCCGTCGTTAATGGAAGAGGCATTTCCTGCCGTCACTGAGCCCTGCATTTCAAACGCGGGGTTCAGCCTGGCCAGGCCTTCAGCACTGGCGTCAGTGCGCGGCTGTTCATCGGTATCTACGACGACATGCTCGCCGCTCTGACGCTGCGTGCTGACCGGGACAATTTCGTCGCGAAAACGACCGGAATCGATCGCCGCACGCGCTTTTTGCTGCGAGCTCAGCGCATAGGCATCCTGCACCTCACGGCTGATACCGTACTCGCGCGCCAGATTTTCCGCCGTCACGCCCATATGATAATCGTTGAATGCGTCCCACAGCCCGTCATGCACCAGGCTGTCGAGCAGCTGACTGTTGCCCAGCTGTGCGCCGGTCCGGCTGTCGGTCAACACGTGCGGCGCGCGGCTCATATTCTCTTGTCCGCCAGCAATGATCACGTCCGCCTCACCACACTGAATGGCCTGCGTCGCGAGATGCAGCGCTTTTAATCCTGAACCACAGACGTCGTTGATGGTGATGGCAGAGACGGTATTGGGCAGCCCGCCCTTCAGCGCCGCCTGACGCGCAGGGTTTTGCCCGGCACCGGCCGTGAGAACCTGTCCCAGGATCACCTCATCAACTTCATGTGCTGCGATCCCGCTACGTTCCACCAGCGCTTTCACCACCACGCTGCCCAGGTCAACCGCCGAGTGACGCGCGAGCGATCCCTGAAAACAGCCGATAGCTGTACGCAACGCACCCACTATTACGACATCTTTCATCACGACCTCTGTGTTAAATGACATGACGATAGTAGAGGATTGTTACTGGCAATTATCTTAATTGTTTAAAAATAGTGAGATTAATCACAAGGATCAGCGCGCATCCTGCAGATACTGCCGCAGCCAGCTTCCGGCAATGCCGGGAGGGGATCGTTTATTCCACAGCAGATCGATGCCGATCGCCCGCGGCCAGCCGGGAACATTGAGCTGTACCAGGGATTTCGCGGCGGCAAATTCATCCACCAGCGCGCACGGCAACACGCACCAGCCAAATCCCTGTACCGCCATACTCAAGAGTAACAGGTAATTCGGGGCTGACCAGACGGGCCCGCGCGCAATCTCCGCCTCGCGCTCAAGATAGGTGCTCAGCCGCAGCTCTCGCCAGCCGTGCAGCTCGTCACGCTGAACGTCATGTTGTCCGGCGAGCGGATGCGTGGTCGCGACATAGATCGCCATGCGGGTCTGCATCGGCAGCCGGATAGCGCCGATATCCGTAGGATAACCGTCTCGCGCCTCGGTGAGGCCAACCTGCGCGCGCTCCTTTTGCAGGAGATCGATCACGTCCTCCTCCTCGCCAATAAGACATTCGAATTCCGTATGGGGAAAGCGCGCGTCAAACTGTTTCATCATCTCTTCCAGCACGTCCGGGTTAAGGGTATCGGAAAGGACAAACGTCAGACGCGCCTCCGTTTGCGCCGATAGCGACACCGCCAGCTCGTCCAGCCTCGTGCTGGCGGCGAGAATAGCCTGCACATAGCCCAGCACCTGTTCCCCCTGGGCCGTCAACACCGGCTGGCGCGCAGAGCGGTCAAACAGCTCGAAGCCCAGATCGGCTTCAAGATTGGCAATGGACGTGCTGATCGTCGACTGGCTTTTGCGCAGCCGGCGTGCGGCCGCAGAGAAAGAGCCTGCCGCAACGGTCTCAACAAACGCGTTAAGGGCTTCGGGTGAATAGCGCATAACCTATCTACTTTAGCGATGGATACTATCTTTAATATATCAGCTTTAGCGATGAAAATAGGCCACATCAACGCCCATACCGGCGAATTAACGAGGTCTATCGCTATGCAACATCAGGATGCACTCCAACGTAAACTGCCGGAGCGGATCTTTCATGCTGTCTGTTTTGAAGGGATTGCGACGGCGATCCTCGCCCCTACTGCGGCGTGGCTTATGCAGCGTTCCGTGGTGGAAATGGGCGGGTTGACCATTGTTCTGGCGACCACCGCCATGCTGTGGAACATTATTTATAACTTCGGCTTCGACCGCTTCTGGCCCGTTCAGCGCGTCAAACGTACGGCAAAAGTGCGTGCGCTGCATGCGCTTGGGTTTGAATGCGGGTTTATTGTGATTGGCGTGTCGATTGTCGCCGCCGTGCTGGGCGTTACCCTGCTGCAGGCATTCACACTGGAAATAGGTTTCTTCCTGTTCTTCCTGCCGTACACCATGTTCTATAACTGGGCGTACGATAAGCTGCGCGAGAAATTTCTTAAGCGTCGCCAGCAACGGCGCGCCCTGGCAGGCTAAACACCTTCTGGCCGGACGCCCGCTCCGGCCAAACGCCTTCGAAGCAACTGCGCTCTCGGTGCATAACTATGGTAAATTGCACTCCATTCCGATGGTTTGATAGTTGAAACGTTGCTCTAATGTCGAAAATTTGGTCAAAAGATGAGACTCTCTGGAGTTTCGCTCTCTACGGCACGGCCGTGGGCGCAGGAACGCTGTTCCTGCCCATTCAGCTGGGCTCCGCAGGCGCAATTGTCCTGTTTATTACCGCCCTCGTGGCCTACCCCTTAACCTACTGGCCGCACAGAGCGCTGGCGCAATTTATTCTGTCGTCGAAAACGAAAGGCAACGAGGGGATCACCGGCGCCGTCTCGCACTATTACGGCAGGAAGATTGGCAACCTGATTACCACGCTCTATTTCATCGCCTTCTTTGTGGTGGTGCAGATTTATGCAGTGGCCATCACCAACTCGCTCACGGAGCAGCTGGCGAAACACCTGACGGTTGATACCGCCGTTCGCGTGCTGGTCAGCCTGGGCGTGGTGCTGGTCCTGAATCTGATCTTCCTGATGGGACGGCACATCACGATAAAAGTGATGGGCTTTCTGGTGTTTCCGCTGATTGCCTATTTCCTGTTTGTCTCGCTCTATCTGATAGGCAGCTGGCAGCCCTCGCTGCTGACCAGCCAGATGGCCGTCGATCGCCACACGCTGCACCAGGTCTGGATTTCGATCCCGGTGATGGTGTTTGCGTTCAGCCATACCCCAATTATCTCCACGTTTGCCGTTGACCGTCGCGAGAAGTTTGCCGATGGCGCCATGGATAAATGTAAAAAGATCATGAAGGTGGCGTACCTAATCATCTGCCTGAGCGTGCTGTTCTTTGTCTTCAGCTGCCTGCTCTCAATTCCGCCGTCGTACATTGTGGCCGCCAAAGAGCAAGGGGTGACTATCCTGTCCGCGCTGTCGATGATGCCTTCATCACCGGCATGGCTGGGAATTTCCGGGATTGTCGTGGCGATAATTGCGATGTCGAAGTCCTTCCTCGGCACCTATTTTGGGGTGATTGAAGGGGCGACGGAGATCGTGAAGTCGTCGCTCGGTCAGGTGGGGGTGAAAAAGAGCCGCGCCTTTAACCGCGCGATTTCCATTATGGGGGTGTCGTTAATCACCTTTGCCGTCTGCTGCATTAACCCGAACGCCATTTCGATGATTTACGCCATCAGCGGCCCGCTTATCGCCATGATCCTGTTTATCATGCCGACGCTGTCGACGTATCTAATCCCCTCCCTGAAACAGTACCGTTCCATTGGCAACCTGCTGACGCTGATCGTCGGGGTGCTGTGCGTGTCGGTGATGTTTGTCGGCTAACGCCCTGCATGCCCGGCGTTCTGCCGGGCATGCCCCTCAGTCTCGCCCAGCTGATTCCAGCGGAAAAGGCCTGTCCTGCACCACCGTTTTCATGACAAGCGTAGATCGAAGGTGCTGCACGCCGGGCATGGCGGAGAGCTTCTCGTCGTAGAGTTTCTGGAAAGCGGACAGGTCGCGGGTCACGACGTGCATTAGATAATCGGGATCGCCAAACAGGCGCTGTGCCAGCACGATCTGCGGGATCTCCTCCACCGCCGCTTCAAACGCGCTAACCGCCTTTCTGTCACCCTCCTTCAGCGTCGCAAACACTATCGCCAGGAAGTTGAATCCCATTTTGGCGGGGTCGAGGCTGGCACGGTATCCCGTTATCGCCCCGCTTTGCTCCAGCGCCCGCACGCGACGATGGCACGGCGAGAGGCTCAGATTCACTCTTTCCGCCAGCTCGGTCAGGGATAAGCGGCCATCAGACTGTAGCTCAGCAAGAATTTTTCGATCGATGCTATCCATGTGGAAGATTTTCTCAATTTCACCGTGTTATGAGCATAACATTGAAAGCCTATTTCGCAGGGTTAACGATATTCTTTTTCGCAACGTTTAACGCACTGCGGGAGTTTTCAGAACGATGGAAATGAGTATTGTGGCCGGCTTTTGGGTGGTTTCGTTTCTGCTCATCATGACGCCAGGCGCCGACTGGGCCTACGCCATAAGCGCCGGGATTAACGGACGACGCGTGGTACCGGCGGTGCTGGGGCTGATGTCCGGGCATCTGTTAGCCACGCTCATTGTCGTGGCTGGCGTGGGGGTCGTGATTGCTCAACATCCGCTGGCGTTAACCGGGCTGACCCTCGCGGGGGCCGCGTATCTCCTGTGGCTCGGCATCGGACTGTTGCGTCACCCTGCCGCCCCGGAAAAGGCGAGCCACCACGCGGGAAACTGGCGACAGTGGGCGGTGAAAGGGCTCTGCATTAGCGGCCTAAACCCGAAAGTGTTTTTGCTGTTCCTGGCCCTGCTTCCGCAGTTTACGGACCCGACCGGAAGCTGGTCGATAGCAATGCAGATGTCCACGCTTGGGATGATGCACCTTATCACCTGTACGCTGGTCTATCTGCTGGTGGGGTATGGTTCGAAAGCGGTACTGGCGACCCGGCCACAGGCGGCGCGTCTGGTAAGCATGGCATCAGGAGGGATCATGGTGCTGATCGCGATGATATTGCTGTTTGAGCAGGTAAGATAAAAAAACACCGGCCATCGCCGGTGTTATTTACGCCCGAATATCGTCATATTCCCGCGTTTTATCAAACTCATGTTTCGCGAACGGGCACAGCGGGATAATTTTACGGTTCTCACCGCGCATCTTCTCCACCACTTTCGCTACCAGCTGTTTACCGACGCCCTGCCCTTTCAGGCTCTCATCCACGTCGGTGTGCTCGATAATGCTCAGGTGCTCGCCGGTCGGTACGAAGACAATCTCCGCGACCTGATTGCCGTTCGCATCATTCACGTAAAACTTGTTATGGCCTTCCAGAATATCCATGGTTCCTCGCTTATTTTTGGCGATACTTCAGCGCACCGCTCGGGCAGGTATCAATCACGCGGACAACCGTTTCAACGTCCACTTCATCGGGAATAATCCACGGCTTACGTTTGAGATTAAACAGCTTTGCGCTGCCACGCACGCAGTTACCGGAGTGTTTGCAGATCCCGGTGTTGAAGTAAACGTCAATTTTCTCGCCGGTATAGGCCCGGTAACCCGCATCCAGTAGCTCTTTATCCATGACATTGCCTCTGTAATTATTATCGTGCTGAATGAAGAATAGCCTGACGGGATCCTGCTGGCTATAACGCCGAAAACGAAAAGCCAGGTCACAACTCTTTTCTTGCCAGATTGCGTCCGCTATTTGCCCATGTCAGGCTCGGCAAATGTCACTTTTACATAACATCCGCAGGTTGAATGAAACGCAGACTCTCTTTTCAGGTAAAGCTATTTTTAGCGCTGGTGTGCTTCTCCTGCCTGCTGTTAGTTCTGCTGGGAACGATCCTGTTTCATTTTATTGACCGGCAGCTCCATCACGATCTCGGCCAGCGCGCCCGGGTTCAGGCCAGCCAGATCGCGCTGATGCCGGGTCTGGCTGCAATGGTTGCGGCCCGGGATATCCCCGGCATCGCCCGGTTAATTCAGCCGCTGCGCGCCCAAAGCGATGCCAGCTATATTGTGATTGGCGATACGCAGGAGCAGCACCTTTATCATTCGGAATCCCCGGAGCGCATAAATTTACCGATGATCGGCGGGGATAACGCGGAGGTATTAAAGGGCAAAACCATTATTTCCGTGCGTCAGGGCGGTATTGGGGTTTCACTGCGCAGCAAAGCGCCGATCTTTAACGCGCAGCACCAGGTGATTGGTATTGTCTCGGTCGGCTATCTGACCTCCTATATTGCCAATATTAACGCCCGTATTCTCTGGCAGTCCGGGCTGTACGGCGCGGCTCTTCTGCTGCTGCTGTTTATGTTCTCCTGGCTGTTTACCCGCAATCTCAAAAAACAGATGTTCCGACTGGAGCCGAAAGATATCGCTCAACTGGTTTTGCAGCAGCG
Organism: Enterobacter vonholyi; assembly: GCF_040834095.1. Taxonomy (NCBI): domain Bacteria; kingdom Pseudomonadati; phylum Pseudomonadota; class Gammaproteobacteria; order Enterobacterales; family Enterobacteriaceae; genus Enterobacter; species Enterobacter vonholyi. The sequence continues at coordinate 3,640,232 of NZ_CP162152.1, forward strand.
CGCGCTATTAGAAGCCATGTATGAGGGGGTATTTGCCGTCAATGAAGAGAAGCAGCTGATCTTAATTAACCGCGCCGCACGAGAAATGCTGGATATTCGGCAAAGTGAGAAAGACCTTATCGGTAAACCGCTGGAAGACGTTCTGCAGACGTCGCCGGGCTTTTTATCCCAGCGCTACGCCTCGGTCAGCGCTGGCAGCCACGACCAGATTGCGGTGCTGAACCAGCGCGAGGTGATCGTCAACCGCGTGGCGATTGAGGTCGAACCGGGCGTTGAAAGCGGCTGGGTCTACAGCTTTCGCGACAAAAATGACATCAACACCCTCAGCAGCCAGCTCAGTCAGATCAAGCGCTATGCGGATAACCTGCGCATTATGCGCCACGAGCAGCTGAACTGGACCGCCACGCTGGTGGGCTTGCTGCAGATGAAACACTATGACGAGGCGATTCGTTACATTCAGGTGCAGTCCGAAGGCGCGCAGCGGGTGCTGGACTTTGTCTCCGCCCGTTTTTCCTCTCCCGCGCTATGTGGGCTGCTGTTAGGAAAATACGTCAGCGCGCGCGAAAAAGGCATCGAGCTGCTGTTTGATCCCGCCTGCCAGCTCACCCGCATGCCCGCCACGCTCAACGAAACGGAGCTGATGTCGGTTATTGGAAATCTGCTGGACAACGCGGTGGACGCAACCCTTAAAGCACCGGTCCCCGCGCCGGTAGAGCTTTACATTTCAGACCGTAACCAGGAGCTGCTGATCGAGGTGGCCGACCGGGGCTGCGGGGTGGAGGATGCGATGAAGCCGCACATTTTCCGCCAGGGATTCAGCAGCAAGCCGGACAGCGAAAACGACATTGTGGGCACCGAGCACGGTATTGGCCTGTATCTGGTGGCAGGATATATCGACAAGGCTGGCGGCACTATTGAGATTGCCGACAACACGCCACAAGGGACTATTTTTTCTGTGTTTATTCCGAATGGGCAAAAGCATGACCCGAGCACTTGATGTTGTGATCGTTGAAGATGAGCCGCACCTGGCGGAGCTGCATCGCGAGTATATCGAGCAGAATTTTCATTTGCGCGTGGTGGGCATCGCCGCGTCGATTGAGCAGGCATGCAGCCTGATTCGTCAGCATCAGCCGCGGCTTATCCTGCTGGACAACTATCTCCCGGACGGTAAAGGCGTGGAGCTCATCGATAACCCGCTGCTGAAAAGCTATGAGTGTTCGGTGATCTTCATCACCGCCGCCAGCGATATGCAGACCTGCAGCCACGCCATGCGCAGCGGCGCGTTTGACTACCTCATCAAGCCCGTCTTTTTCCAGCGCCTGCACGCCTCGCTGGAGCGGTTTATGCGCTTCATCCACACCGTACAGCAGGTAAAGGTGGTCGACCAGCATGCGCTGGATCGCCTGTTTCATCTGCCTGCCGCGGAAGCCTCCGTTACGCCGTCCACAAAGGGCATTGAACCCCAGACGCTGGAGCGGATAAAACGCCTGTTCGCCGAGCATCCCGACAGCGCGATGTCGGTTGAAGAGGTGGTGGAAAACGTAGGGATCAGCAAAACCACGGGGCGTCGCTACCTCGAATACTGCGTGGAGAGCGGGTTAATCAGCGTCGAAATGCTGTATGGCAATATTGGTCATCCTCGCCGGTTATACCGCAAAGCCCCCGATAAACCGTAATCCAGAACCGTTCGTAAGCTAACGTTCGCGGATTTTATGGTGTTAATTGCTGAAACGACGGCGACAATCACACTTCGGAATCATTGCCATCGCCTCCCTATTGTCGGAGGCGCGCTTTACGCTATGTTGACAATTAGTTCCTCAAATGTAACTAAAAGGTTAACTATAATGTCGAACACGTTCCGAATTTCTCTGCTTACCGCTACCGTACTGTTCTCTGCTTCTGCACTGTCTGCCCTGCCGCAGGGTTATCCTGCTGAGTATCAAAAAGTGGTTGATGCCGCCACGAAAGAGGGCAAGGTTGTTATTTACTCCACCACCGACATCAAAGCTGCCGGACCGCTGATCCAGGGCTTCGAAAAAACCTATCCAGGCATTAAAGTCGAATACAACGACATGAACAGCACCGAGCTGTACAACCGTTTCATCAGCGAACAGGCCTCCGGCGGCGTGAGCGGCGACGTGGTCTGGAGCTCCTCGATGGACACCGGCCTGAAGCTCGCCACCGACTACGCCATGGAGTATAAATCGCCGGAGCAAAGCCAGCTGCCGAAATGGGCGGTCTGGAAGGATAAGGCATACGGCACTACCTATGAGCCGGTGGTCTTTATCTACAACAAGCGTCTGATCCCGGCCGGCGACGTGCCGGACTCTCACGCCGCACTGGCGAAGCTGATTGCCAGCCAGACGGACAAATTCAAGAACAAAGTCACCACCTACGACATCGAAAAATCGGGTCTGGGCTTTATGCTTTCGGTGCAGGATCACAACGCCGATCCTAACTACTTCAAGACCCTGGCCGACGTCGCCAAAGGAGGCCTGTCGGTGCAGTCGTCTACCGGCACCATGATGGAGCGCGTCTCCTCCGGTGAAAACCTGATCGGCTTCAACATCCTCGGTTCCTACGCGGAAGCGCGCGCGAAGAACGATCCGTCGCTCGGCATTGCCTATCCAAAAGATTACACCCTGGTGCTGTCGCGCGTGTCGTTCATCAGCCAGCAATCGCAAAACAGCAACGCCGCGAAGCTGTGGCTTGACTATGTGCTGTCTGAGCAAGGGCAAAACATTCTGGCCAATCAGGCGGACATCCCCTCCATTCGTAACGATATCGAAGGCAAGAATGATATCGACGGCCTGACCAAAATCCTCGGCAACGCGCTGAAGCCAATTCCGGTTGATGAAACGCTGCTGGAATACCTGCAGCCGAAAAAACGCCTGGAGTACATCAAAGAGTGGCGTACCGCCGCCGGTAAATAAGAGTCTGAGCGCGGCGCAGGCCGCCGCGCTCCCTTATCGACTGAGTTCGTTTTTCTGGGCTGCAACACCAGGGATACCCCATGAATACATTACGCAGAAAGTGGCAAAGCCTGCCGCGAGGCATCGTCGTGCTGATAACCGCCCTGGTTATCTACACGCCGCTGTCGTTTATCGTGATACAGAGCTTCCTGTCCGCCCCGTTCTTTTCGCCGTCAAAAGAGTGGAGCTTTGAATCATTTGAATTTATTTTCACCGACCCTGATTTTTATAAGGCCCTGAAAAGCGGCTTTATTCTTGCTTTCGGGCTAGTCTTTATCTCAATCCCGCTGGGCGGCGTGCTGGCGTTTCTGATGGTACGCACCGACCTGCCCGGTCGCCGGTTGATTGAGCCGCTGATCCTGGTCCCGATTTTCGTTTCACCGATGGTGCTGGGCTTTGGCTACGTGGTGGCTGCCGGTCCGGTGGGCTTTCTCTCCCAGTGGGCTCAGGCGCTGATTGGCTTTGTGCCGTGGAACATCTACGACATGTCGAGCATTGTGGTCATCGCCGGCCTGACGCACGTCCCGCACGCCTATCTGTATATCTCGTCAGCGCTGCGCAGCGTGGGCTCCGATGTGGAAGAAGCCGCGCGCACAGCGGGCGCGTCGCCCTGGCAGGTGATGACCTCCGTCAGCCTGCCGATGGTGCGCCCGTCCATTCTGTACGCCACCGTGCTGCTGTTCTTCCTCGGGCTGGAGGTGTTCGGCCTGATGCTGGTACTCGGCGACCCGGAAGGCAATATGGTGCTGGCGACCTATCTCTATAAGCTGACGAACAAGATGGGCACCCCATCCTATAACCTGATGGCGGCGGTTGCCGTGGTGCTGATCTGCATCACCATCCCGCTGGTGATGCTCCAGCGTCGCCTGATGCGCACCGCCAACCGCTTCGTCACCATGAAGGGCAAGGCCTCGCAGGCCCGCGCGCTGCCGCTGGGTAAATGGCGCTGGGTGGCTGGCGCGGTGATTGCCTTCTGGCTCACCGTCACCATCGGCGTTCCGCTGCTCGGCGTGGTATTGCGCGCGTTTATCTCAAACTGGGGCGTTGGCGTTTCGCTGTGGGACGAGCTTTCTCTGAACACCTTCCGCACCATCTGGGCGCAGCCCAACCTGCTGCGCGCCATCGTCAACTCCATGGCGATTGGCGTGATTGGCGGCGCGCTGGCCGTGGTGTGCTACCTGTTTGTCGGCATTGCCATGCACCGTAAGCCGGACAACACCACGCGTTTCCTGGACTACAGCGTGCTGGTGCCGCGCGCCGTGCCTGGCCTGCTGGCGGGTCTGGCGTTCCTGTGGGTGTTCCTGTTCCTGCCGATGTGGCTGGATAACTCGCTGAAATCCGGCTGGCTTTCCGGGTTTGCCTGGACCGACTGGATGCGTGAAAACGTCATCGTCTGGCTGCGCTCGCTGCGCAGCACCATTTTCAGCGTCTGGCTGGCCTATACCGTGGTGTGGATGGCTTACGGGCTGAGGCTCATCTCTTCCACGCTGCTGCAGGTGGGACCGGAGCTTGAAGAGGCGGCGCGCAGCACCGGGGCGACGCGCGGGCAGATCACCCGCCACGTCACCATTCCGCTCTCCCGCTACGGTCTTATCGGTTCGTGGCTGCTGATGTTCCTGATCTTTGAGCGCGAATATTCAACGGGTGTGTACCTGCTTTCACCCGGCACGGAAACCATCGGATCGATGCTGGTTTCCCTCTGGGCCGCGGGTGCCATTGATATCGTGGCGGCGCTCTCTTTCATTAACATCCTGCTGGTCGTGGTAGGTCTGGGCATTGCCCTTCGTTTCGGAGTGAAAATACATGATTGAATTAGCGGTTGACGATCTGCACTTAACCTACGGCGACAATCCTGTTTTAAAAGGTGTCTCCATGAACCTGAAGCGCGGCGAAGTGGTCTCCCTGTTAGGCCCCTCCGGCAGCGGCAAAACCACCCTGCTCCGCGCCGTCGCGGGTCTGGAAAAACCGACCCAGGGGTCGATTGTGATTGGCAACAATAAAGTTTACGACGGCACGCCGCGCAGCGAGGTCCCGGCGGAAGAGCGTAACCTGGGGCTGGTGTTCCAGTCCTATGCTCTGTGGCCGCACAAAACCGTGTTTGAGAACGTGGCCTATCCGCTCAAGCTGCGCAAAGTCCCGGCCAAAGAGATCCAGCAGCGCGTGCAGGACGTGCTGGACCAGCTGGGTCTGGGCCATCTTGGCAAACGTCACCCGCACCAGCTCTCCGGTGGACAGCAGCAGCGCGTGGCGATCGGCCGGGCGCTGGTGTACAACCCGCCGGTAATTTTGCTGGACGAGCCGCTCTCTAACCTCGACGCCAAGCTGCGTGAAGAGGCCCGCGTGTTCCTGCGCGAGCTGATTATCAAGCTCGGGCTATCGGCACTGATGGTGACGCACGACCAGAACGAAGCGATGTCCATATCCGACCGCATCCTGCTGCTCAACAACGGCAAAATTGAGCAACAGGGCACGCCGCAGGAGATGTACGGCTCGCCGAAAACGCTGTTTACCGCCGAGTTTATGGGCAGCAACAATCGCCTGCACGGCAAGGTCACCGAAGTGCGCGACGGCAGAGCGCGTATCGAAGGAAAAGGCTGGGTGCTGTGGGGTCAGGCCGGTGAAGGGGTGCAGAGCGGTGATGAAGCCACGGCGGTGATCCGCGTCGAGCGCGTGGCGGTAGTCGAGGGGCCAGGGGAAAATCAGCTTGAGCTGCCGCTGCTTACCAGCATGTATCTCGGCGACCGCTGGGAATACCTGTTCCGCACGGTGGGAGATGATTTTGTCATTCGTGCGTATGGGCATGAGGTTCGGGATCCGCAGCACTGCCATCTTTCGCTGCCGGAGAAGCATGTTTGGGTGTTCCCGAAAGGGTGATGAGTCAATAATTAATCTGCCATGGCCCGGTAGCGATTCGCTTACCGGGTCTACAAAACAAAGAAATGCGCAGATGCCAGGATAGATGGCGCTAGCCATTATTGTTAAGGCATTCGGACTAAAATAGCCACCTGACACTTTTTTCCGTCCGTACGTATAACGGTTTAAGACTCCATATCAAAATGTTATTACAGAGCATATAAAGAAAATTTATGCGCCATATCCAGCATTTTTGAAAACTAATTGAACATGCTCCGTCAGTCCAACAAGATCTTCATAGGCGATTGGGCCAAAATCAGGATAATGGTTTTCAATATACTCGTTAACATCTTCCATACCTTCACTCGCTCTGAGATTTTTAACAAATGTAGGCAAAATACGATGATTAACACCAGTACCATACTCTTTCGGATGATGGGTCATACACCACTCAACTTTACCTTTATATGATTGAATCGCATCTTCCAGTAAGGTGATAACTTCTGGAACCTCTTTTTCAAAACGAAAACTGGTATAAGGAGGGTACTTAGAGCGATCAATTTTTTCAAAATGGTCATTTATCCATTCATCTTCAATACGGCTCTGATAATGTAACCACTCCAGTTTTCCAAGAGAACCAATGAAGTCCAACAAGATTGTTTCTTTCTTACCTATCGGAAACATTATTTTAACCCCTGTAATTTATCAGAGATCGTAACACTTCCCTGATTTATAGATTTGATATGTTTTTCCCAATCTCCTTTAGGAATCGGTTTTAAGGACACTCTTGGATCGTAAACATACTGACCATCGGTATAAACCTGATGGAAAGCTTGTTCATGTACAATTTTTCCATTTTCATACACATTTAAGTTGTACGGAGTCGTCGGCCTTGCTTCAATAATTTTCCCGTGCCCGCCAGCTGCATCGAGAAGCTTAGGTGCGATATCTGAGCAATCCGTACAATCTGTATTGCCTATCCAGGCAATAAACTTAGGTTCGTTCATTTTTTCAATAACACTCTGATTGGCTGGATAACCGGGATTTTCAGGGCGAACCTTTTCAAGGCCGGGGATCTTCTCGTTCTGATAGAAAAGATCATCCAGTGAAGGAGAATCCGGAACAGGCGTAGTTGTCGTCCAGCCATTATTGTTTGACGCTCCATCACCGTTGGTATTACCAGTATGATTTATCCCTCCGGTTGCTACACTATTATTCCCTGTGTTGGAGGGCGTATTTCCGGTTACAGTCTGGTCTCCACCAGTATTTGATGGTCCCGGGTTAATGACCTGCGTACCACCAGTACTGGTGATTGTCTTACCTGTCAGGGACTCATAGGCCGCTTTCTGAGCATCATTTAACTGACTGAGCTGGGAAGGATCATTGAGCGAGGCCACATAGATCAGATGTAACTGCTCATCTTGTGACAATGTATCCATTGCTGATGTGGATGCACCAATCCCCAGTAAAGCACCCAGACCACTGGCAACCAGGCGATCACGGCAAGCAGAAATTTTCAGACATCCCTGTGCAGCCAGTTTACCGCCCTGTATAACGACACCCAGCGAGTTATTCTCAACCTCCACCTTCGCCGTTTCTGACGCCGCCGCCGCCATGGAGACACTGCCATCCGTCACCGCAGCGCCCGCCAGACCACCCGCGATACTCACGAGGCTACTGACCAGCCGTTTTTCCTCTGGCGTCAGGTCACTGGATTTTTTATCTCCATACAGCGCACTGATCAGATGGTCGGTCATCGCCGAGGCCGTAATGGCTCCAATGGCACCAGCCTTCAGGCCATCCGCAGTGCTCCCGCCACTCAGCTGCGTCAGCGCTGCAGCTACAATACCGTGCAGCGCGGCACGGGCTGTCGGGTCTTTCTGCTCCTTGACCAGGGTCGCCAGCAGAGGGGCCGCCCCTGCTGCCGCGCCTGCCTTCAGGTTACCGCCAAGCGCACCTGCCAGTAATCCCGCCGCTGCGCTGCCCTTCGTCCAGAAGGCACTCCCCGGACCGTACTCGGTATTCTGATATCCGGGCTGCGTCTTCAGGAACGCTTCCTGCTCCTGCGGCGTATCGCCCTGCAGTTTCCCTTCAGATGCCAGCTTCGCGCCCAGCGCCGCATTGGATTCCCGCGCTTTCTGCTCCGCATACTTACCGTAAGCATCCAGCGCAGAGGTGGCCAGCGCCGCGCCTTCGCTCTGGACCGCCAGGTTATCCCTGACCTTCTGCACATCACCGTTCACGTCCACGCCGTGGTGGGCGTCAGCCGTATCACGGCTCAGGTCAGCAATATCCTGTTTCTGTCCCGCCGGGTTGCGAATGACAATGCTACCGCCACTCACCGCTGATGAGGTCGTCCCGGTGTGGCTCTCTTCTGCCTGGCCCGTACCGATTGCCGGTGCCAGGTTGCGGTTTTCACCGTTTCCGCTGCCGCCCGCGCTGCCGGAAAGCGCCACCGTGTAGCCGTTGCCGCTGGTCTGGCTCTCGTTGTGGAGATTACTGAAACCCAGCGTACCCGTGTCGAGGCTATTTTTATCTGCAGACGCCGTGGATGCAATCACCGCGCCGTCAAGCTGGGTATGATTTCCGGTGGTGACGGCAAAGCCGCCCTTGCCTGCGAATATCCCGCTCTGTTCAGCAACGCTCTTACCATTCTGGGTGATATTCTCACCCGATGCACTGACGCTACCGGAAGACGCACCATAACACAGTGGCGGTATGCACAGGCTGAGGGACGCGCCTGACGAAGACTGCTTGCTGTCATAACTGGCCGTATCCTGCACGCTGCTGATGGTGAGATCGCGCCCGGTATTCACCACCACACGATTACCTTCCAGCTCCGCACCTTTCAGGGTGGTGTCGCGTCCGCTGTTCACCGTAAGCTGTTCATCAGCATGGATAACACTGTTCGTATTGCGCTGCGACTGGCTGTTTTCCTGCCCCTTATGCTGTGACGCTCCCAGCTCCACCGAGATGCCGTTTTGCGCACCAATCAGGCTCACACCGACACCGACGCTGAACTGGCTGCCGCAGTTTTTACTCTCAGAGTGGGTTGTGTTCCGGGAGGCAGACAGCAGAATATCCAGCCCCGCATCCAGCGCCACCTGTTTACCCGCGATCTGTACCCCCACGCCAGCAATGTCATTTCCGGCACGGACAGAGACATTCTCACCGGCATTAATGGTGGTGCCCTGTGCCCCGGTGTTGGTCAGCGTGGAGCAGGGACGGCTGGTGATCGAACCGGTTAAGCTCTGACGGTTAAAGAGAAGATCCCGGCGCTGAGGCCGGGATTAGTCATAGTTATTAGAATGTTATTTCTCTGGATTGATATATGTATATCTACTATCTATTTCTAAACCAAGATCATTAGCTATTTTAAGTACTTGCGTGTATTCATCTCTACTAATCACAACATCAAAATCAGCGATGTGATCACATAGCGTTTCAAATGCTAATACGTTCTCTGAGAACCCAATATAATCAAGGGCAAAGTCAACTAGCGAAGGATCCAACCGATCCTTTAATCCTTCACCTAATAATCTAATTTTGTCATTAATATCCATCGCGCCCACACTATTTCTTAATTGGCCTTAAACCTGGAGGAGTCGGATTATTATCCGGGAACGCTGTTACTATTTTCCCACTAGCAGGCTCGTATACCACACGAACTCTAACACCCTCTCGCTCTTCCCAGGCAACCCATCTTGCTGGTCTTCCTGCATTTGTATACGCCCCGCCCGTTCCGGTCTGGGCAAACCATTTGGTATCGGGTGAAGTAGCTATATCACCCACAGCATGAACAACCTTGTCTGCTGACCAACTTTGAGGGAAAACTGTTTTTCCTGGATTTCCGGGATACAGATGTCCACCTTGCGTAGGGCTATCCCCATACAAAATATGCTGTTTCGCTTCCGGTGAAAGGATATCCACATATTTCTGGTTTGCAGGCGATAATCCAAGATCTGAGCTTGTTGGTGTAGGTAGCGAGCTACCTTTTCCTCCTTTCCCAATCCCAGCCGCTATCCCCGCTGCGCTGGTTCCGGCCACCTGCGCTAACGAGTTTATCGCAAGCTGCTTCGCCTCCGACGAATCACCCGACATCAGCGCATTATGAATAGCTGCATTTCTGTCCGCTTCAAGCTGCGGTAGCACTCCCTGAAGGTAGGCCCATTCCTGCTTCTCTTCTGTTGTCAGACTACCTGTGCTGTGAAGCTTATCACCAAGTTCGCCAAGACGATTTGCGTATGCCGTCTGCAGGCCGCCGACCTCATTAGCCTTATCAACACAGGCCTTTGCGCCTTTACACTCAACAACGCTCTTATGCTGCTCAGCATTGAGTTGCTTATATTTTTCGGTAATCCCTTTGTCACAGCCTGCATTACCCTGACACTCAGATAGCTCTTTAATGCGGTGCTGGTTCTGATCGACACTCAGCGAGTTATTCTCAACCTCCACCTTCGCCGTTTCCGACGCCATCGCCGCCATGGAGACACTGCCATCCGTCACCGCAGCGCCCGCCAGACCTCCCGCGATACTCACGAGGCTACTGACCAGCCGTTTCTCCTCTGCCGTCAGGTCACTGGATTTTTTATCTCCATACAGCGCGCTGACCAGATGGTCGGTCATCGCCGAGGCCGTAATGGCCCCTATGGCACCAGCCTTCAGGCCATCCGCACTGCTCCCGCCACTCAGCTGCGTCAGCGCCGCCGCCACAATACCGTGCAGCGCGGCACGGGCTGTCGGGTCTTTCTGCTCCTTGACCAGGGACGCCAGCAGAGGGGCCGCCCCCGCTGCCGCGCCTGCCTTCAGGTTACCGCCAAGCGCACCTGCCAGTAATCCCGCCGCTGCACTGCCCTTCGTCCAGAAGGCACTCCCCGGACCGTATTCGGTATTCTGATATCCAGGCAGTGTTTTCAGGAATGCTTCCTGCTCCTGCGGGGTATCGCCCTGTAGTTTTCCTTCTGACGCCAGCTTCGCGCCCAGCGCCGCATTGGACTCCCGCGCTTTCTGCTCCGCATACTTGCCGTAAGCATCCAGCGCAGAAGAGGCGAGCGCCGCGCCTTCACTCTGAACCGCCAGGTTATCCCTGACCTTCTGCACATCACCGTTCACGTCCACGCCGTGGTGGGCGTCAGCCGTATCACGGCTAAGGTCAACAATATCCTGTTTCTGTCCCGCCGGGTTGCGAATGACAATGCTACCGCCACTCACCGCTGATGAGGTCGTGCCAGTGTGGCTCTCTTCTGCCTGGCCCGTACCGATGGCCGGTGCCAGGTTGCGGTTTTCACCGTTTCCGCTGCCGCCCGCGCTGCCGGACAGAGCCACCGTGTAGCCGTTGCCGCTGGTCTGGCTCTCGTTGTGGAGATTACTGAAGCCCAGCGTACCCGTGTCGAGGCTATTTTTATCTGCAGACGCCGTGGATGCAATCACCGCGCCGTCAAGCTGGGTATGATTTCCGGTGGTGACAGCAAAGCCGCCCTTGCCTGCGAATATCCCGCTCTGTTCAGCAACGCTCTTACCATTCTGGGTGATATTCTCACCCGATGCACTGACGCTACCGGAAGAGGCACCATAACACAGTGGCGGTATGCACAGACTAAGGGACGCGCCTGACGAAGACTGCTTGCTGTCATAACTGGCTGTATCCTGCACGCTGCTGATGGTGAGATCGCGTCCGGTGTTGACCACCACACGGTTACCTTCCAGCTCCGCACCTTTCAGGGTGGTGTCGCGTCCGCTGTTCACCGTAAGCTGTTCATCAGCATGGACAACGCTGTTCGTATTGCGCTGCGACTGGCTGTTTTCCTTGCCCTTATGCTGTGACGCTCCCAGCTCCACCGAGATGCCGTTTTGCGCACCAATCAGGCTCACACCGACACCGACGCTGAACTGGCTGCCGCTGTTTTTACTCTCAGAGCGGGTTGTGTTCTGGGAGGCAGACAGCAGAATATCCCGTCCCGCATCCAGCGCCACGTGTTTACCCGCGATCTGTACCCCCATACCGGCAATGTCATTTCCGGCACGAACAGAGACATTCTCGCCAGCATTAATGGTGGTGCCCTGCGTGTCGGTACTGTGGTAACGACTGTCCTGAGATGACGTCCCCACCGTTAAAGACACTTTAGCCTTGATGAGCGACGAGTCCGACAAAGCGCCCTGCGCCGCGGTTGCCGCCGACTGGCCTGTTCTGATGGCGGTCAGCCGTGGATCATCGCCGTTTTCTGCGCTGCGGGCAGCCGTCTCAGCGGCTTTAGCAGCCTCAACAGCCCAGCCGCCAGCAGATGCCGTCACACCATACTGGGCGCTGCTGCTGTGGTTTTCACCGTCACGGGTATCCCGGCTCACCCCCATGAGGACATTTTCGCCACTGAGTGAGACCGATTTACCGGCACGGATATCCGTACCTGACAGGGAGAGATCGTTACCGGCCTGCGCGACAACGTTACCGTTTTTACTGCTTAGCTGGCTGCGCAATCCGTTTTCGAGGCTGCTATCTTCCCGACTGCTGTTTTTTTCATGGCGGTAGCCTGCCGTGGCGCTGTAACCATCGCCGCCCAGCGTTCCCAGCAATTTGCTGCTGCCGCTGCTCTTACTGCGCGATGTATCGCGTCCGGCAGAAACGGAGATATCCCCATTTATGGCTGACAGCAGAAGATCGTCCGTGGCGGTCATCAGGCTGCCGCTGATATTCACGCTGCCGTCACGACTGTTAACGTAAATATCTGAGCCCTGAACAACCGACGCGTTTTGTGTGGTCCGGGTGCCGCTACTGTTGCTCTCCGCCTTGCTCATCCCGCCCGGGAGAAGCTGATTGCCGTGGGAACCCCCACCCAAGATGGCGCGAACAGCACTTCCGGCGCTCAGGGCGCTCGAGAGATTCCAGCCGCTATTTTTAGTGCTGTTGCTGTATTTTTCGCTGTCTGTGGATGTGGTGATATCAACGTCACGTTTCGCATCGAGGATCACCGTTTCACCGGCCTTAGCCTGGCTCCCGGCAATCAGGATATTACCGCTGTTGCTGCCTCCCTGTTTACCGGTGGCAGTCATCTGGATATTGCCTGCGGCGGCAAGATGGCTGCCGCTGTTAAACTCGCCCTCGTAGTGCGACTCAGAGGAAGACCGGGTGCGTCCTGCGGAAATGGCCATCATCTGCCCTGGTCCGTCAAGCGCGAGCGCACCGCCTTCCGCCCCCAGCCCCTTCACTTTATCGACGGTGCTGTTGCCACTGTTGCCCTTACCACGAACGATATCGCGCACGTTACGCACTGTGTCTTCAAATGGCGCTTTCACACTGACGGTGACGCCAGACGATTTGGACTCCTGCTTCATGGACTCAGTGGCCGTATCCCGTCCAGGAAGGATGGCGATGCTGTCGCCAGTGATATCGATATGGCCGGTTTTGCGGGAGGAATCATCCTTCGCTCTTCCGGCAACCACGTCTGCCGCGCTCAACTGGACGTCATTTCCGGCGCTGATAATGACATTACCGCCAGTAGTACCCACCGTGCTGCGGGCATCACTTTGCGTCGTATTTGCCCCCTGCCGGGTGCTTTTTGAAGACTGCGACCCGATGGTGATACCCAATCCCGACCCGCTGGAGAAAACGCCGGATTTTTTCGTCTTCTTCATGTCGTAGAACGTGTCGGTGTTGGTTGCTGCCTCCACGGTCAGATCATTTCCAGCCTTCAGTGCCACATCGCGCTCAGCGGCAACTGATGAGCCCTGCACCGTCAGGTTGTTACCAGCCCGGAGAGCAACGTTGTCGCCGGAAAGCTGCGTACCTTTCTCACGCGTATGCGTTTCTTCGTGGATGGTGTGAGTGGTTTTCTTGCTGAGGAACCCACCGGATGTCTTTTTCTTCTCCCGGTACGCATAGTCACTTTCCGTCGCAGTGGAAAGGGTGATATCCCGCCCGGCGGCCACGGCTGTATCGCCTGCGGCATAGACATCTGCTGCCTGTGCCGTCACATCCCGTCCGGCGACAACGGTCACATTCCCGCCCGCAGTGATGTCGGTTCCCGACTGGCGAACCGACTCGTTAATCACTTTTTTATTGCCCGACCTATAGCTGTCGCCCTGCGTGGTCTCTTCCGCAGCCAGATTCACGTCGCGACCCGCCTGCAGCCCGACGCTTTTCTCCGCTGCCAGCGCGGCGGCCTGAGCGTTGATATCCTGCCCGGCCTTCAGCACCAGGTTATCGCCTGCGGAAATCGTGGTGCGGTCGAGCCCGGTGCTGTGGGACTCGCTTTTCCCTTTCCGGCTGCTTTCGCTGGTCTGTGCCGCGTTCAGATTGAGATCGTTGCCCGCGCTCAGCCCCGCGCTGCCGCCCGCCTTCAGGTCGCTGGCGGTCACGTCAAGGTTGTGCCCGGCGTTCACCAGCAGGTTGCCGCCCGCGGTGACGTTACTGCCCTGATACGTGACGGACGAACGGCTGGTTTTCGCCCGGCTGGAGCTGAATGCGTCGTTGATCTGATTCGCGTTGACGGCAATATCGCCCCACGCGTTCAGCAGCATATCGCCGCCGGAGGCCAGGTTCGCCCCGGTAACGGTGATGTTTTTCCCCGCCTCAAGCGACAGGCCATCCTGTGCGGTAATAGACGCCGTGTTGCCCAGCAGGGTGTCCTTCAGGCCGATGTTGCCGTACTTCCCGCCGGCGTTGATATCAATCTGCTCAACCTGGGTCAGGTTGTTGATGCTGCCGTTCAGGCTCTCCAGCGCGACCGTTTTGCCGCTGATGGTGGAGCTGATGTTATTGATATCGCCGATGGCGCTCAGGTTCAGGTCGCCGCCCGCTTTCATCAGGCCGTTACTGAGGTTACTGATGCTGTTCTGGCTGTCGAGCGTCAGGCTGTTTTGCGCCAGCAGCGAGCTGCCGCCGTTGGTGATGCTGCCGCCCTTCAGGGTGACGTTGTTGCCCGCGATCACGCTGCCGTTGTTGACGGTGACGTCCTTCGGCGACAGGTAGAGTTTCGGCACCATCACCGTTTCGCCGTTGACGGTGGCTTTCTCCCACCACAGCAGGCTGTGGTCGAGCGCGGCAATCTGATCGGCGGTCAGCGAGACGCCAAACTGCAGGCCCAGCGACTGCTGCGCCGCCGCGGCGTTGTCCATCAGGTAGCGCATCTGATCCAGATCGGAGCCGATACCGTTCAGGTAACGGTTACCGGTCTGGTTGAGCACCACGTTGGAAACGTAGCGGGTATCGAACGCCGCATCACCGAGGAAGCGGTAATCGTAATCCGGGTTCAGGTTGAGACGGCCGAGCATGTAAGACGAGCCGAGGAACTGCTTCTCGTCGGTAAACGCCAGCCGCGTCTCCTGCGGCGCAGTGGACGACGGTTTGACCCCGAGCATTGCGTTCAGGTCGGCAAACAGGGCGGGATCAAGCTGTCCGAGACCGTTCAGTTTCGGGTTGATGCCGATCAGGTACGGGCTTTTCGGGTTGTCGGAGAAGACAAAATAGCCGTTGTTGCCCGACGGCAGCGGGTAAGCGCTGGTATCGACGCGCTGGCCCTGATAATGCCCGACGGCACCGCCCTGAGCGGTTCGGAGATCGGCGGTGGTGACCCCGGCGTTCGCCAGCGCGCCCAGCTGGCCGAGGTTCGCGTTGCCTTTCTGCCTGGTGCCAATGTTGCTGAGAGGCGTGCCGGACGCGCCGCCGTTTTCCAGCGCGCCGCCGCCGTTAAGCTGCTGCAGCGCACCCTGGAGCCGATCGTTCCACTGCGGCGAGTTCACCGCCACGGTGCCGGTAGCGTTCAGCCCCTGTTTTTGTACGCCGCTGCCGACAGTCTGGTTGCTGAGGGTATTCAGCGACGGCGTGGAGATAACGTTGCTGACGCCGCCCGCATTCGCAGTGGTATTGGTGTTGCTGATATTGCTGGTAAAGTTTGCATTAACGTTACCGCCGGCTTGTATAACAGCGCGGTAAACGGGGCCATCAGGAACAGAACCTGAAGAACTCTTAGGCCTGTAAACAACCGTAGGGAAATCACCATCGGAGCCTGACATAGTGGATAATTGGTAAACAATTTCACTGGAGCTTTTACCAGACTGGTAACTTTGATTATTTAACTGATTTCCGGAAATATTGATATTGCCAGTTGCCAGCATATTACTGGCCTGATTAATAAGCTCATTGCTGGAAATATTCAAATCTTTTCCTGCAGAAAGCCTCCCTGCGGTACCTTGCGTGTGTATAGTTACATTTTCTTCCGGTCCGTTACTGAGTACAACTTCATCGGGTATAAGATCAATATGCATCTTAACTTCAATGTAAGGACCTTTACTGTCCTCCCCAAAATGGGCATTGGAAGGTAATTGTTTATTTAAGTCCCCTGAATTAGTCGGACTACTGCTTTCTGTTTTTACATCAAAAACTTCGTAATGATTAAAAAAACGATTAGTTTTAATTGTAATATCGCCACCCTGCGTCTCAATATTCCCCGACGTGTTCACCACCTGGCTGTTCGCATTCCCCGCCGCATCCCGCTGCATCCACAGGTTATTCCCCGCCATGATGTCGCCGCGCCGGTTGGTGATGCTGTCGGCAAACAGCGCCAGGTTATTCGCCGCGTACAGCAGCGCGGTGTTGACGATGGCGCCCGGCGCGCTGAGGGTCAGCGAGCCGCGCGTGCCGGTGAAGCCGTCGACGGTAATGTTGCTCCGGCTGGCCACGGTGATGTCACCTCCGCCCTGCACCGAGCCCGCGCCGTTCAGCGCCACGCTGCTGCCGGAGAGCGTGCTCGCGCCGCCGCCAGTGGTGATTTGTCCGTTGTTGCTGAGCTGCCCGCCCGCATTCAGGTTGACCGCCTGCCCCTGCAGCACGCTGCGGTTATCGATGTCGCCGCCGCTGCTGATGGTCAGGGTTCGGCCTGCCGCCACGGCGGTCCGGCTGGTAAACGCGTTCGTCAGCTGCAGCGTTAAGTCCCCCAGGGACACCAGCTGGCCGGTCAGGTCCAGCCCACGGCTCTGCAGCCACAGGTTGCCGCCGCTCAGCAGCCTGCCGCCCGCGCTCTGGGTCACCTGGTCGGCATTGATGTTCAGCTGCGCGTTGCCGAGCAGCGTGCCGCTGTTGTTCAGCTGGCCGTAGTTAACCGTCAGCTGCCCCGCCTGGGTGGTGCCCTGGCTGGCGAAACTGGTGCCGGTCAGCGTGGCCCGGTCGGCCACCCACGTACCGCCGTTGGTGGCGTTTGCCGCATTGAGTATCAGGTCGGTGGCCTGCAGCCAGCCAGTGCCCGTGAACTGCGGCGTGCCGAGCGTCAGGCGCGCGCCGGAGAGCAGCCTGCCGTCGTTACGCGCCTGCGAGGAGGCGGTCACCCGCGTCTCGCCGCCGCCCTGGATCAGGCCGTAGTTAAACAGCGCGGGCGTGGTCAGCGTCAGCGCATCGCGGCTGACGATTTCGCCTCCGCTGCTGTTGGTGAGCGTCCCGCTGAGGGCCAGCGTCGCGCCGTTATCGCCCTGCAGACGTCCGCCGTTGGTGAGCGCCCCGGTGGTGATGCCGAGCGTGCTCCCCTGCATTTTGCCGTCGCTGGTGACGGAGGCCGCCGTGACGTTCAGCGCCCCGCCGGACAGCAGGGTGCCGCCAGACTGCTGGCTGACCGCGCCGGTCTGGCTGAGGGTCAGGCCATTCACGCCGCTGATGGCGCCGCTGTTGCTGAGCGTACCGCCTGTCAGCGTCAGGTTTTTCGCCGCCCACTGGCCCTGGTTCGCCAGCGTCGCGGCCTGCAGCGTCGCCGCACCCAGCGCGGTGATCCTGCTGCCCGCGGTTCCGGTGAGCGTGTCGGCCAGCGTCATCTGCAGCCCGTCGGCGCTCTGCACCGTGCCGCTGTTGCTGAGCGACTGCGCGTTAAGCAGAATGTTCTGCGCCTGCCAGCTCCCGGCGTTGGTCACCGCGCCGGACGCAATCGTCAGCGCGCCCTGAGTGAGAAGCCTGCCGCCTGCGCCGTTGATCAGCGCCTGCTGCGGCGCGGCCATCGCCATGCGCGCCATCAGCCGCTGCTCCCCCTGAACGGTCAGGCTCTGCAGGCCGGTCAGCGTGCCCTGGTTGTTAATGCTGTTCTGATGCAGCGCGAGGGTGTTCCCCTGCACGGTGCCGCTGTTTTTAAGCGTGCTGCCGCCGAGCGTCACATCCCCCTCGCTGAGGAGCTGCCCGCGGTTGTCCAGCGTCTGCGCGGTGATATCCGCCCGCCCCTGGCTCATCAGCGAGCCGGCTGAGGTCAGCGTGCCGCCGGTCGTGGCCGTCAGCGCTCCCTGGCTGAGCAGGGACCCGCCGTGCGTCCAGTCGCTGGCGCGGATGTCCGCGCCGTTCCCCTGCAGCGTGCCCTGGGTGGTCAGCTGGCCTGCATCCAGCGTCAGCATGCCGCCGGAGAGGGTGCGCGAGGTCGCGCCCGTGGTCAGCGCGGTGCCGGTGAGCGCCAGGCCGTTCGTTCCCTGCATCAGCCCGCCGTTGTTCATCTCGCGGGCGGTGAGGGACAGCGTACCGCCCGTGATGCGCCCCGGGTTCGCCAGGGTATCCGCGGTGAAGGCGGTCGTGCCGCCGCTCTGCAGCAGCCCGGTATTGGTTAACGCCCCGCCGAGCGTGCCGCTGAGTCCCGTCTGCCCGTTCACCGTGCCGCTGTTGGTGAGGGTGGTGCCGGTCATGCCCAGCGTCGCGCCCTGCAGCGTACCGGCGTTCGTCAGCTCTCCGCCCGTCAGCGTGAAGCCGCCGCCGGAGAGCCATTTGCCGTTCTGCTCGTTGATAAAGCGGTCAGCGGCGGCGTTAACCGCGCTGCTGCCCTGCATCAGGCCGCTGTTGCGCAGCTCCGTCGCGCCAGCTGTCAGCGTTTTGCCCGCCACCGTGCCGCTGCTGGTCAGCGTCGTCGCGTGAAGCGCGGCATCTCCGGTGGCAACGATGTTCCCCGTGCTGGTCAGGGCACTGCTCAGGCCCAAATCCAGGTCCTGCGCCTGAATATCGCCCCGGTTGGTCAGGTCGCTGCCCCGCAGGGTAAACCCGCCCTTCACCAGCAGCAGGCCGGCGTTATCGAGCGTGTCGAGGGACAGGTCCAGCGAACTGCCGCTCACCAGCTGACCGGTGGCACCGTTGCTCAGCGCGCGGGTGGTCAGCGCCAGCGTGTCGTTGCCCTGCAGCATGCCGGTGTTGGTCAGCTGCGCGGCGTTCACCGTCAGCGCCTTCCCGGCCAGCTGGCCGTCGCTGAACAGCTGCGCCGCCGTCAGCGTGAACAGGTTCTGGCTGAGCAGGGCGCCGGTGTTATCCAGCCTGCCGGTCGCGGAAAGCGTCAGGGCGTCCAGCGCCTGAACGCTGCCCTGGTTATTCAGGCTCCCGGCGTCAAGCGTCGCGCGGCGCCCCTGCAGGCTGCCCGCGTTGCTCAGCGTTTGTCCGCTGAGCGTCAGGGTCTCGCCGCCCGTCACCTGGCCCTGAGGCTGGTTCGTGAAGGTGTTGCCGGACCAGGCCAGCGTGCTGCTGCCCTGAAGCAGGCCGCTGTTCTGCAGGTCGCCCCGCAGGGTCAGCACTTTCGCCAGCAGCTGGCCCCGGTTATCGGTCCTGCCGGCCTGGACGTCCAGCGCCTGCTGGCTGAGCACCTTGCCGCTGTTGGTCAGCGTGCCGGTCACCGCCGCCGTCACGCCCGCTTCCCCCAGCGCGTTGCCTGTATTCATCCACTCGCCGGTGGCCAGGTTCAGGGTGTTGCCCTGCAGCAGCCCGGCGTTGTTCAGGGTGGTGTGGTGCAGGTCGAGCGCGCCGCCGGAGAGCAGCATGCCCGCCTGCTGGTTGCTGAGCTGTGTCCCGGTCGCCGTGAGGGAGTGTGTCCCCTGCAGCGTGCCGCCGTTGGTCACCGACGCGCTGTTAAACTGCGCGTCGGTACCGGCCATCAGGCCGCCGTTCGTCAGGCTGGCGGCGGTCAGCGTCAGGCCGTTCCGGGCAATTACCCGCCCGTCGGCATCGTTGCTGGCCTGTCGGGTCAGGTTCAGCAGCAGCGCGGTGGCGCTGAGCTCGCCGCTGTTGGCCAGCGTTTCACCGTTAAGCGTCAGCGTTCCGCCGCTGCGCAGCGCGCCCCGGTTAGTAAGGTCTGCCACGCCGAGCGTCAGGGCCGCGTCCCCCCCGACGGTGCCCTGGTTCTGCAGGCTGTCCGCCGTGATGTGCAGGTCGCCGGCCGCAATATTGCCCGCGTTAGCAAACGCAGTGCCGTTCAGGGTGAGCCGGTCGTCCGCCAGCAGGCGTCCGCTGTTGGTCAGGCTGAGGTAGTCGCTGCTCAGGCTGACGCCGTTGATTTCACCCTGGTTTGTCAGCGTGTCGCCTTTAATGCGCAGCGTGCCGTCGGTGGTGATAAGCCCGCCGTTGGCCAGCACCGGAACGTTCAGCGTTAAATCCTGCGCGCTGTAGACCGACCCGCCGGCGAGGTTCGTGAGCGACCCGGTCTTCAGGTCGAGCTGGGTGGTCCCCTGCAGCAGCCCGCCGTTCTCCACCGAGGCACCGTCCAGCGCCAGCGTACCGGCAACCAGCGTACCGCTGCTGGTGATGCGCCCGGGGGCCGTCAGGGTCATGCGGTCCGCTTTTGCGACGCCGGACTGGAGGATGTTATTTCCGCTGAGGCTGAGGGTACCGGCGGTGAGCTCGCCGCCGCTGGTCAGGTCGCCGGTTGCGTTAAAACTCAGCGCGTTACCGGTGGATTTCCCGGCGTGCGCAAGGGTGCCCGCCGTCACCGACAGGGCTCCTTTCGCCGCCTGCGTGCCGTTCAGCGCGGCATTCTGCGCCTGCAGGGTAAGCCCCTGCCCGCTCTGCAGGTGCGCATCCTGGCCGGTGGTCAGGTCGCCGGTGCTGACGGTTAATGCCCCCGCCGCGTCCGTCTGCCCGTTCAGGCTGGCGCTGCGGGTCGCGGTAATCTGTACGTTACCCTGACTGGTGGTGCGGGACGCCTGACCGCTGGTCAGGGTGCCGGCCTGCGCCGTCAGCGCCGTCGCGCCGGACAGGGTGCCGTTCTGCTCAAGCGCGTCTGCCGTCACGCTCATCGCCCCGTCAGCCAGCAGGCTGCCGCTGTTACGCAGGGCCTGCTGCACCGTGACGTTCGCGTTGCCTTTCGCGCTGAGCGTGCCCCGCTGCTCCAGGGTACCGGCGCTCAGCGCCAGGTTGCCGGCGCTCTGCAGGGTACCGCTGTTAGTGACCGTCTGCCCCTTCAGGGTGACGTCGTTACCCTGCGCCGTGCCGCCGTTCGTCAGCTCTCCCGCGTTCACGTCCAGGCGGCCTTTCGCTGCCAGCTGGCCGCTGCTGGACACCCTGTCGCCGGAGAGGGCAATGTCGCGCCCCGCATTCACCTGCCCCTGGTTACTGACGGCGCTGCCCGTCAGGCGGACGTCGCCCGCGGCATCGGCCCGGCTCTGGCCGTCCATCATCAGCTGTCCGCCTCTCAGGGCCAGATTCTCTCCTGCCGAGACCGCGCTGGCCGTGGAGGACAGCGTGCCGCCGCTGCTGAGCGTCGCGCGGGTATTGCTTCCGCTGCGGGTATTCGTCAGCGTGATATCCTTCCCGGCCGCCACGCTGAGCGCGCCTTTGCTGGTGACGCTGCCGCCGCGCTGCGTCAGGCTGCCGCCGGTGGACAGCGTGGTGTCGGCCTTGCCCGTCAGCGTCGCATCCGCAAGCGCCACTCCCTGTTTGCTCGTGACGGTCAGCGCCCCGCCCTGTGCCGACACGCCGCCGCCGTTGACGGTCAGGGTGGCTTTACTGTCCAGCGTCGCCGCGCCGCGGGAGACCAGGGAGGTATTGCTGAGCGTCATCCCCTGCCCGCTGCTCACCGCAAGCGCGCCCGCGCTGTTTGTCCCGCCGCCTGTCATCTGCACTTTCCCCGCAGCGGAAAGGCGCATATCGCCCTGGCTGGCGAGCGTGCTGTTACTGAGCTCCACATCCCGCGAGCTGGCCACGCTCAGCGCCCCCCCGGCCTGATGGCTGCCGCTGAGGGCCACCCCCGCGCCGTTCGCGCTAATCGAGCCGCTGGCCAGGCTGTTCGTGACCGTCAGTTTCCCGCCCGCGTCCAGCTGAATGTCGCCCTGGCGCGCGGTGAGGTTGCCGAGGTTCACCCCCACGCCCGTCTCGCTGGAGACCAGGCGAATACGGTTGGCATACATCCCGCCGAGCGCGCCGGTATCCACGGCCACCACGGGCGCGGCGCCCTCACCGGCAATCGGCCTGACGCTGCCGTCTGCCCCCACGCGGTTCGCCCCTGCGGTCACCGTCAGGTCGTTCGCGTGGATCGCGGCGTTCACTTCCGTCGCGCGCGCAATAATCGACAGCGCGTCGCTCTTGCTGGCATCCAGCCCCTGGCCTTCAACCGTGATGGCCCCTTTCGTCACCTCCAGCGCCAGCAGGTTACCGCTGGCGTCAAACTGCGGCTTGCCGGTGGTCAGGGTGACGTTCGGGGTGTTGATAAATCCGCACCCGTTACAGGTAATGCCGTACGGGTTGGCCACCATAACGTTTGCTGCTTTACCGGCGACTTCCGTGTAGCCCTGCAGCTGCGAGCGGTTGGCGCCCGTGACTTCGTTGATAATGCCTTTCGCTTCCCGCCCGGCCTGCAGGTTGGGGTTGTTCTGGATAAGCCCGCCCAGCTGGGTCTGGGTTAAACGGTCCGTACCGTTATTGAGGATAAGCCCCTCTTTGCCGACGTTATACTCACCGAACTGGTTATGCGAGATACCCGCCCCGTTGGGCGTGGCGATGTTGACGACCGGCACCCCGTTCCCCGCCCGATCGACCGTGGTCTGCCCGGTCGGCGTCAGCGCCGCCGCGACGGCAGGTGCCATCGGCTGCCAGACCATTAAGCCGCAGACAATCCAGCTGATCAGACGCTGCGAGAAACGAACGGGTGGGTGACGGGTATCCATAGTCGTAGAGTCTCTTAAAGCATGAAGGCAATGCGCCAGTTAACGCTCACATGATCCGGGCCGAGCCAGTCGGGGTAGTGCAGGGGCGTGCCGACCGAAATCTGGCTGCTGTACCAGCGCCCTGCGCTGCTCAGCCCCACCGAGCCTCCCCATAACGTGCCGGAGGCAAAACGGTCCTGACGGTCTTTTTCCAGCCAGCCGCCGTCAACGGCGACCGTTGCGCTCACTGCGCCAATCACCGGAAGGGTGAAGAGGGAATACCCCAGCTCGTTACGCCAGTAGCCGCCGTTATCCCCGGACAGGTACTGCTCTTTAAAACCGCGCACGGAGCTTTCGCCGCCGAGCGTCAGGCGCTCAGAGCCGTACAGCCGGTCGGGCGACCACTGGCCATAGGCGCTGGTCAGCCACCAGGCATTACGGGTAATCGGCCGCTGGAAGCTGGCGTTCAGGCTCCATTTGCGGAATTCCGCACGCGGCACATCCCCGGACTTATCTTCGTCGGTTTCGGCACTGAACCACGGCATGCCGTGGCTCCAGGTCGGGTTGAAGGTCGCCACGCCGCCCAGCATTTTTTGCGTGTGCGTAATGCCCAGTACCAGGCTGGAGAGGTTGCGCGTGCTGCTCTGAAGCGGCGCGTCGTTGAGCCAGTTGCGGCTGGATCGCTGAACCACGCCAGCCGCAATGCCGGTTTTCACCTCCCCGTTGCGAAAGACCACCCAGGACGCGTTAACGCGGTGGGTTTTCGTATCGCCCGTGGAGAGCCAGTTAAACCCCTGGTTACTGATGGTGGTCCGGTAGTTACTCCAGACGTAGCTGTAGTCCAGCAGGCCGTAGCCAAACGGCACGCTGACGCCCGCCTGGAAGTTCTGCGCATCGTACGCGCTGGCAAAATCGCTGCTGCGCCCGCCGCTGACAAACCATTTATCCGCCAGCCCCAGCATATTATTCGCGGTGAGCACGCCATTCAGCTGGTTTTCACCGGTGCTCTTCTGCCCGCTATTATCCAGGCTTACGGATACACTTAAGGGAAATTCCGGTTTTGCCGTGAGGTTAACGATGGAATATCCGGCCTGCGTTCCCGGAAGAATTTCAATCTGAACCGGGTCGGTACGCAAACGGTTAATTTGCTCCATACCCTGTTCGATGTCGCGTAAATTAAGGATGCCGCCCACCCGTCCCGGAAACGCCATTTTCAGCATGTGCGGCGTTTCGCCTTCCAGGCGGATCGCTTCCAGCCGTCCTTCCAGCACAACAATATTCAGCTGACCGCCGGAGAGATCCTGCTCGGTAAGAAAAGCGCGGCTGGTGATATATCCCCGGCTGATATACCAGTCAGAAATATGGGCGAGAAGCGCCGTTATTTTTGCCATATCCAGACAGCGGCCCTGCCACGGGGCGACAAGGGCCTGCCGGGTTTTCGGGGAGATTAGGGTCGTGCCGGAAAGGGTAATGGTATGAATGGTGAAGCAGGGCCCGGCGCCGGTAGCCGGCAGCGGTCTGGCGGGCGCGGGACGAGGAATACTCCGCTCCAGCTCCTCACGCTGTTGCTGGTTCTTTAATAACAGTTCCTCCTGCTGCTGACGCACTGTGTCCCGGTCAGCAGGAGTAAGGGGGGCGGCATGGCTCAGAGAGCAAAAAAATAACGAGCAAAAAAAGGCGGCTTTGCTGTAATAGCACATATAAAAGAATAATTTTTTGATTTTCGTCAGTATGCCAACTCTGGCGCAATGGGGAATAGTCTCAAAAAGAAGGCTACTATAATTGGTAGTAATATTTGCGTTAAGTAAAAAAAATAAACTCCGTTATGACGAAGAGCGTCATAACTGTAATTTTTATTATTTATCCTTTGATAAAATATTAACCAATCATCTCAATAGTTAGATATAAAGATCAGCTAGCAGTGCAGATAAAATTATCCGTTGTATTCATCGTGCTGCAAATTCTTACGGCGCCTGATAGCTCAGTGCTAAATATGGAGGGATGCGTGCTAACTTCGTTGAAGCTATCAAAAAAACAGCATGACGATACCTGTATGGAAAAGCGTAGACAGGGTAAAAAGCAGGCAAATGAAAATAACATCATGAAAAGCTGGAGCGGGCGAAGGGAATCGAACCCTCGTATAGAGCTTGGGAAGCTCTCGTTCTACCATTGAACTACGCCCGCTTTGAGGTGCGTATGGCATTATAGACCTTACACACCTTCATACAAGCCTCTTCACAACTAACCGGCGATTAAATAATCACTTAGCACTTCGGTTTGCTGCCGGGCGCAGGAAGATAGCGCTGCGGATCGATGGCCGTCGCCTTATAGCGGATCTGGAAATGCAGCTTCACTGAATCCGTACCGGTGCTGCCCATGGTGGCAATCTTCTGCCCTGCTTTGACGTTCTGCCCGTTGTTGACCAGCATCGTGTCGTTGTGAGCATAGGCCGTGATGTAGTCTTCACCATGTTTAATCATGATCAGGTTACCGTAGCCGCGCAGCTGGTTACCGACGTAAACCACCTTCCCGGCGCCGGAGGCATAAACCGGCGTACCGCGCGCAGCGGCGATATCAATACCCTTGTTGCCACCTTCAGAGAGTGAGTAAGGGGCGACCACTTTACCGCTGGCAGGCCAAATCCAGCAGCGCTGTCCAACCGGCGGCCATGACGATTGTGGCACCTGATAGGACGGCGTCACTTTGGCGGTTTTGCCTTTCGAAGAGGATTTTTTGCCCGAGGACGATCCGCCGCTAACCTTCAGCTGCTGCCCCACCTCGATGGTGTAAGGTGGCGAAAGATTATTCAGCCGCGCCAGATCCTTCACGCTGGTCCCCGTTGCGCGCGAAATCCGGTACAGGGTGTCCCCGCGCTTAACGGTGTAGACCGAACCGGAATAGCTTCCCGTATCCGAAGATTTGCTCCCTGAACAGCCCGCCAGTAATAGCGTCAGCGTCAGGCAAAAAATTGCGGTAATGGGGTTTCTCGTCAGGCTTCCTGCAAACAAAACAGATCCTCGGTCAGCGTGAATGGCGCACTATGATAACAGCCAAAACGAATAAGGGTCATGCCCTTTTCCGCTCTACGAGCCAAACCGTTCGTATAAGAATGCAGTATAATGCTTCGGCTGATGGTGCTGAACCACTCGGCATTTTGGCACTGGAGCATCAATGAGTATTCAAGAACACGTTATTTTGGTAAACGACCAGGGAATGGTGATTGGCACTCAGGAAAAATATGCCGCTCACACGTTACATACCCCGCTGCATCTGGCGTTCTCTTCCTGGCTTTTTAACGCAAAAGGGGAATGTCTGATCACCCGACGCGCCTTAAGCAAAAAAGCCTGGCCCGGCGTCTGGACCAACTCCGTTTGCGGCCACCCGCAGTCGGGCGAAGAGACAGTCCAGGCGATAATCCGCCGCTGCCGCTTTGAAGTGGGCGCTGAACTGACCGATATCACCGCCGTCGCCCCTGAATTTCGCTATCGGGAAACCGACCCGTCCGGGATCGTGGAAAATGAAATTTGCCCGGTATTCGCCGCCCGCATCACCAATGACGTGACGATAAACGAAGATGAAGTGATGGACTATCAGTGGGTTGAGCTGGAGGCGTTATTCCGCGCGCTGGACGCAACGCCCTGGGCCTTTAGCCCGTGGATGGTCATGGAAGCGACTACCGCCCGCGAAGAACTTAAAGCCTTCGCGGCGCAATAAAAAAGCCCCTTTCGGGGCTTTTTTTACATCTTAACGTCTTACTTCACCGGGCGCATAGCCGGGAACAGGATCACATCGCGGATGGTGTGGCTGTTGGTGAACAGCATAACCATACGGTCGATACCAATGCCCAGACCCGCCGTTGGTGGCAGACCGTGTTCCAGCGCGGTCACGTAGTCTTCGTCGAAGAACATCGCTTCGTCGTCGCCTGCCGCTTTCGCGTCAACCTGGTCCTGGAAGCGCTGAGCCTGGTCTTCCGCATCGTTCAGCTCGCTAAAGCCGTTACCGATTTCACGGCCGCCGATGAAGAATTCGAAGCGGTCAGTGATTTCCGGGTTCTGGTCATTACGACGCGCCAGAGGAGAGACTTCCGCCGGGTATTCGGTGATGAAGGTCGGCTGAATCAGGTGCGCTTCGGCCACTTCTTCGAAGATCTCGGTCACGATACGGCCCAGACCCCAGCTCTTCTCAACCTTGATACCGATGCTTTCCGCGATCGCTTTCGCAGAATCGAAGTTATCCAGATCCGCCATGTTGGTTTCCGGACGGTACTTCTTGATCGCTTCGCGCATGGTCAGTTTTTCGAACGGCTTGCCGAAGTCGAAGACTTCTTCACCGTAAGGGACCTGCGTGGTGCCCAGAATATCCTGCGCCAGGGTACGGAACAGGGATTCGGTCAGCTCGATCAGATCTTTGTAATCCGCATACGCCATGTAGAGTTCCATCATGGTGAACTCTGGGTTATGGCGAACGGAGATACCTTCGTTACGGAAGTTACGGTTGATCTCGAACACGCGGTCAAAACCACCGACCACCAGGCGCTTCAGGTACAGTTCCGGCGCGATACGCAGGTACATGTCCAGGTCCAGGGCGTTGTGATGGGTGATGAACGGACGCGCAGACGCGCCGCCTGGGATCACCTGCATCATCGGGGTTTCCACTTCCATAAAGTCGCGGTTGACCATGAACTGGCGGATACCGGCCATGATCTGGGAGCGAATTTTAAAGGTCTTGCGGGATTCATCGTTAGAGATGAGATCCAGGTAGCGCTGACGATAGCGCGCTTCCTGATCCTGCAGGCCGTGGAATTTGTCCGGCAGCGGGCGCAGGGCTTTGGTCAGCAGACGCAGCTCGGTGCAGTGGATAGACAGTTCACCAGTTTTGGTTTTGAACAGTTTACCTTTTGCGCCCAGGATATCGCCCAGGTCCCACTTCTTGAACTGCTCGTTGTAGATGCCTTCCGGCAGGTCGTCACGGGAAACGTACAGCTGAATGCGGCCGCCAACGTCCTGCAGGGTCACGAATGAGGCTTTACCCATGATACGACGGGTCATCATGCGGCCTGCAACGGCCACTTCAACGTTCAGCGCTTCCAGCTCTTCGTTCTCTTTCGCGTCGAAGTCAGCGTGCAGTTGGTCTGAGGTGTGGTCACGACGAAAATCGTTCGGGAACGGCACGCCCTGCTCGCGCAGCGCTGCCAGCTTCTCGCGGCGGGTTTTCAGTTCGTTGTTAAGATCGACTACCGCGTCAGCGCCCTGTGCTTGTTGTTCAGACATGTTGGTTCCTCATAACCCTGCTTTCAAACTTGCTTCGATAAATTGGTCCAGGCTGCCGTCCAGCACCGCCTGCGTGTTGCGGGTTTCAACCCCGGTACGCAGGTCTTTGATGCGGGAGTCATCAAGGACGTAAGAACGGATCTGGCTGCCCCAGCCGATGTCAGACTTGTTGTCTTCCATCGCCTGTTTCTCAGCATTTTTCTTCTGCATCTCCAGCTCATAAAGCTTCGCTTTCATCTGCTTCATGGCCTGGTCTTTGTTCTTATGCTGGGAACGGTCGTTCTGGCATTGCGTGACCAGCCCGGTTGGAATGTGGGTAATACGCACCGCCGATTCCGTACGGTTAACGTGCTGACCGCCCGCGCCGGATGCGCGGTAAACGTCGATACGCAGGTCCGCCGGATTAATTTCGATATCAATATCTTCGTCAACTTCCGGGTAAACGAACGCGGAGCTGAAGGAGGTATGACGGCGGCCGCCGGAGTCGAACGGGCTCTTACGCACCAGGCGGTGAACGCCGGTTTCGGTACGCAGCCAGCCGTAGGCGTAATCGCCAATGATCTTGATGGTGACGGATTTCAGACCCGCAACTTCACCTTCAGACTCTTCGATAATTTCGGTTTTGAAACCGCGCGCTTCTGCCCAACGCAGGTACATACGCGTCAGCATGCTGGCCCAGTCCTGCGCTTCGGTACCGCCAGAACCTGCCTGAATATCGAGATAGCAGTCAGCGCTGTCGTATTCGCCGGAGAACATGCGACGGAATTCAAGCTGCGCCAGCTTCTCTTCCAGCACGTCGAGTTCTGCCACGGCTTCGTTAAAGGTTTCTTCGTCGTCAGCTTCGACGGCCAGCTCCAGCAAACCGGAAACATCTTCCAGCCCCTGGGCCATTTGATCCAGCGTATCTACGATAGCTTCGAGAGAGGAACGCTCTTTACCCAGCGCCTGTGCGCGTTCAGGTTCGTTCCAGACGTCCGGCTGTTCCAGCTCGGCGTTTACTTCTTCAAGACGCTCTTTCTTGGCATCGTAGTCAAAGATACCCCCTAAGAACGTCAGAGCGCTCCGTGAGGTCCTGAATACGGTTTTTTACCGGATTAATTTCAAACATGGTCTGTTTTCTTTTATGGACTTGTCAAAATGCGGTGATAAGAGCGGGATTGTACCGAATCCACGCCCTTTTTTATAGAGATTACTGCCGCTAAATTGGCCAGATATTGTCGATGATGATCTGAAGGGTGCGGTTACCGCGAAACTCGTTGATGTCCAGTTTGTACGCCAGCTCGACCTCGCGCACGCCGTTGTCCGGCCAGATGGAGGTATCGACGTTAAAAGCAATGCCGTCCAGAAGCGGTCCACCGCCCACGGGCTCAACCATCACTTTCAGATGACGTTCGCCGACAATGCGCTGCTGCAGCAGGCGGAATCGCCCGTCAAACAGCGGTTCCGGGAACATCTGCCCCCACGGGCCGGCATCGCGCAGCATTTGCGCCACGTCCATCGTCATCTCAAGCGGTGAAAGCTCGCCATCGGACACCACTTCCCCCTGCAGCAGGGCCGGGTCAATCCAGTCGGTGACCAGCTCGCCGAACAGGCGCTGGAACTCGTCGAATTTCGCCTCTTCCAGCGACAGTCCAGCCGCCATCGCATGGCCGCCGAACTTGATCATCAGACCCGGGTACAGTGTATCGAGACGCTCCAGAGCATCACGCATGTGCAACCCCTGAATTGAGCGGCCAGAGCCTTTCAGCGTGCCGTCGCCCGCGGGTGCGAACGCGATCACCGGGCGGTGGAAGCGCTCTTTGATGCGCGACGCCAGAATGCCGACCACGCCCTGATGCCACTCGGGATGGTACATCGCCAGGCCGCCCGGCAGCGTATCGCCGCTGCGCTCCAGTTTTTCACACAGGGTCAGCGCTTCGGCCTGCATCCCCTGCTCAATCTCTTTACGTGTCTGGTTCAGGGCGTCCAGCTCGTTGGCCAGCACGCGCGCTTCACCGATGTTGTCGCACAGCAGCAGCGCCACGCCGACGGACATATCGTCCAGTCTTCCGGCCGCGTTCAGGCGCGGCCCGAGCGCAAAGCCCAAATCGCTTGCCGCCAGCTTGAGCGGATCGCGGTTGGCTATTTCCAGCAGCGCCTTGATCCCCGGCCGGCACTTGCCCGCGCGAATGCGGCTTAGGCCCTGCCAGGTCAAAATGCGGTTATTGGTATCGAGCGGTACCACGTCCGCGACGGTGCCCAGCGCCACCAGATCGAGATATTCCGCCAGGTTCGGTACGGCAATACCGCGGGATTCGAACCAGCCCTTATCGCGCAGCAGAGTCCGTAACGCCAGCATCAGATAAAACGCCACGCCTACGCCCGCAAGGGATTTCGATGGGAAATCGCAGTCGCGCAGGTTGGGATTAATAATCGCTTTCGCATCCGGCAGCGTTTCGCCCGGCAGGTGGTGATCGGTAACCAGCACCGGGATCCCCAGAGCGTGAGCATGATCGACCCCCGCATGGGAAGAGATCCCGTTATCGACGGTCATGATCATCTGCGCACCGCGGGCATGGGCCTGATCGACCACTTCCGGGCTGAGTCCGTAGCCGTCTTCAAAACGGTTAGGCACCAGATACGTGACGTTATCGCAGCCCAGCGCGCGCAGGCTGAGCACGCTCAGCGCGGTGCTGGTTGCGCCGTCGGCGTCGAAATCCCCTACCACCACAATCCGCGTTCCTTCACGCAGCGCGTTGTAGAGCATTTCGGTAGCTTTTTCGATACCGCTCAGCTGCTGCCAGGGCAGCATCCCTTTCACGCTGCGCTCAAGATCCTCAGCGCGACGCACGCCGCGGCTGGCGTAGAGGCGCTTAAGCAGCGCCGGGAGATCGTCTGGCAAATCAACCGGTTCAACCGCCTCGCGGCGGCGCAATTTTATCGGGGCTTTCACGCGGATTATTTACCACCAAACTGTTTCTGGTGCGCGTCGAGGAACTCTTTCATCTCTTTTGGCCCCTGATAGCCCGGAACGACATAGCCATTGCTCAGGACAATCGCTGGCGTACCGCTCACGCCAAACTGCACGCCGAGCGCGTAGTGGTTAGCGATATCAATGTCGCAGGAGGCCGGCTTAACGCCTTTGCCGTTCATCGCGTCGTCAAACGCTTTGTTGCGGTCTTTCGCACACCAGATAGCCTTCATGTCCTGCTCGGGCTGGCTCTGCACGCCCGCGCGCGGGAAGGCCAGGTAACGCACGGTAATACCCAGCGCGTTGTAGTCTTTCATCTCTTCATGCAGCTTGTGGCAGTAGCCGCAGGTGATGTCGGTGAAAACGGTAATAACGTGTTTTTCCTGCGCCGCTTTATAGACGATCATCTCTTTTTCGAGCGCGTTCAGGTTTTTCATCAGCAGCTGGTTGGTGACGTTCACCGGCTGCGCGCCGCTCACGTCGTACATTGGCCCCTGAATAATGTGTTTGCCGTCTTCGGTGACGTACAGCACGCCGCTGTTGGTCAGTACCGTTTTCATCCCAGCAACCGGTGCAGGCTGAATATCGCTGCCGGTGACGCCAAGCTTAGCCAGCGACTGTTTGATGGCGGCATCGTCCGCATGGGCGAAACCGGTAAATGAGGCTGCCAGCAGGGTGAACAGCGCGAAAGACTTTTTCATATGTGATCCTGTTACAATTCGTCGGCACTCACGCTCGAGGGTGGTGCTGTTGGTGTAGCTGCCGCAGGCGTTCCGTCGCGACATGGGTGTAAATTTGCGTCGTGGAAAGATCGCTGTGTCCCAGCAGCATCTGCACCACGCGTAAATCAGCGCCGTGGTTGAGCAGATGCGTCGCGAAGGCGTGACGCAATACGTGCGGCGAAAGCTTTTCACTGTCGATACCCGCCAGTGTGGCGTAATGCTTAATGCGATGCCAGAACGTTTGCCGCGTCATCTGCTGGGCGCGCTGGCTCGGAAACAGGACGTCGATAGACGTACCATTGAGCAGCCACGGACGGCCATGCTCCAGGTACGTTTCCAGCCAGTAAACCGCCTCTTCCCCCAGCGGAACCAGCCTTTCCTTATTTCCTTTACCAATGACGCGCACCACGCCCTGACGCAGGCTGATGTCGCTCATCGTCAGGCCAACCAGTTCCGAAACGCGCAAGCCGGTAGCATACAATAGCTCAAGCATGGCTTTATCGCGTAACTCCAGCGGCAGGTCAACAGCCGGTGACTGTAATAATCTCTCAACTTGTGCTTCGCTGAGATCTTTCGGCAGCCGCTGCGGAAGCTTAGGGGAAGCCAGCAGCGCGCTTGGATCGTCTTCGCGAATCTTCTCACGGTAGAGATGCTGGAACAGCCGACGCATGGCGCTGAGCAAACGAGCGGAACTGGTGGCTTTGTACCCCCCTTCTACACGTTCACCGAGCAGCGCCTGTAGGTCGTCGCTTTGCGCGCTCGCCAGCGAGAGCTGCCGACGGGCCAGCCACTCCACCAGCATGGTAAGATCGCGCCGGTAGGCGCTGAGCGTATTCTCGGCCAGATTTTTCTCCAGCCACAGCGCGTCGAGAAACTGTTCGATCAGTGCGAGATCCTTTTCCACATCAGCCCCTTTGATTCTGCAGTCAGGCCATTATGCCTGATTGCGACCGGTTTCTGGTACACTACGCGCATAGTCAAAGCAAGAATTGAGATAGTTACGCGATGAATATTGGTCTGTTCTATGGTTCCAGCACCTGCTACACCGAAATGGCGGCAGAGAAAATTCGCGACATCATTGGCCCGGAACTGGTGACGTTGCATAACCTGAAAGATGACGCGGTCGCGCTGATGGAACAGTACGATGTCCTGATCCTTGGCATCCCAACCTGGGATTTTGGTGAGATACAGGAAGACTGGGAAGCCATCTGGGATCAACTCGACTCAGTCAACCTCGACGGCAAAATCATTGCCATGTACGGCATGGGGGACCAGCTCGGTTACGGGGAATGGTTCCTGGACGCGCTCGGCATGCTGCACGACAAACTGGCACCGAAAGGGGTGTCGTTTATCGGCTACTGGCCAACCGAAGGTTACGAGTTCACCAGTAAAAAACCGATTATTGCCGACGGCGAGCTGTTTGTTGGGCTCGCGCTGGATGAAACCAACCAGTACGATCTCAGCGATGAGCGCCTGCAAACCTGGTGCGAACAGATTCTGGGCGAAATGGCTGAAAAGTTTAGCTAACGCATATTATCCCTGCGTCGTCTGTTGCAATAGCATCCGGCGCAGATCTCGCCACTCGGCAGCATCCATACTGTCAGCCGCCAGCCAAAGATGCTGGCAACGCCCGCCGTCCACCTTGCGTAACCGTAACATCATGCCGCAGTTGAGCATCCAGGGCATACCGAGGATATCCCACTCTTTACCCTGCCAGCGCAGGCGGGAATCCATCAGTAATTTGATCTCTCCCTGACGGGCATTAATTCGACGCTGGCTGCGTACGCTGTCAAAAACGACAAACGAGAGTAACAGCAGCCACAGCGGCGTATAGCTTAGCGGCCACGGCATCAGTAACACAAAGGCCGCAACCAGTCCGTGGAGCAATAAAGACATCCACTGCGAGCGCCACGAGACGCGAAGATCAGATTGCCACAGGACCACGTTCCCGATTCCGTGTTTGAATTAATTGCACCATCCGTTGCAACTCGGTATCGGCGGGTTTGCCGTGGTTCATCAGCCAGTTGAATAAATCTGGATCGTCAGACTCAAGCAGGCGAACAAACAGACGCTTATCATCGTCGCTTAAGGTGTCATACTCATATTCGAAGAAAGGCATGATGGAAATATCAAGTTCACGCATTCCGCGACGGCACGCCCAGTGAATACGGGCCTTGTTGTTAATATCCATGTTCAGTTTCCTGCATTACGTTTGGCACAGTCGGTGCCCCGTTCAGTGTTCTTTGTTTCTCTACGGGGACACCAGCTAGTGTAACGTGTTTTTGAACGTTTCATTACTGGAATATTGCGATCGCCGAGCAGGCTTCCCGAATACCCCCTACAAAGACAGCGGATTACATTATTTTGCGTAGCGTTACGCATAACCGGTTTAGGGCACAAATGGCCTGTTGAAAGCGCTTGCATTGCCTGCAGGCTCTTTTACCATTAGGCATTATCAAAGCGTTAAGCAATTCAGGATATCGTTATGGCATTTACACCATTTTCTCCTCGCCAGCCCGCCGCCTCTGCGCGTCTGCCGCTGACGCTTATTTCTCTTGATGACTGGGCGCTGGCGACGCTCACCGGTGCCGACGCCGAAAAATATCTGCAGGGCCAGGTGACCGCCGACGTCAGCCAGATGACCGAACACCAGCACCTGCTGGCCGCGCATTGCGACCCAAAAGGCAAAATGTGGAGCAACCTGCGTCTCTTCCGCCGTCAGGATGGCTTTGCCTTTATTGAGCGCCGCAGCCTGCAGGAGGCCCAGCTCAAAGAGCTGAAGAAGTACGCGGTCTTTTCCAAAGTCACTATCGCCCCGGACGACGAACATGTCCTGCTGGGTGTGGCCGGCTTCCAGGCACGTGCGGCGCTGAAAAATCTCTTCAGCGAACTGCCGAATGCCGAAAAGCAGCTCGTCAGCGAAGGCGACACCTCCATCCTGTGGTTTGAACACCCGGCAGAGCGTTTTCTGTTAGTCACGGATGCCGAAACCGCCGAGCGCATCACCGAGGCGCTGCGCGGCGAAGCGCAGCTTAACAACAGTCAGCAGTGGCTGGCGCTGAACATCGAAGCGGGTCTGCCGGTAATTGACGCAGCAAACAGCGCACAGTTTATTCCTCAGGCAACCAACCTGCAGGCACTGGGGGGTATCAGCTTTAAAAAAGGCTGTTACACCGGCCAGGAGATGGTGGCGCGTGCAAAATTCCGCGGGGCAAACAAACGTGCGCTGTGGACACTCGCGGGACATGCCAGCCGCGTCCCTGAAGCGGGTGAAGACTTAGAGCTGAAGATGGGTGATAACTGGCGCCGTACCGGCACCGTATTAGCCGCCGTACAGCTGGATGATGGACGTCTTTTGGTTCAAGCCGTCATGAACAACGACATGGAAGCCGACAGCGTGTTCCGCGTGCGTGACGATGCAAATACGCTGAGTATTGAGCCGCTGCCGTATTCTCTGGAAGAGTGATGCTGTATCGCCCGGTGGCGCTGCACCTACCGGGCCTAGGGTTTTGGTGTCCTCCCTCCCCCTGTGGGAGGGGGCCGGGGTGAGGGCAACCGCCCGCACGGCGTAAAAAACTAGGCCTGCCCTACGTACAAATAGATCGCCAAAAAGTGGCATACGCTGCCGCCCAGCACAAAGCCGTGCCAGATGGCATGGTTGTAAGGAATGCGCTTGCAGACGTAGAAAATCACGCCGAGCGAGTATACCACGCCGCCTAAGGCCAGAAGCGTCACGCCCCCTATCGACAGTTTGATTGCCAGTTGATACACCACAATTAGCGACAGCCAGCCCATGGTCAGATAGGTGACCAGCGACAGCACCTTAAAGCGGTGCGCGATGGTCAGCTTAAACAGGATCCCCAGCAGTGCCAGGCTCCAGATAACAATCATCAGGCCACGCGACAGCGGCGAGTTGAGCCCCACCAGCAAAAACGGGGTGTAGGTGCCTGCAATAAGAAGATAGATAGCGCAGTGGTCAAATTTCTTGAGCCATATTTTGGCCCGCTGATGCGGGATCGCGTGATAAAGCGTCGACGCCAGAAACAGCAGGATCATACTCCCGCCATACAGGCTGTAGCTGGTAATGGCCATCGCGCTGGCATTAGCGTCC
Source organism: Enterobacter vonholyi (assembly GCF_040834095.1). Taxonomy (NCBI): domain Bacteria; kingdom Pseudomonadati; phylum Pseudomonadota; class Gammaproteobacteria; order Enterobacterales; family Enterobacteriaceae; genus Enterobacter; species Enterobacter vonholyi. Next base: position 3,675,958 of record NZ_CP162152.1, read on the forward strand.
ACCGCCTGCACCAGCAATAAGACTAAACCGACAATCCCAAACACCAGGCCAATGCCGTGGCTGATGCTGTTGGCTACTTCCTCAGCCAGCGAATATCCCTGTGCGATTAATGGTCTGCTCACCATACAAAACTCCGGGAAAACAAAAGATGATTATTCATCGCATCACTATGCTAACTGAGAATGATTCCAGTGAACACATGTTAGCTAAAATAAAGTTAAACATAACGTTTCTAAATTACAATCAGACAGTTACGGTTTAATTTCAGCGAACGTGCGTTTCGATTTAAATTATAGACGTTTAAAATCAATCACATAAAACTGGTTCTGGCTGGGATAGATCTCTGCGATCACGCTTTTCAGCGTATCCAGGGTCATATTCTCCTGTTCAGCATGTTTTTGCGTCAATGTGTCGAACGTAACGGTTGACGTTCCCGTTACTTCGATGGTGCAAAAATAACCATCATCCTCATAACGTCCCACCCGCAGGATATCGCCGGTTTTGAAATGGGATTCACTTTTATCCCGGATAGTGATGGTTTTACGCCCGGCCAGAATGTCGTCCTGAAAGCGCTGAAAAAAAGTGATGTCGTTTGGCTGCATGTTATTATTCCCTGAAGAAAAGTCTGATGAGTGAGTGTAGCCATTGTGAGCATGTTCTCCCATTCCGCCATTGCCAGTCTCAATAACCTGGAGATGATGGTCTACAACTATGTCATAAAAAATCGTGACAAAGTGATGTACATGACCATTCGCGAGCTGGCGGATGCTGCAGACGTCTCGACGACCACAATCCTGCGCTTTTGCCGCAAGCTTAACTGCGAAGGGTATTCTGAATTCCGCGTGCGCTTTAAGCTGTACCTTGAGCAGAACGAGCCCCAGCAGGCGAACTTCGGCGCCAGCGAAATAATCAGCTTTTTTAAAAGCGTGAATAATGAAGAGTTCGACGCGTTATTGGATAAGGCGGTCGATATTATTTTATCTTCCGAGCGAATTATATTTGTCGGTGCCGGGACATCAGGCTCGCTGGCAAAATATGGCGCACGTTTCTTTTCTAATATTGGGAAATTCAGTAACCATATTGATGACCCTTATTTCCCGGTCACGAATGACATGGCAAAAAATGCGCTGGCTATTGTGCTCTCCGTCTCGGGCGAGACCGAGGAGATCCTGCGCTTCGCCAGCCAGTTCAGCCTGCATCACTGTAAGGTGCTCTCCATTACCAGCCACGAGCACTCGCGCCTGGCAAAACTGGCGGACTTTAATCTCTCCTGGCACGTTCCTCAGACTCGAATTGCAGGCGTCTACGATATAACCACGCAAATTCCCGTCATCTATATTCTGGAATCTCTCGGCCGTAAGCTGGCGAAGAAACTTACAGAATAAAACACCCTGTTTTTTTGATGTGACAAATCACATTTACCGTAAATTGTTATATCGTGACATTTAATTTCGCTTTGCTAGACTCGATGCCAATAAGTCATTTATTGAGAATAGCAGCGATGAAAAAATTGACCTTACCAAAAGATTTTTTATGGGGTGGCGCGGTTGCCGCTCATCAGGTTGAAGGCGGCTGGAACAAAGGCGGCAAAGGGCCAAGCATTTGCGACGTATTGACCGGCGGCGCACACGGCGTACCGCGCGAAATCACGCAGGAGGTGGTACCGGGGAAATACTACCCCAACCATGAAGCTATCGATTTCCACGGCCACTACAAAGAAGACATCAAGCTGTTTGCCGAGATGGGCTTCAAGTGTTTCCGTACCTCCATCGCCTGGACGCGCATCTTCCCGAAAGGTGATGAAACGCAGCCAAACGAAGAGGGGCTGAAGTTTTACGACGACATGTTCGATGAGCTGCTGAAGTACAACATCGAACCGGTGATCACCCTCTCCCACTTCGAAATGCCGCTGCACCTGGTGCAGGAATACGGTAGCTGGACCAACCGTAAAGTGGTCGATTTCTTTGTGCGCTTCGCGGAAGTGGTTTTTGAGCGCTACAAAAACAAGGTCAAATACTGGATGACCTTCAACGAAATCAATAACCAGCGCAACTGGCGCGCACCGCTGTTCGGCTACTGCTGCTCCGGTGTGGTCTACACCGAACACGAAAATCCCGAAGAGACCATGTATCAGGTGCTTCACCACCAGTTTGTGGCCAGCGCCCTGGCGGTGAAAGCCGCGCGCCGCATCAATCCGGAGATGAAAGTCGGCTGCATGCTGGCCATGGTGGCGCTCTATCCATTCTCCTGCAAGCCGGAAGACGTGATGTTCGCCCAGGAATCGATGCGCGAGCGCTACGTCTTTACCGACGTCCAGCTGCGGGGTTACTACCCGTCTTACGTCCTGAACGAGTGGGAGCGCCGCGGGTTCTCCATCAAAATGGAGGCAGGCGACGAGCAGATCCTGCGTGAAGGTACCTGCGACTACCTGGGCTTCAGCTACTACATGACCAACGCGGTGAAAGCGGAAGGCGGCACCGGGGACGCGATTTCCGGTTTCGAAGGCAGCGTGCCGAACCCGCACGTTAAGGCTTCCGACTGGGGCTGGCAGATTGACCCAGTAGGGTTACGCTATTCCCTGTGCGAACTGTACGAGCGTTACCAGAAACCGCTGTTTATCGTTGAAAACGGCTTCGGCGCCTACGACAAGGTTGAAGAAGACGGCAGCATCAACGATGACTATCGTATCGACTATCTGCGTGCCCACGTGGAGGAGATGATCAAAGCCGTTACCCACGATGGCGTGGATCTGATGGGCTATACGCCATGGGGCTGTATCGACTGCGTGTCGTTCACCACCGGCCAGTACAGCAAACGCTACGGCTTTATCTACGTGAATAAACACGACGACGGTACGGGCGACATGTCGCGTTCACGCAAGAAAAGCTTCGAGTGGTATAAGGGCGTGATTGCCAGCAACGGCGAGAAACTTTAACACCGAGCGCCGTTACGCTTGATCCCCTCTCCCCTTTGGGGAGAGGGTTAGGTTAGGGGTTTACTTCCCACCCGCCAGCTCAATAAAGCTCCCCGTCACGTAAGACGCCTTCTCGCTCAGCAGCCAGACAATCGCCTGGGCGACCTCTTCCGGCTGGCCGCCGCGCTGCATCGGCAGCAACGATTTCACGCGATCCACTCGCCCCGGCTCTCCGCCGGAAGCATGGATATCGGTATAGATCAGACCCGGACGGACGCAGTTGACGCGAATGCCCTGCGCCGCTACCTCCAGCGATAAACCCGTTGTCAGCGAATCCACCGCCCCCTTGGACGCGGCATAATCCACATATTCACCCGGCGCGCCCAGACGCGACGCTGCAGAAGAGACATTCACTATCGCCCCACCCTTGCCGCCATGCCTGAAGGACATTCGTTTTACCGCTTCCCGGCAGCAGAGGAAGTAGCCCGTGACGTTGGTCGCCAGGACGCGGTTAATGCGCTCAGCGGAGAGATTCTCGATGGTGGATTGCTCAAACAGAATTCCCGCATTATTGACCAGCGCGGTAAGCGGCTCGCCTTCGCGATCGATGCTGTCAAACATCGCCAGCACCTGAGCTTCATCACTGATATCTGCGCGGACGGCAAAGGCTTTACCGCCAGCTTCAACGATCTGGTTTATCACGTCAGTCGCGGCTTTAATGTTGTGATGATAGTTCACCGCCACGGTGTAGCCTTCGCGTGCCAGCTGCAGCGCGGTGGCTTTCCCAATGCCCCGACTGGCGCCGGTCACAAGTGCAATGCCCATTTTCTTCTCCCAATAAAAAAGCCGGGTGGCGGCTTCGCCTTACCCGGACTGGATTACTGCACCAGCGCGATTACTGGTATTCGCTCATCGGTACGCAGGAGCAGAACAGGTTACGGTCGCCGTAAACGTCATCGAGACGCTTCACGGTCGGCCAGTATTTGTTCGCCACGCCTGCCGGGAAGACCGCCAGCTCGCGGGAATAACCGTGGTTCCACTCAGCCACCATCTCGTGCTGGGTGTGCGGAGCGTTGACCAGCGGGTTATCTTCCAGCGTCCACTCGCCGTCCTGCACGCGGTCGATCTCCATGCGGATGGCCAGCATCGCGTCGATAAAGCGGTCCAGCTCTGCTTTGCTTTCAGACTCCGTTGGCTCAACCATCAGCGTACCCGCAACCGGGAACGACATGGTTGGCGCGTGGAAGCCGTAGTCGATCAGACGCTTGGCGATATCCAGCTCGCTAATGCCGGTCTGCTCTTTCAGCGGACGAATATCGAGGATGCACTCGTGCGCCACGCGACCGTCGCGGCCGGTATAGAGCACCGGGAAGGCAGACTTCAGGCGCGTCGCAATATAGTTGGCATTCAGAATTGCCACCTGGCTCGCCTGCTTCAGCCCTTCCGCGCCCATCATGCGGATGTACATCCAGCTGATTGGCAGGATAGAGGCGCTACCGAACGGTGCCGCAGAGACCGCGCCCTGACGGGTCAGCATGCCTTCGATCTGAACTACGCTGTGGCCTGGGACAAACGGCGCCAGGTGCGCTTTCACGCCGATAGGACCCATGCCCGGGCCGCCACCGCCGTGCGGGATGCAGAAGGTTTTGTGCAGGTTAAGGTGCGACACGTCCGCGCCGATAAAGCCCGGAGAAGTAATGCCCACCTGTGCGTTCATGTTCGCGCCGTCGAGGTATACCTGACCGCCGAACTGGTGCACCACTTCGCACACTTCACGGATGGTCTCTTCGTACACGCCGTGGGTGGACGGATAGGTCACCATGATGCAGGAGAGCTTGTCGCCCGCCTGTTCGGCTTTCGCGCGCAGGTCGGCCAGATCGATGTTGCCGTTCTTATCGCACGCCACCACCACGACTTCCATGCCCGCCATCTGGGCTGAGGCCGGGTTGGTGCCGTGGGCGGAGCTTGGGATCAGGCAGATATCGCGGTGACCTTCGTTGCGGCTTTCGTGATAGTGACGGATCGCCAGCAGGCCCGCATATTCACCCTGCGCGCCGGAGTTCGGCTGCATGCAGAGCGCGTCATAACCGGTCAGCTTCACCAGCCAGTCGGAAAGCTGGTTGATCATCATATGATAACCTTCTGCCTGCTCTGGCGGGCAGAACGGGTGCAGCTCGGAGAATTCAGGCCAGGTGATCGGGATCATCTCTGCCGCGGCGTTCAGTTTCATGGTGCACGAGCCCAGCGGAATCATCGCCTGGTTCAGCGCCAGATCCTTGCGCTCCAGAGAGTGCATATAGCGCATCATCTCGGTTTCGCTGTGATAGCGATTAAAGACCGGATGCGTCAGGATCGCATCGTTACGCAGCATGCTTTCCTGAATGGAGCGGCTGTCGAGCGCGACCTCTTTGTCGAGCGCATCAATGTCCAGACCGTGCGCGTCACCCAGCAACACGCTGAACAGGTTCAGGATATCGTCGCGGGTGGTGCTTTCATCCAGCGTAATGCCGACGGCGTTGTGGATGTCGCTGCGCAGGTTGATCTCTGCCGCATTCGCGCGCGCCAGCACGGCCGCTTTGTCCGCCACTTCCACACACAGGGTGTCGAAGTAGTGAGCGTGGCGCAGCTTAAGGCCTTTCTGCTGCAGGCCGCAGGCCAGAATATCGGCCAGGCGGTGAATGCGGCTGGCAATGCGCTTCAGACCAGCCGGGCCGTGGAACACGGCGTACAGGCTGGCGATGTTTGCCAGCAGCACCTGTGAGGTACAGATGTTGGAGTTCGCTTTCTCGCGGCGGATGTGCTGCTCGCGGGTCTGCATCGCCATGCGCAGCGCGGTATTACCGGCAGCATCTTTGGAGACGCCGATAATACGGCCAGGCATGGAGCGTTTGAATTCATCTTTCGCGCCGAAGAACGCCGCGTGCGGGCCGCCGTAGCCCATCGGTACGCCGAAGCGTTGCGCAGAGCCGAAGACGATATCCGCGCCCTGTTTGCCCGGTGCCGTCAGCAGCACCAGCGCCATAAAATCGGCGGCAACGCTAACAACCACCTTGCGGGATTTCAGCTCGGCAATCAGCGCGCCGTAGTCGTGAACTTCGCCGGTGGTGCCCACCTGCTGCAGCAGAACGCCGAAAACGTCCTGATGATCCAGCACTTTGTCAGCGTCGTCGACGATTACGTCAAAGCCGAAGGTCTCTGCGCGAGTGCGCACCACGTCCAGCGTCTGCGGATGCACGTCCGCCGCCACGAAGAAGCGGTTAGCATTTTTCAGCTTGCTCACTCGCTTAGCCATCGCCATCGCTTCGGCGGCGGCGGTCGCTTCGTCCAGCAGAGAAGCAGAGGCGATATCCATGCCGGTAAGGTCCAGCGTCACCTGCTGGAAGTTCAGCAGTGCTTCCAGGCGGCCCTGGGAGACTTCTGGCTGATAGGGGGTGTAAGCGGTGTACCAGCCCGGGTTTTCCAGCATGTTGCGCAGGATCACCGGCGGCAACTGCACGTTGGTGTAGCCCATGCCAATGTAAGACTTATAGCGCTTGTTCAGGCCGGCGATGGCCTTCAGCTCCGCCAGCGCGGCGAATTCCGTGGTGGCTTCCCCCACCTGAGGCGGCGTGGCAAGCTGGATGTCTTTTGGCACAATCTGGCCGATCAGTGCGTTTAATGAATCCGCGCCAACCGTCTTCAGCATCTCCTGCTGTTGCTGAGCATCCGGCCCAATGTGACGTTCAATGAAGGCGCCACGGTTTTCAAGCTGGCTTAAAGTCTGTGTCATGAGCGATGGTTCCTGAAACGTGCAGTGAATGTGTTTTCTCCCTCTCCCTGAGGGAGAGGGCTGGGGTGAGGGTGTCGTCTGTTCCCCTCACCCTACCCTCTCCGCAAAGGGGAGAGGGATAATGGCTTACTCGTCTTCTAACAGTGCTTCGTACGCGGTCGCATCCAGCAGCGCGGCAACCTGGGATTCGTCGCTGGCTTTGATCTTGAAGATCCAGCCGCCTTCATAAGGCTCGCTGTTGACCAGCTCTGGCGAATCGCTCAGCGCGTCGTTGACGGCAACAATCTCACCGCTTACCGGCGCGTAGATATCGGATGCCGCTTTTACGGACTCCGCCACGGCGCAGTCGTCGCCCGCGTTCACGGTCGTGCCCACGTCAGGCAGGTCAACAAACACCATGTCGCCCAGCAGCTCTTGCGCGTGCTCGGTGATCCCTACGGTGTAAGTGCCGTCCGCCTCTTTGCGCAGCCACTCGTGTTCTTTGCTGTATTTCAGTTCTGCTGGCACATTGCTCATTGAAGTTCTCCTGATAAAAATGATTAGGCGACCGGCTTACCGGCGCGAACAAAAATCGGTTTGGTCACGTTGACCGGCATTTCGCGGTTGCGGATTTGCACCACCGCCGTTTCGCCAATGCCCGCTGGCACGCGTGCCAGTGCAATACTGTAGCCCAGCGTCGGGGAGAAGGTTCCGCTGGTGATCACGCCTTCGCGATGATTGCCGTCAGCATCGGTAAAGCGCACCGGCAGTTCGCCTCGCAGCACGCCTTTTTCCTTCATCACCAGTCCCACCAGCTGTTCGGTGCCCTTCTCGCGCTGCATCTCCAGCGCTTCACGGCCAATAAACTCACGGTCAGCCGGTTCCCACGCGATGGTCCAGCCCATGTTGGCAGCCAGCGGAGAGACGCCTTCATCCATCTCCTGACCGTAAAGGTTCATTCCCGCTTCCAGACGCAGCGTATCGCGCGCGCCCAGACCCGCAGGCTTCACGCCCGCTTCCACCAGCGCACGCCAGAAATCAGCGGCCTTCTCGTTCGGCATCGCAATTTCGTAGCCCGCTTCACCGGTGTAGCCGGTGGTGGCGATAAACAGATCGCCCGCCTGCACGCCGAAGAACGGCTTCATGCCTTCGGTTGCTTTGCGCTGCTCGTCGTTAAACAGAGAGGCGGCTTTCGCCTGCGCGTTTGGTCCCTGCACGGCGATCAGCGACAGATCGTCACGGACGGTGATGTCGATGGCATAAGGTTCGGCGTGTTGGGTGATCCAGGAGAGGTCTTTTTCGCGGGTGGCGGAGTTTACAACGAGGCGGAAGAAATCTTCAGTGAAGTAATAAACGATAAGGTCATCAATCACGCCGCCCGAGGCATTCAGCATGCCGGTATAGAGCGCTTTGCCCGGCGTCTTCAGTTTGGCGACGTCGTTTGCCAGCAGATAACGCAAAAACTCCCGGGTGCGGCTACCGCGCAGATCGACAATCGTCATATGGGACACGTCGAACATACCGGCATCGGTGCGCACCGCGTGGTGCTCATCAATCTGAGAGCCGTAGTGCAGCGGCATCATCCAGCCATGGAAGTCCACCATGCGGGCGCCGCATAACACGTGTTGTTCGTACAATGGAGTCTGTTGAGCCATCTTGTCCTCGTTGAAAAATTCACCGTGAAACCCGGTATCGGCCCCGCGTTCGGGCACCGACGCAAACGTTCTCTTTTACCTGAACTTACCACCGAAACCGGCGGTTAACCATAAGGCAAAATGGGTCATCACATTAGCTTATGACCAAAAAACGCTAAAAAGCCTACAGAGTTATTCACTGGAAAAATGCGATTAACCCCGCACAAAATTAACAATGCTCTAACAGGATTTAGCACATGGTGATATTTCGTGCGGAAAATCGGGCCGAATTTCCGTAACGAGAAAAATGCGACATTAGATTATCTAATGCGAAAAATGACGTGAAATTAGAATATTTCAAACGAGGGAATTTCCCCGGCGCAGAGGCCGGGAAAAGAAAGTGTGACAGGGGTCTAAATTAACGCAGCCAGTCCGGCAGGTCGTTAAGACCCATCGCCTGACGGAGGAGTTGGGGCTTAACGCCCGGAAGGGTGTCAGCAAGCTTGAGGCCAATATCGCGCAGCAGTTTTTTCGCTGGATTCGCTCCGGCAAACAGCTCGCGGAAGCCCTGCATGCCCGCCAGCATCATCGCCGCGCTGTGCTTGCGGCTGCGCTCGTAGCGGCGCAGGTACAGATGCTGACCAATATCTTTCCCTTCGCGATGCAGGCGACGCAGCTCCTCAACCAGCTCCGCCGCGTCCATAAAGCCGAGGTTAACGCCCTGTCCTGCCAGGGGATGAATGGTATGCGCCGCATCCCCCACCAGCGCCAGACGGTGCGCCGCAAACTGACGCGCGTAGCGGCCGGTTAACGGGAATACCTGACGTTCGCTTTCAAGCGTGCACAGGCCAAGGCGGTTATCAAAGGCCACGCACAGCGCCTGGCTAAAGGCCTCCGGCGTCGCCTCATGCATCTGCTGGGCTTTTTCCGGCACCAGGGACCAGACAATCGAGCACAGGTGCGGGTCGCTAAGCGGCAGGAACGCCAGAATGCCGTCGTTGTGGAAAATCTGGCGCGCCACGCCGCCGTGCGGCTCTTCGGTACGGATCGTCGCGACCAGCGCGTGATGACGATAGTCCCAGAAGGTCAGCGGGATGTCGGCTTTATTCCGCAGCCAGGAGTTCGCACCGTCAGCACCGACTACCAGACGCGCGGTCAGCATGTCGCCGCTCTGCAGGGTGATAAACGCCTCGTTTTCGCCCCATGCCACCTGCTGGATCTGCGCAGGCGCAATCAGCGTCACGTCGCTGCACTGCTGTGCTTTCTGCCACAGCGCGTGGTGGATCACCGCGTTTTCAACGATGTGCCCCAGATGGCTATAGCCCATGCTTTCATCATCAAAAGCAATATGACCAAAGCTGTCCTTATCCCACACTTCCATGCCGTGATAGCAGCTGGCGCGATGCGCCACAATATCTGCCCAGACGCCAAGGTGCGTCAGCAGCTTTTCGCTGGCCGCATTGATCGCCGAGACGCGGAGTTCCGGCGGCGCATCCGGTGCAACGGGCTGGGGCTGCTTTTGCTCCAGCACCGCCACGCGCAGGCCGCTGCCCTGCAATCCACAGGCCAATGCCAGTCCAACCATTCCGCCGCCAACGATGGCGACATCAACATTTTGCACGATGATAACTCCTTAACGCGCGACCCAACCCAGGGTCCGCTGCGCCAGCACGTCACGTGCCGGAATGAATAGTTCCATCGCCATCAGCCCGAGGTTGCGGCCCGCAACCAGCGGTGCCCAGCGATTGGCAAAGAGATGGACTAAGCCGTCGGTAACGCCGATGGTGGCCTCTTTATCCGCCTGACGGCGCTTCTGGTAATGAATCAGCACCGAATACGCCCCGCAGTCTTTTTGCTCGCCCCACGCATGCGCCAGTGATTCGGCCAGGCTCATGACGTCGCGTAAGCCCAGGTTAAAGCCTTGCCCCGCGATGGGGTGCAGCGTCTGTGCGGCATTACCGACAAGCGCCAGACGATGGGAGACAGACTGAGACGCCGTGGTCAGCGAAAGCGGGTAGACCGTCCGCTTGCCTGCGTGGGTAATACGCCCCAGCCGCCAGCCAAAGGCTTTCTGCAGCTCGGTACAAAAACGTTCGTCGGACCAGCCCTTAACCTCTTCCGCCTTATCCTGAGGATGACACCACACCAGGGAACAGCGCCCGTCCGACATCGGCAGCATCGCCAGCGGACCATGCTGCGTAAAGCGTTCAAACGCCCTGCCGTGGTGTTCAGCTGCGGTAGAGACGTTCGCAATGACCGCCACCTGCCCGTAAGGCTGCTGGCGCCACTCCACGCCACACTGGCTGCCGAGCGACGAGCGCGAACCGTCCGCGGCGACCAGAAGCTGGCCTTCAAGAACGGTGCCGTTTTCCAGCGTCACGCTAACCGACGCCTCACTACGGCTCACGCTGGCCACGCGCGCCGGACAATGCAGCGTGACGCCCGGCGCGTCCTGGAGCAGGCGGAACAGTCCCAATCCGACGTCGTGCAGCTCAACGACCTGACCCAGGGCATCAATCCGGTAGTCCTGCGCGTCCAGCGTGACAAAGCCAGCATGGCCGCGATCGCTGACGTGCACGGTACCGATCGCCGTGGCGCGGTCGGCTATCGCCTGCCAGATACCAATGCGCGAAAGCTGCTGGCAGGTGCCCTGCGCCAGCGCAATGGCGCGCGCATCAAAACCGGGGTGGTTTGACGCCTCTGGCGCAACGGCTTCCACCAGGTGCACCGGAAGCTGGCCCTGCGTCAAATGCGAAATGGCCAGCGCCAGCGTGGCCCCGGTCATGCCGCCGCCAACGATAATCACGCTCATGCGCGTGCCGCTGCCATCAGCGCCTCGATATCGTCAGCGTTTTTCACGACGCTGGCGGTCAGGTTTTCGTTACCGGTTTCGGTAATCACGATGTCATCTTCAATACGAATGCCAATCCCGCGGTACTCTTCAGGCACGTCGGCATCCGGCGCGATATACAGGCCCGGCTCCACGGTTAACACCATGCCCGGCTCCAGCACGCGCGAACGGTCGGTGCCGTACGCGCCAACGTCATGCACGTCCAGCCCCAGCCAGTGGCTCAGGCCGTGCATGAAATACGGTCGATGCGCATTTTCAGCAATCAGGGTGTCTACATCCCCTTTCAGGATCCCGAGCCTGACCAGACCGGTAATCATGATGCGCACCACTTCGCCGGTCACTTCCTGCATGGAGGTACCGGGACGATACAGCCTGAGCGCCGTCTCAAGAGACTCGAGAACGATGTCGTAAATGGCGCGCTGTGCCGGTGAGAACTTACCGTTCACCGGGAAGGTACGGGTTATGTCCCCCGCATAGCCCTGATATTCGCAGCCGGCATCAATCAGCACCAGATCGCCGTCGCGCAGCGCGCTTTCGTTTTCGGTGTAGTGCAAAATGCAGCCGTTTTCCCCGCCGCCGACAATGGTGTTGTAAGAGGGATAGCGCGCGCCGTGGCGGTTAAATTCGTGGTGAATTTCGCCTTCCAGCTGGTATTCGAACATCCCGGGACGGCATTTCTCCATTGCGCGGGTGTGCGCCAGGGCGCTGATTTCGCCCGCACGGCGCATCATGTTAAGCTCGTCTTCAGACTTGAACAGGCGCATCTCATGCACCACCGGACGCCAGTCCGTCAGCGTGGCCGGCGCGGACAGGTTCTGCCGCGAGCCTTTGCGCAGCTTATCCAGCGCGGTGAAAACAATCTCATCGGCGTAGGCATATTCACCCTGCGCGTGATAGAGCACGTCGAGGCCGTTAAGCAGCTGATAAAGCTGCTGGTTGATTTCGCTAAACGCCAGCGCGCGGTCAACGCCCAGCTTCGCCGGTGCGGCCTCTTGCCCCAGGCGGCGGCCAAACCAGATTTCAGCAGTTAAGTCTCGTACGCGGTTGAAAATCACGCTGTGGTTGTGGGTGTCATTGCTCTTAATCAGCACCAGCACCGCTTCCGGCTCGTTAAAGCCGGTGAAGTACCAGAAATCGCTGCTCTGGCGATAGGGATATTCGCTGTCGGCGCTGCGCGTCACTTCGGGCGCAGCAAAAATTAGCGCGGCGCTCCCCGGCTGCATTTTCGCCAGCAGCGCCTGACGGCGGCGCGAATACTCTTGACTCGAGATAACCATGACACCCTCCTGTGCGTTATTTTTCTTAATGTAAGGTTGGCTTGCGGACTTCCGGCGCGGTCGGCTGTGAGCGCGTAAAGTTGTCGTGGCACAGCAGTGCCGCCACGCGCACGTACTCGATGATCTCTTCGAGAGACATTTCCAGCTCTTCCTGGTCTTCGTCTTCATCGTAGCCGAGCTGAGCGATATTACGCAGATCGTCGATCGCCTCACCCGCTTCGCCGGTCACTTTATCCAGTTTAGGCTGCGTCACGCCCAGCCCCAGCAGATAGTGGTTTACCCAGCCGGCCAGCGCATCGGCGCGATCGAACACGCTAACGTCGTCGCCTTCAGGCAGATAAAGCTGAAAAAGGAAGCCATCGTCTTCCAGAGAATCGCTGGTGGCGGCGTGCATTTTACGCAGCGCTTCCGCCAGCTCGTGACCAAACGCCAGCCCTTCATTCGTGAGGTCGTGGATCAGCGGCTGCCATGAGCTGTCGCTGTTTCCGCCGCACAGCATGCCACTGATCAGACCGTGCATTTCGGCAGGGGTTAAACCGACTCCCTGCTGGTTCAGTAACTGGTTTAAATCCTTGTAACCAGGCATTTCGTTCTGTATAGACATGAGCATTCGTCGTCAAAGGGGGGAAGTTTCATGATATGCTACCACTTTGGACCCTGGTGATACCAGAAAAGGGCTTGTATCTTCACATCAGGGTAGCTATAGTGTCGCCCCTTCGCAGCCCCCGGGGCCGTAAGCGAAGGCAGCGCAGTCAATCAGCAGGAAGGTGGCATGTCTGCACAACCCGTCGATCTCCAGATTTTTGGCCGTTCACTGCGAGTGAATTGTCCGCCTGAACAAAGGGATGCTTTGAATCAGGCTGCGGACGATTTGAATCAGCGGTTGCAAGATCTAAAAGAACGCACTAGAGTCACAAATACTGAGCAGCTGGTTTTCATCGCCGCGTTGAACATCAGCTATGAACTGACTCAGGAAAAAGCGAAGACCCGCGACTACGCGGCAAGCATGGAGCAGCGCATTAAAATGCTCCAGCAGACCATAGAACAGGCATTGCTTGATCAAGGTCGCAATCCCGAAAGACCGGGACCCAAGTTTGAATAACACTTCTCAGTTGACTATGGTAGAGTAACTGTGAAGACAAAATTTCTCTGAGATGTTCGCAAGCGGGCCAGTCCCCTGAGCCGATATTTCATACCACAAGAATGTGGCGCTCCATGGTTGGTGAGCATGCTCGGTCCGTCCGAGAAGCCTTAAAACTATGACGACACATTCACCTTGAACCAAGGGTTCAAGGGTTACAGCCTGCGGCGGCATCTCGGAGATTCCCTCTCTTTTCTTCTACCGACTACCATGACTCAATTCCCTGAAGTTTCTGCTTCACGCCAGGACATCCGTCAGCTAATTCGTCAGCGCCGCCGTGCGTTAACCTCCGATCAGCAAGCGCATTTTGCCCAGCAGGCCGCCGCCCGTATGATGGCGTATCCCCCTGTCTTGATGGCGCATACCGTTGCGCTGTTTCTGTCGTTTGACGGCGAGCTGGACACCCAACCGTTGATAGAGCAACTCTGGCGCGCCGGGAAGAAGGTCTATCTGCCGGTGCTGCACCCGTTTAGCGAGGGGAATCTGCTGTTTCTGCACTACCATCCGCACAGCGAGCTGGTGGTGAATTGCCTGAAAATCACCGAACCGAAACTCGACGTGCGCGACGTGTTGCCGCTGTCACAGCTGGATGTACTGATCACGCCGCTGGTGGCGTTTGATGAACAGGGCCAGCGTTTAGGGATGGGCGGCGGTTTTTATGACCGGACGCTGCAAAACTGGCAGCAGTACGGGTTGCAGCCGGTGGGCTATGCGCATGATTGTCAGGGCGTGGAGGCGTTACCGGTGGAGAAATGGGATGTGCCGTTGCCGGCGGTGGTGACGCCCAGCAAAATCTGGGTCTGGTAGAATAAAGCCGGGTGGCGCTTACGCTTACCCGGCCTACAAATGCTCAGAGTAGGTCGGGTAAGGCGCAGCCGCCACCCGACACCACAAACCGCACTATCAGTACAGCAGACGCGCGCGAATCGTCCCCGCAATAGACTTCATGCTCAGCAGCGCTTTTTCGGCCACATCATCATCCGCTTCGATATCAATAACCACGTAGCCCATCTGCGAGTTCGTCTGCAGATACTGCGCGGCAATGTTGACGCCCTGCTCGGCAAAGATCTGGTTGATCGCGGTCAGCACGCCTGGACGGTTTTCGTGGATGTGCAGCAGACGACGACCACCGTGCAGCGGCAGAGACACTTCCGGGAAGTTCACGGCAGAGAGCGTAGAACCGTTGTCGGAGTATTTGCTCAGTTTACCCGCCACTTCCAGACCGATGTTCTCCTGCGCTTCCTGGGTGGAACCGCCAATGTGAGGCGTCAGGATCACGTTGTCGAACTCGCACAGCGGAGAGGTAAACGGATCGCTGTTGGTCGCAGGCTCCGTCGGGAACACGTCGATGGCGGCGCCCGCCAGATGCTTACGCTTCAGCGCATCGCACAGCGCAGGGATATCGACAACCGTGCCGCGCGCGGCGTTAATCAGCAGTGAGCCCGGCTTCATCAGCGCCAGCTCTTCCGCGCCCATCATGTTTTTGGTGGACGCATTTTCCGGCACGTGCAGGCTCACCACGTCACTCATGTTCAGCAGGTCAGACAGGTGTTGAACCTGGGTGGCATTGCCCAGCGGCAGCTTGCTTTCGATATCGTAAAAATAGACATGCATACCGAGAGATTCCGCCAGAATCCCCAGTTGGGTACCGATGTGGCCGTAGCCGATAATCCCCAGCTTTTTACCACGCGCTTCATATGAGCCAGACGCCAGTTTGTTCCACACGCCGCGGTGCGCCTTGGCGTTAGCTTCAGGAATGCCGCGCAGCAGAAGAAGCAGTTCGCCAATCACCAGCTCCGCCACGGAACGGGTGTTGGAGAACGGGGCGTTGAAGACGGGAATACCGCGTTTCGCGGCAGCATTCAGGTCAACCTGGTTGGTACCAATGCAGAAGCAGCCGATAGCCACCAGCTTTTCCGCCGCGGCAATAACCTCTTCAGTCAGGTGAGTACGGGATCGCAGGCCAATGAAGTGGGCATCACGGATGGACGCTTTCAGCTCTTCGGTATCGAGCGCGCCTTTGTGAAATTCGATGTTGGTGTAACCTGCCGCACGAAGGCTATCGATTGCTTTTTGATGTACGCCCTCGACCAGCAGGAATTTAATCTTGTCTTTCTCCAGTGATACCTTTGCCATTTACCCGACCCTGTTTTTGTCTGAACTGATGTTGTGCTGGATATGAATCCGCCGTAGCCAACATATCAAAAAAAACTATTGCAGCAATATGAACGTTTGCGTCGGCACTCTGAAGAAAAGTCATACAGAGCAAAATGTCAGAGGAAAATGCTATGGAAATTTACAAACGCGGCAGGATCGGCAAAAGAGACGTAAAAACGTGACACAAGTCACCGAATTTAGCTTTTCAAAAATTTTTTAGCGGGGGGAGGACTCCCCCCATCAGATCATTTTACGATGGTTTTCACGCCGTCAGCGGTGCCGATCAGCGCCACATCCGCGCCACGGTTGGCGAATAGCCCTACGGTCACTACGCCCGGAATGCCGTTGATGGCATTTTCCAGCGCAATCGCGTCAAGAATTTCCAGACTGTGAACGTCGAGGATCACGTTACCGTTATCGGTGACTACACCCTGACGGTATTCCGGACGACCGCCAAGCTTCACCAGCTGACGGGCAACCGCGCTACGGGCCATTGGGATCACTTCGACCGGCAGCGGGAAATTACCCAGAATGTCGACCTGCTTGGAGGCGTCCGCGATGCAGATAAACTTGTCCGCAACGGAGGCGATGATTTTTTCGCGCGTCAGCGCCGCGCCGCCGCCTTTGATCATCTGCATGTGGCCGTTGATTTCATCCGCGCCGTCAACGTAAATCCCCAGACGATCCACTTCGTTGAGATCGAAAACGGTAATGCCGAGGCTTTTCAGCTTTTCCGTGGAAGCATCAGAGCTGGAAACCGCGCCCTCGATTTGCCCCTTCATCGTGCCCAGCGCATCGATAAAGTGTGCCGCGGTTGATCCCGTACCGACACCGACAATGGTACCCGGCTGTACGTACTGGAGAGCGGCCCATCCTACTGCTTTTTTCAGTTCATCCTGCGTCATGATCGTTTTGCCTGTGGTGTGAAAACTCAGGGCGCATTATAGAACACGTCGAATGGAATTCGTCTGCCACAAAGGGAAAATTGTGTCATAGTGCAGAATAAGCAAAATTAAGGAGTCAGCCAGAGCAATGAAACGTCCGGACTACAGAACACTACAGGCACTTGATGCAGTTATTCGTGAACGAGGTTTTGAGCGCGCGGCGCAAAAGCTTTGCATCACCCAGTCCGCCGTATCACAGCGTATAAAACAGCTTGAAAACATGTTCGGCCAGCCGCTGCTGGTGCGTACCGTGCCGCCACGTCCAACCGAGCAAGGGCAAAAACTCCTCGCCCTGCTGCGCCAGGTTGAACTGCTGGAAGACGAGTGGCTGGGTGACGAACAAACGGGCTCTACGCCGCTGCTGCTCTCTCTGGCGGTCAACGCCGACAGTCTGGCAACCTGGCTGCTGCCGGCTCTTGCGCCGGTATTAGCAGATTCCCCTATCCGCCTGAACTTACAGGTTGAAGATGAAACCCGAACCCAGGAGCGCCTGCGTCGCGGTGAAGTGGTTGGGGCCGTCAGTATTCAGCCTCAGGCGCTGCCAAGCTGTCTTGTCGATCAGCTGGGCGCACTGGACTACCTGTTTGTGGGGTCAAAAGCCTTTGCCGAGCGCTACTTCCCCAACGGCGTCACCCGCGCCGCGCTGCTGAAAGCCCCTGCCGTGGCGTTCGACCATCTGGACGATATGCATCAGGCGTTCCTGCAGCAAAACTTCGATCTGCCGCCTGGCAGCGTGCCGTGCCATATCGTCAACTCGTCTGAAGCCTTCGTGCAGCTTGCGCGCCAGGGCACCACCTGCTGCATGATCCCACACCTGCAGATTGAGAAAGAGTTGAAAAGCGGTGAGCTGATTGACCTGACGCCGGGGCTGTATCAGCGCCGGATGCTCTACTGGCACCGTTTTGCGCCGGAAAGCCGTATGATGCGCAACGTCACCGACGCGCTGCTGGCATACGGGCATAAGGTGTTGAGACAGGATTAAAAAGAAAAGCCGGGTGGAGGCTACGCCTTACCCGGCCTACAGATTACTGAGCAGGTTTCGGCTGTGCTGCAACTGGTTCCAGCTGGAACACCACATCTACCTGATCGTCGAACTGAATGGTTGGCTGCTCGTAAGTTTCCTGAGCGGATACCGGCGCTGCATCAGCCTTCATCATACGAACCATCGGGCTTGGCTGGTAGTTAGAGACGTGGTAACGCACGCTATAAACCGGGCCGAGCTTGCTCTTAAAGCCAGAAGCCAGCTGTTCCGCCTGGTGAATGGCATCATCAATAGCCGCTTTACGCGCTTCGTCTTTATATTTTTCCGGTTGCGCAACGCCCAGCGACACGGAACGAATTTCGTTCAGACCTGCCTTTAACGCACCGTCCAGCAGCGAGTTAAGCTTATCCAGCTGACGCACGGTCACTTCGACGGTACGCACGGCGCGGTAGCCCTTCAGGATGCTTTTGCCATTCTGATAGTCATAATCGGGTTGAGTACGCAGGTTCGCAGAGTTGATATCTTTTTTACCGACACCGTTCTGCTCGAGGAAAGAGAGATATTGCGCAACGCGATCGTCAGCCTGCTTCTTAGCCGTCGCCGCATCTTTCGCCGCCACATTCACCTCAATTGCCAGGGTTGCAACATCGGGTACCGCGTCCACGCTTGCGGTGCCTGAAGTGACGATGTGCGGGCCATCCGGCAGTTCACTTGCCTGCACCGACACCGCACCGAAACTTACTAATGCCGCCAGGGCCATCACCTTAAACTTCACTGTTATTCCTCCATGTTGCGAAGAGTGCCCATTAACAGGGCGCATGCCAGCAAGCTTAGCGGGTCTTGTTCAGTTGTCCATAAGACAAGGATTAGTTGAACAATTCCTGGACATGATGAATCCCCTCTTTCGCCAGTTGGAAAGCGATAAACCACATCACCAGGCCGACCAGGGTATTAATGATGCGCTGGGCTTTGGCCGTACGCAGGCGGGGCGCCAGCCATGCCGCCAGAATGGCGAGACCGAAGAACCACAGGAAAGAGGCGCTGATCGTACCGAGCGCAAACCAGCGCTTTGGCTCAACGTCCAGCTGTCCGCCCAGGCTGCCCAGCACCACAAAGGTGTCGAGATAAACATGCGGATTAAGCCAGGTGACCGCCAGCATGGTGACGATAATCTTCCAGCGGCCCTGCTTCATGACCTCCGCGCTCGCCAGCTCGAGGTTGCTGCTCATCGCCGTTTTCAGGGCACCAAAACCGTACCAGAGCAGAAACGCCACGCCGCCCCAGGTAACCAGCGCCAGCAGCCACGGAGACTGCATCAGAAGCGCGCTACCGCCAAAAATCCCGGCGCAGATCAGCAGTAAATCACTTACCGCGCACAGCAGGGCAATCATCAGATGGTAATGACGGCGGATGCCCTGATTCATCACGAATGCATTTTGCGGGCCGAGCGGAAGGATCATGGCCGCACCTAAGGCAAGCCCTTGAAAATAATAAGATAGCATGACGATTTTCTCGCAGTGTTGTTCTGGAGGCTGACTATACTGCGCGAATCACATTAGAGGAAATGGATAATATTAATTGGGTATTAGCGGAGCTTATGAAAGTAAAGCCCGGTGGCGCTTGCGCTTACCGGGCCTGCGGGAGAAGTTATTCTGCTTCTTTGACTTTTTTGACGTTTACGTCCATCTGCGGGTACGGGAAGCTGATGCCGTTGGCATCGAAGTCGCGCTTAATGCGTTCCAGCACGTCCCAGTACACGTTTTGCAGATCGCTGCTTTTGCTCCAGATGCGCACCACAAAGTTAATGGAGGAAGCACCGAGTTCGTTCAGGCGAACCGTCTGCTCTTTGTCTTTCAGAATGCGATCGTCTGAAGCAATGATATTAGTAATCAGCGACTTCACCTGATCGATATCGGAGTCATACGCCACGCTGATAATCAGTTCGTTACGACGCACCGGTTCACGGGAGAAGTTAATAATGTTGCCTGCAATGATTTTCCCGTTCGGCACGACCACAATGCGGCCATCAACGGTACGCATAGTGGTTGAGAAAATCTGCACCTGCAGCACGGTTCCGGCAATGCCGCCCAGGTCAACGTACTCGCCGGAGCGGAACGGACGGAAGGTGACCAGCAGCACGCCTGCCGCCAGGTTTGAAAGCGAGCCCTGCAGCGCCAGACCAATGGCCAGACCGGCGGCACCGAGAACGGCGATGACGGAGGCGGTCTGCACGCCCACACGGCCCAGCGCCGCAATCAGCGTAAAGGCGATGACGCCGTAGCGCACCAGTGCTGAGAGGAAGTCAGCCACCGTGGCGTCAATGTGACGGGCCAGCATCACGCGGTTAACCGCGTTCGATACGATACGCGCCACGATCATCCCGACGATGATGATGGCAATCGCCGCGACGATGTTCACTGCATAGCTCAGCAATAGCGCCTGGTTGCGTACCAGCCAGTTACCGGCGTTATTGATGCTGTCTACAACATCGAGTTGTTCCATTTATTCTTCCTTTTGTTAAACCAAAACACAAAATCCATCCCCCATGGAGACAGGCAGGTTCGTAAAGGGTAAACAAAAAGCGCCGGGTTTGCCAAACAGATCACAAAAACAGGTCTGGCAGGGTATTGAAAAAGCATAAAAAAAGGCCCGCATTTGCGGGCCTTCTGATGCTGTTAGCTGCTCAAATTACAGAACGTCGATCGCGTTCAGTTCTTTGAAAGCCTGCTCCAGACGGGTCACCATGGACGTCTGAGCAGCGCGCAGCCATACGCGTGGATCGTAGTATTTCTTGTTCGGCTGGTCTTCGCCTTTCGGGTTGCCCAGCTGGCCCTGCAGGTAAGCTTCGTTCGCTTTGTAGTACTGCAGGATACCGTCCCAGGTTGCCCACTGGGTATCGGTATCGATGTTCATTTTCACAACGCCGTAGCTTACGGAGTCTTTGATTTCCTGAGCAGAAGAACCTGAACCGCCGTGGAAGACGAAGTTCAGGCTGTTGTGCGGCAGGTTGTGTTTCTTAGACACGTATTCCTGAGAATCACGCAGGATGGTTGGGGTCAGAACCACGTTACCTGGTTTGTAAACGCCGTGTACGTTACCGAAGGACGCTGCAATGGTGAAGCGTGGGCTGATTTTGCTCAGCTCGGTGTAAGCGTAATCAACGTCTTCTGGCTGGGTGTACAGGGCAGAAGCGTCCATGTGGCTGTTGTCCACGCCGTCTTCTTCACCGCCGGTGCAGCCCAGTTCGATTTCCAGGGTCATGTCCATTTTGGCCATGCGTGCCAGGTACTTAGAGCAGATTTCGATGTTTTCGTGCAGTGACTCTTCAGACAGGTCGATCATGTGAGAAGAGAACAGTGGCTTACCGGTTGCCGCGAAGTGTTTTTCACCCGCGTCCAGCAGACCGTCGATCCACGGCAGCAGTTTCTTCGCGCAGTGGTCAGTGTGCAGGATAACTGGAACACCGTAGTGTTCAGCCATCTGGTGAACGTGGTGCGCACCAGAGATAGCGCCCAGGATTGCAGCACCCTGAGGAATGTCAGTTTTCACGCCTTTACCTGCGATGAACGCAGCGCCGCCGTTAGAGAACTGAACGATAACTGGAGCTTTAACTTTAGCAGCAGTTTCCAGTACGGCGTTGATGGAGTCGGTACCCACGCAGTTAACTGCTGGCAGAGCAAAGTTGTTTTCTTTAGCTACCTGGAACACTTTCTGTACGTCATCACCAGTGATAACGCCAGGTTTTACGAAATCAAAAATTTTAGACATGTTGCTTAGTCCTGTATCTTCGGCCGTTAGAAAAGGTGCGAGCTCTTAAAAGCGCGCTGAAAATTGGGCAGGTTTCCCTGCCCTTGAATGGCTTACTTCTTAGCGCGCTCTTCGAGCATTGCTACTGCTGGCAGTACTTTGCCTTCCACGAATTCGAGGAATGCACCGCCGCCAGTGGAGATGTAGGAGATCTTGTCAGCGATACCGAACAGGTCGATTGCTGCCAGGGTGTCACCACCGCCTGCGATAGAGAACGCTTCGCTGTCTGCGATAGCGTTAGCAACGATTTCAGTACCTTTGCGGAAGTTCGGGAATTCGAACACGCCAACAGGACCGTTCCACAGGATAGTTTTTGCGTTTTTGAGGATTTCAGCCAGTTTCTGTGCAGAAACGTCACCCAGGTCCAGAATCTGCTCTTCGTCTTTGATGTCGTTTACAGATTTCAGGGTCGCGGTTGCGGTTTCGGAGAACTCGGTCGCGACGCGAACGTCAGTTGGAACCGGGATATCACAGGTACCCAGCAGGCGTTTGGCTTCGTCAACCAGGTCTGCTTCGTACAGGGATTTACCGACGTTGTGGCCCTGAGCGGCAACGAAGGTATTCGCGATACCACCGCCAACGATCAGCTGGTCAGCGATTTTAGACAGGGAATCCAGAACGGTCAGTTTGGTAGAAACTTTAGAACCACCAACGATAGCCACCATCGGACGAGCTGGTTCTTTCAGTGCTTTACCCAGCGCTTCCAGTTCGTCAGCCAGCAGAGGACCGGCACACGCTACGTCTGCGAATTTACCGATACCGTGGGTTGACGCCTGTGCACGGTGAGCAGTACCGAAGGCATCCATCACGAATACGTCGCACAGTGCAGCGTATTTTTTGGACAGGGTTTCGTCGTCTTTCTTCTCGCCTTTGTTGAAGCGAACGTTTTCCAGAACAACCAGTTCACCGGCAGCCACTTCAACGCCGTCCAGGTAATCTTTTACCAGGCGAACCGGGTTGGACAGTTTGTCTTTCAGGTAATTAACCACTGGCAGCAGAGAGAACTCTTCGTTGTACTCGCCTTCAGTTGGACGACCCAGGTGGGAGGTGACCATCACTTTCGCGCCCTGCTTCAGAGCCAGTTCGATGGTTGGCAGAGATGCACGGATACGCGCGTCGCTGGTCACTTTGCCATCTTTAACCGGTACGTTCAGATCGGCACGGATGAAAACGCGTTTACCAGCCAGATCCAGATCGGTCATCTTAATTACAGACATGGTGAATCCTCTCGTTGATTCTTAAAGTTTTGCAGACGCACGATGCGTCTTACCTGAAACCTTGAGCGGCCATTGCTAACGTGGTGTCGAGCATTCGGTTAGCAAAGCCCCATTCGTTATCACACCAGACCAGCGTCTTGATAAGGTGTGCCCCACTGACTCTCGTTTGCGTACCATCGACGATGGCGCTGTGCGGGTCGTGGTTAAAATCTACTGAGACCAACGGTAATTCCGTATAGTCAACTATACCATGAAATGCCCCCTGTGCCGCTTTTTGCAGCAACAGGTTGACTTCACAGGCTTTTACAGGTTTTTTTACCGTCACGCTAAGGTCGATTGCGGTAACGTTAATCGTCGGAACACGCACGGCAATCGCTTCAAACCTGTCATTAAACTGCGGAAAAATTCGGGTGATCCCTGCCGCCAGTTTCGTATCTACCGGAATAATTGACTGGCTCGCCGCGCGAGTGCGTCGTAAATCCGGATGGTAGGCGTCGATAACCTGCTGATCGTGCATTGCGGAATGAATCGTGGTCACGGTGCCGGATTCAATGCCATACGCATCGTCTAAAAGTTTGATGACCGGAATAATGCAGTTGGTGGTACAGGAGGCGTTGGAAACAATGCGGTGTTCGGCCTGCAGCTCATGCTGGTTGACGCCAAACACGACTGTCGCGTCGAGGTCATTACTGCCGGGATGAGAAAACAGGACTTTTTTCGCGCCTGCAGCCAGATGCGCTTCGCCGTGTTCGCGGTTGCCATAAACACCGGTACAGTCAAGCACGACATCCACACCCAGTTCACGCCAGGGTAGCCCGGAAATGCTGTTCTCATGCAGAACACGAATAGCGTCATCACCCACAAAAAGCAGATCTCTTTCCTGGCGCACATCCCAGGCGAAACGTCCGTGGCTGGTGTCATACTTCAATAAATGCGCCATGCCCGCAGCATCCGCCAGTTCATTGATTGCCACCACGGTTATTTCCGCCCGACGTCCGGATTCATACAAAGCACGAACCACGTTACGCCCGATGCGACCGAAGCCATTAATCGCTACGCGTACGGTCATAGATCTCCTGCAAAGCAATCCCTGAGTTTGAGGTGGCTGAAAGAGTAATCCAGCTACGCCCGAAGGGGAATCCTTGCTGTCACAAACTGCGATTGATTGGTCAATTGTCGAACATTTAATCGACTGAAACGCTTCAGCAAGAATAAGCGAATCGGGGAATAAAAGGAATGTCTGTCCAGATGAATAAGCGAGCTATATGACTTGCGTCACATTTTAGGTGGAATAATGACGCAAAAAAAGCCGGGTGGCGCGCTAGCGCTTACCCGGCCTACTTTCGAGCCATTTGTAGACCCGGTAAGCGTAGCGCCACCGGGCAAAACGGCGATTACAGCAGTTCTTTCGCTTTCGCGACAACGTTCTCAACGGTGAAGCCGAACTCTTCGAACAGCTGCTCTGCCGGAGCAGACTCACCGAAGGTGGTCATACCGACGATGGCACCGTTCAGGCCCACGTATTTGAACCAGTAGTCAGCGATACCCGCTTCCACTGCCACACGCGCGGAAACCGCTTTAGGCAGAACGGATTCACGGTAAGCGGCATCCTGCTTGTCAAACGCATCGGTAGACGGCATGGAGACCACGCGCGCCTTCACGCCTTCGGCAGTCAGTTTTTCCCATGCGGCAACAGCCAGCTCAACTTCAGAACCGGTAGCGATGAAGATCAGCTCAGGCTGGCCCGCGCAATCTTTCAGCACGTAACCA
The DNA here is from genome assembly GCF_040834095.1 of Enterobacter vonholyi. Classification (NCBI taxonomy): domain Bacteria; kingdom Pseudomonadati; phylum Pseudomonadota; class Gammaproteobacteria; order Enterobacterales; family Enterobacteriaceae; genus Enterobacter; species Enterobacter vonholyi. Next base: position 3,700,400 of record NZ_CP162152.1, read on the forward strand.
CCGCGAGCGATGTTCGCCAGCTGCTCAGGGGTACGCTCCTGCTGCGCCAGGTTCTGACGGGAGAGGATCAGCGCGGTTGGACCGTCCTGACGCTCAACGCCGTATTTCCACGCCACCGCGGATTCAACCTGGTCACATGGACGCCATGTGCTCATGTTCGGGGTCACGCGCAGGGAAGCCACCTGCTCTACCGGCTGGTGAGTTGGACCGTCTTCGCCCAGACCGATGGAGTCGTGGGTGTAGACCATCACCTGACGCTGTTTCATCAGCGCCGCCATACGCACGGCGTTACGGGCATATTCAACGAACATCAGGAAGGTAGAGGTGTACGGCAGGAAACCACCGTGCAGGGAGATACCGTTGGCAATCGCGGTCATACCGAATTCACGTACACCGTAATGGATATAGTTACCGGCAGTATCTTCGTTGATTGGCTTAGAACCAGACCACAGGGTCAGGTTAGATGGCGCCAGGTCAGCGGAGCCGCCCAGGAATTCTGGCAGCCATGGGCCGAACGCTTCAATCGCATTCTGAGACGCTTTACGGCTCGCGATTTTAGACGGGTTCGCCTGCAGCTTAGCGATAAACTCGTTCGCTTTCGCGTCGAAGTCAGACGGCATGTCACCTTTCATACGACGGGTGAATTCAGCCGCTTCCTGTGGGAAGGCTTTCGCGTAAGCAGCGAACTTCTCGTTCCAGGCCGCTTCTTTCGCCTGGCCTACTTCTTTTGCATCCCACTGAGCGTAGATCTCGGATGGGATTTCAAATGCAGGGTCTTTCCAGCCCAGCGCTTCGCGGGTCAGTGCGATTTCTGCATCGCCCAGCGGCGCACCGTGGGAGTCGTGCGTACCCGCTTTGTTCGGTGAACCGAAGCCGATGATGGTTTTGCACATCAGCAGGGACGGCTTGTCCGTCACCGCGCGCGCTTCTTCTACTGCACGTTTAATCGAGTCAGCATCGTGACCATCAACGCCACGCACAACGTGCCAGCCGTAGGCTTCGAAACGTGCTGCGGTGTCGTCGGTGAACCAGCCTTCAACGTGACCGTCGATGGAGATACCGTTGTCGTCATAGAACGCAACCAGTTTACCCAGCTTCAGGGTACCTGCCAGGGAACACACTTCGTGAGAAATGCCTTCCATCATGCAGCCGTCGCCCATGAACGCGTAGGTGAAGTGGTCAACGATGTCGTGACCAGGACGGTTGAACTGCGCCGCCAGGGTCTTCTCTGCAATCGCCATACCCACGGCGTTAGCAATACCCTGACCCAGCGGGCCGGTGGTGGTTTCTACGCCAGCGGTGTAGCCCACTTCCGGGTGACCTGGAGTTTTGGAGTGCAGCTGACGGAAGTTTTTCAGCTCTTCAATTGGCAGATCGTAGCCGGTGAGGTGCAGCAGGCTATAGATCAGCATAGAGCCGTGGCCGTTGGACAGCACGAAGCGGTCGCGGTCAGCCCATGACGGGTTCTGCGGGTTGTGGTTCAGGAAATCACGCCACAGGACTTCGGCGATATCAGCCATACCCATAGGGGCCCCTGGGTGGCCGGATTTGGCTTTCTGAACTGCGTCCATGCTCAGCGCACGAATAGCATTAGCAAGCTCTTTACGTGAGGACATTTTAACTCCAGATCGGACTGTTAAAGGCCATGCCCTTGACGACAGCGCGTTTTGGGCTACGCCGGAAAAAAGTGCCAACAATGTAACCCAAGCGGCATGCCATGTACATGGACCATTCTTTTGCAGCTTAAGAAATCTCTGGATCATGCTCGCATGTTGCGCAATCTACTCGCCCGGCCCTGTAGATATTCCTTATACTTAGCCCGACACCGGCTTCGCTGACGGTGACCTTTTCGGATTTTATTCAGATTAACGAGTACGGAAGCAACCTCATGAAAATGCGTGCAATAGTGCTGGCCCTGGGTACAACGCTCCTGCTGAGCGGCTGTCAGAATATGGATTCTAACGGTCTGATGACGTCAGGGGCAGAGGCCTTTCAGGCCTATTCCCTGAGCGATGCGCAGGTGAAAGCGCTGAGCGACCAGGCCTGTAAAGATATGGACGGAAAAGCCACGCTTGCGCCGGCCAACAGTACCTACACGCAGCGTCTGAATAAGATTGCTTCCGCACTGGGCGACAACATCAACGGCCAGCCGGTGAACTACAAGGTGTACATGGCGAAAGACGTCAACGCCTTCGCGATGGCGAACGGCTGTATCCGCGTTTACAGCGGACTGATGGACATGATGACCGACAATGAAGTGGAAGCGGTTATCGGCCATGAAATGGGCCACGTTGCCCTGGGCCACGTGAAGAAAGGGATGCAGGTTGCCCTGGGCACCAATGCCATCCGCGCAGCGGCGGCCTCTGCAGGCGGTATCGTTGGCAGCCTGTCGCAGTCACAGCTTGGGGACGTGGGTGAAAAGCTGGTTAACTCTCAGTTCTCACAGCGTCAGGAGTCCGAGGCGGATGACTACTCCTACGATCTGTTGCGCAAACGCGGCATTAATCCATCAGGCTTAGCCACCAGCTTCGAAAAACTGGCCAAGCTGGAAGCCGGACGCCAAAGCTCCATGTTTGACGATCACCCGGCCTCAGAAGAACGCGCACAGCATATTCGCGACCGTATGGCCGCAGACGGAATTAAATAATTTCAGAAGGAGGCAGTTTTGCCTCCTTTTTATTTCGCATGAATTGTTAACTTAACAGCACGTATCGATAACACCCCTGAAAGCCCCGCCAAATCTGCCCTATGGCATTGAAATGTCTGGTCACATAATTATTGCAAAGGTCACTTTTTCCGGTAATTATCACCTCCGCAGTTATTCAAATTAATATATCCAGACAGAGACGTTCCCTCCGTGAAAAAAGAATTATCATTAGTTGCTTTAAGTTTATTTGCCGCATTACCTGCCGCTGCAAGCCAGCAATCCGACAGCCAGGGTTTTATTGACGACAGCCGTCTGGACCTGTTTTTCCGCAATGCGTATATCAGCCGCGACTACCATCAGGGCCAGCAGGACAAAGCCGAATGGGGTCAGGGGATCATCGCCACGTTTGCATCCGGCTATACCGAAGGGCTGGTGGGCTTTGGTGTGGACGGTATTGCTCAATACGGCGTGCGCCTGGACGGCGGTCGCGGTAAGAGCGGCGCAGGCGGCATCGACTTCTTTAAGCAGGAAGACGACGGCCGGGCAAAATCCGATCTGGCAAAGTTTGGCGCAACCGCCAAAATGCGCATCTCGAATACCGTACTGAGCTACGGGAATCAGCGTCCTGAATTGCCTATCGTCAATGCCGACAGCTCTCGCCTGCTGTTTGAAAGCTACACCGGCGCCATGCTGACCTCAAAAGAGATCGACGGTCTGGAAATCAACGCCGGTTATTTCACCGACGAGCAGCGCAAAAGTGACGATCGCCACGACAGCGGGCTGAAGAGCCTCTCCTTCGGCGGCGCGAGCTACCAGTTTAACGACCAGTTCAGCGGCGCGCTTTACGCCTCTCACAATGAAGAGGTGATGAACAAGCAGTACCTGGGCCTGAACTTCAAGCAGCCGTTCAGCACCGGACAGCAGCTGGTGCTCGACTTCAACGGCTATAACTCCCGTCTCGATCAAGGTTACGCGGACAGCCTCGATACGGGCCGCAGCAACGCTATCTGGAGCCTGGCGGCGAGCTACATCTGGGATATTCACACGTTCAAAGTAGCGTACCAGCAGAGCAGCGGCAGCACCGGCTACAACTACGGCGGCTATCGTGACAAGGGCGGCGTGGGTGACGGCGGTAACACCATCTGGCTGGCGAACTCCTACTGGTCAGATTTTAACGGCGAAGATGAACGTTCATGGCAGGCTTCCTACGGTCTGGACTTTAGCGGCCTTGGCTTACCGGGCCTGAGCTGGACCACCGCCTACGTGCGTGGCGATAACATCAAAACCTCTGAAACCAGCAACGGCAAAGAGCACGAGTGGTTTAACCAGATCCAGTACCAGGTGCAGGATGGTCCGGCTAAGGATCTGAAGCTTAAACTGCGCTACTCCGTCCTGCGCGTCTCCAGCAATGCCAGCGAGTACAACGTGGGCGGGGACGAGATCCGCGCTTACGTGGAATACCCGTTTAACGTGTTCTAAAGGCAATAAAAAACCTCTCAATAGAGAGGTTTTTTTTCACGCCAGGCGAGGCTTATTCGCCTTTTTTAGCTGCCTGAATGTAGAGCATTTCCAGTGCCAGGGTCGCTGCGGCCAGCGCAGTGATCTCGGACTGGTCATAGGCAGGCGCCACTTCCACCACGTCCATCCCGACAATGTTCAGATCCTTCAGGCCGCGCACCAGCTTGATGGCACGATCTGAGGTCAAACCGCCGATGACCGGCGTACCGGTACCGGGAGCAAATGCCGGATCCAGGCAGTCGATGTCGAAGGTCAGATAGACAGGCATATCACCCACAATCTGCTTCACCTGAGCGAGGATGTCATCCACGCCGCGGTCGTTAACCTGACCCGCATCCAGCACGGTGAAGCCGTTATCTTTGTCGAACTCGGTGCGAATACCGATCTGCACGGAGTGGTTCGGGTCGATCAGACCTTCGTTCGGCGCGGTAAAGAACATGGTGCCGTGGTCAAACTCACAGCCGTTCGCGTAGGTGTCGGTATGCGCATCAAAGTGTACCAGCGCCATTTTACCGAAGTGCTTCGCGTGGGCGCGCAGCAGCGGCAGGGTCACGAAGTGGTCGCCGCCGAAGGAGAGCATGCGCTTACCGGCAGCCAGCAGCTTCTCGGCGTGCGCCTGCAGCTTTTCGCTCATCTCACGCGCGTCGCCGAAGGCATACACCAGGTCACCGCAGTCCACCACGTTCAGGCGCTCGCGCATGTCGAAGTTCCACGGGAAGCGGTTGTGCTCCCAGGCCAGGTTAGTGGAAACCTGACGGATCGCCGCCGGGCCGTGACGACCACCCGCGCGGCCAGATGTCGCCATATCGAACGGCACGCCGGTGATCACCCAGTCAGCGTCGCTGTCGTACGGCTGGAAGTTCATCGGAAGGCGTAAAAAACCAAACGCGTTAGATACCAGAGAGTTATCGTACTGATGACCTAAAGTGCTCATGTCCTGACCTCTTTTAAAGTCGATACATTAAAAACAGATGAAAAAAAATCCCCTCCGCGTCGTTAAACCCGACGAGGAAGGGATTGATTCGTAAATCGCTTATTAGGGCGAATTATCGCCGGTAATGCATACGGGTTCAAGTGAGTATAGCATTCTGCCGGATGGCGGCTTCGCCTTATCCGGCCTACATTCGTAGGCCCGGTAAGCGCAGCGCCACCGGGCATCAACGACTATTCGTCTTCCAGATACGTATATCCGTACAGACCCGCTTCAAACTCTTCCAGGAACTGCTGCTGGAGCGCGTCGTCCAGACCGGTGTTTTTCACCTGATCGCGGAACTGTGTCAGCAGGGTTTTCGGATCGAGCTGAACGTATTCCAGCATGTCCGCCACGGTGTCCCCTTCATCGGACAGCTCAACTTCCACGCTGCCGTCAGGGAACACGAACACGTCCACCGCTTCGGTATCACCGAACAGGTTATGCATGTTGCCGAGGATCTCCTGATACGCGCCGACCATAAAGAAGCCCAGCATCGGCGGGTTCTCCGGGTCGTATTCCGGCATTGGCATTGTCGTTGCGATGCCGTCGCCGTCAACGTAGTGGTCGATAGCACCGTCGGAATCGCAGGTAATGTCCAGCAGCACCGCGCGACGTTCCGGGGCGTGGTTCAGCCCTTCCAGCGGCAGAACCGGGAACAGCTGATCGATACCCCAGGCATCCGGCATCGACTGGAACAGCGAGAAGTTGACGTAAATCTTATCCGCCATACGCTCCTGCAGCTCGTCGATAATCGGACGGTGCGCGCGGTTGCTCGGGTCGAGCTGTTTCTGCACTTCATGGCACATGTTCAGATAGAGCTGCTCCGCCCACGCGCGCTCCTGCAGGCTGAAGGTGCCTGAAGAATAGCCCACGTGAATATCGTGCAGGTCCATCTGGCTGTCGTGCAGCCATTCGCGCAGGGAACGACGCGTGCCCGGCTCGTGCATCTCCTGCCAGGTTTCCCACATGCTCTGCAGGGAACGCGGCGCATCGTCTGCCGGAGGCGTCGCTTCGGTGGTTTCGCTGCGCTCAACGCCGATGATGTTCGAGACCAGCACCGTATGGTGCGCAGTGACCGCGCGACCGGATTCGGTGATCACCGTCGGGTGCGGCAGGCCGTTCTCTTCACAGGCATCGCCGATCGCCCAGATGATGTTGTTCGCGTATTCGTTCAGGCCGTAGTTCACGGAGCAGTCAGACTGCGAGCGGGTCCCTTCGTAGTCCACGCCCAGGCCGCCGCCCACGTCGAAGCACTGAATATTTACGCCAAGCTTATGCAGCTCAACGTAGAAACGCGCTGACTCACGCACGCCGGTCGCAATATCGCGAATGTTGGCCATCTGCGAGCCGAGGTGGAAGTGCAGCAGCTGAATGCTGTCCAGACGACCGCGCTCGCGCAGGATTTCCACCAGCTGCAGTACCTGGTTTGCCGCCAGGCCGAACTTGGATTTTTCGCCGCCGGAGGACTGCCATTTGCCGGAACCCTGTGACGCCAGACGCGCACGCACGCCAAGGCGTGGCACCACGTTCAGACGCTCGGCCTCTTCCAGCACGATGGCGATTTCGGTCATCTTCTCGATAACCAGATAGACCTTGTGGCCCATCTTCTCGCCAATCAGCGCCAGACGAATGTATTCACGGTCTTTATAGCCGTTACAGACGATCACTGAACGGGTCATGCCCGCATGCGCCAGAACAGCCATCAGTTCAGCTTTGGAACCGGCTTCCAGACCCAGCGGCTCGCCGGAGTGGATCAGAGATTCAATTACGCGGCGGTGCTGGTTCACCTTGATCGGGTAAACCAGGAAGTAGTCACCTTTATAACCGTAGGACTCACGCGCGCGCTTAAACGCGGCGTTAATCGAACGCAGGCGATGTTGCAGGATCTGCGGGAAGCAGAACAGTGCAGGCAAACGCTGGCCCTGAGCTTCACGGGCTTTAACCAGCTTCGCGAGATCCACGCGCGCTTCAGGGACGTCCGGATCCGGGCAGACGCTGATGTGGCCCAGTTCGTTGACGTCGTAATAGTTATTGCCCCACCAGGCAATATTGTAAGTGCGCAGCATCTTGCTGGCTTCCTCGGAGCTCATCGCAACCTCCTGCATAGAACGTAGTACACCCTGTTCGCCCGCTGACGAAGGCGAAAAAGAAGACATGTCGTCAGACATAGCGAACCTCAACTCTTTGTATTAAGTGTAAAACAGTTGACTACTATCGCAGCGTTATACGGCGATAACAACCCATAAACGGCTCCGTTTCCCAGCAGAGTATGCTGAAATCCAGACCGTGCGACCGGTTTCTTATTCATATCATTGTAAAACACGTATCCGAACTCTGTATGACAAGGTTCGGCGAAACCACGAGAAAACTCTTGTATTAACAAGAGCGCCCTTGTTCAGTTTTCACAAAGCGCGACCGGCCCTGGAATCCTGAGAAGCGCCGAGATGGGTATAACATCGGCAGGTTTGCAGACTAAAAATGCGGGTTGCGGGAATCAAATGCGCGCCAGAACGGCTGCGCTGAATTAGCGGAAAACGATGGTTCATTATCTCGTATCACCTCCACGGCCGCTTCTGCTGAAACGGACCCCAAGCCAAAGCTAAAAGTTCACTGCTTAACCCGGCTGGAAGTGGCGACACGATGAGTTCATCGAGCGCTTATTTTATATGAGCCGCGCGCCGCGTTTTATACCGAGAAGGGGGCTAAAAAGCAAAACAAAAATGCGCGTGTTGCCGGGGCCGTCAGGAATTATTGCCAGCAGCAATTTCAACTGAGTGAGAGGTTAGTCAAAAAAAACTGGAAATCGGGCGAAGAAGTGACCTAAAATAGCCATCCAGATGTTAATCCATCTATACTGATTAACACTCATACTGCCAGTGTCAAAAACCTGCAGGCCTTGGTAGAATTATCTCCTTTGGCTATTCCACACAGCAGCTTGAGCTAACCAAATTCCTCTTAGGTGAAATAAAACATGGCAAAACACCTGTTTACGTCCGAGTCCGTATCAGAAGGACATCCTGATAAAATTGCTGACCAAATCTCCGATGCGGTGCTGGATGCGATCCTGGCGCAGGATCCTAAAGCGCGCGTAGCGTGTGAAACCTATGTCAAAACCGGCATGGTTCTGGTTGGCGGTGAGATCACCACCAGCGCATGGGTTGATATCGAAGAGATCACCCGTAACACGGTGCGTGAGATCGGCTATGTGCATTCTGATATGGGTTTTGATGCCAACTCCTGCGCGGTACTGAGCGCAATTGGCAAACAGTCTCCGGATATCAACCAGGGCGTTGACCGTGCCGATCCGCTGGAACAGGGCGCGGGCGACCAGGGTCTGATGTTCGGCTATGCAACCAACGAAACCGACGTGCTGATGCCAGCACCGGTCACCTACGCACACCGTCTGGTGCAGCGTCAGGCAGAAGTGCGTAAAAACGGCACCCTGCCGTGGCTGCGCCCGGATGCGAAAAGCCAGGTCACCTTCCAGTATGACGACGGCAAAATCGTCGGTATTGACGCGGTGGTTCTGTCTACCCAGCATTCCGAAGAAATCGATCAGAAATCCCTGCAGGAAGCAGTGATGGAAGAGATCATCAAGCCGGTTCTGCCTACCGAATGGCTGAGCTCTGCGACCAAATTCTTCATCAACCCAACCGGACGCTTTGTTATCGGCGGCCCAATGGGTGACTGCGGTCTGACAGGTCGTAAAATCATCGTTGATACCTACGGCGGCATGGCGCGTCACGGTGGCGGTGCGTTCTCCGGTAAAGATCCGTCTAAAGTTGACCGTTCTGCGGCGTACGCGGCACGTTATGTGGCGAAAAACATCGTTGCTGCCGGCCTGGCTGACCGCTGTGAGATTCAGGTCTCCTACGCAATCGGCGTGGCTGAACCCACCTCCATCATGGTGGAAACCTTCGGTACCGAGAAAGTGCCTTCAGAACAGCTGACCCTGCTGGTGCGCGAGTTCTTCGACCTGCGTCCATACGGCCTGATTCAGATGCTGGATCTGCTGCACCCAATCTACAAAGAAACCGCTGCATACGGTCACTTTGGTCGTGAACATTTCCCATGGGAAAAAACCGACAAAGCCGCTCTGCTGCGTGAAGCTGCCGGTCTGAAGTAATCGACTGACATCGCTTTTAAAAGGCCAGCCTTCGGGCTGGCCTTTTTTTGTCGGGTGGCGATATTTGGAACCGATTACACCGCACCGGACATCCCCCGCTTTCAGAATATTCTCTTTGCACGATCGACTTTCTTCTGCTGTTACATTCCCTTTCAGTTAAGTCTGAAATGTGTCCTTTCGCGATGCATATCACCTCATTTACCTCTATATTTTCAAAGCTTTAATTTTATTTACGGTTGCAAAGCTGTGTAACCGATTACACCTATGTGATTAATCTCACATATTTTTGTGGGTCGCTCACCTACCCTTAACATCAATAAAACTGATAACCCAACTGGAGGGCATAATGCCTGACAATAAAAAACAGGGGCGTACGTCCAACAAGGCGATGACATTCTTCGTCTGTTTCCTCGCCGCCCTGGCAGGATTACTTTTTGGCCTGGATATCGGCGTGATTGCCGGTGCATTACCTTTCATTACAGAAGAGTTCCAGATCAGCGCTCACACCCAGGAGTGGGTGGTTAGCTCAATGATGTTTGGCGCGGCCGTCGGGGCCGTCGGCAGCGGCTGGCTCTCCTTTAAGCTCGGACGTAAAAAGAGCCTGATGATCGGCGCGATCCTGTTCGTTGCCGGCTCACTCTTCTCTGCCGCAGCGCCTAACGTTGAGGTCCTGCTGGTTTCCCGCGTGCTGCTTGGTCTGGCCGTGGGCGTGGCGTCCTATACCGCCCCGCTTTACCTGTCTGAAATTGCGCCGGAGAAAATCCGCGGCAGTATGATTTCCATGTACCAGCTGATGATCACCATTGGTATCCTGGGCGCGTACCTTTCCGATACGGCGTTTAGCTACAGCGGCGCATGGCGCTGGATGCTCGGCGTGATCATCATCCCTGCGGTTCTGCTGCTGATTGGCGTCTTCTTCCTGCCGGACAGCCCTCGCTGGTTTGCTGCAAAACGTCGATTCCACGATGCAGAACGCGTGCTGATGCGCCTGCGCGATACCAGCGCGGAAGCGAAAAACGAGCTGGAAGAGATCCGCGAAAGCCTGAAGGTCAAACAGTCCGGCTGGGCGCTGTTTAAAGAGAACAGCAACTTCCGTCGCGCCGTTTTCCTCGGCGTACTGCTGCAGGTGATGCAGCAGTTCACGGGGATGAACGTCATCATGTACTACGCGCCCAAAATCTTTGAGCTGGCGGGTTATACCAACACCACCGAGCAGATGTGGGGGACCGTCATCGTGGGTCTGACCAACGTGCTGGCGACCTTTATCGCCATCGGTCTGGTGGACCGCTGGGGACGTAAGCCAACCCTGACGCTAGGCTTCCTTGTGATGGCGGCAGGCATGGGGGTCCTCGGTACTATGATGCATGTGGGCATTCACTCCCCAACCGCCCAGTACTTTGCGGTAGGCATGCTGCTGATGTTTATCGTCGGGTTTGCGATGAGCGCCGGTCCGCTGATCTGGGTGCTGTGCTCTGAGATCCAGCCGCTGAAAGGACGTGATTTTGGCATCACCTGCTCTACCGCAACCAACTGGATTGCCAACATGATCGTCGGCGCAACGTTCCTGACCATGCTCAATACCCTGGGCAACGCCAACACCTTCTGGGTTTACGCCGGTCTGAACATCTTCTTTATTGTGCTGACCATCTGGCTGGTTCCAGAAACCAAACATGTGTCCCTGGAGCATATTGAACGTAATTTGATGAAAGGTCGTCCTCTGCGCGAAATCGGCGCCCACGACTAATCCTCACTCGGGAGGTGCCTCTTGCACCTCCCCGCTTCGCGCTTTATGCTCTGCCCCTATGAAAGCACCCCGTCTCCCCATCGCCATTCAGCAGGCCGTTATGCGCAGCCTGCGGGAAAAGCTCGCCCAGGCGAACCTGAAGCTCGGGCGCAACTACCCTGAACCCAAACTCGTCTACCAGCAGCGTGGCACCTCGGCCGGTACCGCCTGGCTCGAGTCGTATGAGATCCGCCTTAACCCGGTGCTGATGATGGAAAACCAGCAGGCGTTTATCGATGAAGTGGTGCCGCACGAGCTGGCGCATCTGCTGGTGTGGAAGCACTTCGGGCGCGTCGCCCCCCACGGAAAAGAGTGGAAGTGGATGATGGAGGCGGTGCTCGGCGTTCCGGCGCGCCGTACCCACCAGTTCGAGCTGGAGTCGGTGCGCCGCAATACCTTCCCCTACCGCTGTCAGTGCCAGCAGCACCAGCTTACCGTCCGTCGCCATAATCGCGTGGTGCGCGGCGAGGCGACCTACCGCTGCGTCAAATGCGGCGAGCCGCTGGTTGCGGAATAATCATCTGAACTTTCAGGAACTTTCCTGATCTGACTGATTGCATACAGGAACAACATTCGTTACGTTGCGGGCTCGTTTTGACACGGAGTGTAAGATGTCCCGTAATTTTTCTCTCGCGGTCGCCTTTCTGACGACGGCGCTCTCAGGCCATGCTCTGGCCGACGGTATCAACAGTTTTTCCCAGGCCAAGGCCGCAGGCGTGAAGGTGAACGCCGATGTGCCGGGCGATTTCTACTGCGGCTGTAAAATTAACTGGCAGGGTAAAAAAGGGGTCGTTGACCTTGAGTCCTGCGGCTACAAGGTGCGTAAAAACGAAAACCGCGCCAGCCGTATTGAATGGGAACATGTCGTTCCGGCATGGCAGTTTGGCCACCAGCGCCAGTGCTGGCAGGATGGCGGACGTAAAAACTGTGCCAAAGACCCGGTTTACCGCCAGATGGAAAGCGACATGCATAACCTGCAGCCCGCGGTGGGCGAAGTGAACGGCGACCGGGGTAACTTCATGTACAGCCAGTGGAACGGTGGCGAAGGCCAGTACGGCCAGTGCGGTATGAAGATTGATTTTAAAGAGAAAGTCGCCGAGCCCCCTGCCCGCGCGCGCGGCAGCATTGCCCGTACCTACTTCTATATGCGCGACCGTTACGATCTCAACCTCTCCCGCCAGCAGACGCAGCTGTTCAACGCCTGGGACAAGCAGTATCCGGTGACGGAGTGGGAATGCCAGCGCGACGACCGTATCGCCAGAGTCCAGGGGAATCACAACCCTTACGTCCAGCGAGCTTGCCAGGCGCAAAAGAGCTAACCTACACTACGGCAATTCGCTTATATCGCATGACACATGGAATTTCTGACTATGCGCATTCCCCGCATTTACCACCCTGAACTGATTACCGCAGGACGCGAAATCGCCCTGTCTGATGACGCCGCCAACCACGTTGGCCGCGTGCTGCGCATGGCCGCCGGTCAGGCAATCCAGCTGTTCGACGGCTCGAACCAGGTGTTCGACGCCGAAATTACGCGGGCAGATAAAAAAAGCGTACACGTGAACGTCCTGCGCGGTGAAGTGGATGACCGGGAATCACCGCTGCACATTCATCTGGGCCAGGTCATGTCGCGCGGTGAGAAAATGGAGTTCACCATTCAGAAATCCATTGAACTGGGTGTAAGCCTCATTACGCCACTTTTTTCTGAGCGCTGTGGCGTTAAACTGGACGCGGAACGTCTGAACAAAAAGATCCAGCAGTGGCAGAAAATTGCCATTGCGGCTTGCGAACAGAGTGGCCGGAACCGTATTCCGGAGATCCGCCCGGCGATGGATCTGGAGGAATGGTGTGCAGAAGAGGACAGTGGGCTGAAGCTCAATCTTCATCCGCGCGCCAGCGCCAGCATCAATACGCTACCGCTGCCCGTTGAGCGCGTTCGCCTGCTGATTGGCCCCGAAGGCGGCCTGTCGGCGGACGAAATTGCGATGACGGCACGTTACCAGTTTACTGATATTCTGTTGGGACCTCGCGTTCTGCGCACTGAGACAACGGCACTCACGGCCATTACCGCGCTACAGGTACGGTTTGGCGATCTGGGTTGAAGCATTAACGGAGAAGAACATGATCAAGCTCGGCATCGTGATGGACCCCATCGCAAACATTAACATCAAGAAAGATTCCAGCTTCGCCATGCTGCTGGAAGCGCAGCGTCGCGGCTATGAACTCCACTATATGGAGATGAACGATCTTTACCTGATCAACGGTGAAGCCCGCGCCCGCACCCGCATCGTTAACGTCGAGCAGAACTACGACAAATGGTACGAATTCGGCACCGAGCAGGACATTGCGCTTGCCGATCTCAACGTCATCCTGATGCGTAAAGATCCGCCATTCGACACTGAATACATCTACTGCACCTATATTCTCGAACGCGCAGAAGAGAAAGGAACGCTGATCGTCAACAAGCCGCAGAGCCTGCGCGACTGCAACGAGAAGCTCTACACCGCCTGGTTCTCTGACCTGACGCCGGAAACGCTGGTGACCCGCAGCAAAGCTCAGCTGAAGGAATTCTGGCAGAAGCACGGCGACATCATCATGAAGCCGCTGGACGGCATGGGCGGTGCGTCGATTTTCCGCGTGAAAGAGAGCGACCCGAACATTGGCGTGATTGCCGAGACCCTGACCGAGCTGGGCACGCGTTACTGCATGGCGCAGAACTATATTCCGGCGATCAAAGACGGCGACAAACGCGTTCTGGTCGTGGATGGCGAACCGGTTCCTTACTGCCTGGCGCGTATCCCGCAGGGTGGTGAAACCCGCGGTAATCTGGCCGCCGGTGGCCGCGGCGAACCGCGTCCGCTGACCGAAAGCGACTGGGAAATTGCCCGCCGCGTTGGCCCGACGCTGAAAGCCAAAGGCCTGATCTTCGTTGGCCTGGATATCATCGGCGATCGTCTGACCGAAGTGAACGTCACCAGCCCGACCTGCATTCGTGAAATTGAGGCTGAATTCCCGATTTCGATCACCGGAATGCTGATGGACGCTATCGAAAAACGTTTACAGAAATAACCTAACAATACTATTAGTGACAGCGCCTGTGTTTGTCCCCATACTGGGCGCTGTCGCTTTTTAAACCAGGAAACAGTACCTCTGACAATGAATTTACAGCATCACTTTCTTATTGCCATGCCTGCTCTCCAGGACCCGATTTTTCGCCGCGCCGTGGTTTATATTTGTGAATACAATGAAGACGGCGCGATGGGTATTATCATTAATAAACCGCTGGAAAATCTTCAGGTTGAAGGAATTCTGGACAAGCTGAAAATCTCGGCTGAAGAGCGCCTGCCGGAAATACGGCTTGATAAACCTGTGATGCTGGGCGGACCTCTTGCAGAAGATCGCGGTTTTATCCTGCATACGCCGCCGGTGTTCTCTTCCAGTATTCGAATTTCGGATAACACCGTCATCACCACCTCGCGTGACGTGCTCGAAACGCTGGGTACCGCAGAGCAGCCTTCTGAAGTGCTGGTGGCGTTGGGCTATTCGTCCTGGGAGAAAGGCCAGCTTGAGCAGGAGATCCTCGATAACGCATGGCTTACTGCGCCTGCGGACATGAATATCCTGTTTAAAACCCCCATCGCCGATCGCTGGCGTGACGCGGCGAAGCTGATTGGTATTGATATCCTGACCATGCCTGGCGTAGCGGGGCACGCCTGATGAGCGGAACGCTTCTGGCCTTCGATTTTGGCACCAAAAGCATTGGCGTCGCCGTGGGGCAGCGCATCACCGGTACCGCGCGTCCGCTTACTGCCCTGAAGGCCAACGACGGTACGCCGGACTGGAATCTTATTGAGCGTCTGCTCAAGGAGTGGCAGCCGGATGACGTTATTGTTGGGCTGCCGCTGAACATGGACGGTACCGAACAGCCGCTTACCGCACGGGCGCGAAAGTTCGCCAATAAAATCCATGGCCGCTTTGGCGTCTCCGTGAAGCTTCACGACGAGCGTCTTAGCACCGTCGAAGCGCGTGCGGGTCTGTTTGAGCACGGCGGCTTCCGGGCGCTCAACAAAGGCAGCGTGGACTCCGCTTCTGCCGTGATTATCCTCGAAAGCTATTTCGAACAGGGTTTTTAAGCACGGGGCCTACAGCCGCCCCTGCGCCCGTCTCTCCGCCAGGCTCTGGTCAAAGTTCTGCATTCCTGCCTGCAGACCGGTTTGGATGATGCCGGGCAGTTGCCACGTTTTCCCTTCACGAATAAGGTTTGCCGCCGCAGCGGTGTTCACCAGCAGTTCATACAGCGCGACGCGGCCGTCCTGCAGATCGGGAAGCAGCTTCTGCGCCAGCACTGCCCGGAGGCTGCCGGCCAGCTGGTTACGCACCGGATCTTTCTCCTGCGCCGGGAACGTATCGACCAGCCGTTCAATCGCCTGCGATGCCCCGCGCGTATGCAGCGTCGCCAGCACCAGATGTCCGGTTTCCGCCGCCGTTAGCGCCAGGCGGATCGTTTCGCTGTCGCGCAGCTCCCCCAGCAAAATAACGTCCGGATCCTGGCGTAAGGCGCTGCGCAGCGCGTCGGCAAATGACGGACTATGCTGGCCAATCTCCCGCTGCTGGATCAGGCAACGCTCGCTCTGGTAGATAAACTCCACCGGATCTTCAAGCGTGAGGATATGGCCGTCAGTATGGTGGTTGAGAAAATCGACCATCGCCGCCAGCGTCGTAGATTTGCCGCTGCCGGTCGCCCCCGTGACCAGAATCAGCCCGGCGTCATTGGATAACAGTTCCGGGATTGCCCGCGGCGCGCCCAGCGTAGCGAGCTGCGGACAGGTACGCGGCAACAGCCGCAGCGTCACAGAGACACCGCGCATCTGCTTAAAGGCACTCCCGCGCAGACGCTGGCCTCCCGTTACCGTCGCGGCAAAATCCACCTGTCCATTTGCCCACCATGTTCCCTGCTGCTCATCGTTGAGCCACGCTTTTAACAACGCCCCGACGTCAGGAGGAGGAAACGGTGCCGGTTCAAGGCGGCCCGTTCTGCGCCAGCGGGGTGGCGAATCACTGCACAGGTGTAGATCGGAGACGTTATGCTTTACACTAAGGGCCACAATTTCTTCCACATCCATAGACTACTCCTCGGAAAATGAACGACATTGCGCATAACCTGGCACAGGTCCGGGACAAAATCTCAGCCGCCGCAACGCGTTGCGGCCGGGCTTCAGAAGAAATTACGCTGCTTGCAGTCAGCAAAACCAAGCCTGCGAGCGCCATCGCAGAAGCTATTGACGCAGGCCAACGCGCGTTTGGTGAAAACTACGTCCAGGAAGGCGTGGATAAAATTCGTTCCTTCCAGGAACAGGGGAATACGGATCTGCAGTGGCACTTTATTGGTCCACTGCAGTCGAACAAAAGCCGTCTGGTGGCGGAGCACTTTGACTGGTGCCATACCGTTGACCGTCTGCGCATTGCGACACGCCTGAACGACCAGCGTCCGTCAGAGATGCAAGCGCTTAACGTGCTGATTCAAATCAACATCAGCGATGAAAACAGCAAGTCCGGCATTGCGCTGAGCGAGCTGGATGCGCTGGCAGCCGAAGTGGCCGCCCTGCCGCGCCTAACCCTGCGCGGGCTGATGGCAATTCCGGCGCCTGAGTCAAGTTATGAAAGGCAGTTTGCCGTGGCACAGCAAATGGCTGTAGCATTTGAGGCGCTTAAAGCGCGCTATAACACGGTAGACACGCTTTCTCTGGGCATGTCGGACGATATGGAAGCCGCCATCGCGGCAGGCAGCACTATGGTGCGCATCGGCACGGCAATTTTCGGTGCGCGCGACTACTCAAAATAATAAGGAAACCTGAGGAACGCCATGAAGACGTTGACTTTCCTGCTCTCAACTGTGCTTGAGCTGTATACGATGGCGCTTTTGCTGCGCGTCTGGATGCAGTGGGCCCGCTGTGATTTTTACAATCCGTTCTCGCAGTTTGTCGTGAAAATCACGCAGCCTGTTGTCGGACCGCTGCGTCGTATTATCCCGGCGATGGGCCCCATCGACAGTTCGTCTCTGCTGGTGGCGTTTATTCTGAGCGTTATCAAAGCGATCGTGCTGTTTATGGTCATCACCTTCCAGCCGATTATCTGGATTGCTGCGGTCCTGATTTTAATCAAGACCGTCGGTCTGCTGATTTTTTGGGTGCTGCTGGTCATGGCCATCATGAGCTGGGTAAGCCAGGGCCGTAGTCCGGTAGAATATGCGCTGATCCAACTGGCCGAACCGCTGCTGCGCCCGATTCGCAACCTGCTGCCTTCGATGGGCGGTATTGATTTCTCGCCGATGATCCTGGTACTGCTGCTCTATGTGGTCAACATGGGGATCGCTGAGCTGCTGCAGTCCACGGGCAATATGCTGCTGCCGGGGCTGTGGATGGCGCTATGAGTGCAGTAAGCACCTGCGCTGACGGGCTGGTTTTGCGGCTGTATATTCAGCCCAAAGCCAGCCGTGACGGTATTGTTGGGCTGCATGGCGACGAGTTAAAAGTCGCCATCACCGCCCCGCCGGTTGACGGCCAGGCGAACGCGCATCTGACCAAATATCTGGCAAAACAGTTTCGCGTCGCCAAAAGCCAGGTCATCATTGAAAAAGGCGAACTTGGGCGACATAAACAGGTAAAAATCCTTAATCCGCAATCTATCCCGACGGAAGTCGCGGCTCTGAAAGAACAGGACTAAACCATGCAGAAAGTTGTTCTCGCGACCGGCAACGCCGGTAAAGTGCGCGAGCTGGCCTCGCTATTAAATGATTTTGGTCTGGACGTGGTCGCCCAGACCGATCTTGGCGTGGATTCCGCCGAAGAGACGGGGCTGACGTTTATCGAAAACGCGATCCTCAAAGCACGCCATGCCGCGCAGATTACGGGCCTGCCCGCGATTGCCGACGACTCCGGCCTGGCCGTGGATTTTCTCGGCGGCGCACCGGGGATTTACTCCGCGCGCTATTCCGGCGTTGACGCCACCGACCAGCAGAATCTGGAAAAGCTGCTTGTCGCCCTTAAAGACGTACCGGACGAACAGCGCTCCGCGCAGTTCCACTGCGTACTGGTCTATATGCGTCACGCGGAAGACCCGACGCCGATCGTCTGCCACGGCAGCTGGCCGGGCGTGATTACTCGTGAAGCGGCTGGCAACGGCGGCTTTGGCTACGATCCGATTTTCTTTGTCCCGACCGAGGGCAAAACCGCTGCGGAACTGACCCGCGAAGAGAAAAGCGCGATATCCCACCGTGGACGCGCGCTGAAACTGTTACTGGAAGCACTGCGTAATGGCTAATTTGCCGCCTCTGAGTCTTTATATTCACATCCCGTGGTGCGTGCAGAAATGCCCGTATTGCGATTTCAACTCGCACGCGCTGAAGGGCGAAGTGCCGCACGATGACTATGTTGCGCATCTGCTGGCCGACCTGGACGCCGATGTACCTTACGCACAGGGACGTGAAGTTAAGACCATTTTCATAGGTGGCGGTACGCCGAGCCTGCTGTCAGGCCCGGCGATGCAAACGCTGCTGGACGGCGTGCGTGCGCGCCTGAACCTGGCAGCGGATGCTGAAATCACGATGGAAGCCAACCCCGGTACCGTTGAGGCCGACCGTTTTGTCGACTATCAGCGCGCGGGCGTGAACCGCATCTCCATCGGCGTGCAGAGCTTTAGCGAGCCGAAACTGAAGCGCCTGGGGCGTATTCACGGCCCGGAAGAGGCGAAGCGCGCGGCAAACCTGGCGACCGATCTTAATCTTCGCAGCTTTAACCTGGATTTGATGCACGGCCTGCCGGATCAATCGCTGGAAGAGGCGCTGGACGACCTGCGCCAGGCGATCGAACTGAACCCGCCGCACCTGTCGTGGTACCAGCTCACCATCGAGCCCAACACCCTGTTTGGCTCGCGTCCGCCGGTGCTGCCGGATGACGACGCGCTGTGGGATATCTTCGAGCAGGGTCACAGGCTTTTAACCGCTGCGGGCTATCAGCAGTACGAAACGTCGGCGTATGCAAAGCCGGGCTACCAGTGTCAGCACAACCTGAACTACTGGCGTTTTGGTGACTATCTCGGGATTGGCTGCGGCGCGCACGGCAAGGTGACCTTCCCGGACGGGCGGATTCTGCGTACTGCCAAAACCCGCCACCCGCGCGGGTATATGGAAGGCCGCTACCTGGAGCGCCAGCACGACGTCGAAGCGGCGGATAAGCCGTTTGAGTTCTTTATGAACCGCTTCCGTCTGCTGGAAGCCGCGCCGCGCGCGGAGTTTGCGCTGTACACAGGGCTGGCGGAATCGGTGATTCGCCCGCAGATTGACGAAGCGCTGGCGCAGGGGTATCTCACCGAGAGTGAGGAATACTGGCAGATCACCGAGCACGGCAAGCTGTTCTTAAACTCCCTTCTTGAGCTGTTCCTCGCCGAAGAAACCTGAAGGCGGATTCAGGATTTTGCATCCCGTTCTGCCGGCTGAGGGAAAGGTTGGCAGAGTGTGGGGATGATCGACCTGAAGAGATAGGCGATCACCATGGGTAAAGGATGTTAAAAATTGTTCGCCATGTCCCCGGGCCGTACACCCTGAAAGGGAGAGGTTAGGGTTAGGGGACCTTACTTCAGCGTCCCCACCAGCGCCTTCCGGCTGTCTTCCAGCGACACCACGCGTTTACACACGTCTTTGCCGAACTGCTGGAAATCATCTTCCTGGTTCTTCCACTCGTTCTGAATGGAGGTCTGCAGGCCGCCCAGACTGCCCAGCACGCCCTGCAGCGGGTTACCGCCGCCTTTCAGCACCGCTTTGGCGCCCATCTCGTTGATGCTGTCCTGCAGGATGCCGCCCATCGCCTGGTTCACCAGCTGCTGCCCGTCGGCACGGACCTGATCGATCGCCTTATAGTGGAACGTCAGGCCGTCGGAGCGCGTCTCGATAATACGGTTCATCTGCTCTTTAAGCTGCTTGTCCAGCTTCGTCAGGCGGGTGCGCATGTTGCTGCTCTCCCCCACCTCTTTGGTGATGATCTTATCCAGCGCCACGCGGCTCTTTTCGACGCGCGTCAGGGCACCTTCATTAATCCACGGCAGCGCGGTACGCAATTCGGACTGGTAGTCTTTCGCCTGCTCGCGCTGTGCGGCAGTCAGGTTGTACTGCTTGCCGTTATAGGTGACGTTCCCTTCTGGCGTAATCACCAGATTGCCGTTCTCGCCTTTGACCTGCACGGTTTGCGGGCTTAACACCACGTCATCACGCGGGGTGACGCTACATTGATAATCCGCATGGGCGGTGAATCCGGTTGCCATCAAAGCAACTGCCAGCAACGTTTTGCGCATCTTAAACACTCCCTCAGACAAAACGGGCCAGCTAATGCTGGCCCCTTACTGCTTAATTAGTCCCACCAAACGTCGAAAAGTTCGCTGACGCGGACATCTTCGAGCTTGTGGTCTTCAAGCCACTTACGTACCAGAGCCTGATGTTCTTCGGTGCATTTACCCACTTCCTGGGTGCAGATCAGACCTTCCCAGGCCAGATAGCCGCTACCGTCGAAGGCCAGTTTGTTTGGCTCGATCACCTCGTTGATGAACGCATCCACGTCCTGATCGATCTGCTCAACGCTGGTGCCTTCCGGGAAACGCCACGCAACGGAGAAGCCCACTTCCTGGAATTCTTCGATGTGCATCTTTTTACGCAGACGACGGCTACGATTCTTTGCCATTATTTCACCCTCTCGAACATTAAGTCCCATACACCGTGACCAAGACGATGGCCACGCTGTTCAAATTTCGTTACCGGACGCGATTCCGGACGCGGTACATAGTCGTTGCTCGCAGACTGGTTTTTGTAACCGTCCAGCGACGACATCACTTCCAGCATATGTTCCGCATACGGTTCCCAGTCGGTCGCCATATGGAAGACACCGCCCAGCTTAAGCTTACTTTTAACCAGCTCGGCAAACGGCGCCTGAACGATACGGCGTTTATTATGACGCGCTTTGTGCCACGGGTCAGGGAAAAAGAGCTGAACCATGGTTAAAGAATTGTCAGGAATCATTTTGTACAGCACTTCCACCGCGTCGTGACACATCACGCGCAGGTTCTCAACGCCCTCTTCATGGGCCGTTGCCAGACACGCACCGACGCCCGGGGAGTGGACTTCGATACCGAGGAAGTTCTGCTCCGGGCGAGCTTTCGCCATGGTCACCAGCGAGGCGCCCATACCGAAGCCGATCTCCAGCGTGACGGGTGCTTCGCGGCCGAACAGTTCAGTAAAGTCCAGAGGCTGCTCGCTGAACTCAACGCCCATCACCGGCCAGTAGTTGTCCAGCGCGTGTTGCTGACCTTTTGTCAGGCGGCCCTGACGACGGACAAAGCTGCGAATACGGCGCAGCGGGCGACCGTTTTCATCAAATTCCGGTGAAATGACGTCGTTTTTCATAAAAGAGTTGTCTGCTTGTGAGAATGTTCGGGAAACGGGCATTATCCAAAGTTAAGGCTTCTATGCAAGCATGGGAAAGATCCGGTTTACAGCAGATTGACGCTGTGCTGCAATCTGCGTCCCTGATTATGCGAATCGATGACCATGCAAGCCTCTCAATTTTCAGCCCAGGTGCTGGACTGGTACGACAAATACGGGCGTAAAACCCTGCCCTGGCAAATTGAAAAAACGCCTTACAAAGTATGGCTCTCCGAGGTGATGTTGCAACAAACGCAGGTCGCCACGGTGATCCCTTACTTCGAGCGTTTTATGGCGCGCTTCCCGACGGTGACCGATCTGGCCAACGCGCCGCTGGACGAGGTCCTGCACCTGTGGACCGGTCTTGGCTATTACGCCCGCGCGCGTAACCTTCACAAGGCCGCACAGCAGGTCGCCACGCGCCACAGCGGGAAGTTCCCGGAAACCTTCGATGAGGTGGCCGATCTCCCCGGCGTCGGACGTTCAACCGCAGGCGCTATTCTCTCCCTGTCTTTAGGCAAGCATTTCCCGATCCTCGACGGCAACGTGAAGCGCGTGCTGGCGCGCTGCTATGCCGTCGACGGCTGGCCGGGGAAGAAGGACGTTGAAAAACGTCTTTGGGAAATTAGTGAAGAGGTCACCCCGGCCAACGGCGTCGAGCGTTTCAACCAGGCGATGATGGATCTCGGCGCAATGGTCTGCACGCGCTCAAAACCAAAATGCGAACTCTGCCCGGTGAATAATCTCTGCGTGGCGTATGCCAACCATTCATGGGCGCAGTATCCGGGTAAGAAACCCAAGCAGACGCTGCCGGAGCGCACCGGCTATATGCTGCTGATGCAGCACGGTGACGAGGTCTTCCTCGCCCAGCGTCCGCCGAGCGGTCTGTGGGGTGGTCTATACTGCTTCCCACAGTTTGAAGATGAAGACTTGCTGCGTGAATGGCTTAAAAAGCGCGGGATTGCTGCCGATAACCTGACGCAGTTGACCGCGTTTCGCCACACCTTCAGCCATTTCCATCTGGATATTGTGCCGATGTGGCTTCCCGTGTCCTCCTTCGCCTCGTGCATGGATGAAGGCACCGCTCTCTGGTATAACTTAGCGCAACCGCCATCAGTCGGACTGGCGGCTCCCGTGGAGCGCCTGTTACAGCAATTACGTGCCGGTGCAATGGTTTAGCATCGACAAGAAAAAGAGGAATGAGTATGGCCAGAACGATTTTTTGTACTTTCCTGCAGCGTGACGCTGAAGGCCAGGATTTCCAGCTTTATCCGGGCGATCTGGGTAAACGCATCTACAATGAAATCTCCAAAGAAGCCTGGGGACAGTGGCAGAAAAAGCAGACCATGCTGATCAATGAGAAGAAACTCAGCATGATGAACCCGGAACACCGCAAGCTGCTTGAGCAGGAGATGGTGAGCTTCCTGTTCGAAGGTAAAGACGTGCACATCGAAGGCTATACGCCACCGGAAAAATAACAGCGTGCGGGGGAAACCCCGCCGTTAAAGCAAACACAACACGCACTCCCGGAATGATGAAAAAACTTTTAGCGCTAGCCCTTGTTGCGCCGTTGCTGGTCTCGTGTTCGTCGAAAAAAGGCGAAGATTACAACGAAGCCTGGATCAAGGACACCAACGGTTTTGACATTTTGATGGGGCAGTTTGCCCACAACATCGAGAACATTTGGGGATTTAACGAAGTTCTTATTGCCGGACCTAAGGACTACGTTAAGTACACCGACGCCTATCTGACCCGTAGCCACATCAACTTTGATGAGGGGACGATCACGATTGAGACCATCGCAGGCACGGACCCTGCGGCTCGGCTCCGTCAGGCGATAATCAAAACCCTGCTGATGGGTGACGATCCTGGCTCTATCGATCTCTACTCCGATGCCGACGATATCACCATCTCGAAAGAGCCGTTCCTGTACGGTCAGGTTGTCGATCAGACCGGTCAGCCGATCCGCTGGGAAGGTCGCGCCACGAAATTTGCCGACTACCTGCTGCAGACGCGCCTGAAGAGCCGCTCTAACGGTCTGAAGATTATCTACAGCATCACCATCAACCTCGTCCCGAACCACCTCGACAAGCGTGCGCATAAGTATCTGGGCATGGTTCGTCAGGCCTCGCGTAAATACGGCGTGGATGAGTCGCTGATCCTGGCCATTATGCAGACCGAATCCTCGTTTAACCCGTATGCGGTAAGCCGTTCCGATGCCCTGGGGCTGATGCAGGTTGTGCAGCACAGCGCCGGTAAAGACGTCTTCCGCGCGCAGGGTAAATCCGGCACGCCGAGCCGCAGCTATCTGTTCGACCCGCAGAGCAACATTGATACCGGCACGGCCTATCTGGCGATGCTGAACAATGTCTACCTCGGCGGCATAGACAACCCGACGTCACGCCGCTATGCGGTGATCACCGCCTATAACGGCGGCGCGGGCAGCGTGCTGCGCGTCTTCTCAAATGACAAAGTGCAGGCCGCGAACATCATCAACAGCATGGCGCCGGGGGATGTCTACTCTACCCTCACCACCCGCCACCCGTCTGCGGAATCCCGTCGCTATCTGTATAAGGTGAATACGGCGCAGAAGAACTACCGTCGTCGCTAAAAAACGGCCACTCACCCTGCCCTCTCCCCTTTGGGGTGAGGGCATCAGGCCGCCCCCATCTCCCACCCATACGAAAATGTTATTTGCATCACAATCCAAACTGCAAATTAATGTGGATTGCATTTTTTTGCGGGAGGTAACAAAACATATCGTTGCCAACTGATAGAATTGCATCAAATAACAACCCTGAATGTTCCCAAAACAACATATCTCCCGCTCACTTGTGAGGAAAGTAACATGAACCTTAAGCTGCAGCTTAAAATATTGTCGTTTCTGCAGTTCTGCCTGTGGGGTAGCTGGCTGACTACACTCGGCTCCTATATGTTTGTGACGCTCAAGTTTGATGGTGCGTCAATCGGTGCCGTCTACAGCTCGCTCGGTATTGCGGCTGTCTTCATGCCAACGCTGCTGGGCATCGTGGCGGATAAATGGCTAAGCGCCAAATGGCTGTACATGCTTTGCCATCTGGTGGGTGCGGGGACGCTGTTTATGGCAGCCCAGGTGACCACGCCGGGGGCAATGTTCATGGTGATCCTGCTTAACTCGCTGGCCTATATGCCAACGCTTGGGCTGATCAACACCATCTCCTACTACCGCCTGAAGTCTGCGGATATGGATATCGTGACCGATTTCCCGCCAATCCGTATCTGGGGCACCATCGGCTTTATCATGGCGATGTGGGGCGTGAGCTTCGCGGGCTTCGAACTGAGCCATATGCAGCTCTATATCGGTGCGGCGCTCTCCGTGGTGTTGGCGATCTTCACCCTGACGTTGCCGACCATTCCGGTTTCTAACCAGCAGAAAAACCAGAGCTGGAGCACCATGCTCGGCCTGGACGCCTTCGCGCTGTTCAAAAACAAACGCATGGCGATCTTCTTTATCTTCTCCATGCTGCTAGGCGCGGAGCTGCAGATCACCAACATGTTCGGCAACACCTTCCTGCACAGCTTCGATAACAACCCGCTGTTCTCCGGCAGTTTTATCGTTGAACATGCGTCGGTCATGATGTCCATCTCTCAGATCTCTGAGACGCTGTTCATCCTGACCATCCCGTTCTTCCTGAGCCGCTACGGCATCAAGAACGTCATGCTGATCAGTATCGCGGCGTGGATGTTGCGCTTCGGCCTGTTCGCCTACGGCGATCCAAGCCCATTCGGCACCGTGCTGCTGGTGCTGTCGATGATTGTCTACGGTTGCGCCTTCGATTTCTTCAACATCTCCGGTTCGGTGTTTGTGGAAAAAGAAGTGAAGCCTGAAATCCGCGCCAGCGCGCAGGGTATGTTCCTGATGATGACCAACGGCTTCGGCTGTATTCTGGGCGGCGTGGTGAGCGGTAAAGTGGTTGAGATGTACACCACTAACGGCATCACCAACTGGCAGCCGGTGTGGCTGATCTTCGCGGCGTACTCGCTGGTGCTGTTCTTCGCGTTCATCGCGCTGTTCAAGTACAAGCACGTGCGCGAGCCGCACGGTGCGCAGCCGATCGCGCATTGATTGTTGTGCCCGGTGGCGCTGCGCTTGCCGGGCCTACAAAACAAGACCGTAGGCCGGGTAAGGCGAAGCCGCCACCCGGCTATTTTATTCCAGACAGCACCCAACCCACCGACAGCAAATCCGCGCTACCGCCCGGGCTCAGGTTCCGTTCAATCAGTGCGTTATCCATCTTAAACAACGCCTCGCGGTCCCAGCCAGTGGCCAGTAATTCCCGCGCATAGCCCTGAACGTAGCGCAGCCCTTCCATGCCGCCGCGTGAAACCAGATTACTGTCCTGATTAACCGCCATCAGGCGTAACAGCAGGCCGTGAAGTGAATGTCCGTTCCACTGCGCCAGCGCCTTACGGACCGTCGCAAAGCCGCTCTCAGCCTCGCCGCGCGCCCCGGTTAAGCCGTACTGCTGAAACTGCCGCTCGCCCGCCGTCGCCTGCCCGCTGCGTGCGGCCAGCTCCCGCGACACCAGCCCGCGGCAGATGTTACTCACCTCACAGCAGAGGCTATCTGCGGAGATCTTTTTCATACGACCGGCGGCGAAGCACAGTAAACCCAGGGCAAAAATCCCGCCCTTGTGGGTATTCACTCCGTTCGTCGCGGCGTACATCGCCTGCTCGCAGGCCATCCCCATCGGGCGGAGAAGGCGTAGCTGTTCGCCAGCGGGTTTATCCGCATGCGCGCTGCCCAACTCGGCAAAGCGCGTAAACCACGGCGTAATCGCCATAATGCTGCGAACGAACAGCGCATGGTCCATATCGCGATGGGAACCGTTATTGAGCTTGTCCACCAGCCCCGGCTTGGGCGTCAGCTCCAGCTCCTGCCACAGCGCCGCTACGGCAAGCGCAGGCACGTCAACCGGGCGCGGTTTAGTCGCGAGCAAACCAGTCATCGATCATTTTCTCCACGCGGGAAACCACCCGCTCCACAGGATGAGCGCGCGAACGGGAACAGGCATGAGCGGGCTCGTCGCAGATCAGACAACGCCTTAGATTTGCGCCCAGCGACTGACGCCCGACGTGGCCGTGCTGAGGGCAGATCACGTCCAGGTCCCACAGTCTGCCGAGCGGGTGCGTCTGCTCCAGATCCGCACAGTGCGCTTTGATTTCCGCCGCCGGATGGGCCACGCACCACAGGGCTTCTGGCCCGGTCGGGAGCCATAGAACCTGGCGGTCCAGCACCTGCCAGCGGTTTTCCCACAGCAGCTGGTCGCACATCTGCAGCGCCACGCCCATGGTATTGCGATAGCGCAGGCTGTCCTTGATTTCCCCTGGCGTGACCAGCGTGAGGGAAATCACCGGTTGTTGATAGTGCTCGAGCATGTCAGCCTGGCGCGCTGCGCGGCGCTCTTTCGCCGCCAGCAGTTCGTCCAGGCTGACACCCGTCCGCACGGGTGTCGCTGAAATCATACTTACTCCTTCACCTGTCGCACGGTGTCGATCACGCTGCCGTCGCGGTAGCGGATCACCCCGACGATTTTGTCGGTAAACTCTATCGGTTTAGGGTCGCCGGTCAGGGAGATCGCCCGCTCGTACAGCGCGTTGATATCCACAACCTTCAGCCCGGCTTCCAGCAGCCGCTCGCGGATTTCCGGACGCGCCGGGTTAACCGCGATGCCGTGGTCGGTGACCAGCACGTCGATGCTTTCGCCCGGCGTGAGGCGCGTGGTAACCCGCTTCACGACCGTGGGAATGCGGCTGCGCAGCAGCGGCGCGACGACGATGGTCAGATTCGCCGCGGCGGCCACGTCGCAGTGCCCGCCGGACGCGCCTCGCATCACCCCGTCGGAGCCGGTGATGACGTTGACGTTGAAATCAACGTCGATTTCAAGCGCGCTGAGGATCACCACGTCGAGCTGGTCACAGCTTGCCGCCTTGCTGCCGGGGTTGGCGTAGACGTTGGTGGAGATCTCCACGTGGTTCGGGTTGCGCACCAGCGAAGCCGCAGCCTGACCGTCAAAGCACTGGGTATCGAGCAGCTTTTCGATCAGCCCCTTCTCGTGCAGGTCCACCAGGCTGCCGGTGATGCCGCCGAGCGCAAAGCGCGCCTTCACGCCGCTGCGCTCCATCTTCTCTTCCATAAAGCGGGTGCAGGCCGTGGCCGCCGCGCCGGAGCCGGTCTGCATCGAGAAGCCCGGTTTGAAATAGCCGGAGTGCTCGATCACATCCGCCGCATAGCGGGCGATCATCAGCTCGCGCGGGTTGCTGGTGACGCGCGCCGCGCCGACGCTGATTTTCGCCGGGTCACCCACGCTTTCAACCTGCACGATGTAGTCCACCTGGTCCTGCACCAGGCTGGCGGGCATATTGGGGAACGGCACCAGTTCTTCAGTCAGCAGCACCACCTTACGGGCAAAGTGCGCGTCCACCATGGCGTACCCCAGCGAGCCGCAGCACGATTTGCCGTGCGTGCCGTTGGCGTTGCCAAACTCATCGCTGCACGGCACGCCGAGAAACGCCACGTCGATATTAAGCTCGCCGTCCTGGAGCAGCTTCACGCGACCGCCGTGGGAGTGGATTTGCACCGGCTCGTCCATCAGCCCGTGGGAGATGGCATCTGCCAGCCTGCCGCGCATGCCCGAGGTGTAAATCCGGGTGATGACGCCGCTTTCGATATGCTCGATCAGCGCGTCGTTGCAGGTCATCAGCGAGCTGGAGGCCAGCGTCAGGTTTTTAAAGCCCATGCGCGCCAGCAGCGCCACAACGGTGTTGATCACCCGGTCGCCTTCGCGAAACGCGTGGTGGAAGGAGATGGTCATGCCGTCCTGCAGGCTGCAGCGCTTAACCGCCTCTTCAACAGAGGCGCAGAGCTTGCGGCTGTGTTTCGCGTCGCTGTCCGCCAGCCACGGCGTGGCGCTGTGGGCGGTATCAAACGGTTTTAGGTCCCGCAGATGGGGAAAATTCACGTGAAGAAGTTCTGTCTGATTCATTATTTCATCCTTACCGACGCACGCCGGAGGCCGCCGCGCGCTCCAGCACCACCTGCGCGTGGTTAATAATCGGTGCATCCACCATTTTGCCGTTAAGCGACACCACGCCCAGGCCGTTACGCTCGCCCTCTTCTGCCGCCTCAATCACCCTTCTGGCGTGATCCACCTCCTCCTGCGTCGGGGCGTAGGCGTTGTGCAGCAGGTCAATCTGGCGCGGGTTGATCAGCGATTTGCCGTTAAAGCCCATCTTGCGGATCAGATCGACCTCGCGCAGGAACCCGGCCTCGTCGTTTACGTCTGACCACACCACGTCGAAGGCGTCGATGCCCGCCGCGCGGGCGGCGTGCAGCACGGCGCAGCGGGCGTAGAACAGCTCGGTGCCGTCGCCGCGCTCGGTCTGCATGTCCATCACGTAGTCAAAGGCGGCCAGCGCAATGCCGATGAGGCGCGGAGAGCTGCGGGCAATCGCCACGGCGTTGATGACGCCAATGGCCGACTCAATCGCCGCCATTACGCGGGTGGAGCCGACCTCGCGGCCACACTCCTGCTCGATGCGCTCAAGGTGGCCCTCCAGCTCGTAGATGTCGTCCGGCGTGTCGGTTTTCGGCAGTCGGATCACGTCCACGCCTGCCCGCACGGCGGCTTCCAGATCCAGCAGGCCAAACGGCGTGCTCAGCGGGTTAATGCGCACCACGGTTTCGATATCCTGATACATCGGGTGCTGCAGGGCATGGAACACCAGCATGCGCGCGGTATCCTTCTCGCGCAGGGCAACGGCGTCCTCAAGGTCAAACATGATGGAGTCGGGACGGTAGATAAAGGCTGTGGAGAGCATGGCGGCATTAGCGCCCGGCAGGAACAGCATACTGCGGCGGAGTTTGCTCATTTCAGCGCCCCCCAGTTGATGGCCTGTTCATCGGCGGCACGCATCAGCGCGCTTTGCAGGCGGGCGCGGATCACACAGTCCAGCGCCCCTTTGTCTTCAATAATAATTAATCCCTGGTGCACGTTCATGGCGCGCAATGTGTCGTTGACCACCTGGCGAATTTGCTCGCCAAACTGCTTAATCACTTCACTGTGGATGACTATCTCCAGCTCGCCGTGAGCGGGAGCGATTTTCACCATCAGGTCGCTGGACTCCTGCGTTCCGGCCAGCGCCTCCCTTACAATTTTCATGATAAATTCCTGGTAGTTAAGCGACTTCCGCACTCGCACGGTAATGCGTTTCGAGATGCGCGAAGGTGGAGTCCGGGACAATCTCCCGGATCCTGGAAAACTGCTGTGTCTTCAGTAATCGACGCACTTCGGACGCCGATATGGCGTTACCGGTGGCCTTGATGCGCGGCATTTCCACCACCTCAATATGTGAGGCCAGCAGGTCGTGCAGCGTCTGGTTGTACTGGCGGGTGATATCGCAGAACGGCTCCGAGCCGATGAAGCGGTGCGTGATGCCCAGCGCCGGGGCGATAAAGTCCCGAAAGATCAGCACGTCGATCTCACTCCACGCCTGCTGCACTTTGCCGGTCTCCTTCAGGAAGTAGGCCGGAAAGGTGGCTCGAGAGATGATGTACTGCGAGCCTTCATGCACCACGACGTTCGGCAGATGCGCCACGCCCGCGCGCACCATCTCAAGACGGGCGCTGAACGGAAAGAACGAGGCGTCTTCACGCACCACGAACAGATGCAGGGCATCGCACCGCTGCGCCGCCTGCTCCACCAGATGGCGGTGGCCGAGGGTGAACGGATTGGCGTTCATCACGATGGCGCCAATGTTCTCCCCGCACTTGCGCTTCGCGCTCAGGGAACGGCAGTAGCGCTCGATCCCCTGCGGGGTGTTCTCCATCAGCACCGCGTTGTTCCCGCTCTGGGCAATCGGCCAGAAGCCGCTGCGGGCAAAGCGCTCCCGGTTGCACGGACGGGTGCAGAGGAAGAGGTGAAAATGGCCGCACTCCAGCGCCGCATTTTCCACCTCTGCCAGCAGCCGCGCGCTGAGGTTCTCGCCGCGAAGCTGCTCGTTGACCGCCACGCATTTGATGACGTTGGCAGCAAGCCCTGCGCAACCCACCAGCTGCGGGCCGGACCAGGCTTCGACGAACAGCGTGATGTCGTTGTCCAGGCCAAGGCCGCTGTCTGCCAGCAGGTAACGGATCTGGCTTAAGCGTTCCGGGTGTTTCGCCACGAGGGTGTGGCGAAAATCGATGGGTTGCGAGTGCATGCTGCCGCCTTACTTAATGTGCTGCCGCAAGCCCGACGGCTGGCGCTTCCACGATTACGTTGCTCAGATGACCGATATGCTCGATCTCCACCTCAATGCGATCGCCCTCTTTCATAAACAGCGGCGGATTGCGCTTTTTACCCACCCCGCCCGGGGATCCGGTGATGATCACGTCGCCCGGGCTGAGGCGGGTGAAGGTGCTGATGTACTCGATCAGCTCCGCAACTTTGTGGATCATGCTGCTGGTGTTGTCTTCCTGCACCATGCGGCCGTTCAGCCAGGTGCGGATTGCAAGCCTGTGCGGATCGGGGATCTCATCTGCCGTCGCCATCCACGGGCCAAACGCGCCGGTTTTGCGCCAGTTTTTACCGGCGGTAAACCAGGTGTGCTGCCAGTCGCGGGCGGAGCCGTCCATGTAGCAGCTGTAGCCCGCCACGTGACGCAGGGCGTCGTCACGGCTGATGTTCTCCCCGCCTTTACCGATGATCACCGCCAGCTCTCCTTCGTAGTCGAATTCGCTGGAGTGGCGCGGCTTCAGCACCGGTTCGTTGTGGCCGGTCTGTGAATCCGGAAAACGGACAAACAGGGTTGGGGCCGGGTTGTGCTGGTCAAACTCCTTGCGCTTGTCGGCGTAGTTCATGCCCACGCAGAGGATTTTTTCCGGCTGCTCAATCACCGGTAAGAAGGTGATGGCGCTCATCGGCACGTCCACGGCATCGTTCAGGTAGCGGGTGGCCTGTGCCAGCCCGTTACCCTGCAGCAGCGCTTTAAGATCGCTGTAGCGGTCGCCAAGACGGCGGCCTAAATCAATCACGCCGTCGGCCTGGACGATGCCGTAGCTGCGTTTTCCCTGGTATAAAAAGCTTGCGAGTTTCATTGTTCTTTCCTGAAAACTTAAACGAGGAAGTTGCCCAGAATCAGCAGTGAGACAGAGACGTTAATCGCCCCGCCGATACGGGTAGCAATCTGGGCGAATGGCATCAGGCTCATGCGGTTGCCTGCGGTCAGGATCGCCACGTCGCCGGTACCGCCCTGACCGCTCTGGCAGCAGGAGACGATGGCGACATCAATCGGGTGCATACCAATCTTTTTGCCGACGAAGAACCCGGTCGCCACGAGCGCGGAGACGGTGCTGATAATCACCAGCAGGTTGGTCAGCGTGAAGGCGGCCACCAGTTCATGCCACGGGGTGATAGCCACGCCAACGGCAAAGAGAATCGGATAGGTCACAGAGGTCTGGAAGAATTTGTACACCACCTGAGAGCCTTCCAGCAGGCGCGGAGAGGCACCGTTACAGAGCTTCACCAGAACCGCCATAAACAGCATGCCGACCGGAGCAGGCAGGCCAATCAGCTTGTGGCCGAGCATGCCCAGCATGTAGAGCAGCACCGCCAGCAGCGCGCCGGAGGCGATAGTGGTCACGTCCGCCTTGCCGGAGAATGCAGGCTGAGAGACGGTGGCATCGGCATTGGCGCGGTTAGGCATCAGCTGGCCTTCACCGGTCAGGTGTGGATAACGCTTGCCCAGCTGGTTCAGGCAGCCGGAGATGATGATCGCCGTCAGACCGCCGAGCATGACCATCGGCAGCACGCGACCGAGCGCCACGCCCTGGTCCATATGCAGCAGGGTGGCATAGCCGATGGAAAGCGGGATTGCCCCTTCGCCCACGCCGCCCGCCATAATCGGCAGAATGATAAAGAAGAAGATCTGGAATGGCTCAAGACCCAGCGCCAGGCCGACGCCCATCCCTACCAGCATGCCGACGATTTCGCCGCACAGCATCGGGAAGAAAATGCGCAAGAAGCCCTGGATCAGCACCGTGCGGTTCATGCTCATGATGCTGCCGACGATAATGCAGCAGATATAGAGGTAGAGGATGTTGGTGGATTTGTAGAACTTGGTGGTGGACTCGACCACCACGTCCGGCAGCAGGCCGTAATAGACCAGCGCGGAAGGGATAAAGGTGGCGCAAATCGCCGCCGCGCCGAGCTTGCCGACAATCGGCAGGCGTTTGCCAAACTCGCCGCAGGCAAAGCCGAAGAAGGCCAGCGTGGCCACCATGACCACGATATCGCTCGGCAGTTTTCCGCCCAGGCAATCAATGGCAATCAGCACGCCCGCCAGAACGAACAGCGGCAGAGGAATAATCCCGATTTTCCAGGTATCCATAATATGCCACCAGCGCTCTTTGAGCGAAGGTCGCTGAATTTCAATCGGGTCGTGGGTAACAGAGAAAGAATCGTCAGTTGTGCTCATAATAAGCCCCTTGGTTATTTTGTGCGTTCAGCTTAGAGTCACAAAGGCTTACTTTATGTGAGGGATGGCATATTAAAAGCGAAGTTTTAATGGCAGCTATGGTTTTAATGGTTTCTTTTATTTAATGTGATTTATACCTTATTTATTGCCGTGGTTTTTATGGTTTCTTTTCTAAATTGAACAAACAAATAACATTTGTTGATGCAGCCCAAAGCACGTTAGCCTTTTGGATAACGCTTTTACAGCGCCCGCTGTGCAAGGGATCACAAGTTTTCGGCAAAGCGGGCGTACGCGCAAAAAAAGATGATATATTGGCGATCTTTGTCGCTACCTTGCGTGATAGTTATGAAAGTCTCTTTCCAGATCAAGCTGTTTATTTCGCTGGTTGCCTTTTTCTCAGTGCTTTTTGCGTTACTGGGCGGATATTATTATGCCGACGTAGGGAAACAGCTTTATCAGGAAATGAGTACGCGAGCCAAAATACAGGCTGAAGAGATTGCGCTTATTCCGACATTGCGTAATGAAGTTGAACAAAAGAATATCAACGCCATCCATGATTTTATGCAGAAGATTTCTGCGCACAGCGACGCCAGCTTTATTGTGATTGGTGATAATAAAGGCCAGCATCTTTTTCACTCCGTCTTTGCCGACAGAGTGGGCACCACGCTGGTAGGCGGTGACAACGAAGCCGTATTGCAGGGTAAAAGCATCACCACCATCCGCAAAGGCGGGCTGGGCATTTCGCTGCGCAGTAAAGCCCCCATCTTCAACGCTGCAGGACAGGTGGTCGGCATCGTTTCGGTCGGCTATCTCACCAGCTACCTGGACACCATTACCGTCAGTAAGGTGGTCAACATTCTGATTGCCGCCGTGCTGCTGCTGATTGCTCTCTTTATCTTCTCCTGGTTCTTTACCCGCAGTATTAAGAAGCAGATCTTCTCCCTTGAGCCGCGCGAGATCGGCCTGCTGGTGCGTCAGCAGAAGGCCATGATGGAGTCTATTTATGAAGGGGTGATTGCCATTGACGATCAAAGGCGGATTGAAGTCATCAACCAGGCGGCGCGCAAGCTGCTGGGCCTGAGCCAGCCGGCCCGTGAACTGCGCGGACAGCTGATAAGCCAGGTAATCGATCCGGTCCCGTTCTTCGGCACGCAGACGATGCTGGCGAAAGATACCCATGACGAGATTTGCCGTTTTAACGATCTCACGGTGATTGCCAGCCGGGTACACATCATGCTTGAGGGATCGCTGCAGGGCTGGGTGATCACCTTCCGCGATCGCAACGAGATCGACTCTCTGAGCGCCCAGCTCAGCCAGGTCAAACGCTATGTCGATAACCTCCGCATTATGCGCCACGAGCAGTTAAACCGGATGACCACCCTCTCCGGCCTGCTGCATATGGGCCGCTATGAGGAGGCGATTGGCTACATTCAGGCGCAGTCTGAACACGCCCAGGAGCTGCTGGACTTTATCTCTTCGCGCTTCAGCTCACCGACCCTGTGCGGTCTGCTGCTGGGGAAAGCCGCCCGCGCGCGGGAGAAAGGCGTTGAATTGTGCTTCGATCCGGCCTGTCGGCTGGATAAATCATTCCTTCCCCTCGGGGAGCAGGAACTGATTTCGATTATTGGTAACCTGCTGGATAACGCCATCGAAGCGACGCAGCGGTCGCCGCTTCCCCACGCGCCGGTGGAGGTGCTGATAAAGCTCAGCGACCAGGAGCTGATTATTGAAGTCGCCGACCAGGGCGTTGGCATTACACCGGAGATCCGTGAGCGGATCTTTGAACGCGGCATCACCACCAAGACGCGCGGCGATCATGGGATTGGTCTGTATCTGATCGAAAGCTATGTCACACAGGCTGGCGGCGCAATAGAAGTTGCCGATAATACCCCGCGCGGCGCCATTTTCTCCCTGTTTATCCCGGCCACGGGAACCGCCCGGCAACTGGAAGACACCGACTATGCAACATGAACTTATCGACGTACTGATTGTTGAAGACGAGAACGAACTGGCGCAACTGCACGCGGAGCTGATAGGCAAACATCCGCGTCTGAGGCTGGTGGGCATTGCCTCGTCGCTGGCTGCGGCCCAGGCAGAACTTGCAAATAAACAGCCGCAGCTGGTGCTGCTGGATAACTACCTGCCGGACGGCAAAGGGATCTCGCTTATCAATAACCCCATGCTGGCCCGCGCCAACTGCTCGGTGATTTTTATTACTGCCGCCAGCGATATGGACACCTGCAGCCAGGCCATCCGCAACGGCGCGTTCGACTACATCCTCAAACCCGTCTCCTGGAAGCGGCTCAGCCAGTCGCTGGAGCGGTTTGTGCAGTTTGCCGAACAGCAGCGGGTCTGGAAGATTGTCGACCAGCAAAACGTCGATTCTCTGTATCAGCTGCAGGCGAAAAACTACCGCCAGGACAACGGCAGCAAAGGCATTGAGGAAAATACGCTGGCGCGGGTGCAGTCGCTGTTTAACGACAAGGCAACGCACTGCTTTACCGTGGATGAGGTGGTGAGCGAGACGGGGTTGAGTAAAACCACCACCCGTCGCTATCTGGAACACTGCGTCGAGTCGGGTTTTCTGACGGTGGAGATGCTGTACGGCAAGATCGGGCATCCGAGGAGGATGTACAAGCGTAGTGCGGTTTGATGAGACGTTCCCTCTCCCAGGGGGAGAGGGTTAGGGTGAGGGCAGCAGCCCGCACTATCTCAGCACATACCCATACAGCCGCTTAATCCCGTCGGCATCCTTCTCGCTGTAAACGCCCTGCAGTTCCGGCGAGAAGCCCGGCAGCAGGTTGATGCCCTCCTCCAGCGCCAGGAAGTAACGCTGTACCGCCCCGCCCCAGACTTCACCCGGCACCACGCACAGCACGCCTGGCGGATAGGGCAGCGCCCCTTCGGCAGCAATTCGCCCTTCGGCATCCCGTATGCGAACCAGCTCCACGTCGCCTCGAATATAGGCCCGGTTCGCATCCTGCGGGTTCATCACCACCTCAGGCAGGCTCTCCTTGCGGAACATCGCCTTCTGCAAATCCTTCACGTCGAAGCTGACGTAGAGATCGTGCATCTCCTGACACAGCTGGCGAAGGGTGTAATCCCGGTAGCGCACCGGGTATTTCTGAAAAATCGTCGGCAGCACGTCCGCCAGCGGCGTGTCGTCTTCAATATGCTGTTCAAACTGGCCCAGCATCGCCACAAGCTGTGCCAGCTTCTCGCTGCTTTCGGCAGGGGTCAGCAGGAACAGGATCGAGTTAAGGTCGCATTTCTCCGGCACGATGCCGTTTTCGCGCAGGTAGTGCGCCAGAATCGTCGCCGGGATCCCGAAATCCGTGTACTCGCCGGTTTCGGCATCGATGCCCGGCGTGGTCAGCAGGAGCTTGCACGGGTCGACAAAGTACTGCTCGCTTGCATAGCCCTCAAAGCCGTGCCATTTGGCCCCCGGCTCGAAGCTGAAGAAGCGCAGCTCGCTGGCAATGGCGTGCGTCGGATGATCCTGCCACGGCCGCCCCGCTACCACCGGTGGGATAAACGGTTTGATCATATGACAGTTGGCAATGATTGCCTTGCGCGCTTCAATCCCCAGCTCGACGCACTCCGCCCACAGCCTGCGTCCGCTTTCCCCTTCGTGGATCTTGGCATTCACATCCAGCGCTGCGAACAGCGGATAAAACGGGCTGGTGGAGGCATGCAGCATAAACGCGTTGTTCAGCCGCTTGTGAGGGCAAAAACGCGCCTGACCGCGAATGTGGTTATCCTTTTTATGGATCTGCGAGGTTTGCGAGAACCCGGCCTGCTGTTTGTGCACCGACTGGGTCACGAAAATCCCCGGATCGTTCTCGTTCAGCTCCAGCAACAGCGGGGACGTTTCCGCCATCATCGGAATAAACTGCTCGTAGCCCACCCAGGCGGAGTCAAAGAGAATGTAGTCGCACAGATGGCCGATCTTATCGATCACCTGACGGGCGTTGTAGATCGTCCCGTCGTAGGTGCCAAGCTGAATGATCGCCAGGCGGAACGGACGTGCCTCATCGGCCTTCTCCGGTGCCGCCTCGCGGATAAGATCCCGCAGATACGCATCGTCAAAGCAGTGGTCGTCAATTCCGCCAATAAAGCCAAACGGATTACGCGCGGCCTCAAGGTAAACCGGCGTCGCACCCGCCTGGATCAGCGCCCCGTGGTGGTTAGACTTATGGTTATTGCGGTCGAACAGCACCAGGTCGCCGCGGGTCAGCAGCGCGTTGGTCACTACCTTGTTGGCCGCTGACGTGCCGTTCAGCACGAAGTAGGTTTTATCCGCGTTAAACACTTTCGCCGCGAACTTTTGCGCGTGCTTAGCGGAGCCTTCGTGGATCAGCAGATCGCCCAGCTTCACGTCGGCGTTGCACATGTCGGCGCGAAACACGTTCTCACCGAAGAAATCATAGAACTGTCGCCCTGCCGGGTGCTTTTTGAAAAAGGCCCCGTGCTGGTGGCCCGGACAGGCGAAAGTGCTGTTGCCCATCTCCACATACTGGCTCAGGGTGTCGAAAAAAGGCGGCAGCAGATTCTCTTCATAACGGCTGGCAGCGCTCTCCAGTTCCAGAAACTCCTGAGCTTTGCCCGAGATGACCGCGGTGGCGCCGTCGGGCACCTCCATTGGCTCTGGAGAAAAAATAAACACCGGCAGCTGAAAGCCCGTGCGTTTCAGCAGTGCAAGGATACCGCTGCGGCTTTCAGCCGTTGTGATGACGACGGCCGCCACATCGGTAAAATCAGTGCTGTCCAGCGTCACCTTTTCGCGGTGCGTAGACACAGTGGAGAGCAGCTCGCGGCTGACGGCAATTTTCATGGTTTTCATAGGCGCAGTTACCCTCACCGGACGGTGAGACAGGGAGGAGAAAATTCGCGCAATAATGTCACCTTTTATTTTGAGGTGCAAGAAGGAATCAGTATGCACGAAATCAGCCAAAGCTAAGGCCCGCGAAGCCCTGCCGTGCCATAATAATGCAATATCAATGATTAAATAACAGGAGTTAACTTTGGTTATCGGGCCATTTATTAACGCAGGAGCCGTATTGCTGGGCGGCGTACTCGGCGCCGTGCTGAGCCAGCGGCTGCCGGAGCGGATTCGCACCTCCATGCCCTCAATATTCGGCCTGGCATCGTTAGGGATTGGTATTCTTCTGGTGATCAAATGCGCCAACCTGCCGGTGATGGTGTTGGCCACCCTGCTCGGCGCGCTGATTGGCGAATTTTGCTATCTGGAAAAAGGCATTAACAGCGCGGTGAGTAAAGCCAAAAACCTGATTGCCCGACCGGGCAAGGCGAAACACGGCACGCACGAGACGTTTATTCAGAACTATGTCGCCATCATTATTCTGTTTTGCGCCAGCGGCACCGGGATTTTCGGTTCGATGCAGGAAGGGATGACGGGCGACCCGAGCATTTTGATTGCAAAAGCGTTTCTTGATTTCTTCACCGCCACTATTTTTGCCACCACGCTCGGCATTGCCGTGGCGGCGATTTGCGTCCCGATGCTGCTTATCCAGCTGGCACTGGCTACCTGCGCCACGCTAATTCTCCCGCTAACCACGCCCGCAATGATGGCAGACTTTACCGCCGTCGGCGGCCTGCTGCTGCTGGCTACCGGGCTGCGCATCTGTGGGATCAAGATGTTTGCCGTGGTGAATATGCTGCCCGCACTGCTGCTCGCCATGCCGCTCTCCGCGCTCTGGACGCACTTTTTCGCTTAAGGATGCGGCGAAATGGTGAGAGATTGCGCAGTCTGTAACGAAAACAACATTTTTCGTTGACGCCACCGGGCAGATCGGGTTTAATGCGCCCCGTTGCCCGGATAGCTCAGTCGGTAGAGCAGGGGATTGAAAATCCCCGTGTCCTTGGTTCGATTCCGAGTCCGGGCACCACTATTTAAAGAACCCGCCCAAAAGGCGGGTTTTTGCTATATGGCTACGGCCGATTTCTGGGCGCTGATAAGCGTGGCTTTAATGCAGGCACGCTTACGATAATAGTCCGGTAAGTTAATACAGGCGGTGGCTCTTTTTTATCACTTAATTTTGCCGGATAAATTGCTGACCTGATTTGAAAGGTTGTCGTTGCTCCGCTTCATGTCATCAAGGCTTCTTTGCAATCGCTCGATCTTACTCTCCTGCTCAGAATTCTTTCTCTCAAGCTGTAAAACCTTCTGAGTTAGCTCATCGACTTTGCGGTTGTCGGACTTCATCTTCCTCAGGCTATCCTGCATCTCCTTTAGATCCTCCCCCCTGAAATTAGAAGGCTCGATTTCATCTGCACCATAAATTACCGGGATATATCCACTATTAAAGTTGCTGGGTTCGATACTAACCTGAACTTTATTTTGCCCCGTAGAGTGCGCGTAACATATTGAAGAAAAATAAAAAAAAGAAACAACACACAGACCAGACAGATATTTATTCATTTCTAACGTCCTTTTAAATTTTTCAATCACTTCCAGGAGTCTCCTTCTGGTATCACCCGCTCAGGATAAAACACTTGGCTTAGCCTCTGGCATTTCATAAACGGGGTTAAAGAGCAGAAGATACTTTTCGTTTTTCATTATAATACGCGTTTCCTCTCCCCCAAAATCCAACCGCCACCCGCTCATTTTCTGCCACCTTACATCCGCCGGCATCGAGAAAAGTGCGTTACCACGCACCTTATTAACGAACCCGCCCTCGTGGCGGTTTTTTGCTTTTGAATTCCTGACAACTTTAGGGATCGTTCCCACCTGTGCCCAGCAGTTTATTTTTGAAGATAAACAGACACGCCTCATTGAAGTTCTCCGCCCCCAGGCGTTCCGAGAGCGCCGTACGTTTGCGGTAGAGACTTTTCACTGACGTATTCAGTTCGCCTGCAATCTCCTCCATTGACATGCCTGCCCTCAGCAACCGCAACATGATCGTTTCATGCGTGCTCAGCCGTAAATTCAGCAGCCACTTCGTGGTCAGGCGCCTGCCCTTCATATTGAGCACCAGATTAAACAGCGAGGCCATGTCCGGCTCCGTCAGCGACGTATTCATAAACAGCTTCATACTGAGCAGATTCTCCTCGCGATGGCGCATATCAAGCATAACGCAGCAAATCGTTTTTCTCGTTCTGGCCGGATGGCGTATCAGGTAATCATATAAACGAAGCGGCGCACGACTATCAATCAATACAGAATATTCATCTGCACCGTTATCAAATATGTTTCTGTCAATCGAATCGAGCAGGATAATATCCGGAAAAAATATCCGCATGCCCCTGACAAGGTAGCGATCCTGAGTCACTAACACTATTGAAGTTGCCACTAACCATCCCTTTTAGATTAAAGCAAGAACGATCCTGCGAAAAGAAGACCGCCTTCGTTTTATAGCGCTGTTATATTAACGATAAATGTATTCTGGCTTTGGACATCCCTCAATACACACATTGATGAGTAAGACTTCCTGTAGACTATCATTCAATGTCTGCCTTTAATTATAAATAAAAAACAACCCCAGAAAAGTCACTTCTCTAAACATTAAGAATTTTTGTCATGAAACTTCCCAAACATGCACCAGAAAGTACTTTAATTGAGGCAAATATGCGTCATTTAAAATATATACAAAACTGTCACAATAAAAATAAAACCACTATATTTCAATGCATTACAATTAATGACTCAATTCAAAATAAACACAAAAAACTGCTCATTACAGAATTATCTCAAAACTACACAGCAGCTTTTCAGCATATTTATCCGGCAACATATCAGGTGTACATTACCTCCCATCAAGACCACTGAGATGAGGTTTCATAATTACCTTTAAGTAAGTACCCTATAACGTTACTGCATTCAGATTTAATGTTCCCATTTATGGCCTTTAACGCAGAGTTAAAAGGCGGCCGTGTTATGCAATGGATTCATGATAAACAAATGGCAAATAGATATGGAAAGATCGCTTCGCTTAAGTACATTATTCTTTTATCGCACCCCAACATTATTGTTTCTGTTATTACTCTTTCCTGTTCTGGTTCAGGGTTCGGAATCCGTTTATGAGCAACAGATTCAACAGGCGCGTAACGGTAATTACACGTCGTTTCTCGATTATCTTCAGCGTTATCAGCAGCAGCATGCCCTGACGCCTGAACACGTTGCGGACTGGTTACAGGTGGCGGCCTGGGCAGGTCATGATGACGAGGTTATTCAGGTCTGGCAGCGCTACAGCATTTATATGCCGCTGCCCGCCCGTGGCGTTGCGGCTGTCGCACAGGCCAGGAGAAATCAGAAAGCGTGGCAGCCAGCTCTGGCGCTCTGGAAAGAAGCGCTGAGCCTTGCGCCGGATAACGACGATTATCGTATCGGCTATATCAAAACCCTGGCCGATGCCCGTAAAGATACGCTTGCCCTCAAGGAAGCCCGACAGCTGGTGGCGGAGGATCCCTCTCAGGCGCATCTTCAGACGCTGGGGTATGTCTGGTTACGCCAGGGAAAAAGCTGGGATCGGCTTTTAGCAGACACGCGCGCGCTGAATATCGCGCCAGAAAATCACGCGCTTCTTCGCGAGCTGATCGACGCGCTAACGGATAACCGGGTCAATACTCCCGCTCTCCAGCTTTCAAAAAAGGTGGCGCTGTCCCCAGCGGAGCGTCGTCGTCTAGAGCTGAATGCCGCAGCCGAAAGCGTTCGCCTTGCAGATGTGCCTGGCAGAACAGAAAAGGAGCGCCTGCAGCTTGCGCAATCTGCGCTGAATCGTTACGACGCGCTGCTGTCTCGCTGGAAAAGCGAGCCGCAGGCGGCCGAAGACATTATCCTTGCGCGTATCGACCGACTCGGCGCGCTGTATGCCCATGCTGAGTACCCGCGGGTCATCAGTGAATATCAGGATCTGACGGCAGCCCGGCATCCGGTGCCGGGCTGGGCAATCGGCTGGGTGATCTCGTCCTACCTCCAGGAGAAAAATACCGCTGCCGCCTTCGCGCTTCTGCAGCGCTATCCGCAATACGCTTCCGATCCGCAGGACGAGGAACACGCGCTTTTCTACGCCTGGCTGGATACGGGAGAGTATCAGGCCGCCCGCCAGTACGTTGAGCGCCAGACCCGCTACGTTCCCTGGACCCGTTACGATTTCGGCTCCCCTACCCCTCAGCCGAACGATCGGTGGCTTGCCGGCCAGTCGCTCCGTTTTAACTATTTGCTGGCGACGAATGCACTGCCGGAAGCCGAAAAGCTGGCGCGACGTCTGGCGACAACCGCGCCGGGCAATCAGGGATTGCAGATTGACTACGCCACGCTGCTTCAGGCGCGAGGCCTGCCGCGCGCGGCCGAGCAAACGCTGAAAATGGCGGAGGCGCTGGAGCCCTCGAATCTGGAGCTTGAGCAGCAGCAGGCTTACGTCGCCATGGATCTGCAGGAATGGCGGCAGATGGATTTACTGGCTGACGACGTTATCGCCCGCGCGCCGCGCGATCGCAGCGCAAGGCGTCTGGACAGGCTCCGCACCGTCCACCATATGTCCGAGCTGCGCCTCAACGCGAGCAAGGGTTTGCACTCCGATAACCCCGTCAGCGGGACGCACGACCTCAACTGGGACGCCACGCTCTATGGCCCGCCCGTGGCGGATAGCTGGCGGCTGTTTGCCGGCACCCGCTATGCCGAAGGTAATTCCGATGAAGGCAAAGGCTCCAGCCGTCACCTGTTGGGCGGCGTCGAATGGCGGCCACGCAACCTCCAGCTCGAAGCCGAACTCTCCAGCAACCGCTATCACGGGGCAAACAAGCCGGGCGCTCGACTCTCAACTACGTACGTTCTGACAGATAACTGGCAGGTCAGCGGCAGCCTTGAACGCCTGTCGCGCACCACGCCCCTGCGGGCGTTACGCAACGGGATCAACGCCAACCGGGGGGAAGGCGGCGTGCGCTGGTATCAAAACGAGCGTCGTGAGTACCAGTTCAGCGCCGCCCTCAGCCGCTTCTCGGATCATAACCGCCGCCAGGAATACACCCTCACGGGCAAGGAGCGTCTCTGGCAGACCCCGTCACTGACGCTGGATCTCGAACCGGGGATCGCCGCCAGTAAAAATAGCCTGCGGGACACGCTCTACTACAACCCGGCGCGGGATCTCTCCGTGACGGCGGCCCTGGCCGTTGACCATGAGATGTACCGCCATTACGACACCCTCTGGAGCCAGCAGTTCGTGGCGGGAGGCGGCAGCTACTGGCAGAAAAATCAGTCCGCTGGCGCCATCGCCCTGCTGGGTTACGGACAGCGCGTTCAGTGGAACAACGTTATTGATACCGGCGTGATGCTGAACTGGGATAAACGCCCTTACGACGGCAAACGCGAGAGCAACCTCTCCGTCACGTTAGACGCGACTTTACGCTTTTAAGGATGATTATGCTTAACACACGTTTTTCCGCGAGCCTGATACTTCTCGGCTGGCTCTGCCTCAGCGCGAGCGTCTGCGCGCATGCATTTTCATTTATTGCGCCCAAAGCGCGGCCACAGCTGGAGGCGAGCAAACCCTGGCCGCAGAACCAGTTTCTGGTGCTGGCCTACCACGATGTAGAAGACGATGCCGCCGATCAGCGCTACCTCTCCGTGCGTACCAGCGCACTAAACGAGCAGATAAGCTGGCTGCTGCACAACGGTTATCACATCATCAGCGTGCAGGACATTCTGGATGCCCATGACGCAAAAAAAACGCTGCCGCCGAAAGCCGTTCTGCTCAGCTTTGACGACGGCTACAGCAGCTTTTACACCCGCGTCTGGCCGCTGCTTCAGGCGTGGAACGTCCCTGCGCTCTGGGCGCCGGTGGGCAGCTGGGTGGATACGCCGGAAAATCAAAAAGTTAACTTCGGCGGTTTGATGACGCCCCGCGATCGCTTCGCGACGTGGGACATGGTGCGCGAGCTCAGCCGGTCCCCGCTGATTGAGATCGGATCGCACACCTGGGCCTCGCATTACGGCATTCCGGCCAACCCGCAGGGCAGCCGCGAACCTGCCATCGCCAACCGCTTTTATGATAAAGCCACGGGCCGCTATGAAACCGATCGGCAGTTCAACCAGCGGATCGGAGATGACGTTCGTAAAGTGACTGAAAAAATCACGCAGGTAACGGGCAAGGCACCGCGCGCCTGGGTCTGGCCCTACGGCGCCGCCAACGGCACGTCGCTCGCGATCGCCAGACAGCAGGGTT
This sequence comes from Enterobacter vonholyi, assembly GCF_040834095.1. Lineage (NCBI taxonomy): Bacteria > Pseudomonadati > Pseudomonadota > Gammaproteobacteria > Enterobacterales > Enterobacteriaceae > Enterobacter > Enterobacter vonholyi. The sequence continues at coordinate 3,744,591 of NZ_CP162152.1, forward strand.
ATCAGCTGGCCTTTACCCTTGAGGACGGGCTGGGGAACGTGCAGGAGCTGGGGAACATCCCTCGTCTGCTGATCTCAGGAAACCCCTCGCTCAAGGCGTTTGCCAGTACGGTAAGCCAGGTTCAGGAGCACGATCCCGTTCGCGTCATGCACGTCGATCTCGACTACGTTTACGATCCCGATCCGGCCCAGCAGACCCAAAACATCAACAAGCTGATCCAGCGGGTCTACGACATGAAAATCAGCCATGTTTTTCTGCAGGCGTTTGCCGACCCGCAGGGCGACGGCAGGATCAAGGCGCTCTATTTCCCCAACCGTCGTCTGCCGGTCCGGGCCGATCTCTTTAATTTTGTCTCCTGGCAGCTGCAAACCCGCGCGGGGGTGAAAGTCTTCGCGTGGATGCCGGTGCTCTCGTTCGATCTCGATCCTGCCCTGCCGCGCGTGCAGCGCCGGGATCATCAAACCGGCCAGCTGCGCGAAGCCACCGAGCCCTATATCCGGCTCTCCCCGTGGGACCCGCAGGTGCGCCAGCAGATAACGGACATCTACGAAGATCTGGCCCGCTATGCCAGCTTCAACGGGATTTTGTTCCATGACGATGCGGTGCTGACGGACGTGGACGATGGCGCTCAGAGCACAACACGTCAGAAAAGCCAGCTGCTGATTGGGTTTACCCATGCCCTGAGCCTGGCGGTGAAGCATATCCGTGGCCCGCAGATAAAAACCGCGCGCAACATGTTCGCCTTACCCATTCTTCAGCCGGAAAGCGAAGCGTGGTTCGCGCAGAATCTTGACGATTTTCTGGCGGAGTATGACTGGACGGTGCCGATGGCCATGCCGCTGATGGAGTCCATTTCGGCTGACGAGAGCGATGACTGGCTGACGCGTCTGGTTAAAGCGGTCGCCACACGTCCCGGCGCGATCGATAAAACCATTTTTGAACTGCAGGCCAGGGACTGGGATAAGAAACCGCAGCGCGCCGTTTCTGATAGCCAGCTTGCGCAGTGGATGCGCGTGCTCCAGCTGAACGGCGTCAAAAACTACGGTTACTACCCCGATGATTTCATCAACAACCAACCTGATATCTCACGCATCAGGCCTGTATTTTCTTCGTACTGGTACCCTGACAATGACTGATCGCATTATCGCCTTTTCTATTTTATGTCTGGTATTCGGGTTGCCGTTAGGCGTGGCCGCCCTCTTTACCGGCGAGCTGATTCTGGATTTTGTGTTCTTCTGGCCGCTGTTCATGTCCGTGCTCTGGATAACCGGCGGGCTCTATTTCTGGTTTCAGCTTGAACGCCACTGGTCGTGGGATAAAGACACGCCCGCCCCGACGCTCGCCGGTGAGCCGCTCATCTCTATTCTGATCCCCTGCTTTAACGAGGGACGAAATGCCCGGGAGACCATCTGCGCCGCGCTGGATCAGCGGTATGAAAATATAGAAGTTATCGCCATCAACGACGGCTCGTCTGACAACACGGCGCAGGTGCTGCAGGCGCTGGCGATGGAACAGCCGCGCCTGCGGGTGATTAATCTCGCGGAAAATCAGGGGAAAGCGCTGGCGCTCAAAGCCGGCGCGGCGGCGGCCCGGGGCGATCTGCTGGTCTGCATTGACGGTGACGCCCTGCTCGATCGCGATACGGCAGCGTATCTGGTGGCACCGCTGATTCAGTATCCCCACGTCGGGGCGGTCACCGGGAACCCGCGTATTCGCACGCGCTCCACGCTGATCGGCCGCATTCAGGTGGGCGAGTTCTCATCGATTATCGGGCTCATCAAGCGGACGCAGCGGATCTATGGCCGGGTCTTTACCGTCTCGGGCGTCATCGCCGCCTTTCGTCGACAGGCGCTGGCGGACGTCGGGTACTGGAGCCCGGACATGATCACCGAAGACATCGACATCAGCTGGAAGCTCCAGCTGCGCCACTGGGATATCTTTTTCGAGCCGCGGGCGCTGTGCTGGATCCTGATGCCGGAGACGCTCAAGGGCCTGTGGAAACAGCGTTTGCGCTGGGCTCAGGGCGGCGCGGAGGTGTTTCTGGTCAACCTTCGCAGGATTGTGCGCTGGGAGCATCACCGCATGTGGCCCCTTTTTATCGAGTACGCCCTGTCAACGCTGTGGGCCTTCGCGTACGCCATGACGGTGCTGTTATTTATTCTCAGCCATATCGCCCCTGTTCCTGCCAGGCTGACAGTGGAGAGCCTCTTTCCACCGGAGTTTACCGGGCTACTGCTGGGCGTGATGTGCCTCCTGCAGTTCCTGGTCAGCCTGTTCATCGAGCGGCGCTATGAACGTAAGGTGGCCAGCTCGCTTTTCTGGGTGATCTGGTTCCCGATGGTGTACTGGATGATCGGCCTGTTCACCACCCTCGTCGCCTTTCCAAAAGTCATGCTTAAACGCCAGCGCGCCCGCGCGCGCTGGATCAGTCCGGACCGGGGAAAAGGAAGCCTTCAATGAACGAAAATACCTTAATACTGACCGAACATCGGCTGTTGCCACGTCTTTTCGATGCCGCGTTAACGCTGGTGGCGTGGGGAGGCTTTTTGTTTTTCCTGTATGCCCGGCTCTGGATGCAGCTAACAGAGGAGAGCGACCAAAGCTGGGGCGTGATTATTGCGTCCTTTAATACGGTGTTGCTCTACCTGCTGTTCGCCGCGCTCAACGGCTGGCTGCTGATTTTGTGGTATCAGTACAATCGCCGCCGCGCCCACGTCAGGCGGCGTCAGCCGGGTTATTTGCAGGAGGAGGAGCTGGCCCGCAGCTTTAATGTCTCACCGCAGATCATCTCCGAGATGAGCCAGTACAACCTGCTGACGGTCTATCATGACCAGATTGGCCGCATCATCGATCTGAAGATCAACGGGCAGGAAGAGGAAGAACAGTAACGAAAAGCCCCCGCAGGATGCCCTGCGGGGGCTTTTTTAAAGCGGCTAAGAACTACTTATCTTTAACCACGATCAGCGGCTCGATATCGCTCTCTTTCTTCACCACCAGCGAGTCATCGCCGCGCAGACAGGTCCCACCGTAGTTCCCGCCCACGGTAAAGGTACAGACCTGAATGTACTTCCCGTCGACCTTCGGCAGGCACCATAGCTGCTGGTAGATGTTTTTACGGTCGACAAACTTGCCGCTGGATTTATCCAGAAGCTCGTCCTGGGCGCTGATCAGGTCGATATTGCTGCCGCAGCGTCCGGCAATCGGCTTAACGGCGTATCCGGTCTGCTTCAGCAGATCGTTGACCTCAAAATCGGTGTCGAGCAGGTAACGGTGATTGGGGAACAGTTGCCACAGCACCGGAAGAATCGCCTTGTTGCCTGGAATAACGGTCCACAAAGGTTCAAAGACCAGCACCTCCGGGCGCAGCAGAACGTCAATCAGGCGCACTTCGCCTTCAGGATGCCCGGTGCGGATCGGCACGGCGGCATATTCGGTTTCGCTGACCTCGCGGATCTGCTCTATCGCCGTCTCCCACGCCCAGGTTTTCCACACGCAGTTGACGTGGCGACCCTCGTCGTCAATCAGCTGTCCGGCGGTATCCCAGCTGAGCGCCCCCAGCCCGTGGAGGATTTTGGTCTCAAACCCGGCCTGCATCAGCGAACGCTGAATAAAGAGCGCGTGATAGTCCTCTTCGACATCGTTGTCCTGCATGATGTGGACGAACGGCCGCGCGTGGCTGTGCTTCCAGGCGCCGGTCAGCTCTTCCAGCAGGCCTTCCGCCGGGTTATGCCCGTTGCCGCGATAGCCGTTTTTCACCCACTCTTCGAGAATCAGCCCGCCCTCGGTATGGCAGGAGGCGGAGTCGGCGTTGTACTCGTAGACCTTGATGCCGCGCTCATCCATGCAGAAATCCATACGACCGGTGATCATATGGTGACGACGCCACTGCCAGGAGAGGCGCAGGCGCGGCCAGAGGATTTTCGGGATGTCGAAAAGCGCCAGCAGGCTGTCGTCTTTCAGCACCTTGTCCGTGGCGTGCAGGTACATCAGATGCAGTTCGTTGGTGGCCTTGATCAGCTCCTGTTCGGCGCTTTCGGTAATGGTGAAGTACTGGCAGGGATCTTTGTTGATCACGTGGCCGTTGGCGCGGATATACGCCTGCTGCAGCGCGTCATTTTCGTTGAGCCACTTGCCGTCGAACTGACGTTTGTTTTTCAGCCGCGCGCCGCTGATTTTCAGCAGTTCACCGTCGATTTCCGGCTGGGGAATGCTGTGTTCCGTATCCTCGGTCTGGATCATCCAGCCGAGAATTTCCGTGTCGCTGAAGGTGTCGTGGAGGGTGTAACACCCGTTCTCCACGCTCAGGCGCAGCTCGCGCGTCCACTGCTGCCCGAGCGGCAGCGGGGAGTGAATCACGTTCTGCTCCGCAATACGCACCCTATCGTCCAGAAGCTGGGTGATCACCGCCACGTGGCCGGTCTCGTGAAACTCGCCGCCCTTTTGCCAGATCAGCAGCGCTCCGGCGCGCGGGGCGCGTTTTGAACCGTTGGCAAAGGCCTGAAGGGGCAGAATGTTATCGTTCACCACCTGACGCAAAAAGCGCAGAGAGAAGATCTCCCACGCCATACCGACGTCGGTAAACACAAAGCCATAGTTGAGGAACAGGAAACGGCGGGCAAACTCAACGCACTGCCACTTGTGGCCCATGTATTCGTTGCCGATGTAGCTGCGAAAATCCGCGTCTTCCGGGTATTTTCGCGGGTCCAGACTGCCGTAATTTGAAGAGTAAATCGCCACGCCACCGGGCGCATAGCCTAACAATGTCCCGAATGGCGCATCACTGCTTAACTTTCCTTTACGCATGTATCCAACCTAAAACAGGCAGGCGGCAATTTTTTATGGGTTGTCGTCGTCTGCACGTTGTAATTAACCTGACAGAGGGACATTTATCATACACCTGCGCGGCGCATTAACTACATGTTAAACAGCCAGCACGCCGCGAAATGCCCTGGCGCGATCTCCTGCATCGCAGGCTCCTGCGTCTGGCAAACCGGCATGGCGTGCGGGCATCGGCTGCAAAACTTACAGCCCGGCAGCGCGGACGTAGGGCCGGGCATTTCACCGCGCAGGGTAGCGTCTTCAAGGTTGCGAATCCGCGGGTCGGGCTGGGGAACCGCCGCCAGCAGCGCGCGGGTATAAGGGTGCGCCGGACGCTGATACAGCTCATTCGCCGGGGCCACCTCCACCAGCTTACCGAGATACATCACCCCAATGCGGCTGGAGATATGGCGCACCATGGAGAGATCGTGGGCGATAAACAGATAGGTTAGCCCCAGCTCCTGCTGTAGATCCTGCAGAATATTCACCACCTGCGCCTGCACCGAAACGTCCAGCGCCGAGAGCGGCTCATCGCACAGCACAAATTCGGGACGCACGGACAACGCGCGGGCAATACTGATGCGCTGACGCTGCCCGCCGCTAAACTCATGCGGGAACCGATCAAGGTGTTCCTGCTTCAGCCCCACTTTGTAGAGCAGCGTTTCCGTCCGTTCCCGCTGTTCTTCACGGCTGTAGCCGTGGATCTGCATCGGCTCGGCCACCAGCTGTCGCACCGTCATGCCTGGGTTAAGCGAGGAGTAAGGATCCTGAAAAATCGCCTGCATCCGCTTGCGCAGCGGCTTGAGTTCTTTTTCGCGGGCGTGGGCAATCGCCTGCCCGGCGAAGTGGATCTCGCCCGCGGTAATATCGAAAAGGCGCAGAATGGCGCGTCCGAGCGTCGATTTCCCGCAGCCGGACTCCCCCACCAGGCCAAACGTCTCGCCGGGCTGGATATCAAAGCTCACGCCATCAACCGCCTTCACGGCCGCGCCTTTACGCAGCAGACCGCCGTTAAGCTGATAGTGCTTGCGCAGATCGCGGACGCTCACTAATGGTGCCTGTTGTTCACTCATGCATGAGTCTCCTTATCGGCCCATAGCCAGCAGGCGGTGCGATGGCCCTCTCCGGCGGTGTAAAATGCGGGTTGCCGTTCACACTGGGGCATGCGTTTTGGGCAGCGTTCGGCGAACGGGCAGCCCGGCGGCGGGTTAAGCAGGCCGGGCGGCGAACCTTCGATCGGCGATAGACGCTGATTGACCTCATCCGGGCGCGGCAGCGAGGCCAGCAGCCCCTGGGTGTAAGGATGCGCGGGGCGATAAAAGATGTCCTCTACGCTGCCCTCCTCCATCACCAGCCCGCCGTACATCACCACTACGCGGCTGCAGACCTGCGCCACCACGCCGAGATCGTGGGTGATCAGCAGAATCGCGGTTTGGGTCTGCTGCTGCAGGCTTTTCAGCAAACGCAGGATCTGCGCCTGAATGGTGACGTCCAGCGCGGTGGTCGGCTCATCGGCAATAAGCAGCTTCGGGTTGCAGGAGAGCGCAATGGCGATCATCACCCGCTGGCGCATCCCACCGCTGAACTCGTGAGGATACTGGTCGTATCGCCGTTCCGCCTCGGCAATCCCCACCTGTTCCAGCATGGCGATCGCCACCGCTTTGGCCGCTTTTTTCGACAGCTTTTTATTTCGCACCAGGATCTCAGACATCTGCTTGCCGATAGTGAGCACCGGGTTCAGGGCGGTCATCGGATCCTGAAAAATCATCGCGATCTCGTTGCCGCGAATAGCGCGCATCTGCGCAGGGGTTTTCTGCGCCAGATCGTCATTCTGGAAGCGAATGCTGCCGCCGGTGATCCGTCCGTTGCTCCCCAGAAGCTGGATAATCGACTTACAGGTGACGCTTTTTCCGCAGCCCGACTCGCCAACAATGCCGACAAGTTCTCCCGGCTGCACCTGAAAGCTTACGCCGCGCACCGCGTGAACTTCACCCTCGCGGGTGCGGAAAGTAGTTTGCAGGTTATCAAGCGCTAATAAGCTACTCATCGCGATTCGCTCCCGGCTCAAAGGAGGTACGGAAGACATCGCCGAGCACGTTAAAGCTGAACACCGTCAGCAGGATCAGGATGCCGGGGAACATCGCCAGCCACGACGCTTCGCCAATATAAGACTGGGCGTTGTTGAGCATGCTTCCCCACGACGCCGCCGGCGCCTGCACACCCAGCCCTAAGAAGCTGAGCGTCGACTCCATCAGAATGGCCGAGGCGATATTGAGCGTGGCGGCCACGATAATGGTCGGCAGCACGCCGGGAATAATGTGGCGCACGATAATACGCAGCGGGTTTTCCCCCGATGCGCGGGCATAAAGCACGTACTCGCGCTCTTTCACCGACAGGGTTTCTGCGCGCACCAGCCGCGACATGTTCATCCACGTCAGCAGGCTGATGATCAGAATGATGTTATCCACGCCCGGCTTGAGGTAAGCATTCACCACCAGCAGCAGGAAGAAGGCCGGAATGGCCATCAGGATATCCACGGCGCGCATCATCAGGTTATCCAGCCAGCCGCCAAAATAGCCGCTCACCGTGCCCACCACCGTGCCGATAAGCGTGGAAAAGAGCATGGCGAGAAAACCGACCATCAGGGAGATCTGGCCGCCATAAAGCGCGCGGGTGAAGTAGTCGCGTCCGTACTCGTCGGTGCCGAACCAGTGTGCGGCATCCGGCGGTAACGTGCGTGCGCCGAGCGCCATCCGATCCGGATCGTACGGACTTAACCCCGCACAGAGCGCGGCGACAATGAAAATAAAAAGCACAAACAGGGAGAACTGCGCCGGACGGTTGCGGCGCAGCTGGTGACGAACCTGCTGCCAGCGTCTGCTCATCCGGGTTACCTCAGCGTACGAATGCGTGGATCGGCGAAGCGATAAAGCAGATCGGCGATCAGGTTACCGACGATCAGCATCATCGACGAGAGCATGACGATCGCCATGATCAGCGGGTAGTCCAGCGAGGCGATCGACTGGATCCCGAGCAGCCCCATCCCCGGCCAGGAGAAGACGCTTTCCGTCACGTAGGCCCCCACAATCAGCTCACCGAACGACAGCCCAAACAGGGTGATCACCGGCAGCAGCACGTTTTTCAGCACGTGCCTAAACAGAATGCTGGAACGCGTGGCGCCGTAGGCAAGCTGGGTTTGCACGTAGTCGGCCGAGAGCTGCGAGATGGTGTTGGAGCGGATGTAGCGCACATAGCTGGAGAGGTTGTAGAACGTGAGGGCAATACACGGCAGTACGCCGTGACGCAGCACGTCCAGCGCGTTATCTTGCATGCCGATGGTGCGCATCCCCATGCTGGGGAACCAGCTAAGCTGCACGGCAAAGACCGTAATGAGCAAGATGCCGAACCAGAAAATCGGCACCGAGATGCCGATATAGGCGAACAGGTTAAGCAGGTGATCCAACCAGCGATGCTTGAATGCCCCCGCCAGCAGGCCCAGCGGGATCGCCAGCACGATCGCCAGCAGCAGCGACGCGCCCATCAGCCCCAGCGTGGCCGGAATGCGTTCGCCGATCATCTCCAGCACCGGGCGGTGGTAAATCAGCGAATAGCCGAGATCGCCCTGCAGGACATTTTTCAGCCACAGGACGTACTGCGTGACCAGCGGCTTATCCAGCCCCAGGCTCTGGCGGATACGTTCGATATCTTCCGGAGCCATACGCGGCGTAATGTACGCCGCCACCGGATCGCCGGGCGCCAGTTTGACCAGCAAAAACGCCACCAGCGAAATAAAGAACAGCATCGGCAGCAGCTGCAGCAGCCGACGCGTGAGAAGTGTGTTCACGACGTGCCCTTACCAAGGCCCCGACCCGACGGCCGGGGCAATTACTTATTTCTGATAGATTTTTGACAGATCCTGGAACAGATAGACCGGTTTCGGCTCCGCTTCCTGGGTACCGCCGAAACGCTTGTCTACCGCGACGGTCGCATTGGTATAGGCGATTGGGTAGTACGTCATGTCGTTCGCCACGGTCTGCTGAATTTGCTTGTAGATATCAGCACGTTTTGCGGCGTCGGTTTCCACAGCGCCTTTATCCCACAGGGCATCAAACTGCGGATTTTTGTAGTGCGCGTAGTTATAGGCTTCGTTGCTCATGAACAGCGATTTGTAGCCGTCCGGCTCTGAGCCCATGATGTAGCCGCCCAGGTTCAGCTCCCACGCGGTGTTGTTCATATCGAGGCTGCGCTGGGACATGGCGTTGGAGTCCAGCGGCATCAGCTCCACGTTCACCCCAATGCCCTTCAGCGCCTGCTGAATGTAGAGCGCCATGCTCTCCTGGGTTTTGTTGGTATTCACATACGCCAGGCGCAGCTTGAGGTTGTCCGGCGCGCCGGACGCTTTAAGCAGCTCTTTGGCTTTTTGCACGTCGAATTTGTACTGCTCGACGTCATCCGTCTTGTAAAGCGTATCGGGCGTCAGGAAGGACGTCGCCGGTTTGGCGTAGTCCAGCGAGGTAAAGGCGGTCTGGGTCAGCTCGTCTTTGTTGATGGCGTAAGCAATGGCCTGACGCAATTCTTTGCTCTTCATTACCGGCACGTTCTGGTTGAACGTCATATAGGCCAGACGGCCTTCCGGATAGACCACGAAGTCAAACTTACCGGTATTTTTCAGGCGGTTTACGTCCTGCGGGTCAACCATCTTGAGGTTGATTTCACCGTTTTGCAGCGCCAGGTTGGCGGCGTTACTGTCTTTGGCGAAACGGTAGGTGACTGAATCAAGCTTCGCTTTGCCGTTCCAGTAATCGTCAAAACGGGTCAGGGCGTAATATTGTCCGGCGCGGTACTCTTTAAATTTGAACGGCCCGGAGCCGACCGGCGCATCGTTTTTGCTGCTCTTTTCCAGGTCGCCTTCGCCGGCGAACACGTGCTGCGGGATCGGGTAGATCTGTACCAGGGTGCCGGTAAAGGCCGCGCTAACCTGCGGTAAGGTGAACTTAACGGTGCGGTCGTCAACCTTGCTTACCTGTACCGGCTTATCGCCCCAGGTAAACATGCTGCGGAAGAAGCTGTGCTGTTTGGCATCGAGCAGCTTGTTGAACGTAAAGACCACGTCGTCCGCCGTCAGCGGCTGACCGTCCTGCCATTTCAGGTTCGGTTTTAACGTCAGGGTGTAGCTCAGGTTGTCGGCGGAGGGCGTGAGGCTTTCCGCCAGGCCCCACTCGATCTTGCCGTTATTAAAGCTGTACAGCGGGGCATACAACGCCTGCATGATGGTTAACGTTGTGCGGTCGCTGGCATAGAGTGGATTAACGGCTAACGGGTCGCCGGAGGTAATACCGATAATCAGCGAACCGCCCTCTTTTGGCGCGTCGCTTTTTGACGCCGCGGCCGTATTTGTCTCTTTATTTTTCGCATCATCACAGCCCGCCAGGCCTAACGCGAGCGAAACGACCACTGCCGATAACAGAAGCTTGCGCATCTCACTAACTCCTTGCCTAATAAAGTGTTTATGACTGCATCTTTTATTTATGTTGAAGCATCATATTCAGCTTTATCGTTTTACGCATTAATTATGAAAATGCGATTTTCGATTAAGCTTATGCCGGATTTGTTATATATAAGCGCCGGAAGGAATAGCGGTTAATTGATTGCGCTCGCAACGTTAAACGGTTCACAAATCTCCTGCTACACTGCCTCAACACATCACTCAAAAGGCAGGCCAACATGTCAGACAACACGTATCAGCCACCCAAAGTGTGGGAATGGAAAAAGAACAACGGCGGCGCGTTCGCCAACATTAACCGTCCGATTTCCGGCGCAACGCATGAGAAAGATCTGCCCGTGGGCTCCCACCCGCTGCAGCTTTACTCTCTCGGGACACCGAACGGCCAGAAAGTGACGATCATGCTCGAAGAGCTGCTGGCGCTGGGCGTGACGGGCGCGGAGTACGACGCGTGGTTGATCCGCATCGGCGAGGGAGATCAGTTCTCCAGCGGCTTCGTTGAGGTGAACCCGAACTCGAAAATACCGGCGCTGCGTGATCACTCTACGAACCCGCCAACCCGCGTATTTGAATCCGGCAATATCCTGCTCTATCTCGCAGAGAAATTCGGCCACTTCCTGCCGAAAGATCCGGCGGGGCGCACCGAGACGCTGAACTGGCTGTTCTGGCTGCAGGGCGCGGCGCCGTTCCTCGGCGGCGGTTTTGGCCACTTCTACAACTACGCGCCGGTAAAAATTGAGTACGCAATTGACCGCTTTACCATGGAAGCCAAACGCCTGTTCGACGTGCTGGATAAACAGCTGGCGCGCGGTCGCTACGTGGCGGGTGAGGAGTACACCATCGCGGATATGGCAATCTGGCCGTGGTTCGGCTGCGTGGCGCTGGGCAGCGTGTACAACGCCGCCGAGTTCCTGGATGCAGAGAAGTACACCAACGTCCAGCGCTGGGCGAAAGACGTGGCGAATCGCCATGCCGTTAAGCGCGGACGTATCGTTAACCGCACCAGCGGCGAGCTGAACGAGCAGCTCCACGAGCGCCATGCGGCAAGCGACTTCGAGACCAATACGGAAGATAAGCGTCAGGCGTAATGTTCTGCCGGGCGGATCCCCGCCCGGCAGCTGAGATCCTTGACCAGGGCATGATTAGCTTAAAGGTTGAACCGGTATTGCTGGCACTATCTGGACGTTTTTCTCGCGTCAGAGAGTGAGAAATGACGTATCAACCGACAGCAGTCACAAAGGATCTGTTATGAAACTTATTAAAACAACGCTGGTTATCAGCGCCCTCATTTTCTCCGCCTCGGGAATGGCCATCGACAAAACTGCAGCTGGCGCGGTAGCAGGCGCGGCGATTGGCGCAGCGACTGGCAAAGATCTGAAATCAACCGTTGGCGGCGCCGTTGTTGGCGCAGGCACGGGTGCTATGTTCAAAAACGGCGGCAAAGGTAAAGCCGCGCGTAAAGGCGGTGCGGTAGGTGCTGCCGTGGGCGCAGGTGCCGCGGCGGTGACCGGCAAGAGCGTGCTGAAAGGTGCAGCCGTTGGTGCGGGCACGGGTGCGCTGATTGGTGAGGCGACGCACTGATACATACAGCCGGGCAGCGCTGCGTTTGCCCGGTATTAATCACATCCCCGATGACGCTTTCCGCTTATTGTCCGTGTCTCATTCCTAATATTTTTCATTACCACATTAATACTTAATATCCCGCGCTTTTTGCCGTCCGGCCTGTTTCATCTGACGTTTATCCTGGCGGCAGTCGTGATTACTCTGGTTATTGTTCGCCACGCAGGTCTGCTTCACCTGCCGTGACGCGTCGCGGGTTTCCTGCCTGACATCACGCGCCACGCGCCGCTCCTGCGCCTGCTGGGTCGCACTGGCAGAAACCGAGAACAGCATCAGAAGAATGAAAGAAAGGACAGGAATGACAGATAACGATCTGTTCATAGCAACACCTCACAGAAGAGAGCCCAGAACGTCAGGGGGGTTAGCAAAAGAATAGCAGTTTCAACGCGAGCTGAATGGGGAAGGCGTTAATAATACAAGGCCGCATCCGGCGGCCTTGAAACGTTGCGTTATGCCGTCAGGCGGAACTTTTGCACCGAGCGCTGAAGCTCTTCGGTCTGACGCTCCAGCGCCGCCGCCGCCGCGGAAACTTCTTCAACCAGCGAGGCGTTTTGCTGGGTAACGCCGTCCATCTGGGTAATGGCAATTCCGACCTGCGAAATGCCCTTACTCTGCTCCTCTGAGGCCGAGGCAATTTGCTTCATAATGGTCGTCACTTCCGTTACGTCCCGCAAAATCGCATCCATGGTGGTGCCGGTGTCGCTCACCAGCTGCGCCCCCTGCTCTACGCGGGAAACGGAGTCGGTAATCAGCCCTTCAATCTCTTTTGCCGCGTTGGCGCTGCGGCTTGCCAGATTGCGAACTTCTCCTGCCACTACCGCGAAACCACGCCCCTGTTCGCCCGCGCGCGCTGCTTCAACCGCCGCATTGAGCGCCAGAATATTGGTCTGGAAGGCAATGCTGTTGATAACGTTAGTGATTTCAGCGATTTTCTTCGAGCTTTCCGAAATACCGCTCATGGTGGTCACCACCTCTTCCACCAGCGAACCGCCGCGGCTGGCGGTAGTTGAGGCCACATCGGCCAGCTGGCTGGCCTGACGCGCGCTTTCCGCATTTAGTTTCACCGTGGCGGTCAGCTGTTCCATGCTGGCTGCCGTCTCTTCCAGCGCAGCCGCCTGCTCTTCGGTACGGGAAGAGAGATCGTTGTTACCGCTGGAGATTTCCGTCGCGCCGCGCCAGATATTTTCACTGCCGGAGCGGATCGTGCTGACCGCTTCGCGCAGGCTGTCCTGCATGGCGCTCAGCAGCGGCACCAGCTGGCCCACGCAGTTGCGGCCGAACGGCTCAATGGGCTGGCTGAGATCGCCCTGGGCAATCTGGCGGAACTGCTGGCGAATTCGATCCAGCGGTTTGACCAGCATCGCCACCAGGTAACGGTCGGTGAAGAGCAGGATCAGCAGGCCGATAATCGTGGCAACGATAATCACCGTGCGGGTCATGCTTGTCAGGCCGTCCACCACCACGCGGGTGCTGTCGAGCGACTTCGCGGCGGCATTGTTGAACTCCTCAGCGGCCGCACCAAACGCGCGGCTCAGCGGCGGCGTGACGTTGTTGGCCTGCTGGCGATACCCCTCCAGAGCCCCCTGCTTCGCCTGCTGCATTTGCGGCGTTACGCCCTGTTCAAGCAGCGCCTGCCAGGTGCCAATCACCCTGGAAGAGATCTGCTCATCCATCGGGCCTGGGGAGATCGCCTTCATCTCGGCCAGTTTCTTGCCCATGTTATCCAGCGCCTGTTGGGCAGAGGACAGATCCGGCGTGCCGCCTGCGGCTTTGACTTCCATTGCGCGGCTCAGACGGGTCACAAAGCGAAAATATTGATCGTTACCCTGGCTGAGTACCGTCATCTGTTTAACCAGCTGGCGATCGACTTCGTTGCCATCTGAAACGCGAGAAAGGGACCAGGTGCTGTACAAGCCAACACCCGCCCACATTAAACAAAAGATCCCGAGAATCGTCAGCATGACGAAGCGGATCGTGAAATTACGGAGCATATTCATAAGTCTTCCTTGCCGTGAGGGTGAGTTCGCCCAGAGGCGAGTACTACTCTCGTTATCGGCAGGAAAGAGGGAAATTATAACGTTTTGTGATCATTTTTAATTAGCATGGCTTCACTGGTCACACAGCAGTTGTTAACCATCAGGCTCGAGCTTAGTGATGTAATTTGTGATGTGATAAGTTCAGGATGAAAACGTTGTTTCGAAAATTTCATCAATAAGAAAGGAGACATCATGTCCTGGCACCCTTACCCCGGCCGCTATGAGAATATGCAATACCGTTATTGCGGCAAAAGTGGCCTGCGCCTGCCCGCGCTGTCGCTGGGACTGTGGCATAGCTTCGGCCACGTCCAGCCTCTTGATGCCCAACGCGCGCTGCTGCGAAAAGCCTTCGACCTCGGCATCACTCATTTCGATCTTGCCAATAACTACGGACCACCGCCGGGTAGCGCGGAAGAAAATTTCGGCCGCCTGCTGCAGGAAGATTTTGCCGCATACCGCGACGAACTGATTATCTCCACCAAGGCGGGTTATGACATGTGGCCTGGGCCTTACGGTTCCGGCGGTTCACGCAAATATCTGCTCGCCAGCCTCGACCAGAGCCTGAAGCGTCTGGGCGTCGAGTACGTCGATATTTTCTACTCCCACCGCGTGGATGAAAACACCCCGATGGAAGAGACGGCATCCGCGCTGGCCCATGCCGTGCAGAGCGGAAAAGCGCTGTATGTGGGGATTTCCTCCTACTCGACAGATCGCACACAAAAAATGGCCGAGCTGCTGCGCGAGTGGAAGATCCCCCTGCTGATCCATCAGCCGTCCTATAACCTGCTTAACCGCTGGGTCGATAAGACCGGCTTGCTGGATGCGCTGGAAGCAAACGGTACGGGCTGTATTGCCTTCACCCCGCTGGCGCAGGGGCTGCTGACCGGGAAATACCTGAACGGTATCCCTGAAGGATCACGCATGCAGCGCGAAGGGAATAAAGTGCGCGGCCTGACGCAAAAGATGCTCACCGACGCCAACCTGAGCAGCCTTCGCCTGCTGAATGAGATGGCGCAGGCGCGCGGACAAACCATGGCGCAGATGGCGTTGAGCTGGCTGCTGAAAGATGCGCGCGTGACGTCCGTGCTGATTGGCGCAAGCCGCCCGGAACAGCTGGAAGAGAATGTACAGGCGCTGGAAAACCTGCGCTTTACGGAGGACGAACTCAAGCGGATTGACCAGCATGTTGCGGATGGGGAGTTGAATCTGTGGCAGGCGTCGTCTGATAAATAATGCCGCACCGAGCAGTCCCCTCTCCCCTTTGGGGAGAGGGTTAGGGTGAGGGGTAAGGCGTACTTTACTTCTTACTGATCTTATCCAGATACCCCATCACAAACGCAGACAGCACAAACGTCAGATGGATAATGACGTACCACATCAGTTTGTTATCCGGCACGTTCTTCGCGTCCATAAATACGCGTAGCAGGTGGATAGAAGAGATCGCCACAATCGACGCGGCCACTTTATTCTTCAGCGACGAGGCATCCATTTTGCCCAGCCAGCTGAGCTTCTCTTTACGCTCGTCGATATCAAGCTGGGAGACGAAATTCTCGTAGCCGGAGAACATCACCATCACCAGCAGCCCACCCACCAGGGTCATATCCACCAGCGAGAGCAGAACCAGAATCAAATCCGCTTCGGCAATGGAAAAGATATTCGGCAGAACGTGCAGGATTTCCTGAAAGAACTTAATCGTCAGCGCGATAAGCGCCAGCGAAAGGCCAAAATAGACGGGGGCCAGTATCCAGCGAGAGGCGTACATGGCATTTTCAAAAAAGCGTTCCATAGAGTCCTGTTTGCAAAAGAAACCAGCGCCCAGTATATCTCAACGGCGCTGACTGTTTGCAATAACTCAACGGTACGTCACTCAGACGTTGTCTGGATTAACTTCCGGACGTGCGTACTCCGGCCAGACAAGCGCCACCAGTTCAGGATAGGCTTCCAGACTGAACTCGCGAAAACACTGCCGCAAATTCAATACGTCCAGATCGGAATAAGATACCTTTTCTCCGTTAAGACAGCGCTTTTTGATATTGTCATAATATTTATAGACTGCTGAATTCAGATCGCTACAGCGACGCTGCGCCTCAAACAGTCCGGGCGTGTCATTAATTTCCGACATTTTCATGCGCTTAATTGTCGCATGTAAAAAGTCGATATATTCGTGGTTCACCCGCCAGTACCAGACAGGCGTAACGGAGTTCATCAATACAGAGAAATGGTCTTCACCTTCCTCTTTTGTCATCAGTTCAGGTTGTGGGGGCTCACTGGCGTCTTTCGACACTTTCGTTTTATTGAACTCTTGCATCAATAAAAGCACACCAGCGGTCAATAATAGTAATGTGATGACCGTAAAAAAGATGCTGTTCATGGGTAGGCTCCATTTTTTTTGATTTTAAATTTGCCTCATGATATTGTCAACGAATCTCACGCCTTTACCAACCCCACCCTGTTGAAATTAAAGGAAATTAAAAATGCTGCCCGACTATCTCGTCCCGGCTAAGTACCACATTACGCCTGTGGAACAGCAACCGACGGAAGCAGAAAAAGAGGCCAGTTTCACTCAGGGGAAAAGAAAGCTCTCTGATTTCGAGCCCGATATATTAATTGGTGTTTCCCGAACTGGCAAATCGCGAAATATGTTGCTGGAAGAGCACGATCGTCATATAAAAGACCGCTTATTTCGCGCTATAAAAATTGAAGCCTTTGTCCACCTGCTGAATGACCTGCAGGCCGAGGGAGAAATAGATGCCCAGAAACTAAGTCAAATAATAGCCGAGAAAACCGAAGAAATTAATGAAGCGGGCAATGAAATTTGGCTTAATTTAATTACGCGCGAAAAAAACAACCCAATTTTTTATAGCCTGGGGGAAGATTAACGTGAAAGAAGTTAAAAATAACGACGTTTATTTGACTTTAGATGATAAAAAAAGTGATGAATTTATCTTAAAGCAAAATCTCGACGCACTACGAAACACAAAAAATGACGAGATGACGCGCATTACACAAGACCTGGTATCGATCCCGGCGACGCTGGTGCGGCTTAAATGGCAGAATCGCCGTGAAATTTATCCGCTGCAGGTCAAAGAAGAAATTTACGGTGCCGTGATGAATGCCATCATTGAACAGCGGCCAGAGCTGAAAGAGAAGCTTCTGGGGCGCCTCGAGGCCAATTATCAGTATCTGCTCGCCAGAGAAATCGCCACCCTGCGTCTGACGCGCAAGCTGTCAGACGGTGAGTACCGTACCTCAAACGTCACCTGCGTTGCGCTTGATGAGGACGCGCTGGCAAATCCTTCTGCCGCACCAACGAATAACAAAAGCGCATAACCGACAGGCATAAAAAAAGCCGGCTTTCGCCAGCTTCTTTATCACTTCGAGGCCGCCTTTTCTTCGCCGACCAGTCCAATCTTCAGGTAACCCGCCTGATGCAGCGTGTCCATTACCTTCATCATGGTTTCATAATCCACGGTTTTATCCGCACGGAAGAAGACCGTAGTGTCTTTCTTTCCGCCCGTAAGCTGCTCCAGCGCCGGGATGACTGAGTCGGCCGTCACCGGGTCGTTCCCGAGGAACATGGATTTATCCGCTTTCACCGACAGGTAAATAGGCTTCTCCGGGCGCGGCTGGGGCTGGCTGGAAGATGCCGGCAGATTCACCTTCACATCCACCGTCGCCAGCGGTGCAGCTACCATGAAGATAATCAGCAGAACCAGCATGACGTCGATAAACGGCGTCACGTTGATTTCATGCATTTCGCCGTTATCGTCCAGATTTTCGTTTAGACGCATCGCCATACTATTAACCTGCGCGCAGTTTAGACGCCGCATGCACCGGCTTAACCGAGCTGGCATTCAGATCGAGATCGCGACTTTGCAGCAGCAGAACCTGCGCGGCAACGTCTCCGAGAGTCGCTTTATAGCTGCCAATCATACGCGCGAAGATATTGTAGATGACCACCGCCGGGATAGCGGCAACCAGACCGATTGCAGTCGCCAGCAGCGCTTCTGCGATACCCGGCGCCACGACCGCCAGGTTGGTAGTTTGGGTCTGCGCGATACCGATAAAGCTGTTCATGATGCCCCAGACCGTGCCGAAAAGACCGATGAACGGTGAGATCGCGCCGATGGTAGCCAGATAACCATTGCCGCGCCCCATGTGTCGGCCAACGGCCGCAACGCGACGCTCCAGGCGGAAACCGGTACGCTCTTTGATACCTTCGTTATCTTCACTGCCAGCGGAGAGTTCCAGCTCGTTCTGCGCTTCATTCACGAGCAGGGTGGTCAGGCTTTTCGCGTGGAAAGATGATGTCATATCTGAAGCCTGATCCAGAGAGCGGGCTTCAGCCAGCTGCTGCTGTTCCCGCTTCAGGCGACGCTTCTGCGAAAGCAACTCGGCACTTTTGCTGAAGAAGATAGCCCAGGTGACAACGGACGCCAGAATCAGGCCGATCATCACAATCTTAACCACGATGTCAGCATGCTGATACATGCCCCAAACGGAGAGATCCGTCTGCATCAAATTATTACCCACTCTGTATCTCCAGGACGCAAATCACAAAATCTGAGCGTAATAATATCAAAACGTCGTCGAATTGATAGTAGTTCTCATTAGTATTTGCATGGTGCCGTAATTTTCGCTCACTTTCCTTGCGCTTACGCAGTAAAAATTTCTTATGCGGTTTTTTGCTAATATTTTCTGCTTATTCGATAAGCCTCGGGGTGCAGTTTTTTCCAATCGTGGTAGTCTGGACGTCCAGACGTATAAAAACAGGGTTAGCGAACATGACAAAGAAGCATCTTGATACCACGCTGGTACAGGCAGGACGCAGCAAAAAATATACTCAGGGATCGGTCAACAGCGTGATTCAACGAGCCTCCTCGCTGGTGTTTGACACCGTTGAGGAGAAAAAAAACGCCACGCGTAACCGCGCGAAAGGCGGGCTGTTTTATGGCCGTCGCGGCACGCTAACCCATTTTTCTCTGCAGGAAGCGATGTGCGAGCTGGAAGGCGGCGCGGGCTGTGCGCTCTTCCCGTGCGGGGCGGCGGCGGTCGCCAACACCATTCTGGCGTTTGTGGAACAGGGCGACCATATCCTGATGACCAACACCGCCTATGAACCCAGCCAGGACTTCTGCACCAAAATCCTCAGCAAGCTCGGGGTAACGACCGGCTGGTTCGACCCGCTGATTGGTGAAGGCATTGCCGAACTTATTCAGCCAAACACGCGCATTGTGTTCCTGGAATCTCCGGGGTCGCTCACCATGGAAGTTCACGACGTGCCGGCTATCGTGAAGGCCGTACGCAACAAAGCGCCAGAGGCGATCGTTATGATCGACAACACCTGGGCGGCAGGCGTGCTGTTCAAAGCGCTGGAATTCGACATTGATATTTCGATTCAGGCGGCAACGAAATACCTGATAGGCCACTCTGACGGTATGATTGGTACTGCGGTCTCCAACGCGCGCTGCTGGGATCAGCTGCGTGAAAATGCCTACCTGATGGGCCAGATGGTGGATGCCGACACGGCCTACATGACCAGCCGCGGTATCCGCACGCTGGGCGTTCGTCTGCGTCAGCACCATGAAAGCAGCCTGAAGGTCGCCGAATGGCTGGCGCAGCATACGCTGGTTGAGCGCGTGAATCATCCCGCATTACCGGGTAGTAAAGGCCATGAGTTCTGGCAACGTGACTTTACGGGCAGCAGCGGGTTGTTCTCATTCGTACTGAAAAAGCGGCTGAATAACGACGAGCTGGCGAGCTATCTGGATAATTTTACCCTTTTCAGCATGGCCTACTCCTGGGGCGGTTTTGAATCCCTGATCCTGGCTAACCAGCCGGAACAGATCGCGGCCCTTCGCCCCGGGGGTGAAGTAGACTTCAGCGGTACCCTGATACGACTGCATATCGGTTTAGAAAATGTTGACGATCTGATTGCCGATTTAGCAGCAGGGTTCGAGCGTATCGTGTAGAGTGCTGGCTGAAAATGTACTCTCTGGACGCTTTTGTGGACACGGCAATGAGAAAAGTCTGCATGAGTTGCGCCCGGGATCAAACCCGACGGGCGAATAAGGGAGTACAATAGCGCTATATCTGCTGTTCCACAGGAAAGTCCATGGCTGTTATTCAAGATATTATCGCGGCGCTCTGGCACCACGATTTTGCCGCGCTGGCGGATCCTCACGTCGTCGGTATCGTCTATTTCGTGATGTTCGCAACTCTGTTTCTGGAAAATGGATTACTGCCAGCCTCGTTTTTACCCGGTGATAGCCTGCTTTTACTTGCCGGGGCGTTAATCGGGAAAGGCGTCATGGACTTCACGCCAACGATGGTTATTCTCACCTCCGCAGCCAGCCTGGGCTGCTGGCTGAGCTATCTTCAGGGCCGCTGGCTCGGGAATACCCGCGTCGTAAAAGGCTGGCTGGCGCAGTTACCGCATAAATATCATCAGCGTGCGACCTGCATGTTCGATCGCCACGGCCTGCTGGCATTGCTGGCGGGGCGTTTCCTGGCGTTTGTTCGCACCCTTCTGCCGACGATGGCGGGCATTTCCGGTCTGTCGAACCGCCGCTTCCAGTTCTTCAACTGGCTGAGCGCCCTGCTGTGGGTGGGTGTAGTCACCACGCTTGGCTATGCGCTGAATATGATCCCTTTTGTGAAACACCACGAAGATCAGGTGATGACCTTCCTGATGGTGCTGCCGATGTTCCTGCTGGTGGCGGGTCTGGTGGGAACCATCGCGGTGGTGATTAAGAAGAAGTACTGCAGCGCATAATTCAACAAAGCCGGGTGGCGCTGTCGCTTACCCGGCCTGTGTTTCACCTCAGGCTCCCTGCATCGTTCTGATACGTGACGCATCTTCTCCCGGCGTAACGCCGAAATAGCGCTTAAACTCCCGACTGAACTGCGACGCACTTTCATAGCCCACCCGCATCGCCGCCGCGCTGGCCTTCATGCCGTCGTGGATCATCAACATCCGCGCCTTATGCAGCCGGTAGGTTTTGAGGTACTGCAGCGGAGAGGTGCTGGTCACCGACTTAAAGTTATGGTGAAACGCCGAAACGCTCATATTGGCTTCCGCCGCCAGCTGGTCGACGCTGAGGTTTTCCGTGTACTGGCTTTCGATACGCTTGAGCACGCGGCTTATCAGGCTGAAGTGGGTCTGTCGGCTCACCAGGGCCAGTAACGCTCCGCCCCCCGGGCCCAGCAGCACGTGGTAGAGAATTTCGCGGACGATCTGCTTGCCCAGAATACGCGCGTCCAGCGGCCTCTCCATTACGTCCAGCAGACGCTCAATGGCGCAGAGGATCTCTTCAGACAGCGTCGCCGAATTAATCCCGCTCGAGGCCATCGAAGGCTGGAAGAGTTCATCTTCGCCAATCTCCATCAGCAGCTCCTGCAGCTGGAGGATGTCGACATTGACGCGGATCCCCGCCAGCGGAACCGCCTCTGTCGCGAAGGTTTCACATTCAAAGGGTAAAGGTACCGTCAGGAGAAGATATTCATTGGTGTCGTAGCGGAACACGCGCTCGTTGATATAGCCAATTTTATGGCCTGAAAAGAGAAAAACGATGCCCGGCTGGTACATGACCGGCGTGCGCGTCCCCGGCTGCGTGCCATAGAGCAGGCGAATATCCGGCAGCAGATCGCTGGCACGATTATCATTATCTATCAATCTCTTAATCTTCACAGTGAGCTGCTGGCAGATAGCCTCACGGTTCATCTTGCTTTACTCCGGGTACGGTTTTCGACGCTAACAGTGTGCGTCGTTTTCCGCGCTTTCTCCAGCGCTTTGTAGAAATGGGCAAGACATCGGCAGGAATGTGCATTGAGGGGATAGCCCCGGACGGCCACAATGTGCAGCATCAGGTCGCCCTCTGCGCACCACGGTTTTTCACCCACAAAGGGAACGAGCAATGAACAACTTTAATCTTCACACCCCAACCCGCATTCTGTTTGGTAAAGACGCTATCGCTGACCTGCGCGCGCAGATCCCTGCTGACGCCCGCGTACTGATCACCTACGGTGGCGGCAGCGTGAAAAAAACCGGCGTACTGGATCAGGTTTATAGCGCGCTGGACGGTCTGGACGTGCGTGAGTTCGGCGGTATCGAACCAAACCCGTCTTACGAAACGCTGATGAACGCGGTGAAAATCGCCCGCGAAGAAAACGTCACCTTCCTGCTGGCCGTCGGCGGCGGCTCCGTACTGGACGGCACCAAATTCATCGCTGCGGCAGCGCACTACGCTGACGGCATCGATCCGTGGCACATTCTGGAAACCCGCGGCAGCGACATTAAAAGCGCCATCCCGATGGGCTCCGTGCTGACCCTGCCAGCCACCGGTTCTGAATCCAACAAGGGCGCGGTGATCTCCCGTAAAACCACCGGTGACAAGCAGGCCTTCATGAACGAACACGTTCAGCCTGTGTTCGCTATCCTGGACCCGGTTTACACCTACACCCTGCCTGCGCGTCAGGTGGCGAACGGCGTGGTCGATGCCTTTGTTCATACCGTTGAGCAGTACGTCACGTACCCGGTGAATGCCAAAATTCAGGATCGCTTCGCGGAAGGCATTCTTCTGACGCTGATTGAAGAAGGTCCGAAAGCGCTGAAAGAGCCTGAAAACTACGACGTTCGTGCCAACGTGATGTGGGCCGCCACACAGGCGCTGAATGGCCTGATCGGCGCTGGCGTGCCGCAGGACTGGGCGACCCACATGCTGGGCCACGAGCTGACGGCGATGCACGGTCTGGATCATGCTCAGACGCTGGCCGTTGTGCTGCCTGCGCTGTGGAATGAAAAACGTGATACCAAACGCGCCAAACTGCTGCAGTACGCTGAGCGCGTGTGGAACATCACCGAGGGTTCTGACGACGCGCGCATTGATGCCGCCATCGAAGCGACCCGCAGCTTCTTTGAAGGTCTGGGCGTGCCAACGCGTCTGTCCGGCTACGGGCTGGACGGCAGCTCCATCCCTGCCCTGCTGGCGAAACTCGAAGAGCACGGCATGACCCATCTGGGCGAGCACGGCGATATTACCCTGGACGTCAGCCGTCGTATTTACGAGGCGGCACGCTAAGCGTTTTTGTCCCCCCGACTTTCGTTTTTTGACATTTCGTCCAGACTTAATGCACACCCCATCGCCGGAGTCTCCCTCCGGCGATGCGCACCTTAAGGAGGAAAAATGGCAAACCAAACCGTAATCAAGCTGCAGGACGGCAACGTGATGCCCCAGCTGGGGCTAGGTGTATGGAAAGCCGGTAACGACGAGGTCGTCTCCGCCATTCATAAAGCCCTGGAAGTCGGCTATCGGTCGATTGACACCGCCGCCGCGTACAAAAACGAGGACGGCGTGGGGACCGCACTGGCCAGCGCCGGTGTCCCCCGCGATGAGTTATTCATCACCACGAAACTGTGGAATGACGATCAAAAGCGTCCCCGCGAGGCCCTGCAGGAGAGCCTGGAGAAGCTCCAGCTCGACTTCGTCGATCTTTATCTGATGCACTGGCCGGTCCCGGCTATCGACCATTACGTTGATGCCTGGAAAGGAATGATTGAACTGCAGAAAGAGGGGCTGGTGAAAAGTATCGGCGTCTGCAACTTCCAGGTTCATCACCTGCAGCGGCTGATTGACGAGACGGGCGTCGCGCCTGTCATTAACCAGATCGAACTGCATCCGCTGCTGCAGCAGCGTCAGCTTCACGCCTGGAACGCCACGCATAAAATCCAGACCGAGTCCTGGAGCCCGCTGGCACAGGGTGGCGAAGGCGTGTTCGATCAGAAAATTATTCGCGACCTGGCGGATAAATACGGCAAAACCCCGGCGCAGATCGTCATTCGCTGGCATCTGGACAACGGCCTGGTGGTGATCCCGAAATCGGTCACGCCATCGCGCATCGCCGAGAACTTCGACGTCTGGGATTTCCGTCTGGACAAAGATGAGCTGGGGGAAATTGCGAAGCTGGATAAGGGCAAGCGGCTTGGGCCGGACCCGGATCAGTTTGGCGGGTAATTGCGTAAAAAAGCCGGGTGGCGGCTTCGCCTTACCCGGCCTGCGTTTCTACATAAAAACCCCGGCTTGCCGGGGTTTTTTATTTACGCTTTGCGCTTCACGGGCTTCTTAACACTCGAATTACCATTCGAACGCTGATGCACAATCGGTGTGTGCTTGGTCAGAGCCGGGCGCGTATTGCGGTTCTGGCGACGCGCTTCGCGCATCTCATCCAGCGTCGGGGCCGGTACCAGGCAGTCGCGGCGGGAGCCGATCAGGTGTTTTTTACCCATCTCTTCCAGCGCCTGGCGGATCAGCGACCAGTTTTTCGGATCGTGGTAACGCAGCAGCGCCTTGTGCAGACGACGCTGTTTGTCCCCTTTAGGCACCACCACCTCTTCACTCTTGTAGCCAATCTTACTCAGCGGGTTCTTGCCGGTGTAATACATGGTCGTCGAGTTGGCGAGCGGTGACGGATAGAAGTTCTGCACCTGATCCAGGCGGAAGCGGCGCTGCTTCAGCCACAGCGCCAGGTTCACCATGTCCTCATCACGCGTGCCCGGGTGCGCAGAGATGAAGTACGGGATCAGATACTGCTCTTTGCCCGCCTGCTTCGAGTAGGTGTCGAACAGCTCTTTAAAGCGATCGTAGCTACCCATGCCCGGCTTCATCATCTTCGACAGCGGACCTTCTTCGGTATGCTCCGGCGCAATCTTCAGATAGCCGCCGACGTGGTGCGTCGCCAGCTCTTTGATGTAGCGCGGATCTTCCACGGCGATGTCATAACGTACCCCGGACGCGATGAGGATCTTCTTGATGCCTTTCAGGTCACGCGCGCGTCGGTAGAGGTTAATCGTCGGCTCATGGTTAGTGTCCATGTGCTCGCAAATGCTTGGATAGACGCAGGAGAGGCGACGACAGGTTTGCTCTGCGCGCGGCGACTTGCAGCGCAGCATGTACATGTTCGCGGTTGGACCGCCGAGGTCGGAAATCACGCCGGTAAATCCAGGTACCGAGTCGCGAATCGCTTCGATCTCATTGATGATCGAATCTTCAGAGCGGCTCTGAATAATGCGCCCTTCGTGCTCGGTAATCGAGCAGAAAGAACAGCCGCCGAAGCAGCCGCGCATGATGTTGATCGAGAAGCGAATCATCTCATACGCCGGGATACGGGCGTTGCCGTAAGCAGGGTGCGGCACGCGCTTGTACGGCAGCGCAAAGACGCTGTCCATCTCTTCGGTGGAAAGCGGGATCGCCGGCGGGTTGATCCAGATAAAGCGCTCGCCGTGCTTCTGCATCAACGCGCGGGCGCAGCCAGGGTTGGTTTCATGGTGCAAAATACGGGACGCGTGCGCGTAGAGCACCTTGTCGGCTTTCACCTTCTCATAGGAGGGCAGCAGCACGTAGGTCTTTTCCCACGGCTTCGGGCGCGGAGGCTGCACGACGATAGCCTTCGCTTCCGCTTTCTTTGGCTCTACCGGCTTGTTATCGGCACACGGCAGATCTTCGCCGTACGGGTGCGGGATCGGGTCGATTTTGCCCGGCATATCAATGATGCGGGAATCCACCCCGCTCCAGCCCGGCAGCGCCTCTTTCACCATAATGGCGGTATTGCGCACGTCGCGGATGCTGCTCACCGGCTCACCCTGCGACAGACGGTGCGCCACTTCCACCAGCGGACGCTCGCCGTTACCGTAAATCAGCATATCGGCTTTGGAATCCACCAGCACCGAGCGGCGTACGGTATCTGACCAGTAGTCGTAGTGGGCGGTGCGGCGCAGGCTCGCCTCGATGCCGCCCAGGATCACCGGCACGTCTTTCCAGGCTTCTTTACAGCGCTGGGTATAGACCAGGGTTGCGCGGTCGGGGCGTTTGCCCGCCACGTTATCCGGCGTGTAGGCATCGTCATGGCGCAGCTTACGGTCGGCGGTGTAGCGGTTGATCATCGAATCCATGTTGCCTGCGGTCACGCCGAAGAACAGGTTCGGTTTACCCAGACGCATAAAGTCGTCTTTGCTGTTCCAGTCAGGCTGGGAGATGATCCCCACGCGGAAGCCCTGCGCCTCAAGCATACGGCCACAGATGGCCATGCCGAAGCTCGGATGGTCAACGTAGGCATCACCCGTGACCAGAATGATGTCGCAGCTGTCCCAGCCCAGTTGGTCCATCTCTTCCCGGGACATCGGCAGGAATGGCGCCGGTCCAAAGCAGGCCGCCCAGTACTGGGGCCAGGAGAAGAGGTCACGATCCGGCTGGATCAGGGAAATTGCGCTCATAATGCTTCCGAAGAAAAAATAAACAAAAGGAGCGGGATTATACGCTGTTCATCCGCCGGATTTGAAGAAAAGGATGCAGGAAGCAGGCAGATATTCACGGAACTCGTTAAAATACAGCGCTCTGATAATTTTGGATCATAATATTCACTATATTTTCCGGTGATTTGTCCCGGAATGCGTGTTTGTGCGGAGCTCAGTTGTGAAGCCCAACGATTCGTTACATGTCTCCCAACTGCGGGTTGTCCTTCACCTCTGCGGTTTTCTGGTTCTGCTGTACAGCCTTTCTATGCTGCCGCCGATGGTTATCGCCCTGCTGAATAAAGAGCGGACCTACTTTGCCTTTCTGACCACCTTTTTAACCTTTTTTACTCTCGGAGGGCTAACCTGGCGGGCAACCCGTCACGCGGGCATACAGCTGCGCACCCGCGACGGTTTCGTGATCATCGTGCTGTTCTGGCTGCTGTTTTCATTGATTAGCGCCATGCCGCTCTGGATGGATGACGGGCTACAGCTCTCTTTTGCCGACTCGCTCTTTGAAGGGGTTTCCGGGATCACCACCACCGGGGCAACGGTGATCGGGGACGTCAGCGCCCTGCCTAAATCGTACCTTTATTACCGCGCTCAGCTGAATTTCATTGGCGGGTTAGGCGTCATCGTGCTGGCCGTCGCGGTCCTGCCGCTGCTGGGCATTGGCGGCATGAAGCTCTATCAGTCAGAGATGCCGGGGCCGTTCAAGGAGGAGCGTCTGACTCCCCGCCTTGCCGATACCGCGCGCACGCTGTGGGTGACCTACTTCGCGCTGGGCGTGGCCTGCACCCTGGCCTACTGGCTGGCGGGAATGTCATTTTTTGACGCCCTCTGTCACGGGCTGTCGACCGTGTCGCTGGGCGGGTTCTCCACCCGCAGCGAGAGCATTGGGTTTTATGACAGCCACGCGATTGAGCTGGTCGCCGGGGCGTTTTCACTGCTCTCCGCGTTCAACTTCACCCTCTGGTACGTCGCCATTGTCAGACGCACCCTGAAACCGATTCGCCGCAGCCCGGAGGTTAAATTCTTTCTGAGCGCCGCCGCGGTGATTATCGTCATCACCGCCTGGCAGGTCTGGCATGCCGGGATGTACAACGCCACTGATAGCCTGGTGCATGCCTTCTTCCTTGCCAGTTCGATGATGACCGATAACGGCCTTTCGACAGCCGACTATGCCCAGTGGCCTGCACACACCATCTTCCTGCTGTTGAGCGCCAGCTTTTTTGGCGGCTGCGTAGGCTCGACCTGCGGCGGGATCAAAGCGCTGCGTTTTCTCATTATGTTCAAGCAGAGTATTCAGGAGATGAACCAGCTGGCGCATCCGAGAGCGCTGCTGAGCATTAAGGTGGGCAAAAGCGTGGTGAATGAACGCGTCCTGCGGTCGGTCTGGAGCTTCTTTTTTCTCTACGTGATGATTACGGGCTTTTTTGTCTGGTCGCTCAATCTGATGGGCTACGACCTGTTTACTTCATTCGCAACGGTTGCCGCCTGCATCAACAACATGGGGCTGGGGTTTGGCGAGACGGCGTCGACGTTCGGCACGTTAACAGAGGGGGCAAAACTGCTGATGTGCGCGGCGATGATCTTAGGGCGTCTGGAAATTTATCCGGTGCTGATACTGTTCTCGCGCTTTTTCTGGCGGGCATAAAACATTCCCGGCGAACCGGGAATGTCAGGATTATGGGGCAGGGTTGATCAGCATCTGCCCTACGGAGCCCCTGTCCATCATCTCCAGCGTCTGGCTGTGGAACAGGAACGGGAAGTGCGGCCACGAAGGCTGACCGTAGTAGACAAGCAGCTCAACCTGGCCGTCCACCCAGACGGTATCTTTCCAGCCGCGGTCTTCCGGGAACGGCATGGCACCGTTGACGTTGCGGATCAGGAACGACACCCCTTCAATATGGAACGACTGCGGCATATCTGAACGCACCGTCCAGCGCTCCCAGGTACCCTGCTGCGCGGTAATGTCGATGCGGTTGACGTCCCACAGCGCGCCGTTGATGCCCGGGTCGTCGCCGAGGCTGATATCACGGCTGCGCACCGGCGAGCCGCTCATGATCTCCTGCGGCAGCAGGCGCATGGGCAGGCTATCGGTCACCAGCGGCAGCAGACCGGTTGGACGCAGGGTCAGCACCAGGGTCGAGACCAGAATGCTCGACGGTTCAAAGAACCCGCGAATACGGTCGACAATGCTGGCCGCTTCACCGCAGGTGACAGATACTTCATCCCCATTGGTCATATCAATGAGAACTTCGCGACGTTCGCCCGGCGAGAGCGCAAGCTGTTTGACGGACACCGGCGCCGGTAAAAAGCCCTGATCGCCGGAGATCACGTGCAGCGGACGGCCATCGCTCATTTGCAGCTGATAGCGGCGCGAGTTAGACGCGTTGAGCAGGCGCAGGCGCACCCAGCCGCGAGAAACTTCGACATACGGGCTCTGCGCGCCGTTAACCAGCAGCGTATCGCCGACGAAGCCACCGCTGCCCGGCTCGCTGTATTCAGGCGTGCCGAAGTTATCCAGACGTTTGTCCTGGATGATAATCGGGAAGTCATCCACGCCGTAGTGATTCGGGATCGGCAGAGATTTGCTGACTTCATCTTCCACAAGCCACATGCCGGCCAGGCCGTTATAGACCTGCTGCGCCGTGCGGTTAGGCGTGTTGGCGTGATACCACAGGGTTGCCGCGCTCTGGCGAATCGGCAGAACGGGCGCCCAGTCTGCGCTGGGTGACATCATTCGCGCCGCGCCGCCAATCAGCGGGCCAGGCACCTGCAGGCCGCTGATGGTCATAGCGACATTTTCAGAGGTACGGTTACTGTAGATGAGCTTTACGTCATCGCCATTCCACACGCGTATTGTCGGCCCGAGGTAACGTCCGTTAATGCCCCAGACGGGCGCACGCGTCCCCTGGGTAAAGGACCAGTGGCTACGCTGCAGCGTCAGGAAAAGCGGCTGACCGCGACGGGATTCAATGAGTGGCGGTATAGGCAGCGGCTGTTGCTGCCCGGCGGCGCTGGCTGTCAGCGGCATCGCACCCGCACAAAGGGCGATCCCCGAAGCCTGAATAAACTGACGCCGACTGAGTGACATATAAGCTCCATCTGAAACGACTAACAACGCGGGAATTCGTTTTCCCTTCAACGCCGGGTTAAATCTTACCGGCGGCTTCTCTCTCTGCGACTTCTTTGTCGAGCTGCGCAATATGCTGAGCCATCAGCTCACGGCAGTGTGCTGCCAATTCGCGCACCTGATCTTTACCGTATTTGCTGGTATCGACAGGTGGCAGCATTTCGACAATCACCAGCCCGTTATTCAGGCGGTTAAGATTAATCTTATTCGAAGTATTGGAAACGCACACAGGAATAATTGGAACACCTGCCGCAATTGCAGCATGAAACGCACCGGTTTTAAACGGCAGCAGGCCGCGACCGCGGCTGCGCGTTCCTTCCGGGAACATCCAGATTGAGATTTTGCGCTTTTTAAAATGATTCACCACTTCCGCAATGGTGCTGTGCGCTTTTGCACGATTATTACGGTCAATCAGCAGGTTACCGGTAAGCCAGTACAGCTGACCAAAAAACGGGATCCACAGCAGGCTTTTTTTGCCCACCGTCACGGTCGGTGGAAGCACGATATTAGAGGCCGTCACCATATCGTAGTTGTTCTGATGGTTGGCAATATAGATGGCGTTACCGAAATTCTCCGCCCCTTCCGGCAGACGTTTTTCAACCTTCAGGCCAAACAGCGGAGCAAGGCGCCCGAACATATGGCCAAAGGTGGCGACATGCTTCGGATTACGCGGGCTGAACAGGCAATAAATAGAGCCGAAAATACAGACCAGAATACAGTAGATGACGGTAAGAATAAGACGAACAATATATAGCATAGCGACCTCTGAAGCCCCAACAGCTGACAATTATACTTCACCTGTGGCCAGGTAAGGACTTTATTACGAGCGCGTATTGTTAATCGCAACGCACGAATTAACAACGATTTTACGGGAAATTTTATTGAAATTCCCCCTCCGGACAGAGGGGGATATCACGACATTACTCTTCGCTGTCACCCGCCGCGCTGCGTGCAGGAGAGTCAATCTCCACGCGATCGATACGCTGCAGACCGCGCATCAGCGAGCCGCGGCGACCGCGCTCACCCACCACCTTCTGCAGCTCTTCCGGACGAAGCTTGATTTTGCGCTTGCCGACGTGAATGGTCAGCGTGCTCTGCGGCGGCAGAAGGAAGAGGTGCGCCAGGCCATCTTCGCCTTTCGCGGCCTCCGCCGACGGGATGTTGATGATCTTGTTGCCCTTGCCTTTTGACAGCTCCGGCAGATCGCTGACCGGGAACATCAGCATACGTCCGGCGGTAGTGATCGCCAGCAGCATGTCGCTTTCGTTCTCAATCACCAGCGGTGCCATCACGTGAGCGTTGTCCGGCAGGCTAATCAGCGCCTTACCGGCACGGTTGCGGGAAACCAGATCGTTGAAGGTACAGATAAAGCCGTAGCCCGCATCGGACGCCAGCAGCAGCTTCTGGTCATCGGCTTCCATCAGCATATGGTCAACCGTCGCGCCCGGCGGCAGCGTCAGCTTGCCGGTTAGCGGCTCGCCCTGCCCGCGCGCGGAAGGCAGCGTAATCGGGTCGATGGCGTAGCTGCGGCCGGTGGAGTCGATAAACGCCACCGGCTGGTTGCTCTTGCCTTTCACCGCCGCTTTGAAGCTGTCGCCCGCTTTGTAGCTCAGGCCCGGCGCGTCGATATCGTGGCCTTTGGCGCTGCGCACCCAGCCGCTCTGTGACAGGACAATGGTTACCGGCTCGGACGGCTGCATGTCGTGCTCGTTCATCGCCTTCGCTTCTTCGCGCTCGTGCAGCGGAGAACGACGGTCGTCGCCGAAGGCATCGGCATCGGCCTGCAGCTCTTTTTTCAGCAGGTTATTCATCTTGCGTTCGGACGCGAGGATCGCCTGCAGCTGATCGCGCTCTTTTTCAAGCTCGTTCTGCTCGCCGCGGATCTTCATCTCTTCCAGCTTGGCGAGATGGCGCAGCTTCAGCTCGAGGATCGCTTCGGCCTGGGTTTCGCTGATGCCAAAGCGCGACATCAGCGCCGGCTTCGGCTCGTCCTCGGTGCGGATGATCTCAATCACCTCGTCGATATTGAGGAACGCCACCAGCAAACCTTCAAGGATATGCAGGCGCTTAAGCACTTTCTCGAGACGATGGTTCAGACGACGGCGTACCGTATCGCGGCGGAACGTCAGCCATTCGGTGAGGATCTCCAGCAGGTTTTTCACCGCCGGGCGTCCGTCGAGGCCGATCATGTTCAGGTTGATGCGGTAGCTTTTTTCCAGATCGGTGGTGGCAAACAGGTGGTTCATCACCTGCTCCATGTCCACGCGGTTGGAGCGCGGCACGATCACCAGACGGGTCGGGTTCTCGTGGTCCGATTCATCGCGCAGGTCGTCGACCATCGGCAGCTTTTTATTGCGCATCTGGGAGGCGATCTGCTCCAGCACTTTGGCGCCGGAAACCTGATGCGGCAGCGCGGTGATCACCACGGCGCCGTCCTCTTTATTCCACACCGCGCGCATGCGCACGGAGCCGCGCCCGTTCTGGTAGATTTTGCGAATTTCCGCGCGCGAGGTGATGATCTCAGCTTCGGTTGGGAAATCTGGCCCCTGCACGATATCCAGCAGATCGTCGAGCGAGGCTTTAGGCTGCTCGATCAGGGTAATGGCGGCTTTCGCCACTTCACGCAGGTTGTGCGGCGGAATGTCCGTCGCCATACCGACCGCAATCCCGGTGGTGCCATTCAGCAGGATGTTCGGCAGACGCGCAGGCAGCATCTTCGGCTCCTGCAGCGTACCGTCGAAGTTCGGTACCCAGTCAACGGTCCCCTGCCCCAGCTCGCCCAGCAGCACTTCGGCATATTTAGAGAGGCGGGATTCGGTATAACGCATCGCCGCGAAGGATTTCGGATCGTCCGGCGCCCCCCAGTTCCCCTGACCATCCACCAGCGGGTAGCGGTAAGAGAACGGCTGGGCCATCAGCACCATCGCTTCATAACAGGCGCTGTCGCCGTGCGGATGGTATTTACCCAGTACGTCACCGACGGTACGGGCGGATTTCTTGAACTTGGCGGTGGCGTTCAGCCCCAGTTCGGACATCGCATACACGATGCGGCGCTGAACGGGCTTCAGGCCATCCCCGATAAACGGCAACGCCCTGTCCATGATGACGTACATGGAATAGTTCAGGTATGCGTTTTCCGTGAATTCATGTAGCGCGAGGCGCTCTGCCATATCGCTCATTACGTGTGATTCCTCAACTCAGAAACCGAAGGGTTTCAGGCAATATTGCCGCAGATACTACCCTATCTGACGAGTTGAGTCACAAAGAAAAAGGGCCGCTTATGCGGCCCTTTCCGGGTTATTTGTTCAGCTTAATGACCTGCTTCACGTCGATTTCAAAATCGTTCCACTCTTTATCGACCTTGCCCTGGATTTCCACTTTATCCTGAGGGGTGACGGTCACGCCGTTCCAGCGCTTGTGGTCAATCTCCACGTTGACCGTGCCGGTCTCATCACGGAAGGTGTAGCGGTCATCGGACAGGCGCTGGGTAATGTTCCCGCGCAGCTTCACCCAGCTGTCGTCCTTCATCTCTTTCACCTTCACCGCGGTGGTGAGGTTAGCGTCGTTATCAACAAAACCTCCCGTCTGCGTCTGGGTCTGGGTTTGGGTTTGCGTGGCCGACGGGCCGTTAAATCCGCCCTGCGCGGCAAAAACGGGGGCAGTGGTCATCATCATGATGGCGGCAATGGCAGCGAATTTTTTCATATTAACTCTCCCTTTAATCTGGTTTCGCAGTCCATTAAACAGGGTAATCCTTAACAACTTCTTAAGGGAAAAATTTATTTATTATTGCTGTACAGCAGGCGCTTACAGAGGGTTTACTGACGGCATCAAGGAGGGAATATGCGCATTTTACTGGTAGAAGACGACACGTTAATCGGCGACGGTATCAGGGCGGGTTTAAGCAAAATGGGCTTTAGCGTGGACTGGTTTACCGACGGTAAAACCGGTCAGGCCGCGCTTGCTTCTGCGCCCTATGATGCCGTGGTGCTGGATCTGACGCTGCCGGAAATCGACGGTCTGGACATCCTGCGCGCGTGGCGCGAAAGCGGGCGCAGCGAGCCGGTATTGATCCTGACCGCGCGGGATGCGCTCAACCAGCGCGTGGAAGGGCTACGTCTTGGCGCGGATGATTATCTCTGCAAGCCGTTCGCGCTGATTGAAGTGGGCGCCCGCCTCGAGGCGCTGGTCCGCCGCAGTCACGGCCAGACGCATAGCGAGCTACGCCACGGCAAGGTCACGCTCGATCCGACCCGTCTCGTCGCCACGCTGGACGGTGAACCGCTGACGCTGAAGCCGAAAGAGTTTGCGCTGCTGGAACTGCTGATGCGCAATGCAGGCCGCGTGCTCCCTCGTAAGACGATTGAGGAAAAACTGTATACCTGGGATGACGACGTCTCCAGCAACGCGGTAGAAGTCCACGTTCATCACCTGCGCCGCAAGCTTGGCAGCGAGTTTATCCGCACCGTGCACGGCATCGGCTATACCCTGGGTGACGCATGAAGCTGACGCAACGCCTGAGCCTGAAGCTGCGCCTGACGCTCCTCTTTTTAGCGCTCTCCCTGACGGCATGGTTTGCCGCCAGCCTGGTGGCCTGGCAGCAGACCACCCACAAGCTGGATAAGCTCTTCGACACGCAGCAGATGCTGTTTGCCAAACGGCTGCTGACGATGGATCTTGACGAGATCCGCGCCCCCGAACGGATGCGCGAGATCCCGAAAAAAGTGAAGCATGGCCGTCTCGATGACGACGCGCTGGCTTTCGCCATTTACGCCGTTGACGGCAAAATGCTGCTGAACGATGGCGAGAACGGGCGCGATATTCCGTACCACTATCGCCGCGACGGGTTTGCTAACGGGCAGCTCCAGGACGACAACGACGAATGGCGTTTCCTGTGGCTGACCTCACCCGACGGGAAGTACCGCGTGGTGGTCGGCCAGGAGTGGGAGTATCGCCAGGAGATGGCGCTGGACGTGGTCAGCTCGCAGCTCACGCCCTGGCTGGTGGCGCTGCCCGTCATGCTGCTGTTGCTGGTTCTGCTCCTGAGTCGGGAGCTAAAGCCGCTGAAAAAGCTGGCGCAGACCCTGCGCTCCCGCTCGCCGGATGCTACCGATAAACTGCCGACGGAGGGCGTCCCTACGGAAGTGCGCCCCCTTCTTGATTCGCTGAATCATCTCTTCGCGCGTACCCAGGAAATGATGACCCGCGAGCGGCGCTTTACGTCCGACGCCGCCCACGAGCTG
Source organism: Enterobacter vonholyi (assembly GCF_040834095.1). NCBI lineage: Bacteria > Pseudomonadati > Pseudomonadota > Gammaproteobacteria > Enterobacterales > Enterobacteriaceae > Enterobacter > Enterobacter vonholyi. The sequence goes on from NZ_CP162152.1 coordinate 3,779,236, forward strand.
CGCAGCCCGCTGGCGGCCCTGAAGGTGCAAACTGACGTGGCGCAGCTCTCGCAGGACGATCCGCAGGCGAGGGAAAAAGCGCTGGCGCAGCTGCATGCGGGCATCGACCGCGCTTCCCGGCTGGTGGACCAGCTCCTCACGCTCTCGCGTCTGGACTCGCTGGATAATCTTGACGACGTCGAACCGATAACGCTTGCCGATTTACTTCAGTCGGCGGTGCTGGATATCTGGCATCCGGCGCAGCAGGCAGGGATTGATATTCGCCTCAACAACCACGCCCCGCAGATCAAACGTCAGGGACAGCCCCTGCTGCTAGGCCTGCTGGTGCGCAACCTGCTGGACAACGCCATCCGCTACAGCCCGCGCGGCAGCGTGGTGGACGTCACCCTGGACGCGCGTAATTTTACCGTGCGCGACAACGGCCCAGGCATTTCACCTGACGCGCTGGCGCGCATCGGCGAGCGCTTTTATCGTCCGCCGGGTCAGGATGCCACGGGCAGCGGGCTGGGGTTATCCATCGTAAAACGCATCGCCGCGCTGCACGGTATGCGCGTCTCGTTGAGCAATGCGCCTGAAGGCGGTTTTGAAGTGAAGGTCAGCTGGTAGAGATTATTGCGTTTAATGCAAAAGACTTTGCACATTTTGCTCATTTTTCCGCTCCGTCCTCGCGCGTAGAATACTCGCCATACTCTCATCGTCGAGGACAAATAATGAGCAACATCCTGATTATCAACGGTGCAAAAGAATTTGCGCACTCTAAAGGCCAGCTGAATGACACCCTGACCGAGGTCGCGGACGGTTTCCTGCGCGACGCCGGGCATGATGTTAAGGTCGTACGCGCGGACAGCAACTACGACGTGAAAGCCGAAGTACAGAACTTCCTGTGGGCTGACGTGGTGATCTGGCAGATGCCAGGCTGGTGGATGGGCGCGCCGTGGACCGTAAAAAAATACATGGACGACGTGTTCACCGAAGGTCATGGCTCACTGTATGCCAGCGATGGCCGCACCCGCGCTGATGCGTCCAAAAAATACGGGTCAGGCGGTCTGATTCAGGGCAAAAAATATATGCTCTCTCTGACCTGGAACGCCCCGCTGGAAGCCTTCACCGAGAAAGATCAGTTCTTCGAAGGCGTGGGCGTTGACGGCGCGTACCTGCCGTTCCACAAGGCTAACCAGTTCCTGGGCATGGATCCTCTGCCGACGTTTATCGTCAACGACGTGATTAAAATGCCTGATGTCCCGAGCTATATCGCAGAATATCGCAAGCATCTCGCGGAAATTTTTGCTTAACTGGTAGCCTGGAATTAAAGGAGTAGTAAACATGCTTACCGTTATTGCAGAAATCCGTACTCGTCCAGGTCAACATCACCGTCAGGCGGTGCTGGATCAGTTCGCGAAAATTATCCCGACCGTACTGAAAGAAGAAGGCTGCCACGGCTACGCGCCGATGGTGGATGCCGCCACTGACGCCAGCTTCCAGGCGACCGCGCCGGACTCGATCATCATGGTTGAGCAGTGGGAAACCGTCGCGCACCTCGAAGCACACCTGCAGACCGCGCACATGAAAGCGTGGAGTGACGCGGTGAAGGGTGACGTGCTGGAAACCCACATCCGCATTCTGGAGCAAGGGGTTTAAGTTTTCCCTCACCCCAGCCCTCTCCTGACGGGAGAGGGAGAACAGGTCCAGGCCCGGTGAGCGTCAGCGCAACCGGGCTTTGTTGTTTTTAGCTGCTTTTCTTCCCCGGTTTTAACCCGCGATGTAGCTCGTTGATGCGCTTCATCGACTTGATAGTGCGCTGCGGCTCGGTGGAGGCTACGGATAAAATAATCATCTCCAGACACAGCAGCACCGTGCCGTGGAGCGGGATTTTGCCCTTTTCGCCGCCGCGCGGAACGTGGATCACCACGCTGGCCTCCTTGCTGAAGCGCGAATCAAGGGCATTGGTCAGCAGGATGGTGGGAATGCCCAGACGTTTTGCTTCACGCAGGGTGGTTTGTCCCTCCCGGTGCGCGGACTTCTGCGCCATCATCACCAGCACGTCGCCGCGCTGAAGCGCAATCAGCTGCTCGGCAAGTCCTATTCCGGTACGGTTAAGCGGCGTGGCGGGTAACCCCATGCGGCTGAACAGCCTGGCGGTATACTCGGCCAGAATGCCGGAGGCGCCAATGCCAAATATGGCGACCTGCCTCGCCTGCGCCAGCAGAGAGACCGCCTGGGCCATCGCGTATCGGTTGTGGGGCTCGGACAACACCTCGCAGGTGTGTTGATGCCCCTCCAGCACAAAATCAATGCTCGCGTTGACGTCGCTGGCAAGCGTGTTCACCGTAGTGGACATCTTTTCGCTGGAGGTGACCACCGGACCAAACCACTGCTCAAGCGTTTGCTTGAGATCGCGCAGCCCGGCGAAACCCAGCGCCTGGATGGCGCGGACCACCGTGGCATCGGAGGTTTTCACTACGGCAGCAATCTCCATGGCGGTCTGTTCCATCACCGCTTCGCGATTGTCATGAATATAGCGTGCAACCTGCAGCAGACGCGGCGTCAGCTGATGCGCCCGCGCGCGAAAACGGTCGCCATAGACATCCACGCGCCCTTTCTCTTTGCGGATCACCGTGACGCCTCCGGCAGCGGTCGCCCGGCAATCTGAGACTGCACCTGCGCGACCATCAGCCCTAAAGACGCGAACGAATTCGAGATCGCCTCTTCACGCGAGATCAGCACGTAATGCCCGGTTCGGCAGGCATTGAGGAACTGACACCAGCCCGGCATGACCGCATCCATCGCCGCCAGCTCGTCCTGCGGTTTACCGCCCGTATCCCCGCGCCAGGTGGCGAAGACGAAATCGCCATCCAGCTCCGGCAGGCGCTCGGCGCTGACGTCAATCCGTCCCCCTTCCGGGATGGACTCAATCAGCGGCGGGAACTTGAATCCTGCGTCGCGCAGCACGCGGCCCAGCGAGTGGTAGCTGTGCATAGCGTTGATTTTCCCCTGATTAGCCTGAATCACCGACACGGTGATTTTGCGCGTGTCGATGGTCGCCTTCAGCGCCTTGATTTGTTCCTGATAGCGGCGTTCCAGAATGTTTAGCCTTGCCTGCGTGCCCGTGAGCTGCGCCAGCTTGCGGTAGATTTCCGGCGCGCCGCCGTCGAGATGATCGATGCTCACCGTCGGGGCAATTTTCGCCAGCTGTTCCACCGGGGTGTTGCGGGTCGGCTCGGTAACGATCAGGTCAGGTTTTGCGGCGGCGATGGCTTCGATGTCGATATCGGCCGTGCCGATAAATTTGATATCGGAATTATCGAAGTCGACGCCGGTTAACATGCCGCTGGAGCGCAGAAAGTGGCTGTCGTCCGGCCGCGTGCGGCCATGGCTCGCCACCGGCGGCACGCCAAGCTCAATCAGCGGAATGGTGATATCCAGATCGTGTAAGGAAACAATCCGCTTCGGATGAACCGGCACAACCACCTTGCGTCCCAAATCGTCGGTAAAGACCTGCGTCGGCTCCGCCGCGCTCACCGCGAACCCCACCAGCAACAGCATCGAAAACAGTACGCGCATCATAGTCCCCTAAAATCTGTCCCGACGCTGCCAGAGCAGCAGCAGGAAAAACGGTCCGCCAATCAATGAAATCACAATTCCCGCCGGCAGCTGCAGCGGGAGGAATGCCAGACGGCCGACGTTATCCGCCAGCAGCACCAGCAGCGCCCCCAGCACGGCGCTTCCCGTCAGGAGCGCGGTTTGCCCGCCGCGCAGCAGCAGGCGCGCCATGTGCGGGGCAATCAGCCCCACGAAGCCAATGCTGCCCACGCAGGAGACGCAGGCCGCCGTCAGCACCACCGGAGCGAGAACCCGCAGCAGCGCCAGCCGGGTTGTGCGCACGCCAAGGCCCGTAGCGGCCTGATTGCCGAGCAACGCCACGTCCGCGGCCCGGGCGGTAAACAGCAGCAGCGCAAACGCGGGGGCGGCCCAGAGCGCAGCCAGGCCTACCAGCGTCCAGTTTGCCGCATGCAGGCTTCCCGCCAGCCACAGCATCGCCGTCTGTACGTCACGCACGTCGGCGGTGGTCATAAAGACGCCCATCGCCGCGGCAAACGCCCACGACACGCCGATGCCGATCAGGATGAACCGCGGGCGCGAGATATCGCGCGCCAGGACGATCACCAGCAGCGCGGTAAGCAGCCCACCGGCCATGCCGACCAGCGGACGCCAGGCCAGGCTCAGCGCCGGGAACTGAAAAATCAGCAGCAGTACCGCCGCGCTACAGCCCTCCTTCACGCCGATAAGCCCCGGGTCAGCCAGACCGTTGCGGGTGATGGACTGCATCGCCGCCCCCGCCATGCCGAGCATCGCGCCGCACAGCACCGCCATCATCAGGCGCGGCAGGCGGATATCCATCACGACGTAACGCGTCTCCGCCGTCAGACTTTCAGGCGAAAACAGCGCGCGCCCGATGGCGGAGGTTGGAATGGGCAGAGAACCGTGCGTCAGGCCAAAGCCCAGCAGGCTTAGCGCCGCCAGCACGAAAAGCGACAGGTACGCCAGCGCTTTCGGGCGAACCAGCGCCGATATACGGCCAATTCGGATCGCGCGGAATCCGGCCCGGTTCATTTGAACATCCTCGACGCCATAAAGATGAATACGGGCGCGCCGACCAGGGCCGTCATGATGCCGGTTGCCAGCTCCCAGGGGGTAAACAGCGTGCGGGCGGCGATATCCGCCAGCAGCAGCACCAGCGCGCCGCACAGGGCCGACAGCGGCACCATCACGCGCAAATCGACCGACACCAGACGGCGGATGAGCTGCGGCACGACCAGGCCGATAAAGCCAATCGGTCCGGCGATAGAGACGGCCGCGCCGCAGAGTAGCGCGATGGCCAGCAGGGCGAGCAGGCGGGTTTTCAGCAGGGACACGCCAAGCCCCTGCGCCATTCTGTCGCCCAGCGCCAGCATGTTGAGCGAGGGCGACAGCCCGATAGCAAGAACAAAACCAGCGGCTGCAGCCCACAGGGCACTCTGGAGCATCTGCGCGTTGACTCCGGCGATATCACCTGCCAGCCAGGTGCGCAGAGAGAGCAGCGTCTGTTCATCCAGGATTAACACCGCGGCGGTAATCGACGAGGCAAACGCCGACATCGCCACGCCGCACAGGGTGACCTTCATCGGCGTGAGCCCGGTACGACCGGACGAGGAGAACATCAGCACCAGCAGAAACAGCGCGGCGGCACCGACGGCGGCAATCAGCGGGCGACCAAACGGCAGCGAAAGCCCAAGCGCGCTGGCGATCACCACCGCCAGCGCTGCCCCGGCGTTGAGCCCCAGAATATGCGGCTCGCCGAGCGGGTTGCGGATCACGGACTGCAGCAGCACGCCCGCCACGCCGAGCGCGGCGCCCGTCACCATCGCGGCGCAGAGGCGCAGCAGTCGTAATTTGATAATGACGTTATGGTCGAAATTGCGCGGGTCGAAGTGGATGAACGCCTCCACTACCGTCTGCGGGGCGATAAAGCGTGCACCGATGCCAAGATGCGTAATCGCACCCAGCGCCAGCAGCAATATAAAAATCAGGAAGGCCAGAGAAGCGCGTATCATGGCTGTTCAAGGCTCTGGCGAAACGGCATAAAGAACGGTTTGCCGGTCAGGGGGTTGATGGACATATGCACGTCCACATCAAACACCGCTTTGATCAACTCCGGCGTGCAGGCGTCGCCTTCATGTAACACCCCCTCGACTTTTCCCTGGCGTAAAAAGACCAGTGAATCACCGTAGTTCACAGCAAAGTTGAGATCGTGCAGCACCACCACCACGGTACGCCCGTGCTGGCGGGTCAGGGCGTGCAGCAGTTCCAGGATCTCCACCTGATAGCGGAGATCGAGATACGTCGTCGGCTCGTCAAGCAGGATATACGGCGTTTGCTGCGCCAGCGCCATGGCGATCCAGCAGCGCTGACGCTGGCCGCCGGATAAGCTTTCCACCGGCATATGGGCAAACTCTGCCGTGCCGGTCAGCCGCAGGGCCTCTTCCACCGCCCGCTCGTCCTCGTCGCTCCACTGGCGCATAACGTTTTGCCAGGGAAAGCGCCCGCGCGAGACCAGCTCAAAAACGGTTAACCCTTCCGGCAGCAGCGGCGACTGAGGGAGAATGCCAAGCTGACGGGCGACCGCTTTGGTGGGCTGCTCATGAATGGCTTTACCGTCCAGCAGCGCGGTTCCCCCAAGCGGCTGCAGCAGCCGCGCGATAGTGCTCAACAGCGTGGATTTTCCACAGCCGTTCGCCCCGACCAGCACCGTCATTTTCTGCTGAGGGATCGCAAGGGAGATATCATCAACGATGATTTTTTTCTGATAGCCCGCAGAGAGGTTCTCCAGAACCAGACCCGGTTTGTGTGTGTTGTGAGCCACGTGAACGCCAACGTAATGAAAAAACAATAAATAAAAATAAAACTCATTCTCTTTTGAGAGTTTGACGCCGCGCCATGTAGTAGTCAAGCGAAGAAACACCCTGGAAAAACCAGGGGTAAGCCTGAGTAAAAGTGAAAACTGGACGGCTTGTAAAAACATCTATTTCAATGACTTAATTATTATCCCGCTGCGCTTGTACGCACGGTTAAACGCTGTAGTCGATTTTTTCTTTTTTCCATTTACTACTACATTCACGCATGATTGAATGATTCTCAATTACATGTCCGATGCCACTTCCGGCTAACGGACAGACCGTAAAGGGCAATGACTCACACAGTTTGCCGCGAAACGTCATTCGCGGGATATTTCGGGATAACAGATGTAATGGCTACGTTCACACCTTCACTCTCTGGGGTAAAAGGGCGCGCGCTCTTTTCCCTGCTGTTTATGGCGCCGCTGGTTCAGGCAGCAGACAACACCGCGGCTAAAGACGGCGAAACGCTTACCGTCACCGCCGATCCAACTACTGCGGCGGAGGCCACCAACGGCTATCAGCCGCTGAACACCTCCACCGCGACGTTAACCACCATGCCGATGCTGGATATACCGCAGGTGGTCAATACCGTCAGCGATAAAGTGCTGGAGGATCAGCACGCCACCACGCTGGATGAAGCGCTGTACAACGTCAGCAACGTGGTGCAAACCAACACCCTGGGCGGTACGCAGGATGCTTTCGTGCGCCGCGGGTTTGGCGCGAACCGCGACGGCTCGATCATGACTAACGGCCTGCGCACCGTCCTGCCGCGCAGCTTTAATGCCGCAACCGAGCGCGTGGAGGTGTTGAAAGGCCCGGCCTCCACGCTGTACGGCATTCTCGATCCGGGCGGCCTGATTAACGTCGTCACCAAACGCCCTGAGAAGACCTTCGGCGGTTCAATTTCTGCCACCTCTTCCAGCTTTGGCGGCGGTACCGGACAGATCGATGTTACTGGCCCAATTGACGGCACGCGTCTGGCGTATCGCCTCACGGGTGAGTATCAGGACGAGGATTACTGGCGTAATTTTGGCAACGAACGCAGCACCTTTATCGCCCCGTCCCTCACTTGGTTCGGCGACGACGCCACCGTGACCGTGCTCTATTCGCATCGCGACTATAAAACGCCGTTCGATCGCGGAACGATCTTCGATCTCAACACCAAAAAGGCCGTCGACGTCGATCGCAAAACCCGCTTTGATGAGCCGTTTAACGTGACCGACGGCCAGTCCGATCTCGCTCAGCTCAATGCGGAATATCGCCTCAACAGCCAGTGGACCGCGAAGTTTGACTACAGCTACAGCCAGGATAAATACAGCGATAACCAGGCACGCGTGATGGCCTACGATTCAAAAACCGGCAACCTGACCCGCCGAGTGGATGCGACCCAGGGCTCGACACAGCGTATGCACTCGACGCGCGCGGATCTGCAGGGGAACGTGGACATCGCGGGCTTTTACAATGAGATCCTGACCGGCGTGTCGTATGAGAATTACGATCTGCTGCGCACGGACATGATCCGCTGTAAGAACGTTAAGGATTTCAATATCTATCATCCGACGTATGGCAAACTCGGCAAATGCACCACCGTGTCGGCGTCCGACAGCGACCAGACGCTGAAGCAGGAAAGCTACTCTGCCTATGCGCAGGACGCGCTGTACCTGACCGATAAGTGGATCGCCGTCGCAGGCATGCGCTACCAGTATTACACCCAGTACGCGGGGAAAGGCCGCCCGTTCAACGTCAACACCGACAGCCGCGACGAACAGTGGACGCCGAAGCTGGGGCTGGTTTATAAGCTCACGCCAGCGGTCTCGCTGTTTGCCAACTACTCGCAAACGTTTATGCCGCAGTCGTCCATTGCGAGCTACATCGGCGATCTGCTGCCGGAAACGTCGAATGCTTACGAAGTGGGCGCAAAGTTCGACCTGTTCGACGGCGTTACCGCCAATATCGCGCTGTTTGATATCCACAAACGCAACGTGCTGTACAACGAAAGCGTGGGGGGGGAAACCATCGCCAAAACGGCGGGCCGCGTGCGCTCCCAGGGCGTGGAGGTGGATCTGGCCGGTTCACTGACCGAGAACACCAGTATTATCGCCAGCTATGGCTATACCGACGCGAAGGTGCTGGAAGATCCGGACTACGCGGGCAAACCGCTGCCGAACGTGCCGCGCCATACCGGCTCCCTGTTCCTGACCTACGATATTCACAATGCGTTTGCCGGGAATACCCTGACGCTGGGCGGCGGCGGGCACGGCGTAAGCCGTCGTTCAGCAACCAACGGTGCGGATTATTATCTGCCGGGGTATTTCGTGGCGGATGCGTTTGCGGCGTACAAGATGAAGCTACAGTATCCGGTGACGCTGCAGGTGAACGTGAAGAACCTGTTTGATAAAACCTACTACACCTCATCTATCGCCACCAACAATCTGGGTAATCAGATTGGCGACCCGCGCGAAGTGCAGTTTACGGTGAAGATGGAGTTTTGATGTAAAAAAGCCCGGTGGCGCTAACGCTTACCGGGCCTACGATCCATTCCCTCTCGCTGTGGGAGAGGGTTAGGGTGAGGGCATCAGGCCTCAATATCCGCCATATCGCCTTTCTCCTGCAGCCAGTTACGACGGTCTTCCGAACGTTTCTTGGCAAGGAGCATATCCATCATGGCGTTGGTCTGCTGTTCGTCTTCGTCGCTGATCGTCAGCTGCACCAGACGGCGCGTGTTCGGATCCAGCGTCGTTTCGCGCAGCTGCATCGGGTTCATCTCGCCCAGCCCTTTAAAGCGCTGAACGTTAGGTTTGCCCTTCTTGCGCTTCAGCTGTTCCAGCACGCCCGCTTTTTCTTCTTCCGTCAGCGCGTAGTAAACCTCTTTGCCGAGGTCGATACGATAAAGCGGCGGCAGCGCCACGTGGACGTGACCATTCTTAACCAGCGTGCGGAAGTGCTTCACAAACAGCGCGCACAGCAGAGTGGCGATGTGCAGACCATCGGAATCCGCATCCGCGAGGATACAGATCTTGCCGTAGCGCAGCTGGCTCAAATCGTCGCTATCCGGATCGATACCGATCGCCACCGAGATATCGTGGACTTCCTGCGAGGCCAGCACTTCATCTGAAGAGACCTCCCAGGTGTTCAGGATTTTCCCCTTGAGCGGCATGATCGCCTGATATTCACGGTCGCGCGCCTGCTTGGCCGATCCACCCGCCGAGTCCCCTTCCACGAGGAATAGCTCGGTACGGTTGAGATCCTGCGCGGTACAGTCCGCCAGCTTGCCCGGCAGCGCAGGGCCGCTGGTCAGCTTTTTACGCACCACTTTCTTCGCGGCACGCAGACGACGCTGGGCGCTGGAAATCGCCATTTCAGCCAGCATCTCTGCTGCCTGAACGTTCTGGTTCAGCCACAGGGTAAACGCATCTTTCACCACGCCGGAGACAAACGCCGCGCACTGGCGTGACGACAGACGCTCTTTGGTCTGACCGGCAAACTGCGGATCCTGCATCTTCACGGAGAGCACGTAGGCGCAGCGGTCCCAGATATCTTCCGCCGACAGCTTCACGCCGCGCGGCAGGATATTGCGGTATTCGCAAAATTCGCGCATCGCGTCCAGCAGTCCCTGACGCAGCCCGTTGACGTGGGTACCGCCGAGCATGGTTGGGATCAGGTTGACGTAGCTTTCGGTCAGCAGTTCGCCGCCTTCCGGCAGCCACAGCAGCGCCCAGTCGACCGCTTCGGTATCGCCGCTAAAGTTACCGACGAACGGTTTTTCCGGCAGCGTCGGCAGGCCGTTTACCGCTTCGCACAGGTAGTCGTTCAGGCCATCGGCGTAGCACCAGGTCTGCTCGGTATTGTTGACGTTATCCTTAAAGGTAATTTCCACACCCGGACACAGCACCGCTTTGGCTTTCAGCAGGTGCGTCAGGCGGGATACGGAAAAGCGCGGGCTGTCGAAGAAGCTTTCGTCAGGCCAGAAGTGGACGCTGGTGCCGGTGTTGCGTTTGCCGCACGTGCCGACAACCTGCAGATCCTGCACCTTCTCGCCGTTTTCAAACGCGATGTTATAAATCTGGCCGTCGCGACGGACGTTTACTTCCACGCGCTTGGACAGGGCGTTCACGACGGAAATCCCCACGCCATGCAGGCCGCCGGAGAACTGGTAGTTCTTGTTGGAGAACTTACCGCCCGCGTGCAGACGACAGAGGATCAGCTCAACGGCAGGCACGCCCTCTTCCGGATGGATATCCACCGGCATGCCGCGCCCGTCGTCGATGACTTCCAGCGACTGATCGGCATGCAGGATAACGTCAACGCGTTTGGCATGGCCCGCCAGCGCTTCGTCCACACTGTTATCAATAACTTCCTGGCCCAGATGGTTTGGGCGCGTTGTATCGGTGTACATCCCCGGGCGGCGGCGAACCGGCTCAAGCCCGGTGAGGACCTCAATGGCATCAGCGTTATAGGTTTGCGTCATGATTTAAACTAGCAATTCGCATTGATTGTCAGTGGCTGTGCAGTCCAAGAAAATCGACAATCTGGGTGAAATGATTCTCAAAGCCCGTGAAAGCATGGTTTCCGCCCTCTTCTATAGTCTGGCGGCAGGAGGCGTAATACGCCACTGCCTGGCGGTAATCCAGCACTTCATCACCCGTCTGCTGCAACAGCCAGATGAGATCCGGCGCCTCAAGCGGGTCGACCTGCATAACTTTGAGATCGTAAATATGGCGTGACTCTAGCACATATTGCTGCCCGGTGTAGGGGTTCTCGTTTTCGCCAAGAAAGTCCCTCAGCAACTCAAATGGCCGAACCGCCGGATTAACCACAACGGCAGGTAGCATGAAGCATTGTGAGAGCCAGGTGGCGTAATACCCGCCCAGCGAGGAACCGACCACACCGAAGGTTTCGCCGCCGTGCGCAAGCACAATCGATTCCAGCATCTCCGCGGCCTCTGCCGGGTAAGGCGGCAGCTGAGGGATAATCATCTCAACGTCGGGGTGATGCTCGCTCAGCCACTGGCGAAACAGTGTCGCTTTTGCGGAGCGCGGCGAGCTGTTGAATCCGTGCAGATAAAGGAGCGTAGACATCAATAGCCTTCTGAAGCGGTATCCGGGCGGAATTTTGCACCGGTCAAACGGCAGACTTCCGTGGTCAGCGTGCCGTCGGCATGCAGTTCCAGCCAGCGCCAGCCTGGCGCAATGGTATCCAGCGTAAAGTTGGCGCAGTGCGGCTTAAACTGAACGCAGGTCGACGGCGTCGCCAGCATGCGGCGCCCGTTCCAGTCGAGATCCTGTTCCTGGTGAATATGTCCACACAGCAGGTTTTTCACTCGCGGGAACTTCGCCAGCACGCGATCCAACGCTGCGGAGTTGCGCAGACTGTGCTGATCGAGCCAGCTACAGCCCGCCGGCAGAGGGTGATGATGAAGCAACAGCAGCGTGTGACGTTCAGGTTCAGCAGCCAGTTTGGTCTCCAGCCAGTCGAGCTGAAACTCGCTTAACTCACCGTGCGGGACGCCAAACACCTGGCTGTCCAGCAGCAGGATCTGCCACTGGTCACCCGCAAAAACACATTTCGCCGGAGAAATACCCGCATCCTGGAGAGAACTGTACATAGCGGGCTGGAAGTCATGATTTCCTGGCAGCCAGACGCAAGGCACGCTAAAGCTCGCGATGCCTTCAGCAAAATGCTGGTAGGCCGCGGAAGATTGGTCCTGCGCCAGATCGCCCGTTGCGACAATCAGATCGCATGCACGGTTTTCGGCGTGAATCGCGCTAAGTACCGCCTGATAACTCTCCCAGGTATTCACCCCCAGCAGCGTTTCATGCTTTTCGGCAAAAAGGTGGGTATCGGTGATTTGTAATATCCTGACTGGCGCCCCACCAGCAACAGTCAGGTTCAACAGGCTTTCCAAATGGTGTCCTTAGGTAGGTTTATGACGCTAACAAACCGGAATCGCCATTGCTCCATGTGCTAAACAATATCTTAGCCAGTCGGCTAAAAACTGGTTAATTTGATGCTTTTCGTCGCGTTGATGCAACTTTTTATTCGGGTAATCATACCGCGCCTTGAAGCGAAAGATCTGCTGGCTTGAACACACTTCAGCGACCATCGCGTCGTGATAGAGGCGTACCGTCATTGACGGCAGGCTCCAGTAGCTAATGCTGGGTGCCGTTTGCTCAATTTCCACCAGCGTAGTGTAGCGCGTTGATTCTGTTATCGTTAAACGATACTGCGCGTTGCTCACCTGATAGCTTACCGTTTCGCCGGGTGCGTCGTTTTTCGGCAGCAGGCGGCGCAATTGTGCGAAATTGGTTTCGCACAGGCGCATCATTTCTGGGAAGTCAGGCGTATAGCGCTTCATTTTTTCCACTCGTTTCGTAATGTCTGATAATGCAGCTGCAGCCATTGCAGGGCGATGACAGACGCTGCGTTGTCGATTTTCCCCTCTTCTACCCACTGATAAGCCTGTTCCCGGCTCACCACATGAACCCGAATATCTTCGTTTTCATCTGCCAGACCGTGGATCCCTTCCGCCGTCGTGGCGTCCACTTCACCCACCATAATGGACAAGCGCTCGCTGGTACCTCCCGGGCTTGCCAGATAGCTCAGCACCGGTTTTGTGCGGCCCACCACCAGCCCGGCCTCTTCCAGCGCCTCGCGTCGGGCGACGTCTTCAACCGTCTCACCCTCTTCGATCATCCCGGCCACCATTTCCAGCAGCCACGGGCTCTCACTGACGTCGTAAGCGGCGATGCGGATCTGCTCCACCAGCACAACTTCGTCACGCACTGGGTCAAAGGGTAGCAAGACTGCCGCATGCCCGCGCTCAAAAATTTCGCGTCTGATTTCGCCGCTCATTTCCCCGTTAAACAGACGATGCCTGAAACGGTAAAGATCCATTGAAAAAAAACCGCTATAAAGCGTTTCTCGTGCAATAATTTCTACATCGTTTTTGGCGAATGTCACGGGCAACTTTTCTGGTTTTTGCATGAGTCGAGTCCTGGTAGCAATGGTGATGAAATTGTGAATTTCAAGGCTGTTTGGCTGCCGTTTGTAAGGCTATATGGTAGATTGGTGCAAATTACCGCCAGATGGCACGTAACGCCAACCTTTTGGTGTGGATGATTCTGTTAGAATCGGCAATTATTTTTTAATTAGATCAGCGCTAATACTGCTTCACAACAAGGAATGCAAATGAAGAAATTGCTCCCCATCCTTATCGGCCTGAGCCTGACGGGCTTCAGTGCAATGAGCCAGGCGGAAAACCTGTTACAGGTCTACCAGCAGGCACGTCTGGGCAACCCTGATTTACGTAAATCAGCGGCCGATCGTGATGCTGCGTTTGAAAAGATTAACGAAGCTCGTAGCCCCTTGCTGCCACAGTTAGGTTTAGGTGCAGATTATACCTACAGCAACGGTTTCCGCGACGCTAACGGCGTAAACTCCAATGCTACCAGCGCCTCACTGCAATTAACACAGACGCTGTTTGATATGTCCAAATGGCGTGCCCTGACCCTGCAGGAAAAGAGCGCAGGCATCCAGGATGTGACCTATCAGACCGACCAGCAGACGCTGATCCTGAATACTGCCACGGCGTACTTCAACGTGCTGAGCGCGATTGACGCACTCTCCTACACCGAAGCGCAGAAACAGGCCATTTACCGTCAGTTAGATCAAACCACTCAGCGCTTCAACGTGGGTCTGGTCGCGATCACCGACGTGCAGAACGCCCGTTCACAGTACGACACCGTGCTGGCTAACGAAGTGACCGCGCGTAACAACCTCGACAACGCGCTGGAATCCCTGCGTCAGGTCACCGGCAATTACTATCCTGAGCTGGCCTCCCTGAACGTCGACAGCTTCAAAACGGATAAGCCGCAGGCTGTTAACGCCCTGCTGAAAGAGGCGGAAAACCGCAACCTGACGCTGCTGCAGGCGCGTTTGAGCCAGGACCTGGCCCGCGAGCAAATTCGTCAGGCGCAGGACGGCCATCTGCCAACCCTGAGCCTGAGCGCGTCTACCGGTGTCTCTGATACAACCTACAGCGGCTCTAAAACCAATACGTCCCAGTATGACGACAGCAATATGGGCCAGAACAAGGTGGGCCTGAGCTTCTCCCTGCCGCTGTATCAGGGCGGTCAGGTCAACTCCCAGGTGAAACAGGCGCAGTACAACTTTGTTGGCGCGAGCGAGCAGCTGGAAAGCGCCCACCGCAACGTGGTGCAGACCGTGCGTTCCTCCTTCAACAACGTGAACGCCTCAATCAGCAGCATCAACGCCTATAAACAGGCCGTTGTGTCTGCACAGAGCTCCCTGGACGCGATGGAAGCAGGTTACTCGGTCGGTACACGTACTATTGTGGACGTGCTCGATGCGACCACCACGCTGTACAACGCGAAACAGCAGCTCTCCAGCGCGCGTTACCAGTACCTGATTAACCAGCTGAACATCAAACAGGCTCTGGGTACGCTGAACGAGCAAGACCTGCAGATGCTGAACAGCGCGTTGGGCAAACCGGTCTCCACCTCTCCGGACAGCGTTGCACCGGAGAACCCGGAGCAGGTTGCCGCGGTTGATAACTTCAACGCTAACGGCACTACCCCTACTGCACAGCCTGCTGCCTCGCGAACCACAGCGCCTGCCAGCAAGAGCAATAATCCGTTCCGTAACTAAGAGTGTCATCAGGCCTACTGCGGCCTGATGCCTTCACTCCAGCCCTCTTCCACAGGGAGAGGGCGCATCTGAATCACATCCGAACGTAAGTCAACGTAAAGATCCCCCTGATTCCGCCCCTCTTCGCTTCATTTTCAACCACTCATCCTCTATCCTGAGCGTTATTACCACTGGGTCCTGGAAGACAAAGATGAAACGGACAAAAACGATCAATCACGCGTCGTTCCGCAAGAGCTGGAACGCACGTCACCTCACCCCTGTTGCGCTGGCGGTCACGGCTGTCTTTATGCTGGCAGGCTGTGAGAAAAATGACGAAACGGTTTCGCTGTATCAAAACGCGGACGACTGCTCTGCCGCAACCGGCAAAGCCGCCGAATGTAAAACGGCTTATACTAGCGCGCTGAAAGAAGCGGAACGTACCGCGCCGAAATATGCCTCACGCGAAGACTGCGTGGCGGAGTTTGGTGAAGGTCAGTGCCAACAGGCACCGGCTCAGGCAAGCACCGCACCTGAAAATCAGGCGCAGGCGCAGTCCAGCGGCAGCTTCTGGATGCCACTGATGGCAGGCTATATGATGGGCCGCCTTATGGGCGGTGGTGCAGGCTACCAGCAGCAGCCGCTGTTTAGCTCGAAAAACCCGGCCAGCCCGGCTTACGGTCAATATACCGATGCCAGCGGCAAAGGCTACGGCGCAGCGACCCCTGGCCGCACCATGACCGTACCGAAAACGGCGATGGCGCCGAAGCCTGCGACCACCAGCACCATCACCCGTGGCGGGTTCGGTGAGTCTGTGGCGAAGCAGACCAGCATGCAGCGCAGCGCGACAGGCACCTCATCTACTCGCTCTATGGGCGGCTGATCATGGAACGAGTCAGTATCACCGAGCGCCCGGACTGGCGCGAAAAAGCCACCGAGTACGGTTTTAACTTCCACACCATGTACGGCGAGCCGTACTGGTGTGAAGACGCCTATTACAAGCTCACGCTGGCCCAGGTTGAGAAGCTGGAAGAGGTAACGGCCGAGCTGCACCAGATGTGCCTGAAGGTGGTGGAAAAAGTCATCGACAGCGACGAGCTGATGGCAAAGTTCCGCATTCCAAAGCACACCTGGAGCTTTGTCCGCCAGTCGTGGAAAACGAATCAGCCTTCGCTTTACTCTCGCCTGGATCTGGCGTGGGACGGCAAAGGTGAACCGAAGCTGCTGGAAAACAACGCCGATACCCCAACGTCCCTGTACGAAGCGGCGTTCTTTCAGTGGATCTGGCTGGAAGACCAGGCCAATGCCGGAAACCTGCCGGAAGGCAGCGACCAGTTCAACAGCCTGCAGGAAAAGCTGATCGAGCGCTTCGCCGAGCTGCGCGAGCAGTTTGGCTTCAACCTGCTGCATCTCGCCTGCTGCCGCGACACGGAAGAAGACCGTGGCACGGTTCAGTATCTGCAGGATTGCGCCGCTGAAGCGGAGGTCGCGACCGAGTTCCTCTATATCGAGGATATCGGCCTGGGTGAAAAAGGTCAGTTCACGGACATGCAGGACCAGGTGATCAGCAACCTGTTCAAGCTCTACCCGTGGGAATACATGCTGCGCGAGATGTTCTCCACCAAGCTGGAAGATGCTGGCGTGCGCTGGCTTGAGCCGGCCTGGAAGAGCATTATCTCCAACAAAGCCCTGCTGCCGATGCTGTGGGAGATGTTCCCGAACCATCCGAACCTGCTGCCGGCGTACTTTGCAGAAGATGATTACCCGCAAATGGAGAAGTACGTCGTCAAGCCGATCTTCTCACGCGAAGGCGCAAACGTGTCGATTATCGAAAACGGCAAGACGCTGGAAGCGGTTGAAGGGCCGTACGGCGAAGAAGGGATGATCGTCCAGGAGTTCTATCAACTTCCAAAATTTGGCGACAGCTATACGCTGATTGGCAGCTGGCTCATCAACGATCAGCCTGCCGGAATTGGAATTCGCGAAGATCGCGCGCTGATCACGCAGGATCTGTCGCGGTTCTATCCGCACATTTTTGTGGAGTAAGACTGCGGCCTGATGCCCTCACCCCAGCCCTCTCCCACAGGGAGAGGGTGGAAAGACTAAAAACGGCAACCTGACGTTGCCGTTTTGCTTTTATTATCCCACCTGCACCGATAGCATACTCAAACTGCCCATCTCAATACCGTCGACCGGGATCGTAACCGGCTCCTGACCATCCCACGCGCCAAGTACGTACAGCAGCGGCAGGAAGTGCTCCGGCGTCGGGTTAGAAAGCGAACCGCCCTCATGATCCAGATAGTTCACCAGCGGATGCGCCTCAGCCGGCCCCTGCCAGGTCAGGTTCGCTTTAACGTAGTCGTTAAAGGCGGTCGCCCACGGGTACGGCGTGTTCTCACCGTGCCAGCGTGCGGTACGCAGGTTATGCACCACGTTGCCGCTCGCCACCAGCATGATGCCTTCATCACGCAGGGTCGCCAGCTTACGCCCCATCTCAAGATGCCAGGCGGCCGGTTTGGTGCTGTCGATGCTCAACTGCACCATCGGGATATCCGCATCAGGATACATTTTAATAAGCACGCCCCAGGAGCCGTGGTCAAAGCCCCAGGCTTCTTTATCCAGCGTCACAGGGACAGGTGCCAGCAAATCCACCAGCCTTTGTGCCAGCTCGGGCGAGCCGGGGGCCGGATAATGCGTGTCGTATAGCGCCTGCGGGAAGCCGCCAAAATCATGAATGGTTTTTGGCGCTTCCATGGCGGTCACGCCCGTCCCACGGGTAAACCAGTGCGCAGATACCACCACGATCGCTTTCGGACGCGGTAGCGTCTCGCCCAGATGACGCCAGGCGCGGGTATAGACGTTGTCTTCCAGAACGTTCATAGGGCTACCGTGGCCTAAAAACAGGGCTGGCATACGTGAAGAAGTCATGGTGATATCCTTACGGAAGGTGTCAATTTAATGGTGCTACATTACGCGCAATCCGGCAAAGATGAACGCAGATAAGCGTGAAGATCATCATCAGGAAATTTGAATGTAAGGAATGTGTAAAGCCGGGTTTTCCCCCTCGCTTTGCCAGAAATGAATCATTTATATTAATGAGAATCATTATCATAAGGAGCAATGCATGTCAGTCCCTCTGATCCTGACCATACTGGCGGGCGCCGCGACCTTCATCGGCGCGATCCTCGGCGTGCTCGGCCAAAAGCCCTCTAACCGCGTACTGGCCTTCTCACTGGGCTTTGCTGCCGGGATCATGTTGCTCATCTCCCTGATGGAAATGCTCCCTGCCGCGCTGGGCACGGAAGGCATGTCTCCGCTGCTGGGCTACGGCATGTTTGTCTTTGGCCTGCTGGGGTACTTTGCCCTCGATCGAATGCTGCCGCACGCCCATCCGCAGGATTTAATGCAGAAAAACGTGACGCCCATGCCGCGCAATATCAAGCGTACCGCCGTGCTGTTAACGCTTGGCATCAGCCTGCATAACTTCCCGGAAGGGGTCGCCACCTACGTGACGGCCAGCAGCAATCTTGAGATGGGCTTTGGCATCGCGCTGGCGGTCGCCTTACACAATATTCCTGAAGGACTGGCCGTCGCTGGACCCGTGTATGCCGCAACGGGATCGAAACGCACCGCTGTGTTCTGGGCGGGTATTTCCGGGATGGCCGAAATCCTTGGCGGCGTGCTGGCCTGGCTCATCCTCGGTAGCCTGGTCTCTCCGGTAGTGATGGCAGCGATTATGGCAGCGGTAGCCGGGATCATGGTTGCGCTTTCGGTGGATGAACTGATGCCGCTGGCGAAGGAGATCGATCCTAACAACAACCCCAGCTATGGCGTGCTGTGCGGAATGTCGGTGATGGGATTAAGTCTGGTTCTGCTGCAGACCGCAGGAATCGGGTAAAAAAACGCCGGGACATCCCGGCGTTTTTATTATCAGCTGGCTTTGCGCTCGTGCGCCTGGCGATACTCGACCAGATCTTCAATCGTGACCACCGGCATGTTGTGCAGACGGGCAAAGGTGATGCACTCCGGCGCGCGCGCCATGGTGCCGTCATCGTTAGTCAGCTCACACAGCACACCGGCAGGTTTGAAGCCCGCCAGCGTCACCAGGTCGATCGTCGCTTCGGTGTGACCGCCGCGGGTCAACACGCCGCCCGCCTGCGCGCGCAGCGGGAAGACGTGGCCTGGACGGTGCAGATCGGATGGCTTCGCATCATCAGCAATGGCGGCACGTACGGTAGTCAGACGGTCAGCCGCAGACACACCGGTGGTCACGCCATGCGCCGCTTCAATGGTCACGGTAAAACCGGTACCAAAGGCGCTGGTGTTGTTTTCGACCATCATCGGCAGCTCGAGCTGCTTACGACGATCTTCGGTAATACACAGGCATACGATGCCGCTGCCGTGACGGATGGTCAGCGCCATCTGTTCAACGGTCATGTTTTCGGCGGCGAAAATCATGTCGCCTTCGTTTTCACGGTTTTCATCGTCAAGCACCATCACACCGCGGCCTTCGCGCAGTGCATCCAGTGCATGTTCAACACGTTGAGTTGAAGTGCCAAAAGAGGAAAGTAGCGTCTGATTCATGGTAAAAAAACCTCATTAACATTATGGTTACCAGAATCAGGGCAGTCTTAGGAGCGCCGTATAAGCGGCAAAAAGATAACGTGAGCGGGCCCATGCCCGACTTGATCGTTACTCTCTCCCATCCGGACTCTAACCGTCGGCCCCGGAATTACACCGGATCTGCTGACCTTTGAGTTTTCACCCAAAGCGCTCGCGGGCTTTCAGCGTCACGCTGATTTACCGCCGGTGGGGAATTTCGCCCCGCCCTGAGAATAAGCGAGATAACTATAACGCTATTGATTATCCTGGGCAATGCATAAGCATCAAACAATTTTGTTTACCCCGGGCATGACGCGCTACAATGGACACTAACACCTTTCCATCAAGGGAAACGACAATGATTGACCCGAAAAAAATTGAGCAGATCGCGCGTCAGGTTCATGAATCTATGCCAAAAGGCATTCGTGAATTTGGTGATGACGTAGAAAAGAAAATCCGCCAGACGCTGCAGGCGCAGTTGGTTCGCCTTGATTTAGTCAGTCGCGAAGAGTTTGACGTGCAGACCCAGGTTCTGCTGCGCACCCGCGAGAAGCTGGCGCTGCTGGAACAGCGTCTGACCGAGCTGGAAAACCGCAATGCGCCGGAAGAAGTGAAGCCGGCACCGGCCATTCCGCCGGTGGATGACCAGGAGTAAGTGCGGCCTGATGCCCTCACCCACAGGGAGAGGGTGAAAAAAAACGGGCCAACTGGCCCGTTTTTTTACTGACTGTCTTTCTGGATCTTCTTGATGATGTTGGTGGTGGAACACCCGTCCTCAAAGTTGAGCACCATCACCTCGCCGCCGTTGGCCCAAACCTCTTCGCTGCCCGCGATTTGCTCCGGCTTGTAATCCCCGCCTTTTACCAGCAGGTCCGGCAGAATACCGGCAATCAGGCGCTGCGGGGTATCTTCTTCAAACGACACCACCCAGTCCACCGCTTCCAGCGCGCCGAGCACAATCATACGCTGCTCGAGCGGGTTCACCGGACGCGTTTCACCCTTCAGGCGTTTCGTCGAGGCATCGCTGTTGACCGCCACAATCAGGCGATCGCCCAGCTTGCGCGCATTCGCCAGATAAGAAACGTGCCCAGCGTGCAGAATGTCGAACACGCCGTTGGTCATCACCACCTTTTCCCCACGCTTGCGCGCGGCGGCGACGGCTACCTTCAGCTCGTCTTCGGTCATGACGCCAAAACCGGTATCCGCGCGACCACGCACCGCGTTTTCCAGCTCGATTGGCGAAACGGTTGAGGTCCCGAGTTTACCCACGACCACGCCCGCCGCGGCGTTAGCGAAGTAGCACGCCTCTTCCAGAGAATTACCCGCTGCCAGCGTCGCCGCCAGCACGCCGATCACCGTGTCGCCGGCACCGGTCACGTCGTACACTTCCTGCGCCTGGGTTGGCATATGCAGCGGCGCTTTGCCCGGCTGCAGCAGCGTCATCCCCTGCTCGGAGCGGGTCACCAGAAGCGCAGATAATTCGAAGTCAGCGATGATCTTCATGCCGCGCTCAACCAGCTCTTCCTCGGTTTTGCATTTGCCCGCCACCGCTTCAAATTCGGAGAGGTTTGGCGTCAGCAGGGTTGCGCCGCGATAGCGCTCAAAATCGGTCCCTTTCGGGTCGATCAGCACCGGTACGTTGGCTTTACGCGCCAGCTGAATCATCGTCTGCACGCTCGCCAGCGCGCCTTTGGCGTAATCGGACAGCACCAGCGCGCCGATATTGCCCAGCGCCTGGTTGATACGCTCGTGCAGCGGCTCGGGATCAACGCCTTCGAACCCTTCTTCAAAGTCGAGGCGGATCAGCTGCTGGTTGCGCGACAGCACGCGCAGTTTCGTAATCGTTGGGTGGGTCGGAACAGAAACGAAGTCGCACTTCACGTTCACGTCCGCCAGCGACTTGCTCAGGGCGCGCGCCGCATCGTCGATACCGGTCAGGCCAACCAGACGCGAGTGCGCGCCCAGAGAGGCTATGTTCATCGCCACGTTTGCCGCGCCGCCGGGACGCTCTTCAATGGTGTCGACCTTAACCACCGGTACCGGTGCTTCCGGAGAGATGCGGCTGGTCGGTCCATACCAGTAGCGATCCAGCATCACATCCCCAACAACCATAACTCCAGCACGTTCAAACTCTGGCAGTGTTACTTTCATTCCTGACTCCAGAAAGATTCACAATTTGCGCGCGATAATATCACACTTGATTTGTTACGCACGGTTCCACCAGCCACTTCTGCCAGCTGGCCGTTACCTGAGCGCGTTCTGCGACAAAACAGTCCAGCGCCACGTGCCCCGGCTGCTCCTGCAGCGCCAGGTGATGAAGCTCGTCGCGAAGCGTCGTGTAGGCGCGGGTTAAGGCCTGCGCCTCCTGCTCGTCCATGATGTCGTTTTGCGCCAGCAGTTCCAGAATGCGCACGTTATCCGACCAGCGGGTCAGCTTAGGCTTGTCGTGCGCGTGCAGCAGCACCAGATACTGGGTAATGAATTCAATATCGGTGATCCCGCCCTCGTCGGCTTTGATATCAAAGCGATCGCGATGTTTATTACCCAGATGCGCGCGCATTTTCTCGCGCATCTCGCGCACTTCGGTCTGCAGCGTACTGCCCTCGCGCACGGTGGTCATAACCTCCTTACGGATGGCATCGAACTGCGTTTTGAGCTGCGGATCGCCATATACCACGCGAGCGCGCACCAGCGCCTGATGCTCCCACGTCCAGGCTTCATTCTTCTGGTAATCGGCGAAGGATTCCGTTGAAGTGACCAGCATGCCCGCCGCGCCGGACGGACGCAGGCGCGCATCGACTTCATACAAAATGCCCGACGAGGTGCGGGTGCTGAACAGGTGCATGATGCGCTGCGCCAGGCGCAGGTAGAACTGACGCCCGTCAATCTCGCGCTCGCCGTCGGTCATCACGTCAACCGGGCAGTCGTGCAGGAAGATTAAATCCAGATCGGAGCTGTATCCCAGCTCCCAGCCGCCGAGCTTGCCGTAACCCACCACGGCAAACCCTCGCCCCTCACGGTCAGCAAGGTGCTTCGGCTGGCCGTAGCGGGCCACCATCTGCACCCACGCCTGCTGCACTACCGCGTCGATGATCGCCTCCGCGAGCCAGGTTAAGTGATCGCTCACTTTCATCACCGGCAGCGTTCCGGCGATATCCGCCGCCGCCACGCGCAGCATCTGCGCCTGCTTAAACTGGCGCAGCGCCTCCAGCTGTTGCTCTTCGTCTTCTTCCGGCACGCGCAGCAGATACTGACGCAGCTCGTCACGGTAGGCATCCGTCGCCGTGGGTTGATACAGGGTGTTCGGATCGAGCAGTTCATCCAGCAGCAGCGGGTAGCGCGCCAGCTTGTTGGCCACCATCGGCGACGCGGCGCAGAGCGTAATCAGGTGCTTCAGCGCGCCGGGGAACTCGCTCAGGAGTTCAAGATACGTGGTGCGCGTGATGATCCCGCTCAGCAGCGGCATCATGCGCGACAGCGGCACCGGCGCATCCGCTCGCGAGCAGACCTCGCTCAGCAGGTGCGGCATCAGGTGATCCAGCACCTGACGGCCGCGCGGGCCAATGGCACGCTTGTTCAGCTCAAGACGGAAATCGGCAATCAGCGCCACCACGCGATGGCGCGCGTCGTCGGTTAAATGCGTCAGCACCGGCGTGGTGTCATCTTCCTGGAGCGCGTCCTGCCACAGCTCGCGCCAGTGCTCGGAAAGCGCATCGTCCTGCGATTCGCTTTCGTCATCACCAATCAGTTCGTTAAAGATGCGGCGCACGCCTGCCATATGGGCATCGAGCCGTTCGGTTAGCGTTGACCAGTCATCCACGCGCATGCCCCAGGCCAGACGCGCCCGGTTAAGGTCATCCCCCGGCAGGGTCTGGGTCTGTTCGTCGTTGATGCTTTGCAGCAGGTTTTCCAGACGACGCAGGAAAAGATAGGCCTCGCGCAGGGTTTGCGCGTCGCCGTCCGGCAGCAGGTGAAGCTGCTCAATGGCGCTCAGCGCCGGCAATAGCGAGCGGGACTGTAACGACGGCTCACGCCCGCCGCGAATAAGCTGGAAGACCTGAACGATAAATTCGATTTCGCGAATGCCGCCCGCGCCGAGCTTGATGTTGTCCTTCAGCCCACGACGGCGAACCTCACGGGCAATCATCCCTTTCATATTGCGCAGGGACTGGATGACGCTGAAGTCGATATAGCGACGGAACACGAACGGGCGCAGCATGGCACGCAGCTCGTTGGCGTAGGCGTCATCGCTGTCGCCCATGATCCGCGCTTTGACCATCGCATAACGCTCCCAGTCGCGCCCCTGCTCCTGGTAGTAATCCTCCAGCGCGGCAAAGCTCAGCACCAGCGGCCCGCTGTCGCCGAACGGACGCAGGCGCATGTCCACGCGGTAGACAAAACCATCCTGCGTCGGCTGATCCAGCGCCTTAATCAGACGCTGACCGAGACGGGTAAAGAACTGGGCGTTGTCCAGCTCGCGACGGCCGCCGCGCGTGGAGCCGTTCTCAGGCCAGGCGAAAATCAGGTCGATATCGGAGGAAAAGTTCAGCTCGCAACCGCCCAGCTTGCCCATCCCCAGAATCAGCAGCGGCTGAGGAACCCCTTCCTCGCTGCACGGCGTGCCCCACTCTTTACAGCAGGCGGCGTAGAGCCAGTCGCGCGCCGCGACAATCAGCGTCTGCGCCAGTTCGCTTAACTGCTGCAGCGTGCTCTCTTCGCCCACCAGCTCCAGCGCCTGAGCCCAGGCAATGCGCACCATCACCCGACGGCGGAACTGACGAAGGACGCGCATCAGCGTCGCTTCATCCGCTACGTCTTTGAGTGCGGCCTGCAGCCAGCCGGCATAGTGCCGCCACTCGTCCGCCTGCGGCGGTGCGTTCTCAAGCTCCGCCAGCCAGTCCGGGTAGACGGCGATGCTTTCCTGCACAAAATCACTGAAGGCGAGCACGCTCTTCGCCTGCTCGCTTAACGATGACGCCGGTAATGACTCAGGCAGACGTTCGCAAACGGTCTGCCACTGCTGCTGTAACGCTGAAGAAAGCGGCATTATAGGGGTTCCTTGCCAGAGTTAACGTTTTCCGCTGTGCAGCCAGTACGGATCCTGCGAAATGGCCTCGTTACGGAAATGCTCTACCTCGATATGCTGACGGGTTTCAATGGCATGCTTCAGCCCCTGCCAGTTTTCCAGCCACGCCTGCGCCTGTGGCCCGTCGTAGGCTCCGGAAAGGAGCAGCATGCTGTCGATGTTGCGCGAAAGACGGGGAAGCTGATCGCCATACTTATCGCCGAGCGGATACGCAAAGGTGCTCTTCAGTTCAGCGGCATGACGGGAAAGATGAATGTCCGCGAAACGCTTAAAGTTTTCCGCGATTTTGGCCTCGGCTTTCGCATCCAGGAAGGCGCGCCAGCCGCGCGTCACCAGAAACTCGGTCAGCGCCAGTTTTGCCGAAGCGGCCTGCGGGCTGTAGATCGCCGTTTGCGCCGAGACGTCCGAGAGCATCAGCGTTTCGGTTTGCGTCAGCAGATCGCGTAAGTGAGCGCTCGCTTTGCGAGGCACGATGCCGCCGAACAGCGCCAGGGTATGGCGCACCAGGGCAATCGCCGCGAGCACGTGGGATTTGGCGTTTTTCACATTTCGCACCCACAGCTCTTCGTGGTACTGCCACTGAGAAAGCGCCAGCTCCAGCGCGGCTTCCAGACCCTGTTCAACGCTGGCTTTCGGCGCAACGTGCAAAATGGTCGTCTCTTTCAGCACGCGCGGCGCATTTCCGGCGGCCAGATGGTAACCCCGCGCGGCTTTACTCAGGCTTCCCTGACGCAGTCCGGACTGACTCACCAGCCTGCGCGCCAGCTTCAGCACGTCATTTGCGTCCCCATCCAGCAGCTCAAGCTCCAGTTCGCAAATCGGTTCCTGGAATTCCCCTGCCTTCACCTCACCCAGATCGAGGGCGATTTCGATGCGGCTTTTGCCTTCCGTCACCAGCCATTTCTCGCGCCAGAAATCGGTGCTGAACAGCGGCTGTACCTGTTCCGCCAGCGCGGAAGGCAGCTCGCCTTCCGGCCAGACTTCCGCCGGGAAACGTTCCAGCTCAAGTTCTGGCTTACTGATGTCGATATTGTATTCCGGGCGCTGATGTAAACCGCCGACCACGCGGCCGGCAATTTTCATCGTCATCTCGTAGCGCCCGCTCGCGCCACGGATGCGCAGCCCCATATCGTGGCGGCGCAGCCAGTTGTCTGGCGTTTCGTAATAAATATTAAGCAGTTGTACCGGTGCATGGTGTTCGCCGGAAAGCGTATGCAGATGCTGGCGGAGTGCGTCAACGCTGTCTTTTTCGACGATAAATTTTAATTCGATTTCCTGAGCCATAGCCTTGTACTTTTGCGGGCGTCACAGACGCGTCAATGAGGGCGAACTTCCTCGCCATTTGTTTGTCAGTACATAGTATTTTGCGCCAAATTGCCATGCAATGAGCAATTTGTCGGGCGTAAATGTGTAGAGTCGTGACACAGATGATTCTGATTGCTGACGAATGCTTTGCGTAGAGACACTGTTGCCACTACTATCGTTCCACTATTTATGAAAATAACGACTAATGATGCTTAAATTACGCCTGATTGGACTTACTTTACTCGCTTTTAGCGCCGCAACCGCAGTGCACGCTGAAGAAAAGCGTTACGTTTCTGACGAACTGAACACCTGGGTACGCAGTGGCCCCGGAGATAATTATCGCCTCGTGGGTACGGTAAATGCCGGCGAGGAAGTCACCCTGTTACAGACCAACGCGGACACCAATTACGGTCAGGTTCGCGACAGTACCGGCCGTACGTCCTGGATCCCGCTGAAAGAGCTGAGCACCGTGCCAAGCCTGCGCACGCGCGTTCCCGATCTGGAAAACCAGGTGAAGACCCTGACCGACAAGCTGAACAACATCGACGGCACCTGGAACCAGCGCACCGCTGAAATGCAGCAGAAAGTAGCGCAAAGCGACGGTGTGATTAACGGTCTGAAAGAAGAGAACCAGAAACTGAAAAACGAGCTGATTGTCGCGCAGAAGAAAGTGAATGCCGCCAATCTGCAGCTCGACGATAAACAGCGCACCATCATCATGCAGTGGTTTATGTATGGCGGCGGCGTACTGGGCGTCGGTCTGGTGCTGGGCCTGGTTCTGCCGCACCTGATCCCGAGCCGTAAGCGTAAAGACCGCTGGATGAACTAATTCGTCTTCTCTGCCAGACTTACGTATCATTCTGGAAAAGAGAAAACGGGAGAGTTGGGCGTGAAAAGTTATCTGGTCGGTGGTGCGGTACGTGATGCGTTGTTAGGTCTGCCGGTCAAAGATAAAGACTGGGTGGTGGTTGGCGCCACCCCGGAAGAGATGCTCGACGCGGGCTACCAGCAGGTAGGCCGCGATTTTCCCGTCTTCCTCCACCCGAAAAGTCGTGAAGAGTATGCCCTGGCGCGTACCGAGCGGAAATCAGGTTCGGGCTATACGGGCTTCACCTGCTATGCCGCGCCGGACGTGACGCTGGAGGAAGATCTTCTGCGCCGCGATCTCACCATCAACGCGCTGGCGCAGGACGAGAACGGCCAGATCGTTGACGCTTATGGCGGCCAGGACGATCTGCGCAACCGTCTTTTACGTCACGTCTCCCCGGCGTTTTCTGAAGATCCGCTCCGCGTCCTGCGCGTGGCGCGCTTTGCCGCACGCTACGCCCATCTCAGCTTCCGTATTGCCGATGAAACCATGGCGCTGATGACCGCCATGACCGAGGCGGGCGAGCTTGAACACCTGACGCCAGAGCGCGTCTGGAAAGAAACGGAAAATGCTCTCACAACGCGCAACCCGCAGGTCTTTTTCCAGGTCCTTCGCGACTGCGGCGCGCTGAAGGTGCTCTTCCCGGAAATAGACGCGCTGTTTGGCGTGCCTGCTCCGGCGAAATGGCACCCGGAAATTGATACCGGCGTGCACACGCTGATGACCCTGAGCATGGCGGCCATGCTCAGCCCTGACGTGGACGTGCGCTTTTCCACCCTGTGCCACGATCTCGGCAAAGGCCTAACGCCAAAAGAATTCTGGCCTCGCCACCACGGGCACGGCCCGGCAGGGGTGAAGCTAGTCGAGGGGCTGTGCCAGCGTCTGCGCGTGCCGAACGAAATCCGCGATCTGGCGAAACTGGTGGCGGAATTCCACGATTTGATCCACACCTTCCCCATCCTCAAACCGGCCACCATCGTTAAGCTTTTCGATAACATCGACGCCTGGCGTAAACCGCAGCGCGTGGAGCAAATCGCGCTGACCAGCGAAGCTGACGTGCGCGGGCGTACCGGGTTTGAGGCGTGCGATTATCCGCAGGGGCGTTTACTGCGTAAAGCCTGGGAGGTAGCAAAAGCGGTGCCGACGAAGGACGTTGTCGAGGCGGGATTCAAAGGTCCGGAAATTCGCGAAGAACTCACGAAACGGCGAATTCAGGCGGTGTCTGACTGGAAGGAAAAACACTGCCCTCAGCCAAAAGACTGAGGGCTATCGGTTAGAAGAAGACTACGTACACCGCAGCGGCAACGATAAAGCGATAGATCGCGAACGGAATGAACGAGATACGCTTAATCAACTGCAGGAAGGTTTTGATGGCAATCAGCGCCACGATAAACGCGGTGATGAAGCCAACGGCGAACATTGGAATATCGCCAGTCGTCAGGAAGTGATAGCTCTTATAGACGTCGAGTACAGTGGCGCCCATCATCATTGGCACCGCCAGCAGGAATGAGAACTCTGACGCGGCGTAACGGCTTACGCCCATCAGCATCCCGCCGGAGATGGTAGCGCCTGAACGCGAGAAGCCCGGCCACAGCGCCAGACACTGGAAGCAGCCAATGATAAACGCCTGACGATACGTCATATCGTCCAGCCCTTCCGCGCGCGGCGTTTTCGGCTTCAGCACTTCCGCGGCGATCAGCAGGAAGCCGCCCACCACCAGCGCGTACATCACGTTAATCGGGTTAAACAGCGATTTGATGGCGTCGTGGAAAACCAGACCCAGCACCACCGCCGGGATCATTCCGAGCAAAATATGGATCAGCGACAGGCGACCTTTACTCATCCCTTCGTGCTGCGGCGGACGGCCAAAATGGATACCGATCAGGCCAAACAGACGGCGCCAGAACATCACCACCACCGCCAGAATCGAACCCAGCTGGATAACCACTTCAAACGTTTTGGCGGTATCGCCTTCAAAGCCCAGCAGATGGCCAACGATAATCATATGGCCGGTACTGGAAACCGGTAAAAACTCCGTCAATCCTTCGACCACACCCAATATTGCCGCCACCAGCAGCGAGTGCATATCGCTCATCTATAAACCCCTAAAAAGATATAAAAAAACGGTCGCCCCAACGGCTACCGTGAAAGATACAGCTTTAAGACCGGTATAACCTAAATTGGTTTAGCAATTATGACGTTAATTCTTGCCTTTCAGATTTGTGCCACGCTCAATGATGACGCCAACGTTGGCGGCTCGCGCCACCGCGCCCGGCTTGCTCAGCTTGATGCGTACCCACGGTGAGTTGAATTTTTT
The DNA here is from genome assembly GCF_040834095.1 of Enterobacter vonholyi. Lineage (NCBI taxonomy): Bacteria > Pseudomonadati > Pseudomonadota > Gammaproteobacteria > Enterobacterales > Enterobacteriaceae > Enterobacter > Enterobacter vonholyi. Next base: position 3,808,491 of record NZ_CP162152.1, read on the forward strand.
CAGCAGCAATTCTGCGACTTCTTCCGCCACCCGTTCGACCAGCGCAAAACGTTGCCCTTCAACGTGGGCAATGACCGTTTCACTGATGTCGGCATAGCTGAGACAGTCGTTCACGTCATCGCTTTTTGCCGATTTGCGGTTATCCCATCCCATTTCGATATCGAACACCAGCTTCTGCTCGATGGTCTGTTCCCAGTCGTAAACACCAATTGTGGTGATTACCGAAAGTTGCTCTATAAATACAATATCCATCACGACCTGCCTGCTTTTTGGCTAAACCGGATACCACTTCCGGCGAATTATGCGTATTATCCACAGATGCTGAGAATACAGATACATTTTCAAAACGGAACAGCGTTATGAGTGCAATCGCGCCTGGAATGATCCTCCTCGCCTATCTTTGCGGCTCAATCTCCAGCGCCATTCTGGTCTGCCGCATTGCCGGGTTACCCGACCCGCGTGAAAATGGTTCCGGGAATCCGGGGGCGACCAACGTACTACGAATTGGTGGCAAGGGAGCAGCCGTAGCGGTTTTGATTTTTGATGTTCTGAAAGGGATGCTGCCCGTCTGGGGCGCGTATGCGCTGGGCGTCACGCCGTTCTGGCTGGGGCTTATTGCTATTGCGGCCTGTGTCGGCCACATCTGGCCCGTATTCTTCGGTTTTAAAGGTGGCAAAGGTGTGGCGACCGCCTTTGGTGCCATTGCGCCTATCGGCTGGGACCTAACCGGCGTGATGGCCGGGACCTGGCTACTGACCATTCTGCTGAGCGGCTATTCCTCGCTGGGCGCCATCGTCAGCGCGCTGATCGCCCCGTTCTACGTCTGGTGGTTTAAACCTCAGTTCACCTTCCCGGTGTCGATGCTCTCCTGCCTTATCCTGCTGCGTCATCACGATAATATTCAGCGCCTGTGGCGTCGTCAGGAGACCAAAATCTGGACGAAGCTCAAGAGGAAGAAAAAAGACGCGCCGTAAGGGTTAGTTATGCCTTATAGCCAAATGTGATTTTGGTCACCTTCTGCCTGTGGTAACTGTTAATGACACAACACAACCACATTAGAAGAAAATGGCTGAAATCACAGAAACAACTCCCCTTTCAACGGCAGAAAAACACCCCGATGGCGACATCAAGTGGGTGCGCAGCGCTTCGGATGTATCACGCCTCGTTAATGACGGCTCACAGGGCCGGGCCAATGCCCGCATCGTGGTCGGTATCGCGCTGGGCGGGATTTTCCTCGATGCTTACGATCTGGGCGCGCTGGCCTTCGGCATAAAAGATATCACCCGCGAATTTAACCTGACGCCCGCCGGGACCGGTATGGTGGCCTCGGCAATTACCTTTGGCGCGATTGTCGGAGCGCTGCTCGGCGGTTACCTCACGGATAAAATCGGGCGCTACCGCGTTTTTATGGCTGATATGGTGTTCTTCGTGGTGGCCGCCATCGCCTGTGCGCTGGCCCCGAACGAATATGTGCTGGCGGGTGCCCGCTTTGTGATGGGGCTTGGGGTCGGGATCGACCTTCCCGTGGCGATGGCGTTTTTAAGCGAGTTCGCCAGGCTGAAAGGTCCGGGAAACAAAGCCTCCAGCGTCGCGATGTGGTGCCCCACCTGGTATGCCGCCATCAGCGTCTCCTACCTGCTGGTGCTGTTCTTCTACGCCGTGCTGCCGGAAAGCCACAGCGACTGGCTGTGGCGTTTAATTCTCGGCTTTGGTGCAGTGCCAGCGCTGGTGATTATCGCCATCCGCAGCCGCTATATGAGCGAATCGCCGGTATGGGCGGCGAATCAGGGCAATCTGAAGGAGGCGGCGTCGATTTTGCGGCAGTCGTACAATATTAACGCCCACGTCCCGCAGGATGCGCTCGGCCAGCCTGCACCCGTCGTGAATAAAGCGAAATGGTCAAACTATCTGAATCTGTTTCGCGGCGTCTACTTACGCCGCACGACGCTCGCCACGCTGCTGTCCGTCGTCTCCTCGTTCGCCTACAACGCCGTGGCGTTTGGTCTGCCGGTGATCATCTCCAGCTTCTTTGTCCAGTCGATGCTCACCACCATTCTCATTTCTCTGGTGCTTAACCTGCTGTTTGCCTTCGTCGGCGGACTGCTGGCGGTACGCTACGTGCCGCGCTTCGGCGCATGGCGAATGTCGCTTGCGGGTTATGCCTGCCAGCTTGTCGCGCTGCTGGGCCTGGCGCTGATTGGCCGACCGGAAGGTGCCTCTGAAGGCGTGCTTGCCGTGGCGATGCTGGCGCTATTCCTTTTCGGTCAGGGCTTTGGCCCGGGCGCGCATACCATGACGTTTGCCTCGCTGAGCTACCCCACCTCGCTGCGCGGCGTAGGCGTGGGTCTCAACCAGACGCTGATGCGCAGTAGTTCCACGCTGTCGCTGTTCCTGTTCCCGCTGCTGGTGGCGTCGCTCGACACCGCCGTGTTCTGGGTGATTGCGCTGGCGCCGTTTATCGGCCTGGCATCGCTGCTGGCGATCCGCTGGGAGCCCTCCGGGTATGATGTGGATGCGGAGGACTATCGGTAACGACACATCGCTTCGGTGGGTTCCCCCCCACCGAAGGGTTCTTACAAATCGTCCAGCAGCGTTCGGGAGAGTTTTTTTAGCATATCAAGCTCATCATCGTTCATCCGCATGCTGCAGCGAATCTGGTCCGGCAATGCCATCACCCGTTTTTTCAGTTCTTTCGCCTTATCGGTCAGCACGACATTTTTCATCCTTTCATCCCCTACAACCGCGATACGGTTGAGGAATCCTTTTGCCTCAAGCTTTTGTACAAGCGGCGTCAATGTGCCCGAATCAAAAAACGTCTTATCGCTGAGATCGCGAAGTGGAATGTTGTCTTTCTCATAAAGCGCCATCAAAACAACGAATTGCGGGTAGGTCAAATCCATCTCTTGTAGTAGGGGACGATACTGGCGAACAAACGCATTGGTGACCGAGTACAGCGAGAAGCAAAGTAAATCATCTAGCGTTTTGTTTTCTTTCATTTTTCTATCAACTCCGAATCTGTTGCCTAAAAAAATTATAAATAATGTTTGACTAAAAGTATCTTGCGCGCAAGTATTATACCAGCAACTAAGTAGCACGCTATTTAGTTATCTCATCCGATCAAATGCGCTTAAAGAGGTACCACCATGAAAACACTAACCACCATCCTGGTTTCTTCCGTCTTCGCGTCAGCTGCTGCATCCGCTCAAACCACCAATACCCCAGCTCCGACCGCAGGCGTACAGGCGTTTCTTAATATTCTGAATTCCAGCAAGGGTAAGCCAATGGAACAGATGACCCCGCAGGAGGCCCGGCAGGTACTGATCGGCGCGCAGCAAGGCGCAAAACTGCCGCCCGCTCAAGTTTCAGAAAAAACGATCCAGGTAAATGGTCAGGCGATCAAACTGAAAATAGTGAAACCTGAAAACGCGACCGGCACGCTCCCGGCATTTATGTTCTTCCACGGCGGCGGTTGGGTGCTGGGCGATTACCCAACCCATGAACGCTTAATCCGCGATCTGGTTCGCGCATCAGGCGCCGCAGCGGTTTACGTTGATTACACGCCGTCACCTGAGGCCCATTTCCCGGTGGCCATCAATCAGGCCTATGAAGCGACAAAATGGGTAGCCGAACACGGTCAGGAAATTGGCGTGGACGGTAGCCGTCTGGGTCTGGTCGGTAACAGCGTGGGCGGCAATATGGTGGCTTCCGTGGCGCTGCAGGCAAAACAGTTCAATGGGCCAAAAATTCGCTACAACGTGATGCTCTGGCCTGTGACCGATGCGAATTTTGATACTGCCTCGTATAACCGGTTCGAGAACGGCTATTTCCTGTCGAAAAACATGATGAAATGGTTCTGGGATAACTACACCACCAGCGCTGCCGACCGCAACAATATCCTTGCCTCTCCGCTTCGCGCCAGCGCCGCGCAGTTGAAAGGTTTCCCCGAGACGCTGATTCAGACAGCAGAGCTGGACGTTCTGCGGGATGAAGGTGAAGCATTCGGGCGTAAGCTGGATGCGGCTGGCGTCCCGGTGACCGTCACGCGCTATAACGGCATGATCCACGATTACGGCCTGCTTAACCCGCTGAGCCAGGAGCCAACGGTTAAAGTTGCCCTGGAGCAGGCAGGCGCAGCGCTGCATGAGCACCTGAAATAACGGCATCGCGATGTTTGTCAGACAGCACGTCCCCCGGGGCGTGCTTTTTTGTTTCGTCTTAACCGCCATCCATAAGCGACTCATATGACAGCCTTCATTTCTGCCAGGGCATACTGAAACGACCCCGATGATGAGCAGATGGATGTAGTATGTTAGCAGCTCAGGTCACTGATAATTCGTACAAAGGCTGGCAGGCGTCGCTTGCCCTGCAGTTTTGTCACACCCCTGAGAAAACCCTCCTGCACTCCGCTCATCACGTCGGGCCGCTTACCGTTCAGCGTCCATTTTATCCCGAAGGGGAAACCTGCCACCTTTATCTGCTGCACCCGCCCGGCGGAATTGTGGGCGGCGATACGCTGGACATTTCCGTTCGGCTGGACGCCAAAAGCCATGTGCTAATCACGATGCCCGGCGCCAGCAAGTTCTATCGCAGCAGCGGCCCGCAGGCTCGCCTGAATCAGCACTTTTATCTCGATGATGAATCCACGCTGGAGTGGCTACCGCAGGACACTATTATCTTCCCGGGTGCGAACGCCGCGCTGCGCTCCGTCTTCCACCTGAAGACCTCCAGCACGCTGCTGGCGTGGGAGCTGTACTGCCTGGGGCGCCCGGTGATCAATGAGACCTTCAGCCACGGCACGCTGGAGAGCCGCCTTGAAGTCTGGGTTGAGGATGAACCGCGCCTGATTGAGCGTCAGCACCTTGCCGACGGCGATCTCACGCCCGTCGCCGGATATCCATGGCTCGGCACGCTGCTGTTCTATCCGGCCAAAGAAGAACATCTCGACACGGTACGCGAACGGCTCGCGCCGCTGGAACACTTTGCGGGCGCCACGCTCGCGGACGATCTCATGTCGGTGCGTTTTCTCTCCCACGATAACCTGATTTGTCAGCGGGTGATGCGCGACGTCTGGCAGTCGCTTCGCCCGCTTCTCACCACCAAAACCGCCTGTTCGCCGCGTATCTGGCAGACATAAGAGAAACGTTATGGAACTGACCCCCAGAGAAAAAGACAAGCTGTTGCTGTTCACCGCCGCGCTGGTTGCCGAACGCCGCCTTGCGCGCGGGGTAAAGCTTAATTACCCGGAATCGGTCGCGCTGATCAGCGCCTTCATCATGGAGGGCGCGCGCGATGGCGAAACCGTCGCCTCGCTGATGGAGGCGGGCCGCCACGTCCTGACGCGCGATCAGGTGATGGAGGGCGTACCGGAGATGATCCCGGACATTCAGGTGGAAGCCACCTTCCCGGACGGATCCAAGCTCGTCACCGTCCACAACCCGATCGTCTAAGGAGCGCATGATGATCCCAGGCGAATACCAGATCCAGCCCGGCACGATTGCGATCAACATCGGGCGCGAAACCCAAAGCGTGATTGTCGAAAATCACGGCGACAGGCCGATCCAGGTCGGATCGCACTATCACTTTTACGAGGTCAACCCGGCCCTGAAGTTCGAGCGGGAAGCCACCAAAGGCTACCGGCTAAATATCCCGGCGGGCACCGCCGTGCGCTTCGAGCCCGGCCAGAAGCGTGAGGTGACGCTGGTTCAGGTCACGGGCGCGCAGCGCATTTTCGGCTTTCGCGGCGAGGTGATGGGCGAGGTGAAACATGGCTGAGATTTCACGCCGGGCATATGCCGATATGTTCGGCCCCACCACCGGCGATAAAGTGCGGCTGGCCGACAGCGAGCTGTGGATCGAAGTGGAAGACGATCTCACGGTCTACGGCGAAGAGGTCAAATTCGGCGGCGGAAAGGTGATCCGCGACGGCATGGGTCAGGGGCAGATGACCGCAGACGACTGCGTGGATCTGGTTCTCACCAACGCGCTGATCGTCGATCACTGGGGGATCGTAAAAGCCGATATCGGCGTAAAGAACGGGCGGATCTTCGCCGTCGGCAAAGCCGGTAATCCGGACATTCAGCCCGGCGTGACGATCCCGATTGGCGCGGCAACGGAAGTGATTGCCGCCGAGGGGAAGATCGTCACCGCGGGCGGGATCGACACCCACATCCACTGGATCTGCCCGCAGCAGGCTGAAGAGGCGCTGGTCTCCGGCGTCACCACCATGATCGGCGGCGGCACCGGCCCCGCAGCGGGCACCAACGCCACCACCTGCACGCCGGGGCCGTGGTATATCGCCCGCATGCTGCAGGCTGCGGATACGCTGCCGGTGAATATCGGCCTGCTCGGCAAAGGTAACGGCTCCAACCCGGACGCCCTGCGCGAGCAGATTGCCGCCGGTGCTATCGGGCTGAAGATCCACGAAGACTGGGGCGCGACGCCTGCGGCGATCAACTGCTCGCTGGAGGTGGCGGAAGAGATGGATATTCAGGTGGCGCTGCACAGCGACACGCTGAACGAGTCCGGGTTTGTCGAAGACACGCTGGCGGCCATCGCAGGGCGCACCATCCACACTTTCCATACCGAAGGCGCAGGCGGCGGCCACGCGCCGGATATCATCACCGCCTGCGCGCACCCGAATATTCTGCCCTCCTCCACCAACCCGACGCTGCCCTACACGGTCAATACCATCGACGAGCATCTCGACATGCTGATGGTCTGCCACCACCTTGACCCGGATATCGCCGAGGACGTGGCGTTTGCGGAATCCCGCATTCGTCGTGAAACCATCGCCGCTGAAGACGTGCTGCACGACATCGGCGCATTCTCGCTCACCTCGTCAGATTCGCAGGCCATGGGCCGCGTCGGAGAAGTGATTATCCGCACCTGGCAGGTGGCGCACCGCATGAAGGTCCAGCGCGGCGCGCTGCCGGAAGAGACCGGCGATAACGACAACTTCCGCGTGAAGCGCTACGTCGCCAAATACACCATTAACCCGGCGCTCACCCACGGCATTGCCCACGAAGTCGGTTCGATTGAGGCGGGCAAGATGGCGGATCTGGTGGTCTGGTCCCCGGCGTTCTTCGGCGTCAAGCCCGCCACCATCGTCAAGGGCGGGATGATTGCCTGCGCGCCGATGGGCGATATCAACGCCTCGATCCCCACGCCGCAGCCGGTGCATTACCGCCCGATGTTTGGATCGCTGGGTGCCGCGCGCCACGCCACCCGGCTGACGTTTATCTCGCAGGCCGCCAGTGCCAACGGCATCCCGCAGCAGCTCAACCTGCAGAGCGCTACCGCGGTGGTGAAAGGCTGCCGGACGGTGAAAAAGGCGGACATGATCCACAACGGCCTGCAGCCGAATATCACCGTCGACTCACAAACCTACGAGGTGCGCGTCGACGGTGAACTGATAACCAGCGAACCGGCTGACGTTCTGCCGATGGCGCAACGCTATTTCCTGTTTTGAGGAGTGATGATGATCTATTTAACCCAACGCCTGGACCATGCCCACCCCGCCACCGCCAGCGTCACGCTGCCGATTGACGTACGGGTGAAAAGCCGCGCCCGCGTATCGCTGAACGACGGGCGCGAGGCCGGGCTAATGCTGCCGCGCGGCCTGCTGCTGCGCGGGGGCGACCTGCTGACTACCGACGACGGCAGCGAGGTTGTCGAGGTGATCGCCGCGCCGGAGTCGGTCTCCGTGGTGCGCTGTGCCGATCCGTTCCTGCTCGCCCGCGCCTGCTACCACCTGGGCAACCGCCACGTGCCGCTGCAGGTCATGCCCGGCGAGCTGCGCTATCACCACGATCACGTTCTCGACGACATGCTGCGCCAGTTCGGGCTGGACGTGACCTACGCCAGCCTGCCGTTTGAACCGGAAGCGGGCGCTTACACCAGCGATGCCCACAGCCATTCTCACGCTCATTCACATTAAGGATTAATCATGCGCAAGTTACTCCCACTGTTACTGCTGGCTTTTTCCGTTCCCGCGCTCGCGCATCCCGGCCACGGCGCCGACAGCTTCCAGGCCGGTTTTCTCCATCCGCTGACCGGACTCGATCACCTGCTGATGCTGGCGGGTGCAGGCGTGCTCTCGGCGCTGAGCGGCCGCAAGCTCCTGCTGCCGTTTGCCACCCTCGGCATGATGCTCGTTGGCGCTATTGCGGGCAGCCTGCTCGGCGGCTTTAGCGGCATGGAGATGCTGATTATCGCCTCGCTGGCGGTCTGCGGCGTGATGATGTTTAAAACTGAAAATCGCTTGCTGCTGGCAGTGCCTGTCCTGGCGATGTTCCACGGCTGGGCGCACGGCGTGGAGATGTCCGGCCACAGCTTCTGGCTCTTCACCAGCGGCTTTATGCTCGCCAGCGCCACGGTGCTGTGCGCCAGCTTTGCCGCAGGGCTGCTGCTGCGCCGTCACGACGGCCTGCGTAAAACCTTCGGCGGCGGGCTGATCGTCTCCGCCCTGCTGGCGCTGATGAGCTGATGGAGCACGCCCGCCAGAGGCTGCGCCTGATGCAGCTCTCCAGCAGCAGCCTGCCGGTCGGGTCGTTTACCTGGTCACAGGGGCTGGAGTGGGCCGTTGAGGCGGGCTGGGTCACGGACGCCAACGCCTTTAAACGCTGGCAAATCCAGCAGATGGAGCAGAGCTTTTTCTGCGTCGACCTGCCGCTGTTTATCCGTCTTTATCAGGCCTGTGAGCAACGCTCGCTTACAAATGCAAAACGCTGGACGGCATACCTGCTCGCCTGTCGGGAAACGCGCGAGCTACGAGAAGAAGAGCGCAACCGCGGGGCGGCCTTTACGCGGCTGATTAAGAGCTGGGAACCTGACTGTCTGCCCGAATGGCTGCCGCTGTTTATGCAAAGCCAGCTCTGCGGCATGGCGTGGCTCGGCGTTCGCTGGGGCATTAGCGCGCGCGAACTGGCGCTGAGTCTGGGCTACAGCTGGATGGAGAGCGCGGTCATGGCGGGCGTCAAGCTGGTGCCGTTTGGGCAACAGGCCGCGCAGCAGCTGATTATCGAACTGAGCGACCACTACGCCGCCGGGTTTGAACAGGCATTTTTACATAGCGACGACGCTCTGGGGGCAGCAACGCCGCTGTCCGCCATCGCCTCGGCGCGCCACGAAACCCAATATTCACGACTATTCCGTTCCTGAGGAGTCAACATGGCTGATTACAAACATCCCCTGCGCGTGGGCGTGGGCGGCCCGGTAGGGTCGGGCAAAACCGCGCTGCTGGAAGCGCTCTGCAAGGCGATGCGCGATACCTATCATCTTGCGGTGGTCACCAACGATATCTACACCAAAGAGGATCAGCGCATCCTGACCGAAGCGGGCGCGCTGGAGCCAGAGCGCATCGTGGGCGTGGAGACGGGCGGCTGCCCGCATACCGCTATCCGGGAAGATGCTTCGATGAACCTGGCGGCGGTGGAAGCGTTGAGCGAGAAGTTCGGCAATCTGGACCTGATCTTCGTTGAAAGCGGCGGAGACAACCTCAGCGCGACGTTCAGCCCTGAGCTGGCGGATCTGACCATTTACGTGATCGACGTGGCCGAAGGGGAAAAAATCCCGCGCAAGGGCGGGCCGGGGATCACCAAATCCGATTTTCTGGTCATCAACAAAACCGATCTCGCGCCGTACGTGGGTGCCTCGCTGGAGGTGATGGAGCGCGATACCAACCGCATGCGCGGCGAGCGTCCATGGACCTTTACCAACCTGAAGGCGGGTGACGGTCTTGCGACGATTATTGCATTTCTGGAAGAGAAAGGGATGTTGCGGGTGTAGTCAAACGATCCCCTCTCCCTGTGGGAGAGGGTTAGGGTGAGGGATTACGCCTCCGGCAGTTCCGCCAGCGGCCAGCGCGGACGCACGGACACGCTCAGGTCGGACGTTGCCCCCGCATTAAGGCGCACCATCCCGGCGTAGGCGATCATCGCCCCGTTATCGGTACAGAATTCCGGACGGGCATAGAACACTTCCCCGCGACGCTTTTGCATCATCTCGGCGAGCTTCGCGCGAAGCGTGCGGTTAGCGCTCACGCCGCCCGCCATCACCAGACGCTTAAAGCCGGTCTGTTCCAGCGCGCGCTTGCACTTGATCATCAGCGTGTCCACTACCGCATCTTCGAACGCGCGGGCGATATCGGCGCGGGTTTGCTCGCTGTCATCGTTATTACGGATCGTATTCGCCGCGAAGGTTTTCAGCCCGGAGAAGCTGAAGTCCAGCCCCGGACGGTCGGTCATTGGGCGCGGGAAGACAAAGCGCCCTTCCGTTCCCTGCGACGCCATTTTTGACAGCATCGGGCCGCCCGGGTAATCCAGACCCAGCAGCTTGGCGGTTTTATCGAACGCTTCACCGGCGGCGTCGTCGATCGACTCGCCCAGCAGCTCGTACTTGCCAATGCCCGTGACGCTAATCAGCTGCGTATGGCCGCCGGAGACCAGCAGCGCCACAAACGGGAATTCAGGCGGATTCTCTTCCAGCATCGGCGCCAGAAGATGCCCTTCCATATGGTGAACCGGGATGGCCGGCACGTCCCACGCGAAGGCCAGCGAACGACCAACGGTTGCGCCAACCAGAAGCGCACCGACCAGGCCCGGGCCTGCGGTATAGGCCACGGCATCAATATCGGTTGAGCTCAACCCGGCCTCTTTCAGCGCCGCCTGAATCAGGGGAACCGTTTTACGCACGTGGTCACGAGAGGCCAGTTCAGGGACGACGCCGCCGTAGTCAGCGTGCAATTTCACCTGACTATACAGCTGGTTGGCCAGAAGTCCTTTTTCGTCGTCGTAAATGGCGATGCCGGTTTCATCGCAGGATGTTTCAATACCCAGTACACGCATGACTTGTTTTACCTCGTTTCAATACCGCGCAGTGTAGAGCCTGGGCGGGTTGATGTAAAACTTTGTTCGCCCCAGGAAGAAGGCTCGTGTATACTCCTCACCCTTATTAAAGTCCCTTTCAAAATCGCATCGGTGCTTTACAAAGCAGCAGCATTTGCAGTAAAATTCCGCACCATTTTGAAATAAGCTGGCGTTGATGCCAGCGGCAAACCGAATTTATTAAAGGTGAGAGTTACATGCCGGTAATTAAAGTACGTGAAAACGAGCCGTTCGACGTAGCACTGCGTCGCTTCAAACGTTCATGCGAGAAAGCAGGTGTTCTGGCTGAAGTTCGTCGTCGTGAGTTTTATGAAAAACCAACGACTGAACGTAAGCGCGCTAAAGCTTCCGCTGTGAAACGTCACGCGAAGAAACTGGCTCGCGAAAACGCACGCCGTACTCGTCTGTACTAATTGGTTGAGGGCCTCAGCCCTCAATTGACAGACAGAGTAATAGTCGTAAGGCCGTGCTTCCGGAAGGAATGCGCGGCTTGTTTTCGTTTATAAGTCGCTTAAATTTTTGGGGCATATGGCCGGAAGAATCCCACGCGTTTTCATCAATGACCTGCTTGCCAGAACCGACATCGTCGATCTCATCGACGCGCGGGTAAAGCTGAAAAAACAGGGCAAGAATTACCATGCGTGCTGTCCGTTCCATAACGAAAAAACCCCCTCCTTCACCGTAAACGGTGAAAAGCAGTTTTACCATTGCTTCGGCTGTGGTGCTCACGGTAATGCCGTTGATTTTTTAATGAACTACGACAAGCTCGAGTTCGTTGAAACCGTCGAAGAGCTGGCGGCAATGCATAACCTTGAAGTGCCGTATGAAGCAGGCAGTGGGCCAAGTCAGATCGAGCGCCATCAACGGCAAACGCTGTATCAACTGATGGATGGCCTGAATTCGTTTTACCAACAGTCTCTTAAGCACTCTGCGGCTGAGCCTGCGCGTCAGTATCTGAACAAGCGCGGACTGAGCGACGATGTCATTGCGCGTTTCGCTATTGGTTACGCCCCGCCCGGCTGGGACAACGTGTTAAAGCGTTTTGGCGGCAATAGCGAAGATCGTAAATCTCTCATCGATGCAGGCATGCTGGTCACCAACGACCAGGGACGAAGCTACGACCGCTTCCGCGAACGGGTGATGTTTCCGATCCGCGACAAGCGAGGCCGGGTAATTGGTTTTGGTGGTCGCGTGCTGGGTGATGCCCTGCCGAAATACCTTAACTCCCCGGAAACCGATATTTTCCATAAGGGCCGCCAGCTTTACGGTCTTTATGAGGCGCAGCAGGATAACGCGGAACCTCCGCGTCTTCTGGTCGTCGAAGGCTATATGGACGTCGTTGCGCTGGCGCAGTACGACATTAACTACGCGGTTGCGTCGTTAGGTACGTCCACCACCGCCGATCATATTCAACTGCTGTTCAGGGTGACCAATAACGTCATCTGCTGTTACGACGGTGACCGTGCAGGACGCGACGCCGCCTGGCGTGCGCTGGAAACCGCGCTACCCTATATGACCGACGGGCGTCAGCTACGCTTTATGTTCCTGCCCGACGGTGAAGACCCGGATACGCTGGTGCGTAAAGAGGGCAAAGCGGCGTTTGAAGCGCGGATGGAGCAGGCTCAGCCGCTCTCCACGTTTTTGTTTAACAGCCTGATGCCGCAGGTCGATTTGAGTACCCCTGACGGGCGCGCGCAGCTCAGCACGCTGGCGCTGCCGTTAATCAGTCAGGTGCCCGGCGAAACGCTGCGCATCTACCTGCGTCAGGAGTTAGGCAACAAGCTCGGCATTCTGGATGACAGCCAGCTTGAACGTTTAATGCCTAAACAGGCTGAAAACGGCACGGTTCGCCCCGCGCCTCAGCTAAAACGCACAACCATGCGTATACTGATAGGGTTACTGGTCCAAAACCCCGAGCTTGCGCCGCAGGTGCCGTCGCTGGCGGGTTTGAACCACGAAAAATTGCCCGGACTTGGCTTATTTTCAGAACTGGTCAACACGTGTTTGTCTCAGCCAGGTCTGACCACCGGACAACTTTTAGAGCATTATCGCGGCACAAAAGAGGCCGCTACCCTTGAAAAATTGTCGATGTGGGACGATATAGCAGATAAGGACATTGCAGAAAAAACGTTCACCGACTCACTCAACCATATGTTTGATTCGATGCTTGAGCTGCGCCAGGAAGAGTTGATAGCTCGCGAGCGCACACACGGTTTGAGCAGCGAAGAACGCCGGGAGCTCTGGATGATTAACCAGGAACTGGCGAAGAAATAAGTCAAAGACAAAAGTATTTAACGGCTTAAGTGCCGAATATCGATCGGGAAGCCCCCGGCAGCCGCACTGAGAGGCAGCGGCAAAAATATAAGTACGCCCTCGCTTTAAAGGTTGGCAGCCCCATCGCCGACACCAATCAAACGAATTAAGTGTGGATACCGTCTTATGGAGCAAAACCCGCAGTCACAGCTGAAACTTCTTGTCCAACGTGGTAAGGAGCAAGGCTATCTGACCTATGCCGAGGTCAATGACCATCTGCCGGAAGATATCGTCGATTCAGATCAAATCGAAGACATCATCCAAATGATCAATGACATGGGCATTCAGGTGATGGAAGAAGCACCGGATGCCGATGATCTGTTGCTGGCTGAAACCTCCAACAACACTGACGAAGATGCGGAAGAAGCTGCTGCACAGGTACTGTCCAGCGTGGAATCTGAAATCGGGCGTACCACTGACCCGGTCCGCATGTACATGCGCGAAATGGGTACCGTTGAACTGTTGACCCGCGAAGGCGAAATTGACATCGCAAAACGCATCGAAGACGGGATCAACCAGGTTCAGTGCTCTGTCGCCGAGTACCCGGAAGCGATCACCTATCTGCTGGAGCAGTACGATCGCGTTGAAGCGGAAGAAGCGCGCCTGTCTGACCTGATCACCGGTTTTGTCGACCCGAACGCTGAAGAAGATATGGCGCCTACCGCCACTCACGTCGGCTCTGAACTGTCTCAGGAAGAGATGGATGATGACGAAGACGAAGATGAGGAAGAGAGCGACGACGACACCGCGGACGATGACAACAGCATCGACCCGGAGCTGGCACGCGAGAAGTTTGCCGAGCTGCGTACCCAGTACGAAGTGACGCGTGACACCATCAAAGCGAAAGGCCGCAGCCACGCTGCCGCTCAGGAAGAGATCCTGAAGCTGTCTGAAGTATTCAAACAGTTCCGCCTGGTGCCAAAACAGTTCGACTACCTGGTAAACAGCATGCGCGTGATGATGGATCGCGTACGCACCCAGGAACGCATCATCATGAAGCTGTGCGTTGAGCAGTGCAAAATGCCGAAGAAGAACTTCATCACCCTCTTCACCGGTAACGAAACCAGCGAAACCTGGTTCAACGCGGCTATCGCGATGAACAAGCCGTGGTCTGAAAAACTGCACGACGTGAAGGACGATGTGCATCGCGGCCTGCAGAAACTGCATCAGATTGAAGAAGAGACCGGCCTGACCATCGAGCAGGTAAAAGACATCAACCGTCGTATGTCCATCGGTGAAGCGAAAGCTCGCCGTGCGAAGAAAGAGATGGTTGAAGCGAACTTGCGTCTGGTTATCTCTATCGCCAAGAAATACACCAACCGTGGCCTGCAGTTCCTGGATCTGATTCAGGAAGGCAACATCGGTCTGATGAAAGCGGTAGATAAGTTTGAATACCGTCGTGGTTACAAGTTCTCCACCTATGCAACCTGGTGGATCCGTCAGGCGATCACCCGCTCTATCGCGGATCAGGCGCGCACCATTCGTATTCCGGTGCATATGATTGAGACCATCAACAAGCTCAACCGTATTTCCCGTCAGATGCTGCAGGAGATGGGCCGCGAGCCGACGCCGGAAGAGCTGGCCGAGCGCATGCTGATGCCGGAAGACAAGATCCGTAAAGTGCTGAAGATCGCCAAAGAGCCAATCTCCATGGAAACACCAATCGGTGATGATGAAGATTCACATCTGGGTGATTTCATCGAGGATACCACCCTCGAGCTGCCGCTGGACTCTGCCACCACCGAGAGCCTGCGTGCTGCGACACACGACGTTCTGGCTGGCCTGACCGCTCGTGAAGCGAAGGTCCTGCGTATGCGTTTCGGTATCGATATGAACACCGACCACACGCTGGAAGAAGTGGGTAAACAGTTCGACGTTACCCGCGAACGTATCCGTCAGATCGAAGCGAAGGCGTTGCGTAAGCTGCGTCATCCAAGCCGCTCTGAAGTGCTGCGTAGCTTCCTGGACGACTAATCTGTCCTGACAGTGAAAAAGCTCCCAATCGGGAGCTTTTTTTTGTTTATTCCCTCTCCCTGTGGAAGAAAGTCAGGGGTGAGAGCATCAGGCAGCAGGGGATTAAAGCCCCCGCACCATCAGCGCCTCATCAAGCTCCCTGTAGGCCTCCACCAGCTTATCCAGCGTCGCCCTGTTGAGCCCGCTCGGATTCGGCAGCACCCAGACCTGCGTCACACCGATAGTAATGTTCTGCTTACCCCACTTAGCGCCACGCTGGCTGAAAGCCTGCTCGTAGGCCTGCTTACCGAGGATCGCCAGCGCGGCCGGCTGATAGTCTTCTATTTTCTTCACCAGCTCACGCCCGCCGCTTCGCAGCTCATGGAGGTTGACCTCACTTGCCTGTACAGTCGGACGTTCGACCAGCATGGTAATTCCGCAGCGCGTGTCCAGCAGGTGCTGCTCCTCTTCGGGCTTGAGTAGCCTGTCGGTAAACCCGGCCTGGTAAATCACCTTCCAGAAGCGATTCCCCGGATGGGCGAAGTGAAAACCGGTGTGCGCCGAGGACTTGCCCGGGTTAATTCCGCAGAACACCACCCGCAGGCCAGGGGCCAGAATATCGTTGATCATCTTTACTCCCGCTGATACATCGTTATGGAAGTATAAAGGATTGATTATGCGTTGTTTATAAAAACAGCAGGCAGGTGCGAATGGCTGGATTGCTGCGGGGAGTTACTTTATAATTCACCGCCACGGCCCCTTAGCTCAGTGGTTAGAGCAGGCGACTCATAATCGCTTGGTCGCTGGTTCAAGTCCAGCAGGGGCCACCAAATTTTAGCTGTTGAATCATATGATTAAGCCACCTATTAAGGTGGCTTTTTTGTTAATTCACTGGCAGTGTCGCACAATTTTACGGAATATACCCGTGACGGGAGGCTAAAATGGCATATTCCGATGACGTTAATACTGATTATTGCCCTAACTGTAACGTTAGAATCGATGGGATAGGCGCTCAGGGGTACATCACAAATGACCAAAGATGCTCTTCATGTGGTGTTCCTCTGAAGAAAGTTACAATTAATGTGGCAAGTTTAAACGAAGCTCCCTGTACCATGGATGCGATTGAAATTTACTATAGCCGTATAAGGTACGGGGAATAAGTTCAGCGTCGGTTTAAAACCTACTACTTTCCATCCAATGGCTATATGCCGCTTGCCAAACATCGGACTCATCAGTAAAAAGTGAGTCTGAGATCGGTAGCCGTTCGACTCCTTTTGTACAGAACTCCAGATACCTCAAGTCTCCCCTTCCCCGGGCGGTCATAAAAAATATTTACTGTCCGGCAGTGAGTTGGAGGGGCAATACCCGGCGGGCAATCACAATGTACTTTTGATCCATAAACCGCTACGGGTACGCCGTGAAAACTTACACGCGTCTCATCGGTTCATTGACACGACCGCAGGGGATTTTTAAATAAATAATTATCTATCGACTATATTTCCCCTTGTCCCAGCCCTCGCCACGGGCCGTTAAGTCGATTGACGGCGCGGCCGCTATTCCCTCAGCATCATAAAAAAATGCGGACGTTGTAAAGCTGTACACGGTGCCATAAACAGTAAATGAGATATTGTTGCCTATGCCGTCAACTTTCGCACGGGCGGTGTTCGCTGTAAGCGTTGGGGCGATATGTTGTTTTTCGAGAGCCGCCAGCGGATCGCCGTCAATCTTGCTTGCTAAAAAATAACGATATACTTCCCCTGTGGTCATGTTCGAGCCGTCATATTCAGTTATATATAACCACGTACGGGGCGTGAGTTGGCGAACCTCATAAAGTTTGTCACTCACCGTTAAACGCTGGATATGCTGAAAATAACAGTATCCCGCAATCACGATAGCCATAGTGAATGTAGCCACCCAATGCAACGCCTTAAACGCCTTAATAGTGGTGCTGCTTAACATAGTCTATGCCTTGCTTTATCCAAAATTGGTCCATCGGATCATCACCAAACGGCGGGGCCCCCGTAAAATTGCCCCATTCCGGCCTTGATGTGCCGGCCTTCCACTGCGCCGCGCCAGCGGCAATAAGCAAAATCTTTTCAGGGATGCACGCTGCAAAACCCACAGCGCCGTAATGAAAATTTCCGAAGTCAGCGTAAGCCCGTTTTTGTTGTTTGTAATCCCACGTCCCGCCGTTCCTTACTCGCTCATAAAACCACGTATACGTAAGCGGGGTGGCCATGCCCTGAACGCCGTGACGCGCCCGCGCAAGCCTGATGTGTTCGCGCAATATCTCCAGCCCGCGGGGCGGGTAAATCGGTATACATGCCATCGTTATTCCCTTTTGCCTGGCAAACCAGCAACATAAGAGCAACAGCACGGTGCGATACTGTTTGAGATCAATCTATTAATTTTATTTGCAACATCAATAAGTAACCCGATTAAATAACACGAATCTATAACACAATTTGTATCACCTGCGATCGGTTTTTAGCCGTTAATGAGGGTTTATTCTCTTTACATAAAATGGACTTTTAAAAATGGCTATTCCTGCTTACCTGTGGCTTAAAGACGATGGCGGCAATCCGATTTATGGATCTGTGGATGTTCAAAACCGCGAGGGAAGCATTGAGGTGCTTTCTTTTAGTCACGGCCTGTTAGTTCCTACCGATAACAACACGGGCAAAATCACCGGTACACGCGTACATGCGCCGCTCGTAATAGAAAAGGAGTTTGATAGCTCCAGCCCATATCTTTATAAGGCCGTAGCTACCGGGCAGACGCTGAAAAGCGCGGAAATTAAGTGGTATAAAATCAACGATGCGGGGCAAGAGGTAGAGTATTTCAACATGCTGTTGGAAAACGTCCGGATAGCCAGCATTAACCCAGTTATGCATAACTGCAAAGAGCCAGGTTTACAGATGCATAATCATAATGAGGGCGTACAGCTGCGCTATGAGCGGATCACCTGGAAATATTGCGATGGGAACGTCCAATATTCAGACGCGTGGAACGAGCGTGTAACAGCTTAAAAAAGGGCGGTTAATCCGCCCTATATTGTTTTTAGTGCCAATTCTTTCGCACCTTGGGTCTGCCAGCACGTAGCCTCCCTCGATGGCAATACCTCGCGCGATCACCCGGTGCCGGCTCTCCGCACTTCTTATACGTTTGGGGTATTTTAATCATGCTTTATGCTGTTAAGCATTCTCTGGCAGTTATTGCCTCTGATTTTTTGCTGCACCCTATGCAAGCACATACGGAATCAATCACACGTAGCCCGGCCTGCCGCTCACCCTCACAAACTGCAAAACTAAAGAAATCCCCCATCGCGCCGATCATCATCCGTGTGTATTATTTCCTGTAGCTTTTACAACAACTAACCTTAACTCAAATACTTAAGCGCCAAAGCGAAAGGCATCATGAGCACACCGATCAAACGGCTAGAAATCATTAAAAATGCCATTGAGCTGGAAGATGACGACATCATCCAGAGCCAGCTGACACGCCTGAAAAATGAAGCGTTTGACGATGAGCTACAGGCAATCGTCGTGGCGCTTGAGGGAAAAAACTACACCGCGGCCATGGCGGCCATTACCGCCTGGCTGCAGGGCCAGCGCGCCGTGACCCAGTGGCGCGATCCGCAGGTGGCGGCCAGCAAGCTCGAGCTGAAGGCGCTGGAAGAGCGTCTGCGCGATCTGATTGACCGCCGCAACGCCCGCGTGCAGCAGCTTGATGAATTCAACGATCTCTATTTCTCTCGCCTCGGGCCGTTGATGCAGCAGATCCTCGCCCTGCGTAAAACCCTGGCCGAGCTTAACCTGCGTCGTCAGCAGGCGGAAGCGCGTCGTCGCGAGGAAGATTACCGTCGCTGCCAGTGCTATATGGCGCAGGCGGTGGAGGTGCTGACGACGCTCACCCAGCGCTGGCGCGATCTCCCGGCCGACTCCGTGCAGGCAGCCGAGGCGCGTAAACATCTGGAGCAGCAAAGCAATCTCATCGCCAACCTGCTGGCCGAAGCGCTGGAGCTGGAGAGCGGCTTAACGCGCGAAGAGGAACCTGCGCGTCAGGCGCGCGACGACGCTAATGAAGAGTACGAGAAATATCGCGAGCAGCATCACGATGCCGAAGTGCGGCTGCGCAAGGGCAAGGATCTTTCGGAAGAGGATCGGAGCGAGCTGAAGCGTCTCTGGCGGCAGGCGAGCAAGCTCTGCCACCCTGACCTGGTGGCGGACGACCTGAAAGAGGAAGCCAACGCGATGATGGTCCAGCTCAACCAGGCGAAGCAGCGTGGCGATGTGAAAGCCATTCGTTCGCTGGTGGCCCGCCTGCAGCAGGGCTTCGAGCCATTGATGGCAAGCGACAGGCTGAACGATCTGGAACGTATCCGCAAAAAAATGGCGCAGGTCCGAGAGCAGATCGACATTTTAGTGAATGAGCTGGCGGAGCTGGAGAAAGAGGAGTCCTGGCTTCTGGTCTCGTCGCTGAGCAATATGGAAGCGTACTTCGCTCAGCAGGAGAAAGCGCTGCACGAGGTCCGCGCCTCGCTCGAACATCAGGTGAGCGAAGCGCAGCTGGATTCCGCCGCGTGACTATTTGGCGTGCCAGTATGCGCTGGCACGCACCAGCTGAGGGTCAATCGCGTCGGTTTCAAACTGACGGCTCAGCGTTTTCACCACCTTCCCTTCCCCGGTCAGCCAGATAAAGTAATCGTCCCCCGGAACGGTCAGCGCAGCCAGATGATCTGCGACTGCCTGCTCGCTGTGGCCCACCACCCAGGTGATGTTGAACTCGCTCAGGTGCGCCAGATAGTCCTTATAGGATTCATCCCCAACCGTCACGACCGCGTGAACGTCCGGGCGAACCGGCAGTTGCGCAATGCTTTCCAAGCGTCGACGCAGCGCGGGCATGCCGGACTCATCGCACACGTACAGCTGCCAGGCGTAATCCTCCGGCACCACCAGCGAGCCGCGCGGGCCGCCGATGGTCAGCTTGTCTCCCGCTTTCGCCTCAATCGCCCAGCTGCTGGCAATACCGCCGTCATGAATGAAGAAATCGAGAACCAGCTCATGATTTGCCTCGTCGTAGAGCGGCGTATAGTCTCGCGCCTGCGGACGCACGCCGTCGCCCCAGTCGATGCCTTCTTCGGTAACCACCGGCGGCACGAACGTCGCCCCGGGTGCCGGGAAAAAGACTTTTGTATGGTCGTCAAAACCGCGGGAGCTAAAGCCCTCCAGCGCCTCGCCGCCTAAAAAAATGCGCTGGAAACCCGCGCTGGCGCGCTCAACGCGGAGTACCGTCAGCTCGCGAAAACGCAGGTCATTACGAACGCGCTGTGGGTAACGGGTAGTTGCCATTTTTAGCCCCTTCTCTGGTGAATACGATATATCTAAATCAATTTTCAAATGATAATGATTACTAATAAGTAAAAATGCAAGATCTTTTAGATTGCATCTGAATATATCTTAGATATAGTTTAGATATATCAAAATGAAGGGCATACTATGCGACACGAACATGAGGGCGGCGGGCGGCGGCCGCGCTTTTTCGGCCACGGCGATCTGCGGCTGGTGATTCTGGATATCCTGACCCGTAGCGCGAGCCACGGCTACGAGCTGATCAAAGAGATCGAGAACCTGACCCAAGGGAATTACACCCCGAGCCCAGGGGTCATCTATCCAACCCTGGATTATCTTCAGGATCAGACGTTTATCACCATTACGGAAGAAGAGAACGGTCGCAAGAAGATTGCGATTACCGCTGAAGGACAACGCTGGCTGGACGAAAACCGGGAACAGCTGGAACAGATCCAGGTGCGTATCAAAGCGCGTTCTGTCGGTTTTCAGCTACGCAAAAACCCGCAGATGAAGCGGGCGCTGGATAACTTCAAAGCGGTGTTAGACCTGAAGGTGAATCAGGGAGAGCTCAGCGACGCGCAGCTCAAGCAGATTATCGGCGTAATCGACCGCGCGGCGCTGGAGATCTCCCAGCTGGATTAAGCCGGTGCGTGCTCGCTCACGCGGAAGACGCGTACCAGCTCTTTCAGGTGCATCGCCTGTTCATTAAGCGATGCTGCCGCCGCGACGGACTCCTCCACCAGCGCGGAGTTCTGCTGGGTGGTGGCATCAATCAGGCCAATCGCGCTGTTAATCTGCGAGATACCTTCCGTCTGCTCGTGGCTAGCCTGGCGGATTTCCCTCAGAATCACGTCCATCTCTTCTACGTTGCCGACCATCCCGTTGATCAACGCACTCGCTTTTTCAACCAGGTTCATCCCGTCCTGGGTCTGGCTGGTAGAGCTCTCAATCAGCTCGCGGATTTCGCTGGCAGACGACGCGCTCTTCTGGGCAAGCTGACGCACTTCACCGGCCACCACCGCAAAACCGCGACCGTGCTCGCCGGCGCGCGCCGCTTCCACCGCCGCGTTCAGCGCCAGAATGTTGGTCTGGAACGCAATGGCGTCGATCAGGTCGATAATGTCGGACATCCGGTTGGACGTCTCGTTAATCAGGCGCATTTTGCTGGTCACCTGCTTCATCATCTCACCGTTGTTTTTGACCACCGTGGCGGCATCAGCCGAGAGGTTGGTCGCTTCCCCGGTATGCGAGGCGGTATTTTTCACCGTCGCGGTGATCTGCTCCATCGAGGCGGCGGTCTGTTCAACGGAGCTGGCCTGCTCTTCCGTGCGCGCGGCCAGATCCTGATTCCCGGCGACAATCTGCGCGGCTGCGCTGGAGATATTCTCCGAGCCGGTTTGCACCTGCTGCACAATGTCCAGTAGTCGCGTTTTCATCTCCATCAGCGCGTGCAGCAGCAGACCCGTTTCGTCTTTACCGTGTGGCGTGATGCTGCCCGTGAGGTCGCCCTCAGAAATGGCTTTTGCAAAATGCACCGCCTCGCCGAGCGGACGAGTAATAGCGCGCACGATAAACCAGCCGATCAGGCTGCCTGCCCCGACGCTAAAGAGCGTGAGCAGGATCAACAGCAGGCGGTTAGACCGGAAATCCCCTTCCACCTGCGCGCCAGCGCTCTGCATCTCGCTGTTTTGAATGGTAATCAGCTCCTTCACCTTCGCTTTATAAGCCTGCTGCACGGCGAGGGTGGTGGTCATCATCTCCTGAATAGCGCCCGCACGATTGTTGTTCTGCACCGCCTGCAAAATGCGGTAGCGCGAGTCCAGATACTGCTGGCGCACGCTGCGGATCTCCGCCAGCACCTGCTGAGACTTTTGATCCTGCAACGCGGTGTTCAGCTCTCCCAGGATCACCGTGATATGCTCGCTGATCTCTTTCAGGCGCTGCTGAGATTGCCCAGTGTAGGTGCCCTGCTCGTCCAGCAGCATCAGCTGTTGAGTGCTAATAAATTCCTGGAAGTTATCAATTAACTGGTTCGCTTTTACCGTGGTCGGATAATCACTGGTAATAATGGATTGCATCCCGTTATTAGCCCGGTTCAGACTCAGCAGAGACAGGCTCGCGCTTATCGCCATCAGGACAATAAAGAACCCAAACGCCAGAAATAATTTCGTGCCGATCTTTACGTCATGTAAGAACATATTTTCTCCATCGATGTGATTATTTCTCAGACGATCGCTGTTATCGGTAACGATTTCGCTAACTTTATGAGTTTGATCGTTTTTTTATTTCATAACCCACATAATGGATAGGTAGAGGCTATTAATATTGCCCCATTGATCGTTACCAGACCACCAGAGAGGCATTTTTCAAAATAGCCTTCTGGATAATTGACTTAGGCAGGGATAAATAACTGAGGTACTTTCTTTAGTTATTTAATATTAGATTAACAATAAAATACATTAATAGTCACAAACAGAAAATAAAAAGCCGTTTATTCCTTACGAAATAAACGGCTTTTTTTGGAACATTACTGGCTCAATGAAGCACAGTCACCGCATCCTTGAGACGTCCGGCGCGATGCTTCACCATCGCAGAAATGTGTGCGCTCTCCTCGACCAGGTCGGCGTTTTTCTGCGTAATGCTGTCGAGTTCAGCCACCGCGCGGGTCAGCTCAGAGAGTCCGGTTGCCTGCTCGGAGGTCGCGTGGCTGATCTGGGCGATAAGCTGCGTCACGTTTTTCACCTGTACAACAATATCATCCATAGTACGGCCTGCGGCATGCACCTGCTCAGAGCCGGACTGCACCTTGCTGGCACTGGCATCAATGAGTTTACGAATATCATTCGCGGCACTGGCGCTGCGGCTGGCGAGATGGCGGACTTCGCCCGCGACCACGGCAAAACCTTTGCCCTGCTCGCCTGCCCTAGCCGCTTCAACCGCCGCGTTCAGCGCCAGAATATTGGTCTGGAAAGCGATGTCGTTAATCAGGGAGGTAATTGAGCCAATTCGCTGCGTGCTGTCGGCAATATCATCCATCGTTTTAACGACGGTCTGCATCGCATTGCCTCCTTTTGTCGCCGCGCTGCTCGCGGCCACGGAGAGTTTGTCCACCTCGGCGGCGGTTTCGGAGTTACTCTGAACGGACACGGCCATCTGGTTCATTGTCGCGACGGTCTGCTGCACGTTCGCCACGGTCTGACGGGTCCGATCGTTCAAATCTTCATTTCCCTGCGCCAGCCTGTCGCTGCCGTCACGGACGCTAACCACCTGGCTCGACACGTCATTAATCAACCAGCGGCACATCAGGCCAAGCTGCCCTACCGCGCGCAGCGTCAGCCCCAGCTCGTCGCTGCGGTTCAGATGCTGCACGCTGTTGCGCTCACCGGTTGCGACCTTCAGCGCCTGTCGAGCCACATTCTCTACCGGGCGGACAATCTGTTGCTCAAAGAGCAGCGTCCCCAGCAGCATCACCACCGCAGCAGCAACGAGCGGCATCCACCCGGCGGAGGTCGCCGCCAGGGTGGAGGCGAGTAGGGCAAAGAGCACCGCCATCACGCTGCGCACGCGCCAGCGCAGCGGCATGGCAGGCAGTTTGCCCAGCCAGCCTTTTCCAACCACCAGCCCCTTGTGCACACGTTTCTTACAGCTCCCGTCGTTGAGCGCCCGGTAGAGCGGTTCCACGGTGGCAATTTCTTCCGCCGTGGCTTTGGTGCGAATGGACATATAGCCCGTGACCTGCCCGTGGCGCACCATCGGCACTGCGTTAGCACGCACCCAGTAGTGATCGCCGTTTTTGCGCCTGTTTTTGACAATCCCACTCCACGGTTCGCCCTGCTGCAGCGTGTACCACATATCGGCAAA
The DNA here is from genome assembly GCF_040834095.1 of Enterobacter vonholyi. Taxonomy (NCBI): domain Bacteria; kingdom Pseudomonadati; phylum Pseudomonadota; class Gammaproteobacteria; order Enterobacterales; family Enterobacteriaceae; genus Enterobacter; species Enterobacter vonholyi. The sequence continues at coordinate 3,832,852 of NZ_CP162152.1, forward strand.
CGCGGCTTTTGGCATGTCGGGGTGGCGTACCAGGTTGTGCGGCTGGCCCGTCAGCTCATCAAGCTGGTAGCCGCTCACCTGCACAAAAGTGTCGTTGGCGTGAGTGATGTAGCTGTGGACGTCTGTGGTAGACATTAAGGTGGTGTCATCGTCCAGAGGATATTCATTCTGGGTGACATAGGTTGGAGAGGACATCGTGGGCATCCCTTGCAGGTTATTTGAATGTTAATTTTGTGGGTCAATGTTTTTTCGGCGGTAAACAATTTATCTTTAGTTGTTAAACTTGATGAAGATCGCAGATTTCACTTAAACCATACTTTTTGTACGAATTTATAATTCATTGATTTCAAATACTTTCGCAAAGAAATTACCTATAAAGCATGACCAGTTAACGCCCACTTAAGTTGCACCGAATGCACTTCTTTAGTGCAGTTGCGCTTTTTCGCCCCCATTTATCCTTATCTGTCCTGTACCGCTAAATCCCGTTTCGGTTGCTTCGGCATGATTAAATATTGTGCAACATTATTTTAACCTGGCGTTTATCCCGATTTTCGTTAAGGCATCTGAAGTGGCGTAATCCCTGCAATACTTAAACCAGTATCATGTGATACGCGATCCCCGGGAGCACATTTTGAACAGGTTACCTTCCAGCGCCTCGGCTCTTGCCTGTACCGCGCACGCACTGAATCTCATTGAGAAGCGAACGCTCGATCATGAGGAGATGAAACAACTTAACCGAGAGGTCATCGATTACTTTAAAGAGCACGTCAATCCAGGGTTTCTGGAGTATCGCAAATCTGTTACCGCCGGCGGGGATTACGGAGCCGTAGAGTGGCAAGCGGGGAGTCTTAACACGCTTGTCGACACCCAGGGACAGGAGTTTATCGATTGCCTTGGTGGTTTTGGTATCTTCAACGTGGGGCACCGTAATCCAGTTGTGGTTTCCGCCGTACAGAATCAACTTGCGAAACAACCTCTCCATAGCCAGGAACTGCTCGACCCGCTTCGCGCCATGCTCGCGAAAACGCTGGCGGCCTTAACGCCCGGCAAACTGAAATACAGCTTCTTTAGCAACAGCGGCACGGAATCGGTCGAAGCGGCGATAAAGCTCGCCAAAGCGTACCAGTCGCCGCGCGGGAAATTCACCTTTATCGCCACCAGCGGCGCGTTCCACGGTAAATCCCTGGGCGCACTGTCCGCTACCGCCAAATCCACCTTCCGCAAACCGTTTATGCCGCTGCTGCCGGGCTTCCGCCACGTGCCGTTCGGCGACATTAACGCCATGCGCACCGTGCTGAGTGAATGCCGTAAAACCGGCGATGACGTGGCGGCGGTGATCCTGGAGCCGATTCAGGGTGAAGGCGGCGTGATCCTCCCTCCGCAGGGCTATCTGCCTGCCGTGCGTCAGCTGTGCGATGAGTTTGGCGCGCTGCTGATCCTCGACGAAGTCCAGACCGGGATGGGGCGCACCGGCAAAATGTTTGCCTGCGAGCACGAGAACGTGCAGCCGGACATCCTGTGCCTGGCGAAGGCGCTCGGCGGCGGCGTGATGCCGATTGGCGCGACTGTGGCTACTGAAGAGGTGTTCTCGGTGCTGTTCGACAACCCGTTCCTGCATACCACCACCTTTGGCGGTAACCCGCTGGCCTGTGCAGCGGCGCTGGCGACCATCAACGTGCTGCTGGAGCAAAACCTGCCCGCGCAGGCGGAGCAGAAAGGCGACATGCTGCTGGACGGCTTCCGTCAGCTAGGCCGGGAGTATCCGGATCTGGTGCAGGATGCGCGTGGTAAAGGGATGCTGATGGCAATTGAGTTTGTCGACAACGAAATCGGCTACAGCTTTGCGAGCGAGATGTTCCGCCAGCGAGTGCTGGTGGCCGGCACGCTCAACAACTCGAAGACTATCCGCATTGAACCGCCGCTGACGCTGACGATTGAGCAGTGCGAGCAGGTGCTGAAAGCGGCGCGTAAAGCGCTGGCAGCGCTGCGGGTGAGCGTGGAAGAGGCGTAATCAACGCCGGGTGGCGCTACGCCTACCCGGCCTACAAAATAGTACATATGCAGGCCCGGTAGGCGTAGCGCCACCGGGCTGCTTTTTACCGGTGAAATTCCGCCACCGTCATGGTGAAGCGAAGCACGGTATCGCCCTCATTGGCGTAGCCGTGCGCCGCTTCCGTTTTCGCCACAGCCGATGCGCCAGCGTGAACCTGGGTCACCGTCTCATCCACCGTCAGCGTTAAAACGCCTTCGTTCACGTGCAGCAGCTCAAAGGTTCCCGCCGGGTGCCCCGGAGAGGTAAAACGCTCTCCCGGCTGCATCTCCCATTGCCATAACTCAATCATATCCGGGCCTGCCGTTCCCGCCAGCAGTCTGGCGCGTCCACCCTGTGCGCCCTGCCACAGCACCGGAATAGTCTCTTCTTCGATAACATGCACCAGCGGCTCGCTGGAGACGTTAACGATATCCGCCACTGAAATACCGAGCGCGGCAGCCAGTTTGCACAAGATGGCGATACTGGGGTTGGCTGCGCCCTTTTCGATCTCTACCAGCATGCCTTTACTGACGCTTGCGCGGCGGGACAGCTCGTCAAGAGACAGCTTTTTCTCTTTGCGCCAGTTGCGTATGCGGTTCGCGACGGCCAGGCTTACCTGGGCAACATCGGCCCCGTGCGCAGTCATTATATTGACTTTATCAGTCATTGGTCACTACCATGGTATAAAACAGTCAATACAGGATTATTTATGTCTCTCGTTACGCCGTCAATAGACTCACGTCTTGCCGGGATTGCCCCAGGCTTTCGGGCGCTGAGCATTCTGGTTGAAGCTGCGCCAATTACCCACCCGGAGGTGGCGGCTGCCGCGCTGGCGCTGGCCTGCCAGCAGATGCTTAATGATGAGGTGCCCTGGGCTGATGCACACCTTTCAGCCTGGGATGAAGTGTTTAAGGCCTTCGGCGCGAAACCGAAACGCACGCCCTGCTCGGCATCCGCCCTGCGTAAGCGGGTCCTGAAAGATGGTTCGCTGCCGCCGCTGGATCCGGTGGTGGATATCTATAACGCAGTGAGTATTCGCTACGCCATTCCGGTTGGCGGAGAAAATCTCGCGGCTTACTCGGGCGCGCCGCGTCTGACGCTGGCCGAAGGCAGCGAACCATTTGATACCTTCAAAGAGGGACAGCCGGTGGTGGAACATCCGGAACCGGGCGAGGTTATCTGGCGCGACGATACTGGCGTCACCTGCCGCCGCTGGAACTGGCGCCAGGGGATACGGACGCGCCTCGATAGCCAGGCGCAATCCATGTGGTTTATTCTTGAAAGCCTGCCGTCGATGCCGCTTGCGGCGCTGGAAGAGGCGGGAGAGGAGCTGGTCAACAACCTGCAGCGGCTGATGCCGGGGGCCACGGCTCAGGTGCAGATGCTGACGCTGTAAGAGGACAACACGATGTTTTACGGGTTAAGCGCTTTTCCGTTAACGCCCCTGAAAGGGGGGACGTTTGACGAGCAATCCTTCATCAATCTTCTGCGCCCCGTGGTCGACGCTGGCGTGGATTCTCTGGGCATTCTCGGCTCAACGGGAAGCTATGCCTATCTGACCGTAGAAGAGCGGGGTCGGATCGCACGCTGCGCGGTGGCGCATGCTGATGATATTCCGGTCATCGTCAGCATTGGCGCACTCCGGCTGGACGATATACTGCGTCTGGCTGACGACGCGCAGGCGGCAGGTGTCTCCGGCGTGCTGATGGCCCCCGTGTCCTACCAGCGATTAACGGAAGACGAAGTGTTTAATCTCTATGAAACGGTGACCCGCCAGCTCTCCATACCGTTGTGCATTTACGATAATCCGGCCACCACCGGGTTTGCGTTTAGCGATGAATTGTTATTTTCCGTCGCGGCCCTGCCGAATGTGGGATCCATTAAGCTTGGTCGCGTGCCGGAAGACCTGTCGCAGGTACGCGCCCGTCTTCCTGAGACAGTCACGCTGGGCATCGCCGGCGACTGGCGAGCGGCCTCTGCCCTGCAGGCCGGGTTTGACGTCTGGTACTCGGTGCTCGGCGGATTGTTACCGCAAACAGCGCTGGCGATTGCCCGTTCGAAAGAGACTGCCCAATCCGAGCGGTTAGAGCCACTGTGGGAATTGTTCCGTCACTACGGCAGCTTACGGGTTATCGCGGCGGCGGCAGAGATGATGGGAAAAGTGGCTGCACCTGCGTTGCCGTTCCCGTTGCAGGCGGTTCAGGGTGAGCCGCGTGAAGCGCTCGCGAGATTACTTGCCCATCTGGAGCTGGTTTGAAAAATGCCGGGTGGCGCTGCGCTTACCCGGCCTACAACACTTTTATAACGCCTGTTACTCCGGCAACAACCCAACAAAGCTGCGCTTTTTACGCGGCTCCGACATCAGCTCCTCAAGCTTCTCCACGCACGCCAGATAGTGCGGGGTTTGCTTATGCGCCAGCACCGCCTCTTCGTCTTTATAGGCTTCGTAGATAAAGAACCGGGTTTTTACCCTCGGGTCCTGCAATACGTCAAAACGCAGGTTCCCCGGCTCCTGGATTGCGCCCTCGTGGTTGGCGCGAAACACTTCCAGAAACTCGTCTACCCGCTCGGGCTTAATGTTGATCTCTACCAGCGTTACGTTCATTTTGCTTCTCCCTGTTTCTCTTCCTGCCAGAACTGGAACGCATCGCGGGCATTCCAGCTCTCGTGAACCACTTTTTTCACCGCCTTGAGCATGGCGAGCGGCGCGCTGGACTGGAAGATGTTGCGCCCCATGTCCACGCCGGACGCGCCCTGGTCTATCGCGCGCCAGCACATCTCCAGCGCCTCGTGCTCCGGCAGCTTTTTGCCCCCTGCGATAACGATCGGCACCGGGCAGCTGGCGGTCACTTTTTCAAAACCCTCATCCACGTAGTAGGTTTTGACGAACTGCGCCCCCATTTCGGCGGCGATGCGGCTGGCCAGCGAGAAATAGCGCGCGTCGCGCGCCATCTCTTTGCCGACGCCCGTCACCGCCAGCGTCGGCATGCCGTAGCGCGCCCCTGCATCGACAAGCTTGATGATGTTGTTGATCGACTGGTGCTCAAACTCGCTGCCGATGTACACCTGCGCCGCCACCGCGCAGACGTTCAGGCGCAGGGCATCTTCCATCGCCACCGCCACGCACTCGTTGGACAGTTCCCCCAGAATCGAGTTACCGCCGGAGGCGCGCAGCACCACCGGTTTGTTCGTCGCGGCGGGTACCTGGCTCCTGAGGATGCCGCGGGTACACATCAGCACGTCAGTTTCACCAAACAGCGGCGCAATGGAGAGATCGATACGCTCAAGGCCGGTGGTCGGCCCCTGAAAGTAGCCGTGGTCAAAGGCCAGCATCACCGTACGGTTGCTCTGCGGGTTGAAGATGCGTGCCAGGCGGGACTGCATGCCCCAGTCCAGCGAGCCGCAGCCCTTCAGCGTGAACGGCACATTCTGCTGCGGCGTGCCGATGCCAAAATCCTTACCGTCTTTGATGTCGTCTAAATCAGCCATTTGCTCCCCCGTCAGAAATCGTATTTGCTGATGTTCTCTTTGGTGAACACCACCCGCTCCGGCAGCAGCACGATGCCGTTGCCCTTCGCCTCATACTGGTAGCCCTGCACGCTGTTCGGCTCGACCTTCAGCGCCCCGATGTTTTTTACGTCCACGCTGTCGCCGACGTTAAGATCGCCTTTTTTAAGCAAACGATCGGCGACATTGACCGCAATTTTGCCCTGTTGCACCACGTCCCACAGGCCGAAGGCCTTCACCGTGCCGCGCTCAACGTACGGGCGCATCACGTTCGGCGTGCTGAAGCCGACAATCGCCACCCCTTCCCGCTTCAGGTTTTCCGCCGCCTGCGCCGCGGCCGGCAGCGCGTTGGCGTCCGGGGCGATAATCGCATCCAGATCCGGGTAGGCTTTTAAGATCCCTTCGGCGGTTTGCAATGATTTGGTGGCGTCGTTATAGCCAAACTGGGTCGTTACGATCTGCCACTGGGGGTGATCTTTCTCGATTTTGGCCTTCGCCTCTTTCACCCACTGGTTCTGGTCGGTGACGGTGGGGCTTGAGTAGAAGAACGCCACTTTGGCATTCGGTTTGGTGACCTGCTTGCCCGCCATCTCCACCAGCAGGCCGCCCAGCTGTTCCGGCGTCCCCTGGTTGATGTAGATGCTGCGGCACTCCGGCCTGGTGTCGGAATCCCAGGTCAGGACCTTGACGCCGCGCTGCATCGCGCGCTTAAGCGCCGGACACAGCCCGTCCGGCGACACGGCGGAGACGATAATGGCGTTATAGCCCTGGTTGACGAAGTTATTGATGAGCTGCACCTGGCCGGAGACGCTCGGCTCGGTCGGGCCGTCGTAGGTCACGTCCACGCCAAGATCTTTCCCCGCCTCTTTCGCGCCGTTGCCGCCGCTGGTGAAGAAGCCAACGCCCACCAGCTTCGGGATAAAGGCAATGCGGTCCGCCGCCTGCGCCGAAGCGAAGCTGAGGGTCATTGCCAGGACGAGCAGTTTTGTTTTCATCTTACGCTCCGGATAGTTTTCTAAAGAGAGATCGCACCCATTCGCGGTGCAGACTCAGCGAACGTCCCATCACCACCACAACCAGCAGCGCCCCTGACAGCGCGCTCGACACCTGATTGGGGATACCGACCATCTGTAAACCCTGCTGGAGATACCCCACCAGCAGCGCCGCCAGCGCCGTACCGACAACCGAACCTGAACCTCCGTAGATATTGGCTCCGCCGAGCACGGCGGCGGTGAGCGCAGGCATCAGTAAATCGCGCCCCAGATCCGAACGCGCGGAGCCGAAATAGGAGACCATGACCAGCGCGGCAATCGCGGAGGCAACGCCCACCAGGCCGTACAGCGCGTAGGGCATGCCGTTCACCGACAGCGCCGCATAGCGTGCCGCACGCGGATTTTGGCCAATCAGGAACAGATGACGGCCAAAGCGCCCGCGGTGGGTAATGAGCCAGAAGAAGACGGTGATTACCGCGAACAAGACCAATGGGATCGGCAGGCCCAACACCGTGAGGTTAGCGAAGGCGGTAAAGCCGTCCGGGAAGCCGCCGATGCCCTCGTAGCCCGTGGCCCCCGCCATGCCGGAGAGCAGCAGCGCGCCGCCACCGTAGAGGTAGAGCGTGCCGAGGGTGATAACCAAAGGGCTGATGCCGGTGTAGTGGATCAGCGCCGCATTCACCAGCCCGCACAGCAGGCCGAGCAGCAGCGTCAGCGGAACGGCGACCGCCATCGGCCAGCCCGCCTGCATCATCACCCCCAACGCAATCGCGCACAGGCCGATGGTCGAGCCGAGGGAGATGTCGATCCCACCGCTGACGATCACCAGCGTAAGCGGCAGCGCCACAATGCCGATGCAGATGAAGTCGCTGGTGCTGAACAGCAGCATGTTGATATCGAGCATGCGCGGGTTGATGGCGCCAAAGAGCAGGATCTCCAGCACCAGCAAAATCAGCAGCGCGCTTTCCCAGTTAAGCCTCATTTACGCCACCTCTTTTTTACGTTTGGGAAAGGGGGTGACGTGCTTTCCCCCTTTGTTACCCGGCTGGAAACGACCGTACTTCAGCGCCCGCTGATGCCGCGCCAGCGCCTGGCGCAGACGCCCGTCGAGCACCAGCACGCCCAGCAGCACCAGCCCGGCGATAAAGTCGTTCCACCAGGCAGGAAGCCTGAACAGCACCAGCACGGTGTCGATTTGCGTCAGGAAGAACGCACCGAGCAACGCGCCGATCAGCGTGCCCGTGCCGCCCAGCAGTGAAATGCCACCGAGCACGCAGGCGGCGATGGCCTTCATCTCCAGCCCGCTGCCGGTCTGGTTGGGCACAAAGCCAATCTGCGCGGCAAAGACGATCCCGGCGCAGGCCGCCAGCATGCCGTTGAGGGTGAAGGCGATCATACGGGTGCGGTTCACCGCCACGCCCAGCTGGCGCGCGGCGGCAAGGTTATCCCCCACCGCGTAGAAATCACGCCCGAACGCGGTGCGCGACAGCGTCCACGCGCCTGTGGCCGCGATGGTCAACACCACCATGCCAAGGGGCGACACGCCGACAGCGGCAGGCTCAGAGAGGGATTTCAACCCCGGCGGCAGCCCTTCAATCCACTTTCCGCCCGTCCAGAGCAGCATCGCCCCGCGGTACAGCCCCAGCGTGCCGAGGGTCGCGACAATCGCCGGAATGCGCAGCCCCACCACCAGAAAACCGTTGAACGCCCCGGCCAGCGCCCCGATCGACAGTGCGAAGAGAATGGAAACGGGCAGGCTGTAGCCGCCGTTCAGCGCCACGCCGACGGCGATGGCGGACAGCCCGACCGTTGAACCGACGGACACGTCGATATTGCGGGTCAGCATTACCAGCGCCGCGCCGATGGCCAGCAGGATCAGGATCTGCGAGCTGGCGAAGATCATCCCCAGCGTCTGCAGGCTGAAGTAAGAGGGATTCAGCGCCACCAGCACGGCGAACAGCGCCAGAATGGCGAGAAACGCGCTCAGCTCGCGGTTTTTCAGTAAGGTCTTCATGATTGCCCTCCGAACGCCAGCGCCATCATCCTGTCGAGGCTGACGGCGTGGCGCGGCAGTTCGCCGCTGAGCACGCCCTGGTGCATCACCAGCACCCGGTCCGCGAGGCCCGGAAACTCATCGAGATCGCTTGAGATCATCAGCACCGCCACGTTCTGCGCCGCCACGCTTTTGATAAGCTGGTAGATATCGGCGCGCGCCGAGACGTCCACGCCGCGCGTCGGCTCGTCGACGATCAGCAATAACGGGTTGGCTTCCAGACAGCGTGCAAGCAGCACCTTCTGCTGGTTGCCGCCGGAGAGCGTGCGCACGGTTTGATCCGCATGGTTGAGCTTGATCCCCAGCGCTCGGTGATAGCGCTCCACCACCGCGGACTCTCTTTTCCGCTGCTGCCAGAGCGACGGCTCGTTCAGCGCCACGGTGTTCCAGCGGATCGGCGCGTCGAGGAACAGGCCGGACACCTGCCTGTCTTCCGGCAGGTAGACTAGCCCTTTTTCCAGGCGTGAACTTACCGGATCGCCGGCGATCTCCTGATTTTCCAGCCAGATGCGGCCCCCGCGCACCGGCCGCAGGCCATAAAGGGTTTCGGCAAATTCGGTGCGCCCGGATCCGACCAGCCCGGCCAGGCCGACGATCTCCCCGGCGTAGATCTCAAGGCTCAGATCGATAAACCCTTCTCCGGTCAGGTCCTCTACTCGCAGCACCGGAAAATCCTGCGGCTGGGTGCGGCGGTTGCCCGGCAGTGCCAGCCACAGCTTTTGCGTATCGCTCAGGGATTTCTCGCGGCTCACCGGCGTCATGGCGGCGATCAGTGCGCTATCGTCAAACTGCGCGGTTTCGCCGCTCAGCACCACCGCGCCGTCGCGCATCACCGAGACGTGGCTCGACAGCATGCGAATTTCCGGCAGCTTATGGGAGATAAACACGATCCCGACGCCGAGTGCCTGCAGGGCGCGGATCTGGCGGAACAGCCGTTCGGTTTCGCCCGGCGTGAGGGAGGCCGTGGGCTCGTCGAGGATCAGGATCCTGGCGTTGCGCATTAATCCGCGCAGGATCTCCACCATCTGCTGATCCGCCACTTCCAGGGTGCTGGCGGCGGCGTCGAGGTTGAACTTGCACTGCAGTTGCTCAAGCTTCTCCTCCAGCCGCTTTTCCCGATCGCGTTCGCGCGGCAGGCGGAACAGGATGTTTTCCCGCACCGTAAGGTTGGGGAACAGCAGCGGCTCCTGCGGCACCAGGTAAATGCCGAGCCTGTGCGCCTGCACGGGCGTCAGCCGCGCATATGACTGCCCCTCGACGGAAAGTTCACCGCTGTCCGGCGTCTCGACCCCGGCGATGATCTTCATCAGCGTCGATTTTCCCGCGCCGTTTCCGCCCATCAGCGCATGCACCTGGCCCACAAGCAGCGTGAAATCAATGCCTTTCAGAACCGGCACGCCTGAGAACTGCTTGCTGATATTCTTCGCGTCGAGAAGTGAGGTCATCATCGCTCCGCTATTGAACAAATGATTTTTAGATTCAATAATGTTCAAAAGCGTAGACGGTGAACTATATTTACAACCGTGCAGGGATCACAGTTTTATCGATTGAGATTCAGATAAACCAGAAACGATCGAAATGATCCGTTTTGTCGCGTGGCTCACACTTTCCCTCCGCGTCATCACGAACATATGATCTAAATTTTTATAAGAGTTCAACTATGAGCGATAAACGTACTGCGGAAGAAGGACGGTTTGCCGGGCTGGCGCTGGCGGAAGAGGAGCTGGTGGCGCGCGTAGCCTGGTGCTACTACCACGACGGGCTGACCCAGAACGATATCGGCGAGCGGCTCGGGCTGCCGCGTTTGAAGATTTCTCGCCTGCTGGAAAAAGGCCGTCAGTCAGGGGTGATCCGCGTGCAGATTAACTCCCGCTACGAGGGCTGCCTGTCGCTGGAAACCGAGCTACAGCAGCGCTTTGGCCTGAAGCTGGTGCGCGTGATGCCCGCCCTGAATACGCCGCCGATGAACGTGCGGTTAGGCATTGGCGCGGCGCAGTCGCTGATGGGCGTGCTGGAACCCGGCCAGCTGCTGGCGGTGGGGTTCGGTGAAACCACCATGAGCAGCCTGCAGCACCTGAGCGGCTTTATCAGCTCGCAGCAGATCCGCCTCGTGACGCTCTCCGGCGGCGTCGGGCCATATATGACCGGTATCGGCCAGCTGGACGCGGCCTGCAGCGTCAGCATGATCCCCGCCCCGCTTCGCGTGTCATCCGCTGAAGTCGCTGGGATCTTAAAACGCGAAACCAGCGTGCGGGACGTGATCCTCGCCGCTACCGCCGCCGACGTCGCGGTGGTTGGCATTGGTTCGGTGAACCAGCGCCGCGACGCTACGATACTGCGCTCCGGCTATATCAGCGAAGGTGAACAGCTGATGTATGCCCGCAAAGGCGCGGTCGGCGACATTCTCGGCTATTTCCTCAATGCCGAAGGCGAATGCGTTGAGGAGCTGGAGATCCATAAAGAATTACTCGGCGTCTCGCTTGATGAGCTGGCGCAGCTGCCCACCATCGTTGGCGTGGCCGGAGGGGAAGAGAAAGCCGATGCGATTTATGCCGCACTGAAGGGTCGCCGTATCAATGGCCTGGTGACGGAGGAGACGACAGCCCGCGCGGTGCTGGCTCTGGCCAAATGAGAGCCCGCCCTGCGCTAACAGCGAGGCAAGCTCATGAGTTACCTTTTAGCGTTAGATGCAGGGACAGGCAGCGTTCGCGCCGTTATTTTCGATTTACAGGGCAACCAGATTGCCGTCGGTCAGGCCGAGTGGAAGCACCTGAGCGTTGAGAACGTGCCGGGGTCGATGGAGTTCGACCTCGAGACCAACTGGCAGCTGGCCTGCCGGTGCATTCATCAGGCGCTGTCGCGCGCGAATCTGACCGCGGCAGATATTCAGTCCGTCGCCTGCTGTTCAATGCGCGAAGGGATCGTGCTGTATGACCGCAACGGCGAGGCCATCTGGGCCTGCGCCAACGTCGACGCCCGCGCCAGCCGCGAAGTGGCCGAACTCAAAGAGATCCACGATGACCGTTTTGAATCCGAAGTGTATGAGGTATCCGGCCAGACGCTGGCGCTGAGCGCCATGCCGCGCCTGCTGTGGCTGGCGCACCATCGTCCGGATATTTACCGCAACGCCGCGACCATCACCATGATCAGCGACTGGCTGGCGGCGAAGCTCTCCGGCGAGCTGGCGGTCGACCCGTCTAACGCGGGCACCACCGGCATGCTGGATCTGTTTTCCCGCGACTGGCGTCCGGCGCTTCTCGACATGGCCGGGCTGCGCGCCGATATCCTCTCCCCGGTGAAAGAGACCGGTACCGTGCTGGGCGCGATTACCAAAGAGGCCGCGCAGCAGAGCGGCCTGCGCGAAGGCACGCCGGTAGTGATGGGCGGCGGCGACGTACAGCTGGGCTGTCTGGGGCTGGGCGTGGTTCGCGCCGGACAAACGGCGGTGCTGGGCGGTACCTTCTGGCAGCAGGTGGTCAACCTGCCGCAGGTGCGCACCGATCCTGAGATGAACATCCGCGTGAACCCGCACGTCATTCCCGGCATGGCGCAGGCGGAGTCGATCAGCTTCTTTACCGGGCTGACCATGCGCTGGTTCCGCGACGCCTTCTGCGCGGAGGAAAAGCTGATTGCCGAGCGGATGGGGATGGACACCTACTCCCTGCTGGAAGAGATGGCGAGCCGCGTGCCGGCGGGTTCCCACGGGGTGATGCCGATCTTCTCCGACGCGATGCATTTTAAGCAGTGGTACCACGCCGCGCCGTCGTTTATTAACCTCTCCATCGACCCGGAAAAATGCAACAAAGCGACGCTGTTCCGTGCCCTGGAGGAGAATGCGGCGATCGTCTCGGCCTGCAACCTGGCGCAGATTTCGCGCTTCTCCGGCGTAACGTTTGAAAGCCTGGTGTTTGCGGGCGGCGGTTCCAAAGGCGCCCTGTGGAGCCAAATCTTAAGCGACGTCACCGGCCTGCCGGTGCGCGTGCCGGAAGTGAAAGAGGCGACGGCGCTCGGCTGCGCGATTGCGGCAGGTGCTGGCGCGGGGCTGTTTGCCGATATGGCCTCGACGGGCGAACGGCTGGTGAAGTGGAGCCGCGAGTTCACACCGAACCCGCAACACCGGGAGCTGTACGACGGCATGATGCAGAAATGGCAGGCGGTGTACGCCGACCAGCTCGGGCTGGTGGACAGCGGGCTGACGACGTCGATGTGGCAGGCTCCGGGGCTGGTGCGGGCAGCGGCGCCGTAAATAACGCCGGATGGCGCTACGCTTATCTGTCCTGGGGTTTTGTAGCCCCGGTAAGCGCAGCGCCACTGGGGAAGTTCTTTGAGATCTATCACAATCATTCGATCCCGCTTTTACCTTTCCGCTGCCGCTGGCTAAATTAGTAACTCATCCGACCACATAACAATAATTTTACACTGGAAGAGACTATGTGCCGCTACCCGTCGTTATTCGCCCCCCTCGATCTGGGGTTTACCACCCTTAAAAACCGCGTGTTGATGGGCTCGATGCACACCGGGCTGGAGGAGCATCCGGACGGGGCCGAGCGTCTGGCGGCCTTCTATGCCGAACGCGCCCGCCACGGGGTGGCGCTGATTGTCACCGGCGGTGTAGCCCCTGCCCCTTCCGGCGTCGGCATGGAGGGCGGCGCGGTGCTGAACGATGCGTCGCAGCTCCCGCACCACCGCATTGTGACCGACGCGGTGCACAGCGAGGGCGGTAAAATCGCCCTGCAAATCCTGCACACCGGACGCTACAGCTACCAGCCTAACCTGGTCGCACCGTCGGCCATTCAGGCGCCGATCAACCGCTTTAAACCTCACGCCCTCACCCACGACGAGATCCTGGCGCTGATCGACGACTTTGCCCGCTGCGCGGCGCTGGCGCGTGAGGCGGGCTACGACGGCGTGGAGGTAATGGGCTCAGAAGGCTATCTGATTAACGAGTTCCTCGCGGCCCGCACCAACCAGCGCGACGACGAATGGGGCGGCGACTATGCCCGCCGGATGCGCTTTGCTGTAGAAGTCGTGCGCGCCGTGCGCGAACGTGCGGGCGCGGATTTTATTATCATCTTCCGCCTGTCGATGCTCGACCTGGTGGAGGGCGGCGGCACGTTTGACGAAACCGTGCAGCTGGCGCAGGCGATTGAAGCCGCAGGTGCGACGATTATCAACACAGGGATTGGCTGGCACGAGGCGCGCATTCCGACCATCGCCACGCCGGTGCCGCGCGCGGCGTTCAGCTGGGTAACGCGCAGGCTGAAAGGGAAAGTGTCTGTTCCGCTGGTCACCACCAACCGCATTAACGATCCGCAGGTGGCGGACGATGTGATTTCGCGCGGCGATGCCGACATGGTGTCGATGGCGCGCCCGTTCCTGGCCGATGCCGAGCTGCTGTCCAAAGCGCAAAGCGGCCGCGCGGATGAGATCAACACCTGCATCGGCTGTAATCAGGCATGCCTGGATCAGATCTTCGTCGGGAAAGTGACCTCCTGCCTCGTCAACCCGCGCGCCTGCCACGAAACCAAAATGCCGGTGATCCCGGCGACAGCGAAAAAACGCCTGGCGGTTGTCGGCGCAGGGCCTGCGGGCCTGGCGTTTGCGGTCAATGCCGCCTCGCGCGGGCACAGCGTGACGCTGTTTGATGCGCTGGGGGAGATTGGCGGGCAGTTTAATATCGCCAAACAGATCCCCGGCAAAGAGGAGTTCTACGAAACGCTGCGCTACTACCGCCGGATGATCGAGCTGACGGGCGTCGAGCTGCGGCTTAACCAGTTTGTCAGCGCGGCGGATCTGACTGATTTCGATGAGGTGATTCTGGCGAGCGGGATCGTACCGCGCACGCCTGCGATCGAGGGTATCGATCATCCAAAAGTGCTGAGCTATCTCGACGTGCTGCGTGACAAAGTACCGGTTGGCGAGAAGGTGGCGATTATCGGCTGCGGCGGGATCGGCTTTGATACCGCCATGTATTTGAGCCAGCCGGGCGAGGCGACCAGCCAGAACATTGCCGAGTTTTGCGTCGAATGGGGCATTGATACCAGCCTCAGCCAGTCCGGTGGCCTGCGCCCGGAAGGGCCGCAGCTGCCGAAAAGCCCGCGCCAGATCGTGATGCTGCAGCGTAAGGCCAGCAAGCCGGGTGAAGGGCTGGGCAAAACGACCGGCTGGATCCACCGCGCCACCCTGCTCTCACGCGGGGTGAAGATGATCCCGGCTGTCAGCTACCACAAGATCGACGACGAGGGGCTGCACGTCACGATCGGCGGCGAGCCGCAGCTGCTGCGCGTGGATCATGTCATTTTGTGCGCCGGGCAGGAGCCAAAGCGCGATCTGGCCGATCCGCTGCGCGAGGCCGGTAAAACAGTGCATCTGATTGGCGGGTGCGACGTGGCGATGGAGCTGGACGCGCGGCGCGCGATTGCGCAGGGGACGAAATTAGCTCTGGCGATCTAGGGCATTGCCCGGTGGCGCTGCGCTTACCGGGCCTACAAAACCGTAGGCCTGTGCAAGCGAAGCGCCGCCAGGCAAAACAATCTTAACGACGACGTCCCAGCTTCACCGACTTCAGCACCACGAACTTATTGTTCGTCGCAATGGTGACGCAGTTGCCGAAAATCTTCTTCAGCTTGTGGAAGTAATCCAGGTGGCGGTTGGCCACGATGTACAGCTCGCCGTTAATCTTCAGGCAGCGGCGCGCGTGGTGGAACATCTCCCACGCGACGTTATCCGTCAGGGCGTGCTTCTGGTGGAACGGCGGGTTGCAGAACACGGCGTTAAAGCGGAACGGCTCTACGCCGGACAGCGCGTTGTTGATCATAAACTCGCAGCGGTCCAGCGCGTCCGGCATGTTGGTTTCCACGTTCAGACGGCTGGAGGCCACCGCCATCGGCGATTCGTCGCTGAACACCACGCTGGCGTCCGGGTTCTTCGCCAGCAGCGTCAGGCCAATCACGCCGTTGCCGCAGCCCAGGTCGACAATCTCTCCTTCCAGATTTTCCGGCAGATGTTCCATAAAGAAGCGCGCGCCGATATCCAGACCGGTGCGGGAGAAGACGTTCGCGTGGTTGTGGATGGTCCAGTCGGTCCCTTCCAGCTTCCAGCTCAGGGTCTCTGGCGCGTCGGCCAGCTCCGGCGCGCTGAAGGTGCAGTTGATCAGGCGCGCTTTTTTCCACGCCAGCGTGGTGGTGGTTGGGCCGAGGACCTTCTCGAACAGCTCCAGCGTCGAGGTGTGAATATCGCGCGCTTTGGCACCCGCGATGATACGGGTTTCTGGCGTCACGACCTTACGCAGCGCGCGAAGCTGTTGCTCCAGCAGCGCCATAGTTTTTGGCACTTTGATCAGCACCACGCCCGGCGCCTGCGGGTAGTCCGCGGTGCTGTCGAGGAACTTCACGCTGGACTCGTCGATGTCGTTATGGCGCAGGTTTTCACGCGTCGCCAGCTCGCTTAAGTAGGAATCGCCGATGCTGTACGGCGTGTGCTCCGCCAGGGCGCAGCCCAGCGCGCCGAAGGCGTCATTCAGGATCAAAACCGGGCCGCGGATTTCAGTCTCATCCAACTGTTGCAGCAGATATTCATCCGCCGCTTCCCACGCCTGAAGCGGGTTAACGTCGTCCGTTTCCGGGAAACGTTTAAGGTTGAGTGAACGGAAACCGTTGTCTAAGTGGCTCATCGGCCCTCCTGAATGGTAAAATTTGGCGTATCCCTGAAAAGGGTGCGTGAGTATACCCGTTTTCGCATTAATTTGGGCTTTTGATGAACCAACTTACTTATCTCCAGGGCTATCCGGAGCATTTACTGACTCAGGTTCGCAGCCTGATTGCCGAGCAGAAGCTCGGCGCGGTGCTGGAAAAACGCTACCCCGGCACCCACGATTTCGCGACCGATAAGGCCCTCTGGCAGTATACGCAGGATCTGAAAAGCCGGTATCTGAAGAGCGCGCCGCCGATCAACAAGGTGATGTACGACAACAAGATCCACGTGCTGAAAAACGCGCTCGGCCTGCACACCGCCGTCTCCCGCGTTCAGGGCGGCAAGCTGAAGGCCAAGGCGGAGATCCGCGTCGCGACGGTTTTCCGTAACGCGCCGGAAGCCTTTCTGCGGATGATCGTGGTGCACGAGCTGGCGCACCTGAAAGAGAAAGAGCACGACAAAGCGTTCTATTCCCTGTGCTGCCACATGGAGCCGCAGTACCACCAGTTGGAGTTTGATACCCGTCTGTGGCTTACGCATTTATCGTTAAAAGGTAATGCGGAATAGCGCACGCGAATTGTCATGATGACGTGCTACAGTGGCTAAAGGTTCCCCGCTACGGAGTACGTAAACGTTTATGATACGTTTCGCAGTCATTGGTACGAACTGGATCACGCGCCAGTTCGTCGACGCCGCCCACGAAACCGGCAAACTGAAACTTACCGCAGTCTATTCCCGCAGCCTTGAGCAGGCGCAGAGTTTTGCCAACGATTACCTCGTTGAGCATCTCTTCACCTCGCTTGATGAGATGGCGCAAAGCGATGCCATTGACGCGGTCTATATCGCCAGCCCGAACTCCCTGCACTTTCCGCAAACGAAGCTGTTCCTCAGCCATAAAAAGCATGTGATTTGCGAGAAGCCGCTGGCATCAAATATTGAGGAAGTGGAGGCGGCCATTGCGCTTGCCCGCGAAAACCAGGTGGTTCTTTTCGAAGCGTTCAAAACCGCCAGCCTGCCGAATTTCCTGCTGCTGCAGCAGTCCCTGCCGAAAATCGGCAAGATACGCAAAGCCTTTATTAACTACTGCCAGTACTCGTCGCGCTACCAGCGCTATCTGGACGGCGAGAACCCGAACACCTTTAACCCGGCGTTCTCGAACGGCTCGATAATGGATATCGGATTTTACTGCCTGGCCTCTGCAGTGGCCCTGTTGGGCGAACCGCACGGCGTCACGGCTACCGCCAGCCTGCTGGAGAGCGGCGTGGATGCGCACGGTGTCGCGGTGCTGGACTACGGGGATTTCAGCGTCACGCTGCAGCACTCCAAGGTGAGCGACTCTGTCCTGCCGAGCGAAATTCAGGGCGAAGCGGGCTCGCTGGTCATCGAGAAAATCTCCGAGTGCCAGAAGGTGAGCTTCGTGCCGCGCGGCGGCAAAGCCCAGGAGCTGACGCAGCCTCAGCATATTAACACTATGCTCTATGAGGCAGAGGTCTTCGCCCGTCTGGTGGAAGACAACGAAGTGAATCACCCAGGCCTTGCGGTGAGCCGCACCACGGCGAAGCTGCAAACGGAGATCCGCCGCCAGACCGGCGTGGTATTCCCTGCAGACGGCGTGAGTGCGGAAGTTATCGCGTAAAGCTGTGTAATGAAACGGCGCAGACCATTGACGAAACCAATGGTCTGACATATTTTGTTACCTGCAAAGGGGAGTAACTTCTTCGTCGGTGGATCGTCATTACGATGCGTGCAATTCCGCATCCGGTCGCCGGGCAACCTTCGTGGTTGTAAGTGAGACCTTGCCGGAAGGCGAGGTCTATGCATAAAAAGCTAACGGCTATCGTCTTCTGACTATGGCCGTTTTTGTTTTTTATGTGTAAGGAAAATAGTATGCATTCTGTCGGCACTCCCATGTTGTGGGGCGGATTCGCGGTTGTCGTGCTCATCATGCTGGCGATCGACCTCTTTTTGCAGGGACGTCGCGGCGCGCACGGCATGACCATGAAACAGGCCGCCGCCTGGTCGCTGGTGTGGGTCACCCTCTCTCTGCTCTTCTGCGCTGCCTTCTGGTGGTACCTGGCCTCGACTGAAGGCCGCGCGGTGGCTGACCCTCAGGCGCTCGCCTTCCTCACCGGCTATCTGATTGAAAAAGCCCTGGCGGTCGATAACGTCTTCGTCTGGCTGATGCTGTTCAGCTACTTCGCCGTGCCTGCTGCCCTGCAGCGTCGCGTGCTGGTGTACGGCGTGCTGGGCGCGATTATCCTGCGTACCATCATGATCTTCGCTGGCAGCTGGCTGATTACCCAGTTCGAATGGCTGCTGTACGTCTTCGGCGCGTTCCTGCTGTTCACCGGGGTCAAAATGGCGCTGGCGAAAGAGGACGGCTCTGCGATTGGCGATCGCCCGCTGGTGAAGTGGATCCGCGGCCATCTGCGCATGACCGACAAGATCGAGAGCGAGCACTTCTTCGTGCGCAAGAACGGCCTGCTGTTTGCCACCCCGCTGCTGCTGGTGCTGATTCTGGTTGAGCTGAGCGACGTGATTTTCGCCGTGGACAGCATTCCGGCGATCTTCGCGGTAACCACCGACCCGTTCATCGTCCTGACCTCTAACCTTTTCGCCATTCTCGGCCTGCGTGCCATGTATTTCCTGCTGGCAGGCGCGGCGGAGCGTTTCTCCATGCTGAAGTACGGCCTGTCGGTGATTCTGGTGTTTATCGGTATCAAAATGCTAATCGTCGATTTCTACCATATCCCGATCGCTATTTCGCTCGGCGTGGTATTTGGCATTCTGATCGTGACGCTAATTATCAATACCTGGGTTAACCGCCAGCACGATAAGAAGCAGCAGGTGGAGTAATCCCCTCACCCCGGCCCTCTCCCACAGGGAGAGGGTGAACACACTTTTGTAACGCAGTAGTTAAAAAATATGATGCAACACGTAAAATCCAGCATTTTACGCTTCCCTCCTTTGGCACATTCCCTATACTCGACCAGGCAAACATTTACTTACATCCGGACATAAATGTGACTAAGAGCACATCCGGGATGGAACGCAATTTCACTCAGGAAATATGTATGAGCATACAATCAAGCGGTCTGTTCGCGCGCCTGGCGCAGGGCAGCCTCGTTAAACAAATTCTGGTCGGGCTGGTGCTGGGTATTCTGCTGGCGATGGTGTCAAAACCTGCCGCGGAAGCCACGGGGCTGCTCGGGACGCTGTTCGTAGGTGCACTGAAAGCCGTCGCGCCGGTACTGGTTCTGATGCTGGTCATGGCGTCAATTGCCAACCACCAGCACGGACAAAAAACCAACATTCGCCCCATTCTGTTCCTTTATCTGCTGGGAACCTTCTCGGCTGCCTTAACGGCCGTGGTGTTTAGCTTCCTGTTCCCGTCCACGCTGCACCTGACCAGCGCGGCCGGTGATATCACGCCGCCGTCCGGCATTGTCGAAGTCCTGCGGGGCCTGCTGATGAGCATGGTCTCTAACCCCATCACCGCGCTGATGAGCGGAAACTACATTGGCATCCTGGTCTGGGCGATTGGTCTGGGCTTCGCGCTGCGCCACGGCAACGAGACCACGAAAAACCTGGTCAACGATTTGTCCAACGCCGTGACCTTTATGGTGAAGCTGGTGATTCGCTTTGCGCCAGTCGGTATTTTCGGGCTGGTCTCCTCCACGCTGGCAACTACCGGTTTTGACGCACTGTGGGGTTACGCGCAGCTGCTGGTTGTGCTGGTCGGCTGTATGCTGCTGGTGGCGCTGGTGATCAACCCGCTGCTGGTGTTCTGGCAGATCCGCCGCAACCCGTATCCGCTCGTGCTGACCTGCCTGCGCGAAAGCGGCGTAACCGCCTTCTTCACCCGCAGCTCGGCGGCGAACATTCCGGTTAACATGGCGCTGGCGGAGAAGCTGAACCTGGACCGCGACACCTATTCCGTTTCGATCCCGCTGGGTGCAACCGTGAATATGGCGGGTGCGGCAATCACCATTACTGTGCTGACCCTGGCGGCGGTGCATACGCTGGGCATTCCAGTGGATCTGCCAACCGCGCTGCTGTTGAGCGTCGTGGCGTCGCTGTGTGCCTGTGGCGCATCGGGCGTGGCGGGAGGTTCCCTGCTGCTGATCCCGCTGGCGTGTAATATGTTCGGTATCCCGAACGAAATCGCCATGCAGGTGGTAGCCGTCGGCTTTATCATCGGCGTGCTGCAGGACTCCTGCGAAACCGCGCTGAACTCCTCTACCGACGTGCTGTTTACCGCAGCGGCCTGTCAGGCGGAAGACGCGCGTTTAGCGAAGAACGCCCTGCGAGGTTAACAGCAAAACGGCAACCCTGAGGTTGCCGTTTTTAGTGTTTGTACCCTCTCCCTGTGGGAGAGGGTCAGGGTGAGGGCACCAGCCCGCTCCCTATTTAAAGCGTCACACCACTCTTAAAGATCGCCAGCTCGCGGAAGTCGTTCTTCTCGTTACAGGTTTGCCTGCCGTTGGCAAATTCCACAATCGCGTCCACGAATTCCGTCAGCAGCTGCGGCATCGCCTTGCCGTGGATCAGCTGGCCCGCGTCAAAGTCGATCCAGTGCTTTTTTTTCGCCGCCAGCTCGCTGTTGGTGGCTATTTTCACCGTCGGTACAAAACCGCCGTACGGCGTACCGCGACCGGTGCTGAACAGCACCATATGGCAGCCGGCGCCCGCCAGCGCGCTGGTGGCAACCGCATCGTTCCCTGGCGCGCTCAGCAGGTTCAGACCGTGCGTTTTCAGGCGCTCGCCGTAGCGCAGAACGTCCACCACCTGGCTGGCGCCCGCTTTCTGGGTGCAGCCAAGGGATTTCTCTTCCAGCGTGGTGATCCCGCCCGCTTTGTTGCCCGGAGACGGGTTCTCGTAAATGGGCTGATTGTGGGCGATGAAATACTGTTTGAAGTCGTTCACCATGGTAACGGTCTTCTCAAACGTCTCTTCGTCGCGGCAGTGGCTCATCAGAATACGTTCCGCACCGAACATCTCCGGCACTTCGGTCAGCACCGTGGTGCCGCCGTTGGCAATGACGTAATCCGAGAAGCGACCCAGCATCGGGTTGGCGGTGATGCCGGACAGACCGTCAGACCCGCCGCACTCCAGACCAAACTTCAGCTCGCTCAGCTTGCCCGGCTCGCGCTTGTCGTGGCGCATCACGTTATACAGCTGATGAAGGTGCTCAACGCCCGCTTCCACTTCGTCGTCCTGATGCTGGCACACCATGAAGTGCACGCGCTCAGGGGCAAACTCACCGAGCGTCTCGCGGAAGACGTCCACCTGATTGTTCTCGCAGCCCAGGCCGATCACCAGCACCGCACCCGCATTCGGGTGGCGCACCATGTTTTGCAGCATGGTGCGGGTATTGATGTGGTCGTCACCCAGCTGGGAGCAGCCGTAGGTGTGGCTGAACAGATGTACCCCGTTAGTGCCTTCGGCACTGTTGGTCTCTTTCAGAAAACGCGTCTGGATCTGCCGCGCGATGCCGTTGACGCAGCCGACGGTCGGGAGGATCCACAGCTCGTTGCGGATCCCCACCTCACCGTTAGCGCGACGGTAGATCTGTACTTCACGATCTGCCGCCTGACGCTCTTCAGCGGGTAAATCAGGTTGATAGCTGTACTCGTCCAGATCGCTCAGATTGGTGCGGGTATTGTGAGAATGAATATGTTCACCCGGCTCGATACCCGCTAACGCATGCCCAATCGGAAGACCGTACTTAATGATGTTGTCCCCTTTGGCGAGAGGCTTCACGGCAAACTTGTGTCCGCGAGCAATCGCCTGACGCAGGGTGACGCTCTGGTTATCAACGGTCACCACGTCGCCTTCATCGAGATCCGTCAGCGCGACGGCCACGTTATCCAGCGAATGGATTTTGATGTATTGCATATCAACCTCAAACGGCCCTAGTTCAGTTCAATGGCGAAGTAGTCACGCGCATTGTTAAAGCAGATGTTTTTCACCATTTCGCCCAGCAGCTGGATATCCGCTGGCGCTTCGCCTGCGTGCACCCAGCGGCCAATCATCTGGCACAGAATGCGGCGGAAATATTCATGACGGGTATAGGACAGGAAGCTGCGGCTGTCGGTCAGCATGCCGACAAAGCGGCTTAGCAGGCCAAGCTGCGCCAGCTGCGTCATCTGACGTTCCATACCGTCTTTCTGATCGTTGAACCACCAGCCGGAGCCGAACTGCATCTTGCCCGGCATCCCTTCGCCCTGGAAGTTGCCGACCATGGTACCCAGCACTTCGTTATCGCGCGGATTCAGGCAGTACAGGATGGTTTTAGGCAGCAGATTTTGTTCATTCTGTTTGCTCAAAAGTTTGGACAGCTCTTCTGCCAGCGGACGGTCGTTGATGGAGTCGAAGCCTACATCCGCACCAAGCAGCTTAAACTGGCGCTGGTTGTTATTGCGCAGCGCACCGATATGGTACTGCTGTACCCAGCCGCGACGGGTATATTCCGCACCGAGGAACACCAGTACCGCCGTTTTGAACTGCGCCACTTCGTGCTCGCTAAGCGATTCACCGGAGAGACGACGTGCCAGAATGCTGTCCAGCTCGGCCTCGTTTGATTCTGCAAACAGCACCACGTCCAGCGCGTGGTCAGAGACTTTACAGCCGTGCGCCGCGAAGTGATCCAGACGTTTGGTCAGCGCGGTTTGCAGGTCGGTGAAACGACGGATGTCGGTATCGGACACTTCCGCCAGCTTCGCCATGTAGTCGGCGAAGGTAGCCTGCTCAATGTTGAAGGCTTTGTCCGGGCGCCAGCTTGGCAGCACTTTGATATCAAAAGAGGTGTCTTTGGCGATAACCGCATGATGCTCCAGAGAGTCAATCGGATCGTCGGTGGTGCCCACCATCTTCACGTTCATCTGCTTCATGATGCCGCGCGCGGAGAAGTTATCCTGCGCCAGCAGGGCGTTGCAGCGCTCCCAGATTTCATCGGCGGTCGTTGGGGAGAGAAGTTTGCCGGTGATGCCAAACGGACGGCGAAGCTCAAGGTGCGTCCAGTGGTAAAGCGGGTTGCCGATGGTGTGCGGAACAGTCGCCGCCCAGGCGTCAAACTTCTCGCGGTCGGTCGCATCGCCGGTACACAGGCGCTCAGCCACGCCGTTGGTGCGCATGGCGCGCCATTTGTAGTGGTCACCCTTCAGCCAGATGTCATACAGGTTTTTGAAGCGATAATTTTCGGCAACCTGCTGCGGCGGTAAATGGCAGTGGTAGTCGAAAATCGGCTGGTCTTTTGCGTAGTCGTGGTACAGGCGGCGAGCAAATTCGGTATCTAACAGAAAATCGTCGGTCATAAACGGCGTCATTATCGTCTTCCTCATTACGGGAGCGCAGAAAGCGTATGTTCATATGCTGCAAAGTTATCACACCAATTTCCACCAGCCGACGTTTTTTTCGTGAGTGAGATCAATAAACGTCAACAAATAAATTACCCTCAATGGAGTAAACCCTTCTACAAGCCGCATCATTACTGGCTTTGCGCTCAGCAATTAATGCCCCCACAAAGAATCATACATTTGTGATGTCACTCACCTTTTAAAGTTGTATGACAAGTTATCTTTTCGCCGTCGCAAACTATAAGCCGACGGAATGCATTCCTGGTGTCAGATACACCAGATTTAACGGTACGGATACCGACTTATGCACGCTTACTTATGGCAAGGTTCGGGCCGTTCCGGGACATGCTCCCGGCTGCGCCCCTCCCGTTACACAACTGCTCCCGGAAACGGTCGAGAGGTTGCCGCGTTCTGGCGCGGAAATAACATAACGATGAGGTTTTAGATGCGTAAAATTAAAGGGTTACGTTGGTATATGATCGCACTGGTGACGTTAGGCACCGTGCTGGGCTACCTGACGCGTAACACCGTGGCAGCAGCAGCGCCAACGTTGATGGAAGAGCTGCATATCTCCACGCAGCAATACTCCTACATCATTGCCGCCTATTCCGCGGCTTATACCATCATGCAGCCTGTTGCTGGCTATGTGCTGGACATTCTCGGTACCAAAATCGGTTATGCCTTCTTCGCCATCGCCTGGGCGGTGTTCTGCGGAGCCACCGCGCTGGCGGGAAGCTGGGGCGGCCTGGCGCTGGCGCGCGGCGCGGTAGGTGCAGCTGAAGCCGCCATGATCCCCGCAGGGCTGAAAGCCAGCTCCGAGTGGTTCCCGGCAAAAGAGCGTTCCATTGCGGTCGGTTACTTCAACGTCGGCTCGTCCATCGGGGCGATGATTGCACCACCGCTGGTGGTGTGGGCTATCGTGATGCACAGCTGGCAGATGGCGTTCATCATCTCTGGCGTGCTGAGCTTTGCGTGGGCCATGGCGTGGCTGATTTTCTATAAACATCCGCGCGATCAGAAAAAACTGTCTGAAGAAGAACGCGAGTACATCATTGGTGGTCAGGAAGCGCAGCATCAGACCAACAACGGCAAAAAAATGACCGTCTGGCAGATCCTGGGCACCCGTCAGTTCTGGGGTATCGCCCTGCCGCGTTTCCTGGCCGAGCCGGCATGGGGTACCTTCAACGCGTGGATCCCCCTGTTCATGTTTAAAGTCTACGGCTTTAACCTGAAAGAGATCGCGATGTTCGCCTGGATGCCGATGCTGTTCGCTGACCTGGGCTGTATCGTGGGCGGATACCTGCCACCGCTGTTCCAGCGCTGGTTTGGGGTGAACCTGATTGTTTCCCGTAAAATGGTAGTGACCATGGGCGCGCTGCTGATGATTGGCCCGGGCATGATCGGCCTGTTCACCAGCCCGTATGTGGCTATCGCCCTGCTGTGCATCGGCGGATTTGCTCACCAGTCCCTGTCCGGCGCGCTGATTACGCTCTCCTCTGACGTCTTTGGCCGTAACGAAGTGGCCACCGCCAACGGCCTGACAGGGATGGCCGCCTGGACCGCGAGTACGATGTTTGCGCTGGTGGTCGGCGCACTGGCGGATACCATCGGCTTCAGCCCGCTGTTCGCCGTGCTGGCTATTTTCGACCTGCTGGGCGCTGTGGTGATCTGGACGGTGCTGAAAAGCAAGTCGGCAGAGGAGCTGGCAAAAGAGTCCCTTGGGAAACCGGCTACGCAAAGTTAGCGAAAATGTGTTTCCCCTAAGCCGCCTCCAGGCGGCTTTTTTAATGGCAAAATCTGGAGAGTGGCACGCAAAAGTGGTATAACAAATCATCTGCCGTACCCTGCCTGGAGCGCATATGGAAATCACCGAACCACGTCGTTTATATCAACAACTTGCTGCCGAGCTGAAAGATCGCATCGAGCAAGGAGTCTATCTTGTCGGTGATAAACTTCCCGCCGAGCGCTTCATTGCGGATGAAAAAAGCGTCAGCCGCACCGTGGTGCGCGAAGCCATCATCATGCTGGAAGTGGAAGGCTACGTTGAGGTACGCAAAGGCTCCGGCATTCACGTGATTTCTAATCTGCCGAAACACTCTCCCGTCGCGGACGAAAGTCTGGAATTCGCCAGCTACGGTCCGTTTGAGCTGCTCCAGGCTCGCCAACTGATCGAAAGCAATATTGCTGAGTTTGCGGCGACGCAGGTGACCAAGCAGGACATCATGAAGCTGATGGAAATCCAGGAGAATGCCCGTAAGGAAAAATGTTTCCGCGATTCAGAGTGGGATCTGCAGTTTCACGTCCAGGTCGCCCTGGCAACCCAAAATACGGCGCTGGCGGCAATCGTTGAGAAAATGTGGACTCAGCGCGTTCATAACCCGTACTGGAAGAAACTGCACGACCATATCGATTCCCGTACCGTCGACAACTGGTGTGACGATCACGATCAAATCCTTAAGGCGCTGATTCGTAAAGATCCCCATGCCGCTAAGCTGGCGATGTGGCAGCATCTGGAAAACACCAAGCAGATGCTGTTCAATGAAACCAGCGACGACTTCGAATTTAACGCTGACCGCTATCTTTTCGCCGATAATCCCGTTGTTCATCTCGATACGGCCCCCAGTGCCGCAAAATAGATGACCTTCCCGCTGGCAGGCGCCTCGCTGCGCCTTCTGGCTCCAGTGGGTAAGCAAAACATATATAGTGTCAGCCTTTGTAAATCCCCTCGCTCACTTCCTGGGCTTACGCCAAAATCAACTCACGCCTGCAAATTCTGTGACGCAGAACGTTGGGCTTTGTTACAATTGGATTCACTTCGTTATTTTGTAAGTTAGTGCTTGCTAACCAGCCACTTAACAGGGAAACGTGTTGGCCACACCGCAATGTGTCCGCGAGCGACCATAATGAAATCACAACAATGTCGCCGTGCTGTTTGCCCCGGATAACAGGCGTGACGTTAACCGATTTCCAGGAACACTGAATGGAACTTTTGACCCAACTACTGCATGCCCTTTGGGCGCAGGATTTTGAAACGCTGGCCAACCCTTCCATGATTGGCATGCTCTATTTCGTCTTGTTTATGATCCTGTTCCTTGAGAACGGTTTGCTGCCTGCTGCCTTCCTGCCTGGTGACAGTTTGCTGGTGCTCGTCGGCGTGCTGTGTGCCAAAGGGGCGATGGCGTTTCCGCAAACTATTTTATTACTGACCGTCGCGGCCAGCCTCGGCTGCTGGGTGAGCTACATCCAGGGTAGATGGCTGGGCAATACCCGGATCGTCCAGAACTGGCTCTCGCACCTGCCTGCACATTATCATCAGCGGGCGCACCACCTTTTCCATAAGCACGGGCTTTCCGCGCTGCTGATTGGCCGCTTTATCGCGTTTGTACGTACGCTGTTGCCGACCATTGCCGGTCTGTCGGGGCTGAGCAGCGCCCGCTTCCAGTTCTTTAACTGGATGAGCGGTCTGTTATGGGTGCTTATTCTGACAACGCTCGGCTATGCGTTGGGTAAAACGCCGGTGTTTATGAAATATGAAGACCAGCTGATGTCCTGCCTGATGCTGCTGCCTGTGGTTCTGCTGGTCTTCGGCCTGATCGGCTCTCTGGTCGTGCTGTGGAAAAAGAAATACGGAGCCAGAGGCTAACGATGGCTATCTCACCGCTTGCCCTGCGCCGTTTTGCCTGTGCCGTGATTACACTGGTGGTGCTCAGCGCCATGCTGCTGGCATGGAGCGCGCTTTCGCACCAGGAATCCACGCTTGCCATTCGCCCGGTGAACCAGGGTGCCAGCGTGCCTGACGGTTTTTCTGTCTGGCACCATCTGGATGCGAACGGGATCCGCTTTAAAAGCATCACTCCGCAGGACGACGTTTTACTGATCAAGTTTGATTCCCGTGCGCAAAGTGCCGCCGCGAAAGTGGTTCTCGACCGTACGCTGCCGTACGGGTATATCATTGCCCAGCAGGAAGATGAGAGCCAGCCTGCAGCCTGGCTCTCGTTGATTCGCGATACGTCGCATCGGTTTGGATAACTTCCAAGATTCCGAATCTTTTCACTCACTTTGGTGAATCCCCCGTTTACTTACTATGCTTAAGTACGCGGAGCACCCCTCGACTGTACTCCGCATAACTTTGGATAGCGGCTTACGCCGCAACACAATGGAAGGTTTCGATAATGAAATTCCGCATGACTCTGGCTCTGGCCCTTTTTTCTTTAAGCACAGCATCCTTCGCAAACTCTCTTTGTCAGGAGAAAGAACAGGATATTCAGCGTGAGATCGGTTATGCCGAAAAGCATAACAATCAGCACCGTGTTGACGGTCTTAAAAAAGCGCTGAGCGAAGTGAAAGCGAACTGTTCAGACAGCAAGCTTCGTGCCGACCACAAGAAGAAAATCGCTGAACAGAAGGACGAGATAGCCGAGCGCCGTCGCGACCTGCAGGAAGCGAAAGAGAAAGGAGATGCGGATAAAATTGCTAAGCGCGAGAAGAAGTTGAAAGAAGCGCAGGACGACCTGAAAGCGCTGGAAGCTCGCGATTATTGAGTTAACGGAAATCTCAACAGGAGAAAGAATCATGTCAAAAGATACGACGTCTGAACATCTGCGCGCTGAACTGAAATCCCTGGCCGATACCCTTGAAGAGGTGCTGAACTCCTCTGCTGATAAGTCAAAAGAAGAGGTCAGTAAGCTGCGCAGCAAGGCGGAGCAGGCCCTGAAAGAGAGCCGCTACCGCCTGGGTGAAACCGGTGATGCACTGGCGAAACAGACCCGCGAAGCGGCTGCCCGCGCGGACGAATACGTTCGTGATAATCCATGGACGGGTGTAGGAATTGGTGCCGCAGTGGGTGTGGTACTGGGTGTCCTTCTGACGCGTCGTTGATATGGAAGATCCTCGTCACGCACAAGGGCCTGCTAACAACGTCCTCGGCATCGGCCAGCGTATTTTAACAACGCTGGTCGGGATTGCCGAAACGCGCGTCCGGCTGGCAGTGGTTGAGCTGGAAGAGGAGAAAGCCAACCTCTTCCAGATGCTGCTGATGCTCGGACTGACCATGCTCTTCGCCGCGTTTGGTCTGATGAGTCTGATGGTGTTAATCATCTGGGCCATTGACCCGCAGTATCGTCTTAACGCCATGATTGCCACCACCGTCGTTCTGCTGGTAGCAGCGTTGATTGGCGGTATCTGGACGCTGCGTAAAGCGCGTAAGTCCACGTTCCTGCGCCATACGCGTCAGGAGCTGGCTAACGACCGCGCCCTGCTGGAGGATGACAAGCCGTGAGTGGTAAAGCCGAACGTCAAAAGCGAAAAGCGTACCTGCTAAGCCAGATCCAGCAGCAACGGCTGGATCTGTCGGCCAGCCGTCGCGACTGGATTGACGCGACGCGACGGTTTGACCGAGGCTGGAACACCTTCCTGAGCCTGCGTTCATGGGCGCTGGTCGGCAGCAGCGTGATGGCTATCTGGACGGTTCGTCATCCAAATATGCTCATCCGCTGGGCGCGCCGTGGGTTTGGTGCCTGGAGCGCCTGGCGTCTGGTGAAAGCAACGTTGCGGCAGCAGCAATTACGCTAGCCTTATCGCCGGGTGGCGTAGCCGCCACCCGGCAAAATCCTCCCCCTCCCTTACTCAATATCTTTGAAGAAGATTGACAGTTTTCCTTGCTAACAATTGCCACCCGCCCCGTTTATTATCCTCTCCATCGACAGCAACGACGCGGTATCTACCCGGAATTGCAGACAAATAACGTTCAGCCGCTGATGTGGTTTCCTGGAGAGTAAAATGAAAAAATTAGAAGATGTTGGTGTACTGGTAGCGCGTATTCTGATGCCAATTCTGTTCATCGTGGCAGGTTGGGGAAAAATCACCGGTTATGCGGGTACCCAGCAGTATATGGAAGCCATGGGCGTTCCGGGATTCCTGTTGCCACTGACCATTCTTCTTGAGTTCGGCGGCGGCCTGGCAGTCCTGTTCGGCTTCCTGACCCGCACTACCGCGCTGTTTACCGCAGGCTTCACCGTGCTGACGGCTTTCATCTTCCACAGCAACTTTGCGGAAGGCGTGAACTCTCTGATGTTCATGAAAAACCTGACCATCGCGGGTGGCTTCCTGCTGCTGGCCGTCACTGGCCCGGGCGCATACAGCATCGACCGCGTTCTGAATAAGAAATGGTAAGCACGCTATACTGAATGAACTCAAAGCGAGGAGACATCTCCTCGCTTTTGCTATCTGACGGAGGAGAAAAAATGGGACAACTCGTAGACGGCGTATGGCAGGATGTCTGGTATGACACCAAATCCACCGGAGGTCGCTTCAAGCGCTCAGTTTCGGCCTTCCGTAACTGGCTGACCGCCGACGGTGCCCCCGGCCCGAGCGGCGAAGGCGGCTTCGCGGCTGAGAAAGACCGTTATCATCTTTATGTTTCCCTTGCCTGCCCGTGGGCGCACCGCACGCTAATTGTGCGCAAGCTCAAAGGTCTCGAATCCTTAATTCCGGTTTCAGTCGTCAACCCGTTGATGCTGGAAAACGGCTGGACGTTCGACAGTGATTTCCCTGCGGCAACCGGCGACGAACTGTATCACCACGATTTCCTGTACCAGCTCTATCTGCACGCCGATCCGCACTACACCGGGCGCGTGACCGTGCCTGTGCTGTGGGACAAGAAAAACCAGACGATTGTCAGCAATGAGTCTGCGGAAATCATCCGCATGTTCAATACCGCATTTGATGCGCACGGCGCTCGTGCCGGAGATTATTACCCGGTTGAATTGCGCGATAAGATTGACGAGCTGAACGGCTGGATTTACGACAACGTCAACAACGGTGTCTACAAGGCCGGTTTCGCCACCAGCCAGGAAGCGTATGACGAAGCGGTCGGGAAGGTGTTTGAATCACTGGAACGCCTGGAACAGATCCTGGGCCAGCATCGCTACCTGACGGGCGATCGCCTGACGGAAGCGGACATTCGCCTGTGGACCACGCTGGTTCGCTTTGATCCGGTCTATGTCACCCACTTTAAGTGCGATAAACACCGCATCAGCGACTACCTGAACCTGTATGGTTTCCTGCGCGACATCTACCAGATGCCGGGTATCGCCGAGACGGTCGACTTCGACCATATTCGCACCCACTATTTCCGCAGCCACAAGACCATCAACCCGACGGGTATTATCTCCATCGGCCCGTGGCAGAACCTGGATGAACCGCACGGGCGCGACGTCCGATTTGGATAAATATTAAGGGCATCAATAGATGCCCTTTTTTAATTCACAATCTCCATCTATCCTTACTTTGATTGCTTAGAAAACAAGTGATTGACCGATTATTGAGGCAAGGAAAATGGACTGGTATCTGAAAGTACTGCGCAACTACATTGGATTTGGTGGCCGCGCCCGCCGCAAAGAGTACTGGATGTTCGTTCTGGTGAACTTCATCCTCATCATGGTGCTGGGTATTGTGGATAAAATTCTTGGCTGGGAGCGGGCTGGCGGTGAAGGCGTGCTGACCACCATTTATGGCCTGTTAGTCCTGCTGCCATCGTGGGCGGTACTGTTCCGTCGGCTGCACGATACCGATCGTTCGGCGTGGTGGTTATTGCTGCTGTTAATCCCGATCGTGGGCTGGATCGTGATTTTGATTTTCAACTGTCAAAGCGGGACGCCGGGCGAAAACCGCTTTGGTCCCGATCCTAAGATCGGCGCGTAAATTACTGCCCGGTGGCGCTTACGTTTACCGGGCCTGTACGCTTATTTGTTGTGGTGCGCAAAGAGCTTTGGAATTTCTCGCAGGCACCACGATTTGGCTTCGCCCATGCTGTCGCGACGCCACGCCATAATGATATCCACTTCGCTGGTGTACTCCGGGCTCACAACCCGCAGTCGTCCTTCCGCAATATCTTTTTCCACAAACGGGTACGGCATCGTCGCCACGCCCAGACCGGCCAGCAGCGCCTGCCGTTTGTCCTCCAGCGAGGTCACCGTCAGACGAGGCTGTTTATCCAGCAGCTGCACCGTCAGCACCGGACGCTCGCGCGCGGTATCCGCTACCGCTACGCCGCGATACTTCACTCGTGTGACTTCAGAGAGCGGCTCGGGCTCCTGATGAATCGGATGGTTGGGGGCGGCAACATAAACGTTCATCACACTGTAGAGCTTGCGCGAGTTGATTTCTGAAGATGAGCGGAAGTGCATGTCCGGCGCAATAACGATATCTGCCCTGCCCGTCTCCAGACGTTCCCACGCCCCTGCCAGCACCTCGGTGATGATGGACAGCTGCGTATTGGCCTTCGCCGCCAGGCGGTCCACCAGCGGGAACAGCGCTTCGGTCGGCACCAGCGCTTCGGTCACGAGCGTGAGATGGGTTTCCCAGCCGCGCGCCAGCGCTTCGGCGTCTGTCGTCAGCTTGTCCGCTGCTTCCAGCAGTACGCGGCCGCGCTCCAGCAGCATTCGGCCCACGTTGGTGAATTTTGTTCGATGACCGGAGCGGTCAAAAAGCACCACGTCCAGCTCTTCTTCCAGCTTCTGCATGGTGTAGCTCAGCGCAGACGGAACGCGCCCCAGTTCATCGGCCGCCGCCGCAAAACTGCCGCGCCGGTCAATCGCGTCCATGACGCGAAGCGCCTCAAGCGTCAATGCTCTCTCTTTAGCCATCTCGTTCTCATTCAGGAAATTTGAACATACCGGGCAGAATATCTGGCTAACAATGAAGCGTCCATACCTTTACCATTGTTTTAGTGTAAAGAGAGGTCAAGTTTATGATTACGACAAGAACAGCTAAACAGTGCGGACAAGCCGATTTCGGTTGGCTGCAGGCCCGCTACACCTTTTCCTTTGGACACTACTTTGACCCTAAACTCCTCGGTTACGCTTCACTGCGCGTGCTGAACCAGGAAGTGCTCGCCCCGGGCGCCTCCTTCCAGCCGCGTACGTACCCGAAAGTCGATATCCTGAACCTGATCCTGGAAGGCGAGGCAGAATACCGCGATAGCGAGGGCAATCATGTCCAGGCAAAGGCTGGCGAAGCGTTGTTAATTTCCACGCAGCCGGGCATCAGCTACAGCGAGCATAACCTCAGCAAAGATAAAACGCTGACCCGCATGCAGCTGTGGCTCGACGCCTGCCCTGAGCGGGAAAATCCGCTGGTACAGAAGTTAGATTTAACGGGCGATAAGCAGCAGCTGATTGCATCGCCGGACGGCAGTACAGGTAGCCTGCAGCTGCGCCAGCAGGTGTGGCTGCATCATATCGAACTGAAGAAAGGTGAACAGGCGAGCTTCCAGCTTCACGGTCCGCGCGCCTATCTACAGTCTATTCACGGTACGGTGCATGCGGTGACGCACACGGAAGAAAAAGAAGCCCTCACCTGCGGCGACGGGGCGTTTATTCGTGATGAAGCGAATATCACGCTGGTGGCAGATACTCCGCTGCGCGCGCTGCTGATTGATTTGCCGGTTTAGAGAATGCCCTCACGTTAACCCTCTCCCAACGGGAGAGGGAACCGCTCGAGCCTCGGCAGAATTATCCGGCGCCGTACGCAACGACGAAATCACTCTGCCAGCGCGTTGGCCATATCAGTTCTAATCTGTTTACGCTGTTCCGGCGTTAATACCTGGCTGACGTCGAAGTAATATTTCACGCGGTAATAACGGGTCTGCTCTTCAATTTTGCTAAAGGCGGCAAGCTGGCTTTTGACCGTGCTTTCGTCCCATTTACCCGCCTGGAACATGTCGACCAGCGCGCCGTCCTTTACGCCCGTCATCGGGATCTTGCTGACATTTTGTTCCAGCTGCTTATGCAGATCTTCAATCTTCTTAACCTGCTCATTGCTGAGCTTCAGGTGCTGTACCAGCGGATCCTGCGATGGAGACGGAGCAGCCTCAACGTTCGCGGCCTGTGCCGTAAAACTGCACACTGCCAGCGAGGCGGCGATCAGCGCAATACGGGTCATTTTCATCATCTTACTGTCCTTACATGCTGTGATAGGAAAAGCGGGCATTGTTTTTCAAGAGCGGATGAATATGTGTGAGTAATTATATAAACAATTTTGTATGTTTCGCGGGCAAAAACATGCCCCCTGGGTTGAGGGGGCATGAGCACTCACATTTAGATTGACTGGGTAAACGTTCGAGAAATCACGTCCTGCTGCTGTTCCCGCGTCAGCGCATTAAACCGCACCGCATAGCCTGAAACGCGTATCGTCAGGTTCGGGTAATTCTCCGGATGCGCAATGGCATCGAGGAGCATCTCCCGGTTCATCACGTTAACGTTCAGGTGCTGCCCGCCCTCGATAGACGCTTCGTGATGGAAGTACCCGTCCAGCAGCCCCACCAGGTTGGTTTTGCGCACCAGCTCGTCCTTGCCCAGCGCCTGCGGCAAGATAGAGAAGGTGTAGGAGATCCCGTCTTTGGCATAGGTGAACGGCAGCTTGGCGACCGACGTTAACGAGGCCACCGCCCCTTTCCTGTCGCGCCCGTGCATCGGGTTTGCGCCTGGGGCAAACGGCGTGCCGCCGCGTCGTCCGTCCGGCGTGTTCCCGGTCTTCTGGCCGTAAACCACGTTAGAAGTGATGGTCAGGATCGACTGGGTCGGCACCGCGTTGCGGTAGGTTGGCAGCGCCTGAATTTTCTTCATAAAGCGCTCCACCAGGTCGCAGGCAATGCTGTCCACACGGTCGTCGTTGTTGCCGTACTGCGGATAGTCCCCTTCAATCACGAAATCGACCGCCAGGCCGGTATGGTCGCGCACCGGCTTCACCGTAGCGTATTTAATCGCCGACAGGGAATCCGCTGCCACCGACAGCCCGGCAATGCCGCAGGCCATGGTGCGATAGACATCCCGGTCGTGCAGCGCCATCAGCGAGGCTTCGTAGCTGTACTTATCATGCATGTAGTGAATGAGATTCAGGGCGCTGATGTACTGCACCGCCAGCCAGTCCATAAAGTGATCGAGACTCGCCATCACGGTGTCGTAATCCAGCACGTCGTCCAGCAGCGGCTCGGTTTTTGGCCCGACCTGGATCTTCAGCTTTTCGTCCACCCCACCGTTGATCGCGTACAGCAGCGTTTTGGCAAGGTTGGCGCGCGCGCCAAAGAACTGCATCTGCTTGCCGATCACCATCGGGCTGACGCAGCAGGCAATGGCATAATCGTCGCTGTTGAAGTCCGCACGCATCAGATCGTCGTTCTCATACTGCAGAGAAGAGGTGACGATCGATACCTGCGCGGCGTATTTCTTGAACGCGATCGGCAACTGTTCTGACCAGAGGATCGTCAGGTTAGGCTCCGGCGCGGGTCCCATGGTGTGCAGGGTATGCAGATAGCGGAAGCTGTTTTTGGTCACCAGCGTGCGTCCGTCCAGCCCCATGCCGGCGATCACTTCCGTCGCCCAGATCGGATCCCCGGAGAAGAGCGTGTCGAACTCCGGCGTGCGCAGGAAACGCACCATGCGGATCTTCATGATGAAGTGGTCGATCAGCTCCTGCGCCTGCACCTCGCTCAGCCGCCCCGCCTGCATGTCGCGTTCGATGTAGATATCGAGGAACGAGGCCGTGCGCCCCAGCGACATCGCCCCGCCGTTCTGGGATTTCACCGCTGCCAGGTAGGCAAAATAGACCCACTGCACCGCTTCCTGGGCGTTCATAGCCGGACGAGAGATATCAAAGCCATAGTTGGCCGCCATCTGCTGGATCTGCAGCAGCGCGCGCCTGTGCTCCGCCAGCTCTTCGCGCAGGCGGATCGTTGCCTCCAGATCTTCGCCGCGCTCCAACCTGCCCTGCAGATCGGCAAACTGAAGTTCACGTTCGCGTACCAGATAGCTGATGCCGTAGAGCGCCACGCGGCGGTAATCACCGATGATGCGTCCGCGCCCGTAGCCGTCCGGCAAACCGGTCAACACGCCGGATTTACGACAGCGCATCATCTCAGGGGAATAGACGTCAAACACCCCCTGGTTGTGGGTTTTGCGCAGCTCGGTAAAGAGATATTCAAACTGCGGATCCATCTCCCGCCCGTAGGCCTCAAACGAGCTGCGGATCATGTTGATCCCACCGTACGGGTGCAGCGCACGCTTGAGAGGCTTATCGGTTTGCAGGCCGACGATCGTCTCCAGATCCTGGTCGATATAGCCAGGCCCATGAGCCGTAATGGTGGTGGCAATGTTGGTGTCGAAATCCACCGGGGCGTGGGTGGCATTCTCCTGGCGAATGCCGACCATTACCTTCTGCCACAGCGCCGTCGTTGCTGGCGTCGCCTGCGCGAGGAAAGCTTCATCGCCTTCATAAGGGGTGTAGTTATGCTGAATAAAATCGCGGACGTTGACGGCGTTTTTCCATTCTTCACCGCGAAACGCGGCCCATGCGTCGCTGTAGGGCGCGACGCCCGTATCGATTGTTACTTTCATGTGTTTCTCGCTTTATCAGGCGTAAGCCGCGGCCGGGGTAACCTTTCCAAGACGGAGGGCGTCCAGCGCGATCATTTTTTCTTCGTTGGTAGGGATAACCGCGCAGGCCACGCGGGACGATTCGGTGGAAATCACGCGCTCTCCCGCGCTCCCCGGCAGGGCATTTTTGGCGTCGTCGAGGATGATGCCGAAGACTTTCAGATGTTCCGCCACCAGCGCGCGGACAAGCTTCGAATTTTCGCCAATGCCGCCGGTAAAGACCACCCCATCCAGGCGGTGCAGCGACGCCGCGTGCCCGGCGATATGCCGCGCAATGCGGTGCACGAAGGTATGGATAGCCAGCTGCGCCCGCTCGTTGCCTTCGTGCCAGGCTTTCTCCAGCGTACGTAAATCGGAGGAGATGCCGGAGATCCCCAGCAGCCCGGACTCTTTATTGACCACGCGCTCCAGATCCTCGAACGACTGGCCAGTCTGCTGGGCAATCCACGCCATCGCGCCGAAGTCCACGTCGCCGCAGCGCGTCCCCATTACCAGCCCTTCCAGCGGCGTCATCCCCATCGAGGTGTCGACGCTTTCGCCGTTGCGCACCGCGCAGATGGAGGCTCCGTTGCCGAGATGGGCAATCACCAGGCCGCTGTCATCGGGGGACAGCCCGAGAAGCGTATGCGCCTGCGCGGCTACGTAGCGGTGAGAGGTGCCGTGGAAGCCGTAGCGGCGCACGCCCAGCTCTTCAAAATAGCGGTACGGCAATCCGTACAGATACGCCTGCGGCGGCAGCGTCTGGTGGAAGCTGGTATCAAATACCGCCACCTGCTGCACGCCCGGGAACAGACGCTCTGCGGCTTCCACGCCGCTCAGGTTGGCGTAGTTATGCAGTGGCGCCAGCGGGGAAACCTGTCGGATCTGCGCGATCGCCTCTTCCGTGATCAGGGTCGACTCGCTGAAGAGATTTCCCCCGTGCGCAATGCGGTGGCCAATTAAGGCCACGCTGCTCATCAGGTTACGCTTCTCCAGCTCAAGGGCGATGGCAGCCAGCGCCCCTTCGTAGTCCTGGTGAGCCAGTCTGGCCGGCTCACCCCCGTTCACGGAAATAAAGGCCTTCTCGGTGTTGATCCCTTCTGCGATGCCCGTCATCAGGGCATCGCAGCTGTTGGCGTCGAGCACCGAAAACTTAACAGAGGACGACCCGCAGTTAATAACCAGTACAACCGGAAACTCAATCATCATGTGACTCCGCTCTTCCTGAGCAATGGTTTAGAACAGTTTGTAAACGATATTCAGAATGGTCAGCAGGCCGACCGCGGTAACGAAGACGTTCTCGGTACGCCCTTTGTATTTCGCCAGCGCCGGTGCCTTGCGGATGGCATACATCGGCAGCAGGCACAGCAGAGAGGCGATGATTGGTGCGCCCATGGCTTCAATAAGGTCGAGAATGTTCGGGTTGGCGTAGGCCACAACCCAGGTGGAGCCCATAATGAACACCATGCTGATGGTGTTCAGTTTGCCAACAGAGACTTTCTTCTTGTCGCCCTTGTAGCCGAACTTGAGTATCAGACCATTCAGACCTTCCAGCGTGCCCAGATAGTGCCCGAAGAAGGATTTGAAGATAGCAACCAGCGCGATGATGGAGGCACCGTATTCCAGCACCGTCGCGAACGTCGATTTTGTTCCGGACATTGACGCAAAGTGGTTCGCCAGGTAAGAGAGCACCGGAATGTTCTGTGCCTTGGCGTCCGCCATGTTCTGCGGAGAGAGCGTAAACAGGCAGCTAAAGGCGAAGAACATCACCACAGCCACCATCAGCAGGCTGGCGCGGCCGATGATTTTGGAACATTTCTGCTCGGTGAACTCTTTACCGAACTCCGGCTCGTACTCTTCGCGCTTGGAGACCACGAAAGAGGAGACGATAGGCGAGAAGTTGAAGGAGAAGACCATGATGGAGATACCCAGCCACACGGTGACCAGAATGCCGTCATGACCGGTAAAGGCGATATCGCTCAGGTTGACCTGGTCGATCACCGCCGAGTTCCAGTAAGGGATCAGCGACAGGGAAATCAGCACCAGGCTGGCAATAAACGGGAACACCAGGAAGCTCATTACCTTCACCATCAGGTCTTTACCAAACCAGATAACAAAGGCCATCAGCAGCAGCAGGAACAGCGCCACCACGCCGCGGTTCAGCGCAGGCAGCTGGAGCTGGTTTTCCCAGAAGGTCATAAAGGTGTTGGTAATGGTGACGCCGTAAATCCACAGCAGCGGGCAAATGGCGAAGAAGTAGAGGAACGTAATGACCACCCCACCCGTTTTACCAAAGTGCTCTTCCACCGTTTCGGTGATGTTGCCGGAGACATTGCTGCCGGACAGGCAGAGGCGCGCCAGCGCGCGGTGACAGTAAAACGCTATCGGGAACGCGAGAACCAGCATCAGCAGGATAGGGATTAATCCGCCAAAGCCCGCGCGGATGGGGAAGAACAGCACGCCTGCGCCAATGGCGGTACCAAACAGGCCAAGCGTCCAGGTGGTATCAGACTTACGCCAGGAGGACGTTTTTGTCTGGCCAACGATAATGCTTTCTGTGTTGCTCATAGGTCACCTTTATGCGTCAACGAAGCCGGTAATTTGGGAAACACGGGAGAGATCGATATTGCCGCCGGAAATAATGCAGACGGTTTTACGACCCTGAATATAGTGATCAAGCCTGCCGCTTAATAACGCGGCACAGGCCAGCGCGCCGGCACCTTCTGTCACTACTTTATTTCGCTGAATAAGCGCGATCATGCTGTCGCGAATGTTGTCTTCGCTCACCAGCACAATGTCATCGACCAGTTCACGAACGATCTCGAAGGTTAATTTCCCCGGGCGAGAGACATCGCAGCCGTCGGCTAACGTGCCGGTAACGCGATGGTTGGTTATTTCTCCGGCATGCCAGGAGGCAGCCATTCCGTGCACGTTTTCAGACTGTACGCCGATGATATTAATGGTGGGATTGATGGATTTAATTGCCGTTGCAATCCCGGCAATGAGTCCACCGCCGCCGATAGGCACAATGACGTTATCCACGTCATATAAATCTTCAAGAATTTCCAGACCGATGGTGCCCTGCCCGGCGATGACTTTTGCATCGTCGTAAGGGGGAATAAAAATACGCCCTTCCATCTCGACGATTTCGCTGACTTTGGCGATGGTGTCGTTGAAGTTCTCGCCGTGCAGCACGACTTCCGCCGAGTAGTCGCGCGTCGCGGCCACTTTAGACTTCGGCGCCCCCATCGGCATCACCACTTTGCCGTCGATGCCAAGCATGGCGCAGGAGAGAGACACCCCCTGCGCGTGGTTCCCCGCGGAGCAGGCGACAACGCCTTTGCGTTTTTCAGCGTCGGTCAGTGAGCTTAATTTGTTAAACGCGCCGCGGATCTTAAACGAGCCGGTACGCTGCATGTTCTCGAACTTCAGGAATATTTCGCCCTTGCAGCGTTCGCTGAGATAATTCGAGCGCGGCATACCGGTTTTATATATTTTTCCTGCCAGTCGTTTTCTGGCGTCCTGAATATCTTCAATGGTTACAGGGAGATCGTAGGTAATATGCATAATATCCTCGTTATAATAATTCATTCTTTTTCAGGCAAAGTCAGGGTGTCAGCGCGTTAACACGT
This sequence comes from Enterobacter vonholyi, assembly GCF_040834095.1. Taxonomy (NCBI): domain Bacteria; kingdom Pseudomonadati; phylum Pseudomonadota; class Gammaproteobacteria; order Enterobacterales; family Enterobacteriaceae; genus Enterobacter; species Enterobacter vonholyi. The sequence continues at coordinate 3,872,528 of NZ_CP162152.1, forward strand.
TAACGCGCTGGGTGTTTTAAAATAAATACTAATTATTCATCGTCGTCTTTCGATATTCATCGACGAATACTGTTTTGCCAGCTCAACTAATACTGACGCCGATTTTTTAATCCTGTAATTTTTAGACCACACGGCGGCATAACGCGCCACGGGTAATTCATCTTCCACGGGCAGCACAATAAACTGGTCGGAACCGAATGGCGCAATCATGTCGCGGGGAATCACCGTCAGATAATCGGCATTCAGGACAAGGTTATAAATGGTGACGACCGAATCGGTCTGGACGATGTTTTCGATGCTGATGTGGTTGTCTTGCAGGGTGGTCAGAAGTTCTTTGTAGTAGCCCATATCGGTTTGCGGCATCACCCACTGCTCGTGCGTGAGCGATGCCAGTGTCGTCGGGCCGGTGCACGTTCGCGTTTTACTGGCGACCAGCACAAATTCGGACTCAAACAGCGGTTCGACATGCAGATCCTGTAGCAACATTTCATCGCTCAGGGTGCCGATAGCGAAATCCAGACGACCGTCGCGAATGGCCGGGAGGAAAGAGGAGAGCTGGGCTTCATACATCGAGACGCGTGCTTTCGGGAACACTTCCTTGAATTTTTTGATCATCTCAGACAGGAAGGTAAAGCCGATCAGCGACGGGTAGCCAAAGGAGACGTCCATAACGGTGCTGAAGCTCAGGCTGTTAATTTCACTCACCATGTTTTTCATTTCGCGGGTGATCGACTCTGAGTACGAGAGCAGAACCTGGCCCGCGGCAGTGAGTTTTACGCCTGTGTTTTTACGCACCATCACTTCCACGCCGAAGTAGGACTCAATATCGCTGATGATTTTGCTGACTGCAGGTTGCGTCAGGCCCAGCTGCCTTGCTGCAGAACCTATGGAGCCACTTTTAATGACTTCCTGAAATACCACGAGGTGCTGTGTTTTCGGTAGAATAATAGTGTTCATAATATTCTGCGCTTATTTCCCTATGACGGGGTGAATTCTACTCAATAATGTTTAAAGGGGTATGTGCTGTTACTCACAATTTGCTTTCCCGGCCCTTTATCCCACACACCAAAAACAAAATAAAATCGTTATACTTCATTAACATATAACGATATAAATATGCCACTACGCTGACATTGATCAATAAAAATAGCGGTAATAAATTAATTTTATGGCGATAACCCGGATAAATTTTACCGTCCGGAAAAAATCAATAAAGACGATATTTCAGGCAATTAAAGGACAATAAATAACCGCTATTTGTTTGAAACATTCTTTCAATTTATCAATTTTTTCTAACGCGAATTTTCAGGCTTGCGGAAAAGAGTGGAATACGTCACATATTCACGGGATAAATGTATTTAATTTCAATATATGCATATCAAACAAGAAAAATTTTGCGATCATTAAGATAACAATATTAACAAATTACCAATACTGTAAATCTTCTGTTTTTTAGCGTGAAATTTTGTGATGACGATCGTCAACAGATGCAGGAACGATACTGAAGGAGCAAAAACAGTGAAATGTGCTTAATGTCGCAAATATGAGAATTGATGTCGTTTGTTCGGTTGCCGGGCGGCGCAGCGCTTACCCGACCAGCAACATTCAGAAAGCAAAAACCCCGCCGAAGCGGGGTTTTTTAAGAAGTGAAACTGACCGATAAGCCGGGTTCTGTCGTGGACAGTCATTCATCTAGGCCAGCAATCGCTCACTGGCTCAAGCAGCCTACCCGGGTTCAGTACGGGCCGTACCATGTGAACCCCTATTTGGCCTTGCTCCGGGTGGAGTTTACCGTGCCACGGACTGTTACCAGCCGCGCGGTGCGCTCTTACCGCACCCTTTCACCCTTACCTGATCCCGCTTGCGCGGGCCATCGGCGGTTTGCTCTCTGTTGCACTGGTCGTGGGTTTCCCCCCCAGGCGTTACCTGGCACCCTGCCCTATGGAGCCCGGACTTTCCTCCCCTCCGCCCGTCTCCCCCGAAAGGGACGACGACGAAGCGGCGACTGTCTGGTCAGCTTCGGCGCGCAGTATAGAGGGTTTGCACGCCGCTGTCACCCTCAGGTATGGGAAAGCCGTGATTAACGCGCCACTTCCACCTTCGCCAGTTTTTCGTAATAGCATGCAATCGCGCTGTGATCTGCCGTGCCCAGGCCATCGGCACGCAGCGCCTGCATCATCTCCATGACCGCTGCGGTCAGCGGCAGCTGTGCGCCCACGCCGTGTGACGTATCCAGCGCGTTCGCCAGATCTTTGATATGCAGGTCGATGCGGAAACCGGGTTTGAAATTACGCTCCATGACCATCGGCGCTTTGGCATCCAGCACGGTGCTACCCGCCAGACCGCCGCGAATAGCCTGGTAGACCAGGTCCGGATTGACGCCCGCTTTGGTTGCCAGCGTCAGCGCTTCAGACATGGCGGCAATGTTGAGTGCCACAATCACCTGGTTTGCCAGCTTGGTCACGTTACCCGCCCCAATCTCTCCGGTGTGTACCACGGAGCCCGCCATCGCTTTCATCAGGTCGTAGTATCTATCGAAAACGGCTTTATCACCGCCGACCATCACCGACAACGTGCCGTCGATCGCTTTCGGCTCACCGCCGCTGACCGGCGCATCCAGCATATCGACACCCTTTGCCTTTAGCGCCTCGCTGATTTCACGGCTTGCAAGCGGTGCGATAGAGCTCATATCGATCAGCACCAGGCCAGGCTTCGCGCCCTCGATAATGCCGTTTTCACCCAGCGCGACCTCTTTTACATGCGGGGAGTTAGGCAGCATGGTGATGATGACATCGCACTGCTCGGCAATGGCTTTCGCGGTGGTGGCTGTTTCTGCGCCAGCCGCTATCACCTCAGCCACGGCCTGTGGATTATGATCGGAGACCACCAGCGAGTAACCTGCTTTGATGAGGTTCTTACTCATTGGTTTACCCATGATCCCCAGGCCAATAAAACCCACTTTCAGCGTCATAATCTGTTTCCTCAATGATGGTTATTTTTTAAAAGCGTCCGCTAATTTCTGCGTGGCCGAGCGGAATACGCCGAGGTCGCTGCCGACGGCAACAAACGTGGCTCCCCACTCCAGATAGCGACGGGCGTCAGCCTCAACCGGTGCCAGAATGCCGCACGGTTTGCCGTGTGCTTTAGCGCGGGCAAAAATGTGCTGGATCGCGCGCTGCACGTCAGGGTGGCTGGCATTACCCAGATGGCCAAAGGCGGCAGCCAGATCGCTTGGGCCAACGAAGATACCGTCCACGCCATTGGTGCCTGCAATCGCATCGACGTTATCAACGCCCTGCTGGCTCTCAATCTGAACCAGAATGGTGATGTTGCTGTTGGACTGCGCGAAGTAGTCCGGCACGGTGCCAAACATATTGGCGCGATGCGAAATGGAAACGCCGCGGATCCCTTCTGGCGGATAGCGCGTAGAGGCTACGGCCAGTGCCGCTTGTTCTTCCGTCTCCACAAACGGGATCAGGAAGTTATAGAAGCCGATATCCAGCAGGCGCTTGATAATCACCGGCTCGTTGGTGGGGACACGCACTACAGGGGCGCTGTGGCTGCCTTTAAGCGCCATCAGCTGCGGAATAAAGGTGCTGATATCGTTCGGCGCATGTTCGCCGTCCAGCACCAGCCAGTCGAAACCAGCCAGGCCCAGCACTTCGGTGCTGATAGGATTTGCCAGCGCGGACCAGCAGCCAATCTGAATCTGGTGTGCCGCGAGGGCCGCTTTAAATTTATTCGGGAAGATATCGTTACTCATCGTATTTACCTTTTTAATTCGCAGCCTATATCAGCATCATTTTATTTATTCAGACACCGCACCAGCATTATATTTATTATTCTGACGTATTTTGGCGTTATAAAATCGTCATTCAGTATAAGACGCAATCCACAACCACACATTGTTTTAATGCTCAAGTATTGCGTTACACTTCGATAAATTTTTTTTGCATATGCACAAGGCGCTGGGCGCTAATGCACAGAATCAGGCATTACTGGTTCTGGAGCGATCGAGATCACATTTTCATATCCCCTATGCTGACATGCTTTATTTCTGAAAGCCGCGTATTTATTTCTACTATTTTAAAATTGGCTGAATTTATTATCAGATACTTTGCTGGAGAATACTTAACAATGGCCGACATTGAAATTCGACAGTCATCGCCGACGGCGTTTTATATAAAAGTCAACGACACCGATAATGTGGCGATTATTGTAAACGATAATGGCTTAAAAGCGGGTACCCGCTTTCCGGACGGGCTGGAACTGATTGAGCATGTTCCGCAGGGACATAAAGTCGCCCTGGTGGATATCCCTGTTAACAGCGAAATCATACGTTACGGTGAAGTCATCGGCTATGCCGTTCGATCTATACCACAGGGGAGCTGGGTTGAGGAGTCGCTGGTGGCGCTGCCGGAAGCGCCGCCGCTAAACACGCTTCCGCTGGCGACTCGCGTACCGGAACCGCTTCCTCCGCTGGAGGGCTATACCTTCGAAGGCTACCGCAACGCGGACGACAGCGTCGGCACCAAGAATCTGCTCGGCATTACCACCAGCGTGCACTGCGTGGCGGGCGTAGTGGATTACGTGGTGAAAATCATCGAACGCGATCTGCTGCCGAAATACCCGAACGTCGACGGCGTGGTTGGCCTGAACCACCTCTACGGCTGCGGCGTGGCGATTAACGCCCCCGCTGCCGTAGTGCCTATCCGTACCATCCACAATATCGCCCTGAACCCCAACTTTGGCGGCGAGGTGATGGTCATTGGCCTCGGCTGTGAAAAATTGCAGCCAGAACGCCTGCTGCAGGGTACCGAGGATGTCAAAGCCATCCCGGCAGACGAGGCCAGCATCGTGCGTCTGCAGGACGAGCGCCACGTCGGTTTCCGCTCAATGGTCGACGATATTTTGCAGGTAGCAGAACGCCATCTGGACAAGCTCAACCGCCGCCAGCGCGAAACGTGCCCGGCCTCTGAGCTGGTTGTGGGCACCCAGTGCGGCGGCAGCGATGCCTTCTCCGGCGTGACGGCCAATCCGGCGGTGGGCTTTGCATCCGATCTGCTCGTTCGCTGCGGCGCAAAGGTGATGTTTTCCGAGGTAACCGAAGTGCGTGATGCCATCCATCTGCTCACACCACGCGCCGTTAATGAAGAGGTCGGCAAGCGCCTGCTCGAGGAAATGGCCTGGTACGATAGCTATCTCGATATGGGCAAAACCGACCGCAGCGCCAATCCCTCCCCCGGGAACAAAAAAGGCGGCTTGGCCAACGTAGTGGAAAAAGCCCTCGGGTCGATTGCCAAATCCGGCCAGAGCGCGATTGTGGAAGTGCTCTCTCCGGGCCAGCGCCCGACGAAACGCGGCCTGATCTACGCGGCAACGCCGGCCAGCGATTTCGTCTGCGGCACGCAGCAGGTGGCATCCGGCATTACGGTGCAGGTCTTTACCACCGGGCGCGGCACGCCGTACGGCCTGATGGCGGTACCGGTGATCAAGATGGCGACCCGCACCGAGCTGGCAAACCGCTGGTATGACTTAATGGATATCAACGCGGGCACTATCGCCACCGGGGAAGAGAGCATTGAGGACGTGGGCTGGAAACTGTTCCACTTCATTCTGGATGTCGCCAGCGGGCGGAAGAAAACCTTCTCGGATCAATGGGGATTACATAATCAGCTGGCGGTGTTCAACCCGGCACCGGTGACGTGATTCATATTCCCAACCGCACCGAACGGTCCCCTCTCCCCTATGGGGAGAGGGTTAGGAAGAGGGGAAGGCCCCCTTAAACCAGCACCACCTCAATCCCGCTTTTTCGGAGCCCTTCCAGACTCTCCGCCGGAATGCCTTCATCGACAATAATCATATCAATCCTTTGCGTATCAATGATTTTATGCAGACTTGAGCGGTTAAATTTGCTGGAGTCCGTGACAACGATAATACGCTCCGCCACCTCGCACATTTTGCGGTTAAGGCGGGCTTCGTCTTCGTTATGCGTACTTACGCCGCGGTCGAGATCGATGGCGTCAACGCCGAGGAACAGCAGGTCAAAATGGTAATTCTGTAGCGACTGTTCTGCCTGGTCACCGTAGAAGGATTGCGACTGACGGCGCAGGTGCCCGCCGGTCATCAGCAATTCCACCCCTTCCGCTTCCAGCAACGCATTCGCCACGTTCATCCCGTTGGTCATCGCAATCACGTCCGTGTGCTGGCGCAGCATGCGGGCGATTTCATACGTCGTGGTGCCGGAGTCCAGAATAATACGGTGCCCGGGTTTGACCAGCGCGGCAGCGGCCTGCGCGATACTGCGCTTCACCGCCGTATTCAGCGAGCTTTTATCCTCCACGGAAGGCTCAGCGCCCGGTACATTGCCTTCGCAAATCAAAGCCCCGCCGTAGGCGCGAACGGCAATACCCTGCTTCTCCAGAAACGCCAGGTCGTTGCGGATCGTCACCGTCGATACGCCGTACAGATGAGACAGATCGTTAACCTGCACGCTTCCCTGCGCCCGCAACCGCTGAATGATCTGCTCTCGCCTTTCACTGGTGCCGGTGATGCGCTTTTCCGCGGATGAATCGGTGCTGCTCATACGAGCTCCTTAATAAATAGCCTTTCGTTTCATTTCGTTTTGCCTATTAAGGCCTTTCTTTTTCGGGAATGCAAGTCCCGCCTTACGTACAGACGCAAGCCAACACTGCGCTGAAACCTTTCATTATGTTTCTTTTGTGAAACAGATCGGAAAACTATTATCTTTCGTTTTATTTTTATATCACCATGATGCAGGATTAAATGAAACAAAACGAAAGACAAGTATCATTGCCATCCGAAATGGAGAGGAAAGTGAAACATCTGACAGAAATGGTGGAACAACATAAACGAGGGAATTCGAACGGGATCTATGCCGTCTGCTCCGCACATCCGCTGGTACTTGAAGCTGCAATTCGTTACGCGCATTCGCATCAGACGCCGCTGCTGATCGAGGCGACCTCCAACCAGGTGGATCAATTTGGCGGCTATACCGGCATGACGCCTGCGGATTTTCACGCGTTTGTCTGCCGGCTGGCCGAGTCGCTCGGTTTTCCGACATCACAGCTGATACTCGGCGGCGATCATCTGGGCCCTAACCGCTGGCAAAATCTCCCTGCGGAACAGGCGATGGCAAATGCCGACGATCTGATCAAAAGCTATGTTTCCGCCGGATTCAAAAAGATCCACCTGGACTGCAGCATGTCCTGCGAGGACGACCCGGTTCCCCTGACCGACGCGATCGTCGCCGGACGCGCCGCACGCCTGGCGAATATTGCCGAAGCGACCTGTCGCGAGCAGTTTGGTGAATCCGATCTGGTCTACGTTATCGGCACGGAAGTGCCGGTTCCCGGTGGCGCGCACGAGACGCTCACCGAACTTGCCGTCACCACGCCGGACGCGGCCCGCGCCACGCTTGAAGCGCACCGCCACGCGTTCGAAAAGGAAGGCTTAAGCGACATCTGGCCGCGCATTATTGGCCTGGTGGTCCAGCCTGGCGTGGAGTTCGACCACGCGCACGTCTGCGACTATCAGCCGCAGAAAGCCGTTGCCCTGAGCAAAATGGTTGAAGCTTACGACACGCTGGTGTTTGAAGCGCACTCCACCGACTACCAGACGCCGCAGGCGCTGCGCCAGCTGGTTAACGATCACTTTGCCATTCTGAAAGTTGGCCCCGCCCTGACCTTCGCCCTGCGCGAGGCGCTGTTTTCGCTGGCCGCCATTGAAGAGGAGCTGCTGCCGGCAAAAGCCAGCTCCGGCCTGCGTCACGTGCTGGAAAACGTCATGCTCGACCGTCCGGAATACTGGCAAAGCCATTACCACGGTGACGGCAACGCGCGTCGCCTGGCGCGCGGCTACAGCTACTCAGACCGCGTGCGCTACTACTGGCCGGACAGCCAAATTGACGACGCCTTTGCACGGCTGGTGCGTAACCTGGCAGACGAGCCTGTTCCTCTGCCGCTGATCAGCCAGTACCTGCCGCTGCAGTACAGCAAAGTTCGCGAGGGCGCTCTCAAGTCAACGCCACGGGAACTCATCATCGACCACATTCAGGACATACTCCAGCAGTACCACGCCGCCTGCGAAGGCGTAACGACTCAAAACGCATAATTAAAAAAGAGGAAAACTCTATGCCAAACATTGTTTTATGCCGCATCGACGAACGCCTGATCCACGGTCAGGTGGGCGTGCAGTGGGTGGGGTTTGCGGGGGCAAACCTGGTGCTGGTCGCTAACGATGAGGTCGCTGAGGATCCGGTTCAACAGAACCTGATGGAAATGGTGCTCGCAGAAGGGATCGCCGTGCGCTTCTGGTCGCTGCAAAAGGTGATCGACAACATTCACCGCGCCGCTGACCGCCAGAAAATCCTGCTGGTCTGCAAATCACCCGCCGATTTTCTGAAGCTGGTCGAGGGCGGCGTGCCCATCACCCGTATCAACGTCGGAAACATGCACTACGCCAGTGGCAAACAACAAATTGCCAAAACGGTCTCTGTCGACGCGAACGATATTGACGCGTTCAACGGCCTGAAAGCGGCCGGTGTGGAATGCTTCGTTCAGGGCGTTCCAACAGAAACTGCTTTGGATCTCTTTAAACTGCTCTGAGGGATTCACAATGGAAATCAGTCTGTTGCAGGCGATTGGGTTGGGCATACTCGCCTTTATCGCCGGTCTGGATATGTTTAACGGGTTAACGCACATGCACCGCCCGGTGGTGCTCGGGCCGCTGGTCGGCCTGATTCTGGGCGATCTGCACACCGGCATTTTGACCGGCGGTACGTTAGAGCTGGTCTGGATGGGGCTGGCCCCGCTCGCCGGTGCCCAGCCGCCTAACGTCATTATCGGCACCATCGTGGGGACCGCGTTTGCCATCAGCACCGGCGTGAAGCCAGAAGTCGCGGTTGGCGTCGCCGTGCCGTTTGCCGTTGCGGTACAGATGGGGATTACGTTCCTCTTCTCGGTGATGTCCGGCGTCATGTCGCGCTGCGATCGCATGGCGGCCAATGCAGACACCAACGGCATTGAACGGGTTAACTATCTTGCGCTGCTGGCGCTCGGCATCTTCTATTTTCTGTGCGCGTTCCTGCCAATCTACTTCGGTGCGGAACATGCGAAAACCGCCATTGACGTTCTGCCAGCGCGTCTGATTGACGGCCTCGGCGTCGCGGGCGGCATCATGCCAGCCATCGGCTTCGCCGTGCTGCTGAAGATCATGATGAAAAACGTGTACATCCCTTACTTCATTATTGGTTTTGTCGCCGCCGCCTGGCTCAAGCTTCCGGTGCTGGCGATTGCGGCGGCCGCGCTGGCCATGGCGCTGATCGACCTGATGCGTAAATCACCTGAACCGACGGCTCCCGCCGCTCAGAAAGAGGAATTCGAAGATGGCATCTAACCACACCACCCTGCCGGGCGTGTCTGAAAGCGAAGAGACGCTGCTGACCGGCGTGAATGAAAACGTCTACGAAGACCAGAACATCGGTGCCGAGCTGACGAAAAAGGATATCAACCGCGTGGCCTGGCGTTCTATGCTGCTGCAGGCCTCGTTTAACTACGAACGTATGCAGGCCTCCGGCTGGCTGTACGGGCTGCTGCCCGCGTTGAAAAAGATCCACACCAACAAGCGGGACCTGGCGCGGGCGATGAAAGGCCATATGGGCTTCTTTAACACCCACCCGTTCCTGGTGACCTTTGTTATCGGCATCATTCTGGCGATGGAGCGATCCAAGCAGGATGTGAACAGCATCCAGAGCACCAAAATTGCCGTCGGCGCGCCGCTTGGCGGTATTGGCGACGCCATGTTCTGGCTGACCCTGCTGCCCATCTGCGGCGGTATTGGTGCCAGCCTGGCGCTGCAAGGGTCGATTCTGGGCGCGGTGGTCTTTATCGTGCTGTTTAACGTGGTACACCTCGGCCTGCGCTTTGGCCTGGCGCACTACGCTTACCGGATGGGCGTCGCGGCCATTCCGCTGATTAAAGCCAACACTAAAAAGGTCGGCCACGCGGCGTCTATCGTCGGGATGACGGTGATCGGCGCGCTGGTGGCAACCTACGTCCGCCTCAATACCACGCTCGAAATCAAGGCGGGTGATGCGGTCGTTAAACTGCAGGCCGACGTCATCGACAAGCTGATGCCCGCGTTCCTGCCGCTGGTCTACACCCTGACCATGTTCTGGCTGGTACGCCGCGGCTGGAGCCCGCTGCGGCTGATCGGTATCACCGTGCTGCTGGGCGTTGTCGGTAAATTCTGTCACTTCCTGTAAAAGCAAAGAGGTTGCGATGTTAGGCATTATTTTGACGGGTCACGGCGGTTTTGCCAGCGGACTTGAGCAGGCGATGAAGCAGATCCTGGGCGAACAGCCGCAGTTTATTGCCATCGATTTTCCGGAAACCTCCACCACCGCGCGGCTGACCGCTCAGCTTGAGCAGGCAGTGAGTGAACTCGATGCAGAGCACGATATTGTGTTTCTCACCGACCTGCTCGGCGGCACGCCTTTTCGCGTGGCATCGACGCTCGCCATGCAACGGCCGGGCAGTGAAGTCATCACCGGCACCAACCTGCAGCTGCTGCTGGAGATGGTGCTGGAGCGCGACGGATTAAGCAGCGAGGCGTTTCGTCTGCAGGCGCTGGAGTGCGGGCACCGCGGCCTGACGAGCCTGGTCGACGAGCTGGGGCGCTGCCGTGAGGAAGCTCCGGCTGAGGAAGGGATATGAGCCAGCTGCTGCGCGCGCGACGGATCCTGACCGAACAGGGCTGGCTGGACGACCACCAGCTACGCATAGAAAGCGGCGCGGTTGCGGCGATTGAACCCATCCCGGCGGGCGTTACGGCGCGCGATGCGGAGCTGCTTTGCCCGGCGTATATCGATACGCACGTCCACGGCGGCGCGGGCGTGGACGTCATGGATGATGCGCCTGACGTGCTGGACACTCTGGCGATGCATAAAGCGCGTGAAGGCGTGGGCGCATTTCTGCCCACCACCGTGACCGCGCCGATGGAAGCCATCCACAGCGCACTGATGCGTATCGCCCGGCGCAGTCAGTCCGGCGGACCCGGCGCGCAGATCCTGGGCAGTTATCTGGAAGGACCGTACTTTACGCCCCAGAACAAAGGGGCGCATCCGCCCGAGCTATTCCGGGAACTGGATATCGCCGAGCTGGACAGATTGATTGACGTTTCACAGAGCACGCTACGCGTGGTGGCGCTCGCGCCGGAAAAACCCGGCGCGCTGCAGGCGATTCATCATCTTAAACAGCGCGGTATCCGCGTCATGCTGGGCCACAGCGCTGCTACGTACCGGCAAACTCTCGCCGCGTTTGATGCGGGTGCCGACGGGCTGGTGCACTGCTACAACGGTATGACGGGTTTGCACCACAGAGAGCCCGGCATGGTCGGCGCAGGGCTGACGGACAAACGGGCGTGGCTGGAGCTGATTGCCGACGGCCACCACGTCCATCCGGGAGCGATGCGTTTATGCTGCTGCTGCGCTCAGGATCGCGTGGTGCTGATTACCGATGCCATGCAGGCGGCAGGTATGCCGGACGGTCGGTATACCCTGTGCGGTGAAGAGGTCACGATGCAAAACGGCGTGGTTCGAACCGGCTCCGGCGGGCTGGCGGGCAGCACGCTGTCGCTGGATGCCGCGGTCAGGAATATGGTGGAGTACGCGGGCGTCACCGCCGAAGACGCTATCCATATGGCCTCGCTGCACCCTGCCCGGCTGCTGGGCGTTGACGATCAGCTTGGATCCTTAGCCCCGGGCAAACGCGCCAATATTATTGCGTTGGACGGAGGTTTACACCTCCAGCGGATCTGGATTCAGGGCCAGGCTCTCCCCCTTTAGCCCTTTCATTGTGTCTCCTTTTGGCTTTACGGCCTGAAACCGTAAGGCCTTTCTTTTCCTTTCCTTAAATTTTCCCTTTCCTTTCACGATCACACTTTTCGTTTTATTTCTTTTCTTTCATTGAAGTTTCGATTTCTTTTCTATAGATTTTATTTAACTGCTTAAGTGAACAAGTGAAACGAAACGAAAGATAGCGACACGATTGCCAGCGTCTGATGTGGAATTCACACGACTAAGGACTGAGTTATGCAACAAACCACTACCGCCACCACAACCGGCACCTGGACCGAGGAAGAGATCCGCCAGCAGCCTGCCAGCTGGATCCGCTCGCTCAACAACATCGATAACCTGCGTGCTTCGATCGACAGTTTCCTGACGCCGCTGCTGCGCAAGCGCGATCTGCGGATCGTCCTGACCGGCGCGGGCACGTCCGCCTTTATCGGCGATATCATTGCGCCATGGCTTTCAAGCCACACCGGGAAAAACTTCACCGCCGTCCCGACAACCGATCTGGTCACGAACCCGATGGACTACTTCAGCCCTGGGCACCCGCTGCTGCTGGTTTCGTTTGCCCGCTCCGGCAACAGTCCGGAAAGCGTCGCGGCCGTTGAGCTGGCAAACCAGTTCGTGCCGGAGTGCTATCACCTGTCCATTACCTGCAACGAGGCGGGGAGCCTGTACCAGAACGCCGTCGACAGCGATAACGCCTTTGCCCTGCTGATGCCTGCCGAAACGCACGATCGCGGGTTCGCGATGACCAGCAGCATCACCACCATGATGGCGAGCTGTCTGGCCGTGTTCGCCCCGGAAACGATCAATACCCACACCTTCGGCGACGTCGCCGATCGCTGTCAGGCGATCCTCGCCTCGCTCGGGGATTTCAGCCACGGCGTCTTTGGCAGCGAACCGTGGAAACGGATAGTGTATCTGGGAAGCGGCGGCCTGCAGGGCGCGGCGCGCGAATCGGCGCTGAAGGTGCTGGAGCTGACGGCGGGCAAGCTGGCGGCATTTTACGACTCCCCTACGGGCTTCCGTCACGGGCCGAAGTCGCTGGTAGACAATGAAACGCTGGTGGTGGTGTTCATCTCCAGCCATCCATATACGCGTCAGTACGATCTGGATCTGCTGGCCGAGCTGCGCCGCGATCGCCAGGCCCTGCGCGTCGTCGCCATCGCCGCTGAAAACGATCCGGTCATTGAAGCGGGTCCGCACATTCTGCTGCCGCCTTCACGTCCGTTTATCGATATGGAACAGGCGTTCTGCTTCCTGATGTATGCCCAGGTCTTTGCGCTCACCCAGTCGCTTAGCGCAGGCATTACGCCCGATACGCCATCGGCCAGCGGGACGGTCAACCGCGTGGTGCAGGGCGTCGTTATTCATCCGTGGCAGGCTTAAGAGGATCTGATTATGAGTATTATCTCGACGAAATATCTTCTGCAGGACGCGCAGGCAAAAGGCTACGCCGTTCCGGCGTTCAACATCCACAACGCGGAGACGATCCAGGCGATCCTCGAAGCGTGCAGCGAAATGCGATCGCCGGTGATCCTAGCGGGCACGCCGGGCACCTTTAAGCATATTGCGCTGGAAGAGATCTACGCCCTGTGCAGCGCCTACTCCCACACCTACGACATGCCGCTGGCGCTGCACCTCGATCACCACGAATCACTGGACGATATTCGCCGCAAGGTCAACGCGGGCGTGCGCAGCGCGATGATCGACGGCAGCCACTACCCGTTTGAACAAAACGTGAAGCTGGTGAAGTCGGTGGTCGATTTCTGCCACCTCAACGACTGCAGCGTCGAGGCCGAGCTGGGCCGTCTGGGCGGCATGGAAGATGACATGAGCGTGGACGCGGAAAGCGCATTCCTCACCGATCCGCAGGAGGCGAAACGCTTCGTCGAACTGACCGGCGTAGACAGCCTCGCCGTCGCCATCGGCACCGCCCACGGCCTGTATACCAAGCGCCCGAAAATCGACTTCCAGCGGCTGGCAGAAATCCGCGAAGTGGTCACCGTGCCGCTGGTGCTGCACGGCGCGAGCGATGTGCCGGATGAGTTTGTTCGCCGCACCATCGAGCTGGGCGTGTGCAAAGTCAACGTGGCGACCGAGCTGAAAATTGCTTTCTCTGACGCGGTTAAGGCCTGGTTTGCCGAAAACCCGCAGGGCAACGATCCGCGCTTCTATATGCGGGTCGGCATGGACGCCATGAAAGAGGTGGTCAGAAGCAAGATCGCCGTTTGCGGATCGGCAAACCGATTGCTGCTTCCGGCAGAAGCCTGATTAAAAAGGAGCTTACGCTGATGAAAAAAATCCTCGCACTCTCAGTGCTGGCCATGTGCGTTTCCCATAGCGCGGTGGCCGCGAACTACGCGCTCGGTAACGACAATATTGCTCTGTCATTTGATGATGCAAACTCAACGGTAGTGGTTAAGGACACCAGGGCTAACCATCCGCTCACGCCGCAGGAGCTGTTCTTTCTGACGCTGCCGGACGAGACGAAAATCCACACCGCTGATTTTAAAATCAAGCATGTCGAAAAGCAGGACAGCGGCTTGGTCATCGATTTCACCCATCCGGACTTTAACGTAACGGTGAAGCTGAACCTGGTGAAGGGGAAATACGCCAGCATCGACTACACCGTTGCCGCCGTTGGTCAGCCGCGAGACGTGGCAAAAATTACCTTCTTCCCGACCAAAAAGCAGGCTCAGGCACCTTACGTAGACGGGGCGATTAACAGCTCGCCGATCGTCGCAGACTCGTTCTTCATTCTGCCGGACAAGCCCATCGTTAACACCTACGCCTATGAAGCGACAACCAATCTCAACGTAGAGCTGAAAACGCCGATTCAGCCAGAGTCGCCGGTCAGCTTTACCACCTGGTTCGGCACCTTCCCGGAGACCAGCCAGCTGCGCCGCAGCGTAAACCAGTTTATTGATGCCGTCCGCCCGCGTCCGTATAAGCCTTATTTACACTACAACAGCTGGATGGATATCGGCTTCTTTACCCCGTACTCCGAGCAGGACGTGCTGGGGCGGATGGATGAATGGAATAAGGAATTTATCACCGGGCGCGGCGTGGCGCTGGATGCGTTCCTGCTTGACGATGGCTGGGATGACCTGACCGGACGCTGGCTGTTTGGCCCGGCATTCAGCAACGGTTTTAGCAAAGTTCGGGAAAAAGCCGACAGCATGCACAGCTCCGTTGGACTGTGGCTCTCGCCGTGGGGTGGATATAACAAACCGCGCGACACTCGCGTCTCGCATGCAAAAGAGTACGGTTTCGAAACGGTAGACGGGAAGCTGGCGCTGTCAGGCCCAAACTATTTTAAAAACTTCAATGAGCAGATCGTTAAGCTAATTAAAAACGAGCACATTACCTCGTTCAAGCTGGACGGGATGGGTAATGCCAATTCGCATATTAAGGGCAGCCCGTTCGCCTCGGATTTTGACGCCTCTATCGCTCTGCTGCACAACATGCGCAGCGCCAACCCGAATCTGTTTATTAACCTGACGACAGGTACCAACGCCAGCCCGTCCTGGCTGTTCTACGCTGATTCCATCTGGCGCCAGGGCGATGACATCAACCTGTACGGTCCCGGCACGCCGGTGCAGCAGTGGATGACCTACCGCGATGCGGAAACGTACCGCTCCATTGTTCGCAAAGGGCCGCTGTTCCCGTTGAACTCGCTGATGTACCACGGGATCGTTAGCGCGGAAAACGCCTATTACGGGCTGGAGAAGGTGCAAACGGACAGCGACTTTGCCGACCAGGTCTGGAGCTACTTCGCCACCGGAACCCAGCTGCAGGAGCTGTATATCACCCCTTCAATGCTGAATAAGGCGAAGTGGGACACCCTGGCGCGGGCCGCGAAGTGGTCCCGGGATAACGCCAACGTGCTGGTAGATACGCACTGGATTGGTGGCGATCCGACCGCGCTGCAGGTTTACGGCTGGGCATCCTGGAGCAAGGACAAAGCGATTCTCGGCTTGCGTAACCCGTCGGATAAGCCGCAAAGCTACTACCTGGATTTAACAAAAGATTTTGAAATCCCGACAGGAAACGCGGCGCAGTTTCGTCTGAAAGCGGTGTACGGCAGTAATTCAACCGTACCGGAGGAGTATAAAAACGCGGTGGTGATTACGCTGCAGCCGCTGGAAACGCTGGTGTTTGAGGCGGTACCAGTTAGCTAAAAGACGCATAACGATCTGCAGGCCGGGTTAGGCGCAGCCGCCACCCGGCAAAACAGGCGGCAGGGGCTTACTCCCCCTGCTGCTCCAGCGCATGCTTATACAGCGCATTTTTCTTCACGCCGTGAATTTCCGCCGCCAGCGCAGCGGCCTTCTTCAGCGGCAGTTCCGCCTGCAGCAGCGCCAGCGTGCGCAGCGCGTCGGCTGGTAGCGCGTCTTCTTCCGCCTTGTGCCCTTCGACAATCAGCACCATTTCACCCTTGCGGCGGTTTTCGTCTTCCTTCACCCACGCCAGCAGCTCGCCCACCGGTGCGCCGTGGATGGTTTCCCAGGTTTTAGTCAGCTCGCGCGCCAGCACCACATAACGGCCTTCTCCCCAGACGGTCACCATATCTTCCAGGCTCTCCAGCAGGCGGTGCGTGGATTCGTAGAAAATCAGGGTGCGCGGTTCCGCTTCCAGGTCTTTTAAGACGTCGCGGCGGCCTTTGGATTTGGCAGGCAGGAAGCCTTCATAGCAGAAACGGTCAGACGGCAGACCTGCAGCGCTTAATGCAGCAATCGCGGCGCACGGGCCGGGCAGCGGCACAACGCGAATACCGGCTTCGCGACAGGTACGCACCAGGTGATAGCCGGGATCGTTGATCAGCGGCGTACCGGCGTCGGAGACCAGAGCAATGTTCTGCCCCTCTTTCAGCTTCGCCACCAGCGTTTCGGCTTTTTGTTGCTCATTGTGATCGTGCAAAGCAAACAAACGGGCGTTAATCGCGAAATGTTGCAGCAGCAGGCCGGTGTGGCGGGTATCTTCAGCAGCAATTAAATCAACAGCTTGCAGTACGGTGAGCGCACGTTGGGTAATATCAGACAAATTCCCGATAGGAGTAGGTACAATATAAAGCTGGCCTTGAGAATTATCTGCCGTTTCGTGTTGTTTCATTGTTTCGTCCGTATTGCCGATTTAATATTGAGCATTGCGTAAAAAAAATCACTGGATACAGTATGGTACCGTTAACGTTTCTTCGAAAAAAAGCCACGCGCAGCGTGCCGCTTCTGCTGGCAGCCCTGATCTTTGCAGGCTGTGGCACCCAGGCACCTGACCAGAGCACCGCCCATCTTCAGGGTTCTGCTCAGGCTGATTCTGGCTTTTATCTGCAGCAAATGTCGCAGAGTTCAAATGATACCAAGACCAACTGGCAATTACTCGCCATTCGTGCACTGCTGAAAGAGGGTAAAACCCAGCGGGCTGCCGAACTGTTTAACCAGTTGCCGAAAGATCTTAACGACGCCCAGCGTCGCGAGCAGAGCCTGCTCTCTGCCGAGCTGAAGGTCGCGCTGAAAGATTACGCCGCCGCGAAGAAGATCCTCGGGGACATTGACGTGAGCGCGCTGGATAAAAACCAGCAGGCTCGCTTCTGGCAGGCGGGCATTACCGCTGAGCAGGGGCGCCCTTCCCTGACGCTGCTCCGCGCCCTCATCGCGCAAGAGCCGCTGCTCGGCGGTGCCGAAAAGCAGAAAAATATTGATGCCACCTGGCAAGCGCTGGCTTCGATGACGCAGGAACAGGCGCAGGCTCTGGTCATCAACGCCGATGAAAACGTTCTTCAGGGCTGGCTGGATCTGCAGCAGATGTGGTTTAACAACCGCAGCGATCCAAAGATGCTGAAAGCCGGTATTACGGACTGGCAGACACGCTACCCGCAAAACCCGGGTGCGAAAATGCTGCCAACCCAGCTGGTGAACGTACAGAACTTTAAGCCAGCGTCCACCAGCAAAATCGCCCTGCTTCTGCCGCTCAACGGCCAGGCGGCGGTGTTTGGCCGTACCATTCAGCAGGGCTTTGAAGCAGCGAAAAACGGTACTACGTCGGTAACCGGCAGCGCAGTTCCCGCTCAGGCAGCCCAGGCGGCTAACGTGAGTGATGTTGTCAGCCCATCCGCCGCCGAGACCAGCGACCTGACCACAGCGCAAGCTCCGGCGCAGGGCACGATGCAAAACCCGGTGACGGCCCCGACGACGCCTCAGGCTACAGCTGCACCGGCTACAACAACACCAGCTACGGCAGCACCTGCGACCCAGGCTCCGGCCGAGACCCAAGCGGCACCAGCACCTGACGCAACGGCAGAACAGCCTCAGCAGCAGACTGCACAACCCGCGGCCCAGCCTGCCGATCAGCCGCAGGCCGTAGCAACCACCAGCGCCAACCCGGGCGCTGAGGTGAAAATTTACGACACCAGCTCGCAGCCGCTTGACCAGGTTCTGGCTCAGGTTCAACAGGATGGGGCGAGCATCGTTGTCGGTCCGCTGCTGAAAAACAACGTGGAAGAGCTGATGAAGAGCAATACCACGCTGAACGTGCTGGCGCTCAACCAGCCTGAGCAGGTTCAGAACCGGGCCAATATCTGCTACTTCGCGCTTTCCCCTGAAGATGAAGCCCGCGATGCGGCGCGTCATATTCACGAGCAGGGTAAGCAGGCTCCGCTGCTGCTCATCCCACGCAGCGCGCTGGGCGATCGCGTGGCCAATGCCTTTGCCGATGAGTGGCAGAAGCTGGGCGGCGGCGTCGTGCTGCAGCAGAAATTCGGCTCCGTCTCTGAACTGCGTGCGGGCGTAAACGGTGGAGCGGGTATAGCGCTTAACGGCGGTCCTGTCACCGCGAGCCTGCCGCAGCAACAGGGCGTGACGATTGGCGGCCTGACGATCCCGGCCCCGCCTACCGACGCGCAGATTAGCGGTGGCGGTAAAGTGGATGCGGCCTATATCGTTGCCACGCCGCAGGAGATCGCCTTTATCAAACCGATGATCGCGATGCGTAACGGCAGCCAGAGCGGCGCAACGCTCTACGCCAGCTCACGCAGCGCGCAGGGCACCGCCGGCCCGGATTTCCGTCTGGAAATGGACGGTCTGCAGTACAGCGAAATCCCGATGCTGGCTGGCAGCAATCCGGCGCTGATGCAGCAGGCGCTGAGTGCCGTACGTAACGATTATTCTCTGGCGCGTCTGTATGCGATGGGTGTCGATGCATGGGCGCTGGCGAACCACTTTACCCAGATGCGCCAGGTGCCGGGCTTTGAGCTTAACGGCAATACCGGCGATCTGACCGCCACCCAGGACTGCGTGATCAACAGGAAGTTATCATGGCTCAAATACCAGCAGGGGCAGATCGTCCCGGCCAGTTAAGCCGAAAAGAGACCGGCGATGCGTGGGAATTAAAGGCGCGTCGCTGGCTTGAAGGCAAAGGACTTCGTTTTATCGCCGCCAACGTCCGCGGGCGCGGCGGCGAAATCGACCTGATCATGAAAGACGGTCAGGTCACCGTGTTTGTAGAAGTCCGCTTTCGACAGTCCTCTCGTTTTGGCGGTGCTGCCGCCAGCGTGACGCTCGCCAAACAACATAAATTATTACAGACTGCCCACTTGTGGCTTGCCCGCCATAATGGGAGTTTTGATACTGTGGATTGCCGGTTCGATGTGATAGCCTTCACCGGAAATGAGATCGAATGGCTTAAAAACGCTTTTGGCGAAGACGCATAATTAAGATTTAAAAGGGATAACGTGCTCGAAAGAATTAAAGTGTGCTTCACAGAAAGCATCCAGACTCAGATTGCCGCGGCGGAAGCCCTTCCGGATGCTATCTCGCGTGCCGCAATGACGCTGGTGCAATCCCTGCTAAACGGCAACAAAATCCTCTGTTGTGGCAACGGCACGTCAGCCGCCAACGCACAGCATTTTGCTGCCAGCATGATCAATCGCTTTGAAACAGAACGCCCAAGTTTACCTGCCATTGCACTTAATACCGATAATGTGGTCTTAACGGCGATTGCTAACGATCGTCTGCATGACGAAATTTACGCAAAGCAGGTGCGAGCTCTGGGTCATGCCGGAGATGTGCTGCTGGCCATCTCCACGCGCGGCAATAGCCGGGATATTGTCAAAGCCGTTGAAGCCGCCGTCACCCGCGACATGACCATCGTGGCCTTAACCGGCTATGACGGGGGTGAGCTGGCGGGTCTGCTTGGGCCGCAGGATGTGGAAATCCGCATTCCTTCTCACCGGAGCGCACGTATTCAGGAGATGCATATGCTCACGGTGAACTGCTTATGTGACTTGATCGATAACACGCTTTTCCCTCACCAGGATGATTAAGGAGTTCTTATGAAGGCTTTATCGACCCTCGCAGTCCTTATGTCTGCATTACTGCTTCAGGGATGTATCGCTGCAGCCGTTGTGGGTACCGCCGCGGTAGGCACCAAAGCGGCAACCGATCCGCGCACCGTGGGAACGCAGGTGGATGACGGTACGCTGGAGCTGCGCGTCAACAGTGCGCTGTCGAAAGACGAACAAATCAAGAAAGAAGCGCGTATCAACGTGACGGCTTATCAGGGCAAAGTGCTGCTGGCAGGTCAGGCACCGAATCTGGAGCTCGCCTCTCGTGCGAAACAGATTGCGATGGGCGTAGAAGGCACCACTGAGGTGTTTAACGAAGTGCGTCAGGGCAAGCCAATTGGCCTGGGTGATGCCTCTTCCGATACCTGGATCACCACCAAAGTACGCTCCCAGCTGCTGGGCTCGGACCAGGTGAAATCCTCCAACGTGAAGGTGACGACAGAAAACGGTGAAGTGTTCCTGCTAGGTCTGGTGACCGAACGTGAAGGGAAAGCGGCGGCCGATATCGCCAGCCGGGTGAGCGGCGTGAAGCACGTCACTACTGCGTTTACTTACATCAAGTAAGCTACACCCGACTGTAAGCCCGGTGAGCGCTCGCGCCACCGGGCTTTTTTTCACATCAACGCAATACTCCCCACTATCACCCCGCTCAACGCCACCAGCCCTGCGGTCAGCCACAGCGCTTTCGCCGGGAATGACTTACGCAGCATAATCAGCGACGGCAGGCTGATGGCAGGCAGCGTGATGAGCAATGCCAGCGCCGGCGCGGTGCCCATACCGGCCAGCATCATGGTCTGAACAATGGGAATTTCTGCGGCTGTAGGGATCACAAACAGGCAGCCTGCAACGGCCATCGCAATGACCCACAACAGCGTGTTATCGATAGCGCCATCCGCATGCGGGAAGAGCCAGACGCGCGCCGCCCCGAGAACCAGTACCGCCAGGATATAGACCGGGATGGTGCTCCAGAAAAGCTGCCATAGCGCCTTGCCCCAGCGTGCGAAGAAACCGCCCTGCGGCTCGCTAACGTCCAGCTCAACAGACGCGGACTCTGGCGCCTTATCCTTCACCAGATTCTGCACCAGCGTCGCCACTACCAGCACGGTCAGCAGTCCGGCCACCAGACGAATGAACGCAAAATGCCAGCCCAGTACAAAGCCCATAAACACCAGCGTTGCCGGGTTGAGCAGCGGGTTGCCCATCCAGAACGCCAGCGCGCCGCCCATCGACACGCGCTGGCGACGCATTCCAGCAGCCACAGGCGCGGCGCAACAGGAGCACATCATCCCCGGCAGGGAGAAGATCGTTCCCAGCAGCGTACCCTGAAAGCGCGGCTGTCCAAGGGTTTTCACCAGCCAGTTGCGCGGGATCAGCACCTGAATCAGTGAACCCAGGATCACGCCTAAGACCGCGGCCTTCCAGACGGCAAGAAAGTAGACCATGGCATAGTCCCACGCCGCCTGAAGCGGGCTGGCATCAGCCTGAGCGAGAATAGATTTACCGATGCTGTGCGTTTCGGCGGCGGTGAAGGCTTTACCGTAGTACGGCTGCCATTTCACGTACCAGAGGCCAACAATGACCACGAGAAAGAAGAGTGCGGGCTTCCACCATTGAACAGGTGTTGCCGCCTGAGATGAAGACTGACCAGTCATAGCATTCCCCGGAGAGTATGAGTAATTAGCCGGGGGAGTTTACGCCTCGCCCTGCGCGATTTCACGCAGTTTTGCCGAAGGGATAATGTTTACGCCCGCTTTCGACGGGGCCAGTCCCTCTTTTAACAGGGCACGCGCGACGTCCCGCGCCTCGATGGCTTTCCAGTTGCCGGGAAGGATGCGAAACAGCGGGGCCATGATCGACTCGTTAAAGCGGCGCTCGTCCCGGTGGCCGATCAGCATTGAGGGGCGCACAATCGTCAGTTGCTCCCATTTCTGCGCAATCAGCGCATCCTCCATCTTGCCCTTCACCTTGTTGTAGAAGAAAGGCGATCCGGCACTGGCGCCCAGCGCGCTGACCACCAGAAAATGTCTGGCCCCCAGCTTTTTCGCCGTGAGCGCGGTGTCCACCACCAGCGTGTAGTCGGCGTGGATAAATGCCTCTTTGCTCCCCGCCTCCCGCCGCGTGGTGCCCAGACAGCAAAAGGCGATATCAATCGGGTCCTGCACCTGCGCCAGCGCATCCGTCAGCTGAGGATCGTGCGGGTTAAAGACGCCGGAGATGTCCGCCAGCGGTCGACGCGTCGGGGCGGCGATGTAGTTCACGCGGCGATCCTGAATCAGCAGCCGCAGCAGGTGATCGCCCACTAGCCCGGTAGCACCCGTAATCAATACCTGACTCATCTTATCCCCTTTACAGAATTGTCCGTTTGCGAACTCAGCGTCGTCGACCACACTTAGAAGTCTGTTACAGGTAAGTATTTACCACAAGCGGAGAAAAATCAGTCTGAAGCCAAAACAACGGAGGAAGCATGGGCAAGAAAATCGCAGTCTTGATTACCGACGAGTTTGAAGATTCAGAATTCACCTCTCCTGCAGAGGCGTTCCGCAAGGCGGGACATGAGGTCATCACCATTGAAAAAGAGGCGGGCAAAACGGTGACAGGCCATAAGGGCGAGGCCAGCGTGACCATCGACGAGACCATCGATAACGTTAGCCCCTCAGATTTCGACGCCCTGCTGTTACCCGGCGGCCATTCACCGGATTCCCTGCGCGGGGACGAGCGTTTCGTGACCTTTACCCGGGACTTTGTTTCTACCGGCAAACCGGTCTTTGCCATCTGCCACGGCCCGCAGTTGCTCATCAGCGCAGAAGTGGTCCGCGGGCGTAAGCTCACGGCGGTGAAACCGATCGTTATCGATCTCAAAAACGCGGGTGCTGAGTTTTACGATCAGGAGGTGGTCAACGACAAAGACCAGCTGATCACCAGCCGGACCCCGGACGATCTCCCGGCGTTTAACCGCGAAGCGCTACGCCTGCTCGGCGCGTAGCCAGTGCAGCTTCTTGCCAAAGCCCAGGGTGTTGTCGGTAAATTTCAGCTCATCGAGGCGGATTTCCCACACCGGGGCTTTTAGCGCAGCGGCAACCGGAAAGCGGCGCGTGTAGTGCTTACGACGCGCGTCGCTCTCTTCTCCGTCCAGACGACGGATCTCCCCTTTAAACTGCACGCCGCGGATCAGCGCGACCGTTTTCGGCTGGCCGTTCACCGTGCCCGCGACCTTAGCCTGCTGGCCGGTCATCTGCGCATGACGCGTTTTGTCTTCACTCATAACATAAAACGCGACGCGCTCCGGATCGTAGTAGTAAAACGCGTTTGCGCACCACATCTCACCCTCGCTGTAGACGCACCAGGTGACGACGTGCTGCTTCGCCAGCCAGCGGTTGATGGCTGCCAGTGTTTCCATTTTCGTTCTCTCTCATGCTATGGTGCGTTCACCTTAACATACTGAATCTGTTTACCGTGTGCTGGTTTCTCTATCTTGTCCGAACCGCTGATAACGCACTCTACACCGGGATCACCACCGATGTGGCGCGGCGTTTTTTACAACATCAAACGGGAAAAGGGGCAAAAGCGCTGCGGGGGAAAGGGGAATTACAGCTCGCCTTCTCAGCGGCCGTCGGCGACCGTTCGCTGGCGCTCAGGCTGGAATACCGCATCAAGCAGCTGACGAAGCGCCAGAAAGAGCGCCTCGTGACCGGAGACGGCTCCTTTGAGGCGCTACGCGAGAGCCTGATTAAAAGCGATTGAAATGGTCGTGATACTCGACCAGGCCGTTGACGCCGTTGAGCGCGTCGTCCGCCAGACGGTGGACCTGGAAAGCGGATTCCGTACCCGGCCAGCGACAGCGCAGATCGTAATGCGCGGCCTGCTCAAAGCCTAAACGGCCATAGAACGCCGGATCGCCCAGCGTGACAACGGCGGCATAGCCAAACTCATTGAGCGAATCCAGCCCTTCATAGACCAGCTGGCGCGCCAGACCCTGCCCGCGATAGCTTTCATCTACCGCCAGCGGCGCCATGCCGACCCACTGCAGCTCTTCGCCCTGAACGATGACCGGACTGAAGGCAACATAGCCCACCACCTGACCTTCGTCATCGGTGGCAACCAGCCCCAGCGTAATCAGGCCGTCTTCGCGAAGGTCGTGGACCAGTTGGGCTTCGGCATCGCTCGCAAAGGCACGGCGTAACAACGCATCGATCCCCGGCGCATCAATCCCAATTTCGACTCGAATCAGCATGGCTCACCTACTGAAGTGTGTTTACCGTCCGGCGGGGTTTTCAGCCCGGCCTCAACGAAATCTGCCATTTGCATTAACATCACGCGCAGCCCTTTCGGCATCTGCTCCAGCTCAATGGCATCCATTAAATTCTTCACGTACAGGCCCAGCTCCGTGTCGCCTTCAATCACCAGACGGCGCTGGAAGAAGAGCGTATCCGGATCCTGCTTGCGCGCGGCGATCATCAGCAGATCGCTGGCGTTGGCGCTAAAGCTCACATCCGCGTCGGCGGATTCGCGTACGATCAGCTGGTCATTCTCAACGGAGGTAAACCAGTGCAGCCCGATGTCACGCACCTCAATGCTTAACCAGCGGCCTTCCAGGAATTCCAGCTCGCCGTCCTGCAGCGCCTGGCGGAACTGCCAGCTCAGGACCTGCTCCAGCACCTGGCGTTTTAGCGCGAACGGCGCCAGCTTGACCGGCACGCTCAGCATTGATGGTCCAAATTGTACGAGACGTGAACGCAGTTTATCCAGCACGAGCTTTACTCCCTGATATCTATAGTCCTGCTATTTTGCCATATCCGAAGCGCAACATAGCGGCGTAAATCAACAAACCGTCGTCAGCCGTACCTCATTATTGGTGTCATCAATACGCCATTAGCTGCCTTAAATCAAAAATTGTCGCGTATGGGTTAATTAAAATCCCAGCTCGTTAACAATTTTGCGATCGACTACATCAGGATAAATTATGGAGCTGCTCTGCCCTGCCGGAAACCTTCCGGCGCTTAAGGCGGCCATCGAAAATGGGGCCGATGCGGTCTATATCGGGCTGAAAGATGATACCAACGCCCGCCATTTTGCTGGCCTCAACTTTACGGAGAAAAAGCTTCAGGAAGCCGTTAACTTCGTTCACCAGCACCGCCGCAAGCTGCATATCGCCATCAATACCTTTGCTCATCCTGACGGCTACGCCCGCTGGCAGCGCGCGGTGGATATGGCGGCACAGCTGGGTGCCGATGCGCTGATTCTGGCCGACCTCGCTATGCTTGAGTATGCGGCAGAACGCTATCCCCATATTGAGCGCCACGTCTCTGTTCAGGCATCTGCCACCAACGAAGAGGCCGTGCGTTTTTATCACCTAAACTTTGACGTGGCCCGCGTGGTGCTGCCGCGCGTGCTCTCTATTCATCAGGTTAAGCAACTCGCGCGCGTCACGCCAGTGCCGCTGGAAGTTTTTGCCTTTGGCAGCCTGTGCATTATGGCCGAAGGCCGTTGCTATCTTTCCTCGTATTTGACCGGCGAGTCGCCGAATACCGTCGGGGCCTGCTCCCCTGCCCGCTTCGTTCGCTGGCAACAAACGCCGCAGGGGCTGGAATCTCGTCTGAATGAGGTGCTGATTGACCGCTATCAGGATGGTGAAAACGCCGGTTATCCGACGCTGTGTAAAGGCCGCTATCTGGTCGACGGCGAGCGCTACCACGCGCTCGAAGAGCCTACCAGCCTTAATACGCTCGAGCTGCTGCCTGAACTGCTGGCGGCCAATATTGCCTCGGTGAAAATCGAAGGTCGTCAGCGCAGCCCGGCCTACGTGAGCCAGGTGGCGAAAGTGTGGCGTCAGGCCATCGACCGCTGCATGGCGGACCCGCAGAACTACGCCCCGCAGCAGGCCTGGATGGAAACGCTCGGATCGATGTCCGAAGGCACGCAAACCACGCTGGGCGCGTATCACCGTAAATGGCAGTGAGAAAATCATGAAATATTCATTAGGGCCGGTGCTTTATTACTGGCCAAAAGAGACGCTGGAAGATTTTTACCAACAGGCTGCCTCCAGCAGCGCCGATGTGATTTACCTCGGCGAAGCGGTGTGCAGCAAACGTCGCGCCACCAAAGTGGGCGACTGGCTTGATATGGCGAAAAACCTGGCCGGCAGCGGCAAACAGGTCGTGCTCTCCACGCTCGCGCTGGTGCAGGCCTCTTCTGAACTGGGCGAGCTGAAACGCTACGTAGAGAACGGCGAGTTCCTGCTGGAGGCGAGCGATCTCGGCGTGGTGAACATGTGCGCCGAACGCAGGCTGCCGTTTGTCGCGGGCCATGCCCTGAACTGTTATAACGCCGTGACCCTGCGCCTGCTGCTCAAACAGGGGATGACGCGCTGGTGTATGCCTGTTGAGCTCTCCCGCGACTGGCTGGCAAACCTGCTGACCCAGTGCGAAGAGTTGGGCATTCGTAACAAGTTTGAAGTGGAAGTGCTGAGCTACGGGCATCTGCCGCTGGCCTATTCCGCCCGCTGCTTTACCGCACGCTCGGAAGACCGTCCAAAAGACGAGTGCGAAACCTGCTGTATTAAGTACCCAAACGGACGCAGCATGTTGTCCCAGGAGAATCAGCAGGTGTTTGTTCTCAACGGCATTCAGACTATGAGCGGCTATGTCTATAACCTCGGCAACGAGCTGGCGTCTATGGACGGGCTGGTGGATATGGTGCGCCTGTCACCGCTTGATAACGGCGTGTTTGCGATGCTGGATGCCTTCCGCGCCAACGAAAACGGTGCTGCTCCGCTGCCGCTTACGGCAAACAGCGACTGTAACGGCTACTGGCGACGGCTCGCAGGACTGGAACTTCAGGCCTAAAAAAGGCTCACTTTGTTAACAACGGTTATCATTTTTTAATGCAGTATTAAAGATTCACCGTCGACAAAGTGAGCTGTTATGACTGACAAAACCATTCCGTTTTCGGTGCTGGATCTGGCGCCGATCCCACAAGGCTCCTCGGCAAGAGAAGCCTTTTCGCACTCTCTGGATCTGGCTCAGCTGGCCGAAAAGCGTGGCTATCACCGCTACTGGCTGGCCGAACACCACAACATGGTGGGCATCGCCAGCGCCGCCACCTCGGTACTGATTGGTTATCTGGCGGCAAACACCACCACGCTGCACCTGGGATCCGGCGGCGTGATGCTGCCAAACCACGCTCCTCTGGTGATCGCCGAGCAGTTTGGCACCCTGAATACCCTCTATCCGGGCCGTATCGATTTAGGGCTTGGCCGTGCGCCGGGCAGCGACCAGCCGACTATGCGTGCCCTGCGTCGCCATATGAGCGGCGATATCGACAACTTCCCACGCGATGTGGCCGAACTGGTGGACTGGTTCGACGCGCGCGATCCGAACCCGTACGTGCGTCCGGTACCGGGCTACGGCGAGAAGATCCCGGTGTGGCTGCTGGGCTCGAGCCTCTACAGCGCGCAGCTTGCCGCCCAACTGGGGCTACCGTTTGCATTTGCCTCGCACTTCGCGCCGGATATGCTGCATCAGGCGCTGCATCTCTACCGCACGAACTTCAAACCGTCCGAGCGTCTGGAGAAGCCGTACGCAATGGTGTGTATCAACATCGTTGCCGCCGACAGCAATCGCGACGCGGAATTCCTGTTTACCTCCATGCAGCAGGCGTTTGTGAAGCTGCGTCGCGGTGAAACGGGCCAGCTTCCGCCACCGGTGGAGAATATGCATCAGCTGTGGTCAGCCTCCGAACAGTATGGCGTGCAGCAGGCGCTGAGCATGTCGCTGGTAGGCGATAAAGCGAAAGTGCGTCACGAGCTGGAGGCTGTGCTGCGCGAAACGCAGGCGGATGAAATTATGGTTAACGGCCAGATTTTCGATCACCAGGCGCGTTTACACTCGTTTGAGCTGGCGATGCAGGTGAAAGAGGAGCTGGTGGGGTAGGTTTTTGCCGGATGGCGGCTTCGCCTTATCCGGCCTACGCGATCCCTGTAGGCCCGGTAAGCGTAGCGCCACCGGGCTTTGCGTTTACTGATACACAGGCAGCAGGTTAAAAGTCGACAGCACGTGGACCAGTGCGTTACCTACCCCAAACACCAGGATCAGTGCAATCATCGGCTTGCCGCCCCAGACGCGGAATTTCGGGCTGCCGAAGCGTTTACGTGATTTACGTGCCAGCAGCGCGGGCACAATTGCCGCCCAGATGGTTGCCGCCAGCCCTGCATAGCCGATGGCGTAAAGGAAACCGTTCGGCCACAGCAGGCCGCCCACAATCGGCGGCAGGAAGGTCAGCAGCGCGGTTTTGAAGCGCCCCATCGCAGAATCATCAAAGCCAAACAGATCCGCCAGGTAGTCAAACAGGCCCAGCGTCACGCCGAGGAAAGAGCTCGCCACCGCAAAGTTAGAGAAGATAACCAGCAGCAGATCCAGGCTGCGGCTGTTCAGCACGCCGCTCAGCGCCTGCACCAGCACGTCAATGTTACCGCCCTTCTGGGCAATGCCGATAAATTCCGGACGCGGGATGTTGCCCATCGTCCCCAGCAGCCAAATCACATACAGCCCCAGCGCCAGCAGCGTGCCGTAGACCAGACACTTCACAATGGTGCGCGGATCTTTGCCGTAGTACTTCATCAGGCTCGGCACGTTACCGTGGTAGCCGAACGACGCCAGACAGAACGGCAGGGTCATCAGCAGGTAAGGCGTGTAGGAGGTGTTCACTTCGGCGACGTTAAACAGCGTGGCAGGCGTCACATGCCCCAGCAGGCTGCCGAAGGTCAGGAAGAAGGTGATGACCTTCGCGCCCAGCACGATCGCCGTCATCCGACTCACCGCTTTGGTACTCATCCAGACAATAAACGCCACGCCCAGCGCAAAGCACAGCCCGGCCAGACGCGCCGGTACGTTCAGCGACATCTCCGAGAAGGTGTGATGCAGAATCGAACCGCTTGCCGAGATATACGCGTAGGTCAGGATATAGAGCACAAACGCGATGGACAGCCCGTTCACCAGATTCCAGCCTTTGCCCAGCAGATCTTTGGTGATGGTGTCGAAACTGGAGCCAATCCTGTAGTTCAGGTTCGCCTCGAGGATCATCAGCCCGGAATGGAGCATACAGAACCAGGTAAAGACCAGCGCGGCCAGCGACCAGAAGAACCACGCACCGGACATGACCACGGGCAGGGAAAACATCCCGGCACCTATAATGGTTCCGCCGATGATCACCACGCCGCCAAGCAGCGAAGGTGACGTTTGGGTGGTGGTTAGTGTCGCCATACAGCCTTTTCTCCAGTCAATCATACGGTTCTGCATTTTAATGTGACGCACTGTACCAGTACAGGAGTACAAAAGGAATAAAAAAAGCCCCGATCGCATGAATCGGGGCTGTATATTTTACTTTACGTCAGAAGCGTAAGGCTTACGCGTCACCGAAACGACGACGGCTGGAGCCTTCTTCACGACGCGGGCCACGGCTTTCGCGGCGCTCGCCGGAGAAACGACGACCTTCACCACCGCGACCTTCGCTGCGACCGCCTTCACGACGCTCGCCGCCGAAACCGCGACCACCGCCACGACGTTCGCCGCCACGGTCAGGACGTGGCTGTGCATCGCCCAGCAGCTGCATGTTCATCGGCTTGTTCAGGATGCGGGTACGCGTAAAGTGCTGCAGTACTTCACCCGGCATGCCTTTTGGCAGCTCGATGGTAGAGTGGGATGCGAACAGCTTGATGTTACCGATGTAACGGCTGCTGATGTCGCCTTCGTTAGCGATCGCGCCAACGATGTGACGAACTTCAACGCCATCATCACGGCCCACTTCAATGCGGTACAGTTCCATGTCACCTGCGTCGCGACGTTCACGACGTGGACGGTCTTCACCACCACGCTCTGGACGGTCACCACGTGGGCCACGATCGTTACGGTCGCCACGACGTTCGAAGCGATCGTCACGGTCACGGAATTCACGCTTAGGACGCATCGGCGCATCTGGTGGCACGATCAGGCTACGTTCGCCCTGAGCCATTTTCAGCAGTGCTGCGGCCAGGGTTTCCATGTCCAGCTCTTCGCCTTCAGCAACAGGCTGAATCTGCGACAGCAGCGCACGGTACTGATCCAGATCGCTGCTTTCCAGCTGCTGCTGTACTTTAGCGGCGAATTTTTCCAGACGGCGTTTGCCCAGCAGCTCTGCGTTTGGCAGGTCCGCTTCTGGAATGGTCAGCTTCATGGTGCGTTCGATGTTACGCAGCAGACGACGCTCGCGGTTCTCAACGAACAACAGCGCACGGCCAGCACGACCCGCACGACCGGTACGGCCGATACGGTGAACGTAAGACTCGGAATCCATCGGGATGTCATAGTTAACAACCAGGCTGATACGCTCAACGTCCAGACCACGTGCTGCCACGTCGGTTGCAATCAGGATATCCAGACGACCGTCTTTCAGACGCTCCAGAGTCTGCTCACGCAGAGCCTGGTTCATGTCGCCGTTCAGCGCTGCGCTGTTATAGCCGCTACGCTCCAGGGCTTCAGCCACTTCCAGGGTCGCGTTTTTGGTGCGAACGAAAATAATCGCCGCATCAAAATCTTCCGCTTCCAGGAAACGTACCAGCGCTTCGTTTTTACGCATGCCGTACACAGACCAGTAGCTCTGGCTGATGTCCGGGCGAGTGGTTACGCTGGACTGAATACGCACTTCCTGCGGATCTTTCATGAAGCGTTTGGTGATACGACGAATCGCTTCTGGCATGGTGGCAGAGAACAGCGCGGTCTGATGACCGTCCGGGATCTGCGCCATGATGGTTTCGACGTCTTCGATGAAGCCCATACGCAGCATTTCATCTGCTTCATCCAGCACCAGGCCGCTCAGTTTAGAGAGGTCCAGAGTACCGCGCTTCAGGTGATCCAGCAGACGGCCCGGCGTACCGACAACAATCTGTGGACCCTGGCGCAGGGCGCGTAACTGCACGTCATAACGCTGGCCGCCGTACAGGGCAACCACGTTTACGCCGCGCATATGTTTAGAGAATTCCGTCATTGCTTCTGCAACCTGAACAGCCAGTTCACGGGTTGGAGCCAGGACGAGGATCTGCGGTGCACGCAGTTCCGGATCAATGTTGTTCAGCAGCGGCAGCGAGAATGCTGCAGTTTTACCGCTACCAGTCTGGGCCATGCCCAGCACGTCACGACCAGAAAGCAGGTGTGGGATACACTCAGCCTGGATCGGAGATGGTTTTTCGTAACCCAGATCGTTAAGGGCTTCAAGGATAGGAGCCTTCAGGCCCAGATCTGCAAAAGTGGTTTCGAATTCAGCCATGTAGTACGAGTGCCTCAATGTCAATGGCGGCCAGTCTACTTAGCTCATCGTGAAAATGATTAGCAATTTTCATTGAAAAGTGTGAACCGGCTCAAAGTAGGTGTATTGACGAACAACAACGCCCTCACCAGTTAAGGTGATGGCAATCAAAAGATTACGGGCTGATGTTTATGTCGTCAGCTATTGCTGGTCCGATTCTGCCAGGTCGTCATGCTCCTGGCCCAAGAGCGATAATTCCAACAATGCATAACGGTGCTCAACGAAGTTGTGTACGTTGTTAGCAACCGCTAATTTGAACAGTGCCGTAGCGCTGTCCATATCCCCCAGACTTAGGTAGTACTTACCTAAATAGAAGTTGGTTTCACTGAGATGCTCAGCGAGCGAGGTGTTATCCGTTGCGTCCGCCTTGAGGCGTTCCATCAGCGTTGCTTCGCTAATGTTGCCCAGGTAGAACTCGACAATGTTCCATCCCCACTGTTCCTTGTCCGATTTATCGAAGCGCTGTTTCAGTGCCTCTTTTGCCTGCTTCTCATCGAGCTTCCGCTCAACGATGTAAAGCCACAGGCTACGGAAAGGATCATTAGGATCGTCTTGATAAAACGCCAGCAGATCATCTTGCGCTAACTTGTCACGACCGCCGTAATACAATGCGATACCGCGATTCAAGTGCGCGTAGTTGTAAGTTGGATCAAGCTCAAGTACAGAATCAAACGCTTCATAGGCAGCATCAAAATTGCCTGCCTGCGTTAAATAAATGCCTAAGTAATTGAATACTTCAGGCATATCAGGTCGGATAGCCAGCGCTTGTGAAAAATCATTTCGCGCCAATGCCCTCAGACCGAGACTATCATACAACACTCCGCGCTCATATAAAAGCTGTGCGCGTTCGTCATCGGTTAAAGCCCGACTGGCAAGTATTTGTTCCATGCGTGCCAGGATCACTTCCTGCTGCAAAGTCGGTTGCAATGGCACTGCGAGGACTTCGCTCTTACGCCAGGCAGAGTTGCTGCATCCTGCCAGCGTTAAAGCTGTCGCAACGAAACACCAGCGCAAAAAAGGCTTCATTTCCCACTCCCGAAGACAACTATTGGATGAACGTCCTGTCCCCCGGCGGCTTAACAAGGCGTCCTGCCTGATAATAGGCCCTCCGCAAAGCAGAGGGCAAATGGCAACTTACTCGCCTTGCTGTTCTGCTGCCTGTGCTTCTGGCGCAGCAGCTGGCTGAGACTGCTCGGTTGCTTCTTTAATGCTCAGACGGATACGGCCCTGGCGATCGACTTCCAGAACTTTAACCGGCACTTCCTGACCCATCTGCAGGTAATCGGTCACTTTCTCAACGCGCTTGTCAGCGATCTGAGAGATGTGAACCAGACCTTCTTTACCGCCACCGATGGCAACGAACGCGCCAAAGTCAACGATACGGGTCACTTTACCTGCATACACACGGCCCACTTCGATTTCTGCAGTGATTTCTTCGATGCGACGGATCGCGAATTTCGCTTTCTCGCCGTCGGTTGCTGCGATCTTCACAGTACCGTCATCTTCGATTTCGATGGTGGTGCCGGTCTCTTCGGTCAGCGCACGGATTACGGAACCGCCCTTACCGATAACATCTTTGATCTTGTCTGGATTGATCTTGATGGTGTGAATACGCGGTGCGAATTCAGAGATATCACCGCGTGGCGCGTTGATAGCCTGTTCCATCACGCCCAGGATGTGCAGACGTGCACCCTTAGCCTGGTTCAGCGCAACCTGCATGATCTCTTTGGTGATACCTTCAATTTTGATATCCATCTGCAGCGCAGAGATACCGTCGCGGGAACCCGCTACTTTGAAGTCCATATCGCCCAAGTGGTCTTCGTCGCCCAGAATGTCAGACAGAACAACATAGTTGTCGCCTTCTTTCACCAGGCCCATTGCGATACCCGCAACGGCGGCTTTGATTGGCACGCCTGCATCCATCAGCGCCAGAGAGGCACCACACACGGAAGCCATGGAAGAAGAACCGTTAGATTCTGTGATTTCAGACACCACACGTACGGTGTATGGGAATTTGTCTGCTTCTGGCATCACTGCCAGCACGCCGCGCTTCGCCAGACGACCGTGACCAATTTCACGACGCTTCGGTGAGCCAACCATGCCGGTTTCACCTACGGAGTACGGAGGGAAGTTGTAGTGGAACAGGAAGCTGTCAGTGCGCTCGCCCATCAGTTCGTCGATGATCTGCGCGTCACGGGCTGTACCCAGGGTCGCGGTAACCAGCGCCTGCGTTTCACCACGGGTGAACAGCGCAGAACCGTGAGTACGTGGCAGCACGCCAGTACGCACGTCCAGACCACGGATCATGTCTTTTTCACGGCCATCGATACGCGGCTCGCCAGCCAGCACGCGGCTACGAACAACGTTTTTCTCAATAGCGTGCAGGATTTCGCCAATTTCGTTAGCGTCCAGCGTTTCGTCTTCGGCAACCAGGGTCGCGGTTACTTCAGATTTGATCACGTCAACCTGAGCGTAACGCTCCTGTTTGTCGGTGATGCGGTATGCATCGCTCAGACGAGATTCTGCCAGTGCAGCAACACGTGCGTTCAGCGCGTCGTTGGCCGCTTCTGGCTGCCAGTCCCAACGTGGTTTACCGGCTTCTTTCACCAGGTCGTTGATGTTCTGGATAACAACCTGCTGCTGGTCATGGCCGAAGACCACAGCGCCCAGCATCTGGTCTTCGCTCAGCAGTTCAGCTTCGGATTCAACCATCAGCACAGCGGCTTCGGTACCCGCAACCACCAGGTCCAGCTTACTTTCTTTCAGCTCTTCCTGAGTTGGGTTCAGCACGTACTGGTCGTTGATGTAACCCACGCGCGCGGCACCGATTGGACCATTGAATGGAATACCAGAAAGTGACAGGGCTGCGGACGCACCGATCATCGCCACGATGTCCGGGTTAACCTGTGGGTTAACGGAAACAACGGTCGCGATAACCTGCACTTCGTTGACGAAGCCTTCAGGGAACAGCGGGCGAACCGGGCGGTCAATCAGACGCGCGATCAGGGTTTCGCCTTCGCTTGGACGGCCTTCACGACGGAAGAAACCACCCGGGATTTTACCGGCAGCGTAGGTACGCTCCTGGTAGTTAACGGTCAGCGGGAAGAAGTCCTGACCTGGTTTAGCTTTTTTCTGGCCCACAACGGTAACGAATACCGCAGTGTCATCCATGCTTACCATAACGGCAGCAGTCGCCTGACGTGCCATCATGCCGGTTTCCAGCGTGACAGTATGTTGACCATACTGGAATTTACGAACGATCGGATTCAGCAAAGTTCTGTCCTTTCTTAAATGTTTGACAGCACACCGCCGGTGTGCTGTCGATTTAACCCGACCTTCTTCGCATCCTCGCGACTAATGACAACCAACACCCCCATGGGTGAAGCCTCTCATTAGCCGCGCGAACCTCTGCAATGAAGATCATTTATAGCAACAATACAATAGTTTCCAGTGAATTGCTGCCGTCTGCTTGAAAAAAGGGGCCATCAGGCCCCCTTTTCTGAAACTCGCAAGAATTAGCGACGCAGACCCAGACGCTCGATCAGCGCGGTGTAGCGTGCAACATCTTTACGTTTCAGGTAGTCGAGCAGTTTACGACGCTGAGAAACCATACGCAGCAGACCACGACGGCTGTGGTGATCTTTTTTGTGCTCTGCAAAGTGACCCTGCAGGTGGTTAATCTGTGCAGTCAGCAGTGCAACCTGAACTTCGGTAGAACCGCTGTCGTTAGTACCACGACCAAACTCAGAAACGATTTTAGCTTTAGCTTCAACGCTTAGAGACATTTTCAAACTCCAAAGTATAAAGAATGTAAGGATGCCGATCTCTAATTCAGCGATCCCATGTACGCCCCGCAGATTGTTAAACAATTTACCAGGCGTTAAGCGGCGATATTCTACTCGTCTCCCCTGCTTATCGCAAGGTGAGCCGTTATCACCGTCACGCGTCGACCGGATATTCGACGACCAGACGACGCGGCGCAACGCGCCCTTCGCCATCCATTTCGCCCATGCCGATGAATTTCCCTTCGTCACCTTCAGTCACGCGTACCAGGCCTTCCAGCGGCGCATCTGACGTACGAACCGGGTTGCCGTTCTTAAAGTAAACGGACGATGTTAAAGGAAGATTAACAACCGGGAAGTCCGCAGCCGGACTGTCCATCGGCATCAGCAGTGGGTCGAGCAGCTCTGCCGGCGCGATCCCCTGAGATTCCGCCTGTTCAACCAGCTCGCGCAGATGTTCCAGGGTCACCATTCGCTCCACCGGGTACTTGCTCACCGCAAGGCGACGCAGGTAAATCACATGCGCGCCGCAGCCCAGCTTTTCACCGAGGTCATCAATGATGGTGCGAATATAGGTCCCTTTCGAACAGTGCACTTCCAGCTCCAGCTCATCACCTTCGTGGCGAATAAAGAGCAGCTCATACACGGTAATCGGACGGGCTTCACGCGGGACGTCAATACCCTGGCGCGCATATTCGTAGAGTTTTTTGCCCTGATACTTCAGCGCCGAATACATCGACGGCACCTGCATCGTATCCCCACGGAAGCTCTCCAGCGCCGCATCAAGCTGCTTCGCACTGAAGGTCACCGGACGCTCTTCCACGACCTGGCCATCCGCGTCGGAGGTATCCGTGCGCTGGCCCAGCTTAGCGATAACGCGGTAACGCTTATCGGAGTCGAGCAGGTACTGGGAAAACTTTGTCGCCTCTCCCAGGCAGATCGGCAGCATGCCAGTTGCCAGCGGATCGAGCGCGCCGGTGTGGCCCGCACGGTTGGCGTTAAAAATACGCTTCACTTTTTGCAGCACGTCGTTGCTGGAAGCGCCCTGGGGTTTATCCAGCAGCAGCACACCATGCACGTCGCGACCACGACGACGAGGACGACTCATCAGTCCTCCTTGCTGTCGTCCGCCGGGTTAACACGACGCTCATCGTCATGTTTAACCACGCTGGTCACCAGGTTGGACATACGCATACCTTCGACCAGCGAGTTGTCGTAGAAGAAAGTCAATTCAGGCACGATACGCAGGCGCATCGCCTTGCCGAGCAGAGAGCGGATGAAACCAGAAGCTTCCTGCAGCGCTTTAATGCCGTTCTTCACTGCGGCTTCGTCCTGATCGTTCAGGAAGGTGACGAACACTTTTGCATAGGCCAAATCGCGGGACATTTCTACACCGGAAACGGTGGTCATCATGCCGACGCGCGGGTCTTTGATTTCACGTTGCAGAATGAGTGCGATCTCTTTCTGCATTTCCTGCGCTACGCGCTGAGGGCGACCAAATTCTCTCGCCATAATAAATTCTCCAGACAAAAAAGGGGCTAAAGCCCCTTTTTGAAATTATTGCCGGGTGGCGCGAGGCGATCCCGGCTTACAATCGGAAATTAAGCGATGGTACGCTGAATTTCGATGATCTCGAACACTTCGATCATATCGCCAACGCGAACGTCGTTGTAGTTCTTCACGCCGATACCACATTCCATGCCGTTACGGACTTCGTTAACGTCATCTTTGAAGCGGCGCAGGGATTCCAGCTCGCCTTCGTAGATAACCACGTTGTCACGCAGTACACGGATTGGGTTGTGACGCTTGATGTTACCTTCGGTAACCATACAGCCCGCGATCGCACCGAATTTCGGTGATTTGAACACGTCACGTACTTCAGCCAGACCGATGATCTGCTGTTTCAGCTCAGGAGACAGCATGCCGCTCATCGCTGCTTTCACTTCGTCGATCAGGTTATAGATGACGGAGTAGTAACGCAGATCCAGGCTTTCGGATTCAATCACTTTACGCGCAGAGGCATCCGCACGAACGTTGAAGCCAACCAGGATAGCGTTGGAGGCAGCAGCCAGGGTCGCGTCGGTTTCGGTGATACCACCTACGCCAGAACCGATGATCTTCACTTTCACTTCGTCGGTAGACAGTTTCAGCAAGGAGTCGGAGATCGCTTCCACAGAACCCTGAACGTCGGCTTTCAGAACGATGTTCACTTCGTGAACTTCGCCATCGGTCATGTTGGCAAACATGTTCTCGAGTTTAGATTTCTGCTGACGAGCCAGTTTAACTTCACGGAATTTGCCCTGACGATACAGTGCCACTTCACGCGCTTTCTTCTCGTCACGCACCACGGTCACTTCGTCACCAGCAGCCGGAACACCGGACAGACCCAGGATTTCAACTGGAATGGACGGACCTGCTTCCAGCACTTCCTGACCCAGTTCGTTACGCATCGCACGAACGCGACCGTATTCGAAACCGCACAGAACGATATCGCCTTTATGCAGCGTACCTTCGCGAACCAGAACGGTAGCAACCGGGCCACGTCCTTTATCCAGGAAGGATTCGATAACCGCACCGCTCGCCATACCGTTACGGATGGCTTTCAGCTCCAGAACTTCGGCCTGCAGCAGGATCGCGTCCAGCAGTTCGTCGATACCGGTACCCGCTTTCGCAGACACGTGTACGAACTGGCTTTCGCCGCCCCACTCTTCCGGCAGGATACCGTACTGGGAAAGTTCGTTTTTAACACGATCGGGATCCGCTTCTGGCTTATCGATCTTGTTCACTGCAACCACAACCGGCACACCCGCTGCTTTCGCGTGCTGGATAGCTTCGATGGTCTGTGGCATCACGCCGTCGTCTGCAGCAACAACCAGAACAACGATATCCGTCGCCTGAGCACCACGAGCACGCATTGAGGTAAACGCGGCGTGGCCTGGGGTATCCAGGAAGGTGATCATACCGTTGTCAGTTTCTACGTGGTATGCACCGATGTGCTGAGTAATACCACCCGCTTCGCCAGAGGCAACCTTGGTAGAGCGAATGTAGTCAAGCAGCGAGGTTTTACCGTGGTCAACGTGACCCATGATGGTCACTACCGGTGCGCGCGGTTCTGCCGCAGCACCTGTGTCACGGTCGCTCATTACTGCTTCTTCCAGCTCGTTTTCACGACGCAGGATAACTTTGTGGCCCATCTCTTCCGCAACCAGCTGTGCGGTTTCCTGATCGATCACCTGGTTGATGGTTGCCATCGCGCCCAGCTTCATCATTGCTTTGATGACCTGAGAGCCTTTAACCGCCATCTTGTTCGCCAGTTCGCCAACGGTAATGGTTTCGCCGATCACAACGTCACGGTTAACGGCCTGAGCCGGCTTCTGGAAGCCCTGCTGCAGAGCGGAACCTTTACGCTTGCCGCCTTTACCACCGCGAACAGCCGCGCGTGCTTCTTCACGGTCAGCTTTGGATTCCGCGTGCTTGTTACCTTTTTTCGCCGGACGCGCTGCTTTTGCATTACGACCACGGCCACGGCCGCCTTCTACTTCACGGTCGTTATCATCTTCAGCCTGACGTGCGTGCTGAGAAGTGGTCACGTGATAGTCGCTGGTGTCTTCAGACTGCTCAGCGGTATCAACACCGTTCTTCTCATTTTCTTCTGCCATGCGACGCGCTTCTTCGGCGACGCGGCGAGCTTCTTCTTCCAGCTTACGGCGGGCTTCTTCTTCCGCTTTACGCTTCAGCTCGGCAGCTTCATTTTCACGGCGGGCTTTTTCAGCCTGGGCGGTTTTGGTCATTTCGTCTGTCTGTTGATTGCTCACTTTGTCTTTTTCCGCAGCGTCACGCTTCACTTTATCACTTGCGTCGCGTTTCGCTTTTTCTGCGGCCTCACGTTCAGCTTTTAATTCTGCTTCACGTTTGGCGGCTGCTTCCGCCTCACGCTGAGCTTGTTCTTCCGCTTCACGCTGTGCCTGCTCTTCCGCGGCAAGGCGTTCTGCCTCTTGCGGATCACGTTTTACAAAGGTGCGCGTCTTGCGGACTTCAATTTGTACCGATTTGCTTTTGCCACCGGTACCAGGGATGTTTAACGTGCTACGCGTTTTGCGCTGCAGCGTTAACTTGTCAGGCGTAGAGCCGTGTTCACGGTTCAGGTGCGTTAACAAGGTTTGTTTTTCTTGCGCGGTTACCGAGTCATCAGCGGACTTCGGGATCCCTGCATCAGCAAATTGCTGTACCAGGCGGTCCACGGAGGTCTGAATCTCAGCAGCCAGCGATTTTACAGTTACATCAGTCATGCTGTTCCTTCCTGCTACAGTTTATTACGCTTCGTCGCCGAACCAGCAAATATTACGTGCGGCCATGATGAGCTCGCCGGCTTTCTCGTCGGTTAAACCTTCGATATCAGCCAGGTCATCAACGCCTTGCTCAGCGAGATCTTCCAGCGTACAAACACCACGGGCAGCCAGCTTGAACGCAATCGCACGATCAAGACCTTCCAGATTCAGCAGGTCATCAGCCGGCTTCTTATCGCCAAGGCTTTCTTCCTGAGCCAGTGCCAGGGTGGTCAGTGCGTTTTTAGCGCGTTCACGCAGGGCTTCAACGGTTGGTTCATCCAGACCGTCAATTTCCAGCAGCTCTTTCATTGGCACATAGGCCAGTTCTTCCAGCGTAGAGAAACCTTCTTCAACCAGAACAGTGGCGAAATCTTCGTCAATATCCAGGTATTTGGTGAAGGTATCGATCGCCGCATGGGCTTCAGCCTGATGCTTAGCCTGCAGGTCATCAACGGTCATGACGTTGAGTTCCCAGCCGCTCAGCTGTGACGCCAGGCGTACGTTCTGACCGTTACGGCCGATTGCCTGCGCTAGGTTGCCCGCTTCAACAGCGATATCCATGGTGTGTTTGTCTTCGTCAACAACGATAGACGCCACATCAGCCGGAGCCATTGCGTTGATCACGAACTGCGCCGGGTTGTCATCCCACAGAACGATATCAATACGTTCGCCGCCCAGCTCAGTAGAAACTGCCTGGACACGCGCACCGCGCATACCGACGCAAGCACCGACCGGGTCGATACGCTTGTCGTTGGTTTTCACCGCAATTTTCGCACGGGAGCCCGGATCGCGAGCCGCCGCTTTAATTTCGATAACTTCTTCACCGATTTCCGGTACTTCGATACGGAACAGTTCTACCAGCATTTCTGGTTTAGAACGGGTCACGAACAGCTGCGCACCGCGAGCTTCTGGACGCACAGCGTACAGAACACCGCGAATACGGTCGCCCGGACGGAAGTTTTCACGCGGCAGCATATCTTCACGCAGGATCACGGCTTCAGCGTTACCCGGCAACCCTTCGGATTTGATCTCCAGGGAGATGTTGTCGCGGTTCACTTTCTTCACCACGCCGGTGATGATTTCGCCTTCCTGATCGCGGAACTGATCGACAACCAGCGCGCGCTCGGCTTCGCGCACTTTCTGCACGATAACCTGTTTAGCGGTCTGGGTAGTGATACGGTCGAAGGTCACAGATTCAATCTGATCTTCAACGTAGTCACCCACGTTCAGACTTTCGTCTTCAAAACGGGCGGCTTCCAGCGTGATCTCTTTAGTCGGCTGGGTCACTTCTTCAACGATTACCCAACGACGGAATGTATCGAAGTCACCGCTTTTACGATCGATTTCTACGCGAACATCGATCTCTTGTTCGTATTTTTTCTTGGTTGCTGTAGCCAGTGCACTTTCCAGCGCTTCAAAAATCTTCTCACGCGGCAGTGATTTCTCGTTGGAGACGGCTTCAACAACAGCCAAAATTTCTTTGTTCATCGCGGGCTTTTCACCTCAATCCAGACTGTTAAAAGTGGGGAACCAGGTTCGCCTTCTGGATATTACTCAGCGCGAACACTTCATCTTTGCCTTCGACTGTCACCGTGATCATTTCACCATCAACGGCTTTGATAATTCCCTGCCATTTACGGCGGTTCTGTACGGCCATACGCAGAACGAGAGCCACTTCTTCACCGGTAAAGCGCACATAGTGCTCGGCCGTGAACATCGGGCGATCGAGGCCAGGTGAGGAAACTTCCAGGTTGTACGCAACGGTAATTGGGTCTTCAACATCAAGAACCGCACTCACCTGGTGGCTGACATCAGCACAATCATCAACATTGATGCCATCTTCACTATCAATATAGATGCGCAGCGTCGATGTACGGCCGCGAACGAATTCGATGCCGACCAGTTCGTAGCCCAGTGCTTCGACCGGTGCAGTAATCATCTCTGTTAATTTTTGCTCTAATGTGGACAAGCCCACCCCCAAGACATAAAAAAAGGGCGTAAAGCCCAGTTATTCTGTAGTCAGATAACAAAAAACCCCGATAAATCGGGGCTTTAGATAACTGAACCCTGTAGCCACAACTGTGGCCTGGAGCACTCTCCGAAAGAATTTTTTCAAATCCAGCTACGAAGGCTCTAAGTCTTCACAGTATATTTGAAAAAGAACTTTATGGGAAAGTGGTTGCGGGGGCCGGATTTGAACCGACGACCTTCGGGTTATGAGCCCGACGAGCTACCAGGCTGCTCCACCCCGCGCCTGAAACGTGGCAAATTCTACGCGTTTTGGACAGAATTTGCAAATAATGCTGGGATTTGGTACCGAAGACGGGACGTAAAATCGGCGTTTAGTATATTGATAGTTGACCCCACCTGTCAAGGCGACTTCCGCCAGATCGATCAGACCAAAATTTTTACAAAAAACGCACGAGTCTCTTCCGGTCTTCGCCAAAAGATGATTAAATGAATACTCACTTATTTTGCATAAAAATGCACAAGAGAGCGAAAGCGGTCTCTAATCAGTCAATCAAGCAGGGTTTTATTCTATGACGACGATTCTCAAGCATCTTCCGGTAGGACAACGTATTGGCATCGCTTTCTCAGGTGGCCTGGATACCAGCGCTGCACTGCTGTGGATGCGCCAGAAGGGAGCGGTTCCGTATGCTTATACTGCGAACCTGGGTCAGCCGGATGAGGACGACTATGATGCTATTCCTCGTCGCGCGAAAGAGTATGGTGCAGAGAACGCGCGCCTGATTGACTGCCGTAAGCAACTGGTCGCGGAAGGTATCGCGGCTATTCAGTGTGGTGCATTCCATAACACCACCGGCGGCCTGACCTATTTCAACACCACTCCGCTGGGCCGTGCGGTGACCGGTACCATGCTGGTTGCGGCGATGAAAGAAGACGGCGTCAACATCTGGGGTGATGGCAGCACCTATAAAGGAAACGATATCGAACGTTTCTATCGTTATGGC
Organism: Enterobacter vonholyi; assembly: GCF_040834095.1. Taxonomy (NCBI): domain Bacteria; kingdom Pseudomonadati; phylum Pseudomonadota; class Gammaproteobacteria; order Enterobacterales; family Enterobacteriaceae; genus Enterobacter; species Enterobacter vonholyi. The sequence continues at coordinate 3,915,157 of NZ_CP162152.1, forward strand.
CTGCTGACCAACGCCGAACTGCAGATCTACAAACCGTGGCTGGATACCGACTTCATCGACGAGCTGGGTGGTCGTCATGAGATGTCCGAGTTTATGATCGCCTGCGGCTTTGACTATAAGATGTCCGTCGAGAAAGCCTACTCCACCGACTCCAACATGCTGGGTGCGACGCACGAAGCGAAAGACCTGGAATTCCTGAACTCTAGCGTGAAGATCGTTAACCCAATCATGGGCGTGAAGTTCTGGGATGAGAACGTGAAGATCCCGGCAGAAGAAGTGACCGTGCGTTTCGAACGTGGTCATCCGGTTGCGCTGAACGGCAAAACCTTCTCTGATGACGTTGAGCTGATGCTGGAAGCTAACCGTATTGGTGGTCGTCACGGCCTGGGCATGAGCGATCAGATTGAAAACCGTATCATCGAAGCGAAAAGCCGTGGCATCTATGAAGCCCCGGGAATGGCGCTGCTGCATATTGCTTACGAGCGTCTGCTGACTGGTATTCACAACGAAGACACCATTGAGCAGTATCACTCTCATGGCCGTCAGCTGGGTAAACTGCTGTATCAGGGCCGCTGGTTCGATCCTCAGGCACTGATGCTGCGTGATGCCCTGCAGCGTTGGGTGGCAAGCGCGATCACCGGTGAGGTGACCCTGGAACTGCGTCGCGGTAACGACTACTCCATTCTGAATACGGTGTCTGACAACCTGACCTATAAAGCAGAGCGTCTGACCATGGAGAAAGGTGAATCCGTGTTCTCACCGGACGATCGTATTGGTCAGCTGACCATGCGTAATCTGGACATTACCGATACCCGCGAGAAGCTGTTCAACTATGTTGAGAATGGCCTGCTCTCCGCGAATTCCGGTAACGGCCTGCCTCAGGTTGAAAACCTGGAGCATAGCGATAAGAAGTAATCGCTGATGTAGCATGCAAAAGGCGTCCTGGGGACGCCTTTTTTATTTGGACTTTCGTAGGGCGGGTAAGCGCAGCGCCACCCGCCATTTTGCCCGGTGGCGCTGCGCTTACCGGGCCTACAAAACCACACCTCAGAATATGCAGACGAAAAAAAAAGACGTCTTTCGACGTCTTTTTTCTGGAATATTGGTACCGAGGATGGGACTCGAACCCACAAGCCCGTTAGGGCACTACCACCTCAAGGTAGCGTGTCTACCAATTCCACCACCTCGGTACAGAATACTTAGTGCGGGATATCGCTGGTTGGCTTAGCCGGTGCAGCTGGCTGAGTCTGCTCAGTTTTCGCTGGCGCGCTCAGATTTTCCCACTCGCTTCCTTTGCTGCTCTTGTTGCTGTTGATATTGCCAAGCACCAGGCTGATGATGAAGAACAGCGTAGCCAGAATCGCCGTAGTGCGGGTCATGAAGTTCGCAGAACCACTTGAACCGAACAGCGTACCGGAAGCGCCTGCTCCGAAGGAGGCTCCCATATCAGCGCCTTTACCTTGCTGCAGCATAATCAGCGCTACGAGAGCGATGGCTACAATAAGGAAAACAACTAAAAGAGCTTCGTACATAATCAACCTGTTCCTTGCGGATTTGCCGCATACCAATGCTTCGACCAATTAGCAGGATTTCTGTTTCCCACTGAAGCGGGTGTGAATACTAACCAAAGCGAATCACCTTCGCAAGGGCATTTTCGACGCATTGTATCAACTGCGGAAAAAAACAGCAAAAAGCCATTAATTGCTTAAAACAAAGGCGGCAAACGCCGCCTTTTTAAACATTTAGCGTGCAAGATTATGCAGCTTTTACAGCATCCGCAATACGGTGCGCGAATTCGGTTACCTGCGCTTCGTCTTCACCTTCCACCATCACGCGGATCAGCGGTTCAGTGCCGGATTTACGCAGCAGCACGCGTCCACGATTGCCAAGGGCCGCTTCAACGTCAGCCATCACCGCTTTGACGTTCTCATTTTCCAGCGGATCGCCTTTACCGGCAGTAAAGCGTACGTTTACCAGGATCTGTGGGAACATTTTCATGCCGCTGCAAAGGTCGTGCAGGCTCATATGGTTGCGCGCCATAGCGGCAACCACCTGCAGCGCGGCCACAATACCGTCACCGGTGGTGGTTTTGTCGAGCAGGATCACGTGACCTGAATTCTCAGCGCCGATACGCCAGCCCTTCTCCTGCAATTTTTCCAACACATAGCGGTCACCCACTTTTGCGCGAACGAACGGAATACCGAGCTGTTTCAGCGCCAGTTCCAGGCCCATGTTACTCATCAGCGTCCCGACCGCACCGCCGCGCAGCTGACCCTGACGCAGACCTTCACGCGCAATAATGTAGAGGATCTGGTCGCCATCGACCTTGTTACCTTCGTGATCAACCATGATCACGCGGTCACCGTCGCCGTCCAGCGCAATACCCAGATCGGCTTTTTCGGCCAGCACGCGCGCCTGCAGGGCACGAACGTCAGTTGCCCCCACCTGCTCATTAATGTTCAGACCATCCGGCTCGCAGCCAATGGTGATTACTTTCGCACCCAGTTCGCGGAAGACATTTGGGGCGATGTGATAGGTCGCGCCATTCGCACAGTCCACCACAATTTTCAGATGAGCCAGGCTCAGCTCATTCGGGAAGGTACCTTTACAGAATTCGATATAGCGACCCGCCGCATCGACGATACGGTTCGCTTTACCCAGCTCTGCGGAATCAACACAGGTGATCTCTTTTTCCATCTCAGCTTCAATAGCTTCTTCCACGTCATCAGGCAGCTTGGTGCCATCAATGGAGAAGAATTTAATGCCGTTGTCGTAGAACGGGTTGTGAGAAGCTGAAATGACAATCCCCGCTTCCGCACGGAAGGTGCGCGTCAGATACGCGACTGCAGGCGTTGGCATTGGGCCCGTAAAGGAGGCGGACAGTCCCGCAGCCGCCAGACCCGCTTCCAGGGCGGACTCCAGCATATAGCCCGAAATACGGGTGTCTTTACCGATGATAATTTTACGTGAGCCATGACGCGCAAGCACTTTACCAGCAGCCCAGCCGAGCTTCAGGACAAAATCAGGGGTGATGGGAGCATCGCCTACGCGCCCACGGATACCGTCGGTACCAAAATATTTACGATTACTCATAGCGTTTGTTTTCCTTCGCTGCCAGTGTGGCTTCCACCACACGCATGGCTTCTACTGTTTCTTTGACGTCATGGACACGAATAATGTGCGCGCCCTGCATCGCCGCAATCACCGCGCAGGCCAGACTGCCGCTCAGGCGTTCGCCCGGCCCCACGTTCAGCAACTGCCCAATCATCGACTTTCTTGACATCCCTACCAGTAACGGCAGGTCAAAATGATGGAATTCCGATAAGCGCGCAAGCAGCGCATAGTTGTGTGAGAGATTTTTACCGAAACCGAACCCCGGGTCGAGCAGCAATTTCTCTTTTGGGATACCGGCACGTTCACAACGTTCGATATGCTCAATAAAGAAGCGATTTACGTCGGCAAAGACATCGTCATACTTCGGCGCGTCCTGCATAGTTTTTGGTTGGCCCTGCATATGCATCAGGCAAACCGGCAGCCCCGTTTCCGCAGCCGCCTCAATCGCCCCCGGTTCGGTAAGTGAACGGATATCATTGATAATGTGAGCGCCTACTCTCGCCACTTCACGGATCACCTCCGGTTTGGAGGTGTCAACGGAGATCCACACTTCAAACCGCTGTGCGATTGCTTCAACGACCGGCACCACGCGCGCCAGCTCTTCTTCCACAGACACGTCCGCCGCGCCTGGACGCGTCGATTCGCCGCCAACGTCAATGATGGTGGCACCCGCATTAATCATTAAATTCGCGTGCTTAACCGCCTCGATAAGCGTGTTATGCGCACCGCCGTCAGAGAAGGAGTCAGGGGTAACATTCAGGATCCCCATCACGTGGGGATGTGAAAGATCGAGATGCGAGTCCTGAGCGAATAATTTCATGGCGAAATCCCTGGTATCTATATCGTTAAACAGAAATGAAAAACCCCGGAGCAAGCTCCAGGGTTTGAGGTACAGACAAACGCTTCAACAGCAGTGGCTTACTTATCGCCCAACTGTTCTGACATAGTGTTGCCCGGGTTTGGCGTACGCGGTTCATCAACCGGACGCGGCGCACGCGGGGTGCCATTGTTGTCAGAATTATTGGAAGCGCCTGGGTCTTCCCAGCCTGCTGGCGGACGCACTTCACGGCGCGCCATCAGGTCGTCAATCTGCGGTGCATCGATGGTCTCATATTTCATGAGCGCATCTTTCATCGAATGCAGGATGTCCATATTGTCGGTCAGGATCTGGCGTGCACGCGCATAGTTACGCTCTACCAGAGATTTTACTTCCTGGTCGATGATACGTGCCGTCTCATCGGACATATGTTTCGCTTTAGCCACAGAACGGCCCAGGAATACTTCGCCCTCTTCTTCTGCATACAGCAGCGGACCGAGTTTGTCGGAGAAGCCCCACTGAGTCACCATGTTACGCGCCAGGTTTGTCGCCACTTTAATGTCGTTGGACGCACCGGTAGAAACATGTTCCACACCGTAGATAATCTCTTCTGCCAGGCGACCACCGTAGAGGGTAGAAATCTGGCTTTCCAGTTTCTGACGGCTGGCGCTGATCGCATCGCCTTCAGGCAGGAAGAAGGTCACACCCAGCGCACGACCGCGCGGAATAATCGTCACTTTATGCACCGGATCGTGTTCCGGCACGAGGCGACCAATAATCGCATGACCCGCTTCGTGGTATGCCGTGGACTCTTTCTGCGCTTCCGTCATCACCATGGAGCGACGTTCCGCACCCATCATGATTTTGTCTTTCGCTTTCTCGAACTCAACCATCGATACGACGCGCTTGTTACCGCGAGCGGCAAACAGAGCAGCTTCGTTGACCAGGTTAGCCAGATCCGCACCGGAGAAGCCCGGGGTACCGCGCGCAATGATTGCCGCATCGATATCTGGCGCCAGCGGCACGCGACGCATGTGAACTTTCAGAATCTGTTCACGACCGCGAACGTCCGGCAGACCCACAACAACCTGACGGTCGAAACGGCCTGGACGCAGCAGCGCAGGGTCAAGTACGTCCGGACGGTTAGTCGCCGCGATAACGATGATACCTTCGTTACCTTCGAAGCCGTCCATCTCAACCAGCATCTGGTTCAGCGTCTGTTCACGTTCATCGTGACCACCGCCCAGACCTGCGCCACGCTGGCGGCCTACGGCGTCGATTTCATCGATGAAGATAATGCACGGTGCTGCCTTCTTGGCCTGCTCGAACATGTCACGCACACGAGATGCACCGACACCCACGAACATTTCTACGAAGTCAGAACCTGAAATAGTAAAGAACGGCACCTTCGCTTCACCCGCGATGGCTTTCGCCAGCAGGGTTTTACCGGTACCCGGAGGGCCAACCATCAGCACCCCTTTCGGGATCTTACCGCCCAGCTTCTGGAAACGGCTCGGTTCACGCAGGTATTCAACCAGTTCACCGACCTCTTCTTTCGCTTCGTCACAACCGGCGACGTCAGCGAACGTGGTCTTGATCTGGTCTTCCGTTAGCATACGTGCCTTGCTCTTACCGAACGACATGGCACCTTTGCCACCGCCGCCCTGCATCTGGCGCATAAAGAAGATCCAGACGCCGATAAGAAGCAGCATCGGGAACCAGGAAATGAAGATAGAAGCCAGCAGGCTTGGTTCTTCTGGCGGCTCACCTACCACCTTGACGTTTTTGGTCAGAAGGTTATCAAGCAGCTTAGGATCGTTCACCGGGATGTAAGTCGTGTAACGGTTACTATCTTTCTTGGTAACGTTGATCTCACGTCCGTTGATACGCGCTTCGCGAACCTGGTCCTGATTGACCTCCTGCAGGAAGGTAGAATAATCCACCTTGCGGCCATTCGACTCGCTGGGCCCAAAGCTCTGGAATACTGACATCAGCACAACGGCAATGACCAGCCAGAGTATTAGGTTTTTCGCCATGTCACTCAAGGGATTAACCTCATATTACAACTGTGTTAAAAACAGCGTCAGGATACTCTATATCCAGTTTCATTCAAACTTTCGCATGAAATCTACCGGTTATCATTTTCGCCCGGTCGCTACAATATACACTTCTCGGGAACGGGCCCGGGAAGAGTCCGGCTTACGAACTTTAACCTTCGCAAACAGGGAGCGAATTTCCTTAAGATACTCCTCGAAACCTTCGCCCTGAAACACCTTCACAACAAAACTACCACCAGGCGCTAGTACATCACGACACATTTCTAACGCTAGCTCCACCAGATACATGGCGCGGGGGATATCCACCGCCGGTGTTCCGCACATATTTGGTGCCATATCTGACATGACAACCTGGACCTTACTGTCACCTACACGATCAAGTAACGCTTTCAGCACTAATTCATCACGAAAGTCGCCCTGAAGGAAGTCGACACCGACGATGGGATCCATTGGTAAAAGATCGCACGCGATGATTCGGCCCGTTCCGCCGATCTGCGTTACCGCATACTGGGACCATCCGCCAGGTGCCGCACCGAGGTCTACAACCGTCATCCCCGGCTTAAAAAGTTTGTCACTTTGCTGTATTTCATCAAGTTTAAACCAGGCACGGGAACGCAACCCCTTTTTCTGTGCCTGTTGAACATATTTATCGCTAAAGTGTTCCTGAAGCCAGCGGCTGGAGCTGGCAGAACGCTTTTTACCTGTCATTTAACATTTCCGTCCTGGTTCATCGTTACCTGCCTGTGACGTAAATTTCTACGCAGCTATTTGGCGATATAAGGGAGATGGCGGTAGAATGAACCGTTTTCAATCCCAACGTAAGCAAAAATATACGATGAATCTGAGTACTAAACAAAAACAGCACCTTAAAGGTCTGGCACATCCGCTCAAGCCTGTAGTGATGCTTGGCAACAATGGTTTGACCGAAGGGGTGCTTGCCGAGATTGAACAAGCGCTGGAACACCACGAGCTGATCAAGGTGAAAATCGCCTCTGAAGACAGAGACACTAAAAACCTGATCGTGGAAGCCATCGTGCGCGAAACCGGCGCCTGTAATGTACAGGTCATCGGTAAAACGCTGGTGCTCTACCGCCCATCTAAAGAGCGTAAAATCTCGCTGCCACGCTAAGGATATCCTGAATTAAACACATTTTCTGTGTGAAACGAGGGATTTCTGTCAGCAGGCGAGCAAAATGCCATGCTCCTTGAGTTGATAAAAGGCCGCTACGCGGCCTTTTTCTTTTCTTTACAATGTATCAACATCTTAGTAGAGAAGCGAATTACAGGTATTCAACCTTAATAATTTCGTATTCCACTTCACCGCCAGGAGTGCGGATGGTGACAACATCGTCCTGCTCTTTGCCAATCAGGCCGCGAGCAATCGGAGAGTTCACTGAAATCAGGTTCTGTTTGAAGTCTGCTTCATCATCACCCACGATGCGATAGGTCTGCTCTTCGTCGTTGTCCAGGTTCAGCACGGTCACAGTTGAACCAAAGATCACACGCCCGTTGTTAGGCATTTTGGTGATATCGATAACCTGTGCATTGGACAGTTTTGCTTCGATATCTTTAATACGCCCTTCACAGAAGCCCTGCTGCTCACGCGCGGCGTGGTATTCAGCGTTCTCTTTCAGGTCGCCATGCTCGCGCGCATCCGCGATAGCGGCGATGATTTCAGGACGACGCACGGATTTCAGGAAATCCAGCTCTTCGCGCAGTTTTTCGGCACCACGTAAGGTCATCGGAATAGCTTGCATTTGTTATACCTCTTAAACATTCCTGTTGGGAGCAGTGTTCCCTGCTCCTGCCCACCTAAGCGGGCAAGAAGCAAAAAGAAAACCGACCCGGGAGCAATGCCCCAGGTCAGCAGCAATTTTTCAATTTGATATGCATTTTACCGCGAAGTTCACTATGGGTCATCGTTTACTTTGCAGTGCTATGCACCGTAGTATGACGGTTTGTTTTCGGGTTGTTAGCGCGAGATTATGCGATTTTCCAGATTTATCATCGGATTGACTACCAGTTTAACGTTCACTGCCCAGGCCGCGAATGTTGATGAGTACATTAATCAGCTCCCCGCAGGCGCGAACCTTGCCCTGATGGTGCAGAAGGTTGGCGCACAGGCTCCCGAGATTGACTATCACAGTCAACAGATGGCGCTGCCTGCCAGTACCCAAAAGGTGATCACTGCCCTCGCCGCCTTGCTCCAGCTCGGTCCTGACTTCCGTTTTACAACCACACTCGAGACCAAAGGTAACGTCGAGGGTGGCGAACTGAAAGGCGATCTTATCGCCCGTTTTGGCGGCGATCCGACCTTTAAGCGCCAGGATATCCGCAATATGGTTGCGGTACTGAAAAAATCTGGCGTGCAGAAAATTGATGGCAATGTGCTGATTGACACGTCCATCTTTGCCAGCCACGATAAAGCCCCTGGCTGGCCGTGGAACGACATGACCCAGTGCTTTAGCGCCCCACCCGCCGCCGCGATTGTTGATCGTAACTGCTTCTCGGTTTCACTTTACAGCGCGCCAAAGCCAGATGATTTAGCATTTATCCGCATAGCATCCTACTACCCGGTCACCATGTTTAGCCAGGTTCGCACGCTGGCGAAAGGTTCCCCGGATGCGCAATATTGTGAGCTGGACGTCGTGCCTGGCGATCTTAACCGCTTCACCCTTACCGGCTGCCTGACGCAGCGCGCCGATCCACTGCCCCTGGCCTTTGCGGTACAGGATGGGGCAAGCTATGCGGGTGCCATTCTGAAAGATGAACTGAAGCAAGCGGGCATAACTTATACCGGCACGCTGCTTCGTCAGACACAGGTCAACCAGCCCGGCACGGTCATCGCCAGCAAACAGTCTCCTCCGCTGCACGATTTACTGCGAATCATGCTGAAAAAGTCGGACAACATGATTGCCGATACGGTGTTTCGCATGATTGGTCACGCGCGTTTCGGCGTGCCGGGAACCTGGCGCGCGGGTTCAGACGCGGTTCGGCAGATCCTGCGCCAGCAGGCCGGGATCGATCTGGGTAATACCATCGCCGTGGATGGCTCCGGACTATCGCGTCATAATTTGATCTCTCCGGCCACGATGATGCAGGTGCTTCAGTACATTGCACAGCACGACACTGAGCTAAACTTTATTTCAATGCTGCCGCTGGCCGGGCATGACGGTTCTCTGCAGTACCGTGCCGGGCTTCACGCTGCCGGTGTGGATGGTAAAGTCTCCGCGAAAACAGGCTCACTGCAGGGGGTTTACAACCTTGCAGGCTTCATCACTACCGCCAGCGGACAACGCATGGCATTCGTGCAGTATCTTTCCGGCTATGCCGTCGAACCGACCGACCAGCGCAATCGTCGTATTCCGCTTGTTCGCTTCGAAAGCAGGCTTTATAAGGACATCTATCAGAATAACTAGCGATGAAACTACTCATAGTTGAAGACGATCTGTTATTGCAGGAGGGGCTGGCGCTAGGTCTGGCCAATGAAGGGTACGCCCTCGACTGTGCTGGCACCGCAGCGGAGGCGGACTCTCTGATTCAGAGCGGCGAATACAGTCTGGTGATCCTCGATTTGGGCTTGCCTGATAAAGACGGCGCCACGCTGCTCGGCCAGTGGCGACGTCGCGGCATCGCCAACCCGGTATTGATCCTGACGGCACGAGATGCCCTTGAAGACCGTATCGCTGGCCTCGATGCAGGCGCTGATGATTACCTGGTGAAGCCTTTTGCGCTCGCGGAGCTGCAGGCTCGGGTGCGAGCGTTGATTCGCCGCTATCAGGGCCATAGTGATAACTTACTGACCGACGGCGATATTACGCTGAATCTGCAAACCCAGCAGGTGCTGCGCCAGGATCAGGCCGTAGAGGTGACGCCAAAAGAGTTCGCCTTGCTTACGCGTCTGATCATGCGGAGCGGGCAAACGGTACACAGAGAAACGCTCCAGCAGGATATTTACTCCTGGCAGGACGATCCCGGCTCAAATACCCTTGAGGTCCACATCCATAACCTGCGGCGTAAACTCGGCAAAGACAGGATCAAAACCGTTCGCGGCGTCGGCTATCGTCTGGAGAGCCAGAAATGAACAGCATGCGTCGGCGTTTGATGGTGCTGCTGGCGGTGATTCTCCTGTTTTTCCAGCTGATAAGCGTTATCTGGCTATGGCATGAAAGCCGTGAACAGATTGGTTTTCTGGTCAACGAAACGCTGTCAGCAAAAGCGCGCAATAATCACGTTGAGAAAGAGATCCGTGAAGCGATTGCCTCGCTGCTGGTTCCTTCCCTGGTGATGGTCGGCTTTACCCTGCTCTTCTCCTTCTGGGCTGTCACCTGGATAACCCGACCGCTGAATAAACTCCGCGACAGTCTCGCTAACCGTTCGGCCGATAACTTAACCCCGCTTCCTATGTATTCCGACATGGAAGAAATTGGCGCGGTGACGACCTCCCTGAACCAGCTATTGGCACGACTGGATAGCACCATTCAGCAGGAGCGTCTCTTCACCGCAGACGCCGCACACGAGCTGAGAACGCCTCTGGCCGGCATCCGGCTCCATCTTGAGCTCATGGCGCAGTCAGGCGCGCCACAGGCCGCGACGTTAATTAGCCGTATCGATCAGCTCATGCATACCGTCGAACAGCTGCTAATGCTGGCCCGTGCCGGACAGGCAATGGCGAGCGGGCACTACGAAACCGTGAACTGGACGGAAAATATCATTGAACCTCTCGGCCTGGGGCATGAAGCCAAAGAGCATACGGTGATTTGGCCCGCTAAAAGCGCGCTCACGGTTCAGGGAGATGCCGTGCTCCTGCGCCTGATGCTGCGCAACCTGCTGGAGAATGCAGGGCGCTACAGCCCGCCGGGGACAACGATTATAGTGACATTAACCGAGGTCGACGGGGGGACGCAGATCAGCGTTATCGATCAGGGTCCAGGGATTGATGAAGCGCACCGAGTGTCAATCACCGAGCCATTCCGCCGTCTTGACCAGCGCTACGGAGGGAGCGGTCTGGGCCTGAGTATCGTGCAGCGCATCGTCCAGCTACACCACGGCAGGCTGACCCTTGAAAATGGCGCTGAAGGCGGTTTAATCGCCAGCTGCTGGCTGCCCACAACGCTTCAATAAAAAAGCCCCCATAATGGGGGCTTTGAACAGATATTAGTGCTTGTAGATGAACTCGACGCCTTCTTCGTCGTCTTCATCCCAGTCATCGTCCCAGTCTTCATCGTCTTCTTCCGCTTCCAGCTCTTCGAGCTGCTGACGGTGGTAGTCATCCCACATGAATTCGACTTTTTCAGGCTGTTTGACTTCTTCCGCCTGAACAATTGGGTTCTCAATGATGAATGTCATCACATCCCAGCATAGATCTTTCACGCCAACCTGGCTTGCCGCAGAGATCAGGTAGTACTTATCTTCCCAACCCATCGCTTCAGCAATGGCTTTCGCTTTTGCTTCCGCTTCGGTTTTGTCCATCAGGTCGATCTTGTTGAAGACCAGCCAGCGTGGTTTATTCGCCAGTTTTTCGCTGTATTTTTCCAGCTCGCCCACGATGATACGGGCGTTTTCAACCGGATCGGAACCGTCGATAGGATCGATATCGATAAGGTGCAGCAGTACGCGGCAGCGCTCAAGGTGCTTCAGGAAGCGAATCCCCAGACCGGCCCCTTCCGCGGCGCCTTCAATCAGACCCGGGATATCGGCAACCACGAAGCTCTTCTCGTTATCCATACGGACAACACCCAGGCTTGGTACCAGCGTGGTAAACGGATAGTCTGCCACTTTTGGCTTGGCCGCAGAGACGGCGCGAATGAACGTCGATTTACCGGCGTTTGGCATACCCAGCATGCCCACGTCAGCCAGAAGCATCAGCTCCAGCTGCAGGTCGCGCTTATCGCCCGGCGTACCCATCGTTTTCTGACGCGGCGTACGGTTAACGGAAGATTTGAAACGGCTGTTACCCAGACCGTGCCAGCCGCCTTTCGCCACCATCAGGCGCTGACCGTGTTTGGTCATGTCACCCATGGTTTCACCGGTCCCCTGGTCAATCACGCGCGTACCGACCGGAACTTTAATGGTGACGTCTTTACCGCGTTTCCCGGTACAGTCACGGCTCTGGCCGTTTTGGCCACGTTCAGCGCGGAAGGATTTTTCGAAACGGTAGTCGATCAGCGTGTTGAGGTTCTCATCCGCCTCCAGCCACACGTCACCACCATCCCCGCCGTCGCCGCCGTCAGGACCGCCACGTGGGATATACTTTTCACGGCGGAAGCTCACGCAACCGTTGCCGCCATCACCAGCCACGACCAGGATCGTCGCTTCATCAACAAACTTCATTTTACTCTCCGTAACTCATTCGCCTGAGCGGGGGACTACTACAACCGCTTCATTTTTGCGCCAACGTCCCCAAAGACGATGACCAATGGCGGAATACATCGCGCCCGCAACCACGACAAACGCACCGAGATAACCCAACAGGTTGAGCATCGGTCTGACGAAGACATCGGGCCAGGCCATTGATAACAAATCTGAAAATAACAGCGTAAACAGCGGAGTAAGCGTAATTAACGCGCTCACCTGTGCTGCCTGCCAGCGCGCCATCGCTTCGGCCAGCGCGCCATAGCCGACCAGCGTGTTCAGCCCACAAAAAATGAGGCACGCCAGTTGCCAGTCGCTAAGCTGAGAAATCACTCCCGGCTTTGCTAATGGCAGCAACGCTATTGTACACAAAGTGTACAGCAAAAAGAGGATCTGCTGTGAGGCAAGACGACGCAATAACACCTTTTGTGCGACGCCATAGCTCACCCAGACCGTTGCTGCCCCCACACCGAAAATTACACCCCATGTGTAATCCGTCAGGCGAGTGAAAATCTCAATCAGACTGGTGTTGAAGAACATCACCAGACCGCATAGCAGCATGCTCGCCCCGATAATCTGCGTACCACGCATCTTTTCCTTGAGGATAAAGACGCTGGCGATCATCATGCCAACCGGTGAAAGCTGACCTATCACCTGCGACGCCGTGGGGCTGAGATATTGCAGGGAAGAGCTGAACAGGATGAAGTTACCGAACAGACCGCCCGTCGCGATAGCCAGCAATACCAGCCAGCGCGGTTTACGGAAGAGCCGCAAGGGTGGAAGCTTACCTTTTATAGCCAGAATAGCCCCGAGGCCGATGCTTGCCATCAGAAAGCGATAAAAAACCACCGTAGGCGGCTCCATCACTTCCAGTACCTGCTTCATTGCAATTGGCAGCGCACCCCAGCACATTGCGGTAGTGAGCGCCAAAAGAATACCAATGCCGGCCTGCTGCTTCATGCCCGTTTTCCCTACAGAAAAAATTACCGGGTTTCCAATGTAAAAAGCCCCGCAACAGGTTGCGGGGCTTTAATCCGTTACCGGACCGAGAAAACCTTACTCAGCAACGATGCTGATGTATTTACGGTTGTTCGGGCCTTTAACTTCAAATTTCACTTTACCGTCTGCCTTAGCAAACAGAGTGTGGTCACGACCGCAACCTACGTTGTTGCCAGCGTGGAATTTGGTACCACGTTGACGAACGATGATGCTACCCGCCAGAACGGATTCGCCACCGAAACGCTTAACGCCCAGGCGTTTAGCTTCTGAATCGCGACCGTTACGTGTGGAGCCGCCAGCCTTTTTATGTGCCATTTAAATCTCTCCTCAGGTCTTAGGCGCTGATGCCAGTAATTTTCACATCAGTGAACCACTGACGGTGGCCCTGCTGCTTACGGTAGTGCTTACGACGACGAAACTTAACGATTTTAACTTTCTCGCCACGACCGTGTGCAACAACTTCAGCTTTGATAACGCCGCCATCAACGAAAGGAACGCCGATTTTGACTTCTTCACCGTTTGCGATCATCAGAACTTCAGCGAACTCAACAGATTCGCCAGTTGCGATGTCCAGCTTTTCCAGGCGAACGGTCTGACCTTCGCTTACTCGGTGTTGTTTACCACCACTTTGGAAAACCGCGTACATATAAACTCCGCTTCCGCGCACGTCCTCGTATGAATCAGAGTGCGCTATAAATATTCACAATAGGGCGCGAATATTACGCAAAACGCGAGCCTTTGACAAGTGCTACCGTCAATACATGAAGAAAAAAAACACAACACGTACGGTAACGTTTATCTGAGCCGTTTTTTCAGTACAATCAGCACTACTATTGATAAACCGAAACCCTTCGTTACCCCATTGAAGATGGGATCAACAGGATAAAAAGCCCGGCTTTTGCGATGAATTTAGAAAAAATCAACGAGTTAACCGCGCAAGATATGGCGGGTGTGAATGCAGCAATCCTGGAGCAACTCAACTCTGACGTTCAACTGATCAATCAGTTGGGTTATTACATCGTCAGCGGCGGCGGTAAACGCATTCGTCCGATGATTGCCATTCTGGCTGCCAGAGCCGTTGGCTATCAGGGAAATGCCCACATTACTATCGCAGCGCTCATCGAATTTATCCACACGGCGACGCTTCTGCATGACGATGTGGTGGATGAATCGGATATGCGTCGTGGCAAAGCCACGGCAAACGCCGCTTTCGGGAACGCAGCCAGCGTCCTGGTGGGGGATTTTATTTATACCCGCGCCTTCCAGATGATGACCAGTCTGGGCTCCCTTAAAGTGCTGGAAGTAATGTCCGAAGCCGTAAACGTCATTGCTGAAGGTGAAGTGCTGCAGCTTATGAACGTGAACGACCCTGACATCACCGAAGAAAACTACATGCGCGTCATCTACAGCAAAACCGCGCGCCTGTTTGAAGCGGCGGCCCAGTGTTCCGGCATTCTGGCTGACTGTACCGAAGCACAGGAAAAGGGCCTGCAGGACTATGGCCGCTATCTGGGTACGGCATTCCAGCTGATCGATGATTTACTGGACTACAGTGCGGACGGCGAGACGCTCGGCAAAAACGTGGGCGATGACCTGAACGAAGGCAAACCGACCCTGCCGCTGCTGCATGCAATGCGGAACGGAACAGCCGACCAGTCGAAAATGATCCGCGAAGCGATTGAGCAGGGAAATGGTCGCCATCTTCTGGAACCTGTACTGGAAACCATGGCTATCTGCGGATCGCTGGAATGGACGCGTCAGCGTGCGGAAGAAGAAGCCGACAAAGCCATCGAAGCGCTTCAGGTTATTCCAGACAGTCCGTGGCGCGAGGCACTGATTGGTCTTGCCCACATCGCCGTCCAGCGCGACCGTTAATCCCCTTGTATCTCCCCGCAGCGATAGCGGGGAGTTCCTGTACACGCCTGTAAATTCCGTGTTCATGTAAATTCATCGGTTTAGAGACCGCATGAATAAAGCCGTGTCTTATTCTGAATATCCCATCAAGTAACGCGAACTTTTTAGAACAAGAAGTTGAAATGGGTATAGTAAACCCCGTCGTTTCAGAAGAAACGGCGTAGGTGAATCCGAACTTAAGGACGGCGTTATGGATACGAAATTTATCGACTGGCACACGGCTGATATTATTGCCGCACTGCGCAAAAAAGGCACTTCACTGGCAGCAGAGTCCCGCCGCCATGGACTGAGTTCTTCAACTCTGGCAAACGCCCTCACCCGCCCCTGGCCCAAAGGAGAATTAATTATCGCAACGGCGCTGGATACGCATCCGTGGGTGATTTGGCCTTCACGCTACCACGATCCCATTACCCATGAATTTATCGACAGATCGCGCATGATTCGCCAGAGAAGAGTAAAAAGAGAACCGCAGGAATAACGCGTTTTTTGACAGGAACAGCAACCCCCCGGTCATTTCTGGCAGGGGGCTGCCGGAACGATTACTCGCCCTTCACACGCTCGATGTTGGCACCCAGCGCGCGCAGTTTATCTTCGATACGCTCATAGCCACGATCGATGTGATAGATACGATCCACAATCGTTGTACCTTCCGCGATACAACCCGCCAGCACCAGGCTTGCAGACGCACGCAGATCGGTTGCCATCACCTGAGCGCCGGACAGCGTCTCAACGCCATGGCAAATCACGGTATTACTTTCGATCTCAGCACGTGCACCCATACGGATCAGCTCCGGTACGTGCATAAAGCGGTTCTCGAAAATGGTTTCTGTGATGAAGCCAGTACCCTCGGCGACCAGGTTCAGCAGGGTGAACTGCGCCTGCATGTCAGTTGGGAAAGCCGGGTGTGGCGCCGTACGCACATTGACTGCTTTTGGACGCTGGCCATGCATATCGAGGCTGATCCAGTCTTCACCGACTTCAATATCCGCACCCGCATCGCGCAGTTTCGCCAGCACCGCATCCAGGGTATCTGGCTGCGCGTTGCGACAAACAATCTTACCGCCAGAAATCGCCGCTGCGACCAGGAATGTACCGGTTTCGATACGGTCAGGCAGAACGCGATAGACACCACCGCCCAGACGCTCAACGCCTTCGATGGTGATACGGTCGGTACCCTGGCCGGAGATCTTCGCACCCAGCGCCACGAGGAAGTTGGCGGTATCCACAATCTCCGGTTCACGCGCGGCGTTTTCGATGATGGTGGTGCCTTCTGCCAGCGTCGCCGCAGACATAATGGTGACCGTTGCGCCCACGCTCACTTTGTCCATGACAATGTGCGCGCCTTTCAGACGACCATTAACGGACGCTTTAACGTAACCTTCTTCCAGCTTGATCTCTGCGCCCAGTTTTTCCAGACCAAAGATGTGCAGGTCAACCGGACGCGCACCGATGGCGCAACCGCCCGGCAGAGAAACCTGACCCTGACCAAAACGCGCCACCAGCGGGCCAAGCGCCCAGATGGATGCACGCATGGTTTTCACCAGATCGTAAGGTGCTGAGAAGTTGTTCACCTTGCTGGCGTCGATCCAGACGGAACCGTTACGCTCAACTTTCGTGCCCAGCTGGGTGAGCAGCTTCATGGTGGTGTCGATATCTTTCAGCTTCGGTACGTTCTGAATTTCTACCGGCTCTTCAGCCAGCAGCGCAGCAAAGAGGATTGGCAGCGCGGCGTTTTTCGCGCCAGAAATTGTGACTTCGCCCTGGAGACGCGTTGGCCCCTGTACACGAAATTTATCCATTGTGTGCTCTCTTATAAATTCAACCGTGCTGCGGGCCTGTCGCCCTCAGCTCAAAAACCGTTTAGTTTGCGATCGCGTGCCCACTCTTGCGGGGTGAACGCTTTAATCGACAGGGCGTGGATGCGGTTATCCGCAATATATTCCATCAGCGGCGCGTACACAGCCTGCTGTTTCTTCACGCGGCTCATACCGTCGAACATCTCACCCACAGCAATAACCTGGAAGTGACTGCCATCGCCAGTGACGTGGGCTTCCTGAAGGGAGAGTGCATTCATCAGCACTGTCTGGATTTCATGATTTTCCATGGGTTCTTAATCATCTGATAGTGAAAACAAGCCCAACATCTTAGAGCAAAGTGGCGTTGTCTTAAACAAGCAAAAAGCCCTGACGATGAAACTGTCAGGGCTTTCGGAAGTAACGCACTGAAAATATTAACGAGGCAATACGTCCTGAGGAAGATTGTAGAGCTGAGCAAGGGTCACGACATTCTCGCTCGCGCCGCGAAGCGTGACGCTAGCCCCCAGCTTTTTCCCTACAGCAATCAGATGGGTAAGCAGCGCAACCCCGGCCGTATCCACCCGCGTGACCTCGGTTAAGTCGATAAGCGTCACGCCCTGCATCACTTCATGGCGTTTGTCCCACAGTGGGTTCAGCAGATCCTGATCCAGTTCACCGGACAGCTTTAACGTCTCGCCTTCACGCGACCAGCTGAGTTGCTGTGACATTACTTCTTCTCGTCCAGCGTGATTTTCTGACGAGCAATGGACTGCAGCTGAGCGGTCAGGCCATCAATGCCTTTGGTGCGCAGCAGATCGCTCCATTCGTTCTGTTTGGTGGTGATCATGCTTACGCCTTCGGCGATCATGTCATACGCCTGCCAGTGACCGGTCTGGCTGTTTTTACGCCACTGGAAATCCAGACGAACCGGCGGACGACCGTTAGGATCGTTGATCGTCACACGGATAGGGACGATGGTCGCATCGCCCAGCGGCTGCTCGGGCGCAATCTGATAGGTCTGACCGTGGTACATCGCCAGCGCCTGGCCATAGGCCTGTTTCAGGTATTCACGGAACGCGGCAAAGTAGGCCTCACGCTGCGCAGGAGTCGCGTCTTTGTAATAGCGGCCCAGCACCAGCGCACCCGCATATTTGATCTGCACGTACGGCAGCAGCTCCTGGTCAACCACGTCACGCAGGTAATCAGGATTAGAACGAATCTTAGGCTGTTCGTTTTTAAGACGGTCGAATGTCTTCTTCGCCGCTTCGTCCATCAGTTTGTACGGGTTACTCTGATCCGCCGCGTGCACCGCGGTGAGAGGGGCGATGACCAGCATGGCAACCATTAACAGTCGTTTAAACATGAATGACTTCTCCTGATATTAATTCGCAGCACCTGGGGTCGGCGCGGCATTGGTATGGTCTTCGCTCTGCGCAGGGGCAGCGTCAGATTTTTTGTCATCTCCTTTACTGTTGTAAAGGAACTGACCAATCATATCCTCCAGCACCATCGCGGATTTCGTATCCTGAATGACGCTACCGTCTTTAAGGATAGTCGTTCCCAGCTCGGGATCTTCAAAGCCAACGTTAAGCGCCAGATATTGTTCGCCCAGCAGACCGGAAGTCCGGATAGACAGGGAGCTGGTGTCCGGAATGTGGTTGTAACGCTCTTCGATATCCATCGCGACGCGAGGCAGATAGGTCTTCTCATCCAGCGTAATGTCGGATACGCGCCCGATCACCACGCCGCCGATACGGACCGGTGAACGCACCTTCAGCCCGCCGATGTTATCGAAGGTGGCATAGATGCGATACGTCGGTTCTGTGCGCACAGACGTGATATCCGCCGCTCTCAGGCAGATAAACAGTGCGGCTAGCAGCGCCAGCAGCAGGAATACACCGACCCAAATTTCATTTTTTCTCGTTTGCATGAACTCAATTCCCAAACATCAGTGCGGTGAGCACAAAATCCAGACCCAGTACGGCCAGCGACGAATGAACGACTGTACGTGTAGTTGCGCGGCTAATGCCCGCCGACGTCGGGATGGCATCGTAACCATTGAACAATGCAATCCAGGTGACCGTAATGGCAAATACCACGCTTTTAATCAGGCAGTTAACCAGATCCATTCGCAGGTCAATGGCGTCCTGCATCGCGGACCAGAAGAAACCGGCATCGATGCCTTTCCAGTGCACGCCAACCAGCGAGCCGCCCCAGATACCCACGGCGACAAACAGAATAGTCAGTAACGGTAAAGAGATCACCCCAGCCCAGAAACGCGGCGAGATCACGCGACGCAGCGGATCGACCGCCATCATCTCCATGCTGGAAAGCTGCTCGGTCGCGCGCATCAGGCCAATTTCAGCTGTTAATGCCGACCCCGCGCGCCCGGCGAAAAGCAGCGCCGCCACAACGGGCCCCAGCTCGCGCAGCAGCGAGAGCGCCACCAGCATCCCGAGGCTAGTTTCCGCACTGTAGGTTGTCAGAACAAGATAGCCCTGCAGCCCAAGCACCATACCGATAAACAGACCGGAGACAATGATGATGAGCATCGACAGCACTCCGACATTATAAAGCTGGCGCACCAATAGCGGCGCGTGCTTACGGAATTCCGGCCTGCCAACCAGGGCGTTGAATAACATCAATCCGGCACGCCCGAACGTCCTGATGGTTTTTATGCCACGGTGTCCGAGAGCGGCCAACGCATTTAACAGCATGAGTGGCTTAACTCCCTATTCCCAGTAAATCGTCACGATAGTCGCCTGCCGGGTAGCGGAACGGCACAGGGCCATCGGCAATACCGTCGAGGAACTGTCTAACACGCGGATCGCAATTTTCCTGCAGCGCCTGAGCGCTACCGTGTGCGACGATCTTTTTGTCCGCCACGATATAGGCGTAATCGGCAATGCTCAATACTTCCGGTACATCGTGAGACACCACAATGCAGGTGACGCCAAGCGCGCTGTTCAGTTCAGAGATGAGCTTCACCAGCACGCCCATCGTAATGGGATCCTGTCCAACAAACGGTTCGTCGAACATGATTAAATCAGGTTCTAATGCAATGGCTCTCGCCAGCGCGGCGCGGCGCGCCATGCCGCCGGACAGCTCCGAAGGCATCAGCTTCGCGGCCCCCCGCAAGCCAACGGCTTCGAGCTTCATCATCACCGTGCTTTTCAGCAGTTCAGGTGGCAGACTGGTATGCTCGCGCAGCGGATAAGCCACGTTATCAAAGACGTTCATGTCGGTGAACAAGGCGCCCGACTGAAAGAGCATGCTCATGCGTTTGCGGACAGTATACAGGCGCGAGCGCGACATCTCCGGGATGTTTTCGCCATCAAAGAGGATTTCACCGCTATCCGGTGGGATCTGCCCACCAATAAGGCGAAGCAGGGTCGTTTTACCGATCCCGGACGGCCCCATAATGGCAGTGATCTTGCCACGCGGAACGGTCAACGAAATATCATCAAATATCAATCTGCTGGAGCGAGAAAAACTCACCCCGCGGACATCGACTAAATTCGCCATGGTTTGGCTCATTTATAGTTCCTTTCTTATCCTGCTCACGTTAAGGCATGTAGCCTGAATCAGCCCTAAACTCAGCATTTTTACAGAATAATAACCGTAGAGGTTAGCGAAAGCTGGCATTTGTTTTACTTTTCCGGCGCATAAAGTCAAAATTAGGAATTCGTTACGCCTCAGACTGTATGCAGTCCAGCCGTGCACGCGCGATGGACCGACGAGTATACCTGAAGAAAGGACTTTTGATGCTTTTAGCAACAGCACTGTTAATAATTGGTTTACTTTTGGTCGTCTACAGTGCTGACCGTTTAGTATTTGCTGCATCTATCCTGTGTCGCCTGACGGGCGTACCGCCTGTCGTCATCGGGATGACCGTGGTCAGTGTGGGAACGTCACTTCCTGAAATCATCGTCTCTGTCTCGGCATCGCTGCATGGTCAGTTAGACCTTGCAGTAGGCACCGCGATTGGCTCTAACATCGTCAATATACTCTTGATTTTAGGCCTGGCCGCACTGCTCCATCCATTTCGCGTGCATTCTGATGTTCTGCGCCGTGAATTGCCGCTAATGTTAATCGTAAGCCTGTTGGCAGGCTGCGTATTTTACGATGGCGTACTGAGCTACAGCGACGGTATTTTCCTGCTGGCGCTGGCCGTCATTTGGTTGCTGTATAGTGTTAAAATCGCCCGTCAGGCGGAAAAACAGGGTCAGGATAGCCTCACGCGTGAGCAGGTCGCCGAACTTCCGCGAGAAGGTACACTGCCTGTTGCCCTGCTCTGGCTTGGCGTTGCGCTGATCATCATGCCGATGGCAACGCGTATGGTCGTGGATAACGCGACGGTACTGGCGAACTATTTCGCCATCAGTGAACTTACCATTGGTCTGACGGTGATTGCCATCGGTACCAGCCTGCCGGAACTGGCCACGGCCATTGCGGGGGCACGTAAAGGTGAAGATGACATTGCCATTGGTAATATCATCGGTTCCAACATATTTAATATCGCCATTGTGATGGGCCTTCCGGCCCTCATTACGCCAGGGCCCTTTAATCCCCTGGCATTCTCGCGTGACTACGGCGTGATGTTATTAGTCAGCGTGATATTTGCCCTGCTCTGCTGGCGGCGGCAACGACAGATCGGCAAAGGCGCAGGCGCGCTGCTGACGGGTGGATTTATCGTATGGATGGCGATGCTGTACTGGCTCTCGCCTCTTCTCTCTGGGTAATCGGAAACGCATTATGTCGCAAATAGAATTGCAGCCGGGTTTTGACTTTCAGAAAGCAGGCAAAGAGGTTCTGGAGATTGAACGTGAAGGTCTGGCGCAGTTAGATCGGTACATTAATCAGGATTTTAGTCTGGCATGTGAGAAGATGTTCTACTGTGCCGGCAAAGTCGTGGTGATGGGGATGGGTAAGTCCGGCCACATTGGACGTAAAATGGCGGCAACATTTGCCAGCACCGGAACCTCTTCCTTCTTTGTACACCCGGGGGAAGCCGCGCACGGCGACCTGGGTATGGTCACGCCGCAGGATATCGTCATCGCACTGTCTAACTCCGGTGAGTCCAATGAAATTCTGGCGCTGATCCCGGTACTGAAACGATTGCAGGTTCCGCTTATTTGCATGACCAGCCGTCCGGAAAGTAGCATGGCGCGTGCGGCCGATATTCACCTGTGCGTGAAGGTTCCCAAGGAGGCCTGTCCGCTCGGCCTGGCGCCAACGTCCAGCACCACCGCAGCGCTGGTCATGGGTGATGCGCTTGCCGTCGCACTGCTTGAAGCCCGCGGTTTTACGCCGGAAGATTTCGCGCTTTCCCATCCGGGCGGCGCGCTGGGGCGCAAGCTGCTGCTTCGGGTAAACGATATTATGCACACCGGGGATGAGATCCCTCACGTCAGCAAAGAAGCCTCCCTACGTGATGCGCTGCTGGAAATCACCCGTAAGAATCTGGGTATGACGGTCGTGTGCGACGATCTGTTGAAAATTCAGGGGATCTTCACCGATGGCGACCTGCGCCGCGTGTTCGACATGGGTGTTGATGTCCGTACCCTGGGCATTGCCGACGTGATGACGCCGGGCGGTATCCGCGTGCGTCCGGGTACGCTGGCCGTGGATGTGCTGAACCTGATGCAGTCCCGCCATATCACCTCCGTTATGGTTGCAGATGGCGACCAGTTGCTGGGTGTGGTACATATGCATGATCTGCTGCGCGCAGGCGTAGTGTAATGAAGGATAAGACAATGAGTAATGCGGGTGCATCCCTTGCAACCTGTTATGGCCCGGTCAGTACCCAGATGATGGCAAAGGCGAAAAACATTCGTCTGCTCATCCTGGATGTGGATGGCGTACTCTCCGATGGCCTGATTTACATGGGCAATAATGGTGAAGAGCTGAAAGCATTTAACGTCCGCGACGGCTATGGTATCCGCTGTGCGCTCACCTCGGGTATTGAGGTGGCTATCATCACCGGGCGAAAAGCTAAACTGGTAGAAGACCGCTGTGAAACCTTAGGAATTACCCATCTGTATCAGGGGCAGTCCGATAAGATGGCGGCGTTTAAGGATTTACTGGGTAAACTGGCTATCGCACCGGAAAACGTGGCCTACGTCGGGGACGATCTGATTGACTGGCCTGTGATGACTGAGGTCGGGCTGAGCATCGCCGTTGCCGATGCGCATCCGCTGCTGATCCCGCGCGCTGACTACGTTACCCACATCAACGGGGGCCGTGGTGCCGTCCGTGAAGTCTGCGATCTGCTCCTGCTGGCGCAGGGCAAGCTTGATGAGGCCAAAGGGCAATCGATATGAGTAAAACCAGACGCTGGATTATCATTTTGCTTTCGCTAGTCGCACTGGTATTGATTGGTGTGAACCTTGCCGATCGCGACGATACGCAAACAGAAGTGGTTAACAATAGCGATCCAACCTATAAAAGCGATCACAGCGAAACCGTGGTCTACAGCCCGGAAGGCGCGCTGAACTATCGCCTGATTGCCCAGCATGTTGAATATTTTTCAGATGACGGTATTTCGTGGTTTACCCAACCGGTGATGACCACATTCGATAAAGACAAAGTGCCGACGTGGTCAATTAAGTCAGATCGGGCCAAACTGACAAATGACCGTATGCTTTATCTGTACGGCCACGTTGAAGTCAACGCCCTGACCGCTGACTCGCAACTGCGAAAAATTACGACGGATAATGCCCAGATCAACCTGGTAACCCAGGACGTGACGTCGCAGGATCTGGTCACACTGTATGGCACAACATTTAATTCCAGCGGTTTGAGAATGCGCGGGAACTTACGCAGCAAGAACGCCGAGCTGATTGAAAAGGTTAGAACCTCCTATGAAATTCAAAACAAACAAACTCAGCCTTAAAGTAATTATCGCCAGCGCGATGCTGGTGACCAGTCTCCCCGCGCTTGCTGTAACGGGCGATACCGACCAGCCGATTCATATCGAGTCCGACACCCAGTCTCTCGATATGCAGGGTAACGTCGTCACCTTCACGGGTAACGTCGTCATGACCCAGGGCACCATCAAAATTAACGCTGACAAAGTGGTCGTGACCCGTCCGGGTGGCGAGCAGGGCAAAGAGATCATTGATGGTTACGGCAACCCGGCAACCTTCTACCAGATGCAGGACAATGGCAAGCCGGTAAAAGGCCGCGCCTCGCATATGCACTACGAGCTGGCGAAGGACCTGGTAATCCTGACCGGAAACGCGTATCTGGAACAGCTGGACAGCAACATTACCGGCGACCAAATCACCTATCTGGTGAAAGAGCAAAAAATGCAGGCCTCCAGCGAGAAAGGTAAACGCGTCACGACCGTACTGGTTCCGTCGCAGCTGCAGGACAAAGGCAAGGGCCAGGCCCCGGCACAGAAGAAGAGTAACTAATCCGTTATGGCAACATTAACTGCAAAAAACCTCGCGAAGGCCTATAAGGGCCGCCGTGTCGTAGAAGATGTCAGTTTGACCGTCAACTCTGGCGAAATCGTGGGGCTGCTTGGCCCTAACGGTGCGGGTAAAACGACAACCTTCTACATGGTCGTTGGCATTGTGCCGCGCGATGCCGGCAACATAATCATTGACGATGAAGACATCAGTCTTCTGCCGCTTCACGCGCGCGCGCGTCGCGGGATCGGCTATCTGCCGCAGGAAGCCTCCATTTTCCGTCGTCTTAGCGTTTACGACAACCTGATGGCGGTCCTGCAAATTCGTAACGATCTGACCAGCGAACAGCGTCAGGATCGTGCCAACGAGCTGATGGAAGAGTTCCACATTGAGCATCTGCGCGACAGCCTCGGTCAGGCACTCTCCGGGGGCGAACGTCGTCGCGTTGAGATCGCGCGTGCGCTGGCCGCAAACCCTAAATTTATCCTTCTGGATGAACCATTTGCGGGTGTTGACCCGATCTCGGTTATCGACATTAAACGTATCATTGAACACTTGCGCGACAGCGGGCTTGGCGTACTGATCACCGACCACAACGTCCGAGAAACGCTGGCCGTATGTGAACGCGCGTATATTGTGAGCCAGGGCAATCTGATCGCCCACGGTACGCCGCAGCAGATCCTCGAAGACGATCATGTTAAGCGCGTCTATCTTGGGGAAGACTTCAGACTCTGATAGGGTAGAGGTAACGTAACGCCGAACCGGAGAAAAATGCTCTGAACATGAAGCAAGGTTTGCAATTAAGGCTCAGCCAACAACTGGCGATGACGCCGCAGCTACAGCAGGCAATTCGCCTGTTGCAACTGTCCACGTTAGAACTTCAGCAGGAGCTCCAGCAGGCGCTGGACAGCAACCCCCTGCTGGAACAAACCGATCTTCATGACGAGGTAGATACTCAGCAGTCACAGGACACTGAAGCGCTTGATACCGCCGACGCACTCGAACAAAAAGAGATGCCCGACGAGCTTCCGCTGGATGCCAGCTGGGATGAAATCTACACCGCCGGAACGCCTTCCGGTACGCGTGCGGACTACCAGGATGATGAGCTACCGGTCTATCAGGGAGAAACCACTCAGTCGCTGCAGGATTACCTGATGTGGCAGGTGGAACTCACTCCCTTCTCCGATACCGACCGCGCGATTGCCACCTCAATTGTCGATGCCGTTGACGACACCGGCTATTTGACCGTCACGCTTGACGATATTCTGGAAAGCATGGGCGACGAAGAGATAGAGCTTGAGGAAGTTGAAGCCGTTCTGAAGCGCATCCAGCGTTTCGATCCGGTAGGCGTAGCCGCAAAAGATCTGCGCGACTGCCTGCTAATCCAGCTTTCTCAGTTCAGCAAAGAGACGCCATGGCTCGACGAGGCGCGCGTGATCATCAGCGATCACCTGGATCTGCTGGCGAACCACGATTTCCGCACCCTGATGCGCGTCACGCGCCTGAAAGAAGATGTGCTGAAAGAAGCGGTGAATCTGATCCAGTCACTCGATCCACGCCCGGGACAGTCAATCCAGACCAGCGAGCCTGAGTACGTTATTCCGGACGTGCTGGTCAGAAAACACAATGGCCGCTGGGTCGTTGAACTGAATTCAGACAGCATCCCTCGCCTGCAAATCAACCAGCAGTATGCCTCCATGTGCACCAGCGTGCGTAACGACTCCGACAATCAATATATTCGTAGCAATCTTCAGGAAGCGCGATGGCTGATCAAAAGTCTTGAGAGCCGAAATGATACGCTGCTACGCGTCAGCCGCTGTATTGTCGAACAGCAGCAGGCTTTCTTTGAGCAGGGCGAAGAGTATATGAAACCGATGGTGCTGGCGGATATCGCCCAGGCCGTCGAGATGCATGAATCAACCATTTCCCGTGTCACCACGCAGAAGTATCTGCACAGTCCACGCGGTATTTTTGAGCTTAAGTATTTCTTCTCCAGCCATGTGAATACCGAGGGCGGCGGTGAAGCGTCGTCAACGGCCATTCGTGCCCTGGTGAAGAAGTTGATCGCCGCGGAGAACCCCGCGAAGCCGCTAAGCGACAGTAAGTTAACCACCATGCTGTCCGATCAGGGTATTATGGTGGCACGTCGTACTGTTGCGAAGTATCGAGAGTCTTTATCCATTCCGCCGTCCAACCAGCGTAAACAGCTGGTCTGACACAACCGATAAGGAAGACACTATGCAGCTCAACATCACTGGACAAAACGTCGAAATTACTGAGGCTTTACGCGAATTCGTGAACGCGAAGTTTGCAAAACTCGAGCAGTATTTCGAAAGGATCAATCAGGTCTATATTGTGTTGAAAGTGGAGAAAGTGACTCATATCTCGGATGCCACCCTGCATGTTAACGGGGGTGAACTGCATGCCAGTGCGGAAGGGCAAGACATGTACGCTGCTATCGACGGCTTGATTGATAAGCTTGCGCGACAGCTCAATAAACATAAAGATAAACTGAAACAACACTAATTGTCCGGGCAGTTAACGGGTGCAGGACGGCCTGTTGTGAAACACAACAGGCCATTTGTACAGTTAGCGCTTAGGTGAAATTATGATGAACAACGATTCCGCTCTTCAACTGAGCAATGTCCTTAACCAGGAATGTACCCGCAGTGCGGTTCACTGCCAGAGCAAAAAACGTGCGCTGGAGATCATCAGTGAACTGGCTGCTAAACAGCTGGGCCTGCCGCCGCAGGTGGTGTTCGAAGCGATTCTGACCCGTGAAAAAATGGGCAGTACCGGTATCGGCAACGGCATCGCGATCCCGCACGGCAAACTGGAAGAGGATACCCTGCGTGCCGTTGGTGTGTTTGTGCAGCTTGAAACACCCATCGCCTTTGATGCCATTGATAACCAGCCCGTCGATCTCCTTTTCGCGCTGCTGGTGCCTGCCGATCAGACGAAAACCCACCTGCATACGCTGTCGCTGGTCGCAAAACGTCTGGCCGATAAAACTATTTGCCGTCGACTGCGCTCGGCCCAAAGTGATGAAGAGCTCTACCAAATTATCACTGAAGCAGAAGGCAATCAGGATGATGCATAACCAGGAGATGGCCTTCACATCTGTTGTCCTGAGGAGAAACGGAACATGGTGCTGATGATTGTCAGTGGCCGTTCAGGGTCGGGGAAATCCGTTGCTCTGCGGGCGCTGGAAGACATGGGTTTTTACTGCGTTGATAACCTGCCGGTCGTGTTGTTGCCCGATCTGGCGCGCACGCTTGCGGAGAGACAAACCTCTGCAGCCGTCAGTATCGACGTCCGTAACATGCCTGAATCGCCAGAGATCTTCGAACAGGCAATGAGCAACCTGCCTGACACGTTCTCGCCTCAGCTGCTGTTCCTTGATGCAGACCGCAATACGCTAATCCGTCGCTACAGCGATACCCGTCGCTTGCACCCGCTTTCCAGTAAGAACCTCTCTCTGGAGAGTGCTATCGATGAAGAGAGCGATCTGCTGGAGCCACTGCGTTCTCGTGCCGACCTGATTGTCGACACCTCTGAGATGTCCGTTCACGAGCTGGCAGAAATGCTGCGTACCCGGTTATTGGGTAAACGCGAGCGTGAACTGACGATGGTGTTCGAATCCTTTGGCTTCAAGCACGGTATCCCGATTGATGCGGATTATGTTTTCGACGTGCGCTTCCTGCCGAACCCGCACTGGGATCCGAAGCTGCGTCCCATGACAGGCCTGGACAAACCCGTCGCGGCCTTCCTCGACAGGCACACAGAAGTACACAATTTTATCTACCAGACGCGAAGCTACCTTGAGCTATGGTTACCTATGCTGGAGACAAACAATCGTAGCTACCTGACGGTAGCGATTGGCTGTACCGGTGGTAAACATCGTTCGGTTTATATCGCCGAACAGCTGGCCGACTATTTCCGCTCGCGCGGTAAGAACGTTCAGTCCCGTCATCGCACGCTGGAAAAACGTAAAACATGACCGTAAAACAGACCGTTGAGATCACCAATAAGCTGGGCATGCACGCCCGCCCGGCGATGAAGCTGTTTGAGCTGATGCAGGGTTTCGATGCAGAAGTTCTGCTGCGGAATGACGAAGGTACCGAAGCGGAAGCGAACAGCGTGATCGCCCTGCTGATGCTGGATTCCGCCAAAGGGCGCCAGATTGAAGTCGAAGCCACCGGACCTCAGGAAGAGGAAGCGTTGGCGGCTGTGATCGCGCTGTTTAATGCAGGGTTTGACGAAGATTAAGATCTGCTATTCAGGCGGGTAGCGCTGCGCTTACCCGCCCTACATTAATTTATTGCTCTCCATAAACCCGTCCCCTCCCAACTGACGCATCTGGCGCATGATCCACGCCTGACGGCTACGCACGTACCCTGACGGGGCACTGGCTTTAAAACGAATGGGATTAGGCAGAACAGCCGCGAGCAGCGCCGCTTCAGACATGCTCAGCTTGCTGGCGGGTTTATTAAAATAGCGTTGAGATGCAGCTTCAACACCAAATACCCCGTCACCAAACTCGGCAACGTTGAGATACACGGTCAGAATGCGTTTTTTGCTCCAGACCGTTTCCATCCCCAGGGTCAACCCCGCTTCCAGCCCCTTTCGCACCCAGCTGCGGCCGTCCCACAGAAACAGATTTTTGGCCGTCTGCTGCGACAAGGTTGACGCACCGCGCACGCGGTTTTCATGGCGTTCATTATGGGCTAGCGCTTTCTCAATGGCCGCAACGTCGAATCCCCAGTGCTCCGGGAATTTTTGATCCTCCGCCGCGATGACCGCGAGCCCCATGAGCGGTGAGATCTCGTCCATGCTCACCCAGTCAGAATGGGCAACATAGCCGAAATCACCGCTGAGCCACGCGCCGAGCTGACGCTCAACCATCACGGCAGAGAACGGGACCGGCATAATGCTGAACAGGGCGAGTCCACCGCCCCAAAACACCGCCAGCACCAGAACGATGCGCAACAGGATACGTTTTACCCACGCGCCAGCACCAGATTGACGACTCATTCAGCCAGCACCAGCACTCGGGCGACCAGCTTTTCGATCCCCATAGCCGCTTCTGCAATATTCTGCGCCAGCATATACGCAGGCGTGGTGACTATTTTGTTATCTTCATCAACCACAATGTCATCCACCGGGCAAGGAACGTGCTCTCCCCCCATTTCCTCGACGATTTCCGCGGTATCAATATCCGTCCCGATAGTCAGGCGCAGCGGGAAATCAAAAATCCTGGGCAGCATTGCCGGCGCGATGCAGATAAAGCCCAGCGGTTTCCCTGCCGCATGCATGGCCTGCGACAGCGCTTTGAGATGAGGATCGATCTGACACTCCGCCCCCTGTGCAGCAAAGGTACTGAGATTTTTGGCCGCGCCAAATCCTCCCGGCACAATGAGCGCATCAAGCTCTGCGGCGTCTGCCTGAATAAGAGGATGGATATCACCTCGCGCAATACGTGCGGCTTCAATCAGCACGTTACGGGTTTCCGCCATTGGTTCACCGGTCAGATGGTTAATCACATCCGACTGATTTTTGTCTGGCGCAAAACAAATAACCTCCGCTCCCTGCTTAGCCAGGGCCAGCAGCGTGATTACGGCTTCATGTATCTCAGAACCATCGTAAACACCGCATCCGCTCAGCACGACACCAATCTTTTTCATCATGACAATCCTTTTCTGCAACTTGCTGAAGCACATTAATAATTTTGATTAAAACGCTATGCTTCACACATTTCACTGATTCATGTAACAAATCATTTAAGATTTGCTATCTTATCTGCGTGCGGCCTAAATTTTTCAGGCAGCGCCCTTTCGAAAATAACTTTAAAAAAACAGGCGCAGCCACGATTTCCCTGGTGTTGGCGCAGTATTCGCGCACCCCGGTTAAGCCGGGGTCATTTTTTTCTGGCGTCGACCCAGGCTTTAAGCACCGCAACATCGTTTTGCCACTCTTGTTTCATCTCTTCAACCCAATCACCCACGTTATCTTCCCATGCAGGTAAATCAGGCGACTGAATCTGTTGACCCAGTTGCTGAAGATGGCGCAAACCGACCGAGCCGGCGGCACCTTTGATTTTATGTCCTTCTTCGACGATGCCTTTCTGGTCCCGGGCCGTCAGGTTTGATTCAAGAACGCTCAGATAGCCCGGCATCATTTTTTCGAAGACCGCCAGACCATCGGTAATAAGTTTCGGGCCTACCAGATCGATATACTGCTCCAGCATCGCGGTATCGAGTATCGTTTGGGCTTTTGCGCTATCAACAGACGTCATGGTGCTCTCCTCTTCATCACGAGTATCCCAGAACTTCTTAATCATGGCGGTCAGAGCAGGCACCGCCAGCGGCTTGCTGAGTACATCGTCCATACCGGCATCGAGATACTCTTTTTTATCTTTTAGCACGTTCGCCGTCAGCGCCACCAGCGGCGGCAGTTCGTCGGCCGCGTACTGACGCGTCAGCTCACGCGAGATATCCAGCCCGGTCATATCCGGCAGCTGGATATCAAGCAGCACAAGGTCGTATTCGCCCGGTTTAAACATCTCCAGTGCGGCCTTACCGGTCATCGCGACATCCACGCTGTTGCCCAGTTTTTCCAGCACCGAGCGAGCCACAATCACGTTCAGCTCAATATCCTCCACCAGCAGAACGTGCAGGGCAGGCAGCGGCATATCGTCATTTTCGAAGGTATCTTCTACCTCTTCCGCCACCGCCGGCGCATGGACCGTCAGCGTGAAGGTTGACCCTTTGCCCGGCTGGCTGGCAACGGTGATATCGCCGCCCATGCTCTTCGCCAGACGTTTAGAGACCGCCAGGCCAATACCTGTTCCGGTCGCCGGTTTTCCGCCGTTGCTGTCCTTCACCTGGTAGTACATGGCAAAGATTTTGTCCTGCTCCTCCTGCGGAATACCAATCCCGGAATCCTCCACCTCGAAGTGCAGCATATCTCCTTCGTCATAGCGTATGCGCACCGCCACCTGCCCCTTCTGGGTAAATTTCACCGCGTTGCTGATAAGGTTCCACAGGATCTGGCGCAGACGCGTGCCGTCAGTCACCACTTTATGCGGCAGCGGCAGGGTTGGCTCCATGACAAAACTCAGTCCCTTCTGCTGCGCCTGCAGGCCAGACAGGTTTTCGAGATCGGCAAGGAAGCTGGTGAAATCAACAGGCTGATTATCAAGCTGAACTTTACGGCGCTCCATCTTATCCATATCAATAATATCGTTGAAGATATTACCCAGCGTGACCGCTGAGACATGAATAGTCTTGAGGTATTTTTCCTGCTCTGCGGTCAGGTCGGTATCCAGCAGAATACGGCTCAGCCCGACAATGCCGTTAAGCGGCGTGCGCAGCTCGTGGCTGATGGTGGAGATAAAGGTGGTCTTGTCGCGACTGGCGCGCTCCAGGGCATCCTGATAGCGCTTACGCTCGGTGATATCGCGGCCAAAGCCCATCAGGCCGTGGCGTTTCCCCACGCGGTCATAGTACGGCACCTTACGAATCTCAAAACAGGCTTTGCGTCCGTCCGGGTAATCCAGCCACTGTTCATAGGTTAGCGAGACGTTATGACGGAAGACTTTTTCGTCGGTCTCCATGACCTTGGCCGCCGCCTCTTCAGAGTAAACGTCCTGCGGCTTCAGGTGAATCAGCTGCTTCTCGCTTTTCCCGGTGAGTAACTCCATCGCCCGGTTACAGCCGGAAAACTCTTTATCTTCATTGCGGTAAAACACCAGGTCCGGCGACGCATCGAGGAACGACCGCAGGAAAGAGGATTGCTGCTCAAGCTGGATCTGCGTGACCTCGCGCTCTTTCATTTCGATTTTCAGCTGCTCCAGCGTGGCCTGACGTTCGGCTTCCGCCTTCTCACGATCGGAGATCTCCTGATTCAGCTGCGCAATGTTGTCTTTGAGCTGGACGTTGAGCTTCAGGTCGCGCTCACGCATCTCTTCCAGTTTATCGACCAGCTTAGACAAACGCTGACGGGACTCTTCCAGCTGTTCAACCACCACGGAAAGGAAATAGACCGCCCAGGGGGTAATGAGCAAGCCAAAGAAGATGGAGCGGATGACGTCGATACTCTCGACCTGACCATGCAGAACCATAGTAACGGCCATTTGCACGACAATGGCCAGAACGACCAGCGCCAGCGCAAGCAGCATGGAGAAACGCACCAGCCCAAGCTTCATCATCAGGTCGACGTAATACTGGGCAAGCATTCGAATTTGCTTCATAGAGGATCCCTTCACGACGTTATCGCTCAATAATACTCAAATTCAGGGCGAGGCGTTGAAGGTTGTGAGAAAAAGTGCGGGATGAAACAGGAGATTAGCCTCGCTCCCGGGTAACCGGAAGCGAGGAGAGGTCATTCAGGAGCGTTTCAACATCAGCCACAGGCTGATCAGGAGGAAGCTGGCGCTTGGCAACAGCGCACCAATTATCGGCGGAATGCCATAAACCAGCGTCAGCGGACCGAAGATCTGATCGAGCACGTAGAACACAAAGCCGAAGCTGATGCCGGTCACGACGCGAACCCCCATCGGCACGCTGCGCAACGGACCGAAGATAAACGACAGCGCCATCAGCATCATTACCGCCACGGACATTGGCTGGAAGATTTTGCTCCACATGTTGAGCTGATAACGTCCCGCATCCTGTCCGCTCGACTTCAGATATTTCACATAGTTGTGCAGACCGCTGATAGAGAGCGCGTCAGGATCCAAGGCAACAACACCGAGCTTGTCAGGCGTCAGGTTGGTCTTCCACGTGCCGGTTACCGTCTGAGAACCCGTAATCTGTTTCGGATCGGTCAGGTCGGATTCATCAACCTGGGACAACCGCCACTGCTTATGTTCGGCGTCAAATTTCGCCGAAGAGGCGTGGCGAACGGACTGCAGACGGCGCTGGTCATCGAAAGCGTAGATGCTCACCCCGCCCAGTTCATCATTCCCCTTCACCCGTTCGATGTAGACGAAGTTTTTACCGTCTTTAGCCCATAAACCTTGCTGAGTCGAGAGCAGTGAACCACCGTACATGGCCTGAGCACGGTAGTTACGCGCCATCTGTTCACCCTGAGGCGCAACCCATTCGCCAATCGCCATGGTCAACAGCACCAGTGGGATTGCGGTTTTCATCACCGACAGCGCAACCTGCATGCGGGTAAAACCCGAGGCCTGCATTACGACCAGCTCGCTGCGCTGCGCCAGCATTCCCAGCCCCAGCAGCGCACCCAGCAGGGCCGCCATCGGGAAGAAGATCTGCACATCTTTCGGCACGCTGAGCAGGGTATACATCCCCGCGCCCAGCGCGTCATAGCTCCCCTGCCCGGCTTTTTTCAGCTGATCGACAAATTTGATAATGCCGGAGAGCGACACCAGCATGAACAACGTCATCATGATGGTGGTAAAAATGGTTTTACCGATATAGCGATCAAGAACGCCAAACGCCTGCATTAGATGGCTCCTTTACGCGAGAATCGGGCACGTATACGGCGCACAGGCACCGTATCCCACAGGTTTAACCCCAGCGCCAGTAAGATGTACAGGCTGTTGACGAACCATGTCCAGACCATAGGGTCCAGCTTACCCTTCGCGCCGTTGGAACGAATCGAGGTTTGCAGCAGGAAATAGATCAGGTAAAGCAGCATCGCCGGCAGCATAGATAGCACGCGTCCCTGACGCGGGTTCACCACGCTCAGCGGAACGACAATCAGCGCCATCATAAAAACGGTGAAGACGAGCGTGATACGCCAGTGGAACTCAGCGCGCGCCCGGTCAGTATCGGTATTCCAGAGGGTACGCATGTCCATTTGCTCGGTATCCGTTGGATCGAGCGCCACGGTCTGATGGCCGATAATGGCCTGATAGTTCTGGAAATCCGTAATACGGAAGTCGCGCAGCATCGCGGTGCCTTCAAAACGGGTACCTTTGTTCAGCGTCACGACCTGTGAACCATCTTTGCGCTGAGCCAGCTGACCGGAGTCTGCAACCACCACTGAAGGACGCGCATTTCCTTTGGGACGCAGCTGCGCAAGGAAGACGTCGTTGAATTTACTGCCGTCAACGCTCTCAATAAACAGCACGGAGTTTCCGTCGGTTGCCTGCTGGAACTGCCCCTGGGCTAACGCCGCCATGCCGGGGTTGGCTTTCGCTTCGGCCAGCACTTCGTCCTGATGGCGGGAAGACATGGGGCCCGCCCACATCACATTCACCGCCGCAACGATCCCCGTGAACAGCGCCAGTATCATGGCGGCTTTCACCAGCACCGCTTTGCTCAGGCCGCAGGCGTGCATCACCGTGATTTCACTCTCGGTGTAGAGTTTCCCAAGCGTCATGAGAAGGCCAAGGAAAAGACTTAGCGGCAGGATAAGCTGCGCCATTTCCGGGATCCCTAAACCAAGCAGGGAAAGTACCAGATTTGTTGGAATTTCGCCGTCAACGGCCGCACCGAGGATCTTAACCAGCTTCTGACAGAAAAAAATCAGCAGCAGGATGAAAAGGATCGCCAGTTGGCTTTTGAGCGTCTCCCGCACCAGATATCTTATGATTATCACTTTAAATACGCCCGTAAAAACCCGTCTCTTTGCTGGAAAATCGCTTGTTTCATGGCTTAAACGTCATTTATTCTCTTGAGTCGTCGAAATCATCGCTAAGATTAAAACATCCGGCGGATTCACGCTTCAGGATTGTTTCTGACGTGTCGAAACCGTAGTAACGTAAGATTAACACGAAGTCACCACAACAGCGGACATGAGTTACGAAAGGTTTCAATTCTATCCGTAGCTGCCGCCGTTGTCTTTAAGATTCAGGAGCGTAGTGCATGGAGTTCAGTGTAAAAAGCGGTAGCCCGGAGAAACAGCGGAGTGCCTGCATCGTTGTGGGCGTCTTTGAACCACGCCGACTCTCCCCGATCGCCGAGCAACTCGATAAAATCAGTGACGGCTATATTAGCGCCCTGCTGCGCCGTGGCGAACTGGAAGGCAAACCTGGGCAGACGCTGTTACTGCACCATGTTCCGAACGTACTGTCAGAGCGTATTCTGCTGATTGGCTGCGGCAAAGAACGCGAGCTGGATGAACGTCAGTATAAGCAGGTGATTCAGAAAACAATCAATACGCTGAATGATACTGGCTCAATGGAAGCCGTCTGCTTCCTGACCGAGCTGCACGTCAAAGGGCGTAACACCTACTGGAAAGTGCGTCAGGCGGTTGAAACGGCAAAAGAGAGCCTGTACAGCTTCGATCAGCTGAAAACCAATAAAAGCGAGCCGCGTCGTCCGCTGCGTAAAATGGTCTTTAACGTGCCAACCCGTCGTGAACTGACCAGCGGTGAACGCGCTATTCAACACGGTCTGGCCATTGCAGCCGGCATTAAAGCGGCTAAAGATCTCGGCAACATGCCGCCGAACATCTGTAACGCGGCGTACCTGGCTTCTCAGGCGCGTCAGCTGGCCGACGCCTACAGCAAAAACGTCATTACCCGCGTCATCGGCGAACAGCAGATGAAAGAGCTGGGGATGCACTCTTATCTGGCGGTCGGTAACGGCTCGCAAAACGAATCCCTGATGTCGGTCATTGAGTACAAAGGCAACCCGTCCGAAGACGCACGCCCGATTGTGCTCGTCGGTAAAGGCCTGACCTTCGACTCCGGCGGTATCTCCATCAAGCCTGCCGAAGGCATGGATGAGATGAAGTACGACATGTGCGGTGCGGCGGCGGTTTACGGCGTGATGCGGATGGTTGCGGAACTTCAGTTGCCTATCAACGTGATCGGCGTTCTGGCGGGTTGCGAAAATATGCCTGGCGGCCGCGCCTATCGTCCGGGGGACGTTCTGACCACCATGTCCGGCCAGACCGTTGAAGTGCTGAATACCGACGCCGAAGGCCGTCTGGTACTCTGTGACGTGTTGACCTACGTTGAGCGCTTCGAGCCGGAAGCGGTGATTGACGTCGCCACGCTCACCGGAGCCTGTGTGATTGCGCTGGGCCATCACATTACCGGCCTGATGTCGAACCACAATCCGCTGGCGCACGAGCTGATTGGTGCGTCAGAGCAGGCCGGGGACCGTGCATGGCGTCTGCCGCTGGGTGACGAATATCAGGATCAGCTTGAGTCTAACTTTGCGGATATGGCGAACATCGGCGGACGTCCTGGCGGGGCGATCACCGCGGGCTGCTTCCTGGCGCGCTTCACCCGCAAGTACAACTGGGCGCACCTGGATATCGCGGGCACCGCGTGGCGCTCCGGCAAGGCCAAAGGCGCAACCGGTCGCCCGGTAGCGCTGTTGTCGCAGTTCCTGCTCAATCGTGCGGGTTTTAACGGCGACGAGTAAGTCAAAACGGCAGTAAACCGTAGGCCGGGTAAGGCGAAGCCGCCGCCCGGCTTAAGCATTTAAAGTGAGCACAAGAAGCCCCATATATGAAGAATGCAACGTTCTACCTTCTGGACAACGACACCCATCAGGATGGCCTCAGCGCCGTCGAACAGCTGGTGTGTGAAATTGCCGCAGAACGTTGGCGCGCAGGCAAACGCGTGTTGATAGCCTGTGAAGATGAGCAGCAGGCGATTCGTCTCGATGAAGCGCTGTGGGCCCGCCCGCCGGAGAGTTTTGTTCCGCATAACCTGTCAGGCGAAGGTCCGCGCGGCGGGGCGCCGGTTGAAATTGCCTGGCCGCAAAAGCGCAACAGTAGCGCGCGCGATATTCTGATTAGCCTGCGGATAGATTTTGCAGATTTTGCCACCGCTTTCACAGAAGTGGTAGACTTTGTCCCTTACGAAGAATCTTTGAAACAACTGGCGCGCGAACGCTACAAAGCGTACCGCCTGGCTGGTTTTAACCTGAATACGGCAACCTGGAAATAATGGAAAAGACATATAACCCACGCGATATCGAACAGCCGCTTTACGAGCACTGGGAACAGCAGGGCTATTTCAAGCCTAACGGCGACGAAAGCAAAGAGTCCTTCTGCATCATGATCCCGCCGCCGAACGTCACCGGCAGTTTGCATATGGGTCATGCTTTCCAGCAGACCATCATGGACACCATGATCCGTTACCAGCGCATGCAGGGCAAAAACACCCTGTGGCAGGCGGGGACTGACCACGCGGGTATCGCGACCCAGATGGTGGTTGAGCGTAAAATTGCCGCTGAAGAAGGAAAAACCCGCCACGACTACGGTCGCGACGCTTTTATCGACAAAATCTGGCAGTGGAAAGCGGAATCTGGCGGCACCATTACCCGTCAGATGCGTCGTCTCGGCAACTCCGTAGACTGGGAGCGCGAGCGCTTCACCATGGATGAAGGCCTGTCCAATGCCGTTAAAGAAGTCTTCGTTCGCCTGTATAAAGAAGACCTGATTTACCGCGGCAAACGCCTGGTAAACTGGGATCCGAAACTGCGCACCGCAATTTCTGACCTGGAAGTGGAAAACCGCGAGTCTAAAGGCTCCATGTGGCACATCCGCTATCCGCTGGCCGACGGTGCAAAAACCGCCGACGGCAAAGATTACCTGGTGGTCGCGACCACCCGTCCGGAAACTCTGCTGGGCGATACCGGCGTGGCCGTTAACCCGGAAGATCCGCGTTATAAAGATTTGATCGGCAAATTCGTGGTGCTGCCGCTGGTAAACCGCCGTATTCCGATTGTGGGCGACGAACACGCCGACATGGAAAAAGGCACCGGCTGCGTGAAAATCACCCCGGCGCACGACTTCAACGACTATGAAGTGGGTCGTCGTCACGCCCTGCCGATGATCAACATCCTGACCTTCGACGGCGATATCCGCGAAAGCGCAGAAGTGTACGACACCAAAGGCAACGAATCCGACGTTTATTCCAGCGAGATCCCGGCTGAGTTCCAGAAGCTGGAACGTTTTGCCGCGCGTAAAGCTATCGTGGCAGCCGTTGACGCACTGGGCCTGCTGGAAGAGATCAAGCCTCACGACCTGACCGTGCCGTACGGCGACCGTGGTGGCGTGGTAATCGAGCCAATGCTGACCGACCAGTGGTACGTGCGTGCCGACGTGCTGGCGAAACCGGCTGTGGAAGCGGTTGAGAACGGCAGCATTCAGTTCGTGCCGAAGCAGTACGAAAACATGTACTTCTCCTGGATGCGCGATATTCAGGACTGGTGTATCTCTCGTCAGCTGTGGTGGGGTCACCGTATCCCGGCATGGTACGACAATGAAGGCAACGTCTACGTTGGCCGCAGCGAAGATGAAGTGCGTCAGGAAAACAACCTGAGTGCAGACGTTGCGCTGCGTCAGGACGAAGACGTGCTGGACACCTGGTTCTCCTCCGCGCTGTGGACCTTCTCCACCCTCGGCTGGCCAGAGAACACCGACGCGCTGCGTCAGTTCCATCCAACCAGCGTGATGGTGTCCGGTTTCGACATCATCTTCTTCTGGATTGCCCGCATGATCATGATGACCATGCACTTCATCAAAGACGAAGACGGCAAGCCACAGGTTCCGTTCCATACCGTCTACATGACCGGTCTGATCCGCGACGACGAAGGCCAGAAGATGTCCAAGTCCAAGGGGAACGTTATCGACCCGCTGGACATGGTTGACGGTATCTCTCTGGAAGATCTGCTGGAAAAACGTACCGGCAACATGATGCAGCCGCAGCTGGCGGAGAAAATCCGCAAGCGCACCGAGAAGCAGTTCCCGAACGGGATTGAGGCTCACGGTACCGACGCCCTGCGCTTCACCCTGGCGGCACTGGCCTCTACCGGCCGTGACATCAACTGGGACATGAAGCGTCTGGAAGGTTACCGTAACTTCTGTAACAAGCTGTGGAACGCCAGCCGCTTCGTGCTGATGAACACCGAAGATCAGGATTGTGGCTTCAACGGCGGCGAAATGACGCTGTCTCTGGCTGACCGCTGGATCCTGGCGGAATTCAACCAGACGGTGAAAGCGTTCCGCGAGGCGCTGGACAGCTACCGCTTCGACATCGCGGCGGGCATCCTGTATGAATTCACCTGGAACCAGTTCTGCGACTGGTATCTGGAGCTGGCGAAGCCGGTCATGAACGGCGGCACTGAAGCGGAACTGCGCGGCACGCGCAACACGCTGATTACCGTTCTGGAAGGCCTGCTGCGCCTGGCGCACCCGGTTATTCCATTCATCACCGAGACCATCTGGCAGCGCGTGAAGGTGATTGCTGGCATCAACGCAGATACCATCATGCTGCAGCCGTTCCCGGAATTCGATGCGGCGAAAGTGGATGAAGCGGCATCAGCGGATACCGAGTGGCTGAAGCAGGCGATCGTTGCAGTACGTAACATCCGTGCTGAAATGAACATTGCCCCTGGCAAACCGCTGGAGCTGCTGCTTCGTGGCTGCAGCGAAGCTGCCGTTCGTCGCGTCACAGAGAACAACACCTTCCTGAAAACCATGGCGCGTCTGGAAAGCATCACCGTGCTGCCTGCGGATGACAAAGGTCCGGTTTCCGTGACCAAAATCATCGACGGCGCCGAGCTGCTGATCCCGATGGCGGGTCTGATCGACAAAGACGCCGAGCTGGCTCGTCTGGCGAAAGAAGTGGCGAAAGTCGACGTGGAAATTGGCAAAATCGAAAGCAAGCTCGCTAACGAAGGCTTTGTCGCCCGCGCGCCGGAAGCGGTCATCGCGAAAGAGCGTGAGCGTCTGGTTGCCTTCGCCGATGCGAAGACCAAGCTGATTGAGCAGCAGGCGGTTATCGCTGCCCTGTAATGCTTTTACCCCTTACGCTTCAGAGCGTAAGGGGTAAACTTCCTGAAAACTCCTCGCTTGCACTCCCCTTTCTGCGGTGCTATTAACAGCAGTTATGTGTCAATTTTTGTAATGAGTAATGCTATGAGCGTGATTACCCCCGTCGCGACGACGATGCGCCGGATCGCTGAGCAGGATAACCCGGCTATCGCCGCCGTTATCCGCACCGTTTCTGCCGAATATGGCCTGACGGCTGACAAAGGCTACACGGTTGCCGACCCGAACCTGGACGCGCTTTACCAGCTCTACAGCCAGCCAGGGCACGCCTACTGGATAATCGAGCAGAACGGCCAGGTTGTCGGAGGCGGCGGCGTGGCGCCCCTCAGCTGCAGCGAGCCGGATATCTGCGAGCTGCAGAAAATGTATTTTCTGCCAACGGCGCGTGGGCAAGGACTGGCGAAAAAGCTGGCGCTGATTGCTCTGGATCATGCGCGCAAGCAGGGCTTCAACCGCTGCTACCTTGAAACGACCGCGTTCCTCAAAGAGGCCATCGGCCTGTATGAACATCTGGGCTTTGAGCATATCGATGCGCCCCTGGGCTGTACCGGTCACGTTGACTGCGAAGTCAGAATGCTGAAAAGTCTGTAACTTTCGTTCCTGCCCTCTTCTGTTAAGCGGCTGTAAACTGAATGCTCTACACTCTCAGTTCACACCACAACGAGGGAAACACGATGTCGAAGATAAAAAGCTACGCCGCACCGCAGGCGGGTGCAGAACTTGAGCTGTACGAGTACGATGCGGGCGAACTAAAAGCAGAAGACGTCGAAGTACAGGTTGATTACTGCGGGATCTGCCACTCGGATCTCTCGATGATCGACAACGAATGGGGCTTCTCCAGCTATCCGCTGGTTGCCGGACACGAAGTCATTGGCCGCGTCGTGGCGCTCGGTAGCGCCGCGCAGGACAAAGGGCTGAAAGTGGGCCAGCGTGTGGGCATTGGCTGGACGGCACGCAGCTGTGGTCACTGCGACGCCTGTATCAGCGGAAATCAGATCAACTGCCTCGAAGGCGCCGTTCCTACCATCCTGAACAAAGGCGGTTTTGCCGATAAGCTGCGCGCCGACTGGCAATGGGTGATCCCGCTGCCGGAGAGCATTGATATCGAATCCGCCGGTCCGCTGCTGTGCGGCGGTATCACCGTCTTCAAGCCCCTGCTGATGCACCATATCACCGCCACCAGCCGCGTGGGCGTCATCGGTATTGGCGGACTGGGCCATATCGCCATCAAGCTGCTGCACGCGATGGGCTGTGAAGTCACGGCGTTCAGCTCGAACCCGGCGAAAGAGAAAGAAGTACTGGCGATGGGGGCGGATAAAGTGGTGAATAGCCGCGATCCGCAGGCGCTGAACGCGCTGGCGGGCCAGTTTGATCTGATCATCAACACCGTTAACGTGGATCTCGACTGGCAGCCGTACTTTGAAGCGCTGGCCTACGGCGGTAACTTCCACACCGTGGGTGCGGTGATGAAGGCGCTGCCGGTTCCGGCGTTTACCCTGATCGGTGGGGATCGCAGCATATCCGGTTCTGCTACCGGTACGCCGTACGAGCTGCGCAAACTGATGAAATTCGCCGGACGCACCAAAGTGGCGCCGACCACCGAACTGTATCCAATGTCGAAAATCAACGAAGCGATCCAGCACGTGCGCGACGGTAAAGCCCGCTACCGCGTGGTGCTGAAAGCGGATTTCTGATGTGAGTTTGCCGGGTGGCGGCTTCGCCTTACCCGGCCTACCTTCACTGCTGCGCCAATACGTTAAATACTTCCGCTACCGCGACCGCTCCCGGATCCATTACCCCATCCAGGTTCTCTTTATTGACATACGACGAGCGTCCCGCGCCGGCTTTCGCCATTTTCGCCGTTGCTTCGGCACCGTGCTGTGCAGCCTTCGCCGCTGCCTCGATATCTCCCTTCAGCAACGCCTCCAGCGCCGGTTGCAGCGCATCGATCAGCGTGCGATCGCCGAGATCTGCCCCGCCGTACTGCTTCATCTGCGCCAGTCCGCTGAGCAAGGCCTCAGGGAGCGTCTGACCATCGTGAAGCTTTTGCCCGGCCGCGGTGAAGAAGATCGACATCAGCACCCCGCTCGACCCGCCCATCACCGTCGCCAGCCGCTCGCCAACCAGCAGCAGCAGCTTAGACACATCATTAAGCGGGAGCGTGTTCTCCTCCAGTCGCTGCGCAATATCCCGCGCCCCTTGCGCAAAGGTGGAGCCGGTATCGCCATCACCCACTTTCGCATCCAGCGCGTTCAGGCGGTTTTCCAGCTGGATCAGCGTTTTTGTCACTGAGAAGACACACGCTCCCACCTGCGGATTGTCCGATGAGGTATATTCCACTCGATCATGAATGGCGCTGTGCGCCACGGTACGCAGTGGCGCAAACGCCACGGGCTTCTGCCAGCCCAGCGTCTCGACATCGGCGTGAATCGCTTTTTCGAAGAAATCATTGAGCTTCAGCAGCGTCAGCGAAAAGCCTTTCATATCCAGCGCGCTGACCAGCGGCGCAGGGCCAATCAGGTACGCGATGTTCTCTTTCAGCGCCGAGTGCGCCAGCTCTTTGGTCAGCAGCGCCATCTCCAGCGCAGATACGCCGCCAAGATTGTTAATCAATACCGCAAAACGCCCCTCGCCCGCCTGCGCGCGTAACGGCGTCACCAGGGTGTCGATAATGGCTTTGCTGTTTTGCGTATCCACCACGGAAGCCCCGGGCTCTCCGTGAATGCCCAGGCCCAGCTCGACATGGCCTTGTTTAATCCGCCCCTCTTCATCGTCGCTGCCCGGCAGGTTGCACGTTTGCATCGCCACGCCCAGGCTCCAGAGGTTATCGCAGGCCTGTTGCGCAATATCCCGCACCTCGCTCAGCGATTTCCCCTGCTCCGCCGCATAGCCGGCAATCTTGTGCACCAGTGCCGTTCCGGCAATACCGCGCGGCTGCTTGTTATCCGGCAGCGCGATATCGTCCGCCACGATCACCATCTCCACCTTGAGGCCGTAGCGTTTGGCCTTTTCCGCCGCCAGACCAAAGTTCAGGCGATCGCCGGTGTAGTTTTTGACGATCAGCAGACAGCCGCGATCGCCCGTGACCGCCACAATGGCGTTCAGCACCGCATCCACGCTCGGCGAGGCGAACAGATCGCCACACACTACCGCCGTCAGCATTCCTTTGCCGACAAACCCGGCGTGCGCGGGTTCGTGGCCTGAGCCGCCGCCGGAGATCACCGCCACGCGGCTTTTGTCCCAGTCGCCGCGTGCGACGATCCTGATGGCCGGATCGATATCAAGCTTGACGAGATTGGCGTGTGGCGCAGAAAGCAGTATGCCTTCAATGGCATCGTTGACCAGCTGTTTACGATCGTTAAAGAAGAATCTGGACATAGTTTCCCACTATTTTGTGAACCGTATGCAAAAGCATAGCCCGCGCTGGATAATGCGCCGCAAAGTCAGGAATTTACTCAACCAAATTGCGGCCAGGTTGCCTATACTCCACCCAGGACTAAGAGAGGAAGCGCATCATGAGTACACCATTGTTAATTGCCAGGACGCTGGAAAAAGAGCTGTATTTACTACCCGCGATGGCGAACCGCCACGGTCTGATCACCGGAGCGACCGGGACGGGGAAAACCGTCACCCTGCAAAAGCTGGCGGAGTCGCTTTCGGAGATTGGCGTACCGGTCTTTATGGCTGACGTGAAAGGCGATTTAACCGGTGTGGCTCAGGATGGGACGGCATCTGAAAAACTGCTCGAGCGGCTGAAAAATATTGGCATCACGGACTGGACGCCGCACGGTAACCCGGTGGTGGTGTGGGATATCTTTGGTGAGAAAGGCCACCCGGTGCGCGCCACCGTCTCCGATCTCGGCCCGCTGCTGCTGGCCCGTCTGCTTAACCTCAACGACGTGCAGTCCGGCGTGCTGAATATTATCTTCCGCATTGCCGACGATCAGGGATTGCTGCTGCTTGATTTCAAAGATCTACGCGCCATTACGCAATACATCGGCGATAACGCCAAATCCTTCCAGAACCAGTACGGCAATATCAGCAGCGCCTCGGTGGGCGCTATTCAGCGCGGTCTACTGACGCTTGAGCAGCAGGGGGCCGAACACTTCTTCGGCGAGCCGATGCTGGATATCAAGGACTGGATGCACACCGACAGCAGCGGCAAAGGCATTATTAACATCCTGAGCTCAGAGAAGCTCTACCAGATGCCGAAACTCTACGCCGCTAGCCTGCTGTGGATGCTCTCCGAGCTCTATGAACAATTACCGGAAGCG
Organism: Enterobacter vonholyi; assembly: GCF_040834095.1. NCBI lineage: Bacteria > Pseudomonadati > Pseudomonadota > Gammaproteobacteria > Enterobacterales > Enterobacteriaceae > Enterobacter > Enterobacter vonholyi. Next base: position 3,959,665 of record NZ_CP162152.1, read on the forward strand.
GGCGATCTGGAAAAACCGAAGCTGGTGTTCTTCTTTGACGAAGCGCATCTGCTGTTTAACGACGCGCCGCAGGTATTGCTGGATAAGATCGAACAGGTTATCCGCCTGATCCGCTCCAAAGGAGTCGGCGTCTGGTTTGTCTCGCAAAACCCGTCGGATATCCCCGACAACGTGCTCGGGCAGCTCGGCAACCGCGTGCAGCATGCCCTGCGCGCCTTTACGCCAAAAGATCAGAAAGCGGTGAAAGCCGCCGCGCAAACCATGCGCGCCAATCCTGCCTTTGATACCGAAGCGGCGATTCAGGCGCTAGGCACCGGTGAAGCGCTGATCTCGTTCCTGGATGCGAAGGGCAGCCCGTCTGTGGTAGAACGCGCCATGGTGATCGCGCCTTGCTCGCGTATGGGGCCGGTGACCGACGATGAGCGCAACGGCCTGATTAACCACTCTCCGGTTTACGGGAAATACGAAGACGAGGAGGATCGCGAGTCCGCGTTCGAGATGCTGCAAAAAGGGGTCCAGGCGACAACAGAATCGCAGGCTGCGCCTGCCGCTAAAGGGCAATCTGTCGCCGTCGATGACGGCATTCTCGGTGGGCTCAAAGACATTCTTTTCGGCAGCACCGGGCCGCGCGGCGGCAAGCGCGACGGCGTGGTGCAGACCATGGCGAAAAGCGCAGCCCGACAGGTCACCAATCAGATCGTGCGCGGCATGCTGGGTAGTTTGTTAGGCGGCCGTCGCCGCTAGACGCGGAATCCAGGGGCGGCCCAGCGCCGAACCCTGTACGCCGTTCTCCTGAAGATAGCGGTCAATTTCCACCATCCCCGTCCAGCGGTTCTCACACCATAGCGGTGCCAGAAGCGTTGGACGGCGGGCGCTGGCCGAGATGCGGTGGTAGACAATATCCGGCGGCGTATGGCGAATCATCTCCCCCGCTGTCACCGTATAGTCTTCAAGCTCAATACCGCTTAACCGCCCAGCCTCCCAGGCTTTCGCCATAATACTGCCCTTCACGATATGCAGCGGGTGCAGCTTAATGCCGTCCACGCCGGTTTCAACCACCTTTTCCAGCGTTTCAAGACCATGCTGTTGACCCTCGCCGGGTAACCCAACAATCAGATGCGAGCAGACCTTCAGCCCGCGCTCGCGGGCCAGGCGCGTGGTGCGCTGGTAGCAGGCGAAATCATGGCCACGGTTAATACGGTGCAGCGTTTTGTCGTGCGCGGTCTGCAAGCCCAGCTCCAGCCAGATCTCGTAGCCTTGTTCTTTGTACTCGCTGAGCAGGTCCAGCACCGCGTCCGGTACGCAGTCCGGGCGTGTGCCCACGCAAAGCCCAACAATATTGGCCTGGCTGACGGCCTGCTGATACATCGAACGCAATACCTGCACCTCCGCCCACGTGCTGGTGTAGGCCTGGAAATAGGCCAGATATTGCTTCGCGCGGTTCACCAGGCTGGCCTGGTGGGCAAGCTGTTCAGCGATAGATTTATGCCGCTGGGCCTCGTCAGCAAAGGACGCAACGTTACAGAAGGTGCAGCCGCCGCGCCCGATGGTGCCATCGCGATTCGGGCAGCTAAACCCGCCGTGCAGCGTCAGCTTATGAACCTTTTGCCCGTACCGCTGCAAAAGATCCCCACCAAACATATTGACTAATTTCTGTAACTGCATAATCTGATAGACCGTCCCGGAGAAAGGGGACAAGCCTGCCACTTTTAGCCTCTGTCGGCGATGACCTGGATCAATCGCCCTGGACGGCCTTTATCCATATGAATAAATACTCACGATTACTGCAATTTCATTCACGCCGTCTGTGATTACTTTTCCTTATGTTCTGATTGTTTTTTTCATTTATAGCGCCACCACTGAAAAACAGTGAGTTTATGCGGGTTTGCATCCATTGCCAGATTATTGTTCTGCTATAAAACCGCTATTCAGCACGCTACATTGATAATACCGCTTTCATATAGTGAGTCAGATCACACTCCGCTGCTCGCTCTCAGGTCATTCAATCAATGTAAAAATAGTTAAATTCACTTATAATACAATCACATAGGCTCTCTTTAGCACATTTTTGTATAAATAAGATTGCCATTTGACCTGTGTACCAATTCCCGATAAGTTGGAAATCCGCTGGAAGCTTTCTGGTTGAGCGGCCTGCTCATCATATTTATGCAGTAATTGAGATTCCCTCTGAAGCAAGTCCTCAAACTTGTTTACCTGCGCGAAAGGATGAAAAAGAGGGCGAATGCGAGGTCCGCGTATGAAACGCAAACCCCGTCGCCATGCTCTTTCTGTGCCTGTGCGCCACGGTAAAGTTCAGTGGGAGCCCGACGAGCCTGGGGAGGTTCACTGATATGTTGTACGATAAATCCCTTGAGAAGGATAACTGTGGTTTCGGCCTGATCGCCCACATAGAAGGCGAACCTAGCCACAAGGTAGTGCGTACTGCTATTCACGCACTGGCCCGTATGCAGCACCGTGGCGCCATCCTTGCCGATGGTAAAACCGGCGACGGTTGCGGCCTGCTGCTGCAAAAACCCGATCGTTTCTTCCGCATCGTGGCGGAAGAGCGCGGCTGGCGTTTAGCCAAAAACTACGCTGTCGGCATGCTGTTCCTGAATCAGGATCCTGAAAAGGCTGCCGCCTCACGCCGCATCGTCGAAGAAGAACTTCAGCGTGAAACCCTGTCGATTGTCGGCTGGCGCGATGTGCCAACCAACGAAGGGGTGCTCGGTGAAATCGCCCTCTCCTCGCTGCCTCGTATTGAACAGATTTTCGTCAACGCGCCTGCGGGCTGGCGTCCACGTGATATGGAACGCCGTCTGTTTATCGCCCGCCGCCGCATTGAAAAACGTCTCCAGGACGATAAAGAGTTCTACGTCTGTAGCCTCTCTAACCTGGTGAATATCTATAAAGGTCTGTGTATGCCGGCTGACCTGCCGCGCTTCTACCTGGACCTGGCGGACCTGCGTCTGGAATCGGCCATTTGCCTGTTCCACCAGCGCTTCTCCACCAACACCGTTCCACGCTGGCCGCTGGCTCAGCCGTTCCGCTACCTGGCGCACAACGGCGAGATCAACACCATCACCGGTAACCGCCAGTGGGCCCGCGCCCGTACCTATAAGTTCCAGACGCCACTGATCCCCGATCTGCACGATGCCGCGCCGTTCGTGAACGAAACCGGCTCGGACTCCAGCTCGATGGATAATATGCTGGAACTTCTGCTGGCGGGCGGGATGGATATCGTGCGCGCCATGCGTCTGCTCGTGCCGCCGGCCTGGCAGAACAACCCGGATATGGATCCTGAGCTGCGCGCGTTCTTCGACTTCAACTCCATGCACATGGAGCCGTGGGACGGCCCAGCGGGCATCGTTATGTCCGACGGCCGTTTTGCTGCCTGTAACCTGGACCGTAACGGTCTGCGTCCGGCGCGCTACGTTATCACCAAAGACAAGCTCATCACCTGCGCCTCTGAAGTCGGCATCTGGGATTACCAGCCTGACGAAGTGGTCGAGAAAGGCCGCGTTGGTCCGGGCGAGCTGATGGTTATCGACACCCGCGGTGGGCGCATCCTGCACTCCGCCGAAACCGACAACGATCTGAAGAGCCGCCACCCGTACAAAGAGTGGATGGAGAAGAACGTGCGTCGCCTGGTGCCGTTCGAAGATCTTACGGACGAAGAAGTGGGCAGCCGCGAGCTGGACGACGATACTCTCGCGAGCTACCAGAAGCAGTTTAACTACAGCGCGGAAGAGCTGGACTCTGTCATCCGCGTGCTCGGTGAAAACGGCCAGGAAGCGGTCGGCTCGATGGGTGACGATACCCCGTTTGCCGTGCTCTCCAGCCAGCCGCGCATCATTTACGACTACTTCCGCCAGCAGTTCGCGCAGGTGACCAACCCGCCAATCGATCCGCTGCGTGAAGCACACGTGATGTCGCTGGCCACCAGCATCGGTCGTGAGATGAACGTCTTCTGCGAGGCCGAAGGCCAGGCGCATCGTCTGACCTTTAAATCGCCGATCCTGCTGTATTCAGATTTCAAACAGCTCACCACCATGAAAGAGGAGCACTACCGCGCCGACACGCTCGACATTACCTTCGACGTGAACGAAGCGAGCCTTGAAGAGACGGTGAATGCGCTGTGTGACAAAGCCGAACAGATGGTGCGTAACGGCACCGTGCTGCTGGTGTTGTCCGACCGTAATATCGCGAAAAACCGTCTGCCTGTACCTGCCCCGATGGCGGTCGGCGCTATCCAGACGCGTTTGGTCGATAAGAGCCTGCGCTGCGACGCGAACATCATTGTTGAAACCGCAAGCGCCCGCGACCCGCATCACTTTGCCGTGCTGTTGGGCTTCGGCGCGACGGCGATCTACCCGTACCTGGCCTACGAAACGCTGGCCCGTCTGGTGGATACCCGCGCGATCGACAAAGATTACCGCGCGGTGATGCTGAACTACCGTAACGGCATCAACAAAGGTCTGTACAAGATCATGTCCAAAATGGGCATCTCGACCATTGCCTCCTACCGCTGTTCTAAGCTGTTTGAAGCGGTCGGCCTGCATGACGAGGTTGCCAACCTCTGCTTCCAGGGCGTGGTCAGCCGCATCGGCGGCGCCGGTTTTGCGGACTTCCAGCAGGATCTGGTGAACCTGTCCAAGCGCGCCTGGCTGGCACGTAAGCCGCTGGATCAGGGCGGTCTGCTGAAATACGTTCACGGTGGCGAATACCACGCCTATAACCCGGACGTGGTGCGCACGCTGCAGCAGGCGGTTCAGAGCGGTGAATACAGCGATTATCAGCAGTACGCTGAGCTGGTGAATAACCGTCCGGCGGCGACGCTGCGCGACCTTATTGCCCTCAATCCGGGCGATGAAGCGGTCAGCATTGACGAAGTTGAACCGGCATCGGAACTGTTCAAACGCTTCGATACCGCGGCGATGTCCATCGGCGCGCTGAGCCCGGAAGCCCACGAAGCGCTGGCGGAAGCCATGAACAGCATCGGCGGCAACTCCAACTCCGGCGAAGGCGGTGAAGACCCTGCGCGTTACGGCACCAACAAAGTGTCCCGTATCAAGCAGGTGGCATCCGGTCGCTTTGGCGTAACGCCTGCGTACCTGGTCAACGCCGACGTGATTCAGATTAAAGTTGCTCAGGGTGCTAAACCGGGCGAAGGCGGTCAGCTGCCGGGTGATAAAGTCACCCCGTACATCGCCAAACTGCGCTATTCCGTGCCGGGCGTGACGCTGATCTCCCCGCCGCCGCACCACGATATCTACTCTATCGAGGACCTGGCGCAGCTTATTTTCGACCTGAAACAGGTCAACCCGAAGGCGATGATCTCCGTGAAGCTGGTTTCCGAACCGGGCGTTGGCACCATCGCGACCGGCGTGGCGAAGGCCTATGCGGATCTCATCACCATTGCCGGTTATGACGGCGGTACCGGCGCAAGCCCGCTCTCCTCCGTGAAATATGCGGGCTGTCCGTGGGAGCTTGGCCTGGTGGAAACCCAGCAGGCGCTGGTGGCTAACGGTCTGCGTCATAAGATCCGTCTGCAGGTGGATGGCGGTCTGAAAACTGGCCTCGACATCATCAAGGCGGCGATCCTCGGTGCGGAAAGCTTCGGTTTCGGTACGGGTCCAATGGTCGCGCTGGGCTGTAAATACCTGCGTATTTGCCACCTGAACAACTGCGCAACCGGCGTTGCAACCCAGGACGAGAAGCTGCGTAAGAACCACTATCACGGCCTGCCGTTCAAAGTGACAAACTACTTTGAGTTCATCGCCCGTGAAACCCGCGAGCTGATGGCGCAGCTGGGCGTGAAACGTCTGGTGGACCTGATTGGCCGTACCGACCTGCTGAAAGAGCTGGAAGGCTTCACCGCCAAGCAGCAAAAGCTGGAGCTGTCTAAGCTGCTGGAAACCGCGCAGCCGCATCCTGGCAAAGCGGTCTACTGCACCGAGAACAACCCGCCGTTTGATAACGGCGTGCTGAACGCACAGCTGCTGCAGCAGGCGAAGCCGTACGTGGACGACAAGCAGAGCAAAACGTTCTGGTTTGATATCCGTAACACCGACCGTTCCGTGGGTGCATCGCTCTCCGGCTACATCGCGCAGACGCACGGTGACCAGGGGCTGGCGTCGGATCCGATTACCGCGCACTTCAGCGGTACCGCGGGTCAGAGCTTCGGCGTGTGGAACGCAGGTGGTGTTGAGCTGTACCTGACCGGCGATGCCAACGACTACGTCGGTAAAGGCATGGCGGGCGGTCTGCTGGCGGTGCGTCCTCCGGTCGGCTCAGCCTTCCGCAGCCATGAGGCCAGCATCATCGGTAACACCTGCCTGTACGGCGCGACCGGCGGTCGTCTGTTTGCAGCAGGCCGTGCGGGCGAGCGTTTTGCGGTGCGTAACTCCGGTGCCATCACCGTGGTGGAAGGCATTGGCGATAACGGTTGTGAATACATGACGGGCGGGATTGTTTGCGTTCTGGGTAAAACCGGCGTGAACTTCGGCGCGGGCATGACGGGCGGTTTTGCGTACGTCCTGGACGAAGACGGCGAGTTCCGCAAACGCGTGAACCCGGAGCTGGTGGAAGTGCTGGACGTTGACACGCTGGCCATTCACGAAGAACACCTGCGCGGTTTAATTACCGAACACGTGCAGCATACCGGTTCTTCGCGCGGCGAAGAGATCCTGGCGAACTGGCCGGCGTTCTCTGCGAAATTCGCGCTGGTTAAGCCGAAGTCCAGCGATGTTAAAGCCCTGTTGGGTCACCGTAGTCGTAGCGCAGCAGAGCTGCGCGTGCAGGCGCAGTAAGGAATTCAGATGAGCCAGAACGTATACCAGTTTATCGACCTGCAGCGTGTTGATCCGCCAAAGAAACCGCTGAAGATCCGCAAAATTGAATTTGTTGAAATCTACGAGCCGTTTTCAGAAGGCCAGGCCAAAGCACAGGCAGACCGCTGCCTGTCCTGCGGTAACCCTTACTGCGAATGGAAATGTCCGGTACACAACTACATCCCTAACTGGCTGAAGCTGGCCAACGAAGGACGTATTTTTGAAGCCGCCGAGCTGTCTCACCAGACCAATACCCTGCCGGAAGTGTGCGGCCGCGTGTGTCCTCAGGACCGTCTGTGCGAAGGCTCCTGTACGTTGAACGACGAGTTCGGTGCGGTGACCATCGGCAACATTGAGCGTTATATCAACGATAAAGCGTTCGAGATGGGCTGGCGTCCGGACATGACCGGCGTGAAGCAAACCGACAAGCGCGTGGCGATCATCGGCGCGGGCCCGGCGGGCCTGGCCTGTGCGGACGTACTGACCCGCAACGGCGTGAAGGCGGTGGTCTTTGACCGTCATCCGGAAATCGGCGGTCTGCTGACCTTCGGTATCCCGGCCTTCAAGCTGGAAAAAGAGGTCATGACCCGTCGCCGGGAAATCTTCACCGGCATGGGCATTGAGTTCAAACTGAACGTGGAAGTGGGCCGCGACGTGCAGCTCGACGACCTGCTGAAGGATTACGACGCCGTATTCCTGGGCGTGGGCACCTATCAGTCCATGCGCGGCGGTCTGGAAAACGAAGACGCGCCAGGCGTGTACGACGCGCTGCCGTTCCTGATTGCCAACACCAAGCAGATCATGGGCTATGGCGAAACCGCCGATGAGCCGTTCGTCAGCATGGAAGGCAAACGCGTGGTGGTGCTGGGCGGCGGTGATACCGCGATGGACTGCGTGCGTACCTCCATTCGTCAGAATGCGGCACACGTGATCTGCGCCTACCGTCGTGACGAAGAGAACATGCCGGGCTCTAAGCGCGAAGTGAAAAACGCGCGTGAAGAGGGCGTGGAGTTCCAGTTCAACATCCAGCCTCTGGGTATTGAAGTGAATGCCAACGGCAAAGTGAGCGGCGTGAAGATGGCGCGTACCGAGATGGGCGCACCGGATGCGAAAGGTCGCCGTCGCGCCGAGATCGTCGCCGGTTCTGAACACGTGATCCCGGCCGATGCCGTGGTGATGGCGTTCGGTTTCCGCCCTCACAGCATGGAGTGGCTGGCGAAGCACAGCGTTGAGCTGGATTCGCAGGGCCGCGTAATCGCGCCAGAAGGCAGCGATAATGCGTTCCAGACCAGCAACCCGAAAATCTTCGCCGGTGGCGATATCGTTCGCGGTTCCGACCTGGTGGTGACGGCGATTGCCGAAGGCCGCAAGGCGGCTGACGGGATCCTGAACTACCTGGAAGTGTAAAAAAACAGGCCCGATTGGGCCTGTTTTTTTATTTCACGACGCGAAGAGCCGGACGACCACCGCGCGGAGGCGGATCGTCATCAGGGTCATTGTCATCGTGATGATCGGGTTTATCGCCATCGATAAGTGACATCACCGTGTCGCTTTCGCGCTCATCAGATGCATTCTCATCATTCAGGCTGGCAACCTCTTCATCATACGCCGCTTCCGGCTCGAACATAGTTCCCGCACCGTTTTCACGCGCGTAGATGGCCAGCACAGCGGCCAGCGGAACGGAAACCTGACGCGGCACGCCGCCAAAACGCGCGTTGAAGCGCACTTCATCGTTCGCCAGCTCCAGGTTACCCACCGCGCGCGGGGCGATGTTCAGTACGATCTGCCCGTCACGTGCGTATTCCATTGGAACCAGCACGCCCGGCAACGTCACATCCACAACCAGGTGCGGCGTGAGCTGGTTATCCAGCAGCCATTCATAGAAGGCGCGCAGCAGATAAGGACGGCGTGGGGTAAGTTGTGACATTTCCACAGTCATTAGCCTCGGCCGAGACGCATTTCACGTTCCGGTTCAGTTAAGGATGCCAGGAAAGAGTCGCGCTCAAAGACGCGAGTCATGTAGCCCTTCAGCTCTTTCGCGCCAGGACCGCTGAACTCTACGCCCAGGGTCGGCAGACGCCACAGCAGCGGTGCCAGGTAGCAATCCACCAGGCTGAACTCATCGCTCAGGAAGAACGGTTTCTGACCAAACACCGGGGCGATTGCCAGCAGCTCTTCACGCAGTTGCTTACGCGCAGCGTCAGCTTCAGAAGCGGAACCGCTGGTAATCACGTTCATCAGCGAGTACCAGTCTTTTTCGATACGCTGCATGTACAGGCGGCTTTCACCACGCGCGACAGGGTAAACAGGCATCAGCGGCGGATGCGGGAAACGCTCATCCAGATATTCCATAATGATACGGGATTCCCACAGGGTCAGCTCGCGATCCACCAGCGTCGGTACGCTTTGGCTCGGGTTGAGATCGATCAGATCCTGAGGCGGGTTATCCTTTTCCACATGCTCGATCTCAAAACTGACACCCTTCTCGGCCAGCACGATACGAACCTGATGGCTATAAATGTCAGTAGGACCAGAAAACAGCGTCATTACCGAACGTTTGTTGGCAGCGACAGCCATGAAAACCTCCAGGTATATTCAGAATTTTTACTGCTACCAGCCCAACAGGGGCCAGCCAGATGTTGTATCGCCCATCCCAGAGAAAACACATTGTTCAAGAATCGAACAAAAATCGAGTATTCACCGATATTTGGGCAGAAAATTGGATGATAGTTTACCAGATTTTGATGGCTTTGTGGTGAGGGGATTCTGGAAATGTGGAAAAAGAGAAGATATATGCATGGATATTGTGGATAACCTGCGCATTATCCATAAAAAAACCCGCCGAAGCGGGTTTTTCGCCAATCGTTCTGCGTAAGCAGAATGGATTAACGTTTGGAGAACTGTGGACGACGACGTGCTTTACGCAGACCCACTTTCTTACGTTCAACCTGACGCGCGTCACGAGTAACGAAGCCAGCTTTACGCAGTTCAGAACGCAGGGATTCGTCGTACTCCATCAGAGCGCGGGTGATACCGTGACGGATCGCACCTGCCTGACCGGAGATACCACCACCTTTAACGGTGATGTACAGATCCAGTTTTTCTACCATGTCAACCAGTTCCAGCGGCTGGCGAACTACCATGCGGGCAGTTTCGCGACCGAAGTATTGTTCCAGAGAACGCTGGTTGATTACGATTTTACCACTGCCCGGTTTGATGAAAACGCGAGCTGCGGAACTTTTGCGGCGACCAGTGCCGTAGTATTGATTTTCAGCCATTGCCTATAATCCCGATTAGATGTCAAGAACTTGCGGTTGCTGTGCCGCGTGGTTGTGCTCGTTGCCTGCGTAAACTTTCAGTTTACGGAACATAGCACGACCCAGCGGGCCTTTTGGCAGCATGCCTTTAACCGCGATTTCAATCACACGCTCAGGACGGCGGGCAATCATCTCTTCAAAGGTCGCTTCTTTGATACCACCGATGTGGCCGGTGTGGTGGTAGTACATTTTGTCAGTACGCTTGTTGCCGGTTACAGCAACTTTATCAGCGTTCAGAACGATGATGTAATCACCGGTATCAACGTGCGGAGTGTATTCCGCTTTATGCTTACCGCGCAGGCGACGAGCCAGTTCAGTAGCCAGACGGCCCAGAGTTTTACCGGTCGCGTCAACAACATACCAGTCGCGCTGTACGGTTTCTGGTTTAGCTGTAAAAGTTTTCATTAAAAGCTTACCCAAATAATAAGTTACACGTTGGTGAACACCCAAACGTTTAGTCAGTTGAGGTTCACACGACAAAGTCCGGCAAACCTACCCCTTCGAATAGCACATGCCGACACATAGAAAGTTTCGGGAAAAAAACCTTCTCGTAACGTGGGGTCGCAAGATTATAGAGAAGTTGAGGTCAAAGATCGACCCTTAAATGTGATTTGGAATGGGTTTTTCGGGGCCACGGAAAATGCCGGGTGGCGGCTGCGCCTTACCCGGCCTACAAGGCTCCCTTCTCAGGGAGAGGGTGGTATTTATTAAGGCATATGCTCCAGCTTCAGGTACTCCTCGCTCTGCATCTCCTGCAGGCGAGACAGGCAGCGCTGGAACTCAAACTTCAGTCGCTCTCCCTGGTAAATCTCATATAAAGGTACCTCGGCGCTGACCACCAGCTTGACGTGGCGCTCATAAAACTCGTCCACCAGCGCAATGAAGCGTCGCGCCTCGCTCTCCATCAGCCGCGTCATCACCGGCACATCCAGCACCATCACGGTGTGGAACAGACGTGAAAGCGCAATGTAGTCGTGCTGGCTACGGGCATCCACGCAAAGCGTCGTAAAGCAGACCGCCAGCGTTTGGTTTTCGACGCCAAGGGTGGGGAGCGGGCGATGGTTAATCTCGAGTTCCGGGGCATGCTCGCGTTTTGCTCCCGCCAGCGCCAGCCAAAGTTTATCCATCTCGCGGGTGGTATCGGCATTTAGCGGCGAAAGCCACAGGTGCGCCTGGGTCAGCGTGCGCAGACGATAATCGACACCGGCATCGACGTTCATAATGTCACAATGCTGTTTGATAGCGTCAATGGCGGGCAGGAAGCGTGCCCGCTGCAGGCCGTTGCGGTACAGATCGTCCGGCGGGATATTCGACGTGGCCACCAGCGTAATCCCGCGGGCAAATAGCGCCTTCATCAGGCCGCCTAACAGCATGGCATCGGTGATGTCAGACACAAAAAACTCATCGAAGCAGAGTACGTCCGTTTCCGCCTTGAACCGGTCGGCCACAATCACCAGCGGATCGCTTTTACCCTGCAGCGCAGTCAGCTCTTCATGCACCCGCAGCATAAAGCGGTGGAAGTGCAGACGCTGTTTACGTGTACCTGGCAGGCTCTGGTAGAACATGTCCATCAGCCAGGTTTTTCCGCGACCGACCCCGCCCCACATGTATAAACCGCGCGCCGGCGCGTGAGCCTGTGGCGCTTTTTTACCGAGCAACCGCCCAAACGCCGCCTTTAGCCCGCCATTCTGTTCGGTTTCAGCGGGTTTTGCCGTGAGCTCCTGGTAAATCATCTCCAGACGGTTTACCGCCTCACGTTGAACGTCGTCAGGCTGATGAGTGCCCTCGTTAAGGGCCAGTTGATATCGCGATGCAGGGGACAGGTTTTGCATAATCTTATTGTTATTCCTTCAATTAACGCTCATCAGCAGACGTGACTGATGAAAAAAAGGCCGTTCTACACTACGCGATGATACGTCAGGATTCCACTTCTGCAGAAATAGCGGTTATAGTGGCATTATCAGGCACAGGCAGGAGCCGAGCCAACACCCTACGGAACAACAAGACAACGGGAGAAGTTCATGACCTGGGAATATGCGCTAATCGGTTTAGTCGTCGGCATCGTCATCGGTGCTGTGGCCATGCGTTTCGGTAATCGCAAATTGCGTCAGCAGCAGTCACTGCAATACGAACTGGAAAAGAACAAAGCCGAGCTGGAAGAGTATCGTGAAGAGCTGGTCAGCCATTTTGCCCGCAGCGCCGAGCTGCTGGACAACATGGCGACCGACTATCGTCAGCTGTATCAACATATGGCAAAAAGCTCCAGCAGCCTGCTGCCGGAAATGACCGCTGAAACTAACCCATTCCGCAACCGTCTGGCTGACTCTGAGGCCGGTAACGATCAGGCGCCCGTTCAGATGCCTCGCGACTACTCCGATGGCGCGTCCGGCCTGCTGCGCGGCGGTGTAAAACGCGATTAATCGCACAACCTGAATTTATTTTACGGGCGCAGCGATTGCGCCCGTCCTTTCTTCATGACCCCAGCTATCATTTAGTTAAACACCTCATTGTTCAGCGGTTTAAAATTCAATAACATCAACGTGTTTTTGGGGCCGTTTTTCCTTTATTCCAGGTTACGAGAGTCAACATCGATGAAGAAAAAAAACCAGCTGTTGAGCGCTATCGCGTTAAGTGTCGGGTTATCTCTCTCGGCGTCCGTCCCTGTATTCGCTGCTCTCCCCTCCCAGGTGCCTGGCCAGGCGGCCATTCCAAGCCTCGCGCCCATGCTGGAAAAAGTGTTGCCTGCGGTCGTCAGCGTTCAGGTTGAAGGCACGGCGGTACAAAGCCAACGCGTCCCTGAAGAACTGAAAAAATATTTTGGCGATGAGTCTCCCGACCAGCAGGCGCAGCCTTTTGAAGGCCTGGGCTCTGGCGTCATTATTGATGCAGCTAAAGGCTATATTCTGACTAACAACCACGTCATCAGCCAGGCCGATAAAATCAGCGTCCAGCTAAACGATGGCCGCGAATTTGATGCCAAACTGATTGGCGGCGATGACCAGAGCGACATCGCGCTGCTGCAGGTGCAAAACCCGAGCAATCTGACCCAGATTGCCATCGCGGATTCTGACAAACTGCGCGTCGGCGACTTTGCCGTCGCCGTGGGCAACCCCTTTGGCTTAGGGCAAACCGCCACCTCCGGGATCGTCTCCGCGCTGGGGCGTAGCGGCCTGAATCTGGAGGGACTGGAAAACTTTATCCAGACCGATGCCTCAATCAACCGTGGAAACTCCGGAGGGGCATTGCTCAACCTTAACGGCGAGCTGATTGGGATTAACACGGCGATTCTGGCCCCAGGCGGCGGCAGCATCGGGATCGGTTTTGCTATCCCCAGCAATATGGCCAAAACCCTGGCGCAGCAGCTGATCCAGTTCGGTGAAATCAAACGCGGGCTGCTGGGCATTAAAGGTATGGAGATGAGCGCTGATATCGCAAAAGCGTTCAACATCAATGTACAGCGCGGGGCGTTTGTCAGTGAAGTGCTGCCAAACTCCGGCTCCGCAAAAGCGGGCGTGAAATCGGGGGATGTGATCGTCAGCCTGAACGACAAACCGCTGAACAGCTTTGCAGAACTGCGTTCGCGGATTGCCACAACCGAACCAGGCGCCAAAGTGAAGCTGGGCCTGATACGTGACGGTAAGCCGCTTGACGTTGAGGTGACGCTGGATAAGAGCACCTCTTCCTCGGCCAGCGCGGAGCTTATTGCCCCGGCGCTGCAAGGGGCTACGTTGAGCGACGGGCAGCTGAAAGACGGTACGAAAGGCATTAGCATCGACACCGTCGAGAAGAGCAGCCCTGCCGCGCAGGCCGGATTGCATCAGGATGACGTGATCATCGGTGTAAACCGCAATCGCGTGCAGTCTATTGCCGAACTGCGCAAAGTGCTGGAAAGCAAACCGGCGGTTATTGCCCTGCAGGTCATGCGTGGCAATGAGTCCATCTATATTCTGTTGCGCTAAGCATTTGCGATCCGGACATCACCGCTGCATGTGATGTCCGGATAACTCATGTTATGCTGCAAATCGTTCCTTTTTTAACGAAACGCGCATCATGCTTTCAAAGCTCTTACGTTCTATTGTCATCGGTTTGATTGTCGCTGGCCTGCTGCTGCTGGTGCTGCCGTCTTTACGTCAGTTCAATAAACTGTCTGCTCCCCAGTTTGATAGCACGGATGAAACGCCGGCCACCTATAACCAGGCCGTACGCCGAGCCGCCCCCGCCGTAGTTAACGTCTATAACCGTGGCCTGAATAGCTCAGCCCACAACCAGCTGGAGATCCGCACCCTCGGCTCCGGCGTGATCATGGACGAGCGCGGCTACATTATTACTAACAAGCACGTGATAAACGATGCTGACCAGATCATCGTCGCCCTGCAGGATGGCCGCGTGTTTGAGGCATTACTCGTTGGGTCTGACAGCCTGACCGATCTGGCCGTCCTGAAGATTAACGCCACGGGCGGTTTGCCGGTCATCCCGATCAACCGTAAACGTACCCCGCATATTGGTGATGTCGTCCTGGCGATTGGTAACCCTTACAACCTGGGCCAGACCATCACCCAGGGGATTATCAGCGCGACCGGTCGTATCGGCCTCAACCCATCCGGGCGGCAGAACTTCCTGCAAACCGATGCCTCCATCAACCACGGTAACTCCGGCGGGGCGCTGGTGAACTCGCTGGGCGAGCTGATGGGTATCAATACCCTCTCGTTCGATAAAAGTAACGACGGTGAGACGCCGGAAGGGATCGGCTTTGCCATTCCGTTCCAGCTGGCGACCAAAATTATGGATAAACTGATCCGCGACGGACGCGTGATCCGCGGCTATATCGGTATCGGCGGGCGCGAAATTGCACCGATGCATACCCAGGGCGGCGGTATCGATCAGATTCAGGGCATCGTGGTTAACGAGGTGGCACCGGGTGGTCCGGCGGCTAACGCGGGGATTCAGGTAAACGATGTGATTGTTTCGGTCAACGGCACGCCAGCGGTCTCTGCGCTGGAGACGATGGATCAGGTGGCAGAAATTCGCCCGGGTTCTATCATCCCTGTTGAGGTCATGCGCAACGATAAGAAACTGACGCTGCACGTGACGATTCAGGAATACCCGGCCACTAACTGACAGGCATAAAAAAACGGAGCGATAAGCTCCGTTTTTTTTACCGGGAGACGGTTCGTATTACTTGTTAACGAACTCTTCGCCCAGGGTAATATCTTTCTTCAGCGTATCCAGCATGCCTTCCATCGCGTGTTGTTCAAACGCGCTCAGCGTACCAATAGATTTACGCTCTTCGATACCGTTTTTACCCAGCAGCAGCGGTTGGGAGAAGAAGCGAGCGTGTTCGCCATCGCCTTCAACGTAAGCGCATTCAACAACGCCTTTCTCGCCCTGCAGAGCGCGAACCAGTGACAGACCAAAACGCGCAGCCGCCTGGCCCATAGACAGGGTTGCAGAACCGCCACCCGCCTTCGCTTCCACCACTTCGGTGCCCGCGTTCTGGATACGTTTAGTCAGATCAGCCACTTCCTGCTCGGTGAAGCTCACGCCTGGGATCTGCGACAGCAGAGGCAGGATGGTGACGCCAGAGTGACCGCCAATTACCGGTACTTCCACTTCTGTTGGCTGCTTGCCTTTCAGCTCAGCAACAAAGGTGTTGGAACGGATGATATCCAGCGTGGTTACGCCGAACAGTTTGTTTTTGTCGTAAACACCCGCTTTCTTCAGCACTTCTGCCGCGATAGCCACGGTGGTGTTCACCGGGTTAGTGATGATGCCGATGCATGCTTTCGGGCAGATTTCTGCAATCTGCTGCACCAGGTTTTTCACGATGCCCGCGTTGACATTGAACAGGTCTGAACGATCCATGCCTGGCTTACGCGCCACGCCTGCAGAAATCAGCACCACGTCGGCACCCTGCAGCGCAGGACGTGCATCTTCACCGGAGAAGCCTTTGATTTTTACAGCAGTCGGGATGTGGCTCAGGTCAACCGCCACGCCTGGGGTTACCGGAGCAATATCGTACAGGGAGAGTTCTGAGCCTGAAGGCAGTTGGGTTTTCAGTAGTAGGGCAAGCGCCTGGCCGATACCACCAGCAGCGCCGAGGACTGCGACTTTCATCCTAAACTCCTTATTATGGTTAACTTAAGTATCTGTAAATCCGTTGCGGCGACCATAATTCAGCAAGTAAATAATTACAATTTTCGTAGCTAAAGAATTTGAGGTCACGCGACTTTATCTCTCACCAGAAAACTATCTGACGACAGAGGGCAACGCATTAAGAGGTGGTTACAATACACCCTGCCCCGCCACCAAAACAACATCATTTTGATAACATTTAATTTACTTTTAAGCTTATTTGCGCGGCGTGACCCAGGCATGTTTTCTGATAACGAAATCTGATAAAATCACTCCCTTTCATAACATTATTTCAGCCTGGCGCTGAGTAGATAATTTGCATAAAAATTCATCCACATGCATAATAATGTTGTTTCTATCGTCATATTCCGGGTGACTTATGCGAAGCTCGTCTAAGCAAGAAGAATTAGTTAAGGCGTTTAAGGCGCTACTTAAAGAAGAGAAATTCAGTTCTCAGGGAGAAATTGTTCAGGCGCTGCAGGAACAAGGCTTCGATAATATCAATCAGTCGAAAGTCTCCCGCATGTTAACGAAATTTGGCGCGGTGCGTACCCGTAACGCCAAGATGGAGATGGTCTATTGCCTGCCAGCAGAACTTGGCGTGCCGACCACCTCCAGCCCGCTCAAAAATCTGGTTCTGGATATCGATCATAACGACGCCGTCGTGGTGATCCACACAAGCCCCGGCGCCGCACAGCTGATTGCCCGCATGCTGGACTCGCTGGGTAAAACGGAAGGTATCCTCGGGACTATCGCCGGTGATGACACCATCTTTACCACACCGGCTAGCGGTTTTTCCGTGAAAGATCTCCACGAAGCGATTCTGGTTCTGTTCGAACAGGAACTCTAATCCCCTCTCCCCGTAGCGCCGCTGCGGGGATCGTTCTGCTTCCGCTGCGTTCTCCCCTCTTTTCTACTGCCCTTCACTTTGACAAATAGTGCTTTTTACCACTCATTAACATTCACATGGTGAATGCTAAATCAAAGAATCGCACAAAAAATCAAAAGTTGATATCCATATGATTTCATTAGCTATCACCAACAAAAACGTGCAAAAAACACCCAATATTATGCAATTTGGTTATAAAAAAAGGGCTGGTTAACACGTAATAACAATAGAAACCATTAGCCTGATATTAATTTTTACTGTTATTAGTGTATACTTGATTTTGTGATGAGGGTCACGAAACAAGACCCCACTAAAAAATTCGACGAGGTAAGAATCATGAAAATCAAATCAACTGTAGCGGCTCTGAGCGTCCTGTCTGTCCTGTCATTCGGTGCTTTCGCGGCTGACTCTATTAATGCTGACCAGGCGCAATCCCGTCAGGCCATCGGTACGGTTTCTGTCGGCGCGGTCGGCACATCGCCAATGGACATGCATGAGATGCTGAACAAAAAAGCGGAAGAACAGGGTGCATCATCCTATCGCATCATCGAAGCGCGTTCTGGTGACCACTGGCACGCCACCGCTGAGCTGTACAAATAAGTTTTGTAATAGCTGAAAACGTAAATCTCCACTCAACGGCACCAGGCATAAAAATAGCGGTTCAACCCTTCTCGCCGTTGAGTAAAAACCCTATTCAGGAGTAAAGACTATGAAAACCAAATTGATCATCGCAACCCTCGGTCTGGCATCCGTTCTCTCTTTCGGCGCAAGTGCAGCCGTACAGCAGGTGAATGCCGACCAGGCACAAAATCTACAGCGTATGGGCAGCGTCTCCGTGACGTCTGTCACTGGCTCACCGATGGATATCCGTCACGAACTGGCCGCCAAAGCTGAAAAAGCAGGTGCCAGCAGCTATCGCGTCACCGAACTGAATCATGGTGACCACTGGCATGCAACTGCAGAACTGTATAAATAAACCCTCGTCGTATCTCATCATACGACTTGCCCCTGGCCTCATGGTCAGGGGCTTTTTTCATTCAGTGCCGCGCGTTAAAGCGCAACTGCCCTTCAAGCTCTTCTTCCGCTTCATCGAACAGCAATATCAGCGCGCCAAAACGTCTTCGCAGCTTATCGGGCAAATGGATAAACTCAATCTCCAGCGGGAGCGGCAACAGACTGCCGGTGACCACGTCCCAAAGCGTATCCAGATTCGTCACGCTTTCCCTTTCAAGATCAAACGCCCGGATAAATTCCCGATAGAAGTCTTCCTGACTGTCTATCTCGTCAAAATCAAACGTATAGGTTTTCATTGCCAGCCACCCAGTCCAGGCGAGCGGCAGCTGCCGCCCTGTCTATTATAATCCCCCAATATGCAGGGTTTTAACTTCCAGATACTCTTCCAGTCCCAGCACGGAGCCTTCTCGTCCAAGACCTGACTCTTTTACGCCGCCAAAAGGCCCGAGCTCCGTGGAGACGGCGCACTCGTTAATGCCAATCATCCCGCTCTCGATGGCCTGTGAAACGCGGAAGACCCGTGAGAGATTCTGGGTATAAAAGTAAGCCGCCAGCCCATAAGGCGTATTGTTGGCGCGCTGGATGACCTCATCCTCCGAGGTGAAACGAAAGCACGCCGCCACCGGGCCAAACGTCTCTTCTTCTGCCAGCTTCATGCCTTCATGGCAGTCGCCCAATACGGTTGGCATCCAGAAATTCCCGCCAAGCGGATGGGGCTTACCTCCTGCCAGTACGGTTGCGCCCCGGGCAACGGCGTCGTCGACATGCTCACGCACTTTGTTCACCGCAGAAGGTTCAATCAGCGGCCCGACGACCACCCCCTCCTCAAGACCATTACCCACCTTCAGCGCATTCACCGCATCGGCGAGTTTATTCACAAATTTGTCGTAGACGGTTTCCTGAATATAAAAACGGTTCACGCTGACGCAGACCTGCCCGGCATTGCGAAACTTGTTGGCGATCGCGCCCTTAACCGCTGCGTCGATGTCCGCATCCTCAAAAACGATATACGGGGCATTTCCGCCCAGCTCCATCGAGACTTTCTTCATGGTTTCGGCTGCGTTACGCACCAGCGTTTTGCCGACGGAGGTTGAGCCGGTAAAGGAGATCTTACGCACGTCGCGACTTGCCATAATCGCATCGCTGATTTCATGCGTATTCCCGGCAACGGCGTTGAGAACGCCATCGGGCACACCCGCCTGTTTAGCCAATGTAAGCAGCGCAAAGGCGCTGAGCGGCGTGTTATTGGCCGGTTTAATTACCCCGGTACATCCTGCCGCCAGCGCCGGGCCTAACTTGCGGGTAAGCATGGCCATCGGGAAGTTCCACGGCGTTATCGCCGCGACCACGCCTACAGGTTCACGGGTCGCCAGAATGCGCGATCCGGGTTTGATCGGTGGAATAATTTCACCGTTCGCGCGTTTAGCCTCTTCGGCAAACCACTGGATAAAGCTGGCGGCGTACTCCACTTCGCCCTCCGCTTCTTTCAGGGGTTTGCCCTGTTCGGTGGTCATTAACCGCCCGAGCCAGCTTTTATTCTCAATAATCAATTCATACCAGCGGTAGAGAATCGCCGAGCGTTCTTTCGCGGTTTTGGCACGCCATGCCGGGAAGGCTTTGGTAGCCGCTGCGATAGCCTCTTCGGTTTGTGATTTACCCGCTTTGGCAACTTTCGCGATGACTTCCCCGGTAGCGGGGTTAAACACATCGAAGGTCGTATCCAGCGTTTTCCAGATTCCGTTGACCAGATAGCCGGTCTGAAAAAGGATGTGGTCCTGAAGCGCCTGGGTCGTCATGTGTCCTCCCTTTCTGAAATGTAAGAACGTGCTGGAATAAGTATAGCCACAAAAAAACCGACGCTTTTGGCGTCGGTTTTTTTACTTCAGTCAGCTATCAGTGAGGGCATTCTGGTAACGATGCAGCATAAACACTAGCCTTCCTACCGGCTCGGTCACCTGAGGCGGCGCTTCCCAGTGCTTGAGCTTTTCCTGATAGACATCGAGCTCTTCAAGCAGCTGCGTAAAGTAACGACGCCGTTTGTCATCGCTGCTGGCGGAAAGCACATGATCGGCGGTACGACGTAACTGGCGGTGGAAGGCCGACAGATCGTCGTTAATCGGCACGGGCGCGTTACGCAGACGCTGGTGCGCGATGATCAGGGTTAACGCCAGGCGGAACTTCGCGATATCGCCCGGGAACTTGTTCAGCAGTAAAAACAGCTGCTGGTAGAGCGCGGGCAGATGGTTCTCTTTACGGCGCGCGGTGTTGGTTGTCAAAGACGACACGGCGGCCGACACGAACTGGTTCAGCAGCACGCGGCCCGTTCTTGCCTGCGAGTTATCCCGCACCAGCAGTATCACCATCATTGCCAGGAAACAGCCCACCAGCTGACCTAACGCGCTGTCCAGGAACTGGCTGAAATGGAAGGTCATCGGGTTATCGAGCACGATGATGTTAATCGTACTCGCCAGCGCACCCAGCGATCCCAGGCGCCGCTTTTGCACTTCAATGCCGATAAAGAACGCCATTACCGCCAGGCTAATACAGAGCAGCAGCATGCTCTGTTGCGTCGACGGGATAATGACCAGGAAATAGAGCGCGCCTATCGGCAGGGCGGCAATGGCGCCGTACAGGAAATCGATGGCGACCATACGCGGATTAGGCAGACGCATCGCCAGTGCGGTCACAACGGCAATCATCACCATCGCGCCGCTGCCGGACGTCCAGCCCGTCCACAGCCAGAACAGCGTGCCGAGCATGCAGGCAAGCGTCGTACGCCAGAAATTGACCATGGCATGATGGCGCTCGGCGGATT
Source organism: Enterobacter vonholyi (assembly GCF_040834095.1). Taxonomy (NCBI): domain Bacteria; kingdom Pseudomonadati; phylum Pseudomonadota; class Gammaproteobacteria; order Enterobacterales; family Enterobacteriaceae; genus Enterobacter; species Enterobacter vonholyi. The sequence goes on from NZ_CP162152.1 coordinate 3,980,665, forward strand.
CCGCCTTGATCACCACTTCCCCCTGCAGCACCTCTTCTTCCGCCGCGCTGATTTTGGTGTTACCAATCACGCCGCGCTTCAGCAGCAGATAGCGCGTCGCGGCGCCGACCCAGGTGTAGATGGTCACCGGCGTGTCGCGCTCCCCGGTCCAGGCAATCACCCGGCGCATGCGCTTAAGCTGCTTATGCACGTCCTGTACGGTTTCCACCGGCTCGGCAAACAGTTCGCGGAACGTATCGGTGACTGCTTCCGGCCGGGTGTTCTGAATCAGATAGGTTTCACAGGCCTGGGTAATCAGCGTCAGAGAGACGGTGTTGAGGGCTTTAAGGCGTCGATTCGCGCGGGCCCAGCGCGAGGACTCCATGTTAAGGTTGCTGCGCATACCTTCCAGCGCCTGCGTACGGCGTACCAGCCCGCTCCAGGCTTTATCCACCTCTTCGCTATCGCCGTGCTTAATGCACAGCTGCATCAGCTGATACTGGGTAACAATCAGCGCGTCGAGCTCACGGTCGACCTCCTGCTTGATGGAGCGCGGGGAGAAAAGCAGATCAGCGACGATCGCGCTGACAATACCAATCACAATTTCGCTGCATCGCTCCACCGCAAACTGCGGGGCCAGCAGCGGTTCGCTTTGGATAGTGATGATAATAATCAGCGCGGTATAGCCCGCCAGTCCCCAGGCGTAGGAGTTTTCCACTTTCACCAGAGACGAGATCCAGGTGCAGAAACCCGCCCAGATGCAGCAGACCATCAGCATCAGCAGCGGGGTGCGGATCATGAGAATAATAATGGTCAGCGCCGCGAAACAGCCGATAAACGTCCCGATGATACGCAGCATCCCACGATAGCGGATCGCGCCTGAATAGGGTTCCCCACCCGCGGCAAAGGCCGGGCCCGCCGCGACAATCGCGGCCGTCAGCACTGCCCAGCGAGGGGTTTCAAGCTGGAAGTGAAAGCCAACAAACAGCGCCAGCACAATGGCACACGCCAGCTTCACGGCGAAGCGAATGTGCTGGCTGGCGATGGAAAAGATGCCCATAGCGATTAACCAAACTCGCGCAGACGGTGGGCGATTTTACGGAAGAACGAGTCCTGGCTGGCATCCCGATCTTTTTCACCGGTAATCACCACCGTCGCCGTGGTACCCGCAGGCCACAGGTTGCCCTGCTGTTCGTCCAGATGGATACGGACCGGCACGCGCTGGGCCAGACGCACCCACTCGAGGTTGGAATCGACCGTCGCCATCCCTTTGGCATCGTTAGAGCTGCTGGAGTTAGTCACCCCTGCGGCAACGCTGTCGACGGTGCCTTTAAAGACGCGATTGCTGCCGAGCGGCGTAATTTCCGCCCGATAACCTGGACGCACGCCTTCCAGCTTGGTCTCTTCCATATAGGCGAGCACGTAGAAGGAGTTCTGTTTAACCAGCGCCACGGCGGTTGAGCCACGGGTAATGAATTCCCCGGCATAGACGTTGAGGTTGGTGACCCAGCCATCGGACGGCGCGCGGATCACGGTGCGCTCGAGATCGAGCTTCGCCAGATCGCGCGTTGCCTGCGCTTTCGCCAGCTGGTGCAGCACGGTTTGCAGCACGTTGTTGGACTGGTCAATCTCTTCACGGGACATTGCCTGTACGCCCAGCTGATTACGGCGGCCTGCCTCGCGGCGTTTCTCCGCAGCGAGCGCCTGATAATAGGCCACGTCCGCTTCTGCCTCTTCCAGCGCTTTCTGGTAACGAGGCTGGTCGATGGTGAACAGAACCTGATCTTTTTTCACCAGCTGGTTATCGTGAACGTTGACCGCCGTGATAAGACCGGCCACGTCAGGAGCGATTGCCACCACATCGGCGCTGAAGCGTGCATCACGCGTCCACGGTGATTCAGTGTAATAGACCCAGGCGCGGAAAATAGCGATGAAGGCGAGGATAACCAGCGCCATAGTGATGGCAGTGCGGGAGATTTTTCTTGTTAGCGTTTTCACATCAACCTCAGACAAACATGCGCGATATCAGGTAAAACAGGCAGCAATACAGCGCGGTATTGAACAATGCAGGGTGCCAGACGAAATCGTAGATCCCGGTAGGGACCAGCACCTTGCGCACCAGCCAGAAGATCGCCAGTGATAAAAGAAGCTCGAAAAATATCGGTGGGAAGGACAGACCGAACACCACGATAACGGGAAACAGACTCATGTTGACCTTGATTAGAGAGAGTGCAGGCTTCAGAATTTTTTTAGCGCACGCCATCGCAGGAGAGCAAGAAACGCCGGGCGAGAATGGCGCAGCCGTTATGTAATAAATAATATATTAACGTAACTGTTATGCTGTAATCTATAATATGTGATCTAAATCACTTTTAAGCCAGAGTGAACAATGGAACGTTTAAAACGCATGTCGGTCTTCGCCAAAGTGGTTGAACTGGGCTCCTTTACCGCCGCTGCACGCCAGCTTCAGATGAGCGTCTCATCCATCAGCCAGACGGTGTCCAAACTGGAAGATGAGCTTCAGGTCAAGCTGCTCAACCGCAGCACCCGCAGCATTGGCCTGACGGAAGCGGGCAAAATTTACTATCAGGGCTGTCGCCGTATGCTGCTGGAAGTGCAGGATGTTCACGAACAGCTCTACGCCTTCAACAACACCCCCATCGGCACGCTGCGCATCGGGTGTTCTTCAACTATGGCACAAAATGTTCTCGCTGCCATGACGGCGGATATGCTGAAAGAGTATCCCGGGCTTACCGTTAATCTGGTGACGGGTATCCCGGCACCGGACCTGATTGCCGACGGTCTGGACGTGGTGATCCGCGTCGGCGCGCTGCAGGATTCCAGCCTGTTCTCGCGTCGGCTGGGCAGCATGCCGATGGTCGTCTGCGCTTCGAAGAGCTATCTGGCCCAGTACGGTGTTCCGGAGAAACCCGCCGATCTCACCAACCACTCGTGGCTGGAATACAGCGTGCGGCCCGACAATGAATTTGAGCTGATTGCCCCGGAAGGGATCTCCACCAAACTGCTGCCGGAAGGGCGATTTGTCACTAACGATCCGATGACCATTTCGCGCTGGCTGGTGGCTGGCGCCGGGATTGCCTACGTGCCGTTAATGTGGGTCATCAACGAGATCAACAGCGGCGTGCTTGAGATCCTCTTCCCGCGCTACCAGTCCGATCCTCGTCCGGTGTACGCCCTGTATACCGAAAAAGACAAACTCCCGCTCAAGGTGCAGGTGTGTATTAACTATCTGACCGAGTATTTTGTTGACGTAGCAGAGCTGTTTCAGGGGATGCGGGGAAGAAGGAAAGAATAGGTTTTGTAATTCAAGACACCTCTCCCGGTTTGGGAGAGGGTTAGAGTGACGGGAAAACTTACGCCGTGCCGCCCACCGTCAGGTTGTCCACTTTCAGCGTTGGCTGGCCCACGCCAACCGGCAGGCTCTGGCCCTCTTTACCGCAGACGCCCACGCCGTTATCCAGCTTCAGATCGTTACCGACCATCGAGATCTGCTGCATGGCTTCAATACCGGAGCCAATCAGCGTCGCACCTTTCACCGCTTTGGTCACTTTGCCCTTCTCGATCAGGTACGCTTCTGAAGTAGAGAAGACAAACTTACCGGAGGTGATGTCCACCTGGCCGCCGCCAAAGTTTGGCGCAAAGATACCGTAATCAACGGATTCGATAATCTCCTGCGGCGTGGATTTACCCGGCAGCATATACGTGTTGGTCATGCGCGGCATCGGCAGGTGCGCGTAAGATTCGCGACGTCCGTTGCCCGTCGGCGCGACGCCCATCAGGCGCGCGTTGAGTTTGTCCTGCATGTAGCCTTTCAGCACGCCATTTTCGATCAGCACGTTGTACTGGCCGGGCGTACCTTCATCGTCGATAGCCACCGAGCCGCGACGATCGCGTATCGTGCCGTCATCCACCACGGTGCACAGTTCAGAGGAGACAAGCTGCCCGATCTGACCGCTGAACACCGACGTCCCGCGACGATTAAAGTCGCCTTCCAGGCCGTGGCCTACCGCCTCGTGTAGCAGCACGCCCGGCCAGCCAGCACCCAGCACCACCGGGAATGAGCCCGCCGGCGCCGCGACGGCATTCAGATTCACCAGCGCCATGCGCACGGCTTCTTTTGCCCACGCGTCAGCGCGCGCTTCACCGTCAACGTCGCCCAGGAACCAGTCATAGCCGAAACGACCGCCGCCACCGCTTGAGCCGCGCTCGCGTTTGCCATCGTCGTCGACCTGCACGCTGATGGAGAGACGTACCAGCGGGCGAACGTCTGCCGCCAGAGTGCCGTCCGTTGCCGCCACCAGAATCAGTTCATACACACCGCTCAGGCTGGCTGAAACTTCCTGCACGCGTTTATCCGCCGCGCGGGCGACTTTGTCCACGCGACGCAGGATATCCAGCTTCTCTTCACGGCTCATGCTCTGCAGAGGATCGATGCTGGTATAGAGCGCAGAGTGCTGCACTTCTCCAAGGGTTTTCACGCGACCATCGCCGGTATCACGCACAATGGTGCGCGCGGCCTGCGCGCTCTGCTCAAGTGCAGCCAGGCTAATCTGATCGGCATAGGCAAAACCGGTTTTCTCGCCGCTGACGGCGCGGACGCCGACGCCCTGGTCGATGTTGTAAGAGCCATCTTTAATGATGCTGTCTTCTAAAACCCAGGATTCGTGATAGCTCGACTGGAAATAAAGGTCGCCGTAGTCGAGACGGCGTTCGGTCAGTTGACCAAGAATGGAGAACAGGTCCTGATGATTCAGGCCGTTCGCTGCGAGCAAATGTTCACTTACCAGGTTCAGACTCATCGTATTGCTACTCGTTCGTTGCCGCCCGTGGCGGTATAAAGATCGTATTTATTGAGAGTGAGGCAATTACCTGCCCACGTCAAATCATTGCTGTGCATCTTTGCGCGGCTGGCGCAGCACCTCGTTAATCTGCGGTTTATCGACCGGACCGGTAATGCGGTAGCGCAGAATGGAGACTTTGCTCCACAGCGGACCCAGCACTTTGCTGGCGGCAAACACCGCCGCACCGACAATCGGGTTCACCACAAAGGCCGCCGCCACGCCCACGCTCGCGGAAATTTCCGGTGCCACCACGGCTTCCATATCCAGTTCGCGGCGCACGAGGTTGACTGAGCCTTTCATGGCGATATCTGCTTCCAGGCCATCCACCAGCGTATCGTCCGTATGCAGAACGCCGTCCTTAATCCATGCCGTACTGCGGATGGAATCGTAGTAGAAACCTTCGCTGAACGTATCGCTGAAATCGAAGCGCAGCTTGCGCAGCAGCGCATCAAAACTCAGCAGGCGCAGGATCTGCCCGGCGCGCCCCGTGCTCACGTCGGCTATCTCACCTTTACCAAAGCGGGTTTTCAGAATGCCGTTCAGCGAGGCCTCATCGGGCTTCCACGGAGCGTCGCGCCAGTGAAGATCGTAATTAACATCAAATGACGAACCGCGCAGCGGCGTGCTGATACCAAAGAAATTGGCTGCCGCATCCAGCTTGTTGCCTTTGATGTCGCCCTTGAGGGACGTTCGCTGCTCGCCCGGGTTATTCACCCACTCCCCTGCGGCCGTCATGCGGCCAAAGCCGGTATCAACCAGGCCACCGGAGAGCGTAAGCGTGTTGGCCTGAATAGTGAAATCACCGTCAATACGGCCATATTTCTGCCCCCACAGCCAGCACTCAGCGCAGCGAAGCTGGAGATCGGGCCAGCCGCTAAAATCGACGCGGGAGGCATTACTCAGCGGAGACGCTTCCGCCGGTTTATCTTTCCCGCTCGAGGCGCTTGCCGGGTTGTAGTAGAGATAGCGAATCGCCGCCTGCCATGGCGCGTGATTGCGCATGGTCAAAGTACCGTTGATCTCTCTGCCCTGGGCCTCTACCTTCGTGCCGTTAGCGCCAGGCTGCGAGACGATGCTCAGGTTGTTCCACTGCTGCCCGCCCAGCATCAGCGAAGGCGTACGTACGGTAATGGTTTGCGGGAACTGGGCGGTTTCATCAACGTTTTGCCCAACGCCTTTCTGGAACAGCGCTAGCCACTCTGCACCGTCCATCGGTGGGAGATTCAGCTCAACGCCCGTCTGCTCCGGCAGCGGCGGCGTGGAGCGGCTATCCGTTGTCCAGATGGCTTTGTCGAGGGTGAGCTTGCGGTTAAGCAACCAGCGGCTGTTGAAGTGGTTTGTCCCGCCCGCGCTGCCGGTCAGCGCGAAGCTGTTCAGGTTGCCATCGACGTTCAGCTTTACCGGCAGCGGCTGTCCGGCCTGTTTATCCAGCGGCGCTGGCAGCTGGCTTCGAATATTCTTCAGGTCACCCGTGATGTCGACCTTATACTGGGCTCCCGCGTGATAAGGCAGGTCGATTGCCACTTTACCCTGCCAGGCGACCGCGCCATCCACTGACGCCTCAATGGGCTTCGGCAGGACGTCCATACGCCCTGGCTGCCAGTTGCCGTCCAGATTGACGGCCACCTGATACGCCTTTTCACCCTCTGTCGTCGTGAAGTCGATATTCACGGGCTGATTAAACCAGCTGGCAGTAAGCGGCTCGCTCTTCAGGTTACCGTTTTCAAAGCTGAACTGCCCGCTGAGATTTTTCAGCGTGCTCTCAAGGGGTTTGATGAACAGGCTGTTGTTCTTCAGGCGGACATCACCTTTGGCGGTGGTCATCTTTCCGTCCAGCGGGATATCAAGATGTAAGCGAGCATTCACATCGCCATCAAGCTGGAGCTGCTGAAGCGTCGCCGCCAGCGACTCTTTCAGCGGCGTCTCCTCAAAGTACGGTCCCACCGCCTTGCCGGGACCGTTGATCTCGGCATCAATCAGCAGCTTCTCTTTGGAGTAATCCGGGATGTTGGCCGTCAGGTTGCTGGCCGTCACGCCGCCCAGCGCCACGCTGTCGGACTTCATCCAGAGGCCGTCATTGAGGAAATTAAGTTCGATATCCAGGTTTTTCAGCGCGGGCCAGCCAGGCTGGAACGCAAAGGTGGCGTCATGCAGCGGGACCAGAACCTGGAACTGACCTTCATTGTGTTTGTACGGGAACAGATGGGGATTACCGCCGTAGACCAGCGTGGCATTATCCGCCTGACCGCCCTGAATCGCGCCGCTGAGATAGTCTACCAGCGCTTTCCCCATCAGGTTTTCCGGGAAATAGCGCCAGGCCTGGGAGCCATCATCGGTACTGATCCCGGCCAGAATCCCCAGCCATGGCTCATCGCCTTCAGGCTGCAGATAGCGGAAATCGCCGCGCGCGTGCACCGCTTTCGCTTTGACGTCGATATGCCGACCATCGAGCTGGAAACCCTTATCGTTACGGAGCCAGTTAAGCACTGCGTTGCCCTGTTCGATTTCCAGCGGCGCGCGGAAGACCGTCTCGTAAGGCATTTTGGCGTCGTGCATATCAACCGTCAGCCTGCCGTTCTCCACGCTGCCTTCCAGCTTGCCGCTAAAGTGCTCCGCACCCGGCAGCAGCTTCCACTGCTTCCAGGCAAGATCTTTCCATGTCGCCTGGAAACGGGTTTTTTCCGTCGCCTGAAGCGGAATATCCAGCGCCAGAGAATCAATCTTTCCGCTCGGCTGCGTAGCCAGCCAGATCTCGCCCAGGTCAGGAGAGAGCTTTGCCGCCATCGAGCGTAGCCCTTCAATGGCGGCCAAATCCAGGTTACTGGCACGGATGCGCAGCTCGTCGCTGCGTTTACTGGCCGTGCCGCCAACGTCCTGCTCCGGCATCCAGGCCAGCGTCAGCGCACCGCGCGGCCACGGCTTGCTGTCCATCGTGATGCGCGTATCGGGAATGGCAAACTGCCAGCCCTCTTTCTCCTGCGTCACGTGCGCGGTGAGGTTATCGACGGAAAGCTGATGCTGTTGTTTTTCGCCTTTCCAGCTCGCGCCCCCCTGCTTGAGCCAGATATCGCCGCTGGCAAATTCGCCTTTCGTCAGGGTCAACCAGCCCTCAAGGCTGAAGCGGGCCGTTTCCAGCTGCATGTTTTGCTGGAGCCAGTCGCCCAGCCACGGCTTGACGTCCACATCGTCGGCCTGCAGCCAGACTTTGCCGTTATTTAACAGGCCGTCATCGTCGCGCAGATCCATACGCACCTGCATCACGCCGTGCTGGCCGTTCAGGCTCGAGAGATTGACCTGCCCCTCGGCGCGGTGCCGATCCTTACCGTTAAGCCAGGTAAGCTGCGGGATCGCCAGCTCGGCGCGCTGCCCGGAAAGGGTAATAAAGCTCACTTCGCTGTCGCGCAGATCGAAATGATCGAACTGGCGGAGGAAAAGATCGCTGAAGCGGTTAGCTTCAAGACCCTGACCGCTATCGCCGCCAGACAGCGGCGTATTGGTCAGAAACTGGAGCTGATAAAAGGTGAGATCGCGAAACTGCCAGCGCAGATGCAGCAGGCTTTGCCAGACGTCCAGCGCCAGGGTCACGCGTTTGATTTTCAGGTAGCCGCCATCTTTCAGGCTGGCGTTGATATCCCGGACATCAAGCGTCGGGCCAAAATTCTGCCAGTTAGCGCTAACCTGGCTTACGTTCACCGGCACGCCGGTGGTGGATTCGATTTTCGCCAGCAGCTGCGGACGCCAGCTGTCCAGATGCGGTAAAACGAGGCGTAGCCCGCTCACGAGCAACGCGACAATCACGACCAGCGTTGCCCCTGTAAGCAATAAAATCCCCGGCAATCGCCTCACGCATCTCTCCTTGTCAGCTTCGTCACGCAGCGTACTGCGCTTACATCATCACGACGTCAAACTGCTCCTGGTTATAGAGCGGTTCAATTTGTACTTTTACCTGTTTGCCGACAAAGATTTCCACTTCCGCCAGCGCGTGTGACTCTTCGCCTTTCAGCGCTTCAGCCACCGCAGGGGAAGCATAGACCAGAAAACGATCGGAGTCGTAGGCATGATGAACACGGACGATTTCACGCATAATTTCGTAGCAGACGGTCTCAACCGTCTTTACTGTTCCGCGTCCATGGCAGGTTGGGCATTCATTGCACAGCACATGCTCCACGCTCTCGCGGGTACGCTTACGCGTCATTTCCACCAGCCCCAGCTGTGAGAAGCCGTTAATGCTGGTTTTCACGCGGTCTTTGCTCAGCGCCTGCTCAAGCGAGTGCAGCACGCGGCGACGGTGGTCTTCATTACTCATATCGATGAAGTCGATAATGATAATGCCGCCCAGATTGCGCAGACGAAGCTGGCGCGCAATGGCCTGAGTGGCTTCGATGTTGGTGTTGAAGATGGTGTCATCGAGATTGCGATGGCCGACAAAAGCGCCGGTGTTGATATCGACGGTAGTCATCGCTTCGGTCTGATCGATGATTAGATAGCCGCCTGACTTCAGCTCGACCTTACGCTCCAGGGCACGCTGGATCTCGTTTTCGACATCATAGAGATCGAAGATCGGCTGACGCCCGGTGTAGTGCTCCAGCAGGCCAGGCATCTCAGGGATATATTCGGCGGTAAACTCGAGCAGGGCCTCGTACGTCAGACGAGAGTCCACGCGAATGCGGTCGAGCTGCGCGTCGGCAAAATCACGCAGAACGCGCTGCGCCAGCGCCAGCTCACCATAAAGCTGATAGCGGGTCTGGTTGCGTTTTTTACGCTCCATCACTTTTGTCCAGACGCGCTTCAGGTAAGCCGCATCCGACGCCAGGTCTTCCTCGCTGATCCCTTCCGCGGCGGTACGGATGATAAATCCGCCCTGTTCATCGCAGTAGGCGCTGACCACTTTCTTCAGACGCTCGCGCTCGGTTTCGCTCTCAATACGCTGCGAAACGCCCACGTGCGACGCGCCGGGCATAAAGACCAGATAGCGGGAAGGTAAGGTGATGTCGGTGGTCAGACGGGCACCTTTGGTACCGAGGGGATCTTTCACCACCTGCACCATCAGATCCTGTCCCTGACGCACCAGTTCAGAAATGTCGCGTACGGCAAACTGCTTTTGCTCTTCGCCCGCGACGCACTCGGTGTGCGGCATGATATCGGAGGCATGTAAAAATGCCGCCTTATCGAGTCCAATATCTACAAAAGCCGCCTGCATACCCGGTAGTACACGACTGACACGACCTTTGTAGATATTGCCTACTATTCCGCGCCGCGCTTCACGCTCAATATGAATTTCCTGAAGAATGCCACCATCAATATAGGCCACACGGGTTTCCGAGGGCGTTACGTTTACCAACAATTCAGCCGTCATAATTATCCCTTCCCTCACGCAGTGAGTTAAAATTGCTCAGCAACTCATACGTTTCCACCAGCGGTAAGCCGACTACGGCGTGATAGCTGCCATGAATCTTCCTGACAAAACAGCCACCCAGCCCCTGAATACCGTATGCACCTGCTTTATCCATCGGTTCACCGCTGGCAATATAAGCGGCGATGTCGTCGTCGGTAAGTACTCTGAAGGTCACTTCCGTCACCACCAGGCAGTCCAGCACGTGCTGGCTGTCAGCCAGCGCGACGGCCGTCATCACCTGATGCGTTTGTCCGGACAGCTTGCGCAGCATGCGCGCTGCATGATCGGCGTCGTGCGGTTTCTCCAGCACTTCACCGTTCAGGATAACGATGGTATCTGCCCCCAGCACGGGAAGATCGCGTGGCACACTGGCCACGCCCGCCTGCGCTTTCTCCCGCGCCAGACGTGACACGTACTGTTGAGCACTTTCGCCCTCAGCACGTTTTTCTTCAATGCCGGTCACGATGCGTTCAAAAGAGACCCCTAGCTGCGTCAGGAGTTCCTGACGGCGCGGGGAGCCGGAAGCGAGATACAAAGACGTCATAGAAACCTTTTATTGCACAGCAAACTGCTGGCGAACCTTACGCATCAGCAGGAATAGCCATGGCCAGAGCACACCGTTTACTACACTACTCCAGAACACTTCCGGTCGGAAAGAGACGTTGATCACTAAAAACTCTGCCCAGAAAACAACGATATCCGCAGCGAGCGACAATAGCATCACAACCAGGGCCTGTTGCCAGAGCGCAAGGTTACGAAAGAGCTGGAATTTGAGTGCGACGAGGTACGCAATAATGCTCATGGACAAGGCGCGCACGCCAAGCGTAGAGCCGCTAATGAGATCCAGTATGGCACCCATCACGAAACCCGTGCCGACATTTACGCGATGCGGCAGGGCAAGGATCCAGTAGAGTAAAATGAGCAATACCCAGTTTGGCCGGAAAACGAGAATGTCATCCGGCCAGGGCATAACCTGCAGTAACAGTGCAATAAGAAACGAGAGCCAGATGACCCAGCGTCCCTGGCTACGATAGCTTGCCACTACTGCCCTCCCGAAGAGAGTTTAGGCGGTGGCGGCGCATCCGGCAGCGGCTGCGTTAACCCGGTTGCCGGCGCCGGGACTGGCGCAGGCGGCCCCATGGAATCCGCAGGCGGAAGAACCTGCGGCATCATCTGCATCAGGCGCTCGTTTGCTACGCGATGGACCTCTTCAGGCGTCATCGGGTTAGCCCCGTTACGATCGGCACCCCACAGCAGCAGCAGATAGCGCAGACGCTGCAAACCAGCAGTTGGACGCGCCTGAATCACGGTATAGGCACGCTGGGTATCCAGCTTGACCGAAGAGACCACCGCAACCGGATAACCTTCAGGGAAGCGTCCACCCAGACCAGACGTCACCAGCACGTCGCCTACGCGGATATCCGTGTTAGCCGGCAGGTGTTCCAGCTGCAGGTCGTCCGTACAGCCGTTACCGGCCGCGATCACGCGGATGTCGTTGCGCAGGACCTGGATCGGCAGCGCATGCGTGGCGTCGCAAATCAGCAGCACGCGGCTGGTCAGTTTAGCCACGGCAACAACCTGGCCTACTACGCCTTTATCACTGATAACTGGTTGGCCTTCATACACCCCGTTCACGCTCCCTTTGTCGATCACAACCTGATCGCTATAGGGGTCGTTCACGGTGGAGATCACCTGGGTAACCATCTTCTGCTCATCCTGACGCAGCGGCGAGCCGAGCAGTTCACGCAGGCGGGCGTTTTCCTGCTTGTATTGCTCCAGCATCAGCAGTTCGCTGTTTTTCAGCAACAGTTCCTGACGTAATGCCCGGTTTTCGAGTTCGAGTTGGTCGCGTGAAGACAGCGTTTGAGAAACGGAGTCGAGCAGTTCACGGGGACCATTTGAAACAAAGTAGAAAGGACTGACGGCGGTATCCATGTACGTTCTGATCTGGCTGAACGTACCGAGGCGGCTATCGGCAATAATGACCCCAAGCGCAACCAGAACCGCCAGAATGAGGCGAAACTGTAGCGATGGGCCACGGCTAAAAATTGGCTTCATAGGCTATGCGTATTCTCGCGTCAGAGAGAAAGGGTAGCAAATTGCTACCCTCTCAAACTCGACTACTCTTCGCTGAACAAATCGCCGCCGTGCATGTCGATCATTTCCAGCGCCTTGCCACCACCACGGGCGACGCAAGTCAGTGGATCTTCTGCAACTACGACAGGAATACCTGTCTCTTCCATTAACAGGCGGTCGAGGTTACGCAGCAGCGCACCACCACCGGTCAGAACCATACCGCGCTCGGAGATATCGGACGCCAGCTCTGGTGGACACTGTTCCAGCGCGACCATTACCGCGCTCACGATGCCCGTCAGTGGTTCCTGCAGTGCTTCCAGAATTTCGTTGGAGTTCAGGGTGAAACCGCGTGGAACACCCTCAGCCAGGTTACGGCCACGTACTTCGATCTCACGCACTTCATCGCCCGGATACGCAGAGCCGATTTCATGTTTGATACGCTCTGCGGTGGCTTCACCGATCAGAGAGCCGTAGTTACGGCGCACATAATTAATGATGGCTTCGTCGAAGCGGTCACCACCGATACGTACGGAAGAGGAGTACACCACGCCGTTCAGAGAGATAACGGCCACTTCAGTGGTACCACCACCGATATCCACCACCATGGAACCGGTCGCTTCAGACACAGGCAGACCTGCACCGATTGCCGCCGCCATTGGCTCTTCAATCAGGAACACTTCACGCGCACCTGCACCCTGGGCAGATTCACGGATTGCGCGACGTTCTACCTGGGTTGCGCCAACCGGTACACACACCAGAACACGCGGGCTTGGACGCATGAAGCTGTTGCTGTGAACCTGCTTGATGAAGTGCTGAAGCATTTTTTCAGTCACGAAGAAGTCGGCGATAACGCCGTCTTTCATTGGGCGGATAGCGGCGATGTTGCCAGGGGTACGACCCAGCATCTGCTTCGCGTCATGACCCACTGCGGCCACGCTTTTTGGCGAGCCAGCACGATCCTGACGAATGGCCACAACGGAAGGCTCATTCAATACGATGCCTTGTCCTTTTACATAAATAAGGGTATTCGCGGTACCCAGGTCAATGGACAGGTCATTGGAAAACATGCCACGAAATTTTTTCAACATACTAAGGGATAATCCTGAAAGCTGGGGCGGAAAACAAAATCCGCTTACTTTACCAACCACACGCAGCAGCGACAAGGCGCAAAAATCATCTGCAACGGTGAAAATTTATGCAGTACGTTTCCTGATGTTACAAAATCATCCCCTGACTCCTTCAGGGCTGAGTAAACAGTTGCGTTCCCCACTGACGTTTGTAACCCATTAAAGGTCGTTCACTGGCTTTTTGCTCGACATACTCAAAGCTACAGGCGCGATATTCTACGTGAAAACAGCGTAAACGGCAGGTCAAACAGAGTATCTTTGCAAATATTTTTTCACGTTGGTGTCAAGCGGTTGAGAGGCAGCAAAAAAATCCCCCTGACCACCCATCACGCCGCGCGCTGTTAACATCTGCCATTCGCTTCTGGAGCGCACGCCCGTGGCAAACACTTGTGTTCGCGTTCCCTTGCATGCTTCTACCAGACTCTGTACCAGAAGCTGGTTTTCCGTACGCTTCTCGATATTCCTTACCAGCCCCGGATGTAGCTTTAATAACTCCACATCCAGTTCCTTGATCCAGTTGGTACTGACCAGCGTTAAACCAGCCTGCGTCACCGCTACACGCGCACCGAGCGCATTGATCAAACGTACCACCGGACGTAACCGGCTGATGTGTTGACCTACATCGGCCTCAGCAAGTTCAAAAATAATGTGTTTGCGCTGTGATTTTTCGCATTGCATTAATGTATCACGTAGCCAGCGCTGAAAACGTGGGCGTATTAACGACTCAACGGTGACCTGTAACGCCAGGTTTTCTTCAGGCCAGAAGGATAAAAACGGAATCAGCCGGGTAATTTGCTGGCGGTCATACTCTTCGGACAGCCCAAATTGCAGCACCATCGGCAGATATTCCGCAGAGATGACCTCTTCGGTACCGTCAAAAATACGACACATCAGCTCTCGGTGATGAACATTGCCGTTTTTCATGACCGCGGGTTTTTGATAAATACGCGGTCCGCCGCGGCTCAGCATTTGCTCAATCAAAGTACGCCAGCGCACGTTACCGCGCCCTTTTTCCGGCAGCGAGTCATCATACACCGCCCATCCGTTCGCCCCCTGTAAGACAGCGTTGCGGGTAGCGGCTTCCGCATGTTCCATTACCTGTTCTGTCGATTGTCCGCCACGCCAGGCGCAGATCCCCATATGGACCATATCATCCCTGTCGAGCATTTTGCTCTGCGGCAGCGCATCCACCGCCTTCAGCAGCTGGCTGGCGATGCTTTCCGACTCCTTCAGCGTACGGTGCGGCAGCAACACGGCAAAGTCACTGCGGTGATAGCGGGCCAGTAATGCGCCCGGGTAGCGCATAATAAAGGTGGAGAGCAGGTTGATTAGCGTAAAGAGATTTTCTTCCGCGGCCCGCTGTCCCCAGGTGTCGCGCAGGAGATCGAAATCGGGCAGGCGAATCATCATCACTACCCCATGTGTCCCCACTTTTTCTGAATCGTCGAGCAGCGTGGCCAGCTGATTATCAAAGAAAAGACGATTGTTGAGGCCAGTTTTATTATCCTGCGCAGCATAAGAGCGGATCAGCGTATCCATACGGCTGCGCTGGTCGCTGGCAAACTGGACTTCGGAGAGCAAGGTATCCAGCGCGCTGCTGGCGCGTGACGGCCATTCATGAACCGAGCCGCGCACCTGCGGGCCGCGTTCACCGTTCAGGATACGTACGGAGCGCATCTCCAGCAGCTCCTGGCCGGAGAGCTGGCGGCGCAGCCAGCGGACCGCGAGAAAGATCAGCAGGACGATAAACGCCACCGCGACGGTGAGCGGCGCGGTGGTCATCATGGATCGGAAATAGCTGGCCATCGGATCGAGATAGACCATGCGTATGGTCATCCCTGGATTTTTGAGGGAATGCACCGTCACTTCCCGATACTGGCTCACCACGCCCGCAGGCCGATAACTCCCCGGCCGTTCATGGCTTAAAATACGATGCTTTCCCTGCTGAATGTCGATCTGAACAATATCAACAGGTACCATCAACTCATCAAGCTCACTGGTGAGCGCTGGTAGCGGCGTCGTTAGCAGACGCGTATCAATCACCGACGCGACAGACTGTACCCGGTTGACCAGTTTGTCCTGAATGGCGTTGTAAAAGCTCAGAGAGCAACCCAGAAGGGTGACAAAAATGGTAAGACCCGTCAGCAAGGTGATAAAAGCTGAGAACTTCGTCGTTAATCGCATCCTTGAGATTACTCCGTGGGTTGATGGGGGTAGCGAGTAAGCGCTAACTTGCATTTCAAATGCGGCATACTACCAAATCGGGTGTATCTGGCAATTTATTGCGTTAAATCGGCACTGCGTTTCCCTGAGCGAGTATAGTCTTCAGAAATTATTTTCCAATCATATGAGTTGAGAGGACCCCGTATGCAGGCTTTGATCTTAGAACAGCAGGACGGCAAAACGCTTGCCTCAGTGCAGCCGGTAGAAGAGAGCCGCCTGCCGGAAGGCGAAGTAACCGTCGACATCGACTGGTCCAGTTTAAATTATAAAGATGCGCTGGCTATTACAGGTAAGGGTAAAATCATCCGAAATTTCCCTATGGTGCCTGGTATTGATTTCGCGGGCCGGGTTCATACCAGCGAGGATCCGCGCTTCCATCCGGGCCAGCAGGTGCTGCTCACCGGTTGGGGTGTGGGTGAAAATCACTGGGGTGGGCTGGCCACGCAGGCGCGCGTGAAGGGCGACTGGCTGGTGCCGATGCCGAAAGGCATGGATGGCCGCAAGGCGATGATCGTCGGTACGGCAGGCTTTACCGCCATGCTGTGCGTGATGGCGCTGGAAGATGCGGGTATCCGCCCTGAGTCGGGTGACATTGTCGTCACCGGCGCCAGCGGCGGCGTGGGCAGCACGGCTGTCACGCTGCTCCACAAGCTGGGCTATCAGGTCGCTGCGGTTTCCGGCCGTGAAAGCACCCATGACTATCTGCGCCAGCTCGGCGCCAGCCGCATTCTCAGCCGCGACGAATTTGCCGAAACCCGTCCGCTGGAAAAACAGGTTTGGGCAGGGGCGGTGGATACCGTCGGCGATAAGGTGCTGGCAAAAGTCCTGGCGCAGATGAACTACGGCGGATGCGTTGCAGCCTGCGGTCTGGCCGGCGGATTTGCCCTGCCAACCACCGTGATGCCATTTATTCTGCGTAACGTACGCCTGCAGGGTGTGGATTCCGTGATGACCCCTGCGGCCCGTCGTCATGAAGCCTGGGAACGGCTGGTGCGCGATCTGCCGGAATCTTTCTATACCCAGAGCGCAACGGAGATAACCCTCAGCCAGGCACCGGAATACGCCAGTAAGATCATGGACAACCAGTTCCACGGCCGCGCGCTGGTGAAAATCGCCTAATCTTCAAATTTTCGTGACATATTCGCGCGAATCCCTCTCCTCCGTCATGCTTAGAAAAACGCATGACGGAGGATGCCATGAAAAACCGAAAACTGACGGAAGCCGACGTAACGTCTGAGTCTGTCTTTATGTTACAGCGCCGCCAGATCCTGAAAATGCTTGGCATCAGCGCCACTGCCCTGACGCTCTCTCCAGCGGCACACGCCGACCTGCTCGACTGGTTTAAAGGCAACGATCGGCCAAAGGCTCCTTCCGGCGCCCCGCTCACCTTTACGAAACCAGCTGAATGGCAAAACAAACTGACGCTTACGCCGGAAGATAAAGTCACCGGCTACAACAACTTCTACGAATTTGGTCTCGACAAGGCCGATCCTGCCGCCAACGCGGGAAGCCTCAAAACCGATCCGTGGACGCTGAAAATCGACGGTGAAGTGGCGAAACCCCTGACGCTGGACCACCACGATCTCACCACCCGTTTCCCGCTCGAAGAGCGTATCTATCGCATGCGCTGCGTGGAAGCCTGGTCGATGGTAGTGCCCTGGGTCGGCTTCCCGCTGCATAAATTGCTGGCGATGGTTGAGCCCACCAGCAATGCAAAATATGTCGCCTTCCAGACGCGGTATGCGCCGGACGAGATGCCCGGGCAGAAAGATCGGTTTATCGGCGGCGGGCTTGATTATCCGTATGTGGAAGGGTTACGTCTCGATGAAGCTATGCACCCCCTCACCCTGCTGACCGTCGGTGTGTACGGTAAAGCGCTTCCGCCGCAGAACGGTGCCCCCATCCGTTTAACCGTACCGTGGAAATATGGCTTCAAAGGGATTAAATCTATCGTCAGCATCAAGCTTACCCGTGAACGTCCACCAACCACGTGGAATCTGGCGGCCCCGGACGAATACGGTTTCTTCGCCAACGTGAACCCGCAGGTGGATCATCCACGCTGGTCGCAAGCGACCGAGCGGTTTATTGGTTCCGGCGGTGCGCTGGACGTTAAGCGCCAGCCGACGCTACTGTTTAACGGTTATGCGGATGAAGTGGCCTCGCTTTATCGTGGTCTCAACTTACGGGAGAACTTCTGAGTGCGTTTAACGGCAAAACAGATTACCTGGCTAAAAGTGCTTCTGCACCTGGCCGGGGTACTTCCTTTTATATGGCTGTTCTGGGCCGCCAGCCAGGGGCTCTTTAGCGCAGACCCGGCCAAGGATATCCAGCATTTTACCGGTCGGATGGCTCTGAAATTTTTGCTGGCCACCTTGCTCGTCTCGCCGCTGGCGCGCTACGCTAAACAGCCCTTATTGATACGCACCCGTCGGCTGTTAGGACTATGGTGTTTTGCCTGGGCAACGCTGCACCTTACCAGCTATGCCCTGCTGGAACTGGGAATTAACAATCTGGCGCTGCTTGGCCGCGAACTGGTGACACGCCCTTATCTGACCCTGGGCATCGTGAGCTGGGTGATTTTACTGGCGTTAGCGCTGACCTCCACGCAATATGCACAGCGAAAACTGGGCAGGCGCTGGCAGCTGCTGCACAACTTCGTCTATCTTGTCGCGATCCTCGCTCCCATTCATTACCTGTGGTCAGTGAAGATCCTCTCCCCGCAGCCGGTCCTGTACGCACTGGCCGCCGTGGCGCTTTTAGCATGGCGTTATAAGAAGTTCCGCCAGTGGTTGCGATAGTTCACGAAACTGTGCGTTTTCCCGCAGATTACCGGTCAACCGCAAATCTTTTTCGGATAGCGGTTGATAATCTTCCCTGATAAGACCAGTATTTAGCTGCTAAATGCTACGAAATCGTTATAATGTGCGACCTTGGTTCGCCTGACAGCGGTTTTAAGCCTCTGAAAAGGTGACATTTGCGTTTCGAAGGTATATTTTGTTTTTTACCCGAAAATCGCAGGAGATAGCGGCATAATGACTGATAAGTTCCATATCTTAGTTTTGAACGGACCGAACCTGAACATGCTCGGCACCCGTGAGCCAGAGAAGTACGGCACGCTGACATTGAGTGAAATTGTTAACCGTCTTGGAACGGAAGCAGCGTCGCTGAATGTGGATTTGGATCATTTTCAGTCGAATGCGGAGTACGCACTCATCGACCGTATTCATCAGGCTAAAGACAATGTGGACTATATCCTGATCAATCCGGCCGCGTTTACGCACACCAGTGTTGCTATCCGCGACGCACTTCTCGCGGTGAGTATCCCGTTTATCGAGATCCACCTGAGTAATGTGCACGCCCGAGAGCCGTTCCGCCACCATTCGTATCTGTCGGATATCGCTGCTGGCGTTATCTGTGGACTGGGCGCAGACGGCTATTCATACGCTTTACAGACAGCGGTAAAACGCTTGTCACAATCACACTAAACAAGAGTACGGAACCCACTCATGGATATTCGTAAGATTAAAAAACTGATCGAGCTGGTTGAAGAATCAGGCATCTCCGAACTGGAAATTTCTGAAGGCGAAGAGTCTGTACGCATCAGCCGTGCAGCCCCAGCCGCTAGCTTCCCGGTAATGCAGCAGGCTTATGCTGCGCCAGTGCAGCAGCCTGCGCTCTCCGCAGCCGTTGCACCAGCAGCTGAAGCCGCACCTGCCGCTGCAGCAGAAATCAGTGGTCACATCGTACGTTCCCCAATGGTTGGTACTTTCTACCGCACCCCGAGCCCTGACGCGAAGGCGTTCATCGAAGTGGGTCAGAAAGTCAACGTCGGCGATACCCTGTGCATCGTAGAAGCGATGAAAATGATGAACCAGATCGAAGCAGACAAATCAGGTACTGTGAAAGCGATTCTGGTCGAAAGTGGTCAGCCGGTTGAATTTGACGAGCCGCTGGTCGTCATCGAGTAACGAGGCGTACATGCTGGATAAAATTGTTATCGCCAACCGCGGCGAGATCGCACTGCGTATTCTTCGTGCCTGTAAAGAACTGGGCATCAAGACCGTCGCTGTGCACTCAAGCGCGGATCGCGATTTAAAACACGTA
Organism: Enterobacter vonholyi; assembly: GCF_040834095.1. Lineage (NCBI taxonomy): Bacteria > Pseudomonadati > Pseudomonadota > Gammaproteobacteria > Enterobacterales > Enterobacteriaceae > Enterobacter > Enterobacter vonholyi. Next base: position 4,000,431 of record NZ_CP162152.1, read on the forward strand.
TTGCTGGCGGATGAGACGGTCTGTATTGGCCCGGCTCCGTCCGTAAAAAGCTATCTGAACATCCCGGCTATCATCAGCGCCGCTGAAATCACCGGCGCGGTGGCAATTCATCCGGGTTATGGCTTCCTCTCTGAGAACGCCAACTTTGCTGAGCAGGTTGAACGCTCTGGCTTCATTTTCATCGGCCCGAAAGCCGACACCATCCGCCTGATGGGCGACAAAGTGTCTGCAATCACCGCGATGAAAAAAGCCGGTGTTCCAACCGTACCAGGCTCTGACGGCCCTCTGACCGACGACATGGATGCTAACCGTGCTCATGCTAAACGCATTGGCTACCCGGTTATCATCAAGGCGTCCGGCGGCGGCGGCGGTCGCGGTATGCGCGTTGTGCGTAGCGATGCTGAACTGGCGCAGTCCATCTCCATGACCAAAGCAGAAGCGAAAGCCGCTTTCAGCAATGACATGGTATACATGGAAAAATACCTGGAAAACCCACGCCACATCGAAATTCAGGTGCTGGCTGACGGTCAGGGCAACGCAATCTATCTGGCAGAACGTGACTGCTCCATGCAGCGTCGTCACCAGAAAGTGGTCGAAGAAGCACCAGCGCCGGGCATTACCCCGGAACTGCGTCGCTACATCGGCGAGCGTTGCGCTAAAGCGTGTGTCGATATCGGCTATCGTGGAGCGGGTACCTTTGAGTTCCTGTTCGAGAACGGCGAGTTCTATTTCATCGAAATGAACACCCGTATTCAGGTTGAGCACCCGGTTACCGAAATGATCACCGGCGTTGACCTGATCAAAGAGCAGCTGCGTATCGCTGCAGGCCAGCCGCTTTCCATCAAGCAGGAAGAAGTTGTGGTGAAAGGCCATGCGGTAGAATGCCGTATCAACGCCGAAGACCCGAACACCTTCCTGCCAAGCCCGGGCAAAATCACGCGTTTCCACGCGCCGGGTGGCTTTGGCGTGCGCTGGGAGTCTCATATCTACGCCGGTTACACCGTACCGCCGTACTATGACTCAATGATCGGCAAGCTCATCTGCTACGGCGAAAATCGTGACGTGGCGATTGCCCGCATGAAGAATGCCCTGCAGGAGCTGATCATCGACGGTATCAAAACCAACGTTGATCTGCAGATGCGCATCATGAGCGACGAGCACTTCCAGAATGGTGGAACTAACATCCACTATCTGGAGAAAAAACTCGGTCTGAACGAGAAGTAAGAGACCTGTGTTGCTAAAAGGCCGGATTATCCGGCTTTTTTTATTTCTGGGGCCAGGAAAGGCTCATCATGTACAATCCCCGCTTTCTTCATCCACAAGGGACAATAAATGGACAAACGTTTTGTTCAGGCCCATAAAGAAGCGCGCTGGGCGCTGTGGCTGACCCTTCTCTATCTCGCAGCATGGTTGGTAACTGCTTACTTACCTGACTCCGCTATTGGCTTCACCGGCCTGCCGCACTGGTTCGAAATGGCGTGCCTGCTGGTACCGCTGGTCTTCATCCTGCTGTGCTGGGCAATGGTGAAATTCATCTATCGCGATATCCCGCTGGAGGACGATGATGCAGCTTGAAGTCATTCTGCCGCTTATCGCTTACTTGTTAGTGGTGTTTGGTTTGTCCGTTTACGCCATGCGTAAAAGAACGACGGGCACCTTCCTGAACGAGTATTTTCTTGGTAGCCGCTCGATGGGCGGCGTCGTGCTGGCCATGACGCTTACCGCGACCTACATCAGTGCCAGTTCGTTTATCGGCGGACCCGGAGCAGCCTATAAATACGGGTTAGGCTGGGTGCTTCTGGCGATGATCCAGCTTCCAGCCGTCTGGCTCTCACTGGGCATACTGGGCAAAAAATTTGCCATTCTGGCGCGCCGTTATAATGCCGTGACGCTCAACGATATGCTTTTTGCCCGCTATCAGAGCCGTTTACTGGTGTGGCTGGCCAGCATAAGCCTGCTGGTGGCCTTTATTGGCGCAATGACGGTGCAGTTTATCGGCGGGGCACGCCTGCTGGAAACGGCGGCCGGGATCCCCTACGAGACAGGCTTGATCATCTTCGGAGTCAGCATTGCGCTGTATACCGCGTTCGGCGGATTCCGCGCCAGCGTGCTGAACGATACGATGCAGGGATTGGTGATGCTTGTTGGCACCATTGTTCTGCTGGTGGGCATTGTGCATGCTGCTGGTGGCCTGAGCCACGCAGTCGAAACGCTGGAAACCATCGACCCGAAACTGGTCTCTCCGCAGGGCGCAGATGACATCCTTTCGCCAACCTTTATGACCTCGTTCTGGGTGTTGGTGTGCTTTGGAGTGATTGGCCTGCCGCATACCGCCGTGCGCTGTATCTCTTACAAAGACAGCAAAGCTGTGCACAGAGGTATCATTATCGGCACTATCGTGGTTGCGATCCTGATGTTTGGTATGCACCTGGCGGGCGCGTTAGGTCGGGCAGTTATTCCTGACCTTACCGTACCCGATCTGGTTATCCCAACCCTGATGGTTAAAGTGCTGCCGCCATTTGCCGCCGGGATCTTCCTCGCAGCCCCGATGGCCGCCATTATGTCGACAATCAACGCTCAGCTGCTGCAAAGTTCCGCTACGATCATTAAAGATCTCTATCTGAACCTGCGTCCTGAGCAGGCAGAGAATGAACGGCGCCTGAAGCGCATGTCGGCCATTATTACTCTGACGTTAGGGGCATTGCTGCTGTTAGCCGCATGGCGCCCGCCTGAGATGATCATCTGGCTGAACCTGCTGGCGTTTGGTGGGCTTGAAGCGGTATTCCTGTGGCCGCTGGTGTTAGGGCTCTACTGGGAGCGTGCAAACGCTGCGGGCGCGCTGAGCGGCATGATTGTCGGCGGTGTGCTGTACGCCGTCCTTGCAACGTTTAAGATTCAGTACCTGGGCTTCCATCCGATTGTGCCTTCGTTACTGCTGAGTTTACTGGCGTTTGTGGTGGGAAACCGTTTCGGTCAGCCCGTCCCACAGCCCGCTGTGATTTCTACTGATAAATAAAGAGTTTTGCCATGCCGTGGATCCAACTAAAACTGAACACAACCGGCGCTAACGCCGAGGAACTGAGCGATGCGCTGATGGAGGCCGGTTCGGTCTCTATCACCTTCCAGGACACGCATGACACGCCGGTCTTTGAGCCGTTGCCGGGCGAAACCCGCCTGTGGGGTGATACCGACGTTATTGGCCTGTTTGATGCCGAAACCGACATGAAAGAGGTTGTCGCGATTCTGGAGAATCATCCTCTGCTGGGTGCGGGTTTTGCCCATAAAATCGAACAGCTGGAAGATAAAGACTGGGAACGCGAGTGGATGGATAACTTCCACCCGATGCAGTTCGGCAAACGCCTGTGGATCTGCCCGAGCTGGCGCGAGGTTCCTGATGAAAACGCGGTTAACGTCATGCTCGATCCGGGTCTGGCGTTTGGTACCGGCACCCATCCAACGACCTCCCTGTGTCTGCAGTGGCTGGATGGTCTCGATCTGGACGGTAAGACGGTAATCGACTTCGGCTGTGGATCCGGGATCCTCGCGATTGCCGCCCTGAAACTGGGCGCGGCAAAAGCTATCGGGATCGATATCGATCCGCAGGCGATTCAGGCCAGCCGTGACAACGCCGAGCGTAATGGCGTTTCCGATCGACTGGAGCTGTATTTGCCGGATGCGCAGCCAGAAGCGATGAAAGCCGACGTGGTGGTCGCAAACATTCTGGCGGGCCCACTGCGCGAGCTGGCCCCGCTAATCAGCGTGCTGCCCGTTGAGGGCGGTCTGCTGGGGCTTTCCGGTATCCTGGCAAGCCAGGCCGACAGCGTATGTGAAGCCTACGCCGATCTCTTTGCCCTCGATCCGGTCGTGGAAAAAGAAGAGTGGTGCCGCATCACCGGCCGTAAAAAATAAGAATCTGGCGTGGTCATCTGACCACGCCTTTCTCCCTTTGATAATCCTCTCTCCCCCGGTCATTCTTCGGTAAAATAACCACACAAATCACGTTGGTTTGTATTACAAAAATTCACCGGAAGAATATGATGAAACACATTACAGGCAAGGCAGCGCTGCTGGCGCTGAGCATGATCTCGGCTTCAGCATTTGCATCACACTGGAACTACGAAGGGGAAGGTTCACCGGAACATTGGGGCGAGCTGGACGAGGCCTACAAGACCTGTCAAAGCGGGATGAACCAGTCTCCGATTAATATTGATTCGACCGCTAACGCCCATCTTTCCCCGCTGCAAACCCACTACGTTGATGGCCCTGTTACACTGACAAACAATGGCCATACCATTCAGGCTGGTGAACAGGCTGACACCCGCGATACCCTTACTCTTGATAAGCAAACCTGGACGTTACAACAGTTCCATTTTCACGCGCCGAGCGAAAATACCGTGCATGGCAAAAGGTACGCGATGGAAATGCATCTGGTTCATAAAAATGCCGGCGGGGAACTGACGGTGGTGGCGGTCATGTTTGATAAAGGGGCCACAAACCCGGAGCTTGAAAAACTGTGGCGCGTTATGCCTCAGCAGGCCGAGCAGAACGTCTCCATCAAACAGGATCTCAACCTGAACAAACTGCTGCCGAAAGATAAAACGTACTGGCGCTTTAGCGGTTCACTGACCACCCCGCCGTGTTCAGAAGGCGTCACCTGGATTGTGCTCAAGCAACCCTTGACGGTTTCTGCAGAACAACTTGCCAGATTCACCGGGACAATGCATCACGATAATAACCGTCCGGTACAGTCTCTGCATGGGCGTGTTGTGGTCGAATAACGCCCATCCAGAGGCTAAAGATCATGTTCTAAAATGCGACGCAGATCGCAAAGAAGACGGGAAATCTGCTGCTAAAAACAGCAGATTATCCCGCTCAGGTAAGCCCTTTATTCAGAAATGATGAGAAGTTACGGGAAATTGTAAGCGCCCATAAAATAGTCATTCTCGCATAACACAATGATTTAAATAGTGAATAATTCTTAACGGAAAGATTGAGCGGCGATTCCTTGATCTACAACAGTGGATTGTTCAAAGTTTGGCCTTTCATCTCGTGCAAAAAATGCGTAATATACGCCGCCTTGCAGTCACAGTATGGTCATTTCTTAACTCATGCGCATCGGACACCACCAGCTTAGAAATCGCCTGATCGCAGCCCCAATGGCAGGTATTACAGACCGGCCGTTCAGGACGCTGTGCTATGAGATGGGAGCCGGTTTAACCGTATCCGAGATGATGTCGTCTAACCCGCAGGTTTGGGAAAGCGATAAATCCCGCCTTCGGATGGTGCACGTTGATGAACCAGGTATTCGCACCGTGCAAATTGCCGGAAGCGTGCCTGAAGAGATGGCAGATGCCGCGCGAATTAACGTGGAAAGTGGTGCCCAGATTATTGATATCAATATGGGGTGCCCGGCCAAAAAGGTGAATCGCAAGCTTGCAGGTTCAGCCCTTCTGCAATACCCCGACCAGGTGAAAGCTATCCTGACGGCGGTTGTCAGCGCGGTGGACGTTCCTGTTACGTTGAAGATTCGCACGGGTTGGTCGCCGGAACACCGTAACTGTGTAGAGATTGCCCAACTGGCCGAAGACTGTGGCATTCAGGCCCTGACCATTCATGGACGCACTCGCGCCTGTTTGTTCAACGGCGAAGCTGAATACGACAGCATTCGGGCAGTTAAGCAGAAAGTTTCCATTCCGATTATCGCGAATGGCGACATAACTGACCCGCTTAAAGCCAGGGCTGTACTCGACTATACGGGAGCTGATGCTCTGATGATAGGACGTGCAGCTCAGGGAAGACCCTGGATCTTCCGGGAAATCCAGCATTATCTGGACACTGGGGAGCTGCTTGCCCCGCTGCCTCTGGCAGAGGTTAAGCGCTTGCTTTGTTCGCATGTTCGGGAACTGCATGACCACTACGGTCATGCAAAAGGGTACCGAATTGCGCGTAAACACGTCTCCTGGTATCTCCAGGAGCACGCTCCAGATGACCAGTTTCGGCGCACATTCAACGCCATAGAGGATGCCAGCGTACAGCTGGAGGCGTTGGAGGCATACTTCGAAAATCTTGCGTAATGAAATAAAGAGCTGACAGAACTATGTTCGAACAACGCGTAAATTCTGACGTACTGACCGTTTCTACCGTTAACTCTCAGGACCAGGTAACTCAAAAACCCCTGCGTGACTCGGTTAAACAGGCACTGAAGAACTATTTTGCTCAACTGAATGGTCAGGATGTTAATGACCTGTATGAGCTGGTACTGGCTGAAGTTGAACAGCCACTGTTGGACATGGTGATGCAATACACCCGCGGTAACCAAACCCGCGCTGCGCTGATGATGGGTATCAACCGTGGTACTCTGCGTAAGAAACTGAAAAAATACGGCATGAACTGATACTAATCAGTTGAATGCTTGTTTAAAAAGGCGCTCTTCGGCATGGGGAAGCGCCTTTTTTATTCCCCTGCTTCAGTCCGTCAACGCTTTGTAAACCTTCACTTATCCCGCTTTAAAACCGCAGATTTTGGTGTATATTTCCCCCACCTTACTGGCGCTCTTCTCGCGGAATGACACAATGATTCGTAAATACTGGTGGCTGGTTGTCTTTGCAATCTCCGTTCTCATTTTCGATGCACTCCTGATGCAGTGGATTGAACTGATGAGCACCGAAACCGATAAGTGTCGCAATATGAACTCCGTGAATCCCCTTAAACTCGTGAACTGCTCAGAGCTCGACTAAGCGTCCGATTGCGCAAATCACCTGTTATTACCCACTAAAAACGGGGATTTAAATCCCTTTGAGCCATTACCTGACGGTGATAATGTCTCGCCCTTCTCAACCGCTCTAGCGTAACCCCACACTCGAGTAGAACCGTCCATGCTGGTCAGCCAATACAACCATATCCTTGTCGTCCTCTCCTTTGTTGTTGCCATCCTTGCTGCGTATACCGCATTGAATATGGCTGCACGCGTTGCCGGAAGCGAGGGCGTCGCTGCCCGCGTCTGGCTGGCTGGCGGCGGTATTGCTATGGGTATTGGCGTGTGGGCCATGCATTTTATCGGCATGCTGGCGACGGACCTCTCCATGAGCATGAGCTACAACGCCACCCTGACGGTCTTATCCATGGTCATCGCCGTGGGGTCGTCGCTATTTGCGCTATGGCTCGTTAGCTGCGAGCAATTACGCCTGCGCCGACTGCTGCCCGGAGCGTTGGTGATGGGAAGCGGTATAGTTGCAATGCATTACACCGGTATGGCGGCGCTGGAAGTGATGCCCGGGATTATCTGGGACAAGGTCTGGGTGGCCATTTCGGTCGCGATTGCGCTTGCCGCTTCACTCGCGGCGTTATGGCTGACCTTCCGCCTGCGCCACGAAGCAGCGCAGGTCGTGCTGATGCGCATGGGTGCCGCCATCACGATGGGAATTGCCATTGCCGGTATGCACTATGCCGGGATGAAAGCGGCGCAGTTTCCGATGTCCACAATGGGTCATCATGAGGGTATCAACGGGAGCTGGCTGGCGGTGCTGGTCAGCGTCGTCGCGCTCTCTATTCTTGGGATCACCCTGCTGGTCTCGATGCTGGATGCCCGCCTTCAGGCTCGTACCGCCCTTTTGGCCTCGTCGCTTGCAGAAGCTAACCGGGAACTCGCTCAACTGGCTCTACACGATACCCTCACGCGTCTGCCCAACCGTATCCTGCTGGAAGACAGACTCGATCAGGCCATCAGCAAAGCCGATCGTGAAAGAACCCATTTTGCCCTGATGTTCATGGATCTTGACGGTTTTAAAGCCATCAATGATGCCTACGGCCATGATGTCGGTGACAGGCTGCTGGTCGCCGTTACACAGCGTCTGCTGCTTCTCCTGAAAGGCCAGTTCACCCTTGCACGTATTGGCGGTGATGAGTTTGTTCTGCTGGCAGAGGGAGAAGGTCCGGACGACGCGGCGTCGCTGGCGAATTCGCTGGTACGCGCGATCGATAGTCCATTCAATCTCAGTCCCTATGAACTGGTGGTTACCCTCAGCATTGGTATTGCGCTGTACCCTCACGACGGCAAAACCGAGCGTGAGCTGATGTTTAACGCCGACGCGGCGATGTATCACACGAAGCATATGGGCCGTAACGGTTACCATTTTTTCCAGCCCTCCATGAACACCCTGGCGCAGACCCATCTCCAGTTAATGAACGATTTGTGGATGGCAATCGAGCGCAATGAGCTGCGCCTGCTTTATCAGCCAAAATTCAACGCCCCCGCGGGTCCTGTCCTCGGATTCGAGGCGTTATTACGCTGGCAGCATCCTAAGCAGGGGTTACTGACCCCTGACCTTTTCCTGCCGCTGGCGGAAAAAACGGGGCTGATCATCCCCATAGGCAACTGGGTGATTAATGAAGCCTGTCGCCAGCTGCGGGAATGGCATCTGCAGGGGCATCAAAGCTGGTCAATGGCGGTAAACCTGTCGACACTGCAGTTTGAACAACCTTCGCTGGTTAAAACGGTTCTCGACTGCCTGGCACTTCACCAGGTGCCACCGGAATTGTTGATCCTCGAAGTGACGGAAACCACGGCGATGAGCAACCCGAATGAGAGCGTACGAGTGCTGACAGAGCTGACGGATGCGGGGGTGAAAGCCTCCATTGATGATTTTGGCACCGGATATTCAAGCCTGCTGTACCTCAAACGCTTACCGGCCTGCGAACTAAAAATCGACAGGGCGTTTGTACAAGAGCTTAGCGGGGAGAGTGAGGATGCGACTATTGTCTCAGCGATTGTAGCCCTTGCAAAAACACTTAACCTGAAAGTCGTGGCTGAAGGTGTAGAAACCGAAGCGCAGCAGGCCTTTTTGACCGAGCTAGGCTGTAACACCCTTCAGGGTTATCTGTTAGGTAAACCCGTCAGCGCGGAAACCATCGAAGCACTTTGTGCCCGAGGGGAAATGTTACCTGCCGCTGAGTAGTAAGCATCATCAGGCGACACGCGAATGACAGGAAGTGTCGCCAGAATGCTATCAACCAGGGCGGGGGCCTGCTGATAAAGATTAAAACTGTCGGTATTCATTAGCCAGTTTTTAATTATGCCGCTAAAAAACCCGTGGAATACAATCAAGGTGAGATCAACATTCACCTTTGGCGAAATGATATTCCGCGAAATACAGGTCTCCAGCGTGGCACGGAGCGTATCATCATTAAATCCAATACGTTTTCTGATTTCATGCTCTGAAATCATATCACCGCTAAATTCACACTTATGATACAGGATTTGTAAAAGCGCACATTGCCGGGGTTCATGGGCAATATACTGCAGCGCAGTAATAAATTGCTCACGAAGTTTTAACAAGGGATCGTCACTATCGGAAAGGGAAAGCCTGTCGCGGATAATGTCGCGAAGGGGTAATTGCTGTTCCCAGATGGCATTAAATATTTCAGATTTACTGGTGAAGTGCCAGTAGATAGCGCCGCGCGTCACCTTAGCAGCATCAGCGATATCCGTCAGCGTCGTGCTGGCTACGCCACGCGTCGCAAACTGTCCGATAGCCGCCTCAATCAGTTTCTGCCGGGTTTGTTGAGCTTCGTCTTTCTTTTTACGCGCCATAGGCAACTACTCGTGACTCAGAAGGTTTAAAGGTAATATTGCGTTCATGCAAATGTAAGTATTCACTAAAATCCGTTTTAATTTTGCACAAAAAAAGTCACCTCTATTAATTTATAATTAATACAAATACATTAAATCAATTAAATTGGCGGCATGAATAACAAGAAGCATTAAACTCACTTACCTGATTAACATACATGAAGTATACCCCTGAATGGACATGGTCTGATTCTGATTTTTTCTGCAAGCATGGTCATTCGCACTTATAAATTAAAAAAGATTAAATACCCTCATTATTATACGCAGCTACATTTTATTTTTTTATCCCTCTGCCCCGCTACCGATTCGCGGCATATATCGGTTTATGGGTATTTAAAGGAACAGTAATGACGAATCATTTCAGACGCTTGCCCTTATCCGGTTTCATTGTCTGCGCGGTACTGCTCACTGGATGCGATGGTCAGGAAAATCAACAACACCTGCAGGCACCTCAGGTCAGCGTGCATATTGTGCAAAGTGCACCTCTGGCTGTCACCACTGAACTCCCGGGAAGAACAGATGCGTTCCGCGTTGCAGAGGTTCGTCCGCAGGTTAGCGGTATCATCCTGCGCCGCAACTTCACGGAAGGTAGCGATGTAAAAGCCGGGGATTCGCTTTATCAGATTGATCCTGCAACCTATCAGGCGGCATACGATAACGCGAAAGGCGAGCTGGCGAAGGCCCAGGCGGCGGCCAATATTGCGCACCTGACGGTGAAACGTTATCTCCCGCTGGTCGGCACACAGTATGTCAGCAAGCAAGAGTATGACCAGGCCGTCGCCACGGCCCAGCAGGCAGATGCCAGCGTCGTCGCCGCCAAAGCGGGCGTTGAAAGTGCACGAATCAATCTTGCTTATACCAAGGTGACGTCTCCCGTCGATGGTCGCATCGGCAAATCCAGCGTGACGGAAGGGGCGCTGGTGACGAACGGACAAACCGCTGCACTGGCAACGGTCCAGCAGCTCGATCCTATTTATGTCGATGTCACCCAGTCCAGCAATGATTTTATGCGCCTTAAACAAACGGGCCTGCAAAAAGGCGGTAACGCCAGCAGCGTTGAGCTACTGATGGAGAACGGACAGCCCTATCCGCTGAAAGGCACATTGCAGTTCTCTGACGTCACGGTGGACGAAAGTACCGGCTCGATTACCCTGCGCGCCATTTTCCCGAATCCTCAACATCTGCTGTTACCCGGCATGTTCGTTCGCGCCCGCATTGATGAAGGTACGCAGCCGGATGCGATTCTGGTTCCCCAGCAAGGCGTGACCCGCACGCCGCGAGGCGAAGCCACCGTGATGGTGGTGAACGATAAAAACCAGGTTGAGTCGCGTACCGTCGTTGCGCCTCAGGCGATTGGGGACCGCTGGCTGGTAACCGAAGGGCTGAAAAACGGTGACCGCGTGATCGTCAGCGGGCTACAGAAAATCAGACCGGGGGTAACCGTCGTCGCCACGCCGGATACCACAACGACTCCAGCCGGTTAAGGGACGACGACATGGCTAATTTCTTTATTCAGAGACCGGTTTTCGCCTGGGTACTTGCTATCATTTTGATGATTGCTGGCGGGCTGGCCATTCTCAAACTTCCCGTCGCACAGTATCCGACCATTGCACCTCCCGCCGTGGCGATATCCGCGACCTACCCGGGAGCAGATGCCCAGACAGTACAGGATACCGTGACCCAGGTTATCGAACAGAACATGAACGGTATCGATAACCTGATGTATATGTCCTCCACCAGCGATTCAGCGGGCAACGTCACCATCACTCTGACCTTCGAGTCAGGAACCGATCCGGATATCGCTCAGGTGCAGGTGCAGAACAAGCTGCAGCTCGCGATGCCGCTGCTGCCGCAAGAGGTGCAGCAGCAAGGAATGGGCGTGGAGAAATCCAGCAGCAGCTTCCTGCTGGTCGCCGGCTTTGTTTCAGACAACAAGAATCTTACACAGAACGACATCTCTGATTACGTCGCCTCAAACGTCAAAGATGCCATCAGCCGAACGTCTGGCGTCGGCGACGTGCAGCTGTTTGGTGCTCAGTATGCGATGCGCATCTGGCTTGACAGCAACGCGATGAACAAATACCAGTTGACGCCGCTGGATATTATCAGCCAGCTGAAAACGCAGAACGACCAGATAGCGGCAGGCCAGCTGGGCGGAACGCCGTCCATTCCCGGTCAGCAGCTGAATGCCTCGATCATCGCGCAAACTCGCCTGAAATCACCGGAGGAATTTGGCCGCGTGACGCTCAAGGTGAATCAGGACGGCTCGATGGTTCATCTGAAGGATGTGGCTCGCATTGAGCTCGGTGGCGAAAACTATAACATGGTCACTAAAATCAACGGGCAGGCAGCAACCGGTCTCGGGATCAAGCTGGCAACCGGAGCAAATGCGCTGGACACCGCGGCTGCCATTAAGAGCAAGCTGGCGCAACTGCAGCAGTTCTTCCCACAGGGTCTGAAAGTTGTCTATCCCTATGACACCACGCCTTTTGTAAAAATCTCTATTCACGAAGTGGTGAAGACCCTGTTTGAAGCAATCATTCTCGTCTTCCTGGTCATGTACCTGTTCCTGCAAAACCTGCGGGCGACACTCATCCCGACTATCGCGGTGCCGGTCGTTCTGCTGGGTACCTTCGCGGTTCTGGCGGCATTTGGTTTCTCCATCAATACCCTGACGATGTTCGGCATGGTGCTGGCGATAGGTCTGCTGGTCGATGACGCTATTGTGGTCGTTGAGAACGTTGAACGCGTCATGGTCGAGGATAACCTGCCGCCCAAAGAGGCCACGCAGAAGTCGATGGAGCAGATCCAGGGTGCGCTGGTAGGGATCGCCATGGTGCTCTCGGCGGTCTTTATTCCAATGGCCTTTTTTGGCGGCTCGACTGGAGCAATATATCGCCAGTTCTCACTGACTATCGTGTCCGCTATGGCGCTGTCGGTACTGGTTGCGCTAATCCTGACGCCCGCACTCTGCGCAACGTTGCTTAAGCCCGTATCCGACGACCATCGTCAGAAAAAAGGTGGCTTTTTCAGCTGGTTTAATGCGCTCTTTGATAAAAGCGTGGAGCACTACAGCAACAGCGTGAGCGGTATTTTGCGCAAGACAGGGCGCTATCTGGTGGTGTACGTCATCATCGTCGGTGGGATGGCGGTGCTCTTCCTGCGCTTACCTACCTCCTTTCTGCCCGAAGAGGATCAGGGGGTGTTCATGACGATGGTTCAACTCCCGGCAGGTGCAACTCAGACGCGTACTCAACAGGTGCTCGACCAGGTACAGGACTATTACCTGAACAAAGAGAAGGCGAACGTCCAATCCGTCTTTACCGTAAATGGCTTTAGCTTTAGCGGCCAGGGTCAGAACGCCGGCATTGCCTTCGTCAGCCTGAAGCCCTGGGAGGAACGCCCGGGACAGAAAAACGGCGTTGAGGCGATTGTCGGTCGCGCGACTAAAGCCTTCAGTCAGATTAAAGATGGCCTCGTGTTCCCGTTTAACCTGCCTGCAATTATCGAACTGGGTACCGCTACGGGCTTCGATTTTGAATTGATCGATCAGGCTAACCTGGGGCATACCCAGCTGACTCAGGCGCGTAACCAACTGCTTAACATGGTGAAAGAGCACTCTGATCTGCTGGTTAGCGTGCGTCCTAACGGTCTTGAAGATACGCCCCAGTTCAAGCTGGATGTCGACCAGGAGAAAGCACAGGCGCTGGGCGTCAGTCTTTCTGACGTCAACCAGACGATTTCAACGGCCTTAGGTGGCACCTATGTGAACGACTTTATCGATCATGGGCGCGTGAAAAAAGTCTACGTACAGGCCGACGCAAAATTCCGTATGTTGCCAGGAGATATTAACAACCTTTACGTGCGCAGCGCGAATGGAGAAATGGTCCCTTTCTCAGCCTTTAGCAACGCTCGCTGGGTCTATGGTTCACCCCGACTGGAGCGCTATAACGGGATGCCCTCTATGGAGATCCTCGGTGAGTCAGCCCCGGGTAAAAGTACCGGTGAGGCTATGGCTATGATGGAAAGCCTCGCGGCAAAACTGCCTTCCGGTATCGGATATGACTGGACGGGGATGTCTTATCAGGAGCGGCTTTCGGGTAACCAGGCACCTGCCCTGTACGCCATTTCACTGATCGTGGTGTTCCTGTGTCTGGCAGCGCTGTATGAAAGCTGGTCCATTCCGTTCTCCGTTATGCTGGTTGTGCCGCTGGGGGTCATTGGGGCGCTTCTCGCAGCGTCGCTGCGTGGATTAAACAATGACGTCTATTTCCAGGTCGGTCTGCTGACGACGATTGGTTTATCGGCGAAAAACGCCATTTTGATCGTCGAATTTGCTAAGGACCTGATGGAGAAAGAAGGTAAAGGCATCATTGAAGCCACACTGGAGGCGTCAAGGATGCGCCTTCGACCGATCCTGATGACTTCCCTGGCTTTTATCCTTGGCGTCATGCCGCTGGTGATCAGCTCAGGGGCCGGGAGCGGCGCGCAAAACGCCGTCGGTACGGGCGTGATGGGGGGGATGCTTTCCGCAACGCTTCTGGCGATTTTCTTCGTGCCCGTCTTCTTTGTGGTTGTCCGTCGACGCTTTACCCGTCATAAAGATTAACATGTCCCTAAAAAGGCACCTCGGGTGCCTTTTTTATTTTTAAGATAAACAATGAATTAGGCATTAAGCAAAAGTCACGTTAAAAATACGATGATTTGCATTAAGTAAAAACACTCTATTATCCCTTCATAATGTCTCCATTAATTCGTCCTGAAACCGACTTTTCTCCACGATTTTTACAAACTACATAATTTGAGATTATTCCTCGTGTAACGTGGACTTACCCCGGTGGTAAAATAACCTCCAGTTCGTTAATTGCCCTCCTGGCTTTATAGCGGACGAGAAATAATACTGAGGTAACATCATGAAAAGATTCATTTCCGTTGCACTCCTCGCTGCGCTGCTTGCTGGTTGCGCGCACGACTCTCCATGTGTACCGGTTTACGACGACCAGGGCCGACTGGTTCATACCAATACCTGTATGAAAGGCACCACCCAGGATAACTGGGAAACTGCGGGTGCTATCGCCGGCGGTGCTGCCGCAGTGGCGGGTTTGACGCTGGGTATTGTTGCCCTGACGAAGTAACTGCTGTTAAGAAAGCGCGGCTCTGACCGCGCTTTTGCTTTTAATCAGTGCACTATTTTCAAATAAGTAAAAAAATAGCCCCGTATTTATTCACGCTGTTCATTTCATGCTGAAGCCAGTCACATCTTTTTCGTATACTCATTTAAATTACCGGTTCTATTGTGATGATTTTCACACATTAATATTATTGAATATCCTGCCAATATTCACGCTAGAAACTATCTCGTCTTTTTCCTGACGCGACTCAAAACTTTTGCTCCAATTTGTGGCGCAGGTTGTAATTTCGCACCGTTTCAGGGCGCTCGTTTTATTTAAGCCTGTCTAAACTCAGCATTAAGCGTTCACTCATCTCTAATTTTGTCGGACGCAAAACTGGCATTACGTTTGCTTTATAAACGTTGGCCAACGCCACAGACAGGTAAAGCGTTTAAAAACGCCTCTATAACGATAAATTTCGCCACACAGGATGCATTATGAAAAAGACGATGATAGCCAGCCTGGCCGCTGCAGGCATGATGTTTGCCTTAGCCGGTCAAGCCCATGCGGGAACGACACTGGATGCCGTTAAAAAGAAAGGTTTTGTTCAATGCGGTATCAGTGACGGTTTGCCTGGCTTCTCTTATGCCGATGCGAACGGCAAATTTACCGGTATCGATGTGGACGTCTGCCGTGGCGTTGCTGCCGCCGTTTTTGGTGATGACAGCAAAGTAAAATATACCCCGCTGACGGCGAAAGAACGCTTTACGGCGCTGCAGTCCGGTGAGGTTGACATGCTCTCCCGTAATACCACCTGGACTTCCTCCCGCGACGCAGGGATGGGGATGTCATTCACGGGCGTGACCTATTATGACGGTATCGGCTTCCTGACCCACAATAAAGCGGGCCTGAAAAGCGCCAAAGAGCTGGATGGCGCTACCGTTTGTATTCAGGCGGGCACCGATACCGAGCTGAACGTCGCCGATTATTTCAAAGCAAATAACATGAAATACACGCCAGTGACATTCGACCGCTCGGATGAGTCGGCCAAAGCGCTGGAATCCGGCCGTTGCGACACGCTGGCCTCTGACCAGTCACAGCTGTATGCCTTACGCATTAAGCTGAGCAACCCGGCAGAATGGATTGTTCTGCCTGAAGTGATCTCCAAAGAACCTCTCGGGCCGGTGGTACGTCGTGGCGATGAAGACTGGTTCTCCATTGTTCGCTGGACGCTGTTTGCCATGCTGAACGCAGAAGAGAT
Source organism: Enterobacter vonholyi (assembly GCF_040834095.1). NCBI lineage: Bacteria > Pseudomonadati > Pseudomonadota > Gammaproteobacteria > Enterobacterales > Enterobacteriaceae > Enterobacter > Enterobacter vonholyi. The sequence goes on from NZ_CP162152.1 coordinate 4,016,431, forward strand.
GGGCATCAACTCGAAAAACGTGGATGAGAAAGCGGCTAAACCATCCAACCCGGATATGGCACACCTGCTGGGTACAGAAGGTGATTTCGGCAAGGATCTGAAGCTGGATAACAAGTGGGCCTACAACATCATCAAACAGGTGGGCAACTACTCTGAGATCTTTGAACGCAACGTGGGATCGGAAAGCCCGCTGAAGATCAAACGCGGCCAGAACAATCTCTGGAACAACGGCGGTATTCAGTACGCACCACCAGTACGTTAAGTCATAGCTGTAACGGGCACTGCTCCGGCAGTGCCCACTCCAGAGTCATGGTTACTGAGGTTTCTTATGTCCCATCGCCGCTCAGCCGTAAAAGGATCGCTATCCTTTTCTCATCCCGCGGTCCGCGCCTGGCTATTCCAGATTATTGCTATTGTTGCGGTTGTTCTCATCGCCGTGTATCTCATCCATAACACCATCACCAACCTGAATAATCGCGGCATTACCTCCGGTTTCGCGTTTTTAGACCGCAGCGCGGGATTTGGCATTGTTCAGCATCTTATTGATTACCAGGAAGGTGACACGTATGGACGCGTGTTCGTGGTCGGTTTACTGAATACGCTGCTGGTATCGGCGCTTTGTATCGTCTTCGCGTCGATACTGGGCTTCTTTATCGGTCTGGCGCGTCTTTCTGAAAACTGGCTCCTGCGGAAGCTGTCGACTGTTTATATTGAAACGTTCCGCAATATCCCCCCGCTCCTGCAGATCTTCTTCTGGTATTTTGCCGTCTTGCGTAACCTACCCGGCCCCCGTCAGGCCGTCGACGCGTTTGAGCTTTTTTTCCTGAGCAACCGTGGGCTATCCATTCCTTCTCCTCTGCCAGGTGAAGGTCTGTACGCTTTTATCGGCGCGATTGCAATCGCGCTTGCTCTCACTGTTGGGGTATTCCGTTTTAACCGCACGCATCAGATCAAAACCGGTCAGCTTCGCAGAACCTGGCCCACGGCAGTCGTCCTGATCGTTAGCCTGCCGCTGGTGGCTCACTGGCTGTTTGGGGCCGCACTGCACTGGGACATTCCCCATCTGCGGGGCTTCAACTTTCAGGGCGGGATGGTATTAATTCCCGAGCTGGCAGCTCTGACATTGGCGCTGTCGATTTATACGTCCGCGTTTATTGCCGAGATTATCCGTGCCGGGATCCAGGCCGTACCTTACGGACAGCACGAGGCGGCACGCTCACTGGGATTACCGCATACCGTGACGCTTCGCCAGGTCATCATCCCGCAGGCTTTACGGGTCATCATTCCGCCGCTGACCAGCCAGTATCTTAATATTGTCAAAAACTCGTCGCTGGCCGCTGCCATTGGTTATCCCGATATGGTGTCGCTCTTCGCCGGAACCGTGCTTAACCAGACCGGACAAGCCATTGAAACCATCGCCATCACCATGTCTGTCTATCTCATCATCAGCCTGGTGATTTCATTGCTGATGAACCTTTATAACCGTCGTATAGCACTGGTCGAGCGCTAAGGATTTATGATGACAAAAGCGATACTGTCGCACTCCTCGCGCCCTGCCAACTCGACAGGTGGACGTTTCATTCTCTGGGCGCGCAAGAATCTGTTCTCCAGCTGGAGTAACAGCCTGCTGACGATTGTCTGCCTGTGGCTCATGTGGGAGTTGATTCCTCCCCTGCTGAACTGGGCGTTTTTACAGGCCAACTGGGTCGGTTCAACCCGGGCAGACTGTACAAAAGCCGGCGCCTGCTGGGTGTTTATCCATGAACGCTTTGGTCAGTTCATGTATGGGCTGTATCCGCATGAACAGCGCTGGCGGATTAATCTGGCGCTGGTTATCGGCCTGCTCTCTGTCGCAGTCATGTTCTGGAAAAAGCTGCCTCACCGTGGACGCTATATTGCCGTCTGGGCGGTGGTTTATCCGATTATTGTCTGGGTGCTGCTCTATGGCGGTTTTCTGGGGCTGGAACGCGTTGAAACACGCCAGTGGGGCGGGCTGACGCTGACGCTGATTATCGCATCAGTGGGGATAGCCGGTGCGCTACCGTGGGGGATTCTACTTGCTCTGGGGCGACGTTCAAAAATGCCGATCGTCCGCGTGCTCTCCGTTATCTTCATTGAGTTCTGGCGCGGCGTACCTCTTATTACCGTTCTCTTTATGTCGTCGGTCATGCTACCGCTGTTTATGGCAGAAGGTACAACGATCGACAAACTGATCCGTGCCCTGGTCGGGGTGATTCTCTTCCAGTCCGCCTATGTCGCTGAAGTTGTTCGTGGTGGTCTGCAGGCGTTGCCTAAAGGGCAGTACGAAGCGGCGGAGTCACTGGCTCTCGGTTACTGGAAAACGCAGGGGCTGGTCATTCTTCCCCAGGCACTCAAGCTGGTCATCCCGGGTCTGGTCAACACGATCATTGCCCTCTTCAAGGATACCAGCCTGGTGATCATCATCGGATTGTTCGATCTCTTTAGCAGCGTGCAGCAGGCAACCGTTGACCCAGTCTGGCTGGGTATGTCCACCGAAGGATATGTCTTTGCTGCCCTGATCTACTGGATCTTTTGTTTTAGCATGTCGCGCTACAGCCAGCATCTGGAAAAGCGCTTTAACACCGGGCGTACACCGCACTGAGGAAATTATGAGCCAAATAACTATGACACCTGCCGACGCGATGATTACGCTGGAAAATGTGAATAAATGGTACGGACAGTTTCATGTCCTGAAGGACATTAATCTCAAGGTCAAGCAGGGCGAACGCATCGTCCTTTGCGGCCCTTCTGGCTCCGGGAAATCCACAACCATTCGCTGTATTAATCATCTTGAAGAACATCAGCAAGGACGCATTGTGGTTGATGGTATCGAGCTGAATGAAGATATCCGCAATATCGAACGCGTGCGTCAGGAAGTGGGTATGGTCTTTCAGCACTTTAATCTGTTTCCGCACCTGACCGTTCTGCAGAACTGTACGCTTGCACCGATTTGGGTACGGAAGATGCCGAAAAAGGAAGCCGAGGCGTTGGCAATGCACTACCTGGAGCGAGTGCGCATCGCAGAGCATGCCAATAAGTTCCCTGGCCAGATATCGGGTGGCCAGCAGCAGCGTGTGGCTATCGCCCGTTCTCTGTGTATGAAACCGAAAATTATGCTGTTTGATGAACCGACATCTGCCCTCGATCCGGAAATGGTGAAAGAGGTTCTGGACACCATGATTGGGCTGGCACAATCCGGCATGACCATGCTGTGCGTGACGCATGAGATGGGTTTTGCACGAACCGTCGCCGATCGGGTGATCTTTATGGACCGTGGGGAGATTGTTGAGCAGGCGCCACCGGATGAGTTCTTTGCGCATCCGAAGTCAGAGCGTACGCGAGCATTCCTGTCGCAGGTGATTCATTAATCAGCAGTTTTTGCCCGGTAGCGCTGCGCTTACCGGGCTTACGGTTTTCACGAGAATCATAACGCAAAAAGGCCATCCTTTCGGATGGCCTTCTCACTTATTTGATGTCTGGCAGTTCCCTACTCTCACATGGGGAGACCCCACACTACCATCGGCGCTACGGCGTTTCACTTCTGAGTTCGGCATGGGGTCAGGTGGGACCACCGCGCTAAAGCCGCCAGGCAAATTCTGTTAAATCTGTATCAGGCTGAAATTGATTGTTCTGTCTCTTCGCCAAAACACCTTCGGCGTTGTAAGGTTAAGCCTCACGGTTCATTAGTATCGGTTAGCTCAACGCATCGCTGCGCTTACACACCCGACCTATCAACGTCGTCGTCTTCAACGTTCCTTCAGGAGACTTAAAGTCTCAGGGAGAACTCATCTCGGGGCAAGTTTCGTGCTTAGATGCTTTCAGCACTTATCTTTTCCGCATTTAGCTACCGGGCAGTGCCATTGGCATGACAACCCGAACACCAGTGATGCGTCCACTCCGGTCCTCTCGTACTAGGAGCAGCCCCCCTCAATTCTCCAGCGCCCACGGCAGATAGGGACCGAACTGTCTCACGACGTTCTAAACCCAGCTCGCGTACCACTTTAAATGGCGAACAGCCATACCCTTGGGACCTACTTCAGCCCCAGGATGTGATGAGCCGACATCGAGGTGCCAAACACCGCCGTCGATATGAACTCTTGGGCGGTATCAGCCTGTTATCCCCGGAGTACCTTTTATCCGTTGAGCGATGGCCCTTCCATTCAGAACCACCGGATCACTATGACCTGCTTTCGCACCTGCTCGAGCCGTCACTCTCGCAGTCAAGCTAGCTTATGCCATTGCACTAACCTCCTGATGTCCGACCAGGATTAGCTAACCTTCGTGCTCCTCCGTTACTCTTTGGGAGGAGACCGCCCCAGTCAAACTACCCACCAGACACTGTCCGCAACCCGGATCACGGGTCTACGTTAGAACACCAGCCATTAAAGGGTGGTATTTCAAGGACGGCTCCACGCAGACTGGCGTCCACGCTTCAAAGCCTCCCACCTATCCTACACATCAAGGACCAGTGTTCAGTGTCAAGCTATAGTAAAGGTTCACGGGGTCTTTCCGTCTTGCCGCGGGTACACTGCATCTTCACAGCGAGTTCAATTTCACTGAGTCTCGGGTGGAGACAGCCTGGCCATCATTACGCCATTCGTGCAGGTCGGAACTTACCCGACAAGGAATTTCGCTACCTTAGGACCGTTATAGTTACGGCCGCCGTTTACCGGGGCTTCGATCAAGAGCTTCGCGTTGCCGCTAACCCCATCAATTAACCTTCCGGCACCGGGCAGGCGTCACACCGTATACGTCCACTTTCGTGTTTGCACAGTGCTGTGTTTTTAATAAACAGTTGCAGCCAGCTGGTATCTTCGACTGATTTCAGCTCCACCCGCAGGGGCTTCACCTACATATCAGCGTGCCTTCTCCCGAAGTTACGGCACCATTTTGCCTAGTTCCTTCACCCGAGTTCTCTCAAGCGCCTTGGTATTCTCTACCTGACCACCTGTGTCGGTTTGGGGTACGATTTCGTGTTACCTGATGCTTAGAGGCTTTTCCTGGAAGCAGGGCATTTGTTACTTCAGCACCGTAGTGCCTCGTCATCACACCTCAGCGTTAATAAGGTACCGGATTTACCTGGAACCTCCGCCTACATGCTTAAACCGGGACAACCGTCGCCCGGCTAACATAGCCTTCTCCGTCCCCCCTTCGCAGTAACACCAAGTACAGGAATATTAACCTGTTTCCCATCGACTACGCCTTTCGGCCTCGCCTTAGGGGTCGACTCACCCTGCCCCGATTAACGTTGGACAGGAACCCTTGGTCTTCCGGCGAGCGGGCTTTTCACCCGCTTTATCGTTACTTATGTCAGCATTCGCACTTCTGATACCTCCAGCATGCCTCACAGCACACCTTCAACGGCTTACAGAACGCTCCCCTACCCAACAACACATAGTGTCGCTGCCGCAGCTTCGGTGCATGGTTTAGCCCCGTTACATCTTCCGCGCAGGCCGACTCGACCAGTGAGCTATTACGCTTTCTTTAAATGATGGCTGCTTCTAAGCCAACATCCTGGCTGTCTGTGCCTTCCCACATCGTTTCCCACTTAACCATGACTTTGGGACCTTAGCTGGCGGTCTGGGTTGTTTCCCTCTTCACGACGGACGTTAGCACCCGCCGTGTGTCTCCCGTGATAACATTCTTCGGTATTCGTAGTTTGCATCGGGTTGGTAAGCCGGGATGGCCCCCTAGCCGAAACAGTGCTCTACCCCCGAAGATGAGTTCACGAGGCGCTACCTAAATAGCTTTCGGGGAGAACCAGCTATCTCCCGGTTTGATTGGCCTTTCACCCCCAGCCACAAGTCATCCGCTAATTTTTCAACATTAGTCGGTTCGGTCCTCCAGTTAGTGTTACCCAACCTTCAACCTGCCCATGGCTAGATCACCGGGTTTCGGGTCTATACCCTGCAACTTAACGCCCAGTTAAGACTCGGTTTCCCTTCGGCTCCCCTATACGGTTAACCTTGCTACAGAATATAAGTCGCTGACCCATTATACAAAAGGTACGCAGTCACACCACGAAGGTGCTCCCACTGCTTGTACGTACACGGTTTCAGGTTCTTTTTCACTCCCCTCGCCGGGGTTCTTTTCGCCTTTCCCTCACGGTACTGGTTCACTATCGGTCAGTCAGGAGTATTTAGCCTTGGAGGATGGTCCCCCCATATTCAGACAGGATACCACGTGTCCCGCCCTACTCTTCGAGTTCACAGCCTGTGTGCTTTCGTGTACGGGACTGTCACCCTGTACCGTGCGACTTTCCAGACGCTTCCACTAACACACAAGCTGATTCAGACTCTGGGCTGCTCCCCGTTCGCTCGCCGCTACTGGGGGAATCTCGGTTGATTTCTTTTCCTCGGGGTACTTAGATGTTTCAGTTCCCCCGGTTCGCCTCGTTAACCTATGTATTCAGTTAACGATAGTGCAACGAATTGCACTGGGTTTCCCCATTCGGACATCGCCGGGTCAAAGGTTCATATCACCTCGCCGGCGCTTTTCGCAGATTAGCACGTCCTTCATCGCCTCTGACTGCCAGGGCATCCACCGTGTACGCTTAGTCGCTTAACCTCACAACCCGAAGATGTTTCACTTCTGATTGCGAAAATTTGAGAGACTCAAACACACCATTAAAGATGTGTCGTTTCAATTTTCAGCTTGATCCAGATTTTTAAAGAGCAAATATCTCAAACGTGACTCGTAAGTCAGTTTTGAGATATGACGGCAGGTGACTTTCACTCACGAACCAGCAAGTGGCGTCCCCTAGGGGATTCGAACCCCTGTTACCGCCGTGAAAGGGCGGTGTCCTGGGCCTCTAGACGAAGGGGACACTGAAGTCTCAATCGCAAGACGCCTTGCTATTTACTTTTCATCAGACAATCTGTGTGAGCACTACAAAGGCAGGTTCTTTAAGGTAAGGAGGTGATCCAACCGCAGGTTCCCCTACGGTTACCTTGTTACGACTTCACCCCAGTCATGAATCACAAAGTGGTAAGCGCCCTCCCGAAGGTTAAGCTACCTACTTCTTTTGCAACCCACTCCCATGGTGTGACGGGCGGTGTGTACAAGGCCCGGGAACGTATTCACCGTAGCATTCTGATCTACGATTACTAGCGATTCCGACTTCATGGAGTCGAGTTGCAGACTCCAATCCGGACTACGACGCACTTTATGAGGTCCGCTTGCTCTCGCGAGGTCGCTTCTCTTTGTATGCGCCATTGTAGCACGTGTGTAGCCCTACTCGTAAGGGCCATGATGACTTGACGTCATCCCCACCTTCCTCCAGTTTATCACTGGCAGTCTCCTTTGAGTTCCCGGCCGGACCGCTGGCAACAAAGGATAAGGGTTGCGCTCGTTGCGGGACTTAACCCAACATTTCACAACACGAGCTGACGACAGCCATGCAGCACCTGTCTCAGAGTTCCCGAAGGCACCAATCCATCTCTGGAAAGTTCTCTGGATGTCAAGAGTAGGTAAGGTTCTTCGCGTTGCATCGAATTAAACCACATGCTCCACCGCTTGTGCGGGCCCCCGTCAATTCATTTGAGTTTTAACCTTGCGGCCGTACTCCCCAGGCGGTCGACTTAACGCGTTAGCTCCGGAAGCCACGCCTCAAGGGCACAACCTCCAAGTCGACATCGTTTACGGCGTGGACTACCAGGGTATCTAATCCTGTTTGCTCCCCACGCTTTCGCACCTGAGCGTCAGTCTTTGTCCAGGGGGCCGCCTTCGCCACCGGTATTCCTCCAGATCTCTACGCATTTCACCGCTACACCTGGAATTCTACCCCCCTCTACAAGACTCTAGCCTGCCAGTTTCGAATGCAGTTCCCAGGTTGAGCCCGGGGATTTCACATCCGACTTGACAGACCGCCTGCGTGCGCTTTACGCCCAGTAATTCCGATTAACGCTTGCACCCTCCGTATTACCGCGGCTGCTGGCACGGAGTTAGCCGGTGCTTCTTCTGCGGGTAACGTCAATCGCTGAGGTTATTAACCTCAACGCCTTCCTCCCCGCTGAAAGTACTTTACAACCCGAAGGCCTTCTTCATACACGCGGCATGGCTGCATCAGGCTTGCGCCCATTGTGCAATATTCCCCACTGCTGCCTCCCGTAGGAGTCTGGACCGTGTCTCAGTTCCAGTGTGGCTGGTCATCCTCTCAGACCAGCTAGGGATCGTCGCCTAGGTGAGCCGTTACCCCACCTACTAGCTAATCCCATCTGGGCACATCTGATGGCAAGAGGCCCGAAGGTCCCCCTCTTTGGTCTTGCGACGTTATGCGGTATTAGCTACCGTTTCCAGTAGTTATCCCCCTCCATCAGGCAGTTTCCCAGACATTACTCACCCGTCCGCCGCTCGCCGGCAAAGTAGCAAGCTACTTTCCGCTGCCGCTCGACTTGCATGTGTTAGGCCTGCCGCCAGCGTTCAATCTGAGCCATGATCAAACTCTTCAATTTAAGTTTGATGCTCGTGAATTAAACTTCGTAATGAATTACGCATGTTCACTCAGAGACTTGGTATTCATTTATTGTCCGAAGACATTAAGAATCCATGTCACTTTGAGTGCCCACACAGATTGTCTGATAAATTGTTAAAGAGCAGTGCAACGCGGCTTTCGCTCACCGTTGCGAGGTGGCGTATATTACGCTTTCCTCTTTCAGAGTCAACCCGTTATTGCAGGATTTTTTCTCTTCAACCGACCGGGCTGTTTGTGAAGTGATTCACATCCGCCGTGTCGATGGAGGCGCATTATAGGGATCCCATTTTTTAGCACAAGTATTTTTTAGATCTTTTTTTCCGACTGCTGATTTTCCGCGCTTTTCGCTGAAATCCCGCCCGATCTGCTTAAATATTGACGTATGTTGCCTTGCCTCGATCCATTAATACGATCAAAGTCTTCTGTATAGCGCTCATTGTTAGAGGTAGATATGCCCGCAGTATTACGTCCTTATAAAGATCTGTTCCCCCAAAAAGGCGATCGCGTGATGATCGATGCCAACAGCGTGGTGATTGGTGATGTCCGAATGGCCGATGATGTCAGTATCTGGCCACTCGTCGCCATCAGGGGTGATGTTAACTATGTGTCGATTGGTGCACGTACCAATATTCAGGACGGTAGCGTCCTGCACGTCACGCACAAATCCTCCTATAACCCGGACGGTAATCCCCTCATCATTGGAGAAGAGGTTACCGTCGGCCATAAAGTGATGCTTCACGGCTGCACTATCGGAAATCGCGTACTTGTTGGCATGGGGTCGATTTTGCTGGATGGCGTCATAGTAGAAGATGACGTGATGATTGGAGCCGGTAGCCTGGTCCCGCAGAACAAACGGCTGGAGAGCGGCTATCTCTATCTGGGAAGTCCGGTAAAACAGATCCGCCCCCTTAAGGAGGCAGAGATCGAAGGATTAAAATACTCGGCGAACAACTACGTAAGATGGAAAAACGATTATTTGGATCAGGATAGCCAAACCCAACCCTGATCGTCTTCTTGCTGTTCGCGGATTAAATCGCTGGCTTCCTCTTCCAGATCCCAGCGATTTTCGCAAAATACCGCTATCGGATCTGAACCGCCAAAACGACGCAACAGCGTTTCCCCATGAATGGCACAGGTCAGTTGCATACCGTGCACCAGAACCGGGAAACAGACCGCTTGCTTACTTTCATCCCAGCTCTCTCTGTCCGGAAAATGAATAGCCTGATTCACGCCGAAAGCTCCTGCTTTAACTTTTCAATGACCGGCTCGACTGCAGGCAACACCCCGTGCCAGAGCAGCACCGCATGCGCAGCCTGCCCCACCAGCATGCCGAGTCCATCGGCTAACTGTTTCGCACCGTGTTGTTCACACCAGTTAAGGAAAGGCGTCTTCCCTTTCTGATAAAACATGTCATAGAAATACATATGCGCACTGACCAGCGAAGCGGGGATCGCCGGGATCTCACCACTAATGCCGCTGGATGTAGCATTAATGACAAGATCGAACTCACGATCGGCAAGATCGTCAAGAGCTACCGCGCTCACGCTGCCGGTATGCGCAAACAACGCCGCCAGCGCTTCTGCCCGGGAAAAGGTTCTGTTAGTAACGGTCACCGAACAGTCCAGTGAAAGCAGAGGCAACAGTACTCCCCGCGATGCGCCACCCGCACCAATCAGTAGGACCCGGAATCCGGGCTTAATAAACGAAAGTCGTTCCAGATCGCTAAGTAAACCAATCCCGTCGGTGTTGTCACCCAAAAGGCGTCCATCCTCAAGCCGTTTAAGGGTATTGACTGCACCAGCCAGTGAAGCACGCTCGGTCAGCTCATCCGCACGTTCGAAGGCTTCCTCTTTAAAAGGAACCGTCACATTCGCGCCTTTACCGCCCGCGGCGAAAAAAGCCTCCAGCGTTGGAATAAATGCATCCACCGGTGCCAGTACGCGACCATAGGGATGATTTATCTGCAGCTGCTTCGCAAATTGCTGATGAATCAACGGTGACTTGCTGTGTGCAATCGGATTACCAAAAACAGCATAGGTTTCCATGAGATTACCCCTGGCGAAAACGTTCGCCGGTCAAAGCGTCGCGAATTTCAGAAGGGTTCAGGCGCCCTCCCGTTTCACCGACAGCAACAGGGAAGTCATCCCCGAACTGCGCCAGCACTTCTTCGGTTGTCCTACAAGGCGGCAATCCGGTCAGGTTAGCACTTGTTGAGACTAGCGGTTTACCAAATGCCAGACAAAGCTCAACCACCAGCGGATGGTCAGTTACGCGAACGGCGAGGGAATCAAAGCGTCCGGTTAACCAACGCGGGGTTGTCGGCTGCGCCGGGAAGACGAAGGTCACTGGTCCCGGCCACGCGGAGAAGATAGTCTCGCGCTGCGCCGGCGTCAGCATAGAGTCATCGATATAAGGTTTAAGCTGCTCGTAATTCGCAGCGATCAAAATCAGCCCTTTCTCGACGGGTCTTTGTTTCAGGGCAAGCAGACGGCTCACAGCCGTCTCGCTGTCAGGATCGCAACCGACCCCAAAAACAGCTTCAGTTGGATAGGCGATGACTTCTTCATTTTTCAGTACGTCCACTGCATGCGCAATGGAGCCTAATGGCAGGTTATTATTCACTATTTTGATCCGCCGTAACCGGCTTTCCACATTGTTTACTGGCGCAGAAGCGTTTCATGCCTTGCGCGGTTTTCTTCTCTATCAGTAGCGGATAATTGCAATGAGGGCAGGTTCCCGCTACCGGTTTAAAATTGATGACGAACTGGCATTCAGGGTAGCGATCGCACGAATGGAAGGTCTTACCATAACGGGAACGGCGCTGTACCAGCTGACCGCGCTGACACTGAGGACACGCAATTGCCGTTTCATCAGGCTTATCAATTTGTTCCGTATGCTCACATTCTGGATAGCGGCTACATCCAATAAACATGCCGAAACGCCCCTGCCGCAGGGCTAATTCACCACCGCACACGGGACAATACTGACCCTCCAGAATTTTAACGATATGTCCATCCGCCTGGCTTTTCAGAGGACGAACATAATCACATTCCGGATAGTGTGAACAACCGAGAAACGGGCCGTGTTTCCCGGACCGAATAACAAGTTCAGCCCCGCACTGCGGGCAGGGCTCGTTTTTATGCACCGTGAATAGTGCTGATTTGGCCATAACAACTCTTGGTGCTGCACATTGAATTAGTGCAGCATACCTTCATTCACTTCAAAGAGTAATTCTTCCATTTGCTGATAGGCATTTTCACAGCCCGGAATATTAAACAGAACCATCAGGATCACCCACTTAAGATCTTCCAGTTCGAATTCTGCTGTATCCAGCGCCATGACGCGCTCTATCACCATTTCTCTCGTTTCGAGGTTCAGCACCTGAATCTGCTCAAGGAATAAGATGAATCCCCGACAGCTGGCGTCCAGCCTTTCACACTCTTCTGCGGTATAAATGCGTACTGACAATGGATCAGAAGCAAGCTGCATCGGTTCGGCCAGGCCTTCCTGATAATCAGCCAGTTTTTCCAACCACATCAACGCATTATAGATGTCTTCCCGCTCAAACCCCGCATCGGTAAGATCCTGTGTCAATTTGTCCTGATCCACTCGCATTTCTGCTTCGTTATGGATGTAAGTCTCAAACAAATACATCAGTACGTCGAACATGGCATGCCCTCCTCAATCGGACATAGCCGCCGGGTACAGCTGCGATCCACCCTGCTAACTCCAGTTCGAGTAGCTGTGCTACCGTTACTGGCACAGGTTGGCCGGCACGTTCAGCGACAACGTCAACAGGTGTTACCTCATCTCCTACGTTAGCCAGGAGCTTGGGAAATGGCAATGCCACCTTTCCCTGATCTGATGAATATTGTCGCTTTTCGGGATCTTCCTGCAGCCATTGCAGCCCATATTGCAAATTTTCAAGAATATCCCCTACTTCCGTTACCGGTGTGGCCCCTTGTTTAATCAGCCAGTGGGGCCCCTCGCATCCGGGGTTACCTATCGGGCCGGGCAAGGCAAAGACCTCTCTACCCTGTTCAAGCGCGCATCGTGCCGTGACCAGCGAACCGCTTCGCCGCGCAGCTTCAACTACCAGCACGCCTTTGCTAAGCCCGCTGATAATTCGATTACGACGCGGAAAGTTTGCCGGCCTGGGCTGCGCGGAAAGCGGAAACTCAGAGACTATCGCGCCGTCAGATTCAATAAGCCGCATCGCCAATGCCTGATGTCGGCGTGGATAAATGCTAAAAAGACCGTTCCCCAGGACCGCGACACTTTGTCCTTTAGCTGACAGTGCCGCGCTGTGGGCAACGCCGTCAATACCGCAGGCCAGCCCGCTGGTAATCGTGAAACCACTTTGTGTAAGCTGTTCGCACAGGATTTTCCCCCATCGCTCGCCGTACCATGACGGCGCACGACTGCCTACCACCGCCAGCTGAACGGTATTAAGCGTCTCTGGGTTACCTTTTATGAATAATGCACCGGGATAATCAGGGATCGTGCGGAGCAAAGGGGGATAAAGGGGATGGTTGGCCGTTAATAAATGATGCCCCGGCTGCTCAAGCCATAGCAGGCTACGTTCCAGCTCACTCTCATTGAACGCAAAGAATCGTTCAGCCTGCTTTGCTGTCAGTCCAGCATTTCTTAAGACAAGCGTGTCGATGCCTTCCTGCTTCTGCAGTCGTGCAGCCGCTTCCAGCATTACATCACCACACAGAGACCCTGTGTGTATTAGCCGTAGCCATATCTCGGTCAACGTCATCCTTTCCCCTGCCATAAGCGGCCTCCGCAATCATTGCGATTGGTCACTGATGCTGTCAATCGATGGGGGATTTGTCTAGAATAGAGGTAGTATTCTTATCAACTCCTGAACACGACTCTGGAAATTTATGGCAGTTTTGCAAGTGTTACATATTCCGGACGAGCGCCTTCGCATCGTCGCTGAACCGGTCAAAGAAGTGAATGCAGAAATCCAGCGTATCGTTGATGATATGTTCGATACCATGTACGCCGAAGAAGGCATTGGCCTGGCGGCGACGCAGGTAGACATTCATAAGCGTATTATCGTGATTGATGTTTCTGAAAATCGCGATGGCCGCCTGGTGCTGATCAACCCTGAGCTGCTCGAAAAGAGTGGCGAAACCGGTATTGAGGAAGGCTGTCTGTCTATTCCTGAACAGCGTGCGTTAGTGCCGCGAGCTGAAAAGGTGAAAATTCGCGCCCTGGATCGTGACGGTAATCCGTTCGAACTGGAAGCAGATGACCTGCTGGCGATTTGTATTCAGCATGAGATGGATCACCTTGTCGGTAAACTGTTTATCGATTACCTCTCACCGCTGAAACAGCAGCGTATTCGTCAGAAAGTAGAAAAACTGGATCGTTTGCGTTCTCGCGCATAACGCCCCCCGGATACAAGGATCATCGTGTCTAAAACACTACGAATTATCTTCGCGGGAACCCCTGATTTTGCAGCGCGTCATCTTGACGCGCTGTTATCTTCCGGTCACAAGGTTGTTGGCGTCTTTACCCAGCCGGACCGTCCTGCTGGTCGCGGCAAAAAAATGATGCCCAGCCCGGTAAAAGTGCTGGCAGAAGAGCATGGGCTACCCGTTTTCCAGCCCGCATCGTTACGCCCCCAGGAAAATCAGCAGCTGGTCGCTGACCTGAAAGCCGACGTAATGGTGGTGGTGGCTTACGGTTTAATCCTGCCAAAAGCTGTGCTCGATATGCCTCGCCTGGGTTGCATCAACGTGCATGGGTCTTTGCTCCCGCGCTGGCGTGGTGCTGCACCTATTCAGCGATCGCTGTGGGCAGGCGATGCCGAAACGGGCGTTACCATTATGAAGATGGACGTAGGTTTAGACACCGGCGATATGCTGTATAAACTGGCCTGCCCCATTACGTCAGACGATACCAGCGCCACGCTGTATGACAAACTGGCAGACCTCGGTCCACAAGGGCTTATCGAGACGCTCCAGCAGCTTGCTGACAATACGGCGAAACCGGAAGTTCAGGATGACGCGCTGGTGACTTATGCCGAAAAGCTGAGCAAAGAAGAAGCGCGGATCGACTGGTCGCTGTCGGCCGCTCAGCTTGAACGCTGCATTCGCGCTTTCAATCCATGGCCGATGAGCTGGATGGAGATTGATGAGCAGCCAGTGAAAGTGTGGAAAGCCTCCGTCATTAGCGGTACTACTACGGCCAAACCCGGTACGATTGTTGACGCCAACAAGAACGGTATCCAGGTGGCGACTGGGCAAGGGATATTGAATCTTGAATCGCTCCAACCGGCCGGTAAGAAAGCCATGAGCGCTCAAGATCTGTTAAATTCCCGTCGCGAATGGTTTATCCCGGGCAACCGTCTTGCCTGAGCAAATTTATTCTTAAGGCCCGGTGTTTCCGGGCATTTTTATTTTTACGGTTATGAAAAAACAAAATCTACGCAGTATGGCGGCTCAGGCCGTCGAGCAGGTTATTGAGCAGGGCCAGTCATTGAGCAATGTCCTGCCTCCCCTGCAGCAAAAAGTCTCTGATAAGGATAAAGCCCTGCTTCAGGAGCTCTGCTTTGGCGTCCTGCGCACGCTTTCTCAACTTGAGTGGTTGATTAACAAGCTGATGTCACGCCCAATGACAGGCAAACAGCGCACCGTACACTATTTGATTATGGTGGGTTTTTATCAGCTTCTTCATACCCGCATCCCACCCCATGCCGCGCTGGCAGAGACGGTGGAAGGTGCCGTTGCGATTAAACGTCCTCAGCTGAAAGGGCTGATCAACGGCGTATTGCGTCAGTTCCAGCGACAGCAGGATGAGCTTCTGGCTGAATTTGCCCAAAGCGAAGCGCGCTTCCTGCATCCGGACTGGCTGTTGAAGCGCCTGAAAAAAGCTTATCCGCAGCAGTGGCAGGACATTGCCGATGCTAACAACCAGCGTCCACCAATGTGGTTACGCGTGAATCGTAATCACCACACCCGTGACGCATGGCTGGCATTACTTGAAGAAGCTGGAATGAGCGGCTTCACCCATGACGCATACCCTGATGCCGTGCGCTTAGCATCGCCTGCACCGGTACATGCATTGCCCGGCTTTGAAGACGGTTGGGTAACGGTACAGGATGCCTCGGCTCAGGGTTGCATGACCTGGCTTGAACCCCAAAACGGTGAGCAGATCCTCGATCTCTGCGCAGCGCCTGGGGGCAAAACGACGCATATTCTTGAAGTGGCTCCGCAGGCCAGCGTGATGGCGGTGGATGTTGATGAGCAGCGTCTTTCACGCGTCTATGACAACCTCAAGCGTCTGGGCATGAAGGCACAGGTTAAGCAAGGCGATGGGCGCAAACCCGCGGAATGGTGTGGTGAAACCCAGTTTGACCGCATTTTGCTGGATGCCCCCTGCTCAGCAACCGGCGTGATTCGTCGTCATCCGGATATCAAGTGGCTGCGTCGCGATCGTGATATTAACGAGCTTGCCCAACTGCAATCCGACATTCTCGACGCCATCTGGCCTCGTCTCAAACCCGGCGGCACGCTGGTCTATGCGACCTGCTCAGTGCTGCCGGAAGAAAACAGTCAGCAAATCTCGGCCTTCCTTAAACGTACCCCGGACGCGGCGCTGCGAGATACGGGAACGCCTGAATGCCCGGGTCAGCAGAATCTGCCGGGTACAGAAGAGGGTGATGGCTTCTTTTACGCTAAGCTAATCAAAGAGTGATGTTGAGAACAGGTCACGAGATATGAAGATTATCATTCTGGGCGCAGGACAGGTTGGCGGAACGCTGGCGGAAAACCTGGTTGGGGAAAACAACGACATCACCATAGTTGATACCAACGGCGATCGCCTGCGTGTTTTACAGGACAAATTTGACCTGCGGGTGGTGCAGGGTCATGGTTCGCACCCACGTGTTCTTCGTGAGGCAGGCGCCGACGATGCCGACATGCTGGTTGCGGTAACCAGTTCTGATGAAACCAATATGGTTGCCTGTCAGGTGGCCTACTCGCTTTTCAACACGCCAAACCGAATTGCGCGTATTCGCTCTCCGGACTATGTTCGCGATGCTGAAAAACTGTTTAATTCCGAAGCGGTCCCCATCGACCACCTTATCGCGCCAGAACAGCTGGTTATCGACAATATCTACCGCCTGATCGAATATCCGGGTGCCCTGCAGGTGGTAAACTTTGCCGAGGGCAAAGTGAGTCTGGCAGTGGTTAAGGCCTATTACGGCGGACCATTGATCGGCAATGCGCTTTCCACCATGCGCGAGCACATGCCGCATATCGATACGCGCGTCGCAGCCATTTTCCGTCACGACAGACCCATTCGCCCGCAGGGCTCCACGATTGTCGAAGCCGGTGATGAGGTCTTCTTTATTGCGGCCTCACAGCATATTCGTGCGGTGATGAGTGAACTACAGCGTCTCGAAAAACCCTATAAACGCATTATGCTGGTCGGCGGCGGCAATATCGGTGCAGGTCTGGCACATCGGTTAGAAAAAGATTACAGCGTGAAGTTGATCGAGCGCGATCAACAGCGTGCTGCTGAACTGGCGGAAAAACTGCAAAATACGATCGTATTTTATGGTGATGCGTCCGATCAGGAGCTACTGGCTGAAGAGCATATTGATCAAGTCGATCTCTTTATTGCCGTCACCAACGATGACGAGGCAAATATAATGTCCGCCATGCTCGCGAAGCGCATGGGGGCAAAAAAAGTCATGGTGCTTATCCAGCGCAAGGCGTATGTCGATCTGGTTCAGGGCAGCGTTATTGATATTGCCATTTCGCCTCAGCAGGCAACAATTTCAGCGCTTCTGAGCCATGTTCGTAAAGCGGATATTGTCGGTGTGTCATCGCTCCGCCGTGGCGTGGCGGAAGCCATTGAAGCTGTTGCTCACGGAGATGAAACCACGTCACGCGTAGTGGGTCGGTCAATCGATGAAATTAAGCTTCCGCCAGGCACGATCATCGGCGCCGTTGTGCGCGGAAATGATGTCATGATTGCCAATGATAATTTACGAATTGAGCAAGGCGATCACGTTATTATGTTCCTTACCGATAAAAAGTTTATTACCGACGTCGAACGTTTATTCCAGCCAAGTCCATTCTTCCTTTAAAGAATTGGGTGCTCCAGAAAGAGCACCCTTACTTTATCCTTTTCATTTCTGTGCCTTTTATTTTTTATAATGTTTAATTATCCCGAATGGCAATTGGCTAATCATTTGTTAAACTTAAACTCGTCAGCTGGCACAAGGAGAGAACAATGAGTTTTATTAAAGAATTTCGCGAATTTGCGATGCGCGGGAACGTGGTGGATTTAGCTGTGGGTGTCATTATTGGTGCGGCATTCGGCAAGATTGTTTCATCATTAGTGGCCGACATTATCATGCCACCTTTAGGGTTGTTAATCGGGGGCATAGATTTCAAACAGTTCGCTTTCACGCTGCGTGAAGCACAGGGTGATGTGCCGGCGGTCGTGATGCACTACGGCGTATTTATTCAGAACGTATTTGATTTTGTGATTGTTGCGTTTGCCATTTTTATGGCTATCAAGCTGATCAACAGGCTCAATCGTAAGAAAGAAGAGCCGGCTGCAGCACCTGCACCAACGAAAGAAGAAGTGCTGCTGAGTGAGATCCGCGATCTGTTAAAAGAGCAGAACAACCGCGTTTAATCAAGAGCTTAAAGCAGGAAGGCCAGTGGTAAATAAGCGATTCGCTTGCTTGCCACTGGCCTCCCAGTTACTCCGTTTTTCATGCTTGTCTTTACGCAGATAACTTCCTTTCCCTTTTTTATTCTTCTCAACGCGCTGTCTGAATAGCGGGTCGTGAAGTAGTGCCTCAATGGCATTGTCTTTGATCTGACCTTTCGTGTGCTGATAGCGGCTCATAATGTCTCCAGAGCAGGGTTTATGACGACGGGAGTCTAGATCCGGTTTGACTAAAAATCAACAGCCCTGCGTTTCTCCACTGGCCCCCTGTTCAAGGGCTTCGAGAATGGAACAATAAATACTGCTGTGGGCCGTACCGCAGCAGGCATCATTCAGCCTTTGCAGAGAGCGCTGCATGGTTTGCAGCTCCTGAATGCGTGCTTCCACTTCATCCAGCCGAGCCTGCACAATGCTTTTAGACTCCTGGCAGGTGTGATGTGCCGGATCGATGCGGATCGATAATAACTCGCGGATCGAGTCTAATGTGAAGCCGAGCTGGCGCGCATAACGAATAAACCGCAGGCGCTGCAGATCGTTATCGGTATAAAGTCGAAAGCCACCTTCAGTACGAACTTCATGATCGATCATCTGCTGCTTTTCGTAATATCGGATAGTATCCGGCGTCACGTTCGCGAGCTTCGCAAGTTCACCGATACGGTACATAGCTACTCCTCGTTTATTCTTCGCAACAAGCGTTTACCGTATTCACCGTGCAGAAAGTCAGTGTTCATTCCTGCCTGGCGAAGCTTGAGTTCAATCAGGACGAGACGACGGCTAAGTTCAGAATGTCGCGGATCGTCCTGACGGATGCCTTTAAGCAGATCGGCCAGTTCAACAGCCTCTCTGCGCTGTTCAAGCTCCGGAGGGAGACAGCCTGCATTTTTCAGTAAACGGTAGCCCGCCCGTAGTTCAGGCGCAATGTGCGAGTCATCGTCAAGCACAAGGGGTTCACCGCGTCCCGGAAGATCGTCGAATTCACCTTTTTTTTGGGCATCACGAATATGGCGTTCTGCCCACTGGTCAAGCAACCACATTACCCGCTCCAGGAGATGAACAGAATTGATACAGATATTGTAGAGAAGTGGGGATATCGCGGATATAAAAAAACCCGCCGAAGCGGGTTTTTTTACGTTACTGCAGATTACTCTGCAGCAGCTTCTGCTTTCTCTGAACGATCAACCAGCTCGATGTAAGCCATCGGCGCGTTGTCGCCTGCACGGAAACCACACTTCAGAATGCGAGTGTAACCACCTGCACGGCTCGCGAAACGCGGGCCCAGTTCGTTAAACAGTTTTGCCACGATCTCGTTATCACGAGTACGGGCGAATGCCAGACGACGATTAGCAACGCTGTCAGTCTTGGCAAGAGTAATCAGCGGCTCAACTACGCGACGCAGCTCTTTCGCTTTAGGCAGGGTCGTCTTGATGATCTCATGACGAACCAGTGAACCTGCCATGTTGCGGAACATAGCCTGGCGATGGCTGCTGTTGCGGTTCAGTTGACGACCACTCTTACGATGGCGCATGACCTTATCCTTCTCAGTAAAACCTTAACCTGTGATCCGGTTACTCGTCAGCAATGCTTGCCGGTGGCCAGTTTTCCAGGCGCATGCCCAGAGACAGACCACGAGAAGCCAGCACGTCTTTAATCTCAGTAAGAGATTTTTTA
Source organism: Enterobacter vonholyi (assembly GCF_040834095.1). Lineage (NCBI taxonomy): Bacteria > Pseudomonadati > Pseudomonadota > Gammaproteobacteria > Enterobacterales > Enterobacteriaceae > Enterobacter > Enterobacter vonholyi. Next base: position 4,036,298 of record NZ_CP162152.1, read on the forward strand.
CCCAGGTTCGGCGTTTTCAGCAACTCAACCTCGGTACGCTGTACCAGATCACCGATATAGTGGATAGCTTCTGCCTTGAGGCAGTTAGCAGAGCGGACAGTCAACTCGAGATCGTCAACAGGGCGCAGCAGGATCGGATCGAATTCTGGTTTCTCTTCTTTCACTTCCGGCTGACGTACATCACGTAAGTCAACGAAAGCTTCCAGTTGTTCTGCCAGGATGGTTGCCGCACGACGAATCGCCTCTTCAGGATCGATTGTGCCGTTGGTTTCCATTTCGATGACCAGCTTGTCCAGGTCGGTACGCTGTTCTACACGCGCTGCTTCAACATTGTAGGCAATACGCTCTACAGGGCTGTAGCATGCGTCGACCAGCAGACGGCCGATTGGGCGCTCATCTTCTTCCGAATGAATTCGGGCAGAAGCCGGCACATAACCACGACCGCGCTGAACTTTGATACGCATGCTAATCGCTGCGTTCTCATCGGTCAGGTGGCAGATCACGTGCTGCGGCTTGACGATTTCAACATCACCGTCGTGGGTGATGTCGGCTGCAGTCACAGGGCCAATGCCAGATTTATTCAGAGTAAGAATAACTTCATCTTTACCCTGAACTCTCACCGCCAGCCCTTTCAGGTTGAGCAGGATTTCAAGGATATCTTCCTGAACGCCTTCTTTGGTGCTGTACTCATGAAGTACACCATCAATCTCAACCTCGGTCACCGCGCAACCCGGCATCGATGAGAGCAGAATACGGCGCAGTGCGTTACCCAGAGTATGGCCAAAGCCACGCTCTAAAGGCTCAAGGGTCACCTTGGCGTGCGTCGAACTCACTTGCTCGATATCTACCAGGCGCGGTTTTAGAAACTCTGTCACAGAACCCTGCATTGTGTCCTCTCTTTGGTACTAAGCTTTACTTGGAGTAAAGCTCGACGATCAGGTGTTCGTTAATGTCCGCAGACAGATCAGAACGTTCTGGCTGACGCTTGAACGTACCTTCCATCTTGCCAGCATCAACTTCCAGCCAGGTTGGCTTTTCACGCTGCTCAGCCAGCTCCAGAGCGGCCTTCACGCGAGATTGCTTTTTCGCTTTCTCACGAATGCTAACAACGTCATTCGCTTTAACCTGATAAGAAGCGATGTTAACAACACGACCGTTTACCATGATTGCTTTGTGGCTAACCAGCTGACGTGATTCAGCACGAGTAGCGCCGAAGCCCATACGGTATACAACGTTGTCCAGACGACCTTCCAGCAGAGCCAGCAGGTTTTCACCTGTGTTGCCTTTCAGACGTGCTGCTTCTTTATAGTAGTTACGGAACTGACGCTCCAGCACACCGTACATACGGCGAACTTTTTGCTTTTCACGCAACTGCACACCATAGTCAGACAGACGCGGTTTACGCGCACCGTGCTGGCCAGGAGCTTGTTCAATTTTACACTTGGTATCGATCGCGCGAACGCCAGACTTAAGGAATAAGTCGGTGCCCTCACGACGGCTCAGCTTGAGCTTAGGACCCAAATATCTTGCCATTTTCTATCTCCAACTAACCTAAAAAACGGAGCGTTATACGCGACGTTTTTTCGGCGGACGACAACCGTTATGAGGGATCGGAGTCACATCAGTAATATTCGTGATGCGGAAACCAGCGGCGTTCAGAGCGCGAACAGTAGATTCACGACCCGGACCCGGACCTTTAACCATAACTTCCAGATTCTTGATACCGTATTCTTTTACGGCTTCAGCGCAACGCTCTGCTGCAACCTGAGCTGCGAACGGAGTGGATTTGCGAGAACCACGGAAACCGGAACCACCGGCTGTTGCCCAACCCAATGCGTTACCCTGACGATCAGTAATAGTAACGATGGTGTTGTTGAAAGAAGCATGGATATGAGCCACGCCGTCAGAGACTTGTTTTCTTACACGTTTACGTGCACGAACTGGTGCCTTTGCCATTATTCAATCACCCCGATTATTTCTTGATCGGTTTGCGCGGACCCTTACGGGTACGTGCGTTGGTCTTAGTACGCTGACCGCGCACTGGCAGACCACGACGATGACGCAAACCGCGATAGCAACCAAGATCCATCAGGCGCTTGATGCTCATGCTGATTTCACGGCGCAGATCACCTTCAACGACAAATTTGGCAACTTCGTCACGCAGCGTGTCGATTTGTTCTTCAGACAGCTCACTGATCTTAACATCTTCAGCGATACCCGCTGCAGCCAGAATGGCTTTAGAACGGGTCTTGCCGACGCCGTAGATCGAAGTTAATGCGATCACAGCATGTTTCTGATCAGGAATGTTAATGCCTGCTATACGGGCCACTATGCACTCCTACTATTTAATATGTACGCACCATGCTGAAAAGCCCGTTTTCAGGATACTCAAATGGAAACGTACAGACATACAAAAGATTGGCTGGCTAATCTAGCCAGCTCAACCCAACTTTGCAAGAAAAATATGCGAAATAATCAGCCTTGGCGCTGTTTATGCTTCGGCTCGGCACTGCAAATCACACGGATGACACCATCACGCTTAACGATTTTGCAGTTACGGCATAATTTCTTGACGGAAGCACGAACTTTCATTTTTACTCTCCGTAACTTCTCAGGCGACCAATTAGCGGCCGTAGCCTTTCAGGTTCGCCTTCTTCAATGCAGACTCATACTGACTGGACATCATCAGAGTTTGCACTTGAGCCATAAAGTCCATAATCACGACAACAACGATAAGCAGTGAGGTCCCACCGAAGTAGAACGGTACTTTCATTGCATCACGCATGAACTCCGGGATCAGGCAGATAAAAGTAATATAGAGCGCACCAACCAAAGTCAGGCGGGTCATTACTTTATCGATATACTTCGCCGTTTGCTCTCCCGGACGAATTCCTGGTACAAATGCACCGGACTTCTTCAGGTTATCTGCTGTTTCACGCGGGTTGAAGACCAACGCCGTGTAGAAGAAACAGAAGAAGATGATCGCAGACGCATAGAGTAACACATAAAGTGGTTGCCCAGGCTGCAAATACAGCGAAATTGTTGTCAGCCAGTTCCAACCAGTACCGCCCCCGAACCATGACGCGATGGTCGCCGGGAACAGAATAATACTGGAAGCGAAGATAGCCGGGATAACCCCCGCCATGTTCACTTTCAGCGGTAAATGTGTGCTCTGTGCAGCATAGACACGACGACCTTGCTGACGTTTAGCGTAGTTCACCACAATGCGGCGTTGACCACGTTCAACGAAGACAACAAAGAACGTCACTGCAAATACTAATACTGCAACCAACAGCAACAGGAGGAAGTGCAGGTCGCCTTGACGCGCTTGCTCGATAGTATGGGCGATGGCTGGCGGGAGGCCCGCAACAATACCGGCGAAGATGATGATTGAGATACCGTTACCGATACCACGCTCAGTAATCTGTTCGCCGAGCCACATCAGGAACATTGTCCCTGTGACCAGACTTACAACAGCGGTGAAGTAGAATGCAAAGCCCGGGTTTAACACCAGGCCCTGCATACCAGGCATATTCGGCAGACCGGTAGCAATACCGATCGACTGGAATATTGCCAGCACCAGAGTACCGTAACGGGTGTACTGACTAATCTTACGACGTCCAGACTCCCCTTCTTTCTTCAACTCTGCCAGGGCCGGATGAACGACCGTCAGCAGCTGGATAATAATAGATGCCGAAATGTACGGCATAATACCCAATGCAAAGATAGAAGCACGGCTGAGAGCACCACCAGAGAACATGTTGAACATTTCAATGATGGTGCCTCGCTGTTGCTCAAGCAGTTTGGCAAGTACAGCGGCATCGATACCAGGGATCGGAATAAAAGAGCCAATACGGAACACAATCAGCGCGCCGATAACAAACAGCAGTCTGCGTTTCAGCTCGCCAAATCCACCTTTGGCACTTTGAAAATCTAATCCCGGTTGCTTAGCCATCTGCTACTTATTCCTCAATTTTACCGCCAGCAGCTTCGATAGCAGCACGAGCACCTTTAGTAACACGCAGGCCACGAACAGTTACCGGAGTAGAAACTTCACCAGCCAGGATCACTTTCGCGAACTCGATCTGGATACCGATAATGTTTGCTGCTTTCAGCGTGTTCAGGTCTACAACGCCGCCTTCAACTTTCGCCAGGTCAGACAGACGGATTTCCGCTGTGATCGCTGCTTTGCGAGAGGTGAAGCCGAACTTCGGCAGACGACGGTACAGTGGCATCTGGCCACCCTCGAAACCGCGACGTACGCCACCGCCAGAACGAGAGTTCTGACCTTTGTGACCACGACCACCGGTTTTACCGAGGCCAGAACCGATACCACGACCCAGGCGTTTACCCGCCTTTTTAGAGCCTTCGGCCGGAGACAGAGTATTTAAACGCATCTCTTACTCCTCAACTTTAACCATGAAGTAAACCGCGTTGACCATACCACGAACAGCAGGAGTATCCTCGCGCTCAACGGTATGACCAATACGACGCAGACCCAGGCCAAGCAGCGTTGCCTTGTGTTTCGGCAGACGACCGATTGCACTGCGGGTTTGAGTGATTTTAATAGTCTTTGCCATGGTCAATTACCCCAGAATTTCTTCAACGGATTTACCACGCTTGGCAGCGACCATTTCTGGAGAATTCATATTTTCCAGGCCATCAATAGTTGCACGAACCACGTTGATCGGGTTGGTGGAACCATATGCTTTAGCCAGAACGTTATGAACCCCAGCAACTTCCAGAACGGCGCGCATTGCACCACCGGCGATGATACCGGTACCTTCTGAAGCTGGCTGCATGAATACACGAGAACCCGTGTGAACACCTTTAACTGGGTGCTGCAGGGTGCCGTTGTTCAGCGCGACGTTAATCATGTTGCGACGGGCTTTTTCCATCGCTTTCTGGATCGCTGCTGGAACTTCACGCGCTTTACCGTAACCAAAACCAACGCGACCGTTACCATCGCCTACTACAGTCAGAGCTGTGAAGGAGAAAATACGACCACCTTTAACGGTTTTAGATACGCGGTTTACCGCGATCAGCTTTTCCTGCAGTTCGCCAGCCTGTTTTTCGATGTGAGCCATCTTACACCTCTACCTTAGAACTGAAGGCCAGCTTCACGGGCAGCATCTGCCAGTGCCTGGACACGACCATGATATTGGAACCCGGAACGGTCAAAGGAAACATTGCTGATGCCTTTTTCCAGAGCGCGTTCAGCAACAGCTTTACCTACAGCTGCAGCGGCGTCTTTGTTACCGGTGTACTTCAATTGTTCTGAGATAGCTTTTTCTACAGTAGAAGCAGCTACCAGAACTTCAGAACCGTTCGGTGCAATTACCTGTGCGTAAATATGACGCGGGGTACGATGTACCACCAGGCGAGTTGCACCCAGCTCTTTGAGCTTGCGGCGTGCGCGGGTCGCACGACGGATACGAGCAGATTTCTTATCCATAGTGTTACCTTACTTCTTCTTAGCCTCTTTGGTACGCACGACTTCGTCGGCGTAACGAACACCCTTGCCTTTGTAAGGCTCAGGACGACGGTAGGCGCGCAGATCTGCTGCAACCTGACCGATCAGCTGTTTATCAGCGCCTTTCAGCACGATTTCAGTCTGAGTCGGGCATTCTGCAGTGATACCGGCCGGCAGCGGATGCTCAACAGGGTGTGAGAAGCCCAGAGACAGGCCTACTGCATTCCCTTTGATAGCTGCACGATAACCTACACCAACCAGCTGAAGCTTTTTAGTGAAGCCTTCGGTAACACCAACAACCATTGAGTTCAGCAGGGCACGCGCGGTACCAGCCTGAGCCCATCCATCCACGAAACCATCACGTGGACCGAAGGTCAGAGCGTTATCTGCATGTTTAACTTCAACAGCTTTGTTGAGGGTACGAGTCAGCTCGCCGTTTTTACCTTTGATCGTAATAACCTGACCGTCGATTTTTACATCAACGCCGGCAGGAATAACGACCGGTGCTTTAGCAACACGAGACATTCTTTCCTCCGATTAGGCTACGTAGCAGATAATTTCGCCACCAAGACCAGCCTGGCGCGCTGCACGATCAGTCATAACACCTTTAGAGGTAGAAACAACTGCGATACCAAGACCAGCCATAACTTTTGGCAGCTCATCTTTTTTCTTATAGATGCGCAGGCCTGGGCGGCTGACACGCTGAATGCTTTCTACAACAGCTTTACCCTGGAAATACTTGAGAGTAAGTTCCAGTTCCGGCTTGGTGTCGCCTTCAACTTTAAAATCTTCGATAAAACCTTCTTCCTTCAGCACGTTGGCAATTGCCACTTTCAGCTTGGCGGAAGGCATGGTGACCGCAACTTTGTTCGCGGCCTGACCGTTACGGATACGGGTCAGCATATCCGCGATCGGATCTTGCATGCTCATCTGTCTTTACTCCCGTGATTCAATTGGTAATTACCAGCTAGCCTTTTTCAAGCCTGGCACTTCACCGCGCATGGCGGCTTCACGCAGTTTGATACGGCTCAACCCAAACTTGCCCACATAACCATGTGGACGACCTGTTTGACGACAGCGGTTACGCTGACGAGACGGGCTGGAATCACGCGGCAGAGACTGCAGCTTGAGAACCGCATTCCAACGATCTTCGTCGGAAGCGTTCACATCAGAAATGATCGCTTTCAGTTCAGCGCGTTTAGCGAAGAATTTATCAGCTAAAGCTACGCGCTTTACTTCGCGTGCTTTCATTGATTGCTTAGCCATTCAGTAACCCTACCTTACTTGCGGAACGGGAAGTCAAAGGCAGCCAGCAGAGCACGGCCTTCTTCGTCAGATTTCGCAGTAGTGGTAATGGTAATATCCAAACCACGCACGCGGTCGACTTTATCGTAGTCGATTTCTGGGAAGATGATCTGCTCACGGACACCCATGCTGTAGTTACCACGACCGTCGAAAGACTTAGCGGACAAGCCACGGAAGTCACGGATACGTGGAACAGCAATAGTGATCAGGCGCTCAAAGAACTCCCACATGCGTTCGCCACGCAGAGTTACTTTACAGCCGATCGGATAGCCCTGACGGATTTTGAAGCCTGCAACAGATTTGCGTGCTTTGGTGATCAGCGGTTTTTGACCGGAGATTGCTGTCAGGTCAGCTGCTGCGTTATCCAGCAGTTTCTTGTCAGCGATCGCTTCACCAACACCCATGTTCAGGGTGATCTTCTCGACCCGAGGGACTTGCATGACAGAATTGTAGTTAAACTCGGTCATGAGTTTTTTAACTACTTCGTCTTTGTAGTAATCATGCAGTTTCGCCATCGTACTACTCCAAATTACTTGATAGTTTCGCTGTTAGACTTGAAGAAACGGACTTTTTTGCCGTCTTCGAATCTAAAGCCTACACGGTCAGCCTTGCCGGTAGCCGCATTGAAGATTGCAACGTTAGAAACCTGAATAGCAGCTTCTTTTTCAACGATGCCACCTGGTTGGTTCAGGGCCGGAACCGGCTTCTGATGTTTCTTAACCAGGTTGATACCTTCAACGACAAGTTTGCCGGAAGACAGAACATTTTTTACTTTACCGCGTTTACCTTTATCTTTACCGGTTAACACGATAACTTCGTCATCACGACGGATTTTCGCTGCCATGATTCGCTCCTTAGAGTACTTCTGGTGCCAGAGAGATAATTTTCATGAACTTCTCAGTACGAAGTTCACGAGTTACCGGCCCAAAGATACGCGTGCCGATAGGCTGCTCGCTGTTATTGTTTAAAATAACGCATGCATTACCATCGAAGCGAATGACAGAACCGTCAGGGCGACGAACACCCTTCTTGGTGCGCACCACTACCGCCTTCAGCACATCACCTTTTTTGACCTTACCACGTGGAATTGCTTCCTTGATGGTGATCTTGATGATGTCGCCTACGCCTGCGTAGCGACGGTGCGAGCCACCCAGAACCTTGATACACATTACGCGACGTGCACCGGAGTTGTCGGCGACGTTCAGCATAGTCTGTTCTTGGATCATTTTAGTGCTCCGCTAATGTCAACTACTACCTGAGACTCTAAAATCAGAGCCGTTAAAAAGCCCCATATCGAGGGCGCGGCATTATAACACCGCTTCTGCAATATGGGTAGAAAAAATAAACGGCTCATCGCTGAGCCGTTTATTCGTATTGAGAAGGCGTACTGTATTACAGAACCGCTTTCTCTACAACGCGAACCAGCGTCCAGGACTTAGTCTTGGACAGTGGGCGGCATTCACGGATTTCAACCTTGTCGCCGATACCACATTCGTTGTTCTCGTCATGTACGTGCAGTTTGGTCGTACGCTTGATGAATTTACCGTAGATCGGGTGTTTCACAATACGTTCGATAGCTACAACAATGGATTTCTCCATTTTGTCGCTAACAACACGACCTTGCAGAGTACGGATTTTATCGGTCATTACGCACCCGCCTTCTGAGTCAGTAAAGTCTTAACGCGTGCAACATTGCGACGCACTTGCTTCAGCAGGTGAGTCTGTTGCAGCTGGCCACTTGCAGCCTGCATACGCAGGTTGAACTGCTCACGCAGCAGGTTCAGCAGCTCAGCGTTCAGCTCTTCAACGCTTTTTTCACGCAGCTCTTTTGCTTTCATTACATCACCGTCTTAGTTACAAAGGTGGTTTTGATAGGCAGTTTCGCTGCTGCCAGGCCGAAGGCTTCACGGGCCAGCTCTTCCGGAACACCGTCCATTTCATAAAGGACTTTGCCCGGTTGGATCAAGGCAACCCAGTACTCCACGTTACCTTTACCTTTACCCATACGAACTTCCAGCGGCTTCTCGGTGATCGGTTTGTCCGGGAATACACGGATCCAGATCTTACCTTGACGCTTAACTGCACGGGTCATTGCACGACGTGCTGCTTCGATCTGACGTGCAGTCAGACGACCACGGCCAACAGCTTTCAGACCGAAAGTGCCGAAGCTAACATCCGTACCCTGCGCCAGACCACGGTTGCGGCCTTTGTGCACTTTACGGAATTTTGTACGCTTTGGTTGTAACATCAGCGACGCTCCTTATTTACGGCCTTTACGCTGCTGCTTTTTAGGTTGAGCAGCCGGTTTTTCCGGTTGTTCAACAGCAGCCATACCACCCAGGATCTCACCTTTGAAGATCCATACCTTAACGCCGATTACACCGTAAGTGGTGTGCGCTTCAGAGGTGTTGTAGTCGATGTCAGCACGCAGAGTGTGCAGCGGTACGCGACCTTCACGGTACCATTCGGTACGTGCGATTTCCGCGCCGCCCAGACGGCCGCTAACTTCAACTTTGATACCTTTAGCGCCCAGACGCATTGCGTTCTGTACAGCACGCTTCATAGCACGACGGAACATTACACGACGTTCCAGCTGTGAAGTGATGCTGTCAGCAACCAATTTAGCGTCCAGTTCAGGCTTACGAACTTCAGCGATATTGATCTGTGCAGGAACGCCAGCGATATCCGCTACGACCTTGCGCAGTTTTTCTACGTCTTCGCCTTTCTTACCGATAACGATGCCAGGACGAGCAGTGTGAATAGTCACACGGATGCTCTTCGCTGGACGCTCGATAACGATACGAGATACAGACGCTTTAGCCAGTTCCTTAGTCAGGTACTGACGTACTTTAAAATCGCTGTCCAGGTTGTCAGCGAATTCTTTGGTGTTCGCAAACCAGGTAGAGTTCCATGGTTTTACAATACCCAGGCGAATACCATTAGGATGTACTTTCTGACCCATTGCTAGTCTCCAGAGTCTCAGCGATCGGACACAACCACAGTAATGTGGCTGGTGCGCTTCAGGATGCGATCTGCACGACCTTTCGCACGCGGCATAATGCGCTTCATGCTTGGGCCTTCATCTACGAAAATTTTCGCGACTTTCAGATCGTCGATGTCAGCGCCATCGTTGTGTTCAGCGTTAGCAATGGCAGATTCCAGTACTTTCTTGACCAATACCGCAGCTTTCTTGTTGGTATAGGTCAGGATGTCCAGGGCCTGCGACACTTTCTTACCGCGAATCAGGTCAGCAACAAGGCGAACCTTCTGAGCAGAAGAACGAGCATGGCGATGTTGAGCTAAAGTTTCCATCTCTTCCTCCTACCTTATTTCTTCTTCGCTTTTTTATCAGCAGCGTGGCCGCGATAAGTACGAGTCGGTGCGAATTCACCCAGTTTGTGACCAACCATTTCGTCGGTAACAAAGACTGGAACGTGCTGACGACCATTATGGACAGCGATGGTCAAACCGATCATGTTAGGAAAGATCGTTGAACGACGGGACCAAGTGCGCAGGGGCTTCTTGTCTCCGCTTTCCACCGCTTTCTCTACCTTCTTCAGCAAGTGCAGGTCAATAAAAGGACCTTTCTTGAGAGAACGTGGCATGGCTTATCCTCTAAAATTATTTGCTACGGCGACGTACGATAAATTTATCAGTACGCTTGTTGCTGCGGGTCTTCTTACCTTTGGTCTGAACGCCCCACGGAGATACCGGGTGCTTACCAAAGTTACGACCTTCACCACCACCATGTGGGTGGTCGACTGGGTTCATCGCAGTACCGCGAACGGTAGGACGAACACCACGCCAGCGTGCAGCACCTGCTTTACCCAGAACGCGCAGCATATGCTCAGCATTGCCAACTTCGCCCAGAGTAGCGCGGCAGTCTGCTTCGACTTTACGCATTTCACCAGAACGCAGACGCAGGGTGACATAAGCACCATCACGAGCAACGATCTGAACGTAAGTACCAGCGGAACGTGCCAGCTGACCGCCTTTACCTGGTTTCATTTCTACGTTATGAACGGTAGAACCAACCGGGATATTGCGCATCGGCAGGGTGTTGCCTGCTTTGATTGCAGCATCAACGCCAGACTGAATCTGGTCGCCAGCTTTCAGGCCTTTAGGGGCCAGGATGTAACGGCGTTCGCCGTCTTTGTACAGAACCAGCGCGATGTTCGCGGAACGGTTCGGATCGTACTCAAGACGTTCAACAACTGCTGGGATACCGTCTTTGTTGCGTTTGAAGTCAACAATACGATAAGCCTGCTTGTGGCCACCACCGATGTGACGAGTGGTGATACGGCCATTGTTGTTACGACCACCGGATTTGCTGTTTTTTTCCAGCAACGGAGCAAAAGGTTTGCCCTTGTGCAGCTCAGGGTTAACCACTTTAACTACGTGGCGACGACCCGGAGATGTCGGTTTACATTTAACAACTGCCATTGTATTACTCCTCCGACTTACTCAGCGCCGCCAACGAAGTCCAGATTCTGGCCTTCTTTCAGGGTGACGTAAGCTTTTTTCCAGTCGCTACGACGACCGATACGCTGTCCGTGACGTTTAACTTTCCCTTTAACAACCAGGGTGTTAACGACTTCGACTTCGACTTCAAACAGTTTCTGCACAGCAGCTTTGATCTCTGCTTTGGTCGCGTCTTTAGCAACTTTGAGAACGATGGTGTTTGTTTTTTCCATCGCAGTAGACGCTTTTTCAGAAACGTGCGGTGCGCGAAGCACCTTCAGCAGACGTTCTTCACGAATCATGCCAGCATCTCCTCAACTTGCTTAACAGCATCAGCAGTCATTACGACTTTGTCGAAGGCGATCAGGCTAACCGGGTCGATACCAGTCGCATCGCGTACGTCAACCTTATGCAGGTTACGTGCGGCCAGGAACAGGTTCTCGTCCAGCTCACCGGTGATGATCAGCACATCTTCCAGAGCCATGTCTTTCAGTTTCTGTGCTAGCAGCTTAGTTTTAGGCGCTTCAACAGAGAACTTCTCGACAACGATCAGACGATCCTGACGTACCAGTTCGGACAGGATGCTTTTCAGCGCGCCGCGGTACATCTTTTTGTTAACTTTTTGACTGTGGTCCTGTGGACGCGCAGCGAAGGTCACGCCACCTGAACGCCAGATCGGGCTCTTGATAGAACCTGAACGCGCACGGCCGGTACCTTTCTGGCGCCATGGCTTTTTGCCAGAACCAGTTACTTCAGCACGAGTCTTCTGAGCACGAGTACCCTGACGAGCACCAGCTGCATAAGCAACAACAACCTGGTGAACCAGCGCTTCGTTGAAATCACGACCGAAGGTAGTTTCGGAAACAGTCAGCGCGCTCTGCGCGTCTTTCAATACTAATTCCATTGCTATCCCCTTACGCCTTCACAGCTGGTTTAACGATCAGGTCGCTACCGGTTGCACCCGGAACTGCACCTTTAACCAGCAGCAGGTTGCGCTCAGCGTCAACACGTACTACGTCCAGGCTCTGAACGGTTACACGTTCGTTACCCAGCTGACCTGCCATTTTCTTGCCTTTGAACACTTTGCCCGGAGTCTGGTTCTGACCGATAGAACCCGGAACGCGGTGAGACAAGGAGTTACCGTGAGTAGCGTCCTGGGTACGGAAGTTCCAGCGCTTAACGGTACCAGCAAAACCTTTACCTTTAGAGGTACCGGTTACGTCAACTTTTTTAACGTCAGCAAACAACTCAACGCTAATGTCCTGACCTACGGTGAACTCTTCGCCTTCAGCAAGACGGAATTCCCACAGACCACGGCCAGCTTCTACGCCAGCTTTAGCGAAGTGACCCGCTTCTGGTTTGGTTACACGGTTAGCTTTTTTAGCACCAGTGGTAACCTGAATAGCGCGGTAGCCATCGTTAGCCAGATCTTTAACCTGAGTAACGCGGTTTGCTTCAACTTCGATTACGGTTACTGGGATAGAAACGCCATCTTCAGTGAAGATGCGGGTCATACCCACTTTTTTACCGACTAAACCAATCATTGTTTCAACCTCTCAATCGCTCGATGACCTGATTAACCCAGGCTGATCTGCACGTCTACACCGGCAGCCAGATCCAGACGCATCAGAGCATCAACGGTTTTCTCAGTTGGCTCAACGATGTCAACCAGACGCTTGTGAGTGCGGATTTCGTACTGATCGCGCGCGTCTTTGTTAACGTGCGGAGAGATCAGAACGGTGAAGCGCTCTTTGCGGGTCGGCAGCGGGATCGGACCACGGACTTGCGCACCAGTGCGCTTAGCAGTCTCGACGATTTCCGCGGTTGATTGATCGATCAGACGATGATCAAACGCTTTAAGGCGGATACGGATTCTTTGGTTCTGCATGAGACCAGAGCTCCAATTATTTTATAAACGAAAATGATTACTCCTCAAACCCATTACGATTGATGGGAGAGTGTAACCGTTCTTACGTAGCTCCCCAATTGGGAGCATTGTTGAGTAACAAAATGAGCTACTCTGGTTCTGATTGAACCCGCCGTCAATTACGACAAGCCCGCGCATTATACGTAAATCTGGGCAAGACGCAAGTGCCGTTTAGAAATTAAGCGCCAGAGGCGCAGTATTCATAAGAGCGCGCAACATTTTATGCAATGTAATCTGCGTCGATGCTTTGTTTCGAGCCGCTACGCATCTCCGTTTTTTATGCGTTGCCGGCAAGGCCGATTATAACGAGTATGCGCGCAAACCCGCTTGAGGCCTTTTTCATGCTAACCACCCTCCCCTTTCTGCTGATCTATCTTTCGCTGACTGCCTTACTTGTACATGCCGATATTCGCTACGGTCTGCTTCCCGATAAATTTCTCTGCCCGCTGTTATGGTCGGGACTGCTCTTTCAACTCTGTATCCAACCTGATTTTCTGCCGAGCGCGGTGGCGGGTGCGATGGCCGGATATATTGCCTTTGCCATTATTTACTGGGGCTACTGGTTTATCTGCCGGCGTGAAGGTATGGGATATGGCGATGTAAAATACCTGGCTGCGCTTGGTGCATGGCATGGCTGGTGCATACTGCCCGCGCTGGTGTTGCTTGCAGCACTGATGGCGCTCCTTTGCATTCTTGTTTTTTCGTTAATCCACCCTGATAAGAAGGCAATAAAAAACCCGCTGCCTTTTGGGCCATTTCTGGCAGCAGCGGGTTTATGCGTTGGCTGGAAGACGTTGCTTATTCTTCCACTTTAATCTGTGACTGAAGATAGTTTTGCAGGCCGATTTTAGCAATCAGATCCAGCTCCGTTTCCAGCCAGTCAATATGGCCTTCTTCATCGGCCAGGATCTGGATCATCATATCGCGACTGACGTAGTCATGTACGCTGTCAGCATAGGCAATGGCTTCACGGAGATCTTTGGCGCCTTCAAGCTCCAGCCTGAGGTCGGAACGCAGCATCTCTTCGACATCTTCTCCGATGCCCAGCTTGCCGAGATCCTGCAGGTTTGGAATGCCTTCAAGGAATAAAATACGCTCGATATATTTATCAGCGTGTTTCATCTCATCTATAGATTCATGGTACTCAACGTCGTTTAAACGTTTGAGTCCCCAGTTTTTGAACATTCTCGCGTGAAGAAAGTACTGGTTGATTGCGACAAGCTCATTTCCCAATAATTTATTGAGATAACTTATGATTTTAACATCACCTTTCATTATATAGTCCCTCCGCTTCCACTCATTGAAGCGTAGATCGGGCTACAGGGATGTCAAAAAAAAGATGGGCGCTTACGCGATCTCTTTGTATTCCGGGATCTGCATCAGTTCGTCCTGCATGATCTCTCGCGCAGCACGTACACATTTACCGCATTGATTTCCCACCGGAACAAATTTGCGAAGCTGCTGGAATGACTGGGGCTGGAACTGGCGAACGGCCTGACGTATTTTTTTGTCGCTTACACCATTACATAAACAAACGTACATATAAACTCCCGTTCAAATTATGCGCAAAGTGTAAGTGAGAATGGTTATGATTACAATAGCACAAACGCCAGAATGCGGGGAGGGAGCAGGCAAAAAATGCGAAATTTTGTGACAAATACCTGAGCGGCAGAAAACAAAAAAGGACGCCGAAGCGTCCTTTTTTATTCGGGGATAATTAATTAGCCCAGAACTTTAGCAACAACGCCCGCGCCAACGGTACGGCCGCCTTCACGGATTGCGAAACGCAGACCGTCGTCCATCGCGATTGGGTGGATCAGAGTCACAACCATCTTGATGTTGTCGCCTGGCATTACCATCTCAACGCCTTCTGGCAGTTCGATGGTACCGGTCACGTCAGTTGTACGGAAGTAGAACTGTGGACGGTAGCCTTTGAAGAACGGAGTATGACGGCCGCCTTCGTCTTTGGACAGAATGTACACTTCAGATTCGAACTTGGTGTGTGGCTTGATTGAGCCTGGCTTCGCCAGAACCTGACCACGTTCGATTTCTTCACGTTTGATACCACGCAGCAGAACACCAACGTTCTCACCAGCACGGCCTTCGTCCAGCAGTTTGCGGAACATTTCAACGCCAGTACAGGTAGACTTCGCAGTCTCTTTGATACCAACGATTTCAACTTCTTCACCAACTTTGATGATACCGCGCTCTACACGACCGGTAACAACGGTACCACGACCGGAGATGGAGAATACGTCTTCGATTGGCAGCAGGAATGGCTTGTCAATCGCACGCTCTGGTTCTGGGATGTAAGAATCCAGGAAGCCAGCCAGTTCGATGATTTTCGCTTCCCACTCAGCTTCGCCTTCCAGCGCTTTCAGAGCAGAACCACGAACGATTGGAGTATCGTCGCCTGGGAAATCGTACTGAGACAGCAGTTCACGAACTTCCATCTCTACCAGTTCCAGCAGCTCTTCGTCATCAACCATGTCGCACTTGTTCAGGAACACGATGATGAAAGGAACGCCTACCTGACGACCCAGCAGGATGTGCTCACGAGTCTGAGGCATTGGGCCGTCAGTCGCAGCAACAACCAGGATCGCGCCGTCCATCTGCGCAGCACCGGTGATCATGTTTTTAACATAGTCGGCGTGGCCTGGGCAGTCTACGTGTGCGTAGTGGCGAGTCGGGGTGTCGTACTCAACGTGAGAGGTGTTGATGGTGATACCACGAGCTTTTTCTTCTGGTGCGTTATCGATCTGGTCGAATGCACGAGCAGAACCACCGTAGGTTTTAGCCAGAACGGTAGTGATTGCAGCAGTCAGGGTAGTTTTACCATGGTCAACGTGGCCGATAGTACCAACGTTGACGTGGGGTTTTGTACGTTCAAATTTTTCTTTAGACACGGCTATATTCCTTACTATAGTGCTCTCCCCTCTGGAGAGAGCACGGGACTTAGGTTTTAATCCTGTGGATTACTTACCACGGGCTTCAATAACGGCCTGAGCAACGTTGTTAGGCGCATCATCATACTTCAGGAATTCCATGGTGTATGATGCACGACCTTTGGTCAGAGAACGCAGCTGAGTCGCATATCCGAACATTTCAGACAGCGGAACTTCAGCGTGGATCTTAACGCCAGTTACTTCGGATTCCTGACCACGCAGCATACCGCGACGACGGCTCAAGTCACCGATAACGTCACCGGTGTTCTCTTCAGGAGTTTCTACTTCAACCTTCATGATTGGCTCAAGCAGAACTGGTTTTGCTTTCTTAAAGCCTTCTTTAAAGGCAATAGACGCAGCCAGTTTAAACGCCAGTTCAGAGGAGTCAACGTCGTGGTAAGAACCGAAGTGCAGACGAACACCCATGTCAACAACCGGATAGCCAGCCAGAGGGCCCGCTTTCAGCTGTTCCTGGATGCCTTTATCAACGGCAGGGATGTATTCGCCAGGAATTACACCACCTTTGATGTCGTTGATGAACTCGTAACCTTTCGGGTTAGAGCCCGGCTCCAGTGGGTACATGTCGATCACAACGTGACCGTACTGACCGCGACCACCAGACTGCTTAGCGTGTTTACCTTCAATGTCGGTAACTTTCGCGCGAATCGCTTCGCGGTAAGCAACCTGAGGTTTACCCACGTTCGCTTCAACGTTGAATTCACGCTTCATACGGTCAACGATGATGTCCAGGTGCAGTTCACCCATACCAGCGATGATGGTCTGGTTAGATTCTTCATCAGTCCATACGCGGAATGATGGGTCTTCTTTCGCCAGACGGCCCAGAGCCAGACCCATTTTTTCCTGGTCAGCTTTGGTTTTTGGTTCAACTGCGATGGAGATTACCGGCTCTGGGAATTCCATACGCTCCAGAATGATCGGGTGATCCGGGTCACACAGGGTGTCACCAGTGGTCACGTCTTTCAGACCGATAGCTGCAGCGATGTCGCCCGCACGAACTTCTTTGATCTCTTCACGTTTGTTAGCGTGCATCTGTACGATACGGCCAAAACGCTCACGCGCCGCTTTCACGGAGTTCAGGATGGTGTCACCGGAGTTAACCACACCAGAATAAACGCGGAAGAAGGTCAGGTTACCCACGAATGGGTCGGTAGCAATTTTGAACGCCAGTGCAGAGAATGGCTCTTCGTCGCTTGCGTGACGCTCAGCCGGAGTATCTTTACCGTCGTCCAGGATGCCGTTGATCGCAGGAACGTCAACCGGGGATGGCAGGTAGTCAACTACCGCATCCAGCATCGCCTGAACACCTTTGTTCTTGAACGCAGAACCACAGGTTACCAGGATGATTTCGTTGTTCAGAACGCGCTGACGCAGAGCTTTTTTGATCTCTTCTTCAGTCAGTTCTTCACCACCCAGGTATTTCTCCATCAGCTCTTCAGAAGCTTCAGCAGCGGATTCGATCAGGTTCTGGTGCCATTCGTCAGCCAGGTCCTGCATTGCAGCTGGGATATCTTCGTATTCGAAGGTAACGCCCTGGTCTGCATCGTTCCAGTTGATGGCTTTCATTTTCACCAGGTCGATAACGCCGGTGAAGCCTTCTTCAGCACCAATTGCCAGCTGCAGCGGAACAGGGTTCGCGCCCAGACGGGTTTTGATCTGACCAACAACTTTCAGGAAGTTAGCACCCATACGGTCCATTTTGTTAACGAACGCGATGCGTGGAACTTTATATTTGTTCGCCTGACGCCATACGGTTTCAGACTGTGGCTGAACACCACCAACTGCGCAATAAACCATTACCGCGCCGTCAAGAACACGCATGGAACGTTCTACTTCGATGGTGAAGTCAACGTGCCCTGGGGTGTCGATGATGTTTACGCGATGCGGTTCGTACTGCTTAGCCATACCTGACCAGAATGCAGTAGTCGCTGCGGAGGTGATAGTGATACCACGCTCCTGCTCCTGTTCCATCCAGTCCATGGTGGCTGCGCCGTCATGAACTTCACCGATTTTGTGGTTTACACCGGTGTAGAACAGAATACGTTCGGTAGTAGTGGTTTTACCGGCGTCGATGTGCGCACTGATACCGATGTTACGGTAGCGTGCGATGGGTGTTGTACGAGCCATTTGATTCCTCGTTTATATCTTTAGGCGTTCAGTTAAGTTACCCAGAGCGGGCGGCTTCTCTGAAGCGCCCGCCTGGTGACTAAGACTCCGAAGGGATTACCAACGGTAGTGTGCGAACGCCTTGTTGGCTTCTGCCATACGGTGAACGTCTTCACGTTTCTTAACTGCAGTACCTTTGTTGTCTGCAGCATCAGAAAGTTCGTTCGCCAGACGCAGAGCCATGGATTTATCACCGCGTTTACGAGCAGCTTCAACGATCCAACGCATTGCCAGGGCATTACGACGGACCGGACGAACTTCAACTGGAACCTGATAAGTAGAACCACCAACGCGGCGGGACTTAACTTCTACAGTTGGGCGAACGTTGTCGAGAGCGACTTCGAAAGCTTCCAGTTCATTTTTACCAGAACGCTGAGCCAGGGTCTCAAGCGCGCTGTATACGATTGCTTCTGCAGTAGATTTTTTACCATCTACCATCAGGATATTTACAAATTTTGCCAGCAGTTCTGATCCGAATTTCGGATCTGGAAGAATTTTACGCTGACCAATGACGCGACGACGTGGCATGGGAATACTCCGTTGTTAATTCAGGATTGTCCAAAACTCAAAGAGTTTAGTGTGACATTAAGATAAATCAGTTTGGCCTTACTTAACGGAGAACCATTAAGCCTTAGGACGCTTCACGCCGTACTTGGAGCGAGCCTGCTTACGGTCTTTAACACCTGAGCAGTCCAGCGCACCACGAACGGTGTGGTAACGAACACCCGGAAGGTCTTTAACACGACCGCCACGGATCAGGATCACGGAGTGCTCCTGCAGGTTGTGACCTTCACCACCGATGTAGGAAGTCACTTCGAAACCGTTAGTCAAACGCACACGGCATACTTTACGCAGTGCGGAGTTTGGTTTTTTAGGAGTGGTGGTATATACACGAGTACATACGCCACGTTTCTGCGGGCAGGCTTCCAGCGCAGGCACGTTGCTTTTCGCAACTTTGCGTGCACGTGGTTTGCGTACCAGCTGGTTAACTGTTGCCATTAAATAGCTCCTGGTTTTAGCTTTTGCTTCGTAAACACGTAATAAAACGACCTCATACAATATGAGGACGCGAAATTTTAGGGCTACGTCGAAAAGGTGTCAAGAAATATACAGCGATCTCAAATCACCAGTTCATTTGACTGGCGTGCGTCACAGTAAGATTGACGAAATCAGTATAGCCAACCACGTCAATTTTGGCTGAAATTTGACCAGAAAGACCCCGCGCATCCAGATCGTCCTTCAGCGCAGAGACTGTTATGGGGGCATTCGTGAGAATTTCAACGAAACGACTGCCTTCCAGTGCAGCAAGTACGCCATCCTGAATCAGCAGCAGGTCATCACCGTCGCGCAGCATACTCAGTAACGCGTCGATATCACATTGCCACGGTGAATGGCTCAGAGTATGGAGCATGTTAGCCTCAGAAAGTCAGAACGGTGTCGTAGTGGGAAAGGTGTTCGCGCAATGCAGCAGAAGACAGGACTGTCACATCCAGCACGAAAGGCGTCTTATCATCCAAACCGCGAGCGGCCAGCGAATCGGCGCAGACATAAAGGGTTTCGATGTCGTACAGCGGCAGCACTTTAAAGGTAGCGATGTAATCCCGCGCCAGAATGGCCTGAGGCTGTTGCCCAGCCAGAAGCTGAAACACCCCGTCCCCCAAAAAGAAGACGCCGATATCTTCGGTCAGCGCGGACGTTGCAAGTAACGCATCCAGCCCTTCGCGGCCAGAAGCGCTGCCGTGCGGCGCAGACTTAAAAACAAATGCCACACGCTTCATCAGAATTGCACCACTCTGTCGCAGGTTAACGCCG
The DNA here is from genome assembly GCF_040834095.1 of Enterobacter vonholyi. Lineage (NCBI taxonomy): Bacteria > Pseudomonadati > Pseudomonadota > Gammaproteobacteria > Enterobacterales > Enterobacteriaceae > Enterobacter > Enterobacter vonholyi. The sequence continues at coordinate 4,056,405 of NZ_CP162152.1, forward strand.
CCTGTGCCAGCGCGCCCAGACCACTTAACGAAAAACCGGGCTGCAGGTTAGAACCCGATAAACCAAGACGCGCAGCTTCGGTTGCATCGGTTACGCCGCGGCGCAGTGCCGCCGCCACGCAGATGTGCAGTTCTACGCCCTGCTTTTCGTTTAATGCCTGCCAGCCGCGCACCACATCAAACTCATCGTTCGCCGGCGACGTAAACTGGTTTGCGTTGTACACCCCTTCCCGATAGAAGAAGACGCTCGCCAGCTCATGTCCGGCCGCCAGCAGCGCATGCGCAAACTGTAGCGCGCTGCTGGCCTGCTGAGTCCCGTACGCCGGGCCTGTCACCATTAACGCAAAACGCATTACTTATCTTGTCCCAGGAAATCACCGCTTTTGAACTGGCGAATATAGAGGTAGACCGTGTGCTTGGAGATGTTCAGACGATCGGCCACCTGGTTGATGGCGTCTTTAATATCAAAAATCCCTTTTTCATAGAGATTGAGCACGATCTGGCGATTCTTGGCGTTGTTCGAGACGTTGCGATCGGCATTCACTTCTTCAATGGTGAACTCAAGCGTCTGAGTGACGAGATCTTCGACGGAAGAGGCAAAGTTAACAGAAGAGCCAACATCCGGCGTTTCTGGTGGAATAAAGGTGCTCATGATCTGCGAGAAAGGCACATCAAGGTTCATGTTGATGCACAGCAGCCCAATCACACGATGCTCGCGGTTTCGAATCGCGATAGTTTCTGATTTCATCAACACGCCGCTTTTGGCGCGGGTGAAATAGCATTTGGAGACGCTGCTGTCCGCGCCGGTCATGTCATGCAACATACGCAATGCAAGGTCGGTGATTGGCGAACCAATTTTACGGCCAGTATGCTCACCATTCGCAATGCGGATGGCGGAACACTTCAGATCTTGCAGGGAGTGCAATACGATTTCGCAGTGGGAGCCAATGAGCATCGCTAACCCGTCCACTACCGCTTCATAGGATTTCAGAATATCGAAGTCGGTCTGATCGAAAGGACGTTGATCCAGCAAATCAAGTTCACTGGTTTCGTTGGTTAAAAGCGACCTGGACATGAAAAAAACACTCCTTTTCAGGAGCCTGTCGTTAGGTTTTCAGGGCAGGCTCATTATCTACACGGACAACTAAATTAATACAGCGTGTATAGCGCTTTCCAGTGTTAATTATATCTGCCCCACAATAAAAAAACCGCCGCCTGAAAGGCGGCGGTTTTTATCACATTACTTCTTAGCGTCTGTCGCTGCTTTTTCTTCAGCAGGTGCGTCCGCTTTAGCATCCGCTTTCGGTGCCGGTTTGATGTCCAGCAGCTCTACGTCAAAGACCAGCGTAGAGTTGGCTGGGATTCCCGGAACGCCGGTTTTGCCATAGGCCAGATCCGGTGGGATGACCATCTTGATCTTGCCGCCTTTCTTGATGTTTTTCAGGCCTTCAGTCCAGCCAGGGATCACACCATCCAGACGGAAGGAGAGCGGCTCACCACGGGTGTAAGAGTTATCGAACTCTTTACCGTCGATCAGCGTACCTTTGTAGTTCACAACAACGGTGTCGCTGTCTTTAGGCGCATCGCCGGTGCCTTCTTTCTCAACTTTGTACACCAGGCCAGTAGAAGAGGTTTTCACACCCTTCTCTTTAGCAAAGGTATCGCGGTAGGCTTTGCCTTTCGCTTCGTTGTCTTTCGCGTCCGCGTCCATCTTGGTCTGCGCGGCACCCTTCACACGCGCTTCGAACGCCTGCAGAGTCTGTTCAATTTCCTGGTCAGACAGCTTGCTCTTATCTGCAAATGCGTCCTGAACGCCCGCGATCAGCTGAGCTTTATCCAGTTTGATGCCCAGCTTCTCTTGTTCTTTCAGAGAGTTTTCCATGTAACGACCCAGAGATGCGCCCAGTGCGTAGGCGGATTTCTGGTCGTCATTTTTGAACGCCGCTTTGCTGTCTGCAGTGGCAGCAGGCTTCGCAGCAGTATCAGCAGCGAATGACAGCGGCGCGTTCAGCGCAACAGCCATCGTCGTCGCCAGCAGCGTTACTTTAAACAGTGATTTCATCCATATCTCCAGGGCCTGGGGACTCTCACCCCAGCATTAAACGTAAATGAGTGACGTACTATAAAACGTTGCGGAAGAAATCTACAGACAGACACTTCCAATTCTCGCCACTTTTCAGACTATTTTTGTTTAAATAAGTTTCCTGCCAAGGGGATGCAGACTGTACTTAAGGATAAACTCAGTTAAACTGCGCCGCCGCAGTGCCATTATGGTGAATCTGAAACAAACGAGGTGAATGATGAAGGATACAACGATAGAAGCGAGAATGGCTGAGCTGGAAAGCCGCCTGGCTTTTCAGGACATCACCATCGAAGAGCTAAACCAGACCGTAACCGCACATGAGCTCGAAATGGCGAAACTGCGGGATCATATGCGCCTGCTGACGGAAAAGCTGAAGGCTACGCAGCCGTCGAACATTGCCTCTCAGTCAGAAGAGACGCCACCTCCTCATTATTGAGGCGTAAAAAAAGCGGGATAATCCCGCTTTTTTATTTTCCGCATGACGGAATTAGTGGCAGCCGCAGCCGCCGTTACCGCAACCACCTTTACCGTGGCCGTGATCATGACCATGGTCGTGGCCGTGACCACCGCAGCAGCCATCGTGGCCGTGATCGTGGTCATGGTCGTGACCGTGCGCACCGTGAACGTGGCCATGAGCCAGCTCTTCTTCGGTCGCTTCGCGGATCGCAACAACTTCGACGTTGAACTTCAGGTTCTGGCCAGCCAGCATGTGGTTACCGTCAACCACGACGTGGTCATCTTCCACTTCGGTGATTTCAACAGGAACTGGACCCTGGTCAGTTTCAGCCAGGAAGCGCATGCCAACCTGCAGTTCGTCAACGCCCATGAACACGTCTTTAGGAACGCGCTGAACCAGGTTGTCGTCATACTGACCGTAAGCGTCGTTCGCGCCTACAGCAACGTCAAATTTGTCGCCAACTTCATGACCTTCCAGCGCGTTTTCCAGGCCGGAAATCAGGGAACCGTGACCATGCAGGTAGTCAAGCGGCGCACTCACCGGAGACTCATCAACCAACACACCGTCTTCTGTACGTACCTGATAGGCCAGGCTGACCACCAGGTCTTTTGCTACTTTCATGATATCTCCTGAGCGTGGGAAAATTGCTGGCGCAGATTGTAGCGGAAATCTGCACCCGTGTACCCTTAAGCTTAAAAAAACTCAGAGCATATCGCTAGTCTGGATGAAAAATGCCGATCACTTGCTCTTCTTTGCGAACGTGATCGCGGGCTTCTTTGTCGGCCTCACGCATCTGGTGACCGCACTTAACACACTCAACAACATCAATATTATTTTCCCGCCACATCGCCAGGGTATCTTGCGCCTGGCAGGTCGGGCATTTTGCACCCGCGATAAAGCGTTTACGTACAGCCATCTTTCGTTACCCTTTATTCAAATTCATCCCAGCCATCGAGCTGGCGTCTTTCCTGCTGCATCTCGCGCTGGAAGATCTCCTCCAGCTCGCGACGCGCTTCCCGCACGCGGGAGATCTGCGCCGTATCGGTATGTACCGGCATCAGCTCGCGCAGCATCCGCATATCCAGCCGGCGGAAGTGCATCTGGGCGCGCTGCGCCTGATGCGGATGCATGCCGAGCGAGATCAACGCCTTGCGCCCCAGCTCCAGCGCACTGGAGAATGTCTCACGGGAGAAGTGTTTCACACCCGCCTGCAATAATTCGTGAGCTTCAACACGTCCCCGCGCACGCGCCAGAATATGCAGATGCGGGAAATGCTGCTGACACATATCCACCAGCTTCATCGTGTCTTCCGGGTCGTTACAGGTAATCACGATGGACTCTGCAGCTTCTGCCCCCGCCGAGCGCAGCAGCTCGAGCTGGGTCGCATCGCCGTAGTAAACCTTATAGCCATATTTGCGCATCAGGTTGACCGCGCTGATATCACGCTCCAGCACCGTAATGCGCATTTTGTTCGCCATCAGCAAACGTCCGATCACCTGTCCGAAGCGGCCAAAGCCCACCACGATAACCTGAGGCTTATCATCTTCCACCCACGGCGCTTCGTCTTCATCGTCTGACGGGTTCAGGCGGCGCGACAGGAGTTTATCCACCAGCTTCATCAGCAGCGGCGTGGTCATCATTGACAGCGTGACCGTCACCAGCAAAAGCGCCATCTGCTCGTCTTTAAACAGCTTCTGGGAGGAGGCGGTAGAGAACAGCACAAACGCAAACTCACCTCCCTGGCTTAACACGCTGGCAAACTGCATGCGTTCCGAACTGCGCAAGCCGTAAATGCGCGCCAAGGCGTACAGCACCAGCGTTTTCACCGCTACCAGGATGGCTACGCTCACCACAACCCACAGCAGATGGGTATAGAGCACGCCAAGGTTGAGCGCCATCCCCACCGAAATAAAGAACAGGCCTAACAGCAGTCCTTTGAAGGGATCGATGGCAATTTCCAGCTCGTGCCGATACTCGCTCTCCGCCAGCAGCACCCCGGCGATAAAGGTCCCGAGCGCCATCGACAGCCCCAGCGCATCCATAAACAATGCCGACCCCAGGACCAGCAGCAGCGTCGCGGCCGTAAAGACCTCGCGCACGCCCGACGCGGCAATAAAGCGGAACACGGGACGTAAAAGAAAACGTCCGCCAATCAGCATGCCCGCGAAGGCCAGCACCTTCATGGCAATTTTTGCCCAGTCGAAGTGATCGTCCCCGGAGCCCGCCAGCAGCGGCACCAGCGCCAGCGCCGGGATGACCGCCAAATCCTGGAACAGCAGCACCGAAAAACCCAGCTGACCGGCTTCGTTGCGGTTCATCCCCTTGTCGCGCATCAGCTGCAGGGCCATCGCCGTCGACGACATCGCAAGGCCTATCCCGCCTATCACCGCCGCCTGCCAGGAGAAATTCGTCAGCATTAACAGGCCACCCAGAATCGCGGCGCTGAGCAACACCTGCGCGGCACCCACGCCAAAGATGGAGCGTCGGAGCTGCCACAATTTAGAAGGGTTCAGCTCAAGGCCGATGATGAACATCAGGAACACCACGCCCAGCTCGGAGAAATGGAGAATTTCATCCACATCGCTGATGAATCCCAGCCCCCAGGGGCCAATCGCGATCCCAGCCAGCAGATAACCCAACACCGCACCTATCCCAATACGTGCAGCAAGCGGCACCGCGACGACGGCCGCAAACAAAAAAAGCACCCCGGCGAGGAGCAAATTCGATCCTTCCATTAACGACCTCCTGCCGGAATCGGTGACGCCAGCCATTCACCGTAGGCTCTGGCGTGGCTGGCCAGTTCTTTAGGATCCTGACGACGGGCCCAGTAGACAATAATCGGGCTCATCCAGTGCATACGGCACATGGCCGCCGTCAGCTCAAAAGGCCGCAGAATGTCGCTCATCGGATAGCGGTTCAGCCCGTCGTGGCGGTAAGCGCTTTCGGGTTCACCGGTCGTAATCACGCTACGCCAGTACTTTCCCGCCAGCTGATTGCCCCCTACCCCGCTGGAGAAACCCCGGCTCAGCACGCGGTCCAGCCACTCTTTGAGCAGCGCCGGACAGCTGTAGGTATAAAGCGGATGCTGGAACACAATCACGTCATGCTGACGCAGCAGTTCCTGCTCGTAAGGGATATCAATAAAGAAATCAGGATAGTGCGCGTAGAGATCGTGCACCGTCACGTTACTGAGCTGTGTGGCCGGCTTAAGCAGCACCCGGTTTGCCACCGAGTCCTGAGATTCCGGATGGGCATACAGCAGCAGCACTTTTGCTGTCTGAGACATCATTCCCCTCCCGGTCTTGTTTCTGTTTTTGTGTATCGTTGTTGTTTTGGGCTACCATGGCGGCCCGGTGCGGAAAATGGCCCACACCTTACATTATCATAATGACAAATTAACATAGTCGGAACATACGGCGCTTCTATGATTGTTTTCTCCTCGTTACAAATTCGTCGCGGCGTGCGCGTCCTGCTGGATAACGCCACTGCTACCATCAACCCAGGCCAAAAAGTGGGTCTGGTCGGCAAAAACGGCTGTGGTAAATCCACCCTGCTGGCGCTGCTGAAAAACGAGATTAGCGCGGATGGCGGTAACTTTACCTTCCCGGGAAACTGGCAGCTCGCCTGGGTAAACCAGGAGACTCCGGCGCTGAGCGAACCGGCACTCGACTATGTTATCGACGGTGACCGTGAGTACCGTAAGCTCGAGGCGGAACTTAACGCCGCTAACGAGCGCAACGACGGCCACGCCATTGCCACGGTTCACGGCAAGCTGGACGCTATTGACGCGTGGACCATTCGCTCCCGCGCCTCCAGCCTGCTGCACGGCCTGGGCTTCAGCAATGAACAGCTGGAACGCCCGGTCAGCGACTTCTCCGGCGGCTGGCGTATGCGCCTCAACCTGGCGCAGGCGCTGATCTGCCGCTCTGACCTGCTTCTGCTCGATGAACCGACTAACCACCTCGATCTCGATGCGGTTATTTGGCTGGAGAAGTGGCTCAAGAGCTATCAGGGCACTCTGATTCTGATCTCCCACGACCGCGACTTCCTCGACCCGGTGGTGGATAAAATCATTCATATCGAACAGCAAACGATGTTCGAGTACACCGGCAACTACAGCTCCTTCGAGCGCCAGCGCGCGACGCGTCTTGCCCAGCAGCAGTCCATGTACGAAAGCCAGCAGCAGCGCGTGGCACACCTGCAGAGCTTCGTGGATCGCTTCAAGGCCAAAGCCTCAAAAGCGAAGCAGGCCCAGAGCCGCATCAAGATGCTGGAACGCATGGAGATGATCGCCCCGGCGCACGTGGATAACCCGTTCCACTTCAGCTTCCGCGCCCCGGAAAGCCTGCCGAACCCGCTGCTGAAGATGGAAAAAGTCAGCGCGGGCTATGCCGACCGCATTATTCTCGACTCCATCAAGCTCAACCTGGTGCCGGGTTCACGTATTGGCCTGCTGGGACGCAACGGCGCCGGTAAATCGACGCTGATCAAACTGCTGGCGGGTGAGCTTAACCCGGTCAAGGGTGAAATCGGCCTGGCGAAGGGCATCAAGCTGGGCTATTTCGCCCAGCATCAGCTGGAATTTTTACGCGCGGATGAATCCCCGATTCAGCACCTGGCGCGTCTGGCGCCGCAGGAGATGGAGCAGAAGCTGCGCGACTACCTCGGCGGCTTCGGCTTCCAGGGCGATAAGGTGACTGAAAACACCGAGCGCTTCTCCGGGGGCGAAAAAGCCCGTCTGGTGCTGGCGCTGATCGTCTGGCAGCGTCCGAACCTGCTGCTGCTCGATGAACCGACCAACCACCTGGATCTCGATATGCGTCAGGCGCTGACCGAAGCGCTGATTGAGTTCGAAGGCGCGCTGGTGGTGGTTTCGCACGACCGCCACCTGATCCGCTCCACCACGGACGATCTGTATTTAGTGCACGATGGCAAAGTGGAACCGTTCGATGGCGATCTGGAAGACTATCAGCAGTGGCTGACGGACGTGCAGAAGCAGGAGAACCAGCCGGAAGAGTCAGCGAAAGACAACGCCAACAGCGCGCAGGCACGTAAAGACCAGAAACGCCGTGAAGCGGAGCTGCGCACCCAGACGCAGCCGCTGCGTAAAGAGATTGCCCGTCTCGAAAAAGAGATGGAAAAGCTCAACGCCACGCTTGCCGCTGTTGAAGAGAAGCTCGGCGACAGCGGTCTGTATGACCAGAGCCGTAAAGCCGAACTGACGGACTGCCTGCAAACGCAGGCGAAGACCAAATCCAGCCTGGAAGAGTGCGAGATGGCGTGGCTGGATGCGCAGGAGCAGCTGGAAGGGATGCTGCAGGCTGACTGACCTGTTTACCCCGTTTTAAGAACAGAATCCGTACCGGGTTCGGAAATCCAGCTTAAACGGGGTACAATTCGGAAAGTATCGTAAATTTCCGACAAGAATCAGCATCGCGCTTATGACCCAAATCATCCCATCAGACTTCGACATTGCGGTCGAAGACAGCACTGAGTTCGTGCCTATGCGCGGCGTGGCCAATCCCCATTTGCAGACCATGCTGCCGCGACTGATCCGCCGCAAGGTTCAGTTCACCCCGCACTGGCAACGGCTTGACCTGCCAGACGGTGATTTTCTGGATCTCGCCTGGAGCGAAGCGCCGGAACAGGCTCGCCATAAGCCGCGTCTGGTGGTCTTTCACGGTCTGGAAGGCAGCCTGCACAGCCCGTATGCCCATGGGCTAATTGAAGCGGCAAAAGCGCGCGGCTGGCTCGGCGTGGTGATGCATTTTCGCGGCTGTAGCGGCGAACCGAATCGTCAGAAACGCATTTATCACTCGGGTGAAACAGAAGACGGGACGTGGTTTTTACACTGGCTGCGTGAAAATTATGGCACCGTGCCAACGGCCGCCGTGGGCTACTCGCTGGGCGGCAATATGCTGGCCTGCTTGCTGGCCAAAGAGGGCGAAAGCGTGCCGCTGGAGGCCGCCGTCATTGTCTCCGCGCCGTTTATGCTCGAGCAGTGCAGCTACCATATGGATAAAGGCTTCTCCCGCGTCTACCAGCGTTACCTCCTCAACCTCCTGAAGGCCAATGCGGCACGTAAACTGAAGGCCTACCCGGATACCCTGCCGGTCAGCCTGCGCCAGCTGAAAAAGGTACGCCGTATTCGCGAGTTCGACGACCTGATCACCGCGAAAATTCACGGCTTCGCCGATGCGATTGACTATTATCGTCAGTGCAGCGCCATGCCGCTGCTCAGCAAGATCACGCAGCCAACGCTGATTATTCATGCCAAAGATGACCCGTTTATGGATCATCACTCGATCCCCGCGCAGGAATTCCTGCCCGACAACGTTCACTATCAGTTGACCGAGCACGGCGGCCACGTCGGGTTTATCGGCGGCACGCTGCGCCGCCCGAAAATGTGGCTTGAGGCGCGTATTCCTGACTGGCTAACCCCTTATCTGGACGGTGCAAAATGATTATTCCCTGGCAGGATCTGGCTCCCGAAACGCTCGATAATCTGATTGAAAGCTTTGTATTACGCGAAGGCACCGATTATGGTGAACAGGAACGCTCGCTTGAGCAAAAGGTCAACGATGTAAAGCGCCAGCTGAAAAGCGGCGACGTGGTGCTGGTGTGGTCAGAACTGCATGAGACGGTCAATATCATGCCCCGCAACGCGTTTCACGGCTGATCTTCCACCCTTTTCAGTCAGGGAGTTGCTATGTCTGCCAGACATCCGGTTATAGCCGTTACGGGGTCGAGTGGTGCGGGAACCACCACCACAAGCCTCGCATTTCGCAAGATTTTCGCCCAGCTGAATCTCCGTGCGGCGGAGGTCGAGGGCGACAGCTTTCACCGCTACACGCGTCCGGAAATGGACATGGCCATCCGTAAGGCGCGCGATCTGGGTAAACACATCAGCTACTTCGGTCCGGAAGCCAATGACTTCGGCCTGCTGGAACAAACCTTTATTGAGTACGGCCAGAGCGGTAAAGGGCAGTCCCGCAAGTATCTGCATACCTATGATGAAGCCGTTCCCTGGAATCAGGTGCCGGGAACCTTTACCCCATGGCAACCGCTGCCGGAACCCACTGACGTCCTGTTTTACGAAGGATTACACGGCGGCGTGGTCACCCCGCAACACGACGTGGCGCGCCACGTGGACCTGCTGGTCGGTGTGGTCCCTATCGTGAACCTGGAGTGGATCCAGAAGCTGACGCGCGACATGAGCGAACGTGGCCATTCGCGAGAGGCGGTAATGGACTCGGTGGTACGCTCCATGGAAGATTACATCAACTTCCTGACGCCGCAGTTCTCCCGCACCCATATCAACTTCCAGCGCGTGCCGACGGTGGATACCTCCAACCCGTTTGCCGCCAAAAGTATCCCATCCCTGGATGAGAGCTTTGTGGTGATCCATTTCCGCAATCTCGAAGGCATTGATTACCCCTGGCTACTGGCCATGCTGCAGGGCTCGTTTATTTCGCACATGAATACATTGGTCGTGCCGGGCGGAAAAATGGGGCTGGCGATGGAGCTCATCATGACGCCGCTGGTGGAGCGACTGATGGAAGGGAAGCAGATTGCGTGAGCATGTTCCCTCTCCCTGTGGGAGAGGGTTAGGGTGAGGGCATCAACACGCACGATGCCCCATCAATCACGCCTCGATCACTTCATACGAATGCGTGATTTTTACCGCTTTCTCCAGCATTAATGCCACAGAGCAGTACTTCTCCGCAGACAGATCCACCGCACGCGAGACCGCCGCGTCTTTTAGTTCTTTACCTGTGACCACAAAGTGCAGGTTAATATGGGTGAACAGACGTGGCGCCTCTTCACGCCGTTCTGAGGTGAGTTTAACCTCACAATCCGTCACGTCATGACGACCTTTTTGCAGAATCGACACCACGTCAATGGCGCTGCATCCGCCTGCCGCCATCAGCACCATTTCCATTGGGCTTGGCGCTTTATCGCCGGAGTTACCGTCCATTAAAATCTGGTGCCCTGACGCGGATTCGCCCAGGAACGTTAAACCTTCAACCCATTTCACGCGCGCTTGCATATTCTTAAACTCCAACGTTGCATTTTTGGTGACAGATTACGCGTGCGTTACATTTCTCGCAATGGAAGGCGACCTGCATCATGCTGAAGCGAGACACCAGGAGACACGCGGCGAAAGCTATGCTAAAACACTCTGGATGCTACAGTAATACATTGACGTTACACATGTATGCAGAGGACATCAAACTTTACTGGCTGCGAAACGTTACGGTAGCCGACTTCCCAGGGTATGGGTAAGAATTCGATTGCAACCCCAGAGTCCGGATGCATTTGATGACTCTGGTGACAGCTTATAACAGAGGATAACAGCGCATGGTGCTTGGCAAACCGCAAACAGACCCGACTCTCGAATGGTTCTTGTCTCATTGCCACATTCATAAGTACCCATCAAAGAGCACGCTGATTCACCAGGGTGAAAAAGCGGAAACGTTGTATTACATCGTTAAAGGCTCGGTGGCAGTGCTGATCAAAGATGAAGAAGGGAAAGAGATGATCCTTTCTTATCTGAACCAGGGCGATTTCATCGGTGAACTGGGCCTGTTTGAAGAGGGCCAGGAACGTAGCGCCTGGGTTCGTGCAAAGACAGCATGTGAAGTGGCTGAAATTTCTTACAAGAAGTTCCGTCAGCTGATTCAGGTTAACCCTGACATTCTGATGCGTCTTTCTTCCCAGATGGCGCGCCGTCTGCAGGTCACGTCAGAGAAAGTGGGTAACCTCGCCTTCCTGGACGTTACCGGCCGTATCGCGCAGACCCTGCTGAACCTGGCGAAACAGCCAGACGCCATGACCCACCCGGACGGCATGCAAATTAAAATTACCCGTCAGGAAATTGGTCAGATCGTCGGTTGCTCCCGTGAAACAGTAGGCCGTATCCTGAAAATGCTGGAAGATCAAAACCTGATCTCCGCCCACGGTAAAACCATCGTGGTCTACGGAACGCGTTAATTCCGCTTAAACGGCGTGCCATCGCAAGGTGTCACGCCGTTTTTGTCTCTACTCCCCATGTGGCGCAGGCTGATCTATCACCCGGAAGTTAACTACGCACTGCGACAAACGCTGGTGTTGTGTCTACCCGTGGCCATAGGCCTGATCCTCGGACATCTTCAGCAGGGCCTGCTGTTTTCTCTCGTACCCGCCTGCTGCAACATCGCCGGTCTGGACACGCCGCATAAGCGCTTTTTCAAACGCCTGATCGTTGGCGGCTGCCTGTTTGCGGGCTGTAGCCTCGCCGTACAGCTGTTACTGGCTCGTGATATCCCGCTGCCGCTGATCCTGACCGTGCTGGCGATGACGCTCGGCGTCACCGCCGAAATCAGCTCGCTGCACGCCCGCCTGCTTCCCGCCTCGCTGATTGCGGCCATCTTCACGCTGAGCCTCGCCGGGAATATGCCTGTGTGGGAGCCGCTGCTGATCTACGCTCTGGGGACGCTGTGGTACGGGCTGTTTAACTGGTTCTGGTTCTGGCTGTGGCGCGAACAGCCGCTGCGCGAATCCCTGAGCCTGCTCTATGTGCAGTTGGCGGATTACTGCGAGGCCAAATACACCCTGCTCACCCAGCATACCGATCCGGAAAAATCCTTACCGCCGCTGCTGACGCGCCAGCAGAAGGTGGTGGATCTCATAAGCCAGTGCTATCAGCAGCTACACATGCTCGCCGCCAACAAGAACCACGAGTATAAACGCCTGCTGCGCACCTTCCAGGTCGGGCTGGATCTACAGGAACATATCTCCGTGAGCCTGCACCACCCGCAGGAGGTACAAAAGCTGGTCGAGCGCAGCCATGCCGAAGCGGTGATCCGCTGGAACGCGCAGACCGTCTCCGCACGCCTGCGGGTGCTGGCCGATGATATTCTCTATCACCGCTACCCCACGCGCTTTAACATGGATAAACAGCTCGGCGCGCTGGAGAAAATCGCCCGCCAGCATCCGGATAACCCGGTCGGACAGTTTGCCGCCTGGCACTTCAGCCGCATCGCCCGGGTATTGCGCACCCAGCGTCCGCTTTATCCCCGCGACCTGATGGCGGATAAGCAAAAACGGCTGCCGTTATTGCCCGCGCTCAAAAGCTATCTTTCTTTTAAATCGTCCGCCCTGCGCAACGCCGCAAGGATTAGCGTGATGCTCAGTACCGCCAGCCTGATGGGCATGGCGCTGCATCTGCCGAAGCCCTACTGGATCTTAATGACCGTGCTGTTTGTCACCCAGAACGGCTACGGTGCCACGCGGGTGCGTATTCTGCACCGGGCGGGCGGAACGATGGCCGGGCTGATCATTGCGGGAGTAACGCTGCACTTCCACGTGCCGGAAGGCTATACCCTGGCAGGGATGCTGGCGATCACGCTGGTGAGCTATCTAATTATCCGCAAAAACTATGGCTGGGCGATGGTGGGCTTTACGGTGACGGCGGTATATACCCTGCAGCTGCTTACGCTCAATGGCGAACAGTTTATTGTCGCCAGGCTGATTGATACTCTGATCGGCTGCCTGATTGCCTTTGGCGGCATGGTCTGGCTCTGGCCGCAGTGGCAGAGCGGGCTGCTGAGACAGAACGCCCACGACGCGCTGGAGGCCGACCAGCAGGCCATTCGCCTGATCCTGAGCGATGACCCGCAGCCGTCCCCGCTGGCCTATCAGCGCATGAAAGTCAACCAGGCGCACAACGCCCTGTTCAACTCGCTTAACCAGGCGATGCAGGAGCCGGGCTTTAATTCGCACTATCTGGCCGATATGAAGCTCTGGGTGACGCATAGCCAGTTTATCGTCGAGCACATTAACGCCATGACCACGCTGGCGCGCGAGCACACGATGCTGACGCCGGACCTGGCGCAGCGCTATCTGCAGTCATGTGAAATTGCGTTGCAGAGGTGTCAGCAGCGTCTGGAGTATGACGCGCCGGGCGAGTCGGGAGACTCAAACATTCTGGAAGCGCCGGAGACGTTGACCCACGGGCCAATGAGCACCCTGGAGCAGCACTTGCAGCGCGTTCTGGGGCATCTGAACACCATGCACACCATTTCGTCGGTGGCATGGCGTCAGCGTCCGCATCACGGCATTTGGTTAACGCGCCGGTTGAAACGAACCGAATATTAGCCTTTAACGATCTTCGCAACCGCCGCGGCAAACCGGGTCAACCCGTCTTCAATATCCTTATCCTCCACCACCAGCGACGGCGCAAAGCGCATGACGTCCGGTCCGGCGTTGAGCACCATCACCCCTTCGCGAGCGGCGGCGTGCAGAAAGTCGCGAGCGCGGCCCTTGTACTGCGGCTTAAGCTCGGCGCCAATCAGCAGCCCCATCCCGCGGATCTCGCTGAACACGTCGTACTGCTCATCAACCTTTTTCAGGTGTTTCACAAACAGCTCGCGCTTCGCGCTAACGCCGTTCAACACCTCTGGCGTGTTGATAATGTCGAACGCGGCACCCGCCACGGCGCTCGCCAGCGGGTTACCGCCGTAGGTGGAGCCGTGAGAACCGACGTGGAACGCAGAGGCGATCTCCTGTGTCGTCAGTACCGCACTCACCGGGAAACCACCGCCAAGCGCTTTGGCGCTGGTCAGAATATCCGGCGTCACGCCGTAGTGCATATAAGCGAACAGATCGCCGGTACGCCCCATCCCGCACTGCACTTCATCAAAGACCAGCAGCGCCTGATGCTCGTCGCACAGCGCGCGCAGCCCTTTCAGGAATTCCGGGGTTGCCGCGGTCACGCCGCCTTCACCCTGGATCGGTTCGACAACAACTGCGCAGGTGTGGTCGTCCATCACCGCTTTCACCGCGTGCAGATCGTTAAACGGCACGTGGACGATATCGGCCGGTTTTGGGCCAAACCCGTCGGAATACTTCGGCTGGCCGCCAACGGAAACGGTAAAGAAGGAGCGTCCGTGGAAGGCGTTGTGGAAGGCGATAATTTTGGTTTTGTACGGGCTGTGGCGCGTTGTCGCGTAGTAGCGCGCCAGCTTAAAGGCAGTTTCGTTGGCTTCAGTGCCGGAGTTCATAAACAGCACGCGTTCCGCAAAGGTAGCATCAATGATCTTGCGGCCCAGGCGCAGCGCCGGTTCGTTGGTGAACACGTTGCTGGTGTGCCACAGGGTTTCGCCCTGGGTTTTCAGCGCCTCCACCAGCGCGGGATGGCAATGACCCAGCGCCGTGACCGCAATACCACCCGCGAAATCCACATACTCTTTACCCTGCTGATCCCAGACGCGGCTGCCTTTTCCCTTCACCGGGATAAATTCAGCCGGTGCATAAATCGGCAGGATCACTTCATCAAATGTCGCGCGGGTAATTGCTGGTTGTTCAGTTGCCATGTCATGACCATCCATTTTATGTCACAGTGAATGTGAAAATATAATCACAAAATATGCATAAAAAATCACAGCAAGGCAACAGATTTTCAGCGATTGAGGAAATTTGCCAGCAGCGCGTGCCCCTGCTCGCTGAGGATACTTTCCGGGTGGAACTGCACGCCTTCGAGATCCCATTCGAGGTGGCGAATCCCCATGATCTCCTGCGTATCGCTCCAGGCGGTCACCTCAAAACAGTCGGGCAGCGTCGACGGGTCAATGACCAGGGAATGGTAGCGCGTCACGGTTAAAGGATTATTGAGCCCCGTGAACACCCCGGTGCCGGCGTGGGTGACCGGAGAGGTTTTACCGTGCATCACTTTCGCGGCGCGCACGATGGTGGCACCAAACGCCTGGGCAATTGCCTGATGGCCCAGGCAGACGCCCAGGATTGGCAGCTTGCCGGCATAGTGCTGGATAACCTCCAGCGAAATACCCGATTCCGACGGAGTGCAGGGGCCGGGTGAAATCACTATTTTCTGCGGCGCCAGCGTCTCGATATCGGCGAGAGCGATCTCGTCGTTACGGCGGACAACCACCTCTGCACCCAGTTCACAAAAATACTGGTAAAGGTTCCAGGTGAAGGAATCGTAGTTATCAATCAGCAGAATCATGGCGGCTCCCGAAAAAAATGCCGCCCTATTCTACTCAGATTCCCGCGCTTCGCTCACTACTTTGGCAAAGATAGCGTTTAACGCGGTTAAATCTCCCGTTGCGCCACTTCGGTTAGCCGCAACCCACTGCTCGGGGTCGATATCACGCCAGTCCAGCGAGTAGCCCGCGTGGAGCGCCAGCTGCTCGAAGAAAACGCGTTGGGCAATGCCGTTGCCGCCCATAAACGGATGCAGCATGTTGATTTCGCAGTAGTAGTGGCTAACTCTGTCAACAAACGCCGCTTTCTCAAGACCCACAAGATATTTTTCGCTTTCCAGCGCCGCCATCAGCTCGTTCCCCATCTTTTCGATGTACTCAAAATGGCAGAAGGGAATGTCACCTTTAAAAATATCCTCGGTACGGAGCTCACCTGCCCGCTTCATCTCACTGCGGTACAAATGACGATGAATAAGGCACAGATGGGGTAGCCCGGGCGCGGAAGGCCCAAGCTCCAGCGTCTCAATATGAGGTTCTGAGGGACCATTACCTTTTTCAAGGAGACAACTGGCCTGTAAATTGACGTTACGCTGCTGTTCCCAGAGACGGGATTTTTGCTTGTCGGTGAGTTTTTTCACTTAACGCCTCCCTGAATAGTCCGTTTGCCACAAGTATAAGCAGCAAAACGCGCTTTCGCAGGGAGGGCTACATAACGCGGGCTGGAGAAGCCCGCGCTCAGAAGAGTTACGGCAGAACTTTGGCGGAGAGGATAACCACTGGTTTTGACGGGACATTCTGATACGGACCGACGTCGTGAGTAGGCACCTGAGAAATCTTGTCAGCCACGTCCATCCCTTTCACGATTTTACCAAAGACCGCATAGCCAAAGTCGCGCTGACCGTGGTCGAGGAAGGCGTTATCCGCTACGTTGAGGAAGAACTGGCTGGTCGCGCTATCTTTGTCCGCGGTACGCGCCATTGAGATGGTACCGCGTTTGTTCAGCAGGCCATTGTCCGCTTCGTTTTTGATAGGCGGGTTCGGCTGTTTCTGCTGCATTTGCTCGTTGAAACCGCCCCCCTGAATCATGAAGCCCGGGATCACGCGGTGGAAAGTGGTGTTGTTGTAGAAACCGCTGTTCACATAGTCGAGGAAGTTTTTCACGGAAACAGGGGCTTTCTGGCTATTCAGTTCCAGCTCAATATTCCCGGCGGAGGTGGTCAGCAGAACGTGAGGGTCCCCTTTTGCTGCCAGCGCAGCAGGGGAAACGGCAGAAAGAGCAAACACAGCTGCGACAGCCGCCAGTGTTGATTTGAGCATGAGAATTCCTTAACAAAGCGCAGTATAAAAAGCGAATGGCTTGATTCTAAAGAGCAGTATGAACGGAGACCAGCCTTTTACCTAATTTTACGAAGTTGAAACAATTATTACTACGCAAACGATTGGCTATGCCGCCAATTAATGTGATTTAGATCACACTAAAACCTGCAATGACACATTCATTGCCCTTAAAAGATAGGAATAGATCACTTTAACGACTAAAATCTGCCCGCTCTCAGCGCCCCCTGGGCGCTTTTCTTTTTCTGAACAGGCCAGACATGACTAACAGCAATCGCATCAAGCTCACATGGATCAGCTTCTTCTCCTACGCCCTGACCGGCGCGTTGGTGATCGTCACCGGGATGGTGATGGGGAATATCGCAGACTACTTCCATCTGCCCGTTTCCAGCATGAGTAACACCTTCACCTTCCTCAACGCGGGGATCCTGATCTCTATCTTCCTGAATGCCTGGCTGATGGAAATCGTCCCGCTGAAAACCCAGTTACGCTTTGGCTTTGTACTGATGGTCGCCGCCGTGGCGGGTCTGATGCTAAGCCACAGCATCGCCCTGTTCTCCGCCGCCATGTTCGTGCTCGGTCTGGTCAGCGGGATCACCATGTCGATTGGTACGTTCCTGATTACCCATATGTATGAAGGCCGCCAGCGCGGCGCGCGTCTGCTGTTTACCGACTCCTTCTTCAGCATGGCCGGGATGATTTTCCCAATGGTCGCGGCCGTTCTGCTGGCCCGCAGCATTGAGTGGTACTGGGTCTATGCCTGCATTGGTCTGGTCTACGTGGCGATCTTTATTCTGACCTTCGGCTGCGAGTTCCCGGTGCTGGGCAAAAAAGCGCAAACCACTGCAGAACCCGTCGCTAAAGAGAAATGGGGTATCGGGGTGCTGTTCCTCTCCATCGCCGCCCTGTGCTACATCCTGGGCCAGCTGGGCTTTATCTCCTGGGTACCGGAATACGGCAAAGGTCTGGGCATGAGCCTGAACGATGCGGGTAAACTGGTGAGCGATTTCTGGATGTCTTACATGTTCGGCATGTGGGCGTTTAGCTTCATCCTGCGCTTCTTCGACCTGCAGCGCATTCTGACCGTGCTGGCGGGCCTGGCGACCGTGCTGATGTATCTGTTCATCAACGGCTCCCCGGAACATATGCCGTGGTTCATTATGACCCTGGGGTTCTTCTCCAGCGCCATTTATACCTCGATCATTACCCTGGGCTCCCTGCAGACCAAAGTGGCCTCGCCGAAGCTGGTTAACTTCGTTCTGACCTGCGGCACCATCGGCACCATGCTGACCTTCGTGGTGACGGGTCCGATCGTTGCCCACAGCGGCCCGCTGGCCGCGCTGCACACCGCGAACGGTCTGTACGCCGTGGTGTTCATCATGTGCTTCGTTCTGGGCTTCGTGACCCGCCACCGCCAGCACAACGCGGCGGCAGCGTCTCACTAACCCCTGCGCCCCTTTGCATCACGCAGAGGGGCTGTTTCTGGCAAAACTCACCTCTTCTCCTCCGGTATCCATCTGGATCCAGGTTTGCGCCAGCTGCGTGGTGGCGATAATCCGCCCCTGACGAATCGACCAGCGCACCGGCACCTGACAGCGCACCGCTTCAAACCCGCTCTCCGCAGGCAGAATAATCAGGTTTGCCGGATTTCCCGTTTCAATACCGTAATCGCTCAGGCCGAAGGTACGGGCGCTGTTGTGGGTGATCAGGTTCAGGCCATTGTCGATTTGCGGATACCCCATCATCTGACAGACGTGCAGCCCCATATGCAGCACCTGCAGCATGTTGCCGGTGCCGAGCGGGTACCACGGGTCGAAGACGTCGTCGTGACCAAAGCAGACGTTAATGCCCGCTTCCTGCAGCTCTTTTACCCGGGTGATACCGCGGCGCTTCGGATAGTCATCAAAGCGCCCCTGCAGGTGGATATTGACCAGCGGGTTTGCGACGAAGTTAATCCCCGACATCTTCAGCAGACGGAAGAGCCGCGAGGTGTAAGCGCCGTTGTAGGAGTGCATGGCGGTGGTATGGCTGGCCGTCACGCGCGGGCCGATGCCGGCCTCATACGCCAGCGCTGCCACCGTCTCGACAAACCGCGACTGCTCGTCGTCGATTTCATCGCAGTGGATATCCAGCGGACGGTCATACTTCTTCGCCAGTTCAAAAGCGATGTGCAGCGACTGCACGCCATACTCGCGGGTGAACTCGAAGTGTGGGATCGCCCCCACCACGTCGGCGCCCAGCTTTAACGCCTCTTCCAGCAGCGCCGCGCCGTTCGGGTAAGAGAGAATCCCTTCCTGCGGAAACGCAACGATTTGCAGCGTTACCCACGGGGCCACCTCCTGCTTCACCTCGAGCATCGCCTTCAGGGCGGTAAGCGTCGGGTCGGAGACATCCACATGGGTGCGGACAAACTGGATGCCGTTAGCGATTTGCCACTTCAGCGTTTTCCAGGCGCGCGCTTTCACGTCGTCATGGCTGAGCAACGCCTTGCGCTCCGCCCAGCGCTCAATGCCCTCAAACAGCGTGCCGGACTGGTTCCAGTTCGGTTCGCCCGCCGTCTGGGTCGTATCAAGATGGATATGCGGCTCAATGAACGGCGGGATAGCCAGCCCACCGCGCGCATTCAATACTTCATAACTTTCGGCGTGGGTGTCGTCCATCGGGGTGATGTCACCAAATCGCCCGTTCTCAATGGCGAGCTGCCACAGCCCTTCCCGACCCGGTAAACGAACATTCTGAACAAGCCATAACGGTGTTGTAGACATACCCTTCCCCTAAAAAACGCCGCTGATTTTCAGGCGTATCGATTTTGGCAAAACCATCTCCTGATTTGTACACAAATTCAACGAGCACGAAAAGCCTGCGATTTCCGCCACTTATAAAAATCCTGACAAATCAGTCGCATACCACCTAAGGAGTAGGCTAAGACGTATTTGATTTGCATCAATAAGCGCTCCTGCTGAATCGTTAAGGTAGGCAATAATAGAAAAGAAATCGAGGCAATAATGAGCAAACTCAGACTCGCTATCATCGGTAACGGCATGGTCGGCCACCGCTTTATTGAGGATCTTCTCGATAAGGCCGATGCTGAGCAGTTCGATATTACCGTGTTCTGTGAAGAACCCCGCAAGGCGTACGACCGTGTGCACCTGTCTTCCTACTTCTCCCATCATACCGCCGAAGAGCTCTCTCTGGTGCGTGAAGGTTTCTACGAGAAGCATGGCATAAAAGTGCTGGTGGGCGAACGCGCTATCACCATCAACCGTCAGGAAAAAGTGATCCACTCCAGCGCCGGGCGTACGGTTTTTTACGACAAGCTGATCATGGCGACGGGCTCCTATCCGTGGATCCCGCCAATTAAAGGCTCGGAAACGCAGGATTGCTTCGTCTACCGTACCATTGAAGACCTTAACGCCATCGAATCCTGCGCGCGTCGAAGCAAACGCGGCGCGGTGGTGGGCGGCGGCCTGCTGGGCCTGGAAGCGGCAGGCGCGCTGAAAAACCTCGGCGTTGAAACCCACGTCATCGAATTTGCCCCGATGCTGATGGCAGAACAGCTCGACCACATGGGCGGTGACCAGCTGCGTCGTAAAATCGAAAGCATGGGCGTGAAGGTTCACACCAGCAAGAACACCAAAGAGATCGTTCAGGAAGGGACTGAAGCGCGAAAAACCATGCGCTTTGCCGACGGCAGCGAGCTGGAAGTGGACTTCATCGTCTTCTCCACCGGTATTCGTCCGCGCGACAAGCTGGCGACCCAGTGCGGTCTTGCCGTGGCGCAGCGCGGCGGGATCATGATTAACGACACCTGCCAGACCTCCGATCCGGATATCTACGCGATTGGCGAATGCGCCAGCTGGAACAACCGCGTATACGGTCTGGTGGCGCCCGGCTACAAAATGGCACAGGTCGCAGTGGACCATATCCTCGGCAGCGAAAACGCCTTCACCGGCGCAGACTTGAGCGCCAAGCTGAAGCTGCTGGGCGTAGATGTCGGCGGTATTGGCGATGCGCACGGCCGCACCCCGAATTCCCGCAGCTATGTCTATCTCGACGAAAGCAAAGAGGTCTACAAACGACTCATCGTCAGCCAGGACAACAAAACCCTGCTCGGCGCAGTGCTGGTGGGCGACACCAGCGACTTCGGCAATCTGCTCCAGCTGGTGCTCAACGCCATCGAACTGCCGGAAAACCCGGACGCGCTGATCCTTCCGGCTCATGCCTCCAGCGGCAAGCCGTCAATCGGCGTGGATAAACTGCCGGACAGCGCGCAGATTTGCTCCTGCTTCGACGTCACCAAAGGCATGCTGATCTCCGCCATCAACAAAGGCTGCCACACCGTTGCGGCCCTGAAAGCCGAAACCAAAGCCGGTACCGGCTGCGGTGGCTGTATTCCGCTGGTCACTCAGGTGCTGAACGCCGAACTGGCGAAACAGGGCATCGAGGTGAACAACAACCTGTGCGAGCACTTCGCGTATTCTCGCCAGGAGCTGTATCACCTGATCCGCGTGGAGGGCATCAAATCCTTCGACGAACTGCTGGCGAAGCACGGCCAGGGCTACGGCTGCGAAGTCTGTAAACCGACCGTCGGCTCCCTGCTAGCCTCCTGCTGGAACGAGTACGTGCTCAAGCCCGAGCATACGCCGCTGCAGGACACCAACGACAATTTCCTGGCCAACATCCAGAAAGACGGCACCTACTCCGTGATTCCACGCTCGGCCGGCGGCGAAATCACGCCGGAAGGGCTGGTCGCGGTGGGCCGTATCGCACGTGAATTTAACCTCTACACCAAAATTACCGGCTCCCAGCGTATCGGCCTGTTTGGCGCGCAGAAGGACGATCTGCCGGAAATCTGGCGTCAGCTGATTGAAGCCGGTTTCGAAACCGGTCACGCGTACGCCAAAGCGCTGCGTATGGCGAAAACCTGTGTGGGCAGCACCTGGTGCCGCTACGGCGTCGGCGACAGCGTGGGCTTCGGCGTGGAGCTGGAAAACCGCTACAAAGGCATCCGTACCCCGCACAAAATGAAGTTCGGCGTCTCCGGCTGCACCCGCGAATGTGCGGAAGCGCAGGGTAAAGACGTGGGGATCATCGCCACCGAAACAGGCTGGAACCTCTATGTGTGCGGCAACGGCGGCATGAAACCGCGTCATGCGGACCTGCTGGCTGCGGATCTCGATCGCGACACGCTGATTCAGTATCTCGACCGCTTCATGATGTTCTATATCCGCACCGCCGATAAGCTGACCCGTACCGCTTCCTGGCTCGATAACCTGGAAGGCGGCATCGACTACCTTAAATCAGTCATTATCGACGACAAGCTGGGCCTGAACGAGCATCTGGAAGCCGAGATGGCCCGCCTGCGCGAGGCGGTGATCTGCGAATGGACGGAAACCGTCAACACCCCGGCGGCGCAGACGCGCTTCAAACACTTCATAAATAGCACCCAGCGCGACCCGAACGTGCAGGTAGTGCCGGAGCGCGAACAGCATCGTCCGGCCACGCCGTATGAACGTATTCCGGTCACGCTGGTGGAGGAAAACGCATGAGCCAGTGGGTAAACATCTGCAATATTAACGACATTCTCCCCGCCACCGGCGTCTGTGCGCTGCTGGGCAACGAGCAGGTGGCGATTTTCCGCCCTCGCCACGATGAACAGGTTTTTGCCATCAGCAATATCGACCCGTTCTTCGAGGCCAGCGTGCTCTCCCGCGGACTGATTGCCGAGCATCAGGATGAACTGTGGGTCGCCAGCCCGTTGAAAAAGCAGCGTTTCCGCTTAACCGACGGACTCTGCATGGAAGATGAAAGCTTCTCGGTCAAACACTACGACGTCCGCGTGAAGGACGGCGAGGTGCAGCTGAAAGCGTAACCCCTCGCCTTTTCAATAGGAAAGGCTTATGACCCCTTATGGGTAACGGCAGGAAAAACCGTATGTTCTGTACGATTCCTGCTGTTATCCTGACGTCAATTCTTCCCCCGCCATGAATGCTGTGAGGTAACGTCGTGGATCACCTGCCGATTTTTTGTCAATTACGCAACCGCGACTGCCTGCTCGTGGGCGGCGGCGACGTAGCTGAACGTAAAGCGCGCCTGCTGTTAGAGGCTGGCGCCCGACTGACCGTTAACGCCATTGCCTTCGCCCCACAGTTTGAGGTCTGGGCTCAGGAAGGGATGCTCACGCTGGAACAGGGAGAGTTTGATGAGTCCCTGCTGGATACCTGCTGGCTGACTATTGCAGCGACGGATGACGATGAAGTGAACCAGCGCGTGAGCGATGCCTGCGAAGCGCGCAGAATTTTCTGCAACGTGGTGGATGCGCCGAAAGAGGCCAGCTTCATCATGCCGTCGATTATCGACCGCTCGCCGCTGATGATAGCCGTATCGTCCGGCGGACGCTCCCCGGTTCTCGCCCGCCTGCTGCGGGAAAAGCTGGAAGCCCTGTTGCCCCAGCATCTTGGTCAGATTGCGCATTACGCCGGGCAGCTCCGCTCCCGCGTGAAGCAAACCTTTTCGACCGTGGGCGAGCGTCGTCGCTTCTGGGAAAAATTCTTTGTGAACGACAGGCTGGCGCAGTCGCTGGCGAATCAGGACACCAAAGCCGTTGAAGAGACCACCGAACAGCTGCTGAGCGAGCCGTTGGATCACCGCGGTGAAGTGGTGCTGGTGGGCGCAGGCCCCGGCGATGCGGGCTTGCTGACGCTAAAAGGGCTACAGCAGATCCAGCAGGCCGATACCGTGGTTTACGATCGCCTGGTCTCCGATGACATTATGAACCTGGTGCGCCGCGATGCCGACCGCGTCTTCGTGGGCAAACGGGCGGGCTACCACTGCGTGCCGCAGGAGGAGATTAACCAGATCCTTCTGCGCGAGGCGCAGAAAGGTAAACGCGTAGTGCGCCTTAAGGGTGGCGATCCGTTTATCTTTGGTCGCGGCGGCGAGGAGCTGGAAACTCTCTGTGACGCGGGTATTCCCTTCTCCGTCGTGCCGGGCATTACGGCGGCATCCGGCTGTTCAGCGTACTCTGGCATTCCGCTGACCCACCGCGACTACGCCCAAAGCGTGCGTCTGGTGACGGGGCATCTTAAAACCGGCAGCGAGCTGGACTGGCATAACCTGGCCGCTGAAAGGCAGACGCTGGTGTTCTACATGGGGCTAAACCAGGCCGCCACGATTCAGGCGAAGCTGCTGGAGCACGGTATGAATGCGGATATGCCCGTCGCGCTGGTCGAAAACGGCACCGCCATTACGCAGCGCGTGGTGGATGGCGTGCTGACGCAGCTGGGCGAGCTGGCGCAGCAGGTCGAAAGCCCGGCGCTGATCGTGGTGGGCCGCGTGGTTGAGCTGCGCGATAAGCTGAACTGGTTCTCGAATCACTAACGCATATTCTTCCTTTCCGGAGTAGTCCCTATACGGACTACTCCCCTCTTAGCGCTGTCGATAACATACTGCCCCGAAGTGGAACTTTCCCCTTTATTCCCTTGATATACATCTAACTTTCGTTTTTAAGACAAGGAATGCGTATGTTCAAACTGGCAAAGGCCGCCGTTCTGGTTGGCCTGTTATCGACTCTGACTGCCTGTACCGGTCATGTACAGAACACCAAAAATAACTGCAGCTACGATTACCTGCTGCACCCGGCGATCTCCATTTCGAAGATCATCGGTGGTTGCGGTCCGGCGGCACAGCAGTAAGCGTTTTACAGGCGTAAAAAAACCGGGATGTCCCGGTTTTTTAGTTTTGGAGAGTGTGTTTTTTGTCGGGTGGCGGCTTTGCCTTACCCGACCTACACGATCCTGTAGGCCGGGTAAGCGTTAGCGACACCCGGCAAGCAGACTCAAGGCTTCGCAACAAACCCAATCGCGTTGTACACCGCTTTCAGGGTTTCGGACGCGCGCGCGCTGGCTTTTTCCGCGCCCTCTTTCATCACTTTCTGCAGGAAAGCTTCGTCGTTACGGTAGCGGTGATAACGCTCCTGCAGCTCAGTAAGCATGCCGGAAACGGCATCTGCCACTTCGCCTTTCAGGTGGCCGTACATCTTGCCTTCGAAGTGTTTTTCCAGCTCAGGGATGCTCTGACCGGTAACACCGGAGAGGATATCCAGCAGGTTGGAGACGCCCGCTTTGTTCTGCACGTCGTAGCGCACTACAGGCGGCTCGTCGGAATCGGTCACCGCGCGCTTGAGTTTTTTCACTACCGATTTCGGATCTTCCAGCAGGCCGATAACGTTATTGCGGTTATCGTCAGACTTGGACATCTTCTTGGTCGGCTCAAGCAGCGACATGACGCGCGCGCCGGACTTCGGAATAAATGGCTCAGGCACTTTAAACACATCGCCATAGATCGCGTTAAAGCGCTGGGCGATATCGCGGCTCAGCTCCAGGTGCTGCTTCTGGTCTTCACCCACCGGCACCTGGTTGGTTTGATACAGCAGGATGTCTGCCGCCATCAGCACCGGATAGTCAAACAGACCGGCGTTGATGTTTTCAGAGTATCGGGCAGATTTATCCTTGAACTGGGTCATGCGGCTCAGCTCGCCGAAATAGGTGTAGCAGTTCAGCGCCCAGCCCAGCTGCGCGTGCTCCGGCACGTGAGACTGAACGAAGATGGTGCTCTTCTCTGGATCAATACCGCAGGCCAGGTACAGCGCCAGGGTGTCCAGCGTGGCTTTGCGCAGCTTCTCAGGATCCTGACGCGCGGTGATCGCATGGAGATCGACGATGCAGTAAATGCAATGGTAGTCATCCTGCATGCTGACCCACTGACGTAACGCACCCATGTAGTTACCAATGGTCAATTCACCTGAAGGCTGTGCGCCACTAAAAACGATGGGCTTAGTCATTATTCAATTCCTGATGTTCACTGTGCGAAAGCCCGAGTGCGGGCAACAAATCTTTGAAGTGGTCGAAAACGACGTCCGGCTCACTCAGCGTGATGGCTTCACCGTAGTTGTAGCCATAGGTTAACCCCACGGAAGGACACCCGGCCGCGCGGGCAGCCAGAATATCATTGCGTGAATCGCCGACAAAGAGCAGCTCCGCAGGCGTTAAGGATAATTTTCCTGCCACCAGCAGCAGCGGTTCCGGATGGGGCTTTTTGTTTTGCACATCGTCGCCGCCCACAATGACGGAGAAATACTTCGCGATATCGAGCGCTTCCAGCAGAGGTGCGACAAAAGGTGTCGGTTTGTTGGTCACCAGTCCCAGCGGAATGCCCTTCGCGGACAGCGCGCTCAGCGTTTCCTGAACGTCCGGGAACAGGAAGCTGCCCTCTTCGACCGTCTCTTCATAGAAACGATCGAACAGTTTGCGCAGAATACGCAGCTGCTCTTCCTGCGGGATATCCGCGTGATCGACGCTCGGTTTACCTTGGGCGGAACGCTGTGACGCACGCTCCTGACGCGCCCACGTCAACGCGCGCTCCATCAGAACATCGGCCCCGTTGCCAATCCACGTGACGACACGCTCTTCACCCGCAACGGGGAGTTCAAGCGCGTACAGCGCCTGGTCTACGGCGCTCGTTAAGCCCGGCGCGCTGTCGACCAGCGTGCCGTCGAGGTCAAATGCGATACCCCGAATTGCCTGCAATTTATCCATGACTTACCTTCGACAGCTCGCGGCGCATTTCATCAATGACTTTTTTGTAATCCGGTTGGTCGAAAATGGCTGAACCGGCAACGAACATATCCGCACCTGCCGCCGCAATTTCACCAATGTTATTCACTTTCACACCGCCGTCCACTTCCAGACGAATATCGTAACCTGACTCATCAATGCGACGGCGTACTTCACGCAGCTTATCCAGCGTGTGGGGGATAAACGACTGACCGCCAAAGCCCGGGTTAACGGACATCAGCAAAATCACGTCCAGTTTATCCATGACATAATCGAGATAGCTCAGCGGCGTGGCCGGGTTAAACACCAGGCCCGCTTTACAACCGTTCTCTTTGATCAGCTGCAGCGTGCGGTCTACGTGTTCAGAGGCTTCCGGATGGAAAGTGATGATGCTGGCACCCGCTGCGGCGAAGTCAGGCACGATGCGATCAACAGGCTTCACCATAAGATGAACGTCGATCGGGGCGGTAATGCCGTAGTTACGTAATGCTTTGAGCACCATTGGGCCAATGGTCAGATTAGGGACGTAGTGGTTGTCCATCACGTCGAAATGGACAACATCTGCACCAGCCGCGAGAGCTTTGGCAGTGTCTTCACCCAGGCGGGCAAAATCGGCCGACAGAATTGAGGGGGCAATCAAAAACTGTTTCATCCGCTTCTCCTTGAAATGTGTTTACCGGCGGGCAAAACGGCTCAGGGGCGATAAAGAGCCAGAAGTTCGTCCACCTTTTTACGCGTGCCGCCGTTGCTGCTAATGCTACGCCGCACCTTAACCTGAAAATGCTTCGCGGCTTTGTACCATTCGCGCGTATCAGGCGTGTCGTGATTCGAAATTAACACCGGAATTCTTTTGCTGACCAGCTTTTCCGCCATCTCAGCCAGACGAGCCTGTTCGGCCGGGCTGAAGCTGTTGGTGTGATAAGCGGTGAAATTCGCCGTTGCAGACAATGGTGCGTAAGGCGGATCACAGTAAACCACCGAGTTTACGCCTGCCAGCTCCATACACTCTTCATAGGAGAGGCAATGAAACTCAGCGTTCTGCGCTTTTTCGGCAAAGTGATACAGCTCGTCCTGCGGGAAATACGGGCGCTTATAGCGACCAAACGGCACGTTAAATTCCCCACGAAGATTATACCGGCACAGGCCGTTGTAACCATGACGGTTGAGATAGAGAAATAGCAGCGCTCTGCGGAACGGATCCTGGCTCTGATTAAACTCCGCGCGGAACTGATAGTAGACGTCAGGGGTGTTGTTCTCTGGCGTAAACAGCTTGCGCGCCTCTGCGACATACTCTTCGGTACGCAGCTTAACGATGTTATAGAGGCTGATAAGATCGTTGTTGATATCCGCCAGGATATAACGAGAAAAATCGGTGTTGAGGAACACCGATCCTGCACCCACGAAAGGCTCGATTAGACACTCGCCTTCAGGCAGGTGCTTTTTAATATCATCGAGCAGGGGGTATTTCCCCCCTGCCCATTTCAGAAAAGCGCGATTTTTTTTCATGCTGACTAACTAATTACACCTTCTCCGGCTGTGGAGAAAGCTCCGACAGCATCCTGCGCTTTAAACATTACTTCAGATCGGCCTGAACCTGATGAATCGGCTTCGCCCAGGGGTTTTTCGCCTGAACATCCGCTGGCAGTGCCGCAACGGCACGTTTCGCTTCATCTTTGGACGAATACACGCCGCTGACCAGCACGTACCACGGTTGACCGTTACGGGTCGTCTGATAAACAACATAGTTTTTCAGATTTGATTTCTTCGCCCAGCTGTTGAGGTTGTCATAGTTAGACGAACTGCTCAGCTGCAGCGTGTAGTTGCTGGATGGCGCAGACTTCAGCGAACCAACGTTACCTGCAGTTTTGCCTGCGGCGCTGCTGGAGGCTGTTGCCGTGGCTGCTGGAGTCGTTGCTGCAGGCGCAGCTGTGGCAGCCGGTGCTGTTGTGGTCGCCGTTGCTTTCGGCGCCGTCTGCGTGACTGGCGCTTTCGCAGGCTCGCTCACCGCCGCCGTTTCAGTATGTTTCGGCTGTGCCGGTACGGCTTTCACTTCAGGCGCTTTGACTACTGACTGAGGTTTGGTTTCACGCTTAGGCTCAATCACCGCCTGCTTACGTTCAGGACGTGTCGCAGTTTGCGTCTGGCGCGGTTTGGTTTCCGTCGCAGCCGTTTGTGGCTGGGCGTTACCACCGCGAATCGGGGCAACGGTTGCAGGTTCAGTTGGCAGCGTAGAGTTAACCACGACGTTATCAACCTGCTGCTGGTTCTGCGGCTGAGTCAGCGCATTGTTCAGGTCTCCCTGAACTTCCACACGCTGCTGACCTTCAGGCGCAGCAGGTGCCTGACCCTGAGCTGGGGTTGAAGAAACGGGCGGCAGAGAAACATCCTGCTGCGCTGTGGTGTTGCCTGCGGTCTGCTCTGCGGAAGTCGCTCCCGGCGCTGGCTGTGCGCCATTCGCCTGATTGGACGCATCGTTACCGGACAGGTTGATGCTCTTCTCAGCGGAAGCCGTTTGCTCGGTTGAGTTCGTTGACGGTGCTTTAAGCGCGGAGCCAATGCCGACAATCAACAGCACAAGCACCAGAACGCCAAGGCCCATCATAATGTACTGGCGGGAAGCCGGTTTCGGCGCAGCGGCTTTTTTACGTTTACGCGGGCGACGCTCTACAGGCTGTTCGTCCATTGAATCTTCTTCGGACTCATAATCCTCTTCTGCTCGCTCTTCGTGCGCGTTGCGGCTGCGCGAAGGGCGACGATCGTCTGCATCCAGATCAACATCGTCAAAGTTGATCTGCGGCTCGTTATCACGTTCTGAAGATTGACGAGAACGACCAGTACGACGATCGCTGGGATCGGGTTTCAGCTCGTCTTCTGGTTTGAATTCATCCATTTAACACCCCACTCAAAGGCTTATGCCAACGACTTTGCATTTCACCTGAAGCTAAACGACCACCTGCGACAGTGGCCTGACCTTTCTAGTTGTTACGCCTGCTGACAATCAGCGATAGCGCCAAGAACGACATCGTGCGGCACTCCGCCGCGCACTTCACTCTTCCCTATTGCAAGCGGGAGTACAAGACGCATCTCACCTGCCAATACTTTTTTATCGCGCATCATGTGGGGTAAATACGCTTGCGCCGACATCTCCTGCGGCCCGGTCACCGGCAAACCTGCACGTTCAAGCAGCGCAATGATACGTGCCGTCTCTTCCGGTTTGAACTGTCCGAGGCGTTCAGAGGTGCGGGCTGCCATGACCATTCCGGCCGCGACGGCTTCACCGTGCAGCCAGTTGCCGTAACCCATTTCGGCTTCAATCGCGTGACCAAACGTATGCCCAAGATTCAGTAAAGCACGTAAGCCCGTTTCACGCTCGTCTGCAGCGACAACTTCTGCTTTCAGCTCACAGCAACGACGAATGCAGTATGCCAGTGTAGCCTCATTCAGGCACAGCAGCGCATCCATATTCTCTTCAAGCCAGCTAAAGAACTCGCCATCCAGAATAATGCCGTATTTGATCACTTCCGCCAGACCCGAAGCCAGTTCGCGCTTCGGCAGGGTTTTCAGACAGTCGAGATCCACCACCACCGATGCAGGCTGGTAGAACGCGCCAATCATGTTTTTGCCGAGCGGATGGTTGACTGCCGTTTTGCCACCCACAGAGGAGTCGACCTGGGACAGCAACGTGGTTGGGATTTGAATAAAACGGACGCCGCGCTGATAGCTTGCGGCCGCAAAGCCGGTCAGATCGCCCACAACACCGCCGCCCAGGGCAAGCAGTGTTGTATCGCGACCGTGCGGTTTTTGCAGCAATGCGGTAAAGACGGTATCCAGTACCGTCAGGCTTTTATACTGCTCGCCATCGGGGAGAATCACACTGTCGACTTTTACGCCCGCCTGCTCAAGCAGATGGCGTACGCGGTCGAGATAAAGCGGAGCCAGCGTCTCATTGGTGACCAGCATCGCCTGATCACCCGCTTTCAGTGGTAAAAAGGAAGCTGGGTCGTTAAACAAACCAGCCGCGATGGTGATAGGGTAACTACGTTCCCCGAGAGTAACTGTAATCCTCTCCATGACGCGACATCCACCTTTAATGCTTTTACCCGCAGGCGAGTGTATATAAAGCCAGAATCAGTTGCTTTCCAGCATATGAATAATCTGGTTTGCAACCACTTTAGCGCTCTGGTCGTCAGTACGAATGGTCACATCGGCAATCTCTTCATACAGCGGATTGCGTTCATCGGCCAATGCTTCCAGAACTTCGCGTGGTGGCGTTTCAACCTGCAGCAGCGGGCGCTTTTTATCGCGCTGCGTACGTGCCAGCTGTTTCTCGATAGTCGTCTCAAGATAGACCACTACGCCACGGGCGGAGAGACGGTTACGGGTTTCGCGAGATTTCACAGAACCGCCGCCTGTTGCCAGAACGATGCCCTGTTTTTCCGTGAGTTCGTTGATCACTTTTTCTTCTCGGTCACGGAAACCTTCTTCGCCTTCTACATCGAAAACCCAGCCCACATCAGCTCCGGTTCGTTTCTCAATCTCTTGATCAGAATCGTAAAATTCCATATTGAGTTGTTGAGCTAACTGACGCCCAATAGTGCTTTTGCCGGCACCCATAGGCCCAACCAGAAAGATATTGCGTTTCTCTGCCATTTTATCGGTACTACTAAGACTATTCGTTAATGGTAATCCCCGCTTCGCAGACACCCAGCGTAGCAGGACATGAACTGAAACCTCATATGCAATAGAGCGAGAGTCAGACTAAAAATTATCTCAATACTCCGGCTTGTTTGGCAACTGATTAAATCACCGCGTCGGGCGCATAAGGTAATAAGACGTAAGTCCAACTCAAATCGGTACTCCTTGTATGCTAATTCATGCCCCACGTCAAACATCTGCAACAAACTGAATGCAAAATCATTGCGGGGATCGTTACCCGTCAGCGAATACCGACCAGACGTGGCGTAATAAACACCACTAACTCGCGCCGTTCATTATCCTTACCATCGTGACGAAAAAGCTGCCCAAGCCAGGGGATTTTCCCGAGCCCGGGCACGCTGTCACTGCCGGTTTTGTTTTTCTGCGAAAAAATTCCGCCCAACGCCAGCGTTTCTCCACTTTTTACCTCCACCTGGGTTTCAATCTCCTGTTTGTCGATCGCCAGCGTTTCGCCGTCAGCCTGCTGCAGAACCTGCCCCGGCATATTTTCACTAATATGCAATTTCAGGCGCACGCGCCCCCCCGGCAATACCACCGGCGTGACCTCCATGCCTAATACCGCCTCCTTAAACTCAACTGAGGTCGCCCCACTTTCACCGCTTGAGACCTGATACGGGATCTCACTCCCCTGCTTGATGCTGGCTGGTTGCATATGCGAGGCCAGAAGCCTCGGGCTGGCGATAATATCGACCTGCTGTTTTTGCTCCAGCGCAGAGAGTTCCAGATCAAGCAGCCGACCATTGATCCGTCCGATGTTAAAACCCACGTGGCTGGTGGCGCTGGCAACGGAAAGATCGCTGCCAAGCGTGGTGAGCTGTCCAACTTTGCCCGCGTCGGTGGCGTCGGCGAGATTCCACTTCACCCCTAGCTCGCGCAGGCTTTTTTCATTAATGGTCACAATGTGCGCCGCCAGCTCGACCTGTTCGACGGGAATATCCATCTGGGCGGCCCAGCGCTGTAGAGTCTCCACCACCGTCTGGTTATCCCGAATCAGCAGCCGGTTGGTACGCGTGTCAACGGATAAACTCCCCTTTGGACTCAGGAGTTTTTCCGCGGCTTTCTGCAGCTCTCCGGCATCGGCATAGGAAAAAGCGATGCTGTGAGACACCAGCGGCGCATCAAGCTGTCTTCGGGCCCGCTCCTGTTCCGAGCGTTCCTGCTGTTCACGCTGCCAGGCCGAGGTATACACATAAAAAATGCCGCCCTCCTCTCGCAAAACGAGGCCAGCGCTGGCGACAACCGTCTGTAATGCCTGTCGCCAGGGGACGCGCTTCAGATTGAGCGAAAGCGTGCCGCCGACATCAGGCGATATCACCAGATTTCTATTCTCCTGGGCAACCAGACTCTGTAGTACCTGGGCTACAGGAACGTCATCCACCACCAGCGTGACCGGTTTTGGCGCGGCGGCCCACAGCGGATGGCTGAACGCCAGCAGCCACAGCATTATCCGTAAATTCATTCTTATCCGTTCCTTCTCGTTGCCACGTCCATTTTCCTAGTTCACATGTGTCACCCACATCAACAACCAGTTCCGTTTCATTGATGGTTGTTATCGTCCAGCCTTCCGGAAAGCGCTCATGCGTTTTCAGCCGATACCAGCGCTTTTGTCCATCCTGTAAAATGCCGATAGCCTGCTGCCCTCCCACCATGCCGCGATAGTGCCACTGCGCCAGCTCGCCAATGGCGCAGGGATCGTCCGGCGGGTGAAAGGGATCGCGCATACCGGTCAGTAGCAGCGCAGAGCAAACCAGCAAACATCGCGTGCTATTTCGCATGTTCTAGCTCCAGCCGCAGGCGCAACGCTGTGCCATGTGGTGTAATCGCGAAAGCGGCGATCTGCACATCCCGCTGTGCCAGCCGGGAAAAAAGCGCCGGGATAGCCTGCCACTCTACCTCCAGCATCAGTTCTCCTCCGTTCTGTAGCGGCTTCCAGTGAACGAGCGTCGCGTCATCGCCCTGAAAATCGAGCGGGGAGAACGGCGTCTTCTCCAGTGCTTCCGTTATTTTCGGACGAAACGGCGTCTTTCTGACGGCAGACCATAACGCTGCATTCGTCCTCACGTCCTGAATCAGCTGGCGTTGTCGTTCGGCACTCTGCCCGTCTACCGGTCTGAGCATGGTGCCCCACGCTGCCAGTCCAGCCAGGAGGCTCGCCAGAAACCAGAAGAGCACCCGATTCCAGGGACGGCTTTCGCACCAGCGTTCTAACAGGGTATCCACGCGTTACCCCTCGCTTTTAAGATGGAGGGTGAACATCCAGCGCCCCTGGCTGTCCTGCCGAAGCTCACCTGTCGTCCCGGGCGTAAAATCCGCTATTAGGCCAAGCGCATCGCGCAGAGCAGACAGGGCCGGCAGGGTTATGGCATACCCGCTCAGCATCAGAGCAGGGGGCTGATAGCGCAAATCCGTCAGCCATACCTGTGCCGGAACGGCGCGGGAAAGGGATTCCAGCACCGGTTGCCATGCCCGTTGTTGCAGGGTCTGCACGGGCATCTGCGCCTGTGCGGTCAGTCTTTGCCGGGCGACAAGCGCGTGCTGCACGGCCTGCATTCCCGTCAGATCCGTTTGCAGCGCGCGCAGCTTCACGAGATGGTTGATCCGCAGACAGAAAATGGTCACGAACAGCAACAGCACTGTGCCGACACACATTGCGCCCCAGAAGCGCAGGCATCGCGAGCGCCGCTGCTGTCGCCACGGCAGAAAGTTCATGATGCTCATGCGGGCACCTCGCTCATGGCCAAAGCCAGCGCAACGGTATAATCAGCGCCGCAGTCCGGTAATGGAGCATGGTAACGTTCCAGGATTTCCCACGGGTCACGTCGGCTATCAAACAGCGCGATGTCATCTGGACCAAGAGCCAGCAGCGCCGCCAGCTCAGCCACGCTTTCTGCTTCGGTAGTTAAGCGGCGTCCCCACTGGTGGCGCATAGCCCAGAGCCACTGCCGATCGTCCCGCCAGGCGATGCATTTCGCTGGTGCCACCGCAGGAAGAAGATTCGCCAGCACGCTGGCATCCGGAGTAATGGTTACCAGCCGCAAACGCAGCGTTTTCGCCAGCGCCAGTAGGGTGTCGACCTCGTTATTTTGCGCGGCAGTCACGTGAAAGGTATTGCTGAAGGTATCCTGCGCGTAATCGAAACAGAGCGTTTCGGCAGACATCTCCAGTTCTCGCGCGAGCGCCGCACCGAGCCATGTGAGCTGCTCGCTGTCGCGCAGCGCAGCGGCCGGAAGGGGAAGCGACCGCTGCAGGGTGCGTGCTGCCGGGAAAGAGAGGAACACGCGGTGGTAGTGGGGCAGCGTTTTTCGCCAGTCGCGTAATGCCTCAACCAGCTGTTCTGGCTGACAAATTTTGCCGTCACGAATGATACCTTCGGCCAGAGGTATCGCCCACCAGCGGCGTAAGCACCAGCCAGACCTCTCCCGGGCCAACGAGACGATTCGCACCCTATCCTGTTGAATATGAACGCCCGTTTGCCATATTTTGAAAGCCATGCTTCACGATCTCCTTATCGCCCGTCACCCTGACGGCTATATCAATGAATCAGGCTTGCCTTTATACTACCGCGCGATTGTTTAGAAACTGCCCAAGTGAAACCAAATGGGAAATCTCCGGTGAAGTTCGTAAAGTATTTATTCATCCTTGCAGTCTGTTGCATTCTGCTGGGAGCAGGCTCGATTTACGGTTTGTACAAATATATTGAGCCACAGCTACCTGATGTCGCCACGCTTCGCGATGTGCGACTCCAGATCCCGATGCAAGTCTATAGCGCCGATGGCGAGCTGATGGCGCAGTATGGCGAGAAGCGTCGTATTCCGCTGACCTTAAACCAAATTCCCCCCGTGATGGTGAAAGCCTTTATCGCCACGGAGGACAGCCGTTTTTACGAGCACCACGGTGTCGATCCGGTGGGAATTTTCCGTGCCGCGAGCATTGCGTTGTTCTCTGGTCACGCCTCTCAGGGGGCGAGCACCATTACGCAGCAGCTGGCGCGTAACTTCTTCCTCAGCCCTGAAAAGACGCTGATACGTAAGATCAAAGAGGTATTCCTTGCGATCCGTATTGAGCAGCTGCTGAGCAAAGACGAAATCCTTGAGCTGTACCTCAACAAAATCTACCTGGGCTACCGCGCCTATGGCGTGGGGGCTGCCGCACAGGTGTACTTCGGCAAGCCTGTTGAGCAACTCACCTTAAGCGAAATGGCCACCATAGCAGGTCTGCCAAAAGCGCCATCCACGTTTAACCCGCTCTACTCGCTCGATCGCGCCACCGCGCGTCGCAACGTCGTCCTGTCACGTATGCTGAGCGAAGGCTACATCAGCCAGAGCGAATACGACCAGGCGCGTAACGATGTCATTGACGCTAACTACCACGCCCCTGAGATCGCCTTTGCATCTCCTTATCTGACCGAAATGGTTCGCCAGGAGATGGTGAATCGCTATGGTGACAAGGCCTATGAAGATGGCTATCGCGTGTACACCACCGTCACCCGCAAAGTCCAACAGGCGGCTCAGGAAGCGGTACGGAACAACGTGATGGACTACGATATGCGTCACGGCTATCGCGGCCCGTCAAACGTGCTCTGGAAAGTGGGCGAAAGCGCGTGGGACAGCAAAAAAATCACCAGTACGCTGAAGGCGCTGCCAACCTATGGTCCGCTCCTGCCTGCCGTGGTGACGCAGGCCGATCCTCAGGAAGCCGTTGCGACGCTCGCGGACGGCACCTCCGTCTCTCTGCGCATGGACGGTGTCCGCTGGGCGCGTCCGTACCGCTCGGATACCCTACAGGGCGCAACGCCGCGTAAAGTGACCGATGCCGTCCAGACAGGGCAGCAAATCTGGGTGCGCAAAGTAGGCGAAGCCTGGTGGCTGGCACAGGTGCCGGACGTCAACTCGGCCCTGGTCTCTATCAATCCACAGAACGGTGCGATCCTGGCCCTGGTCGGCGGGTTTGATTTCAACCAGAGCAAATTTAACCGCGCCACGCAGGCGCTGCGTCAGGTCGGTTCCAATATCAAACCGTTCCTCTACACGGCCGCGATGGATAAGGGACTGACCCTCGCCAGCATCCTCAACGACGTGCCAATCTCCCGCTGGGATGCCGGTGCGGGTTCCGACTGGCAGCCGAAGAACTCCCCTGCGGAGTATGCCGGTCCTATTCGTCTCCGTCAGGGTCTGGGGCAGTCGAAAAACGTGGTGATGGTGCGCGCCATGCGCGCGATGGGCGTCGACTATGCCGCAGAGTATCTGCAGCGCTTCGGTTTCCCGGCACAGAACATCGTTCGCACCGAGTCGCTGGCGTTAGGCTCAGCCTCCTTTACGCCGCTTCAGGTCGCCCGCGGGTACTCGGTGATGGCTAACGGCGGCTTCCTGGTTGACCCGTACTTCATCAGTAAAATCGAGAACGATCAGGGCGGCGTACTGTTCGAAGCGAAGCCGAAAATTGCCTGCCCTGACTGCGATATTCCGGTCATTTACGGCAATACGCCGAAATCCGAGGTGCTTGAGAATAAGGACATGGAAGACCCTGCCGTGTCGCAGGAGCAGCAGAACGGCGTTGTGCCACAGCCGCAGCTCGAGCAGGCGAACCAGGCGCTGGTGGCGCAGACCGGCGCGCAGGAATACGCACCGCATGTGATCAACACGCCGCTGTCGTTCCTGATTAAGAGCGCGCTGAACACCAACATCTTCGGTGAACCGGGCTGGCAGGGTACCGGCTGGCGCGCAGGTCGTGATTTGCAGCGCCATGATATCGGCGGTAAAACGGGGACAACCAACAGCTCGAAAGATGCGTGGTTCTCCGGCTACGGCCCGGGCGTGGTGACATCAGTCTGGATCGGCTTCGACGATCACCGCCGTGATTTAGGTCGTACCACGGCATCCGGCGCGATTAAGGATCAGATTTCCGGCTACGAAGGCGGAGCGAAGAGCGCGCAGCCGGCCTGGGATGCCTACATGAAGTCCGTTCTTGAAGGTGTGCCGGAGCAGCCGTTAACGCCGCCGCCAGGCGTGGTGACGGTCAATATCGACCGCAGCACTGGTCAGCTTGCTAACGGCGGTAATAGTCGCGAAGAGTATTTCATTGAGGGCACCCAGCCAACCACACAGGCGGTGCACGAGGTGGGTACAGAGATTATCGATAACGGCGAAACGCACGAGCTGTTCTAAAAATAAGAATGCCCGGTAAAAACCGGGCAAAGCATCGTAGGCCGGGTAAGGCGAAGTCGCCACCCGGCTTTTTTTATGGCCTACAGTCGCCCCTGCCCCTTCAACCACTCCCGTACCAGGAACAGCGCGCTCACGTTGCGGGCCTCATTAAAGTCAGGGTCTTCCAGCAGATCCATCAGGTGGGCTAACGGCCAGCGAACCTGCGGCAACGGCTCCGGCTCATCCCCTTCCAGCGATTCAGGATAGAGATCTTCAGCCACCACAATATTCATTTTGCTGGAAAAATAGGACGGTGCCATGCTCAGCTTTTTCAGGAATGAAAGCTCATTAGCCCCGAACCCCACCTCTTCTTTCAGCTCGCGGTTTGCCGCTTCAAAGACGGTTTCACCCGGGTCGATAAGCCCTTTCGAGAACCCGAGCTCGTAAGATTCCGTTCCCACAGCGTATTCGCGGATCAAAATCAGATGATCGTCGACAATGGGAACAATCATCACCGCTTCGCGCGAAGAAGGGCGCATACGTTCATAAACGCGACGCACACCGTTGCTGAACTCCAGATCCACACTTTCGACATTAAACAGGCGCGATTTGGCGACAGTTTCAACATTCAGAATGGTGGGTTTTTGTAGTGGTTTGCTCATCTTGATGGGTCTTAGCAGTGAGAACTGGCGTTATTGTGCGATACGCTGCACGGTTTCGGCAATGTCAATTGTTCTTTATTTACATTTATGCAACGTATTTGAGATCAATCCTCAATTCAAAACAAATGTCAAGAGGTTGAAATGTTTCCAGGAATTTGCTGATATCGCGCCATAACAGGCTTTGCTATCATCACCGGTCACTGGGATGCGCTTCAGAATGCTCAAGTTCGACTCCATACTTGCCGATAGCCAACCACAGACTCTCATTCAATGTAAAGGTGCTACTGACTACACCTGTAAGAAGATAAGTAAGATGGGGAAAGCATGAGCACCATTTTGATTGTTCTCGCTGCTATGCTGGCCGGTGCGTTGGTTGCAGGGTGGTTTTACAGGCGCCGCGTACAGCGCCGTTATCGCCTGCCCTTTTTAAATGCATTTGCGGGTGCAAGCACGCGTAAACTTACGCAAGACGAGCGCGATGCGGTTGAAAACTATCTCGAAATCCTGAACCGTACTCAATTAACGCCTGGGCCAACGGGAGCCACCGCTGCGCCCGTCGCGCTAAATCTTAATGCACAAAGTGATACCGTGCTCTGCGTGACGCGCTCCATCACGCGCTATGGCATCACTACTGATGACCCTAACAAATGGCGCTATTACCTTGATTCCGTCGAAGTGCATCTGCCCCCGTCCTGGGAGCAATACATTAACGACGAAAACAGCGTTGAGCTGATTCACACCGACTCGTTGCCCCTGGTTATCTCGCTTAACGGCCATACGCTGAATGAATACCTTCAGGAAGCCCCTCGTTTTGCGCTGGAACGCGCCAGTTCATCGCAGGCCTCCATTCGTGGCGAAGAGACTGAGCAGATTGAACTGCTGAATATTCGCCAGGAAACCCATGAAGAGTACGCTCTGAGCCGCCCGGACGGCATCCGCGAAGCCATTCTGATCGTTGCTGCCTTCCTGCTCTTTTTTATCTGCCTCCTCACGCCGGATGTGTTTGTCCCCTGGCTGGCTGGAGGTGCGGTTCTGCTGCTGGCGGGCGGGCTTTGGGGGCTCTTTGCCCCACCGGCCAGAACCTCGTTGCGCGAAATCCACTGCCTGCGCGGAACGCCAAAGCGCTGGGGCCTCTTCGGTGAAAACGATCAGGAACATCTCAACAATATCTCGCTCGGTATTATCGACCTGATCTACCCGCGCCACTGGCAACCGTGGATCGCGCAGGACCTGGGGCAGAAAACCGATATTGATATCTACCTTGACCGCCACGTTGTGCGTCAGGGGCGCTTCTTATCCCTGCATGATGAAGTGAAAAATTTCCCGCTTCAGCACTGGCTTCGCAGCACGGTCATTGCCGGCGGCGCGGCGCTGGTCTTAGTCATGCTGCTGCTTTTCGTGCCGCTGGATATGCCCATCAAATTCACCCTGTCGTGGATCAAAGGGGCGCAAACCATTGAAGCGACCAGCGTCAACAAACTGGATGAAGCCGGTGTGCGCGTGGGGGACACGCTGCGCCTGAAGGGAACCGGGATGTGTAATATTCACACCCCGGGGGCGTGGAACACGCGCCAGAACTCACCGTTTATGCCGTTCGATTGCTCACAAATTATCTGGAACGATGCACCGCCGCTGCCGCTGCCGGAATCCGAAGTCGTGAATAAAGCCACGGCTCTTACCCAGACGGTTAACCGCCAGCTGCACCCGAAACCGGACGATGATTCACGCGTTAGTCCCGCACTGCGTTCGGCCATTCAAAAATCAGGCATGGTTCTGCTGGATGATTTTGGTGACATCGTTCTGAAAACGCAGGATCTTTGTTCCTCTCAGGATGAGTGCATACGTCTTAAAAATGCCCTGGTAAACCTCGGGAACAGTAAAGACTGGGACTCGCTGGTGAAACGCGCCGAAGCGGGACGACTGGATGGCGTTAACGTGCTGCTGCGGCCGGTTAGCGCTGAATCTCTGGATAACCTGGTCGCTACCTCGACGTCACCGTTCATGATGCGCGAGACCACCCGTGCGGCTCAGGCGCTGAACAGCCCGGCACCGGGCGGCTTTGTAATTGCAAGCGATGAGGGCAGCGACCTGGTCGATCAGCCTTATCCGCAGGTGGCGCTTTATGATTATCCGGCGCAGGAGCAGTGGAGCCAATTCCAGCGCCTGGCGCAGATGCTGATGCAAACGCCGTTCAGCGCAGAAGGGATTGTCACGAGTATTTATACCGACGCCAACGGCACTCGCCATATCGGCCTGCACCGGATGCCGGATAGCGCTGGGCTGTGGCGCTACATCGGCACCTCGCTGCTGATGACCGCGATGCTGATCGCCATTTTCTGGAACGGTTTTATGGCCCTGCGCCGCTACCAGCGCTCGCGCACGCGGCTTGCCGACATCCAGCAATATTACGAAAACTGCCTCAATCCTAAGCTGATCCCCTCGTCTGAGAGCCTGATCTGATAACGTCGTTGCGCGACAAGATGTGCTACCCTGTCGCGCACGTTTCATCTGGCTGGAGTTCCCCTAATGCATCTTGATATCGCCTGGCAGGAGGTTGATACCGTTCTGCTGGATATGGACGGCACGCTGCTCGATCTCGCCTTTGATAACTATTTCTGGCAAACGCTGGTTCCAGAAACCTATGGCGAGCAGCAGGGGATCTCCCCGGCAGAAGCGCAGGCATTCATTCGTTCGCAATATAGCGCCGTGCAACATACGCTAAACTGGTACTGTCTTGACTACTGGAGCGAGCGCCTCGGTCTGGATATTTGTGCCATGACTACCGCCCAGGGCCCGCGCGCCGTTCTGCGCGAAGATACAGTGCCCTTTCTGGATGCGCTGAAAGCAAGCGGCAAGCGCCGTATCTTGCTGACCAACGCGCATCCACATAATCTGGCGGTGAAGCTGGAACATACGGGTCTGGCGTCGCACCTTGATTTATTTCTTTCCACCCACACATTTGGTTATCCGAAAGAGGATCAGCGGTTGTGGCATGCGGTTAAGGAAGAGACGGGTTTGCAGCCGGAACGTACGTTGTTCATTGATGACAGCGAGCCCATTCTGGATTCTGCCGCAAGGTTTGGCATTCGCTACTGTCTGGGCGTCACCAATCCTGACTCTGGCCTGGCTGAAAAAAGCTATCTGCGCCACCCGGGACTGAACGACTATCGCCAGATGATCCCCTCACTGACCGTGAAGGAGACGCCATGAAAGAAAAACCCTCAGACGGGGTAAGACTGGATAAATGGCTGTGGGCAGCGCGTTTTTATAAAACGCGCGCCCTTGCCCGCGAGATGGTTGACGGCGGAAAAGTGCATTACAACGGCCAGCGCAGCAAACCGAGCAAGATGGTTGAGCTGAATGCCACCTTAACGCTGCGTCAGGGCAACGATGAACGTACGGTGGTGGTTAAAGCCATTACCGAACAACGTCGACCCGCAGCGGAAGCCGTAATGCTTTATGAAGAGACGGCGGAGAGCATTGAAAAGCGCGAGAAGACCGCGCTGGCGCGCAAAATGAACGCGCTGACGATGCCTCACCCGGACCGGCGGCCGGACAAAAAAGAGCGCCGCGATCTGATGAAATTTAAACACGGTGAGACTGATTAACCTCACCCGCACGAGAGATGAAAATGGCCCAACACGACCAATTACACCGCTATCTGTTTGAACAATTCGCCGTGCGCGGCGAGCTGGTCACCGTATCCGAAACCTGGAAACAGATTCTGGAAAACCACAATTACCCGCTGCCGGTGAAGACCCTGTTGGGCGAACTGCTGGTTGCCACCAGCCTGCTTACCGCAACGCTGAAGTTTGCCGGGGATATCACCGTGCAGCTGCAGGGCGACGGCCCGATGACGCTGGCGGTCATCAACGGCAATAACCAGCAGCAGATGCGCGGCGTGGCGCGCGTTCAGGGCGACGTGCCCGAGAATGCTGACCTCAAAACGCTGGTAGGTAATGGCTACCTGGTGATCACCATCTCCCCAGAGGAAGGTGAGCGCTATCAGGGCGTGGTCGGTCTGGAAGGCGATACCCTGGCAGCCTGCCTGGAAGATTACTTCATGCGCTCCGAGCAGCTGCCGACGCGTCTGTTCATCCGCACCGGTGAAGTGGACGGCCAGCCTGCTGCGGGCGGTATGCTGCTGCAGGTTCTGCCTGCCCAGGACGCTCAGACCAATGATTTTGAGCACCTGGCGACGCTGACCGAAACCATCAAGGCGGAAGAGCTGTTCAACCTGTCGGCGACAGACGTGCTGTGGCGTCTGTACCACGAAGAAGAAGTGACCGTCTACGACCCGCAGTCCGTGGAGTTTAAGTGCACCTGCTCCCGCGAGCGCTGCGCTGGCGCACTGAAAACCCTGCCGGATGAAGAGATCGACAGCATCATGGCGGAAGACGGCGAAATTGATATGCACTGTGACTACTGCGGTACGCACTATGTATTCAATTCGATGGATATCGCTGAGATCCGCAACAACGCCTCCCCGGCGGATCCGCAGGTTCATTAAACCTCTCTTCCCCTCACCTTAACCTTCTCCCCAAAGGGGAGAGGGCTGGGCTGAGGGGCAAAAAACTCCACCCAAGCTGAATCGTTTTCCCAATGTAACTCTTACGTAATTTTCTTACGTGTATGCGATTACATTCACATTCTTTCCGATAAAATCACCAGCCTTTAACCTTTTCGGAACATTTTCCCCACCCAAAAAGCGATTCCTGCGATAATCCGCCTGCGCCGTGACTGGAGTCGCAGCGTTTTCCGTTAGTAAGGGTTTTGTCCAGATGCGTGAATCTATGAGCCCCGTCGCGGTAAACAACCTCAGAAAAACCCTACAATTTCAGGCAGTACATATTGGCTAAGGAGCAGTGATATGCGTGTTACTGGTTTAACCCCGCAAGATCTCAAGGCTTATGGTATTCACGACGTCCAGGAAATCGTCTACAACCCCGACTACGATACGCTGTATCAGGAAGAGCTCAATCCAGCACTGGAAGGATACGAGCGTGGTGTGTTGACGAATCTTGGTGCTATCGCCGTCGATACCGGTATCTTTACCGGTCGTTCGCCGAAAGATAAGTATATCGTCCGAGACGAAACCACCCGCGATACGCTGTGGTGGGCTGACAAGGGCAAAGGGAAGAACGACAACAAACCGCTCTCCCCGGAAACCTGGCAGCACCTGAAAGGGCTCGTCACCCATCAACTTTCCGGCAAGCGTTTGTTTATTGTCGACGCTTTCTGCGGCGCTAACGCCGATACCCGTCTCTCCGTGCGTTTTATCACCGAAGTGGCCTGGCAGGCGCATTTCGTGAAAAACATGTTTATCCGTCCAACCGACGAAGAGCTGCAGGACTTCACCCCTGATTTCATCGTGATGAACGGCGCGAAATGCACCAACCCACAGTGGAAAGAGCAGGGTCTGAACTCCGAAAACTTTGTGGCCTTCAACCTGACCGAGCGTATCCAGCTGATCGGCGGTACCTGGTACGGCGGCGAAATGAAGAAAGGGATGTTCTCCGTCATGAACTACCTGCTGCCGCTACGGGGCATTGCCTCCATGCACTGCTCTGCTAACGTCGGTGAAAAAGGCGACGTGGCGGTCTTCTTCGGCCTGTCCGGCACCGGTAAAACCACCCTGTCCACCGATCCAAAACGTCGCCTGATTGGCGATGACGAACACGGCTGGGATGACGATGGCGTATTCAACTTTGAAGGCGGCTGCTACGCGAAGACCATTCGCCTGTCTGAAGAGGCCGAGCCGGATATCTTCCACGCGATCCGTCGCGATGCGCTGCTGGAAAACGTCACCGTGCGTGCCGACGGCTCCATCGACTTCGACGATGCGTCGAAAACGGAAAACACCCGCGTCTCTTATCCGATCTACCACATCGACAATATCGTGAAGCCGGTGTCAAAAGCGGGTCATGCCACGAAGGTTATTTTCCTGACGGCGGATGCGTTCGGCGTTCTGCCTCCGGTGTCTCGCCTGACGGCCAGCCAAACGCAGTACCACTTCCTTTCCGGTTTCACCGCCAAGCTGGCGGGTACCGAGCGCGGCGTGACGGAGCCAACCCCAACCTT
Organism: Enterobacter vonholyi; assembly: GCF_040834095.1. Taxonomy (NCBI): domain Bacteria; kingdom Pseudomonadati; phylum Pseudomonadota; class Gammaproteobacteria; order Enterobacterales; family Enterobacteriaceae; genus Enterobacter; species Enterobacter vonholyi. Next base: position 4,100,478 of record NZ_CP162152.1, read on the forward strand.
CTCCGCCTGCTTCGGCGCAGCCTTCCTGTCGCTGCACCCGACGCAGTATGCTGAAGTGCTGGTGAAACGCATGCAGGCATCCGGCGCGCAGGCATACCTGGTGAACACCGGCTGGAACGGCACCGGCAAACGTATCTCTATCAAAGATACCCGCGCCATTATCGACGCCATTCTGGATGGTTCTCTGGACGACGCCGAAACCTTCACGCTGCCGATGTTTGACCTGGCGATCCCAACGTCGCTGCCGGGTGTGGATACGCATATCCTCGACCCGCGCAATACGTACGGTTCTCCGGAGCAGTGGCGTGAGAAGGCGGAATCGCTGGCGAAGCTGTTTATCGAGAACTTCGAGAAGTATACCGATACCCCGGCGGGTGCTGCGCTAGTGAGTGCGGGTCCAAAACTGTAGTCCATGTCGGGTGGCGGCTTCGCCTTACCCGACCTACAAAAAAGGGTGGCTCGTGCCACCCTTTTTTCAACTCTCTTTCACCTGCCCCCGCGTCACCGGTACCGGCAGCCAGGCGCGAATGCTCAACCCACCGCGCTCGCTGGTTCCAATCTCCAGCAGCCCGTTATGGTTATCAATAATACGCTGCACTATCGCCAGGCCTAAGCCCGTACCGCTGGTGCTGCGCGCGCTGTCGCCGCGCACAAACGGCTGGAACAGATGCTTACGCTGCTCGGGCTTGATGCCTGGACCGTCGTCTTCCACCTGGAACCAGGCGCGGTTGAGCTCAGACCCACTGCTGACCTTAATCCAGCCGTTGCCGTAGCGCGCCGCGTTGACCACCATGTTGGCGACCGCACGTTTAATGGAGAGCGGGTGCATACGAACCTGAATTTCACCGGCCTGAAGGTCGGTATCAATCTCGCGCTCGTAGCCGCTTTCCGCCGCCACGACTTCGCCCAGCACCGCGTTCAGATCCGCCATCTCCATTGGCATCTCCTGCCCGGTGCGCAGGTAGTCGATGAACTGCTCAATGATGGCGTTACACTCTTCAATGTCCTTATTGATGGACTCGGCAAGGTAACCGTCCTCTTCTCCCATCATCTCCGTCGCCAGACGAATACGCGTTAGCGGCGTGCGCAGGTCGTGGCTGACGCCCGCCATCAGCAGCGTACGGTCATCCGCCAGCTGCTTCACGCCTGCCGCCATATGGTTAAAGGCACGCGTCACTGAACGGACTTCCGAGGCGCCATACTCGCGCAGCGGAGGAGGAATAATCCCTTTACCGACCTGCAGCGCAGCGTGCTCCAGGTCGACCAGAGGTCGGTTCTGTATACGGATAAATAGCCACGCGCCGCCTATCGCCAGCAGCATAATCGCCAGGGTATAGCGGAACAGCGGTGAGAAATCGCCCTGATGGATTTCGGTCAGCGGAACGCGAACCCAAATATTGGGTGACAGCCAGGTTTTCAGCCAGACGACGGGCGAGCTTTTGTTGACCTCAACGCGCACTTCCGTTGGACCGCCCAGCTGCTGCGCCATCTGCTGGCTGAGGAATTCGTAGTGCTGCGCCCAGCGCAGGCCAGCGTCTTCCGCCGCTTCGTTGGAATAGAGCGAAATGCCCAGTTCACGGTAGATTTCACGGCGAAACGCCGGAGGAACGACGAGCTGCGTGCCGTCCTCCAGCTGCAGCTTATCGGTCATCAGCATACGGACTTCGTAGGCCAGGACCTTATTGAACTGCTGGAGGCTCGGCAGGATCGCAAAGTTCAACACCACCAGGTAGGTCGTCACCAGGCTGACGAACAGCAGGGTGACGATCAGTAACAGGGTGCGGGCAAACGAGCTTCGCGGCGAGAAGCGCATTCGCCTCATGCTTTAGAGCCGTCCGGGACGAACACGTAGCCCAGACCCCATACGGTCTGAATATAACGAGGATGCGCCGGATCTTCTTCCACCATGCGGCGCAGACGGGAGATCTGCACGTCGATAGAGCGTTCCATTGCGGAGTATTCGCGACCGCGCGCCAGGTTCATCAGCTTGTCACGGGAAAGCGGTTCACGCGGGTGGCTGACCAGCGCTTTCAGTACCGCAAACTCGCCGCTGGTGAGCGGCATTGGCTCATCTTCACGGAACATCTCGCGCGTGCCGAGGTTCAGCTTGAACTTGCCGAAGGCAATAACGGCTTCTTCCTGCGACGGCGCGCCCGGCAGCTCGTTCGCCTGACGTCGCAGCACGGCGCGAATACGTGCCAGCAGTTCACGCGGGTTAAACGGTTTTGGAATGTAGTCGTCCGCGCCGATTTCGAGGCCCACGATACGGTCAACTTCCTCGCCCTTCGCCGTCACCATGATAATCGGCATCGGGTTGCTCTGGCTGCGCAGACGGCGGCAAATAGAAAGCCCGTCTTCGCCAGGCAGCATCAGGTCGAGAACCATCAGGTGGAAAGATTCACGGGTCAGCAGACGGTCCATCTGCTCAGCGTTCGCGACGCTACGAACCTGGAAGCCCTGCTCGGTCAGATAACGCTCCAGCAGCGCACGCAGGCGCATGTCGTCATCCACGACCAGAATTTTGTAGTTCTCTTGCATTGTGTGTACTCCCAAAGGTTCGGATAGTCTTTGTAACAGCGTATTCTAAAAAAGTGCACGTATTCGACCAGTTAATTCTGGTATAAATTCTAGTCGAAATTGTTACAAAGCATATTTAACAGCAGCTTATCTGCTCATTTCATCACATAAATCATTATTAATCCTGTCTGTTACACTGTGTGGTACGTATTGTGCGCAAGACAGTTAACCGGCAGGCAGCAAAGGCTTTACCATGAAAACGCCCCTGATCACCCGCGAAGGGTACGAAAAGCTCAAAAAAGAGATGGATTACCTCTGGCGCGAAGAGCGTCCTGAAGTAACCAAAAAGGTGACCTGGGCGGCAAGCCTGGGCGATCGCAGCGAAAACGCTGACTACCAGTACAACAAAAAGCGGCTACGCGAAATTGACCGCCGGGTTCGCTATCTGACGAAGTGCCTCGAGAATCTTAAAATTGTCGATTACTCTCCGCAGCAGGAGGGCAAAGTGTTCTTCGGCGCGTGGGTGGAGATTGAAAACGACGATGGTGACACCCTGCGTTTTCGCATTGTCGGCTACGATGAAATTTTTGGTCGTAAGGATTACATCTCCATCGACTCCCCGATGGCCCGCGCGCTGCTGAAAAAGGAAGTGGGCGATCTGGCCATCGTTCAGACTCCAGCTGGTGAAGCCAGCTGGTACGTCAATGAGATCATCTACGTAAAATAGTCCGAGAGCGCCCTCCCCGGCTGGCATTTTGCCGTGTCAGCCCGTATAACTATCCCCTGATTTTTTCGACTCAACAGATGATAAAGCCATGATGAATGATTCGCTCTGCCGCATTATTGCGGGTGATATTCAGGCCAGAGCCGAACAGGTAGAAGCTGCCGTTCGCCTGCTTGATGAAGGGAACACCGTGCCGTTTATTGCACGCTATCGTAAGGAAGTCACCGGCGGTCTGGATGACACGCAGCTGCGTAACCTGGAGACCCGTCTCGGTTATCTGCGCGAACTGGAAGAACGTCGTCAGGCGATCCTCAAATCCATCGGCGAACAGGGCAAACTGACCAGCGATCTGGAAAGCGCCATTAACGGCACCCTGAGCAAAACCGAATTAGAAGATCTCTATCTGCCGTACAAACCGAAGCGCCGCACGCGCGGGCAGATTGCGATTGAAGCGGGCCTTGAGCCGCTGGCCGACCTGCTGTGGAACGAGCCATCGCACGATCCGGAAACCGAAGCGGCGAAATTTATCGACGCTGACAAAGGCGTGGCGGACACCAAGGCCGCCCTCGACGGCGCACGCTACATTCTGATGGAGCGCTTCGCCGAAGACGCCGCGCTGCTCGCTAAAGTGCGTGATTACCTGTGGAAGAATGCCCACATCGTCTCTACCGTCGTCGCGGGTAAAGAGGAAGAAGGCGCGAAATTCCGCGACTATTTCGATCACCACGAACCGATTTCCACCACCCCTTCCCACCGCGCGCTGGCAATGTTCCGCGGCCGCAACGAAGGCGTGCTCCAGCTCTCCCTGAACGCCGATCCGCAGTTTGACGAGCCGCCGAAAGAGAGCCACTGCGAGCAGATCATTATCGACCATCTCGGCCTGCGCCTGAACAACGCCCCGGCGGACAGCTGGCGTAAAGGCGTAGTAAGCTGGACCTGGCGCATCAAGGTGCTGATGCACCTCGAAACCGAGCTGATGGGCACCGTGCGCGAACGCGCCGAAGATGAAGCGATTAACGTCTTCGCCCGTAACCTGCACGACCTGCTGATGGCCGCCCCTGCCGGCCTGCGCGCGACAATGGGTCTCGACCCGGGTCTGCGTACCGGCGTGAAGGTCGCTGTGGTTGACGGCACCGGCAAGCTGGTGGCGACCGATACCATTTATCCGCACACCGGCCAGGCAGCGAAAGCGGCCGTCGTGGTGGCGGCGCTTTGCGAAAAATACAACGTCGAGCTGGTTGCCATCGGCAACGGTACGGCCTCTCGTGAAACCGAGCGTTTTTACCTCGACGTGCAGAAGCAGTTCCCGAAAGTGACGGCACAGAAAGTGATCGTCAGCGAGGCCGGGGCATCCGTCTATTCCGCGTCCGAGCTGGCGGCCCAGGAATTCCCGGACCTGGACGTTTCCCTGCGCGGGGCAGTTTCTATCGCTCGCCGCCTGCAGGATCCGCTGGCGGAGCTGGTGAAGATCGATCCGAAATCCATCGGCGTGGGCCAGTATCAGCATGACGTGAGCCAGACTCAGCTGGCGCGCAAGCTGGATGCGGTGGTGGAAGACTGCGTAAACGCCGTCGGCGTTGACCTGAACACCGCCTCCGTTCCCCTGCTGACCCGCGTGGCGGGCTTAACCCGCATGATGGCGCAGAACATCGTCGCCTGGCGTGATGAGAACGGCCAGTTCCAGAACCGTCAGCAGCTGCTGAAGGTGAGCCGTCTGGGGCCAAAAGCCTTTGAGCAGTGTGCGGGCTTCCTGCGCATCAACCACGGCGATAACCCGCTGGATGCCTCCACCGTGCACCCGGAGGCGTACCCTGTGGTGGAACGCATCCTGGCCGCCACCCAGCAGGCGCTGAAAGATCTCATGGGTGACAGCAGCGCCCTGCGCAACCTGCAAGCCGTTGATTTCACCGACGACAAATTTGGTGTGCCAACCGTCACCGACATTATTAAAGAGCTGGAAAAGCCGGGCCGCGATCCGCGTCCTGAGTTCAAAACGGCGACCTTTGCCGACGGCGTGGAAACCATGAACGACCTGCTGCCCGGCATGGTGCTGGAAGGCGCGGTGACCAACGTCACCAACTTTGGCGCGTTCGTGGATATCGGCGTGCATCAGGATGGTCTGGTGCATATCTCATCCCTTGCCGACAAGTTCGTTGAAGACCCGCACACCGTGGTCAAAGCGGGCGACATCGTGAAGGTCAAAGTGCTGGAAGTGGATCTGCAGCGCAAGCGTATCGCGCTGACCATGCGTCTGGACGAGCAGCCGGGCGACACCAACGCGCGCCGCGGCGGCAATGGCGGAGGCCGCGAACAGCAGCGTCCCGCCGCGAAAGCGGCAAAACCGCGCGGACGTGATACTCAGCCTGCAGGCAACAGCGCGATGATGGATGCGCTGGCGGCTGCGATGGGTAAAAAACGCTAAGGTTGTAAATGCCCCTCACCCTAACCCTCTCCCCAGAAGGGAGAGGGCCGGGATGAGGGGAATAATCATATCGAAATATATGAAACCGATTGCATAGCCATATTTAAACCACTAATTATCACCCCGTTAACAAATACTCCCCTTTTCGTTTTCCAGGCAATTCAGCAAATATTGAGCAAGGTCAAACAGGCCGTAAATTAATACCGCAAACAACATTCCGTCACAGTTTTAATATTGCTGATAAAAACTATTCTCATTATCATCCCATAGTAGATAATTTAACCTTTCGTGGAATCAGGCGTTATGCAATTCACTCCAGACAGTGCATGGAAGATTACCGGTTTTACCCGCGAAATTAGCCCTGCCTATCGGCAAAAGCTGCTGTCGCTGGGCATGCTGCCCGGCTCGTCATTCCAGGTCGTGCGCGTGGCGCCGCTGGGCGATCCGGTTCATATCGAAACCCGCCGCGTAAATCTGGTGCTGCGTAAGAAAGACCTCGCGTTAATAGAAGTCGAAGCCTTATCCCGATAACAAGCCAGCGGTTTCAGTGAGTCTAAAAAAATGAAAAAGTTAACTATTGGCTTAATTGGCAATCCTAATTCCGGCAAGACCACCCTTTTTAACCAGCTGACCGGGGCTCGCCAGCGCGTGGGCAACTGGGCGGGCGTGACGGTTGAGCGTAAAGAGGGCCAGTTCACGACGACAGACAACCAGGTGACGCTGGTTGACCTTCCCGGCACCTACTCCTTAACCACCATTTCGTCGCAAACCTCGCTCGATGAGCAAATCGCCTGTCACTATATTCTTGGCGGCGACGCGGACCTGCTGATCAACGTGGTCGACGCCTCAAACCTCGAGCGTAACCTCTATCTGACGCTGCAGCTGCTTGAGCTGGGTATCCCCTGCATCGTGGCGCTCAACATGCTCGACATCGCAGAGAAACAAAAGCTGCGCATCGACGTCGATGCCCTCTCCTCGCGCCTGGGGTGCCCGGTCGTTCCGCTGGTCTCGACGCGCGCTCGCGGTATTGATGCGCTGAAGCTGGCCATTGACCGTCACGCGGGAAATCGCGACGTTGAGCTTGTGCATTACGCGCAGCCTCTCCTGCGTGAAGCCAACGTGCTGGCGCAGGAGATGGACAACAGTATGCCTGCGAAACAGCGGCTGTGGCTTGGACTGCAGATGCTGGAAGGCGATATCTACAGCCGCGCCTACGCCGGACATGCGGCCGATAAGCTGGACGCGACGGTGGCTCGTCTTAGCGACGAGCTGGACGACCCGGCGCTGCATATCGCCGATGCGCGTTACCAGGCCATAGCCTCGATTTGCGACGTTGTCAGTAACGCCCTGACGGCAGAGCCCAGCCGCTTTACGGCGGCGGTGGATAAGGTCGTGCTTAACCGCTTCCTCGGTTTGCCCATCTTCCTGCTGGTCATGTACGTGATGTTCCTGCTCGCCATTAACATCGGCGGCGCACTCCAGCCTATTTTCGACGCCGGTTCCGTCGCGGTCTTCGTGCACGGCATTCAGTGGGTGGGATACACCCTTCACTTCCCGGAATGGTTAACCATCTTCCTCGCGCAGGGGATCGGCGGCGGTATCAACACCGTTCTGCCTCTGGTGCCGCAGATCGGCATGATGTATCTGTTCCTCTCGTTCCTGGAAGATTCCGGCTACATGGCGCGCGCCGCGTTCGTGATGGATCGTCTGATGCAGGCGCTGGGTCTGCCGGGTAAATCCTTCGTCCCGCTGATTGTCGGCTTCGGCTGTAACGTACCGTCGGTGATGGGCGCACGCACCCTGGATGCGCCGCGTGAACGTCTGATGACCATCATGATGGCGCCGTTTATGTCCTGCGGTGCCCGTCTGGCCATCTTTGCGGTCTTTGCCGCAGCCTTCTTTGGTCAGCAGGGCGCGCTGGCGGTCTTCTCGCTGTATGTGCTGGGCATCGTGATGGCGATCCTCACCGGTCTGATGCTGAAGCACACCATCATGCGCGGTGAAGCGTCACCGTTTGTAATGGAGCTGCCGGTGTATCACGTGCCGCATCTGAAAAGCCTGGCGATCCAGACCTGGCAGCGCCTGAAGGGCTTTGTGCTGCGCGCCGGTAAGGTGATTGTCATCGTCAGCATTTTCCTGAGCGCGCTGAACAGCTTCACCCTCAGCGGACAGGCGGCAGATAACATTAACGACTCTGCCCTCGCCTCCGTCAGCCGCGTCATCACGCCGGTCTTCAAACCGATTGGCGTGCATGAGGATAACTGGCAGGCAACCGTCGGGCTGTTTACCGGCGCAATGGCAAAAGAGGTGGTTGTCGGTACCCTGAACACGCTCTACACCGCCGAGAACATTCAGGAGCAGGAATTTAATCCGGCAGAGTTTCATCTCGGTGATGAACTGCTGGGTGCCGTAGAGGAGACCTGGCAGAGCCTGAAGGACACCTTCAGCCTGAGCGTGCTGGCGAACCCGATTGAAGCGAGCAAAGGCGACGGTGAAATGGCGACGGGTGCCATGGGGGTGATGAGCGAGAAATTTGGCAGCGCGTCCGCCGCCTATAGCTACCTCATCTTTGTTCTGCTCTACATTCCGTGCATCTCCGTGATGGGGGCGATTGCTCGCGAGTCCAGCCGCGGCTGGATGGGCTTCTCCATCCTGTGGGGGTTAAACATTGCGTACTCGCTTTCGACGCTCTTTTATCAAACCGTTAATTTCAGCCAGCATCCGCGCTACAGCCTGGTCTGCATTCTCGCGGTTGTGCTGTTTAACGTGATAGTGCTCGGTTTGCTGCGGCGTGCGCGCAGCCGCGTCGACATCGACCTGCTGGCAAACCGTAAAACCGCCGCGACCTGCTGCAGCAGCCCGGCGGGCGACTGTCACTAAGGAGTAAACCATGGCATCGTTGATTCAGGTTCGTGACCTGCTGGCACTGCAGGGGCGAATGGAGGCGAAACAGCTGAGCCTCAGCCTGCATACGCCGCAGCCGATGATCGATGCCATGCTGGAAAGACTGGAAGCCATGGGGAAAGCCGTGCGGATTCAGGAAGAAGCGGACGGTTGTCTCTCCGGCAGTTGTAAAAGCTGTCCGGAAGGAAAGGCCTGCCTCAGGGAGTGGTGGACGCTGCGTTAACAAAGCCGGGCATCGCTGCCCGGCTTTATCGTATTACTTGTAGACGTCCGCCGTTGCGCGTACGTTTTTGGTCTGTTTTTCTGCACTGGTGACGACGTAGTACGTTCCGCCCAGCTCATCCGCTTTCTTCGACAGCTCTCTGCGAGCATCCATCGGCGCGGTGGTGTCAGACGTAGAAATCTCACCAATTTTCGTCAGATTCATGCTGGCAACTTTATCTTTTTCCAGCTCTTTTGCCGCAAAGACGCCAAATGACAGTGACCCAATAACCAGAGAAGTGACAATACCTGTAACAAGTTTCATAGCCTGACTCTCCATAGGATTGTTGTTTTGATTATCGAAGGCAGAACAACCGCAACGACATCTGGAGTATGGTTGCGGTGTGTTACTTTTTCCAGGCAGGATAGAAAATAATCAGTCGAAACGTTGACTTAACGCAATCAGCGCTGAACAAAATTCCGTCGGATGAGAGATAAACGGGGCATGTGCGGCTTTGGCAACGATCTGCGATTCGCTGTCCGGCCAAAGCGAATCCAGCAGCGGAACCACTTTGCGCGGCACAATCCCATCGAGATAACCGTAGATACGCAGGTGCGGCACCGTCAGCGCGGCCAGCGGCTCGCGCAGGTCAACCGTTTTCAGGAGCTCAAGTCCGCCGTTTAGCACCTCAACCTCCGGCATCGGCAGCGAAAGCACGGTCTGCTTCAGCGTACGGGCATCCTTACGCGCGGTTTCGGTACCCATCGTCTGCAGCGCGAGGAACCGCTCTACGGTCCGCTGGAAATCGTCGCTCAGCTGCTGCTGAAAGCCCGCCAGTACCTCGGGTTTTATCCCTGGCCACGCGTCCTGCGCGCTAAAACAGGGCGACGACGCCACGGTCACTAGCGCTTTTACGCGGTCAGGTCTCGACAGCGCAATCTGGCTCGCCACCAGCCCGCCCAGGCTCCAGCCCAGCCAGATGGCATTTTGCGGAGCAGCGTTCAGAACCTGCTCCGCCATCTCATCAAGCGACATGGCCCCAAAACCGCGGCTGCGGCCATAACCCGGCAAATCCACCAGATGCAGCGTGAAATGCGAGGCGAGTTCCTCGCTTACGCAACGCCATACTTCAGCATTCAGTCCCCATCCGTGCAGCAGCACAAGATGGCAATTTCCTGTCCCGACGGTCTGCCACCACAGCGTCTTCATCAGTTACTGTTCTCTTTTTCACATGGAGGTTGCACATGCTAACAGTACCTGGGTTGTGCTGGCTATGCCGAATGCCGCTGGCACTAGGCGGGTGGGGCATCTGCTCCGTCTGTACGCGATCGCTGCAATGGCGTATCGGGATCTGCCCACAATGTGGTTTACCGGCCACGAATCCCGCTTTGCCCTGTGGCCGTTGCCTGAAAAAGTCCCCGCCGTGGAGCGCGATGGTGGCGGTGGATGATTATGTTCCACCGCTGAACAGGCTGATCCACGCGCTGAAGTTTTCCGGGCAGAGCTCGCTGGCACAGCCCCTTGCTCGCCTGCTGTTGCTGGCGGTTTTGCAGGCGCGACGTCAGCGGGCACTGCCGAAAATCGACATGGTGGTGAGTGTCCCCCTTTACCGACGTCGTCACTGGCGGCGCGGCTATAACCAGAGTGACCTGCTCTGCCGTCCCCTCGCACGGTGGCTCGGCTGTCGGTATGATGCCCGCGCGCTGACACGTGTTCATGCCACCGCCATCCAGCATCAGCTCAGCGCCCGGCTTCGCAAAAGAAACCTCAAAAACGCCTTTCGCCTTGAATTGCCGGTCGACGGGCTCCATATCGCGATTGTGGATGATGTTGTCACCACAGGCAGTACCGTTGCTGAACTTTCCCGACTGCTTTTGCAAAGCGGCGCCGCGTCGGTTCAGGTATGGTGTCTGTGCCGTACCTTGTAGCCCTTCTTCAATGGGCGTATGATTATACCCAGGTAATTTAGTCAACTATTAGGCCAAAGCTATGATCCGTATTTCCGATTCTGCACAAGCGCACTTTGCCAAACTGCTGGCAAATCAGGAAGAAGGGACGCAGATCCGTGTGTTTGTGATCAATCCAGGCACGCCGAATGCAGAATGTGGTGTTTCTTATTGTCCTCCGGACGCTGTGGAAGCTACTGACACTGCCCTTAAGTTTGAACAGCTCACCGCCTATGTTGATGAGCTGAGCGCACCGTATCTTGAAGATGCGGAGATCGACTTCGTCACCGATCAGTTGGGTTCTCAGCTAACCCTGAAAGCGCCGAACGCGAAAATGCGTAAAGTGTCTGACGATGCCCCTCTGATGGAGCGCGTTGAGTATCTGCTGCAATCCCAGATCAACCCACAGCTGGCGGGCCACGGCGGCCGTGTTTCCCTGATGGAAATCACCGACGAAGGTTTTGCCATTCTGCAGTTTGGCGGCGGCTGTAACGGCTGTTCAATGGTCGATGTCACCCTGAAAGAAGGGATCGAGAAGCAGCTGCTGAACGAGTTCCCGGAACTGAAAGGCGTGCGTGACCTGACCGAACACCAGCGCGGCGAGCACTCTTACTACTAATTCAGCGCCCGTCTGTATTGCCCGGTGGCGCTGCGCTTACCGGGCCTACAAAACCCTGCTCCCCCTCTTCGCTCCCCTCTATATGTTGACCTGCGTCTCATAATTCACATTTTGCCTGCCAGGGTGATTCTCAATCACGTCATGTTACCCGTATCATTCTCATGGGCACTAAGCACACCCATAACAGCCGACTAAACTTAATCGTTTAAAAGGCATCAGTATTAGTGCCGTTACTTCTCTGTTCCCAGTTGGGACAATCGGAATTTGTCGTTGAAACAATGACGTTACCCATAACAATTCAAAGGCCAGGTAAATCATGCCATTAGTCATCGTTGCTATCGGTGTTGTGTTATTACTGCTCTTGATGATCCGTTTCAAAATGAACGGATTTATCGCTCTGGTTCTGGTGGCACTTGCAGTCGGTCTGATGCAGGGGATGCCGCTGGTGAAAGTTATCAGCTCGATTAAAGCCGGTGTCGGCGGCACGCTCGGCAGCCTGGCATTGATCATGGGCTTCGGCGCCATGCTCGGTAAAATGCTGGCGGACTGCGGGGGCGCGCAGCGTATTGCCACCACGCTTATCGACAAATTCGGTAAGAAGAACATTCAGTGGGCAGTGGTGTTAACCGGCTTTACCGTTGGTTTCGCGCTGTTCTATGAAGTGGGCTTCGTATTGATGCTGCCGCTGGTGTTCACCATTGCGGCTGCCGCGAGCATCCCGCTGCTGTATGTCGGCGTGCCAATGGCTGCGGCGCTGTCCGTGACCCACGGCTTCCTGCCGCCGCACCCGGGTCCAACCGCTATCGCGACCATCTTCCACGCGGATATGGGTAAAACTCTGCTGTTCGGTACGATTCTGGCGATCCCGACGGTGATTCTGGCCGGCCCGGTTTATGCCCGCTTCCTGAAAGGCATTGATAAGCCGATTCCGGAAGGTCTGTACAGCGCCAAAACCTTCACCGAAGAAGAGATGCCGGGCTTTGGCGTCAGCGTCTGGACCTCCCTGGTACCGGTGATCCTGATGGCGATGCGCGCCGTGGCGGAGATGATCCTGCCTAAAGGTCATGCGTTCCTGTCCGTGGCGGAATTCCTGGGTGACCCGGTGATGGCAACGCTGATTGCCGTGCTGATCGCGATGTTCACCTTCGGTTTGAACCGTGGCCGCTCCATGGATCAGATCAACGACACGCTGACCTCTTCAATCAAAATCATTGCCATGATGCTCCTGATCATCGGCGGTGGCGGTGCATTCAAGCAGGTTCTGGTCGACAGCGGCGTGGACAAATACATCGCCGCCATGATGCATGAAACCAACGTATCACCGCTCCTGATGGCCTGGTCTATTGCCGCGGTTCTGCGTATTGCGCTGGGTTCAGCGACCGTTGCGGCGATCACCGCAGGCGGTATCGTTGCCCCGCTGATTGCGACCACGGGCGTAAGCCCTGAGCTGATGGTTATCGCCGTCGGTTCCGGTAGCGTGATTTTCTCTCACGTTAACGACCCTGGCTTCTGGCTGTTCAAGGAGTACTTCAACCTGACGATCGGTGAAACCATCAAGTCCTGGTCCGCGCTGGAAACCATTATTTCGGTGTGTGGTCTGGTCGGGGTGCTGCTGCTCAACATAGTGGTCTGATGCCCTAAGTCGGGTGGCGGCTACGCCTTACCCGACCTGCATGAGCACCGCCTGATAATAAAAAACCCGCCACTGGCGGGTTTTTTATTACTTCTTACCAGCAGCTTTTCGCCGCTTATCCAAATCCTTGATCAGCCTGTTCACCCCATCATCGGCAAACATCGCCTCAAGCGTGGTGGACAGCTTTCGACGCCAGTTCTTGTACTGATAGCTGGTGCCTGGGATGTTCACCGGCTCCGCCATATCAATCCAGTCTTCCGGCTGCAGCCCCAGCAGAGCGCTGTTGCTGTCGGCAATATAGCGCTGCAAACCGCGGTTGAGGGTCGCGGTCATCGACATCAATGACGCTTTATGTCCCGCACGTTTCGGCAGACAGCCCTGCTTGTGCAGCGCATCCAGTAGCCCCTGTTTGGAAAGCTCGCGATCCTGATACAGGCCGCGTAACACCTCCTCATCAGGATACAGGCCCAGCGTTTTGCCAAGGGTCAGATCGCCGCTTTCCCAATAGCCACGAAGCGTAGGAAGGTCATGCGTCGTCGCGACTGCCATTGACTGTTCAGGGTACGCTTGCGGCGCGCGGAAGGTTTTCTCATGGTCGTTTTCAAAATAGAGCACTTTATAGGAGTAGACGCCGCTGTCGCGGAGCTTGCTGACAATTTCCACCGGCACGGTACCGAGATCTTCACCGATCACCATGCACTGATGGCGCTTGCTTTCCAGGGCCAGGATCGACAGCAGATCGTCAACCGGATACTGCACATACGCCCCGTGATCGGCCGTTTCACCGTACGGGATCCACCACAGACGCAGCACGGACATTACGTGGTCAATACGCAGCGCGCCGCAGTTTTGCATGTTAGCGCGCAGCAGGTCGATAAACGGCTCGTAGGCGCGCTCCGCCATGACGTGCGGATCCATCGGCGGCAATCCCCAGTTCTGGCCCAGCGGGCCAAGGATATCCGGCGGCGCGCCGACAGAGGCTTTCAGACAGTAAAGCTCACGGTCACACCAGGTCTCCGCGCCGCCTTCCGCCACGCCCACGGCCAGATCGCGGTACAGGCCAATCGGCATTTTATAGCCCTGGCTCACCTGCCAGCAGGCGGCAAACTGGCTGTAAGCCAGCCACTGCAGCCACAGGTAGAAGTCCACTTCATCGGCATTTTTTTTACAGAACGCTTTCACTTCAGGCGTGTCGACGCTCTGATACGCTTCGGGCCAGACCGGCCAGCCCCAGCGCATTTCGTCCTCTTTTACCTGATATGCGTGCAGCGCATCGAACGCCGCCTGCCAGTACAGGCTCTCGCCCTCCTGCGTCACGAACTGGCGGAACGCCGCCATCTGCTCGTCATCGCGCTGCGAAAAGCCTTTCCACGCCAGACGCAGCGCGGCCATTTTCAGCGCCGTGACGGTGGAATAGTCTACCCAGTCGGCTTCGCGCGCCTGCTTCAGCGCCTGCTGTGTGGTGCTGAGTTTCCACCACGCCTGCGCCTCTTTGCTGTTTTTGAAATCATCTAAGGCGTTAACGTCGATATAAATAACGTTCAGCCAGCGACGGGACGACGGACTATACGGGCTGGCGCTCTCCGGGTTGGCCGGATAGAGCGCGTGGATCGGGTTGAGACCGATAAACGCGCCGCCGCGCTCGCCCACGGATGCCAGCATCTTTTTCAGATCGCCAAAATCACCGATGCCCCAGTTGCTGTCGGAACGCAGAGTGTAGAGCTGCACGCAGGCGCCCCACAGCTTTTTGCCTTCAAGCAGCGCCTGCGGCTCGTAGCAGCGTTTTGGCGCGACGATCACCCGGCAGTGGAAACGCAGATCGTCCTGGGTGAGCGTTAAGGTGTGATACCCCTCCGGCAGCTTTGCCGGAAGGTTTAACGTTTTGCCGCCGGTGGCGTGGCCTTTATGCTGATGCCCCTCTTCGGTGGTAAGAAGCCAGCTAAACTCGCCGCGCCCCTCCACCGCCAGCGGCATCTTTTTGCCTGCGGTGAATACCTTCACGTTCGGCACCGGAGCAGCCGACGCTTTCGCGTCGGTTTTGTGCATGGCATCCAGCAAACGTCTTTTGGTGTCCGCACCAATAGACTGCGGTTTGCCGTGCGCATTGATGTAACTGAGGCTAATTCCCGCCGCCTGCGCGGCACTGTCCAGACGTTTACTCTCCATCGCGCTTCCTTAGCGTTTTGCCTGCCAGATACGGGCCTGATAATCACGGATTGAGCGGTCAGAGCTGAACATACCGCAGCGGGCGGTATTCAGGATGCACGCGCGGGTCCACGCTTCCTGGTCGCGATACAGCACGTCGACCTGCTTTTGCGCTTCAACGTAGGCCGTGAAGTCCGCCATTACCAGATACGGGTCACCGCCGTGTTTGTCCATGCTGTGCAGCATCTGGTCAAACGCGTGCTTATCGCCGTCGCTGTATTTACCGCTCTCCAGCTCCTTCAGCACCGCATCGAGGACTTTGTCTTTCTTACGCCATTTCACCGGGTCATAGCCTTTGGCCTTGATGGCTTTCACCTCTTCCACGGTATGGCCGAAGATAAAGATGTTCTCTTCGCCCACCTTCTCGGCGATTTCGACGTTCGCCCCGTCGAGCGTGCCGACGGTCAGCGCGCCGTTCAGCGCTAGCTTCATGTTGCCGGTACCGGAGGCTTCTTTTCCTGCGGTTGAGATCTGCTCGGAGATATCCGCCGCCGGGATCAGCATTTCCGCCGCCGAGACGCAGTAGTCCGGCAGGAACACTACCTTCAGCTTGTCGCCCACTTTCGGATCGCTGTTGATCGCCGCCGCCACTTTATTGATGGCGAGGATAATGTTTTTCGCCAGGTAGTAGCCCGGCGCCGCTTTCGCACCGAACAGGAACACGCGCGGCACGCGGTCGGCCTGCGGGTTCTCGCGGATCTCTTTGTACAGCGCCAGAATGTGCAGCAGGTTCAGATGCTGGCGTTTGTACTCGTGCAGACGTTTGATCTGGATATCGAATATGGCGTTCGGGTTGATCTCAATCCCGGTACGCACTTTCACAAACTCCGCCAGGCGAACCTTGTTCTCAAGCTTGATCGTCCGGTACTGCTCGCGGAATTTCGCGTCGTCAGCGTATTTTTCCAGGTTGATGAGCTGGTCCAGATCGTTGGCCCACTCTTTCTTCAGGGTCTTATCCAGCAGGCCGGCCAGCAGCGGGTTGCACTGCTTGATCCAGCGACGCGGCGTGATGCCGTTGGTCACGTTGTGGAATTTGGTTGGCCACAGCTGGTGGTATTCCGGGAAGAGATCTTTGACCACCAGATCCGAGTGCAGCGCCGCCACGCCATTCACCGCAAACCCGCTGACAACGCACATATTCGCCATGCGCACCTGCTTGTCGTGAACCACCGCCAGCTTCGCCCAGACCGACTTGTTGCCCGGCCAGGTTTTATCCACGAGCTTTTTAAACTGGTCGTTAATCTTGTTGATGATCTGCATGTGGCGCGGCAGCAGCGTTTTCACCAGCTTCTCATCCCAGCACTCAAGCGCTTCTGGCATCAGGGTGTGGTTGGTGTAGGCAAAGGTACGGCTGGTGATGGCCCAGGCGTCATCCCAGCTCAGCTGGTGCTCGTCGATCAGCACGCGCAGTAGCTCCGGGATGGCAATGGTCGGGTGCGTGTCGTTGAGCTGAATCACTTCAAAGTCCGGCAGCTGCGCCAGCTTGCGGCCCGCCAGGTGATGACGACGCAGAATGTCCGCCACGGAGCAGGCGCACTGGAAGTACTGTTGCATCAGGCGCAGCTTTTTACCGGCCAGGTGGTTGTCGTTCGGGTAGAGGACTTTGGTCAGCTTCTCGGCATCGATGCCCTGCTGCTCGGCGCGCAGGAAATCGCCGTCGTTGAATTTGGTCAGGTTAAACGGATGCGCGTGCTTCGCCTGCCACAGACGCAGCGGCTGCGCCACGCCGTTACGGTAGCCAAGCACCGGCAGATCCCAGGCTTCGCCAGTGATAGTGAATGCCGGTTCCCAGAAACCCTGCTTTGTCACTTTTCCGCCAATGCCAACCTGTACGTCCAGCTGCGCGTTGTGGCGGAACCACGGATAGGTATTGCGATGCCAGTCGTCCGGCGCTTCCATCTGATGCCCGTCGGCAAACGACTGACGGAACAGGCCGTACTGGTAGTTCAGACCGTAGCCAATCGCCGACTGGCCAACGGTCGCCATGGAGTCAAGGAAGCAGGCCGCCAGGCGTCCCAGGCCGCCGTTGCCCAGCGCCGGGTCAATCTCTTCTTCCAGCAGGTCGGTCAGGTTAATGTCGTGTTCTTTAAGAACGTCACCGACCTCCTGATACCAGCCGAGGTTCAACAGGTTGTTGCCCGTCAGACGGCCAATCAGGAATTCCATTGAAATGTAGTTTACATGGCGCTGGCCTTTTACCGGGTTTGCCAGGGGTTGAGCATCCAGCTGCTCTGCGAGCGCACCGCTCACTGCCTGCCACCACTGGTGAGGCGTCATCTCGTTTGCAGCATGAAGGCCAAAACGCTGCCACTGACGCGTCAGGGCAGCCTGGAATTGAGCTTTGTTGAAAGTAGGCTGTGACATAGGGGATCGGCATCCTTTAGAAAGAAAACACAAGTTGGCGCTAGTGTGCCTGGCTCATTTCCCCTCTTCCTCCTCCTGTGGGGGATTAGACAGGGAGGAGTAGCGGGGATGAGCATAAAAGTGTGATCGAGGCCACTCTCAGAGCATAGTTCGAGTGTGCCCGGAAGATAAAAAAGTAACCGAGGAGAATGTCAAAGAAATGAAATGCGGTTTCGGGTGAAATTAAACCCCGCCGAAATAATTACTTACGTAGAATAATATTTCTGCAATCGGGTAATCGCTAAGGAGGTTATTAATCTCCCTTAACTTTACCAGGAGTATATTAAATTTGACGACACTATCCCTTTCTGAAACCAGTTTCAGCGCAGCCGCAGCACAGCCATACAAGCCAGCATTGACGGGGCATCAAAGACCTTTTCAGAAAGTTCCCTCCTCTGCCTGAATGTTTTGTGACAGAGTGCAAATTCACAGCCACCAAATCCAGACATAACTTGCAATAGTTAACTTATTGGCCGACCTTATATCCATTAATTACGAAGCGCAAAAAAAATAAAATCTCTCGTTCCCCACAGTGAAGTGAAACCTATGTTGATTCCGTCTAAATTAAGTCGCCCGGTTCGCCTTGACCATACAGTGGTCCGCGAGCGTCTGTTGGCTAAACTTTCCGGCGCGCATAATTTCCGACTGGCGCTGGTTACGAGCCCTGCAGGTTATGGAAAAACAACGCTCATTTCGCAATGGGCCGCGGGTAAGAGCGATCTTGGCTGGTACTCTCTCGACGAGGGCGATAACCAGCAGGAGCGTTTTGCCAGCTATCTGATTGCCGCCATACAGCAAGCAACCCATGGACACTGTGTCGCCAGTGAGGTGATGGTGCAAAAGCGCCAGTACGCAAGCCTGTCCTCCCTTTTCTCTCAGCTGTTTATCGAACTGGCCGAATGGCATCGCCCGCTATACGTGGTGATTGATGATTACCATCTCATCACTAACCCGGTAATTCATGAATCGATGCGTTTCTTCCTGCGCCATCAGCCGGAAAACCTGACCTTAGTAGTGCTGTCACGCAACCTGCCGCAGCTGGGTATTGCCAACCTGCGCGTGCGCGATCAGCTCCTGGAAGTGGGCAGCCAGCAGCTGGCCTTTACCCATCAGGAAGCGAAACAGTTCTTTGACTGCCGCCTGAACTCACCGATTGAGGCCGCCGAAAGCAGCCGCCTGTGTGATGACGTTGCCGGCTGGGCCACGGCGCTGCAGCTCATCGCGCTCTCTGCCCGGCAAAATAACAGTCCGGCACATCAGTCTGCGCGGCGCCTGGCGGGCATCAACGCCAGCCACCTTTCTGACTATCTCGTGGATGAGGTGCTGGACAGCGTCGATCCCTCAACGCGTAATTTCCTGCTGAAAAGCTCTCTGCTGCGCTCCATGAACGATGCGCTCATCGTACGGGTGACGGGCTGTGAAAATGGCCAGCTGCAGCTCGAAGAAATTGAACGTCAAGGCCTTTTCCTGACGCGCATGGACGATCCGGGCGAGTGGTTTAGCTATCATCCGCTGTTTGGCAGCTTCCTGCGCCAGCGCTGTCAGTGGGAGCTGGCGGTTGAACTGCCGGAGATCCACCGCGCCGCTGCCGAAAGCTGGATGGCGCAAGGCTTCCCAAGCGAAGCCATCCACCACGCGCTGGCCGCCGGTGATGCCAGCATGCTGCGCGATATCCTCCTCAATCATGCGTGGGGCCTGTTTAACCACAGCGAGTTGACGCTGCTGGAAGAATCCCTCAAAGCGCTGCCGTGGGAAAGCCTGCTTGAGAATCCGCGTCTGGTGCTGCTGCAGGCCTGGCTGATGCAGAGCCAGCATCGCTACAGCGAAGTGAACACCCTGCTGGCGCGCGCCGAGCAGGAGATGGAAAGCGAAATGGATACCACCCTGCACGGCGAGTTCAACGCGCTGCGCGCTCAGGTGGCGATTAACGATGGCGACCCGGACGAAGCTGAACGGCTGGCGATGGTCGCGCTGGATGAACTGCCGCTTGCCAACTTCTACAGCCGTATCGTGGCGACCTCCGTGCACGGCGAAGTGCTGCACTGCAAAGGCGATCTCACGCGATCGCTTTCACTGATGCAGCAAACCGAACAGATGGCGCGTCGTCATGATGTCTGGCATTACGCCCTGTGGAGCCTGATCCAACAGAGCGAGATTTTATTCGCGCAGGGGTTCCTGCAGGCTGCCTGGGAAAACCAGGAAAAAGCGTTCCAGTTGATTCGTGAACAGCATCTGGAACAGCTGCCGATGCACGAGTTCCTGTTGCGTATTCGCGCCCAGCTGCTGTGGGCATGGTCGCGTCTGGATGAAGCGGAAAGCTGCGCCCGTCAGGGTGTGGATGTTCTTTCCAGCTTCCAGCCTCAGCAGCAGCTGCAGTGCCTGGCGCTGCTGGTGCAGTGCTCGCTGGCGCGCGGCGATCTCGACAACGCCCGCAACCATCTTAACCGCCTGGAAAACCTGCTCGGCAACGGCCAGTATCATAGCGACTGGGTGTCAAACGCCGACAAGGTCCGGGTGATTTACTGGCAGATGACCGGCGATAAAAAATCTGCCGCCAACTGGCTGCGCCAGACGCCAAAACCGGAATTTGCCAACAACCACTTCCTGCAGAGCCAGTGGCGCAACATTGCCCGCGCGCAGATCCTGCTCGGTGAATTAGAGCCCGCTGAGATTGTGCTGGAGGAGCTGAACGAGAACGCGCGCAGCCTGCGCCTGATGAGCGACCTGAACCGCAACCTGCTGCTGCAAAACCAGCTCTACTGGCAGGCGGGTCGTAAAAACGATGCCCAGCGCGTGCTGCTGGAGGCGCTGCAGCTGGCAAACCGCACCGGGTTTATCAGCCACTTTGTAATTGAAGGGGAAGTGATGGCGCAGCAGCTGCGCCAGCTGATTCAGCTCAACACGCTGCCGGAACTGGATCAGCATCGCGCCCAGCGCATTCTGCGCGAGATTAACCAGCATCATCGGCACAAGTTCGCGCATTTCGATGAGAACTTTGTTGAACGTCTGCTGAACCACCCGGAAGTGCCGGAACTTATCCGCACCAGCCCGCTCACCCAGCGCGAATGGCAGGTTCTGGGGCTGATTTATTCAGGCTACAGCAACGAGCAGATTGCCGGTGAGCTTGCGGTGGCGGCGACCACCATCAAAACGCATATCCGCAATCTGTACCAGAAGCTGGGCGTGGCGCATCGTCAGGATGCAGTACAGCATGCACAGCAGCTGTTGAAGATGATGGGGTACGGCGTTTAGATTTGTGCGGCCTGACGCCCTCACCCCGGCCCTCTCCCACAGGGAGAGGGAGAACGGCTTTTCAACACAACTCTAACTGCAAATTATTATCTTTAATTACCTGCATCACGCCCGCCGGCGGCATCACGTCGGTATAGACCGCATCCACCATGCTGATGCTGCCCATGTTCACCATCGCGTTACGGCCAAACTTGGAATGATCCACCACCAGCATCACGTGGCGTGAATTTTCAATAATCGCGCGCTTGGTGCGCACCTCGTGGTAATCAAACTCCAGCAGCGAGCCGTCGCTGTCGATACCGCTGATCCCCAGAATGCCGAAGTCGAGGCGGAACTGCGAGATAAAGTCGAGGGTCGCTTCGCCGATAATCCCGCCGTCGCGGCTGCGCAGCTCGCCGCCCGCGAGGATGATGCGGAAGTCGTCTTTCTGCATCAGGGTATTGGCCACGTTCAGGTTGTTGGTGACCACGCGCAGGTTCTCGTGATCCAGCAGCGCATGGGCGACCGCTTCCGGCGTGGTGCCGATATCAATAAACAGCGTCGCGCCGTTCGGGATCTGGCTGGCGACCTTGCGGGCAATGCGCTCTTTCTCTGCCGTCTGCGTCGCCTTACGGTCGTGCCAGGAGGTGTTGACCGAGCTGGACGGCAGCGCCGCGCCGCCGTGGTGGCGAAGAATACGGTTCTGATCGGCCAGGTCGTTCAGGTCACGACGGATGGTTTGTGGGCTGACGGCAAACTGCTCCACCAGCTCTTCGGTGCTGACGTATCCCTGTTTTTTTACCAGTTCGATAATGGCGTCATGACGTTGTGTTTGTTTCATCAATTATCCCTGAGAATTATGTTCGTTTTCGCGCATGGAGCGTGTCGGCAAAGGCCATCGCCAGCCCCACGGCCAGCCCGGCGACGTGCGCACCGTTGGCGATAGACATACCAAACAGATCAAACCATCCGGCAATTAGCCATATTAATGCAAAGGTTATTAATCCGCGTTGCAGATAGATGCCACTTTCCGGGTCGCGCTCCCCGCGAAGCCAGACGTAGCCCATCAGGGCATACACGACACCCGACAGCCCGCCGAACCATGGCCCGCTGAACTTGTGCTGCACGTAGCCACTTAACAGGGCGCTGATGATGGTGATAACGATCAGCTTGCCGCTGCCCAGACGCTTTTCAACGGCACCGCCGAGATACCACCACCAGAGCAGGTTAAAGAGGATATGCATCACCGAGAAATGCATCATCACGTGGCTAAAGTAGCGCCAGACGTCAAACTCAAGAGACGAGTCATAGGGCCACGCCAGGGCAATCATTACGCTCTGGTCGCCGACCACGTTCATGATAATGAAGACGATGATACAGGCCGCCATCAGCAGCAGCGTAAACGGGCCCGCGCGCTCGCGAATAGTGGCGAGGAAAGGAAAGCGGCTGTAGTGCAATCCGCTGCCGGTCTGGCCGGACTGCCAGCTGGCCGCCAGATAGCGCGGGTCGCCAGGGTTCTCAAGAAAACGCGCCAGCTCCTCGTTTACCCGTCCGGCCTGGCTCTCATCGGCCAGCCAGACGTCTGTCTGCGTATGTTGTTGAATAGTCAGAATAACGCCCTGCGTCGCCATATAGTCGACAAACGCCTGGGCGACACGCGGGTTAGTAAAAGAGGTGATCATCAACATGGGCAGCGGTCGCTTATTTCCACACAAAAGAGGACAGTATAGCGGGATCAGCGCTCAAAAGCGTATTCCACTTCCGCCGGGAAATGACGATGCCAGGCATCGAAACCACCGTCGACGCTGTAAACTGCGTCGTAACCCTGCTGAAGCAGATACTGCGCCGCGCCTTTGCTGCTGTTGCCGTGGTAACACATGACCATCACCGGCGTGTCGAAGTCGTTATCGCGCATAAACGCGCTCAGCGTGTCGTTGGTGAGATGGAACGCGCCCGGCGTATGGCCCATCGCAAAACTCTGCGGATCGCGGATGTCCACCAGCACCGCTTTTCCCTGGTGCATCTTCTGGTGGGCTTCTTCTACGTTAATACATTCAAACTGATCCATGGTGTTCTCTTTACAGTGGTCAACGACAAGATTTTACCCCGTAGTGTACGTCCTGGCGGCGGGTAAACGCCATTATGTTATCCATATCACTCTAAATTGTTTTTTTGATGTTACCAAAAGCGCGTTCCTTTGCTATTATGAGCGATATCGAACATTTCTGAGCTTTAACGAAAGTGCATGAGGGTGTTATGGAAACCAAAGATCTGATTGTGATAGGCGGTGGCATCAACGGTGCCGGTATTGCGGTCGATGCCGCAGGACGCGGTTTGTCCGTACTGATGCTGGAAGCTAACGATCTCGCCTGCGCGACGTCGTCCGCCAGCTCCAAACTGATTCACGGTGGCCTGCGCTACCTGGAACACTACGAATTCCGCCTGGTCAGTGAAGCGCTGGCCGAACGTGAAGTGCTGCTGAAAATGGCCCCGCATCTGGCGATTCCGATGCGCTTCCGCCTGCCCCATCGCCCGCATCTGCGTCCGGCGTGGATGATTCGCATCGGTCTGTTTATGTACGATCATCTGGGTAAACGCACCAGCCTCCCGGGTTCGAAAGGGTTGCGTTTTGGCTCAGAATCGGTCCTTAAGCCGGAAATCGTGCGCGGATTCGAATATTCCGACTGCTGGGTGGATGATGCCCGCCTGGTACTGGCGAATGCGCAGATGGTTGAGAAGAAAGGTGGCGAGGTGAAAACCCGCACCCGCGCAACCGCTGCCCGTCGTGAAAATGGCCTGTGGATTGTGGAAGCGGAAGACATTGATACCGGCGAGAAATTCAGCTGGAAAGCGCGCGGCCTGGTGAACGCTACCGGCCCGTGGGTGAAGCAGTTCTTCGACGACGGCATGCATCTGCCTTCTCCATACGGCATTCGCCTAATCAAAGGCAGCCACATTGTGGTGCCGCGCGTGCATACCCAGAAGCAGGCTTACATCCTGCAGAACGAAGACAAGCGCATCGTGTTTGTGATCCCGTGGATGGACGAATTCTCGATCATCGGTACTACCGACGTGGAGTACAAAGGCGATCCGAAGAACGTCGAGATCGACGAGAGCGAAGTGAACTACCTGCTCAAAGTGTATAACGCGCACTTTAAGAAACAGCTGTCGCGCGACGACGTTGTCTGGACCTACTCCGGCGTGCGTCCGCTGTGCGATGACGAATCTGACTCACCGCAGGCCATTACCCGCGACTATACGCTCGATATTCACGACGTTGACGGTCAGGCGCCGCTGCTTTCCGTGTTTGGCGGTAAGCTCACTACCTACCGCAAGCTGGCCGAGCACGCGCTGGAAAAACTGGCGCCGTACTATAAAGGCATTGGCCCGGCATGGACCAAGGGCGCGGTACTGCCCGGCGGTGATATCGGCGATAACCGCGATGATTACGCCGCGAAGCTGCGCCGTCGGTTCCCGTTCATCACCGAAGGAATGGCGCGCCACTATGCCCGCACTTACGGCAGCAATACCGAGCTGATTCTGGGCGATGCGAAGGACATGGCGGATCTGGGCGAGCATTTCGGCCACGAGCTGTACGAAGCCGAACTGCGTTACCTGGTTGAGCACGAGTGGGTGCGTCGTCTGGACGATGCTATCTGGCGCCGTACCAAGGAAGGGATGTGGCTCAACGCCGAGCAGCAGTCTCGCGTGGCGCAGTGGTTACTGCAAAATGCGGGGAAGCGTGAGCTGTCGCTGGCGTCGTAATACGACCGGTGCGGACTGATGCCCTCACCCTGCCCCTCTCCCACAGGGAGAGGGAACAAACACTAAAAACGGCAACCGAGGTTGCCGTTTTGCTTTTACAATCTCACCGGATCAATATGCCAGATCGTCTCGGCATACTCCTTGATGGTCCGGTCTGACGAGAAATAGCCCATATTGGCGATGTTGTACATCGCGGCGCTGGTCCACTTCTCCTGCTGACGGTACAGCTCGTCAACCTTATCCTGACAGTCCACGTAGCTGCGATAATCCGCCAGCACCTGGTAGTGATCGCCAAAGTTAATCAGCGAATCCACCAGATCGCGATAGCGGCTCGGTTCATCCGGGCTAAACACGCCGGTCGCGATCTGCGTCAGCACCTGACGCAACTCTTCATCCTCTTCGTAATATTGACGCGGCGAGTAGCCTTTCCTGCGAAGCGCCTCCACCTCTTCCGTCGTGTTACCGAAGATGAAGATATTTTCTTCGCCCACGTGCTCCAGCATCTCGACGTTCGCCCCGTCCAGCGTGCCGATGGTCAGCGCGCCGTTGAGGGCAAACTTCATATTACTGGTACCCGATGCTTCAGTACCCGCCGTCGAAATCTGTTCAGAGAGATCCGCCGCCGGGATGATCAGCTGCGCAAGGCTGACGCTGTAGTTCGGAATGAACACCACCTTCAGCTTGTCGCCAATGTCCGGATCCTGGTTAACCACCTTCGCCACGTCGTTGATGAGATGAATAATGTGCTTCGCCATGTAGTAGGCGGAAGCCGCCTTACCGGCGAAGATCTTCACGCGCGGCACCCATTCGGCCGTTGGATCGGCCTTGATGCGGTTGTAATGGGTGATCACGTGCAGCACGTTCATCAGCTGACGCTTGTATTCGTGGATGCGTTTGATCTGCACGTCGAACAGCGCTTTCGGGTTAGCGACCACGTTGAGGTGCATCGCCAGCCAGACCGCCAGACGCTTTTTGTTCAGCAGCTTGGCTTCGCGTACGGCTTTGTTCACCGTCGGGAAATCAATATGCTGTTCCAGCTCGCTCAGCTGGCTCAAATCGGTACGCCAGGTGCGGCCGATATTCTCGTCCAGCACCTCAGAGAGCGGCTGGTTGGCCAGCGCCAGCCAGCGGCGCGGCGTGACGCCGTTGGTCACGTTGCAGAACCGCGTCGGGAAGATCTTCGCGAAGTCCGCAAACAGAGACTGCACCATCAGGTTCGAGTGGAGCTCGGACACGCCGTTGACCTTGTGGCTGATGACAACCGCCAGCCAGGCCATGCGCACGCGACGACCGTTCGACTCATCAATGATGGACGCACGGCTCAGCAGGCCGGTATCGTTCGGATACTGCTCCTGCAGCGTCTTGAGGAAGTAGTCGTTAATCTCAAAGATAATCTGCAGGTGGCGCGGCAGGATTTTACCGAGCATGTCCACCGGCCACGTCTCCAGCGCTTCGCTCATCAGCGTGTGGTTGGTGTACGAGAACACCTGGCAGGTCACCTCAAAGGCGTCATCCCAGCTGAACTTATGCTCGTCGATCAGCAGGCGCATCAGTTCCGGAATAGAGAGCACCGGGTGGGTGTCGTTAAGGTGGATCGCGGTTTTCTCCGCCAGGTTGGCGTAGGTTTTGTGCAGCTGATGGTGGCGGCTGAGGATGTCCTGAATGGTAGCCGAAACGAGGAAATACTCCTGACGCAGGCGCAGCTCGCGACCCGAGTAGGTCGAGTCATCCGGGTACAGCACGCGGGACACGTTCTCGGAGTGGTTTTTATCCTCCACCGCCGCGAAGTAGTCACCCTGGTTAAATTTACCGAGGTTAATTTCGCTACTGGCCTGGGCACTCCACAGGCGCAGCGTGTTGGTGGCGTCGGTATCGTAGCCGGGGATAATCTGGTCGTAGGCCACGGCCAGGATCTCTTCCGTTTCCACCCAGCGGGATTTTTTCCCTTCCTGCTGGATACGCCCGCCAAAGCGCACCTTGTAACGCGTGTTGTGGCGCTTGAATTCCCACGGGTTGCCGTACTCCAGCCAGTAGTCCGGCGACTCTTTCTGACGCCCGTCGACGATGTTCTGTTTGAACATACCGTAGTCGTAGCGAATACCGTAGCCGCGGCCCGGCAGCGCCAGCGTCGCCAGCGAGTCGAGGAAGCAGGCGGCGAGACGCCCCAGACCGCCGTTGCCGAGGCCCGGGTCGTTCTCTTCGTCGATCAGTTCTTCTAAATCTAACCCCATCTCTTCGAGTGCGGTTTTGACATCGTCATAAATACCGAGCGACAGCAGCGCGTTGGACAGCGTGCGGCCAATCAAAAATTCCATCGACAGGTAGTAAACCTGACGCGTCTCCTGCGAAAGCTGGGCGCGGTTTGAGCGCAGCCAGCGTTCAACCAGGCGGTCACGCACCGCAAACAGGGTGGCGTTCAGCCACTCGTGCTTGTTGGCTATAACCGGATCTTTCCCGATGGTGAACATCAGCTTGTAGGCGATGGAGTGCTTTAACGCCTCAACGCTGAGCGTGGGTGAAGAGTAGCTAAATGGAGCGTTCATATCAGTAACTTCGCCTCGTTACATCAAGCGTTGATAGAGATCGCGGTATGACTGCGCCGCGACGTGCCAGCTAAAGTCCATGGACATCGCCTGACGCTGAACGTAACGCCAGAGTGATGGACGGGACCACAAGACGAAAGCACGCCGAATCGCCCGAAGCAGCGACCAGGCATTACTGTCCTCAAAGACAAACCCGCTGGCGATACCGTCCGCCAGATTTTCCAGAGAGCTGTCGGATACGGTATCCGCCAGTCCGCCCGTGCGGCGCACCAGCGGCAGCGTGCCGTATTTCAGACCATAAAGCTGCGTCAGGCCGCAGGGTTCGAAACGGCTTGGCACCAGAATGACGTCCGCGCCGCCCATAATTCGGTGCGAGAACGCCTCGTGGTAGCCAATCTGCACGCCCACCTGCCCCGGGTGTTCCGCAGCGGCGGCAAGGAAACCTTCCTGCAGCACCGGATCGCCCGCGCCGAGCAGCGCCAGCTGTCCGCCCTGCTCCAGTAAACCGGGCAGCGCCTCCAGCACCAGATCCAGCCCTTTCTGGCTGGTCAGGCGGCTCACGACGGCGAACAGCGGCACTTTGTCGTTCACCTTCAGGCCCATCGCAATCTGCAGCTGGCGTTTGTTTTCCGCTTTGTCTTCCACGGAATCACGGCCATAGCGCGCCGCCAGCAGGAGATCGGTTTCCGGGCTCCAGATCTGTTCATCCACGCCGTTCAGAATACCCGACAGGCGGCCTTCGCGATGGCGCTGCTGCAGCAACCCTTCCATGCCGTAGCCAAACGCCGGCTGGGTGATCTCACGCGCGTAGGTCGGGCTCACCGCCGTGATGTGATCGGCGTAGTACAGCCCCGCCTTCAGGAACGAGATCTGCCCGTTAAACTCCAGACCGTGCATGTTAAAGAACGACCATGGCAGATCGATGTCATTCATGTGATGGGCGTAGTACATCCCCTGATAGGCAAGGTTATGCACGGTAAAGACCGATTTCGCCGGGTGGCCGCGCGCGGCGAGATACGCCGGGGCAAGCCCGGCGTGCCAGTCGTGCGCGTGCACCACATCCGGACGCCAGAACGGATCCAGCCCCGTCGCCATTTCTGCTCCAACCCAGCCGAGCAGCGCAAAGCGCAGCACGTTGTCGGTGTAGGCGAACAGGTTCGTATCGTGATACGGGCTGCCCGGGCGATCGTATAAGTGCGGCGCGTCGATCAGGTAAATCCCTACGCCATTGTAATGTCCAAACAGCAGGGTAATGCGTCCGGCAAACGTTTCACGGCGGGTCACCACTTTTGCATCGGGTATACCGCGCCGGATATCCGGAAAGGCGGGCAGCAGGACTCGGGTATCCACGCCTCCGGCGATTTGCGCCGCCGGTAATGCGCCAAGCACATCTGCCAGTCCGCCCGTTTTTAATAACGGGAACATCTCAGAACATACGTGTAAAACCTGCATCATCGCTCCTGTTTGATCTGCAGCTTCCGCAACATTTCCCGTGTGACTAACACGATCCCCTCTTCCGAACGGTAGAAACGACGCGCGTCTTCTTCCGCATTCTCCCCAATGACCATCCCTTCAGGGATGACGCAGGCACGGTCGATCACGCAACGACGCAGACGACACGAGCGCCCTACCCAGACATCCGGCAACAAGACTGCCGAATCGATATTACAGAATGAATTTATCCGCACGCGCGGGAACAACACCGACTGCACCACGACCGAACCGGAGATAATGCACCCGCCGGACACCAGCGAGTTCAGCGTCATACCGTGGCTGCCGGAGCGGTCCTGCACGAATTTGGCCGGCGGTAGCGACTCCATATGGGTACGAATCGGCCAGTTCTGGTCATACATATCCAGTTCAGGCGTGACCGATGCCAGATCGAGGTTCGCTTTCCAGTAAGCTTCCAGCGTTCCCACATCGCGCCAGTAGGGTTCCGCATTCGGATCGGACTGTACGCAGGACAGCGGGAATGGATGTGCATACGCCATGCCAGCTTTCGTGATTTTCGGAATGATGTCTTTACCGAAGTCGTGGCTGGAGTTTTCGTCTTTGTCGTCTTCTTCCAGCAGCTCATAAAGATAATCTGCGTCAAAGACATAGATCCCCATGCTGGCGAGCGATTTGGTGTCATCGCCCGGCATCGTTGGCGGGTTCGCCGGTTTTTCAACGAAGTCGATAATTTTGTCGTCGGCATCCACGTGCATGACGCCAAACGCCGTCGCTTCGGCAACGGGCACAGGCAGACACGCCACGGTGCAGCGCGCCCCTTTTTCGACGTGGTCGATCAGCATGTGGGAGTAATCTTGCTTGTAGATGTGGTCCCCGGCGAGGATCACGATGTATTCCGCGTTATAGCGACGAATAATGTCGAGGTTCTGGGTCACCGCATCCGCCGTACCGCGGTACCAGTTCTCGCCGTGAACGCGCTGCTGAGCAGGAAGGAGATCGACAAACTCGTTCATCTCTTCGCTGAAGAATGACCAGCCGCGCTGGATATGCTGAACCAGCGTGTGCGACTGATACTGCGTAATGACGCCGATGCGGCGAATGCCCGAGTTCAGACAGTTGGAGAGCGCAAAGTCGATGATGCGGAACTTACCACCAAAGTGAACAGCCGGTTTGGCGCGCTTGATGGTCAAATCTTTCAGACGGGTACCACGCCCACCCGCAAGGATCAGGGCAACCGTTTTTAATGGTAGCTGGCGTGCCAACATTAAGGGATCGTTCTTCTCTAATCTAACCATGACTAACTCCTTTTTTATCATCTTTGGAATACGCACACTCCGTGCGCAGGCCCGTGCCAGACAGCCATTACTACCGGATTATCCGCTCCGGCAAAGGGGGGAACGGCGCGCCACTCCCCGTCAGGTAAAACAATCTCTGCGACGTCATCCGTCGCGTTCAGCGTGACCAGCCATTTATCCGACAGCAGGATTTGCAGGCGTGGTACGCCGTGTTGCCACTCTTGCGCGCTTAACGGTTGCGCGTCTTTATTCAGCCAGCGAACGTTGCCGTCACCCTCTTCCCACCAGCTGTTGGCGGTCAGCGCGGGGATCTGCTGGCGAAGATGGATCAGCGCAGCGGTGAAATGAATCAGCCCGCTGTTGGCTTCCCCCCAGTCGAGCCAGGTTAAGGTGTTGTCCTGGCAATACGCATTGTTATTACCGTGCTGGCTGTGACC
Source organism: Enterobacter vonholyi (assembly GCF_040834095.1). Taxonomy (NCBI): domain Bacteria; kingdom Pseudomonadati; phylum Pseudomonadota; class Gammaproteobacteria; order Enterobacterales; family Enterobacteriaceae; genus Enterobacter; species Enterobacter vonholyi. Next base: position 4,130,776 of record NZ_CP162152.1, read on the forward strand.
ATGCTCATCGCCTGCCAGCAGCATCGGCGTGCCCTGCGACAGTAAAAGCGTTGTCAGCAGCGCATGAACGCTGGCGCGTCGCCGCTCGATGACGTCGAGGCTTCCGCCTAACCCTTCTATACCATGATTAAAGCTATGGTTATTGTTAGTGCCATCGCGATTCTCTTCGCCGTTTGCCTCATTGTGTTTCTGATTGAAACAAACGCAGTCCCTGAGCGTAAAACCGTCGTGCGCCGTCAACAGGTTGACGGTAGCCGACGGGCGTTTGCCGTCGCGCTTAAAGAGATCGCTCGACGCGGCAAAGCGCCCGGCAAATTCCCCCAGCGACAGATTGCGTTCCAGCCAGAAGCGGCGCACGGCGTCGCGGTAGTGATCGTTCCACTCGGCAAACAGCGGCGGGAAATTCCCGACCTGATAACCGCCTTCGCCAATGTCCCACGGCTCGGCAATGAGCTTCACCTGCGAGAGCACCGGACAGTTTTTTATCGCCTCGAACAGCGGCGCCTGCCGGCTGAACGCCGGCGTGCGCCCCATCACGGGCGCCAGGTCGAAACGAAAACCGTCGACGTGGAACGTCTCCACCCAGTATTTCAGGCATTCATACGCAAAATGCGTGACCGCCGGATGGCTGAGGTTGAGCGTGTTACCGCAGCCGGTCCAGTTCTCATAATCGCCATCCTGCCTGATCCAATAATAGCTACGGTTATCAATTCCGCGCATGGAGAGCGTCGGACCGTCGAGATCGCTTTCTGCACTGTGGTTGAGCACCACGTCCAGAATGACCTCAATGCCCGCCGCGTGGAGAGCCTTCACCGCATCGCGGAACTCGTCCCGCGCTTTTTCCGGATGGACGGCATAGCGCGGCTCGAGCGCGAACATCGCCAGCGGGTTGTAGCCCCAGTAGTTGCTGAGCCCCAGCCGCTGCAGGCGCGGCTCGCTGGCAAAATGGGCAACGGGAAGCAGTTCCAGGGCGGTGATACCGAGATGTTTCAGGTAGGCGATCATGGTGGGATGCCCGAGCGCCTTATAGGTGCCGCGCATCTCTTTGGGGATCGACGGGTGCAGGTACGTCAGCCCTTTAACGTGGGCTTCATAAATGACGGTATTGCCCCACGGCGTGTGCGGCGGGGCATCGTCTTCCCAGTCATAAAGATCGTTCACCACCACGCTTTTTGGCGCGACGGGCGCGCTGTCGCGGTGGTCGGGCTCGCCGTAGCCCACGTGGAAGAGCGGGTCATCTTTAAATTCGCCGTCCACGCGGTGCGCGCACGGGTCAATCAGCAGCTTCGCCGGGTTAAACCAGTGACCCTGCGCCGGATCCCACGGACCATGTACGCGAAAGCCATAGTGCATGCCTGGCCGTCCTCCGGCCAGGTAGCCGTGCCAGGTATCCCCCGTGCGCGCGGGTAAATCGTAACGGTGCTCGTTACCTTCCCCGTCAAACACGCACAGTTCAACCCGCTCGGCGTGAGCGGAAAAGAGGGTGAAATTGACACCCTTTCCGTCAAAACGCGCCCCGAGCGGTTCGGGTTTACCTGCCGTAAGCTGCGTCATTCGCCCTCCCGCATCAGCCAGATGGTGCCAAGCGGCGGCAGCGTCAGGCTCAGGGAGTTGGGTCGCCCGTGGCTTTCTATGGCGTCACTCTGTACCAGCCCGCCGTTACCGGCGTTGCTGCCGTGGTAGTGCATCGAATCGGTATTCAGAATTTCACGCCATTTGCCCGGCTGGTTAATGCCGAAGCGGTAGTGTTCGCGCGGCACCGGGGTGAAGTTGCTGGCGACGATGATCTCGTTACCGGCCTTGTCACGACGCACAAAGACAAACACCGAGCGCTCATGGTCGTCCACCACCAGCCACTCAAAGCCGTACGGATCGAAGTCCAGCTCGTGCAGCGCTTTGTGGTGGCGATAGGTCAGGTTCAGATCGCGCACCAGACGCTGCACCCCGTGGTGCCAGTTGTCGCCGCCTTCCAGCAGATGCCAGTCGAGGCTGGCGTCGTGGTTCCACTCGCGACCCTGAGCGAACTCATTGCCCATGAACAGCAGTTTCTTACCCGGGAAGGCAAACATCCAGCCGTAATAGGCGCGCAGGTTGGCAAACTTCTGCCACGCGTCGCCCGGCATGCGGTCGAGAATGGATTTTTTGCCGTGCACCACCTCATCGTGCGACAGCGGCAGCATGAAGTTTTCGGTGTAGTTGTAGAGCATCCCGAACGTCAGCTTATCGTGATGATACTTACGGTGAACCGGATCCAGCTTCATATAGTCGAGCGTGTCGTGCATCCAGCCCAGGTTCCACTTATACCAGAACCCCAGGCCGCCCAATGACGGCGGACGGGAGACGCCCGCAAAGTCGGTCGACTCTTCCGCCATGGTCACGGCACCGTCCACCTGCTCGCCGATAATGCGGTTGGTATTGCGCAGGAACTCAATGGCTTCCAGGTTTTCGCGGCCGCCAAACTCGTTCGGGATCCACTCCCCCTCTTTGCGGCTGTAGTCGCGGTAGATCATCGACGCCACCGCATCGACGCGCAGGGCATCAATGCCAAACCGCTCGATCCAGTACAGGGCATTCCCGACCAGGTAGTTTGAGACCTCACGGCGACCGTAGTTGTAGATCAGCGTATTCCAGTCCTGGTGATAGCCTTCGCGCGGATCGCTGTGCTCGTACAGCTTCGTACCGTCAAATTCTGCCAGCGCGAAATCATCCGCAGGGAAATGGCCCGGCACCCAGTCGAGGATGACGTTCAGCCCGGCGGCGTGCGCGGCATCAATGAAATAGCGGAAGTCGTCGCGCGTGCCGAAGCGGCGCGTTGGCGCATACAGCCCGGTGGGCTGATAGCCCCAGCTGCCGTCGAACGGGTGTTCATTGACCGGGAGCAGCTCAAGGTGAGTAAAGCCCATCCATTTGGCGTACGGCACCAGCTGGTCGGCAAGCTCCCGGTAGCTCAGCCAGAAGTTGTTATCGGTGTGGCGGCGCCAGGAGCCGAGATGAACTTCATAGACGGAGATCGGCGCATCAAAGCGGTTGGCCTGTTTACGCTCTTCCGTCTGGACGACCTTCTCAGGCAGGCCGCAAATCAACGACGCGGTATCCGGGCGCATCTGCGCTTCGAAGGCATACGGGTCGGCTTTAATGCGTAGCTTGCCGTTGGCGTCGATCATCTCGAATTTATAAAGCTGCCCGGGGTGCGCCCCGGGGATAAACAGCTCCCAGATGCCGGTTTCCCGGCGCAGGCGCATCGGGTGTCGGCGACCGTCCCAGTAGTTGAACTGGCCTACAACGGAGACGCGCTGGGCGTTAGGCGCCCACACGGCGAACCGCGTGCCGGTAATGCCATCCATGGTATCGGCATGGGCACCCAGCGTTTCATAAGGGCGAAGATGCGTTCCTTCGGAGAGCAGCCAGGCGTCCATCTCTTTTAAGAGCGGACCAAAGCTGTAAGGATCGTCAATCAGGTTTTGCTGACCGTGCCAGAGAACGGCGAGCTGATAGCGAAAAGGGTTTTTACGACGGGGCATTACGCCCGAGAAGAAGCCACGCGAATCGAGGCATTCAAGATTACCAACCTTGCGGCCAGTTTTGGGTTCAATCACCCAGACTTCTGTGGCATCCGGTAATAGCGCCCGAACTTCCAGACCCGCCTCAGTACGATGCATCCCAAGCACAGAAAAGGGGTCAGCGAAATGACCCGCAATAAGCGCATTAATCACGTCTCTATCCACACGATCGGACATGGTATTCATCCTGTTTTTTATGTCGTCCTTTTTAAGCGCTCCGGGACGACTTTTAATGTGACCTGAACGGGACAGCACAAAAATGTGCATCCATTCTGCTCCGTTCGAACCTCAGGTAAGAAATGACTCTTCCTTAAAGCATAGCCAACGCTCTAGATGACTCCTGATAAAAAATAAGACATACGCGTGTTACTCCGTGTAGTACGCAAAAAAAAGGGGTGAAAATCACCCCCGGTAGTTAACAAATTATTACGCCAGCTGGCGCAGCATGCGGCGCAGCGGCTCGGCGGCGCCCCAAAGGAGCTGGTCACCGACGGTGAACGCGGAGAGATACTCCGGCCCCATGTTCAGCTTGCGCAGACGGCCAACCGGCGTGGTCAGCGTGCCGGTAACGGCAGCCGGGGTCAGCTCGCGCATGGTGATATCACGATCGTTTGGCACCACTTTCGCCCATGGGTTATGCGCGGCCAGCAGTTCTTCCACGGTCGGAATAGACACATCTTTTTTTAGTTTAATGGTGAAGGCCTGGCTGTGGCAGCGCAGCGCGCCGATACGCACGCACAGACCGTCAACCGGAATGGTGTTCGCGGTCGCGAGGATTTTGTTGGTCTCTGCCTGGCCCTTCCACTCTTCGCGGGTCTGGCCGTTATCAAGCTGTTTGTCGATCCACGGGATCAGACCGCCGGCCAGCGGTACGCCAAAGTTATCCACCGGCAGCTCGCCGCTGCGGGTCAGCTGGGTGACCTTACGCTCGATATCCAGAATAGCGGATGCCGGGTTTGCCAGCTCGGTCGCAACGCTCTGGTGCAGCTGGCCCATCTGGGTCAGCAGCTCGCGCATATGGCGCGCGCCGCCGCCGGACGCGGCCTGGTAGGTCGCCACGGAGACCCACTCCACCAGATCCTGAGCGAACAGGCCACCGAGGGACATCAGCATCAGGCTGACGGTGCAGTTGCCGCCAACAAAAGTTTTTACGCCGTTGTTCAGGCCATCGGTGATCACGCCCTGGTTCACCGGGTCGAGAATAATGATGGCATCATCTTTCATGCGCAGCGAAGAAGCCGCGTCAATCCAGTAGCCCTGCCAGCCGCTTTCACGCAGCTTTGGATAGATTTCGTTGGTATAATCGCCGCCCTGGCACGTCACAATAATGTCGAGTGCCTTCAGCGCTTCCAGATCGTAAGCATCCTGCAACGTGCCTGTGGTACCACCAAAGGACGGAGCAGCCTGGCCGAGCTGGGAAGTGGAGAAGAAGACCGGGCGGATAGCGTCGAAATCGCGCTCTTCAACCATGCGTTGCATGAGTACAGAGCCGACCATACCGCGCCAGCCGATAAAACCAACGTTTTTCATAGCATTTTTTTCCTGCTGAGGGTGTGTGCTGATTGTGCAAGCCAGTATTGAACTGGGATATGCTTCACATTACAAAATGCTGCCAAAGTCGCAAGCGAAATTAATCGATGATTGCCCGGCAATCAGAAAAAGCGCTAATCATCGAAATAACACTACTAAGTATCAGGGATAATTTAAAGATGAGTGAAATCATTTCCGCGGCGGTTTTATTGATCCTGATTATGGATCCACTGGGTAACTTGCCGATCTTCATGTCGGTGCTGAAGCACACCGAACCGAAGCGCCGCCGGGCGATCATGATCCGCGAGCTGCTCATCGCCCTGCTGGTGATGTTTATCTTCCTGTTTGCGGGTGAAAAAATCCTCGCATTCCTGAACCTGCGCGCCGAAACCGTGTCGATTTCCGGCGGGATTATTCTTTTCCTGATTGCGATTAAGATGATTTTCCCGAGCGCGGAAGGCAGCAGCAGCGGCCTGCCTGCGGGTGAAGAGCCGTTTATTGTGCCGCTGGCGATTCCCCTCGTTGCCGGGCCGACCATTCTGGCCACGCTGATGCTGCTGTCGCACCAGTATCCGAACCAGATGAGCCATCTGGTGATTGCCCTGCTGATTGCCTGGGGCGGAACGTTTATTATCCTGCTGCAGTCATCCCTGTTCCTGCGCCTGCTGGGTGAGAAAGGGGTAAACGCGCTGGAGCGCCTGATGGGGCTGATTCTGGTAATGATGGCAACGCAGATGTTCCTGGACGGCATTCGGGCGTGGATGAAGGGATGACTTTCTCCCTCTCCCTGTGGGAGAGGGCCGGGGTGAGGGCATCAGGCAGCAGAGGCGCCCACTCAACCCTTACGAATCAAATACCGGTACGGCAGCGTTTCCGTCTGCTGCGCCACCAGCTCATGCTCCATAAAGGTACAAAAACCGGGAATATCGCGCGTGGTGGCCGGGTCGTCGGCAACGATCAGCAGCGTTTCACCGGTCTGCATGTTGCGCACGGTTTTACGTACCATCATTACCGGTTCCGGGCAGCGAAGGCCCTGGGCATCAAGAGTGTGGTCTGGGCTGGAAAACAGGTCGGTCATGATCTTCTCGGTCTGATAAAAACGGCTGTAGTTTACGCCCGGTTGCGATCAATGCAAACCAGGTTAACGATTGCGTAAAAACTAACCATTGCAATGTCCTGACAAAGCAGTATCATGCTGCGGTTTTTATTGGGTTCCCTCACCCCAACGTATAAAAAGGTCACAATATGACGCAGTTTTCTGAATCTCAGCGCGTAAAAGCGTTGTTCTGGCTTTCGCTTTTCCATTTGCTGGTGATCACCTCCAGCAACTATCTGGTGCAGCTCCCGATCTCCATCTTTGGTTTCCATACCACCTGGGGCGCGTTTAGTTTCCCGTTTATTTTCCTCGCGACGGATTTGACCGTGCGTATTTTTGGCGCACCGCTGGCTCGCCGTATTATTTTTTCGGTCATGCTCCCGGCGCTGTTCATCTCGTACGTGATTTCGTCTCTGTTTTATATGGGAAGCTGGCAGGGCTTTGAGGCGTTAACCCACTTAAACCTGTTCGTTGCCCGTATCGCCGCGGCAAGCTTTATGGCCTACGCGCTGGGGCAGATCCTCGACGTGCATGTGTTTAACCGCCTGCGTCAGAATCATCGCTGGTGGATGGCGCCAACCGCCTCCACGCTGTTCGGTAACGTGAGCGATACGCTGGCCTTCTTCTTCATCGCCTTCTGGCGCAGCCCGGATGCGTTCATGGCCGAGCACTGGATGGAAATCGCGCTGGTGGACTACTGCTTTAAGGTTCTCATCAGCATTGTTTTCTTCCTGCCGATGTACGGCGTGCTGCTCAATATGCTGCTGAAAAGGCTGGCAGATAAATCTGAAATCACAGCATTGCAGGCTGGTTAAGGGTTCGCTTTATCAGTTGTGATAAGATGAGCGAATGAGCCGTTATGGCCGTTTATCGAAAGGAAGAAGTCAATGCGCAATCTGGTTAAATATGTCGGGATTGGCCTGCTGGTTGTGGGTCTTGCAGCCTGTGATAACAGCGACACGAAAACGCCTGCTCAGGGCGCATCCGCAGAAAGCAATGCGACCGGCCAGCCGGTGAATCTGATGGATGGCAAACTCAGTTTCTCTCTGCCAGCCGATATGACTGACCAGAGCGGCAAGCTGGGCACCCAGGCGAACAACATGCACGTTTACTCCGACGCAACCGGGCAGAAAGCGGTCATTGTGATTGTGGGCGACGACACCAGCGAAGACCTGGCCGTCCTGTCCAAACGTCTTGAAGATCAGCAGCGCGGCCGCGACCCGCAGCTGCAGGTCGTGACCAATAAATCCATCGAGCTGAAAGGCCATAAGCTGCAGCAGCTCGACAGCATCATCTCCGCAAAAGGCCAGACCGCTTACTCCTCTGTCGTGCTGGGCAAGGTCGATAACAAACTGCTGACCCTGCAGATCACCCTGCCAGCGGAAGATCAGCAGAAAGCGCAGACGGCCGCTGAAAACATCATTAACACCATCGTGATCCAGTAACGCTTCACGACGATGACGTGGCCTCCGGTGCCTGCACCGGGGGCCATTTTTTTAGCCGCCACGTCAGCAGCAGCGCAATAACAACCAGACCCGCCGCGGCAAGATAGATCACCGGCACGCCTGCCCAGGCCATCACCAGCCCCGCCAGCGGGCCGGTAATGCCTAAAGACATATCCATGAATACCGTATAGGTCGCCAGCGCCGCCCCCTGATTCTGCTGCGGCACGGCTTTTACCGCCACCACGCCCAGCGCCGGGAAGACCAGGGAAAAGCCAGCCCCCGCGAGGAACACGCCCACTTTGGCGACCCACGGCACCATCGCAATTCCGGTCAGCAGCAGCCCGACAATCTCTATCGCAAAGCAGATCATCGCCACATTCAGCCCGCCGAGACGGTTGATGCCGTTAGGGAAAAGCAGGCGGGCACCTACAAACGCACAGCTAAACAGGGTTAACGCAAAGGCCGCGCCGTCCCAGCCTTTGGCGTCGTAGAACAGGGTGATGAAGGTCGCAATTACGCCAAAGCCGGTGGTTGCCAGCGCCAGCGCCATGCCGTACGGCCAGACGCGCCCCAGCACCGCACGAAACGGCAGCGGCTTGCCTTTGCTGGCCTTTACTTTCGGACGCGGCAGCGCAAAGAGAATTGCCAGCAGCGCGACCGCCATAATAGCGATAGACAGCCCATACAGCCCGCCAAGCGCATAGCAGGCCACGCCGAGCGGCGCCCCGAGCGCCATTGCACCGTAGGTGACAATCCCGTTCCAGGAGATCACCCGGCCAATGTGCGGCGCACCTACCACCCCCACGCCCCAGAGCGTCGAGCCGGTTCCCGCCAGGCTTTGTCCGATGCCGAGAATGACGCGGCCCAGGCAGAGCAGCGCCAGGCTGACCAGCGGCCAGTGGCTGGTTGCGGCAGCCAGCAGGTAGCTCAGGCCACTGAGGAAACAGCCGCATAAACCCACCACCACAATGCTTTTTGGACCGAACAGGTCCGCGTAGCGCCCGGCATGGGGGCGACTCAGGAGCGTGGCGAAATATTGCAGGCTGATGACCAGCCCCGCCCAGAAGGCGCTGAAGCCCATCACGTCATGGACATAGCTCGGCAGGACCGCCAGCGGCAGGCCAATGGTCAGATAGCTGGCAAAGTTGAAAATCACAACGGAAACGATGCGCAGATTGAGGCGCAATCCGCTCAGTGCCGGTTCAGCGGCAGGTTCGGGCATGGGGTTTTACCTGGATTTTTTACAACCGTGTTTCACTATTACCACGGCGCAATAAGAAAATCAGCACCGACTTTCAGATTAACGGCTCCAGACGAAGCGAAGCCCGGGCACTACACTTACCGGGTCATCATATTAAGGAACACGCATGATCGCTAACCCGTCCGACAAAGCAGGACTTCACATCTTATTAAAACTCGCCTGTCTGGTGGTTATCCTTGCGGGTATTCATGCTGCCGCCGACATTATTGTTCAGCTCCTGCTGGCGCTCTTTTTTGCCATTGTGCTTAATCCTCTGGTCACCTGGTTTTTACGTCGGGGAGTCAGCCGCCCGGTAGCCATCACCATTGTGGTTATTGTTATGCTGATTGGCCTGACGGCGCTCTTCGGCGTACTGGCGGCATCGCTGAGCGAATTCTCCACCATGCTGCCGCAGTACAACAAAGAGCTGACGCGTAAAATTGTCGCGCTGCAGGAGATGGTACCCTTTCTTAATCTGCATATTTCACCCGAACGGATGCTGCGCAGAATGGACTCCGAGAAGGTCATGACCTACGCCACCACCTTGATGACGGGGCTTTCCGGCGCGATGGCCAGCATTCTGCTGCTGGTCATGACGGTAGTGTTTATGCTGTTCGAAGTCCGCCACGTTCCCTATAAGCTGCGCTTTGCACTGAACAACCCACAAATTCACATTGCCGGATTACACCGGGCACTGAAGGGCGTCTCAAAATATCTGGCGCTGAAAACGCTTCTGAGCGTCTGGACCGGGGTCATTGTCTGGCTGGGCCTGATGCTGATGGACGTGCAGTTCGCGCTGATGTGGGGCGTGCTGGCATTTCTGCTGAACTACGTGCCGAATATTGGCGCGGTGCTTTCCGCCGTGCCGCCGATGATTCAGGCGTTTCTGTTCAACGGTTTCTACGAATGCATGCTGGTCGGCGCGCTGTTCCTCGTCGTGCATATGGTGCTGGGCAATATTCTTGAACCGCGCATGATGGGACACCGTCTGGGCATGTCGACGCTGGTGGTATTTTTATCCTTACTGATTTGGGGATGGCTGCTGGGCCCGGTCGGTATGCTGCTGTCGGTTCCCCTGACCAGCGTATGTAAAATCTGGATGGAAACCACCAAAGGCGGCAGCAAGCTGGCGATCCTGCTCGGTCCGGGGAGGCCGAAAAGCCGATTACCCGGATAACCGACCTACCTGTACAGGTAGGTTTAAACCATCAGTAATACACCGTAAATTACCGCGTCCTTAATCCGTCGCGGTATTTTATTTGCGTTAAGGCGATATTCATCCTGTTTTTATTTACGTCGTGCGCATTACGCTAAAACGCAATTTATGATTTAACGCAAATTATAAAAAATGAAATGGTTACTTATTTTTCCATGTTATTATTCCCGTCTTCGCTTCAACGTAATGCAAACATTAATATTGATTAAAAATACGCCTGGCGCCAACGGAAAGCCGGATGAATATTATTTGTAAATACCACTACCTTTAATTGTTAATATTGATATGGAGTTGTTGATGAAAAAGATCGTTAAATGGTGTGCTGCTGCCGTATTCGTTGGCGCACTGGCAGGCTGTGCGCGTACCGCCCCAATCGCTCAGGTTCACTCTATTGTAAGCGCGGGTCATACTGCCGATCAGGTAAAAACGGCAATTTTGAAAGCAGGCCAAAAACGTGACTGGATCATGACGGAAGCGGGCCCGGGAATGATTAAGGGGCGTCTGCAGTCGCGCGATCACTCGGTCCAGGTGAGTATTCCGTATACGGCAACAAGCTATTCAATCAACTATGAAAACAGCCTTAATCTGAAAGCGGCAGACGGTAAAATTCACAAAAATTATAACCGCTGGGTGAATAACCTCGACCACGATATTCAGCTGAACCTCTCCGCAGGCGCCACGCTGTAATATTTTTCTAAAGTCGGGCCGCGTATGGCCCGATAACCTCTCTTTATTATCCTCAAAGGTTACGTAGTAATGTACGAAAAGGACACACTCAGCGCACTGGATGCCATTACCGAAGCGCAACGCATCGCTTTTGCCCCGATGTTATTCCAGACTGCGCTTTGTCTGCGTAACTCAGGCGTTCTCGCCTGGCTAGATAAACAAGGGAAAGAAGGTGCCAGCCTTGAGGAAATAACAGAACACAGCACGCTAGGTAGCTATGGTGTCAGCGTACTGCTGGATATGGGATTAAGCGGTCGAATCGTAACCCAACAGCATGGACGTTATTTCCTGGCGAAAGTGGGCCATTTTTTACTGCACGACGAAATGACCCGCGTAAATATGGATTTCACCCAGGACGTTTGTTACCAGGGGCTATTTCACCTGGCGGACGCCCTGCAGGAAGAAAAACCTGCCGGATTAGCCGTGTTTGGCAACTGGCCAACCATCTACCCGGCTTTATCCCAATTACCTGCTCCGGCGAAGGATAGCTGGTTCGCCTTTGATCATTACTATTCCGACGCCGCTTTTGACGCGGCTTTGCCATATATATTCGCAAGCTCGCCGACAAAATTGTACGATGTGGGCGGAAATACGGGTAAATGGTCGTTACGCTGCTGCCGCTATGACGAAAATGTTGCCGTGACGATCCTCGATCTGCCGCAGCAGATAGCGCTGGCGCAGGAAAACATCGCAAAAGCAGGTTTTTCTCATCGTATTGCATTCCATGCTGTCGATATGCTTAGCCCAGCAACATTGCCGGGTGACGCCGACGTCTGGTGGATGAGCCAGTTCCTGGATTGTTTCTCTCCGGATCAGATTGTCGCCATGCTGACGCGCGTCGCACAGGCCATGAAGCCAGGCGCACGTTTGTGCATCATGGAGCTTTTCTGGGATGCTCAGAAATTTGAAGCAGCCTCTTTCAGCCTGAATGCCACCTCGCTCTATTTCACCTGTATGGCGAATGGCAATAGCCGGTTTTACAGCGTAGAAAAGTTTTATCGCTACCTGGAGAGCGCAGGTTTCAGCGTTGAACAGCGGCTGGACAACCTTGGGGTCGGTCATACCCTGCTGATATGCACCAAACGTGAACAATAGAGCAGCTTAGCTGCCGGGGTGGCCCAGTCTGCCTTTTGAATACGGTTTTTTTCGCGGACGCGCGTAGATGAAATTTTCACTGAACATTATCGACTGGCAGGCCAGAGCGCCAGGACTCAGCGATGCCACAGAGTGGCAGGCGTGGTCTCGCCTGCAGCTGGCCGTCGATCCAGCTGCCCCGCTTCCCCGGTTGACCGCTTTACCCATGATGACCGCGCGCCGCCTCAATTCAGGCAGCAAGCTGGCGGTGGATATTGGTCTTGCCATGCTGCAAAACCACGCCATTGATGCCGTCGTCTATTCCAGTCGCCACGGTGAGCTGGAGCGCAACTACCGTATTCTGCATGCTCTGGCAACCGGCCAGTCCGTATCGCCCACCGACTTCGCCATGTCCGTGCACAACTCGGCGGTGGGCAATCTCACGATTACCGCACGCCAGCCCATCGTCTCGTCATCCATTTCTGCCGGGCTGGACACCTTCCAGCAGGCTTTATGTGAAGTGCTGAGCCTGCTGCATGCCGGCTACTCCCGCGTCTTGCTGGTCGATTTTGACGGCGCGCTGCCGGAATTTTACCATCCGGCGTTACCGCAGCAGATGCCCACCTGGCCCTACGCACTGGCGCTGGTCATTGAATCCGGCCAGGAATTGCAGTGTGAAACCCACAGCGGCAGCGCGGGTGAAGAACCCGCCCTGCCGCAAAGCCTGATGTTCCTGCAGCGCTATCTCAGCGAGGAACGCCAGTTTGTAGTGCCCGGCGAACGTTTGCTGTGGCAATGGACGCGCGCATGAACCACCTGGCTGCCCGTATCAACTGGTTATGGCGTCTGGTAATGACCGGATTCTGCTTCGCGCTGTTTGGCGTGGGCGGACTGCTGCTGTCGCTGGTCTGGTTCAACCTGCTGCTGATCGTCCAGCGCGACCGCGCCAACCGTCGACGTCTGGCGCGTCGCAGCATTGCGGCCAGCTTCCGTTTCTTCCTGACCGTTGCGCGCGGACTCGGGGTACTGGACTATCGCATTCACAATCTTGACGCGCTGCGCAGCGATCGGGGTTGTCTGGTGGTAGCTAACCACCCCACGTTAATTGACTACGTGATTCTGGCGTCGGTGATGCCAGAAACCGACTGTCTGGTGAAGAGCGCGCTGCTGCGTAATCCCTTTGTCAGCGGCGTCATCCGCGCGGCGGATTACCTGATTAACAGCGAAGCCGAGCCCCTGCTCGCGGCCAGCCAGCAGCGTCTGGCTCAGGGCGACACGCTTTTGATCTTCCCGGAAGGCACGCGAACCCGGTTTGGCGAGGCTATCTCCCTCCAGCGCGGCGCGGCTAATATCGCCGTGCGCTGTAACAGCGATCTGCGGGTGGTGCTGATCCACTGTAGCGAACATCTGCTGGATAAAAAAAGTCACTGGTATGATGTACCGCCAGAAAAACCTGTTTTCACCGTGGATGTCCGCGACCGCGTGAACATCGACGAATTTTACGATGCAAATGAACAAGAACCGGCGCTGGCGGCAAGGCAGTTAAACCGGCATCTGGAGCATCGATTAACATCAGGCCTTCAATCTTTGTCAGGAATTAATGATGCAAGCGCTTTATCTTGAAATTAAGAATCTCATTATCACCACGCTGAATCTGGACGAGCTTACCGCAGAGGATATTGATACCGATGCCGCGCTGTTTGGCGATGGACTGGGTCTGGACTCCATTGACGCGCTGGAACTGGGTCTGGCCGTGAAAAACCAGTATGGCGTGGTGCTTTCTGCCGAAAGCGAAGAGATGCGCCAGCACTTCTTTTCCGTCGCCACGCTGGCGTCCTTTATCAACGCTCAACGCGCCTGAGATGTGAACGATGACTGAACAAGAAACCATTTATCAGGAAGTCTGCGGCCTTCTGACCAAGCTCTTTGAAATCGACCCGCAGGACATTACGCCCGAAGCCCGTCTTTATGAAGACCTGGAGCTGGACAGCATTGACGCGGTGGACATGATCGTTCATCTGCAGAAGAAAACCGGTAAGAAAATCAAGCCGGAAACCTTCAAATCGGTTCGTACCGTTCAGGATGTGGTAGACGCCGTCGAACAGCTTCTGCGCGAAGAGTAAGACGTCGTGCGTGGTGGACGGACGTTCCCGCTCATCCCACTGCTGACGGGTCTGATGCTGCTGGCGTGGCCTTTTCTGATTGGATTTGGGCTGACGCACAACAGCCTGCAGTGGCTGTTACCGGTGATGGCGCTGATGTTGCTGCTGCGGCTGCGTCAGGCACAGCGGAACCGTGGCCCGATGCGGTATGTGGTGCAGTGCGTGGCGCTCGCGGGCATTGCGCTCTGCGCGGCAAGCTACCTGCTGAAAACCCACCAGTGGCTGCTGTTCTACCCGGTGGTCGTCAACCTTGTGATGCTGGCCGTGTTTGGCGGTTCGCTGTGGACCGCGATGCCGCTGGTCGAACGGCTGGCGCGCTTGCGCGAGCCGGATTTGCCCCCGGAGGGCGTGCGCTATACCCGCAGGGTGACCCTCGTCTGGTGCGGCTTTTTCATCGGAAACGGCGCGATGGCGCTGTTCACCGTTCTCCACGGCGACCTGCATCTGTGGACGCTGTGGAACGGTATGGTGGCTTATATCCTGATGGGAACGCTGATGGCGACCGAGTGGCTGGTCCGCCAGCGGGTGATAAAAAAAGAGATGCACAATGACTAACCCCCTTCCGCTGGGCCAGTGGTTGAACGCCCCGCGCCCTGACGACATGCCCGTTGCCTGGCTTGACGATCGTACCTGGACGCTGGGCCAGCTGCGCCACGACGTGACCTTGCTGGTTGACACCCTGCGTCAGCAGGAAGGCGAGCGCTGGGCGCTGTGCTTTGAAAACAGCTATCTGTTTATCGTTGCGCTGCTGGCCTCGCTGCATGCCGGTAAAACGCCGGTCATTCCCGGCCATAGCCGCGTCTCGCAGCTTGAAGAACAGCAGTCGTTGTTTAGCGGCGTCCTGAGCGACAGGACTCTCGATTTCCATGGCAAGCTGGTTGTGGTGGCCTCCAGCCATCAGACTGCTCGCCACTGGGCGCCCCTGCCGGACATTGACGAAAGCCGCTTTGTTGAACTGTTCACCTCCGGCTCCACGGGAACGCCGCGTCGGGTGATTAAGCACATCGTCAGTCTGGATCGCGAAGCCCGTCTGCTGGCTGACCGCTTCGGCGAGCGTCTGACCGGCTGTAGCGTTGTCGCCTCGGTCGTACCGCAACATCTGTACGGTCTGACCTTCCGCATCGTCTTGCCGATGGCGCTGGGCCTGCCGCTGCATGCTGCGATGCTCTACTATGCAGAGCAGCTGGCCGCCCTTCCTCATGACAGGCATTACCTGTTCATCAGCAGCCCGGCGTTCCTGAAGCGCCTGGATACGGAGCTGCCCGCGCCGCCCGTCAGAATGCTGATTTCAGCAGGCGGAATGCTGCCCTGGTGTGACGTCGCCACCACCGCGGGCTGGCTTAACATCTGCCCGGATGAAATTTATGGCAGCACCGAAACCGGGATCCTCGCCTGGCGCCATCGCCAGCAGGATAACGTGCCGTGGCTCGCGTTCCCCGGCGTTATCTTCCATCAGGAAGATGACGCCTGTCGCGTCACGTCGCCACTGATCCACGAGGCTGAAGGACTCCAGCTGGACGATATCCTCCACTTCGACAGCGAGGGGCTTTTCAGCATCGCCGGGCGTCGCGGGCGGGTGGTCAAAATTGAAGAAAAGCGCATCTCGCTTAACGAGATCGAACGTCGCCTGCTGGAGCTCGACGGCATTTGCGAAGCGGCGGCCCTGCCGGTCACGCGCGGGGGCCGTCAGGGTATTGGCGCCCTGCTGGTCCTGGACGAAGCGGTTCGTCAGCGCGGCTATATGCAGGATAAAAAAGCGCAGGAGTTCGCCTGGCGTCGCGCCCTGCTGCCGTGGCTTGAGCCGGTCGCCGTTCCACGCTACTGGCGTATTGTCGATGAAATGCCGGTAAACAGTATGAACAAGCGTGTCTATGCGCAGTTAGAGGAGTTATTTCATGAAAATTCATGAAATTGAGCGCCACCAGACACAGCCGGAGAAGCTGGAGATCGTTTTGCATCTCGACGCGGCGCTGTTCTGGTTTCAGGGCCATTTTGCCGTACAGCCGCTGCTGCCCGGCGTTGCGCAGCTTGACTGGGTGATGCACTACGCCACGACGTTACTGGCACCGGGCTACCGCTTTCACAGCATTCAAAACGTGAAGTTCCAGGCACCTCTGCTGCCGGAAACCACGGTGACGCTGATGCTTGAGTGGCATGCTGAACGTCAGATGCTGACCTTCAGCTACCAGCGTCACGCAGGGGCTGAGCGCCATACCGCCAGCAGCGGGAAAATTCGGCTATGTCAGTAACCTTCCGCCCCTGCGTGCTGATCCCGTGCTACAACCACGGCGCCATGATCGCCAGCGTGCTCTCACGTCTCGCGCCGTTCGGCCTGCCGTGCCTGGTGGTGGATGACGGCAGCGACGCAGTCACCCGTCAGGAGCTTGAGCGCCTGGCGGCTGAGCAGCCGCAGATGACGCTGGTCCGTCTGGCGCAAAACGCCGGAAAAGGTGCCGCGGTCATCAGGGGGCTGGAAGAGTGCGCGCGCGCGGGCTATACCCACGCCGTGCAGGTGGACGCGGACGGCCAACACGCCATCGAAGATATCCCCAAACTGCTGGCGCTGGCGGAGCGCCACCCGGACGCGCTGATTTCCGGCCAGCCCATTTACGATGATTCCATTCCGCGCTCGCGACTCTACGGGCGCTGGATAACCCACGTCTGGGTCTGGATTGAGACCTTATCCCTGCAGCTTAAAGACAGCATGTGCGGCTTTCGGGTCTACCCGGTCTCGCCCACGCTGCGGCTGGCAGCGCGTGAAACGCTCGGTAAACGGATGGACTTTGACACCGAAGTGATGGTCCGTCTTTACTGGCAGGGCAACACCAGCGTCTTTTTGCCCACCCGTGTCACCTACCCGCAGGACGGCTTGTCCCACTTCGATGCGTTAAAAGATAACGTGCGGATCTCCCTGATGCATACCCGACTCTTCTTCGGCATGCTGCCCCGCATGCCCGGCCTGCTTTTCCGTCGACGCCGCCAGCACTGGGCGCAGCAGGACGAGGTCAAGGGTCTGTGGGGGATGCGCCTGATGCTGCGCGTCTGGAAACTGCTGGGTCGGCGGGCCTTTACCGTGCTGCTGTGGCCGGTGATCGGCGTGTACTGGCTTATAGCACGTCCTGCACGGCAGGCCTCGCGGCAGTGGATTGGAAGGGTCAAGCAAGAACTGCATAAGCGGAACATGCCCGTTCCCCCGCGGCTCAACAGCTTTTTCCATTTTATGCGCTTCGGCAACGCGATGCTGGATAAGGTCGCCAGCTGGCGCGGCGAGCTGAAGTTTGATCGCGACGTGGTCTTTGCCGCCGGCGCGAGCGAAACGCTTAATATCGCGGCGCCGCAGGGCAAGCTGCTGCTGGCCTCGCATCTTGGCGACGTAGAAGCCTGCCGGGCTCTGGCCCAGCTGGACGGCAGCAAAATTATCACCGCCCTGGTCTTCAGCGAGAACGCCCAGCGCTTTAAGCAGATCATGAGCGAAATGGCGCCCGAGGCCAGCGTGAATTTGATGTCGGTCACCGACATCGGCCCGGACACCGCGATCGCCATCAAAGAGAAGCTTGAGCGGGGAGAATGGGTCGCGATTGTGGGCGATCGCATCGCGGTGAATCCGCAGCGTGGCGGCGAGTGGCGGGTGATCTGGAGTAAGTTTATGGGGCAGCCAGCGCCGTTCCCACAGGGGCCGTTTATCCTGGCCTCCATCCTGCGCTGCCCGGTGGTGCTGATTTTTGCCCTGCGCCAGCAGGGTAAGCTCGTCCTGCACTGTGAACCGTTTGCAGATCCGCTGCACCTGCCGCGCGGTGAACGCCAGCAGGCGCTGCAGAATACCGTCGATCGCTACGCGCAGCGGCTGGAGCATTACGCCCTCATGTCGCCGCTCGACTGGTTTAATTTTTTCGATTTCTGGCATCTGCCAGAGCCCAGTGAAAAGGAGTAAAGGGTGCTGACCGATCCCCGCTTTACGACTGAAGTCGAGATCACCGTTCCGTTCCACGACGTCGATATGATGGGCGTGGTCTGGCACGGTAACTATTTCCGCTACTTTGAGATCGCCCGCGAGGCGCTGCTCAATCAGTTTGACTATGGCTATCGCCAGATGAAGGCCTCCGGCTACGTCTGGCCCGTCGTCGACACGCGGGTGAAATACCGCGATGCGGTGACCTTTGAGCAGCGTATTCGCGTCCGCGCGCACATTGAAGAGTATGAAAACCGCCTGCGCATTGCCTATCAAATTTTCGATGCGCAGACCGGCAAACGCACGACCACCGGTTACACCATCCAGGTGGCGGTGGAAGAAGCCACCCGCGAAATGTGCTTTGTGAGCCCGGCAATACTGTTTGAACGTATGGGAGTAACGCCATGAAATGGTTGCCTTTACTGGCGCTAATCCTCAGCCCGCTGGTCAGCGCCGTGACGCTGGATGAGCTGCAGCAGCGCTTCACCGAGCAGCCCGTGGTGCGCGCGCACTTCGAACAGGTTCGCACGATAAAAGATATGCCGCAGCCGCTGCGCTCGCAGGGCGAAATGCTGATCGCCCGCGACAGCGGCCTGCTGTGGGATCAAAAAGCGCCGTTTCCGATGACGCTGCTGCTGGACGACAAGCGGATGGTTCAGGCAATCAACGGCCAGCCGCCGCAGACCATCACTGCCGACAATAATCCGCAGATGTTCCAGTTCAATCATCTTCTGCGCGCCCTGTTCCAGGCCGACCGCAAGGTGCTGGAAGAGAACTTCCGCATCGATTTTAAAGACCTGGGAGCGGGCCGCTGGTCGCTGGTGCTTACGCCAAAAACGACGCCGCTGGACAAGATTTTCGCCACCCTCGATCTGGGCGGCGCGACCTATCTGGAGACGATTCGACTCAACGACAAACAGGGCGACCGTACCGATATCGCCCTTTCACGCCACCAACTGACGCCCGCCAGCCTGACCGATGACGAACGCCAACGCTTTGCCGCACCGTAAATCCCTGGGCCCGGCGCTGCTGTGGGCCACGCTATGCCTGATTCTGCTGGGCGTGCTGATGTCGCTGCTGCCCGGCGCGCGTCTGAACAGCAGCGTGCTGGCCATGCTGCCGAAACAGACGCTGGGGGCGATCCCGCCGGCGCTCAACGACGGGTTTATGCAGCGTCTCGACCGCCAGTTGGTCTGGCTGGTCAGCCCCGGCAAAGAGCCCGATCCGCGCGTGGCGCAGCAGTGGCTGGCGCTGCTGCAAAGCACTGATTCGCTTAGCGAGGTCAAAGGCCAGATGGACGCCGCCGGGCAAAAAGCCTGGGGAGAGTTCTTCTGGCAGCACCGAAATGGCCTTATCGATCCCGCCACCCGCGCCCGCCTGCAAAACGGCGGAGAAGCACAGGCGCAGTGGATTTTATCTCAGCTCTATTCGGCCTTTTCCGGCGTCAGCGGCAAAGAGCTGCAAAACGATCCCCTGATGCTGATGCGCGGCTCCCAGCTCGCTCTGGCGCAAAACGGCCAGAAGCTGCGGCTGATGGACGGCTGGCTGGTCACAAAAGATGAGGCGGGAAACTACTGGTATCTGCTTCACGGTGAACTGGCGGGCTCGTCGTTTGATATGCAGCAGACCCACCGGCTCGTGACGACGCTTAACGCGCTGCAGGAGACGCTCAAAGCCCGTTACCCGCAGGCACAGCTGCTTTCCCGCGGAACCGTGTTTTACAGCGATTACGCCAGCCAGCAGGCCAAACGCGACGTCTCAACGCTGGGCATCGCCACCCTGCTTGGCGTGTTCCTGCTCATCGTGGCGGTGTTCCGCTCTTTGCGTCCGCTGCTGCTGAGCGTGCTCTCGATTGCCATCGGCGCGCTGGCGGGCACGGTGGTGACGCTGCTGCTCTTTGGCGAGCTGCATCTGATGACGCTAGTGATGAGCATGAGCATCATCGGTATTTCAGCCGACTACACGCTCTACTACCTGACCGAACGGATGGTGCACGGCGCGGAGCTTTCCCCCTGGCAAAGCCTGGACAAAGTTCGCAATGCGCTGCTGATGGCGCTGCTGACGACGGTCGCCGCCTACCTGATTATGATGCTGGCCCCCTTCCCCGGGATCCGCCAGATGGCGGTGTTCGCCGCCGTGGGGCTGAGCGCCTCCTGCCTGACGGTGATTTTCTGGCATCCGTGGCTGTGCCGCGGGTTACCGGTGCGCCCGGTTCCATTTATGGTCCTGATGCTGCGCTGGCTGGCCGCCTGGCGGCGCAGTAAAAAATTGTCCGTTGGTTTGCCCGTCGCGCTGGCGCTGCTCTCCGCCGTGGGGATGAGTACGCTGAGGGTGGACGACGACATCGCCCAGCTGCAGGCGCTGCCGAAAGATATTCTGGCGCAGGAGAAGGCCATTACCGCCCTGACCGGACAGAGCGTCGATCAGAAATGGTTTGTGGTTCACGGCGCCTCGCCTCAGCAAACGCTGGAGCGGCTGGAAGCCTTTACCCCGGCGCTGGCGGAGGCGCAAAAAGCGGGAGAAATTGCCCGCTGGCGCACCCTGCCGCTGAACTCGCTGGCCCGCCAGAAAAGCGATCTTACGCTTCTACAGAACGCCGCGCCTGCGGTAATGAACGTGCTGAAAAACGCCGGGCTCAACGCCGTCTCCCCGAATCTCGACGCCATGCCGGTCAGCGTGGACGCGTGGCTTAAAAGCCCGGCGAGCGAAGGCTGGCGTCTGCTCTGGCTGACCCTGCCCGAAGGGGAAAGCGGCGTGCTTGTGCCGGTGGACGGTGCGAAAAACAGCGCTTACCTCGGTGAGCTGGCCGTGCGCCATGACGGCGTCGTCTGGGTCGATCGCAAAGCCAGCTTTGACAGCCTGTTTGCCCTCTACCGCACGCTGCTGACGGGGCTACTGTTTGCGGCGCTGGCGGTGATTGCCTGCGGGGCGATGCTGCGCCTCGGCTGGCGTAAAGGGCTGATAAGCCTGGTGCCGTCCTTGCTGTCGCTGACCTGCGGGCTGTCGGTCCTGGCCGCAACGGGCCACCCGGTGAATCTGTTTTCACTTCTGGCGCTGGTACTGGTGCTCGGCATTGGCATTAACTACACGCTGTTTTTCAGCAACCCGCGCGGTACGCCGCTGACCTCCATGCTGGCGATTACGCTGGCCATGATGACCACGCTGCTGACGCTGGGCATGCTCGTCTTTAGCGCCACCCAGGCCATCAGCAGCTTTGGTATCGTGCTGGTGAGCGGTATTTTTACCGCCTTCCTGCTGGCGCCGCTGGCGATGCCGGATAAGAAAGAGAGAAAACGTAAATGAACGCTTTTTATCGCGCCGTCGCGCTAACCGCAGCGCTGCTGCTGGCGGGCTGCAGCCATTCGACCGATACCAAAGAGACGCGGCCTCAGGCCTGGCTCCAGCCGGGAACCAGAGTGACGCTCCCGCCGCCCGGCATCAGCCCGGCGGTAAGCTCCCAGCAGCTGCTGACCGGCAGCTTTAACGGACAAACGCAATCTCTGCTGGTGATGCTCAACGCGGATGCGCATAAGGTGACGCTGGCCGGGCTCTCTTCCGTGGGCATTCGTCTGTTCCTGGCGACGTACGATGAGACCGGTATTCATACCGAACAGTCGATCGTTGTGCCGCAGCTGCCGCCCGCAAGCCAGGTGCTGGCGGACGTGATGCTAAGCCACTGGCCAATTAGCGCCTGGCAGCCGCAGTTGCCGAAGGGCTGGACGCTAACGGACAATGGCGATCGACGCGAGCTGCGTAACGCCAGCGGCAAGCTGGTGACGGAGATTGTCTACCTGCAGCGTAAAGGCAAACGCGAGCCGATCAGCA
Source organism: Enterobacter vonholyi (assembly GCF_040834095.1). Lineage (NCBI taxonomy): Bacteria > Pseudomonadati > Pseudomonadota > Gammaproteobacteria > Enterobacterales > Enterobacteriaceae > Enterobacter > Enterobacter vonholyi. Next base: position 4,152,599 of record NZ_CP162152.1, read on the forward strand.
TCGAGCAACACGTATTCAAATACCACATCACCATTCAATATCTGGGTGACTGAGATGATTTATATTTCCGCTGTTGGCATGGTCAACGCGCTGGGCAACTCGCCTGATATGATTGCCGCGAACCTGGTGGCAGGCGTGGCGCCGGGTATGCACGCCCGGACCGGCTGGTTGCAGGACTCACCCGAAGCCGTTCTGGGCGGCGTGGAAGGCGAATTGCCGCCCATCCCGGACACCTTCTCCGCACACCGCACACGCAATAACCAGCTGCTGCTGGCCGCGCTGGCGCAGATTCAGCCAGCCGTCGACGAGGCTATCGCCCGCGTCGGTCGCGATCGCGTGGCCGTGGTGCTGGGGACCAGCACCTCCGGGCTGGATGAAGGCGATGAGCACGTACAGCGCATGACCCATGGCGAAGCAAGCACGCGCTGGCAGTATCCGCAGCAGGAGCTTGGCGATCCGTCCCGCTTCCTCGCCAGCTGGCTTCAGCTCGAAGGCCCGGCCTATACGATTTCAACAGCCTGCTCTTCCAGCGCGCGGGCGATGATCGGCGGCAAACGTCTGATCGAAGCCGGGCTGGTTGACATCGCCATCGTCGGCGGAGCAGATACCCTGAGCCGGATGCCCGTCAACGGCTTTAATAGCCTTGAATCCTTCTCCCCTACGCTCTGCGAACCGTTTGGTCGCGACCGCAAGGGGATCACCATCGGAGAAGCCGCCGCGCTGATGGTATTGAGCCGCGAGCCCGCCGACGTGGCGCTGCTCGGGACGGGTGAATCCAGTGATGCGTACCATATTTCCGCCCCGCATCCGCAGGGCGAAGGAGCGATAAGGGCGATTACTCAGGCGCTTAACGAAGCGGGCATGCAGCCGGAGGATATCGGCTACATCAACCTGCACGGCACGGCCACGCCGCTTAACGATCAGATTGAATCGCAGGTGGTACACGATCTCTTCGGGGAAAGCGTGCCGTGCAGCTCAACCAAACACCTTACCGGCCATACGCTGGGCGCTGCCGGTATTACCGAAGCGGCCCTGAGCTGGCTGATTCTTTCGCGCGATCTACCGTTGCCGCCGCAGGACTTCGCCCGCTACGCGCCCGACGACACGCTGGCGCCGTGCGGCCTGCTGCACCGGCACATCGCGCTGAAAAAGCCGGTTATTCTGTCTAACTCGTTCGCGTTTGGCGGCAACAACGCCAGCATTCTGCTGGGGAGAGCCTCATGAGCTACTTATCACCCGAAGCCTATCTGCCGCACGAGGCGCCGATGATGCTGCTGGGGTCCGTAGAGAAAGTTACGGACGAGATGGCGGTCTGCCGCGTGGCAGTCAACGGGCAAAGCGTGCTGGCGCCGTTTCTCAATGCCGATGGCGACCTGCCGGGCTGGTACGCGCTTGAGCTAATGGCGCAGACCGTTGGCGCCTGGTCAGGCTGGCATCGTCAGCAGCAGGGGCAGGAACATATCGCGCTGGGCATGGTGCTCGGCGCGCGTGAGCTGGTCTGCGCCAGCGGGCATTTCGCCGCAGGCCTGACGCTGGACATTACCGTTAAGCTGCTGATGCAGGACGAACGCTTCGGCAGTTTTGAATGCGCAATTTCCGCTAATGAAGAGACGCTGGCCACGGGCCGGGTCAATACCTTCCAGCCGAGCGCAGAAGAATTAACATCGCTATTTAATCAGGGATCTAACGCATGAGTCGTTCCGTACTGGTCACAGGGGCCAGCAAAGGCATAGGGCGCGCCATTGCCCGCCAGCTTGCCGCCGACGGGTTTACCGTAGGCGTGCATTACCATCGTGATGCCGCAGGCGCGCAGGAGACGCTGGACGCCATCACGCAGGCGGGTGGGAACGGTCGTCTACTCGCCTTTGATGTGGGCAACCGCGAACAGTGCCGCGAGGTGCTGGAGCAGGAGATTGAAACCCATGGCGCATGGTATGGCGTTGTCAGCAACGCCGGAATTACCCGCGACGGAGCCTTTCCGGCGCTGAGCGAAGACGACTGGGACAGCGTGATCCACACTAATCTCGACAGTTTTTATAACGTCATTCACCCCTGCATTATGCCGATGATTGGCACCCGTAAAGGAGGACGCATTATCACCTTATCGTCCGTGTCCGGCGTGATGGGTAACCGCGGGCAGGTGAACTACAGCGCGGCAAAAGCGGGCATTATCGGCGCCACCAAAGCGCTGGCGATTGAGCTGGCAAAACGCAAAATCACCGTGAACTGCATTGCCCCGGGGCTGATTGATACCGGCATGATTGAGATGGAAGAGGCCGCGCTGAAGGAAGCGATGTCCATCATTCCAATGAAACGTATGGGCCAGGCTGAAGAAGTCGCCGGGCTGGCAAGCTATCTGATGTCGGATATCGCGGGCTACGTTACCCGCCAGGTCATTTCCATTAATGGAGGAATGCTATGACGCGTCGCGTGGTGATTACGGGCATGGGCGGCGTGACCGCCTTTGGCGAAAACTGGCAATCCGTTTCCAGCAGGCTGCTGGCGTATGAAAACGCGGTGCGTAAAATGCCGGAATGGCAGGTCTATGATGGCCTGCATACCCTGCTCGGCGCGCCGATCGATGATTTCACGCTGCCGGAACACTATACCCGCAAGCGTATTCGCGCCATGGGCCGGGTGTCGCTGATGTCGACACGCGCCACCGAGCTGGCGCTGGAGCAGGCGGGGCTGATTGGCGAAGCGGTGCTCACCAATGGTCAAACGGGTATCGCCTACGGTTCTTCGACAGGCAGCACCGGCCCGGTCAGCGAATTCGCCACCATGCTTACAGAGAAGCACACCAATAACATCACCGGGACAACCTACGTCCAGATGATGCCGCACACGACCGCGGTGAATACCGGCCTGTTCTTTGGATTGCGCGGCCGCGTGATCCCGACGTCGAGCGCCTGTACCTCCGGCAGCCAGGCGATTGGCTATGCCTGGGAGGCGATTCGCCACGGGTATCAGACCGTGATGGTCGCGGGTGGCGCGGAGGAGCTGTGTCCGTCTGAAGCAGCGGTGTTTGACACGCTGTTTGCCACCAGCCAGCGTAACGACGAACCCAAAACCACCCCTTCACCGTTCGATACGCAGCGCGATGGTCTGGTCATTGGGGAAGGCGCTGGCACCCTGATTCTGGAAGAGCTGGAGCACGCCAGAGCGCGCGGGGCCACAATCTATGGCGAGATCGTGGGCTTTGCCACCAACTGTGACGCGGCCCATATCACCCAGCCTCAGCGTGACACCATGCAGATTTGCATGGAGCAGTCGCTGGCCATGGCGGGATTAAGCGCCCGGGATATGGGGTATATTTCCGCGCACGGTACCGCCACCGATCGCGGCGATATCGCCGAAAGCCAGGCCACTGCCGCTATCTACGGTGATAACGTGCCGGTTTCCTCGCTGAAGAGCTATTTTGGCCATACGCTTGGGGCCTGTGGCGCGCTGGAAGCGTGGATGAGCCTGCAGATGATGCGTGAAGGCTGGTTTGCCCCGACGCTCAATTTAACGCAGCCGGATGAGCAATGCGGTGCTTTAGATTATATTATGGGAGAAGCCCGTCAGATTGACTGCGAGTATTTGCAGAGCAATAACTTCGCGTTTGGCGGCATCAACACCTCGATTATCATTAAACGCTGGGCGTAACTATGTACCAGTTTGTACTGGGAAAAATCTCCACCCTTTGCGCGGACCCGCTGGCGTCAACGCTCGCAGACAGGGCACCTCAGGGTGCCCAACAGGCCTCCTGGCTGGCCGGGAGGACGCTGCTCGCGAGAACGTTATCCCCTCACCCACTCCCCGACATTATTTACGGCGAGCAGGGGAAACCGGCCTTTGCGAAGGGTCATCCGCTGTGGTTTAACCTGAGCCACAGCGGTGACGATATCGCCCTGCTGATGAGCGATGAAGGCGAAGTCGGCTGTGATATCGAAGTGATTCGTCCCAGGAAAAACTGGCAGGCGCTGGCGAATGCGGTCTTCAGCATGACGGAACATGATGAGCTTGAGCGCGAAGCGCCAGAGCAACGGCTTGCCGCCTTCTGGCGCATCTGGACGCGAAAAGAGGCGATCATAAAGCAGCGCGGCGGCAGCGCCTGGCAGATTGTCAGCATCGACAGCACGGCTCAGACGCACGCGGTCAGCCAGCTACAGGTCGGCTCGCTGAGCCTTGCCGTCTGTACATCGACCCCTTACACCCTGACCACCGAGTCGATTATTCACGTCGGGACGTTCCTGGCAGGAAAATAACCAGTACCCCCAGAATAATAAACCCGACCCCCACCAGCCCGTGCCAGGAGAAGCGTTCTCCCCAGCCGGGCAGCAGGATCGCCGCGGCCCACACCAGGATGTAGCTAAGACTCAGCAAGGCATACGCTTTGCTGAGCGCCATACGATGCAGCGCCAGATACCAGCAGCCCATGGAGGCCACATACCCCATCAACCCCAGCAGCAGCGCCCCCGTGCCGGATGAGAAGTGCCACAGCGCGGAAATAAGCGCCAGAACATCGCTGACCGGCGGCAGTGCCTGCATGGCATCGCGCAGCAACAGCTGCGCTGCGCTGACTAACAGCACGCTGCATAAGGCCCAGAAAGTCCCTTTCACAGGCTCCCTCCCAGGATAACAATCCCCATGATGATGAACCCCACCCCCAGCCAGTGATGCGACGCGACGTTTTCACGCCAGAATACCTTCGCCGCCAGCGTCACCCAGACAAAATTGAGGCTCAGCATAGGGTACGCGATGCCGACAGGCAGGCGTTGCAGCACCACCAGCCAGACCAGCATCCCGCTGCCCAGCGCCAGCAGTGCCAGACCAAGCCACAGCGCGATGTGCGTCCCGCGCCGCCCGGCTTTCGCCGGACGGGTGGCCTGTTTCTGGCACAGCTGCCCAGCGCAGCTGAGCAGGCTTGCCAGTATCAGCCAGATCCAGGTCATCACTTCGGCAGGTACTCCAGCAAGGCCAGACGCCCCTGGATATAGAGATTGTCCGGCTGCGGTAAATTCGCCCGTGAAATATCGTCGCGTTTTGAGAGCAGCATGACCAGCGACACGCGCCCCTGCTGACGATGCGTTGCCAGCCACTGCGCGAAGTCGTCTTCACTGACAAAACGATCTTTCACATCGGGATAATCCAGCCCGTAGCGCAGTTCGCCGCTCTGACCAAACAGCGTGATGTCATTGCGCTTCAGCTCCCACGCAAGGCCAGCCGCCACGCCTACGTTATTGGCGAGCACGAATCGGCTCTCCTGCAGCGGCTCGCGCACGGTATCGACCAGCGACTGCGGCTGTTTGGAATCCACCACCAGGTTAGGAATAGCAAAACCAATCAGCAGCGCCAGGCCTGCTGGACACAGAGCCGCCAGCCACCAGCGCTGCTGGCTCTGCCGGAACGTAAACCAGCCTACCGCGGCCCAGATGAGGAACGCGACCACCGCGCAGAACACTTTATACAGTTCGACCGAGGTCCAGACCGGATGCTTAGACAGTCCCCACGGGGAGACCACCAGCGCGGCCACCACGCCGATAACGCCAAACGCCAGGTTAATTCCGCCGTTAATGCGTAACGCTCTGGCGCCTTTCTCCGCTGCGAGGCAGGCATAACGCGCCATCAGGATCGCCAGCGGGGCAAAGCACGGCAGGATATAGGTCGGCAGCTTGCCTTTGGCGATGCTGAAGAACAGCAGCGGCATCACCACCCAACCCAGCAGATAGAACCCACCGCCCGCGTTTTGTCTGTCATTCCAGCCGAGACGAAACGCGCCGGGTAAAAGCGCCAGCCACGGCAGGCTACCCGCGATCAGGAACGGCACGTAGTACCAGAACGGGGCTTTGTGCTGCGCGTTGCTCTGGGCGAAACGCTGAATATGTTCCACCCAGAAGAAGTAACGCCAGAAGTCAGGCTCACGCTGCGCAATGGCCAGCCCCCATGGCAGAACAATCAGCACGCAGCTCAGGATCGCGAGCCAGCCAAAAATCAGCACCTCTTTCCAGCGCTTCTGGGCGATCGCCCACGGCAGCACGCCAATCACCGGAACGGCCAGCGCCAGGAAGCCTTTGGTCATCACCCCCATCCCGCAGGCCAGCCCAAGCAGCACATAGCCACCCGCTTTTCCGGCAACGGTTTGGGCCTGTGACGCCAGCCAGAAGCTGCACATCGCCGCCACCAGCCACAGGGTGATGATAGGATCCAGCACCGCATACGTGCCGATGCCATACACCAGGAAGAGGGTCAGGAAGATAAGACCGGAGAAAATGGCGGTCCGCTTATCCCGCCAGAGACGCCAGGCCATCCAGATGACCAGCAGCGCGGCTAAGCCGGTAGAGAAGATAGACCCGGCGCGCACGGCGAGGTTCGTGTGCCCGAACAGCATCTGTCCGATGCTGTTGATCCAGTAGCCGGCAATCGGCTTTTCAAAGTAACGCAGCCCCAGAAAATGCGGGACTACCCAGTCTCCGGAGGCCAGCATTTCACGGCTGATTTCCGCATAGCGCGTTTCATCAGGCTGCCAGAGCAGGCGGATATCGACCGGAATGAGGTAGTAAACGATAAACAGTGCGAGAAGCGCTAAGCCATAACGGGCTGTTTTCATGGGGCCGGACTCACGGTTTGTTGATAGCCAAGCCAGCCTTCCCGGCCAGCCATTTCATTACGGACAACTTTGCCTACGGGCAGGGTGCTGAGGTCGTCTGGCAGCAGCTCGCTCAACGGGCAGAATTCGATGCCCTCCTGAGCGGCCATGGTCAGCAGTTCGTCGAAATCATGCTGATACGCAATCCCTTCCACTTCGGCATGGATGGTATACACCGGCGTACCGGCGTCACGATGAATGCGGTCCAGAATGTAGCGATTGAACTCATCCGCCTTAACCTCGCGTCCGACCACTTCATCCCAGGTGGGAAGCGTGACCGGAATTTGCACCGTACCGTAGCGATTTTCGCCTAACAGCGGTAAAAAGGGCCCGGTTCCGCGGCAATCGCTGTTGTAGCGAAACGCGAAGGCCTCTTTAGCTTTCACCACGCGCTGATCCGCACGCCATCCCGCCACGGCGGAGCAGCGCACGGGCTGACCGATAATGGCCTCCAGCTCCAGCATTCCACGCTCGACCTCACGGGACAGGCGCGGGATATCCCAGACGCCCGCCCAGGCTTGCCAGGCATGGTGATCCCAGGCGTGCAGACCCACCTCATGATGCTGCGCCGCCTCGCGGATAACCGCTTCATTACCCGCGCCGATGCGTCTGCCGGGCCAGGCGGTGCCTGCCAGCAAAATATCCCAGCCGTAGAGGGATGCTGCGCGCGAGCGCAGCATTTTGAACAGAAATGCCGGTTTAATCAGACGCCATAAATGGCGCCCCATGTTGTCAGGCCCCACGCTGAAGAAAATGCTGGAGCGCACGCCGTGCTTGCTCAGCAGCTCCAGCAGTTTGGGTACGCCGTCACGCGTTCCCCTGAAGGTGTCGACATCAATGCGTAAACCGACTTTTTTCATGAGACCTGTTCCGACAGCTCCACGGTGCGCAGGAAGAAATCGAGCGTTTCATCAATGGTCTGCTCCATCTTCACCGTCGGCGTCCAGTTAAGGCAGCGCTTCGCGTTGCGAATGCTTGGCTTACGGTGCTCAACGTCCTGGTAGCCCTTACCATAGTAGCTGCTGCTTTCCACTTCGCGGAAACCAGCAAACGGCGGGAATTTATCGCGCAGAGGATGGCGCTCAAAGCTGGCCAGCAGCATCTCGGCCAGCTCGCGAATGCTCGCTTCGTTGTCCGGGTTACCGATGTTAATGATTTCACCGTTGCAGCGGTTATCTTTGTTTTCGATGATGCGGAACAGCGCTTCGATACCGTCGCTGATATCCGTAAAGCAGCGTTTCTGTTTCCCGCCTTCGATAAGCTTGATTGGCGAGCCTTCCACCAGGTTCAGGATCAGCTGGGTGATTGCACGGGAGCTGCCGATACGCGCCGCGTTCAGGTTATCCAGACGTGGCCCCATCCAGTTAAACGGACGGAACAGGGTAAAGCGCAGGCCCTCTTTCTCACCGTAGGCCCAAATCACGCGGTCCAGCAGCTGTTTGGAGACGGAGTAAATCCAGCGCTGTTTGTTGATCGGCCCGACCACCAGGTTAGAGGTGTCTTCATCGAAGTTCTTATCGGTACACATGCCGTACACTTCAGAGGTGGACGGGAAGATGATGCGCTTGTCGTATTTCACGCAGTCGCGGATGATCTTCAGGTTCTCTTCGAAGTCCAGCTCGAACACGCGAAGCGGGTTACGGGTGTACTCGATTGGTGTGGCAATAGCGACCAGCGGCAGCACCACGTCGCATTTCTTAATATGGTATTCAATCCACTCGGAATGGATGCTGATGTCCCCTTCCACGAAGTGGAAGCGCGGGTTGTCCAGGAAGCGGCTGATCGCGTCCGCGCCGATATCCAGACCGTAAATCTCGTAGTTATCGTCCTTAAGCAGACGTTCGGTCAGGTGGTTACCGATAAAACCGTTCACGCCGAGGATCAGCACGCGGGTGCGGCGTTTGATGGCAACAACCGGGGCGCTGGTGATCAGCGCCCCGGCCACCAGGCCCAGAGACTGCGCCAGCTGGGTGCCCTGAACGTACAGGCCGTTGTCGGTTTGTCCGGTGACGATCTCCAGCGCCTGCTCGCCGCAGCTCACAATCAGCGGGGAGACGGAGACGACGGTGCCCGGTTTAGCGGCCGGGATGTCGTCACGCACGCGGGATTTCCAGACAATGAATTTGCTTACGCCCGCAAAGCTGTAGGCGCCCGGCCACGGATCGGTTACGGCGCGTACCAGGTTGTGCAGCTGGCGGGCCGGTTTATTCCAGTCCAGACGACCATCTTCCGGCGCGCGGCGGCCAAAGCAGCTTGCCTTGCTCTCGTCCTGTGCGGTTTCGCTGAAGTTACCGTTAAGGATGCCCGGCAGCGCATCACGCAGCAGCGTCTGTGCCGTCGCGTTCAGCTTTTGATGCAGCTGCAGCGCGGTATCGTCCGCATCAATAGCGACCTTCTGCTGTGCCACGATAGCGCCCGCATCCGCACGGCGTACCATGCGGTGCAGCGTCACGCCCGTTTCCGTTTCACCGTTCACCAGCACCCAGTTCAGCGGGGCGCGGCCACGGTAGGCGGGCAGCAGAGAACCATGAAGATTAAAGGCGCCTTTTGCGGCCAGGCCTAAGATCTCGTCGCAGATCAGGTTGCGATAGTAGAACGAGAAGATGACGTCAGGCGCGAGGGCGCGAATGCGCTCCACCCACAGCGGGTGGTTGACGTCGTCCGGCGCATAAACCGGAATTCCACGCTCGGCGGCGATACGCGCCACGGAGCCGAAAAAGTTGTTCTCTCCGGCCGTGTCCGGATGGGTAAAGATTGCCGCAATGTCATAGCCCGCTTCCAGCAGGGCCAGCGTGCCCGTGCACCCCATATCGTGATAGGCAAATACAACAGCTTTCATGGGTGAATTTCCTCTTGAGATGCTTTGTGTTCCTGACGGACAACACGTTGAATAAAGTAGCGCGGACGTGCGCGAACGTCGTTATAGATACGGCCAATGTATTCACCGAGGAGCCCCATCCCGACAAACTGGGCGCCGATGAACATAAACAGCACGGCAAAGAGCATGAAGACCCCTTCCGCCGCCCACTGCGGGCCAAAGACCAGTCGCAGTACCACCAGCAGAACGGACAGCCCAAAACCGGCCACGGCGATGATGCTGCCGAAAACGCTCAGCAGACGCAGCGGCGTGGTGGTCAGGCAGGTGATGAGGTCGTACATCAGGTTGATGAGACGCATAAAGCTGTACTTCGATTCCCCGTGCTCGCGCTCGGCGTGCAGGACCGGGATTTCCGTTGCCTTACGGGCAAAGGTATTCGCCAGAATCGGAATGAAGGTGCTGCGCTCATGGCAATGCAGCATGGCGTCGACAATGTGGCGGCGGTAGGCGCGCAGCATGCAGCCGTAATCGCCCATCGCTTTACCGGTCGTGCGCTGGATCAAACGGTTGATGGTACGCGAGGCGAGCTTACGGAACAGGCTGTCCTGGCGGTTCTGACGTACCGTGCCGACCACGTCATAGCCTTCGTCGGCTTTGGCCACCAGGCGCGGGATCTCTTCCGGCGGGTTTTGCAGGTCCGCGTCCAGGGTGATGATTAGATCGCCCGTGACGTGGCTAAACCCCGCCATAATCGCCGAGTGCTGGCCGTAGTTACGGTTGAGCAGCACGGCCACAATGTGGCTGCCTTCAGCCTGTGCGGCTTCGGTCAGCATCAGCGCGGAATTGTCGCTACTGCCATCATCCACCAGCAGAATTTCGTAGGCCTTGCCCATCGTGTCGCAGGCGGCCGTTGTACGGCGGATCAGTTCGGGCAGGCTCTCCTGCTCGTTGTAAACCGGGATTACCACGGAAACTTTTTGTACAGGCGGTACACTGAACATATCAATGTCCTGCAAGCTGATGGAGTGCGGTAATGACGCGGGTTGTGTCGTCATGAGTCATGTCCGGGAAAAGAGGGAGAGAACAAATACGCGCGCTATTCCATTCAGAATTCGGGAGCGATACATCAGGAAAACGCTCGCGGTAGTATTTTTGCGTGTGGGCCGCGCGGAAATGGAGGCCGGTACCGATGCCTTTCTCTTTCAGCGCCGCCATCAGGTTGTCGCGTGAGATCCCGCAGCGCGCTTCATCAACGCGAATAATAAACAGGTGCCAGGCGTGCACGTGCGGCCATGACGGGATGGTGAGCGGCTGGAACGGCGTATCGGCAAGCTCCCGCAGGTAGCGTTCAGCGATTTCCTGGCGGCGCCTGTTGGCCTCTTTAAGTTTGCCTAACTGCACCATCGCCAGCGCGGCGTTGATGTCCGCCAGGTTGTATTTATAGCCCGGTGCAATCACTTCCGCCTGCGGCGCGCGGCCGTGCGTCTGACGATCATAGGCGTCTACGCCGAGGCCATGGAATTTCAGACTGCGGATCCGCTGTGCCAGCTGGGCATTATCGGTGACCACCAGGCCGCCTTCCGCGCAGGTCATGTTTTTAATGGCATGGAAGGAGAAAATTGCCGTCCCCTTCCAGCCAACGTGACGGTTTTTGTAGTACGTTCCGGCGGCATGGGCCGCATCTTCAATCACCGGAATACCGTGACGTTCACCGATGGCGTGAATGGCGTCGATTTCACACGGCGCGCCGGCATAGTGAACGGGAATAATGGCTTTGGTACGCGGGGTAATGGCAGCTTCAATGGCTTCTGGCGTCACCATTAATGTGTCTTTATCCACATCAATCATGACCGGCGTGGCGCCCAGCAGTACGATCATATTCAGCGTGGAGACCCAGGTCTGGGAGGGGGTAATGACTTCATCGCCCGGGCCAATATCCAGCGCCATCAGCGTGACGTGCATTCCCGCGGTGGCGGAACAGACGGCAATTGCGTGTTGATTCCCGGTAAGCTGACAGAATGCCTCTTCGAGTTCCTGATTCTTAGGCCCAGTGGTGATCCAGCCCGACATCAAAACGTCCTGAAGCGCCGCAATTTCCTCAGCGCCCATCGACGGTCGCGAAAAAGGCAGAAAATCACTCATTATTAATTTCCTTGCAATCAAAATGGCACGTTTTTGATATTAACCAAATGCTGGCCCGTTTATTTCAACGAACCATAAACTTATATCAAAGTATCTCTCTTTCCTTAGGGAAAAATTAAGACGGCGTTTACAACGCTATAAGACAACAAGCAGCCAATTGAAAAACAACAAGTTAATTTAATATTAAATATTTTTGATGTGATCTTCCGCAACATTTTGAAATAGGTTCATTTAAACCATACATCAACAAACAAAAAAAATCCCGGCCATTTCAAAATAATATGAAATAGCCGGGAACTTTTCTTTTTAGTTAATTGTCGCGCTTATTACAGGTTATCTGGAAAGTTTTTCGGTAATTCACTGGCCGCGCAGGCGATCACACTTTCATTATTGGCACCGCAGTCGCGTACAAAGGTGATTGTGGCAAATTCATCAATCACTTCGGTTGGATACGCCGGACCCGCATCGCGATAGCTGTTCATCAGCGGAATATGATCGTTCTGGAAGCAGACTGTTTTTTCCGGGTTGTTCATGACCCAGCGCGGGAAGAAGATGGTGCCGTGGAACAGTTTGTCGCCCAGGTTCACAATCAGGCTGACGTCGGTGCCGGTTGGCTCGGTCCAGGAAATTTTATAGATGCTCTCCCCTACCCGCACGATGTAAGCCTGCTGATCTTTCACCCAACGGTTGGCTACCAGACCGCTGTGAATACGGTAATCAAGCGTGGTCTCATTTTTGACGTAAATCTCGTAGTTCCAGCCGTTGTCGTAGGTATAAACAAGGTGTTTACCAACGAAGCCGCTTAAGTCGTGTTTGTCGAAAGTGTTCATAAGATGTCTCCTTTGTTTTGATGAGACGATCGTACCCCTTCAAAAAATGAATGAATAACGCTATGTTTTAATCAAATTCATCCAAAATTTAGATAAATTATGCACAAGACGACGCTGGAACAATGGTCTTTACTGGCGAAAGTGGTGGAAGCGGGCAGCTTTGCCAAAGCCGCGGAAGAAACCCACCGCAGCCAGTCCTCGGTGAGCTATAACCTGTCGCTGCTGCAGGAGCGACTCGGCGTGGCGCTGCTGGTGCCGGAAGGACGACGGGCGGTGTTAACGCCGGCAGGAGAACTGCTGCTCAACCAGGTTAAACCGCTGCTGAAAGCCTTTTCGTACGTTGAGACGCGCGCAGCGACCCTTCGCAACGGAATGCGCACGCGGCTGGATCTGGTGGTGGACTCCATTTTCCCGCGCCGCCGCCTGTTCGCTATTCTACGTGAGTTCCAGCAGCAGTATCCGCAGACCCAGGTACGTCTGACCGAGGTGCTGGAAAATACCCGCGCCGATGCCATTAACGACGAAGCCGATGTGATGGTCTTAACCCGCCGCCAGGATATTACCGGGCTCGGCGAATGGCTGATGAATATCGACTTTGTTGCCGTGGCCCATCATCAGCATCCCCTCTTTCACCTCGACGCGCCGCTTAACGACGACATGCTACGCCCGTGGCCGCTTATCCAGATTGCCGACAGCCAGCCCGCCGCGCGCGCGGCCGGCGAGTCGTGGACCTTCTCCACCATTGATGCCGCCATTGAGGCCGTGGTCTCTCAGGTCGGCTACGGCTGGCTGCCGGAGGAACGTATCCAGACCCAGCTGGATCAGGGCGTACTGAAACGCCTGCCGCTGAGCCACGGCGCACGCAGGGCAACGCCGCTACACCTGATTATAAAGCGCTCTCTCGCCCCGCTTGATGAGCAGGTTGAGACGCTATTGCGCCTTTTTAGCCAGGAGCCGCCATCCTCACCTGCTACGCTTTAAGGTCCGAACGTTAAAACGATAAGGAGCAGATGATGAAAATCGACTTTGCGGGGAAAGTGGCGCTGGTAACCGCCTCAACCGGCGGGATCGGATTCGCCATTGCCAGAGGTTTGGCAGAAAGCGGTGCGGAAGTGATCGTCAATGGCCGGAGCACGGAATCGGTGAATAGAGGCATTCAGCAGCTGCAGCAGGTAGTGCCAGGCGTACAGGTGCGCGCCGCGATTGCCGATCTCAGCACGGCGGAAGGGGTAGAATCGCTGCTGAAGGTGGCGAATAACGTCGATATTCTGGTCAACAACGCCGGGATTTACGGTCCGCAGGATTTCTATGCCACCGACGATGAGACCTGGGAGCGTTACTGGCAGACCAACGTGATGTCCGGCGTGCGTCTGTCCCGCGCCCTTCTGCCGGGCATGGTGCAGAAAGGCTGGGGACGTGTGGTGTTTATCTCCTCCGAGTCGGCCTGCAATATTCCGGCAGATATGATCCACTACGGCGTGACCAAAACGGCGCAGCTCTCGCTGGCGCGCGGGCTGGCGAAGTTCGTGGCGGGAAGCGGCGTGACGGTCAACAGCGTCTTGCCGGGGCCAACGATGTCTGACGGTTTCGCAGAGATGATGAAAGATGAAATCGAAAAAACCGGCAAATCGCTGGAGCAGCTGGCGAAAGAGTTTGTGATGGCCAACCGCCCCAGCTCGGTTATCCAGCGCGCGGCCACGGTTGAAGAGGTGGCCAATATGGTGATTTATGTCTGTTCGCCCCAGGCCTCCGCCACCTCGGGCGCGGCGCTGCGCGTCGATGGTGGCGTCGTGGATGACATCATCTGATGCTGTCAGGCCGCGCTGCCTGCGACCCGACGAGCGGTAATATAGTGTGCTTGCCAGTAATCATCCGTCAGGGTTGAAACCGTTACGCCCTGGCTGCTTGAGGCATGAATAAACTGGTTTTCGCCAATATAAACGCCAACGTGCTTGCGGTTCGGACCCGTCTGGAAGAATACCAGGTCTCCGGGCCTCAGGCGGTATTGCGCCACCTGCACGCCGCGATGAATTTGCTCGCGCGTCGTGCGGGGTAAATTAAGGTGTGCCGCATCGCTAAACAGGTGCTGCATCAGCGCGGAGCAATCCACCCCGCGATGCGTGGTTCCGCCCCACCGGTACTGGGTGCCTTTCCATTTCTGGTATTGTTCGAGAATACGCGAGCGCAGCGGGCCTGTTTCCTGATGCACCAGCGCAGATTTCGCCGGTGAAACTGCCAGCTCACTGTTCATCGAGACCATCGACGCTGGAAGTTGAAAGCTAAACGCAGAAAACGAAGCAAAACTTAACGTGAGGATTGAAATAAGCGATCTAAGAGTCATATCAAGAAAGAAGTAGTGAGTGAGTGAGTTTTTCCTTACCTGTGGGGTTCAATGGGTTCCCCTAAATATCTTGCGATGTGGCGATAATATAGACAGGTCGTTTTTTCGCCAATCCTTATCGAGGCCAAAAATAGACTGACTTTGAGATCGCAAGATTGAGAAAAAAATGGTGGGGATATAAGGACTGTCCTGCTAAAGCAGGTAAACTGATCCGCAGAATGTGTATTTCAGCTAAGACGTATTTATGACCAATATGATTGCCGACGAGACGGTGGCAAAATCTAACGTGCTCTCTGTCTTTGACTTTGACGGGACGTTAACGCACCACGACAGCTTTATTCCTTTCCTGCGTTTTGCCTTCGGTAAACGTTACTTCGCGGGCCGCCTGGTGCGCATGGCGCTGCCCACGCTCCACTGCGTGCGTCGCAAGCTGACGCGCGATGAGCTGAAGGAAGTGCTGATTAAAACGTTCCTGACGGGCGTGGATGAACACTGGCTGCGCCAGCAGGCGGAAGCGTTTTGCGAAAAATACTGGAACAAGCTGATGCGTCCCGAAGGGGTTCTGGCGGTGGCGGCTGAGGTGAATTCCGGTGCGGAAGTGACCATCTGTTCCGCATCCCCGGCGCTGGTGCTCCAGCCGTGGGCTGACAAACTGGGCATTAAGCTGATTGGCACGCAGCTGGAAGTGAAAGACGGCAAGCTGACGGGGCGCATCACGGGCAATAACTGCCGCTGCGCCCAGAAGGTGGCCAGGCTGGAAAAAGTGTATGGCGATCTCAACGCCTATCACCTGCGCGCCTGGGGAGACACCCGCGGCGACCACGAGCTGCTGGCGGCGGCGCAGGATCCGCACTGGCGGCACTTCCATCACCCGCGCAAGCGTCGGAATTCACCGATTAAGGGTTAGGAGCGGTCTGGTGCCCTCACCCCAGCCCTCTCCCACAGGGAGAGGGAGAAAAGCGGTACATCAAGCCTCACGTTTCCCCGGGAACATCACGCTCGCAATAATCCCCAGCGCCAGCACGCCCAATACCACAAACAGGCTGGCCGTTGCGCCAATGCTGTAACCGTGATGCCAGAAGTGATCGGTGGCATTTAACCCCAGCTTGAACGCCACGAAGAACAGCAGCAGCACCACCGCCTTCTCGAGATGCACCAGATACTGCTTCAGCGCTTCCAGCACGAAGTAAAGCGTACGCAGGCCAAGAATGGCGAACATCATGGCGCTGTAGATAATCAGCGGTTCGCGGCTCACGGCAATAATGGCCGGCACGGAGTCAAACGCGAACATCACGTCAGAGAGTTCGACGACGGCCACGCAAAGTAATAGCGGCGTCGCATAGCGCTTCGCCTTCTTCACGCGTCCGACCATCACGTCCTGGTTTTCCGGCTTTTCAAGCTCCGCATCCACCTCTTTCTGCGTCAGAATAAAGGCATTGCTGCTGATTTTTGGCCAGACCGGATAGAAGCGCTTCACCAGACGATAGGCGAGATGACCCGAGTAATCTTCCACTTCGTCACTCTCTTCATTGCGTCGGAGCATCATCACCGCCGTCCAGCCGACGACCAGCGCGAAAATCACTTCGACGTAGGGCCCCAGGCTTAACAGGCTGGTGCCGATAGCCACGAAAATACCGCGGAAGACTATCGCCCCCAGCACGCCCCAGTAGAGCACGCGGTGACGGTACTTATCCGGCACGCCGAACCAGGCGAAGATCGCCATCATCACGAACAGGTTATCGACGGAAAGCACCTCTTCCAGCGCGTAGCCGGTGAGGAACAGGCTCGCCATCTCGGCGCCGTGGTGAACGTACAGGAACCCGGCGAAGGCCATCGCCATCATGACCCAGAAAACGGACCACATCGCCGCGCTTTTCAGCGAGATCGGTTTATCGTGACGGTGCATAAAGAGGTCGATAAACATCGTTCCAACGGCCATCACCACAAAGACAACAACGGTTTCAGTCGGGAAACCGAGATGAGCAGCAGACATACAAAACCCTTTTGGCAGACAAAACACAACACCATGCAAACTGGCGTAAACCAGGAACAGAAAAGGGTGGGCTGTTAATCAGCCTTTTCACCCTCAAAGCCGCAGCCCTGTCGGCTACGTAAAGAGGGGTGTACTTTACCTTACCAGGCGGGGATCGCGCATCTGCCGTTTAGGCGCTCATTCCGCGCAAGCGCTGCAGCACCGCCACCAGAACCGCTACAGACCAGCCCACCATCAACGCGCCCACCAGCCCCTCCACCCCGCCGATGAGCCGCCAGTGCTGGGGTAACGTGACGTCGCCGTACCCTACCGTCGCATAGCTCACCAGTGAAAAGTAGAAGCTGGTGTTCCAGTCATTAAACGCGTCGATGACAAAATAAAACGCGGCAAACAGTCCGGCCTCAAGGAGATGGGCGAAGATCATGGAGATCACGATACCGACATTGCGTAAAACAATGCGTACCGCAGAATCGACGTCTAATTTAATGAATTTTAAAACGCCAAACATCCACAGCGAATGAATCACCACGGTTAGGGTAAGCAAAACAATAATACTGAGTAGCTGCATGATGCGTGCTCTGACCAAAGAGAGTATGGCCCCGCGAGCGCGGCGGGGCATCTTGTCGAAGCTTAGTTGAACGGAGAGGAAAAGTTGGTGCAATAATTGCGTTGCGTGATTATTTCTCTGCCGGCACGACCAGCTTGCGGCTGGTTAGCAGCTGAAAACAATATATCCGCAGCGCACTATCTGTGAGTCACCTCTTATTTACATCATTTAAACCTTCCATTAACTGGATAAAAATAACGCGCCGTCGCTATAGTGGTTTTGTTTAATAAAACTAAGTTGTACCTAATAAAACCAAGAACACACCCTGCGAGGATACAATGACAGAACATTTACGTAACGGCGCGACCGCCACCGAGGACATAGAAAGAGAGACGATGCGGAAGGTGATCTGGCGTATTCTCCCGTTTCTGATTGTCAGTTACCTGGTCTCCATTATCGATCGCGGGAATATCGGCATGGCTTCGCTGCAGATGAATGAGGACCTTGGCCTCAGCAAAGCGGCGTTTGGCTTCGCCAGCAGCCTTTACTTCGTGGCCTATTTTTTGTTTGAGGTACCCAGTAATCTGGCCATGCAGAAAGTCGGCGCCCGGCTGTGGATCCCGCGCATTATGATCAGCTGGGGCATCGTCTCCATGGGCATGGCGCTGGTTCAAAACACCACGTCGCTCTATATCGTCCGTTTTCTTCTCGGAGCAGCGGAAGCAGGCTTCTTCCCGGGCGTCGTGCTGTATCTGACCTGGTGGATCCCTGCCCGCTACCGCGCGCGCATTATTGCGTCCTTTATGGTCGCCATCCCGCTCGCTAACTTCATCGGTTCCCCGCTTTCAGGGTTGATACTGTCGCTGGATGGCTGGCTGGGTCTTCGCGGCTGGCATCTGCTGTTCATCATTGAAGGCTTACCTGCGGTGCTGCTGGGTATTGCGGCCTGGTTTATTCTCCGGGATCGCCCTCATCAGGCGAAATGGCTGAGCAATGAACAGAAAAAGTGGCTGGAAACCACGCTGGAAACCGAGCGGAGCCAGCAAAAGAACATTGGGCATCAGACGACGTGGCAGTTGCTGAAGCATCGCCAAATCTGGCTGATGGCGCTGATTTACGCGGGCGCATCGTCCGCGGGCACCACCATCAGCGTCTGGTCTCCTCAGCTGCTGAAATCCTTCCATCTCGATAATCTTGAGACAGGTCTGTTTAACGCTATCCCTTACGGCCTGGCATCGGTTCTGATGATTGTCTGGGGACGACACTCCGATCGCACCAACGAACGCCGCTGGCATACCGCGCTGACGCTGTTCATGATTGCTGCGGGCGTGTTCGCTGCCTTTGTAAACGTCTCGCTCTTTGCCACTATCGTGATCCTGAGCATTATCCTGACGGGTGCGTATTCTATGAAAGGACCTTTCTGGGCGCTGGCATCCGGATGGATGAGCAGCTCCTCGGCAGCGGCGGGGCTGGCCGCGATTGGCGCCATCGCGAACCTGATTGGCGGGGCGGTAATGGTAAATGCCTACGGCATGATCAGCGAGAGAACGGGCAGCTACACGCTGGCTATGCTTCCGCTAGCCGCGCTTTGCCTGGCCGGGGGTATCGCGGTGCTCATTATGGGACGGCAGGCCCGCAACGCTCAGCTACACGAAAAACAGGTCACACATTAGTGATGACAGAAGCGGGACAAATGTCCCGCTTCTGCGTTTAAAGATTTTCTTCCGCCGCGTCGCTCGTTTCACCAAAGAACTGCTGACAGAAGGGCTTACTGGCTCCCATTTTCTGCGACAGACGGCTGGCCGCCGCCTTCATCAATGGCCCTATCTCCTTCTCACGACGATCTTCCGTCAGCCGTGAGATGGGGCCGGTCAGGGCTAACGCCGCAACCAGCTTGTCGTGAACGCCGAAGACGGGCATCGCAAACGCCGCAGTGTGGGGATCGCGTGCGCCTGACGTATAGAAAGGGAGTTCTGCTTCTCCCTCCGGCAGGCTTTCATTGAGCCCCCAATGGCGCAAGACCTTACTAATGGCCGAATTATCGAGCGGGAACTGGCTGCCGGGAAGATTGCTGTGTCGCAGGCCGTGCGACGCTTCCGCGCGAAACAGGCAAAGGCGCTGCCCACCCTCCAGCACATACCAGCTGGCACTCTCCTGAGACGCCAGAGATAAGGCCTGAAGCTCTGGCTGAACCACCCGGGAAAGATGGAAAGATTGTTCATACAGCTTGCCGAGGTAAAGCAGACGTGGGCCAAGCGCATAATTGCCGTCTTCATGCCTGACGACGTAATTCATCCGTTCAAGAGAATTCATCAGGCGGTAAACCGTGGTTTTGTGATAACCCGACAGCTGTGCCAGCGCGGTCAGCGTCAGGCTCTCATCCCCAGGACGGAAGCAATCCAGTAAAGCCAGCGCTTTTTCAACCGCTACAACGCCTTCATTCCCCATCATTATCTCCTTGTTAGCCCGGCAGTGAGTGTACCTCAAATTTTGTGAGTCACTTCGTGTTTACATCACAAACGCCACCTCGGGTCTGGCTAAAAGGAAAGCAACACCGCTATAGTTGTTTTGTTCTGTACACCTGCATTTTACTCAGTAAAACAACATGGAGGCATTTATGTCCGTTACTGAAAAAAAACCGATTAATCGCCAGTTCGAGCGCGTTTCTGCCGAGGACGTTCGTCGGGCTGCCGAGTATCAGGCAGCTATTCTGGCCGACGTGGCCGGTCGCCGCGGTACGCTTCATGGCCGCATCAAACCGCTGGCCCCACACATGTCCGTTGCGGGTCCAGCCATCACCGTGGAAGTCCGTCCGGGGGATAATCTGGCGATTCATGCCGCGATGGCGGTTGCGCAGCCCGGCGACGTCCTGGTCGTCGATGGCAAAGGCGACCTGAGCTGCGCGCTGCTTGGCGAAATCATGGCCACTCAGGCTCAGGCGAGCGGCATTGCGGGCATCATTATTGACGGCGCTGTGCGTGACGCCGATTCCCTGAGCAAAGGCCACTACCCTGTCTTTTCTGCCGGTCTGAACCCCTGCGGCCCGACAAAGTTAATTTCTGGCCGGGTTAATCATCCCATTTCAGTCGCCGGGGCGACGGTTCAGGCCGGGGATCTGGTTGTGGCGGATATCGACGGCGTGGTCGTCATCCCGCGCGATGAGGTTCAGCAGGTTATCGCGCTGGCAAAAGAAAAGCTGGAGATGGAGACCCGGCGTCTTGCCGCCATCCGTGAAGGCGATTTGCGTCCACACTGGCTTGATGACGCGCTTCGTAAGGCCGGTATGTTGACCGACGGGGAGACGCTGTGATGGGGGGCAAAGACGTAGTTCTGGTTACCGGAAGCGACCTGGCGGAGCAGGCCATGGTGATGCTGCAGGGCTTTGAAGTGGTGTTTGCGGGCCGCCAGCCGACAGAAGATGACCTGATCGCGCTGTGTGAACGACACAATCCCGTGGCGATCCTGGTACGTTACGGCAGGATCACCGCGAAGGTTATGGATGCCGCCCCGGCTCTGCAGGTTATTTCCAAGCACGGAAGCGGGATCGATGTGATAGACCAGACGGCAGCGGCCGAACGCAATATCGCCGTCCGCGCTGCGCCAGGCGCAAACGCAGCGGCAGTGGCTGAACATACCTGGGCGCTGATCCTCGCCTGCGCAAAGTCAGTGGTGCCTCTGGACAAGCGGCTGCGGGACGGGCACTGGGATAAGGCGACGCATAAATCCATTGAGCTGGAGGGCTTAACGCTGGGGCTAATCGGGTTGGGCGCTATCGGCTCGCGCGTGGCGACTATTGGTCACGCCTTCGGCATGAAGGTGCTGGCTTACGATCCCTATGCTAAGTCCATGCCTGCCCTGTGCGAACGCGCAGAGACGCTGACCGGACTTCTTTCCCGTTCCGATGTCGTCTCTTTGCACTGTCCGCTGACCGATGAGAATCGGGGGATGATCAATAGCGAGACGCTCGCACACTGCAAGCGGAACGCCATTCTGGTCAATACGGCACGCGGCGGACTGATCCACAGTGAATCGTTACTGGCGGCGCTCCAGGATGGCACGCTGCACAGCGCCGCGCTGGACAGCTTTCCCCACGAGCCGCTGACCGCGCCGCACCTCTGGCAGTCCGTAGAAAACGTGGTTATTTCACCGCATATTGGCGGCGTTACCGCAGCGTCATATATCAGGATGGGGACCGTGGCCGCGAGCAATATTCTGGCCGTGATGGACGTCACCACCGTCAGCTTGTAAAGCCAACCGCGACGAGTGGCAGCGCGCTTATGTCACTTGTCTTCTGCCAGCGCCTGAGCACACGCCCAGGCACTTGCCCATGCCCACTGGAAGTTGTAGCCGCCGAGCCAGCCGGTCACGTCCATCACTTCGCCAATAAAATAGAGCCCCGGCACGTTGCGCGCTTCCATGGTGCGGGAAGAGAGCTCATTCGTGTCGACCCCGCCCAGCGTAACTTCCGCGGTGCGGTAGCCCTCAGTCCCGTTTGGCTGCACGCGCCAGTTTGTCAGGGTCTCCACCAGAACATCCTGCTCGCGGCTGTTAAGCTGCTTGAGCGACGCGTCGGGGATCTGCCCCAGCGCCTGCAAACATTCCACCAGACGTTTTGGTAGCTGCATTGCCAGGGTATTTTTCAGGCTTTGATTCGGGTGCGCGGTACGCTGCTCGTTAAGGAACGCGTCGAGATCGCAATCGGGAAGCAGATTCACCGTGACAAACTCCCCCGGCTGCCAGTAGCTGGAGATTTGCAGTACCGCCGGGCCGGAGAGGCCGCGATGGGTAAAGAGCAGGTTTTCACGGAACACGGTCCCGTCTTCGGCGGTAATGACGGAGGGAACGGACACGCCGGACAGCGTCTGAAGCTGCTCGAGAAGCGGTTTATGCAGCGTGAACGGCACCAGCCCGGCGCGCGTAGGCAGGACTTTCAGGCCAAACTGCTCGGCGATTTTATAGCCGAACGGGGAAGCGCCCAGCCCCGGCATGGACAGGCCGCCGCTGGCAATCACCAGGCTATCCGCACTGACGGTTTCACCGTTCAGCTGCAGCCTGTAGCCCTGGTCGTCGCGGGAAACCTCCAGCACCTCGGTGCGCAGGCGCATGACCACGCCGCCCTTCTCGCACTCGGCCACCAGCATATCGACAATCTGCTGCGCGGAGTCGTCGCAGAACAGCTGTCCCAGCGTTTTTTCATGCCATGCGATACCGTGCTTACCGACCAGGTCGATAAAGTCCCACTGGGTATAACGCGCCAGCGCAGATTTACAAAAATGACGGTTTTGGCTCAAATAGGCCGCGGGTTCAACATATAGATTAGTAAAGTTGCAGCGCCCGCCGCCGGACATCAGGATCTTACGGCCTGGCTTTTTACCGTTATCCAGCAGCAGCACGCGACGACCCGCCTGTCCGGCCATTGCCGCACAAAACATTCCCGCCGCACCGGCGCCAATTACCACGGCATCAAACCTTTCCACGTCAAAACCCTCTTTGTTAACTGCCGCGGATTGTAAAGTTTCCTCTGTGGTCACACCAGCGTAAAAAGATATTACAAAGGCATTCCATTGAAATTTAAAGAATATCCTTTATGAGGCATTTCTCAAATCAGGTGGTATGTCAAAAAAAGTCTATATTTCACTTTGCCCGCCGCGCATTTGTCCTGGATAATGCGCCGCGTTCATGTCCTCAAAATGGCGTAACGTCCTATGCTACATTTGTTTGCCGGCCTGGATTTACATACCGGGCTTTTATTATTGCTTGCTCTGGTTTTTGTACTGTTTTACGAAGCGATCAACGGCTTCCACGACACTGCAAACGCAGTAGCGACGGTTATCTACACTCGCGCAATGCGATCGCAGCTTGCGGTTGTTATGGCGGCGGTATTTAACTTTTTTGGTGTCCTCCTGGGCGGGCTGAGCGTTGCGTATGCGATTGTGCATATGCTGCCAACGGATCTGCTGCTTAACGTTAGTTCTGGCCATGGCCTCGCTATGGTGTTCTCAATGCTGCTTGCTGCAATTATCTGGAACCTCGGTACCTGGTACTTCGGCCTGCCTGCATCCAGTTCTCACACCCTCATCGGCGCGATTATCGGTATCGGGTTAACCAACGCCCTCATGACCGGTACCTCGGTTGTTGATGCGTTAAATATCCCGAAAGTACTGGGGATCTTTGCCTCACTCATCGTCTCCCCTATCGTGGGTCTGGTGGTGGCGGGCGGGCTGATCTTTATCCTGCGTCGTTACTGGAGCAATACCAAAAAACGCTCCCGTATTCACCTGACGCCAGCAGAGCGTGAAAAGAAAGACGGCAAGAAAAAGCCGCCATTCTGGACGCGTATTGCCCTGATCATTTCCGCTATCGGCGTGGCCTTCTCACACGGCGCGAACGATGGTCAGAAAGGCATTGGTCTGGTGATGCTGGTACTGATTGGCGTTGCACCGGCAGGATTCGTGGTCAACATGAATGCCTCCGGCTACGAAATCACCCGAACCCGTGATGCGGTAAACAACGTTGAAACCTATTTCCAGCAGCACCCTGAGCTGCTGAAAAAAGCGACCGGCGTTGACCAGCTGATCCCTTCTCCGGAAGCCGGTGCCACGACTGCACCCGGCGAGTTCCACTGCCATCCGGCAAACGCGATTAACGCGCTGGAACGTGCCAAAGGGATGCTGGGCAATATCGAAAGTTATGACAAACTGACCGTTGAGCAGCGTGGTCAGCTGCGTCGCATTATGCTGTGCATCTCTGATGTGACGGATAAAGTGGCGAAGCTGCCTGACGTGAATGTTGACGACCAGCGTCTGCTGAAGAAACTGAAAGGCGATATGCTCAACACCATTGAGTACGCGCCAATCTGGATCATCATGGCCGTCGCGCTGGCGCTCGGTATCG
The DNA here is from genome assembly GCF_040834095.1 of Enterobacter vonholyi. Classification (NCBI taxonomy): domain Bacteria; kingdom Pseudomonadati; phylum Pseudomonadota; class Gammaproteobacteria; order Enterobacterales; family Enterobacteriaceae; genus Enterobacter; species Enterobacter vonholyi. The sequence continues at coordinate 4,176,795 of NZ_CP162152.1, forward strand.
GTACGATGATTGGCTGGCGTCGTGTGGCGACCACCATCGGCGAGAAGATCGGTAAGAAAGGCATGACCTATGCGCAGGGCATGTCCGCGCAGATGACGGCGGCAGTGTCTATCGGTCTGGCGAGTTACACCGGTATGCCGGTATCCACAACCCACGTACTCTCCTCGTCCGTAGCAGGTACCATGATTGTTGACGGTGGCGGCCTGCAGCGCAAAACCGTGACCAACATTCTGATGGCCTGGGTGTTCACCCTTCCGGCCTCAATCCTGCTGTCTGGCGGGCTGTACTGGATTTCGCTGAAGCTGATTTAATCGGTTGAAGGCGACAAAAAAGCGGGTCAGGAAACTGACCCGCTTTTTTATGGCTGTTATTTGCAATCGAACATTTTATAACATTAGGATTTCCTGAACATTTTTTGCTCAAAAGAATTGCGAAGATAACACTATGATGACGGTCAGAAGAAAAACCAGACAAAGGAGAATGTATGGCTTCTGTCCCTATCTCAGGACCGGGTTCAATCGTTATAGCGAACAATATGCGTGAGGCACGCCTTAACGGAATGTCACGCAATATGGCCACTCCCTCAACGTATTACTGGTTCTACCAAAAAGTCCGAAATGGTGGTCCCTGGGATTACAAAAAGTTCGACCCTTATTTTGCTGCATTTGGTAATTTCAACTTCGGAGCCGCCGGAACTGCAGCAGGCATTCCTGCAAACATCCTTCTTATGGGAGCAGGTTGGGCTCAAAGCCGTGCTGGCACATCAAAACCTGAATGGGGAAAATGGTACGAAAAGCCGCCTTACGGGGACGATCCAACGGACCAACGCAATATCAGAGAAGGAATAGAGTATGCCATTCAAAACGGCTACTAAATGGATTCATCGCCTTGTTACGGTTTCGCTTCTGGCTCTGGTCATTGGATTTGTGTGGCTAAACCACCAGCCCAATCAGCGAAATAACGATGCACTTCAACACGCTTATAAATTATCTGACAGCGTCTGGCTCTATATGACCGTGAACAATCAGGGTGGCGCCACCGTACCCACAATCTACCGTTACTATCTCTCGGAAAAGATAACAGGGAAAGACACCGACATTATCCATCAGTTGGCTAAGAAGCATCCTGTCATTGAAGGTACGGGTACAATTACTGCGGCCAGCATTGATACAAACGGAGACGTTAACATCGCCTATAGCGGGAAGGTTACTTCGATTGAGACCAATATCTCCGATCTTCGGTTCTCAGTTAAGCCCTGAACCAGAGGAAAGAAGGCGGGGCTGACCCCGCCTGCTGTGGTGATCAGTGCCAAATCATCAATGCAATCATGCTGACGACGACCAGCCCGCACAGGGCACTGGTCAAAATGAACTGACGACGCAGGCGCTCGCAGCGACGGATAAATTCTTCATCGTGATGATCGCGGTAGCGCTGGTAGTAGATGTATCCCACCAGACGCATCTGTTTGCTGGGCTGTCCATGCGAGGTGAAGAACCCTCCACCGTCCACATACTGATAAAGCAACGGATCGCAACCACGAAGTACCACTAACAGCGCACGTAACGATGAGAAGTAGCGCGCCATATTCACTATGCAAACTACGCATAACGCCCAAAACAATGCGACGGTGCTAATCATACATCCTCCCCGGCGTCCGCCCACGAAGCAAGGCTTCTGAGCTACCGCACCCCAATGCCCTGACAGACAGTTCAGTGAAAGAATGACCAAAAGTCGATCCGGTTCGCGTTTTAATATCCGAACGGCTCATTTAATAGTGTAGGAGATCCGTTAATTTTTTTGCCACAAGGTTAATCGTTATCAACACCAAAGCTTGAAAAATATGTTTAACTGGGCCGTAATGAAAGCATCAGACGACGGCTTTCCTATTTAGTCATCGATAACTTAAGGAAGGAGTAACACTATGGCTTACAAACACATTCTCATCGCGGTAGACCTCTCCCCGGAGAGCAAAGTGCTGGTTGATAAAGCGGTATCCATGGCACGTCCCTACAACGCGAAAGTTTCGCTGATTCACGTTGACGTGAATTACTCCGACCTCTACACCGGTCTGATCGACGTCAATCTGGGCGATATGCAGAAGCGTATCTCCGAAGAGACGCACCACGCCCTGAGCGAACTCTCCACCAACGCGGGTTATCCGATTACCGAAACCCTGAGCGGCAGCGGTGACCTGGGCCAGGTATTGGTTGATGCGATCAAGAAATATGACATGGACCTGGTGGTGTGCGGTCACCATCAGGACTTCTGGAGCAAGCTGATGTCTTCCGCGCGCCAGCTGATCAATACCGTCCACGTGGATATGCTGATTGTTCCACTGCGTGACGAAGAAGACGAGTAAGTGCAAAAAAACCCGGTGGCGCTAACGCTTACCGGGCCTACAGGCGGCACTAAATGTAGGCCGGGTAAGGCGAAGCCGCCACCCGGCTTTTTTTATTCCGGTGTCCCCGAATAAATATCAAACCGGTGCCCTTTGGTGGTCACCGCGTTAGTGGTCGCCACGTCCGCCAGCGGCGGTGCATAGTCAGGACGCTTCACCACTACCCGCTTCGTCGCCAGCTGACGAGCCGGCTCCAGCAGGCCATCCGCATCCAGATCAGGCCCCACCAGAGACTGAAACACCCGCATCTCTTTCTTCACCAGCGCGCTTTTCTGCTTGTGCGGGAACATCGGGTCGAGATAGACGACCTGCGGGCGCGGGGTGATATCCGTCAGCGCCGTCAGGCTGGAGGCGTGAATCAGCTGCAATCGTTCCTGCAACCACGGGCCGATTTCCGGGTCCGCATAGCCTCGCGTCAGCCCGTCGTCGAGCAGCGCAGCGACCACCGGATTACGCTCCAGCATCCGCACGCGACAGCCGACAGACGCCAGCACAAACGCATCGCGCCCCAGCCCCGCCGTGGCATCGACCACGTCCGGGAGGTAGCTCCCTTTGATGCCAACCGCTTTGGCAACCGCTTCACCACGACCGCCACCGAACTTGCGCCGGTGCGCCATCGCGCCGCCGACAAAATCGACGAAAATCCCGCCGAGCTTCGGTTCATCGCGTTTACGTAATTCGAGGTGTTCTGGTGTCATCACCAGCGCCATCAGGTTATCTTCATCATGTTCCAGCCCCCAGCGGGCGGCCAGAACAGATAAGGCGCCGTCTCCGGCGCCCGTTTCATCTACTAAGCAGATCTTCACGTAACAATCAGCCTTTGATCCCGTAATGCTCAAGCATCGCATCCAGCTGCGGCTCGCGGCCGCGGAAGCGTTTGAACAGCACCATTGGCTCTTCGGAACCGCCGCGGGTCAGGATATTGTCGAGGAACGACTGGCCGGTTTCGCGGTTGAAAATCCCCTCTTCTTCGAAACGAGAGAAGGCATCCGCCGCCAGCACGTCGGCCCACAGGTAGCTGTAGTAACCCGCCGCGTAGCCGCCAGCGAAGATGTGGCTGAACGCGTGCGGGAAGCGGCCCCAGGTTGGCCCAGGGATCACGGCGACCTGCTTTTTAATCTCGGCCAGGGTCTCAAGAATCTTCGCACCCTGCTCCGGGCTGAACTCGGCGTGCAGGCGGAAGTCGAACAGTCCGAACTCCAGCTGGCGCAGGATAAACATCGCCGCCTGGTAGTTTTTCGCCGCCAGCATTTTGTCCAGCAGCTCTTTAGGCAGCGGTTCGCCGGTCTCGTAGTGGCCGGAGATAAACGCCAGCGCGTCCGGCTCCCAGCACCAGTTTTCCATAAACTGGCTTGGCAGCTCGACCGCATCCCACGGCACACCGCTGATGCCTGCCACGCCTGCGGTTTCGATGCGGGTCAACATATGGTGCAGGCCGTGACCGAACTCGTGGAACAGGGTGATCACTTCATCGTGGGTAAAGAGCGCAGGTTTGCCGTTCACCGGACGGTTGAAGTTACAGGTCAGGTAGGCGACCGGCTTCTGCAGAGAACCGTCTGCTTTACGCATCTGGCCCACGCAGTCGTCCATCCACGCCCCGCCGCGCTTGTTCTCACGCGCGTAAAGATCGAGGTAGAAGCTGCCGCGCAGTTCGTTTTTCTCGTCATACAGTTCAAAGAAGCGCACGTCCGGATGCCAGACGTCGATATCGGTACGCTCTTTGGCGGTGATGCCATAGATGCGCTTCACCACTTCAAACAGGCCGTTAACGGCTTTGTTTTCCGGGAAATACGGGCGCAGCTGCTCGTCGCTGATGCTGTAGAGGTGCTGCTTCTGTTTTTCGCTGTAGTAAGCGATGTCCCACGGCTGCAGTTCGTCCACGCCGAACTCCGCTTTCGCGAAGGCGCGCAGCTGGGCCAGCTCTTTTTCACCCTGTGGACGGGCGCGTTTCGCCAGATCGGTCAGGAAGTCGAGCACCTGCTGCGGATTTTCCGCCATTTTGGTGGCGAGGGATTTATCGGCGTAGTTTTCGAAGCCCAGCAGTTGGGCCAGCTCGTGGCGCAGGGCGAGGATTTCCGCCATGACCGGGCTGTTGTCCCACTTACCGGCATTCGGCCCCTGATCGGAGGCGCGGGTGCTGTAGGCGCGGTACATCTCTTCGCGAAGCGCCTGGTTGTCGCAGTAGGTCATCACCGGCAGATAGCTCGGGATATCCAGAGTTAGCAGGAAGCCGTCCCGCTCTTTCGCCTCGGCCTGCGCTTTTGCCGCCGCCAGGGCGCTTTCCGGCATGCCGGAAAGCTCCGCTTCGTCGGTGATCAGCTTCGTCCAGCCCATGGTGGCGTCGAGCACGTTGTTGCTGTACTGGTTGCCCAGCTCGGACAGGCGCGCGGCGATTTCACCGTAGCGGGTCTGCTTCTCTTTTGGCAGGCCAATCCCGGACAGCTCAAAATCACGCAGGGCGTTATCGACCGATTTTTTCTGCGCCGTGTTCAGTTCGGCATAATGGTCGCCGTCGCGCAGGTCGCGGTAGGCTTTGTAGAGCCCTTCGTGCTGGCCGACCCAGGTGCTGTACTCAGAGAGCAGCGGCAGGGTTTGCTCGTAGGCTTCACGTAGCTCCGGGCTGTTTTTTACCGAGTTCAGGTGGCTTACCGGGGAGAAGATACGCCCCAGCACGTCGTCCACTTCGGCCAGCGGCTGACACAGATTTTCCCAGGTGTACGGCCCGCCCTGCGCGACCACGCTTTCTACCGCCGCGCGGCAGTTGTCCAGCGATTGCGTAACCGCTGGAACCACATGCTCGGGGAGGATTTTAGAAAACGGTGGCAACGAAAAAGGCGTCAGTAATGGATTGGTCATAAACGCTGTCCTGTTGAAATAGGTGAATGAAGCGCGCATCCGGCGCTGTGCATATGGGATCTAGAATGGGGTTAAGTGTAGAGGATTTCAATGCCGGACGTTGTCGAAAAGAGCCCGGTGGTGCTGCGCTTACCGGGCCTACGGGTAATCTTTGCCGTTCTGCTGTAAACTGTGGCAAATCGTCAATTCAGCGGAATATCATTACCCATGCTCAGTTATCGCCACAGCTTCCACGCAGGCAACCACGCCGACGTCCTTAAACACACCGTTCAGAGCCTGATCATCGAATCGCTCAAAGAGAAAGAGAAGCCGTTTCTCTATCTGGACACCCACGCGGGCGCGGGCCGTTATCAGCTGAGCGGCGAGCATGCCGAGCGTACCGGTGAATATCTGGAAGGGATCGCCCGCATCTGGCAGCAGGACGACCTGCCTGCCGAGCTGGAGCCGTACATCGGCGTGGTGAATCACTTCAACCGCAACGGCCAGCTGCGTTATTACCCGGGCTCGCCGCTGATTGCCCGCCAGCTGCTGCGCGAGCAGGACAGCATCCAGTTGACCGAGCTGCACCCGAGCGACTTCCCGCTGCTGCGTTCAGAATTCCAGAAAGACAGCCGCGCCCGCGTCGAAAAAGCCGACGGCTACCAGCAGCTGAAGGCCAAACTGCCGCCGGTTTCCCGTCGCGGCCTGGTGCTCATCGACCCGCCGTACGAAATCAAAACCGACTATCAGGCGGTGGTGACGGGTATCCACGAAGGCTACAAACGCTTTGCTACCGGCACCTATGCCCTGTGGTACCCGGTGGTGCTGCGCGCGCAGATCAAACGCATGATCAAAGACCTGGAAGCGACCGGCATCCGCAAGATCCTGCAGATCGAGCTGGCGGTACGTCCGGACAGCGATCAGCGCGGTATGACCGCCTCCGGCATGATTGTAATCAACCCGCCGTGGAAGCTCGAAGCGCAGATGAACAACGTGCTGCCGTGGCTGCATAAAACGCTGGTGCCGGCGGGTACAGGCCACGCTACCGTCAGTTGGATAGTGCCGGAGTAATCGCAGCCATCGGTGGAAACTATTGATTTCAGGTATACAATCGCGGCAATTCACGATTAAGGACAAAAGCTATGACTAAGCATTATGACTACATCGCAATCGGCGGCGGCAGCGGCGGCATCGCCTCCATCAACCGCGCGGCCATGTACGGCCAGAAGTGCGCGCTGATTGAAGCCAAAGCGCTGGGCGGCACCTGCGTGAACGTGGGTTGTGTACCGAAGAAGGTGATGTGGCATGCGGCGCAGATCCGTGAAGCTATCCATATGTATGGCCCGGACTACGGCTTTGACACCACCATCAACCGCTTCGACTGGGACAAGCTGATCGCCAGCCGTACCGCGTACATCGATCGCATTCACACCTCGTACGACAACGTGCTGGGGAAAAATAACGTCGACGTTATCCACGGTTTCGCTCGCTTCGTTGACGCGAAAACGATCGAAGTGAACGGCGAGACGATCACCGCCGATCACATCCTGATCGCCACCGGCGGTCGTCCGAGCCACCCGAACATCCCGGGCGTGGAATACGGCATCGACTCCGACGGTTTCTTCGAGCTGCCAGCCCTGCCTGAGCGCGTTGCCGTGGTAGGCGCGGGATACATCGCGGTTGAACTGGCTGGCGTGATTAACGGCCTGGGCGCAGAAGCGCACCTGTTCGTACGTAAACACGCGCCGCTGCGCAGTTTTGACCCGCTGATTGTCGATACGCTGGTTGAAGTGATGAACACCGAAGGCCCAACCCTGCACACCAACGCCGTACCAAAAGCGGTGGTGAAAAACGCGGACGGAAGCCTGACCCTGGAGCTGGAAGATGGTCGCAGCCAGACCGTTGATTGCCTGATCTGGGCGATTGGCCGTGAACCGGCGAACGATAACTTCAACCTGGGCGTGACTGGCGTGAAAACCGACGAAAAAGGCTATATCGTCGTCGATAAATTCCAGAACACCAGCGTACCGGGCATTTACGCGGTCGGCGACAATACCGGTGCGGTTGAGCTGACGCCGGTCGCCGTTGCGGCGGGTCGTCGTCTCTCCGAGCGCCTGTTTAACAACAAGCCGGACGAGCATCTGGACTACAGCAACATCCCGACCGTGGTCTTCAGCCATCCGCCAATCGGCACCGTCGGCTTAACCGAGCCGCAGGCGCGCGAGCAGTACGGCGACGACCAGGTGAAAGTGTATAAATCGGCGTTCACCGCAATGTATACCGCCGTCACCTCGCACCGTCAGCCATGCCGAATGAAGCTGGTCTGCGTCGGCCCGGAAGAGAAGATTGTCGGTATCCACGGCATTGGCTTCGGCATGGATGAGATCCTGCAGGGCTTCGCCGTGGCGCTGAAGATGGGCGCAACCAAGAAAGACTTCGATAATACTGTGGCAATCCACCCGACGGCCGCGGAAGAGTTTGTGACCATGCGTTAATCCTGATGCCCCTCCCCGGAGGGGCATTTTTTTTAACATTCATAAATCGTTGCAAAACGAATGCTCCGAAAATAGTGATCTACCGCACATTTCCCTCCCCATCTACCGAAGCGAATGTCTACGCTTATAAGACGCCCGGATAAACCTGTCTTTTGAACACACAACCGGAGGTCCCTATCACCATGTTCAACCAGAAACTACAGGCTACCGAGAACATCGAGTTCGAGATTGCAGAAGAGCTGCGCTACGAGACCGATCCCTGCGAGTTGAAACTGGATGAAATGATTGAGGCGGAGCCGGAACCCGAAATGATCGAGGGGCTACCCGCCTCCGATGCGTTGACGCCCGCAGACCGCTACCTTGAACTGTTCGAACACGTGCAGTCGACGCGGCTGTTTGCGGACAGTAAAACCTTCCCCGACTGCGCGCCGAAGATGGATCCGCTGGATATCCTGATCCGCTACCGCAAGGTCAGACGCCACCGGGATTTCGACCTGCGCCAGTTTGTGGAGAACCACTTCTGGATGCCGGAAACGTACGGCACAGAATATGTCTCCGACCCGGGACTCTCCCTGAAAGAGCACATTGATAACCTGTGGCCGGTGCTGACGCGCGAGCCGCAGGATCATATTCCCTGGTCTTCCCTGCTGGCGCTGCCGCAGGCCTATATCGTCCCCGGCGGGCGCTTCAGCGAGACCTACTACTGGGATTCTTATTTCTCCATGCTGGGGCTGGCGGAGAGCGGCCGTAACGATCTGCTCAAATGTATGGCGGACAACTTCGCCTGGCTGATTGAACGCTACGGGCATATCCCCAACGGCAACCGCACCTATTATCTCAGCCGCTCACAGCCGCCGGTCTTTGCGCTGATGGTGGAGCTGTTTGAGGAGGACGGCGTGCGCGGTGCGAAACGCTATCTTGATCACCTCAAAATGGAGTACGCCTTCTGGATGGACGGTGCGGAGTCGCTGCTGCTTAATCAGGCATACCGCAGCGCCGTGCGCATGCCGGACGGTTCACTGCTCAACCGCTACTGGGATGACCGCGATACTCCGCGCGACGAATCGTGGATTGAGGACGTGGAAACCGCGCGCCACTCGGGCCGTCCTCCAAACGAGGTGTATCGCGACCTGCGCGCGGGTGCGGCTTCCGGCTGGGATTACTCGTCCCGCTGGCTGCGCGATCCGTCGCGGCTCGCCAGCATCCGCACGACGCAGTTCATCCCCATCGATCTGAACGCCTTCCTGTTCAAACTGGAAAGCGCTATCGCCAACATCTCGGCGTCGAAAGGAGATAAAGAGACGGCAGAGGAATTCCGCCAGAAAGCCAACGATCGCCGCGCGGCGGTGAACCGCTATCTGTGGGACGAGGAGAGCGGCTGTTACCGCGATTACGACTGGCGGCGCGAAGAGCTGGCGCTGTTTTCTGCCGCCAGCATCGTGCCGCTGTACGTTGGCATGGCAACTCACGAGCAGGCGGAGCGCTTGTCGGATGCAGTCAAGGCGCGTCTGCTGACCCCGGGCGGAATTCTGGCGACCGAGTACGAAACCAGCGAGCAGTGGGATAAACCCAACGGCTGGGCGCCGCTGCAGTGGATGGCGATTCAGGGATTCAAGCAGTACGGAAACGACTCGCTGGGGGATGAGATCGCCTGGAGCTGGCTGCATACGGTGAACCATTTCTACAAGACGCACCACAAGCTGATTGAGAAATACCACATCGCCAGCAGCACGCCGCGCGAAGGTGGCGGGGGTGAGTATCCGCTGCAGGACGGTTTCGGCTGGACGAACGGCGTGGTGCGGCGGCTGATTGGTTTGTATGGGGAGCCTTAAGCAGGGTGTGATCTTTTCCCCCTCGCCCCTCAGGGGAGAGGGCTGGGGTGAGGGGAAAATGTTAGCGAATCACCTCATAAATGGCGCTCTGAATAGACTGCCATTTTTTGGTGGTGGCATCCGGCTGTGACTGCGCGCGGCGTGTGGCCATGTCGAGATCGTGCTGCTGGCGTTTCACTACGGCAGGCACGGTGCAGAACGCTTTAAGATACTCTTTACGTACCGAGGTCAGAGACTCGCCGTTCGACATCGCGTGGCTGAGCGTGTTGATGAAGCGGCGACACGGCTTCTCTTCCACCATGTTTTGCCGGTAGCGTAACATCAGCTCCAGCACGTCGTCATGGCCTGCCGACATCGCCTCTTCGGTCCAGGACAGCTTCCAGTCCATACCGCCCTGCAAAAAGAGCTGGGTCACGCGGGTATCGTTGCGGTTAATGGCCGAGCGGAAATTATTCTCGTCCCAGGTGACTCCCATGCGCGTGAGCGTTTCGCGCGAGGAAGGCGTCTCACGCATTTCCTGCGGTGGAGCCGCTTCAGCCGCACTGACGGCCGCTGGCTGCGGCTTGCTGCTGGTCACCAGCCAGAAGCCCCCTGCCACAATGGCAATCACCATAACGCCAACTGCCCCCCATAGCGCACCGGAAATGAGCTGCTCGCGTTGTTCGGGGGTGCGCGGCGCGCGCTGGGTCGGCTTTTCAATAGTGTCACGGACTTCAAACAGATCCCCACCGGTAACCCGATCCATTTTCTGCGCCTTTTCCCAGAAGGTATGCAATTCACTGGCATCTACCGCCATGAATCCTGCCGGATTAACGCGCGTTCTCCCCTCTTCAAACGCGCGTTGAACGGGCCGCGCGATCTGCGCGTAGTAGTTGTCCAGCAGCTGAATTTGCGCCGAGCTTAACGTCTTCTGAACGGTGATGCTGTTGCGGATTTGCCGAATATCGTCGAGAAAGGTTTGCAGCGTTTTGCGCGGTTCAACCAGCAGCGTCAGCATGGACGGGTCGCTGAAAAGCGAAGCGTAATAGCGGCTGAACTCTTTTTTATCCACCAGCATCTGCGCCAGCTCGCTGAACATCATGCCGCTCAGGACATCGTTGATCTCGCCAAGCTTCAGCCAGCGCCTTACGCGGTCAGCGTTAAACAGGGTCTTAAGATGGTTGTTCAGCTTTACCTGATCGGGCCAGGCCTGCTGGATAAGCCCTTTAAGCATCAGCTCAATCGCGCGTACCTGCTTGTGCGCCTGCTGCTGGAGTTCGCTGCCCGGTGCCAGCTCCGTGCTATAGGTCAACAGCGGCTGCTGAAGACGAAGATGTTCCAGCGCGGTCACAAACCGCATCGCCGCAATAAGCTGGTTTTCACTCACATCCTGTCCGCTTTCATACTGCGGTACGCGCTGCTGCAGCAGGCGCAGCTGGAGCGTAAATTCCGACATCTCGGCATCATTCAGGTTTAGTTTTTTCGCAACGGCTCCCCAGCCGCCCAAAGCTAATCGCGCGCTGTCGAGTTGTTCCAGAAACCAGCGTGGATCTTTGCCCTCAGAAGCATGTACATTCAGAAGGAGTAAAATTTCCACCGACGCATGGCGAATGACCGCCAGACAGTGTTCAAACTGTTCGCGAATATGGTGTGATGTGCTGAGAGTCATTGTTTTCCTTAAGCGACAACGAAGACATCAGGAATGGGCGCGAGACGCCCTTTATTCTTTTTATTTATACGCGGTTAACCATACCTGACTTTCTGTTGAAATAAAGTGACAACCCTAAAATCATTTAAAAAGTGTCAGGAGAATCTGAATGCCCGTTTTAATTACCCCTCGCCTGAACTGCTCACCTTTGCAGGAAGAAGACTGGCCCTTTTTTCTGGCGCTCCAGCAGCACCCGGACGTTATGCGCTTTGTGGCGGAAGACCGCCCCGTCGCGGCGATACGAGAGGCGTTTGATTCGCGCCTGACGCCATGGGCTCCGGGCAGCGCGCACTGGCTTTGTCTCGTCGTACGTGACACCGCCTCCCAGGCCCCGCTGGGCGTTACCGGGTATATTCATCGGGAGGAGGACTGCGCCGAAGTGGGCTTCCTTTTCGCCCCCGAGGCGCAGGGGAAAGGTTACGGCTTTGAATCCCTGAAAGCGCTTTGCGATTACGCTTTTCTTCAGGGCGGTATACGGCGACTCACCGCCACCGTAACAGCGGGAAACGCTGCTTCAAGACGCCTGCTGGAAAAAGCCCGCTTTCGCCTGGAAGGTGAATTACGTGAGAGCTATTATCTTGCGGGTCGCTGGCAAAATGACTGGCTATTTGGTTTATTACAGCAGGAATACCTGAATAATAATTCCTGACCAACAGCAATTTAGCCGATATTTCCGGACGTCGTTTCCTCTTCAGGGTCGCTATTAAGAGGAAACGAATATCAAACGTCATGCGCTGAAAATATTTTCTGCGGCCATTGCGTTAATAAAAAACATCAGGGTTTTTCTCTGGAGAAATATCGTGATGAAAATGGGTTATCGGCTATGGCTAACTGCGTTCTTTATCGCTGTCAGTGTGCAGACACATCCATATTAAGGGTTCCTTAAGAGGTTCCTTCCCCTTAAGTCCGGGCATCACAGGAACATACCGCCTGACACTTCAATACGTTGCGCATTCATCCAGCCCAGCTTATCGCTGAGCAGTGCCGCAATGGCATCACCGATATCGTCCGGTAGACCCACCCGTCCCAGCGCCGTCTGCGAGGCCAGCAACTGATTCAGCTCCGCGTTGTCGCGCACGCGTCCGCCGCCAAAGTCTGTTTCTATCGCGCCAGGCGCAATGATATTGACGGAAATGCCGCGCGCGCCCAGCTCTTTCGCCTGATAGCGCGTCAGCACTTCCATCGCCCCCTTCATGGCCGCGTAGGTCCCTGAGCCCGGCTGGGTAAAACGGGCCAGCCCGCTGGAGACGTTGAGGATACGTCCCCCGTCGTTAAGCAGCGGCAGCAGGCGCTGGGTCAGGAAGAAAGGCCCTTTGAAATGAATGTTCAACGCTTCATCAAACTGGGCTTCCGTCGTGTCGGCATAGGGTGCATATAAACCCGTCCCGGCATTGTTCAATAAATAGTCAAAGGTTTCACGCTGCCAGACGGTCCTAAGGGTTTCCTGAAGCTGTTGGGCAAAATGTTCAAATCCCGTGATATCCCCGACATTAAGCTGTAATGCCGCTGCGTTGACGCCTTTTTGCTGAATTTCATGCACAACATCCAGCGCTTCCTGCTGGCTACGGTTGTATGTCAGGATGATTCCCGTGCCGTCTGCCGCCAGCTTTAACGCAGCGTTTTTGCCCAGACCACGGCTACCACCCGTCACTAATGCGATACGTTCACTCATCATAAACCTCGTTTTGGCTGTTAAGGAGATTGAGAAAGAGCTTATTAGGTGATAGAAAATCAATAAAGATGGGTTAAAACGCTTCACTGTTTCAGCAGAAACAACAATGAGCTTCGTCTATGGATAAAATTCACGCAATGCAGTTGTTCGTCCGCGTCGCGGAACTGGAGAGTTTTTCCCGCGCGGCCGAAACATTAACCCTGCCAAAAGGCAGCGTCTCACGGCAGATTCAGGCCCTGGAAAACCGGCTTGGCACTCAGCTATTGCACCGCACCACGCGCCGCGTCAGCCTGACGCAGGACGGCATGGTCTATTACGAGCGGGCAAAAGATCTGCTGGCAAACCTTGATGAACTCGACGGCATGTTTCAGCACGATCCCTCCAGCATCAGCGGCCGGCTCCGCGTGGATATGCCCGTCGGCGTTGCTCGAAATTTAGTCATCCCCAAACTGCCTGCTTTTCTGCAGCACTATCCGGGCATCGAACTGGAGCTCAGCAGCAGCGATCGTCTGGTGGATGTGATCCGCGAAGGGTTTGATTGCGTGGTACGCGTCGGCACGCTGAAGGATTCAGGGCTGATTGCCCGCCCACTGGGCAAGCTGTCGGTGATTAACTGCGCCAGCCCGTACTATCTGGCGCGTTTTGGCTACCCGGAAACCCTGGACGATTTAGGCTCGCACGCCGTTATTCACTACACCGCTACGCTGGGAACACGCCCACAGGGCTTTGAGTTTTATAACGGCAGTACAACACAGTGGATAAAAACGGGCGGGGTCTTAACCGTCAACAGCACGGAAACTTACCAGGCTGCCTGTCTCGCCGGACTGGGCATTATTCAGGTGCCGCGGGTTGGGGTGCGCGATTTACTGCGCGCGAAGAAGCTGATTGAGATCCTCCCGCAATACCGGGCCGAACCGATGCCTGTTTCCCTGATTTATCCCCACCGGCGCAACCTCTCCCGCCGGGTCCATCTGTTCATGGAGTGGCTAACCGAACTCACAAAAGCTTACGTGGACTAGTCGCAAGCTATAATTCAATAACATCCAGCCAAACGAAAAGGAAAAGACGCGTGACGCCGGAAAACAACCCGCAACGACCCACCCAACATTTAGAGTATGAGCCCGTCAAAAAGATGGAAACCGGACCCGAAGAGGCCAAAACGCCAGGTACCGCCAGCAAAGCGCTGGGAACCGTAACCGGCATCGCCGCGAGAATTCAGCAGTTTCCCATGATTGCGCATCTGATACGCGCGACCGAACGCTTTAATGACCGCATGGGAAACCAGTTTGGTGCCGCCATCACCTATTTTTCCTTCCTGTCTATGATACCGATCCTGATGGTGTCGTTCGCGGCAGCCGGTTTTGTCCTCGCGTCGCACCCGACGCTGCTGCAGGATATCTTCAATAAGATCCTGAATAACGTCAGTGACCCGACCCTTGCCAGTACGCTCAAAAGCACTATCAATACCGCCGTTCAGCAGCGTACCACCGTCGGCATCGTCGGCTTGCTGATTGCCCTTTACTCCGGCGTTAACTGGATGGGCAACCTGCGCGAGGCCATTCGCGCCCAGTCGCGCGACGTCTGGGAGCGTAAGCCGCAGGACCAGGAGAAAATCTGGGTCAAGTATCTCCGCGACTTTGTTTCGCTGATTGGCCTGCTGGTCGCGCTCATCGTGACGCTTTCCATTACCTCCGTGGCGGGCTCGGCGCAGCAGATGATCATCTCCGCGCTCTATCTGGATTACATCGAATGGCTGAAGCCCGCCTGGCGCGGCATTGGGCTGGCTATTTCCATCTTCGCCAACTACCTGCTGTTCTTCTGGATCTTCTGGCGCTTGCCCCGGCATCGGCCGCGCAAGAAGGCGCTGCTCCGCGGCACATTGATTGCGGCGATCGGCTTTGAGGTGATCAAAATCGTGATGACTTACACCCTGCCGTCACTGGTTAAATCCCCTTCCGGCGCGGCGTTTGGCTCGGTGCTGGGACTGATGGCCTTCTTCTACTTCTTCGCCCGCCTGACACTGTTCTGCGCGGCATGGATTGCCACCGCCGAGTACAAAGGCGACACGCGAATGCCCGGCAAAACGCACCGCTAGCCCCGCCATCGGGCTGAAATTTCAGCCCGATTCATCATTTCAGCATATAAATCCAGCCCGTAACTTTTATTTAACCGAAAACCAGTTTAATTGACTGATATTTAAAATCTGTGAAGCATTTCATAGACGTGTTTTTGCTGGTCTGAAAATTATCCGCTTTTTGCTGTTTTTATCACCGGGTCGCGGCTTTGTTACAGATTGAAATGTCGCTTTTGCTGTGCGTAATATGGCCTTTCGTTCGACAAAAATAAGAAAATATTATGCAAGCAACCGCCACCACACTCGACTCAGAAACGGAAAACGTTCCAGTAAATTCGCGCAATAAAGTCGTTGTCGCATCGCTGATTGGCACCGCCATCGAGTTCTTCGACTTCTATATTTATGCCACCGCCGCGGTCATCGTATTCCCGCACATTTTCTTCCCGCAGGGCGATCCGACGGCGGCCACGCTGCAGTCTCTGGCGACCTTTGCGATTGCGTTTGTTGCGCGTCCGATTGGCTCTGCGCTGTTTGGACACTTTGGCGATCGCATCGGCCGCAAAGTCACGCTGGTGGCCTCGCTGCTGACGATGGGGATCTCCACCGTAGCCATCGGCCTGCTGCCGACCTACGAAACCATCGGTATTCTGGCGCCGGTCCTGCTGGCGCTGGCGCGTTTTGGTCAAGGTCTGGGGCTGGGTGGTGAATGGGGCGGCGCGGCGCTGCTGGCCACCGAGAACGCCCCGGCGCGCAAGCGCGCGCTGTACGGTTCATTCCCACAGCTTGGCGCTCCGATTGGCTTCTTCTTTGCCAACGGGACGTTCCTGCTGCTCTCCTGGCTGCTGACGGATGAACAGTTCATGAGCTGGGGCTGGCGTATTCCGTTTATCTTCTCAGCCGTGCTGGTGCTGATTGGCCTGTATGTGCGTGTTTCTCTGCATGAAACGCCTGTCTTCGCGAAAGTGGCCGCGGCGAACAAGCAGGTGAAAGTGCCGCTGGGTACGCTTCTGACCAAACACGTTCGCGTGACCGTGCTGGGCACGTTTATCATGCTCGCCACCTATACGCTGTTCTACATCATGACCGTCTATTCCATGACGTTCAGTACCGCCGCCGCGCCGGTTGGGCTGGGGCTGCCGCGTAACGAAGTGCTGTGGATGCTGATGATGGCGGTGATCGGGTTTGGCGTGATGGTTCCGATTGCCGGCCTGCTGGCGGATAAATTCGGTCGTCGTGCGAGCATGATTACGATCACCACGCTGATCGTTTTGTTTGCCCTGTTCGTCTTCCCGCCGCTGCTGGGTTCAGGTAGCCCGGCGCTGGTGATGGCCTATCTGCTGATTGGCCTGAGCCTGATGGGGCTGACCTTCGGCCCGATGGGCGCGCTGCTGCCCGAGCTGTTCCCGACTGAAGTACGTTATACCGGCGCGTCGTTCTCCTATAACGTCTCGTCTATTCTGGGTGCGTCCGTTGCGCCATATATCGCCACCTGGCTGCAGGCAAACTATGGTCTGTTCTATGTGGGCGTCTATCTTGCGGCCATGGCGGCGCTGACGCTGATTGCGCTGCTGCTGACGCACGAGACGAAGCACCAGGCTCTGTAATTCACTGCGGCCTGATGCCCTCACCCCGGCCCTCTCCCACAGGGAGAGGGAGAAAGGGAGCTATTTCTTCATCTGCGACAAAATGGTCCGGCACTGATTCGCCTCGCCCTCTGACGGCGAAATCAGTGCCAGCAGCGCTGCGGCTGGGGTAACCAGCGTCGCAAGGGCCGCAGCCACGGCACCGCGCGCAATCAGCGGCCCTGGCTTCACGCCCGCCTGCGGATTTTTGAAGGTCCCGCGCACGTACAGCGGCGAGCGCAGCGTGATAATACGGATCCCCTTACTCTCCGGGTCAATCGTCAGATCAAGCTGCTCCGAAGCCATGCTGGCGGTACCGGTCACGTTAATCACCGCGTTTTCCGTGTCGAAGGCAAAAATCTGCGGGCGCGCCACGCCGTTCACCAGATCCAGATTGGCCGCCGCGCAGTTCACCCGCACCTCGTCATCGCCGAAGATTTGCCCGACGACGTAGTTACCGACGTTCAGCCCCAGGATCTCCATCAGGTTTCGGCTCACCAGTCCGTCGTTCATCAGCAGCTTCAGGTTTCCGTTGCCGCTGCCCAACAGCGCCGCCACCGAGTTCCCCACGCCGCGAATGTCGGCATCACCGTTCATTTCACCGAGGGTTTTCTGCATCAGCTCTACGTTCGGCATCAGCTCTTTCAGCTTCAATCGACGCGCCTGGATCTCCGCCCGTCCCTGCATCGGCTTCTTATCGCCTTCCAGGTGAATGTTCGAGGAAATCGTCCCACCCGCCATGCCGAACTTCAGTGGCTGAAGGCGCAGGTCGGCGTTTTTGAGGAGGATATGGGTCGAAAGATTGCTGATCGGCAGCGTACTGCCATGTTCAATTTTCCCGCCTTTGAAACGTACATCCGCATCCATTACGTTCCATTTGTCGGTTTCGAAACGATCGTAAGGCAATACTTTTCCCGCAGGCTGAACGTCCTTTTTGACCTCTTTGGACTTTGTGCCTTTGCCCGAATCCACGCCAATCAACGGACCAAGATCGGCCAGACGCAGCTGACGGGATTCAACATCCCCTTCCAGTTTCGGGCGCGGTTTTCCGGTGGTGTAGGTCAGCGTGCCGTGGATGTCGCTGTCGCCAATGCGGCCATTAAAATCCCGGTAGTCAAAAACGGACGATTTTTCGGTATCGATTTTGGCGACCAGATGCCCGTCCGTTTCGAATGGCGGGGTATCCGGCAGCAGTACGTCGGTCAGTTCATACAGCTCGCCCAGCGAATCACCGGCAAATTTAAGCTGAAGGTCAACGCCGCCCATGTTCATCGGGTCGTTAACCATTCCTACGAACGCCACGCGGGTGTTACCGGAACGGAAGTCCGCCTGCACCGGGAACGGCGTGCCTTCGCTCCGGAGCGCCAGCATGCCGCCTATTTTCCCTTTACCGCTAAGCGGCTGGTCGTTGTAGCGTCCTTTTGCCGTCAGGCCGAAGACATAGTCACCTACGCTTGCCGCGTCGCCTTTTGCTTTCGTGCCCGTGACCTCGCTAAACGGCAGCGGTTTGCCCAACGGATCGACCAGGATCTCCACATCCGCCTTGCTGACCTTATCGTCGATGGCGATCCGTCCGCGATCGAAAAGAATATTGTCGAGACGGAATGACCAGGAAGAAGGCTGGGTATTCGGATCTTTTTCGCCATCGCTGGCAAGGTTAAACGTCCAGTTGTTGGTTTTTTCTGAGAGTCGGATCAGACGCGCATCAGGCTGCTGAAGTTTGATCCACGGCAGATAAACGGTTTTGGTCAGAAGCGCTAACGGCGCTAGCGTGGCCTCCACGCGCGGCAGGTGGACCATGGTGACGTCCGGGATGTCCGGCGGGTTGCCGAGAATGATGTCGTCGGCATGGACGTGTGGCCAGGGGATCCAGCTTCGCCAGCCGGGCTCCTCTTTCTGACGCTCCCATACCACACCTAAATCACCGCGTATGGCGAAGGGGCGGTTCAGTTCGGTTGAGACTTTCTGGTTGATGGTCGGCTTGAGACGGTTCCAGTCAAACGTCGCAATAATGATGGCGACGACCACGATCAACAACAAGAAAATCCCTGCTGTCCAGGAGATTACCCTGGTTGTTCTTGTCATTTTTATCCCCTTTCCTGATGACCTGTCCTGTAAAACTATAGTCCAGACAAAGGGAAGCGGGCTTATCAGAGGGTAGTTATCACGCTATCGAGGCGATCCATGGGTACCGGTCGGGAGAGGAAATAGCCTTGCGCCGCCGCGGCAGGCGAGCTTTGCACATCACGCCACTCTTCCAGCGTTTCCACACCTTCAACAATCACGCCCTGGCAATAGCGGTTCATCAGCTGTAATAACAGCGTAAACAGATTCCGACCTTCCGGGGTCTGACGCAGCATAATGAACAGATCGCGGGCCACTTTAATGTAGTCGTAGCGCACCTCACTCAGGGCGGAGAAATTCGCCATGCCGGTGCCAAAGTCATCCAGCCACAGCGGGCCGTATTCGCATATCGAAGCAAACGAGGAATCCTGCGGCAGACGGACATGCTCCACCAGCTCAAAGCGCATCCACGGCAGGGTGGCGATCAGCTCCTGCAATTTTGCGTTCTGCCGCAGCGCCAGCAGGGTTGGGCCGTCGACGTTCACCGAGGCGAGGATATCGTGCTGTTCGAAAAAGGACTGCTTCGTCGCCAGCATGCGAAGCTGTTCTTCCAGCACATCCAGACGCTGGCGAACGGCAACTTCGGCAAAATAGCGATCCGGCGCGATGCGCTGAGTGGGGTTTGAGGGGTGCGTAACGACGGTCAAAATTTCAATTGCCATCAGTCGACCATCTGTTCGGTAGATCGGCTGATAGGTGTATGCACGCTCACATTGCAGCCAGTAGCGATGCTCCTGCAAGTTCTCAATACTTGCCTCAGGCGTAGTGCTCAGCCGCTGGATAACCTGCTCTGACTTCATTTCAGATGTCCTGTTGTTGGGATAGCCTTTCTGGACTCGTCACAGGATTATCGGCGCGGCAATTGAGAACTTTATGTTCAATTCACCGGGAAAATGAAATTAAGATGACAGAAATGCGCGGGAACACGCGCTGGCTCAAATAAAATAATGGAACGTTGTTTTAATATAGTTGACCGGTTAATTCACTCAGCGCACACTGCTGATTATTCTTCTGTTCAGGTTCACGACTATGTCCAAAAAAATTGCCGTGATTGGCGAATGCATGATTGAACTGTCACAAAAAGGCGCTGAAGTCAGCCGCGGATTTGGTGGCGATACGTTAAACACGTCCGTTTATATTGCCCGCCAGGTCGCGCCTGAGGCGCTCACCGTGAACTACGTTACCGCCCTGGGAACGGACAGCTTCAGCCAGCAGATGCTGGAGGCGTGGCAGAGTGAACATGTTGAAACGTCGCTGATTCAGCGTATGGAAAACCGCCTCCCGGGACTTTATTACATCGAGACCGACAGCACCGGCGAACGCACGTTTTATTACTGGCGTAACGAAGCCGCGGCCAAATTCTGGCTGGAGAGCGACGCGGCTGCGGCCATCTGCGAAGAGCTGGCGACCTTTGACTATCTATATCTGAGCGGGATTAGCCTTGCGATTTTAAGCCCCACCAGCCGTGCAAAGCTGCTCTCGCTGCTGCGCGAATGCCGTGCAAACGGCGGCAAGGTTATTTTCGATAACAACTACCGCCCGCGCCTGTGGGGCAGCCGCGAAGAGACGCAGCAGGTCTATCAACAGATGCTGCAGTGCACCGACATCGCCTTCCTCACGCTCGACGATGAAGACGCCCTGTGGGGTGAGAAACCGGTAGAGGACGTGATTGCACGCACGCAGGCGGCTGGCGTGAGCGAAGTGGTGATTAAGCGCGGTGCGGAGTCTTGTCTGGTCGCGATTGCGGGTGAAACGCTGGTTGACGTTCCGGCGGTGAAGCTTGCCAAAGAGAAAGTGATTGATACCACGGCGGCGGGGGATTCATTCAGCGCGGGCTATCTGGCGGTACGTCTGACGGGTGGAACGCCGGAAGCGGCGGCACGGCGTGGGCACCTGACGGCCAGCACGGTGATTCAGTATCGCGGGGCGATTATTCCGCGCGAGGCGATGCCAGTTTAAGTAAGGTGCGGGCTGATGCCCTCACCCTAACCCTCTCCCACAGGGAGAGGGAATGTCTACGCATTACTGCCCCTGCGGAATATCCGTCGCGTCCGGATGTAAATCATCAGCCGTGGCGGCCTGCGCTGGCTGCGGCGCGTTAGCCATAATGGAATCCCAGGTTTTCTGAAGTTCCTTCATGTCATATTCCGGCTCGCCCTTCGGCTGCAGGAGGATCAACGCCATCTCCTGCGACAGCTGCTGACGGAGGTCCTGATTGAGCATATCGACGGTCAGACCGTTCAGGAAGTCCTGACGCAGTTTCTGGTACTGTTCCGGCGCAATGTCCACCACCTGGTTCTGCAGAGAGCGAATACGCTGGCTGATCAGAATGTCGGTATCGGCGCGAGCGTAGGTCGCAAACAGCTTCTGCAGCTCGAGTTTTTTCTGCGCCACGAGAGCGTTGAATTCCTCTTCGGAAAGCCCCTCTTTACGCACTTTTGCCAGTTCTTTTGCGACCACGCCCAGATTGGCATTCAGCTTATCGCCCGGCGACTCAACGTTGATGGCGCACTGCGCACGCTGGAACAGCACGCGGCAGTCAAAGCCAAGACCGATATTCTTCACGTTGTTCTTGCTCAGCGTCTGCTGAACGTGCCAGAACAGCGCTTCACGCGCCAGATCGGCACGCCAGTAGCGCAGCATCGCCGCGGACTCGCGGATGGGCTGCCAGGCGTTATCCCACATGACGGAGAGGCGATCCTGACGCACGGCGTCCGTCATAATGCTGACAGGCTCTGCACGTAGCGGAGAGAGTGTCGGAACAGGGGCTGGCGTTTCACGCTTACCTTTCAAATCACCAAATGCTTTGTTGATCTGCTCCACCACCGCGCGGCTGTCCACGTTACCCACCACGATCAGCGTCATGGCGTCCGGGGTGTACCACTTCTGGTAGAACGATTTTACCTGTTCGGCATCGACAGGCTGTTTCAGCGGTTCGGCCGGGTCATGTCCCAGTAACGTTGAGCCTTTCAGGCGGTAACGCCACCAGCCCTCTTTGGTATCTCCAGGCCAGGTCGCCACCATGTCGCTGTTACTCAACGCATAGTTGACGGTATCCGGCGTAATCGCCAGATTGCCAGAGGCATCGGAGAGATACGTAAGCGCTTCTTTAAGCAGGTCGTTACGGTTATTAGGCAGGCTCAGGTTAAACATGGTGTAGTCATACGAGACAACAGCCGGAGGAAGCGGGCGCTTCGGATCGATGGCCTGCTGCCAAAGTGAGCGCACCTGAACCGCTTGCAGGCTGCCGCTCTGCGTGAGCGCCAGCCGGGGAATAAAATGGCTAAAACCGGTTTGCTGAGTGCTTTCCGCGAGGGAACCGGTATTAATGGACAGACGGATTTCTACACGGTCACTGGGACGTTGCGGAGTGGCTAAAACCTGCCACTGAAAACCGTTCGCTAATGTCCCTTGTTGCCAGGCCGGGTCTGGCTGGAGCGCATCTGCCTGCACATAACTGGCTGCTGCCATCATCAGCAAACCGCCGGTTAAGAGTCGAATTTTTGTGCCCTGCATGTGAACCCCTGATCAACATTCCTGGTTAAAAAAGAGTGCCTCGCGACGCGCTTCACTCTTAAAGATGACGATGAAAACACGTCGATTAGACCGCGCGTTCGGCAAAACGTCACGGTCCGAAGTGAAATATACCCAAAAAAATCTTGTCGAATTATGACAGGTACGAACAGTTATTATGCGCAGGAGCCCGCATCCCGACAAGGGAATACGGGCATTTGTGACAAGATTAAGAGGTTAAGCCAGGATTTTTGCTGTCAGTTGAACGATTATTCAGAGTATCGTCGAGCTTTTTGTGATCCAGCTCTTTCACCCATTTCGCCACCACCACCGTTGCCACGCCGTTACCCACCAGGTTGGTTAACGCACGCGCCTCTGACATGAAGCGGTCAATACCGAGAATCAACGCCAGACCCGCCACCGGCAGGTGACCCACAGCGGAAATAGTAGCAGCCAGCACGATAAATCCGCTGCCCGTCACCCCTGCAGCGCCTTTAGAAGAGAGCAGGAGCACCACCAGCAGGGTAATCTGGTGGAAAATATCCATATGGCTGTTGGTCGCCTGAGCGATAAACACGGCCGCCATCGTCAGGTATATCGAGGTACCGTCCAGGTTGAAGGAGTAGCCCGTCGGGATCACCAGCCCGACCACCGATTTACGGCACCCCAGCTTTTCCATCTTGTCGAGCATACGCGGCAGCGCCGATTCTGAAGAGGAGGTCCCCAGAACAATCAGCAGCTCTTCGCGGATGTAACGGATAAATTTGAAGATGTTGAAACCCGTCGCGCGGGCGATGGAGCCCAGCACCACGACCACGAAAAGGATACAGGTGATATAGAAGCAGATAATCAGCTGACCCAGCTGCACCAGCGTACCGACGCCATACTTACCGATGGTAAAGGCCATCGCGCCGAAAGCACCGATCGGCGCCAGGCGCATGATCATATTGATGATGCCGAAAATTACCTGGGAGAAGCTTTCGATCACATTAAAGATAAGCTGGCCTTTGCTGCCCAGACGGTGCAGGGCAAAACCAAACATCACGGCAAACAGCAGAACCTGCAGGATGTTTCCGCTGGCGAACGCGCCAATGACGCTGCCCGGGATTACGTCCAGCAGGAATGCCACCACGCCCTGATCCTTCGCCTGCTCGGCATACACCGCGACCGCTTTGGCATCCAGCGTTGACGGGTCTACGTTCATCCCCGCGCCCGGCTGCACCACGTTGACGATGATCAGACCGATAATCAGCGCAAGGGTACTGACCACTTCAAAATAGAGAAGCGCCACTGCACCGGTACGACCGACCGCCTTCATGCTTTCCATGCCAGCGATGCCCGTCACGACGGTACAGAAGATCACCGGAGCGATGACCATTTTAATGAGCTTAACGAACGCGTCGCCAAGCGGTTTCATTTGCGCGCCCAGCTCAGGATAATAGTGACCCAGCAGAATACCGATGGCGATGGCTGTCAGGACCTGGAAATAAAGACTTTTGAAGAGTGAGGTTTTCATAAGGTGTCCTTGGGAAGAAAAACCACAGGTTTTGTAAGGTTATGGTTAACCTGCGGCTTTAAAATAACACCCACATAACAGGACAGAAATAAACTCAGTTCAAATTTGAAACACAAATGTTAAGAACTTTGAGCTGGCTCGCACAAGCCAGCAACAAAATTACACTTTTGCGTTATTGTCAGCACCAGAAAGGTATCGTTCTTCAAAGATATCCGAAGGGACTGCGGGGGCAAAAAGGAAGCCTTGTCCGCTCTCCACGCCCGCCTCTGCAAGCCAGGCGCGTTGCGCTTCGGTTTCAATCCCCTCGGCAATAAGATGCAGGTTGAGGCTACGCGCCATCTGGATAATCGCCTGCACCATGCTGCTGTCGCCCGGCAGACCGTCGACAAACGCTTTGTCAATTTTGAGCACATCTACCGGAAGGGTTTTCATGTGCTGAAGCTGACGCAGCCCGGCGTATCCCATGCCAAAATCGTCCAGGGCAATGCGAATACCGGCATTACGCAGCGGTTTGAGAATCGCGACCGCCTGATTAGGATCGTCGATGCGTCGGCTCTCCGTCACTTCCAGAGTTAACGTATCAGGCTTGATTCGGTAACGATGGATCAGCTCCAGCATCTCTGAAACCATGGTCGGGTGCATAAGCTGCATAGCAGACAAATTGACCGACAGCGGCAGCGTCACGCCGCGCTCCTGCCAGGCGGCCAGCTGACGGCAGGACTCTTCCAGCACCCAGTAGCCGACGGTAACCATCAGGCCGCAGGACTCAATGCGCTCAATCAGCCCTTCCGGCAGTTCCCATGAACCATCCGGCTGCTGCACGCGCAGCAGTGCCTCGGCGCTTTTCACTTCTCCCGTCAGCAAATTCATCTGCGGCTGTAGCCAGAGGGCAAACTGCCGGTTATCCAGCGCGGTCAGGATGTCGCTCTCTTCCGTCAGGCGCTGCTGCGCCTTTTCCATCTGCTCCGGTTCAAAGAACTGGATCTGATTTTTCCCTTTGCGCCGGGCGGTAAACGCCGCCGAGAACGCGCGACGATAAAGCTGCTCCGCCGTTAAATCACCATAGTACATGGCGATACCGATACTGGCGCTCGGACGAAGCTGGATACCCTGAATGGGCAACCGCTCATTAATGACAGTGAGTACTTGCTGACCTAAGGTGATCGCATGCCACGGTTCTTTTACGCCGTTGGCAATCACCACCAGATCGTAACCGCTGACCTGGGTCAGCACCATGCGCGGGGCAAGGACAGATTTGATCTTTTCCACCAGGGTGAGCAGCAGCATTTCGCGCTGGCTCTCCTGAAGCACGCCAGCCGTGTCCTGCAAGGTTTCACAGGCGATAACCATCAGCGCCGTAGTTTGCTGACGGGCAACGGTCTGCTCCAGCATCGCCATCAGGAAGGCTTTATTGGGGAGCTCCGATACCGGAAAACGGGTGGCGCTGCTGTTTAATTCATCCTGCTGACGCTGGATGCGCTGCTGATTGAGGTTGTAGCTGCGCACCAGCATACCTATCTCATCGTCATGATGCAGACGCGGCAGCTCAAGCTGATGTCCCATCTGATCCTGCGGCGCAAGCGTATTCAGCTCACGGGCGATACGGCGCAGCGGATGAACAATCAGCCGGTTAATGCACCAGGTGAGCGCCACGCTGAGAATAAGCGTCATAAGTAAGCAAGTGGTCACTAACGTAACCACCCAGCTCATGACGAATTTATACATGCGGTAGGAGTCCGCCTGCAAAACCAGGTAGGCCAGCGGCTGCGGATTCGCAGGGCGTTCAAGCGAATAAACGGGAAGCGAAATTTGCACCGGCAGTTCAAACAGGCGCATCACCATCATCGGGACGGGACGCTCCGGGATAAAGCTCATCCGCAGCGCCTGAAACTGGTTGGGCAAGACGACATCGGCGCGGCTAACGACGCCGGCAGGCTGAATACGTTTTAAAATGGTTTCCGCTTCGGGAATATCCCCTTTCAGGATAGAGGCAGAAAGCGGGCCACGCACCGAGCGGGCGATACTTTCTAACTGCGAAGCCGTGTTATAGCGATTCTGCTGTACGGAATGAAACAGCAAAATTACGCAGAAGAGCAGGACAAACAGCATGGTGACGGCAGAGACCATCGCCATCTGTTTGATTGTTAAGGAACGGCTGACACGCAAAATGACTCTCCACAAAACTCGAAGCGCAGGGCGCGCCAGGGTGTAAACCCGGCGCGCCTGAGTATACCCGATTGCCGCGCTATTAAGAGAGACTTACAAATGGATTAAGGAAAATCCGATTACCAGTCCGCGTAAGGGATGAGCGGCTGCGGCGGTAAGTCCATATCGCCCTGCCAGCCTGCGGCAGAGTAGCGCACATAGATCAGCGCATGGCTTGGGGTATAGTCTTTCGCCTCCTGAATATCCACGCCCATGCCTACAAACCAGTTGGACGTTACGCGGCGCTCGATAATGGCCCGCGCGGTATAACCCGTTCCTGATGAACTGCTGCCGGTTTCCATTGCGCCCCGGTCGGTATAGCGGTCTGGCTCATCGGTCGGGATCAGATTCTGGATCGGGTAGCGCAGTTCGTCTTTGGTTTTCGAGTGAGACCAGGAGACCGAGCCACCCAGCTCCCAGGACCAGTTCTCCGTGCGTTTACGCCAGGTCACCGGCAGTGCGAAGGAGACGTACTCCTGCGGACTGTAGTAACCGCCCTGACCCAGGGTATACCCGCTCAGGTCTTTGTCGTAGTGCCAGAGCATATTGGAGACGCCGACCGTCAGGCGCTCATTGTTTTTATTAATGAGCTTGTAGTAGTAACCCGTCATCCAGCGGACGCGCCAGTTATCCTCAACATTTTTACCCGTCAGCGTTTCCGCATTCAGGCTCGACCAGATGCCGTTCGCTTCACCTTTGTCATAGCTCATGCTTACGCCGCCACCGGTGGCACGTACGCCGCCCCAGGTGGTGCCGGTGTTGGTATCTTTTTGCCCGGCGAACGCCAGCAGAGAGCTGGAGATTGGGCGACGATGGGCGTTAACGGTATAGCCGATGGGGCCCAGATCGCTGCTGTAGCTGATGCCGCCCACCACGTCGACAACGTCAAAGCCCATCGGCGTGGTGCCAATATCCATCGCCCAGGTTTTATTCTGCCAGCCGACGGCAACGCTTGCGCCATTGTCGGACTGATGGGTATTGCCGCTACACGGCGTTTCGTAGCAGGTCCCCCATTTAGGATCGTAGGTTCCGTTATTGTTATCAAATGAACCAGCGTCCATGTTGACCAGATCGCTTCTGAAGAACATGCGCCCGTCAGAGAGCGGGGCATCCACCTGCAGCATGGTAGTATGCGCTTTCAGGTCGGAATAGCCGCCCGTGCCGCTGGAGCCCCAGTAGTCGTGCTGCAGCGTGACGTTAACATCCTGCTGACGGTACAAGTCACCGGCATCACTGCGCACGCCGCGTTTCAGCCAGTCGTCTTTTTCATCGTTACGCGTCAGACGAGTGAAACTGTCGTTATCCACCGGACGCGTCGTGGTGATGCCAGACGACACCATCGCGTCTTTGTAGGTTTCCAGTGCCTGCTGAGGCTGCCCGTTTTGCGCCTGGAAACGCGCGGCATCACGCAGCACCAGCGCGTTTTCCATGGAGCCGGGCTGCGATTTAGCCTGCGGAATAATTTTATTGAAGGTCTGTTCTGCGGCGGCGGAATCGCCCAGACCCGCCTGCGCCATCGCGATGCGGCGCTGCATATTGAGCGACAGCGGCTGACCGTTTTGCGCGGCGGGCAGCTTCGCCAGCTCCGAGCGCGCGGCATCTTTGTTACCCTGAGCGCTATAAATCTCGGTCAGGCCGAGGATGGCGTCTTCGTTCTGCGGTTCACGCTGCAGAACGGCGTTGTACGTCGTTTTTGCCGAGTCCAGATCGCCACGCTGCTGCGCCCAGTCCGCCAGCGTCAGGTCGATGCGGGTGGAGGTTGGCTGCTGGCGCAAAAGGTTTTCAGCCTCCTGCTCTTTGCCGCTGTCGCGCAGACGGTTGGCGGTTTCCAGCACCTGGTTACTTTGCAGACGGTCAGCAAGCTCCTGAATATTGCCGTTCCACTGGCTTCGCGGCAGCGTATCCAGATGCGCCAGCGCGGCGCGGTCCTGATCGTTTCCGGAAAGATAGAGCCCGTTGGCATAAACCTGATCCGGGTCGGACGGTTTCTGGCTGGCAAGCTGACGCATCAGGGTATCCGCCTGGCTGCGCTGACCCGCGCTGTAGAGATCGCGCGAGAGACGATAGGTTATCCATACATCGCCGGGAGAGAGCGCCAGACGACGACGCTGAATCTCTGCCGCCTGAGCGTATTTCCCCTGATTTTCAAGCTGCTCGGCCTGGGCGGAGAGCTGTTCGTTGGTCAGGCTACGTTCAATATCATCTATGCTTCTGCGCTGGCTGGCGGAGAGAGACTGGATAAACTGCGAGGCTTTCTCCGGGGACTGCGCACGGTAAATATTGGCCAGACCGCGGACCGCATTGCTGTTGCCGCTGTCCATTCGCAGCGCCTGACGGTAATAACGCTCCGCCGCGTCGTTATCTTTACGCGCCGCGGCGGCGTCGCCCAGCCCCAGCACGGCATAGCTGTCGGTATTGTCGATACTGCGTGCCTGCTGATAGTAACGCTCCGCCTGCGCCGGGTTATTCGCCTTCAGCGCCGCATCGCCCTGCTGGATCAGCAGCCAGTAGCGGTTAACCTTCAGCAAACTGTCCCATTTACCCCGGTTATCGCTCTGGGGATCGAGGGCAATTGCCTTTTCAAACTGTGCCACCGCGCGGGCGCGGTCGCCTTTCTGGGAATAAGCCTGTCCCAGGGCACCCACCGCTTCACTGTCGGCATGGTTGGCGCTGACGGCTTTTTGCAGCTCCGCCACCGCCTTACTGCCCTGCCCGGCATCCACCGCCGCCAGCCCTTCCGCTTTCGCGCGGAATGCAGGGTCAGCGAGCTGTTTTTGCTGGGCTTCAAGCTGGGCACGCGCCGCCGCGACGCTATCACCGTCGCTGAATACGCTCAGGTATTTTTGCAGCGCGCTAACGCTCGCGCTGCTGGCAGGCTGGTCTTTGATTTGGTCATACCACATATCAGACGCCTGGCTGCGCCCGTTGGTGGATTTAGCCATCTCCTGCAATAGCGCAAAGCCTTCGTCACGGCGTCCGCTCTGGAACAGAAGCTGGGACAGCGTCGCCTGCAGCTGTGTATTTCCGGGGCTGCTGCTGTTTATTTTCTTGAGCTGGTTAATGGCTGCATTCCGGCGAGCAGGATCTTTCGCCACCACGTTCCAGTATTCCGTCGCCACGTCGCCGCCCGGTGGGTTGCCGTCAAACAGCTTGTCATAGGCTGCAATCGCCTCCTGCGTGTGTCCCGTGGTGGCGAGCAATCGCGCCTGCTGGAGCTGCTGGCGGCCATCCGGAGTGGAAAGCAGCATCGTATTGCGTGATGACTGGTACGCGCTCGAGCCCGGCGCGATCCCTTTCAGACGGTCCAGCTCTTTTTGCGCGCCGGCGTTATCGCCCTGGCGCAGCAGGTAGCGAAAGCGTGCGGCAATGACGTCAGGGTTGTTCGGGTCAATCAGCTCCAGACGATAAAGCGACTGACGAACCAAATCCTCACGCTGTGTCGATTCGCCCAGCCGAACCTGTTCCAGCAGCTGTTTCTGCTGCGGAGAGTTGGCGGCCTGGGCCCACGGCATAAGCGCCAGGCCAAGCGATAAAGTGAGTAGATTTACTGTGAACTTGCGCATTCCTGGCCCCAATCCGGTATTAATTCACCTTTTGCGGTGAAGCGAAAACGATGCTGATCCCATCCTTGCCCAAAGAGAGTCAGCACGTAGCTGTAATAGGCATTATTATCGGGAAAATGGTCTGCAACGCGCTGGCGCTGAACCGCCTGGGCATCACGTTGTTGTAAAAACGGCAGCATGGCGGCAGAGAACCCGACCGGACCATTCCCGGTGCGTTTACCCGTCGCCACATCCACTTTCTCCGGCGGCACACCCCGTTTCATTGTCTTGGCCGCCATCGGCTGGAAGCGCGTCAGCAGCCGGGCTTTCTGAGGATCTTTATCACTCATCATTCCCACCCAGAGATAAACGCGGATGGCATCGTAGCCGCCCACCAGCGATTTATCCTGCTGTAACCGCCAGCCTTTGTTTTTCTGATACTGCACCCAGTCCGGCGAAAATCCTTTCGGCGCACTCTCCAGCAGCAGGCGCTGATTGGTTTCACGAAGCGTGGTCCACGGGGTACCAAAACGCGTGAAATAACTCGCTAGCTGCGGAGGAAGATAGCTGGGATTAAAGCGCCATACGTTCTCATCGGCAAAGCCGACTTTACCGGGAAGCAGCATTGCGCCGAGCCCCGGGACTTTCACCACTTCCTCGCTGACAATGCGTTTCAGCAGCGCTTTACCCGTGCGGGTATAATCCGGATGTTTCCACAGTCGACCCGCTTCGAGCAGTGACCAGGCGATCCAGACATCGGCGTCAGAGGCGGAGTTAGTATCAATCACCGCCCACGTCTCTTTATCTTTCTGACCCCATAGCCAGGCAGGCAGATGGTCGTTGAGATCGCCGCTGGCAAGATTATCGCGCGTCCAGGTCAGCAGCTGGTCAAAAGATTTGCGATCGTTCGCCGCCAGGGCAAAGAACAGGGCGTAGCTTTGCCCTTCCGAGGTCGTAATTTTGCGCGTGTCGCTGGGATCAACGACACGCCCGCCCTCGCTGATGTAGTCCTTTTTAAACTGCTCCCAGGCAGGCCAGGTACAGGCGGCGCGAAGAGGTAGCGCCGCCAGCATCACCGCTGCTAATACACACCAGCGAAAGGCTTTCATCACATCTTACTCATCCGGGTTCAGACGACGACGGCTGATGATTCGCAGCAGACGCCACAGCACCCATGCCAGCAAGACCACGCTGACCGCAGCCAGGATGGCGAGCAGAACCGGATGGTTAGCCAGCGCATACCACAGGCGTTCAAACCACGGCAGATGGCCTACGTAGTACACATCGCCCACGCGCAGGCTATTGACGCCGGACTCACGGATCACCGACACGGAACCAAACATCGCGGCACGTTTACCGCTGTCGTTCATGGCCGTATTGAGCAGTTCATACCCGCGCGGGCTGTCCGCGAGGAGAGCCACCACGCTACGCTGTTCGTTGTAAGGTGACTGGAAGCCGACCACCGCGGCCATTGCCCCCTGAGACGTTACCGTCGTCTGCGCGCTGGCCTGACGATCGTTCACATCCGGCATAATGCTCGGGAACTCGGTCTGGCGCAGCGGCGTGTTAACCCAGGACTGAGCCGCTTTCACCAGCAGATCGATACGTTTGTCATCCTTCAGCTTGTCCGGAATGGTACCGATCACCATGATGTCAGCGTCTTTGTTCTGAATCTGGCTGCCATCGTCCGTCAACGTAACGTTAATCGCCGGTAATCCCGTCTGTCCTCCAACGGTCGCCATGGTATCCAGCAGGGTCGTTACCTGCCCTTCAGTTGGCGCTTTTGGCATTACTACGATGGACTCAGAAAGATCGGCCATGCGGCTGAACGGGAAGCCCGCGTTAGCAAAGGCGCGCAGATCCGGCATCGCCAGGAAGTGATAGTACTTCGAGAAGTCGATGGTCGACTCATCGCCAATCACAACGTGGTTCTGTACGGGCTGGAAGGTGATGCAGTTTTCCGCAGAACCGCCAGGCATTGGGTTCATGTACTGGAAGTCAAAGCGCAGCTGGTTTATCGCGCCAAGCTTCAGTGCCGGAATAGAGACATCCGTTTTGCCATCCAGAAGACCCTGCAGCACCGGCAGGCGAAGCATCAGGCGGTTAGTATCCTGCGTGCTTTGCAGGCTGAAGGATTGCAGGAACTGGTTGTTCAGGCTGATATCCATGCGCGAGCTGTCTTTGGTCGCTGGCGCGGTATAGCGGTAGTTCAGATTGATATCAATGCCGTTGGTACGCAGCAGGTACAGATCCGGCGGCAGATTCAGCGACAGGCTAATCGGCGCTGGCTCAAGCCCCGTCGCCTGCAGCTGTTCTTCATAGGTTTTCAGCTCACCGAATGTCACCGCACGGTCGGTACGCACCCAGTTTGGCGCATCATAAGGTTTACGCGCCAGCAGCGGTTTGACCTCATCCACCACCACGCTGTTGCCGCGGAAAAGGACGTTACCCTGAGCAATGGCTTTTGCTGCCTGCACCAGGTCTTTATCATCACGACCAAAGACCACCAGCAGCTTCACGTACGGGTTTTCCGGGTGGCTTATCATCTCAACGGTCGGCGCTTTGACGTCCGGACGATCGCGCAGGAAGGCCGGGCGTTTCGCGTTGGTCGCAAACACAATGGCATTTCTGTCCGGCAGTTTGTCATACATCGCCGGGAAGCTCTGTCCACGCCAGCCCGCGCGTGAACCAAACCAGGACGCCACAATGGTGGCCGCCAGCTGTTCGGTCACGTCCGGGGACGAGGCAAACACCATCGGCAGCGTGAGCGGACGGTTATCACGCGGATCAAAGAACGGAACCGGGAATGCGGAGAGATCGTTTTTCAGCGCCAGCGACTGGTAGGTCATCTGCAGCGAGGAGTTACGTCCGACGTCCATCCACAGCGTGTTGCTGGCCGGGTTTTCGCAGACATCGCGGTAGTGACCGACAAACTCCAGGCGAATACGGTTAAAATCGGTGATGAACAGCGGGTTGATCGGCACCTGAGCCTGAGTTTTCTTGCCCAGCTGCTCTTTCGTGACCGGCAGTACGTCCATCAGCTCGTCATTCAGGTAGACCTTCAGCTGAGACTGCGTCGGCAGCAGAGACGGCGACGGGGTGTATTCAAGGTTCAGCACCGCATTAGAGACGACCTCATCGCTGCGCATGCCAAACTCAATGCCGCCGTTAGGGTTGATGCCGCGCAGCACCATGCTGCCCGGAGGCGGCGCAATTTGCGCGAAGGTCAGCTTCACGTCGCGCGACGGCGCATTGTCCGCAACGACGGGCGCATTCGCCCCCCGGACGCCCGGCATCACCTGCCCGATGACCTGGCCGTCTGCCGGCAATGTGTTCCCCTCCGTCGGCTGGTTCGGCGTGATATTTTCTGTTTGGCCAGGTGCCGCGGTGACAACCGGATCGGTTGCTTGCGCGACGACAGGTACCGTTGGCGCAGGCGTTGCCGCTGCGTTACCCGGGGCTGCGTTAGCCATTGTTGCGGGGATCGCATTCATCCCCATTGCCACTGCACATAACCAGGAAAGTTTTGTTTTCATCGCGTTATCATCATTGTTGAGCCATAACCGGGTCCGCCTGCTTCGCCTCATCCCGCTCAGGACGACGAGGAATGAACGACACGACCCAGGAAACCAGCGAAGTAAGTGACCGGAAAATTAATTTCACCGACGACGGGGCAAATTCTGCAAGGTGACGATAGCCACGGAACCCCAGCTTCAGAATATCCAGCAGGCTTTCCAGAGGTTTATCTTCCGGGAAGCTGTCCTGCCAGAGAGCCCACGTATCCGCGCGGGCAAACGTACACTGCACAAAATCGATATGTTGCTTTTTGGTCAACGGCATCAGCTGCAGACCGACTTCATTGCCCGCCACGCGAACAACCTGCGTCGGGAAGACATACTCCTGCTGACCGCGCTTAAGCAGCAGGTTAACTTTTTGCCCTTCCAGCACCTTCGCCTGGCCGTTGATTTTGATCCCCAGACCGCCGTCAGAGAAGTCATGCACGGTACAGGAGAAGAGGTGGCCATCTTCACGGGCAATCGCCGCAGGCATGCAGATTTCAACACGATGCGCACGACGAACCTGTTTGCTTTCCACCGACACCGCCACCGCGCCGCCGAGGATAATCAGGTTGTAGAAGACCCATGCCATACTGACGAAGACGGTCAGGATTTCGTTTTCCGGGCCGTAGAAGTAACGCCAGATACCCGCAATGACGCCCACGATATTCAGCAGCACCAGGAAGATATACGGCCGGGAGATCACCCAGTCGACGTACTCCTCCTCCACCAGCCCGCCCTTCGCGGTGACGTTGAATTTACCTTTGTGCGGATTAATCAGCGCCACCATCGTCGGCGGCGCGATGTACCAGGCCAGCACCGTTTCGTAGATTTCACTCCAGAAGGAGTGGCGGTATTTACCCTGTATCTTCGAGTTCGTCAGGCTCGCGTGGATCATGTGCGGCAGAACAAACAGCGCAATCATCAGCGCGGGAGCGTAGATGATATAAGCGTGCAGAAGCAGGAACGCCAGCGGCGCGGTCAGGAAGATTAGCCGCGGAATGCCGGACAAGAAGTGGAACATGGCGTTGACGTAGCAGAGACGCTGCGCCAGCTTGAGTCCTTTCCCGATCAGAGGGTTATCGAGACGGAAAATCTGCACCATCCCGCGCGCCCAGCGAATACGCTGGCCAATGTGCGCCGACAGTGACTCCGTTGCCAGACCGGCTGCCTGAGGAATACGCATATAGGCAGAGGTATAGCCACGACGGTGCAGGCGCAGAGAGGTGTGCGCATCTTCAGTTACCGTTTCGACGGCGATACCGCCAATTTCATCCAGCGGTTTACGGCGGATAACCGCACAGGAGCCGCAGAAGAAGGTGGCATCCCACATATCGTTCCCGTCCTGCACCAGGCCATAGAACAGGGTGCCTTCGTTCGGGGTCTTACGGAAGCGGCCAAGGTTACGTTCAAACGGGTCCGGCGAGAAGAAGTGGTGCGGCGTCTGCATCATCGCCAGCTCTTTCTCCTTCAGGAACCAGCCCATGGTCATCTGCAGGAAAGAGCGCGTCGGCACGTGGTCACAGTCAAAGATCGAGACAAACTCCCCGGAGGCATACTTCAACGCGTTGTTGATGTTACCCGCCTTAGCGTGTTCGTGAGTCGGACGGGCGATGTATTCGACGCCGACCTCCTCCGCGAACTGGCGGAACGCCGGGCGGTTGCCGTCATCCAGGATCCAGACCTTGAGCTTGTCTTTCGGCCAGTCGATACCCAGCGCAGCATAAATCGTGTTCTTCACCACGCTCAGGTCTTCGTTGTAGGTCGGCACGAAGAGATCGACGGTTGGCCACTGGGTCGTGTCCTTTGGCAGCGGAACCGGCTGGCGGTTGAGCGGCCAAATCACCTGGAAATAGCCCAGCACCAGCACGATCCAGGCGTAGGTTTCTGCAAACAGCAGCACCAGACCGCATACCAGGCTGACCGGGTCGTCCCAGTTCAGGGTTGAGGTATAACGCCACCAGATGTAGCGACAGGAGACGGTCAGCGACAATACGATCAGCATCAGCGCCGAGAAGCGGCCCGGAATACGGCGGACCAGCAGCGCCACGCCCCACAGCAGGATCAGGAAGGTGAACTGCGCCAGAGGGTTGAAAGGCTGCGTAATACAGACCAGCGCCAGAATGAGCGAGAACACGACGATCACGCCGAGGATAAAACGCCGCAGGCCCGGATGGAGATGTCCGAGCTCTTTATGGTTATCCAGATGGCTGGTCTTATCGCTTACGCTGTTGGGCAGCCTGTCCAGCCACTGATGGTAGCGTTCACGTAACTGCTGCACGCGGGAGAAGCTCCGCCAGTGCGGCGTTTTTGTCTCCGCGCGGGATGAGGTCGCCACCAGCCAGATGGCCTGAATGAGATAACGCGCCGGATCCAGTGGACGCGGCCGGTCAGGATTAATGTGCGGATACAATTCACTGTGCCGGGCACGTATGCGCTGCCAGCGCGGGTGTTCGAGTGGAATAAACATCCAGGCCAGAATCATCCAGAAACAGCCGAGCGCGGCGCTGAATGCCGACGCGCCGTGACGGCGAAAATGCCGGTAATGTTCGCTCAAACGCGAACTGACCGGTGGGATGAGTAACCAGCTGGCGAGACGACTCATACATCACTCCCTGCATGCTCCGCCCGGTTGGCGAAGTTCAGCAGACACCAGTTAGCCAGCGTCAGGATCTCTTCTGCCGCCAGTGAATCGCTGCGGTATTCGCCGAGCGGTTGCTTAGACGCAAGACATTCCGCCATTCCCTCATCACGATGAATGACAATAGGAAGCAAACGGCGCTGGCTTTGCAGCCACACCTGATAGAGATCGTCCTGTATCTGGCTGCCAATTCGCAAATCGTTAATCAGAATATGAGCGTTCTGAGGTAGCCCCTGCTGATGCAGGCGGATATGGCAGTTCGCATCAACGTTAACGATCGAGAGGATATGATCGCACTGCGCGATAAGCTGTCTGGTCAGCGTACCGGCGCCGTGGGGCAGATCCAGCAGGATCCATTTGTAGTGCCCCTTTTCTTTCAGGGCCTGCAGCGCCAGCGTGAACTGCGAAAAGAGGCGCTGATACGCGGCTTCATTTTCGCGTTCCGTGGTGGTCAGTTGACCAAACGGCAGCAGATCGAGCTGGGAGGTATAGCGCATCCCCGCATCCTGCCAGTCTTTATCATCAAGCAGCGCGCGGGCCCAGCCCTCTTCACGAGTAAAGTCGACGTTAAACGACATACGCAACAAATTATCGGCGCAGGCGTCAATAACCAGCACCGATTCACCTAAAAGCTGTAATGACCACGCCAGCGCCGCGGTAACTGATGTGGTACCCACACCGCCACGGACACCCTGTAATCCGAGTATGGCCATCAATGGCTCCCTTATTGTTGATGGGCGAATTCAGCTAATAACGGCCAGCGTTTAATAGCCGCGGCCAACTGTTCCCGCTGGGAAATATCGGTGTAATCTATTTCAGGTAAAGAAAAGGCCTGCGTCAGCGCCAGAAAATCGTTTTGGAATGTGTAACCCAGAGTCGAGTCGACTGGGGTTCCAGGTTCGTTATTATCCATTCTTTTTCCATCCCTTTAAGGAAAATCGCACGCTAAAGAAGTTGCGGAGCTTCCTGCCCTGACAAATTTCATTTACATGCTAAATCTGATGTTCTTTAATTTCAATGTTAGGTTTATTTCTACGCTTTCGCTAGTAAACTGAGATACAGATAAATTAGACGAAAAGAGGGACACCGTGGACTCCATATTTTCTATTGGCATCCAGTCATTATGGGACGAATTGAGCCACATGCCAGTCGGAGGAGTCTGGTGGATTAATACGGACCGAAATGAAGATGCTATCAGCCTGGTTAACCAGACAATTGCTGCCCAGGATAAGGATTCCCGCGTGGCCGTCATTAGCATGGGCGAAGACCCGAAGAAAATTATCACGCTGGAAAACAATCGCGGGCCTCAGACGGTGCGATTATTTTCCATGACATCGGAAGCCGATAGTCTATACTTTTTGTCCCGCGACGTTCAGTGCTCTATTGATCCGAATCACCATTTGGTGATTCTTAAATGTGCAAATAACGTCCTGCAAAATATCCCTGCTGAAAAACTGTTGCCATGGCTTGAAAAAATCAATAAATGGGCAAAATTTCAAAATTGCACGCTATTGATAGTCAATCCTGGCAGTAATAATGACAAGCTGTTCTCACTTTTAATGGGCGAATATCGCTCCCTGTTCGGTCTGGCAAGCGTTCGCGATCAGGTGGGTAGCTATCTCTACGATATTGCATTCTGGTGTAATGAAAAGGGCGTGAGTGCCAGGCAACAGCTTACCCTGAAACATATTGAGGGCGAGTGGCACCTGGCGCAGCAGGAAGAAACCGTGGTGCAGCCGCGCAGTGATGAAAAACGCATTCTGAGCCATATCGCGGTTTTAGAGGGGGCGCCCGCCCTGTCGGAAAACTGGACACTTTTTGAGTCTAACGAAGCCCTTTTCCATGAAGCCCGAACAACCCAGGCGGCGACCCTTATTTTCTCGCTGATGCAGAATAACCAGATTGAGACGCTGGCACGGCAAATCCACACCCTACGCCGCCAGCGCGGAAGCGCGTTAAAAATCATCGTGCGCGAAAATAATACCAGCCTGCGCGCCACCGATGAGCGCCTGCTTCTGGGCTGCGGCGCCAATATGGTTATTCCATGGAATGCGCCGCTGTCACGCTGCCTGACGCTTATCGAAAGCGTTCAGGGCCAGCAGTTTAGCCGCCACGTACCGGAAGATATTTCCACGCTGCTCTCCATGACGCAGCCGATGAAGCTGCGTGGGTACCAAAAATGGGATACCTTCTGCGACGCCGTGGGCAACATGATGAACAACACGCTTCTTCCTGCAGACGGAAAAGGGGTCATGGTTGCCCTGCGTCCTGTACCGGGTATTCGCGTTGAACAGGCTCTCACCCTCTGTCGCCCGAACCGTACAGGGGACATCATGACCATTGGCGATAATCGCCTGGTGCTGTTTTTGTCCTTCTGCCGGGTAAACGATCTCGATACGGCGCTCAACCACATCTTCCCCCTGCCTACAGGGGATATTTTCTCGAACCGTATGATTTGGTTCGAAGATAATACGATTAGCGCGGAGCTGGTGCAGATGCGTGCGCTCCAGCCTGAACAATGGGCCAAACCGCTCGCAATCAAGAGCGATGCCAAACCGATCCTCAATGCCAGACATGATGGACACGTCTGGCGTCGGGTTCCGGAACCCCTTCGCTTATTAACAGACAACGCGGAGAACGCATCATCATGAACATCAGCGATATCATACAACTGGTTATATTCTGTGCGCTGATCTTTTTCCCGCTTGGCTACTATGCGCGCCATTCCATACGCCGTATCCGTGATACGGCCAGAGTGCTGTTTATTAAACCTCGCTATGTAAAACCAGCCGGAACACTGACACGGGCATCACACGTCAAGGCAGACCGAAAACATGACTAATTCTACCTATACCGCTTCGTCACCCTCGCCG
Organism: Enterobacter vonholyi; assembly: GCF_040834095.1. Classification (NCBI taxonomy): domain Bacteria; kingdom Pseudomonadati; phylum Pseudomonadota; class Gammaproteobacteria; order Enterobacterales; family Enterobacteriaceae; genus Enterobacter; species Enterobacter vonholyi. Next base: position 4,215,381 of record NZ_CP162152.1, read on the forward strand.
CTCTGGCAATACTGGCGCGGCCTTTCCGGCTGGAACTTCTACTTTCTGGTGAAGTTTGGCCTGCTGTGGGCAGGCTATCTGAATTTCCATCCCCTTCTCAACCTGGTGTTTATGGCCTTCCTGCTGATGCCGCTGCCGAATATCAGGCTACATCGCTTGCGCCACTGGGTCGCTATACCTGTCGGCTTTGCGCTGTTCTGGCATGATACCTGGCTACCGGGGCCGGATAGCATTATGAGCCAGGGTTCGCAGGTGGCAGGCTTTAGCGCCAGCTATATCCTCGATCTGACCGAGCGCTTTATTAACTGGCAGATGATTGGCGCGGTGTTTGTGCTGCTGGTTGCCTGGCTGTTCCTGTCACAGTGGATCCGCGTCACGGTGTTTGTCGTCGCGATTATGATCTGGCTTAACGTGCTGACGCTGGCTGGGCCGAACTTTTCGCTGTGGCCTGCCGGTCAACCGACCACCACGGTGACTACCACAGGGGGAAGCGCGGCGGCAACCGTCACAACGGCAGGCGATACGCCTGTAGTGGGCGATATCCCAACCCAGACCGCACCGCCGACCTCAACCAACCTGAACGCCTGGCTCTCCAGTTTCTATACCGCGGAAGACAAGCGACAGACTAAATTCCCGGATGCGCTGCCGGCGGATGCTCAGCCGTTTGAACTGCTGGTGATCAACATCTGCTCTCTCTCCTGGGCCGACGTGGACGCCGCCGGTTTGATGTCTCATCCGCTGTGGTCACACTTCGATATTCAATTTAAAGATTTCAACTCTGCCACCTCGTACAGCGGCCCGGCAGCAATCCGCCTGCTGCGTGCTAGCTGCGGTCAGACATCTCATAAAAACCTGTATCAACCCGCCGGCAACCAGTGTTATCTGTTCGATAACCTCGCAAAACTGGGCTTTACGCAGCATCTGATGCTGGGGCATAACGGCCAGTTCGGTAACTTCCTGAAAGAAGTACGCGAACAGGGTGGCATGCAGGCACCGCTGATGGATCAAACCGGCCTTCCTGTCTCTCTTCTGGGCTTCGACGGCTCGCCCGTCTATGACGATACCGCCGTCCTGCAGCGCTGGCTGCAGACCATCGGAAAAGACAGTAATCCACGCAGCGCGACGTTCTTTAACACCCTGCCGCTCCACGACGGTAACCATTTCCCGGGCGTGAGCAAAACGGCTGATTATAAAGTGCGTGCGCAGAAGTTCTTTGACGAGCTGGACGCGTTCTTCACGGAGCTGGAAAAATCAGGCCGTAAAGTGATGGTGGTTGTGGTGCCTGAGCACGGTGGTGCGCTGAAAGGTGACAGAATGCAGGTGTCGGGTCTGCGTGATATCCCAAGCCCGTCCATCACTAACGTGCCTGCAGGCATTAAATTCTTTGGGATGAAGGCACCGCATCAGGGCGCACCGATTGAGATTACACAGCCAACCAGCTATCTGGCGATCTCAGAACTGGTTGCCCGCGCCGTTGACGGGAAGCTGTTTGTGGAAGATAGCGTGAACTGGGATCAGCTCACCAGCAACCTGCCGCAAACGGCAGAAGTCTCAGAGAACGCTAACGCGGTTGTCATTCAGTATCAGAACAAACCGTACGTTCGCCTGAACGGCGGAGATTGGGTACCGTATCCGCAGTAACTGATCTACGCCTCACCCTCTCCCCGTTGGGGAGAGGGGATAGTCAGTGCGTTATTATTGCGCTGAAATCCACACCAGCATTTTCAGACTAGCCGAATAGTAGTCGTCTTTAGCGGTGATTTCGGGTTCGCCGGAAGACTGCCCCATCGTTAAATCGCGTACAGCCAACAGGCCGCCTTCCATCATATAGGGCGCATATTCGTTGGTCGTGACGTTAACCCAGGCGGGCGTTTGTTCCCGGGGGAACTGACCGAACCAGGCCTTCCACGGCGTCAGCAGCGGGCTTTGCTTATCAGACCAGGCAAGATACAGCGGAATACGAATCGCGTCATAGCTCATTCGCGGTGGCCAGCCTTTAGCAGGGGTCAGCTTGCCACCTGATGCCAGTGAAACCCAGTCAGTGGGCAGATTCGCTTTACCCGAGCCCATTTTCCCCAGCAGGCGTTTACCATCCTTAATCAAATCACGCCAGACCGGCAAATGACTGCGTCCGGCGAAGGCCTGCCAGGCCGGAAATACAAAATAGGAAGGATTGAGGACCACTTCACCGTCAAGCTTAAATCCCTGGACGCCGGGCAGCATCACGCGGTAACCCGCATAGCGGATCACGCTATGGGCAACCAGCGCTTTTGTAATGGCATCCGATGCGGCGCTGTAGCGTTTGTCATGCCAGCGGGCGTCGGCTTTAAGCAGCGCCCAGGCAATCAGCACGTCACCATCGGCGGCGTTGTTTTTGTCCGCGACCGGGTTGGACTCTGCGGGGTTATACCGCCAGTAAAAGAGACCATTCTCTTTGTTCTTCAGCTGGCTTTCCGTCCATTGCCAGAGCTTATCGAACGTGGCTTTATCGTCGTTGGCAACTGCCATCAGCATGGCAAAGCCCTGACCTTCCGTATGCGACACGCCACCATTGCCGGTATCGACAATGCGGCCTTCCGGTTTGAAAAAGCGGGCCTTGTAACTCTCCCAGGCCTGATCCGCCAGGGAGAGAGGCGAGAACAGCACACTCATCATGACGGCCAGCGTCGCGCAGACGGGTTTTCGCATAATTAACTCGATCCGGTTATTCGGCACTTCGCAGGGAAATCTCACCGCCCACCCAGGGTTTAATCGCGCCATCCTGTTCCAGGAGCAGCGCGCCCTGTGCGTCAATACCGCGGGAAGTTCCGTAGATCTCTTTATCACCAATCAGCAATTTCACCGGGCGATTGATGAAGTTATCCAGCTTTTCCCAACGAGACAGGAACGGCGCCAGCCCTTCCTGCTCAAAAAGCGTGAGTGAGCTACGCAACTCTTTAATCATACGCACGGCAAGGGTATTACGATCGATGACGATCCCCGCCTCCTCGAGGTTAGTCCAGGCCTGATTCACCACATCACTTTGTACATTGCGCATCACCATATTGAGGCCTGCGCCAATGACGATTTGCGCCGCGTCGCCCGTTTTCCCCGTCAGTTCGACCAGAATGCCGGCAAGTTTACGATCGTTGAGGTACAGGTCATTAGGCCATTTAACACGTACTTTATCCGCACCCAGATCGTGCAGCACTTCCGCCATGACGATGCCGATAACCAGACTCAAGCCAATGGCAGCGGCCGGGCCCTGATCGAGTCGCCAGTACATGGACAGATAGAGGTTGGCACCAAAGGGGGAAAACCACTTGCGGCCACGACGACCGCGACCGGCCTGCTGATACTCAGCAACACAGGCATCGCCGGATTTCAGCTCAGGCAGACGATCCAGAAGATACTGGTTCGTCGAATCAATCACGGGTAGCACCGCCACATTGCCGTGTCCAATCTGGCTGCGAATCAGTTCTTCATTCAACAGTTGAATCGGTTCCGGCAGGCTGTAGCCTTTTCCTGGTACCGTGAAGACATCGACACCCCAGTCGCGCAACGTCTGAATATGCTTATTGATGCCGGCACGGCTCATGCCCAGCTGTTCGCCCAATTGCTCGCCAGAATGAAACTCACCGTCGGCAAGAATGCCAATCAGGGTTAAGGGGATGGTATTGTCCTTCACGCGATGGCCTCCACGGCATTGACTTCGCCTGTGCACCCGATAAAGCGCACTTCCGGCTCCAGCCAGACGTTAAATTTCTCGCCCACACGCTCACGGACATGATGTGCCAGCTGAACCACATCATCGCTGGTCGCATCACATTGATTAATCAGTACCAGAGCCTGCTGTCGGTGAACGGCAGCGCCGCCGACTGTCGTGCCTTTTAACTGGCATTGATCGATAAGCCATCCCGCAGCAAGCTTCACGCTGCCGTCCGCCTGAGGGTAATGTGGCGCTGTTGGCCATCCTTCAAGGAAGACTTTTGCCTTTTCGCTGCTAATCACCGGGTTTTTGAAGAAGCTTCCGGCATTGCCGTTTACTTTGGGATCGGGAAGTTTGGTCATCCGCATATGGCAAACCGAGTCAAAAACGTCGCGAGGGGTAACGGTTTCCGGATCGAGACGCGTTAAATCACCGTAGGTCAACACGGGCTGCCAGCGCTTAGACAGACGCAGGCCCACGGCGACAATGACGTAGCGATCCTGATATTCATGTTTGAAGATACTGTCACGATAGCCAAAACGGCACTCTTCTGCGGTTAAACGCTGGGCCGTTCCGGTCGCCAGTTCGATACAGTCGACATACTCACAGACATGTTTCAGTTCGATGCCATAGGCACCGATGTTTTGAATGGGTGACGATCCGGCGCAGCCGGGGATCAGCGCAAGGTTTTCCAGACCCGGCATCCCTTTGTCGAGGGTAAACTGCACCAGATGATGCCAGTTTTCACCGGCCCCCACGTGAATGTGCCAGCTATCGGCGCGCTCTTCCACATCAATGCCCATGATGCGGTTAATGATTACTGTTCCCGCAAAATCGTCGAGAAACAGGACATTACTTCCTTCGCCCAGAATCAGTACGGGTTCGTTATTTTCTGTTGCGCTTTGCCATGCATTCAGCAACTGCTGTGCGGTATCGGCACGTACAATGTTTTTAGCATTCCGTTGAATGCCAAAGGTATTCCAGGGCTTAAGGGAGTGGTTCATAGACGCTATCCTGATGCAAAAACGCAGGTAGTTTACCGTATAAGCAAGGTATTGGGGGATTAGTTTTGTGTAGCGCAGAAACGCAAAAAGGCCATCCTTCCGGATGGCCTCTTCACTTGTTTGATGCCTGGCAGTTCCCTACTCTCACATGGGGAGACCCCACACTACCATCGGCGCTACGGCGTTTCACTTCTGAGTTCGGCATGGGGTCAGGTGGGACCACCGCGCTAAAGCCGCCAGGCAAATTCTGTTAAATCTGTATCAGGCTGAAATTGATTGTTCTGTCTCTTCGCCAAAACACCTTCGGCGTTGTAAGGTTAAGCCTCACGGTTCATTAGTATCGGTTAGCTCAACGCATCGCTGCGCTTACACACCCGACCTATCAACGTCGTCGTCTTCAACGTTCCTTCAGGAGACTTAAAGTCTCAGGGAGAACTCATCTCGGGGCAAGTTTCGTGCTTAGATGCTTTCAGCACTTATCTTTTCCGCATTTAGCTACCGGGCAGTGCCATTGGCATGACAACCCGAACACCAGTGATGCGTCCACTCCGGTCCTCTCGTACTAGGAGCAGCCCCCCTCAATTCTCCAGCGCCCACGGCAGATAGGGACCGAACTGTCTCACGACGTTCTAAACCCAGCTCGCGTACCACTTTAAATGGCGAACAGCCATACCCTTGGGACCTACTTCAGCCCCAGGATGTGATGAGCCGACATCGAGGTGCCAAACACCGCCGTCGATATGAACTCTTGGGCGGTATCAGCCTGTTATCCCCGGAGTACCTTTTATCCGTTGAGCGATGGCCCTTCCATTCAGAACCACCGGATCACTATGACCTGCTTTCGCACCTGCTCGAGCCGTCACTCTCGCAGTCAAGCTAGCTTATGCCATTGCACTAACCTCCTGATGTCCGACCAGGATTAGCTAACCTTCGTGCTCCTCCGTTACTCTTTGGGAGGAGACCGCCCCAGTCAAACTACCCACCAGACACTGTCCGCAACCCGGATCACGGGTCTACGTTAGAACACCAGCCATTAAAGGGTGGTATTTCAAGGACGGCTCCACGCAGACTGGCGTCCACGCTTCAAAGCCTCCCACCTATCCTACACATCAAGGACCAGTGTTCAGTGTCAAGCTATAGTAAAGGTTCACGGGGTCTTTCCGTCTTGCCGCGGGTACACTGCATCTTCACAGCGAGTTCAATTTCACTGAGTCTCGGGTGGAGACAGCCTGGCCATCATTACGCCATTCGTGCAGGTCGGAACTTACCCGACAAGGAATTTCGCTACCTTAGGACCGTTATAGTTACGGCCGCCGTTTACCGGGGCTTCGATCAAGAGCTTCGCGTTGCCGCTAACCCCATCAATTAACCTTCCGGCACCGGGCAGGCGTCACACCGTATACGTCCACTTTCGTGTTTGCACAGTGCTGTGTTTTTAATAAACAGTTGCAGCCAGCTGGTATCTTCGACTGATTTCAGCTCCACCCGCAGGGGCTTCACCTACATATCAGCGTGCCTTCTCCCGAAGTTACGGCACCATTTTGCCTAGTTCCTTCACCCGAGTTCTCTCAAGCGCCTTGGTATTCTCTACCTGACCACCTGTGTCGGTTTGGGGTACGATTTCGTGTTACCTGATGCTTAGAGGCTTTTCCTGGAAGCAGGGCATTTGTTACTTCAGCACCGTAGTGCCTCGTCATCACACCTCAGCGTTAATAAGGTACCGGATTTACCTGGAACCTCCGCCTACATGCTTAAACCGGGACAACCGTCGCCCGGCTAACATAGCCTTCTCCGTCCCCCCTTCGCAGTAACACCAAGTACAGGAATATTAACCTGTTTCCCATCGACTACGCCTTTCGGCCTCGCCTTAGGGGTCGACTCACCCTGCCCCGATTAACGTTGGACAGGAACCCTTGGTCTTCCGGCGAGCGGGCTTTTCACCCGCTTTATCGTTACTTATGTCAGCATTCGCACTTCTGATACCTCCAGCATGCCTCACAGCACACCTTCAACGGCTTACAGAACGCTCCCCTACCCAACAACACATAGTGTCGCTGCCGCAGCTTCGGTGCATGGTTTAGCCCCGTTACATCTTCCGCGCAGGCCGACTCGACCAGTGAGCTATTACGCTTTCTTTAAATGATGGCTGCTTCTAAGCCAACATCCTGGCTGTCTGTGCCTTCCCACATCGTTTCCCACTTAACCATGACTTTGGGACCTTAGCTGGCGGTCTGGGTTGTTTCCCTCTTCACGACGGACGTTAGCACCCGCCGTGTGTCTCCCGTGATAACATTCTTCGGTATTCGTAGTTTGCATCGGGTTGGTAAGCCGGGATGGCCCCCTAGCCGAAACAGTGCTCTACCCCCGAAGATGAGTTCACGAGGCGCTACCTAAATAGCTTTCGGGGAGAACCAGCTATCTCCCGGTTTGATTGGCCTTTCACCCCCAGCCACAAGTCATCCGCTAATTTTTCAACATTAGTCGGTTCGGTCCTCCAGTTAGTGTTACCCAACCTTCAACCTGCCCATGGCTAGATCACCGGGTTTCGGGTCTATACCCTGCAACTTAACGCCCAGTTAAGACTCGGTTTCCCTTCGGCTCCCCTATACGGTTAACCTTGCTACAGAATATAAGTCGCTGACCCATTATACAAAAGGTACGCAGTCACACCACGAAGGTGCTCCCACTGCTTGTACGTACACGGTTTCAGGTTCTTTTTCACTCCCCTCGCCGGGGTTCTTTTCGCCTTTCCCTCACGGTACTGGTTCACTATCGGTCAGTCAGGAGTATTTAGCCTTGGAGGATGGTCCCCCCATATTCAGACAGGATACCACGTGTCCCGCCCTACTCTTCGAGTTCACAGCCTGTGTGCTTTCGTGTACGGGACTGTCACCCTGTACCGTGCGACTTTCCAGACGCTTCCACTAACACACAAGCTGATTCAGACTCTGGGCTGCTCCCCGTTCGCTCGCCGCTACTGGGGGAATCTCGGTTGATTTCTTTTCCTCGGGGTACTTAGATGTTTCAGTTCCCCCGGTTCGCCTCGTTAACCTATGTATTCAGTTAACGATAGTGCAACGAATTGCACTGGGTTTCCCCATTCGGACATCGCCGGGTCAAAGGTTCATATCACCTCGCCGGCGCTTTTCGCAGATTAGCACGTCCTTCATCGCCTCTGACTGCCAGGGCATCCACCGTGTACGCTTAGTCGCTTAACCTCACAACCCGAAGATGTTTCACTTCTGATTGCGAAAATTTGAGAGACTCAAACACACCATTAAAGATGTGTCGTTTCAATTTTCAGCTTGATCCAGATTTTTAAAGAGCAAATATCTCAAACGTGACTCGTAAGTCAGTTTTGAGATATGACGGCAGGTGACTTTCACTCACGAACCAGCAAGTGGCGTCCCCTAGGGGATTCGAACCCCTGTTACCGCCGTGAAAGGGCGGTGTCCTGGGCCTCTAGACGAAGGGGACACTGAAGTCTCAATCGCAAGACGCCTTGCTATTTACTTTTCATCAGACAATCTGTGTGAGCACTACAAAGGCAGGTTCTTTAAGGTAAGGAGGTGATCCAACCGCAGGTTCCCCTACGGTTACCTTGTTACGACTTCACCCCAGTCATGAATCACAAAGTGGTAAGCGCCCTCCCGAAGGTTAAGCTACCTACTTCTTTTGCAACCCACTCCCATGGTGTGACGGGCGGTGTGTACAAGGCCCGGGAACGTATTCACCGTAGCATTCTGATCTACGATTACTAGCGATTCCGACTTCATGGAGTCGAGTTGCAGACTCCAATCCGGACTACGACGCACTTTATGAGGTCCGCTTGCTCTCGCGAGGTCGCTTCTCTTTGTATGCGCCATTGTAGCACGTGTGTAGCCCTACTCGTAAGGGCCATGATGACTTGACGTCATCCCCACCTTCCTCCAGTTTATCACTGGCAGTCTCCTTTGAGTTCCCGGCCGGACCGCTGGCAACAAAGGATAAGGGTTGCGCTCGTTGCGGGACTTAACCCAACATTTCACAACACGAGCTGACGACAGCCATGCAGCACCTGTCTCAGAGTTCCCGAAGGCACCAATCCATCTCTGGAAAGTTCTCTGGATGTCAAGAGTAGGTAAGGTTCTTCGCGTTGCATCGAATTAAACCACATGCTCCACCGCTTGTGCGGGCCCCCGTCAATTCATTTGAGTTTTAACCTTGCGGCCGTACTCCCCAGGCGGTCGACTTAACGCGTTAGCTCCGGAAGCCACGCCTCAAGGGCACAACCTCCAAGTCGACATCGTTTACGGCGTGGACTACCAGGGTATCTAATCCTGTTTGCTCCCCACGCTTTCGCACCTGAGCGTCAGTCTTTGTCCAGGGGGCCGCCTTCGCCACCGGTATTCCTCCAGATCTCTACGCATTTCACCGCTACACCTGGAATTCTACCCCCCTCTACAAGACTCTAGCCTGCCAGTTTCGAATGCAGTTCCCAGGTTGAGCCCGGGGATTTCACATCCGACTTGACAGACCGCCTGCGTGCGCTTTACGCCCAGTAATTCCGATTAACGCTTGCACCCTCCGTATTACCGCGGCTGCTGGCACGGAGTTAGCCGGTGCTTCTTCTGCGGGTAACGTCAATCGCTGAGGTTATTAACCTCAACGCCTTCCTCCCCGCTGAAAGTACTTTACAACCCGAAGGCCTTCTTCATACACGCGGCATGGCTGCATCAGGCTTGCGCCCATTGTGCAATATTCCCCACTGCTGCCTCCCGTAGGAGTCTGGACCGTGTCTCAGTTCCAGTGTGGCTGGTCATCCTCTCAGACCAGCTAGGGATCGTCGCCTAGGTGAGCCGTTACCCCACCTACTAGCTAATCCCATCTGGGCACATCTGATGGCAAGAGGCCCGAAGGTCCCCCTCTTTGGTCTTGCGACGTTATGCGGTATTAGCTACCGTTTCCAGTAGTTATCCCCCTCCATCAGGCAGTTTCCCAGACATTACTCACCCGTCCGCCGCTCGCCGGCAAAGTAGCAAGCTACTTTCCGCTGCCGCTCGACTTGCATGTGTTAGGCCTGCCGCCAGCGTTCAATCTGAGCCATGATCAAACTCTTCAATTTAAGTTTGATGCTCGTGAATTAAACTTCGTAATGAATTACGCATGTTCACTCAGAGACTTGGTATTCATTTTTCGTCTTGCGACGTTAAGAATCCATGTCACTTTGAGTGCCCACACAGATTGTCTGATAAATTGTTAAAGAGCAGTGCCGCTTCGCTTTTCGCAGCGGCGCGGGGTGTGCATATTACGCCTTCCCGCTTCAGAGTCAAGCGTTTATTTACGCTATTCTCTGCTGACCCGGCGGCGTGTGTGCCGTTGTTCCGTGTCAGTGGAGGCGCATTATAGGGAGTTATCCCGACGTGACAAGCACAAAATACAAAAAACTTATCGTTCGCTCATTTTTCAAGCTTAACGCTTATTTAAGTCGCGAATCGCCCGTTAAATGTGCGATTTCCCGGGCAAAACTAGCCACCTGCGACCAGTCGGTATAAACCACTTCTTTACGCGTATCGGTTTCACCTCCGGTCATCTTCATAATAAGACGGATCATAAAGCGGTCATACCAACGATAACGAGGGTAGCGCAGCGCGCCGGCAAAGACAGCGCAAAGGTCTGGCTGCCACGGCGAGCTGAGTAAAAACTTGCGCGTGTAGCTGTTAGTCTGCGGCGTACGCTTCTCTGCTTTACGTGCGACCAGATTTACCGAGTAAAACGCTCCGGGCAATTTATTGAGCACCGCGGTGTGCTTTTTCACAAAGCGATCCAGCGCCGGATGGAAATGCCCGTAACGAATTGACGCGCCAATTACCACGCGATCGTAATCCTGCCAGGCTATCTGATCCGCACGGTTCAGGTTTACCACATCCGAATATATCCCCAGTTCTTTGAGTTCAGATGCCAGATACGCGGCAATCTCACGCGTTTGCCCGTCTCGCGTAGAGAAAAGAATGAGTGTTTTCATCAACGGCTCCTTACTCGCGCCAGAATGTAGGGGTGAAGAGCACCAGCAGCGTAAAGACCTCAAGGCGACCAAACAGCATATTGGCGATGAGGATCCATTTCGCGACGGGGTTCATACTCGCAAAGTTATCCGCCACAACCCCCAGGCCAGGCCCGAGGTTATTCAATGTTGCCACCACGGACGCAAAGGCGGAGAAATCATCCACACCCGTCGCGATAATCGCCAGCATACTGACGATAAAGACCAGCGCATACGCCGAGAAGAATCCCCACACCGCTTCGAGGATACGTTCCGGCAGCGCGCGGTTCCCCAGCTTAATGCTGTAGACCGCGTTCGGGTGGACCAGGCGCTTCAGCTCACGGTTGCCCTGCTTAAACAGCAGCAGAATACGAATTACCTTCAGGCCACCGCCCGTGGACCCCGCACAACCCCCAATAAATGCAGAGCATAAAAGCAGCACCGGCAGGAACAGCGGCCAGCGCGCGATGCTGTCGGTGGTAAACCCGGCTGTCGTCGCCATCGATACCACCTGGAAGAACGCCTGATTTAGCGTGGTCAGCGCGGAGTTGTAGACATCATGGAACCACAGCACCAGGGTACAGATGATCACCAGCGTAAGCTGGACGCCAATGAACATGCGGAACTCAGGATCGCGCCAGTACACCTTCAGGCTGCGTCCGCTCAGTAAAGAGAAGTGCAGGCCGTAGTTACAGCCAGAGATCAGCAGGAAAATGGCAATGATAGTGTTAATCGTTGGGCTGTCGAAGTAGCCCACGCTGGCATCGTGGGTAGAGAACCCGCCAATGGCAATCGTCGCGAAACTGTGTCCGATGGCGTCGAAAGCAGGCATCCCGGCAAACCATAGCGCCAGCGCACAGGCTACCGTCAGCAAGACATAAATCAGCCACAGGGTTTTCGCCGTCTCGGCAATACGCGGGCGCATCTTGTTATCTTTCAGAGGCCCGGGCATTTCGGCGCGATAGAGCTGCATGCCACCAACGCCCAGAATAGGGAGAATAGCCACTGCCAGAACGATGATCCCCATACCGCCGAACCACTGCAGCATCTGGCGATAAAAGAGAATGGCGTGGGGAAGTGAATCCAGCCCGACCAGCGTCGTCGCCCCAGTCGTTGTTAAACCTGAGAACGATTCAAAAAAGGCATCCGTGATGCTCAGATTAGGCTGTTCAGAGAAGATAAAGGGCAGCGAACCGACGCTCCCCAGCACCGTCCAGAACAGGACCACAATCAAAAATCCTTCGCGAGATTTCAGTTCACCTTTCTGACGACGGTTTGGCCACCACAGCAGCGAGCCAATCGCCAGCGCGACAAAGAAGGTCTGGGTGAATGCCCGCCCCGCACCGTCCCGGTAGATAAGCGCCACCAGTCCTGGGAGAATCATCGTCCCGGAAAAGAGTATGACCAGCAGTCCAACGATTCGGGTTATGGCACGAAAATGCATCTCTGCCGCTTCCTTTGGTATTCAAAAGTGAGGTGGGGATTATTCTTCAATCGGCAGCAATTGCAACGAACCACGACTAAAATCAGCCAGTTTTGCTGAAAAAGCAGCCAGTTCCGCCTGAGGAAGCGCCACGCGTAATTGCACCATTGCCTGATATTCGCTGTGTGCGATGACACCGTTAAACTGCCGCAGCAGCGCTTCAATACCCGATAGCTGGGCGTAATCGCATAATAAAGTATATTCGGTAAGCGGCGTTTTGCGGGTAGTGACCAGCATATTAAGCGCCTGCTGCACGCCCCCGCCATAGGCTTTTACCAGCCCACCGGTGCCTAACAAAATGCCGCCGTAGTAGCGCACCACCACGGCGGTTATTTCGCCCACGCCGCTGCCCATCAGCTGCGAAAGCATAGGCTTACCGGCCGTGCCCGCCGGTTCACCGTCGTCGGAAAACCCCAGCTGTTGTGAATCGTCCGGCGGCCCTGCTACCCACGCCACGCAGTGGTGGCGGGCGTCAGGATGCTCAGCCCGAACGGACTCGACAAACGCCTTTGCCGCCTCTACGCCGTCGGTATGCGCCAGCAGCGTAATAAAGCGGCTTTTCTTGATTTCCTCAACAAAGGTGACCGGTTCAGCCGGTATCAGCCAGCTTTCCATCAGGCCAGCTTCAGGTCTCGCGTCATGTTCTCGATACCGTTTTCATGAACCACAACGTTATCTTCGATGCGAATACCGCCAAACGGCTTCAGCGCGTCAATTTTTTCCCAGTTGAAGTGCTTGCTGAACTGGCCTTCACGCCACGGCGCCAGCAGGGATTCAATAAAGTAGATCCCCGGCTCAATCGTCAGCACCATACGCGGCTCCAGAATACGGGTGCAGCGCAGGTAAGGATATTTAGACGGTGCCGCCAGGTGCGTGCCGGTATCATCCTGCATAAAGCCCGCAACGTCGTGAACCTGCAGGCCCAGCGGGTGGCCGATACCGTGCGGCATGAATGGCCCGGTCAGATCGTTCTCAACCATCGCCTCTTCGCTCATGTCTTTCACAATCTGGTGCTTACGCAGCAGTTTAGCAATGCGCTGATGGAACTGAATGTGGTAATCCACATAGCTGGTTCCCGCCTTCATGGTGCCAATAAGCGCCAGCTGTTCATCGTTCACGTCTTTAATAAGCTGCGCGAAATCGGTATCCGCATTCGCCGCCCAGGTACGGGTCAGATCGGCCGCGTAGCCGTTATATTCTGCCCCTGCGTCCAGCAGGAAGCTGCGCATTTCCGACGGAACATGGTGATCCAGTTTGGTGTAGTGGAGTACAGACGCGTGCTCATTCAGCGCGACGATGTTGCTGTACGGCACGTCGGTATCACGGTGGCCTGTCGCGGTCAGATAAGCCTGATTGATATCGAACTCGCTCATGCCCGACTGGAATGCTTCATGCGCCGCACGGTGACCGTTCACCGCCGTTTTTTGCGCTTCACGCATGCAGTAAAGTTCGTAGTCGGTTTTATACGCGCGGTAATAGTGGAGGTAATCCAGCACCCCTTTCGGGTTGAGTTTGTCTGCCGCAATATCCAGGCCCAATGCACGCTCCGGAACAGGGCCAATATAAGCGATGTTACCACGCGCGGCAGGCAGCTGGCTGCCAATGCCGTCCGCTTTTGGCAGCGCAATGACCTCAATTTCTTCCGTCCAGAAAGAGGTCGGCAGCGGCTCAACGTTGTGCCAGTAATCGACCGGCAGGTAGAACCACAGTTTCGGCTTGTTCACACCATCTACCAGCAGCCAGCAGTTGGGAACCTGCGTCACCGGCACCCAGGCCTTAAACTGTGGGTTCACCTTAAACGGATAAGCGTGGTCATCCAGAAAGGTATTCATTAGCTCGCCGGAGTGGATCAGCAGCGCATCCAGCTTAAAACGGGCCAGTACATCGCGGGTACGTTCCTGTAGGGTAACGATATGATTTTTATAAAGCGAAGCCAGTGAGTCCATCATTATTCCTTTCGTTTTTTGACCTCAAGTCATCGCATCTTAGCACACCTCACTCCGGCTGCGTGATTTCCACCGACCGTGATCAATGCAGCATTTTCTTAATGAGTAATTTGCATTTTATTAACATAAATCCCACACTCCGATTCATCTGGTATGACCAGATCCAATTGCTGGATTCAGGAGACTGACATGCTCTACAAAGGCGACACCCTGTACCTCAACTGGCTGGAAGATGGCATTGCCGAACTGGTGTTCGATGCCCCCGGCTCAGTGAACAAGCTTGATACCGCGACGGTGGCCAGTCTTGGCCAGGCGCTGGATGTTCTTGAAAAACAACCTGAATTAAAAGGGCTGCTGCTGCGTTCGAACAAAGCGGCCTTTATCGTCGGTGCCGATATCACCGAGTTCCTTTCGCTGTTCCTGGTTCCGGAAGAACAGCTGAGCCAGTGGCTGCACTTTGCCAACAGCGTCTTTAATCGTCTGGAAGATCTGCCTGTCCCGACCATTTCCGCCGTTAACGGTTATGCGCTGGGCGGTGGCTGCGAATGCGTGCTGGCGACCGACTACCGCCTGGCGACGCCGGACCTGCGCATCGGCCTGCCGGAAACCAAGCTGGGCATCATGCCGGGCTTTGGCGGCTCCGTACGTATGCCGCGCATGCTGGGTGCCGACAGCGCCCTGGAGATCATTGCCGCAGGTAAAGATGTCGGCGCCGAACAGGCGCAGAAAATTGGCCTGGTCGACGGCGTTGTAAAACCTGAGAAGCTGGTTGAAGGCGCACTCGCCATTCTGCGTCAGGCAATCAACGGCGATCTCGACTGGAGAGCCAAACGTCAGCCGAAGCTGGAACCGTTAAAACTCAGCAAGATTGAAGCCACCATGAGCTTCACTATCGCCAAAGGCATGGTGATGCAGACGGCGGGTAAACACTACCCGGCGCCGATCACGGCGGTGAAAACCATTGAAGCAGCTGCCCGCCTTGGTCGCGATGAAGCGCTGAAGCTCGAAAATCAGAGCTTTGTCCCGCTGGCGCACACCAATGAAGCTCGCGCGCTGGTCGGTATCTTCCTCAACGATCAGTTCGTAAAAGGGAAAGCCAAACAGCTGACTAAAAACGTTGAGACGCCAAAACATGCGGCAGTACTTGGCGCAGGCATTATGGGCGGCGGCATCGCTTACCAGTCCGCCTGGAAAGGCGTGCCGGTAGTGATGAAAGACATCAGCGAGAAATCCCTGACGCTGGGCATGACCGAAGCGGCCAAGCTGCTGAATAAACAGCTGGAACGCGGAAAAATTGACGGGCTGAAGCTCGCAGGCGTGATCTCCACCATCCAGCCCGTGCTGGAATACAGCGGTTTTGATCGTGTCGACGTGGTTGTCGAAGCCGTCGTCGAGAACCCGAAGGTCAAAAAAGCGGTGCTGGCGGAAACGGAAGATAAGGTTCGCCCGGATACCGTGCTGGCCTCTAACACCTCCACCATTCCAATCAGCGAACTGGCGAGCGTGCTGAAGCGTCCGGAAAACTTCTGCGGTATGCACTTCTTCAACCCGGTACATCGTATGCCGCTGGTCGAAGTGATCCGCGGGGAAAAAACCTCTGACGACACCATCGCCAAAGTAGTGGCGTGGGCCAGCAAGATGGGCAAAACCCCGATCGTCGTTAACGACTGTCCTGGCTTCTTCGTCAACCGCGTGCTGTTCCCTTACTTCGCCGGATTCAGCCAGCTGCTGCGCGACGGCGCGGACTTCCGCAAAATCGACAAAGTGATGGAAAAGCAGTTCGGCTGGCCGATGGGCCCGGCGTATCTGCTGGACGTTGTAGGCATTGATACCGCCCACCACGCCCAGGTGGTGATGGCGGCAGGCTTCCCGCAGCGCATGCAGAAAGACTATCGCGACGCCATTGACGCGCTGTTCGACGCTAACCGCTTCGGCCAGAAAAACGGTCTGGGCTTCTGGCGCTATAAAGAAGACAGCAAAGGCAAACCGAAGAAAGAAGAAGATGCCGCGGTGGATAGTCTGCTGGCCGACGTTAGCCAGCCAAAACGCGACTTCACCGACGATGAGATCATCGCCCGCATGATGATCCCGATGATCAACGAAGTGGTGCGCTGCCTCGAAGAAGGCATCATCGCCAGCCCGGCAGAAGCCGACATGGCGCTGGTTTACGGCCTGGGCTTCCCTCCGTTCCACGGCGGCGCGTTCCGCTGGCTGGACACGCTCGGCAGCGCTCGCTATCTCGATATGGCTCAGCAATATCAGCACCTTGGCCCGCTTTATGAGGTGCCGGAAGGTCTGCGTAACAAAGCGCGCCATAACGAACCCTACTATCCCGCAGTTGAGCCAGCCCGTCCGGTTGGCGAGCTGAAAACGGCTTAAGGAGTCACAATGGAAAAGGTTGTCATTGTTGATGCGATTCGCACCCCGATGGGCCGTTCAAAAGGCGGCGCGTTCCGTAACGTGCGTGCGGAAGACCTCTCCGCGCACCTGATGCGTAGCCTGCTGGCGCGTAACCCGGCGCTGGATCCGGCTACGCTGGACGATATCTACTGGGGCTGCGTGCAGCAGACCCTGGAGCAGGGCTTCAACATCGCCCGCAACGCGTCGCTGCTGGCGGAAATCCCGCATTCGGTTCCGGCCGTCACCGTTAACCGCCTATGCGGTTCATCAATGCAGGCGCTGCACGACGCGGCACGCATGATCATGACCGGTGATGCGCAGGCCTGCCTGGTGGGCGGCGTCGAGCACATGGGGCACGTGCCGATGAGCCACGGGGTCGATTTCCACCCGGGGATGAGCCGCAACGTGGCGAAAGCCGCGGGGATGATGGGTCTGACCGCCGAGATGCTCTCCCGCCTGCACGGCATCAGCCGCGAAATGCAGGATGCCTTTGCCGCGCGCTCTCACGCTCGCGCCTGGGCCGCCACGCAGTCCGGCGCCTTTAAGAATGAGATCATCCCGACCGGCGGCCACGATGCAGACGGCGTTCTGAAGCAGTTCAGCTACGACGAAGTCATCCGCCCGGAAACCACCGTCGAAGCGCTTTCCACGCTGCGTCCGGCGTTTGACCCCGTCACCGGTACGGTCACAGCAGGGACCTCGTCGGCGCTGTCAGACGGCGCCGCCGCGATGCTGGTGATGAGCGAAAGCCGCGCCCGCGAGCTGGGATTAACGCCTCGCGCTCGGGTACGCTCGATGGCGGTCGTGGGCTGCGATCCGTCGATCATGGGCTACGGCCCGGTTCCGGCTTCTAAGCTAGCGCTGAAAAAAGCGGGATTAACCGCCAGCGACATCGACCTGTTTGAGATGAACGAAGCGTTCGCCGCGCAGATCCTGCCGTGCATTAAGGATCTGGGGCTGATGGAGCAGATCGACGAGAAGATTAACCTCAACGGCGGCGCGATCGCCCTCGGTCACCCGCTGGGCTGCTCCGGGGCGCGTATCAGCACGACGCTGATCAACCTGATGGAACGCAAAGATGCCCAGTTTGGTCTGGCAACGATGTGTATTGGGCTGGGTCAGGGTATCGCGACGGTGTTTGAGAGAGTGTAAATTAGGAAAAGTATCTCAAAGCCAATGGCGTCAGAACAAGGCGGCAAGCGAGCGAATCCCGATGAGCTTACTTAAGTAAGTGATTCGGGTGAACGAGCGCAGCCAACGCAGTTATGGCGTCATTGGCGAAGAGAGACAGTTTAGTTGCCGTTCTTCCCGCCTGTCAGGGGCGGGTTTTTTACTTAAATGAAGGCAAACGCATCGCCAAACAGGCGGTCTTCACGCGCGTCACGTTCGTTACAGAACAGGTCACGGGCAATTTTCGCCATCTCAAAACGGCCAGCGATATAGATATCGTGTCCTGCCAGCGTGCCGTGATCCTGCAGCACCGCCGTCAGCACCGTCCCGCTACGCCCGCGCCAGCCCTCTTCCGGCTGCTCAACCACCGGCTCAATGCGCAGGTTAGGATGGGTGACGCTCAGCGCTTCCAGTTCAGACAGGTCATACAGGTGTTTCTCTTCACGGCCACCCCAGTAAATGGTGATGTCACGGTCCGGGTTACGCGCCAGGGCGGTTAACAGAATGGATCGCACGTAGGAGAAGCCTGTACCACCGGCAATCAGGATCAGCGGACGGTCTTCGTCATCGCGCAGCCACGCATCGCCGTGCGGAATATCCACCACGATTTCACGTTCCTTCAGGATCCGATCCATCACCGCCATTGCATACAGGTTAAGCTCTGACGCACCAATATGAAGCTCAATAAATTCCTGCTCCGCTGGCGTGGAGGCCATGGAGAAAGGACGCTTATCACGCTCATCCATCACAACCATCAGGTACTGACCCGCGCGGAAAGAGAATGGCGCTTCTGGCACTAAACGGACGCGATATACGGTGTCGGTGATGGCATCTACCGAGGTCACTTTACAGCTTAAGGTTGTCATTCGCTCTCTCTGTCGGGAAGTCTATAGGGCTTAACGGTCAGCTCAGGGTTTACCGTTATTCATTATGGCCAGCTCGTCCCAGATCGCGTCAATGCGCGCGGTCACAGCAGGATCTTTTTTGATCGGGCGACCCCATTCACGGTCGGTTTCGCCAGGCCATTTATTTGTGGCATCCAGTCCCATCTTTGAGCCAAGACCGGAAACCGGCGAGGCAAAATCCAGATAATCAATCGGCGTGTTTTCGACTAACACGGTATCGCGCGCCGGGTCCATTCGCGTGGTAATGGCCCAGATTACGTCATTCCAGTCGCGGGCGTTAACGTCATCATCGCAGACAATAACAAATTTGGTATACATAAACTGGCGCAGGAAAGACCACACGCCCATCATCACGCGTTTCGCGTGACCAGGATACTGCTTCTTCATCGTGACCACCGCCATGCGATACGAGCATCCTTCAGGCGGCAGATAAAAATCAACAATTTCCGGGAACTGCTTTTGCAGAATCGGCACAAACACTTCGTTCAGCGCCACGCCCAGTACCGCGGGTTCATCCGGTGGACGCCCGGTATACGTGGAGTGATAAATCGCATCTTCACGCTGCGTAATGTGCGTTACGGTGAACACCGGGAAGTTATCCACTTCGTTGTAATAGCCGGTGTGGTCGCCGTAAGGGCCTTCTGGCGCCATTTCACCCGGTTCAATGTAACCTTCCAGCACAATTTCTGCACTGGCCGGGACTTCGAGATCGTTAGAGATACACTTCACAACTTCCGTTTTCGTCCCGCGGAGCAGGCCTGCAAAGGCATATTCCGAGAGCGTATCCGGTACGGGTGTGACGGCCCCCAGAATGGTGGCCGGATCGGCGCCCAGGGCGACAGATACCGGGAAACGTTCACCCGGGTGTGCAGCACACCACTCCTGAAAATCCAGCGCGCCGCCGCGATGCGACAGCCAGCGCATGATGAGCTTATTCTTGCCAATCAACTGCTGGCGGTAAATACCAAGATTCTGGCGTTCTTTGTGCGGGCCACGCGTGACGGTCAGTCCCCAGGTGATCAGCGGCGCAGCATCTTCCGGCCAGCACTGCATGATAGGGATTTTAGTCAAATCAACCGCATCGCCTTCCAGCACCTTCTGCTGGCACGGCGCGCCGCGCAGGCGTTTGGTGGGCATGTTCAGCACCTGCTTAAACTGCGGCAGTTTGTCGAACAGATCGCGGAAGCCTTTCGGCGGCTCCGGCTCTTTCAGGAAGGCCAGCAGCTTACCGACTTCACGCAGCGCCGTGACGTCTTCCTGCCCCATCCCCAGTGCGACGCGACGCGGTGTACCAAACAGGTTGCACAGAACCGGCATTGAGTAACCTTTTGGATTTTCAAACAGTAATGCGGGGCCACCGGCACGCAGGGTGCGGTCAGCAATTTCTGTCATCTCCAGATAAGGATCAACAGGAAGTGTAATACGTTTGAGTTCACCCTGCTTTTCCAGCAGCGTCAGGAAGTCGCGGAGATCGTGGTATTTCATGCAGTTAATCATGGCCTCTCTGTAAGCGCTTCATTATACGGCGTAAGCCTGCTTGATGCTGTAATTTTGTTAAATAAGCGTGAACTTATGCGTTCTGTTCCATTTTCCCCCATTATAATCAACTTAGCGATCCCGCCAGGGTTTTGATATGCTTGCGCCCCGAACTAAGGGAAAGAGTGATTATGCAGGCCTGGTATTTACTGTATTGCAAACGCGGGCAACTTCAGCGCGCGCAGGAACATCTTGAACGTCAGTCTGTAAATTGCCTGACGCCCGTGATCACGCTTGAAAAAATGCAGCGCGGGAAGCGCACAACCGTCAGCGAGCCGTTGTTCCCGAACTACCTCTTCGTGGAATTCGACCCGGAAGTCATCCACACCACCACCATCAGCGCAACGCGCGGCGTCAGCCACTTCGTTCGTTTTGGTGCCCACCCGGCAACAGTTCCGTCGACGGTTATTCATCAGCTGTCGATATATCAACAGCCCGAAGGTCTCACCGACCCGGAAACACCCTATACGGGCGATAGCGTCGTGATTACCGAAGGGGCTTTTGAAGGCCTGCAGGCGATTTTTGCCGAGCCGGACGGGGAAGCGCGCTCTATGCTGTTGCTTAATCTGCTGAACAAGCAGGTGCTGCAGAGTGTTAAAAACACCGACTTCCGTAAACTTTAAACATTTATCCCGAACAGCTTACGCACGTTGTCATCCGTCTGTGCCGAAAGCCAGTGCGGATCGTCTCCGCGCCGCTTCGCGACGCTCTCAATAATGTGCCCCAGATAAGCGGGCTCATTTCGTCGCGATGCCGGTTTGGGTTTCATATCGCGCGGCAGCAGATAAGGTGCGTCCGTTTCAAGGAGCAACCGGTCGGCCGGGATCGCTGGCAACAGCTCCCGAAGCTCAAGCCCGCGGCGCTCATCGCAAACCCAACCGGTAATCCCCAGATAAAGCCCGCGCTCCAGGCATTCCAGCGCTTCCTGCCGTGAGCCGGTGAAGCAGTGCAGCACCGCGCCGGGCAGTTTATCGAGCCACGGATCAAGCAGAGTCAGAAAACGCTCATGCGCGTCGCGGCAGTGCATAAATACGGGCATTTCAAGCTCTGCCGCTAGCGCAAGCTGGGCAGTGAATGCCTTTTCCTGCTCTTCAGGCGTGGAAAAGTTACGGTTGAAATCGAGGCCGCACTCGCCAATCGCCACCACTTCTGGTGTCTTTGCCAGCCTGCGTAGAGTGTCGCCACTTTGCGCGGTCCACTGGCTGCTGTCGTGAGGATGCACGCCAGCAGTAGACCAACAGCGATCGTATCGTTGCGCCAGCTGCTGCGCCTGCTCGCTCTCATGCAGGTTGGTGCCCGTCAGCAGCAGTCCTTTCACCCCGGCGGCAAATGCACGCGCAACCACCTCATCACGATCTTTCGCAAACTGCGAGCTGGTCAGGTTGAGTCCGATATCAAACATGCAAATCCCCATATAACAACCGCCCTCACGGGCGGCTGGTTTTACTCTTCAGTGGTCTTGTCGGACGTATCGTCTTCGTCATCCGCTCGATGTCCTTTACCCACGTAGAAACGCGAGAAGAAAACGCCGACCTCAAACAGACAGTACATCGGTATGGCCAGCAGCGTCTGCGAGAACACATCCGGCGGCGTTAGCAGCATGCCGACCACGAAGGCGCCCACCAGAATATACGGACGCTTCTTACGCAGGTCATCCGGGGTCGTAACCCCTACCCAGCAAAGCAGCACAATGGCCACCGGCACTTCGAATGCCACGCCAAACGCCATAAACAGCGCCATCACAAAGCTGAGGTAGCTGGCAATATCCGTCGACACCTGGACCCCTTCCGGCGCGGTATGCGTCAGGAAGCCGAAGGCCAGCGGGAAGACAACGAAATAGGCAAACGCCATGCCGATATAGAACAGCAGCGAGCTGGACACCAGCAGCGGGATAACCAGCTTGCGTTCGTGTTTATACAGCGCGGGCGCCACAAACGCCCATACCTGGTAAAGAATGACGGGCGCAGAGGCTATCAACGACACCCAGAAGGTCAGCTTGATGGGGGTAAAGAACGGAGAAGCCACATCCGTCGCAATCATCGTTGCGCCCAGCGGCATCTGCTTAATTAATGGTGCAGAGACAACCTGGTAGATATCGTTGGCGAAATAAACCAGGCATAGAAAAATAACGAAAACTGCAATAATGCAGTTTAACAGGCGCTTACGCAGCTCTATGAGGTGCGTAATCAGCGGTTGAGTATCATCTACTGCCATGTTTACGCTTTATCACTCGACGAGGGGGATGATTCGGAAACGGACGCAGCGGGCTTTACTTCCGCCGTTTTAGTTACCGGTTCTTCCGGCTGCGCCTGTTTTTTCACTTCGGTTTCCTGCGGCGTCTGTTCTGGCGCAGCAGCCTGATGTTCAGCGCTGGCAGGCGTTACGCCCTCGCGCTGCTCCTCGCTGCCCTTCACCACCGGGTTATGGATAGTGTTCGCTTCATCGCTCGCTTTTTCAGGATCGTTGACGCTGTAAGAGCGCTTCATGGATTCCGCCGCTTCACGCAGTTCATCCATTGAGGCTTTCAGTTCCGGCGTCAGATTATCCATGCTCGCCTTCTCGACCTTTTTGAGGCTTTCCTGAAATTCCTGCAGCTTAAGCTCCTGCGCCAGCTCATTCTGAACGGTCGATGCCAGCGATCTCAGCGCACGCACCCAGCCCGCAACGGTTTTCACCGCCACCGGCAGACGCTGCGGCCCCAGCACGATCAGGCCAATCACAAAGACCAGCAGCAGCTCACCAAAACCAATGTCAAACACGACTTATACCTGCTCTTTATCGTGGCGTTTGGCGTCTTCCTTTTTGGCTTCTTCTTGCTTGTCGGAGATGGATTTAGCAGTAAAGTCAGCGTCCTGGCTGGTTTTATCCTGCTTGCTCTCATCATCGCTCATCGCTTTCTTAAAGCCTTTGATAGACGCGCCCAGATCGGAACCAATAGAACCGAGCTTTTTGGTGCCAAACAGCAGCACGACGATGACGGCAATGATCAACAATTGCCAGATACTGATACCACCCATACATGTTCCTCAGGGATAGATGATTAATGAGTCAGGTCGCATTATACGTATGCGACCCATCGATGGCGACGCAAACTCAGCGCGTTTTTCGCCATCCGGCAAGCCAGACTACCACCCCGCCAGCCATCAGCCAGGCTGGCATCATCTGCCAGTCCGGACGGTTGATCAGCAGCAGCGTACCGCTCAGCAGCAGCGTTGCGCCAATCCCAAAGAGATAGCGGGACTGTCCCTGGCGAACACGGCTGGACTGAAGCTCGCGGGCGATTTTATCCATGCTGTGCTGAAGGTTCTTGCTCTGACGCAAACTGTCATAAACCAGTTCGGGAATTTCAGGCATTTTTTCTATCCAGAACGGGCCCTTCTCTTTCAGCGAGCGCACCAGCGCCGGAATGCCAACCTGATCCTTAATCCAGGATTCAAGGAAAGGTTTCGCAGTCTTCCACAAGTCTAACTGAGGATAGAGCTGTCGGCCTACACCCTCAACGTAAAGTAATGTTTTCTGGAGTAAAACTAGCTGTGGCTGAACTTCCATATTAAACCGGCGAGCCGTGTTGAACAGGTTCAACAGTACGTGCCCAAAGGAGATTTCCGCCAGTGGTTTTTCAAAAATCGGTTCACAAACGGTTCGGATCGCAAACTCGAACTCTTCGACGTTAGTGTCCGGCGGCACCCAGCCGGAATCGACGTGCAGCTCGGCCACCTTACGGTAGTCGCGGTTGAAGAACGCGATGAAGTTCTCAGCCAGATACCGCTTATCCTCTTTGTTCAGCGACCCCACAATCCCGCAGTCGATACCGATATATTTCGGGTCCTCAGGGTGTTCGTAGCTTACAAAGATATTGCCCGGATGCATGTCCGCATGGAAAAAGCTGTCGCGGAATACCTGGGTAAAGAAGACCTGTACGCCACGTTCGGCCAGGAGCTTCATGTTTGTTCCCTGCTTCTCCAGGGCTACGACATCCGAAACCGGAATACCGTAGATACGCTCCATCACCATCATGTTCTGGCTGCAGTAGTCAGAATAGACTTCAGGTACATAGAGCATCGGGCTGTTTTCAAAGTTGCGGCGCAGCTGAATGGCGTTTGCCGATTCGCGCAGCAGGTTAAGCTCATCAATCAGCGTTTTTTCATATTCCCGCACCACTTCCAGTGGACGAAGGCGGCGCCCGTCCGGCAGCAAGCGTGGCACCCAGCGCGCCAGACGATAAATCAGCTTCATGTCCGCTTTGATGACTGGCAGGATGTCCGGACGAATAACTTTGATAACGACTTCTTTGCCGTTTTCTTTCAAACGCGCGGTGTGCACCTGCGCGATAGAGGCCGACGCCAGCGGCTGAATATCGAAATCGTCAAACCAGGTTTCGACGGGTACATTTCCCATCGCCTCTTCAATTTGCTTTTTCGCGCGCGCGCCGTCAAAGGGTGCGACGCGGTCCTGAAGCATTGCGAGCTCATCGGCAATGAGAGGCGGGAAGAGGTCGCGGCGGGTCGAGAGCATCTGCCCGAATTTAATCCATACCGGACCGAGTTCCTGCAGCGCCAGGCGCAGACGCTCACCCAGCGGTTGACCTTTGTGGCGATTGGGCATCCAGAACAGCATCCGCCGCCAGATGCGAAGCGGCAGCGTGATGCGCATTTTGGGAATAAGCTCGTCGAGCCCGTAGCTCAAAAAGGTGCGAATAATAAAATAGAGGCGCCGAATTTCACCAGGCGTCATTTGCCCTCCAGTTTTTCCAGCCGTTTGGTAAACGCATCAACCGCGCGTTCAACAGCAGCGGTCTCTTCCGCAAACCATGCAACTTCCAGTGGCCCGGGCGCCATTCGCCACTCCTCAGTCATCACTTCCGCCACATAGCGTTGTTGGCGCTGGAGGCTTTTACGCGCAAAGGAGGCGCCACCATGAAGGGCTTTCCCGATGCCTTCGGCAGCAATGTCGCCGATAAAAGGCGCGAGCAGCTCTGCCGGATCGAACTCCGCCAGATCGGTGAGAGCAACGAAGTTCTGCACGACCTGAATATCGCCTTCCACCTCCAGCTCACCGCTGCGGATAAGCGCCGTTAATTGCTGGCGATCGCGCAGTTTTGGCAGCACGCTCATGTGCGTGATGACCGAGCAGTCAGCTTCACCTTCCCACGCCCCCAGAACGTCAAGCTGGCGTTCGCTGAATACCAGCACAAGCGGCGTCGAGAACTCTTTTAAAACAATACGTAATATCTTCCCGTTTAGCCGCTGACGCGCTGCTTTCAGCGCCGGAGCACGATAGAGAAAGGCATTCAGTACGTTTTCGATACCTGCGGTGACTAAGGGCTTAAAGGGCACGGGACACCTCCACTCAGAACTTGTAACCGCGATGCAGCGCGACGACACCCGCCGTCAGGTTGAAATATTCAACGTTCTCAAATTCTGCATCCTGCATCATGGCTTTTAATGTGTCCTGATCCGGGTGCATACGGATAGATTCCGCCAGATAGCGGTAGCTTTCAGCGTCGTTAGCCACCAGCTCACCGATGCGCGGCAGCACGTGGAAGGAATAGGCGTCGTAAGCTTTGCTCAGCGGCTCAATAATCGGTTTGGAGAATTCAAGCACCAGCAGGCGTCCACCCGGCTTCAGCACGCGGTACATGGAGCGCAGCGCTTTTTCTTTATCGGTCACGTTACGCAGACCGAAGGAGATAGTGATGCAGTCAAAGGTATTGTCCGGGAACGGCAGCGCTTCGGCGTTTGCCTGCACATATTCCACATTCCCCACCACGCCGATGTTACGCAGCTTTTCGCGTCCCATTTTCAGCATGGAGTCATTAATATCGGCGAGAACAACGCGGCCGGTTTCACCCACCAGACGAGAGAATTTCGCGGTTAAATCGCCCGTACCGCCAGCTAAATCCAGCACCGTTTGTCCGCGACGCACGCCGCTACAGTCAATGGTGAAGCGCTTCCACAAGCGATGAATGCCGAACGACATCAGGTCATTCATCACATCGTACTTCGCCGCCACGGAATGAAATACGTGGGCCACCATGTCAGCTTTCTGCGCTTTGGCGACAGTCTGAAAGCCAAAGTGCGTTGTGTCTTGTGAATCGTCAGCCATCTTAGAGCCTGCTTATCAGTAAAATGTTCGTGAAGTGTATCAGATTGGGCGCGTTTGCCCTACGTTTCAACCACCGCGAAAAAAACGCGCTGGAATCTCGTCTGGTGATGAATCCGCCGCTAACGTGTTGTCTTCACTGTTTGTCTTTTGTTCGTTCGCCCCTTCTCGCAGGCGAAACTCGTCGTCCTGGGCGGTGGCCTGCTCGACCAATTCCGGATTAATCTCGCGTTTAACTTCTACCCCCAGGCTGCGGAATGATTCAGCCTGCGCCAGCAGATTGCCACGTCCGGAGGCGAGTTTTTTCATCGCCTGGCGATAGTTATCCTGCGCACGATCCAGGCTTTGCCCGACTGAAGACATGTCGTCCACAAAGAGGCGCATTTTGTCGTACAGCTTGCTGGCACGATCGGCAATCTGCTGCGCGTTGCGACTCTGGTGCTCATAGCGCCACAGGTTCGCAATGGTGCGTAACGCCACCAGCAGCGTGGTGGGGCTGACCAACATAATATTATTTTTGAGCGCTTCGGTTATAAGCTCAGGCTGTCTGTCGAGTGCCAGCAGAAATGCGGGCTCTACCGGAATAAACATCAGGACATAGTCCAGCGAGCGCAGACCCGGCAGCTGCTGGTAGTCTTTTCTGCCGAGCAGGCGAATGTGATTACGCACCGAGGCAATGTGCTCCTGAAGCGCCGATTCGCGGGTGTAGTCATCCTCCGCGTTGAAGTAACGCTCATACGCTACCAGCGTCATCTTGGCGTCAATCACCACATCTTTGCCCTGCGGCAGCCGCACGATCACATCCGGCTGCATGCGCGAGCGGGCATCGTTTTCGATACTCACCTGCGTTTCGTATTCGTACCCTTCCCGAAGGCCTGAAGCTTCCAGGACGCGGGTCAGCACCACTTCTCCCCAGTTGCCCTGGGTTTTGTTATCCCCTTTCAGCGCACGGGTGAGGTTGACCGCCTCCTGCGCCATCTGGGCATTCAGCTGCTGGAGATTGCGAATTTCATGCGCCAGGGTATGCCGCTCGCGGGCTTCCTGACCAAAGCTGTCCTGTACCTGACGGCGGAAGCCGTCCAGCTGTTCACGCAGGGGCGTCAGCAGACTGTTCAGGCTCTGGCGGTTTTGTTCGTCAACGCGGCGGTTGCTGTGCTCAAAAATGCGGTTCGCGAGATTCTCAAACTGTTCGCTGAGACGCTGCTCGCTGTTGATCATCTGGCGGATTTTGTCTTCCGCATGCAGTTGGGTGGATTCAAGGCGTGTGGTCACTTCGCGGAGATCGGCCTCCAGTGACGTGTTGATATCACGCAGGTTGCGCAGCTCGTTGTTGAGCAACTCACACTCATCGCGCCAGTGTTCGCTCAGCGCAAGCTGCTGTTTTATAGCGCTTAAATCTGCGACCATCTCTTCTCGCTCAGCCAGCTGGTCGGCCTTCTGCTGCGCATGCTGGTAGCTGGAAATCAGCCAGCCAATCCCTAAGCTCACCAACGCAATCACCGCGTAAATCAGGATTGAGATATCCACAATGCCCCCTGCATCAACGTATTATCCGCACAAAATAGAATTGTGCTGTATAAACGTCCAGTTTGAAAGGGTTTTCCTGCGAGGCGCTACGCAAAAAATAAAGGCCGAACGTGTCGGCCTTTGATTTAAGAAGAGAGGACTAGATCAGGCGACGCGCTGCTTCCACCACGATTTTCACTGCATGACTTTCGGTCTGCTTCATGGTTTCGGCGTTCGGGATCTCCTGCTGGGTACGGTTGACGATAACGCCCGCCACCATACCGGCACGCAGACCCTGGCTTGCACACATGGTCAGCAGCGTTGCGGATTCCATTTCGTAGTTCATCACACCCATGGACTGCCACTCTTCCATTGAGCCTTTGAAACGGCTAACCACGCGGCCTGAGAAGGTATCGTAACGCTCCTGGCCCGGGTAGAAGGTGTCGGAAGACGCGGTTACGCCCACGTGAGTGGTTGCGCCTACGGATTTCGCAGCTTCAACCAGCGCGGTGGTACATTCGAAATCAGCCACTGCCGGGAATTCCATTGGTGCAAAATGCAGGCTTGCGCCGTCCAGACGGACGGAGGCGGTCGTGACCAGAACGTCGCCGACGTTGATATGCGGCTGAATAGCGCCGGTCGTACCGATACGCAGGAAAGTGCGGATACCCAGCTGCGCCAGCTCTTCAACAGCAATAGACGTAGACGGACCACCGATACCGGTAGAGCACACGATCACCGCTTTGCCATCCAGCTCTGCGCGCCAGGTGGTGAACTCACGATGGGCAGCCAGCTTGACCGGCTTATCCATCAGCGCGGCGATCTTTTCCACACGCTCCGGATCGCCAGGGACGATGGCGAGCGTAGCCCCTTGTAAATCGTTTTTAGTGAGGCCGAGATGAAAAACATCAGACTTAGACATAGGTGACTCCTCTGTGGGTCGGTTAGTCAGAAGAAGTAAAACGGTACTTTACAGAAGCAGTAAGCATATTTTCGTGACGAACCTCACCATGAATGAAAATGGTTACATTGAATTTCCATAAAAAAGTGATTTACATCACATTAACAAGTTATATCGCCAGGTGCTGCACAAAAGATAGACCGTTTAAGGCACTGTGAGTTGTTAACCTGGTGTCTATATTTACCTTTGCGCTAACTCATTGGTACGGAGAATGCCATGACTGAAAAAACCGGTTTTGCACCTGCTGCGGCCCCACATGCTTCAACCATCGTGTCGACTCCAGAAGCAGCAATTACCGCGGGCGAGACCTCTATTCCCTCGCAGGGGGAGAATATGCCTGCTTATCACGCCCGACCCAAATCGGCAGAGGGTCCGCTACCCATCGTGATTGTGATTCAGGAGATATTTGGTGTTCACGAACACATTCGCGACCTCTGCCGCCGGCTGGCGCTGGAAGGGTATCTGGCCGTTGCGCCAGAGCTCTACTTCCGTCAGGGCGATCCGAACGACTACAGTGATATTCCAACATTGCTCAGCAACCTGGTCAGCAAAGTCCCGGACTCGCAGGTGCTGGCCGATCTCGATCATGTCACCAGCTGGGCGGCGCGCAACGGCGGCGATCCGCATCGTCTGCTGGTCACCGGTTTCTGCTGGGGCGGTCGCATTAGCTGGCTGTATGCCGCGCATAACCCGCAGCTCAAAGCTGCTGTCGCCTGGTACGGCAAACTGGTGGGTGAAAAAACGCTGAATTCGCCTAAACATCCCGTCGATATCGCCACCGAGTTAAATGCCCCCGTGTTAGGGCTTTATGGCGGTCAGGACACCGGTATTTCGCTGGATTCGGTAGAAACCATGCGCCATGCGCTGCGTGCGGCCAATGCGAAGGCGGAGATTGTGGTGTACCCGGATGCCGGGCATGCGTTTAACGCCGATTATCGTCCGAGCTATCACGCGGAATCAGCAAAAGATGGCTGGCAGAGAATGCTGGCGTGGTTTAGCCAGTACGGTGGTAAGAAAGCGTAATAACAAAAACGCCCGGTGGCGGCTACGCCTTACCGGGCCATCCAATACCCCTACGCCTGACGCAAATTCTGCGCTGCCTTCACCATGTTCGCCAGCGCTGCGCGGGTTTCAGGCCAGCCGCGGGTTTTCAGTCCGCAGTCCGGGTTTACCCAAAGACGCTCTGCCGGAATACGCTGGGCCGCTTTTTTCAGCAGGGCTTCAATCCACTCCACGCTCGGCACGTTCGGGGAGTGGATGTCGTACACGCCCGGCCCGATTTCGTTCGGGTAGTCGAATTCTTCAAACGACTCCAGCAGCTCCATATCTGAACGCGAGGTCTCAATAGTGATCACGTCGGCGTCCAGCGCGGCAATTGAATCCATGATGTCGTTAAATTCGCAATAACACATGTGGGTGTGGATCTGAGTGTCGTCCTTCGCCACCGCGGCGTTGATGCGGAACGCCTCCACGCCCCACTGCAGGTAGGCGTCCCAGTCGCTACGACGCAGCGGCAGACCTTCGCGCAGGGCCGGTTCGTCAATCTGAATAATGCCAATGCCTGCGGCTTCCAGATCCGCCACCTCATCACGCAGCGCCAGGGCGATCTGTTTGGCGATGGTTTCACGGGTCACGTCTTCACGCGGGAAGGACCAGCAAAGAATGGTCACAGGACCGGTGAGCATGCCTTTCACCGGCTTGTCGGTCAGGGACTGGGCGTACTTCGCCCACTCAACCGTGATCGCTTCCGGACGGCTGACGTCACCGATGACCACCGGCGGCTTCACGCATCGGGAGCCATAGCTCTGCACCCAGCCGTTCTGGGTAAAGACGAAGCCGTCCAGGTGCTCGCCAAAGTATTCCACCATGTCATTACGCTCTGCTTCACCGTGCACCAGCACGTCCAGCCCAAGGCGTTCCTGCTCGATAATCGCCTGCTTGATGTGTTCCGCGATCCCGGTGCGGTAGTGATTCGCATCCAGATTGCCCTTTTTAAAGTCCAGACGCAGGCCGCGGATCTCGGTGGTCTGCGGGAAGGAACCAATCGTCGTGGTCGGCCACGCAGGCAGATTGAAGCGGGCGCGCTGGGCTTCGGCGCGCACCTCATACGGGCTCTGGCGCTGGCTGTCCTGGGCGGTGATGGCCGCCAGACGTTTTTCCACCGCCGGGTTATGCACGCGCGCGGAGTGGCGGCGCGCCCGGATCGGGGCGCTCCATTCGGTAATTGCCGCCGTGTCGCCGCTGTTCAGCGCGTCACGCAGCAGGGCCAGCTCTTCACATTTTTGCAGCGCGAAGGCAAACCAGCTCTTTACTTCAGGGTCGAGACGGGTTTCCACGCTCAGGTCGATCGGGCTGTGCAGCAGCGAGCAGGACGAGGCCACCCACAGCTCACGTTTACCGACGATGTCTTTGATTTGTGCGTATTTCTCGGTCAGATCGGCGCGCCAGACGTTACGGCCATTCACCAGACCGGCGGAGAGCAGCCAGTCTGCGGGCAGGCGCTTGTGAAGCTCCGTCACATCATCTTTACCGTGTACAAGGTCTACGTGCAGGCCCTGCACCGGCAGCGCGGTAATCGTGTTCAGGTTCGGCGTCACGCCTTCGAAATAGGTTGTCAGTAGCAGCTTCACCTCCCCGGTGAGCGCGTCATACGCCGGTTTGAAGGCATCGAGCCATTCCTGAGGCAACTCGAGCACCAGCGCCGGTTCGTCGATTTGCACCCACTGAATGCCGCGTTTGCCCAGCTCAATCAGCACCTGTTTGTAGACCGGCAGAATGTCCTTCAGCAGGCTCAGACGATCGAACTGCTCGCCTTTGACTTTCCCCAGCCACAGATAGGTCACTGGCCCCAGCAGCACGGGTTTAACCTGGTGACCCAGCGCCAGCGCTTCGTCCACTTCATCCAGAAGCTGCGTCCAGGTCAGTTTAAACTGCTGACCTTTTACGAACTCCGGCACCATATAGTGATAGTTAGTGTTAAACCACTTAGTCATTTCCGCCGCTGCCGCTGGCTCACCCGTTGGCGCACGGCCACGGCCGATGCGGAACAGGGTATCGATATCTACCGATCCATCTTTGTTCTGATGACGAGCCGGCACGTTGCCAAGCAGCAGGCTGGTCGTCAGAACATGGTCGTACCAGGCGAAATCGCCCACCGGCAGCAGGTCAATGCCCGCCTGCTTCTGCTGATCCCAGTGGCGGGCGCGCAGCTCGCGTCCCACCGCCAGCAGCTCTTCACGCGTGGCGTTACCCGCCCAGTAGCTTTCTTGCGCTTTTTTCAGCTCGCGACGCAGGCCAACGCGAGGGAAACCGAGAGTGTGATTGCGGATTGTCATGGTGTACCCCTTGTGAAATTCGTTATTTAGACGTCCAGATGTTTACACTTCTATAATTGGCAGGTACTGTATATTCCTCAAGCGCAAAATGTTCATGGCGAAGTGAAGGACTTTCATGATCGAGATTAAACACCTGAAAACGCTACAAGCGTTGCGAAACTGCGGTTCGCTCGCGGCTGCTGCGGCCACGCTGCACCAGACACAGTCCGCCCTTTCTCACCAGTTCAGCGATCTGGAACAACGCCTCGGCTTCCGTCTTTTTGTGCGTAAAAGCCAGCCGCTACGCTTTACGCCGCAGGGTGAAATTCTCCTTCAGCTGGCGAATCAGGTTCTGCCGCAAATCGCGAGCGCGCTGCAGGCGTGTAACGAACCGCAGCAGACCAAACTGCGTATCGCTATTGAGTGCCACAGCTGTATTCAGTGGCTGACCCCCGCGCTTGAGAACTTCCGCCAGAAGTGGCCGCAGGTGGAGATGGACTTTAAATCCGGCGTGACGTTCGACCCGCAGCCTTCGCTGCAGCAGGGCGAGCTGGATCTGGTCATGACCTCTGACATTCTGCCGCGCAGCGGCCTGCACTATTCGCCGATGTTTGATTATGAGGTGCGCCTGGTGCTGGCGCCGGACCATCCGCTGGCGGCCAAAACGCGCATCACGCCGGAAGACCTGGCGACGGAAACGCTGCTGATTTACCCGGTTCAGCGCAGTCGTCTGGATATCTGGCGTCACTTCCTGCAGCCCGCGGGCATTAGCCCGCAGCTAAAAAGCGTGGATAACACCCTGCTGCTGATTCAGATGGTGGCGGCCAGAATGGGTATCGCGGCGCTGCCGCACTGGGTGGTGGAGAGCTTTGAACGCCAGGGTCTGGTGGTGACCAAAACCCTGGGAGAAGGACTGTGGAGCCGGCTGTACGCTGCCGTGCGCGATGGCGAGCAGCGTCAGCCGATTACGGAGGCGTTTATTCGCTCAGCGCGGAACCACGCGTGCGATCATCTTCCGTTTGTGCGGAGCGCGGAGCGACCCATCGGCGATGGACCCACAGCGAAGCCAGGATCACCGCTCCCCCAATAAGGAAGCTCGGCCAGTGCGGCTGTTGCTGCCAGATAGCGAGGTTGACCAGCAGCCCTGCCGGGACATGCACGTTGTTCATGATCCCCAGCGTACCGGCGTCGACCTGAGTCGCGCCGTAGTTCCACATGAAGTACCCCAACCCGGAAGCCACGACGCCCAGCCAGATCAGCACGCCCCACTGCACGGACGTAGTCGGCAACTTTTGCGGGTTACCGAGCATAAACCACGCCGCTACCGCGACAATCGCGGCGCCCATATAAAACCATGCGAACGCGTTATGCTGCGGCATCGGACGGGTTTCCATCAGGCGTTTGTAGCCCACCATGCCGATAGCGAAACTGATGTTGGCGAGCTGGACGAACATCAGCCCGGTCCAGAAATGATCGCTTACTTTGTCGTAGCGAATAATCGCCGCGCCAATCACCGCCAGCGCCGCGCTCAGCAGGTATCCCCAGCGCAGACGGCGTTTACTCAGCAGATCGTAAATCAGCGTGATGTAGAGCGGCGTCAGCACGGTAAAGAGCAGGAATTCCGAGACGGACAGATAGACGTAAGCCCGGAAGCTGAACAAATACATGATGCCGAGCTGCATCGCCCCCACCAGCATATACAGCACAATCGTTTTCAGCGACTGTCCGCGCGTGCGCAGAAACGGCAGGAACACCAGTGCCGCCAGCCCCACACGCATCAGCACCGAGAAGTAACTGTCGACCGAACCGGCAAGGTATTCGCCAATCAGGCTAAAGGAGAAGGCCCACAGGATAGTGGTGATAATGAGTAGCGCCACAATGCTTGTCTCTCAGAAAGAAGGAGAGGCATTGTAGCGAACTCTTTAGTTGACAACTGAGCAATAAACAATCAAGTGAAGATTATTCAAGGAACAGCTTGCGCAGATACTTCGGTACCGCGTTGTCAGCGTTAGAACCAATGACTTCCAGTTCAGGGTGGAGATCCTTCAGACGCTGGTGCGCGTTCTGCATGATGCAGCCCTTGCCTGCCATTGAAAGCATCTCGGCGTCGTTCATGCCGTCACCGAAGGCGATACAGTCTTTGAGCCCGAAGCCCAGGCGTTTCGCAACCGCTTCCAGCGCGTGACCTTTGGAGACGCCACCCGCCATCACTTCAAGACAGGTCAGGGTTGAGAAGCTTACGTTGACGCGATCGCCCCAGCGAGCGTTGATCGCCTGTTCCAGCGGGAGCAGCTCTTCGTGGCTATCACAGGTAAAGAACACCTTGCTGATCCCTTCCGGCTCCAGCAGGCCCGGTTCGTAAAGGGAGTAGTTGAATACCGCTTCCTTGAAGAAACGCATTTCATCCGGGCGGTGGCGGTTCATAAACCAGTCGTCGTCGCGGTAAACGTTAGTGACGATAGTCGGGTTGTTATGCACCACGCCAAACAGATCGGCGGCAATATCGCGATCCAGGTTGTGGGTAAAGATCAGGTTGCCGTCGGTATCATGCACGCGCGCACCGTTGGAGGTGATCATGTACGATTTGATCTCGAGATTATCGCGGATCTGCCCCACGTCGACGTGGTGGCGGCCGGTAGCGAACACAAAGTTCACACCACGTGCAGTCAGGAGTTTTAAGGTCTCTTTCGCGTAAGGCGACAGGGTGTGGTCGGGGGAAAGCAGCGTGCCATCTAAATCAGATGCAACAACCTGGTACATAGGGATTTCAACCTCTGGTGGAAAACAAAAATCAATTATGCCTGTTGAAAAATTCAACAATGGCGTTGAGCGCGACTGAGCGCATAGCGTCCTTTTCAAAAAGGATCTCATGGAACGCGCCGTTAATGACCAGCGGTTTACCCCCTTCACAAGGGTGACCGGCAGCAGCGCGCAGTTCACAATAGCGGTCATGCATGCGGTTATCCACCACACGCTCTTCTTCCGCCTGAATCAGAAGCGTCGGCGTATCATCATCGCCTACGCCCGCCAGCACCTGCTCACCGGCCATAATACCCTCCCGCACCCAGTGCCAGGTCGGGCCGCCGACGCGTAAGCGCGGTTCATCGGCATAGAAGCGCAGGTTGCGGCGATAACGCTGCCGGCTGTGGGTTAAGACGTTGAT
This sequence comes from Enterobacter vonholyi, assembly GCF_040834095.1. NCBI lineage: Bacteria > Pseudomonadati > Pseudomonadota > Gammaproteobacteria > Enterobacterales > Enterobacteriaceae > Enterobacter > Enterobacter vonholyi. The sequence goes on from NZ_CP162152.1 coordinate 4,250,581, forward strand.
GGCGAACGGCAGCGCGCGCCAGCGTCCTGTACCTATGGCGTAACCTTCACGAATGCGCTGATGGCCCTCAGCCCAGTCAAGAAGATGGCGCACCATCCAGTCAGGAAAACGGATAACGATACCGTACATCGGCGCGGTCAGCGCAATGGCATCGCACTGGTGTTCATAACGCTGCAAAAACAGCGTCGAAATGGCGCCGCCCATGGAGTGCGCAAGGATATACCGCTTGCGCCAAGGCCCGGGCTGAACGTCCTGCTGCCAGAACGCGGCAAAATCGTCGACGTAATCGCTGAAGCGATCGACGTGCCCACGGTGCGTGTCCGGAAGCATACGTCCGGACAGCCCCTGCCCACGGTGGTCGATAATCAGGACATCGAACCCCATATGGACCAGGTCGTAGGCCAGCTCAGCGTATTTAACGTAGCTTTCAATACGCCCAGGGCAGACCACAATCACCCGGTCATTTTTTTCATTTCGGAAACGAACGAAACGCACCGGGATGCCCCCGACGCCCGTAAACTCATCTTCCTCACGCTGCCGCCAGAAATCGGTCAGCGGCCCCATAGAGAAAGCAGCAAAAGCGTTTTCTCGTGTTTCCCAGTCCTTTTTCTGCTGAAACATTGGGTTTCCACTCACGTAATCCAGGGAATATCGTTTTTTTCGTCACCGGTCACAAAATGACTCAATAATAGCGTATTGTGGCATAAAAATAGACGGTTCGGGAGTTTCAAATGACCTTCGAGTGGTGGTTCGCCTACCTGCTGACATCCATTATCCTCAGCCTTTCTCCGGGTTCGGGTGCTATTAACACCATGACTACCTCAATCAACCACGGTTACCGCGGTGCGGTGGCATCCATTGCCGGACTGCAGGCCGGGCTGGGCATTCATATTGTGCTGGTTGGGATTGGTCTGGGGACACTTTTCTCCCGCTCGGTGCTGGCGTTTGAAGTGCTGAAATGGGCCGGGGCAGCCTATCTGATTTGGCTCGGCATCCAGCAGTGGCGCGCGGCAGGTTCCATCAACCTGAATACTCTCGCGCAGACGCAAAACCGCGGCCATCTGTTTAAGCGAGCGGTGTTCGTCAACCTGACCAACCCGAAGAGCATCGTTTTCCTCGCCGCGCTGTTCCCGCAGTTTATCGTTCCGCATCAGCCGCAGGTGATGCAGTACGTGGTGCTGGGCGCGACCACCATTATCGTCGATATCATCGTGATGATTGGTTACGCGACGCTGGCGCAGCGAATTGCAGCGTGGATTAAAGGGCCTAAGCAGATGAAGGCCCTGAATAAAGTCTTTGGCTCGCTGTTTATGCTGGTTGGCGCGCTGCTTGCGTCAGCGCGTCATGCTTAGCGAGAAATGATGAGATGAATGCCGAAGCCGGCGAACAGCGCGCCGGCGCAGCCGTCAATCCACTTCGCGATACGCTGGTAGCCGCGGCGCATCGCCGGTAAGGCGAACAGGCTGGCCACGATAGTAAACCAGGCAAAGGTTTCAACGACGATCAGCAGGAAGATGCCCCAGCGTGCGCCCGCACCGACGCTATCGCCGACAAACAGCGAGAACACCGAGCCGAAATAGATAATGGCTTTCGGGTTCGCCAGATTGGTCAGCAGCCCTTTTACAAAGCTGCGGCCGCCCGTTGCCAGCTCCACCTTTGGCTCTTCCGGCTTTTTCTCTTCTTTCTTCAGCGCCCCGCGCAGCATCTGGTAGCCCATCCAGCACAGGTACAGCCCGCCGCCGACCATAATGATGTTATGCAGCCAGGCCATCTTCGCCAGGATCAGGTTCAGACCGAGCAGCGCAACGGCCGCCCAGACCATAACGCCCATGGTGATACCGAGCACGCCCATCATCGCCTCTTTTCGGGAGCGGCTGACGGCCGTTTGTGACACGAAGAAAAAGTCCGGGCCGGGGCTCATCAGCGCAACGATGTGCACTAATGCCACGGTGAGAAATAGCATTAACATAATTAGCTCGCGGGGAAATAATTTAGTGAGTCATCATCCTGGCACTTTTTCGCCCGGCTGACTACTCTTCATCGTCGCCGTCGGCGTGAGAGCGGATGAGCGCCATAAACTCTTTACCGAAGCGCTCCAGCTTGCGCGTCCCCACGCCGTTGACGCTGAGCATCTCGCTGGCGCTGAGCGGCATCTGCTCGGCCATCTCAATCAGCGTCGCGTCGTTGAACACCACGTAAGGCGGGATGTTTTCTTCGTCGGCGATGGCCTTACGCAGCTTGCGCAGTTTGGCGAACAGCTTGCGGTCGTAGTTGCCGCCGTAGGATTTCTGCATCACGCGTGGCTTCAGGGCGATGACGCGCGGCACGGCGAGCTTGAGCTCAACGTCACCGCGCAGAACCGGGCGCGCCGCTTCGGTCAGCTGCAGGGCGGAGTGCTGGGCAATGTTCTGCGTGGCGAAGCCGAGGTGGATTAGCTGGCGAATAATACTCACCCAGTGTTCGTGGCTCTGGTCCTTGCCAATACCGTAGACAGGCAGCTTGTCGTGGCCCATATCGCGGATACGCTGGTTATTGGCACCGCGCAGCACCTCCACCACGTAGCCCATCCCGAAGCGTTGATTCACACGGTAAATGGTCGAGAGCGCCTTACGCGCGTCCATCAGGCCATCGTACTGCTTCGGCGGGTCGAGGCAGATATCGCAGTTGCCGCACGGCTCCTGGCGCCCTTCACCAAAGTAGTTGAGCAGAACCAGACGACGGCAGGTTTGCGCTTCGGCAAACGCGCCCATCGCGTTGAGCTTGTGGCGCTCGATATCCTGCAGCTGTCCCTGCGGCTTCTCTTCCAGACAGCGGCGCAGCCACGCCATATCGGCCGGATCGTAAAACAGCATCGCTTCCGCAGGCAGGCCGTCACGCCCGGCGCGGCCGGTTTCCTGATAGTAGGATTCGATATTGCGCGGAATGTCGAAATGCACCACAAAGCGCACGTTGGGCTTGTTGATCCCCATCCCAAACGCCACCGTCGCGACGACGATCTGCAGGTCGTCGCGCTGGAATTTTTCCTGCACGTCGGCGCGGATGTGGTTCTCTAACCCGGCATGATACGCGGCGGCGCTAAAGCCGCGGTTTTGCAGACGCGCGGCGGTGTCTTCCACCTTTGCACGGCTGTTGCAGTAGATGATGCCGGACTTGCCGCGCTGCTCCTGGACGTAGCGCAGGAGCTGATCCAGCGGCTTGAATTTTTCCATCAGCATATAGCGGATGTTGGGGCGGTCGAAGCTGCTGACCTGGATATAGGGGTCGTTCAGCCCGAGCAGGCGAACGATATCCAGCCGCGTGGTGTCATCCGCCGTGGCGGTAAGCGCCATAAACGGCAGCTCGGGGAAGCGCTGACGCAGCTGGCCGAGGGCGGCGTATTCCGGGCGGAAATCGTGTCCCCACTGGGAGATACAGTGCGCTTCATCCACCGCCAGCAGGACCGGGTTCCAGTGCGCCAGGTGGTCGAGGAAGTTATCCAGCATCAGGCGTTCCGGCGCGATATACAGCAGGCGGATCTGCCCAGTGCGGCACCCGGCCATGACCTCTTGCTGCTGCTCCCGGGTTTGGGTCGAGTTGAGACAGGCCGCCGCCACGCCGTTGGCGAGCAGCTGGTCAACCTGGTCTTTCATCAGAGAAATGAGGGGGGATACCACGACCGTCAGGCCGTTAAGCACCAGCGCGGGCACCTGATAACAGAGGGACTTGCCGCCACCGGTAGGCATCACCACCAGGCAATCACGACCTTCCAGCACCGTTTCAATGATGCTTTCCTGGCCAGGGCGGAACTGCTGGTAGCCAAAGGTTTCATGCAAAACCTGTTTAGCCAGCGACTCCTGATTCAATACTTCCGCCTGCGCCACGTTAACCCCATATGCCTGAAATGAAACAGGCGCTATTTTCAGCGCCTGAGAGAGAAACTTCAACGTTTAACGCAAAAACATTCGAACAGCCTAGAGAATATCGTTCAGCATCACGCCCACGCCGACGCGGGTCTGGTTGAAGTTGTAATCGATAAGCGACTCGCCGTAACCGCTGTAGACTTGTGTATAAAGGCGGACATGCTTGCTTACCGGATAGCTTAAGCCCACTTCCGCGCCGCCGTAGCCGGTGTTCCAGTTGTACTGACCTTTCGCACTCAGCACGGCATCACCTAACTGGTAGCCGACTTTAAGCTGGTAGTAGCCCATATATTTGGTGATGTCCGGGTTGTCATCAGTGCTGCCGACCACATACCACGGCTTCACTTCCACCATCCAGTTACCGTTCTGCGCCATCAGGCGCGTATAGGCACGGTTCCAGCTACGGGATGTCGGATCGGAACGTCCGTTAGAGTCATGGTTAAAGCCCACTTCCACATCGCGTAACGTCCAGCCCGCAAACTCATAATCCGTTGCAAAGCCGAGGAACAGCTGGGGCTCATAGTTGGTTTCGCGGAACGGCGAGGATTCCCCGCTGTTAGAGAGCTGCCACCAGGACTTCTGCGTATAGGAGGCACCAAACACCGAGTTCGGTCCCAGAATGCCGCGCCAGAACGGGAAAGCGAGGCTGAGCTGGAACTTCACCTCATCTTTACGCGCATTATCAGACCAGTTATAGGAGCTTATCGCCTCTTTGTTGAGATCGCTGGTCTGGGTGTAAATCACGTAGTTGGTGTCATACGGATAGAGCGTGAACGGATTGTCATGCTCCTGAAGAAGGTTCGCGATAATGCTACCGTGAACGGCAGGCTTATCATGCACCTCTTTGATTGTCGCTTCCTGCGCATATGCTGTGAGGGGCAGCGCAACCGCCGCCAGTAACCATGCCAGATACGTCCGCATCGGTGGTGTTCTCCTGCAAAAGAGTAAAATTAGCTAAATAGTTATGTGGCGGACATTCTACAGACTTCTGCGACAACTGCTGCATCCTCGTTTCTGAAAGTGGAATTCCTTGTTGCTGAGGCATAAAATCAACATTTCGTTAACAATAAGGATGTGATGCCTCATGTCAGCCATGCTTACCGCCGAAGAAGTGTTAAAACTCGTGGGCGAGATTTTTGTTTACCATATGCCGTTTAACCGCGCGCTGGGACTGGAGCTGGAGCGTTACGAGAAAGACTTTGCCCAGCTGAGCTTCAACAACCAGCCGATGATGGTAGGGAACTGGGCGCAAAGTATTTTGCACGGCGGCGTGATTGCCTCCGCGCTTGACGTGGCGGCAGGTCTGGTCTGCGTGGGCAGCACGCTGACCCGCCATGACACCATCAACGAAGACGAACTCCGCCAGCGTCTGGCGCGCATGGGCACCATCGATCTGCGCGTCGACTATCTTCGCCCGGGGCGCGGAAATCGCTTTACCTGTACCAGCAGCCTGCTGCGCGCGGGGAATAAAGTCGCCGTGGCGCGCGTTGAATTACACAACGAAGAGCAGGTGTATATCGCCAGCGCAACCGCCACTTATATGGTGGGTTGAGGCGGCAAAATCGGGTAAAATTAATTCACTTTTTTGTAACGGATTTTCCCGATGGATGCTAAACAGACGCGGCAGGGCGTTTTACTCGCCCTTGCCGCTTATTTTATTTGGGGTATCGCCCCGGCGTATTTCAAGCTTATCGCCTACGTTCCGGCCGATGAGATCCTGACTCACCGCGTCATCTGGTCGTTCTTCTTTATGATTGCGCTGATGAGCCTCAGCCGTCAGTGGTCGGGCGTCAAAACGCTGCTGCAAACCCCGAAGAAGATCTTCCTGCTGGCACTTTCTGCCGTGCTGATTGGCGGCAACTGGCTGCTGTTTATCTGGGCGGTGAATAACCATCACATGCTCGAAGCGAGCCTGGGGTACTTCATTAACCCGCTGGTGAATATCGTGCTGGGGATGATTTTCCTCGGTGAGCGCTTCCGCCGGATGCAGTGGGTGGCGGTGATTCTAGCCTTCTGCGGCGTACTGGTGCAGCTCTGGACCTTCGGCTCGCTGCCGATTATTGCCCTCGGCCTGGCGTTCAGCTTTGCGTTCTACGGCCTGGTGCGTAAGAAGATTGCGGTAGAAGCGCAGACGGGGATGCTGTTTGAAACCTTGTGGCTGCTGCCCGTGGCGGCGATTTATCTTTTCGGCATCGCCGACAGCCCAACCAGCCACATGGGCAGCAACCCGTGGTCGCTAAACCTGATGCTGATGGCGGCGGGCGTGGTGACCACTATTCCACTGCTGTGCTTCACCGGTGCGGCGACGCGCCTGCGTCTCTCCACGCTGGGTTTCTTCCAGTACATTGGCCCGACGCTAATGTTCCTGCTGGCGGTGGTGTTTTACGGCGAGGTGCCGGGGGCGGATAAGATGGTGACGTTCGCCTTTATCTGGGTGGCGCTGGCGATTTTCGTCGCCGATGCGATTTATACCCAGCGCAGGGGGCGCAAAGGGCTGTGAAGTTGCCCTAACTCTAACCCTCTCCCACAGGGAGAGGGAATTCGATCGTAGGGCGGGTAAGCGCAGCGCCACCCGCCAGATTTTTACAGCCAGTTCCGGCGCTTAAAGTACAGATACGGCGCCAGCCCCGCGAGGATCATAAAGATAATCGCCCCCGGGTAACCAAAGCTCCACTTCAGCTCCGGCATAAACTCGAAGTTCATCCCATAGCTGGATGCCACCAGCGTTGGCGGCAGGAACACTACGGACACCACCGAGAAGATCTTGATGATGCGGTTCTGCTCGATGTTGATAAAGCCCATCGCCGCCTGCATCAGGAAGTTGACCTTCTGGAACAGGGATTCGTTGTGCGGCAGCAGGGATTCGATATCGCGCAGGATCTCACGCGCCTGCTCCAGCTGACCGCCCGGCAGACGCGCCTTGCGCACCAGGAAGTTCAGCGCGCGCTGGGTATCCATCAGACACAAACGCACCTTCCAGCCGATATCTTCCAGCTCAGCCAGCGTGGAGAGTGCCTCGTCGTACTCATCGCCCTGATGGCCTTCCATGATCACGCGGCTCAGCTTTTCCAGATCGCTATAGATGTTTTCAATTTCGTCCGCCAGCTGTTCAATTTTGGTCTCGAACAGATCGAGCAGCAGCTCGTAAGCGTTACCATCCACCATTGCCTGGCTGCGGGCGCGCATGCGGTAGAGACGGAATGCCGGCAGCTCGCGCTCGCGCAGCGTAAACAGGCGGCCATCGCGAATGGTAAACGCCACGGTGGAGTTACCCGCGTGGTCTTCCGCATCTTCAAAGAAGAAGAAGGAGTGAATATGCAGACCGTCTTCGTCTTCAAAAAAACGCGCGGATGCTTCGATGTCTTCCAGTTCCGGGCGGGTTGCCAGGCTTTGCCCCAGCTCAGATTGTACGCGAAGGCGCTCATCGTCGTCCGGCTCGACCAGATCCACCCATACGGCATCAATGAGGGGCTGTGACTCTTCGGCTTCAAGCCGAGTCAGTCGGTTATTTTCGAGTTGAAATGCGCTCAACATGACCGGGACTCCCAATGCAAAAAATATCGGACAGTTCGGTGGGCACACAGAAACAAATTGGGTTTCAGACCATTAAACAGCCTGACTCAGCGCGACGGGAATAATGCAGTCGCTGACAACCACTAAGGCCATCAGCAAGAGGAGATAGCCTTAGGAGTTGTTCCTGGATGACAGGGAATTGAGCCAGTATCTACTGGGTGTGTCCAAGGCGAATGTCCTCTTAGCGTAATCGTGCGCGCATGTTACGCCAGCTATAACTGTGGCGTCAACACGCAACGAAACGCTGAAGGGCATTAATTGACCTTCAACGTATAAGGCTAGCAGATTATTACAAAATAATGATATTTTTCTGTATGTTAGACTGTTTCCAGCTTCGCGTAGGCCGCCACCAGCCATTTAATCCCCTGCCCCTGGAACGCCACCTGCAGGCGGCTGTGCTCGCCGCTGCCTTCCAGATTCACAATGGTGCCTTCGCCAAACTTCGAATGGCGCACGCGCTGGCCCAGCTTGTAGCCAGTGTCGGTTTCCGCAATCGGCGAACCCATGCGCTGATGGCTGACAGGACGACTGATGCTCGCCCGCAGACGCACCTCCTCCACGCACTCTTCCGGCAGTTCACCGATAAAGCGCGATGGACGGTGATAGACCTCTTTACCGTACAGACGGCGGGTTTCCGCATAGGTCAGCGTCAGCTTCTGCATCGCGCGCGTCACGCCCACGTAGGCCAGACGGCGTTCCTCTTCCAGACGGCCGCCTTCATCCAGCGACATCTGGCTCGGGAACATCCCCTCTTCCATCCCGACGATGAACACCTGCGGGAACTCCAGTCCTTTGGCAGAGTGCAGGGTCATGAGCTGAACCGCATCCTGCCAGGTATCGGCCTGCCCTTCCCCCGCTTCCAGCGCGGCGTGGGAGAGGAACGCCTGCAGCGGCATCAGGTCTTCGTCTTCTTCGTTGTAGCTGAACTGGCGCGTTGCCGTGACCAGTTCCTCTAAGTTCTCAATACGGGTCTGGCCCTTCTCACCTTTTTCCTGCTCATACATGGTGCGCAGGCCGGAATCTTTAATCACCCGGTCGGTCTGCACGTGCAGCGGCATGTCGGCCGTTTCCTGCGCGAGGGCGTCAATCAGCTCAAGGAAGCGCTGCAATGCGCTGGCGGCACGTCCGGCAAGCGCTTTTTCCTGCAGCAGCTCGCGGCACGCCTGCCACAGCGTCAGCTGGCGGTCGCGCGAGGCCTGACGCACCACGTCCAGCGTACGGTCGCCAATCCCACGGGTGGGCGTGTTGACCACGCGTTCAAACGCCGCGTCGTCGTTACGGTTGGCAATCAGACGCAGATACGACAGCGCATCTTTGATTTCCTGACGTTCGAAGAAGCGCATGCCGCCATAAATGCGGTACGGCATGCTCACCTGCAGCAGCGCCTCTTCCAGCACGCGCGACTGGGCGTTGCTGCGGTAGAGAATGGCGCACTGCTCCAGCGCGCCGCCGTTGTCCTGCCAGGTTTTGATGCGGTTCACCACGAAGCGCGCTTCGTCGAGCTCGTTGAAGGCGCAGTAAATCGAAATCGGTTCGCCATCGACGCCGTCGGTCCACAGCTTTTTACCCAGACGCCCGTTGTTGTTCTCAATCAGGGCGTTGGCCGCGCTCAGGATGTTGCTGGTTGAGCGGTAGTTCTGCTCCAGACGGATGGTTTCCGCGCCGGGGAAATCGTTGAGGAAGCGCTGGATGTTCTCCACCTGCGCCCCGCGCCAGCCGTAGATCGACTGGTCATCATCGCCCACGATCATCACCTTGCCGGTATCGCCGGCCAGCAGGCGGATCCACGCGTACTGGATGTTGTTGGTATCCTGGAATTCGTCCACCAGGATATTGGTGAAGCGTTCACGGTAGTGCTGCAGGATGTGCGGTTTGTTCAGCCACAGCTCGTGGGCGCGCAGCAGCAGCTCGGCGAAATCCACCAGACCGGCGCGATCGCACGCTTCCTGATAGGCCTTGTAGACGTTCTGCCAGGTCTGCTCGACCGGGTTGCCGAAGCTCTGAATGTGGTGCGGGCGCAGCCCCTCGTCTTTCTGGCCGTTGATGTACCACATCGCCTGACGCGGCGGCCACTGCTTCTCGTCGAGGTTCATCGCCTTGATCAGCCGTTTCAGCAGACGGAGCTGGTCTTCGCTGTCGAGGATCTGGAAATCCTGCGGCAGGTTGGCGTCCATGTGGTGTGCGCGCAGCAGGCGGTGCGCCAGGCCGTGGAAGGTGCCGACCCACATGCCGCCCTGGCTGGTGCCCATCAGTTGGGCGATGCGGTGGCGCATCTCCGCCGCCGCCTTGTTGGTGAACGTGACCGCCATGATGGAGTACGGCGAGCAGTTTTCCACGCTCTGCAGCCAGGCGATACGGTGAACCAGCACGCGCGTCTTACCACTGCCCGCTCCAGCCAGCACCAGCAGGTTGGTGCGCGAGGCGGCAACCGCGTCACGCTGTTTGTCATTAAGGCTGTCGAGCAGGTAAGAAACGTCCATTGGCACCGTCACGTCATGTCGGGCAGGCGAATAGCATTCGCCAAAACCCTGTTAATTTATACAGAACAATTGATGATTATATCAGCGTCGTGAGGGATGCCAACCGTGAAATTTCCACGTGCGGCAGAAGACGGCTATCGGAGGCGATCATCAGGTCAGCGTTTTCCGGCTTGATCCAGCAGGCCTGCATCCCGCAGCGGATGGCGCCGGCCACGTCTGTGGTCAGGTCATCCCCCACGTGCAGGATCTCACCCAGCGGCAGGTTAAGCTTATCTGCCGCCAGATGGTACATGTCACTGAACGGCTTCGCGCGCCCGTGAGGACCCGCACGCAGCACGAATTCAAAATAATCGCTGAGGCCAAACAGCTCCGGCTGGGCATTGCCGTTGGTGATGGCCACCAGCGGCCACTTTTCGGCAAGCTTCGCCAGCGTGTCGTGGGTTTCCTGCGGCACGTCGATGCGGCTGCGCCATTTAGCAAAGTTTTCCATGGCCGCTTCCGCCCCAATGGCGGCATCCTGCGTGCTCAGACCCACGTTGAGCATCGCCTGCTCAACCGCGCGACGACGCCATTCGGTCACGTCGTGGTAAATGTCCGGCTCGGTCTCACGCAGGGACTGGCGCAGCTTCTGGAAGTCCTTGTTCTGTATCGCCTTCAGCGCGGGATGGTAGTTCTGCACAAACGCCAGGGACTCCTGCTCGGTGCGCAGGATCACCTCGCGGTTGTCATAAAGAGTGTCATCAAGGTCAAACGTCAGGGCTGAGATCTGACCGAGTGGGCGGTAAAAACGCATTATTTCCCCCGTTTGGCGCGTGGATGCGCCGCGTCATACACCGAGGCAAGGTGCTGGAAGTCTAAGTGGGTATAGATTTGAGTGGTCGACAGATTTGCGTGGCCAAGCAGTTCCTGCACGCCGCGCAGATCGCCGCTCGACTCAAGCATGTGTGTCGCAAAGGAGTGGCGCAGCTTGTGCGGGTGAACGTGGCTGTTCAGCCCCTGCTTAATGCCCCACTCCGCAAAGCGCTTCTGCACGTTACGCGCCGAGATCCGCTTGCCAAGCTTCGACAGGAACAGCGCATCTTCGTCGGAGCCAAACAGCCCGCGCAGGTCAAGCCAGTGCTCAATCCAGGAGACCGCATTGCGGCCAATCGGCAGGCGGCGCTCTTTGCTGCCCTTACCCATTACCCACACTTCGCCCGATTCCAGATCGAGATGCTTGAGGTCGAGGTTAACGAGCTCAGACAGACGTAACCCGGCACCGTACATCACCTCCAGCATCGCGCGGTCGCGCACGGCCAGCGGATCGTTCAGATCGATATCCAGCAGGCGGTTTACGTCGTCAACGTCGATATTTTTAGGCAGATGGCGCGGCGCCTTCGGCGTGGCGATCCCTTTTGCCGGGTTGGCTTTAAAGCCCCCCTGGCTGACCAGCCAGTCGAAGAAGCTGCGCAGCGCTGAGATCCTGAGCGCCAGGCTCGCCGGGCTGAGATTTTTTTTACGGCTACGCACAACAAACCCGCGTACCGTCGCAGCGTCACATTGTTGCCAGCTTTTCAGGCCGATTTCGTCGGCGATCTGCATGATGGCATCAAGCTGACGCTGATAGTTAAGCAGCGTAATGGGGCTAAGCTGACGTTCCACGCCGAGATAGCGCAGAAAGCGCGAGACGTCAGTGGCGAGCAGTCCGTCCATCATACGCGCTCAATCCAGCGCTCCAGCAGCTCAGGCAGCATCAGGGCGATCTCCTGCAGCAGGTGCGTGGCTTGCCCCTGCTCGTAGTGATGCGCGTCGCGGCTGGTAAATAATATGACGCCCAGATCGCCATCGCGCCCCATCAGCGACATCGCCACCGAGCCAATCGCTTTGGCTTCCGGTAATACCACCAGCAGCTCAGGCCCGTTCAGCGGCCCCAGATAGTGGTGATCATGGCCCAGACGCTGAATGCGCAGCGGTTCAAATGCCTGACGGCTGAGTGCCAGATGGGTAAATCCCGACGGCGCGCCGATGCGCCAGCGGTCAGGGAAAAGACGAATCGTTGCGCCCGCCAGCCCCAGCTCGCGCGCCCAGCGGTGGAAACGGCTGAGGAACTCGTCGAGGCTGTGCGCCGACGCCAGACGCGCCTGCAGATGCAGCAGTCGATAGAACAGGCTTTCGTTGGTGCTGGCCTGCTCCATCAGCAGCGTCATGTTCTCTTCAAGCTGGCTGATGTGGTTGCGCGAGCGCGCCATGTGCCATTCGACCAGCGACACGGTTCCGCGAACCGGGTGCGGCACGCGCATCTCTTCGACGGCGCGTGCATTGCGAATAAAAAACTCAGGATTGCGCAGCAGATAATCAACAACAGCCCTGTCGTCCAGTTCCGTCACTGTTTCCTGCAGTTCTTCCCCTGGTTGTTTCATAGATGGATAAACCCGTCATAGACATGTGCCGCCGGGCCAGTCATATACAGTGGATGACCCGGTCCTTTCCAGGCGATATCAAGCCGACCGCCCGGTAATTCCACGCGAACCTCTTCAGCCAGTACCCCCTGGGAGATGCCCACGGCCACCGCAGCACAGGCACCGCTTCCGCAGGCCTGAGTCTCACCCGCGCCGCGCTCGTAAACCCGCAGGCGAATGTGTTCGCGCTTCACCACCTGCATAAAGCCGATGTTCGCGCGCTCCGGGAAACGTTCGTGGCTTTCCAGTACCGGGCCGAGCGTTTCGACCGCGGCAGTTTCCACATCATCAACCTGAATCACGCAGTGTGGGTTACCCATTGAGACGACGCCGCACAATACTGTCTGCTCGGCCGCACGCATAATATAGGTCTTTTCCGCTTTGTTTGCGCGAAACGGCACGACGGAGGGCTCGAAGTTAGGCTCGCCCATGTTCACGCGCACCAGCTCATCATCGGTGACGCTGAGCACCATGCGACCATTGGCCGTGCTGACGCGAATATCACGCTTGTTGGTCAGCCCTTTCAGGCGGACAAAGCGGGCGAAACAGCGCGCGCCGTTGCCGCACTGGTTAACTTCGCTGCCGTCCGCGTTAAAAATACGGTAGTGGAAATCAAGATCGGGATCGTACGGTGGCTCGACCACCAGCAGCTGATCGAACCCCACGCCCAGATGCCGATCCGCCAGGCGACGGATCAGTTCAGGCGAGAAAAACACATTCTGCGTTACCGCGTCGACGACCATAAAATCGTTGCCAAGGCCATGCATTTTAGAGAACTGCATCATTTGCTCCATTGCGCGGGTACAGAACGTTGTCGTCAGAGATTAACCTGAGTCGGGCCACCGTTGTCGCCACGGTCGTTAGTATTTGGCGTGGTAGACTCAATGCCGCTGTTAACCGGTTTCGTCGGCGGCGGCGCGGTTTTATCCGCAGGCGGAAAGTACAGTGGTCCCTTCAGTCCGCAGCCAGTCAGGCTAAACAGCGTGATGAGAACGGCAAGCGTTCGGAAAGCGTTTTTCATTATAAAGTTGCCCGTAAGTTCAAATCTGTTTCTATCATCGCAGGAGAAGACACAAAAGCAAGAGTTTGCCGCTTTCCTGCAACGGGAATTATTTAGGGTTATACTGCCGGCATCACGAAAAACAGGAACAAAACCATGAACGACAGTGAATTCCATCGCCTTGCCGACAACCTGTGGATGACCATCGAAGAGCGTCTTGACGACTGGGACGGTGACAGCGATATCGATTGTGAAATCAACGGCGGCATTCTGACCCTGAGCTTCGAAAATGGCAGCAAAATTATTATTAACCGCCAGGAGCCGCTTCACCAGGTGTGGCTGGCCGCTAAACAGGGCGGCTATCATTTCGATCTAAAAGACGGGGAATGGGTTTGCGACCGTAGCGGCGTACCGTTCTGGGATCTGCTGGAACAGGCGGCGACCGCGCAGGCGGGTGAGAACGTGAGTTTCAGGTAGTTTTCTTGCCCGGTGGCGGCTGCGCCTTACCGGGCCTACACGGCTCGAACCGTAGGCCGGGTAAGCGTGAGCGCCACCCGGCGAAAAGGCTCAGGAGAAATACTGCTGCAACAGCGGGGCGGTGTCCTGATTGGCAGGCGCGGCAGGCGTGACGGATTGGGTGCGGAACGGAATCACCTGCGTACGGCCGTCGACGTTCACAATCTGGTAGAACTGCGGCAGGTTAAAGTTGATAAAGCTTGAGCCGTAGGTAAAGCGGTCATGCGAAGAGGAGTAGAAGCGGCTGACATCGCGCACCAGCTCCTCTTTACTGCCTTCACAATGGTGATATACCTCGGCGCGGTTAGTCTCATCCAGAATGTAGATGTTGAATCCGGCATCGTCGCCCGACTCTTCAAAGAAGAACTGAATAATCCCTTCACTGGCGAATCCGTCCACCACCTGCGGGAGCTTAACGTGGTTGGTTTCCACCTGCACCGACAGGCCATGCAGCTTGTTGTGTGAAATCGCGCCGTAAAACTCGATGGCGTTTTCCAGCTTCTGTACCGACACGTTCAGGCGCTCGAAGAACAGTCCCCAGGTCTGACCGGAGACGCGCAGCGCTTTAAAGCGGCCTGTTTCCTGACGGGTACTGGAGAGACGCAGTTCGATACACTCAGAAACCAGCTGCTGCACGCGGGTGCGAATTAAACCGCGCAGGTGCTGGCTGTAGCAGAACACTTCCACGCTGTCCGGCGGCGCGGCATCCTGGTGCATCTTGCCAAGAATGGTTTTCAGCGCTTCGATCATTGCCTGCTCGCCGTTGAAGTGCAGGGTACGCACTTCGTTCCACGAGTTGCGGTACAACAGATCGACACTGCCTACCAGGCAGTTTTGCTGCTCGCCAAAGCTAAAGACGTCCAGCTTGCGGAAGTCAAAGTGAACCACCTGATTGCGGAAGGCCGCCGTCGGGTCGTATTCCAGGTTGACGATAATCGCCAGATGGCGAATCTCACACGGGCTGTAGAGCGCTTTCGGCGTAGGGGCAGGCAGACGCAGCGGGAAGTGGTGCGATACATCCGTGACCATCTCCTGCAGCTTAGCAAGATCTACCACCTCGTTGCCTTTGATAAACAGGCGCGTGCGCGAGGTCAGCAGACCGTTAAACCAGGCCCAGGCCACCAGCTTGTTCAGGTAGCGGTTATACTCCAGCGGCTGATGGCTGATAATTGAATCCATGCTTGGCGCACGGTTGTAAAGATACCACCCGGTGCGGTTTGCACGGCCCGGCGGCACAAAGATAAAGGTCAGATTCGGTTCAGACAGGTCTGGCGAAATCTGCGGGTTAACCAGGGTAACTTTACCCGGCAGCGCTTCAAACGCGGCGTAAAGCTTACGGGTCAATACCCCGATGTCCTGCGGGCTGGCAGAAACGCTGAGGTTGTTACGGCGCGCAAAGCGGATCAGGTTGCGGTAGCTTTGCATCATCGCATCGAGCAGTTCGTTGTGCGCTTCACGCACCTGATCGATTTTCCAGTTGGCCCGGTTATCGAGCATGGACAGACGCGCTTCGTCCCATCCCCACTCTTTCACTAACTGACTGACCACTTCACGACGCCAGCCCACGCAGGCGCGTTCGCGGCTCAATTTCTCACAGACTTTGAGATAGAAACATCGACGCACCAGGTCAAGACGCGTGGTGTCATCGATGGCTTTCAGGTACTCGGTTACGCGCTCCAGCATCATGCAGTAGGCGTCCAGCCCGAAGGAGACGATTTCCCCGTCGTGCAGACGCTGCTTGATATCTTTCGCCAGCAGGCGCGGCGTAGGGTATTCCCAGGAATAGGCTTCCAGCAGCAGCGTTTTCAGCACCGCTTTATACGGTGAGTCGATACTCTTATAGAGCTGCCAGAGGCTTGCGCCAAAATACTCTTCTGCTGACAGAGAGCTGAGGCCGCCGAGATCCAGCCATTCGTTTGGCGTCAGTACGCCCTGCGCGTAAAGCGACATGACGTAGTCATCGTAATGCTCTTCTTCTTCGCACGGGACCATATTCCACAGAATACGCTTCCCGGCCAGACGCACAGCAGTACGGTAGAATTCATCCAGCAATAAGATGTGCTGAGTCGAGCCGCAGTCCTCACCACCCAAACTGCCGCTTTCGTTATGGCGGAAACGGTTTTCATCAATAAGGAAGAAGCTCACTTCCACGCCGAGCGAGGCCGCCCAGCTCTCCAGCAGGCTGCATTTACGCTGCAGTAGCTGACGCTCGTCGTTATCGAGCCAGGACTGATGACAGACCCAGATGTCCAGGTCCGAAGAACAGCTTTGCCCTACCGATGAGGTGCTCCCCATTGAGTAAACGCCGGTAATAGGCAGTTCACCTTTTGGAGATTCCTGTGGCGGCATGCCGCGGTAAAGTTCCAGCTCGTTCAGATAATGCTGTTGGGTTTCATCAGGCGTGAAAAGGCAAATGCCCTGGGGAACGTTACCGTCAAGGTAGCCAGGCATCAGCGGATGGTGATAGTGCAATAATGTCGGCAGCAGACTGTATACCTGCTGGAAAGCAGGGCCCATGGCAGCAAGCGCGCGATCCACACGCAGTTGATTTATGGCATCCAGTCTCTGTTTCAGAGTCTCAATATAGAGGTACAAGACGTATCGCCTGATGTTTCCGGGTGTCGCAAGCTATTCAAAACACGAGTAACAGCGGACCCGCAGTATTTCAAAAAGATAACCGTTACCCTTTTTCGCCTTTATCATTTTTGGTGGTACCGACGAAAAAATGGTCTAAAACGTGATCAATTTAACACCTTGCCGGTTGACCGTAAAGAAAGATGCGCTACATACAAGTGTAGCACCGTTCTGTACGTGTAAATTCCTGAATACGGCTCTGGCTGACGAATACGCCGCCTTGTCCCTCTCACGCTCATCAACCGTAAAACTGCCATCCCAGAGTCAACAATGTTAGGATGGTTAGCGATTGATAATGACGGTAACAAGCATGTTAGACAATGTTTTGAGAATTGCCACACGCCAAAGCCCTCTCGCGCTCTGGCAGGCACATTATGTGAAGCAGCGCCTGGAAGCCTGCCACAGTGGATTGCGCGTCGAGCTGGTGCCGATGGTCACACGCGGTGACGTGATCCTCGATACGCCCCTGGCGAAAGTGGGCGGCAAAGGCCTGTTTGTCAAAGAACTGGAACTGGCATTGCTTGAGAACCGCGCCGATATCGCCGTACATTCGATGAAAGACGTGCCCGTCGAGTTCCCGGAAGGGCTGGGACTGGTGACCATCTGCGAGCGCGAAGATCCGCGCGATGCGTTTGTCTCCAACCACTACGACTCGCTCGACGCGCTGCCGGAGGGTAGCGTGGTTGGCACGTCCAGTTTACGCCGTCAGTGTCAGCTGGCGGAGCGCCGTCCTGACCTGATCATCCGCTCACTGCGCGGTAACGTCGGCACGCGTCTGGGCAAGCTGGATAACGGCGATTACGATGCCATTATCCTCGCCGTTGCCGGTCTGAAGCGTCTGGGGCTGGAGTCGCGCATTCGCGTGGCGTTGCCGCCAGAGCTGTCGCTGCCGGCCGTGGGCCAGGGTGCAGTCGGCATCGAGTGCCGCCTGAACGATGCGCGTACCCGCGAACTGCTCGCACCGCTGAACCATGACGAGACCGCTACCCGCGTAAAAGCGGAGCGGGCGATGAATACCCGCCTCGAAGGCGGGTGCCAGGTTCCAATTGGCAGCTATGCTGAATTGACGAATGGCGAACTGTGGCTGCGCGCGCTGGTGGGCGCCCCTGACGGTTCGCAGATGGTACGCGGCGAACGTCGCGGCAAGGCGCAAGATGCCGAGCAGCTTGGCGTGTCGCTGGCGGAAGAATTACTGGATAACGGCGCCCGCGAGATTCTGGCTGACGTTTACAACGGAGAACCCCCTGCATGAGTATTCTCGTCACCCGCCCTTCTCCCGCAGGAGAGCAGTTAGTGAGCCGTCTGCGCGCACTGGGGCAGGTGGCCTGGAGTTTTCCTCTCATTGAATTCTCCCCCGGTCGGGAGCTCTCTGCGCTCGCCGACCAGATGAATACCCTTCAGGACGGCGACCTGCTGTTTGCGCTGTCGCAACATGCGGTGGAATTTGCCCATGCGCAGCTGCAACAGCAGAGTTTGGCCTGGCCAGTTGCCCCCCGCTATTTCGCGATTGGCCGAACAACGGCACTGGCGCTGCATACAGTAAGCAGCGCGGACGTTCGTTACCCGTTAGATCGGGAAATCAGTGAAGTCTTGCTACAATTACCTGAATTACAAACTATTGCCGGAAAGCGTGCGCTCATTTTGCGCGGCAACGGTGGCCGCGAGCTGCTGGGTGAAACGCTGCATGAACGTGGTGCCGACGTAACGTTCGTTGAGTGCTATCAGCGCTGTGCAAAACACTACGATGGCGCGGAAGAGGCGATGCGCTGGCACGCGCGCGGCATTAATACGCTGGTGGTCACCAGCGGTGAAATGTTACAACAGCTTTGGTCGCTGATACCGCTTTGGTATCGCGAAAACTGGTTACTCCGCTGTCGGCTTCTGGTCGTCAGTGAGCGTCTGGCGAACCAGGCCCGGGAACTGGGCTGGCAGGATATTCGGATCGCTGATAACGCCGACAACGATGCGCTGCTGCGCGCATTACAATAACTCTCAAATGGGAAGCCATAATGACGGAACACGACAAATCCTCCGCCGTGGTTGAAGAGACCAGGGAGACTGTGGAGACGACGCCACAGCCAGAGACGACTGAGAAAACCGCTGAGAAGAAAAACAGCAGCAACAAAACAAGCCTCGCGCTGAGCGCGATTGCCATCGCCATTGCGCTGGCAGCGGGGGGTGGCCTGTACGGGCTGGTGAAACAACAGAGCGCTAACCAGACGTCCACCAGCGATGCGCTGGTGAATCAGCTCACTGCCCTGCAAAAAGAGCAGGAGACGCAGAAAACCGAGCTGGAAGCCGTGATTAAGCAGCAGGCCGCCGCGCTTGCCGAAGCGAACGGTAAACAGGAAGAGCTGACTAAACAGCTGGGTGAAGTACAGCAGAAAGTCGCCACGATTTCCGGCACCGATGCCAAAACCTGGCTGCTCTCGCAGGCCGACTTCCTGGTGAAGCTCGCCGGACGTAAGCTCTGGAGCGACCAGGACGTGACCACCGCCGCCGCACTGCTGAAAAGCGCCGATGCAAGCCTGGCCGACATGAACGATCCAAGCCTTATCACCGCCCGTCGCGCGATTACCGAAGACATCGCCAGCCTCTCCGCCGTCTCACAGGTGGATTACGACGGCATTATCCTTAAAGTGAATCAGCTGTCGAATCAGATTGATAACCTGCAGCTCGCGGATAACAACGACGACGACTCCCCGATGGATTCCGACGGTACCGAGCTTTCCAGTTCCCTGAGCGAATGGCGCATAAACCTGCAAAAAAGCTGGCAGAACTTTATGGACAGCTTTATCACGATCCGCCGTCGCGACGAAACTGCCGTACCGCTGCTCGCGCCGAACCAGGACATCTATCTGCGCGAGAACATTCGTTCCCGCCTGCTGGTGGCGGCCCAGGCCGTGCCGCGTCATCAGGAAGAGACCTATAAACAGGCGCTGGATAACGTCTCAACGTGGGTACGCGCCTACTACAACACCGATGATGCGACGACCACCGCCTTCCTCGAAGACATTGATAAGTTAAGCCAGCAGAACATCACCATGAACGTGCCGGACAAGCTGGCCAGCCAGCCGATTCTGGAGAAACTGATGCAGACGCGCGTACGCAATCTTCTGGCGCAGCCGGGTGTACCTGCAGAGCAGACGAGCGGAGCGGCACCTGTTCCGGCTGCTGCGCCTGAAAGCGCACCGCAAGGAGAGTAATGATGCTAAAAGTTCTCTTACTCTTCATCCTGCTGATCGCCGGGATCGTCCTCGGGCCTATGCTTGCGGGTCATCAGGGTTACGTCCTGATCCAGACCGATAACTACAACATTGAAACCAGCGTAACGGGTCTGACGATCATTCTGATCCTCAGCGTGGTGGTGCTGTTTGCGATCGAGTGGATCCTGCGCCGTATTTTTCGTACCGGTGCCCATACCCGAGGCTGGTTCGTTGGCCGTAAGCGCCGCCGCGCCCGTAAACAGACCGAGCAGGCGCTGCTTAAGCTCGCCGAGGGTGACTATCAGCAGGTTGAAAAGCTAATGTCGAAAAACGCCGACCACGCCGAACAGCCGGTAGTGAACTATCTGCTGGCGGCCGAAGCGGCGCAGCAGCGCGGTGATGAAGCCCGCGCTAATCAGCACCTGGAGCGGGCAGCAGAGCTGGCTCACGGCGACCCGATTCCGGTGGAAATCACGCGCGTTCGTCTGCAGCTGGCACGCAATGAGAATCACGCGGCTCGCCACGGTATCGACCGTCTCCTGGAAGTCGCGCCACGTCATCCGGAAGTGCTGCGTCTTGCCGAGCAGGCCTATATTCGTACCGGCGCCTGGGGTTCACTGCTGGACATCATTCCGTCAATGGCGAAGGCCGAGGTAGGCGACGATGAACATCGTGACGAGCTTCAGCGTCTGGCGTGGATTGGCCTGATGGATCAGGCGCGCGCTGACCTGGGCAGCGACGGTCTGAAAACGTGGTGGAAGAATCAGAGCCGTAAAACGCGCCAGCAGGTTCCTCTGCAGGTGGCGATGGCGGAACACCTCATTGAGTGTGACGATCACGACACGGCTCAGGAGATCCTCCTCGACGGTCTGAAGCGCCAGTACGACGATCGCCTCGTGATGCTGATCCCGCGCCTGAAAACCAACAATCCTGAGCAAATCGAAAAAGTGCTGCGCCAGCAGATTAAAACCGTTGGTGACCGCCCGCTGCTGTGGAGCACGCTTGGCCAGTCGTTGATGAAGCACGGCGAATGGCAGGAGGCAAGCCTTGCCTTCCGCGCCGCGCTCAAGCAGCGTCCGGATGCCTTCGACTACGCGTGGCTTGCCGATACGCTGGACAAGCAGCATAAGCCGGAAGAAGCGGCCGCCATGCGCCGTGATGGGCTGTTGCTGACGCTGCAAAATAACGGTACGCAGCAGTAATTCATCAGGAGGCCAGATGGCCTCCTTTTTTTATCGCATTTCTCCTGCTACATTCTTTACACCCGCATCAGCAAACGAACCCGCCAATGTAACGATGTCTTTTCATTAACTTTTTTTCACACACGCGCACTTTCTGCAGCGTGGACTAAATCGTTTTTGAAAGGAAATCGTCATGAACTCGCTTTTATATGCGCTTATTGAAGCGCTGCGCTGCCACCGCTGGCTGCGCCTGCTTGCCTGTGCTTTTATCTTTTCTTCGCTGGGGAATGGCTTAACCCAGGTCGTGGTCTTCGGCTTGCTGTTAGCGTGGTCAGCTCCGCCCGGTCTGCTCACACTCGCTTTTCTTTTCGCTACGATACCGGGATTTATCGGCAGTACGATCGGCGAAAAGCTGTGCTCGCGCTGTTCTCCGATATCCCTGCTGATACTGACCGAAGGGCTGGGCCTGCTCGCCCTGCTCTTTCCCCTGCTTGGCGTGGGTTACCACAGCGTTGCCGCATTGCTCGCTGTGCAATCCACCGAGGCGATGCTCAGCGGGATGAGCTGGCCCGCGCTGACGTTGCTCTTTAAGCGCGGTCTCAGCGAAGCAGAGCTGCCTGCTGCAACCTGTCTGGAAAATGTGATTTTTGCTTCGCAGGTATTATTAGGGACAGGCCTGGGCGTGGTGCTGTTCCAGAAGACGTCCGTGTTTACCCTGCTGGCCATTGATGCCGCCAGCTTTCTCGGATCACTGCTCATGCTATGGCTGGCTGGACGCCGGTTTTCTGCGCCTTCACTCCCACCCCTCGAGGAAGAGGAAGCCCCTGCGGCATTATGCTGGCGGACGTTGACCGTTCGGCAGAAACGCAGTCTGCTCATCCTGCCGTCGCTGGCGGCCGTTGGCTCACCGGCCATGGCGCTGCTTCCGGCCCTGGCACAGCAAATCCATCCTCAGGATGCGGCGGGTCTTGCCCTGCCTCTGCTTTTTGCAAGGAGCATGGGACAGCTTTGCGGCCCCATGCTGCTAAAAAAAGAGAGTCTGACGCGCTTTGCCGCTCGCACACCGCGAATCATCGTTTGTCTGGGCATCTTTCTGGCCGCTTATGGAACG
Source organism: Enterobacter vonholyi (assembly GCF_040834095.1). Classification (NCBI taxonomy): domain Bacteria; kingdom Pseudomonadati; phylum Pseudomonadota; class Gammaproteobacteria; order Enterobacterales; family Enterobacteriaceae; genus Enterobacter; species Enterobacter vonholyi. The sequence continues at coordinate 4,272,619 of NZ_CP162152.1, forward strand.
CTACCGTTGTTGTCCGGGTGGATGGCATGTGCGCTGGGGGCGATCTTTATCGCGCATCTGGCTTCGAATATTCTCTTCGCGGCCGGGACGTTTGGCGTACTTAGTAGTTTTCATCTCACGCAAACCGCTTCGGCCAGCGGGAAAGCCTGGCGCTGGCAAACGCTCAGCGCTTCTCTTTTCACCAGTATCGCAGCGGCAGTGGCTGCTGGGTTTGGCTCAGTAGCGGCACTCTATGCTGTCTCCGCAACGGCTCTGGTGATGGTTGCCCTGATCGTGCACCGGTATCGGGAATAAGGCATAAAAAAACGCCTGCTATAAAAGCAGGCGTTAAAACAGGTCTGTAAGACAACATATTTGGTGCTTCACTCAACGTTGTGTCCATGGTGTCTGATGAGGCCGAAGCGACATCTGTCAGTGGACGATAAGCACCGTAAATGGCTCTGCGTCATTCCTGAGTTTATGAGGCACTAAGGCGAACATAAGAGATGGAATGAGCATCTACACGCATATTATTGCACGTAACGTGCCAACATGACAGCCAGAACTTTTACATAACGCAACATTTTAAGATAAAAGGAAATTATGCTGTTAAGCACCGTTTTAAGCTCTACAACGTATCGGGAAAAGGCGGGCATATGTCGCCAGGAGGAGACAGCAAAACCCAGAAATAAATATTCATTTAACTTTCAATGAGTTGAATGTCTCTGGATTGCGACAATGAAAAAGGACATTGTTGGGGAATGACTACAGGGATGAAGAATCTCAGAAAACAAAAAACCCCGCCGAAGCGGGGTTCAAAATTGGTCGGCGAGAGAGGATTCGAACCTCCGACCCACTGGTCCCAAACCAGTTGCGCTACCAAGCTGCGCTACTCGCCGATGTACTGCTTTTTGAATTTTTAGTTCAATTCATTTAAAAAGTCGTGGTGCGAGGGGGGGGACTCGAACCCCCACATCCAAAGGACACTAACACCTGAAGCTAGCGCGTCTACCAATTCCGCCACCTTCGCAATTCACAACTCTTTCAAATAATGGGGTGGCTAATGGGATTCGAACCCACGACAACTGGAATCACAATCCAGGGCTCTACCAACTGAGCTATAGCCACCACTGTATTCTTTCACGCGGTACTGACTACTTCTCAGACCACCGCAGCTCTAGCGCCGGGACTAAAATGGCGCGCCCGACAGGATTCGAACCTGAGACCTCTGCCTCCGGAGGGCAGCGCTCTATCCAGCTGAGCTACGGGCGCTTAGCGCCGTTGCGGGGCTGGATATTACGTACCTCCGTCCCCGCTGTCTAGTGCTTTTTTGAAAAAAATGCGCGTTTGGTTATGGTTTGCACATTTTGCCGCTTATTCCTCCACTTTCTGCGTGGTGGCACGGCGGCCCAGGCCAAAAAGCTTATATGCGGCCGTCACAGCCGCCAGGAAGATCACCCCGACAAACAGCGACATGCGGGTATCTTCATTAAAGTACATCCCGATTAATACGCAAATCAGGAACGCCATCGTCAAATAGTTCGCATACGGGAACAGAATTGAGCGGAACGGATGGCTTTCAATCGCTTTTTTATGCGCATGACGGAAACGCAGCTGGCTGATGAGGATAACAAACCACGGCACCATGCCCGGCAGCACGCTGGCGCTGTAGACGTAAACGAACACGCGCTGCGGGTTAGGAATAATGTAATTCAGGCAAGAGCCAATCAGCAGTATTGCAATGGAAACCGTCACACCCGCCACCGGCACGCCGGCACGTGAAACTTTACTCATCACCGCAGGCAGCTGGTTATTCTTCGAAAGCGCATAGAGCATACGCCCACAGCTGTACATCCCACTGTTACAGCCTGACAACGCTGCCGTCAGGACCACAAAGTTGATGATACCCGCCGCTGCCGTGATGCCAATTTTGGCAAAAGTTAAAACAAACGGGCTACCCGTCGTGCCAATTTCGTTCCACGGGAAGATGGTCACGATAACGAAGATCGCGCCCACATAGAAAATCAGAATACGCCACAGCACTTTGCCCACCGCGCTACGCAGCGTGACCTGTGGGTTTTTCGCTTCACCGGCGGTAATACCGATCAGCTCCACGCCCTGATACGAGGCCACAACGATACACAGCGCCGTCAGGAAGCCCTTCCAGCCGCCGGCAAAGAAGCCGCCGTTTTCGGTCAGATTGCCAAAGCCGATAGCATGTCCACCGTTGCCAAAGCCGAAGAAAATCACGCCCAGGCCGACGACAATCATCACGATAATCGTGGTGACTTTGATCATCGCAAACCAGAACTCGATCTCACCGTAAAGACGCACGGCGGCCAGATTTGCCAGCGCCACCAGCCCCACGGCAATGAGCGCGGGTATCCACTGAGCCATATCCGGGAACCAGAACTGGACGTAGACCCCTATCGCGGTGATCTCTGAGATGCCCACCGCCATCCACATAAACCAGTATGACCAGGCCGTCAGGTAGCCGAAGAACGGGCTCATATAACGATGCGCGTAAACGGCGAAGGAGCCGGTTACCGGCTCCAGGAAGAGCATTTCACCCATGGAACGCATGATGAAGAAAACAAACAGCCCGGCAATAATGTACGCCAGTAATACGGAAGGGCCTGCCCATTTGAGCGTGCTTGCGGAGCCCATAAACAGGCCCACGCCGATAGTGCCGCCCAGCGCTATCAGTTCAATATGACGAGCTTCCAGCCCACGCTGTAGCTCCGGTTTTTTCTCTGCCATAGATCCTCGATTGTGTTTGCTGTTTCCCGGCTTAATACCGGGTATTGTTTTTTAGGGGTACTAAAATACGGAGCGAATGGTTTCTTAAAATCTGCCAAATGGCAAACGATGCATTAAAAAAATGAATGCATTGCACAGATTATCAGCAGTTTTGCAGGCGAGTTGCAGCGCGAATAGCATATCGCGCTACATTTTGATTACATTTTCCCGGTGTAATGCCAGGCGAGGTAGCGAAGCAGACGGATCTGTCGTTTAATGCGCGTCGGTTGCGATAGCAGACGGTACAGCCACTCCAGTCCCAGATTTTGCCAGACCTTGGGCGCACGCTTAACGTGGCCGGTAAAGACATCGTACGTACCGCCGACGCCCATGTAGAGGGTATCCGGACAGACCAGACGGCAGTCGCGCATCAGGATCTCCTGGCGCGGGGAGCCCATCGCCACGGTGACAATCTTCGCCCCGCTGTCACGAACGCGCTCAAACAGAGCCTGCCGATCTTCCGGTTTGAAGTAACCATCCTGACTGCCGACAATATTAACATTCCATTGACGACGCAGTTTCTCCTCCGTCTGGGCCAGTATCTCCGGCTTCCCGCCAATCAGGAACACGGGCATGCCCTGTTCACCTGCGCGGGCCATAAGCTGCTCCCAGAGATCGGCCCCCGCCACGCGGGAAACATTAGCGTCAGGATACTTTTTACGGATAGAGCGGACCACGCTGATCCCGTCCGCGTATTTAAATTCAGCCGCTTCAATCAGGCTTTTGACTTCCGCATTATCCTCAACCGCCAGCATTTTTTCCGCGTTGATGGCCACCAGCGTACCGGATTTCATCTGGCCGTCGGCGAAAAGAAAGTCCAGCGCGTGCTGCATGTCGCGCCAGCCAATAAGCTGCAGGCCACGTAGCGCATAGCGCGGTGCAGAAATTTTATCAGTCATTACTATCCTTACTCAGACTTGCGACAGCGTTGTGCTGCCCTGCCGCTCGCGCCTGTGCACAAGCCCTGCGCTGTCAAACAGCCAGTACAGCAGTTTGGCCAGTAACAGGCAGAGGCCGAAAACAACCATGAAGAACACCACGCGCGAAACGAACGAGTCCAGCCCTTCACGCGCCAGAACGATCATATTGAAAATGGCACCAAAGCAGAAACTGTGCAAAATGGCGGCCTTATAGCGGTTGGTCTCTTCGTTTCCACGCACGTAAAGCCAGTCGAACCACTTGATAATCAGCCCCACGGCAACCGCCCCGGGGAGAATGAACCACGCTCCTCCCATCACCACCAGGGAACCAATCAGCGTTGGCGAGATTGCCAGACCAGAATGGTTGTTCAGCACTTCCCAGGTAAAGTAATTTGCCGTGTTAAGCACCACGCCAGGCCGGTCCGGCCATAGCCAGGAAGGGATAAAGACGTAGAAGTCGCGAACAATCGGCGCCAGCCCCTGGAAATCAATCTTGTCATAGTTTTGCAGCAGCAACGCCAGGTTTTCCCACGGCGAGAAGGTATCGCGCGTCAGGTAAAGGAACGTGTAAAACGCCTCATCTCCCGCTACGTTCATTCCATAGCGCTTTAGCGCCAGCCAGAACATACCCACAATGCCAAACGCGCCTGCCGCAACCAGCATCCACAATGAGATCCAGCCGCGGATGATGCCGATAAACAGGAAGATCGCGAAGGCGATGATGATGTTCGCGCGCGTGCCGCCCACGATCATGTAGGTCAGGATGCCAAACGCGACGGTGCTAACCAGGAAGAACAGCCACGCTTTGCTGTCCTGGCGCAGGAAAAAGACCACCAGCATCGCCGGGATGAAGAAGTAGAAGAAACGCTTAAGCGCAACGCCCGAAACCTCGGCTGAAAAAATCTGGCTGTAGGAGTGGAGCTTAAACAGCAGGAAGCCGTTATGCATGAAGAAGATACCGACGCTGACCAGGGCGATGGTCATCAGCATCACCCACGTCAGGTGGGTCTCCACCCTATTCATGGTAAAGAGCGCCCGACGCGGGGCAGCTGTCTGCGCTGAACGCAGACGCGTTTTATAGGTGACGTAGTAGACGGCATAGAAGCAGGTTGCCGCCAGAAGCGCCTGGAGCAGGATTTCCGGCGGTGCGACGCTCACGTCAAAACGGAATACCAGAATGCTGGTTAGCGGGAAGCCGAAAAAGAAGGTCAGCAGAAACAGTAACGAGAAGAAAACGTTAAAGTTGAAGCGCACCCGGCGGAATTCAAACCAGGTAAGCGTGGCGATAAACAGGGTGCTCAGAAGCCAGACAATCAGTAAGCCGCTGAATTGCAACTGACTCATACTTTGTCTCCTGAAGCGATACGCAGCGCGCGGTGCCACGGCGTGAGGTAATTCGGGCTGAAAAAATCAATGCTATTTTTATCCACCAGCGTGAGCTGGCGTTGGGCTTCCCGTACCACCTCGACGTTCAGCGTGTCTGAGGTAAACAGCACGGGAATATGCTGCTCGGCCATGTCCTGCCAGAACGGGTTCTCGCGGTTTAGCACGCACGGTACCCCCGCCTGAATCAGCAGACATAGGGTGCCAATCCCCTGCTGTCGGGCAAAGATGAAATAGCCGAGATCGCATTTTCTCAGCAGCGCGAGATATTCCTCAAATTCCAGCTTATCGCTGAGAATGTGCAGATTTTCTGCGCTAAACAGCGCAAGCCCCTGTCGGCGAACCTCATCTATGTAAGCGTCGTTATTGGCGGGATAGCCCATCGGCACCACCACGTTCACCGTGTCGCCGAACTGCTGATGCACCGCCCTGAGCGCCGCGACGTGTTCGTTACTACGATCGCCGGAATTCCCCACCAGGATCGTTAGTTTGCCTTCACGCACCGTGTCATTCGCCATGGCGTTAAGCGCCGGATCCATGCGGGTGGGGAAATAAAGCAACTCGCCGCGCACGTTGGGGTGCTGTTTAGCAAAATAGTTGAGATCGCCGCGGGTAGCAAAAACGCAGCCCGCGCGCCCCTGCGCCATGCGGCGCAACGGATAGAAAAGACGGAATTTCCAGCCTCGGGAGACTTCGTAGAGATCGGCTCCCCAGATATGCCAGCTGCACTGGGAGGGTTTAATCCCCCCGCTGAGAAGCGCCAGCCATAGCCCGGTATTAAACTGTCCGTGGAAGAAGAATCGTTGCTCGCGGTCGGCTTTCGCTTTGGCAACAACCGCCTTCGCCAGCGTGGCCTTGTCCGGCCAGAAGCGAATCGTCAGCGCCGGAAACGCCTCGCTCAGGCCCTTATCCTGACCTGCAACCATAAACTCACGCGCATCTGGATTACCCGATGCCAGCTCGTCGTTGAAGAACCGCAAAACGGTCTGGTTATGGTGTGGGATGTCCGATCCCAGGATGTGAATCAGTGCAGTCATGCGCGTTTACGCCACAATAAAAATACGCCGCAACAGGCAGCGAAATAAACGATATAGGTTGCCATGTAGGCCTGAGCCGCCCCCAGCGCGCCGTGCATGGGTATCAGCCAGTGCGAAAATGCTGTCAGTAACGCAAACTGGCTAATTTCCGCCAGGATATACAGCCGCAGGGACGCTTTTGCAATCACCAGGTAGCCGAAAACGTATGCACCCACTTTCAGCACATCCCCCACCAGCTGCCAGGCAAAGAGATCGCGCATGGCGATGAATTTCGCCGAGAACAGCAGCCAGATGGCGACATCGCGCAGTAGCCAGACGGTAAAGCTGGCAGCCGCGACGGCCGGTAACACAAAACGCAGCGATCGGAAAATCTCGCGCGTTATTTCCTGTCTGGACGTCAGTCGCGATAAGGTTGGCAGTAGGTAAACGCTAAAGGAAGCCGTAATAAACTGGAGATAGGCGTCGGAAATACTGCTTACGCCCTGCCAGATCCCGACCTCATCCCAGCTATAATGCGCTGCCAGCAGGTTTCGCATCATCACGTAGGCCACCGGCAGCGTGACGGAGGTAATGAGCGCCATCAGGGTAAATTTACCCAGCTGGCTGGCAAGGACCTTGTCCCATTGCGGTTTCAGGTAGCTAAGAGGGATGACGCCCCGGCGCATCAGCATAAATGCCGCAGGCACAACCACCAGCGCCGGGACCAGCGCAAGCCCCAGCAGTGCGCCTACATAGCCGCCCAGGCGATAGCAAAAGTAATAGGCAATCACGCCGATGACGCTGCCCAAGATTAACGCAAGCGCGTTTCCGGCAGCATCACGAAACCCTTTCATCAGCGCCAGCAGCAGGTTAGCCCAGGCAATCCCCATCTGAACCAATGCGACCAGACGCACCAGCCCCTGGTAATCGGTGTGCCCGAACAATCCCTGGCTGATGGGTGCCGCCGCCAGCAGAAAGACAATCGCCATCAGGGTTGAAAAACCCGTGACCATAGCCGAAGAGGTGCCCACCACTCTGCGCAGCTGAGCCGCATCATCGTGATACTGCGCAACGTATTTGGTCACGCCGTTGAAGATACCGGCACCGGCCAGCACACCAAGGACGGTGATAAGCTGACGGAAATTACCCGCCAGCCCCACACCAGAAGGGCCAAATGAAACGGCCAGCAGCTTGACGACCAACAGCCCGGCGCCAATTTTTACAAGCGTGGACGCGGCGGTCCACACCGATGCTTTTGCCAGAGACATATCAGCCGAAATAACTCAGAAGGGTATTAATCACCGTACGCTGGTTAACGGGCGCGAGGTTGTAGAACAGTGGCAGGCGAAGCAAACGCTCACTTTCTTTAGTGGTGTAGCGGTCTTCACCCGCAAACGTGCCAAACGCTTCGCCGGCCGGACTGGAGTGCAGCGGGATATAGTGGAACACCGCCATAATTTCGGCCTCTTTCAGCCAGGCGATGAGCTCGCTGCGGTCGTCGTTATCGCGCAGCTTGATGTAGAACATATGCGCGTTGTGGACGCAATCTGCCGGGATGGTTGGCAGTTCAATACGCCCGGCTTTTGCCAGAGGCTCAAGCGCATCGTAATAGGTTTGCCACAGGGAAAGACGCTGAAGGTTGATACGCTCCGCCGCTTCCAGCTGCGCCCACAGGTACGCAGCCTGCAGATCCGCCATCAAATAGCTGGAGCCGATATCGCGCCAGGTGTATTTGTCTACCTGCCCCCGGAAGAACTGGCTGCGGTTAGTGCCTTTTTCGCGGATCACTTCTGCACGCTCCACGAGAGCCCGGTCGTTAACCAGCGTCGCACCACCTTCTCCACCCGCCGTGTAGTTTTTGGTTTCGTGGAAGCTAAAGCAGCCGATGTGGCCAATCGTGCCCAGCGCGCGTCCCTTGTAGGTGGACATCACACCCTGCGCGGCATCTTCCACCACAAACAGGTTATGTTTTTTGGCGATCGCCATGATGGTGTCCATTTCACAGGCCACGCCCGCGTAGTGAACCGGCACGATCGCGCGCGTTTTGTCAGTGATCGCCGCTTCAATCAACGTCTCATCAATGTTCATGGTATCCTGGCGGATATCCACAAAAACAATTTTCGCCCCGCGCAGGACAAACGCATTCGCCGTGGAAACGAAAGTATAGCTCGGCATAATCACTTCATCACCGGGCTGGATATCCAGCAACAGTGCCGCCATTTCCAGCGATGCCGTACAGGACGGGGTCAGCAGCACTTTGGCGCTGCGAAAACGCTGTTCCATCCACTGCTGACAGCGCCGGGTGAAACCGCCGTCACCACAGAGTTTGCCGCTGCCCATAGCAGACTGCATATAGTCGAGTTCAGTTCCGACAACGGGTGGTGCGTTAAATGGAATCATCTTGTCACCTGTATAACCAGTAGGCGGTGGCGTCGATGTTGGCACCACTCGCAATATAACGTTTAAGCGCGGCGGTGTTGCCCAGTTGGGTCGCCACCCGCAGCGTCTCAACCTGCTGCTGCTGCGCCCAGTGCAGCGCCGCCTGCATGAGTTTTTCACCCATGCCGCGCCCGGCTAATAAGCCAATACGCGCCTCGCGCTCGTTGAGCTTACGCAGCGAGACGAAGCCCTTGATTTGACCGTCTCCTGCACGGAAAACCAGGCAGACGTGGTCAAAGGTGCCTTTAACCGCATTCTCTACCCACTGGGCATAGAAACGCCCGCTATCGTCAGGTGCATACCAGGGCGCACGAAAGCGGCTCTGCGCAAACGCCTGGGCCGCCATCTGACGCAGGACGGGGATGTCCTGTTCCGTTGCCATTTCCGCACCGGGCACATCGTGCCGGGTAAGGGTAATGGAAAAGTCTACCTCACCTTCAACCAGCTGAAAGCCGTGTTGCTGGAGCGCGTCAAGCAGATCGGTACGCTCCGCCGGGATCTTAGCCTGCACCCGTTGCCAGGCGGTAAAATCCGGTTCAGTCAGTACCGGCGCGTCATCGCTCAGACGCACGATGGCCGACGGCAGACTGAAAAAGGTACTCTCCCACTGCAGGGGCTCGAGTACCCCGTTCAGGCTGTTCAACGCCAGACACCTTTGGTATCAACTACATACTGCTGACGCACCGCATTAGCGGATGTCGCTTTAAACTCTTTGTGATCCACCAGCAGCACCAGCACGTCCGCCGTCGCAAGCGCTTCATCCAGCGCCGTCAGCGTGCAGTGCCCCGCCAGTTTTGTCGGCAATTCATGGATATTCGGCTCAACCACCAGCGTTTCACCCTTGTGCCATCCGGCAATCATCTCAGCAATTTCCATCGCCGGGCTTTCACGCAGATCGTCAATGTTGGGTTTGAATGCCAGACCGAAACAGGCAATTTTCAGCTCGCTGGCGCGCTTTCCGCTCTCTGCCAGACAATCCGCTACCGTGGTTTTGACCTGATTGAGCACCCAGTGAGGTTTGCTGTCGTTCACTTCACGCGCGGTGCGAATCAGGCGCGCCTGCGCTGGATTCTGCGCCACGATAAACCACGGGTCGACGGCAATACAGTGTCCGCCCACCCCCGGGCCTGGCTGGAGAATATTCACACGCGGATGGCGATTAGCCAGGCTAATCAGCTCCCAGACGTTAATTCCCTGATCGGCGCAGATGAGTGAAAGTTCGTTCGCAAAGGCAATATTCACGTCACGGAAGCTGTTTTCCGTCAGCTTGCACATCTCGGCGGTGCGGGAGTTTGTCACCACGCACTCGCCTTCCAGGAAAATCTTATACAGCGCGCTGGCACGTTCGGAACAGACTGGCGTCATACCGCCAATGACGCGGTCGTTTTTAATCAGTTCGACCATGACCTGGCCCGGGAGTACGCGCTCCGGGCAGTAGGCGATGTTGATATCCGCCTGCTCGCCAACCTGCTGTGGGAAGCTCAGGTCTGGACGGGCCTCTGCCAGCCACTGCGACATCTGTTCAGTCGCCCCCACCGGAGACGTGGACTCGAGGATTACCAACGCCCCTTTTTTCAGCACAGGCGCGATTGATTTTGCCGCCGCCTCGACGAACGCCATGTCGGGCTCGTGGTCGCCTTTAAAGGGGGTTGGGACTGCAATTAGATAGGCATCCGCTTCAACGGGCGTCGTGCTGGCATGCAGGAAGCCTCCTTCCACCGCCTCTTTCACCACACGATCCAGATCGGGTTCCACAATATGAATTTCGCCACGGTTAATGGTTTCTACCGCGCGGGCGTTAATATCCACACCGACAACCTGTTTTTGACGAGAGGCAAACGCGGCCGCAGTAGGCAAGCCAATGTAGCCAAGACCAATGACAGAGATGGTAGTAAAACTCATAGCGATACCCGATTGTGTTTAAGTGCATGCAAAATACGGCCACAAGCCTGCCCGTCTCCATACGGATTATGGGCCCGGCTCATCGCCTGATACGCTTCATCGTCATGCAGCAGGCGCGTGACCTCTTCGACGATGAGCTGCGCGTTGGTGCCGACCAGACGCACCGTACCGGCTTTGACGGCTTCCGGACGTTCGGTCGTTTCACGCATCACCAGTACCGGCTTGCCGAGAGAGGGCGCTTCTTCCTGAATGCCGCCGGAATCGGTGAGGATCAGCCAGGCGTGATTCATTAGCCAGACAAACGGCATGTAGTCCTGCGGTTCAATCAGTAGAACATTGTCGACATGGCCCAGAATGCGATTAACCGGCTCGCTGACGTTAGGATTGAGATGGACCGGATAGACAATTTGCACATCGTCATTTTGCGCAGCGATTTCAGCCAGCGCGTGACAGATTTGCTCAAAACCCCGGCCAAAGCTTTCGCGACGGTGGCCGGTGACCAGGATGGTTTTTTTGCCGTTGTGCAGGAATGGATAGCGGGCAGCGAGGTCTTCCTGAAGATCGCTATTTGCCAGAACGCGGTCACGCACCCAAATTAACGCATCAATGACCGTATTGCCGGTCACAAAAATTTTGTTATCGGCGATATTTTCACGCAGCAGGTTCTGACGAGAATTTTCCGTTGGCGCAAAGTGGTACATCGCCAGATGGCCCGTTAACGTGCGGTTGGCCTCCTCCGGCCACGGCGAATAAAGATTGCCGGTACGCAAACCCGCCTCAACATGCCCCACAGGAATTCGCTGGTAAAACGCGGCCAGGCTTGTCGCCACGGTAGTGGTGGTGTCACCGTGTACCAGCACCACGTCAGGCTTGAATGACTCCAGGATCGGCTTAAGCTCTTGCAGAATGCGACAGGTTATCTCCGTTAAACCTTGCCCCGGTTTCATAATATTGAGGTCGTAATCCGGGACGATGGAAAAGAGCGTTAAGACCTGGTCGAGCATCTCACGGTGCTGGGCCGTGACGCAGACTTTTGCTTCAATATCCGGATCGCTGGCCAGCGCATGAACCAGAGGTGCCATCTTAATGGCCTCCGGCCTGGTGCCAAATACGGTTAGTACTTTCACATCGATTCTCTTCGATTAGGCGATGAAGGCCGCAGCCTTCATCGTAGACGGCGTTCTTAGTTTTTGCGACGACGCGTTAACGCCACGCCAGCGCCCGTCAGTGCGCCTACAATCCCCCACATAATCATCAGGAATGCACGACGCGGACTATCGCGTTTTACAGGTTCTTCAGGCGTTCGCAAATAACGATAGGTCTGAAAACGCGGGTCCAGAGAAGGACCTACATTAAGCGTGTTGAGCATCGCGCGATTTTGATCGTAATCGAGGTCAAAATCAGGACCGACGGCCTGGAGGTTTTCCAGGCGCGCCTGCAGCATGGGGCGGCCAAGGAGGAACATCTCTGAATCAGGCAGCTCATCAGCCGGCACGTCCGTCTCAGTGCGGGAAATATTGTGCTGTTCCGCAATTTTCAGCGCCTGCTCAATATTATGAACACGACGAGCGAAAATGGCTTTAGCCACCTCTTCCTGACGTTTCACCTGTGCTTTCATCTGGATTGTACGAGCCGCCCAGGCGCCTTTAAGCTCTTCGTTAAGATGGCTTGCGGCACGCTGGCTGGCAAACGCGACATACTGACGCAACAGGTTGTTAGCATCCGGCGCGGTTTCTGCAATCAGTTTGACGCTGTCGTTCACGTTACGCAGCGCATCGCCCGGCATAAACTGAATATTGTTAATCAGATCGTCCAGCAGAGCGGCATCGGCTTTAGTGTTATCAACCCGACGCTGCTTGTAATAATCCGTCTGAGACCAGAAGTCGCGGCGCGTATCCCACGAAGCCAGTTGCATCACAAACTCTTTATAAGCCTCATCCATAACGGAGACCTGATCTGGCGTGGCGAGGTTGGCTTTAATATCCAGGTTTCGCAGGAATTGCTGCTGGGAATAGTATCCCCCAAGCATGTTAACCGTTGGTTTGTCCGTGATTGCCGTGGAGCTCCATTCTTGTTTTGCAAAGAACGTATAGGCCAGCGCTAACAGTGCAAAACCCAGCGCGATCCCCGCAATCCAAAGTTTGCCTGCCCATAACACGCGAAACAAACCCCGAATATCCAGTTCATTCTCAGTTACCACTGATTTCGCTCCCGCCAACGGTTGAGTCATCATAGTCCCGGTTTTACTTAGTTAATGTTGTGTTTTTGCCACTGTTACGACGCATCCGGCGTTTAATACGTTTTATGAACCGCGCAACTTTCCATGCGCGCTTAATGCAGTAGCCGTACAGGAAAAATGCTAGCAAGAATAATGCCAACATAACCCACTCAGGAATGATATGAGAATATTCTGCAGCTACGCCAATTGCGGCCAAAATAGCAGCGGCCAGAGTAATCAGCACAAACGCCTGACGAGAAGTAAAACCCGCACGCATGATGAGATGATGAATGTGTTGGCGGTCTGGAGAGAAAGGACTCATCCCTTTGCGCAGGCGGCGATACATAATCGCCACCATATCCATCAATGGAATGGCAATAATCCAAAGCGCGGTTACCGGACTTATCGGGTGGGTTTGACCCTGCGTGGTTTCAAGCAGGATCCAGATAACCGTAAAACCAATCAGCGTACTGCCCGCGTCCCCCATAAAGACTTTATAGCGACGGCCCAGCACGCCGAGGTTTAAGAGGATATAAGGCAGAATGGCGGCAATCATGGCAAAACACCACATTGCCAGACTGTACTGGCCATCAAACCATAAGATAATGCCAATAGCGGCGAAAGAAACGGATGACAGTCCACCGAGCAGGCCGTCAATGCCGTCCACCATGTTGAAAGCATTGATTGCCGCCCAGACGGCAAAGAGCGTCAGGAAGAAGCCAAATGGACCCAGAACTAACTCCCACGGGCCAAACACATAGCCGAGGCTACGCAGATACAGTCCGCCGACAACCATCATCACCACGCCAATGGCCGCCTGAACGGTGGCGCGTATTTTCACCGCGATATCGAAGCGGTCATCAAGAGCCCCGACTAACACCAGGACACCGGCGCAGGCAATATAGAGGGCGGCATGCGGGATATAATAGTCAGCAATACCAAACGTGAAGCAAATCCCTGCGTAAACAGAAATCCCGCCGACTAAAGGAATAAGTCCCTGATGGCGTTTACGAAAATTAGGCTTATCCACCAACCCTATTCGTTTTGCCACCTTGCGCGCAATGAACAAAAAACAGGTTGTGAATAAAAAAATACTGATCAGTTCAGTAACGGCGGTGAATAGATTCACAATGGATTGCTCTCAACAAATGTTAGTCCCGGAAGTATAACCATGAAGCCACAGCCTCAGAAGTAATAAAGATGGCTTCTTACAACTCCCTTTGTATATTTTTCAATCAATTATTTCTTTGGCTGCAGAAACGGCCCTATTGTCGCACCGACCGGTCAAAATTGGGAGTAGATGGTACTAGCGTATAGTCCATAAAAGAAAAACGCCACGTAAAAACGTGGCGTTTGCTGGCTTTATTTGCGTTACGAGCGTTTCATCATGTCAAAGAAATCGTCGTTGGTTTTGGTCATCGCCAGTTTGTTAATGAGGAACTCCATTGCGTCGATTTCACCCATTGGATGGATGATTTTACGCAGGATCCACATTTTCTGCAGCTCTTCCTGGGTGGTGAGCAGCTCTTCTTTACGAGTACCGGAACGGTTGTAGTCGATAGCCGGGAAGACGCGTTTTTCAGCGATTTTACGAGAAAGATGCAGTTCCATGTTGCCTGTACCTTTAAATTCTTCGTAAATCACTTCGTCCATTTTAGAACCGGTATCGATCAGCGCCGTCGCAATGATGGTCAGGCTGCCGCCCTCTTCCACGTTACGTGCTGCACCGAAGAAGCGTTTTGGGCGATGCAGGGCGTTAGCATCCACACCACCGGTCAGGACTTTACCGGACGCCGGCACCACGGTGTTGTAGGCACGCGCCAGACGAGTGATGGAGTCGAGCAGGATGATCACGTCTTTCTTGTGCTCAACCAGGCGTTTCGCCTTCTCAATAACCATTTCCGCTACCTGAACATGGCGAGATGCCGGTTCGTCGAAGGTAGAAGCAACCACTTCACCTTTAACCAGACGCTGCATCTCGGTCACTTCTTCCGGACGTTCGTCAATCAGCAGCACCATCAGCACGCAGTCTGGGTGGTTATAGGCGATGCTTTGAGCGATGTTCTGCAGCAGCATGGTTTTACCCGCTTTTGGCGGCGCCACAATCAGACCACGCTGGCCACGACCAATTGGTGATGCCAGATCCAGTACACGCGCGGTTAAGTCTTCAGTAGAACCGTTACCACGCTCCATGCGCAGGCGAGAGTTCGCGTGCAGCGGCGTTAAGTTCTCAAAGAGGATCTTATTACGCGAGTTTTCCGGTTTGTCGAAGTTAACTTCATTGACTTTCAACAGCGCAAAGTAGCGTTCACCCTCTTTAGGAGGACGAATCTTACCTGAAATGGTGTCACCAGTGCGGAGGTTGAAACGGCGGATTTGGCTGGGGGATACGTAGATGTCGTCAGGGCCGGCGAGGTAGGAGCTGTCTGCAGAGCGGAGGAAACCAAATCCGTCTTGCAATATCTCCAGCACACCGTCGCCAAAGATATCTTCGCCACTCTTAGCGTGCTGCTTCAGGATGGCGAAAATGATGTCCTGCTTGCGCATACGAGCCTGGTTTTCCAGCCCCATATTTTCGCCGAGAGTGATCAGCTCAGAAACCGGCGTATTCTTTAATTCGGTAAGATTCATAATGGTGTGGGTTCTTAAACTCGGGGTGATTCTCGAACTTAATGTTGTGAATGGTATGGCAGGGTCATCCATGCCTGTTTAGCGGCCATCAACTCATGTCTGTTCGCTGTCTGGTCACAGGGAAAGAACGCAGAACTGAAACGACAAGACGGATTGAGCGACAAGCCCGGAATTTAGCCACTTCACGCACTGTTCATGTCAACAACGGGAAGTATCGGGTAAAACAAGATTCAAACAACAAGATATGTTTAAAACGAAGTCATAGCTAACTTAGCACGACTTCAGCCGGGCGTCCAGAGTTCCACATCATTTAGCCGGGAGCTCTGAACGCACAGCGGAGAAACCTTACGCCAGGTTAGCGTCCAGGAACTCTTTCAGTTGACCTTTGGACAGCGCACCCACTTTGGTCGCTGCCACTTCGCCGTTTTTGAACAGCAGAAGGGTTGGGATGCCACGGATACCGTATTTTGGTGCGGTGCCCGGGTTCTGGTCGATGTTCAGCTTGGCAACGGTCAGTTTGCCCTGATATTCGTCGGCGATCTCATCCAGAATCGGGGCGATCATTTTGCAAGGACCACACCATTCAGCCCAGAAATCGACGAGGATCAGCCCGTCAGCCTTAAGTACGTCCGTGTCAAAACTGTCGTCAGTCAGGTGAATAATTTTATCGCTCATATATAACTCCACAGGAATAAGCCTGGTACGTTGGTTTTGTCTCCACCAACGACGTGTTGATGTCGCATTAACCAACTAAAGGTTGACTTTATTTCACCGGATACGCTTTCGTAAAGCAATAGTAAGCTGATATTCTACCACACTATGAGCAAAACACATTTAACAGAACAGAAGTTTTCCGACTTCGCGCTGCACCCGAAGGTGATTGAAGCCCTTGAAAATAAAGGGTTTCATAACTGCACGCCCATTCAGGCCCTCGCGCTGCCGCTGACGCTGGCCGGTCGCGATGTTGCCGGGCAGGCGCAAACCGGTACCGGCAAAACGATGGCGTTTTTAACGTCAACGTTTCATCATTTACTTTCTCACCCAGCGATTGCAGACCGCAAAGTTAACCAGCCGCGCGCGCTAATTATGGCCCCGACGCGAGAACTGGCGGTACAGATCCACGCAGACGCTGAACCCCTGGCGCAGGCTACGGGCCTGAAGATTGGCCTGGCCTACGGCGGCGACGGCTACGATAAACAGCTGAAAGTGCTCGAAAGCGGTGTGGATATCCTGATCGGTACCACCGGCCGTCTTATCGACTACGCTAAACAGAACCACATTAACCTCGGCGCAATCCAGGTTGTGGTGCTCGATGAAGCTGACCGCATGTACGATCTCGGCTTCATTAAAGACATTCGCTGGCTGTTCCGCCGTATGCCTCCGGCCAATCAGCGTCTGAATATGCTGTTCTCTGCAACCCTCTCATACCGCGTACGCGAACTGGCATTCGAACAGATGAACAACGCCGAATATGTAGAAGTGGAACCTGAGCAGAAAACGGGTCACCGCATTAAAGAAGAGCTCTTCTATCCTTCCAATGAAGAGAAAATGCGTCTGCTGCAAACGCTGATTGAAGAAGAGTGGCCAGATCGCGCCATCATCTTTGCGAACACCAAACATCGTTGTGAAGACATCTGGGGCCATCTGGCTGCAGACGGTCACCGTGTTGGCCTGTTGACCGGCGACGTCGCACAGAAAAAACGCCTGCGTATTTTGGAAGAGTTCACCCGTGGCGATCTCGATATTCTGGTCGCAACCGACGTGGCGGCACGTGGTTTACACATTCCAGCCGTGACGCATGTCTTTAACTACGATCTGCCAGACGACTGCGAAGACTACGTACACCGTATCGGTCGTACCGGTCGCGCGGGCGCAAGCGGACACTCTATTAGCCTTGCATGTGAAGAGTATGCGCTGAATCTCCCAGCCATTGAGACTTATATCGGTCACTCTATCCCGCAGAGCAAATACAATCCGGAAGCGCTGTTAAGCGAACTGCCGCCGCCTAAGCGTCTAACCCGCCCACGCTCCGGCAATGGTCCGCGTCGTTCAGGCGGCGCACCGCGTAATCGTCGTCGTTCAGGTTAAGAAAATATGCTCAGCTCCACCTCGCTTTATGCGGCAATTGATCTCGGTTCGAATAGTTTTCATATGCTGGTTGTGCGCGAGGTGGCGGGAAGCATACAAACGCTGACGCGCATCAAGCGCAAGGTCCGCCTCGCGGCGGGCCTGAGCAGCGATAACCACCTCTCACCTGAAGCCATGGAACGTGGCTGGCAGTGTCTGCGACTCTTTGCCGAGCGTCTGCAGGATATCCCGCATGCCCAAATCACCGTCGTCGCCACTGCGACACTTCGCCTGGCGGTGAACGCCGTGGATTTTATTGCCAGAGCGCAGGAAATTCTCGGTTGCCCGGTTCAGGTTATCAGCGGTGAAGAAGAAGCTCGTCTGATTTATCAGGGAGTTGCACACACCACGGGGGGTGACGATCGCCGCCTGGTGGTGGATATCGGCGGTGCCAGTACCGAGCTTGTGACCGGCACCGGCGCGCAGGCAACGTCGCTGTTCAGCCTCTCGATGGGCTGCGTGACCTGGCTTGAGCGCTACTTTACCGATCGTAATCTGGGTAAAGAGAACTTCGACGAGGCGGAAAACGCCGCGCGCGAGGTATTACGCCCGGTCATGGATGAACTGCGCTATCACGGCTGGAAAGTCTGCGTGGGTGCGTCCGGGACCGTGCAGGCCCTGCAGGAAATCATGATGGCGCAGGGAATGGACGAGCGGATTACGCTTGCTAAGCTTCAGCAGCTGAAACAGCGCGCCATTCAGTGCGGACGCCTGGAAGAGCTGGAAATTGAAGGCCTGACGCTTGAACGCGCGCTGGTCTTCCCGAGCGGGCTGGCCATTCTTATCGCTATTTTCACCGAGCTGAACATCCAGTGTATGACCCTGGCCGGCGGTGCGCTGCGTGAAGGCCTGGTCTACGGGATGCTGCATCTGTCGGTCGATCAGGATATCCGCAGCCGTACCCTGCGCAACGTGCAGCGTCGTTTTCTGGTTGATATCGATCAGGCAGGACGCGTATCGCAGCTGGCGTCACGCTTCGCCGATCAGGTCGCTAACGTCTGGGATCTTGATCACCTGAGCCGGGATTTACTCCTGAGCGCGTGCGCGCTACATGAAGTAGGGCTGAGCATTGATTTTAAGCAGGCACCGGCTCACGCAGCGTATCTGGTCCGCAACCTTGATTTACCGGGCTACACGCCCGCGCAGAAAAAATTGCTGGCAACGCTGCTGCTGAACCAGACCAATGCAGTCGACCTCTCCTCTTTGCATCAGCAAAACGCCGTACCGCCGCGCGTGGCCGAGCATCTCTGCCGCCTGCTGCGTCTGGCGATCCTGTTTGCCAGCCGCCGCCGCGATGATTTGCTGCCAGCCATTAATCTTGTGGCCGATGACGAGAAGCTTTCGCTGACGCTGCCGGAAAACTGGATTGATCGTCACCCGTTAGGGGCCGAGATGATCGAGCAGGAGTGCCAGTGGCAGAGCTATGTGCACTGGGTGCTGGAAGTAAAGTAATACGCTGAACATTGCCGGGTGGCGGCTTCGCCTTGCCCGGCTACTCATCATTACCCTTTCTCTTTGGCTTTAGCCAGCATGGCGCGAATGTTCGCCACGTTAGCCTGCCCCTTGTGCATCCGCTCTTCCGCGGTAATCACTTTGCGCTCCTGCTCCCAGATCAGGTCATCCTGCGGCAGTTCCAGCAGGAAACGACTCGGCTCCGGGCGGACGAGTTCGCCATACTGGCGGCGCTCTTTACACAGCGTGAACGTTAGCTCTTTCTGCGCGCGGGTGATCCCCACGTAGGCCAGGCGGCGCTCCTCATCGACGTTATCTTCATCAATGCTGCTCTGGTGCGGCAACAATCCCTCTTCCATACCAACCAGATAGACATACGGGAACTCCAGCCCTTTTGACGCATGCAGCGTCATGAGCTGAACCTGATCGGCCTCTTCTTCGCTCTCGCCGCGCTCCATCATGTCGCGCAGGGTAAAGCGGGTGACGACCTGCGTCAGGGTCATAGGCTCGTCGATTTCAGAGCCCTCCAGCATTTCGGTCATCCAGCTGAAAAGCTGGTTAACGTTCTTCATGCGCATCTCAGCCGCCTTCGGGCTGGCTGAGGTTTCATACAGCCAGGACTCATAGTCGATGCCGTGAATGAGATCGCGCACTGCAGCCACCGGCTCGCGCTCCGCGAGACGCTGTACTTCGCCGAGCCAGTGGGTGAAGCGGGTTAACGAGTCATAGCCACGCCCGGTTAACGTCTGGCTCAGCCCCATGTCAAAGCTGGCAATAAACATACTTTTGTTGCGGTTCATCGCCCACTCGCCGAGCTTTTGCAGCGTCGCCGGGCCTATCTCGCGTTTTGGCGTATTCACAATACGCAGAAACGCGCTGTCGTCATCCGGGTTAGTGAGCACGCGCAGATAAGCCAGCAGGTCTTTGATCTCTGGCCGTGAGAAGAACGACGTACCGCCCGAGATTTTGTACGGAATGCGGTTCTGCATCAGCATCTTTTCAAAGACGCGCGACTGGTGGTTACCGCGATAGAGGATCGCGTAATCCTTATATTCTGTTTTGTTGACGAAGTGGTGAGCGATGAGCTCGCCCGTGACGCGCTCCGCTTCATGATCCTCATTGTTGGCGCTGAGCACTTTCAGCTCCGTTCCATAGCCCAGTTCAGAGAAGAGACGCTTCTCAAATACGTGCGGGTTATTGGCAATCAGGATGTTTGCTGCCTTCAGGATACGCCCGGAGGAGCGGTAGTTCTGCTCGAGCTTAATCACCTGCAGCGCCGGGAAATCTTTGCTCAGCAGCACCAGGTTTTGCGGACGCGCGCCGCGCCAGGAGTAAATTGACTGATCGTCGTCGCCTACCACGGTGAAACGCGCCCGATTCCCCACCAGCAGCTTAACCAGCTCGTACTGACTGGTGTTGGTGTCCTGATATTCATCCACCAGCAGGTAGCGGATTTTATTCTGCCAGCGCTCGCGCACCTCTTCATTGCGCTGCAGCAGCAGCGTGGGCAGCAGGATCAGGTCGTCAAAGTCCAGCACGTTGCACGCTTTCATATGCGCATCGTACAGACCGTAGCAGTGGGCGAAGATCCGATCCCGTTCGCCTTTGGCGATCGCCGCGGCCTGCGCCGGGGTCATCAGATCGTTTTTCCAGTTCGAGATCGTCGAGATCAGCTGCTGCAACAGCACTTTGTCATCTTCGATCAGCCCCTCGGTGAGCTCTTTGAGCAACGCCACCTGGTCGGTGTCATCGAAGAGGGAGAAGTTGGACTTCATTCCCAGCGCCGCATACTCGCGTTTGATGATATCCAGCCCCAGCGTGTGGAAGGTGGAGATCATCAGGCCGCGCGCTTCTTTACGGCCAAGCGTCTGACCGACGCGCTCTTTCATCTCACGCGCCGCTTTATTGGTAAAGGTGACCGCCGCAATGTGTCGCGCCTGATACCCGCAATTGCGGATCAGATGGGCGATCTTGTTGGTGATCACACGGGTTTTACCCGAACCGGCCCCTGCCAGCACCAGGCATGGTCCAGTAACGAATTCGACCGCTTGTTGTTGTCCAGGGTTTAAACGCATGGGAGTGTTGCTCAATCTTCGAACGGGGTGTGGATTGTAGCAGAAAGCCGGGCGCAGATTTACCGGCTAATGATAAAGTGGAGAAATCGCGTTTAACCCGTAGAGCAGAACCATGAAAAAGACCGCAGCAGCCCTGCATATTCTGGTAAAAGAAGAGAAACTGGCCCAGGAGATCCTGGCCAAGCTGGAGCGCGGCATCAGCTTTGATCATCTGGCGAAGCGCTACTCTAAATGCCCTTCCGGGCGCAATGGTGGGGATCTCGGCGAGTTTCAACAAGGTGTGATGGTCGGCCCGTTCGATCAGGCGGTCTTTAGCTGCCCGCTTCTGAAGCCCTACGGCCCGGTAAAAACCAAATTTGGCTACCATATCATTAAGGTGCTTTATCGCCGCTGACGCGTGGTATATTGCGCCCCGATTTATTTCAACCTATTCAAGGCACGATCATGGCAAAAACAGCAGCAGCAGTGCACATCCTCGTTAAAGAAGAGAAACTGGCTTTGGATCTTCTGGAGCAGATTAAAAACGGTGCCGACTTCGGCAAGCTGGCGAAGAAGCACTCCATCTGCCCGTCAGGCAAACGTGGCGGCGACCTGGGTGAATTCCGCCAGGGTCAGATGGTACCGGCGTTCGATAAAGTGGTCTTCTCCTGCCCGGTGCTGGAGCCAACCGGCCCGCTGCATACCCAGTTTGGTTATCACATCATTAAAGTGCTGTACCGGAAATAAACAGCAAGGCCTTCTCTTAGAGAAGGCCTTTAATGTTTGCACCCTCTCCCTGTGGGAGAGGGGCGGGGTGAGGGCATCAGCCCGCCCCTGTTGTTAACCCGCTACCGCGATGCGCTTCATATCGGTCATGTAGCCACGCAGTTTGTGACCCACTTTCTCGATCTGGTGGCTGCGAATGGCTTCGTTCACATCGCGCAGCTGCGCGTTGTCCACGGCACCTTCTGCAATCGCTTTACCCAGATCGCCAGTCTGCAGAGTAGTCATAAACTCTTTCAGCAGCGGTACGCAGGCGTAAGAGAACAGGTAGTTACCATATTCCGCGGTATCAGAGATAACCACGTTCATTTCGTACAGACGCTTACGGGCGATGGTGTTCGCAATCAGCGGCAGCTCGTGCAGTGATTCGTAGTAAGCAGACTCTTCGATGATGCCGGAATCCACCATGGTTTCGAACGCCAGCTCAACGCCTGCTTTCACCATCGCGATCATCAGCACCCCTTTATCGAAGTACTCCTGCTCGCCGATTTTACCTTCGTACTGTGGCGCGGTTTCGAACGCGGTTTTACCGGTCTCTTCACGCCAGGTCAGCAGTTTCTTATCGTCGTTCGCCCAGTCCGCCATCATGCCGGAAGAGAATTCGCCGGAGATAATGTCGTCCATGTGTTTCTGGAACAGCGGTGCCATGATGGTTTTCAGCTGTTCAGACAGCGCGTAAGCACGCAGTTTTGCCGGGTTGGACAGACGGTCCATCATCAGCGTAATACCGCCCTGCTTCAGCGCTTCGGTGATGGTTTCCCAGCCGAACTGAATCAGTTTTTCCGCGTATGCCGGGTCGGTACCCTCTTCCACCAGCTTATCGAAGCACAGCAGAGAACCGGCCTGCAGCATGCCGCACAGAATGGTCTGCTCGCCCATCAGGTCAGATTTCACTTCGGCAACGAAGGACGATTCCAGCACGCCAGCACGGTGACCGCCGGTCGCCGCTGCCCATGCTTTGGCAATCGCCATGCCTTCGCCTTTCGGATCGTTTTCCGGGTGAACCGCGATCAGAGTCGGCACGCCGAAGCCACGCTTGTACTCTTCACGAACTTCGGTACCCGGGCACTTCGGTGCAACCATCACCACGGTGATGTCTTTACGGATCTGCTCGCCCACTTCAACGATGTTGAAGCCGTGGGAGTAACCCAGCGCCGCGCCGTCTTTCATCAGCGGCTGTACGGAACGCACAACGTCTGAGTGCTGCTTGTCCGGGGTCAGGTTAACTACCAGATCCGCCTGCGGGATCAGCTCTTCGTAGGTACCCACTTTGAAGCCGTTTTCGGTCGCTTTACGCCAGGAAGCACGCTTCTCGGCAATCGCTTCTTTGCGCAGGGCGTAGGAGATATCCAGACCGGAGTCACGCATGTTCAGGCCTTGGTTCAGACCCTGTGCGCCACAGCCGACGATGACCACTTTTTTACCCTGAAGGTAGCTCGCGCCATCGGCAAATTCGTCGCGCGCCATGAAGCGGCATTTGCCCAGCTGCGCCAGCTGCTGGCGCAAGTTCAGTGTATTAAAGTAGTTAGCCATGGGTGATACCTCGTGATGTTGTGTGTCTTATTGTTCGGTTCGCGTTTCAGCGAGAATGTACCCACATTACAACAGGAAATTTATTGCGGAAATTGATATATTCACAACGTCATGTTGCAATTTTTGCAATGTAAAAAGAGGGAGTGGAATCGGTGGATTTACGCGATCTGAAAATGTTCCTGCACCTGACGGAAAGCCGTCATTTTGGCCGCAGCGCTCGGGCGATGCACGTTAGCCCCTCCACGCTTTCACGCCAGATCCAGCGCCTTGAGGAAGACCTCGGCCAGCCCCTGTTCGTGCGCGACAACCGCACCGTCACCCTCACGGAAGCGGGCGAAGAGCTACGCATTTTTGCCCAGCAGACGCTGCTGCAGTACCAGCAGCTGCGGCACTCGATTGACCAGCAGGGGCCGTCACTTTCCGGCGAGCTGCATATTTTTTGCTCCGTGACCGCCGCCTACAGCCATCTGCCACCCATCCTTGACCGCTTCCGCGCGGCGCATCCGTCGGTTGAAATTAAGCTCACCACCGGCGATGCCTCCGACGCAATGGAAAAAGTGGTGACGGGCGAAGCGGATCTCGCCATTGCCGGGAAACCTGAAACCCTGCCGGGCGCGGTGGCATTCTCCATGCTGGAGAATCTGGCGGTGGTACTCATTGCCCCGGCGCTGCCCTGCCCGGTGCGTAACCAGGTGTCGGTGGAAAAACCGGACTGGTCCACGGTACCGTTTATCATGGCCGATCAGGGGCCGGTGCGCCGTCGTATTGAGCTGTGGTTCCGCCGCCAGAAAATCAGCAACCCGTCGATTTACGCCACGGTCAGCGGCCATGAGGCAATGGTGTCGATGGTGGCGCTCGGCTGCGGCGTGGCGCTGCTGCCGGAGGTGGTGCTGGAAAATAGCCCGGAACCGGTGCGCAATCGCGTGATGATTCTGGAGCGCAGCGATGAGAAAACGCCGTTTGAGCTTGGCGTGTGCGCACAAAAAAAGCGGCTGCATGAGCCGCTTATTGATGCGTTCTGGACGATATTGCCAAACCACTAACCTGCCAGGAAGAACCTGAACGCCGGGTTATGGGTTTCATCGTGACACTCATAGCCCAGCTCGTTCAGCCGCGTTTCGAAATCCGGCTCGTGCTCGCCCAGTTCAAACGCCGCCAGCACGCGGCCGTAGTCGGTGCCGTGGCTGCGGTAGTGGAAAAGGGAGATGTTCCAGTGCGTGCCCAGCGTGTGCAGGAACTTGAGCAGCGCGCCAGGCGATTCCGGGAACTCAAAGCTGAACAGACGTTCCCTGAGCGGCTTCGATGGACGCCCGCCGACCATGTAGCGCACGTGCAGCTTCGCCATCTCATCGTCGGAGAGATCGACTACGCTATAGCCGCCTTCATGCAGCAGGTTGAGGATCTCTTTACGCTCCTCCACGCCCCGGCTCAGACGCACGCCAACAAAAATGCAGGCGTCTTTAGCATCGGCAAAACGGTAGTTAAACTCCGTCACCGAACGGCCGCCCAGCAGCTGACAAAATTTCAGGAAGCTGCCCTTCTCTTCCGGAATGGTCACCGCCAGCAGCGCTTCACGCTGTTCCCCCAGCTCGCAGCGCTCGGACACGTAGCGCAGACCGTGGAAGTTCACGTTGGCACCAGAAAGCACGTGCGCCAGACGCTCGCCGCGAATGTTGTGCTGCGCGATGTATTTTTTCATGCCCGCCAGCGCCAGAGCGCCGGACGGTTCCGCCACCGCACGAACGTCTTCGAAGAGATCCTTCATCGCCGCGCAGATCGCATCGCTATCCACCGTGACGATATCGTCGAGATATTCCCGGCACAGGCGGAAGGTTTCGTCGCCAATACGCTTCACCGCCACGCCCTCGGCAAACAGCCCGACGCGCGGCAGGTCTACCGGATGCCCGGCATCCAGCGCCGCTTTCAGGCAGGCAGAATCTTCCGCTTCCACGGCAATGACTTTGATCTGCGGCATCAGCTGTTTGATCAGCACCGCCACGCCTGCGGCTAAGCCACCGCCGCCCACCGGAACAAAGACGCGGTCGAGATGGGCATCCTGCTGCAGCAGCTCCAGCGCCAGCGTGCCCTGCCCGGCAATCACCATCGGGTGGTCGAACGGCGGCACCCAGGTGAAACCCTGCTGCTGCGCCAGCTCAATCGCTTTGGCTTTTGCTTCGTCAAAGTTAGCCCCGTGGAGTAATACTTCACCGCCGAAACCGCGCACCGCGTCGACCTTGATGTCTGCGGTAGCAACCGGCATCACGATCAGCGCTTTCAGCCCCAGACGAGCAGACGAGAACGCCACGCCCTGCGCGTGGTTGCCCGCCGACGCGGTAATCACGCCGCGCGCTTTTTGCTCATCGGTCAGTCCGGCCATCATCGCGTAGGCACCGCGCAGCTTGAAGCTGTGCACCGGCTGGCGGTCTTCGCGCTTCACCAGAATGACGTTGTCGAGGCGCGAAGAGAGCTTTTCCATTTTCTGCAGGGGCGTGACCTGCACGGCTTCATAGACCGGTGCGCGCAGCACCGCCCTGAGATATTCCGCCCCCTCAGGGGCGGCGGATAAGGGTTGTGACTCGGCCATCGTTAGCCCCCGAGTTTCGATTTATCGCGCACCGCGCCTTTATCTGCACTGGTGGCAAGGCTCGCGTAGGCGCGCAGGGCAAAGGAAACTTCGCGCTGGCGATCTTTGGGCGTCCAGGCTTTGTCGCCGCGCGCTTCCTGCGCTTCACGACGGGCTGCGATCTCCTGGTCACTCAGCTTGAGCTGAATGCCGCGATTCGGAATGTCGATTTCGATCAGATCGCCGTCTTCGATGATGGCAATGTTGCCGCCGCTTGCCGCTTCCGGGGAAACGTGGCCGATAGAGAGGCCGGAAGTACCGCCGGAGAAACGCCCGTCGGTGATCAGCGCGCAGGCTTTACCGAGGCCCATCGATTTCAGGAAGGTGGTTGGGTAGAGCATCTCCTGCATGCCCGGACCGCCTTTCGGCCCTTCGTAGCGAATGACAACCACGTCGCCTTCAACCACTTTACCGCCAAGGATGGCGTCTACCGCTTCATCCTGGCTTTCGTACACCTTCGCCGGACCGGTGAATTTCAGGATGCTGTCGTCCACGCCTGCGGTTTTCACGATGCAGCCGTTTTCCGCAAAGTTTCCGTACAGCACGGCCAGGCCGCCGTCTTTGCTGTAGGCGTGTTCCAGCGAGCGGATGCAGCCTTCGGCGCGGTCATCGTCCAGCGTGTCCCAGCGGCAATCCTGGGAGAAGGCCTGCGTGGTACGAATACCGGCAGGACCGGCGCGGAACATTTTTTTCACCGCCTCGTCTTTGGTCAGCATCACGTCGAACTGGTCCAGCGATTCCGGCAGCGTCAGCCCGAGCACGTTTTTCACGTCACGGTTCAGCAGCCCGGCGCGATCCAGCTCGCCCAAAATACCGATTACACCACCAGCACGGTGCACGTCTTCCATGTGGTACTTCTGGGTACTTGGTGCGACCTTACACAGCTGCGGCACTTTGCGGGACAGCTTGTCGATATCGCTCATGGTGAAGTCGATTTCGGCTTCCTGTGCGGCAGCCAGCAGGTGCAGAACGGTATTGGTGGAACCGCCCATGGCGATATCCAGCGTCATGGCGTTTTCGAACGCGGCTTTACTGGCAATGCTGCGCGGCAGCGCGCTGGCATCATCCTGCTCGTAGTAGCGCTTGGTCAGCTCAACGATGCGCTTACCGGCGTTGAGGAACAGCTGCTTACGGTCGGCGTGGGTCGCCAGCAGCGAGCCGTTGCCCGGCTGAGACAGGCCCAGCGCTTCGGTCAGGCAGTTCATGGAGTTCGCCGTGAACATACCGGAACAGGAGCCGCAGGTCGGACACGCGGAGCGTTCCACCTGATCGCTCTGCTCGTCAGAGACTTTCGGGTCCGCGCCCTGGATCATCGCATCGACCAGGTCGAGCTTGATGATTTTGTCGGAGAGCTTGGTTTTCCCCGCTTCCATTGGGCCACCGGAGACGAAGATCACCGGAATATTCAGACGCAGGGAAGCCATCAGCATCCCCGGGGTGATTTTGTCGCAGTTGGAGATACAGACCATGGCATCGGCGCAGTGGGCGTTAACCATATACTCTACGGAGTCGGCGATCAGCTCGCGCGACGGCAGTGAATAGAGCATGCCCCCGTGACCCATCGCGATACCGTCATCGACCGCAATGGTGTTGAACTCTTTCGCCACGCCGCCGGAGGCTTCGATTTGCTCGGCTACCAGTTTACCCAGATCGCGCAGGTGCACGTGGCCCGGTACGAACTGGGTGAAGGAGTTCACCACGGCGATAATCGGCTTACCGAAATCGGCGTCGGTCATTCCAGTGGCGCGCCACAGCGCGCGGGCACCCGCCATGTTGCGGCCGTGGGTGGTGGTGGCTGAACGATACTTAGGCATGCTTTATTGACTCCCGTCTGACTATGTAATGGGACGGTGCGTGCCGTCCCAAATTTATGCTTAGTGATTAACCTGATCCAACCAGCCGTATTTATCTTCTGTTTCGCCGGTGAAGAGGCCAAAGAACGCTTTCTGAATGCGTTTGGTGACCGGGCCACAGCGGCCTTCGCCCACCTGAATACCGTCTACGCTGCGCACCGGGGTGATTTCAGCCGCGGTACCGGACATAAACACTTCATCGGCCAGGTACAGGGATTCGCGGGACAGCACCTGCTCGCGCACTTCGATACCCAGGTCTTTCGCCAGCTTGATGATGGCGTCACGGGTGATGCCCGGCAGCGCGGAGGAGGTGAATGGTGGCGTAAACAGAATGCCGTCTTTCACTTCAAACAGGTTTTCACCTGCGCCTTCTGAGATGTAGCCATTCACATCGAGCGCGATGCCTTCCTGGTAACCGTGACGGCGCGCTTCGCTGCCGACCAGCAATGAAGAGAGGTAGTTACCGCCCGCTTTCGCGGCGGTCGGGATGGTGTTTGGCGCAACGCGGTTCCAGGAAGAGACCATTGCGTCGATCCCCTGCTCCAGGGCTTCAGCACCCAGGTAAGCACCCCACGGGAACGCGGCAATGATCACATCAGTGGTATAGCCGGCCGGCGGGTTCACGCCCATACCGACGTCACCCACGAAGACCAGCGGACGAATATAGGCGCTGGTGAGGTTGTTCTTACGGATCACGTCGCGGCAGGCTTCCATCAGCTCATCAACGCTCTGAGATACCGGGAAACGATAAATTTTGGCTGAGTCATGCAGACGCTGCATGTGTTCGCGATGGCGGAACACCACTGGCCCTTTGTGAGAATCGTAGCAGCGGATGCCTTCAAACACGGAGGTACCGTAGTGCAGCGCGTGGGACATCACGTGGACCTTCGCGTCCTCCCAGCGAACCATCTCACCGTTGAACCAAATGTAATCAGCTTTTTTTGTCGTCATTTTTTCGTCCTGTCACGCTTAAGCGCGGATTTGTTGTGATGTGGTTGTGCTCTGGCAGATGGCAACATGGGCAACGTCTACCAGCTTTGATAACTGACTAAACAGTAAGTCGACCGGCCGCGGGCTGGCAACGGTTAATTCGATACTGATATTCCGGGCGTCAGTGGCTGTCTCCATATTCATAGAGCAAATCTGAAAACCACGATGACGCACCACACGCAAAACGCGTTCTAAAGTTTCCGGGTTGAAGCGAGCCTGTACGGCGACCTGATGCTGCATCATGATAATTTCTCCATCATTTGTGAGTTACTGGCACCAGGTGGTACCAGCGGCCAGACGTTCTCGAGTTCGTCGATTGAGACATGAAGCAGGTAAGGTCCATCGCTGTTCAGCATGGTGTCGAGCGCCGCTTCAACCTGATCTTTACGGGTGATGTGCTGGCCAGGGATGCCAAAGGCGCTGGCCAGGGTGAGGAAATCGGGGTTATCGGTGAGAGTCGTTTCGCTGTAGCGCTCCTGGAAGAACAGCTGTTGCCACTGGCGAACCATCCCTAAACGCTGGTTGTCGAGCAAGACGATTTTCAGCGGCAACTGCTTGCGTTTAACGGTGCCGAGCTCCTGGACGTTCATCATGAAGGAGCCGTCACCGGAGATACAGATAACGGTATCGTTCGGGCGGGCGACCTGCGCGCCAACGGCTGCTGGCAGACCGAAGCCCATCGTCCCTAACCCGCTGGAGGTGATGAAATTTTCCGGGCGGGTGTAGGTCATATGCTGCGCGGACCACATCTGGTGCTGGCCGACGTCGGTGGTGACGACGCTATCAGCAGGTTTGCGATCCGACAACTGCTTCAACAGCAGCGGCGCGTAGATGGCCTCGCCGGGGTGATCGTAACGCCATGCGTGCTCGGCACGCATATCGGCGGTGTGCTGACGCCATGCGTTGATATCCAGCGGCTTCTGCAATGCCGGTAACAGCGCGTTGAGATCGCCCTGCAGCGCAACGTGCGCCTGACGCAACTTGTTCATCTCCGCCGGGTCGATATCCATATGGATGACTTTAGCGTTCGGCGCAAAGGTATTCAGCTTGCCGGTGACGCGGTCGTCAAAACGGGCACCTACGGCGATGAGCAGATCGCACTCCTGCACCGCCAGGTTTGCCGCTTTGGTGCCGTGCATCCCCAGCATGCCCAGATAGTACGGATAGTCTGCATCTACCGCACCCAACCCTTTCAGCGTGCAGGTGGCAGGTATTTGCGTTACCGCGATAAATTCACGCAGGGCGGGAACGGCCTGCGCCATCCCGACGCCACCGCCGATGTACAGCATCGGCTGTTTCGCCTGCGCCATCATCTGACGGGCCTCTTCAACTTCCGCATGCGGAAACGCGTCGTCGCTTTCAACGGTGGAGAAGTGGGGTTCCAGATCGCCAGGTGCCACCTGGATATCTTTCGGGATATCGACCAGAACCGGACCAGGACGGCCTGAGCTGGCCACTTCGAACGCTTCTGCCATTACGCGCGGCAGCTCTTCCAGAGACTGAACGAGGAAACTGTGTTTGGTGCAGGCCAGCGATAAACCCAGTACATCGACTTCCTGAAAAGCGTCGGTACCGATGAACGGAGACGCCACCTGCCCGGTGATGGCAACAACGGGAACAGAGTCCAGCAGCGCGTCAGCCAGGCCGGTGATGAGGTTAGTTGCGCCCGGGCCTGACGTCGCCATACACACGCCGATTTTGCCGGTCGCGCGGGCGTAGCCAATGGCCGCCATCACTGCGCCCTGCTCGTGTCGGCACAAGAGATGTTCCACGCCGCCGTCATACAGTGCATCGTAAATCGGCATAATTGCGCCACCTGGATAACCGAATACTGTCTCGACTCCCTGCGCGCGCAACGCATGTACTACCCACTGTGCCCCATTCATAGTTAGTTCCCCGTCATAAATCGGGAGAAACAGAATTTTGTGCTAGTCGTCATTCTCTGCTCCTCATTTACGTTTTTTAGTCATAAAAAAACCCCCGGACCTTTCGGTGCGGGGGTCTTAGTTCGTTAAGGCTTGATTTCTAAGCCTTTCCTCGTCCAAGTGCAGCCCCGCACGGTGGGATAATAATCACCACCACGCTAATCACGACCAGGCTAATCACTCGTAGAAGGGCTGTCATTTTCAGTTCTTTTTGCATCTTGTTCGAAGGAATACCTAAAGAGTTATCACAGTTTTTAAATCAAACACAAGATTTATTTATGACGGATTTGATTAGGCAGCGAATCATATTTCTTAAAAGCTTTGTTTTATATAAAGAAATTAGAAAATGAATATTTTTCATTTTTTTACTGCAGTTCTTAACGTCAAAACGGGGCTTTTTACATTCTGCGAGGAAGCTTCCACGGTTATGCAATTGTTTCAGCGTGCGCTTAAAATCTCTGAACAGGCGGCGTAAATCAGCAAAATGACGCTAAACAGACAAAAAAGGCGCTGGCATAGTCACCCCAGGAGGTAGTGCAAATGTCACTGTCAGTTGTTTATACGCGTGCGGCTCTCGGGGTAAAGGCACCGCTTGTTTCAGTTGAGGTTCATTTGAGTAATGGGCTACCCGGGCTCACGCTTGTCGGCTTACCTGAAACGACGGTTAAAGAGGCCAGGGATCGCGTTCGCAGCGCAATAATAAATAGCGGTTATACCTTCCCTGCGAAGAAGATCACCATCAACCTTGCTCCCGCCGATCTGCCTAAAGAGGGGGGACGATACGATTTACCTATCGCAATTGCCCTTCTCGCGGCTTCTGAGCAGCTTAATACGACAAGGCTAGGCTTGTATGAGTTCGTGGGTGAACTCGCGCTCACAGGCGCGTTAAGAGGCGTTCCCGGTGCGATATCAGGAGCGCTGGAGGCCATACGTGCCGGGCGGCAAATCATTGTCGCAAATGAAAACGCATCAGAAGTGAGTCTTATCGCCGAGAAAGGATGCCTCATCGCGGGACATTTACAGGAAGTTTGTGCCTGGCTGGAAGGACGACATGAACTGTCCGAGCCGGAGGAGTGTGACGATGTTATGACCGACGTCCCGGAGGATCTCAGCGAGATTATGGGGCAGGAGCAAGGGAAACGGGCGCTGGAGATTACGGCCGCAGGTGGGCACAATCTTCTGTTGATTGGTCCACCAGGTACGGGGAAAACGATGCTGGCGAGCAGGTTGAGTGGATTGCTTCCACCGCTCAATAATCATGAAGCGCTGGAAAGCGCTGCCATATATAGCCTCATCAGTTCTGCATCGTTGCAAAAACAGTGGCGCCGTCGCCCTTTTCGTTCCCCACATCATAGCGCTTCACTGACCGCAATGGTCGGCGGCGGGTCTATCCCCGGGCCGGGAGAGATCTCACTGGCCCATAATGGAATTCTATTTCTCGATGAGCTGCCCGAGTTTGAGCGCCGCGTGCTGGATGCACTGAGAGAACCTATTGAATCTGGCGAAATACATATCTCGCGCACGCGGGCCAAAATAAGCTATCCCGCGCAGTTTCAGCTGGTCGCGGCGATGAATCCCAGCCCGACGGGCCACTACCAGGGCAACCATAACCGCTGTACGCCGGAGCAAACGTTGCGCTATCTGGGTAAGTTATCCGGCCCGTTCCTTGACCGTTTCGATTTATCCCTCGAGATCCCCCTTCCTCCGCCGGGTCTGCTCAGGCAGACGGGTATCACGGGTGAAAGCTCAGCTGATGTACGCGAGCGGGTGATTGCGGCCCAGACGCGACAGTATGCTCGTCAGAACAGGCTAAATGCCCGGCTGGATAATGCCGGGATCCGGCAGTTTTGTTCCCTTAACAGTGAGGATGCGGGATGGCTTGAGGAGACGTTGACGCGCTTTGGGCTGTCTATACGTGCGTGGCAGCGTTTGCTAAAAGTGGCCAGAACCATTGCTGACGTGGAGGGGTGCACTGACATTGAGAGAAAGCATTTGCAGGAGGCGCTGAGCTACCGCGCTATCGATCGTTTGCTGCTGCATCTGCAGAAGTTGCTGGCATAAAAAAAAGGGGCCGTAGCCCCTTCTCTTCATTTTAATCATCAGACTCGGTGTAGTCTTCTGCACCTTCCATCTGCGGCTTGCCGCCAGACAGCGTATGGAAGCGCTTTGGACGCTTAATGCGTGCCATATACTTGATCCACACACGTTCCGCTTCAGACTGAGGCTCACGCTCACCACGGCAAACGGAAACAAACTGTTTTTCGTCTTCGGTCGCAGGTTCACGCTTACCCAGATCCAGCTCGTTAAAGGCATAACCATGACGCTCAAGCAGTTGAGCTTCTTTGATGGTGAAATCGCCGTGACGAGAGAACCCGCGCGGATAATGTTTATTGTCGAAAAAACGATTAGTCGTCGTAAAGCTTTCCGCCATCCTACACGCTCCTAATTCTTTGGCCGAGCTATTTATGGCGCGGAGTATTAGTTACGCTTGACAGAGTGTAAAACAAAACATTTAAATCATAACGACAAATAATTTTGCGGAGAAAGATGTGGATACGGAATTGCTTAAAACTTTCCTTGAAGTGAGCAGAACACGCCACTTTGGGCGAGCAGCTGAAGCCCTTTACCTGACGCAGTCAGCAGTCAGTTTTCGTATTCGACAGCTGGAAAATCAACTGGGTGTGAATCTTTTTACTCGCCATCGTAACAATATTCGCTTAACGCCTGCCGGTGAGAAACTGCTGCCGTACGCAGAAACGCTCATGAATACCTGGCAGGCAGCACGTAAAGAGGTGGCGCATACTTCGAGGCATAATGAGTTCTCGATTGGGGCCAGCGCTTCTCTGTGGGAATGTATGCTAAGTCAGTGGCTTACCCAGCTATATCATTCACACGGCCACCTGCAATTTGAAGCGAGAATTGCGCAACGGCAGTCGCTGGTTAAGCAGCTTCATGAGCGTCAGCTTGATCTTCTGATCACAACTGAAGCCCCCAAGATGGACGAATTTAGCAGCCAGATTGTAGGCCAGTTTGGTCTGGCGCTTTATGCCTCTGAACCTTCGATGATGAAGGCAGATCTGACCTATTTGCGCCTGGAATGGGGGCCAGATTTTCAGCAGCATGAGACTGGATTGATTGCACCTGATGATGTTCCACAGTTAACAACCAGCTCTGCGGAGATCGCCTGTCAGCAACTGCCCTTGCTGAGAGGATGTACCTGGTTACCTGTTCGCTGGGCAGACGCTAAAGCGGGGCTGCATACGGTGATGGATTCCACCACGCTTACCAGACCGCTGTATGCAATTTGGCTGCAAAACAGTGATAAGCAAGCACAGATAAAAGATCTGTTAAAAATCAATGTAATGGATTGATACATCAGCCAGCAGAAATGCTGGCTGAATATTAAGAAGAGGCCTTTTTGCTGGATTTCAGGCAAAAAAAATCCTTTGCCGAAGCAAAGGATTATATATGGCAGGGGCGGAGAGACTCGAACTCGCGACACCCGGTTTTGGAGACCGGTGCTCTACCAACTGAGCTACGCCCCTAAAGTTTTTTGCCATTAAGCCTGCCAAAAAGGCAGGCTTAATGTCTTAATAAGTGGCGGAACGGACGGGACTCGAACCCGCGACCCCCTGCGTGACAGGCAGGTATTCTAACCGACTGAACTACCGCTCCACCGAAGACTGCTGTAACCACCGGATTTATGCACCGGCTTACTACTTAATTTGATGCCTGGCAGTTCCCTACTCTCACATGGGGAGACCCCACACTACCATCGGCGCTACGGCGTTTCACTTCTGAGTTCGGCATGGGGTCAGGTGGGACCACCGCGCTAAAGCCGCCAGGCAAATTCTGTTAAATCTGTATCAGGCTGAAATTGATTGTTCTGTCTCTTCGCCAAAACACCTTCGGCGTTGTAAGGTTAAGCCTCACGGTTCATTAGTATCGGTTAGCTCAACGCATCGCTGCGCTTACACACCCGACCTATCAACGTCGTCGTCTTCAACGTTCCTTCAGGAGACTTAAAGTCTCAGGGAGAACTCATCTCGGGGCAAGTTTCGTGCTTAGATGCTTTCAGCACTTATCTTTTCCGCATTTAGCTACCGGGCAGTGCCATTGGCATGACAACCCGAACACCAGTGATGCGTCCACTCCGGTCCTCTCGTACTAGGAGCAGCCCCCCTCAATTCTCCAGCGCCCACGGCAGATAGGGACCGAACTGTCTCACGACGTTCTAAACCCAGCTCGCGTACCACTTTAAATGGCGAACAGCCATACCCTTGGGACCTACTTCAGCCCCAGGATGTGATGAGCCGACATCGAGGTGCCAAACACCGCCGTCGATATGAACTCTTGGGCGGTATCAGCCTGTTATCCCCGGAGTACCTTTTATCCGTTGAGCGATGGCCCTTCCATTCAGAACCACCGGATCACTATGACCTGCTTTCGCACCTGCTCGAGCCGTCACTCTCGCAGTCAAGCTAGCTTATGCCATTGCACTAACCTCCTGATGTCCGACCAGGATTAGCTAACCTTCGTGCTCCTCCGTTACTCTTTGGGAGGAGACCGCCCCAGTCAAACTACCCACCAGACACTGTCCGCAACCCGGATCACGGGTCTACGTTAGAACACCAGCCATTAAAGGGTGGTATTTCAAGGACGGCTCCACGCAGACTGGCGTCCACGCTTCAAAGCCTCCCACCTATCCTACACATCAAGGACCAGTGTTCAGTGTCAAGCTATAGTAAAGGTTCACGGGGTCTTTCCGTCTTGCCGCGGGTACACTGCATCTTCACAGCGAGTTCAATTTCACTGAGTCTCGGGTGGAGACAGCCTGGCCATCATTACGCCATTCGTGCAGGTCGGAACTTACCCGACAAGGAATTTCGCTACCTTAGGACCGTTATAGTTACGGCCGCCGTTTACCGGGGCTTCGATCAAGAGCTTCGCGTTGCCGCTAACCCCATCAATTAACCTTCCGGCACCGGGCAGGCGTCACACCGTATACGTCCACTTTCGTGTTTGCACAGTGCTGTGTTTTTAATAAACAGTTGCAGCCAGCTGGTATCTTCGACTGATTTCAGCTCCACCCGCAGGGGCTTCACCTACATATCAGCGTGCCTTCTCCCGAAGTTACGGCACCATTTTGCCTAGTTCCTTCACCCGAGTTCTCTCAAGCGCCTTGGTATTCTCTACCTGACCACCTGTGTCGGTTTGGGGTACGATTTCGTGTTACCTGATGCTTAGAGGCTTTTCCTGGAAGCAGGGCATTTGTTACTTCAGCACCGTAGTGCCTCGTCATCACACCTCAGCGTTAATAAGGTACCGGATTTACCTGGAACCTCCGCCTACATGCTTAAACCGGGACAACCGTCGCCCGGCTAACATAGCCTTCTCCGTCCCCCCTTCGCAGTAACACCAAGTACAGGAATATTAACCTGTTTCCCATCGACTACGCCTTTCGGCCTCGCCTTAGGGGTCGACTCACCCTGCCCCGATTAACGTTGGACAGGAACCCTTGGTCTTCCGGCGAGCGGGCTTTTCACCCGCTTTATCGTTACTTATGTCAGCATTCGCACTTCTGATACCTCCAGCATGCCTCACAGCACACCTTCAACGGCTTACAGAACGCTCCCCTACCCAACAACACATAGTGTCGCTGCCGCAGCTTCGGTGCATGGTTTAGCCCCGTTACATCTTCCGCGCAGGCCGACTCGACCAGTGAGCTATTACGCTTTCTTTAAATGATGGCTGCTTCTAAGCCAACATCCTGGCTGTCTGTGCCTTCCCACATCGTTTCCCACTTAACCATGACTTTGGGACCTTAGCTGGCGGTCTGGGTTGTTTCCCTCTTCACGACGGACGTTAGCACCCGCCGTGTGTCTCCCGTGATAACATTCTTCGGTATTCGTAGTTTGCATCGGGTTGGTAAGCCGGGATGGCCCCCTAGCCGAAACAGTGCTCTACCCCCGAAGATGAGTTCACGAGGCGCTACCTAAATAGCTTTCGGGGAGAACCAGCTATCTCCCGGTTTGATTGGCCTTTCACCCCCAGCCACAAGTCATCCGCTAATTTTTCAACATTAGTCGGTTCGGTCCTCCAGTTAGTGTTACCCAACCTTCAACCTGCCCATGGCTAGATCACCGGGTTTCGGGTCTATACCCTGCAACTTAACGCCCAGTTAAGACTCGGTTTCCCTTCGGCTCCCCTATACGGTTAACCTTGCTACAGAATATAAGTCGCTGACCCATTATACAAAAGGTACGCAGTCACACCACGAAGGTGCTCCCACTGCTTGTACGTACACGGTTTCAGGTTCTTTTTCACTCCCCTCGCCGGGGTTCTTTTCGCCTTTCCCTCACGGTACTGGTTCACTATCGGTCAGTCAGGAGTATTTAGCCTTGGAGGATGGTCCCCCCATATTCAGACAGGATACCACGTGTCCCGCCCTACTCTTCGAGTTCACAGCCTGTGTGCTTTCGTGTACGGGACTGTCACCCTGTACCGTGCGACTTTCCAGACGCTTCCACTAACACACAAGCTGATTCAGACTCTGGGCTGCTCCCCGTTCGCTCGCCGCTACTGGGGGAATCTCGGTTGATTTCTTTTCCTCGGGGTACTTAGATGTTTCAGTTCCCCCGGTTCGCCTCGTTAACCTATGTATTCAGTTAACGATAGTGCAACGAATTGCACTGGGTTTCCCCATTCGGACATCGCCGGGTCAAAGGTTCATATCACCTCGCCGGCGCTTTTCGCAGATTAGCACGTCCTTCATCGCCTCTGACTGCCAGGGCATCCACCGTGTACGCTTAGTCGCTTAACCTCACAACCCGAAGATGTTTCACTTCTGATTGCGAAAATTTGAGAGACTCAAACACACCATTAAAGATGTGTCGTTTCAATTTTCAGCTTGATCCAGATTTTTAAAGAGCAAATATCTCAAACGTGACTCGTAAGTCAGTTTTGAGATATGACGGCAGGTGACTTTCACTCACGAACCAGCAAGTGGCGTCCCCTAGGGGATTCGAACCCCTGTTACCGCCGTGAAAGGGCGGTGTCCTGGGCCTCTAGACGAAGGGGACACTGAAGTCTCAATCGCAAGACGCCTTGCTATTTACTTTTCATCAGACAATCTGTGTGAGCACTACAAAGGCAGGTTCTTTAAGGTAAGGAGGTGATCCAACCGCAGGTTCCCCTACGGTTACCTTGTTACGACTTCACCCCAGTCATGAATCACAAAGTGGTAAGCGCCCTCCCGAAGGTTAAGCTACCTACTTCTTTTGCAACCCACTCCCATGGTGTGACGGGCGGTGTGTACAAGGCCCGGGAACGTATTCACCGTAGCATTCTGATCTACGATTACTAGCGATTCCGACTTCATGGAGTCGAGTTGCAGACTCCAATCCGGACTACGACGCACTTTATGAGGTCCGCTTGCTCTCGCGAGGTCGCTTCTCTTTGTATGCGCCATTGTAGCACGTGTGTAGCCCTACTCGTAAGGGCCATGATGACTTGACGTCATCCCCACCTTCCTCCAGTTTATCACTGGCAGTCTCCTTTGAGTTCCCGGCCGGACCGCTGGCAACAAAGGATAAGGGTTGCGCTCGTTGCGGGACTTAACCCAACATTTCACAACACGAGCTGACGACAGCCATGCAGCACCTGTCTCAGAGTTCCCGAAGGCACCAATCCATCTCTGGAAAGTTCTCTGGATGTCAAGAGTAGGTAAGGTTCTTCGCGTTGCATCGAATTAAACCACATGCTCCACCGCTTGTGCGGGCCCCCGTCAATTCATTTGAGTTTTAACCTTGCGGCCGTACTCCCCAGGCGGTCGACTTAACGCGTTAGCTCCGGAAGCCACGCCTCAAGGGCACAACCTCCAAGTCGACATCGTTTACGGCGTGGACTACCAGGGTATCTAATCCTGTTTGCTCCCCACGCTTTCGCACCTGAGCGTCAGTCTTTGTCCAGGGGGCCGCCTTCGCCACCGGTATTCCTCCAGATCTCTACGCATTTCACCGCTACACCTGGAATTCTACCCCCCTCTACAAGACTCTAGCCTGCCAGTTTCGAATGCAGTTCCCAGGTTGAGCCCGGGGATTTCACATCCGACTTGACAGACCGCCTGCGTGCGCTTTACGCCCAGTAATTCCGATTAACGCTTGCACCCTCCGTATTACCGCGGCTGCTGGCACGGAGTTAGCCGGTGCTTCTTCTGCGGGTAACGTCAATCGCTGAGGTTATTAACCTCAACGCCTTCCTCCCCGCTGAAAGTACTTTACAACCCGAAGGCCTTCTTCATACACGCGGCATGGCTGCATCAGGCTTGCGC
This sequence comes from Enterobacter vonholyi, assembly GCF_040834095.1. Classification (NCBI taxonomy): domain Bacteria; kingdom Pseudomonadati; phylum Pseudomonadota; class Gammaproteobacteria; order Enterobacterales; family Enterobacteriaceae; genus Enterobacter; species Enterobacter vonholyi. The sequence goes on from NZ_CP162152.1 coordinate 4,311,578, forward strand.
CCATTGTGCAATATTCCCCACTGCTGCCTCCCGTAGGAGTCTGGACCGTGTCTCAGTTCCAGTGTGGCTGGTCATCCTCTCAGACCAGCTAGGGATCGTCGCCTAGGTGAGCCGTTACCCCACCTACTAGCTAATCCCATCTGGGCACATCTGATGGCAAGAGGCCCGAAGGTCCCCCTCTTTGGTCTTGCGACGTTATGCGGTATTAGCTACCGTTTCCAGTAGTTATCCCCCTCCATCAGGCAGTTTCCCAGACATTACTCACCCGTCCGCCGCTCGCCGGCAAAGTAGCAAGCTACTTTCCGCTGCCGCTCGACTTGCATGTGTTAGGCCTGCCGCCAGCGTTCAATCTGAGCCATGATCAAACTCTTCAATTTAAGTTTGATGCTCGTGAATTAAACTTCGTAATGAATTACGCATGTTCACTCAGAGACTTGGTATTCATTTATTGTCCGAAGACATTAAGAATCCATGTCACTTTGAGTGCCCACACAGATTGTCTGATAAATTGTTAAAGAGCAGTGCAACGCGGCTTTCGCTCACCGTTGCGAGGTCCCGTATATTACGTTTTCCTCGTTCAGAGTCAAGTGATTATTTTCGCTTTTCTCTGCTGGCGTTCATCTCTGAACCCCGCTAACCCGGCGGCCTGTAAGCCGTTGTTCCGTGTCAGTGGAGGCGCATTATAGGGAGTTCTCAGACGTTGACAACCCCTCTTTTAAAAAAAACTTTCAACCGTCTCTTTTTTGCTCAAAACCGTGCTATAGCGCCAGTTTTTCGAGCGTTTCAAAGCCATAACGGCGTAAAACGGGTAAAAGTTGCTCAGTCTCTTTTGTGATAGCCATACAAAACGCGATATTCGCATCGGTAGATTTCGCATCCGGCGCTTCGTGTTCCAGCAGCCAGGCAGTTCGACGAGCGATAGCCGCACCCGAATCCACCAGGCGCGTCCCCTCCGGTAACACCTCCAATAACTCTTCCTGTAATAGCGGGAAGTGGGTACAGCCCAGCACAACGGTATCCGGAGGTTCGGGCATCCGCAGCCACGGACGAAGAATACGACGCAGCTCGTCGAGTGATACCGCCTTTCCATGCAGCTTCGCTTCGGCCATCTCCACCAGCTCGGCCGAGCCCAGCATCGCAATCTGACATTCGTTAGCAAAACGGTCGATCAACTCGCGGGTATAAGGACGCTTTACCGTGCCTCGCGTTGCCAGCAAACCCACTATGCCGTTCGCCGTCAGACGCGCGGCAGGCTTTATTGCAGGGACAACGCCCACAACCGGGAACTGGAATTTTTCACGCAGGGCGGGAAGAGAAACGGTGCTCGCCGTATTACAGGCGATGACGGCCAGCGCAAGGGGATAGCGTTTTTGTACCGCAGTGACGATTTCAACCACACGCTCAACAATAAAATCTTCGCTCTTTTCCCCATACGGGAAAGCGACGTTATCGAAGGCGTAGATGTAATGGAGATCCGGCAGGAGATGCCGAATCTCATCATAGACCGAAAGCCCACCGACGCCGGAATCAAACACCAGCACGGTGGGACGCGGATTAGAAGGTGTAGCTGCCAGACAAGGTGTATTCCCGTCCTGCAGTTTGGTAGCCATAAACTGTCTCGTAATCTTTATCGAACAGGTTGGCTATTTTACCACGAACTGTGAGATGTGAGGTGACAGGATACGAAACTGCGACATCCCAAAGGCTGACACCGCCCATTTTCACGCGTTCTGACGAATAGGTGTCAGGATCAATCGCGACATCATAGCGGGTGCCCAGATAACGGTAGGCAAGGTTCCAGTCGAGATCCCATACCTGCCAGTCAAGCTGGTACTTAACCTGCTGCTTAGAACGGCGGGCCAGTACTTCGTTGGTTTTGGCATTACGCGGGTCGACGTAATCATATGAAATCTGATGTCCGACCGGGCCAGTATCGAACTGTGCCGTCGCTTCCACACCTTTAATACGTGCTTCGTCAACGTTGTAGTAACGATACGTATGCGGATCGCTGTTAATAAGATTATCAATGTCATTGCGATAGCCGGTGATACGCCAGTTGACCGGTCCCGTCAGACCTTCAAAGCCCCCTTCCCACTGCTTACTCTCTTCCGGTTTGAGGTCCGGGTTACCATAAGAGGCGCTGTGGATCTGGCTCATGGTTGGTGCTTTAAATGCGGTACCGTAGGAAGCAATCACGCGATAGCCATCCACAAACTCCCACGCCGCACTGGTTTGCCATGTGCCATGGTTACCAAAGTTGGAGTTGTCGTCATTACGCGCCGCCGCTTCCAGCGTCACGCTGCTGAACTGCTGCATTGCCGAAACAAACACGCCGGTATTGCGTTGCTCGTACCCTTTATCCAGGTAGCCCGTTCCGGCCTGCGTCTTCTGCTTTTGCCAGTCCAGACCTGCGCCAATGTTGCCGTGACCGACTTCCACGGTGTTGAGCCATTGGGTGGTATACTGCTTCACATCATCCATGGTGGCGGAATCAGCGTAACGCCCTTTCTTCGGATCATAGTTCTGATCTTTACTGCGACCGTAACCCGCGACCAGCTGTGACTGAAAAATCCCCTGGTTGTAACGCAGACCGGTATCCCAGTTCTGGCTATAGAGCTGGCGAGTATCAGGTCGTCCATCCACCATAAAGTTGTCGTCGTAGTGATCGTAACCGTCGTACGCGGTGCGGTTGTCATAACCAAAGCCACGGAAGAAGCCGCTCACGCTGTCGGTAATCTGCTGTTCCACGGAGCCGTACAGCGATTTACTCATAAAGCCATCGCGGTCCGGCTGGCGCGGAGCATCTTTGGCATCAATATCAAAACCACGGGTATAGGTGTAGTTACCCGCCATGGTGATTTTGGTTTTATCCAGCACCTGCTGGAAAGCGCCGTCATAGGTCTGATAACCCTTAGAGCCGACGCCCGCTGAGATTTCCGCACCCGGCTTGTCACGTCCGGTGATGATGTTGATCACGCCGCCAATCGCATCGGAGCCATACAGGGCCGAACGCGGACCACGGATGTACTCAATACGCTGAATCAGCGAGGTTGGGATTTGGCTCAGATCGGGAACGTTGCTGATCCCGGCGTTATTCAAAGGAATACCGTCAATCAGCACCAGCACATGGCGAGATTCCGTTCCGCGAATAAAAGTCGAAGAGTTCGAGCCCATTCCACCGCTTTGCGCGATATCCACGCCAGGCAGACGTGACATGATTTCCACCACGCTTCTGGCCTGCCAGCGTTCAATATCTTCGCGCGTCACCACGGACGTCGGTGCCAGAACAGTTTTTGCCGGTTGTTCAAAACGATTTGCCGTCACCACCAACGAGTCTGCGCTATCCTGCGCCCAGCCCGAAAATGCCGTGACGGACAACGCCGTCAACAGCGATACTTTTTTAATCATTGTTAAAGCATCCACAATATAAGAAGGATGCCGCAGGCCTCATCGATAGCACGCGATGATGAAACCAAATGCGACGTGATCCCGGCAGGTCTTCGGGCTAGGTGGCTATATAAGGATGAAGACTTCCCATTTTCACAGTGTCTACAACGCTCATCCCGCCAGTCTTTACCGCTGCGCGTCAGCTCCAGATTTACACTGGATTCCCTTTTCACTCTCAGGAGACCGGAAACAGAATGCTACAATTAGACACGTATGGATGTCCAGACAGCTATTGGCCATTAAATCTGGACATCCCCTGAACAATGCCTACAATCGCCGCGTAATTCTTTATCACTCAGGACGCATCATGACCCCAGAACACCTCCCGACAGAACAGTACGACGCGCAGCTGGCAGAAAAAGTTGTCCGCCTGCAAAGTATGATGACGCCTTTCAACGCGCCCGTTCCCGAGGTGTTCCGCTCTCCTGTCAGCCACTACCGCATGCGCGCCGAATTCCGCATCTGGCACGACGGTGACGACCTGTACCACATCATTTTCGATCAGCAGACGAAGTCCCGTATCCGCGTGGACAGCTTCCCGGCAGCGAGTGAGCTTATCAACCAGCTGATGACGCTGATAATGGACGGCGTGCGTAACAATCCGTTACTGCGCCACAAGCTGTTCCAGATTGACTACCTGACCACGCAAAGCAATCAGGCGATTGTCTCCCTGCTGTACCACAAAGCCCTGAACGACGAGTGGCGCGAGCAGGCAGAAGCGCTGCGCGATGCGCTACGGGCGCAGAACATCAACGTCCACCTGATTGGCCGGGCGACAAAAACCAAAATCATGCTGGATCAGGACTACGTCGACGAGCGCCTGCCTGTGGCGGGTAAAGAGATGGTTTATCGTCAGGTGGAAAACAGCTTCACCCAGCCGAATGCCGCGATGAACGTGCAGATGCTGGAGTGGGCGCTGAAGGCGACGGAAGGGTCAACCGGCGATCTGCTTGAGCTCTACTGCGGTAACGGCAATTTCTCGCTGGCGCTGGCGCGTAATTTCAACCGCGTCCTCGCAACGGAAATCGCCAAGCCGTCGGTAGCCGCCGCGCAGTACAATATTGCCGCTAACCATATCGACAACGTGCAGATCATTCGTATGGCCGCGGAAGAATTCACGCAGGCGATGAACGGCGTACGCCAGTTTAACCGCCTGGAAGGGATCGATCTGAAGAGCTACCAGTGTGAGACGATTTTTGTAGACCCGCCGCGCAGTGGTCTGGACAGCGAAACCGAGAAGATGGTGCAGGCGTACCCGCGTATTTTGTACATCTCCTGTAATCCGGAGACCCTGTGCAAGAACCTGGAAACGTTAGGCCAGACGCACAAGGTTGAACGTCTGGCACTGTTCGATCAGTTCCCGTATACGCACCATATGGAGTGCGGCGTACTTCTGACGGCTAAGTAAATATCCGGCATTTTGGCAGGTGGCGCTTCGCTTACCTGCCCTACAAAATTCTCTACTCCGGTAACTGGCTCTTGCGGCTACGCATGCGCGAGCCAATCCAGAACACCAGCGCCACAGACAGTACCGCAGGGAAGAAGTTAGAGCCGATATCCGGATACTCCGCGCGAACCACGGTGCTATACAGCAATACGCCCAGAATAAAGCAGGCAGCGGCCAGCCCCGGTAACCCCACCGGCATGGTGCGGTTCAGGTAACGTTGATGCAGGCAGTAAACCGTCAGCACCAACGCTATAAGCGGGAAAATCGAAAATGGAACGATTGAGCTAAAAATAGCGGCAAACGTACCATTAATGGATAAGCCAGCGATCAATGCCAGCAACAGCGTCCCTTTATCCTGACCTGACTGTTTCATTACTCACCTTCACTCTTCGGTTTGATGTGCCAGTTTCTCTTGTTCACGGCGATACCAGTAGTACGCGCCTTTGGAGATCATCCTGAGCTGCAATACCAGTCGCTCTTCAAGCTGCTTGCGTTGTTCAATGCTGACGTCCAGCGCTTCGGCACCCGCGCTGAACACTATCGTCACCATCGCCTCAGCCTGTGCTTCAGTAAAGGCACGCGGCATATGGTTTTCGAGTTCAAGATAGTCGGCAAGTTCCGCGATGAAGTGCTGAATTTCACGCGCGACGGCGGCACGAAACGCCGCCGACGTGCCCGAACGTTCGCGCAGAAGCAGACGAAACGCGTTGGGGTTATTGCCGATAAATTCCATAAATGTCGACACGGAGGTGCGGATCACGCTGCCCCCTTTGGCGATACGCTGACGCGCCTGGCGCATCAGCTGACGCAGCATCAAACCGCTCTCGTCGACCATGGTCAGGCCCAGTTCATCCACATCACGGAAATGACGATAGAAGGACGTTGGCGCAATCCCGGCCTCGCGTGCGACTTCGCGCAGGCTCAAACTGGCAAAACTTCGCTCAGCACTCAGTTGACTGAATGCGGCTTCCACCAGCGAACGCCGGGTTTTCTCTTTTTGTTGTGCTCTTACGCCCATCACGATAGTTGAATCCTTCCAAAGGCCTGATGGCACTATACCAGAGAATAAAATTAATCTGTTTGCCTGGCTTTGTGAATGATTGTTTACGTGCGGTTTGTGCTCCACTGCCCGAAAAAAGCACAACGATAATTGGGTTACCCTGGCAATGATGTTATGATTCTGTTGCTTTTATGTATAAGAACAGGTAAGCCTTACCATGCCACATTCCTACGATTACGACGCAATAGTTATTGGTTCCGGCCCCGGCGGCGAAGGTGCTGCTATGGGTCTGGTGAAACAGGGAGCCAGAGTAGCGGTCATCGAGCGCTACCATAATGTCGGCGGCGGTTGCACCCACTGGGGCACCATCCCTTCGAAAGCCCTCCGCCACGCCGTTAGCCGCATTATCGAATTTAACCAGAACCCTCTTTACAGCGACCACTCCCGACTTCTTCGTTCATCCTTTGCTGACATCCTGAATCACGCGGACACCGTTATTAACCAGCAGACACGCATGCGTCAGGGATTTTATGAGCGTAACCACTGTGAAATTTTGCAGGGCAACGCGCATTTTGTGGATGAACACACCCTGGCACTCGAATGCCACGACGGTTCGGTTGAAACCATCACGGCTGAAAAATTTGTGATTGCCTGCGGTTCACGCCCGTACCATCCCGCCGACGTCGATTTCTCGCACCCGCGCGTCTACGACAGCGATTCGATTCTGAGCCTGCACCATGAGCCACGCCACGTCATTATCTATGGCGCAGGGGTCATTGGCTGCGAATATGCGTCGATCTTCCGCGGAATGGACGTCAAAGTTGACCTGATCAACACCCGTGACCGCCTGCTGGCGTTCCTGGATCAGGAGATGTCGGACTCTCTCTCCTACCACTTCTGGAACAGCGGCGTGGTGATTCGCCACAACGAAGAGTACGAGAAAATCGAAGGCTGTGACGACGGGGTGATAATGCACCTGAAGTCCGGTAAGAAGCTGAAAGCCGACTGCCTGCTGTACGCCAACGGCCGTACCGGCAACACAGATTCACTGAAGCTGGAAAATATCGGGCTTGAGACCGACAGCCGCGGTCAGCTGAAGGTCAACAGCATGTACCAGACCGCGCTACCGCACGTTTACGCGGTCGGCGACGTGATTGGCTACCCAAGCCTGGCCTCAGCCGCTTACGACCAGGGACGCATTGCCGCACAGGCGCTGGTAAAAGGCGAAGCGACGGCGCACCTGATCGAAGATATTCCGACGGGCATCTATACCATCCCGGAAATCAGTTCTGTCGGGAAAACCGAGCAGCAGCTGACGTCAATGAAGGTGCCTTACGAGGTGGGTCGTGCCCAGTTTAAACATCTGGCGCGGGCGCAAATCGTGGGGATGAGCGTGGGAACGCTGAAAATTCTTTTCCATCGCGAGACGAAAGAGATCCTCGGGATTCACTGCTTCGGTGAACGCGCCGCGGAGATCATTCATATCGGCCAGGCAATCATGGAGCAGAAAGGCGGTGGTAACACCATTGAGTACTTCGTCAACACCACCTTTAACTACCCGACCATGGCGGAAGCCTATCGGGTAGCCGCGCTGAACGGTTTAAACCGCCTGTTTTAACGCGCTGTCGAAATGGCCATCCATCGAACCACGGATGGCCTCTGCCAGCTGCTCATAGCGGCTGCGCAGCGGTGAACCCGGACGATAAACCAGGCCAATCGTACGACGCGGTTCCGGCTTAATGCACGGCAGATAGACCACGCCATCACGTTTACGCTCGTGCGGCACCGCCAGCGCAGGCAGAAGCGTAATACCGCTTCCCGCCGCCACCATATTACGCAGCGTTTCCAGACTGGTTGCCCGGAAATGGGTATCTTCATCGGCACCCGCTTCGAAGCAGAAGCCCATAGCCTGGTCGCGCAGGCAGTGGCCATCTTCCAGCATCAGCAGCTTTTCACCGGCCAGATCGGCCATCGGCACGCGATCGCGGTTCGCCCACGGGTGATCTTCATAGATCGCCAGCATCATCGGCTCATCGAACAGCGGTACTTCAATAAAGGCTTCACTCTCTTTTACCAGTGCAAGAATGGCGCAGTCGAGCTTGCCGCTGTCCAGCTGCGCCAGCAGCTGATGGGTTTGCGCTTCGTGCAGGTACATTTCGAGTTTCGGGAACGTCTGGTGCAGCATCGGAATGATGTGCGGCAACAGGTACGGGCCAACGGTTGGGATCAGGCCAATATGCAGCGGGCCGGACATGGCCTCCCCCTGCTGGCTTGCCATTTCCTTGAGCACTTTGACCTCGCGCAGCACGGTGCGCGCCTGATCCACCAGCAGAAGACCTGCCTGTGTGAACAGAACCTTACGACTGGTGCGCTCCAGCAGCATCACGCCCAGCTCGTCTTCAAGCTTGCGGATCTGGCCGCTCAGCGTGGGCTGGCTGACGTGACAGGAATCTGCCGCGCGGCGAAAGTGACGATGCTCGGCTAACGCTACCAGGTATTCAAGATCACGAATATTCATTATTCATCCTCCGTCGCCACGATAGTTCATGGCGATAGATAGCATAGCAACGAACGATTATCCCTATCAAGCATTCTGTTGAATAATACACCACATAGACGAGGCGGCACGTGTTTGACCCTTGACGTCCCCGCACCGTCAGCGAGTTTCTCTCAAAACTCGAACAACTAAAGCCAACGTGAACTTTTGCGGACCCCGTGGTCCGCTTTTTTTTTGCGTAAAAAACCGGAGATAAAAGCAAAATGGCAACCGAAGCTGCCATTTTTCGTGTTTTACCCCTTTTCCCCGGCACATTCTTATAAGCATCTCTTATCTGAAGCAATGCGAATTAAATTTCGTAAATTGCCCACATTTATTCGTTTGCTGAACCGTTTTCGCAGCAATTGACGACGGGGGTTTTACGTGGCTTTATAAAGGGAGATGACAAAATAATGTCCAGAAAATTTTCGCCTGGACATAAACAAAAATGATGGGGTGACTGGGTTTTTATGAACGAACAATATTCCGCGTTGCGTAGTAATGTCAGTATGCTCGGCAAAGTGCTTGGAGATACCATCAAAGATGCGTTAGGGGAGAACATCCTCGACCGCGTTGAAACCATCCGCAAGCTGTCAAAATCTTCCCGTGCCGGTAACGAGGCCAGTCGTCAGGAGCTGCTCACCACCTTGCAGAACCTCTCAAACGATGAGCTGCTGCCCGTTGCGCGCGCATTCAGCCAGTTCCTGAACCTGGCTAACACCGCTGAGCAATACCACAGCATTTCGCCAAATGGCGAAGCGGCAAGCAACCCGGAAGTCATTGCCCGCACCCTTCGTAAACTGAAAGACCAGCCAGACCTCAACGAGGCCACCATCAAAAAAGCGGTGGAGTCGCTTTCGCTGGAGCTGGTGCTGACCGCACACCCAACCGAAATTACCCGTCGCACCCTGATCCACAAAATGGTGGAAGTGAACAACTGTCTGAAGCAGTTGGATAACAAAGACATTGCCGACTACGAACGCAACCAGCTGATGCGCCGTCTGCGCCAGCTGATTGCCCAGTCCTGGCACACCGATGAAATTCGTAAGCATCGTCCAAGCCCGGTCGACGAAGCCAAATGGGGCTTTGCGGTGGTGGAAAACAGCCTGTGGGAAGGGGTGCCGAACTACCTGCGCGAGCTGAACGAACAGCTGGAAGAGAACCTTGGCTACCGCCTGCCGGTCGATTTCGTTCCGGTCCGCTTCACCTCCTGGATGGGCGGCGACCGCGACGGCAACCCGAACGTGACCGCGGAAATTACCCGTCACGTCCTGCTGCTGAGCCGCTGGAAAGCGACCGACCTGTTCCTGAAAGACATTCAGGTGCTGATCTCCGAGCTGTCGATGGTTGAAGCGACGCCGGAACTGCGCGCGCTGGCCGGAGAAGAAGGCGCCAGCGAACCGTACCGTTTCCTGATGAAAAAACTGCGCGGTCAGCTGATGGCCACTCAGGCGTGGCTGGAAGCGCGTCTGAAAGGTCAGCGCCTGCCAAAACCAGAAGGCCTGCTCAGCCAGAACGAACAGCTCTGGGAGCCGCTGTACGCCTGTTATAAATCACTCCAGGCCTGCGGGATGGGCATCATCGCTAACGGCGAACTGCTCGACACCCTGCGCCGCGTGAAGTGTTTCGGCGTGCCGCTGGTGCGTATCGACGTCCGTCAGGAAAGTACCCGCCATACCGAAGCGCTGGGCGAGCTGACCCGCTACCTCGGCATCGGCGACTATGAAAGCTGGTCCGAAGCCGACAAACAGGCCTTCCTGATCCGCGAGCTGAACTCGAAGCGCCCTCTGCTGCCGCGCAACTGGGAGCCAAGCAACGAAACCCGCGAAGTGCTCAACACCTGTAAAGCGATCGTGGACGCGCCGAAAGGATCGGTGGCCGCCTATGTGATCTCTATGGCGAAGACCCCTTCCGACGTGCTGGGCGTTCACCTTCTGCTGAAAGAAGCGGGAATCGACTACGCCCTGCCGGTCGCCCCGCTGTTTGAGACCCTCGACGACCTGAATAACGCCAACGACGTCATGACCCAGCTGCTGAATATCGACTGGTACCGCGGCTTTATCCAGGGCAAACAGATGGTGATGATCGGCTATTCCGATTCCGCGAAAGATGCAGGCGTGATGGCGGCATCCTGGGCGCAGTATCAGGCGCAGGATGCCCTGATCAAAACCTGCGAGAAAGCCGGTATTGAGCTGACCCTGTTCCACGGACGCGGTGGCTCAATTGGCCGTGGCGGCGCACCTGCACATGCAGCCCTTCTGTCACAGCCGCCGGGAAGCCTGAAAGGCGGCCTGCGCGTCACCGAGCAGGGCGAGATGATCCGCTTCAAGTACGGTCTGCCGGAAGTGACCATCAGCAGCCTGTCGCTTTATACCAGCGCTATCCTGGAAGCAAACCTGCTGCCGCCGCCGGAGCCGAAAGCATCCTGGTGCCATATCATGGACGAGTTGTCTGATATCTCCTGCGATCTGTACCGCGGCTACGTGCGTGAAAACAAAGATTTCGTTCCTTACTTCCGCTCGGCCACGCCTGAGCAGGAGCTGGGTAAACTGCCGCTGGGCTCACGTCCTGCGAAGCGTCGCCCGACCGGTGGCGTAGAGTCTCTGCGCGCGATCCCGTGGATCTTCGCCTGGACGCAAAACCGTTTGATGCTGCCCGCCTGGCTGGGTGCCGGTGCCGCGCTGCAAAAAGTGGTGGAAGACGGCAAACAGAGCGAGCTGGAGACCATGTGTCGCGACTGGCCATTCTTCTCTACCCGTCTGGGCATGCTGGAGATGGTCTTCTCGAAAGCTGACCTGTGGCTGGCGGAATACTACGATCAGCGTCTGGTGAAACCTGAGCTGTGGGCGCTGGGCAAAGAGCTGCGCGAACTGCTGGAAGGCGACATCAAAGTGGTTCTGGACATCGCCAACGACTCACACCTGATGGCGGACCTGCCGTGGATTGCCGAGTCTATTCAACTGCGTAACATCTACACCGACCCGCTGAACGTCCTGCAGGCAGAGCTGCTGCACCGTTCGCGTCTGGCGGAAGAAGAAGGGAAAGAGCCGGATCCACGTGTTGAACAGGCGCTGATGGTGACGATTGCGGGCGTTGCGGCGGGTATGCGTAACACCGGCTAATGCTTTACGCCCGGCGGCGCTGCGCTTGCACGGGCCTACGATAAGTAGGCCGGGTAAGCGTTAGCGCCACCCGGCAATACCCTGGTATCAACACCATGCACCACGACATTACCGATATCCTGAATGACCTGATCAACGGCACAACGCCGCTGCATGAGGTGCATTTTGCAAACCCAGCGACCTCCGCCCCCGAACTTGCCTTGCAGGTCGATTTTCCACGTCTGGAGATCGCGATCGAAGGATCCATGAAAGACCTGGCTGGCTGCGTATTACAGCAGGGTGACGTTTTATACGTCCCGGCTGGCGGCTGGAATAATCCACAATGGCAAGCCCCCGCAACAACGCTGAGCATCCTGTTTGGCAAACAGCAGCTTGGTTTTAGCCTTATACACTGGGATGGCGTAGACGTTCGTAACCTGGCAAAGCAGAACGTTGCCCGCCGTGGTCCGCGTATTGGATCGCTACTCTTACAGACGCTTCATGAAATACAGATGCAGCCCCATGAGCAACAAACCGCGCGGCTGATTATCGCCAGCCTGCTTAGCCACTGCGTCGACCTGCTGGGTAGCCAGATCCAAACCGCCTCCCGCAGTCAGGCTTTATTTGAAGCGATTCGGATCTATATTGACGAACACTACGCCACCCCGCTTACCCGGGAATCCGTCGCGCAGGCTTTTTATATCTCCCCAAACTACCTGTCGCATCTGTTTCAGAAAACGGGCGCAGTGGGTTTCAATGAATACCTGACGCACACCCGGCTGGAACACGCTCGCCAGTTGCTGAAAGGGTATGATTTAAAAGTGAAAGAGGTAGCGCATGCCTGCGGATTTGTTGACAGCAACTATTTCTGCCGGTTATTTCGCAAGAACACGGAGCGTTCGCCTTCAGAATACCGTCGCCAGTATCACAGCCAGCTCACCGGGAAGACCGCTAGTCCAGAATGACCTGAGTATGCTGCGGAGCGGCTAATATCTTACGCACCGCTCCCATCACCTTTTGTGGATCACGTAAAAAGGCGCTAATACCGCACTTCACGTAGCGCGCATTCTCGAAACGCTCACTGCCCGACAGTTCTATATCGGTAATCAGCAATACGACATCGGCACGCTGAATGTCGTCTTCCGTAAGCTCGCTCTCGATGCCCAGCGCTCCCTGCGTCTCGATGTTAACACTCCACCTCTCCTGCTGGCAGAGCTTTTCCAGCCGTTCGGCAGCCATATAGGTATGCGCGACGCCACTGACGCACGCGGTCACCGCCACCAGATGACGTCCCGTTATCACTGTCATATTCAGCCTCCCAGGGTAACATTGAAACCTTCTCGCTCTGCCCGTTGACGCATCGCTGACACCTCATCTTCTGTCGGAGGGATAACTTGCCGCATGCCCCACTCCTGTCCCAGCAGGCGGTATTTTGGCTCCCCATACTGATGAAAGGGCAATAAATGCAGCTGTCGTATTCCTGAAGGTAGCAGGAAATCCAGTACGCGCGTCATGTTCGTTTCGTTGAGCGTATAGCCCGGAATAAGCGGCACGCGGGGAATCACGTTTATCCCGTCAGCCACCAGCTGGCGGAAATTATCCAGCACTCTGGGAAGATTCATTGCCATAATCGATTGGGCCAGATCCGCGTCCATGATCTTCAAATCAAACAGCACTTCATCACACTGGCGAGCCAGCGGTATTAATCGGGACAAAGGGGCATCGCCTGCCGTTTCGATGGCCGAATGCACGCCGAATCGACGCAGCCTTTGTAGTAGCCGTGTCGCGAAAGGTGCCTGCAGCAATACTTCCCCACCCGAAAGCGTCACTCCGCCTCCCGAGGAACGAAAGAATACATCGTCTTTCATTACCTCTTTTTCCAGCTCCTCCAGCGTAACGTCCCGCCCGATAGGCTCAAATGCGCCGGAGGGGCACTCATCAACGTCCCGTAAACAGGGGGCGCAGTTAAGACATTTACTTTCTCTACGCACCATCTCGATTTTCGGCGAAATCGACTCTGGATTCGCACACCACGGACAGCGGTGAGGGCAGCCTTTAAAAAAGACAACCGTACGGATGCCGCGTCCGTCATTCAATGAGTAGCGCTGGATGTTGAAAATACGCGCCACCTCGGCGCGCGTTTCAACCACGTCACAGCTGATGCGCTGTGCGGCGGATAATGTCATCCTGGATCTCCTTCGATAATTCCACAAAGAAGGCGCTGTAGCCGGCAACGCGCACCACCAGCCCGGCAAAATCCTGTGGACGCTGTTGCGCTTCACGCAATGTCTCCGCGTTCACCACGTTGAACTGGATATGCTGCAACTTAAGCTGGGTGAAAGCGCGAAGGAAATCCGCCAGCTTTTGCAGCCCGGCATCGCCTTCCAGCGTCGCAGGGGTAAATTTAACGTTTAGCAGCGTACCGTTAGATAGCAGATAGTTATCCAGCTTGCTTACCGATTTAAGTACCGCCGTTGGGCCCTGCATATCTTGCCCAAGCATCGGCGAAAGCCCACCGTCTGCCAGCTGTTCGCCGGCAAAGCGGCCATCGGGCGTGGCCCCCACCACCGCCCCGAGCGGCACGTGTGCCGACACGGTATAAGACCCCGGAGTGAACTGCCCGCCGCGCGGGTTCCGGTATTTTTCGACCTCTTTACAGTAATGGCGCAGCAGTTCAGCGCTGATGTTGTCGACATCATCGATATCATTGCCGTATTTTTCGAAGCGATTAATCAACCGTGCGCGGATTTTTTTGCCCTCTGGCGTGGCAAAGTTAGCGTTCAATACGGCTAATAGCTCATCAAAACTTAAGCGATGCTGTTCAAAAACCAGCCCTTTCAGGGCGTGCAGTGAATCACTCAGATTGGCTATCCCGATCCCCTGAACGCCAGAAAAGTTATAGCGCGCGCCACCCTCGGTAATATCTTTCCCTGATTCCAGACAATCGCTTATGAATGAAGAGAGTAACGGCACCGGTGCCCAGTCGCGATGGCCGATATCGCAGATATTGCTCCCCTCAACCATTAGCGCAATATAGTGGTTAATTTTGGCGCGGATATGGTCCAGCAGGCCTTCATAACTCAGCGCTGCGTTACCTTCGTTCTCCTGCATCGCGATTTCCATTACCTTCAGCAGGTTAAACATCGCGATATCATGCAGACCGTAGGTTTTACCCGGAATCGACAGTTCTACACAGCCAACCACCGCGTAGTCGCGCGCGTCTTCCAGCGACACCCCCCGATTAAGGAAAGCAGGCACCACCACTTCATCATTGAAAATCTGCGGGATACCGGTGCCCAGGCGGATCGTCTCCGCCGTTTTAAGCAGGAAAGGTCGGTCGATAAGTTCGTTAACCCGTACGCCTAGGTTCGGCTGCGGAAGCTGAACCCTCTGGTAAGCATCCAGGCACAGGAAGGAAAGCACATTCACTGCGCTACGACCGCTCTCCGTTAAGCCGCCCAACAACGCGGTATAACCCGTCGGAAAACCTGCAAAATAACGTGCGCTACTGGTCGAACGTAAAAGCACCACGTCATTGCATTTCACCCACAGCGATTCCAGTAGCTCTTTCAGAAATTCGGGATCGTCCCCCTGCGAGAGTGAAGCCTGATAAAACGGCAACATATACTGGTCGAAGCGCCCGATAGAAAGCGAGCTGGCGTTAGATTCGTATTGCAAAATGACGTTCATATACCAGAACAGCTGACACGCCTGCCAGAACGTTTGCGGCTTATGCTGCGCGTTATGACGCGAGATTTCGGCAATCTTACATAGTTCTTCACGCCGTGAAGCTTCATCACAGCCGGACGCAAGCCTTTCAGCCAGCGCGGCATAGCGCAGAATATGACGCTGGGATGCTTCAAGCAGAATCAGCGCGGCGGCATAGAACATGTTCTGCGCATCGCGGGCACAATATTCTCGCATTTGCGCCACCAGCGCACCCAGCCCGTTATTCAGCAGGCGCGGATAATCAATAATGATATGCCCCTGCCCTTTGTCCGTCTGATTGACGCTGAAAATTTGCGTCCCCACGGCGGCTTTCACCTCATCCGTCATCTGGCTGTTGATGAAATCCTTCATCGACCGTTTTTCCCAGTAGGGATACAGCACGTCACGGTAAATCTGCTTATCCGCTTCGCCGATCTCGAAGCGGTCCTGCGGGCGTGTGGAAAACTGGTCCAGCTCCTTAAGCAGCCAGTACGGATCCATCTCAGGAGACATAATGCCCGCGCGCGGTTTAACGGTCCGGTTTCCCGCAATCAGTTCCTCATCACGAATCGCGATGTTCACATGGTCAAGAATGTACGCCGTGGCTTTTGCTCGCCTGAGGATAACCGGCTCGCCCTCCGTCTGCTGATGGCTGGCGGTATAGAGCAAAGCACGCTCAAGCGAGATTTCACGCGGATTAGCAAAAAGAGCGTCTTTCAAACGCTGGGTACGATTCGTCATGAGGGAACTCCTGTAACGGAAAACGAGCCCGCCCCTAAAGGCGGGAAAGCGTCAGGCGGTTTGCGCCAGGTGGGCATCAATTTTGTTCATGATGGCGTCAGCGCGTTTTACCGCGTCGCTGATATTGACGCGTACAATGGTTTTCCCGGCAAAGCGCTCTTCGAACTTAATGCCGATATCTTTGGTCAGGATCACCATATCTGCGGCGGCAACGTCTTCTGCCGTCAGTTCATTCTCCAGGCCAATCGACCCCTGCGTTTCAACCTTCACTTCCCAACCTTTAGCTTTGGCGGCACTTTCCAGCGCTTCGGCCGCCATGTAGGTATGAGCAACGCCTGACGGACATGCTGTTACTGCAATAATTCGGGTCATGTTCTCTTCCTCACTCAGTTAATTTCGAAATCCAGATCTAGGTCGTCCTCTTTTTCCACGACCTGTTTTGCATTCTTACGGGCAATACTCTTCAGCACGTTAACGCTAATGGCCGTCACCACAGCCCCCACGGCAACCGCCGCGATGTAGCCGAGTTTGCCCTCCACCACAGGGAGAACGATGAGCCCGCCCCAGCCGGCATAGCATTGCGCGCCCATCACGGCGGCCGTCACTGCGCCAGATGCGGATCCCAGCATGATGGAGGGAATGACACGCAGAGGATCGGCTGCGGCGAACGGAATGGCCCCTTCGGTGACCCCCACGCAGCCCATCACTAATGCGGCCTTACCCGCTTCACGCTCTTCACCGGTAAAATTCTTGCGATTAATCACCGTCGCCAGGCCTAATCCCAGCGGTGGCACACAGATACCGACTGCCGCAATCGCCACCACGGTGTAGACGCCCTGTGCAACGCAGATCAGCATGAAGGCATAGGCGACTTTATTAATCGGGCCGCCCATGTCGAAGGCCAGCATCAACCCCATGATGACGGCCAACACTACGATGCTGCCCTGCTGCATCCCTTGCAGCCACTGGGTTAAGCCCGCCGTCAACGCGCCAACTGGTTCACCCAGACCCCACATCATGATGCCTGCGGTAACAAAGGTGCCGATGATAGGGATGATGAAGATAGGCATGACGGATCGCAGCACTTTCGGGACCGGCAGTTTTTTCAGATACCAGACGACAATCCCGCCGAGGATCCCGGCAATAATGGCGCCGAAGAAACCCGCACCGAAGCTGTTACCGACCCACGCGGCAATAGCGCAAGGCGCCAGCGCTGCGCGCTCGGCAATGGAATAGCCAATATAGGCGGCCAGGAAAGGCACCATCAGCGTCAACCCTGCTACGCCGATATCGAATAGCTTTTTGAGGTTGGGATCGGTTGCTGCATCCGGGACCGCACCCTTGCCGTACAGCATGACCGAGACCGCCAGCAAAATACCGCCTGCGACCACGAACGGGATCATGTGTGATACCCCGGTCATCAGATGCTGCCGCGTGTTCTTGAGAATATGCACCAACTCTTTCATATGTCGCTCCTGGCCTAAAACCATAAAGATGTTGTGGCAAACAATAGGCAATCAGGAAGACGGCTAACAGGAGACAAAAAGGCCATTTACTGGATTTTTGTAATGTCGAAATAAAAATGAGATCCGCCTCCACATTTCTGATCAATGGTACGCATCAGACAAAACACCACAACCTGTGAGTCAAATCTCACTTTTCACGTGATATTACATTTGTCCAGCTTTTGGCAGATTTGTCACATGGCGCGCGTCATCAACACACTCGTATGCTGTTGCCCAATGAATGAGGATTGATTTCAGGAGTGTGTATGGCTCTCGTAGTGGAATTTACCTGTGAATTACCCAACGGTGTTCACGCGCGTCCGGCAAGTCATGTGGAGACGCTGTGCAATACGTTTATCTCGCAAATCGAATGGCACAACCTGCGCACAGACCGTAAAGGGAATGCCAAGAGCGCACTGGCACTTATTGGTACCGATACGCTGGCAGGCGACGCCTGTCGTCTGGTGATCCATGGTGAAGATGAGCAGAACGCCCATCAACATCTGGAACAATGGCTCCGGGAAGAATTTCCACACTGTGATGCGCCGCTCGCAGAAGCCATCAATACTGGGCGCGATCCGCTGCCAGAATCTCTCGCACGCCTTAATCCAACGCTCTTTCGCGCCCTGCCTGTGTGCAGCGGTAGTGCCCAGGGCGTGCTGACGTTGCTGACCTCGCTGGATCTCAATGCACTGACGGATTTACCCGACGGGAAAAGCGTGGAAGATGAACAGTCAGCGCTGGACAACGGACTCACCCTGTTGGTGAAAAACATTGAACTTCGTGCGCTGGACAGCGACAGCACCGCCAGCGCAATTCTCGACGCGCACAGATCTCTGGCGACGGATACCTCTCTGCATCAGCATCTTCTTGCTGGCGTGAGCCAGGGGCTAAGCTGCGCGCAAGCGATAATCGCCACAGCCAACCATTTCTGCGATGCGTTCTCTCGCTCCAGCAGCAGCTACTTACAGGAACGTGTGCTGGATGTGCGCGATGTTTGCTATCAACTTTTACAACAAATTTATGGTGAACAACGCTTTCCGGCACCGGGACAACTCACTCAGCCGAGCGTCTGCCTTGCCGACGACCTCACGCCCGGCCAGTTCCTGGAACTCGATAAAACTTTGCTTAAGGGGCTACTGCTAAAAAGCGGTGGAACAACCTCGCACACCGTTATTCTTGCACGCTCCTTTAATATTCCGACACTAGTGGGCGTCGACAGCGAAAGCCTGCTGCAGTGGCGCAATAAGCCCGTATTTATCGATGGCAATGCCGGTGCGGTCGTGGTCAATGCCAGCGATGCGGTAACACGCTACTACCGACAGGAAGCACGGGTACAACAGGCACTACGCGAGCAGCAGGGCATCTGGCTTGACCGGGAAGCCAGAACCGCAGACGGCCTGCGCGTTGAGATTGCCGCTAACATCGCCCATGCGGTGGAAGCGCAGGCAGCATTTGGGAACGGCGCCGAGGGCGTTGGCCTGTTTCGCACCGAAATGCTTTATATGGACCGCAGCAGCGCGCCCGGTGAAAACGAGCTCTACAACATTTTCTGCCAGGCGCTGGAAAGCGCAAACGGGCGCAGCATCATCGTGCGGACCATGGATATCGGCGGCGATAAACCGGTGGAGTATCTGAATATCCCGGCCGAAAATAACCCGTTCCTCGGCTACCGCGCCGTACGTATTTACGAAGAATATGCAGTGCTTTTCTCCACCCAGCTTCGGGCGATCCTGCGCGCCTCTGCTCACGGCAGCCTGAAGATAATGATCCCGATGATCTCTTCCATGAAAGAGATCCTGTGGGTGAAAGAGAAACTTGCCGAAGCGAAACAACAGCTCCGCGCGGAACATACTCCGTTTGATGAGAAAATCCCGCTCGGCATCATGCTGGAAGTGCCTTCTGTAATGTTTATCATCGATCAGTGCTGCGAAGAGATTGATTTCTTTAGCATCGGTAGCAATGACCTGACGCAGTATCTGCTGGCCGTTGACCGCGACAACGCCAAAGTCACACGCCATTACAACAGCCTTAACCCGGCCTTCCTGCGGGCGCTGGATTACGCGGTGCAAGCCGTCCATCGCCAGGGTAAATGGATTGGCCTGTGCGGCGAACTGGGTGCAAAAGGTTCGGTGTTGCCATTGCTGGTGGGTCTGGGTCTGGATGAGCTGAGCATGGGGTCGCCCGCCATTCCGGCAACCAAAGCGCGTCTGGCTCAGCTTGATAGCCGCGCCTGCCGCCAGTTGCTGAATCAGGCTATGGCGTGTCGCACTTCGCTTGAAGTGGAACACCTGCTGGCGCAGTTCCGCATGAATCAGCAGGACACACCGCTGGTCATACCACGCTGCATTTCACTGGACAATGACTGGAACAGTAAAGAAGAGGTCATGAAAGGAATGACCGATAACCTGCTGCTTGCAGGACGTTGCCGCTATCCCCGCAAGCTGGAGGCCGATCTGTGGGCGCGCGAAGCCGTCTTCTCCACCGGTCTCGGCTTTAGCTTTGCCATTCCGCACTGCAAATCGGAGCACATTGAGCAATCCACCATTAGCGTTGCACGCCTGAAAGCCCCCGTCACGTGGGGGGATGAAGAAGCACAATTCATCATCATGCTGACGCTGAACAAACATGCCGCGGGCGATCAGCATATGCGTATTTTTTCCCGCCTGGCACGCCGCATCATGCATGAAGATTTCCGCAACGCGCTGGTTAACGCCAGCTCCGGGGAGGCGATTGCTTCCCTGCTACAACACGAATTAGAACTGTAAAACGAGGAAGAGTGATGGAACTGTACCTGGATACCGCCAACGTGGCGGAAGTTGAACGCCTGGCGCGCATTTTTCCCATAGCGGGCGTCACCACCAATCCGAGCATCATTGCCGCCAGCCGTGAATCCATTTGGGACGTGCTGCCGCGCCTGCAAAAAGCCATCGGGCCAGAAGGCACGTTGTTTGCTCAAACCATGAGCCGCGACGCAGAAGGCATGGTGGAGGAAGCCAAACGTTTAAGTAACGCCATCCCGGAAATTGTGGTGAAAATCCCGGTGACGGCTCAGGGGCTCATCGCGATTAAAGCATTGAAAAAAGAGGGGATAACCACGCTGGGAACCGCCGTTTACAGCGCGGCGCAGGGCTTGCTTGCCGCACTGGCAGGCGCGAAGTATGTCGCGCCGTACGTAAACCGCGTTGACGCTCAGGGCGGTGACGGCATTCGCATGGTCCAGGAGCTGCAATCCCTACTGGAACTGCACGCGCCGGAAAGCAAAGTGCTGGCCGCCAGCTTCAAAACGCCGCGTCAGGCGCTGGACTGCCTGTTGGCGGGATGCGAGGCAATCACGCTTCCCTTAGACGTAGCGCAACATATGCTCGGCACACCGGCGGTAGAGTCAGCCGTAGAGAAGTTCGAGCAAGACTGGAAAAACGCGTTTGGTAACCTCAATCTCTAAGGGAGAACTGTTATGGACCGTATCATTCAATCGCCGGGAAAATATATCCAGGGCGCTGATGTGCTTACCCGTCTCGGCGACTATTTGAAACCCCTGGCCAATCGCTGGCTGGTTGTCGGTGATAAATTTGTGCTGGGTTTTGCCGAAGAGACCCTGCGTCAGAGTTTTAAAAATGCGGAACTCTATGCCGAAATAGCGCCATTTGGCGGCGAGTGTTCACAAAATGAAATCGATCGGCTGAAAAAACTGGCCGACGGCGCCGACTGCCTGGCAGTCCTGGGCATCGGCGGCGGTAAAACGCTGGATACCGCCAAAGCGCTGGCTCACTTTATGGACGTGCCCGTCGCCATTGCACCGACTATTGCCTCCACCGATGCGCCGTGCAGCGCCCTTTCCGTTATCTACACCGACAGCGGCGAGTTCGATCGCTACCTGATGCTGCCGCACAACCCGAACATGGTCATTGTGGATACCAAAGTGGTAGCAGGTGCGCCGGCACGTCTGCTGGCCGCCGGGATTGGCGATGCGCTGGCGACCTGGTTTGAAGCACGCGCCTGCTCGCGCAGCGGTGCGACCACCATGGCGGGCGGCAAATGTACGCAGGCTGCGCTCGCGCTGGCCGAGCTGTGCTACAACACGCTGATTGAAGAGGGTGAAAAAGCCATGCTTGCAGCGGAACAGCATGTAGTAACACCGGCGCTGGAACGCATTATCGAAGCCAACACCTATCTTAGCGGCGTAGGATTTGAAAGCGGCGGACTGGCGGCGGCACACGCTATTCATAACGGTATGACGGCGGTACCGGACGCGCACCACTTCTATCACGGTGAAAAAGTGGCGTTTGGTACGCTGACGCAGCTGGTGCTGGAAAACGCGCCGGTAGAAGAAATAGAGGCCGTCGCGGCGCTTTGCCACAGCGTTGGGCTGCCGATTACGCTGGCACAGCTAAATATTAAAGAAGATATTCCGGCCAAAATGCGGCTGATCGCAGAGGCGTCCTGTGCGGAAGGAGAAACCATCCACAATATGCCTGGCGGCGTGTCGCCGGATCAGGTTTACGCGGCGCTGCTGGTGGCTGACCAATATGGGCAGCGGTTCCTGCAGGAGTGGGAGTAACTGGCATGAATAAAAATCCCCGCATCGGCGGGGATTTTTTTGCCCGTAGGCCGGGTAAGGCGTAGCCGCCACCCGGCACAAGGGTTACTTCACGTCAAACCGGTCCAGATCCATTACCCTCGCCCATGCTGCAACGAAGTCGCGGACAAACTTCTCGTGTGCATCATCACTGGCATAAACCTCGGCCAGCGCGCGCAGCACGGCGTTTGAACCGAAGACCAGATCGGCGCGGGTGGCGGTATATTTCACTTCACCGCTGACGCGATCGCTTCCGGCAAACAGCTCATTTGATTCGTCGGTCGCCTTCCACTGGGTATTCATGTCCAGCAGGTTCACGAAGAAATCATTGCTCAGCACGCCTTCGCGGTTGGTGAACACGCCGTTCTTACTGCCATCAAAGTTGGCACCCAGCACGCGCAGGCCGCCGATCAGCACCGTCAGCTCCGGTGCGGTCAGCGTCAGCTGTTGGGCTTTATCAATCAGCAGGGATTCCGTCGTGGACACATCCACCTGCGCACGGTAGTTGCGGAAGCCATCAGCAACCGGTTCGAGCAGGTTAAACATCTCGATATCCGTCTGATCCTGACGCGCATCCACGCGTCCCGGCGTAAACGGAACGTTGACGTAAACGCCCGCCGCTTTTGCGGCCTGCTCAACGCCTACCACGCCCGCCAGCACGATAATATCGGCCAGAGAGGCTTTGTTGGTGGTGCGCTGGATAGCCTCCAGAGCCGGCAGCGCACGAACCGCTGCGGCGTTCACGTCCCAGTCACGCTGAGGAGCAAGCGCCAGACGCGCACCGTTGGCGCCGCCACGCTTATCGCCACCGCGGAAGGTCGATGCCGACGCCCAGGCCACAGAAACCAGCTCGCTCACAGAGAGGCCAGAGGCCGCAATTTCCGCCTTCAGGCTTTCAATGTCCTCTTTGGTCGGATTGAATACCGCCTCCGGCAGCGGGTCCTGCCAGATCAGATCTTCTTTCGGCACTTCCGGGCCGAGGTAACGCGATTTTGGTCCCATATCGCGGTGGGTCAGTTTGAACCACGCGCGCGCGAAGGCTTCGTTAAAGGCCTGCGGGTCGTTCAGGAAACGGCGGGAAATCTTTTCGAATTCCGGGTCAAAACGCAGCGTCAGGTCGGTAACCAGCATCGTTGGCTTACGTTTTTTGGACGGGTCGAACGGGTCAGGCATGATTTCCGGCGCATCCACGGCTTCAAACTGAATCGCTCCCGCCGGGCTGCGGGTCTGCACCCATTCGAATTTAAACAGGTTCTCGAAGAAGTAGTTGCTCCACTGGGTCGGAGTTTGTGACCAGATGACTTCCAGACCGGAGGTAATGGCATCAGCGCCCACGCCCGTACCGTGCGTGCTCGCCCAGCCGAGGCCCTGCGCTTCAATCGGAGAGGCTTCCGGGTCAGTACCCACGTGGGTGGCTTCACCCGCGCCGTGGGTTTTGCCGAGGGTATGGCCGCCTGCAATCAGCGCCACGGTCTCTTCGTCGTTCATACCCATGTTGCCAAAGGTGGCGCGAATCGCTGCCGCCGCTGACAGCGGTTCGCCGCTGGCGTTTGGCCCTTCCGGATTGACGTAGATCAGGCCCATTTCGGTGGCAGCCAGCGGACGCTTCGCCAGCGCTTCCGGGTCACGGTGGGTCAGCCAGGCTTTCTCATCACCCCAGTTCACGTCCAGATCCGGTTCCCAGACGTCTTCACGTCCGGCACCAAAACCAAAGGTGCGGAAACCCGAGTTTTCCAGCGCCACGTTACCCGCGAGGATAAACAGGTCAGCCCAGGAAATTTTTTGACCGTATTTTTTCTTGATGGGCCACAGCAGACGGCGCGCCTTATCCAGGCTTACGTTATCCGGCCAGGAGTTCAGCGGCGCAAAGCGCTGTTGACCGCGTCCAGCCCCACCGCGCCCGTCAACGGAGCGATAGGTACCCGCGCCGTGCCAGGCCATACGGATAAACAGGCCCGCATAGCTGCCCCAGTCGGCAGGCCACCACGGTTGAGAGTCGGTTAAGAGTGCTTTGAGGTCGCCTTTAAGGGCGGAGTAATCAAGTTTGCTGAATTCTTTGCGGTAGTCGAAGTCTTCACCCAGCGGGTTCGAACGATTGGAATGTTGGTTAAGAAGATCGATGCGGAGTTGTTTTGGCCACCAGTCGCGGCTGCCTGTACCTGCGCCCGCGCTGTGATCGACGCCGCCCTGGTGGAACGGGCATTTGCCGACTGATGCCGCTTTATTGGTCTCGTCTGACGTGCTCATCGCTATGCTCCCTTTTACAGTGTTACCGTTACGATATACACCACTAGCAATAAGTTATAGTTGAATTAATCCACAGATTCGATAGCTGATACCTTTTAACTTTTTCCCCTGTTAAAAAGCCCTCAATTTAAGAGGGCTTTTGGTGTTTTACGCGGGGCGAACGCCCAGAGTGTGGCAGATGGCGTAGCTCATCTCCGCACGGTTTAGCGTGTAGAAGTGGAAATCTTTCACTCCTTCACGGCTTAAAATTTTCACCATGTCCATCGCGATATTAGCCCCCACCAGCTTGCGGGTTTCCGGGTCATCGTCCAGCCCTTCGTACATTTTGGACATCCACAGCGGAATGCGGACATTGGTCATATCAGCGAATTTCTTCGCCTGCTTGAAGTTAGAGACCGGCAGAATACCTGGGATAATTTCAACGTCGATGCCCGCGGAGACGCAGCGGTCACGGAAGCGCAGATAGCTTTCGACATCGAAGAAGAACTGGGTAATGGCGCGATTCGCGCCGGCGTCCACTTTACGCTTGAGGTTAAGCAGATCGGCCTGGGCGCTTTTCGCTTCCGGATGCACCTCAGGATAAGCGGCAACGGAGATATCAAAATCAGCCACGTCTTTCAGCAGCGCGACCAGATCGGCGGCATACATGTCCGGCTTACCGCTGCCCGGCGGCAGATCACCGCGCAGTGCGACAATATGACGGATGCCGTTATTCCAGTAATCCTGGGCGATAGCCCGTAACTCGTCGCGGGTCGCGTCGATACAGGTGAGGTGCGGCGCCGCTTCCAGACCGGTACGATCTTTGATGCCTTTGATAATGCTGTGCGTACGATCGCGCTCGCCGGAGTTAGCGCCGTAAGTCACGGAAACGAACTTCGGCTTCAGGCTGCTGAGACGATCGATAGAGCTCCACAGGGTTTGCTCCATTTCACTGGTGCGCGGCGGGAAAAATTCAAAAGAGACGTTAATCTGACCGTTTACTTCGGCCAGGCTCTGATTCAGTGCTTCCCGCTGGTTGGCGTGAAAAAAGCTCATACCTTACCTCTATCAATCACATGTCGTTGTCTGTTGTCTTGTGAACTTCTATACGTTTAGACGTCCAGATGTAAAAATGACGGAAAAGCAGAGGGACGTCAACATAAATAATCAACAATAACGGTGAGGTTTGCTCAGACAAGATGAAGAAAGTTCATGATGGGGAGTGAGACATCCCCTGCCCAGGACCTTACTGCCCTTTGGGTAAAGGGGAAAAGACCGCACCAGGCAGTCTTCTCCCTATGGGGTGTACGGTGCGGTTTTAATGCCAGCAGAAGTGATGCACAACCTGTGTAATCAGTTCGCGGGTTGGCTTGATGAAGCGGGTTTCCAGATATTCATCCGGCTGGTGCGCCTGGTTGATGGAGCCGGGGCCAAGGACCAGCGTAGGGCAAAGCGTCTGAATAAACGGCGCTTCGGTGCAGTAGTTCACCACGTCGGTTTTCTCACCGAGCAGCTTTTCCACCACCTCAACCAGCTGATGGTCCGGCGGGCATTCGTAACCCGGGATCGGCGGATGCAGTTCGGAGACCGTCAGGCGGCCCGGCCAGCGCTCGCTCACCGGGGCCAGCGCCTCATTCAGCAGGCCGTCGAGATCGCTGAGGGTCATACCCGGCAGCGGGCGGATGTCCATATGCAGTTCGCAGCAGGCGCATATACGGTTCGAGGCATCGCCGCCGTGCAGGCTGCCGAGGTTCAGGGTCGGATACGGCACGGTGAACGCGTCATAGTGATAGCGCTCTTTCAGATCGTCGCGCAGGGCCATGATGCGCCCGATGGCGTCATGCATCAGCTCAATGGCGTTCACGCCGCGCGCCGGGTCGCTGGAGTGGCCGGACTGGCCGAGCACGCGCACGGCCGTAGAGATATGGCCTTTGTGCGCGCGAATCGGTTGCAACGACGTCGGCTCGCCGATGATCGCGCAATCCGGGCGAATCGACGTGTTTTCAGAGAAGTAGCGCGCGCCAGCCATGCTGGTTTCTTCATCAGCGGTCGCCAGAATGTAGAGCGGTTTTTTCAGCTTCGTCACGTCCACGTCACGCAGCGCGTCGAGGATAAAGGCGAAGAAGCCTTTCATGTCGGCGGTGCCCAAACCGTAGAGCTTGTTGTCATGCTCGGTCAGGGTGAACGGATCGCGCGTCCAGCGGCCATCGTCAAACGGCACGGTGTCGGTATGACCGGCCAGCAGCAGGCCGCCCGCACCGGTTCCGGTGCTGGCGAGCAGGTTAAATTTGTGGCGGGTTCCGGGAACGGGCTGAACCTCAACGTTAAACCCAAGATCGCTAAACCAACCCGCCAGCAGATTGATTAAAGTCTCATTGCTCTGATCCAGCGCTTCTTCCGTTGCGCTGATGGACGGTGTGGCAATCAGGGCGCGGTAGATCTCGATAAATGGCGGTAAGTTCATTTTCATTGTTGACACACCTTAGGTCGTGATAGTATCAATATTCATGCAATAAATGTGAATAAAAATACATTAACGTTGAGCATAAAGGAACCCGATGTTGAATACGCTGATTGTAGGCGCTAGCGGTTATGCGGGCGCAGAGCTTGTAAGCTACGTGAATCGCCATCCACATATGACCATAACCGCTTTGACCGTGTCAGCGCAAAGCAATGATGCAGGAAAGTTAATTTCCGATTTGCATCCGCAGCTTAAGGGCCAGGTCGATCTGCCGCTGCAGCCCATGTCTGACATCAGCGAGTTTACCGACGGCGTCGACGTGGTGTTTTTAGCCACCGCGCACGAGGTCAGCCACGACCTGGCGCCGCAGTTCCTGGCGGCTGGCTGCGTGGTCTTCGACCTCTCCGGCGCGTTCCGCGTTAACGACGGCGCGTTCTACGAAAAATATTACGGTTTCACCCATCAGCATCCGGATCTGCTGGAAAAAGCGGTGTACGGCCTGGCGGAGTGGAGCGCTGACAAACTGAAAGAAGCTGACCTGATTGCCGTTCCGGGCTGCTACCCGACTGCAGCGCAGCTTTCCCTGAAGCCGCTGATCGACGCAGGCCTGCTGGATCTGAGCCAGTGGCCGGTGATTAACGCCACCAGCGGCGTGAGCGGTGCAGGCCGCAAGGCGGCGATCTCCAACAGCTTCTGCGAAGTGAGCCTTCAGCCGTATGGCGTGTTTAATCACCGTCATCACCCTGAAATCACGACGCATCTGGGCGCGGACGTCATTTTCACCCCGCACCTGGGCAGCTTCCCGCGTGGGATCCTCGAAACCATCACCTGCCGCCTGAAACCGGGCGTGACCAAAGAGCAGGTGAACGAGGCCTTCACGCAGGCGTATGCGGACAAACCGCTGGTGCGCCTGTACGACAAAGGCGTGCCGGCGCTGAAAAACGTGGTCGGTCTGCCGTTCTGCGATATCGGCTTTGCCGTTCAGGGTGAGCATCTCATCGTGGTGGCCGCAGAAGATAACTTACTGAAAGGCGCTGCCGCACAGGCAATGCAGTGTGCAAATATTCGTTTCGGTTTCCCGGAAACGCAGGCTCTTATTTAAGGTGTGATGATGAACCCATTAATTATCAAACTCGGTGGTGTACTGCTGGATAGCGAAGAAGCGCTGGAGCGTCTGTTTACCGCGCTGGTGAACTATCGCGAGTCACATCAACGTCCGCTGGTGATTGTGCACGGCGGCGGCTGCGTGGTGGATGAGCTGATGAAAGGGCTCAACCTGCCGGTGAAAAAGAAAAACGGCCTGCGCGTGACGCCTGCTGACCAGATTGACATCATTACCGGCGCGCTGGCGGGTACGGCGAACAAAACGCTGCTGGCGTGGGCGAAGAAACACCACATCGCGTCCGTTGGCCTCTATCTGGGCGATGGCGACAGCGTAAAAGTGACCCAGCTCGACGAAGAGCTCGGCCACGTTGGACTGGCGCAGCCTGGTTCGCCTAAGCTGATTAATACGCTGCTGGAAGGGGGTTTCCTGCCGGTGGTGAGCTCAATCGGCGTGACCGAAGAGGGCGAGCTGATGAACGTCAACGCTGACCAGGCAGCAACCGCGCTCGCGGCAACGCTGGGCGCGGATCTGATCCTTCTCTCCGACGTGAGCGGCATTCTGGACGGCAAAGGCCAGCGCATTGCGGAAATGACGGCTGAGAAAGCCGAGCAGCTGATTGCCCAAGGCATTATTACCGACGGCATGATCGTCAAAGTGAACGCCGCGCTGGATGCCGCACGCACGCTGGGCCGCCCGGTGGATATCGCCTCCTGGCGTCACGCTGAACAACTGCCTGCGCTGTTCAACGGTACGCCGATTGGCACGCGTATTCTGGCGTAATCGATTTAACGTTTTGTAGGCCCGGTAAGCGCAGCGCCACCGGGCAATGAAATTCAAAGATATTAAGGAAGCATGTTATGGCACTTTGGGGTGGGCGTTTTACACAGGCAGCGGATCAGCGGTTCAAACAGTTCAACGACTCTTTGCGCTTCGACTACCGCCTGGCCGAACAGGATATTGTCGGCTCTGTGGCCTGGTCCAAAGCGCTGGTGACGGTTGGCGTACTGACCGCAGACGAACAATTACAGCTGGAAGAAGCGCTGAACAATCTGCTGGAAGAGGTGCGTCTTAACCCGCAGCAGATCCTCGAAAGCGATGCTGAAGATATTCACAGCTGGGTGGAAGGCAAACTTATCGACAAAGTCGGCCAACTGGGCAAAAAGCTGCACACCGGACGCAGCCGTAACGACCAGGTCGCCACCGATCTGAAGCTGTGGTGTAAAGATACCGTTGGCGAACTGCTGGCGGCTAATCGTCAGCTGCAGAGCGCACTGGTGGAGACCGCGCAGAACAACCAGGACGCGGTGATGCCGGGTTATACTCACCTGCAGCGCGCCCAGCCGGTGACCTTTGCGCACTGGTGTCTGGCCTACGTCGAGATGCTGGCGCGTGATGAAAGCCGTCTGCAGGACACCCTTAAACGTCTGGACGTCAGCCCGCTGGGCAGCGGCGCGCTGGCCGGTACCGCTTACGAAATCGACCGTGAACAGCTGGCAGGCTGGCTGGGCTTTGCCTCCGCCACCCGTAACAGCCTGGACAGCGTGTCTGACCGCGACCACGTGCTGGAGCTACTTTCCAATGCCTCGATCGGGATGGTGCACCTGTCGCGTTTTGCCGAAGACCTGATCTTCTTTAACTCTGGCGAAGCGGGCTTCGTCGAGCTGTCCGACCGCGTGACCTCAGGCTCATCCCTGATGCCGCAGAAGAAAAACCCGGACGCGCTTGAGCTAATTAGGGGTAAATGTGGCCGCGTGCAGGGCGCGCTGACCGGCATGATGATGACCCTGAAAGGGCTGCCGCTGGCGTATAACAAAGACATGCAGGAAGACAAAGAAGGACTGTTCGACGCGCTCGACACCTGGCTGGACTGTCTGCATATGGGCGCGCTGGTGCTGGACGGCATTCAGGTGAAACGTCCGCGCTGCCAGGAAGCGGCGCAGCAGGGCTATGCGAACTCTACCGAGCTGGCGGATTATCTGGTGGCGAAAGGCGTACCTTTCCGTGAAGCGCACCATATCGTGGGTGAAGCGGTAGTGGAAGCTATTCGTCAGGGTAAACCGCTGGAAGATTTGGCGCTGGCCGACCTGCAGAAGTTCAGCGCGGTTATCGGGGATGATGTGTATCCGATTCTTGCGCTGCAGTCTTGCCTGGATAAACGTGCCGCGAAAGGCGGCGTGTCGCCTAAGCAGGTGGCGCAGGCGATAGCGGATGCGAAAAACCGTTTGGTTTAATCTGTCCTGACTGGTGCCCTCTCCCCCTATGCGGGGAGAGGGCCAGGGTGACGAGTTACAGCAGCTTAGCCAGACGGTTGATGTCGGACTGAATGGCTCCTGCGGTGACATCGCGCCCGGCGCCAGGACCGCGGATCACCAGCGGGTTATCGCGATACCAGCGGCTTTCGATGGCGAAGACGTTATCGCACGGCAGCAGCGCCGCCAGCGGATGCTCAGGACGCACCGCCTCGACGCCGACTCGCGCTTTTCCGTTAGCCTCAAAACGCGCCACATAGCGCAGTACCAGCCCCATCTCGTTCGCCGCTTCCAGACGCTGAACCATCTGCTCGTTAAGCTCTTCACCATTTTCAAAGAAATGGTCCACAGAACCTTCTTCACAGCCGGCAGGCACCAGTGATTCGACGCGTACGGAATCCGGTTCGATGTCGTAACCAGCTTCACGCGCCAGGATTACCAGCTTACGCATCACGTCTTTACCGGAAAGGTCAACGCGCGGATCGGGTTCCGTTAAGCCCTGCTGCCACGCCTGATCCACCAGGTCGGTGAACGGTACGGTGCCGTCAAACTGCAGGAACAGCCAGGAGAGCGTGCCGGAGAAGATACCGCTCAGCGCCAGAATGCTGTCGCCGCTTTCAATCAGGTCACGCACGGTGTGGTTAACCGGCAGGCCCGCGCCCACGGTGGCGTTATACAGCCAGTGACGGCCAGTTTTTTCAAACGCGTCGTGGATCTGACGGTATTTATCGGTGCTGCTCGCCCCCGCCAGCTTGTTGGCGCTGATGACGTGGAAACCGTGGCTGGCGAAATCAAGGTACTGATCGGCAAGCTGTTCGCTGGCGGTAACGTCCAGCACCACCAGATCGTCATACGGGTGCGCGCGCATCCACAGGAACAGCGACTCTTCATCCTGCTCAACCGCTTCATCGTTAAAGAAGGCAAGCGCGCGGCTGGCGTCCAGCCCTTCGTAGTTCAGCAGGCTGCGGCGACTGTCTACCACGCCCGCAAGAATAAATTCAAACCCGGTACGCGCCGAGAGCGTCACCTGTTCGCGGGCAAACAGCTCAAGCCAGCGGGAACCGATATTACCTTTCCCGAACAGCACCAGGCCGATGCGTTTTTCCGCGCGGAACAGGGAGGTATGCAGACCCTGAATCAGGCTTTCGGTTGGCCCTTTGCGCAGAACGGCAACCAGGCTGATGCCCTCTTCCGACTGCCAGGTGAACTCCACCGGCTGCCCTTTCAGCTGCTGCCAGAAGCGGTGGCAGTGCAGCGGGTTACGGGTGACGCCCGCGCCCACCATCGCCACCAGCGCCAGCCCCTGACGCAGGCGAAGTTCGCCCGGCAGGCCTGCTTCATCCAGAATTTTCAGCGCGCTGTCCGCCACTTCTGCGGTATAGCAGAACTGCAGCAGCTGGCGGTCATTGTGAACACCCACGGCCAGCGGACGCACCTGAGCACGTTTCAGGATCGTGTCGATCTCTTTATGCGCCAGCTTGAAGTCCTGCCCCGCAGGCACCTGGAACTCAATCAGGCAGATGTCGTCATGGCTGGTGACAATACGAGCCCCGGTACCGGACGCCAGCACGCGCTCAATGCGCGTGGAGCCTTGATCCGGGGTGTAACTGCAGCGCAGCTGGAGGTCGATATCGCTGCCGGAAACCGGCTGCAGCGTGCGCGCGTGCAGTACCGGCGCAGCCAGACGCGCCAGTTCACTGGCTTCATCCAGGCGCAGCAGCGGCAGCAGGCAGGCATCCTTAACTTTACGCGGGTCCGCGCTGTAAACACCGGCCACGTCGCTCCAGATGGTGACGCGGGACACGCCCGCCAGGGCACCAATCTGCGTTGCCGAGTAGTCCGATCCGTTACGGCCCAGCAGCACGGTTTCGCCCGCGTTGCTGCGGCTGATAAAGCCGGTGACGACAATACGTTTGCCCGGGTGCTGCACCAGCAGCTGTTGCAGCAGCGGGTAGGACAACCCTTCATCCACCTGCGGCTGCGCGGCGCGTTCGGCGCGCAGGAAATCACGCGCGTCGAGCCAGGCCGCTTCCACGCCCAGGTGTTGCAGCACGGCGGCCATGAGGCGTGCGGACCACACTTCACCGTGGCCCACCACTTCGGCATACACCGCATCGGTAATACCGCTGTCCAGCATGGCAGCCAGACGCTCAAGGTCATGGGTGAAGGCGCCGATCAGCCCGTCCGCCACGTCCGCAGGCAGCAGGCCGGCAATCAGCTCGCTCTGGTAACGACGTAAGGACTGTTGCACCTGATGCGCAGAAAGGCGATCGGTCTGGCTCAGTTTCAGCCAGCTAATCAACTGGTTGGTGGTGCTGCCCGCTGCCGAGACAACCATCATGTCACCCGGCTGTGAATATTCCGTCATGATCCCTGCAACGCGCAGGTAACATTTCACATCAGCAAGACTACTACCACCAAACTTGTGCAGCTGACGACCCTTCGCCCCTGCCTGCGCTATCACACTCATGATTACCCCTTGGCTGCGATCCGGAAGCCATTTTCCAGATCGGCAATTAAATCTTCAGAATCTTCAATGCCGGTTGAGATACGCAGCAGCGTCTCAGAAATCCCGGCGGCGGCACGTGCTTCCGGTGCCATACCTGCGTGCGTCATGGTTGCGGCGTGGGAGATCAAGCTTTCAACCCCACCTAAGGATTCCGCCAGCGTAAACAATGACAGCCCGCTCAGGAAGCGACGCAGCGTTTGCTCGTCACCATCCAGTTCAAAACTTAACATCGCGCCAAACCCTTTCTGCTGGCGCGCGGCAATCTCATGCCCCTGATTTTCCGGCAGCGACGGGTGATAAAGCTTTTTCACCAGCGGCTGGGTTTTCAGGAAATCGACAATCGCCTGGGCATTGCGCTGCGCCACGTCCATGCGCGGCGAAAGCGTGCGGATGCCGCGCAACAGCAGATAGCTGTCGAAGGCGCCCGCGGTGACGCCAATGTTATTGGCCCACCATGCCAGTTCGGTGACAACATCCGGATCTTTGGCAATTACCACGCCTGCCACTACGTCAGAATGGCCGTTCAGATATTTAGTGCATGAATGCAATACCAGATCGGCACCCAGTGCGAGTGGGTTCTGAAGGGCCGGACTGAGGAACGTATTATCCACTACACTTATCGCTCCCGCATCCCTTGCGAGCTGACAAATTTTCGCAATATCGACAACGCGCAACAATGGATTGCTTGGACTTTCCACCAGAACCAGCTTTGGTTTCTCTGCCAGAGCCTGTTTCAGCGCCTGTTCGTCGTTTTGATCGACAAACAGCACGCGATAGCAGCCGCGTTTTGCCAGGCTATCAAACAGGCGATAGCTGCCGCCGTAGCAATCGTGTGGGGCAACCAGCAGATCGCCCGGTTTCAGGAACACGGTGGTCACCAGGTGAATGGCGGACATCCCGGTATTGGTTAATACTGCCCCTGCGCCCCCTTCCAGTTCCGCAAGCGCGCGCTGGGTCACGTCACGCGTAGGGTTGCCACGACGCGAGTAGTCATGCGCGCGGGGTTCATTAAATCCGGTGAAGTTGTAGGTACTGGAAAGATGAATCGGCGGGACAACGCAGCCGTACTGCTCGTCATCATTTAATCCGCTACGCACTGCAATAGTGGCCTGTTTACGCGTCATGGTGAGGGCTTCCTGGCGAATGAGGTGAAAAGTCAGGCACCAGAGTAAACATTGAAAGTATGGACGTCAATACATCTGGACATCTAAACTTCTTTGCGTATAGATTGAGCAATGCGCAAATAGCCGTTAAAATTATATGCTTTAGTGCACGCTGCAGCGGCAATATCCGTGCCACGGTATCGTCTCTACGGTAAACTAGACAAGATTGCGGTTCAAAACGGGTGGTTACAGGTTTTGCACCTTTAGATAAATGACTGAGAGGATTAAAGGTATCTCATGGCTGAATGGAGCGGCGAATATATCAGCCCATACGCTGAGCACGGTAAGAAGAGTGAGCAAGTAAAGAAAATTACGGTTTCCATTCCTCTGAAGGTGTTGAAGATCCTCACCGATGAACGTACGCGTCGTCAGGTGAACAACCTGCGCCACGCGACCAACAGCGAACTGCTGTGCGAAGCGTTTCTGCATGCGTTTACCGGTCAACCGTTGCCGAACGATGAAGATCTGCGCAAAGAGCGTAGTGATGAAATCCCGGAAGAGGCGAAGGTGATCATGCGTGAACTGGGTATTGACCCGGAGACGTGGGAATACTGAGAAGCGGATACAAAAAAGGCACCTTGCGGTGCCTTTTTTTCGGGAAACTTATTTAGCGCCCGGGATGCTGAAACGCTTGTTGAAGCGGTCAACACGGCCACCGGTTGCAACGTCACGCTGCTTACCAGTGTAGAACGGGTGGCATTTGCCGCACACGTCCAGGTTCAGATCGTGACCCACGGTAGAGCGGATCTGGATAGAGTTACCGCAAGAACAGTTTGCAGTAATCATTTCGTATTTCGGGTGAATATCTTTTTTCATGGGAGAACCTCAGTTAAGGCCGCGTCGCTCTTCCAGCCCTAACGCCAGACACCACGCGATGTTGATTGTAAGTTCTTTGGCGTAAAGTACACCAAAGGCGGCGAATCATACAGAATTTGACCAACGTATGCAAACTGATCCGCACGCCGCTTTTACTAATGTGTATACTAACGCGCCACTTTTCAAGTCAGGAAGATTCGATGCCCGTCGCTCACGTTGCCCTGCCCGTTCCGCTTCCCCGCACCTTTGACTATCTGCTGCCCGACAGCATGAGCGCCAAAGCGGGCTGCCGCGTGACCGTGCCGTTTGGCAAACAGCAGCGCGTGGGGATCGTCGTCTGCGTCAGCGATAAAAGCGAGCTACCGCTTAATGAGCTGAAATCAGTCGTTGAGGTGCTGGACAGCGAGCCGGTTTACTCCACCAGCATATGGCGACTGCTGCTGTGGGCAGCGGATTATTATCATCACCCGATCGGCGACGTCCTGTTCCACGCTCTGCCAATTATGCTGCGTCAGGGCAAGAGCGCCAGCCATGCGCCAATGTGGTACTGGTTTGCCACGGAGGAAGGCCAGGCCGTCGACATCAACAATCTGAAGCGCTCGCAGAAGCAGCAGCAGGCGCTGGCGGCGCTGCGTCAGGGGAAAATCTGGCGGCATCAGGTCGACGAGCTTGAGGTCAGCGAAACGGCGCTACAGGCATTAAGAAAGAAAGGGCTAAGCGAACTGGCCAGCGAAGCGCCTGCTCTGAACGACTGGCGGGAGAGTTTCTCCGTTTCAGGGGATCGCCTGCGTCTGAATACCGAACAGGCCACCGCTGTAGGCGCGATTCATAGCGCCTCCGATCGTTTCTCTGCCTGGCTGCTGGCGGGGGTCACCGGTTCCGGCAAGACCGAAGTCTACCTGAGCGTGCTGGAAAACGTGCTCGCTCAGGGGAAACAGGCGCTGGTGATGGTGCCGGAAATTGGCCTGACGCCGCAAACCATCGCCCGATTTCGCGAACGCTTTAACGCGCCGGTTGAGGTGCTGCACTCCGGCCTGAACGACAGCGAACGCCTCAGCGCCTGGCTGAAAGCGAAAAACGGCGAAGCGGCGATTGTGATCGGCACCCGTTCATCGCTGTTTACGCCGTTTAAAAATCTTGGCGTTATCGTGATCGACGAAGAGCACGACAGCTCCTATAAACAGCAGGAAGGCTGGCGCTACCATGCCCGCGATCTGGCGGTCTATCGCGCGCACAGCGAGCAAATTCCCATTATTCTCGGTTCCGCCACGCCGGCGCTCGAAACGCTGCACAACGTGCGCCAGCGTAAATACCACATGCTTCGCCTGACGCGTCGGGCGGGGAATGCCCGTCCGGCCATTCAGCACGTGCTGGATCTGAAAGGTCAGCAGGTTCAGGCGGGGCTAGCGCCCGCGCTGATTACCCGCATGCGCCAGCATTTGCAGGCGGGGAATCAGGTCATTTTGTTTCTGAACCGCCGCGGATTCGCCCCTGCCCTGCTGTGCCACGACTGCGGCTGGATTGCCGAATGCCCGCGCTGCGACCACTACTATACCTTCCATCAGGCCCAGCGGCATTTGCGCTGCCACCACTGCGACAGCCAGCGTCCGGTGCCGCGCCAGTGTCCGTCATGTGGTTCAACGCATATTGTGCCGGTCGGTCTGGGAACGGAACAGCTTGAACAGGCGCTTGGTCCCTTCTTCCCGGCCGTGCCGATTTCGCGTATCGACCGGGACACCACCAGCCGCAAAGGCGCGCTCGAACAGCAGCTGGCGGAAGTGCATCGCGGTGGCGCGCGCATCCTGATTGGTACCCAGATGCTGGCTAAAGGTCACCATTTTCCGGACGTGACGCTGGTCGCCCTGCTGGACGTGGACGGCGCGCTGTTCTCGGCAGATTTTCGTTCAGCCGAGCGCTTCGCCCAGCTTTATACCCAGGTAGCCGGACGTGCAGGACGCGCCGGTAAACAGGGCGAAGTGGTGTTGCAAACGCACCACCCGGAGCACCCGCTGCTGCAAACCTTGCTGCACAAAGGCTATGACGCCTTTGCCGAGCAAGCGCTGGCCGAGCGCCAGACTATGCAGCTACCGCCGTGGACCAGTCACGTCATCATCCGCGCGGAAGATCATAACAACCAGCAGGCGCCACTTTTCCTGCAGCAGCTGAGAAACCTTCTGCAGGCCAGCCCGCTGGTGGATAATCAGCTGTGGATTTTGGGCCCGGTGCCCGCCCTCGCGCCAAAACGCGGTGGCCGTTTCCGATGGCAGATTTTGCTCCAGCACCCTTCGCGTATTCGTCTTCAGCATATCGTCAGCGGCGCGCTGGTGCTGATTAACACCCTGCCCGAAGCGCGAAAAGTGAAGTGGGTGCTGGACGTCGACCCCATCGAAGGCTGAAGATGGATCGAAAAATTTAACTCTCCTCACATTTTTTATGAAAATTCTGTAACCGATTCCATTAACAATCTGTAAAAATGGTGATGTCAGAAGTTCGGTGTTCAGGCGAGGAGAAGACGTTGAAGTCCAGGAAAGAGGTTGCACCGGCGACCATGAAAGACGTTGCCCAGAAAGCACAAGTCTCTACGGCAACGGTATCCCGCGCATTAATGAACCCGGATAAAGTCTCCCAGGCGACCCGTAACCGGGTGGAGCAGGCTGCGCTGGAAGTGGGCTATTTCCCACAGGCGATGGGGCGTAACGTTAAACGCAACGAGTCGCGCACCATTCTGGTGATTGTGCCGGACATCTGTGACCCCTTTTTCAGCGAGATTATCCGCGGTATTGAAGTCACCGCGGCGGAACAAGGTTACCTGGTGCTGATTGGTGACTGTGCTCATCAGAATCAGCAGGAAAAAACCTTCATCGACCTCATTATCACCAAGCAGATCGACGGCATGCTTTTGCTTGGCTCTCGTCTGCCGTTTGATGCCAGCATTGAAGAGCAGCGTAATTTACCGCCGATGGTCATGGCCAACGAGTTTGCGCCAGAGCTGGAGCTGCCGACGGTCCATATCGATAACCTCACCGCCGCGTTCAACGCCGTAAATTATCTCCAGGAGCTGGGGCATAAGCGTATTGGCTGCATCGCCGGACCGGAAGAGATGCCGCTGTGTCACTACCGTCTGCAGGGCTATGTTCAGGCGCTGCGCCGTACCGGCGTTACCGTCGATCCGCACTACATTGCGCGCGGCGATTTTACCTTCGCTGCAGGTGGACAGGCGCTGGAGAAACTTCTGGACCTGCCTGAGCCGCCAACCGCCGTATTTTGTCACAGCGACGTGATGGCGCTGGGCGCATTATCGTATGCCAAACGCCGCGGTCTTCGCATACCGAAAGATTTATCGATCATCGGTTTCGATAATATTTCGCTTTCGGAATTTTGCGATCCGCCGCTCTCAACGGTCGCTCAGCCGCGCTACCAAATCGGCCGCGAAGCGATGCTTCTTCTGCTGGATCAGCTTCACGGTCAAACAGTTAGCAGCGGCTCGCGGTTGCTGGACTGTGAACTGATCGTCCGCGGCACTACCCAGGCATTGACTTAAAGTAAACGTCTTTCGGATACCCTTATCTGGTCAAAGCCCCGCCGCTTAAGTAACATGGCGGACTGACGAACGAATAAATACAGCGAAACGATAGTGGCACAACGAGATTATGTACGTCGCGGCCAGCCGGCACCTTCGCGACGCAAAAAGAGTAGCTCAAGGAAAAAGCAACGTAACCTGCCTGCTGTCTCGCCAGCAATGGTCGCTATTGCTGCGGCTGTAGTCGTCGCCTTTATTGGTGGCCTGTACTTTATCACGCACCATAAAAAAGAAGAGTCTGAGGCGCTTCAGGCAAGCAAAGTGGCCGGAAATGGCCTTCCTCCGAAGCCTGAAGAGCGCTGGCGCTATATCAAAGAGCTGGAAAGCCGTCAGCCTGGGGTACGTGCGCCAACTGAACCTTCTGCGGGTGGTGAAGTGCAGAATGCGAATCAGCTAACGGATGAACAGCGTCAGCTGCTGGCACAAATGCAGGCCGATATGCGCCAGCAACCTACGCAGCTGAACGAAGTGCCGTGGAATGAGCAGACCCCGGCACAGCGCCAGCAAACGCTGCAGCGACGTCAGGCGCAACAGCAGATCCAGCAGCAGCAACAGCAGCAGCAGTGGGCACAAACCCAGCCGGTGCAGCAGCCTAAGGCACAGCCGCGGGTAACGGAACAGCCGTATCAGCAGCCGACGCGTACGGTGCAGTCTCAGCCTGTCCAGCAGCAGCCGAAAACTCAGCCGCAGAAACAGGCGGCTCAGCCTTATCAGGATCTGCTTCAGACGCCAGCGCATACCACCGCGCAGCAGCCGAAAACTCAGCAGGCTGCGCCGGTGACCAAAGAGACCGAAGCGCCGAAGCAGACGGCTGAGAAAAAAGACGAACGCCGCTGGATGGTGCAGTGCGGTTCGTTCAAAGGCGCGGAGCAGGCGGAAACGGTGCGTGCGCAGCTGGCCTTCGAAGGGTTTGATTCGCGTATTACCACCAATAACGGCTGGAATCGCGTGGTGATTGGGCCGGTGAAAGGCAAAGAAAATGCCGATGGCACCATTTCGCGTTTGAAAATCGCCGGTCACACAAACTGCATTCGACTCGCCTCCGGGGGTTGAAACCCCCAAAATCCCCCCCATCTATCATTTAATTCAGCCCTGAGCACAGGCTCAGGGCTTCTGTTTCCCGATTCTGTAACCAGGGGGTCTGCTCGTGACAACAATAGTAAGTGTACGCCGTAACGGCCATGTGGTAATCGCCGGTGATGGCCAGGCCACGCTGGGTAATACCGTCATGAAAGGCAACGTGAAGAAAGTACGCCGTCTCTACAACGACAAAGTGATCGCCGGTTTTGCAGGCGGCACGGCGGATGCCTTCACGCTGTTTGAACTGTTTGAACGCAAACTGGAAATGCACCAGGGTCATCTGGTGAAAGCTGCCGTTGAGCTGGCAAAAGACTGGCGTACCGACCGCATGCTGCGCAAGCTCGAAGCGCTGCTGGCCGTGGCCGATGAAACCGCTTCGCTTATCATCACCGGTAACGGTGACGTGATTCAGCCGGAAAATGACCTGATTGCCATCGGCTCTGGCGGCCCGTATGCCCAGGCTGCAGCCCGCGCGCTGTTGGAAAATACCGACATGAACGCGCGTGATATCGCGGTGAAGGCGTTGGATATTGCAGGTGATATCTGCATCTATACCAACCACAATCACACCATCGAAGAATTGACCTCCAAAGCGTAAGGATCTCCCATGTCTGAAATGACCCCACGCGAAATTGTCAGCGAACTGAACAAACACATTATCGGCCAGGATAACGCCAAGCGCTCCGTGGCTATCGCTCTGCGTAACCGCTGGCGTCGTATGCAGCTTGACGAAGAGCTGCGCCACGAAGTCACACCGAAAAATATTCTGATGATCGGCCCGACCGGGGTCGGTAAAACCGAAATCGCCCGTCGACTGGCGAAGCTGGCCAACGCGCCGTTCATCAAAGTTGAAGCCACCAAGTTCACCGAAGTGGGCTACGTGGGTAAAGAAGTGGACTCCATCATCCGCGATCTGACCGACTCGGCGATCAAGATGGTGCGCGTCCAGGCGATCGAGAAAAACCGCTATCGCGCGGAAGAGATGGCCGAAGAGCGCATTCTCGACGTGCTGATCCCACCGGCAAAAAACAACTGGGGCCAGGCAGAACAGCAGGCAGAACCGTCTGCTGCACGTCAGGCGTTCCGCAAAAAACTGCGCGAAGGCCAGCTGGATGACAAAGAGATTGAGATCGATCTCGCTGCCGCGCCAATGGGTGTGGAAATCATGGCACCTCCGGGCATGGAAGAGATGACCAGTCAGCTCCAGTCCATGTTCCAGAACCTGGGCGGACAGAAGCAGAAAGCGCGTAAGCTGAAAATTAAAGACGCGATGAAGCTGCTGATTGAAGAAGAAGCGGCGAAGCTGGTGAACCC
The DNA here is from genome assembly GCF_040834095.1 of Enterobacter vonholyi. Taxonomy (NCBI): domain Bacteria; kingdom Pseudomonadati; phylum Pseudomonadota; class Gammaproteobacteria; order Enterobacterales; family Enterobacteriaceae; genus Enterobacter; species Enterobacter vonholyi. The sequence continues at coordinate 4,352,145 of NZ_CP162152.1, forward strand.
GGAAGAGCTGAAGCAGGACGCTATCGACGCGGTTGAGCAGCACGGTATCGTGTTTATCGACGAAATCGACAAAATTTGTAAGCGCGGTGGCAACAGCTCCGGCCCGGACGTGTCCCGCGAAGGCGTTCAGCGCGATCTGCTGCCGCTGGTTGAAGGCTGCACCGTCTCCACCAAGCACGGCATGGTGAAAACGGACCACATCCTGTTTATCGCATCAGGTGCCTTCCAGGTTGCCAGCCCGTCGGATCTGATCCCGGAGCTGCAGGGCCGTCTGCCTATCCGCGTTGAGCTGCAGGCGCTGACCACCGAAGATTTCGAACGTATCCTGACCGAGCCAAACGCCTCTGCTACCGTACAGTACAAAGCGCTGATGGCGACCGAAGGCGTGAACCTCGAATTCACCGAAGACGGTATCAAACGTATTGCCCAGGCTGCATGGCAGGTGAACGAAACCACCGAAAACATCGGTGCGCGTCGCCTGCATACCGTGCTGGAACGCCTGGTTGAAGATATCTCTTACGACGCGAGCGACCTTAACGGCCAAACCGTTACCATTGACTCAGAATATGTGAGTAAACATCTGGATGCGTTAGTGGCAGATGAAGATCTGAGCCGTTTTATCCTATAATCGCGGTTACTGGATTCTCATCACGTTTAATGGGGGCTAATGCCCCCATTTTTATTGGCTAAATACTTATGACTGACATCAGCCGTACGCAGGCGTGGCTCGAAAGTCTGCGCCCAAAAACACTTCCTCTGGCCTTTGCCGCGATTATCGTCGGCACCGCCCTTGCCTGGTGGCAGGGTTATTTTGATCCGCTGGTCGCCGCGCTGGCACTGATTACCGCCGGCCTGCTGCAAATTCTCTCCAATCTCGCCAACGACTACGGCGACGCGGTAAAAGGCAGCGACAAGCCGGACCGCATAGGGCCACTGCGCGGAATGCAGAAAGGGGTGATTACCCAGGCGCAGATGAAACGCGCGCTGATTATCACCGTGGTGCTGATCTGCGTATCCGGCCTGGCGCTGGTGACGGTGGCGTCTAAGACCACCAGCGATTTTATTGGCTTCCTGGTGCTGGGTTTACTGGCCATTATCGCGGCCATCACCTACACCGTCGGCACGCGTCCTTACGGTTATATTGGACTCGGGGATATCTCCGTACTGGTGTTCTTCGGCTGGCTGAGCGTGATGGGAAGCTGGTACCTGCAGGCGCATACGGTGATCCCTGCCCTGTTCCTGCCTGCGACCGCTTGCGGTCTGCTGGCGACAGCTGTGCTCAACATCAACAACCTGCGCGACATCGACAGCGATCGCGAGAACGGCAAAAATACCCTGGCAGTTCGTCTGGGGCCGGTTAATGCCCGCCGCTATCATGCCTGCCTGCTCATTGGCGCGCTGGTTTGCCTGGCGCTGTTTAACCTGATTTCCTTGCAAAGCCTGTGGGGCTGGCTGTTTGTGCTTGCCGCGCCGCTGCTAATTAAGCAGGCCCGCTTTGTGATGCGTGAACTCAGCCCGTCCGCCATGCCGCCGATGCTGGAGCGCACGGTAAAAGGTGCGCTGCTGACTAACCTGTTGTTCGTCATCGGGATTGTGTTAAGCCAGACGCTGCGTTAGCTGACAAATATCAATTAACAATTGATGATTTTGCCAACAACGCATTTCGCACGATATACTGAACACATTCGCAGCAACTGAGCGTTAAACCTATGAAATACGATACCTCCGAGCTTTGTGACATCTACCAGGAAGATGTCAACGTCGTTGAACCGCTGTTCTCCAACTTTGGTGGGCGGTCATCATTTGGCGGTCAAATCGTCACGGTGAAATGTTTCGAGGACAACGGGTTGCTGTACGATCTGCTCGAACAGAACGGCCGCGGCCGCGTTCTTGTGGTCGACGGCGGCGGTTCCGTGCGCCGGGCATTAATTGATGCTGAACTGGCCGGCATTGCCGTCCAGAACGAGTGGGAAGGCCTTGTGGTATACGGTTCCGTGCGCCAGGTGGACGATCTGGAAGACCTGGATATCGGGATTCAGGCCATCGCGGCCATACCGGTAGGGGCGGCGGGTGACGGCATCGGCGAAAGCGACGTGCGCGTCAATTTCGGGGGCGTGACCTTCTTCTCCGGGGATCATCTCTACGCCGATAATACCGGCATTATCCTTTCCGAAGATCCGCTGGATATCGAGTAATAAAACCGTAAGCGTGGACCATAAAAAAACCGCCAACAGCAATGTGGCGGTTTTTTTGTCCCTCGGGATTCGCGGTCCGTTGGGGAGTTTTGCAACCTTTAACCAGGATTTTTATCTTACCCTGGTTCAAATCTCAGGTAACCCCATCGACCCTTTATAAATTCCTAATTTCCTTTGAAAACCTTAACTACGCTACTGTTGCTCATTATGATGCATCGTCCCTTTCCGCCATCTCGCACATGGGCATCGGTCCAGGGAAAGGTGAATTAGCAACCGTAAAGCAACCTTTAACCGGGCTTGTGTCCACCGACTTATCACCGGTGGTGAACGGTGGAGCGGTTAGCTGCAGGGACCGCACAATGAAACGCTATTTATGTATCGCGTTCATTGTCGCCAGCGTACTCGTTGTAAAGAGTGATGAACCGAATGTGTTCGTTACTTTTGCTATGACAGCGCAGGACAAGTAGCGTTAAGGCCGCCTCTGGCGGCCTTTTTTATGGTTGGATGTCAGTTAGCGAGAACCATAAAAAAGCCGGGTAGCGGCTTCGCCTTACCCGGCCTGTGCAGTTCATCCCAGTGGGAATCAGACTTCTTCCATACGTCCCAGCAGCGCCTGCAGGCGATCCTGCCAGCCGTTCTGCTGTTCGCGCAGCTGGTTGTTTTCGCGCTCCAGTTCTTCGCGGCCGTGCTGCGCGTTCTGAACTTCCTGCGCCAGGCTGTTGTTTTTCTCTTTCAGCTCTTCAATTTCCATCTGCAGCAGGGTGATGGTGTCAATCGCCTGCTGTACTTTCGATTCCAGTTTCTCAAACACTTCTAAAGACATGATGCTACCTCTCCTGAATTGCAAGGCGACGCTTTAACATAAACGCGCACGACATATACCGTCGATTGTATGGAGCGCGGCGCTCTGTGTCCAGCGACACACCGCGCAGATCGCGGTTTGCAACACTTTTAGGTCTGGTCCTGGTGTGTTCGCGTCATATACCCCTAAATTGTTAACTGATTCGTTAATGAAATGATTCAGCTCACATTCCTGCACTGATCCTGTACTGCTGCAAAAATGTGCTTTATGGCGCGAAAACGCTCATTTTATTGACGCAGACCACACATTTTGATTTCGATATTTCTCGTTTTTGCTCGTTAACGATAAATTAACACTATGTCTACAGGGCATCGTGGCTGTCACGGGCGGCCATGCTAACAATAAACATCAATTTCTTCAGGATTCCGATTATGAGTCAGACATCAACCTTAAAAGGCCAGTGCATTGCCGAGTTCCTTGGTACCGGGTTGTTGATATTCTTCGGAGTGGGCTGTGTCGCTGCACTGAAAGTGGCGGGTGCCAGTTTTGGTCAGTGGGAAATCAGTATCATCTGGGGTCTGGGCGTGGCGATGGCCATCTACCTGACTGCAGGGGTTTCTGGTGCACATCTTAACCCGGCGGTGACAATCGCACTGTGGCTGTTCGCGTGCTTTGACGGACGCAAAGTTGTTCCTTTCATTCTTTCTCAATTTGCCGGCGCATTTTGCGCAGCGGCGTTAGTTTACGGGCTTTATTACAATCTTTTCATCGACTTCGAACAGACGCATCATATGGTACGCGGCAGCGTCGAAAGTCTGGATCTGGCAGGCATCTTCTCAACCTACCCTAACCCGCACATCAATTTTGTGCAGGCGTTCGCAGTTGAAATGGTGATTACCGCTATTCTGATGGGCGTTATTCTGGCGCTGACCGACGACGGAAACGGCATTCCGCGCGGCCCGCTGGCACCCCTGCTGATTGGTTTGCTGATTGCGGTAATTGGCGCATCCATGGGCCCGCTGACCGGCTTCGCGATGAACCCGGCACGTGATATCGGACCAAAAGCGTTCGCCTTTATCGCAGGCTGGGGCGACGTAGCCTTCACAGGTGGCAAAGACATTCCTTACTTCCTGGTACCGCTGTTTGCGCCGGTTGTCGGGGCTGCGCTGGGTGCGTTTAGCTACCGCAAATTAATTGGTCGCCACTTACCGTGCGACACCTGTGTGGAAGAGGAGAAGGAAACGACTTCTACCGCACAACAAAAAGCTTCGCTGTAATCTGACTACGGGACACATACCATGACCGAAAAAAAATATATCGTTGCGCTCGACCAGGGCACTACCAGCTCCCGCGCTGTCGTAATGGATCATGACGCGAACATCGTCAGCGTGTCACAGCGCGAATTTGAGCAAATTTATCCTCGCCCAGGCTGGGTAGAACACGACCCGATGGAGATTTGGGCGTCACAAAGCTCCACGCTGGTCGAAGTGCTGGCGAAAGCCGATATCAGTTCCGACGAGATTGCCGCGATTGGTATCACCAACCAGCGTGAAACAACGATCGTCTGGGAACGCGAAACCGGTAAGCCGATTTACAACGCCATCGTCTGGCAGTGCCGCCGTACCTCTGAAATCTGCGAACAGCTGAAGCGCGACGGTATGGAAGAGTACGTGCGCAGCGCCACCGGCCTGGTGGTTGACCCGTACTTCTCCGGCACCAAAGTGAAATGGATCCTCGACCACGTGGAAGGTTCACGCGAGCGTGCTAAACGCGGCGAGCTGCTGTTCGGTACCGTTGACACCTGGCTTATCTGGAAGATGACCCAGGGACGCGTCCACGTCACCGATTACACCAACGCCTCGCGTACCATGCTGTTCAACATCAACACCCTGGAGTGGGATGACAAGATGCTGGACGCGCTGGATATCCCACGCGCGATGCTGCCTGAAGTGCGCAAGTCTTCTGAGGTTTACGGCCAGACCAACATCGGCGGTAAAGGTGGCACCCGTATTCCTATCGCCGGTATCGCCGGTGACCAGCAGGCGGCGCTGTTCGGCCAGCTGTGCGTCAAGGAAGGGATGGCGAAGAATACCTACGGCACCGGCTGCTTTATGCTGATGAACACCGGTGAGAAAGCGGTGAAATCAGAAAACGGTCTGCTGACCACCATCGCCTGCGGCCCGCGCGGCGAAGTGAACTATGCCCTGGAAGGTGCTGTGTTCATGGCCGGTGCGTCTATCCAGTGGCTGCGTGACGAGATGAAGCTGATCAGCGATGCATTCGACTCCGAGTACTTCGCCACCAAAGTGAAAGACACCAACGGCGTGTACGTGGTGCCTGCATTCACCGGTCTGGGCGCACCCTACTGGGATCCGTATGCACGCGGCGCGATTTTCGGACTGACGCGTGGCGTGAACTCTAACCACATTATTCGCGCCACTCTGGAATCCATCGCCTACCAGACCCGCGACGTGCTGGAAGCGATGCAGGCGGACTCCGGCATTCGTCTGCACGCCCTGCGCGTGGACGGCGGTGCGGTAGCGAATAACTTCCTGATGCAGTTCCAGTCCGACATTCTGGGCACCCGCGTTGAGCGCCCTGAAGTGCGTGAAGTGACGGCGCTGGGTGCGGCGTACCTTGCCGGTCTGGCGGTAGGCTTCTGGCAGAACCTGGACGAGCTGCAGGAAAAAGCGGTTATCGAACGCGAGTTCCGCCCGGGCATCGAAACCACCGAGCGTAACTTCCGCTACAGCGGCTGGAAGAAAGCGGTGAAACGCGCCCTGGCGTGGGAAGAACACGAGGAGTAAGACAAACTTACCCCTCACCCTAACCCTCTCCCCAAAGGGGAGAGGGGACTTAAAACTCCCCTCCCCACTCTGTGATAAACTTCGTGCAATTCCTTTTGATTGCACGAGTACCTCATGAAACGTGAACTTGCTATCGAGTTTTCCCGCGTCACCGAAGCGGCCGCCCTTGCAGGCTATAAGTGGCTGGGTCGTGGCGATAAAAATACCGCAGACGGTGCAGCCGTCCATGCCATGCGCATTGTACTTAACCAGGTCAACATCGACGGCACCATCGTGATCGGCGAAGGCGAGATCGACGAAGCGCCAATGCTCTATATTGGTGAAAAAGTCGGTACCGGCAAAGGCGATGCCGTGGATATTGCCGTCGACCCGATCGAAGGTACCCGCATGACCGCAATGGGTCAGGCCAACGCCCTGGCGGTGCTGGCCGTGGGCGATAAGGGATGCTTCCTTAACGCGCCGGATATGTACATGGAAAAGCTGATTGTCGGCCCTGGCGCGAAAGGCGCAATCGACCTTAGCCTGCCGCTGGAAGAGAACCTGCACAACGTCGCCAAAGCCCTGGGCAAACCTCTTAGCGAACTCACCGTGACGATTCTGGCGAAACCGCGCCACGACGCCACCATCGCGCAGATGCAAAAGCTCGGCGTGCGCGTGTTTGCCATTCCGGACGGTGACGTTGCCGCCTCGATCCTGACCTGCATGCCGGACAGCGAAGTAGACGTGCTGTACGGCATCGGCGGCGCGCCGGAAGGTGTGGTCTCTGCGGCAGTGATCCGCGCGCTCGATGGCGATATGCAGGCCCGTCTGCTGCCCCGCCACGAGGTGAAAGGCGACAGCGAAGAGAACCGCCGTATCGGAGAAAACGAGCTGGCGCGCTGCGAAGCGATGGGCATCGAGGCCAATAAAGTGCTTGAGCTGGACGAGATGGCCCGTAGCGATAACGTGGTCTTCTCGGCGACCGGCATCACCAAAGGCGATCTGCTGGACGGCATCACCCGCAAGGGCAATATGGCGACCACCGAAACGCTGCTGATCCGCGGTAAATCACGCACCATTCGTCGTATCCAGTCTATCCACTATCTCGACCGCAAAGACCCGGACGTACAGACGCACATTCTGTAAAACCGTTTGATCGATAGAGCTTTCCGGCCCTGACGGGCTGGAAATTGTCACCACAAGTACGGAAGATAGAACAGAGAAACAGCACAGGAGAAGATCATGGCGGACTGGGTAACAGGTAAAGTCACAAAGGTACAGTTCTGGACCGATGCGCTATTTAGTCTCACCGTACATGCTCCCGTTCACCCGTTTAAAGCCGGGCAATTTGCAAAGCTGGGACTGGATGTCGACGGCGAGCGCGTGCAGCGCGCCTACTCTTACGTTAACGCGCCTGATAACCCGGATCTCGAATTCTATCTGGTCACCGTTCCTGACGGTAAGCTCAGCCCGCGCCTTGCCGCCCTTAAGCCCGGCGACGACGTGCAAATTGTGAGTGAAGCGGCAGGCTTCTTTGTACTCGAAGAGATCCCGAATTGTGACACGCTCTGGATGCTGGCAACCGGTACGGCCATCGGCCCTTATCTCTCTATTTTGCAGTACGGCAAAGATCTGGAGCGCTTTAAAAACATCGTGCTGGTGCACGCTGCGCGCTACGCCGCGGACCTGAGCTACCTGCCACAGATGCAGGCGCTGGAGCAGCGGTACGGCGGAAAGTTAAAGATTCAGACGGTGGTCAGCCGCGAAACCGTAGCAGGAACGCTTACCGGTCGCGTGCCGGCGTTAATTGAGAGTGGAGCCCTGGAAGAGGCGGTGGGTTTGCCGCTGAACGCTGAAACCAGCCACGTCATGCTGTGTGGCAACCCGCAGATGGTACGGGACACGCAGCAGCTTCTGAAGGATACCCGGCAGATGACGAAACATCTTCGCCGCCGGCCGGGCCATATGACCGCTGAACACTACTGGTGATCAGCGGTATTTCACCTCAACGGTATCTTTACCGTATTTGTTTTCGCTCTGGGTGCCGATAAACGCACCCAGATCGACAATCATCATCACGAAGATGACCGAAGGCAGCAGCCTGCCCACAACCCACGGCAGGATGGACGGAAGCATCGCCCAGTTCCCCGCCACCAGCATCCACGCCAGAATAATCAGAAATGCCCACGCGCCGGAACGACCGCGATCGTGCAGGCGTTTAACAACAACAGCCGCCGTTGGCCATAGCAGGCAGACCAGCGCGAAGGCCGCCGTTTGCGTGCTCAGCCATGCGTTGTAAGCAACGAAAAACAGAAGCAGCATGGCGACAACCCACGTCACCATCCAGATCCAGAAATCACGGCGTCCAATACGCCCTTTGAATGAAAACAACCACTGCTGTATGGTCATGTAAGGTTCCTTATTATCGTATAGCGCGCATTTTACCCTGGAGTTGTGACCTTTTGACAAGCCGACCAGATATCGTTTTAATCATGAGCACTTACGGCCAGGGACAATGTTGATGAAAAGTTCGGCACATTCTCTTTTCCTGTGTTTAGCGGTGCTCAGCGCGGGTTTTCCCCTGCACGCCGCCGAAACCACTGCCCCGAGCACAGCGCCGTATCTGCTGGCGGGCGCCCCGTCGTTCGATCAGTCCATCAGCCAGTTTCGTGAAGCCTTCAATCAGGCCAACCCCACGCTGCCGCTGGATGAGTTTCGCGCCATTGATGGCTCCCGCGATACCCCCACACTGACCCGTGCGGCAAGCAAGATTAATGAGAATTTGTATGCCTCGACGGCGCTGGAGCGCGGAACGTTAAAAATCAAAAGCATGCAAATCACCTGGCTGCCGATACAGGGGCCAGAGCAGAAAGCCGCTAAGGCGAAGGCGCTGGAGTATATGAGCGCGGTCCTGCAGGCGTTTACCCCGGCACTGACGAAAAAGCAAAGCCAGCAAAAGCTGCAAAAACTCCTCGCTGCCGGTAAAAACAAGCGTTACTACGCCAATACCGAAGGCGCGATCCGCTATGTTGTGGCGGACAACGGCGAAAAAGGACTGACCTTCGCTGTTGAACCGATTAAGCTGGCACTATCTGACACTCTCGGCGGGGCGAATTAATGACAAAAAGCAAAGCCTTTCGAGGGAAAATCTCTATACTGATTCACAGACCATGCTGCCCGACAGGGTGGCCATATTCCTTAATTCGCTTATTTAGCGTGGAGAATTGAAATGCGACATCCTTTAGTGATGGGTAACTGGAAGCTGAACGGCAGCCGCCACATGGTAAACGAACTGGTTGCGAACCTGCGTAAAGAGCTGACTGGCGTGACCGGCTGCGCGGTTGCGATCGCTCCGCCGGATATGTATCTGGATCTGGCTAAACACGCCGCTGATGGCAGCCACATCATTCTGGGCGCGCAGAACGTTGACGTTAACCTGTCTGGCGCGTTCACCGGTGAAACCTCCGCTGAAATGCTGAAAGATATCGGCGCGAAATACATCATCATCGGCCACTCCGAGCGTCGCACCTATCACAAAGAATCCGATGAGTTCATCGCGAAGAAATTCGCCGTGCTGAAAGAGCAGGGCCTGATTCCGGTTCTGTGCATCGGTGAAACCGAAGCGGAAAACGAAGCGGGCAAAACCGAAGAAGTGTGCGCACGTCAGATCGACGCAGTGCTGAAAACCCAGGGCGCGGCAGCGTTCGAAGGCGCGGTTATCGCTTACGAGCCAGTCTGGGCGATCGGTACCGGCAAATCAGCAACCCCTGCACAGGCTCAGGCTGTTCACAAATTCATTCGTGACCACATTGCGAAAGCTGACGCCAAAGTCGCTGAGCAAGTGATTATCCAGTACGGCGGTTCCGTTAACGCTTCCAACGCTGCTGAGCTGTTCACCCAGCCAGACATCGATGGCGCGCTGGTTGGCGGTGCATCCCTGAAAGCGGACGCTTTCGCGGTGATCGTTAAAGCGGCAGAAGCGGCTAAACAGGCGTAATTGCCTTTGTGGCGGGTGGCGCTTCGCTAACCCGCCCTGCGGTTCTGTAGGCCCGGTAAGCGTCAGCGCCACCGGGCTTTTTTACAGCCGTCCCAGCAGGCTAAACCACAGATAATCCAGCGGCAGCAGCACCAGATACGTTGCAATAGCCAGCGCCAGACAAAGCACCATCCCCGCCCTGGCAGGCACCTTTCCTAACCCCATCGCCACCACAATCGGAGACGCCTGATAGGGCAGCAGCGGCGTGGAATAGCCCAGCACCTGAATCATAATCACCGACAGCAGCGGGAAACCGGTCGCGTCCGAAAAACTCTGCGCCAGAGTGGTATACAGCGCCGGAACGCCGTTGGCGGTCATAATGAAGTTGAGTGCGGTGGTAATACCGGTCAGCGCCAGGAAACTGGTGAACGGTCGGCCTGCATCCAGCGGCATAATGCGGAGCAACGCCTCGCCCACCGCCGTTCCGATACCGGTTTGCGTCACGACGATCGCCAGCCCCAGAATACCGGCAACGTAGATACAGGTGCGCATATTCACCCCCGCAGAAAACTCTTCCCCGGTAATGAAACCAATGCGCGGCAGCATAACGATGATCGACGCCGCCAGCCCCGTCCACGCGGGCCCCACGCCGTGCCAGCTCTCCGTAACCCACATCCCCAGCACCACCGCCAGCAGCCAGGCAAGACGCTTTTCGTCCCGCCCCATAGGCTCAGACGGCGCCTGTTCTTTCGGCGATTTTGGGCTGCCGGGAAATAGCCAGCAGATGAGGCCAATCAGAATCAGGCCTTTGAGAATGCCCAGCACCGGCGTGTGCAGCAGCAGATAAGGAACATAGTTCAGATGGATGCCGTACGAGCCTTCCGCCGCACCGCTCATCACCAGGTTAGGGACGTTAGCAGGCAGAATCGTCGCCGAAAGCTGGAAAGTCCCAAACCCTACCGCCAGCGCCAGACCAAACCACGCTCGGGAGCCGTCTGCGATACCGGCGCGTTTCGCCATCGCGGCGACAATCGGCATCAGTAGCGCAATACGTCCCATATTCGACGGCATCACAAACGCCAGCGCGTAGCTCAGCAGCACCACGCTCGCCACCATCAACACCCAGGAGTCGGTGAGCCTTGCCGACAGCGCCCTGGCGGCCCTGTCTGCCAGTCCGGTTTTACGGATCGCCACGCCGAGCACGAATCCGCTGAAGACCAGCCAGAAAGCAGACGAGGCAAAACCGCCAAAGATGACCTCCGGCGGGGCGATCTTCGCAGTCATTGCCGCCGTGAAGAACAGCAGCGCGGTGATGAATTCCGGCAATAGCGACGTCGCCCACAGCACGATGGTGACGCCAACGATCAGTGAGGGCAGCAGCAGAGGATACGTTGACCAGAGCGACATACCTGTCTCCTGTAGTATTTTTGAGCAAGTCTACGGTGACAGGCATCCGGAGTAAACGCGATTTATGGTGGGGTTACTTCAGGATAGCGCATTGATGATCCTGCAGTTCCTCCGCAGACGCGCGGTTAAGCGTGAGCAGGTTACGCTCGGTCGCCAGCAACACAAACGAACCATCAAACTGCTGCGCCATCGCCAGTGCGAAACGCCCCATATGGTCGCGCGCTTCCGGCAGCTCTTCTGCCAGCATCATAAACGGGCTGCGCTGGACCAGTTCATTCTCCGTCACCCGACGAGCAAGATACTCATGTCCTTCCAGTCCCCCGGGAAGAGGCAGCCACTGGGTGCTGATTTCTCCCTGTGCCGCGTTGAGCTTCTCGCGCACGTCCGGGCGAAGGCAGGAGATATGAATATGAAAGTGGTTCTGCGTGCGCCCTGTCGGGGAGTTAATCGTCAGCGAAATGGCGCTGTCAGGCACCTCGGCTCCACGCTTCAGGCTCATAAAGCTGCGCGACTGCCACGCCAGCCAGAAAAAGTTCGGCGTATGCGCTTCGGTCAACAGCGGGCTCTCGGTGCCGTTGATGCGATATGTCGGCATCAGCAGGTATTGCAGCGGCCCGTTGCGGTCTTTAAATATCACATAGCCTGCATCCGTTTTCACCTGCGCACAGGGTGCCGGGTTACGATTCTGGATCTGATTCGGCACACACTGGTCGAGAACGATATGTCTTAACGCATTCGGATTACCCGCCTTCATCCAGTACACGCCGCCAGCGGCAAGGGCGATGACAATGAGGATCAATAAGATAATTTTTTTCACAACGCGTTCCCTGTTTTCGATTGAGGCAAAAGAGTAACGCAAAATGATGACCAAATAAAAAACCCGGCGGATTTCTCACGCCGGGTCACCGTGTCACAGGCTACTGGTTAGCGCTGGCTGATTTGGTCGAAGGTACCGCCATTAGAGAAGTGCTCTTTCTGCGCTTTCGTCCAGCCGCCGAACTCGTCATCGATGGTGAAGAGTTTCAGTTTAGGGAATATGCTTTCGTATTTCTTCGCAACAGCGGGATCGCGTGGACGATAGAAGTTTTTCGCCGCAATTTCCTGGCCTTCTGGCGAATAGAGATACTTCAGGTAAGCTTCCGCCACCGCTTTGGTATCTTTCTTCTCAACCACTTTATCGACCACAGAAACGGTCGGCTCAGCCAGAATCGATTCGCTCGGGGTCACGATCTCGAATTTGTCTTTACCCAGTTCGTTGGTCGCCAGCAGTGCTTCGTTTTCCCATGCAATCAGCACGTCGCCAATCCCGCGCTCGACGAAGGTGTTGGTGGCACCACGCGCGCCGGAGTCCAGCACCTCAACGTTTTTATACAGCGCCTTCACGAACTCCTGCGCTTTGGCCTGGTCGCCGTTGTTGTGATGCAGCGCGTAACCCCATGCGCCCAGGTAGTTCCAGCGAGCGCCGCCGGAGCTTTTCGGGTTCGGGGTAATCACAGAAACGCCCGGTTTGATCAGGTCGTTCCAGTCTTTAATTTGTTTCGGGTTTCCTTTGCGCACCAGGAAGACGATGGTCGAGGTGTAGGGTGCGGAGTTATCCGGCAGGCGTTTGATCCAGTTTTTGTCAATGCGGCCACGCTCGGCGATCGCGTCGACATCGTAGGCCAGCGCCAGGGTCACCACGTCGGCTTCAATACCGTTTATCACGGACGTCGCCTGCTTGCCGGAGCCGCCATGCGACTGACGAACCACCACGTTGTCGCCGGTTTCCTGTTTCCAGTGTGCCGCAAACGCTTTGTTGTATTGCTCGTACAGTTCACGCGTCGGGTCATATGACACGTTCAGTAACTGGATATCCTTAGCCAGAACGCTGGTCGATGCCAGCAATAATGTTAAACCCACGCCCCATTTATTCATCGCCCAGCTCTCTTGTGTAGTGTTTTGATGAATGCAGCGTGCCAGAAAGCGAATCGAGGATTAAAGAATAAAAAAAGATTGGCTATAACGTAGTGGAATAATGGCCCTCTTCGCGAAAGAAGAGGGCCAAGAGAATCAGTACAGCTTTTTCGCGCAGTCCAGCCAGTCACCTTTGAACGGACGCTTCATGTTTTCAATGGCGTCGATGATGTCGTGGTGAACCAGTTTTTCGTTCTGAATACCGACGCAGCGGCCGCCGTGGCCCTGCAGCAGCAGATCGATCGCGTACGCGCCCATACGGGACGCCAGAATACGGTCGTAAGGACCTGGGGAACCGCCACGCTGGATGTGGCCCAGTACGGTCGCGCGGGTTTCGCGTTTGGTTTCGGCTTCGATGTACTTCGCCAGCTCGTCAACGTCGCAGATGTGCTCGGTGATAGCCACGATCGCGTGTTTTTTACCCTTCGCGATGCCCGCTTTGATTTCAGCCACCAGATCTTCACGACTAAATTCGACTTCTGGCACGACGATAAATTCGCAACCGCCCGCAATGGCAGCCGCCAGCGTCAGGTCGCCACAGTAACGGCCCATCACTTCAACGATAGAGATACGCTGGTGAGAAGACGAGGTGTCACGCAGGCGGTCAATCGCTTCAACAACGGTACCGAGTGCAGTAAAGAAGCCGATAGTGTAGTCAGTGCCTTTGATGTCGTTGTCGATGGTGCCAGGTAGACCGATGCACGGGAAACCCATTTCGGTCAGACGTTTTGCACCCATGTAGGAACCGTCACCACCGATAACCACCAGGGCGTCCAGACCACGTTTCTTCATGTTTTCGATAGCCACTTCACGAACGTGTTCGTCGCGGAATTCCGGGAAGCGCGCAGAACCGAGGAAAGTACCGCCACGGTTGATCATGTCAGACACGCTGTAGCGGTCGAGCTGAACCATACGATCTTCATACAGGCCCAGATAACCGTCATAAACGCCAAAAACTTCCAGGCCTTCCGTCAGCGCTGCACGGACAACACCACGAATTGCCGCGTTCATGCCCGGCGCATCACCGCCGCTTGTCAACACACCGATTTTCTTAATCATGACTACCTCTGAACTTAGGAATGCAAAATTGAAATCTGTTGCCGGAAGAAACTTATCGACCAACGAATACTGCAAATAGTATATCAATCCCTTCCAGCTGAATTGATTCAGGTCAGACCAAACGGCGGTAATTTATACACAAAATGCTGGCCTGGCTCACTTTTTTACAACGAATTACGAAAGCCCAACATGACCGGGTACAACCGAGCAGGGATCCTGGTGAATGATGACGTCTGAACCAGGAAAACGCTGCAAAATCGCCTGCTCGACCTGCTCAGCAATAACGTGAGCCTGTACCAGTGGCAGGTTGTCTTCCATTTCAATATGAATCTGTATAAAGCGGGTCGGCCCTGACTGCCGCGTTCGAAGATCGTGTGCACCGCTGACGCCGGGCCAGGAGGTCACGATAGAAAAAATTTCATTACGTTCTGAGTCCGGGAGGGCGCGGTCAAGCAGTGATTGCACCGCTTCATACCCCATCCGCAGAGCGCTATATAAAATATAGATACCAATCCCTAACGCAAACAACGCATCGGCGCGATGCCAGCCATACCAGGCCAGACCGAGCGCAATAAGAATAGCCCCATTCATCATAACATCAGATTGATAATGAAGCATATCCGCCCGTACAGCCTGACTTTGCGTTTTGCGAACTACCCAGCGCTGGAACGTTACCAGAACGAGTGTGCATATAAGCGCGACTATCGTCACAACGACGCCCACGCCGGGATCGTTCATCGGTGTTGGCGAGACGAGATGCTGAATGCCGGTTAAAAACAGGAACAGCGCAGAGCCGGAAATGAACATACTTTGCGCCAGCGCGGCCAGCGACTCCGCTTTGCCGTGCCCAAACGTGTGCTCTTCGTCCGCTGGCTGCAGCGAGTAACGCACCACCAGCAGGTTGGTCAACGAGGCGGCAATATCCATCAGCGAGTCCACCAGCGCCGCCAGAATACTGACCGAGCCGGTATACCACCACGCAAAGATTTTAATCAGTAACAGGCTGGAGGCCATGACGGTCGCCGCAATGGCGGCCCGGCTGACCAGTCTTCCATAGGATTGATTCATAAACGCTCCTGTCATGTTATGCCGCTAGTATAACGGAAGCATTGGGAGTCAAAGGATGAATAAACGGTTAACAAAAGAAATGACGAGCAAAAGACCTGTCGCAGATGAAGAGAAATAGATTATGCAGGATTACAATCATACTATTGATATAAATGGTTTTTATAACGAGATATTCGACCGTGACGTTCATCAATAAGAAAGCCCCGTTTAAAAGGGGCTTTCCTGATTTGAAACCTGAAAATGCTAAGTCAGCACTTAACCATATTTTCTGGCAAAGTCGTCTTCAGAGGTGCACAGATAGATAATAAACTCAATGAAGGCAATGACTGACGGTATGAAGGTCCAGCAAAAGATGAGGTAAAGGAATCCCTGGCCAATCTTACCTAAGTAAAATTTATGTGCGCCCAGGCCTCCTAAGAAGAAAGCGAGCAATGCTGCGGTAAGCTTATTTTTACTTCCTGCTGCAACCTGGCTTGCGCCACAATGCGGACAGGCCTTAGCGGTACTGTGCAACTCCTTGCCACATCCTCGGCAAAAAACCATTCCTGACATGATATCCCCTTTTGTTTCTTATCAGTAGCTTGCATATTTTACAAACAATTCAGAAAAATACTATTTTAAAAAAGAATATATCGTCGGATTGAAAATAATGAGCCCTTGATTTAGGGGGGGTAGAAGAAGGAATAAAAAAAACCCCCACATCATGTGGGGGAAGACAGGGATGGTGTCTATGGCAAGGAAAACAGGGTTTACTGGTTACTACGGGTACTGCTATTGCTACTGAAAAACGTCGTTTCTGAGCTTCGCTGCATCCGTGCAACCTCTCGCAGCTGGTCCATTCTCTGCTGATGTTTGGTGTTCAAAACCGCTTGCTGCTCGGGCGTTAGCAGATGGAACATCTGGTTGCGGACCTTCGCCATCTCTACCTGGCGGGCAACCTGTTCCTGTGCCATTTTTTCGGCCTGAGCGCGTACAGCGCTTTCGTCAAAATTTTCTGCGGTGACAAGGCGATGCATTGTCTCCATTTCGCTAACATTAACAGGGGGCTGGTCGTGTCTTGCCCTCTGCATCAGATCTCGCATCTGTTGACGCTGATGTTCGGTTAAACTTATGCCGTCAAACATATGGCTTTGGCTGCTGTTCTGCGTTGCGCCCTCTTGTAAGGGACTGTTATCGCTGATGATAGCTTCAGCAGCCTGGCTAAACGCACTGAACGCCAGCGTTGAGGCCATGACGGCAGCGGTAACTTTGCGCATCACTTGCTCCCAAAAATCTTTCGTGTCGCGATTCAACGAGAGACAGTCTACGATTCAGGCTGCAAACATGCGTCAGGGGGTGTAAAACAACGTAAAGTCATGGATTAGACAGCCTTGATGTCGTAATTTCTGCCTCGGAGGTATTTAAACAATGAATAAAATCCTGTTAGTTGATGATGACCGAGAGCTCACATCCCTTTTAAAGGAGTTGCTCGACATGGAAGGTTTCAACGTCTTGGTTGCCCATGATGGCGAGCAGGCGCTGAGTCTCCTTGACGACAGCATCGATTTACTTTTGCTCGACGTGATGATGCCGAAGAAAAACGGTATTGATACGTTGAAAGAACTTCGCCAGACACACCAGACTCCCGTAATCATGCTGACCGCACGCGGCAGCGAACTTGATCGCGTACTCGGCCTTGAGCTGGGCGCGGATGACTATTTACCAAAGCCGTTTAACGACCGTGAACTGGTTGCCCGTATTCGCGCTATCCTGCGTCGTTCCCACTGGAGCGAACAGCAGCAAAATACCGACAACAGCTCACCTACACTAGAAGTCGACTCCCTGAGCCTCAACCCGGGCCGTCAGGAAGCGAGCTTTGATGGCCAGACGCTGGAACTGACCGGCACGGAGTTCACCCTGCTATATCTGCTGGCGCAGCACCTCGGCCAGGTGGTTTCGCGTGAACATCTAAGCCAGGAGGTGCTGGGCAAACGCCTCACCCCGTTTGACCGCGCCATCGACATGCACATCTCTAACCTGCGCCGTAAGCTGCCGGAGCGTAAAGACGGTCACCCATGGTTTAAAACCCTGCGTGGTCGCGGTTATCTGATGGTTTCCGCTTCATGATAGGAAGCTTAACCGCCCGCATCTTCGCCATCTTCTGGCTGACGCTGGCACTGGTTTTAATGCTCGTACTGATGTTGCCAAAACTTGACTCACGCCAGATGACGGAGCTTCTCGACAGCGAGCAACGTCAGGGCGTGATGATCGAGCAGCACGTGGAAGCCGAGCTGGCAAACGATCCGCCAAACGATTTAATGTGGTGGCGCAGGCTGTTTCGCGCTATCGACAAGTGGGCGCCGCCCGGACAACGCCTGCTGCTGGTGACCAGCGAAGGCCGCGTGATTGGGGCCGATCGCAATGAAATGCAGATTATCCGCAACTTCATTGGCCAGGCGGATAACGCCGATCATCCCCAGAAGAAGAAATATGGGCGCGTAGAGATGGTGGGGCCTTTCTCCGTTAGGGACGGAGAGGATAATTATCAGCTCTACCTGATTCGCCCCGCGAGCAGCTCCCAGTCCGACTTCATCAACCTGCTGTTTGACCGCCCTCTCCTGCTGCTGATTGTTACTATGCTGGTCAGCTCGCCGCTGCTGTTATGGCTGGCGTGGAGCCTGGCAAAACCGGCGCGTAAGCTGAAGAATGCCGCCGATGAGGTGGCACAGGGTAACCTGCGACAACACCCTGAACTGGAAGCCGGACCGCAGGAGTTCCTTGCCGCCGGGACCAGTTTTAACCAGATGGTGAGCGCTCTCGATCGCATGATGACCGCACAGCAGCGCCTGCTGTCGGATATCTCGCACGAGCTGCGTACCCCGCTTACGCGCTTACAGCTTGGCACCGCGCTGCTGCGCCGCCGCAGCGGTGAGAGCAAAGAGCTGGAGCGTATCGAAACCGAAGCTCACCGCCTGGACAGCATGATCAACGATCTGCTGGTCATGTCCCGCAATCAGCAGAAAAACGCGCTGGTTAGCGAAACGGTGAAAGCGAATCACCTCTGGCACGAGGTGCTGGACAACGCGGCATTCGAAGCAGAGCAGATGGGCAAATCCTTCACCGTCAACTTCCCGCCGGGCCCGTGGCCGCTCTACGGTAACCCCAACGCGCTGGAAAGCGCGCTGGAGAATATCGTGCGTAACGCCCTGCGCTACTCGCATACTAAGATTGAGGTGGCGTTCTCGGTGGATAAAGACGGGATCACCGTCATTGTCGACGACGACGGTCCTGGCGTCAGCCCGGAAGATCGCGAGCAAATTTTCCGTCCGTTCTATCGTACCGATGAGGCGCGCGACCGGGAATCCGGCGGCACGGGGCTGGGTCTGGCTATTGTGGAAACCGCCATGCAACAGCACCGCGGCTGGGTGAAAGCCGATGACAGTCCGCTGGGTGGACTACGATTAACGCTGTGGCTACCGTTGTATAAGCGTTCTTAGTTTTCCCCTCATCGTACCCCTCTCCCCATAGGGGAGAGGTGACTGCTTAGTGAGGTTTTTTCACCCTCGCCCCTTTGGGGAGAGGGCCGGGGTGAGGGGCAGTTATTTCCCCCACAATCTCCGCGAATTATCTTCGATCTTGCTGCTTAAACGCCGCTTCTGCATCGTTCTCGTCCAGCTGGTCGATAGCCCCGCCGCCGACAGCAGGCGGTGATACTGTTCGTCGTCAAACGGCATATGCCAGGCAATGGCGCAGGCGTCATAAACAGACACATCGCTCAGGCGCGACGCCAGTTCAAGCGGGGCGTCCGCTGAAATCTGCCCAGCCAGCACCACGCGATACAGCCAGCCGGTTTTACCCGCTTTTTGCAGCTGGGCCGACATATTCTGAATACCGAAATGGTAGTTGAGCTTGAAGCACGGCGAGCGTGGCTGCGTCACCTGAATCAGGGCATCGCCCCAGCGGTAGATATCACCGATAAACACGTTCTTTTCGGTGAGCCCTTCGGTGGAGAGATTCTCGCCAAACGCGGGAGCAACGAAGAGATCCGCCTGCTCCGGGAACTCTGCCTTCCAGTGCTGATAGTGCTCGCGCGGGTAGTGGCACAGCGCGCGCTCCGGCCCGCCGTGGATCTTCTTTTCGGCCTGCTCGTCGCCCGCAAGCCCGAGGTCGGTCAACGTGAGCTCACCGTCGACCTGAATTTTGGCGATGGCACTCGGGCGGCTGTCGTCGTACTCCCTTACCTTGCCTGTAAATACATTCACCGGATAATGCATCGCTGCTCCTTTTATGCCCTAAATAATTCGAGTTGCAGGAAGGCGGCAAGAGAGTGAATCCCCAGGAGCTTACTCAGGTAAGTGACTGGGGTGAGCGAACGCAGCCAACGCACCTGCAACTTGAAGTATGACGGGTATACAGATACAAAAAAAAGCGAGTCATAAGACTCGCTTCTCACAGGCGTCAATGCAACCTTATTTTTTAGCGGCGAAACGCGCTGCTGCTTCGTCCCAGTTCACCACGTCCCAGAACGCTTTGATGTAGTCCGGGCGACGGTTCTGGAATTTCAGGTAGTAAGCGTGTTCCCACACGTCCAGGCCCAGGATTGGGAAGCCGGATGCGCCAGAGATTGCTTCACCCATCAGCGGGGAGTCCTGGTTAGCAGTAGACACTACCGCCAGCTTGTCGCCTTTTAGAACCAGCCACGCCCAGCCAGAGCCGAAACGGGTTGCAGCGGCTTTTTCGAATTCCGCTTTGAAGTTGTCAACGGAACCGAAGTCGCGCTCGATAGCCGCTTTCAGGTCGCCCTGCAGGGTGGTACCGGTCTTCAGGCCTTTCCAGAACAGGCTGTGGTTAGCGTGGCCGCCAGCGTTGTTACGCAGAACGGTTTTCTTGTCCGCTGGCAGCTGGTCCAGCTTGGTGATCAGCTCTTCAGCAGACAGGTTAGCGAACTCTGGCAGGCTTTCCAGCGCGGCGTTCGCGTTGTTCACATAGGTCTGGTGGTGTTTAGTGTGATGGATTTCCATCGTCTGCTTGTCGAAATGCGGTTCCAGTGCGTCGTAGGCATACGGCAGGGATGGCAGTGTATAACTCATAATCCTCTCCATTATTGTCGGGCGGCACAGCTGTTAATGCCGCGTAAGCAGTTGGTTCATTATAGTTAATTAAATGATATTGAAAATGATTATCAATGCCGTAGTTTTTATAAGGTTATTCGTTTTTTGACCAACGCCGGAATAGTGCGTGGGTTCAGAGCGTTAATGGACTTCCAGCGCCTTATTGCCTGCCGCAATCTCCTCCCTGCTGCTGAGCGTAAACGCCGACACCACCGTAATCGCCAGCACGAAACAGCCCAGCATCAGGTATGTCTCCTGGAAACCGATCCGGTCATACATATTTCCGGCAAACGCGGAAAGGAAGATCGCTGCCGACTGTTTGGCAAACTGGAAGCCAATCAGATAGATAGTGGCCGAGAGTCGCGTATCAAACACCCCGGTGATGTACTTGAATGCCCCCACCAGCAGGAACGGGACCTCCAGCGCGTGCAGCATCTTCAGGGCAATTACTTCTACGGCGGTGGTGGCAAACGACGAGCCGATAATGCGCGTCGCCATAATCACCCCGGCGATGAGCAGCGTGTTTTTCGCGCCGATGCGGTTAATGATCCACGGTGAACAAAACATGATGATCGCGTTGCAGATTTCCCCGGCAGTGGTCGCAAAACCAAAGGCGCGAGTGCCCTCCTGCGGCGTGGCGAAGAACGTTTTGAAGAAGGTAGCAAACTGCTGGTCAAAGACGTCATAGACGCAGGCCACGCCAATCACGTACAGAATAAACATCCACATCCTACGCTGACGGAACAGGCTAAAGACCGTTTTCGCGGTGATCTGCGGCTGGTTGGCACCCAGCGCATTCATCACCTGCGCCGTCTGGTTGGGTTTTGGCTTCGCGACCACCAGCAGCAGCATCAACAGCAGCGCCGCCGCCGAACCCATCCAGAATACATACGACGGATCGATGCCGAACAGGATCCCGCCCGTGGAGGCGCATAGCCCCCAGCCGAGGCAGCCAAACATGCGCGCCTTACCGTACTCAAAGAAACTGTTACGGCTCACGCGTTCAATGTAGGCCTCAATGGCTCCTGAGCCCGCCGAAAAGACAAAGCCGATATAAATGCCGCCGCTCAGCGCGCCCAGCCAGATGTTGGCTTTGAGTAACGGCGCAAAGACGTAGAGGAAGAAAGGGGCAAACAGGAACAGCAGCACGGAGATGATCCACAGCAGGTGTTTTTTTAGCCCCAGTTTATCCGAGATCACCCCAAGCACCGGCTGGAAGGCAATGGCCGAGAGTGAGATGCAGGAAAAGACGATGCCGGTATGGGTTTTGTTCAGGCCGATGATATCCGACAGCCAGATCGGCAGGAACGGAAAGCAGGTGGCCATGATGAAGAAGTAGAGAAAGAAGAACAGCCCGAAAATCCAGAAGTTAGGGTTGTCTTTGTGGGTACAGGGTGTTGTGTTCATTATTTTTATCCTCAACGGAGGGCCGGCAGCCCGGCCCGTCACCTTTACACGCGTTCAACGCCAATCAGAACGGCGGTTTCCGGATCCAGAATCGGCAGCGCAATGCCCGCCTGCATCAGCCACTCGCCGCTCGCCGTTTGCGGTGTTTCCATCCATGCCGGCAGCTTGCGCATGGTATGTCCCCCCTCACCGGTGATGTGAATATCAGGGTGATCGAGCAGCGAAATACGATACTGCGCGCAGGGCTCAAGCCCCGGCATGCGCAGCGGCATCATCAACGTGTAGTCCGGCATGGCGAGCTGGCTGACGATAAACAGCCCCTGCGTTTTATCTTCGCTCACAATACCCTGTGCCAGCGTACTGGCATCCGGCATATCCACGCGCCATTGTGTGCCCTGATGAATAACCTCGCGCCACTGCCTGTACAGCGCGGCGTAACGGCGATAGCCTTCGCGCTCCTTCTCATCGACGGTGAGGGGATCAAGTTCCAGCCCCATATGGCCAAACAGCGCCGTTAGACCGCGAAATTCAATGCTGTGCTGGCGGAAGGTGGCGTGACATTTATGATGACCGATATGCGCCCCCATCACCTCCGGCGGAAAGAAATAGCTCATGCCGCGCTGGATGGTGTTGCGCTCCAGCGCATCGTTGTTGTCCGAGGCCCAGAAGCGGTGGCAGCGCGTCAGCACCTCATAGTCAATGCGCCCCCCGCCGGATGAGCAGGATTCAAATTCGATGTGCGGAAAACGTTCACCCAGCACGTCCAGCAGGCGATAAAACTGGCGGGTTTGCGCGTCAGCGGCGGCCTTCCCGTCGTGACCCGGCTGTACCAGCTCACGGTTCATGTCCCACTTCACGTAGTCGACTTCATGTTCACCCAGAAGCCAGCTCATGCGTTCCACAAGATAATCAAATGCTTCCGGAATACTCAGATTGAGCACCAGCTGGTGCCGCCCGGTATGTTGTTTGTAGCCCGGCAGCGCCAGCACCCAGTCGGGATGTGCGCGGTACAGATCGGAATCCGGGTTGATCATCTCCGGCTCAACCCAGATGCCAAACTCCATGCCGAGCCGTTTGACGTGGTCGATCACCGGCGTCAGGCCGTTCGGGTATTTTTTCTCATCCAGGTACCAGTCGCCCAGCGCGGCATGGTCGTCGTTACGACCTTTGAACCAGCCGTCGTCAATGATGAAGCGCTCCACACCCAACGTCGCCGCCTCGTCGGTCATGCGCATGATGTAGTCCGGATCGTGGTTGAAGTAGATCCCTTCCCAGGTATTGAGGTGCACCGGGCGCGGTTTGTTTTCCGGGAAGCGGATAACGTTGTTGCGCAGGTAGCGATGAAACGGCTGGCTCATGCCGTTCAGGCCATGCGTGGAATAGCTGGCATACAGGCGCGGCGTCCAGAGCGTATCGCCCTCCTCAACCGCCATTTCGCCCGGCAGGTAGAGCGCTTCGGCCTGCAGATAGCGGCGACCATCGGTTTTCGCTTCCGCGCGCAGGCGGTGGTTGCCGCTCCAGCCCAGATGCACGCCCCAGACGTCACCCTGCATTTCGCTAAACGACGGCGTACCGGCAATCAGCGCCGGGAAGTGCTCGTGGGAGGTTTTACCCCGACGGTTTTCAATCACGAAGCTGTCGTGTTCAAGCTTTACGCGGTGCGGCTGAAATTCCCTGATCCAGCGTCCGTGGAAGGCCATCACCTCCTGCGCGCGTTCGGCCACCGGCAGCGTGACGGCGAAACGGTCCACCTGCCAGGGGATCGCTTTCAGGTTCGTTAAACCGTGACGAACCACCAGCACACCGCTGGCATCCAGCGCCAGTTCACTGGTCAGACGCAGGCCCGCATGTTCATCTTCCGCCGTCACCGTCAGGGTTTGTCCTGACTGCTGTACGTCTGTGGTGGTGAACATGGGTGAACCGTCCAGCCCCTGCCGATGCCCCTCAATGCCGGGAGCACCAAACAGACCGTGCCCCAGCTCGGCCATCAGCGTGACCGGGGAGTCGACGTCAAGCCTGCCGTTAGCAACAGGGCGCGCGAGCATAGCAACATCCTGTGGCGAAAAGTGCTGAAGGTGCGGCCCCCAGTAGAGAATTTCGGCGAACGGGTACGTTTTGATCACCACGTCTACCGTGTTGCTTTCAAGTCGTAAAACGGAATCTTGCATCAGACATCTCCTGTCATCGGGATGATCTGAGTGTTGACCCGAAACGTTTCGGATACAAACCAAAACGTTTCGGTTTTGTGATCGGCTTTAGAAAATGGAGAGATTCAGGCCGTCTGGCCGGGAGAGAATTCGGGCTGCCAAAGCACCTGAAGCCGTTCAATATCGTCGCCGTTAATCAGCTGACGCACCATATCGGCAATCTGTTTCCCGACGCCCTGGCGGGTGGACTGGATCACTGCCGCCACGTCGGCATCGACGATACTGTCCTGCGGGAGCCCGTCATAAACAACCAGCGCAACGGCGCTCTCGCCGGTCAGACGGCCCAGCTCTGCCAGCGCCATCGCCGCGCCGTCACCGTGAGTGTTGCAGTCGGTAATGATGGCCGTGGGCGGCTGCGACAGCGAGAGAAGCTCTTTCGTGGTGACATAACCCACGCGGCGCGAAGGGGGCATGGCGCGCAGCCATTCGCTGGAAAGCCCGGCTTCCCGCAACGCGTCCAGATAGCCCTGACGACGCTGGGTGATGAATGCCTGATTGTTGCTTTCGCCCAGTAGGGCAATGCGCTGATGGCCTTTTCCGATTAGCCAGCGTGTAGCATTGTACGTACCGGCATAGTTGTCGAAGTCGAACCACGCGTACGGCTGCGGTAGCTGGCTGCGACCAAGCGCCAGAAAGGGAAATCCGGCGGCCTGCAGCTGCTCAAGTCGCGGATCGCGATCCAACGTGTGGGCCACAATCAGCGCATCCACGCGGCGGCTTTGCACCATGCGCATATAGCTGTGCTTATCCGCCAGATCGTCGTCGGCGATAAGCAATAAGTCGATCTCATGTCGCGCCAGTTCGTGGCTAATTTCGCCGACCATGTCCATAAATACGCTGTTATTGAGCGGAACAGGATGGACCGGGAACACCAGCCCAACGGCATCAATTTTGCCCATCTTCAGGCGGCGGGCGAAGGTATTAGGCCGATAGCCGCGTCGCTGGGCTTCCGCTTCTACGCGAGCGCGCGTCTCGGCGGAGACGTCGTCATATCCGTTGAGGGCGCGGCTGACGGTGGTGACTGACAGCCCCAGTTCTTTGGCAATGGCTTTAAGCGACATGAGTTTCCGTATCTCTGTTAGTTTTGTTCCGCCACCAGCAGCGCGTAAGTGTCTGGCTCCAGGGCCTTGAAGATGTGCGGCTGGTCGGCGGGATAACAAATGTAATCCCCTGCGCCGAGCTCTTCCGCCGCGTCGAGCAGGCCGACCAGCGCCCGGCCCTGCGTCACAATAATATGTTCAACAGAGCCCGGCGGATGCGGCTGAGAAATACGATCTGCGCCCGGTTGGGTCATCAGAAGATAGACATCGCGGCGCGCGCCGGGAGGGCATGCCGCCAGTAAAATGGCTTCATAATTAGCCTGTCCGGCGACCACTTTCGTACCTTCACCACGGCGGATCACCTGCGTGGTCGGCAACTGCGGCTCAAGCAGACGGGCGAAAGGAATATCCAGCGCCACGCAGAGCGACCACAGCGTTTCCAGGCTAGGGTTACCGTTGCCGGACTCCAGCTGGGAAAGCGTGGATTTAGCGATCCCGGCACGGCGGGCAATTTCCGCCAGCGAAAGTCCGGTGCGCAGACGTTCCCGCACCAGACTTTTAGCGATCAGGCTGATTGGCTGCGTCATATAACGGCCTCTTGTTCTATAAAACGAACGAATCGTTCGCCTTGAAAATCAGTTTCGTTGCGTTCATTATAATGGATACACGTTCGATATGGCTAAAAATGTATGAAGCAACATCTCTCTTGTCTGAAAGGCGACACCATAAAAGCAATCATCCTGGTCTGCCTCGCGGTGGGCGTGGTGGGAATGTCCTACGGCTCGCTGGCGATGGCCTACGGTTTCCCGGTCTGGGTGCCGTTTGTGCTCTCCATCACCGTACTCGCGGGCGCGTCAGAGTTTATGTTTATCGGCATTGTAGCAAGCGGCGGTAACCCGCTGGCGGCTGCAGCCGCGGGTTTGCTGGTCAACGCGCGCCACGTGCCGTTTGGCGTGACGGTGCGAGAACTGGTCGGTAAGCGCGGTCTGAGCCTGTTGGGCTGCCACATCATGAACGACGAAAGCGTGGTGTTTGGCCTGTCGCAAAAAACCGCCGAGCAGCGTAAAGCCGCCTACTGGCTGTGCGGTTTAGGCGTCGCCATCGTCTGGCCGCTTGGCGCGCTGCTGGGTGCCATGGTCGGCAAACTGCTGCCGGACCCGGAAACCATAGGCCTGGATGCGGTATTCCCGGCGATACTGCTGGCATTAGTGGTTCCCGCATTTAAAAACCGTACCACGCTGATACGCGCCTGCAGCGGTGCCGTTCTGTCGCTGGCCGCCGTGCCGTTTGCCCCGGTAGGTCTGCCGGTACTGCTCTCTTTACTCGGTCTTGCCGCGAGGAAAAAATAATGGAAAACATGACGTTCTTTATTCTCGGCATCGCCATTTTGTCTGCGGGAACTTATCTGATGCGCCTCGGCGGGGCAAAACTGGGCAGCAGGCTGGCATTGTCAGAGCGTTCACAGGCGCTGCTGTCAGATGCGGCAACGGTATTGCTGTTTTCCGTGGCGCTGGCGACCACGTTTTATGAAGGTGACCACTTTGCCGGCATGGCGCGCGTGCTGGGCGTGGCGTTTGCAGTGTTTTTGGCCTGGCGGAAGATGCCGTTAATTGTGGTGATCGTAGCGGCGGCAGTGGTAACCGCGCTGCTGCGCGTGGCGGGCATAAACTAAAAAAGCGCCCCTGGGGCGCTCTTTCGACGGTGTGACAGCTTATTTAGTCAGTTCAGCGGTCATGTGTACGCGGTTACCTGAGAACGCCTGGGTAATTTTGTACGATGACGCGCCGGCTTCCTGAGCCTGAGCCGCGATTTTAGCTTCTGCGCCATCAATGGTAGAGGCGGTTGCGGTTACGGTCTGTGCAGCGAAAGAACCGAAAGAAGTAGCCAGAGCGATTACAGCGACAAAAGTTTTGATGCTTTTCATGATATACACCCTTTCATTAAGTTGTTTTGGTAAGGCACCGTGCCTTGATGAGATAAATACTAGACCTCATCATGAACAACTAAAAGCGGAAGGATTTGCTATTATCATTCAAAATTACTGATCAACTATCAATCGTTGTGGATGGGTATAAATCGTCGCCCTTCCCGGCTTGCAGAAGCCCACCAGCGTCAGGTTGCAGCGCTCCGCCACCTCCACCGCCAGCGTTGTTGCGGCTGAGACCGCAAACAGAATTTCCACACCGCACATGGCGGACTTTTGCACCATCTCGTAGCTGGCCCGGCTGGAAACGAGCGCTGCCCCCAGCTTCCAGACCTCACTTTCACGTGCCCGGCGACCGAGCAGCTTGTCCAGCGCCACGTGGCGGCCAACGTCCTCATGTCCCCCGGCAATATCCCCCGACGGCAGCACCCACGCCGCCGCGTGCGTACAGCCGCTCAGCTGGCCGATGGGCTGTACATCGTTGAGATGCTCAAGCGCATGGTCGAGGTGCGCCAGATTAAAGGTCTGAGTAAACGGCAATGGAGCAACGGGTTTACCAATATCATTGAGCTGCTCAACACCACACACGCCACAGCCGGTACGCCCGGCCAGCGCGCGACGGCGCTCCTTGAGTCCCATAAAGCGGCGGCTGGAGAGTTCGATCTGCACTTCAAGACCGTTGCAGGCCTGCACCACGTCCATACCGTAGATCTCCTGCGGATGCTCGATGATGCCTTCCGAGAGGGAAAAACCGATGGCGAACAGCTCAAGATCTTTCGGAGACGCCATCATCACCACATGCGAGATGCCGTTGTAAACGAGCGCAACGGGTACTTCTTCCGCCAGAAAATCGGGTATGGCATCGGTTATGTGGGGCGGTCGGTGTACCGACAGTTCCACAATGCCGGCAGGCAGGGGTGACGAGTGGAGAACACGGTTTTGTTTAGACACAGCGGTATTCCTGAACAACCACGGAGGTGAGCGTGCTATTGCAGCATAAACCACAGGCTGTACGCATAGTATGGATCAACTTTTCGACATCCATTCTCCTACTCATTTAGCAGGGGTGCAACCTGCCACCGGCTACACCGCATTAACATGCCGAGCCGTTAATGTGATCAATGTCACACTTTATAATCAACATGGTGATAATACGTTCACTTTGTATTAACGCCATTAGAACAGCGGTACCGACAATGTGGTATTCTGATGATATCCCTCGTGGAATTGAGGGATTAACGCAAATTTTTCTCCTTTGCGGTCAATTCTCAACCGCGAAGTCAAAACTACATATGTAAGCAATGTCGAAACAAGGAGTGACCCATGCAGGTCAGCAGAAGGCAGTTCTTTAAGATCTGCGCTGGCGGTATGGCAGGCACCACGGCAGCGGCACTGGGCTTTGCGCCCGGCGTAGCGCTGGCGGAAACGCGGCAGTATAAACTGCTGCGCACCCGTGAAACCCGTAATACCTGTACGTACTGCTCTGTCGGTTGCGGGCTGTTAATGTATAGCCTCGGCGACGGTGCTAAAAACGCCAAAGCGTCTATTTTCCATATCGAAGGCGACCCGGATCATCCGGTTAACCGCGGCGCATTGTGCCCGAAAGGGGCCGGTCTGGTGGACTTTATCCACTCCGAAAGCCGTCTCAAATTCCCTGAATATCGTGCGCCTGGATCCGACAAATGGCAGCAAATCAGCTGGGAAGAGGCGTTTGACCGCATCGCAAAACACATTAAAGAAGACCGCGATGCCAACTTTGTTGAGAAGAATGCGGACGGCGTCACGGTCAACCGCTGGCTCTCCACCGGGATGCTGTGTGCCTCCGCTTCAAGCAACGAAACCGGTTATTTAACCCAGAAATTTACGCGCGCACTCGGTATGCTCGCGGTCGACAACCAGGCGCGTGTCTGACACGGACCAACGGTAGCAAGTCTTGCTCCAACATTTGGTCGCGGTGCGATGACCAACCACTGGGTCGACATCAAGAACGCCAACCTCATTGTGGTGATGGGCGGTAACGCCGCTGAAGCGCACCCTGTCGGGTTCCGCTGGGCGATGGAAGCCAAAATCCACAACGGTGCGAAACTGATTGTGATCGATCCCCGCTTTACGCGTACTGCGTCAGTGGCGGATTTCTACACCCCTATTCGTTCAGGTACTGACATCACTTTCCTGTCAGGCGTATTGCTGTACCTGATGACCAACGAAAAATATAACCGCGAATACACCGAAGCCTATACCAACGCCAGCCTGATCGTGCGTGAGGATTACCACTTCGAAGATGGCCTGTTCAGCGGTTACGACGCCGAAAAACGCAAATACGACAAAACCAGCTGGAACTACGAGCTGGATGAAAAAGGCTTTGCGAAGCGCGACACCACCCTGCAGCACCCGCGCTGCGTGTGGAACCTGCTGAAAGAGCACGTTTCCCGCTACACGCCTGAGGTTGTCGAAAACATCTGCGGTACGCCGAAGGCGGACTTCCTGAAGGTGTGCGAGCTTATCGCCGAAACCAGCGCGAAGGACAAAACCGCGTCGTTCCTGTACGCCCTCGGCTGGACGCAACACTCCATCGGTGCGCAGAACATCCGTACCATGGCGATGGTTCAGCTCCTGCTCGGCAACATGGGTATGGCTGGCGGCGGCGTGAACGCCCTGCGCGGTCACTCCAACATTCAGGGTCTGACTGACCTCGGCCTGCTGTCTCAAAGCCTGCCGGGTTACATGAACCTGCCAAGCGAGAAACAGACCGACCTGCAAACCTACCTGACGGCCAGCACGCCTAAACCGCTGCTTGAAGGCCAGGTGAACTACTGGGGCAACTATCCGAAGTTCTTCGTCTCGATGATGAAAGCGTTCTTCGGTGATAAAGCGACGGCTGAAAACAGCTGGGGCTTTGACTGGCTGCCGAAGTGGGACAAAGGTTATGACGTTCTGCAGTATTTCGAGATGATGCACCAGGGCAAAGTGAACGGCTATTTGTGCCAGGGCTTTAACCCGGTGGCCTCGTTCCCTAACAAGAACAAGGTTGTTGAGTCGCTGTCGAAACTGAAGTTCCTGGTGACGATTGACCCGCTCAATACCGAGACCTCGACCTTCTGGCAGAATCACGGCGAATCGAACGACGTCGATCCGTCGAAGATTCAGACCGAAGTGTTCCGTCTGCCGTCAACCTGCTTCGCGGAAGAGAACGGGTCGATCGTTAACTCCGGACGCTGGCTGCAGTGGCACTGGAAAGGTGCGGACGCCCCGGGCATCGCCATGAACGACGGCGAGATCCTGGCCGGCATCTTCTTACGCCTGCGTAAGATGTATGCGGAAGAAGGCGGCGCGAACCCGGAACCCGTGCTGAACATGACCTGGAACTACTCGACGCCGGAAAATCCTGCGCCAGAAGAAGTGGCGATGGAGAGCAACGGTAAGGCGCTGGCGGACGTTATTGACACGGCCACCGGCACCGTACTGGCGAAGAAAGGCGATCAGCTCAGCACCTTCGCGCACCTGCGCGATGACGGTACCACCTCCAGCGGCTGCTGGATCTTTGCCGGTAGCTGGACGCCGAAAGGCAACCAGATGGCAAACCGCGATAACGCCGACCCGTCGGGCCTTGGCAATACGCTGGGCTGGGCATGGGCGTGGCCGCTCAACCGCCGCATCCTCTATAACCGCGCATCCGCTGACCCGCAGGGTAACCCGTGGGATCCGAAGCGTCAGCTTCTGAAGTGGGACGGTGCGAAATGGGGCGGCGTGGATATTCCGGACTACAGCACTGCCGCACCAGGCAGCGACGTCGGGCCGTTTATCATGCAGCCTGAAGGGATGGGGCGTCTGTTTGCTATCGATAAGATGGCGGAAGGTCCGTTCCCGGAACACTACGAGCCGTTTGAGACGCCGCTGGGCACCAACCCGCTGCACCCGAACGTGGTCTCAAACCCGGCAGCCCGTATCTTCAAAGGCGACTTTGAAGCGCTGGGTAAAAAGGACAAGTTCCCGTACGTGGGCACCACCTACCGTCTGACCGAGCACTTCCACTACTGGACCAAGCACGCGCTGCTTAACGCGATCGCACAGCCGGAACAGTTTGTGGAGATCGGCGAGAAGCTGGCGAACAAGCTCGGCATTGCCCATGGCGATACCGTGAAGGTCTCCTCTAACCGTGGCTACATTAAAGCCAAGGCGGTGGTGACTAAGCGTATTCGCACGCTGAACGTTCACGGTCAGCAGGTGGATACCATCGGTATTCCGATTCACTGGGGCTATGAGGGCGTGGCGAAGAAAGGGTTTATTGCGAACACCCTGACGCCGTTCGTCGGTGATGCGAACACGCAGACGCCGGAGTTTAAGGCCTTCCTCGTGAACGTGGAAAAGGTGTAACGGAGACGACTTATGGCTTATCAATCTCAAGACATTATCCGTCGTTCCGCGACTAATGGTTTCACGCCCGCGCCTCAGGCGCGGGACCACCAGCAGGAAGTGGCGAAGCTTATCGACGTGACCACCTGTATCGGCTGTAAAGCCTGTCAGGTGGCCTGCTCTGAGTGGAACGATCTGCGTGACGAAGTGGGTCACAACGTCGGGGTGTACGACAACCCGGCGGACCTGACCGCCAAGTCCTGGACGGTGATGCGTTTCTCGGAAGTTGAGCAGAACGACAAACTGGAATGGCTTATTCGCAAAGACGGCTGTATGCACTGTGCGGATCCGGGCTGCCTGAAGGCATGTCCGTCAGAAGGGGCTATCATTCAGTATGCCAACGGCATCGTCGACTTCCAGTCCGAACAGTGCATCGGCTGCGGCTACTGCATCGCGGGCTGTCCGTTCGACGTACCGCGCCTGAACCCGGAAGACAACCGCGTCTACAAATGCACCCTGTGCGTTGACCGCGTAACCGTCGGCCAGGAGCCTGCGTGCGTGAAGACCTGCCCAACCGGCGCTATCCACTTTGGCTCCAAAGAGGATATGAAAACGCTGGCGGCAGAGCGCGTGGGAGAGCTGAAAACCCGTGGTTACGACAACGCGGGCCTGTACGATCCGGCCGGGGTTGGCGGTACGCACGTGATGTACGTGCTGCACCACGCCGACAAGCCGAATCTGTATCACGGTCTGCCGGAGAACCCGGAAATCAGCGCCACCGTGAAGTTCTGGAAAGGCATCTGGAAACCGCTGGCAGCGGTCGGTTTTGCTGCCACCTTCGCAGCGAGCATCTTCCACTACGTCGGCGTCGGTCCGAACCGCGCGGAAGAGGAAGACGACAACCTGCATGAAGAGAAAGACGAGGTGCGCAAATGAGAAAACGTGACACCATCGTGCGCTACACCGCGCCGGAACGCATCAACCACTGGGTCACCGCCTTCTGCTTCATGCTGGCGGCGATAAGCGGGCTGGGGTTCTTCTTCCCGTCCTTCAACTGGCTGATGCAGATCATGGGGACTCCACAGCTGGCGCGCATCCTGCACCCGTTTGTGGGCGTCATTATGTTCGCGTCGTTCATCATCATGTTTTTCCGCTACTGGCACCATAACCTAATCAATCGGGATGATATCTTTTGGGCGAAGAATATTCGTAAGATCGTCGTCAACGAGGAAGTGGGTGACACCGGGCGTTATAACTTCGGCCAGAAATGCGTATTCTGGGCGGCGATTATCTTCCTGGTCCTGTTGCTGGTGAGCGGCGTGATCATCTGGCGTCCGTACTTTGCGCCTGCTTTCTCAATCCCGGTGATCCGATTCGCGCTGATGCTGCATTCATTTGCCGCAGTGGCGTTAATTGTGGTTATCATGGTGCATATCTACGCCGCCCTTTGGGTGAAAGGCACCATTACCGCGATGGTGGAAGGCTGGGTAACCAGTACGTGGGCGAAGAAACATCACCCGCGCTGGTACCGTGAAGTCCGCCAGAAACAGGAAAAGTCATCTGAATGAGTATTCGCATAATCCCGCAAGATGAGCTGGGGTCGAGCGAGAAACGCACGGCGGATTATATTCCGCCGTTGTTATTCCCCAGACTCAAGAACCTCTACAACCGCCGCGCAGAGCGTCTGCGCGAGCTGGCAGAGAACAACCCGCTGGGCGATTTTCTGCGTTTTGCCGCGCTGGTCGCCCATGCGCAGGAAGTGGTGCTGTACGACCACCCGCTGCAAATGGATCTGACCGCGCGTATCAAAGAAGCCAACGCGCAGGGCAAGCCGCCGCTGGACATTCACGTCCTGCCGCGCGACAAGCACTGGCAAAAGCTGCTGCATTCGCTGATTGCCGAGCTGAAGCCGGAGATGAGCGGTACCGCGCTGGCGGTCATTGAGAATCTGGAAAAAGCCTCTGACCTGGAGCTGGAAGAGATGGCGAGCGCGCTGTTTGCCTCCGACTTCGCTCTGGTGAGCAGCGATAAAGCGCCGTTTATCTGGGCTGCGCTGTCGCTTTACTGGGCGCAAATGGCGAGCCTGATCCCCGGCAAAGCTCGCGCCGAATACGGCGAGGCGCGCCAGTTCTGCCCGGTCTGCGGCTCTATGCCGGTATCGAGCATGGTGCAAATCGGCACCACTCAGGGGCTGCGCTACCTGCACTGCAACCTGTGTGAAACCGAGTGGCACGTGGTTCGCATCAAGTGCAGCAACTGCGAGCAGACCCGCGATCTGAACTACTGGTCGCTGGAAAATGAAGAAGCGGCAGTGAAAGCCGAAAGCTGCGGCGACTGTGGCACTTACCTGAAGATTCTGTATCAGGAAAAAGACCCGAAAGTCGAAGCGGTGGCCGACGATCTTGCCTCGCTGATTCTGGACGCGAAGATGGAGCAGGAGGGATTCGCCCGCAGCTCGATCAACCCGTTCCTGTTCCCGGGTGAAGGGGAATAACTCCCTGTTACAGTGCCGGGCGGCGCGTGCTTGCCCGGCCTGCAGTTCGACAGCATTACCCGCCGTCTTTCATGTCAGATGCTCTCCATTCTCGTTGAGAGACGCGTTATCGCCTTTGCGAGCCGCTTTCCAGGTTGTTGCCCTCAACACTATTCTTGTTTTCTTTTGAATCAAACCAGGCTATAAAACTGTTCATCCATACAGTAAAAGGGATTATTCATGGCGCTGGAAAAGGGTATTGCACAGCTGGTTCAGGGATTTATCGCTGCAGGGCGGCCCTCGTTACGTCGCCAGAGCATTGAGGTGCGACGAGCAGGCTATATTGCCAGCACAGGGCTTGCCGGGGAGACCGAAACGCGCGTTCAGGTAGAGACGTTTGTTCTTGAGGGTCTTACCATTCGGGTATTTTCACCTCTCAATGCGCCTGAAATATTGCCTGCTGCCATTTACTATCATGGTGGATGTTTCATCAGCGGCGGCTTTGATACCCATGACAACCAACTCCGCCAGTTAGCCTGCTACGGCAATTGCCGGGTGATCGCGATTCAGTACAGGCTGGCCCCGGAGCATATTTTCCCCGCAGCACATGACGATGCGGAAAAAGGTGCAGATCTGGTCTGGCAATATGCGGACAAACTGGGCGTGGATAAAAACCGGATCACTCTTTGCGGAGACAGCGCAGGAGGCCATCTTGCGCTGGTAACGTCATTGCGGCTCAACGCGAAAGGACGATGGAAACCCGCACAGCTCATTCTTATCTATCCCATGCTCGACGCCACCGCCAGTTTTGAAAGCTATGCCCTCAATGGCACGGATTACATTATCACCCGCGATACCCTGCTCAGCGGGTATGAAATGTACCTCGCCGACATCGACCGCCAGCATCCCGAAGCGAGCCCGCTGTGGCGCGATGATTTTTACGGACTTCCGCCAGTGCACATCATTACCGCAGAGTACGATCCGCTATGCGATGAGGGAGAAATGTTATATCAGCATTTGACTGAGCAGGGTGTGAAGTGTACCGCTCAGCGCTGGCTGGGCGTCATCCATGGCTTCTTTCAGCTTGGCGGCGTTAGCCAGTCTGCGCGAGACGTTATGCGGGATATCGCCGGGCGGATTCAGCACGCCCGGATAACGTGAACAGAAGATTACTCCTCCTCGTTCCCACCCTCTTCATACGCGCCAAAAGGCTTCGCCGGAAGAACAATGTAGGTGCCTTCAAACACCGCGCCCGGTGTTTTATCGCCAAATAGTTCAACCTGCATTTGTACGCGAGCCTTGCGGCCGCGTGCCAGGCGATCCAGATCGCCGCCCAGCGATCCCAGATCGGCCACCGCGCTCGGTTTACCGCTGATCGGTGCGCTATAGCGAATATGAGCATCAGCAAGAATGATGGTGCCACCCAGATGGCGCTCGCGCAGCATCAGCCAGATAAGTCCCCAGCCGGTGAGCGTGGCCAGTGAGAACAGACTTCCGGCAAAGAGGGTGTGGTGGGGGTTCTGATTGCCAGTTTCCGGCATGGTGGTAATAAATTTTTGTCCGGTGTACTGCTGAATGCGCACGCCCATTTTTTCGCTGAGCGGAATGTGCTGATACCAGGCCTGCTGCAGCTGTCCGCACCAGTCGGCGCGATGCAGAATATCGTCCAGCGTAGCAATCGGTTTGATCATCAAAAAATGACGAATCGGCGTGGTTTGCGGGGTCGTGATCTCCCCCTGATTCACAAAACCGAGTTTAGCGAAGAATTCCACGGCATCTTCGCGGGCGCTACAGGTAACGCGCTTAACGCCTTCCTGACGGGCGACGGATTCCAGGGTCATCGCCATTAGCGTCCCCAGACCTTTGTCCTGCACGGAGGGATGAACGGCCATAAAGCGAATAGACGCTTCGTTGTCGGCGTTGATATACAGACGCCCCACGGCGACGAGATTACCCTCTTCATCAACCACCATCTGGTGATGCGCCATAGCGTCCCAGGCGTCGCGTTCAGATCCTTTCGGCTGATGCAGTGGCTTGCGTAGCATTTCCCAGCGGAACTGGTAATAAGCTTCTAACTCTTCTTCCGTTTGCGGTACTCGAAGGTGATACATAGCTGTACTCTCTCTTGTTACCCGCGGCCACGCCGCCAGTTGGCTCATACCTGGAGCCAGAATGTGACGGGGCCATCGTTCACCAGCGAAACCTGCATATCTGCAGCGAATCGTCCGGTTTGCGTATTCATTTCCTGCTGGCGACAACGCTCAACAAAGTACTCGTAAAGTGCTTCTGCACGATCCGGCGCGGCGCCTTTAGAGAAACTCGGGCGCATGCCGCGCTCGGTATCCGCTGCCAGCGTAAACTGGGAAACCACCAGCACGCTGCCGCCCGCCTGCTGGACGTTCAGGTTCATTTTACCTTCGGCATCGCTGAAAATACGGTAGCCCAGCACGCGCTCACACAAGCGGTTGGCTTTTTGTTCGTCGTCATCCTTTTCGACACCTAACAACACCAAAAGTCCTGGGCCAATTTCACCCGTCACCTCTCCCTCCACGGTGACGCTGGCACGGGTTACGCGTTGTATCAATGCAATCATGGTTGGTCTGCTTCTTGTTGTTTTTCAGCTGCTGCTGCTTTTTTAAGTTCGCGGTATACACCGAGAGTGACAGTTATTTCAGCCCCAAGCAAGACGATACACCAGGTCCAGTAGACCCAGACAAACAAAATGGGGATCACCGCCAGCACGCCGTAAATCAGCTGATAGGACGGGAACATGGTGATGTAGAGGGCAAACCCTTTTTTGCCCAGCTCAAAGAGCAACGCCGCCACCAGCGCCCCCACGACCGCATCGCGGTTAGGCACGCGCGTGGTTGGTACGACGCTATAGAGCAGCCAGAACGAGAGCCACGACAGGATCAATGGAAAAATGCGAAGCCCATTATCAATAACGCCGTTTAAATCACTCGCCCAGCGCAGGGAAAGAAGGTAAGAACTGATTGCCAGGCTCGCCCCGGCCAGCAACGGCCCCAGCGTGAGAATCATCCAGTACACGGCAAAGGAATAGACCTTTGGTCGTGCCTTTTTACTCCGCCAGATGGTGTTCAGCGCGTTATCAATGGCGTACATCAACAACAGCGCAGTGACGATAAGACCGCATGCCCCCACAGCCGTCATCTTGCTGGAGTTGGCGACAAACTGCTCAATGTAGTTCTGGATAACATCCCCGGTTGCCGGAATGAAATTCGCGAAGACAAAATGACGAAGCTGCACGCTGACGTCCGCAAACATCGGAAAGGCGGAAAACAGGGCAAAGATAACCGCCACCAGCGGCACTAACGAGAGCAATGACACGTAGGCGAGGTTACCCGCCAGCGTGGTCATATTGTCCTCATCAATCCGGTGCCAGAGCAGTTTCAGCCAGGCCCGCAGCGGGCGAGTATGGTGCGTGGCTTTTTGATGAACGGTTTTTAGCATAGCTGCTTCGCAAAGTAGTCAGGTATCGTCTCTTTTCCGGTCACCAGAATTGACGTAATACCCAACTGGTTAGCTCCCTCTATATTATCGGCGTTGTCGTCGAAAAAGACCGCATCGGCCGCGGTGAATCCTTCTGACTGCAGAACAGCCTGATAAATTCGCGCTTCAGGCTTACGCATGCCCATCTCCTGCGAGAGATAGATTTTATCAGCCGCCGCCTTAACTTCAGGGTATTCTTCAGGCCAGAACGTGGTATGCAGGCGGTTGGTATTTGATAGCACAACGACACGATGCCCCTGCTCGCGCAGTTTGTGCATGATGTCGATCACTTCAGGCCGGATGGCGACAAATACCGCCTGCCAACCGTGGGAAAACTGTTCATAGCTTAACGAAAGCCCCATCTCCTGACAGAAACGATCAGCGAATGCTTCATCGCTAATCTCACCGCGCTCATGCTGGTGGAAGGTCTCGCCCATCGCGAAATTCTGCTTTAAGGTCGCCAGCGGCACGCGGCTAAAATCGCTCCATGCGCCCAACACGCGATTAAAATCGATATCGACGATGACGTTTCCTAAATCAAAGATATAAAGCATGTTTATCTCCTGCTCGCCGTGGAGAGGTAACTGTAGCGGGAAAGATAAAGTTTGGCTATGCATGAGATTCAGCTTAGAGGGAGCAGTATGAAGAACAAAAATTTAGCCAGGAAGATGATATTGGCTTACGGGCGATAGGCAGGGATGAGTTTTATTTAAGTTCGATTTTGCGAAGATATACGTTTTAGTTCATTCTGCAAAAAATTATAGAAAAACGCTTCCGTAATATTTTTTCTCATCACCATATTCCCCCATTTTTGCCATGGCAATCCCATTTCGCGCGGCTTTGCTCGAAATCGCAACAAGTTCACCTTACTTAAATTTACATTTAGATACAAATACTCTATTTATCTTCTTTTTTATAATGATAAGTTTACATTACTTTACACATGGAGCTACACTTTCGTGAAGATTAAAAAGGGATACGTCCTCAGTGCCGTTTTAATAGCTTTACTCTGCGCTTTCGCTATTTATTCATACAATGCCTACCGATTTAAAAAAGCCAGCAGAGATATTTTATATCAACTCTCTAGCCAACTGATTGTGAAGCAAGGGCTTGAACCAAAACTTTCACCCCACCTCGTTTTTGATACGTTATATATCGACGGAAACATATCCAAAGATGATGACAAAATCATTGTGGGGCTTATCAGAAAAAACCTTATCCCTGTCAGAACGATATCCATAAACAGTGGTGGCGGCGATGTCGAAACTGCAATAAAAATAGCACAAGTTATTCATGATAAAGAAATTAACATTGAGGTCAGGCGATTATGCCTTTCTTCCTGTGCTAACTATCTTTTCCCAGCGGCAAAAAACAAAATCATCAACTATGGTTCCATTATTGGTTTCCATGGGTCGCCTAATTCTGATGACAATAAGTTAACAACTACGGTTAACGGAGAAATCAATACAGACACAACGATAACAGATCGCATTTTCTCAGAAATAAGAAAAACGGATAAAGCATTCTACAAAGATATAAATGTGTCATGGATGATGCCACTTTGCGGGCAAAAAGAAAATATTGGTGATCCAGACACAGGTCTGTCGACGTACAGCGAAAAGGATTTTACGCGTTTTGGCGTAAAAAACATTTCATTCACGGATGGTGAAATGGTATGGAAAAAGTCTATGGATATTATGGGTATACCTTTTGCTCACTATTGCAAGGAAAATTAATAATGCGTGAACTCAATGAAAGTGAATTATGTAACGTCAGCGGTGCAGGAATGTGGGGTTCTATCGGTAGTGCGATTGGTGGGATGTTCGGTGGTGGTAGCGCTGGTTGTAATGGCAGCTATTCTCACACCAGCACCACTAACAAAGATGGTTCTCACTCTGAAAGCACATCCTTTAGCGGTGGTTGCTCGGTTAACGTTGGTGGTAAAAGCGGTGGTTCATCAAAAGGTAATGGTGGTTCGAAAAGTGGCGGTGGCCGCCAGGGTAATGATCACGGTAGACATTAATTCCTGAACCATTATAACTCATAGCCGCTGATATTTGGCGGCTATTTCCACCCCGCAAGAGGCCAGAAATGTTTCGCAAGGAAGCTATTGAATATCAGAGTACACGGTGGGAAGGGAAAGCTGTTCTTCTGCCGGGCATCCCTTTTGCTCTTATCATATTGCTCAGCATTTTTTTTATTGCTTCCATTTCTATTTTTATTACCAAAGGTTCCTACACCCGTCGCGTCATCGTTCACGGTGAAATAACCACTTTCCCTGGCGCAGTGAATATCTCTGCATCAATGCAGGGTACAGTCGTGCAGAGTTTTGTTAATGAAGGCGATCGCGTAAAAAAAGGTGATGCTCTCTTTCTCATTCATTCGGGTGTATCGACGCAATCAGGCCTGGTTGATGAGAATAAAAAAAAGGAGATCGCGCTACAGATAAAGAGTATCAGCGTAATGATGGCAAATTTGAACTCTTCGAAAAACCGTACGCTCAACGCGCTGACGACTCAAAAAGATCATTATCAGTCCAGTTTTAATACCTCATCTGGGCTACTGGTGCAGGCTGAGCGGGAACTGCATCAGATTGAGAAGAACGTTAACGATTACCGTGGTTATCAGGAAAAAGGTCTGGTCACCAAAGACCAGATGAGTAGCCAAAACGCACTACTCTACCAACAGCAGAGCAATGTTTCTGACCTGGTCGCCAGAAAATCACAGGACCAGGTTCAGATTGATGCGCTCAATCAGCAAATCCAGTCCCAGAGCGCTGATTATGACCAACAGATTTACCAGCTTGAGCAACAAATATACGAACTGCAAAAAGAAAAGTTAAATACAGAAGCGGAAGGTAATTATGTCATCGTGGCAACAGCCGATGGCTTAATCGACTCCATCAATACGGCGCAAGGTAAGATGATCGGCGCAGGCGATGTACTGGCGCGAGTTCAGCAGAATATCCATTCACCATGCTATCTCGAAACCTGGGTTCCGGATGAAGTTCTTCCTTATCTGGCGATTGGCCAGCGCGTTAATGTTAGTTACGACGCCTTTCCTTATGAAAAATTTGGTCAGTTCAGGGCATCAATATCAGCAATATCCAGGCTTCCGGCATCGAAGCCAGAACTCCTGTCAAAGCAGACCATCGCACATGAATTCTATGACGATAAAAAGTCCTGGTACAAAATCATGATCAAACCTGACCTACAGTCTGTGCAAGTTCATGGAAAACAACTCTCACTGAGCCAGGGAGCCAAAGCGCAGATTTCTCTTTTCCTTGAAAAGAGACATATCTATGAGTGGTTATTATCGCCATTTTACGAAATGAAAATGAGCGTAACGGACGCAGGTAATGAATAATCTTTATACACTTGAGACGCTGCTGCGCAAGTTGGATCTGAAAATATTTAAACGCATCCCAGTTGTCTTTCAAACCGAAGCGTCCGAATGTGGCCTGGCCTGTCTTTCAATGATATGCAGTTTTTATGGCAAGCAGGTGGATCTACTGCAACTCCGGCAACAATTCAATTTGTCATCACGTGGGGTCAACCTCAATGCGATAAAAGCAATTGCCAGTGAACTGGAGATGTCGTCACGCGCATTGTCCGTGGACCTTCAGGAATTACATGACGTGCGTAAGCCCTGCATATTGCATTGGGATTTTAACCATTTTGTCGTACTGATTAAGGTCGATAAGAACAGCGCGGTGATCCACGACCCTGCGTTTGGACGACGGGTGATTAGCATGCCCGAATTATCCCAACATTTTACTGGTGTTGTGCTTGAGGTATGGCCGGGAACCACTTTCTCAGTTCAAAAGAAGCAAAACAGGTTAAAAGCGACCACGTTATTAAAGAATATCAATGGACTGATAACTTCACTGACGAAGGTATTTTTCTTATCGCTGGTGATTGAGTTGATCAGCCTGCTAATGCCAGTGGGGACACAATTAGTCACGGATAATGTGATTGCATCCGGAGATTACGGTTTACTTAATATCATCTGTCTTGGGTTGTTTATTCTGATTCTGTTACGTTTGACGGTCAGTGTCATACGCTCCTGGACCACGCTGATACTGGGAACACTCATCGACGTCCAGTGGAGTTTTAGCCTCTTTTCTCACCTTATTAAGCTACCGACCACCTATTTTGAAAGACGCAAACTGGGGGACATTCAGTCTCGTTTCCACTCGCTTGATGTTATACGGGCCACTTTTACCACAGGTTTGACTGGTAGCATTATTGATACGCTAATGCTCATGGGTTTGCT
Organism: Enterobacter vonholyi; assembly: GCF_040834095.1. Lineage (NCBI taxonomy): Bacteria > Pseudomonadati > Pseudomonadota > Gammaproteobacteria > Enterobacterales > Enterobacteriaceae > Enterobacter > Enterobacter vonholyi. The sequence continues at coordinate 4,393,670 of NZ_CP162152.1, forward strand.
GGTAATGATGTTTTTATACAACCTGCAGCTCAGCATGATAGTGGTCTCTTTTACCGCAATATACACCTTCATTAGGTTTGCTACCTATCGATACTATCGCCAGCTATCCGAAGAAGAGTTAATCAAGGAAGCACGCCTTAATTCTTATTTTATGGAAACCCTGTACGGTATCGCGACGATTAAAGTTCAGGGGATGACTGACCTGAGAATCAATAACTGGTTTAATCTTTTTTCAGATAAGGTCAATACAGGCATTCGTTTGACGCGAATGGATCTCTTCTTTGGTGGCGTCGTCTCTTTTATCGCCGCCTGCGACCAAATTGTTATCCTGTGGGTTAGCGGCAGGCTGATGATGGATAGTCATTTAACCATCGGTATGTTTATTGCATTTAACACCTTCAGGAGTCAGTTCTATGACCGAATAAATGCCCTGATCAACTTTATCATTCAGCTGAAGATCATCAATTTACACAATGAACGCGTTGCCGATATTGCGCTGCACGAAGCATCTTCTATAACGGCCACCAGCCCGCTGCGTTTACCACACGGAGCCTTAACGCTCGAAACTCAGGATCTGACTTACCGTTATGATAACCATGCGGACCCTATCTTCAGCAAACTGAATCTGACCATTCATGCCGGGGAGAGTATTGCTATTACGGGCGTATCGGGTTCAGGTAAAAGCACCTTGATGAAAGTGTTGTGCGGTTTATTCGAACCGTCGAACGGCTGCGTCCGAATTAATGGCATTGATATTAAGCAACTTGGTTTCGAGCATTATGCTGAACGCATTGCCTGTATCATGCAGGAAGATAAGCTGTTTTCAGGCTCAATCAAAGAGAATATCGCCGGTTTTCGGCCTGACATTGACGAGCAGTGGATGGTGCAATGCGCTATCGCAAGCCATATTCATAATGACATTTTAAAGCTACCAATGGGTTACGAGACACTGATTGGTGAACTTGGGGAAGGGTTGTCGGGCGGTCAAAAACAGCGGATTTATATTGCCCGGGCATTATACCGTAAACCGGGTATTTTATTCATGGACGAGGCGACCAGCCACCTTGATAAAACCAGTGAAAGTCAGGTCAATCAGTCTATACAGGCGATGAACATTACGAGGATTATTATCGCGCATCGCGAAACCACGATTTCATCGGCAGATCGGGTGTTCGTGATAAATGGAGCAGAGTTACCCTAATCCGTGAATTTCGCAGGAAAAAGATAGCGTTGGGACATAACGTCCCCGGGTAATGAAGAATTCTGGCGATCATCGAATAAAAAAGCCGCTGAGGGATCAGCGGCTTTTTACCTGCCGGGTGGCGCGTGCGCTTACCCGGCCTATAGATTGACCGTATTACTCTTCTTTCGCACCGCGCATAGCACGTTTACGATCGTTCTCGGTCAGGTGACGTTTACGGATACGGATAGACAGCGGAGTCACTTCTACCAGTTCGTCGTCATCGATGAATTCCAGAGCCTGCTCCAGGGTCATCTTGATCGGTGGAACCAGAACCGTTGCTTCGTCAGTACCGGACGCACGCATGTTGGTCAGTTTCTTACCGGTCAGGCAGTTTACGGTCAGGTCGTTAGAACGGCTGTGAATACCGATGATCTGGCCTTCGTAAACTTCAGCACCGTGACCCAGGAACAGCTTACCGCGATCCTGCAGACCGAACAGCGCAAACGCAACCGCTTTACCCTGACCGTTGGAGATCAGTACGCCGTTGTTACGCTGGCCCACTTCGCCCGGACGCACGTCGTCGTAGTGGCTGAAGGTGGAGTACAGCAGACCGGTACCGGAGGTCATGGTCATGAACTCAGAACGGAAGCCGATCAGGCCACGGCTTGGGATCACGTAGTCGAGACGTACGCGGCCTTTGCCATCTGGATTCATGTTTTTCAGGTCGCCTTTACGCTCACCCAGCGCCTGCATCACAGAACCCTGGTGCTGCTCTTCAACGTCCAGCGTCACGTTTTCGAACGGCTCTTGTTTACGGCCGTCGATTTCGCGGAAGATAACTTTCGGACGGGAAACCGCCATTTCGAAACCTTCACGACGCATGTTTTCGATCAGAACAGACAGGTGCAGCTCACCACGACCAGAAACGCGGAATGCATCAGCGTCTTCGGTTTCTTCAACACGCAGCGCAACGTTGTGCACCAGCTCTTTGTTCAGGCGGTCAAGGATCTGACGAGAGGTAACGAACTTACCTTCTTTTCCACAGAACGGAGAGGTGTTGACGTTGAAGAACATGGTAACGGTTGGTTCATCAACAGACAGGGCTGGCAGCGCTTCCACGTTCTGCGGATCGCAGATGGTGTCAGAGATGTTCAGCTCGCCCAGACCGGTGATAGCGATGATGTCGCCCGCTTCAGCCAGATCGCTGTCGATACGCTCCAGACCCAGGTGAGTCAGCACTTTGCCAACTTTACCGTTACGGGTTTTGCCTTCGCTATCGATGATAGTAACCTGCTGGTTTGGCTTCACTTTACCGCGTTTGATACGGCCGATACCGATGACGCCAACGTAGTTGTTGTAGTCGAGCTGGGAGATCTGCATCTGCAGTGGACCATCCAGATCAACATCCGGTGCCGGTACGTGATCGACAATCGCCTGATACAGCGGGGTCATGTCTTCCGCCATATCTTCGTGATCCAGACCCGCGATACCATTCAGCGCCGAAGCGTAAATGATAGGGAAGTCCAGCTGTTCGTCGGTCGCATCGAGGTTAACGAACAGGTCGAATACCTGATCAACAACCCAGTCAGGACGTGCGCCAGGACGGTCAACCTTGTTGATAACAACAATTGGTTTCAGGCCATGGGCAAATGCTTTTTTGGTCACGAAGCGCGTTTGCGGCATTGGGCCGTCAAATGCGTCAACCACCAGCAGCACGGAATCCACCATGGACATCACGCGCTCAACTTCACCACCGAAGTCGGCGTGCCCTGGGGTATCAACGATGTTGATACGGTAGTCATTCCATTTAATCGCGGTGTTTTTCGCGAGGATGGTAATCCCACGCTCTTTCTCCAAATCGTTGGAGTCCATCACACGCTCTTGAGTTTCGGCACGCGCATCAAACGTACCGGATTGCTGCAGCAGCTTATCAACCAGGGTAGTTTTACCATGGTCAACGTGCGCGATGATGGCGATGTTACGCAAATTTTCGATCACAACTTTGCCTCAGGCATTAGAAATAGCGCGTTATTGTACACGGATTAATCGCACTACAAAACAGGATCACAAACATCCTCCGCAAACAAGTATTGCAGAGATGCTTTGTGATCGCTTTCACGGAGCGAAAAAGGGCACTTTAACGTAAATTGCACCAATATGGTGCTCAATGTTCACATTGAAGCACTATACTGGTGCAACAAATCCATCGTGGTGCAGCCCTTTTGCACTATGGTGCGCATGATAACGCCTTTTTGGGGTGATTTAAAAGTTGGCACAGATTTCGCTTTATAAAAATTACATGGCAACAGCCAGTACAAACAGAAACTGAAGACCTCGTTACCACGACGACAATGACCAATCTGGAGAGTTAAGTATGTCCGCTGAACACGTTTTGACGATGCTGAACGAACATGAAGTGAAGTTTGTTGATCTCCGCTTCACCGACACCAAAGGTAAAGAACAGCACGTCACAATCCCTGCTCATCAGGTGAACGCCGAATTCTTTGAAGAAGGCAAAATGTTTGACGGCTCCTCCATTGGTGGCTGGAAAGGCATTAACGAATCCGACATGGTTCTGATGCCAGATGCAACCACTGCGGTCATTGATCCGTTCTTCGAAGAACCAACCCTGATCATCCGTTGCGACATCCTCGAGCCAGGCACGCTGCAGGGCTACGACCGCGACCCACGTTCTATCGCGAAACGCGCTGAAGAGTACCTGCGTTCTACCGGCATCGCAGACACCGTTCTGTTCGGGCCAGAGCCAGAATTCTTCCTGTTCGATGACATCCGTTTCGGTGCTTCTATTTCTGGCTCCCACGTTGCTATCGACGACATCGAAGGTGCATGGAACTCCTCCACCAAATATGAAGGTGGTAACAAAGGTCACCGTCCTGGCGTTAAAGGTGGTTACTTCCCGGTTCCTCCGGTCGATTCTGCACAGGACATTCGTTCCACCATGTGTCTGGTGATGGAAGAGATGGGCCTGGTTGTTGAAGCTCACCACCACGAAGTGGCGACTGCGGGTCAGAACGAAGTGGCAACCCGCTTCAACACCATGACCAAAAAAGCGGACGAAATTCAGATCTACAAATACGTTGTGCACAACGTTGCGCACCGTTTCGGTAAAACCGCGACCTTCATGCCAAAACCAATGTTTGGCGACAACGGTTCCGGTATGCACTGCCACATGTCTCTGTCCAAAAACGGTACCAACCTGTTCTCTGGCGACAAATATGCTGGCCTGTCCGAGCAGGCGCTGTACTACATCGGCGGCGTAATCAAACACGCTAAAGCGATCAACGCCCTGGCGAACCCAACCACCAACTCCTACAAGCGTCTGGTCCCGGGCTACGAAGCGCCAGTGATGCTGGCCTACTCTGCACGTAACCGTTCTGCTTCTATCCGTATCCCGGTAGTAGCGTCTCCTAAAGCGCGTCGTATCGAAGTACGCTTCCCGGATCCAGCGGCTAACCCATACCTGTGCTTCGCAGCACTGCTGATGGCCGGTCTGGACGGTATCAAGAACAAGATCCACCCGGGCGAAGCGATGGACAAAAACCTGTACGACCTGCCGCCAGAAGAAGCGAAAGAGATCCCACAGGTTGCTGGCTCTCTGGAAGAAGCCCTGCAGGCGCTGGACGCAGACCGTGAGTTCCTGACTGCAGGTGGCGTATTCACTGACGACGCTATCGATGCTTACATCGCACTGCGCACTGAAGAGAACGACCGCGTGCGCATGACTCCGCATCCGGTTGAGTTCGAACTGTACTACAGCGTTTAATTAAGTTGTTTTACCCGGCGTGACAAGCGCCGGGAGTAGTTGCCGTGGAAACTTTTAGCCCATCTCAGGATGGGCTTTTTTCTCCACCAACAATCTGATCTCACGCGCTTTTTACGCCGAAAACGCTATACTGCACTAAATTAGTGCAAACGACTCCAGGAGACTGCTGAATGGCAACTGGCACGCTGCCCGATGCTGGGCAGATCCTCAATTCTTTGATTAACAGCATCTTGCTGGTCGATGACGAGCTGGCCGTTCATTACGCCAACCCGGCGGCACAGCAGCTGCTTGCCCAAAGCGCACGTAAACTATTCGGTACCCCGCTTCCGGAACTCCTGAGCTACTTTTCGCTGAATATTGGCCTGATGCAGGAAAGCTTACAGGCAGGCCAGGGTTTCACCGATAACGAAGTGACGCTGGTGATCGACGGGCGCTCGCACATTCTGTCGCTAACCGCGCAACGTCTTCCCGAAGGCCTGATCCTGCTGGAAATGGCGCCGATGGATAATCAGCGTCGACTGAGCCAGGAGCAGCTTCAGCATGCGCAGCAGATTGCAGCCCGTGACCTCGTGCGCGGTCTGGCGCATGAAATTAAAAACCCGCTGGGTGGGTTACGCGGCGCGGCGCAGCTTCTGACCAAGGCGCTGCCTGACCCTGCGCTGGCGGAATATACCAACGTCATCATTGAGCAGGCGGACCGTCTGCGGAATCTGGTAGACCGTCTTCTCGGTCCGCAGCAGCCGGGAATGCACGTCACTGAAAGCATCCATAAAGTGGCTGAGCGGGTGGTGAAGCTCGTCTCAATGGAGCTGCCGGAGAACGTCACGCTGGTACGTGATTACGACCCAAGCCTGCCGGAACTGGCCCATGACCCGGATCAGATTGAGCAGGTCCTGTTGAATATTGTGCGTAATGCTCTGCAGGCGCTGGGACCTGAAGGCGGCGAGATTATTTTACGCACCCGCACCGCCTTCCAGCTCACGTTACACGGCGTGCGCTACCGGCTGGCCGCCCGAATCGACGTTGAGGATAACGGGCCCGGCATTCCATCGCATCTGCAGGACACCCTGTTCTACCCGATGGTCAGCGGCCGTGAAGGCGGAACCGGCCTGGGCTTATCCATTGCCCGCAGTTTGATCGACCAACACTCTGGAAAAATTGAATTTACCAGTTGGCCGGGACATACCGAGTTTTCGGTTTTCCTGCCGATTAAAAAATAAAGGTGACGTTTATGCAACGAGGGATAGTCTGGGTAGTCGATGACGATAGCTCCATCCGTTGGGTGCTTGAACGCGCGCTCACAGGGGCGGGATTAAGCTGCACGACGTTTGAGAGCGGCAGCGAAGTGCTCGACGCACTCACCACTAAAACGCCCGATGTTCTGCTGTCGGATATCCGTATGCCGGGCATGGACGGGCTGGCGCTGTTAAAGCAGATCAAACAACGCCACCCTATGCTACCGGTCATCATAATGACCGCGCACTCCGATCTGGATGCCGCAGTAAGCGCCTATCAGCAAGGGGCGTTCGATTACCTGCCCAAACCGTTTGATATCGACGAAGCGGTGGCGCTGGTTGAGCGCGCGATTAGCCATTATCAGGAGCAGCAACAGCCGCGCCACGCGCCCGATTTTGGGCCAACCACCGACATCATCGGCGAAGCGCCGGCGATGCAGGACGTGTTTCGCATTATTGGCCGTCTGTCCCGCTCGTCCATCAGCGTCTTGATTAACGGCGAATCGGGCACCGGTAAAGAGCTTGTGGCGCATGCACTGCATCGCCATAGCCCGCGGGCAAAAGCCCCGTTCATCGCCCTGAATATGGCGGCGATCCCGAAGGATTTAATTGAGTCCGAACTGTTCGGCCATGAAAAAGGGGCATTTACCGGCGCAAATACCATTCGCCAGGGGCGCTTCGAACAGGCTGACGGCGGCACGCTGTTCCTGGATGAAATCGGTGATATGCCGCTGGACGTTCAGACCCGCCTGCTGCGCGTGCTGGCCGACGGGCAGTTTTATCGCGTGGGCGGCTATGCGCCGGTGAAAGTGGACGTGCGTATTATCGCCGCGACCCACCAGAACCTGGAGCAACGCGTGCAGGAAGGCAAATTCCGTGAGGATTTATTCCACCGTCTTAACGTCATCCGCGTTCATCTGCCGCCGCTGCGTGAACGTCGGGAAGATATTCCCCGCCTGGCGCGTCATTTTCTGCAGGTGGCTGCCCGCGAGCTGGGCGTGGAAGCCAAGCAGCTTCACCCGGAAACCGATGCCGCTCTAACGCGTCTGGCGTGGCCGGGCAACGTGCGTCAGCTGGAAAACACCTGCCGCTGGTTAACCGTGATGGCTGCCGGTCAGGAAGTGCTGATTCAGGATTTACCGGCCGAACTGTTTGAGGCGACCGCGCCGGAAAGCAGTAGCGGACACGCGCTGCCGGACAGCTGGGCGACGCTGCTGGCGCAGTGGGCCGACCGCGCGCTGCGTTCCGGTCATCAAAACCTGCTGTCTGAGGCTCAGCCTGAGATGGAGCGTACGCTGTTGACCACCGCGCTTCGTCATACGCAGGGTCACAAGCAGGAAGCCGCTCGCCTGTTGGGATGGGGTCGCAATACCCTGACGCGCAAGCTGAAAGAGCTGGGAATGGAGTAATATCCGCGCTTGTGTAAAGGTTATTAATTGAACGCAAATCGTCGTTATTTTGCGCTTTACTGTTCCGATGAGTTTTGTATGATCGTGCCCGGAAATTGGGGGTGAACATCATGCTGGAAACATTCGTGAATATGCTCTCTAGCGGAGCCGCTGAAAGCCACACGCCACAAACAGCCGTTGCGGCTATGTTGTGCGCGGCGCTGGTTGGGCTGTTTAGCTAGCGAGTTGGCGATGAAAAGCCGGGTGACGCTTCGCTTACCCGGCCGACATTTCGCACTTTTGTAGGCCGGGTAAGGCGAAGCCGCCACCCGGCATTACAGTTTAAATAACTCGCGAGAACTGCTGCATTCGCGCTTTCTGACGCAGATACGCGTCAAAGCACATGCAGATATTACGGATCAACAGACGCCCTTTCGGGGTGACCTCTATGGCTCTCTCCGACACATCCACCAGCCCGTCTTTCGCCAGCGGCGCCAGAAGCTTCAGATCTTCCGCGAAATAATCGCTGAAGTTCAGTTCCCACTGCGCTTCCACATCGCTGAAATCGAGACGGAAGTTGCAGATAAGCGCCTTAATCACATCGCGACGGATACAGTCATCACGCGTTAACGCAATGCCGCGCCACAGCGCGTTGCCAGTCTCATCAACCTGCTGGTAATACAGCTTCAGCTCTTTCTGGTTCTGCGCGTAGCAGTCGCCAATCATGCTAATGGCGGAGACACCCATTCCCAGTAAATCGGTATCGCCCTGGGTCGTATATCCCTGGAAGTTACGGTGCAGGACCCCTTCGCGCTGAGCAACGGCCAGCTCGTCATCCGGGCGGGCAAAGTGATCCATGCCGATAAACTGATAGCCGGTGTCGGTCAGCGAGGTGATGGTTTCCTGCAGGATATCTAGCTTCTGCTGGGCAGAAGGAAGATCGGCATCTTTGATTTTGCGCTGGGCGGCAAAGAGCGTTGGCAGATGCGCATAGTTAAAGACGCTCAGGCGGTCCGGGTTAAGTTCAGCCACGCGCTTCAGCGTGAAGGCGAAGCTTTCCGGCGTTTGCTTTGGCAGGCCGTAAATCAGGTCAATATTGGTCGAGGTGAAACCAATCTCACGCGCGTGATTGAGTAAGGCAAAGATAAATTCTTCGTCCTGCTCGCGGTTCACCAGACGCTGAACCTCTTTATTGAAATCCTGTACGCCCATACTCAGTCGGTTGAATCCTTCTGCGCGTAAATGATCCAGGACATCCAGCTGAATTTCACGCGGATCGACTTCGATCGAGATCTCAGCGTCAGCATTAAAACTGAAATTGCCGCGCAGAAGCGCCATCAGGCGGCTTATTTGCGCTTTGTTCAGATAGGTTGGCGTACCGCCGCCCCAGTGAAGCTGGCTCACGTGACGGCCTTTAAACAGCGGCGCGCGATGAACAATTTCCTGTTCGAGCGCATCAAGATACTGGTCGGCTTTATGCTGCTGGCGGGTCACGATTTTATTGCAGCCGCAGAAGTAGCAAAGCTTGTGGCAGAACGGAATATGGACGTAGAGCGACAGCGGACGCTCAGGATAGCGCGCGACAGCCTGCTGGAAATCACGCTCTCCGAAGGCATCGGAGAACTCCAGCGCGGTGGGGTAAGACGTATAACGCGGCCCGGAATAGTTATATTTCTGGATTAGGGCCAAATCCCAGTCGATAGTTGATGCTGACATGCTCACTCCTTCCGTTGGTGTCGCGTTCGTATACGGCGGCCCGTTCTGACCCCATTGCGGGCCATCATTCGGGTGCGCAGCCACTTCTGTCGCCGCGACAACCGCCGTAGTTTAACGAATAACCACACCAGATAACATATAACCGGAAGGGTTATAAGCAGGACTATCGTGCCTGCCGGGTGCAAATGTTAGTTTCCACCCTTCAGAAGACGCATCATATCTTCCTGCTTCTCGTCTTCTTCTTCATCTTCGTCATCGTCGTATGACAGGCCCAGCTTCTGCATCAGTTCATCAATACGATCCAGTTTGGCATCCACCCATGACTGCTCTTCAGCGGTCAGGGTTTCACCCTCTTCAAGACGTTCCAGCAGCGCGTCCAGGCGCTCATCGTTCTCCAGCAAATCCAGCTCAGCCTGCGGTGAAAGCATAGGTTTCTCGCTCTTTGGTTTGTGCTGCTTAGTGACCGGGGTGTCTGTCACGCCCAGTGGAATGGGAGTTTTACTGCCGATACGAGGATCTTTCTGCTGCCTGCCTTTTGCAGAAGAGCCCGCTGCACCACCACCGTTGGCACGGCTACCCGCAGCATGACCGCGATGTTTTTTGTCGCGTTTGCGGTCGCGCGCTTCCTGGTTCAGTTCTTCGCGCGTTTTGCGGCGTGCTTTTGCAGGGCGTTTCGCGCCCGCAGCGGAGGTTGGTTTTTTCATGATGTTTTATCTTTAAGTCGTTTTCTTCAGTATAGAATTGCGGCGAAATCTAGCAGAAAGCAAGCAAAGAAAAAAGGCGACAGAGCAATCTGTCGCCTTTTTTCCTGACTCACAACCCTTAGCGGGTCAGACATTCCATGTTTGCCAACAACAAACCCTGTTTATCCCTTGGCTAATACCGTCCGTGATACGGTTCCATTTCCTTTTAAAACGCCTCCAGGCGCTGGTCGTCCTGACAATCCTGCGTCTTCGCCTCCTGGCGCTCCTGACCCTAATCCTTAAGTCGATTTCCTGTTGGCTTCCTCGCCCTGACGCACACTTTACCTTGTTCCGTTAAACTAACAAGCAACGAAACGGCATAAAAAGAGATTTTCAGACAATTAACCGAAAATAAGCTTATGATTTAAAACAGTTTGCATTTTTTAACGCCTGCGAATTCTCTGAAATCTCCCATAGCATCACTGGCCGATCTCTCACACCGATGGGGGCATTCGCCTACACGGCATAGTAATCAGAAAAGCCTTTTGCCTGCATTCGGGTATAATCCCCTTCAGATTACGATTTTGGAGACGACCACGTGACTACCTGGAACTACCAACAGACGCATTTTGTCACCAGTGCGCCCGATATTCGCCACCTGCCTTCTGATACCGGTATTGAAGTGGCCTTTGCTGGCCGCTCCAATGCGGGGAAATCCAGCGCCCTGAATACGCTGACCAATCAGAAGAGCCTGGCGCGTACCTCAAAAACACCTGGCCGTACCCAGCTGATCAACCTGTTTGAAGTCGCAGAGGGCAAACGCCTGGTCGACTTACCGGGCTACGGTTACGCGCAGGTACCGGAAGAGATGAAAATCAAGTGGCAGCGTGCGCTGGGTGAATACCTGGAAAAACGTCTGTGCCTGAAAGGTCTGGTGGTGCTGATGGATATTCGTCACCCGCTAAAAGATCTCGATCAGCAGATGATCGACTGGGCTGTAGCAAGCGATATCGCCGTACTGGTGCTGCTGACGAAAGCCGATAAGCTGGCGAGCGGCGCGCGTAAAGCGCAGGTGAATATGGTTCGCGAAGCGGTGCTGGCGTTCAACGGTGATGTGCAGGTTGAGCCGTTCTCCTCGCTGAAAAAGCAGGGCGTGGACAAGTTGCGTCAGAAACTCGATACCTGGTTTAGCGAGATGGAACCCGCGAAGGAAGCGGAAGAAGAGTAATACCGGGCGCGGCAATGGCCGCGCTTTTTTTGCCTGAACATTTCTTTGCCGCAATAAAAAACGCCCCAGTCATTACTGACTGGGGCGGCTAAAATATTCAGCCAAATCCGATTACGTGAAGTAAAAGGTCTGAAAGATAGAACATCTTACCTCTGTACCCTACGCCGATAACTCTACCCCTTTTTGTGCTGCAGAAAAAGCACTTTTTGTAGTTTTTTTTCATTCTTTACATAGGGAATTCTAATGATCGTCACAAAACGCGCGTTCTAATGTTGCAAACTTACATAAATAGCGCGTTATGCGAAGAATCGTTAGTGAGCCTGATCCCAGTTTTCACCACTTCCCACTTCCACCAGCAACGGCACATCAAGCGTCATGCTGCTTTCCATCAGTTCGTGGATCTTCTTCGACACGGCGTCGAGGTCGTCCTTGTGCACTTCAAATACCAGTTCATCGTGTACCTGCATGATCATTTTCACGCGAGGTTTCTCTTCTTGCAGCCAGGCATCAACAGCGATCATTGCACGCTTAATAATGTCCGCCGCGGTACCCTGCATCGGGGCGTTGATCGCCGCACGCTCTGCGCCAGCGCGGCGCGCCGCGTTGCTGGATTTGATGTCCGGTAGGTAGAGACGGCGGCCATCCAGGGTTTCGACGTACCCTTTTTCCTTCGCCTGCGCGCGTGTGCGTTCCATATATTCCAGCACGCCCGGATAACGCTCGAAGTAGAGATCCATATACTTCTGCGACTCTTTACGCGGAATGTTGAGCTGGCGTGAAAGGCCGAACGCGCTCATGCCGTAGATCAGACCGAAGTTGATCGCCTTAGCGCTGCGGCGCTGTTCGTTGGTCACGCTGTCCAGCGGCAAGCCGAAGACTTCCGCCGCGGTTGCCCGGTGGATATCCTTCCCTTCGGCAAACGCGGTAAGCAGGCCTTTGTCACGGGACAGATGCGCCATAATGCGCAGTTCGATTTGCGAGTAGTCAGCAGAGACAATCAGATAATCCTCTGGTGCGATGAAAGCCTGGCGAATACGACGGCCCTCTTCGTTACGTACCGGGATGTTCTGCAGGTTGGGATCGGTTGACGAGAGACGACCGGTCGCCGCAACAGCCTGATGATACGACGTGTGCACGCGACCCGTTTTCGGGTTGATCATAAGCGGAAGCTTGTCGGTGTAGGTCGACTTCAGCTTCGCGAGACCACGGTACTGCAGAATCACTTTTGGCAGCGGGTAATCCAGTGCCAGCTCTTCCAGCACCTCTTCAGAGGTTGACGGTGCGCCGCCAGGGGTTTTCTTCAGCGGCTTGATACCCTGCTTTTCAAACAGAATGGTTTGCAACTGCTTCGGTGAAGAGAGGTTAAACGGCTCGCCTGCAAGCTCATGCGCTTTTTGCTCAAGCTCGGTCAGGCGCTGCGCCAGCTCCCCGGAGTGGTTATGCAGCACCGTTGGGTCGATTTTCACGCCGTTGCGTTCAATGCGGGATAGCACGGGCACCAGCGGCATCTCGATATGCTGGAACACGTTCAGCGGACCTTCGTGCTTCTGCAGTTTTGGCCACATCTTCAGATGCAGCTGCAGCGTGACGTCAGCATCTTCCGCCGCGTAGCGACCCGCCTCTTCAAGAGCAATCTGGTTAAAGGTGAGCTGATTTTTCCCTTTACCGGCAATCTCTTCGAAGGTGATCGTTTTGTGCTTAAGCCAGCGGTCAGATAAGGAATCCATATCATGGCGGCCCGCGACGCTGTCCAGAATGTAGGATTCAAGCATGGTGTCGAAGGCGATCCCACGCAGTTCAATGCCGTAGTTTTGCAGAATGCCGCGGTCGTACTTGAGGTTTTGCCCAACCTTGAGCGCCTTTTCGTCTTCCAGGATCGGCTTCAGCAGCTCAAGCACGCGTTCACGGGAGAGCTGCTCCGGCGCATCCAGGTAATCGTGCGCCACAGGAACGTAGGCTGCAATACCCGGCTCTGTCGCAAATGACAGGCCAACCATATTGGCTGAGATGTTATCGAGACTGTCAGTTTCGGTATCAAAGGCAAAGACCGGCGCCTTTTTCAGCTTCTCGATCCAGGCGATCAGCTGTGACTCTTCAAGAATGGTTTCGTAGTTGTCGAATGAAAGCGCCACGGCTTCTTCTTCAGCCTGATCTTCTGCTTCAACAACAATCGTCTCCTTCGGCTTTGCAGCAGGTTTGGCCCCTTTTGCCTGTAGCCATTTACCGGCTTCCACGTCGGTGATCCAGCGCTTGAATTCGTATTTCTTAAACAGGCTCAGCAGATCGTCAGCAGAAGGCTGTTGCACCTCAAGCTGCTCACAGCCCAGCTCCAGTTCGACATCGGTTTTGATTGTAGCCAGCTTATAGGAGAGATAAGCCACCTCTTTGTTCTCTTCCAGTTTTCCGGCCATGGTTTTTGCGCCACGGAAGGAGAGCCCGGCGATTTTGTCTGATTCCGCGTAGAGCGTATCCAGCCCGCCCAGCCCCTGAAGCAGCGCCTGCGCGGTTTTCTCACCAACGCCAGGGACACCCGGGATGTTATCCGAGGAGTCGCCCATCAACGCAAGGAAGTCGATAATCAGCTCAGGCGGCACGCCATACTTAGTGACAACCTCTTCAGGCCCCAGAATGGTGTTGGTCATGGTATTAATCAGGGTGATACCTGGCGTCACCAGCTGCGCCATATCTTTATCACCGGTGCTGATCAGTACAGGACGACCCATCTTTTCTGCTTCACGCGCCAGCGTACCGATGACGTCATCGGCTTCAACGCCAGAGACGGCCAGCAGCGGCAGCCCCATCGCTCTTACCATGGTGTGCAGCGGTTCAATCTGCGCACGCAGATCGTCAGGCATTGGCGGACGGTGAGATTTGTAATGCTCAAACAGCTCATCGCGGAACGTTTTGCCTTTCGCATCAAAGACCACAGCCGCATGGGTTGGCTGGTACTGAAGGATCAGGCTGCGCAGCATGTTCAGCACGCCGTACATTGCGCCGGTGGGTTCCCCTGCGCTATTGGTCAGAGGAGGAAACGCATGGTATGCCCGATACAGGTAAGAAGAGCCATCGACGAGAATAAGAGGGTTTTCTGGGATCTGAACCATAATGTCCGTGCCTTTAATCAATTTATGGGTAAAGGATGCCACAGAAGGATGAAAACATCAGTTATTAGCGCCTGATACAGGAAAAGATTTTGCGATCGTGAGGATCGCTCGCAAAATTCAAACTGTGGATAAGTTTGTGCATATTTTCACTTCATATGAATAACAGACACAAAATACACATATGAGTTATTTTTTAGATCTTAATTATCATGCTGTTATGGCATTAGATCTTATCTATATGGCCAACTGATGGCAATTTAGTCTATGTGGATATAAGCCTTGATAAGCGCGGAATCACAGTGAAATCGTCTACGACAGGGTAAAAGCGGCCAAATCATCACATGAAAGCGCCATTAATTTGTCCGTTTTCTGGTAAAATCAGCGCCCAGCGTCGAATAGCCGGCCGCTAACTTACAGCTAACTACCTGAAAAAGCTCATCATGTCGAGATTGCTCGCTGCAATAACATTACTGTTAAGCATCATTTTAACTATTCTGGTAACTGTCGCATGTTCTGTGCCGATCATCGTAGCCGGGATCATTAAACTGCTGCTGCCTGTCCCCATGGTGTGGCGAGCCGTGTCCGCATTTTGTAATTTCATGATGTACTGCTGGTGCGAAGGGCTGGCGATCCTGCTGTGCCTGAACCCACATCTGAAGTGGGATATCAAAGGACTGGAGAGTCTTAACAAGAAGAACTGGTACCTGCTGATCTGCAATCACCACAGCTGGGCGGACATCGTGGTGTTATGCGTGCTTTTTCGCAAACACATCCCGATGAACAAATACTTTCTGAAACAGCAGCTCGCCTGGGTACCTTTTATTGGGCTGGCCTGCTGGGCGCTAGATATGCCCTTTATGAAACGCTATTCGCGCAGCTATTTGATTCGTCATCCCGAGCGTCGCGGCAAAGATGTGGAGACCACGCGCCGTTCCTGCGAAAAGTTTCGCGCGCATCCAACGACTATCGTGAACTTTGTTGAAGGTTCCCGGTTTACGGAAGAGAAGCGCCAGCAAACTCGCTCTCCTTATCAGCATCTGTTGCCGCCAAAGGCTGCGGGGATTGCGATGGCGCTTAACGTGCTGGGAGCACAGTTCGATAAACTTCTTAACGTCACGCTCTGCTATCCGGAAAACGACAGGACGCCATTCTTCGATATGCTCAGCGGCAAACTGACGCGCATTGTCGTGCATGTCGACCTGGTTCCGATTGACGCTGAACTGCACGGTGATTACGTAAACGATAAGAACTTCAAACGTCGTTTCCAACAGTGGCTTAATACGCTTTGGAAAGAGAAAGACGAACAGATAGGCAAGATTAAATCTTCATACAAAAACGCCGGTCAGTGACCGGCGTTTTTACATCAGTGAAATTACTTCTTCTCAACCAGGTATTTCACGGTATCAGCATACTGCTGTACGAAGATATCCATGCTGCTGGTGTCCATGCCCTGCATGTTCAGCTGATATTTGCCGTTAACAAACATCGCCGGAACGCCCTGAAGCTGGAGGTCAGCAGCCGCTTTTTCCTGCTGGGCAACCAGTGATTTCACCACGAAGCTGTTCCACGCGGCATCATACTCTTCACCTTTCACGCCGGCATCAACGAACACTTTACGGATATCCGCAGTGGTCTGAACGGTCTGTGTTTTCTGTACGGCTTCAAACATTGGCGAAGTGATCTTATCTTCCACGCCCAGTGCCATCGCCACCGCCCATGCCTGAGTCAGGTCTTTACCCAATGGGCCCAGGAACTCGACGTGGTACTTGGTCATTTTTGTGCCTTCCGGCAGCTTTTTCTTCACGTTGTCAGAAACATGCAGCACCTGCTCGAACTGATAGCAGTGTGGGCAATAGAACGAGAAGAACTCCAGAACCTGTGGCTCGCCAGCGACCGGCTTGTCCAGCGTGATGTACTGTTTGCCGTCGGTAAACTGCGCAGCAGAAGCGCTAAATGCCAGAATCATACCTGCCAGCGCCAGCCAAATTTTTTTCATGATTAACTCTCTCCTGGGTGTGTCCATTAATACATCGGCGTTAATTGCAGAGGGGGCTCCTGAAGAACCTTAACCTGCTCAGTAAATGTAGATATCTGGCTACGCCAGTAATCCTCTCCGGTAAGCCACGGGAAATTGCGAGGAAATGCCGGATCGTCCCAACGCCTGATTAACCATGCGAGATAATAAACAAAACGCATCGCACGTAAAGGCTCAATCAGGGCAATTTCGTCTGAATTAAACGGGCTAAATTCTTCATAAGCTTCAATAATGGTTTCAAGCTGCATGCGCTGCTCGGCTTTATCGCCATTGAGCAGCATCCACAGGTCCTGAACCGCTGCCCCCATGCGCGCATCGTCGAGATCGACAAAGAGCGGGCCGTCACGCCAGAGAATATTCCCGGCGTGACAATCGCCATGCAGGCGCAGGACGGAAATATCATCGCGCCAGCAGGTTTTCACTGCAGCAATAAGCTTATCGGTGGCGTTGAGGAAATCATCCTTTAGCGCTGCGGGGATCATTGCAGAAGTTTCGAATACTTGGCGCGGTTCAAGAAGGTATTCCTGAATCCCGATAGTCGGGCGGGCAATAAAGGCTTTTTTGCGTCCCGTCTGGTGTATACGCCCAAGATAGCGGGCAACCCACTCCATCTGATCGATATTATCCGCTTCAAACTGGCGCCCCCCCAGGCTCGGGAATACAGCGTAGTAAAACCCTTCGTGCGTGAGGAGCGTTTGGTTATTGAATTTCAGCGGTGCGGCAACGGGAACATCGTCATCCAGCAGATCGTGAGCAAACTGATGCTCTTCCTGAATTTGTTCTGCGGACCAGCGTTCAGGACGATAGAATTTTACGACGTAGCGCTGACGATCCTCGTCCTGAAATTGATAGACGCGGTTTTCGTAGCTGTTTAAAGGTGTTAGCCCGGAATCCACCCGAATACCCTGTTCAAACAGGGCATCCATAATGGTGTCCGGGTGTAATGTCTGGAAAGTAAAAGCCTGGTCGTTCATCCGATCATCCGGAAATTATACGAATGATTCAGGATATCATCTTGTGGCGATTTCGGTGCCGCCGCTTACAAGCTTTTACTCTTTAATTACGCCTCGTGCGCGCAATAATGCGGTCTTAAAATCTTCCTCATAATCTTTCTGAATACCAGGAATAACAGCATCTTTGGCAGAGTCGCGCATTTTAAGGTGGTAGATCAGGATGTCGTCAGAAAGGTCAGCCAGATCGCCGTCAAAACCTGACTCTTTCGCCAGTTTCTGTAAAAATTGCATCAGATTTAGCTCTGGCTCTTTTTGCCAGGCGGGCTGTAGGAGTTCAATAACTTCATTCAGACGTTTACATTTCATGGTGGTGCTCCTTTCATTTAGAGTGACACGTTAGCAGGGTCAATCCCACAATAAAAGAGGCGATATTCGTGAATCTTAGCCAGGAAATCATCGGGGTCGTTCTGGCAGGCGGCAGAGCAACGCGAATGGGCGGAAAAGATAAGGGGCTTCAGCTTCTTAATGGAAAACCCTTATGGCAGCATGTCGCCGATACGCTCTCAGGCCAGGTGTCGACAATGGCCATCAGCGCTAACCGGCATATCGACACTTACCGAAGCAGCGGGTACGCCGTCTACCAGGATATCGTTGAGGATTACCCAGGACCGCTGGCCGGTATGCTTTCGGTTATACAACAGTCTCAAGGAGAGTGGTTTATCTTCTGCCCCTGCGATACCCCGTTTATTCCGTCCTGTCTTGCCGAGCGTTTATTACAGCTTCGCGGTACAGCTCCTGTGGTTTGGGTACATGACGGCGAGCGTGACCATCCTGCTATCGCATTAATGCACCGATCGCTAGCGCCTGCTCTGCAGAGCTATCTGGCTGGGGGAGAGCGCAGGGTAATGGTCTTCATGCGTGAGTCTGGCGGCCATTCCGTTGATTTTAGCGATGTGAAATCAGCGTTTGTGAATGTGAATACGCATGAAGATTTGCAGATGATGCAGGAGAAAAAATGATACCGGTTGTAGCCATATCCGCCTGGAGTGGAACCGGGAAAACCACGCTGCTGAAAAAGCTCATTCCTGCGCTGTGTACCAGAGGTATCCGTCCAGGATTGATTAAGCATACCCACCATAATATGGATGTCGATAAACCGGGAAAAGACAGCTTTGAGCTGCGTAAAGCGGGTGCAGCGCAAACGATGGTGGCAAGTTCTCAACGCTGGGCGTTAATGACAGAAACGCCGGACGAGGCGCCGCTGGATCTCGCTTATCTTGTCAGTCGGATGGATCGCTCCACCCTGGATCTGGTGCTGATTGAGGGATTTAAGCATGAGGCCGTGCCTAAGATCCTGCTATTCAGAAGCGATGCCGGGCATGATTTTAGTGAGTTAACGCTGGATGAGCATGTGATTGCGGTGGCAAGTGATGTTGTATTGCCACTTGAAGTTCCGGTACTGGATTTAAATGATGTGGATGGGATTGCGGAGTTTATTATGGAGTGGAGTGCGATCTGACGACTTGCCGGATAGCGGCTTCGCCTTATCCGGCCTACCGTTTTTGGACCCATAAACGCAAAAAGGCCATCCTTCCGGATGGCCTCTTCACTTGTTTGATGCCTGGCAGTTCCCTACTCTCACATGGGGAGACCCCACACTACCATCGGCGCTACGGCGTTTCACTTCTGAGTTCGGCATGGGGTCAGGTGGGACCACCGCGCTAAAGCCGCCAGGCAAATTCTGTTAAATCTGTATCAGGCTGAAATTGATTGTTCTGTCTCTTCGCCAAAACACCTTCGGCGTTGTAAGGTTAAGCCTCACGGTTCATTAGTATCGGTTAGCTCAACGCATCGCTGCGCTTACACACCCGACCTATCAACGTCGTCGTCTTCAACGTTCCTTCAGGAGACTTAAAGTCTCAGGGAGAACTCATCTCGGGGCAAGTTTCGTGCTTAGATGCTTTCAGCACTTATCTTTTCCGCATTTAGCTACCGGGCAGTGCCATTGGCATGACAACCCGAACACCAGTGATGCGTCCACTCCGGTCCTCTCGTACTAGGAGCAGCCCCCCTCAATTCTCCAGCGCCCACGGCAGATAGGGACCGAACTGTCTCACGACGTTCTAAACCCAGCTCGCGTACCACTTTAAATGGCGAACAGCCATACCCTTGGGACCTACTTCAGCCCCAGGATGTGATGAGCCGACATCGAGGTGCCAAACACCGCCGTCGATATGAACTCTTGGGCGGTATCAGCCTGTTATCCCCGGAGTACCTTTTATCCGTTGAGCGATGGCCCTTCCATTCAGAACCACCGGATCACTATGACCTGCTTTCGCACCTGCTCGAGCCGTCACTCTCGCAGTCAAGCTAGCTTATGCCATTGCACTAACCTCCTGATGTCCGACCAGGATTAGCTAACCTTCGTGCTCCTCCGTTACTCTTTGGGAGGAGACCGCCCCAGTCAAACTACCCACCAGACACTGTCCGCAACCCGGATCACGGGTCTACGTTAGAACACCAGCCATTAAAGGGTGGTATTTCAAGGACGGCTCCACGCAGACTGGCGTCCACGCTTCAAAGCCTCCCACCTATCCTACACATCAAGGACCAGTGTTCAGTGTCAAGCTATAGTAAAGGTTCACGGGGTCTTTCCGTCTTGCCGCGGGTACACTGCATCTTCACAGCGAGTTCAATTTCACTGAGTCTCGGGTGGAGACAGCCTGGCCATCATTACGCCATTCGTGCAGGTCGGAACTTACCCGACAAGGAATTTCGCTACCTTAGGACCGTTATAGTTACGGCCGCCGTTTACCGGGGCTTCGATCAAGAGCTTCGCGTTGCCGCTAACCCCATCAATTAACCTTCCGGCACCGGGCAGGCGTCACACCGTATACGTCCACTTTCGTGTTTGCACAGTGCTGTGTTTTTAATAAACAGTTGCAGCCAGCTGGTATCTTCGACTGATTTCAGCTCCACCCGCAGGGGCTTCACCTACATATCAGCGTGCCTTCTCCCGAAGTTACGGCACCATTTTGCCTAGTTCCTTCACCCGAGTTCTCTCAAGCGCCTTGGTATTCTCTACCTGACCACCTGTGTCGGTTTGGGGTACGATTTCGTGTTACCTGATGCTTAGAGGCTTTTCCTGGAAGCAGGGCATTTGTTACTTCAGCACCGTAGTGCCTCGTCATCACACCTCAGCGTTAATAAGGTACCGGATTTACCTGGAACCTCCGCCTACATGCTTAAACCGGGACAACCGTCGCCCGGCTAACATAGCCTTCTCCGTCCCCCCTTCGCAGTAACACCAAGTACAGGAATATTAACCTGTTTCCCATCGACTACGCCTTTCGGCCTCGCCTTAGGGGTCGACTCACCCTGCCCCGATTAACGTTGGACAGGAACCCTTGGTCTTCCGGCGAGCGGGCTTTTCACCCGCTTTATCGTTACTTATGTCAGCATTCGCACTTCTGATACCTCCAGCATGCCTCACAGCACACCTTCAACGGCTTACAGAACGCTCCCCTACCCAACAACACATAGTGTCGCTGCCGCAGCTTCGGTGCATGGTTTAGCCCCGTTACATCTTCCGCGCAGGCCGACTCGACCAGTGAGCTATTACGCTTTCTTTAAATGATGGCTGCTTCTAAGCCAACATCCTGGCTGTCTGTGCCTTCCCACATCGTTTCCCACTTAACCATGACTTTGGGACCTTAGCTGGCGGTCTGGGTTGTTTCCCTCTTCACGACGGACGTTAGCACCCGCCGTGTGTCTCCCGTGATAACATTCTTCGGTATTCGTAGTTTGCATCGGGTTGGTAAGCCGGGATGGCCCCCTAGCCGAAACAGTGCTCTACCCCCGAAGATGAGTTCACGAGGCGCTACCTAAATAGCTTTCGGGGAGAACCAGCTATCTCCCGGTTTGATTGGCCTTTCACCCCCAGCCACAAGTCATCCGCTAATTTTTCAACATTAGTCGGTTCGGTCCTCCAGTTAGTGTTACCCAACCTTCAACCTGCCCATGGCTAGATCACCGGGTTTCGGGTCTATACCCTGCAACTTAACGCCCAGTTAAGACTCGGTTTCCCTTCGGCTCCCCTATACGGTTAACCTTGCTACAGAATATAAGTCGCTGACCCATTATACAAAAGGTACGCAGTCACACCACGAAGGTGCTCCCACTGCTTGTACGTACACGGTTTCAGGTTCTTTTTCACTCCCCTCGCCGGGGTTCTTTTCGCCTTTCCCTCACGGTACTGGTTCACTATCGGTCAGTCAGGAGTATTTAGCCTTGGAGGATGGTCCCCCCATATTCAGACAGGATACCACGTGTCCCGCCCTACTCTTCGAGTTCACAGCCTGTGTGCTTTCGTGTACGGGACTGTCACCCTGTACCGTGCGACTTTCCAGACGCTTCCACTAACACACAAGCTGATTCAGACTCTGGGCTGCTCCCCGTTCGCTCGCCGCTACTGGGGGAATCTCGGTTGATTTCTTTTCCTCGGGGTACTTAGATGTTTCAGTTCCCCCGGTTCGCCTCGTTAACCTATGTATTCAGTTAACGATAGTGCAACGAATTGCACTGGGTTTCCCCATTCGGACATCGCCGGGTCAAAGGTTCATATCACCTCGCCGGCGCTTTTCGCAGATTAGCACGTCCTTCATCGCCTCTGACTGCCAGGGCATCCACCGTGTACGCTTAGTCGCTTAACCTCACAACCCGAAGATGTTTCACTTCTGATTGCGAAAATTTGAGAGACTCAAACACACCATTAAAGATGTGTCGTTTCAATTTTCAGCTTGATCCAGATTTTTAAAGAGCAAATATCTCAAACGTGACTCGTAAGTCAGTTTTGAGATATGACGGCAGGTGACTTTCACTCACGAACCAGCAAGTGGCGTCCCCTAGGGGATTCGAACCCCTGTTACCGCCGTGAAAGGGCGGTGTCCTGGGCCTCTAGACGAAGGGGACACTGAAGTCTCAATCGCAAGACGCCTTGCTATTTACTTTTCATCAGACAATCTGTGTGAGCACTACAAAGGCAGGTTCTTTAAGGTAAGGAGGTGATCCAACCGCAGGTTCCCCTACGGTTACCTTGTTACGACTTCACCCCAGTCATGAATCACAAAGTGGTAAGCGCCCTCCCGAAGGTTAAGCTACCTACTTCTTTTGCAACCCACTCCCATGGTGTGACGGGCGGTGTGTACAAGGCCCGGGAACGTATTCACCGTAGCATTCTGATCTACGATTACTAGCGATTCCGACTTCATGGAGTCGAGTTGCAGACTCCAATCCGGACTACGACGCACTTTATGAGGTCCGCTTGCTCTCGCGAGGTCGCTTCTCTTTGTATGCGCCATTGTAGCACGTGTGTAGCCCTACTCGTAAGGGCCATGATGACTTGACGTCATCCCCACCTTCCTCCAGTTTATCACTGGCAGTCTCCTTTGAGTTCCCGGCCGGACCGCTGGCAACAAAGGATAAGGGTTGCGCTCGTTGCGGGACTTAACCCAACATTTCACAACACGAGCTGACGACAGCCATGCAGCACCTGTCTCAGAGTTCCCGAAGGCACCAATCCATCTCTGGAAAGTTCTCTGGATGTCAAGAGTAGGTAAGGTTCTTCGCGTTGCATCGAATTAAACCACATGCTCCACCGCTTGTGCGGGCCCCCGTCAATTCATTTGAGTTTTAACCTTGCGGCCGTACTCCCCAGGCGGTCGACTTAACGCGTTAGCTCCGGAAGCCACGCCTCAAGGGCACAACCTCCAAGTCGACATCGTTTACGGCGTGGACTACCAGGGTATCTAATCCTGTTTGCTCCCCACGCTTTCGCACCTGAGCGTCAGTCTTTGTCCAGGGGGCCGCCTTCGCCACCGGTATTCCTCCAGATCTCTACGCATTTCACCGCTACACCTGGAATTCTACCCCCCTCTACAAGACTCTAGCCTGCCAGTTTCGAATGCAGTTCCCAGGTTGAGCCCGGGGATTTCACATCCGACTTGACAGACCGCCTGCGTGCGCTTTACGCCCAGTAATTCCGATTAACGCTTGCACCCTCCGTATTACCGCGGCTGCTGGCACGGAGTTAGCCGGTGCTTCTTCTGCGGGTAACGTCAATCGCTGAGGTTATTAACCTCAACGCCTTCCTCCCCGCTGAAAGTACTTTACAACCCGAAGGCCTTCTTCATACACGCGGCATGGCTGCATCAGGCTTGCGCCCATTGTGCAATATTCCCCACTGCTGCCTCCCGTAGGAGTCTGGACCGTGTCTCAGTTCCAGTGTGGCTGGTCATCCTCTCAGACCAGCTAGGGATCGTCGCCTAGGTGAGCCGTTACCCCACCTACTAGCTAATCCCATCTGGGCACATCTGATGGCAAGAGGCCCGAAGGTCCCCCTCTTTGGTCTTGCGACGTTATGCGGTATTAGCTACCGTTTCCAGTAGTTATCCCCCTCCATCAGGCAGTTTCCCAGACATTACTCACCCGTCCGCCGCTCGCCGGCAAAGTAGCAAGCTACTTTCCGCTGCCGCTCGACTTGCATGTGTTAGGCCTGCCGCCAGCGTTCAATCTGAGCCATGATCAAACTCTTCAATTTAAGTTTGATGCTCGTGAATTAAACTTCGTAATGAATTACGCATGTTCACTCAGAGACTTGGTATTCATTTTTCGTCCGAGGACGTTAAGAATCCATGTCACTTTGAGTGCCCACACAGATTGTCTGATAAATTGTTAAAGAGCAGTGCCGCTTCGCTTTTCGCAGCGGCGCGGGGTGTGCATATTACGCTTTCCCGCTTCAGAGTCAAGCGTTTATTTACGCTATTCTCTGCTGACCCGGCGGCGTGTGTGCCGTTGTTCCGTGTCAGTGGAGGCGCATTATAGGGAGTTATTCCGACGTGACAAGAGGAAATTTAAAAAAAGTTTTCATCCGCGTTTTTTTTCACCACCCGAGGTGAAATCAAGCTACAAATTGTTCTATTTGATGTATCTGCAACCACAATCACATTCGAGGTGGCATAATTATCAGCATGTATCTTTAAGGAATAAAAGCGATGCCATTAAGCGCACAACAGCTGGCCGCCCAAAAAAACCTGTCGTACGTGCTGGCAGAAAAGCTGGCGCAGCGGATTTTAGCGGGTAAATATGCCCCCGGTAGCATCCTGCCGGGTGAAATGGAGCTGGGTGAGCAGTTTGGGGTGAGTCGTACCGCGGTTCGCGAGGCGGTAAAAACCCTGACGGCAAAAGGTATGGTGCTTCCACGTCCTCGCATTGGCACACGCGTAATGCCACAGAGTAACTGGAATTTTCTCGATCAGGAGCTGCTCTCCTGGTGGATGACGGAAGATAACTTTCATCAGGTCGTCGATCACTTTCTGGTGATGCGCAGCAGCCTTGAACCTCAGGCATGTCTGCTTGCCGCTACGCTGGGAACAGCAGAGCAGAAAGCGCAGCTTAACGCGTTGATGGAAGAGATGGTGTTCCTGAAAAAACACTTCAACCGCGAACGCTGGGTTGAGGTCGATATGGCCTGGCATGAACACATCTATATGATGAGCGCCAATCCGTTCCTTACCTCTTTTGCCTCTTTATTTCATTCGGTGTATCACACCTACTTTACCTCTATTACACAAAACGAAGTGGTAAAACTGGATTTGCATCAGGCGATAGTGGATGCCATCCAGGAAAGCGACGGGCAACGAGCCCTGAGTGCGTGCCAGGCATTGCTGGCCGCGCCAACCCACCAGCAGGTAAATAAATGACAAAGAAAAAAGCGCGCAGCATGGCCGGATTGCCGTGGATTGCAGCCATGGCGTTTTTTATGCAGGCACTGGATGCCACCATCCTCAACACCGCGCTTCCCGCTATTGCGCAAAGCCTCAACCGTTCCCCACTGGCGATGCAGTCAGCCATCATCAGCTACACCCTGACGGTGGCAATGTTAATACCGGTCAGCGGCTGGCTGGCCGACCGCTTTGGCACCCGCAGAGTTTTCATGCTGGCCGTAACGCTCTTTACGCTCGGTTCGCTGGCCTGTGCGCTCTCCTCATCATTAACAGAGCTGGTTATCTTCCGCGTATTGCAGGGCATCGGCGGCGCGATGATGATGCCCGTGGCGCGCCTTGCCCTACTGCGAGCCTACCCGCGCAGCGAATTACTTCCCGTGCTCAACTTCGTTACCATGCCAGGCCTTGTTGGCCCGATACTTGGACCGGTACTCGGTGGCGTGTTTGTCACCTGGGCAAGCTGGCACTGGATCTTCCTGATTAATATCCCAATTGGCGTTGCGGGGCTGCTGTATGCCCGCAAATATATGCCGAACTTCACCACGCCAAGGCGCAGCTTCGACATGGGCGGCTTTTTCCTGTTCGGCCTGAGCCTGGTATTATTCTCCAGCGGGATGGAGCTGTTTGGCGAGAAGATCGTCGCAACGTGGATAGCGCTCTCCGTTATCCTGGGCGGTATTCTGTTATTTCTTGTTTATATACGTCACGCGCGCCGCCACCCGACACCGTTAATCTCCCTGGGGCTCTTTAATACCCGAACCTTTTCCGTAGGGATTGCAGGCAACATTGCGTCTCGTCTGGGGACGGGTTGTGTGCCGTTCCTGATGCCATTGATGCTGCAGGTGGGTTTCGGCTACCCGGCCCTGATTGCTGGCTGTATGATGGCGCCCACGGCAATGGGCTCGATTCTGGCAAAATCAACCGTTACGCAGGTGCTGCGCTGGTTTGGCTATCGTAAGACGCTGGTTGGCGTGACGGTCTTTATCGGTTTGATGATTGCGCAGTTTTCGCTGCAGTCCGCCGCGTTACCCGTCTGGATGCTGATCCTGCCGCTGTTTGTGTTGGGCATGGCGATGTCGACGCAGTTCACATCGATGAACACCATCACCCTCGCCGACCTGACTGACGAGAACGCCAGTAGCGGCAACAGCGTGCTGGCGGTAACGCAACAGCTGTCGATCAGTTTAGGGGTTGCCGTGAGTGCAGCGGTGCTGAGGTTTTATGAGGGTTTTGACAACGCAAATACCGTTGAGCAGTTCCACTATACCTTTATTACCATGGGCGCACTTACCGTGGTATCGGCGCTGGTCTTTATGCTGTTAAAACCGAAAGACGGCAGAAACCTGATTAAAGAGCGTCATAAAGAGAAAGCTAAACCGAACCGCGTTCCATCAGAACAGGAGTAAGCTGCAGGCGTTGTTGCTGCAGCGTGGGCTGCGCCATACGGTGGATCAACACATCTATGGCCAGCTCGCCCAGTTCATCCTTCGGCTGATGAATAGTAGTCAGCGGCGGCGTCATGTAGCGGGCAAGTTCAATATCATCGTAGCCAATCACCGCCATATCGTCCGGCACGCTTAGCCCCGCCTGATACAACGCCTGATAGGCACCAAACGCCATCGCATCATTACCAATAAAGACCGCCTGCGGGCGCTGCGCTTGCGTCAGCAGTTTCTGCATTGCCTCGAAGCCACCGTTAAATTCGAAATCACCAGTGATCCGGTAGCCATCAGGAATGGCGAGCCCTGCTCGATCCATGGCGGAGAGATACCCTTCCAGACGCAAACGCGCCGGGGTTTTATCCAGCGGACCGGTAATACAGGCGATGCGGGTATAGCCTTTATCAATCAGATACTGAGTCGCCATATCACCACCCAGCAGGGAGTTATCCTGAATGAGATCGCTGGTTCCGTCGAATGGGGCCCAGTCCATCATCACGGTGGGAATAGAAGGATAGCGCTGGATGATCTCTTTCGAGGGCTGGTGCGTTTCGGTGCAGAGCAACAGTAGCCCGTCGACGCGTTTTTGCATCAGCGTCTCCAGGTTACGATTCATGCGCTGCTCGTCACCTTCGGTGTTACACAGCACCAGGCTGTAGCCGCGCTCGAAGCAGCTGCGCTCCACGCCGCGAACCAGTTCTGAATAAAAGGGGTTGGTACTGGCAGTGATCAGCATACCGATAGTACGCGTCTGATTGAGCTTAAGGCTGCGCGCCAGCGCAGACGGCGCATAGTTGAGTTCTTTTACCGCAGCTTCGACTTTTTCCCGAATCGCCTCGCTGACGAAGCGATCTTTATTAATGACGTGGGAGACCGTCGAGGTAGAAACGCCCGCCATACGGGCGACATCTTTCATTGTAGCCAAGCGTTACCCCTGCTGACTTAAGAATTCATCGATCTCTTTACGCCACGGAACGGAAGGCTGGGCGCCCTTGCGCGTCACCGCAATCGCGGCAGCGGCGTGAGCGAAGCGAATAGCATCATCCATTATCTTGCCTTCCAGCAGCGCGGTCACCAGTGCACCATTGAAGGTGTCTCCCGCTGCAATGGTATCAATCGCCTTCACCTTAAAGCCCGGCACACGACGACCTTCGCCATTGACGCTTGCCCACACCCCACGGCTGCCAAGGGTGATAATCACGGTGCCTATGCCCTTATCATGCAGTGCACGCGCGGCTCGTGCGGCATCGTCATCATTTTCTACGCGGATGCCCGTCAGCTTTTCGGCTTCGGTTTCGTTCGGCGTAATGATGTCCACCAGCGCCAGCAGCTCGTCTGATAATACACGTGCTGGGGCCGGGTTCAGTACAACAGTGGTATGATTTTCATGTGCAATTTTTGCGGCGGCCAGCACGCTTTCAACCGGTGATTCCAGCTGCATGAGCAGGGCTTCCGCTCCGGCGATGCTTGCATGTTGCGCTTCTACGCGCTCCGTCGTCAGCGCAGCGTTAGCCCCAGCATGAATACCGATGACATTCTCACCTTCAGCATTGACGAAAATCAGCGCCACGCCGGTAGATTCCCCTGCAACAACGCTGACCGGTGCGATATCAATGTTGTCGCTCGCGAGCTGCTTGCGTACACGCTCCCCGGTATCGTCATCACCCGTGCAGGCGATAAACGCAATATTCGCCCCACTGCGACCCGCGGCCACGGCCTGGTTGGCACCTTTACCGCCAAATGCCACCTGATAATGATTACCCGTGACGGTTTCGCCCGGTGCAGGGAACGATTCAAGGTTAAGAATGTGATCGGCATTGATACTGCCAAGGACGACGAGGTTGCCTGCGGTTTTCATGGTTGGGTTGTCCATCTGAGAGCGCCACCGGTGTTACCCGGTGGCGTATGCCACACTTTTCTTTTATTGGTGTCCCTCAGGCAGCCAGCGACTGCCTGATTCGCCTTTTACTGCTTGATGACCAGCTTCAGGTCAACCGGGTATTTAGCCTGAACTTTTTCGCCCTTCAGCACTTTGTCGGCAGTTTCAACGCCAGTGGCGCCAATCTGCTCAGGCAGCTGAGCGATGGTCGCAGCCAGTTTGCCATCGTTTACTGCTTTTTCACCATCCGGCGTGCCGTCAAATCCGACAACCATCACATCAGATTTACCTGCAGTCTGCAGAGCACGCAGCGCACCGAGCGCCATTTCGTCGTTCTGCGCGAAGACCGCCTGCACGTCAGGATGTGCGGTCAGCAGGTTCTGCATGACGTTCAGACCTTTGGTACGATCGAAGTCTGCTGGCTGGCTCGCCAGCACGTTGAATTTGTGTGCAGCCACAGCCTGCTGGAAGCCTTCGCCACGCTCGCGGGCGGCGGACGTACCGGCAATCCCCTGCAGTTCGATAACTTTCGCGCCTTCGCCAGCTTTCTTCGCGATGTAATCACCCGCGATTTTGCCGCCCAGCACGTTATCAGACGCAATGTGGCTCACCACGTCGCCTTTGGTTGCCTGACGGTCCAGGGTGATCACCGGAATTTTCGCCTGGTTTGCCATTTTAACGGCGTTACCTACGGCGTCAGAGTCGGTTGGGTTGATCAGCAGAATCTTGGTGCCACGAACGGTTAAGTCCTGAACGTTAGCCAGCTCTTTCGCCGGGTTGTTCTGTGAATCCAGCACCACCAGGTTGTAGCCCAGCTTGTCCGCTTCTTTCTGCGCACCGTCCTTCAGGGAGACAAAGAACGGGTTGTTCAGGGTTGAGACAACCAGCGCGATGGTATCTTTCGCCATGGCGTTAGCACTTACGGTTGCGCTCAGCGCGACAGCGGAAACCAGGGTAGCCAGTTTTTTCATGTTCATATCTAAGATGTCCTGTAGTGTCGTCAGTTACTGTTTTTTGTTGTCTACCAGTACCGCCAGCAAAATCACCACTGCCTTAACGATCATCTGGTAATAGGAGGAAACACCTAACAAATTCAAACCATTATTCAGGAAACCGAGAATCAGTGCGCCGATCAATGTCCCAACAATGCGACCTTTACCGCCCGCAAGACTCGTACCGCCCAGAACCACTGCCGCGATAGCATCCAGCTCATACCCCGTACCCGCCGTCGGCTGCGCGGAAGAGAGGCGCGCCACTTCGATAATGCCCGCCAGTGACGCCAGCAGACCGCACAGGGAGTAGACGATAACTTTGACTTTATTAACGCTGATACCGGACAGGCGCGTTGCCGCTTCGTTACCGCCCAGCGCATAAATATAACGGCCCAGACGGGTATGGTGCAGCATGTACCACGCCGCCAGGAAGACGATAGCCATGATCCAGACCGGTGTCGGAACACCCAGCGGGCGACCGATACCGAACCAGCCAAACAGATCGGCGTTATCGGTGAAGCCGGTATTGACCGGGCTGCCGTTGGTATAAACCATGGTCACCCCGCGCAGCAGCAGCATCATCACCAGCGTGGCGATGAATGCCTGAACGCGACCTTTTGCCACAATCACGCCGGTGACGGCGCCAATCGCGGCCCCTGCCGCCAGGGCCGCGGCCACGGCCACCAGCGCGTTGACTTCAATCCCGACAAGCGAAGCGGCGATCGCGCCGGTAAGGGCCAGCAGGGAACCGACGGACAGATCGATACCTGAGGTCAAAATTACCAGCGTCATGCCGACCGCCATAATGGCATTCACCGACGTCTGCTGCAGAATGTTGAACAGGTTATTAACGGTGAAAAAGTTCGGACTCATGGTCGATACAATCGCGATCAGCACCAGCAGGGCAATCAGCGATTTTTGCTCCATGAGCCACGCCTTTGTGAAATAGCGGCGACCAGAAACAGCCTGGGTAGTCATCTTCTTACTCCTGATTCACGCGATTAAGCTTGCCCACAGCGGCAGCCATCAGAACTTCCTGGGTGGCCTGCTCGCGAGTGAATTCACCGCCGAGATGCCCTTCATGCATAACGATAATGCGATCGCTCATGCCTAATACTTCTGGCATCTCGGAAGAGACCAGAATGATGCTCAGACCGTCGGCCTTAAACTGGTTAATCAGCTGATAGATCTCTTTCTTCGCGCCCACGTCCACGCCGCGGGTTGGCTCGTCGAGGATCAGCACTTTCGGGCGCGTCATCAACCCGCGCGCAATCGCCACTTTCTGCTGATTCCCGCCGGATAACAGGCCAATCGCCTGCTCCATCGACGGGGTTTTGACGTTAAAGAGGCGGATAAAATCGCTGACCGCCTGCTGTTCGTCTTTATGCTTCAGGCTTCCACCGCTATGGCTGAAATAGCGCAGCGCGGTCAGGGACATGTTCTCTTTTACCGACATGCCCAGCACCAGGCCATCGCGTTTGCGGTCTTCGGAGATATAGACGATGCCGTTCGCCAGACCATCCTGCGGAGAGCGGGTGACCACTTCATGGCCGTCAAGGGTGACATAACCGCTGGTGCGCGGCAGTGCGCCGTACAACACTTTCATCAGCTCGGTACGTCCCGCTCCCATCAGGCCCGCCACGCCCAGGATCTCGCCCTGGCGCAGGGTAAAGGTCACGTCGTTCACACCCGGACCGCAGAGGTTGTCCACCTTCAGGCGGATCTCTCCCGGCGCTTTATCCAGATGCGGATATTGATCTTCAAGCTTACGTCCCACCATCATTTCAATGAGCGTATCTTCGGTCAGCGTGGCCACTTCGCGCTCGGCAATAAACTGCCCGTCGCGGAAAACGGTGACGTCGTCGCAGATCTCGAAGATCTCTTTCATGCGGTGAGAGATATAGACAATCCCGCGCCCCTGCGACTTCAGCTCGCGGATAACGCGGAACAGGGATTCGGTTTCAGTATCGGTCAGGGCGTCGGTCGGTTCATCCATAATGATGACCTTCGACTCAAAGCTCAGCACCTTCGCGATTTCCACCATCTGCTGATCGCCAATCGACAAATCGCCTACCAGACGGTCGCTCTTAAAGCGCAGGTTCAGCTTCGCCAGCAGCTTGTCCGCTTCAGCATACATAGTTTTCCAGTCGATTTTGCCGAACCGGTTAACAAACTCGCGGCCGAGGAAGATGTTTTCCGCAATGGTGAGCTGCGGGATCAGGTTCAGCTCCTGGTGAATAATGCCGATACCTGCTTCCTGAGAAGATTTCGGGCCAGTGAAGGTGGTTTCTTTACCCAGCCAGAGGAGTGAACCGGCATCGCGTTGATAGATACCGGTTAGCACTTTCATCATGGTGGATTTGCCGGCGCCGTTTTCCCCCACCAGCGCCATTACGCGCCCGGGGTAGACGTTCAGCGCCGCGCCGGAGAGGGCTTTTACGCCCGGGAACGACTTATCGATCCCTTTGAGTTGCAGTAATGCGTCCATGATGGCCTCAGAAGGTGACGCCAGCACAGAGAATGATATTCGCATACGGGGAACACTCCCCGCTGCGAATTACCGCCTGACTGTCTGCGGTTTGTTGTTTGAACTGCTCGTGCGTTGTGTAACGAATTTCTATGGTGTTTCCCTGGTGTTGTTGCAGTTGCTCAATATGGCTGAGCAACGTTTCGTGGAGTTGCGGATTATGTTGTTTGATTTCCGCCGCGAGAATGGCTGCCTCAACCTGCATCTCCGCCGTCACGACTTCCAGTACCTGCATAAACGAAGGAACACCCTGCGTTAACGCCATATCAATACGGGTTGTGCTGCGCGGAACCGGTAAGCCTGCATCGCAAACCACCAGCGTATCGGTATGCCCAAGGCGGGAAATAACCGATGAGATTTCTGAGTTGAGTACCGTGCCTTTCTTCATTTTCTTGCTCCACTAGCGAAACGTTTCGCTAAAAGTAGTGTAGCGCCAGAAATGTTCAGAAAACCATCATGACGTAACAGATTTGTGATCGACGTCGAAACGTTTCGCTAAGTGAAATATTGATGGGAGAAATAGCCCGACGGCGCTTCGCTTGCAAGGGCCTACGGGTTTGGTAGGCCGGGTAAGCGCAGCGCCACCCGGCATTTTCGAAAGGACTTAAATCTCGACCTGCGTACCCAGCTCTATCACGCGGTTAGGCGGGATCTCAAACTGGTCAGGCGCGCGCAGGGCGTTACGCTGCAGGATCAGGTACAGTTTGCCGCGCAGGCGCAAATACCAAGGGCGCTTGCCGATGATAAGCGATTCGTGAGACATAAAGAACGACGTCTCCATCATCCGGCAGCTCAGCCCTTCAAGACCGCAGCGGTGGAACACCTCTTCCACATTTGGCGTTTCACGCCAGCCGTAGCTCGCCACCACGCGCCAGAATGTCGGGGAGAGCTGCTCGATTTGCACGCGACGCACGTTGTGAACGTAAGGCGCATCTTCAGTGCGCAGCGTCAGCAGGATCACGCGCTCGTGCAGCACTTTGTTGTGCTTGAGGTTATGCATCAGCGCGAAGGGAATGACGTTCAGGGCGCGAGACATGTACACCGCGGTGCCCGGCACGCGGACCGGCGGGGATTTCTCCAGAGAAGCGATCATCGCCTCAAGAGAGTTCCCGTGCTCGTGCATGCGGCGCAGCAGACGGAAACGCTCGCTTTTCCAGGTGGTCATGACGATGAACATCACCAGACCCAGCGTCAGCGGCAGCCAGCCGCCGGAGACAATCTTGTCGAGGTTTGCGGAGAACAGCGGCACGTCAATGCACAGGAAGCCCACCAGAATCATCGCCACGAGGAATTTATTCCAGTGCCAGTTTCGGTACGCCACCGTGGTGGAGAGAAGCGATGTCAGCACCATCGTACCGGTTACCGCAATACCGTACGCCGCCGCCAGGTTGCTGGAGTGCTCGAAGCTGACGATAACAATCACAACAGCGAAGTAGAGCAGCCAGTTAACGAACGGGATGTAGATCTGGCCCGACTCCATCTCAGAGGTATGGATGATGCGCATCGGAGAGAGATACCCCAGACGCACGGCCTGGCGCGTCAGAGAAAACACGCCGGAAATCACCGCCTGAGAGGCAATGACGGTCGCCAGCGTCGCCAGAATCAGCATCGGCACCAGCGCCCAGTCAGGCGCCAGCAGGAAGAACGGGTTCTTGATCGCTTCCGGATTTTTAAGTAACAGCGCGCCCTGGCCAAAGTAGTTCAGCACCAGCGACGGCAGCACCACAATAAACCATGCCACGCGGATAGGCAGTTTCCCGAAGTGCCCCATGTCAGCATATAGCGCTTCAACGCCGGTAATGGAGAGCACGACGGCACCCAGCGCCACGAAGGAAACCACTTTGTATTCAAGGAAGAAATGCACGGCCCAGTAAGGGTTCAGCGCATGCAGCACTTCCGGATTCGCGATAATGCTGCGCAAACCAAGCGCGGCCAGGATCAGGAACCAGGCCAGCATAATCGGCGCAAACAGTTTGCCCACCAGCCCGGTACCGTGCTTCTGGATCATAAACAGCAGCGTCAGGACAATAATGGCCAGAGGAACAACCCATGAATCGAGCTGCGGGGCAATAATTTCCAGCCCCTCTATCGCCGAGAGCACCGAAATAGCCGGCGTTATCACCACTTCCCCATAGAAGAAGCTGCCGCCAATCAGGCCGATAATGACCAGCACGGACGTCATCCTGGCTGACGTATTGCGCCCAGCCAGGGACATCAGGGTCAGGATCCCACCTTCACCTGCGTTATCAGCACGCATAACGAAGGAGAGATATTTAACGGAAACCACCAGGATCAGCAGCCAGAAGATGAGGGACAGGAAGCCAAATACGGCATCGCGCTCAACACCAAAGCCAAACTGGCCGGACAGACATTCACGAAGCGTATAAAGCGGGCTGGTGCCAATATCACCGTAGACAACCCCGATCGCCGCAAGCGTTATTGCGGGTAATGATTGCTTATTATCAGTGCTCATAGACTAGTCTTTTCGTTTAAATAACAAATGTGTTCCTGGTCCCTTGGCCCACAAAAAGCGCACAGTATGCACGATTCATTGCAAAATCGTACCCCTAAATGCAACCGCATTAATGTAGCGCAAAGAAAATTGCGCCGCACTTCAGTCTATTACCAGCCCTGACTGAAACGTCTATACTCGCTTCAATTGGCCGCCACGACGGCGAAAGGATGCAAAACTATTATGGCTCACTCACATTTATTAGCAGAAAGAATTTCCCGCCTTAGCAGCGCGCTGGAGAAAGGCCTTTTCGAGCGTAGCCACGCCATTCGCCTCTGTTTACTGGCGGCGTTGAGCGGCGAGAGCGTGTTTTTGCTGGGTCCGCCGGGCATTGCCAAAAGCCTGATTGCCCGCAGGCTAAAATTTGCTTTTCAGAACGCCCGCGCCTTCGAATATCTCATGACCCGGTTTTCCACCCCAGAAGAAGTTTTTGGCCCGCTTTCCATTCAGGCACTGAAAGATGAGGGGCGCTATCAGCGTCTGACAGAAGGGTATCTTCCGGAGGCTGAAATTGTCTTTCTTGATGAGATCTGGAAAGCGGGACCGGCCATTCTGAACACCCTGCTCACGGCGATAAACGAACGTCGGTTCCGCAACGGCGCCAGTGAAGAAAAAATCCCAATGCGCCTGCTGGTGGCCGCCTCAAACGAACTGCCTGAAGCCGACAGCAGCCTGGAAGCGCTGTATGACCGTATGCTGATCCGCCTGTGGCTGGACAAAGTACAGGATAAATCCAACTTCCGCTCCATGCTGGTCAGCCAGCAGGACGAGAGCGAAAATCCGGTACCCGCTTCGCTGCAGGTGACGGATGAGGAGTACCACCAGTGGCAGCAGGATATTGGCAAAATCAAATTGCCGGACGCGGTATTCGAGCTGATCTATCTGCTTCGTCAGCAGCTTGATCACCTTCCCTCGGCGCCCTATGTCTCCGATCGCCGCTGGAAAAAAGCGATCCGTCTGCTGCAGGCCAGCGCCCTGTTCAGCGGCCGCGATGCCGTGGCGCCCATCGATCTGATCCTGCTGAAAGACTGCCTCTGGCACGACGCGGAAGGCATGAACCTGATGCAGCAGCAGCTTGACGTTTTGATGACCGGACACGCCTGGGGACAGCAGGCGATGCTCAATCAGTTGGGGGCGATTGCCCAGCGGCGCATCCAGCTTCAGCAGCAGCAAAGTGATAAAACCGCGCTGAAAGTGAATCGCCTGGGGGGGATGTTCGCACGCAAACCGCACTATGAATTACCCACCGAACTCACCAGCCCGACGCTGACCCTGCTGCTCCAACAGCCGCTTAAGCTGCATGATATGCAGGTGGTGCATGTGACGATTGAGCGCGAGGCGCTGGCACAGTGGCTGGATAAGGGCGGAGAGATCCGTGGAAAGCTCAACGGCATCGGTTTCGCGCAGCCGCTGAATATGGAAGTGGACAGCAGCCAGCACCTGGTGATCCGCGACGTCAGCCTGCAGGGCTCGCGTCTCGCGCTGCCGGGAACCGCCTCTGACAGCGTCCCCGAGGAGATTAAGCAGCAGCTGGAAGCGCTGGATACGGAATGGCACCAGCAGCACACCCGCTTTAGCGAGCAGCAAAAGTGCCTCTTTATTCATAGCGACTGGTTAGGTCGCATCGAAGCCAGCCTGCAGGACGTCAGCGCGCAGATTAAACAGGCGCGTCAATGCTAACCCTGGATACGCTTAACGTCATGCTGGCCGTCAGCGAGGAAGGGTTGATCGAAGAAGTGGTCATAACCCTTCTGGCTTCGCCGCAGCTGGCAGCCTTCTTTGAAAAATTTCCGAAGCTCAAAAAGGCGATGACGGACGATCTTCCGCGCTGGCGGGAAAATTTGCGTCAGCGGTTCAGGGAGACCGAAGTTCCGCCTGAGCTAACGGAAGAGGTGGCCTGTTATCAGCAGTGCCAGCGGCTCTCCACATCGCAGTTTATCGTTCAGCTTCCGCAAACCCTGACGCTGCTCGACAAGGTCCACTCTCCGTTTGCCAGCCAGGCCCGGGCGCTGGTCACGGATAACGCCACGTTCACTCCCGCACTGCACACCCTCTTCTTACAGCGCTGGCGCCTCAGCCTGGTGGTGCAGGCCACGACGCTAAACCAGCAGCTGCTGGACGAAGAGCGCGAACAGCTGCTCAGTGAAGTTCAGGAGCGCATGACCTTAAGCGGCCAGCTTGAGCAGGTGCTGGTGGAGAATGAAAACGCCGCAGGGCGTCTCTGGGATATGAGCGCCGGTCAGCTCCGGCGCGGGGACTATCAGCTGATCGTCAAATACGGCGATTTTCTGGCGCAGCAGCCCGAGCTGATGAAGCTTGCAGAACAGCTGGGTCGCTCAAGGGAGGCAAAGTCGGTCCCAAAGAAAGATGCCCCCATGGAGACCTTCCGCACCCTGGTGCGCGAACCGGCTACCGTGCCGGAGCAGGTCGACGGGCTCCAGCAGAGTGATGACATTTTACGCCTGCTGCCCACGGAACTGAGCACGCTCGGGATGACCGAGCTGGAGTATGAGTTTTACCGTCGGCTGGTGGAAAAACAGCTCCTCACCTACCGGCTGCACGGCGAAGCCTGGCGCGAGAAGGTAAGCCAGCGCCCTGTGGTTCATCAGGATTTTGATGAACAGCCGCGCGGGCCATTCATCGTTTGCGTGGATACGTCCGGATCGATGGGTGGGTTTAACGAGCAGTGTGCGAAGGCGTTCTGTCTGGCACTGATGCGCGTGGCGCTCGCCGATCGCCGTCGCTGCTTCATCATGCTGTTCTCCAGCGAAGTCGTGGGCTATGAGCTGACGAACCAGCAGGGGATCGAGCAGGCAATCCGCTTCCTGAGCCAGCGTTTTCGCGGTGGAACCGATCTGGCAAGCTGTTTTCGCAGCATTGTGGAGCGTATGCAGGGCGGCGACTGGTACGACGCTGACGCAGTGGTGATTTCCGATTTTATTGCCCAGCGGCTGCCGGATGATGTGGTCAATAAGGTGAAGGAATTACAGCGGGTGCATCAACACCGTTTTCATGCGGTGGCGATGTCCGCCCATGGAAAACCCGGCATCATGCGCATCTTCGATCATATCTGGCGCTTTGATACCGGGCTGCGTAGCCGCCTGCTCAGACGCTGGCAGCGTTAATTACAGAAGAGAGCCAACGCTTTCACGTACCTGCTGCGGCCAGACGCCACACTGAACCTGACCGATATGAGGTAATTGCAGCAGCAGCATGGTCAGACGGGACTGGCCGATACCGCCGCCAATCGTCTGCGGCATTTCGCCGCGCAGCAGCGCCTGGTGCCACTCGAGTTTGAGACGGTCTACATCACCGGTGACCGCCAGCTGGCGCTTCAGCGCGTCAGCATCCACGCGGATCCCCATAGAAGAGAGCTCGAATGCGTCTTCCAGTATCGGGTTCCAGACAAGAATATCGCCGTTCAGCCCGGCAAATTCGCCCTCACCCGCAGTACTCCAGTCATCATAATCAGGCGCACGAACGTCGTGGCGTTTGCCATCAGACAATTTGCCGCCGATACCGATCAGGAACACAGCACCTAATTCTTTGGCGATCGCACGCTCACGGCCTTTGGCATCCAGATCCGGGAAACGGGTCAGCAGTTCCTGGCTGTGGACAAAGTGGATCGTATCCGGCAGGAACGTTGCCAGACCAAACTCTTTGCTCACTGCCGCTTCGGTTGCTTTGATCCCGGCGTAGATCGCCTCAACGGTGGATTTCAGCGTGCCGATATGACGTTCACCATCACCCATTACGCGCTCCCAGTCCCACTGGTCAACGTAAACGGAATGAATCGGTGAAAGGCGATCTTCATCAGGGCGAAGGGCTTTCATGTGCGTGTAGAGCCCTTCGCCCGCGCTGAAGTCGTGTTGTCCCAGGGTCTGACGCTTCCACTTCGCCAGTGAATGAACCACTTCGAACTGGGCGTCTGGCAGTGTTTTCACTTTCACCTGTACCGCTTTTTCGCATCCAGAGAGGTTATCCTGCGTCCCGTCACCCACGCGGCTGAGGATCGGTGCCTGGACTTCAATCAGCCCAAGCTTCTCTTCCAGCTGGCGGGAAAAATGGGATTTTACGAAACTGATCTGGCGTTGTTTTGCGATGTAAGCGGTTTTCATTATTTATACTCCTGCGTCCTGTTGATATTGATTAAGCAACAGAAACGGCGCCTTATTCAATAACCCATCAACAAAAAGCCACCTTCATTTTTGATTCGATAAAATATAGCGCTAGAATAAAGTGATTCATTAATCGTCATAAGAAAAAGCTATGGAAAATTATCAGATCGACAATCTCGACCGCGGCATTCTGGAGGCCTTAATGGCTAATGCCCGCACCGCCTATGCCGAACTGGCAAAACAGTTTGGCGTCAGCCCGGGAACCATTCACGTTCGCGTAGAAAAGATGAAGCAGGCAGGGATCATTACCGGTGCGCGCATTGACGTCAGCCCAAAGCAGCTGGGTTACGACGTCTGCTGCTTCATCGGCATCATTCTTAAAAGCGCCAAAGACTACCCTTCTGCCCTGGCGAAACTGAACGCGCTGGATGAAGTCACCGAGGCGTACTACACCACCGGGCACTACAGCATCTTTATTAAAGTTATGTGCCGATCCATCGACGCGCTCCAGCAGGTACTTATCAACAAGATCCAAACAATAGATGAAATTCAGTCCACCGAGACCCTGATCTCCTTGCAAAACCCGATCATGCGTACCATCCGCCCGTGATCGGGCAAATTCATTCCCACATTTTCCACAGGTAGATCCCAGCTCGTTCACAGCGTACAATGGCCGTCTCTTTATCTGGGCGAGCGATCAATGGCGGACATTACCCTTATCAGCGGCAGCACCCTTGGTGGTGCGGAATACGTAGCGGAACATCTGGCTGAAAAGCTGGAAGAGGCGGGCTTTTCCACGGAAACCCTGCACGGCCCGTTGCTTGAAGATCTCCCGACTGACGGGGTCTGGCTGCTGATCACCTCCACGCACGGCGCGGGGGATCTGCCGGATAATCTGCAACCTTTATATGACGAACTGCTGGAACAGCAGCCCGACCTGTCAAACGTCCGTTTTGGCGCAGTGGGGATCGGCAGTCGTGAATATGACACCTTTTGCGGGGCAATAGAGAAAGTCGAAGCCGCTGTGACCTCCTGCGGAGCAAAACAGCTGGGTGAAACGCTCAAGATCAACATCCTCGATCATGACATTCCGGAGGATCCAGCCGAGATCTGGCTCGCGGAATGGAAAAATTTACTCAAAAACGATTAAAGATCGCGCGAACAGATGTGGATAACTCTGGTTAAAAGCTCGTATTAACCCGTAGTTATCCAAATAACAACCGTAGCGCAGTTTTTGGCCTGTGTATAAAGTCGCGATCTGATCCCAGCTTATACGGTCCAGGATCACCGATCATTCACAGCAAACGATCCTTTCTAACTGCATGATCTTCTTTATGAGATCGGACTTATCCACACAGGTTCGCGATCCTAATAAGAGATCACAATAGAACAGATCTCTAAATAAAAAGATCTTCTTTTTAATAGCCCAGGATCCCAATGCTTTCTCGAAAGACTAAAGTTGAGTAGAATCCACGGCCCGGGCTTCAATCCATTTTCATACCGCTTTACGCGAGGCAGACCACCATGTTTTATCAGGATCCTTTTGACGTCATCATCATTGGCGGGGGTCACGCAGGCACTGAGGCCGCAATGGCCGCAGCGCGAATGGGTCAGCAGACCCTGCTTTTGACACACAATATCGACACGCTGGGACAAATGTCCTGTAATCCGGCGATTGGCGGCATTGGGAAAGGACACCTGGTAAAAGAAGTGGATGCACTTGGCGGCCTGATGGCGAAAGCGATCGATCGGGCCGGCATCCAGTTTAGGATACTAAACGCGAGTAAAGGTCCCGCTGTGCGTGCGACCCGTGCCCAGGCAGACCGCGTGCTTTACCGTCAGGCGGTGCGTACCGCCCTGGAGAATCAGCCGAACCTGATGATCTTCCAGCAGGCGGTTGAAGATCTAATCGTTGAGAACGATCGCGTCGTGGGTGCCGTGACCCAGATGGGCCTCAAATTCCGCGCCAAAGCCGTGGTGCTGACCGTGGGTACATTCCTTGACGGTAAAATTCATATTGGTCTGGATAACTACAGCGGCGGCCGTGCTGGCGATCCGCCGTCTATTCCATTGTCTCGCCGTCTGCGCGAACTGCCGCTGCGCGTCAGCCGCCTGAAAACCGGTACGCCGCCGCGTATTGATGCGCGCACCATTGATTTCAGCGTGCTGGCGCAACAGCACGGTGATAACCCGATGCCGGTCTTCTCGTTCATGGGCAATGCGGCACAGCATCCGCAGCAGGTGCCGTGCTATATCACGCATACCAACGAGAAAACCCACGATGTGATCCGCAATAACCTCGATCGCAGCCCGATGTACGCCGGCGTGATCGAAGGGATCGGTCCGCGCTACTGCCCGTCGATCGAGGACAAAGTGATGCGCTTCGCCGATCGTAACCAGCACCAGATCTTCCTGGAGCCGGAAGGGCTGACCTCGAACGAAATTTACCCGAACGGCATCTCCACCAGCCTGCCGTTTGACGTGCAGATGCAAATTGTTCGCTCAATGCAGGGCATGGAGAACGCAAAAATCGTTCGCCCTGGCTACGCTATTGAGTACGAT
This sequence comes from Enterobacter vonholyi, assembly GCF_040834095.1. Lineage (NCBI taxonomy): Bacteria > Pseudomonadati > Pseudomonadota > Gammaproteobacteria > Enterobacterales > Enterobacteriaceae > Enterobacter > Enterobacter vonholyi. Next base: position 4,434,792 of record NZ_CP162152.1, read on the forward strand.
TTCTTCGATCCGCGTGACCTGAAGCCAACCCTGGAGAGCAAATTCATCCACGGTCTGTTCTTTGCGGGTCAGATTAACGGCACCACCGGCTACGAAGAAGCGGCTGCGCAGGGCCTGCTTGCCGGTCTGAACGCCGCGCGCTTCTCTGCTGAGAAAGAGGGCTGGGCACCCGGCCGTTCTCAGGCGTATCTGGGCGTGCTGGTTGACGATCTCTGCACGCTGGGTACCAAAGAACCGTACCGTATGTTTACCTCTCGCGCGGAATATCGCCTGATGCTGCGTGAAGATAACGCCGACCTGCGTTTGACCGAAATCGGCCGCGAGCTGGGTCTGGTCGATGACGAACGCTGGGCGCGCTTTAACGAGAAGCTGGAGCGCATTGAACAGGAACGTCAGCGCCTGAAAACCACCTGGGTGAACCCGCAGGCGGAAACCGCTGCCGAAGTAAACGCTCACTTAACCGCGCCGCTGTCGCGCGAGGCCAGCGGTGAAGATTTGTTGCGCCGTCCTGAAGTCACCTACGAGAACCTGGTCAAACTGACCGCGTTCGCGCCGGGCCTGGAAGATGCTGAAGCGGCAGAGCAGGTTGAGATCCAGGTTAAGTACGAAGGTTACATCGCGCGTCAGCAGGATGAGATCGAAAAACAGCAGCGTAACGAAAACACGCTGCTGCCGGAAATGCTGGACTACCGCAAGGTGACTGGCCTTTCCAACGAAGTGATCGCCAAGCTGAACGATCACAAACCGGTCTCGATCGGCCAGGCCTCACGTATCTCCGGCGTCACGCCTGCAGCGATTTCCATTCTGCTGGTGTGGCTGAAAAAGCAGGGCATGCTGCGCCGTAGCGCGTAAGGCCCGGAATATTGCCCGGTGGCGCAGCGCTTACCGGGCCTACTGAACCCGTAGGGCGGGTAAGCCAAGCGCCACCCGCCACCTAAGTTTTCCAACAGGTATTCACCGTGCTCAACAAACTCTCTCGTCTGCTGGATCAGGCAGGTATTTCGCTCACCGATCACCAGAAAAATCAGCTGGTGGCCTATGTCGATATGCTGAATAAATGGAATAAAGCGTACAACCTGACGTCTGTTCGCGACCCCAACGAGATGCTCGTTCGCCACATTCTCGACAGCATCGTGGTTGCCCCTTATCTGAAAGGTGAGCGTTTTATCGACGTAGGGACGGGCCCTGGTCTGCCGGGTATTCCGCTGTCGATTGTTCGCCCTGAGAGCCATTTCACGCTTCTGGACAGTCTTGGCAAGCGTGTGCGCTTTTTACGTCAGGTACAGCATGAGCTGAAGCTTGAAAATATTACGCCCGTACAGAGCAGGGTAGAGGCGTTCCCGGCAGAGCCGCCGTTTGACGGGGTTATCAGCCGCGCATTTGCGTCGCTCAATGATATGGTGAGCTGGTGCAAGCACTTACCTGCTGAGAATGGCCGCTTTTATGCGCTAAAAGGGCAGTTGCCAGGCGATGAGATTGAACAGCTTCCGGACGGTTTTGCTGTTGAATCCATCGAGAAATTAAACATTCCTCAGCTCGATGGCGAACGTCATCTGGTGATAATTAAGCCAAACAATTTTTAAAAAATTAATAAAAAATGTGGAATTTGTGCTGTTCTTCGCATGTTAAAAAACAGCACAACTACCGGGGATTTACTGGTGAGCTTTTAACCTCGTTTTTACTAAGGTTTTTCTTCTGGTTAACCTGGCGACTATTCTTCCTCTTGAAGATAGTCATCTGTGAAAATATAAGTCTGCTAAAAGTGGAAAGCAGTAACCAGAACGCAATGTTAATTATTTATTAAGAATGTCAATAAAAGGTTTTTATTGTGTACCGGGCTGTTTTGAAAATAGTTGCGATATTTTGTGTTTAATTTCATTAAGATAAATTTATGCGATTTGCGTCTTTGATAAATACAACCTTATCGCAAATGTGTGTTTTGTGATCTCGTGCACGCTTTATCGACAACGTTTTCGCGCTGTTTGCAGTTTTGGTCGAAGGTTGGTGCTTTGCTCGAAAGTTAAAAAATAGCGGTGGGGAAAAATATTTAAACATTTATTCACCTTTTCGCTACTTAATGTTTGAAATCACGGGTGCGCACCGTATAATTTGACCGCTTTTTGATGCTTGACTCTGAGCCTTAAAGGACGTTTTATACGACACGCGACATACCTCGAAGGGAGCAGGAGTAAAAACGTGATGTCTGTGTCGCTCTTGAGTAGAAACGTTGCTCGTAAGCTTCTGTTCATTCAGTTTCTGGCTGTGATAGCAAGTGGACTGCTGTTTAGCCTCAAAGACCCCTTCTGGGGCATCTCCGCCGTGTGCGGGGGTTTGGCGGTTGTGCTGCCAAACGTGTTGTTTATGATTTTTGCCTGGCGTCATCAGGCGCATACACCCGCCAAAGGCCGCGTGGCCTGGTCCTTCGCTCTCGGCGAAGTGTGTAAGGTGTTGCTGACCTTTGCTCTACTGGTGATGGCGCTGGCGGTTTTGAAAGTGGTCTTCATGCCGCTGATAGCAACGTGGGTTTTGGTGCTGGTGGTACAAGTTCTGGCTCCAGCTGTAATCAATAACAAAGGGTAAAAGGCATCATGGCTTCAGAAAATATGACGCCGCAGGATTACATAGGTCACCATCTGAATAACCTTCAGTTGGACCTGCGTACATTCTCGCTGGTGGATCCACATAACCCCCCGGCCACCTTCTGGACGATCAACATCGACTCCATGTTCTTCTCGGTGGTTTTGGGTCTTCTGTTCCTGGCCATGTTCCGCGGTGTTGCTAAACGAGCGACCAGCGGTGTACCAGGGAAATTCCAGACCTTCATCGAAATGATCATCGGCTTCGTCCATGGCAGCGTCAAAGACATGTACCATGGCAAGAGCAAGCTGATTGCTCCGCTGGCCCTGACCGTGTTCGTGTGGGTCTTCCTGATGAACCTGATGGACCTGCTGCCAATCGATCTGCTGCCGTTTATCGGTGAGCACATCTTCGGCCTGCCAGCGCTGCGTGTTGTACCGTCTGCGGACGTGAACATCACCCTGTCGATGGCGCTGGGCGTATTTATCCTGATTCTTTTCTACAGCATCAAAATGAAAGGCGTAAGCGGCTTTGTGAAAGAGCTTACCTTGCAGCCGTTCAACCACTGGGCGTTTATTCCGGTCAACCTGATCCTGGAAGGCGTTAGCCTGCTGTCCAAACCTGTCTCACTGGGTCTGCGACTGTTCGGCAACATGTATGCGGGTGAGCTGATTTTCATTCTGATCGCGGGTCTTCTGCCGTGGTGGTCACAGTGGGTTCTGAATGTGCCGTGGGCCATTTTCCACATCCTGATCATTACGCTGCAAGCCTTTATCTTCATGGTTCTGACGATCGTCTATCTGTCGATGGCGTCTGAAGAGCACTGATTTTTTACCAACACTACTACGTTTTAATTGAAACAAACTGGAGACTGTCATGGAAAACCTGAATATGGATCTGCTGTACATGGCTGCCGCTGTGATGATGGGTCTGGCGGCTATCGGTGCTGCGATCGGTATCGGCATCCTCGGGGGCAAATTCCTGGAAGGCGCAGCGCGTCAACCTGATCTGATTCCTCTGCTGCGTACTCAGTTCTTTATCGTTATGGGTCTGGTGGATGCTATCCCAATGATCGCTGTAGGTCTGGGTCTGTACGTGATGTTTGCTGTCGCGTAGTAGTAGTTTTAAAACCCTAAGCCACAGATATTAAAGAGGTATTGTGCTGTGAACATGAACGCAACAATCCTCGGCCAGGCCATCGCGTTTATTCTCTTTGTCTGGTTCTGCATGAAGTATGTATGGCCGCCTTTAATGGCTGCCATCGAAAAACGTCAGAAAGAAATTGCTGACGGTCTGGCTTCTGCAGAACGCGCTAAGAAAGATTTGGACCTTGCACAGGCCAACGCGACAGACCAGCTGAAAAAAGCGAAAGCGGAAGCTCAGGTTATCATCGAACAGGCTAACAAACGCCGTTCGCAGATCCTGGACGAAGCCAAAGCTGAAGCAGAACAGGAACGTACTAAGATCGTGACACAGGCTCAGGCAGAAATTGATGCTGAGCGTAAACGTGCTCGTGAAGAACTGCGTAAGCAGGTTGCGATTCTGGCTGTTGCTGGCGCCGAGAAGATCATCGAACGTTCCGTGGATGAAGCTGCTAACAGCGACATCGTGGACAAACTTGTCGCTGAACTGTAAGGAGGGAGGGGCTGATGTCTGAATTTGTTACGGTAGCTCGCCCCTACGCCAAAGCAGCTTTTGACTTTGCTGTCGAACACCAAAATGTCGATCGCTGGCAGGATATGCTGGCGTTTGCCGCTGAGGTGACGAAAAACGAACAAATGGCTGAGTTGCTTTCCGGTGCGTTAGCACCTGAAACTCTCGCCGCGTCGTTTATCGCCGTGTGCGGAGAGCAACTGGATGCCAACGGCCAGAACCTGATTAAGGTGATGGCAGAAAATGGTCGTCTCCGTGTGCTCCCGGATGTTCTCGAGCAGTTTGAGCACTTACGTGCCCTTAGTGAAGCAACCGCTGAAGTCGAAGTGACTTCTGCGACTGAACTGAGTAATGAACAGCTTGCGAAAATCACCGCCGCGATGGAAAAACGTCTGTCACGCAAAGTTAAGCTGAATTGCAAAATCGATAAGTCTGTAATGGCAGGCGTAATCATCCGTTCGGGTGATATGGTCATTGATGGCAGCGTACGCGGCCGTCTTGAACGCCTTGCAGACGTCTTGCAGTCTTAAGGGGACTGGAGCATGCAACTGAATTCCACCGAAATCAGCGAACTGATCAAGCAGCGCATTGCTCAGTTCAGTGTTGTGAGTGAAGCTCACAACGAAGGTACTATTGTTTCTGTAAGTGACGGTGTTATCCGTATCCACGGCCTGGCCGATTGTATGCAGGGTGAGATGATTTCCCTGCCGGGTAACCGTTACGCTATCGCACTGAACCTGGAGCGCGACTCCGTAGGTGCAGTTGTGATGGGTCCATACGCTGACCTCGCCGAAGGCATGAAGGTTAAGTGTACTGGCCGTATTCTGGAAGTACCGGTTGGCCGTGGCCTGCTGGGTCGCGTTGTTAACACCCTGGGTGCGCCAATCGACGGTAAAGGTCCGGTTGAGCACGATGGCTTCTCTCCAATCGAAGTTATCGCACCAGGCGTTATCGACCGTCAGTCCGTAGATCAGCCTGTTCAGACAGGTTATAAGTCCGTTGATGCCATGATCCCAATCGGTCGTGGTCAGCGTGAACTGATCATCGGTGACCGTCAGACCGGTAAAACCGCGATGGCTATCGACGCCATCATCAACCAGCGTGACTCCGGCATCAAATGCGTGTACGTGGCCATCGGCCAGAAAGCGTCCACCATTTCTAACGTGGTTCGTAAACTGGAAGAGCACGGCGCACTGTCTAACACCATCGTTGTGGTAGCGACCGCGTCTGAATCTGCTGCACTGCAATACCTGGCGCCATACGCCGGTTGCGCAATGGGCGAATACTTCCGTGACCGCGGTGAAGATGCGCTGATCGTATACGATGACCTGTCTAAACAGGCTGTTGCTTATCGTCAGGTTTCCCTGCTGCTCCGTCGTCCACCTGGACGTGAAGCGTTCCCTGGCGACGTATTCTACCTCCACTCTCGTCTGCTGGAGCGTGCTTCCCGCGTTAACGCGGAATACGTCGAGAACTTCACCAAAGGTGAAGTGAAGGGTAAAACGGGCTCTCTGACCGCTCTGCCGATCATTGAAACCCAGGCGGGTGACGTTTCTGCGTTCGTTCCGACCAACGTAATCTCTATTACCGATGGTCAGATCTTCCTGGAAACCAACCTGTTTAACTCCGGTATTCGTCCGGCAGTTAACCCGGGTATCTCCGTATCCCGTGTTGGTGGTGCTGCTCAGACCAAGATCATCAAGAAACTGTCCGGTGGTATCCGTACCGCGCTGGCACAGTATCGTGAACTGGCTGCGTTCTCTCAGTTCGCATCCGATCTGGACGAAGCAACCCGTAAACAGCTGAGCCACGGTCAGAAAGTGACCGAGCTGCTGAAGCAAAAACAGTACGCACCAATGTCTGTTGCTCAGCAGGGCCTGGTACTGTTCGCGGCTGAACGCGGTTACCTCGAAGATGTGGAACTGGCGAAAATCGGTAGCTTCGAAGCCGCTCTGCTGGCTTACGTCGACCGTGATCACGCTCCGCTGATGCAAGAGATCAACCAGACCGGTGGCTATAACGACGAAATCGAAGGCAAGCTGAAAGCTATCCTCGATTCCTTCAAAGCAACCCAATCCTGGTAATCGTCCGGCGGCTTGTCTCAGGACAAGCCGCCTGGCATTGAGGAGAAGCTCATGGCCGGCGCAAAAGAGATACGTAGTAAGATCGCAAGCGTCCAGAACACGCAAAAGATCACTAAAGCGATGGAGATGGTCGCCGCTTCCAAAATGCGTAAATCGCAGGATCGCATGGCGGCCAGCCGTCCTTATGCAGAAACCATGCGCAAAGTGATTGGTCACCTTGCAAACGGTAATCTGGAATATAAGCACCCTTACCTGGAAGAACGCGAAGTTAAGCGCGTGGGCTACCTGGTGGTGTCGACCGACCGTGGTCTGTGTGGCGGCTTGAACATTAACCTGTTCAAAAAACTGCTGGCGGATATGAAAGCATGGTCTGAAAAAGGCGTTCAGTGCGATATCGCAATGATCGGCTCTAAAGGCGTCTCTTTCTTTAACTCCGTTGGTGGCAACATTGTCGCTCAGGTGACAGGTATGGGTGATAACCCGTCCCTGTCCGAACTGATCGGCCCGGTTAAAGTGATGTTGCAGGCTTATGATGAAGGCCGTCTGGACAGACTGTACGTTGTCAGCAACAAATTCATTAACACCATGTCTCAGGTTCCAACGCTCACTCAGATGCTGCCGTTACCGGCATCAGAAGATGGCGAGCTGAAGCAAAAAACCTGGGATTACCTGTATGAACCCGATCCGAAACCGCTGCTGGATACCCTGCTGCGTCGTTACGTTGAATCTCAGGTTTATCAGGGCGTTGTAGAAAACCTGGCCAGCGAGCAGGCCGCACGAATGGTGGCGATGAAAGCCGCGACCGATAATGGCGGCAGCCTGATTAAAGAGCTGCAGTTGGTTTACAACAAAGCTCGTCAGGCCAGCATTACTCAGGAACTCACCGAGATCGTCTCGGGGGCCGCCGCGGTTTAACCAGGTTTACGAATTACGTAGAGGATTCAAGATGGCTACTGGAAAGATTGTCCAGGTAATCGGCGCCGTGGTGGACGTCGAGTTCCCTCAGGACGCCGTACCACGCGTGTACGACGCGCTTGAGGTACAGAATGGTAACGAGAGCCTGGTGCTGGAAGTTCAGCAGCAGCTCGGCGGCGGTATCGTGCGTACCATCGCGATGGGTTCTTCCGACGGTCTGCGTCGTGGTCTGGAAGTAAAAGACCTTGAGCACCCGATCGAAGTCCCGGTAGGTAAAGCAACACTGGGTCGTATCATGAACGTATTGGGTCAGCCAATCGACATGAAAGGCGACATCGGTGAAGAAGAGCGTTGGGCTATCCACCGCGCGGCACCTTCCTACGAAGAGCTGTCCAGCTCTCAGGAACTGCTGGAAACCGGTATCAAAGTTATCGACCTGATGTGTCCATTTGCGAAGGGCGGTAAAGTTGGTCTGTTCGGTGGTGCGGGTGTAGGTAAAACCGTAAACATGATGGAGCTGATCCGTAACATCGCGATCGAGCACTCCGGTTACTCTGTGTTTGCGGGTGTAGGTGAACGTACTCGTGAGGGTAACGACTTCTACCACGAAATGACCGACTCCAACGTTCTGGACAAAGTATCCCTGGTTTACGGCCAGATGAACGAGCCACCTGGAAACCGTCTGCGCGTTGCGCTGACCGGCCTGACGATGGCTGAGAAGTTCCGTGACGAAGGCCGTGACGTTCTGTTGTTCGTTGATAACATCTATCGTTACACCCTGGCCGGTACGGAAGTATCTGCACTGCTGGGTCGTATGCCTTCAGCGGTAGGCTACCAGCCTACGCTGGCGGAAGAGATGGGTGTTCTTCAGGAACGTATCACCTCTACCAAAACCGGTTCTATCACCTCCGTTCAGGCGGTATACGTACCTGCGGATGACTTGACTGACCCATCTCCAGCAACCACCTTTGCGCACTTAGATGCAACCGTGGTACTGAGCCGTCAGATCGCGTCTCTGGGTATCTACCCGGCCGTTGACCCGCTGGACTCCACCAGCCGTCAGCTGGATCCACTGGTTGTTGGTCAGGAACACTACGACACCGCGCGTGGCGTACAGTCCCTGCTGCAGCGTTACCAGGAACTGAAAGACATCATCGCCATCCTGGGTATGGATGAACTGTCTGAAGAAGACAAACTGGTGGTAGCACGTGCGCGTAAGATCCAGCGCTTCCTGTCCCAGCCGTTCTTCGTTGCGGAAGTATTCACCGGTTCTCCAGGTAAATACGTTTCCCTGAAAGACACCATCCGTGGCTTTAAAGGCATCATGGAAGGCGAATACGATCACCTGCCAGAGCAGGCGTTCTACATGGTTGGTTCCATCGAAGAAGCTGTGGAAAAAGCCAAAAAACTTTAACGCCTTAATCGGAGGGTGATATGGCAATGACTTACCACCTGGACGTCGTCAGCGCAGAGCAACAAATGTTCTCTGGTCTGGTCGAGAAAATCCAGGTAACGGGTAGTGAAGGTGAACTGGGTATTTTCCCGGGTCACGCACCGCTGCTCACCGCCATTAAGCCTGGTATGATCCGCATCGTTAAACAGTACGGTCACGAAGAGTTTATCTATCTGTCCGGCGGCATTCTTGAAGTGCAGCCTGGCAGTGTGACCGTTCTGGCCGATACCGCTATTCGTGGCCAGGATCTCGACGAAGCGCGAGCCCTGGAGTCGAAGCGTAAGGCTGAAGAGCACATTAACAGCTCTCATGGTGACGTGGATTACGCTCAGGCGTCTGCGGAGCTGGCCAAAGCGATCGCGAAACTGCGCGTTATCGAGTTGACCAAAAAAGCGATGTAACACCGGCTTGAAAAGCACAAAAGCCAGTCTGGATACCAGGCTGGCTTTTTTTTTCGGCCTTAATTCATGATGAAAAAGATGTAGAATTTTAAGCATCAAACGTTTTTACTTCACACTCAAACTACCGTCAGGATGCGTATGTCAAACAGTGCGATGAGCGTGGTGATCCTTGCCGCAGGCAAAGGGACCCGCATGTATTCCGATCTGCCTAAAGTGCTTCACACGCTTGCTGGAAAGCCAATGGTGCAGCATGTCATTGATGCAGCGAATGAACTGGGTGCCAATCAGGTCCACCTGGTCTACGGCCACGGCGGCGATCTTCTTAAAAAGACGCTGAGCGACGACAAGCTCAACTGGGTGCTTCAGGCTGAACAGCTGGGCACAGGTCATGCGATGCAGCAGGCAGCACCGTTCTTTGCGGATGACGAAGACATTTTGATGCTCTACGGCGATGTCCCGCTGATCTCCGTTGAAACCCTGACTCGCCTGCGTGAAGCCAAACCGCAGGGCGGCATCGGTTTATTAACCGTCGTGCTGGACGATCCAACCGGTTATGGCCGTATCACCCGTGAAAACGGCAACGTCACGGGTATTGTTGAGCACAAAGATGCCAGCGATGAACAGCGCCAGATTCAGGAGATCAACACCGGTATCCTGATTGCCAATGGCGCGGATATGAAGCGCTGGCTGTCCAGACTCGACAACAACAACGCGCAGGGTGAATTCTACATCACCGACATCATTGCGATGGCGTATCAGGAAGGACGTGAGATTGCGGCGGTTCATCCGGCGCGTATTAGCGAAACCGAAGGGGTGAATAACCGCCTTCAGCTTTCCCGTCTGGAGCGTGTTTATCAGTCCGAGCAGGCTGAAAAACTGCTTCTGGCAGGTGTGATGCTGCGCGATCCGGCGCGTTTCGATCTGCGTGGTTCGTTATCTCACGGTCGTGACGTTGAAATTGATACTAACGTTATCCTCGAGGGTAACGTGACGCTGGGCAACCGCGTCAAAATCGGTGCCGGCTGCGTGATTAAAAACAGCATTATTGGTGACGACTGCGAAATCAGCCCGTACAGCGTGGTGGAAGATGCCCGTCTGGACGTGGCCTGTACCATCGGCCCGTTTGCGCGTCTGCGCCCGGGCGCAGAGCTGCTGGAAGGCGCTCACGTGGGTAACTTCGTGGAAATGAAAAAAGCGCGTCTGGGTAAAGGCTCGAAAGCCGGTCATCTGACCTATCTGGGCGACGCGGAAATTGGCAATAACGTGAATATTGGTGCAGGGACCATAACCTGTAACTATGACGGCGCGAATAAGTTTAAAACCATCATTGGTGATGATGTGTTCGTGGGCTCCGATACGCAGCTGGTGGCGCCTGTTACCGTGGGTAACGGGGTGACCATTGCAGCCGGAACAACCGTAACGCGCGATGTGGCCGAGAACGAGCTGGTGTTAAGCCGCGTTCCGCAGGTCAGCAAACAGGGCTGGAAACGTCCGGTGAAGAAAAAGTAACGGATTTACCCCTCTCCCCAAAGGAGAGAAGGGATCGTTCGGTGCGGTGTTTTTCTCCCTCGCCCCTTTGGGAAGAGGGCCGGGGTGAGGGGATAATATAATCCTCCCCCCACAAGCAGTACCCATAAAAATAACCCCACTCTCTACAAGGCTCGGGGCGCCCGGAAAGGGCAAATACAGGTCAGCGACAACGCAGGCATAATGCCTAAATTCGGAATCTAAAATTATGTGTGGAATTGTTGGCGCAGTTGCGCAGCGTGATATTGCTGAAATCCTTCTCGAAGGTTTACGTCGTCTGGAATACCGTGGTTACGACTCTGCCGGTCTGGCTGTCGTCGATGCAGAAGGTCATATGACCCGTCTGCGTCGTCTCGGTAAAGTGCAGATGCTGGCCCAGGCCGCGGAAGAACATCCGCTGCACGGGGGAACCGGTATTGCGCACACCCGCTGGGCGACGCACGGCGAACCGTCTGAAGGTAACGCGCACCCGCATGTGTCTGAACACATCGTGGTGGTGCACAACGGCATTATCGAAAACCACGAACCGCTGCGCGAAGAACTGAAAGCGCGCGGCTACACCTTCGTCTCTGAAACTGACACCGAAGTGATTGCTCACCTGGTGCACTGGGAGCTGGAGCAGGGCGGTACACTGCGTGATGCGGTACTCCGTGCTATCCCTCAGCTGCGCGGTGCGTACGGTACGGTGATCATGGATTCCCGCGATCCGTCAACGCTTCTGGCCGCGCGTTCCGGTAGCCCGATGGTTATCGGTCTGGGCATGGGTGAAAACTTTATCGCCTCTGACCAGCTGGCGCTCCTGCCGGTTACCCGTCGCTTTATCTTCCTCGAAGAGGGTGATATCGCGGAAGTGACCCGTCGCAGCGTGACCGTCTTCGATACTAAAGGCGAGCAGGTGAAGCGTCAGGAGATCGAATCGAATCTGCAGTACGACGCGGGCGACAAAGGCGCTTACCGTCACTATATGCAGAAAGAGATTTACGAGCAGCCAAACGCCATCAAAAACACCCTGACCGGGCGCATTAGCCACGGTGAAGTGGATCTGAGCGAGCTGGGCGCAAACGCGAACGAACTGCTCGCCAAGGTCGAGCATATTCAGATCGTGGCCTGCGGCACCTCCTACAACTCCGGTATGGTTTCTCGCTACTGGTTTGAATCCCTGGCGGGCGTGCCGTGCGATGTGGAAATCGCGTCTGAATTCCGCTATCGCAAATCCGCGGTGCGTCGTAACAGCCTGATGATCACCCTTTCCCAGTCCGGCGAAACGGCGGATACGCTCGCAGCGCTGCGTCTGTCTAAAGAGCTGGGGTACCTGGGCTCTCTGGCCATCTGTAACGTCCCGGGCTCCTCGCTGGTGCGTGAATCCGATCTGGCGCTGATGACTAAAGCGGGCACCGAAATCGGCGTGGCTTCAACCAAAGCGTTTACCACGCAGCTGACCGTTCTGCTGATGCTGGTGGCGAAGCTTGCGCGTCTGAAAGGTGAAGATGCGTCCGTTGAGCATGACATCGTTCATGGTCTGCAGGCGCTGCCAAGCCGTATTGAGCAAATGCTGTCTCAGGACAAACGCATCGAAGCGCTGGCGGAAGATTTCTCTGACAAACATCACGCCCTGTTCCTGGGTCGTGGCGATCAGTATCCGATTGCGCTGGAAGGCGCGCTGAAGCTGAAAGAGATCTCCTACATCCACGCGGAAGCCTATGCGGCAGGCGAGCTGAAGCACGGCCCGCTGGCGCTGATTGACGCGGATATGCCGGTCATAGTTGTGGCACCAAACAACGAACTGCTGGAAAAACTGAAGTCTAATATCGAAGAAGTGCGCGCCCGCGGTGGTGTTCTGTACGTCTTCGCCGACAAAGATGCCGGTTTTGTCAGCAACGACAACATGCACATCATCGAGATGCCGCATGTGGAAGAGGTGATTGCACCGATCTTCTATACCGTTCCGCTGCAGCTGCTGGCTTATCATGTGGCGCTGATCAAAGGCACCGACGTTGACCAGCCGCGTAACCTGGCGAAATCAGTTACCGTAGAATAATCCCTTCAGGCTCCACCCTCGGGTGGAGCTTTTTCATCCCGCCCGGTTTGTTTTTAATCAATCCTGTCTCGTTTTTAATAATGACAATTTGTCATCTTCAGCTACTTTTTTCAGTGTCACATAAAGAAAATATTTCTGAAAACGTATTGTCATAAAAGTGGCTAACACGATGAAAATTAAGCTTTATTGTGCGGTATTTTAAGTTAAATTTTCATTGTCATAAAACTGTCATAATTCGTACATTTATCTGTCACCTGTTTGTCCTATTTTGCTCATCGTAGCCACTAAACAACGATTTATGAAAATCTTGCAGGAGACATTATGAAAGTTATGCGTACCACTGTCGCAACTGTTGTCGCCGCGACCTTATCTCTGAGCGCGTTCTCTGTATTTGCAGAAGCAAGCCTGACTGGCGCTGGTGCAACCTTCCCTGCGCCGGTGTATGCCAAATGGGCGGATACCTACCAGAAAGAAACCGGTAACAAGGTTAACTATCAGGGTATCGGCTCCTCCGGTGGCGTGAAACAAATTACCGCGAACACGGTTGATTTCGGCGCATCTGACGCTCCGCTGTCTGATGATAAGCTGGCTCAGGAAGGCCTGTTCCAGTTCCCTACCGTGATCGGTGGCGTGGTCCTGGCGATCAACCTGCCGGGCGTGAAGTCGGGCGAGCTGGTGCTGGACGGCAAAACGCTGGGTGACATCTACCTGGGCAAAATCAAAAAATGGGATGACGAAGCGATCGCTAAGCTCAACCCAGGCCTGAAGCTGCCTTCTCAGAACATCGCCGTGGTTCGCCGCGCGGATGGTTCCGGTACGTCTTTCGTGTTCACCAGCTACCTGGCGAAAGTGAACGAAGAGTGGAAATCTAAAGTCGGCTCCGGCTCAACCGTTAACTGGCCTACCGGTCTGGGCGGTAAAGGTAACGACGGTATCGCCGCGTTCGTACAGCGTCTGCCTGGCTCCATCGGCTACGTAGAGTATGCGTACGCGAAGCAGAATAACCTGTCCTACACCAAACTGGTGTCTGCAGACGGCAAACCGGTTAGCCCGACCGAAGAGAACTTTGCTAACGCTGCCAAAGGCGCTGACTGGAGCAAATCCTTCGCGCAGGATCTGACTAACCAGAAGGGCGAAGGTGCATGGCCAATCACCTCTACCACCTTCATCCTGGTGCACAAAGAGCAGAAGAAACCTGAGCAGGGCGCTGAAGTGCTGAAGTTCTTCGACTGGGCATACAAAAACGGCGGCAAACAGGCTAACGCTCTGGATTACGCCACCCTGCCGGACAACGTGGTTGAGCAGGTTCGTGCTGCATGGAAAACCAACGTGAAAGACAGCAGCGGTAAAGCGCTGTACTAACAGGATATATTTAACGAAGATGGCGGGTGGCGCTGCGCTTACCCGCCCTACGGTTTAAGCTGTAGGCCCGGTAAGCGTCAGCGCCACCGGGCATATTCGTAAAAACGTCTCAAACAGAAGAGTAATTTATGGCTGCAACCAAGCCTGCATTTAACCCTCCGGGTAAAAAAGGTGACATGATTTTCAGCGCGCTGGTCAAACTGGCTGCGCTGATTGTGCTATTGCTGCTGGGCGGCATTATCGTGTCTCTGATTTTCTCCTCATGGCCGAGCATCCAGAAATTCGGTTTCTCCTTCCTGTGGACCAAAGAGTGGGACGCGCCGAACGACATCTACGGTGCTCTGGTGCCTATTTACGGCACGCTGGTAACCTCGTTCATCGCCCTGCTGATTGCGGTTCCGGTAAGCTTTGGTATTGCCCTGTTCCTGACGGAGCTGGCGCCAGGCTGGCTGCGTCGTCCGCTGGGGATTGCCATCGAACTGCTGGCAGCTATTCCGAGTATCGTCTACGGCATGTGGGGCCTGTTCATCTTTGCCCCGCTGTTCGCTACATATTTCCAGGAACCGGTGGGTAATGTCCTTTCTGCCATTCCGTTTGTGGGGGCCCTGTTCTCTGGCCCGGCTTTCGGTATCGGCATTCTGGCGGCAGGTGTGATCCTCGCCATCATGATAATTCCGTACATTGCGGCGGTCATGCGTGATGTGTTCGAACAAACGCCGGTGATGATGAAAGAGTCGGCCTACGGCATCGGCTGCACCACCTGGGAAGTAATCTGGCGCATTGTCCTTCCGTTCACGAAAAATGGGGTGATCGGGGGCGTGATGCTGGGCTTAGGTCGTGCGCTGGGTGAAACCATGGCGGTCACCTTTATCATCGGTAACACCTACCAGCTCGACAGCGCGTCGCTCTACATGCCGGGTAACAGTATTACCTCGGCGCTGGCGAATGAATTTGCGGAAGCGGAATCCGGGCTGCACGTGGCGGCGCTGATGGAGCTGGGTCTGATTCTGTTCGTTATTACCTTCATTGTTCTGGCGATTTCCAAGCTGATGATTATGCGTCTCGCTAAAAATGAGGGAGCACGCTAATGGCCACTCTCGAAATGCAAGCAACTGCTGAACTGGCGGAATCCCGCCGCAAAATGCAGGCCAGACGCCGCATGAAAAACCGCATTGCCCTAACGCTCTCAATGGCGACGATGGCATTCGGCCTGTTCTGGCTGGTCTGGATCCTCTTCTCGACAATCGTTCGTGGGATTGACGGAATGTCACTCTCGCTGTTCACCGAAATGACGCCGCCGCCGAACACGGCGGGCGGTGGCCTGGCGAATGCGCTGGCCGGCAGCGGGTTGCTGATCCTCTGGGCGACGGTCTTCGGCACGCCGCTGGGCATCATGGCGGGCATTTACCTGGCAGAATACGGTCGTAAATCCTGGCTGGCGGAAGTGATTCGCTTCATTAACGATATTTTGCTGTCAGCCCCGTCTATCGTGGTGGGTCTGTTCGTTTACACCGTTGTTGTAGCGCAGATGGAACACTTCTCCGGCTGGGCGGGTGTGATTGCCCTGGCGCTGCTGCAGGTGCCGATTGTGATTCGAACCACCGAGAACATGCTGAAACTGGTGCCGGACAGCCTGCGTGAAGCGGCTTATGCACTGGGTACGCCGAAATGGAAGATGATCTCTGCGATTACGCTGAAGGCGTCCGTATCCGGGATCATGACCGGTATCCTGCTGGCGGTTGCGCGTATCGCGGGTGAAACGGCGCCGCTGCTGTTTACGTCCCTCTCCAACCAGTTCTGGAGCACGGACATGATGCAGCCGATCGCCAACCTGCCGGTGACGATCTTTAAATTTGCGATGAGCCCATTCGCGGAATGGCAGCAGCTGGCCTGGGCCGGGGTGCTGATCATTACCCTTTGCGTACTGTTGCTGAACATTCTGGCGCGCGTCATTTTCGCGAAGAAGAAACACGGTTAATTTTTTACGGCGCGGCAGCTCGCGGCGCCGAATGAGGAAATGAGTCAATGAGTATGGTTGATACTGCCCCGGGTAAGATTCAGGTTCGTGATTTGAACTTCTACTACGGCAAATTCCATGCCCTGAAGAACATCAACCTGGATATCGCTAAGAACCAGGTCACGGCATTTATCGGTCCATCCGGCTGTGGGAAATCCACGCTGCTGCGTACCTTTAACAAAATGTATTCGCTCTATCCGGAGCAGCGCGCTGAAGGGGAAATCATCCTCGATGGCGAAAATATTCTGACCCAGGCTCAGGATATCGCCCTGCTGCGCGCCAAAGTGGGGATGGTGTTCCAGAAACCCACGCCGTTCCCGATGTCCATTTATGACAACATCGCCTTTGGCGTTCGCCTGTTTGAAAAGCTCTCCCGCGCCGATATGGACGAGCGCGTGCAGTGGGCTTTGACCAAGGCCGCATTATGGAACGAAACCAAAGATAAGTTGCACCAGAGCGGTTACTCTCTCTCCGGTGGTCAGCAGCAGCGTCTGTGCATTGCGCGCGGTATTGCGATTCGCCCGGAAGTGTTGCTGCTGGATGAGCCGTGTTCAGCGCTGGACCCGATCTCAACCGGTCGTATTGAAGAACTGATCACCGAGCTGAAGCAGGATTACACCGTGGTTATCGTGACCCATAACATGCAGCAGGCTGCACGTTGCTCCGATCACACGGCGTTTATGTACCTGGGTGAATTGATTGAGTTCAGCAACACGGACGATCTCTTCACTAAGCCCGCGAAGAAACAAACCGAAGATTATATTACTGGCCGCTACGGTTGATTTGCCTTAGTGCATGTGGAGAAACCATGGACAACCTCAATCTTAATAAACACATTTCCGGCCAGTTCAACGCAGAGCTGGAAAGCATTCGCACCCAGGTGATGACCATGGGCGGTATGGTCGAGCAGCAGCTTTCTGATGCGATTACGGCGATGCACAACCAGGACAGCGAGCTGGCGAAACGCGTCATTGAAGGCGACAAAAACGTCAACATGATGGAAGTCGCTATCGACGAGGCCTGCGTGCGCATTATCGCGAAACGTCAGCCGACGGCGAGCGACCTGCGTCTGGTGATGGCCATTATCAAAACCATCGCCGAGCTGGAACGTATTGGTGACGTTGCGGATAAAATCTGCCGCACCGCGCTGGAGAAGTTCTCTCAGCAGCACCAGCCGCTGCTGGTCAGCCTGGAGTCGCTGGGCCGCCACACCGTGCAGATGCTTCATGACGTGCTGGATGCCTTTGCGCGAATGGATCTTGACGAAGCGGTGCGTATCTACCGTGAAGATAAAAAGGTCGATCAGGAGTATGAAGGCATCGTGCGTCAGCTGATGACTTACATGATGGAAGATTCCCGTACGATCCCAAGCGTACTGACCGCCCTGTTCTGCGCGCGCTCCATCGAGCGTATCGGCGACCGCTGCCAGAACATTTGCGAATACATTTTCTACTTCGTGAAAGGTCAGGACTTCCGTCACGTGGGCGGCGACGAGCTGGATAAGCTGCTGGCGGGTAAAGATCCGAAAGAGTAATCCTGTCATCTGATAACAACGCCGGTACTCACCGGCGTTGTTATTTCTAGTGTAATCACAATTTTCCCCTTCATCCGTTGCCTGACGTTCGAAACGCGCTAACGTGAGACGAAAAAAACAGCAAAGGATGGGATATGAAAAATTCATTAGCGTGCCTGGCGATGGCCATCAGCATCGGGATCGGTACTGGAACAGACGTTATTGCCGCACCGTTGCCGGTCACACCTGACCAGACTACCCCGGTCAGCCACTATGTGACCCAGGTTAATGCGGATAAAAGCATTACGTTTCGCCTGTTTGCACCCGGTGCAACGCGAGTCTCCGTGGTGACGGGGTCAATGCCTGAAAGCCAGGTTTCCCATGATATGACGAAAGAGAAAAATGGCGTCTGGTCATGGAAAAGCGAGCCGATGGCCCCGAATCTCTACGAATATTATTTCGACATCGATGGTTTCCGTTCAGTCGACACGGGAAGCCGCTATCAAAAACCTCAGCGGCAGGTGAACACCAGCCTGATTCTGGTTCCGGGCAGTATTCTCGACGATCGCGCCGTACCGCATGGCGATCTCACCACCCTGACCTGGCACTCGCCGTCGCTCAGGTCAGAGCGCCGCGTCTATGTATGGACTCCCCCTGGCTACAACGGCACAGGGGAACCCTTACCGGTGCTCTACTTCTACCATGGTTTTGGGGATACCGGGCTCTCGGCCATCGACCAGGGCCGTCTGCCGCAAATCATGGATAACCTGATGGCCGAGGGGAAAATCAAACCGATGCTGGTGGTGGTACCCGACACCGAGACGGAGAGCGCTGAGGCCATCCCCGAGAACTTCCCTCCGGCAGAACGACGGAAGTCTTTCTATCCGCTTAATGCGAAAGCCGCAGACCGTGAACTGATGAGCGAGATTATTCCGCTGGTGGATACACGCTTCAACGTGCGTAAAGATGCGGCCGGCCGGGCGCTGGCGGGATTGTCACAGGGCGGTTATCAGGCGCTGGTCTCCGGTATGAACCATATGGACAGCTTCGGCTGGCTGGGAACGTTCAGCGGCGTTACCACAACAACCGTACCTGACGAAGGCGTGGCCGCACGCTTTAAGCAGCCTGAGGCCATTAATCGGCAGCTGCATAACTTCACCGTCGTTGTGGGAGAGCGCGATTCGGTGACCGGCAAAGATATCGCCGGTCTGAAAGCGGAGCTGGAAAAACAGGGCATCAAATTCGACTATAAAATGTACCCTGGTCTGAATCACGAAATGGACGTCTGGCGTCCGGCCTATGAAGAGTTTGTTCAAAAGCTCTTCAGATAAACCTGTCGCCCTCCCTGAAGGGAGGGGCGGCTTAGCGCGTAATATCCCACCCGCGAGCCTTCCACAGCGCGGGTAGCTGCGCCAGATCGGTAAAGGTCGTGACTTTTGGATGATCGATCGGCTTGTTGTGCGGGTCGGCGCAGAAGTAAAACACCTCCATTCCCGCATCAATCCCCGACTGCGCACCCGCAGACGAGTCATCCACCAGAATGCAGTTCTCTACGTTAACGTTCATCGCTTTTGCCGCATGGAACATCAGCGCCGGGTCCGGCTTCCAGCGCTGGATATCGTAGCCGCTGAACAGTTTTTCCGGGAAGTGGTGCAGCATCTCAAGCTTGCCCAGCGAGTGCTGCATTTTGCTGACCGGACCGTTGGAGACCACGCAGATCGGCACCGTCATGGCATCCAGCAGCGCGTTTGCGCCCGGAATCACCTCCAGCTCCGAATCGAACAGGCGTGCAACCTCGGCGCGGTACACCGGTTCCAGTGCCGCCTTCTCAAGAACGACGCCGTGTTCTTCGTTAATGATGTCGATGATCTCGTAGAGCTTCACGCCCTTAAAGCGTTTAAACACCTCTTCGAGTTCCAGAGTAATGCCAAACTCCTGGAACATGGTGACATACGCGCGGGAACAAATGACCTCACTGTCGACCAGCGTACCGTCGCAGTCGAAAAATACCGCTTCAATTCCGGACATGCCTTTCCCTTTTAACAAGTTTAACGTTTACGCACGGCGGTTCACCGGGACGCAATCGTTGCCGTATAAGCAAAATCAATGAAAAAAGTATCACGTAACCGCCACTATTGTCGCATTTTGGTATAGGATAGCGACGAATTTTCCCTCCTTGTTCGGAAATTGATGATGAGTCAACAACACACTACCCAGACATCTGGTCAGGGTCTGCTTGAGCGCGTTTTTAAACTGCGCGAGCACGGCACAACGGCACGCACCGAAGTGATCGCTGGTTTCACCACCTTCCTGACGATGGTCTATATCGTTTTTGTGAACCCACAAATTCTGGGCGTTGCTGGCATGGATACCAGCGCCGTCTTTGTAACCACCTGCCTGATCGCCGCCCTTGGCAGCATTCTGATGGGTGTATTCGCTAACCTGCCAGTTGCATTGGCACCGGCGATGGGCCTGAATGCGTTCTTCGCGTTCGTGGTTGTTCAGGCGATGGGGCTACCTTGGCAGGTGGGCATGGGCGCTATCTTCTGGGGCGCGGTTGGCCTGCTGCTGCTGACCATTTTCCGCGTACGTTACTGGATGATTGCAAACATTCCCGTGAGCCTGCGCGTGGGCATTACCAGCGGTATCGGTCTGTTCATCGGTATGATGGGGCTGAAAAACGCCGGCGTTATCGTGGCGAACCCGGATACGCTGGTGAGCATCGGTCACCTGACCTCGCATAACGTGCTGCTTGGCGTGCTGGGCTTCTTTATCATCGCGATCCTCGCTTCCCGCAATATTCACGCGGCAGTGCTGGTGTCCATCGTGGTGACCACGCTGCTGGGCTGGATGCTGGGCGACGTTCACTATAACGGCATCGTTTCCGCTCCACCGAGCGTTTCTACCGTTGTTGGTCATGTTGATCTGGCGGGTTCCCTGAACCTGGGCCTGGCGGGCGTGATTTTCTCCTTCATGCTGGTGAACCTGTTCGACTCCTCCGGTACGCTGATCGGTGTGACCGACAAAGCGGGTCTGGCAGATGAGAAAGGCAAATTCCCGCGCATGAAGCAGGCGCTGTTTGTGGACAGTATCTCCTCCGTGACCGGCTCATTTATCGGGACCTCGTCTGTTACCGCTTACATTGAATCCTCTTCCGGCGTGTCCGTGGGCGGCCGTACCGGCCTGACGGCGGTTGTGGTGGGTATTCTGTTCCTGCTGGTGATCTTCCTCTCGCCACTGGCGGGCATGGTGCCTCCGTACGCGGCGGCCGGCGCGCTGATCTATGTGGGGGTGCTGATGACCTCCAGCCTGTCTCGCGTGAAGTGGGATGATTTAACCGAAGCGGTGCCGGCGTTTATTACCGCCGTGATGATGCCGTTCAGCTTCTCGATTACCGAAGGTATCGCGCTGGGCTTTATCTCTTACTGCGTAATGAAGATCGGTACCGGCCGCTTCCGCGACCTCAGCCCTTGCGTCATCATTGTGGCGCTGCTGTTTGTGCTGAAGATTGTGTTTATAGACGCGCACTAAGGTGCGGTTTGTGGTGTCAGGTGGCGCTTCGCTTACCTGACCTACTGACGAGTGTAGGCCCGGTAAGCGCTAGCGCCACCGGGCTTTTTTATCAGGCTTTTACCCGCTTAATATAATCCCCGAACGCCGTCAGCTGGCCAGAGAGATGGTCGCGCGTGCTCTGATCTACCACTTCACCCGTTTGCGGGTCGACTTTGTTCTGAATCACACCACCCATAAATTCCGGCTTGTTCATCACCATCGCATCCAGGAAGACCAGGATCTGACGCAGATGATACTGGCAGCGAGCGCCGCCAATCGCGCCCATTGAGCTGGTTTGGATCAGCACCGGTTTGCCTGACAGAGGCTGTTCAGGTAAACGGGACAGCCAGTCGATGGCATTCTTCAGGCCACCCGGAACCGAGTAGTTATATTCCGGCGTGACGATGACCACGCCGTCAGCCTGGCGGATCTGCTCTGCCAGCGCCTCGACGCTCTCCGGGAACCCTTCTTCCTGCTGGACGTCCGCATCATACAGCGGAATATCGCCAATAGACGGCAGGGCTCTAATTTCCATACCTGCCGGTGCCAGCTGTGGCAGCGTGCGGGCAACCATCCCGTTAAATGAACCTTTGCGCAGGCTTCCCAGTAACGTAACTATTTTCAACGTATCAGACATGATTACTCCTGTTTCATCATGATGACCCTGATTGGATCAGCTAAGGGTGAATACTTTTTCTGCCGGTAAACTGGTTAAACGCATCAGGCGTGCGGCGGGCTCGTTGGCGCGCTCGGGCACATCAGGAAGGCTACGCCATCCCTGTTGACTGTCAAATTCCCAGATTTTCATGCGTTCAATGGCAGGGGTAACCGCAATGGACCAAATGAGCACATCCTCTGCGTCACTGAGTGCCTCCACCAGCGTGGCCTGGGCGGCACGCAGACGTCCGGAGCCAGGCAACAGCTGCAGCAGGCTGGCGTCGTCTGAGGCGCATCCGCAGAGCTTACGAATGCTCTGGCGCAGGGTAATGAGCTGGGCTCGGGCTTCGACAGGATCGTTCTGGTTGCGTACCCACAGCTTCTCATTGCTGGAGAGCGGATAGTCTTCATGTGCGTTACCGCCATGGAAGCTGCGCGTTGCGCGCTGAAGTTCCATATCGAGCCCACAATCCCCTTCGGTGGTCAGCGCGACGCCAATGATATTGCCCGCGTAGGCAATCGAAAAACGAGGGAGATCCGGGTCGACAAAGACCGGGCGGCCTTCGGGTTGGGTAATGATGTCCGGCAGCTCGCTGGTGCCGTACAGCATAAACAGCAGTTCTGCGAGAAGTGCTCTGGACGCTAAAAACCGCGTCCTCCGGTGTTCCGGGAGATCGAGTGCTTCACGGTGACAGGCTGAAGAAATTCTTGCCGATACGAGACGTCCTTCCGTAAGTATCCCTCTTGCAAAGTGCGTAGCCATTTTTCGCTCCTTGATAATGGTCGTAATCGGTTAAACGGTTACATGATTATCGCTTAACTTGACTCCTGTTTTAATCAGTAAATGGGAGTAAGAGAAGCCTCAGGACCGAACTTTACATTTTCTTAGGCAAAAATTGGATCGCTCGCACCGTACAGCGCCTTGATGGTTTCCCGCAACCATAAAATTTTCGGATTATGGCTGTTCCGTTTATGCCAGATCAGCGTGAAGGGAACGGTGAGCTTTTCAGCCTGCGCTTCGTCAATGGGAATAGGAAGCGCGATCAGCTTCCGCTGGTGGAGTTCATTGTAGTGATGGCAGTAATGCGGAGCCGTGGCGATATAGTTATGACCGGGCTGTGCTGCCATAAACATCGACTGCTCAAAGCCCGGTACGCTCATGGCAATGTTTCTCTCCCGACCCATCTCCTTTAGCACTTCGTCCAGTGCCCAGGTGTCGCTGCGTTCCCAGAAGATACTGATGTGCGGGTAGCGCAGAAAGGTCTCGAGGTTCCATTCATCCTGTAGCGCGGGGTGATCCTCACGCAGATACACGCACGGACGGTCGCTGAACAGGATCTCATAGTCGATGAACCACGGCATTAGCTTCAGCAATTCACGCGATCGCGGGTGCGTTTCGCGTCCGGTGAATCCCAGGTCCACCTCTCCACGCGTAATGGCGTCCAGAGAGTCGTAATCCCAGTGGCGCATTTTCACCGTAGCCTGCGGATAGCGCTGGTTCACCTGCTCCAGCAGGGCATTGAAGCGGATCAGCATCAACGGCGTTTCCGCGGCCAGCACGAACGTCAGCCCGCCCGGAGAATCATGGTGGAATTTATCGAGGATCTGGTTGCCGATTTGCATCCAGTCAGCCAGATCCTGCTCAAGACTCACCGTCAGCGGCGTCGGCAGCAGCCCTAGCGGCGTTTTAACAAACAGCGGGTCCTCGAACCAGTCGCGCAGCTTGGCCAGCGATTTGCTCACCGCCGACGGCGTCACGTTCATCCGCTTTGCCGCTTTGGTGACGCTGCGCTCCTGCAGCAAAAGCTGCAGGCAAAGCAACAGGTTAAGATCGAGACTGCTGATGGGCTTCTTCATAGTGCGCCGCGGGCTGGATGACCATAAGTAAGGTAATGCACAATATGCTACAGCCAATCAGAACCCCGATCAGCATATTCAGCGCGTTAAGCCCGATGACCGCCGCCAGCCAAATCCACATCGACGAGCCGCAGACCTGCGCGATCCCCAGTACCGAGCTTGCCACGCCTGCCCGCAGCGAAAATGGGCCAAGCGCCTGGCTCATCGCTACGCCAAAGCCAACCGAGAACCCGGCACAAATCAGCGTAATACCTGCCAGCATGACCGTATGTGAGCTGGTGGTCGCCAGGATCGCGCCGGCGGCGAGGAATAAAACCTGTGAGGTCAGCATCAATGTGCGCTGGCTGAAAACATTTAGCGCAAACGGCGTCGAAAACGAAACGGCCATACTGACCATCGCGGTTAATGCCATCACCGTTGAATACTGACCGCGATCGAAGCCCATGGTCTCCATCAGCAACACCGGGGAAACGTTTACATAGGTCAGGATCACCGCCACGCTTAACGTGGTCACGGCCAGACGGCTGAGGAAAAAGCGGTTGAGAAGCTTCTCTGCCGGGTGAATGGTTGCGGTATGGCCGGTATTCTGCGAGCCCGGGTGGGTCTCTTTCAGCACGGCGATCGACAGGATAAACACCAGCGCGCCCATCGCCGCCATGGTCCAGAACAGGCTCTGCCACGGGAATTTCAGCATGATCAGATAGCCCACGACCGGGGCCAGCACCGGGATGATGCAGGTAATGCCGTTCAGCATCGACAGCACTTTGGCGCGACGCTGGGCGCTTAAAGTGTCGCGCAAAATGGCAAACGCCACCACGTAGCAACCGCCCGCCCCGATGCCCTGGATAAAGCGCCCGGTCAGAAACACGGTGCTGTTTTGCGCCTGTGAGCAGAGAAGGGACGCCAGGGCAAAAACGATGGCACCGGAGATAGCGACAGGCTGACGGCCTGCCTTATCCGCGATCTTCCCCGCAAACACCATCGACGACGCCATCCCCGCGAGGTAGGCCGAAAACGCGATGTGCAGCTGCGCTTCGCTGGCGCCCAGATCGCGGGCGATATGCGGTAATCCCACCAGATACATATCAATGCCTGACGGATAAAGCAGAACTAAAGCGAAACTACAAAACAGAAAACGCGCCATAAACCCCCCATAGATGAAGGCATGCAGGATAGGGGGTGAAAAGGGATTAGGCGAGTTGCCATTTGGACAATGGTGATTTCCCAGGAGGAAATCACCATAGATTAGCGGGAATTATTTACCAATACAGAAGCTTGAGAAGATCCGTCCCAGCAAATCGTCCGAGGTAAACTCCCCGGTGATCTCGCTCAGATTCTGCTGCGCCAGACGCAGCTCTTCCGCCAGCAGCTCGCCCGCCCACGCGCCGATCAGCTGCGCTTTACCCTGGACAAGGTGGTTAGCCGCCTCTTCCAGCGCCTGCAGGTGACGGCGACGCGCCAGGAAGCCGCCTTCCATGCTGGTGTCAAAGCCCATGCTCTGCTTGAGATGATTGCGCAGGTCGTCCACTCCCTCACCGGTACGCGCCGACAGGCGGATTAGTGAGTGACCATTCACATCGCTGATGCCCAGCGTTTCGCCGGTCACGTCTGCCTTATTACGTACCACGGTGATCGGCAGTTTGGCCGGCAGGCGGGCAATAAAGTCCGGCCAGATCTCTGCCGGGTCAACGGCGTCGGTCGTGGTGCCGTCCACCATAAACAGCACGCGGTCGGCCTGCTCGATCTCCTGCCAGGCGCGTTCGATACCGATGCGCTCAACCTCGTCGCTGGCATCGCGCAGACCGGCGGTGTCGATGATGTGCAGAGGCATGCCGTCGATGTGGATGTGCTCGCGCAGTACGTCGCGAGTGGTGCCGGCAATGTCGGTTACGATTGCCGCTTCACGGCCCGCCAGGGCGTTCAGCAGGCTCGATTTCCCGGCGTTAGGGCGTCCGGCAATCACCACCTTCATCCCTTCGCGCAGCAGGCTGCCCTGGCGCGCTTCGGCGCGAACGGCGTCGAGATCGCTCATCACCTGGTTGAGCTGGGCTTCGATTTTACCGTCAGAGAGGAAGTCGATCTCCTCATCCGGGAAGTCGATAGCCGCTTCCACGTAGATGCGCAGGTGAGTAAGTGCTTCCACAAGGTGATTCACACGCGCGGAGAATGCCCCCTGCAGCGAGTTCAGGGCGGAGCGGGCCGCCTGTTCAGAACTGGCGTCGATCAGGTCAGCAATGGCTTCTGCCTGCGCCAGGTCGAGCTTGTCGTTGAGGAAGGCACGTTCGGAGAACTCGCCCGGCTTCGCAATGCGCAGGCCCGGCAGGGTCAGGATCCGTTTTAACAGCAGGTCGAGGATTACCGGGCCGCCGTGGCCCTGCAGCTCCAGCACGTCTTCACCGGTGAAGGAGTTAGGGCCGGGGAACCACAGCGCAATGCCCTGGTCCAGCGGCGTGCCGTCGGTATCTTTAAACGGCAGGTAATCAGCGTAGCGCGGCTTTGGCAGTTTACCCAGCACCGCTTCGGCCACCTCGCGCGCCTTCAGGCCGGAGATGCGCAGAATGCCTACACCACCGCGTCCCGGTGGGGTTGCCTGGGCGACGATAGTGTCGTTATGGCTCATGGTTGGTCTCGTTCAATACAAATAAAAAAGGCGGTCAATCGACCGCCCTTATTTTAGCGTTAACTTATCGGATCAGGACTTTTTCTTTTCGCGGCTATGCAGGCCACGTTTTTCCAGACCACGGTAAATCAGCTGCTGCTGGATGATGGTCACCAGGTTGCTGACGATATAGTACAGCACCAGACCTGACGGGAACCACAGGAAGAACACGGTGAAGATAACCGGCATAAAGGTCATGATCTTCTGCTGCATCGGGTCGGTCACGGTGGTCGGCGACATCTTCTGAATGAAGAACATCGTCACGCCCATCAGGATCGGCAGGATGTAGTACGGGTCCTGTGCGGACAGGTCATGGATCCACAGAGCGAACGGCGCGTGGCGCAGCTCAACGGAACCCATCAGCATGTAGTACAGCGCAAGGAAGATTGGCATCTGAATCAGCAGCGGGAAGCAGCCACCCAGTGGGTTAACTTTCTCTGCTTTGTACAGGGCCATCATTTCCTGGCTCTGGCGCTGTTTGTCATCGCCCAGACGCTCACGCATTGCCTGAATCTTCGGCTGCAGCATGCGCATCTTCGCCATGGAGGTGTACTGCGCTTTAGTCAGCGGGTACATGATGCCACGAACGATGAAGGTGATAACGATGATGGAGAAGCCCCAGTTACCCAGGAAGCTGTGGATGAACTTCAGCAGCTTAAACAGCGGCTGAGAGATGAACCACAACCAACCGTAATCCACGGTCAGATCCAGGTGCGGCGCAACAGCGGCCATTTTGTCCTGAATTTCCGGGCCGACCCACAGGGTGCTTGCCAGCTTACCGGTTTGACCCGGCTGTACCAGAACCGGCTGAGATTTGTAGCCGATGGCTGCAATACCGTTGCCCAGGTTCGCGGTATAGAAGTTGTTGGTACCGTCGTTATTTGGCACCCACGCAGTGGCGAAATACTGCTGCAGCATTGCCACCCAACCGCCTTTAGCGCTGACGTTCAGGTTTTCGTTATCGGCAATGGTGTCGAATTTGTATTTCTCATACTTCGCGTCTGGCGTGGAGTACGCCGCGCCACGGAAGGTATGCAGCGCAAAGTTGCTGCTTCCGGTGTCACGGTGAGACGGCAGATTGATGGACTGCTTCAGCTGACCGAAGGTGGACAGTTCCAGCGGTTTCGCACTGGCGTTCTGTACGCTGTAGCCCACGTTCACCGCATACTCACCGCGTTTCAGGGTGAAGGTTTTGGTGAAGGTGTTGCCTGCGGCGTCGGTATAGGTCATCGGGATAACGAGTTCGTTCTGGCCATCAGCCAGCACAAAGGTGTCATTCTCGACGGTATACAGTGGACGCGCACCGTTAGCCGGGTTATCCGGGCCATCACGACCGGTCAGGCCGCTCTGCGCCTGGTAGATAAACTCAGGCGTGGTTTCCAGTAACTGGAACGGTTCGTTAGACTTCAGCTCTTTCGGGTAGGTCAACAGCAGCGCCTGCTCAACATCACCACCACGGGTGTTGATTGTCAGCTCAAGCACATCGGTCTTAACCGTAATCTGTTTCCCCTGGCCACTGGCCGGTACGCCCTGGTCGGCGGCGCTACCCGCTGCGGTGGTCGTAGTCTGCGTGGTCTGCTGCTGGGGTTGAGGATTTTTATCCTGCTCCCATGCCTGCCAGATCATGAAAGACACGAACAACAAAGCGATGATAAGAAGATTGCGTTGCGAATCCATCGTTAGTGTTCTCTGGTATCAAAGGGTCCTGGAGGGACGGGGTCGTCTCCACCGGGGTGTAAAGGGTGGCATTTTAATACGCGTTTCACCGTCAACCAACTGCCTTTTATCACTCCAAACCTGCGCAATGCCTCAATTCCGTAGCTTGAGCATGTTGGTGTGAAACGGCAGTGCGGCCCGAGTAGCGGACTAATCAGGCGTTGATAGACCCGAATGAGGGCTATCAGGACCCGTGAGCCAGGCGACAGTGGCGGCGCCATAATTTTTCCAACGCTTCCGAGAGAGCACGGTTATCGAGGTCGGCAACCCCCTTTTTAGCCACCACCACGAAATCCATTGAAGGCAGTTCGTGCTGACGTAAACGGAAGCTTTCACGCGTCAGACGTTTAATCCGATTGCGTTCATGCGCACGCTTAACATTTTTCTTGGCGACTGTGAGACCGATGCGGGGATGCCCCAGCGAATTTTGGCGGCCGAGGATGGTGATTTGCGGCGTGCCAGCCCGTAGTGGCTGCTGGAAGACGAAAGTGAAATGAGCGGGAGTTAACAAACGTAACTCCCTGGGAAATGCTAGCTTAACCACTCAGGGGTTAGCTTTATTACTTGGAAACGGTCAGACGAGCGCGGCCTTTAGCACGACGACGTGCCAGAACCTGACGACCATTTTTAGTAGCCATACGAGCACGGAAGCCGTGAGAACGGTTGCGCTTCAGTACAGACGGTTGAAAAGTGCGTTTCATGGCGATTTCTACCTAAACTTGAATAAATTCACTGACTTTTGCGTATACCCGAACGAGTTTCGAACGACTAACGCCTCAGCGTGGGTGATTAAAGAGGCCGGATTGTAATAATTGTACACTCCGGAGTCAATTCTCTTTCCTTATTTCCCGCGTATTTCCGCACGTTTTCGCGTGGAAAATGAGCAACGGACGACGCAGGAAGATGAGCATCACGCGCCGGGTCGAGGATTATACGGGCTCACCGACAAAGCGCAAGGATCGTCCCGGATCTTCGTTAGATCATTTAAGCAATAAATTGTCTGTGCTCATTAATTTTTCCAATATGCGGACTAAATCGCGGGGCACTCACGCCAGGATCGTTTACACTTACCCGGTTCTGGATCTTCCTGTGGATAAATCGGGAAGAATCTGTGAGAAACAGAAGATCTCTGGCTCAGTTTAGGCTATGATCCGCGGTCCCGATCGGGATCCCAGGATCCTGGTCAGGATAAATTGCAGATAGCAATTCGCACGTCCCCCTTTACACAGGGTCATGTCGATGTGCGCCAACAATCATGAATATTCAATAGTTTTCTTTTATTGTTCGAGTGGAGTCCGCC